>JADJTT010000001.1 GCA_016711045.1 Saprospirales bacterium
CAAGTCAAAATAATTCATGGACAAATGAAATTGGTTATTATGTCCCTCTTTCTTCTGATATCAGCTTGCAATGCACAGAAAGAAACTGACAATTCAAGGATTGAGTTATTACATGCGAAAACAAATACTCAATCAAAAGAGCAGATAAGCGAAGTTGTAAGAATGATGTTTCAGGATAGCAAAGGAAATATTTGGTTTGGAGCGCAGGATGGGGCTTTTAGACTTTCCAATAACACGTTGAGTAAAATTGATAGTATAAAAAGTGAAACAGGTGGACGTGTAACAATACACGATATTACAGAAGGTAAAGATGGGAAAATTTGGTTCGGGCATACCGATGGTCTCAGTAGCTATGATGGAGAAATAGTGAAGAATTATTATGAATCAGATGGATTATTGAATAATGATGTTTGGAACATTGAATCGGATGCCAATGGTAATATTTGGATTGGGACAATAGGAGGTTTATGCAAATTTAATGGAGATGTATTTACAAACTTCGAATTACCTGAAGGAATTCGTGACACAACACTCGGTGTTTCAAGCACTAAGATGGTACATTGCATTATGGAAGACAGTAAAGGAAATATCTGGTTTTGTACCAATGCAGGACTTTTTAGATTAAAAGACAACATTCTTCATAATGCCTCTGAAGAATATGGAATTAGAACCAACTTTATAAACGAAATCATTGAAAGCGAAAAAGGAGGTTACTGGATTTCAACTAAAGAGGCATTATACAAACTGGTAGGAAATCGGTTAGAAAATATAACAGAACAAGTACCAGAAGTCGGTAAGGGGATTGGGAGTATTTCGGAAGACAAAAATGGTAAATTATATTTTGTCTTCAATCAGCATGATCTACATATCTATGATGGCAAAGAGATAATCGAATTCGAAAAAACCGAAGATAATCAGGGACCTGTAGTTTATCAAATCTACAGAGACCAAAATGATAGACTATGGTTTTTAGGCTTTGGCGGTGCATACCGATTGGAAAACGGCAAATTTCTGAACATTACAAAGAATGGACCTTGGTAAAAATACGAACGCAGAACAATGCATATGCAATAATGCTCCCTAAACGGTCGCACGCCGCATATACTAACCGTCAGACTGTGAAAAAACCTCCCCAAAGCGACAATATTTCCCAAAATAATTGGTAAATTTAGAGACCAAGACAAATCTAATTACCATGCCGCTACACCCAGAAACGGACCGTTCTCAGATGGAATTCTTCTGTCTGGAAGAATTAATCCCCAAGGATCACCCTGTACGGGTGATCGAAGCCTTTGTGGAAGGACTTGATCTGGAAGCTCTGGGTTTTAAAGTGTTGGGGAAAAGCCACGAGGGCCGGCCGGCATTTGGGGCAAAATCCTTGTTGAAGCTTTATTTATATGGGTATCAAAACGGAGTTCGATCCTCCCGGAAGCTGGAAGCGGAAGGTGGTCGCAATGTAGAATTGTGGTGGCTGCTGGGCAGACAGCAGCCGGGCTATAAGACCATCGCCGATTTTCGCAAAGACAACCGTTCAGCGTTCAAGGGCGTATTCCGGCAGCTAGTCAGCCTGATGCGGGACTGGGATTTGGTTGGAGGAAAGACCCTGGCGATCGATTCGACGAAGATCCGGGCGCAGAATTCGAAGAAGCACCTGCCTCGCCGGCAGGCGAGCAATTTCAACAAAGAGAAGATCGACAGGCAGATTGCTTACATAGACGGGCGGTTGGAAGAATTTTTCGAAGAGATGGACCGTCTGGACGAAGAGGATGACAAGGGGGCGGATACGAAAGAGGCCTGGGCTGTGATCAGCGAAAAAGTGCAGACGCAAATGGATCGGCGCGACAAATACGAAAAGTTGGGCCGGGAACTGGAACAAAGCCGTCAGAAGCAAATATCGACTACGGATCCGGATGCGCGGGCCCTGGTATTGCATCGAAATATCGTGGAAGTGGGCTACGCCATACAGACGGTGGTGGACGAAAAGCACAAGCTCATCGTGCACAACGAGACCACCAATGAGAATGACCTGAACGCCTTGTCGAAGCAGGCCGCTGAAGGGAAAGAGGCGTGTCAGACCGATCAGGTGGATGTGCTGGCGGATGCGGGTTATCACACAGGGCGGGAAATAGCAAGCTGTGAGAAGGAACAGGTCACCACCTATGTAGCCGCGGGAAAGCACGCTCCGCAGACTGGTGAAGCCTACACCACAGACAAGTTTGAATACGTGGCGCAGGGGAATTACTACATCTGTCCTCAGGGCTATGAACTGCATACCAACGGAAATTGGTACGAGCGGAAAAACACTCGCTCCTCCAAAGGGGAAGTGCAATACCGGATCCAGCAGTTCAGGACGCCGGCCTGTGCGACTTGTTCGGCCAGATCGAAGTGCACCAAGAGCAAGAATGGTCGTCTGATCGAGCGGACCGAATATCAGGATGCGGTGGACCGGAATGACGCAAGAATGAAAACAAATTGGAGCTATTACCGAAAGAGACAGGAACTGGTGGAGCATCCATACGGAACGATAAAACGACAATGGGGCTTCACCTATACCTTGCTCAAAACACTGCCCAAGGTCCAGGCCGAATCGGACCTGATCTTTACGTGCTACAACCTCAAGCGCTGTGTGAATCTGTTGGGGTTGCAAGAGATTTTGGAACGGCTCAAGGCCGTTTTAAGCCTTATTCTGGGCAATTTGAGGCATTTAAAGAAGTCACAGGAGTCAATTTTTACCTCCTTTGCCTTTCTTTCGTTTTTCGGTGGGAATATTCGTAGAGAGGATGTATTTTAGGGGGAGGTTTTTTCACAGACTGACGCAACGCCCCCCGATTTCATCGGGGCAGGCATTGCCGCTTACTAACGGGCTAGTGACAACTCGCCCGTAAGGGACTTGCACCCTCCAGAATTATTCGGTATCTTTATACCGAATCGGATGCCCATGCCGGGCATACACTTTGTTCACACGTCCATAGCTTCGCATTCGCTCGCTCCGTCGCGTGTGCCCCCGTTCGCTTCCACCAAAAAGAAAAAATTATCACAATCATCAAAATCAAAAATTATGAAAAATCCAATTTATCTGTTTTTAGTTTTAGGAATTATTCTGATTTCAAGCTGTCAGTCGCAAGATGAAAGTAAGAAAACGGACGATGAAAAAGCAGTATTGACAAATAGTGCAACCAATGAGAAAGGAAAAGAAGATATGAGGGCTAAAGAAGGAGAAACAACCTTGCTAATAATTAACTATGTCAAAGATGAATCGAAAATGGAATATGAGAAGTTCATGAATGAAATATTTTTTGATTTGCTTTTAACTTCGAAGAAGCCGCTGATGAAAGAGCAGTACAATCAAACTAGATGGTTGTCACCAACCCACCAAAATGAAGATGGTACTTGGACCTACGCATTTTTTATGGATCCACTTGTCAAAAATGGAAATTATGAGTTCCCTCCATTATTTCAGGAAAAATATAGTAAAGAAGAATCTGAAAAACTTATTGGGCAATATGAATCATTTATGGCTTCACCACCACAAGTTCATTCATTAATTCAAACCAAATATTAAATCACCGACCAACCAACCAATCATGAAAAGTTATATCGAATTATGGAAAGCAAAGGATGCTTGGACAAATTTGCCAAAAGAAGATAGAGGAAATTACCTATCTAAATTAGCGCCTTCAATACAGTATTTTGCTGAAAAGGGAGTTGAGATAGTTAGCTGGGGACTAATCGAAGAAAATACTTTCAACAAAGCTGATTATGATTTTTTCGCAATCTGGAATATGCCCAATGAGGAAATTGTCAAAGAGTTTGAAGTTTTGATTGAAGGTACTGGTTGGTATAATTATTTTGAACAAATAAACGCTTGTGGAAAGGTAACCACACCAGATGAAGTCATTGGAAAGTTAATAGAGATGTAAAAGAAAAGAAGGCGAGAAGCGAATCGAGTAGGGAGAGGTAAAGAATGAGATTTACACCTGCGGATACCCCGCAAAGGTCTCGTTCCTTACCTCAGCCCTCTCACACCACCGTACGTACGGACCTCGTATACGGCGGTTCACTAACCATAGATGAGTTTAAGATAGTAGTCGGTAAAGAGATGTAGCTGCGCTTTTGTAGCCGTTCCACGGTGACAGTAGTCTTCATGATCGGGCTGCAAGCGATCGCCCATCCACCCATCCGGGAGCGAGACCAGGCGTATGCCTGATCCGGGGGAATTCCGAGACGAATAAAATTCTTTCTTCGCCTATCCGGTTTCTTCCACTGCTTCCAGATACAGTAGCGTAAGCGACTACGCACCCAAGGATCAAGTTCCTTGAGTTTTCGCCAGGTACTTGCCAATTTGAAATAATGTGTCCAGCCCCGGACCAGGGCGTTGAGCCGGTTGATGCGCTCGGCGAAACTCATTGAGCTGGTCTTGCGCGTAAGTGCCTTGATCTTCAACTTTAATCGTCGAAAACTCTTCGGTGATACACGTAGATTGTACTTGCCCTTCTCTCCCTTGCGGTAGGTCGGGACAAATCCGTAACCCAACAATTCAAAACGCACCGGGCGGCAAATGCCGGTCTTTTCCTCGTTCACTTTCAGACGAAGTCGCCCTTCGATGAATTTGGTGATTGACCGTTTGACGCGTCGGGCCGACCTCAGACTGCGCAGAAAAATACTGCAGTCGTCGGCATAACGTACAAAACATAAGCCTCGGCTCATCAGCTCCTGATCCAGTTCATTCAATAGAATGTTTGACAACAAGGGGCTAAGTGGGCCACCCTGGGGCGTACCCTTGGGGCGTGGGGTCATTGCCCCTCCCAATAATAGTCCTGCTTGCAGGTAACGCCGGATCAATTTCAAAAGCCGTTCGTCTTTTACCTTCTGCCTCAACAGGCTCATTAGCAGATCATGGTGAACTTCATCGAAGAAGCTTTTCAGGTCCAGATCAATAATGTCCTGGTTGCCTTCATTGATGTAGGCCCTCGCCTGGAGTACCGCCTGATGGGCGTTTCGTCCGGGCCGAAAGCCGTAGCTGTAGGCTGAGAAGTCTTCCTCCCACAGCGGACTCAACACCTGATGGATGGCCTGTTGGATCAGTCGATCGATAACCGTGGGTATGCCCAATAGCCGTGTGCCGCCATTCGGCTTGGGGATTTCCACCCCCAGCACTGCTTGCGGGCGATAAACCCCGGTTTCAATCTCGGCTTTGATGCGTAGCCAGTTTTCGTGGAGGTAATCGGCCAGGTCGGTCACCTCCACTCCGTCTACGCCGCTACTACCCCGGTTGCCTACAACCTGTTTGTAGGCCCGCGTCAGATTTGATCGCGATAAGATCCGGTCTAGTAGCCCCATCTTAAACTCATTTTGCTTTCCGTTTGCCCCAGCGATACCCGCGGCTCTACCCCGTGGTCGGTCGGTAGTCTTCACTTTAAGTACACTGGGGTAACTTCCAGCAGTTAATGTTCGGTCCTTCTTCCGGCTTGCCGGAATACTATGACCTCGGCTGACTTCTCCGCCTTTCCTGCGACGGAGATCTCCCCGGGTAAGAGCATCCGCTTTCCGCCGATTCCCGCCGCATCTACCAGATCAGGGTTGTTGCCTGCGCGCTTTGACACGATGTGCTGCCTTACGCTCCTGATCCAGCCTCTTATGCGATTCCTGTTCGTCGGTACCAGCTTTTGTAGTCCCGCTTCCTTCCGCCGGCGGCCATAGCCTTTGGCGGAGGCATCAGACATGGATCACTCCGAGCGCCCTTGCGGCTTACTAATGGGCTTTAGCAACTTGCCCATAAGGGACTTTCACCCTCTAGAAATATTCGGTATCTTTATACCGACTCGGATGCCATGCCGGGCACACACTTTGTGCATACGTCCATAGCTTCGCATGCGCTCCGCTACGGTGTTTTGCACCCCCGCCAGACTGTGAAAAAACCTCCCCAAAGCGACAATATTTCCCAAAATAATTGGTAAATTTAGAGACCAAGACAAATCTAATTACCATGCCGCTACACCCAGAAATGGACCGTTCTCAGATGGAATTCTTCTGTCTGGAAGAATTAATCCCCAAGGATCACCCTGTACGGGTGATCGAAGCCTTTAATGGAAGGACTTGATCTGGAAGCTCTGGGTTTTAAAGTGTTGGGAAAAGCCACGAGGGCCGGCCGGCATTTGGGGCAAAATCCTTGTTGAAGCTTTATTTATATGGGTATCAAAACGGAGTTCGATCCTCCCGGAAGCTGGAAGCGGAAGGTGGTCGCAATGTAGAATTGTGGTGGCTGCTGGGCAGACAGCAGCCGGGCTATAAGACCATCGCCGATTTTCGCAAAGACAACCGTTCAGCGTTCAAGGGCGTATTCCGGCAGCTAGTCAGCCTGATGCGGGACTGGGATTTGGTTGGAGGAAAGACCCTGGCGATCGATTCGACGAAGATCCGGGCGCAGAATTCGAAGAAGCACCTGCCTCGCCGGCAGGCAGGCAATTTCAACAAAGAGAAGATCGACAGGCAGATTGCTTACATAGACGGGCGGTTGGAAGAATTTTTCGAAGAGATGGACCGTCTGGACGAAGAGGATGACAAGGGGGCGGATACGAAAGAGGCCTGGGCTGTGATCAGCGAAAAAGTGCAGACGCAAATGGATCGGCGCGACAAATACGAAAAGTTGGGCCGGGAACTGGAACAAAGCGGTCAGAAGCAAATATCGACTACGGATCCGGATGCGCGGGCCTGGTATTGCATCGAAATATCGTGGAAGTGGGCTACGCCATACAGACGGTGGTGGACGAAAAGCACAAGCTCATCGTGCACAACGAGACCACCAATGAGAATGACCTGAACGCCTTGTCGAAGCAGGCCGCTGAAGGGAAAGAGGCGTGTCAGACCGATCAGGTGGATGTGCTGGCGGATGCGGGTTATCACACAGGGCGGGAAATAGCAAGCTGTGAGAAGGAACAGGTCACCACCTATGTAGCCGCGGGAAAGCACGCTCCGCAGACTGGTGAAGCCTACACCACAGACAAGTTTGAATACGTGGCGCAGGGGAATTACTACATCTGTCCTCAGGGCTATGAACTGCATACCAACGGAAATTGGTACAAGCGGAAAAACACTCGCTCCTCCAAAGGGGAAGTGCAATACCGGATCCAGCAGTTCAGGACGCCGGCCTGTGCGACTTGTTCGGCCAGATCGAAGTGCACCAAGAGCAAGAATGGTCGTCTGATCGAGCGGACCGAATATCAGGATGCGGTGGACCGGAATGACGCAAGAGTGAAAACAAATTGGAGCTATTACCGAAAGAGACAGGAACTGGTGGAGCATCCATACGGAACGATAAAACGACAATGGGGCTTCACCTATACCTTGCTCAAAACACTGCCCAAGGTCCAGGCCGAATCGGACCTGATCTTTACGTGCTACAACCTCAAGCGCTGTGTGAATCTGTTGGGGTTGCAAGAGATTTTGGAACGGCTCAAGGCCGTTTTAAGCCTTATTCTGGGCAATTTGAGGCATTTAAAGAAGTCACAGGAGTCAATTTTTACCTCCTTTGCCTTTCTTTCGTTTTTCGGTGGGAATATTCGTAGAGAGGATGTATTTTAGGGGGAGGTTTTTTCACAGACTGCCGTTGTGGTGCATTTAAACCATCGAAATTATTAGACATTTGAATTTAATTTGAGGCTATATGATAATTCAATCATTGTTAGTTGTTGTAGGATTTTGTTGCTTAATTTTTGGAGCAAATTGGCTTGTAGACGGAGCTTCTGCATTAGCTAAAAAATACAAAGTCTCAGATTTAGCAATAGGATTGACCATTGTTGCATTTGGGACTTCAGCACCTGAGTTGGTTGTGAATATTATTGGCTCAATGAATGGGTATTCAGACATCGTTCTTGGAAATATCATTGGAAGTAATAATTTTAACTTATTTATAATACTTGGAATTTCAGGATTAATACTGCCAATCTCAGTTCAATCTACTACGGCATGGAAGGAAATTCCAATTTCATTATTAGTAGCAATTATACTAATATTTTTTATAAATGATTTTAATTTTTCAGAACCAAGTTATCTGAGCAGACTTGATAGTCTTATAATGCTTGTGATGTTTGTGATGTTTTTGTATTATGTTTTCCGTCAAATGAAAAATGACTCAAATATTCAAGCTGATTATGTGCAGAAATCAACACTTAAAATTTGGGGGCTTATTCTAATTGGATTATCTGGTTTAATTATTGGTGGGCAACTGGTTGTTGTAAATAGTGTTAAAATCGCAAATAGTTTAGGTGTTAGTGAAAAAATAATTGGATTAACAATAGTAGCGGCTGGAACATCATTGCCTGAATTAGTAACTTCAATTGTTGCAGCAACAAAAAGGAACAGTGATATAGCGATTGGAAATGTTATTGGTTCAAATATTTTCAATATCCTTTTGATTTTATCACTTAGTGGATTGATTATGCCAATTAAGTACAATCCAAAATTTAATTTAGACATTTTTATTTTGATTGGAGGAACAATGTTTCTTTTAATAGCTATGATTACAGGACAGCGCAAAAAATTAGACCGATGGGAGGCTGGAATTCTTCTTGGATTTTATCTTTTTTATACAACGTATTTAGTAATGAAAGAAATATAAAAACGCACCACAACAATGTATAAAAATAATAGCCGAGATAGTAGTAAATTCAAGGATTGCAGCCCGCTCCAACTTTCTTGTAACTTGACAGGAAAGTGCAACGCAGTCGGCTACTATTCTTATACTTAACGTTGAACAATCCCTCCCGAATTTTAGGCTCCTAACTTCTTGTTTTCCAAGCAACTGAATCAATCCTACCTTATCTTACATGGCGTAAACCATTCTTATTTTACGCCATGGAAGAGTATCAAAAACAACTCCAGGAGTTCGATGCGCACCTGACGCTGAAGAACTACAGCAAAGCCACGCGATCGGCCTACGGCTGTGCGCTGCGGCAGTTTTTCACCTTTCGGGATCGGGAGGACATGAGTGGTCCGTTCACCACCACCCAGGCCCGGGAATATATTTTGCACCGCTACAAACAAGGGCTCAAGTGGCAAACCATCAACGGGGATTACTCGGCGATGAGTAAATTCTACCGGGAGGTACTGGGCCTGGACTGGGACGTCAGGCTAATACCGCGTCCTCGCAAAGAGCGCAGCTTGCCGCCTGTTTTGTCGGGAGCAGAGGTGCAGCGGGTCATAGAGAACGGGGCGATATTCAAGCATCAGGTCTTCATGGCCTTGTTGTACAGCACGGGCCTGCGCTTAAGCGAGGCGCTAAACCTGCGCCTGAGCGATGTGGACGGGGAGCGCCTGCAGATCCGGGTAGTAAAAGGCAAAGGGGCCAAAGACCGGTATGTGGAGATGCCGGAGTGCTTATTGGACTTGTTGCGACAGTATTTCAGAGCCTACCGCCCAAAGCATTATCTGTTCAACGGCAAAAAGGCGGGGCAAAGGTGGGCGCAACGTTCGGCACAGTGGTCGATACAAAACGCGCGGGCCGGCGCAAAAGTGGAACGGGAGGTCTCCCCACACGTCTTCCGGCATTGTTATGCCTGCACTTGGTGGGCGGCGCATTGCCTGCAAGGGGTGTGGCCAGGTTCGTTATCAGTATTTTTCGTGTGGCAATAGTCAATGTCCGCAGTGCCAGGGTATCAAACGCCTGCAATGGCAGGACCGGCTGGCCGGGCGGATGCTGCGCGTGCCTTATTGCCACCTCACCTTTACCCTGCCGCATGAGTTGAATGGCCTGGCGCGGCGATACCCCACTGTATAATCTGCTGCTGCGCACGGCCTGGAAAACGATATGCAGCCTGTGCGAAGAGGCGGACCATGTGGGAGGTATGCCCGGCATGACGGCCGTGTTGCACACTTGGGGTTCGGATCTCAAATACCATGTGCATGCCCACTGCCTGGTCACCTTTGGAGGCTTGACGGCGGACCCCGTGCCGGAATGGAAATGGCCCAAACGCAAAAACAAACTGGCCCCTTTCCGCAAGTTCAGCAAGGTCTACCGAACCCTCTTTCTGGCGGCTTTGCAGGAGTTAATGAGCCGACGGGAAGTGGTCTACCATCAGTGCGACTCTTGCGGCAGCACCGACTTTGAAATCCGGCCCATCCCAAGCGACCTGACGTACCTGGCGAACGTCCTGAATCAGGGACGAAGCCCCCCGTTTGGTCAAGCAGACACGGCCAACTTTGTGAATACCTCATCCAGAGGCGGTGAGCTCAGGGCTGCTATGTCTTAAAGATAGGGAAATGGCTTGAAAAACGCTATAGCCGGCCATCGCATCTGAAAAAACGGCTGGCAATAACAAAAAACGGATGAAAACTCGGGCGTATTTGTCGGCAAAGACGTAAATTAGGCCAGGATGAAATCCGGATCGGAGGAATAGCTTTTCCCTATTTGCAACTGGGAAGATTTTACTCCCGGCGCCGGGATCGTTCAACTGAAAAGTCTACGCCCGGTATGGCGCAGACTTTCCTTTGAGTTCTCGGTAATATAAAAATTCGCAGTACCCAAATTGTCACTATTATGCAACGTAGAGATTTCATCCTCATTACTTTGTTATCGTTCCCGGCTTATGCCTGTTCAATTCCTAAGCGGACGGGGGATATGGCAGCCAAAGCATTTGTCGTAAAAGCAGGCGACAGTCGTTTTCATAAGCCGACTCCGTTTCATGGCGTGAACCCCAACGACCTCAAGGTTTCGACCAAGGACACGTCGGGCAGGCTCTCGGCTTTTGAATACCTTGGCACGGAAAAAGTCGGGCCGATGCTACACTCGCACCTTTTTCAGGACGAAATGTTTTTCGTCTTGAAAGGCGAATACGTGTTTCAATTGGGCGAAGAAAGGCAGTTGCTACAGGCGGGCGACCTGATTTTCCTGCCCCGAACCGTGCCGCATACTTGGGTGCAAATTAGCGACCGGGGCGAGATGTTCTACTTCCTACAACCCGCCGGTAAAATGGAGGAGTTTTTTTTACGGCTAACCGAACTGGATGGCAAGGGTACTCCTGAACAGTACGAGGAACTGGGCAAAACGAGCGGCATCACCAACCATGGACCCGCTATTTCCGCCACGGAAAAGCATGTTTTTGCAGCACAACTGAGCAATGGGTTCGTAGTGCGAGCTGGTCAAGGCCGCTTTGGGGAGCTTACCATTATCAATGGCAAAAACCGCAACGACATCAAGGTTTCCGGTAAGGACACAGGCAGTGAACTGTCCATTTTCGAGTACCACGGCAACGAAAAGGGCGGACCGCCAATGCACGTACACCCGCACCAGGATGAGGTGTTCTACGTTGCCGAAGGCAAGTACCTGTTCCAATGCGGCGACGAAAAATTTCAGCTCGGTGAGGGCGACATGATTTTCCTGCCAAGGGCAGTGCCGCATACTTGGGCGCAATTAGAGGACGTGGGCAAGCTTCTGTTCTTCTTCCAGCCCGCCGGGAAAATGGAGGAATTTTTCCGCTCCATTGGAGGCAATAAACATCTAACGGCGGGACTTGACCCCTTTAAGGAACATGATATGGAGGTGGTTGGACCGCCGTTGCAATATTGAATTTTGGGGCTTGGGATTACAATAATTCAAATACAATAAAACCGAGAATCGAGTAGGGAGAGGTGAGCCATACAGCCCACCCCAGCCCTCTCACAATCGTATCCGCCGAAACGTACCGGTCAGGCTGTACCGGTCTGGTATACGGCGGTTCGCCAAACAGCCAAACCGCTCTTTTCACCGGATTGACCTTGCCCTTTTCTTTCCCAGTCGATGACGAACGTACAGGAATCGGTTTGGCTTCTAGCACGCTACCTGCCACCCATGCGGGTTGCACGGACACCACGGATCGCTCCCGGGAATGACATCCGCTTTCCGCTGATTCCCGCCACATCTACCAGATCAGGATTGTTGCCTACGCGCTTTGACATGTTGTGCTGCCTTACGCTCCTAATCCAGCCCTTATGTGGTTCCTGTTCGTCGGTACCAGCTGCAGTCGGCTTGCGCAGACCCCATCACTGCCCCCGTTTCATCGGGGCGGACGCGCAATGGGCCGCAAGCTTTCACCTCTAGTTTACAGATGCTGCGGGCACACAAAGGCTAATTGCAATAAGGGCAGGGAGTTGCGAAGATTATTAAAGCACCAGGGGGGAAAAACAGGTACACAATCGAGTAGGAAGACCGTTCCCCCCCGGCCCCCCGTTGCTCTTTCCCGGTCTGAGGTAAGCCATAGAAAAGTTCGCATCTGCGAAATATATTGAGGTTTCTGCGAAATGTTTATTTATCCATAATTCCATCAGCGTAGTTTTGCACTGTACAAATTTGCTAAATCTTCAACCTGAACAATCATGGATTCAACCACATCAAATCACGCAGGCAGCTCAAATAAAATTTGGAAACAAATTTTTATGGTAATCATACTGCTACAAGCAGTTTTTGAGCTTGCCATCGGTTTTACGCTTTTATTTGACTTGCCGATGGCTATGGAGAATTTCAATACGCCATATTCAAGCGATATGGAGGTATTGGGCTTAACCTTGGGATTATATTTGTTTTTACTCACCACATTGATGGTGCTGAGTTTTGCTGGGTTAGAAAATCAAACCCAGCAGGCATAACTCTAGGTATTATTATCGGTCTTTTTCTTATTTCATTCGGCGTGGGCATGGTGATAAAGTTCGGCAATACACAGGCCATTTTCGTAGATGGCTTACGAGGCGGTTTAACAATGTTTTTTGCCTACATGGCTGGAAAGGAACTCAAACAACAATAAGGCAAAGCTCAATCATCCAATTTATTATAATCAAAAGAAAATATGACAAAGTTAAAATGGACTAGCAACGACATTGCTAATCAGCACAATAGAGTTGTGATTATTACCGGAGCTACAAGTGGCCTGGGGAAAGAAGCCACAAAAATACTTGCAGAAAAAAATGCCACCGTGATAATGGCCGTTAGAAATACGCAAAAAGGAGAAAAAGTCGCTGGAGAAATCAAAAAGTCGGTACCTGAAGCCAAAATTGAGGTGCGAAAACTTGATCTAGGAAGTTTAAGTTCTGTGAAATCCTTATCAGAACAAATACTTGCGGGTTACAATCGCTTAGATATTTTAATCAACAATGCGGGCGTAATGATGTGCCCTTTTTCAAAAACAGAAGACGGGTTTGAAATTCAAATGGGAACCAACCATTTGGGGCACTTTGCATTGACTGGTTTATTAATGCCCCTTCTAAAGGAAACCAAAGGAGCTCGTATTGTAGCAACTTCAAGCATAGCTCATAGGACTGGAAATATTGATTTTGAGGATATTAATTGGGGAAAAAGAAAATATAACACTACCCAAGCCTATGCAGATAGCAAGTTAGCCAACCTGTATTTTGCATACGAATTGGCGAGAAAGCTAAAAAATGACCCGAACGCCCCAGTTGTAACTGCTGCTCATCCAGGCTATACAAGTACAGACCTACAGCGACATAATCTTTTTTGGCGAATCATGAATCCCATCTTGGGCCAAAAAATAGAGCAAGGTACTTTACCTACGCTAAGAGCTGCTGCAGATTTAGAAGCAAAAGCGGGTGATTTTTATGGACCTTCGGGTTTTCTTGAAATGGCAGGAGCTCCGGTTGTAGTTAAATCTACCAAAATGGCCTATAATGAGGTAAATGCAAAACGACTTTGGGAAGTATCTGAAAAGATGACCGGTATCCAATTCTAAATAAACATCTATATGTCAGAATTTTATCACTTAAAGAGTATTGCAGAATTGCATCGCTTGTTTGGTTTAGAAAAACCGTTACATCCGTTAATCACCATTATAAAAGAATGGCCAAAGATTGATTTCGATTTTAAAGATACCAAAATGACAAGCGACTTGTATGTAATTGGATTGAAGGGAAACGTAAGAGGGACATTCAAGTACGGGCGAAATTCTTACGATTATGAAGAAGGAACTTTGGTATTTATGGCACCCAATCAAGTGGCCAGATTTGATGATGCTGATGCGGAATTGGATAGGAATGGGTGGAACATTTTTTTTCATCCCGATTTAATACGCAAATCCACGTTGGGTAATACAATTAAGGATTACTCCTTTTTCAGCTATGGACTTAACGAGGCCTTACATGTTTCTGACAAGGAAAAGCATATGCTGACCGATTTCGTGCAAAGAATTGAAACTGAATTAGAACAAAATATCGATAAACATTCGCAAGAGTTGATACTTGTAAATTTGGAGTCGATACTGAAGTACTGTAGCCGTTACTATGATCGTCAGTTTTATACCCGCACGAACCTGAACAAAGATTTCATTGTTCGCTTTGAGCAATACCTTGAAGATTATTTCGCTTCTGACGATTTGGTTAACAAGGGAATACCGAATGTAACCGAATGCGGAAAAGCCCTGAATATGTCAGGAAGCTATTTGAGTGATTTGCTGAAATTAGAAACAGGGAGGAGTGCGAAAGACCATATTCACTCTTATATCATTGAAAAAGCAAAAACCTTATTACTTAATTCTAATTCCTCAATTAGTGAGGTCTCTTACTGTTTGGGGTTTGAATATTCACAACATTTTAGTAAATTATTCAAATCAAAAACCGGATTAACTCCAATTGAATTTAGAAATATGAATTAATAGTAAATAAAGCCAGTGGCTAGTGAGTGGGTTTTAAATACCAGCTCCCCTTCAGCTCCCCAAAAATCCTTCCATCCAAATGGAGCGGTAATGTCTCCTTCACTTGAACGGCTCTCTCCCGCTTACCCATAAGGAGGACTTTCACCCTCCAGAAAATTCCACTACCTTTATAGGGAATCGGATGCCCATGCCGGATACACACACTGCTTAACGATTCCTTCTGACATGAAAAAGATATTGTTTTTCTTTACCGAATTAAAGGCCACCTTTTGGTTCATCCCGGTATTGATTATTCTAATTTCAATCCTTTTTGCAATAGGGTTGGTGTCTTTAGACCAAGTGATTACTTTGTCACAAGATGGATTGGGCCGCTTCTTTTTTGTGAATAGTGCAGATTCTGCGCGAAGTATATTATCTACCATATCCGGTGCAATGATAGGAGTTGCAGGAACGGTTTTTTCAGTCACCCTTGTGGCGTTGACGTTAGCTTCTTCACAATTTGGTCCAAGGTTGATTAAGAACTTTATGTATATAAGGCTTAATCAAGTCGTTTTAGGTTCATACATTTCTACTTATTTATATTGTCTTTTTGTGTTAAACTCCATAAAAGAAAGCGATGAATACACCTTCATGCCAGTGCTTTCCATTCTCTTTGCTATCATTGCAGCTTTTGTTAACATTATTCTTCTCATTGTATTTATCCATCAAATTGCCACAAGCATTCAGGCAGATAAAGTAATTTCTGATATTTCAGAGGTTATTTCGCATCAATTAAAAACATTATTCCCCCAGAAAATGGGAGATGAATTGGATGACGAAAAAACTATTGCCGTTGACAATATCAAGTCTAAATATATTAATTCTTTTGCTGTTAAATCACAAAAAAGTGGATACCTCCAATATGTCGACAGTGAATCGCTATTAAGAGTAGTATGTTCATGTGACGGATTGATCGAGCTATACTTTAGACCTGGAGCCCATTTGGTAGAAGGCATTGAAATTGGGAAATTATACTCAAATGATGGCTTAAATAAAGAACAGATCGAAAGTATTTCTCGTCAGTTCGTTATCGGAAAAACAAGGATTGCACAACAAGACCTTGAGTACTCCATTGATCAAATGGTTGAAATTGCAGCACGGGCACTCTCCCCAGGAGTCAATGACCCGTATACTGCCATTGCTTGTATTGATAATTTAACGGCTACATTGTGTCATCTTTCTCAAATTAGCTTTCCTTCAAAATACCGAATTGATGAGGAGCAAAAGTTGAGAATAATTGCAGATACGTTGGACTTTGAAGGTGTTTTGGATGTTTCATTTAATCAAATTCGTCAATTTTCAGCCGGAAGCACCGCTGTTATCATAAGATTAATGGAGGCATTGACAACCATTAATGCATTCTCCAAAAAAGAAAATTATAAAAAGGCGGTTATTAAACATGCAAAAATGGTTTTGAATACTGGAAAAGAATCTATAAAAGAGGAAAATGACCTTAACGACTTGCTGGAAAGGTCGAAAAAACTTTTATAAGCATGAAAACAACGTACAGGCTCCTTCTTTTTAACCCAGTTGTTTCAGGAACACTTTTACTTTAGTCTATAATTTGTGTTCCTAAATTCCTAGCTTAGTGGGTGCTAATCCGGAAGCGCAAATGGCGATTCTAATCGGACTCATCTGACATAGGGACATTATGAACAAAATTGCTGCAAAACTATCTCTCAAGGAGAAAATCGGCTATGGCGTAGGCGATACCGCATCCCACTTTGTGTGGGATATGGTCGGATTCTGGATCCTGATATTCTATACGGATACATTCGGGATCTCTGCCGCTGCTGCCGGAACCATCATGTTGATTGCCCGGTTTTGGGACATGATCAGCGACCCCATCATGGGGGTGATCGCAGATCGTACGAATACCCGGTGGGGCAAGTTCAGACCCTACCTTTTATGGATGGCATTGCCCTATGCCGTCCTGGCGATCATGACCTTCTCTACACCCGATCTGGGTTCTACCGGTAAAACCATTTATGCAGGGGTTACCTATTTGTTACTGATGACCGTGTTCACAGCCATAAACCTTCCCTATTCCTCCCTGGGGGCTGTGATGACGGCCGATTCCAATGAACGTACGGGATTGAACTCCTACCGGTTTGTATTCGCCTTTATCGGGCAACTTATCGTATCTGGAACAGCCCTTTCTTTGGCCCGGTATTTCGGAAAAGGCAACGATGCAGCCGGATACCAGATAACCATCATTCTTTTCTCCATTATCAGTTTTGCATTGTTTATGATAACCTTTTTCACCACCAAGGAAAGGGTTGCACCGCCAAAGGAACAGAAGGAATCGCTGAAGGAGGATTTCAGGAACCTTTTGAAGAATAAGCCATGGGTGATCCTGTTCTTTGTAGGTATCGTATCCTTTATCATGTTTGCCCTGCAAAACCTCTCGATCGCCTATTACTTCAAATACTACATCGGCAAGGAGGAAAGTGTGCAATTGTTCAATATAACAGGTACCATTGCCCTGATCGTAACCATTCCTTTTTCGAAGACCCTGGCCCAGAAATTTGGCAAGCGCAATGTCTTTCTGGCCAGCTCCCTGATCTCCGGGTTCTTTTTTATGCTGTTGTACCTTCCCGGAGAAAAAAACCTGGTGTCCATCTACATCCTTAACATCCTGGCAAAAATGGCCTATGCGCCGGCAGTTCCTCTGCTGTGGACGATGCTGGCGGAATCGGCGGATTACTCCGAATGGAAAACCGGGCGCAGGTCCACAGGCCTTGTATTTTCCGCAGCTACCTTCGCACAAAAGGCGGGATGGGGTATAGGAGGCGCCTTGGCCGGTTGGTTGCTCGCATTATTTCATTTCATACCCAATGAAGCACAGTCAGAAACGGCCATTACCGGCATCAAATTGATGATCTCCGTGCTGCCGGGCATACTGTATATATCCTGTGCCTTGTTCCTGTTCTTCTATCCCATCGACAAGAAAATGGCCTTGCAAATACAAGAAGATCTGGAAAAACGAAGGGACGAAAGGGGGGGGGGAAGGGGGGGGGGGGGGGGAAGGGGGGGGGAAAAAAAAAAAAAATATTTTGGGTCTCTTTGGTAAATAGCACCACAATTTTCTATCACAGAAAACCTAGGAATTAGGGAAATTCCCTGCAATATCAGCCCAATAAATCATGACAAATACCATGCGAATATTCTTCCTTACAGGGCTTATTATCTTGTTTTCAAACTTGATATCCGCCCAGGAAAACCAAAACCCTCCGTTTTTGCAAAAAGTGGGAATGCTGGATAGTCTTTACTCCCAAGCACTCCATGAATCCAGGGAATTTTACGTTCAACTTCCGCCTGGCTATAACCCCGAGAAAAACCAGAAGTATCCGGTGGTTTATATTTTAGATGGAGAAGTATTCCTTCCAACGGTGCATATCGTGCACGAATTTTATTCCGGTGGATTTATCCCGGAAATGATACTCATTGGGATTTCCAACAGCAAGAACAGGACAAGGGATTTGACAACCTCCTCCAAAAAAACCCAGTATGGAATGCCCTTCAATGAAGACAACGGGGAAGCTGCTAATTTCCTCAAATTCATAGCGGAAGAACTCATTCCTTTCGTGGAGGGTAAATACCCCGCAACCGATTTCAGCACATTAATAGGGCATTCATACGGAGGCTTGTTTGCCATTTATACGCTACTCAACCACCCCCATTTATTTGCCAACTACCTGGCCATAGATCCAAGTTTGGATTGGGATGATCAAAAATTGTTGAAAGAGGCACAAGGAACACTCGCAAGCCAACACTATGAAGGCAAATCTTTATTCATGTCTTTAAGCGGGCAGTTACACATGCAAAATCCGCAGGTTACCATAGACAATGTGATGCAAGACAGTTCGGACTTTACCCTGTTTGCCCGTTCCAATATTGCCTTTTCAAACCTGCTAAGGCAACATACAGAAAACGGCTTGTCTTTTGCTTGGAAATTTTATCCCCATGATTTGCATGGCACCATTCCCCTGCCTTCCATTATGGATGGGTTGATTTCACTTTTCGAATGGTTTCAAATGGAGCATACCGATAAAATCAATTCTCCTGACACGCCAAAAGAAGAATTGTCCAGCATCGTGAAATACCGGGCAAATAAACTTCAACGTCATTTTGGATATCCGGTTCCTCCATACCCTGAAGAGCTTCTAAATATGTCTGGATATATGAATATGGATATGCAACAACCTGAAAAGGCAAAAATGTACTTTGAATTTGCCATTGCGTATTACCCGGAAAGTGCAAATGCATACGATTCAATGGCAGATTATTACGAAATGCAGCATGACAAGGCCAATGCGTTGAAATTTGTGACGAAAGCCTACGAAATCAGCGGTAGCGAATATCATAAGGAAAGAATCGATAGACTGAACGAAAAAAATGAAAAATGAAATCAACAAAAAAAGACAGAACAATCGGAATCTTGGGCGTGCTTTTCATGACATTTGGGATAACATATTTTAACTTTGAACACGTGGTACATGAAGAAAATATTAAACCAGCAATCATGATCGGCCTTGGAATTATCACAATTGGTTATTTCTTTCTTTCAAAGAGAAATGACGACAAATAAAAAGGTATAAATTGGTTGGTGAGTAGTGCGGCCGACGGCCGAAGAGCTCTTTCGTATAAACCTGCAAGCAGATAATTGAAAAATTGAACCAAAGAATATGTTTACATCAGAACAAATTCACGAAGCATTTGCGAAAGTTAAAAGTGGTGCAGACTTTCCTCGATTTGTCCAGGACTTGAAAAAAATGGGAGTAACACATTATGACAATTTTGTTTCTGATGGACGAACAATCTGTTACGGACAAAAAGACTTTACGCTTATCGGAGACTCAAAATATCCGGACATGAATGTAAATGACATTAGTTCAGCAGACAAACTAAAACACGCTATTTCCATTCATCAACAAGGACAAACAGACTATCTAACATTTTGCCAACAAGCGGCAGATGCAGGCGTTGAAAAATGGATAACGCATATGATTGAAATGACTGTAACTTATCTCGATAAAGAAGGTAAAAAATTGATAGTGGAACCTATCCAGCAACCTTGATGAAAATGAAAATCTTGACATTGGGCCCTTAAATTAAAAACCAACCAAATATGCTTATAGACATAAATCCCAAATTACCCATGCGTGACAAAACGGAAACAAGAGACTTTTATATACACAAGTTGGGCTTTCAAGAATTTGGAAGTGCAGACTATGCCGGGTACTTGATGGTTCAAAAAGACGATCTACAAATCCACTTTTTCGAGTTCAAAGAACTCGACCCAAAAGAAAACTACGGACAGGTCTATATCAGAACTGATAATATTGAGGAACTGTATCAATCCTTTTTAAACAAGAAGACGAACATACACCCAAACGGACAATTGCAGATAAAACCTTGGGGACAAAAGGAATTTTCAGTTCTCGACCCAGACCATAATCTACTTACTTTTGGACAAAGCATTTAATGGGAATTTCAGAATAACGAAGAAAAAGTGCATTGACGGCCGCTTGCCGTCAACGCACTTTTTCTTCGTTATAAATACGATTGGATGATCATTAGCCTTTGGGAGAAAGAAAGACTTTGACCCGCACCCTTGATCCCTCCGATTGAATTTCCAAAATATAAATACCCGCCCCCAAATTGTCCAGTCCAATCTCCATCTTTTCGCCTTTCAACGTACCAATCCTCCCCATTCTCCCCAAAAGGTCGTACAGTGCATAGACGCCCTCTTCCACTCCAGGCAATTCCAACACCAGCCAATCCACAGCCGGGTTGGGGTAGACCTTCCAGCCTTGGGGTAGCTGGTTAGATACTGAATTGATAAGTTCGACCTCCAAAGGGGCAGAAACCGCTCCGCAACCGTTTTCATCGGTCGTCCAAACGGTATAAATCCCGCTTTCCTGGGGCACGAGGAACGCACTGGTAGCTCCCTCCAGCAATTCTCCGTTTAAGTACCATTGGTAGGTCGCTGCCGGCGTGGAAAATAGCGTATCCTGGATGAAACTTATTGCCGGAACTATGGCCGCCACGATGGAGATTACTACCGGATCACTGCTGACCGAACAGGGCCCCAATTCTCCGGTGTAGGAGTATTCCCCGCTGTCTGCTGCTCCCCATTCCGGCCCGGTCGCCCCATCGATGGGCACGCCGTCCAAAAACCATTGCCAGGAATCCAACTCCTGGTTGGCGACGAGCAAAATGGAATCGCCCTTACAGGCCAGGGTGGTTTCATACGACAATAGTGGCTCCGGAGCTTCCTGCACCGTGACTTGCACCGAATCAGTCTGAATGTCACAAAATTGATTGGATAAAATAGCATAGTACCAACCTGCCTGCTGGGCTTCGATCTGGGGTTCATTCCAACCCAGCAATTCGCCGTCGAGGTACCACTCCACCCCTGCGGCCAGGGTGTCTACGCTGAGCAGCACGCTTTCCCCTTCACAGAGCAATGGCTCGCCGGAGAGCGTGATCTCCGGGGCAGGGGTAGGAAGGACCTGGATCTCCACCGAATCAGTCTGGACCTGGCAAGACTGGTTGAAGAGGATGGCGGAATACCATCCGGCCTCCTGTACGTCGAGCTGTGATCCGGTCTCATTGAGCAATTGCCCATTGAAATACCATTCAATTGCGGTGGCGGTGGTATCGACCTGGAGCAGTACGCTTTCCCCTTTGCAGATGATCGGTCCTCCGGTCAAGAGCAGCTCCGGATCTGGCAGGGGAATGACCTGGACCTCCACCGCATCGGCCTGGGTTTGACAAAATTGATTGAACAGAATAGCGGAATAGGTGCCTGCCGTCTGTACTTCGAGCTGGGGTCCATCCCATGCCAGCAGCTCGCCGTCAAGATACCACTCGATAGCGGTAGCAGAAGTATCTACGCTAAGCCACACACTTTCCCCTGCACAGATCGAAGATTCGCCGCTCAGGGTGACTTTCGGGTCGGGGGAGGGAATGACCTGGATCTCCACCAAATCGCTCTGGGTTTGACAAAATTGGTTGAACAGAATGGCCGAATAGGTGCCTTCCGTCTGTACTTCGAGCTGAGGTTCATTCCATGCCAGTAACCCCCCGTCGAAATACCACTCTACGGTAGTGGCAGAAGTATCTACGCTAAGCCACACACTTTCCCCTGCACAGATTGAAGATTCACCTGACAAGACGATTCCCGGGTCAGGGAAGGGAATGACCTGAATTTCCACCAGATCGGACTGAATTGCACAAAATTGGTTGAACAGAATAGCGGAATAGGTACCCGCTGCCTGAACTTCGAGCTGGGATTCATCCCATGCCAGCAGCTCGCCGTCAAGATACCACTCGATAGCGGTAGCAGAAGTGTCGACACTGAGCAGTACGGTTTCCCCTGCACAGATCGAAGATTCACCGGTAAGGGTGACTTTCGGGTCGGGGGAGGGAATGACCTGGATCTCCACCGAATCGCTTTGCATTTGACAAAACTGGTTGGAAAGGATGGCGAAATACGTACCTCCCGACTGTGCTTCGAGCTGAGGGCCCTCCGCCTGGAGTAACTCCCCGTCGAGATACCATTCTATGGTGGTCGCAGCTGTGTCTACGCTGAGCCACACACTTTCCCCTGCACAGATCGAAGGTTCACCAGACAGCGCAATCCCCGGATACGGGAAAGGAATAACCTGAATTTCGACCGAATCAGCCTGTATTTGACAATTTTGGTTGAATAGGATGGCGGAGTATGTGCCTGCTGCATGCGCTTCGAGTTGGGGTTCTTCCCATCCCAATGGCTGCCCGTTGAAATACCACACCACGGAAGTAGCCGTGGTGTCTGCGCTAAGCAGCACGCTTCCCCCTTCACAAATCGACGAATCACCTGCCAGGGTTATTTCCGGACTGGGAAAAGGGATGACCTGGATCTCCACCGGATCGCTCTCAATCTGACAAAACTGATTGAATAAAACCACGGAATACGCACCTTCTGTCTGTACTTCGAGCTGGGGAACCCCTTCCTGGATCAACTCCCCGTTGCGGTACCATTCCACAGCCGTCGCAGAAGGATCTACACTGAGAAACACACTTCCCCCTTCGCAGATCAACGGATCGCCGGACAGGGTGATCTCGGGATCGGGAAAAGGAATCACCTGGATCTCTACCGTACTGCTCTGTATTTGACAATTTTGATTGGAAAGGATAGCCGAATACGTCCCTTCCGCCTGTGCTTCGAGCTGGGAGCCTTCCCCTTCCAGTAACTCCCCGTCGAGGTACCACGCTACCGAAGTCGCTGCCATGTCGACACTGAGCAGCACGCTTCCCCCTTCACATATCGACGAATCACCGGTCAGGGTTATTTCCGGGTTGGGAAAGGGTATAACCTGGATCTCTACCGGATCGCTCTCAATTTGACAAAACTGGTTGAACAGAATAGCAGAATAGGTACCTTCCTCCTGCACTTCGATCTGCGGAACTCCTTCCCCGATCAACTCCCCGTTGCGAAACCATACCACTGCCGTCGCAGAAGGATCGATGCTGAGAAATACACTTTCGCCTTCACAGATCGCCGGATCGCCGGACAACGTAATCTCCGGATTTGGAAGGGGGATGACATTGACGGCGATGGAATTGGTTTCGACCGGACAGAATTGGTTGAATACAATGGCGGAATACACTCCCGGCTCCTGAACCTCCACTTGGGTTCCCTCCCATCCCAATAACTCCCCATAGCGATACCACTCTACGGAAGTGGCCATGGGATCAACGCTGAGTAATACACTTTCTCCCTCGCAGATCAAGGAATTACCGGTCAGCGCCATGGTCGGGTCTGGCAGCGGGATGAGCTGTATTACTACCGAGTTGGTCTGGATTTGACAAAATTGGTTGAACAGGGTAGCGGAGTAGGTCCCTCCCGTCTGCACTTCGATCACGTGATTTCCCGTTGCGATCAGTTGCCCGTTGCGGTACCATTTCACATTTGTCGCAGAGGGGTCGACACTGAGAAAGGCGCTTTCCCCTTCACAGACCACCGGACCGCCATACACGGTAATCACCGGATTGGGTAGGGGAATGACCTGGACCTGTATTGAATCGGTCTGTGCCGCACAATATTGATTGTATACCCTGGCCTTGTACCAGCCCGCTTCCTGTACCTGGATCGGGTTGCCCTGCACGGGGAGCAATACCCCGTTTCGATACCACTCCACATCCGTAGCGGTGGGGGTTACGCTAAGGGTTACACTTCCTCCTTCGCAGAACGGGTTATTTCCGGTCAAGGTGAGCCAGGAAGGGGGGGATGTAGGATGCGAGATAGGATTGAGTGTGATATTATCTAATGACAACACAAAGAGTCCATTAGACATGTCGGAGCCTAGGATGATACCTGAAGAAAGAAAAGCGTATACCCCCCAGCACCCTTCGAATCCGCTGTAGTTCGTATTGGCCGGATAGGTGTCATACCAGGCTACCTGTTGCACATTATTGGGATTGGACATGTCGAATACCTGCACGCCATCGTGGTAATAGGATACAAAGATGTAATTGTCCCGAATGAACGCGTTGTGCGGAATAGTCGCGGTGTCTGCCGGCGCCAGCAACGCAGAGCGAAAGACATCGATTACGGAGATGTCGGTAAGGTCGGACACATCCAGCATTTTTAGTCCTTTGTTGTGGGTCTCGTCCGCCATTACCGCATAATTTCCGCTCACCCAACTGGAGTGGTTGTAGCCGCTTTGCGGGTAGTCGGTCAGGGTGCCGAGCAGGACTGGGTTTTGAGGGTTGGAAAAATTGTACACCCAGTATCCGTTGTTGCCATGCGAACAATAGCCGATGTTGTTCTGGACGTAGATATCGTGAATATACCCCCCGGGCAAAGAGGGATTTCCGATCATAGTGGGATGATCAGGATCCGCGTTGAGGTCGAGGATGATCACCCCATTACTTTTGGTGTTTGAACCCGCGACATAGAGTCTGCCTGCCTCTTCATCGATAAAAATATTGTGTGCCCGTGAGAAAAACTGGGTCGTCTGATTGGTCTTGACCACCGTGTTGGGCAAATCACTCAGGTCGAAGATCATCAACCCTTCCGAGCACTGGTCGCAAACCGAATACGCCCGGTCGCGAAAGGTTTTCATATCGCGCCAGATCGTGGTCGCCCCCCCGGTGAAGGAAGCCACCTCCTGGGGGGCTGTGGGGTCTTCGAGATCGAAGAAATGCACATAGTGTGCGGACCCCAGGATAGCATATTCCCTCAATTCGCAATCGGTATACCCCCAGACTTCATTGTACCGGGTACCCCCCGAACTCGGAAGCGAAGGGTCGTCGTATTGGCCCAGCAGGGTCATGTTATGACTTACTTGTGCGTGAGCGATTGCCCCGAAGCATCCTCCCCAAATCATTAGTAAAATAATCGACCTCATGATTTCCAGTTTTAAATGTTCCTTGACAAAATTAAGCAAAAATAACTCCCGCGAATCGTACCTTAGTACGCTGTAACTTAAATAAGGTTACAAAGACTGAATGGGCGGGCGGCCGCAGTTATCCTTACAAAAAACATTAAAGTACTTTTGTCATAAAATACTTAGTAGTTAACACGAAGTGATTGGAGACAAGTGCGGCCCGCGGGCCGCACTTGTCTCCAATCACTTCGTGTGGAGCATAAAAAAGCACCATGAGAAAATTAATACTTCAAGTCCAAATGACTACAGACGGATACGTTGCCGGCACAAACGGAGAAATGGACTGGATGGAGTTGAATTGGGACGATGATTTAAGCCAATATGTCACCGACTTAACGGAGCCTGTCGACTGCATTATTCTTGGACGAAAACTGGCGGAAGGATTCATTCCCCACTGGGCATCGGTGGCGGCAAATCCAGCTAATCCGGAATTTACAGCCGGCAAAAAATTTACGGACACGCACAAAGTTGTTTTTTCCAACACACTTGACAAATCAGCCCCGGCAGTGCTTGGATGGAACAATACCGTTTTGGCAAAAGGCGCCCTTGTGGATGAAATCACCAACCTGAAAAAACAGGAAGGCAAAGACATCATCGCCTATGGCGGTGCGACTTTTGTGTCCGCGCTGATCCAGGAAGGATTGATTGACGAGTTTCATTTATTCGTAAATCCAACTGCAATTGGGAACGGAATGACCATTTTCAAAGAACCGGACAGCGACCAAAATCTGACATTCGTGAAGTCTATCTCCTTTGACTGTGGGATTGTGGTGCTTAATTACGAGCCGAAACCTGCCTGATCAGGCAGAAAAATCAAACCAAGGCCATGAATATACTCAAAGACATACCCGAACTCGTAAAAGCGGAAGTGATCTCCCCGGAGACTGCAGAAAAAATTCGGGACTATTATCGAAATAAGGGTGGCCAATCAACCAACCGGCTTTTCGTCGTTTTTGGAATATTGGGCGCTGTACTAATAGGACTTGGGATTATCCTGATCATTGCCCACAATTGGGACGAGCTTTCCCGAACTACAAAAACATTTTTTGCCTTTCTCCCACTTTTCGCCGGACAAATACTCTGCGGATTTACGTTATTCAAAAAACCGGACAGCGTGGCGTGGCGGGAAAGCAGCACCGCTTTTTTGTTTTTCGCTGTAGGCGCAAGCATCTCTCTTGTGAGTCAGGTCTATAATATTCCTGGAAATTTAAGTTCCTTCTTGTTGACCTGGATGCTGCTGTGCCTTCCATTGGTATATGTGATGAAATCTTCCATTGCTTCCCTGCTTTACCTAATTGGAATAACCTACTACGCAGGCGAAACAGGCTATTGGTCATATCCTTCGTCCGAATCCTACCTGTATTGGATACTTCTGTCAGGCTGTCTGCCTCATTATTATCTGTTGTATAAGAATAAGCCCGAAAGCAACTTTATGACTTTCCATAATTGGCTGATTCCATTATCGGTAATAATTACCCTGGGCACCGTATCAAAGGGAACTAAGGAGCTTATGTTCATCGCTTATTTCAGCCTTTTTGCATGCTTTTATTTGTTGGGGAACCTGAAATTCTTCACCCACCAAAGGTCAAGAAACAATGGCTTTAAAACATTGGGAGCACTGGGTACCATTGTATTACTCCTGGCATTAAGCTTTGATTGGTTTTGGGAGGATTTGAGAAATAATGATTTTCAATTTAATGCAATAATCACATCTCCTGAGTTTTCTGCATCTGTAATCCTCACGATTTTAGCAGCCGGACTCCTTTTCCTGCAACAAAAAAACAAGCCACTCAACAGCATTAATCCGATCGCACCAGTTTTCATCCTGTTTATTATTACGTTCCTCCTCGGGTTAGTTTCCCCTATTTCGATAATCCTCATCAACCTTTTTGTGTTGGCAATCGGCGTATGGACAATTTGGGATGGCGCTAAACAAGATCATTTGGGAATCCTGAATTTCGGGTTGCTTATTATTATGGCTTTAGTTGTTTGCAGGTTTTTTGATGAGCATCTAGGCTTTTTAATACGAGGAACTTTGTTTGTATCCGTTGGCATTGGCTTCTTTGCAACCAATTATTGGATGCTAAAAAAAAGGAAAACAAATGAATAGTAGAAAAATACGTTTATCCGCCTTTATTCTTCTTGCGTTGGTGCAACTTTATGTCCCTGCCAAAATGATTCTTGACAGCGAAGGAGTACTGAGTTCCGGGATAGACTATAAATTCAAGACTGCACCTATTGATCCCAACGACCCCTTTAGAGGAAAATACATACGTCTTAGTTATGCGGATAATATAATTGATATCCAAAATGAAGCGGATTGGGTTCAAGACGAACCTGTTTATGTGCTGCTTACCACAGACGATGACGGTTTTGCGAAAAATGAATCCGTTTCAAAGGAAAAACCGGCAAATGACCAACCCTTTTTAACAGCCAAGGTTCGTTACGTTACTTCCGATGGTACTAACAAGCTCACGATCGACTACCCTTTTGACAAGTTTTACATGGAGGAATCAAAGGCATACGATGCTGAATTAGTATACAGGGAATCGTTGCGGGATACAAGCCAGATGACTTATGCCTTGGGAAGTATCAAAAATGGGGAAGCTGTTTTGAAGGACGTATTGATCGATGGAATCTCCATTCGGGAAATAGCCGGGACTTCCTAAAAAGAGAAATGAAGTTTTAGCGAAAATTCGCTAAAACTTCTCTCCTCCCCTTTACAAAGCCCTCCTTTTGGTTTATCTTTGTTAGCGAAAATTCGCTAAACGTTCCATCCTACGGCCGGAACGTTTGTGAATGTAGGTCGCCGCTGAAGGCGGCGGCCTACATTTGCTTTTTTTGTTATACCATATAAAATCCCAGCGATCATGCCCGACACACTCGTCCACAAACCCTTGAAAGGAGGGGAATTTCTGGTAAAAGACACCAGCCCTGAGTCTACTTTTATCCCCGAAGAATTTTCGGAAGAACAATTGATGATCCAGCAAATGGCTAGTGATTTCATGGACAATGAGATCTATCCAAAGCGGGAGCAGATCGAAAACAAGGAACCAGGGCTCACACCCAGTCTGCTGGAACGCGCTGGCGAACTCGGTCTCCTCGGCGCCCACATGCCCGAAGAATACGGCGGGATGGCGCTGGAAACAAACACCAATACCCTCATCGGGGAAGTGCTGGGGCCCTCGGGTTCCTGGATCGTCTCTTTCGCCGCGCACACGGGGATCGGCATGCTGCCTATCCTTTACTACGGCACCGAAGCTCAAAAACAGAAATACCTGCCCAAGCTCGTCACCGGCGAATGGAAATCGGCTTACGCCCTGACCGAACCCGGCTCTGGCTCCGATGCCATGGGCGCCAAGACGCGCGCCGACCTAAGTCCGGACGGTAAAAACTATATCCTCAACGGACAGAAAATGTGGATCACCAACGCCGGCTTTGCCGACCTGTTTATCGTCTTCGCACAGGTTGGTGGGGATAAATTTACCGGCTTCCTGGTGGAAAGAACTACCCCGGGCCTCACTTTTGGAGAGGAAGAGCACAAACTCGGCATCCACGGCTCCTCCACCCGGATGGTGTTCCTGGAAAACGTGCAAATACCCGCCGAAAACGTGCTCGGTGAGATCGGCAGAGGCCACCTCATCGCCTTCAACTCACTCAATATTGGCCGGTTTAAGCTCGGCGCCATGACCATTGGGGGCAGCAAGAAGAGCATCACCACCGCCGTGCAATATGCCAATGAGCGCATACAGTTTAAAAAGCCGATCGCGCAATTTGGCGCCATTCAATACAAGCTGGCCGAACAGGTCATCCGTCTGTTTGCTGCGGAAAGCGCGTTGTACCGCACCTCCAATCTCATGCAGGTCATGGAACAACACCTGCACAGCGAAGGTGACTCTTTCGGTGACGCCAAACGGAAAGCCGCCCAGGAATACGCCATCGAGTGCGCCATCCTCAAAGTGGTGGGCTCCGAAGTGCTCGACTATGTAGTAGACGAAACCGTACAGATCCATGGCGGGATGGGCTATTCGGAAGAAGCCTCCCCTGCCCGCGCTTACCGCGATGCGCGGATCAACCGGATATTCGAAGGCACCAACGAGATCAACCGCATGCTCTCGGTCGATATGCTGCTTAAACGCGCCATGAAAGGCGAACTCGACATCGTGGGCCCTGCCTGGGAAGTGCAGAAGGAACTGGCATCCATGCCGAGCATGGACAGACCGGATGGCCTCTATGCAGAAGAGAAGAAAGCGGTCAAAGAATTTAAAAAAGCCGTGCTCATGACAGCCGGCGCCGCAGCCAAGCTGCAGATGGACGGACAGCTCAACCTCGAAGAAGAGCAGGAAATCCTGATGAATGTAGCCGATATGTTGTTCGAGGCCTTTGTTTCCGAGTCACTGCTGTTACGTGTGGAAAAACTACACGATATGCCAGGCAAGGCCGCCGAGCAGGATCTCTACGAAGCGATGCTCCAGGTCTACCTCCACGATGCAACCAGCCGTATGACCCGCTTTGGTACCGATGCACTGGCCTCCTTCGCCGAAGGCGACCTGCTCCGTACGCTGCTGATGGGTTTGAAGCGATTTACCAAGTATCCAGCCAAAAATGTGAAACAGCTCCGTCGGAAGATTGCTGCGCGACTGGTGGAGGCAAATGAATACTGCTTTTAACTAATCCGCCCCCACCCCTTCCACACCTCTTTATGCGCGTCGAGATAGCTTTTCAAGACCGCATTGGAAGGATGCTGTAATTGCGGGTCTTGCTCCAGGATATGCAGCGCCAATTCACGGGCGGTCTGTAAGATGCGGCCGTCGCGGGCAAGGTCTGCGATTTTGAGGTTGAGGATGCCGCTTTGCTGGGTTCCTTCAAGATCGCCGGGGCCGCGTAGACGCAGGTCGGCTTCGGCGATCTCGAACCCATCATTGGTGTGGCACATGGTCTCTATGCGTTGCCGGCCCTCTTTGGTCAGTTTGTAGCCGCTCATGAGGATGCAATACGACTGATCGGCGCCCCGCCCTACACGACCGCGGAGCTGGTGGAGTTGCGAAAGGCCGAACCGCTCCGTATTTTCGATCACCATCACTGAAGCATTCGGCACGTTGACGCCGACCTCAATGACGGTCGTGGCTACCATGAGTTGGGTCTCCCCTTTCACAAAACGGGCCATCTCGAAATCCTTGTCCGCCGCTTTCATGCGGCCGTGCAGGATGCTCACCTGGTATTCGGGCATCGGAAAGGCCCGCTGAATGGCCTCGTAGCCCTCCTCCAGGTTTTTGAGGTCCAGCTTCTCGGATTCTTCAATCAGGGGATATACCACATATATCTGCCGGCCAAGGGCGATTTGTTCTTTCATGAACCCGAACACCCGCAAGCGGTGCGAGTCGGTACGGTGGATGGTCGTAACCGGTTTGCGGCCAGGTGGCAACTCATCGATCACCGACACGTCGAGGTCTCCGTAAAGCGTCATGGCCAGGGTGCGGGGGATGGGCGTGGCCGTCATGACCAGCACATGAGGGGGGAAGGGTTTGCTCTTGTTCCAAAGCCGGCCACGTTGCTCTACTCCAAACCGGTGCTGCTCGTCCGTGATGGCCAGGCCCAGGTTTTGAAACTGCACCCAATCTTCCAGCAAGGCATGTGTACCGATAACGATATGTAGCTCCCCGGATTCCAGGCGCTCGAGAACCGCCTTCCGGGCTTTCCCCTTGACATTCCCGGTGAGGTAGCCCACTTCGATATTGAGTCCTTCGAGGTTTTCGGTGATGGTTTGAAAGTGTTGCTGGGCCAGGATCTCGGTGGGCGCCATGAGACAGGCCTGGTAGCCGTTGTCGAGGGCGATGAGCATGCAAAGAAGGGCTACCATCGTTTTCCCGCTGCCCACATCGCCCTGCAGCAAGCGGTTCATTTGAATGCCGACACCTAGGTCGCGGCGAATTTCCTTGATGACCCGCTTCTGTGCCTCCGTCAGTTCGAAGGGGATCTTTTCTTTGTAATAGTTATTAAAGTTTTCGCCGATCTGGTCAAATACATAGCCCTTGATGGAGGCCTGCCTGCCACTTTTCAATTGCAGGAGGCGGACCTGGAGCAGGAAGAGTTCCTCAAACTTCAGGCGCTTGCGCGCAGCATCCAGTTCCTCCTGGCTTTTAGGGAAATGAATGCCGTATATTGCCGGAAGCCGGGAGGGCAGCCGGAGCTTTTTCAGTAAATAATCAGGCAGGTTTTCGGGCAGGTCGTCCGGCGTGACCCGCTGCAGAAGCTCGATCAGGAGGCGGCGGCGGGCCCGCACATCCAGCCCTTTGGAATTGAGCTTTTCGGTGCTGGAATAAACCGGCAACAGGGTCGGCGCAGTTTTGGATTTTTCCGGATCGAACTCCTCCATCTCCGGATGCGCGATATTGAGCCCGGCGCCGTAGGCGCTGACACGACCGAATACCACGTACTCCTTGCCGACTTCCAGGCTGTTCTGTATCCAGGAAACTCCCTTGAACCAGACCAGTTCGATAACCCCTGAATCGTCGCGCAACTTGCCGACCAGGCGTTTTTTGGCGCCCCCGCCCACCGATTCGATCCGGCGCAACACCCCGCGAAGTTGTACCTCCCCACTGTCTGGCGTCAGCTCGGCAATGCGGTGGAAGGTAGTGCGATCGACATGCCGGAATGGGTATTGCAGGAGCAGGTCTTCAAAAGAGAAGACGCTCAATTCCTTCTTGAATAGCTCGGCTCTGGCCGGGCCTACCCCCTTCAGGTACTCGATCGGACTGTCCAGCAACTTACTCCGCATAAATTTATACTTGACTACCGGGGGCGAACCTTGGGCTTGCGCCCGGTAATCATAATCCTGATTTTTCTTGTTCTAAGGAACAAAAAAATACAACATGCTGTTTCATTTTGAAGTAAAAAGTCCGGCAGGGCTATTGATTTAGTTATCTTTGATGAATAATATGGATTTGAAGTCAAATCCAGCAAATGGATTAATAACTATGTGAAACCGCAAAGCGCTAAGAAGGCAAAGAGGTTTACTATTAAGCTCCAAATTCCACTGTAACAAATTACCAAATCGCCGGCGACCGGTTGTTTAGGTATTGTTGAGTAACATTTTCAAATAAAAAGCGCGCGAGATGGAAACAAAGAGAATGCAACAAGTAGCAGAATTGGTACGGCGCAATTTTGGGATACTCTTGCAACAAGAAGGGCCATATATTTACGGAACAACGCCTTTTGTGACGGTGACGAATGTGAAAATGAGTCCGGACCTGAGCATTGCGAAGATATACCTCAGCGTGTACAACACGGAAGATAAACAGACCGTCATTCTGGAAATGGAAGAAAATTACACCCGGCTTCGGCAGTCCCTGGCTTTCCGGCTCAAAAAACACGTGCGCCGGATACCCGATATCCAATTCCACCTCGATGATACGCTGGATGAGATGTATCGGCTGAAAGATCTATTTCAAAAACTGGAAGAAGATAATCAACTCGGCAGCCGGGAAGGAGAAGAGGAATAGTATTGGCCATTTTATTGGGTTTGAACTATTTCCGACCCCACTTTGTTGGTATCTTTGTTTAATGAACATATATTCATATTATGAAGTCAGACGCCCCACACGGCCTTATTGACCCTGCGGAAGCTGAAAAGCTGGAGCGGATCGCCTATATTCTTAAGACCGTCGCACATCCGATGCGGCTGGGGATCATCCATTTGTTGGAACAATACCCAAAATTGTCGGTGTCTGAAATCTGTGAACAACTGGGCAGTGAACAATCGTTGACTTCCCATCATTTGCAAAATATGCGTCTCAAAGGCATTCTCTCCGTGAAACGGGATGGGCGCAGCATGATGTATTCTCTTAAAGAACGGGATGTATCCCTCATCATTGAATGCCTGGAGAATTGCAGGTGTAATATGTGACATAGAGTAGAGCCGCCACACCTGGCGGCTCCCCCGTAAAGCCGCCTACCTGGCGGCTCCCATAAAAAGGGCAGGCGCACACCGCACCTGCCCTTTTTATTTTTAACATGAATATTTGTTCATATTTTTGCATCTCTACAATTTTTAGCTACATGAAAGAATTCTGGAATCAACGTTACGCCGAGCCGGAATATGTGTACGGGACAGAACCCAATGAATATTTCCGGGCCTGGCTGGATGCACATACCCATATGCCGGGTCGCTTGTTCCTTCCCGGGGAAGGAGAAGGGCGCAATGCGGTCTATGCAGCCCAAAAAGGCTGGGAAGTATTCGCGCTCGACCAAAGCGAGGCAGGGAAGAAAAAAGCCCTGCAACTGGCCAAAGAAAAGGAGGTCCATATTCATTACGAAGTAACCGACATTCTCGCCTACCCTTTCGAACAGGATTCCTTCAACCTGATCGGTCTTTTCTTTTTCCACCTCCCGCAGGAAATCCGCACCCAGGTGCACCAGCAATTCGTTCGAGCGCTCAAGCCGGGCGGCGTGCTCCTCGCCGAATTGTTCTCGCCCCGGCAGATTGGAAAAACTTCCGGCGGACCGCAGGTACGGGAATTGCTCTACGATCTGGATGATATGCGGCAGGACTTCAAAGAATTGGATATACAATACCTGGGAGAAGAGACCATCCAGCTTAATGAAGGGAAATACCATGAGGGAGAGGCCGCTGTCGTGCGGTTGATCGCTCAGAAAATCAAACCGGTTATCGTTTACTGAAAGCGATAAACAAAAAACAAACCATGGGAATATTCAATAAAGGCAGCAAACTATACAGCATCTTCGGTCTTAAATGCCCCACTTGCCATGAGGGGGACTTATTTGAAACAGGCAGTTTTTCCTTTCGCAAGCCTTTTGAGATGCACCAAAAATGCACCCATTGCGGACAGAACTACTGGCCGGAACCCGGGTTCTATTACGGGTCTATGTTCATTTCCTATATTTTTACGGCCTGGTTTTGCCTGTTTTTTATCATGTTTTTCCATTGGGTGCTCGATTGGAGCCTGATGACATCTTTTGGGCTCTTGCTTGCCGTATGTGCGCTCTTTTTCGTATATTTCTTCCGACTAGCCAGATCCATTTGGCTGAATATTAATTTTAAATACAATGCCCATGATCCTGAATAGCGATTCAGAAGAGATCCGATCTTTACTCCTGAAGAATTTCTCCGAAATTGCCGAACGAAATCTTCAGGAAGAGATCGTCCAGGTAGGCCGCTTGATGTCCTTCCGGGCCGGAGAGGTGATCATGGAGATCGGCAGCTATGTCCGAATGATGCCCCTCGTAGTAAAAGGCAGCATGAAAGTGGTCCGGGAAGATCCCGATGGCCGGGAGATATTTCTGTATTACCTGCAGGCAGGCGAGGCTTGCTCGATGTCATTCACCTGCTGCATGATGAACAAAAAAAGCGAGATCCGCACCGTAGCCGAAGACGATACCGAACTCATCGCTATTCCGGTTCGGTATATGGATGAATGGATGTCAAAATACCAAAGCTGGAAAAACTTCGTCATGCGCACCTACGACCTGCGTATGTATGAACTCGTTAGAACGATCGACGATATCGCCTTTAAGAAAATGGACGAACGGCTCCTCCAATACCTCGAGAAAAAAGCCGAAGCCACTCAGTCGAATGTGATCAGCGTCACCCACCAGGATATCGCCTATGATCTCCATGCTTCCCGGGAAGCTATCTCTCGCTTACTCAAGCAATTGGAAAAAGAAGGCATCGTGAAATTGGGACGCAACAAGATTGAGTTGGCCTGAAATTTTGAAGTATGAACAAATGTTCATATTTTTATCTCTGCGAATGGGCACCCCCCTTTCTTTATAGGGTCTTCCCTGAACGCCTCTCCACAACGCTCAAGTGCTTTTTTCGGGCTTTTGCTGATTTTCCAGCAAAAGCCCGAAAGATTCAGCATTTCTGAATAAGTTCTTTATTAGACTTGTTCACATGAAATTCTGTTCATACTTTTATGCGTAAGCCTAATAGATCGGTTCACGAACCTGCGTTCTCTGACAAAATTTACTTAAAGAAATTGCGGCCTGCGGCTGCAGTGCCTTTTTTTTAATTCCTTCCAATTATGAAGTACGGATTTATAATTGATAACCGGAAGTGCATCGGCTGCCATGCATGTACCACGGCTTGCAAGGCCGAACACGAAGTCCCGGTGGGGGTCAACCGCACCTGGGTCAAACAGGTGGAAAAAGGAGAATTCCCAAACACCCGTCGGTTGTTTTCCGTCATGCGTTGCAACCATTGCACGGATGCTCCCTGTGTAGAGATTTGTCCCGTGGAAGCGCTGTTCATCCGCGATGACGGCATTGTCGATTTTGACAACAACCGGTGTATCGGCTGCAAATCCTGCATGCAAGCCTGTCCCTATGATGCCCTTTACATCAATCCGGAAAACCATACCGCAGCCAAGTGCAACTATTGTGCACACAGGGTCGACATTGGCCTCGAACCGGCCTGCGTGAATGTGTGCCCGGAACATGCGATCATCTCAGGCGACATGGAAGATCCCGATTCAGAAATTGCCGTCCTTCTTTCGCGCGAACAAGTCTCGGTACGCAAAGCAGCCAAAGGCACGTCGCCGAATTTATTTTATATCGATGGCGACGAAGCTTCGCTCAACCCGGTCGCAACGGAAAAGCAAGACAGCTATTTCTGGAATGCACAGGTTCGCGGTGTCGGGCACTTTGCCAAGAACACGGAAAAACTGGCCTATTCCAACGGCGACATGGTCCAGGCGCTCCTGGAGGCCAACGGGCAGTCTGCCAGTGAAACGGAACTCGCTTCCAGTGGTCCGGTGAAATCTATCGACCTGCTGACCGGCAAGCCTCGCCGTGTTTATGATGCGCCCGACAAGGGCATCCTCTGGGGTTGGGAAGTATCCGGCTATGTCCTCACCAAAGCTATCTCTGCCGGCGCTTTCCTCGTGCCTTTCCTGGCCTGGTTGTTTGGCTGGGCGGAGTTTACCATGGAAACGTTCTATTGGGCACTTGGCGCCGGCCTGGTATTCCTGAGTGCTACCGGCCTGCTCCTGATCAAAGACCTCGACCGGCCTGATCGTTTCCTCAACGTACTGCTGCGCCCGCAATGGAATTCCTGGCTGGTGCGTGGCGGCTACTCCTTTACTATTTACGGTGGATTTCTGACCCTGGCCGGAGTAGTGGCTTACTTCGAACTGGACGCCGCTCAACCCATTTTGTGGTGGATCACCGCTGTATTTGCCCTGCTCACCGCTGTCTATACGGCGTTCCTGTTTGCACAGGCAAAAGGACGCGACTTCTGGCAAAGCCCGTCTATGGCCCTGCACATGCTGGTACACAGCCTGATGGCCGGAGCAGCAGCATTGACCATTATTGCATTATGGACCGAATCGGGCACTAATTGGCTTCCTTTTCTGAAAAACGTCATGTTTGTCGGAATCGGCGTCAACCTGGCAACGATACTTGTCGAACTCACAACTACCCACCCGACCATAGAAGCGAAAAAGACGGTCCATATGATCTTGCACGGACGCTACCGCAACCTGTTCTGGTGGGGTGCTATCGCCTTCGGCAATGTGCTGCCACTGGCATTTTTGATCCTCGCAGGAAATGACCCTATGGTCGCTGCCCTCGCCGGCCTCGTCTTGCTGATCGGCATCTATTTCACAGAAAAAATTTGGGTGGAAGCCCCGCAACGTATACCACTGGTATAACAGCCTACTATTAAACAAACCAAAAATCATGAGCCATTTTCAAATTCTCATCATCGGCGGAGGAAATGCCGGTATTTCTACAGCTTCAAAGCTATTATTAGAAAACAAAAATTTCAAAATAGGCATTATAGAGCCTTCCGAAAAGCACTACTACCAGCCCGCCTGGACACTAGTAGGTGGCGGCACCTTTGATATCAATGCCACCGAAAGAGAGGAAGCAAGCGTCATGCCCGAAAATGCCACCTGGATAAAGGATGCAGCGGCTTCTTTCCAACCCGATGAAAATTCCGTCACCTGTAAGAGTGGAGATAAATATACATACGACTACCTCGTTGTAGCCGCCGGTATCAAACTCGACCTCGACAAGGTGAAAGGGCTGAAGGAAACGCTGGGGAAAAATGGGGTGACCACCAACTATATGTTCCAGTATGCCACCTATACCTATGAGTGCCTGGAAAATTTCCCAAAGGGCGGAAAGGCCATCTTTACCAGCCCCAACACGCCCATTAAGTGTGGTGGAGCCCCTCAGAAGATCCTGTATCTTGGCTCCGATTACCTGCGCCGGAAAGGGATCCTGAATGATTCGGAGGTCCATTTCTATTCGGGCGGCACCATCATCTTTGGGGTGAAAAAATATGCCGAAACATTGCTGAAAGTCGTAGCCAGATATGGGATCAAAACCCATTTCTACCACAACCTGGTAGAAATTGACGGGCCAAACCAGATTGCCTATTTCGACAAATACGATACCGAAGGCCATGTGGTGGATCGCGTGAAGCAAAAATTCGACATGATCCACGTCACCCCCCCACAATCTGCGCCTGATTTTATTAAGGACAGTCCACTGGCTGTTCCCCTCGATCCTTCCGTCCCCTTGATAGACGAAGAAGGCAACCCTTGCGTACCTTCTTCCTTACCGCGATCAGCAAATTATTTTGGTTGGGTCGACGTAGACAAACACACGCTCCAACACCACCGCTACCCGAACATTTTCAGCCTGGGTGACTCCTCCAGCCTGCCTACCGCCAAAACCGGCGCCGCAGTAAGGAAGCAAATGCCTGTAGTCGTACAGAACCTGTTGAGTCACATGAACGGGCAACCGCTCACCGCCTCCTACTCGGGGTACAGCTCCTGCCCGCTCATCACCGGCTACGGAAAGATCGTCATGGCTGAATTCGATTACGACAGTCAGCCCATGGAAACCTTCCCCTTCAACCAGGCTCAGGAACGCTATTCCATGTGGATACTTAAGAAATATGTGTTGCCCTTCCTTTACTGGACACGTATACTGAAGGGAACGATGTAATACAGTTGGCAGTTGGCAGTTTTTCAGCCCCCTGTTGCTGAAGCCGAAGACTACAACTGAAAACTGAAAACTGAAAACTGAAAATTATTTAAAATGGCTCCTCGCAAACATACCGTCATTGAACGCATCGCGGAATCGCTAGGCATCATTCCGAACCTCCACAAGGAGGAACCTGCCGATCTGAATCGCCTGACCGAGCCCGGCCAACTGACCGATTTCCCTCCACCCGAGCAATGGGACAACTGGACGGAATACGAGGCAAAAGCCTGGCCCCGGAAGGAAAAAAAGAACTACATGATCGTGCCGACCACCTGTTTTAACTGTGAATCGGCGTGTGGGTTGACGGCCTTCATTGATAAGGATACCTGGAAGGTACGCAAGTTCGAAGGCAATCCGTATCACCCCGGGAGCCGTGGACGCAATTGCGCGAAAGGCCCGGCAACTATCAACCAGATCAACGACCCCGACCGGGTCCTTTACCCGCTCAAGCGAACCGGTAAACGCGGAGAAGGCAAGTGGGAACGAGTATCCTGGGATCAGGTGCTGGATGATATCGCCGGTAGGATGCGCAAAGCCATTCAGGAAGGACGCAACAACCAGATCGCCTACCACGTCGGCCGGCCTGGTCACGAAGGGTATATGGACCGCGTGCTGCAATCCTGGAATATAGATGGCCACAACAGTCATACCAACATTTGCTCGTCCGGCGCACGATTTGGCTACGCCATCTGGTATGGCCACGACCGGCCCTCCCCCGACCATGCCAACGCCAAGTTCATCTTGCTCATCAGTGCGCACCTGGAAAGCGGGCACTATTTCAATCCGCACGCCCAGCGCATCATGGAGGCCAAGATGAAAGGCTCCAAACTGGCCGTGATCGATCCTCGCCTTTCCAATACCGCCAGTCATGCCAACTACTGGATGCCGTCTTATCCGGGCACCGAAGCAGCTGTATTACTGGCTATCGCCAAGATCCTCCTCGACGAAGGCCTGTACAACCGCGAGTACATGGAGAATTGGATGAATTGGGATGAATTTATGAAAAATGAACATCCTGACAAGCCTTGTACGTTTGAGCAATTTATCGAGTCGATGCGGGAAGAATACGCGGAATACACGCCCGAATTTGCAGAAAAAGAAAGTGGCGTAACGGCGAAAATGATCGTCGATGTAGCCCACGAAATTGGCAAAGCAGGCACCTACTTTGCCAGCCACAACTGGCGCAGTGCCTCCTCGGGCAACCTCGGCGGATGGGCCGTCTCCCGCGCACTCCACTTTCTGCATGTCATTACCGGAAGCGTAGGCACCGTAGGCGGTACCTCTCCCAATACCTGGAACAAGGTACACGCCAAGTTTTTCGACAAGCCACCCGCACAGACTTTCTGGAATGAACTTCACTTCCCGAAGGAATACCCACTGGCCTTTTTTGAACCCAGCTTCCTGCTGCCACATTTCCTCAAGGAGCGCCGTGGTTTTATGGACGTGTATTTCTCCCGGGTGTTCAACCCCGTCTGGACCTATCCCGACGGCTTTAGCTGGATGGAAGCCTACTCCGATGAGTCGATGTTTGGCCTCCACGCCGCACTGACCCCGACCTGGAGTGAAACGGCTTTCTTTGCCGACTATGTGCTTCCGATGGGCTTGGCTCCGGAACGCCATGACCTCAACTCCTACGAAACCCACGCAGGCGTCTGGATCGCTTTCCGGCAACCCGTTTTCCGGGAAGCCGCCCGGCGAATGGGCAAAACATTTACGTATACCTACGAAATCAATCCGGGTGAAGTCTGGGAAGAAGATGAATTCTGGATCGAACTGTCCTGGCGCATCGACCCCGATGGCAGCATGGGCATCCGGAAACACTTCGAATCACCCTACCGGCCCGGGGAGAAGATCACGGTTGACGAATACTACCAGTTTGTTTTCGAAAATATCAAAGGACTGCCGGAAACAGCAGCCAAGGAAGGGCTTACTCCGCTCGACTATATGCGGAAGTACGGCGCCTTCAACATTGAGCCGTCCGTTTACAACAAGCACCTGGACGAACTCCCGGCCAGTGCCATGGAAGGGGCAGTGGTCGATCCCGTATCGCACCTGATCACAAAAAATGGGGCGAGCATAGGGCTTATGGTCGATGGTAAACCCGTCGAAGGGTTCCCGACGCCCTCCCGGAAAAACGAGTTCTATTCGCAGACCATGATCGATTGGAAATGGCCGGAATATGCCATTCCCACCTATATCAAGAGCCATATCCACGAAGAGGAGATGGATCGTTCCAAGAACGAGTATCCGCTGGTGCCGACTTTCCGCCTGCCCACCCTGATCCACTCCCGGTCGGGCAATGCCAAGTGGCTGTACGAGATTTCCAACCGCAACCCCATCTGGATGCACCCCTCCGACGCTAAAAAACTGGGCGTTGACACAGGCGATATCCTGCGGGTAAATACGGAGATCGGGTATTTTGTCGACAAAGTATGGGTAACCGAAGGGATGAAACCCGGCGTGGTCGCCTGCTCGCACCACCTTGGGCGCTGGCGGCGGCCGACCGATGCACCGGGCAACCGGTGGGCGGTCAACACCGTTTCCATCGAAAACGACGGCAACGGCGGCTGGCGGATGCGTACCCTCAGCGATATCAAGCCTTTCAAGAGCTCCGATCCCGACAGTTCCCGTATCTTCTGGGGGGATGGCGGCGTACATCAGAACATCACGTTCCCCGTACACCCCGACCCCATCAGCGGAATGCACTGCTGGCACCAGAAAGTACGGCTGGAAAAAGCGCAGGAAGGCGACAAATACGGCGATATTTTCGTCGATACGAACAAGTCTTTTGAAGTATACAAGAAGTGGCTGGCGATGACCCGCCCCGCTCCAGGGCCCAACGGCCTGCGTCGTCCGCTCTGGATGAAACGGGCGCTGAGACCGGCGGAGGAGACATTCTATATCAAGTGAAGCAAAGTGAAGGGTGAGGAGTGAAGAGTGAAGAAACTCCTCACTCCTCACTCCTCACCAATCACCGTCTATGGCTGACCGCAAAGAAATCCTATCCAGGGTTTTTCCATTCTTACAGTGGACGCCCTCTATCACCCGCCGCACGCTCCAGGCAGACCTGATCGCCGGGCTGACCGGCGCTATTATCGTATTGCCCCAAGGGGTAGCTTTTGCCATGATTGCAGGGATGCCCCCTGTGTACGGGTTGTATACGGCAATTGTCGTTCCTATTATAGCGGCGCTGTTCGGTTCCTCCATGCATGTGATCTCCGGGCCAAATACGGCTATTTCGCTGGTGGTGTTCAGCGCTATTAGTGGTTTTGCGGAGCCAGGTACGGAGCAATTTATTCAATTGGCATTCGTACTGACCTTTTTGGCAGGCGCTTTTCAGCTTGGATTGGGGCTGGCGAGGCTCGGCGCGCTCACCAATTTTGTGTCACACACCGTTGTCATCGGCTTTACTGCCGGTGCGGCTATCCTAATTGCCACCAGTCAGCTCAAGCATGTAATGGGAATAAGCATCCCGCAGGGAGAAGACTTTCTAAACACCTGGTGGGATATCATTTTAAAAATTCCGGAGACAAACTTATACGTACTGGGAGTAGGAGTCGGCACGCTTGTAATTGCCTTGATTGCCCGAAGAATATCCAAAAAACTTCCTCACTTTTTGATCGCGATGATCCTTGGTTCCGTGCTTGCACTCGTGCTGGGCGGCCCTGATAAAGGCATCCAGTTCGTGCAGAAAATGCCGGCCGAGCTCCCCCCGTTTAGCATTCCCGAACTGACCATATCCAACCTCCGGAAATTATCTTCGAATGCCTTTGCGGTAGCCCTTTTGGGCTTGATCCAGGCAGTAGCCATTGCCCGGGCGATCGGGACCAAAAGCCACCAGCGTATTGATGGCAGTCAGGAATTTGTAGGACAAGGACTTTCCAATATCGTGGGCAGTTTTTTTTCCAGTTATGCGGGCTCCGGCTCGTTTACCCGGTCGGGCGTAAATTTTGACGTGGGCGCAAAAACCCCTATGTCGGCTATCTTTTCCTCTTTGATACTCGCTGTCTTCCTGCTGTTGGTTGCCCCCTTGGCATCTTATTTGCCAATGCCGGCCATGGGTGGGATTATCCTGCTGGTAGCCTACAACCTGATTGATGTAGCGCATATCAAAGGGATTGCCAAAACAAGCCGGAAGGAAAATGCCGTACTGATCGTCACCTTTCTGGCTACGTTATTCCTCGAACTGGAATTTGCAGTCTATATCGGGGTCTTCCTGTCCCTGGTCTTTTACCTGTCGCGCACATCCACCCCTCATATTGCCATCATGGCGCCCGACCCTTCCGATCCGAACCGGCGCTTTATCAATCGGGCACGCAAACCACTTAAGGAATGTCCGCAACTGAAGATTGTCCGAATCGATGGGTCGTTGTACTATGGAGCAGTTGACCATATCGCTTCCTTCCTGGGCGAGCTCAGCGAAAACCACCCTCAACGCCATGTGCTGATCCTGGCTAACGGCATAAATTTCGTCGACATCACCGGAGCCGAGTTCCTTGTGCAAGAGACCAAACGATGGCGTGCCCTGGGTGGCGACCTCTATATCTGCGGCCTGAAGATCATCGCGCAGGATGTGCTGGTCGCCGGTGGCTACCGGGATGAGATCGGGGAAGATCATTTTTTCACCACGAAAAAGGAAGCGATCCCTGCCATCTACCAGCGACTTGACCCAAAGATCTGTGAAACCTGCGAGGCCAGGATCTTTGAAGAGTGCAATTAAATGTTGCAGGCGCATTAAAGTCTCAATTCTGTCCAGATCGGGACGTGGTCGGAGAGTTTGCGGATTTCTTTGAGATTGGCACAATCACCGACAGTATCCAGGATGCCGCTTCGAAGGCTATGGATGGAAGAGGGGAGAAAAATGTTATCAAAGGAGGAGGAGAAGTAATCGTCTTTACACGAAACCCGCAGGCTGGTGGGCTGTCCGTTAATAATAGGTGTATACCCATTCTCTTTCCAATCATCAAATACAGGGTTGGAGGCGCCCAGATTAAAATCACCGAGAAAGATAAGCGGATCTTCCGGATACAGATCGGTCAGGGCAGCCAACAAGGGGATTTCCTCCTCGGGCTTATCTGGCCCCGTCGGGCATGAAAATTGGCAATTAGAAAGGTTCGTCCATCAAAACTAAAGCGGCCCATGTAAGGCTCCCGGAACACTGCTTCCGGAAGGGAGTCTGCCAGCCAGGCCCTTCCAACTGGCTTAACCCGGTCGGTTTTCCATAGAAAAGCATAGCGCTCGGTCTTATAAGGCGGGCTGTCGGTAGGATCGCTGATGCGGTAATCCCAGTCGTTGCCCATGCGGTCCAGCTCATCTGCCAGGCGGGCGACAGCCTTGGGGCCGCTGGTATTTGTGGCTACGACTTCCTGAATCGCCACCAGATCGTAGTCGCGCAAAAACTCGGCGATCTGCCGAATCTCTTTCTTGTCTTTACTTCGACCAAAGTCCTGAATATTCCAGGACAATAGCTTCAGTGAGGAAAGGGTGGGATCCTGGGTAAATCCCGGACTCCACAAGAATAAAAAGAGAAGAATTAAAAGAAGGAGATTTCGCATTCCTCTAAGGTAAGTAATCTTCGGGGGTATAGCAAGTTCAGGAAATGGTTGTCATATTTTGGTAAAAGGTAGGTGTTTATTAGAAAAAGGCAAATTAGTCGGGCATTATTCCCCGAAACCGCCTAAATTGCGCCCCATAAGGCAGAAAATGTACGCCTTTAGTTAACACACACACGCTTTTCTTGGCAACAACTTAAACAAATATCCCAAAAAGGCTACCCCTCCTATTATGGGTTTCCCTTCACATTATACATACAGGTTTCGGAAGTGGTGTGGATTCCTTGAGAAAAGAATCTCTTTCTTGAGATTTAATCCGGCCTTGCATAGAGGTACCCCCCGTTTTCTGTGTCTATTAAATGAATGAACATCTGATGGGAATAGCTCCCCATTGACACAAACCCCTTTTGACAGAACTGCCCTTCCCCACGATTATCTTCTTTGCCTGCATAGATGATAATCGCTTGTTTTTTAACCCAAGTCCATTCCCGTAAATAATCAACTTACGTGAATGGAAATACACATTACAACACTCCACTACTTTTTAAGTGCAGGCAATTGCAAATTGTCTGGATGGGTCATTTTTTTTTCAGGAGATGAAGTCTTTGCGACTTTTCAACGGCGAAGCCATTTCCAGATTTGTACCTTTGCCCGCATTGTGAACCACTAGAAAAAGGAATATATAGCAATGAACAACTTCGTACTTATAGGATCAGCCGGATACGTAGCGCCCAGGCATATGCGGGCCATCCGCGATACGGGGAATACCCTGTTGGCTGCATTAGACAAGAATGATTCCGTCGGAATAATCGATTCGTATTTTCCGGAAGCAGCCTTTTTTACAGAATTTGAGCGATTTGACAGGCATGTACACAAGCTCAACCGGACAATCGGAATTCCGGTCGACTATGTATCGGTCTGTTCGCCCAACTATCTGCACGATGCGCATATCCGTTTTGGGTTGCGCATTGGGGCCAACGTGATCTGTGAAAAGCCGCTGGTACTTAATCCATGGAATGTAAGTGCCCTTCAGGAAATGGAGAAGGAAACCGGCAAAAAGGTGTATACGATCCTCCAATTGCGCCTGCACCCGGCATTGCAGGCATTAAAACGCCAAGTAGACGCCTCCCCTGCAGGCAAGATCTTTGACGTAGATCTCACGTATATCACTTCCAGGGGAAATTGGTACTTCGCAAGCTGGAAAGGAGAAAAAGAAAAGTCCGGAGGAATTGCCACGAATATTGGCATTCACTTCTTTGACATGCTCAACTGGATATTCGGAGAAGTGCAGGAAAATGTGGTTCATATCCACACCCACGACCGGGCTGCGGGCTATATGCAGATGGAGCGGGCTCGGGTGCGGTGGTTTTTGAGTATAAACTACGACACACTGCCCGACTCCATTAAAGCTACCAGTACACGCACCTACCGGTCTATCCTGGTAGATGGGAAAGAAGTTGAGTTCAGTGAAGGATTCACCGACCTGCACACCCTGAGCTATCAGGCCATTATAGACGGGAACGGATTTGGATTGGAAGCGGCTGCCCATGCCGTCCAAGCCGCTTACGATATCCGGAACATCAAACCGATCGGCCTGAATGGCGTGCACCACCCGCTTGCGGAGATCCCGCTTGCGGTCCATCCTTTTGAGTTAGATGGTCATTCAGACACTTCCAATTCTTATTAATACAATTAATTCCAATGGTTTTTAAATACCCAACCTACCTTTTCCTCCTTCTGCTGGCTCATTTCCTGCTCAGCAGCTGCGGCGGTGTGAAGTATGCCCAAATTCTGATGCTCGACGATGTACTCGATGGAAGTGACTCCATTCCGAACCTTCCCGTACTCAGTGTCCGGACGGATGATATCATCAACATACAGGTGGCCAGCCGAAACCCGGAGACTGTGATTGCCTTTCAGCAACAAAAAGTGGGCGGAGCAGGGGCAGATGCATCGGCCGGCGCCGGCGCCCTCGGCATCCCTGATGGTTACCGGGTCGATGAAGAAGGGAATATCTACCTGCCTTATATCGGCAAAGTGCATGCGGCCGGCAAAACCATCATTAAACTGCGGGAAGAAATTACGACCAATCTGATCCAGTTTATTCCCGACGTATCCGTGCAAATACGGTTTATGAATTTCAGGGTAACCCTGCTGGGAGAGGTTGCCAAACCCAACACGTATATCATCCCCAACGAACGGCTTACCATACTGGAAGCGATCGGGATGGCAGGCGATTTTACCCCCTATGCAGAGCGCAACTCGGTATTGATCATCCGCGACCGCAATAATGTCCGGGAATATGCACGGGTGAACACACAGGACAAAACCCTCTTCCTGTCTGAATATTTTTACCTGAGCCCCAATGATATCATATATGTGGAGCCCCTCAAGGCCAAACAATTTGCCACTCAAGGGGATTTTGTCCAACGGTATTCCGTGATCATCGTTCCTTTTGTAAGTTTCCTTACCTTTTTATTGAGTGCCCTCATTACTAAATAGTGATTAAGGCTCGACGTTCCATTTCACACTCCAATAGCAAAACAAATGGCTGAAGACAAGTTGGATTTCAAACAACTGGGATTTAAAGCGCTCAAGTATTGGTACTTGTACCTCTTGATCTTCCCACTTACCCTCGCAGGCGGCTACTTCTATTTAAAGACCACCCATCCAAAATTTCAAGTGGAAGCTCAGTTGCTCATCAAAGATGAGGAGAACTCCGGGCAAATGAGCGAAGAGATCCTGTTCTCGGAATTAGGCCTCGGCAAGAAAAAGAAGAACCTGGAAAATGAAGTACTTGTCTTGCGCTCTTCTCCGCTGATGAAAGAAGTGGTTCAAAACAATGAACTACAATACCGGTATTTCACCATTAATGGGATAGTGAAGCGCGAGTTATACAAAAATTCGCCCATCCGGATCCTCGACTGGCAGCCGATATATCCGAACGGAAGCGTGCAGGGAATCGTCCTGCCCGATGGCAAAGGCGGCTACACAATTAAAATCGAGGAAATTGAATACCCCGGCGAATTTGGTAGCGAGTTGATTCTCCCGGAGGGAAAACTCACCCTGTCTCGCACGAGAAGCCTTGAGTCAGGCACCTCTATGGAAATTATGGCCCTTCCCATCCGGGATATGGCTGATTATTTTTTAGAAAACCTGGAAGTAGCAGCCAAAGGAGAAGAATCCAGCACACTGAATCTCACCCTGAAAGATGAATCCGGAGAACGTGCCCGGGATGTCCTCATGGGTGTAATCGAAGCCTACAACCGAAAGTCGGTGGAAGACAAAAATAAGGCCTTTGAAAATACCATCGACCTCATCAACGAACGTGTCCAGCTCATCGCATCGGAACTTTCTGAGGCGGAACTGGACGTGGAAGCCTATAAGCAACAGTATAGCATGGTCGAACTCAGCTCGGAAAGTACTTTGCTGCTGGGCGAAATGGCTACCTACAACCGGGATATCTCAAATACAGGAGTCCAACTTGAGATCATGACTTCTATGGAAAAATTTCTGGTGGAAAATCAGAATAACTTTGAGTTTGTTCCAACTAACGTAAGTATAAACAACCTCACATTGGCAAAGCAGTTGGAAAGTTTCAACCAATTGCTGGCCGACAGGGCCATTGAAGAAAGTAAAAAAGGCGCCAAACACCCCGACATTCAGCTCATTCAAAAACAGATCCAAAACCTGCGGGAGACGATCATTGAAAACATCCAGTCTATCAAAAGCGACCTCCAGGTTGCGCTGAATGCCAACAAAAACCAGCAGCAAACTATTGAAAGCCGGCTCCGCAGTCTCCCCAAAAGGGAAAGGGAATTGGTGGAAAAGGAACGTAAAAAAGGCGTTAAGGAAAACCTGTACCTCTACTTGCTTCAAAAAAGGGAAGAATCTGCCATCTCTATGGCCGTCACCGCTCCTACCGGTAAGATCGTACAACCCGCCGAACTCCCCTACGGCCCTATCAGCCCAAAGGGCTCTCAGATATGGCTGATCGCCTTTTTCCTGGGTTTAGCCATCCCCTCCGGCCTGGTCTTTCTGCTTGAAAATATGAACGACCGGGTACGGGATGAAACTTCCATCGAGAAAGCTACTTCGGTTCCTCTGCTCGGCTCCATTGCACAGAGTCGCCGAAAAGGCCATCTGGTGGTCAAAGAGAAAAGCAGTTCCATTGTGGCTGAGATGTTCCGCCTGCTTCGCGCCAATTTGAACTATTTGACCCCGGGCGAAAACCTCAAGGTCGTACTCATTACCTCTTCCTTCTCCGGGGAAGGCAAGTCGTTTATCGCCATGAACCTCGGAATGACACAAGCCCTGGCAGGCAAAAAAGTGCTGGTGCTGGAGTTGGACCTTCGCAAACCCAAACAGGACCTTTACATGGGCATTCAACGACCCCAATATGGGGTAGTGGATTATCTGGTCAGTTCAGAACTCACTCCTTCCGATATCATCATCAACAGCGGCCTTCACTCCAACCTGGATGTCATCGTCAGTGGTCCTAAACCGCCCAATCCAAGTGAATTGATCCTCTCCCAACGACTCCGGGTCCTGGTGGCTGAACTCCGGGAGACCTACGATTTCATCATCCTGGATACGCCACCTGTGGGTATGGTCGCTGATGCACTGCAGATGCAGGATCTTCCCCAAGCTACTATGTATATTGTCCGGGCCGGATATACCCGCATTCCACAGCTACAAATCATCGAAGATATTCATTCGAAGAATAAAATGCCGCGGCCCTTTATCGTACTCAACGCATTGCGCCTTAACCAGCCTGGCTCCTATGGAAGCGGATATGGCTATGGATATGGCTATGGATACGGCTATTACGAAGATGAATCCGGCTGGAAAAAATTGATGAAGCGCTTTAAGGAACGAAAACACAATAAGAAAAGCAAGCGACCGCCTGTCACGGAGCTCAACCAAAAGGTAGCCAAAAGCAGTAGTGACCTGCCTAAAAAACGAGGGAAGGCCAACTGATAATGGCGAAATCGCTCAGTGAACAGTCCCTTTCGGGAGTTTTATGGTTGTTTCTCGACAAACTGGGCAGCAGTAGTATCAATTTTCTGATCACCATTGTCCTGGCTCGGCTATTGTTGCCCGAAGATTTTGGGTTGGTAGCCATGGTCATGATCTTTTTCGAGCTTTCGTCGGTCTTCGTGGAAAGCGGTTTCTCTACGGCATTGATCCGGGAAAAAACAATCTCGGAGATCGACAAGTCCACGACCTTCATTTTCAACCTGATCTCGTCGGTCGTGCTATATGTAGCGCTTTTTCTTTGCGCCCCACTGATCGCCTCCTTCTTCGATCAGCCCCTTCTCACCTGGATCGTCCGGGTCATGGGGCTCAACCTGGTCATTGAGTCGATAGCGATTATACAACGATCTACGCTCACCCAACAGATCGACTTCAAAACCCAGACGAAGGCCCGGTTTCTGGCCGTTGTTTTGTCTGGCGTCGTCGGTATAGGACTTGCCCTGGCAGGCTTTGGCGTTTGGGCGCTGGTTGTTCGAATTGGTGTAATGGGACTGATGGAAACCGCCTCTCTCTGGCGCCTGAATCCCTGGAAGCCTTCCCTTCAGTTCAGCAAGGCCTCTTTCCGGAAGCTCTTCGGGTTCGGATCCAAGATACTCTCCGCAGCTATCCTCGACAAGTTTTTTACGCACATCTACAAAGTAGTGATCGGAAAATTCTTCTCCGCTGCCTCTCTCGGCTTCTACACCCAGGCCGGCACGTTTACCAACATGGTGATTAACACGATGTTTCGCACGATCCAGCGGGTCACCTATCCGGTGCTGTCCAAGCTACAGGATGATCTCGAGAAGCTGAAGGATGGGTACCGGAAGGTACTAAAGCTCAGTTCTTTTATCATTTTCCCGTCCATGATGTTGCTCGGCGTTCTGGCCGAACCCATCATTGTCACGCTGGTAGGCGAAAAATGGCTGCCATCTGTCCCTTTTCTTCAACTGTTGTGCCTCTCCGGCGCCACCTATCACCTGACTACCGTCAACCTCAATATGCTCCTGGTGCTGGGGCGCTCCGACCTGAGCCTGAAACTGGAAGTAATCAAAAAGATCATCATCGGTATCGCGATCGTCATCGGACTGAAATATGGGATATACGGACTTGTCGTAAGCGAAGTAGTTTCGACATATATAAATCTGTTGCTCAACGCCTATTTTTCCAAAAAGCTCCTGAAGTACTCGCTTCCGCAGCAGCTCCGGGACATCCTCCCCACCATGCTCATTAGCTTGTTGATGGGCGTACTGGTTTTTTTCATCCAGACATTGCCTTATCCAAATACGTTTTTGCACATGCTATTGGGCCTGGTTTTCGGCGGATTGACTTACCTTGGGCTGCACCTGCTGATCAGAACAGATGAAATGACCATGATCCGCAGATTGATCATCCCCAAAACGATCCAACTAATCGCTAAGCTTAGATGAAAACACTAATACTGGCAGGAGGATATGGTTCCCGCCTCAGCGAAGAAACCGACTTGCGCCCCAAACCAATGGTGGAAATTGGGGGAAAACCCATCCTGTGGCATATCATGAAAATTTATTCCCATTACGGCTTCAATGAGTTTATCATCTTGTGCGGCTATAAGGGATACGCCATTAAGGAATATTTTGCCAACTATTTCCTGCACCACGCCGACCTGACCTTCGATCTGGCCAACAACCAGATGAAGATTCACCACAACCCCAGCGAACCGTGGACGGTGACTTTACTGGACACCGGACTCGACACCATGACAGGCGGCCGTGTATTGCGCGCCAAACCGTACCTGGATCCAGAAGAATCCTTCATGCTCACTTACGGCGATGGCGTTTCAGATGTCAACATCTCTCAACTCATCAATTTTCACCATTCGCACGGTAAGGCCATCACCATGACGTCTTCCCAACCGGAAGGCCGCTTTGGCGCCCTCGACATAAGAGAAGGTGGGCAAGTGGGTAAATTCGTGGAAAAACCCAAAGGCGACGGCGCCTGGATCAATGCCGGTTTTTTTGTGTGCGAACACAAAGTATTCGACTATATCCAGGAAGGCGACGAAACGATTTTCGAACGCGCCCCACTCGAAAACCTCGCCAATGACGGAGAGTTATTCACCTACCGGCACCAGGGCTTTTGGCGCCCGATGGATACCCTCCGCGACAAACAAACCCTCGACAAGCTCTGGACCTCGGGTCAGGCAAAATGGAAAATTTGGAAATGATCGACCTACCCGTTTTTCAACATAAAAAAGTACTCCTTACCGGACATACCGGATTTAAAGGAGCCTGGCTGGCCATCTGGCTCGATATGCTCGGCGCCGAAGTCGTAGGCCTCGCCCTCGACCCGCTCCATGAAGACGGGGTGTTCGCCAAAAGTCAGATCGGGAAGCGTATAAAAGACTACCGCTGCGACATCCGCGACCTGGGAAAGGTGCGGGAAATAGTTGCAGATGAGCAGCCGGAAGTGGTTTTCCACCTGGCTGCGCAACCCCTCGTATTAGAGGGCTATGCACAACCGCTGGATACATTTGCAGTCAATACCATGGGCACGGCCAACATCCTGGAAGCGATCCGCCAGACGCCCTCCGTGCGTGCAGGCGTGATGGTCACCACGGATAAATGTTACGAAAACAAGGAATGGGTGTTCGGCTACCGCGAATCGGATCCGATGGGCGGACACGACCCCTATAGCGCGAGTAAAGGCGCTGCGGAACTAGTCATTTCGTCTTACCGCCGCTCCTTCTTCTCCGCTCCCGGAAAGGCCGCTATTGCCTCTGCCCGGTCCGGCAACGTGATCGGAGGAGGCGATTGGGCGGATTTTCGCCTCGTACCCGATGTGATCCGCGCGGCACAAACCAACCAGCCACTCGAGGTTCGCTATCCCGATGCTACCCGTCCCTGGCAACATGTGCTCGAGCCCCTGAGCGGATACCTGCTCCTCGCCTCCAAATTGCTGGAGGAGCCCAACCGCTATGCCGGCGCCTGGAATTTCGGGCCGCTTCCCACACAGGTTTACTCCGTTCGACAGGTAGTGGACGCGTTCCTTCAATACCTCGGCAAGGGCGAATGGCGCGACATATCAGACCCTGCGCATCATCACGAAGCCGGCCTGCTCATGCTGGAGATCAGCAAGGCCATACACGAATTGGGTTGGAAGCCGGTACTTCAATTCCAGGAAATGATCCAATTAACGGCAGCCTGGTATGCCCGCTATGCAACCGGCGATGTGCTCCAACTCTGCCAGGAGCAAATAGCCCAATACCGAGAACTATGGAGATCCAGGAACGGAAATTAGCAGGGGTCTATGAGATCACCCTTTCACCTATCCAGGATGAACGGGGATTCTTTATGCGCACCTTCGATGCAGGCATCTTTCGGGAAGCGGGTCTCGAACGCGCCTGGTTGCAGGAAAACCACTCCCGCAGCGAGCGCAAAGGGACCATCCGCGGCCTGCACTTTCAGTTTCCGCCTTTCGCAGAGACCAAACTGGTGCGCTGTATCCGGGGCGCGGTCCTGGATGTATTCGTCGACCTGCGGAAAGACTCTCCCACTTTCGGGAAATGGGACGCCGTAGAATTATCGGAATCCAATAAGAAAATGGTCTTCATACCCCGCGGTTTTGCACACGGATTTTGTACCCTGACCACCGAGAGCGAAGTACTCTATAAAGTCGACAATGTGTATAACCGCGCGCACGAAAGCGGACTTCTTTGGTCAGACCCTGCGATCGGAATCGAGTGGCCGGCTGATGACCCCATCCTTTCTGAAAAAGACCAAAAGAACCTTACTTTACAGCAATTTATCCAAACCCATAAAGCCATTGCATTATGAATGTTCGTTTGTTTAAACCTTCTGTTGGAGAAGAAGAATTGCAAAATATCCGCGAGGCCTTCGAGCGGTCCTGGATCGGGCTGGGGCCTATGGTCAACCAATTCGAAGAAGAGTGGGCGCAATTCACCGGCGCAGAGATGGCCATTGGGGTCAACTCGGCCACTGCAGCCTTGCACCTGGCCCTGAGCGTGTTTCGCTTTCCCGAAGGGAAAAAAGTATTAGTACCCTCCTTGACCTTTGCGGCCACCGCCACGGCCATCCTGTATAATCGCCTGATCCCCGTTTTTGTTGACAGCGATCCGGTAACCCTGGGGATGGACCTGGAAGACCTCGCCCGCAAATACGATAAAGACTGTGTGGCTGTCATGCCGGTACATTACGCCGGACACCCTGTGCCGATGGAAAAGCTCATGCCCTGGGCACGGGAACGCGGGCTTAAAGTCATCGAAGATTGCGCCCATACTGCAGGCGCCTTTTACCAGGGAAAAATGCTGGGCACCTGGGGCGACATCGGGTGTTACAGCTTTGAAGAGAAAAAGCTGATGACCACCGGCGACGGCGGGATGATGGTCACCAACGATCCGGAATTATTCAAGGATGTGAAAGCGATGCGCTGGGTCGGTATCGATAAAGACAACTGGAAGACCGCTCAGCAATATACCACCGCCAATCGCGATGCGCTGCATTGGTTTTATGAGATCAATGTGCTGGGCTATAAATACAACATGAATGACCTGGCTGCCGCTATTGGACTGGCCCAGCTGAAAAAGCTACCCGCCATGAGCGCCCGCCGGTCGGAGATCATCCGGCAATATATGGATGGGCTGGCGGGAATACCGGGGGTAGAACCGCTGCTCCCATTCGAACCGGAAGCCTACTGCTATCAAATGTTCGGCGTGCGTGCCGACCAGCGCGACGACCTGATGATCTTCCTCAAATCGAAGGGGATCGCGACCGGTTGCCATTATACCCCGCTCAGCATTCAGCCACTCTTCGAGCCCTGGGGCAATACCTGCCCTTATGTGGAAGCGGAACAGAACCGATTTATCACCCTTCCCCTGCACGCCGACCTGACCGATGCCGAAGTGGAATACGTTCTGGAGGGCATCCGCGCCTTTGAATTAGTGAAGCGTGAAGCGTGAAGAGTGACTTGATCATATGGGGTGGAACGGGGAATTTCAAGGTACTCTGTGAATTGTTGAAGGACAACTACCATATCGTCGGGTATTTTGACAACAATCCGGATATTCAGCAGGAATACCGGGGTATCCCCTGGCTGGGTAACCGCCAGGCATTTGAGAAATGGGTAAAAACCTTGTCTGCTGATCAAATGCCCTCCTATATCGTAAGTATCGGCCCCGGGCACGGGAAAGTCCGCCTCGAGGTGCACCGGGAACTCGAGCAACACGGATTGCATCCGATCACGGCCATACATCGCACCGCATTTGTGGCCGACAATGCCACAGTGGGTTTGGGCAGTCAGATCTATGCGCAGGCCACCGTTTGTGTAGACACCCAAATTGGCGAAGGCTGTATCATCAACACCCGTGCGTCGGTCGACCACGAGTGTGTGATCGAAACAGGCGCCACGGTTGGTCCGGGGGCTACACTGGCGGGATTAGTGCACGTAGGGAAATACGCAGATGTGTACACCGGGGCCGTGGTCTTGCCCCGGGTAGTGATTGGAGAAGGCGCGGTAGTGGGCGCCGGAGCGGTGGTGCGGAAAAACGTGCCCCCCTACACAGTAGTTGCAGGTAACCCGGCACGGATCCTAAAAAAGCTCGATTCATGAAGTGCCTGTTACTGGCTCCGATGCGATATCCCTTCATCCATTCTATTGTATCCGGAATGGAGACACAGGGCCTCGAACTCCGGGCCGTCGATTACCAGGATTTCTTTTCCCCCCGGATAAACAAGCGGTACAACAACTATTCGGCACTTCCGAGAAAGATCCGCAAGTATTGGGAAGAGCCTTATATCCGCAAGACCAACGAATCGTATCTTCAGATTTTCCGGGAGTTTGCGCCCGACCTGGTTTTTATTTACAACAACCAGCTGGTGGAACCCGGTCTGCTGGAAGAATTTCGAAAAAAAGCCCGGATTGCATTTATGCTTGGCGACAATCCGCTGTATACACCTACGAGCATTTACAACCTCCACATCTTGTTTCAGGCGGATTACATCATCAGCCCGGACTCCTTGTGGCGGGATCAACTGACCCGGCTCGGCGTGCCGAATGTAGTTTTCGATTCGTTTGGTTTTAACAGCGCCCTATATTATCCCATGGAGGTTTCGGATGCCCAGCGGGAACCGTATCAGTCCGACTTCATCTATGTGGGCAGCGCCAGCAAAACCAACTGGGGCTACAAACGGGCGCTCTTTCTCAACCTGTTCAAAGATTTGGACTTCCGGGCCTATATAAGCGGGGATGGAATGGAGCGTTGGTATGATTTTTTTCCGGACCTGAGCAAAAAGATCATACCGCACGACCGCTTCGATGCCGGGTTCAACAATTTGGTTTATAATTGCAGCAAAATAGCCCCGGTGGAGCAGGTACCATCCCTGTTCAACGGGATACACGTGCGGGTTTTCGATGTGTTGGGGGCGGGCATTCTGCCGCTATGTGAAGAAAGCGCCGACCTGGAGCACGTATTTGAAGGCATTGAAATTCCGCTGATCCGGGATTACCGGGAAGGACCGGAGGTGGCGGCCTATTGGCTGGCTCAGGAAGAAAAAAGGAAAGAATGTATTGGGTTGATGCGCACCCGGATCGAGGAGCGCTATGCCCCATCTTTAGTGATCAAACGATTGACCGACCAGGTATTCCCGTAACAATATGAATCCAACACTCCTAAAGATCGGTAAAATATTGGCGCTTCTCGCGGTGGCCATTTGGACGACCTACTTCGGTCCGAAGTTTTTGTCATCGGTCTTTTACATCGGAACTTTTGTCGCCTATTTCTATTCTAAAGACGAGCCGTTTTGGCTGGTTTTTTCTTTGTGGTTTCGGATGGGCTCCTGGGGTTCTTCAATAACTACGAGGCGGTTTTATCTGCCATTCCAGGTTTGCCTCCCGTAGAGGTAGGGCATTTCTACATCGCATTGACCCTCGTGAAAGCATTGAAGAAAGGATCACCCTACAAACCATTTTTCAATGGCGTATTGGGCATATTGCTGGTATATCTGGGATTCCTGGTGGTGCAGGGCTATGTGATAGGCGTGGAGCCCGAGATGAACGTTCAATTCCGGATCATCAAGTTTATCCTGCCGCTATTACTGTTGTATACCATTCCAATACTTTTTGACGAGGAAGAGCAGTTCAGGCAAACGGTAGTCTTATTTATTCCTTTCGCGTTCATTGCATTGTTTGCGCAGATTTTTACCATCGCTACCGGGATTGCGCCTTCCCAAATGATGGGGTTGTACCAAAAACTATGGTTTACTACGCATACGATCAAGGGCTATACCTATCGGGGGTTTTACAGTACTTCCATGGTGCTGATCTCTTTCTTTGGAGCCATGTACTATCTTGCTACGGATTCCAGGCAGTTCAATAAAGTGTTGCTGTATGGGGTAATAATTGCAGACTTCTTGTCGGCCTTTCTGTCCGCTACCAGGGGATGGGTCCTTTGCTTTTTATTCTCCACGATCCTGTTTCTGGTCTTTGTGCTGAAATTGAGTGCCCGCCGGGTAGGCGTAATCGTTATTTCGTCGGCGGTCGTGATCATGGGGCTTATGGCCGTTCCGGTAATGAACACCCAACTCACCAATGCATTCAAGCGCGTCCTGACGCTGGAAGCCCTGGCTGGGGGCGACCTCACTGCGGGGGGTACCCTCGAACGCCTGGATGATCGCGCACCGAGGGTAGTCAATAAATGGCTGGCATCACCCCTGACAGGTTGGGGTTTCTCGGATGACTTTTTCCATTACGCCGACTTTCACGTGGGAAATCAAAATATTCTGTTGCACTCCGGGATTATCGGCGGGGTGCTGCTCCTTTGGTTTTTTGGATATTTCCACCTGAACCTGGTGCCGCGAAGCCTGGCATTACCACGTAGTAATCCATACAAGAATGCATTATTAGTATTTCCCATATTTTTCTTCGGCTGGTTTATTATTCACTCCACTTCCGGACAACAGTTTCAATATTACGGAGACCCGGACGGGATGATCCCCCTCGCTTTTTTCCTCAGTTTTGGCGCTTTTGCATTCAGAGCCTCTCCCAAAAACGATGCATAGGGAAATCCATTACGTCATGTGGGAATCCCGGCCTGGTGGGGCCGAATTATCGGTTAACCACTACATCAATGGGTATGCAGATCGCCGGGAACTGTTTGCCTATAGCCTTCGCCCTGCGGAAAATGAGCTTTACGATGGTTCCAAGATCCATTTTCAAAAAGGCGGCGCCGGGCAATGGCAATGTTACCTGCAGTATTTCCGGTACTGCCGCCGCTACAAAGAGGAGATCTTTCACCTCCTGAGTGTAGGTCCCATTATTTTACTCCTGACCATGCTGGCTGGTATCCGCAATCCCTTATATCACATCCACGGGACGATCTACTGGAAAAAATGGTATAAGAAATGGTACCTGAAAACCGCATGGATGCTCTCTTCCCTCGCAAAAGTGACCTTTATTGCCAACTCCCGGCACAGTGCCTCCATCTTCCGGCGGGAAGTGTTGCCGATCGAGCCACAAGTAATCTATAATGGAATGGAGTTGACTCCATTTCTTGAAAACAGGTCGATGCGAAAGGGCCTTCGCCGGATGGGCTATGCCGGTCGCCTTCAACCCGGGAAAAACGTGGATCTCGTGATCCGCCTCTTCGAAGAAATTGCGGGAGATTACCCGGACCTGGAATTGCACATTGCGGGAGAGGGCGCCCTCCGACCCTCCCTGGAAGCCCAGGCAGCACGAGGCCCTTATGCCGATCGCATCCATTTTTTGGGATGGGTGCAGGATGTAGCTTCGTTTTACGGATCCATTGACCTGTTTGTATTTCTAAGCGCGTATGAGTCGTTTGGCAATGTGGTGGCGGAAGCCCTGCTCACCGGCCTTCCCGTGCTGACCAGCGACATTCCGGCTTTTCAGGAAATTTTTCAGGGAGAAGACGCTTTCACCCTGGGGGCGCCTGGCGATTACCAGGCCTTAACACTCCGCTTTAAAGATGCCATAATTCAGTATCCTTCTCTTGCCCAAAAAGCCTATCAAACAAGTGAAAAAATTCAGGAGGTATTTGACATTCAAAACCACCTGAAAGCAATCGAAATGCTATATGAAAAACATTAGTCCCCCCGTCATTTACTACCACTCCGTTGCACCGGCCCCGTTCGAAAGCTGGGTGCAAAAGTTTCTGACCTTTGATCTGACCTATTTTGAAGATCAACTGGCCTATTTGCAATCCCATTATTTCCGCGCCATCTTCTTCGACGAATGGCTGGAGTTTCGGCAAGGCAAGAAGAAGGTCACAGGAAAAGAAGTTTGCCTGGCATTCGATGATGGCCTGCTCGACAATTGGGTTTACGTGTGGCCGCTGGTGAAAATTTACGGCATGCGTTTCACGCTTTTCGTCTCGCCTGAGTGCGTGGACCCTAGAGACATCGTGCGCCCCACCCTGGAAGATTTTTGGAAAGGAGATTGCAAAGAGGAAGACCTGCAAGGCCTGGGTTATCTGTCCTGGAAAGAAATCAAGCTCATGCAGGAATCGGGCTACGTGGATGTGCAATCCCACACCATGACCCATGCCAAATATACCGCTTCTCCCGAGCTGGACGGGTTCTACTACGGTGGGTTTAAAGGCCTTCACCCTATCCTCAACGCAGATCCTTCCATCAGAAGCAATTACATGAATGTGCCTGATTTTGAATCGCGATTACCCCTCGGTACGCCCCTCTTTCAGGAACGTTCAGCTGTGATTGCGCGCACCCATACGATCAACCCGGAGTTTTACAGGGAAGCAGCTGCACTGGCCGAGAAGCATGACTTGCAGAATCCCGGCAACCGGCCGGAATATGAAGCTGCGGCCAGCGCCTTACATACCCGCTTTCAACATGCGGGGCAGCTCGTTCAATCGGTGGAATCAACTGCCGAATACCAGGCCAGGCTGCGATATGAGGTGATTGAGTCAAAAAAGGTGCTCGAAGAAAAACTGGAGAAACCAGTGGAATTCCTCTGCTGGCCACATGGCGACAACACACCCGAAGCACATGCGCTCGCGTTGGAATCCGGGTATCTGGCCACCACCGCAGGTAAACTCATCCACGAAATCCATGCCCCCGACCGGATACCAAGATTTGGCACCCATTGGGAACTCGGATTCTGGATGAACCGACAGAAATTGCAGTATAAAATTGCCAGTCATTACCACCGGCAACCTTACTACGCCCTTTGGCTCGCCAACGAATATAAGAACAAGATCCTTCAGCTCTTCTGATGTTCTTTTTCCTCGAATACCAGTTTGGGAAAGCCCCCATCATCCCGGAGATCCGTCTCCTGGATTCAGCTAACGTGCCGGTGGAGCAGGCTAACACCCTCCATGTGCGAACGGGCGCCCAGCGTTTGGAAAAGGTCAATGTGCCTGGCGGGCAGTTGGTCCTTCTGGGCGATCCCATCGTAGGGAATCGGGACGGGCTGGCCGAAAGATTGTGCCCCACCCCTGGACAACTGGAGGAAGCCGTGCTTTACGAAGAGATCCGGGGACACTACTACTGGTTCCTCTTTGGCAGAGAGTCGTTTTTGTGCGGCTCCGCATTTGGGGCGCTGTTTCCCGTTTATTTTCAACATACTTCCGGGAGCGTCTTCCTTTGTTCTGTTGCCTCTTTTCTGGCCTCCCGAACGGGTGCAAAAGACCGGGACACGCGAAACTTACTCGAAAGGCTCCTTTTCAATTATCCGTTCTTCGGCTCTACCTGGTGGAAAGGGATCTCCCTGCTGGAGGCACACCGCTATCTGCATATCACCCCTCAATCGGCAACCACGGCAGGCCGGTTTTCGGTCAGCGCCTATTTCGGCACGGAAGCAGCCGCGTCCTCCTCCGAACGAAGCCTTCGCCAATTGGTAGAAACGTTTGGAGAAGAGGTGGACCTGTTCATTCCCGACAAGCCTTTTGCAATATCCTTCACCGGAGGGTTTGACGGACGAACGCTTGTAGCCGCCGCACAAAAAAGCGGCAAAAAATTCCTTACATACAGTTTTGGCCGTCCCGGCGCCACTGATGTCACCTTCCCGGAAGCCCAGGCCCGGAAGTTGGGGATTCCTTACCTGCCCATTTTACTTGATGAAAAATACCTGGAAGAAGAAGCCCTTTCTTCGGCTTATTCATTCATGCAACTGACCGATTTCAACGGCAATATGGGGCGCCCGCACTATGCGTACGCTGCCCGAAAACTCTCCGAACAGGTCGATTATATTCTCACCGGCAACTTTGGCAGCGAGCTGTTTCGCGCTATGCACGAGCCGGGAGTTATGATGACCGAAACCCTGATCCGCCTCTTTGCTTCAGAAAATGATAGCTGGAAAGATGCATTGGTAAACGCCACAGAAAAACTGGGGCGTTCTTTTTTTCAGCAGGATCTCGAAGCACTGATCGCCGACCTGGAGCAGTACCTGGCGGCCAGGCAGGATTGGGAGCCCAACCATCGTTTTTACGACTTCGTATTCAACGAACTGTTCCGGAAATACTTTGGTCCGGAATTGCTCATGCAAACGCATTACTTCAACAACCGAACGCCCTTTCTCAGCCTGCGCCTGTTTCGCGAGCTCAATCGCACCCGTTGGGCCGGCGTACATTCGAGGTTGTTTGAAAAAAATAAAAGCAAACGGATGAAAGGGCAGGTGTTCTATTCCTCCTTCATCCGGCAAGCCAACCGGCAACTCTATTACCTCAATACCAATAAAGGTTACAGTCCGGCCGATGTGCTGGAAACCTGGCGCCTGCCCTTGCTGGTGGGAAAAGTCATCCTTCAAAAACGGGTAAAACCCCAGGAACCCGATTCAAATTCGGTGGAACAGTTTTTCCAAACCCAAAAGACCCCACTTTTGGAATGGATCGGTGCGCTTCAGGGGCCCATGCCACCTCCTCCGGGCCAGCCGGCCGATCTGGAGGAGACCATTAAATGGTTCTCTCTGGCAATGGGTTGGAAAGCCGCCGGCTCCACCTCCCAAAAAACCAAAACACATGAAAGTATCCGTTAGTTATTCCCCCCCCGACAATTCATTCTGGCAGCAATACACCCAATTGTGGACCAATAGTATCGGGCGCTCGCCATTCCAGGCGCCGCACCTCCTCCAATACTATTCCAGCCAGCTGAATGAGCCCCCGGCAATAGTCCAATGCCATATAGGTGGTGAATTAATGTCTGCCACCTTTTTCAAACAGGGGAAAAATGAGGTTAATTTTCTCAGCGACCTCAAAACGGACCACAATTCTTTCGTCATCGATCGCCGATGTACCCCCGAACAAATCAAGACTTTTTTTAGCCTGTTTCTGGCAAAAGTACAAGAGGAAAGATGGGCCCTGTTGCTCAACAACCAACCCATGTGGGCTCCATACATGGCTTTCTTCGAGGAGGCACTACAGGAAAGCAACCTGTTTTCCGAGCACCTCCCCTACTCGGTTTGTCCAATTATTGAAGCCGACTCCCCGGAAGACCTGTTTGATCGCATCAATAGCTCCCGGGAGTTTCGCTACCGCGTGAACCGGTTGAAAAATCAGCAACAAGCCGTATTTGAAGCCTTGACCGACGACCTGGACCTGGACGGATGGATCGACCAGTTTTGCGATGCCCACATCCGGAGATGGGATGATACCCCTACCCCTTCGGCGTTTAGGGACCCGGAACGGATCCTGTTTTATAAAGGCTGCCTCCAAGCCTGGCAAAAACAAGGTATCTTGGTCCGTTTTTCTGTGCGTACCGGCGACCAGCGCATCGGATTTGTCGTCGGGCTCCGCCAGGAAGACACCATCGTTCACCACAATACCACTTTTGACCCCGATTTTAAAAAATATAGCCCGGGCATCGCCATCATCCATTTTATGGCGGAGTGGATGATGGCCCAACAGATGCATATCCTGGATTTTGGCGATGGCAACGAATCCTACAAATACTCGGTGGCCAATAAGGAACACGAGCTCAGCAGGATCTTTATTTCCGGCAATTCGAATGTCTCGTTTATTCTTAAGACCAAACTGATCAAGTCGGTTCGGAACAACCCGAAGGTTTTTGAATTCTACCGATCGAAAGTCAAACCCGTCGCCATGCAGCTGTGGCGATTAAAATAGACCTCCATAAATTTTATGACCACACATTTTAGTACCGCTATACCGGAAATGCTGTTTTGGGAATCCTATTCCCATCTGTGGAAAAACAGCAGCCACCCTTCCGCTTTTCAGTCCCCTCATTTCATCGAGTTCCTGTTCAACCACGAAAAAGACTCCCTGCTCACGTATACCTGCTACCGGGATAAAGAACTGATTGGGGTGGCTTCTTTTTTTACAAACGGGGAAAAGAATTCCATTTCCTGAGTGACCTTAAAACAGACCACAACTTTTTCCTCCTCCACAAGGATGCCACTTCGGAAGAAACTGCGGAATTTTTCAAGGTGCTGGTCAACAAAATAAAGGACAACCGTTGGGTTTTCCGGTTAAACAACCAACCTTCCTGGGCGCCCTACATGCCTGTTTTTCTGCAAACCCTGAAAGAAAGCTCCCTGTTTTTCCGGGAGCTGAAATATAATGCATGCCTGGTCATCAATGAACAAACGCCCGAGGCGCTGTTCAAAACCTGCGACAAACAGAAATTGAGGCAGAAGATGCACCGCCTGGAAGACCAGGGAAACCTGACCTTTGAAGTATACAGAGAGGAAGAGGACCTGGAAAATTGGCTCGGAGACTTTTACGATATGCATGTCAAACGATGGGCTGGCACCAATACGCCTTCCAACCTTCAGAAGAAGGAAAGAAGGGAATTTTTCACCCAATGTGTCCAAAGCTGGATCGAAGACGGCATCCTGGTTCGTTTTTCCCTCAAACTGAATGATAAGCGGATCGCTTTTGTGATTGCGCTTCTCGAAAATGAATCGCTGGTGCACCACTCCACCACGTTTGATATCGAGTACACCAAACAAAGTCCCGGATTGATCATCATTCGATTGATCGCGAAATGGATGGAAGCGCAAAAAATGACCAAGATGGAATTCGGGGATGGAGACGAAGGATACAAATATATGTTCACCAAGGACGAATGGCCCATGCACCGGCTATTTATTTCCAGCCCCCATAATTTCCCTTTCATGCTCAAGACCGGCCTGATCCACTCCATTTGGGAGAAACCTGCCGTGCACAAATATTATTTTGAAAAGATCAGGCCGCTGTTGCTTCGGTCCAGTTTTATAAAAAACAGGATTTCCTGATAATAACCTACTATTCAATGGAAAAGAAAAAACTCGCTATCCTGCGCAATGAGGTGAAGGAAGATCACCAGCTTTGGATCAAAGCCTGCAAGGAATTTAGCGACCGTATCGACTATGACGTCATCGACCTGACCAAGTCAGACTGGATGAAACGGGTGCGGGATGGCGCATACGATGGGTTGCTGGCCTTACCCGGAGGATGGACTACTTCCTATAAAACCTTATACGACGAGCGGGTCCGGATACTTCATGGTGAATTGGGTCTCCCCATATTCCCCACGCTGGGGGAAATCGAAGTGTACGAGAATAAGAAATACCTCTCCTATTGGCTGGCCGCCAACCAGGTTCCCCATCCAAAGACTTGGGTTTTCTACCAGGAAGAGGATGCCATGAATTTTCTCCAAACCACTACCCTGCCCCTTGTGGCCAAGACGAGCGTGGGCGGCGGCGGCAGTGGGGTACAAATCCTAAAAAGCAAAAGCGCTATTAAGCATTACATCCATGATACCTTTTCCGGACATGGCGTAGCCCAGGTGGTCGGACCCAAATGGCGGAAAAAAGGGTTTTTCATGCGGGTAATCCGCAAGATGAAAAACATGCGCGAGTTCAGGGAAAAATTAAGCCTGTATACCCACCAGCGGTCGGAGGTTCAAAAGGATTTCGCACTTTTCCAGGAATTTATTCCCCATAACTTTGAATGGCGGGTCGTTCGGATCGGCGATTCCTTTTTTGCCCATAAGAAACTGGTCAAAGGAGAAATGGCCAGCGGGAGCCTGCTCAAAGGTTACGAAAATCCGCCATTGGCTTTATTGGACTTTGTGAAAGAACTAACCGAAAAAAGGGGGTTCTTATCGCAAGCCGTAGATATTTTCGAAGGGGCCGACGGCTCTTATCTGGTCAATGAGATGCAGTGTATCTTCGGCCAGTCCGATCCCTACCAGATGTTGGTCGACGGCCAGCCGGGCCGGTATCGCTGGCTCAACGACAGCTGGGTTTTCGAACCGGGCGACTTCAACCGCCTGGAGTCTTTCCTGCTGCGGTTGGAATGCTTTCTCGAAATTTTGTCAAAGAAAGAAACTCCCGTCCTCGCGTGAAAGTGCTCTTTGTATTTAGCGGCAATTCCAGGTTGTTTCCCATTTCCCCATTCACCAAAGCACAAGCCGAATCCCTGAAGGAACAAGGCGTGCAGGTAGATTACTTTCCGGTAATGGGGAAAGGGTTAAACTACCTGAAAAACGTGGGCCCGCTTCGGAAACATCTGCAGGAACAACCTGCAGACCTCATCCACGCCCATTATTCGCTCTGCGGTTGGGTAGCAGTGTTGGCAGCCAAAAAGACGCCGGTAGTCTTGTCGCTGATGGGCGACGATGCGCAAGGCACCTTCACCGGCAACGGGAAAATAGACCTGAAAAGCCGGTTTTTTATTTTTCTGACCTGGCTTATCCAACCCTTCCTGAACGCCATCATTTTCAAATCGCCCAATCTGGAAAAGGCGGTCTACCGGAAAAAAGTAGCTCACCTGGTGCCCAACGGCGTGCGTCTCGATCAGTTTGAACTCTCTGAAAAAGGCTACCGGGCCGAATTGGGGTTGGACCCTGCGAAAAAATATGTCCTCTTCCTCGGAAACCCAGAGGACCCAAACAAGAATGCCGCCCTTGTGCAGGAAGCCGTGCATCTGCTCAACCGTACAGATGTCGAACTACTACAGGTGTTCGGGGTAAACCATGACACCGTGGTGCAGTACCTCAATTCGGTAGATGTGTTCGTACTTTGCTCCTTCGGCGAAGGCTCGCCGAATGTGGTCAAGGAAGCGATGACCTGCAACTGCCCGCTGGTCGTTACCCCTGCCGGCGATGCGGCCTGGGTGGTGGGCGATACCGAAGGATGCTACGTCTCTTCCTATGAACCGGAAACTTTTGCCCAAAAACTCAGCCAGGCCCTCGATTTTGCAGCTGCGAAAAAAGAACCAAAGGCCGCGATCGCATCCTGGAACTGGGGCTCGACGCCTCGTCCGTGGCCGCTAACATTAAATCCATTTATCAAAAAATACTCGTGAGGAGTGAGGAGTGAGGAGTGAGGAGTAAATCCTCACCCTTCACCCTTCACCCTTCACCCTTCACCCTTCACCCCTTCACCAACTCAAAATATGTGTGGAATATCCGGAATAATCAACCTTGACGGCGCCCCGGTGCAGGAAGCGCAGTTGGCTGCCATGATACGGGCCATGAAACACCGCGGCCCCGACGACGACGGTCTCTTTGCAGAAGACAATACGGGCCTGGGCTTTGTGCGCCTCAGCATCCTCGACCTGAGTGCAGCCGGGCACCAGCCCATGTTTTCGGCCGATGAGCGTTATGTGCTGATCTTCAACGGAGAGGTATTCAATTATATCGAACTGCGGGAAGAACTGAAGAAACTGGGGCATTCCTTTCGCACCCAAACCGACTCCGAGGTACTGTTGACGGCCTACGTGGAATGGGGGGAACAAATGCTACATCGGTTCAACGGGATGTGGGCCTTCGTCATTTACGACCGGAAAGAGAAAACGGTCTTCGCCGCCCGCGACCGGTATGGCGTAAAACCCTTTTACTACTGCATCGATGGCGACCGGATCCTCTTCGCCTCCGAACCGCCCTCCATTCTGGCGGTGCTGGGTCGCAAACCCACCCCCGATCAGGACACCCTTTTTAGCTACCTGGCCTTTAACCGGACAGACCAAAACGAAAGCTCTTTCTTCAAAGAAATAAAAAAGCTCCGCCACGGATATTGTTTCAAGATCCGGACCGGGGCTGGTAATCGCGAAAGCCTCCAACCCAAACGATGGTACAACCTGCGAGAAGAATTGAAAGAGCCCTTCAAAGATCCCGAAGCCTACCGCGAGATGTTTGCCTCCTCGGTCGGATTGCGCCTCCGGAGCGATGTGCCCGTCGGCGTTTGCCTGAGCGGGGGGCTCGACTCTTCCAGCATCGTCTCGATATTGAACCAGGACCATGGACTGAAGGACCTTAACACTTTTTCTGCGGTTTACGGGCAGGGCCGCAACGGAGATGAGTCTTCCTTCATTAACCTGTACAGCGATCAGCTGCACCACATGTATTACACCCAGCCCGACGAGCACGGGCTGATGGCCGATCTGGAGCAACTCACCCGGGCCCAATTGGAGCCGGTGCCCAGCACCTCGACCTATGCGCAATACCGGGTGATGAAACTGGCCAAAGAACACGTCACCGTCACCCTCGACGGACAGGGCGCCGATGAGGCGCTGGCAGGGTATCATTACTTCTTCGGGTTTCATTTCAAGAACCTTTTGCGCAAGGGTAAAGTAGGCGCCATGGCTTCCGAAATGGGCCATTATTACGCCAAACACCGGTCGCTTTACGGCATCAAAAGCCTGGTGTTCTTTCTCTTGCCTGCCTTTTTGCGCACCCGGTTGCGTGTAATGGAAAAAGGCTACCTGCACCCGGATTTCTTCCAGGCCAATGCCGCCGGGGCCGGAGACATTGCCGGCGAACTCTACGGGTCCAACTCCCTGCAGGACGCCCTGGTCAACCACTTCGAATACAAACTGGAGCACCTGCTCAAATGGGAAGATCGCAATTCGATGTGGTTCTCGATTGAGGCACGGGTCCCCTTTCTCGACTACCGGCTGGTGGAGCGTACGCTGCTGCTGCCCGACAATCTCATTATCCAAAAAGGGATGACCAAGCACGTATTGCGGGAAGCCATGAAAGGTACCTTGCCCGAACAGATCCGCATGCGACGCGACAAGGTGGGGTTTGAAACCCCGGAAGCCGAGTGGTTCCGGACGCCCTTGTTTCAAAAATATATCACGGACCTCTTTTCCTCTTCCGCCTTCGAATCACGCGGATTGATCGAACCGGAAAAGGTTCGGGAAATGTATCAGCACCACCTTTCCAGAAAAGGGAATTATTCCAGGGAAATATGGAAGTTGATCCATCTGGAAAAATGGTATAACCACTTTATTGACTAGAGCTAGTATGTCCCCCAAGAAACTCCTATTCAAACTCATTCGCTATTCCGGGCTCCCTTACCTGATCCGGGAGACCATCCAGCGACGGAAAGTGACGATCGTGATGTTTCATGACCTGCCTGAGGAAGCAGCGTGGAAAGCTTTTTCCTATCTGGCAAAAAAATATAACATCATCAGCCTCGAAGCGTACCTGGAGGCACGTCGCCAGGGCGCCGGTGTGCAATTGCCCCCCAAACCGCTCATCATCACCCTCGACGATGGGCATATCAGCAATTACAACTTGCTGCCGATCGTCCGGAAACTGCAAATCCCCATCACTATTTTCCTCTGTTCGGGGCTGGTCAATACCAACCGGCATTATTGGTTCAAGTATAAACGGAAGGAAGTGAAACCGGAAAGGCTCAAGAAGATTCCCAATACCAAAAAACTTCAGATATTGGCCGAAGCGGGTTTCTACCCGGAATTGGAATTTGACCTTCCGCAGGCCTTGTCTAAAGCGCAGATCATGGAAATGAAGCCCTTGATCAATTTTCAGGCCCATACGATTTTCCATCCCTGTCTGCCCAAGTGCGACAAAGAAGAAGCCTGGAGGGAGATCGCAGAAAGCAAACAAACGCTGGAAGAAGAGTACGGCTTTACAATTGACGCACTGGCCTACCCCAACGGCGACTATTCCGACCGCGATATAGAACTGGTAAAAAGGGCTGGATACGAGTATGCCATCACCGTCGATTATGGGTTCAACACCCTTCAAACTGATCCTTTCAAACTGAAACGCCTCAGCATTGATGATACCGGAGACATAGATGCCATCTGCATAAAAGCCACAGGAATCTGGACATTCCTCATGGCCCTGATCGGAAAACAGCGCTGGCATGGCCATGCGGATTCCAACCACCCATTATCAACTAACACATCCGACACCGTAAATACGGCGCTAATTAATTAATTGTCAGAGAAATTAATACACACGGTAGCAAATTATGCCCATTAAAATTTTCACCCACCTTGCTCAATTGAAGAACGACCCCTCCGCTATTTCCGGCCTCCAGGAGTTGTTGGACCAATCTTCCACGGACCATTTTTTTCAAAGTCCCGAATTTTTTGAATTCATAGAGCCGGTCAAAGGCTATCAACCCATCCTGTTAATCCTCAAAGGAGAATCCGGCGCTGTCGAAGGTTCGCTGATGGGCGCATTCCAGCGTGACGGCGGCAGTATAAAATCCTGGCTATCGCGCAGGCTTATCGTGTGGGGTGGCCCCATCGTATCGGAACATGCCTCCGTGGACAAGAAAAAAGCGGTCCAAACCCTTCTTCATGCCTTGAAAAAAGAAGCAGGAGGAAAAGCGATCTATATCGAATTTCGCAACTACTTCGATACGACCGGTTTGCAAGAAGCCTTTCAATCCAGCGGTTTCACCTATCGGCCACACCTCAACTATCTGGTAGCACTGGATGAGGAGGACGACGTACAAAAACGCATGAGCAGCAATCGCCGACGTCAGATACGCTCAAGTCTTTCTGCAGGGGCAGTGATCGAAGAACCCAAGACAGAAGAAGAGGTGAGAGCGCTCTACGACCTGTTGGAAGATCTGTATAAAACAAAAGTGAAAAAACCCTTGCCGAGCTTCGAGTTATTTCGAAGTTTCTGGACCTCCCCCAACGGGAAAGTTTTTGTCGTCAAGCACGGAGATAAGGTGATGGGAGGCAGCGCAGGTCCTGTATACCGCGACAAGATCATCTATCAATGGTATGTCTGTGGCGACAATGGCGCGGTGAAAGGCGTGCACTCCAGCGTATTGGCTACCTGGGCACAGATCGATTACGGATTGAAGCACGGATACCAATTGTTCGACTTCATGGGCGCCGGCCGACCGGAAGAAGCCTATGGCGTTCGGGAATTCAAAGCCCGATTCGGGGGGGAAGAAGTCAGTTACGGTCGCTATGAAAAAATACTCAACCCGGCATTATACCGGATCGGGAAGTTAGGATTATCCATCTACCATAAACTAAAATGATGCGCGTAATATTTGACATTGGCCACCCGGCCCACGTTCACCTCTTCAAACACCTGGCCCGCCTCCTTATGAAGGACGGAGCTGTCGTGCTCTTTACTGCCAGGGACAAAGAATTTGAGCTCGACTTGCTGAAAGCCGAAGGGTTTGAATATGAATCTTTTGGAAAACACTACCGGAGCCTTTGGGGCAAGATATGGGGGCTGGTCAAGTACGACATCCGCATGTTCCTCACCGGTTTGCGGTTCAAGCCCGACCTGCTGGTCAGCCATGGAACGATCTATGCCGCCCATGCCGCCCCCTTCCTGGGCGCCAAATACCTCTCGATCGAAGATACGGGCAATATGGAACAGGTCATGCTCTACAGGCCTTTTACCGATGTGATCCTGACGCCGGAAGTTTTGCCAAAGGACTTGGGGCCCAAACAAATACGCTACAACGGCTACCATGAGCTCGCGTACCTCCACCCCGAATTCTTCACCCCCGATCCGGCGATCCATTCCTGGCTGGGGGTAGAGGAGGGGGAGCCTTACGCCATCATTCGGTTCATCTCCTGGGAGGCTACACACGATGTAGGACACAAAGGCATGACGACAGAAGACAAGATCAACCTGGTGAAAAAGTTATCGGAAAAAATGAGGGTCTTTATCACAGCCGAACGGGCGGTGACTGAAGAACTGCAGCCATTCTGTATGCGGATACCTCCGGACAAATTCCACCATGCCCTGAATTATGCCTCTATCGTAATCAGTGAAGGGACAACCACCGGAACCGAAGCCGGTATTTTGGGTACTCCTTGCGTCTATATCAGTACCTTTGTCGATCCAAACCTCCAGGAAATGGAGCAATACGATCTGGTGTACAACACCTCCGAATCTCAAAAAGTATTTGCAATGGTAGACCACGTACTGGCACAAGACCGGGAAAGCTACCGGGAGAAAGCAAGAGCTTTTGTAGCTTCCAAGGTGAATGTATCCAGGTACTATTACGAATTTATCACTAACCGCTACTCGAAAAAGAGCGAAGCACAATTGCTCAAAAAACATGGGAATTAACTTATTAGTCACTGGCGGCGCCGGCTTCATCGGCTCCAATCTCGTTGAAAAGTTTCTGGGCGATGAACGTGTCGATCTGGTGCGCGTAGTCGATGACCTCTCTACTGGCTACTACGAGAATATCCTTGAATTTAAAGGCCATCCGAAATTCGAGTTCCTCAAGGGGGATATTTGTGATAATGGGGTATGCGCCGAAGCGATGGACGGGATCAACAAGGTCACCCACCAGGCGGCGCTGGGCTCTGTGCCCCGCTCGATCGAGAAACCGACCCGTACCAATGAGGTAAATGTAGGGGGCACCGTGAACATTTTGCACGCCGCTCAAAAGGCAGGCGTAGACCGGATCGTGCTGGCCTTTTCCTCCAGTACCTATGGCGACAGCCCCGAGCTTCCCAAAGTAGAAGACCGGATCGGAAGGCCCTTGTCTCCCTATGCAGCCAGCAAATATGCTGCAGAGCTGTACGCCGATGTCTTCGCACGGACCTATGGGCTCGACTATGTGGGGTTGCGGTATTTTAATATTTTTGGCCCACGCCAAAATGCCGACAACCCCTATGCGGCCGTCATCCCGATCTTTTGCAAGGCCTTCATCGAAGACCAGCAACCGCGGATCAATGGCGACGGATCGACCAGCCGCGATTTCACTTTTGTGGAAAATGCACTGCAAGCCAACGAACTGGCCTTGTTTACGCAGGAAAAATCGGCCCTGAACCAGGTTTACAACGTCGCTTGCGGGGAGCAGGTTTCCCTGAATGAAATGGTGGACATGCTTCGCCAGATCACCGGAAAGAATATCCAACCAGCCTATGGCCCGGAACGAACCGGCGATGTAAAACATTCGAAGGCAGCTATTGCCAAGATCCAGCAGCGGCTAGGGTATGTGCCCAAGGTGCGGATGTATGAAGGACTGGAACGCGTTTTCCAATATTACCTGGAGATGTACCGGGTAGGCACAAACTTTTGAGTATGCGCGATTTTACTACTGCGATCTACCGCAATCTACTCGATCAGCTGAAGGCGCAAGGCTATGCCTTCCAAACCTTCTCCGAATACCTCCATGCCCCTATGGAGAAAGTCATCATGCTGCGCCATGATGTAGACGACCGCAAACTCCACTCCCTCGAGTTCGCAAGCATTCAACACGAAAAAGGGATCAAAGGCAGTTATTACTTCCGCATGGTGCCCCACAGTTTTGACGAAGCGGTGATCCGAGAGATCCACGAATTGGGGCACGAAGTAGGTTACCATTATGAGGACATGGATTTTGCCCATGGCGATCCCCATAAGGCAATAAAGCTGTTTGAACAGCATTTGGAAAAGTTGCGGGCCGTGACGCCCATATCCACCATCTGCATGCATGGCAGTCCCCGGTCGAAGTACGACAATAAAGATGTGTGGAAGCACTACCAGTACCGGGATTATGGTATTATTGGCGAGCCCTATTTCGACCTGGATTTTAGTAAAATCTTTTACCTGACCGATACAGGAAGGCGTTGGGATGGCCAGGCTGTAAGCGTGCGTGACCGGGTAAATTCACCTCAGGCACTAACCTTTCATTCCACAGCCCAGATCATTGACTACCTGGCGCAGGGAAAATTTCCCGATAAAGCCATGCTCAATTTTCACCCACAACGCTGGACCGACGATCCCTACCTCTGGCAAAAGGAAAAATATATTCAGCAAGTAAAAAACCTGGTCAAATACTGGCTTATCAAATGGAGAGCGTAATCAACAAACCCATTCCCGACACGGCCCCTCCCGAGGTAGCCCGGTTTTTGAATAAAAACCTGGAGGGCGCCCACAACTACCTGGTCAACCTGACGCGGCTCAATGACATCCGGTACATCAACAAATTTTTGGAGTCAGCCAACCAACAACTCCCTTTGGAAGGCCGTTTTGCCGGCTGTGTGGAAGTATCGCAGCGCCGCAAGGAGCGGATCCTGAAAAAATACCCCAAGCCCTTCAATAAGCTATACTACGGGGCTGATTTCCTGGTGAAGCGGGTATGGCCAAAGCTGCCTTACCTTCGCGGCTCCTACTTCGCACTGACACAAGGACGCAACCGGGTTGTATCGGAGATGGAAACCTATGGCCGGTTGTATTCCTGTGGGTTCCGGCTCGTGGATACGATCGAGCACGAAGAGAAGCTGTATTTCATCGCCGAAAAAACGGGGGAACCGGCCTACAATACAGAAGCTACCTACGGGCCACTGATCAACCTGCGACGGGTGGGGCAACATGGTAAACTATTCAAAGTGTACAAGATGCGCACGATGTCGCCCTATTCGGAGTATATCCAACAATTTATTTATGAGCGGAACGGCTACGACGGAGGCGATAATTTCAAGGATGATACGCGGATTACCACCCTGGGGCAGTTTATGCGAAAATACTGGATCGACGAGCTGCCTATGATCTGGAACCTGGTCAGGGGCGACCTCAAGATCTTTGGCGTCCGGCCGGTGAGCGCTCATTACCTGAGCCTGTTTCCGGAAGAATTTCAGGAATACCGGAAAAAATTCAAGCCCGGATTGATCCCTCCGGTGTATGTCGAGGTACCTAACACATTCGACGAGATCTGGCAAATTGAACAGCGATACCTGGAAGCTTATGAGCAAGCGCCCCTGAAAACCGACCTGCACTATTTGGGAAAGGCGTTTTACAATATCTTTATCAAGCGGGTGAGAAGCTCCTGAGAAGGGAGGAACAACCGGATGGAACGAGAAATCTTACCCGTATAGTGCTTAAAAACAATGACTTGGAAACGACATATTTTGAATTATTATATAAATTGCTGAAAATCAGCATTCTTATTAAGAAAATAAATGAGTTATTACTTGCTCTTTCATAAAATATCCGATAATTTTATCACCTGAAAGCTTTTGCCCGATTGCTACGGGCCGCACTACATTTTTCCCAAATACTGATTTACCTAAATCCGGATTAATGCTGGAAATTAGCACTTTCCAGGCCTATGAGATATATACCCCACTCGAAAGAGTATAGAAACCAAATACTTTACAATTTTATAATCTCATGTCTTTAATAACGACGCAACACAAATTGCGGCGGGAGGTAAAGGATAATACCATACCCTCTTCGCTGATACGCTTTGCCAGGCGGGTGACGGAGGAAACGAATAACTGCAATCAGATCGTTGTCAATAGCCGCATACCGCTTCCCAAGAGCAGCACTTTTCGATACGGAATTTCCCCTGAAAGAGGTTCGGAATGCATTATCAATCTGACCGGTCTCAACGATATCCGCTATGTAAATAAGTTTTTGGAAAGCGTCAATGAGCAGTTGCCGCCGGAAAGCTTTTTTGCCGGATCGGTCGAAACCGCACAAGCACGGGAAGAACGCATACTGGCATCCATCCCTTCTCCATTGAGAAAGCCCTATCTGTTTTTGGACTACGTGGTAAACCGGGTATGGCCCAAACTCCCCTATCTGAAAAAACTATATTTCCTGGTGACCAATGGCCACAACCGGGTCATGTCAGAGATGGAAACCTATGGCCGCTTATACTCCTGTGGTTTCCGTCTCGTGGAAAGCAAAGAGATCAATGGAAGGTTGCACTTCATCGTACAAAAAGTGAAGGAGCCGGAGTACAACAAGGAGGCTACATACGGCCCCCTGATCAAACTCAGACGAGTGGGGAAAAACGGGAAACTGGTCAACGTGTACAAAATGCGCACCATGTCTCCCTACTCCGAATATGTGCAAGGCCTCATCTACGAATGGCATGGGTTGGGAAATGGCGCCAAATTCAAAGACGATCCCCGCATCACGCCGGTAGGAAGTTTTATGCGCAAATATTGGATCGATGAATTGCCCATGCTATACAACTTAGTACGGGGCGACTTGAAGATCTTTGGCGTTCGCCCCATCAGTCCACACTACTTTAGCCTTTATCCGCAGGAATTTCAGGAATTTCGGAAACAGTTCAAACCCGGGTTAATCCCACCCGTGTATGTCGAGGTTCCAAACAGCCTGGAAGATACCGTCGATATCGAACGGCGCTACCTGGAGGCTTATAAAAAAAGACCGCTACTAACAGATCTTCGATACACGTATCAGGCCTTATACAACATCCTGATCAAAAGGGTTCGAAGCCATTAAAACGCTACTTGCACGCTAACAAATTAACTCATGAACCTATGGAATTACATCAACCCTTTATCACCTCTCCAGCACTAAAAATGCCACCCCGAAACCGAGAAAACCAAGGAAATCACCTGGGTTCTTACGAAGATTTCTTGCAGGCTTTTAAAGCCCAGGGGTACCAATTCCTCTTTTTCCAGGAACTGGATAACCCTGAAGGGCAAATAGTGTTGCGGCACGATGTAGACTTCGATACGCAATTTGCCCTGGAAATGGCCTGGATTGAGCACAGCATGGGAATTAAATCGACGTATTTCTTCATGCTCCGCTCCAACTTCTACAATGTCATGGCCCCAAAAGACTTTAACAACATCCTCAATATCCGGGAGCTGGGCCATCAGATCAGCGTCCATTTTGACCCCACTATCTACGAGAATTTTCAGGAAGGATTGACGCAGGAAATCTCCATGTTTGAAAACTGCTTCAAGGAAAAAGTGCAGGTCATCAGTTTCCACCGCCCCAGCGTGGACTACCAGAACTACGATGCGCCTATTGCAGGCATTGAACATACGTATCAATCCAAGTACTTCAGAAATATCAAATACTTCTCAGATTCGACCGGGATATGGCGTTTTGGCCACCCCACCGATTCGGAAGAATTCCAGAACCGGCAGTCTCTCCATGTGCTGATTCATCCGATTTGGTGGATGATCAACGGCAATTCCAATCTCAAAAAATTGGAGGCCTATTTCGCCCAGCGGATTGATTCTCTCAAGCAGGAATTTTCTACAAACTGTATCCCGTTTAGGAAAATAGAGGAGCGTGTTGGATAATATTGCCGTTTTTGGCTGCAAAGCCACTACGTTTTTCTTACTGGAAAATCTCCAGATCCCATTCCCCGTCCGGCATCTGATCACGATCAGCCCGGACCTGGGGAAGCGGAATGAGGTAGCTGATTACCTGGATTTGAAAGAAGCGGCCCAAGCCCGGGGTGTCCAGGTTTATCAGGCAAAAACGTACTCACTAAAAAACGAAGAAGACCAGGATTACCTCCGCTCTTTGCGGTTGGACCTGGCCTTTGTCATCGGCTGGCAGCGATTGTTGCCAGCCGATGTTCTTTCAGGACTTCGTATCGGCGCCTTCGGCATGCATGGCAGCTCGATGAACCTTCCCCTCGGCAGAGGCCGATCGCCTATGAACTGGTCGATCATCGAAGGCAGGAAGGTGTTTTACACCAATCTGTTCCGGTACGATCCGGGTGTAGACTCCGGCGATGTGCTCGATACGTTTAAGTTCGAGATCACAGATCGCGATACGGCCGAGACCATGCACTTCAAGAATACCCTGGCCATGAAGTACCTCATTGAGCGAAACATCGACCGCCTCGTCCGCAATGATTTTCAGACCACCCCACAGGACGCTTCCCTCACCCCCACGTACTACCCCAAACGTACCCCTGCCGACAGCCTGATCAATTGGGAATTGGACGTGCACGCCCTGGAACGATTCATCCGGGCAGTTACCCGTCCATTCAACGGGGCTTTTACGTTTGTCGGCGATCAGCCCATTACCATCCTCGACGCGCAGGTCTTCGACCTCCATGAGTTTGGATATGCTGCGCTCCCTTCCGGTACCGTAGCTGCCGTTTTTGAAAACGGCAAATTCCTCGTCAAATGCTTCGGCGGATTATTGTTGGTACACACCTACGAAGCCGGCTTTGAGGTAAAACGCAGTATGCAGTTTCAGTACAACGGCCTCTCCCCGAGGGCGTTTGAGCGAAATATCCACGGGTATTTCGACCTTCCGGAGCACTAGTTCCTTCCGCTCCCCTTCCCATTTCTTTTTCTTCCCCGTAAAATTTGCGATTTTTGCCATGGAGACGGAATTTTCCGTCGACAGAAAGGGCGAAACACGTGTACAAATTTTCTATTCTGATCGGATTTTTCCTTCTGACGGCAGGGGTCCATGCCGCAGGACAGGAAATTCCCCGCGTACACGCTTTCACCAGCCAGGAATACCAGGCCCAACGCCAAAACTGGTCCATCACCCAGGCAACCGACCGGTGGATGTACTTTGCCAATTCGGCAGGTGTGCTCGAATACGACGGCAATCGTTGGCAATTACTTCCGCTGCCGAACCGGCAGGTGGCCCGGGCCGTCGGGTATGCCAGGGAGAAAGTATTCTGCGGCGGCTTCGCCGAATTTGGCTTCTGGGAAAAAAGCCATCTCGGCAGCTGGACCTATACCTCCCTTAGCCAGTCCCTCAAAAGTGAAAAAGCCGAAACCGAAGAGATCTGGCACATCCTGGCCAATAAGGATTTCGTCCTCTTCCAGTCCTTTTCCACGATATTCCTGTACGACTACGAAAAAGTTACCATCCTTACCCCTCCCGGTAACATCATGTTCGTGCAGCAAATTGAAGACCGGCTCTTGTTCCAGGTGTTGGATAAAGGCCTCTACGAGCTCCTGCCAGGCAATTCCTTCCGGTTTGTGGAAGGAAGCGAAATACTGGCCCCTACCACTGTTTCCATCCTGCTTCCCCTCTTCGAAGGCCAATTTCTGGCTGGCACCAACAACCACGGCATTTTCCTCTACCGGAATGGCCGGTTTACCCCATGGGACAATCCCCTCAACGCACAACTCAAAAAAACGCAACTCAATAAAGGATTGGTGCTGCAGGACGGCGGCTTAGCCCTCGGCACCATCCTCGACGGATTGTTCGTCTTAAACCCGGATGGCACGCCCCGTTTTCACCTCAGCCAGGAAAACGGGCTGCAAAACAATACGGTGCTGGCCCTTTTTGAGGACCAGGACCACAACCTCTGGGTAGGCCTTGATAAAGGGATCGACCTCGTGGAGATCCGCTCGCCCCTCACCTATTATACGGATCGGCTTGGGAAAACAGGGACGATTTATTCGGCAGCCCTCTTTGAAGGGCAATTGTACCTCGGAACTAACCAGGGCGTCTTTTACAAAGATTGGCCTGCGGAAAAAGGAACCTTTCAATTGGTGGAAGGCACGCAGGGACAGGTTTGGGAACTGCAGGTTTTTGACGGACAACTCCTTTGCGGGCACAACGAAGGAACCTTTCTCATTGAAGACCGGAAATCCCGAAAAATTTCATCGATCAAAGGAGGGTGGAGAACCCTGCGCCATCCCGAACGGTCAGATCTGTTGGTTCAGGGGTCCTACAACGGCATTGTTATCTTTCAAAAAGATGCCCGGGGGCGATGGGAATTTTCCCACCGGGTGGATGGATTCCTCGAACCCATCAAAGAGCTGTGTTTCGATCCAGCCGGCAACCTTTGGGCCGTGCACTCCCACCGCGGACTCCATCGCATCAAGCTTGGAAGCAATGCCTTGCGGGTGGAAGAGATCCGCCATTTTGAGCGCGACAGTGGGCTTCCCACCGAATTCAACGTCCATATCTTCGTCCTAAACGACACTTTTGTCATCCATTCAGACACCTCATTCTTCACCTTCCGGGAGGAAAGCCAATCACTGGAGCCGATTGCAGCTATCAACCACATTCCCCTTCCTGGAAAATCCAGAATACATCCCGGCACGAACACCGATTGGTTTATTTCCAGGGAAAATGAACTGGATTACATCCATGAAGGCATCGTTCACCGGCTCGAAGTACAACTCGTGCCCGGCGATGAACATATCGTCAGCCTTGCAAACGGGCTCTACCTGTTTTGCCTCAATGACGGCTACGCCCTTTTGCGGGAAACTGACCGGCCTCATCTGAAGTTTCCGCAGGAAATCCATCCGGTGTTGCGTACGGTAGAGAAATACGGGAAAAACGGATACCGCTTTTCGGTTGCCTGCCCGCAATTCACCCAAGAGGCCCTCTTCCGATACAAGCTGGATGGATACGATCCGGGCTGGACCAGCTGGAATCCTGCCTCTATTAAAGAATATATGAACCTGCCTCCGGGCAACTACCAGTTTCATGTACAATCCAATTGCTCAGAGGCCAGTTCGGTATTTTCATTCACCATCCCACCCCCCTGGTACCTCAGTAAATGGGCCGCCCTCCTGTACCTTCTGATCGGGGCAGGGCTGGGATGGGGCTTATACCTGATCAGCCAACGGCGGCTGTCGCGACAACTCCGGAAATTGGAAACGGAAAAAATGCGTGAATTGGACAAAGAGCGCATGAAGGCTTCCAATGAGCGGCTGCATATGGAGATCAGCAGCAAGAATAATGAGTTGGCCAACTCGACCATGAACCTGATCCGGAAAAACGAAACCCTGAGCAAAATAAAGGCAGCGCTCCAAAAACTACCGGAAGCAGAAAAACCATCGAGAGAGCTGAAAAAATTACTCCGACTGATCGACGAACACATTACCAGCGACCACGACTGGGAGTTGCTGGAAGAAAGCTTCAACCATGTGCACGGAAATTTTTTCAAAAAATTAAAGGCACAATATACAGATCTCACCCCCGGCGATCTCCGCCTGGCTGCCTACCTGAAAATGAACCTCACCTCCAAAGAGATTGCACAGCTGCTCAACCTCAGCATCCGTGGCGTGGAAAACAAGCGCTACCGGCTTCGCAAAAAACTCAACCTGACCGAAGAGACCAACCTGACGGAATTTATGATCCAATTTTGAGTGGCGTAGTAGTAGTGAGGTGTATTTTTTGGAAGCCCACCTCAGAAGGACTAACTTCCATTCGAATTAGTTTGAGAAGCCCCAACCATGAGAATACCCTTACTAGTTGCGCTCCTGCTGGCAGGAATGGGAGCGAGTTTAGCTCAACCGGCTCCCCCCACAGGCCTGGAAGGAAAAGCGTATGAACAGCATGTAGAATTTTCCTGGACTGCCAACACAGAACCCAATCTGGCCGGCTACCGGGTGTATCGTTCCGTAAACGGCGGCGCCGTGGAATGGGTCGCCAATGTGTCGAGTGCGATAACCTCTTATATGGATTTCACAGGCACCCTCGGGGAGAACCTCAATTTCCAATACCAACTGAAAGCACATACCATTAATGGCCAGGAATCGGGACTCTCGAGTCCTCTTCCCCTGGTCACCAGTACCATGTCGGATCCGCAATTTCTCGACATGGTTCAAGAGTACACCTTCCGGTATTTTTGGGATTTCGCCCACCCCGTTTGCGGCATGGCCCGCGAGCGAAATACTTCGGGCGATATCGTCACCACCGGAGGCACCGGATTTGGCATCATGGCGATTCTGGTGGGCATCGAGCGGGGATTCATCACCCGGGAAGCCGGGCTGAACCGGCTCATTCAAATTGCTTCCTTCCTGCAATATGCCGACCGCTTTCATGGCGTTTGGCCACATTGGATGAATGGAACGACGGGCAACGTGATCCCATTCAGTACCTACGACGACGGAGGCGATCTGGTAGAGACTTCCTTTCTATTGCAAGGCCTGCTCACCGCCCGCCAGTATTTCGATCAGGATGACCCCATAGAGGAAGCGTTTCGCGACCTGGTCACCTCCCTTTGGGAAGATGTGGATTTCAACTTCTATCGCAAACAGGTCAACAACTTTCTGTATTGGCACTGGTCGCCCAACTATGCCTGGCAAATGAATTTTCCGATCCGGGGCTTCAATGAAGCCATGATCATTTATATCCTGGCCATTGCATCCCCTACGCATGGCGTACCAGCCAGCCTTTATCACACCGGGTGGGCAGGCGCTAGCTACACCAATGGAAATTCCTACTACGGGTATAAACTGGATGTGGGGCCCTACCGTGGAGGCCCGTTGTTCTTTGCACACTATTCCTACCTGGGGTTCGATCCCCGCTTAAAAAGGGATGCCTACGCCAATTATTTTATCCGCAATCGCAACCATACCTACATCAATCGCGAATACTGTATCGAGAATCCCGAAGGACACGAAGGCTACGGAGAAAATAGCTGGGGACTGACAGCCAGTGATAACCCCTGGGGCTACCTGGCTCATGAACCAACTGCCGGTGGCGACAACGGCACGATCACGCCTACTGCAGCCCTCTCTTCCATGCCCTATACGCCCAATGAAAGTATCGCTGCATTGAAGCACTTCTACCGCGAATACGGTTCCGGGCTTTGGGGTCCTTACGGATTTTACGATGCCTTTAACCCCGACCAAAACTGGTTCGCCAATTCTTACCTGGCCATCGACCAGGGACCTATTGTATGCATGATCGAAAACTACCGCACGGGCCTTTTGTGGGAAAAATTTATGGCCAACCCCGAGATCCAATCCGCACTGGATGCCATCGGCTTTGTGCCCGATTCAACCGAAGTAGCGGTGCTTGAACGACCGCTTTACACCATGGATGCGACCATCTTCCCAAACCCGGCCCTGGCCGGAAACAGCATAACCCTGGAACTGAGCGTTCTAAAAATAACGGGAATTGATATTTCTATACACGATTGGACCGGTCGAACGGTCAGCGTCATTCCTGCCCCGACAACCGGAATGCCTGGAATTTACCAGCTACAAATACCCACCGAAAACCTGCCGCCTGGCATGTATTTCCTAAAGATCAACGAGGATGCTTTCCAAATCCTCCTCTTCTAAAAACGCATACCCTTATAAACTCAAAAACTTATCTATTCTATTAAAAAATTTCTCTTCCACCATTAAAAATCAATCGACTTATGAAAAGATGGTTACTGCTCTCTGCACTGCTGGTCTTGTTCACTTCCTGGACATACGGCCAAATCATTTACGAAGACTTTGAAGGCGGCGTCTCCGACCTCAACTGGACCGCCGCAGAAGGCACGTACAATGGCGTGGTCGCCAACACTACGCCCGATGCGGTGAACGGAAGCGCCTTTTGCGGTTCCTACACCAAAGCAGATTTCTCTTCCTACAGCTTATTCTGGGTGACTGACTATGGTACCTTCGACCTTTCGGAGTATAATCAGTTCAAACTCCAGGTTTATTCCACCGTTGCCACCAGCATCCTCCTGAAACTGGAAGGCCCAGGCGGGAACATTGAAAAGTCAGCCGCGATCACCCAAACCGGCGAATGGGTAGAATACTCCTTCGACTTCAGCGCTGCTGCCGGAAACACCGGGTTGGAGAAACTCATCATTTTCTTCGATCCCGGCGTGACGGGCAGTAGTGACACCTACCTGTTCGACAACCTGGTAGCCTACAAGCCCGGGTATATCTACGAAGATTTTGAAGGCGGCGCCAAACTCACCTGGGGCGCGATCAACGGCTCCTACGACGGCGTAGTCGCCAACCCGGAGCCCAACGTCATCAACTCCAGCGTGGATGTGGGTGCGTATACCAATAATCCGGACCAAAACTACAATTTCGCGCTCGCAGATCTGGGCACGCCGATGGACCTGTCGGTCAACAATCAGTTTAAAATAAACGTCTATGCACCGGCGCCCACCCAGGTGCTTCTCAAGTTGGAAGGGACAGGTGGAAACATCGAAGCCACCAAAAATATCGCTGTCACCAATGCCTGGCAGGAATACACCTTCGACTTTAGTGCGGCAGCAGCCAATTTAGGGCTGACCAAGATCCTGATCGTTTTTGCGCCTGGGGAATTCGGTAGTACCGATACGTACTTGTTCGACAACCTGCGGGCTGAACCCAAAGGCGCCTGCACCGGTGCACCTGTCATCCCCCAGATGATCGACGACTTTGAATGCAACCGCAATGCGATCTACGATGGCGGATGGGATTCGCTGTACGTCGTGGCTAACCCAAACATTTCTGCAGTAAATCCTTCTGAAAAGGTGGGGCAATTTAACGATCCGGCAGGGCCTGGTACCGAATGGGGCGCCCTGGTTATCGACTATCAGACCCCCCTCGACCTCAGCACCTACAACAATCTGCGGGTGAAGATCTGGTCGCCCAAGATCTGCACAATGAAATTCAAACTGGAAGGCATTTCACCAGCGATGGAAATCGACAAGACCGTACCCGATGTAGATCAATGGGTGACCTATACGGTCGACTTTAGCCCCTTTGCTGCCTCCAGCTTCTCGAGGATCGTGTTCTTCTTCAATGCAGGGGTGAATGGCGAACCCGGCGATGTATACTACATCGATGATATCGAATGGACTACCGCCCCCAGTCTTCCTGCGCTGGAGGACTTTGAAAATGGCGCTGCCCTGTTCTGGGGGCCACTCGACGGCAATACCGTCGTACACGGCACATTCAACGGACCGGGCGCCAACCCTGACCCCACCGGGATCAACACCAGTTCCATGGTGGGCTGCTACACCAAGGGGTCTTCGCCATTCAGTACGCTGCAGGCCTTCCTCCCTGTCGACTTCAGTCTTACAGGCTATCCGCAGCTCAACCTCGACGTATGGGCGCCAGCCGGCTCGGCAACGGTGACCATGCAACTCGTTAGCCCTTCTCAAGGCAACAAGGAAGTTACCCGCGATATCACAGCCACGGAAGAATGGATCACGCTGAATTTCGACTTCTCGGACTACACCGGGATCACTGATTTTGGCGCGCTCAACCTGATCTTCGACGGTGGTACGGCAGCAGCCGGAACAACCTACTGCATCGACAACCTCGGTCAAAGCATCTCGACCGCAGATCCTTGTGAAGGCGTTGAAGCCATCACTAATATCCTCGACGACTACGAATGCCAGCGCAATTATACGGTATTCTATGGCAGCCAATTCCTTGATGTGGTCAGCAACCCGCATCTCGACGTCAATAACGGCAGTACGAAAGTGGGCGAATTCAGCGACCCGGCCAATGACCCATGGGCTGGTTTGGGTATGGAAACCGTGATCCCGATCGACCTGACGCTCTACAACCAACTCAGCATTCAGATCTGGGCGCCGATGGAAACCCCGATCCTGTTCAAACTGCAAGGTTGAGATGGCGGCGTCACGGAGGTCTGGGATACGATTACGACTCCCAATACCTGGGAAAAATTCCTCATCGACTTCAGCGCACCCAACGGGAGCGACTACAAGCAATTGGTCATTTTCTTCGATGGCGGCGTCTCCGACCCGGATCCGCACACGTACTTCGTGGATAATATCCGCTGGCGTCGTTCGTCGTACAACGGTTGTGTCGACGATCATGAGACCACCAATACGACTATCTCCAACTGGAAATACTTTGCCAACGGCCACATTGAGGCCACCGGATATCCATTTGCCATTTTGGACAACCCCAACCCGAGCGGAATCAATACCAGCAGCAAGGTAGGTGAGTTCATCAAAGCTGGTGACGGCGATCCCTGGGCTGGCATGTTTGCAGACCTGGATGCCCCTATTGATTTTAAGGGCAACAAGACCATGCGGGCCAAGGTACACATGAACCACATTGGCAACTTCGCCCTCAAACTGGAAAATTCTGCCATTGGTGAGCCGAATATCGAAGTGCCTGTACCCAATACCAAAACGAATGAATGGGAAGAAATCACCGTGGAATTTCCCACCGCTACAGATGATGCACAGTACCGCCGCCTGACCCTGTTCTTCGATCTGCTTATCAATGCCACAGGTGAGGACGTAACCTCCTACTTCGACGACATCGTCATCGGCGATGGCGAATGCCTTACTGTAAGTGCATTTGAAAGACCTCAGGTCGAATACTTCCGCATAGCACCCAACCCGGCCTCTTCCTTTGTCCGGATCGAAAATGCCGAAATGGTGGAAAACCTGGTCGTACTCGATGCAACTGGTCGTCCTGTGCAGCAACTGCGCACCTACGGCGAGCAAGACGTAGAAGTGGACATTGCTAACCTGCCTCCTGGTATGTACATCCTGGTGGGTTACAACCCGAATGGCGCGCTGGTCGCCAATGGAAAATTTGTGAAAAATTAAAGACTATAGAGGCGCGTCCTTGGGACGCGCCTCTAAATTTTTTTTCATGAAAAAGCGCTTCCTTTCCCTTTGGGGTTTCCTGCTCTGTATCCTGCCTTTTTCGGCCATTTCCCAACCCACTCCGCTTCCTGTTCCTTTCCAGATCGATGAACTCCAGGAACGCACCTTCCGGTATTTTTGGGAACTGGCAGATACCCTAACCTGGCAGATACCCGATCGGTATCCTACCCTTACTTTTTCCAGTATTGCCGCTACCGGTTTTGGCCTCAGCGCTTACCTCGTTGGTGCAGAAAGAGGATACATCACCCGCGCGCAAGCTGCCGAACGCGTTTTCAAGACCCTGGAGGTATTGAAAAACCTGCCTCAAGGGCCTGAAGCTACCGGTGTGAGCGGGTATAAAGGCTTTTTTTACCACTTCCTGGACCTGCGCCACGCCAGGCGATTCAAGGACGTAGAGCTCAGCACCATCGACACCGCCTGGTTGCTTGCAGGCATACTGTCGTGCATGTCGTATTTCGACCGGGATGATCCCACGGAGAAAGCCATTCGCGAGATGGCAGATTTCCTGTATCGCCGCGTGGAATGGGATTGGATCGCCAACGAAGACGGGCTCATCTCTATGGGGTGGTACCCCGAAAAAGGCTTTCACCCCCGAAAATGGGAAGGCATGAACGAAGGCATGTTCATCTACTTTCTGGCCCTGGGTTCCCCTACCCATCCGGTAGCGCCTTCTGCCTGGGGAAAGTGGTGCGAAACCTATGAATGGGCTGAATTCCACGGACAGGAGATGATCAATTTCGGTCCGCTTTTTGGCCACCAATACACCCACATGTACGTCGATTTCCGGGGCATCCAGGATACCTATACCCGCGCCAAAGGGATCGATTATTTTGAAAATGCCCGTAGGGCAACCCTTGCCAACCGGGCTTATTGTATCGACAATCCCAATAACTTCAAAGGCTACAGCGAATCAATCTGGGGACTCACCGCCTGCGACGGCCCCGGCTGGGCGGAAAAGAAATTCAACGGCAAAAAAATGGTCTTCCACGGCTACTCCGCGCGCGGCGCGGCTACGGTCGACTTTCAAGACGACGGCACCATTGCCCCCACCGCTGCCGGTGGGTCCGTGCCCTTCGCCCCCGAAGTATGCCTGCCCGCCTTGCAAGCCATGTGGAACCAATACCCCCAGCTGATCGGCAAATACGGCCCATTCGATGCCTTCAACCTGTCCTTTTCGGAAGAAGGCTGGTTTGATAAAGACTGGCTAGGCATCGACCAAGGGCCTATCGTTATTCAACTCGAGAATTACCGCACAGGGTTCCTCACGAACCTGATGAAGAAAAACCCCTATATCGTGGAAGGACTCCGCAAAGCCGGTTTCAGCGGCGGATGGCTCGACCATTCTGTCCCCTCGCCCAATGAACTTTTTGAAAAAGGAATGTACCTCGATAAAGAGGAACAATCCCTCTCCTACCGCCTGTTGCAACCCAAAGAGCTAATGCAAGGCGAAAAATATCCCCTCGTTATCTTTCTGCATGGCTCGGGTGAACGGGGCAGCGATAACGAAGCCCAATTGAAAAATGGCGTGCTCGCTTTCGCAGAAACCGTTAACCGCGAGCAGTATCCATGCTTCGTGCTGGCCCCCCAATGCCCGGACACCACTTTCTGGACGACCATCGACCCCGGCAGGGAAGCGGTTTTGAAAAAGAACCTACCATGCCCACCCGGCTATTACTTGAATTGGTAGATAAATGGCTGGCCTCAACCCCGCCATTGACCCTACCCGGGTCTACGTCACCGGGCTTTCACGCGGCGGGTTCGGCACATTCGACTTTCTTTACCGGAGACCGGAACTCGTCGCCGCAGGCATGCCGCTATGCGGAGGAGCCGACCTTAATCTGGCCGCCACCATCGCCCACATCCCTATCTGGATTTTTCACGGGGAAGTGGACCCGGTTATCCCTTTCCGGCATTCGACCGACATATACGAGGCGCTTCAAAAAGCAGGAGGCACACCCAAGCTGACGACGTATTCCACGCTGGGACATGGTATTTGGCAGGAGACATATTATAATCCGGAGGTACTTAAATGGCTTTTTGCACAGCGAAAAGATTAATTGAATTTGTGCTTGTGAACTATGCACCTTAAAAGAAACATAACCACACCATATGAAATACTGGAAAATTAGTACCCTCCTTTTGCTCACACCCTTTTTCCTGCAATGCGGTGGAGAAGCCAAGGTTTCATCCGACAAACTTGACCAACGCATCGACTCCGTAATGATGCTGATGAACCTGGAAGAAAAAATCGGCCAAATGAACTTGTTCACTTCCGACTGGGATGTGACCGGTCCTACCCTGCGGGAGAATTACAAAGAAGATATCGTCGCAGGAAAGGTAGGCGCTATTTTTAACGCACATACAGCTGCCTACAACCGCGAGCTTCAGCGAATAGCCGTAGAGGAAAGTCGCTTGAAGATCCCATTGCTATTTGGGTATGACGTCATTCACGGGTATAAGACCATCTTTCCCATTCCCCTCGGCGAAGCAGCCAGTTGGGATCTGGAGGCCATAGAACGGTCGGCCAGCGTTGCTGCGGCAGAAGCTTCAGCTGCCGGCCTGCATTGGACCTTTGCGCCTATGGTCGACATTTCCCGGGAGCCTCGGTGGGGTCGGGTGATGGAAGGCGCTGGGGAAGATCCCTATCTCGGATCGATGGTCGCCCGCGCCCGCGTGCGTGGATTCCAGGGAGAGACATTTGAAAATGCCGACAAGGTCCTTGCCTGTGTGAAACACTTTGCGGCATACGGCGCCCCTGAGGCAGGTCGGGAATACAATACAGTAGATATGTCGGATCGAATGTTTCGCGATGTATACCTGCCACCCTACAAAGCGGCGGTGGAAGAAGGAGCTTACACCGTCATGACCTCATTCAATGAATTGGACGGCGTGCCGGCTTCCGGCAATAGCTATCTGCTGCACGACATACTGCGCGAAGAATGGGGGTTCAAGGGTATTGTCGTAACCGATTACACCTCCATCAACGAAATGGTACTCCATGGCATCGTAGCCGATGAAAAAGAAGCCGGCGAACTAGCCCTTCAAGCCGGCGTCGACATGGATATGCAGGGAGCGGTGTATTACAAGTATTTAAAGCAATCAGTAGAAGAAGGCAAGATCAGCGTTACCCAGATTGACCAGGCGGTACGGAACATCCTGCGGGTAAAGTTCATATTGGGACTATTCGACGACCCCTACCGGTATTTCGATACCGAACGCGAGAAGCAGGTGCTCTTTTCCCAGGCCAACCAGGAAGCTGCATTAGACATGGCTCGCAAATCGATTGTGTTGCTCCGCAATGAGAACCAGACCCTTCCCCTTTCAAAAGAGCTTCGCTCCCTTGCCGTTATCGGCCCGCTGGCTGATAGCCAAAACGACTTGATCGGCGCCTGGTCGGGCGCGGGCAACGGGAATGATTGTGTCAGTCTTTTAAAGGGCCTGCAGGATAAGGCAGGCACAGCCATGCAGATCCGCCATGCCCGGGGATGTGATTTTGAGGGCACAGACAGAAGCGGGTTTGCTGCGGCCCTCAGTCTTGCCCGGCAGTCCGATGCGATCGTAGTAGCTATAGGCGAAAAAGGCCGAATGTCTGGTGAAGCTATGAGCCGTTCCGATATTACCCTGCCCGGGGTACAGGAGGAGTTGGTCAAAGCCTTGGTAGCTACTGGTAAGCCTGTGGTAGTGGTGTTGATGAACGGCCGCCCGTTGGCTATTCCCTGGATTGCGGAAAATACCCCGGCGGTACTGGAGACCTGGTTCCTCGGTACCAAGGCCGGCAATGCCATCGCCGACGTGCTATTTGGCGATTACAACCCTTCTGGAAAACTGACCATGACCTTTCCCAGAAACGTAGGACAAATACCCATTTATTACAACCACAAAAACACGGGCCGCCCGTTTGAACCAAATACCACGTGGACCAGCCATTATATGGATGTGCCCAATTCGCCACAATTCCCCTTTGGCTGGGGGCTTAGCTACACGACGTTCGATTACTCCGCCATCCAGGCCGATCAACCGGCGTTTGGAAAAAGCGGATCGGTCACCCTCCGCGTAACCGTTTCCAATACCGGATTGAGAGACGGAGAAGAAGTCGTGCAACTCTATGTACGCGACCTCGTGGGAAGCGTGACCCGCCCCGTGCGGGAATTAAAAGGATTCAAAAAGATCAACCTGAAAGCCGGAAGCCAGGAAGAGGTTACTTTCACCCTCACCGCTGCCGACCTGGCCTTTCATACCCGTTCTATGGCTTTTGAAGCCGAAACCGGATACTTTGATGTATTTATCGGGGGCAACTCCGAAGCCGACCAATCCATTCGTATTCAATTAACTGAATAAAAACCACAGCCTATGCGCACGCGCTATTTTAGACCCATCTTTCTCCGGCTAACGCTCTTGTGGGCGCTGGTTGCCTTGCTGAGTACGACCGCCTTCGCCCAATGGAAGGTGAGCGGGGTCGTCACCTCCGCCGACACTGGTGAGACCTTAATCGGGGCCAGTGTGTATGTAAAAGAAACCACGAACGGCACCATCACCGACCTCGATGGAAGTTATGAACTGGACGTAAAAGACCCCAATGCGATCCTGGTGTTTTCCTACACGGGATACATCACCCGGGAGGAACCGGTTCGAAGCCGGCAGGTCATCAATATGGCCCTACGGGAAAATATTGCGGTGCTGGATGAGATCGTCGTGATCGGCTATGGCACCCAGAAGAAAAGCGACATGACCGGCGCGGTGGGCACCGTAAAGGAAAAAGACATCCAACGCATCCCCACTTCTTCCATCGACCAGGCTTTGCAGGGGAAAGTTGCAGGGGTATATGTAACCCCTACTTCCGGCCAGCCAGGCGCCGGTGCGGTAATCCGAATTCGCGGAACGGGAACATTCAATAATGCCAACCCCATCTACGTGGTCGATGGCATGATTGTCGACGATGCTTCTTTTGTCAACCCCCTCGACGTCGCCTCTATTGAAGTCCTGAAAGACGCCTCCGCCACGGCCATTTACGGAAACCGCGGGGCCAACGGGGTTATTCTCATCACGACCAAAAAAGGAGAAAAACGGGAAAATGCCGTCATCTCCTTCAGTTCATACTACGGGTCCCAATCGGTGACCAGGCAGATCGACATGGCCAATGCCTCCGAATACGCCGAATTGTACAATGAACTCACCAATACTACTTACTTCAAAGACCCGGCGGCATTAGGAGAAGGCACCAACTGGCAGGACGTCGTCTTCCGGGATGCACCCATCAGCAGCATCCAGCTCTCTGCCAATGGCGGGTCGGACAAGTTCCTGTTTAACGTCAGCGGCAACTATTTTAACCAGGTAGGGATCCTGGAAGGATCGGATTTTAAGCGGTATACGGTCCGGTTCAATAGCGAATACCAACTGAACAAATCGATCCGCACCGGACACAACGTGGCATTTTCCAACAACCACAACACGTATGCGCCCAACCTCGTCGAATCAGCCTACCGCATGCCTCCGGTTTTTGCGGAGCGCGACTCTACCGGCGAATTTTCCGACCCCACCTATTTTGGTACGGCGATCGGCAATCCTGCGGCTCAACTTTACTACAACGACAATACCTCCTCCGGCAACCGCCTGGTGGGCAATGTTTACGCCGATGTCAGTCTCCTGAAGTACTTTACCTTTCGGTCCAGCTTTGGCGTCGATATGGGCTACAACCAGGGGCAACGCTATGAGCCGGTATACGAAGTATCGGTTTCCCAACGCAATCCCAACGACCGGCTGGACAAACGTGACGACCGCAACCAGAGCTGGTTATGGGAAAATACCCTGACTTTTAATAAAGAATGGGAGAAACAGCAGCTCAATGTGCTGGCAGGCTATACCGTGCAGGAATACCAATACGAATACCTCACCGCCGGCCGGCAAAACTTCCCGGGCTCGGCCGATGAGATCCTGTTCCTCAACCTGGGGAGCGACACTACCCAGATCAACAGCAACGGCGCCGGCGATTGGGCGATGATCTCCTATCTATTCCGTGCCAACTACTCCGCCCTCGACCGCTACCTGGTTACCGCTTCCCTGCGGGTGGATGGATCCTCCCGGTTTTCGCCCGATAATCGCTGGGGGTATTTCCCATCCTTCTCGGTGGGCTGGAACCTGGGCACGGAGCCTTTTATCGCCAACCTGGGCTTGTTTGACCGGCTCAAACTGCGCGCAGGTTGGGGTATCGTGGGTAATGACAAGACTACACTGTATCCTTCTTATGGCATAGTATCCACCGCGCTTTACGGCATCTTCGGTCCGGATGAAACACTCAATCAAGGGGCAACCCTCACTTCCATCGGCAACTCGGATGTGCGCTGGGAAGAGGCCAGTCAGACCAATATCGGGGTAGAAATGGGATTCTTCAATAACCGCTTCACTGCCGAGATCGATTACTACAATCGCCTCACCAACGATATCCTGTTCCCCGCGCCTATTCCGGGCTATGTAGGTTCTCAAAACGATCCTATCGTCAATACCGGACAGGTGGTCAACCGCGGGTGGGACTTCCTGGTGCAGTGGCGCGACGGCGGCGCCTTTACCTACAACATAGGCCTCAACGCCTCGACTGTGCACAATGAAGTACTGGCCATTGCCGAAGGCAAGTCGGAGATCTTCTCTGCCAGTCTCGGCCAGGGCGACTTCGGCGCGCGCACAGTGGTAGGCCTGCCCATTGGGGCATTCTATGGCTATAAAGTAGCGGGCGTTTTCCAAAATGCGGAGGAGCTCTCCACCTACCCGAAATTCGGATCTGAAAAAGTGGGTGACCTGCGGTTTCAAGACCTCAACGGAGATGGTGAATTGGATGACAAGGACCGGGATTACCTCGGCAGTCCCATCCCGGACTTTCTCTTTGGCCTTACTGCTGGGTTCGACTTCAAGGGGTTCGATTTCACCTTCGACCTCAACGGGCAACGCGGCAACAAGGTCATCAATGCCAAACAGATTGCCCGCTACGCCATCTACAACTTCGAAGCCCGCTACCTCGATCGATGGACGCCCGACAACCCGAGCGACACAGAACCGCGTATCACCAACGGAGGGCACAACTTCCGCATGAGCGACCGCTTCATCGAGGATGGTGATTTCATCCGGCTCCGCAACATCACGCTGGGGTATACCCTCCCCATTTCTGTTATCCAAAAAGTAAAAGGGAACAGACTGCGCATTTATGTGAGCGGTACCAACCTATGGACCTCCCAAAAATACACCGGGTATTCTCCGGAGTTCAGCAGCCAGGGCAATGTCTTTGAGGTCGGTATCGACCGGGGTATCTACCCCATTGCCAAGACCGTCCTCGGTGGTATAGAACTTACTTTCTAAAAATAAAAAATAGCATGTCCTTATGAAAAATAGAATCCCACATAAATCCATCCTGCTTCTCATCCTGACCATGCTTATCTGGGCCGGGTGCAGCAAGGATTTCCTCGACCGCAAGCCGCTCGGGGAACTCACCTACGACACCTATTTCGAGACCAAGGACCACGCCATTTGGGCCACCAATGCGATCTACCAACAGTTTCGGGTCTGGGATTGCATTGGATTTGCCTGGATCGGCAATACCGATATTATCTCCGACGATGCCGATAAAGGTAGCACTCCTACCGACGCCCTTTATGTCCTTGATCTCGACGATTTCACCTTCGACGCGACCAACATTACTTTTGCCTCCTTGTGGAATGGCTTTTACCACGCTATTTTTCGCGCCAACCTGGCTATCGAGAACATCCCCGGTATCGACATGGATGAAAAGTTGCGCGACCGGCTGGTGGGAGAAGCCAAATTCCTGAGAGCTTACGCCTACTTCAACCTCGTCCGCTGGTTTGGTGAATTGCCGTTGGTCACCCGTCCATTGGCTCCCGAAGAGTTTTACACACAAACCAGGCAACCGGTTAGTGCAGCCTATGCCCAGATTGAGCAAGACCTGCTCGATGCAATTGAGGTGTTGCCGAAAAAATCTGAATATGCCTCTGGCGATCTTGGCCGGGCGACTCAAGGTGCAGCTCAGGGCATGCTCGCCAAGGTATACCTGACGCTTGGCGACTGGGTCAATTGCGAAAAATACTGCCAGGATGTGATCGATTCGGATGAATACGCCTTGTGGCCCGTCTATACCGAAATTTTCCAGCGGGTGGGTGAAAACTGCTCGGAATCCCTCTTTGAGATCCAGGCTACCGCATTATCGACAGGGAGCCTGGTTGCGGCCAGCCCGTACAATATGATCCAGGGCGTGCGTGGAGTGCCCAACCTCGGCTGGGGCTTCAACCGGCCTTCCGACAATCTGGTCGCCGAATTTGAACCCTTTGACCCACGTCAGTCTGCCACCATGCTCAACCCAGGCGAGGTGCTCCCAGATGGGTCCGCCATCGTGCAGGACAATCCGGAGATCCTCAACGAACGGCACAACCAGAAAGCATGGGTGCCCGCGCACCCCGGATTGCAGGACAACGGTCCCGGTAATATCCGAATCCTGCGCTATGCCGACGTGCTGCTCATGATGGCAGAGGCGATCAACGAACAGAACAGGCCGGACGATGCCCTTCCCTACCTGAATATGGTGCGTGACCGGGCCCGGGCCAACTACCCGCCCAATATCATCCCAACTGTTGCCCCTACCGATCAGGCCACGCTTCGCCTCAAGATCTGGCACGAACGCCGTGTAGAACTGGCCATGGAACAGCATCGCTGGTTTGACCTTTTGCGCACAGGCCGCGTAGCCGAACGCATGGCAGCCGTGGGGAAAGTCAATTTCACACCCGGGAAAAACGAGTTACTGCCTTTACCCCAATCGGAGATCGATGTGAGCGGGGGAAAGTTGGAGCAGAACCCAAACTACTAGTAATAAAAAGGGCGTCCGATGGGCGCCCTTTTTATTGACATAAATCAATGTCGTTTCGCCCTCCATCGTGACCTAAATCACTGACCGGTATTTTCAACGCCCGTACCTTTGCAGTGCTCTTCAGAAATCACCTCAAAATTTAGTTAAATGGAAGAAGTAACCGTAAAAGTCAATCCGATGCCACGCATTGGGGACAAAGCACCTGATTTTACTGCAAATACGACGCATGGTCCGATCAAATTCTCCGAATATAACAAGGGCAAATGGGTCGTCATGTTCTCCCACCCCGCTGATTTCACTCCGGTTTGTACCACTGAATTGACGGCCTTCGCCCTGGAAAAGGAATTTTTTGCCAAACACAACGCCAAGCTGATGGGGGTGAGTATCGACAGCATCCACTCCCACATTGCCTGGGTGAATAACGTCCGCGAAAAAATGGGCGTTTATATGGATTTTCCGATCGTCGCTGATATCGATATGAAAGTGGCCCAACTCTACGGTATGCTCCACCCGGGCGAAAGCTCCACGGCAGCCGTGCGCGCCGTCTTCTTCATCGACCCCGAAGGCTCCATCCGCCTCATTCTCTACTACCCGCTCAACGTGGGCCGGAATATGGAGGAGATCAAGCGCGTGCTCGTCGCCCTCCAGACCGCCGATGCCAAAAAAGTGGCGCTGCCGGTCAACTGGAAAGAAGGCGATATGGCCATCGTGCCTCCGCCAAAGACGCTCGATGAGCTGACCGAACGCCTCGCGAATACCACGTATGAAAAGGTAGATTTTTACCTGGCGAAAAAATCACTTAACTGATCTTTTGGAGACGGATGCCTGCGGCATCCGTCTCCATTCATACTTTAAGTATGACCTGTAAAACCTCCAAATGGAACTACCTGAAAAGCTTGCTCAATAACCTTCCTCCGGAAGACTTTTGGATAGAATTTGAGCAAATACCCCAAGCCAAAATACTGGATGTACGTACCGAAAAAGAACTCAGCAACGGCATCATTCCCGCTGCGATCCATCTCGATTTTCTCGGAGAAGATTTTTGGGAACGATTGGAAGCATTGAATAAGGAAGATATTTATTTCGTCTATTGTAATACCGGTCGCCGCAGCGTCCGGGTTTGTACCTATATGAAAAATAGTGGATTCCGCTATGTATTTAACCTCGATGGCGGAATGGGTGATTTGCATCTTAAAGAACAGGTCACCCACGCATAAGCGCTACGCACCTTCTAAACTGGACTGAATGAAATTGCCACAAGTACTCCCCATCGCCGGATGGCTGCCCAAGTATTCGAAAAACGATTTTAAAGGCGACCTTTCGGCCGGGTTGACGGTGGGCGTCATGCTCATCCCGCAGGGGATGGCCTATGCAATGATCGCTGGATTGCCCCCCATCTACGGGTTGTACGCCTCTACCATCCCCATCCTTATCTACGCGTTGTTTGGCACTTCCCGCCAACTCGCAGTGGGCCCCGTGGCTATGGTCTCCCTGCTGACGGCAGCGGGGGTCGGTCAATTGGCAGAAGGCGGTACCGAAGCCTATATTCAATTAGCCGTCACGGTGGCCTTCCTCGTAGGAGCGATCCAGTTTTTGCTGGGTGTTTTTCGCATGGGCTTCCTGGTCAACTTCCTGTCCCACCCGGTCATCAGTGGGTTCACTTCGGCGGCAGCTCTCATCATTGGGATCAGCCAGCTGAAACACCTGATGGGGGTTAAGCTTCCTCAAAGCCACTACATTCACGAGATCCTGATCGCGGCCGTTCAAAAAGCGGGAGAAACCCAGCTAAGCACCCTGGCTATTGCCCTCACAGGAATTGCATTGATATTGGGTATCCGACGATTTAATAAGGCCATCCCCGGACAATTGCTGGCGGTAGTATTTGGGGTGTTGGTTGTTTGGTTATTTGGGCTGGATCAGCAAGGGGTAAAAATCGTGGGCGAGGTTCCCAAGGGATTGCCCAACCTCTCCTTGCCGACTTTCAGCCTGGAAACCTGGTCGGCGCTCATCCCCACTGCCCTGACCATCGCACTGGTCAGCTTTATGGAAAGTATTGCCGTGGCCAAAGCCATTCAGTCCAAACACAAAAACTATAAAGTAGAACCCAACCAGGAACTGATCGGCCTCGGCCTGGCCAATCTGGGAGGTTCTTTTTTCCAATCCTACCCCACCACCGGTGGGTTTTCCCGCACGGCGGTCAACGACCAGGCGGGCGCCAAAACGACCCTGGCTTCTATCATCAGCGTGGCGCTCATCGTGCTGACGCTTTTGTTCCTGACCCCCTTGTTTTACTACCTTCCCAATGCCATCCTCTCGTCCGTTATCATGGTGGCGGTATTCGGCCTGATCGACTTTAAAGAGCCCATCCATCTGTGGCACAGCAACCGCACCGACTTTGCGATGCTGGTTGTGACCTTCCTCGCAACCCTGAGTCTGGGCATCGAACAAGGTATCGCCGTGGGCGTGGTATTGTCGCTCGTTATGGTCATTTTCCGTACCACGCGCCCGCATGTGGCCATCCTCGGCAAAGTGCCCGGTACGGGTATCTACCGGAACATCGAACGGTTTGGCGAGGTGGAACAGCGCCCCGATATCCTGATCTTGCGCTTCGATGCGCAACTCTATTTCGCCAACCTCAACTACTTCCGCGACACCATCGACGAGTGGACTGCCAAAAAAGGTAAAGACCTGCGCTTGATCATCATCAACGGGGAGAGCATCAACTACGCCGACTCCAGCGCCGTACATACCCTGCACGACATCCTCGAAGATTCCCGCAAGCGGAACAGCGAATGGTATTTTGCCGGGGTGAAAGGCCCGGTGCGAGATGCTTTCGCCAAAGGGGATTTGACCAAATTTGTCGGGGAAGAAAATTTCTTTTTGACGGTGCAGGATGCAGTGGATCATCATGATTTGGGAAGTACGCAAGAAGAACAAGTTAAGCGAAGAACACTGGCAATACAGACAAATAAGTGACAAAAATCACCCCCCGTCCGTGATGAACATCACTGAAGGTGCACCGCTAAAGGGTTTATTTTTGTACTGTCTTCCTGTAGTAGTTTTTCGTTTTATTATATGAAAAAATGTTCATTTGTTAATGCTTAAATTTAAACCAAATCATTCAGCTTTATGAAAGTCGAACAATTGTACACTGGATGCCTGGCGGAAGCCGCCTATTACATTGAAAGCAACGGAGAGGCCGTAATTATCGACCCGCTACGCGAAATTGAACCTTACCTGGAGCGCGCACAGGCCGATAATGCCAAAATCAAGTACGTATTAGAGACCCACTTTCACGCCGACTTCGTTTCCGGTCACCTCGACATGGCCAAAGAGACGGGCGCCACGATCGTATTTGGGCCCACCGCAAAACCGAATTTCCCCGCCTATATTCCCGAAGATGGAGAAGAATTGAAAGTGGGAAATGTAACGATAAAAGTACTCCACACGCCGGGGCACACGATGGAATCGACGACCTACCTGCTCCGCAATGAGAAAGGGAAAGACTATGCCATCTTCACCGGCGACACCCTTTTCCTGGGTGATGTTGGCCGTCCGGACCTGGCTGTAAAAACAGACCTTACCCGCGAAGATCTGGCTGGCCATTTGTTTGAAAGTCTTCGCCACAAGATTATGCCGCTCAATGATGATGTGATCGTATATCCCGGCCACGGCGCCGGTTCTGCATGCGGCAAGAAAATGAGCAAGGATACCTGGGGCTATCTCGGCGACCAGAAACGCACCAACTATGCCCTTCGTCCCGATATGTCCAAAGCGGAATTCGTCAAGGAAGTAACGACTGGCCTGGTAGATCCGCCGCAGTATTTCCCGAAGAACGCCGTAATGAACAAGATGGGCTATGAAAGCATCGAAACGGTACGCGAGAAGGGGATTCGTCCGCTGAGTGTACGCGCGTTCAAAGCTGCATGGGAAGGGGAAAGTGCATTGGTTATCGACACCCGTCACCAGGAGGTTTTCGCCCACGGCTTCATCCCTGGCTCGATCTTCATCGGTATCGACGACAATTTTGCTCCCTGGGTAGGCGCCTTGATCACTGACCTGCAGGTACCGATCCTGTTCGTCTGCGAGCCGGGCCGCGAACTGGAAGTAGTTGACCGTCTCGCGCGGGTGGGCTACGACAATCCCATTGGCTATCTGGAAGGCGGTTTCACCGCTTGGCTGGCAGCCGGCGAAGAAGTAGACACCGTGCAGGAGGTGAATGTCACGGACATCATCGAGCTGTACAAGAACAAGATCAACATCCTCGACGTGCGCAGGGAGAGCGAATACGACTCGCAGCATGTAGTGGGCGCAGCCAATTTCCCGCTCGATTTTATCAACAAGAATATGCAGATGCTCGACCGCGACAAGCAATATTTCGTGCATTGCATGGGTGGATATCGTTCCATGATCGCCATTTCCATCCTCAAAGCAAGAGGTTTTGAGAAATTGGTAAACGTAGAAGGCGGTTTCAATACACTTATGGAATCCAATATTCCAAAGACGGATTTCGTAGAGCAGTCTACCGAACTTTAGTGCATACACCACTATGTTTATAAAAATTTATGGTGCGCCAGAAGCACCCATAAATTACCTTAAAGAGATAGCTGGTGGGCGAGCGAATGTTTCGAGGGGTTACGTTCTATTGCTCACCAGCTTACCATAATATGGAAAAATTTGGTTCAACAACCCCTTGCTGTAAGGTGGTATGGAGGAGTTTAGTTTTTTTACTCCTCCATGCCTCTCACAGTTAAAAAGATGGTAGCAGATAACCATTATAGATACCTCAGCCTACGGCCTTGCTATCTATAAACAATATCCACTGTCTCTGGCGGTGGATATTGTTCGATTTTCATTGGGAGGGTTAACCCGCAGCGGGTTAACCCTTTTCTTTTTTCCGTGATCTCTATCACTGATTTCTCTTAAACTCTCCCCCTATCTTTGTGTTGTCAATGACAAAAATCACCTTGACGAACTTTTTTTAAAAGAATAGGCTTCTAACCCGCCAATTTTTTTTGAACTTTAGAGAAACCTTTTAAAAATTAAATGACTTATGCAGCTTCGTGATCTGATTCAGCAACCCAATGCCATCCTAATTGATGTTCGTGAAACCTGGGAATTCCAGTCGGGCCATGTAGAAGGCTCCTTCAACATTCCGCTGGGTGAAGTACCTGCCCGGGTAGAAGAATTCATAAAAATGGAAGGACCTATCGTCCTTTTCTGTGCTTCCGGCAACCGGAGCGGGATGGCCGCCAATTTCCTGGCTGCCCGCGGCGTTAAAAACGTATACAACGGCGGCGGCTGGTATGAAGTACAACGCGTACAACTGGCCCTCAAAAGAGCGTAAAGACACTCATTACTTTGTAAAAAATAAATCGTATTCATGAAAATCGAACAAATTTATACAGGATGTCTGGCCGAAGCGGCCTATTACATCGAAAGCGAAGGCGAGGCCGTCATCATCGACCCCCTTCGCGAAACGCAACCTTATCTGGAGCAACTGGAGCGGGAAGGCGCCAAACTGAAGTACATTTTTGAAACACACTTCCATGCAGACTTTGTTTCCGGCCACGTCGACCTGGCTAAGAAAACGGGCGCAACCATCGTATACGGCCCAAACGCCAAAACGGAATTCGCAAAGGTAGAAGCCAAAGACGGCCAGGAGATCAAACTGGGCAATGTCACATTCACCGTGCTCCACACTCCGGGTCATACCATGGAATCTACCACTTACCTACTGCGCGATGAAAACGGAAAAGACCACGCCCTCTTTACCGGCGATACCCTCTTCATCGGCGATGTCGGTCGCCCCGATCTGGCTCAAAAAGCGGGATCAATCACCAAAGAAGACCTTGCAGGCTTTCTGTTCGACAGCCTCCGCAATAAGATCATGCCCCTCGCCGATGAGGTGCTCGTCTATCCGGCGCACGGCGCCGGCTCGGCCTGTGGCAAAAATATGAGCAGCGAAACCTGGGATACCCTGGGCCATCAAAAAGAAACCAACTACGCCCTTCGTGCCGACATGACCAAGCAGGAATTTGTGCAGGAGGTGACAGCAGGATTGATGCCCCCGCCTCAATATTTCGCCAAGAATGCCGCCCTGAACAAGCAGGGGTATGCCAGCATCGACTCCGTGCTCGAACGCGGTGTCGTAGCGCTCGACCCCACTCAATTCGAAGCCATCGTCGAAAGCGAAGGCGCCCTCATTTTGGATGTCCGTCATCAGGACGATTTCAAAGACGGCTTTATTCCCGGCTCGATCTCCATTGGCATCCACGATAACTTTGCCCCTTGGGTAGGCGCCCTCATCCCCGACCTGATGCAACCGATCGTGCTCGTTGCCCCGGTTGGACAGGAAGAAGAAACCGTTACACGCCTGGCACGGGTCGGGTACGACAACACGGTGGGTTACCTGGATGGCGGGTTCGAAACCTGGAAAAAAGCCGGCAAAGAGGTGGATACCATCGACTCGGTCACCGCAGAGGATCTGGCTCACAGAATGGCTAAAGGCCTCGATGGCATAGTACTCGATGTGCGCAAGCCTACCGAGTTTCTATCCCAGCACATAGCCGGTGCAACCAACTTCCCGCTCGACTACATCAACCAGAATATGAACAGGCTGGACCATAACGAGACTTACTACCTCCAGTGCCTGGGGGGCTACCGGTCTATGATCATGGCTTCCATCCTGCGCGCCAGAGGCATTCAAAACCTGGTGGACATCAAGGAAGGATGGCGGGCCGTTGAAGCGTCTGACGTACCCAAGACGGAATACGCTTGCCCAACTACGATTTCACAGGAAGTGATCGACGCCGCGATCGCAGAAGTAGCATAAATATGGCTAGAGCATGGGCGGGCGCTGCCTGCCCATGCTAAAACAAATTGCCCTTATGAAGATCAAACTTTTTTTCCTTTTCGCTCTATCCCTCGCTATTTGGGCAGGTTGCCAAACGGGTCCCTCCAGGGAGTTGCCCCCTGAAGAACGTGAACAATACCTCCGGAAAGGGCAAGACATCACCAAGGATGTCGCCGTAATTATGTCGACCGCGCTGACCAAAAGCCTGAACGATGGAGGGGTGGGAAGAGCCGCTCAATATTGCAGCTTTATGGCTATACCGCTAATCGACACCCTGGCTGTTCGCTCCGGGGTTTCCATCCGGCGTACCAGCACCAAGCTCCGCAATGCGAAAAACGACACACCGACCGAACGGGAATTAGCAGTGCTGAACCAATATGCCCAGCAAAAAGCCGCAGGACAGGAACTGCAACCCATTGCGGAACTGATCGATCCCCAAACGGTGGCCTATTACCAGCCTATTCTCGTCCAGCCCCTTTGCCTGAATTGCCATGGCATACCAGGGGAGACGCTCACGGACGCCGACTATGACGTGATCAAATACCTCTATCCGCAGGATGAAGCCATCGGCTACAACCTGGACGACCTGAGGGGAATATGGAGCATGACCATGCCCCGTAAGCAAATTCAATAAATCAAGCAAAATGCTTATTCATAAAGCGTTATCGAGCCAATACGGACTCGATAACCCTTTTTTAAATTCTCCATTTGTCTAATCCATTCCATTAATGAAAAAGATCATTCCCTTTTTTCCGGTTTTAGCACTAGTTCTTTTCTTATCGCTGTTGAGCAGCTGTAGCGGTGCTGCCCAGCAAGGCAACCCGGCCCCCGCACCCGCTTCGACGGAGAAAACCTCCCCTACCCTTGTCCAGGGATATCACGATGTAGACGCGGCTGCGTTTAAAAATCTCATTCAGTCAAATCCCGATGCCGTAGTACTGGATGTTCGTACACCGGCAGAAGTGGCCCAGGGCGCCATCGAAGGCGCCATCAATATGGATATGAAAAATCCCAATTTCCAGGACCAGGTCAAGACACTTGACAAGGGTAAAACCTACCTGGTGTACTGCCGGAGTGGAGCTCGCAGTTCAGCGGCATGCCAACAAATGCAACGTGCGGGTTTTGAAAACCTCTACAACCTCAAAGGAGGTATTCTGGCCTGGCAAGCAGCGCAATAAAGCAGGCCAATGAACCGGCTAAGGCACGAAACGAGCCCCTATCTGCTGCAACACGCAGGTAATCCCGTCGACTGGTATCCCTGGGGCGATGAGGCCTTGGCACGGGCCCAAAAAGAAGACAAGCCCATCCTGATCAGTATCGGGTATTCGACCTGCCACTGGTGCCATGTCATGGAACGGGAGAGCTTTCGGGATAGGGATATTGCCGCGTTCATGAACGAATTTTTTATCAATATAAAGATCGATCGCGAAGAGCGTCCAGATCTCGATCAATTATATATGGAAGCCGGCCATCTGCTGAACCGAACCAACGGATGGCCGCTTCACTGCTTTCTGACCCCGGAGGGTAAGCCTTTTTTTGCGGGTTCCTACTTCCCTCCCGAGCCAGGCGTCAAGCAAATGGCCTGGTTCCAGGCACTGCAGTATGTACTTTATAATTTTCGGGAAAACCGAAATGCGGTTGCACAACAAGCCGATCGCATCACCCACACCCTACAACAGCAAAGCCGGGAAGAACCTCCACCCCAACAAACATTGTCCTTTTTTGAAAGTCCCTTTTCTCCGGATCTGGCTGATCAGGCCTATGCACAACTGACCCGGAGTTTCGATACCGTAGAAGGAGGATTTGGCGATGCGCCCAAATTTCCCGACCTGCTCCAGTTGCGTTTCCTGTTGCATTACTACTACTTCACCGGCCAAGCAGCAGCGCTCAACCACCTGCTTTTCACCCTCGGCCAGATCGTGCAGGGAGGTATCTACGACCTCCTCGGCGGCGGACTGGCACGCTATGCGGTCGACCGTACCTGGCGGATACCCCATTTTGAGAAAACGCTTTACGACAATGCCCTTTTTGCCCATCTACTTGCCGACGTATACAGCCTCACCGGAGAAGCGCGCTGGAAAATTCACCTGGATAAGACACTCCAGTTCCTGCGCCGCGAACTGGCGACAGATGAAGGCGCTTACTTCAGCGGATTAGATGCCGAATCGGAAGGCGAAGAGGGCAAATTTTATACCTGGACATACGAAGAACTGAAGCGCGTCCTTCCACCTGATCTTTTCGAGAAAGCCATCCATATTTTTGACCTTAAAGAAGACGGTAATTGGGAGGGAACGAATATCCTCCACCAGGTCCATGCACCAGCGGACGAAGCAGCTTTTGAGCAGATCTGCCAACTCCTGGCGCCTGTTCGAGCGAAGCGACCCAAGCCCAAGCGCGATACCAAGATCCTGCTGGGTTGGAATGCCCTGATGGTCTCTGCCCTGGCACGGGCATACGAAGTAACCCAGACCGACCTGTATCAGCGGGAGGCTGTGCGTCTCGCACAGTACCTGCTCACTACTTTTGGCAGCGAAAAAACCACGTTGCAGCGGGTAGCTGCACAAGGTAAGATCCATCAGGAGGCCTTGTTGCAAGATTATGCCTTTCTGGCGCAGGCGCTGCTCGACGTCTATCGCATCACCTGGAACACCGATTGGCTGGACCAAAGCCTGAGGCTTGCCGAGTCTGCACTGGCCCTGTTTGGCGATTCGGAAGGCGCCTTGCTTTTCACCAACTCCGCCCGGGAAAAAACCCTGATCGTCCGCACCAAAGACGTGCACGACCTGGAATTGCCTGCCGGCAACAGCGCTTTCCGGCAGGTACTGCACCAATTGGGATTGCTGCATAGCCGAATGGACCTCCAGGAACAGGCATCCAGGATGTTGCTGGTCATGAAGGATCGATTATCCGCTAATCCCGCTGCACATGGCAACTGGTGGTGCCAATGGCTCACCGAAGCTTACGGAGCCAATGAAATTGCATTGATCGGCCCGGCAGCCATCGACCAGGCCAACGAAATCCGGAGGCGTTTTATTCCCAATGCCGTGCTTTTGCCCAGTACGACCGAAAGCGACCAGTACCCCTTACTGGAAGGACGACCTGCGGGTGAAAACGCCCACATTTACGTTTGCCAGGAGCAATCCTGTCTCCGACCGGTAGACTCCCTCGACGATTTCTTCCCACTTATCCAACAAAGAGGGGCAAATTACCCCCCGCAAAAAAACACTTAGCAATAAAGTGAAGAACATCTCGCTTTACTTTATTCCCGGAATTTATTTTACTGCGTAACCTCAATCAATATTTTATAGGACTTACGCACTTGCGAAGAAAAAAAACGTTAAAAATGACTTTTTCGGCGCCTCTGGCGCCGAAAAAGTCATTTTTAAAGGCCATATCGCCGCCGCAGGCGGCGATATGGCCTTTAAAAATCGTTGAATACGCGTTATGCGTAACTCCTGTTTTATTTTCGTTGTGCCACGACGATATACCGGGTCGACACACAGGAATCGGCGGTTTCCGGGATAGGCGCCAAGGTGACCGCATCGTAGAGATCCACTTTTCCGCCAAAGGCGTTTTCGAAATAGCCCCTTACCCGGTGCAGGGGTGGAAGAAACCGCCGGTGCTTGCCCGAGTAGGATACCCGCATTTTACCCTCTTGAAAGCGGACATTGATGATCTCACTTTCCTGGAAAATATGCCCTTCCTGCTCAATGAGCGTAGGGTTGCGCAGCGACAGGGTCTGCTGATCGTCCGCATACACCAGATTCGGGTACCAGCGAATATGGTCAGGTGTGATAAAATCGCCCAGGAAATAACCTCCAGGCCGCACGATCCCCGCTGTGCGCTGGATAGCCTCTTCCAGCCGGTTGTGGTCCAGGTAGTGGAACACGTTCAGCCCGCTGAAAGCCAAATCCCAGGTCCCATCTTTGGGATCGAGTTCGAGCACATCTCCTTTCCGAACCTGGATACGCCGGCCACCGACTTCCAGCATGGCATCCGAGACATCGATCCCCAATAATTGTTTGTAGGGGACACCCAGTTCCCGGATCATAAATTCTTCCGTCAAACCCGTCCCAGAACCGAGTGACAACACCTGTTGCCGGGATAAAAGAAGGCTATAATGCTCCTGAAAAAAGCGCAGATAACCGGCCATAAATCCGTCCAGGCAGGGTTTTCCGATAAGGGAGTCGTACCACTCGGCATATTGATGGAAGGGATCAGCCCCTCGTTGGTCTTTTAACCATTGATCCTGAAATTTCGACGCTTCTTTCAATTCCCAATTGATTATACTCCAGGCGGCAGAGTCTGTCTGGTGGAAACTTTCGTCGGTGATCTGATCCAGGTAATAAAAAAATGGACCGTGTTGGGTCGCCGAAAAGATCAGTTCGGCAACGTTCTCCAGTTTTTCCGCGCTTCCTTCCAACCCGGCGGCTTTCATTTTTTGAAGGCGGCGGGCCAACTCGACCAGTTGCCGGAGTCGGGTGGGAAAATCACCCCGGGGGCCGTCCTCGAACTGCTTGATACTTCCCGGGGGAAGATTGTAAAACACCCCTCCATCTACACGCTGGGTCTTGTTTTCAAGCAAATCGAACACCCGGGCATTGGCGGTCACATTACTGACTTCGTGATCCATGCCATATACGTGCAGGGTGAAAAAAGGTTTATCAGACGTGTTGCCCATTTGGTGCACTAACTCATGGCTGACCGCGATCACCTGGTAGGGCTTTAACACCCCTCTCGACCAGGTGTGGATCAGCCCGTCGTCTATGAGAAAAGTTGCATGTTCGGCAGGGCCAAAAACCTGTACGGCGCCCCATTGGGTATAACCGTGGTCGTGAATAGCCGAGACATCGCCGGGTTTCCAGGACATGGCCATGATCTCGAAATGGCCGCCGTCGTAGGCCAGTTTTCGGCCGTAGCTATCGGCTACCGGGTGGTCGAAGTCGGCCCATGCCTCCAGGTCCTGGGGTTGCACGCCAGCCTCCTGGACGATTTTGCGGATCGAAGCAGGAGTAGATATGACCAAGGACTCCAGCGCATTTGCTATGAACTGCAGGGAAGCGGGTAATTTCTCTTTCATAGTTCATTCTTTTTTGACAAGCCTAAGGTAGGCGTTTCTCCAAAATAGCGCTGTGATTTTGATCACCTATTAGTGATATACATCACTGACGCGGAAACTGGTCGCCATTACCTTTGTAGCGTTAAAAAAATTGCCCCAGGCAACAAAAAAGTAGAACAATAATGCAAAAGAAAATGTCTTTTCAAGAGTTGATAAATGGGGACAAACCCGTGCTCGTAGACTTTTTTGCCACCTGGTGTGGCCCCTGCGTAGCGATGAACCCTATTTTGAAAGAAGTAGCTTCCGAAATCGGAGAAAAAGCTTCGATCGTTAAAGTGGATGTAGATCAAAACCGTACGCTCGCTTCCCAGTTAGGCATTCAGGGGGTGCCGACTTTCATGCTCTTCAAGGATGGAAAAGTGAAGTGGAGCAAGTCGGGTATGCAATCCGCTTATACGCTCAAGCAAGTGATCGAAGAAGCTTCGGCAGGAACGTTGTGAAAAGTTAAACCGAATTCATAAATAGAGGGGGGGACATAGCCAGCCCTTCTATTTTCAGGATCAAGAAAATCGAACAATAAAATGGAAATCACTTTACTCCAATCATCCGGATTTTTGGGCTTCCTGAGCCAGCCCTGGCATTGGGCTGTCTCCGGTGCGGCGATCGCCCTGATACTCTTTTTGATGAACTGGATGGGGCGCTCTTTTGGCGTCTCCATGGCGTTCAAGAGCATGTGTACCATTGCCGGCGCCGGCAAACGGTTTGAATTTTTCAATTTCAATGTAAAGGACGAGTACTGGCGATTGGCCTTTGTGGGCGGCGCTGTGGTCGGGGGCTTTATCACGTCCCAATTTCTGGCCAGTCCTGACCCGGTGGCTATCTCGGGCTCCACGATTGCCCATTTGAAAGACTGGAATATGGAATACTACCTCACTACAGATGAGGGAAACGGCTTGTTTAATACATTTTGGTTTAATTTCAAGAATGTGTGGGGGATCTTTTTGGCCCTCCTCGGCGGCTTTCTCGTAGGTTTTGGCGCACGATACGGAGATGGATGTACTTCTGGGCATGCCATTTCCGGGCTTGCGAATCTTCAACTCCCCTCTTTGCTTGCCGTGATCGGGTTTTTCATCGGCGGCCTGCTAATGACATGGGGTATCTTCCCGCTTATTTTTGGATAACCAAACAACCGGGCACACCCCGATTGAACTTAAAAATAACAAGCATGAGAATATTTAGCTTCTTCCTGGTTGGCATTGCGTTCGGGATCATTATGACGAAGTCTGAAGTCATTTCCTGGTTCCGCATCCACGAAATGTTCCGGTTTGAAAGTTTCCACATGTACGGGATCATCGGCACCGCGGTGGTGATAGGCGCTATCCTGATCTATGCCATGAAAAAAATACCGATCAAAACCCTCGACGGGCAAGTGATCACCTATACCCCCATGAAGTTAAATATCACCCGGCATCTGCTGGCAGGGTCCATCTTTGGGTTGGGTTGGGCGATCACGGGTTGCTGCCCGGGCCCGATGTTTGTCCTGGTGGGAAATGGATTTCTTTTTGCCCTGGTCATTTTGTTCGGCGCCGTATTGGGCACCTTTGCCTACGGCGTAGTGAAGGATAAACTTCCGCATTAAAATATTATGGGTGAGAATTGGAGAGGGGTGATGGTTAGATAATCATCACCTTTTCTTTTTACAGTATCCGCTAATGCCTTTTAATTTACTGCGATATGAAAGCAAGAATACCGTTTCTCGCCCTACTGGCATTAGTCTGCTCCTTTAACGGCCTTTTGGCCCAAAAAGGGTTTGAAAATTGGCTAAAACAGAAAGAAGGAGCCCGAATCGAACCCTTCCTTATGCTTCAGCTCTGGTCGAATTATACCATGGGGCAAGAGGTATATAATCCCACGGGCAAATACTTCGAGCCGGTAGACGATCGCTTCAACGTGTTGCTGCGCCGTGGGCGGTTCGGGTTAAGGGCGCAACCCTACGAAGGGCTCAAATTCACCCTTGTCACAGCCTTCGACGGCATAGGTAAAGATGTCCTGACGGGCGTGATCGGCAGCCCCAATAACCTCAGTGCGCCCAAATTCTTTATCTGGGATGCTTTTTTCCAATGGAAGGTCCAAAAAAACTCGGAAGCATTCAATCTGGTAGGCGGTTATTTCCGGCCCCAATTGAGCCGCGAGAGCATCACCTCCGGGTGGTCGGTCAACTCGATGGAAAAAGCCATGTCGCAGACCTATATCCGAAAACACCTGGTCGGAACCGGGCCCGGCCGTGCGCTGGGACTTAATCTCGGCGGCCTGTGGCTACCGGAGGGCCAAAAATGGGGGCTAAACTACAACCTCGGCATTTTTAATCCCCTCTTCCAAAGCTACTCGGGCAATTCCATCGGCAAACAATTCTCCCCGCTAATCACCGGCCGTGTCGTGGCTTACCTCGGCGATCCGGAACAGACGAAATACGGCATTGGGTACGATATTAATTTTTTCGGCGCCCGGAAAGGCCTTTCCCTCGGTGCAGGCGGGGCTTGGCAAGGCGCCACCGACCTGTTTAAGAAGTCGTATTCCGTCTCCACCGATCTATTGTTCAATTGGGGTTCGCTTAACATTGATGGGGAATGGAATTGGATGTGGCGGGATGGGTACTCTACTCAAACCGGCCATGTTCGCGCCGGGTATAACCTGGTGCTTCACCACCGGTATTTTCTCGAACCCGCATTAATGGTTATGCAATTCAATGGCGCTTCAGACCTGCCTGGGCAAAGTCAAGCCGCCACCTTAGGCGCTTCCTCCGGTAGCGAAACAACCTATGATGCCGGACTCAATTGGTATTTAAACAAAAACCGGCTAAAGCTCATGCTCCACTACACCTGGTACACCGGCGATGCAGGGGAAGCCGCTGGTACGCCTTTCACGGGAAATACGTATTTCAACGAATCGGGGGTTGGGGCCATCCATCGGGGGAACTGGGTCGGGCTGGGCGTAAACGCTATTTTTTAATCTCCCCGCACCAGATCTACAAGCATACCCTCCTTCATAGCAAAGTGAGAAACCAGGATCTCGCGAAAAGGCGCCAAATTCAATACATACTCGATCAGCACCAGGGCCACGATAATCATGTCGGCTCGCTCAGATGGAACCTCCGGCATAGCCAGTCGCTCCGCTACGGTGGTGGGCAATAACTTCCGGAAGAACGGATAAAAATCTGCCGCTGGAAACCGGGTGTGATGCGGATGGGTCTGCTCCGGCGCCAGCGCGCCTTCCAACACATCAAAACTACCCGAAGCGCCGATCAGCAAGGCTGTAGGATATTGCTGCATGGCCTCTCTCAGGGGCACCAGCACTTCCGCCAGGTGCTCCCGTACCAACTCCATTTCTACCGCAGATATGGGATCGGATTCGTGAAAATGCTTGTACAACACCGCTACTCCTATCGGAAAACTCTGGGCCCAATATACCTCGTGGTCGTCGGCAAGGATGAACTCCACACTTCCTCCACCGATATCCATGATCAGGGAGCGCCCGGAAAAAGCAGGAATAGCCTGAATGACGCCGAGATGGATCAGGCGGGCCTCCTCCTCGCCGGGAATCAGTTGTACCTCCACCCCCGTGCGCGCTTTGATTTCCCGGATAAAGTCCGAACCGTTGCCTGCAGTGCGCAATGCAGCTGTACCAAATGCGCGAACCTTTTCCACCCCATGGGTCTTTAGAATGGCATCATAATCGACGATCGCCTGAATACCTCGTGCATAGGCCGCTTTTCCGATCGTGCCGATCCCCTCTTCTGCCAGCTTAATAAACCGGCGTTCGCGCCCCAATTCCGTCCATTGCCCATTTGAACTCGCCTCTACCATCAGCAGGTTAAAGGTATTGGTGCCCAGATCGATCACTGCATATTTGCCCATATGTACTATGCTGACTGCTTACTTTATTTGGTCGGGGGTGAGGCCTGCTTGCTTAAACACGTCATTGAAGTATTGAACCCCGTGAGGCGTCATAAAATTCGCATAGGCAGGCTTATCGTCCTGAAGGAAAACAAAATAGGTACACTCCGGTGCGAAGTACAACTCCGCCATCAATACGTTCTCCCCCTTGATCAGAAAAAAGATGCGCCCGATCGATTTGCACTGCGGCAATATGGCGGCGGGCTGCTCGGCAATTTGCGTCAACGCATTCTGGATGGAAGGCTGGTTGTCCAGGCTCATGGAAATGGGCAGATTGTAAAATACATAATCCATGGCGTCGCAGTTGTCCCAAAGATTTTTCAGCATTTCCATTGGTATGCCCGGCAAGGTTGCGGGAACCGGAGCGGGCTGATTGGCAGCAGCCTCGGTTTTTTGTCCCTTTTGTTCCTGGTTACATGCCTGCAAACTAATTGCGGCCAGAAAAAGAACGAATAGATAACGCATAGCTTTAGATTTTTAAAATTCAAAAACACCCTGAAAAGAGAGAAAATAGCCCCACAACCGGTTCTTATACCGGGGCAGACCTACGTTATTGAGATATTTCTTATTGTTGTACAAAGGTACGACTGAGCGGGTGTAATTTACCCCCAGGGAGAATTTCCGGCTCAGGTGATAGGATACGCCCAGCGCAATACTCAGGTCATTTTTGGCGAAATTCTCCTGCTCATCCTCCAGGATGATCACATCCTGTACCCGGGTATTGAACAACCGCCCATAGCTCAGTCCTGCAAAGCCTTGAATCCGGTAATATCCGTCCGGCGCCAGCCAATCTTTATAGGAGATCCAGACCGGCACCTCGATGTAGTCCAGATGGATCACATAGCGCAGGGAATTGTTGTTGGGAACGAGTTCGGTGGTGCTTCCCCGCATGCTGTACAACAAATCGAGCCCGAATTCAGTCTTGTCCGTCAGCTTGACAATCCCCCGGAGCCCGGCCCGCACGCCCAGCCGGTTGTAGCCGGCACTGTCATCCCCCTGGATCTGGGAGGCGTTGATGCCCACCACGATCCCGGCGCCAAATCGCTGCTGGGCCAGAAGCGAATGTGCCGTCAAACTAAAAAGCATCATAGCGAATAAAACAGTTCCAGTACGTATCATAGCGTTGAATTTCAATTGGTCTGTGCAATATTAACAAATCCCCGCACGCTTCACTAATATAGGACTTACGCACTTGCGAAGAAAAAAAATTAAAAATGACTTTTTCGGCGCCAGAGGCACCGAAAAAGTCATTTTTAAAGGCAATATCGCAGCCTGCGGCGGCAATATTGCCTTTAAAAATCTTTGAATACGCGTTATGCGTAACTCCTGAATACTTACCTGCGAAGGACTATAAATTGGTTTGTGAGTAGTGCGGCATCTGGCCGCACTACTCGCAAACCAATTTTCCCTGAGAATACTTATCTTTCGGTCTGTTGAAAAAAATTCATTTAGGCAATCGTGCGTAACATGAGTTAATAAGGGAAATATGGATTTTAAATATAATACCTACACGCTGAAAAAACTGGAAACATTGTTCCAGGAATTGGACTATTCCGTCCTCTACGAAAAAGGGTCTTTCCAATCAGGGTATTGCATTGTACAACAACGGCAGGTGGTAGTCATCAATAAATTTTTTGAGACGGAAGGCCGTATCAACACCCTCCTGGAAATCCTGGGCGTGATCGAGGTCGACCAGAGCCGGCTCAGTGAATCTTCTCAGAAACTTTTGAAAAAGGTCACCCAATCCCTGGCCGAAAACGAGCTGGAAGAATGAACAGCGCTTCCATACGAGCTGTATTTTTAGGGACAGGAACTTCTCAGGGCGTTCCCGTGATCGGGTGCGACTGTGCCGTCTGCCGCTCGCAAGACCCCAACGACCAGCGCTTGCGCACTGCCCTTTTAGTCGAATGCGGCGCCACCCGGATCGCTATTGACGCGGGGCCGGACTTTCGCCAGCAGATGTTGCGGGAAGGGGTACAGACACTGGATGCCGTGCTGCTCACCCACGAGCACAACGACCACATCATCGGGTTGGACGATGTGCGCCCCTTTAATTTCAGGCAACATAAGAACATGCCCATATTGGCTCTCCCCCGCGTATTGGATTCGGTCCGATCCCGGTTTGCCTATGTATTCGACGCCAATCCCTATCCCGGCGCGCCCCGGCTGGAACTGCTCCCCTTGCAGCCGTTTCAGTCTTTTCAGATTGGAGAATTGTCCATTTTACCCTTCTTAGTCGGACATGGAGGTATGGAAGTGCTCGGTTTTAGATTCGGCTCCTTTACGTATATCACGGATATGAAAACGCTCCCGGCCGAAAGCCGTGAAGCTATAAAGGGCACTGAGGTATTGGTAGTCAACGCGCTGCATCACAAACCGCACTACTCACACCTCAACCTGGAAGAGGCCCTCGAGTTTATTCGTCAGGTGAACCCCCGGGAAGCCTATCTCACTCATATCAGCCACCACATGGGCAAATATGCAGACATCAGTCCTCAATTGCCTTCCGGGGTCTTCCTGGCAAGCGATGGGCAAAAACTGAAAGTGAATACTTGAAGAAAGTATATTTTTACTGGCCGAAGACCGGCGGTCGCGAATGTTTATCATGACACTTACTTATAATACTTGTTTATGAAACTATTACAAGACAAAATTACCCTCGTCACCGGAGGGTCACGCGGAATCGGTGCGGCCATGGTCCGGGTATTTGCGGCACACGGCGCACATGTAGCCTTCACTTATCATTCTTCTGCCGAAAAGGCAAATGCCATCGCGGAAGAACTCAAAGCCATGGGTAGCAACGCCAAAGCCTACCGCTCCGATGCCAGCTCTTATAGCGAATCGGAAGCCCTGATCAATCAGGTATTAGGAGATTACGGCCGTATCGATGTGCTGGTCAATAATGCGGGAATTACCCGCGACAACCTGATCCTGCGTATGAGCGAAGAACAATGGGATGAGGTCATCGAAACGAACCTCAAGTCGGTCTTCAACCTGACCAAGCACGTCGTCCGGTCCATGATGAAAAATAAAGGGGGCTCCATTATCAATATGAGCTCTGTAGTAGGCGACTTTGGCAACGCCGGTCAGTCCAACTATGCAGCTTCCAAGGCCGGGATATTCGGCTTTTCCAAATCCATCGCCAAGGAATTGGGGTCGCGCAACATCCGCTGCAATGCCGTAGCGCCCGGCTTCATCGAAACCGATATGACCGATGCGCTCGACGAAAAAACCCGGGATGCCTATCTGGTAAACGTGCCGCTCAAACGCTTTGGCAAGGCCGAAGAAGTAGCCGAATTATGCGCCTACCTCGGATCGGACCTCTCCACGTATATTACCGGACAGGTGTTGAGCGTTTGTGGAGGGTTAAATACCTGATAAAATAGGGGATTAGGAGGGATTAAATGGGATTAATCCCCTTCAATCCCTTTCAATCCCGCTCAATCCCAAAAATAACCTGATGCGAATAAGACTCCAGACCCTGATTACCATCTTCATCCTCGGGGCTCTTTCCTGTACCCCCAAAATACAATCGCATTTTGCCGGGGCCGAAGATCTGGAGCGCCTTTCCGAACCGGCTCAGGCGCGCTCGGCAGGGTTTACTCCCTGCAATGATTATCTGGCCTATGCCCCCGACACCCTGCACCCCGATCACCTGCCGATGAAGTATATCCGGGTGAATGTGCACTTTATGAACTCGTCCGACTCTTCGCGGAATTTCAATTTTCCCGAAGGGATTGAAAAGGCAAATGCCCTGATCAATGCGGCTAATCGCGATTTGGAATACAATAAAAAACTCTTTCTCCCTTTGGGAAACGACATCCCCGTCCTCCCTACCCAATACCGGCTGAAGATCACCCCCCGCCCCGGCGATCCAACTGATGTGGGCGTCTATTTTCACTATGACGATGACCTGTACTATTACGTGATGAAAGGGAAAAATGACAACCGTTCCAAACGGCAGGTGATCGACCAGTACGGCCTGCAGCTCGATACGGTGCTCAATATTTTTCTGATGCCTCATCATCCCGACAGCGTAGCTTCCCCTACCTACAAACCTCATCGCGGTGGCATCGCATTGAACAATGGGATCAAAGTAACGGGCTGGTATGAGACCAATGGTTCGGAATGGGATGTACAATACGTGCTCAACCACGAGATCGGCCACATTCTCACCCTCATGCACACCTGGGCCTACAACGATGGCTGTGACGACACTCCATACAACCCCAAATGCTGGAATTTTTCCGATACCCCGCCCTGCGATTCCTTGGTATCCAATAACGTCATGGACTACAATGCCTACCAAAATGCGTGGTCGCCCTGTCAGATCGGAAAAATCCATTACGCGCTTTCCCGCGACGACTTGCGGTGCAGGCGTTTTCTGGAACCCAACTGGTGCGAACTCCATGAAGAAAGGCATATCTTCATCCGGGACTCCATCCATTGGAAAAGCGCCAAAGACCTGGAAGGGCACCTGACCATCCAGACAGGGGGTGTGCTACAGATCAGTTGCCGGGTATCCCTGCCCCGAAATGCCGTGATTACGGTAGAACCAGGCGGCCTGCTCATCCTCGACCAATGCCGGCTGTACAATGCCTGTGGGGATAACTGGCAGGGGATAAAAATCCTGGAGACTGGCGGCAAAAAAGGAAAAGTCACCCTGATCGGTAGGCCTGTCATCGATAATATCCTCCACCCCTTTCCAATTGATTGATCGAAAATGCGCCTCAAGAAACGTTTCTTCATTGTCGTACTCCCCGTATTGCTATTCGCCATGTGCCAATCGGAATTCATGACCTTCCGCCGCAGCGATGCCCGGATCGTCAAATACCTGGAAAAACACGGGCAGGAAGCGCCCAGCTTTTTTACCATTGAAAAAGACGGCCGGTCTATCCACTACACCCAGGTGGGAGATACCACCAAGCCACTGGTTTTGTTGGTCCACGGGGCTCCGGGATCCGCTTCTGCCTATTTGTCCTTTTTGGCAGACACCCAACTCACGCGCTTTGCCCAGGTCATTGCCGTAGACCGGCCAGGCAATGGGTTCTCTGATTTCGGTCGCAGCGAACCTTCCTTGCAACAACAAGCGGCCATGCTGCAACCCATCCTCGAACGGCACCGCCATAGCATCGCCGTCATCATGGGGCATTCCTACGGCGGCCCCGTGGTGGCCCGCCTGGCTATGGACTATCCGGAGTTGGTAGATGGCGTCTTTATCATGGCCGGCTCCATTGACCCCGAGTTGGAGCCGCGCGAATGGTGGCGAAAACCCCTCGACCAGCCCTGGATCCGCTGGATATTTCCCACCTCGATGGTCGTAGCTAATCAAGAGATCAAGCCATTGTATGAAGAACTTCAGGCCATGGTCCCCCTTTGGGCGTCTATCACCTGTCCGGTGACCGTGGTGCAGGGCACCAAAGATACGCTCGTACCTGCCGGCAACGCTGATTTCGCCCGGCGTATGGCAGTAAATAGCTCCCGGCTCGACATTCGCATGATAGAAGGAGGCAGCCATTTTATTCTCTGGACCATGCAAGACTATATGGTAGAGGTATTGAAGGAAATGACCACTACCCCCTGAAACCATTTTGGCATTTTGGAGTTTAGTAGTCCAGTATATTCTGCCACCAGAGGCGTGCGCAATATGCTGGATCATTCTTTATTTACTAGCAAATCCATACCATGTTGTTTTCTCTTTTGCTCTGCACCTTACTTATGCATCCCTCCAATTCGTCCGAAAAGGGTACGCTACAACTGGAGATTACCAATATCCGCGACACCCGGGGAATGATCCGGGTAGGGGTATTTCAGCGGGAAGATGGATTCCCCGATCAGGAAAAAGTCTATTGGGGCGGAGCATTTTCTCCTCAAAAAGGGGAAATGATCATCGATATTCCCGAATTGCCCTTCGGCAACTACGCCCTTGCCATCTACCACGACCTCAATAACAACGGCCGGCTTGACAAGAACATCTGGGGCATTCCCACCGAGCCTTATGGGTTTTCAGGAGCAGTTAAGGCGAAATGGAGCGCGCCTCACTTCCGGGAAGTCTCCTTCTCTTTTTCTCCGGAAATAAAAAAACAACGCATTTCCCTGTTCAAATGGGAAGAATTATAAGGTGTGCACCAAAAAAAATCATTTCAATGGAGAATTTTATTTTTCTTCATTTGTTTGTAAAACAAATTATTACGCATACAAATAAATTAAATACAATCCTCCCCTATTTCCTGTCACTACTTTTTTGACTACTTTTGTGCGCATACGCGCATCTGTTCGTCCATCTACCCAATTTAAATTATTCGGTTTTACAAACAACCGGCCAATGAGCTTATCTCTATGGCTTGGAAACCCTTGAGCATTATGAGAAAACGCACTACCGATGTGACGATTGCCTTTATTTTCTTTATCCTTTGCTGCCTGCTATCCTTTTTGGAAAAAAGTGATTGGTGGATGGATGCGTTCGCAGCGCTTCCGTGAGGGCTACTTATCGAAAGGCAACAAAAAAGGGCAACCCTGACAGGGATGCCCTTTTTTGTTGCCTTTCGATAAGGTTTATTCCTCAATCTCAATTTTGGAATCTTTCGAAAGCGTTAATCCCGTTTCCCGCTCATAGATCTTTTTGTACTTTTCAAAGATCACATCCGATTCTTTTTTCCCATTGATTACCAGCTTTTTACCGGACAGTTCAAAATCATAAGAACCGTTGCCCTGGATGTAGCCATCGCGGCGCAATTCCCGCTCTATTGCAGACTTGAGACTTCCCCCTTTTGGAAAGGGCGCCATTTCATGCATTATCCTTTCGCGGTCCGCCTGCACTCTTTGCTGCTTTTCCACCATGATCTCCATCTCCTGTTCCATCCCGCGACGGTGATCTTCCATCGCCCGTTGGCGGTCTTCCATGGTGCGGTGGGCATCTTCCATAGCCCGTTCCTTCGCTTCTCTCAAGATAATCCGATCATCCTCCCCACTATAGAAGTAAACTTGAGGGTGTGCGTCGTCAACGGAAATCTCCATGGGCTTTCCATCTTCCTCATTGACCCAGATCATCACTTTTCCTTCGTCATCCATTTCGGTGGTGACCTTATTTTCCCTTTCTATCCGAGGCGCAGGAGGGGGAGGAGGTGGGGGTGGCGGCGGAGGAATCCCTGCCCGGGGCGCAGGAGGGGGTGGTGGCGCATGCTCCATATCTGCCCGCATGGCGTTAATATCCTCCTGATAGGCCGTCTGTTTTTCTCGTGGGATCACTTCTCCATCTACTTTAAATTCTGTAACCTCCCCATTTTCCAGGGTCAACTCCATACGCTGATCGCCTTTTTGCTTGACAATTCGGGCTATTTCCAAGTTGCGGGAAGGCGGCGGAATAGAATCCAGGTCTTGTGCCAGAGACACCAAGACTGGTCGAATCTCATCGCCTTTGGCGGTCTCCTCATCCGGTTGGCTGGCGCTGATGGAGAATACGGCCACCGCAGCCAGCAGCAACAGGGTTGCTGTAAATCGTTCCATGATCGTTTTTTTATTATTTGGTTGATTCAAAATTCTTCGTACACGCTGGAGCAGGGGTTTTCCATCTCCGGTTATCGAAAGCGCAAACGGAGGTGCAGAAACAGCCCGCTCCTGCAGCTGGACCAATGCGTGCACATAGGTCAGCGAACTGCCACACACTGCCACCGCCCAATCGTCACAGCAATTCTCTCGTTCTGTGCGAATAGAGGTGGAAATATACCAGGCTGCCGGGTTGAAATAATACAGGATCTCCAGGAGTGATTGCAAGAGATTGAGCAGAAAATCATGTCTCCGAATGTGGGCCAGTTCATGCGCGAGAATGGCTTCTACCTCTGCTACACTCAATTGATTGACCAGTCCCACCGGCATAAGGATCAGGGGTTTAAAATGGCCGATCACGAGGGGAACCGACACCTGAATCGATTCCAACATGCGGACCGGGCGGCGGATCTTCATCCGGGTGGCTATTTTTTCTAAACGGACTTGCCAATTCGCCCCGTCAGGAGCCGTACCTGTTTGGCGAAGCTGGTGTACAAACCAATACCCGCCTGCTGTCCGGACCGCAAAAAACAACAGGCCCGCGATCCATGCCATCACCAGAAAAGGAAGCTGCCTGTTGAGGAATGTAGTCAACCTGGTCAGGTAAGAAGGGCCTGTTGTTTCCGCTATGCCTGAAAAGGAAATGACTAGGCCCTCTCCCATTGCAGATGCGGTATCCAACTTCATGTAAAAGGTAAACACAGAGGAAAGGAAGAGCCCGGCCAACGCTACCAGCCCGCCTACATAGCGATATTGGGGAGCTAACCGTAGAGCGGCAGCCCGGAATCCGCTCCATAGCAGCGCCAAAATTGCCCCCTGCCAAAGCGAGTGAACCATTGTCCAGCCAAGGGCATAGATCCAGGATTCAGGTATGAGGTGAAAAAATGCGTCCATAACCCTATTTTTCGTCGGATTCCAATTTCTTGATCAGCGCTTTTATCTCATCCAACTCTTCCCGGGAAGCATTCCCGTTTCCCAAGGCCTGCACCACCAGCTTAATGGCAGAACCGCGAAACGCGGCATCTTTCAGTTCATCCAGCAGGCGTCTTTGGGTCGCTCCTTCTTCCACATTTGCTTCGTATATGTGCGAACGGTTGTCGGTATTCCGGCGCGCCAGTCCCTTGTCTACCATGATCTGCATCAATTTCAATGTCGTAGTATACCCCACGTCCCGCTTCAAATTGAGCCGGTCATTGACAACGCGAACAGCTGAAGGGCCGCATTCCCATAAAATTTGAAGTATCTCCAGCTCCGATTCGGTGGGCTTAGGGCGCTTGTCTTTTATCATGAGGAATAAATTTCATTAATGGCACTACAATGATATACGAAATATTTCGTAAGTGCAATTTTTCATACGAAAAAATTCGTACTTCGTTTGAATTTAACATTTCTGGCTGAAAGTAAAAGAGCCGCGGTAAGCGGCTCTTTTACTTTTTCAGTCAATACATAGGTTAATCAATCGACCGGCGGAAAGACAGCTCATCGGGAAAAATGTGGCGCCATCCCATTCGCCAAAAATGTCGATGCCATGCCCTCCACTTATAGCCAGAAGCATCCACCCGGTCTGGTTGGCACACGACAGGGGTAGCGCCTTGCGGGAAATATCGAACAGCAGCCACTGGCCGGCTGCATCCCTGACGGGTCGGATATTTTCAAAAAGGACAGGAAATCGCGGCACCCAGGGCTGCCTGGATAAGGCTATGGCGTATTGTTTGCTCATTTCCTCCAGGGAGTCCAACCCCTTAAGGTGGTACGCATGGATCTTTATTTCTTCATGGACACGAACTAAAGCGCGCTGGGGGTAGGCTGATGGATAATACACCAGGCTACCGTCAAACTGCTGCCCCAATTTCCAATGGTGTTCAAAAGGTTGGTCGCCCCACGCAAAATCCAGAAAAAGGGCAAAATCGCCGCTTTTTTGATCCTGGACCCAGGCCCGGCGAAAACGAAGGTTGTCTTCTTCCCCCTCCAGCACCCCGAGCACCGTCCAGCGGCCTTCGACGGGCGGCGCCTGGAGCACTTCTTCTTTTTTGATCGACAACCCGGCGATCTGGACCAGGTCCATGGTCAATTCTTCCGATAGGACTTCCGCCCGCTGGAAGGTGCGCAACAGGAGAAACAGGTCGGCCATTTCGGCGAGCAATTGTTCCTGCCAATCGGTTCGGCCGAGCAATTTTTTCCAGTTGCGCATGCGCCGGCCGATGCTGCCGAGTTTGGCGTCTACCATGCGGGCTGCAAATCGTTCGAGCGCCTGCTCCGCTTGTCCGTCCAGGCTCCCCAATCCCTGCCGGATGGTATCTGCCAACCAGCGTTCCAATTCTTCCATGCCCTGGCTCATGCGTTCCAGCCGGCTTTCCCGGTTGCGGCGGCGTTGTTCCAGGGCCTCGGGACCTGGAGCGCCGGGTTCTGCGTCCTTAGCGGTGCCTTTTTGTTCCAGCCGGCCGAGGTTTTCAATCACCCATTCCGGGAAGGCAGTTGCGCCTACCAGCGAATCCGGGTTTCCCACAGCTATGCCGGCCAGGGCCAGCACGTGTTTGCAGGGTTTTTTCTGCACCGAGCAGGAGCAATGAAATGAATGGTCGGAAAACTGGAACAAGACTTTATGGAGTGTCGCCTTTCCGGTACGGGAAAGGCCCCAGCAGAGGTTGCCCTGGGCGCCCAGGTCTTTCCATTTTTTGGGGGAAATTAAGGCCTTCGCCCGTTCCCAGGTAGCAGGATCAGGAGCCCATTTTTCCAGTTCTTCCTGTGGCTGCATATCCTATCGCTCAAAGCCAGCGGAAGATCATGTCCGCCAGGCGTTTCTTGATTCCGGAGTAAGGGGGCGTGATCAACGGGAGCAGATCCGGCCAACCTTGTTTGTATATACTACGGGCATTGGAGAACTCCAGGAAACCGGCATACCCGTGCCCTTTCCCGATACCGCTTTCATTCATCCCCCCAAAGGGCATGCGGTTCTGGAAAAAGTGGAGGTTGTTTTCGTTGACCGCCGTGGTACCTGCCCGGGTTTCCCGGATCAGCTTTTGAATATTTTTTTTGTGCCGGCTATAAATGTATAAGGCAAGCGGAGATGACTCATCCCGCAGGTAATTGATCGGTTCATCCAGGCTCTTAAAGGTCCGGAAGGGAAGGATGGGCCCAAATATTTCTTCCTGCATGGCCCGTGCATGGAACGGTACATCGCCAAGCAGGGTCGGGCTAATATAGTTTTCTGAGGCATCCAACTCCCCGCCCAGTTCTACAGAAGCTCCTTGCTCGATCGCTTCTTCCAGCATAGCTTTCAGGCGTTGAAAATGGCGGGTATCCACGATCCGCGCGTAGTCGTCCGATTCTTTGGGTGATTCCCCGTAAAATTGCCGGATAGCTTCCTTGAAAGCGGCCAGAAAAGGGCCGGCCACTTTTTCGTGGACCCACAGGTTGTCAGGCGCTACACAGATCTGGCCTTTGTTGACACATTTCCCCCACGCGATCCGCATCGCCGTCATGGGTATATCGGCTGATTCATCTACGATACCGGGCGACTTGCCGCCCAGTTCCAGCGTGACGGAGGTGAGATGCGCAGAGGCAGCCTTCATCACCTGTTTGCCCACCCCGGGTGAGCCTGTAAAAAAGATATGGTTAAACGGCTTTTCCAGCAAGGCTTTCGCCAGGTGCAGGTCGCCTTCCATCAGGTAGACCTCTTCCTTGGGAAACAATTCATCCATCATCCGCTTCAGGACAGCACTGGTATGGGGCACAAATTCGGAGGGCTTTACAATAGCGCAGTTGCCTGCAGCGATAGCGGAGATTAACGGACCAAGGGTCAATAAGACCGGAAAATTCCAGGGAGCCAGAATGAGTGCCAACCCTTTGGGCTCGTAATGGATATACGAATTGGACCCGATGAGCAAAAGGGATTTGCCCACTGGCTGTGGCTCCATCCAGCGAGCCAGGTTTCTTTTTACAAAATTGATCTCGTCTTTTACCGTGAATAACTCTGTGAGATCAACTTCCATCTGGTGTTTGCGGAAATCGGCGTACATCGCATCCCGAATATCCTGCTGGTAGCGAAAAAGGGCCTTCTTCAGGCGCTCAAGCTTTTCCTTTCGCGCTTTGGCGGTCGTGTTGGCTACCGCAAACCGGTTGGCCTTCTGCAGTTCAAATACCTCCGTGATCTCGAGCTGCAATTCTTCCATTTTGATATCTACCAAAGACATAGGGATTTACAGTTTCAGTGTGCGTTGTAAAAATAGAATTTATTCACCCTCCTATGGTTGACATAGATTCGCCAACCGGGTTTTCCCAGCGACGTTGCTCTGCTTCGAATCCATTTTTAGCCCTACTTCCCAACGCCGACAAAAATGCATCGTGCAATTGGGCATCGGTGGCCTCATTGCGCAGCAAGTCGCGCACGTTGAACACCCCCGCATCGTACAGACAGGTTTTTAACATGCCTTGGGGCGTGATCCGGATGCGGTTGCACGTGCCGCAAAAAGTGCGGCTATAGGCGGCAATGATCCCGATCGTGCCGGCAGCCCCGGGAATGCGGTAGTTTTGAGAAGTGGAGAAAGGCGGATCCTGGACCTTTTCCAAATCCGGATAATGCGCCCTTAGATAGGTCAGTATTTGACGATGGTCCCAAAAGAGACGGGGCGATTGCGCGCCTGCTCCATTGAATGGCATTTCTTCAATAAATCGAATACCAACCGGCCTGGTTCGGGACATTTCGGCGAGAAGGAACAGGTCTTCCATATTTTTTCCCTCCATGACCACGGCATTGATCTTGACCTCTATTTTCTCTTCGAGGAGGGCTTCCAGCGTCTGCATCACCTTGTCAAATACATCGCGGCGGGTGATCTGAAAAAAACGATCCCGGTCCAGGCTGTCGAGACTGAGGTTTACCGAGTGGATACCCATTTTTTTCAATTCCGGTACCAGCCCCGCAGTAAGTGTGCCATTGGTCGTGATATTGATCTTTTTCAGTCCTTCGATCTGGCTGAGTTGTTGCAGGAAGGGCATCATATCTTTTCGCACAAAAGGTTCTCCCCCTGTAATCCGCACTTTTTCAATGCCCATATCGACCAATACGCGGATGAGTCGTTCCATTTCCTCATAGGTCATGAGGTCGTCTTTGTCCACATAATCGATCCCTTCTTCCGGCATACAGTAGAAGCAGCGCAAGTTGCAGCGATCGGTCACTGCCAGTCGCAAGTAGTTGATAATGCGGCCGTGGTTGTCGAAAAGACGGGGTTTATCCATGGTTGTGTTGGTCAATAGCCTTCAAATCTATGATAATTTCTTCATACTTGGAATGGCAATGCCATTGGATTTGCTGCGTTTAGCTTTGTACATTTGTCTCCGATAAAAACACCTTTGCTATGCGGCTGTTCTTTGTGTTGGTCTTTTTTCTTTCTGCTCGGGTCCTGTTTGCTCAATTCCATGAGCCGGTTTTCCCAGGTTTGAACGGACAGGAATTGCTGGACGCGCTGGCTACCACGTACAAACCTCTTTCTCTCGTCAACAACTTCACCAACGATACGCTCTACAAGGAGATCTACCTCGAACCCGGCGATAGTTTGCGCTGCATATATACCGGTTATACTGTCTATCTGCCACCTGGTTTGGATCCTTCCCAGGCTGCATTTTCCGAAAACATCAACATGGAGCACACCTACCCCAAAGCGATGGGCGCAGAGACAGGCCTGGCCGCAGACGACATGCACCACCTTTTCCCTTCCCGGGCGGATGTCAACAACGCACGGGGCAACCTTCCATTTGGAGAGGTAAACGACCCGGATGCAGACCAATGGTTTTACCTGGATCAAACGCTTTCCAATGTACCCGGAACCCACATCGACCTGTATAGCGAGGTCCATAATAACGACCTTTTTGAACCGCGGGAAGACCACAAGGGAAATGTCGCCCGGGCCATGTTTTACTTTTACACCATGTACAAAGCGCAGGCCGACCTGGCGAATAACACCTTCTTTGAGGCCCAGCGCGAAACGCTTTGCCAGTGGCACTACGCAGACCCCGTCGACTCGCTCGAATGGGTCCGTACGTTCCGCATCGCCGGCTATCAGGAAGGTAAGCCAAACCCTTTTGTGCTGGATTGTACCCTTCCCCAACGGAGCTACTGCCAAAATATGGGGCTTTTTTGCGAGCCTGTATCCGGGTATGATCCGGAGTTGAACATTCCATTTGATGCCTTTTTCCTCAACCCCAACCCCAGCAACCGGCAGGTTCGCCTGGAATATGTGTTGCGGGAAAAAGCCCAGGTAACCATTGAGCTCTATGATGCCCAGGGGCACTTTCTGGAACAACTTAAGCAAGGCGAACAAACGCCGGGAGCTTATGCCCTGGAATGGGAAAACCCCGCCTTATCTTCCGGAATGTATTGGTGGAAATTCCAGGTGACCACGGAAAGAGGTACCTTGTCCACTACCCGAAAAATGGTTCTTCAATATTGAAAAACAAGTGCTCTGACATAATTAATTTATAAACACTGCGGCTTGCGGCCGCATTGTTTATAAGCAAATTACATAAGCTATCATGAAATCAACAACTAACTTCCTGCTTCTTTTCCTCCTCGGAACTTTATCCCTCTCTGCTCAACGCGAGCTGCTTCAATCAGGCCCCATGCTGGGCTATTCGGAAATGCGGGAGGTCATGCTGTGGGTGCAGACTACCGGTCCTGCCAACGTGCAATTTGGCTATTGGCCCGAGGAACACCCTGACCTGATAGCCTACACAAAAACCTATAGCACCGTCCAGGACGAAGCTTTTACTGCCCGCCTTGTGGCCGATCAGGTAGAACCGGGCATGCGATACGACTATCAATTGTTGATCAATGGAAAGCCCGTGCAACTGGACTATCCCACTACCTTTCAAACCCAGGCTCTTTGGCAATGGCGCACCGACCCGCCTGGCTTCACCTTTGCGCTGGGGAGCTGCAATTATGTCAATGAACCCGAATACGACCGGCCAGGTACCCCGTACGGGGCTGATCACCAGATTTTCGAAGCCATCCATCAAATGGCTCCGGATATGATGCTTTGGATGGGCGACAACGTATATCTCCGGGAGGTGGATTGGTATAGTCAAAGCGGTATTTTCAAACGCTATACCCACACCCGCTCGCTGCCGGAAATGCAGCCTTTGCTGGCTTCCACCCACCATTATGCGATTTGGGACGACCACGATTATGGCCCTGATAACTCCGACCGCAGTTTTTTGCAAAAGGAAGAAACCCTGAAGGCATTCAAGCTTTTTTGGGGGAATCCCACTTACGGCTTGCCTGGGGAAGGAGGAATCACCACCCATTTCCAGTGGGCAGACGTAGAATTTTTCATGCTGGACAACCGGTATTTTCGCAGCCCCGACAAACGAAAAACAGGAGAACCGACCCAGCTTGGCGAAGCCCAGATCCAATGGCTGATCGACGCGCTGGCCTCCAGCTATGCCTCTTTCAAATTCGTGGTCATTGGGGGGCAGGTATTGAGCACGGCAGCCTATGCGGAAACGTACATCAATACAGCTCCTGAAGAACGTATCCGTTTGCTAAAACTAATCGAAGAAGAAGGGTTTAAAAATGTGATATTTCTGACCGGCGACGTCCATCACTCCGAGCTCAGCAAGTTGACGCTCAACAATGGAAATGAACTGTATGATTTCTCGGTTTCACCCTATACCGCCGGGCCGGATACTCGAACGCTGGTTCGAAATGGGTTAGTCGTGGAAGGAACCGTTGTGCAGGAACGCAATTTTGCCACTATCGAGGTTACAGGTCCCCGCACTCAGCGAATGTTAACCCTTCGGGTATTCAATTCATCCGGGGAAGAATTGTGGATGCGTACTATTGATCAGCAGAAATAGGCCGCATTTTGGATTTCCAGCGCCGGTGCGACCACAGCCAGTCCTCCGGCTTGGCGCGGATCACCGATTCCAGTTTAGCCATATAGGCGTTGGTCACGGCTCCTTCCTGCGTTTGGGAGGGACGTTCGATCAACTCGCTGAAGGTGATCTCATAATAGCCCCGCCGCACCCGCTGAATATCCATATAGAGCACCGGGCAATCCAGCTTCCGGGCGTAAAAATCGGCCCCATGGAGACAGGCCGTCTCCTGATTCAGAAACTGCACCCATTGCGCTTTTTTGTGGCTGGAAGGACTCTGGTCGGACATCATGATGTACAGTGCAGGCGTCGCCGGTAGGTTTTCCATCGTTTGCCGGGTTTGGTAGTAAGGCGCCAATTGCAGGCCAAACCGGGTTCTGCGCTCCGCCATAAACCGCTCCACCAAGGGGTTGTGAATAGGCTTATACACCCCGATGACCTGATGCTCCACCTGAAGGGCGAAGGATAACACGCCCCATTCCCAATTGCCGTAATGCGCCGGCATGGCAAACACGTGCTTCCCTTCGTAAAAGAACCGGTTTACCACTTCCGGATTCACAAACCGGTAGCGTTTCAGGACTTCCTCCTTTGAAATAAAAAGCCCCTTCATACCTTCCAGCAGAATGTCTGCCAGATGCCTGTAGAACAGGTTGGTAATCGCGGCCAACTCTTCTTCGCTCTTTTCCGGAAAGGATCGCTGCAAATTGCCCAGCACGATCTTCTTCCTATACCGAAGCACCCGGTGAAGTACAAATGCCATCCCGTCAGAAAGCCGGAACAGCAGCCAAAAAGGCAAATGCGCAAACAGCATTACCCCGAGCCGGAAAAAAAGGTATTCCAGAAATTGCATCATTTTGCAAAGATATGATCAAAAAATACCGTGGGGCCATTTGCAGGTGCTTATCTTCGTGTCATGTTCCAATTCGACAATATACAACTCAAGCACCTGGCCCTGCATCGGGTAGGTAACAGGCACCGGGAAGAAACCAACTTCTTCTCCAACGCGCTTCTCGACCCTCATGAAGATGTGGAGGTTGCGCTCAAACGCTATTTCCTGCGCCCGTTTAAAAAAGCATCGTCGCTATACCGGTTTCAGCACAGCAGCGACCTGCAGTTGAATGAGGTCTATTCCTATGCGCAAAAGATCTTTGAAGATCCCCTGCAATTGCTGGAGCAGTCCCGCCACATCGTGGAGCATCTTTACAACCAATCCAACCACCCCAATATCAAGACCGGGGAGGTATATGTAGCCTATTTTTCCGACCTGCTGCTCGAAGATGAGCTCGTCGATGCGATAGGCATTTTCAAATCGGAACGCAAAAGCGCCTTTCTCAAGATCACAGAATACCTCAGCAGCCTGCAGTTATCGCGCATCGAGGGTATTGACATCGACCAGTTTGACAAAGGGTGCCTGATCGCCGATACCCTTGAAGAGGACGGCTACCGCCTTTTTACGGTCGACAACAACAACTACGACGCGCAATATTGGCCCTATCATTTTCTCAATGTCGACTTTGTGGAAGACAAGCACTTCCACACCATGAAGTACCTCGAGTTGTGCGATGATTTTTCCCGCTCTTTCGTGGCGCCCCAAAGCGACAAACGCGAGCAGCTCCATTTCATGGCGCAGGCAGCCGATTATTTTCAGCAAAACGATGCCTTTCAACTCAATGAATTTACCGAGCGTTTTTTGCCCGATGAACCGGCACAGCATGCCTTTAGCAACCTCCGCACCGATTATGGCTTAGATCAGGTCAGTAATTTCCCCATTTCACCCCAGGCCTTAAAGGAATCGCGCAGGTTGTTCAAAAACCGCATCCAGCTCGACACCAAAATTCAGATCCAACTCGACTTTCAGCACCCCGACATCAGTGAGCGCTTTCTCGAACGCGGATTTGACGAGGAAAGAGGGATGCATTATTATAAAGTGTATTTCAACGAGGAACTGTGATTTTTTTAACAGGCATGGGGCGGCGCCCCATGCCTGTTATGATTTTTTATTTTTCACCTTCATCAGGATTCCATCCCTTGGCTTCAGGGTTACCAGTGGCTGTGGTACGATCTGCTGCCCGGGAACCAGTTCGAAGCTAAACCGTTGTAAAAGCAGTACGAGCAATAGCTGGATCTCCACCAGGGCAAAATGGTTGCCAATACACATTCGGGGACCGGCGCCAAAGGGCATATAGGCCAATTTAGGGCGTTCTTTCTCCTTCCCGGGCGCAAATCGGTTGGGATCAAACCGCTCCGGATCGGGCCAATAATCCGGATTGCGATGTAGCCCATACACGCTGAAAAACACACTACTCCCTTTCGGAATACGATACCCCATGATCGCATCATCGGCCATGGCGATGCGCCCAAACGCATGTGCCGGGGGGAACAGGCGCATACTTTCTTCCATTACCTGCCGGGTGTATGACAACCGGGGAAGATCCTCCCAGGCCGGCGGCCTACCCTCCAATACAGTGGCGATCTCGGCTACCAACTTTTGCATAATATCCGGATGTTGTGTGAGGAGCATCAGGGTCCACGACAGGGCATTGGCCGAAGTCTCGTGCCCGGCGGCAAAGAGGGTGATCGCTTCGTCCCGCAACTGCTGGTCGCTCATACCCGCCCCGCTTTCGGCGTCCTGGGCTTCCACCAGCATGGTGAGCAGGTCATCAGGCCGTTTAGTAGCTTGACGCCTTTCGGCAATGATCCGGAATATCCATTCGTCAAAATAGGCCTTACGAGCTTCGATCTTACGCCGCCGCCCGTTGAGGCGCCACACCGGAGCCATCCAGGGGTGGGTGGTCATATACATGGAATAATCCTGTACATCCATCACGTATTGGTAGATCTCTTCCCGATCCTTTTCCATCGTCGTGCTGAACAAGGCGTGCAGCACAATATCTGCGGTCACCTGCATCATTTCCCGGGTAATATCGAGGGACGTTTCATCTCCCGCCCGTTGCCGGAGATCGGTACAAAACCCCAATGCCGTTTGGGACATAATTTCAAACAAGCCAGGCAATTGGTTTTTATAAAAAGCAGGTTGTATCATTTGCCGTTGCCTGCGCCACAGGTCTCCTTCGCTGGTCAGCAGGCCCTGGCCCAGAAACAGGCTTAAATGCCGAAAAAGCGGTCCTTTTCGGTAATTCCGGTGATTCACCTGCAATACGTGGCGGATCGCCTCCAGATTCGTAGTGAGGAGGATGGTTCGATGGAGTAATCGAATTTGAAACAGATCGCCGGATCGGGGTACTTGCCGGACGACAAACCCCAGGGGATCACGAATAAATTCTCGCGGGATTAATTGAAAACGACTCCCCTGGGAAAACGGGACGGCTTTTAAGGGCATTTTTTTTCTCAAAAATGCAAAAATTATGTGGTTTGCCAGCTTTCGGCAGGCAAACCACCTGCAAGTAGCGCGACCGTGCAACACTTAGGGTGCTGGGGTGTTACTTAGGGGTGATTCCGGTTGGAAAAAACCAGTCCATATTTTTTGGAAAACCCCCTGAATTTAGGCGCGAAAATTGTACTTTTGCCACATGAGTTTATCAGAAAAAGAAGTGAAAAAACCCAGTACTTACACCGCAGAAAACATTACCGCCCTCGAAGGTCTGGAAGCCGTCCGGAAGAGGCCGAGTATGTACATTGGCAGTACGGACATCAAAGGCCTGCACCATTTGGTTTGGGAGGTAGTAGACAACTCCATCGACGAGCACCTTGCCGGGTATTGCACCCATATTGAGGTCTATATCCATACCAATAATTCCGTAACCGTCCGCGATAACGGCAGGGGTATTCCGACCGAGATCCAGTCCAAGCTGAAAAAATCAGCACTGGAAATCGTCATGACCGTCCTGCATGCCGGTGGTAAATTTGACAAAGACACCTATAAAGTGTCTGGTGGTCTTCACGGGGTGGGGGTCTCCTGCGTCAATGCCCTCTCCGTGCACCTGCGCGCAGAAGTGCGCCGCGAAGGCAAGATCTTCGAACAGGAATACAAACGGGGTAAACCCCTATACGACGTGCGTGAAATCGGCGAAATCGGCGATGATGACGAAACCGGCACGCTCGTTACCTTTTTCCCCGACGACCTCATTTTCGAGACCCTCGAATTTAAGTTCGAAGTGCTGGCCAACCGCCTGCGGGAGTTATCCTTTCTCAACAGCGGGCTCACACTGACCCTGGTCGACGAGCGCGTTCCGGATGAGAAAACGGGCTTTCTCACAGAGACCTTCTTTTCCGAAGGCGGTCTGGCCGAATTCGTTCAATACCTCGATGAAAGCCGCAGTCGGTTGATCGAAAAACCGATCCATATTATCGGCAAAGAAGATAACGTAGAGGTGGAAGTGGCTATGCAATACAATACCACTTATACCGAGAATATCTTCTCCTACGTCAACAACATCAATACCCGGGATGGGGGCACGCACGTCAGCGGGTTCCGCCGCGCCATCGCCCGCTTGTTCAAACAATACGGCGACGATAACGGCCAGTTTAAAAAACTCAAATTCAGCATTTCCGGGGAGGACTTCCGCGAAGGCTTGACGGCCATTATTTCGGTGAAAGTGCAAGAACCGCAGTTCAAAGGCCAGACCAAGGGCGAACTGGGCAACTCGGAAGTGACGGGGATCGTATCCCGCATTGTGGGAGATGAACTCAAACACTGGCTCGAAGAGCACCCCAATGAGTCGCGCAAGATCGTCGACAAGATCATTCTGGCCGCTACGGCCCGCCACGCCGCCCGCAAAGCGCGGGAGATGGTGCAGCGCAAAAACGTGCTAACCGGCAGCGGACTTCCCGGCAAATTATCCGACTGTGCTTCCAAGGACCCGGGGGAAAGCGAACTCTTCCTGGTGGAGGGGGATTCGGCCGGCGGTACCGCTAAACAAGGACGCGAACGGCATTTCCAGGCTATCCTTCCCCTGCGAGGAAAAATCCTCAACGTGGAAAAAGCGATGGAACACAAGATCTACGAAAACGAAGAGATCAAGAATATGTTTACCGCATTGGGCGTGAGCATCTCTGAAAATGACGAGGGCGAACGCATACTCAATGTGGAAAAACTCCGCTACCACAAAGTCGTTATCATGTGCGACGCCGACGTCGACGGCAGCCACATCACCACCCTTATCCTGACTTTTTTCTTCCGCTATATGCGGGCGCTTATTGAACAAGGGTACATTTACATCGCCCAACCTCCGCTCTACATGGTCAAAAAAGGTAAGCAATTTCGCTACTGCTGGAATGAGGAGGAACGCGCAGATGCAGTCAACCAATATTCAGGGGGCAAAAATGATGACTCGGTAAAAATACAGCGCTACAAAGGTTTGGGAGAGATGAACGCCGAACAACTCTGGGAAACAACCATGGATCCTAGTACCCGAATCCTGCAGCAGGTCACCATCGATGATGCCCTGGAAGCAGATCGCGTATTTTCTATGCTGATGGGAGATGAGGTGCCGCCCCGGCGCGCCTTCATCGAACGGAACGCTAAGTATGCTAAAGTGGATGTGTAGATCCGTGCGTTAAGGAATATCACTTCTTTGTGTACGGCTCGATTTAAACGCATAACCCGACTGTTTTATACATAGAAAAAGGATAGCGGCGCGAGCCGCTATCCTTTTCTGTTTTTGGGATATGCGAACGATACTTACCTGGGTTGCAGGTGGAACTCGTTTCCATCGGCATCAAGTACCCAAAACTCCTTATCTGTCAGGCGAAGGATATCGTATTCCTGAATGCCCCCTAACAGTCCGTCTGTGATAAGCTGAAAAACAGCGCCATTGTCGAGCAAATTCCAACTTCCATTGAGTACCACACCTGCGCCAAGTACGTCAAACTCCACTTTGGCATCTCCCTCTACCGTGAAGGTCCAGACCCAACTGTCATAATTGTTCGTTATGTCATTCCCGTTGGAATTGGTCACTTTATCTGCCACCCACACGTTGTCAATGCGGTTTTTCTTTGGCAAAATGGAAATGAGCGGACCATCTTCATAGATCGTACAGCTTGAAAATACCAGGCCCAGGAAAGAAGCCAGCAATGCAATTTTTAGCGATTTCATATAAGAATATTTGAGTGGTAGAATGAATCGGTTTTCGGTTTCCCAATTAGAACGATGGAACGGGGCTTTTTCTTGCCTCAGAGCCGCTTTAGCCCTTCCAGCAAGCGAATGAGCAATCGTTTTTTGGAAGTGTAGATGCGCGCGGTAGCGGGTATCTCAGGCCCCATTGGCAAGATCCGTCCGGTTTCGGTAATTAGAGAATCCGGCAACGCAATTTCCACAAGGAATGATTCATTTTCTGAAAGAGGGGAAATTTGACTCACCTCTCCCTGCAACGAACCGTATTCTTCATAGGGAAATGCATCGAGCCGCAACTCAACTTCGGCTCCTTTCGCCACCCGGCCGGCGCCCCGGGCCGGCAGCCACCCCTGGGCCTGCCACCCTGAACCTGCCGCTCCATCGCTTACCGCCAGCGTGGCCTCCCCTTCTTCTACCCATTGCAAAGGCTTGAGCGGCCGACTGAAACGCACCTCTCCGGCATGTCGTGCACGGGTTAAATGGCGTTCTGCCCAATCTCGTTGCATCGCCATCAGCATCCTCCACTCCTGCTCCCAATCTTCTTTTTTTTGCCGAAACGATTTATTGTCCTGCAAGGCAAGCTCAAGTTGCCCTTTTTCCAACGCCTCCCGCTGGATTGCAACCTGAAGAAATTCCGATTCGATTGCCTCGACGGCTGCTCTTTTCTCCAGAAAATTGGCCTCAGCGCCGGCTAATGCCTCCTGACTGACCGTATTTTGCTCCGCTAACCGGGCATACCGCTGCCTGGTGGCCTCCGCCAAATCCGCCTGCGCCGACAGGGTTACTCTGCGTTGCGTAAGGGAGGCTTCCATATTTTCCAGCAACGCCAGTTGCCGGAGCGTTGCCGGTGACAAGCGTGCAGCCCGGGCCGTCTGCAACTCCGACTGATAGGCTTCCCAGCGGGAAAGGGCCAGGGCCCACTGGCCCTCCAATTCGCCCAGTTCAAGTGCATCGACCTGTTGGATACCGGCCGGTTCGGTTGGAGGGTTCATCGCAGCCAATGCCACGACATCCTCCCAGGACGCGCTGGTTTTCCAGACCAGCAGCACAGCCCCGGAGTCTACTTGCTGCCCGTTTTGCACCGGAATATCGGCAATTTGATCAGAGATGACTGCATAAAACCGGTCGACCCGATCGGTGGCCTGAACCATGACCCGTATGGTGAAAATATCGGGATACCGGATCAGCCAGGCCAGCAGAAAAAGAAGGGTAAAAAAACCTGAAAAAATTACCAATGCCCAGCGGGCTCTGCCACTTGCAAAGCCGCCCAGCAATTGTTCGGCCGGCTCCCGGTGCTTGTGATCTTCGTGGGGCATCTATTGTAAAACTACGACATTCAAAAAGAAAAGGCGAATGCTACTTTCGAAGCATTCGCCTTTTGTGCCCAGAACAGGACTCGAACCTGCACACCCTTACGAGCACTACCCCCTCAAAGTAGCGTGTCTACCAATTTCACCATCTGGGCAGATTTCCAACATGCAAACAAATACGCATTTGGAATGGTTCCGCAAAGTTATGGATTGAACCGACATTTCAAAATAGGAAATCCTTTTTTTTAATGATCCATTACCCCTTTGCCTTGGCCATTTCTTCTTTCAGAAAGCCAATTATTCGAATCTCCATGGCATCCAACCCCTGCAATTCGGCCAGATACAGCGATATCCAGTCGACGAGGTGAACTAAATAGAGGGTTTGCGCGGTAAAGGTTTCCCCTTTGGCAAATATCTCCAGCCGCGAGGCGGCAAATTCACTGACCACTTCCCGGGTAATATCCAGCCGGAGTTTATTTTCAGGCGATTCTCCGGAATGACGAAAGAAAATAGCCGCCAACCCTGGCTGATCCCGCCGCCAGCCCACCAGCTCATTGTGATTCATCTCGGGAAGTACATGATGCCAGGACAGCATTTTCGAATTTTCCGCTAATTGCTGCCGAAACCGCACGGCAACCGGTTCCAGTGCCCCGGTGGTATACAACACCGGGATCTTTCCCAACAAAAAGCCTGCAATCTGCTTGGCTTTTTCATGAAACTCCTCATGCAGGGATTCCAGAAACGGGGCCGCTGCCGAAATCTCCTCCAGCAACGTCGGCCCAATCAGTCCCAAGTGCTGCAATACGGAAAGTTGGGCGACCATGGAATACCCCAAGCAAGCCCGGGGCGCCGGTTGGCCTGTTGGCAACAATACCTGGTCCCAGCCATTTTCACGCGCCAATTCCGAAAGTGTCCCACCCGAGGTGATGGCAACGATCCGGGCCCCGCGCTCCATTCCCTGCCGGCAGGCAGCCAGGGTTTCTTCCGTGTTCCCGGAATAGGAAGAAGCAATGAGCAGGGTATTCTCCCCCACATAAGCCGGCAACACATAGTCTTTCACGACCAAAAGGGGCGCCTTGCATTTATCGCGGATAAAAGCCGCCACAAAGTCAGCGCCTATGCCGGATCCTCCCATCCCAGCTACTACAATCTGGCGGATATCTCTATCTAACGGACGGATCGAGGCCGCTTTTCCAATAGACAATGCCTCCCGGAGTTGGTCGGGAAAGTCTAATATCAGTTGATGCATCATAAAAAATAATATTTAAAGGGTATCTCGCACCTGGTTATTTCTTCCCCAACAACCTGAACATATTCTTCTTATACGCTTCGACACCGGGCTGATCAAAGGGGTTCACCCCGAGCAAATAGCCGCTGATCGCGCAGGCTTTTTCGAAGAAAAAGAACAGGTATCCCAGGTGGAAGGCGCTTGCTTCCGGAAGGCGGATGCACAAATTGGGCACCCCTCCGTCGACATGCGCTTCGAGCGTGCCTTCTGCCGCCTTTTGATTGATGTAATTCAGGCTCTTCCCGGCGAGGTAATTCAGGCCATCGAGATTTTCCGGATCGGTTTCCACCAGGAGGCTGCTACCCGGATGCTACAATTCAAGGAGGGTCTCAAACAGGTGGCGTTTCCCATCCTGAATATATTGCCCCAGGGAATGGAGGTCAGTCGTAAAGCCTGCAGCAGCGGGGAAAATTCCTTTCCCGTCTTTGCCTTCGCTTTCTCCGTAAAGCTGCTTCCACCATTCAGCCACATGAAAAAAGCGGGGTTCGTAGTAGACGAACATTTCGATATCGCGGCCTTTCCGGTGGAGGGCATTGCGCGCCGCCACGTACTGGTAGCAAGGATTGTCGGCAAAAGGAGTCCGAAGCCCGGACTCGGCCGCTGCGGCGCCTTCCATCAGGGCCCGGATATCGATACCTGCAGCTGCAATGGGCAACAAGCCAACCGCCGTGAGCACAGAAAATCGTCCGCCCACATCGTCCGGCACTTCAAAAGTGGCATAGCCTTCCTGATCAGCCAATTGCTTCAGTGCGCCACGCGCTTTATCGGTGGTGGCAAAGATCCGCTTGCGGGCGCCGTCTTTTCCATACTTTTTCTCCAACATCCCTTTCAATACCCGAAAGGCAATGGCAGGCTCCGTAGTCGTACCCGACTTGGAAACCACATTGACGGAAAAATCGCGCTCCCCAATCAATTCGATCAGGTGCTCCAGGTAGGTGCCGGAAAGGTTGATCCCGGCGAAGTAGATCTCCGGCCCGTTGCGCTTTGCCGCGGGCAACTGGTTGTAAAAAGTGTGCTGTAAAAACGTGATCGCCGCCTGTGCGCCCAAATAGGACCCACCAATGCCGATCACCACCAGTACTTCCGATTGCGCACGGATCCGGGCAGCGGCTTCCTGAATGGCTTCAAACTCCAGCCGGTTATAGTCCATCGGCAGGTCCAGCCAGCCGAGAAAATCACTCCCGGGACCTGTCTTGCTTTCCAGCAACCGGGCAGCTGCCTCGGTCTGATCGGCTAAATAGGGTAATTCGTGGGGTCGCAAAAATGTATTTGCGTGGGTTGCGTCGAAGGATAAAGTATTCATGATGATGCCTATTTGTGGAAAGCTACGTATCTTTATTTGGCAGGCCCCGCCAAGATACTAAAGAAATCGATGGCAAGACATCATGAAACCGGAAAAAGAGGAGAAGCCCTGGCGGCAGATTGGCTCCGGCAACACGACTACGAAATTCTGGAACAAAACTGGCGGTACAGCCGGGCAGAAGTAGATATCATTGCCCGCAAAGGCGATGCATTGATCTTTCTGGAGGTGAAAACCCGCCGCTCTCAAAAATTTGGCCATCCGGCCGCTTTTGTCAATCCCAAAAAGCGCCGTTTCCTGGCAGACGCCGCCCAGGAATACATGCGGAAAGTCGGACATGACTGGATTTTTCGGTTCGATATCATTTCGGTATTGCTAATCCCTTCCCAACCGCCCTTGATCGAACATTTTCCCGATGCCTTCTTCCCCGGATTATTATAAAAAATGAATGAGGTGGAGTGCGCGACGCGCACTCCACCTCATTCATTTTTTATAATAATCCGTACCCCTGTACCGCATCCAGCACCGATTTGCGTTGATTTTTGCTGATAGGCAATTGGTAGGGGCCCAGAGAGACTACGTTATTTTGGATAAAATTGACCTTGTCGAGATTGATGATATACGACCGGTGGATCCGGATGAAATTGCGCGGAGGTAGCCAATCGCCCAGTTTGGAAAGCGAATACAGCGTGACGACCTTTTGGTCGGCTGTCGTGATGCGGATATATTCACCCAAAGCCTCGATAAACAGGATCTCATCGAGGGGAATGCGCACGATCCGGTAGTCGGACTTAACAAAAAAATAGGGCCGTTTCGGTATCGAATCACTCCCGGTCCCGCCCATGTTTTTCCAGGTATGAAATGCCGACCATTCGGCTGCCCGTTGCAGGGCCCGTTGCAGATCTTCCAGTTGAACCGGATCGGGGAGAAAATCGATAGCGCCGAGGCGAAAAGCAGCCAGGGCCAATTCCGCATGCGCGCTGTGCAACACCAGGGCCGGACGTCGGGGCAGGTCATTCCAATAAGCCTCAGCCGATTCACTGATCGACTCCGCCACCCAGAATACCACCTCTGCATGCCCTTCCTGGAACAAATCAGGCACACGACCAAGATCCTGCACAACTTCCACACTTTCAACACCTTCCAGTTTATACAAGATACTGGAAAGCAATTGTCCTCCGTGCAGGGCGTCTTCCAAGATCAGGCAGCTGAGACCCATATTCCGTTTACTGAATTTTTAAATCCGTTGACTGAACGATTCTGCCCCCTCGTTGAATAGCGGGACCAAAACGTTAAACGAGTGCGTTATAGTTATGTCAGAAGGTTCAAATGTGAACCGAGCTACAATTTAGAAAAAAAGAGTGAATTGCCGGAGGAGATCAGACTCCTGCGGCGCCTGATCTCCTCAAATAAAAAAATCTCCTATGAAATTGAAAAATGATGTGGCCACGAGCGAAAGTGGATTTGTATTCAACGCAGCTCGAGGTGAAAGCTTCACCACTAATCCCATCGGAGTAGATATCATCCGGCTCCTGAAGGAAAAAAAGGAGATCGCCGACATTCTGGAATCGCTGGAGCAGCAATACGAAATTGATGCCGCCACGCTGGAAAAAGACCTGTACGACTTCCTGAAAATTCTAAAACAGTACAACCTCCTCGAAGAATGAACAACCAGATCCAAACACTGACCAAAACCATGAAAACCGGCAACGGACGCCGGAAACTGACCATTGCGGTCACCGGACTGAACAACATCGACAGCCCTGGGCCCGGCATTCCCGTCATCCGTGGATTGAAAGAAGCAGCCAGCTTTGACGTCCGCATCGTCGGACTGGCATACGAAAACCTGGAGCCGGGCATTTATATGCACGATATGGTCGATAAAGCCTATCAGATCCCCTACCCTACGGTAGGACATGATACCCTCCTGGCCCGCATCGAATACATCCATGCACAGGAAAAACTCGATGTGATCATTCCCAACTTCGACGCAGAACTCTACTCGTTCATAAAAATTCAACCCCGGCTGGAACAACTGGGCATCCACATGCTGCTGCCCACCCTGGAGCAATTTGACGCCCGGCTGAAGGGGAAACTCTTCGAGTTTGGAGAAAAATACGACATCGAAGTGCCCAAGTCGTCAGAAGTATTTTCGGTGGATGAACTCGCTGAAAAGCTCAAAAAATATGAATACCCCGTTGCGATCAAAGGCAAATTTTACGAAGCAGGGATCGCCTACTCCTATGAACAGGCCAAGTCTTATTTCCATAAGATCGGCGCCAAATGGGGTACACCCATCATCATTCAGGAATTTATCAAAGGACAAGAACTGAATGTCACTGCCCTGGGAGACGGAAAAGGGCGAACGATCGGCGCGGTGCCGATGCGAAAAACATATATCACCGACTCCGGGAAAGGATGGGCCGGCATCTCCCTGGGAGATCCTTCTCTGGTAAAAATGGCCGAGAAGCTCATTTCCAAAACCAAATGGGCCGGTGGGCTCGAACTGGAACTGATCAAAGAAGAGAAGACAGGGAAAATTTACCTCATCGAGATCAATCCTCGTTTTCCCGCCTGGGTCTACCTGGCGGTAGGTTGTGGGCAAAACCATCCGGAAGCGCTGGTACGAATGGCACTGGGCGAAAAAATCGCCCCTTTTAAAAAATTTGATGTAGGCAAGATGTTTATCCGCTACTCCTATGATATGATTTGCGATATGGCCGATTTCAAAAAAATGGCCATCGATGGAGAACGGTAAATTTAGTTTTAACCTTTGAAAGGAATATCATGCAAAAGCAACGTTATGAACGGCCGGTGATCAAGCAACTCAATACCGGTATCACGAATAAATTCGGCGCCCAAAGCGGGTTCACGCCCGTCACCCACATCGATGGGGTAGCCGTAAAAGACCTGCTCCGCGAATACGGGTCGCCGCTGTTTGTTTTTTCTGAGCGCACCCTGCGGCAGACCTACCGGGATGCCTACGCAGCTTTCAACACCCGCTATCCGAACGTGCAGTTTGCCTGGTCGTACAAGACCAATTATCTCAATGCGATATGCAATGTCTTCCACCAGGAAGGCTCCTGGGCAGAGGTCGTTTCGGGGTTTGAATACCAAAAAGCCCTGCGCAACGGCGTGCCCGGCGATAAGATCTTATTCAACGGTCCGGATAAAACCGAGGCCGATCTACTCATGGCGATGGAACACCTGTCCCCTATTCACATCGATCACCTGGATGAGTTGTACACCCTGATTGAGTTGAGCAACAAGACCGGGAAGCGGCCTAAAGTGGCGATCCGGGTCAATATGGATACAGGGGTGCAACCCATCTGGGATCGATTTGGGTTCAACTACGAAAGCGGACAAGCCTGGGATGCCATCTCCAAGATCCTTCACACCGACAAAATGGATCTGGTGGGATTGCACTGCCACATCGGCACCTACATGCTCACGTCCCATGCCTACCACACGGCCGCCCATAAGCTCAGCGATTTAGCGCTGGGTATTAAGAAACAGTTTGGCCAGTTGATCCAGTATATCGACCTGGGAGGCGGGTTTGCCTCCAAAAATACTTTGAAAGGCGCATACCACAGCGGTCTCGACGTGGCGCCTTCCTTCCACGAATATGCCGAGCACATCAGTTCCGCCCTGCTGAATGCCGGTTTTAAAACGGAAGAGTTGCCCCTGCTTATGCTCGAAACCGGGCGCGCCCTGGTAGATGATGCCGGCTCTTTATTGGGAACAGTTATTGCCAATAAGCGGTTGTCCGACGGCCGTCGGGCAACCATTTTGGACTTCGGGGTGAACCTATTGTTCACCTCTTTTTGGTACGAACACACTATTTCACCGGCACAAGACTGCAGTCAATACGGGGAAGAAGCCGTGCTGTACGGCCCATTATGTATGAACATCGACGTCTTGCGGGAGAATGTAAAGCTCCCGCCACTCAACCGGGGCGACCAGGTAGTCGTGCAGCGGATCGGCGCCTATAACCTGACCCAATGGATGCAATTTATCACCCTTCGCCCCAAAGTGGTACTGATCGATATGGAGGGGAAGGTTCATCTTATCCGCAAGGATGAGACTTTAGATTACCTCCTGGACCGGGAGCTTGTCCCAGATCATTTGAAACAATTTGAACTGTGAGAAAAAACGCCCACATATCCTTTTGGTTGGACAGCACCCTGTTCAGCTACGGGCAGCTGTTCTTTTCGAAGAACCACCTGGCTTCGGGGCTCATTCTGTTGGCCTCCTTCCTGCGCGTAGAACTGGGCGTCTGGGGCCTGGCAGCCGTGTTGCTGACCAACGGAATGGCCACCCTCTTCGGGCTGGACAAAGCCATGATCCGGGAAGGCCTACTGGGCATGAACAGTCTTTTGGTGATGCTCGGCTTGTCCCTATTCTACCAGGCCAACGCCACTTTCTTCCTCATCTTCCTGGCCGCCTGCTTATTGACCCTCCTTCTTTCTGTCATGTTGATGAACTGGCTCGGGCGACAGGGGCTCCCCTTTCTCAGCGCCCCGTTTTTGATTGCGCTGTGGATCCTCTTGCTCGCCATTCGCCAATATGAAGCATTGGAAACCCATGTTGGCAGCATCTACCTGCTGAACGAAATTTTCAGGTGGGGCGGCCAGGGCCTTGTAGGCATATACGAAAACGTGAACTCCTGGGAATTCCCACTTACTATTGCCATCTACTTCAAATCGCTTTCCGCTATTTTATTTCAGGGGAATATCGGCACGGGAATACTTATTTCCCTGGCCATTCTGATCAGTTCCCGGATCGCCTTTACGCTTTCCCTGCTCGGCTTTTTGACGGGGTATTGGTTCTATTGGTTCGTGGGAGCCGATTTTAGCCAGCTGCAGTATACCAACATTGGGTTCAATTTTATTCTTAGTTCTATCGCCATAGGCGGGTTTTATTTCCTGCCGAGTTGGAAGACCTATACCCTGGCCGTGGTTACTGCAGGGCTGGCAGCTTTGATCATTGCCGCTGGAATCGCCTTACTAGCGCCCATGCAACTGCCGATCTATTCCCTTCCCTTTATCGCGATTGTCTGGATGGTGTTATACACCAGCAATTTTCAGAACGGAAGGAAGCCTCATTTCCTCAAACCGGCCATCCAGCAATACGTGCCGGAGAAAAATCTCTACGCCTACAGCAATTACCTCCAGCGCTTTGCACAGGCCACTTATGTCAAACTACACCTGCCTTTTTTCGGAGAATGGACAGTATCACAAGGGCACGACGGGAAGCACACCCATTTAAAGGAATGGGGGAAAGCCTGGGATTTTGAGATCCGGGACAGCGAAGGAAAAAATTACCGGGAAGACGGGAGCCTTCCCGAGCACTACTACGCTTACAACCTGCCCATCCTTGCGCCTGCTTCCGGCACAGTCGTCCAGATCCTCGATCAGGTGCCCGAAAATCCGATCGGAGAAGTCAATCTCGAAAATAATTGGGGCAACTCTATCGTCCTCCAGCATGCCGAAGGCATCTACACCATGATGAGCCACCTCAAGCCCGGCAGCTTTCAGGTGGAAGAAGGCGCTTATGTAGAAAAAGGCGCGGTGTTGGCTCATCTCGGGAATAGTGGGCGCTCACCTGTTCCACATATCCATTTTCAGGTCCAGCCCACGCCTTATGTGGGATCAAAGACCATGGCTTACCCCATCGCCCATTACCTGAAAAAAAAAGAAGACGGACTCGAGTTCGTATCCTACGGCATTCCCCGGGAAGGCGAGTCCCTGTTCAATATCCGTCCGACCCCCATTCTGGAGAAGGCGTTCCACTTCATCCCTGGACAGGAATTGCATTTTCAAATGGAAGGACCAGAAGACGTTGTGGACTTTCACTGGGAAATATGGACAGATGCGTGGAACCAAAGCTACTTATATTGCAGAGGGACCGACTCCCTGGCCTACTTTGTCAACGACGGCGTACAGCTTTATTTCACCTCCTTCAAAGGCGACCGGAAATCTTTTTTGTATAAGTTCTATCTGGGCGCTTTCCGGGTCGTATTGGGTTTTTATAAAAAACTGGATATCCGGGACGAAGTGCCCCTCGACCAGGTTTCGGGCGGATGGTGGCGCATTCTCCAGGATTTTGTGGCGCCGTTTCCCCTGTTTCAAAAATCACAGTACAAGGTCCTCCACACCACCGTCGACGACCCCATGCGGCCGCGCCGATTCGAATTGCACTCCGAAGTAACCTTGCACAACAGAAAGCGCAGCCGTTCGCTGCAGGTTTTCCGACTGGTGGTGGAAGATGGAGTCATAAAAGAATGGGAAGCCTCCGAAGGAACTAATACCTGGAAGGCGACCTGGAAAGAAAAACCGATAAACACCCCGGCGTATGCAATGGCGTAAAAAAATAGCACTGATCGTACTTCTTGGATTCGGGTTTGTGGGGCAAGCCCAGCGTGCCCTCAACTACGCCGTGGTGGAGGAAAAATCATTTCATTACTATACGCTCCAACAGTGGGACTCTTTGCAATGGATCGGGAAACAGGCCATCAGGGCGGACATTGACTACTATGCCCTTCGTTACCGGATGGGCGAAGCCGCTTTCAAACAGCGAAAATATTGGAATAGTATCCGGCACTTTGAAAAGACCCTGCACTTCAACAGTGCAGATCCATACGCGCAGGAATACCTCTTTTACAGCTATTGGTATACCGGCAGGCCTTCGGATGCCTGGCTGCGCAGCAAACAATTTGGCCCGGGATTTTTGAAGCAGCACCAGTTGTCCCGCAGCCAGTGGCTGGAATATATAAACCTGGAGGGAGGGGTAAAAATCAGCAATATCATCGACATCCACACCCTGGGATATGGCACATTTGGGGTGGGGCATCGCCCCGGGCTTCGCTGGAGCTATTTCCATGCGATCAACCATGTGCAACAACAGTTTTTGGCAGACCAAATCACGCAGACGGACTATTTCGGCATACTCCGGTTTCAGGCGGCAAAGGGCCTTGGAGTATACCTCTCCGGGCGATACCTGCAAGGGCAGATAGACCGCAATGTAGCTGCTTTTGAAAATGGGTTTCCCATGCGGATCAACACCCAAATATTGCAGCAAGGCTGGACGGCAATGGGCGGACTCGAATTATCCGGGGGAAGGTGGACGGTTAGCCCTTTTCTGGGCCGGTCGTATACCCCGGTTCAGACCCGGACCATACGTACCACCTTTGGAGGAAATGGGAATATTATGGGCAAAGTGCTGACGGATACCACTAAAGTGATTTCCACATGGCAGGGAGGGGTCGACTTTTTGTACTGGCTTCACCCGGCAATCCGCGTCGGGTTTCAGCCCAATGCGTTGGTACAGAATGGCAGTGTACGCTATTTTTTCGGCGCCCAGCTGCAATGGATACCCACCAACAGGTGGTCTTTCGGAGTGCACTACCTCCACGAGCCCCTGCAGGATTACCTGGAGTCTGGCGGGGCCGTATTTGACAATAGCATTAGCATCCTGCACCAGCGCTGGCGTGGACAAACAGCCTGGCAGGTTTCCAAGCGGGTTCAGCTCTACGGCATTTATCAATGGGAAAATCGGGAATTCGATGGCCAACCCATTTACTATAACACGTTTATCACCGGAATAAAATTCATCCTATGAAAATCCAATTCATGCTTCTGTTCCTCATCCTGTCAATGACCATCGGAACGGCACAAAATCAGTCGGCCTTGCAAAAAGCATTTTCGGAAAGTTACACCTACGAGGCCGACGGCAACTACACCAAAGCCATCCAATCACTCAAGGAGGTGTATGTAGAAAAGAGCTACGAGACCAACCTGCGTTTGGGGTGGCTGCACTATTATGCCGGCTTGTTCACCGAATCGGCTACCTACTACCAGCAAGCCATCAACCTGTTACCTATGTCAATAGAGGCGCGTTTGGGCTATGCCCTCCCCGCATCCGCGCTGGGGCATTGGGATGCCATTCTCAATAAATACAAAGAGATCCTCGAGATCGACCCCAATCATTCGCTGACCAACTATCGGATCGGTTCGATCTACTATGGCCGGCAGGATTACTCCAACGCCGAACGGCACATTCAAAAAGTAGTCAACCTCTACCCGTTCGACTATGACAGCCTCCTGCTGCTGGCCTGGACCAAATACTCCCTCGGCAAGTCGAACGAAGCAAAGGTCCTTTTCCAGAAAGTACTGCTCTATGATCCGGAGGATGAAAGTGCGAAGGAAGGGTTGGGGTTGATAAAATAAATTGAGTAAGCTGAATGACCGGGTGACTTAGTCACCAAGTGAAGTTTTTTTTTTCGGATATTTGCGGCAATAATGCCCGCAGAGTGGCGACAATAAACCACAATACCTTCCAATGAGTAACGAGAAGATCATTTTTTCCATGGTCGGGGTTAGCAAGATTTACCCGCCCAACAAGCAAGTGTTAAAGAACATCTACCTGTCGTTTTTTTACGGCGCAAAAATTGGCGTACTCGGCCTTAACGGTTCGGGTAAATCCACCCTGTTGCGCATTATCGCAGGGCTCGACCAGGATTATATCGGAAAAATTGAGTTTGAGAAGACATACAAGATCGGCTACCTCACCCAGGAACCGGTGCTCGACGAGTCGAAGACCGTGCGACAAATCGTGGAAGAAGGGGTACAGCATATCGTTGACCTGCTGCAGGAATACGAGGCCCTGAATTTGAAATTCATGGAGCCCATGAGCGACGAGGAGATGAACAAGCTTCTGGAAAAACAGGGCGAACTCACCGAAAAGCTCGATCATATGGGCGCCTGGGAACTGGATTACCGCCTCGAAACAGCAATGGAAGCCCTCCGGTGTCCGGAAGGCGACCAACCTATCAAGGTGCTGTCGGGTGGGGAACGTCGCCGGGTGGCGCTTTGCCGCCTGCTCCTGAGCAGTCCCGACATCCTGCTGCTCGATGAGCCGACCAACCACCTCGACGCCGAAAGCGTACTCTGGTTGGAGCAATACCTGCAGAGCTTCCCGGGAACGGTAATCGCCGTGACCCACGACCGATATTTCCTCGACAATGTAGCAGGATGGATACTCGAACTCGACCGGGGCGAGGGTATTCCGTGGAAAGGCAATTACTCCTCCTGGCTGGAACAAAAAGCCATGAGGCTTGAACAGGAAGAAAAAACCGATTCCAAACGGCGCAAAACCCTGGAACGGGAATTGGACTGGGTACGCATGTCTCCAAAAGCTCGCCAGGCAAAGGGGAAAGCCCGTTTGAACGCCTACGATAAACTGCAGGAAGAGGAAACCAAGGAAAAAGAACGCAAGCTCGAACTGTTCGTGCCTCCTGGACCACGCCTGGGCGACCTGGTGATCAATGTCCACGACCTGAGCAAAGCATACGGCAACCGCCTGCTTTTTGAAAACCTGAATTTATCTATTCCCAAAAACGCCGTGGTCGGAATCATCGGCCCCAACGGGGTGGGAAAAAGTACCCTGTTCCGGATCATCATGGGCAAGGAGCAACCCGATAGCGGCCATATCGAGATTGGCGATACCGTGAAACTCTCCTATGTAGACCAAAGCCATAAAGACCTCGTGCCCGAAAAGACCGTATACGAAGTTATCTCCGGTGGCAATGAGCTCCTAAGCGTCGGGAATATTAGCGTTAATTCCAGGGCCTTCATCAGCAAATTCAACTTCAGCGGGGCTGATCAGCAGAAGAAAGTAGGCGTGCTCTCCGGAGGCGAACGCAACCGCGTACACCTGGCAATGACCATAAAGGATGGAGGCAACGTGCTCCTCCTCGACGAACCGACCAACGACATCGACATCAATACGTTCCGGGCTTTGGAGGAAGCCATTGAGAATTTCGCCGGCTGCGTGCTGGTCATCTCTCACGACCGCTGGTTTATCGACCGCCTGGCTACCCATATCCTGTCTTTTGAAGGCGACTCTACCGTGGAATTCTTCGAAGGCAATTTCTCCGACTTTGAAAAGGTGAAAAAGGATCGACTCGGCGACCTGACGCCCAAACGGCCACGCTTCAAGAATGTGATTAATAAATAAGGAAAAAGTGAACTCCACCCTCTCTGTGCTCCACGTCAGTTCCGCGCGCACCTGGCGCGGAGGAGAACAGCAACTGGCCTATTTGCTGGAAGAGTTGAGATCGCTTGGATTGGAACAGGAAGTGCTTTGCATTAAAGGTTCTCCAATGGCTGCTTTTTGTCAGGAAAATGGATTCCGCTTCATTCCCTACCAAAAACGCATCTCCAGCAATCCCCTGATCGGTTGGGAGATCAAAAAATGGTGCAACCAACGCCGGTTCGACCTGATCCACGTGCACGATAGCCATGCACACACCTTCGCCTATCTCGCTGCTCTTTTCGGAAATAAAACCCCGGTCATCGTGAGCCGACGGGTTGATTTCCCCATTGGAAAAAGTGGCTTGTCCCAACAAAAATACCACCACCCGAGTATCAAAAAGATCCTGTGTGTATCGGAAGAAATCCGGAAGGTACTCCTTCAACATTACCGATTCCCCGAGCGCGCAGTGGTGGTGTACAGTGGCATCGATCTGGAAAAATTTCACTTCACAGACACCGGAATCCTGCATCGGGAATTCGGGCTGCCGGAAAGCCAACCCATCATAGCAAACGTAGCGGCCATCGCGCCCCATAAAGATTACTTTACGTTTGTCGATACCGCAGAAATTCTGATCAGCCGACATGTGAAGGCGACTTTTCTGATCATAGGAGGAGATGGAGGTGAACAGGAGCAAATCAGCGCCTATATCCGCTCCAGGGGATTGGGATCACACATGGTACTAACGGGTTACCGCACCGACATCCCGAAAGTGCTGCCCGAGATCGATTTGCTGCTCTTTACCAGTAAAACGGAAGGATTGGGTACCAGCTTGCTGGATGCCATGGTCGTAGGCGTGCCTATCGTCGCCACAAATGCCGGGGGTATCCCCGAGCTCATCGAGGATGGCAAAACCGGGCTTCTCGCCACCGTTGGCGATGCGAAAGGCCTTGCGCAAAAGGTCATTCAGCTTTTGGACGACCCCCTGCTCCGCAATCGGTTGGTCTCACAGGCGCGGGAGAAAGCGCTGACATTCTCCAAAGCCTCTACGGCTCAACACACACTGGCTCAATACCGGTCAGCTTCCGGGAAATCCGGGGTATATTGAAAATGTGAGCTGCTTTTTTGATAATGTATTCTTTTTTGCATTTGCATCGTTCTATGATTTTACTTAACCAGGAGTTACGCTTAACGCGTATTCAAAGATTTTCAACGGCAATATCGCCACCTGCGGCGGCGATATTGCCGCTGAAAATGACTTTTTTCTTCGCAAGTGCGTAAGTCCTATTAAAATTTCCGAAAAACCTACATGGAACCTCTCACAATCCTGGCATTATTTCTCTTTTTTACAGGCTTGGTCATAGAGTATTATTTTGCGCGCAAAGAACGCCTGGCCAACTCCTTTGACCAGACAGATGTCCTCAACAACGTGATCCTTGGAGGACTGACTTTTGTCTTTAAGATGATCTTTATTAAAGGATCTGTGCTGGCTGCTTTTGTGTATTTTCATCAATTTGCCCTGTTTGACATCGGGAATCAATGGTGGGCCTGGGTACTTCTTTTTCTACTCAATGACCTGCTCTTTTATTTTTTTCACCGGTGGAGCCATGAGATCAGAATTCTTTGGGCATCTCATTCCGTACACCACTCCTCCGAATTGTTTAACCTTTCCACCTCGATACGCGGGTGCTTTATCATTATGTTGTACCGGTTTGCAATGTGGTTTCCACTTGCCGCTATCGGATTCGACCCCGTTCAGATCCTCCTCATGGATTCCATAGCCTTCTATTATCAGTTTCCTATCCATACGAATACCATGCGGTCCTGGGGCATCCTGGAATATGTCCTCAACACGCCCAGCCACCACCGGGTACACCATGCTTCCAATCCGCAATACCTCGATAAGAACTACGGGGCGGTGCTCATCCTCTGGGACAAGCTCTTTGGCACCTTTGCAAAAGAAGAAGAGCCTGTTGTATTTGGATTGACGACAAATATCCAAACGAAGCACCCCCTCAAAGTGGCATTTTTTGAATGGGTTGCCATGTGCAGCGAATTGATTCGCGCCAGGTCAGGGGAAGAAGTTTTCCATATATTGTTTGCTAAACCGGGATGGAAGAAGGAAGCAAAAACGTATGACCAGAATAAAGATGTGCGCTTACCCGATCATGAGATAACTTAAGTGGTTTCTCCGCCGTCTTTTTCAAAATAAGCCCGCACTGCTTTCGCCGCCTTCGGGCCTACAACCGGAGCCAGATCCGTGAGGAGCGCCTCCCGCACTTTTTTGACCGAGCCAAAATGCCGGAGTAGCTTTTCGGCGGTTTTCTCCCCGATGCCTGGGATGGAAGTCAATTCCGTTTGTGTGAAATTCCGCGAGCGCTGGTCGCGGTGGAAGGTGATCGCAAATCGGTGTGCCTCGTTGCGTGCCTGCTGGATGAGCTTCAGGCTCTCCGATTTTTTGTTGATGTAAAGCGGTAGCGGGTCATTGGGGAAAAATATCTCCTCCAGGCGCTTGGCGATGCCGATCACAGTCAATCGGTCGGCAACGCCCAACTGCTCGAGGCTTTTCATGGCTGCGCTCAGTTGCCCCTTCCCTCCGTCGATGATGATCAGTTGGGGAAGAGATTGCCCCTCGTCGAGCAGACGCCTGTACCGGCGAAACACCACCTCTTCCATCGAGGCAAAATCATTGGGTCCCTCCACCGTTTTTACATTGAAATGGCGGTAATCCTTCTTGGAAGGTTTGGCGTTTTTGAAAACCACACAGGAAGATACCGGGTGGGAGCCCTGGATATTGGAATTGTCGAAACATTCGATATGCAAGGGCGCCTCGCTCATCTGCAGGTCCTGCTGTAAGGTTCGAAGAATGCGCTCAGCGGGTGTCTGCTTGCGCTCCGCCGTGGCCTGGTCGCGCTGTTGCTGCATCTTGTAGTGAAGTACGTTTTTCTCCGAGAGTTCCACCAATTTTCGTTTGTCCCCGATTTTGGGCACGGTGATCTTGAACTCGCCCTCCGGGAGGTCCACGCGAATAGAGGTGAGTACCTCCGGCGCAATGCTGTTGAAGCGCTCCCTGAGCACAGGGATGGCAAACTCCAGGATGTCCTTCTCCTCTTGATCCAGGTTTTTCACCAGTTCTTCCGTCAGGGTATTGATGATGGCGCCGTTGACTACCTTGACGTAATTCACGTAGGCCTGTTTGTCGTCGGAGGCAATGGAGAACACATCCACGTCTTTGATATTGGGATTCACCACGGTCGACTTCCCCTGATAATCTTCAAAAGCAGTCAGTTTTTCTTTGAGCAGGTGGGCTTTTTCAAACTCGAGGTTTCCGGCAAGGCGGTCCATCTGGTCTAAGAAATGCCGTTTGACCGGACCGAAATTACCTTTCAGAATATTCTTGATCTGCTCGATCTTCTCCTGGTAAGCCGTTTCCTCTTCGTAGCCCACACAGGGTCCCTGGCAGTTTTTGATGTGGTACTCCAGACATACCTTGAATTTGCCGGCAGCAATATTTTCTTCCGCTAAATTAAAGGTGCAGTTGCGCAGCGGGAACAGGGTTTTGATCAGTTCCAGAATAATCTTCAACCGAAACCTGGAGGTGTATGGCCCAAAGTAAGTGGAGCCGTCACGCAGCACTTTCCGGGTGATAAAAACTCTGGGAAAGCGTTCGTTTTTAATACAAATGTAAGAATAGGACTTCCCGTCCTTCAACATCACGTTGTAGCGGGGTTGAAATTTTTTGATCAGGGTATTTTCCAACAAAAGGGCATCTGCCTCGGTCTCCACGATGATAAACTCCAGCTGGCGCGCGTGTTTGAGCATCGTCCGGGTCTTGTGCGCTTGTTGTGCAAGGGAGCCGACAAAGTAGGAGGCAACCCGCTTTTTCAGGCTTTTTGCTTTACCCACATACAAAATCACCCCCTCCTCGTCGATGTATTTGTACACCCCCGGTTGGTCGGGCAGGGTGGGTTGTATGGCTTTGTAGTCGTCGATGGTCATGTTATGAAAGTGTTCAGTCTTCAGTTTTCAATTTTCAGTTATTCAACTGAAACTTGAAAATTAAAAACTGAAAACTATAAATTTTCCCCCAAAGGTAGTGCGGTAGAATATTTTACTTCTGTCATCACGAAAGAGCTTTGCACCTGGCGAATATTATCGAGGGCTGCGAGTTTATCTACGATAAAGCGCTGGTAGGCCTCCATATCGGGCACGATGATCTTCAGGAGATAGTCGAACTGCCCGGCGATGTGGTAGCAGGTGATGACTTCATGCAGGGCGCGCACCTTTTCTTCAAAGAGCTTCAACAGCGGCGTAGAATGCTGCACCAGCGAGACATTGCAAAAGGCGACCAGGCCGAAACCCAGTTTTTCGGGAGGAACCAGGGCGACGTATTTCCGGAGAAACCCTTCGCGCTCCAGGCGGCGCACGCGTTCGAAAACCGGCGTGATCGTGAGGCCCAATTTGGCGGCCAATTCCTTGTGCGTCAGGGTCGCGTCTTCCTGCAACAAGCGCAAAAGGTGCAGATCCATCTTATCCAGTCCGGCGGGCAAAGAAAAATTTTCCATTTACAGGGGTCATTTTGAATCAATTCCTGTTTTTTTTCTGAAATACAATTTTAAGCATAAAAATTTTCTATCATATCATTTAATTAAATAAAATTATTCTCCATTTCGTAAATTTGTAGGAAACAAACAAGCGCAGATCATGAGCGAACATAAGATGCATCCCGAGAGTAAAATGATGTCGCACGGCTACAATCCCGAATGGTCGGAAGGCGCCATCAAATGCCCCATATTTCAAACTTCGACCTTTGTGTTCCCTACCGCAGAAGCCGGAAAAGCCTTCTTTGAAGTAGCTTCCGGCCTGCGCGAAAAAGGACAGCAGGAGAAGGTCGGTCTCATTTACAGCCGCCTCAACAACCCCGATCTGGAGATCCTGGAAGACCGGCTGTGTCTGTGGGACGAAGCGGAAGCCTGTGCGGTGTTCGAAAGCGGCATGTCGGCTATATCTACTGCATTGATGGAATTCCTTTCCCCCGGCGACCTGTTGCTGTTTAGCGGCCCGCTATACGGGGGATCCGACCACTTTATCAAACATTTTCTCACGCGCTTTGGCATCCATGCCATGGAATTCAATGCCAGCGAAAGCATGGAAGACCTGATCGGACGAATTCGGGAAAAAGGGTTGGAAAACAAGTTGCGGATGATCTTTCTCGAAACCCCCGCCAACCCGACCAATTGCCTGTACGATATTTCCCTCTACCGGAAATTGGCCGATTATTTTTCGACAGCCGACAACAGGGTGCTCGTGGGGGTGGACAACACCTACCTTGGGCCCGTTTTCCAACACCCGCTTAAGCACGGCGCCGATCTCGTAATTTACTCCGCCACCAAATATATCGGCGGCCACAGCGATGTGATCGCCGGGGCTTGCCTGGGTTCGAAAGCACTCATTCAGCGTATCAAAGGGCTCCGCACCTACTTCGGCAATATGGCCGGTCCGTGGACGGGTTGGCTGCTGATGCGAAGCCTGGAAACGCTCAAGATCCGGATGGAACGCCAAGCTGCTAATGCCTCAGTCCTCGCCGATTACCTGACCCACCACCCGAAAATCCACGACGTGCACTATCTCGGCTATCTCACCGAAGCAGACGGAGACCAATACGAGATATTAAAAAACAATGCCTCTCCCCCGGCGCCATGATCTCTTTTGAGGTCGGGCAAACCGAAGAAGAAGCCTTTGCCTTCCTCAACAAACTCAAGCTGATCAAACTCGCAGTCAGCCTGGGCAGCACCGAATCGCTGATCCAGCATCCTGCCAGTATGACCCATGCCGGCGTCGCGCCCGAAGACAAGATCGAGATGGGGATCAAGGAAAACCTCATCCGCCTCTCCGTGGGCGTCGAACACCCCGATGACCTGATCTACGACATCAGGCAGGCACTGGAAAAAGTGCCTTTAAAAGAAGCCTTAGAGGTCTAAAAAAAAGCCCCGATCCAGGATCGGGGCTTTTTTTGATAAAAATCATTTCATCCCTTTGACTTTTATCATTCTTTTTTTCAACGAAGGCTTGCTTTTTTGCAGGATAATTCCGTAAACCAACCCCTTTCCGGAGACAATCACTAAAGATTTACCATAGTATCGACTGTTTTCAATGGGATTTCCAGCACAATCGGGAATCCCTTTTTAAAAAACATTAGTTAGCAAAGCAACTATTGCTGCTCTAATCTTTATCTTTGCAATCAAACTACCTGAAATGTTAACACTTGTCCAAAACCCCCACAAAAGATCGGCAGTTTCCGGGTTTGTCATCGAACGTACGGCCAAGCGGATGAAACAGGTTTGCCAGCAATCCCTGACACAAGCAGGTTTTGATCTGACCGTCGACCAGTGGGTGCTCCTGCAGGAATTGCACAAGTTGGACGGCCAGGGACAAAACGACCTGGCCCGCAAAACATTTAAAGACGCCCCCACCGTTACCCGGATCATCGACCTGCTCTGCAAAAAAGGCCTGACCGAACGCCTGGTAGCGCCGGAAGACCGCCGCAAGTTCAATATTTTCCTGACTCCGGCCGGAAGGTCTATCATCAAAGAGGTATTGCCGGTTATCCAGGAATTTCGACACCAGGCTTATCAAAATCTCAGCGATGCCCAAATGGACGTGCTGACGGAAATACTCGACCAGATTTTTGAAAACCTACTGTAAAGAGTTTTCAGTTTTTAGTGTTCAATTTTCAGTTATTAAGGAGCACAAAAACTGAAAAAATCTAACTGAAAATTAAAAACTAAAAACTAAAAACTTATATGCACTACCACGCCCTCGGCCACTTTCCAAATAAACGCCACGTGCAATTTCGCAAGAGCGACGGCACACTTTACCACGAGGAGCTCTTTTCTACGGAAGGGTTCAGCGACACCTATTCCATTCTTTACCATTGCAATGCCCCTACCCAGATCGTACAGGTAGGCGACCCCTATTCGGTGGCGCCGGTTATTGTGCAGGACAAGCAGCTCAAGCCACGCAACCTGAACGGATTTCACATCCAGCCGGAAGACGACTACATGAAGAGCCGCAAACCCGTGTTGGTCAACAACGATTGCAAGATCATTCTCGCCGCGCCCCGCCAGAGTATGCGGGAGTATTTCTTCAAAAATGCCGACGCCGACGAGATGATCTTCATACACGTGGGCTCAGGCATCCTGCACACGATGTATGGCAAGCTGCGCTTTGAGTACGGCGACTACCTCATCATTCCGCGTGGCACCACCTACCAACTCGAATTTGACACGGAAGACAACCGCCTCCTGATCGTGGAAAGCCACGGGCCCATCACCACACCCCGCCGCTACCGCAATCAGTTCGGTCAACTTGCCGAACACGCCCCTTTCTACGAGCGCGACATCCGCAAACCCATCGAGTTGGAGACCCACGACGAACAGGGCGAGTTTAAATTTTTCATCAAAAAACAGGATCAGATCTATCCGTATGTCTACCTGTCCCACCCCTTCGATGTGGTAGGCTGGGACGGCTACTGCTACCCTTACGCATTCTCCATCCACAACTTCGAGCCTATCACCGGTCGCGTACACCAGCCGCCTCCCGTGCACCAGACTTTCGACGGACATCAGTTCGTCATCTGCTCTTTCGTACCCCGGCTCTACGACTACCATCCGCTGGCCATTCCCGCCCCCTACAACCACAGCAACATCGACAGCGATGAGGTGCTCTACTACGTAGATGGCGAATTTATGAGCCGCAAGCACGTCGAAAAAGGTATGATCACCCTCCATCCGGGTGGTATCCCCCACGGCCCACACCCCGGTACTGTAGAGAAAAGCATCGGCGCCAAAGAAACCGCAGAGCTTGCCGTCATGATCGACACCTTCAAACCCCTGTTGATGACCGACCATGCGATGGGGATTGAGAATAAGGATTATTACTTGAGCTGGCTGACGGATACGGCTCATGCCAACGGCAAATAAAAAGTGTTCAATTTTCAGTTTTTAATTTTCAGTTGATTTATCTGAAAACTAAAAACTGAACACTAAAAGATATCGCAGGTAACGGGTGCATTTTTCAACCTTAAAAACTTAAGCCATGAAAAATCGCACTCCATGGAAATCGAACAGTTTAATTGAAGAAAAGAGCTTCTCGTTTTCGCTGAAGATTATTGGGCTCTACCGCAAATTGAAGGATCAAAAGGAGTATGACATTGGAAGACAAATTTTGCGTTCCGGAACAAGTATCGGAGCAAATGTATCTGAGGCTCTAGCTGCGCAGTCAAAAAAGGATTTTATTTCAAAAATGGCCATTGCTTCAAAGGAATCAAGAGAAACGCATTATTGGTTGCGCCTACTCAAGGAAAGCCATTTGGCACCAATCGACTTGAACCCCATGCTTTCCGATTGTGAAGAGATCATACGAATACAAACTGCAATTGTGAAAACAAGCATTGAAAATCTTAAAACTGAAAATTAAAAACTGAAAATTAAAAACTATGCAAACCGCCACCCAGGATATCACCCCCCAAATTTCCGACACCTTCCCCATCAACGGAACGGACTACATCGAATTCTACTGCGGAAACGCCAAGCAATCCGCTATTTACTACCAAAACGCGTTCGGTTTCAAGCTTGTAGCCTACTGCGGGCCTGAAACCGGTGTGCGCGACCGCGCTTCCTACGTGCTGCAGCAGGACAAGATCAGGTTGGTATTGACCTCGGCAATGAGCCCGGAGCACGAGATCTCGCAACACGTGCTGCGCCACGGCGACGGCGTGAAAGTACTGGCTCTATGGGTCGACGATGCGGAGAACGCCTATCAAACCGCCATGGAGCGCGGCGCGGTATCCGCCCGGGAACCCGAAACGTTGAAAGATGAATTCGGCGAAGTGACGATCGCCTCTATCCACACCTACGGCGACACCTGGCACACGTTTGTGGACCGGTCGAAGTACAACGGGCCATTCATGCCGGGTTATATGGCCAAAGAAAGTCCGATCGACGTCAAACCCATCGGACTCAAGTACGTAGACCACTGCGTGGGCAATGTCGAGTTGGGAGATATGAACCGATGGGTAAAATTTTACCAGGAAGTAATGGGCTTCAAGCTCCTCATCACCTTCGACGACAAGGACATCTCCACCGAATACACCGCCCTGATGAGTAAGGTCGTATCGAACGGCAACGGCTACATCAAATTCCCGATCAACGAGCCCGCGAAAGGCAAGAAGAAATCGCAGATCGAGGAATACATCGAATATTACCGGGGCGCCGGCGTGCAACACATCGCCGTAGCGACCGACGATATCCTCTATACCGTAGACCAACTCCGCAAGCGCGGCGTGGAATTTCTCTACGTGCCTGAGACCTACTACGAAACTGTGGAAGCCCGCGTAGGCAAGATCAAAGAAGACATGAACGAGATCAAGCGCCAAAACATCCTGGTCGACCGCGACGAAGACGGCTACCTGCTCCAGATCTTCACCAAGCCCGTACAAGACCGGCCCACTGTCTTCTACGAGATCATCCAACGCGCCGGCGCCAAGTCGTTCGGCAAAGGGAATTTCAAGGCGTTGTTTGAGGCGATTGAAAGAGAGCAGGAGGTGAGAGGGACGCTGTGATTTTTCAGTTGAGAGTGGAGAGTTCAGAGTGAAAGGACGCCTTTTTGACTTTGTCAAAAAGAACAAAATATCACGCTCAACTCTCCACTCTCAACTAAGTAAACATGGAAATAACCGAAGTCTTCTACCCACACGCCCGCGCCGAATGGCGCCACTGGCTCCAAACTCATCACCAGACCAAGCCGGAAGTCTGGCTGCGCCTATTCAAAAAAGATTCCGGCAAGCCTTCGCTCCTCTACGACGATATGGTGGAAGAATGCCTCTGTTTCGGCTGGATTGATGGGATCGTGAAAAAATATGATGAAGAAAGCCGGGTGCAGCGCATCACCCCCCGACGGAAGAAAAACACGTTTCTCTCCGAACTCAATCGACAGCGGGTGTGGAAATTGCAGCGACAAGACTTGATGACCCCTGCCGGTATTGCTCCCATCGAAGACCAGATCGGCCATCCCGACGATCCATTGGAGATACCGGACTGGATAGTGAAGCGCCTGCAGGAAGACCCGCAGATCTGGGAAAACTTCGAAGCCTTCCCCCATTTCTACAAAAGACTAAAGGTTGGCTGGATCGCGGAATCCAGAGGTAGCTCCGACCACCCCGTCGTGCAGCAACGCCTGGAGTATTTGATCAGGATGACGGCGCAGGGGAAGAGGTATGGGACGGAGCCTTTGGCCGATCTCTGAATTATTCTTTCAATACCTTCGCCCTCATTTGGTTCCCCTTTTCGTCCAGTAGCATTAGATGGTAAAGCCCCGCAGGCCAACCATTCAAATCCAATCTGACCCAGCGACTATGGTCTGCGGATAAACGGTTGACCAGTATTCCCACAGGCGAATAGACCAAAACCTCTGAGATTGGAAAATCTTCAGGACCTTCCAGCCAGACCTCTCCATTTGCAGGGTTGGGAAAGGCCCTGACAAGGTCATCCGGCAACAGACTTTCTTCCACACCGGTGTGGAACAAAAACTCCTCGCTATATACCTGCCCCAGGGTATCGCCAGCGATGATGGAGCCCGTTAAAATCCTGGCTCCGGAGATTTCAAAACACCAGCCTTGCCATTCCCTGAGCCCCGGTCCCTGCTGGTAGTATACTCTATAATCCCAAATATCCGCACTCCCATACTTTGAAGGCAGGACCAGAGAATCCCCGCCAGCCGATAAAGCCAGCAGAGGCTGATCCCCATTCGTGTATGGATCATGCCCGATCCCCTTCATCAGCGAGCCATCTTCCGCCGGGAAATAATCAACCACTCCATACAAAAGGGAGTCATAAGGATAGTAGGTACATTCAAATGTAAACTCCTGGCTATTTGCAGGAACAGGCACATGCTGCCCTTTGTAAAAATGGGAAAAATGGTCGGGAGTTATACGGAATATCTGAGAATTGGAGAACGTTCCCGAATATCTCCATTTCCATTCCCATGTTTCGTAATTAACACTGTATACCTCCTCTCTAAGGGTATAAGAGAACAAGAGGACCAGGGTATCATTGTCCATACTTTTCTCCTCCAAAACAAACCTTCCTTTATACCGGGGTCCGTCGCCAATATCGGGCCCAAAGTAGTCTCCTCCAAAGTAATACAGCACATCCCCCGGCTGGATAAGAAAAAAGTCGGGCCCTTTGGGCACTTGCTCCCCATACGGCGTTCCATCCAGGCCGGCCAACTCGTAGTAATGCCCGGGTTGGGACCGATCCGGGAACCGGAGGATACCGAAGGTTTTGGAAAGCAGGATGGTATCCTGGGTGGAAAGTAACAGAGATTGAACTGAATCGGCCACGCCGAAGGTCGTTTGTTCCCATTGATCCAAAACCTGGGCATCGATCTGTTGTACCGTGTCGAACAGCCAATCCGTGCCGGGTGATTTTCCGCCAAACAAAACGAAGGCACTGCTGTCTCCTTCAAATCGGAAGCCTCCGTCAGGAGCTTTGCGCACCCGTCGCTGCAAAAACTGCTGTTGATTGGTGAGGCCAAAGTCCACTTCATCCCAATTATAGAATAACCGGGCCACCCGGTTGAGGAAAAAGAGGGAATCGCCACTAGGACTCCCCTGTACGGAATCCACCCAGATATGAGCGCTTATCAGGCTTTCATCGCTCAGTTGGTAATTGCCGATGCGATCGGGTTGGACCAGGGACCAGTCCTGAGCTTGGAGGGAGAAAAAGAGGCAAAGAGAAAGCAAAACGGAAAATAGTGCTTCCATTTTCAGGGAAAGGATGGTGTTCCCGCAAAATACAAAAAGGGGAGGGGAAAGTCCTATCCGCTTTTATAAACGGCGTTTGTTTTTATAGATGGCATCTCTAAACAGATGGCATCTTTCTCCCTTGGAGGAGATGGCATCTCTAAACAGATGGCATCTTTCTCCTTTGGAGGAGATGGCATCTCTAAACAGATGGCATCTTTCTCCTTTGGAGGAGATGGCATCTCTTCTTCGAAGATTCGAAGAAGAGATGCCATCTATAAATTGTAAACGCCGTTTACTGCATCAACAACAACACCCCAACCCCCGCCAAATACCCCAGCATCGCTACCCAGGTAATGTTTTTGGCATACCAGATAAAATCGATGCGCTCCATACCCATGGCCGCCACCCCGGCTGCGGAGCCGATGATGAGCATGCTTCCTCCGGTACCGGCAGTATAAGCGATGAAGTGCCAAATAGACGCGTCCATCGCATCGGGATACATACCCATGACCGCCGCGACAAGCGGCACGTTGTCGATAATGGCGGAGAAATAACCCAAAATGACTGCGACATAAGATTCATTCGGCACTACACGGCCGAGTTGCTCCGCCAAACTGCGCAGCAGGCCGACGGGGTGCTCAGCCGCTGCATTGGCCACCACCGACTCCAGGCCACCGATAGCCAATAAAATGCCGAGAAAGAATATGATGCTCGACCACTCGATCCGCGAAAGGGCATTGCGGGCCGAATACTTGGCCTGGCGCTCTTTCTTGAAATCTTCGTCGGGATGGATGTATTCGGAGATAAGCCATACGGTGCCCAGACTCAGCAACATGCCCAGATAAGGCGGCAAGTGGGTGATGGTCTTGAATATGGGTACAAAGATCAACCCGCTGATACCCGCGATCAACATGACCGTGCTGCTGTTTAAAGGGCCAGGGACAACCACCTCTCCATGCCCGTTTTTCAATACGCCTTTCTTGAAAATGGAAAATTGGGAAAGAATCAGCAGGGGCACCAGCAAACAAACCACCGATGGCAGGAATAGATTGGTGATCAGGCTTCCACTTGATACCTTATGGCCGATCCAAAGCATCGTCGTGGTGACGTCGCCAATGGGCGTCCAGGCGCCGCCGGCGTTGGCCGCGATGACTACCATTGCAGCATACCACAGCCGTTCTTCTTTATTGTGAACCAGCTTGCGCAGCAAGGAGATCAATACGATGGTAGTGGTCAGGTTGTCGAGCACCGAAGAGAGGAAAAAGGCCAGGATACTGATGATCCAAAGCATCTTCGTCTTATTCTGGGTATTGATGCGGTTGGTGATCACGGAAAACCCCTGGTGGAGGTCCACCAGTTCCACGATCGTCATGGCGCCAAAGAGAAAGAATAGGATCTCGGCAATTTTGCCGCTGTGGTGCAACAACACCTCCGTGATAGGGGCCACTTCGCCCAGGTGGGAAACAACCGGCAATTCGGCCAGAGAAATCACGGCCCAAATAAGGCTCCCCATGAGGAGCGTGGGTACCGTTTTATCCAGCTTCAGCGGATGTTCAAAAACGATGGCGGCATAGCCTATCACAAATAGCGCGACGACGATTGAAAGCATAGGAAAGTCGTTTTGGTGAAAAAATCAACAAAACGACCACAAAAGTTCAAAAGGTCACACATGCGTTTCTGTTATTCACAATCTTGTGGCATCCAGCGGATGCGCTCCACGTCAAATCCCTTGGCTTTGGCGCGCTGCACCAGATCGGCATACAACACCGGATCTATTTTCGGAGAACGGTTCAATATCCACAGGTAATTGCGGTTGGGGTGACCGATCACGGCGTACTGGTAATTTTCGTCCAACTCGATGATCCAGTATTTTCCCCGAAACGGCCAGAAAAACTGTACAGCCAGTTTGGAATTGGTTTGACTGTCTTTCACGAATGCTTTGCCCTCGATCGAGGTTTCTTTCCCGTTGCGCACACAACGGTTGAGCACCGTGACGTAACCTTTGTCGGTGGTGCCGTAGGTAGCCGTCACGCAACGGCAGTTCTTTTCCGGTCCAATGGGAAAGGCGCTGATCTCATACCAGGTGCCGGCAAATTTTTCCAAATCGACAGAAGGAACGGTCTGTAATTGCTGGGCGGGCTTGCAAGCGCTGAACATAAGCAATAAGATAAGTGACACAAAGGCCGGTTTATGCATGACAGGGTTCTTTTGACGGGATAAATACTTATTTTTACTACATATTAACACCCTCCTCCATGTTTCGGTTGTTCCTTCTATCTGTTTGTCTACTTGCCTTTTTACCAAAGGCCGTATCCCAACGCATCGATGGGCAACTTCTGGTGGAATGGGAAGGGGATGCCCATCCCGCTGCTTTGCTGAAATCATGGAATGACACCCGTTCGGGACAAGGAACACTGGAAGGGGAAGAAACGCTATCCCATCGTTTTTCCATTTCGCTTTTCCGGGTTTCGCCTCCACCTGCCGACCCGGATGCCTGGATGCAGGCATTTCGTCAAACGCCAGGCGTCAAAGCGGCACAGTGGGATTACCGGCTGGAGTTCAGTGCCATTCCCAACGACCCGGATTTTGCAGCGCAATGGGCGCCGGATTACATCGGCGCAGACCTCGTCTGGGATCAAACCACCGGCGGACTCACCGCTACCGGCGACACGATTGTGGTAGCCATACTCGACGGCGGGTTTGATGTAACCCACCCGGATCTAGCCGGCAATATCTGGATAAACCGGGGAGAATACCCTAACGACGGACTGGATAACGATGAAAACGGCCTGGTGGACGATTACCAGGGATGGAATTTTTCGGAAAATAGCCCGGAGCACCCGATAGACCTGCATGGCACTTCGGTGGCCGGCATTATTGGGGCGATAGGCAACAATCAAACAGGCATAGCAGGGATCAATTGGACGGTAAAAATGATGCTGCTCACCACAGAAACGGTAAGCGATGTCATTGAAGCCTATACCTATGTGATCGACCAACGCGAACTTTATCGCACCAGTAAACGGGAAAAAGGCGCCCTGGTGGTTGTGACAAACGCCTCTTTCGGCCTCTCCAAAATCTTCTGCAAAGATCAGCCCATCTGGGGCGCCATGTACGACAGGCTCGGCGAGACAGGTATCCTGACCGCAGCCGCTACGAGCAACAGCCCGGAGAATGTAGATATCGAAGGAGATATGCCGGCCAGCTGCCCCAGCCCCTTCCTGATCACCGTACTCAATACCAATCCACAGGACGAAAAGGAGCCAGATTCCGCATACGGCCCCGTGTCGATCGATCTGGGGGCGCCCGGGACCTCGATCCTCACTACGCGTCCCAACGATAAGTACGGCCTATTCAACGGCACCTCAGCCGCTACGCCGCATGTCAGTGGGGCCATTGCGCTTTTGTACAGCATACCTTGCCTTGAATTCAGCATCAGCATCCAAAAAGCGCCTCAGCAAACAGCCCTGGTGGTTAAAGACGTCCTGCTGAAAGGTGTATCGCCCTCACCCGGACTGGATGGACTCACCCTTACCGGAGGCCGTTTATCCGTCGACCAGAGTTTCCATCTCCTGGAAGCCCAATGCGTACCGGACGAATCCGGCGTACTCAAGATCTTGAATACCTATCCCAATCCCGCCAACGAGGGTATCCAGATCGAGTATCAGGCACATAGCCAGAAGCGCGTTTCTTATAGGTTGATAAATACCATGGGGCAGACCACCCTGGAAGGCGCGCTACCCACCAGTCCCTGGCCTGCCAAGCGGTTCTACCTGTCACTTCCCTCGCTCCCTAAAGGCATATACTTCCTGGTCCTTAACGATGGGCAGTATCAAGTGAGTAAAGCTTTCTTCCTGCATTAAATTTGCGGTTATGAATTATCCCCAAGTTCCCTTTGGTTTTTTGATGCCAATTTTTGTCTTTTCCAGTTTCGCTCTGGCAGGGCAACCCGGCGTCGACCATTCTCTGCTCATCCAAAAAACGGCCTCCCCCATTCAACTCGATGGACTGCTGGACGAAGAGGCCTGGCAGGACGCAGCCATGGCGAAAGACTTTTTTCAGAGCTTTCCCTTCGATACCTCTTTTGCCAGTTCTCCTACCGAGGTGCGCGTATGCTTCGACGACCAATTCCTTTACATCGGCGCCACCATTTTCCAAAAACGGACCGACTATATCATTTCCTCCCTCAAACGCGATTTTGATTTTGGGGAAAGCGATGAATTTCACGTCAACATCGACCCGTTCAACGATAAACTCAACGGGTTTCACTTTGCCGTGTCGCCGCTCAACGTGCAGCGCGAAGGGCTGACCGACAACGGTAGCAATGTCAATACCGACTGGGACAACAAGTGGTATGCACAAGTACACAATGAGGAAGATCGCTGGACGGTGGAAATGGCGATCCCCTTTAAAACCCTGCGGTATAAAAACAATAGTGGCACAAATACCTGGCGAATCAACTTTGTACGGATTGATTTGAAGCAGAACGAAGTCTCCTGCTGGGTGCCCGTGCCCCGGCAGTTTGACGCCACCTCGCTTGCATTTACCGGCGATTTGATCTGGGGAGAAGCGCCGCCTCAGCCCGGGCTCAATGTGGCCCTCATTCCCTATGTAACGGCGAGTGTGGATCGCGACTTCGAGTTCAACCTCCCCAATGAACGCCATGCCAATGGGGGGATCGACGCCAAGATCGCCCTCACCCCTTCGCTCAATCTGGACCTGACTATCAACCCGGATTTCTCCCAGGTAGAGGTCGACCAACAGATCACCAACCTGAGCCGCTTTGAGCTCTTCTTCCCGGAGCGGCGCCAGTTTTTTCTCGAAAACCAGGACCTGTTCAGCATGTTTGGCTTCCCCAACAGCAGGCCTTTCTTTAGCCGGCGCATTGGATTGGCGAGCGGTATCGTCAAGAAAACCACCACGGGAGGCCAGGTCATCGAAGTGCCCCGCTCGCTGAGTGTGCCCATCCTCGCAGGCGCCCGCCTGAGTGGCAAGCTAAACCCCAACTGGCGGGTCGGCCTCCTCAATATGACCACCGCCGGCGTAGATGACCTTAAGCTGAATCCAGCCAACTACTCCGTAGGCGTATTGCAACGAAAGGTCTTCGAGCGCTCGACCATTGGCGCCGTATTCGTCAATAAGGAAAATTTTATGAAAAAAGCCGATGGCGGCTACCAACTGGATGCTACCGGCTACAACCGGGTAATGGGCCTGGAATACAATCTCTACTCAAAAGACAACAAATGGGAGGCAGAAGCCTTCTACCACCGGTCCTTTTCCGTGGGCGACCACAAAGACGCACAGGCTGCAGCCCTGTTTATTGGGCATTATACCCGCAAATGGCAAATACACTGGGGCAATCAATATATCGGAGCCAACCACCGCGCCGATATGGGCTTCGTGCCTCGCACCGGGTTCTTGTCCATCTCCCCGAATGTGACGTATAATATGTTCCCGAAAAACCCAAAAGTAGCGGAAAAAATTATCCAGTATTGGGTGGGTGTGGAGACCGACCTCATCTTCAACCGGCCCGATTTCCTGTTGTCCGATCGGCGGCACGAGCTCAATGCAGGCGCTCAATTTACCGGGCAAAGTGACCTGTCGGCACGCCTTTTTTCAGAATATATCTACCTGTACTTCCCATTCGATCCCACCAACTCAGGAGGAGTAGAACTACCAGAGGGCAACGGATACACCTTCAATCGTGCAGCGATTGAATTCACTTCCGATCAACGAAAAAAATTCTTTTTCAACCTCGAACTCGGCGCCGGCCAATACTTCAATGGTCAACTTACACAAGCGGATGGTTCCTTGTATTTCAGACTCCAGCCCTATGGCGTTTTTGCCATTTCTTTCACTTACAGCGACATCGTACTGCCCGAACCATATAACAGTGCCAGCTTTTGGCTGGTGGGCCCCCGGGCAGAGCTGGCCTTCAGCCGAAATCTGTTTTTTAGTACCTTTCTTCAGTATAATACCCAGGCAAACAACGTCAACCTCAACAGTCGCCTGCAGTGGCGTTTCCGCCCCGTATCCGACCTGTTTATTGTCTATACCGACAATTACCTGTCCGACCAATTCTTCTCCGACCCCCGGGTAAAGAACCGGGCGTTGGTGTTAAAATTGACGTATTGGCTAAATTTGTAGGAAGGCCTATCGCAATTGCATCTTCACCCCCATGCGCAGTGTAAACTGATGGATTCGATCGTTGTTGGGCCCGATCTCATGCCCTATAAAAGGACGGGCGTAGATAGGTTCGGCAAAGAAGAAGTACCGACTGGAAAAAGACCGCTCCACCCCAAGCCCGGCGGAAAAGCTCAGGTAAGCGTTATGGATAAAGCGATCGCCATTGAGTATTCCTTGCGGGAAACTCTTTTGGTTCAGTTTAGACTTATCGTCTACATCCTCCATTGCAGCAGAAGCCCTGGAGGAAAAGATTTCCGTTTTTTTAATATCGTAAGTCGCATCGACGATCAGGTTGGCCTCGATGCCTCCGAGCAAGTAAACATCCCATTTCGATTGTTCGGGCAGAAATCCGCGACGCACCTGCAGCGGGATCTGTACAAACTGATACCGGATCTGGTCAAAAGACTCCACCACCAGGTGGTCGAAGGTGCCGTATTGCTGCACAGGTACATTGGGCCGATAGGCTACTTTGGCGTAAGTTAACCCGGTTTGGAACCCCCATTTTTTTCGCTGCATATCAATAAACGCACCCGCCCGGTATCCGGTCGAGTCGGTCCAATAGCCATGCGTATCAAACACCTCATCAGTCGGCGCATTTACCGCGTTGTAGTCCGCTCCGGCATATACACCGGCATACCATTTGGTCGGTTTTTTCAACAAATGCTTAAACGCGGCAATACCTGCCAGGGCTGAGCCTTTGGCATAGGGTTCAAGTGCAGGGATCCGGGCCCCTTCAGAAAAATAGAAAAACAAAGGAAGTGAAAACAGGGGTTGCCGGATGGATTGGACGTTATTGGCTGCCAGGGCTGTTTTGACCGGCATGACTTCCGAAGGAGCTGCAGGCCGCAAGTCTTCACGGCTTTTCAATAGCGTAATTTGATTCGATAGTGTCGTCGTGAATACTTCGGGAAAAACAGGTTGCGGCGTCCGGATAGCTATAGCGGGACGATCGGCCTTTTGCACTACGGGAGCTTTTTCATGCACCTGAGGAATAGCCGGCTGCTTGGCAAAACGCTCCGGGAGGAAGCCTAGATACAGGTATTGGAACAAGGTAAAGGCAAACAGGATCATGAGCACCAGTTCCGGCACATGGTAGCGATGCAACCAGTGGCGGAAGGAGAAGGCTTCATCGATCTTTTGGGACATCAACTCCCAGTTGGCGCCTTCATAAGGCGCCTCCATGCGGTGCATGCGCTCGGCAGCCTTGCGGTCGAATTCAGAAGAGATGGCGTCTTCATGCTCCAGGCGTTCCTGCATGAGTGCCCAACTATTTTCTTCATAGGGAACTTCCCAATCGGCCATCCGAGACAAAATTAAGGCATCGCCTCCAACGGGATCCACGTCCTGTTGAAGCTGCTGTGCCATCTGTTCCCAGTGCGACTCCTCGAAAGGAACGGCATGGTTTTTCAGTTTGTCCTTGATGCGGCGATCGAAAGGGGTTAGTTCATTCTTCATGTTTCTTCATTCGGGCGGTCAGCATAGCTTGTAACTTCATGCGCGCTTTCACCAGGTTGGAGCGGGAGGTACTCTCGGTGATATCGAGCATGTCGGCAATTTCCCGGTGACTGAAACCTTCAATCACATACAGGTTAAACACAGCCCGGTATGCGGGCGACAGTTGCTGGATCGTTTCCAGGATCTCTTTTTCCGTACACATGCTGATCGCATCGGGATCAGCGGTTTGCAGGTTGAATGCCTGCTCCAGGTCTTCGGTCCGTCTCCGGATGGTTTTCCGGTAATAATCGATTGACGTATTGACCATAATTCGCCGGATCCACGCATTGAGCGAAGTACCCGGCTGGTATTGGTCGACGTGCTTAAATACTTTGATAAATCCTTCATGCAGGATATCCAGCGCTTCGTCCGGATTATTGGCATAGCGGAGACACACGGCCATCATTTTGCCATAGTGTTCTTCATACAGCCATTTCTGAGCCCACCGCTCCTTCCGCACACATGCCTGAATGAGCTCGGCTTCCTGCAATTGGATGGTTAGGGAAAAATCCATACACGATTGTATTGGTCTTGGGAATAAACGGGCAAAACCTGTCGTAGATTGTATAACGAAAGTACGGGGAATTTTGCTGCCAGACAAGAATCCTTAGCACGCAAACGTCTTCCAGGTTTAATTCCAAAACATTTTGTTTTAACTTCTTTCTAAAATTTTCTATCTTTGCTTCCTTAAAGCCTGTATAAGAAGAAGGGAGGAGCGGTGCAGAGGCGCCGCTCCTCCCTTAAAAGATGCTTGTCAAATGAGCGACCAAAAAGATCAACAACCCACCAACGGAAACAGCAACGAGATCGCGCTGCAAGGCATGTACCGCGACTATTTCCTCGACTATGCCTCCTATGTCATCCTCGAACGGGCCGTTCCTTCTGTGGTCGACGGGCTCAAGCCGGTGCAGCGCCGTATCCTGCACTCGATGAAACAGATGGACGACGGGCGCTTCCACAAAGTGGCCAATATCATCGGCCAGACGATGCAGTACCACCCGCATGGCGACGCCGCTATCGGCGATGCACTTACCAATCTGGGCCAAAAAGACCTGCTCATCGACTGCCAGGGAAACTGGGGCGATATCCGTACCGGCGACTCGGCGGCCGCGGCCCGTTATATCGAGGCCCGATTGAGCAAGTTCGCCCTGGAAGTATCGTTCAACCCTAAAACGACGGAGTGGCAACTCTCCTACGATGGCCGGAAAAATGAACCGGTCAACCTCCCTGTGAAGTTTCCGCTCCTGCTTACTCAAGGCGCCGAAGGGATCGCCGTAGGACTTTCCACCAAGATCCTTCCCCACAACTTTATCGAGATCATCAAGGCATCCATTAAGATACTCCAGGGGAAAAAGGCCCAGATCTATCCCGACTTCCAGACGGGTGGCTCCATTGATGTCAGCGACTATCAGTCCGGTGGACGGGGCGGGCGGGTAAAAGTACGCTCCACCATCGAGATCGTAGACAAGAAAACCCTGGCCGTCCGCGAATTGCCCTTCGGCATTACCACGGAAAACCTCATCGACAGTATTATCAAGGCCAATGACAAAGGCAAGATCAAGGTCAAAAAGGTCGTCGACAACACCGCCGCCGAGGTAGAGATCCTGATCGAACTGGTGCCTGGCACGTCGCCGGAAGTGACCATCGACGCCTTGTACGCCTTCACCAACTGCGAGGTGTCTATCTCTCCCAACGCCTGCGTCATCATGGACGACAAGCCGCAGTTTCTCACAGTAGAAGAGATCCTGGAGATCAATACCCAAAACACCAAAGACCTGCTCCGCCTCGAATTGGAGATCCTCAGGAACGAACTGCAGGAAAAATGGCACTTCGCCAGCCTGGAGAAGATCTTTATCGAAAACCGCATCTACCACGATATCGAAGAGTGCGAAACCTGGGAGGCAGTGCTCGCCACCATCGATGCAGGCCTGCGCAAATACGTGATCGTGCCCGGCCAAAAGCCCAAACCCAACGACACCCGCCTGCGGCTGCTGCGCGACATCAGCCAGGAAGACCTCGTGCGGCTCACGGAAATCAAGATCAAACGGATCTCCAAATTCAACTCTTTTCAGGCAGATGAACTCATCGCCGAACTGGAAAAACAACTCGAACAAGTACATTACGACCTCGAACACCTGGTCGATTATGCCGTGGCTTACTTCCAGGGACTGCTCGATAAATATGGCAAAGGGAAAGAGCGAAAAACCAAGCTGACCACCATCGAACGGGTCGAAGCGACCGAGGTGGTCGCCGTCAACGCCAAACTCTATGTCAACCGGCAGGATGGCTTTATCGGCCACGGCCTGAAAAAAGACGAGTTCGTTTGCGATTGCTCCGATATCGACGACATCATCGTCTTCCGGCGCGATGGGAAGTGCACTGTCTCCCGTATCTCCGAAAAGACTTTCGTAGGGAAAGATATCATCTATGTAGCGGTATGGAAAAAAGGCGACGACCGCACCACCTACCACCTGGTCTACCTCGACGGCAAATCCGGACGCAGTTTTGCCAAGCGGTTTAATATTACCGGCATCACGCGCGACCGGGAATACGACCTCACCACCGGCGATCCTAAATCCAAAGTCTTATACTTCTCCGTACATCCCAACGGAGAAAGCGAATTGGTTACCATCCAACTCACCGCCGGCTGCCGGGCGAAGATCAAGCACTTCGACTATGGGTTTGGCGACCTGGCCATCAAAGGCCGTAGTGCACAGGGAAACATCGTCACCAAATACCCGGTGCGTAGCATTACCCAGAAAGAACGCGGCCAATCTACCCTAGGCGCCATGAAGATCTGGATGGACGAGGTGAGCGGACGACTCAATACCGATGAACGTGGCCGGTATTTGGGGGAATTCGATACCGGCGATACGATTCTCGCCGTTTACCAGGACGGCACCTATGAGATGACCGATTACGAACTCACCCACCGCTACAAACCGGATGAATTGATCCATATCCAAAAATTCAATCCCGAAACGGTGATCAGCGCCGTCTACTACGATGGACAGAAAGGGTGGACGCTGGTCAAGCGTTTTCAGGTGGAAACGACCTCCCTCCAGCAACGGTTCAATTTTATTACCGAGCACAACCAGTCCAAACTGCTCTATGCGACCACCAAAGAACAGCCGGTGGTGCAGTATTCCGTGATGGTCAAATCGCGCCGCCTGCAAGGCACGATCGACATTGCTGAATTTATCGATGTAAAAGGGTGGAAAGCGCAGGGCAACAAGCTCAGCGACAAAAAGCTGACACAAGTGAAGGAAGTGGAGGAGAAAACGAAGCAGCCCGAAGAAAGCGTACCGACCGATCCGACCAAACTCCACGCAGGTGATACGATCGATTTTGATATGGAAGACAACGGACAGACCAAACTTTTCTAGATAACGCAGGACGCGTTTATCAGGTAATTTCCTACTTTTGGTCATTATCCTTATTCACATGGAGCCGACAATCGACCAAAACCTGCTCGCCGATGCAGAGCAACACGTAAGATCATTCTTTGAAAAGCATATCTCCCCAGATTATGTTTTTCACAACTTTCCGCACTCGGAAACGGTGGCGGAATCGGTTCGGGAGATCGGCATTGGATGCCAATTGTCCGAACGGGAATTGACGATCCTTCAACTCGCCGCCTGGTTTCACGACCTCGGTTACGACAAAGGACCCGCTAACCACGAGGAGCGAAGCGTGCACTATGCAACTGAATTTCTCTCCGGACATCCGTTCCCGGAAGAAGATCTGCAAAAGGTCATCAGTTGCATTTATGCAACAAAAGTGCCTCAGCATCCCGACAACCTCCTGGAGGAGATTATTTGCGATGCCGATATGAGCCACCTCGGCAAGGAAAGCTACTGGGATCGCTGCGGCCGGATTCGCCAGGAATTGCTGGTCACCCAGCAAATGATCATGTCGGAGCAGGAGTGGGTCGATTTTGAACTCAATTTCATGCTCCAGCACCGCTACCACACGCCCGTAGCCACCGAACTGTACAACGACCGGAAGCAAAAACACATTCGTCAACTTTACAAACTGAAAGCCCGATTGAATCCTGAATCTGCCGAAACACTGGACATCCCCTCGAAACCCGAAAAGAAAAAGAAAAAGGACAAAGACAAGATTGAAAAGAAGGTCCGTCAAAACGAACAGGAGCTCAAACAGCTCAACCTTGGCCGGGGAGTAGAAACGATGTATCGCACCACTTACCGCACCCACATCACCCTGAGTTCTATCGCCGACAATAAGGCGAATATCATGATGAGCATCACCGCTATCGTCATCTCCATTAGCGTGTCAACCCTGGTGCCCAAGTTTGAAACCATGCCGAAACTGCAGGTCCCGACAATCTTCCTGCTGGCTGTATGCCTGATTTCTATGATCTTCGCCACGCTATCCACCCGCCCGAAAGTAACCACCGGTACTTTTACCAGGGAGGATATCAAACAGCGCCGAACCAACCTGCTGTTTTTTGGCAATTATTTCAACATGGACCTGGAAGACTTCCAGTGGGGAATGATGGAAATGATCAAGGACGACGATTTCCTTTACAGCTCTATGACCCGGGATCTGTATTACCTCGGTAAGGTGCTGGCTAAAAAATACCATTACCTCCGGCTGTGTTATGCGGTCTTCATGTACGGATTGATTGCGGCAGTTGTCATTTTCGCCCTGTTCTTTGTCATTTAGCGCGGGCTTATGAGGTTAATTTTCAACCTTTTGCCCGTTGAAACCTTATTACACTGTAACCTAAATAAATTCCTAAAACCTATAAACCTAAAAAATACGATTATGTTATCGAAAGCAATGGAGAAATCCCTCAATGAACAAATTGCACTGGAAGGATATGCCTCTTTTTTATACTTATCTATGGCTTCCTGGTGCGAAAATCAGACACTGACCGGCTGCGCTGCTTTTATGTTCCGCCAGTCGGAAGAAGAACGGCAGCATATGCTTCGCATTTTCCACTACATCAATGATGTTGGAGAGCATGCCCTTACCCCTGCGGTCGCCCAGCCCCCGTACGAATGGCCGTCCATCCAGGTGTTGCTGGAACAGGTGTACGCCCACGAGCAAAAAGTCTCTGCGTCTATAGACCGGCTCGTAGCACAGAGCTATGAGGAGAAAGACCACAAAACCCTTTCCTTCCTGCAATGGTATGTGGAAGAGCAACGTGAAGAAGAGACCCTCATGCGTACCATCCTCGACCGGATACGCCTGATCGGCGAAGGTCCTCAATCGCTCTACTACATCGACAAGGAAATTTCGGCCATCAATAAGATTCAAGTGGCGGAAAAAGCGGCAGAAGGAGGCGCCTGATGCACCCTCTGTTTGTATTTCATTTCATAAGTACTGTTGACAAAATTAATTTATAAACACTGCGGCCTGTGGCAGCAGTGTTTATAAATAACTTACTTTCGATTGATGATCGGAAGAAAAATCACCGACACCAATCCAAACAGCACGTTGAAGCCAATTTGAATGGAGAAGAAAATGATATTGGCGTAGGAGAACGCGTCTGCTTTTTGGATGCCGTAGAAAAAGGTCAGCACCGAAGCTACCATGAAGTGATAGGTACCCATCCCGCCCGGTGAGGGTACGGTGAAACCCAGCGTGCCCGCTGCGAATACGATGAGGCCGGCCATAGGGCCCAAATGGGCAGTAGGCGCAAACGCAAAAAAGCCTACATATGCCATGAGATAATACATGACCCATACGTTCAGGCTGTGGAAAATAAACCAATGGGGTTTTTCCAATTTCCGGATGGTCTGTATCCCCTGCGCAAATCCTTTCAACAAGTCGACGACCTTACTGAAAATCGGCAAGCGGCTGAGCGGCTTGCGAAAGACCCAAAGTAACACGAGGCCTGTCAACCCGGCGATAGCCAGGATCAATAGCAGGGAAGCTCCGTTTGATCCGGCTTCCGAACTGCCTTGCCTCAGGGAACGGATCAGGGAAAAGATGCGATCGGATTCAAACAGGAACGCAAGCCCCAATACCGCAAACATGGAGAGACCATCGGCTACGCGATCGACCACTACCGTGCCCATGACCTTTTCCGGAGGAATGCGCTCGTAACGGGCCAGGGTAGCTGCACGCACCAATTCTCCAATGCGCGGAAAGCCCAGGTTGGCAAAGTATCCCACTCCAATTGAAAAAAGAGCATTTAAGAAGCCGGGCTTATACCCCAGCGGCCTGACCAGCATGAGCCAGCGCATCGTCCGGCTAAAATGGCTGATCAACAAAAATAACCCCACTACCGCAATCCATCCAAAATGGGCGCCGGCAAAATCGGTGAGCAGTTTGTCGATCAGGCTGCATTGATCGGCCGGTATCCCGTCGAGTGCACACTGCGCCTTCCAGGCTTTGTCCTGGTTAACGTACAACAAAAACAGGATACTGAACCCCAGGGCGAAAAACAGCAGCGCTTTTAGAATGGATTGTACCTTTTTAAGGAAATTTTTCACAGCAGGGTTGTTTCTGTTCTGATTGGACTGCAAAATATAAAATTAATTACGGGGGAGCGACTCTGGTCGTGGTGCTTCATTCAAAAAAAAAAATGCCACCGCAAGGGACGGTGGCATCTTGAAAATTGAACGTAAGATATCGATCTCACTTAGGTTCTTCGATTCGGTTGTGCTCATCGGGGAACACCGCGGTGGGTTTAAAGGTCTTTGCCTCTTCATAATCCATCCAGGCATAAGAGATAATAATGAGCACATCTCCTACTTCCGCTTTGCGGGCGGCAGCCCCGTTGAGGCAGATCTTGCCGGAATGCCGTTCTCCTTTGATCACATAGGTCTCCAGCCGCTCTCCATTGTTGTTGTTGACGATCTGGACCCGCTCCCCTTCCAGGATATTGGCCGCTTCCATCAACAACTCGTCAATGGTGATACTTCCCACGTAGTTCAGGTTCGCTTCCGTAACCTTTACCCGGTGTATTTTAGACTTGAACATTTGCACCATCATAGGCAATGCAACATAGAATATCCACTAAAAACTTCCGTTTGACGTCGCAAATATATCACTATTTTTAAAAATAGACCGATTGGTTTATTTTTTTGGCATCTGGATATCAAACTTTTCGAATAAGGTACAAATTTCCGGCAAAAAAGTTGAAACCCTTACCGGCGGCTAAAGATGTTTATCAATTATTTGTCAGAGAACTTAATCACTAAATTATCGATCAACCGCACCTCCCCAACCCAACAGGCAATACAGGCGACGACAAAATCGCTTTCCTCCATGGCGTTGACCTGCTGAAGCGATCTTCCATCCACGATCTCCACATACTCAGGGCGAAAGCCGGGCGCTTCGGCAAGGCGACGGAGGGCCTCTTCCCGCAAGTGGGGCAGGTTAGCGCTATGAGCCCGCTCTTTTATATCCTGCAACACCTCATAGATCAGCGCAGCCTGGGTACGTTGCGTTTCCGGGAGCCGGACATTACGGGAACTCATCGCCAGTCCGTTTTCTTCCCGCACGGTGGGGCACATGACGAGGCGGACCTGCAAGCCTGCCTGCCGGATCATTTCCCGAACGATAGCCACTTGCTGAAAATCCTTCTGCCCCATGTAAATCGCATCGGGTTCGACCATCTGCAAAAAACGATAAACTACCTGGGCTACGCCTAGAAAATGACCAGGTCTGAACGCACCTTCCATAATCTGATCCAATGTCCCGAACATGAATTCCGGCCCCGCACCATGTCCCTGCGGATACACTTCCGCCTCAGAAGGCAGAAAGGCTACTCCACAGTGTGCCCGCTCCAGCAGGTAGAGGTCCTGTGCCTCCATGCGGGGATATTTCAACAGATCGAGCGGATCGTTAAACTGGGTGGGGTTGACGAAAATACTGCATACGGTGATATCATGCGCAGCGTTCGATTGGCGGATCAACGAAAGGTGCCCGGCGTGAAGTGCCCCCATCGTAGGCACAAACCCGATAGAATGGCCTTTGGCACGTTGCCGGCTGATAAAATGCTCAAAGGGTTCAAGTTGTTGAAATGCCCACATGTAAAAAAGGGGGTTAGCCAGGTAATTGCCGAAAGTTAGGGTCTAACATCCAATTGTCAAAATCCAACCGCAAAGAAAACCAGGGAAAGCAGATAGTGTGCCAGCCAATAAGAATAGAATAATGCCGTTTTAGCCTTACCGCAAGGGTAAAAGGCACTATATGCCATGGACGGGAGAGCCCACGCCAAGCCTGCAAACCGAGAAATGTCGGTTTTTTTTTGTAAATTTGCAACCTCAAAGGGAGAAATCCCATTCTTTAATCAGCAGATACCGCGTGAAGACTATGAGCAAGAAGAAAGTATTGATAGTTACGCAGGAAATGGATCCCTACACCGAATTGACGGAATTAGCTGAAATCGCAAGGAAATTACCGCAATACGCACAGGACAATGGATTGGAAGTACGGGTACTCATGCCCAGATTTGGAACGATCAACGAACGCCGTCACCGGCTCCACGAAGTAGTTCGACTTTCAGGCATGAATATTATTGTCGATGATGACGATTACCCGCTAATCATAAAAGTGGCCTCTTTGCCAGGCGCACGCATGCAGGTGTATTTTCTCGACAACGAAGACTTTTTCAAGCGGAAGGCCATATTTGAGAACGAAAAAGGAGAAGTCTTCGACGACAACATCGACCGCATGGTGTTCTTTTGCAAAGGCGTACTCGAAACTGTGAAAAAATTCGGATGGCCGCCCGATATCGTCCATTGCCATGGGTGGATGACCAGTCTTATCCCCTTGTACTTGAAAACGGCCTATAAAAATGAGCCGTTGTTCCGGCATTCCAAGGTGATTTATTCCATTTATGCCAACTCGTTGGGTCATACATTTTCTTCGGATTTTTTATCGAAGGCTTCTATCAACAACCTCGACGAGGTGCACTTGCAGCCTTATCAAACCGGAGATGAGATTTCCCTGCACGCCGGAGCAGTAGCCCTTTCTGATGCACTGGTAAAAGGCAGCGAAACACTTCCAGATTCCGTTACCCAGGAATTAGCGCAAACTGAAAAACCGGTATTGGAATATAAAGAGGGAGATGACTACTTTAGTTCAATCCTCGAATTTTACCACGCACTTCTCCAAGAAGAAGTGGAAGGTTGATCAAAACCCTGATTACTTCTTGCCTTAATCAAAAATTGGCTTTTTTACATGAAATCACTCCTTTTCCGCTGGGGGCTTTTCGCAGCCCTTGGAGTATTGCTAAATTCCTGTACCCAACCCGGCATCATCGGATCTGACCTCCTGAAAGGAGACCAGATCGGCGTTTCTTTCACGGATACGCTTCCCTTTATCGCCTATGTCCAACTTACTGATTCGGTCAAGACCTATGGCTCGGACCTGGGCGAACAATTAAACAGTTACCTCTGCGGTCAGTTTGCAGATCCCGTGTTCGGGCTTTCCTCCGCTGTCATCAACGCCCAACTGGTCCTGAATAGCGGTAATCCGCCCAATTTTGAAGGAGCAACCCTGGATTCGATGGTCCTCATCCTGCCCTATGTAGCTAGCCGGGTCTACGGAGATACCACTGAAGCATACCAGCTCGAAGTATATCTGCTAGACGAGGATATGCTGGATACGGCAAATTATTATTCCAATAAAACGTTTGCGGCAACTCAGCTCATCGGGAGTACGACCATCTTTCCGTCCCCAAGCGACAGCCTGGAGATCCTGATCCATGGAAGCGATACGATGGGAACCCAACTAGTCGTTCCGCAAGTCCGGATACGGATGGATGATGCGTTCGCGCAGTCGATCCTGACCGAAGATACCCTCGTGTTGGAGTCCGACACTTCTTTCCTGGAAAAATACAAGGGTATCCAAATCCGCGGAGCCAGCCAAAATAAAGGAATGCTGAGTTTCAACCTGAACTCTTCGCTTGCCGGACTGACGGTATATTACCACGTCGATACGATTTTCAGTCAATACTCCTTTAAGTATACCAGCACCAGCGTCCGGATGGTAAGTTTTTCCCAGGATTATTCCAGCGCCCCGGCAAATGCCTTTCTCCAGGATTCTACCTTATGCGACAGCCTGCTGTTCGTGCAGGGCACATCCGGACTCGGAATGGTGTTGGAATTCCCCGACATCAGCCTGCTGGAAAACAAGCTTATCAACCGCGCGGAGTTGGAGTTTACGGTCATAACCCTTCCGGAAGATATGGGATATGCGTTTGACCCGGTCTCCCAACTCATTGTCTCGGAGATCAAGGATGACGGCACCCTGGCCATCATTCCGGATGTCTCTGTGGGCCTGGCCCGACAGGACCTGCCTTTCCTCTTTGGAGGCAACATTGATGAGGAGGGAATGCCTCAGACCTATAAAATGAACCTCTCCGCCTACTTTATTGATCTAAAGAACGGGGATGCAGGCAACCGCATCCTTATTACGCCCCTCACCCGGGCCGAATTGGCCAACCGGGTGGTACTATGCGGGCCTAAACATCCCGACTACCCTGCAAAAATCAAATTGAGTTTAACTGATTATTGATCTGTCATGTGTGGAATAGTTGCTTACATTGGCCCCCGTGAGGCGTATCCAATTTTGATCAAAGGACTCCAACGTCTGGAATATCGCGGGTACGATAGCGCAGGGGTGGCCGTATACAACGGCCAACTGCATGTGTATAAGAAAAAAGGCAAAGTGCAAGATCTAATTGACTTTGCCATTGATAAAAACACCAAAGGCAATGTGGGTATTGGCCATACCCGGTGGGCCACCCATGGCAAACCGGATGATATCAACGCACACCCCCATTATTCAGGCAATCAACGCCTGACTATTGTGCACAATGGCATCATTGAAAACTACGGTCTCCTGAAGACTGCGTTGGAAAACAAAGGCCATGTCTTCAACTCCGAAACAGATACGGAAGTATTGGTGCACCTGATCGAGGAGATCCAACGCACTGAAAAACTCCCCCTCGACGAAGCGGTGCGCCTTGCGCTAACCGAAGTAGTGGGCGCCTACGCCATCGTGGTGATGGATCGCGACAATCCCGACCAACTGGTCGCAGCCCGGAAAGGTAGTCCACTGGTGATTGGAATCGGCAAAGACGAATTTTTTCTGGCTTCCGATGCCACCCCCATTGTAGAACATACCAAGCAAGTGGTCTACCTCAATGACGAAGAGATCACCCTGCTGACACGCGATGGCCACTTCCAGATCAAAACCATCGGCAACGAGATCCAAAGTCCTTTTATCGAAGAACTCAATATGGAAATTGAGATGCTCGAAAAGGGAGGGTATGATTTTTTCATGCTCAAGGAAATTCACGAGCAGGCACGCACTATTGAAGATTGTATGCGGGGCCGCCTGAATGCCCGGGAAGGATGGGTTAGGCTTGGCGGCATCGAACAGTACAACAACCGCATCTCCCAGGCCGACCGCATTCTGATCGTTGCCTGCGGCACCTCGTGGCACGCAGGCCTGATCGCCGAATATCTCTTTGAAGACCTCGCCCGGATACCGGTAGAAGTGGAGTATGCATCTGAATTTCGCTATCGCAACCCCATTATCCGCGAAACTGACATCGTTATTGCCATTTCTCAGTCAGGCGAAACTGCAGATACCTTGGCCGCCCTCGAATTGGCCAAGGAAAAAGGCGCCCTCATTTACGGAATCGTCAACGTGGTCGGATCTTCTATCGCCCGTATGACCGATGCCGGATCGTATATCCATGCCGGCCCCGAGATTGGCGTGGCTTCGACCAAAGCGTTTACAGGGCAGGTTACCCTGCTTACCATGATCGCGCTCAGCCTGGCATTCAAACGGGGTACGCTGTCCAAAACGTATTATCAGCAACTGCTCAACGAAATGGAAAACATTCCCCGGAAAGTCGAACATTTGCTCGAACGGTGCTCGTCTTCGGTCGAATACATCGCCAGGGAATTCAAAGATGCGACCAATGCCCTCTACCTGGGCCGGGGATACAGCTTCCCGGTAGCCCTGGAAGGCGCGCTCAAACTGAAAGAGATTTCCTATATCCACGCGGAAGGCTATCCCGCCGCAGAGATGAAACACGGCCCCATCGCCCTGATTGACGAAAACATGCCGGTGTTTGTCATCGCCACCAACAAGAGTGCATACGAGAAAATCGCCAGTAATATTCAGGAAGTGAAGGCCCGTAAAGGCGTGGTAATAGCAGTAGTTACTGAAGGAGAAGAAGTGATCTCTAAAATGGCCGACTATATCATCGAGATCCCGGAGACGGAAGAACCCCTTACCCCTCTGCTCTCGGTTATTCCGTTGCAGCTTCTTTCCTACCACATCGCACTTTTACGAAATTGTGACGTCGATCAACCCAGGAACCTTGCAAAATCTGTAACAGTAGAATAAAAAACGCTTACCTTTATCCAGCCAATACAAAATAGCTGAGCCAAGCATGGAATATAATACCGCCAGGGATCATCTGATCATTCCAGAATACGGACGCCACGTCCAGGGTATGATCCAACACGCCACTACCATCGAAAACCCCCGGGAGCGCCAAGCTTTCGTGGATAGAGTGGTCAACCTGGTAGTTCAAATGAACGCCCAGAATAAAAATATGGAGGATTTTCGGGAAAAAGTGTGGAAACATGTGTACCGAATCGCCCACTTCCAACTCGACGTATTGCCTCCCAGCGGCGTCATTCCCAAACCGGAGGACATGAACAAGAAGCCGGAGCGAATCCCCTACCCACAAAAATCGATCCACTACAAGCACTATGGCTACAACGTCCAGAAACTGGTCGAGAAAGCCAGGGCTATGCAAGATAACGAGAAGAAGGACGCCTTTTCCTACGTGATCGCCTCTTACATGAAATTGGCGTATCAAACCTGGAATAGGGAGCACTTCGTGAGCGATGATGTCGTCATTTCCGACCTGGAAGCACTGTCGGAAGGCCAACTCTCCCTCCATGAGGACACCACCCTGGAGCATGTGCCGCAGGATAGATCCAAATCCAAATCGCAGCAGTATCACCAACAGGGCAGAAAACAAAAGTATCAGGGAAAAGGGGGCAGCAGTACTAGCAATGGCGGCGGATTCAAGCGAAAGCGTAATAAACGCAAGTAATTGCCCGACCATATAACTTATGAACCCTTCCAGCTTTGAAGTGACCGGAGGGAAGCGGCTGCATGGCGCTATCCTTCCTCAAGGCGCTAAAAATGAGGCGCTCCAAATTATCTCCGCCACCCTGCTAACCCAGGAGGAAGTCCTCATCTCTAATATCCCCGACATCCTGGATGTGAACCGCCTGATCGAACTCCTCAAAGGATTGGGCGTGCAGGTGGAGGCGCGCGAACCTGGCGTCTATTCCTTCACCGCCCGGGATATTGACCTCGACTTCTTCCAATCCGATGAATTTCAGGCACTCTCCCGTCGTATCCGGGGCTCCGTCATGATGATCGGCCCGCTGCTCGCCCGCTTTGGCAAAGCTTACCTGCCTAAACCAGGCGGAGACAAAATCGGACGACGAAGGCTCGACACCCATTTCCATGGATTGGAAGCGCTGGGTGGGCAGTTCAATTACGATAATGAAAAGGATCATTTTTTCATCGAAGCCGAACAACTGAAAGGCACCTACATCCTCATGGATGAGATTTCGGTGACCGGCACGGCCAACATCGTCATGGCCGCGGTCCTGGCCAAAGGTATTACCCAGGTCTACAACGCCGCTTGCGAACCCTATGTCCAGCAATTGTGCAAAATGCTCAACCGCATGGGCGCCAAAATTTCCGGCATCGGCTCCAACCTCCTGACGATCGAAGGGGTTGAAGGGCTCCTGGGCGGAACCACCCACCGCATGCTCCCCGACATGATAGAGATCGGTAGTTTTATCGGGCTGGCAGCTATGACCCAATCCGAGCTGACCATCCGGCAGGCCCGAAGGGAAGAGCTCGGTACGATCCCTATGGTGTTTGAACAACTGGGCATCCAACTCGAATTCAGGGGTGATGACCTGTTTATCCCCCAACAGGATTCCTATGAGATCCAGACCTTCATCGACGGTTCAATCCTCACCGTATACGATGCGCCCTGGCCGGGCTTTTCGCCCGACTTGATGAGTATTGTCCTTGTCACTGCAACCCAAGCTCGCGGTAGCGTCCTGATCCATCAGAAAATGTTTGAAAGCCGCCTGTTTTTCGTCGACAAACTAATCGACATGGGGGCTCAGATCATCCTCTGTGATCCACACCGGGCTACCGTGATCGGCCTCGACCGAAAATATGCTCTGCGGGGTATTGAAATGACCTCTCCCGATATTCGCGCCGGGGTAGCCTTGCTCATCGCGGCGCTGTCGGCAAAAGGAACGAGCTTGATTCGAAGTATCGACCAAATCGACCGGGGGTATGCGCATATTGACGAACGCCTCCGGGCATTAGGCGCAGATATCCATCGAATCTAAATCAACCACAACTATGGTGCTGTACAACGTAACCGTTAAGATCAATAATGAAGTGAAGGAGGAATGGCTCCAGTGGATGAAGGGAGTGCATATTCCTGAGGTATTGGCCACAGGCCTCTTCCTCCACTACCGGATCTCCCGCATTCTCAGCATGGAAGACACCGACGGTACGACCTATGCTTTTCAATACCTCTGCCCCGACATGGCCACCTTACACCAATATCAAGTGCATTATGCCCCGGCCCTCCAAAAATCACATGCCGATCGGTATAAGGATCAATACGTTGCCTTCCGCACGGTAATGGAAGTGATCGAGGAGGGAATGGGAAGTAATTAACACTTTGGATCAAAGAGTAAACTCCTTATTTTTACCGGAAATCTAATCATTCGTCCAAGCCAAAATAGAACCACTTATGTTTTTTGAATTGAATGAAGAACAACTGGCAGTCCGTGACGCAGCTCGCGACTTTGCCCAAAACGAGCTCAAACCCACCGTAATTGACCGCGACCGCGAAATGCGCTTTCCCAAAGAGGAGGTGCGTAAAATGGCCGAGATGGGATTTATGGGAATGATGGTCTCTCCCGAATACGGAGGTAGCGGGATGGATACCATCTCCTATGTGTTGGCCATGGAAGAGATCTCCAAAATAGATGCTTCTTGCTCGGTGATCATGTCCGTTAACAATTCCCTGGTATGCTGGGGATTGGAAACCTACGGGACCGAAGCACAGAAACAAAAATACCTCACCCGGCTGGCAACCGGAGAATGGATCGGCGCCTTTTGCCTGTCTGAACCCGAAGCCGGTAGCGACGCGACCAGCCAGCGCACCACTGCCGTTGACATGGGCGACCACTACCTCCTTAACGGCACGAAAAACTGGATCACCAATGGCGGATCATCCAGTGTGCACCTCGTAATCGCCCAAACCAATCCTGAAAAAGGCCACCGCGGGATCAATGCGCTTATCGTAGAAACCAGCTGGCCGGGGGTCACCATTGGAACGAAGGAGGATAAACTGGGCATCAGGTCTTCCGATACGCACACCATCATGTATACCGACGTAAAAGTGCCCAAGGAAAATCGCATCGGAGACGATGGATTTGGGTTCAAATTTGCGATGAAAACCCTCAGTGGAGGCCGGATCGGCATCGCCGCTCAGGCACTCGGCATTGGCGCCGGCGCCTATGAGTTGGCCGTTGCCTATTCAAAAGAACGCGAAACGTTTGGCAAACCGATCAGCCAACACCAGGCCATCGCCTTCAAACTGGCCGATATGGCTACCGAAGTGGAAGCGGCACGCCTTATGGTATACCGCGCTGCCTGGATGAAAGACCAACACATGGATTATGGAATGGCCAGCGCAATGGCTAAAGTATTTGCCTCGGAAGTAGCTATGAAAACCGCTACCCAGGCCGTGCAGGTACACGGAGGCTACGGATATGTGAAAGAATACCACGTAGAGCGCCTCATGCGTGATGCCAAGATCACCGAGATCTACGAAGGCACCTCCGAAATCCAGCGAATTGTCATCTCCCGGGAAATTCTTCAGGGACAACTTTATCTGCCGTATATGCCGCCTTCGGCGCAAACATCTCATTGATACGAAGTGTTATAAAAAGCCACGGTTTGAAACCGTGGCTTTTTATTTTTTTACAAAACAGCACATGAGAGGCGCCATTCAGATTGCCAAGTTTTTCGACATCCCTGTGCGACTGCACTGGTCGTTCTTCCTCCTGTTTGTCTATGTAGCCTACATGAGCCAACGGCAGGGCGACACCTGGAACGATACCGGGTGGTCTTTTTTGTTCATGCTGGCTATTTTTGGTTGTGTGGTACTCCATGAGTTCGGCCATGCCCTAATGGCCCGGCGCTACGGGGTCGATACCAAAGACATAATCCTTTCCCCGATTGGAGGGATTGCCCGTTTGTACCGGCTGCCCGAACTGCCGGGGCAGGAGTTAATGGTCGCCATAGCAGGTCCTATGGTAAATATCCTGATCGCGGCCATTCTAGGGCCTTTTTCCTGGTGGACCGCCCCGGATGAGCTCGGTCAGCTGTTCCGTTTATTTACCGGCGGTACATTGGCTCCCGGCACAGAGTCAGCCTCTTTTCTCCCCTATTTCATTCCTGCCCTGTTCCTGCTCAATATCACACTTGCCGTATTCAATCTTCTCCCCGCTTTTCCCATGGATGGCGGGCGCGTACTGAGGGCCTTGCTTTCCTTCCGGTTTTCCCGGTTAATAGCCACCCGGATCGCTTCCCGGATAGGACAGGTAATGTCCCTGCTCCTCGCTGGCTATGGATTACAAGAAGGCAACATCGTCACTGCGCTGATCGGCGCCTTTATATTTTTCATGGCCTCCCAGGAATACCGGCAGGCAAAAATGGACGACACCCTTAGGGCTGGAAAGGTAGAAGACATCCGGGAGCCTTTATTCACCCGGCTATACCTCACCGATCCGATAACACACGTATTGGAAATTGCCCAAACCGGGCAGGAGAAACACTTCCTGGTGTTTCAGGAAGATGGCGCCTGGGCAGGAGTCATGCACGGCGCTAAACTGGGAAACATAGCAAAGGACCCGGCGCTCAGACAAAGTATCGTGCTCGATCATTATACGCCTGTCTGGACAGGACTTACCCCTCACGACAGTTTAAAGACCGCGTTCGAGCGAATGTACCAGGCAGGCACACCTATACTTCCCGTTTTTTCAGGGGTGGAAATTGTGGGAACGGTCTCCATGGAAGCCCTCCAAAAGGTGCTAAAAGCCCGTCCCCACAAGCGAAGGCTATTCCAGCCCTAGCTTGGCTTTTATCAAGGGAGTCACATCTTCCGACTCTTCCGCATATACAATGATATTAAGGCTGCTTACATCAAAGATGAATTGGAAACCATTTTCTTTTCCTACCTCATCGATGGCCTGTTGTAGTTTTTCGAGCACAGGCCCATAAAGTACTTCCCGTTTATCAGAAAGCCAATTCTTTATTTGCTGCTCATATTGTTGAAGATCGTCCTGCCCTTTCTGAATTTCCGCCTCCCTTTTTTGAGATTCTACCGGCGTAAGAATCCCTTTCTGGGCCTCTTCCATGTACTTGAGATACTTCTCCTGCAATAACTTGGCACGTGATTCACCATCCGCAAGCAAGCTGTCGCGCAGTACCATGATCGCGGTATCGGCCTGGGCGATTTCAGGCATTTGGTTCAGCAGAAGCAGCGAATTGGTATACCCCATCCGCTGAGCTGAAAGTTGGGTGCCGGAAAGAAAGAAAATAAACAGCCCAAAGGCTAAAAGTGCGTTTCTCATAGGTTTAGTGCATTTTATGGATAAATGTCCTTTTCGGAATAAAGAGGGTTTTTTGCTCTTTTTCTGCATGAGTACAGTGTGTAAAATTTCACGCAAAAGTAGGACTATCCTCCGGAGTATCATACAGCCGCCTGGTTTTTATTAGAAGCTATAGCATTTTACATTCCCCTTCTTCCCTTTTGCCGGCCGGTTGGCTATTCCTCCTCCAGCCGACAGATTGAACGGCCAGTGAATGGAAAGGTAAAAATCTCCACCCGATAATTTGCCGGGAATGAAGAAAGCCGGAAAATGATCGGTACCTACCACCAATGGCCCCACTCTCAAAAAGGCCCCGACCCGAACTTGCTCCAGATTGTAAATAGTCAGTGGCAAGCCCGCTGCAATCCAGCGCCTTTCAAAGCGAGGGGCAAAAAGGATAGAATTACCCCGCTCCGTCGAGATGCCGGGAAGTGGTATCCGCTGTACAAGGGCGCCGTGCACCCAAAGGAAGGGGAACAGCCCATATTCCGCCTGTACGCTCAGTGCCATAGGCATCCAAAGCCTAAATTCGTTGGCCACAAAAGAAGCCGCACTGTCTCCCAGTGTTTGATAACTGAACAACCGGACCATCTGATCCAGATCTTCGGGCGATTGAATAAAGTCGTAATCGCCATTTGGCAAGACGACCGGCTTGGAAGAAACCGCGTGGTGCTGAACCGCATTTTTTGAATATCGGATGGCGCCAAGATCCAGCAGGGAAACGCCCAGCTTCCACTGATAGGGGTCGAAATCTCCATCCCATGTCCATTCTACACCCAGATCTGCTCCCCACCCGGCCCCGTTCCGCACAAGATGAAAGGGCGGGGCTCCCAGATTGCTGCGGGTATATCCAAACTTAAGGTCCATTTTCTCCGCGGCAATGGTATCTCCGGTAACCTTGGTGTAAGCCAACAAATCCCTATTATTTTCGAAATAGAACCCCTCATACCCTGAAAGATACTTGGCAGTCAGCGCCGCATTGAAAGTCCCGGTCGCCGTTTCCCATTGATGGCCATAGTGCAACCCAACCTCACTCAAGGTCTGGATACTCATCTCCCAGCGATGCACGGGAAAAGGATCCAGGTCGGGACGCCGGTCGTAACGCAAATAACTCAGATTGTTGGGCACATTTTGTCCCGACATGACAAGCCGCCCGCGGACGACCCAGCCAAGCGTATGCCCACCAGGGAGGTGAAACAAAGCCGAAGGACCGGTCAACGCCGCAGCGCCGAATAAATACCGTTTGCGGCCGTCATCGACAAAGTCGAAGATCACTGCATGGGGGTAAGCCTGGGGCTCTTTGTCGTATTTGATAGAAGTCACCACTTCCAGGTTGCCCAAATCCAGGCCCAGGCCCAGGATCGAACTGTTCCGAAAAAAGGCGTAGTTGGTCTCCAGGAACGAATAGTTCGATAATAAATTGAAATCTACATCAAAAGGGTTACTAAGACTGGAAGCGGGGTTGAGCGCTAACCCGTTTACCCCGCTGGTGGCTCCAAGCCGAAGGCCCCATTGTTCCTGCGCCTGAACCCCAAAATAATTCCACAAAAGAAACCCGCTTAATACAACCCACTTAATCCACCGCATAACTCTCTGATTTTAATTACAATAAGTAATGTGACAATATCAATTAAGCATATTTCGCTGCCGGCGGCGGCGAAATATGTTTATAAACACTGTGGCCTGCAGTCGCAGTGTTTATAAACTCCCTATGTCAGAGAACTTAATTTTATATTATTTCCAATTTGGCAGGGGGTTAAAATAAAACCTGGTCTATCCAGGACAGTACTTTGGGCAACATAATTAGCATACCAATAAATAGGGCAATCAGGGAAGCGACCAGAACAGCGCCCGCGGCGCAGTCCTTGGCGTGTTTTGCCAATATGTGGTATTCCGGGGAGGCCAGATCTACTAAGTATTCCAGCGCGGTATTCAGCAGTTCGGCAATCCAAACTGTGCCAATGGCCAGCAGGAGCAGGCACCATTCCAAGGGCGACACATGCAACGAAAATCCCAAAATGACCACTGCGCCGGTCGCTATGGCATGAATCCGGGCATTGGGCTGGGTTTTCATCGTTTGTGCGATCCCGCTTCCAGCAAAGGCAAAACTACGCAACCGGGATTTTATTAGCTCTATCATTTATGAAAAATTTTAATATTAAATCCGGCCAGCCAATACACAGCTCATCTTCTGCACGTCTACCTTCCCGTCCGGGTGTACGATCCGGATCCAAAGGATATAAATCCCTATTCGCGCTTTGCCCCCGTTTTGATCATCCCCGTCCCAACGATAGGTTCCGGAAGTAGCTAATAGTTCGTTCTGAGCCAGCTCTTTTACGAAACGGCCCCATGCGTCAAAGATACGGACGGAAACAGTCCATCCGTTTTGTGCTAAATCGTATTGCAGCAAGAGAAAATCGGCCGTCCCGTCCCCGTCTGGAGAAAAGGTGGAATAGGGAAGCGAAAAAGGCTTCTCTCCCGGTGAAACCCTTAAAATTTGCGAGTTTTCCTCCGTTGGAGTCGCGTAGCCGCGCTGCGCCGCCGCCGAGTGCCAATTGGCCGGAGACTGGCTTGCTCCTCCCGGATCAATCCGCTCCAGCGAAACGCCCCGGGTCGTTTGCAGAAAGACGTGATGCCAGTCAGGAGAATAATCAACCGCATCGATTATCCTTACCTCTCCTGCACTACCTTCCGCATAAAGGGTCACATTACCCCCCTGATCGGGCAATGCCGGTAGCTCATTTTTCAGGATCTGCCGCTCCCGGGCCGAGGGGTACCTGCCTACCAGGTCGGAAGGGCGCTCGCACAACACCAGGTATTCACCGGGAAGGAGAAGCCGGTTATGCGCCACCGGAGCAATGGAATCGACGCTCCCTGCAATGTTTCCCACGATCACATCCCCGGCATTGAGGACCTTCCCGCTCCGGTTGTACCATTCGATAAATTCCGCGCCCCCAATTTCCGGTTGGAAAAGGATCTCGTTGAGGACGATATCTCCTTCCGCTATTTGCTCGGGGAGACCAAAGACGAGCTTTTCCGATGCCGGAACGGCATTGCCCACACAGTCGGTCAGGCTGTGCAAAAAGGTCAGTTCGTACAGTTCACCCGGCGCCAATGCCGGCGTCCACTGCAGTTGGACCTCTCGAGGGTCTTCCCCTGACAAATGCGCATCCTGCACCTCTACCCCACCGCTAATCAGGAAATGACCCGGCTGGGATGCAGCATTCATATCTATCGCTTCAGAAAAAGTCACCACGCCTGTGGTGGGACTATCGGGAAAAATATGCAACGGCAAAGGGCCCTCGATATCCGGTGTCGGAGCCCATATGGAGTTTTCCTTCCCCGGCGTTCCCCCTAACAAATGCGCACTGGCCCTCCAGTTGCCCGCCCCTTCGCAGGGCGCCAACGGATTGATCAACTCCAGTGACCAACCCCCATCGTCTTTATCGCTTTCGCCATACCAATCAAGCTCATAAGCTACCTGGCAGATCAGTTGCCCGGCCGCATCGCACAGCGTCAGGTGATCACCCGAATTATTCAACCCGGGAAAACCCTCGAGGCCCAACACCGGACCATAAGGTGCTAACGGCGCCTCCTCGCCTGTTTGGCAGAGGATCAGGAATTGACCGGGTTCCAGCAAGTAAGGTGGAAAGTCTGCGGGGGTCCCTCCATCCGCGAGATGCCACCCTTCCAGTTGTATGGTCTTATTGGTCCGGTTAAAGAGTTCCAGGTATTCGATCCCGGGCAGCGCTACTACAGGGGCCGGATCGGCCATGATTTCCGTGATCAATACATCAAAAGGAAGCGCTGCCTGCACGGATACCCAGGAAAATGGGCGGACCTGCAGCGGACTCACATTTCCCCCTACATCCCGCACCCCTTCCACTTCGAGGGTATACAAGCCAGAGGTCTGCAAGTGCTGAGCAAGGGAGAGCATTACGTGCCCGGGCTGGTCGGGATCCCAAAATACGGAGGCAGGGCTCCCAATTCCGTTGGAAATGGAGTAATGCGCCATATCAACGGCAGAAGCTTCTTCCAGCGGCTCGTCGAATACGGCACGGATATGGATGGAATCTACCGCCTGCACGTCGATCAGGTGTGGAGGCGTTTGGTCTACGTATAGGGGGTCGATGAATACGTCATCGAAATAAAAATCATCGTTTCGGGTGCTGGTGTAGATACAAACGAGCCCGGAAATAGTCCCCTGAGGATACGTAAGGTCAGTGGCGCTTCCCTCCAGTTGAAAATCGAAGCCCCCTGTGTAATCGGCATACATTGACCACGCTCCTGCTACAGACCGGACAACCCGGACGCGAACCACTGCGGGCTGTGCCCCGACAGCTCCTGCCGTTCCGGAAATGAGCAATTCAGTGGATTGGCCGTCCTGGCGATACAATTCCAGGGCATCATCCGACCCGCTGATCCCACCTACCTGCAGGTAGTACCCCCACTGATCACCGCCCAGGTCAGGTCCGGAAGCCTGCAGATACAGGCGGGCATAGTTGCTAGCCGAAGGCGCAAAATCGAGCCGCACATACCATTCCCATATCGTTTGGGAGTCGATAGAGGTCGGTGCGGAGAGATAGATAAAAGAAAGGTTGTTGGAAGAAGGATCTGGATTAAGGAGACGTAGCTCCTGGTTTTCCACTTGAAAAACAGCGGACTGCCCCAACCAATTGGGATTGGTCAGATCTCCGTCCGAAAAGTCATCCTGCAATTGGGCCTGTGCACTTCCTGCCAGACAAATAAATGCGCCTACGGCAAACCACTTTTTCATTCCAAAAGAATAAGCGTTTGACTAACAGAAGGCCCCCTAAAAATAGAAAAAAAATTGAAATGCACTTATCTTTGGCATCTTGTATGCTAAAAATAAAGTGGATTGCCAGCCTTCGTTTGGCAACCCACTTGCGAGTAGTGCGGCCGCTGGCCTCACTACTCGCAAACCAAATTTTCTTGAGTATAAAATCGTTATGAATGTGGACTGGCATGCCTCCGGTATTACTTTCCTCATTAAAAAAGAAAATCGAAGAAATGAAAGTTGCAGTGGTAGGCGTAACGGGTTTGGTAGGCACCGTCATGTGTGAAGTACTGGAAGCCCGGAATTTTCCCGTGACCGAGTTTTTACCCGTAGCATCTGAGCGATCCGTGGGAAAAGAGGTGACTTTTCGAGGAGAAAAACATGCGGTGATCGGACTGGAAGCGGCAGTTGCGGCGAAGCCGGATGTAGCGCTGTTTTCAGCAGGGTCGGGCGTGAGCCTGGAGTGGGCGCCCCGGTTTGCCGCTGTGGGCACACGGGTGATCGACAATTCTTCTGCCTGGCGGATGGAGCCCTCCATCAAACTCGTGGTCCCGGAGGTCAATGCACATGTGCTGGAAGCTTCCGATTTCATTATCGCCAACCCGAATTGCTCCACGATCCAAATGGTGGTGGCATTGGCGCCCTTGCACCGGAAATACGCGATCGAACGCCTGGTCGTTTCTACCTATCAGTCAATTACCGGTACCGGCATGAAGGCCGTCAAACAGTATAGCCTGGAGAAAAATGGGTTTGTACCCGGCCCGGATGAGATGGCTTATAAGTACCCCATTTTTGAGAACTGCCTGCCCCATTGCGATGTATTTCTCGAAAATGACTACACCAAAGAAGAAATGAAATTGGTACATGAGACCCGCAAGATCATGGAAGCACCGGAGGTTCGAATCACGGCCACTGCCGTGCGCGTACCGGTGATGGGCGGCCATTCGGAGTCCATCAATGTCCAGTTTGCCCGAGATTTTCAGGTGGCCGAAATCCGCCAATTGTTGGCCGAAGCACCGGGCGTAGTGTTGCTCGACAATCCGGAAACATTTCAGTACCCCATGCCCTTGTTATCCAAAAATAAAGACGAAGTATTTGTGGGACGGGTGCGCAGGGATGACTCGGCAGAACGGGCGCTAAACCTCTGGGTAGTATCGGATAACCTGCGTAAAGGCGCCGCCACCAACGCGATTCAAATTGCAGAAGTACTGAAAACCAAAGGTTTTCTTGGAAAATAGGCCAATTTTTTCGCCAATTTCTTATTTTTAACATTCTGAACCAGCAATCTACAAGGAAACGTAACCTATACAGCCGACAAATTACTGCAACACCATTGTTTACTCGTACTGAATTTCACGAAAAAGCATCGCAACATGAAGACCAAGCTCGTACTCTGGGGAACTGACGCCAATGAAGAACGCGTACTGATTGCCATGGAACTCCGCCCGGAACTGAACCAGGTAGGGATGTGGCTGTTCCCCGAAGCAATTGCCACCGACGAATTTGCCCAACAGCTTTTTGACGAATGGCGGGAATCCAAAGAAGTGCCATTTCCGGAAGGATTCACCTACCGGGAACAGGAACTGACCATGGCCGAAGGCCTGCTGCCGAATGATCTCAAGGTAGAAAGAGGAGATATCGTTCAACGCGCCCAGGCAGAATGGCACTTTATCGTTTTGTCCTCCAAATTGAAAGAAGCCTACCATTCCGAACTGGATGAGTTGAAAGAGCGGGTGGAGCGCCTCGAAGAATTTGATGAAAGCGTCTGGGACAATCTCAAAACTTTTTGGGACAAGGTCCAGAATCAGGTTCGAGAACGAAACCTCTTCAGAGACCATATCGATAGTCTGCGGGAAAACACCAACCACCTCTTCGACCGGTTGAAAGAGTTGCGCAAGAGGATGGATGACGAGTTCGGCAAGCAATCCAAGGATACCATGCAAAAATTCATGGGCATGTTGGAAGACGTCGAAAAAAAGGCCAAAGAAGGGCTGCGCCTGCAATCTGCCTTCGAAGAATTGAAGCGTATCCAACGGGATTATCGCGATGCCAAAATGACGCGAGACCATCGGTCGAAAGTATGGGACCGCCTGGATAGCGCCTTTAAAGCCGTCAAAGAAAAACGCTTCGGCAGCGACACATCCAAAGACGACTCCCCTTTCATGCGGATCAAACGCCGCTACGAAGGATTGATGGAAGCGATCGAAAAAATGGAGCGCTCCATCCAGCGCGATCAGGATGACCTCCATTTTCAACATAAAAAAATTGCCACTACCGACGGGCAACTGGAAGCTCAAATACGCCAGGCCAAGATCAAAATGATCGAGGAACGCATCCTGTCGAAAGAGGAAAAATTGAAAGAAATGGTCCACACCCGGACCGATCTCGAGTCCAAGATGGAACAATTGGAGCAGCGGGAAGCCAAACAGGCGGAAAAAGACCGGCTTATAGCTGCAAAAGAACAGGCAAAGGAAAAAATTGCCGAACAGATCAAGCACCAGGCGGCTGCCATGGAGGAGATCTCCGATAAGCTCGAAAAAGCTGCTGATTCCATTGCTCCGGAACCAGAAGAACCCAAGCAGCCCAAGAAAAAAGGAGGTTTGCTCGAGTCGATCACAGAAAAAATGGAAGACGTCCTTGAGGATGCCGTCGACACCGCCAAAGCAGTCGCAGGGGTAGTTGCTGACAAGGTCGAAGACGTCGTCGATAATCTGAAAGAAAATCTGGATTCAGAAGAGAAGGAAGAAGTAGTTGCCGAAGCAACGGAAACGACAGAGGAGCCCAGCGCACCTGCAAAACCCAAAGGCGGAAAAGGCAAGAAAAAAGCAAGCCTGCTCGAGTCGATCGCTGAAAAAGTGGAAGATGCAGTAGAGGATGCGATAGACACTGCCAAAGCCGTGGCCGCAGTAGTCTCCGATAAAGTAGAAGATGCAATGGAAGATCTGAGCGAAAAACTGACTTCGTCAGAAGAGGAGCCCAAATCAGAGGATACGCCCAAAGACGAAGAAGAGGAGAAAGAAGGATAACCTCACTTTTTCCTGTCGGTGACAAAGACGACCAGTTCTTCCAGTGCGCGCCTTACCGGCCCGTCGGGAAACTGATGGAGTTGCTCGAAAGCTTCCTTGCGGAAGCCGTACATCTTCTCTGTGGCATATTCCATTCCTCCGCTGGCCCTTACAAAGTCGATGACTTCGCGGACTTTATCATCCCGGTCGTGGTACTTTCGGATGAGGGTGAGGATTTGCCGTTTGTCAGAAGGGGTGGCATGCTGAAGGGCATAGATCAGCGGTAGGGTGAGTTTCTTTTCCTTAATGTCGATACCGAGCGGCTTGCCAACGTCATCCGTTCCAAAATCAAAGAGGTCGTCGCGGATCTGGAAAGACATGCCGATCTTTTCTCCAAATACGCGCATGCGCTGAATAGCTTCTTCATCCTGGGTGACGGAAGCAGCGCCGGCGCCGCAGGCAGCCGCAATGAGCGAAGCCGTCTTTCCCCGAATGATGTCGTAATAAACGCCTTCTTCAATATCGAGCCGGCGGGCTTTTTCCATTTGGAGCAGTTCGCCCTCACTCATCTCTTTTACCGCAGTAGACACGATCTCCAGGAGCTTGAACTCTTTATTGTTAAGCGCCAACAAAAGCCCTTGAGAAAGGAGGTAATCCCCTACGAGTACGGCAATTTTATTTTTCCAAAGCGCATTGATGGAGAAAAAACCACGGCGTTCGAAACTGTCGTCTACCACATCATCGTGCACCAGGGTGGCTGTGTGCAGGAGTTCGACGAGCGAAGCGGCATTATAACTGGAAGGGGTGATCTCTCCGCACAACTTGGCGCTCAGGAACACAAACATGGGCCGCACCTGCTTTCCTTTTCGCCGTACGATGTAATACGTGATCTTATCCAATAGAGAGACCTGGCTCCGGGTAGCTTCCCGGAAATGCCGCTCGAATTCCTTCAACTCCGCCTCTATCGGCCCCTTGATCGCATCGATGCCTTTGGTCATAAAATCCAGTTAAATACCTATACACCGCTTTAGTGGCGGAAAGATACAAGAATTTCCAGCAGCACGGGAAAACCCATTCCAGGAAAATCCCCTGTAAGTAGTGCGACAAAATTAATAATCATATTTCGCCGCCGCTGGCGGCGAAATATGATTATAGGACTTACGCACTTGCGAAGAAAAAAAACGTTAAAAATGACTTTTTCGGCGCCAGAGGCGCCGAAAAAGTCATTTTTAAAGGCCATATCGCCGCCGCAGGCGGCGATATGGCCTTTAAAAATCGTTGAATACGCGTTATGCGTAACTCCTGGATTATTAACACTGCGGCCGCCGGCCGCAGTGTTAATAAGTTAATTATGTCAGAGAACTTACCTTTGCAAATAAGCTTTGAAGATTCCAAACAGTTTAGCTTATGAAAAGATTTGAGATTACTGTCAAAAAAGACCTGAAGCTGAAATCCACTGCCGGCAAGCCCTTTGCGCTCGACCTCTATACACCTGCCGGTGCTGGTTCCTTTCCGCTTCTGCTATTTGCACATGGGTTTAAAGGATTTAAAGACTGGGGGCATTGGCATCTCCTCGCGAATGAGTTTGCCTCGAGAGGCTTTGCCTTTTTAAAATTCAATTTTTCCCATAACGGTGTTACCCCCAAATACCCGGTCGATTTTGCCGACCTGGAAGCCTTCGGCCAAAATAACTACACCAAAGAACTCCAGGACCTGGACACCCTGATCCACGCGCTTTTTCAACGTCCGGAATGGCTTCCCGCCTCTTGCGACCTGGATCGCCTGGGGCTGATCGGCCATAGCCGGGGAGGCGCCCTTTCCATTCTTTTTGCTGCCCGGGAGCCGCGCATCAAAGCGCTCGCCACCTGGGCCGCCGTCAGCGATCTGGGCTTTTTATGGCGGGATAAACAGGTATTGGAACAATGGAGACAAACCGGGGTGCATTTCATCTCTAATGCACGTACCCGACAGCAAATGCCCTTGTATTTCCAGCTTTATGAAGATTTTCAGGCACACGGAGAAGCCTACCAGGTGGAACCCCAACTACGGCGCCTCCAAAAGCCCATGCTCATCGTCCACGGAGCAGCCGACCCCGGCGTGCCCGTCGCACAAGCCCATCAACTAAAATCCTGGAACCCAAATGCCGAACTTGCCATCATAGACGGAGCAGATCATGTCTTCGGCGGTAGCCATCCGTTTGAAGGGAAAGAATTGCCCGCGTATGCACAAATACTCGCCGAAAAAACCATCGCGTTTTTTGAAAAAATTAGCCAATCACCCAAATAGGTGCCGGGCTTTCAGCAATCAATGGTAGCAGGCGGGCTGTGCCCGACTGCTACCCAAAATAAATAAGCCCGGCATTTAGGTAAGCGCCGGGCTATCAGAATCAGAGAGAGCGAAAGACAATCTTAAATCGGGTTTCAGGGAAAGTGAAGACGCAAAATCCTCCACAACAGCCAGCCGAAACCGGCTGCGTGGAGAACTACGCTTGCTGGTCTTTTTGGGGTTAAGCTCAGCATTTATAAACCTTGAATTAGTATGTCGTGGTAATTTTTGTGCGGTGCTACGTAGGTATAGAGGCAGGCTGCGGAAGGATTCCACAAATGGGCGGCACTTTTTTAACAAAACCTTAAAAAGAAAAGAGGGCCCGAAGAGCCCTCTTTTCTTTTTACCATCCCGGAGTAAAATTGACCCCGAAAACACCTCGTGTATTTTTCATTAGCGGGAACGCATAGTAGGGTTCCAGGATCAGTGCGCCGAACAGATTGACTCGAAGAGATGCCCCTGCACTGAAAACAGGGGAAGTCGTTCCGGGAAACCATTTCTTGCTTTCTGAATCCCGAAACTCGCCCCAATCATCCCATGCCAATCCGCCATCTAAAAACAGGGCGAACTCGGTGAAAAAGGTGCGGGAACGGATCAGTGACAAGCGTTCAGGTCCCGTCAAAGGCAAGCGAACCTCCGCCCCGGTCAGCAACATTTTGGAACCGAGCAGAATGCTGTAATCCTTGCCATTGTCCTGTAGTATTTCCATGCTGGTATTGGAGAAATAACCCCGTACATTCCAGGGATACCCCAAATACTGTTGGATGAACCGACTGGCATTGGGACCATAAAACCCCTGGTGCGTAGCGCGGAGGGCAAAAGTCACCGGATTTACATGGAAATAGCGGCGATAGTCGGCTGTTATCGACCACATATTCACCTCGCCGATATGCTCCCTGCTGCCAAATCCATTGTAGTATTTTTCCAACCCGACCCGGAAACGGTAACCCTTAAGCGGGGAAGCCACCCCAAAGAAGGAATTATCGCCCACCAATGCCACATTAGCCGATACCACCTGCCCATTCAAAATGGGGACATTTGCAGAAGTGGGATCGATCTTGTCCCGCTCCTGAAGCAACAATTGGCCATAGGCATCCACATAAGAATCTACCTGATTCAACCGGCTGTAGTAAAATGCATAGTTGGCGCCGCCCTCCAGCCGTAGCACGGTGGAAAATGGAAACTGGGCAAAGGCGCCTACCCGGTCTTCAAAGTTGCGTAGTTCAAAACGCTGGAAGTGGAAGGCCGGGATCAGAAATCCATTCCGGTCCTGCAAGGTATCCATTCCGACGTAGCCGTCGCCCGTACCGAAATAATAGGGAAAGTGTGAAAAGCTCACTCCCCACCCTATTCTGTTTTTCTGATTGAGGTAGGCCACTGAGCCGGCGATGTCGACCAGCTGTCCATTCATCGAAAGACTTGTGAATAGCTGGTTGTTGCCAAGCATGTCGCTGAAATAGAGATTGATAGCGCCCGCAGCTCCGGATACGGGACCGAAATAATTGCCGACGCCCACTCCTGCGCCCCCACTGGCAAAGTCGAGACGGAATTTGGGCCGGTATTTATTTTCCGTAAAGACCAACGATTCAGCGCCGGGCAGGGTATCCAACTGTGCCAACTGCGTATCTACAATGCGATTGGCTCGGCGGTTCTGGGCCGGCAGTTGTGCTGCCGTTAAATCTACTTCCAGCGGATCGACCTCCTTATTCAGGAAATCTTCCGGGCGGGCCGAAAAAATGCGGTAGTCGCCTCCGTAGAAGTGGGTATAGAGAAACCGATTGCGTCGATCCGAGCGACTGGCTGTGATAGCCGGTGCATAGGGAGTGATTCCACTGACGCCGGTCAACAGATCCGTGAGTTGGTAGACCTTCTGAGTCTCCGGCTCGTAGCGATAAATGTTGCGATAGCCATCGCGATCGGATAAAAAGATCAGGTTGCCGGCGACATCGAAGATGGGATTGAGGTTGTCGGCCCCCGGGAACAGGTCGATGTCTTCACTGTGTGGGTTGTCGACATCGTAACGCGCCAGATTGAACACCCATTTCCCATCGGTACGGCCGCGCTGTTGGCTGAGCCGGTCGGTGGAGTAGGCAATATACTTGCCATCATCTGACCAGGCCGGCAACAATTCGGCGTAGCGGTCATTGGTCAACTGCGCTACTTTTTTGGTGCGCAGGTTGAGGAGATACAGGTCGGTCTGCCCGTTCACCAGGCCGGAGACTACGATCGTTTTCCCATCGGGCGACCAGGCCGGGTTCTGGAACGCGGGTACGCCTTCCAGGAAAAATTCGTCAACTGTTTTTCCAGTCAACACCTCCTTTATGATCAGCACATTGTCGCCGTTGCGCACGCCCGAAAAGGCAAACCGCTTGCTGTCGGGCGACCACGTTCCCGCCGATTCGACATAATCGTATTCATCGATATGCCCGTCTTTTGTCGTACTCGCCACCTGGCGAATGAGCTCCCCATTCGCGGCATTAGCCAGGAACAAGTCGACGGTAAACAGGTTTTTCTCCGACAGGAAAATGACGTACTTCCCGTCCGGACTCAACACGGGGGCGATATTGATACGGCCACCATTATCTTTCGAGATCAGGCTTCGGCCAACGGGGTTTTCCTTCCTGTCGCCGAGCATGTCGCCATAGTATTTTTTGATGGAGTTCACCCAAAGCTCAGACAGGTCTTTGCTCTTGATCTGGAATGTCTTTTGGCAGGCTTCGTCAAATCCGTATCTGGCGGTATTCATAAAAAACGGCTCGATTATTTCATCGCCATACAGGCCGGTGAGGAAGGACCAGAATACCTGCCCCCATCGATAGGGAAAATATCGATCCACTTTGTCGAGGTCCTTGATCGAAGGCACATCGTCATTTAACACCGCATCGCGCATCCACATGGAGGTGTGTGCGTCGTTGCGTCCGATCGACATATACTCGGCAAGTCCTTCCACCATCCAGAGCGGCAGGTTGCCCAGGCTCTCCAGGTTGGTTGAATCGCCTTGCAGAATGAGATGATATTGGAATGCATGCACCAACTCGTGTCCGAGCACGTGGTGGGTTTGCTGATCCGACATGGTGAGTGGCAGCACGACCCTGTTTTTAAGGGCCTCCGTCACCCCTCCCGTGCCTATGCCGATCGAGCCGCCTATCGTGTTGGTTTGTTGAAAATCGGCATGGTCGCTGTAAAGGATAATCGGATTGCGAAGCTCGAACGTGTCCTTGAAGATCGTTTGGTGCAGGTGATACCACTGCTCCGCCCAGGTGGTGAATTCTTGCAACGCGGCCTTATTGTCCAGGTAATTGTACACCTCAAACGTAGGCGACTCGTAAACCTTAAAATCGAACTTTTCGTAATGGGGTTTATTTTTTCCAAAATACTGTGCAAATCCGGCATTCCAGGAAAGCAGGAACGCCAGCCCCGTGATCATAATTCTGAAGTAAGTCATGTCAACTGTTTTTAAATGGTCTGGGAATACACCATTTATAACAAGATAGACAGGACATTAACTCAAAAAAGAAGGTGGAAAGCCGTTAAATTTCTCTTAATTTCACTGTCTTTGAACAGGATTTAAAAGATTTGGTATGATGGACAGGATTTTCGCAGCTATGCTGCCTGCTTTGTTTTTTTCGATTCAAGTAGTTTTTGGGCAGCTGGCGCTGACGCCGGTCACCCCTTTTGAGAAAAATGAAAATCATACGGCTACCTACCAGGAAGCCATTGATTTCTATACACAACTGGATGCCCGGTATGAAGAAATGAGGCTGGATGAATGGGGCAGTTCCGATGCCGGCCTCCCCCTACACGTTGCCACTATTTCGCTGGACAAGGACTTCGACCCCGATTCCATTCGAAAAAAAGGCAACTGTATCGTGCTCGTCAACAACGCCATTCACCCGGGCGAGCCTGATGGGGTGGATGCCACAATGATGCTGTTTCGCGATCTGTTGCAAGACCCCGCCAAAAGGAAGCTTCTGGAACATACGGTGATTGTAGCCATTCCCATGTACAACCTGGGAGGCGTACTGAACCGCAACTCCACCACCCGCGCCAACCAGAATGGTCCGGAATCATACGGAGTTCGAGGCAATTCGCGCAACCTGGACCTCAACCGCGATTTCATCAAATGCGATTCGAAAGAGGCGCAAACCTTCAGTCAGATCTTCCACTTTTGGCAGCCCGATGTATTTGTCGACAACCATGTTTCCAACGGGGCCGACTACACCTATACCATGACGTTGCTCCCGACTCAAAAGGACAAACTCAGTCCGGTGCTCACATCATACCTGGAGGAAACGCTGGTCCCGGACCTCTATGCCCGGATGGAGAAAAAAAGCTGGCCGATGGTGCCATATATGAACACCAATGGTCCGCCAGAAACCGGCCTCTATGGATACCTGGACCTGCCCCGCTACTCCACCGGCTATGCCGCCGTGTTCGACTGCATTGGATTTATGCCGGAGACGCACATGCTCAAGCCTTTCCGCGACAGGGTCCACAGTACATATGCGTTTATGGAAACCCTGCTGGAGGTACTTTCCCGCGACCGGGAGCGCTTGCACAACCTGTGCACAGAAGCGCGTATAGCAACTGCCCAACAAAAAACCTTTGACCTGGACTGGTCGCTCGATCAATCCAGGGTCGATTCGCTGCGCTTCCGGGGCTACGCAGCCAAATACAAACCCAGCGAGGTCACGGGACAGGACCGGCTGTACTACGACCGGAATGAACCGTATGAGAAAAATATTCCCTACTACCCCCATTTCACCCCCACACTAACCATCGAATCGCCGGAAGCTTATGTGATCCCTCAAGGATATACCGACGTACTTGACCGCTTGAAATGGAGCGGCATCCAGCTTCATCGCCTGACCATGGATGTGGAGATACCCGTCGGACAATACTATATCCGGAATTACAAAGACCGCCGCGGTCCCTACGAGGGGCATTACCTGCACTCCGAGGTGGAAGTGGAGCAGGTGGAGCGTACCGTGCTTTTCCGAAAGGGAGACTTTGTAGTCTTCACCGCACAACCCGGCAAGCGCTTCTTGTTATCCGTGCTGGAGCCCCAGGCGCCCGATTCCTACTTCTGCTGGAATTTCTTCGATTCCAACCTCGACCAGAAGGAATACTTCTCCTCGTATGTCTTTGAAGATCTTGCCGCCGAATTTCTGCGTACGCACCCGGAGGTTCGGGAGGAGCTGGAAGCGCGGAAAAAAGAGAACCCCGAGTTTGCCGCCAATGCCCGCGGGCAGCTCGACTGGGTGTACCGGCATTCGCCGTGGTATGAGCCGACGCATAGGCTTTATCCGGTGGCTCGGTTGTTAGAATTGCTGAAATTACCTTTGATTTTAGAGGGGGATTAATAGGGATTAATCCCCTTCAATCCCAAAAAATAAAACAAATGCTTTTAGCCTTCATCGCCCTTTACCTCATCGGCACCCTGCTGATCGGCTATTGGGCCTCCCGTCGGGTCAAATCGACGCGTGACTTCGTGATCGCAGGGCGCAATCTGCCCTTATTGGTAGCGGGTTCAGCGCTGTTTGCGACCTGGTTCGGATCGGAGACCATCATGGGCGCGTCGAGTGAATTTTTGGAGAATGGGGTGATCGGCATTATCGAAGACCCGTTTGGGGCGGCGTTGTGCCTCATCCTGGTGGGCCTTTTCTTTGCCCGTCCCCTATATAAACTCAACATCCTGACCTTTAACGATTACTTCCGTCTGCGGTATAACCGAACGGTCGAGTTCCTCTCCGCCATCTTTATGGTGCCCTCGTTTTTCGGATGGATCGCGGCACAGCTGGTGGCTATGGCGATCATCTTTAAAACCCTGGTCGGCCTGCCCCTGGAATACGGCATTTTACTGTGTACCGTCATCGTCGTTTTTTACACCTATATCGGGGGGATGTGGGCGGTATCGGTCACCGACTTTATTCAGACCATCATGATCGTGCTGGGTATGGTGATCCTGTCTGTTTCGCTGGTCAGTCAGGCCGGTGGGTTGGAAAAAGTGATCAATGCGCAACCCCGGGAGTTTTACCGTTTTTTCCCGGAGCGCGATCCGCATGCTATTTTGCACTACATCGCCGCCTGGATCACCATCGGGTTGGGGTCCATTCCCGGGCAGGATGTGTTTCAGCGGGTGATGTCGGCCCGCAATGAAAAAACCGCCGTACGGGCTTCCTACCTCGGCGGCGTAATGTACCTCACCATTGGCTTGTTCCCGCTGCTGATCGGCTTGTGCAGTTTTGAATTGTATCCCGAATTGATGGAAGGCGACAGCCAGATGGTGATCATTTCTACCGTACTATTGCACGGGAGTCTGGGGATCAAGATCCTGTTTTTCGGCGCCTTGCTATCTGCTATCCTCAGTACGACCTCCGGGGCCATTCTCGCTCCGGCCACCGTCATCGGGGAGAACCTGATCAAGCCCTATTTTAAGAATATGACCGATAAAGACCTGTTGCGCACCATGCGGATAGCGGTGGTGGGGGTAGCCCTGGCATCCGCTTCCATGGCCATTTGGCAGCAAAACATCTTCGAACTCGTGGCCCAGTCGTCGACGCTAAGCCTCGTGTCTTTGTTCGTACCGTTGACGCTGGGGCTTTATTGGAGAAGGGCCTCCACCTTTGGGGCCCTTCTCTCGATCACAGTCGGAATGGGGACCTGGATCGTGTTTGAGTTCTTTGTTCAAGCGGAGAGTCCCAGTTTAATCTGGGGGTTATTGGCGAGTTTGGCGGCGATGGTGGTCGGGTCGGCAATAAAACCAACCCGCGAACCTTTTTTAAGCTGAGCACCAGGAATTACAGTGACGTATATTCATCGCTATGATATGGCGCTTGCCGTTCAAATCTCCAAGTTTAAAAATATTTGGTGAGCCCCAATTTTAACCCTATAAGGTTATTCTCGATTACAATTCCTTCAAGCACATAAGAAGCCTCTTCCTGATATTGCTCACCTGTGGTAATATCTGTTTTAGTGCGTATCTGGTCTGTTCTGAAGTCGTAATCACCTGAGGAAGGTCTGAATTCAAAATCAATAGAGGTGATTAAATATAAATTATTCGCTAATTGAGTTTTCAAGTAAAGCGATAATTCCTTGGATATAAAATTCTTTGTCCTGTTTGTAAAGGAGTAGCTGTACTTCAAATTTATGGATTCGTCAGAAACAAAGTCTTTCGGGCTGATTACAACTTCCCTTTTCATCGCAAAATTATACTGTAATTCACACTGGAATCCTATTGAATTTGAATTGAAAATCTTCCACTCTGAGCCAATTCGAAGCGGCACCCCAAGGTGTTGTTGCGAAAAACGTATTGATTGGAGATTATACCCATAATCCAGATCCATTACATTCTGGAAGTAGCTATTGTTTGCATATTCCAAACCCGTGCCCAAGAAAAAATTTATTCGCTTCTCTGGCAGGAAAAAATAGTTTGCATCAAGACCTATTGGGATTAAATGCGAATGGTTTTCATTTTCTATCCAATCAGATTTGGAATCCAGATTCGATGGGGAAATTCCAATACCTGAAATCAATCTGACTTCAAAATTTTGCCCCATCACAGAAACAACCCCAATTACCAAAAAGCCAAGAATTACTAGAATCTGTCTCATTTTTGCAGTTTTTTATGTGATTTAATTTTGCACAAGTTCTCTGACAAAATTAATCAAGCATATTCCGCCGGCGACGGCGAAATATGCTTGATTAATTTTGTCGCACTACTTAACAATTGCGTGACTGGTTGATCGATCATTCTCTACGACAAATATCACCCCCTCCCATTTTGAAAGAAAGAACAAATTTGTAGTTTTGTAGAATGTAATTAAAATTTACACACTGTAAATCAATAATTTAAGATCATTTTGTTAGATGAAAAACGGGAAATTATTCCAATTGCTTCGCACGCTCAGCGTAGCTGAACGGCAACAGTTCCGGGATTTTCTCCACTCCCCTTTTCACAACAAACGCGAAGATTGCCAGCGACTCTGGGCGGCCCTGGAAGGAATGAAGGAGGGCTCATTTCCCGAAAAAGAAAAACTTTTCAAGGCGACATACCCCAAAAGCCCATCATATGACGACCAGCGCTTCCGCCTGTTGCAAAGCGCCCTGCTGGGACTGCTGGAGTCCTTCCTCGTCCTCCGGGAGTTCGGACAAAACAAGCTGGAGCAGGAACTCCTTCTCATCAGGGAATACCGGAAAAGGGGTTGGAAAAGCACCTGAGCGGAGCCAGGCGCCGGGCGGAGAAAGAATTGGAAGGCCAGAAAACGGCAGATGCGTTAAGGGTGCGGCATGAAATAGAACTGGAATCCTTCTATCTGAAGGTCGAGGAGAAACGTATCGCGAACCAGAGCTATCAACCCTTGCTCGATCAGTGGGACGAATACTACCTCGCCATGAAGCTCCGGCAGGCATGTTCGGCCAAAACGTACGAAGCGGTCTTCAATACCTCTTATGACTACGGCCTGCTGGACGTCCTTTTCGACCGGGTGGATTGGGAGCGATATATGCCCCTTCCCGCCATTTCCCTGTACTATCATGGCTACTGGATGCTGGTGCGCCCGGAAGAAGAAGCACATTTTGCCTCCTTTAAACGATCCCTCCTGCAGCACGGCGAATCTTTTCCCCTGGAGGAGCGCAAGGACTTCTTCATGCTCGCTGCCAACTACTGTACCCGCAAGTACAACGAAGGCCGCAAGGACTACGCCCGGGAGTTGAACGAGATCTTCAAGGCGGGGCTTGCTGCCGGCGCTTTACAGATGCAGTTCTCGCGCTTCACATTTCGCAACATCGTGATCATTGCCCTGGTGGTGGGTGATTTTGAGTGGGCGGAGCAATTTATGGAAGACTACCAGGCCTATCTGCCGCACCGCCACCGGGAGAGCACGGTCAGCTCCAGCCGGGCCCGTTTGGAATATCAACGGCAAAACTACGGCCGGGCCCTGGAACTTCTGCAAAAGGTCGAATACCGCGACCTGGTGCTCAACCTGTCGGCCAAGGGCCTCCTGATCAAAATCTACTACGAGACCGGCGAATACGACCTGCTCGACGCCCACCTGGCCGCCATGCACACCTTCATTCGCCGGCAAAAGAACCCGAGCTACCAAGTTTCCAACTTTCGGCAATTGGTACACTTTGCCCAGCGATTGCTCGAGTTGAACCCATACGATCCAGGGGCCAAAGCCAGGCTCCGGGTAGAAGTAGCGACGGCAACGAGTGTGGCTGAAAAAGAATGGTTGTTGCGGATGCTGGGAGAAGATCAAGGTTATAGTGATTTCTGATCCCGACAATGGCAAAGAAAAAGCCCCTCCAACCACATGGGCTGAAGGGGCTAAACTCGTTAATATCACAAATCGGTAAAAAGACTAATTCTTTCTTTGGCTCTTTGAACTACTCTTTTGCGGGGCCGTATTTGTTGGAGCTTTATTGCTTGAAGGAGGAGCCGTCCTTTTACTATCTACTGAAGGTCTCGGACTTTGATCCGGTGTACTACGTTGCTGTTTGTTTACTTGGGGAGTCGTCCGTGGAGGATTCTCTTTCCTGGTCGTATTTTCAGTAGCTCTCTGGTTTGAAGAGGGGGCAGTCCTTTTGTTATCTACCGAAGGTCTCGGACTTTGATCCGGTATACGCCTTGGTTGTTCATTGACTTGTGGAGCCGTCCGTGGAGGAGGGGTCGTATTTCTTGGTGGCTGCTCTACGCGGTTACTTTCCCTTGGATGGTCGGCGGCCGTTTTATCTTGTTGCACCACTGGACGTTGTATGGGCGATTTTCCCTGCTTGATCCTGACCTCGTCCGTTCGCTGAGCGACACTGTTACAATAAGTCCGATACGGGCTATAGAAGTTGTGTACTCGAATTACCCGATGTACATGTACCACGTGGTAATGGCGATGGTACACTACGATACGAGGATGGTACACATCCCAGCCACATTGATACCAGGGGCTCCACCAGGTTGGATAATATTGCCAGCGATAAGGAGAGATGTATACCTGGTATTGGTCCTGAAAAATGCGTTGTACCGCGGGCCAGTAGTACACATTGACATAGTCGTTCCTATATTCGTAATCTGCATTGTAGCCTCCGTTACTCCTGGAATAACCTTCAATCTCATAGGGTTCTACGATGACTTGTTCACCGTATAAATATTCATCGCCTACGATTTGAAGTACTGCTTCCCGACTGCCTGTTTTTTCAATTTCGATGACTGCCACATCCTGGACATCATACCTGCTGATCGGCACTTGTAAAACGATCGCATGAAAATTCCCTTGTTGTCTGTGCTCAACCCGGATATAGTCAATCCTCCCATCGTAGTTCAAATCCAGGTTGTTGACCCAGGAATCTTCGCGATTGATTCTTCTTTCGAAATCACTAATCGAACTAGACTGTTTGAATAATTCAATGGCGCCTTCCAGGCTAAAGTAGTCTCCCTCATATCCTGTTCGTTCCACCCCGTATTGGGCGTTGGTTGCCGAGAGAAACAGTACGGATAGCAACCAACTAAAGATTAATTTTTTCATAACGCTGATTTTAATGACTTGGGAATAAGCACATTTTGTCGATGCATCTATATCCTTCTGCCATTAAGACGTAGTTATGGGCATAATAATCCCAGTCAGGGGGTACTTTAAACCAAGATTAACGCATTAGGTTAAGTAAATGTGAAATGCAGGGGGGGTATAGGTATGGCCATACAGGAGAAGGAGCAGGAGATAGAGCGGGCCATCAAACAAATGTTCCGGCCGGCGCGGGATCGAGGAACTGGCGGCCTTGTTTTGGGAAGTGGAGGGGTGGTAGGGGGCGCCCGCATCTCCTTCCCATTCGCTCGGGTCCATCAGGGGCCGATCGGCCCCTTTCCCACTCCGGGTCCTGCTCCCCCCCTTTCCCGTTGGCCCCGGGGTCTTTTGGCGTGTTCCCTGCCCGCCGGCCTGCGCGCCGGGCGCTTTGTGTCGGGTGGGACTATGCTCGGGCCTTGCCTAATGTCCCATCATGCGCCCAGCCTCCATTTACATACCAGTAATGAAGCAAGCCGTCCCTGCCCTTGTAAAAAACCTCTGAGTGGTTCCTTTGAGTAGCAAAGGTGGCCGAAACATCAAGGCCTGCCGGAACTCCACTGAAAGTGGTCGCACCGCCAGCCGTCCACACCAAAAGAAGCCGTCCCTGGAACCGGTCTTTGTGAATGTGGCCGAAATATCACCTCGGCAATCCTTTAACAATCCACTTAAAAGTGGTCCCACATGCGCCACTCCCTCAAATACCAATAATGAAGCAGCGTCCATACCTTTATAAAAACTCAGCTGCTGTCTTTGCGGAGCATAGATAGCGGAAATTCACCGCCGACAGGATTCACTAAAAGTGTCCCATCATGCCGCCAACCTCCGTCTACAAACCAATAATGGAGCCGGCTATCCGTGCCTCTGTAAAAAACCTCAGCGTGATTCCTTTGGGGAGCAAAAATGGCTGAAATTGCACCGCTCACAGGAACTTCTCGAAAAGTAGTCCCATCATGCTGCCAGCTCCCGCCTAAATACCAATAATGGAGCAGGCCTCCGTGCCTTTTAAACCTCGGCATGGCTCCTTTGCGGAGCATAGATCGCGGAAATCTCACCGCCGACAGGGACGCCCTGAAAGGTAGTTCCATCGTGCAGCCAGCTTCCTCCCTCTTTGTACCAATAATGAAGCAGGCCATCCGTGCCCTGATAAAAGACTTCTGTATGGCCTCTTTGGGGGGCATAAATCGCAGAGATCTGATCAGCAACCGGAAATCCACTGAAAGTGGTCCCGTCGCTGCCATGTTCCGTTTTCTACATAATAATGGTGGAGTACCCCATCGTCCCCTTAAAGAAAACTTCCAATGTTGCCTGGCCGGGGAATAAACACTGGAAATGGGACCTAAAGCATTCCCCTTTACAGGATTACCCACGATCGCCATAAGCAGGATCAGGAGCATGTAGCTCAATTTGCTCAAAGCTGAGAATTGATTGTCTTTTCATGATTGTAAATTGAGGTTTGAAAATTTAGTATGCAGGATTGATTTCTTCTCCCTTTCATACGCCAAATAAACCTCAACCCCGGGTAGACAAACCGGACATCCTGTCCGAAAAAACGGACATGGGGGCTGCTAACTCCCCCCGCCTGCGGCGGGGGAGTTGTATTTTAAGAAAACTGGGTTGCCAGCCGGGGGCTGGCAACCCAGTTTTCTTAAAATAATGGAAAGGGTTGAAGCCCCCCTACAAAATATAACTCGAAGGCAATTTCCCGAACCGCTCTCTGAACAACTGGGAAAAGTGCTTCGGATCGCGGAAGCTAACCGCCCAGGCAGCATCGGCGGGCGTCGCGGCCTGCCGGTCTTCCAGCAGGGGGGGCTCCTGCAACCGCACCTCGCGGATGTACTGGCTGGGCGATAGACCGGTCAGCGATTTTAACCGCCGCCTCAGCTGCCGCTCGCTGATGTATAGCTCCGCGGCCAGCCAGTCGACCGACAACAGGTCGTTTTGTACTTCCTGGCGGACTAGGGCTTCGAGCTTCTCCAGCCAGCCGGCTTCTCCATGCGTCAGTTCCTTGTCGAAACCGGAAAGCTGGAGGTTGAAGTCGTCTGGATCTGAAGGCTCGTTGGGAGTAGCTTCCTCCACCATAGCCGCGATAAAGGCGGTCCGTGCCTGATAGCGCTGCAGGAGGTTTTCAATGCGCACTTGCAACTCTTCTTCCTCAAAGGGCTTGAGCAGGTAGTCGTCCACACCGGTGCGAAGAGCGCGGAGTTTGTCCCGCACATCCGCCCGGGCGGTCAGGATGATGATGGGAATCTGGTGATAGCGAGGGTCTGATTTCAGGGCTTCTACTAATTGGAACCCGTCCATGACGGGCATCATGAGGTCGCTCACGATCAGGGAGGGCTCGCAGGGGGAAGCGCCGTTTCCGGTCAGGAACTTTAAGGCTTCTTCCCCATTTTCCGCCATCGCCAGCTCGTACCGGTCTTCCAGCACCAGGCGGATGTAGTCGCGCATGTCGGGGTTGTCTTCTACGAGGAGGATCAGGGGTTTCACGACATTGCTTTTTTCCCGGGAAAAGGATACCGGGAAACTGACAAGGTGCTCCTCCTCCACAACAGGGGAGACATTCGGGGATTGTTGCTCCTGGACTTTCTTTTTGGGCCATTCGAAGAAAAACACGCTTCCTTCGTCCAGCTTGCTTTCCAGCCAGACCTTCCCCGCCATCAGCCGGGCAAACTCGCTGACTAAGGCCAGGCCGATGCCGGTACCGCCCTCCGCCGGCGCCTCCGGGCGGTTGGTCTGGAAAAAACGATCGAACACATGCGGCTGGTCCTCGGGATGAATGCCCCGGCCGGTGTCCGCCACTGAGAGCAAAAGGGAGGCTTCCTTCTCTTCGAGCCGGAGTACGACCGCTCCCCCACCAAGGGTGAATTTCATGGCGTTGGCCAGGTAGTTGAATACGATCTTTTCAAACTTCTCCTCGTCGAGCCGGACCTGCAGGTTTTGTCGCCCCGGTAATCGAGTTTGAACCGGATGTTCTTCATCTCGGCCTGCGACTCGAAATCGGCGTAAAAACGGCGCAGCAACGCATGGAGCGATACCGGCTTTTCATGCAGCTCCAATTTGCTCGATTCCATTGCGCTCAGGTCGAGCAATTCGTTGATCAGCCGGAGCAGGTTCTGACCGCTTTGCTGGGCTTTTGCAACAGAGGAATCCTTTTCCTGGGTTGCGCTCGTTTCAGAATGGAACTTATAGGCCCCAGAATAAGCGTTAAAGGGGTGCGCAATTCGTGGCTGGCATTGGCGAAAAAACGCGACTTGGCTTTATCGAGTTTCCGGAGTTCTTCGGCCTGCCCGGCCAATTGCTGGTTTTGACGGCTGATGACCTCCGTTCTTTGGGCCACCTGTTTTTCCAGGATCCTTTTTTGTTGCCGGAGCGCCCGGGTCCGGAGATTCATGACGATCAGAACGGCGGCCAGCAGGAACAGGGCGGCTGTGACCAAAAACCAGCTCCTCAGGTAAAGGGGCTTCAATACCTGGATGGGGATGGCCAGCTCATTTTTGGAAAATACGCCGGTTGCCGATTGACCTCTTATTCTCAGGGTATAGCTCCCAAATGGCAATCCGGCCAGGCTGAGTTGATTGTCCGGGAGAGAGGTCCAGGATCCGTCAAGGCCTTCCACCCGGTAGGCGTAGGATATTTGATCGACATCATCATAATCCAGCAGGGCAAATTCCAGGTTGACCATCCGGTCGCCGGGTTGGAGCACGATCTTTTGCACCTGTTCGAAGTCTTGCAGTTTGTTGATCATTTTCTGTGCCCGGCGCTCAAACTGCTGGATGTCCAGCAAAACGAGAGGGGAATTTTCCCTTACCGCATCATCCTGAAAATCCTTGGGATGAAAAGAGGTCACGCCGTTTAAGCTTCCGAAATAGATCCGGCCGCTTGGCGACTGGTAACTGGAAATGCGGTTAAACTCGTGGTGCGGCAACCCGTCTTTGGGCAGAAAGGCCTTTGACTTCCCCGTGGCTTTATTGAACCGGATAATGCCGTAATCGCTGCTGATCCAAAGGTTCCCGTAATCGTCTTCGCAAATGGCGTAGAGGGTGTTGCTGGAAAGCCCATCGGCTTTGGTGAATTGGTGGAAATAGCCGGTTTCCCGCTTTTCCGTCAATTGAATGAGTCCGTCTCCTCCGCTGGCCAGCCAAAAGTCTCCGCTCTGATCCTGGTAGATTGCATAAATATTTTCGGAGGGAATGTAGTAACGGCCCTCTCCTCCTGTCCAGAAACGATTCAGGACCCTTCTTCCCAAAGGGTCGAATCCGTAGAGCCCCTGGGTGGTGGCCAGCCAATGCCTGCCCTGCCGGTCTTTGAAAATGGAAATAATACTGGCCGTCCTTAATTCCTCAAATCCCACGTAATTTTCGAAAGAAACCAGGGTATCTGTTCCGGGATCGAGGTATTCAAACACGCCCGAGAGACCTCCGAACCAAATCGTGCCGCCTTCGTCTTCAAAAATGGTCCATGCTTGCGGGTCGGAGGCATTCATGGCGTACCCCCTCTTCAACCATTTAATTTCACCATAAATGCCATCCTTTCGCAAAGGCATTGACACCCCAAACCAAAGTCCTCCACCCCTGTCTTTGGTCAAGGTAAAGGTGGGCGTGGGGGCCGGGGTGTAGATCTTCAATAAATTTTCTTCGAGTAGCTCTCCGGAGGAGGAGGCCAAAAAGGTTCCCAAATTGGAGTTGATGATCACGTTTCCGTTCTCCGCTTCCAGGATACCCCGGCATTCCACCTGGCCTTCCACAAAGTCGCCTTCCAGCTTTTTGGAAAGATAATTTTGGAACCTGGAGGTTTTAATATCCACAAGGGTAATGCCGAATGCAGTGCCAAGCCAGGCTCTGCCGTTCCTGCCGATAAGCGTATGGCTCTGATCCGTCGTAATCGGGTATTTTCCATATTTATTGAAAAACGGATCTTTTGCCCCTTTGCATCTTCAACTTCCGACGTGTTATTGATCCACCATTTCAATTGATCTCTCGGAAGGAGAAAAGTCCCGATTTCCCTGTTTTTCCCAAGTCCTTCCAAAACAGAACCGGCCAGATCGGATCGCTGCCGGCGCCCGGTGGAATCCACAAAAAAGATCGACGCCGTTTTCCCCCTGGCAGTAATACCAGAAACGGCCGTATTGGTCCTGAGCTGCCGGTTCACATCGCTCACATCCCGGATTTTCAACCTTTGCCAGCAAATAGCCGCTACTATCGAATTCCAGCCAATCCAGCGAAGCGCCGTCGCTTTGCGTGCCCCAAAAGGTGTGTTGCGTGGAAACATAGCGTGGGGTGAAATTCCCTGTAGCCGGCAAGGGTATTTCAGAAAAGACACCGGTTGAGTCCAACCTCCAGGATGTTCCGTTTGCGATCCGGATATAAAGCTCCCTTTCTGGGCCGCTCCATACGTGCCTGATATCGCCGGGCAGAAAGGCAGGGTATTTTTCCCTCCACGGAACCACTTCCAGGGTCCTGCTGTGCATCAGGTCGACATGATCCCAGCTCAGTTCCCTTCCTCCCAGGTCGCTGAACACCCATAACCAACCGGTCGGATCTTCAAATACCAGCCGGATGTTATTGCTGGAAAGCCCGCTATTTTCTTTGGTAAACGTGGTGAAATGATAACCGTCGAAACGGTTGAGACCGTGGTTGGTGCTGATCCAGATCAGTCCGCGGTTATCCTGGAAAATGTGGCGTACAAAGCGGTGGGAAAGCCCTTCGTCCACTCCATAAAAATGCACATTGCACAGGATTTCTTGTGCAGGCAGGATGTAGTTTGCAGCAAGTGAACATATTACAAGACCTATGAATAGCTTGAAAGTATTCAAACTCACCCAATTTTCAACCAATAATACCCCGACGCCCCAATCGTCAACAAATACGGTTTATCCGTGATCATGGGAAATGCATTCCCCCCAAATAGCTCCACAGTGCTGCTGCCTGCATAAGCGGAGAGGTCCAACTCCACCACTTCTGCCTTTTCCGAGAGGTTGATGACCACGAGGATCTTTTCGTCCTCAAAAGCGCGAATGTAGGTCAGGATAGACTCGTTGGCGGGCTCCAGCATGAGTAACCTTCCCCTTGCCAGGGCTTTGTGTTGTTTGTAGATGGAAATGATCTTCTGCGTCCATTTGAGGATAGAGCGCGGCTTATGTTCCATGACCTCCACATTGATCGACTCGTAGTGGAACTCCGGGTTGATGATGATGGGGAGGTAGAGCTCTTGCGGGTTGCCGGTGGAGAAGCCTGCGTTGAGGCCGGAATTCCACTGCATGGGGGTGCGCACGCCGTTGCGGTCGTCGAGGTGGTAGTTGTCGCCCATCCCGATCTCATCGCCGTAATAGAGCACCGGGGTGCCTGGCATGGAGAAGAGGAGCACATTCATCAGTTCGATCTTCCTACGGCTGCCATCCATCAGGCAGGCGAGCCGCCGGCGTATACCCAGATTGATCCGGGCACGGTGGTCGGGGGCATACTCTTCCCGCATAAACGCCCGGTCTTCGTCGGTGACCATTTCTAAGGTCAGCTCGTCGTGGTTTCGGAGGAAGGTAGCCCACTGGCAGTTGTCCGGAATTTCCGGAGTTTGGTCCAGGATCTCCACAATATCTTTCCGGTTGTGCCGGCGAATGGCCATGTACAAGCGGGGCATCAGCGGAAAATGGAAGTTCATCTGGCACTCGTCGCCATCGCCAAAATAGGCCGCTGCATCTTTGGGCCACATATTGGCTTCTGCCAGGAAGAGGATCTCGCCGTTGTATTTTGTATCGACGTGGGCCCGGACTTTTTTCAGAAAATCGTGGGTTTCCTGCACATTTTCGCAGGAAGTACCTTCCCGTTCGAAGAGGTAAGGAATGGCATCCAGGCGAAAGCCGTCGACCCCGAACTGGGCCCAATAGTCCAGCATGTCGAAAATCTCCTGTTGTACATCCGGGTTGTCAAAATTGAGGTCGGGCTGATGGTGGAAAAAGCGGTGCCAGAAATACTGTTCTACATCCGGATCCCAGGTCCAGTTGGAGGCTTCATAATCCTGAAAGATGATCCGCACGCCATCGTATTTGTCGTTGGAGGGGCTCCATACGTAGTAGTTGCGATAAGAGGAGTCGGGAGGCGACTGTTTAGCCCGTTGAAACCAGGGGTGCTGATCGGAGGTATGGTTGACGACCAACTCAATGATCACCCGCATATTCCGGCGGTGTGCTTCGGCGACAAACTCCTTGAAATCATCGAGGTTGCCGTAAATGGGATTTACGGAGTAATAATCCGCCACGTCGTACCCATCATCGCGTAGTGGAGAAGGAAAAAACGGCAGGATCCAAAGGGCATTGACACCCAGTCGCTCGAGGTAGTCGAGTTTCTGCATCGCGCCTCTGAAATCTCCAATCCCGTCTCCATTGGAGTCGTAGAAAGATTTGATCGGCAATTCATAGATAACGGCATCTTTGTACCAGAGGGAAGCTTTCGTGGCCATACAAGTTGGTTTTTAGGGAAGAAAAGTACGGAGATTTTAGAAAGTGGCAAGGGTATAGTGGACAAATCGTCATTTGATTTCTATCTTTTCTGCCAAAATTTCACAAATTCCATGTTGGTGTGGAAATTGTAGTTACTGGAGCGAAAGATATTTCGCCCCTTCGCAGTACCTTTAGATCAAATTGAACAACCATTAGAAAATGACCTACGACAATTTCACCATAAAAGCCCAGGACTCCATCCTGCGTGCGCAACAAATTGCTGCCGGCCTCGATCAGCAGGCAGTAGATACCATGCACCTCATCCGGGGTATTTTGGAAGTGGATGAACACACCGCCACCTTCCTGCTTCAAAAGATGGGCGTAAACCTCCCTGCGCTGCGGCGAGAGCTGGACGATGCCATCAAGGAAAATCCGAAAGTAGAAGGCGCCGAAAAACAGTACCTCACCAACGATGCCAACCAGTCGCTGAGTAAAGCCAAAAAGGCACTGCCGGAGTTTGGAGATGAATTCATTTCCATCGAACTTATCCTGTTGGGCATCCTTCAGGGCGACGACCGCGGCGCACGTATCCTGAAAGGGCAAGGCGCTTCAGTTGATCAACTCAAGGCAGCAATTAAGGAACTGCGCAAAGGGCATAAAGTGACCTCGGCCAGTTCGGAAGACAGCTACAACGCCCTCAATAAATTTGCCATCAACCTCAATGAACGGGCCGAATCGGGCAAGCTCGATCCTATCGTCGGGCGTGATGAAGAGATCCGGCGTGTGCTGCATATCTTGTCGCGGCGCAAGAAGAACAACCCCATTCTCATTGGGGAAGCAGGGGTAGGAAAAACCGCCATTGTGGAAGGGATCGCCTGGCGCATCGTGAAAGGCGACGTGCCGGAGAACCTCAAGAGCAAGCGCATTTTTACCCTCGATATTTCCGGACTGATCGCCGGCGCCAAATACAAAGGCGAATTTGAAGAGCGCCTCAAGGGAGTCATCAAAGAGGTGACCGAAGCCAATGGAGATATCATCCTCTTCATCGACGAGATCCATACGCTGATCGGGGCCGGGGGCGGACAAGGCGCTATCGATGCCGCCAATATCCTCAAACCCGCGTTAGCCCGGGGCGAACTGCGTACCATCGGCGCCACGACCCTCGACGAATACCAGAAATATTTTGAAAAAGATAAAGCCCTCGTTCGCCGTTTCCAGACGGTGCTGATCGACGAGCCCAGTGTGGAAGATACCATCTCTATTTTGCGGGGCTTGCAGGAACGCTATGAGGTATATCACAAGATCGAGATCCTCGATGAAGCGCTCATCGCGGCTGCCGAGCTTTCTCATCGCTACATCTCCGACCGCTACCTGCCGGACAAAGCCATCGACCTCATCGACGAGGCCGCTGCCCGCCTCCGCCTGGAGCTCGACTCCGTGCCCGACGAGGTAGACGAAATGGACCGCAAGGTGCGGCAGCTCGAGATCGAGCGCGAAGCCATCAAACGGGAGGGTGATTCCAGGAAATTGAAAATCCTCAACGAGCAGATCGCCAACGCAAAAGAAAAACGCGACTCCATACAGGCTGCCTGGAAAAACGAAAAAGAGATTGTCGACACCATCCAGGGCATTCGCAAGAAAATTGAAGAGCTCGATATGGAAGCTCAGCGTGCCGAGCGCAACAGCGACTACGAAACCGTAGCCAAGATCCGCTACGGCCAGCTCCAGGAGCAGGAAGCGATGCTGAAAGCGGCAGAGGAGAAACTGAGCAAGGTGCCCGAAGAAAACCGGTTTACCGACGACAAAGTAACCTCTAACGATATAGCCGAAGTAGTTTCGCGCTGGACAGGCATCCCGGTGGCAAAGATGATGCAGAGCGAACGGGAAAAGCTCCTGCACATGGAAGACGAACTCGGCAAGCGGGTCATCGGACAGCGAGAAGCGGTGGTGGCGGTTTCGGATGCAGTGCGCCGTAGCCGCGCAGGCCTGCAGGATGAAAACAAGCCCATTGGGTCGTTCATTTTTCTGGGCCCCACAGGGGTTGGGAAAACAGAGTTGGCCAAAGCCCTGGCGGAAGTGCTTTTCGACGACGACCACGCCATCACGCGTATCGATATGAGTGAATTTCAGGAGCGGCACACGGTGTCGCGTCTCATCGGGGCGCCTCCCGGCTATGTGGGGTATGATGAAGGCGGCGAGCTCACCGAAGCTGTACGTCGCAAGCCCTACTCGATCGTGCTGCTCGACGAGATCGAGAAAGCACACCCCGACGTATTCAACATACTTCTGCAAGTACTGGACGACGGCCGCCTTACAGACAATAAAGGGCGGGTCGCCAACTTCCGCAACACCATTATCATCATGACTTCCAACATGGGCGCGCAGACCATCCTGGAAAATTTTGAGGACCTCAGCGCCGTGGGCGACAAGCACCGCACCGAGATTATTGAGACCACGAAAGTGGAGGTTTTTGATATGTTGAAAGAAAACCTGCGCCCGGAATTCCTCAACCGGATCGACGAAAAGATCATGTTCCTGCCGTTGACGAAAGCAGAGATCCGTCAGATCCTGCAATTGCAACTCAAGCGGGTGCAGAAAATGCTCAGCCGCCAGGGAATGGTCATCAATGTCAGCGACAAAGCGCTCGACCTGTTGGCCGATCTCGGCTACGACCCGCAGTTTGGCGCACGCCCGATGAAGCGAGTACTGGATAAAGAGGTGGTCAATGTGCTTTCCCGGCATATGCTGGCTGCCACCTTTGGCGCGGGCGATACGGTTTACGTCGATACCGATGCCAAAGGGCTGACCTTTAGCCAGGAACCCTATAAAGGCGCCGAATCGGCGCCTCCCGCAGCGGAAGAGGAGAAACCTTCAAAGCCGGCTGAAAAGAAAGGGAAGAAAGAATAATTGGTAGCTTTATCGAATTGTTCTATTTTTATTCAAATTTTTAACTGCCAGCCAAATTTTTCCTCACGATGAAGAAAGTTACTCTATCTCTATTGGGTGTTATCCTCTTTTTGTCCACCCAGGCACAAACCCATGTGATCCTGCATCTGGTGCAAAAAGCCGGCAGCGCAGATTTTGGATTGAACAACACGGTCACTGCAAGCGGCGGATATGACTACCAACCTACCCGCTTACAATATTACCTTTCCCAGCCGGCTGTTTTCCACGATGGCGGGCAAATGAGCCCTGCAAGCACCCGATATTTTCTGATCGATGCCTCCCAGGACGTGACGCTTGACCTGGGCGAAATGGAAGTGGAAAATGTGGAAGGGATTATTTTCTCCATCGGCGTAGATGAAGCGCGCAATCACCTCGACCCCTCCAACTATCCTCCCGGCCATCCCTTGGCGCCGCAAAACCCAACTATGCACTGGGGCTGGGCTGCGGGTTATAAATTCATTGCCTTTGATGGAAAGGTCGGCAGCGATTTTTCGCAAACATTTGAAATTCACTCCATTGGGGACGAACTCTACCAAACCGTCAACCTAAATACCGACGCTCAACCCGATGGCGACAACCTGATCATTCAGATCCAGGCGGATTATAACAAGCTTCTGGAGAACATCGATGTCTCCGGAGGAATAGCTTCCCACGGCAACCTCGGTCCCGCAGCCACCATTATGGAAAATATTGGCTCGCTTGTATTTTCGGCACTCAGCCCGACATCTGTTCAAGACACCGCTGTGGAACCCTCTTTTTTCATCGCCCCCAACCCGGCTGCATCCGGATTTGGCCAGGTCGTTTTCGAACTGCCTTCCGGCAATGAGTATGCATTGACCGTCTGCGACCTGACTGGCCGCGTGCTCTCCCAACGACCCTTGTGGGAAGGTCGCTCTTTCGTTCAACTGGAAGCGCCTGGTGCAGGGATGTATCTGGTGCAGCTCTGGCAAAACAGCCAGCCGGTACACACTGAAAAGTGGGTCGTGACCAAGGGATAAATGAATTGGAAAACACGCATCTTTTTTATACTCCTACTGGCATCCGCCTGCAGCAAGGAACCACTTCCCGAACCTTCGGTGGAGCCGGAACCACTACTGCAGGTGCCAGTGGGTTTTCCCGACCCGGTCTTTCCGGAAGGGAATGAATTTTCGGAAATTCGGTGGACGCTCGGCAGAATGCTTTTTTTCGACCCCGTTCTATCCCGCGACAGCAGCCGTTCCTGTGCTTCCTGCCATCTCCCTGAATATGCGTTCAGCGACACCCTGGCATTCAGCCCTGGCGTCGATAACGCTTCGGGGGTGCGCAATGCCCCTTCCCTTGCCAACGTAGCTTACCACCCTTACTTCACCCGCGAAGGAGGCGTACCCACACTGGAAATGCAGATACTGGTTCCCATTCAGGAACACAATGAATTTGACTTCAACATCCTGCTCATCGCCGAGCGTCTGCAACGAGATAGCCTCTATCAAAAGCTCAGTTGGGAAGCCTACGACCGGGCGCCCGATCATTTCGTCATCACCCGCGCCATAGCCTGCTTCGAACGCAGTCTGCTGAGCGGGAACAGCAGGTATGATCAATATTATTTTCAGGAGAAGTCCAATGTCTTGTCGGCAGCTGAACTTCGGGGTATGGAATTGTTTTTTAGCGAAAAAACCAACTGCGGAGATTGCCATGGCGGGTTTAATTTTACCAACTATTCCTTCCAAAATAACGGCCTTTACGAGGAGTACGCCGATCCGGGCCGGTTTCGCCTCACCGGACTGGAGGAAGACCGGGCCTTATTTAAAGTTCCGTCCCTACGCAATGTAGCCCTGACCGGGCCCTATATGCACGATGGCTCCCTGCCCAGCCTCGAAGCGATCGTCGAGCATTACAACAGCGGCGGCAAAGGGCATCCACACCAAAACGCATTGGTTCGACCGCTTGGTCTTAGCGAACAGGAACGCAGCGACCTAGTCGCCTTTTTGCACTCGTTGACAGATCTGGCGTTTGTCCATAATCCGAACTATTCAAGCCCATTTTAAAATAAATGAGGACGCCAGTTGCTCCACACCCCTGCTTAGCTTAATTTGGGGCAACGATTTATGCAGCGCGCTCTTTATGTCTGAGCAAACCAAATATGATAGCAAGCGTCAGTTTTTATGGCGAAACCTTTTACGGGGGGGTGCTTTCCTGGCGCTGTTCATTGCCGTTTTTATTTTTTTCAAGAAAAAAGTGGATGTAGAATACATCACCTGGCTCGAGCCCGTTTATAGCCGGCCCGTCTTGATGTTCCTCATTTATACTGCTTCCGAGGTTCTTTTCGGCATCATTCCTCCCGAAATATTCATGGTATGGGCCCTGAATCAGGGAGATATGGCCACCTATGTCTCAATCGTTGCCCTGCTCCTATTTATTTCCTATGGAGCGGGCTGGCTGGCCTACTCCGTGGGCAAACGCAGCCACCACACTTCCTGGTACCGGTATTTAAAGCGAAAATATTTCAGCAAGTATGAGATCTACCTGAATGAATTCGGTAGTTTTCTGATAATCGTGGCGTCCGTCACGCCTCTGCCATTTGCCGGCGTTTGCATGCTGGTGGGCGCTGCCAACTATAAAACCTCCAGGTTTCTGCTCTACTCTTTGTTCCGAGTGGTTCGGTTTATCGTGTATGCCAGCATTATTTGGGAGGCCAACACCTTGTGAGAAAAATCCAATTTTTACGAATTCATCAGTGAACAGAACTGGCGCGAACGATTCCAAAAAGAAGGAGAAGGAATAAAGTTTGTGCCAATGCGTTTAGACTTTGTTGGACAGCGCAAAATAGCATCCACCTTTCTACAGAGGAGTCAGGCATCCGGAAATTTTAGTTCGGAAACTGCTGATTTTGAACGAAAAACACATTCGATTAATATCAATTTGCCTAAAATAGCCTAAAAGGTAATAAAGGTTTTGGTTGTTTCTCCTCTCTTCTTCGTATCTTGTGGTGCCCTTCTGGACCAAAAGAAACCAGTTCATCCGGTCCATCCCTTGCGGATACCATAAACAAATTCTATGCAGACTTTACCAAAATTTGCCACGCAAATACAGAAGGATTTCGCTTCTGCGCTTAATTCAAACGTAAATCAATACTTCCAGGACAACCACATTTCCAGAAATGCAAACCTGGCAATGGTATTAAAGAGCCTTTTCCACCTCACCGGCTGGATCGGGTCCTACCTGCTGTTGGTCTTCGGCCATTTTGATATTCTTATAAATTATGCCTTGTGGGCATTGGTGGGTTTTTTCATGGTGATGGTTACCGTCAACATAGGGCATGATGCCATCCATGGGTCATACTCCGCCAATAAATGGGTAAATAGCCTCCTGGCCCATACCTTTAACCTCAATGGCGCCAGCGCCTATATGTGGAAACGCATGCACAACCAGGCCCACCATTCTTACACCAACATCGAGGGACTCGACGAAGACATCGAACCCATTCCCGTGATCCGGCTTTCTACGGGGAAAGAATTGAAGAAGATCCACCGGTATCAGCACATTTACGCCTTCTTCTTTTATTGCCTGGCTACTCTTTCCTGGGTGTTCATCAAGGATTACGTCAAATTTTTCAAGAACGAAGTGGGCAATTTTACCGGAGAACCAAATCCGAAAAAAGAATACTTCTATCTCTTCTTTTACAAATTTCTGAACTACAGCCTCTTCTTAGTGCTTCCAATCATACTCATCCCGCATCCCTGGATACACACCGTATTGGGCTTTCTTCTGATGCATTTTGTGGCGGGATTTTTCCTCGCAATCATCTTTATGCTGGCGCACGTAGTGGAAGAAACCCATTTTTTGAATCCCGACGAAGGAGGGCGTATGCCACATTCCTGGACCGTACACCAACTCTACACTACCGCCAACTTTGCCCGTAATAACCCGCTAGCTGCTTTTTTGACCGGCGGTTTAAACCAGCAGATAGAACACCATTTGTTTCCTCATATATGCAGTATTCACTATCCCGCAATCGGCAAGATTGTAAAAGAAACCGCGGAAGAATACGGGCAGCCCTATTACGAGTCATCTTTTACGCACGCATTAATATCACACGTACGGTTTTTAAAGCGATTGGGAAGAGAAACGCCAGCGGTGTCTGACAATTAACTTATGATAAATGCCCAAGTAGCAAACTGGCTATTGGCAGGCGATGTCGCCATCCAATATCAGGTGCATCGAGACCTGCTAAATTCGGCTGATCTCGAAATTTCCGCACTCCAGAAGCGTATTGCCGACGAGGGATGGGGGGCAGCTTTCCTCTCCCGGCAAAATACGAACGGCCATTGGGGGCGCGATTTTTACCAGCCGAAGTGGACTTCTTCACACTACACCCTCCTCGATCTGAAAATGCTGGGATTATCCCCCACTCATCCCGCTGTCCGGAAAATCACCCTGAAGGTGCTTGAAAACCCTGAAGGCAATGAAGGAGGGATCAATTACTCCCATAGCCGGAAAATCAGCGATGTATGCGTCAATGGCATGATCCTGAATTTTGCTTCCTGGTTTGTGCCGGAAGCTCCGCGCCTTCAAGCTATTGTCGACTACTTGCTACATATTCAAATGGCGGATGGTGGCTGGAATTGCGCCTACTATGAAGGCCATACCCACAGCTCGCTCCACTCTACCCTGAGCGTGCTGGAAGGGCTTTGGGAATTTTCAAAAACAGGCCGCACCTACCGGGAAAAAGAAATCGGGAAAGCCCGGCAACGGGGATTGGAATTCCTTCTCGTGCACCGTTTATTCCGTTCCCATCGCACCGGGGCTATCATCGATCCGAAAATGCTTCGCCTTTCCTTCCCTTCCCGTTGGCGCTACGATATCCTGCGAACCCTCGATCACTTTCGGGATGCAGCCATCCCCTACGACGGCCGAATGCAGGATGCCCTTGAGGTATTGAAAAAAAAGGAAGGCAAGGCGCATCGCTGGCCTCTTCAGGCAAAGCACCCAGGCCAGGTTCATTTCGACATGGAAAAAGTAGGCGAACCCAGCCGCTGGAATACGCTTCGAGCCTTACGGGTGCTGGCATATTTTAATCAGTAAATTTGCCCAGGTGCATACCGACATTATCCAATACTACAAAGACCGGGCGGAGGAATATGAAAAGGTGTACTTGAAAGAGGAACGCCAGGAAGGCATTGCGCAAATAACCCGTTACCTGCAGGAATGGTTCCTGGGTAAATCCTTGATCGAAGTGGCTTGCGGAACCGGGTTCTGGACCGAACGGATCGCCCAAACGGCAACCCATATTTATGGATTCGATATCAACCCTGCTGTCCTCGATATTGCCCGGTCAAAAACCTATGCATCTCCGGTAGCGTTCGAAGTCCTTTCCTATGAGGACCTTCCCAAAGCCCCTTTCGGTTACGATGCCTTATACGGCGGGTTTATTTGGTCCCATATCCCGAGAGAAAAACTGCCTGCCTTTGTGGACAGTTGCCTGAGGAAAGTGCCTGAGTCAGGCATGCTTGTTTTTACAGATAATACCTGGGTAGCAGGTAACAGCACCCCAATTTACCACACCGACCAACACGGGAATACCTACCAACGCCGGACTTTGGAAAATGGAGAAGATTATCTGGTATTGAAAAATTATTTTAGCCGGGAAGAACTGGAAGCGTTTTGGAAAAACCGGATTCAAAAAATTGAGTATATTGAACTGGATTACTTTTGGCTGTTGAAATTGACATAACTGAAAACAATCACCTATATGTACTCCTCTCACTGGACCGGCGCTATTGACCAGGTCACCCAAGATGTGAAAAGGGCATTTGGCAAATTAACACCCCAGGAACTTAACTATTCCTGACAGGCGTGCTGGGCACCCTTGGCCGGTGGCAAACTGATGCTACCATTTAAGCCGGAAGCAATCTTTGAACCTTCGCATACCCGGTTCGCAGTAAATTCAAAAGTCCGGGAAAATACTTGGGCATAAGGCGCAATATCCCCAGCTTCATTCCCAGCGTACCCGGCCTTCTGTAGACCAGCGACAGCATTTTCCGAAACAGCAACGTCCTTTCCTGCCCGGTCAATTTCCGGGTATTAAAGCGGTCGAAATCGGCTACCGCTTTGTACAGGTTGAGATGAAACAGCCTTTTATTGCCCTGAAGTTTGATCGCAGGGGTAGCGGAAGTCACCGAACTGGAATGCTTCCGATAAAGGGTGGTTCTTTCCGGGAAATATTGAATTTTAGCCCGGGTAGCGATATGTACCCAAAGGATATAATCCTGGACAAAGTAGTTCCGATAAGGGCTAATGGTGTGGTCATCAAGAAATTCACGCCGAAACACCGTAGTTGAGTTGCTGATAAAATTACCCTCGAGTAGTTGGAAAAAGATATCTCCCTTGGAGTACATGTACCGGATCGCTTCAATTTCAGGGTCGTCTATTTGTGCTCCTTTTTCGGAAATAGTTTGTACATCGGTATATACGGCGCCATAATCCGGGTTCTTTTCGAGAAAATCGACCTGTTTTTTCAATTTGAGGGGATCCGTCCACACATCATCGCTATCGCAAATAGCAATATAGGGCGCTATACAGTATTCCAGGGTGCGCGCAGTATTCCCGGCTATCCCCATATTATCTTCAAACGTCAGTAAGCGGATCTTATCGGGGTACCTGGCTGCATATTCCCGGGCTATTTCCCGGGTCCGATCGGTCGAACAATCATCCCCAATGACCAATTCAACAGGGAAATCAGCCTCCTGGATCAAGACCCCTTCAATGGCATCGGCGATATACGCTTCTACATTGAAACTGATCATACAAATGCTGACGAGTGGAGAAGAATGACTCATAGTAGTTTAAATAAACGGAACGCGCCGGCAAATTAGGCATTCTGGCGTTCAAATTCTGTCAGGCGCGTTACAATTTTCGAGCGCTGCCACCCTGATAATCGGTCAAAAAAATTGACAAATTTTCGTTATCTTTGGTTACTGTCTAATCTGCCGCCCGCTTCATCCTCTCATGCTATTTAATACCTCTTCAACTTCCCCGACCATGAAACGATTTATGCTTTCTTTTTTGGTATTGGTACTGGTTTCTTCCACCTCGTTTGGGCAAATGAAGCCGCACCTTCCAAAGGTAGCACGCACCGTTCCGCTTTCCACGGAAACATTGGCTCCCCCAGTACCCATCCGTCCTGGCATTCCGTCTGCTCCGGCTCCCTTTCCTTCGGAAACTAAATTCAAGTCATTGCCCGAGTTGCCAAAACCGATACAAGGGCAACCCAGACTCCAGGCCTATCTGTCGGCGGAAACAGGCACTCCATACCAAATTCGGGGCGATTTTGAAGTGACGCCCCAAAAAGACCTGAACGGGCAACAGGCTGATTACTTGCTGGCTGTTCAATCCGTGCTTCAGTTGAAGACGCCTCTTGAGGAATTGGTCACCAGCCGAACAGATACAGAGCCCACCGGATTTGTCCACATCCGCTTTCAACAGGTATGGAAAGGGGTGCCGGTATATGGGGCAGAAGCCATCTTACATAAAAACCTACACGCATTTTACCTCTTTAATGGCCGGCTGTATCCTTCCCCTGAAATCGAAGACGTCACTCCCGGTATATCTTCGTCTCAAGCTTCCGAAAAGGCATTACAGCACGTTGCCCAATTTGAAAAGGTGAAAAAATTGAGCCCGATGGAAGCCCAAATAACCGGGGCGGATCAAACCCAGGCACAACTGGTCATCTATCACATCGACCACGACCCCCATGCCGAACGGCTTGCCTGGCAGGTGACCGTGATCCCCAATATTGCGGCCCGGTATAACTATTTCATCGATGCCCAAACCGGAGAGGTGCTCCGATACTATTCCGAGCTCTGCAAACTTGACTGGCGCCATTTGGGCGTTACCACACCCCAACGTCATAGTCCGGAAACTCAGCCCATGGACTCCCGCAATCCGGCGACACCTCCACCCGACGGACCTGCTACGGCCAATGCCGCGGACTTGTTAGGGCAGACCCACCTCATCAACACGTATTCCAAAAATAATGTATACTACCTGATCGATGCCTCTCAAACCATGTTCAACAATACCCAGTCGACCTTTCCGGACGACCCGGTGGGCGTGATCTGGACGATCAATGCCCAAAACACCTCGCCCCAGAATGCCAACTTTTCGCTGGCTCATATTACCTCAGCCACCAACTCCTGGAATAATCCGAATGCCGTAAGTGCCCATTACCACGGCGAAAAGGCCTATGATTACTTCAAAGGCACCTTCAACCGGGAGAGCATCAATGGAGAAGGAGGAAATGTGATTTCCCTCATCAATGTGGTGGAGAGCGACAACACCCAAATGGACAACGCGTTTTGGAATGGCTTTGCCATGTTTTACGGCAATGGCAACCAGGCATTTATCGCCCCGCTCGCCAAAGCGCTTGATGTGGCTGGTCACGAATTGTCGCACGGCGTGATCCAGTCTACCGCCAACCTGGAATATATGGGGCAAAGCGGCGCACTGAATGAAAGTTTTGCCGACGTATTCGGCGCCATGATCGATCGCAACGACTGGCAAATGGGCGAAGATGTGGTCAATACCAACATTTTTGATTCCGGCGCACTACGCGACCTGAGCAACCCGCATAATGGCGGCAATAACCTCAACGATCCCGGGTGGCAACCTGCGCATTTTTCAGAACGCTATACCGGCGGCGAGGACAATGGAGGCGTGCATATCAACAGCGGCATCACCAACCGGGCGTTTTACCTGTTTGCCAATAGCATCGGAAAAGATAAAGCGGAGCAGGTATACTACCGGGCCCTGAATCTCTATCTGGTAAAATCTTCCCAGTTTATCGACTGCCGTATAGCGGTGGTGCAGGCTTCAACCGATCTCTACGGGGCTGCAGAAGCCAACGCGGCTAAGGCAGCCTTTGATGCGGTAGGGATAGGGGAAGGCAGTGGTACCAACTCCCAAACCGATATCGTTACCAATCCGGGAGAGGACTATATTCTGATGACCGATGCAGACTATGCCTCCCTGTATATTTTCACCCCTGACGGCCAGGAGGTAGCCAACCCGTTGACCAACCTGTCTCCTTGGAGCCGACCAAGTATTACCGATGATGGGAGCGCGATCGTTTATGTTGCGGAAGACCATACGATACGCGGCATTATTTTAGATTGGGGCACAGGTGGGGTTGACGAGTTTGTAGTACAAAACGAGTCCATCTGGCGCAATGTGGCTATATCCAAAGACGGCGAGCGCCTTGCTGCCCTCACCACCGACTACGACAATTTTTTGTGGGTCTATGACTACGGCCTCCAACAATGGGCAGAATTTGAGCTGTACAATCCTACTACAGGCCAGGGCGGACCGACTACCGCCAATGTGAACTATGCCGACGTGCTGGAATGGGATTTTTCCGGACAATGGATCATTTACGATGCCTCCAATTCCCTGAATACCACTTTCGGCACCAACATCGATTATTGGGATATCGGGTTCATCCAGGTATCGAATGGCAATAATTTCACCGATGGCCATATTGAAAAAATGTTCACCGGCCTTCCAGAGGGGATCAGTATTGCCAATCCGACCTTCTCCAAAAACTCGGATTACATCATCGCCTTTGATTATATTGATGAATACTGGGATGAGTATTACCTGCTCGGTGCGAACATCGAAAAGGGAGAAACAGGTACTATTTATCAGAACTCAGGCCTCAGTTGGCCCAATTACTCCGTTGACGACAACCGGATGGTATTTAATGCGTCCCTGATAGATAACACGCCAATATTAGCATTCATCAATCTTTCTTCTGATAAGATCAACTCTTCCGGAAATACCTCTGTATTTATCGAGCAAGGCCGGGATGGCGTTTGGTTTGCCGATGGCAACCGGCCCATTGCAGTAGAGGAATTATTGCAAGAAAAGGACATCAGCTTGTTCCCCAACCCAATGGAAAATACGTTAAATTTAGCGTTCCATTCGGAAATGGCAGGCGAGGCGCAGGTGCAACTATTCGACCTGATGGGCCGGGTAGTAATTTCTGAGCGCTTCCTTGTTTCTGCGGGCGAGAATCAACGGCAATGGTCAACAGGCAGCTTACCTTCCGGACAATATTTTATGCGAATTAGCCTCGAAGATCGCCAGTTAGCATTAAAGGTGATTAAAAATTGATTGAACACTTAAAATTATCTTATGACGACTGCCCCCTTCCACCTGCAGACCAAGATCAAAAGCCTTTGGGTATTGGTTGGGAATACCCCTTTGCTCGCCATCGACTTCCTGTATAAAGGGGAGAAAAGAACGATCTTTGCCAAACAGGAGCATTTCAATATCACCGGGAGTATTAAAGACCGGATGGCCCTGTCGATACTCGAACGCGCTTATGAAAAAGGCGCCATTAAGCCAGGCGACAAGATTGTGGAAGCTACCAGCGGCAATACCGGCATTGCATTTGCCGCAATCGGGCGGGCCTTAGGGCATCCGGTGGTGATCCTCATGCCCGACTGGATGAGCCAGGAGCGGGTGGATATCATCCGGTCATTGGGTGCGGAAGTGATTCCCGTTTCCAAAGAACAGGGCGGATTTCTGGGTAGCATCGCGCTTACGGAAAAGATCAAAGCGGAGGAACCTGACGTTTTTCTGCCTTCTCAATTTTCAAATGAAGACAACGTCAATGCGCATTTCCGGACCACTGGCCCAGAGATCTGGCAGCAACTTCAATCCATTCAGGTAATGCCCGATGCTTTTATTGCCGGAGTAGGCACCGGTGGCACAATTATGGGCGTAGGGCAATACCTCCGCAGCCAAAACCCCGCCATCAAGATCCACCCGCTCGAACCCGCAGAGTCGCCCACGATGCGCACCGGCCATAAGGTGGGCAAACACCGCATTCAGGGTGTTTCCGACGAATTCATCCCCTCCATTGTCAAATTTGACCACCTGGATCGCATAGTCGACGTACATGACGGCGATGGAATACTCATGGCCCAAAAACTGGCTGCGGAACTCGGACTGGCAGTCGGGATCTCCTCCGGCGCCAATTTCGCAGGCGCAATCCAGGTGCAAAACGAATTGGGGCCACAATCGCACGTAGTAACCGTTTTCTGCGACAGCAACAAAAAATACCTCAGTACCGATCTCCTGAAAACAGAACCCGTGCATGACGATTACTTATCGCCGCATGTGGAGTTTACAGGCATCCGCACGCTGCGGCGGGTGTGCGCGTTTTGTCCGGCAGAGCCGGTGGGGTTTTAAAAAACAACTTTACGAAATTGACAGTGTTCGACAAAAATCGTATACTTGTACTTCAATTGTACAACATCCGGTTAAATGGTCGACCACTCTTCCAATCCAAAATACCAGGATATCCTGAAAACCGCGCATAGCCTGTTCTGGAAACACGGAATCAAACGGGTTTCCATAGAAGAGATTTGCCGCGAATCGGATGTCAGCAAAATGACGTTCTACCGGTTTTTCCCCAACAAGATCGAATTGGCCAAAACGGTGCTGCAAGGCCTGTTTGACAATGCTATGAAGGACCACCGCGCATTGATGGCACAGGATATTCCCTTCGAAGAAAAAGTCCGGAAACAACTCCTCCTGAAATTTGAAGGCACCAAAGCCATCAGCGCCGAACTGGTCAAGGATGTGTACTCCAACCAGGAATGGGGGCTGGGCGAATACATGAAACAACGCAGCGAAGAAGCGATCAAAGTTATCATTAACGATTATGCGGCCGCTCAAAAAAAAGGCTGGGTACGCAAGGACCTTAGCCTTGGATTCATCCTCTACATCTTTCACAAGATGCCTGAATGGATCAGAGACGAACAACTGCTGGCTTCCTACAATGATCCACAAGAGCTGATCATGGAGATCGCCAATTTCTTTTTCTATGGTATTCTCCCACACGAAAAAGAGGCCAATGAATAGGTGCACTTTCATATTGGCCACGCTTTTTCTACTCCCCTTCACTACGGCTAAGGGACAAGACAGCACCTCTTCCGTTCGCGAAAAATTGATCTTCAAAGGGCAATTCGTTTCCTGGGCAAATATAAACCCCGGAAACGACCTGCCGATTTGGATCGGAGGCCGCTACCTCCCTCAGGCAAACTATCAGTTGGAACTACCGAAAACCCGGCTCCTCGACTTTGAATTATCGGCCAACCTGTTTGGCACTACCGCCTTCTCTCCTTTCGATTCGGTATATGCCGATGGCAACATCAAGCTCTACCGCGCCTGGGCTCGTTACTCCAGCAAGCAGTTTGAGTTCCGCGTCGGCTTGCAAAAGATCAATTTCGGCTCTGCATCCCTGCTCCGGCCATTGATGTGGTTCGATCAGATTGACCCGCGCGACCCCATTCAGTTTACGGATGGCGTTTGGGGTGCATTAGGACGATATTATTTCCTCAATAATGCCAATATCTGGTTGTGGGGGCTTTATGGCAACCAAAACCCCAGGGGGTGGGAATTTGCCAAAACCACTAAAGATCGCCCCGAATTTGGCGGCAGAATCCAATATCCCATTCCCAAAGGCGAAGCAGGCCTCTCGTTCCACCATCGCTCGGCTGATACCCGAAACCTGAATGGCCTCGTACCTGCCTATGAAGACGCGCCGGAAACCCGGATCGGGCTGGATGCCAAGCTGGACCTGGTGGTCGGTTGCTGGATGGAGGCTTCCTGGACCAAGAGCCACAAAGACCTTGGGGAATTTACCAATCAGGAGTTGGTGAATGCAGGTGTCGACTACACCTTTGGCGTCGGCAACGGACTGTATATGATCTTCGAGCAATTGCTGGTATCCTATGGAGAACAGGCATTTTCATTCTCTAACAGCACCTCCCTCTCTCTCCTCTCGCTATCCTACCCGCTCAGTTTTTTCGACAACCTGAGCGCGATCGTTTACTTTGATTGGACCAATCAGCACGTATACAACTTTGTGAATTGGCAGCGTCAATTTGATAAAACCACCCTGTTTGTCATGGGATACTGGAATCCGAAAAGCACCCGGTTGCCCACCCAAAACAGCACGCAAAATCTTTACTCCGGCGTGGGCTTGCAAGTATTATTTGTATTCAATCATTAACCACAATAAAATGGAAAACCCTGCGATCATCCACATTGATAAACTCACCAAGCGATTCCCCGTGGGGAACGGGGAGTTTACGGCCCTCAACAATGTCAGCCTCCAATTCGAAAAAGGCGAGTTCACCGGACTGGTAGGGCCGAGCGGTTCGGGGAAAACCACGCTATTGAATATTATCGGCTCGCTCGATACGCCGACGGAAGGAGTGGTCACCGTATTGGGCCAGTCGATTGCCGGGCTTAGCCACAAGCAATCGGCGCAGTTGCGCAACAAGCACCTGGGCTTCATTTTCCAGACCTACAATCTCTTTCCCGTCTACACGGTATATGAAAACGTGGAATTTGCCCTTTTGCTCCAGCACATACCGGCTGCCGAGCGCCGAAAGGCTGTACTTGATGCCCTGGAATGGGTAGGGCTCACGGACAAGATCAACTCCAAACCCCCACAGCTATCCGGAGGGGAAGGACAGCGGGTAGCCATTGCCCGCGCGATGGTCAAACGACCCGCTATCATGCTGGCCGATGAACCTACAGCCAACCTCGATTCCAAGAATTCACACCACATTCTGCAAACCATGAAGCGACTCAATGAAGAGCTCCATACCACCTTCCTGTTCGCCACCCACGACGAAAAGGTGATGGCATATCTCGACCGTATCATTTCCCTTGAAGACGGCAAGGTGGTCAAGGACGAGCAGATCGTTCATGCAAAAAACTAAAGCCATGATCGCACTAAAATTGGCATTCAAAAATATCATCGGCGCCGGTTACCGAACCCTTCTGAATATCGCTGTGCTTTCCTTCGCCTTTGTCGTCATCATTTGGCACAATGGCGTCATTGACGGCTGGAATCAACAGGCACGAAGAGACACCATAGAATGGGAGATCGGCCAGGGACAGATTTGGCATCCTCTATACGACCCGCTGGATTTTCTGTCTTTTCAGGACGCACACGGCCCCTTGTCGCCATCCCTCTCCACTCAGGTCAAATCCGGCCAATTAACGCCTGTCTTGCTGACATCGGCATCTGTCTTCCCACAGGGTCGTATGCAGGGTGTGGTTTTGAAGGGCATCGACCCCGGGCAGACCATTCTGAAGATTCCCTCGCAATTACTGAATACATCCGATTATGATCTGCCTATATTGGTCGGAAAGCGAATGGCCGCATCCCTCAATTTGAAGGAAGCCGATCAATTGCTCATGCGCTGGCGCGATAAAAACGGCACCTTCGATGCGATCGAGGCCACCGTTGCCGGTATCTTCGACTGCAACGTGCCGACCATCGACAATGGGCAGGTCTGGCTCCCACTGGAACGCCTGCGGACAATGCTTGACCTGCCCAATGAGGCAACCTTTCTGGTGTCGAGAGAGGCCAATGTTCCAGCAGATATAGCTCCCTGGGAATTTAAAGACCTGAACTTTTTGCTGGCCGATCTCGACATGATCATTCAATCGAAAAAAGGCGGTGGAGCGATCATGTACGGGCTGTTGTTTATCATTGCCCTCCTCGCCATTTTCGACACGCAAGTACTCTCGATCTTCCGCCGGCAAAAAGAGATCGGCACCTATATCGCCCTGGGTATGACCCGCTGGCAGGTGGTCGGCATCTTTACGGTGGAGGGTACCGTCTATAGTATCCTCGCCATCCTTCTGGGGGCCGTGTACGGCATCCCGCTCCTCTGGTATACGGCCAAGGTGGGGTGGGCAATGCCTGCCGGTACGGATAACATGGGGCTTTCCATTGCCGACAAGATCTACCCGGTATATGGAACCGGCCTGATCCTCTTCACCGTCCTACTGGTTATTATCGCTGCCACGTTCGTGAGTTTTCTGCCTGCCCGAAAAATTGCCAACCTCAGTCCTACGGACGCATTAAAAGGAAAAATACAATGATCCAATTCTTATTTAAAGGAATCATCAGGGACAAGAACAGGAGCCTGCTCCCTATCCTTGTCATCTCGCTTGGGGTGTTCTTGACCGTTCTGGGGAGTGCCTGGTTCAAAGGCGTCTTCAGTGACATGATCGATACCAATGCCAACTTTACAGCCGGGCACGTCCGGGTCATGACGCGTGCCTACGCGGAGATCGTCGACCAGACGCCCAACGACCTGGCCCTTGTGGAGGTCGATCAGCTCGTCAAGGAGTTGAAGGACCAGTATACTGACTTCGAATGGGTGGAACGGACCCATTTTGGCGGCTTGCTCGATGTACCCAATGAAGAAGGAGAGACGCGTGCCCAGGGAATGGCTGTTGGCCAGGGTATCGATTTTTTTTCGCCGGACACCCACGAGCCCGAGCGGATGAACATCATAAATTCCATTGTAGAAGGAAAGCTTCCCTCCCAGCCTGGGGAAGCGCTCATTAGCAATGATTTTGCCAAACGTTTCAACGTAAAGATCGGTGATCCGGTCACCTTGTTCGGATCGACGATGTACGGCGGCATGGCATTTACCAATTTTACGGTCTGTGGCACGGTTCGCTTCGGTATGCAGGCGCTCGACAGAGGGGCCATCCTCATCGATATCACGGATGCCCAGGCTGCCCTCGACATGGCCGATGCGGCGGGAGAGGTGCTGGGTTTCCAAAAAACCGGGACCTACGACGAAGAACCGGCCCTCCAGGTCAAGGAAGACTTCAATGCCAAGTATGCAGATGACCCGGATGAATATGCCCCCAGTATGCAGCGGCTCAACGATCAGAACTTTTTGGGCTACTACCTGGATCTTGCCAAATACATGTCCAGCATCGTGATCTTCATTTTTGTGTTGGCCATGTCGATCGTATTATGGAATACGGGCTTGCTCGGCGGGCTTCGTCGATACAATGAATTCGGCATGCGGCTTGCGATGGGAGAAGAGAAGAAACACATCTACGGGTCTCTCCTCACCGAATCTGTAATTATCGGCGCTGTCGGCTCCGTGATCGGCACCATTTTTGGGTTAGCGGCAGGATATTACCTGCAAAAAAACGGAATCGACATGGGCTCAGCCATGCAGGGCGGAAGTATGATGATGCCCACCGTTTTCAAGGCCCGGATCGGCCCGGAAGCCTTCTACATCGGCTTTATCCCCGGGCTGGTATCGATGGTGCTGGGGAACGCACTGGCCGGTATCGGCATTTATAGACGACAGACTGCCGTGTTAACGAAGGAATTGAGTGTGTAATTAAGTAATAAACAGCATCCTATTTATTGGGATTATAAGGGGATTGAAAGGGATTGTAATAATCCCCACAATCCCTTTCAATCCCCTTATAATCCTTCATAAATTTTCACCATGAAAACCATAGCAATCCTCCTCTTATCCACTTTCTTCCTGCTAGGCACCACTCCGCCCGACGCAGATGAGATCTTACAGAAAGTGGAAAATAATCTCTCCTCCGACAACCGCGTTTTTGAATCGGAAATGATCATTCACGGGAAGCGCAACAGTCGTACGATCACTTCCCGATCGTATTCGGTAAGTGAAAAAGAGTCCTTTACCGAATACCTCTCGCCCGCGCGGGAGGCCGGCACCAAAATGCTCAAACTGGAAAACCAGCTCTGGATCTACTCCCCTTCTACCGACCGGACCATCCAGATCTCCGGACATATGCTTAGGCAATCGGTCATGGGGTCCGATCTTTCGTATGAAGACATGATGGACGACCGAAAGATCACCGAAATTTACGCGGCAAAAGTCGCGGGGGAAGAAACGCTGGACGGTCGAAAAGCCTATGTGCTTGACCTGACCGCCAAAGTGGAAGACGTAGCCTACTACAAGCGAAAAATGTGGGTCGACACCGAACGGTATGTCCCGTTGAAAGAAGAATTGTATGCCAAAGGCGGGCAATTATTAAAGCGCACGACCCTGTCTGATGTGCAAAAAATTCAGGGACGGTGGTTCCCTATGAAAATGGTCTACAAGGACATGCTCAAACAAGGCGAAGGCACCGAATTCCGGATGACCAGCGTAAAATTCAACCAGGATATTCCGGCGTATATTTTCACAAAGGCTGCCTTGAAGCAGTAGTCAATCGGGAGTGTGCGCTGCTTGGCGCACATACTCCCGGTTTAATAAAAAATAGTTGTAACTTCCCTTTTTGACACCCAAAAGGGAAGCACGTGAAAACACAACTGCTACGCCTCCTCCTTCCGGTCCTGCTACTGCCGGCTTTTTTGCCCGCGCAAGATCCGTTCCCCGCCTTGCCCCCTGTATTCAAGGACGATGTGATCCCGCGAATAGACATCCTGTTGCCCCCGGATTCACTGGATATCCTGCTTGCGCCGGGCAATGAGGAAAGCAACTACCACTGGCACGGTACTTTCATTTTTGATAACGGGGATCAGGTCGACACCGTCGATAATATCGGTTTCCGGCTTCGGGGCAACACATCTCGCTATGCAGCTAAAAAGTCGTTCAAGGTCTCTTTCAACACCTATGAGCCGGGGCGAAAATGGGAAGGGCTTGAAAAGCTAAATCTCAACGGAGAGCACAACGATCCCGCCGTGATCCGCTCCAAGATATGCTGGGACCTGCTGCGTTGGATCGACGTGCCTGCACCCCGGTCCAACCATGTCGAGTTATACATCAATGGCGATTTCTACGGCCTCTACATCAATGTGGAGCACATCGATGAAGAATTTGTGCAACTGCGCTATGGCAACAACGATGGGAATCTATACAAATGCCTCTATCCTGCCGACCTGGTGTATAAGGGCAACAATCCAGACTTGTATAAGGAAGAATTCTGGGGCCGCAGGGCTTATGAACTGATTACCAATACTGATCTGGATGACTACTCCGACCTGGCCCATTTTATCGACGTGCTCAACAATACGCCACTTGCTAATCTGCCCTGTGAACTGGAGCAGGTCTTTGAAGTAGACACCTACCTCAAAGCGATAGCCTTCGATGTCCTTTCCGGCAATTGGGATGGGTCCATTTTCAATAAGAACAACTTCTATCTCTACCACAACCTGGCTACCGGCAAATTCGAATACATACCCTACGACCTCGATAATACATTGGGCATCGACTGGCTGGGTAAAGATTGGATCACCCGCAATATATACGATTGGGGTCCTTCCAATGAAGCTCGTCCCATCTACGACCGCATCCTTGCCGTGCCCGAATACAGAGACCGGTATTCCTATTATACAAATCAGATTTTAGCGCTATTTTTTGTAGAAAGCACCCTCTTCCCTTATATCGAGCATATTAAAACCATGATCGGGCCTTCCGCGGAAGCCGACCCTTACCGCCCGCTGGATTATGGTTTCACCTTTAGCGACTTTCTCAATTCTTACGAGAATGCCCTGCCCTTTTTTCATACGCCTACCGGACTCAAACCCTATATCACCGGCCGCAGGAATACCGCCTTGCAGCAATTGGATTTGAACGCGATCCCGCCCATCATCACCGGTGTCAAAAATAACTATCCAAACTTATTGCAGGATATTTCCGTCAGCGCCCGGTTTGAAGATGATGGGGCCGTCATTACCCGGGAACTTTGCTACCAGATCGATGGGCAAAACCTCACCTGTGTAGAGATGGTAGACGATGGGCAGCACGCTGACGGGGGCTCTGGCGACGGGATATCCGGGGCGATCATACCCGCAGTCAACCAACCTGTTTTTTTTGAATATTATGTGCGTGCAGTGGATAATTCCGGGAAGGAAAGCCATCAGCCCGTCTGCGGCTTTACCTCACTGGCTATCGGGAATGCGCCTGTGCCACTGGTGATCAATGAGTTCATGGCCAGCAATACCGGAACCTTCGCTGACGAAGCCGGGGAATACGACGACTGGCTGGAGATCTTCAGCCTGAGTGACGTGCAGATCTACCTTGGCAACTACTATCTCTCCGATGACCCCGCCGTGCCTGATAAGTGGCCCATGCCTGAAATCTGGATACAGCCAGGCCAATACCTCATTTTTTGGGCAGATGGCGAAATCGCTCAAAGCATTTACCACACCAATTTCAAACTGGATGCAGGAGGGGAATATGTGGGCATCTATTCCGATGCCGCCGGCAATTACGCCCTCATCGACGGCGTTGGGTTTGGCGCGCAGGAAACAGATGCAGCGTTGGGTCGACTGCCCAATGGCACAGGCCCCATTCAGCCTGTTTTCCCAACACCAGGCGCCGAGAATCAGCCCTTGACAGGAGTAGAATATATTTCTACGCAGTCTATTTCCCTGGCTATTTATCCCAACCCAAGCTCCGGCACCATTCGAGTAGAGTGGAAAAAAACCTTGCTTCCCGAAGCGACTATTCAGGTGCAAAACGTTTGGGGGGAAATCCTTTTCACCCGAAAAGACATTCAAGACCAAGGCACTACATTAAACCTGGAAAATTTGCCGGCCGGCATCTATTTCATTCAGGTAGTCGCAGAGAATGGCGTGCGTGGAACGGGCCGGATCATAAAAGAATGAAGTTCTATCGGGCTTCATTCTTTTTTCGTTTCCGTTTCCGAGCACTAAAAGCCCTTGACAGACTCCACGACAGGCCCTGCAACTTGTGGTTCAATTGGCAAGAAACTTCTGATGAGCGCCGGGGGGATAAACCCCTTTGGCGCTTGTTTTTTTTGTTACTTTCACCCCATGAACTGGTACGACCAATACATATTACCCTATATCATTCATTTGGTTTGTCAAACCGAATATGCCGGACAGAAAAGGGCACGAGTCGTCCCCATGGCCAGCGGGGAAGTCTTGGAGATAGGAATCGGATCGGGCCTGAATTTGCCCTATTACGATGAAAAAAAGGTGCACCGGGTGGTGGGCATCGACCCGTCGAGCAGGTTGTGGAGGATGCAACCGGAGCATACCAAAAATCTGCCATTCCCGGTAGAATTCATCCAGGCCTCAGCCGAAGCCATTCCGCTGGAAGATCAGTCGGTCGATACGGTGCTGACAACCTTTACACTTTGTTCCATCCCCGACCTGCCCAAAGCCCTGGAGGAAATAAGCCGTGTACTGAAACCATCCGGCCGGTTTATTTTTTTCGAACATGGCAAGGCTCCCGACCATAGTGTACAACACTGGCAAAACTCGATCAATCCCGTATGGAAACGAGTGAGTGGGGGATGCAACCTGAACCGGGACATCCCCGGATTGCTCGAAGCCAATGGATTTGCCTTTGAAACCCTTGATGAACAATACGACTCCGGCTGGAAACCAGCCAGTTATCACTATTGGGGAATTGCAAAAAAAAAGTAAAACAAGCCGAAAATGTGGTTAAACAGGCTTGTGATTCTGGCGCAGTATCCACCAAATTAGCAGGCTGAGAAGTGCGGCAAAGAAACACCACACGGAAGCCATAAAGCCCATATAAAACAGGATTGTCACCAATAACGCAGCAATCGCACAGGCGCCAAAGACCGACATCTTTTTATAGCTGGAAATGAAAAACGGTCCGCAGACAATCACTACATAAAGTACGGTACGCAGTATCCCAAAAGGATATTTGGGTCCGTAGCGAATGTGATTTCTCTCGACTACGGCCTCCACCCCAAACTGGGCGGTACTGATTATCATATAGATCGCGAGCAATACGCCTGCTGCCAGGAAAATGCGTAAGACCTTTTCCCGAAGCGCCTTTTTCTCCAAAAGCCACACCGCTAAAGGAATCCAAACCGGCCAGAAGATCTGGGCAAAAAAGAAAAAAACATACGTCGACACCCCCTCCCATCCTGCATATTGGGGTTTTGTCAATGCCAGCCACAGCAGTCCCTCTGAAAATTGTTGTACGGAAAAAAACAAGGGAATACCCGCCAAAGCCCATTCCGAAGGTTTCCTGGCCTGGCTAAAGGTAGCAACTCCCGCACCCAACAGCAATGCACTTGCGCCAAAACTGGCTCCTGCAGAAAAACACATGGCAAGTTTTTTTTATCTACCTTCCTATCTATTCTGAATACAAAGTAACTAGAAAAAAAAGACGCAAAACATGACAATTATCAATAGAGCCCATTTGCGTACTTTTGTGCCCAATTAATTTAAGACTCCCATGATCGTACTCAAATTCGGTGGCACTTCTGTTGCCGATGCCCAGCGCTTGAAAAACGTAGCCGATATCATCCGGCGCCAACAGAAGAAAAAGAAAAAGGTTGTAGCGGTACTGTCTGCCCTCTCCGGGGTTACCGACAGCCTGCTGCGTATGTGCTACCTGGCCTCCCTTCGGGATAACACATATCTGGAGTTGTTTGCACAAGTACATAACCGGCACCTGGATACCATCCATACGCTGAACCTGAAAGAAGACTCCAAGTTGGATTCTTTTGTAAAGGAAGCTTTCGCCGAACTTCAAAACATGCTGCACGGCGTTTACCTCCTTCGCGAACAATCTCCACGTACACTTGATTTTGTGAGTGCGTTCGGTGAATTGCTTTCCACCCGCATCTTGTATGCCTATTTTCAACTTTTGCAAATACCGTCTTCCTTTTGGGATGGGCGGGCGCTCATACAGACCGACGAACACTTTGGGGCAGCCAGGGTCGATTTTAGAGCTACCAACAAAAACCTTCGACACGCTTTTGACAAGCTTAAAGGGGTGGGGTTGATGACCGGATTCATCGCTTCTACCGCACAAAACGAAACCACTACCCTGGGCCGGGGAGGTTCCGACTATACAGCCGCCATCGTTGGCGCTGCACTCGACGCAGAAGAGATCCAGATCTGGACCGACGTCGACGGGGTCATGACCGCTGATCCCCGGAAAGTGAAAAAGGCTTTTTCTATCCCATCCATGACCTACGAAGAAGCCATGGAGCTTTCCCATTTCGGCGCCAAAGTGATCCATCCGCCAACCATCCAGCCGGCCATGGCAAAGGGGATTCCACTGTACATCAAAAATTCTTTCCACCCGGAACACCCCGGCACCCGCATTTCCAAAAAACAAACCGACAAAACCCATCTCATTAAAGGAATATCCTCGATCGATGACGTTTCGCTGCTCACGGTGAAAGGAAGCGGCATGGTAGGGGTAGCAGGTACCTCCGCCCGGTTGTTCAATGCCATTTATGGCGCCGGGGTTAACGTCATTCTCATCACCCAGGGTTCCTCCGAGCATTCGATCAGTTTTGCCGTGAAACCCTCGGATACAAAAGCCGCCAGGCAACGCATCGAAAGTGCGTTCGAACTGGAAATGCAGGTAAAACTGATCGAACCGGTACAAGTGGAAGAAGGCCTGTCGGTAATAGCGGTGATTGGGGAAAATATGCGCCACACCCCTGGCGTTTCCGGCCGCCTCTTTCAGGCACTCGGGAAAACGGGATCAACGTGGTAGCCATTGCCCAAGGGTCGAGCGAGCTTAACGTCTCCTGGTCATCGGCAAACACGACCTGGCTAAAGCGCTCAACTCCCTGCACCAGGGCTTATTTTTAAGCGAAAATAAGATCCTTAATGTGTTTCTCGTCGGCGTCGGACTGATAGGCAGCACCTTGCTGCAACAGTTGGAAAAACAACGGCAGTTTATCCGCGAGTCGAAAATGCTGGAGATCAATTTGGCAGGTATCGCCAACAGCCGCCAAATGGTACTGGATGAAAGCGGGATATCCATCGACAGCTACCGCGAGCGGCTGCAGGAGGGAGAAGCCATGGACCTCGCTGCATTCGTCGATCGCATGAACCGGATGAATTTACCTCAGAGCATCTTTGTAGACTGTACCTCCAGCCCTGAAGTCGTAAAAAGCTATCGCACGGTCCTGTCCGACAGCATCTCCATCGTCACTCCCAATAAATTGGGCAATTCAGGCAAATACCGCGATTACCAAAAGCTGCAAACCCTGGCCAAACGGCGTAACGTGCGGTTTTTATACGAGACCAATGTCGGCGCAGGCCTTCCTGTGATCAACACGCTTAAAGACCTGTTGCACAGCGGCGATCGCATCATCCGGATCGAAGCGGTATTGTCGGGCACCCTTTCTTATATTTTCAATAATTATAAAAAAGGAGAATCCTTTAGTTCCATCGTACGGGAAGCCCATGCCCGCGGATTTACCGAGCCCGACCCGCGCGACGACCTCAGCGGGATGGACGTGGCGCGAAAACTGCTCATCCTCGCTCGCGAAACCGGCATCCCGCTCGAAATGAACGATATCCGGATCGAAAAGATACTGCCGGCAGCTTGCCGGAAAGCTCCTTCCGTCGACGCCTTTTTTGAAGAACTGGAAAAAGCCGACACCCATTTTGAAAAATACCTGGATCGCGCTCAAGCCAACGGCACCGTACTGCGGTTTATAGCCCAGCTGGAAAACGGGAACGCCTCGATAGCCCTCCGGGAAGTCGATGCAGGGCATCCCTTTTTCTTCCTATCCGGCAGCGATAATATCATCTCCTACACGACCGATCGCTATCTTGAGCGTCCCCTGGTAGTGAAAGGTCCGGGGGCTGGAGCAGAAGTGACTGCGGCAGGGGTTTTTGCGGAAATTATCAGTATTGGAAATTATTTTGAATAAAAACAACAACCGAAGGTGCGCTACTATTCTACCAACGATAAAACGGCCTTTGTCAGCCTGCGGGAGGCCGTACTGAAAGGCTTACCGGATGACAACGGCCTGTTTATGCCCGAATCGATCCCTAATATTCCAGAGGATGTACAGCGGCAGTTCCCTTTCTGGAATTTGACGGAGATTGCCAGCTATGTCTCTCAAAGATTTCTGGATGGAGACTTACCAGATTCGGTCATTCGCGAGATTGCCGAAGGCGCCATCAACTTCGACGCACCGCTGGTGCAACTGGATGACAACCTGCATGTATTGGAATTATTTCATGGTCCGACCCTCGCTTTCAAGGACTTTGGCGCCCGGTTCATGGCGCGGCTGATGGCCTGGCTGGTGCGGGGGGACAACCAAAAACTGACCATTCTCGTAGCCACTTCCGGTGATACGGGTGGAGCGGTAGCTTCCGGTTTTTTGGGTCTGGAAGGTATCGAGGTGATCATTCTATACCCTTCGGGGAAAGTGAGTCCCCTGCAGGAAAAACAACTCACCACCTTTGGACAAAATATTACGGCCCTGGAGATCGAGGGCAACTTCGACGATTGCCAGCACCTGGTCAAACAAGCTTTTCTGGATAAAGACCTGCAATCGCAATGCCGGCTGACCTCTGCCAACAGCATCAATATCAGCCGGCTTATTCCGCAGACTTTTTATTATTTCCATGCCGCTACCCGGCCTCAACTGAAAAAAAAGCCAGCGGTTTTTTCCGTGCCAAGCGGCAACTTCGGCAACCTCTGTGCTGGGCTAATCGCCCAACGTATGGGCGCCCCGATAGCTCATTTCATCGCCTCCACCAATGTCAATGACGTAGTACCCGAATATCTGAAGACTGGTCAGTTTCAATCCCGCAAGTCCATTGCCACCATTTCCAATGCGATGGATGTAGGCAATCCAAGCAATTTTTGGCGCATGGCGAGTCTGTATGATCAGGATTTGGAACGCATGAGAAAAGATATTTCGGGATACGCATTTTCTGACGAAGCCACCCGGGCAGCTATGCAGGAAATATTCCGGCGCTACCAGTACCTCATTGATCCGCATGGCGCGGTGGGTTACCTGGGATGGAAAGCGTATTCTGCTGAAATCCAGCACGACATACAAGGAATCGTAGTGGAAACTGCGCACCCGGCCAAGTTTGTGGAGGTAGTGGAAGAAACCCTGCACATGGACCTGGAAATCCCCCGGCAACTAAAAGAGGCAGCGGATAAACCCAAATTATCCATCAAACTACCCGCTGTGTTTGAGGCATTAAAAGCCCATCTTTTGCATAAGAAATAAGTTTAGACACACTTTTGCCGTTAACAGGGATAACCAGAAGGGAAAATCTATGAAAAAGATCAGCCTTTTAATCCTGATCCAGGTACTCCTCCTCCCCGTTCTCTCGGCGCAAACCGTGCGCCCAAGGATCATCGCCGGCACAGAAACCGGAGGTACGGTCATTCACTATGCCCAGCGTACTGGAATCTCTCCGTCTGTCGATTGGGCATTGCGGTTCAACCCTTACGTGATGGTCCGGATCGGCAGGCATTTCTTCCCCGGAATTGGCGTATCCAGAGAAGCAGGCCGCTTCCGGGGTATGCCGTTGGGACCGTTGAATGGAGTAGGCCTTCATGCCCGTTACTACGTCCCATTGGCAATAAAGGATGATTGGATCATGGACCGGTTCCGGTTTTTCGGGGAAGGAGCCTGGTATCTGCTCGACCACTCAGTGAGCGATCAAACGGGAATCCAAGTCCTGGACGGATTCAGTAACCACGAGATTCGGTTGCTGGCCGGGGTAAACTTCCGGGCATTCAGCGGGCTCTATCTCACGATGACCTACCACACCCGTTTTTATTCCCAGGGGAAGCCATTCCTGTTTAACCCCTCTGTAGCGTTGGAATACCATTTTGGAGAAAAGCGCGCGCCCTTCACGCCGGCTGCTCCGCCACCAGCCCCTGATAGAAAACCATTCAAAGTATACGACCCGGAGGGATTTTTAAAAAAGGTGGTTTTGGGCGCTTCCTACACCTTTATTTTCGACGATCAAAATACCGGCGACCTGTTTTACTATAAAGAGCACACCGTCAACCTCAACGCAGCCGTAGCGCTCGGCGCCGATCTGGATTTGGGGATCGCATGGCTATCGATTGGTGCTCGGGAAGGCACGAATCCAAGCCAGCGCTATACCCTCGCAGGCGCTTTTTTGCAATACAATTTCCTCCGAAACCACCCAAGCATACGGGCCTTTGCAGAAACGGGTTTCTATCGGGGTAATTACTGCACGTGTGGCGACGAGGCTCCCTATTTCAAGCCTAACCTGTCGTACATTCCGTTCGGTGGCGGCTTGGAAAGCAGGTTATTTAAAAGTCCACACTGGTACCTCGACTTATCATTCCTCTGGTACCAGCTCGTTTCACGCGTACCGGATGAGTACCCCTATGCATTCAGCCAGTATATCTTTGGGCTTAATTATCATTTTTCTCCATGACATGAAACTTTGATTATCTTAAAGAAAAAATATGAACCTACGCCATTTGCTTGCCTGGATATTATTTGTGATGCTCTTTGGTTGTGTGGATAAAGAGCCGCCAACAGCGCCTGTTGAAATTTCCCTGAGCACTTCAAGTGACACGGCGGAACTCTTTGCGCCTGAAATCATTTCCTCCCGGCACAATGAACGGGATATGGCCATTGCTCCGGACGGATCCGAAATTTTTTACACCCTTTCCACCCCGGATAACGCCATCCGGGCCATCATCCAAATTGTCCAACTGGATGGAAAGTGGCAATCCCCCCGGGTAGCGCCATTTTCCGGCACCTATAGCGACATTGAGCCCTTTTTCGCCCCCGATGGCAAACGCCTGTTTTTTTCCTCCAACCGTCCGACCGGCGATGGCGATAAAGGAGGTCAATACGACATTTGGTACGTCGAAAAGGAGGGTGCTGAATGGGGCTCCCCTCAAAACCTCGGCGCGCCGGTCAATACGCCGGTGGACGAATTCTATCCTTCGGTGGCGCGCAACGGGAACCTATATTTCACTGCGGCCTACAGTGCGTCCAAAGGTGCGGAGGACATTTACCGGAGCGTATTCCAGGATGGCCAATATCAGGCGCCGGTTTCGCTGGATTCAAACATCAATTCCGCCCGGTATGAGTTTAATGCCTTTATTTCTCCGGATGAGGACCTGATCGTGTTCAGCTCCTATGGAAGAGCAGATGATATGGGTGGGGGTGATTTATACGTGAGTACCCGAAACGAGAATGACGACTGGCTCCCTGCCCGAAATTTAGGCCCGCAGATCAATTCACCCAAGCTCGACTACTGTCCTTTTTTGGATATAGAACGGAAAGTCTTTTATTTCAGTAGTTCCCGACGCATACCGACCGTTCATGAAGACCTCCAGGTGCTCAACTATGCGCAGTTGCTGGAGGAATGCGAGGCCGTGGAGAACGGCATGGGGAACATTTACCGGGTAAATGCCCGACAACTTTTGGAATAATGCAGAACCAACGCCATAAATTCCGCCTACCGGAGGAGGTGACCTACCTGAACATCGCCTACATGTCGCCGTTGTTGCGCGAAGTGGAAGAGGTAGGGCTAAAATCCCTTTCCAAAAAAGCCCTCCCCCTACGAGATTGGGCTCGACGATTTTTTCAAGCCGGTTGAATTGCTCAAAAGCAATTTGCCCAATTAGTTGATATTGGGGACCACCGAAATGTGGCGATTATACCGTCCGTCTCCTACGGTATGGCTACGGTCGCCAATAATATCCCTTACCGAAAGGGGGGAGAGATCGTGGTGGTCGACGAGCAATTCCCAAGCAACATCTATATCTGGCAGAAAATGGCTGCACGCCATGGGTTGACGATCCGGACAATTCCTGCGCCAAAAGTCATTCCACAAAAGGGAAAGGTCTGGAATGCACAAGTACTGGAGGCCATTTCCGATAAAACCATTCTGGTAGCCCTTCCCAACGTGCATTGGGCCGATGGTACTTTTTTTGACCTGGCTGCCATCCGGGAGAAAACGCAGCGCCATGATGCCTTTTTAGTCATCGACGGCACCCAGTCTATTGGTGCCCTGCCCTTTTCCGTATCCCAAATCAAACCCGATGCGGTGATCGCGGCAGGGTATAAATGGCTCCTGGGGCCATACTCTCTTGGATTAGCCTATTTCGGAGAGCGTTTTGAAGGCGGCGACCCCATTGAAGAAAACTGGATCAACCGGTTGGGGAGTGAGAATTTTGCAGGCCTGGTAAATTACCAGCCTCAATACCAGGAAAAGGCAGCACGGTTTTCGGTAGGCGAGTTGAGTAACTTCATCCACGTGCCCATGCTATCGAAAGCACTGGAACAAATCCTGGATTGGGGCGTGGAAAATATTCAGGATTACTGCCGACGAATTGCCGCACCCTATATTGACCGTTTTCGAGAATTGGGGTGTGAGTTGGCTGACGACGACGAACGCTGTCATCATTTGTTCAGCATCCGGCTTCCGCGACAGATCGAAGGCCTGAAGGAAAAGTTGGATGCGGAGAAGATATACATTTCCATCCGGGGCGATTTTATTCGGGTGGCGCCACATGTATTTAACACGGAAAATGATTTTGACCGATTCTATCATTGCCTGAAGAAGGCCATGGAGAAATAAGAACAATCCTTGCTGCCCGGCGTTTCATTCGGAAAACCCATTTTAGTGAAAACTAACCGCTTATGGACCGAAAGAACTTTATCAAAAAATCGCTGCTGGCAGTAGCCGGCGTGACGGCCGGAGCGCCACTCTTAAAGGCAAGCAATGTCCGCCTTAAAGAATCGACCTACGATAAACTGATGCAGCAGGTCGGATTCAATCACATACCAAACGAGGAAATCAAAACCATGAAAACCGTATTGCACAAAGCCGATACCCGCGGTCATGCCAACCACGGCTGGCTGGATAGCCACCATTCGTTCAGCTTTGCCAATTATTACAACCCCGAACGCGTACACTTTGGCGTGCTGCGCGTACTCAACGACGATCGCGTGGCGCCGGGACGCGGCTTCGGCACCCATCCTCACGACAATATGGAGATCATCTCTATTCCGCTCGAGGGCGATCTGGAGCACAAGGATAGCATGGGGAACGTTGCCGTCATCAAGCAAGGCGATGTGCAGGTGATGAGCGCCGGCACGGGCATCTTTCACAGTGAATACAACAAGAACCCCGATCAGGAAGTGAAATTCCTCCAGATATGGGTCTTTCCAAATAAAAAGAATGTGGAGCCCCGCTACGATCAGATTACGTTAGAAAGTGGGCAGACGAAAAATAAACTGCACCAAATCCTTTCCCCCAACCCCAAGGACGAAGGCGTATGGATACACCAAAATGCCTGGTTTCACCTGGGTGACCTGGAAAAGGGATGCGAGGAAACTTATCAGATCAAAAGCCCGGGTAATGGGGTATACGCCTTTATCCTACACGGCAATGTCACCATCGAGGGACAAGCCCTCACTACACGCGATGGTTTTGGGGTCTGGGATACGGACTCAATCGCTATCAATGCCGGCAGCGATGCCAGGGTATTGCTGATGGAGGTGCCCATGCAGGTCTGAAAATTTTTGAAAAGGCTCGCGCGTACACGCGAGCCTTTTCTCATATCTCGGAGGGAAGAACCCCAAAATACTCCTTAAAGCACTTCGTAAAATAAGCAGGACTGCTAAACCCGCAACTGAATGCGATTTCTGCCGCAGTACCGGCTTTTTTCTCCAGCAGCTGTTTGGCGCGCTCCAGGCGCATATTCCGGATCACTTCATTGGGCGAAAAGCCGGTGAGGGCAGAGAGTTTGCGGTGCAATTGGCTGCGGCTCATTCCCACTTGTTGGCCCAATTCCACCACGCTGAATCCCTCGTCTTCCAGATTGGCTTCTATTGCTTCGCGCACCCGGCGAAGGAACGTGGCGTCCATACTTTCGGCCTCTACTGCGGTAGTGGCAAAGGTGAGGGTACGCCGGTAGTGTTCCTGCAATTTTTTGCGCTGGGTAAGCAGGTTGGATACGCGTATCTGCAATTCCCTGGCATCGAACGGTTTGGCGAGGTAATCATCGGCGCCGAGCTCCAATCCTTCGAGTTTGTCGGACTGTTCCGCTTTGGCGGTAAGCATGACGACGGGAATATGGCTGCTTTTTTCGTTGGTTTTTAGCAATTTGCAAAACTCCATTCCATCCATTTCGGGCATCATCACATCGGAAATGACGAGGTCGGGCATTTGTTCCAGGGCTGTGGACAGGCCAACTTTGCCGTTTTCTGCCTCCAGAATGGTGTAGGGGCCCTCCAATTGTTCTTTGATAAAAGCCCGCACGTCCGTATTGTCTTCCACCAGGAGAATCACTGGTTTTTCGTACGGTGAAAAAGCCTCGGCTATGGGTTTCTTTACCCCAGCGGATACGGGCGCCGGTCCACTTTCGGAAGGGGAAGGAGTAGCGATGGGAGCTGGGCTTTTCAGTACAATTTCTTCGGGTTTGAAAAAGTCTGCGCCCGTTTGTAATCCGACGATGAAGGAAGTGCCTTTTCCTTCCTTGCTGTCTACCGCGATGGTTCCTCCATGCAATTCCACCAGATCTTTGGTGAGCGCCAGCCCGAGGCCGCTACCTGCTTGCATATCTGATTGCGTGGTATGGTAGAAGCGATCGAAGAGATGGGGTAGTTGATCGACCGGAATCCCAACTCCGGTATCTGTTACCCGCAACTCCGCGCGTGATCCATCCCCTTTCAACGTCACCAGAATCCGGCCGTCTTCTCCGGTAAATTTAAAGGCATTGGATATCAGATTGACCAGGATCTTTTCGACTTTGTCGCGATCGAAATAGCAGGGCATCGGGGTTTCAGGCACCCTCAGGTGCAGGTCGATCTGCCTGCGCACGGCAAGGCTCTCAAAAGACCCGGTGATGGCGCTTACAAATTGCCCCAGGTCGCTCTCTGAGGCCTGAAGTTGCAGCTTTCCACTTTCCAGGCGCGAAAGGTCGAGCAACTGATTGACCAATTCCAAAAGTCGCTTACCGTTGCGGAGCATGATGCGGTAATATTTTTGTACATCTCCTTTAAGGGTGCCTTCGATCAGTTGTTCCAGCGGAGAGTTGATCAGCGTGAGCGGGGTGCGAAACTCGTGGCTGATATTGGCGAAGAATGCCGATTTGACCTGATTGAGTTCCCGGAGTTTTTCCGCTTCGGCGTGTTCGAGTTGGGCGGTTAATTCTGCCTCCCGCTGACGGGTTTTCTGACGGGTTCGAAAATATTGAAAAGCGCCGGCCAGGATCAGGAGCAGGGCAATGGAGCCGAAGAGAATAGCTTTTTTCTGGGTGGATTGGCGTTCCAGCAAAAGGTCCTTTTTGGCCAGTTGGGTTTCTTTTTTTTGTGTTTCATAGCGGGCCTCGATATCCGCCATCTGTTGGGTGTTGTCTGATTTCAGGACACTGTCGGCCAGGGTTACATATTTTCGGTACCAGTTGTAAGCCTGTCTGTAATTTCCAAGTCCTTCGTATGCTTCGGCAAATGCTTTGTAATACAGCTCATAGGGGTCATGAAAATTCATCTCCCGCGCAATGGCAAATCCTCTTTCGGCAAATTCCAGCCCGCGGCCGGGCTGCCCCATCAGGGTATACGCCCGGGAGAGGTTGTAAATCGCATAGGTTTGGTAATTCTTGTTTCCCAATGCCTCAAAGTGCTTCAAGGCCTGCTCCAACCAGGGGATCGCTTCCACAGGACGTCCCGCTTCGTTCAGATCAGAGCCGAGGCTATTGGTGATGATGCCTGCATAGGCGATGTTGTCATACTTCAAGGCGTAATCCAGCCCAATTTTGGCATATTCTGTAGCCTTCTCAAAATCCTTTTTACGTCCGTAGACGACAGCCAGATTGCTGTAACATTGTACATAGCGTTTCTCTGCACCCAACTGTTGCCGTACCTTCAGGGCCTTTTCAAAGTGTTCGATAGCTTTGTCGAGGGCTCCTTGCCTGGAGTAAATATTTCCAATATTGTTCAAATCGATGGAAGCACCGATCAGGTCGCCATATTTTTCGTCGATGTCGATCGCGGCATTGTAATATATGACGGCGGAATCCAGGGCGCCCAGGTTGTCCCATACCTGGGCAATGTCACCCAGCGCTGTGGACTCTTTTTCGCCTTCCTTGATCGCCCGGTAGATGCGTAATTCCTCCCTGAAATCGGCCAACGCTTCTTCAAACTTGCCCAGATCCTGGTTTGCATGCCCCCTCAGGTAATACATCATAGCTTCCCCTTTCTTATAGCCGACCTCTTTGACCATAGCTTCAATGCTATCGGCATAGGCCAACTCCAGGTCCGGATTGCCGTAGGATACCTCGAAGGCAATACTGTAGAGGAGGTCAATTTTCTTGACCGGATCTTTTTCCAGCTGAAATGCCGTACGAAGACTGTCGACGTAGGCCTTTTGAGCGATTAGGGAAGAAAAGGCCAGGAAGGCCAGCATGAATACTATGAGTCTTTTGGGTAACATAGCCGGTTGGCGATTTGAGGGAACACCATTATTCCGGCTTCGAAATTAACAAAAAAGCGGCAGGAGAAATACATTCTCCCGACCGCTATTTTCACACTGATAAATGAAAAAGGTTTATTGCCCTGGCATCTCCATCACGGGCGTGCCGGTTTCGAGCTCGATCTTCCAGCCGTCGCGCGTTCTGACGAGCAACACCGCGCCCACGGATTTCCATTCGAACTTTTGGCCATCCATCACCGAAGATCCCTGTGCATCGTATACGAAAAGGGCATGGTTGGAATCGATAAACCGGACGGTAGATTTATTCAGGGTCATCTCATCTTCCGGGTTCGCGTTGCTATAAAATTGCTTGAACGATTCGTGAAGGGCGTCTTTGCCTTCCACTACCATGCCATTGAAATAGATCTCGGTCGCATTTTCGCTGTAAAAGGCATCATGCCATCTACATCTCCGGCTTTCGACAACGCTATGATTTTGTCTGCCGTCTCGCGGATGACCTTTTCATCTGCAGCGCTCTGTGCGCTTAATGTATTAACGGAAAAAAGAAGAACTGTCAAAGAAAGGAGCTGAATACAAACACTTACAAACGTTTTCATAATTGAAATGTGATTAAAGAATGAATAAAAGGGGTTTACAAATTAATTTGCCAGTTTACCTGCCTGGCGCAGGAATAACCAACCGGTTACGATAATCAGCAAGTGAATCACCATAAATGGCAGGTAAGAAGAGGCTGCATACCCTCTGGTGATCCAAATGCCATCTGCCACAATGCCGCGAAATACTTCGGCAAAGATGACCGTCCATACGATGATCTTGTTGCCAACCGGGTTGCCGGAACCATAGAGCAACATGGCGCCCAAAACGCCCAGTTCAAAAACAAATACCATCCAGGCATCGGTAAAGGCCCTCACGGCAAGCGGATCGGTAGAGAGCGGGGAAGGCAGATTTTCCCCAAACGATTCAGGGGTGCCAAACAAAAAGATCAGGTTCATCAGTGTGAGCAGCAGGTAAAACCCGCCGACAATACGCATCCACCATTGGAGCTTTTTCATATCAGTGTGTATGTTAGTTTTAGTGAAAAATTATTTCTCGGCAATCGCAAATGGGTCTGTTCCAATAGCTGGCACCGTCTGCAAATACGCCCAGATGGCTGCAATCTCTTGATCATCCAATGCAGCAAAACGAGGCATTTGGATCTTCAGCATGGAGCCATCGGGCCGGACACCCATTTTTACGGCCGCATGGAATTGCTCCTGTGTCCAGTTGCCAATACCATGGGTCTTGTCGGGAGTGATGTTCCGACTGAGGGTCTCGACGAAGTCTTCATCGGTAATCAAATTGCCACAGCCACAGTAATTAGGCGATTTTTCGGGAATCAGGGGGTCAGCTGTCTCAAAACTGGCCGAATGGCAGCCATAACACTCATAGACCTGCGTGGAAAGATACTTTCCATAGGCTACCAGGTCGTTGGGATCCGGAGCCAAAATGGGTTGCCCGTCATAAGGAAGCGGGTTGAACACCCCAAATTTGATGAGTGCTTTTACAATGAACATGTCCAGGTAAGCTGGCAGCGGATGCGCTGCTTCGGAGGGTTGCATGATACCTGCGTCAGAGCGCATGTAAGCAATGACAGAGGCCAGGTCTTTGTCGCTCATACCCGGGTGACACATCATGTATCCGGTCATTCGGCCATCGCGGTTAACACCCGTGCGCACGAGATAGGCGATTTCCCCGTCGGTGTAGCGGCCAATACCCTTGGCAGGATGTTGGGTGATGTTGGCCGAGTACATTTCTCCGAAAGGATCGGTAGCCTGCGAGAACAGACGCCCGCTCATCTTTCCATCTTCCCCTAAATGGCAATGGGCACAAACAGTGGTGACAATCTTTTGTCCTTGTGCCAGGCTTAAGGAATCGACAGGCAATTCAACGACCGGAGGCACTACTTCAAAAGTAGGAAGCGAAGAGAATTGTATCCATGCAGCGACTGCCAGTATAATGGTAAGTATGCCGCCCAGAATGAATCCAACAATTTTTAATCCCTTGTTCATAATGTCAGATTTTTTGGTGAAATACAGGAAGCGATTGTGATATCGCGTTGACAAGGGCAAAGATGCAGGCGAACGGCCCGGAAGGCATATCACATTTGTCGCATAGACTTTCACTTTTGTCGCAGGCAGAAAAACGCCTTTATTTACAAGGGTTTCCGTACATTCACTTTTGCAGAATTCGCAGAAAAAATGAAAAATAAGGCATCCCAAAAGGAGGAAAAGATCCTAGGGCTGGAACGCAACGTCTTCTTTGCGGGCCTGACCAGCTTCTTTACCGATACTTCCACCAAGATGGTGTACAGTGTCATGCCCCTGTTTTTGATGTCGCTGGGGGCTACCAAGACGACGCTGGCGCTAATCGAGGGCATCGCCGAGAGCACGGCGGCGCTATTGAAAGCATTTTCGGGGTATTGGAGCGACAAGCTCGGCCGGAATAAACCATTTATGTTGCTGGGGTATGGGGTCACGGCGCTTGTCACACCGATCTATAGCCTGGTCACCAGATCCTGGCAGGTGCTGGTGCTTCGTTTTATCGAACGGGCAGGGAAAGGCTTCCGCACGGCGCCGCGCGACAGCCTGATCGCAGGTTCCATTACAAAAAATGAAGCCGGGAGGAGTTTTGGTTTCCACAAAGCCATGGACAACAGCGGCGCCATTATCGGGCCATTGATCGCTTTTTTCTTGCTGACCCGCTTACCTGAATCCTACACGACCGTATTCCTCATCGCCACCATCCCCGCGGTCCTGGGGGTGCTGACCATTGCGATTTTCATCCGGGATGTAAGAGGAGCGAAGAAAGAAGGTAAATTTTCGCTCCGGTTTGCCGGCTTGCCTAAGCGGTTTTACTTCTTCCTGGCCATCATTTTTGTATTCACCCTGGGAAATTCCACCGATGCGCTCCTGCTGGTAAAAGCGAGCGAAACGGGCATCAAGGTGGCTTACGTACCCCTCGCCTACCTGGTCTTCAACGGCGTATCGGTATTTTTTGCCATCCCTTTCGGGCGGCTAAGCGATCGCGTGGGACGCGAACGGCTGCTGATGGTGGGCTACCTGATCTATTCGGTGGTGTATTTTGGGTTTGGAAGGTATAGTGCGGTAGGGCCCATTTTTTTGCTCTTTGCGGCCTATGGGTTGTACAGCGCCCTCACCGATGGCAATCAAAAAGCCCTGGTTTCCGATTTTTTGGGGAAAGAAAATAAAGGCACAGGCTTTGGGTTGTATCATGCCCTCCTGGGCATCACCCTCCTCCCCGCCAGTTTGATCGCCGGCGCGCTGTACGACAAAGTCCATGCCGCCGCGCCTTTCTATTTTGGATCGGTCATGGCATTTTTAGCTGCGTGTCTGATGGGTGTTTTCTACCTAACCAGCCGAAAACAAAAACTCATACCCTCATAAACTTAAAAACTAATCTTACCAACTCCCACCGCCTCCACCGCCAAATCCGCCGCCGGAGAAGCCACCGCCGCCACCTCCAAAACTACCACTACCGGAGCTCCCCGGCCTGCTCGTAAAGGCACTCTGCACCTCATGCATACTGCTGGTGAAATCCTGGGCAAAAGAGCCAAAATTGCTGCCGTAGGAATGACCTACGTAGTAGCCGTGATACCAGCTAGGCGGCTCGGTAAAGAGGCCGTCGAATTTGCTGCTCCAGTTTTTGGCCATATTGAAAGCGATCGCGTAGGGCAAGGTTTTGTCAAAATAGGCCGGGTCGTCCTGCAGCAGCCTTTCCAGACGCTGTTGATCGGCCCTTTTGATAAACTCCCGGAAACCCCGTAGGTGCTCGTAGATATCGGTGCCTTCGGTAGAGCGCCGAAGCATGGGATAGAGAAAAATAAAACTCGAAATAGCCACTACGCCCATCCCGATCCCGGCAGGCACCTGGTCTATAATAATGAATAATACGGCCACCACCGCTGCCAAAATACCTGCGATAGGCAAGATATTGAAGAGCTGGCGGGACCGGGGCGTATACAACATTCGACTATGAATGAGTCTGGTTAATTGAGACTTAGCCGAAGTCATGGTCGAGTAAAAAGAATCTTTCAAATCACTGAGCATGACCTGGTTGACTGTTCCGAAAAGTCCATTGAACACCGTGCGCTCATAGTCGGGCCGATCTCCCGGCAACATTTTTAATCGGGTAAATTCGTAATCCTTGGATTTGAAAAGCAAACCCTTGTTTTCTTTCTCCGTAAGTTCCAAAAAGCCCTGCGCGCCCCAGTATGGGATGAGGGCGATGAGGTCCCGGTGATCGACCTTATGGTCAATAAAGGCGCCTGCTTCGGACGGGGGGAAATTTTCAGGCGGGTAATATTGCACCACCAGCACCCGTTTTTCATCCTTACCAAAACGCGCCCACAACCAGAACAACCCGATCATCAGTGCCAGCGGCAAGGCCAATAACCCATAATGCTGGATAAACAATTCCATGGGCGTAGGCCGATGGATATAGTCGACCGGCAGTCGTACGGCGACAGTCAGTCCTTCTCCGGGGCCAAGTTCTACCAGGCTTTGTCCGGCTACAGATCCGCCGCGGTAGTAGATCGTGGCCTCTTCATCCTGCTTGCCAAAAGAGCCGGTATAGACGTGATAATCTTCGGTGGAAAGGGAAGGCGCGTCAAAGAAATCGATCTGGTACTCCACTTTTTTGATGGAATTTTCCCATTCAGTGCCCACTACATTCCAGTAAAACTCCGTGTGCTCCTGGAGGAAAAGCCAGGCATTTTTTACCTTATACCGGATCACATACCGCTGTCGGCCGTTTACATAGCTGTCGGCATGGCCGATCTTAAGCGTGAGATACCCTGAACTTAAGTCCCATGATTTTTCTGCCGGCCAGCCATCTACTTTGACATTGCGAAGCTTGACCTTTTGTGTTTTTCCACCCACTTTATACTTATATGGAATGGAACGAAAAATCCCATGTCGTTCCGAGTCAAACAACACGTCTATGGTTTCTTCGACGAGAAAGTCCCCGGAAGGTTCCACGGTTATATGGACCTGATAATTTTCAATGGTGAAATACTCCGCCTGCACTGGCAATGCCAGCAAGAGCATTCCTAGTACAAGAACGAGTTGGTTCAAAACCACGGCGACTTCCGGTCGCCGTGGTTTTATGATTATCTTGATCATAAGGGAAGGGTTCAAAACTCCACTTTCACATTTTCCCGTTCGCGGTCATCTACTTCGAAGAAGGCTTCCTTGCCAAATCCGAACATTTGTGCGATGATCACAGAGGGGAAGGTTTCGGCGAAGTTGTTATTGTCTCGCACCACGGCGTTGTAGTAGCGACGGGCATTTTGCAAATTGTCCTCGACATCGGCCAGGGAACGTTGCAACTCCAGGAAGTTGGTATTGGCCTTCAGGTCCGGGTAGTTTTCGGCCAGGGCGAAGATGCCGCGTACGCCGGCGCTGAGTGCTTTCTCTGCTTCGATCTGTTCGCCGATATTTCCTTTACCGCCCGAGATCGACTGCGCCTGGTTGCGCAGCTGAATGACTTTCTCCAGAGTTTCCTGCTCGTGCTTGGCATACCCTTTTACGGTGCTGACGAGATTGGGGATGAGGTCGTAGCGACGCTTGAGTTGCACCGAAATACCGCTCCAGGACTCGTCGACCAAATTGCGGAGGCGTACGCCTTTGTTGTAAAGCATGACGCCATAGAAAAAGATTACGAGAACAACAAAACCAACGATTAGTAACATGTGGTTGGGGTTTGATAAATGAATGTTATAAATTTTCCAAATATAGATTCCCCGCCTCTGCGGGGAATCTATATTTTAAAGACATGCTTCCTGGGGTTTGATAAATGAATGTTATACGTTTTCCAAATATGGATTGGTAGCGATTGGAGGGAAACTACGGAACATTTGAAGGTAAGGCAAGAAAAAACGACGAATGAAGGGTTTTTGGGTTGAATTAAGGGGGGGGACCGTTTTATGCTGGTTAAGGTAACGTAACCCCTGGGGGTGCGGCTTCTACAACTCATTATTATAGATTGCATATAGTGAGGGGTTGAAATTTTGAATACTCCTAATTTTTTTTTGTAAATTCGGAGTTGAATTCCAAATTTGCAAAAAAAATGATCCAAAGAAAAGCAGCTGAAAAGATCCTGCAATTAGCCCAGTCATTTAAAGCGGTAGCCATTGTGGGGCCCAGGCAGAGTGGAAAAACGACACTTGCTCGGTATTGTTTTCCGGATAAGCCTTATGTCTCATTAGAAAACCCTTCCACCCGTGAGTTTGCCATTTCTGATCCGATAGGATTTTTACAACAATACCAGGCAGGAGCCATTCTTGATGAGATTCAACGGGCACCCATTTTGCTTTCTTACTTGCAACAGATCCTGGATGAATCTTCAGCACGTGGAAAATTCATCCTCACCGGCTCCAACAACTTTTTATTGCTGGAAAAAATAACTCAAAGCCTGGCCGGACGAGCTGCCTATCTGGATCTTCTGCCATTTTCTCTTCAAGAATTGGCTCAAATAGATGGGGCTTTAGATGACCTCAATACGCTGATTATTAAAGGCGGCTATCCTCCTGTTCAGGCAGAGGGAATAGACCCGGCAGATTGGTTTCCTGCCTACATTCGAACCTATGTGGAACGGGATGTTCGACAGATCAGGAATATTGAGAACCTCCTTGCATTTGAAAAAATGCTCTCTCTTTGTGCCGGGAGAGTAGGCCAAACCCTCAATTTAAGCAATTTCTCTATCGAATTGGGGGTAGATCAAAAAACGGTTCAGGCGTGGATGGGGGTTCTCCAGGCCAGTTATATTATCTATTTTCTGCCCCCCTATTTCAAAAATTTCAATAAGCGGATTGTAAAAACGCCCAAGTTATATTTTTGCGATACAGGCCTTGCTTGTCATCTGCTTCGAATTACCAAACCAGAAGAACTCATACAGCATCCTTATCGTGGAGCCCTTTTCGAAAATCTCCTCATTTCCAACTACTTGAAAGACCGTCTAAATCAAGGAGCGCGATCCAACCTGTATTTCTGGAGAGATAGTTCTGGCAATGAGATCGACCTCCTCCTGGATGAAGGGATAAGGCTTTTCCCAATAGAGATAAAATCAGGGCAAACCATTACTTCATCGTACTTCAAAGCCCTTCGATTTTGGAAAAAAATTACCGGCCAACCAGAAGGCTTAGTGATTTATGGAGGCGATGAGGGGCAACAACGCAGCGATGGAATGGAGGTGAAAAGTTGGAGGACGTTAGCCTAATAAGCAGGCAACCAAAAAATGGAAAAGCTTAAAAAGATTTCTCTATGAAAAAAGCACAAACCCTTTGTTTCCTTCTGGTCATGTGTTCCCAGTTCCTCCTCGCTCAGGATTATTCCCCGATGGCGATTGAAGATGCGCATTGGCTGATGTTTTTCCCCGGGCCAATTTGGGATGCCGCTCCGTATGAGTACTACATAAAGGGAGATACGACAATAAATGACAAGACCTATAAAAAGGTCTATTACCGCCGTTTCTATCAAGACCCCGTCACGCATATTACGCCTTATCCTTATATTATTGATAATGATACGCTGCATGCAGCCATTCGGGATGATACGCTCCAGCGGAAAGTATTTCTTTATCGTTTTAACGATTATGGAACCGGCGACACATTTGGAAATTGCCCCTTGCTGGAAGAATTTTTACTCTATGATTTTGACCTGGAGGTCGGTGATACACTGCCCGGGCTTTGTCTTTTTTATAGTGGTTTAGGAGATGTTGTAATAGACAGTATATATACTTCTGAGCATCATGATTACTCTTTAAAAACATTCTTGTTTCACTCATATTTGGGGAATCTTCAGGATATTGAATTTTTGGAAAGGATCGGCTTTCACGATTCCGGAATTTTTAATAATGACTTTCCCTTTCTTTCTTTTAACCCAGTTCTTCATGAATATTGCATCGGTGATGATTGTGACTATCTTCTCAGCGCTAAAGAGCCTATCGGGAAAAGCACCCGACTTCGGGTATATCCCAATCCTGCGACCTCCCATATACGATTAGCTCTTTCTGATTATCAACCAGGCAACAATCATCGACTTCACATTACTGATAGCATGGGAAAGGTTTTCCTTGACGAAGCATTATCATTCGGGGAATCTACTCATACTGTTTCCGTGGCAGATTGGCCGGCGGGGGTTTACTTTATTCAATATTTTGCAGATGGGGTACTCTGGGAAGTGGAACGAATAGTGGTGTTGCATTAGTAAATTATTGATCCAGGTGAAATTCAGCATAACCCCGAAAAAGATGGCATCTGCGGCCCCACAACGTCGGGAATCAGGATGAAAGAAGGATTCCCTACCTGCCGGCCCTCCCTACCAACGGATCCTCCCTTACCTCCAGCCACCCTTCTTCCTGCCGTCCATTTGCCTCCACCTTCACCCTATACCGGCCCGCCGGCGCTACCCAATTCTCCAGTTTCTCTCCAAAAAGCGGACGCCCGGCGGCGTAGCCGGCAAAATGATCGACCAACTTTTTGCGCAATTCGTTTAGGGTTTTCGGGTCGTGCGGTTTGATGTTCCAGTTCGTTTCAAGCACGGACAGGGTGTCCTGCAAGGCCTGGTCTTTTACCCGGTCCTGCAGGGTCTCGATCACTTCCCCAAGATGGTTCCACATGGCTTCGCGCGATTCCAGGCTGGGCGGAAATTCAAAATCCCAATAGCAGCGGTTGATGCCCTGATGTGCCGGCGCCTTCCACCTCACTTCATGACCGGTAAAAGGGTCGGAAACGGAAATCCACACCGAATCGGCGGGCGTCGCTTGCAGGTAAAACTGTATGCAAGCGCCATACCTCGGATTGGCGCCCCGGAATTCGAAATAAGGTTGCTTGCGCCCGGTATTGATCGACTGCCACTTGGTGGCCGTCCGGCTTTGGAAAAGGTGCAACGGCTGGATCAATACCTCCCGGTCCAGCTGCCGCAGCGGACTCAAATCGTCCAGTATCCAAAGACTGCGCCCATGGGTGCCGGCGATCAAGTCGCCGTCGCGGGGGTGGATAACGAGGTCGTGGATGGCCACGGTAGGCATATTGCCCATCAGTTCATACCAGATGCGGCCGCGATCCCAGGAAAAATGCACGGCTTCTTCGGTGCCCACAAACAACAGGTTGGGATTGACGGGATCCTCCCGCACGACGTAGGTGCTGAAATCGGGCGGCAGGTTGGACGTAAGTTCTTTCCAGGTGGCGCCAAAATCTTCGGTCACAAAGACATAGGGCTTCATATCGTCATTGCGGTGGTGGTCGAGCGTGATATAGCAACGGCCTTCCTCAAAATGGGAGGGCTCGACCCGGCTCACCCAGATCCGCCCGGGGAGGCCAGGAATGTGCTGCCCCACTTCGGCCCAGGTGGCGCCGCCGTTTTTACTGACGTGCAAAAAACCATCGTCGGTACCAGCCCAGACCACAGCTTCGTTGATGGGCGATTCGGCCACGGTGACGATGGTGTAGTGGTTCTCTCCTCCGGTCACGCTATTGGTCAGAAAGCCGCTTTTCGACGGATTGCGGTGCTGCGGGTCATTGCCGGTCAGGTCGGGACTGATAAGGCGCCAGGTATCGCCCCGGTCAACCGATTTGAACAGGTAATTGCCGGCAAAATAGAGGGTACGGGGGTTATTGGGCGACAAGACCAGCGGGCTCGACCAGTTGAAGCGAAACTGGGGCGTGAGCAGCGGCCGGTCTTTGAATTCCCAATAAAACCAATGCTCGCCGGGCTGGATGGTGTATTGGATAGGTGTTTCGGGAAAATCCGGATCGAAATAGTCTGCAAAATTGACCGTCGTTTCCGGCGTTGGGGTGATGTATTGGTATTCGCGGGTTTCGAGGTTGACCCGGTTGGCAAAGCCCACGTGGTTGACGATGTAGAGGGTACGCCAGTCGGTGGGATCGACCTGGGCGTGAAATCCGTCTCCCTCCCCTACCCAGGTAAAGTGTTCGTTGAGAATGCCCCGGCGTTCGCGGCTGTTGCTGGGACCGATCCAGAGCCCGTTGTCCTGCAGCCCGCCGATCACCCAGTAGGGATCGCGCATATCTGTGCCGATGGCATAATATTGGCCGATGGCCATGTTGTTGAAAGAAAGGATGGTCTCCCCGCCGTCGACTGAAAGACGAAGCCCCTGGTCGGTGGCGAGATACATGATTTTGTTGTCGTAAGGGGCGATCCACATATCGTGGTCATCGCCGCCGTCGACCTGCCAATCCCGTTCGGTAAAGGTCTTCCCCCCATCGCGCGAAATTTGAAAATTTCTCGATACCACATAGATGTTGTTGGGGTCGATGGGGTCGATGGCGATCTGTCCGTGGTAGAAGGGACGCACGGCGTGCTTGTACAAAAATGTCCACGTTTCGCCTCCATCGTCCGACCGGTATACGCCCGAGCCGGGTACGCCTTCGGGGAGGTTTTCATCGGCTTCCACGGCAGCCACCATAATGTTTGGGTATTTATTGCAAATGGAAATATCGATCATACCTGTCTCTCCGGTGGGAAGCCCTTCAGTGAGCTTGCGCCAGGTCTGTCCTCCATCGATGCTTTTGAAAAGTCCTCCACTTTCTCCTCCACTCGTAAACCAATAGGGTTCGCGAAGCCGGTGGTAAAAGCCTGCAAACAGGATATTCGGGTCTTTGGGATGCATCGCGATCTCGGTGCAACCGGTTTTCCCATCGTTGGGAAGCCCATTCGCCAGTTTATTCCAGCTCTTGCCTCCATCTTCTGTTTTAAACAAACCCCGGTCGCCTCCATAGCCCCAAAGGTGCCCCACCGCAGCCACATAAGCGACATCCGGGTTGTAGGGATTCAGGGCGATATCGGCGATGTGGTGGGTAGATTCCAGCCCCATGTGCTGAAAGGTCTCTCCCCCATCGCCCGAGCGATAGATGCCATCTCCCCAGCCACTGCTGTTGCGGTTGGCTGCTTCGCCCGTCCCTACCCAGATAATTTCGGTATTGACCTGATCCAGCGCTACCGCGCCGATAGAGCCTGCGCCATAGCGGTCAAAGATCGGCGTCCACGTGATGCCGCCATTCAGCGATTTGAACACTCCTCCGGAAGCGGAGGCACAGAGCACATGCCGGTAGTCGGTGTCCAGCGCGTCGATCGCAGCTATGCGGCCCATCATGTTGGCCGGACCGATATTGCGCCATTGGAGGTCTTGGGAAAAGGGGTTGTCGGGGCGCTGGGCCAGGATGGAAATATTCAAGAAGAGGAATAGACTTAGAAACGGTAAATATTTCATGGTTTATTTTTTAACACCGCAAAGACGCTAAGAACGCTAAGCTATCGTGCCTTTGCAGAGAAAGGCCAATTGTAAGAGCACGTTTTCTTAGCGTTCTTAGCGTCTTTGCGGTTAAAAATTAATCACTCCCTCAACAATACCGGCTGCCCCGAAGGCTGCAACGCAACCTGCACCATATCCCCTTCTTTCAAATTCTGCGCCATTTCTGCAGATAGCCCGATCCGGAATTCTGCAGACCCGACCACCACCACAGCCGCAAAGCCCGCTCCTATACCGGGAACGATCCGGCTAACCATCCCTTCTAACCGTACCCATCCGGGCAGGGAAAGCACCTGTGCAGCGCCTCCTACTTCCTGTATTTTTCCTTCCTCGAGCAGGATCACCCGGTCGGCCAGGCGGATCACTTCGTGTACGTCGTGGCTAACCAATACGGTAGTCAGGGAATAGGTGTTATGGACCTGGAGAATATACTCCTGCAGCCGGATTCGCATCTCGGTGTCGAGCGCAGAGAGGGGTTCGTCCAACAACAGTAAATGAGGCCTCCGCACCAATGCCCGGGCCAGCGCCACGCGTTGCTGCTGTCCGCCCGACAGCTTGGCCGGATACCGCCCGGCCAACTCTTCCAATTCCATGATATGCATCAACTCCTCTACATCCGATTTCGACTGACCGCGATCGAGGGCATACTCCAGGTTTTTCCGCACGGTCATATTGGGAAAAAGCGCGTATTCCTGAAACACCAGCCCCACTTTGCGGCGCTTGGTGGGGATTATCGTCCGCTTTGCGGTATCCAGCCACACCTCTTCTCCAAAGCGGATGTATCCGCGCTCCGGACGGGCCAGGCCCGCCAGCATCCGCAGCAATGTGGTCTTTCCGCTGCCGGATGGGCCGTACACAGCCAACAACTCGCCCGGATGGATCTCCATATCCAGGTCCAGGACCATGCGGCCGGCAGCCGACCAAAGGGAGTGATATAGCTTGATCTGCATCATCAGCCCCACTGTCTTTTTATGAAACTCCGGTTGATGGTATATACCGAAAGTAAGATCAGGAACGTAAATGTGACGAGTACCGCGGCATACTGATGGGCCACGGCATAGTTCAATCCTTCTACTTCGTCATAAATAGCGATGGAAGCGACTCGCGTCTCGCCCGGTATATTGCCGCCGATCATCAGGATGACGCCAAACTCGCCCACCGTATGGGCAAAGGACAACACCATACCCGTCAGCAAGGCGGGTTTGATGTTGGGTAATAAGACCCGAAATAAAGTAGTTCTCCTCGATTTGCCCAAGGTATAGGAAGCTTCCGCCAAATGAGGCGACAGATTTTCAAACCCCGCCTGAATGGGCTGCACCATGAACGGGAGACTGTAGATGATCGACCCTACCACCAGTCCAGGGAAGGTGAAGACAAGCCGAATGTCGAAGTGCTCCAATAGCCAATGCCCGAAGGCTTTGTCGGGGCTGAAGGCCATGAGTAAATAAAACCCCAGCACCGTAGGTGGCAATACCAGCGGCATACTGACCAAGGCTTCCAGCAGCGGCTTGTACCAGGCACGCGTATTGGCCAAGGCGTAGGCCAAAGGAATCCCTAACACCAGGAGGATCAGCATGGTGGTGGAAGCCAGCCGGAAGGTCAGCCACAGAGTTTCTAAAAACGCTTCATTCATGCTTTTCTATCTCATACCCAAATTTCTCAAAAATAGCTTCCCCCTGGGGAGAAAACAGAAAATCAAAAAAACGGCGACTTGCTTCCGGATGGGTCGAGTGGCCGTGTGTGGTGATCACCACCCCTTGAGCGATGGGGTCATACGCCCTTTTATCAAGCTCTACCCACTTCCCCTTCCCTTCCAGCTCCGCAGAAAGTACGACCGATTTGGCAGTAAACCCAATTTCGCAAACACCTGACAGGATATACTGGTTGGCTTGTGCAATGCTTTCTCCATAAACCAGCTTCGATTCAACAGCCCCCAAAAGGTCGTAATATTCGAGGACGCGCATGGCCTGAACCCCATACGGCGCCGTTTGCGGGTTCGGGATCCCGATCTTTTGAATGGACGGATCGGACAGTACAGCCGGCCCCTGGGAAATATCTAAGTCCTTCATGGTCCAGAGCACCAGGATGCCGTAGGCATAGGTGCTGGGTTCTGCGATCGCCTTTCCCTCCCGGTACAAATATTCCGGGTATTTCCGGTCTGCGGAGATGAATACATCATACGGCGCCCCTTGCCCGATCTGTGCTGCCAATTTTCCGGAAGAGCTGAGCACGGTTTCTACCGAAATGCCCGTTTCCCGCTCAAATTGGGCCTTCAACTCTTTCATCGCAAACTGTACATTAGCGGCAACGGCAAGGGTTAGGGTTTCTGAACTGGCAGGCTTACCTTTAGGCTGGCATCCCAAACCAAAAAGAATCAAAAAAAGTAACCCAATCAGTGGAAACTTACCCATAATTGTGTTTTAAATAAAAACTGATGTTAGGCACTAATGATAACTTTCAATAGATACAAGGGATTAAGTGGGATTGAAAGGGATTATTCAGACAGACAATCCCTCTTAATCCCATTAAATCCCAAGAAATTTTGCCTCGCTGCATAACATCAGAAAAAAGCAAAAAAATTTCTTTCCATGAGTGAATCAATTGATATCCGGACCCTCCTCAACCGATTGAAGACCATACGGGATGCCCTGTTTGAAGCCGAGCGGAAATATAGCCCACTCATCCAGCAGGTGCAACCTCACTACGTGGAAAGTGCCCGCAATTTAGTGCATTATCTGGCCTTGCGCACGTTTGACCTGCGCGATATTCAGTGGCAACTGTCTTCCCTTGGACTTTCTTCGATCGGCCACTCCGAGCGCTATACCTTAATCAATCTCCAAAATATACTCTTTCTGCTCCAAATGCTCGACGGGAAAGAAAAAGAGGAAATCCAAACCGAGGGGACCGCGCTTTCCCTCGATCACCCCAAAAGCAAAAAACGCCTGGACCAGCATACGGTACAACTGTTCGGCCCTGAACGCTTTTCCGGGCATACCAGGGTGATGGTCACCCTTCCCTCTGAGGCTGTCGATGACTATGAATTGATCCTGAACCTCGTCCAAACCGGCATGTCGGTGGCCCGCATCAATTGCGCCCATGACGGCCCTGAGGCCTGGCGTCAAATGATTGCCCACCTCGAGCGCGCTAAACAGGAAACCGGCACTTCCTGTTTGTTGTATATGGATTTGGAAGGTCCCAAACTCCGCACCGGAGCGCTGCCTGCACGTATCTCCAAAAAAGGAAACGAAAAACGGGGGTATATCCTGCTCCGAAAAGGAGATACCCTGCACCTGACGAGCGATGCAACAATTGGCGCCCCGCCGGAATTTCATCCTACGGGCCAATTACTCATCCCTGGAAAAATACCGGTCTCGCTTCCCGGTATTTTCGACGATATACAGCCCGGCGATCCGATCTGGTTCGATGATGGAAAAATAGGCGGAATCATCGAAAATGGTTCTCCCGAACGCCTCGAAGTACGCATCACCAGCGCCAGTGATGAAGGCAGCAGGCTCTATGCGGAAAAAGGGATCAACCTCCCCGCCACCCACCTCAGTCTCCCGGCTCTTTCGGACGAGGATATTCAAAACCTCGAACTCATAGCCCGGCACGCGGACATGGTCGGCTATTCCTTTGTGCGCCGTCCCGATGATGTGACGCAACTTCAGGGAGAATTGAAGCGATTGGGGAGGGAAGACATCGGCATCATTTTAAAAATAGAAACCCAGGAAACGTTTGAAAACCTCCCCATTCTCCTGCTCACTGCGATGAAAAGTCCCAAGGTCGGCGCCATGATCGCCCGGGGTGATCTGGCGGTGGAATTGGGCTTCCTGCGCATCGCCGAAGTACAGGAACAGATATTATGGCTGTGCGAAGCCGCCCACATACCCACGATCTGGGCTACCCAAATCCTGGAAAATCTCGTCAAAACCGGCCTGGCTACGCGGGCGGAAATCTCCGATGCGGTACTCTCGGTTCGGGCAGAATGCGCCATGCTCAACAAAGGTCCGCACATCCTGGAAGCGGTAAAGATGCTGGTAGAGATCGACCAACGAATGGCCCTCCACCAATTGAAAAAACAAAGCGCACTAAGACCGCTCAATGTGGCGAAGTTATTCTTCTCCCCCCTGATGGATCTGCATGACCCGATCAATTAGATCGGTATAGACGTCAATGCCCTCCAGTAAGGCCTGCACCGGGATGTGTTCATCTGCCCCATGCACGCCTTCCAGGATTGCGCGGGATAACTTCACGGGAATAGCCGAATAGCAAGGAACCCCTGCCGCCCGAAACCAGCCGTCGTCCGTAAAATTGGGCAGCAGCACCGGAATGACCTCTGCCTCCGGGTAATAGCTGGAAATAGAGGCATGCATGGCCTCGTAGAACGGACTTTCCTGCGGAGATGGTTGCCCTTCAGGCATCTCTAAAACTAATTCTACCTCCACGACATCGGATCGCAAACGCTTCTTGAGCCGTTTCAAAAACTGCGCCTGATCGGATTCAGGCAGGAGGCGGCAATCCAGATAGGCTGTGCACTCCTGTGGAATACTGTTGATAGAGTGCCCTCCTGCATACATGCCGGTCAGGGTGATATTATCGGTAAAAAGAGCGGATAACGCAGGTTCTTTTCGCAACGCAGGCACCAGCAAAGGTTTTGTCAGACGGGGATGCCGGAGAAAAAAGCCTGCCACCCCTCCTTCCATACGTCCCAGGTCCTTCAGCATTTGACGATTTATCCGGTTAAACTGCATCCTGGGCTTCCAGGTCACCAGGCGATTCACCGCCTGGATCATTTCTTTATTGGAATACTGCAAGGGCGTCACCGAACCATGCGCCAGGCTGGGCACTTCGGCATGCAGTTTTATCCAACAAGCTCGTTTATGAGCCAGGGCAATAGCAAAAAGCAACTGCTCCGGTTGGGACGGCACGATCCCTTCCAGACTGGGTGGCCCTTCCCCAAAAACTACTGCCACTTGCAGTGTATCCAAAAAGTGCTCAACCACATACCGGGTGCCGCCGGCACATTGGGTTTCCTCACAGGATACAGCCAATAAAGACACATTATATGGCAATTCTTCTGTTCTGGCACGAGCCACAAATGAGGCGATTGCAAACAACTGCATGATGGCCACCCCTTTGTTATCAAAAGCCCCCCTCCCCCAAATCTGCTCTTCGTCAATTACGCCCCCGAAGGGTGCATGCGCCCAATGCGATTCAAGCGTATCTGCGTCTACGACATCAATATGGTTGAGAAAAACGACATTGGGCTTTTGAATATGCAGCGGATATAGCGAAGCCACAAAATTGATCTGCCCGTTTTCGGCGCCCAGTTGAGTGATATGGAGTCCTTTTTCCGCACACAGCCCGGCAAAAAAACGGCCTGCTTCCAGTTCTGCTCCACTCAGGGAAGGGTAACCCACATATTGGGAAAGGGCTTGTAATGCTTCCTCCTGTATAGGAGAATAATGCTGTGCATGAAGAAATTGGTTGTCTGGCAGGAAAAACAACCGCATTAAAATCGCCAGATGAATGCATGCGGTCTTCGTTTCAATGCGCATCTATTTAGGTTTTTGGTGCGGGAAGGTTAATTTTGAGTCTGCGGCCAACAAACTTTCCGGTTATGGATCACGCTTCGATAATACACAATCTCTCTGACAATTTGGCATTTTTCAGCCAACTTCTCACCGGTACCTCTGAAGAAGAGGTGCGTTGGAAACCTGCGCCTGACAAATGGTGCCTGCTGGAAGTGCTTTGCCATTTGGTTGATGAAGAGCGGGAGGACTTTCGTGCCCGCGTGCGGCATGTGCTCCTCAAGCCGGAAGAGGTAATGCCGCCTATCGACCCACAAAGCTGGGTCCATGAGCGGAAATATATTTCCAGGGATTATTCCGACATGCTGGATATTTTCCTGGAAGAACGGAAATCTTCCGTGGCCTGGCTCCAGTCGCTGGTCAGCCCACCCTGGACCAACACCTACCAGCACCCAACGCTCGGGCCGTTGTCGGCCGAATTGTTCCTCGCCAACTGGTTGGCGCATGATTACCTGCATATCCGGCAGATACTTGGCTTAAAATATGCATTATTGGGAATTCAAAGCAAACAAGATCTGAGATACGCAGGCGGATGGTAACCCCCCAATTCCTATGAAAAAAACACAGGTACTTTCCTGGCTAAAGCCCGGGATCGCCATCTTAATTCCCTTGTTCATACTGCTTATTCCGGCAGACCGGCTATTGCCCGGCATGAGCGTGATCGAGCACCGGGTGCTGGCCCTCTTTGTGCTGGCCGCGCTGTTTTGGATACTCGAGCCCATCCCGATCTTTGCTACTTCTGTATTGATCATCGTATTGGAATTGGTAATGGTATCCGACCAGGGGTTCATCCTTTTCCGGAAATCGTCCGGTGGAGAAGAATGGACGAATCTGCTTAGCTATAAAGAAATCATGGGGACATTTGCCTCCCCGATCATCCTGCTTTTCCTGGGCGGTTTTTTTCTGGCCATGGCTGCTACCAAATACCGAATGGATCAAAGCCTGGCTGCCGTATTGCTGAAGCCTTTCGGCACGCGGCCCAAGGTGCTCCTGCTGGGATTGATGGGCATCACAGCCCTGTTTTCCATGTTCATGAGCAATACGGCTACGACGGCTATGATGCTATCCATTCTGGTGCCCGTGCTGGCCGTGCTCGATGCCGACGATCCCGGACGGGTGGCCTTCACGCTGGGCATTCCTTTTGCCGCAAATATCGGCGGTATCGGTACGCCTATCGGCACCCCGCCGAATGCTATTGCGCTAAAATATATTACAGGCGCTTCGTCGATCAGCTTTGGGAAATGGATGGTTTTTGGCGTGCCGTATGCCCTAATTTTGTTGCTCATCTGCTGGATACTCTTACAGTATTTTTTTCCATTTAAAACCAGTTCCGTACCACTCCACCTTAAAGGGCGTTTCCTTCGCACCTCCAAAGCCTATATCGTCTATGTCACGTTCGTGCTTACCCTGTTTTTATGGCTGACCGACTTCTGGCACGGCATGAACGCATATGTCGTGGCCATGATCCCTGTAGCCGTCTTTCTCAGTGCAGGCATCATCAGCCGGGAAGACCTCAAGTCGATCAGCTGGGATGTGTTGTGGCTGGTAGCGGGGGGTATTGCCCTCGGGTTAGCCCTGGAAAAAAGTGGCCTGGTAACCCGCATGGTGGGCGAAATACCTTTTGCCGGCCAGGCTGCGTTCCTCGTCCTGTTCCTGGCGGCGTTCATCGGGTTGCTCATGGCCAATTTCATGTCGCATACCGGCACGGCCAACCTGCTATTGCCCATTGTGGCTGCACTCGGAACTGCCGGGTTGGACCTCGGTCCGGTTGGAGGCGTCACCGGTCTTATCTTAGGCGTCACGTTCTCTATCTCTGTGGGCATGTCGCTGCCTATCAGTTCTCCGCCCAACGCGCTGGCTCATGCGGCAGGCGGCATAGAGACCCGCCACATGGCCAAAGCAGGCGTATTGGTCGGGATCATTGGGCTCATTGGCGCCATGTTGTTGGTGCTGCTTTTGAAAAGTTTTAATTTTTTCCAGCCATGAAAGACCGGGAAATTATCAAAAAGGAAAATCTGGAATGGCTAAAGCAGACCTACTTCTCTGATCCGGCCCGCCACCTCCATCTCCAGAAAGGAGACATCCTGTTGCGGGAAGAGGAGGAAAACGACCGCCTCTATTTCGTGTTGGAGGGCGCGTTGGTGGGCTTTCTGGGCTACGAAACCGACCACCCCTTCGAGGCCTTCCGGTCTACTATTGATCATTTTGTCGGCGTGTACAGCTTTTTTTCCGAAACTCATAAAAGCTATTCCACCGTGCTGGCGGAGGAACCCACCATCCTGGCTTTTCTCGACCATTCCTATAAAGAGCATGATAACAGCGGGTTTGCTGAGCATTTCCTACCCGTTGTCGTGGATGAGATCTACATGAGGCAGCTCCTCACTCAAAAGATGACGATCCGCAACCAGGAGGCCATGCGCAAGTTGTTTCAATCGGAAAAAATGGCCATGCTGGGACAGCTGGCTGCCGGATTGGCCCACGAGCTGAATAATGCAGTGGGGGTTATCCAGCGCCAGGCAGAATGGCTGGCCGACTGGACCGCCCGGTTTGTGGGATATTATTGCGATCCGGGCATGGAGCTGTTTTTTCAAAAAGCCTTGCAGGAAGGTCAGGTCCTTTCTTCCAGTGAAGTGCGCAGGCGGAGAAAAGAAATTGAAGAGGCGTTTGACCTTCCGTCCAACCTTGCCCGACAGGTCGCCGCGACCAGCATATCCAACGAAGAAATTGCCCGGTTGGAGGGGGATATCCGCCAAAAACTGCTTCAATATCTTCCCTTCTTCGAAGCAGGGCTGGCACTGCACGACATGCTGGCCGCCTCGGGGCATGCCTCTCAGGTCGTCCGGTCTGTAAAAGAATTGGGGGTTTCCAATCACCAGGTCCAGATCCGCGCCAACCTCGCACTGACAATCCGCGAATCGACCCTGCTTCTGAAAGATATGTTGAAGGGCATCCAGCTAAAACTCGATTTGGAAGAAACCATTGTGCTCCAGACCAACCCCGGTGAACTGGTACAGGTATGGGTCAATTTGATAAAAAATGCCTGTGAAAGTCTCCGCGCCAGTGCTCAAAAAAATGCAGCTATACAGCTCAGCTCCCGGCGGGAAGGTCATCGAGCCCGCATTACGATCACCGACAATGGCCCGGGAATACCGGAGGAGCTTCTTCCCCGCATTTTTCAACCCAACGTCACCACCAAGATCGAAGGATTATCCTTTGGCCTGGGACTTGGCCTTTCCATCGTGCAGCGCATCGTGGAGAATATGGGAGGTAAGATCGAGGTTGAAAGTCAGCCGGGGAAAACAGTTTTTTCGGTTTCCTTACCCCTTTCCGAATAGATAAAATTTTTAAATAAAAACCTTCCCCATGGAAAAGATCTATATCCTGTGTGTCGAAGATCAGCGCGAAGTGCTCAATGCCATTTTGCAGGATCTGGCGCCCCTCGAACCCGCCTTTTTCCTGGAAGGCTGTGAATCGGCGCCCGAAGCCGAAGAGCTTATCGAAGAAATAGATGCCCGGGGCGATTTTATTGGAATGCTCGTCTGCGACCACGTCATGCCCGAAAAAAGCGGGGTCGATTTTCTGATCGAAGTAAACCGCGACCAGCGATTCAAAAACACCAGAAAGCTTTTGCTCACCGGCCTGGCTACTCACCAGGATACCATTAATGCCATTAATAATGCCGACATTGATCGCTACATTGAAAAACCCTGGAACGCGGAGCTACTCGTCCGTCTGGTGAAACAACTCCTGACTGGCTATATCCTCGACCAGGGATTGCCGTACGAAAAATATTTGCCTTACCTCGATACGCAAATCCTGTTCGAGCGAATCCGAAAATAAGCATGGACACACTTACCCGGTTATCCGGTCTTTTGCAAACGATGCGGGAACGATCCGACCAACGGGCTTCTTTCCTGCATTGCTATACCCTCATGTCGGAAAATATGCTCCGCGAAGTATCGGCCGGCGGATTTCACGACGCCAAATGGATGCAGCGGTTTGTAGATCATTTTGCCGAGTACTACTTCCGGGCACTTGATCATTATGAACAGCGCAAAACTGCAGGCTCTCAGACATGGACACTTGCACACGACACAGCGATTCATGGATCCTGCGCCGTGCTTCAAAAACTGTTGTTGGGGATAAATGCCCATATCAATTACGACCTGGTACTCACATTGGAGGACCTGCTCCAGGAAGAATGGCCGCACCTTTCCGAGGAGCAGCGCACCATGCGGTATGCAGATTATTGCCATGTCAATGATATCATCGGAAACACCATGGACAGCGTGCAGGATCTCGTGCTGGAATCCGATTCTCCCGGCATGGAGCTGATCGATATTTCCATGGGAAACCTCGACGAATGGCTCATCTCCCGGCTGATCCACGCCTGGCGCGATGAAGTATGGGAAAAAACAGCCCTATTGTTGAATACCCCTGATCCGCGGGAACGGGAAATCTTTCGGGCACAGTTGGATGCCAGCACCCACACACGTGGGGAAGCTATTCTTTTTAAGAATGGTTGGCGCTCCTGAAAGACCTCTGGTAGCGCGGCTCCCTTAAACAAAAAAAAGAGACCGTGCGGGGCGCGGCCTCTTTTTTAATCGCTGGAATAAATTATTCTTTCCCCATACCGAGTACCAATCCGACTACCCCTCCGGTGAGGGCAAACATGATGGTACCCACTAAGATATCGGAGATGGTCGCAGTCATGTTCATCAGGTCACTTGTACCGTACATACTGAAATCAATGGCGCCGGAAAATAAGAACCCGACAATCGCCCCCCCCATTAATCCGCCCATAAAGTTCTTGATGCTGGCCCATTGGCCAAAAATGTAGGCCAGGAGAAATCCGACAAACAGGTTCCCCAATATGAGGGACCACCAGACCATGCCATCTCCCCGGGAAACATCATTCGTGGCATTCTTGGTGAAAAAATCCATCAGGAGCAATCCATAAAGGAGAAACCCGAGGATAAAATACGTCACACCGCCGGCTACTCCGGCCATCAAAAGTTTAGAGGTCTTCATAATTCACTTGGTTTAGTAAACAAAATGTTTAATACTCGTAGTAAATGTAAAAAATTGTATCGAATTTTCATATTTACCCATGAAAAATTTTGTGTGACATCATGAATGCCAAACAGATCATAAGTCTGCTCGACTTAAACCCACTTCCTGTAGAGGGCGGATATTTCGCAGAAACTTTCCAGGGGAAAGACCGGCAGTACTCTGCAATTTATTACCTGGTCACCCCTGAGTCCTGGTCCTCCTTTCACCGGCTTTCCTCCGATGAGCTCTTTCATTTCTATCTCGGCGATCCGGTGGAAATGCTGCTACTGTCGCCAGATGGGAGCGGAAAGGTCGCCTTGCTGGGCAATCAGTTGGAAAAGGGCGAGCGGCCGCAGATCCGGGTACCTGGAATGACCTGGCAGGCCTCCAAGTTGGCAGAAGGTGGTACCTTTGCCTTGCTGGGCACTACCATGGCGCCGGGCTATGACCCGGAAGACTTTCTTCCCGCTAATGTGGACGCCCTGCGGCTAGCATATCCCGAATGGAAAAATTGGATAGACCGTTATGACAGAACTAAAGACTCCCACTGAAATTGCGCTCCTTACTGAGGCCGACCGCCCGGATCTTATTCCGTTCCTCACCTCTTTTTGGAGAAGTGAGCGCATGGTCGCCCGGGGAAAATTATTCTACCCCGCACAGCAGCAAGGTTTTATCGCCCGAAAAGAAGGCGCCGTGATCGGGTTGGCCACTTTCGAGCAACACGGAGAGGAACTGGAACTAACCCTGCTCGACAGCCGGGAACGCAATCAGGGGATCGGTGCGCTCCTGGTAGCAAATGTATTGGAAAAAGCCCGGCAACTGGGGTGCGTACGCGTATGGACCGTTACCACCAATGATAACATTCGCGCTTTCCGGTTTTATCAAAAAAGAGGATTTGACCTCGTGAAGATACACCCGGGCGCCGTGGATGCCAACAGAGGGCTCAAGCCGGAAATTCCCATGACCGGACAGGAAGGTATTCCCATCCGGCATGAGTTGGAATTTGAATATAGCCTTCGCTAAGGATCGTAAAGATCCTAAGCTCCATGTTCCCGCAACACGCGGTTGAGCCAGCGCAATATCACAAATACGGCTAATGCGGCGATCAGGGTAAGCCCTGTGTTGACCCAAAAGAAATTGGCTTTGTGGTCATAGACGTCCCACAAACTGGCCAGTACGCCGGAGAGTTTATTGCCGATAGAGGTAGCCAAAAACCAGCCGCCCATCATCAGGCCTGCAATACGGGCAGGCGCCAGTTTGTTGACCAGGGAAAGTCCCATCGGGCTGAGGCACAATTCCCCGATGGTGACCACCCCATAGGTGCCGATCAGCCACCAGCCGGAACCCTTGACCAGCCCGTTGTGGGTGGAATACACCGCGGCAACCATCACCAGAGAAGAAAGCGAAGTGATCAACAAACCCCACCCGACCTTGGCCGCAGTGGTCGGCTCTCGTTTTCGCTGGCGCAGCATCGCAAAAAAGAGCACGACCACTGGCGTAAGTACAATGACGAAGAACGGATTGATCGATTGGAATATCTCCGTTGAGATGAGTTTGACCGAGTTGCCTTCGGCCGGAAGTTTTTCCGGCGCATTGATAAAATAGGGATGGGTAGTGACGGTCGTAACCACCTTTCCCGCTGCATCTTTTTCCGTACGGAAATTTTTGTCGTACGCCGGAAAGGTGTCTTGTGCATTGGTGAGGACCTGCACCATCCCCATTCCCTCCGTCACCGGAACCATCGCAGTAGGTATTTCCCGGTCCGTATAGCTCTCTGCCCATATGGTCAGGGCTGTCCCATTCTGCTTGAAGATCGCCCAAAAAAGGATCACGATCAGGTAAATGGAGAGCAGCGCCGCAATGGGCTGTTTTTCCTTCGCAGGGGCCTTGATCAGCATATTCAGGAAAAAGATGATGACCGGTATGGTGGCAAACAGAAAGGCGTCGGTAGAATCCGTGCCGAATATATTTCCCGGAATAAACCAGCCCAGCGCGCCGGCAATCATTGCCGGCAATAAGATCGACCCCAACAATTTTCCGACAGAACCACCGGCCTGCTTGTCCTCTTTCTTCACATCGGCATGGGCATAGTTTTTATTTCCCAACCAGAAAATGGCTACCCCGACAAACATCCCGATGCCGGCGGCCGCAAACGCATAGCCCCATCCATAGTGATTGCGAAGATACGCGGCTATGAAATTGCAAATGAACGCGCCAATATTGATCCCCATGTAGAAGATATTATAGCCGGCATCCTTGTTGACCTTATACTGTGGGTCGTTGTACAGGTTGCCCAGAAGCGTGGAGATATTGGGCTTAAAAAAGCCATTCCCCACAATGATCAGGAATAAGGCGCCCCAAAAAGCTGTCATCCCGGGAATAGCCAGTGCCATATATCCAAGCCCCAGCAATACCCCTCCGATCGTGATCGAAACCCGGTAGCCCAGCAGCCGGTCGGCAAGCAAGCCGCCCATGAAAGGCGTCAAATACACCAGGGCAATGAAGGTGCCGTAAATATCAGCCGATTCTTTTTTTGGGAAACCAAGTCCACCCGTATCGGTATTGATCATATACAGCATAAAGATCCCGATCATCAGGTAAAAGCCGAAACGTTCCCACATTTCGGTCAGAAAGAGATAGGGCAAGCCTTTTGGATGCTTGCTGAAGAGAGAAGTAGCCATGTGCAAAGGATTTTAAGTTTTAAAGATAAAAAAAATGAGGCTGTGATAAAAATCATTTAACCGGGTGCAGGCGGTGGCTAGTTTTGCGAAAAAGCAAGCTCATGAAGCAATTTGTACTCACTCTTTTTGGTATGGTATCTCTTTGTGTTGCAGCATTAGGGCAGCATCATCCACTGGAAGATCAGCTAATCGAGGCGCCACACAGCGATCATTTTCCGCATTGGCGGGCAGCGGTGCTGATCGGCCATACGTACGTCCCTGCTATTGCAAGTGAAAAACATTTTTTCATTCCCTCCTGGGGACTCGACGTCGAATTTTGGTTTAACGAGTCCTTTGCGATCGGCATCCACAATGATATCGAATTGCAAAGCTTTATGATCGAGCACCAAAACGAAATGGATATTGAACGGGAATACCCGCTGGTGCTCACGCTCGATGCCATTTTCAAACCCTGGAAAGGATTGGTGCTTCAAGTCGGTCCCGGGTATGAATTTGAGAAAACCGAGAATTTTTTTCTGGTTCGCGCCGGGGTCGAATACGAAATCGAGTTTGGCAAGCACTGGGATGTATCTCCCATGGTTTTCTATGACACCCGGTTTGAAGCCAACGATACCTGGACAATCGGGCTTGGGCTAGGGAAACGGTTTTAGTAGCCGAACACAAAGGAAAAATTGCGATATTGGCAGGCATAAACCAACACTTTCTGCTATGTCCAATTTTCGCATATCCCTCCTATTCCCCAGCTTGCTGCTTTGGGGGCTGTTTGTTTATTCTCAGGATGCAAACCAGCCATTCGTCCGTTTTCCGGCCCTAAGTCCGGATGGGAAACAGATCGCTTTTTCGTACGAAGGGGACATCTGGACCGTGCCCGCCGAAGGAGGCCTGGCCCGGCGCCTGACCGTACATGAAGGGTATGAAGAACAACCCCAATGGAGCGCAGACGGGAAAAAAATCGCGTTCCAGGGAAATCGATTCGGGAATAACGACCTTTTCCTCGTCGATGCCCAAGGTGGCAACCCCGTGCGCCTGACCTACCATTCCGCCAATGATGCCAACCCTAAATGGGCTTCTGATGGAAGTATCCTTTTTCAAACCAGCCGTTATTTTCAGGAACTTGAACGGGTCCCGGAAGTATACCAGCTCGACGCTCCCGGAGGAACCCCCTACCGGGTGATGGATGCCCTTGGCGCTTCCCCCGTGCCTTCGCCGGATGGACGGTTTATCGCCTATATGTCGGGTTCCAGCCCGCTCGACCGCGAGCCTTATCTGGGTCCGGCCAGCCGTGACATCTGGATTTACGACCGGAAAAATAAGACCTATAACCAAATTACTTCCTTCAACGGAATGGATATTTTGCCCGATTGGGGAGGACCCAATAAGCTCTATTATCTGAGTACGGAAAAAGGCCGGTACAATTTGTATGCGCAGTTTCTCAATACAAATGGGCAAGCAGAGGGAAAACCCCTTCAACTGACGTCCTTTACCGATGAAGGTATTCGGAATTTTGATGTGAGTGCAGATGGAAAAACCATTGTCTTCGAAAAGGGAAACCGGATCTACCTCATGCCCGCAGACGGCAAACCCAAACCGGTAGCTGTCGAAGTGAGCGCCGACTCGCGGTTCGATGCAGTAGAAGCCAAGACCCAAACCGGATCAGCCACCGAATTTACGGTCTCCCCCAACGGCAAACTCATCGCCTTTTCTGTGCGGGGCGAAGTATTTGTCACCCTTAATGACAAAGAATCGAAGCGCACCGCAGCGATCACCAACCACCCCTTCCGGGATCAAAATATCCAGTGGCTCAACGATTCAACCATGCTCTTCCTCTCAGATCGAACGGGCAACTACGAGCTCTATCTGGCCCGTTCGGCAGACCCCGCACAAGCTTCCCTGTACCGTACGCTCAAACTGGAAACCCGGATGTTGACCAATACGCCGGAAGACGAATCCCGCATACTCCTCTCCCCCGACCGGAAAAAGATCGTCATGCTCCGTGGACGAGGTCAATTGACCGTTTGGGATATCGACTCGACTGGCGCCATCACCAATGCAAAAACCCTCCTCGATGGCTGGGCTACGCCCTCCGGGGTTTCCTGGAGCCCCGACAGTCGCTGGTTGGCATATGCCCTCGACGACCTCAATTTCAATGAAGAGATCTTTATCCACGCTGCCGACAATACAGCCGGCCCTGTGAACGTGAGTATGCACCCCCGCTCAGACGTATCTCCTGTATGGAGCCCGGACGGCAGCAAACTCAGCTTCCTCTCTCTCCGAAATAACGGCGACTACGATGTGTGGTTCGCCTGGTTGAAGCGGGCGGATTGGGAAAAAACCAAACCGGATTGGGAGGAAGAAGAGGAAGAAAAACCGGAAAACGGAAAGAAAAATGGCAAAGACGACAGGAATGGAGACAAGGAAGAGATTGCCCCGGTAGAGATCGATTTTAAAGATATTTACGAACGGCTCGAACAAGTCACCCACCTGGCCGGAAATGAGGAAAACCTGGCCATTTCCAAAGACGGCCAGACCTTCTATTTTACCACCAACGGAGAGGGGCGAGCTGGGGCGACAGGCGATCCCGACCTCATGAGCGCCAAGTGGGATGGGACCGAGCTCAAGCGCATTGCCGAAAAATTTCAGGGCAGGCAACTCGAACTCGACAAGGGAGGGAAAAATTTGTACTTCCTCCAATCGGGAGGCAAACTAGGCAAGCTGATTATCGACGGCAATAAACAGGAGTCTATCCCCTTTGAAGCCAAAATGCAGATCAATCACCCTGAAGAGCGCAAGCAAATGTTTGCCGAAGGTTGGCGCAGCCTCCGCGATGGTTTTTATGATCCGCAATTTCACGGCCGCAATTGGGAAGCGCTGCGCAAACGCTATGAAGCCTATGCCCTGGCTGCTTCTACTACTCAGGACTTTCAGGATATGTTCAATGAAATGTTGGGCCAGCTGGACGCCAGCCATATGGGCTTCCGGGGCCCTACGCCCGAATCGACCCAGCGCGACCAAACCGGGGACCTGGGCGTAGAGGTCAAACCAGTCAAAGACGGGGTAGAGATCGTAAGGATCATCCCTGAGAGCCCAGCTGATAAAAGCCAAAGCAAACTGGAAGCCGGCATGGTCATCCTGTCGGTCAATGGCGAACCGGTGCGCAGCGGCGTCAACTTCTTCAGCCTGCTCAATAACACGGCCAACCAACGTATCCTTTTAGATGTAAAAGGGCAAGATGGCATGACCAAAGAGATCGCCATCCGCCCGGTGGCATCCATCCGCGACCTGCTTTATGAAAACTGGGTAACCCGCTGCAAGCAACTGACCGATCAACTCTCCGATGGTCGCCTCGGCTATATCCATATTCAAGGAATGAACTGGCCCAGTTTTGAACGTTTCGAACGCGAACTCATGGCTGCCGGCGAAGGCAAAGAGGGCATCGTCATCGACGTGCGCTACAACGGCGGCGGATGGACCACCGACATGCTCATGGCCGTGCTCAGCGTGCGCCAGCATTCTTATACCATCCCTCGAGGGGCTGCGGAAAACTTGCCACGCGAACACCAGCGTTTTCAGGAGTACTATCCTTACGGGGAGCGTCTGCCACTCGCAGCCTGGACCAAACCTTCTATTGCGATATGCAATGAGTCCAGCTATTCCAATGCCGAAATTTTTTCCCATGCCTTCAAAACGCTGGGGCTTGGGAAACTGGTCGGCACCCCGACCTTTGGCGCGGTGATCTCTACGGGGGCTCAGGGCCTCATTGACGGCTCCTATGTGCGCATGCCCTTCCGGGGTTGGTATGTCAAAGCGACAGGGGAAAATATGGAGAACGGCCCCGCTGTGCCGGATTATGTGCTCGACAACAAACCCGATAGCAAGGCCAAAGGGGAGGATGAACAATTAAAGAAAGCAGTGGAAGTACTGCTCGAACAACTCAAATAAACAAAAAAAAGGAGGGCCAAATGCCCTCCTTTTTTTGTTAAAACCGCCCTGAAATCCCGCCTACAAGCAAGCCGTTCGAGCCCAGGCCAAACTCGAAGAACCCACCGATCTGATTGCCTACCCGAATGCCGATCGGGGTAAATTGCATGTTAAAAAAAGTATGGTTGCTCACTGTCAGGTCCGGTTTTTCGTAAAAATACCGCCAGTAAGAAGCCCCTAAACAGAGCCCCGAATACAATTGTACGCCAGGCTGATTTACCCATCGGTAATCGGTATCTACCAGAAAAGTGTAAAACCTGTCTTTAATAAATGCCTGTTGGCCGTTGTCAAAATTAATGGCCGTTTCGAAGCCATGGTAATTAACGGTCGCCCCTATAGTCCATCGCGGCACCAGGTAACGGGAATACCCGATCCCAATCGCACCCCGGGTGCCAGTGAAATCCCGTTCATAGCCGATGTTCGAATCATAACCCAGTTTTTCAATCAAGGCATCAAGGAAAACCACAGAAATATCGCTGAGGAGTTGCCTGCCTCTTATGGCGACACTCTGGGTTGTGACAACCCCGTATTCCAGATGGACCTCATTTTTCAGGAAATCTTCCTGCTGGTTGTTGTAATTGTAATTGGCCTGCCCTTGTACAGTTTGCAGCAGCAGGAAAAATCCCGCAAAGAAGGTCAAAAAAAGTTTTGTTTTCATGGTTGTTCATTTTTGAGGTTCGAACGCTCCTTCCCAAAAAATTAGTCTTTTCTTTCTATCGCTTCCATCTATTTTAACCTTGTGCTAACATGGTAAGTTGCCTGAAGTTGTTTTAATTCTGATCTTTGCATCCTTTTTTGCAACATCGTTGCATTTATCAGTCAAACCACTCACCTTTGTGCTATGACCCGATTTTTCCTATTGCTTCTGCTCCTTCCTGTGAGCACCTTTGCCCAATCGCCCGACTCCTGCCAGCTCCGGCTGAGTGGCCACCTTTTGGATGAACACGATGATAGTCCGCTTGATTTGGCTACTTTCTATCTGGTTGAAGCCGGAGTAGGGACCACATCCGACAGCCTTGGCGCATTTGAAATACCTGACCTTTGCCCTGGATGGCACACCATTCAGTATAGCCATATTGGGTGTGAACCGGGCGAAGTCAAGATTTTCCTCCAAAAAGACACCACCATTTTACTGCTGTTGGAACACCACGTCAAGTGGCTCCAGTCGGTAACGGTTCGTGCCCGGCGAATGGAAGCCGCTCCGGTTCAAAACAAGACCGATTTATCGGGTTGGGAGCTCGACCAGTTGCGGGGGGCCTCCCTTGCTCAATCAATAGCCTCGGTGGCAGGAGTGCGCATGCTCCAAACTGGTCCCGGTGTGGCAAAACCAGTAATACATGGTCTTCACGGCACCCGCATAGCCATTTACAACAACGGCATCCGGCAGGAAGGACAGGAATGGGGCGTAGATCATGCCCCGGAGATCGATCCATTTACCGCCGACCGCATCCGCGTCATCAAGGGGGCTGCCGCGCTCCAATATGGCATTGGCGCTATTGGCGGGGTCGTGCTCAGCGAACCCGATCCGTTACCTGAGTCGCCCGGACTGAAAGGAGAAGCCATGTTGATCGGGCAAAACAACGGAAAGCAGGGTACCCTGGCTACCAAATGGCAGGGAGGTTGGAAAAAACTCGACGGCTTTGGCTGGCGTTTGCAAGGTTCTTTACACCGGGGTGGAGACTGGAAAGCACCTCGTTATGAATTGACCAATACAGGTTCAGCCCAGGGTGCCGCTTCGATCGGGCTGGGTTACCAAAAAGGCAGGATCAGCGCTTCGGCTTACTACAGCTTCTTTCAGTCCGAATGGGCCGTGCTGCGCAGTGCGCACATCGGCAATGTGGCTGATTTCCTGGAAGCGATCCATCGGGATACCCCGCTCTACGTGCTCCCTTTTTCCTACACCATCAACGCTCCCAGGCAATGGACCCAACACCACCTGGTAAAAGCCGAAGCGGTGTTTCGTCCCGAAAAAGCGGGCATTTGGACCCTGGTATACGGCTTCCAGCAAAATGCCCGGCAGGAGTTCGATATTCGTCGCGCCGGACGAACCGCCAAGCCTGCGTTAGACATGGACCTGGGCACCCACGAAGGCACCCTGACCTGGAAGCCCCTCCACGATGGTTCGACCTGGCATACTACAGTGGGAATTTCTTTTCAATATCAACAAAACAGAAATGTGGCCGGTACGGGTGTGAGGCCTCTTATTCCATGGTTCAACAGCACGACGGCCGGCATTTTCGGGATCGCCCGCTATGCCAAGCCTCTTTGGGAAATAGAAACCGGCATTCGCATGGATGCCCGCCAATTGCTAATCAAGCGGTTCGACAGTCAGGACCATCTCCTTACTGAAAAACTACCGTTTCAGGGCCTTTCGGCATCTATCGGGGCTTCTCTGCACCCAAACCATATTTGGACAGCCAACGTGCAAGCCGGCACTACTTTCCGTCCACCGCATGTCAGCGAATTGTATAGCGAAGGCCTGCACCATGCCGTGGCTTCCATCGAACAAGGAGACCCCACGCTCCAATCTGAAAAAGCGCTGAAAGGAGTGGCTGGATTGGAATTTCACCCCCATAAACGGTTGAACATCCAATTGGAAGGTTACTACACCTATATTCGCGACTTTATCTACCTCGAGCCCGGCCCAGAACCCCTTCTTACCATTCGCGGGGTATTTCCCGTTTTTCAATACACCCAAACCGATGCCCTGCTTTGGGGCGTAGATGCAGATGCCCATTGGGAAATGTGGCGACGCTTTTCGCTCGACCTGCGAGCCTCCCTGCTCCGCTCCAGGGATATTCGCCAGGATACTTATCTACTTTTCATGCCTGCCGATCGGGCAGAAGCATCACTTAGATACGCCCTACAGACGAACAAAAAAGTATCGGACGCACACCTCTCCGCAGGGTTGGTGCGAACCGGCCGGCAAACCCGGGCGCCGGAAGGTATTGACCTGTTGCCACCACCCGAGGGGTATACGCTTTTGCAAGCCTCTGCCAGTTGCCGGTTACTCCTGGGAAAACAAGCCGTGTCCTTTTTTCTGAATGCCACGAACCTCCTGAACACCAGCTATAGGGATTACCTCAACCGGCTTCGTTACTACGCTGACGAGCCCGGCCGCAATATTGAATTGCGCGTCAAACTGGATTTTTAACCAAAAAGTACCTGAAATGAAAACCGTGAATACCATTTTCTTTGCAGCCTCCCTTCTTCTTGCGTTTACCCTTTCCAGTTGCAACAACGAAGACCCCGTTCCCGTCAATGAAGAAGAGCTCATCACCACGCTTACACTCACTTTCACTCCGATCGCAGGAGGCGAGCCCGTGGTCTTTCAATTCAAAGATCCGGACGGAATTGGTGGAACGCCAGCTGTATTGCTCAGCGACACCCTGGCGGCAGGCGCCAGCTACACCGGAAGCTTGGCCTTGCTCAATGAATCGGTGACGCCGGCAGCAGATATCAGCAAGGAAGTAGAAACGGAAGGCGACGCCCACCAATTTTTCTTTCAGGGCTCTGCAGGGCTGGGGCTCACTTTCTCCTACGGAGACCAGGATGTCAATGGAAATCCGCTGGGCCTTAAAACCAATTGGACCATTGGCACACCAGGCTCCGGCACTCTAAAGGTAACCTTGCGGCATGAGCCGGATAAAACGGCTGCAGGCGTATCCGATGGAGACATTACGCTGGCTGGAGGAGAAACCGATATCGAGGTGGAATGGCTGGTGGTAATTCAATAATCACTTACAGAGATGGCGTCTTTTCCACCGAAAAGATGGCATCTACCCTCAGAGAACCCTCAGAGATGGCGTCTTTTCCACTTGCAGAGATGGCATCTACCCTCAGAGATGGCGTCTTTGCAGAGACCACCGAAAAGATGGCATCTACCCTCAGAGATGGCGTCTTTTCCACTTGCAGAGATGGCGTCTTTTACTTTTTAAAACACGAATTTCTTGAAACAAACACCCACCTCCATATTAACCAATAGCAACCTTCGCAAAACCCCCATCCGGTTGCAAGTGCTCCAACTATTGCTCCGGGAGGAAACTGCCCTTTCTTCTCAGCAACTGGAATCCAACCTGCATAAACCAGACCGGATCACCCTCTACCGGACACTGCGTACTTTCGAGCAAAAAGGTATCGTGCACCAGGTGGTCGATGGAACCAATAACCCTAAATACGCCCTGTGTCTCAACGCCTGCAACGAGCACCAGCATCTGGACCAGCACGCCCATTTTCATTGTGTACAGTGCGGAAAAACGATATGCCTGACCGAGGTGTCACAGCCTTCTATCCATACACCAGCAGGGTTTGTGGTCCAATCATCCCACCTGGCTCTGCAGGGATTCTGCCCGGATTGTATCTTTAAGGGTAAAAAGAAAAAATCTACATTATGAAAACCTACCTCCTTCTCCTCGCGATGCTGATCTTCAGTTCAACCAACACCTGCAACGACCAGCTCCTTGAACAGATCCAGGTCCTGCATCTCCAGAATACAGAATTGGAGAAAGAGACTGCCGGTATTATCGATTCCCTCGTGCAAATTCGCAACCGGATCAATATACAGGGAAGAGCGCTCACAGAAGAAGAGCTCGCGCGGGTAGGTTCAATCGACGCATTGGAGCAACGATGGCAGGATTGGGAAACGGGGTTTCAGGCTATTACCCCATCGACAGTTGCAAAGAAGGAAAGGAAATCAGTTTTAGAAACACAACAAGCCTTGCAGCAATCGCTTCAGGCACTAAAGATAGAAGCAGAAGCGTTGTTAAAAAATTGAAAAAACGAGCAGGGCTTAAACAGCAAGAGCGGCTCTCGCCGCTCTTACTCGATAATAACCCTATCAACTAACCTTTTCAAAAAGCAAGAAAAGATATTATGAATAGAAACGTCGCCCTTTCCATCTTGTTGCTCTTGATCCTGCATTTTTCCCTCTCCTCCTGCAATGCATTTAGGCCCGTAAGCACAGCTTACCATTCCTACCCCTCATCCACCACCGCCCGGACTAAAGAACCCAAAGAAGAAGATGTCCTGCGACAAAAGGTGGCAGACTACGCCCAACAGTTTGTCGGCACCAAATACAAAGTGGCGGGGAAAACGCCGGGAGGATTTGATTGCTCCGGATTTACCGGGTATGTGATGAGTCAATTTGACATCCAGCTTTCCGCCAGTTCAAAATACCAGGAAAGTGATGGCAAAATGATCCCGGTTTCAGAGGTCCAACCCGGCGACCTGATGTTTTTCCGGCGTGAAAAAAACGGGGCGGTCTTCCACGTATCTCTTGTAATTGCCAACAATGAAAACGGAATAACCGTCGTACACAGCACCTCCAGCAGGGGCGTCGTTATCGATAATATCCAGCAAAGCTCTTATTGGCGGGAAATGTATGCCACGGCCTGCCGGGTAATACGGCCATAGTTTTTCTAAACCTTCTAAACTATAAGCCGTATCTTGCAGCCACAAACAAAAGCATCCGACAGTATGATCAACCTGATACTCTTCGGCCCTCCCGGTTCAGGTAAAGGAACCCAGGCCGTAACCCTCGCTGAAAAATATGGGCTCATCCACATTTCTACCGGCGACCTTTTCCGGTATGAAATGAGCAACGACACCCCCCTTGGCCTCCAGGCAAAAAGTTACATGCAAAAAGGAGAGTTGGTGCCCGATGAAGTGACCATCGGTATGCTGCGCAATAAAGTGGAAGCGCACCCAAAATCCAACGGCTTCATATTCGACGGATTTCCCCGCACAGTAGCTCAGGCAAAAGCGCTTGATGCCATGCTGACCGATAAAACACAGGAGGTATCCGCACTGATCGCGCTTGAGGTGGATGACGACGAGATCGTAGCTCGTATCCTCAATCGTGGCAAAACTTCAAGCCGGGCCGACGACAACGACGAGTCCATCATCCGCAACCGGATTAACGTGTATAACCGGGAAACAACGCCCGTATTTGATTACTACGCCCAAACGGGCAAAACCAAACGGATCAATGGCATCGGGTCGATCGAAGATATCTTCGACAGACTGCGCCAAGAAATTGATCAACTTTCTTAGACCGTCTGTCGTTTAGCGTTTAAACGCTAAGTACTTTGTAAACTAAATAAATTTATAAAACCTGGTTGCATGGGCTGCAGCCCACGCAACCAGGTTTTATAAGGCTTTCAGCGGGCGCAGCTCGCTGAAAGCCTTATAAAAATCATTAAGATACTTTGTTTACAAAGTACTAAACGATAAACGCTAAATACCTGTATGGCTGACCAAAACTTCGTCGATTACGTAAAGATCTGCTGCCGCTCAGGAGCAGGAGGGGCAGGCTCTGTCCACTTTCTTCGCGATAGAAAAACCGCCAAAGGCGGGCCCGACGGAGGTAATGGCGGAAGGGGCGGAAGCATTATCCTGCGCGGCAACCGGAACGTCTGGACCCTGCTTTCCCTCAAATACCGCAAGCATGTCATCGCCGACAAAGGTGGCAATGGCGAAGCCCAGGACCGCAGCGGAAAAAGCGGAGAAGATGTCATCCTTGATGTACCTCTGGGAACCGTCGCCAAAGATGCTGAAACCGGAGAGATCCATTTTGAGATTACCAAACACGAAGAAGAAGTGGTGCTGGTAGAAGGTGGCCGCGGGGGAATGGGAAATGCCTTTTTCAAATCACCTACTCACCAAACACCCCGCTACGCCCAACCCGGCGAGCCCGGAAAAGAAGAGTGGAAGATCCTCGAACTCAAAGTATTGGCTGATGTCGGACTCGTAGGCTTCCCCAATGCAGGCAAATCGACCCTGCTCTCGGTAGTTTCCGCAGCCAAACCTGAAATCGCCTCCTACCCATTTACTACACTGGTGCCCAACCTCGGCATGGTCTATTACCGGGACAACCGGTCATTCGTCATGGCTGACATTCCCGGGATCATCGAAAATGCCCATGAAGGCAAAGGCCTCGGACACCGGTTCTTGCGCCATATTGAACGCAACGCCACCCTGCTCTTCATGATTCCCTGTGATACGGACGACATCATGGGCCAATACAAGATCCTCCTCCACGAGCTGGAAATGTATAACGTGGAATTGATACACAAGCCCCGTGTGCTGGCCATCACCAAGATCGACCTCATCGACCAGGAACTTCTGGAAATGATTCGCCCTGGACTACCCGATGACCTGCCTGTGGTTTTCATCTCTGCCGTGGCTCAGAAAGGTATTGATCAGCTCAAAGATATCCTTTGGGAAACCATGAATGCGCAACAGGATATTGAAGAAAAAGAGTGGGAATGGAGCCCGGATGATGCCAATGGATGAGGATTTATAATGCAAATGCTTTCTGATTTATACACATCCTGGGCCGGAAGCCCTCCTGATAAGATCACTCCGATCTTACACGCCTCTGCTTCTCATCGCAGGTATTTCCGGTTGGAAGGAAAAGGAGGAACCGCTATCGGTACGCAATATGATAATGCTGCGGAAAATGCAGCATTCCTATACCTGTCGCGCCATTTCAAAGAAAAAGGCCTGCCCGTACCAAAAATCCTCCTCGAAAGCAACGATCACCTGACCTACTTGCAGGAAGATCTGGGAACCATTTCTCTCTACGACCAATTGGTCGCAGCTAATTTCACCCTGACTTCCGCCCTTCACAGCGACTATCGCCTGGTCGTCGAATTGCTGGCCGCCCTGCAGATCAAAGGTCACGAAGGACTGGATTACCGCCGTTGCCTATCCAAAGAGGGCTTCGGCAAGCAGGAGATGACCTGGGATCTTTCTTATTTCAAATACTATTTCCTCAAACTCCTCGATATCCCCTTCGACGAATACGCCCTGGAACGCGATTTTGAGGCATTGAGCAACTGGCTCGACACCGCCAGGCCTCATTTCTTCATGCACCGTGATTTTCAATCGCGCAATATATTGCTGCCCGGCGGTCAACCGCACTTCATCGACTTTCAGGGCGGCCGGAAAGGACCGTTACAATACGACCTCGTCTCCCTCCTCTGGCAGGCTAAAGCCAATCTGCCCCAAGAGGTGCGCAATGTATTATTCGAACACTATCTCGACGTTATTTCCCAATACCTCCCGATCGACCGGACTGCATTCGCCTTCCAATATTATGGTTTTGCCCTGCTTCGTGGCCTTCAGGTACTGGGCGCATACGGATTGCGTGGGTTGGTGGAGAAAAAGTCGCATTTTTTGGAAAGCATTCCTTTTGCACTGCAAAATATCCAGTGGCTGCTCGAACACGTGGAGTTCCCAGCACCTTTTACCGAATTAAAAAAAGCGCTGGGGTTGGCCATTCAAAAGCCGCTACCGCTCAAACCCGGCACCAACGTAGCCCAGGGACACCCTTTGACCATCCTCGTGCAAAGTTTTTCGTATATTAAGGGGGGCATCCCGGTAGATGAAAGCGGCCATGGAGGCGGCTTCGTTTTTGATTGCCGGGGAATTGAGAACCCGGGCCGACTGGAACAATACCGGATGCTTACCGGTCGCTCACCCAAAGTGATTGAATTCCTGCAGCGGGAATCGAACATGGACCCTTGGCTGGAGCACGTCTTCTCCACAGTCTCCGAAACCGTGGAGAATTACCTCGCCCGAAATTTAGCAGAGCTAAGTATATCCTTTGGCTGCACCGGCGGCCAGCACCGATCGGTTTACGCTGCTGACCGCATGGCGTTTTTTCTGGAAAAAAAATACGGGGTAAAGGTGGTATTGCGCCATACTCAGGAAGCTAATTGGCCTACACCACAATGAAAATAAATCATATCACATTTCAAATTCATGATACTTATGAAAAAGCATTTGTCAGTTCTCATTTTACTGGGTATTTCTCTGTTTTTTATATCCATCGCCATTCAATGCAAACCTTCTACGGATGGTAAAGCAACGGAAACAGCTACAACTACTGACTCCACTGACATGGTTGAACCAGAAACAACGACCGAAGCTGAAGCAATAGCTGAAGAAACAACAACGGACGTTACTACCCAAGCAGCACCTGAAGCCACAACGACCCCTGTTACTAAAGCCGACCCCAAGCAAGCCTCCACGCCTGCTGGCCCCAAAAAAACTGCTGCTACGAGCACTATAGCCGAAACCAACTCCACTACTGCCTCTGCTCCTGCAAAACCCGAAACCAAACCAACCACAGAAACGATTACGAAAACGGAAACCACAGGAACTATACCTCCTCCTGAAAACAAAACCGAGAAAGACACAAAAACCCCGCCGCCGGCAGCCGCACCTGTTGTTTCCAGTTTTTCAGTAAAATCAGCCAAAGGGTTAATTGAGGGGACCTCAAATCTACACGACTGGGAAATGGAGGTCACCAAAATTGATTGCAAGGGTTCTTTTCAATCCACAGACAATACTATTAATGCCATTAAAAATGTGGAAGTGAAAATCCTGGTGGAAAACATCAAAAGTAAAGAGGGGAAAATAATGGATCAAAAAACGTATAAGGCTTTTGAATCAGAAAAGAACCCATATATCATCTTTACATTCAGCAGTGCAGATGTCAAAATCGATGGCTCGGGCAATGTGACTATTGCCGCCTCCGGTAACCTGAATATGGCAGGAACGAATAAAACGGTCCCTGTTACGGCTAAAGGCAAAGTGCTGGCCAATGGCGATATGCAGCTCTCCATTTCCAAAAAATTGAATATGACTGAGTATAAAATGGATCCGCCTACCGCCTTAATGGGCACCATCAAAGTGGGTGAAGAGGTAGAGGTGAAATTTGACCTGGTCCTGGCTCGTTAAATCAGCAAAGAGTGGGGGCTGGGTGAGCCCGTCCCCACCTTTTTTTTGAATATGGAAACCAACCTTCAATACGATTGCAAGCCTTTTTCTGCGCTCTCGGTTGATGAGCTCTACACACTCATGACCTTGCGACAAGAAGTTTTTGTGGTGGAGCAAAACTGCCCCTACCTCGATGCCGATGGGAAGGACCAAAAAAGCTGGCACCTCCTGGGCTGGGATGAACAAGGACGACTCGCTGCCTATGCACGCATCTTGCCGCCAGGCGTTTCCTACCCGAAATACCCTTCCATCGGACGAGTAGTAACCGCCCCGCATTCCCGCGGTAAAGGCTACGGAAGAGAATTAATGCAAGAAGCCTCCGAAGCACTATACCGCCTCTTTGGCCGATGCCCGATCAAACTCTCGGCCCAGACCTATCTGCTTCAATTTTATGAATCACTGGGGTTTCGCTCCACTGGCGAAGCCTACCTGGAAGATGATATCCCGCATACAGCGATGGTGAAGTATGTTTAGTTTTTAGTCTTCAGTTTTTAATTTTCAGTTGTCTTAACTGAAAATTAAAAACTGAAGACTGAAGACTAAAAACTACAAAACCTCCCCTCTCGTCGCATCCAATATCTTCCGCACCTCCTCCATCGTCGGCGCCTGAGCATACACCCGCAGCACAGGCTCCGTACCGGAAGGCCGGATCATTACCCAGCGGTCGTCGTCGAAGTAGAACTTGAAGCCATCAACGGCCTCCGTGGAATGGACTTTATAGGGGCCAAATGCGGAATATGCATTGTTTTTGCACGCCTGAATAACGGCCTGCTTCTGGCTCTCCTGAATATGCAAGTCGTCGCGATCGGAGGCGAATGGGCCTACGATATCGTATACCTCTTTGATCAGTTCTTTCAGGATTTTCCCGGTCTTGGCCATGAATTCCAACACCATCATACCAATCCAAATCCCATCGCGCTCGGGAATATGGCCTTTGACAGCAAGCCCCCCAGATTCTTCTCCGCCCACGAGCACATCTTCTTCTGCCATGATCTCGGCGATATACTTGAAACCGATCTTGGTCACTTCATAATCGAGCCCAAAGATCTGGGCCATTTTTTTCATCTTATCCGTCACCGAGAAGGTGATTACGACTTTGCCGGTCAGCTTTTTGTAGCGCGACATATAGAGCAACAGAAGGAGCAACAAATGATGGCTATCCACAAAATCGCCGTTCTCATCGTACATGCCGATCCGGTCGGCATCGCCGTCGTTGGCCAGGCCACAGTTAATTTCGGGATGGGTTTTGATGTACTCCGACAATTCCAGGAGGTTGCGGTGAATGGGTTCCGGCGCTTGTCCCATGAAAGAGGGGTTGAGTTCGCAGTGCAGGAATACTGCATTGGGAAGGAGGATACGCATGGCATCCTGACCGGCTCCGTACATGCCATCGTATGCCAGCCGCACCTGGGAGTTCCGGATCGCCGGCACATCAAAATTCGCTTCGACGTGAGCGATATACTCGCCTTCCATGTCGGCGTACTTCACTAGCCCTTTCTCCACAAGAGATTCCAGGGAGGGGAGTTCCGTCATGGCCTCGGGTATGATCAAGTCCTCCACTTCACTCACTTCATCGGGACTCAAGGGTCCTCCCAGTCTAGATTTGAGTTTGTATCCGTTGTAGGAAGGCGGATTGTGGCTTGCAGTGATCACCACGCCAAGGTCGGCTTTGTGGTTCACGACGCCAAGAGAAACCATGGGTGTGGAAATGAATTTTTCGGCATGGATGGTCTCAATGCCGTAAGCGCCCAGCACGCGTCCCGTCACTTCAGAGAAAAGCTTTCCTCCAAATCGGCAGTCATAGCCAATTACTACTTTCTTGCCCTTGCGTTGTTGCAACCACTTAGCAGTGGCTTCTGCTACCCGAATTACATTCTCCACCGTATAATCATCGGCGATAATAGCTCTCCATCCGTCGGTTCCAAATTTAATGGCAGTCATGTGTGGCTTTTTATGGTGTGGTGATTCGCTTCAAAAATAGCAAATACTTTTTGGACGGCTCATTGTTAAAAAAACCTATTTTCATCATTTGAAAAAGACACTGAAATTGGCAACTCCACAGGAAGATACATATTGGCATAAAGGCATGCGCCGAAAACTGGTCGATTCCATTCGCCGCAGGGGGATTGGAGATGAGCATATCCTCTCTGCCATGGACGCCCTCCCGCGTCACTTCTTCCTCGAAAAGGCTTTTGAGGAGAAAGCTTATGAAGATACGGCCTTTCCCATTGGCTGTGAACAAACCATCTCTCAGCCGTATACGGTAGCTTACCAGACGGCATTGTTGGAAATACAAAAAAGAGACAAGGTGTTGGAGATCGGTACCGGTTCGGGCTATCAGGCAGCCATTTTAGCCCTGCTCGGGGCCCGGGTATATACCATTGAACGACAGGAAACCCTTTATTTACGAACAAAAAACCTGCTCAGCAAGCTGGGGATGCACAGCATACGCTGTTATTTCCGCGACGGCAGTAAAGGCTTGCCGGAGTTTGCACCTTTCGACAAGATTCTCGTCACTGCCGCTGCGGATAAAGTACCTCGTCCGCTGTTGGAACAACTGGCCATTGGAGGTATGCTCGTCATCCCCGTAGGTTCAGAAGTACAGCGCATGGAGCGCATTACGCGAATGGGGGAAAGGGAATATAAAACCGAACGGTTTGACCATTTCCGGTTCGTGCCCTTTCTGAAAGGGGTGGAGAAGAAAGGCTAATTTACTGTCCGGCCTTGTACCGCCCTCGACTTTACGGAAACTTGACGAGACCGCTTCAGGTCTACCATCAGGCCAGCAAAGGCGGCATCCCCATCGACCCACCAGGTGCTGTGGTCATAGGTCACTTTCCCCTGGCGCCTGTCCCATTCTGAAGCCAGTAACACATACCGGTCGCCCGCTTTGGGATTGGGGCCGAACATCAGGAAATGGTTGTCGTCATTTTTTTCAAAACTGACGGCAAAACGATTCTCTTTGGGACTGTACAGGAATACCCCCGGTGTGCCGTGTTGAATGACGATTTCCTCCACTTTCCGGCCATCGCGGATGCGGATTTTGCCATCGAGGATTTGTCCTTCCCCGGAAGTGACCTCCCGGCGCAAGACGATGTCGTTGGAAAGGTAAAACTGGATCTGGCGAAGCTCGTCGATCGACCAGTTGTTCTCCTCATAAAGATCTTGTGTAAAATGACTGAGCGTCGGGCTGCAGGAATTAAAGAGCAGCATCGACAGGGGCAGTAAGAAATAAATTGTTTTCATGGCTTCTTTTTTTATCCACCGGCCAAGGTATAAGAAGCCGAAATAGGACGCTACTCATTTAAGAAACTTTAACCCGCGGTTTAACGAAGTTTAACGATCACCGCCGTTCCGCAAAAAAAAGGGTGAGCAAACTGCTGCATTCCTGTTCCAGGATACCGTAGGCGATTTTGGTCTTGGGGTGCAGCAATTCATTGCCGAACCGCAGGTAGCCCCGTTTATCGTCGGTGGCGCCATAGACGAGTTTGCCGAGTTGCGCCCAGGCTAGTGCGCCTGCACACATCGTGCAAGGCTCAAGGGTCACATATAGCGTGCAATCATCCAGGTATTTACTCCCCAAAAATTCGGAAGCTGCAGTGATAGCCAGGATCTCGGCGTGGGCAGTCACATCCTTCAGCCGTTCGGTCTGGTTATAAGCCTTTGCGATAACCTGATTGGCACACACGACTACTGCCCCCACGGGTACCTCTCCCTCCTCGTAAGCTTTCTTTGCTTCCAAAAGGGCTTGCCGCATAAAATATTCGTCGTTGAAAACGGAGAACATTATAAAGTTTTTAAGTTTATGAGGGTATAAGTTTTTATTCAGTCTTTATAAGGATATCTGCGGCCGCCTGGCCGCAGATATCCTTATAAAAAACATTAAAGTACTTTTGTTACAAAGTACTTATACCCTCATAAACTTAAAAACTATTTACAATTCTCGTCTGGTTTTGTTCTTCAATCTCAATTTACATACCTTTGCGCATGGAAAACGTAAAAAATTTCGCCGATAAATTTTTAGAGGAAGCCTTCACCTTTGACGACGTCCTCCTGGTGCCCGCCTATTCGGAAGTCCTTCCCCGCGAAGTAGACATTTCTTCCCAACTCACCCGAAACATTCGTATCAACGTACCGATCATTTCGGCTGCGATGGATACAGTGACGGACTACAAGCTGGCCATTGCCATTGCGCAACAGGGTGGATTGGGTATTATTCACAAAAATATGTCGATCGAGAAGCAGGCTGAGCAGGTACGCAGCGTGAAGCGCTCCGAGAGCGGCATGATCATCGATCCGGTCACACTGGGCGTCGATGCTTCGGTCGGAGATGCGCGCAACCTGATGCAACGCTTCCGGATCGGAGGTATCCCCATCATTGATGAATACCACAGGCTGATCGGCATCCTGACCAATCGCGATCTACGCTTTGAACAGCAAATGAACCGGTCTGTCCAGGAGGTAATGACGATAAAAAACCTTGTCACCGCCCCCATTGGGACAACCTTGCAACAGGCAAAAGAGATCCTGCAATTCCACAAGATTGAAAAATTGCCGGTAGTCGACAACGATAACGTCCTGGTAGGTCTCATCACCTATAAGGATATTATGAAAGTGCAAAACTATCCGTTCTCCTGCAAAGACGAATTTGGGCGCCTTATGGTAGGCGCTGCGGTAGGGGTGACCCATGATACGCAGGAACGGGTGGAAGCGCTGATCGGAGTGGGAGTCGATGTGGTCTGTGTCGACACAGCACACGGGCATTCCAAAGGAGTGCTGGACGCTATTCGCCACATCAAAAAACAGTTTCCCGAACTTCAGGTAGTGGGCGGCAACGTCGCTACGGGGGAAGGCGCCAAAGCACTGGTAGATGCCGGGGTTGATGGCGTTAAAGTAGGTGTGGGCCCCGGAAGTATCTGCACGACACGAATTGTGGCCGGAGTGGGCGTCCCCCAATTATCTGCCATCTACAACGCCGCCAAAGCAATTCGGAGCTCCGGGGTTCCGGTGATCGGCGACGGGGGCATCCGCTTTACTGGCGATATCGCTAAAGCCATTGCTGCCGGCGCTGATACCATCATGGCCGGCGGGCTCTTTGCCGGTGTCGAAGAAGCTCCTGGAGAAACCATCATTTTGGATGGCCGGAAGTTTAAGGTCTACCGTGGCATGGGCTCCCTGGGCGCCATGGAACTTGGATCCAAAGACCGCTATTTCCAGGATGTAGAAGACGATATTAAGAAGCTCGTACCGGAAGGCATCGAAGGGCGCGTTCCTTACAAAGGCTCCCTTGCGGAAGTAATGGTCCAATATATCGGTGGGCTGAGAGCCAGCATGGGTTACTGCGGCGCCGGCACGATCAAGGAACTACAAGAGGCACGCTTTACCCGCATGACCGCCGCAGGTATTCGGGAAAGCCACCCGCACAATATTACCATTACCAAGGAATCGCCGAATTATTCGAGGTAAAAATTAGTTGCATGAAACTTTCCGATATCCCATCCGGCCAATCCGTTATTCTCTTTGACGGCGTTTGCAACTTGTGCAATGGGTTCGTGCAATTTCTCCTTGTACGGGATCCGAAGCGGCGATATCGATATGCTTCTTTGCAATCGGAGGCCGGGCGCTCTTTGATGCAAGCTGTCGGCCTGCCTGCAGACGAGATCAACACCGTCGTACTGATCGAGGAGGGGAAAGGCTATACTCATTCGGATGTGGCATTGCGTGTATCCAGGCACATGGGCGGGCTTTGGCCGCTATTCACAGTATTCTATATCATCCCGCGTCCGATCCGGAATGCGATTTACAACTGGGTGGCGCGCAACCGGTATCGCTGGTTCGGCAAGCGGGAAGCTTGTATGGTGCCCACGCCGGAACTCAAAAGCTTGTTTTTAGATTAATACGAATACGGAAACATGATGATTGCGGATATAATCTTTATTTTCGCGGTCTTAACAATGACGACATGAGCAAGCGTATTGAAATTGCCGCTATTTTACAAAATGCACCGCTGAACGAAACAATTACCGTCATGGGTTGGGTACGGGCCTTCCGCAACAACCGCTTCATCGCGCTGAACGACGGTTCTACCTTCCATACCCTGCAGGTGGTGGTCGATCCTGACCAATTATCGGAGGATACCCTCAAGCAGATCCATTTTCACTCTTGTGTCAAAGCGACGGGAAAATTGGTCGAGTCGCAGGGCGCCGGACAGGCATTTGAGGTCATTGCGACGGAAGTGGAAGTGCTGGGCGATTCCAGTCCGGAAGAAGGTTATCCCCTTCAACCCAAAGCGCAATCACTCGAATTTTTACGGGAGAATGCCCATTTCCGGATGCGCACCAACGCCTTTAGCTCGGTGTTTCGCATCCGCCACGGCATTGCCTATGCCATCCATAAATATTTCAACGATCGGGGTTATTATTACCTCCATACACCTATTATCACCGGGAGCGATGCAGAAGGCGCCGGGGAGATGTTTCACGTATCAACATTTGAACCTAACCAGGCCCCTACCTTGCCTGACGGTAGCATCGACTGGAAGCAGGACTTTTTTGAAAAAGCGACTAACCTGACGGTCTCAGGGCAGTTGCAAGCCGAGATCGGCGCACTGGCGTTGGGTAAAGTGTATACGTTCGGACCTACGTTCCGCGCAGAAAATTCCAATACCACCCGCCACCTGGCCGAATTCTGGATGATCGAGCCCGAAGTCGCTTTCTACGACATCTACGACAATATGGACCTGGCGGAGGATTTCTGCAAGTACCTCATCAACTACGTGCTGGAGCACTACCCCGATGATGTAGCGTTCCTTGACAAGCGCATCCAGGATATGGAAAAAAACATGCCCATGGAGCAACGCCGTCCCATGGGATTACTCGACACCCTTCGTTTTGTGGTCGACAATGACTTCGTGCGCATCACCTATACGGAGGCTGTGGATATTTTGCGCAATTCAAAACATTATAAAAAAGGAAAATTTGAATTTCCTGTCGAATGGGGGAAGGATCTACAGGCGGAACACGAGCGTTATCTGGTAGAAAAGGAGTTTAAAAAGCCCGTCATCGTGCGCAACTACCCCAAAGATATCAAGGCCTTCTACATGCGTCAGAATGACGACGAAAAAACAGTAGCCGCCATGGACGTCCTCTTTCCAGGTATCGGAGAAGTCATCGGGGGGTCGCAGCGCGAAGAGCGTTTGAGCCATTTGAAAAAGCGGATGCAGGAAATGCATATTCCGGAAGAAGAACTCTGGTGGTACCTCGACCTGCGGCGCTTCGGCGGCGCCCCCCATGCGGGTTTCGGTCTGGGCTTCGAGCGCACGGTACAGTTCATCACCGGCATGAGTAATATTCGAGATGTGATCGCGTTCCCGCGAACGCCCGGCAACGCGGAGTTTTAAAAAGAAAGGGGGACGTCATTCACGTCCCCCTTTCTTTTTTTTGGGTTTTGGGTAAAAAAAAGGAGCCCATCCGGGAGGATGGGCTCTGCGCTACTAACAAATTATAATCTCATGAAAAATGTCCTACTTTAATAACTCCTATAAGAGGCAAAACGTTCACAGAATCCACACAATCCACTGTTAATCATTTCTTAACGTCTGCACTTTCGAAAGTCTGTTAGCGCGAAGGAGTTAAAAAGGTCCCACCCCTGAGGGGTGGGACAGTTGCGCTACTAACAAATTATAATCTCATGAAAATGTCTCCAAGTTTGGAAGGATGTGCCAAAGGGCCACATTGGGCCCTTTGGGGGTACATCGTTACACACGCATCATTAACTAAATGTCCGGTCTTTGGGTTTCCCTCTCTTTTGAGGGACGGACTAAATCGGTTTGGGATAAAAGTTTAAATCGGTCTTGGTTTTTTGTCGGCTTTCGGGTCTTCTTCGAGGAAGAGGCTTTTTCCGGCCCCTTCCTCTCCGAATAATTTCAAGAATGTAATCGGTTTTTGAGATAGGGGATTTCGGGAAAAAGCACCCTAACTATCTTTACTTCATTTCAAAGATCACTACTATACGGGGGCCTTCTTTTTTACCTTACAATTACCTTGCCAGTTTTTAACGCCTGGCCATCGGCTTCTAGTACAAAGAAGTACGTCCCAGTTTTCAAATTTCCTTTTGTCAGTGTTATTTGACTGCCAGCTGACTTTTCCTGGCGCACCAGGCGGCCAGCGGCATCGTATACTTTCAGGTCGAGTTGGTTGAAGGACATTCCTTCTACCACGATGGTCGACTGTCCGTCCATCGGATTGGGGTAAACTTTTACGGTTACTCCAGGGATCGGCACTTCTTTTGCATCTACAATGATCTCTACAAAATCCTCGAGGGTGGCGCCGCCGATCACATGGCGCTTTTGTACGCTTTCTACCGGCACTTCATCGTAACCTACATACAGCAGCGCCTTGTTAAATATTTCCGTTAAAGGCTCGAGGTCAGGTTGCTGGGAGATTTTGAACTGGATGAACCCTTTGGAAGCATCCGGGTTTTCGCTGGCGGGCGGCAGCACAATCGAGTCGAAGACAAACTTCACCACGCCGTTGTCATAGGCTTGGAAAGTGTATGGATGGCTGCTGGCGCCTGGCTGAATGGTCGCAATATTCAAGTGTTCCAAAGGGAGGGAGTCGCGTACGGCTACCCAAAAGAGGGTGTCATCTGTTGTGTTCTGAAAACGTACGTGGTATTCAATGTCCACGTTTGCTGCTATGGTATCGCCACGGTAACCTTTCGGATAAGCCCGAAGATCGATTGCGGCGCTTGGGTCAATACTTTCCTGTACATCCAGTGCGATGAACGAGTTGGCTTCATCTTCCGGGAACATAGTCACCATGCCTTTCGAGAATTCTGTTCCGCCACCTGCTACACATCCTTCGACGGCGATCGTCGGAGCGCTGTTGCCCGGGTGATTAGGCGATTGCTCGGATACGATGCGGAAGGTGCTTCCATTTGCGTATCGCTTCACCAACATCACATCGTTGCCCGGGAGTTGGAATTCCGTTTTGCCCATGATCTCATCTTCGATGACGATGTAGTTCAGGGTAGCGGTCATTGGGTTAATGCTGACGTTGCGGAGTTCAAACACCACCGTATCTCCCTGGCAGCTTCCTGTGACTGCGATGCTCGATCCATCCCAACCCGTTGCCGGCACACAAATGGCATCCGGTGTGATGTGGGCCTTCACGAAGAAGTTAGTGCCTATTTCCGCATTACAATCTGCATTCAGCGTCACTTCGAAGTTGCCTTCATCTCCCGGTTCCAGGTCGTTTACCTGGAAGACGTAGATGCTGTCACCTATTTGGTCAAACACAGGGATAGAGGCGCTGGAAAAAGTCCAGTCTGTATCTACTTCCAGTTCAACTTTCACTCCGGAGGCGGTGGCAGTCCCTTCATTGCGATAGGTCACATGAAACGTGCTGTTTTCGCAACTAACCACTGCATCGGTCGAAAGGTCTACGAACAAGGTCGGGCAGTTGTAAATGGAATGAATCGGAAATTCTACCTCGATCGTGTCGTAAGTCTGGGGGAAAGCGAGGTTGTTGATCACCGGGTAAGCCGATTCCCAATTTCTCCCCTTCACGTGTACTTTAACATCGTAGGTTCCCGTATCCACCAGCACGGTGAAAAAACCGTCTTTATCGCTGGTACCAAACCAGGAGCCATTGTCGCCGCTTGCTTCGACTACCCAATTTTTAATTCCCTGCTCGCCCGGGTCTTGGGTAAGGTCGTTGTTCCAGTCAGCATAAACCTTACCGGTGAGGTAGTTGGTGCGAACGCGTCCGTCGGAGTCTGCTTTGATCAATTTGACGTCATTGATGAAGATCAATGCAGCCTGACCGTTCCATCCAACCAGTGCAAAACCGCCATCTTGTCTTTCAACAAGTGATTCTGCCCAGTCAATAATTGTTGTTCTCCCAATAGTATGTGTCCATATTTCTGCGCCGTTGGTGGCATCCACCTTGGCTATGAACAAGTCGATATTTGCTGCGCTGGTCTCTACGATGCCCCCCACGACGAAGTTGCCGTCGTTGGTCTCTACTACATCGTTTGCTTGTCCGCCAACCCCTTCGCTGAAGGTTTTGTTCCACAGTTCCGTGGTGCCGTCTTCGCTGAGTTTAGCTACGAAGATGTCTACAAATCCCTTGTGGCCAGCTACTACATAAGAGCCATCGCTTGCCAGGGTGAAGCCGAACCCTTGTTCGAACGTGTCCGGGTAGTCGAAGTAATAATCCCAGATCATGTTGCCGTTGAAGTCGAGCTTCATCACGTAGATGTCGGAGCTGTTGGTGTTGGGGTTGATCGCGTTGCCGCTGACCATGTACCCGTCGCTCACTTCTTCTACACCCCAACCTTCTTCATCACCTGAGCCTCCAAAGGTTTTTTCCCAAACCAGGTCGCCATTGGAGTCGGCTTTGATCACGTAGATGTCCAGATCGCCGTTGGGTTGATTCAATCTGCGGCCGGCGATCAAGTAGCCGCCATCGCTTGTGGCTTTGACATCGAAGCCCTGTTCAAAACCGGTGCCGCCAAACTGGCTGCTCCACAGCAAATCGCCGCGCAAGTTAACCTTGAACAGGTACACATTAAAAGAGTCAAGTGCTGTCAGGCGGATGTCACCCACGATGATGTAACCACCATCTAGAGTGGCATCCATGCCGTAAGCGTGTTCGATGAATCCTTCGTCGATGACCTTTTCCCAGATCTTCTGCCCGTCGACATCAGTTCTGATCAAGTACACATCAAGGTCGTTGTCCGAACCAAAGGATTCGCTGTAACCGGCTATTAGATAGCCTCTGTCATCGGTTTGTAGGATAGCCTGTCCTTGGTCTTCGCCGTTTCCGCCATAGTTGTATTCAAAACCCTGGCCGAAAACCTGCGCGCTACTCATCATCACAAACATCCCCCAGAGCATGGCTGCTGCAAGGGAGAAATTGAGTTTGTGATTTTTCATGAGTTTCATGCGCATGTCGTTTACAATCGAAGACGATACAAATGTGTAGGTATTTCTTTTCATAGCCAATGACAAAAAAAGCCGTTTGTTGATGAAAATTTTTAAATTTAACTCCGCTTTCAAAACGCCACAACTCTAAAAAACCGCACAAATGCTACATTTTTCAACAGCCAAACGATTGTACTCAAAAAGGCGTTTTGTTGAAAAAAACTTTTCAAAGCCATGGAAAAAAGTCGATTATTTCAAATTTTAGCCACCTTTTCCAGGAAAGAAATCCGGGATTTCCGAAAATGGTTGCAATCTCCGAGCCACAATCAGCGCGAAGATGTCCAGGTTTTGTATGCATACTTAGTAGAAAACGACCGATTGGAAAAAGATGATGCGCTGGAAAAGGAAGAAGTTTTTGCAGCCGTTTACCCGAAAATGGATTACGACGATGCACAAATGCGCCAGGTAATGCACTTCCTCCTGAAAGCCGTCGAAGAATTCCTGATCTATGAAGAGTGGACCGAGGACCCGGTCAAGGCCCGGATCACACTCGCCCGGGTATACCGGCGTCGACAATTGGGCAAGTTATTCCAGCGCACGCTCGACAGCGCCAAAGACCTGCAGGAAAAACAACCGCTCCGAAACCTGAGCTACCTGGAAAACACCTATCTCCTCGAACAGGAACAATACAACTACCTCAGTGGGCTGCGCCGTACCGTGCCGCTCAACCTCCAGGAAGTGTCCAATGCACTCGATATTAATTTTATTTCCACCAAACTCCGGCAGGCCTGCCTGATGCTGGCCCACCAAACAGTCTTCAAGGTAGAGTATAAAATTGGACTGCTCGATAAACTATTGGAATTTGTGGAACAGGAGGCCCCTTTCAACACCCCTGCCATCTCCATATACTACCACAGCTATAAGGCCCTGAAAGAACGCGACAGCGAAACACACTTCCAGCTACTCAAACAAGCGCTGTTGAAATACGAAGATCTTTTCCCGGAATCCGAAATTCGCGACATATACCTGCTGGCTATCAACTATTGTATCGGACGAATGAACGCCGGGGTAAAACAATACGTCCGCGAAACGTTTGACCTATATAAACGAGGGTTGGAGAAAAAGATCCTCCTTCAGGATGGCTTTGTGTCGCGCTTTACCTTCCGCAATGTCGTTACCAACGGCACTCTCCTCGAAGAATTTGAATGGACCGAACACTTTATCAACGACTTTCAGCAATACCTCGAAGAGCAATACCGCGAAAGCATCGTACATTATAGTATGGCCAAACTGCATTTCGAGAAAAAAGACTACGACCAGGCCATGACCCTGCTGCACCAGGTCGAATACGACGACATCCTGATGACCCTCAACGCCCGTACCATGCTGATGAAGATGTATTACGAACTCGACGAGTTCAATCCCCTCGACTCTCTGCTGGAAAGTATGCGCATGTACATGCGTCGCAAAAAGGTCATGGGCTACCACAAGTCCAACTTCAAAAACATCATCCACCTCACCAAAAAACTGGCCAACGTCAATCCCTATGACCAGAAACAGACCGGGCTACTAAAGGAGGAAATAGAAAACGCCAACCCGCTCACCGAGAAAAAGTGGCTGTTGGCGCAGTTGGAAGGGATTTCTTAAAAAAAGAGAAGAGGCTGTTTCAGAAGTCGCTTACGCTCCTTCTGAAACAGCCTCTTCTCTTTTTTATTTTTTAGTGGATCACTACTTTTTCTGTAGCCACTTGTCCGGCCGTAATGACCTGCACCATATACATGCCTTCCGGTAGCCTGCTTACATCTACCGGTACCGTTTGCGTGCCGAAGCACGTGCCGTTCCACTGGATCATCTCTTTTCCGTCGACCGTCAGGATACGTAGACTAACTTCCGCCTGATTGGCCGCAGTCAGCTGGATATTCAGAATATCCTGTGTCGGATTGGGGAACAGGGAGAAAGACAGCCCTTCCAATTGCACATCTTCTACCCCGCTCGGCAGTTGGGAGTCTACGATCGTGCCGCGCGAAGGCGCCTCGGCGCAGGCGTTGTCACCCTGGTCGCTGGTGACACAGGCTTCGGTGTTGTAGTTGAGCATGTCCATCAGCTCAATATCGTCTACATACCAACCCAGACCGGCGATTGTTTCATCGGTACCGAACTTGAACCGGATGAGGATATCTTCTCCTACGAACTCACTCAGGTCCACATAGGAAGGGATGAAGCCATAACTATTGCCGGAGAAAGACGAAAGATTCGGAATAGTAAAGGTGGTATATGCTACCGGCCCCGTATAGGGATTGCGGAATATCTTATCCCCTAAACTGATCCAGGTATCCCCTTCGTTGATGGATATCTCCACAAGCCCTCCATCACTTCCGGGCTGCGTATCATACCAGTGGTAGAAGCGCAAGACCGGCTGGTCGCCCTGAACAGGTTGCGTCAGGATGCTCTGGAACACCTGCTGACTTTCCGTTTCAATATCCTCTACAAAAAAGGATTGAAAGGGGCTGTTGTAAAACAAGTCCTGCACAGTCCATTTATTCGCACCTTCAACTGTACCGGTTGGATAGTCGATCCATTCACCGAAGATGGATTCTTCGGCATCTTCCAGGTAATATTGGATCGAGTATAATCCCGGGTCAGTAGCTGCTTTGTAGGTAATGGTCACTTCATCTCCAAAAGCCAGGTCGCCCAATTCGAAGGAGAGGAGGTTGCCATTCACAGTAGGGGTGATGCTGCCGGATCCGGGAATAAAGGTCACACTTGCCGGCAATTGATCCGAAACCACCACATTGGTCGCCGTTTCGGGTTTGTGGTTGATCACGTGGATGGTATATTCAATATCATCGCCCGGTTGAATAAAATCGGTAGCAGACTTAGTGATCTTCAACTCCTGGATACATGTGGGCAGCGGTTCGAAATTTTCTTTTTCATCCCCCACGGTATACGACGAACCTTGATCGGCCAGATAGCCCAATCCTCTGCGGGCAAACACCTCCCAGATGAGGCATTGGTTGGCCCCGCCATAGAGCGCCTGGTCAGCTGCGAGAATCGCATCGCGTCCATCTACAAAGCCTGGATCACAGGGTTGTATTTTCATTCCGTCCATGACGAGTTGGATCACCATATTATTTCCCCCTGAACCTCCGATGAGATCAGCATCCCACCCGTATTCATCGACAAATGCCCAGTAGAGATCCCATAGCATAGTGCACCAGACGGAGCCAACGCCATGCGGGATGGACTCGCCAATGATATCTTTATACGTGAATGGGTTTTCGTTGAGATCCGTTGAATAAGGATAGGTGCGAATGCCCTTGCCCGCAACCGGCTGTCGCTCCACATAGGTGCCAATCCCCCTCCGGTCCGTGCCTGCATCACCCGGTTCCGCAGTCATGATAAGGGAAAAGAAATCGCTCCAGCCTTCCCCCATTTGCTCATCGCCCCCGAGGCAGCCTACCTGGAAAGGGCCTCCGGTCAGACGGGAGGAAATACCGTGTCCATATTCATGCGTGATCACGCCGTTGTCAAAATCTCCCGAAATATATTCAGGGCCTCCGTTGGAAGGTACGGCAATGGTTACTTCCAGGGATGTTCCAGCAAACTGGCGGATCAAGGCACAGGTGCCAGAGGAGATAGAAATGGTGGGAATCGTAGGATTATCAACTGTTGCGGAGCCCGCCATGCCCATTACCTCATCCTGGTAGTTGCAAATGATCACCCCAATGGCCCCGGCTTGTTCGGCATAGAGTGCTTTCTGCTCAAATAAACAACCGCCCCGATCGATCAGGGCAATCTTTCCCGCCAGATCGGCTGCATTCACAAAAGGTTCTTCGCATCCGTCAGAGGTGTAGGGTTCAGAAACACCGTCATTCACTTCCACAACCTGGCCAGTGACTGGCTGGTTGGCCACAGTAGGGCCAAATTCGGCTTCCCCCGTGCTGTATAAACCGGCAATGACAGCCGGCGAAGTAACTTCCAATAAACGCGTACCCAGGTTCCAATAATACATTCGCATTCTGCCGTTGCTCCCGTCGGGGGAAAGGGAGAAATTCGCATTATTAAGCGCATCGTAAGTGACTGGATCATCTCCCCCAAACTGGCCCATGGCATTTACATGGTCACCCTCTACGCCTCCGTTCCCGTAGTTATTGTCCTGATAATTTCCCGCCGCTTCATCAAACCCGTAGTGGTAGGTGATGTCGTGCATCATATTATTGGCGTAGAAAAGATTCGTGATCGATGCGTTCACCATCTGAGTCGGTTCCCAATTTTCATTGAATGGAAAGTCAAAAACAAGGGTCGGTCCACCTGACACATCTCCGTCAGGCGCTTCATCTGCATTACCATCCCGGAACGCATACGCATTATTTCCTCGTAAGTAGGTGTACTCCGGACCTTCCAACCCATTCACATCATGCCACCCAAAAGGAGAGGCAGTCGGATCTGCAGGGTTAGTAAGCAGCTCCCGGTCGCCATGATTAGGGCTTTCTACCGGCAGCGGAAAGACGTTATATACTGCTTCGTCGCTCAGGAAGTTCCGGCTTTGTGTTTTTACGGCTTCTTTTACCGCCACAAAAGCGTTTTCATTCTCCTGGCAGGCGCGATCATGGTTGTGGAACGGGGCAGCGCCAAACTGGCAATGAAGCGTCCAACTGGTCTTGTCGAGGATTGTACCCGTTTGTGCATCTACACGCACACTCCAGTGTTGATCTACTGATGCATTATCGATATCCAGGTCCCAGGCCAGCTTCACCCCTCCTTCATGCAGGGACTGATACTTCAGCGCGACATTGATATCCGATCTTGAAAGCGTACCACCGGAGTAGCGATAGCGCTGGTCTCCGGTTTTCTCCACCAGCCGCACATCCGAATACCCGGTATAACCCAACTGAGCGGCAGCCTGTTGAATGGCATCCCAGGGCGTCAGCGCCGGCTGGGCCGTGTTCACCTTACCACCTAGTCCTGGGATAAAGCGCTTGCCGACATAGAGTACCTTGCCGTCAGCTGTGATGTTGACGTTCAAAATCGCATTGTACACTTCAATGCCCGCATGGCGTTGGATAAAATATATATGGGAAACCCCATTTTGCTTACTCGCATACTGATAATTTACCACCATATCTGCGACATCCTGATCCGTCAACCCCCAGGCTTCGTGATTTTGCTCGATATGCCGCAGTGCGATATCTAGTGGTGTCTGTACCTGGCTCCAACCGAAAGGAAGGGCCAATGTCCAAAGGACCCAGACCAATAGATTTTTTTGAGAGAAAACATTTTTCATACTTAATCAATTTTATTTAGCGATATACTTTTATACAAAACGGGGGTGCGGGCTGTGCTCGCACCCCCGTTTTCATCAGATAATGACAGGTAAAACGTAACTTTGTTTATTATGGGGTGCACAAAATTAATCAAATTTCGATCTAGCCCCCGATAACCGCACACAAGATTGCTGTTTTATTACATACACGACAAAATGTCTGACCCCACCACCTCTTCTAATCTGATCTTTGGCCGCCACCCTGTCGTCGAAGCCATTGAAGGCGGACAAACCATCGAAAAGGTATTGCTCCAGCAAGGCACCCGCGGCGAACTGGAAAAAACCCTTCGCCACCTTTGCAAAGCAAAAGGCATACCACTTCAGTACGTACCCAAAGAAAAGCTTGACTACCTCGTCAAAGGAGGAAACCACCAGGGCTTGGCAGCCCTGATTACGCCCATTCCCTATCAGGATCTGGACCAGTTACTGGCCTCACTCCCGGCAAAAGGCGAGTCTGCGCTATTGATACTTCTCGACGGCGTCACGGACGTACGCAACTTTGGCGCCATCGCCCGCTCGGCGGAAATATGCGGCGCGCATGCGCTGGTCATCCCCCAGCAAGGAGGCGCCGCCATCAATGCCGATGCGATCAAAACATCTGCAGGGGCGCTCACCCGTATCCCTGTCTGTCGGGAAAGCAGTATCCTTACCGCCATCGACCTTATCAAATCGTACGATATCCAGATCCTGGCTTCCAGCCTGGAAAACAGCCAACTGATCTATGAAATAGACCTGAAAAAGCCCACCGCTATTATCCTGGGTTCAGAGGGAAAGGGCATTCAACCGCCACTCCTCCGCGCCGCCGACCAGCGCATCCGCATCCCGCAGGTAGGAGAAACAGAGTCCTTTAATGTGTCTGTAGCTGCAGGGATAATGCTGTACGAGGCCGTACGGCAAAGAAGTTTATAAACTAAAAGAATAACGCGATCATAAAAAACACCACCGTAGCAATAAAGCCGGCGATGAAGATATTGTAGGAAAGCGTGAGGTAGCGATATTTCTTATCCAGCACCTGCCCGAGGTGGTAGAGGTCGCGCACCAGATTGCCGTAAAGCAACTCGCCATCGCGGAACACGGCGTCCATCGCTTCTTCGTACTCGTCGAGGCGGAGGGTTACAAAGTTTCCGAAGAAAAAGAGGTTTTGCTTGATGCGCTCCTTATCATGTACGTCTTTATTGAGCGCAGTGATCTTGGGGCGGGCGGAAAGCACGGCAAACGTGAGCGAAGTCAGGCCCGTGACGAGGAAGATCACCGTAGGCATCATGATCATAGGGGTGGTTTCGGTGATATTCTTATACGATATGGCAGAGATGATCACCGAGATCAGGATGGCGTTCACACTGATCATAATATTGGCCTTGCTATCGGCAATGGCACTGAGATTGATATGGTTGCGATAGCTGGTGCGGAAGAAGGTCTGAATACCGCTGGAGGGCAACTTGCGCTCGAGTAGCTGAAATTTTCGCAAAAGCTGATCTGTATCTTCTTCTTCCTGTTTCTTATGGAATTTTTCCACCCTGTTTTTTTGCTCCAGTAAATGCTGGGCCAACAATGGGGCGAATTTTTCTTTTGCGTAGGAAGTGTAGTAGGTGATGTTCAGTAATTGTTGCAACTGGTACTGCCCCCAAGCCGCAGGCGGAAGTTCCTGCCCCTTCAGTTCCATCTCCAATTTGAGCAAAGGGCCCAGCTCGAAGAACCCGGTACCGAACTGTTGTGCATGTACCGCATCTACCAGGATTTGTGCTTCCTGGGTGACGGGCACTTCCTGGTTCAACAAGCCGGAAAGCGCGTTGTATACCCTTTGGATCAACTGCTCCGAGGCATTTTCCCGCGTTAGAAAAGCAATGGCCAAATGCCTGCTCTCTTCCCAACCGTGGTCATAACTGATCACAAAGCCTAAATTGTGCAACCAGGCCGCAATGCCAGCTGCTTCCATGTGCTCCGCAGCTATATTATTACCATTGCCGATCTCCCCTACCAGTTTGAATACCTCTGCAGCTTGCTGATAGGTATGAAAGACCAACCGTGGATCGTTGTGTTCATTGAACCATTGCAATGCGTATTGCCGGGCTTCCTGCACAAATGGCGCTATTTCCTGATTAGTAAGGGAAGACATTTAATCCTGGTTTTTTGCACTTGACAAGATACCAATATTTTGAGGAATTGACCGAGTTACTTTAGATGCTTTTCTCCGTCTTAAAGGTGTAATTACTACCTTTGAAAAAAAAAATCTGTATGCCAAATTTAATGGACCTTTTGCAGGGTCAACTCTCTGACAGCATGATTGACCAACTCAGCAACCAGCTGGGAGGGGCCAACCGCGAACAAACCGCATTGGCCGCCAATGGCATTATGTCTACACTCGTAAGCCAGATCGCCCGCAATGCCTCCTCTCCGGAAGGCGCCTCTTCACTCGCCAATGCGCTCGATCGCGACCACGACGGCAGTGTATTGGACGACCTGATGGGCCTTATCGGCGGTGGAGCCGGACAACCACAGCAAAACAACGCCCTCAACGGCGAGGGAATTATTAATCACGTATTGGGCGACCGCCAGGGCAACATCATTGATATGATCAGCAAAATGAGCGGCATGGACAAAGGGAATACCGGCAACTTGATGACCATGCTGGCCCCCATGGTAATGGGTATGCTCGGAAAACAAAAACGCCAGCAAGGCCTCGATATCGGTGGATTGACTTCCCTGCTGACCGGGGAGCTTCAGCAGCATAAGACATCCAACAACCCGACGATGAACCTGATCTCCCAATTCCTCGACGCTGATGGCGATGGCGATATCAAAGACGATGTCGCGAATATGGGAATGAAGTTTTTAGGAAATCTTTTCAAGAAGAAATAAGGTAAATAGAATAGAAGCAGGCGCTGTCTGCTTCTATTCTTTACTTTAGTTGAAAATCATCTCCATCATTCAGGAATGGGAATTTTGCCCGAAAAGATTCCTGGATGGCCGGATCCAACGTGATGGTGATAGATTGTTCGCCATAGGCAATATGGTAAAGCACTTCCCCTGCGAAGTTGACAATCATGGAGTCACCCGTATATTCATTTCCATTTATATCCTCGCCTACTCTGTTGACACCGACCGTATAGGATTGGTTCTCAATCGCTCGAGCTATAAGCAATGACTTCCATGCATGCCGCCGAGGCTTTGGCCAGTTTGCCACATATATAAGCAGGTCGTAATCTTGTGTATTGCGACTCCAGACAGGAAAACGGAGGTCATAGCAGATCAAGGGACAGATCGTCCACCCTTTAAGCCGCACTAATAAACGTTGGGTACCCGCCGAATAGTGATGCTGTTCGCCTGCCAGAGAGAAAAGGTGCCTTTTGTCATAAATCGCATACGTGCCATCCGGACGGACCCACAGCAGGCGGTTAAAGCAGGCTCCCCGGTCGCATATTATCACACTGCCGGTGACCACTGCGCCAAGTTGGGACGCCATGTCCTGCATCCATCGGACCGCAGGTCCATCCATATTTTCAGCCAGCGACTCGGAATGCATCGAAAATCCCGTAGTGAACATCTCGGGAAGAATAACCAGGTCGGTAGTACCTGAGAGTGGGCGCAGCTTCTCCTCCAGCATCCGCATGTTGACAGCAGGATTCTCCCATACCAGGGCAGTTTGAACGAGGGTAACGCGTAGGGATTCCATAGACACAAAAATAACAAAGAGGCGTGTCGATCAAAACCGGCACGCCCCTTTGCGGTGCAATATTTGCAAATAAATAATTATTCTTCGCTTGCTCCTTCTTCGGCTCCTTCCTCGCCACCTTCTTCCTCTTCTCCAAGAGTAACAGAACGCAAGGCGCGCGGAATTTCGACCATCGCTACGGGAACGCTGGGAGACATCAACACCTCCAAACCGTCGAGTGCTTTGATATCCCGAATTCGAATAGACTGCCCAAGGCCGAGTTTGGAAATATCGACCAGCAGTTCTTCGACTAATTTTTCCGGAGTCGTTTTTACCAAAACCCGGCGAAGTTGAGCCAATAGCTTACCACCTGATTTCACACCGGGAGATACTCCTTTGAAACGGACAGGCAATTCCACCTTGATGGGATGGCCATCGATCAATTGAAGGAAATCCGCGTGGATGACCGAGTCGGTTACCGGATGAAACTGCACATCTTTGAGAATCGCGCGGTAAGACTTGCCGTCTACCGTCACTTCTGCAGTTTTAAAATCGGGCGTATATACCAAATGACGGAGATCTCCGATCGTAGTGGAAAAATGGATCACTTTGTCGCCCCCATACATTACGCAGGGGACACGCTCTTCGCGACGAACGCTGCCGGCGCCTTTCTTTCCAAGCTCTTCACGCAGTGTTCCGTTAATTGCAACGGTTTTCATGACACCTATTTTCTTTTGTTCTATTTACTCCCTTTCACAACGGCTCGCAAAGATAGTAATAAATCCATTTATGCGCTGCCCTCTCTCATATTTTTTTATCCCTCCACAAAAAGGGCTGAAATAGAGCGATGCTCATGGGTGTTCCGGATGGCCCTGGCAAAGAGTTTTGCCGTTGTCAGGACCTTTATTTTTTCAGAATGTTTGCGCATGGGGATCGTATCGCAAACGATCAATTCCTGCAATTGCGAAGCCTCGATATTTTTGTAGGCATTGCCCGAAAGGACGGGATGCGTACAAAGCGCACGCACACTTTTTGCGCCTTTTTGGATCAGCATATCCGCAGCCCGGCAAAGGGTGCCGGCGGTGTCTACCAGGTCATCCACAAGTATCACATCCGCTCCGGCCACATCTCCGATCACCGTCATGCCGGCGACTTCATTGGCCTTCTTACGGTATTTGTCGCAGATGACCAGGCTCCGGTCGAAGTACATGGAGTAGGTACGCGCCCGTTTAACCCCTCCGACATCAGGCGAAGCAAAGATCACATTGGAAAGATCTTGCTCCTGCAGGTAGGGCATATAGATCGCTTCGCTCTTCAAGTGATCGACGGGAATATCAAAAAAGCCCTGGATCTGGTCGGCGTGGAAGTCCATCGTCATAATCCGGCTGGCGCCTGCTGCTTCCAGCAGATTGGCAATCATCCGACTGGAAATAGGGACGCGGGGCTTGTCCTTCCTGTCTTGCCGTGCATAGCCGAAATAGGGAATAACCGCCGTAATATAGCCTGCGGAAGCCCGTTTTGCGGCATCGATCATCAGCAATAACTCCATGAGATTTTCCGACGGCGCAAATGTCGATTGGATGAAGAAGACATACGCCCCCCTCACCGATTCATTGATTACGGGTTGCATTTCACCATCGCTGAAGCGTTGAAGCGATACATCTCCAAGCGAACCTCCGTAATAATCTGCAATCTTTTCAGCCAGATACTGAGAATTGGTACCTGAAAATAATTTTACCTCCACCATGACCACCTTGGTTTTAAATTTACCGCTAAAATTGCCCTGGGACTAGTTTCACCTTAGATATCCTGAAGGAAAAGTGATTTGACGCCTTTCGGCTGTCAAATCACTTGAGAGTAGAGCGGCCGACGGCCGTTCTACTCGCAAACCAATTTCCCTTGAGTATACTTCAAAGGTAAGAAGATTTAAGGCTTCCCTAAATGTGGAAACCAAAAAAAGGGACAACCTTTCGCTGTTGGTGGATAAAAAAAATAAATATACTTTCGAAATGTTAAACTCTACCCGGACCTTTGTCCTTATTAAGGAAGTCAGTTTAACTCAAATCAGTCCATGCGCCACTCCATACTACCCCTAATTTTAATAGCTGCCATCCCATTCTTGTCCGGGTGCCAACCCAAGCATCCCACCTCTTCCTTTTCGAGTTTCACCAATTATACCAGCCCGGATGAGTTTGCAAGCTATTGGTTTCAGGGCAAGGCAGAACTCGCCAGTTATGACCTCGAAATTGTGCAGTATGGAGAATCTCGCAAAGGAGATGCCGTTATGATCTTCGTCACAGAAGACCTCTCCCGCTCAAAGCAGGTCAAACTGGACAACATAGAAGAGGTTGGCGACGACCGACTCCCGGTGCTGAAACTGAACAAGATTTGGAAATTTCAGACCGGCATCTACGACTATTCGCTCATGGGCTCAATATTTACGCCTATTGATCTCGTTCAAGATCCGTATTCCATTAAAGAATCCGTATCGCTTCAGGATTGGTGCGGGATGAGCTTCCACCAGCTCAGCCGGGAGAAAGACAGCTACCTCGTACGCCAGTTTTCTTACTTTGAATCGGAGGGCGATCAATCATTTAAGGTTAGCCCCGACATGCTGGAAGATGAGCTCTTTACCCGCATTCGGATCAACCCCGCCACGGTACCAACCGGGGAATACGACCTGATACCCGGCGGTTTTTATCTTAGGCTGGCGCACGAGCCAATCAAACCCAAACGCGCCAGAATTCAGTTCCTGGAAAGCGAAGCTACCATCCAGTGCGTGGTCGAATACCTCCACCTCGATCGAACACTTCGCATTCATTTTGAACCGGATTTCCCCTTCCGGATACTATCCTGGACGGAAGAACAGGGACAGCAAGTGGTTGTCGAAGGCAAACTGCGCAAGACGATCCAAAATGCCTATTGGACAAAAAATGCCGGTGAGTTCCTCCCACTGCGGGACTCGCTCAAGTTGATCTTCTAGCCAACTATGAACTATCCCATACCCTTCGCCGCTGTTTTTTCTCTCCTTTTCGGTTGGAGCATGCTGGCCACCAGCTGTAAAAACGACCTGGCTTCCATCCAGAAGGTATTTCCTCCTGAATCGCTGAATGTGGAAGAAATACGGAATTTTGAGATGCTCTACAGCGATTCGGCCAAGGTACGGGTACGGATAAAAGGCCCCGTCATGTGGCGTCATCTGGATGAAAAAAATCCCAGGCAGGAATTTCCGGAAGGCATAGAAGTCGAGTTCTTCGATGCCTATTTTCGGGTCACCAGCCGGCTTACCAGCCGATATGCCGTGCGATTTGAGGGTGAAAATAAAATCATAGTGCGCGACAGTGTGGTTTGGACCGGACAAAACAACGAACAACTGGAAACAGAAGAATTAATTTGGGAAGAGCAAGCCAAAAAGGTATATACCAACCGCTTTGTGGTCGTACGCCGCAATGAGGAAATTATCTGGGGACATGGCTTCGAATCCGATCAGGATTTTTCCCGGTCGCGCGTAAAGGCCATTGAAGGCCGGATCAAGGTAGAAGACCTCCCCGGAAAAGAACCTGAATGACGCTTTTTTTCTATCTTCGATCCATAAAACGAGTTGGCCAACGCCCAGCCTATGCTGCTAGTATTGATTATTCTATTCCTATTGCTTTCGGCACTTTTTTCCGGTTCGGAAATCGCATTCCTTTCTGCCAATAAGCTATTGATCGAACTGAAGAAGAAAAAAGGATCGCGCCAGAGCGCCATCCTGGCAAAATTTTACGAAAAGCCTTCTTCCTTCCTGGGCACGATGCTTGTGGGCAACAATATTGCCCTGGTGGTCTTCACCGCCCTCATGAATATCCCGCTCGACCAACTATTTAAGGAACAGTTGGGGTGGACAAGCGAAGGCTTGTTGCTATTGCTCAACACGAGCATCATCACTATCACGGTATTAATTTTTGGGGAATTCCTTCCCAAAACCCTGTTCCGCCTTTTTTCCGATTCAGTGCTCTACATCCTTGCCTATCCCCTCATCATCCTTTACTGGATATTGTGGCCGCCTGCATGGGTCATGACCAGATTGTCCCATTTCCTGCTGGTTACGGTGTTGCGATCACCCGTGGAAGAAATACAGGATGTATTCACCCGCCTGGACCTGGAGAACTTTATTAAGAGCACCCGTACGGAGTCCAATGATGAGATTGATACGGAGCTATTTGAAAAAGCGCTTAATCTCCGGGAGGTTCGGGTAAAAGAAAGTATGGTGCCCAGACCCGAAATTGAAGCAATTGATGTAAGTGCTTCGATCGAAGAACTGATCAAACTTTTCCAGGGGACCAACCTCTCCCGGATCATTGTGTATGACAACGACATCGACAATATCCTGGGATATGTTCACCACCAGCAACTGCTTAAACCTACCAAATCAATCCGCAGTATCGTGATGGAAATTTCGTTCGTGCCGGAAACCATGCGGGTGCGCGACCTGATGAACCAGTTTATTAAGAATCGCCGAAATATCGCTTGTGTAGTGGATGAATATGGAGGAACTGCTGGCCTCATCACGATGGAAGACATTCTGGAGGAGATTTTTGGAGAAATTGAGGACGAACACGATGAAGAAGAATACATCGAAAGACAGATCTCCGAAACGGAGTTTGTCCTGTCGGGCCGATTGGAGATTGCCTACCTCAATGAAAAGTACCCACAACTCCACTTGCCGGAAGGAGATTACCACACGCTGTCCGGTTACCTGGTAATGACGATCACGCATATCCCTTCCGAGGGTTTTGAGATCGTACTCAACGGCTTGAAGTTTATCCTGGAATCGGTTAGCGATACCAAGATCGAGACTGTCCGGGTGATCCAGTTAGGGGAGGAAAATCCAGCCTGATTTCTATTAACGACAAAGGGCGTACCAATGGCACGCCCTTTGTCATGAATTAATTACAGGGCCTTAAGATCAATAGAACTTGGCCCGCATATCCTCCACTCCTTCTTTCTCTTTCAGGAAGGTAACCAACCGGCCCTGGACCTGTGATCTCAGCGTGGTTGCGGTAGTCCGGCGAGTCAATTGAAGGTTTGGCGCAGAGGGAACCGCCGGTTTCAATACCGGCATAATCACAAATACGCCACTGCTGCCTTCAATCGGCGAAGAAGTCGAATTAAGATCGAGTTTAAAGGCCATTGCGACCACTTTGGGTTCGTTTCCAATCTCGGGGATCAACCCGTTGGAAAAGGCTGCTCCGCGAGCAGTGTCAACCGCTACCCCGTATTTGGAGGCCGCATCCTGTACAGAAGACGGGCTACCCAACTGGGCGATGATCATTTCCGCTTTTTTCTTATTGAGTACCGCCGGCTCAATATCATTCTTGACAGCTTCCATGTTGGGCTTTCCTGGCTTTTGTATGCTCTTCAGCCCAGCAATGACAAACTTGTCCGTATAGAATTTATCGGGTTGCTGGATGGCAAAAACGTCCTTGCAAATATCGCCGACTTCAGGAGCGCCGTAACTCGGATCATTCCCAAAAGCCCAGCGAACGATATTCCGCACCGACTGTCCCGACCCCAATACCGGGATCGAATAGCCGCTCCTTGGCAGTGGCCCGGAAATTTCGAAAGACAGGTCAGTCCTTCCTGCTAATGCCTTATGCAGATCCTCCAGGGTATTATTTTCCGTAGCCAGCAAGATGGCGTCCTGCTCAATCTGCCGCTCGGTACCTTCACTGGGGATAATCTGCTGGGAAATATACCCCAACCGAACCCCCTCTTCATTGGTAATAAATTGCTTGCCGGTCACTTCTACAAGGTGTACCCCAAACTGGGTACCGATAATATAGAGTGAATCAGGTTTTGCCTGGAAAAAGATCAGGTCGTTAAAAGGTTTTACCATTTGACTGGGCGCTGCATAGCCAAGGTCTCCACCTTTGGCTGCAGTTCCGTCCTGCCCGAATTGGGTGGCTAATTCTTCGAACGTTTGCACTCCGCTCTTGATCAGCACGCGAAGGCTATCCAGGGTCAGGGCAGCCTGCTGCACTTCTTGCTGGTTGGTCATATCTGCACGAATCAGAATATGGCGCGAACGCACGGAGTCGGGCAATACTTTCCGGTCGAGCACCTTTACAGACCGGTAACTATCCAATTCGAGGTATGGCCCGATCACTGTTTCCGGCAATACCTTAAATACCGTATCTGCAATGGTAGAGGCCAACTCGCTTTTCTTGTAATAAGCCCCGTCGATCGTTCCGAAGTTATTCTGGATAAAAAGGGAGTCATCCTCAGTTCTGGAAAAAGATTCCGAAAGATCTACCATCTGCTGGAGGATTGCTTGCGAATCGGCCGCACTTGGTAAGACGTCAAAAATGACGTATTCCAACCTGCGTACCTGCTCTTTTTGAACAAACTCCGATGCATGACCTTTCAGGTAGTCTTTGTAATCGGCATCTGAAAGGGCGACGTCATCGGTTGGAACCACATCAAAGGGGATACGTGCATAGACAAAATCCACTTTGCTGTTCTGCTCATTGGCAATCATTTCCGCCTGCCAGGTCGGTATATAAAGCCCTTTGGAGATCATATTGATCATTTTCTCCTTCAGACGCTCCCGAACAATGTCTTTTTCCTGGTAAGCCCAGAAAGGACGAATTGACGCCTCGAGGGTGTTGTTCTCAATAGCCGTCTTGAACTGAAGAAGGCGATTGCGATCTACCTGGCCGGTGTTGGGATCCTGAAGGTTGCGGGAAATAACCGGGCTGAGGTTGGTGCCGAACGGCAGATCGAGCAATTCGTCTTTCCCTACTCCGATACCGATTGCTTCCGCTTCCTTCTCCAGCAGGATCTTCTCCATGTAATAGTTCCAAAGCGCGTTGCGCCGGGCATAGGGATCACCACTGGAGTTTCCGTAGACCGTCTGCTCCAGGTTGTTGAATTCATTAATATCAATCTTTTTATCAGCAACCTCTGCCATGATGGTGCGGTCGCTGCTCAAAAAGCCTTGATTTTTGGTGCCACTCATAAGAATGAAACCGCCCAAACCCAGGGCGACCATAATCACCATCAACCAACTGTTTTTCCGAATTTTACTGATCAAAGCCATTCTGCATCTAAATTTTTCTGTCTTTCAAGTAACGGGCAAATGCCCTCCCTCCCTGTCACCCCAACCAAAGAAAAAAAATTGCGACACGGGATCGCAATTCGAGGGTCGGAGAAAATCCCTGCAAAAGTAATGTCTTTAGCGTGTTTTGCAAAAAAAAATCCTAAAGAGCTTGATTAACCTTCTTCCAGGCCCCCTTCCTTCATAAACCGGGCGGCTGCATCCAGCTCTTCGAAGAAGTCAATCCCATACTTTCGAATGAGGGGCTCTTTGAGAAACTGATATACCGGCACCTTCAGCTTTTTGCCCAATTGACAGGCTGGGCTGCATATTTCCCAACGGTCATAGTTCAGCGCTTCGAACTTCGCCCTTTCAATTTTCTTCACCCGAATCGGATATAAATGGCAGGAGATAGGCTTCTGGAAGTCAATTGTGCCTGTCCGATAAGTCTGCTCTATTCCGCATTTGGCAATACCGCTCTCATCTAATGTCATATATGCACATGCCCCATTGGGCATCAGGGGCGTGCCAATCGAGTCGTCTTCGTAGGTAGTGTACAACCCCTTTTCCTGAAGGAGGGCCACTGCTTCGGGCAACAAAAAAGGCTGGATCTTTTCGAAGATTTCCCTTAATACAGGTAATTCCGCCGGTTCGAGGGGGGCGCCAAAGTCTCCTTCCCAGCAACAGGCGCCCTTGCAGGCTTCCAGATTGCACACAAAGGCTTCCTCCAATATATCCTCACTGATCAATTTATCCTGTACGACTACCATAATAACAGTATGTGATTCCGGTCCCGGCAAATTTAAGGAAAAGCCCAGATTATAAGCGACTTCATGCCCCCCCTGCATGAATATCCACCCTGTTTTGTCTGCATTTCTACAGAAGTACGTGAAAAATTTGCGCCAGGAGCCTGTCTCGCAAACGATTTTCATGTAATATTGTATCTTAGTGCCTTGTTAATAGCATGATGCTGGCGCGCACCATGCTATTAATTTAAACGTATTATTAGCGATCATTTTTTACCTCCAAAGTGGTTTTCATGAAACAGTTGTTGTTTGGCCTTTTGTTTGTCAGTATAGCAAGTTTGACATTTGCTCAATCGGACACCCCGGAAAAGAAAGCATCCGAGGTGACGGAAATACTGACACAAAAATACCAGTTGAGTAAGACACAACAGGATAAGATGCACAAGATCCAATTGCGCAGGTACCGCGACCGGGAATTGATTGTTTCCAACAAAGCAACCGACCAGGCCCTTTACCTCGAGCAACTTAAAGCAATTGAACACGGAACAGACATCTCCATTCAGATGCTGCTTACCGAAGCCCAGACCCCTCTTTACAGGGATTTGGCCATTGAACGCCGGGAAAAGCGGGCCGAACTGGCACAATCCCTGCTTTCAAAAGGCATACAGATTCAGGAAGTCGAGATTTCCGTACTGGAATTGGAATAAATCGCCATCTATAAGCGGTTAAATCCCCTGATGCGTTAACCGCTTTTTCCCCCACAGCCCCCTGAAAACAAGCACGTCCAACGTCCCCAAATAGCAAAAGAAGCCCTGGTTTACAGGTAAACTTTCTTTTTTACGCAACGTTTAAACTATTGCCGGGACATCTGTCTAAACCAGCACCAAAATAAATCGGATGGATGCATATGTATTGCGTTCCATCTTCAAGAATGCACGATCCTGCACGGGGAATCGACATGTTTCAATTTTTTGAAGTAAATTTCGCACACAATTTTATGCTAACCTTTTAATAACCACTTCTATACATGGACATCCTCAAGAAAAAGTTCCAGGAAAAGGCCGAGGCCTTGAGAGAAGAACTCAAAGTGTTGCTCAAAGAACACGGAGACAAACCAATTGACAAGGTCACTATCAACCAAATTTACGGTGGCGCCAGAAGTATAAAAATGATGATTTGGGAAACTTCAGAACTGGACCCCGAAGAAGGTATCCGGTTTAGAGGGTATTCGATCCCGGAACTCAAGAAAACGCTGCCAAATGGTCCGGATGGTAAAGAACCCCGGCCCGAAGGGCTCTTCTGGCTCATGATGACCGGAGAGGTTCCCTCCGATGAAGAAGTCCAGTGGCTTTCAGACCAGTGGAGACAACGTTGCAACATTCCGGAACACGTATTTCCGATGCTCGACCAAATGCCCATCACCACGCACCCCATGACCCAGTTTATTGCGGGCATTACAGCGATGCAAAACGCAAGTGTGTTTGCTCACCGCTATGCCGATGGCATGTCAAAAGAGGAGTATTGGGACGCTGCTTACGAGGATACCATGAACCTGATTGCACGCCTGCCTCGCCTGGCTGCTTATATCTACCGCCGGACCTATCACAACAACCATCATATTCAGCCCAACATCCATCTGGACTGGGGCGGCAACTTTGCCCATATGCTGGGAATACCAGGCGATGATTTCCAAGATCTTATCCGGCTCTACCTGACCATTCATGCCGATCATGAAGGTGGCAACGCCTCTGCCCATACAACTCACCTGGTGGGCTCCACATTGAGCGATCCCTATCTCTCGTTTGTGGGCGGAATGGCTTCGCTGGCAGGTCCGTTGCACGGGCTGGCCAACCAGGAGGTAATCCGCTGGATCTTCAATATGCTGGATGCTATCGGCACGAACCGTCCTACCGATAAGGAGATTACCGAATATGTACATTCCACCCTTGCCGCCGGGAAAGTAGTACCAGGTTATGGACATGCGGTGCTGCGGAAGCCCGACCCCCGTTTTGTGGCACAAATGGAATTTGCCAAAGAGTACATCAAAGACGACCCGATCGTCAACGTCGTATGGCAGATCTACGAACTGGTGCCCCCCATTTTGCAGGGACTTGGAAAAGTAAAAAACCCCTGGCCCAACGTCGATGCCCACTCCGGTGCGTTGCTGGTGCATTACGGTATGCGGGAATACGACTTTTACACGGTGATGTTTGGCGTATCGAGAGCGCTGGGTGTATTGGCTGCACTCTGCTGGTCGCGCGCACTGAACTTCCCGTTGGAACGGCCCAAATCGCTCACGACACAATGGGTGAAAAATTTCCTGGCCAAAACGGCGGATGTAGCGCCGAATTGAGGAAAATTTTAATCGGCCATTGGCCTATTTTCCAAAAAAGTTATCCGGTAAAGCCAAAAAATCAATTATTTTTGGCCATCAATTGAACAAACATTTCATTTATTTACCCTCATAGAAAAGGTTTATGGGAGCTCCAACCAACTTAAAATACACGAAAGACCACGAATGGATCCGGGTGGAATCAGGCAATATAGCCTATGTAGGTATCACTGATTTTGCTCAGGGCGAATTAGGTGAATTGGTTTTTATCGAGGTGGACACGGTAGGCGATGAATTAAACTCCGGGGAGGTATTCGGCACGGTAGAAGCCGTAAAGACAACCGCGGAACTATTTCTTCCCGTTGCAGGCAAGATCCTCGAATTCAATTCCATACTCGATGAATCGGATGGCGACAACCCCGGCATTATCAATTCAGACCCATACGGGGAAGGCTGGATCATAAAAATGGAGGTTCAGAATCCGGAAGAACTGAACGAACTGATGAGTGCGGAGGCATACGATGAGTTAGTCGGGTAAAAATTTTTACCTCCGCACACCAAAACGAAAAACCCCGGCATCTTAATCGCTGACGTAGTTATTTGAATGTTGAAAACCTTTCTCCCGGCAGTCATTTGGAGTAGCGTGATTCTATACTTATCGGCAGGATCAGGCATTCAAATGCCCCCCGAACTATGGGATATTATTGGATGGGACAAGGTAGGCCATTTCGGAGCCTATGGCATCCAGGCATTCCTGCTGCTTTGGGGGTTTTACCGGATTGGTTGGCATCATCCGCTTCCAGCAATTTTGATTGCCATCCTCTTTGGTATGACCATGGAAGGTATGCAATTTGCTTTTTTTCCCGAGAGGTACTTTGAGTGGGCCGATGTATTGGCCAACACGTTAGGTGCTTTCGCGGGATACGGTGTTTTTAAAAGACTTATTTATCATTTAAATTTTTAATCATGGACTTTTCAGTAACAGGCAACTGGCTTGGTGTCGCCTTCATAGGCATTGTAGCGCTGGTCTTGGGCCTTATTTTTATCGTACGGGCCTTGTTTGCTGGTAAGTCAAGCCAATCGCTCTCCAGCAAATACCAGAGTGGACCTGAAAAGTCGGTACTGGACGTTCGGAACAAGTACCCGGAGGTGGATGTTTTTCAACTGAGCAGCACCTTCTTCAATTTCGGTCTCATGGTGGCAATTGGATTGACTGTCCTCGCATTCAGTTGGACTACTTATGAAAAAGTAGTTAACATCCCAACCGGCGCCCTGGAATTTGACGAGGAGATCGAGATCGAACCCCCTCGTACCGCTGAGCCGCCTCCTCCACCGCCTCCTCCACCGCCTCCTGTGATCCAGGAAGTTCCGGAAGAACTTATCGAAGAGGATCAGCAAGTGGATTTTACAGACCAATCGATCGAAGAGGAAACTGTTGTGGAAGCTCCCAAAGTGGAAGCGGCTCCTCCTCCTCCTCCTCCCCCACCGCCGCCTCAACCCAAAGTAGAGGAAATCTTCAAAGTCGTGGAAGACATGCCGCGCTTCCCGGGTTGCGAAGATGAGTCCAACAAAGACGACCGCAAAAAATGCGCCGAGCAAAAAATGTTGGAATACATCTACAAGAACATCAAATACCCGGCTATCGCCCGTGAAAACGGGGTAGAAGGTACGGTAGTAATTACCTTTGTCGTGGAAAAAGACGGCGCTATCACCGATGCCCGGATTGCACGCGACATTGGCGCTCAATGCGGACAGGAAGCCCTTCGGGTAGTCGACGATATGCCCAAATGGGTTCCGGGCAAACAGCGCGGACGTGCCGTTCGGGTGCAGTTTAACCTGCCCGTGAAGTTCAAATTGGAATAACCGGTTCCTTCCCGAACAGAAGGAAGGGGCAGCCCCGATTGCATCGGAGTTGCCCCTTCCTTTTTGCGCAACTTTTGTACATTCGGTTACGTTTGAAAAAATAAAAAGAACGATATGCGCATCAAAGTCTTTTGTTTTTGGGTCTTGTCTCTACTGATCCCGATTGCTTCCTTTTCGCAGGACGCGCGGCTGGCCCAGCAGTATTACCAAAACGGAGAATATGAAAAAGCATCCGTGCTTTTTGAACGCCTGTACCACGGCAATGAAGCCCAGGATTTTTATTTCGACCGCTATGTCGAATGCCTCCTCTCCCTCGAACAATACGAAGAAGCGGAAAAGTCGATCAAACGGGAGATGAAGAAATACCCCAACCGGCTTTCTTTTCATGTGGCGCTCGGCAATCTATACGAACGACAACTGCGTATCGACGAAGCGAATGCCGAGTTTGAACGGGCAGTGAAGACCCTTCCACCTGATCGGGGCATCATCATCAACCTGGCACAATCCTTTGTCCAACTCGCCAAATACGACCTGGCAATAGCTACTTATGAAAAAGGCTCCAAGCTCCTCCAGGATGATGGCTCCTTCTCTTATAACCTGGGCGATCTCTACCGTCGCCAGGGTGACTCCCCCCGCATGGTGGAGAGTTACCTCAATAGCCTCCGCGACAACCCCGGGCGCCTGGTTTCCCTCCAAACCATATTCCAGCGCTACTTTTCTAATGAAGATTTCGAGGAGCTCCAGGCACAACTCTACAGCCGGATCCAGGAGGACGCAGAGTCCATCCAATATATCGAATTGCTGGCGTGGGTTTTCATCCAGCGCAAAGACTATCCAAATGCGCTGCGTCAGATCAAAGCCCTCGATCGGCGTCTCAAAGAAAATGGGTACCGCGTCTTTCAATTTGCCGAAACGGTGGCCAACGACAAGGACTACGATGTAGCGATTGACGCCTATTCCTACATTATCACCGAAAAGGGCCCTACGACCCCGATCTATATAGAGTCCAAACGCCAATTGCTCCGGTGCAAACGGGAGAAACTGGTGCAGGATTATACATACACCCAGGAAGATCTACTTGGGCTGGAAAAGGAATACCTGCTTTTCCTCGACGAATTCGGCCGCAACCGGAATACGGCCCCGATCATACTGGAGTTGTCCGAACTGCAAGCCTACTACCTCAACGACATGGATAAGGCAATCCTCCTTTTACAGGAAATGATCGATATGCCTGGCATCCAGAAAGCCGTGCAAGCCCAGGGTAAACTTGCCCTGGCCGACTATTACCTGATCAAAGGGGAGCGCTGGGATGCCACCTTGCTCTACTCTCAGGTGGACAAAGCGTTTGAAGATGATGTGCTCGGCCATGAAGCCCGTTTCCGCAATGCCAAGCTATCTTATTACTTCGGTGATTTTGAATGGGCCCAGGCGCAGTTTGAGGTACTGAAAGCCTCCACATCCAAGCTTATCGCCAACGATGCACTCGATCTCTCCGTCTTTATCATGGACAACCTGGGACTGGACAGCACCGCCACCTCCCTTTCCCTCTACGCCGAAGCGGACCTCCTCATCTTCCAAAACCGCTTCGATGAAGCCTTTGAGAAGCTGGACTCCCTCCTGAGCCAGTTTCCAGATCATTCCCTGGAAGATGATGTGCTTTATGCCAAAGCAAAGGTGTATAAGAAAAAACACGACTATGCAGCAGCTGCTGTCCTGCTCCAGGAGATCGTGGATGAACACGGGGATGAAATCCGGGCAGATAACGCCCTGTTTGAACTCGCCAGCTTGTATGAACAATTTCTGGGAGATACGGAAAAGGCCAAAGAGCTTTACGAGAAACTGTTCCTCGATTATTCCAATAGTACCTTTGCCGTAGAAGCCCGAAAGCGCTTCCGCAAATTGAGGGGGGATAATATTTGAGAAAAAAAACGTGAGAGCCCCGCACTGCGGAGCTCTCACGCTCTCTTTTACCGGTAAATATTTAGCTACGCTTATTTAGAGCGCTTCTCGTCGGAAACAGTCAGCTTTGCACGGCCCTTAGCCCGCCGGCGGGCAAGCGTCTTGCGGCCATTCTTACTGCTCATCCGAGCGCGAAATCCATGCTTATTTACCCGCTTTCTTTTCGACGGTTGGAAAGTCCTTTTCATTTTTTCTTGCTTTTGTCTCTTCTCCTCTATCAGGTTTCAGAAAAAGTGCGACAAAGGTAACTGGATTTTTGTTAAATGGCAAAGAGAAGGTCGAAAAATATCAACAAAAAGGTGGAACAAATAATACCCTGCCGGAGTATATCTATCGGATGCAAAAAATTGCTAACTTAATCCCTTGCAAAATAACTCTCCGTCCAATTCAAGAAGAAAATAGCAATTCCTTATGAACGATCCAAGACCCTGGCTGGCAACCTACCCAAAAGGCGTACCCGCAAACATCGATCCGGACGCTTATCCTTCGGTCGTTGCCCTGCTGGACGAAACCCTCAAGAAATATGGAAAGAAACCGGCATTTTCCAATATGGGTAAAGAAATTACCTTTGCCGACCTCGACCGTTATTCCCGCCAGTTTGGCGCCTATTTGCGCTCCCGCGGCCTGGAACCAGGCGACCGGATCGCCCTGATGATGCCTAACTTGCTGCAGTATCCCATTGCGCTCTTTGGCGCACTGCGTGCCGGATTGGTGCTGGTCAATACCAACCCATTGTACACGCCCCGGGAGATGTCGCATCAATTTACCGACTCCGGCGCCAAAGCGATCGTGATCTGTGAAAACTTCGCCGCCAATCTGGAAAAGGTACTGAAAGATACCCCTATCAAAACAGTGGTGGTGACCAGCATCGGCGAAATGCTGGGGCCGGTAAAGGGCTGTATCGTCAATTTCGTCGTGCGCAACGTCAAGCGCATGGTGCCCAAGTATAATATCCCTAACACCGTCAATTTTCTGGATGCCCTGCGACAAGGGAAAAAGTTCAGCCTGGAAGATCACAAGGGCCATTTGGACGATGTAATCGCGCTGCAATATACCGGAGGAACCACGGGGGTTTCCAAAGGCGCTATGCTGACCAACCGCAACCTCGTGGCCAATATGCAACAGATAAAGGCCATCCTGGGCCCTGTGCTTAGAGATGGGGAGGAAATCGTGCTTTCCCCGCTCCCTCTTTACCACAGCTTCGCCTTCACCGTCAATTGCCTGGCGTTGATGAGTATCGGCTCGCTTTCCGTACTGATCACCAACCCCAGGGATTTGAAAACCGTCATGGAGCCTTTCTCGAAATACGATATCTCGCTCATGACCGGGGTGAACACCCTCTTCAATGCACTGCTCAACCACCCCGATTTCGCTGCCTGCAATTTCGCCAAGCTAAAACTCACGGTAGGTGGTGGCATGGCCGTACAACGTGCCGTAGCAGAAAAATGGCACAAGGTGACCGGTTGCCCCCTGACTGAAGGGTACGGACTGACGGAAACTTCTCCCGTGGCCAGTGTCAACCCCGTGGATGGAACCGGCAAGATCGGTACCATTGGCCTCCCTGCGCCTTCCACCGACATGCGGATTGTCGATGATAACGGCAACCCGCTCAAAGCTACAGAAGTGGGCGAGATTCAGATCAAAGGTCCCCAAGTGATGAAGGGTTATTACAACCGGCCGGATGAGACCACCAAAATCTTAAAGGATGGCTGGTTGTCGACCGGCGATATCGGGTATATGCACGAAGACGGCTATTTTCAAATCGTCGACCGGAAAAAGGACATGATCCTGGTTTCCGGGTTTAATGTATACCCCAACGAGATCGAAGAGGTGATCGCAACCCATCCCAAAGTACTCGAAGTAGCCGCCATCGGGGTGCCCGACGCCAAGTCGAATGAAGTGGTCAAAGTGTTTATCGTCAAAAAAGACCAATCGCTGACCGAAGCGGAGATAATTGAACACTGTAAAAAAGACCTGACTAATTACAAGGTGCCCAAGCAGGTGGAGTTCCGGGAAGAATTGCCCAAGACCAATGTAGGCAAGATTCTGCGCAGGGCTTTGCGGGATGAAGAATTGAAAAAAATGCAGGCATCCTGAAAATTTTGCCTTAACCAAATCAACTCAAGGCTGTTCTCTGAGGGAACAGCCTTTTTTTTACCCGGTTCTACGCGACAAGCACTACTTTTGCATCTGTGAAAAATCTTGAGCGACTGCTCCAACGCTATCAATCCGATCCAAGAACTAGCCAGATCATTGCACAATTGGATCCCGAATCGCCCACCCGGCTTCAATTAACCGGATTGAGTGGCGCCCTGGAAGCCTTTGTCATGGCCGGCGTTTTCCTGGAGCGGCCAGGGCCTATGTTACTCATTGCGGGAGATAAGGAAGAAGCCGCTTATTTGCAGAATACCCTTCAAGGATTACTCAGCCAAGCCAACGTTCATTTTCTGCCCGATTCCTTCAAACGGCCTCAATATTTTGAGGAGTTAAACAGCAATAATGTGTTGCTGCGCACGGAAACCGTATCCCATCTCTCTAAATCAAGGACGCAGCGCGATTGGGTAGTCACCTATCCGGAGGCCCTCTTTGAGAAAGTGGTCGACCCGGGTATCCTGCAAAAAAGCCAGATTGAACTGAAGATCGGCGAGCGGATCGATATGGACTTCCTCACCAGCGTACTCGTCGAATATGGATTCAGGCGGGAAGAGTTCGTTTACGAGCCTGGGCAGTTTTCCATCCGGGGAGGCATCGTCGATATCTTCTCCTATGGCAATGAATTTCCCTACCGGATCGAGCTGTTTGACGAAGAAGTAGAACATATCCGCACCTTTGACCCGCTTACCCAGTTGTCTAACCGGAATATTCAGCAGGTGTCGATCATCCCCAATATCAATACCCGCTTCACCCAGGAACAGAAAATCTCTTTTATGCAGATCCTGCCCGCCGAAACGGTTGTCTGGATTCGAGATGTGCAGCTGTGTCTGGATAAAACACAACAGTGCTTTGAAAAAGCAGGGGAATACGCGAACAAGATATCCGCCCTCGATGAGAGTGAATTGGCCGAGATCCTGCGCGACCGGGCTTTTATCCGTCCCGGGGAGATCATGGACGATTTGCAACAGTTTTCCATGGTGATCCTCAACGACCACAAGCAACCGCTGCCCGTGCACCAAACGGTGGCATACAGAGCAAAACCCCAGCCCAGCTTCAATAAAAACTTTTCCCTTCTAATCGACAACCTCAACGATCACTCGCGCCGGGATATCGAGAATTTCCTGTTTACCGACAATAATAAACAGATCGAGCGCTTTTACGCCATCTTTGAGGACCTGAAGGCGGATGTGGCCTTCCACCCCATTCCGGTGGCCATCCATGCTGGCTTTATCGATGAAAAATTGCGGGTAGCCTGCTACACCGACCACCAGATATTCCAGCGCTTTCACCGGTTCCGGCTCCGGCAGGGTTTTTCCAAGGAAAAAGCCCTCAATATCCGTTTGCTGCGCGAACTGCAGCCCGGAGATTTTGTAACCCATATCGACCACGGTATCGGCCGGTATTCCGGGCTGGAGAAGATCGACATCAACGGGCATGTGCAGGAAAGTGTCCGGCTGATCTATAAGAACCACGATGTACTCTACGTCAGCATCAACTCCCTGCACAAGATCGCCAAGTATATCGGCAAAGAAGGTACGTCTCCCCAACTGAGCAAGCTGGGCTCGGAAGCATGGAAGAACCTGAAGAATAAAACCAAGAAAAAAGTCAAGGATATTGCGTCTGAGCTCATTCAGTTATATGCCAAACGCAAAGCCTCTAAAGGCTATTCTTTCCCTCCTGACGGGTACCTGCAAAACGAGTTGGAAGCTTCCTTTATTTACGAGGACACCCCCGATCAGCTCAAAGCCACCAACGACGTCAAAGAAGATATGCTGAAGGCCTACCCCATGGACCGCCTGATCTGTGGGGATGTGGGATTCGGAAAAACGGAAGTGGCCATTCGGGCAGCTTTCAAAGCCGTAACCGATGGAAAACAGGTCGCCGTGCTTGTACCTACCACTATCCTGGCTTTACAGCACCACAAAACCTTTAAGGAACGTCTCGGAGAGTTTGGGGCTACCGTCGATTTTCTCAACCGCTTCCGGTCTGCAAAAGAACGGAAAGAAGTGATTCAACGACTCAAGGAGGGGAAGGTCGAGATCATCATCGGCACCCATGCCCTGTTGAATAAAGAGATTGAGTTCAAAGACCTGGGCTTGCTCATCATCGATGAGGAGCAAAAATTTGGCGTGGCAGCCAAGGAACGGATCCGCGGCCTGAAGGTCAATGTAGATACCCTGACCCTCACGGCTACGCCCATCCCCCGAACGCTTCAGTTTTCCTTAATGGCAGCCCGCGATTTGTCCATTATCCGTACCCCTCCACCCAACAGGCAACCCATCCATACGGAAGTGCGGGTGTTCAATGAAGAAGTGGTCAAGGAGGCCATCTACTACGAGGTGAACCGAGCCGGGCAGGTTTTCTTTGTCCACAATCGCGTAAAATCACTGCCCGAAATGGCGGAGTTGATCAACCGGCTCTGCCCGGATGTCGACGTGGCCATCGCCCATGGGCAGATGGACAGCGAAAAACTCGAAAAAACGCTGGTCGACTTTATCGACGGCCATTTTGACGTACTGGTATGCACCAATATCATCGAGACCGGGCTGGATATCCCCAATGCCAACACGATCATAATCAACAACGCCCACCTGTACGGCATGAGCGACCTGCACCAGTTGCGGGGCCGGGTGGGTCGCTCGAATAAGAAAGCGCATTGTTACCTGTTCAGTCCGCCCCTTTCCGTACTCACCTCCGATGCCCGCAAACGGTTGCGGACACTGGAAGAGTTTAGCGAGTTGGGCAGCGGGTTCCAGATCGCCATGCGCGACCTGGATATCCGGGGTGCAGGCAATCTGCTGGGCGCTGAGCAGAGCGGGTTCATCAGCGAGATCGGGTTTGAGACCTACCAGAAGATCCTGGAGGAAGCGATCCAGGAATTGAAGGAAACCGAATTTAAGGAGCTGTTCCATAAAGAACTGGGCGCTGACCACTCTTTTGTCCGTGATGTGACCGTCGATACAGATGTGGAAATGCTCATCCCCGACGAATATGTCGAAAGCATTCAGGAGCGCCTCAACCTGTATACCGAGCTTGATTCTGTAGAAACAGATGCAGACCTCTCTCAATTCGAGGTACGTATGCAGGACCGTTTTGGCAAGCTTCCACCTCAGGTGTCGGAACTCTTCGACGGGGTGCGGCTGCGCTGGGCTTGTAAACGGTTGGGAATAGAACGCGTAGTACTGAAAGACGATAAACTGCGTTGTTATTTCATCGAAAATCCACAATCGCCCTTCTTTGATAGCCCCGTTTTCCAGCAATTGTTTCAGTGGGTAGGGGTGCAGGGTCCTCCCCGGGGTATCAGTTTCAAACAAACGCCTCGAAACCTGCTCCTTACCAAAGACGGCGTCGATAACTTGCGGAGAGCCAAAGAGTTGCTGGAAGATATTGCAGGGGAAGTAGGTGTGGGGAAAGACGTGCAAGTAGCCGCAGGTAAAAAAAGTGAAGAGTAAAAGCTGTATGATATTTGAGAATCAACAGATTCCGGTTTCCGATTTACCCCAGGTGGAAGAAGTAAAATTCCAGCCATTGGCATCGAATGCCCTACAGGTGCGGTATTGGGCGAATGGTATTTTCATTGCGCTCTTATTCCTGCTGGCGCTGAGCGTGTTGCCTCCCATTTTTTCCAATTGGTGGTGGCTGTGGGTTTTACTTATTTTCGTTGTGGCTTGTGTCCTGTTTGTTTTTTTTCGTTGGTTGATACGCAGGCAGTTTGAGGTAGAAGGATACGCCTTGCGACAGCACGACATCATCCACCGGCATGGATATTGGTGGCGAAGCCAGACCACCGTACCATTCACCCGTGTGCAACACGTGGAAATTGCACAAGGCCCAATTGCCAAGCGGTTTGGGCTCAGCTCCATCCGCGTTTTTACCGCAGGAGGCAGCAGCAGCGACCTGAATATTTCGGGCATTGACCTGGAGGAAGCCCATCGCATCAAATCTTTTATCGCGCACAAAGCCGAAACAGATGATGGAGCATGAAGGAGCTGATTTCTTTCGGCCCAACAGGCAATCGCCGGTAGCTATCCTGCTCATTCTTTCCCGCCTGTTTCGCTTTTTGTTCCGGCAATTTTGGCCGGTGTTGCTCGTCTTCTTGCTCCGGCCCAAACCTGCCACCCTGTACGGGCTGTTTTGGGTAGGCCTGCTCCTTTCCATCATCTCCTCCGTCAATTCCATCCTGGCCTACTTCTACGCCGTCTTTTACGTCTCCGAAGGGGAGTTGATCCTGGAGAAAGGCTGGCTGCGCCGCACCCGATTGAGTGTTCCGCTGGATCGAATCCAAACTATTTCTTTTCAGCAGACGTTCATTCACCGCTTATTCAACACAGTGAGTGTGGAGATCGACACGGCCGGATCGAAGGGAGCAGAATTTTCCTTGCATGCCATCGAGCAATCGCGGGCTCATTCCCTGCGTGATTTTTTGCTACAACAAAAGGAGGAAGAATCGATGGGGCAGGAAGAAGTCCAGGAACCGGTGGAAGAAAAAGTATTGCTGCAACTCCACATCTTTGACTTGCTGAAGATTGGCGTCAGTCAGAATCACCTGCGCACGGCAGGTATCCTCACCGCTATCGGTCTGGGTTTTCTCGACGATCTGGAATCGGTGCTTGGGGAAGCCGCCTACAAAGATTGGGAAAGGACGGTAGGGAACTATTTTGAGGCCCTTTGGTGGCTTACGTTGGCTTTCGTGGTGATCCTGCTCCTGCTATCTTTTATCGGCACGCTAATCACGACCGCCATCCGCAATTACGACTTGCGCTTCATCCAGACCGGGCAGGGATTTCACGTAGTAGCAGGGCTGTTTGCCAAACGGGAGCAGTCGGCCAGCTTGCGGAAGATCCAGTTTATCCGATGGAGCGCTCATCCCATACAACGCTGGCTGGGTATGTTTTCCCTTCGGCTTTATCAGGCAGCCAGTTATACCTTAACCAAACAAAAGACCATTCAGGTGCCGGGCTGCTACTGGCCTCAGTTGGAAGTAGTGCAAGGCATGTATTTTCCGGAAGCGAATGAAGGGGAATGGGAATGGCATGGGCCGTCTCCTCATTATTTTTCCAGGCGTTTTTTGTTTCTGGGGATTCTTCCTGCCATTGCCGGATTGGGGCTGGGCCTGCTGACCCGCGATTATCAACTCCTGCCCATATTCCTGATTTGGGCGCCTGCCGCTTATTTCTGGCAGCGCAAGGTCTACCGCACTTTTCATATTGGCCTTCATCCGGAGGGACTACAAATACAGGAAGGTTACTTTACCCGAAATTCCACCTACTTCCGGTGGAAAAAGCTACAGGGTATTTCCCTGAAACAAAGCCCTTACCAAAGAAAGCATGACCTTGCCAGTCTGTTGCTCCATACTGCTTCCGGAGATATTACACTCCCCTACCTGCCGTTGGAAAAGGCACGTCCGATCCGGGATTATGGCCTGTTTCAGGTTGAAAGAGCTGCCGATCACTTCAACTCTTCCTCCATCATCCGGTAGATCCGTCTATACTCGTCGGCCCAACTGCTCGGCTCGACAAAGCCGTGTGCCTCGACCGGGAAAACAGCAAACTCCCAGTCCTCCTTCCTCAATTCGATCAGGCGTTGTGCCAGGCGAACCACGTCCTGAAACTGCACGTTATCATCGACCATGCCATGCAGGATGAGCAGGCGATCCTGCAACCCTTCCGCATGGTAGATGGGCGAACTGAGTCGATAGGCAATACTGTCTTCCTCGGGCGTATTGAGAATATTAGCCGTATAAGGGTGATTATAATGTGCCCAGTCGGTTACGGAACGTAGTGCGGCGCCGCATTTAAAGGTACCTGGCGAAGTAAATAAGGCCATCAGGGTAATAAACCCTCCGTAAGACCCTCCGTAGATGCCAATCCTGCCGGAACCAACACCTTGTTTTTCCACCAGGTAAGCCGCCCCATCGAGTTGGTCCTCCAGATCTTTTCCTCCCATATGCCGATAGATAGCCGTGCGCCAATCGCGGCCATAGCCCTCGCTGGCCCGATAGTCGATATCGAGCACGGTATACCCGTTGTCGGCCAGGATATTGTGAAACATGTATTCTCGGTAATAGGTGCTCCACCACCGGTGCACATTTTGCAGGTAGCCGGCGCCATGCACAAAGATCACGGCAGGACCGCCTTCCCGCGCATGCTCCGGCCGATAAAGCCTTGCCGGTACTTGTACCCCATCCCGCGCAGTGAAGTGAACGATTTGTGGTTCGCGCCAGGCATATGCACGAAACGCATCCGTGGTGGAGGTAGTCAGCTGCCGAAGGGGGCTGTTGAATGACGGGGCCTTGACATACAGCTCCCACGGCTTATTGCTGTACGAGTAAAGTATGGCCATATTTTTCTCATCAGGCGAGAGTGTCACCTGATGGGACCCCGGCTCCTTGGTGAGCCGCTCCATCATACCTCCGTGCACAGGTAAGCGGTAGAAATGTCGCTCGTGGGGACTTTCTTTATTGGAAGTAAGGAAAAAGCTTTTCTTGTCGTGAGACAATTCCGCCTCAATGATCTCGAACGGGCCTGAGGTTAGTGCGGTCTTTTTTTCTGTGGCCACCTCCAACAGATACAAATGGGAATAGCCTGTCTCCTCCGATTGGAAGTAAATCGTTTGATTGTCGATCCAGCCGAGCTTTCCGGGCATGAGATTCCATCCCGAGATACCGGGACCACCCACCCAGGCATCATCGTGCTGCCGGTCCAGTGCGGTTAATTCGCCTGAAGTCAGGTCGATCTGCACAATCCAGCGATCCTTGTTATCAAGCGCCTTCACCTCTGCCACCGCCTTTCCATCTTCTGAAAAATAGGGGCCGTGCACCACCACTGAACGGGGCGCGTCATAACGTACCACGAAGGGAATGGAATCGGGCTGATATTCTTTCAAAAATGCGGGCTTGTCATATACGCCAGGCAGGCTATCCAGTTGAAGTGCATAGGACGTATCACGTTGGCGGTCATAGATAAATGTCTGGTACCGATCCTGAGGCCCCCCCACTTTGGCACGGGCATTGGGAAACTCAACAAAGCCCGATTCGGTAACAAAGTTGGGCACTTTGGTTGGGTTGGCGGTCCCGTTCGATTGGAGGCGATAAACCACATAGCGAAGGTCGGGGCTGATACGCCAATTGTTCAGGGAACGGTTTTCCAGGTAAATGGTCTTAGGCTCGGCCGGTTTCAGGGATTCCGTTGCCGCTTAGCCGCTTCAGTTTCAGCTTTCCTTTTTTGAAGCACCTCAAAATAGGCCAGTTGGTCCTTTTCCAACCACTCTTCGTATGCTAATTTCTTAGCGGAGCCGTTGAAATTTCCACTTTGAAAAGGGGTCAACTGTTGCGTAGCACCTGTTGCCCTTTCCCATGCATAGAGATTGAGGCCTCGTTGATATATAATAAATTGTTCATCGCCGCTGAATTGGGGGCGGCGTTCATCTTCCTGTGTGGCAGTCAGCTGAAGTGTTTGGTTGTTTGTCAGGTTCAGTAGAAAAAGATCGCCATTTTTTTCATAGACTTTCCGGGAGCGGTCTTTGCTATACTCCCCTCTTGCAGGAAGCTGGAGTTGCGCTTCGGCCGACACCTTTTCGGGGGCTCCACCCTGAGCTGATACCTTATACAGGCTTCTTAGCGTGTCCTGGTCCGGATTCCAGGAGAAATAGATAAACTTCCCGTCTTCCGACCAAAATGGGTTTTCAGGAAGAAAGCCGACAAATCGCTCCCCTTGCATAATGGCATCAATATCCAGAATAGACACATTTTTCGGGGTTTGCCCAAGGCTTGCGACCGTCCAAAACAGGAGAGTAAAAAGAGTGGTTATGCGCATCCGAATGATCTTTTTAGTAGATTTGGAACGAGTGACCCGGGGACTTAGTCACCCGGTGGAGGCCAAAGGTCGGCATTTTGAATTAATCAACTGACAATCAGCCTATAAAATTTAATTATCCTCCTAACCGCGTGACCGGGGAACTTAGTCACCCGGTCACTAAGTAAACTAAGGAAAAAAACGCCAATGGCCACCCTAAACAATCCGCGCACCATAAGAGCCTGGGCCTTCTTTGATTGGGCCAATTCGTCCTATGCCCTCGTCATCAGCGTAGCCATTTTTCCGGCGTATTACACGCATATTACGAGTGAACAGATTTCTATCGGTTCCCTGTCTATCTCCAATAGCGGCCTCTACGCTTTTTCCATTTCCGCGGCATACCTGCTGATCGCTGTGCTGTCGCCCTTTCTCAGCGGCATCGCGGATTATGGGGGAAAGAAAAAGTGGTTCATGCGTTTTTTTACAACCATGGGGTCGCTGGCTTGCATATCGATGTTCTTTTTCAAGGAACACTCGGTCATCCACGAAGCAGTACAACCTATCGGGCAGGTATTTTTTGGTACAGGGGCATTTATGGTAGCAACGATCGGATTTGCAGGCGCATTGGTGTTTTACAATGCATTCCTTCCGGAGATCGCCTCCGAAGATCAATACGACAGGGTCAGCGCTAAGGGATTTTCCTATGGGTATATCGGTAGTGTTATATTGCTCATTACCAACCTCCTGATCATCACTTTTCCCGAGTATGTTGGATTGCCGAAGGATAGCTCATTGCCCATACGGCTTTCTTTTGTCATGGTGGGACTCTGGTGGATCGGGTTTGCGCAGATTCCCTTCCGGCAACTGCCTGCAGACGATCCGGGACAGCCCATCCGAAAATTGTTGACCAAGGGGTTTAAAGAATTGAGCAAGACCTGGCGGGTGGTACGCGTAGAAAAAAACATACTGGGCTTTCTGGCTTCTTTCTTTTTCTACAGTGCCGGCGTGCAGACGGTGTTCTTTCTGGCAGCCACCTTTGCGGAAAAGGAGCTGCACTTCGGCACGAGTCAGCTCATCATTATCATTTTACTACTGCAATTGGTGGCTATCATCGGGGCGTTTCTTTTCGCGCGGGTCTCCGAAATGAAGGGCAACAAGTTTGCCCTCATCACCATGCTCTTGATTTGGGTTTGCATTTGCATCCTGGCTTATCACGTGGAAAATGCCACCCAATTTTACTTTATTGCCACAGCTGTAGGCACGGTGATGGGCGGTATACAGTCCCTTTCCAGGTCTACCTATTCCAAATTGCTGCCGGTGGGCACACATGACACGGCCTCGTTCTTCAGTTTCTACGATATTCTGGAAAAGTCGGCGATTGTGCTCGGCACCTTCAGTTTCGGCTTTATTGAATACCTCACCGGAGGAATGCGCAACAGTATCCTGGCGTTAGTCATCTTTTTCGTGGTGGGATTGGGTATTCTGGTGACTGTCCGGATCAAACATTCACGTGAAATCCCGTAATCCTTTTGTAATAATCAGGGCAAATTAGAAGCGCGGTACCAAAAAATTGAGAAATTTGTAATACATTATGGGTATTCGCTTCCGGGGTTACTGTTCCGAAGACCCAGGTTACGAAACCATTCCAATTCTCTTTCTCAGATATGAAACAATCTCTGTGGATAATAATATCCTTTCTTTTTCTCTGGCAACCCTGCATGAATGCACAAGATGCCGAGTGGACCCTGCTCGATGCGCCCGGGAAACTCCTGAAAGCCGATGTAGCCCAAACCGATGATTCCGGATGGACTCACTACTACGAATCCAAGCAAAACAAGCTCATTCTTTCCGTCTATAAAAACGGCCAGTCAATTGGGGAGTTGGACGAGTTGCTGAGCATCAGTTCCGGTCTGCTAAACAACTACGGAAAAGGCGCCAACGACCTTTCCGGCGCCGACTATATTCAAAATGCCTTTTGGCTCACCTTTAACCGATATTGGCGAATTCAGGGCGCCAACCCGATATACCAGGCTGTGCGGGTTCGATTCTATTTCAACGAACAAGATGTCAATGACCTGAAATCGGGACTCCAACTTACGGGCCACCAACTGCAAAATCTGGACGCCATTGAGTTTTACGCCCATGAAGGCGGATCGCTCCACCCTTTTGCCATCCGGACCCGGAGTGGCGCTTCTACCCTGCGACAGTTCAAAACCGGAAAAACGGCCAAAATCGGGCAATGGGGCCCATTTTACTATGCCGAGTTTCAGTTGGAAGACCTTTCCAGCAGTGGAAGCGGTGGGTTCTATATACCTCTTGAAGGACAAAAATTTTCCATTTCCGGAAAGATCACCAGCCCCACAGGCGATCCGATCGAGGACGTTTATGTCCGCTCCAAGGTAGAAGGGGCAGCTGTCCGGACGACGACAGAGGGCGAATTTACCGTAGCCAACCTCCAGGGGGGACAAACCTACGATATCACCCCCTACTCCCAGGACCGTCCCACCCGGATGGTCACTGTACTGGACCTGATCGGATTGGCGCAACACCAGGCCCAAAAGAAAAAATGGGAGACGAGCTGGCAACAACTTGCTGCCGATGCAAATCAATCGGGAGCTGTAGACGACCGGGATTTGGAGTTTCTCCAGCAACTCATCCTTGGCGAACAGCAAAATTTCCCGGAGGGAACCTCCTGGCAATTCGTGCCGGCTACTTATTCCCCTCCCGAAGCCAATGACCGGCGGACCACCAAGTTGCCGGCCGGATCCATTAAGGTCCCTACACTCGCCCAAAATATTTCCGGGGTAGACTTTAAAGCCGTCAAAACCGGGAATATCTGGCGGGAGCAGGATTTTCCAAACGAACCGCCTTCCATCCTGGATCCATCTTTCGCTCTTTCAGATCAACGCTCCTGCGGGGGTGGAGAGCTCCTTAGCTATGACCTGGTGGTTTCCGACTTTGTCGGCATCCGGGGTTTTCAATTTACCCTGAAATGGGACCCGTCCGTCATGACCTTCGAAGGTGTCGACAATTTTAACCTTCCTTACCTCGATGGAGCAGATTTTGGTACATCCTTGGCCTCTGAGGGAAAACTCACCGCAGCCTGGTATACCCCGGAACGGCCCAACACCATCAAAATTCCCGATGGGGGAAAAATCTGCACATTTCGTTTCCGCGCTTATGGCAACCAACAGAGTACCACCACCATCCGGTTCGTTGAAGACCCCACACCCATACAGGTGCTTCGCGACAACCTGAGTGCCGCCAATGTGTTTTTCACGATGGGTAGCCTTCGGATTGAAGGAGAAAGCCGAATGCATTTTTCGGAAATTACGACCCGCCCCCTGAGCTGCTATGGAGTCCAGGATGGAGCTATTTCGGTAAAGGTAGACGGAGGAATCCCTCCCTACCGGTACGAATGGAGCAACGGATCTACAGCTCCATCCCTCTATGGGCTTCAGAGATATCGTTCAAAGTGAGCGGAGGAACGGCCCCATACCGATACGAATGGAGCAATGGAGCCATCACCCCCTGGATCGGGCAACTGGCGGAAGGAATCTATAGCGTCACCGTGACCGATCAACGCAACTGCACCCGGGAAGAGACATTTACCATTGAGGCACGGCAGGATATTTATTTAAATTATTCCGTATCGCCGGCTTCGGGGCCCTTTGCCAACGACGGAGAAGTGGTCATTCGCGACCTGATCGGCAGCCCGGGCCCTCAAACCTATGAGTGGAATAGTGGATTGAAAGGAACTCGCCTTTCGCGGGCAACACCGGGCATATATGAGGTAAATATCAAAGATGCCGAGGGCTGTACGTATAAATTTCAGTTCAACATTCCTTTCGAAAATGCACCTGCTGCCCTAACGGCAAAACTGAGCAAAGAACTATTACCTGCAGGATTATTTGCGCCGATCACCATCGAAAGCCCGGAAGCCCAAACGATTCATTTTAAGGTGTACAATGATCGAAGCCGCCTGCTTTCCCAACAGGTCATTGAAGTAACCAGAGGTACAACAACCCAGTATTTCCAAACACCGTCACAAGCGGGCAGCTACCTTATTCAAATACTGCCGGATACCGGCAGTATTTGCAGCCTCCGCTTTCAGGTACGCTGATTACTTCTTCTTTTTGGTAGCCGGCTTTGCGCTGGGCTCCGCTTTTGTCGAAGCGCTTTTTTTAGCCGCCGGTGCAGTTCTTTTCCTCGCGGGGGTAGCTTTCGGAACCTCCGCAGGCCAGGGTGAATAGTCGAGCGGTTGCAATACCCGAACGGACAGGGGAGGAACGCTCAGGTGCAGTGAATGTGGTTGCCCATGCCAGCGCTCTTCGGTAGTGCGCATTTCTTTTTCCACCGGGAAATCACTCCCTCCGTACTTCGACTCATCCGAATTGAAGATCTCCTTCCAACGCCCGGCAACCGGCGCGCCGATTTTGTAATCGTTGTGGGGAACAGGCGTGAAGTTGCAGATGACGATCATCGGTGGGTTTTCCATAGTTCCTTTCCGCAGATATACCAGCATGCTGTTCTTGCGGTCATTCAAATCGATCCATTCAAAACCTTCCGGGGAGAATTGTTTTTGATGAAAGGCCGGATGCTCGCGATACAACGCATTGAGGTCGCGCACAAGGTCCATAACCCCTCGGTGATATCGGAACTCTGTCAACCACCACTCAAGGCCTTTTTCGTGATTCCATTCTGTGGTTTGGCCAAATTCGCCGCCCATGAAGATCAACTGCGTACCGGGGTGCGTCCACATATAGCTAAAAAGGAGACGGAGGTTGGCAAAACGTTGCCACTCATCTCCGGGCATCCGGGTGATCAGCGAACCTTTCCCGTGTACTACCTCATCATGACTAAGTGGAAGCATGAAATTTTCTGTAAATGAATACACCAGACTGAATGTGATCATATCGTGGTGGTACGACCGGAATAAGGGATTTTCCTTGAAATACTTCAGCGTATCGTGCATCCAGCCCATCATCCACTTCTGGGCAAATCCCAGTCCACCGGAATAAGTAGGGCGGGACACCCCTGTCCAGGCGGTACTTTCCTCTGCAATGGTAAGCGCATCCGGATATTCGCGATAAACCGCTTCATTGAACTCCCGAAGCAGGGAGATCGCCTCCATGTTTTCGCGTCCTCCATACGCATTAGGCAGCCATTCGCCTTCTTTCCTGGAATAATCCAGGTAAAGCATCGATGCGACCGCATCGACCCGCAAGCCATCGGCATGGTATTGGTCGAGCCAATACAATGCATTTGATATCAAAAAGCTACGCACCTCGAAACGGCCATAGTTGAATATGCAGCTCTTCCAATCGGGGTGAAAACCCTTCCTCGGATCTGCGTGGTCGTAAAGATGGGTACCATCGAAATCGGCCAATCCATGGGCATCGCTCGGGAAATGGGATGGAACCCAGTCCAGGATAACCCCAACACCCGCCTTATGGAAGGCATCGACGAGATATTTAAAATCTTCCGGCGCCCCAAAGCGGCTGGAAGGCGCAAAATACCCGGTGATCTGATACCCCCAGGAAGGATAATACGGATGCTCCATGACGGGCATAAACTCGACGTGGGTGAAACCCATATCCTTTACATAGGGCACCAGTTGTTCGGCCAGCTGGCGATAGTTAAGGGACGCAGCGCCTCCATGCGTTTTTCGCCAGGACCCGAGATGCACTTCGTAGACGGAGCAAGGGCTGCCGAGCAGATCGCGCTCCTTGCGAGCCGTCAGCCAAGGCTCATCTGTCCATTGATAATCATCTTCCCAAACGATCGAGGCCGTGTTGGGTGGAATTTCCCAAAAATGCGCAAAGGGATCGCCCTTTTGAAGCGGCCGTCCATCTTTGGCAAGAATGAAATATTTGTACAAAGCGCCTTTTCCTACACCCGGGATGAACCCTTCCCAAATTCCGGAACCGTCCCACCGTGGTGCAAGCGGATGCGCGTCTTTATTCCAGTAATTGAAATTGCCGATCACCGCCACCTGCAAGGCATTGGGCGCCCAAACGGCAAAATAAGTACCCTGAACTCCATCGATGGTTTCAGGATGGCTGCCCAGCTTTTCATACAAGCGAAAATGCTTGCCCGACTTAAAAAGCTGTATGTCGAAATCGGTCAGGCGGCTAAAGGGAATGACCTCACTCATAGCGGATTTTTATAAAAGGTTGACTTTTCAGCCCTAAGGTAGAAATAGCATGGCAAAATTGGAAACTAAAAAGCCGGCCTCCCAGAAGAAGGCCGGCTTTTTTACAAAGTTCCAGGTGATTAGTTCATGGCAACTACCACCGAATTTTCAGAACCAAACGGAGTGGCAATGTACTTATCTGCCTCGTTGTCATTCTCCCACTGTTCGCCGTTTACCAGGTAACGGAAGGCATACTCCCGGCCGGATTCCATCTCAACCGTAGTCTTAAAGCTTCCGTCCTTCTGCTTCTTCATAGAAACAGCGTTTTCCAGGTCCCAGTTGTTGAACTCGCCAAGTACAGCTACTTCCGTAGCGTTTTCAACGGCTTCTTTCGGCAGGGTGAAGGTCACCTTGCATACAGCCTTTGACTTCATGAATTGCTTCTTGATCATGCTTTTGGATATTGATTATAGAATGTCGTTCAATTTAGTGTCATTTTCACACTAACAATGCAAAGGTATATCAATTTTCCTTTCCAGTCAATTGATTATCAGGCAAAGATAGGCGGAGAAAACAATTGGCACAACAGGGCTGCATCCCCCCACTTTCGTAATTGCAAGTAAAACAAGCCTTTAGGGAAATGAATGGGAAGCTCCCGAAGGTACCCTCCAAATCCGGTTTCCTTTTCGCTGGAAAAGGGTGAATAAAAAAATTTGTTTTTTTTTGAAAAAAGGCTACTCCCTTCGCTCTTTTTCCTGAAAATACTCCTCCATGGCATGCAAAACACCCCGGATGGGCACCCGCAACCAATCGGGCCGGGCGTTCATCTCATACCCCACCTCGTAGATAGCTTTCTCGAGGGTGTAATTGCGGAGCAACAAACGCAACGCTTCCGGTTCACGGGGTATGAAGCTCTGGCCTTCGGTCGCATCCAGATAAGCCGTGAGGAAAAACTGCCGGATGTAGTGAAACCATTGATGGGCCCATTTTTCCAGGAAAGGCATATCTTCCTTGCGGTAGTTTTGGTTGAGTACCAGCTGCCCGAAAGCTGCATAGTGAAAGGACCGGATCATGCCCGCCACATCTTTGAACGGCGTTTTTTTGAGCCGGCGCTCGCTAATGGTATAAAGCGGTTCTCCTTCGAAGTCGATGATAAAAAAGTCTTTGCCGTTAAAAAGCACCTGTCCCAGGTGGTAGTCGCCATGCACCCGTGTTTTGGTAGCCTGGATCTTACGCTGGTAGATCTCGCTAAAGCACTCCATGATGTCGTCTCGGAGGTCCAGCACCTGTTTGGCTTCCTCGGCAATATAAGGCGGAAGGGAGGGTATGCGCTGTGCCAATCCGTTCAGTTTTTCGGTCACCAATTTGCGGTTGCCAGCGTAGATAGACCGCTGATAATTTTGGGTAAAGCGCTCCGGAGCAAAATCCGGGTCATCGTCCACAGATGCCAGGGCGATATGCATTTCTGCAGTGCGCTGAGCCAGCCGCACCACCCGCTCGTAAGTTACGCTGGTGATATACTTCTGCAGGGTTTCCGGAATATCGTCAAAATACAGGCGATCGGCGCTAACCAACCCGGGCTCTTCATCCGTTTTTTTGCTCTTGGCAAGCACTTTTTCGTAATAGCGGTCGAGTTCCTCGAGCATCATGGTCCAGGCTTCCCCCTGGTTGGCAATTTTATTTTGCAGCAGCCCGAGGATCGTAAATTCTTTCTGTTGGTGGTCCTCAAACTGAATGCCCCCACCATACCTGGGTGCATTCTGGAAGCTGGTCTTTTCGGAAAGGAAGCGCACCAGTTCCAGATCAGGATTAATGTCGGTATCGAGTTTGCGGTAGATCTTGAAAAAGAACTGGTTATTATAAATGACAGAGGTGTTGCTTTGTTCCGCTTTCAGGACCTCCGAACGAATGTCTTCCTTTTCCACATCCAATGTCTCCAGGACCTTGCCCGCTTCGAAGCGCAGCGCACCGTTCGTCACGGGCACCACGGCATTGGTCTTCATCCAGTAGAACAGCTCATTCCGGAAACCCTCTTCGTAGATTCCATCGACCAGGATTCCCTCCCGGGTAGGTGTTTTTAAATAGCAGACCACCCCATGCGGCACGTTTTTCAGGTAGTAGACGATGCGTTCGGGTTGGGTGATGAACAGCGTAGGCAGGAAATACGTTTCCGGCAGGCCATCGGTATAGCGCACACCGACCTGAAGGAAAAAAGCCACCTCCTCTCCGATCCGGGTACTTGGGAACCGGTCAATATCGATGGAGATAATACTCTTTGATTTTCCGCCAAACCAACGAATGGCCATCAGATAATTGGGGAGGATACGTTTTTCGAAATTTCGCTTGGCCGTATACGTGTCAAAAAAATCGGGCCATTCCACCTCAGTAATCAATTCCTCGATGGTCCGATCGCGCACAGTAGGTTCCTCCTCCTCACGCTGCTCCATCAGGAACCAGTAATAACCGTATGGACCCATGGTAAATACATACGGATGTGCTCCGATCTCCACAAACTTATTTTGGCTGAATATCTCTACAGGCAGGATACCCTTGAAATTTTGCAGATCCAATTCGACAGACTGGGAGTATTTGGACAAATTGGCGACTACCAGGATGGTTTCTCCGTCAAATGAACGGGTGAACGACATCACCTTGCTATTGGTGGATTCCAGGAACCGGATATTGCCATGGCAGAACGATTTGAGCCGTTTGCGCATCGCGATGAGGTTCTTCATCCACCACAATAAGGAAGAAGGGTTGTGTTGCTGGGTTTCCACATTGACCGATTCGTAGCGGTACTGTGGATCGCGAATTACCGGAAGAAACAGTTTTTGTGGATTGGCTCCCGAGAAGCCGGCGTTCCGGTCGGAATTCCATTGCATAGGTGTGCGCACGCCATTCCGGTCGCCCAGGTAAATATTATCGCCCATGCCGATCTCATCGCCGTAATAGATCACCGGCGTACCGGGCAGGGAGAAGAGGAGGCTATTGAGCAATTCGATCTTGCGGCGGTCATTGCCGAGCAGGGGCGCCAGGCGGCGGCGAATGCCCTTGTTGACCTTGGCGCCGTGGTCTTGTGCAAATACTTTATTCAGGTAATCCCTTTCCTCTTCGGTGACCATGGTCAGGGTCAGGTCGTCGTGGTTGCGAAGAAAGAGCAGCCATTGGCAATTTTCCGGGATGGCAGGCGTCTGTTCAAGCACATCGATCACGGGGTAGCGATCTTCGGTTTGCAGGGCCATATAGAGGCGCGGCATGAGGGGAAAATAGTAATTCATTTGAAATTCATCCCCTTCTCCAAAATAGGTCACCGCATCTTCAGGCCAGAGGTTGGTCTCTGCGATAAGCACCTTTCCCGGATGCTGTTTATCCACGTAGCGGCGTAATTCACGCATGAACCCGTGCACTTCGGGAAGGTTTTCACAGTTCGTTCCCTCACGCTGGAAGAGGAAGGATACGGAGCTCAGGCGCATGCCATCTACCCCCATATGGAACCAAAAATCTATCACTTTTTGGATCTCTTCCCGCACCCGTTCATTATCGAAGTTGAGATCGGCCTGGTGGGCATAGAAACGGTGCCAGTAGTAGGCTTTGGCCACGTTATCCCATTCCCAGTTAGACGTTTCATAATCGCTGAAGATGATTTCTGCTTCCGGGTACTTTTCGGGCGTTTCACTCCATACGTAAAATTCGCGGATCGGGGTGCCGGGGTCTGCTTTCCGGGCACGTTGAAACCACTCGTGCTCGGTAGACGTGTGGTTGAGTATCAGGTCGATAATTACGCGAATGCCGCGCTTTTGAGCTTCCTGAAGAAACCGCTGAAATTCATCCAGGGTGCCCAGGTCGGGATGCACATTGCAATAATCGGAAATATCGTAGCCATCGTCCCGGAGCGGAGAGGGATAAAAAGGCAGGAGGGAGAGGCAATTCACGCCCAGATCTTCGAGGTAATCCAGTTTTTGGATCAACCCGTTGATGTCCCCAATCCCGTTGTTATTATTATCAAAAAACGATCGGATATGGAGGGAGTAGATGATGCAGTCTTTGTACCAGAGGTCGTTTGGCATACCAGCAGATATTTCCTGCTAGTATACCAAATTAGCATGGGTTTTAATGCACTGGAAACAAAATAATTTAATAGAGATCACCGCCGCCTCCGGCGATGGTGATCTCTATTAATAATTTACCAACTACACAATGTATTAATTACCGTACTTCCACCTTAAAAATATGAATGGGCCATTTCCCTGGGTTCAGTTCCACGTAGTTCCATTCATTAAACCAATGATAAATATCGCCGGTCAGCAGATCGGTAACTTTGAGGTTGACCATGCGGCCTTCGATCCCGAGCAGGCGTTTGGGCACTTCCAGATAGCCCGCCTGAGAGTAGGCCGTATCGAAATTCGCTACGCACCAGATGATATTGCTCTTGTCTTCAGTGAGCTTGATATAGCTCATGAGCCTATCGTTGTCGGTGCGGGTGAAGTGGATATTGTACGTATCCTGCATGGCCGGATTTTGCCTGCGGATGTGGTTCAGGCGGGTTATGCTATCGGTCAGGCGGTTGCGATGATTCCAGTCGTAGTTTCGGATTTCATACTTCTCCGATTCCAGGTATTCTTCTTTTCCACTGGAATTGCCCCGGTTTTCCATAAACTCGTAGGAAGGTCCATAGAGACCGTAGTTGGAAGAAAGCGTCCCGGCCATCAGGAGGCGAAGCACAAAGGCATTCGCACCTGCTCCCATCAACTCATAGGGCAGGATATCGGGCGTGTTGGGCCAGAAATTGGGCCGATAGAACTCCCGCCACTCCGTTTGGGCGATCTCATTCAGGTAGGCCTCCATTTCCTGCTTGGTGTTGCGCCAAATGAAATAGGAATACCCTTGGGTGAACCCGATCCGTGCCAGGGCGGCCATTACTTTCGGGCGCGTAAAGGCCTCTGCGAGAAAGATCACATCCGGATCGACGATATGTACTTCCCGGATAACCCATTCCCAGAAAACGAAAGGCTTGGTATGTGGGTTGTCGACCCGGAAGATCTTCACGCCTTGTTCCACCCAGTAAAGGATAACGCTGCGAAGTTCTTTCCAAAGGTTTTCCCAATCTTCCGTTTCAAAGTTGATCGGGACGATATCCTGGTATTTCTTGGGTGGATTTTCGGCATAGGCGATGGTCCCGTCTGGGCGCCAGGCGAACCACTCAGGGTGTTCTTTGATATAGGGATGATCAGGGGCGCATTGGAAAGCCAGGTCAAGGGCCAGTTCGATACCGTGTTCCCCTGCTTTTTTGATCAGGTGCGTATAATCATCAAGCGTACCCAGCTCGGAATGGACGGATTTATGTCCTCCATCCTTGCTACCGATGGCCCATGGCGAACCCGGATCACTCGGCTGTGCGGTCAGGGAATTGTCTTTCCCTTTTCGGTTGATGGCTCCAATGGGGTGGATGGGCGGCAGGTAGAGCACATCGAATCCCATCTCTGCCACGCGGGGCAGAATGCGCTCCACGTCCTTGAATGTTCCATGTTGGCCGGGCTTTTGAGCAGTCGAGCGGGGGAAAAGCTCATACCAGGTACTAAACAATTCCTTGCCCCGGCCCACGCGCACGCGGAGGTTCTTCTCAGAGGTAGTGACAAACTGCTTGAGCGGAAATTCGTAGACGAGCTGATAAAACTCCGGGCTTAGCACGGTCGAAACAGCCTGCTCATACCCCTTTTTATCTTCAAGAAGCGAAGCCATCTTGGTGAGCACTGCCGCTTTTGTCTTGGGATAATTGGCAGCTGTTTTGCGCAGCCATTCGGCTCCGATCAGCAACTCGACGCCCATGTGCTGGCCGTCTTCGTACTTTTTCACGAAACCATTGTGCCAATTGGTCAGATGGTCTACCCAACCTTCGATCTTGTATTCGTAGAAACCTTTTTTTTGCGGAGTAAAGGAAGCAGTCCAGTGGTCATTCACTCCTGCCACCATGAATTGTTCGACCCACTTCTTGGCATCCAGTTCTTTATAAAAAAGAGATGCCCGAATCGCATCATGCCCATCGCCAAATATATCGGCACTAATATCTATTCGTTCTCCAACAATACGTTTGATGTAATAACGACCGTCCTGCAGTTGCGGTTGTATGTGCTCAATGATCACCCGATTTCTCATGAAAAAGGTCGGTTTTGTTTATGGGAAATAATTATGTGTTTAATCTGAGGTGGACGGCCTTCGGCTGCCCACCTCAGATTAGCGCTTGAAAAGAACCGCTCAAAGGTAAAAGTTTTAGGGCAATTTTCACCCTTGTTTCGCTGAGTGACCGGGTGACTACTTATATTTGCCCGTGCCTTCACTCCAAACACAGATTGCCATCGTCGGCGCAGGCCCTGGAGGGGCTGCTACCGCACTCAAGCTCCATGCCCTCGGTATTCCGTGTGTGCTGGTGGACCAGGCTGTATTTCCCCGCGATAAAGTCTGTGGTGATGCGATCAGCGGAAAAGCCGCTACCTTGCTCAATCGGCTCGACCCCGGTTTTATGGAGGCATTTCGGAAAAAAAAAGACCAGCAGGTCGGCGTCTGGGGTATTCAGTTTGTGGCGCCTAATGGTACCGCAGTGGATATCCCTTTCAAATTTCCTTATGATATGGAGCGAGAACCCGCTCCCGGCTATGTCTCCAAACGCATCGATTTCGACCAGCAGCTCATCCAAAAAGTGCTCGAGTCGGAGTCCATCTCTTTTCACCAGGGTATCCGGATCGAAACCTATGAGCGAACCACCGGTGGCTACCGGATCTCCAACGCCGACAACACTTTCCAGGTGGAGACGACCCTACTCATTCTCGCCGATGGAGCCAATTCGGGGTTTTCCCGAAAAAATGCAGGGTTGGAAAAAGACCCACGCCACCATGCAGGCGCAGTCAGAGCTTATTACAAAAATGTGTCGCCTCTCCATCCTGAAAATTTCATCGAACTGCACTACCTCAAGGAAGTCAATCCAGGCTATTTCTGGATATTTCCCCTTCCTAACGGCTATGCCAATGTAGGGCTGGGTATGCGAAGCGATTTCATCAAAAAACAAAAAATAAACCTGCGGGAAGTCTTGGTCCAAACGGTGAACGAACATCCGCTCCTGAGCGGGCGTTTTGCCAATGCCACTCTGGAAGGCGCCGTAGTGGGCTATGGCCTCCCGCTCGGATCGCGTCCACGCCCTATCTCCGGCGATCACTACATGCTGGTAGGCGATGCAGGCCATCTCATCGACCCACTTACCGGCGAAGGGATTGGAAATGCCATTTACAGCGGCTTTATCGCGGCAGAACAAGCCCAAAAATGTTTGGAAACGGGCAACTATTCCGCTCCTTTTCTAAAGGCCTACGACCAGCGTGTAGCCCGGGTGTTGGGCGCCGAGATGAAACTCAGCTACCAGCTCCAACGCATGCTCCGCTACCCATGGCTCACGAATACGCTCGCCAATTGGATCAGTCGCCACCACTGGTTAGTCGAATTGATCTCGAGGATGTATACCGATCTGGAGTTGCGGAAGCAATTGGTGAAGCCCCTGTTTTGGATCAAGCTCCTGAAAAACCGTATTACTTCATCGAAAATAAATTAAGTTCTCTGATATAATTATAAAAACTACACCAGTCCCTGCTGTACCGCAAACTTCACCAGCTCCGTACTCGAATTGAGCTCCAGTTTCCGGAGGATATTTTTCCGGTGGGTTTCCACGGTATACTTGCTGATAAACAGTCGGGTTCCGATGCGTTGGCTGGTCAGCCCTTTGCTGATGAGAACGAGGATTTCCTGCTCCCGGCGGGAGAGACGAAGTCGTTTTCGGAAATTATCTTTCAGAAGTTCTGCCGGACCTGGTTTTTCATCGGAAGGCGGCTGAGATGTACGGTCTCTGACATGCGAATAGTGCTGTCCGTTATTTACCATTTCGATAGCCTTGCCGATTTCTACTGCGGTGGCCGTTTTCAGCACGTACCCCTGCACCCCTGCTTCGAAGAGTGATTTGATCAGGTCCGGTGCATCATATGCGGTAAATACGATGATACGCACACTTCGAAAGTCCTTGGTTATCTGCTCAATGTTTCGATAAAAATCGTTTCCGGGCATATTGAGATCCAGAAAGACCAAATCGGGCCGCACATCCGGCAGCGCGTGAAAAAGTTCGTCACTATTGTTGACATGACCACTAAAAACCAGCCCCGGAATCTTTTCCAGGATGCTTCTCAGGCCAATTGCCACGATAGGGTGATCATCAGCGATGAGCACTTTTGTAGAATTTTGTTGCATGGGATCCTTAATTAAATCAAACAGCAAAAAAATATTTGCTCTTCTTGTCTTGCAAGAAGGATCCTGCGGCAATGCATGTAAAGAGGGATAGGAGGCTTAACCAATAAAATACTATCTTCCGAACAGATTCCCACGATCGGAAGATAAGATTAGATGTACCTCTCGGATTGGTTTATGGGATCAGCAGCAATTGTACTGCTTTTCTTCAATCCCGATGCCAAAGTACAGATAATTTCCAAATGCGTCAAGTGCCGCGACGCTATTCTTCATCTTCGTCCGGTTCTTCGGTCAAGATACCCAGCAATTGCATAGCTTTTTCAGAAGCAAGTTGCTCCGCACTTTTCTTATTGAAGTCTTCGGCCATAGCTACTTTATTGCCATCGATCATGACTGCGACTTTAAACCGGTCGCGTTTATCGAACTTATAGCGCGCTATCAGTTTGTAGTTCACGGTTTGGCCGTTTTTCTGGCACCATTCCAGTAGCTGGCTTTTGTAATTATCGTCGTAGTTTTCGAGTTCATGCACATCCACATAGTTGCGAAGGATCTTGCGGATGACAAAGCGTTGGGTATGCTCATAGCCCAATTCGAGGTAGACCGCACCCACGAGCGCTTCTACCGCATTTCCCATCATGGATCGGCTCAGGCGGGTGGGATTGTACTCTGCCAGAAAAAGGTCCAGTCCCATTTTCTCTCCGACCTTATTAAGCGACTTGCGCTTGACGATCTTGGAGCGCATCTTGGTCAGAAACCCCTCATTGGCGTTGGGATACTTCTTAAAAAGATACTCTGCGACAATGGTGCCCAATACGGCATCACCCAGGTATTCCAGTCTTTCGTTGTTCTGAAGCGCATAGGATTTTTCAGACTGGGTAGACTTGTGGGCGAAGGCCAGTTTAAAGATGGCAAGGTTGGCCGGGACAAATCCCAGCAAAGGATACAGCCGACGGGCGAGATCCTTATCCTTGGAAAAATAGTAGTTGTAAAGCTTAAATAATGCGCTCAAATTTCCTCCTTTTATAGGTGCAAAAAGCATCCATTCCTTCCAATGAAGGGATGAAAAGACCAAATAAGCACTGTAATTCCTGAAAAGAGCCCAGGAATTCCCAGCGATTTATATAAAAGGTCTGAAAGGAAAGGGAGGAAATCCGGTTCGTTTGCGGGTTGGAAATGGTTTTTGCACAGCATTTCTAACTCGTAAAGGGAGTAGTTTTTTCCTCTGTTTATCCTTCAAACTTTTTTACAATGACCGACGAGTTATGCCCTCCAAAGCCAAAGGTATTGCTCAGGAAGGCCCGGATCTCTTTCTCCTGCGCTTCATTAAAGGTCAGGTTCAGTTTTGGATCGATTTCCGGGTCGTCGGTAAAATGGTTGATCGTAGGCGGGACAAAGCGATGATTGATTGCCAGCACACCGGCAATGGTTTCCACCGCGCCTGCAGCACCCAGCAAATGCCCCGTCATGGACTTGGTCGAGCTGATATTCAATCCATAAGCCCTTTCGCCAAAGACCTGCTGGATGGCTTTGGTCTCTGCAATATCGCCCAACGGGGTTGATGTTCCATGGACGTTAATATAATCAATATCTTCAATTGTCATGCGCGCATCTTGCAGCGTCAGTTCCATCACTTTGCGCGCGCCCAACCCTTCCGGGTGGGGTGCAGTGCTATGGTAGGCATCTGCGGTAGCAGCCCCACCCACTATTTCCGCATAAATTTTGGCTCCGCGTTTCTTGGCATGCTCCAATTCTTCCAGTATTAATACTCCTGCTCCTTCCCCGACCACAAAGCCATCGCGGTCGCGATTAACAGGACGTGAAGCGGTTTTGTAGTCGTCATTGCGGGTAGAAAGGGCCTTCATGGAGCTAAAGCCTCCCACACCCATCGGCGTAATGGTACTCTCCGCGCCTCCTGCCAGAATAATATCATTTCTGCCCAACCGGATGTAATCAAAGGCATTCATAAGGGCGTGCGTGGAGGAGGCACAGGCAGAAACCGTAGAGTAGTTGATACCCCGGAACCCATATTTAATGGACACGAGCCCGGGAGCAATATCAGCGATCATTTTGGGGATGAGGAAAGGGCTGAATCTCGGTGTCCCGTCTCCTCTGATATAGGCTTCGTATTCATTCTCCAGGGTGCGCAACCCGCCAATTCCTGTGCCGAAGATTACGCCGACCCGGTCGAGGTCCAGTTTTTCCGGTTCTAACCCTGCATCTTTCACAGCCTCATCTGCCGCAATGACCCCAAATAAGGCAAAGTTATCCATATGCCGAATTTCCTTGCGTTCCAGAAATTCTTCCGGATTAAGCCCTTTCACCTCACAGGCAAATTTGGTCTTGAAGTGTGTATTGTCAAACCGGGTAATGGCGGCGGCTCCGCTGATACCGTTCTGAAGACCTTCCAGAAATGCCGGAATAGTGTTCCCAATTGGAGTAATTGCTCCCAAACCTGTGATGACGACCCTTTTCATACTTAGGTTGTTATTTATGGATGAACGACCAATGTAGATAAGGCCGCTAACTGCTCATCTATCGAAATCCGTTCCAAGATACCCTATAAATTAAAAACCACAAATTAGAGCAGTGCTCTAATTTGTGGAAAGAGAATGTGCCAACTGGCAAATCTTGGGAAATTAACCCTGAGTTTGACCCTCCAGGTAATTAATGGCATCACCAACCGTTTGGATCTTTTCAGCATCCTCATCTGGAATGGAAATGTCAAATTCTTTTTCAAATTCCATGATCAACTCAACGGTGTCCAAGGAATCTGCACCTAAATCATTGGTGAAGCTGGCCTCAGGCGTAACTTCGTCTTCTCCAACGCCAAGCTTGTCCACGATAATCTTTTTTACCTTTTCTGCAATGTCTGACATAATTGTGTCACTTTCATTAATTAAAAAAACGACACGCAAATAAAGTGATTAGTACAATGATTACCAAAGTATTTGCCAATTTTTTTCCCCCTATAATAGGGGGGGGCACCTTTCTCAGGAAGCTGGTTTTATGTTACCTTTACAAAGTGTCCGGTCTTTCTTCTTGCTAATTATTTCGGTTCGGTGTACTTTCGCCGTACATTTAATGTAAAAAATACACTTAGTGGGCAGTCTACCTGTCTACAATTTCACCCATTATGAAAGCATTCAAACATCAAAATACCAAGATCATCGCCACTGTTGGTCCTGCTTCCAAAGATTTCGACACCTTACTAGCCTTGGCAAAAGCAGGCGTGGACGTATTCCGGCTCAATTTTTCGCACGGCACCCATGAGGATCACCAGGAAGTGATCAACCACATTACGCGGATCAACGATCAGCACCGAATGCACATCGGCATCCTCGCCGATTTGCAAGGCCCCAAACTGCGGGTTGGGAAGATTCTGGACAACGCGCTCGCGCTGAAAGAAGGGGATTTCGTCCATTTCGTCAACAGGGAATGTATCGGCACCAAAGAGGCGATCTACATGAGCTACCCCAAATTTGCCAAAGATGTAAAGCCCGGCGAACGCGTACTGCTCGACGATGGCAAGCTGATTTTTGAAGTTGTCGAAACCAACGAAATCGACAAGGTTAAGCTCCGGGTCATTTTTGGCGGCATCCTGTCCTCAAACAAGGGCGTCAACCTCCCCAATACCAAAGTATCGCTTCCCTGTTTGACCAAAAAGGACCTGAAGGACCTGGATTTCATCCTTACCCAACCAGTCAATTGGATCGCATTGTCCTTTGTGCGTTCTCCAAAAGACCTTAAAGACCTGCTCAAACGAATTGACGCGAAAAACCACCCCGCCAAGATCATTGCCAAGATCGAAAAGCCGGAAGCTGTCAAAAATATCGACGAGATCATAAAAAATACGAATGGCATCATGATCGCCCGTGGCGACCTCGGCATCGAAGTACCCATAGAGCAGTTGCCGGTCATCCAGAAAGAGATCGTTCGCAAATGTATGCAGCGCGCACGGCCCGTCATCGTGGCCACCCAAATGATGGAGAGCATGATCAACAGCCTCACGCCTTCCCGTGCGGAAGTCACCGACGTAGCTAATGCCGTACTGGATGGCGCCGATGCAGTCATGCTGAGCGGCGAGACCTCCGTCGGGATGCACCCCGTCAAAGTGGTGGAAGCCATGAACCGGATCATCGACGAAGCGGAAAAAAACTACCAGCTGATGAGTTTTCGGCCCGAGCCCAACAAGAAATCCAGTACCTTCCTCTCCGATGTAGTCTGCTTCAACGCCGGCCGAACCGCAGGGGAAATCGGAGCCAAAGCCATCGTGGGGATGACGAGTTCAGGCTACACCGCCTTTAAGGTCTCCAGCTTCCGGCCCCGAACGGATATCTGTATATTCTCCGACAGGATGCACATGCTCGCAACCCTCAATATGGTCTGGGGCGTCCGCTGTTTCTATTATGATAAATTCACCACGACGGACGAAACCATCCAGGATGTAACAGACATTTTGAAAAGAGAGGGGGTGGTCCAGCCTGGCGACTATGTGATCAATACCGGTAGCATGCCCATGCATCGCCGGTTTATGACAAATATGCTCAAGGTCACTTTAGTGGAATAGGCCCTTTTGAAAAAATTGCGGGAGAACCTTATCTTTGTGCCACCATCCACTAATAAAACTCCCTTGACACATGAAAATAATAATTCCGATGGCGGGACGTGGTTCCAGACTGCGCCCGCACACGCTTACCATTCCCAAACCCCTCCTTCCCATTGCCGGAAAACCTATGGTTCAGCGAATTGTGGAAGACCTGGCCGATTCCATGTCGGAAAAGATCGATGAGATCGCGTTTGTGATCGGCGATTTTGGGAAAGAAGTGGAAGCCCATCTGCTTTCCATCGCCAATCATCTCGGTGCGAAAGGTCATATTTTCTACCAGACACAGCCCCTGGGTACAGCCCACGCGATCCTGTGTGCCCAGGAGTGCCTCAAAGGACACTGCCTGGTCGCCTTTGCCGACACCCTTTTTCAAGCCGACTTTTCTATCGACCTAAAGGAAGACGGGGTGATTTGGGTGAAAAAAGTGGAAGACCCTTCCTCTTTTGGCGTCGTAAAAACCGACGACAAGGGCATTATCACCGAATTTGTCGAAAAATCACCGGTCTTTGTCTCCGACCTGGCTATTGTAGGGATCTATTATTTCCGGGATGGCGAAAGCCTCCGCCAGGAATTGCAATACCTTCTCGACCACGATATCAAAGACAAAGGAGAATACCAGTTGACCTCCGCCCTGGAACACCTCAAACAAAAAGGTACCAGGTTCCGGGCAGCTACCATCCAGGAATGGCTGGACTGTGGCAACAAACAAAACATCATCGACACCAACCAGCGCATCCTTTCCATCAAACAGGGCGAAGAGAATGACATCTCTCCTAAAGCCACTATCGAAAACTCCGTGCTCATCCCCCCTTGTTTTGTAGGCCCTGGCACTACCATCCGAAATTCTGTAGTCGGGCCCTTTGTTTCTTTGGGCGACAATTCCCGGGTAGAGAACTCCGTTATTAAAAATAGCGTTATTCAAAACCAAACCCATATTACAAACGCCACGCTTTCCGGATCAATGATCGGCAATCACGTAGAATACAAGGGCTCCGCCTCGAATATTAGTCTCGGAGATTACTCAACGCATACCACATGAATCTTTCCATAAAGCATTTCCTGCTCTTTTTTACTTCCTGTTTCTTGTTTTACCTCCCCGTTCAGGCCCAGGAGGACGGACGCCTTTCAGAAAAAAAGATCAAAGAACAAGAACTCTTCATCGAGGCCAACAAATTCAGGCTGCTGGGCAACCTGGACAAGGCTTCAGAGCTATTCCAGGAATTGCTGAAAAAAGACCGGCAAAACGATGCCGCTGCATACGAACTGGCACGCATTTATACCGATCAAAACAACAACCGCGAAGCGCTCAATTACGCCAAACAGGCTGCTGCCATCGCACCCGACAACCTCTGGTATCAGCGCTTCCTCGCCGATAATTACCAGCGCAACAACCTCTTTCACGAAGCGGCTTTGATCTATGAACAATTGGTAGCAAAAGCGCCTTCTGACGAGTACAACTACTTCAAATGGGCCTATTATCTCGTACAGGACGGGCAAAATGAAAAAGCGCTCGAGGTATACAACCAGCTGGAAAACCGCAACGGGATCAATGAAGAACTGAGCCGGCGAAAACATTCGCTCTATCTGGGTATCGGCGACACCAAAAGCGCGGAAAAAGAACTGGTACGACTTTCCGAAGCGTTTCCCGGCAATACGGATTTCCTCCATCTCCTCGCAGGGTTTTACCGGCAGATGAATAACTCCCCAGCCGCGCTGGCTACTTTCAAGAAAATCCTCGAAATCGACCCCAACGACTCCAAAGCCTATTTCGCTATTTCTTCCCTGGAAACGCCAGGCTCGGACGACGACGCTTTTCTCCACAGCCTCGAACCTATCTTTCAAAATCCGCAGGTCGATCTGGATGACAAGATCATGCAGATTCTTCCCTACGCTCAAAAAGCCGCTGCCACCGACGATCAGGCGCTTGCCAATGAATTGCTCCAGCTGGCCTCCATACTCGATCGCATTCACCCGGGCCAGGCCAAAGTATGCGCCCTTAATGGAGACCTCCTCAACCTCACCGGCCAACCGGCCAAAGCGCTGGAACGATACCGCCAGGCTGTGGAACTGGACGGCTCCGTCTTTTCTGTATGGGAACAACTATTCCGGCTTTCAATGGAAATGGCTGATTACCGGTCCCTTGTATTTTTTACCGAAAAAGCCATGGACCTCTACCCCAACCAGGTAATGGTCTTTTTCTACAACGGCCTGGGCTATTGCCGGCAGGAAATTTACGATAAAGGCCTTTCCTCCCTCGAACAAGCCCTGCTTATGACCGGCAAGAATACAGGACTAAAAATTCAGGTCATGACCCAATTGGGAATCGCCTACCAACAAGCCGACAAAGTCCAGAAGTGTGACCAAACCTTTCAGCAGGCATTGCAATTGGCGCCCGACAACCCGACAGTGCTCGACGGCTATAGCTTCGCCCTCGCTACCCGGGGTGAAAACCTGGACAAAGCCTTGGCGATGATCCAAAAGGCCAACGACCTGCTTCCTGGCAACGGCCGCATAGAAGCTACCTTCGGGTGGGTTTTGTACAAGCAAAAAAATTACGAAGAAGCCTTCCAATGGTTTCAAAACGCCCTGAATCACGGCGGGGAAACCGATGCGACCACGCTGGAACACTACGGCGACCTGCTCTACCAACGCGATGATGCCAACCAAGCCGTGGAATACTGGCAAAAAGCATTGGATATTGGCTTCCCCTCCACACGTCTTCAAAAGAAAATCGCCGACCGGAAATTATATGAATAAGCCCATCCTTGGCATCTCGCTGCTAGTCTTGTCCCTACTGGTAAGCAGCTGTAACCTCTTTCGCCATGCGGCCACCAGTACGGACGAGCTGCCCGAACGAAGCGCTAAATTTCTCTTGAAGAAACTGGTGCAGCAACAGGTGGACCTGGAGTGGTTTAGCGCCAAAGCCCGCATTAACTACGCGGATGAAAACTTTTCCATCTCGGCTACCGCCAATCTGCGCATGCGGAAAGACAGCATCATCTGGGCCAATGTAAAAAAACTGAATATTGAAGCTGGCCGGGCACTCATTCGCCCCGACTCCTTTTTCGTCATCGACCGGATCAACCGGCAATATTCCAGGCAACCGGTGAGTGCCATCACAGATATGTTTCAAGTACCTGCCAATTTTCAGATGCTGCAAACCATCCTCCTCGGTAATCCAGTGTTCCTCACTACCGACCTCCAGGCAGGAGTAGAAGCTCCGTTCTATACCCTTCGTGGAGAAGACGACCGGTATACGACAATCTACCATCTCGATGGCAAAGATTATTCCCTCCAAAAAATCACATTTATCGAAAAAATGGAGCGCAGAGAGGTCAGCATGGGGCTCTCCGACTATAAAACCCTGGGTAAGAAGCAAAAATTTGCTTATTTTCGTACGCTAAGGGTCGATAGCCCGCAAACAGGCCCTCTCTTTATTGAAATCGAATTTTCCAAGTTAGAAATTAACACGCCTAAGAGCATAGAATTTGAGATCCCCAGCCGATATAGTGAAATCAATTAGCAGAAAGGTTCTCTTTGCCGCACTCCTTTTTTTGCCTCTCTTTGCCTTTTCCCAGGAACGGCAGATGCTGGAAGAAAAGCGCCAGAAGCTCATCCAGGATATCCAAAAAGCAGAACGGCTCCTGACGGAAACCAAGAAAACCAAGGAAACCACCCTCCTCCGGTTCAATACGTTGCAGGAGCAGATCAAAAAGCGCAAACAGCTGATCCAAACCCTGGAAGCCGAAGTGCAACTCTCAGAGGAGAGCCTCACAAATGTCCATCATATCATTCAGTCGCTTCAAAGCGATGTCGACAAATTATACCGGGAATACGGGCAAATGGTTCGTATCGCTTACCGGCAAAAACTCTCCATGGGCCGGATTATGTTCCTCTTTTCCGCCCATAGCCTGAACGACGCTTTCCGACGCTGGCAATACCTGAAACAGTACGACCGGTACCGGGAAAAACAGGCCCACCTCATCCAGGAGACTCAGTCTTCCCTCCAAATCCAGTTTCTGGAACTGGAAGCCCGCAAGCAGGAAAAACAGTCCCTGCTGGAAACCACTCAGCAGCAGGCCGGCCACCTGGAAACAGAGCTCAACCAAAAGAACCAATTGCTAAAGACCCTCAAATCGGATGAAAGCCGCCTGTTGAGTGACTTGAAAACGAAACGAAAAGCGCACGAACAGCTCAACTCGGCCATCGAAAAGATCATTCGGGAAGAAATGGCCAAAGCCCGAAAAGAAGAACGCAAAGTAGAAAACAGCGCCGTAGTCAACGCAGCAGCCGAAACTTCTTCCAATTTTGAAGGCCTCAAAGGCCGAATGAGCTGGCCCGTAAAAAGTGGAACCATCACGGGCTACTTTGGCAGGCAGGAACACCCTTCGATATCCGGGGTCTATCTTACAAATAACGGCATCGATATCCGAACGGACCTCGACGCCACCGTCCAGTGTATCTTTCAGGGGGAAGTCGTCGGCGTGCAATTCATCCCGGGATATAGTAGTTATATGGCCATCATCCGGCACGGGTCCTACTACACGGTCTATTCCAATCTGGAAGAAGTCGTCGTAAAACGCGGACAAACCATTAAGGCTCAGGAAACGATCGGCAAAGTGCGCACCGACCCGAAGACCAATGCAGCAGAAGTCCATTTTGAGGTCTGGAAGGAAAAAAACCGGATGAATCCACTCGATTGGCTGGCAACCCGATAAATAATTACCTCTTTCAGGAACCGGATACACCTTTTTGACATTATAGCCTTGACATTGCAAATAAACACACGGAGCAAAACGACCAGCTCCCTCCACAACCAGATGAACTATGGGGAATGATTGGAAAATAGGGGAGAAAACCCAAAACGGACTAAAGAAAACAACCGAATTCGCCGTCCTGGTGGGCTTGATCACCCCGGAACAAACCGAAGAACAAGTCAACGAATATCTCGATGAACTGGAATTCCTGGCCCTGACAGCCGGAGCGGAAACGGTGGTGCGATTTGTCCAAAAGCTCTCTCATCCGGACTCCCGAACCTTTATCGGAAGCGGGAAGGTGGAAATGATCCACCAGTATATCGAGCGCCATGAAGAAGTGAACCTCGTGATCTTCGACGATGACCTCACCGGCAAGCAACTAAACATCCTGGAAAAAGAACTCAAGGTCAAGATCGTAGACCGGAGCAGCCTCATCCTCGATATTTTTGCTTCCCGGGCCCAAACCGCACAGGCAAAGACCCAGGTAGAACTGGCCCAAATGCAATACCTTCTTCCCAGACTTCGCGGCCTTTGGACGCACCTGGAGCGCCAACGAGGGGGTATCGGCATGCGTGGACCCGGGGAAAAGGAGATCGAGACCGACCGCCGGATCGTACGCGACAAGATCGCCTTGCTCAAGAAAAAACTCGAAAAGATCGACCAGCAAAACGTAACTATGCGCAAGCAACGGAGCTCCCTCATCCGGGTAGCCCTGGTTGGATATACCAATGTCGGCAAGTCTACCCTCATGAACCTGCTGGCCAAATCTGAAGTGTTTGCCGAAAATAAACTCTTTGCCACGCTCGATACCACCGTGCGGAAAGTCGCTTGGGAAAATACGCCCTTCCTGATGTCAGACACCGTAGGATTTATCCGGAAATTGCCCCACCACCTCGTCGAAAGCTTCAAATCCACCCTCGATGAGGTCCGGGAAAGCGATATCCTACTCCATATAGTCGACATCGCCCACCCTTCATTCGAAGACCAAATTCGCACGGTCGAAGAAACCCTCCAAAGCCTCGATGCCCGAAACAAACCCACCCTGTTGGTGTTCAATAAAATGGACCTCTACCGGGATATCTATTTCGACAAATTGCTCGAGGAGGAGGGCAAACAAGAGATCGAGACCAACCTCAAGGAGAAATTGCGCCGCGAATTCGGCTACGAAAATGTATTCATCTCCGCCAAGTCACGTGAAAATTTGGAGGAACTTCGCGGAATCCTTCTTAAAATGGTCCGGGAACAGTATCTTATACGCTACCCCCACGAAGTAAAACAATGGTGACACTATGGAATCCATCCTTACAAAATACGCTAATCTGCTCGTCCACTACTGCCTGGAGATCCGGGAGGGCGACTGGCTCTATATCAGCACGACTACCCTGGCCGAGCCCCTGGTCCGTGAAGTATACCGACAGGCCGTACGGGCAGGCGCCAATGTCGAAACAGACCTGAGCTTCGCTGAGCGGGGCCGGATCTTTTTGGAGGAAGCGGGCGAGAAACAACTCCAGAACCCGCCGCCTTTCCATAAATATGCCATGGACCATTTCAATGCCTACCTGTATATCCGGGCGCCTTTCAACTTGCGGGAGGATCAACACGCCGATCCCGCCAAGGTGAAAATCCGGCAAGAGGCCATGGCGCCGGTACAAAAAACCTACTTCGAACGTACCGCTACCCGAGACCTCAAACGCAATCTTTGCCAGTTTCCTACCCAGGCTGCCGCACAGGAAGCCGGTATGTCGCTCGAAGAATATGAACATTTCGTCTACGGTGCCTGCAAACTGTTCGAGCCTGACCCTGTGCAGAGTTGGCTCGACGTGCGCAAAGCCCAGCAAGAGATCGTCGACCTCCTCAATCAACGCAGCGAAGTGCATTATAAGGGCGATGGTATCGATATAAAATTCAAAACCAATGGCCGGATTTGGATGAACTCCGATGGCCAAACCAATATGCCTTCCGGGGAAGTCTATACCTCCCCACTGGAAGATTCCGTAAACGGAACCGTGCATTTCTCCTATCCGGCGGTATATATGGGGCACGAGGTTGAGGGCGTCACACTTTGGGTGAAAGACGGCCTGGTAGAAAAATGGGAAGCCCGCCGCGGGAAGCCCTTCCTGGATGAGATCTTCCAAATCCCCGGCACGCGCCGCTTTGGCGAAGCTGCGATCGGCACCAATTACGGCATTAAACAATTTTCCAAGAATATCCTCTTTGATGAAAAGATCGGCGGTACCATTCACATGGCCATCGGACAATCATACCTTCAAACAGGTGGACAAAACAAGTCGACCGTGCATTGGGATATGATCGCTGACATGATGAATGGAGGTATGATCTTCGCCGATGGGGAGAAAATATACGAAAACGGGCGTTTTCTTTTCCTGGATTGGCCGGAAAACTAAATTTTCTCCCATATCCGGGGTAAAAACATCGCCGGATACGCGTAAAATTTATAACTTTCCGGACTAATAATGGAGAACCTAAAGAGAACCGAAACGCGATTTATTCCACGAACTAACCCGAAGACTAAAAGTGAACTCCAACAATTTTGCGATCCTCGAACTAAAATATGGCAACATATACGGGGGCTTCCCCAATTTTTTTGCCATTGCTGAAATCTCTTTGCTCGTTTTTGACGCCCGTGGAAACAAAGTATTTGTGGAAACGTGGCGGAATGGCCTGGATATCGACTACGTGAGTGTCTTTTCCAAAGTAAACGAATTGGGCCATACGATATCGAGAGTGAAGGAGGTAGTCAATATGAGAACCGGCCGAACCCGCCCCTTCCAGGAAGAATTTCACCTGGATAAGGAGCCGCTCGACTTCCTGTTCCGGAAACTTAAACCCGTACAGCAGTGGGTTAAAAAATTCATGCTCACCAACCTGAAGAAATATGATATCCGCGATATCATCACGTTCGATGGTCGCCGGGATATATTCCTCTGCGAAAAATCGGGTGTCTTCCTCGACCGTATGAATATTGTCGACTTGCAAAAGGACCTCAATAAGGAGACCGACTACCTCTTCTCCCTCAATAAACTCTCGGTAATCGCCAACTTCCGTATCGAAGGATCATACCTCCGCTCTAACAACCTGGAGTATTGGCTACACCCGATCGCAGCCAAACAACTTCAGCCCAAAACTGCTGCCTGGGACGCTGCCCGTCTTCTAATGGTGTACAATGAATACACCAAATTTCACGACGACTTTATGATAAAAGCAGCTCTTTTATTGAATAAGATCCAGGCGATGAAGTAAATATTCTCCATACCCGCTCTTTAGATATTTATGCCCCAACTTCGCTAGCTGTGCATCGTCGATAAAGCCCATCTGCCAGGCTACTTCCTCGATACAGCCGATCTTCAGGCCCTGTCGCTCCTCGATGACCTGGATAAACTGCCCGGCTTGCATGAGCGACTGATGGGTACCCGTGTCCAGCCAGGCGACGCCACGGCTCAATACCCCCACTTTTAACTTGCCCATCTCCAGATAGTATTTGTTCACATCTGTGATTTCCAGTTCTCCCCGCGGACTGGGCTTCAGGTTGCGTGCGATATCCACCACCTGGTTATCGTAAAAATACAAGCCAGGCACCGCGTAATTCGATTTCGGATGCACCGGCTTCTCTTCAATCGAAATCGCCTTGAAATTTTGATCGAACTCCACTACCCCATACCGTTCCGGGTCGGCCACGCGGTAGGCAAAAACGATACCTCCGTCCGGGTCGTTGCTGGATTGCAGCAACTCTTCGAGCCCGTGGCCATAAAAGATATTGTCGCCCAGAATCAGGGCTGCGGAATCGTCGCCAATAAAATCGGCGCCCAGAATAAACGCCTGTGCCAAACCCTCCGGATTCGGCTGCTCCATATAGTGGAAGTTGCATCCCAGTTCGCTGCCGTCCTGCAATAATTTTTTAAAATTCGGCAGATCTGCCGGCGTCGAAATGACCATGATGTCCCGGATCCCTGCCGAAAGGAGCGTGGAAAGGGGATAGTAGATCATGGGCTTGTCGTAGACCGGCATGAGTTGCTTGCTCACCGCCAGGGTCAGCGGATACAAGCGCGTACCCAAACCGCCTGCAAGGATGATTCCCTTCGTTTTGTTAGTTTTCAGCTAATGGAAAGTCAACTCCGGTGATGTCCATCGACTCCTCCCTGTGCAAAAAGATAAACGTGGCGCCCAATTCGCTCAGCAGGAATAAACACAATTCCTGCTCCGGGTCTTTGTACACCGACCGGAAATGGTCGACCATGTTCTCATTAATGATGCGTTTGGCTACAAACTCTTCCAGGGTGGAAGCATTGACCGACCAATTGCCTTTCACTTCTTCCCGGTGAATGAACGGAATCCCGAGCTCAATCTCGTGCTGGTGTACCACCATGATCGGATATTTGGAAACCTCTTGCTCCAGGATAGTATCCACCGCCTGGCTCATCGCCTTCCGGTATGGCGCCAATTCGATGTCGAGTATTTTTAATTGCTGTTTTTTATCCATCTCTTTAAAAAAAGTACGCTGGAGAATTAAGGCTCTAAATACCGCACAGTTGTCTGGAACACCTCGCCGGTCCAAACCAACTCTCTCCATCCGATGCGATAATGATCCACCCTAAACTCTGTAGAATCCTGGCCGATCTGAAAGAAGGTGGAAGGCGTCACAAAGATATGGAGGTTTTTAAGATGAACGCTCTTATCGACGTGATAGTGCCCGGAAAAAACCAGCACCTCATCTGGATAATTCAGGAAAATAGCCTGCATGTCCGGCCAATTTCGCAAGGGGTATTTGGGATCCATAAAAGGCACCCCCATCAAGGCCGGCGGGTGATGCATGAACACGTATAGTGGACCACGACGACCATCCAACGCTGTGCGCAGCCACTGCTGCTGGGCTTTGGATACTTCATACCGGGTGGTATCCAGAAAAAAGAACTCCTCCCCCCCCAGCATGGCATGGTAGTATAACTCTCCTTCATGAAGGAAGTTGTTGTCGAGGTCAAATGCATAGGCCAGCATTTCCGGGTTGTCGTGATTGCCCGATAGAAACCAGACCGGAGCCGGAAAATGCGCCAATTGCTGCCGGATCCAGGCATAGATCTCCGGCACACCCGTTCGGTAACAGAGGTCTCCGGAGATCACCAGATGGTCGGGCGGGTTTGCATCCAATGCGCGAAACACTTTCAGTAAGTTTTCACGGACGTTCACCCCATCCGTTTCTTCCCCTTCCCTGCCGACATGCAAGTCTGTTAGTTGAACAATTCGCATCGCCATCAAACTTTAGTGGGAAAATCTATGGTTCTCCCATAGCCTAAATTACCTAAAACTAAAAACCGGCCAATGCAATATTGGCCGGCATATTGGAAGCATTGACAATACTTCCTATTTCCTTGCTTTCAAGTCCTCCAAATATCGTTCCAATTCTACTTCGTCGTAAATAAGCACTTCCCGGGCTTTGCTCCCTTCGCTCGGTCCGACGACCCCCATGGCCTCCAATTGGTCCATGATCCGGCCTGCCCGGTTGTAGCCCAGCTTCATCCGTCGCTGGATCATGGAAGTAGATCCATGCTGGTTCTGCACGATCAGCCGGGCAGCATCTTCAAACATTTCATCCAGGTCGGAATATTTCACCGGAGCTGTCCCATGTGTCTCTTCGTCCCCGTAGTATTCCGGCAAATAATAAGGTTCTCCGAACCCGCGCTGATTGGCGATAAAATCGATCACTTTCTCTACCTCCGGGGTATCGACAAAGGCACTCTGCAGGCGGATCATATCTCCTCCCACCGACAACAGCATATCCCCGCGACCGATCAACTGATCGGCGCCGCCAGCATCTAGAATGGTTCGTGAGTCTACCTTTGAAGTCACTTTAAAAGCTACCCGGGCAGGGAAGTTAGCCTTGATCACCCCGGTGATGATATTTACGGAAGGACGTTGGGTCGCGATAACCAGGTGAATACCTACGGCCCGGGCCAATTGTGCCAAACGCCCGATAGGCAATTCGATCTCCTTACCTGCCGTCATAATGAGATCGGCAAACTCGTCGATAACAAGGATAATAAAGGGTAAAAACTTGTGTCCTTTCTCGGGGTTCAGGCGACGTTGGACAAATTTTTCGTTGTACTCCCGGATGTTACGCGCATGGGCCCGCTTGAGCATGTCGTAGCGGTTATCCATCTCGATACAAAGCGAGTTGAGCACGTTGATCACCTTCGACGTTTCAGTCGTAATGGGTTCGTCCTGTCCGGGAAGGAATGCCAGGAAGTGATTTTCCAGGCGTGAATACGGAAAAAGCTCCACCTTCTTGGGGTCGATCAGCACAAACTTCACGGTGGCCGGGTGCATCCGGTAGAGGAAAGAGATCAGGATCGCATTGATCCCCACCGATTTACCCTGACCAGTCGCCCCGGCAACCAGCAAGTGCGGCATTTTCGCCAGATCACCCACAAATACTTCGTTGGAGATGGTCTTGCCAAGGCCCACCGGCAAATCCATCTTTGCCCGCCTGAATTTGTCAGACATCAGGACCTCCTTGAGGGAGACGATCTGTTTTTTCTTGTTGGGCACCTCAATACCGATCGTGCCGCGCCCCGGGATCGGGGCAATAATCCGGATGCCCAGCGCCGACAAGCTGAGGGCTATGTCATCCTCCAGGTTCTTGATCCGGGAAATGCGAACGCCAGGTGCAGGAATGATCTCGTAAAGCGTAACGGTCGGGCCGATAGTAGCCCGTATTTTGACGATTTCGATCTTGTAATTGAGCAGCGTCGCAATGATCTGATCCTTGTTGGCCTCCAGTTCCGTCCGGTCGATCTCGATCTTTTGATCGGCATAATCGTTGAGCAGGGAAAGGATGGGGAACTCGTAGGAAGACAATTCAAGTGTAGGATCATAGGGTTCCGAATCGAACGGCGTCTCCATCACATCATCCAGCATTGCGGGGGTACCGATCTTTTTCTCCACAGGGTCCTGACTTGCCCCTGGTTCGGTGACAGGAGGTTCTATTTCCAACTCCGTATCCGAAAGATTGGGTCGCTTGGCCGACTCCTCTTCCATCTCTTCATCCAGGTCGAAAAGCAGAGGCCCGTCACCCCCACCAGCACGGTTTTCCTTATGCGCGCTGGAAGGGCGCAAGGGTCTATTTGCTAACTCAGCTTCTTCCTCATCCCCCTCTTCATCTCCTTCTTCGGGCTCAGCGAGTGCAGTAGTAGTTGTTCCCCGCCGTCCGCCCCTTCGATTGAGCAGATTTTCTGCCCAATAGCGGACATCCTCCACTAATTTCCGGAAAGTTAACTCGTTAAAATTGGGGTTGGTAAACCAAACAACCAATCCAACAAATATGAAGAGGATGAGGGCGATCATGCCAATATTTCCGACAAAGCCCGTCAGCCATTTACTCGCGCTTTCGCCAAATGCTCCGCCCCAGGGGAAAGAGGCATCAAATAAGACAAACTCCAGAAGAATGGACAGAGCCACCATCAAAATGAGCAATTGCCTGGTTAGCGGCCACATCGTCATAACCGGGCGGCGTTGGATCAAATTCCAGCCAAAAAATCCGATCAGAAATACCAGAATAAAAGAAGGCAGGCCAAAACCCCAATAGAAGAACATATTGGAAATAATAGCTCCAAGCCGGCCCAGCCAGTTGTCCATCTGGAGATCGGCCCGAAACAGTTGCCACCAGGAAAATCGCAGCACCTTATCCTGATCTGCCCGCCAGGTAAAGAGATAAGAGACCAGTGCGATAAACAGGTAAAACGTCAGAAACAGACACAATAGCCCTAACAACTTAGGTGTCCGCTCGTCATTAATTCCCAATCTCAGCGAAAGTTGCCCCTTCTTCTGCTTCTTCTTCGCGCTCATTTAGCGATATTCAGTTTAATGGTTTTCTGGATGATCCGGTTCATCTTTACCGGCAAAGGTAGGGAATTGAAGCGGTATTCCGGAAAGACAAACCCAAGTGTTCCGTATAAATCAACCCTATTCGCTTGCTTTGCGTGCGGAATTTTGTAACATCGCCTAATAATCTTTTTTTAAGCCATGAAAATATCTGTCGAAATCAGTTTGTACCCGCTTCAGGAAGCTTACGAAACCCCCATCCTGGAGTTTATCGGGCGCCTGCGTACCTACCCCGACCTGGTCGTTCGAACCAACTCGATGAGCACCCAGATTTTCGGAGAATATGAAACCCTGACCCGGGCGCTTATCCGTGAGATAAAAACCAGCTTCGAGAGCGGCATTCCCTCCGCCATGGTCATGAAGTGGATCAATATTGATGTACGCTAGAACCAATTGGTATGACCCCTGAAAAGATACGCCAATACCGGGAAGAAACCAAAGGATGCAGCGACCGCATTCACCTCAGCAATGCCGGCGCCGCACTGATGCCGGATCCGGCAACAGCAGCCCAGCTGGAAGTGAAAAAAGCACTCCAGTCTGGTCCGGTCATCAGTTCAGTTACTTTTTTGGGAAATGCCTTGCTCGACTTTAAAGCGAAAGATGTAAATTGGGCATTGTGGCTTTCCCCTCATTACTACCACCCCGAAGAGGAATTGGCACGTTCCACCACCGTTTTGAAAGGATTGCTGGAGGGAAATAAGATTTAACCCCTAAAAGGACCAAATACCATTATGCTGGAGCCCGTAGCTACACTTGTCAACCCGGGGCATTTTGATCCACAAAACCACTGGTACCCAAAGGTACTGAACGCGACCATCCATCCGTTGGTCCATTTTTTCCTCCATCTGAGTGAAAGCCGGATCATAAACCGGTATTGCCACCTTCACCCCAAAGTAAAACCAGAGGCATTACGCGAAATTCTCACATACCAGCCAAAATTTTACCTCTGGTCTGGCGCAGATCTCATGCACGTGACCAATGAAGATGGTAAACGACAAATGGTCGTCATCGAAAATAACTCCTGTCCCTCGGGACAAAAGTCCATGCCCCTTATGGATGAAGCCCAGGAACAAGGTGGATACCGGTTGCTCATGGAACGCACGGTAAAGCCCTACCTGCTTTCTAAAAAAAGAATGATACCGGGGCACTTGGCGGTGATCTACGATAAAAACCCCATGGAGACCTCCGGATATGCCCAGGCAATGGCCGATATTTTTAAAGAATCCGTCTACCTCGCTCCCTTTTATACCAATGAAGCCAACCCATGCGTGCAGTTCCGGGATGGGGTCCTGTACGTACGCGATGAAAGTGGGGAGTGGCAGCCTATCCGTGCCGCCTTCCGGTATCTCACCCAACGCCCCTGGAATAGGCTCCCGATCTTCTCCAAAACCCATATTATCAACCCGATCGTCACCTGCCTGGCAGGCGGACGCAACAAAATGATTGCCGCAAAGGCTTACGACTTTTTTAACGCCGAACTCGAACCTGCCGGATTGGAAATCGTTACGCCGGAAACTATTTGGGATGTCAGCAAGGAAGAGATTCCTCTCTGGGTGAAAAAACTGGGCGGACAGGCGGTCATCAAAATCCCATACAGCAATGCCGGACAAGGGGTCTTTACGATCGTCAACGAGCAGGAACTCGAGGACTTTATGCAACAAGACTTCGAGTACAAACGGTTTATTGTACAAAGCCTCATCGGCAACTATCATTGGAGCTCCACCGGTAGCAGGGGTAAACTCTACCACATCGGCACCATTCCCAATGACAAGGGCAATACGTTCGTGGCTGATTTGCGTATGATGGTGAGCGCAACCGCCTCCGGTATCCGACCTCTCTGCATTTATGCCCGGAGGGCCAGCCGCCCCCTGGTCGATCAACTGGAGCCCGGGGTTCCATCCTGGGATGTGCTCGGCACGAATCTGTCTGTGAAATTGGCCGACAACACCTGGGATTCCGATACCAAGCGGCTCATCATCATGGAACGCAGGGATTTTAACAAACTCGGACTGGGGCTCGACGACCTCATCGAAGCCTATATCCAAACCGTCCTTTCCATGATCGCCATCGATAAAATGGCCGAAAGCCTTTTCAACAGCAAACAGCAATTCCGCAAACGCCTGTTTCGCTCGCTGAACGACGACAAAACCCTCCTTGATGAAATATTGATTTAAACCTCCACTATGCCTAAAAGAAAACGGACTAAAACCGGCATGTCCCCGGGATCGCTCATCTTTACCGGCAAGCAACATGTCGCAGAGCCCAATGTGATCCTTCTCCAATACAACGACTCAGATGTCTTCGAACTCCAGGCTAAAGACAAAATGGTCGCTCCTAAAGAAGGTGCTTATTTCAATTGGTACGACATCAGAGGATTGCACAACGCAGATCTGATCCGTCAATTTGGCGATCAATACAATATCCACCCCCTGGCATTGGAGGATATTTTGGATACCCAGCAACGCCCAAAGATCGATGAATACGAATCCGGTATCTTCATTACAGCACAAGCACTAGAGCTTAAAGAGGCCGGAGAAGACCTCGCCACCGAACAGATCGCCATTTTCTTTGGAAGCAACTTCCTGATCTCTTTTCAGGAAAAAGAAGACGATAACTTCGCCTCCGTGCGCAATCGCCTCCTTGCTCCCCAGGCCAGGATTCGACGACGTCCTCCGGATTACCTCGCTTATGCCCTTCTCGATACGACAGTGGATTATTATTATCCCGTCCTTGACCACATCGAAGAACAGATCGACGAGCTGGAGGCCATCATCCTTAACGACCCCGACAACGCCACAAAAAACCGGATCCACCACCTGAAACGGGAATTATTGACCATGCGCAAGGCTATCGTGCCCCTGCGGGAAGCCGTCGGCAAATTCAGTCGGATGGACCATCCAATGATTAAGGAAGACACCCTCGTGTTTGTGCGCGATTTGCACGATCATACCGTGCAGATCATGGATGCTATCGACACCTACAGGGACCTGCTCAACGGACTGTACGACCTGTACCTTTCGGAGATCAGTTTCCGGATGAACAACGTCATGAAGGTCCTGACCATTATCTCCACCGTTTTCATCCCCCTTACCTTTCTCGCAGGTATCTATGGCATGAATTTCAAAAACATTCCAGAGTATAACATTAAATATGGTTATTACTACCTCTGGGTGATCATGATTCTTATTTTCCTGGCCTCCATGTACTTTTTCCGGAAAAAAAAGTGGCTCTAAGCACCCTGTAACCAGATTTTATCCAACACTTCAACCGACTCCCTGATCATCGCCAGCAAACGTTCGATATGGGAGAGATGGGTGCGGAAAGACAATACGGCCAACCGGATCCAGAATACTCCATCTATGGTAGTGGAGGAAACGAAAATCCGCCCGTCCCGGTGAAGCAGCTCCATCAGCTGGCTGTTGAATGCATTGGGATCACCCGATGCAGGAAGGTAACGATAGATCATCACCGAAAGATCGGGATAGGGGCCTACCTCAAAGCCCAATTTTTGTATCTCCTCATAGAAATACCGGGCGAGCCAGCGTTTTTCATCCAGGCATGCCCGAAAAGGAGCCAGTCCGTATAATTGCAACGCCATCCACAGACGAAGGCCCCGGAAATGTTTGGTCAATTCCGGAGAAAGATCGGCCGGGCTGGGTTCATCCACCAACGCCTGTGCGTCCTGCATATAGTTGGCCCGGTAATAATGCGATTCGTACAAGGCCCGCACATTTTTTATCAAAACCGCACCCAATCCGTAGGAAAGGAACAACCCTTTGTGCGGATCAATGGCAATACTATCCGAGCGCTCTATTCCTGAAAAAGTGGGTTTCAGGTCATCGAGCAGCATAAAAAAACCTCCGTACGCGGCATCTACGTGAAACCACAAGTCATTTGCTTCGGCAATATCTGCCACCGCATCAAGAGGGTCCATAGCCCCTGTATCCGTGGTGCCTGCGGAAGCTACTACCAGAAAGGGCTTCAATCCGGCCGCTTTATCGGACTCCACTTGTGCGCGCAACGCGTTTGCATCCATTCGGAATCGCTTGTCCATGGGCACAGTGCGCACGATCGCTTCGCCCAAACCGGCGATCCGAATGGCTTTATGCACACAATGGTGTACCTGAGCTGTCAGGTAGATCACTGCTGATTCGACCACCCTGGATTTGATCCCCATATGATCGCGCGCCGTGGTTATGGCGATCAGATTGGCGATAGACCCTCCCGATGCCAGATTGCCCAGTGCATCCGCAGGGTATCCCACCATATCGCACATCCACCGGATCACCTGGTTTTCCAGTTGCACCGCTCCTGGATTGGCAAAATAGAGCCCGGAGTACCTGTTGGTCACTGCCGCCAGGTAATCGCCCAGAGCGGTTGGGAAAACTCCGCCTCCCGGAATATAGGCCAAATGAGCCCCGGAAGCCGGGTTGAGCCCCACTTCGTCGACCTCCCGCTCCAGGATTTGGAGCAACTCGTCCAGTTCCCGAGGGGTTTCCCCGATCGGACAGTCCTGCGGCCAATCCCGTACTTTCTCCGGCCATACGTAGCCTTTTGCATCGGGTAGCTTGTCGATGAACTGATCTGCGTATGCCTGGACCTTCTGGTTCCAATCTGCCCGTTGAACGCCATCTGGTTCAAGTCGCTTCGAAACTACTTCCAGTGCTTTTATCCTTTCGATCCGTGTATCCATGGCTAATCTTTCTTTTTATTCAATCAAATAGTGGCGCCGGCTTCCCGCCAAAGCCGTTCAGATGTCTCCCAAAGTTCCCTGGCTACCTGTGTATCCCTGGCGAGGCGGGAGGGCTTCATGGGGTGTTGATGCTCGTCGAAATACTGTCCGTTGGGTTCCGGGGCAGGAGTAGCGGTGGCCAAAAAGAGGGATGTTTTTGCGCCTCTTTTCGGAGAAAAAGTAAAGGGTTTGAATAGCGTCCAACCGATGGTAAACAACCATCCCAACTTGTCCGGGCGTACGATATTGCTCCCTACCACCCCCGGATGCAGGCTATAGCTACGGATATCCGGGTAACGCCGGGCCAATTCGCTGGCAAAAAGGACGTTGGCCAGCTTCGATTGAGCATAAGCGGGCATGCCCTTGTAACGCCCTTTGTCGGCGCGAAACCGCTCAAAATCAATTTTACCCCCGTAGTGCGCGGAGGAGGAAAGGTGGATCACCCTCCCCTCAGGAGCCTGCTTCAAGCGGTCGAGCAAGAGCCTGGTAAGCAGAAAATGTCCCAGGTAATTGACGCCGACCTGCAACTCAAATCCATCTTCGGTAGTCTCAAACCTGGAACTCATCTGTCCTGCATTGTTGACCAACACATCCAGGGAGGACGTCGCCTCCCGAACCCGCCCGGCAAAAGACTCAATGGATTTCCGGGAGGAAAGGTCCAATGGAAATACGTCCACCTGTGCACCGGGAATTTCCGTCCGTATCCTGACTGCCGCATTTTCGCCTTTTTCGCGATTGCGCACGCCCAGGATCACCCGGGCGCCCGCTCTGGCCAACTCCTGTGCCGTGTGAAAGCCAATTCCGCTATTAGCGCCCGTAATACAAATAGTTTTTCCGTTCATGCCGGCTGGTATTCGTTATTTTTCGTGGAAACAAAAATAACAACTGAAGCGGCTGCACCTACTATCGGAGCGAATCGATCTGACAAATCTTTCTATTTTTACATTCTTTTGCCAATTAAAGGAAGCGCCAGATGCGCAAGTATACAGCATGGAAAAAGACAATCAACCCAATTTCATTTCCTACCGGGGCGTCCGCTACCCCAAAGCGGAAATGCTCCAACGAAGCCGGGAGTTTTATCAGTTCATGAACAAACGGCGTACGGTTCGGGATTTTTCTGACAAGCTCATCCCGGAAGAGATCATTGAAAATATCATTCTCACCGCCTCCACGGCGCCTTCCGGCGCCCATAAGCAGCCCTGGACATTCTGCGTCATTTCAGATCCGGTCATCAAAAAAGCCATTCGGGAAGCCGCTGAGAAGGAAGAGCACCTTAACTACCACGGACGTATGTCGGAAGAATGGATAGAAGACCTTCGCCCATTTGGTACCGACTGGCAAAAACCTTTCCTCGAAACAGCTCCTTACCTGATCGTCGTTTTCAAAAAAGCGTATGACCTCGTAAAAGGAGAGAAGCGCAAAAACTACTATGTCAATGAATCGGTCGGCTTGGCAACGGGCTTCCTTCTGGCGGCTATCCACTACGCTGGCCTCGTAGCACTCACCCACACGCCCAGCCCGATGAATTTCCTGCAGGAAATTTTGAAACGCCCGGAAAATGAACGGCCTTTCCTGTTGATTCCCGTCGGATACCCTTCAGACGAAGCAGAAGTACCCAATATTGATCGAAAAGTACTCGGTAATGTGCTCGTTTATTATCACGGAAAAGGCAAAGAGAAAACCTAAGCCCACCTTCAAGGGTTATTATGCTGACCATTTTTCAAGGCCCTTATGTGTACCGTAACTTATATCCCTCAAGGCCCGGAATCGTTCATCCTGAGTTCCAATCGGGATGAAACTCCAGCCCGGTCTCCCCAACATCTAACCCGGGCAACGCAGCAAAACCGCACCCTTCTGTTTCCACGAGACACTTCCGCCGGAGGTACCTGGATCGCAGCAGAAAATGACAACCGCATTATCTGCCTGCTCAATGGCGCCTTTGAAAAACACCGCCACCTCCCTCCTTATAAAAGAAGCCGCGGGATCATGGTGCTTGACTATTTCAATTTTCCAGGCGCCCCCGATTTCGCCAAAGAATACGATTTCGAAGGCATGGAGCCTTTCACGCTTGTCCTCCCGGAAAAAAATCAACTATTCGAACTGCGGTGGGATGAAAAACAAGTCCACTTCCGGGAGTTGGAAGCCCTGGATTTCCATATCTGGTCCTCAGCTACGCTCTACCCGCCTCCTATCCAGGAAAAAAGAGCCCAATGGTTCCGGAATTGGCTCCTCGACCGGTCCGATTTTAGCCTGGAGGCTATACATAGGTTGCACCGCACCGGCGGAGAAGGCGATAGCTGGAACGACTATGTCATGAACCGAAATAATCTCGTGCAAACAGTCAGCATCTCCCATATCGTAAAAACGCCGCAGACCCTCGACTTTATTTACTACGATCTGCTCCGGGCTGCAGCCCATAAAGAGTCTGCCTTACTTGGCTAATCATCCACCTTCGTTACCACTTCCATGGCCACAATCAGTCTCACCAGTCACTAGTCACCAGTCACCTCCTTCAATACCCACCCCGCCCTTTGGTATTTCACCTTCCCCCCAACCATCGTGAGCAGTACTTTCGTGTCGAGAATCTCCTCATCCGGACAGGTACGCAGGTCTCTGGACAACACCACCAAATCGGCCAGTTTCCCATATTCCAGGGAGCCTTTGAGGTCTTCTTCAAAAGCTGCGTAGGCGTTGCCCAGTGTATAGGAATAGAGCGCTTCCTGCCTGGTCATCCGTTGTTCCGGGAAAAACGACATCCCGGTATCTTCCCGCTTTCGGGTCACCGAAGCATAGAAGTTCTTGATGGGATCCACATCTTCCACCGGGGTATCGGTGCCGTTGGCGATGAGCACACCTTTATCGAGGAGGGAACGCCAGGCATAAGCTCCCAGACGGGCACGTTCGGTACCCAGGCGGCTCACGACAAACGGAGCGTCCGAAGTGCAGTGGATACCCTGCATAGATGCGATGATACCCAGCCTGGCAAAACGGGGAATATCGGCCGTGTCCAGGTGCTGCGCGTGTTCTACCCGCCAGCGCCAGTCTTTCTTCTCCGGGTGTTGGTTAAACTGCTCTTCGTAGATATCCAGCACTACCCGGTTGGCCCGGTCGCCGATGGCATGTACACAAAATTGCATATTCCGGTTGGTGGCCAGGGATGCGATATTTTTCACCTCGGAAATGGAGGTCGTATTTTGCCCCTCAAATCCCGGTTTGTCATTGTATGCACTCAGCAACCAGGCCCCAAAGGACCCCAGGGCGCCATCCACTTCCGATTTGATCGCCCGGCAAGTGAAATAATAATTACCGGCGCCGATGACGGGAAACTGGTCGATCTTTCCCTTCAACTTATCATAGGTGTCCCGTACCATTGCCCATATCCGGATATCCAGCTTGCCCTCCTCTGCCAATTCCTGATAACGCTTCATTTCAGCCAGCGAACCAAATTCCTCAAATTCGGAAGAGCCCACACCCGCATCCTGGAAGGAGGTCACCCCTTTCCGGAGGCATTCGGCTTCCGCCGCTTCTACCCAGGAATACCAACGCTGCACCTGCTGCTCGGTGGAAAGTGAAGACAGGTAATCGTTGTACGCACTCTTTATGGCAGACATGGCCTCTTCCTCAAAAACGCCAATGGGGTTGCCAGCCTCGTCCCGCACGATCTCTCCTCCCTGTGGATCGGGTGTTTCCACGTTGATCCCTGCCGCCTTCATCGCAGCTTCGTTGGCAAACAAGGCATGGCCGCTTGCGTGGATCAAAATGACTGGGTTATCGGGTGAAATGCTGCTGAGCCCCTGGTGGTAGGGATAACCCAACACATTGGGCTCCGGGCGGCTGCTCCACTTTTCCTGGTGCCACCCTCTCCCGTATATCCACTCGCCCGGTTGGGCTTTTTTTGCCGCTGCTTCCACCTGCTCGACAACCTCATCCCAACTACCGGCCTGCATCAGGTTGATGTTCGCCAATAACCTACCGAGCCCGGAAAAGTGCCCATGCCCCTCTATAAATCCAGGCATGACAAATTGCCCTTCAAGATCGAATACTTTTGTCTCTGGGCCGATCCACTTTCCGGCCGCCGCGTCCTCCCCGACCCAAATGATCCGGTCGCCACGAATGGCCAGCGCTGTGGCTGCAGGTTGCTTTTCGTTTAGCGTGCTAATTTGGGCATGGATAAACACCGTTTCTGCTGTTTTCTTTTCCTCCGAACAGGAAAAAAGTCCAGCTATCAAGAGTACCCCCAGGAGTTTATTATTCATATCAATTGCCATTTAATCAGAAAAACCGCCCAATTTAGTCAAAGATTTTCCGAAACGCACCCTAACGTAACTCATTACATTGTCAGGAAAACGGGATACTTCCCTACCTTTGAGCTGCACCCCTCTCTTAAACCCCCGGACCTATGAACTCCTCTGTACCAATTGGAATAGCTAATATTCGCATTCAGCGCTGGATCGCCATCGTTTCCTTCCTGCTTTTGGGCGTAAAATTATTGGCTTATGTTATGACGGCATCCGTGGCCATTTTAACCGATGCCCTCGAAAGCATCGTCAATGTAGTGGCCAGTCTGATCAGCCTTTATAGCCTGACTATCTCGGCCCGCCCTCGCGACCACAACCACCCCTATGGCCATGGCAAGATCGAACTGATCTCTGCCAGCATTGAAGGTATACTGATTTCCGTGGCCGGCCTGCTCATTATCTATGAGTCTATCGACCGGCTCATCCATCCGCATGAGTTGAAATCACTCAATTTGGGTATTCTACTCGTGGCTGGCTCAGGGCTGGCAAACTACCTCATCGGCCTTCTCGGGGTGCGCACCGGTAAACGAAACAACTCGTTGGCCCTGATTGCCAGCGGGCGTCACTTGCAATCAGATGCATACTCTACTGTGGGCATCATTATTGGACTCGGACTTCTGATGCTCACCCAATGGGTTTGGATCGACAGTGCTGTGGCGATCGGGTTCGGCTTCCTGATCATTTTTACCGGGGTTAAGATTCTGCGCAGCTCTATAGCAGGCATCATGGATGAAGCCGACATCAATCTCCTTAAAAAGGTCATCGTCGTCCTTTATTCCCATAAAAAAGAAAATTGGGTCGATTTGCATAACCTTCGAATCCTCAAATACGGAAATATCCTCCACCTTGACGCGCATCTCACTGTGCCGTGGTACCTCAATGTACATGAAGCACACCAGGAAATTTCTGCGATGGAATCCATCATTATCCAAAAATTTGGGGAATCTATCGAGCTGTTCATCCATACTGATGGATGTCTGGAATTTTCTTGCAAGATCTGCCAGAAAACGGATTGCTCCGTTCGCCAACACCCCTTCGAACAGGCGGTCCTTTGGGATTTAAAAAATGTGACCCAGGATAAAAAACACGGGCAGCCGAGGGACGATGTGAAGTCCTAAGTGCGCCTACCAGTAAAAAGCGTGCAGTTTCACCCTGCCCAACGTATTGACTTCCAGCGCAGGTGCCGGAATTTTTATGAAATTCAGGATGCCGAATAGTGTCTTAAGCCCCCGGTGGCGGGTAGGAATGCGGGTAAAATCAATATCCGGCGACAGATAGAACTGGCGATAGCGAGGGTATCGAATAGGATCAGCTGTAAAGGTCACCCCATCTATCTCCCATTCGTACCCATAACCTGCATACATATTTTCAGCGCCGTAGCCGAAAGCCAGATTGAGCCACTTGGGGAACCGGCTTTCCGTCCCTAAAAATGAGCGGATATTGCCGGATAACCAAATCGTCTGGCCGTTGTAATCTTTGAGAAACCGCTGGTACGGGGGCTTTCCAAAAAGTTCTTCGGCGCGGAGCCTTATGGAGGTCCCATAAAGACCATCGGTCGATAAAGCCAGTTCATCGGGATATTCAGGAAGGGAGTTGGACACCTTCATGACGATCCGTTGATCCTGCCAGGCCATTTCCTGCGCAGCAAAGAGGCTGACTCCGAGCACATTGAATCCGAAGTCGTACCCTGAAAAGCCCCATTTTTCCGAAAAGCCGTCCATCACTTCTACCGTGGTTTGCAGGAGCATGCCTATCCCTACCCCCGTCCACATAGCTTTCCTGCGGGGCATGCCTGTCCATAATGCGCCCTTGAACGACCAGTTGGCTTCATTGTACGCGGTGAATACATGCCCCCATTTATCCATGTGCTCCCACTCTTTCCAGTCATTGAAAAAGTGAAAAGGGCCCAGTTCGTAATCCCTGTACCAGGAATGCCACAACGCGATCGAGACGCCGGTATATATGGCTGCACCTGCCGCTGCACAGGTCCAAAAACGCCCGGTGTGCAAGCTATCAGCGGGTTGCAAGAAAGGCATATCGCCAAAAAGCTGGCCTCGAAGAGAAATTCCATGGAGACAGATCAGAAGCACTATAACCGTCGAACGAATATGCATCAAAGTCATTTTATTTCGGATCATTTGCTTTTCTGGTCGAAAATAACCAACCTACTGCGGGTATAAACGTTAAATTTAAGCAGGATTAAACAGGTTTGCAGCCTACGCGTGCAAAACTTCCCTACGTATATGTCATCTTCTTTTCTTTCACTTAAACCCAGACCATGAAATCGGGAAAATTAGTCACTACCGGAATTGTTGTTTTTATTGGCCTCGTTCTCGTCCTTATCCTGAGCAATGCTACCTTCCTAACGATTGAAGCCGGCGAACGCGGCGTATTGTTCAGGCGCTTCAGCGGTGGCCTCGACAAGGAAAATATTTACGAACCGGGGTTCCATATGGTAGCTCCCTGGAACACTGTATATGTCTATGATGTGCGCGAAAAGCAATTAGATGAAGAAATGCAGGTGCTTTCCAGCAATGGATTGAATATCAATGTGGACGTCACGGTGCGCGTCAATCCCCTTTACGCTAAAATCGGCGATCTCCACGAGAAGTTTGGATCTGACTTTATGAACTCCCTTGTCCGTCCGGAGGTTCGTGCTTCTGTCCGCAAGGTCGTCGGCCGGTTTACCCCGGAAGAACTTTACTCCACCAAACGGGATGAGGTCCAGCATATGATCCAGACAGATTTGCAAGAGAACCTGAATAACAATTACATCGATCTCCGGGCAAGCCTGATTCGCGATATTGAACTGCCCGAGCGGGTAGTGAAAGCTATTGAGGAAAAACTCCAGGCTGAACAGCTCGCATTGAAATATGAATACCTTCTCGATCAGGAGCGAAAAGAAGCGGAGCGTAAGATCATCGAAGCCACGGCCAAAGCTGAGTCAAACCGAATCCTGAATGCCAGTTTGTCGGCTAATATCCTGAAGGATAAAGGAATCGAAGCTACCCTCGAGTTGGCTAAATCCCAAAATACCAAAGTGATTGTCGTAGGTGGCAATGGCGATGGATTACCGCTAATATTGGGAGGTAACTGATCAATTCCTCCTCCTCCAAAAAAAGGACGGCAGCAAGTAGCGCCGTCCTTTTTTATTTCCCCCACCTGCCATTTTGCCATATATTTTCTGCCAAAAACACGCCCAGCCCAATTGGCACAACATTCGCGAAGGGATTTGGAACTCCTCAATAAAAGTAATCTACATGGATTCTAATGTCTCTCATTCCGACTCCAGGCTGCTCGACGCCTATTCACAAACCGTAACCAGCGTAGCGAAAAAGGTCAGCGAAGCAGTAGTGCAGATCCGGGTTCAAAAGCCTGGTCGCCCAAACCGGCGTGCACCCCAAGGACAAACCGGAGGTGGCTCCGGCTTTATCATCTCTTCTGATGGGTATATCGTAACGAATAGCCATGTGGTAAATAATGTTTCCCAGATAACCGTAGTACTGCAAGATGGCCGCGAGTTCGCGGCTAAACTTATCGGCGACGACCCAGCTACCGACCTGGCAGTAGTGCAGATCGACGCAGACCGCCTGAGTACGGTAAGCTTTGGCAACTCCGACGAGCTGCAGGTAGGCCAGCTGGCTGTGGCCATCGGCAACCCGTTTGGATTCCAATATTCGCTCACTGCAGGCGTTGTAAGTGCGCTCGGCCGAACCCTCCGCTCAAACGGCGGACGTCTCATCGACGATGTGATACAGACAGATGCCGCCCTCAACCCCGGAAATTCGGGCGGCCCACTAGTCAATAGCTTTGGGGAAGTGATCGGAGTCAACACCGCCATCATCCTCCCTGCTCAGGGACTCTGCTTTGCAGTGGCCTCCAACCTGGCTAAATACGTAGTGGGCAAACTCATTATGGAAGGCAAGGTCCGTCGTGGCTATATCGGTATTGCTGGACAGGTGGTCCAGCTGCACCAAAAAATGATCAACAGTCTCCAATTACCCGTGAAATCGGGCATCCTCATACAGCAGATCGAACCGGATGCTCCCGCCCACAACTCCGAATTACAGCAGGGCGATGTGATTATTGGGTTTAATACCAGCTCCATCCACTCGATCGACGATCTCCACAAGCTACTGGATGAAAAAACCATCGGCCAAAAAGTGGAATTGCAGGTTTTGCGCCGGGGCCGCAAAGAACGGGTAAAAGTAATTCCAGGGGAGATGAAATAGTTTTCGGGCTTACGGGAGGAACGCTCTGGTCAACTTCCAAGCGATTTTGCCAGGCGTTCAGCTTCCTCCAGATCGCTTACTTTACCCGCGTCCATCCAAAGGGAGTCGTCGTGGATAAATCCGCAGATCTTTTCCTTCGCTCCGCAACGGAGATATAACTCGACGAGGGAGAATACATTTTCTTCAGGGAAATAGCTAAAAATAGCGGGATCCAACACCTGGATACCACTAAAGGCCAACTCTTCCACGGGGTCGACACGGACTCCACACCAACGGATTTGGTCGGTTTTGCGGTTTCGCCATCCAGCCAACTGCAACCCGGAGTCAAATAAAAAATAGCGGCTTGCCTCGCGATGGCGAACCGCCAATGTAGCCAAACAACTATTTTCCTGGTGCTTCCGGAAAATAGAGCCCAGGTCCATATTCGTCAACACATCGACATTATAGATCAGGAAAGGTTCGTTCGTATCAAAAAACCAGGATGCCTTTTTCAATCCGCCGCCCGTATCGAGCAGTTGATCGCGTTCGTCGGAAAGGGTGATCGGGATTCCGAAGTAAGCCTTTTTTTCTAAAAATTGGACGATCAATTCTCCGTAATGATGCACATTGAGAATAATGGCATCCACCCCATACCGTTTCAGGAGATGAATGGATCGCTCCAAAAGCGTCATCCCCCCCACCTCGACCAAAGCTTTGGGCTTGTGATCGGTCAAAGGTTTCAAACGGGTACCCAAACCGGCAGCGAGCAACATTGCTTTCATCTTCGAATTCTATTGGATCGACCAATATAGAAAAGCCTCCTAACTTTCAATCGCAGTAAGTTAGGAGGCCTGAGTTTAGTTGAGTTTTCCGCATGCAGGTCTTAGGACGGAAGAAACTTGCCGTTGTAGTAATACACGTAAAGTACGAGCGCTAAAAACAAGAAAAACGCTACCAAAAATACCATCAGGCAATATCCCTTACCACCCGCATTTTTTATTTCAGACATATCGGAACAGCATTTATTTGTTCTCGAAAAAGGATTAAGTGCGTTGCGCAAAAGTAAGTGTTGGTCCGCAAACCACAAAATTGGACTGGATCAATTCCTCAAGATACCCTACATGAGTTTTCCATTTAAACACTTATGCTATGCGCGTACTTATTCAACGGGTCAGTGAGGCTTCTGTAACAATCGATGGAGAAATCCATTCTCAGATTGACAAAGGCCTGCTTCTCTTTCTCGGAATCGAAGATGCAGATGGAGAAGATGATCTTCAATGGCTGTGCAAGAAGATCGTCAATCTACGCATTTTCCCCGACGATCAAGGCGTCATGAACCGGTCTGTACTGGAAGCGGGTGGAGAATTCCTGGTGGTGAGCCAATTTACCCTGCACGCCAGCACGAAGAAGGGAAACCGGCCTTCCTATATCCGCGCCGCCCGTCCTGAGCACGCTATCCCGCTTTACGATGCGTTTTGCCGGGAATTGGCCAAAGAATCCGGACATAATGTCCTGACCGGCGAATTCGGCGCCGATATGAAAGTAGGGCTCATCAACGACGGCCCTGTTACTATCTGGATTGACTCAAAGACCAAAGAATAACGACCATGACCATCCGGGAAGCCCAAGATACGGTCGACCAATGGATACAAACCATTGGCATCCGCTATTATAATGAATTGACCAATACTGCTGTCCTCATGGAGGAAGTGGGCGAGATGGCCCGCCTGTTGGCCCGTATTTACGGGGAACAATCCTTTAAAAAACCGGAGGAAGCAGCAAATGCCCCGGCCCAACTGGCCGATGAAATGGCCGATGTGCTGTTTGTCCTTATCTGCCTGGCCAATCAGACGGGCGTGGATCTGACTGAAGCACTGAAAAAAAATCTCGACAAGAAGACCCTCCGTGATGCCGACCGGCACCGGAATAATGAAAAATTGAAGTAGCGATATTATTTAAATGGCGAGTGTTCCTGATGATCGATCAACATCCGGCGTGCATAATAGATACTGACAGCCAGCACAACTACCGCCAGGATGATCAGCCAACTGTAAAGCGATTGGAGAATGAAAAAATCGTAGGCCCCGTGTAACAGCGTTACCAGCAAAAACCCTTTAACGATCAATCCCAAACGCTTCTCCGGTTGAAACTTGGCCAGCCCAACGAAATAACCTAAAATTATGGAAAAAGCGCCATGCGCCGGGACCGCGGTGAGGGCACGCACCAGAATGGTCTGCAAGCCAAAACTACCCGCATACAACACATTTTCAAGCGTAGCAAAGCCCATCCCGATCATCACCGAATACACGATCCCATCCATGGGTTCGTTGAATATGCGCAGTGAATAGGGGTAGACAAGCAGGACCAGCAATTTGGCTCCTTCCTCGACAAGTGCCACCGCTACAAAAGCAAACGCAATGGTAGCTATTATGTGGTTGGGCTGATCCCAGCCTGCATTAGCCGCCGCTTTTTCCACAATCAGGACTGGAAAAGTGATCAACATGCCCGCCACAAAACTAAACAACAAGTGAAGTCGTGGCTCCCTGTCATACTTGTCCTGCCGGATGATGTAATAGCTAATCAACAACCCAGGTAAAACGGCGAGCAGAAGAATTAAAATATACATTGGAACAACGCAATGCGGTAATAAAATCTTGAATAAAAGTACGCAAAAGACCGTGCATTGTATACTCCGAAAGAATTGGGTGGATTAATTTGAAAGTGGTGAGTTTGGAGACCCGCTCTTACCCCCCGACGAACGGGTCTCTCTCACCTCAGCAGCAAAAAAACTGCCTAGACTTTCCTGCCCTGACAGACAGTATATCTTTGCAATAGAAAACAACCCTCTCCATGGAGAGTGATCTATTCATTCCTTCTTACTTCCTTGATACTACTTCCAATACGCCCAAACGTTGGGAAAATCGAAATTTTGGTGAAAGGCAGACTACTCATTTGCCTTTTCGGTCGCGTTTGTAAAACAAATGTATCAAAATAACAACAAACCCGCTAGTGGAATGTCATTTTTTTCTCCCAACACCTCCCCAACAGACAAAATGACAGCCTTTTACCGATGGCACAGGGTTTGATTATTGAATAAGAAAAAAAATCAGCTCATGGAAAAAGGCCAAATCTCCGTTCAAACAGAGAATATCTTTCCCATAATCAAAAAGTTCCTCTACTCGGATCACGAAATTTTCCTTCGCGAACTGATCTCCAACGCCATTGACGCTACCAATAAACTGAAAACCCTTTCGACAAAAGGCGATTTCAAAGGAGAACTTGGGGATCTAACTATCCAGGTGCTTCTCGATCCGGGAAATAAAACTCTTACCATTCGCGACCGGGGTATCGGCATGACCGAAGAGGAGGTGAAAAAATACCTCAATCAGGTCGCCTTCTCCAGCGCAAGTGAGTTCCTCGAAAAGTACAAAGAAGACACGAGCATCATCGGACATTTTGGCTTGGGTTTTTACTCCGCCTTTATGGTGGCCGACCGGGTAGAGGCGATCTCCAGGTCGTACCAGGAAAAGGCCACGCCGGTCACCTGGAGTTGCGAGGGCAATCCTGAATATAGCCTGGAAACGAACGAAAAGGAAGACAGAGGCACCGACATCGTCCTCCATATCAATGCAGAGAATGAGGAATTCCTCCAGGAAGGACGGATCGAAGGCCTTCTAGAGAAATACTGTAAATTCCTTCCCATCCCCATCCAGTTTGGCACCCGGAAGGAAACTGTGTTTGAAGGTGAAGGAGATGCCCAAACCTCTAAAGAGGTCGAAGTCCCTAATGTGGTGAATATCACCAACCCAGCCTGGAAAAAGAACCCTTCGGAACTTAAAGACGAGGACTATCTCCAGTTCTATCAAGAGCTATACCCCTATAGCACCCCTCCCTTGTTTTGGATACACCTCAATATCGACTACCCTTTCAACCTTACCGGCGTGCTCTACTTTCCCAGGCTCACCCAGGGGTTAGAGCTTCAGCGAAACAAAATCCAGTTGTATTCCAACCAGGTATACGTGACAGATAACGTGCGGGAGATCGTTCCGGAGTTCCTGACGATGCTCCACGGGATCATTGACTCGCCCGACATCCCGCTCAACGTATCGCGGAGCTACTTGCAAAATGACAGCAGTGTGCGCCGGATCACGGGCTTCATCACCAAAAAGGTAGCGGAAAAACTCAACGACCAATTTAAGAATAGCCGAAAGGACTTCGAAGAAAAATGGAATGACCTCGGCGTTTTTGTTAAATATGGCATGCTGTCGGATGAGAAATTTAACGAAAAAGCGAACTCCTTTGTCCTTTTGAAAAGTGTGGACAAAAAGTACTTCACCATCGATGAGTACAAGGAACACGTAAAAAATACGCAAACTGACAAAAACGGGAAGATCGTATTCCTGTATACCAGTTCCCCTAACGACCACGACTCCCAGATCAAGGCTGCCCAGTCAAAAGGATATGACGTGCTTGAATTTGATCAGATCGTCGACAACCATTTCATGCACCACCTCGAACAGCAGATGAGCGAGGTCAATTTTGCCCGGGTCGACTCCGACACGATCGATCAGCTTATCCAAAAAGAAGAGGCTCCGGAATCGGTGCTGAGCGAGAAGGAACAAAATACGGTCAAAGAGCTATTTGAATCTCTCGTAAAAGGTAAGATGGGCGCAAAGGTGGTGCTCAAGTCCCTGGCGCCGGAAGATCAGCCGGTGGTGATCACACGTCCGGAATTTATGCGCCGAATGAAGGAAATGCAGGCGCTGCAGGGAATGCCCGGAAATGATTTTCTGGAATCCTATAATGTAGTGATCAACACTAACCACCCCCTTATTGCGCAAAAGATGCTAAAAATGAGGAAGGAGGAAACCCGAAACGACCTGGCTACTTACCTCTACCAACTCGCACTCCTGCACCAAAATATGCTTAAAGGCGCCGAACTGACCAGCTTTATTCAGCGGTCACAGGAAATGGTGAAATAACCGCAGTTGAATGCGCATAAAAAAAGGCAGCTATGAGGACTCAAATCCCCATAACTGCCTTTTTCTTTTTACCACTAAATCAAAGCTTGCTAGTCAAATCCTTTGCTTGCTCATAGTATCGGCCGCTGCCGGGGCTGATCAGGGTGTTTAACAACTCCCTGGCTTGTTCCGGCTGATTGCTTTTGACATATAAAAGTGCGAGATACCAGCTGGACTCTTCCCAGTACTCTTGCCTGGCCATTTGAACCGTGCTGAAGTTTTTGATGGCTTCTGCCTCCCGGCCTTCTTCCATCTGGGCTAATGCCAGGTAAAACCGGGAAACCAGATGATTCGGGTTTGCCTGCAAGAATTCTTCCAGTTGGGAAATACTTCTTGAATAGTCCTGTGCTGCATAAGCTTGAAGGCCTCTGGTCAATGGGGTATCTGCAGGGCTGGCCTCTATTCCGGTTTGCCGAAAACGAATGTCCAGGTCACTATTATAGGAGGCATAATACGAGGCAAAAAGTTGATCCGTATCGTATTGTTTAGGATAGATCCAAACTACCGCGGCGAGCAGTATGATGACTGCGGCCGCTGCGGAAAAAAAACGCCAGTTGAGTACGCGCATACGTACCGGCTTTTTTTCGGTCTCTTTTCCCGATTTGGAATCTGCACGGAGCAGGTCATATCCGTCAACGGCATCGGAGCAAAGGGGGCAGTCGAGCATATGGTTTTCCACCCGATGTCGTTCCTCTAAAGAGAGCCGGTTGCTGAGGTATCCCTCAATATTGCCTTCGGAGAGGCACTGATGTTCTTGAAAAATGGGTTTCATCCCTTTGTTAAATTTAGTCGGAAGAAGCACGTTTGAAGTACTCTTCCAGGAGTTTTTTTAAGTTGCGTTTTCCATTTTGCAGGTAGCTTTTTACACTTTTAAGGGTAAACCCGGTTTCATCGGAAATATCCTTATAGCTTTTCCCTTCAAAGAAGAAGTGGTAGACACAAATGCGCTGCTCTTCCCCCAGCTGTTCCATAGCTTCCTGCACCGCTTCATCTAGCGGCTGCTCATTGGTTAGATGAACCAGCTCCTCTATTTCCATAAACCCGGTATCAGAATTTTCCGTATGCGCCCATTCTTGTTGCCGTTGCCCTTCTTTTTTCAGCTGACGGGTACGTGCCAGGCACTCATTCCGGACTGTTCCATAGAGGTATTGTTTGAAAGAAAGGATCTCTTTCCCTGGCAATTTTTCCAATAGCAGCGAAAACACATGGCTCACCATATCTTCTGCCTCTTCCCGTTCGCGGAAATACTTATACGCCACCCCATAGGCCAGGTGCCGGTACCGCATAAACAAGATGCCGAGGTAGTCAGGTTTGAGCTCTTTTTGAAATAAGTTCAGAAGCTCCGCATCAGAAGCTTCATTAAAGGAGGAGGGGGTATGTGGGGAGGAAGATGACATGCTTTGTGAACAACCCGTATTTATTTCTGTGCAAGGGTGTTCGACAAAGTTAAGGATTGCCGGTTAATAATAGAAAAATCCCTCTCATTACTGAAAAGAACCACGCTCCTACCCCTAAAACCGGGTGGTGCGGATCACATATTCCAGCTGTTGCATGAATTCCCGCTTATTTTTTCCGGGCGCATGCACAAATCCGTCCAGGTAATACAATTGGTTGTTATTGGGGTTTAGCACCAGCAACCCGAAGAAGGGCCCTCCCATATAGTCATTAACCATTTCCCATATTCCTCTCGCCTCTAAGGAGTAAAAATTTTGAAAGGTGCCGACATCGACCAGCATAGGCAGATCCACATCGTTTGTATGGGTATAGGTGCCGGCAATTTCGGAACCCACATATTTTCCAAGCGAATTGCGAATCGCCTTTATCCCCTCCTTGGTCAGTTGATCCTTGTCGGTGTACGGCAAGACCTTGATCATAATATTGGAGCTGAGGTCTTCCGTTTCCTTACGGATCCAAATGACCTTATTCTCTTCATCATACATGGCCTTGAAGTAATCATTGGGCACTTTCAGGTCGATCCCCAGGTTGAGCTGGATCTCCTTCCGGAGATTTTCATTCTGCCCACCCATATATATCCCTGCATCAAGGCGGTTAAGGTCTTCTTTCCGGATTCGCTGGATCACACTGGCATATTGCTGTTTAATGCTTTGGATCAGGGCCTCCGGGTTGCTCCCGGCTATATAGACCAACAATTGTCCCTTTGCCCATTTATCTTTTGCCAATGTCACCTTATATCCGTTTTCGTTACGGGCTTCCTGGATCTTCTCCATTCCCATATCTTCAGCGACCATCCGGGTAACGGGGGAGTCCTTATCTTCCAGGTTAGCCAGAAAAACATAGGTACGAAGCTCCCTGCGTTCTTTAGCCGCTTGCAATTGCCCGGGCGAAAAGTATTTAATATCAAACAGCGGTTCGGGCTGGGGCAATATCGGATACGCTGCCGCAAAGTAATAATCGAAGGTATCGCCCACCATACTGGTCCAAAGCGAGGAGTCGGCAATCACTACCAATTGGTTAAGCGCACCGTAAGCATTGGGTTGCCCCTCCAATTGTTTGCGCATATCTTTCGTACAAGACGTCGACAAAAGCAGAAATCCTGCCAAAAAAAGAAAAAAGGAAGACTTCATTGAAGTTAGTTTAAGCTACTGGAACGTATTTCAGATGATACATGAGTTCGTATCCTTAAACAAGATGCAAAAACCCTAGGTTTTGGCGGCAGGTAAAAAAACGGGAACGACACCCCGTCGCTCCCGTTTTCAGCACGTTTATTCGTAGAAATAATAAACGCGTATTTTCCAGTCCAGTGTATCGGACTCCACCAAAGGGTCTGTAAGGTACTCTTCAATGACCGGTGGCTTTTGAACCAGGCAACGCTCCCGAAGATAATCACCCATGGCAAAATGAACACGGGAAACCCCATTGTAGCTGCCCTCATATTCTGCAACAAGGGCTTTTGATTGAGGCAGTTCAATTAATTCAATGCCTGGCAAACTGGCAACTGAACCGACCGGAATACCGGCAAACAGATCAGTCTTCTGACTTGGCTCGTCCCATTCGTAATACAGGCCAACCGGCGCGCCTGCAGGGGTTAGATCAGATTTCTGCAACGCGCTGTTTACCGCGCCAAAACTCATTTCGAAGAATTTGCTCAGATTCGACATATTGATCCGCTGGCGAATACCGGCGATGGTGCGCGCCGGAAAATCCGTCTCCTCGATCGTTACCCCCCGGTAGGAGTTGGGAAGGTTTGCCACCTGCTCCTCGCTCAACGATTTTAGGTTTTGTAAGCCATCGGAATAGTCGGAGGCCACCGATCTGTTCATAAAGATCATCATGGCCCGGAAGAAAAAGGGCACATCCTTATCACCATCCATGCTCCAACTCACTTTGGTCTTACAACCATCTTTTTCTTCCAGTAAAAACGTCGCAATAGAGTATCCATCCCAATCATTAAATTGAAGCTTGGTTTTCAACAAGGTAGGTATTTCCGCTTCCGTAATTTCCTGGCTGCCAGCCCCCGACTTTTCGCTCGTCCACGAATTGATGGAACCCACTCCCGAAAGAGGTCCGACATAGGTGTTCTGGATAGTTTGATCCTTTAATTGCCAGGGCGACCATTTTTTCCACTCTTTAAAATCATAGAGGTAGCCATAAATGACTGAAGCTGGCGCTCCGATCTCGGCAGTGCGGGTAACCTTAACTTTCTTGGGTCCTACCAGACATAGCAAGAGGTATAAAACAATAAGTGCGAGCAACACGCCAATGATGATTCGTAAAGTTTTCATAATATTTTTTTTGTTTTAAATAATTTAATTTTAAACAAATTTATTTATTTTTTTTTGAAATAATTACTTTGTAACAAAAGTACTTTAATGTTTTTTATAAGGATATCTGCGGCCGTGCGGCCGCAGATATCCTTATAAAGACTGAATGGGCGGGCGGCGCCCGCCCATTCAGTCTTTATAAACTTATTTAAGTTACACTGTACTAATTATCCTGTGTTTAAAATTTGTGGCGCGCATCATACCACTAATAAAGATCACCGCCGCTTCTTGTGGCGGTGATCTTTATTAACTCATTTTGCCTGCAAAGTAATAATTCCAGTTTCACGCCGCTAATTATGAATAAATACCGGTGTGGCAAAGATCAATTTTCCCTCCGTGAAGAGTTGCAGGTAATAAACGCCTGACAGCAAAGTCCCGGTATTTATCGGATATACGCCGTCTCTGCCCAGGGACTGCAATCTTTGCCGAAATGTTTCCTGTCCGAGCACATTATAGAGCACTACACGAGCCTCTTCCACCCCCCAATTCCCTTCCAACCAAAATACGCCTTTACCCGGATTGGGAAACAACTTGACAGCCTCGGTACCTGCAGATCCGCCGGATTCCGGAAGGCTGAGACACATTTTGTACAAGAAACTATTTGTTCGCTGAAAGGTATCCAATGCCACCACTTCCGACCGGAAGGATATACCGTCACTCTGCGAATTGCCGCAAAACAGCAAGTTGCCCTCCGTGTCAATTGTGCCGCCGTAACTGAATTCGGTATCTTCCCCCCCTGCCACCCAACCGCGCACATACTCGCCCTGGAGCGTAAACTCCAAAAGCGCCAGGTCGCTCTTTCCAAATGCGGGCAAAAGAAACGCATCCATTTCCGTCCCCGGGAACACATTTGCCCCCACGAAGAGGGTTTGGTAGGCGCTCACCAGTGCAAAAGTAGCCCATTCCCGGTCTTCCGGGGCGGCACCCCCAAACGTGCGTGCCCATTTTACCCCCCCATCTTTATTCCAGCATAGGAGCAAATTATCATAATCTCCGGCCGGTTGAAGCGATTGGTTATCCCATGAAAAGTCGGACTGGATATAGCCCGCTCCATAAATATTCCCGTTGTGGTCACAAACCAACCCGTATAACGAACCGTTTGGGTATCCCGAAGCGGATGCCTTTGCACCCCGGAGCCATTGCGCTTCACCCGTTTGGCCATCCAGTTTGACCAGATAGGGCGTACGACCGCTATTTCGCCCGGACCGAAGTTCATGCGTTCCCCAGAATAGCGAATCGCTGAAAAATCCACCCAACACAATATCACCAACCCCATCTATTGCAATGGGCTGTCCGCGACTGTCATGTCCGCTACCCACCAGAGGCCCGGATTGAACAGCCCAACGCACGCCTCCTTCCGGATCAAGCTTCAGCGCAAAGGTCTGGTAATTTTGTTCGGCATTGCCCCCGGAAGAAAAGTCCAATTCTCCCGGCATCCATACCTCTCCGGTAAACCGGCCTGTAAGAACAACTTCCCCTCCGGCGGAAAAAGCAAGGCCATACCCCCAAATACTGCCTTCACCCAAGAACAACCTGCTCCACAAAAGCGTACCGGTTGTGTCGAGCAACAGCACGAACGCACCAAACCGTTCCCCGATAAAAAATTGATCGGCGCCGATCTGCATAAACGCATAAAAGGTACCGCAAATGGCCACCCTGTCGTTCCAGGTGGCTACTCCTGGCGCAAAGGAAGTCAGTGGCCCAACGGGAAAACCCATGGCCCAGTCCAACCGCCCCTCGGAAGTATATTTGCTCAGGGCTAGCTGAAAGGAGGTATCCACTCCTGAATCCAGCAATTGTACAGCTCCATTCCTCGATTCCAGAAAAAGAGAATCGCCTGCATACCCCACCTGGTAAACATTGCCGGCATTGTCGGCAGCCAACTGAAAGGGGGCATTGGCGCTATACGGATCAAGCGGATCACGTGGACTCCATTGGGTCAGCACCCAGTCGCCCTGACATTGCCCAAATAGTACATATGGCATCCCATAAAGACACAGCATGGAGCATAATACGCAGGAGCGGAGGAGGTCTGTTTTCCAAAAATTCCTCAAATCATAAAATTCATTGGCAAAAACTACTTGTGCCGATGTAAATTTACCCAACATTAACCAGCATTTGACACATGACTCTTCAGGATTTTTTCAACTGGCTTTCCATGCACCCGGGATGGCTGCTGTTTTTCTTTCTGCTCATCCCCCTCTCCGCGCTGTTGGCCGGGTGGATTGGAAAAGGCGAAGGACACCTCTCTCCATGGAAATATTTTTACGCTACACTGATCTACATGGTCTGTATCCCGGGTCTTTTTGCCGTATTCCTCAATATCTACCTCTTCTTGTTTGAACGGCAATCGATCATGGAAACCAATATCTACACTCAGTTGTTGCCCATTTTTTCCATGGTTGCCTCCGTATTTCTCGTTCGAAAAAACGTCGACCTCGATCTCGTTCCGGGTTTTGGTAAACTATCCGGCTTATTCGTTATGATCTCCGCCATACTGATCACCCTGTTTTTTATCGACCGAACCCGCCTTTTTGCGTTTACTTTTGTGCCATTTCAATACGTGCTGCTCTTATTTGCAGCCATGCTGCTGCTGGCAAGATGGGGCTGGAAGCGTTTTATCTAAACTAAATCGCCGTTTTGTCCGTTCATACCTGTGGCGTTTCTGATAATCAATAGTACCAATGAAAAAAACTGTATTACTCGGATTACTGACAATCCTGTTTACCCCCCTTGCCTGGGGCCAACAAACTGCCCCACTGGAAAAGTCCCTGCTTTGGGAGATCAGCGGCAACGGACTTAAAACACCTTCCTATCTATATGGAACCATCCACATGATCGGGAAGGAAGACTTCTTTCTCACCGACGAGACGGTCGCCTCCTTCGACAAAGCCGAACAGGTGGTATTTGAGATCGACATGGAAAAAATGTCCAATGTAATGGTTCAGTTCTCTCTTCTCATGGATCTGTTTATGGAAGACGGTCAAACCTTGAAAGGGCTGCTTTCTCCGGAAGACTACAAACTGGTCCAAACACATTTTGATGGCATGGGGCTCCCCATGATGCTTCTCGAACGCATCAAACCGCTGTTTCTTTCGGTTTTTGCCTCCGGCGATATCGATCAGGAAGGGTTTTCATCCGGCGAGGTCGTTTCGTATGAGATGGAGTTTATGGAAATGGCCCAAAAGCAAGATAAGAAGATCGATGGCCTTGAGACCATCGAGTTTCAGATGAGCCTGTTCGACAGTATTCCTTATCGTGCACAGGCTGAAATGCTCGTTGAAAGTATCCGGGCAGAAGCCGATCAGGACAGCGGAAAAGATTTTCAGTCGCTGGTTGAGATTTATAAAAGCCAGGATCTGGAAGCCATGCAGGGAGCCGTCGATAACAGCGACGCCATGACGACCAACTACGAAACGATGTTGCTGTCCAACCGCAATTCCAACTGGGTCCCTGTGATGGCCAAAATGATGCCGAAGAAATCCTGCTTTTTTGCGGTTGGCGCCGCTCACTTAGGTGGTGCGGAGGGGGTCATTTCCCTGCTTCGCAAGGAAGGGTATACGGTCCGGCCCCTTCATACACAACCTTAATGTAAGCTTTCAAAGAGAACTTGTCTTTTATGGCGCTTATCAAACCGGTCAACGGGGTTGCCCCCCAATTTGGAAAAGATTGTTACCTCGCTGAAAATGCGACCGTGGTAGGAGATGTGGTCATGGGCGATGCATGCAGCGTATGGTTCCAGGCCGTTGTGCGCGGCGATGTCCACTATATTCGGATGGGCAACAAGGTAAATGTCCAGGATGGTGCGATCATCCATTGCACCTATAAGAAAGCGCCCACCAATATCGGCAATAATGTATCCATTGGACATCGAGCCATCGTGCACGGCTGTACCATTCACGACAACGTGCTCATCGGGATGGGTGCGATCGTAATGGACGGGGTGGTGGTGGAAGAAAATGTGCTCATCGCAGCCGGCGCCGTAGTGCTGGAAAACAGCCGCCTCGAATCCGGCCACGTTTACGCAGGCGTCCCGGCCCGCAAAGTAAAAGCCCTCACGCCCGAACTTTTCCAGGGGCAGATCGAACGCATCGCCAATAATTATGTGATGTATTCAAAGTGGTTTGAGGAGTAATAAACATACCCGCACCTCCGGCGGAAGAATGTGTCAAGTCTCTTTGCCGCTCACCCGGCATTCTTTCGGGTAGGCCACATAGTGTTTGGTAGTGATCATAGAGGGAATGCCTGCATCAGAGCATTCGGAAATAGGACACACACGTCCATCCTTGAATAATATGCGGATCTCATCCTCCGAGGTCGTGTAGGCGCTGTTGCGCTCTTTTCCTTCCAGAAACAAAAAAGGCAGACTGGTCTCAGGCATTTCAAACCGCTGTAAGATACAAGCTCGAATAGCCTCTTTGTACTCAGCATCAAATGGCTCATTTTGCAGTTCCAGCCGGAATAAACGCCGGTCGACAATGCTCCTCGAAAGATAGGCCAACAGAGGGTCAGGCCCCTCGCTGAATAGTTTCAGGGCAGACATGATATCGTAGTCGTCCAACCGGGCAAAATGCTTCAGCAACTCTTCCCTGCGTTGCTGAAAATCAACGAGGGTCCATTCGTGTTGAAGGAAAAGCTGCAAGCTGGGAGGCACCGGCAAATGCACCCCTTCCCTGCTTAGATCTTTGGCACGCCGAAGGGTGGCAATGAGCATTTGCTCCGCAGAGAGCACGGTCTTGTGAAGATACACCTGCCAGTACATCAATCGCCGGGCCATGAGAAATTTTTCGATCGAATAGATTCCCTTCTCCTCCACTACCAGTTGATCCTCATGCACATCCAGCATTTTGATGATCCGGTCGTAGCCAATTACCCCCTCATACACCCCGGTAAAATAGCTGTCGCGGTTGAGGTAGTCCATCCGGTCCATATCCAACTGGCCGGAGATCAATTGATGGAGAAATTTTTTGGGGTGGCGGTCCTGAAAGATCTCAATGGCCAGGTCCAACGCTCCATCAAAAGTTTCATTTAGTTGTTCCATGAACAACCTGGACAGATCTTCATGGGTTACATTAATCAGCGTATGTTCAAGGGTATGCGAAAACGGGCCGTGCCCGATGTCGTGGAGTAAAATGGCGATCCGGGCGGCAGTAGCTTCTTCATCTGTAATTTTTGTGCCTTTAGCCCGCAGCACGTCGATGGCTTGGGTCATAAGATACATAGCGCCCAGCGCATGGTGAAAACGAGTATGCAAGGCCCCCGGATATACGTAATGGGTCAGACTCACCTGCTTGATGCGTCGCAACCGCTGAAAATAGGGGTGTTCGATCAAATCGAACAGAATGCCATAGGGCACACTGATAAACCCGTAAACCGGATCGTTAAATATCTTATCTCTTCTCATGATCGCAAAATTCGCAATTATTCCACAGAAAACGACCTAAGGGCACTAGAAGCAAAAGCCGAGCGTTCTTAATAACGCAGAAATGGTCTTACCTTTGGTAAATGCACCTGTAAAGCTGCGGTCTCACCTGACAATAAATAGCAATATGGAAAAAGTAAGAATCCTGTGGGCAGATGACGAAATTGATTTGCTCAAACCCCAAATCCTATTTCTTCAAAACAAAGGGTACGATGTTACCACTGTGAGCAATGGATACGACGCCATTGAAGAATGTGAAAACAACCGGGACTTCGACGTGGTCTTCCTGGATGAGAGCATGCCGGGCCTGACCGGATTGGAAACCCTTTCCAAGATCAAAGAACAGTACCCCGGCCTTCCGGTGGTAATGATCACCAAGAACGAGGCAGAGAATGTGATGGAAGAAGCCCTTGGCTCCCAAATATCCGACTACCTGATCAAACCGGTCAACCCCAATCAGGTGTTGCTAACCCTGAAGAAGATCATAGATAATACACGGCTGGTGCGCGAAAAAACCACTACCGACTACCAGCAGGAATTTCGCCAGTTGATGATGCAGATGAGCAGCGGGCTGAATACCAACGAATGGGCCGATATGTACCGGAAGTTGGTTAACTGGGAGCTCAAGATCGACGACTCCAAGTCTACCGAACTCTATGACATCCTGGCGATGCAAAAGGCGGAGGCTAATAATGAATTTTCCAAATTCATTATGAAACACTACCTCGACTGGATCCAGGACGAGTCGGAGGCCCCGGTTATGTCGCACAATCTCCTGCGCAAAAAGATCCTGCCCCACATGAATGATGATATCCCCACTTTTGTGGTGCTGCTCGACAACCTTCGGTACGACCAATGGAAGGTCATTGAACCGATCGTCAGCCAATTATTCCGCGTGGAATCGGAGGACTACTTTTTCAGCATTCTACCTACTTCCACCCAGTATAGCCGCAACGCTATTTTTGCAGGAATGCTACCCTCCGAGATCGAAAAATACCATCCCGACTGGTGGCTTAACGACAATGAAAAGGGTGGTAAAAACATGCACGAAGAGGATTTGCTGGCCGAACAGCTGCGCCGGTTGCTCCGCAAACCCTTGCGCATGAACTATATCAAAGTCACCAACGTAGCTGTGGCCAAAGAGATGCAGGATAACATCCTGAATTTCATGAACAACGACCTGACCGTTATCGTGTACAATTTCATCGATATGCTCTCCCACGCCCGTACGGAGATGGAGGTACTCAAGGAATTGGCCGGTGACGAGAAGGCCTATCGATCACTTACCCGTTCCTGGTTTGAAAACTCTCCGCTCTGGGCGGCACTGCAACGAGCGGCAGAACGCGAGGTGCAGCTGTTTATCATCACCGACCACGGTACAATCCGGGTCAACCAACCTTCCAAAGTAGTGGGTGACCGGGAGACCACGACCAACTTGAGGTACAAAGTTGGGCGCAATCTGCAGTATGAGAAAAAAGATGTGCTGGCCTTTCGCGAGCCGGATAAAGCAGGCTTGCCCCGCCCCAACATCAGTTCTACCTATATCTTTGCAAAGGAAGATCGTTTCTTTCTCTACCCCAACAACTACAATCATTACCACAACTACTACAAGAACACCTTCCAGCATGGAGGGATCTCTCTGGAGGAGATCATATGCCCGGTGATCAAGCTGAAGACCAAATAATCCGATATGAAAAAAGCGGCTGCCGGGAAGGCAACCGCTTTTTCATACTAATCCAGAATATAATGCACTTTAAAAGTACAACTATTTTTTAAACTGTCATGATCTCCTTCTCTTTTGCCTCTGTCATCAGGTCAATTTTTTTCGAGAAGTCATCCACCATTTGCTGCACATTTCCCTCCAGCCGTTTTCCGGCATCTTCCGGGTAGCCGTCTTTTACTGCTTTTTTGATCGCATCCATAGACTTATGGCGTACGCTCCGCAAGCCGACCTTAGCTTCTTCTCCAAATGATTTCACACGTTTGACCAGGTCCCTTCGGCGTTCTTCGGTAAGAGGCGGGATGACCAATCGGATCACTTCCCCGTCATTCATGGGGGTGACACCCAGATTGGCTTCGAATATGGCCTTTTCAATAACGGAAAGCATGGTCTTTTCCCACGGTTGGATCACCAGGGTTTTGGCATCGGAGGTGGTTACATTGGAAACCTGGTTCAGGAGCGTGGGGGTACCGTAATAGGAAACTTTCAATCCATCAACCATTGCAGGAGTGGCTTTGCCGGCCTTCACATGGGTCAATTCTTTTTGAAGATGTTCCAGCGCCAGGGACATCCCTTCCTTGGTTTCTTCCATTAATAGGTCTAGTTCTTCTTGTAGCATAGTTTGAACTTTTTGAACGCCCCAAAGATAAGGACTCTTGCGGAAGAAAATCCTTTTTTTAGCGGGTTTTCAAAAGTGATAAACCACTTCAAGTCCACCATTGACCTCTATTTCTTTGCGCTCCTGCATGTGTTGAATGATGCTGTCCACGCTAATTTTGGTCAGCGAGCCCTGATGACACAGCTGTATATACTCCCGGAGAATGGGCATTTCGGACGGCCGGTTTCCCGATTGGATCATACGCTCTACCACTTCCCGTGCGATTTTTCCGGAAATGGCGTCATTTTTCTCCCGTCCCCCGGAAGCTCCTGCCTCCGAAGGCTCTTCCATCCGCGGCAATTCCCGCTCTCGCTCGCCGGGAATAATGACAGGAGGCGCTTCCGTTTCTTCCAACGTACCATACCCGGGACCTAATAGTTCAAAAGCACGAGTGGGATCCAGCCGCAGGCAACTGCGGCCGCAGGTATTCAGGTAGCGAACGAGGGAATCATACTGGTGATTGGCGCCCAAAATGACAAACTCCACATCGGGAGCTGTGCGTTCGTGTGTCTTTCCCACAAAAAAAGAAAAGAAGACCTGAAAGTCAGACTGAAGGTCGATCTCTACCGGAACCCATTTGATCTTTTTCCCAAATCGCTGCAGTTTTTGCACGATCTTGACGGGAACCACAGGTTCCTCCTCGTCGATAAAAAGAAAGAGCTTCTCACAGATGGCAGCAAGTTTCTTAATTTTTCCTTCCACAAGGGCTTCCAGGCTGGAGAAGACGTATCGACGGGGTCTGAGGGTCATAAACAAGGGGGTTCGGTATCTTGAACAAGGGTAAAATGAGGTTGCTAAATTACCCTCGGCGATCAGTTAACCGAAATTTCCCGGCGGCATTTTCCCCAAAACATTATGTTTCACCTGTGGACAAATTTCACAACCCGCTGACCTTCAACTACCAGATATTAACATCTTTTCCACAGGCGGAATTAAAAAAAAAGAGGAGGCTGTTTCAAAAGTCGCTTACGCTCCTTTTGAAACAGCCTCCTCTTTTTCTTACAGGCAACACCTTTAGTTTCTGGCGCCGGCGTAGCGGAGCACCAGGTATGCCAGCATGACCAGCGACGACAAGGCAGCGGATACGTATGTCAAAGCTGCCCATTTCAGGGCATCCTTGGCGCCATCGTATTCAGCCCCATGCGTCATCCCACTGGAATCGAGCCAGGCCAGCGCCCTCCGGCTTGCATCAAATTCAACCGGCAGGGTAATGAACGCAAACAGCGTCGTTATAGAAAAGGCGATAATGGTGATCAGCATCAACCCCGGAAAACTGTTGAGCAGCATAAAGGCCAGTAAAAGCAGCCATTGCTGGGCCCGGGCAGCTACATTGACCACAGGCACCAGGGTAGAACGCATTTGCAATAAGCTATACGCATTGGCATGTTGCACTGCATGGCCGCATTCGTGCGCCGCAACTGCTGCAGCTGCCACGCTGCGTCCTTCAAATACCGGAGGGCTCAGGCTAACGGTTTTCGTCAGCGGATTGTAGTGGTCGCTGAGAAAGCCCTGGCCTATCACCACTTTCACATCATAAATCTGGTAGTACCGAAGCATGGCCTCTGCGATCTCTTGGCCGCTCATTCCATTACGCAAGCCAACCTCGCTGTACTTTTTAAATTTATGCTTCAACCGGTTACTTATGACAAAGCCGATGATCGAAAGCACCCCGGCTACTGCCATATACACATAATATTCACCCATTGAGAAATGATTTTTAGTTTACAAGTATTAATCAAAACACCTAAACCGCAAAAAAGCTCAGTGCTAATCGACCAACGTTTCCTTAGATCCGATCAAACCCAAGGTAGGAATGCAGCACGGCAGGCATTTTAATGCCTTCGGCATCCTGGTTGTTCTCCAGAAGCGCCGCCACAATGCGCGCAAGGGCAAGGGCACTGCCATTCAACGAATGAGCCAATTTGTTTTCCTTTCCGTCCCGGAAGCGCAAGCGCATCCGATTGGTCTGGTACGTTTCAAAGTTAGAGACCGAGCTTACCTCCAGCCACTTTTTCTGCGCAGCAGAGAACACCTCAAAGTCGTAGGTTATGGCAGACGTAAAGCCCATATCTCCGCCGCATAACCGGAGAATCCGATAGGGAAGTTCCAATTGGTCAAGCAACCCACTCACATGCGCTAACATTTCCTCGAGTGCTGCATAGGAATTGTCGGGATGTTCCAGGCGTACGATTTCTACCTTGTCAAACTGGTGCACGCGATTCAGGCCACGTACGTGGGCTCCATAGGAACCGGCTTCCCGGCGAAAACAGGGCGTGTACCCCGCCATCTTAACGGGAAACTGGGAAGGTTCCAGGATGACGTCGCGGTAAATATTTGTCACCGGTACCTCTGCCGTAGGAATGAGGTAAAGCTCATCTTCATTCACGTAATACATTTGCCCTTCCTTATCGGGCAACTGCCCTGTTGCACGGGCCGAATCGGCATTGACCATCAACGGGGGTTGTATCTCCTCATAGCCGGCTTTGTGTGCCTGGTCGAGGAAGAAGTTGATTAAGGCTCGCTGGAGCTTGGCGCCCTTGTTCCGGTAAACCGGAAATCCCGCTCCGGTGAGCTTAACCCCCAACTCCAGATCGAATAGGTTATATTTCTTGCCCAAATCCCAATGCGGAAGTGCATCCGCACCAAGGTCGGGAAAAGGCTTTGCCCAATCGCGGTAAACCTCATTGTCTTCCGGGGTTTTCCCGCGAGGCACTTTTGCATGGGGAATATTCGGAACGGTGAGCAACAACTCCTCGATCTGTTGCTCGGCCTCCGACAGCGCCGTCTCCAGTTCCTTGCTCGTTTCCTTCAATTGCCCGACCTGCGATTTAACAGCCTCTGCTTCTTCCCGCTTGCCCTGTTGCATCAGTTGCCCAATCTCTTTCGAGATGCGGTTGGATTCGGCAAGGATGTTGTCCAGCGAAGTTTTTAAGGAACGGCGTTTTTCATCCCAATCCAGGATATCATCGATCACTTTCAGCCCTGCTTCCGAATAATTGCGCACACGCAGCCCTTCGAGCACCTGTTCTTTCTGCTCCCTGATCCGTTTAAGTTCTAACATTTAGTAAGTGATTTTGCCAGGTGAAAAGAAGATCCGGCGTACCAACCCCGGATTTTCGTTGTAGATAAGTACTTTGTAACCACAGTTCCTGAAAAACTTATATAACCCGGTTGCGCGGGCTGAGCCCGCGCAACCGGGTTATATAAGTTTTTTTGTTTGCAGTGCACAAGTGCCCGCAAGGTATAAAATGTCTCCTTTTTGGTCAACTGTAAACTTTTAATAGCCCTTTTTGGCATCTTTTTACAAAGATAGTAGTTGGAATAAAAAAAAGGGTGTATTTTTACGCCGTCTAGTCAGACGCACTGCACTTCTACAGCATTGGGGCTTTTCGAAATGGGGAAGCTTCGCAACTGTCAACTCCTGAAACGATTCCCGCTTTACCATCATTTCATTTGAAGTACGAAGGGAAGGTACGTGCAAGGGTTATTGCAATGTTAACCATACATGGTACTAGTATTTTGGCTCTCTTACATTATCAACACTCACTTATCACATCTCATTAGCTAGCTAATTGACGTATTTATTCTATGCTAGATATCCTGCAGTTAAATGACATGCTCGTTCCTGAGCTTCGCGAAATAGCGGAATCGCTTGGGATCAAAGGGCATCGCAAGCTCAACAAGCAAGATCTGATCTACCAGATCCTGGATCTCCAGGCGCTTGCCGGAGAAGGAAAAAAAACAGCTCCACCTCCTCAGGAGGATGACGAGGAAGATATTCCTTCTTTCTTTGATGATCCGGACGAGGAAGATGACCTGACCATTTCTCCCACGGTCAAAGAGGAGGAAGAGGAAAAAGCGCCCCTTTCCGAGGCGGAAGACGCTGCCAGAAAAAGACGCTCTCCGAAAGCGGGTCCCCCCCAGTGACGGACCAGCACGCGAAATTCCTGTCCGACGACAGGAAGAACCGTATAAAGAGAAGGTGGAAGAGAAAGAGAAAGAGAAAGAGAAAGAGAAAGAGAGAGTGGAAGTAAGGCGGCAGCACCCCGAGACCCCTTCTCCGGAAAGGCACAGGGAAAACCCTCCCCCTCCACAGCAACACAGGCAACGGGAAAAACCCGAATCACCCAAGTTTGACATCGACCTGGATGGCGTGATCGAAGGAGAAGGTATTCTCGAAATGATGCCCGACGGGTATGGTTTCCTTCGTTCTTCCGATTACAACTATCTCACCTCTCCAGACGATATATATGTATCCCCTTCGCAGATCAAACTTTTTGGGCTGCGCACAGGTGATACAGTTCGGGGCGCCATCCGGCCTCCTAAAGAAGGAGAAAAATATTTCGCCCTGCTTAAGGTCTCCAAGATCAATGGATTGGACCCGCAGGATATTCGTGACCGGGTCCCGTTTGACTACCTGACCCCGCTTTTCCCCAATGAGAAATTCAAACTCACTTCTTCTCCTACGGGGCGGGACTTTGGAAACCGCATCATTGACCTCTTCTCTCCTATCGGGAAAGGTCAGCGGGGATTGATCGTGGCACAACCCAAAACTGGAAAAACGTTCTTGTTAAAGGACGTAGCCAACGCGATTGCCAAAAACCACCCCGAATGCTACCTCATCGTCCTGCTGATCGATGAACGCCCCGAGGAAGTGACAGATATGAAACGCAGCGTAAATGCGGAAGTAATTGCTTCTACATTTGACGAACCCGCCGACAACCACGTCCGCGTGGCGGGTATCGTGCTGGAAAAAGCCAAACGGCTGGTAGAATGTGGGCATGACGTTTGCATCCTGCTCGACTCGATCACCCGTCTGGCCCGTGCCTACAATACGGTTGCCCCTGCCAGTGGCAAGGTGCTCTCCGGAGGTGTGGAGGCAAATGCGCTCCACAAACCCAAGAAGTTCTTTGGTGCAGCGCGGAATATTGAAGATGGCGGCTCACTCACGATCCTCGCTACCGCCCTGATCGATACCGGATCCAAGATGGATGGGGTAATCTTTGAAGAATTCAAAGGTACAGGTAATATGGAGCTTCAACTCGATCGCACCTTGGCCAACAAGCGCGTCTACCCTGCAGTTGACCTTACCAAGTCCAGCACACGCCGGGAAGACTTGCTGCTCGATAAGGACACGCTCCAACGGATGTTTATCCTGCGCAACCACCTTACGGATATGAAGCCGGATGAAGCCATGGAGTTTCTGCGCAATCACATGGTTCAAACCACCAGTAACGAAGAATTTCTCTCCTCCATGAACGGATAAGAAAGAGAAAACGCATAAATAAAAAAGGGGCGCGATCGAATGATCGCGCCCCTTTTTATTTCAATTCTCCTCTATTAATTCACAGCGTCGTAAATCTTCTTCAGATTGGGTTCGAGAACGAACTCCGTTCTGCGGTTGGCTTTACGCGTTTCCATAGATTTCGGATTTTCCGTAACAGCCGGGCTGTACTCGCCGCTACCGGCAGCCGTAACCTGAGTGGGCGTTACACCCTGCTTGATCAGTTCACGAACAACAGAAACCGAACGAGCAACACTCAAATCCCAGTTATCAGCAAAAGCAGCACCTTGCACAAGCGCTGCATCATCGGTATGACCTTCTACCCGGAGGTGCAGATCTGCGTTGCCTTTCAAAATTCCGGCCATTTTAGCAAGGATAGCTTTGTCGTCTTTGTCCAGACGAGCCGAGCCACTCTTGAAAAGAACCTTTTCAGGCATGGAGATATAGAGCCGTTCGTTGTCTCCATCAACCGTCAGACCAAGTGCCTGATAATCCGCAAAAGCGGATTCCACTTCGCCTTTCAGGCTTCGGAGTTCTTTCTCTTTCATGTCCACCATTTGCTTGATCTTATCGATCTCGCCTTTGGTTTTTTCCAGATCGGCCTTAACTGCAGCAATATCCTTGCTAAGGGCATCTTTATCCTGCATCAACTGGGCATTATCCTGCTCCAGTTTTTTAATAGCATCCTGGCTCTCTGCCAGGGACTTGGCCAAGGCTTCTTTTTCTTCCATCAACATGTTGTATTTCTTGTTGGAAACACAGGAAGAAAACATTACCAGCACAGCCAAACTCAAGACGGTAAGTTTAATTGCAAATTTCATGTTCTCGCTTTTTGTTAAAGAATTTTTGCGAAGGCTTTCGTTAAGAGGATAGAGTTGACATACTTTTTCATTCTACTCAATCCCATGCCAAAAGTAACAAAAGACAATGAAAAAATGGGGCTTTTACTGATTCAAGTTGCTTTTTTCCTGCACTTTTCACTAATAAACTCCCTTGTCATTCTACTTTATAGGACAGACGCCTAAAATGTTCACCTTCACAGATAAAATTTTGCCTGAAATCAGGCGTTCCATACGTGGACATTCCTGAATTTTGTACCTAACCGCTCCCTGCCATATGGAATCGCCGGGTCCCAATCTCCCACTTGTAGAATATTAATTTTATGGCTGCGTATATTTGCACAGATTGAGGGACCTTAAAACCGAGCAATCTGTCTTTTTTTTTGTTATATATCTGGTCGTTTATCGAAAAAGCCTAACTACGTGGTCCACATAGCCATTTTTGCATCAGGTACCGGAACAAATGCCCGGAAAATCATGGAGTACTTCGCAAGCTCACCCGAGGTGCGTATCGCGTTGGTCATCTCCAACCGAAAGGATGCCTTTGTGCTACAAATCGCCGAGGAAAAGGGAATTCCAACCCTTCTTATCAATAAGGAGTCTTTTTATGAAAGCCATGCCCTCCTGGCAGCCCTCCGGGAATATTCGATCTCTATGATCGTTCTGGCAGGTTTCCTCTGGCTGATTCCAGGCTATCTGGTCAAGGCTTTTGAGCATAGGATACTCAACATCCACCCGGCTTTACTCCCTAAATTTGGCGGAAAAGGCATGTATGGTCACCATGTACACGAAGCGGTATTAGCGTCAGGAGAGAAAGAGTCGGGGATTACGATCCACCTCGTCGACGAAAGATACGACCACGGATCCAATATCTTTCAAGCCCGGTGCCCGGTTGAAGCCACTGACACACCAGATACCGTGGCCAAAAAGGTACAACAACTTGAACACCATTACTACCCCCAGGTTATCGATGAATACATTCGGGAAAAATTGCCTTTCCTGCTACACAAAACCAACCAGTCATGATCGCCCAAAAACTTTCCATTCTTTTTTTATTTGCCATCCTTCTCCCATTGCCCTCTTCCGCTCAAAGCTGGCGTAAAAATGCCAAGGAAGGCGATGCCCTTTTTGGGAAGGGGCTGTATCTGGAGGCCGCAGATCGTTACCAGGCGGCCTGGGAGCTCAAAACCGGAAAAAAAGACCTGGCCTATAAGGCCGGCGAAGCCTATATGCTGGCTAAAGACTATGCTAAAGCCGCCGCCGCCTATGAACAGACCCTTGAAAAGCCCAAAAATTTCCCCCTTGCAGGGCTCAGGTATGCCCGGGCGCTGAAACAAGCCGGGCAATACGCGGAAGCTAGCAGGACCTTTTCCAGCTTCATCGGCACCTACAAAGGCAGCGATATCGAACAAATGGCCCTCACCATTGAAAATGAAATCCGGGGTTGTGAGCTCGGCTTGCAGATTCAAAACAACCCGCCCCCAAAAGGAGTCCAGGCCATCCACCTCGGTCCGAATATCAACTCCGCTTACACGGAGTTTGCGCCGATCCCCTATAGTGAAGATGTCCTATATTTTTCTTCCACCAAAGATGGGCGGGCTCAGATCTATCGCACCCAGAATGCGCAGGGAGAATGGTCTGCCGCCTCCCTGTCAACTAATTTTCCCGAAATCGAAACCGATCATTTTTGCAACGGCTCGCTTACGCCAGACAACAAGCGTTTTTATTTTACCATTTGCAAGGCTGAAGAAAAGAAGGGAAAACTGGTATCCCGCTGCGAAATTTATGTCACTAAACGCCAGGGAAATACCTGGTCGCTCCCCGAGCGATTGCGCGACTACGTGAATCTGGAAGATGCAAACACCACCCATCCCTTTGTGATCTTCAACGGGACTACCGAAATCCTCTATTTCGCTTCCGACAGGCCCGGAGGGTTTGGTGGAATGGACCTTTGGTATATTACCCGGGATATCAACAGCAAGGATTTCGACTTCACATACCCCGTCAATTGCGGCGCTACCATTAATACGCCAATGGATGAAATCACCCCCTATTACGACCTGGAAGAAGCTACCCTCTATTTTGCCTCCAATGGCCACATTTCTATTGGTGGGTTCGACATCCAAAATGCATCCGGTAGCCGTTCGCAATGGAAAGGAGTAGAAAATGTCGGCCCCCCTTTCAATTCGAGCGCCGACGATTATTACTTCGTCCGTTCTCCCTCCAAACGAATGGGCTTTTTCGTATCCAACCGCCTTTTTGAATCGGAAAAGACCAGCACGACCAATGAGGATATTTTTCAGTTTTTTTACGAACTCGGCAACTTGTCTGAAGATTACCCACTGGTAAGTGGTTATGTATACGACAAACTGACCGGAGAAGTGCTGGTCAGTGTCGATGTGGAAGTGTTCGAAATCACGGAAACAGGCGAGAAATTCCTTATCGGGAAAGAGCGTTTTGACGATGGCAATTATTCTTTCTCCTTACTCAACAATCGAAAATACGAGATCACAGCCCGTAAAAATGGGTTTGAACAGGCAACTATTACCCTGGAAACGACTGGCCCCCGTCCCTCCGAAAAGGGTTACAGTACGCCCATTTTCATGAATAACCTATCATCCAGCCCCTTGCCCCCACGTGAAAAAGAAAAGGAATCGCATCCGGCAGTAAAACCCTCCAGCACGACACCACCTGCCACTGACATCGGCACGTATTATCGGGTGCAGGTCAGCGCAGTGAAAACTTTCCAGGCTGCACGATTTTCTTCCCTGGAAGATATAGGCCCTATTCTGACGGAAGATATCCCTGGAAGGGGGTTGACACGTGTGATGGTGGGTGGCTTTACCAGCCTGGAGGAGGCGAAACAAGCACAGGCCGCCCTCACCAAAAAAGGGTTTAAAGGAACGATCATCGTCATATACGAAAACGGGGAGCGTATTCGAACCCTTGAATAGCGCAATACCATTTTAAAGCACAACCACCCTGGATGCTATTTCCGGATACTCTTCCAGGAATATCCGCCAGCGGGAACGACTGCCCAGAAAGACGATGCGACGCCCAAAGCTACCCGGCGTCTTGAGATGAATATATACGATGGGAAAGGAGAGAAACTGCTGCTGCACCAGCTTTTCCACGCTACTCCAAGGGTAGCGAACGGATTTGAAATAGTTGGTAGCGAAAATAAACTCATGGTCCATCTCCACCCGTTTGAGTTTCAAAAGGGTGAAGTATAACAGTCCTGCCCCGGTGAGGAAAAACACGGTTATGCCCAGCCGGATATCCCAATTCGACAGGACGCCTCCTTTCTCTGGGGATACGATCCAGGCACTGAAAGTCAGCAAGCCAAAAAACACCAGCCAAAAGGTGGGGAAAAATATCCTGAGCGGCAGGGTTAAGTTGGAGGATACTTGCTGCATAGATATTATTGGTTTTGTTCCTTAGGCTGAGGGCCATATTCTGCTTCTTCCCGCTCCTTTTGCTTCCGGATCACACGCGCAGCGATCAGGATACTTGCTTCATAAAGCACATATAGCGGCGTACCCAGGAGCATCTGGGACATCACATCAGGCGGGGTAAGTATGGCAGCCAGCATCAGGATCAGGATGATCGCATGCTTGCGGTACTCCCGCATAAACTCCGGGGTAATCAACCCAACCTTCGCAAGGAAATAGACGACCACCGGCAGCTCGAACACCAGCCCCGCCGGGGCTGTAAACATTAACATATAGCCCATGTAGGAGGATACAGTGGGGATATTTTCTACCCCAGGCAGGGTGTATCCCATCAAAAAGCTGATGGCAAAAGGAGAAATAATAAAATAACCAAAGAGCACCCCAGTCAAAAACAAGGCCGAACACACAAATACCACCCGGCTGGTAGCCTTCCGTTCTGTCTCGTGCAGCCCCGGCCTGACAAATTTCCAGAACTGCCAAAATACGTAGGGGAATACGGCGATAAAACCAATTACAAAGGAGGCCTGGATGCTTATGATAAAGGACTCTCCAAAACCTACCGCCTGCTTGGCAAATTCCGGCGGACTAATGCAAAAGGTCTCGCCCAACGCACAAAAGAAGCGATAAGTCAGAAAGTCAGGGTTGCTTGGGCCAAAAATCACATAGGTGAACAGCCACTTGTTGAAGATCCAAAATACGGTTCCCACTGTTCCGATCGCCAATAGCGAATTGATGATCCGACTACGCAACTCATCCAGATGATCCAGGAAAGACATCTCGGTCTCCCCGCCCCCAGGTTTTTTATCGATGTTATATTGATCAAGCGCCATACTCCTCTTTTCTGAAATCTGCATGCAAATCTAGAAAAAAGCCATGGGCTTTGAATGTTTTCTACCTGCAAGGTTTAAGAGGAATTGCTTTTCCCGTTACTCCACAAAAGAAAAATGTATTTTTGGCCGGGCGAAATCCTAACTTTTTCGCCCTACATTTATCATGGTGGGGGAACTACTCCTTTATGCGTTGATCTTTATCGTCAGTCTTGCAGCGCTGTTAAAAGCCTCTGACTGGTTTGTGGATACGGCAGAACGCGTAGGCCTTTCTCTCGGCATTCCTCCCTTTATTATTGGGGTCACCATCATTGCCTTTGGTACTTCTCTTCCCGAGCTGGCTTCTTCCATAGCCGCAGTACTGGCCGGCGAATCAGAGATCGTCGTCGGAAACGTGGTGGGGTCGAACATTACGAATATTCTCCTGATCATCGGGCTCGTAGCCCTCGTCAGCAAGGAAGTGCAACTCGAATTCCGGGTAATGGATACCGAAATCCCGCTGCTGATCGGTTCCGCATTACTCCTTTGGTTTACCCTTTATGACCTGGTACTCTCCCCAATAGAAGTGGGTTTGTTGCTTTCCGCCATGGTCGTGTTCATTGTCAGTTCTGTCCAGGGAGGTAAAGGATACCCCAAATTGGAGCGAAGCAAGGTTTCCTGGAAAAGCTATGCCATCCTGCTGGTCAGTATCGTGTTGATCTATCTGGGCGCCAATTACACTATCTTCGCCATCCAAAAAGTCTCCATTATGGCCGGGATTGGCTCGGAGTTCCTGGCCCTGACTGTAGTCTCCCTCGGCACTTCCCTGCCGGAGGTGGTCGTCAGTGTAACCGCTGCCCGAAAAAATAAAGTCGGAATGGCGATTGGGAATGTAATCGGCTCCAATATTTTCAACACCTATTCCGTGATGGGCATCCCCGCGCTTTTTGGAAAATTGGTCATCCCGGCAGGTATCGTCGACTTCAGCCTGCCCTTCATGCTCGGAATCACATTCTTCTTTAGCATTCTGTGCATCACACACCGCATTTCTAAAACAGAAGGGGTGCTCCTGCTTACCTTCTACGCGTTTTTTCTGATCGAGCTGACCTCCAGCATATAACCCCCCTTGCAAAAAGGGCAGAATTCCCCTATCTTATCTGACTAATTCAACCGCTGTTTCATGAAAGTACCGGGAATTCTCGCGATGGGAGCGTTACTGCTCGTCTTTGTTGCTGCACATCCTTCCTTTCAGGAAGAAGGCCTTGTTGCTTATTATTCTTTCAACCAATGTGATGCACGGGATGATTCGGGCAACGGATCGGACGGGCAGATCTTTGGCCATACGACCTGCCATTGTGGGATCGATGAATACGGACTCCTGCTGGATGGAAGAACAACCTATATTGAATTTTACGGTCCTGTCAACAAGTACTTCACTACCTCCGACTTTTCCGTGAGCTTCTACTTCAGACCTATGCAATTTGGTCCCTTTCCTCAAAATCTGCTCTCCAAACGGCCTGAATGCGACGAAGAATTTCTGCTTGACCTCCATTTTAACGCGGAGTATGGCGTTCTTGAAACTGAATTCCGGGCGGGGGAGTACAAATTCTACAAGGAGTTATCCCCTTCTACCGATACGACTACCTGGATGCATTTTGCCCTCGTTCGCGAGGGAACCTGGGCTTACACCTACATCAACGGCACCCTGCAAAAACAGGAACGGCGCTGTAGTGGTATGGACATCACCAACGATGCCGTGCTCTCTTTTTCCCATAGCCCATGTATCAAATCCGGAAAAACCATCCCTTTCAAAGGCGTAATCGACGAACTAAAGGTATTTGGACGTGCCTTGTCACAAGAGGAAATAGCCGAACTATACGCACTCCACCCGGTAGAAAGCGCAGAACAAGACTGCCTGGTCTCCCGGGAGGAAAAAATCCCCCCCGGTAATCAAGATCCTGCCCAAAGCACGTACCTTTGCCAAAATTAATAAAGAGGAGTGCCGGTTTCGCCTGCACTCCTCTTTAAAAAACCTACATTATGTTTGGAGATATGTTCGGCAACATGGAAGAAAAACAGCAGGAGATGCGCAAGCGCCTGTCTGAAAAGACGGTAGAAGGCACCTCAGGCGATGGAGCAGTAGTCGTAAAAGCTAATGCCAACCGGGAAATCATCAATATTTCCATTAAAAAGGAAGCCGTCGATACCGGTGACCTCGAACAACTGGAGGACCTCCTTCTGGTAGCTGCAAACCGTGCACTGGCAGCGGCAGCAGCCGTCGAAGCGAAAGAAGCGGAGAACTTGCTCAAAGATATGATGCCCCCCGGCCTGGGCAACCTCGGAGATCTCTTTGGGTAAAATATACCTTCACGCGCAACGTTACATCCCTGAATTATCTTTTTATCCTGGTTACATAATTTCTATTGCCATGAAACATTGGTGGATCATTCTTATGCTTACTGCCGTCAGGTTGAGTTCATACGCACAGCCCACTTTTGGCCTCACCGCCTATTACTCTTTCGACAATGATGCCGACTCTATACTCGTTGATGAAACTGGCAACTTCGCCAACAACGGATTCTCCAATGCCCTGATTCGCGATTGCGGAGTAGTGGGCAAGGCTATCCGTTTCAATGGGGACGATCATTACGCCCTATTCGGCAGCACTCCCGTAAAAAGTATTTTCGGCACAGAAGACTTCAGCATCAGCTTTTACTTCAAATCGCTGAATTCTAATACCGTCAACACTCAAACCATCATCAGTAAACGTGAAAATTGCTCTATTGAAAATGCGTTTGCCATACGGTATAGCCCGCTTACCAAAAACCTGAACCTGGTGGTCAGCGAAGACGCTTCATTGAGCTCTATCCTGTCTGTTCCTCTCGATGAAAATAAATGCTGGCACCATGTAGCCGTAGTACGAAAAGGAACGACCATCACGCTCTATGCCGATGGTCTGCGGGCCAAGATGGATAGCAAAAACAAACGGATCAACATCACTTCCGACGACCTGCCACTTGTCGCCGGAGCCTCCTCCTGCCAGGCAACCGATGGATTCTTTGAAGGGTTTCTCGATGAGTTATTGCTCTACAACCGCGCACTGACCGACGAGGAGGTGAAGGCTGTTTATTACCGCCCCGACCAGATCGGCAATGGCTTTGTGGACCTGGAATTGCCAAAAGACACCGTGCTGTACCTGGGCAATTCGATGCAAAGTTTTATCACCAATACCTGTGCAGATGAGGTCCTGTGGTCGCCCGTTGACGGAGTAGGCAACCCCACTAGTGCGGAGACCGTCATCAATCCGACGGTAACCACTACCTATACCCTCTATTTTACCGATAATTTTAACTGCGTGGCTACCGACAACATCCTTGTTACTGTCATCGATCCGGCCGACCTTGAATGCAAAGCCTTCCTGCCCAACGCATTCACGCCCAATGGAGATGGGCGCAACGACGAATTCGGTATCGACAACCCTTATGTCATGACCGACTTTATTTCATTGGAAGTCTTTGATCGTTGGGGCAATCGCCTGTTCTTTACCGATAATCCCTTCCTTCGCTGGGATGGCTCCTTCCGCGGGCAACTCATAAACCCCGGTGTCCTGCTCTTTAAAACCAGATACCGCTGCGGCGGAGAAGAAAAGATCCAATCCGGCAGCCTGACCGTGATTCGCTAAAAAAAAGGCGCGACCATCGGGGTCGCGCCTTTTTTGTTAGCGCAGGATCGTTACATCCCCTCGATAGAGCAATAGCTGCCCATCCTGAAACTCCACTTCTGCGGTATAAACGTAAACACCCGGATTGACCGGGCGGCCCCGGAAAGTGCCGTCCCATCCATTTGAGGGGTCTGGATAGGGCGATGCGGGGATATTCAACTTTTCAAAGACCAGCTCTCCCCAACGGTCAAAAATCCGAAGCGAACGGATCATAGATACCCCGTTCCCGGTATAGAGCTGAAAATAATCATTGATACCATCGTTGTTCGGGGTAAAGATATTCGGAAGGAAAACGTTTCGGTTCTTATCCACATCAACCAGCACCGATGCCAGGGCCAAACACCCATTAATGTCGAAAGCCTGAATCTCGTATAGCGTAGACTCGACCGGAATTACCCAAGGCAGAAGGGAATCTCCCTCAAAACGGAGGTAAGTGTCCGGGGTCCATACAATTGAATCAAACAGCACAAAAGGAGGGTCGACCACTAAAGGCTGCAACTGAATGCTATCTCCCAATTCCACTACTATCACATCCGGGTATACCAGCACAATGGGGGGCGGTTCCTGAATAAACAATACGGTATCGACCGAACAGCCTTCATAGTCAAATATGGTCACCACCTGTTCCCCTCCAAAAACCTCTATAGGCGTACCCAGCGGCTGTGCAGAGGCGTTGCCGACAGAGAAAGAATACCAGAAAGGAGCGAATCCGTTTCCACCCCAAGCCGTGTCAACCGTGATAACGGTCGTCTGCCCGGCACAGGGAATATCCGAAATAGGCGCCAACTCAAATTCGATCGGCGTAGGCTCAAAAACTGTAAAAGCCAACACATCAAAACATCCCAGCACATCACTCACCGTCACATTATAGGTCCCGGCGGAAATGCCGGTGGCTGTATTGGAAGTAGGCGGCGCAATACCTCCTTCCCAGGAGTACAGCAACACAGGGCTGATGTTGATATTCCCACCCTGGGCCGTCACCGAGATCACTGCATCAGAATCGCCCGCACAGGTTACCGAATCGATGGAATTCTGCGTATCGATGAATGCGATCAATTCGGTCGGCTCATCGATAGGTACGGTGGACTGAAATTTGCAGCCTTTGTTGTCCATGATCGTAACTGTATAGGTAGCGGGGCTGAGGTTGGAAGCGGTACCTCCGGCCTGGGCATTGCTCCAGGTGTACGTGTATGGAGGCGTTCCCCCCTGAGCCTGCACCGTTGCCGATCCGTCATCATACCCGAAACAGGTTACGTCATTGATGTTCAGGCTGGCCACATTGAGCGTATCGGGGAAGGGGATAAATACGATAAAAGTCGCCGAGCAAGTGCCGTCAGAAACCGTCAGGGTCTGGTTGCCCAGGCACAACTGGCTGGCCGAACTGTTGCTCACGTTGAAACTCTGCTCCCCGGAAGGCCACAGAAAATTGAACAGCCCGGAGGAGCCGTCGCTGTATTGCGCAGAAGCGGTGGCAATCCCGTCACAGGGTACGCCCTGATTGGCAAAACAGCTCACCGAATCAATGCCCGAAAAACTAGCCTGAATAGCAGGTGGGTCATCAACCATGATGTCAATATCAAGCGGGGCACAACCATTGGCATCCGTAACGATCACATTGTATGGCCCGGCAGTCACTGGCGCTCCGCCAATTGCAGATATGCCGACCCCGTCAAAAATATCCAGCGACCAGTTGTAGAAATAAGGCCCGGTGCCACCTGTGATGTATACCGAAACTGCCCCACCACCCAAGGTAGGGCAAAGGGGCGAGGTCGTGGCAATGCTATCGAGCTGGAGAGGTGGCGGTGCATTGACATCTGCACAGGCTATCGTCTCACAGGCATCGGTGGCCGTGATGGTGACGCAATAGTTGCCCGGGCTCAACCCCGAAATAGAAGTCTGAGCAGGGCCTGTGGGTCCATTAGACCAGGTGTAGGTTGAAATGGATGAACTGCCCGGAGTAGCCACTACAGTAAGCGCACCATTTGTATAATCAAAACAATCTAACAGATCATCGTCAAGGGAAAGCACTTGTGGCGGAGTCGGCAGGGAAATGGTGAATGGCACCAGGTCTTCACAACCGTTTGCATCTGTCACAGTTACTTCGTAGTTGTTGGCAGTCAGCCCGGTAGCGGTAGAGTCGGTCTGCCCCGGAATACCCCATGCATAGGTATACGGATATGTGCCCCCTGCCACGCTAATAGTCGCCGTGCCATCGTTCCCCACCGTACAGCTTTCGTTGGTAAAAGCCGACAAAGAAGCCTGAAGTACAGGAGGCTCCACAAGGCTAAAGGAACTTGTCACCTCACAACCTGCATCATCTGTCAAGGTGACGTTATACGAACCGGCGCAAAGGTTATTGACCGCACTGGTCGTAGCGGTATTCACCGGACCGGGAGGCGGTATGCCCGGCACCCCAGTCCAGTTGAATGAATAGGAGTTGGAAAGCCCTCCAATTGTGGATGCCTGTACAGAAATGCCGCCATCGCAAAGGGCATTACAACTGATATCCTGCGTTGTCAATGGCGTTAACACGAGTTCCTTGGCAGCGTCAACGGTTATTTGAGCCATCTGGGTACACCCATTCCCATCCGTCACCTGCAGGGCATACACACCATTTAACAGGGAGGTGACCGTAGAAGTCGTCCCTGTCTCGGTCGTTCCTCCTGCTACTCCCGGCCAGAAAAAGGTATAGGGTATCGCCCCACCGGGGGTACCTCCGGAAGCTGACACCGTAATGGCGCCATCTGCTACCCCGGAACAGGCCGCATCCGTAATGGAATTAGTGGTAATGGTAATGGCCGGAGTTTGCGGCAGAAATGTCGGCGCCGAAGCCGTACATCCTGTAATGATATCGGTTACGGTAACGGAATATAAACCTGAAGATACCCCTAAAATGGTTTGGGTCATGGCGGTATTACTCCACATGAAAACGTATTGTGGTCCCGGGTTGACCACCACGACCGAATCCAATACGATTACCGCTGTAATACTCCCGGTTCCTCCATTACAGAGGGGAGCTACCTGGGTGAAGATCACATTCAGCGCCGGGCCTTCATCCACAAATACCGTATCGATAAAATCAGGGGCCGTACCGCCATCAGCTACTGTCACCGCATAGTTACCACTTGCCAGGTTGGAGGCGGTAAAAGAACCACCTTGTGTATTGATCACTCCAGGCCCTTGCACTGGTCCACCTCCCAAATCTTGCCAACTGACCTGGTAAGGAGTTGTCCCCCCGGAAACAGTTACTGTAAAACTGCCGTCCATAAATCCGGGACAGGCAACCGGTGAAGTAATAATCGACACCATCGCAATATCATCCGACGCACAGATCTCTCCGTCATTCAGAATGACATCGGCAAGACCCACAGGGGTTATGACCTCGATCCCCAAGGGCATATCTGAAAAAGCGATCGCACTACAATCGCCCAAATTGCCCACAATATCAAAACACAAAGTAAACATGACTGACCCGTCTGCAATTGTGCTGCCTGCCGGGTTAAAATCATTCCAGGCAAAAAGGATCTCGCCGGGAAAAGAATTAAAATTGCCGATCCCCAATCCTGCCAGGTTGGGATTAAACCCTTGAATACTAGTCAGCGTGAGCACGGCCTGGTCGTAAAGCATCGTGAATTGGGCGCCCAAAATTCCGGCGAAATTGTCGACGATAATATCTACGCAGACATTATCCCCCGGCAAGCCGGCAGTAGAGCCCACCGTAAGTACAACCGCCTGGCATACTGCTACATTGAGCTGTGTCATTGCCCCACAACTCTTCCCATCTTCCACAGAAATAGTATACATTCCTCCTTCGGGCACGGTAAACGAAACCTGGGCTCCATGTGTGGCGGGCCCGCTCGTTACTACCCCTTTGACCGCCGGATTGGAAGCCAGGGAAATATCGATGATGTAATTGCTTCCATCCCATTCAGGCAGGCCTCCGCTTACATCAAACGTACCCTGACATCCAGTGTTTCCGCCACCGGAAGCGGCATTGGAGATGCTGATGGCATTGAGATAGACCGTGGCGAAAGCTGCGTTGACATTGGCATTGACACAGGGACCATTATTTTCATATAATGCCTGGTATACCGTATCCGCGGGCGGAATAGGCACCGTCACCATGGCATCAAATGTGATTGGCGCCCACCAGAATAGAGCCGGCGCCCCTGCATTGAAAATGTTGATCAGGTTCCCATCATTAAAAAACAGAATATCGCCTCCCAGGTCCCCCGCCGTAGCTACATAGAAAAGATCTACAGGGGGCGGGTTATCGACCAGACACGGGTCAGTCCCGATCGTGACTTTGTCAGGGCCCGATATTGTGGGCGGGCAATTATAGAACGCATACCCTATACCCGGAGGAGTCGCCGGAATCGGATCCCCAGACAGGTCGGCATCCCCGTTGTGCAGGATTAACACCTCATCTCCCATACATAAATACATGGTGTCCAGGTCGATATCATTGCTCTGGGCAATAGCCGGACCAATCGAAACAGTTCCTGCAAAATTTTGCTGGCCGGGAGGGCAGGCCAATATGCTTTCCTGCCCGGGAGCCGGATCTTTGGAAAGAATGGTTCTTGGCGTTTGTGCGGAAGCGATCTGAACCATCCAACAGAAAGCCAATACAAGCGTAAAAGAATATCTAATCATCGTTATTTGGATTGAAATGGGAGGAAATTTGCTATGCAAAAATAGAATTTGGCCGAGTATATTATGTTCTTAGTAATTTTTTTATGCAAAAAAAACTGATCATCAAACTTTTAAGGTCTTTTTCCAGCTTCTTGTTTAGGTCGGGTCAGACTTTAACAACAAACGTCTGCGAATAGTCAATATTGCGGTGCATCTCATGCTATATGGGTTCTCCATTCAAGATGACCTGATCGACCCAATCGCTGCCGAACGCATATGGTAGAAAGGCCACAGATGGCACCTGCCGGGTAATGAGCAGGTCTGCACGCTTGCCTGCCGCTATACTGCCGCATTCCTTCTCGAGTTCCAGGGCATACGCCCCGTTGAGCGTAGCTGCATTAATGGCCTCCTCCGGAGTCATGCGCAATTTGATGCAGGCCAGGGATAAAACCAGCGGCATGGACCCCGAAGGAGAGGAGCCCGGGTTATAATCGGTTGCCAGGGCTACCGCCACCCCTTCCTCAATTAACTTCCGGGCCGGCGGGTAATGATCGTTCAGAAAAAACGGAGCGGATGGCAACAGGGTTGCTATTGTTTTACCTCCTTTCAGATGGGGAAAATCTTCCTCTCCTACCACTTCCAGATGATCTACGGAGAGGGCGCTGTGTTTGACAGCTGTCGAGATGCCACCCATGACATTGAACTGATTCACATGCACCTTGGGTTTCAGCCCATAGCGAGCCCCGGCTTCAAGGATCGTATCCATCTCCTCTACCGTAAACGCCACTTTTTCGCAGAAAACGTCGATATAGTCGGCCAGCCCTTCGCCGGCAATCCGGGGAATCATTTCCCGAACCAACAGGTCCACATATTCCTCTCTTCGCGCCCGGTATTCCATCGGAATGGTATGGGCGCCGAGGAAAGTAGCTTTCACCGGCGCACTGGAAACTTCCTTCAACCAGCGGGCCACGCGCAACATCTTCAGCTCCGAATCAAGGCTCAGCCCGTATCCGCTCTTTACCTCGATAGCGCCTGTGCCCATGCCTTGTACTTCCAGCAACCGCCTGTAGGCCTGCTCCCGCAATTGCGTTTCAGGCGTTTCCCGCAGCAATTTAGCCGAATTCAAAATACCTCCCCCTCTGCGGGCAATTTCCTCGTAACTCAACCCCTTGATGCGATCTGCAAATTCTCCTTCCCTGCTTCCGGCAAAAATGAGATGCGTATGAGAATCTACCCAACAAGGGAGCACTAATTTTCCATGGGCGTCGATCTCCTTGTCGGCGCGATCCGGCGCTTCCGAAGAAGGGCCGAATGAAGCGATACGTCCGTTTTCTATCAGGACATACCCATCCTCCAAAACGGGCAGCTCTCCCTGGGTTTTCCCCCGGAGCAATGCGCGTGGTTCAACCTCACACTGGATGAGTTGTTGGGCATTTCGAATGAGTAGCGTAGACATGATCAGCGAGGTACTATAGGTCTTTGAATGGCAGCGAAGGTACTAAAGAGCGGGCAATCAGACGCTTTTCCTTCACCCTGTTTCGCCAAGTATGGTACATTTTTCCTACCTTGCACCCTTCAATATTGATTTTGAATCTATCAGCAAAAAAATCACTAACCCGAAGGTCTTCCAAGCCTGGAATCCCTTTTTATCCTAATTTTTTCTTCATCACACGCAATCATACCCATGGCACGCTTACACGCAGCAATCACAGGGATCAATGGCTATGTTCCCGACTACGTCCTGACAAATAAGGAGCTGGAACAGATGGTCGACACCAACGACGAATGGATTGTGACCCGCACGGGCATAAAAGAACGCCGGATATTGAAAATTCCGGAAACAGGCTCCTCGTTTCTGGGCGTAAAAGCAGTGGAAGGGCTTTTAAAAAAGACCCACACCGATCCGTCTGAAGTGGATCTGGTCATCTGCGCTACCGCTACCCCGGATATGATGTTTCCGGACACAGCCAATATCATAGCCGACAAACTGAATATCCGGAATGCCTTCACCTTCGACCTCCATGCCGCCTGTTCTGGGTTCTTGTTTGCCCTCACCACAGGCGCCAAATACGTCGAATCGGGGTTGTACAAAAAAGTGGTCATTGTCGGCGCCGATAAAATGTCCTCTATCGTAGATTATACCGACCGGGCTACCTGTATCCTTTTTGGAGATGGCGCCGGCGCCGCATTACTGGAACCTACGGAAGATTCGCTGGGAGTCATAGACTCCCTGTTGAAGAGCGATGGCGTAGGCAGTAAATATCTCTACCAAAGGGGGGGAGGCTCTTTTCATCCTGCCACCCATGAAACGGTCGACAACAAGGAGCATTTTATTTACCAGGACGGCAAGCCCGTCTTTAAATCCGCTATCGAGGGAATGGCCGACGTCGTGACCAAAGTAATTGCCCGCAATAACCTGGCGGCAGATGACGTCGCCTGGGTCGTACCTCATCAGGCAAATCTCCGCATCATTGAGCAGGTAGCCCGCTTTGCCGAATTCCCTATGGAGCGCGTCATGGTCAATATCCACAAGTATGGCAACACCACTACCGCCACTATTCCGCTGTGTCTGTGGGAATACGAAAATCAGTTGAAAAAAGGAGATAATCTCATTCTGACGGCATTTGGAGGCGGATTCACCTGGGGCGCTATTTTTGTAAAATGGGCTTATGATCCACAGTAAGCACAGGCAGGAGTGTATTCATACCTTTTTCCTATCTTTGCACCGCATTTTTTAACCAGCTTAAACTCAGCTATCAACTATGGCTTCGACGTCAGAAATCAAAAATGGCCTGTGCATTGAATACAACAACGACATCTGGACAGTTGTCGAGTTCCAACACGTAAAACCGGGCAAAGGAAATGCATTTGTCCGCACAAAATTAAAAAGCCTTACCCACGGTAGAGTGGTGGAGAACACCTTCCCAGCCGGCCACAAAATTGATGTGGTACGCGTAGAACGCCGCAATTTTCAATTCCTATATAAGGATGATATGGGCTACCACTTCATGAATAATGAAACTTTTGAGCAAATTACTTTTGAAGAAAAACTGATCGACGCACCCCAATTTCTGCAGGAAGGTGCGCTGTGCGAAGTCCTGTTCCACGCGGAAAAGGAAATCCCGCTTCAATTGGAAATGCCCCAAAATATCGTGGTGACAGTGACCTATACGGAGCCAGGTATGAAAGGCGACACCGCCACCAATACGCTGAAACCAGCTACCATTGAAACAGGCACGGAAGTACGGGTTCCTCTCTTCGTCAACACCGGGGAGAAGATTCGCGTGGATACGCGCACAGGCGAATATATCGAACGCGTAAAGGAATAGAACGCCCGATCCTCCCTATCTATAAAACTCACGGTTATGAATTTCAAAGAGATCCAGGAAATCATCAAGCTCATCCAAAAATCCAACCTGACCGAATTCAAACTAAAGGATGGAGAATTCGAGCTGTCTATTCGGACTGAAAAATACCAAAGCGGCAAAACGACTCAATTTGTAGCGCCTTCCACACAACCTATGCTGCACATGCAGCCGGCTGCTGCGCCTGTCAGTACTCCTGCCCAGGCTGCCTCGCCCGCTTCAAGTCCTGCAAAGGAACCACAGGCTACGCTCGCTTCGGAAAGCTCCGACGATTCCAGCGAATACCTTCCCGTTCGCTCGCCCATGGTTGGCACATTCTATCGTTCACCTTCTCCCGACAAAGGCCCTTACATCAAAGTTGGAGATGTCATCGAGAAAGGCGATGTGGTCTGCATTGTAGAAGCGATGAAACTTTTCAATGAAATTGAATCCGAACATGGCGGGCGGATCGTCAAAGTGATGATCGAAGATGCCCAACCAGTCGAATACGACCAGGTGCTGTTTCTGATTGATCCCAAAGGTTAATACCTATGTTTAACAAAATTCTCATAGCTAACCGCGGCGAGATTGCGTTGCGCATCATTCGCACTTGCCGCGAAATGGGCATCAAAACGGTGGCCATATACTCTACGGCAGACCGGGAAAGCCTCCATGTGCGGTTTGCCGATGAAGCAGTTTGTATTGGTCCGCCAGCCTCGGCCGAGTCTTACCTGAGTGTACCCCGGATCATGGCGGCTGCAGAGATCACAAACGCAGATGCCATTCACCCCGGTTATGGCTTTCTCGCCGAAAATGCCGATTTTGCCGAAGTGTGCGCCGAATACGGCATCAAGTTCATAGGCCCCACACCCTCCCAGATCCGAAAGATGGGGGATAAGATCACGGCTAAAGAAACCATGGTCAAAGCAGGTGTGCCCTGTATCCCAGGATCCGACGGCCTGATCAAAGATATCAAGCACGGTAAAAAGGTCGCTAAAGATATCGGGTATCCCGTCATCCTCAAAGCTACCGCAGGCGGTGGAGGGAAAGGCATGCGCGTGGTTTGGGAAGAAAAAGAATTCGAAAAAGCCTGGGACACCGCCCGCAAAGAAGCCAAAGCTTCCTTTGGAAACGATGGCATCTACGTGGAGAAATTTATCGAAGAGCCCCGGCATATCGAAATCCAAATCGCCGGCGATCAGGAAGGTCGCGTTTGCCACCTGTCCGAACGGGAATGCTCCATCCAACGGCGCCACCAAAAATTGCTGGAGGAAAGCCCATCCCCCTTTATGACCCCTGAATTGCGCGAGAAAATGGGAGCGGCTGCCATCAAAGCCGGCGAATCGATCCACTACGAAGGCGTCGGTACCGTCGAATTCCTGGTCGACAAACACCGCAATTTCTATTTCATGGAAATGAATACCCGGATACAGGTCGAACATTGTGTCACCGAAGAAGTAATCGATTTTGACCTTATTAAAGAACAGATCAAAATCGCCGCAGGTATTCCTATCTCGGGGAAAAATTACCTTCCAACCATGCACGCCATCGAATGCCGGATAAATGCGGAAGACCCCTACAACGACTTTCGCCCCAGCCCCGGCAAGATCACCTCTTTCCATAGCGCTAAAGGCCATGGCGTACGGGTCGACACACATGTATATGCCGGCTATGTCGTGCCGCCCTACTACGACTCCATGATAGCCAAACTCATTTGCCGCGCCCAAACCCGCGAGGAGTGTATCGCTAAAATGGAACGCGCCCTGGATGAATTTATCGTCGAAGGGATCAAGACGACTGTACCCTTTCACAAAAAATTGATGCGCGACGAAAATTTCCGAAGCGGAAATTTTCATACCGGTTTCCTCAATAACTTCACCATGGAACCGGATAACAACCAATAAAAGTGTGCAGTGTTCAGTTTTCAGTGTGCAGTGCGATCCAGGCCAAACTGAACACTGCACACTGAAAACTGAACACTGCAAACATGTCCCATTACTTCCGTATCCTCCGCTTCGCCCTACCTTACCGTCGAAAAATTTTCCTTTCGGCCTTTTTCAATATTCTAACGGTATTTTTTTCCCTGGGGTCTATTACTATTCTAATCCCCGTACTGAAGATCCTCTTTCAAAATACCACTCCTGTGCAAGCCCCCCTTCCTTATCAGGGGATCATCAACCTCAAACCCTACCTGGAAAGCCACCTGAATTTCTCTATCAGCCAGTGGTTGGAACTGTATGGCCCCCAACACGTACTCCTGGCCATTTTGGGCGTAGCTACATCCTTCTTCCTACTGAAAAATACGTCCCGGTATCTCGGATCCGTCTCGCTCACCTATATAAAGAACGCGGTAGAAAGGGATCTGCGCAATGCCATCCACGAAAAAATTCTCGACCTCCCGCCTTCCTTTTTTACCGAAAAACGCAAGGGCGACCTTATCGCCAGACTCACCACCGATGTACTGGAAATCCAATGGGCGCTGCTGAGTTCTATCCAGCGAATGATCCAGGATCCGCTCATGATCTTGTCTACCCTGGCATTGCTCATCATCCTGAGCCCGAAGCTCACCCTTTTCGTGACCATCCTCATTCCCATTACCGGATTCGTTATCACTACGGTGGGTAATTCACTCAAACGCCCCTCCGCCAAAGCCAAAATCGAGTCGGGCAAGTTGCTGGCTCATGTCGAAGAACACATCGGCGGACTCCCGATCATCCAATCGTACGTAGCAGAAGAACGTATCCAACGGTCCTTCGAACATACCAACCAACGCCATTTTACCTTTATGAACCAAACCCTCTTTCGGCGGGAGCTCTCTTCCCCGATCAGCGAAGTGCTGGGGTCGCTGGTGATCATCGCCATTGTTTGGTTCGGCAGCAACCTCATAATCAACAATAACTCCCTGCAACCGGAAATATTCATCACCTATATCGTCCTGTTCTACCAGATCATCAACCCCGCCAAGTCCATCTCTACCGCCATTTATGATATAAAACGCGGAGAAGCGTCGGCCGAACGAATACTTTCTGTGCTGGATACGCCCAACCCGCTGGCCGATATTCCCGATGCACGCCCTAAACAAAGTTTCGATCACTCCATTTCCTTCAAAAACGTCTCTTTCCGATACCAGGAAAAATGGGTGCTGCAAGAAATAGACCTTACCATTGAAAAAGGAAAGACCATTGCACTGGTCGGACAATCCGGGAGCGGAAAAACAACCTTAGCCAATCTGGTTAACCGATTCTATGATGTCGTAGAAGGCGCCATTGAGTTGGATGGCATAAATGTCCGCCAAATTCGAATCAAGGACCTGCGCAAGCTCATTGGCTATATCTCTCAAGATCCTGTCCTGTTCAACGACTCTATCCGCAACAACCTGCTGCTGGGCAGTGAATTTGCCAACGAAGAAGAACTGGTCGAAGCCGCCAAAATTGCGAACGCTCATGATTTTATCATGGCAACCGAAAACGGGTATGACACCCTCATCGGCGATCGGGGTATGAAACTCAGCGGTGGGCAACGGCAGCGATTGACCATTGCCAGGGCTGTATTGAAAAATCCCCCCATACTTGTACTCGACGAAGCCACTTCTTCGCTCGATTCCGAATCGGAAAAACTTGTGCAGGATGCCCTGGAAAAAGTCATGGCCAATCGAACCTCCATTGTGATCGCCCACCGTCTTTCCACCATTCAACACGCCGACGAAATTGTCGTCTTGCGAGAAGGTCGTATCCTTGAACACGGCGATCATCAAAGCCTGCTAAAAAGCGGCGGAGAATATCAAAAGCTTGTGGAACTGCAAGCTTTCTAACATCATTGGGAAGAACCGGCAACTCCATGGCTATTGTAGGAGTCGGCGGAATAGCTTACATTTATTTTCTAAACTTCATGCTCATGAAATCTTTTTTCCGCATCCTTTTTTTCTTTGTCCTCACTACCGCTTGGGCACAAGCCCAGATCACCATAACATCAGCCTACTTTCCCGCAGCGAATGATACGCTCAAAACCGCAACCGACAACATGCCTGACGGCATTGATATCGGAAACCCCGGTGGGCCGCAAACCTGGAACTTTACCTCCCTGCAGGCCCCTTTCATCACGAATACCACCTTTCTCGATGCCTCTACCGGGGGCGCGTTCAGTAGCTTTCTCAATGCCGAGTTGATGGTGGAACTTCCCGGTAGCAATGAAGCTTATTACAACCTTACCGCCAATAAACTGGAATACATGGGGTACTATGGCAACGACCCCATTGGTCTGGGAATCAACCTGGTAGTGCGCTATTCGCCCCCGCTTATCGAGCGAAGAGCGCCTCTCAACTACCAGAATGCCTACGAAACCACCTCCAATCTGCTGCTGCCTTTCTCCGCAGATGATATCCCGGGGGGCTTTCTCGATAGCCTGCCAATCACTCCCGATTCCTTCCGCCTCCGGATAAATATCGTGCGTACGGAAGAAGTCGATGCGTTTGGTACCCTGCAGATCCCGGGCGCGTTTTATGACGTGTTGCGCATGAAACGCATCGATGTCAACCAAACCAGGCTGGATGCCAAATTGCCGTTCATCAACTGGACCGATATCACCGATCTGGTGCCCAGCAACCCGTTCCTTGGCGAAATAACCACCAAATCTTATTTCTACTTCTCCAACATGGCCAAAGAGCCCATCGCGGTCGTCTCTGTTGACCCCACCACCGACGATCCTACCCGGGTGGAGTTTAAAGTCGTTGATGAAACCATAAACTCAAGCCTCTCCCTTTCCAATCAACAAGCCAGTCTCTATGCGTTCCCCAACCCTTCCTACGGAGAGGTGCGCTTTGATTTTCAAAACCTGGCCACCGGCAACTACGAGATCAAGATCTACAACATCCTGGGTATGGAAGTATGGCAAAAGGAATTCTGGGTCTCCGGAAGTAAATCGATCAAGGTCAACCTCGATCAATTGCGCAAAGGCACCTACCTGTACAGTCTGGTCAATTCAAGAGGAAAAACCCTGGCCACTAAACGATTGATGATCGTCCGACCCTAAAAAAGAAGAAATAAAAGCGGTGCGTAGCCTCCTGGCCACGCACCGCTTTTTTATTTATAACAGACAAAGTCTTAAAAAAAGGTTAATCCTGACCGTTTCCTGCATCCATTGTTAGAATGGCCCGTCTCTGAGGAAGATTTTAACCATCAAAATTTTCTAAAATGAAACGATCCCTTCTTATCGCAGCCCTGATGGGCGCCTTCCTGACACTGGCACAAGCCCAATCGGATGAAACCTTATTTAACAAAAGTGGACTGGGGCTGACAGGCGCCTGGGGTGGTTGGACTACCGGCATTGCCGGATTCAGCGATCATCCGGCACTTACCAAGGGCGGATTCGGCGGACTGGAATTTGGCAAAAATCTTTTCGTTGGATGGGCCGGCTACAAAACACTCAATCGGGTGCCCTTTGCTTCTGAGCACGTAAGCCAGTTTGGCTTTGACTATGGAGGACTTATGCTGGGTTATGCCCCCGGAGCGAAAAATGCCATCCATCCGCAATTTGGTATACTACTCGGCGGTGGAGAAGCCCGGGTAGAAGACGTCGGTACCGATGCCGTCTGGGTTATTCAACCTTCTCTGGGAGTGGAGTTCAATGTATTTCGCTGGTTCCGTATCGGTGTAGAAGGCGGTTATAACTATGTCTCCAACTCCGACATCCCCGATTATGCCGACCAGGATCTGTCTAATTTTTACGGACAGTTACGGTTGAAATTCGGCTGGTCATGGGGTAGGTAGTCTTCCCTCGATCAACCCAAAGGCAAAAAAACGAAGGAGGTCAATTAATTGGCTTCCTTCGTCCTTTTCTGCTTTTACTTCGGTCAAAGAGGGCAGATGCTTGGCAAAATACAAGTGGTGGCTGGCCATTTCGAGCAGGTTACTGGCTAATGACCGCGGATAGGGAAAATCTGGCCGGATTTCCTGAATGAATTGGGCGATCTGCCTGCTCAATGCCTTGAAAGACAGGAAAAAACCATCCCGGTTTTCTTTATCTACATCCTTGATGTGATACGCCTTGGTCACTTCCGAAACTACAATCCGGTGCAGTGCTTCTGAATTCACAAATTCGACGGAGGGTTCCGCCTGCGTACTGTCGATAATGGTCTGCAATGCAATTTCCAGCTTCTCCCGTGGATCCGTGATATTCATCGTCCGAAACTCGATCCGGAAGCGCATCCACTCCCAATACCAGGAAGCGAGGTATACCAACAGCAAGTGCTTGTTCTCAAAATACCGATAGATAGAAGCTTCGGTTGAACCAATTTGCTCGGCCAGTTTTTTAAACGTAAAAGACTCGAAGCCAATCTCATCGATCAACAGAATGCCTTGCTCTATTATCTGTTTGCCCAACCTGGTGTCTTGCGGATCTCTCAAATAGAGCTTTTCATTGAGCTTCACCTGGATACTTACCGCCATGCTTTTCTTTTTTCAAATATACGTTCTATGGATTCAACCATGGTGTTCCTGTCATAAAAAAACTGGGGAGTATCCAACGGACCTCCCCAGCGATACATCCCATTTGAATAGAGAACTCAAAATTTTTGGTTAGATGATTTGACTCAAACTATCTGCTTGATACCGGTGCTTCAATTGTTCCCGGAGGTGCTTTCTTGCAAAGTGGATACGGCTCTTTACTGTACCCAGCGGAATGGCCAGCTCTTCCGCAATTTCTTCATACTGAAAACCTTGATATTGCATAAGGAACGGTATGCGGAGATGATCTCCCAATTCACTAATTGCCTCCTGAATTTCGTCCATGGTGATTCTACCTTCCCCCTGGTTGGTGGTGGTGACTGCGGAGTTTAGCAAAAAATCGTTGCCCGTATTGTCAAAAATGACCTGCTGGCGTTTTTTTCTTCGATAATGATTAATGAAAGTATTCTTCATGATGGTCATAACCCAGGCCTTTAAATTGGTCGCCGGGTTGAATTGGTTGCTGTAGCGGAATACCTTATACGCCGTTTCCTGATAGAGATCCTGAGCCGCTTCTTCATCTTTGGTCAGACTGAACGCAAAGGCCATTAACATGGACTCCATCTTTAGGAATTTATAATTGAACTCTCCTTTGCCCATCGTGATTGTTTTTTTTCGCGCAAGCGCTATTTTTTGGAAAGATTATGCTGAATGGGAATTTATTCAAGTAGTAGATTAAAGATAATAGTTTTACTATGATTTAAAATAGTAAAACCAGTAGATTGTTAAAATGTTGCGCAAATCCGATCATTGGTGTCACTTTTTTGTCATAAAATCCGGATTTTCATTTTCACAGGAGCGCAGTTTTAATCTTTTCCCGGAACCTTTTTGCTGCTCATCCGCTTTTTATTGGGAAAGTCGTGTTTTTGTCCTTGTACTTTAATACTTTTAAAAAGATCACTACCGCCTCCGGTGGTGATCCGGGTTAAGCCAATTACAATATGACGAGTAATGTACCTACTGCCCCCATCGAATTCAACCGCGTACCCGGTGATCCGATGGACGTTAAAATGTATACCCTCTCTAATGGGATGAAGCTTTTCCTGAGTGTCAATCCCGACGAGCCCCGCATTTTTACCAATATCGCCGTCCGTGCCGGATCAAAACACGACCCGGCAGAAACCACTGGCCTGGCTCACTACCTGGAACATATGCTCTTCAAAGGGACCAGCCGTATCGCCTCGCTCGATTGGGAAAAAGAAAAAGTGTTGCTTCAACAAATATCGGACCTTTACGAGCAACATCGCGCTGAAAAAGACCCCAATAAGCGCAAGGCTATCTACGCGGAGATCGACCGGGTATCCGGCGAGGCCGCTGTCTATGCAGCCGCTAATGAATACGATAAGATGGTGAGTGCTATGGGCGCCAAAGGGACCAACGCATACACCTGGGTAGAACAAACCGTCTATGTAAACGACATTCCTTCCAATGAACTGGAACGCTGGATGGAATTGGAAAGCGAGCGTTTCAGCAAATGTGTGCTCCGCCTCTTTCATACCGAGCTCGAAACCGTGTACGAAGAGTTTAATATCAGCCAGGACAGCGACTTCCGAAAAGTTTATAAAGCCGTCGGTGAAACCCTCTTTCCCACTCACCCCTATGGCACCCAAATGACCATAGGAACGGGCGAGCACCTGAAAAATCCATCCCACGTAAAGATCCAGGCGTATTTTCAAACGCACTATGTCCCCAATAATATGGCCCTGGTGCTTGCCGGCGATTTCAATCCCGAACAGGCAGTGCTGCTCGCCGAAAAACATTTTGGTCGCAATGCATCTAAACCCGTCCCCCCTTTTCACTACGACCCCCAACCAGAAATTACGGAGCCGATCTACAAAGAGGTGTTCGGGCAGGAAGCTGCCTTCGTAGAGATTTCCTGGCGATTTGACGGGGCCAATACGGACGACGCCCTGATGCTGTCGCTGCTCCGCAGTATTCTTTTTAACCGGCGGGCAGGCATCATGGACCTCCAACTGATGCAGAAGCAACAACTCCTCGAAGCCAGTGCTTCCAGTACGACCTACGAGGATTATTCCATCTTCCGGCTCTATGGCAAACCCCGTGAAGGGCAGACCCTGAAAGAAGTGGAACAACTCCTCCTCGATCAGGTAGAAGCCCTGAAAAACGGGAACTTTGAAGATTGGCTCATCGAAGCCGTGATCAAGGATTTCAAACTTTCCGAAATGCGCCGCAACGAGTCAAACCCCGGGCGCGTCAGTGTGATGACCAATTCTTTTATTCTGGGCGTGCCCTGGGAAAAGTATGTGACCCAGTTTGAAGAAATGGCCGGCATCGGAAAGGCAGAGACGATCCAATATGCGAAGGAACACTTGAAAAACAACTTTGTCTGCATTTACAAACGCACAGGCGAAGATCCCCACGTGCTAAAGGTTGATAAACCGGCCATTACGCCCGTGCCGGTAAACCGCAGTGCAATCTCCAAGTTCGCAGAAAATTTCCTGAAGCAAGAATCCCCTCGGCTCGAACCGGTCTTCCTGAACTACGAGGAACAAATCCAAACCCAGGCCCTGGCAGGAGGTATCCCCATCGATTATATTCACAATCCTACCAACCCCACTTTTGTGCTCGACTATATCGTGGAAATGGGAAAAAACCACGATCCCATCCTCGCTATGGCGATTTCCTATCTGCCCTATCTCGGCACCGACCAATATTCGCCTGAAAAACTCAGGCAGGAATTTTTCCGGCTTGGGCTGGCCTTCAACGTGTCGGTTGCCCATGACCGGATGTATGTGACGCTCAGCGGATTGGACGAATCGCTTGAAGAAGGCGTCAAGTTGTTTGAGCACCTCCTGGAAAATGTCAAAGGAGATCCCGGTACGCTCCAAAATCTGGTGGCTGACATACTTGTAAAACGCGCCAATGCCCCAAAGGACAAACAGGTCATCCTCCGCCAGGCAATGTTCAACTACGCCAAGCATGGGGAGAAAAATCCATTTACTGATAATATTCCGGAAGAGACCCTCAAAGCCCTTCAGCCCGATGAATTGGTGAAGCGCATCCAAGCCCTTACCAGCTTTGAACACCGCGTATTCTACTTTGGCTCCCTGGAGAAAAACCAGGTTGTTGATGTACTAACCCGACTGCACAAGACTCCCCCTACCTTGCTACCGATTGCAGCGCCTGTCAAATATCCGGAACTCGACATGGAGCAGACGCAGGTGTTATTTGTCGATTTCCCTATGGTACAAGCTGAAATGCTCTGGTTGTCAAAAGGTACGCCCTATTTCAATCTGGAAGAAAACATCATGGCCAACCTCTACAACGAGTACTTTGGCTCTGGTCTTTCCTCTATCGTTTTTCAGGAAATCCGGGAGTCCAAAGCCCTGGCCTACTCCGCCTACGCTGCCTATACTTCTCCCGCTTATCAGGATATGTCGCACTATCTGCAAGCCTACATAGGCACCCAACCCGATAAAATACAGGATGCCGTGCCGGCTATGATGGGAATCATCGAAGAAATGCCCATCTCTGAATCCCAGATCGAAAATGCCCGTCAATCCATTCTCCGAAAGATCGAAACGGGACGGATCATTAAAGACGACATTTATTGGAACTACCGATTCGCCCAGCAGCGGGGACTCGATCACGACTTGCGCAAGGACTTATACGAACGGATGCAAGCCATTACCCCTCAGGACCTGCTCGCTTTCCAGCGCAAATATGTCCAGGGGCGAAATTATACCCTCCTGGTGCTGGGCAGTAAAGATCATGTCGATATGGACTACCTTAAAAGTATCGGCCCTGTCCGGGAATTGACCCTGACGGAAATATTTGGCTTTGAAGTGACCCCGTGATCCCGCTGCTTCCTACCCCAATAGACGAATGGCCGCTCCACAGCGAAGTTCGAATCCTTGTGAAGCGCGACGACCAGACACACCCCCATGTGTCCGGCAATAAGTGGCGGAAGCTGAAATACAACCTGGAAGCAGCCCGCAACGCCGGCAAAACGGGATTGCTGACCTTTGGCGGCGCCTTTTCCAACCACCTGTCAGCCACCGCAGCAGCTGGCCAGTTACTAGGCTGGAAGACGCTCGGGTTTGTGCGCGGAGAACGCCATCTTCCCCTCAACCCCACCCTTTCCTTTGCCCACTCCTGCGGCATGGAAATTCGCTACCTCGACCGGACAACCTACCGGGCGCGCTGCAAAGGGAAAGACCTGGAAAATTGGGAATCGGATTTTTGGATCCTGCCGGAAGGCGGTAGTAATACATTGGCCTTGAATGGTTGTGCCGAACTGGCCACCGAATGTTTCGATCAGTTGTCGCAATGGCCCGACTACGTCTGTGTGGCCGCTGGCACCGGCGCCACTGCCGCAGGATTGGTCACCGGATTACCGGAACAAACCCAATTGCTTGCATTTCCCGTGCTTAAGGGAGACTTTATGGGACAGGAAATACAAAATTTCCTGGATCAGGCTGGCCAATCTGGCAGAAAGAACTGGCAGGCCATACCCGATTACCACTTCGGCGGCTATGCCAAATTCAATTCCGACCTCATCGACTTCATCAATCAGACCAAGACCCTATACGGAATCCCGCTCGATCCCGTGTATACCGGAAAACTATTCTTTGGCGTAGCCGATCTCCTGAAAAAAGGATTTTTTCCTGCTGGATCCACCGTATTGGTAATCCATACCGGCGGACTACAGGGCATCGCCGGCTTCAAAGAGCGCTTTGCCAATCTGTTAACCTAAAATCCGTAAACCGCAAAGCCTGTTTCCGTCTGCAACACCAGGCGGTTGGCCTGCAGAAATCCCATTTTTGCAGGCTCGGGCAGACTCAGTGTATAGATTTGCTGCAACAGGGGATTAAACAAGTAAAGTTTATCCTCCTTCCAAAAGGTCCACTGGTCCTCTCCTATTCGCAGATTTTCCATTTCTTTGGTGGGAATCGTTTTCAAATATTGGCCAAATACATCAAACACCAGCACCCCCAACTGCGGATCATAGAGATAGACCTCCTGTTTTCGTTCCAGAATCCACTCCGGACGGGGAAGCACCGGCAATAAAAGGGAGAGCGGTTGTCCTTCTACCACAAATTCCCCTTTGGTATTCACTTTTCGAATGAGCTGCTGCACCGGGTCGTAGAGCCAAAGCTGATTATCGCCCGACCGGCCTACCGCCGATACATCCCACAGCCCTAATTCCGGCAGGTTAAGCCTCGCCACCTCGCTGAGCGTGCGGTCCAATAGGATGACCTGCCCAAACCCGGGATAGAACAGCAGGATATTTAGTGGATTGCTCGCATCAATCCAGCCCAGGCTCCCGTGTCTGATATTTTGATAGGAATAAATGGCTGTTCCCTTGGTATTGTATTGCAGTAGTTCATTACCCGGCGTCACTGCATACACTTGCCCCAACGGGTCAACAGCCAGAAAGCGGACGGGCTGCTCTACCCTGTACAAGAGCCGAAAATCGGGCAGTGCCTGTTGTGCCCGCAGCGGGGTGCTCCAAATCAAGGAGCCCAACCAGCTAGTGAGGATAAACCCTGCCGGAAGGATTTTCAAAAAAAGAAAGTTGTAAATCCGTCCCATCATACGTTGCATAGGAATTGAAATACGTCCAATCCCCTAGGTTGATGTAACGACTTATTCCGTTTTTTAGCGTGTAATCGATGGGCAAATGCCGATGCCCGAAGACAAAATAATCTGCCGGCTGCACATCCAGCTGCGCATTGGAATAGGCAACTAACCACTCTTGCTCGGGGCCCAGGAACGTTTCCGCCTCTTTGTTGGAAGCCCGGCTTCGGCGCGACCAAAAGTTGGCGAGCCCCATTCCCAATTCGGGATGGAGCCATCGAAACAACCATTGTGCCAGCGGATTGGCAAAAACGCGTTTGAGCATCTTATACCCGTGGTCACCCGGACCCAACCCGTCTCCATGCCCAATAAAAAATGTCTTGCCGTCGATCTCCCGAACGATGGACTCCCGGTAGACCGGAATGCCCAATTCTTCTTCAAAATACCGGAACATCCACATGTCGTGATTGCCTGTAAAAAAATAGATGGAAATACCGGCTTCCCGCCATTCAGCCAACTTCCCCAACAAGCGTAAATATCCTTTGGGCACGACGGAGCCGTATTCAAACCAAAAATCAAAGAGGTCGCCCACCAGGTAAAGCGCCTCCGCTTCATCCCGGATCTGATCCATCCATCGAACGACTTGTCGCTCCCGTTCCGAACTAGGCAGGCGCGCATCAGCGCCCAGGTGAAAGTCGCTGGCAAAAAAGGTTTTTTTTGACATGTGCTCCGTTTACACCCGCTCCATTACAGCTCCACATTTTTTGCAGGTGCGCAGTGCCTCCGAATCCATAAAATGGTTCATGATCACCGGCAATTCCCGGACAATGTCTTTCATTTCGAAAATAGCCTCATGCAGTTTATTGTTACACGACTCGCAAAACCACATCAGCTTGTCTTTCTCCCCGGGATTGCGGTAGCGTTCGATCACCAGCCCTGCCGTATTGGCCGGACGTTGTGGAGAGTGCGGAATACGCGGAGGGAGGAGGAACATATCGCCTTCCCGGATCGTGATATCTTCCGGTGTGCCATCTTCATTGATAATCTTGAGCGTAATATCCCCTTCCAACTGGTAGAAAAGCTCTTCCCCATCCTCCCAATGGTAGTCTTTTCGTCCGTTGGGACCGCCCACGATCATCACGATATAGTCGTCGTTTCCGATATACACCTGTTGGTTGCCCACCGGGGGTTTGAGCAGGTGGCGGTGTTCGTCGATCCATTGTTTGAGGTTAAAAGGCTTTGCTATTGGCATGGCTGATTTGGTGAAAGTTGTTTAATTATATTTGTGCTTGAACTTAATACACGTTAACTTAAATAAGATTATAAAGACTGAATGGGCGGGCGGCGCCCGCCCATTCAGTCTTTATAAAGATATCTGCGGCCGTGCGGCCGCAGATATCTTTATAAAAAGCATTAAAGTACTTTTGTTCAAAGTACTTAATTAAGCCTAAAATTAAAAAAACCGATTATTCTTATCTCTCTTATGCAGGAAATCCTGAAAATCCTGTTTAAGTTCGTAGGAAAGCAACCAATCGGAATTATGATGAAATAGATAGATGTAGCGCCTGGACTGGCGCTACATCTATCTATTGAAATTATAATTGTCAAATTACTTAACTTGCTCAAAATAGGTATTTTATGGATATTAACCTTCAACATAAAAATGCATTGGTTTCCGGAAGCAGCAAAGGCATAGGCCGGGCCATTGCCATCGAGTTGGCTCTATTAGGCGCCAATGTTACCTTAGTTGCCCGTGATATCGACCGACTCGCCATGGTATTAGGCGAATTAGACCGTTCCAAAGGGCAGCAGCACGACTTCATGGTTGCTGATTTCACCAATAGCCACGACCTGCACCGAAAGGTGACCGGACTGGCTTCCGAAAAACCGATCCATATCCTGATCAACAACACAGGCGGCCCTCCCGGCGGCCCTATCCTGGAAGCCGACCCGGCAGCGTTTCTGGTTGCTTTTCACAGCCATCTCATCTGCAATCAGCTTCTGGTGCAGGCAGTAGTAAAAGGCATGATCCAGGAGGGCTATGGACGCATCATTAATATCATTTCCACTTCCGTCAAACAGCCACTTGAAAACCTGGGCGTTTCCAATACCATTCGGGCAGCGGTGGCCAACTGGTCTAAGACCCTGGCAAACGAGCTCGCTTCCTACGGCATTACCGTCAATAATATTCTCCCGGGCGCTACGCATACCGATCGATTACAAGATATTGTCATCTCCAAAGCAAAAAAAACGGATCGCTCGATCCACGAGGTGATGGATGAAATGAAAGCGGAAATACCTGTCGGACGATTCGCAGCGCCTGCCGAGATTGCCGCTGCCGCCGGATTCCTGGCCTCCCCAGCTGCCGCCTACATCACCGGCATCAACTTACCGGTGGATGGCGGGAGAACTAAAAGCCTTTGAATATGGTTTTTGAGTTTATGAGGGAATAAGTTCTTGAGTTAAAAACTTATTCCCTTTAGGACTTACGCACTTGCGAAGAAAAAAAACGTTAAAAAGTCATTTTTAAAGGCAATATCGGCGCATGCAGCGGCGATATTGCCTTTAAAAATCTTTGAATACGCCTTATGCGTAACTCCTGACCCTTGTAAACTTATACCCAGATTTTCATGGAACTCAACCATAAAGTACTTGGTCATGGCGACCCCGTCATTATCCTGCACGGCCTTTTTGGGACCTTGGATAATTGGCAGACAGTCGGGCGCCTGCTGAGTGAAGACTACCAGGTTTTTTTAGTCGATCAGCGCAACCACGGGCGTTCGCCAGATATCCCTGAGCATACCTATGAAGGGATGGTCAATGACCTGGACTACTTCATGGAGTTCAACTGGATACACCACACCTATCTGATCGGGCATTCGATGGGGGGAAAGACTGCCATGCAGTATGCCCTCCACCACCCTGACAAAGTGCGCAAGTTGGTGGTGATAGATATCGCGCCCAAAGCCTATGCCGGCGGACACGAAGGGATCTTCGAAGCCTTGCGCTCCCTCGATCTTACCCAAGTAAAGGAACGTGGAGATGCCGAAGCCCACCTGCGTAAGTATATCGACAGCTACGGGGTACTCCAATTTCTGCTCAAAAACCTTTCCCGCGGCAAAGACGGCACCTACAGCTGGAAGATGAACCTGCCTGTGCTCCACGAGCATTACCAGGATATCCTCGGGGAAGTGGAAGGAGACACCCCTTACGAAGGCCCAACCTTGTTTATTCGTGGCAGTGAGTCGCCCTATATACAGGATAGCGACTGGCCCCGCATTCTCGATTTTTTCCCCAATGCGCAGCTCGCCACCGTGGAAGGAGCAGGACACTGGGTGCATGCGGATGCCCCCGAAGAACTGTTAGAACTCCTGCGCACCTTTTTGGCAGACTAAGTTAATTTTCTGCAACTTTGCGCGTGATAACAGATATTTCATCGTTGATAAGTATACCAATCAACTAAAAATATTTTCAACTGCGGAAAAGCTACGCTACTAAGCCTATTAAAATGAAATTCAAAAAATTCTTCCTCCGTCTTTCTTTTTTGATCCTCCTCGTTACTGCAGGCCTGGCCTTTACCTCCCGAGCGCCATGGGGCAACGAGTTTGAGATCTCCAAAAACATCGAGATCTTCGTCAACCTCTATAAAACCCTCAACACCAACTACGTCGACGAACTCGACCCCTCGCACCTTATGCGCATCGGCATCGATGCGATCATGAATTCGCTCGACCCCTATACTAACTATATCACCGAAGCTCAGATCGAGAGCTACCGCATGCTGACCGAGGGCCGCTACAACGGCTTTGGCGCCCATATTGAACTGGTGCGGGACTACGTCACCATGATCGAGATCTACGAAAACTCCCCGGCCGCCAATGCAGGCCTCAAAGCCGGCGACCAGATCACCGCCATAGAAGGCCGGTCTACCAAAGGGAAAACACCGGAAGATATCAATACCATCGTGGCCGGCGTCTCCGGCTCCGAGCTTGAAATCACCATCAGCCGCCCTGAAAAAGGAGACAAGAACAGGGAATTTACCCTATCGCTGGCCCGCGAAAATGTCAAGATCCCCAATGTACCCTACTACGGTATGGTTTCTGACGATATCGGCTACATCGCCCTGACCACCTTTACCCAGGAAGCCGGCAAAAACGTCGCTAAAGCGCTCTCCGAATTGAAAAGCGACTACGACCTCAAAGGCGTCATTTTCGACCTGCGCCACAACGGAGGGGGCTTACTCAACGAAGCCGTCAATGTATGCAATGTGTTCATTCCAAAAGGAGAAGTTGTGGTCACCACCAAAGGTAAGGTACGCGATTGGGACCGCACCTTTAAAACACTCAATACCCCTACCGACCTGGAAGTGCCACTCGTGGTGCTTATCGATAGTAAATCAGCCTCGGCCTCCGAGATCGTCTCCGGCGTGATCCAGGACTATGATCGCGGCGTGTTGCTCGGCCAGCGCTCTTATGGAAAAGGCCTCGTACAGAATACGGTAGATATTGGCTACAACTCCAAGCTCAAAATGACGACCTCTAAATACTATATCCCCAGCGGGCGCTGCATACAGGCCGTGGAATATAAAGACGGGGAACCTGTCAATATCCCTGACGATCAGCGCGCACGCTTCACTACCCGCGACGGACGTACGGTTCTCGACGGGGGGGGCGTCAAACCAGATGTGACAGTTGGCGCAGCTGATCAGGCGCCCATCGTACAAGCCCTTCAAAGTCAGTTTGTCATCTTTGACTACGTGACCCAGTATGTTCTGGATATCGATACCATCGCCGACCTGAAAGCATTTCGCTTTACTCAGTGGGACAATTTCAAAAACTACCTTCAAAAGGTCAAATTTGAATACCAGACTGAAACCGATAAGTTGCTGGAGAAAACGCTGGAACAGGCAAAAAAAGATGGCTACGATAAGGAATTCGCTGCTGCTTCTCTGCAAAGTCAACTGGCCACCATCAAAAAAGCAGAACTGGAAAAGAATAAGGACGTCCTTATCGACCTCATCGAAAAGGATATTGCCAGCCGTTTCTATTTCCAAAATGGTAAAATTCAGATCGGCCTTCGCAATGACCAGGAGATTGAAGATGCAGTGAAGGTGTTGGGAGATACGGGGAAATATCAGAAACTTTTGAAATAGCGTTTATCGGCTTCGCCTGTTTATGAGGTTTAGGAGGTTTAGTTTTTTCTAAAACTAAACCTCCTAAACTGGGCGAAGCCCTATAAACCTTATAAACCAAACAACCCCATCCCCAAATACCCCAACGCCGCCAATCCGCCTGTCAGCAACGCATACGGCAGTTGCGTGCGCACGTGATCGATGTGATCAGTGGCGGATGCCATGGAGGCAAGGATGGTGGTGTCGGAAATAGGCGAGCAATGATCTCCGAATACCCCGCCGCCCATCACGGCGCCAATGACCATGAAGACATTGGCATCCAGTTCGCGGGCCATAGGGATGGCGATGCCGATCATGATGGCAAAAGTGCCCCAGGAGGTACCCGTCGAAAATGCGATAAAGCAGCTCACCAGAAAAACGAGCAGCGGCGCCATAGCCGGAGATAACCAATCCCGGGTGATTTCCGCCACATACTGCCCCGTATGTAATTCTTTGCAAACGCCACTGATCGCAAAGGCCAGCATCATTAACAAGGCCAACGGCATCAGGCTGGAGATCCCCTTCAGGGTAATATCGATCATTTCCGGTATCTTGAAAATGCCCTGTGCCCGATATAGGACCATCGATACCAAAATTGACCCCAATACGGCCATCAAGACGGCCGTAGAGCCCGATCCTTTCCCGATAGCTACCAATAATTTATCCAAAAATCCGGCATCAGCGGGGGCCTCACCCCAACCGGTATAGGCCAGCACCAAGGGCATCAGGAGCACCATTACCGCAATTGGAATGACCATGTTGAACGCTCTGGGAGTGACTCCTTCCTGCACCTTCACTTCGATCAGATCCTCCGCTATCATAGCTTCCGATCCTTCCGCCAAAATAGCGCCCGTTTCCCGGACCCGCTTTTCGGCCTTTTTCATGGGCCCGAAATCCCATCCTGTCAGGATGACGACCAACACCAGCGCCAGCGCCAGGAACGGATAAAAATTGTATACCATCGACTGAAACAGCACACTAAAGGGATGCGCAAATTCATTGGCAGCCAAGAGCCCCATGATAAAGGCGCCCCAGCCATTAAATGGAATGATGATAGAAGTCGGTGCGGAGGTCGAATCGGCAATATATGCCAGTTTCTCTCTTGAAATACCCAGGCGATCGAACAGGGGCCGGTAAAGGGTCCCCACCGTAAGGAGGGAAATACTGGTTTCTACAAATACGATCATGCCTGTCAGCCAGGCCAGCAACTGCACCCAGATACGCTCGCGTCTGGGATCCTGGCTAGCCAGTTTCTCTAACCAGCGGTTTACCCGCAGGATATAGCCTTCCACCCCACCTGATTTTTGTATAAACAGAATGAGTGCGCCTACCAATGCACAAAACATAATGGTGCGCGTATTGCCGGGATCCTGAAAGACATTCACCAGCCCCTGGACGGTGTCAAATGTCCCGGTAAGCGGGTTGCCCTTGTTGATGACTAACCAGCCCAGCCAGATACCCATGAGTAATGAAAGATATACCTGCCGCGTCCAGATGGCCAGTACAATGGCTACGAGTGGAGGGAGGAGGGAGAGTATGCCGTAGTGATCCATGAGAAAGTGGAATAGTAGAGGCGCCATACCTGGCGCCTAAATGTGAAATAGAGACGCCACTCTTGGAGTCTAAAAAATTGAAAGTGAAAATAGTAATTTTGAGGGGATTGAAAGGGATTAGAGGGATTGATGGGAAAAATGAGTAATATTCGACATAAAATTTAATTCGGGTGGAAATCTGGCCCTACATCATCGCCGTGATCGGCGGCCTCTTTGCAGGTTTTATCAATACCATGGCGGGAAATGGATCGACCATCACGCTGACCATCTTCACCGAAGTCCTCGGACTGCCGGGTAATGTGGCCAATGCGACTAACCGGATTGGGGTGTTTACCCAGTGCGTAGCAGGTGTGGCGGCTTTTCAAAAGAACGGGAAGCTCAAGCTGGAGCGAAGCTGGCCCTATATCACGCTGACGACGTTCGGGTCGTTGGGCGGCATCGCCCTGGCCTTGTGGGTGAGCAATGAGCAGTTCCTCATCGTCTTCCGCTACCTGATGATCGTGATGTTCCTCATGATTGTGGTAAAGCCGGAGCGCTGGATACGGGATACCGACCCAACCCATCGCCCCAATTGGTGGATCGCAGCCCCGGCCTTTCTGGCCATCGGCTTTTACGGCGGATTCATTCAAATGGGAATGGGCCTTTTCTTTCTGGCAGCTATGGTGCTTGGAGCCCGCTTCAGTATGACGGAATCTAACGCCGCCAAGCTTACAGTAGTAGCGATCTATACGGGCATCGCCATCGCTATCTTCGCCTGGCGGGGCATGATCGACTGGAAAATGGGCGCCATCGTCGCCATCGGCCAAACCCTGGGAGGGTGGTTTACCGCTACTTATGCCGCCAAAAGCCCAAAAGCTAATCAAGTAGCGTATTGGGTGCTGGTAGTAGTGGTAATTCTCGGGATATTGAGTCTATTTGGATTGAAAGACTATATCCTGAGTAAAATTTAAGATGCGACGCTTCACGCATCGCATCTTAAAAAGTATTAGTACGCCATCGCAAACAACACCCGCTGCGTGGACGGTTTGCCCGTCAGGATGCAAACCCCGTCTTCCTGTTCCGCATCGTTGGGGATGCAGCGGATGGTGGCTTTGGTCATCTCCTTGATCTTGAGCTCAGTCTCCGTGGTGCCGTCCCAGTGGGCGGAAAGGAACCCGCCTTTTTCTTTGAGCACCTGCTTGAAATCATCCATCGTATCGACCCGGGTGATATGGGAATCGCGGTAATCTTTCGCCCGGTTAAACAGGTTCTTTTGGATCTCGTCCAAAAGGTTTTCCACATAGCCGGCGATGCCGTCAATCGGCACGGCAGTCTTTTCTTTGGTATCGCGGCGAGCCACTTCCAACTGGTTATTTTCCAGGTCGCGCGCACCAAAGGCGATTCGCACGGGAATACCGCGCATCTCATATTCGGCGAATTTGAAGCCCGGCCGGTTTTTCATATCCTGGTCGTACATCACCGAGATGCCCTTATCGCGGAGGGCGCGCATGATCTTTTCAGCCACTTCCCCGAATTCAGGGCTCGGCTTCGGGATCGGCACGATCACCACTTGCGTCGGCGCCAGTTTCGGAGGCACCACCAGCCCTTCATCGTCCGAATGGGTCATAATCAATCCTCCCACGAGACGGGTGGAGACACCCCAGGAGGTCGCCCAAACCAGTTCCTGTTGGTTATCCTCGTTCAGGAACATGACGTCGAAAGCGCGGGCGAAGTTTTGTCCCAGGAAGTGAGACGTACCTGCCTGCAAAGCCTTCCCATCCTGCATCAGCGCCTCGATGGTCAGCGTATCCTCTGCGCCGGCGAAGCGTTCATTCGGCGTTTTGGCGCCCTGGATCACCGGCATGGCCATGTATTCTTCGGCAAATTGCGCATAGACTGCCTGCATTTTAAGGGCCTCTTCTACAGCTTCCTGGCGCGTAGCGTGCGCGGTATGCCCTTCCTGCCAGAGAAATTCCGTCGTGCGGAGGAACAAACGCGTGCGCATCTCCCAGCGAACTACGTTTGCCCATTGATTGATCAGAAGGGGCAGGTCGCGGTAAGATTTGATCCAGTCGCGGTAGGTATTCCAAATCATAGTCTCCGAGGTTGGTCGCACGATCAATTCTTCTTCCAGCTTGGATGTCGGATCCACGATCAGGCCGCTACCTTCCGGGTCGTTCATAAGCCGGTGGTGAGTCACCACGGCACATTCTTTGGCAAAGCCCTCTACATGCTCCGCTTCTTTGCTGAGGAAACTCTTTGGGATAAAAAGCGGAAAGTAGGCATTTACGTGCCCCGTTTCCTTAAACATGCGGTCCAGCTGATCTCGCATTTTTTCCCAAATCGCAAACCCGTATGGTTTAATGACCATGCAGCCCCGTACCGCCGAATTTTCAGCCAACTGGGCTTTCTTTACCACATCAATATACCACTGAGAATAGTCGTCTGTACGTGGGGTGATTTCCTTTGCCATCGTATTCGTTGTAATTCAATTTTCAAAAAATCACATGCATTTTGTTAAAAATTATCTTTTACCCGTCCCGAGTTGTTAACTTTTTAACAAAAATGATGTCTTAACTAACTGAAATCCCTGCTTTAACAGTTCCCTTGGAACACTTTAAAATAAGATTAACAGTAAAATCGGCACAAAAGTAATAAATTCGAGGTTGTAAGATTAGAGAGCTAGGTAATTACATAAAAGATATTAAAAGCATGAAACGAATATTCGCGTTTCTCCCAATTTTGATGGTCGCCTTGTGGACCACCACCGCATTGGCCCAACATGATGACCTCTACTATGACCCGGACACAGACTCCGGTTATTATTATGACACGAAGCCGGCCGCCAACAACAGCACCAGCGATGCGGGTTATGTAGATAACTACAGTAACGACAACGACGACTATTATTACGACGATGACGACTACAATTACTACTACTCGTCCCGTATACGTCGTTTTCACCGGCCGTATACAGGGTTTAGCTACTACGACCCCTGTTATGTAGATGTCTCCTACTACGACCCCTTCTTCACCCCTGGCATCACCGTGCTGATCTATGATGATTTTTGGTCCTGGCGCCGCTGGAACCAGTATCAGCGCTGGAATTCCTGGAATCGCTACAATAGCTGGAACTCCTGGAACTCCTGGGGCCCCAACTACACCTACATCCAGATCTATAACTCCTATGGCAACCCTTATGGGTACAACCCCTGGTGCGGAAATGGATGGGGCTATAACAATTGGGGATACAACAATTGGGGATACAACAATTGGGGCTATAACGGTTGGGGGCACAATTATTACTCTCCGCCATCCTGGGGCGACGGGTATGTGTACAACACTAACTCCAATATTGACAACGTATATTATGGCCCACGGAAATCCGGCACGCTAAAAACGGAGCGCCCATCCGTACGTATCAACCAGATAGACGACACAGGTGGCGTTCAGACCCGCCCCACTGAAAAAGTGCAAACGGCGCCGATGGATCGCACCAGTCCCTCTGCACAACCTGGAGGAAAAGAGATCACTCCTGTTCGTGAAGCTGAACGGACTCGCCCGCAAACGGAAATGCCGCCCCGCGAGCAGCCTGTAGTTCGCGAGCGTCCGCCGGTAGAAACCGCTCCACCGCCGCGCGACCGGGTCATGCCTACTCCTCCAAAGGAACGTGAGGTACAACCGAGGCCAAATGTAAATCCGCAGCCCACGCCGCGTGATCGCAATCAACCGGTACAGCCGCCACGCACACAGCCGCAACCACAACCGCAAAAAAAAGACAATGACAGAAGCGGAAACAGCCCCTCCTATTCGCCTCCGCGCAATCAGGAACGGCCATCTACTCCTCCACCGTCCTACAATCCGCCACGCAACGTCGAGCCTCCTCGGAGTAATAATAATAATCAACCGAGTACGCAACCTAACCGGTCGAACTCCAGCCAACCTTCCAGAAGCTATAACAACCAGGGAAGCAGCAACCACTCCTCTTCGGGCAATACGCCATCCCGGTCCAATAGCGGTAGCGGTAGCAATAACAGTAGCAGTAGCAGTAAAAGCAACAGTAACAACAACAGCAGCCGTCGAGGCAATTAATCAGACACTGCAATTGCTGCACGCATAGGTTGGTAAAGAGAGGGGGGATATGGATAAGACCTATCCCCCCTTTTTTTCTGTCACTTTAACCCAAAAATATCATGATACGCAATATTCTATCCATGCTTTTCCTGCTTGCGGGAACCATATTTTCTTCTCTGCAAGCGCAAACAGCTTACGATGCCCTTCGCTTTTCTTTCTATCCCGAACCCGGAGGGACGGCCCGCACAGTCGGTATCGGTGGCGGGATTGGCGCGTTTGGAGCCGATTTTTCCACACTGAGCGGAAACCCGGCCGGATTAGCCTCATACCGCCGCTCCGAGTTCTCTTTTTCTCCGGAGATCTATTCCATCAAAACCAAGAGCCTGCTTCTTGGAAAACAGGAAAATCAGCTCATCCCGGAAGATCGCAGCAGCCTAAACGTCAATAATGTCGGCTTCGTCATTGCAGGCCATCCCTCCAATTCCAGTTGGAAGACCCTCAATTTCGGGATTGGCCTGAACCGGATGGCTACCTATACCCAAAGCATTTACTTCTCCGGCACCTCCCCAGGAAGTATAACCGATCGTTTTCTGGAGAAAGCCACGGGACTTGAATCCAGTGAGTTGGATGGATTCGAAGAAGGCCTGGCCTATGATGTCGGCGCCATTTACCCCGACCAAAACAACCCCGGCGAATATTTTAGCGATTTTTACGATGGAGAAGAGGTCGACAAGCAGCAAGTTGTTAAAACACAAGGCTCTGTGAGCGAAATGGTGTTTTCCCTGGCTGCCAATTACGAAGAGAAACTCCAATTGGGCATGACTGTGGGCGTGCCTTTCCTCTCGTTCACAGAAGACAAAACCTATACCGAAACGGATGAGGGGAATCAAAATCCCGTATTCAATGAACTATCGTACCAGGAATACGTCCGCCTCAACGGTACCGGTATCAACCTGAAGCTGGGTATGATCTACAAACCCACCCATGCTATCCGGATCGGCCTCGCGTTGCATACCCCAACCTCTTTCTCGCTCGAAGACAGTTATTCGACATCTATGGTATATGACTATTTCTTCGATGGGAACAACCGGTATGAACAATCCTCTCCGGAGGGGTTCTATGAATACCGACTCCGAACCCCCTGGCGGGTGATCGGATCAACCGGCCTCCTTTTTAAAAAAGCAGGGTTCCTCACTGCCGAGGTGGAATGGGCGGATTACAGCACCGCCGCTTTTAATTTTACCAATGCCACCACGCCTGCCGACAAGGATTATCAGCGCCAACTGAACAGGGAAATTTCTACTGCCTATACGTCTTCATTTATCGTTCGCCTGGGTGGGGAAGCCGTAATGGATATTTTCCGCATCCGGGCAGGGTACAACTTCATCACCAGCCCCTATGTGGGGGAGACCTATACCCGGGGCATCTGGTCTGCCGGTTTTGGCGTACGGGAGAAAGGCTTCTTCCTGGATCTGGCCTACCGGCGCGGGATCACAGAAGGTTCCTACTTCCCCTACCTGACCTCTGACAGGCCACAGCCCGAAGTGGAAACCAAAACCACCGTGCAGCACTTTTTGCTGACGCTTGGTTTTAATTTCTAAAAAATTAACCCGTAAAGGCGCAAAGGACGCAAATACGCCCTTTGCGCCTTTACGGGTTAATCTTCCGTGGGATTACCTCTTTTTTAGCGTGTTTTAACATTAGGGATGACTCACATTTTTTTATATTACATCCCTTATGGGAAAGGCTTTTTACATTTTGCTTTTTTTCTATCCACTCTTCCTTCTCGCGCAACCGGCGAAGAAATGGAATCCCGACCTGCTCACCGGTGTGGTGTGGTCGTTTGAGATGACCTATGAAACCGGATCGGGAGACCTCATCGAGCGGGCTGACACCAGCGAATTGTGCGACCTGTTGCTGGATGCGAGCCACTCCTTCGAACTATTCGACCGTGATCAGTTGCGCCGGGGGAGTTGGGATCTTCAGGGAGACATCCTTCAGGTTCCTTTTCGCGGAATAGACCAGTTTAGGCTCGGCCAGCTTTCGATCGATCAACTGGAACTTTACTTCACTGTGGGCCGTACGCAATATGCGCATCGCTTTGTGCGGCAAATTCCCGTTCCTTCCGCTTCCGCCTCCAATGAAACACCCGTGAACAAAAAAAACCACCGCACCTGGATCGACGGAGAGCGGGAAATACGGATCGAATTGACCGGCGGAGGTTTTTTTGGCGGCGCCGACCCCGTGCAGCGCGATTTCATTCTTATCAAGGAAAATGGACGCCTCATCCACGAACGTCAGACGGTGAATACAGGCCTGCGCGTCGACAAAAAGACTTTGTCGCGGCGGCAGCTCGCCGATCTGGCCGATTTTATCAGGGCCAACGGGTTTTTTGATATGGAAACCCGGTATGGCTGTACCCGCATTGATTGTGAAAACCGGCTTTTGGCGCAACCCAAACCGATTCCCCTCCGGTTAGCCGTATCGGATGGACTGGACCGCCATGTAGTAGAGGTGGGGATCTGGCCGGTAGAAGAAGGAACTCCTGCGCTTCTCACTTTCCCTCCAGCGTTAAAAGCCATTGTGGATGCGATAAAAAAAGTGGGAGAATAGGTGGGAAAAAATCCAGCTAGCTATCGGGATCCCTTTTCCACTTCCCTAATTAAGGACTGCAGGTTCGCATCCGAGATCGGGGACATAGGCAGTCTTACCTCTTTACTACACAACCCCAGGTATTCCATCAGACCTTTGACCCCGGAGGGATTGCCATCGATGTAGAGCCATGGGTGAATATCGAGCATTAGACTATTGAGGCGGCGGGCAGTGACCAGATCGCCCTGAAGAGCGGCGCGGGCCATATCTGCCCATTCTTTGGGCATGGCGTTGGCGATCACGGAGATAACACCATCGCCGCCGCAGGCAATAATAGGCAGTGTCAGCGGATCATCGCCGGAGAGTACAAGGAGATGCTCCGGGCGGTACTTGAGGAGGCGCATTGCCTGGGCCATATCGCCGGCGGCTTCTTTCACCGCAATAAATTTATTGCTGGCATTAGCCAGGCGGATCACCGTATCGGCCTGCACATTGCGACCGGTGCGGCTGGGCACATTGTAAATGATGACGGGCAGGGGCGAAGCTTCAGCCAGCGCCATAAAGTGCTGGTAGATCCCTTCCTGGTTGGGTTTGTTGTAGGCCGGGCTGCTCGACATGATGGCGTCGAATCCGTCGAGGTTAAACGCCCTCACTTTTTCCACCAGACGGGCGGTATTACTTTCTCCGAAAGGACCTGCGACGATGGGCAGCCGGCCATTATTGACCCGGAGGATACGGTCGAGCACCTCGCGGCTTTCCCGGTCGGAAAGCGTGATCGCTTCGCCGGTAGTGCCGAGCGCCACCAGAAAATCTACCCCGCCCTGGATCACGTGTTCGGTGACCCGTTCGAGGGCTTCAAAATCTACTTTCCCATTTTTGAAAGGGGTAACAAGCGCGACACCCGTACCGCTAAACCTTGGCTGCTTCATTTGTCGACTGCATCTTTTGAAGGAAAAATTCTATTTGTTTGATCAGGTCGGGCAAGCGTTGAGTGGGCGGCAGGTCGATCATGAGCTCATAACAATGCGTAGTTTTCGAGAACGCGCCCACCCGGTAATGCGCTTTCGACAAAGCGGCGATGTATTCCAGCGCCAGGTTTTCCACCATGGAAAGGTTGAGCAGGATATCGTAGGTATGGTCGAGAAAATCGGCCACGGAATCCCCTTTAGGGCGCATCAGCCAGTCGATATTCCGTTTATTAAAGACCTTAAAAGGAAAGCTTTCACTTTCGGTCCGGTTATCGAGGTAGCCAAGCAGTTTCACTGATTTACCGGCCGAACGGAGTTCTTTGGCAAAGCCGAGCACTATTTCCCGGCTATCGAGATCTGTGCCATCAAAAAGGATACCTATGGTATGGGTTTTATCGAACTGAAGGGACTGACGGGGAAAGCGGTGGTGGCGAAGCTGCTGTTGCAACAGTCGCAAATGTAGCTTCTTCCGCATATTTTGAATGGTTGACATAGCTAGATTAGTTGGACAAATCCTCTTCGGCATCTGAATCGCCGCCGAAAGCAGCAGCCTCATTATCCGTAATACTCAGGGGAACGCGTTCGTACACCCCAATAGAAGCATATTTATTGATGCGTTGTTCGATTCGTTCTTCGGGCGTGAGCTCTTGCAATTCGGCGATGGCCTTTTTGATCTGGCGTTTCACGATCTTGGCCGTTTCTTCGGGCGCGGAGTGAGCGCCGCCAACAGGTTCTTTGATAATCCCGTCGATGATATTGAATTCGTACATATCATCGGCCGTCAGTTTCAGTGCTTCAGCTGCCTGCTCTTTGAAGTCCCAGCTACGCCAAAGGATGGAGGAGCAGGATTCGGGAGAGATCACTGAATACCAGGTATATTCCAGCATGTAGACCCGATCGCCGAGGCCGATGCCGATAGCGCCTCCGGAGGCGCCTTCTCCGATAACCACACACACGATCGGTACGCGAAGCTGGGCCATTTCGAACATATTGCGCGCGATCGCCTCTGCCTGACCGCGTTCTTCCGCCTCGATACCCGGATAGGCGCCAGGGGTGTCGATGAGCGTCACGACAGGGAAATTGAATCGTTCGGCCATTTTCATCAGTCGCAGTGCTTTACGATAGCCTTCGGGGTTGGCCATACCAAAGTTGCGGTATTGGCGCATCTTGGTATTGACCCCTTTCTGGTGGCCGATGATCATGACCGTTTGTCCGTCCATATTCGCCAACCCGCCTACAATCGCTTTATCGTCTTTGAAGTAGCGATCGCCGTGCAGTTCGACAAATTTCTTGCACATCTGGTTGATGTAGTAGAGCGTATAAGGGCGTTCGGGATGGCGGGAGAGTTGGACCTTTTCCCAACCGCTGAGATTGCTATAGATCTCTTTCCGCGTATTCCGGATCTTGGTTTCGAGTTCCTTGATCATGGGTTCCACGTCGAGTTCGCCCGATTCGCCGACCTGTTTGATCTTGTCGAGCTGCTCATAGAGTTTTTCCAGCGGCTTTTCAAATTCCAGAAATACCATAATCCCGAGGTTTTGCAGGATACTACACAAGGATAAGCACCTGTTGAGCAATGTAAAGTACCTGCAAAGTTAGCAAAGCGGGTTCGATTGTGAGAAGAAGCGAATTTTTTTTTAAAATTTTCCTCAAGGTCTTGCACAGTGCCGGAAACAATCATACATTTGCATCCGCTGTGCGAAAGTGTTTAATTATTTATGCTTCTTTTTTAGTGCTGCGGTGATTCCCCAACTAAAAATTAAGAACTAAACACTAAAAACTGTAAAGGTCCGGTAGTTCAGCTGGTTAGAATACGTGCCTGTCACGCACGGGGTCGCGGGTTCGAATCCCGTCCGGACCGCTTTCAACAAAAAAAGCCTGCTTCAGTCGAAGTGGGCTTTTTTATTTCCTACACGTCCCCAACGTCTCAAAAGGCCTACGTTTTCTGGATCCTTGGCCAATGTGTCAGTTGAAACCACTGAGACAATACGGATTCAACGTTCCAACCTGGACCACGTATATGGGGCCGGAAAGTGCTCCTAAAAGTGCCCCTTGGTTTTCCTACCTTATTCAACTCATCCTTTTAGCTCCATTTGTTTACGTTAACCGGAGCTGATGTATAGTGTAACGTTTAACCTAAAGTCCCCGACACGGGGTGAATAATATTCAGATCTTAACCACTCTGGTACGCCCAACTACCACCCCGTCATGTTCTAAGAGCAATTCGTAGATTCCGGGCGGCAGGTAATAGACTGGAATGGATATATCATTTTCTGTGGCAGTCGCCTCCATGGTTTGTTCCAGTACGGAATTCCCATGCAACGTTATCAGCCTTAATTGAAAAGTTGCCTTTTGGTCGGTTGTAAAATGCACATTCAGTGTGTTTTCAACCGGATTGGGGAAGGTTGATAGCGCCTTATTAAACACCGGGGTAAACGTGGCGGTAGGGAGGTTTATGGATTTGTACTGAACACCCGTTACCGCGTTTTGTGCAGTATTGAGTGTGCATGTAGCAATGGCTTCCTTGGACACATTATTCAGAAAATGAAAAGTGGTTATCGTATCCGTCCCCAAAGGGAGGACCTGTTGACCGCCGATGGTAGAAATATCAATCCACCCGAGCGGCGGCACCTTTACATCCACAGCGGTTGACTTGTATTCGGTTTGCTTTTTCCGCAGCACATCAAAAGTGCCGCCGGGTATGGCCAGCGTACCCCAGGCATCGATGGTGCTAATCCGTTGATAGGTAATCCGGATACGGAAGGAGTCGGCCGTGGGGACAAGATTCAGCAATAAAGCTGGCGCAATCGATGCATCGAAACCAGTTAATACATTGGAAGCGCTTTGTTTGATGTCAAAGAAGTTGACCGGCGCCCAGGATTCTTCCAGGGCAGGGGACTTAACAAAATTTAAATTCAAGCCCAACCCAATCTCGTCAAGGCCAAAATAGCCCAGGTCATTGACCTGGTTACTGGTGACCTGCCCATAAACCTCAGAGCCGGAGTTTAATGGATTGAACAGGACAGATGCTGCGGGGAAGGAAGCAGAAGCCGAGCCCGTTTGCGGGTTTTGCATAACCTGGTTCCAGATTTGGTCCGGCTGAAGGTTGCTCAAATCCCACATCTGATCGCCGCCGGGCGGAGTGAATATCTGATTAATAGCCCCGGGTTGGTTGCCGAAAAGATAATGGAGGGTATCGCCCACCGCCGGAAAGGCCGAATTGGTTATGGTAATCTGCGCCGCTACTGGGTGAATGAAACCCCATGCGAGGAGACCACAAAGTACCAGTTTGCTCATAGTTGTACGGTGAACCCGGACAAAAAGGGAAGGCAGGGAAAGGCTATTGGGGAGCGTGCTCATTGCCGGAATTGGTTTTTGGAATAATTGAATGAGAAAAGATAATCCTTATTGTGTGATGCAACAAATTTTATTTCGCCCGACTGCTCTATTTTATTGACACTTGGGCTGCTGTGGGGTTGCCCCGCCCCCCGCCGGGGGGGTCCCAAGAAGGCGGGGGCGGCGGGGGGGGGGGGGGGGGCGCCGGGGCGGGGTTCTTAAAGCCGGGTGGGGGCCCGGGGGGCGGGGGGGGGCGTCCGGGATTGATCTAATGATACCGCTTGGCAGGCGTCTTCAACTTCTTGTTTGTTATTGCAGCCGGGTGCGAACCTCCTGCAACAGGCAGTAATAATCCGGCTTGTGTTCTATCATAATCTTTTAGTAAACAATAAAGTACAAGATAATACTACCGGACTATCGTCACCCCACCCTCCCGGAACACATCCCTGATCTGTGAACCGCAGACCAGCACCTGGGCCTTGACGAACCAGACATACACGCCCGGTTGCCGTTCGATACCCCGAAAGACCCCATCCCAGCCTTCCTCCGGATCGAAGGAGACGTACATCTCATCACCCCACCGGTCAAATATGCGAAACTCAAAGGAAAGCACCTCGAATCCTTCCCCCGGAAATACCCGAAACACATCGTTGATCCCGTCGCCGTTCGGCGAGAAACAGTTGGGGATGTAAAAAAAGTCGGTCTTGAGAAAATCCTCCTCCCACGTTACTTCAATGGGGATTTCCAACACCTCGCACCCATCATCTACCTGTACCACGTATATGCCGGCATCGTATACCTTCAGCCAGGGTTTGTGCGAGCCGTCCGGCCAGGTCCAAAAGAGATCGTTCGGGTTGCCGGAGATTACCTGGGGATATAAGGTCGCTTGGCCTATTTCACAGGAGAGAGTTTGGTCTTCAGCCAGTATCTGTGTCGGGGTGGTTTCGGGAACTTCAATACTTTGAGAAGCTGCGCACCCGTTTGCATCTTCCACCACCACGGTGTAACTTCCTCCGGAGAGGCCTGAAAATTGGGGAACATCCTGAAAGTTTCCTCCGTTGAGAGAATATAGAAAAGGAGGTATACCACTCCCTAACAACACCTCGATGCTCCCATTCTCCAGATTCCAACAGGCCTTGGCGGCGGTCAGGCCGAACTGGAGAGGTGGGAAGGCCGAAACATGCACGGTGACAATGGAATCACAACCATTCGCGCCGGTAAAGATGAAATCCTGGGCGTTTCCTGCCTGGATCTCCACCCCGTTGAACAGCACACTTTCGCCTTCACAGGCATTCATTTCAATGCTTGTAAAAACGGGTTGCTCCAAAATGGTGGTGGTTACAAGAATGGAGTCGCATCCAAATTGATTGATCAGAACCACCTGAACGGTTCCGGTATCCTGAGGCGAGCAGGCTGTCGTTTGGAAGAAGACATAATCGGTTTGCAATTGCGTTACGGTCCAGTCGGCAGAAGCGGTGCAACCGTTGGCGTCGCTAACGGTCACGGCATAAACGCCGCCTTGCGAAATGGTAATTTGAGGCGTCATGTCCCCGGTGCTCCAGAGGTATTGAGCAAAATTACCCGGGGCAGAGAGCGTAGTTTCATCGCCTTGGCAAAGACTGGCCGCGCCCAAGATAGTGACCTGGGGCGGTTGGGGTATCACCAGGTTTACACCCCCAATGCCAATGCAGCCGAGGGAGTCGCCGACAGTCACGGTGTAGGAGCCATTGGTCGAAACGGTAATGGCCGGGGTGGTGGCGCCGTTCGACCAGAGGTAGCTGGCATATCCTTGCCCGGCATCGAGCGTGGCGGTCTCATCGCAGTTGAAGGTATCGATGACGATCACGGGGACTGGAGGCATCCCTATATTCAGATCTTGTGAAGCAGAAGCGGTACAGCCGGCTGAATTGGTCACCGTCACGGCGTAAGTACCTGCTTGAGAAACGGTAATACTATCCGTTCCTTCGCCGGTGTTCCAATTTATTTGGGCAAAACTCCCTCCCGAAACGCTAAGGATCGCATCCCCGCTGCAGATGATCGATGGACCGCTGATGATCGGCGAAGGGAGCGGCAATAATTGGAAGTTCTGGCTGTCTACAGCCATACAACCATCTGCATTCGTGACCATTACCGTGTATATACCGGCCTGAGAGACGGTAATACTGGTTCCTGTTGCCCCCGTTGACCATAGATAGGCTGAAAAACCCGTGCCAGCAAGCAGGGTGACCGATTCTCCTTCACAGGCCGAAACCGGGCCTTCGATCGAAACCGTGGGGAATACCGGGCCGTCCACCGTGGCGGAGGTGGTTTCAGAGCACCCACTAACATCGGTTACGGTCACTGAGTAAATGCCGGAAGAAATCCCATCGAGATCCTCCGTGGTTGCCCCGTTTGACCACAAGACGGTATAACTTCCAGGCGTAGAAACCGATAGATCGAGCGCGCCATTAGGGATGACACAACTGGTATTGGCCGTTGGCGCAGTGGAAAGGAAAATGGCCACATTCTCGTTTGGTACTTCCACGGTATCTGTTGAAACGCAGCCATTGGCCCCGGTACAGATGACCGAGTAAATGCCGGAAGTGATATTTTGAAGATCTTCCGTGGTGGCGCCATTCGACCATAGGTAGGTATTTCCAATTCCAGGCATCACAGTCAAGTCAATTGAACCATTGCTTTGCCCGCATAGGGCGGGTATCGTGGACTCGGAAATGACTGGCGGTTCGCTTTCGTCCGGGACCAGGTAGTCGGCGGAAAAACTACAGCTTTCGCCAAGGGTGACGGTTACAGAGTAGTTACCCGGAGCAAGGGCCTGCACGTCCTGGGAAGTGGCGCCATTTGACCATAAAAAAGTAAAGTTGCCCAGGATACTCAGGGTCAGGCCTATGCTGCCGTTGGCTGTCAAACAGGAGTTGTTGGGCAGGATCGTGGCGACAGCTGAAAAGTTGATCACACTATCGGATACGATTGCCGAGCCTATTGAGGACCAGCCATTTACACCCGTTACGGTCACGAAATAACTTCCGGGAAGGAGATTTTCCAGGTCTTCCGTCGTGTCGCCTGTAGACCATAAATAATCATAAGCTGCTGCCGGGGAAATGGTCGCATCAATACTTCCGTTGTTTCCCCCGCAAATGCATAAGGTCGAGACCGTCGAAATATCCGGTGCACCGGATTCATTCAGGACCTCAAAAGTGGCCGTGGAGGTGCAGCTGGCGCCTTCGGTAACTGTGACGGAATAGCTCCCGGCGGCCAGGCTTTGTAGATCTTCGGTCGTCCCGCCGTTTGACCAGGCGAATGTGTAATTTCCTGCCGGAGATACGCTCAGGTCAATGGCCCCGTTGGCCGAAATACAAACGGTATTGGGTGTCAGGATAGCCGTGAGGTCGAAAATGATGGTGTCGTTTGGGATGTCAATGGAGACGGAAGCCGTGCAATCGTTCGTTCCGGTGACAGTGACCATGTAGTTGCCCGCTGCGACGTTCTGTAAATCTTCAGTGGTATCTCCATTCGACCACAAATAATCATAGACTCCTGAAGGAGCGATGCTTAAGTTAATCGAGCCGTTTGATAGACCACAAGTGGCGGCGGAAACCGTCTGGGAAATCGAGGGCAGGATCAATTGCGCTACAACCGTAAACGAGGCTTCGGCGGGACAGGAGCCCGAATCGCTGACGGTCACCGTGTAAGTTCCTGCCGGCAGACCGGTGAGGTCCTCGGTACCTGCCCCATTTGACCAGGAAAAAGTATACGTCCCGGCGGGAAAACACTGAGATCGATCGCTCCATTGGGCTGAATGCAATTGGTGACCGGGGTGGCTATGCCACTTATAGCGAAGCCAGTATTGTTGCTCGGGACGTTATAGATTGCCGCAGTGCTACAGCCGTTTGCCAACGAAGTAACGGTGACAGAATAATTCCCGGGCAATAGGCCTGTCAGGTCTTCTGTGGTTGCCCCATTGGACCAGGTAAATTGGTAAGCACCTGCCGGCGAGACAATCAGGTCGATTGCGCCATCCGGCGCACCGCAAACAGAAGGGGTAATATCAACATTAAGACCCGGAGGAATGGTGTTGCTGACAACTGTAAATATGGCCGTATTGGTGCAACTCCCCCCCGCCGACACGGTGACGAAATACGTGCCTGCCGCAATGTTCACGAGGTCTTCCGTGGTCGCCCCGGTCGACCAGATGAACGTGTAGGTATTCGAAGGGGTGATCGTTATGTCAATGCTTCCGTTGGGAGTGGTACAAGACGTTACCGGGTTGGTGTTGCCGGCGATATTGATCGTAGGGTTGTTGTTCGTGACGGTGACGGTGGTCGTTGCGGTGCAGCCGCTGGAAATGGAGGTAACCGTGACCGAGTAGGCGCCGGCGCCGGCAGCAATGCCGGACAGGTCTTCCGTGGTGGCCCCATTCGACCAGATAAAGGTGTAAGCGCCGGCCGGCGACACGCTGAGGTTAACGGCGCCGTTGTTCAGGCCGCAGGTGGAGGCCGTCGGGGTAGCGGTCAAACTGGGCGGTTGCGTATTGCTGGCAACTGTAAATATGGCCGTATTCGTGCAACTCCCCCCCGCCGAAACGGTGACCGAATACGTGCCTGCCGCAATGTTCACGAGGTCTTCCGTGGTCGCCCCGTTCGACCAGATGAACGTGTACGTATTCGAAGGGGTGATCGTTATGTCAATGCTTCCGTTGGGAGTGGTACAAGACGTTACCGGGTTGGTGTTGCCGGCGATATTGATTACGGGGTTGTTGTTCGTGACGGTGACGGTGGTCGTTGCGGTACAGCCGCTGGAAGTGGCGGTAACCGTGACCGAGAAGGCGCCGGCTGCAATGCCGGACAGGTCTTCCGTGGTGGCCCCATTCGACCAGAGGAAGGTGTAAGCGCCAGCCGGCGACACGCTGAGGTTAACGGCGCCGTTGTTCAGGCCGCAGGTGGAGGCCGTCGGAGTAGCGGTTAAACTGGGTGTCGGCGTGTTGGAGGCAACTGTGAAACTGGCTGTATTGGTGCAACTTCCCCCCGCCGAAACGGTAACAGAATACGTGCCTGCCGCAATGTTCACGAGGTCTTCCGTGGTCGCCCCGTTCGACCAGATGAACGTGTACGTATTCGAAGGGGTGATCGTTATATCAATGCTTCCGTTGGGAGTAGTGCAGGAAGTGACCGGGCTGGTGTTGCCGGCGATATTGATTACGGGGTTGTTGTTCGTGACGGTGACGGTAGTCGTTGCGGTACAGCCGCTGGAAGTGGCGGTAACCGTGACCGAGTAGGCGCCGGCTGCAATGCCGGACAGGTCTTCCGTGGTTGCGCCATTCGACCAGATAAAGGTGTAAGCGCCGGCTGGCGACACGCTGAGGTTAACGGCGCCGTTGTTCAGGCCGCAGGTGGAGGCAGTCGGGGTAGCGGTTAAACTGGGTGTCGGCGTGTTGTTGGTAACTGTGAAACTGGCTGTATTGGTGCAACTTCCCCCCGCCGAAACGGTAACAGAATACGTGCCTGCCGCAATGTTCACGAGGTCTTCCGTGGTCGCCCCGTTCGACCAGATGAACGTGTACGTATTCGAAGGGGTGATCGTTATGTCAATACTTCCGTTGGGAGTAGTGCAGGAAGTGACCGGGCTGGTGTTGCCGGCGATATTGATTACGGGGTTGTTGTTCGTGACGGTGACGGTGGTCGTTGCGGTACAGCCGCTGGAAGTGGCGGTAACCGTGACCGAGTAGGTGCCGGCTGCAATGCCGGACAGGTCTTCCGTGGTGGTCCCATTCGACCAGAGGAAGGTGTAAGCGCCGGCCGGCGACACGCTGAGGTTAACGGCGCCGTTGTTCAAGCCACAGGTGGAGGCAGTCGGGGTAGCGGTTAAACTGGGTGTCGGCGTGTTGTTGGTAACTGTGAAACTGGCTGTATTGGTGCAGCCACTTCCTTCCGTGACCGTGACCGTATAGGTACCGGCTGTAATGCCGGACAGGTCTTCCGTGGTGGCCCCATTCGACCATAGAAAAGTATACGCCCCTGCCGGAGTGACGGTTAAATTAATGGCCCCGTTTGGAGAAGTACAGGAGGTGACCGGGGTGGTGTTTCCATTGAGCGTAGTACTGGGATTGCCGCTGTTGACCGTTACACTGCCGGTGGATGTACAGCCACTGACCGAAGTAACGGTAACGGAATAGGTTCCCGGACCGTTGATGGTGATGCTGGGCGTGTTTGCCCCCGTACTCCACAGGAAATTCGTAAAGGAGGCTGCATTGGTTACCGTTACCGTGCCGCTCTGACCCGGACAAAGGCTGGAGGGAGCCGAAATAATTGGGTTCACTGAAGTTCCCTGGGTCACCACCACGGTATCAGCACCTGTGCAACCGCTCGAGTTGGTGACCGTTACCGAGTACGTGCCTGGCGATGCTATGGTAATAGTCTGGGTCCCCGCGCCCGTACTCCAAAGGTAGGTATCGCCCGGGGCCCCGCTAGCCGTCAGGGTGCCGTTTTGTCCGGAGCACAATACAGTAGTCCCTGTGATATTCGGGTTAGGGGCCGGGAAAAAGAACATTTGAACAAATTCCGTGATGGTAGCGCTGCATTGCCCACCCGGGGCGGTTGCCGTTAGGGAATAGGTTCCGGAGGAGGTAATATAAATAGAGGAGGTGGTTTCACCTGTGGACCACAGGAAAGTGGTACCTGGCGGGAAATCGGGATAAGCGAATAAAGCCATTGAATCTCCGGGGCAAAAGGTCAACGGAACATAGAGGATATCCACTTCCCAAACCGATGCTTTTATATGGATCGAGTTTTCTGCCAAACAACCATTGGCATCGGTCACCGCCAGGGGAACCGAGCCATTATATGGTGGCGTGATAGTGGTATTCGGAGTGGTATCGCCATTTCCCCAAAGGTAGGAATACGGGGGTGTCCCACCGGTTACTGCGCTGATCAGCGTGATTGTTTCTCCTGGACACAGGTTATAGGGAGGAGGCGGGTTGGAGGAAATATCGACCATAAACCCCTGGCATTGGGCATTCAGCCCGGATAGCGGCAGGCTTCCCAACAGGATAACCCCGATGATAATTCGACTAAAATAATTTTTTCCCATGTTTTGGTTTCAAAAGGAGTATAGAACGCAACACCATCGATCAAAGAAAACGCAGGATTTCAGCGCTTCACCAATGCCTTTGTTTTAAAAAAATGGTCTCCGAAAACCTGCAGGATGTAAAATCCTGCGGGAAGCCTATCGAGGTCGAGTTGAAAGGAGGACACATGATCCAGGGCCTGCGTTCGCACCTCCCTGCCGCCTGCATCCAGCAATCTGAAAAGCGAGGTGCCTCCTGTACTCCCTTTTATTTCAACAAAAAACAGCTCGCCGGAAGGGTTGGGAAATACCGTCAAAACCAGCCCGTTCGCCTCTTCATAAGTGTCCGTAACGGATACATGGACCACGGCCCGCTCCGACAAGCACTCAAAATCGGGTCTGTGTATTTGCCAGTCATAAAAATAGTAGTAGTAGTTTTCCCCGAAAGAGGACGTCGTAATTTCCCCCGCGTCACCGATGGGATAGGGATAATCGAGCGGTCCCGAATTGCGGAAAAGGTTGCCTTGCTGGCAACGAAGCGTGAACGCTCCGACGGGGACTTCGAAATCCAGATCCAGGACGTTCTGGCCCGTTTGAACCGGGAATTGTTTGACCGCCAGCAGCGTATCCGGCGACCAAAGCTGCACGAAACGGTTGTTCAGCGGCGCTCCCGGCGGCACGTACACCGTCACCGACAGGAGGGTGAACGGCGACCAGGTTTTGAAATACAGGAATCCGGTTTGTGTGGAAATACCGCCTAGTCCGGTAGTGTCCGGTTTACCGCCCTGTTGAATTTCACCAGGGTAAAAAAAATGGCTTTCGACATAAAAAGTGGTGTCGCTTTCGAGCGGCGGCGTTTGAAAGGAGGGACCTGTGGCCAGCAGGTTGCCGCCGGTGGACTGGTCGTACCAATGGCAGTTTTCGCCAGACACTGTGAGCAAAATAGAGTCGCCCGCGCCAATGGTCACCACATCTGCGGTTGGGGCCGGGGCTTGTAAAACCGTCACTTCAAACGGAGCAGAGACGATCTGCCCTTGCGAACAAAGTGCATCCAACGCTACCGTGTAGCTGCCGCTTTCAGTAACGGCGATAGAAGGAGCGCCTGTCGTGCCGTCCGACCAGGTATAATTTTCTCCGGAGGAGGCGGTCAGGACGAGCGTATCGCCCTGGCAAACCGTATTTCCGGCGGGTGCAAAAATGGTGGGCACATTTTCGTCAACAAACTGAATTTCAATCGATTGTGTTAATGCCACGCAACCCAGACTATCGGTCAGGATGGCGAAAAAACGGCCTTCGTTTCCCACTTGCAAAGCCTGCCCGGTTTGATTGTTCGACCAGGCGTAATTTGAAAAACCGGCTGGGGCGAGCAGTTCGACGGTATCGCCGGGGCAGATGTCCGTGCTACCGCTCACGGTCAACGCGGCGGGCGGCAGCAGGCAAGAAGCCTCCGGCACCACGTAGGTGCTGTCGGCAGGCAGGTCATGCAACACCGTCACGGTGCCGGAAGGCCAGCGGATTTTCAGGGAATCGACCTGCTCGTTTTGCCCCAAACCAAAATGCACTGTGAGCGAATTCATCGGGCTGAAACTTTGCCCGGAGCGGACTTCCCGCACCTGCACCCCCATGCTCCGTAGATTTCCACCCTGGCCCCGATGCCGTTGCGATTGCCCTCGATGCCGAGCGGCACAACTTTCAGCCAGTGGTTGCCGTTGCCATCGTTGAGCCAAAGCTGGCCCTTGCGAAACACATCGAGGAAGCCGTCGCCGTTGAGGTCGGCGATAGCGCCGGGCTTCACGGGCGCATCCTGCCCGGTGAAGGTGAGGTCACCGTTGCCGAGGTAGAGCTCCTGGTTCAGTTCGGAAAAAATATCCACATATCCGTCGTTGTTGAAATCACCGGAAGCATTTTCCCAGGCTCCGAGGTCGTTGGGGTCGATGCCGGAAGCAGCGATGACGTCTGTGAAAGTAACCCCCGTGCCCGAAGGGTCGCCATTGTTCCTGAACAGGCGATTTTGAAAATCGTGGTTTACGATGAAGGCATCGAAATCGCCGTCGTTGTCAAAATCTTCGAATACGGTGCTCCACGACTGCGCATTATCGTCCAGCCCGGCGGATGCGCCTACTTCGGAAAAGGTGCCATCGGCGTTATTCCGGTATAGCAGATTCGTGCGGTTTATGTTGCCAGGCGGTGCGCCACCGAGGCATTTCGTGAGGTAGAGGTCGATATCGCCGTCGTTGTCGTAGTCCGTCCAGATGGCCGCGTAATTGCCGGGAAGGTCTGCGGTCAGGATGAGGCTCTGATCAGGCGACATGTTGCCGGCGCCATCGTTTCGATAGGGGATGGACTGGTCGTCGTCGTTGCAAACAAAGCCGTCGAGCCAGCCGTCGTTGTCGATGTCCGCCAGGGTGGAACGCTGGCAGAAAATGTTGCCGGGCATAACGGCTTCTGTGTAAAAACTCCCGTTATCACTGGCTTTTACGAAGGAAACCGAAGCGCTGTCAGCAAAAAGGAGGTCATTGAAACCATTGTTATCGAGGTCTCCGGCGCAGATGCTCCACGAGGGCAGCGATTGCACGACGATATTGAAATACCGCTGGGTAAATGTGCCGTCCGATTGCTGAAAGTCGATGTAAATGACTTCATTGCCGGTTCGAATCACATCGTCGAGGTGGTCGCCGTTCATGTCCAGGGCGCAATCCGAATAAATGGTGAAGCCCGACACCGGGTTGAGCAGTTCGGTGTGGTATGAAAAAGTCACAGGTTGCCCCTGGAGTATTGGGGTTGACAAAAGGAAAATAAAAAAAACAAGCGGAAAACGCCATTTCATACCGTCAATTTAAATGCAATTTAATGCCCCCTTTTCAAGAATATCCAGGGCTGCTGACGAAAAATTGCTGAATGGGAAGTAAACGACGCTGGATGGGAATCTTTCCAGGAAAAGCCGGCGCAACGCTGCGTGAGGGAGAACAGCACAGAATCAACGAGTTATGCGACGACATGGGGTAGCGTGGCACTTATTGTTTTAGACCGCGTTTGGTAATGGTTTGCTGGCCACCGGTTAGCTCAATGAAGTATAATCCTGTTGGCATGGATGATAAGTCGACTTTCCCATTTTCCAATTGATGGAATGGTATTGTCGGGTACGCCAATCTGAACGACCCCAGTGGTGGGGTTCGGGAACAACTGAATTGCCTTCAATCCAGGTGACATTGTCCAAGGCACTCAACCTCTTTAGAGATTCATTTTCGGAAATATTCAGGTCGCCAGAAAAATCCGTTGTGTGTTGAAGCCCGTTAAGGTTCTTCAATACCACGTTGTTTACGATTGCCAGACCACTCAGGTTCGCCAGTAAATCATTATTGTATATCTTTAGGTATCCACCGAAAAAAGTTACAGCCGAAAGACTATCGAGATTCGAAATGTCTGGCCCGTTTATTTGCACATTTCCCTAAATCATGGTGTATTCGGGATAATTGGCGGGGAAACTATCGATCTGCGCCTGCGAAGAAAACGTAATACCATCCGGTAGACAGCCTTGGGCATGGAGTCCGTTCAGGACGGGCAAAACAATAGCCAGGATGAGGAGTAATGGGTGCTTTTTCATGATGTTTTTTTATTCTGAACTTAAAATACTCCATTACCCGTTTTTTTCCAATCCACTTCGAAAACTTATTACCGGCTCAAAAGCAATAGAATAACCTGCATTACCAGACGGGCTGGGCCAGTCATCTTTTGGGAGTCAGGAAGGAGTACTATGGACGGAAAGTGAAGTGAATCTCCATTTTTTTATATCTTCCCGATATAAAAGTAAACCTGTATCTCCTTCTTACCCAAGAAAATCTCATGCGCATGAAAAAGGCACCTTTTTCCTCCTTCTCACCCTGACTATCGCGGCCTGCAACAAGGATACTGATCCCGTCACAGAGCCTGATACGATGGGTACACCCTGGTCTGGAGCGACGAATTCAACGCCGACATCAGCCCCGACAACTGGAATTACGAGCTCGGCGACGGCACGGCATACGGCCTTCCTCCCGGTTGGGGAAACGCAGAAAGGCAGCTCTACACCAGTTCCATCAACAATTCGAACATTCAGGCCGATGGCGAAGGGAACTCCGTACTAGCTATCATCGCAAAAAAGGAGCCCGGCAATAACAAGTACAGCTCTGCTAAACTTACCACGCAATACCTGCACGGTTTCCGGTTCGGGCGGATAGAGGCCCGGATCAAAGTGCCGGAAGGCCGGGGCCTCTGGCCTGCCTTTTGGCTGGTGGGGGAAAATGCCACGGAGGTCGACTGGCCGGGATGTGGGGAGGTCGATATCATGGAAGTGATCGATCACGAACCCGAGCGAGTTCACTGCAGTGCTCATTACACCAACGACGAGAACAAGGTAGGGGACAATACCGACAGTTATCTGGCTCCCGAAAGCCTGAGCAACGACTACCACAAATACCGCCTGGACTGGACGCCTACCACCCTGACCTTCAGCATGGATGATATCATGGTAAACCAGGTGCCGATTGAAGACGACATGAAAGAATTCCTTCGGTCGTTTTATATCATCTTCAACATTGCTGTTGGGGGGAACTGGCCGGGAGATCCGGATGAAACGACCGTTTTCCCGCAAAAAATGCTGGTCGATTGGGTTCGGGCATATAGCAAGGATGATCTCAATGCCTCCGCGCCCCCTCCGCTGAACATAGATGAAGAAACCATCGGCACTATCTCGAGTTCACTTTACGGATTTGCGTTTAACAGTACGCTCAATCAGTTTAACGGCGCAGTGCTAAAATCTTATGGAGCCGGGGGAGAGCCTTCTTTTTCCGCCTCAGGCACCGTGATTGAAGGGGACTCCAGTTTATTGCTGAGCTATCCGGGCGGTAATTGGGGCGGCACATTTTTCATCTTGGATCCCACTATAGACGCTACCCAATATGCCGGCGGCAACCTGAAATTTTCGCTCCACTATCCTGCCGAACTGGCGGATATGGAGATCAAATTAGAATCGGTGTCGGGTGGTATCTCGCTCTTTTTAAAAGCCTACACCGGTGTAGATGTAGGCAATGGTTTCCTGGAGTACACCATCCCTATGTCCGATTTTGATGGACTGGATCTGACTAATTTCAAGATCCCCTTTGCACTCTGGAACCCTATGAATAGTAATGGGGACTTTGTCGCCGTAGACATATTGTTGGACAACGTCTATTTTGAGGAGTAGGGATAATTTGTTGTCACCTTCTCCATGTCAATGACAAATATCATTGTTAAATAAAGAAGAATGGTTTATATGAAAGCGGATTGATTCTTAACCAAAAAATCAATAGACCATGAAAAGATCCGCTTTTTTTTGGAAAGTATTCTTGTGGGTATTTGTGGTGGCCATGGTGGTGGGCTGCCAAAAAGAGACCCTGACCGACCCATCCGATCAATCAGGCCTGGTGACCCAAAGAGCACCAGAAGAAAAGCCCCCGGTTGTAGTCACTCCCCCACCGATCAAGGTTACTGTGCCAGAAGGTGCTTCTGCAGCTGACATTCAAAAAGCCGTGACCGATGCCTTGAAAGAGGCCGAAAAAAACGCTACAGACCCGCAGAAACAGGAAAAGGTAAAAGCCTATAAGGCAGCAGCTGGGTTAATGACCCTTGCCGAAGCAGAAAAGATCAGAGTAGCATTGAAGGATTTGGATGGATGGACCTTCCCATTTATTGAAGTCTATCCCGGCAACGAACTTGTAGTGGTAGCACTCAGTATTCAAGTGCTGAATCCTCCTCCTCCACCTCCGGAGAATGATGGAATACTGGAAGCCCATGAGGACGGCCATAGTTTGATCACCCGGGAAATTGCTGCCAGGTGTGCTGCCAAGGCAGCCAAGGAGGCAAAAGATGCCGGAAAAAATGGGAAAGCCCAGCGGGAGGCGATAAGAGATAAACTCTACGAACTGGATAGCAAGGCTCAAGAAGCCTATGAATCTCGTACCGATCACGGCGGGATTGGCACCGCAGCCGAGCAAGGACTATGGGCACAGGAGGAAGCCAATAAGGTGATCACTGAATACTTAGGCTCTTAAATAGTCGTGAATAAGCGCAAAAACAAAGGATTTTCGCTACTTTATCGAACAGAAAACCTCCCCCTCCCTGACAACCTGGTCATTAATCCAGGCGACCAACTCAAGTTCCTGGCCGGAGCCTATGCGTTTCTAGTCATAGAGGAAGATGGCGTTATCCAGCTAAACTCAACTGCAGTATAACAAAAGTCATTGCGCATTTGCGGCTCCCGAATTACCTTGAATTCTGAGATTGAATATTGCCCCAACGAAAAAACCAAAAGATGAAAATGCACATCAGATCGGGTATTTTAGTGCTCTTACTGAGTTCCTTCCTGTTCTCCAGCTGTAGCATTTTTGATGCCGACATCAGGTTTGCCAACCGGCTGGAAGGCGAATGGGAAGTAAAATCCTTCACGGAAGACGGGGTTGAAATGATGCAATTCGATTTCAACCGGATCCAATTGGAATTTGAGAAGTACAGCAAAGGAGAAGGTGATTTCACCTTTACGTACACGTTCTATGACGGCGACATTATTTCAGATTTTGGGGAATACACCGTCGACGAAAAAGGGACCAATCTTGAATTGACCTACGCACCGAACAGTTATGTGGAAAACTGGGATATGGACATACAAAAAGATGAACTAACAATGGAGTCCGTAATTGATCAATACAAATATATTATTAAAGCTGAAAGGGACTAATTCAATCTCTCCTTCAAGCAGGGATGCAGGCAACACCGGCATCCCTGCTTTTATTTATGCCAAAAGTTCAAAGTGGACAGCCTCTTTTTTTAATTAATTTTTGTTCTCACTCCTCCACCACCGGCGCCTTCCACTTCGCATACCCCACCGGCGTGTCTTTTGCTTGCTGGATAGCCTGCCCGGTGCGCCGCTTATCCCACACCATGGCGAAAGTCATAATAAGGCTGGTAGCGATAATGATGAAGAGGAGAATACCCGGTTCAAAGCCTTCCACTGTGGCCTCTTTTGGTATGGCGTAAAACAACAGTACGGTGATCAGGCCGCGCGGGGCGACGTAGAGCTGCGGCAGGATGTCTTTCCCCAAAAAAATGCGTAACAGTGCGTAGCGAATGAGGTAGATTGAAGCGACGATCACAAGGCTGACCATCACTACTTGCACATTGGCCAAAGAGGCAAGAGAGATGGTGAGCCCAAAAATAACAAAGAAAAAGGTACGCACGACAAACGCGGTCTCCCCGGTGATGACATGCAATCCTTCATAGATCTGCCCCGCTTTTTCCAGGTGCAGCCACCGGCTCAGCCTGCCGCGGAAAAACAGCTGCATATTGGCAATAACCAGGCCGAAGATCAGGATAATGATGAGGGAGGAAAGATGCATCTGCTTGCCCAGGGCATAAAGCAGCAGCAAGACAGAGATCAGTAAAAAGAGCTTGATGTGGCTTTTGATATTTTGAAAAATGAGTACAATCCCATAGCTGGCAATCAGGGCAATAGCGATCGTGAGGCCCAAGCTGGCGAAAAATCCCCCAATCCCGTTGGAATGCCCTTCCCCTGCTCCCACCCGTCCGGCGAGAAAGTAAAAAAACATGATGCCGAAGATATCGGAAAAGGTACTTTCGTAGATATGAAATTCCTTTTTATGCAACTTCAATCCCGACACGCTAGGGATGATGATCGCACTCGACAGAATGGACAGCGGCGTAGCGTAGAGCCATGCCTGAAGCGTCGTCATCTCCGGGAAAGCGAATTGCAGGATACCCACCGCAGCCCAGGCGGAACCGAACAGCCCGATCAGGGCGATGACCATAGCCTTGCCGATGGGCCACAATTTTTCTTTTTTCAATTCCAGTTCCAATGCAGCTTCCAGCACGATCATGATCAATCCCACAATACCGAGCACTTCGAGGATGGGAAAGAAGTCCAGTCCTCCGTAACCCAAGGCATCCAGGCCTAGTTTCATCAGGATACCGAGGGCGATAAGCATCAGGACGGAAGGAATGTTCGTCTTCCGGGCAATCTCGCTAAAGATAAACGACAAAATGATGATGATCGACGCCTCGATAATGAGGTTGTAGGAGGTAAGGATTTCCATTGGTCTTAATTAGTTTTACAAACCCAGCCCCATTCGCTGGTGAGTTGTACCAGGTCTGGCAGGTATTTTTCGTCGCGTAGCAATAGATCCACTTCAAATACATTTCCCGGCAGGGCTTTCAATTCGGGCACATGCGATTGGTCGAGATAGGGCGTAGTGGCCAGCAAGCCGCGTAGTCTGCCTGGCTCGATCCCAGGCTCTTCCTTCGGCACGAGTCGGATGCGAAAGAGTCGGCCCATATCGTCGCCGGACACCAGGGTATATCCCTGTTCTAAAAGCGTACTGTACGGAATGTAGCGCAGGCCATTATCCGTTCGAAGAAATAAGCCCAAGCGGCCCTTACGGGCAATGAGTCCGCCTTCCCCGGCGCTGATTTCAATACGGCTGGCTCCCGCTACGGAACTATTTAGTAACAGAATGCGGCCGTTCACGTAGTTTCTTAAACTGGAAAAGCCGGCCACCAAAAGGAGCAATACGACAGCCCCGTGCAAAGCCGGATTGATGAATATGAAAATCCCTCCCAGGATAAGTGCCGCAGCCGGTTCAAACAATGTCAAACCCAATTGTACGCCTGACTGCAATCCCCTTAAAAAGGAGCCACCGAGTTGCATGCTTCCTATTTTTCCAAACCCCAACCAACGTGCGGTGATCTTCAACAGGAAATACACCCCTACTAGCCAGGCTGCTGCCTTTACCAGGTGCCACCAGTTAAATTGTATTTCAAAAAAGTCAGTCATACATTTAAAATTTTCCCCACCAACGCATTCACTGCACACTCCCGAACCTCCAGGCTCCCATCGGGGAGACGGGTGAGTAGTCCCATTCCAAGGAGCCTGCGCACCAGATCGACATACCGATCCTGAAAAGCCGGCCCGAACTGCTTGCGCAAGCGATAGTCATTTGTTCGCTTTTGGAACAGTATTTCCGCCAGTAATAAACTGGTATCTGTATCCGGCAATTCCGGTATGCTGTAAGCCTCCGGAAGCTCGCAATATACTTTATCTTCTTCCAGGCAAAGAATGGAAACTGCCCACCATTGGAGCGCTTCGCCGATATTTCCATCTGCTCTCCTCCAAACCTGTTTGGCCAGGGAAGAGAACTGGCTTGAGGTTATTTCCGTCCCATCCTTTTCCACCAGTTTTTTATGTGTCGCCCCATGCCGGATGAGGATGGCTTTGGCTATCTCCTCCCGCGACATTTCGTCGAGCGCGATAGAAGCCTGGAACCCCCGGTCGATACCGAGTTGCGCTTGTAATTGCCGGTGCACCCAATGACTCATCGACACGAGCACAAAGCAACGGGTAGCGTTTTGATCGTTGAATTGGAGCAATGACCTGGCATTGTCGTAAAGGGTATGGTTCGAATCCTGCCAGAGCTCCAGGTCGTCGATCCAAAGCAAGGGACGGTTGTTCATCCCGTATTTTTTCAAAAAGTCCAGGGCTTCCTCCAGGTTGTAGGTAGCGGTCGATTTGCGGCCTTTCAGGGATATTTCCACGCCCGGGACGAGCCGGATGGTCTTTCCCTGGAAATACCGGGAAGCAGCCCACTCGCCAAGGAAGGTTTTTCCCGACAAGCGGGGACCCGACAAGATGGCTGCACCCCGAAAACCAGCCTCCCATTGGCGGGTCAGGTTTTCCAGGTGCCCCATTTCCGCCCCGCGCCCTACGGCAAAGGAAGCGCCCACAAACCCCCTGGTCATAAAAATCGGCACATAATGGGGGTTGGATGTATCGGGTTGGCGGCTTTCGATATAGCGGGCAGTTTTCTCAGAAAAGCTCAGCTGCTCCTCCCGTTCCACCCGACGCCAGAGGCCTTGCAGAAAAGCCATGCGTTTGCCTCCCCATCTCAAAATGCTGTCCAGCGTACGGGTGCGGCTGGCGCCCAATTGCCGCACGGTAGATTGCATAGACATGGACAAAAACGGGTGGGAGGTATCATACAGGTTAGAAAGTCGAAAATATTCCTGCATTCGGTCGTCGATCAGCACGATTAAATCTGCGCTTTTGGAGAGGGAATCCTGGAGAAAGGCCTGGTTGCGCATCAGGGGCTGAATAAGATTCGCCGCCAGAAACTGCTCTTTGTTATCTGCGATCAGCACCCGGTTTCGGATATTGGACAAGGCCATACGGGCCTCGTTAAAGCCCGCTTCCGTGAGTTCCCATACCTCGTACAGCAACGGAAGCGCCTCTCCTTCCAGCCATTGAAGGGTGCGTTTTCTCAGGTCGATGTCACTGCGAAGTACCAGGCCTCCTTCTGTGCCAAGTGCGACCTGCCATTTTTCCGGCAGGGAGGCGACAAGACTTTCCATGCCCTGAATAAATGCTTCGAGGTAGTTTGACAGAGAAAGGCCCGATTCAGCCTGCTCCAGCCGGGAGGCAATCTTGGTGAAGCTGTCTTTTATGGTTTCCAACCAGGTTTTGGTTTCTTCGGCCAACACTTCCAGCTCTTTGATCTTCCCGGTACAGCGCTTGATCATATCGCCGGAGAGTCGGTATATTTTCTGGAATACATCGAGGAATGCCAGCGTTTCCTGGTGGTTTTTTCGAAGAAAGCTACCCTGCGCACAAATGGTATCCAGTTGCGCTTGGTACACTTTCCAAGGGTTGTTTTGGAGACGCCACTGTTCGAGTTGCTTCCGTGCTACCGGATTACCATTGCCAAATTCCGTAAATTCGTCCTGGGCCCATTGGGCCAATTCATGCCCAGCCTCGCGAAGGGCGACAGCTGACTGTTCCCAATGCCGCTGAAGCGCTGTTTCTTCCAGTTTGCCGTCGGCCAGAAGCACTTTTCCTTTCAGATGTTGAAATAACACATCCCTGTAGAGGAATAGCAATTGCTTCACCCGTTCCGTCCACTTGAAATGCACGAACAGCGCAACCGCCTCTTCCAGATCGCCGGGTTTCAGGTGTTCCAGCGCTTCCAGGTAATGGCTCCCCAATTCCACGAACGCATCGCGAAGGCCTGCAGCGCCCAATTCCAGGGCAGCAGGTACGGATTCAAGGTCTTTTGGACCTGGGAGGTCACTTCCGGTTTTTTCGAGCAGGGTTTGAAACGGGTGAACGGGGGTCTCCATACTTGACGGGTATTGTCAAGTGGAAAGATAGGAATTTGTTTTTACTTCCCATCCACCAACAGCACCGCCTTGTTATACTCAAAATTCATCCGCAAAATATCATCGGCTGAAATGCCTTGCGGGCATTCCACCTCGCAAGCTTTGGTGTTGGTGCAATTGCCGAAGGCTTCCTTTTCCATCTGATCGACCATTTGCACGACGCGGGTGGCCGCTTCGGCCTTGCCCTGCGGTAGAATGACCAGGTGCGACACTTTTGCACCGGTGAAAAGAGCCGCCGATGAATTTTTGCATGTAGCTACACAAGCGCCGCAGCCGATGCAGGCGGCCGAGTCGAAGGCCTGTTCGGCCACGTGGTGGGGAATGGGAATGGAATTGGCCTCAGGTGCATCGCCAGTGTGCGTGGATATAAACCCGCCTGCCTGAATGATGCGATCCAACGCAGAGCGGTTGATCTTCAGGTCCTTGATGATGGGGAATGCTTTGGCACGGAAAGGCTCCACATAGATGGTATCCCCATCTTCGAATGAGCGCATGTGCAGCTGACAGGTCGTGGTAGCCGCCAGCGGTCCATGCGCGCGCCCGTTGATGAAGAGCCCGCACTGCCCGCAGATCCCTTCCCGGCAGTCGTGGTCAAATTCGATGGGGGGCTCTCCTTTGAGCACAAGCTGCTCGTTGAGCGTATCCAGCATTTCCAGAAACGACATTTCCGGATTGACGTCGTCCAATTGGTAATCGACCATGCGCCCTTTGCTTTGAGCATTTTCCTGGCGCCATATTTTGAGGAAGATTTTCATCTTTTTGTGATTGGTGATTGGTGAGCGGTGAGCGGTGAGCGGTGAGCCGAAAAATCCGTTCACCGTTCACGATAATCACTTATAACTGCGTACAGCAGGTTTGATCTCTTCAAACTCGAGATGTTCTTTGTTTAATATCGGATCCTGATCGGGGCCGGCGTATTCCCAGACGGATACGAACTGAAATTTGTCGTCCTGGCGGAGGGCTTCGCCTTCGGGTGTCTGGTATTCCTCCCGGAAGTGGGCGCCACAGGACTCGTCGCGGGTCAGGGCGTCCCAACACATCAACTCGGCGAGCTCGAGATAGTCGGCTACACGGCCGGCTTTTTCGACTTCGGAATTGACGTTTTGGTGTCCGCCAGGCACTTTGAGATTTTTCCAGAAATCGGCGCGTAGCGCACGGATCCTGGTGATAGCTTCTTCCAAGCCTTCCTTCGTGCGTTGAAGGCCGCATTTATCATACAGTAATGCGCCCAATTCCTTGTGGTAATCGGTCGCTGTGCGGTTGCCGTTGATGGTGGTCAGGCGGGTGAGTTGCTCGACGACCTGCTTTTCGGCTTGCTCAAACTCGGGCCGGTCGGTAGAGATCTTTCCGGTTTTCAGTTCGTCGGCCAGATAGTTGCCGATGGTGTAGGGCAGGATGAAGTACCCATCCACGCATGCTTGCAGCAGGGAATTAGCCCCAAGTCGATTGGCGCCGTGGTCGGAGAAGTTGCACTCCCCGATCGCATAGAGCCCTGGGATGGTCGTCATCAACTCGTAGTCGACCCATAGCCCACCCATAGAGAAGTGAGCTGCGGGGGAGATCATCATCGGCGTTTCATAGGCGTTGATCCCGGTGATCTTTTGGTACATGGAGAACAGGTTGCCGTAGCGCTCCCGAATGATATCGATGCCGTATTCGCGGATCGAGTGCGAAAAATCGAGATAGACGGCGTTGCGCTGTGGCCCTACACCGTACCCGGCGTCGATGCGTTCTTTGGCCGCCCTGGAAGAGATATCGCGCGGCGCCAGGTTGCCAAAGGCCGGATAGCGACGCTCGAGGTAGTAGTCGCGCTCTTCTTCCGGGATATCGACCGGACGGCGTGTTTCATTTTCTTTTTTCGGCACCCAAATCCGGCCATCGTTACGCAACGATTCAGACATCAGCGTCAGTTTCGACTGGTAGGCGCCCAATTGAGGAAGACTGGTGGGGTGGATCTGCGTCCAACTCGCCGAAGCCAGTCCGGCGCCCTTCTTATGCGCACGCCAGATCGCGGAGCCGTTGCAGCCCATGGCCAGCGTAGAGAGGTAGTAGATTTTGCCGTACCCCCCGGTAGCCAGCACCACCGCATGGGCGGCATGCCGTTCCAGTTCGCCGGTATCGAGGTTGCGCACAATAACGCCGCGCGCTTTGCCGTCGATCATCACCAGGTCGAGCATTTCATGGCGGGTAAAGAGTTTTACTTTTCCTGCCGCTACCTGCCTACTAAGGGCAGAATAAGCGCCCAGCAGCAATTGCTGACCGGTCTGCCCACGGGCATAGAAGGTGCGTTTCACCTGCACCCCGCCAAAGGAGCGGTTGGACAGGTAGCCGCCGTATTCCCTGGCAAAGGGAACCCCTTGCGCGACCGCCTGGTCGATCAGGCTTAGCGAGCACTCTGCCAGCCGGTAGACATTCCCTTCACGCGACCGGAAATCGCCCCCTTTGAGGGTGTCGTAGAACATGCGGTATACGCTATCGCCATCGTTTTGATAATTCTTGGCGGCATTGACCCCACCTTGCGCCGCTACGGAGTGCGCACGTCTGGGCGTATCCTGGAAGCAGAAGGATTTCACATTATACCCCAGTTCGGCAAAGGAAGCAGCGGCGGCACTACCCGCCAGTCCCGTACCGACCACGATAATATCCAGCTTCTTTTTATTATTGGGATTGACCAGTTTGCAGGTGGCTTTATAGCGAGCCCATTTTTCCTGCAATTTCCCTTCGGGTATTTTGGCATTGAGTTGCATAAGAAAACATTCAAAGGAGGAAGAACTAAAGGCTCTTCCTCCTTTAATTTAATAATTGAAAAAATAGACCCACAGGGGGATCAGGATGAACCCGCCTGTGATGACAATGGTATAAAACCAACCAAAGTACTTTACCCATTTGCCGTAGCGGGAGTGGTAGAGACCCAGGGATTGGAAGGCGCTGGCGAAGCCATGCCACAGATGGAAGCCCAGGATCAGGAGGGATACGACGTAGACCAGCACGTACCACAGTTCGCTGTAGGCCGCCACTACGATGGGGTAAATATCCTTATGCCCTTCGGCATCCATGGGTACTACGCCAAATTTGTACTGGAACCAAAAGTCTTTCAGGTGAATGACCAGGAAGACAAAGATCAGGGAACCCAGCAGGCCCATATTTCGCGAATACCAGGCGCTGGCAGTTCTTCTGCGGTCGTACACATACCCTTGCGCCCCGTTGGCCCGCCAGTTTTGCACAGTCAGGATGAGGGCATCGAGCGCGTGAATCAGTATGCTCAGGTAGAGCGCATAGGAAACGAGCTTGATGAGGTAGTTGTGCGACAGCAATTGGGAGTAAAAGTTGTACTGCGTTTGGGCGCGCTCTGGTGGAAGCAGGAGTTGAAGGTTTCCGGCCAGATGAATGACCAGGAACAGGCATAAAAACAGGCCTGTGAGTGCCATCAGGTTTTTCCGGCTAATGCTATTGGAAAGGAAAGAAAGCGTAGGCATTGGTTAGGTGGTTTCTTTCAGATAATTCGAGTAAAATACCCGTAAACCTATAACTTGCCTTTAGAACCATTGATGACAAAAGTCAGGGTAGGCATTGAAGATTATCAACCTCTCCGCAAGCTGAAATTTCCCTATCTTTCGCATTCGGATGCTTGCATCCACTAGCAAATTAAATCTTGCTCTCAGGCTGGTGAATGAAGCGATCCGTCTGAGGCGATAAAGTTGAGCTACCGCATGTTACAAGAAATTAAAACGCTTGATCAGATAAAGTTGCTCGTCGACGCTTTTTACGTTAAAGTACGGGAAGATGAGCTATTGGGACCCATCTTTGAGCGCGTGATCCAGGATCGCTGGCCGGAGCACCTGGAAAAAATGTATCGTTTCTGGCAAACGATACTGCTGGAAGAGCACACCTATTTTGGCAGTCCATTCGGTCCGCATGCCAACCTGCCCGTTTCAAAAGCGCATTTTGACAGGTGGATCAACCTCTTCCACCAAACCGTCGATGCACATCTAACGGGAGAGAAAGCGGAAGATGCCAAATGGCGGGCCACCAAAATGGCTGAGTTGTTCAACTCCAAGATTGAGTATTACCGGGAGAACCTCATCAAGCCCATCATTTGAAAGATAAGACTTAATTATGTACATTAATGATTGAAGCAGTGCTTGGGGCACTGCTTCAATCATTATATTTTTCATTCTCCTTTCCCAAAGATCACGTGAATGAGCGTACCCATGTGAGCGCCAAAATAGCTCTCCACCAGGCCGAGCAGGATCGTCATTTCTTTAAAATTCAGGACATTGGGGGTGAGTGCCTTGAGGGAGATCAAAAGCCCGATGGACAGGAAGTGTCCCCAGATTAGCAGGCGGATAGTTTTCCGGTGTGCGACCGGGATATTCGTCGCGTCCACCTGTTTTTTACCCAGCGACCTGAAGGCGATCCCGCCATACAGGGCCGTCACCGGCGCCAGGATGGCGAACAAGGCGATCAGTTCTTCCAGGTCGAATCCTTTAAAGAAGTAATAGAGCACCGCTACAGCCAGCAGGCTCAGATGCAGCGCGACGATGATTCCGCCCATTCGTTGGCGGAAGGAGCGTTGGGGGGTGGTCTGCGTCATTGTTGTTTTTGCAGGTATTCGGTGATCTTTCTAAAGAGCTTTGCTTAGTAGGCTTCCATGTCGTCTTTGTAGTAGGTTTCCATGAGCTTATAGTCGTTCCGGCGGGGCGGAAAAAGGATGCCGCTCCCAAATTTGCCGGTAAACTGCCAGGTCAATTCAAGTTGGCCGTTTCGTTCCTGCACCTCGATCTTAATGCGGTGGTATTCGTAGTAGCCCTCCTCCAGCACTTCGTGGCTGAGGTGGGTAAATTCCCAGGTAAACTCGTTGTAATAGCTGGCGGAGGTATCGATCCGTACATTGTATAGAATGGGGGTGCCTTTGCCTTTATACCAATGGTTGAGGAGGTAGTCGCCCACTGCCATGCGCACCTTGCGCACGGTGAGCTTACGGCTGAGGCTATCGATACGGCCGCCGGTATAGACATCCCGCAGATTGTCAAAAGGAATGGGGATCACTCCGCCTCCCATGGCTTTGAGTTCGTTGCCCTGGGCCAGTATGCGGCCATCTTCCTGCCCGAAAATACGGATATTAAAAAGTCCTTTTCCGTTGCATCGGATCACAATCTCGGTATCGTCAACGGACAACTCGGAGAGCACCGACCAGGTTTCCAGCAATTTCTGGTGAAAAAGTTGCCGCCAGCGATGCGTTTTATTGAACTGGCGCTCCCAGGAATCCCAAGCGGCCTGTAGCGAATCGCAGCGGGAGTTGTCACCTGAAAATGTCAGAAACAACAATACCTTATCCTGCTGCACATCGATTCCATCTGTGCGGAAGGCCTGATCTAATTCATTGGCTTCGAGCCAGCGTTGAAACTCCTGCTCCTGCGCTGCAAAAAAAGCGGAATCCTTCCGCAGGTCAACCTGAGCGGACAGGAGGCCGGGCCAGCCGGTGACCAGCATGAACAGCCAAAAACAACGGGGAAGCGCATTTTGCATAATCGGTTTTCAGAATAGATTTTCTTCACTGATTAAATGGTATTGGGGTATGGGAGGTAGGATTAAACGAATGAAGAATGAAAAGTAGTACGAAGGGAGCAAAATTTTGGAGAAATCACCGTCTCCCTTTCCCTCTCCCCGCTCCAAATCCACCCCAGGGTCTGATCTCCTGTGCTGAAAATTCGCCCTTCCCCGTCATCTCGCCCATGAGTTTGATCTGCTCGCCGCGTTCGAGCAAAACGGAAGGAGGCATAAAGGCGCTTTCGTGGTGGACCGTCCACAATTTACCCTGAAAATCTTTAAGCTGAATAGTGCCCATTCCCACCTCTTCAATCTGGCCCGACAGGTAGCCATCTTCGGGCATCGACCAAAGTTGAACCTTTTTCTCCTGCACGCTTTCATACAGGCTCACGTTGAGCGCGAAGGCGTGCTCCAGGCGCTGGGCGCCGCCTGCGATAAAAAAGAGCGTACCCAGCAAGATACTCAGCGCGGCGCTGTAGCCCACCAATTTGGCAGTGGTGAATTTGTACCCTTTGGGAGAATACTGGATACTGTAGATCGCGACGATCAGGAAGATGATCAGCATGATGATCCAGAAGAAGGGCAACAACCCCAGGAACAGCTCCAGCCGGGAGTGCGCCAGGTGGCTCACCACGCTAAAGTCGGTTTGCTGCACTGCAAAAAGGATCACCGAAAAGGCCAATGCGCCCAGGAGCACAGCAAGGAGGAAAGCACCCAGCAGGAGGCTGTTTTTCAGCGTAAACCTCCACCGCGGTACAGGTTTTATTTCCTGTTCCTTGATCGCTTGGATGAGTTTTTCAGAAGGTTTCATATAGGCGATTTTTCAGCTAAAAGGCAATTGGATATTGTTCGGAAAGTTTCCGGAAGGCTTTCTTGGCCCGGTTAATCCGGGTGGCTACCGTGCCTTCGGGAATCTTCAAAATATCGGAAATTTCTTCGTAACTCATATCTTCCAAAAACTTCAGCACCATGACCTCTTTGTAGAGCAATGGCAGCTTTTCGAGCAACTCGTGCGTAAGCCGGTCTTTCTCTTCCAGGACATCTGTGTCCAAAAAAGATTCGTCCGGCAGGTCGGCAAACCGCTGCTCGTCAAAGGTGTCTTTTTGATCTTTTCCGAAGGATTTTTTCTTGCGAATACAAGAGACTACCTGGTTGTGGACGATTCGGTAAAGCCAGCTGGATAACTTCAGGCTTTGGTCAAAGGCATACAGGTTTTTCCAGATATTGATGAAGGCTTCCTGAAGCACGTCTTCTGCCTCTTCCTCTACCCCAAGGCGTTTTATGTAGCGCAGCAATTGTTCTTCATACCGGTCGTACAAGCACGAAAAGTAATCAACTTCCTGCAGCGATTTGCGGATGAGCTCCTGGTCGCTCAGCTGCTTGCATATTTCCTTGGTTGGATACATAAAAAATGATCCGCGTTTGTAGCTGAAAGATAGATAAAAAAAGGGACGCAAGGCCCCCGTCCATTGGGCTTTTGCGTCCCTGTTGATATTAGAAAGAAATTGCTTTAATTTCCGTAGGGGCAGTTGCCTCCATTGCCGCCGCCGGGGCCGTTACCGCCAGGACCATTGCCGCCGCCAGGACCATTGCCGCCCGTGTTGCCGTAAGGACAGTTGCCCCCATTGCCGCCACCAGGACCATTCCCGCCACCGTTGCCATTGGGACAGATGCCGCCGTTACCACCGCCCGGGCCATTTCCTCCACCGGTACCATTATAAGGACACGGACTGCAAACGCCTCCGCCTCTTTCCCATGGGGTAGTAATGATCTCATTAAAATATGCTTCCGTAATAAACTGTACTTCGTATGTTACATCGAAGTTTTGCAGGTTGCGGTTGAACGCCCGCATGTGGTTGCGCGAACCTTTCATCAGTTGTTCAAAAACAGCCACGATATCTTCGTTATCGATTTCCGGGTCATTCTCCAGCAGTTCCAACAAGTCTGCGATATCCAGGTCTTCAATCGTAGCTCCCACGACCAAGGCTCCTTCCAAACTGGCAGCGCCCAGCGTCATTAGATCATCGTATAAACCCTGCAATTCGGTACTTTGGAAAACGCCTGCTTCATTGTCGCCGATTGGGTCGGCAATATCATATTTTGTCAACAGGCATCCCACCATATCCATGTGCCGTTGTTCGGCTTTTGCGATATTGGCGAATATCTTGGCATTCCACTGGTCGAACATAGCCAGGTACACATCACGGGCCAGTTTTTCTTCTTCCCGCATATGGATAAGTGCATCTGTTTCTGCCCCGGAAGGCGCTATATAGTCAAATGTTTCTGTCAGGCAGGTACACAAGTCGACAAGCATTGCCCCGCCGCCTGTTTCGGCGACAACTCCGGCGCTATTGACTGTGGCCGTTGCCAGGTCTAGCCCTTCGGCTTTATCAATCGTATTGAGATCGGTTTCACACTGAGTAAAGAAAATGGTAAAACCTGTGAATAGAATCGCGGCGCTGAGCCATCCTAAGAATTGATTTTTCATGACTGCTTGTTTGTAGTAAAGGTTAAATGAGTTTCTTTTCAACCTGTACTACGCAGCGACTTTCCGTTTCTTTCAGTTTTTGGAAAAAAAATTAAAAAATAGTAATAGCGGAAAGATCGTTTTCATTCGGATAATTTAAGACAAAACCCTCAAAGCCTTATAACTTTAGTCCCCACATAAAAATCCTTTCCATGAAAAAAATAGGCTTTCTCCTGCTTCTTCTTTGGACCGTAATCTCTCTCCGAGCCCAAATAACCGTCTCCCCCGAAAAACCGGGCCTCACCGATCTCGTCACCGTTACCTTCGATGCCACGCAGGGCAACGGAGGACTCACTGATTGTGCGTGCGACATTTATGCGCATACCGGCCTGATCACCAGTAAAAGCTCAAGCCCGGGAGACTGGCAATATGTGCCTGCCAGCTGGGGAGAAAATAAACCTGCTCTGTTGCTGAAGTCCGTCGGCGGAAATCGCTACCAACTCCAATTCCGAATAAAAGAACTCTACCAACCCGGCGACGAGGAGGTTCTCGCATTGGCCTTCGTCTTCCGAAATGAAGATGGCTCCAGCGTAGGCAAAGCCGCTGGCGATAAGGATATTTTCTACTTTTTCGGCGAAGCGCCCGCTTTTGAATCCCGCGATCCCAATACGCTCGAGGTAAGCCTCACACCTCTTCCCGACTGGGCAAAAGACGCCACCATTTACGAAGTAAACGTACGGCAATATACCAAAGAAGGTACCTTCAACGCCTTTGCAAAACACCTCCCCCGCCTGCGGGAAATGGGGGTCGACATCCTCTGGTTCATGCCCCTCCAACCCATCGGCGTGAAAGGGCGAAAAGGCACCCTGGGCTCCTACTACTCGATCAGCAACTACACCGCCACTAACCCGGAATTCGGCACGTTGGAAGACTTCAAAAAACTCGTCGACCAATGTCATGACCTCGGCTTCAAGGTCGTGCTGGATTGGGTAGCCAACCACACTTCCCGAGACCACGCATGGACCACCCAACACCCCGGCTGGTACAACCACGAAGCGGATGGCAGTATCGTAGCACCCAGCGGTTGGACCGATGTAGCCGACCTCAACTACGACAACCTCGATATGCGCCGGGCTATGATCGACGCCATGGGCTTCTGGCTGCGGGAAGTAGATCTCGACGGGTTCCGCTGCGACGTGGCCGGCAGTGTGCCCGTCGATTTCTGGAATGAGGCGCGCAAAAATCTCGAGACCATCAAGCCTATCTGGATGCTCGCCGAAGACGAAAGTCAACCCTGGCTGATGAACGAAGCGTTCAACGCCAACTACGGCTGGTCGTTCCACCACACCATGAATGATATCGCAAAAGGGAACAAATCTGCCGAAGCCGTCTTTGATTATTTCGAAAAGGTCGATCAAACCTACCCGAAGGGCGCATACCCCATGCAATTCATCACCAACCACGATGAAAACAGCTGGAACGGAACCATCTCCGAACGCCTTGGGGAAGGACACAAAGCCTTTGCGACCCTCTCCTTCACCGTACCCGGAATTCCGCTCATCTACTCCGGACAGGAAGCGGGCAACAAGAAACGCCTGGAGTTTTTCGAAAAAGATCCCATCGATTGGTCCGACCTGTCACTCGTCGATTTTTATACGAAACTTACCCAGCTAAAAGCCGAAAATCCCGCGCTCTGGAATGGAGAAGCCGGCGGATGGATACAGTCCATCGAAAACAACCAACCCGCTTCGGTAGTCACATTCAAGCGAAAGATGGGGAACAATGAGGTTGTGGTGATGATCAATCTATCCGATTCACTTCGACGGACGACCCTGAATTTGAAAAGTCCACCCAGCTTATACCGGGAACATTTTTCCGGCCAACGTTTCACACTCCAATACGGATCCGAAATCGTCCTGGCGCCCTGGGATTACCTGGTGTTTATTTATGAAAAGCAAAACCCCCTTCCCACCCGCGTCTTCCAATCCGTGGAAAAACGTCCAAACGGGATTGTGGTAAAAACAACAGACGTTGACATTTATCTCACCCCCTATTCCACCAGCACGCTGGAAGCGGAGTTTGTCGCCAAAGGGACGACCAATCCGCCGTCCTACGCGATAGCGGGCCTTCCGGCCACCGTGAACGCCACCCTACGCGAAACCAGCGACCTGGTCGAATACGCCACCGACGGGATTTTGGTGCGCATCGTCAAAAAACCGTTTGAAATTTCCTATTTCTATAAAGACCGTCCGTTATTTTCAGCAGAAGCGGGGTATTTCAATTTCGGATACGAAAAGGGATTCCGCTTCAAACTTGAAAAAGGAGAAAAAATCATGGGCGGCGGCGAACGGGTACTCGGTATGGACCGCCGGGGCAACCGGCTCCAACTCTACAACAAACCCAGTTATGGCTACGAAACCCATTCCGATTTAATGTACTATTCCCTCCCGATCGCCATTTCATCGAAAAAATACATGGTCGTCTTCGACAACGGCGCCAATGGCTACCTGGATCTGGGGGCCACCAAAAGCGATGTGCTCCAATTCGGGGCCGTCGGTGGACGAATGAGCTATCTGGTTGTAGGTGCGAACAAATGGCCTGAGCTCGCGATGAATTACACCTCCCTTACCGGACGGCAACCCATGCCACCCCGCTGGGTGATGGGTAATATCGCTTCCCGGATGGGTTACCATTCACAAAAACAGGTAGAAGCCGTAGTCGACAAATACCTGGAAGACGACATCCCCCTCGACGGTATCGTGCTCGACATCTACTGGTTTGGGGCCGACCTGAAAGGGCACCTCGGGAACCTGGAATGGAACCTGGACTCATTCCCCCAACCGGAGAAAATGATGGCCGGTTTCAAGGAAAAAGGAGTTAACACGGTGCTGGTCACCGAGCCTTTTATCATCAAAAACACCCTGAAATACCAAGAGGTCATCGACAAGAGACTTGTAGGCCTAGATGCCTCCGGCAAACCCTACCACTATGATTTTTACTTCGGCAACACCACCCTGCTCGATATTTTTAAACCGGAAACACAAGACTGGTTTTGGAATATTTATAAAAAGCATACCCTTGAAGGTGTTGGGGGTTGGTGGGGCGATTTGGGCGAGCCCGAAGTACATCCAGCCGATCTCCTCCACGTGAATGGGCGGGGTGAGGACGTCCACAATTTGTACGGGCATATTTGGGCAAAGACCTTGGCTGACGGTTATGCCAAAGATTTTCCCAACCAGCGTCCGCTGATCCTGATGCGGGCCGGCTTCGCAGGCTCGCAACGCTACGGTATGGTGCCCTGGTCTGGCGATGTGAACCGCACCTGGGGCGGGCTAAAGCCGCAAGTGGAGATCGCCTTATCGATGGGCCTCCAGGGCCTGGGCTACATGCACTCCGACCTGGGGGGCTTCGCCGGCGACTACAAAGACGCCGAACTGTATACCCGCTGGCTCCAATACGGCGCCTTCCAACCCATTTTCCGGACACACGGGCAAGAAGAGGTGCCTGCAGAACCCATCTTTTGGGATGAGGCCACGAAAGACATCGTGCGCCGCTATATCAAACTGCGCTATGCGCTGCTGCCCTACAACTATACCCTTCTTTACGAAAACGCCACCAAAGGCCTGCCGATGATGCGCCCGCTTTTTTACGCCAACGACAATGCAGATCTGCTGGACAATACCACCGCATACCTCTGGGGCAACAACTTCCTGGTGAGCCCGGTGGTAGAAAAAGGCGCGACCAGCCAGAAGATTTTTCTGACCAAAAACGCCCGCTGGTTCAACTACTGGACCGGGGAGGTCTACGATGGAGGAAAGGAGATCGAGGTGCCCGTAGACATCGACAATATCCCCGTTTTTGTGAAAGCAGGGTCTTTTATTCCAATGGTGCCTGAGATGCAAAGCACGAAAGATTACAGTACTTCCAACCTCATTCTTCACTACTACCACGACGCCACGGTGAGTCACGGCGAGGGGTATATGTATGAAGACGACGGAGAAACGAAGGATGCTTATCAGAAGGGGGAATATGAGTTGGTGAAGTTTAATGCCGATCAGGACAACGGGAAACTTTGGATTTCAATCCTTTCGGAAGGGGGCGAATACAAAGGCAAGCCCGCAGCGCGGGAGATTCAGCTCGTGGTGCACAATGTCCCGAAAATGTCTCGCAAGGTAAAAGGGAATAATAGACGGGAGGTAAGCTGGAACGAAAAGGAAAAAACGCTTACCCTGTTTTTAGATTTTCGCCAAAAGGCAATGGTATCCGTGCCCCTGAAATAAAAAAATTAACCGCGACGACGTGGCGTCTGCCGCGTCGTCGCGGTTAAAATAAAATTAATTCAAGCCCCGCTTCTCCAATAGCGGCTCAATGCTGGGCTCTTTTCCTCTGAATTTCTTGTATAATTCCATCGAATCATCGGTCCCCCCGGAGGCGAGGATGTATTGCTTGTACTTCCGGGCCAGCGTCTGGTCATAGACATTGCCTGCCTCTTCGAATGCGCGGAAGGCGTCGGCGTCGAGTACTTCCGACCAGATGTAGCTGTAATAGCCGGCAGAATATCCGCCACTGAAAATGTGGTTAAAGTAGGTGCTGCGGTAGCGGGATACGATCTCGGGGATCAGCCCCAGTTCATCCAGTTTTTCTTTTTCAAAAGCGGCGGCATCTTTTTCTTCCGGCTGGGTGAGCGTATGCCAGTACATATCGAGGTAGGATGCCGCGAGGTATTCCACAGTGGCAAACCCCTGATTGAATTTGCTGGCATTGCGGATCTTTTGGATGAGTGCATCCGGAATAGCTTCGCCGGTTTCGTAATGAAAAGCGTACTTCTTCAGCACATCCGGGTGCATGCACCAGTTTTCCATTACCTGAGAAGGAAACTCCACAAAGTCGGTCGGAGTAGACGTGCCGGAGAGCGACGGGTAGGTACAATCCGAAAGCATCCCGTGTAGGGCATGTCCAAACTCATGGAAGAGCGTATTTACATCGTCAAGACTCAGAAGGGCCGGCTTATCGCCAGTGGGTTTGGCAAAGTTACCCACGTTGTAGATCACCGGGTGGATAAACTCCCCATTTTGTTTCATCTGCTTGACGAACACATCCATCCAGGCGCCCCCCTGCTTGCTGTCGCGCGGGAAATAGTCGGTATAGAGAATGGCTACGTGGTTGCCTTCGAGGTCTTTCACTTCAAAGGTCTTCACGTCCGGATGGTATTTGGGAATGTCGGTCCGCTCTTCAAAGGTGATGCCGAAGAGATCGGAAGACAGGTCGAACACGCCTTTGATCACACTCTCCACCTGGAAGTAGGGGCGCAATTCGTCTTCATTCAGGTCGTATTTAGCTTTTTTAACTTGCTCGGCGTAATACCACCAATCCCAGGATTCCAGTTTAAAGTTGCCGCCTTCGGCGTCGATCATTTTCTGCATATCGGCGCGTTCGCCCTTGGCCACATTCAGCGCGGGAGTCCAGAGTTTGTTGAGGAGTTCGAAAACGCGATCGGGCGTTTTGGCCATATTCTCCTCCAGTACGTAGTGGGCGTGGGTAGGATAGCCCAGGAGATTGGCCCGTTGTACCCGAAGGGATGCTATGCGGGAAAGGATCTTCTTGTTATCGAGCTCATCGTTATTGTCGCCTTTCATGATGTAGCCCTTGTACAGTTTTTCGCGCAGATCACGGCGGGAACTATAGGTAAGGAAAGGATACATGCTGGGGCGTTGGATGGTGTAAACCCATTTTCCTTCGTAGCCCTTGGCCTTTGCATCTTCCGCACCCATAGCCAGCACGCTTTCCGGCAGCCCGGCGAGCTCTTCTTCGGTCGACAGCACAATTTCAAATTTGTTGGTTTCCTTCAATACGTTTTCCCCAAACTGTACGGAAAGTATAGCTAGTTCCTCGTTGATCTTGCGGAAGGCTTCCTGGTCTGCTCCGCTGAGGTTAGCTCCGCCACGTACAAATTTGTCGTAGTGTTTTTTCAATAATTGAGCTTGCTCCGTATTGAGCCCCAATTGATCTTTTTGGTCGTAAACTACCTTGACCCGCTGAAACAGCGCCGGGTTGAGGTTAATGTCGTCGCGATGAGCCGACAACATCGGTGACACCTGCTTGTCGATCTCTTGCAGGGCATCGTTCGTCATAGCGCCTGTCATGGCGAAGAAGACATTGGACACTTTGCGCACCAGGCCCCCGCTGTATTCCAGAGCCTCCACCGTATTGGCAAAAGTAGGTGCATCCGGCTGGTTGATGATGGCATCTACTTCGGCCTTTTGTGCTGCAAAAGCTTCCTGAAAAGCAGGAATGAAGTGTTCTTGCTTGATCAGGTCGAAAGGCGGCGTACCAAAAGGTGTGTCCCAATCCATCACCAGTGGATTAGTGGTTTGGTCGGTCGTTTCTTCAGTCGGGTTGCATGCAATCATGAGCGTAAAAAGTGGGAGGATTAACAATATGTACTTTCTCATTTTTTGTTTGATTAAGTGAAATCACAAAATACGGGAAAAGAGGGAAACAACCTTTTCTAAGGAAAATTCTCTATAACATTATGAAACTATTTGAAAGACACGCAGTTCTTTCCATATTCCTATCAATTAAAAGCCTTACTTCATGAAAAACCACTACTACCTTCTGCTCGCCGGTCTTTTCCTGACGAGCGCCTTCGCCCTGCAAGCCCAGGACAGCCGGTTGTTTATGCCAAGCGAATTCCGGGATGCGTATGATAACGGCACCCGTTCCTACGATGGCCGCCCGGGAAAAAGCTACTGGCAGAATACCGCTGATTATACCATGGAAATCACTGTCGATCCGGAAACCCGGCTGCTGGAAGGCACGGAAGAAGTGGTGTATCACAACAACAGCCCCGATGAACTCAGCAGCCTCGTAGTGCGCATCTATCAGGATGCATTCCGGAAAGGGAATAGCCGGGCCTATGGCGTAGCGCCGGATGACATTAATGACGGCACCTCCATCACCCGGTTGGTGATCAATGGCGAAACCTACGACATGGGTAATCGAAGAGAAGTATCCCGCCAGGCTACCCACCTCGATATCAACCTGAAATCCCCCCTGAAAGCCGGTGAAAAGGTCACGATGAATGTCGATTGGTCGCTCACCATCCCTAACACAAACATCCGTATGGGGGTCTTCGACAGCACTACTTTCTTTGTGGGCTACTTTTACCCCCAGGTGGCCGTGTACGACGATGTATTCGGTTGGGATCGATTGAGCTATACCTTCCGCACGGAGTTTTACAACAACCTGGGCAATTTCGACGTCACCATCCACGCGCCGGAGTCTTTTACCATCTGGTCGACCGGTGTTCTCCAAAACGCCAAAGAGGTTTATCCAGCCAACATCTACCAACGCTACGAACAGGCACAAGCTTCCATGGAGACCGTGCATATATTAACGGCCGATGAACTGTTTACCGAAAGCGGCTACCAGAACCTGTCCGGCAGTTGGCATTACGTGGCCAAAGACGTATCTGATTTTGCATTCGGCATTAGCGACCACTTTGGCTGGGATGCTGCCATGCAGAAAGTCGACGGTCGCCAGGTACTGGTCAGCACGGCATTTCCGGCCGATAAAGCGGAGCGCTTTGTCAATGTGACGGCCATTGCACAAAAAGCCATGCAACACATGTCGGAAGATGTGCCTGGTATCCCCTATCCGTATCCCCGTTTCACCACCTTCATCGGTAGCGACGGAGGAGGTATGGAGTTCCCCATGATGGCCAACAACGCCGGACCCGGGCGCGGCGTCACGATCCACGAGCTCTTTCACACCTACTTCCCCATGTATGTGCGCACCAATGAAAAACGATTTGCCTGGATGGATGAAGGATGGGCCGATTACATCACCGACTGGTTGACCGATCGGTATTTTGAGAAAACCGACGATCCGCTTTACAACAACTTTTCCTCCGGCATTCGGGGCAACCAAGGCACGTACAGCGACTTGCCCCTCATCGTTTCTTCCCAATATACCGATGACAGCAATTATGGCTATTCAGCCTATAACCTTCCCGCATTTATTTATGGCATGCTGCATCAACACCTCGGAGACGAGTTGTTCCTGAAATGCTACCGCGAGTATATCCGCCGCTGGGCTCAAAAGTCGCCTACGCCCTACGATTTCTTTTTTACGTTTGAAAATGTGTCCGGACAGGATCTCGCCTGGCTTTGGAAACCCTGGTTCTTCGAGTTCGGCTCCCCCGACGTAGCAATCGAATCCTACAGCAAGGGCAAACTCGTCATTCGCAACAAAGGCGAACGCCCTGCTCCGCTGACCGTGAAAATCGTGTATAATGACGGAAAGGAAAATGAGCTCGTCCAATCTGCCGCAGTCTGGAAATCGGCCGACACCTACTCCACCACTATCGCGGACTACAAGAATGTCCGGGAGCTGATCGTCAACGAAAAAATAGTGGATGTAAACGAATTGGACAACTACTACCCCAGCCTTCAGGAGCAGTATAAGCAACTTACGATTTCGGAAGATATACTGGGCGCCTACGCGGTCAACGAATTTCCGGTGGAAGTGACGATCGAGCAAAAAGAGGGCATTTTGTACATGCGTATATCCCGGATCAACCAAACGGGATACCTGATTCCGGAATCAGCTACCCAGTTCAGAAGCCTGGATGGGGAAGCAAAACTGCAATTTATACAAGAGGATGGAACCACCGTCGGCCTTCAAATGCAATCCGGAGGTTTCCGGGTAACGGCCAAAAAACTCTAAGCCGGATACCATCGTTTACGCAACCAAAACGCCACGTTGACAAGGGCGATCAGGGCAGGCACTTCGACCAGGGGACCCACCACTCCGGCAAATGCCTGCCCTGAGTTTATTCCAAACACCGCAATGGCCACTGCAATGGCCAGCTCGAAGTTATTGCCCGAAGCCGTAAATGCGATCGAGGCGTTCCGCGGATAGTCCGTGCCCATCCGCTTGCCGATCCAGAAACTGATCAGGAACATGAGGGCGAAATAGATCAATAACGGCAGCGCAATGCGCAATACGTCGAAAGGAATACTTACGATGAGCTCTCCCTTCAAGCTAAACATCACCACAATGGTGAATAACAAGGCGATCAACGTGATCGGGGAAACCAAGGGGATGAATTGCGTCCGGTACCAGTCCTCCCCTTTCCATTTTACCAGCAAAAAACGGCTGAGTAGCCCCGCCATAAAAGGGATGCCGAGATAAATAGCCACACTTTTCGCAATGGTCGCGATGGAGATATCCACGATCGCCCCTTCCATCCCCAGCAGCGGCGGCAGTTTGGTGATGAAGATCCAGGCATAGAAGCTGTAAAAAAATACCTGGAACAAACTATTGAGGGCGACCAGTCCCGCTCCATACTCCCTGCTCCCCTCTGCCAAATCGTTCCATACGATCACCATCGCGATGCAGCGGGCCAACCCGATGAGGATAAGTCCGGTCATATACTCGGGGTAATCCCGTAAGAAAATAATGGCCAGCACAAACATCAGCACCGGGCCGATCACCCAGTTGAGCAGGAGCGAAAGCCCAAGGATCTTCACATTACGAAAGACTTTGGGCAGGAGGTTATAGTCCACCTTTGCCAGCGGTGGATACATCATCAGGATCAATCCGATGGCGATAGGGATGTTGGTCGTGCCACTTGAAAAAGAATTGATCACCCGGGCAGTACCGGGAATGAAATAGCCCAGGCCGACCCCAATAGCCATGGCCAGAAAGATCCAAAGCGTGAGGTAGCGATCCAGAAAACCAAGGCGTTTACGAGGGGTAGCAGCTTCCCGCATGGTTACTTTTTTATTTGTGAAAATAGGAAAAACAACTCTCTGGCAATCTGCCTGCAGCGCTCGTCGTAACGGGCGGTCTCTTCCGGGGTATTGTCGGCTTCCTTTGGGTCCTCATAGGTAAGGGGAATGCGAAGGGCGGTGCCTGGAATAAAGGGGCAATGCTCGTCGGCCTCCGAGCAGGTCATTACCGCCACAAAATTTTCACGGGGATTGTGGGCATCGTCGTAGACCTTGGAAAAACATTCGAGCGAAGGCCCCCCGGCTGCAAAGGTTAGGCGGTATACGGGGTTATCGCCTCCCGGGTCTTCTACCTGAAACCCCGCCCGCTCCAGCGCCGCTACCGCTCTTGGATTGAAGGCCGTTGCCTCTGTCCCGCCGGAGTACGTCTCCACGCCTTCCACCCCGTACCAGGCGGCAGCGGTAGATGCCCAGATTTGTGCAAAATGACTGCGACGGGAATTGTGGGTACAGATAAAGATAAGCGACACCCGTGAATCCACCCGCTGGAGATATTGTGCAAAATCCAGCAGCAAGGCGCTTCGCCGTGGGGGAATATGCTCCATTTCTGGCAGAAAGCCTCGGATGTATTCCAGCAGAGTGGGATGAAACTGATTTCTGTGCATGAAGCTCCTTCTATCGTAAAACGACGATAAATTTACCCTGAATTTATCGTATATTAGCGATAAACTATTGAAAAATGTCCAATACCCCCGTTTTTCCCTACACCGAAAAAGAAGAAAAACTGGCCCGATACGCCAAAGCGCTCTCCCACCCTGTGCGAGTTTATATTCTGCAGTTCCTGGATAGTCAACAAGGCTGCTATGTGGGAAATATTGTAGAGGAGCTGCCCATGGCCCAATCGTCCGTTTCCCAACACCTGAAAGAGCTCAAAGACGCCGGGCTGATCCAGGGAACCGTTACTCCCCCAAGAGTTAAGTATTGCATTGATCGGCAGAACTGGGAGGAAGCCAGGGTAATGTTCGCGTTCTTTTTTGGAAACATCCGGGAAGAAGAGAGCTGCTGCGATTAGCAGCCTAAAGGCCTTAGCCAAAATTTAAAAAGCGTGATCGGGCCCGAACGGGCTCGATCACGCTTTTTTCTTCCAGGCAGTGACAAAAATCAGCGTTTTATTCCTTCTAATTATCGTATTTCGCCTATGAACTATAAAATGGACAAAAAACATGAAACACATCAAAATCCTGGGCACGGGTTGCGTTAAATGCAAGCGAACAGAAGAAGTGGTTCGCCGGGTAGTAGAAGAACTCGGCATTGATGCAGAGATTGAAAAAGTAGAAGACATCCAGGCCATCATGGCCTACAACATCCTCTCCACCCCAGCCGTCGTGATCGATGAAGAGGTCGTAATCAAGGGCCGGATCCCCGATCGGAAAGAACTGGAAATACTATTAGGGGATGTTTCGGTGGCTTGAAAAAAGTACAGACTGGCTGGTTTATCAATTGCTGGGGCTTTCGGCCGAAAGCCATCTCAGCCAGGCGTTGCATTTTTTCGTGTACGACACGATCAAGATCCTGATCCTGCTTTTACTCATCATCTGGCTCATGGGGGTGGTCAACGCCTACTTTCCCGTCGACCGGCTCCGCAATTTCCTAAGTCGCCACAAGCTGTTCGGGCTGGAATACTTTCTGGCTTCGCTGTTCGGGGCCATCACTCCTTTTTGTTCCTGTTCCTCGGTTCCCTTATTTATCGGCTTTGTAAAAGGAGGTATCCCCCTGGGCGTCACTTTCGCCTTTCTGGTGACCTCGCCCCTGGTCAATGAGGTAGCCGTAGCGCTCTTCCTCGGGCTCTTTGGCTGGAAGATCACGATTATCTATGCGATCAGTGGCATTTTATTAGGGGTAGTGAGCGGTTGGATATTGGGCAAATTAAACCTGGAGCCCTATCTCACCGAATGGGTCCGTCAGATCTGGGAGAAGGCCGAAGCCGACCGGGAGATATTTGAAAGCACCCACCGCACGTTCCGGCAGCGCCTTCCTGAGATCAACCGGGAAGCCTTCGGTATTGTAAAGAGCGTATTGCTGTACGTCATCATCGGCATCGGGATCGGGGCGCTAATGCACGGGTATGTGCCGGAGGGGTTTTTCGAAAAATATCTCCAGGCAGACACCTGGTATGCGGTACCACTGGCGGTTATCCTGGCTGTCCCGATATATGCCAATGCTGCCGGCATTGTCCCTGTCATTCAGGTATTTGTCGCCAAAGGCATCCCCCTCGGCACCTCTATTGCTTTCATGATGGGGGTGATCGGGCTTTCCCTTCCGGAGGCCACCCTGCTGAAAAAAGTAATGACCTTGAAGTTGATCGGCATCTTCTTTGGTGTCGTCACACTCTGTATCATCCTTTCCGGATATTTATTCAACCTGATCCTTACATCATGAAAACTATCGTATTCTCCTTCCTGGCATTCTTTATCTTTTCCAATTGCACAGGCCAGGAGCCTGTTAAAACAGTCTTGCAGTCCAGCGGCCCCAACCGTATCGAAGTGCTCGATTTTCACAACGAACACCGCTGCGCCACCTGCCTGACCATTGAGCAACTTACCAAAGAATTGCTGGCCGACAACTATGCCGATGCCCAACAAAAGGGATTGATCACCTTCCGCCTGATCAACGCCGATGAGAAAGCCAATGGGGCGATCGTAGACAGATATACGGCCTACGGCACTACCCTTATCATAAGCTCGGTTAAAGGCGGCACCGAAGAGTTTGTCGACCTGACCAATTTCGCCTTCATGAACTTCAACAAAGAAGAGAAATTCAAGGAGACTTTGAAAAAGGAATTGGATGCAGCCCTGAAAAGAATCCGGTCATGACAGAATGGCTTCAGGAACTGGCCCAAAGCCAGGAGGCGCCCTGGCTGGCAGCTTTTGCGTTGGGTTTGCTCACTGCGATCAGCCCTTGCCCGCTGGCTACCAATATCACGGCAACCGCGTATATCGCCAAAGGTTTTCAGCAGAAGCGCATGGTGATCTGGAGCGGCGTCCTGTACACACTGGGACGAGCGTTCAGCTATGTGTTGATCGCCATGGTGATCTACTTCGGCGCCAGCAAATTTCATATTGCCCGTTTCCTTCAGGGAAATGGCGAAAAGTGGCTCGGTCCATTACTGGTGCTAATCGGCCTGGTCATGCTGAATGTAATCCCGCTGAACCTAAAAGGCAGTGGTTTTTTGCAAAAATTATCCGAGCGAGTGGGCAAAGGAATGACGGGTGCTTTCCTGATGGGAATCGTCTTTGCCCTGGCCTTCTGCCCTTACAGCGGCGTGCTGTATTTCGGCATGCTCATCCCCATGACGCTGGCGGCGCCAGAGGCTTTTTCCATACCCTTTATCTTCGCGTTGGGCACAGGTATCCCGGTATTGCTGTTCACTTATTTGCTGGCATTCAGCATGGAAAAAGTGGGCGTGTGGTTTAACGCCATCCAGAAAGTGGAAAAGGTCGTGCGGTATGTGGCGGGAGGCGTCTTCGTGTTGGCTGGATTGTATTACATCCTTATTTTCATGAAAGTATTGTAAAAAAATAGGTTAGTTCAAAACTCCTTCGTCGTTTTGAACTAACCTATTTGAAACAGCCTCTTTTTTTATTCAATTACTACCCGTCGGATCAACACTTCCTCATTGATGATCAGCCGGAGGTAATATATACCCGGCGCCCAATGGCTAACGGATATCGGTATAAACTGGCTGGTAGCGAAGGCTGTCAGGTTTTTCGCTGTCACCACCCCTCTTACGTCGTGAACTTCCCACTGAACCATAGCGGCTTCTTCCAGTTGGATCCGAACAAAAAACTGCTTGTCGGCCGGGTTGGGATAAACCCAAACGCCATTCGCCCATGCAGGTTCGGAGGTACCGGAAACATTTTCCACCACGATCGGATCGGAGATAAAGACGCAGCCATTGGCATCGGTGATCGAGCAGGTGTACTCGCCTGCCGGCACATTCACCAGGTCTTCTGCGGTAGAATACAGATACTGTTCCTGATCTCTCCATTCAAAAGTAAATGGAGGGGTACCGTTGCCTACCGTAATCTGGATCGCCCCATTTTGCCCGCCGTTTTGCGCATTAGTTACTTCATCCACCACCAGATCAATGGCGGGGAATTCACCTACTTCCACCTGAACGGTGTATTCGCAACCGGTCGCATCCGTGACGAGTACATCGTAAATACCCGCAGATAAGCCTTCGATGGAAGCCGTCTCCGCACCTGTATTCCAGAGGTAAGCATAGCCTGGCGTACCGCCGGCCGCTTCTACGCTCGCCGTACCTTCACTCACTTCCGGACAAGTGGCAGTGACCGCACCGGCCGCTTCCAGCGTATTCTCTACCGTTACCTTGAATGCACATTCGCTGATATTGCCACTGGCATCCATGGCCTGATACAATTCGGTGGTGGAGCCGATGGGGAAATTGGCGCCACTGCCCAATCCGTCTTTCAACTCGACCTGGGTCGCTCCACAGTTATCGCTTGCAGCAGGAAGATCGTATTCCACGAATCCGTCACAATTGAACACGAGGATATCTTCCGGGCAGGTCAGTTCGGGTGCTGTTTTGTCTTGCACAATTACCGTGAAGGTGCCGGAATTTTCATTGCCGTTCACATCCAGCACCGTGAGGGTCACCTCGTGTGTGCCTACCTGACTGCAATCGAAATAGTTTTGCGATACTTCCATGCTCTCGATGGCACAGTTGTCGAAGCTACCTGCATCTGCCATAGCGGGCGTCAGGGCTGCTTCCCCGTTTTCATCAAGGTCCAGCACAATGGTTTCCTGGGTGACCACGGTGGGCAGAGTCGTGTCGTCCGCCACCACAATCTCGACTTCCAGGGTCGCTTTACAACCATTGGCATCCGTGACCGTTGCCTGATGGAACCCGGGCTCCAGATCGTACGCAGTAGCTCCGGTAGCCCCGGTGGACCAGCTGTAGATATAGTCTGCCGTGCCACCCAATCCGCCAACGGTAGCCGCTCCGTTCGTTTGTCCGGCGCATTCGATGTTAATCAGTTCCAGTGCCTCCAGGGTCAATACATCCGGTTCGGGAACTTCTACATCGGTCACATAGGGGCAGTTGGCTGCGTCCTGAATGGTCACTTGGTATTTGCCTCCTTCCAGGCCGGAAACGGCAGGACCTGCCGCTCCATTCGACCAGGAGTAAGAATACGGGGAAGTACCACCGCTCGCGGTCAGGCTGGCAGATCCATCCGACAACCCTGCGCAGCTCACGCCATCGATCTCGGAGTCAAATGCCACTTCCGGGCAAATATATTCCTCCACCGTTCCGCTCAATTCGAACGTACAACCGTTTTCATCGGTCACAATAACCGTGTATTCACCCGGCGCGAGGCCTCCTATCGAGGCCGTATTTGCGCCATTGCTCCACAGGTAGTGATAGCCGGGGGTACCTCCTGCCGGCACAGCCGACAATTTCCCGTCTTCACTTTGGAAAGCCGATTCCGGGGTGGAAGTCACATTGCCCGTGAGCGCCTGTGGTTGGTCAATAACCACGTTCATGGTTGTTTCGCAGCCATTGCCATCGGTGAGGATCACCACGTGCGTACCTGCAGTCAGGTTATATTCCGTGGCTTCGGCATTGCCGCTCGGCCAGAGATAGGTGTAGTTGCCTACGCCTCCGGAGGCTTCCACGGTAGCCTGCCCACTTGCTCCCCCGAAGCACGTAGCATCCAGGGTTTCCACGATCGTCAGCGCTACAGGAGCCGGCTCCTGGATAGTGATATTGGCTGTGGTAGGACAATTATTTTCGTCCGTGATGGAGACGGTATAAGTGCCCGGCGTCAGACTGCTGGCTGTGGGTCCTTCGGTTCCATTCGACCAGACAATGGTGAAAGGTTCCAGTCCATTATTGATCACCACGGTAGCTTCCCCGTCATCATTCCCGTTGCAGGTAATATTTTGAGCAGCCACATTGGCATTGATCGTACAGGTAAAACTGTTTATGGTCACTGTTTCCTGCTTAGTGCAACCATTTCCGTCTGTAATGATAACCGTGTAGTTGCCCGGTTCCAGACCTGAAATGGTTTCCGTGATTTCCCCGTTACTCCAGAGGAAAGAGTAGGGCTCAACCCCACCCAATGGAGCAGCAGTAGCGATACCGTCATTGGCGCCCAGGAATGTCTCCCCTGTGGCAGAGGCATTAGCTGTCAGCGGAGCAGGCTCATTGATCACCAGGGTAATAAGATCGGTACAGTTGTCGGTATCGGTCACCGTAACGGTATACGTACCTACACCCAGGTTAAAATGAGTTACCCCTGTGGAGCCATCCGGCCACGCAAATATGTATGGTCCGGCGCCTTCCAGCGCCATTACGGTAGCGGCTCCAGTTTCCTCTCCGGCACACGCTACATGGGTCAGATCTTCCACCGATCCCACCACGGGAATTGTTTCAACCACAAATACCTCCTCGAAGGCTACACAACCATTTTGTGTATTGGTCACCTCCAGGGTATAGGTTCCAGGGGCATCCACCGTGGGATTGAGGCTGTTTTCGCCGGAAGCGATATTTCCATCCCCGGTAGTCCACAGATAATCGAACTCCGACCCGGAGGAAGAATGAGAGCCGTCGAGCACCAGCGAAGAGACGTTGCAATTCAGCACGCCATCCTCCCCGGCATCAGCTACAGGCACTGCCAGGTCTTCCGTCACTTCCACCATATCCGTCTGGGTACAACCACTTGTCGTGAAAGTCACTTCCAGGATATATTCCCCGGCTCCATCTACCAGCGGGGTGGTCGTCGTTTCTCCGGAGAGAATATTTCCGGTTGTGGTAGTCCACAAGTAAGTGACCTCATTCCCGGAGGAAGAGCCAGAACCATCGAGATTGAGTTCGCTGGCATTGCAATTGATCACTCCGTTTGGACCGCCATTCGCAACGGGAGCTGCCTGATCGGCTATCACTTCGACTACATCGACAGACGCGCAGGTATTGGTGGCATTTAAGACAGTCAGGGTATAGGTACCTCCGGCATCCACCAGGGGCGTCAGGGTATTGGCGCCAGAAATGATGTGCCCGTCGTTGGTGGTCCACAGGTATTCGAATGCTGCGCCCTGCGAAGAGGCAGAACCATCGAGGTTCATTTCCGTAAGCACGCAGTCCAACTCGCCTCCGGTACCGGCATCTGCGGTGGGCAAAGCAGTATCTTCTGTCACTTCCACCTCATCTGTCGTCACACAACCATTGGCCAGGTCTGTGACTTCAAGCGTATAGGTACCATCCATATCAACCTCCGGAGTCAGGGTATTGGCGCCGGAAACGATGTGCCCGTCGTTGGTAGTCCACAAGTATTGGATATTGTTCCCGGAAGCTGAATTGGTGCCATCCAGGGTTACCTGTGCATTGGTACAATTGAGCTGTTGTGTGGGACCTGCGGCAGCTGTAGGCCCGGGTAGGTCTTCAATGGTAAATGGCACCAGATGGGTACAGTTGTGCGAATCGGTAAGTGTCACCGTATAGTTACCTGCAGCCAGGTTGAGAAATACGGGGACCGGCGTAGCGCCGTTGCCGATGTTAAATGAGTAAGGATAGGTTCCACCGGAAGGCGTAATCACTGCCGTACCATCGCTATTGCCGCAGTGGGCTCCAATGGGAGACGGGCTTCCATTCAATGGCGTCGGTTCGGTGATGATTACGTTGTGTACTTTGATACAATTATTGGCATCATGTACGCTCACCTGATAAGTGCCACCGGAAAGATTAGTGGCAGTAGGTCCGGAAGCGCCGTTACTCCAGGAATAGGTATATCCTGGCGTTCCACCCGATGCCCCTACGGTAGCGGAGCCGTTTCCTTGTCCGGTACAGCTCACATTGGTCACGGATAGGGTTTGTGCAATGATCTGCGATGGGCTGGAAACGACCAGATTTTGAATATTGATCGACCGGCCAAGACCTTCCGTCACTGTCACCGAATAGTTGCCTGGCAATAGGTTGTATACATCTTCCGTGTTGGCGCCATTGCTCCAATGGTAGGTTTTATTCCCGTACCCACCGGTAGCGGTCAGATTGATACTCCCGCTGGGTTGTCCAAAACAGTCTGCATTATCCACCACTGCTTCGGCGTCCAGGGTACAGCTGCTGATCCAGTTGACCCATGTTTGCAGGCTCACCTGTCCGGCTTCGTAAATTTTCCGATCGGAACAGATCGCATATAAAGTCGGGAAATAGGAGATTTGGTACTGGCCCGTCGTTTGCCCGGAACCGTCATCGATAATCGGATACGTGGTGCCTGCCACCCAGTTGCCCTGAGAGCCGGAGCCGCCATAGAGGGCCGACACAGGAGTGCTGGGGTCTCCTTCGATGAAGAATACCATCAACTGATCCGTGCCCGAAGGACCATATTGGTCGTACAGATCTCTCAGAATATGGGTGTTGTGATAATTCCAGCATGGTCCACACCATGTCGCGGAAAAATCGATAACGACCATCTTCCCCTGGTCCAGGTAGTCGTAGAGCGTATGCGACACGCCGTTCAGGTCAGTCATAGTCCAGTTGGGCGCCGTATTTCCGTTGGGAAGAGGTAGCGCATTTGCCTCCAGCATGAAAAATAGCGGGAGAGCCAGCAAGAGTAATATTCTTTTCATGTGAAATAATTTGATAATCAAAAACTCCTTGAAAAAACCGACGGAATATATGAAATAATGTTTTTATTTTTTCCAAAAAGGACACAAAACAAATGGAGGGAGGGGTGAAGGCCAAAATAAAAGACAGAAAAGGAAAGAAACCTTTCCGATAAGTTTGGAATTGTAGCCTAAAAATAAAAAAGCTGTAATGCCTTCCCAGGGAAAGGTATTACAGCCAACAAGATTGCCGGGTTTGCCGGCAGGTATCTGTATTAATCCAACACGAAAATATTCTTCTGCTTGCAGATATCTTTCAATTGCTTCGGCCAAACCGACACGGTAACTTCCCCGAGGTGTGCTTTACGAAGCAATAGCATATAGGTGCGCGATTGTCCGATACCTCCGCCAATGGAGAGCGGATAGTCGCCCGTGATAATGCCTTGGTGATAAGGCAGTTTGAGGCTATCCAGCTGATCGCTTAGCTCCAACTGTTGCTTCAGGGTTTCTGCGTTGACGCGGACACCCATGGAGGTCAGTTCGTGGCGGCGCTTGGTCACCGGGTTCCAAACCAGGATATCCCCGTTGAGGCCGTGGTATAGTTCGCCATTTTTAGTGACCGTGGGCGTGACCCAGTCGTCGTAGTCAGCCGCACGCATTTCATGGGGATAACCGTCTTTGAGCACCCATCCGATACCGACGATGAACACGGCGGGATATTTCTGCAGAATCGCCGTTTCGCGTTCTTTGCGCGGCAGGTCGGGAAACATATCCAAAATCTCCTCTGCGTGCAGGAATTTAATTTCTTCCGGCAGTGGTGGATACTTATCTGACTTGAGCTGAGGGAACATTTCAAAGGCCAGGTTTTCCGCACCTTTGAGTACCTTCCAAATTTTCCGTACGGTATCCTTCAGATAGTCCAGGTTGCGATCTTTGGCCATGATCACTTTTTCCCAGTCCCATTGGTCTACATAGGAACTGTGGTCGTGGTCAAGGAAATAATCCTTGCGCACAGCCCGCATATCCGTATTAAGTCCTTCGCCTACTTCGAAGCCGAATTGCTTCAGGGCAAAGCGCTTCCACTTGGTGGCTGCCTGAACCACTTGTGCTTCCAACCGCTTTTCGAGCCCGAGGCCGCAAGGAAAATCAACCGGTGTCCGGGAACCGTCCCGGTCGAGCATATCATTCATTCCACTATCCTTCTCAACGATAAGGGGAACCTGCACCATCATCAGGTTGAGTTCCTTGCAGAGGTTTTCTTCGATATACCGTTTTACGGCAAACAAAGCCTGCATCGTTTCTTTTCGGTTGAGAATGGATTGGTAATCCTTCGGGAGGATTTGTTCGACCTTTTCGTAGGTGCTGATACCTGGACCTGCGAGGTCGGCTTTTTTACTTTCAACTAGCATAACTCAGTTTATTTGGTAAGATGAGGCTGAAGTTCTGCTATTCCGAGGGCATGGAAAATGATAGAAATCACCTTGGTGGGTAATTTTTGCCACCCAGGTAATAAAGAAAAGGGGAGAAGACTTTCGCCTTCTCCCCTTTTAAAGTCTTTTGATCTGGTATTACCAGCGACGACCACCGCCGCCACCGCCACCGCCGCGGTTCGAATCGCCACGGTCAGCTCTCGGTTCTGCTTTCTTTACAACGATCGTACGGCCATCCAATTCAGTCTCATTGAGACCTTCAATAGCCTTTTTCGCATCCTCATCGTTATCCATTTCTACAAATCCAAAGCCTTTAGAACGGCCGGTGAATTTGTCGTGGATAACATTGGCGGAAGATACCTCTCCGTAAGCTTCAAAAGCTTCTTTCAAATCCTCGCTCCGAGTGTCGAAGCTGAGTTTAGCAACAAAAATGTTCATAATAAAAAAATTAAACGTAAAAACTCATACCCTGGATATCCTCTTTCGAGCCTATCCTCTTCAAGCAAAGCGAGAAGCGGAGCGGAGAACCTTAGGAATGGACCAAAACTAAACTTAACGGGGAGAATTCTGACAACCTGGGAAAGGAAGGAAAAAAAACAACTCGTCGATTAAGAATGATCTGTGCATCAAAAGATTCCTGATACCTATACAAAGGTAATAACGAAAGTAAGGGAAACAAAGTTTCCTTCAATTATTTTATCCCCCCCTACCTCCTATTTAGCTACCGCATTTTCCCGTTCAGCCCAAATTAATTGCGCAGAGGCCGGGCAGGGCATTCCTTTGTAAAAAAATCTACTGCCATGACGAACTTAAAAAACTTGGCGATTCTCGCCCTGATCTTCAGCCTCCTCACCATGAGCTTTACCGCTTGCTCTCCTCTGGACGACAACAGTCCCGTCCCCACCGGCACTCCTCCGGCATCAGGGACCTGGAAGGTGAGCTACTTTTATGACAAATCAGACGAAACCAGCAATTACACCGGCTACACCTTCGAATTCTTTACCGACGGACAACTGATTGCAACCCAGGGAAGTCAATCCTGGAACGGGACCTGGACCACCGGCTCCGACGATAGTAAAAACAAGTTTCTAATCAATTTCCCTGGCATCCACCCTTCTTCGCTGGAAGATATGGAAGAAGACTGGCTCATCATCGAGCAAACCGGATCGTTTATGCACTTTGAACACACCAGCGGGGGCAATGGAGACACCGATATATTGCAGTTGAGCAAAAACTGAAAGGGGTGATGTACTTTCAATAAAAAGAGGCTGGGCACCAATGGGGTCACAGCCTCTTCTTTTTTTTTTTGGAAAAAATGGAGCTGAATTTATCGTGAAAATTTAAACCTCATGGCTACCCATCCTGCCGCTTTGGTAATCCAGCATTGCCCGGCAGGTGATCATTCCGAACTTTTAGTGCTTAAAAAGCACTAATTACAGTATAACTTAAATAAGTTTATAAAGACTGAATGGGCGGGCGGCGCCCGCCCATTCAGTCTTTATAAGGATATCTGCGGCCGCAGATATCCTTATAAAAAACATTAAAAGTGCGTTTGTTACAAAGTACTAATGCCAAAAGTCATTGCATTCTTACTCACAATTTCGTTGATTTACCTTGAACAAATTCCACGGTCATGACCCGCATCCTGCTTATCGGCGGCTATGGCAACGCCGGCCGCTGCATCGCCGAATACTTGCTGAAATATACTTCGGATACGATAGTCATCCTGGCGGGCAGACAGGAAGAAAAGGCCCGGGCGGTGGCTCAATCCCTTTCATCCACATTCCCCGGTCGCACCAAGGGCCTACGCATCGACCTGGCTGATCCCAATAGCATCGACGAGGCTTTCCAGGCCGTCGACTTCGTCGTCAACGCCGCGGGCGCCATTCCCTTTACCAAAAATGTGGCGGAAGGGCTCCTGCGCCACGGCAAAAGCGCCATCGACTGCCAACTGGCTTCTCCGGATAAAACCCGGGTACTGGAACAAATGGCCCCGGCTTTCCAGGAAGCAGGTATCTGCTACATTACCGATGGAGGGTTTCACCCGGGCATCCCGGCGGCCCTGTTGCGCTACGCGGCCACACAGGTCGACACCCTGGAAAAAGGAAATGTGTACAGCGCGATGAAAGTCGATTGGGGGGGGCTCGAGTTCTCCCCGGATACGGCACTCGAGCTCATCGATGAGTTCCGCACCAACAGGCTGGCCATTTATCAGCAGGGGAAATGGAAGGACCAATCGGTTATGAAGGTCTTCGACGTCGATTTTGGGCCACCCTTCGGGAAACAATACTGCGCGCCGATGTTTCTGCCCGAATTGGGGGTATGTGCCGCACAAATGCCTGACCTGCAGGAAACGGGCTTCTACGTCACCGGTTTCAACAAGGTAGCCGATTACCTCGTACTTCCTATCGTCACCCTCGGTGTGCGGCTATTACCTCGTTCCGTGGACCGGCTGCTCGCCAAGTTCCTGACCTGGGGACTGCAGTTCAGCCGGCCACCCTACGGCATCGACCTCATAGCTGATTGCACCGGGCGAAAAAACGGGGAGGAAGTCCGTTTCAGGATCCGGCTTTCGCACGAAGACGGCTACGTGATCACTGCCGTGCCCGTCGTAGCCTGCTTGATGCAGGTTCTCGACAACACGATCCGGAAGCCCGGCTTGTGGCGCCAGGCCATTATCGTGGAACCCGTTCGCTTCCTGGAAGAAGTGGAACGCATGGGCGTTGCTGTATACCGCTAGCGCCCGAACAAGCCCTCACGGCATTTCCCGGTAATCATTCCAATCTCCTCCACGGATGGCTGCGCAAAAAAAGGAATAAATACAGCCGGGTATCCCATATGTCCTTATTTTTAGCAAAAAATTACGAATTCCATTCTCTTTTGCTAAAATGCAACCTTATGAAATCAATAGCCGTACTCATTCCCCTGCTGGGCCTGTTCTTTGCCTTGCAAGCACAACCCGTCATCACCGCCCCATCCAGTAAGAAAGCGCTTGTCACCGAATGGATAGGACTGACGAAAGTACAGATCGAATACTCGCGCCCGGGCGTGAAAGGCCGGGAAGGGAAAATATTCGGGGATGGCGGCATTGTCCCCATCGACGAAGGCAACCCCATTCCCTGGCGGGCCGGCGCCAATGAGAACACCGTCATTTCTTTTGAAGACGACGTACTGATCCAGGGAAAACCCTTGCAAGCGGGGTCTTATGGATTTCACATCGCGCTTTATGAGGACAAGTGGGTGCTCATTTTCTCCAAAAACTATTGGTCCTGGGGCAGCTACTTTTACGAATCCCAGGAAGAAGCGCTGCGTGTCACCGCAATTCCTGAAAAATGCGAGCTGGTGGAGTGGCTGGAATATCGGTTCGTCAATCAAACCGACAACTCCGCCGATGTGGAGATGGCATGGGAGCATAGGAAGGTTCGGTTTACGGTCGAGGTAGATGTACACGCGGTAACCATGGAACGGATCGAACGCGAGTTGGATGGCCTGAAAGGGTTTAGTTGGGAGGGATGGAACTCGGCAGCGCAATATTGTCTGCAGGCGGAGAAAGACCTGGACAAAGGACTGACCTGGGCCAATGTCTCCCTCAACCCCAATCAGGGGGGAGAAAGCAATTTCACCACGCTTTCCACCAAGGCGGAAATACTCGAAAAATTGGGGCGCAACAACGAAGCAAAACCGGTCATGGAAGAAGCGGTCTCCCTGGCTAATATGCGGGAGCTGCATTATTATGGTAGAACGCTGATCGGTCAGAACAAGCCAGAGGAGGCCCTTAAAATATTTGAGCTCAACAGGGCCAAGAACCCACTAGACAACTTTACCACGTATGTGGGCTTGGGTCGTGGGTACATGGCAGTCGGTAAATTCAAGGAAGCTGCAGGCTATTTCCGGATGGCTGCACCCGGCGCCCCTTCCGGCCAGGCCCGGTTCTATGAAGACCTTGCCGAAGAATGTGAAGCAAAAATGAAGAAGTAACTCAAGTTGCGATAAACGCTTCCCAAAAAAAGAAACCCCGCCGAGGCGGGGCTTCTTTTTCAGGGAAGATACATCACTTGGGCAAAAGGACTTTGTCAATGACATAGACCATTCCGTTGGAGGCCTTAACAGACCCCAACACATGTGCGTCATTGATCATAATCTTCCCGTCTTCGCTTACTTTAATCGTGCATTTCCCCCCATCAGCCATTCCAAGTACCATGCCGTCCCGGAGCATTGACTCCGATAACGCAGAAGTGGTGACATGATACTGCAAAATGTTGGAGAGATCTTCTTTCTTTTCCGGTTTGAGCAACGCTTCTACTGTGCCGGCAGGCAGCGCGTCAAATGCGGCATTGGTCGGTGCAAATACCGTAAAGGGGCCCACATTTGACAATACATCTACCAGGTCAGCAGCCTGAACCGCCGCTACCAACGTAGTGTGATCAGGAGAAGAAATAGCCACTTTGACGACGTCTTTCGCAGAGACATCATCTTTTACGGCAGATTGACCAGAAAGAGGGGCTTCAGTGCTTGCTGTTGCTGCCGCACCAGCATTCTCTGTTCCGGATTGGCAGGACCAAATACCCGCCGCGAGAAATAGCCCAAAAAGGGCGCTGATGAAAAAGATTTTTTTCATGTTACTACGATTTAAATGATAAAATTGAACGATAGCGGTCTTCTGACCATAAACAAAGAGAAAGAAAAAATTTCCAAATTCGGATGATTTTTATCACCCTATTCTCGCCTCTTTGGTAAACCATCCTGCGCTCCTGCTGTTTCCGGAATATGAAAAATACACTTGCAGGAAAAACAGCCCTCGTCACAGGAGGTAGTAAAGGGATCGGTCTCGGCATCGCCGAGTCGCTGGTGCGCGAAGGCATTCACGTGGCCGTAACAAGCCGCCACCAGGCCGCAGCCGATTCAGCTGCCCAATATCTCACCCAGATCGGTCCCGGAAAAGCCATCGGCATCGAAGCCGATGTGCGGGATCTTTCTTCCCAACAACAAAGCGTTGCGCGCGTACTGAAGGAATGGGGACGCCTCGATCTGCTTGTCGCCAATGCCGGACTGGGGCATTTTGGTTCGATAGAAACCCTGACTTCGGAGCAATGGCAAGAAACCATCGATGTCAATCTCACTGGCGTTTTTAACAGTGTAAAAGCCGGACTTGAAGCCCTCAAGGCTTCGGAAGGTTTCCTCCTCACCATTGCCAGTCTGGCAGGCACCAATTTCTTCGCCGGCGGTTCCGCCTATAACGCCAGCAAGTTTGGCCTGGTCGGGTTCACCCAGGCCGTCATGCTCGACTTGCGTAAGTATGGCATCCGCGTCACCACCATCATGCCGGGATCGGTAACCTCTCATTTCAACGACCACGAACCCAACCCGGCCGATGCCTGGAAAATCCAGCCTGAGGACCTCGGACAACTGGTCGTCGATCTGCTCCAAATGCACCCGCGCACCCTGCCCAGCAAGATAGAAGTACGCCCCACGAAGCCTCCGGGGATTAAGGATTAATGCCCCTGTGTTAATGTTTTTTTAAAATTCATACCTGGACACATACTTTTTTGCCCTATTGCTGTTATCCAGTCGTGATGAAACGCAAATGGATCATAGCACCTTTGATGACCCTGTGTTGGGTCTTTTTCGGGTTCGGGCTTTTGGAGCCCCCAACCGAGGGTGAATCCTATTCAGGCGATGATATAGAAGATTCTGACGGTTATTCAAAAAACAGGACAGAACTCCATGAGGAGTTGCCCCAGGCCGATGTGGAAGACCTTTCGGTAGTTGGAACGGCTACTTCTTCATTGCCGGTTTTTCACGAATTCCTCTTTCTACCCGCAGTCAAGCAGTTCCACGGCATTATCCCGGCTTCCCGGCCTCGTTTTCTCCTCTTCCATTCTTTCCGCTTCTACGGCTGACAACCCGGAATCCATCTATCCGGATGGCCTTATTTCCTGTAGTATGGTCAATTGCGCTAAACGCGAATTGGCTCCATTTCTTTATTGTTTATTCAATCTTTTGCATTATGAAAAAGACCATTTTCATTTCTGCGGTGGTTGCATTGCTCGTAAGCCTAACCACTTTCGGGGTGGTAGAATTTTTCCATTCCGACAAAAGTCAAACCTATAAGATCGAACATGTCAGTAATATGCCGGGCAAAAGCATCGGCTACACCCTCGACGATGCCGGTAATCCTGTCCCGCTCGATTTTACCAAGCCTGCCGAGCAAGTGATGGAGGCCGTGGTGAATATCAAATCCACCCAGACCATGCAGGCTGCCGGGCGCCAACCCTTCCAGGATTTGTTCGATAACGATTTCTTTCGCCAATTTCACTTTGAAAGCCCGCAAATGCCGGACAACGGCCGTCCACAGGTACAAGTAGGTACCGGATCCGGGGTTATCATCAATAGCAATGGGTATATCGTCACCAACAACCACGTAGTGGCGGATGCACAGGACCTCGAGGTAACGCTCCACGACAACCGGACCTTCAAAGCCAAAGTGATCGGGACGGACCCCAGTACCGACCTGGCGCTCATTCAAATCAAAGCCTCCGACCTGCCTGCCCTCCAATTCGTCAACTCCGATGACGTGAAAGTCGGCGAATGGGTGCTGGCCGTTGGCAACCCTTTCAACCTAAACTCCACAGTAACAGCAGGTATCGTAAGTGCCAAGGCCCGGAATATCAATATCCTTCAGGAGCAATATGCGGTGGAGTCCTTCATTCAAACCGATGCCGCAATCAACCCCGGCAACAGTGGAGGTGCACTGGTGAATTTGCAGGGCGGCCTGATCGGCATCAATACGGCTATTGCCAGCCCTACAGGCGCCTATAGTGGATACGGGTTTGCCATCCCCTCCAATATCGTCGGCAAAGTAGTGGAAGACCTGCTGAATTTCGGCATCGTACAACGCGGGGTGCTCGGCGTCATGATCAGATCGGTTGATGGCAACCTCGCCCGGGAAAAAGAATTAGACGTAAACAGTGGCGCCTATGTCGATAGCCTCCTGGCCCAAAGCGCCGCTGCGGATGCCGGCATCCTGAAAGGAGATGTAATCCTATCCGTAGACGGACAGCGTGTGACGGCATCACCTGAATTACAGGAGCTCATCGCCCGGCACAGCCCTGGTGAAACAGTGGTCATTAAAGTGAACCGGAAAGGGAAAGAGAAAGAATTTAATGTCACACTGAACAACCGGAATGGCAACACTAAGCAGGTATCCAGAGAGGAAGCAGGCCCGCTTGCCAAACTAGGAGCCACGCTGGAAACCCTCGACCACGAAACGGCCAAAAAGCTGGATATCTCCGGTGGCGTACTCGTGAAAAATCTGGAGCAAGGACTCCTGCGCAGGAATACCCAAATGCGGGAAGGCTTCATCATCACCAAAGTAAACGGCAAAGAAGTCAATACCGTGGAAGAACTCACCAAAGCGCTTTCCGATAAAAAGGGCGGGGTGCTATTGGAAGGGATCTATGAGGATATTCCAGGCACCTATTACTACGCATTCGGGTTGGATTCCTGACGAAACCTTTTTCATTTTGTCCAGATAGAGGGCTCTCCCACCGGAGAGCCCTCGCTTTTTTCAGTAGCTTGACCCGCATTGAATTCCAACCTATTTTACTATCTTTCACTAAGGAATTCTGATCCTGCTAAACCAAAACCAACTACTATGCCCCCCAAAAAGTATGCGGGATGGAGCATTTTCAGCGTATGTATGCTCCTTTACACCTGCCAATCCCCCTCTCCCCCATCCTCCTCCCAGGAGGATATTGATAGCCTTGGAGTCAATCCACAGATCGACAGCCTACCCAATACGCACCCATTCAATCCAATGGATGAAGTAATCGGGTTGAGTGAAAAATGGACCGGCGATCTGGACGGCATGATCGAGCGGCGGCGGATACGTGCCCTGGTGCCTTACAGCCAAAGTGTGTATTACATCGATGGTCCCAATCGACGCGGGATTGCCTATGAATCTATGGTTTATTTTGAAGAAGAACTCAACCGCCAACTCGGCAACAAGATGAAGGGGTATTACACCCGGGTGGTGTTTATCCCCGTGACCCGCGACAAGTTGCTCCCGGCACTGCTCGAAGGCTACGGCGATATTATCCCTGCCAATCTGATGGTCACCGATCAGCGAAAGGGACAGGTAGACTTTTCCATTGCCACGCTGAGCGGAGCCCGGGAAGTGGTGGTCAGCGGACCGGCTGCAGATCCGCTGGATAGCTTTGACGATCTGTGTGGGAAAACGGTCTATATCCGCGCTTCCAGTAGTTTTTACGAACACATCCAGCACCTCAATGATTCGCTTCGGCAAGTGGGGAAAACGCCCATTCACATAAAAATCGCCGAAGAGCACTTCGAGGACGAGGAAATTCTCGAAATGGTCAATGCCGGCTTAATCCCCCTGACCGTGGTCGACGAGCACCTGGCCAACCTCTGGTCGCAAATCCTGGACAGCATCCACATTCATTCCGACCTGCCTATTCACAGCGGTGGCGAATTGGCTTGGGCGATGCGCAAAAACAGTCCCCAATTGAAGGAAACGGTCAATGCATTCATCAAAAAGAACGGAAAAGGGACCGAATTGGGCAACATTATTTTCAACAGGTACCTGAAAAGCTCCAAATATGTAACGAACGCCCTGACCAAGGAAGAGCTCGAGCGTTTCCGGGCCTGTCGTGACTATTTTATTGAGTACGGCGAAGAATACCAGCTCGATTGGCTGATGCTGGCGGCTCAGGGATTTCAGGAATCCCGGCTCAACCAAAAGTTGCGCAGCCAGGCAGGCGCCATTGGGGTGATGCAGATAAAACCCAGCACAGCCAATGACCCCAACGTCAATATCCCCAATGTGCAACAAATGGGGGACAACATCCACGCAGGCACCAAGTACCTGCGTTTTTTGATCGATCGGTATTTTGTGAGCCCAGGCATCGATTCACTTAATGCAGGCCTTTTCGGCATAGCTGCCTATAATGCAGGGCCTGCACGAATTGCCCAATTGCGGAAGAAAGCGGAAGCTGCCGGACTCAACCCCGATGTATGGTTCGATAACGTCGAGCTCATCGCAGCCCGGGAGATAGGGAGGGAGACTGTACAGTATGTGAGCAATATCTATAAATACTACACCTCCTACCGGGGCCTCTATTTATACATGAAAGAGACAGGGAAAGTACCTTACGAAGGCTGGTGACCCACAAGAAAAGAGCCTGCTCCGCCGTGCGGAGCAGGCTCCCAGTTGCCCAAGTGTTGCAAGATATTTCTTTACTGAATGATCAGTTTTTGCAATTCGCAGGTATCCTCCCCCCAGATATAGAGTAGATACATGCCTGGAGTTATTCCAGCTGCCTCCAATTCGAAACTGTGCGTATTCAACCCATCGTGCGTTTGCATCAAACGCCCGGAAAGGTCGCGCAATTCGATGCGGATGATAGCGCCAAAGTCCGAATTGGTCGCAATCCAGGTCGAATGGTCGAATGGGTTAGGCGTGATGGCAACCGTCGGGGTAGCCAACGCTACACGACCTGCTACGCCAGGGCTTCCGCCACAAGGCGAAGTGCCTGCCCTCGGGTCACCCGGTGTAGCCGTAATGGTGTAGGTCTCGCCTTCGAATGTATAGGAAAAATTAGGTGGCGTGCCCAACCCGTTTGCCAATGCCCAACTGGAGGGCAGGGAAGGATCAGCATCCAGACAAACTTTTTCAATCGAATACCCCAATACATTCAAAGCATCCCAATCAGGCTGGTTCAAGTCAAAGATCATGTGATCGACATAAGGTGAATCATGGTGGTCGGTCGTTTGGATGTACAACTCCTGCACATCCAGCGGCTCTCCTTCTTCTTCCGAAGCGTATTCGATCCAGGAGCCTTTCCATTCCCATGCCGGGAAGCCGAAGGTCGCCAGGAAAGTCTCGTCGTTGCGGGTGATGACATGGTATCCACCAGCCGGAATCTTAATATTGGGCATGTTATGCGCCGAAATAGCGCCCTTGATCCGCAATCCGCCCACCGGTACCGGCGCAGAAGTGGCGTTGTATACTTCCACAAACTGCAACTTCTCTTTAGGATGTGCGGTACCCGGATCGGCAAACAGCACCTCCGAAATGACCAGGGTACCCTCTGGAATAATATTGCGGACTACTTCCAGTTCAAAGTTCGTGCAATTGCCGTGGAGGTCGCAAATATTCTCCACGTTCAGGGTATAGTAGGCCCCTTGTGTAAGCCTTGGGTTCAGCGCCAGTCTGACGGTATATCCTCCGTCTAACAATGATACGCGTTGCACTTTTGGCAAAGTCGCACTACCCGGAGGGTTCAGCCCGCCTTCTTCCGGCCAGGTAAAGGTGTAATTGTTCTTATCGCGGGCGTTGGAGGAGAGCAGTGGCTCGCTAAAGTAAAGTTCAATCGTATTGTAGTTAGTGGGGTTCACCTCTCCCCAAATGAAGGGTGCGAATATATCCGTCGGTTCGGTGGCAATGTGGACATCGTCGATCAGGACAATAGCAGGCAGGTGTGGCCCACCTCCTGATTTCACATTGAACCGCACCACCACCTGACTATTGTTGAATGCGGTCGGCGGTAACGGGTAGAGAAAATACTGGAATGACATGTCTTGATTATCAAACCCTTGTTCGCCACCTATTTTCATGCCAAAGCTAAAGGAAGCGCCTCCATTCGTGGAAAGCGAAACAGAGAGCCGGGTCTTCTTCAGGTCTTCTTCCCCACCATTCTTAAGGGTGGCTACCCAAAAACCTACATATGCATTTTGCTTGCCGGTAAGGTTGAGGCGCACCTGTGCGAAAGTCGGAATCTCTTCCCCAACAGGAAGCATTTTCATCGAGTAATTTCCATCTTCATAATAGCGTGTAACGCGATCCATACTGTTTCTCAACCACCCAGGATAGAACATGGAGCTGTTGGAAAATTCCGTAGTAAAATCTTGATCATAAGGAATAGTAAGCGGTGTTTGTCCTGAAAGGGCAATTGCCAATCCAAGGAGTACTACTAACGGGAACACTTTAAATAATCTCATGGCTTGTTTATTGGTTTAATAGGTTTTACAATCGCTCGGGCATTAACATCCATTCCCTTTGCAGGCTGCACAGGGGAATACAATTCACCATTCATTATTTCCGGAAAGTAATTTGGAGGAAAACGGCGATTAAGATCTTTAATCGGTTCAAATATGAAACAACCGTCATTCAATCACAATGACAATTGTTTCTCGCTGGTCATTACGCACACAACAATATGATTAACAATTAGATGCGTAGCAATTATTTAGATTTTTTAAGGAACTTTTAAGAAAAAAAACAGCGCGGGCAGCCTGCTGCTGTCCGCGCTATAAAAAAAAAAGAGGGACTGATGCCCCTCCTCTTCGGTTAATTGGGATTATAAACTACCCAGCCGATCAGGCTTTCCTTCACTCCAATGTTACAATGAAGGGCGGCACTACATCTGTTGGCGCCTGGGCGATCCGAATATCGTCCAGCAGCAGAATGGCCGGCTGTTCCTGGCTTCCGTCCGACCACACTGAAAATCGAAGGACCACGTTTCTCTGGCCATCGGTTACAAGTGGAAACGGATACTGGAAGTACTGGAAGGTTGTCGTTTGATTGGCAAACCCGTTGGCAGGTCCTACAGGAATTAAAAACCCGAAATCTTTCCCGCCGTTGGTGGAAATCGAAACGGACAAATAGCTTCGCTGCAAATCCTTGCTGCCTCCGTTCTTTAACGTGGCAACCCAAAAGCCCAGGAATAGGTTCTTTTTGCCTCCAAGGTCCAGCGACACCTGTGCGATGACAGGTTTATTTCCATCCGGCAGTATGGCCATGGAGAACAGGTCGGAATGCCCTTGCCAGTTAAACTGGAATAGCTGCCCGTTGTCCGCTTTATTCCACCACCAGTTGGGCAGAAAAACCTGCGATTCAGGATTAAAATTCGCGCTGAAATCCTCGTTGTATGGAAAAGAACGTATGGGCAATTGAGCTTGGGAAAGCAAAGGAAGCATCCCCAATACCCAGCATACCAGGTAAATTGGTAGTTTTCTCATGATTAGCTCTGTTTCGCTGTCAAAGGGCTGGGATCCCCTTCTTTATTAACGGTATTATGAACAAAAAATTCCACTTTTCCAATGACAAATGTCACCCCTATCCATGCTGTTGATCATCGGAGTCCCTTGGTAAGAGTTCCTATTTTGCCAATTGCACAACGAACCCAAAAATTAGTGTAGTATGTATCTATACGTCGAACTTTGGAAGCCGCGCCCTGAATGGGAAAATTTGCCACGCGAACAACGGGAGGAATTCCTGTCTCAGGTCGTTCATGGCGTAAACCGTATGCAGGAACTGGACGTAAAACTCGTAGGGTTTTCACTCTGCGATGAAGAAACGCCCCACCATTCCGAATTCCGGTACATTGCCGTTTGGCAGATGCCCAACCTGGGACATGTGCACATGCTGGAAAAAGCCGTAAAAAAAGAAGGTTGGGAAAACTTCTTTGAGATCATTAACGCCCGCGGCAGCCTGGTACCTATCGAGGCTATCCGGGAAGATATGGTCCGGATCTAGCGCTCAATCCTATACGAATTTCCACGACCGATCCGCTTGCATTCTCCATACGGTATGGAAGATGCCTTCAGCTTTTTGCGGCTACCCGGAGGTGTCGACAGCACTAAACTGATTAATGAAACTCATCCTCGAATACCTTCGGTCTTATTTTTTTGAGCACTTTCGTTGGAAGCTCTACCTGGGGGTTTTTCTATTTATCGGCGCCCTGATTACGTTCAACTACGTGCTCGACTTTGAACATCAGGTCATTGGCCGACAGGGCTTTTGGGGGCGAATGTCGCTACTCCTGCTGCTCCATGGGCTGGCCTATTACGGCGTTTTGCTATTGGTAGCCTGGCAAACCGGCCACATACAAGGGTTGCGGGAACGGAACTTTTGGATCAAAAGCGGGCTGGGATTCCTGATCCTTTGTACCTACCGGGCTTTCCCCTATCTGGATGTGGTCGCCCATTGGGTGCCAAGGGAACTGTCGGTCTTTATGCTACGCATTGTCAAATACACCCTGGGGTGGACGATTGCAGCCATACCCCTTTTCCTGATCTATCTCGCCTACGACCGCCATTCCGGAAACGGGTTTTATGGACTCAAATTCCGAAAGGTGAACTTCCGCCCCTATGCAGCCATGCTGCTCGTCGTGGGACCGCTGGCTTTTTTCGCGTCTTTCACCGAGAGTTTCCTCAAGACCTACCCAAAGTACAAACCGGATCAAGGGGTCCTGTTTGCGGATTTCATGGGCCTCCCGGATTGGGGCGGACTCTTGTTTTTTGAAATCGCGTATCTCTCTACCTTCCTTTTCGTCGAGTTGTTCTTCCGGGGCTTCCTCATCATCGGGCTCGACAAATACCTCAAAACGGACGTAGTCCTTCCCATGGCCGCTACTTATGCCATTTTCCACTTTGGTAAACCATTGGGCGAAACCATCAGCTCGGTGTTCGGAGGTTATTTGCTCGGAATCTTTGCGTTGAAAGGCCGTAACATCTGGGGAGGGGTCTTTATCCACATGGGCATCGCCTTTTTTATGGAGCTCTTTGCGTATTTACAGAAATACGTTTTTTAGCGCACCAACAGGATATCGCCTTTCTTCTGTCGTATTTTTCCGTTGATAAACTGCACTTCCAGGAAATAAACGTATACCCCGGGCGGCATGGGGCGTCCTCCAAGCGTACCATCCCATCCTACTTTCGGAGACGGGCTCAAAGGGGTGTTCCTTTCTTCATAGACCAGTGTGCCCCAACGATCGTAGATCTGAAAAACCCCGACGACACCCACGCCCGCCTGCCCCATGACGCCTGCCCGATCGTTTATGCCGTCGAAATTGGGCGAGAAAACATTGGGGATGTACAGTTCCGATTCACAAGGCCTGAAATCGATCTGAATAGTATCTCGAGCTTCCCCGCATTCATTGGATGCCGCTATATGGTAACTTCCAGGCTCTATGACTTCCAGAAAAGCAGTGGCCTCCCCCGTATTCCAAAAGTATTGATCAATACTCTTTCCGAATGCCTGGAGCAAAATCGGCTCTCCTGTGCAGCCTGTTAAATTAGGCCCCAAAGCCACCTTCGGAAGGTCGATCCGGGTCAGCGTGATCCAGTCTTCCGTAATGCAATTTGCATCCAGGCTGACCGTCACCCGGTATGATCCGGATTGTAAAATCTCCAGCTGAGGCGACGATGAAGCGCTGGCAGACCAGAAATACTGAGGAAGGGGCGTGGTATTCAGCGGAGTGGCATCGAGCACAAAGGGCGTTCCCTCGCAAAAGGTCGTGTCAGGGCCCAATTCCACCACCAGCGAATCTTCGTGCACGAAGACGGTGGTCGTATCGTAAAAGGGAAGCTGGCAGTCATCGCGCATCTCCACGAGGTAAGTCGTTGTCTCCGAAGGAGCTGCGACCGGATTGGGTATGTAGGGATTGCTGAGTCCTTCTGCCGGCGACCACAGGTAAGAGGTACTCCCGCTAACCTCCAATTGCACCTGCCCCCCCGCACAGATGTGCACATCGGGCTGCTGTTGGAAGAACGTAGTATAATCGAGGCAAACCTGCTGCACATTAAAGGCAGATCCTGTGCCTGCTGTAAATCCCCAATACACCCAGGGATCGCCATCGAAAATCTCCATCACGATATCGCCTGTGTAAGAAAGCCGAAGTTCGCAATCGAACCACACCTGCAGAAGTTGCTGCCCGGCATCCCAATCTACCCGCACGCGGTGAAAATCGCAGTCTTCGATATTAGGATCATTGGGATCGGCCTGCACAGGGCCCGCGAGGTTGGAGAAGGAGCTGTTGTGGTTGAGGTCGCCATCTCTCACAATGGCAATATGGTCATACCAGGGATCGCCAAAATCATTGTTCTGCCAGGTATCAAATTCTACTCCAAGGGAAGGGGCGATGGTCTGGAAGCCCAGGCCGCCGCCCGCCTGTCCGAAGGACGTGCTGATCGGCTGAAACCCGAATACAATACCATCTGCTCCACCTGCATCCGTACATCCCAGGCTCAATTTAAATATGGCCTGGAAAGATTCGTTCAAATTGATCTTATTGGGACTCCAGATTGACCCGCCTGTGAACAGCGTTGCGGGAGTTAGTAAATAGCACGATCCTGACAACTTGGAGGCTGCTCCATTCAGGTAGAATTGGGAAAAACCCAAAAACGGGATCATCAAAAAAAGTAAAACCAGTCTCATCAGGCAATTTATTGTAAGTAGTGTTTTTAGAATGTGCCCTCTTTCCTAATTTATTTGGGGTTTATGGAACTTTTTTACCCTACAAGCTCTTGTAAAGAAAACCTTTTCAATGAGATATATCCTAACTCCTGTTACGCACCAGCGCTTAATTCTATTTGAAAAGACGAATTTGCCGCCACAGGCGTCAAATTCGTCTTTTCAAATCAAGTGTGTACCATCAGTTATCCTAATTCAAGACACCCTTCTTTGTTGAGGGCACCCCAAAAAACCAAAAGGCCGTTGCAGCTGCAACGGCCTTTTTTATTGACGAAAATCATAGCAAATTTCGGCGAAAAGGCTTAACTCATGGGTGCAAAAAGGGAGTGTGCACTTTTAATTACCCTAATTGCATTTTCATGAAACAGATTGCTCGTTCACCCAGACAGATCACGGTCTTCTACGACCCCGAATCTTGTCGTTGTGGGAAAGTGCTGGCTGTCATCCGGGCACAGGGCTTCCCAATCCAGGATATCGACATCACCAAGAATCCGCTCACGGAAGAGCAGCTTTTTGAAATTGCCGACCTCCTTCAAATGACGCTTTCCGAACTCGTCAATCGGGACCACCCGGTATACATGAAGCGCTTTGGCGATTTCGATTTAAACGATGAAGACTGGGCTAAAATGATCCACAAAAACCCGCAGATCATGAAAAATCCTATCGTCATCCATGGCGACAAGGCATTCCTGATCGCGTCCCCAATGGAAGCGACGAAAGTGTAAGTTTTTTCGGATGCGAAGTGTGGAATAGAAAGAACAGGGACGGGGAAACTAATTGGAGAAATTTCGGGTTTATATGACTTCACGAGTATAATCGAATAATCCCGAAAATCCAGGTCCCATGTTCGCCCGCTCTATCCAACTGTACCGAAACTCCTTTAGTGGTCTCTCCCGGGAGGTGTGGTTGCTTGCCGGGGTGATGCTCATCAACCGGAGCGGTACGATGGTTATTCCGTTTATGACCATCTATCTCACGCAACAGTTGGGATTTTCTTTCGGCCAGGCTGGTTTGGTCATGAGTTGCTTTGGCGCCGGCTCTATCTTGGGCACTTACCTCGGCGGCCGCCTGTCCGACCGGTTTGGATATTATCCGGTGATGTTTTGGAGCCTCTTCCTCGGGGGCGCCATGTTTATGCTATTGATGTGGATGCACAGCCTGCTTCAGTTTTGTGTGACGATCTTTTTCTGAGCCTGATCGCCGATGCCTTCCGGCCTGCCAACATGGCTTCCGTAGGCGCATACAGCAGTCCGCAAAACCTGACGCGCTCGATCTCCCTCATTCGTCTGGCCGTCAACCTGGGCTTCTCCGTAGGCCCCGCTGTAGGCGGTATCCTGGCTGCTTCGCTGGGTTATAACTGGCTCTTTGTTGTCGATGGAGTGACCTGCATGGCAGCCGCATTGTTCTTCCGCAGCTACCTGAAGCCCAAACCGAAGTTAGTAGTGCCTGAGGAAGAAGGACCTGAAATGAAGATGGCCGTTCCCGTGAAAAGCCCGTATCGGGATAAGCACTTTCTGATCTTTGTCGGGTTGATGCTGCTCACTGCTATTTCCTTTATGCAGCTGTTCACCACACTGCCGGTCTTCCTGAAGCAGGAGTACGGACTGTCCGACAGTATTGTGGGGTTGCTGCTTGCCTTCAACGGGTTGCTCATTTCCGCCCTGGAGATGCCGCTGATCTACTCCATCGAAGGTCGATACCAGCGCATGGCGCTCATCCGCCTTGGCGCTATCCTGATCGGATTGAGCTATCTGGTGCTGAACCTGGGTCATTGGGTGGTCCTGCTGTTCGTCTCCATCATCGCCATCACTTTCGGGGAAATGGCGAACTTCCCGTTCAGCAACTCCTTCGCCGTCGGTCGCTCGAATGACTCAAACCGCGGGCAGTATATGGCATTGTACTCCATGTCCTTTTCCATGGCGCACGTCATAGCTCCTACCCTGGGCATGCAACTGGCCGGTCATTTCGGCTTTTTCACCCTCTGGATGGTTATGGGCGGGTTGTGCGGAGTGACCGTGCTGGGGTATTGGTGGTTGGAAGGCAAACTGGGCAAGGAAGACTAACCTGCGGCTCCTGAAGCAGCTCCTTTTCGCGTCTTGTACAGATTGGCAGCATAGGTGCAGATAGCCAGCATTGTCTCCTCCGGCGACTGCAGGTACTGGGTTTCCAAAGGATACACCCGGTAGTCATATCGCATTTTCGACCACCTAAACCGGGGCGCCATTACAAAGATTGGGTTTTTGATATCGTCTTCCAGCAAGAAGCGCTGGTTGAATACCCCTTTGATTCGCAGCAGGTAATGCCGTTCCTGCCGTTGGTAATCCAGCAGCCGGATAATCATCTGCATCTTCCAGTTGAAGACGATATCGCCCACATCTTCCCCATCCAGTAAGATGTCAAATTTGGAATTGAACACATTCCTGGGCACGATTTCCAGGACGCGGCCATTTGCCTCGCCTGCGGCTTTCGCCGACAACCAGCTTGGATAATTGAGGTGAGCCCAAAGGCGTTGGTCTGCATCAAACACTTCGAAGTTGCCCCTTGCGGTGATGGTGCGGATGTAATATTTCGATGACGGGGTTTCCTTCATTATTTTTAATTTCTCCACTAAAATACAATTTCATTGCAGATTACAGAGACGCCATCTTTGAGCAGGTAGACGCCATCTTTCAGAGAGAGAGACGCCATCTTGAGCAGGTAGAGCAGGTAGACGCCATCTTTGATAGGGCAATGACAATAATCATTGCATTTTCTACTATCAAGCCATACATTATTCCGAATTCAAGAAGACTGTTTACCTTTTTCGGAAAATACACACTCTATATTTTGGACCGCCTCCTTATTGCCGATCCCCATTGTGTATCCAGTATTTTATCACTCAAAAACCACTTATTATGCATTCTATTGTGTTCCCGAGGAAACTACGGCTTCTCTATTTCCTGTTCCTGTGCGTACCTCTTTTTTTCGCTTGTGAGCCACAGCAACCTACCGCCAAAGTAGAGCGATGTGGCTCTGCCGAGTATTTCCAGTATATGATGGACACTGACCCCGGCTTCTCCACTCGTAACGGACAGGTTGAAAACCTGATCAACGACTACTATAACACCCTCGGTAAAGGGGAGGAAGCCTTGCGTGGCGGACGGGCACTTATTCCCGTTGTGGTACATATCCTGCACAATGGAGAAACAGACCCAACCAACGTGAGCGATGCACAGATACAAGGCCAGATCGATGTAATGAACGAAGATTTTCGACGCCTGAATGCCGACTTCAGTTCGGTGCCGGCAGATTTTTCCGCTATTGCAGGAGACAGCCGTATCGAGTTCCAGCTGGCACGACGCGACCCTAATTGCCAGGCAACCAATGGTATTACCAGGCAATTGGCCGGAAAAACTTTTTACACCAGTACCCTAAACGATGCGAAATCTACCGCAGCAGGGGGCGTCGATCCATGGGATACCGACAAGTACCTCAACATCTGGGTCGTGCCCGATCTACGCAAAGGCAATGGTAGTGGTATCCTGGGTTATTCTTCCTTCCCTGCCGATGCCGCCAATGTACAAGGCTTTGTGGTGGAGTTCAATTTCTTTGGGGATTCGGGCACAGGTACCTCCGATCCCAGCTTCGACCGCGGCCGCACCGCCGTACACGAATTTGGACACTTTTTCAACCTCAAACACATCTGGGGAGATGACCAAAATAACAACACTACCTGTGAGTCGGCTTCCGAATGCGGGGGAACAGACTTTGTCGACGACACCCCCAACCAGGGGATTCCCACTTTCGGCACCCCCGGCTTCCCAATGACCGACTGCTGCACCGGCACCAGTCCTGGTATTATGTTTATGAGCTTCATGGACTATGTCGACGACAGTGCCATGCTGATGTTCTCCCAAGGCCAGGCAGACCGCATGATCGCCTCGCTCTACACTACCAAAGCCAGCCTGATCGGATCCGACGGCCTTCTTCCTCCTCCCGAAACGGCTATTGCTGACCTCTACATGCAGGATACGCCCGAAGATATCGGCAACGAGCCCAACAACGAATCAGACCGCTTCTATATCAGTGAAGACATTTGGATCCGGAACGACCACCTTGGGGTCACCAACCAGGAGCACCAGAATCCGACTTATACGGCAGGTACGCCCCTGTATGTATACGTGCGCGTACGCAATCGCGGATGTGCAAGCGCTGCCACCGAAAATGTGCGTTTATACTGGGCCAAAGCATCCACTGGATTGAGCTGGCCCTCCCCCTGGGACGGAAGCGCCAGTGTGGGCGGCGCTGTAATGGGCGGCTCGATCGGCATGCAACCTACGGGGGCTGTGGCAGGTGGGGAATACACCGTACTGGAATACACCTGGAACAGCGTACCCAACCCGGCCGATTACGCCAGCTTTGGCGCCGACCAAACCCACTTCTGCCTCCTCGCACGGATCGGAGACGCCGGCGACATGACTACCCCGGAAACCAGCAATTTGGGGCAAAACGTGAAGAACAACAACAACATCGCCTGGAAGAACGTCAACATCGCGGCATCTACCGGAGGAGGACGCGAGGCTTCCACTACAGTGGCCAATTACAGCAAAGCCGAAATGGTCGTCACCCTGCGTTTTGAAGACGTGCTGAAAGAGCACTCCGCTTTCGAATATGGTAATGTGTACGTCAAACTTGACCGGCGATTGCTCAAGCAGTGGCAGGCCAGCGGGGGTAAAGGTACCGATATCTCGGTGGAAGGCGATCTGGTGGTGGTACGGAAAGCAGGCGCCACCATGAGCGGCATCATGCTCAAACCCGGCGAAGTGTTTGCAGCTACGCTCATTTTCAAGGAAGGCCAAAAGCGGCTCGGTCCTTTTGTCTACTTTCTGGACCTTGTTCAATATAACGGAAGTCCTGCCCCAGCTAATGAAGTGGGTGGACAACGATTTTGGGTAAAAGTATGGAATCGATAAAAAATTGTAATTTAGTACGGGCGGTTGTATACCGCTCGTACTAAATTCAACCTTATGAAAACCCCACTTCAAAGCGCCGTATCCTGGTTTGAGATACCAGTGACCAATTTGGTCCGTGCCAAAAAATTTTATGAAACCATATTGGACGTTTCCTTCCAGGATCTCGACCTGGGCCCCAACCATAAAATGGCGCTTTTCCCGGCGGAGCCTGATGGCATCGGGGGCGCCTTAGCCCTTCAGAAAGACTTCTATTTTCCCGGCAACCAAGGCCCTGTGGTTTACCTAAATGCCAATCCCGACCTTCAGTCCGTGCTCAACCGCATTGAAGGCGCCGGCGGCAAGATCACGATGCCCAAAAGGCAGATCTCTGAAGAAAATGGATTTATGGCTATTTTCGAAGATAGCGAAGGGAATCGGATTGCCCTGCATTCAATATCCTGACAAACCAGTCACCAGTATCCAGTATCCAGTCACCAGTCACCAGTATCCAGTATCCAGTCACCAGTATCCAGTCACCAGTATCCAGTATCCAGTATCCAGTATCCAGAATGAACAACACCAATTATACGATTGAACTACTCATTGCCGGGATCAGTACGGCCCTTTGGATGGTACTCCTGACGATGGCCTTTTGGGGCAACTGGCTGATCGAATGGCTTCCAGGCATTGGAAATGAACTGGCTATTGTGTTAGTCCTTTTCCCTTTTGTATACATGATCGGGGTATTGATCGACCGGGTGTCGTCAGGCCTTTTCGGACCAATGGAGGACAAACTTCAGAAAAACTATTTTCCGGACAGGGATGCCTATAAAATGGCCCGTTCCATTACCTACACCCGGCATGAAGCCCTGATCAAGCTGTTTGAATACAATATCGTCCGCATTCGCATCTGCCGCAACTGGTGTCTGAACGGAGTACTGATTCTATTTGCCTGGATCATCCTTCTTTTCTCTGTACACTCGCCCGTGCTGCCGGAACATCGCCTCGGCGTATTTTTTTTCTCCCTTCTTTTCCTCGCCAGTTCAATTGTTGCTTCCTATCTGGGGTTAAAAAAACTGATCCGGAAGGATTTGGACTATCTGAAAATTCAGAGTGAGATATAGGATTCAAATGTTTCCTTAGAGGTCTTGCGGGGTAGAAAGCCAAACTCTTCCTTTAATCGCCGGTTGTCGAGCACAGGTCGAAATTGGAGGAAGAGCATTTGCTCCGGGCCATAAGGAGAAATGCGAAGCGCGTGCAGCACTTGCAGCAGTATCCGAAAAAGGCCCGGAGGTATAGCGCGATAGGGCTTGCCCATGAGTATTGCCAACTGGCTGGCAGGAATGGCCCCATCCCCTGCCACGTTAAATATCCCGGTAACAGGGGAAAACACCGCATGCCGAAAACAGGCCGCCGCATCCTCATCCCAAATAAATACAAAAGGACTGTCATAGCCTTTTACGCCGAGCATGCTTTTTCGGTGAAAAAGTCGGGTGATAAGGTTATCGGTTGTCGTACCCAATACGGTACTGAGACGCAAAATTATTTGCTCCAACTCAGGATGACTTTCCCGGTAGCTGCCAAGCATTTCCTCCACCTGCCGCTTGTGGTCGGAATAAGCGAAGATGGCGTTGCCCCGCAAAGGGTGCGCCTCCGTCAGCCAGTCGGGGTTGTCGGCGTGGTAGCCGTATGCTGCTCCGCTCGAACTCACGATCAGGCGACGTACTCCGGCGTGCAGACAGGCTTCGACGACATTTCGAGTTCCCTCCACATCGATCTGGTATTGTACATTCCTCGGCATACTGTGCGAATCGATCACAGCCGCCAGATGAATTACGGTAGAGGGGTTGTATTGATCCATCAATGTCTTTAGACGCGTTGCATCGCGGATATCGGCTACTTCGTAATCAATGCCTTCCAGGCGTTGGTCTTCCGGCACTTCCCGGATATCCGTACTGATCAAGCGTGCTATTTTACCAGCCGACAAATCTTCAGCGAGCTGTCTCAATACGATGCGGCCCAGGTAGCCGGCGCCGCCAGTAAGGAAGATGATGGGAGGAGCCAATTGGAGGAGTTTTTAGTTTTTAGTTCTTAATTTTTAGTTCTTGGCTTTGGGGGAAAGTATTCTACTGCTAAAGGTACGCACCCTCCAAAATAATTTATTTCTAGTGGACTTTAAACAAAAAGAAATCCGGATAAAGGGGGAGCGCCTGAGGCACTCCCCCTTTATCCGGAGTGATCACCGCCTCTGGCAGCGGTGATCACTCCGAACTTTTAGTGCTTAAAAAGCACTATTATATCTTGGAGGAGATAAACTCCTGGATGCAGCCGGGATTGATTTGGTGGGAGAAAAGTTTTTTTATATAAATTTGTACCGACCGGTCTGTTTGACTATATTTGTACTATGAACCAGAAGCACGACCGAGAAAAAGTACTGCGTTCAGGTCTCCACCTCTTCTGCTCAAAGGGTTATAACAACCTTGGGGTGGATGAGATTTGCAAGACAACCGGTATGACCAAAGGCGCTTTTTATCATGCATTTGAGGATAAAGAGAATTTCCTCCTCGAAGCTATTTCCACGTATGGACAGAATCAGGTGCGCTACATACATGGCAAATTGGACAGTACCGGCGAGGTAAAAGCGATCGACCGGCTAAAGAACTTTTATCTCCGCATGCTGGAGTACCAGCCCGAGGTCAATTATATGGGCTGCATGATCAACAACATGATGTCAGAACTGGGGGCGATCAATGAATTAGTGGGGAAAGCCACTTCCATCGAGTTCGCCAGATTTGTCGAAGCCATTGAGCCCACTGTGAAAGAAGCCCAACAGGATGGAGACCTGACGCCTCATATCAGCTCCGAAAAAATGACGGAACTAATACACACTACCTTCTACGGAACGCTGACCAGAGCCAAAAGCCTGAGTAGCGCTGAAAAAGGGATTGAAACTATGCATCTTCTATTTCAGACCTTAAGCCGGTAGGAAGAGCATACAAAAGCCCGCCGTGCGGCGGCGGGCTTTTGTTAAAAATCAACCATAAATAAATCAGCATGAATGCATTCAAAGAAAAATACGGACAATACGCCGTAATCACCGGAGGCACTTCCGGGATCGGGAAAGCCCTTGCAGGCGAGATCGCGAAAAGAGGCGTTGACCTGGTCTTGGTAGCCAGAGGCAGCGATGAACTGGCGCAAACGGCTCAATCGCTCCACACGCAATACGGCGTAGACGTCAAGACCATCGTCGCAGACCTTTCCAATTCGGAGGGAGTGGAGAAAATTCTTCGCGAAACAGACGCCCTCGAAATCGGGTTATTTGTTCCCGCCGCCGGGTTTGAAACCAACGGCCTGTTTTCCAAAACAGACATCCAAAAGGAATTGATGGTATTGCAGGTCAATGTGGTCTCCACGCTTGCCCTCACCCACCACTACGCAAAAAAAATGGTGGATCGAAAAAGGGGTGGCATACTCCTTGTGTCGAGTCTGTCCGGGCACATGCCCAATCCGTATTTTGCCAATTATGCAGGCGCCAAAGCGTACGTGCTCAACCTGGGACTTTCCCTGCATGGAGAGCTGAAAAGAAAAGGGGTAGACGTAAGTGTCCTCTCTCCTGGCCTCACTAATACCCCGATGGCCAAAAACACGGGAGTAGACTGGGCCAAAACGCCCATGACCCGGATGGAAGCGAGCAAAGTGGCTGAAATCGCCATTAGCCAGCTCGGCAAAAAAGTATCCATTGTGCCCGGTCGGATGAACAAGATGATGGCCTTCATGGCCAAGTACATGACGCCTTTTTCGCTGGGAACTAAAATGAATGAAAAGATGATGCGCGGCGCTATCCCGGCGGGGAATATGTAAGGCATAGAAAAGTTATATGGAACGACTGGTATTCGAACGTCGAAAATACGGTAAAGAACTCCTGATCGACGCCTGTAATGTCGAAGAACTGGATATCGTCAACGATACGCTGGTCTTGTCTTTCTACACCATTATTCTTCTGGAAAAAGCAACAGGGCTTTATCATCTGGACACGGAAACCATCCCGTTACAAGACCACACTATCCTTTTCGTCAAACCGGGGCAGTTCAATAAGGTGGGCGGAGCGCATTTTGTGCGCGGGCACTTCCTGTTTTTTGAGGGGGACTTTCTAGACGAATTTTTCAACGACAAGAACTTCATCTACAAATTCGGTTTCTACCACAGTCCCGAGACGCCTTCGGTGTTGCGTCTCGGTCTGTCGGAATTTGCGAAATACGATTCGATTGCAGCTGAGATCAGGGAGGAGATCCGGCACTTGTCGGCCGACAGCCACCACGTGCTGCGCTCCCTGATCTATTACTTGCTGGTGCGGCTCAACCAACACTACGGGAAATTTTACGGAAGCTCCCCCGACACGATCATGGAGCCCCGGGTGTTGCAATTCATCAAGCTGTTGGAGCGGGAGATCCGAACGACACAAACCGTACAGGCGTATGCCGACCGACTTCAGATCAGCCGGGTGTACCTCAACCAACTGTGTCAAAAAAATTTCTCAAAACCCTCCATTCAGGTCATCCGCGAATACCTGCTTTCCGAGATAAAGAAAGAAATTAAGTTTTCCGAAAAAGACCTCTCCGAAATCGCTTACGATTTCAATTTCTCCGCTCCATCCCACTTTACTCGTTTTTTCAAGCAGATGGCCAACCTAACCCCCCAGCAATACCGCGAGGGGTCTTAGACTTCGTGCTGTTATCAAATTGGTAAGTCTGTTTTCAAAAGGGTAAAAGTTTCGCACCCCGTCAACTACATCTTTGCAGCATCATTTTTAATCATTAAACACATTAAAAAAATGAAGCTTGCACCATTTGCATTTATTGGACTCTTACTCTTGACCGTCTCCTGTTTTCAAAGCTGCGAAGACAAAGAAGGCTGCACCGACCCAAAGGCCTCAAACTACAACGCAGAAGCTTTGGACGACGATGGCACCTGCACATTTGACAAAACTGACGACATTGTGGAAATAGCTATCCGCCAGGTCAAGACAGGTCAGGAAAGCGCGTTTGAAACCGCCCGGGCCAATTTCATCAGCCTGCTCACCCAGCAGGATTACGTTTACAACGATCGCGAGTACGGGTCTTTCTACCACTTCAACCCTGCCCAGGATACCGCCCGGCAGGTATTTATCGGCATGACCCAATACGAAGACCTGGAAACCTTCCAGGAAGTAGGCAATGAACTCGGGGCCTCTGCTGAAGCCGCTGCTTTTTTCAGCACTTTCGACATGCTGGCCTTTACAGCCATGAAGCCCATTAAAGCTGGCACGGCGGTTGAACTGACCCAGGTAGCCAGGTCAGGCCAGATCCTGGAAGTAGCGGTGCGCGACCTGTCGCTGTACTCCAACTTTGACCAGGCCGATTACGAAGCCAAGCGCGATGCCTTCCTCGCCGTTTTGGCCCAACAGCCAGGTCGCGTTGCTGAATACCAGTGGCAGTCGGTGCTCGATCCAAATTTGGTCATTGGCATGACGGTATACGAGAGTCAGCAGGCCTTTTTCCAGATCGGTTCTAATCCTGAATTTCTTGGCAATCCTGATGTAGTGGCATTTTTTACTGCTTATCCGCCCACGATGGGGGCGAGGTTTGTACCGTGATAAAATAACAGGCATTTAAGAAGGCGCTTCGGTAAGTTCGGGCGGCGGTGGCGCTTCTTCATAGTTGATCGAAAGATCGTAGCGCCCACGCTCGTAGATCGTGCGCAGGGCGGCGCCCAGGTCGAGCCGGGCATCGGGGTCGGGGGCTTTGAGGGGCACGGGCAGCACCGGCAACGAGTCCTGCAAATTGAAAGCCCACACATCCGTCTTTCCAACCCCGGCGCGGGTGAGCAGTGCCAGGTAATGGGCATGGGGCACCATCGGGTGTACAAAAGGCCGCTCGCCCCGGCGTATCAAGTCGATCTCCAGCAGGTGGACGCCCGCTTCGTGGAGGCGATGGCGTTTCTCGCGGTAAGGTTCCAGGCCCGGTTTGCGTTTGTTGACCGGAGAGAGCACTTCGATGGCGGTGATGAGGTTGTTTCCTTTTCTGTCTCGGATCTCGATAACGGGAATCCGAACTTCTAATGGCCCCAGGGAAGGAATGCTGATCGAAGGATCTGTCAATACTGGCGGAGCGGTATATACGGGCTCCGGCTCTTTAGTTCTCGATTTCTTTCTCATGACTTCCACATCCGGGTACATAATCCCGACATCCTCTTCCGGGTCAGTATCCGCCACGGTGTACATACTTAACCTGACTACATAATCAGGAACAATCTGTGGGGAAATCAAATCCGCAATGACGCCAGCCAGACGCTGGTGTACATCTGGCCACAAATACCCTTCTAAATACGGATCCATTCCCGGAAAAGGCGAAGACATAGGCTTTGGTTTTGGGTTTCAAGATACGGGTTTTGAGAAGGGAAGGCAAGCACGGGGGATGCAGTGTTTCTTACCCTCATTTTTTAGGGTAAGGGGTGCTTTCTTTCCTTTCAAGAAACCAACACATAATTCACCCCCTCCTCATATCCTCTACGGTGAAGAAAATCCTGTATCCGGTCGCGTGCATTCATTTGCCGGATGTAGGTGAGGATAAATAGCTTTCCGGGAGGCGGGATTTCCTCGAAATAGATGACTTCCTGCTCCAGTTGGCGACTTCTTTTGATGTCGATATAGGATTCGATCTCGATGCCGTATTGGGTGAGCAGGCTGGCGCGTCGACGCGAGATCCGGCTAGCGCCCCAGACGGCTATACGCGGATGAAAAGGATTGTGCTCCGCCAGCCAGGCGGCCAGGTATCTGGTTTTCATCTGGTAAAAGGACGCATCGCTGTACACAGCTTGAGTGCGGGTGAGTCGCGTAGCTGAATCATGCCAATCGAGGATGGTTTCCTCCAGTTTCCCGACCTTAACCCCTTTGCTTAGCCAGCGCAGCCACATCTCATAATCTTCCGGAAAATCACCCGACCGGTATTGCCCATGTTCGGCTACCACCTCTTTTCGCCACATGGCCGAGGGGTTTACGATGGGCGATTCGATGAAGCGGCTGTTCCATATTTCGCGGTAGGTTTGCACCGAATTGACCCATTTCACATAGCGGGCGAAGCCTTTGGTATTTTCCACATCTCCGACATGTTTTACCCGTCCGGATACTGCTCCGTAATCCGGATTGGCATCCAGGAATTCGGCCTGGAGTTGCAGCCGATCGGGGTAAGAAAAATCATCTGCATCCATCCGGGCAATATAGTTGCCGCTTGATTTTGCGGCGCCCGCATTCGACGCAAACACCACCCCTTGTTCTTTTTCATGCATTAACGAAAACCGGTCATCCTGGGCCGTCCAGCGCTTTGCGATCTCCACGCTTTCATCGGTCGAATTGTTATTGATCAGCATACATTCAAACGGTATCCCGCGCTGGGAAGCAATACTTTCGATGGCCCGGTGGAGGGTGGAGGCTGCGTTGTAGAAAGGGAGGATGACGGATATTGGGGGGGGTGTTTTTGTCATTTGGAATGGCTGTGCTGGGTATAAGGTACAAAAAGTTCCACGAACTCCTTTTTTGGAATCAGGCAGGAAAGAAAGTATATTTAAGCTCCTCATTACGCAAGAGTCGACAAGGCCTCCCTGGTTTTTCTGTCAATCACTAAATCCGACCGCCATGGATAACACGAAAATGGATCAAACCGATCGGAATTTTCCTCATCCTGTTCGGCGTGCTGGGGTTTATAAATGCTTTTTCCGGCTTCATCGTATTGACAGTAGCCAGCATGAACGAAGATTCTAAAGTCCCTGCCGCCATTCTCCAATGGCTAGGGCCACTTTCGGGCCTGGGTATGCTGGTCTATGCACTCTATGCGTTGGCCGGATCCTTCTTACTAGCCCGAAAACCTTTTGCCTTGAAGTGGATCTATGGCGCCTTGATCGCCAGCATCCTGTACAAAATCCTGCCCCTTTTTTTCCTGAGCCCCTACAGCCAGCCCCCTGCTTTCAATTACGGCTTCAATTGGCCCAACTTCATCCGACCGGCGGTTGACCTGCTGTTCTTGTTGGGCGTTTGGAGGATATTCCGCCAGGAGGCCCTACCCCCCAAGCCGAAGCAGGAAGAGCTTGTGGAGTCGCTCACTTCCGCTCCGGAATTGCGATTCAGCGAGCGGCAACTGAAATCCCTTTCCATCGTTGGACTCGTCTGCCTGTTGGTCCCGATTTCCATCTTTGGGCTATGGGTATACGTCTCCAGCCTGGGAAAACCACAGGCGGAATCAGCCGAACTCTTCTTTAGTTATTTCCCGGGGTTTCTTCGGGATACGAATCACACCTCCTTCCTCGGTGCCTTTTTTTGTTTTTCGGCGTTTGGCGCCAGCCGTATCGGGCTGAAAATCCGGGAAAGACCATGGAAGGTTCTGAACCTCCTGGTGTTGATTGTGAGCATACTGCTTGGTGTCTTCTTTCTTTTTACATTGCTGTAATGCAATTCCCTCCCCTCAAATCGCTTTGAGCTGGAGTTGTGCTTTAGAAAATTCTTATACCTCTATCCACGTCCCCACCCCGGCCGCTTTGGCCTTTTCATACACCAATTTCGCCGTGGCGGCATCCTGTATTGCCAGCCCGTTCGACTTGAAAAGGGTGATTACCTTGTCATCCTTGCGCCCCGCTTTTTGCCGGTGATGATCTCGCCCAATTCGGCATAAAAATGGGCTTCGGTGATGGCGCCTTCCTGGATCGGGATGAGCAGGTCGCCGGCTTCCCCGAAGCAGGCTTCGCGCGAGTCGCCCACAAACAAGGAGCGTTTGACAATGGCAGTATCCAACTCCCGCTGGCCCGGGCTGTGGCTGCCGATGCCGTTGATGTGGGCGCCCTCCCGCACATCGGCTCCGTTGAACAGCGGATTGGAGGCGGAAGTAGCCGTACAAAGAATATCCATTGCCAGCAATTCCGTGGGGTCTTTGGCTACGCCGATTTCCACCTGGAGTTTCTCGCTCATTTCCCGGGCAAAAAGCCTGGCTGCTTCTTCGGAAATATCATACACCAGGGCTTTACCGATATTCCGGGCTTCCGTCACGGCCCAGAGCTGCATACGCGCCTGCACACCCGCGCCGAAGATGCCGACGGTCTGTCCGCGGTCTTGACGGGCGAGGTATTTAGTACCCACGCCACTGGCGGCGCCGGTCCGAACGGCCGTGAGGTAACCGCCATCCATGATGCAGATCACCTCCCCGGTCAGGGGGTCTTGCAACAAGACTTTGCCGATGGTAGTGGGGAGGTTATGTTTGGTCGGATTATCTTTATACACGGTAACGACCTTACAGGCCAGGGCTTCCATTTTCCTGAGATAAGCCGGCATATACAGGGCCAATCCGTCGGGCGGGCGGATGGCATTGCGAAGGGGAAGGACCGCGCTGCCTTCGGCCAGTTCGGTAAACGCTTTTTCGACGGCATCCATGCAGTCTTTCATGTCGAGAACCGACATGACGTCACTTCGGGTGAGTATGAGTACCATGATGTTTGATGTTTGTTTATTATTTTTCTCTCGTTCAATAATACAAAAAATACCCATGCCAAACTACTATTTCCATCCTTTTCCCCGCTCGCGTATCGCCACGTTCGACGTGTATGCGGTGGGCAAGCAGAAGCATCATATTTCGGTGCTTCTGGAATGCGACGTGACCGATGCCCGTCAGCAACTCAAGGCCTGGAAAAACCAGGGTCGAAAGGTCACATTCACCAGCTGGCTGCTCAAGGTCATCGCCGATACGGTGGGCCAACACCCGGAGGTCGCTGCTTTTTTGCACGACAAGCGAAAGCTTATCGTCTTCGACGATGTAAACATTTCCCTTATTGTCGAAAAGGAGGTGGAGGGCAAAAAAGTGCCTATCCCCTTGGTGATCGAAAAAGCCCAGAAAAAGAGCATGGAAGAGATCGCCGCCGAGATCGAACAGGCCAAGCGGGCGCGATTATCGGGTAAAGACATCGTATTGAAGCGCAAGACCGGTTTTTTCGAATCCCTCTACTACCACCTCCCCGGCTCGTTTCGCCGGATGGTCTGGCGCTACCTGCTTCGCCATCCCCGCACCGCCTACCGGCAAATGGGAAATGTGGGAGTCACCTCGGTGGGCATGATGGGGCAAGTCAATGGATGGTTTGTGCATTCATCTGTACATCCGCTCTGTTTCGGTATCGGATCGATCATCAAGAAGCCCGTGGTGAAAGACGATGCGATCGTAGCCCGCGAGGTGTTGAACCTGACGATGCTGATTGATCATGATGTGATCGATGGGGCGCCGATGGCAAGATTTGTGGGGGAGTTGGTTAAAAAAGTGGAGGGTTGAGAGTGGAGAGTTGGGGCTGGACTGCCGTTCGGCTCAGCTCCAATCCAGGAACGATCTGGGATATGTATGGCGTGAGGGAAGAAAAGGAAGGTTGAAAGTCGATTAGAGGAGGCCCCCTCCTATCGCTTTTTTGAACCAAACCCTTATCTTTAAAGAAAAACCGTATGAGCGGACCAGAAGATTTTCCGGATCAATTTGAAATAGACTTCTTGGGGTCGATATCCGGCAATGTGAAACGTTCGATGGAAGTGTTCGATCACCTTAGTCCGGCGGATGTGTCTCATATCCTTTGGGGGCCATTCCAGCCGAAATCTCCGATCCAGTACCGGAGCGACCTTTCGGCCGAGACCCTGAAGAAGGTCCCTTTTTTCCAATTATTCCTCTATTTTTTGCGCCGGATCGAACAGGCCGGGGAGATCAAGCTGACGGCGACGGGCCGTTTGCCGCGTGCCATTGTCCGGGAGCTTTACGAAGCAGGCTCGCTGAAGACGGAACGCATCATCCGGGGGCACACCCAACTGTTCAACGAAGACGATGTACAGGAAGCCGTGGCGCTCCATATACTCGTCCGGATCTCCGGTCTGGTCAAAATGCGAAACAAGAAGATCAGCCTGACCAAAAAAGGGCGGGACATGCTGGGGGCCGGGGATGAGCTGTCCTTGTTCCGTCTTTTATTTCATGTCCACTTTTCCCGTTTCAATTGGGGCTACTTCGATGGTTATTCTCCGGCCTGGTCGCTCCAACGGTCCGGGCCATACAGCCTGTACCTTCTGCTGCGCTACGGCAGGGAAGCCCGGAAGCTGGAGTATTACGTCGATAAAGTGCTAGATGCTTTCCCCTTTTTGCTGATGGATTTCCCGCCGGACTGGTCGAGTTCGGAGAAGCAGTTCCTTCATTGCTACGAGATACGCCTGCTTTCGTTTTTTCTCGATTGGTATGGTTTCAGCCAGACCAGACATAGCAAAAAATACTCCATGGACAATGTCATCACCGTACAGGCCAGCGACCTTTTTTACGAGGTATTCGATCTGGATGGGAGCAAGTTTCAGTTTGAGCGGCCGGAGGGGGAGGCGTAAGGAAAATTGGGTGTTCGGATTCCAGGATTTTTCAGGATAGGAACAAGATTTTCAGGGTGAGGAGGGATGAGGGTATTTTTACAAAATCTCAAATCCATTCCCAAGAACAGTTTTGGCCCCTCCCGACCAAGCTCCCCTAATTCCATTTGTCGGAGGAATAAAATTTTCGTATCGGAGTCGGATTTCGGGAAAAGCTTCAACCAAGCTAGGTAAAGTTCCATCAGTTTAAGCAACGACTGTCAAGCCAACTACCTGGACTGCACAGGCAATGGTCTCCTAGGCGGGCAGATGAAAAAAGGAAGAACTGAGATCCTGCCAGGATAATTTCCAGATTGACAGGCTCGGAAAGAAGATGGGCGTGTAGCCGGACCAACCTTACCGATTGATTTTCGTCCCTCTCGAAGATCCAATTCCGACGGACCAAGACAGCAAATACATCTGGATCGAAATCAAAGGAGTGGACATTACAGAAATTGTGGACTACCATTAAAAATCGACCTATGAATACCTCCCCTCGCAATCAATATCATCCGGAAACCGTCACGCATCCTGGAGAGGATTTGCGCGAAAAACTGGAAGAATTGCAAATGACTCCCCTGGAGTTTGCAATTCGCGTTAATAAACCCGCAAAAACTATCTCGGAAGTACTCCACGGCAAGAGTTCAATTACACCCGAAATGGCTGTTAAATTTGAAGATGTACTCCAAATACCCGCCAAATACTGGCTCCGGCGTCAATACCTTCACGATGAATCCATTGCACGCAGAAAACGTAAGTCCGCAATAAAAGCAGCTTCTCCTTGGGCAAAGGAATTCCCCTATGCCGATATGGCCAAAAAAGGCTGGGTTCCTTCTACTTCCAAGTTGGAAGAGAAAGTGGAGGCTCTTTTCGACTTTTGGATCCATATCTCATGGGGAAACTACACCTCAACAAAAAGCTGACGGGCCGGATTCCGCATATCCCTCAACGCAAATGCCAACGCCCTCTCCGCCTGGCTTAAACGAAGTCAAAACCACCAAACCCGGAGAGTCCGACGCCGATCTACGATGCCAAAACTCAAAGCCATTCTCCACTAATTCAAAGCGATCATGGCCGGAAGCGGGATGATTTCTTTCAGAGCTTTTCGGTATGGAACGGAGCCGCAGTTTTTGTGCGGGATGGGGCGCCATTCAGGGGGGTGGAGATTGAAGGCGCAGCGCGCTGGATCGAAAGCAATCACCCCCTACCCACAATTTTTACCACTCGAGCTCAATGACGTCTTCTGGAATCCTAATTCGAAAAATCCGCCTAGAACTCCTGACGGCAAGAAGAATATCCTATTCGAAAAGGCGGGTACTATGAACAGGACCCAAAAAGGAGGAAGAAGCCAATGCGTTGCCGTGGAATGGACGCACCTAAGCAGGGGGCAATTCGGAAAGTCCCTTAGCCAAACCGAAAAGGAGCAAATCCTGGAATTGCACGCAAATAAGGCACGCCCGGGTATCATCGCAGGAAGGCTGCATCATCTTAACTGAAGACTCATCATTACGCATTAAGGGAATATTTGGAAAATTGAGCGAAATGATCTTGAATAAGTAATGGAGGTTAGAAAAGCTGCCTCGATTTTGATCAACCTGTAATGTTCATCAGGATCTAGGCAACGTCTTTTCCAACAGAACGATTCTCATTCACCCTCGCGACAAACTTACAGCAAAAATTCGAGTTGGAGATATAACCGCAAATTGCTATTTTTTGCGTTTGTGGATATCACCGATAAAATCCTATTAGATTATTTGATTCGCCATGCCCCACCCCCCTCTTCACCTCCCTCAACCAAGCCGTCTACCGCGGCCACAGGGCGCCCCACAAGCCTCTGCTAATCCTCCTTTCCCTGGCCAACCTCCAGGCGGGAAAGCCGCGACTACTGCCTTTCACGGAGATCGAAGAGAAACTCAAAAACCTGCTGATCGATTTTGGGCCGTACCGAAGAAGTTACCATCCGGAAGTACCTTTTTCCATCTCCAGAACGACCAGGTTTGGGAACTTGAAAGCACCTGATGGAGACAAGCAAACAAAAATGTTCAAAGCTCAAGGTTCACCCGAATAAATCCTTCTTCCGGAACGAACACATCCTCGGTGGATTTCCCGAACCGATCTACCAACAACTCCGCGATCATCCTGGCGAATTGCAGGAACTGGCCCAATACCTGCTCAATGCGCATTTTCCGGAATCCATTCACCAGGATATCCTTGACGCCATCGGGCTGAATATGGATGTCCCGACTACTAGCGAAGCAACCTATACCACCACCCGCCGTGCCCGAGATCCCAGATTCCGGGAGCTCATCATGGATGCTTACGGCCACCAATGCGCGATCTGCGGATTCCAGGTCCTGCTGAAAGGCCGAAGTATCGCACTGGAAGCTGCCCACATCCAATGGCACCAGGCTGGCGGACCGGATATCGTGGTCAACGGCCTTTGTCTATGCCCACTTCACCACAAGCTCTTCGACCGCGGCGTCTTCACCCTCAACGACCACCTCCGCATCCAAATCTCCGAAGCCGCCTCCAGCAACTCCCAGGCTTTCAAGGACTGGATGCTGGTATACGAGGGCCGCGAGATTCGCTACCCCAAGCAGGAAAAATACTACCCCGAAGATGCATATATCCTATGGCATGTGGAGGAGGTGTTTCTGGGAGAGCTAAAAGGATAAACAAGGCAAAGTATATCCTGTCAATCTTACAACCAATCGTTCGGATAATTTGTATTAAATTTATACAAAATTTCCGATAAAATGTACAAAAGAGAACCGTTTGAGGCCTTGGAAGCGCATCTGCCTAAAAAACAGGCTACGGTCGTCACCGGGATGCGACGGGTGGGAAAGACAACCGCCATAAAATTCCTGCTGGAAAAAGTACCCCATCACAACAAGATCTACCTCGACCTGGAACGCATCGAATACCGGCACCTTTTCAACCAGCCTTCCTATTCCGACATTGAACGCGGCCTCACCCAGCTGGGCATAGATTTTTCCAAACCCGCCGTCATAGCATTGGACGAGATCCAACTGGTCAGGAATATTCCAAGCGTCATCAAAACCCTCTACGATACCTATGGGGTCAAATTCCTGGTTTCGGGCTCCAGCTCCTTTTACCTCAAAAACCACTTTTCCGAAAGCCTGGCCGGCCGGAAGAAAATATTCGAACTTTGGCCGCTTGATTTCCGGGAATTTCTGGTTTTCCGGGATGTATGGCAACCGCAGATCGAAAAAGAAAGAAGTAAGTATTTCCTGAGAACGTTCTACGATCTCTATGGCGATCTCTACGAAGAATACATCCGGTTCGGCGGATTCCCCGAAGTAGTGCTTTCGGACAGCGTGCAGGACCGGCAGGATTTCCTGGCCGATATCGTCAATGCCTACATCGAACTGGATATCAAACTGCTCTCCGATTTCGAGGTGTCCGATTCCCTGTACAAACTCATCTTGTTGCTCGCAGGCAGGGCAGGAAGCAAGGTAGATTACAGCAAGCTATCAAACATCGCGGGAATTAACCGGCACAAAGTAAAGGACTATCTGTCGCTTCTGGAATACACCTACTTCGTCCGGATGGTCTCTCCTCTTTCAAAAGGGATCGACAAAGAACTGACCATCCAGCCTAAAATGTATTTCAGCGATACGGGTATCCTGAACACGCTTCAAAAAGGATTATCCAGCGGACATATCTTCGAAAACGCTGTCGCCAATCAATTGTCCCAACTGGGCAAATTGAACTATTTCGAAAAATCCAGGAGCTGGGAGATCGACTTTATTCTGGACGAAAAAATCGCTTTTGAGGTAAAGGAAACGCCCACTCCACAACACCTGAATGCCTTGAAATACAACGCCCAGGCACTTGGCTTAAAAGAACCCCACCTGATCGGCAGGTATCCGGGAGCAAGCGGTTTCAGCGATTTTTTATGGGGAGGGAATGTGTTTTGAGTGAACTACCACCTTCTTAGAAGGTGGCTTCCAGGTACATACAGGCAAAGCCTTCCCGGCCTGCTCATATTGGTTGCCAGAGATCCGTCCCAGATCTCGAATATTCTTTGACGCATTCAGGTCCGCATGTTCCTCGTGATTGCATTGGACACACCGGAATACCGCCTGGGATAACCGGTTTTCCGCACAGGTATGCCCGCAGGCAGCGCATCGCTGGCTGGTATGCCGCGGGTTTACTTTCTGGAAACTACGCCCATTCCAGCGGCATTTGTATTCCAGCATTCGCACCAGCCTTCCTGCAGACGCATCCAGCATCGACCGGTTCAGTCCGGCTTTTTGCCTCACCTGTTTCCCCGGCTTTGCCAAGTTGCCCCTGGCGCTCCGCGTCATGTTGCCGATACGCAGGTCTTCAAGCACGACCCCAGCGTATTGTTACACGATCCGGGTGGATACCTTGTGCAGGTAATCCTGACGAACCCGCCTCATTCGCCCGTACAGCCTGTTGAGCCGCTTTTTGGTTTTCTGCCTGCTATTCGAGCCCTGCACCTGCCGCGAAAGCTTGCGTTGAAGTCGTTTCACCTCCTCCTTGAACCGGTAATAGACCCGCGGGTTTTCATACCACTCCCCGCTGGACAGGGTTGCCAGGCGAGCTATCCCCAGATCGATACCCACGGTTTGGTTCTCGCTCGAAGGTATCGGGCTATGCTCTTGCTCAACCAATATGCACACAAAATATCCTTCCGTTTGTTTCCTAACTGTCACCTGTTTGATCTGCCCTTTACACTTGCGGTGATAACGCATGCTCACCCACCCGATCTTCGGCAGCCTGATCTTGTTGCCTTCCATCCGGATACTCCCGTGATGGGCCTGCGGAAAACAAAAGGAATCGGAGGCCTCCCGACGCGCCCATTTAGGAAATCCCGCGCCCCGAAAAAAAACGGTCAAAGGAGTGCCGAACCCGCCGTACCACGTCCTGAAGTACCTGTGAGTGTACCTCAAAGAGCCATTCACAGCCCGGCGATTGTTTGACCTGTGCCAACTCCTTGTTCTGATCGTACTCCGAAATACCGCCTCCTCCGCTTTGCCAACGGACGATCCGGTGTTCCAGACATAGATTGTACACAAATCGGCAACAGCCCAGCCAGCGCAGGATAACCGATCGCTGGCTTACATTGGCAGAAGTTTATATTTGTATACCTTTTGGATCTTCATTTTTCAAATACACACAAATTATTTCAAACAAAAACAAAAACATTTAATCAATCGGCAAAGCCATCTGGACATTACCACCCGCTAAGCAGGTGGTTTTCCAGAGGGCAATAAAAAAAGCGGCAGAACCTTCGCCTCAACTTAGCTACCAATACCTCCGCTTCGTGCGCCCAAAAAAATTTCGCCTAAGAACCATACACCCCAAACCCATCGAAATCGCCGGTACCTGAAACTGAGATTGAGGTACAAATAGAATTTTTTAATAAAAATTATACCCGATTGGGTGTAATTTTAAATAAAACCCTCTTTTTGCCCCCTATCGGGTATAATTCAAAAAAAATTCCTACTTTTATACCCGAAAAGGTATATTTATGACGATTAGCCAGTTTGTAAAAGAAAAAAGAAACCTTACAGGATTAACCCAACCGGAATTAGCAGAAAAAGCCGGCGTCGGGCTTCGCTTTGTCCGCGAGTTGGAGCAGGGCAAGAAAACCCTGCGCCTGGATAAGGTAAACCAGGTATTGCAACTTTTTGGCTATCAGGTTGGGGCCGTGCCGATTGACCGCAATAAATTGACCGATGAGAAAGGCTGAAATAAAAATGCACGATATCACAGCCGGCTGGCTAACGCAGGACGAAAATGGTTATCATTTTGTCTATGACGAGAACTATTTGGAAAGGGACAATGCCTCTCCGGTCAGTCTCACCCTGCCATTGCAGGAAAAACCGTTCACGAGCTCGGTACTCTTCCCTTTTTTCGATGGCTTGATCCCGGAAGGTTGGTTACTCGATATCGCGGAGAAAAATTGGAAACTCGACCCACGCGACCGAATGGGGCTGCTACTGGCCTGCTGCAAAGACTGCATCGGCGCGGTCAGCGTTCACCCCATAATAGCGGAGGAAATGCCATGAAAAGATGCCTGTTTTGTTATCAACCTCTGGAGGAAAAAGAAGCTGATTTCCATCCTTCCTGTAGCAGAAAAATTTTCGGGACCCCTATTCCTCCTGAGTTGCCCTATTCGGAAGACCAAATGGCGGAACTGGCCACTCAGGTAATCAGGAGCCAGGTGACAGTCCCCGGCGTTCAGGCAAAACTCTCTCTAAACGTTGCCCCTGGAAAAAGCAAAAATGACCCAAAGCGTTTCACCATTGTAGGCCTGTGGGGAAGTTACATCCTGAAGCCCCCATCTCCTCATTACCCTCAGTTACCGGAGGTGGAAGACCTGACCATGCACCTGGCCTCCTTCGCCGGGATCGGGACTGTGCCCCACAGCCTGATTAGGTTACAATCCGGCAACCTGGCTTATATTACCAAACGCGTGGACAGGGTTAAAAAGGGCAAATTGCATATGGAGGATATGTGCCAGCTCACAGAACGATTGACGGAAGACAAGTATCGTGGTTCTTATGAACAAATCGCCAAGGCGATCATCCGCTACTCTGCCCACCCCGGTCTGGATGTGGTGAACTTCTTTGAGGTGGTCCTCTTCTCCTTTCTCACCGGCAATGCCGACATGCACCTGAAGAATTTTTCCCTGATCCGTCAGCCAGGCGCCGGTGCTGTGCTTTCTCCTGCATACGATCTGCTGTCTACCGCCCTGGTCAATCCAGCCGATGAGGAAGATCTGGCGCTCACGCTGAATGGGAAAAAGAAAAAAATCAACCGAAATGATTTCATCGCTGCCTTCCAAACAGCTGGACTAGATCCCAAACAACAGGAAAATATCTTTCGAAAAATGGAACGGGCTAAAAGCCGGTGGCTAGCATTTATCGAAAGCAGTTTTTTGAGTGATGCATTTAAAAAGAATTATGAAGAATTGATCCGAAAAAGGTCGGAGCGGCTATCTTAAAATTACAAAATACCCATTCCCATGCACCCAATAAATTCACTTTTGCTATCCCCTCTCCTGCTCCTGCCCCTACTTGCACCTGCCCAAACCCTCCAAACCCTAACCCTCCTCCCGCCCATACTCACCGAATCGTCGGGCGTGGAAGAAAGCGGCACCAACAAGATCTGGACCTTCAACGATGGGGGTGGGGAAGCAGCTCTTTACCTGTGCGACACCATGGGCAACCTCCTCAACACCATCCAGATCGACGAGGCCTGGAACCGCGATTGGGAAGACATCACTCAAGATGATCAGAACAACTTCTACATCGCCAACACGGGCAACAACAGCAACTCCACCACCGACCTGACTATTTTCAAAATACCGAACCCCGATACGGCGCCGGGCATTTCCGTAACAGCTGAGGTCATCTCCTTCGCTTACGAAGACCAATGGTCCTTCCCCCCGCCCGACGATAGCCTGAATTTCGACTGCGAAGCGATCTGGTGGGATAACGGCAACCTCTATCTATGCACCAAAAACCGGACGGTTCCTTTCGACGGGAAAGCCTATCTCTACCGCCTCCCCGACACCCCCGGTCAGTATGTAGCCGAAAAGATCGGCGTCTTCGATACCGGCGGCACGACTATGCTCAACCATTGGATCACCGCGGGAGACATCAGCCCAGACGGGTCCAAACTGACCCTTTTGTCGAGCGACAAAATGTGGGTGTTTTACGATTTTACGGGCGATGATTTTTTTGGCGGAAAGCATATCCAAGTCAATTTCCCCAGTATCTCGCAAAAGGAAGGCATTTGCTTCGTCAGTGAGACCCGATTGTACATTACCGACGAAGAAACGGTCCCCGGATTCGGCAGAAACCTGTATTCAATCGAATTGCCCAACCTGCCAACCTCTGGCGCTGAGGTTCCTGATCCACAAAGCCACTTCTCCCTTTTCCCAAACCCCTGCCGCGATTGGCTGGCCATAGATGGGAACCTGATCGGCTATCAACTTGAAATTTTCGATGCCAAGGGTTCCAGCCTGCTCATCCTGCCTTCCCTAACCGACCCGGTGAAAGTCCCGACGGGCAACCTTCCCAATGGGCTGCTTTTTATCAGATTTTTGGATAAAACGACGGGGCAAAGCTGGGTGGAGAAGGTGGTTAAACTGGGATATTAAATGGAAGCATGGGATGAGCTCGAACCCTATACCTGACGAAAATCATTGCCTTTCCCCATTTTTTCCCCGTAATTGTTAGCCCATCCCTCTGCATCTACCTTTCCCATTTCTTCCTCGCACAATGCCCAGGCCCCGAAAACTATTTCTTCACCAAATTTTCTATTATGGCAAAGCGCGTAATCAAAGCAGCCGACATGCCCGAGATCGCCAAGATCCCGCAAGTATGGGACCCCGTGCCGGAATGGTTGACACTGAACAAGGACATCCTGACCCGGTTTGCAAAACTCCAGGTCGAATTCAAGATCAAAGAACTGGAGATCCAAAAGCAGAAACTGGAAGCCTTTAACAAATTGCTGGGTTAGGATGCGCATGGCTTCCGCCACCAGATCTGTCGATGAATCGAAGACCGATGTGCTCCTGGTCGGGTACGAAAATCAGGAAAACATCGGACTTCGATCCATTATGTCGTATCTGTTAACACAGGGCTACCAGGCCAACCTGGCGCCCTTTCAGACAGGGTCGTATGCGGAGGTGTTGGCCGCTGCCCGCCGATACCAGCCTCGCGTGATCGGTTTTTCCCTCATCTTCCAATATGCGTTGGAAGAGTTTGACGCGATCATGTCTTTTCTTCGAAAAAAGGGAGTTCGGGCCCACTTCACCGCAGGAGGGCATTTCCCCAGCCTGCGCCCTGCCGAAACACTGGAACTATTGCCTCACCTGGATAGCATCGTCCGCTTTGAAGGGGAACTAACCATACTCGAACTGCTGCGCCACTTCGACCACCCCGAAAAATGGCCCGATATCCAGGGCCTTGCTTTCCGGAAGGAAGGAGCGATCATGGTTACCCCTCCTCGTCCCTTGGTTAAAGACCTCGATAGCCTCCCGGTCATTTTTCGCGACCAACCCCGTGTGGTGGGCGATGACATTCGCATGGCATCCATGCTGGCAAGCCGGGGCTGCCTGTTCAATTGCTCCTTCTGCAGCATCCGGCAATTTTACGAGCAACCGCCCGGTCCTCTGCGGCGCTTCCGGTCGCCCGAAGCAGTGGTGTCGGAAATGGTGGATCTGTATGAAGAAAAAGATGTCCGTCTGTTTATCTTCCAGGACGACGACTTTCCTGTCCGCACAGCCCGCGAACGAAAATGGCTCAACCGCTTTCTGCAGGCTATGAAAAGTACCGGGTTGGGCAAGGAAGTACGCTGGAAGGTCTCCTGCCGCGTCGACGACCTCGACCCTGCCACGCTGGATCGTATGATGGACCAAGGCCTCATGGCCGTATACCTCGGCGTAGAATCGGGTAGCGAAGAAGGCCTGAAGGCCCTGAACAAGCGCGTAACCCCAACCCAAAACCGGGCCGCCATCGACCTGTTTAAAAGCCATGACCTGGCACTGGCCATCGGGTTCATGCTGTTCGACCCATCTTCCACCCTGGCTTCTGTGCAGGAAAACATCGATTTCCTCCACGCGGTGGGTGAAGACGGCTATTTCCCCATCAATTTCTGCAAAATGTTACCCTACGTCGGCACCCCGGTTGAAACTCAACTCCGTGCCGAAGGCCGTTTAAAAGGCACCGTGGCCCATCCCGATTATAATTTCCTGGACCCCCGGTTGGACGCCTACGCCTTTCTCGTGCAGCGCATCTTTTCCAAACGCAATTTTTCAGCAGATAGCGGGGCCGCCCTCCTGCAAAAAGCGGACTTCCAACACCGCCTCGCCAAATCGTTCCACCAGGATTCCGCCACAGATGAATACGGCAAAACCCTGCGCGCACTCATCGCCCGATCCAATAACAGCGCAGTGGCTACCCTGCAAGAATTGTTGGAAGCCGCAATAAATAACGACCTCGACCAATTGGCTTCCATGCAGGACCTGTTAGTGGAAATCGCCGCCCGGGAATGGCAGGAAGAAGCGGAGATTGAAAATCAGGTATTGTTCCAACCACCTCCGCACGGTAAACCAAAAATCCCCCCCTCAAAATCTTTTTCGTAACTTCGTAATCCAGGTACCCGGAATACCCATCCCCTGAACTAGTTTTTGGCAAGTTTGTATTTATTCTGAAGCAACCCATTTCAGAAATGCACGATATTTAACCCCCCTAAATGACATTTATTATGAGAATTCCTTTGTTATTCCTCCTGCTCTTTATTGGCTCCTGCCTGTATGGACAATTACTCCCGGACGAGAACGCCACTACTACCCGTGCTGTTATCTTCGGAATATCCAAATACCGGGATGAAAAGATCTCCCCCCTGAATTTTGCAGATAAGGACGCAGAAGCGTTCGCAGCTTTCCTGCAATCCACAGCCGGGGGCTCCATACCTCCCGAAAATATCCGCTTGCAGACAAATGAACAAGCCACCAGTGCCAATTTCTTCAATGATATGGATTGGTTGCTGGATGTGTGCAAGGAAGGCGACAAGGTCATCATCTTCTTTTCCGGCCACGGCGACACCGAGGCGAAAACCCCTGACCAGTTGGGCTTTCTGCTCCCCTATGACTCACGCCCCCACAACTACCTGGGTATTGGCTCGATCAACCTGCGCGACCTGCAATCCGTCATCGGCGGGCTCGAATCCAAGAATGTACAGGTCGTCATGATCACTGACGCCTGCCACTCGGGTAACCTGGCAGGAAGCGCCATCGGCGGAAGCGGGCTTACCACCCAGGCGCTGGCCAAAGGCTTCAAGAATACGATAAAGATCCTCTCATGCCAACCCAATGAACTGTCTTTGGAAGGCACGCAATGGGGCGGAGGTCATGCTGCGTTTACGTACCACCTGATCCAGGGGCTTATGGGACTGGCCGATGAGAATAAAAACGACGAAGTAACCCTTTGGGAGGTGGACAAATTCCTCTCTTCAACGGTGACGCCGGAAGTGGCGCCTAAAGCCCAAACCCCCTTCACTGACGGCGACCGCAATGTGGTGTTGGCGCTGGTCGACAAGAAGACCCTTAAACAACTCCAAAAGAAAAAGGAGGAAGAATTGCCCGCCTTCGACATGGTCGATACCAAAGGCTTCGAAATGTCGGTGATTGAAAAAGCGAGCGAGCAGACGAAGACTGCTTATGATGGTTTTCTTCGCACACTCAAAGCTAATCAACTGCTTGAGCCAAAAGAAGACTGTACCGATTTATACTACAAACAACTGATAACCCAACCCGGAACCGAGTCGATCCGGAATACCCTTACCCGCAATTTCGCCGCAGCACTGTGGGACTCTTCTGTAGATGCATTCAACGTCTACATCAAATCCGACTCCGTACGCCTGGCGGAGATGTACAAGTCAGACCCGAAATTTTCGCTGTATCCGGCTTATCTGAAGCGGGCGTCCGAATTGCTGGATTCTACCCATTACATGTACAAAACGCTGGTGGGCACGTATAACTACTTCCAGGGTAAAGTTAAAACCGTAGAGTACTTCGAAACGGGCAAACCACAGGCTGTGCTCGATGAAGCCATGGCCAATCAGGAAAAATCCCTGGAATTTCTCGAGATCGCCAGTTCTTACTTCGAATTGGCTGTGGCTAATTACAACAACCACAAGATCGATCAGGCGATCAAGTACTACCAAAAGGCTATTGAGCTATCGCCCACCTGGTCTCAGCCCTACGATGGCCTTGGCGCCATCTATCGCGACATGGGCAAATATGAAGAGGCGCGCGACATGTACGCCAAAGCACTGGAGTTATCCCCCAAAGAATTGCTGGGCCCGGCTCATCGCAACCTCGGATATGTCTCCTACAAACTTAAAGACTACGCCTCGGCAGAATCTAACTTAAAGGAAGCCATCCAGTACAGGCCCAACGATCCCTTTATCTATTATTATTTGGGCGCTCTTTACCGGGATACGAAACGGCCGGACGATGCTGAATCTGCCTTTTTTAAAACAATCCAACTGGACAAATCATTCGGCGCAGGATTCTACTATCTCGGCCTTGTATACCAGGACCAGGAGCGTTACGCCGATGCCCAATCCGTATTGGAAACCGCCGTAAAGGAAGATCCGGACAATACCAGTTTTCTTTACCACCTGGGCGCCAACCACTTCTATCAAAACGACTTCGAAACCTGCATGTCGACCATGCAGCAAGTGCTTCAACTCAACCCCTCTTTTTCTGAAGCCTACTACTACATGGCCAAAAGCCTTGAAGCCATGGGGCAACCTGAAGAGGCTAAGGAAGCCTGGGAAAATGCGGCTAAAAAAAGCCCAAAAGACCCGGAATACTACTACCAGCTGGGCCTCATCCAGTTTCAAAAAAATAATTTTGCGGGCGCCGATTCGCTCCTCCAACAATCACTGGCCCTGGATGCCGGTAATCCCTTCACCCACTATTACCTGGGTATGAGCTACTACGCCCAAAAACGACTAAAGGAGTCGGCCTTTGAATTGGAAAAATCACTGGCCCTGCTTTCAGATAATCCGGACATTTACTACCAAACGGGATTAGTGTATTACGAAATGAGCGACTTCTCCAGCGCCGAACCGAAATTGCAAAAAGCGATCGCCCTCAACCCCGACCACGGTCAGGCTTATTTTACGCTGGGACTGTTGTACAAAAGGACCGGACGGGCCGGCGAATCCGCTACTATGTTGGAAAAAGCGAAATCACTGGGGGTAGAGTAAACCTTTCTACCTTATTACACATTGATATAATAACGAAAGGCGGGCTACGTCCGCCTTTCGTTATTATATCAACCAAAATCTTCACCCAATGAAAATCACGCAATTCCTTTTTTACTCCACGCTGCTTGTATTTGCTATTGCCTGCGGCCCAGCTTCCACAGGCCAGGAAGGCGAAGCCATGGGCGCTACCGATTCCACAGGGGTCGCTGCCCCCGAAGCGGAAAATGCGCCTTACACCATCCAGGTACTGAACGCCGACCTTCCGAGTCCACGCAAAGAGATGACCGGCTCGATCGGAAGCGTCGATATCACGGTCAACTACGGAAGTCCCTCCGTGCGCGGCCGCGAGATATGGGGCGGCTTGGAGCCCTACAGCGAAGTATGGCGTTCGGGCGCCAACGAAGCTACTACCGTTCAGTTTTCAAAGAATGTACAAATCGAAGGCAAGGACCTTCCGGCCGGACGTTACGGCCTTTTTACCATCCCCGAAAAAGGAGCCTGGACGATCATTTTCAACTCCGTGGCCGATCAGTGGGGCGATTTTGAATACGATGCGACCAAAGACGTGTTGCGCGTGGAATCGACGCCCAAAACTATCAAAGAAAACGCCGAACAACTGGATTTTCTAATTGAGGGCAACACCATCGTCCTGCGCTGGGAAAAGATCGCTTTGCCGTTTTCGGTAGCTGCCACGGAGTAGGGACATGATCCACGTCACCTGCGCCCTGATCGAACGCGATGGCCTCGTGCTTGCTGCCCAGCGTAGCGGCACGATGCGCCTGCCCTGGAAATGGGAGTTCCCCGGCGGCAAACAGGAGCCGGGTGAAACATTGGAAACTTGTATTATTCGGGAAATAAAGGAAGAACTGGACCTTGACATCCACATCACGGGTGCGATGTCATCCCAAACCCATATCAATCAAAAAGGGATGGAGATTTGCCTCCATCCCTTTCTTTGTACGATCATCGGCGGCGAACTCCTTCTGAAAGAACACGCCCAAATAAAATGGCTCCCTCCTCAAGAGCTCCCTACCCTGGATTGGGCAGAAGCGGATGTGCCGGTATTGGGGTCGTATCTTGCAAAGTTAGCCGCAGATTAATCCGGCCGGTACACTACTCCGTTCGACGGCGTCTCAAACAACTCAACCTTGCTCAGCAACGGGATCGCGGGCTTCATCTGGTCGTAGATCCACATCGCCAATTCTTCAGCGGTGGTGTTCAACATGCCGGGAATATCGTTGAGCACCTGATGGTCGAGCTGCTTCTCCAGCGGCTTCCACGCAGCCTTGATTTCGCCAAAATCCATCACCCAGCCAAGCAGGGGATCGAGCGGTCCCTCCACATAGAGACGCACCCGGTAGGTGTGTCCGTGCAGGTTCTTGCACTTATGCGTATCCGGCACATTGGGTAGATAATGAGCGGCATCAAACGTAAACTCCTTAATTATCTCCATGATCAATTATTATGAACTCCTCTTTTTTCCCGACAAATTTGAGTATTTTCACTGACTCAAAGCGCCCATTTGCCAACTTTTGGTAAAAAACTCATGCCTAACAAGCTAAAAAAACTGAATGGCTTCCTTCATTACCCGTTTTACCAACTACCCCGACGAAAAGCTGATCGCCATTCTGAAGGACGATCCGTCGAAGTACCAGGAAGCTGCCATTCAGGCTGCGGAAATAGTGTTGAAAAAACGCGGGTATGAACCAGAGAAGATCGAAGCTTATAAACAAGAAATGCCTGTGGTCCAGGCGGAAGACCCTTCCCAATCCAAATACCAGCGCCTGGTCTATACCATTTTTGCTATTCTCCTCCTCCTGGTCGCATTGTTTCGACTGATTATATTCGTTGAAAACGGCCAGGTATGGCAAATGTTCGGATTCCTGCTGCTATTGATCGCCGGGGTCGTATACGCAGTACATCAATACTTGCGACCATTGCTTTGAGCTTTTTCCTTGCCGGGGTCTAACCTGATGCAGGTGCAAACAGATGAAGGACTGGAGGTCCGCAGGCTGCTAAAATGGTAAATTCAGGGAAAATGCCTATTTTAGGGGGAACGAACCCCAAATTCTTTCCCCATGGCCTACGATGAAAACCTCGCCGAACGCGTTCGGAATCTGCTGAAAGAAAAACGCATCCCTTTTGAAGAAAAGAAAATGATGGGTGGCTGGTGCCTGCTCATCGATGATAAAATGTGCGTTGGGGTGATCAAAGACAGCCTCATGGCCCGCATTGACCCCGACATCCACGCCGAGATCCTCAGTCGGCCCGGCTGTCGGGAAATGGACTTCACGGGCCGGCCTATGAAGGGATATGTCTTTGTCGACCCCGACGGAATCGACCTGGATAAAGACCTGGAAGAATGGGTGCAGTTGTGCCTGGATTTTAATCCCCGCGCAAAATCGAGTAAGAAAAAGTAAAAGTTAACTCCATTTCTATCCAATCTGCCCTACCTTTAACCTCATGAGTTTGCGGACGATATTCTATTCCCTCCCCTCCTCCTGGCGGTTTTTGGCCCGGAGGCTATACTATTTGCCCACAGATTGGTGGGAATTGGCAGCAGGAAAACGCGCGCCTTTGCAGCCTCCCAAAGGACTTATCTATACGGGAGGGGGTGACTTTCTAAAGGAAGGCTCCCGCCTGCTGGAACGCTTCGTTCGCATTGGAGGATTACAGCCCCATCACCAGGTACTCGATATCGGCAGCGGCATAGGCCGGGTTGCCATTCCAATGACTCCGTACCTCAATAAAAGAGGTTTCTATGAAGGATTTGACGTGGTGGAACTGGGTGTGCGCTGGTGCCAGGAACACATTAGTCGGCGGTTCCCGAACTTCCAATTCCAATACGTGCCTCTGGCCAATGATCTCTACCGAAAAGACGGCACAGATGCCGCTACCTTTCACTTTCCCTACGGCGAAAACCAATTTGACTTCGTCATCGCCAACTCGGTATTCACCCATATGCTGCCCAAAGAGGTCGACAACTACCTGAAAGAGATCCAACGGGTACTCAAACCCGGCGGGAAATGCTATGCTACTTTCTTTATCCTCAATGCAGCGTCCATAAGCCTCATGGCCGAACAACCCGATTTCCAGTTTCGCCACGACCACGGACACTACCGCCTCTTCGACGAAAAGGTCAAAGCCGCCAATGTGGCTTTTGAAGAAGACTATCTGATCCGGGAATTACTGAACGCCAACCAACTGAAAGCAGTGGAAACCCACTATGGCTATTGGTGTGGCCGCAATAAAGAAGCCTGTGAAGATTTTCAGGATTTCGTGTTGGTGGAGAAATTAAAAAGCCTCTAACACCAGTTCCCACTCCTTCCTTCCTTTATCCGTAAGGACCAACCCTTTATCTGCGTAGCGCTCCACGAGTCCTCTTTTCTCCAACGGAGTCAGCCGATCGAGGGCAGTCCATAGAGCTGGACATTGAAATTTGGGCTCACCCCACTGGATCTCGCCCAGGCAGCGGAGGTTATTCCGGTGAAGGCGCATGAGCGCCGCTTCCTCGTCCCAGGTAATCCCCTCTGTCAACGCCAATTCTCCTTCCCGGATCTTTTGCTGATATGCGAACAGGTCGGCCCCGGTATGGGCCATGCTGCCCCAGGCGTCACTATAGGCATTAACGCCAAGGCCCAGGGTAAGGCGTGCATATCGGGGCATATACCCCTGTATGCCAAAGGACAGATCACCGGTTTCAAATGCTTTGTAAAGCGGGTCATGGGAAAGCGCGAAACAACCTGGCGCGATCTCTTCATAGCCCAGGGGGAAGAATGCGCTACGCACTTCTTTGCGGAGGGGGCCATTCGATTCATCCATGTCCAGCCAATCCGGCCATTCCACCGCATCCGGCCGCAGGAAGATCAAGCGGTCCATCGCCTCTTTAGGATGAGTCGATTGGCCCAGGTAATCCAGGCGCCATAAGGCCTTAACAGAGCGATAGCCCATTTTGCGGGCCTGCTGCACCAGATGGAGTGCCGTATCAAAATTCGATTTTTTTTCCAGCATCCCGGCCCCCTCCAGCAGGTTGAGCCTTAGCTGCCGAAAACCAAGTTCCCAGAGCCGAAAAAGCTGGTCTTCAGTGGTTAGGAGGGGGAAAACTTCCAATATTTTCAGGCCTACCGACCAGTTGCTCAACGAGCGCCGGAGCACCTCCAGCAGTTCTTTCCAGCGACAAGGGGAATCCAACAAGGCAAATCCTGCATCCATCCACAAAACGGAAAGCCGGGCTGGAACCGGAAAATGTACGCGGTATAATTCCCATTCCCGAATGAGGGATTGGACATAAGCAGCGGCATCCCAGGTTTCGTCGCCTACCGCAGGTACCCGGATGTGAAGGGTAATGGCAGGATGAACAAGCAAAGCCCCCTCCACTTTTTCCATCCACCAATTCGTCGACGGGTAGGGCCTTTTCGCCACCCCTTCCCCCATGGCCTCCCGATCGGGAATAATAAATAAACCATTTTCCACCTGTACCATTGGCGTTCTAATTGAACGTGACAAAAATCAGCGAATCACGGAATTTTCGGTTTCGGTCGATAAGGTAGTCCCATTATTCCCTACTACGAAATGACAAAAATCACTACCTTCATTGATCCGGATCATGCCGGCCCCTTCCCGAACGAAGGTACTTTTGAGGCCTAATTGCGTTTTATGCCAGGCACACCACCTCTCACAACAAAAGACCCTGTGTCTTTAAAAGAGCCTTTGCACGTTCCTTGCTACCATTGCGGGGAACCCTGTGAAGGGTCGAATATTGCACTGGAAGACAAGATCTTCTGCTGTGAAGGATGTAAAATGGTGTACGAAATCTTAAATGAAAATGATCTCTGCCGCTATTACCAACTAGACGATCAAGCAGGGATCAGCCTGAAAGGGCGCCGCCAGGAGCACTACGCCTATCTGGATGATAAAGAAATCCGCGAACAACTGATCGATTATTCGAATGGAGAGCATACGCGGGTTCGGTTTCACTTACCCCAGATCCATTGCGCTTCCTGTATCTGGCTCCTGGAAAACCTCTACCGGCTCAACGACGGGATCACCCAATCCAAAGTCCATTTCACTAAAAAAGAGATCCAACTCTCCTACCTGGAGTCGCAGACCAGCGTGCGAAAGATCGTCGAATTGCTCGCTTCGATAGGCTACGCCCCTGCCATTAACCTGGGCGACGCCGATAGACCCAAAGAAAAGGCGGTAAGCCGCCGGTTGTATTTCCAACTTGGAGTGGCGGGTTTTGCCTTTGGAAACATCATGCTGCTGAGTTTCCCCGAGTACCTGGGGCTCTCGTCAGAAGAAGACCAGTTCTTCCAACACATATTTGGATATGGAAATATCCTGCTGGCCATCCCGGTCGTTTTCTACAGCGGCTGGGATTACCTCCGCTCAGCCGCCCTGAGCCTGCGGCATGGCCATTTTAATATGGATGTACCGATCAGTCTGGGCATCATCACCTTGTTCGTCCGCTCTGTGTTCGACATCCTGACAACGGGAGGCGCCGGATATCTCGATTCGCTGGCAGGCCTGGTTTTTTTTCTGCTGATCGGGAAATGGTTTCAGCAAAAGACCTTTTATCACCTCGCTTTCGACCGCGACTATCGATCGTATTTCCCCATCGCCGCACTGTTGAAAGACGGAGCCGGCGAGCGTTCCGTTCCGGTGCAAAAGCTGGACCCCGGACAAACGATCATTGTTAAAAACGGAGAATTGGTGCCCGCAGACGGACTGCTTGTCAAGGGGGGCGCTCAGATCGATTATAGCTTTGTGACCGGTGAAGCCGAGCCGGTTCATATACCGATAGGCGAAAAGCTCTATGCCGGTGGCCGGCAGGTCGGAGAACGAATCGAGGTCACGCTTACCAAAAAAGTGTCGCAAAGCTATCTGACCCAATTGTGGAACGACGAAGCGTTCCAAAAAGACGAAGACTCCACCACACAAAGACTGGCCGATAAGGTAGGTCGCTATTTCACGTTTATTATCCTGCTTGTCTCTTTCGCCACGCTGGCCTACTGGCTACCGCGCGACCTGTCTATCGCCATCAATGCCTTCACCGCTGTGTTGATCGTGGCATGCCCTTGTGCGGTGGCGCTCGCCGTGCCGTTCACCTTTGGAAACAGTATCCGGATACTGGCGCACAACCAGTTTTTTCTCAAAAATATTCACGTGCTGGAAGGGCTGCGAAATATTCAATCCATTGTGTTCGACAAGACGGGCACACTGACAGGGGTCAGACATACCGAGGGCCAATATGTTGGGGAAGCACTCCATGCATTGGAAAAACAAATGGTCCAATCGCTCGTCCGCCAGTCGGCACACCCGGCTAGCCAGCAGCTCGATCAATGGCTGGGCAACACAGGGGGGCCTTTAGAAATAAGCCAGTTTGAGGAAATTGCCGGGCAAGGAGTACAGGGCGTTGCGGATGGCCGACAGATACAGGTGGGCTCCAGGACATTCACCGGGGCGCCCCCAACAGCCGGCGAAGGGGTATTTATTAGGATCGATGGTGATATCAAAGGACGATTTGAAATGGGCAGTCGCTACCGCCTCGGGCTGGAGGAGGTGGTGCAATCCCTGAAAACCCGTTATCGCCTATTCCTGTTGTCGGGTGATAACGACCGGGAGCGCGCGCATTTGGAACCGATATTCGGAGGGAAAGATGCCCTTCTCTTTCAGCAAAGTCCGGGAGAAAAACTGCAGTTCGTCAAAAAATTGCAGGCAGACGGCAAGAAGGTATGTATGATTGGCGACGGCCTCAACGATGCAGGTGCGTTGCGCCAGAGCGACACAGGGATCGTGCTGACGGAAAACACCAATAACTTTACCCCTGCCAGCGATGCTATTCTCCATGCCGGACAGTTTCACAGGTTGCCCCTGCTCCTGGATTTTGCCCGGAAGAACATTCACCTGGTATATGCTGCCTATAGCTTTGCGGTAGCGTATAATATTATTGGATTAAGCTTTGCCGTACAAGGGACCCTCTCTCCGGTCGTTGCGGCTATCTTAATGCCCGCCAGTTCGATCACTATCGTACTGTTCGGGGTGTTGTCCAGCAATTTATTGGCACGAAAGATGCAACTACATATTTGGGGTGATAAAAATCAGTCAATTGTCTGATTATTGTCATTAGGCTAAAAATCGGGCTTGTACTATTTTGCGTGAGTTTTTCAGGACTTTTTAGTTACTTCGACTTATGAAAATCATCCTTTTGCTCATTTTCATCAGCCTGATTGTTGCCTTGGGTTTCCTTGGCGCCTTCTTTTGGGCCGTCCGTTCCGGACAGTATGAGGATGAATACACCCCTTCCATTCGTATCCTCCTGGACGACGAGCCGTCGTCACAAAACGATAATCCAGCAACTTCCAAAAAGTAATTCTGTATGGCTAACCTTGAACAATTTAGTTACGACAACACAATTGTAAAGAAATTTGCAATTGCCAGCGTCGTATTTGGTTTAGTCGGGATGCTGGTGGGTTTGTGGGCTGCTTTGGAGCTCATCTTTCCCACCCTCAACCTGAGTATTCCCTATACGACGTTCGGGCGGATTCGTCCGTTGCACACCAATGCGGTAATTTTCGCTTTTGTGGGCAACGGGATTTTCATGGGGGTATATTACTCCCTTCAGCGCCTTCTGAAGACCCGTATGGCGAGCGACCTACTCAGTAACTTCCACTTCTGGGGCTGGCAGCTAATCATCCTGGCTGCAGCGATCACGCTCCCCCTTGGGATCACCAGCTCCCATGAATACGCTGAACTGGAATGGCCGATCGATATCGCTATTGCATTGGTATGGGTGGCATTCGGTCTCAACATGTTCCTCACCATTTTTAAGCGCAGGGAAAACCACCTGTATGTTGCCATTTGGTTCTATATCGCCACCTGGGTAACCGTTACGGTCCTGCACATTTTCAATAACCTGGAACTGCCGGTTAGCTTATTCAAGAGCTATCCCGTCTTTGCAGGGGTTCAGGATGCCCTGGTTCAGTGGTGGTATGGCCACAACGCGGTGGCATTCTTCCTCACGACACCCTACCTGGGCTTGATGTACTATTTCCTGCCCAAAGCGGCAAATCGCCCGGTATATTCCTACCGCCTGTCGATCATTCACTTCTGGGCGCTGATCTTCATCTATATCTGGGCCGGTCCGCACCACCTGCTTTACACTTCGCTCCCCGACTGGGCGCAGTCGCTCGGTACGGTATTCAGTATTATGCTGATCGCTCCTTCCTGGGGTGGTATGCTCAACGGCCTGCTGACCCTTCGTGGCGCATGGGACCGCGTCCGCCAGGATCCGGTACTTAAATTCCTCGTAGTCGCTGTGACTGCATATGGTATGTCCACCTTCGAAGGGCCCATGCTCTCCATCAAATCGGTCAATGCGATCAGCCACTTTACCGACTGGACGATTGGACACGTACACATCGGTGCACTGGGTTGGAACGGCTTTATGACCTTTGGGATCTTGTACTGGTTAATCCCACGCATCTACAAGACAGAATTGTTCTCCCAGAAAATGGCGAACACCCACTTCTGGATAGGCACGCTGGGTATCCTGTTCTACGCTATCCCGCTATACTGGGCCGGCTGGACACAGAGCCTGATGTGGAAGCAATTCACCCCAGATGGTTTCCTCCAATACGGAAACTTCCTCGAAACAGTTACCCAACTCATTCCCATGTACGCTATGCGCGCATTGGGTGGCACCCTATACCTGACCGGTGCTTGCATAATGGTGTACAACCTCCTAAAGACAGCCGGCCAAGGCACATTTGTTGCCAATGAAGCGGTAGAAGCACCGGCACGGGAAGTGTATGTCAAACATAAAGGCGACCACTGGCACAAATGGATCGAGCGGAGGCCTATCCAGATGTTGATCGCCGCATTAGTGCTCATTCTGATCGGTGGTATTATTGAAATATTCCCAATGATGCTCATCGACGACAACGTGCCGAAGATCGCTACGGTCAAGCCATATACGCCGCTTGAGTTGGAGGGGCGCGACATCTATATCCGGGAAGGCTGCGTCGGTTGCCACTCCCAGATGATTCGTCCTTTCCGGTCGGAAACGGAACGCTATGGTGAATACTCCAAGTCGGGCGAATATATTTATGACCGGCCGTTCCTCTGGGGCTCCAAGCGCACCGGACCGGATCTGCACCGCGAAGGCGGCAAATATCCGGATAGCTGGCACTACAACCACATGTACGACCCGCGGAGTATGTCGCCCGGATCGCTGATGCCGCCTTATCCCTGGCTCATCGAAAATGATTTGAATACGGCATTGGTCCCCGGTAAGATCCGTGCGCTGCGTACACTGGGTACGCCTTATGAAGAAGGATACGACACGATTGCAATAGAAGACCTGCAAAAGCAAGCGATGAAAATCGCGGAGTCCCTGCGCAAGGACGGCATTGACGATGAAGGCCTGGAAAACAAGGAAATCATCGCCGTCATTGCCTACCTGCAGCGGTTAGGTACGGATATCAAACCGAAAGCGCAGGCTGGAAAGTAACTGAAAAGTCCATCATACTTTAGCCGGTTGCCGGATGCAACCCATCCGGTAACCGGCCTTTTAAAGGACCGTTTCAAGATCATAAAAAAACGCAATCATGTTCAAACATATCCTCGCGGGCGCCGACATCAACTGGATGGCCATCTTTGCCCTGGTTACTTTTTTCGCCCTGTTTGCGATCGCTCTGGTGGCCATCTTTGCAAGCGATAAGAAGTATATCCAACGAATGGCTCATCTTCCACTTGACGATGATGCGCCGGAAGATACCCAGGAATAAACCTATTGTAAAATTTGAAAGCTAAATGGATATGAAAAAGCCATTCCTAAATAAAGCGTGCTTAATCCTGCCCATGTTGGCAGTATCCGCCACCGCCTTTGCCCAGGATGCCGGGGCAGGAGGAGGCGCACAAACCTTCTTCTACGACAAATTTTTCGGCACCTTCATGCTGGCCCTCGCGGCAGTCGTCATTCTGGCTGCGATCGGCACCCTGTACCGCCTGCTTAACGCTATGATCAAAGTGAAGCAGATCGAGATATACCAGGAAAAAGGCCTCGAAGCTTATCTTGAAGAGGCTAAAAAACCCGGAGAATCACTCTGGAGTCGCTTGTATAAGCGCTGGACCAATGTTGTCCCCATTGAAAAGGAACAAGATGTCCTTTTCGACCACGAATACGATGGGATCCGGGAACTGGACAACAGCCTCCCACCCTGGTGGGTCGCCATGTTCTATATCACCATTGCCTTCGCGGCCGTTTACATGTCATACTACCATTTCTTCGGAATGGGTGCAGGTTCAAAAGAACAATACGAGCAGGAAATGGACCAGGCTGAAAAAGCTGTTGCGGAATTCCGCTCCCTCCAGGCCGATCAGATAAACGAAGATAATGTGACGGCACTGACGGATGAAGCGGATCTTTCTGTAGGCCAGGCCATCTTTCAGGTAAACTGTGTTGCTTGCCATGGCGCCAACGGAGAAGGCGGGGTCGGTCCCAATATGACAGACCAATACTGGATAAACGGTGGGGGGATAAAAAATGTATTTAAAACCATCACCTATGGCGTACCCGAAAAGGGGATGATATCCTGGAAGACCCAACTGCGTTCTTCCGAGATCCAGAAGGTAGCCAGTTATATCCTCACCCTCCAGGGTACCAATCCTCCTAACCCCAAAGAGCCCCAGGGGGAACTGTATCAGGGTGAAACCGATCAGCCTGCTCCAGACTCCACGGCTGTCGATTCAGGGGGAGGCGTCGGAATGAATTAAGCATCCCAGAGAGAAGCGGCAGCCACGGGCTGCCGCTTCTGTTTTACTGCCTTTTGAAATGTAATTTTTTTGTCATGACAACCGATAATACACCTCTCCACCAAGAAACTGACGAAGAATTTCGCGACAAAATTGCCACCGTTGATGATTCCGGAAAGCGCCTGTGGGTCTTCCCGAAAAAGCCGAAAGGCCGGTTCACCAATGCTCGTATTTACCTGAGCTTTTTTCTTCTGGTTCTGTTATTCGGCATCCCTTTTATCAAGGTGCATGGCGATCCGATCATGCTATTCAATATCATAGATCGAAAATTCATCCTTTTTGGCATCCAGTTCATGCCGCAGGACTTTCACCTGTTTGTGCTGGCCATGCTCACGCTGGTGTTATTTATCGCGCTTTTCACCGTGGTCTTTGGTCGCATCTTCTGCGGATGGATCTGTCCTCAAACGATCTTCATGGAGATGGTCTTCCGCCGTATCGAATACTGGATCGAAGGCGACTACAACCAGCAGCGTAAACTGACCGCCGCGCCCTGGAATGCCGACAAGGTGATCAAACGCCTGAGCAAACACGCCATTTTCTTCTTCATCGCCATCCTGGTATCCAATACTTTTTTAGCCTGGGTCCTGGGCGTAGACGAAGTGATCAAGATTGCGACTGAGCCGGTCACTATGCACATGGGAGGCTTTGTCTCCATGATCTTGTTCTCCTTTGCCTTCTATTTCGTCTTCGCCTACCTGCGTGAACAGGTTTGTGTGGCTATATGCCCTTATGGCCGACTCCAGGGCGTCCTGCTGGGGAGAGACTCCATCGTGATTGCCTATGACTTTATCCGGGGAGAACCACGCGGCAAGATTCGCAAATCGAATAAAACGGCTGAAAAGGCAGACCCAATTACGGCTATACAAACCGAAGTAGCTACCATAGCTGAACCCAAGCTGGGCGATTGTATCGACTGCAAACTCTGCGTACATGTCTGCCCTACCGGCATCGACATTCGAAACGGCACCCAGTTGGAATGCGTCAACTGCACCGCCTGCATCGACGCCTGTGACGAAGTGATGGACAAAGTTGACCGCCCGCGCGGATTGATCCGGTACGACAGTTACAACGGCATTGTAGAAGGACGCACAAAGATCTTCACACCCCGGGTGATTGCCTATTCTGTCGTGCTCACCGTGCTGCTCATTGTCAACTTTGCTCTTTTGGGTAGCCGTACGGATGTTGAAACCATCCTCTTGCGTACCCCCGGCAAATTGTTCCAGGTCGTTGATGAGCAAACGATCAGCAACCTGTACAACTACCAGGTGATCAATAAGACGACTAAGGAAATGCCCATCGAATTTAGGCTGGTCGGCGAATACGGCACGATCAAACTGATTGGCAAGCCGCCTGTAGCCCAAAAAGGGGTAGTGGCGGAAGGCGCACTCTTTATCGAAATGCCCAAAGCTCAACTCAAAGGCCGAAAAAATGAATTGACTATCGAAGTCTACTCCAACGGAGAGTTGATCGACCATACAAAGACGAACTTTTTCGGGCCGGGGAAATAACCCTATCTTGCATGCGAAGCAAAGAAACAATAGTAAGTAATATCCGCATATGAAATTCAATTGGGGAACCGGTATCGCGCTCTTTTATACCCTTTTCGTCCTGGTGCTCGTATTTGTCGTGATCAAATCCAGAGGGGTAGATCACAGCCTCGTGATGGAGGACTACTACCAAAAAGACCTGGAATACCAATCCCAGATCGATAAGGAAGTCAATACGCAAAACCTGCTGGAAGACCTGAAAATCACTTTCTCAGATCCGGAACGAACGATCCGGCTCCAGTTCCCGGAGGGCCTGGGAGTTGTGCATGGAACCGCCCTCTTCTTTCGCCCTTCTAATAAAGCGCTTGACTTTGAGGTGCCCATCCAAGCCAATGAAACCGGAGAGCAACTCATCCCTACCCGGGATATGTTGCCCGGCCTTTGGAAAGTCAAAGTGAATTGGAATGCCGGAGGGAAAGAGTACTATAAAGAGGATACGATCATTTTTTAGAAATAGTTTATTAGGTTTATGAAGTTTATTAGGTTTATTAACTTCATAAACCTTATAAACTTCCTAAACTATTTCAAGTGCTTCTCTGGACTGCCTTCACCATCGGATTACTCGGTAGCCTTCACTGCGTAGGCATGTGCGGGCCTATTGCGTTGTCGCTGCCCTATCAGGGTGCAGGACGGCTCGCCGCGATCGGGAATGCCCTGCTATACAACCTGGGGCGGACCGCCACCTATGTGATGATCGGCAGTTTGTTCGGGTTGCTTGGGAAAGGGATCTTCCTGGCGGGCTACCAATCGGCCCTGTCCATTTCAATGGGGGTGCTCATGCTAATCCTGGCCTTTTTCTCCACCAACCTCGAATCGCGGGTCGCCAGGCTCCCCCTGCTTCAGGGCCCGTTGCTCCGGCTGAAATCCGCACTGGGCAACCTGATACGCGCCAGATCCCGATCCTCGTTTTTCAGCATAGGCCTCCTGAACGGCCTGCTGCCTTGCGGGTTGGTATACATGGCTGTCGTGGGCGCTGTATCGACCGGCAGCGTGTGGAAAGGCGCAGCTTATATGGGGCTATTCGGACTGGGCACCATCCCCCTGATGCTCCTCACCGCACTGGCGGGCAACTGGATCGGCGTGAAACTGCGCCGACGGGTACGTGCCGTACTGCCCTTTATGCTTGTGCTCATCGCCGCACTACTCATCTTTCGGGGTTTGAATTTTGACCTGCCACGAGGATTAGAGTTGTGGGAAGATGCCTCTAATGTCCCTATGTGCCATTGAAACCTGGCACTTCACTCCTGTTACGTCGCAACGATCCTTAATTCCATTTGAAAAGACGAATTTGCCGCCTGTGGCGGCAAATTCGTCTTTTCAAATCAAGTCTTCCGCGCCGGCGGCGCGGAAGACTTGATTTGAAAATATTGTTTTTAACATAAGTGCGTAACATCAGGCACTTAATCACTGGTTGACAAAAATCAGCGGTTCATGTGACTATTGTCATTACGACACGCATAGAAATAAAGGATTTTTGAATGGAATGAAAATCCTTTATCATGAAAACTCCATCCCAAAACACCACAGAAATGGCCGTTATTTCTCCGTTTGAAGTAATTCAGGCCTTGGTTGCATTGGAGTTAGCTGATGCGGATGAGCCCGTACTGAATTTTTTCGATTTCTTTTCCGGACAAGTACCTGTTGGGGCTGCTTATTTTATCCACGTGTTGCCAAAGATCGATTTCTATAATGAAATCCTGGAAAGGAACGGCAAGCACGGCGACCATCCCTATGAGATCGACAGGGATGTACTCCAACGGATGGAACTTAAAATTAAAGACCGCCTGCCAAGGGAAAATTCCATTTATGTCGAATTCGACATCAAGGAAGGCGATCCGCTGGAAGAGATTCTCAAAGACGCTGAAGACATCGGCGCTGACCTCATCATCATCGGACAACGCTCCGAAACGGAAGCACACGGCATTTTAGCCAAGAACCTGGTCCGGAAAGCAAAAGGAAATGCATTGGTCGTTCCAGATCGTACTCAGGCTGCGATTAAAAATATCCTGATCCCCATCGATTTTTCCGCCAACTCTATCCGGGCACTGCAAACGGCCATTGCTCTGAATAAACGGCTCTACGAGCCCGCCAACCTGACTTGCCTGAATATCTACGATATGCCCAACCTGAGCGTATACAAGATCGGCAAAACCAGGGAACAACTGAAAAACATGCTGGAAGAAGACCGCAATAACGCATTCAAGGCCTTCCTCCACACCTACGCCAGCGAAGTAGAACATGAAATTAAAACCGTCCTCGTAGAACGCGACCTTCCGGGTATCGCCCGCTATGTCCTGGACTTCGCAGACGAAAATGCCATCGATTTTATCATCATGGGCGCAAAAGGCCATTCCAAAGTCGACCTCCTCCTCATGGGTAGCGTCACTGAAAAGCTGCTCACCATGAATGATAAAATACCTACGCTGGTAGTTAAATAATGCCGAAAAGAGAAGGTGCAGATTTTTCTGTTCGTATAGGTTAGTTTTCTAAAGGAGCTGCCAGTGGGTAGCTCCTTTTTTATTCCTCCATTTCTTTCCCCAAATACACCAGCCGGCAGTCGGACCCTATGTCCAATTCAGTCATATTCTTCGGTATCGGTTCAATATTTCCCGAGGGAAATTCAATAAATAAAGGAATACTGCTGGTCATCGCATTCATCTTCCTGATAATGGATTGCAAATGATCCTGTGAAAGGATATTTACCTCGTGGATCTCCGGATAATCCCGAGCCACTTCACTCAGGTTGATGAAGTCATCTGTGTACGAGAAAATACCGGTATCGGGCAAATTGCGGATATCTCGTTTCATTTCGCCCGAAGTGATCAACCGGAAGGTACCCTTCTCCCCAAATACTTTCTTCAGCCTCCGCACAGCGTACTCGTTGACATCCCCGCTGCTCGTCATGGCTACCAGGTACCCCATATCGACAAGGTCAAACTCTTCTTCCAGGGTATCGTTGTATACGTTGGCATTAAAAGCCTCCAATTTCTCCTCGCAGGCTTGCGCCACATTGCTATCCGAAGTGTCGATCAATACGACATGACGGCCTTTTTCCATCAGGTATTTGGCGATGACCCGGGCGGCCTTACTGGCGCCGATAAACAAAATACCGCCCGAACTTGCCTGCGTAACCCGCAGCAATTTTGCCATCATACGGGCAGTTGAGGCATTTAATAATACCGTACCCAGCACAATCATAAATACTAATGGGGTTATATACTCCGCTTGTGGAACAACCCCCACCAGCCGGATACCAAACAGCGAAGCAATCCCCGCAGCTACGATCCCTCTTGGCCCCACCCAGGAGATGAACAACTTCTCCCGAAAGTGGAGGGCAGTCTTGTTGGTACTCCAAAATACGCCCAAGGGCCGCAACACGAGTACCACAAAGAAAAATAACAACAGGCAACGCCAGTCCAGCAATAACTGCAAATCCTTTACATCAATATTGGCCGCCAAAAGAATAAAGAGTATGGAAATTAACAGCACACTCAAGCTCTCTTTGAAAGACAATATTTCCTTGAGCCGGGGCACATCCAGATTGCCCAATACCATTCCCATCACCACCACCGTTAACAGCCCGCTTTCATGGGCCAGGGAATCTGAAAAAACGAAAACCAACAACACCAGCGCAAGGGTAAATACATTGAGCAAAAAATTGGGCACCAATTCCCGTTTGAGCATGAACTGCAGGAAAAGAGCCGCCAAAGAGCCGAGGGCTAATCCGATCAACAAGATCTGGGTGAACTGCATGAATGCATGCGAGGTAAATTCAAACCCGCCCTGACCGGAAAGAATAAACTCATAGACCAATACGGCCATCAATGCCCCGATTGGATCGATTAGTATGCCCTCCCATTTCAATACGGTCGACACGTTGCGGTTCAACGGAATGTTTTGGAGAATAGGCGCAATAACCGTGGGACCGGTCACAATGATGAGGGAAGCAAAGAGAAAAGAGATCGACCAGTTTAGTCCCATGATAAAGTGGGCGCCCAATCCGGCGCCGATGAACGTAACCAGGGAACCCAGGGAGATCAATCGTCCAATAACGGGCCCTACCTCCCGGATCTCCCGGCGCTTCAAGGTCAGGCCTCCTTCAAACAGAATAATCCCGATAGCGAGCGAAACAAAGTAAAACAGGTATTGCTGAGGAAATAGCCCTTCCTGAGCTACCGGATCGTAGATCGGTGCAATCAATTTATGGTGGTCGGCGGTCCATAATTCGGCTAACGGCCCTACCGCCAAGCCGGTGAGTATCAACGGGGCAATAGCCGGCACGCGGGTCCGCCAGGCGAGCCATTGTGCAATGATCCCCAAAATGATAATACTGGCTAGTTCAATCATGAATGAAAAATATGCCTTGAAATTAAGAAAAAATACAGACGGTATGGAACCTGGCTTCCGGACTATCTTTCAATCCCATAAAATCCTTACCTTTGCCGCCTGAATTATATTTTCATATTGAAATATAGGCAGTGCCAAAGCGCTGCCTATATTTTAATTTTACCTATGCTATGAAGTTTGAGGACGAAATCAACCGCCGGCGCACCTTTGCCATCATTAGCCACCCGGATGCAGGGAAAACGACCCTCACGGAAAAGCTGTTGCTTTTCGGGGGCGCCATCCAGGTAGCGGGCGCGGTGAAATCCAACAAAATCAAAAAAACGGCGACCTCCGACTTCATGGAAATCGAGAAGCAACGGGGTATCTCCGTAGCAACCTCCGTCATGGGCTTCGAATACCGCGACCTCAAGATCAACATCCTCGACACGCCGGGCCACAAGGACTTTGCGGAAGATACCTACCGCACCCTGACTGCCGTCGACAGTGTAATCGTAGTGATCGACGTGGCTAAAGGGGTGGAGGAACAAACCGAGAAACTCGTCGAGGTCTGCCGCATGCGCAATACGCCCATCATCGTCTTTATCAACAAACTCGACCGCGAAGGTAAAGACTCGTTCGACCTGCTCGATGAAGTGGAGTCGAAACTGGGCATTCACGTCTGCCCCCTTAGCTGGCCTATCGGCATGGGCCAACGGTTTAAAGGGGTCTACAATATGTACGAGAAAAAACTCGTCCTGTTTCGCCCACACGGCAAACAAGAGGAGGAAGATAAAGTGGAGATCAACGATCTCGCTAGCCCGGAACTGGAACAATATATCACTGCCCGTCAGGCAGCCGAACTGCGCGAAGAGGTACATACCATTGAAAGCGTATACCCCCATTTTACCCGGGAGTCCTACCTCAAGGGTGCCATATCTCCGGTCTTCTTCGGAAGTGCCGTCAATAACTTCGGGGTAAAAGAACTCCTTGACTGCTTTGTCGAGATCGCTCCTACCCCCCTGCCCCGCCAAACGGAAGAACGTGTGGTAGATCCGTATGAAGCCCAATTTTCAGGGTTCGTGTTCAAGATCCACGCCAATATGGATCCCAAACACCGCGACCGCATCGCCTTTCTGCGCATTTGCTCGGGCAAGTTCGAACGCAACACCAACTACCTGCATGTGCGCCAAAACCGCACTATGAAATTCTCCAACCCCACCACCTTCATGGCCGAAAAGAAGGAAGTGATCGACGAAGCATTTCCCGGCGATGTGGTAGGCCTTTACGATAGCGGCAATTTTGTGATCGGCGATGCCGTCACATCCGGCGAATCCCTCCACTTCAAAGGGATACCCAGCTTCTCCCCAGAGATGTTCCGCTATGTGAACAATACGGACCCCCTCAAGCAAAAACAACTCCAAAAGGGAGTCGATCAATTAATGGATGAAGGTGTGGCCCAACTTTTCACCAAAGAATCCACAGGCCGGAAGATCATCGGCACCGTAGGCGCCCTGCAGTTTGATGTGATCCAATACCGCCTCAAACACGAATACGGCGCCTCCGCCCAATTCGAGCCCGTAAATATCTACAAAGCTTGTTGGGTGCGCTCCAAAAACGAAAGCGCCTTCCAGGAATTCCTGCAACGACGCAAAAACGATATCGCCAAGGATAAACACGGCAATTGGGTATTCCTTGCCCCCAGCGCCTGGATGCTTCAAATGGCTCAGGAAAACCACCCCGAAGTGGAATTCCATTTTACCAACGAACTGTGAATGTAATAATCAATATATGGCTCAGCAAAGCGAACTCTTCAAGAAATTGGTTGCCCACTGCAAAGAATATGGCTTCATCTATCAATCGAGCGAAATCTATGACGGCCTCAGCGCAGTATACGATTACGGACCCAATGGCGTCTTGCTGAAAAATAACCTCAAGGAATACTGGTGGAAAGCCATGGTCCAAATGCATGAGAACATCGTCGGGCTCGATGCGGCTATTTTCATGCACCCTAAAACATGGGTAGCCTCCGGCCACGTCGATGCCTTCAACGACCCCCTTATCGACAACAAAGACAGTAAGCGTCGCTATCGCGCCGACCAACTTATCGAAGGGTATATGGAGAAGATCGAGGGCAAGATCGATAAGGAAGTGGAAAAAGCCCGCAAGCGGTTCGGCGACTCGTTCAATGAGGCGCTTTTCAGGGAGACCAACGACCGGGTCGTTAAATACAAGGAGGAACACGAAAATGTGCGCCTCCGTTTCGCCGACCTCATGACCCGCCAGGATCTAGTAGGCATGAAGGATATGATCGATGAACTGGAGATCGCAGACCCCGAAACGGGCTCCCGCAACTGGACGGAAGTGCGCCAGTTCAACCTCATGTTTTCCACTCAATTGGGCAACATCGCCGGAGAGGAGGGCAAGCTCTACCTTCGGCCCGAAACGGCGCAGGGTATCTTTGTCAACTTCCTCAATGTGCAGAAGACCACCCGCCAGAAACTGCCCTTTGGAATAGCCCAGATCGGAAAAGCTTTCCGCAACGAGATCGTCGCCCGGCAGTTTATCTTCCGTATGCGCGAGTTCGAGCAAATGGAAATGCAATTCTTCGTCCGCCCCGGCACGGAAATGGAATGGTACAACCACTGGAAGGAAACCCGCATGAAATGGCACCTTGCGCTGGGTACGCCTCCGGAAAAACTCCGCTTCCACGACCACGACAACCTGGCCCACTACGCCAACGCTGCCGTGGATATCGAATTTGAATTCCCCTTCGGCTTCAAAGAACTGGAGGGTATCCACTCCCGGACGGATTTCGACCTCAGCAGCCACCAGCAATTATCGGGTAAAAAACTTCAGTATTTCGACCCCGAACTCAATGAAAACTACGTGCCCTACGTCGTGGAAACTTCCATCGGCGCCGACCGGATGTTCCTGTCGTTACTTAGCAATGCATTGATAGAAGAAACTGTTCCAGGCAGCGATGAAGATGGAAATACCCGCGATGTGCTTAAGTTGCCGCCTGCGCTTGCACCGATCAAATGCGCCGTGCTTCCGTTGAAGCGCAATGAAGATGCGCTGGTCGAGAAAGCACGGGGTATCTTTGACGAACTGAAATTCTCTTTCACCTGCCATTACGACGACACCGGCAGCATCGGAAAACTCTACCGCCGCCAGGATGCCATCGGTACGCCCTTCTGCATCACCGTCGATTTTGAAACCCTCGAAAACGACACGGTCACTATCCGCGAACGAGATAGCATGACCCAGCAACGTGTGCCGATCGCACAGGTAGAAAAGATGGTAAGCGAAAAAGTGGACATGAGACACTTGTTGAAATAACCCCCAGGATGATCCGGCGCACTGCAATTCTCCAGTTCTTCCTTGTCCTTTGTACGGCGAGTCTCGGCGCACAGGTCAAATACCATTTTAAATTGCCGCGCGAACTCCGGGAAGCGTCCGGCCTGGTTATCCTGAACGATGGGTCTTTTGTCTGGCACAATGACAGTAACAACGAGCCTGCGCTCTATATCACAGACGGGAAGGGAAATCTGTTGAATACGATACTGTATCCCTTGCCTAATACGGATTGGGAGGATATTACCAAATCCCCTTCCGATGACCTGTTTATCGGCAATTTTGGCAATAACTGCCATTGCCGCCAGGATCTGGCCATTTACCTGTTGTCCGACCCCATGACCAATAGCATCGATTCCATCAATTTCCAGCTGCCCGACCAACAGGCTTTTCCTCCGAGTGAAAAATGGCGCAATTTCGATATGGAAGCCATGTTTTGGTTCCAGGACTCCCTGCACCTGTTTTCCAAGAACAATGCAAAAAAAGGAAACAGCTACGCCAAGCACTATGTGCTACCCGCTCAACCCGGCCAATATGCCGCCGAATTGCGCGACAGCGTCTTTTTGAAAAAACGCTTTGTCTCCGGAGCAGCCATTAGCCCCGGAGAAGATAAGGTAGCCCTTCTGAGTCTTCGTTTCCAGCGCATCCTGGGTTTCATCCCCTTCTCCAGAGTCACCATCTTCGTATTCTCCGATTTTCACGGCAGCGACTTTCTGCACGGAGATATGAAAAGAAGAGGTATTCGCCCCTATCTCTATGCCCTCCAATACGAAGCAATCGATTTTGTGGATGAAGAAACCCTGGTAGTGGGATCGGAAAAAACCTCCATTATCCCAGCCAAAGCCAAACGCCTGAAACTTGGTAAAAGGTTCTTCAAATAAAAGAGGCTGTTTCAAGAGGAGCATAAGCGACTTTTGAAACAGCCTCTTTTTTATTTATTTAAAGACTTGACGTCATCAACAGGTCCAAATCGGTAGATTTGATCTGAAAGCGCTCGCCGAGGTATTCATTCGTGAGACAGCCCTTGTACATATATACCCCATTGCGCAGCCCAAAATGGCCGAAGATATGCTTTTCCAGGCCTCCCGAATTTCCTGCTTGCAATAAGATAGGAGTGAGAATGTTGCTGACAGCGATGGAGGCCGTGCGCGAAACCCGTGAAGCAATATTGGGCACACAGTAATGGATCACATCGAATTCTGTAAAGGTGGGTTTATCCAAAGAGGTCATTCGGGAAGTGGCAAAACAACCGCCCTGGTCGATACTCACATCGATGATTACGGCTCCCGGTTTCATTTTTTTCACCATCTCTTCACTCACCACCACAGGGGTGCGGCCGGCTTTAGAGTGAATAGCTCCGATCACGACGTCGGCACGGCGAAGTTCCTTCTCCAAAAACGCCGAGTGAATGGCGGAGGTATAGAGCCGCTGTCCAACCAGGTCCTGCAAGCGTTTGAGTTTGTAGATCTTGTTGTCAAAAATACGAACCTCCGCGCCCAGCCCCAGTGCGGTCCGGGTAGCAAATTCACCTACCACGCCGGCGCCGAGGATCACGACGCGTGCAGGTGGCACTCCGGATATCCCCCCCAACAACACACCTTTGCCGCCATTGGCGTTGGTCAGCAATTCGGCCGCCGTAAGCATGGCACTTAATCCAGCCATTTCACTCATAATACGGACCAGTGGAAAGGTGCCGTCGTCGTCTTGCAAATACTCCATCGCCAGCGCAATGACGCGCTTGCTTTTCAACCGGTGCAGATATTCTGCGGTGACAATGGGCAACTGCAGGGGAGAGATCAGGATTTGATTGGGCCGCATGAGCTCGATCTCTTCCAGGGTAGGCGGAGCGATTTTTACCAGTACATTGGCCTTCTTATACACCTCTTCCTGGCTGTAGCCGATTTCGGCGCCCAGTTCGGAATATTCGATGTCCGGGTAAAAAGATTTTTTTCCCGCGTCCTTTTCAATGATGACCCGATGTCCGTGGCCTATCAGTGATTTCACACTGGAGGGAACCAACGCGACCCTGTTTTCCTGCAGGATCACCTCTTTGGGAATACCAATATACAGACTGCCGGATTTTTGCTCCACCTGGAGCATTTCCGCCTGAGGCTGCAGCTGCCCTTCGGTCAGGGATCTGGGGATCGGAATCTTTTTCTTGGGGTCGCTCATGTTGTGCCTGGTAACTGGTAATTAGAATCAACCGCTAATTACAAAAATAACACTTTTCGCACGGAATCGCTTTCTGTTATGAGCTGAATTCGAACTACCTCTTCAGGAGCCAGCGCTTCAATGAGATCCGGCCACTCTACAAAGCAATAATCTTCGCCGTACAGATAGTCCTCTATCCCGATATCCAGGGCCTCCTGCTCGTCTTTCAGGCGAAACAGGTCGAGGTGGTAGAAGGGACATACCCGCCCTGATTCATCGCGGTAATGGTATTCGTTGACCAGTGCAAACGAAGGGCTGACAGCGCCCTCTACTGCACCCAACCGGCGACAAACCGCCTGCGTCAGGGTTGTTTTCCCAGCGCCCATCTCCCCGTATAAGAAAAATTTGCGGCGCGCACCGGCATAGGCTAAAATGCGTTCAGCTAATTCATCCCAATCGGAAAAAGCATAGACCAGGAATTCTATAGGCCCCGAAGTATTCATCGAAGTGGAGGGTTGTCATTTCTTCTTGAAGTCCCCTCGCTTCCAGGCATCGAAGAATTGCTTCCAGGCGATGGGGTTGAATATTTGCATGGGCGGGGTTTGCCCGATGTAGTAATAGGAACTGGCCTGCTGACGAAGATAATAGTCGGCATTTTCACGGCCATCGTAGGGAATCGCGCTGCGCATGCGATCCAGATTGTCGGCAGTCATGTTTTTGGCGGCGCGGGCCTGCAGCTCTGAATTGACATCCATGGCCAGGAACTCAAGCCGGAAATGCTCGCGACTGGGCCATGGAAAGATCACTGCGGTGGGCAGGTTGATGGTATCCCGTGTCATTAACTGAACCAACGAATACCGGTTGTCAGTCAACGTGTCTGGAATAGTCAGTTCGTAAGTCTTGTAGCCGATAGCCGAAAATTCCACTACGTCGCCCTTCCGGACAACAATGGAGAAGAACCCGTTAAAATCGGAATACGTTCCCCGACCTTCCCTTTTTACCAGAATATTGGTGTATGGAACCGGGATCAGATTTTCATCGCTGCCATCGAGCACCATCCCGGAGAACTGGATCAAGTCCTCCCGAAGGGGTTGAGCGTGTAGCAGAACGGTTCCCCCGAAAAAGAGGATAAAAACAGGTGCGAGGTATTTCCAATTCATCGACTTCATAGTTTGATGGTACTATATATAGACGCAGGGGGCAATGCAAAGGTTTGACCAGCATCCAAAAATAGTCCTTTTTACGAGTCCAGTGCAGCCTTTAAGACCTCTCCCATTTCTGTAACATAGTGGAATTCCATGCCCTCGATATAGGAAGCCTGGATTTCCTCCACGTGTTTTTCATTTTCCTTACACAGGATGATCCGCTTCAATCCGGCCCGTTTCGCAGCAAGGATCTTTTCCTTGATGCCACCTACCGGTAGTACCTTTCCGCGAAGCGTGATCTCTCCGGTCATGGCCAGATATGGTTTGAGCGGTTTTCCGGTAAATGCAGAGGTGAGTGCAGTAAGAATAGTAATACCCGCCGAAGGTCCATCTTTCGGAATGGCGCCCTGTGGCACATGCAGGTGAATATCCCGCTGCTGGAAAAGCTCGGGGTCGATGCCCAGTTCTTCACTGTGCGCTTTAATATAGCTCAATGCCGTAGTGGCCGATTCTTTCATTACTTCTCCCAAGCTCCCCGTCATGGCCAGCGCGCCTTTCCCCTTGTTGAGACTCACCTCAATAAAAAGGATATCGCCACCCACCTGAGTCCAGGCCAAGCCTACAGCCACGCCGGGCACCAGGCCTTTTTGGTATACATCGTTGGAAAACCGGGATGGGCCTAAATATTCTTTCAGATCCTCCGGGCCTACCGTGATGCTGGAAACCTCGTCCATGGCTACCTTCTTAGCTACCCCCCGCATGATACCGGCTATGCGCCGGTTCAGGGAGCGGACGCCCGACTCGCGGGTATATTCTTCAATGGTCTGTCGAATCGCTTTGACTCCTATTTTGACATGAGACGGCTTAAGCCCGTGCTCTACCCGTTGCTGGGGGATCAGGTGCCGTTTGGCAATTTCCACTTTCTCCTCCGTCGAATACCCGCTGATCTCGATAATCTCCATACGGTCGAGCAAGGCGGGCTGGATAGAGGACAGGGAGTTGGCCGTAGCCACAAACATGACCTTGGAAAGGTCGTATTCCAATTCGAGATAATTGTCGTAAAAGGTGGAATTTTGCTCCGGATCGAGCACTTCCAGCAAGGCGGAGGAAGGATCGCCCCGAAAATCTTTCCCGACCTTATCGATCTCATCAAGGATAAATACGGGGTTGCCGGCTCCGGCTTTTTTAAGCGATTGTACGATCCGGCCAGGCATTGCGCCGATATAGGTCTTTCGGTGGCCCCGGATCTCCGACTCGTCGTGCAGCCCGCCCAACGACATGCGCACAAATTTCCGGCGCAGGGCATTGGCAATAGATTTGCCCAAGGAGGTCTTACCTACGCCCGGAGGTCCTACCAGGCACAAGATAGGCGCCTTCATATCGCCTTTTAGCTTGAGCACCGCCAGGTGTTCCAGGATACGCTCCTTCACCTTCTCCAGTCCGTAGTGGTCTTTATCCAGCACTTTTTTCACCAGGTTCAGGTCGAAATTGTCTTTCGTGAAATCTTCCCAGGGCAATTCCAGCAAAAGATCCAGGTAGTTCATCTGAATGGAATATTCAGCTACCTGCGGGTTCATCCGCTTCAGTTTGCCAAGTTCTTTCTCGAAAGTTTCTCCAACGGCCTTCGACCACTTTTTCTTTTTAGCCCGTTCGCCCAGTGTCCGGATATCTTCTTCTTGCGGGTTTTGTCCCAATTCCTCCTGAATCGTTTTGAGTTGCTGACTCAGGAAATAATCGCGTTGCTGCTTTTCAATATCCGTGCGAACCTTACTTTCGATCTGATCGCGCAATTCCAATAGCTGCAACTCGCCGTCCATTTGCTGGTAGACCAGCTTGGCCTTCTCCTCGAGGTTGTTGATCTCCAACAACTTTTGTTTCTGATGGACCTTAATCCCCAAATTGGACGCTATGAAGTTAAGCAAAAAGCTGTGGCTGCTGATGTTGCGCAACATGACGATGGCCTCTGAAGGAATATTCGGCGACAGCTCAATGATCTGGCGCGCCTTGTCGATGATAGAGGCCACCAGGGCTTCAAATTCCAACTTTTTGGAAGATTCCTCGTAGGACAAAATGGATACGACCCCCTCCATGTAGGGGTCTTCTTTGAGGATATTCTGGATGCGAAACCGTTTGCGTCCTTGAAGAATAGCAGTGGTGGTTCCATCGGGCATCCGGATCAATTTGATGATCCGCGCGATCGTTCCTATCTGGTAGAGGTCCACGGGACCTGGACTTTCGATCTTGCTGTCTCGCTGCGAAACTACCCCAATGATCCGATCCTTGTCGTAGGCTTTGTTAATTGCCTTGATCGACTTGTCTCGTCCCACCGTAATGGGTATTACGATTCCTGGGAAAAGGACCGTATTCTTGAGCGCCAGGATAGGCAGAATATCTGAATAAACCTCTTGAATGGTCTTTTCGTCCTCTTCTTCAATAGAAATTAAAGGCATGAATTCTCCTTCATCCTCAAAGCTCTGTACACCAAAAAAATCATCAAACAATCCCATATTTCTTTATGTCGCGGGTTTCTTATCTAAAAGAAGAACCCATTAATGTTAAAAGTTATTGATCCCAAGTGATTTGACGGCTGGCGGCCTTCAAATCACTTTTCCTTCCGTATACCCTTAAATGATGTCAAGTTGACACACAGCGTGTTTTTTCTCGGTATTCCAAAAACGACAACTATTATGCCAACGAATATTCTGTGTCTTTCTACGTCTTTTTGACAGATTTTTTTCTGAAAGTAACCGAATTTCGACCATCAATTTACTAAATGGGCGACAAAAAGGCAGATTCCCTTCTTTAGAGGGAAAAATATAACAATGCCCCTACTGTAGTAATAAAAATGGCGAACGCCGGCCCCAGAAAAACCAGTACGCCTTTCCAGGATGCCGAAATGAAATTGCCCATGGAATCCATTTGTGGGGAATTGGAAATTCCGTCGTATACGACGTTGAAGGAGGGATATTCAGGGTAGAACAGGATCGTTTCCTGCTCCTCATCTTCGAGGGGTTCGACGACATGGGAGGTACATTCAGCCTGATAGGCTGTACCTTTAAAGTCAAAATCAAATACAAACTTATATACCGGGTATTTGCGGTCGTTGATCGTAATTATGGTTCCGGTATCTGTTTTCTCACGGAGTTTCCCTCTCGTGAACTCCCCATTCCGGAGCAAATCCAGGCTTTTAGCCTGGCGGCGCAAGCCGGGAATGAGCATTGCCAGTCCTGCAAGCGGGAAGAGCAGCACAAAAATAACTAACTTGGGGAAAGCGCCATCCCGAGTGCCTTCAATCTTGGAAACCCAGGGTTTACGGGCATTTACCCGGACTGAAACCGCCTGCCCAGGTGAAAAATCACCCTCATCGGCATAGCTTTCGCCCGTGTATTCTACCCCTTGAAAGGGAAATTGATAGATGTATTCCCATACCTGCATTTCATTCACATAGTTGGAAGTGGGATTGGATTGCGCCACTACCCCTTCGACCACCTCCCAGGGCCCCCTGGTCAGCACATACTTCCAGTCGGAAAGAGGCAGGAAAATGATTACGAAGATCATCCCAAAGCCCAGAAAAAACCACCCCATCTGTTGCAGGAATCCGCTCAACAGGATCGTCATTTGCGTATAGGCATCTATATACCTGGGTGGCGACTGACGTAAGTTTTTTTCAAAAGCTACTCCCATAGTACTTAGCTCGCTCCTTCTTCAACTACAGCGGCAACCTCTTCCTCCTTCGCTTGTCCATTGACTTCGTCTTTCTCCAGGCGCAGGTTATCGATGATAAAATCTTGTCGTTCCGGAGAGTTTTTGCCCATATAGTAAGCCAGTACATCTTCCACGTCTGTTTCATCATTGAACAGGACCGGCTCCAGGCGAATATCTTCCCCAATAAAGTCTTTGAATTCGGAAGGCGAAATTTCTCCCAACCCCTTGAATCGCGTAATCTCCGGCTTTCCTTTCAACTTCCGGATCGCATCCTGTTTTTCCGTTTCACTATAACAGTAAAAAGTCTGGTTTTTGTCGCGCACACGAAACAGGGGCGTATCGAGAATATACAGGTGTCCGGCACGCACCAGCTCCGGGAAAAACTGGAGAAAGAAGGTCAGCAACAACAGACGGATGTGCATGCCGTCTACATCGGCATCAGTGGAGATAACCACGCGATTGTAGCGGAGATCATCCAGCGAATCTTCGATATCCAGGGCGTGTTGCAACAGGTTGAATTCCTCATTTTCGTACACCACCTTCTTGGTCAGTCCGAAGCAATTCAGGGGTTTTCCCCGCAAGCTGAATACTGCCTGTGTCTGTACATCTCGGGCCTTGGTGATCGAACCGCTCGCAGAATCCCCTTCGGTAATAAATATGGTGGTTAGCAGCCTGTTTTCATCTGAAACTGAGCGACCGGGGTCGTTGTAGTGCAGCCGGCAGTCCCGCAATTTCTTGTTGTGCAGGTTGGCCTTTTTGGCCCGCTGGTTCGCCAGCTTTTTGATATCGGCAATCTCTTTGCGTTCCCGTTCCGACTGCATAATCCGCTTCTGCAATTCCTTGGCGACTTCGGGGTTCTTGTGCAGAAAATTATCCAGATCGTGCTTGATGAAATCGTTTATGAACGTCCGGATACTAGGCCCGTCCGGACTGATATCCTGCGAGCCCAGCTTGGTTTTGGTCTGTGATTCAAACACAGGCTCCTCTACCCGCACACTAATGGCGGCGATGATCGAGGAGCGCACGTCTTTCGGGTCATAGCTCTTGTTGAAAAACTCCCGAATGGTCTTGACGATGGCCTCTTTAAACGCATTCAGGTGCGTCCCTCCCTGCGTGGTGTTTTGCCCGTTGACAAAGGAATAGTATTGTTCGCCGTATTGCTGGCCATGGGTCATGGCGACTTCGATATCCTCTCCTTTCAGGTGAATGATCGGGTAACGCAGGTGCTCCGCCTGGGTACGGCGATTCAGCAAATCCAGCAAGCCATCTTTCGAAAAAAAGACCTTCCCGTTGAAATGGATCTTCAGCCCTGAGTTGAGATAAGCGTAATTCCAGAGCTGGTTTTCGATGTATTCACTGCGAAAACGAAAGTGCCGGAAAATTTCGGCGTCCGGTTTGAAGACCACCCGGGTGCCCTGTTTCTCATCCGACTTCGTCGGTTTGTGGTCTTTCGTTATTTCCCCCTGATTGAACTCGGCTATTTTGGTCTTTCCTTCCCGTACAGCTTGAACCAGAAAATAATCAGACAACGCGTTTACCGCCTTCGTACCAACCCCATTCAAACCCACCGATTTCTTGAAGGCCTTGGAATCGTATTTCCCTCCTGTATTGATCTTCGATACACAATCTACTACTTTGCCCAATGGGATACCGCGCCCAAAGTCGCGCACCTCAACCACTCCGTCGTTCACCTCGACCCGGATATCCTTCCCATATCCCATCACATACTCATCTATGCAGTTGTCGATCACTTCTTTCAATAATACATAGATCCCGTCGTCGGGAGTAGATCCGTCGCCCAATTTTCCAATATACATCCCCGGACGCATCCGGATATGTTCCCGCCAATCCAATGAACGAATGTTCTCCTCGGTATAGGTAATTTGATCCATGCAGAAAATTAATTTTTTAGAAGAGACCCAAAATTAGTAAAAACGGGCATTGGGTTCTAATGCCCGTTCAATATAGCACAAATTTAGTGTTTCTCAATTTATTTTTCAACATTTTGTTGTTTTTAAAACAATCCGTTGCATGTGCATTGCATAGCCTTCCATTAAATATATCAGAAAACTAAGAATAAGTTTATAAAGGCTGAATGGGCGGGCGCCGCCCATTCAGCCTTTATAAGGATATCTGCGGCCGTGCGGCCGCAGATATCCTTATAAAAAACATTAAAGTACTTAGTACACTGTAACTTACATAGGTTTATAAAGGCTGAATGGGCGGGCGCCGCCCATTCAGCCTTTATAGGGATATCTGCGGCCGTGCGGCCGCAGATATCCCTATAAAAAACATTAAAGTACTTAGTACACTGTAACTTACATAGGTTTATAAAGGCTGAATGGGGCGGGCGGCGCCCGCCCCATTCAGCCTTTATAAGGATATCTGCGGCCGTGCGGCCGCAGATATCCCTATAAAAAACATTAAAGTACTTTTGTTACAAAGTACTTAGTAACTTCGCTGACATCACTTATGCCGGAGTTATGGAACGCCTTTTTCAGCGGGTTGATATCGCCTCCCTTGTTTTTTTCCGCATCGCCTTTGGCATTCTGGCCTTTGCAGAAGTGATGGTGCTTTTAAATTATTACCACCTGACCCTTCGCGATTTTGAGCCGGATGAATTCCAGTTTAAATATTTCGGATTTGAATGGGTACAGCCCTTTCCCGAACCTTTTATGTCGGCCTTTTTCGGGCTTCTGCTCCTGGCCTGCATCGGCATAATTCTCGGAAAATGGTACCGGATATCTGCGCTCCTCTTTTCCTTGGGTTTTACCTATATTTTTCTTCTCGAAAAAGCCCACTACCTCAATCACTGGTATCTCTTCATCTGGCTCAGTTTCCTCATGGTCCTGTTGCCCGCCAACCGGGAATGGTCGCTGGATGTAGCCCGTAATACCGCACTCCGCCGGAAGACGATCCCCTTCTGGTCGCTGGCTATTTTGCCTTTCCTGATGGGAGTGGTCTATTTCTACGGCGGCATCGCAAAGATTAATGTCGACTGGTTGCAGGGTGAACCACTAAAAACCTGGTTGAGGCATAAGGATGATATGCCCGTCATCGGATGGCTGTTGGCAAAGGAAGGAACCGCATATCTCATGAGCTATGGAGGAATGCTGCTCGACCTGAGCATTGCCTTTTTGCTTCTGTTCCGGAAAACCCGACTTCCTGCGCTGGCTGCCGCTTTGTTTTTTCACCTCACCAATACGATCATCTTCAATATCGGGGTTTTCCCCTGGTTATCCCTGGTGCTCACCCTGCTCTTCTTTCCACCTGACCTGCCCCGTCGTTGGATCGCCCTCCTGCGCAGCCGCTCCAAATGGGTAGATCGTCGGGCATCGCGCTGGGAGCAACGCATGGCCGACACGCCGGACGCCTCGTCGTGGCACGACCGGGCAGGGTATAAACCGTTCATTAAAACCGGATTGGTGCTCCTTGTCGCTTTTCATCTACTCTATCCCTTGCGCCACCACCTGCTCGAAGGCCCGGTAGCCTGGACCGAAGAGGGGCATCGCTTCTCCTGGCGGATGATGTTGCGCTGGAAAAATGGATATGGCCATTTTACGATCGTCGACCCTGCTACCGGAACGCGGCAGTCGATCCAACCTTCGGAATATTTGTCCGCCAAACAAACGCAGAAGTTGTTCTCCCACCCCGACATGATTCTGCAATTTGCCCACCACCTGCGGGACACCTGGTGCGACAACGGGATAGAGGATGTAGAGGTTTACGCCACCATCAAAGCACAGCTCAACGGCTGCCCTTATCAGCCTTACATCGACCCGGAAGTGGACCTGGCTGCGGAAGAATGGGATTATTTTAAGAAAACCGCCTGGATTATTCCGCTCAATAAACCTGAGCTGGAAAAAGAGGAGGAGGAAGAATCTAATCCTGAAAGTGAATGATCGCGCCCTGCTCGCCGACCAGCCAACCCTCGTGGCCAATGACATGCACGTCGTAGTAGTCCATCTCCGGGAGCCCTTCCAACGCGGCCCAATCCACCCCTCCGTTTGAAGTTTTCCAGACGATACCTTTTTCGCCGGCGAGGTAGCCGGTTGCTTCGTCCACAAAAAACAGCGCCCGGAAGGGCACGTTCGACACCCATATCCCACCGCCGTTGCGGATGTTTTTCCAGATCTTGCCGCCGTCTTCCGTTTTGAGAATGGTGCCCGCGTAACCCACAATATACCCCACCTTCTCGCTGGGAAAATGAATGGCCCGAAAATGGTCGCCGTCTACCGGCAATGGAAACCAGGAACGCCCCCCGTCTTCAGAACGCAACACCAACCCATATCCAACCGCAATGGCCACCTGGTCATCGACGAAACAGACCGCATCGAGTTCCACATCAAATTCCGAGAGGGTATCAAGTTGGAAATTGGCATCCAGCCGCACTATCATACCACTTTTGTAGGCTTCGCCGCCTACCAGAAGCGTAGTCTCTTCATTATGCGCTACACCCCGGTAAAATTCCCAGACCGGGTACCGGTAAAAACTCCAGTTCATATCCTGCACCTGGCGGCTAAACACATACCCGTCGATCCCAGCTGCCACCCCTTCTCCTTTCTCATTGAAGTCAAGGGCAAATAGCTGCTTATTGGCCATCGAATCTGCAACCCAGGTTTTGCCGCCATTTGTAGTGGTTAGAGAAACGCCGTAATACCAGGAGGCGCCCCCCACCGCAAAACCCGTGTCTGAATCGAGAAAGTGTACCGCGCTGATGTCGTAAGACGTACCGCTATCCTGCTGCTCCCAGAGCAGTGGGATCTTTTCTTTCCCGCAGCCAAAAAAGGTAGCGGCCAGAAAAAAACAGGCAATCTTTTTCACAAGCAAATGGCGTTTTTAGAAACGGCGTTTCTCCTTAGAGATCGCCATCCGCTCCAGTTTAAAATACGAATTCGGCTGCCCCCCCATCCCCTGCACAAACCCGTCTTCCCCATCGCTGTTGAGGTCGAGTAAAAGCGGCCGGCCTGCATGGGTTTGGATCAGGGTATGGAATAGCATCTCCAGCGCTCCGTTCATTTTGCCTTTCGGCGATACGACTGGTACCAGGCTTAGCACTTTTCCATGGCTGTAAATAAAGAAATTGACCGCCACGAGATCACCGTTTTGATCTTGTACCCCGGAGGCAAAACCCCAGCCACGGTGCAGGACGTTATACATGATGCGCAGCAAAGCATGTGAGCGCGCTTCTCGGTCGGCCGTACGTGGGCTGTATTTGCGGAAAAAGTCAGCTACCCGCTCGGGCTTCAGATTGGAGATGGGAACCAGGTTACTTTTTTCCGCCTTGCCTAGCTGAGAAAACCAGGCACTGCTGAACCCATCGGCAATTTCTTCATAGGAAGTCTGCAACATCAATTGATAATTGGTCTGCGGGTCCATGCGAAATCCTTCGGCTTCCGGTAAAAAATTCTGCTCGTTCAGATGGATGGCAACCTTCTGGAACGCTCCCGGAATCGCATCCAGAAATGCCTTTATTCTTGGCTTTGATAATACATGAATGGAATAGAGCCCCAACTCCCGCATCCAGGGTGGTTGTACCAACTGCTTGCGGCCCCAACGGTTTTCTTTCCACACCAGCGGAAAGACCGACTCGTAGTCGCCCTCCACCAGCGCATCCCACTCTTTGGCGACGTTGTCCAGATACCACATATAGCCAAACACATTGCCATTGGCTGCATAGTGTATGCAGGAGTTCCACTTGGTCTTGTCTATTTCTTCACGTGGGAGGTATCGAATGTCCATTGGTTATGTGTGATTTTACCAAAGAGAAACAAAGTTAGAAGAGAATGGATGTATTACAGGTTGGGTTCTTAAAATTTTTCCGATTGTCTTATTGCGATAATTTCGTCAAAACCCTGTTACCTTTTTGCGTCTGGTCGTCAATTACAATACCTTTAGGAAATTATCCTGCCCGACATTTTTTGACAAATCCACCCCTCATGCTCCTTCTCGACGGTGTAAAAAACGATCAATTCGCCCTGAGCAAAGAAGCCCAGGAACTGAGCAAATACGTCAAAGACTCCAACCTGTCTCTGGTAGACCGACTGGAATGCTTTGAAGATATCATGAATATAGAGATCGGCGATACCAACCTCACCCGGTCCAGGTCTATCGAACGGACCTATGACCTGCGTCAGGTCTTTGTCAAATTTGAAGGCAACAACCCCACCGGCACCCAAAAAGACCGGATTGCCTTTGCCCAGGTGCATGATGCGCTTCGGCGGGATTTCCGCACGATCAGCGTAGCGACCTGCGGCAATTACGGCAGTGCCATCGCTTTCGCCGCTTTCCTTGGAGGCCTGGAATGCAAAATTTTCATCCCCGAAACCTACCACACCAGCCGGGTAACGGAGATGGAGAAATTTGGAGCCCAGATACTTCGCCACCCGGGATCGTATGAAGATACTGTGTGGGAATCGATCCGTATGGCTGAAGCCAATGAATGGTACGATGCTAACCCCGGCGGCGCCAATACGCCCTTGCAGATCCGGGCATATGCACAGATCGCCGACGAAATCTACGACGTACTGCGCGACGCCCCAAAAATGGTGGCCGTGCCTGTCTCCAACGGCACCCTGCTCGCCGGCATCCACCGCGGTTTTATGGGCCTTTATAAACGCGGCAAAACATCCCGTATACCCAAACTGATCGCGGGATCTTCCTCCGGGAAAAACCCTATCATTCAATCCTTTAAAAAGGGGCTCGACCACTGTGAGGACCTCGATCCTCATAAAATAAAAGAAACTGAATGGAACGAACCCCTCATCAATTGGCATAGCTTTGACGGGGAAGAAGCAATCTACGCCCTTAGGGAATCGCAAGGAGAAGCCTTTAATATCAGCGATGCCAAACTGCTGGACCACAGCCAGTTCCTTGCCAGGGAAGACGGCCTCAATGTACTTCCCGCATCTACAGCCGGATTGGCTGCGCTCCTCAACCTGCATGCAAAAAACACCCTGGAACCTGATCGGTATGTAGCCATCATTACCGCAAAAAAATAAGTTCTTTCTTTCTAAATTTGGAAACATCTTCGGTGCTTCCAAATAAACTTTTTAAAAATGAAAAAAGTCATCGACGGCAACGCCATCGTCTATTGCGAAGGCGCGTTCAATACCCCCAACGGCAAAACGGCCCACGGCCTGGTGCGCTTTACCGAACGATATAATGTGCTGGGTGTCATCGACTCCCGGTTTGCCGGCCAGGACGCGCTTCAACTATTAGACGGTAAACAGGGGAATATCCCTGTGTTTGAAACTACGCAACAGGCGTATCAGACGCTCACCTCCCAAGGCCATGAGATTAAGTATTTTGTGATCGGCCTCGCCCCCGATGGAGGACGCTTGCCCGCTATAGCGATGAACGATGTCATTTGGGCGCTTCAACATCGCCTGAATATTGACTCCGGCCTCCACGACTTCCTCTCCGAAAAGCCCGACCTCGTGGCCCTTGCCGAAAAGAACGGCTGCACCATCCGGGACATCCGAAAGCCCCCGCACCGCAACGACCTGCATTTTTTTTCGGGAAAAATTGAAGAGGTCGACTGCCTGAAACTGGCCGTATTGGGCACCGACTCCGCCATCGGCAAGCGTACCACCGCCTGGATCATTGTACATGGCTTCCGCCAAAAAGGCCTTAAAGCCGAACTGGTCGGCACCGGCCAAACCGCCTGGCTGCAGGGCGCCAAGTACAGCCTCGTCATGGATTCCCTGATCAACGACTTCGTCTCCGGCGAGATCGAACACGCCGTATACGAAGCCTGGCAAAATGAACGCCCCGATGCCATCATCATCGAAGGCCAGGGTAGCCTCATGAACCCTGCCTACCCGGGAGGCTTCGAAATTCTGGCCGCTGGCCGGCCCGATTACGTCATCCTCCAGCATGCCCCCACGCGATTGGAATACGATGGATTCCCTGGCTATCCTCTCCACCCGATCGAGCAACAAATCCAGGCCATCGAAATGATCTCCGGCAAAAAAGTCATCGCCATTACCCTCAACCACGAAAATATGCAGCCTCATGAGATTCCTGAAGCATGTAAGGCGCTCACTGAAGCTACGGGGCTTCCTGTATTTGATGTACTTCACGATGGCGCTGAGGGGCTGATCGGCTTATTGGAAAAGCTATGAAAATCACCTCGCTCGAATGCTACCCTATCGACCTGCCGCTGACGGAGCCTTATACTATTTTTTACGAAACCATCGATCACTGCGTCAACGTCGTTCTTCGCATTGAAACCGACAACGGGCTCACCGGATGGGGTTGTGCGGCGCCCGATCTGCCCGTTACCGGGGAGACGCCCGAAATGGTGCTCAGCGACTTCCAGCAGTTCATCGAGCCTGTATTGCGGAGTGCCGATCCCATTCACTACATCCGCGTGCACGAGATGCTGAAATCGCTCATCCCCAGCAGTCCTTCCGCCCTCGCTATGGCCGACATGGCAATATACGACCTCGTGGCAAGGTATGCGCGTATGCCCTTGTACCAATTCCTAGGAGGCTACCGGGATAATATCCCCACAAGTATCACCATTGGCATCCTGCCTTTGGCCGAAACCCTTAAAAAAGCCAAAACCTTCATCGAGCAGGGCTTTTTTATCCTCAAACTCAAAGGGGGTAAAAGCGTAGAAGAGGACGTGGAGAAAATGATCCTGCTGCGCAAAGAATTTGGGAAAAGGATCGCCCTTCGGTTCGACGGCAATCAGGGCTACACCGCCGACGAAGCCCTGCACTTTATCCAGGAGACTGCGTCCGTTGGTATCGAACTGATCGAGCAACCAACCATAAAGGATGACCTGCAGCAGTTACACAAGGTCACCCAGGAGTCGCACCTCCCCATCATGGCCGACGAGAGCCTCACCAGCCTGTTGGACGTATTCCGCCTCACACGGCATGATGCCATCGACATGGTCAATATAAAGATTCAAAAGGTAGGGGGTATTACCAATTCGCTCCACATCAACTCCGTTGCCAAAGCTGCCAGCGTAGAGGCCATGGTCGGCTGTATGGATGAATGTGAACTCGGTATCGCCGCCGGCCTCCACCTCGCCCTCTGTCGCCCCAACATTTACCACGCCGACCTCGATGGCCATCTGGATCTGTTAAACGACCCGTTTAAGGGGATGATCAGGCTGCATAAGGGGGTTTTGTATCCGGGCGAAGGAATTGGACTAGGGTTGGTGAGGTGAAAACCACCGCCTACCTACAAACTTCTCATTCCTCCCCGGCGTTATTCCTTTCATAATTCTTTTGATCCACATATCAATTAATCCTGTATGAAGCAGCCGCTCAAATTCAAGACAAATATCAATTGCAATAACTGCATCCGCTCCGTATCAGGCTTCCTAAACGACATAAAAGAAATCGAAAAATGGGAAGTCGACATCACCAATCCGGAGAAGATCCTGACCGTAGATGGAGAAAAAGTAACCGTGGAAATGGTCATGGAGGCCGTGGAAGAGGCCGGATTTGATATAGAAAAAGTCACGCAGTAAAGGGCGTAGGGCGCAGTAAGGGCGCAAGATTTTGCACCCCTACGCCCTTACTGCGGTGCGATTAATACAACGGAAACTGCCCCATATAAGCATTCACTTCCTTACGTACCTGCTCGATCGTGCTATCGCTTTTTGGATCCCTAAGAATACGGTCGATCCATTCGACTGTTTTCAGGCAATCTTTTTCCTTGAACCCGCGTGTAGTCACCGCAGCGGCGCCGATCCGGATGCCGGAGGTGACGAAGGGCGACTGGGTATCGAAGGGCACCATATTCTTATTCACCGTGATATCGGCACGTACCAGGGCATTTTCGGCGTCTTTGCCTGTCACCTCTTTATTGCGTAAGTCCATCAGGAATAGGTGGTTGTCTGTGCCCCCGGAAATAATGTGGTAGTCCAGATCCAGCAGCGCCTGAGCCATGGCCTGGGCATTGCGGATCACCTGTTGGGTATAGGTTTTAAATTCGGGTTGCATGGCTTCATGGAAGGCGACGGCTTTAGCGGCAATGATATGCTCCAGCGGACCTCCCTGCATCCCTGGAAAGACCCCGCTGTTCAGGATGGCCGACATCTGGATGGCATCGCCTTTCTTGGTGGTACGTCCCCACGGATTGTCGAAATCCTTGCCCATTACGATGATGCCTCCGCGCGGACCGCGAAGTGTCTTGTGGGTCGTAGAGGTGATAATATGGCAATGTTCAACCGGGCTCTTCAACCAGCCAGCCGCGATCAGTCCGGCCGGGTGCGCGATGTCGGCCATCAGAAGTGCGCCCACTTCGTCGGCAATAGCGCGGAAACGGGCGTACTCCCAATCCCGCGAATAGGCGGAAGCACCGCAGATGATGAGTTTCGGACGTGCTTCGCGGGCAATAGCTGCCACTTTATCCATATCGATACGGCCGGTATCTTCTTCCACCCCATAGAAAACAGGGCGATACACTTTTCCTGAATAATTGACAGGAGAGCCGTGGCTCAAATGGCCTCCATGCGCCAGGTTGAATCCCAGAATAGTATCGCCAGGCTCCAGCAAAGCCAGGTAAACCGCCGCATTCGCCTGCGACCCGGAGTGCGGCTGCACATTGGCATATTCGGCTCCGAAAAGTGTTTGTAGCCGATCAATAGCAAGTTGCTCCACTTCATCCACCACTTCACATCCCCCGTAATATCTTTTCCCCGGGTAACCTTCCGCATATTTATTCGTCAAACAAGTACCCATCGTCTTTATGACAGCGTCACTGGCAAAATTTTCGGAGGCAATCAACTCCACGCCATTGCGCTGCCGGGCGAGTTCTTTTTCGATGAGCCGGGCAATTTCCTTATCTGGGATCATAAAGAGATATTTGTATTTGTGAATAAAATCCAAAATCAGCTCAAAAGTACAATAAATCGTGTAAGAAATGCTTTATAACGACCCGGATCATCCACACTTCGAACACCTTTAGAGAATCCGTATATTTGCTTTTTTAGCCCTGTTTACCATGATCAGACCCCCGCTTTCACGCTTATTTTTCCTCCTCCTCTGCAGTGTTATGCCACTGCTGGTTTCCGGAGTTACGGAAAAATACCGGGCTATGTGGCGGGAAGACCCCGCTACTTCCATGGTGATTGGCTGGAACCAAAAATCAGGCCATTCACCCATGATCTACCTCGACGATGTGGATTATGGCCGGGAATTTTCCCGCTACCGGTTTTCCAAAGCGCCCGACCAGGTTATCGAATTGAAAGGAATGAATAACCATTTCGTGCGCCTCCGCGGCCTTAAGCCCAATACGGTCTATTACTTCGTCATCCGCGACAGTGAAGGGATCAGCGAGCGTTTTTCTTTTAAAACTGCACCCAACGACCCTTCCGAACGGTTGTCGATCATCGCCGGAGGCGACTCCCGAAACAACCGGGATGTACGGCAGGAAGGCAATCGGCTGGTGGGCAAGCTCCGCCCGCACGTGGTCTTGTTCAACGGCGACATGACGGATGAAGACACCCCTTACGAATGGCAGGAATGGTTTGACGACTGGCAGCTCACGATCGCCCGCGATGGTCGCATGACTCCCATTATCGCCGCGAGGGGCAATCACGAAGTCTCCAACGACATCCTATTCTCCTTATTTGACCTGCCCATCAAAGATGCCTACTACGCACTTAATATGGGAGGCGACCTTCTTCGTATCTATACACTCAACTCCATGATCCCTGCAGGTGGCGTCCAACGCGATTGGTTGGAACGGGACCTGTCAAACAATCAATCTGCCACCTGGAAGATCGCACAATACCATTTGTCCATACGCCCGCATACCAACAAGAAACCGGAAAATGGAGACGAATATGCCAACTGGGCGCCCTTGTTTTATGGCTATCATATTAACCTCGCCATAGAATCAGATGCCCACGTAGCCAAAGTCACCTGGCCTGTTCGTCCTTCCAACGAACCGGGCAGCTCGGAAGGGTTCATCCGCGATGATAATGAGGGAACGGTCTTCGCAGGCGAAGGAGGCTGGGGCGCCCCTTTGCGCGATTGTAATGACAACAAACCCTGGACCCGCAATAGCGGAAGCTTCAACCAATTTAACTGGATATTTGTAGACGAAGAAAAAATGGAGGTCCGGACCGTGCGGATAGCCGAATCCGAGTCCGTCCTGGAAGTAGACCCCAACAACATCTTTCGTCCACCCTTCGGGCTTTCTATTTGGAATCCCAGCAACGGCGACGTAGTGGTGATCCGGAAACCCGGCTCCCAACCGCTAGCCCAAGAGGAGAAGCCTGCTTATACTCCCGAGCCCACGAAGGAAAATGCATTTGCGGGCGAAACCCTGGCTTCCCGTGTACCCGGGTTTGCTATGCAGGGTTTTTGGGTAGAGGGCGCCATCGTGAACTTTTCCACGGCCAATGAGCCTCCCAACATGGCCTACCAGCTCCACCGTTCAATGGATGGAGGAAAAAACTTCGTCAAAGCCGCTGATCTTCAGGGCACCGGTAAGCCTCTCAACCAATACCGCCACACCGACAATGCGGGCGGCCCCACTGCCAAATATCGCCTCCGGCGCATATTCCCCAATGGAGAAACGGATTATTACCTACCCACAGGGGATATCCAGGAAGATCTCGACAACTTCGAGCGGCTCCCCCTGCTTGTTCCCGACAGAGCGACGCTAGAGTTAAAAGTAGCCTACTCTCTGGACTTTCAGGCCAATGTCCGCATTTGCCTTGTCAATACCTCCTTCCGCGAGGTGGTGGGTATCGAGCTACCCAACCAGTCCTCGGGCAAATATCTCAAGACCATCGACCTCAGTACGGTACCCAAAGGCCCCTATTTGGTCGTCATACGCGCCAATAGCTTCCCTGTAAGGCGGTTTAGGGTGCAGATATAAGGGCCTGCTCCCTACTTCACCAAATTTATATCGCCACTGTATGTAAACGTCACCCCATCCAAGAAACTCACCTCAATGAGGTAGACGTAGACCCCGCTATTCAACACTTTCCCGTTGAAGGTGCCATCCCAGCCCAACGTCTCCGCGCCGAGCGGAATGTTACTGGTTTCATACATCAGGCTGCCCCAGCGATTGAATATCTTCATCGATGTGATGAGCCGCGCTGCAGGCCCGCCATAAGCTGTAAAATAGTCATTGATGCCATCGTAGTTGGGAGAGAACATATTGGGAATAAATACCGGACGGACGGCGATCACTGCTACAGTCACCGAATCGACAGCCCGGCACCCAACCTCATCTTCAATGCTAATGGTGTAGGTGGTTGTCACATACGGCATCGCCGTGGGGTCGAAGCAATCCGGACAACTGAGCGAGCCGGTGTTGTTCCATTGGATCAGCGACAGGATCGCATTTGGTGGTAAATAGGTGGCATGCAGTTCGGTAGACTCCGCCAGGTCGATAGTCACATCGGGCCCGGCATCGACAATCAGTTCGGGAGGGTTGAGCAGTATGGTTTCCAACGAGTCGACACATCCTTTGATGTCTTGTATGAATAAGGTATACACGCCTGCATAGAGATTGATAAAATCGCCCAGGGGCAAGAAATTTTCTCCATCAATGCTGTACATATATCCGGGCGAACCTCCTGACCCCGCTACCGAAATAGAGCCGGAGGGCTCTTCGTAGCAATCGGGGTCCATCACATCGGCCAAACTCACATCGAGGGCAGTGGCCGGATCGCAGCAGGGCTCGATATAGATATTTCGAACGACCGTCACAATACACCCCTGGTCGGTTTCGATCTGCAATACGATCGACTTGGAGCCAAAAGAGTTATAGACGATCTGATGTGGCCCAAGCCCGGTACCGGTCGCCGGATTGGCGCCAGCCCCGAAAAACCAGTTATAGGTGCCGGTAAACCCTGGAGGCATAAAAGAGTTGTCGGTAAAAGTCACGATATCGATATCGCATTCGTTTTCCAGCACTGGCTCGACCAACATATCGGCTTCCGGCCCCAGGAACGTCCCTGTGCCGCCGAAAGTGATGCTAAACCCGCTACCCGTATTGCTGAAGTTATTCACAATGAGCGCGTAGCTCTTACCGGCCTCCATGTTGAGTGCAGCGATGAAGTTATCATCGCCCGAAGCACAGCCCGGAAATTCTACAATATCAGAGGAAGACAGATTCAATCCGGTCGGGCCGGTACAGGGCTGCCAGGTGCTAAACGGCTGGCCGACGTTTTCGCCCGAAGCCATACAACGAAGGAGAATCTTGTTCGCACAATTATCAAAATCGGGTAATTCGTAGACCGCAAAATCCAGGTCGTCAGACGGATTGTTGGGCGTGAGGGTAAAGGTCAATGACCCCGGGTCCTGGCAAGTCCATTTATACCAGGCCGAACTAAACTCCGTCTGCAAGCAGGAAGATGGATCCACCTCGTTGGTAATGACGCCTGCCCCCACCAGCGATTCCACGGTAAAGGGCGATTTATCGCACAATACTACCCCGGTAGGACAATCAGAACTGGGGTCCGGCACATTGTTGAAGTTATTGACACAGAGTTGAAAAGTGCCTTGATTCCCATTCCGGGCATCCACCCGGATGTAGTAGGTTTCTCCCACTACCAGCGGCCCTGCAAAGGATTCTGCGATATTGGCGTTGAACCCATCTGAGGCGCACTGGATCTCGGTAAGGTTGGCACAGTTGCCCGCATAGAGGACAAATTGAGGATCTTCCAGCGTGCCGCCGGGATTGGCGGGGTGTTACCGATTACCGTGATCGATACATCGGTAGCCTGGGCCACAAAAGAAAACCAGACATCACCGGCAAGGCCGGGGGGAAAACAAGAAGGAGACAAAGGAGACGAAACAGTAGCCCCTACAGTCGTAAAAGCGCCCGGAGGCGAGCAATAGTTGGAAACGTTGTTCAGCGGCTGTGCACCCAGACATTCATTATTCAAAGGTTGGGCCCAGGCCAACAAGGGCAATAAACTCAGTGTGATTCCAAATAGTATGTGTTGAACTTTCATCGCTTTTCGGTTAATCGGCTTTTCCATTTAATAAGCTAACGCCGTTATTGTTGTAAAAGTACCACCAAAATAAACAACAGCCGACATTTGAAAGGGTTATGCCAAAGCATTCCTATCTTTGAAAAGTCCTTAAACAATTTTCACTATGCGCAAGCACATCCCCAACCTCTTCACCCTCGCCAACCTCTTCTTCGGCTGCCTGGCTATTGTAGCGGTCTTGCACGGCGAATACCAATTGACCTTTTGGCTGATCCTGCTCGCTATTTTCGCCGATTACGTCGATGGGGGAGTAGCCCGCGCACTGAAGGTTTCTTCTCCGCTGGGCAAAGAACTCGACTCCATCGCCGACGCTGTATCCTTCGGAGTCGTTCCCGGCGCTATCTTCTACCAACTCCTGTCGATTTCTACACATTGCACTGGAGAGACGATCTGCTGGGCTGCCATTCCCGGGTTTATCGTCTCTGCCGCCGCCGGATTGCGGCTGGCCCGCTTTAACCTCGATACCCGCCAGACCGAAAACTTCATCGGATTGCCGACTCCCTCCCTGACCATGTTTGCCCTCGGCTTGCTGATGATCCATGAATCCAATTCCTTTGGAATGGGTGCATTACTAGAGAAGACATGGGTATTGTATGTCCTGGTTGGCTTCCTGAGCTATATTTCCAATGCGCCCCTGCCCATGTTCAGCCTGAAATTCAAATCCTTTGCCTGGAAGGGCAACGAGATAAAATTTATCTTTGGGGGTATTGGGGTGGTGTTGCTCGCGCTGTGGCGGGAAGCGGCGCTTGCCCCGATTATCGCCCTCTACATCCTGATTTCGATAATCCTGAAAATTAAATAACGAATGGCGTGCCGCAGGTACGCCATTCGTTATTAAAAAATTATTCCCTTGCTCTATATCGTACCCACACCCATCGGCAATTTGGAGGATATCACACTCCGTGCCCTTTCCGTGCTCCGCTCCGTCGACCTCATCCTGGCCGAAGATACCCGGACTTCGGGAAAACTGTTGTCGCATTATCAGATCGAAAAACCGCTTCGTTCCTACCACGCTCATAATGAACACGGCGTCACGTCCCAATTTGTCGAGCAAATGCAACACGGCGCCACCATCGCCCTGATCACCGATGCAGGCACGCCAGGTATTTCAGATCCGGGCTTCCTGCTCATCCGGGCATGCGTGGAAAACGATATCCGGGTCGATTGCCTGCCTGGCCCTACCGCCTTTGTGCCTGCCCTCGTCAGTTCTGGCATCCCCTGCGATCGCTTTCATTACGAAGGCTTTCTTCCGCATAAAAAAGGCCGCCAGACCCGTATGCAATACCTGGCATCCTTGCCCAATACCTTCGTGCTTTATGAGTCTCCTCACCGCCTGCTGCGCTGCCTGGCAGAGCTCCAAACTCATTGCGGACCCGACCGAAAGGCCTGTGTCTGCCGCGAGCTCAGCAAAATTTTCGAAGAAAAAAGGACCGACTCCCTGGAGGAGTTGCATGCGTATTACAGCAAGCACCCTGCCAAAGGAGAAATTGTCATCGTGGTAAGTGGGCAATAGATTTTAATGCACGAACAGCTTTTTATTGATTATTCCCTCACTCGTCTTAAACTGCACGGTATAAAGCCCGCTGGCCAACCCTTCCAACGACCACTCCTGGCGGCCATCGCCGGAAGTGAATTGGCGCAACTGTTGTCCGAAGGCATTGAGCAGAATTACCGATTCTACATCCAGCTCACCCCATTCCGCCCATACCCGGTCTTTAGCCGGATTCGGGAAAATCCGAACTTGTTTAGCCGCACTCTCCTCTGATGCGGAAGTAGCTGAAAACTTGTTTACGAGAACCACCGAATCGACGAGCACAGGCAAGGCATAGGGCAACGGCGCCCCATTTCCATCTATGAGTTGCAGTCCGTCAATGATCAATTCAAAGGGAATATATGCGTCCGTCCTTCCACCTATGATGTCGCTGATAATAATAAAGCCCACACTGGCGACGGGGCCATAACCATTGGCGCCGTTGCCCGCTTTACGGGTAAATCCCAGATCGATCTTCTTCTCGTCATACAAATCCCGGTACATCCAAAGCGATTGATTAGACGCGGCGAAAAAGGAATTATCCAGGTATTCAGCAGTGGTAGAATAAGGAAGTAAGAGGTCTTGCTGGGGATAGACCAACGAAATGCCCAGCCCGTGAAGGTCGACCGCAGGCTGCGTGGGCGACCCAATGTAAAGCCCTCCGGAGATCGGCAAAAACTCCGGGGTGTTCTCATCCACGTAGATCGTATCCTGATCGAATTCGAAATAGATGGGAATCCCTCCCGCTTCCGGCATCGGAGCTGGCGGAAAACCGGAGGTGTAGTTCAGCTCAATTGCATCCAGGTCGTCGTAGAGGACCTGGCCGTCTCCATCGCAATCCATGTGCTTAAAGTCCACACCGGCCATGGCAATCATACCCCAACTCGGCGCTGGCTGTCCTTCCCAGTCCAGGTGCGCATCCGGACGTGACAACCCTATGGCGCCATAACCCAATCCGATATTAAGCAAGTCATATACGTTGGCCGAAAAATCGTTATTGGCATCTCCGGGCCATACACAATCCGTATAATCACACTGGTAGTTTGGATCGCCACTGTATATCTCCTGGCAATAGGTAGATGCACATCCGGTACTGGAGTCCCATATTTTCACACACACGGTGTGGTACCCTTCTTCCGGAATCGTCATTACACAGGGATTCCAACTATACATTAGCGCAACTCCATCCAGCACCCACTGAAAATTATCGAAATCCCCAATAGAGGTGTTGAAAAACAGGAAGGAAGAATCACTGCTGGCAGTATAACTGTAATAAGCCACGCATTCTCCGTAATTCCCAGAACAGGGCCCGGGGGTCCAGGAAGTAACCCCATGGTGGTATTCTGCTTCGCATGCATTGGCATAGGTCACCCCGTCGCATCCGCAAACCGGCAGAAATACGCCTGGACAAATAATGCCAGGCTGGATCAATGAAGGGTCCACACAGATCGTATCGCCCCAAATGGACCCACACCAGTCCCCTTCACAGATTGTCCCACCTGGGTATTCCACCTGATATACGACGCACAGTTCATCCATGTAGTTCGAATCCGGAAGTGTAAATTCCAGGACCGGCAAGGTCCCCAAAACCTCATTTGAATTTCCGTTGACCCACTCTACTAATTGCGGATAATAGGGACCAAAATCGGTCAAATTGTATACTTCTGCCGTGAGATCCAATCCATCGACAGAGACATTTACCCCAAAATCACAATAGCTGGGGGGGCCTCCCACCACCAGGGTATCACAGTAGGTATCGGCACACCCCAGGGAGGTGGTCATTGTCAAACACACCGTATAGCTTCCTTCCGCTCCATAAGTATGTACAGGGGATTGTTCAGTTGAGCTATTCCCATCCCCAAAATCCCACATATAGGCCAGACCCAAAGGATCTGGTATAAAAGGCTGAAAAATCCATTTATAAGGATCGGTCGGATCGAGCAGGAACATACTAAAAAGGGCATTGCAGAAAGTCCCGTTGCCTGTGTTGGATTCTACAAATACACAAGACAACGAAATGGGGAGTCCCAGGCCACAAACCGACATGGGGAGGGTGTCATACGAAAAGTGAACGAGATCGCCCGCTTCCAATCCATACGGATTATCCAGCAACTCCAACACCGGGAACTCCGGACTGCAAATTGCCAGTGAACAAGGACTGTAATCGGATACATCCACCACCAGGCCTGTGTATTCGCATTGTGCAATGAGCACCCGGCTGCTCATAAATAGCAGTACGCCAAAAAACAGGAGAACCCTTTTCCCATTGGAAACATTTTTAACAAGTCCGGTAAGCTGCCAACTCATAGGTATAGCATTTTTTAGTGGGTATGTTTAATCAACTAATTGCCACCGGCTTCGGCGGGAATTGGCAATGTGCGCTTATTCTCGTAACGATCCTTAATTGGCGAAAAGGGTATTTCTCTAATACAAAAGTGAAAAAAGATACATGAAAATAAAAGAACAAATCCTTATGTTTGTTCATTATGAATTTTGTATAAATTTTATTTAAATCATTGAATATCAGTATTTTTGAATTTATAAATTTCCATTTTTGTATTTAAACTGAATGAAACAATCAAAAATAGCGACACTGCTCACCTCTTTTTCTCCTGCATCCCTGCACCGGTTTCGGAAGTATTTACTGTCTCCTGTCTGTAATGAGCACTCAGAATTGGTCAAACTGTTCGACCTGCTTGTTCAGGAAGTAATTCCGGAAACGGAAAACAACCTAGATAAAGAAGGGTTGTGGAAAGCGCTCTATGATACGATCCCCTTCCACGATCAAACGCTGCGCAGGCTCAATTCGGAGCTGACCCGTCATGCGCTATCGTTCCAGGCATTACAAGCGTTTCAGGCCGATCCTTTTTGGGAAGCCGAAGCGGTTTTACCCTATCTGCTCGAACCTGGATTGAGTAAACATTTCGACGGGGTCATTCGGCAGGTAGAGGGAATCCGGCAAAAAGAACCGGGGCAATCGCCGGCTTCCTACTACCGCCAGCTTCAAATCGAATTGCTCCGCCATCAGCAGTTGGAGGCCTCGGGAAAAAAGCCCGACACGCTGGGGTTTCTGGAAAGTGCTGATTTCTATCTCGACTGCTTTTACTTCACCCAAAAGCTGAAAAATCATTGCGATGCCCTGGGCTACCAAAAAACCCTGGCACTGGAAGCCGACCTGGGAAAGATTCCCGGATTGCTGGACTATCTTGAGCTCAGTCCTTTTTCGGAAATTCCGTTGGTAAAAGCATATCTGCTGGTGCTGTATATGCTGATCCGTCCGGAAGAGGAGAAGCCCTTTCAGGAACTACACGAGCTCTTAAAAACCAAGGGGAGGCAATTTGCCAAAGGGGAGCAACAGACCCTTTTCATCCACTTGATGAATTACTGTATCGACGCCAAGATCAACAAGGGACAGGTAGAATATTTCGGCGAACTATTTCAGCTCTACCAGGGAGCCCTCGATCAGCAGATCATCCTGGAAGAAGGGATACTGGACCCTTTTCACTACAAGAATATCATCACAGTAGGTCTTCGGGTGCAAGCGTTTGAATGGACAGAAAACTTTATCCAACAGTATACGCCTTTGCTCCCCGAATTGCATCAGGCCAACGCACGTACATATAACCTTGCCAAGGTCTATTTTCAACAACAACATTACGAAAAGGTGATCGAGCAATTGCAGGAAGTCGAATACCAGAATCTGGTCTACGCACTGGGCGCCAAACTGATGTTGTTGAAGACCTACTTTGAGCTTGGGGAATTCCTTCCACTGGACTCTCTTTCCGAAAGCTTTCGCATCTTCCTCCAACGCAATCAACGCATCTCCAGGGAGGTGAAGCAGCAATACCTCAATGTATTGCGGTTTGTGAAAAAACTCTCCCACATCCGCCCGAAAGATGCCAAAGCTATCGGGAAAATCCGGCAGCAGGTATCCGATTGTCAGGCTTTAGCCGACAAGCCCTGGATACTGGAAAAGATCGAGGAGTTGGCCTGATCCTTACAGGTGAATCGGTCGGTTGTCGGTCGCGGCCAGGGCTGCCTCCTTCACTGCTTCGGTGAAAGTGGGGTGTGCGTGGCTCATACGGGACAGATCTTCTGCCGAGCCCCTGAATTCCATGACAGCCACCGCTTCGGCAATGATATCTGCCACTCGGGGGCCCACCATATGCACACCCAGGATTTCATCGGTTTCCTTGTGCGCCAGGATTTTGACCATGCCGTCCAGATCCGTACTCGCCCGGGCACGGCCCAATGCCTTGAAGGGAAATTTGCCTGATTTATAGGGAATGCCTGCTTCCTTCAGTTGCTCTTCGGTCTGCCCGACCGCGGCCACCTCCGGCCAGGTATAGACCACGCCGGGAATGAGGTTATAATCGATATGCGGCTGCTGGCCGGACATATATTCAGCCACAAATACGCCTTCTTCTTCCGCCTTATGCGCCAGCATCGCGCCGCGAACCACATCCCCGATGGCAAAGATCCCGGGCACATTGGTTTGCAGGTGTGCGTCTACTTCAATGCAGCCCTTTTCGTCGGTTTTCACCCCGACCTTATCCAGGCCCAGCTTGTCGGTATAGGGTTTGCGTCCGATAGAGACCAGGCAGTAATCTGCCTCCAGGGTAAACTGTTTGTCGCCCTTTTTGGACTCTACTTCTACCTTAACCCCTTTTTTGCCGACAGCTACTTTAGTCACTTTGTGCCCGAGGTGGAAGGTCATGCCCAATTTCTTAAGCGCACGCTGAAGCTCCTTGCTGCAATCGCCATCCATCCCCGGAATGATCCGGTCGAGGAATTCTACCACCTCGATCTCCGTGCCCAGGCGGGCAAATACCGAGCCGATCTCCAACCCGATTACCCCTCCACCTACCACGACCATCCGCTTGGGGACTTCCTGCAATTCAAGGGCTTCGGTAGAGGTGATCACCCGTTTTTTGTCGTAGTTGAACATAGCGGGCACAATGGGCTTGGAGCCCGTAGCGATAATCACTTTCTCCGTTTGCACCTGTTCGCTGTTGCCATCGGCTTTTGCCACCTGTATGGTATGCGCATCCACGAACGTGCCATGTCCGGTGAATACATCGATCTTATTTTTCTTCATTAGAAAGTCAAGCCCTTTGACAGTCTGATCGACTACCTCCCGTTTTCGCTGGATCATTTGCGGCATATTTACCTGCAAGTCTTTCAGCTCGATCCCATGAAGGGGAAATTTCTCCTTGGCATTATGGTAATGCTCGGAAGAGTCGAGCAAGGCTTTGGAAGGGATGCAGCCTACATTCAGGCAGGTGCCTCCGAGGGTATTATAGCGTTCGATCAGCGCCGTTTTCATACCCAGCTGTGCACAGCGAATAGCTGCCACATAGCCCCCCGGGCCAGATCCGATTATGGTGACGTCGTATTTCATAATGTTAGCATGCTTTATCTAAAAGATTTGATAGAGGCGCGTGACACGCGCCTCTATCAAATCTTTTAGATATTGGTTATTCCTTCTTTTGATTATCCCCTCCTTTTCTGGGGGGCCGGTTGCGGCGCTTGTTCCGGTTACCGCCTCCACCTCCACTCCGGCGGTCGTTGCTGCTCTTCTGGTCCGTATTTCCCTGAACAGGCGGCCTTTCTTCGCGCGGCCTTTCTTCGCGTCGCTGTTGCTGCTGTCCTTGTTGCCCTTGTCCATCCCCTCTCTTGCGCTTATTCTTTTTCTTCTTCCGTTTTTCTGCAGGCAACTCCAACACATCGTTGACGCTTTCGAAGTCCATTTCTTCCTCTTCATTACCAGCGGTCTTGGAAGGTATGGAAATTTGATGATCCATCAAATCAGGAGGAAGCTCACCCTTGTCGTTCATGGCTTTGATCTCCCTGACCGCAGCGGGCGAAAGTGCGACGACCTTACCCCGTGCCCCATCCTGATCCAGGGAGTAATACATCAATTGGCGGAAGATATCGGTCTTGAACAGCGTTGCGGTACCCTCGCGTGTCTTGAGTCTGTCTGCGTTATTGGGAAACAGATCGACGGCTTCCATATACAGGTCTAGCTCGTAGTTCAGGCAGCATTTGAGGCGACCGCATTGTCCGGAAAGTTTCGCCTGATTGATGGCCAGATTCTGGTATCGTGCCGCTGCGGTGGAGACCGATTTAAAATCGGTCAGCCAGGTGGAACAGCAAAGCTCCCGTCCGCAGGATCCAATTCCCCCAATACGGGCCGATTCCTGCCGGGCGCCAATTTGGCGCATTTCGATCTTCACCCGGAAGTCTTTTGCAAAATGCCGGATCAATTCCCGGAAATCAACCCGTCCGTCTGCGGTGTAATAAAAGGTGGCTTTGCGCTTGTCGCCCTGGAATTCCACATCCCCGATTTTCATGTCCAGGCCGAGGGTACGGGAAATAACCCGCGCTTTAACCATGGTTGAATCTTCGAGCTTGCGGGCCTCGTCGAGTTTTTCCAGATCACGCGTGTTGGCTTTCCGCAACACATTGTGCAAAATGGATTCTTCGTTCACCCGCTTGCGCTTCATTTGAAGCCGGACCAATTCTCCGGAAAGGGTGATCCGCCCCACATCGTAGCCGCTGGTAGTTTCCACCACCACAAAGTCGCCTGTCATCACCTGCGCATGGGCAGGGTTGCGAAAAAATGCTTTCCGGGCGCCGTTTTTGAAGCTGACTTCTACAATATCAAAAGGTTCCACATCCCATAATTCCATGGTGGAAACCCAGTCGTAGGTATTGAGGCGATTACAACCATTGGTGCCGCATGTTCCGCTGCTGCGGCAGCCCGCTGATTGCCCGTTTTCTTTATGAATCGAACATCCTGCACATCCCATATTGCTTATTATTGTTTCATGAAGCGATGCAGCCGGATACTGGAATCCAGCATCATCACCTTCTGATTTGCGTTTCGTTCAATGAAAAAGATACAATCGTTGAAAAGGCTAACGATCGGTTTGATTCGTTCGTATGATAGTACAGCGCTTAACTTTTGCGCCGTGTCCAGCTCATCGGGTCGAAGCCGCACGTGTGCAGCCCCTGTAAGTTGCAAGGCTAGTAGTTCCCGAAGAAAATGCAGGCCGTAGCGAAAGAAATGCTTCTGGTTTTCCCGGCCCAGCCGGGAAAAGGTTTCTACCCAGGGCACCAATGTGGCGCCATTGCCGCGATAACAATGCCGAAGCCAATCCAGAAACTGCTGTGCATGGTCGCTCTCGATCTCTCCTGACAGAGAAATGGCCTCGTTAAAATTTCCGTTGGCAAGTTGAGCCACGGCCTGGGCGCGATCCGGATCAATTCCTTGTTGCCTGACAAGTCCTTCTTCAATATGGGCATCTGACAGCGGGGGGAAGGCGACTAATTGACAACGCGACAGGATCGTATTGAGGATCAGGTCCTGGTTTTCGGCAACCAGGATAAAGACCGTTTGATCGGGCGGCTCTTCGATCATCTTCAACAGCCGATTCCCTTCCTTTCCCAGGTATTCCGGCATCCACATGAAAAGGATCTTGTAATCGCCTTCAAAGGTCTTCAGGCTAAGTTTGCGGACAATTTGCACGCACTCTTCCTTCGTAATATTTCCCTGCTGATTTTCTGTGCCGATTCGTTGCAGCCACTGATTGGCATTGAGGTAGGGCTGGCTGGTGATGGCTTCCCTCCATTCGGTCAGGAACCGATCACTCGTCCCATTGGTCCCAATGGTCGGAAAAGAAAAATGCCAGTCCGGATGAACATAACGCCCCGATTTCTGGCAATTGGGACAGTGGCCGCAAGCTTCTTCGTTTGTGCGTTCACTGCAAAGGATATATTGAGCAAAGGCCAACGCCATGGGCAAATGGCCACTTCCCTCCGGCCCCAACAACAAGAGGGCATGCGGAAGCCGGTCCGACTGCACCATGTGCCGGAGCTGGTTCGCGATCTTGTCTTGTCCGATAACTTCTGAAAAACGCATATCCTCCTTTGCCAAAGTGGATCAAAGGCCGGCTTGAGGTAGGGATCATACTCCTGATCAGGAGTGTATTATATCGTCAAAAAGGCTGGCAACAAAAGGGAGAAAATGTACTGACGGGCCTTCCTCGTCGAGCAAGTATGATTGAAAATCCTACGAACGCTTTATCTGTCACGGGTTCTTGCCCCTCTGTCTCTACTTTTATTTCCTATCCCTTGATTTCGGCAAACCAACTACTGCCATCCTCTATATCCTGAACCTCAAACAGGTGAATTGACTTCACTTTTATGTTTTAAGTTTTAACCGGGTTAAAAATAGGAATTTTTTCGGAAAATAAATTCATAAAACCTGATTGAGCGGACGCAGCCCGCTCAATCAGGTTTCATTAACTTATTTTTGGAACACAATACTAACAACTTTATGCAAAAGCAGATTGTTGGGATTTTTCAAAACCTATCTTATGCGTGTCGCAGTTTTTCGAAAAGCCCATTTCAATGCCGCTCACCGGCTGCACAACCCCAACTGGAGCGAGGAAAAGAATCGGGATGTTTTTGGCCTGTGCAACAATCCCAGTTATCATGGGCACAATTATGAATTGGAAGTAAAGGTTATTGGAGAAGTAGACCCTGATACCGGCTACCTGATCGACCTCAAAGTGCTGAAGGACCTGATCCACGAACAGATCGAATTGCGCTTCGACCATAAGAACCTCAATATCGATACGGAGGAGTTCCGGAATTTGAATCCTACGGCAGAGCATATTTGCTATGTGATCTGGAATATCCTTCGATCTCACCTCGACTCCCGGTACGACCTGGCTGTGCGCCTCTACGAAACACCCAGAAACTATGTAGATTACCCGGCCTAAAAACACGAAGCCCCTCCGCACATAGCGAAGGGGCTTCATGTTTTCACCGGTAAAGGTGGGGTTGGTTACGGCCTCAAGCTGCGCTTGCTGATTCGCATTGTGCGCAGTACGTCTCCGTCTCTGCCGATCAAACCGGCGAGATACATGCCGTCTGGAAGATCGGCAATATAGTATTTCTTACCTTCTGCTACTTCAAAGGTGCGGACCACGCGGCCTAGTACGTTGTACAGCATAATCTTATTGACGCCTTTCGCACTGGTCAGGGCAAAATAGTCGGAAGAAGGGTTCGGAAAAATGCGCAGGCTTTGCACCGACACTTCATCTACTCCCGTAGGAACGGTTACTTGGTATACCCCTGTAGTGATTACGGTAGAGGGGGTTCCTGTGAGGGAAATTTTGATTTCTACTTCACATGTTCCAGCAACCTTCCGGGGCAGAATATGCAAGTCAAGCAAACCGGAAGAGTCAACCCCCAAAAGGACGGGCTCTTCAATATTATTAGCAGGGTCCCAATTGGTAAGGGTACCTGTGGCATAGCAAGCATTCTTATCACACACGCGGAAATCCCACTCTTCGGGAGCAGAAATAACCACTAATTCCCAGCGAACTGAAATCGGGTTGCCGGAGGTATTGGTCATCTCCCCATGTGCAATAGGCTCTGACCAAAAATCAGACAGATCAACTTCTTCCATAGTCCCTATCCAGGGATTGGGGCTGAGTTCGACCTGCGCAAGCGCCAGGTTGAACGTGAAGACAAGGAAGGACAAAGCGAGTAAAGTATACTTCATATTACGGTTTTGCAATGATTAACGTTTAACAAAGATAGGTGTTCATCAAAACTAACACAAACGCGCTTTTGGCTTACAGTGGACAAAATCGCCCTTTTTTCGCGGACTATCAATCAATTAACAAAATATTATGATTTTTCTACACGCTCGCCCGACGAAATCACACTATATATAGACCGATTTTCGTTTTGTAAGGTTGCACTTGCATCTAAAAAAGAAGGAGGTCGGCGATGCCGACCTCCTTCTTTTTTAATAAAAAATTACAGCTGTAATTATTTGGCAATGATCAGGCGCTCTACGCGTACCTGGTCGCCTACCGTAGCTTTTACGAAGTACGTACCGGCAGCCTGGTTGCCCAGGTTGAACTGGAATAAGCCACCAAAGCTGTTGTCAGCCTGCTGAACGATCAGCGTCTGGCCAACCGTATTGAGTACCTCTACGCGTACATCTGCGGCCTTCTCCAACTGGAGGTTCAGCGTAGCATAGCCAGTGGTCGGGTTCGGGCTGAGGGTAAAACGCTGAAGGTTGTCGATTTCCGTGGTGGAAGTCGTCCAGATCTCGCGCTCATCTGCATTCAGGATCTCACCGGTGTTGCCATCGAGCACCATGAATACGACGAACATGTTCTCGTAGTTCCATGCAGCAGGAATGGTATATGAATAAGAACCTGTAACCACGTCGTCAGCATTCACGTTCTGGGTTCCATCCCAGCCATCCCAGCCACCGAGGATATCACGGCCTACGATGTCGTATACCATCTGTGCGGCAGGAACCGGATTCGGAAGCGTCTGCCAATTGAAGCCATAATAGCCTGTGAGCGGTATGTTATTGGCCTGCGAACTGTAGTAGTTAGCCTGGTTGTAGCCACTACCTGTACCCGTAATACCGTTTTCAACCAACACTATGTTGAACCGGTAGTCAGCGCTGCTCAACTGCGTCGCAAAAGTAGCTGCTACGTTGATCGTCAGATCACGGGTTGCCGGATCTACCAATGCATCAACGATACTGGCTGCTGCCGGTACGATGCGATCCATGGTAGCGTTGTAGTAATCTTCCATTTCAGAAGGGTCTACGATGGTGGCACGATCCACAATAACGGAAGGATACCCGGAGAAGCCCGGGAAATTGCCCAATCCATCATCATAAGTAGCATTCGTGATCGGGTCACCGTTGTGCACGGCAATACCGATGAAGTCTTCGTGATCCTGATCCATTTGTTCCATATAGACAAACCCGCGGGGGCACCAGCCGCACCAGGTTCCGGTAGCTTCCTCCCCAACCATCCGGCGGGCAGGCACAAATGACAAGCCGCTAACTTTGGCAGAAGCCGAGTTGTTGATATCATAACCATCCGGTTGTCCGTTCGGGTTCGCTGCAGTGACGTCAATGTTGTAGGTGATGGCACTAGCTACATCCAACTGGGTGCCGTGTGTGAAGTTGTATGTTCCACCCGGTGCAATGTTCAACCCGCTGAGGTTGTCCGTGTACGTATTGGTACCATCCGTCCAAGAAATATCCAGCGAAGTAACTGGCAGAAGACCATTATTTGCGATCGTACCCGAGAAGCCAATGTTGCTGTTGAGTAAGTTGAAGCGGTTCACCGGATTAAGTGTCAACTTCACGTCGTAGTCATAAGGCTTGTAGACCAGGATGTTGTCTACCCCAAAGCCATACAACCAACCACTGTTGTCCGAATAGCGAAAACCAAGCTTTACGGAACTGTTTCCAAGGACCGGAGCCAGATCAACGGTGATATTTTGCCAAGCATTGCTTCCGCCCAGTTCAAACAGAGTCGTCCAGGTAGTCCCGCCATCCAGCGAGTATACAACTTGCGCATTTTCTGCCACCCCCTGATAGGTATCATCCAGGAAGAAGGCATCGAATACCAATACCAGATCCGACACACTGCTCAGATCCACTGCAGGCAACACCAACACATCGTTGGCTTTGTTGCAGTTGCATCCGTCATCATTGGATACAGCGATTAAACCTCCATTGTTCGGAATGGGGAAGGAGGAACTGCTGAGGTCACTTGCAGAACCAATAACCCATCCACCATCAGTAGCCGCGGTCGTGATTGTCCAGCCTGCGGGCAAACTCCCACCTTCAAAAGTTTCATTGAAGAATACCTGGGCAGACAAGCTCAATCCGAGTCCCATTGCAAGAAAAAGAGTAAATAATCTTTTCATAAAATTGTAATTAAGTTTTACAGTTAGAATAACTTGGTATTTTCATAGCAAAAACTTTGCCAGCACGCAAAGCTAGCAAAACCTTTTCATTCTTATACGCTCTTTAAGATTTCTTTAATTTGCCGAAACCCGACATTTTGACCTTTTTCTGCAGGCAGTTTCCCGAAATAATTCCGTGTTTGTACCTTCCGCCAATAAAATGACTTAACTACGCATGCATATCGCAATCCTCGGCAACGGCATCGCCGGCATCACCGCCGCCCGGCATATCCGAAAAAAAAGCGACTGCGAGATCACCGTGATCTCCGCAGAGTCGGATCACTTCTTTTCCCGAACAGCCCTGATGTATGTCTATATGGGCCATATGCGCTTCGAGGACATCAAACCTTACGAAGACTGGTTTTGGGGAAAAAACAGGATCAATTTGGTCAACGGGTTTGTCACCAATATCGACTACCGCAAAAAGACCCTTTTCTTCAACGACGATACCACGTGTTCTTACGATAAGCTCATCCTGGCTACCGGCTCCATGACCCACAAAGCGGGCTGGCCAGGGCAGGACCTCGATGGCGTACATGGCTTGTATTCGCTTCAGGACCTCCAGGCCATGGAACGGCACAGCGAAGGCCTGAAAAAAGCGGTCATCGTCGGCGGCGGGCTCATCGGAATCGAAATGGCTGAAATGTTCCACTCCCGGCATATCCCGGTCACTTTCCTCGTGCGGGAAAGCAGCTTCTGGAATACATTCCTGCCCCGGGAAGAATCTGCCATGATAAACCGGCACATTATTGACCACGGCATTGACCTCCAATTGGAAACCGAGCTCAAAGAGATTTGGGGCGACCGTTCGGGCAAGCTCAAACTGATCATTACCAATAAAGGGGAAAAAATCGAATGTGGCTTTGCAGGTATTACCACCGGTGTGCGTCCCAATATCGATTTCCTCCATTTCACTCCCATCGAATACGACCGTGGCATCCTCGTCAACGACTATCTGGAGACCAGCGTGCCCGACGTCTATGCCATCGGAGATTGCGCGCAACTCCGCACCCCAAAACCCGGTCGCCGCCCGATAGAGCCGGTTTGGTATACCGGACGTATGATGGGAGAAACGGTAGCCCGTAATATTCTCGCGGAACAGTCGGCAGTTGGCAGTACCCAATCACCAGTCACCAATCACCAATCACTAGTCACTTACGATCCCGGCATCTGGTTTAATTCGGCCAAATTTTTTGATATTGAATATCAGGTTTATGGGGATGTGCAGCCAAATCCACCGGCCAACCACCGCTCCATTTATTGGGAGCATCCGGAAGGGCGCAAAAGCATTCGGATCGTCTATGACCAGCCAAAAGGGCACGTACTCGGCTTCAACCTGATGGGCATCCGGTATCGGCACGAGGTTTGCGAACAGTGGATCCGGGAGCAAACACACATCGAAGAGGTCCTGCCCAACCTATCTCTCGCCAATTTCGACCCGGAGTTTTTCCGGGAATATGAACCAGCAGTGCTGCAATTGTACAATGCGCAAACCGGGAAAAACATACAACCGGCTTCCCGCAGAAGCTTAACCCAAGTGCTCAATTTCCTCAAACGTCCTGTCAACGCGTAATCCGATAGTACCCATGATGAACCTATTGCAAAAAACAGGCCTGGCGCTCTTTTTAATGGCCATGTTGGTATTTACCGGTATGCTCACAAAGGGCAAGTATCAACTGTCGCCTGAAGGACTTGCCATTTCTAACACCTATCACAGGGAGGCTATCCTGGAAGCTGCCAGGCAACAAAGCCTTTTCGGCCACGAACCTACATCTGGCATTGCCTTTTCCACCGCCTTCAAAAAGGTGCTGAAAGCTGCCCAGGAAACCCAGGCAACTCGTGCCGAAAAAGGGATCCCGGCAGGCGTGGGAGAATGGGATTTCAAACTGGGCGACGGCTCGTTCAAGGAATATACGCTTGACGCTGCCAAACACGCATACACGGGTCCTGTCTCATCTTATCCGGGATGGTTTCTCCTGCTCACCTTTGGACTTGCCATATTGGGGGGTTTTCTTTATGCCATTCCCTTGTTCAGGGAAATTCCGGGTATCCGAAACAATCATATTTTCCATGATCCGTTGACACGTGGGTTCCGGGGCATAGCTGCCTGGTTGGGATCATTACCGGGATCTATCTAATCGTATTTTACGTAGTGCTTTATTGGACACCTCAGCTCCTGGCGCCGTGGATAGTCATGGTCGACCCTGTCAGCAAGGCATTAAATGGGCATGAGGCCAGCCAGTGGTTTTTATACGGCGTACTTTATACCCTAGCCGTACTCGTCATGGGCCTACGCATGCTGGCCAAGTACCGCCACAACCGCTACCAATTGATCCGCACCGGCTCCGTGATGTTCTTTCAAACAGCCTTCGCTTTTCTGATCCCGGAAATATTGGTACGCCTGAACTACCCGTACTACGACTTCAAGAATATCTGGCCGCTGAACTACTCCTTCTTCTTCGACTGGAATCTCCACAACCTGTTGAATAGCGGAGGGCTGGGCATTTTCATGCTGGTATGGGGGATTGTGCTCATCGTTATCGCCGTGCCAGTGATTACTTACTTTTTTGGCAAACGCTGGTATTGTTCCTGGGTCTGTGGTTGCGGCGGACTTGCAGAAACCCTTGGCGATCCTTTCCGGCAGCTATCCAATAAAAAACTTTCTGCGTGGAAGGTCGAGCGTTGGCTCATCCATGGCGTACTCGTTTTTGCGGTGGTGATGACTGCCCTCGTTTTGTATACTTACTTTTCAGGGCAGAGTCAGGTTTTATTCCTCAATAGTTACACCGTTCGGGGCGTATATGGGTTCTTGATCGGGTCCATATTTGCCGGTGTAGTGGGCACGGGATTTTACCCTTTTATGGGTAGCAGGGTCTGGTGTCGTTTCGGCTGTCCGCTTGCTGCTTATCTCGGCTTGGTGCAGCGATTCAAATCCCGCTTCCGCATCACTACCAACGGAGGGCAGTGCATTTCCTGCGGGAATTGCTCCACCTACTGCGAAATGGGGATCGACGTGCGCGCATACGCCCAGCGCGGGCAGGACATTGTGCGTGCTTCCTGCGTGGGATGTGGGGTGTGTTCGGCGGTATGCCCAAGGGGTGTCTTAAAGCTCGAGAATGGGTGATTGTAAGGGCGAAATATTTTTCGCGCCACTACCGGCCGCTGAAATCGATTTCCGTATTATCCCCGATATTCAGGCTTTGCCGAAGGCCGGTGATGGCGGTGTCATTGCCAATCACAGAGGCCTGGAGTACGGCCTCTTTGATGGAGGCATAGTTGCCGATGATGGAGTTTTTTACAATGGCAGACTCGATAACGGCGTGGTCGCCGATGGTAACGTGGGGGCCAATGATCGAGTTTTTTATCTGGCATTGTTCCCCGATGCTTACCGGATGAATGATAATGGTGTTGTCGAACTCGGGAAGATCAGAGGAAGCATATCCTTCTTTGTCGAGCAGGAGCGCATTGGTTTCCAAAAGGATCTCCTTACGGCCACAGTCAAACCAGTTGTCTACTTTTACGGTAGAAAATGGAATACCCCGCTCCAGCATGCGCATCAAGCCGTCGGTCAGTGGGTATTCCCCATCGGTATTGAAGTTATTGCGGATGTTGTAATCGAGGCCTTCGATTAAGGCAGTGGGTTCCTTTATCTTGTAGACGCCCACCAGCGCCATATCGGAAAGGGGAATGCTGGGTTTTTCTACGAAACGTTTCACAAACCCGTCGGAGTGGAATTCCACCAATCCGAAGTCTCTTGGATTTTTCACTTTCTGAATAGCCACACAGGAAGTAGCCGAATGGATGATGCGGCTGAAATCCACATCCAGTATCGTATCGCCGAAGAAGATGATGATTTCGTCAGAATCCTGGAAATGCTCCCGGGCCGTCCAGATCGCATGGCCGGAACCTTCTCTGTGGTCTTGGGTGACAAAGGTTTTGTGGATATCCGGATACGTTTGCTCTACGAAATCCCGGATTTTTTCCCCCAGGTAACCGATGATGAAGACAAAGTCATTGACCCCCAGGCTGGTGAGCTGGTCAATAATATAGGAAATAATGGGCTTCCCAGCAACCGGAATAAGCGGTTTGGGCTGCGTGTAGGTAAGGGGACGCAGGTTGGTTCCTGCTCCTGCAACCGGAATGATGGCCTTCATCATTAAAAATAAATAAAATAAAGGAGCAAGCGTTAGAGCAGCGCCTTAAAGAGTGATATTTTTTTTAATTTTCCCTGCCCTCCCGGGCAGGGAAAATTAAAAATATTACTTTTTGGGCACGCCTCTACTAACGGTTGCTCCTTTATTTTATTTATTAAACATTCTCCAACGCGGCGGCGCCACCTACGATCTCCGAGAGTTCCCTTGTGATCGCTTCCTGACGAGCCTTGTTGTAACTGATACGCAGATCACGCATGATCTCATCTGCGTTGGAAGTAGCATTATCCATGGCGGTCATACGAGCGCCGTGTTCGGATGCATGCGTATCGAGGACGTATTTCTGGAAAGAGGTATGCAGGATACTAGGAATGAGGTTGCGCAACAAATCCTTCATATCGGGCTCGAAAATATAATTTGCCCGATGACCGTTCCCTTCCCCTTTTTCCAGGGATGGCACCGGCAGGAATTGTTCCGTAACAGGATATTGCACCCCGGCATTCCGGAATTGTCCGTAAGACACGCTTATAGAATCGAATTCATTGTGCTCAAAAGCATCCATCAGCCGCTGGGAAACCTCGGCAATCCGGGGGAAAGTCAGGTCTTCGAAAAGGGACACATGGTCATTGATAAACTTACAGTCCGGGTAGCGTTTGCGGAAGAAGTCGAATCCTTTCTTGCCGATGCAGAGAATGGTCAATTGGTTGTTCTTGCGAACTGCTGCATATTTCTCGTCGATCGTCTTGACGGCGTCTTTGATCACGTTGGTGTTGAACGCACCGCAAAGACCCCGATTGGAAGTCACGACTACCATGCAGGCGCTATGCAACTCCCGCTCATTACCGAAAGAAATATCCACATCTCCATCCAGGTTGGAAAGGATGTTCCGGAGCATATCGTTCAGCTTATTGGCATAGGGGCGCATATCCTGGATCGCCTGTTGTGCTTTGCGCAACTTTGCCGCCGAGACCATCTTCATGGCCTTGGTGATCTGCTGTGTATTTTCTACAGACTTAATGCGCTCCCGAACTTCTTTTAACCTTCCTGACATTGCCTATCCTTTTATTCCAACAACCTTATAAAGACTATTTATACTGGGCAGTCAATTCTTTTGCCAGGGCTTCCATTTTGGCGAGTGATTCGTCCACCAGTTTGCCCTTTTTAAATTCTTCAAGGATATCCTTATGGCGCTGTTCCATCGTAGTGAGGAACACCATTTCAAAGGCGTGGACTTTATCAACTGGTACGGCTTTGAGCAGTCCTTTCGTTCCGAGGTAAATAATCGCCACTTGCTTTTCCACCGACATGGGCGAATACTGCGGTTGCTTCAGGATTTCCACGTTGCGCTTTCCTTTATCCAGGACGGCCATGGTAGCGGCGTCGAGGTCGGAACCAAATTTCGAGAAAGCCTCCAATTCGCGGTATTGAGCCTGGTCGAGTTTCAGGGTACCTGCCACTTTTTTCATAGACTTGATCTGGGCGGATCCCCCAACCCGGCTTACGGAGATACCCACGTTGATAGCGGGGCGGATACCTGAGTTAAACAGGTTGGATTCGAGGAATATCTGTCCATCCGTAATGGAGATCACGTTAGTCGGAATATAAGCCGAAACGTCACCTGCCTGGGTTTCGATGATCGGAAGTGCCGTTAGAGATCCTCCACCTTTTACCAGCGGTTGACCTTTATCGTCTTTGGCATTTTTCAAGCTATCGGGCAAGTCGTTCATGTTGCGGGCGATATCATCGTTGGCGATCACTTTTGCCGCACGCTCCAACAAACGGGAGTGGAGGTAGAATACGTCGCCCGGATAAGCCTCGCGTCCTGGCGGACGGCGAAGCAACAGGGATACTTCCCGGTAGGCTACAGCCTGCTTGGACAAATCATCATAAACAATCAGTGCCGGACGGCCTGTATCGCGGAAGAATTCGCCGATGGAAGCACCTGCAAAGGGTGCGAAAAATTGCAGTGGAGCCGGGTCAGAGGCCGAAGCAGAGACGATAATGGTGTAATCCATCGCGCCATGCTCTTCAAGCGTGCGCGCTACGTTGGCGACAGTAGATGCCTTTTGGCCGGATGCCACATAGATGCAGAAAACCGGCTCGCCACGCTCATAAAACTCACGCTGGTTGATAATGGTGTCGATCGCGATAGCCGACTTCCCCGTCTGGCGGTCGCCGATGATCAACTCACGCTGACCGCGTCCGATAGGGATCATGGCATCGATCGCTTTGATACCTGTCTGGAGAGGCTCACTCACCGGCTGGCGGTAGATTACCCCAGGGGCTTTGCGCTCCAGCGGCATTACATACCGCTTGCCTGTAATTTCCCCTTTGCCGTCGATCGGCTGTCCAAGCGGGTTCACTACGCGGCCCACAAAACCTTCCCCTACTTCGATAGAGGCGATACGGCCGGTACTGGTCGCTTTTGAACCTTCCTTAATCCCATCACCAGGGCCCATCAAAACCACCCCCACGTTGTCTTCTTCCAGGTTCAAAACGATTGCTTGCACGCCCGTTTCGAATTCCACCAATTCACCGGCTTTTGCATTGTTCATGCCGTAAATGCGGGCAATCCCGTCACCAACCTGTAATACAGTGCCTACCTCTTCGAGTTCAGCGGCTGTCGTCAGGCCGGATAATTGCTGCTTGAGTATCGCAGATATTTCATCGGGTTTTACATCAACCATGATCGCGCGATTTATTGTTTTTAACGAATGTTATTCAGCTTGTAAATTATTGTCGAGTTCCTCAATCCCGAGGTGACTCCATTTACCGAGAAATGATTTTTGAAATGTAGAGGTTGTCGCGAAAGGTGCTCTTGAAAGCCTCCAACTTTCGGGACGCACTGGCGTCATATAGTTTATCCCCGAATTCCAGGACCATCCCTCCGACGAGCGAAGGATCGACTTTTGTCTCCATCTCCAGATGTCCTTCCAAAATACCCTGATCAAGCAGCTTTTTGCGAATAGTTTCCACCACCGCTTCACTAATAGGTTCTGCTGTGGTAATGCAAACGCTCGAAATATGCTTGTAAGCCCGGTATTGGGCGGTAAACTCTTTGGCCACTTCAGGAAGATACATCTCCCGACCTTTGGTCAGAAGAATGTTCAGAAAGGCCATCGTCAGCTTGTCGAACTTGCTTTCGAAAAGGAGTTGAAAGATCTTGCGCTTTTTGTCTGCTTTGACAATAGGGCTCTTGATCATCAAATAGAACTCCCTGTTCTTCAGCGCCGAAGCGAAGGTATCTAAATCCTCTCTTACGCGTTCGACCTCCTGTCTTTCGATGGCCAGGTCAAGCAGTGATTTGGCGTATCTGGATGCTATCCGTGCAACTGACATAATTTCGGATCAATTAGTTGAGCTTCATCTCGTCCACCAGTTCCTTGACGTATTGCTCGTGTTCGCCTTTATTTTTTAACTCCCGCTGCAGAATTTTCTCCGCGATATCTACCGCGATATTACCCACCTGGTTTTTCAGGTCCACCACAGCGGCCATGCGCATGTTCTCAATTTCCTCTTTGGCATTGATGACCACACGGTGGGCTTCTTCCTTGGCCTTATCCTTCGCCTCGGCAATGATCGTATCTTTTGCCAGTTTGGCTTCATGAAGGATTTTAGCCCGCTCTTCCTGAGCCAGGGCAAGCAGTTCTTCATTTTTTGCCTGGAGATTAGCCATCTCTTCCCGCGCCTGTTTGGCGGAATCCAACGAGTTTTGAATATCCAGCTCCCGTTCCTTCAAGGCATTGGCGATCGGTTTGAACGCAAACCGACTCATCAGAAACCAGAAAAGGGCAAAGATGATGGTGGTCCAGAATACAGTCCCTGGATCAGGGCGGATGACCGTAAATTCAGCTAAAAAGATCAAATTGCTCATCATGAATATGCAAATTGAATGTGATTCGATTTAGAGTGGGCTGCTCCGGCAACCAACCGTTGCCGCGAACAGCCCTTTCTTTTTGGCTATCCCGTATTATAGGATAAAGCTCAACACCATAGCGATCAGCGCAGCACCTTCCACCAAAGCGGCAGTAAGGATCATGTTTGCGCGAATATCACCTACAGCTTCCGGTTGACGAGCGATGGCGTCCATTGCGCGACCACCGATCTGTCCGATACCAATCCCTGCGCCAATTGCAGCAAGAGCCAAGCCAAGTGCGGTAATAGAACCAGTCATAGTTATAGAGGTTTATGTAGTTTAAAGTTAATGAGGTTTATAAGGTTTATAAGGTTTAATAAACCTCATAAACTTGATAAACCCTCAAATATCAATGATGATCCTCCTCGATAGCCGCACCGATATAGGAAGCGGTCAAGAGGGTGAACACGAATGCCTGAATAAATGCCACCAGCAACTCGATGGCCATGATAAACATGGTAAGTGGAATGGAAGCTGCAGCCCCACCCAGGGAGCCGCCCATACTGGCGCCTGACTTACCGAATATAAAGATCAAGCCCACAAAACTCAGCACGACGATGTGGCCGGCGGTAATGTTGGCAAAAAGACGAAGCATCAGGGTAAATGGCTTGATGAACAGGCCCAGCACCTCTACCGGCGTAAGGATCAACTTGATCGGCGCCGGCACACCCGGCATCCAGAAAATATGCTTCCAATAGTTCTTGTTCCCGTTGATGTTGACCACCACGAAAACGAACAAGGCCAGTACCATCGTTACACCCAGGTTTCCCGTCACGTTGCCGCTACCCGGGAAAAACGGAATTTGTCCGATAAGGTTCAACCCCAAAATAAAGAAGAATATGCTCAACAGGAAAGGTAGGTACTTGTCGTAGCGAGCCCCGATAAAAGGCTTTGCCACTTCATCCTGGATAAACAATACAATCGGCTCCATGAACCCTTGCAGTCCCTTCGGCGCTTGGCCTCTGCGAGCCTGGTATGTCTTGGCAACCGACCGAAAAACCAGGAAGAAAAAAATCAGCACCAACAACATGGTAAACACGTTCTTGGTAATGGAAAAATCGTAAAAGGATGTAATGCCCCCGCCAAAAACGCCGCCATCCAACGTGCTGCGGTTTTCAAGGGCATAGCAGGTTCCACCGTATACTGCCACCGGCATTTCCACTTCTTTCCCTTTCACGGATTCCATGACGTGCGAGATGCATTCGATCTCTACTTCCCCTTTTGGGAAAGCCGTGTCTGCAATCCGCTTCACTTCCCCGTGCACCAATACATAGCGGTCAATAGCTTTGGAGCCGTTTCCGTGGTGGTGCGCCTCAAACTTGTTGGCCATCATCAGGGTCCAACCGTGATCCGGAGCATAGAGGATGCAAGGCAGTGGAATGTAAAAATCGCCGGCTACATGGAAAGCGTTGGCATCGCCAATATGCTGGAATGCAGACGCAGTAGGATTGTATTCGGGAAATGCTTCTTCGTCGTGAAGACACCCACACGCCCCATGCCCCTCCTGGCCTGCCGATGCCTCTTCGGCATGGCTGGCTGAGTTCGAATGTTGATCGCCGTGTTGGTCCTGTCCATAGGTGACGGTCAGGAAGCTCAGTAACAGGCCAATAATTAAAGAAAATGAACGCATGCGAATTCCCATTTTTATTTAGGGAAACCCCCTTTTTCAAAAACCGCTGCAAAGGTAGCTATATATGGGAGTTTTAAAAAAGCCTGAACCACTTTTTTTTCTGCCTCCGCTATTTCGATCGTTTGGCGTTCAGGCACTTAAATATCCCGGCCTTCGCAGGGCTGCTTTGAAAAGTGGGAAAAATTTATCCCCGTAGAATTTTCTTACACCTAACCCCCTTGAATTCAGAATTTAATGTGCTTCGTGCTTGCGAATAAATTTATCCGCCACCATACTTCACTTCAACTCCTTCTCCCCGATATATAATGCCAGACGGATCTTATGGTAGGGCACAGCTCCGTTCAATGCCTCAAAAATGGGCTTGAGCGTAAAGGGCTCTTCCTTTTGCCGCTGGGCCAAGTCCAACACCTGTTGAACCTCATCCGGTTGGATCAAGCGGTCGGTATCCACGACTTCCCCCTTTTCCATAAAATGGTATAAATGGTCATACACCCGCGCCACCGAAATCTCTTTTTTCTCCGCGATCTCCTCCACCGATAATCCCTGCTTGAAAAGGGTGAAGCTCTCCAGGTAAGTGGCTCCGGTTACGGAAAAACCTTCTTCCTTTTTCTCCAATACAAACGCGCGAATGAGGTCCAGAAATTGGTTGCCGTAGAGGTGCAGTTTCCGTTCGCCGACACCGGTAATTTCTTTCAATTCCTCATCGGTAAGCGGCTTTTTCTCGGCCATTTCCTCCAACGTGGCATCGTTGAAGACGATGTAAGGAGGCAGCCCATTCTTTCGAGCAATCTCCAAACGGAGCTTTTTCAGATCCTGGAACAATCCCTCCCGCAGTTGTTCGCGCTTGCTAAGAGTACGCTGCGGTTTCGCCCGTTTCTCGCGCATTGCCCGTGCCTGCACCAACTCTACTTGCCGCCCGTTGAACAACACCTCTTTCCCCGCATTCGTGAGCCGCAATTGGCCAAATTCTTCGTGAGCCACCTCGATCAGTCCCTGGTTGAGGAACTGCTCGAAATATTGCCGCCAATCCAGGTAGGAAAGGTCACGGCCCGCGCCAAAAGTTTTGATCTGATGGTAGCCGCGGTCGTAGATCTCCTGCTTGCCCGATCCCCGCAAAATATCGATGAGCATGTTCATACCGACCTTTTCATTCACACGGGCAATAGCGGAAAGGGCTTTCTGCGCCAGGACCGTACCCTCAAAATATTGGGGCGGCTTCAGGCAGATATCGCAGTTGCCACATTTCTCGCGGAGGTCTTCCCCGAAGTAGCTCAGCAATATCTGGCGACGGCACTGCTGTCCGGTCGCATATTGGTACATTCGCTCCAATTTGACCAGATTGATCTCCGTCTGCTCGCCTTCCTCCTGTTTGAGAATGTCTTGCAACAAACTCACGTCGGCATAGCTGTAAAAAAGAACGGTTTCCGCTTTTACCCCATCACGTCCCGCCCGGCCGATCTCCTGGTAGTAACTTTCAATATTCTTCGGCAGGTTGTAGTGCATGACAAAACGGACGTTGGATTTGTCGATCCCCATGCCAAAAGCCACGGTAGCTGCGATGACGGTTATCCGGTCATTGATGAAGTCTTCCTGGGCGGCGCTGCGGTCTTTGTCGTTCATGCCGGCGTGGTAAAATCCCGCGTTGATGCCCCGCGCCTGCAGGCCTGCAGCTACCTGTTCGGTACTTTTCCTGCTAAGGCAGTAGATGATGCCCGGCTGGCCGGGACGCTGCTTGACAAACGCCGCGATCTGCCCAAGACGATCCTGTCCGGGACGGACTTCCAGGCTCAGATTGGGGCGATCGAAGGAGGCGAGGAACAACTCGGGATCATCGAGCGCCAGTTGCTCCGCAATATCCATTCGCGTCAGGCGGTCAGCCGTAGCAGTCAGCGCCATGAGGGGTACGCCGGGAAGTTCCTTTTTCAGAAACTTCAACTGCGTATACTCCGGCCTGAAGTCGTGCCCCCAGGATGAAATACAATGCGCCTCGTCAATGGCCACCATATTGACCTTTGCCCGGCGCAACAACGGCAGAAATTCACTGGAAACAAGTCGCTCGGGAGATACATAGAGCAAGTCAATGGCGCCTTGGAAGAGTTCCTCCTCCACCATGCGCTGCTCTATGTGATCGAGCGTACTGTTCAAAAAAGAGGCTTTTACCCCGTTACCCCAAAGGGCTTCCACCTGATCTTTCATCAGGGAGATAAGGGGTGATACGACAATACACGTACCCGGCATCAGAATAGCGGGCAATTGATAACAGATCGACTTCCCCCCGCCGGTCGGCATAAGGACGATACTGTCTTTTCCGGATAATACGCGTTGAATGATCTCTGCCTGTAAAGGCCGGAAGGAATCAAATCCAAAATACTGCTTCAGAGCCTCATGCGCTTTCACCATTTCCATACACACACAATTTAAGGTTCATCCAACAGAGTGGCCAGGTAGCGAAGATATGAAAATTATAAAAAACATCCCGACCGCAAGCCGGGATGTTTTTTATAAAATCACACCTCCATCACATCTTCCTCCAACCCCGACCAACTTGTAGCCTGGGGGCCGGCAGCCTTCCTCACTTCCACCGGAATTCCCGTCAGGTGCACCATGCCGGAAAGCCCTTCGACTTTTTCAGGACCGTCGGCCGCCAGGATATTGACGTTGACGCCGCGGGTCTTTTTAGCCACCTGCATGTGGGTGGACTGGTGGCCCCAACCATGTGGTAAGGCTACAGTGCCAGGCATAAGGTCATCGAGCAACCAGAGGTTGACCCGTACAGTCGCCGTTTGGGATTTTACGTCGACGAGGTCCAGTTGTTCCAACCCCAGCCGTTCGGCATCTTCGGGGTGCATGTATAGGTAGTTGGTTTCCCGTTCGCCCTGTACGAAGGGTTCATAGTTGTGGGTCCAGGAATTATGGGTATTGACGTGTCGCTTGGTGATGAGTTTCAATACGTCCTTGCGCTCCAGTTCGGCGTGGAAGTCGAGTTCCAGCTTTTTGGCTTGCCCGACCAGCACCTCCGGCGCCAGATGCAACAGGCCGTCATCGGTATAGACCCGCTTTCCCAAAAAGCATCCTCCTGGTGCCCTTCGCGGAGCTTGCCGTGCGTCTGCTTCAACAATTTTTTAAACCCGCCCTGTCCGGTGAGACGCATCAGCATCGACAACATGAATTCCTGGGGATGGAAGGTTGTTCGTCCTCGGGTTTGCGCGCACTGTGTATGCTTTTAGCGATCTCAAAAAAGCGCTGCGCCACTGCGGAACCAAAAATATTCACGCCACAGGCTTTGGCCAGGTCGACGTAGATGGTGGCTTCGTCACGCTGCGCTCCATCGGGTTTGACGATGCGCTCCGTAGCCTGGATATAAGGCTTGGCCTGAAGGCCGAGCATGAGTGGAAAAATAAAGGGTAGATCAGGCCGCTCCAGTGGAGCTGTGCTGGGCAGCATGTAGTGGCCGACAGAACCGGTTTCATTGGGCAAAATATCGAGCGTCACCAACAGTTCCAGGTCCTTAAATGCTTCCCGCATGCGATTGGAGTTGGCCATCGTGATCAGCGGATTGCCACCGGTGACGAAAAGCGCGCGAATCTGCTTATCGCCTGGAGTCAGGATCTCATCGGCCAATATCCCGCCTGGAAACGCGTCGTTGACGGAGGGAAGTCCGCCGATGCGGGAGCGGTCGGTGCGCAGCAAGATGCCGTTTTTGTGGCCAAATTTGGGGAAGTCGATCACGCCTTTGCTTACCAGGGTCCCCCCTTTTCGGTCGAGGTTGCCGGATATGGCGTTTATGCACTCCTGAATCCAGAAGGCCAGCACGCCGTTGCCCCCCATGTTAACACCGGTGGAGCAATAGAGGGCTGCGCCGTCGGCTTTTTTATATACGTCTACCATTTCCCGCAACTTTTCGGCAGGGATATGAGTGACTTTGGCGGTGCGCTCGGGTGTCCAGGGCTTGGCCAGGTCCAGCAGGATATCGAGACCCGACATGTGTTGTTCCACTCGTTCCCGGTCAATGCCATTGCGACGGATCAGTTCATTCAGAAAGAGAGATAGAAAAACACATCGGTACCTGGCCGAATGAATACGTGTTCGCCGGCTACCTTCGCGCTTTCCGTTTTCCTTGGATCTACAAAAAAGATCTTTCCACCCCGGCGCTCGAGTTCTTTGAGGTGCAAACTTGGGTTGGGCACTTGCAGGAAACTCCACTTCGACACCATGGGGTTAGCGCCCACTACGATCAGGCAATTGGTGTGGAAGAGGTCGGGAAAAGGTTGGGTGAAGGGAAATCCGTAGAGGTGCTCCGCTACGGCAAATTTGTTGCTGCAATCCTGGGTAGCTGAAGCATACATGCTCTTCGAGCCAATACCTTGCATAAAGCCCTGCGCAAAAGCGGGGTGCAACACGCCGAAGCCCGCCGCCGTGCCTACGTACATCGCCACCGAGTCGGCGCTGAACCGCCCGGTAATGCTTTTTACTTTTTCGCCAATCTCCGTCAATGCTTGCTCCCAACTCACCCGCTCCCATTTATCCCCTACCCGCTTCATCGGGTAGCGCAAGCGGTCGGGCGAGTTGAAGAGGTGGTGTTGTTTCAGGCCTTTCGGGCAGGCGAATCCGTTGGTTGCCACATGCCGCGTATCCGGTTTGATATCGACGACCTGGTTGCCTTCGACGTGCACTTCCAGGCCGCAGAGGGATTCGCAGATGCGGCAGAAGGTGTGTTTGATATTGCTCATGGCGAATAATGGGTGATTGGGTTGTTGGGTTGTTGGGTTGTTGGGTTGTTGCAAAATTACGTATATTTCTGTTTGAGTAGCGTCTCTCGAAGACTAGGGTTTACCCATTTTTTTTGGCGCAACACTCCAAAAGCCCCGGTAGGGGCGACCTGTTTATAGCCCGGGGTGTAAGCCCCGGGATCAGGAGTCATTATTTTTCGAAGCCCTGTAAGGGCGGCATGTTTAGGACTCAACGATAGAATTTCTGTTGGAGTAGCGTCTCTCGCAGAGGACGCTCAGACAGGATCGAGATCTTCAGCGACATTTTTTCAAGCCTGAAAAAGGCGGGCAAGCCCATCCCCGTCTACGACATCTGGATCGCCGCCCTGGCGATCGAGACAGGGAGTGTGATCGTGCATTTGGACAAGCATTTTGAGGAGGTGGAGAAGGCGAGGACCTGGAAAAGTCTATCTTTGTAAATCATAATAAACATTGCTTCTATGGAACCTTTTCGTTTGGACCGCACGGCTTTCAAAATAAACTCACATGAGGAGGCAACCTACCAGCGGGCGTATTGGATGGAAAAGACACCCAGGGAGCGGCTTGCTGCTGCATGGTACCTGATCTGTGCCGCCTATGACCTGGATCGCCAAAACCCTCCCCGGATGGACCGCAGCGCATTTGCTATCAAAAAACGGTCGCGATGAGTAATATTTTTAATTCTGATTTCCAGGACTTCATCGCCGCCCTGAACCAATGCGAAGTCAAATACATTCTTGTAGGCGGCTATGCGGTCATTTTGCACGGCTATTCCCGTACGACAGGTGATATGGATATTTGGGTGCAGCCGAGCCAAGAGAACTACCGCCGCCTGGTTCAGACATTCCAGATTTTCGGAATGCCGGTATTCGACATGACGGAGGACAAATTTTTAGCACCGGACTTTTACGATGTATTCACCTTCGGCAGGCCTCCCGTCAGCATCGACATTATCACGCATGTTAAAGGACTTGATTTTGAAGAGGCTGTTGCCAATGCACAGTGGTTTGAAATAGAGGAAGGGTTACAGATACGCGGCTTGAGTCTCAGGGATTTAATTCAGTCCAAGCAAGCGTCAGGGAGGAATAAGGATTTGGATGACATTGAGCATTTGACGGAGGAGTAGTTCCAAAAGCCCACAATTCCCTGGCGGTGATCAGGGTTCAGCAATTACCCCGTATATGCATCAATTTCTCCCGATAATTACCCCGTATTTATATAAATCCCGGTTCGAGCGGTGTATTCTGATAAGGGACGCCCAAACACAAAATGGAGGATGCAATTTTCTTCGTAATTTCAAAGCAAAAGCCTCGCCCCATCCATGAATGTCCGCTTTTTCCTTCTCTTTGCCACATTGTTCTCCCTGCCCGTTTTCGGGGTCTTTTCGCAGGGGAAGTATGACAATGTCTGGGTAATCGGGCATGGAGGAGAAGGGATGATCTTCGATTTTTCTGCTGGCCCACCTACGATCTCCCCTGCCGATTTAGACATCTACCACTATTCCGCCAATGCCAGCATTTGTGATTCCACGGGCAATTTGCTTTTCTATACAAATGGCGTTTACATCGCCGATTCGACCCATCAGCCGATGGAGAATAGCTTCATTGATTTGGGGTTATTGACGGGTAGTCCAAATGGAGGCGTCAATACTCCACAAATCGTTTTGATTCTTCCTCAACCGGGAAACCCCGGCATCTACTATCTTCTTTATAAAGCCCTCTATTACGTAACCCCTCAATCCTTTGGTTCGAAATTTTACTACTCTATAATCGATATGTCTTTGAACAGTGGGTTGGGAGGTGTTCTTGAGAAAGACCATTTGGTTATGGAAGGAGTTTATTTGCATTGGGGACAAATAACGGCTTGCAGGCATGCAAATGGAAGAGACTGGTGGATACTTCTTGCCGAAGCCAACACCAATCGCTACTTTAAATTCATTTTGTCTCCCACAGGATTAGAAGAGGGTGAAATACAAGAAATAGGCGCTGCTATTCCAATCGGTGTCGGCCAAGCTGTTTTTTCTCCTGACGGAACCAAATACACTCGATTGGACCTGGTTGATTTGGAAACCGGAGGATTTATTGATATTTATGATTTTGACAGATGCCAAGGGCTATTGTCCAATCAAATCCAAATCCATTATATCGACAGTTCCGGAGCGGGAGGCATGGCCTTTTCTCCCAATTCCAAGTTATTGTATGTTCCTTCTCAGAATCATATTTTCCAATACGACATGGAGGCCAGTGACATTCCAGCCTCCAAAGAGATTGTGGGGGTATACGATGGTTTCATGTCTCCATTCTGGGCGAGTTTTTACATGGCTCAATTGGCTCCCGACGGCAAGATCTACGTCAACGCCCCCAATGGTGTAGATGTGATGCACGTCATCAACAACCCGAATGAACCAGGGTTGGCCTGCGATTTTGCCCAGCACAGCATAGAATTGCCCGCATACAATGCTTTTTCGCTTCCCAATTACCCTTATTTCAATTTAGGGGCTTTGGAGGGCAGTCCTTGTGATACCTTGGGGCCGACGCCGGTGGCAGAAGTTCCAGCGCCTGAATTTCAGGTCCGGCTGTTTCCCAATCCCGTCGAAGAAGACCTGCATTTTCATTTCAGTCAACCGCTGCAAGGAGGTGGCGTTTTACGCATCTTCGACGCCATGGGCCGGGAGGTGCAGGAAGTGACTTTGCCGGCAGGGCAGCGGGAGGTGCAGGTGTGTTTTACCGCGCCGGCGGGGGTGTATTTTTATGAAATTGAGAATGGGGGTGGGGACCGGGTGACGGGGAGGTTGGTGAAAGGGTGACAAGCAGGAAGTGATGGAAAAAAGATATGGTTCAGATTTCGAACTAAAATGGTTCAATATTCGTTCTTCATAAAAATATTGGGCTTTTATGAAATCCATCACCATCCACAACATCGATGCCGACCTGGCCAGGTCCATTGAAGCGCTGGCCGCTTCTACAGGCCTGAGTCAGAATAAAGTAGTAAAGAAATTGCTTCGCAAAGCGTTGGGGCTGGAGACGCCACAGAAGCCCCGAGCCGATTTTTCCGCCTTTTGCGGAGTCTGGTCGAAAGAAGAAACCGACGAATTCGAGGAGGCCATGAAGGATTTTGAGCAGATCGACAAAGACCTCTGGGAATGAAAAAGATCGTACTCGACACCAGCGCCTACAGCCGCCTGATGCAGGGCGAAAAGCGCGTAGAACAAGCCCTGAATGAAGCCGACAAGATCTACATTCCCCTATTCGTGGTTGCGGAGCTCCTTCTCGGCTTCAAAAACGGGGACCGTGAGGCGGAGAACCGGGCAATTCTGGAAAAATTCGAATCCATGCCCACCGTCGAGCGGCTTTTCCCCACCGATGAGACGATCGAGATCTTCAGCGATATTTTTTCAAGCCTGAAAAAGGCGGGCAAGCCCATCCCCGTCCACGACATCTGGATCGCCGCCCTGGCCATCGAGACAGGAAGCATGCTCGTGCATTTTGACAAGCATTTTGAGGAGGTGGAGAAAGCCCGGCTTTGGGGAAAAGAATAGCCCCCCTCACCCATCATCCAACGCCTCCTCCTCCCTATTCGACAAGTCCGCCCAAACCGCGTTCTCTTTGGCGAAACGGCACCAGTTGCAGTCAGGCTCGCCACAGCCTTGGTAGAAGTCCTGTTGCTGGATTTTTTTATAGGTGTCGACGATCAATTTGCGCATGTCTTCCAGTTGATCAGCCTCGAAGCGAATTTCCGGTTCTACGAACTGCCCCTTATTGTCGGGGTTAACAAAGCTGAGGGCCGTACTTTTTACCACATAGTTGCCCTGCCTCGAAGCATGGAATAGCAGCTGATAAAATGCCATTTGCCGCCAATACAGACTGCCCATCGGTTCCCGATCAGTGGGGCCCTGCCATTTTTTTGAATCGGGCTTCCCGGTCTTATAATCCACCAACCGCACGGTAGCGGCATCCAGGTATTCCACCTTGTCGATCTTTCCTTGAATAGGCACGCCGTCTAACTCGATTTGGCGGAGGGTAAGCTCAATGCGTACTTCTGTAACCCATTTTTTTACATGCTGTTTGGCATAGGCCAATAAGTGCTGCTTGCCCAGTTCGAGTCGATGCTGAAAGTCTTCCGGGGGAATGAACGCCCGAAGTGTGCCCCACTCCGCTTCAAACAAGGCAGCGAGCACAGCTGGTGAGGGAAATAGCTTTTCTGTGCTGGCTCGCATCCGGTTGAAATAGGTTTGCAACGCCCGGTGCACCGCCGTACCGTAAAGCCCATGCACACTCTCCAGTTGAGGTACTTGCAAAATGTATTCGTAGAAAAAGCTCAACGAACAACGCAGGTAGGTATTGAGGGCCGAGACGCTGAGCTGGAATCCCTCGAGACGGGCTTCGACTTCCTCGTGGTCCATCGGAGGGATGGCAGGTTTTTCGCGGGTTTCGCGGAGCAAAAGTTCTTCCATTTTCAGGACCAGCTCGGCGGGGGCTTGCTTTTCTTCGGGCACGAGTCCGCTTTCGATCAGTTCGTCGACAAACTGGGCATGGGCTTGCTCTTTGCCCTGTTCGTTGGTGCGACTAAAAGAGATATGCAGTCCTTTCCGGGCCCGGGTGATCGACACGTAAAACAGGCGGCGCCGGGCCTCCAACGCATCTTCTTCCCCTGAAAAAGTAAGCGTATCGGGGAAGGAAAAACGGTAGGAGCCATGGTTGCTTCGAGGCTCCCAGTAGTTGGCAACGGTGTCGAGCAGGAAGACGTAATCGAACTCCAGGCCTTTGGCGCTGTGCGCGGTGAGCAGGTTGACGCCTTTTTCAACGGTAGCCGGTTGCCGGAGTTCCAGGGACAGCCCATTGGCATCCATTTTTCGAAGTGTCATCAAAAACCCCTCCACCGTCAGGCGCGGATTGCGGATGGTTTCTTCCCGGGCAAATGCCATCAGGGTGTAGGCCGCCTGGAGCAGGGTGTCGCGCTCCGCGTGGTTCAGGATATAATTCAAAATGCCTGCGCGCGTAAACAACGCTTCCAGCGTCGCAGGCAAGGGCCAATTGGGAATGCGTTGGAAAAAATCATCCATTAAAAGGGTACACCGCTCGATCGCTGCCCGGTCAGTCTCCCCACAATCGGCAATCGCCTGCGGATCGCGCAGCAAGTCGCGCCAGGGTATCCGCGCAAGTTTACCTTCTGCGGTCTCTTGCCTTTGGCGTTTCGACAAGCTGGCCAGTCCTTCGGGAGAGATGCCCCAATAGCCGTCGTGGAGCAAGGGAAAAAGCATAGCTTCTCCGCTGTAGGGCTCTCGTTCTTCCGCGTAGAAATATTCCAACAAACGCCGGATCTGCCGGATCAGGGTCAGGTCCAAAATATTGACTTTCCGTTTTACCTGATAAGGGATACCCCGCTTGCCGAGCAAATTGCGAAGCCATTCGCCCTGCCGGTGTTGCGGGTAAATAAACGCGATCTCCTCCAACGGCACGCCGGCATCCCGGAGCGTTTCGATTTGCAGGATCAGATCCGCCAGTTCGTGCATGGGGTTGGGATAGCTGGCCAATACGGGTTTCACCTTCAAGCCCACCATATCTTCGTGCGCTGCGATAAGTCGCTTTTCGAGCCCCAATCCATTCAGGACATTGATGATCCGGTTTTCATTGCGTTCCACGAGAAAATGCGCGGCATCCAGGATACCCTGCGCAGACCGGTAGTTTTCCTCCAGCACGATCACTTCCACCTCCGGATAGGCCTGGTAAAAATCGACCAGGTTCTTGAGTCGTGCCCCCTGAAATTCGTAGATAGACTGGTCGTCGTCGCCCACGATGAAGATATTCGGTGAATCCCAAAATTCGAGCAGGTGTTGGAGCACGGCATGTTGGGCGCCATTGGTGTCCTGGTATTCATCGACCAGGAAATACAGGTAACGTTCCTGGTATTGGCGGAGCAGGAAGGGATATTTTTCAAACGCATCCAGCACCCACAAGATCATATCGTCGTAGTCATATCGACGTCGCTCCCGCATGCGCGCCTGAAAGTTCGGGTACAATTGCACGCCTGCCTGGAGTCTTTTCATGCGCTCTACCTCCGCCTGGTAGTCTACCTCTTTCAGGTCTCCTTTTTGATGGGTGCGGGTATTTCGCTTATAGATATACTTTTCACGGTTGGGAAGATCTTGCACATATTGCCCGATCATTTCCTGTACATATTCAGCCGACCAGTTTTCTCCTTTTATTCGTTGAAAAAGGTCGGATAGTTGCTGTTCGTAATGAAAGGGATTGGCGATCTGACTTTTTAGCAGGTGGTCGGCAGGCAACTCCTCGATCAGTTCGCGGATGAGCTCGATGCGTTCCAGTTCGGTGATCGGTTCGAGATCCTGATGGCCAAAAAGCTCGAGGTTATCCTGGATGATCGTGTTGCAAAAAGAGTGAAACGTATAGATGTGCACCCGGTGCGCTTCCGGGCCGATCCATTCGAGGAGGCGCTTGCGCATGGCCCGTACGCCGGCATCGGTAAAAGTCAGGCAGAGGATATTTGGGGCCTGGGTATCTGTTTCGAGGAGAATGCGACCGATACGGGCCGCGAGGATATGGGTTTTGCCCGTTCCCGGGCCGGCAATGACCAGCACGGGGCCATCGATGAGGTCTACTGCCTTTCGCTGTGCGTCATTTAGCTTGTCGATTTCCCGGAGGAAGCGTTCATTATAGGTTCGGGGTTCCATAGGCAGGCAGTAGCGTGACCATTATTCTCCGTCCGGTTGCAGGTCGAGGCGTTCGCGCATTTTGGCAAGGAGCGGGTTGGCTTCCTTCATTTGCGCATATTTCTCTTTGGTAGTCAGCGGTTTTTTTCGGGGCGGCGGCGCTTTCGCTTTCCGTTTACTCTCATCTACCCGGATCTCCCATACCATAGAGGGGAACTCAAATGTCTTTCGCAAGTGCTCCATCATTCCCTTCTCCTCCCGGAGGGCATTTTCAGCAAAACTGGACCCTACGGTGGCGATCAGTTTTCCGTCTTCGAGCGCCAGGTCAGTGGTTTTGATCACGCTTCGTATTGATTCGGACTGCACCGTATCCATGTATTGACCCCAGGCGGCCTGTACTTCTTCCAATTCGAGTTCCACATCGCCCCGGTCGGCCTGGGCTGGAAGGCTTACTTTCCCTTTTAACGCATGTAAATTGGTGGTGAGCCGAGGTGTATCAAAAGAGGAGGACTTTTTGGGTTCTTCTTTTGGTGGCTCCGAGGTTTCTCTTTCCGGCTCCGGGACTTTCTTTTCTTCCGAAGCAGGCGGAACGGGGGGAGTTGGCGCAGAAACAGGGGCGCTTACGTCAGCCTTTTTTTTTTCCGGAGTTTCTGATGGCTGCATCGGTATACCGCTGGCCAACGACACGGCTCGCTGGATATAGGTCATTTTGATGAGGGCCATTTCAACGTGCAGGCGCCGGTTTCGGGCAGATTTAAACTCCACATCGCAATCATTGGCAATCTGAAGGGCTGTCAACAGAAAGGAAGGAGGAGATTGCTGCGCCTGCTTGGCATAACGTGCCTGGAGGGTTTCCACCAATTCGAGCAGGGGCAGCGTCGCCGGATCCTGGCACATCAGCAAATTACGCAGGTGCTCAGCCAATCCGTTGATGAACAGGTCGCCGTCGAACCCCTTGCGAAGCACATCGTCAAAGAGCAGCATAATGGTAGGCAGGTCTTCTGTCAGCAAGGCGTCAACTGCCCGAAAATAGTAGTCGTAATCCAGCACATTGAGGTTGGCGATCACATCCTCGTAGATGAGTTCCTTGCCGGAAAAGCTCACGATCCGGTCGAAGATGGAGAGCGCATCGCGAAGAGCCCCATCCGCTTTTTGGGCGATAATATGCAGGGCTTCGGGAGCAGCTTTTATGCCTTCCGTTTTGCAAATCCCCTGCAGGTGCTTCACCATGTCGGGCACCTGAATCCGTTTGAAGTCGTAGATCTGGCAGCGTGACAGGATGGTGGGGATGATCTTGTGTTTTTCGGTGGTCGCCAGAATGAAAATGGCGTAGGGCGGCGGCTCTTCCAACGTTTTCAGAAATGCGTTGAACGCCGACTGCGAGAGCATGTGTACCTCGTCGATGATAAACACCTTGTACTTCCCTTGCTGCGGCTGAAAGCGCACCTGCTCGATGAGGGTCCGGATGTGTTCGACGCTGTTGTTGGACGCTGCGTCGAGTTCGATGATATTGAAAGAGGCGTTTTCGTGGAAAGACTTACAGTTGTCGCATACGTTACAAGGCTCGAAATCGGCCGTTACGTTTTGACAGTTGAGTACTTTGGCCAGGATGCGGGCGCAGGTCGTTTTACCTACCCCCCGCGGACCGCAAAAAAGGAAGGCATGGGCCAAGTGATCGCTTTGCAAGGCGTTCTTCAGCGTTTGCGAAACGTGTCCCTGCCCCACTACGTCATCGAATCGGGTAGGTCTGTATTTGCGGGCGGATACGACGAAGTTGGTCATGCTGGCTTTCAGTTCGTTGTGGGTAAAGGTACAAAAAAGTAGAGTGACCGGGTGACTCAAGTTTTATCTTTTATATTTACCCCCCATAATCCAATCCCCACTATTATGCCACTAAAAATCATCTCCTACAACCTCAACGGTATCCGCTCCGCCCTGTCCAAAGGCTTTGCCGAATGGCTCTCCGAAAACCACTTCGATATCGTCTGTGTCCAGGAAACCAAAGCGCAGCCGGACCAGATCGACCACTCCGTATTTGAATCGCTGGGTTATCACCATTGCTGGCACTCCGCAGAGAAAAAAGGATATAGCGGGGTAGCTACTTTTTCCAAAATAGCACCCGACAATATTATAGTCGGCTGCGGAGAACCCCGTTTCGATAGCGAAGGACGAATCTTGCGCACGGATTATGGTGATTTGACTGTACTCAATTGCTATTTCCCATCTGGCACCACCGGGGATGTGAGACAAGCAGTAAAGATGGAATTTCTGGATTATTTCTTCAATTGGGTACACGAGCTCAGGAAAGAACGCCCTAACCTGATCATCGTTGGCGACTACAACATCGCCCACCAGGAAATCGACATCCACGACCCTAAAGGCAATAAAAATTCTTCCGGATTCCTGCCTGAAGAACGGGCATGGATGACCCAGTGGTTTGACAGCAGCTTTATAGATGCTTTTCGATACAAGCATCCTGAAAAAGTGGAATACAGCTGGTGGACATTTCGGGCAGGCGCCCGTGGTAAAAACAAAGGCTGGCGGATCGACTATCAATCTGTCAGCGAACCTATCGCCAACAAGATCCTCGATGCCGGGCAATACACCCAGGTGGTGCATTCAGATCACTGCCCGGTGTGGATGGAGATCGATTTATAAAAGAAAAAGCCGCGCTCTCGCGCGGCTTTTTCTTTAGAGACTGTTGATGTTTTTCAACAATTCTTGCGTGCCACTGGGGTCTTCCCCCAACTCTTTAGCGACCTTGATCGCTTCCTTTGCGGCTTTCTTCGCCTTTTTCTTGTCGCCCAGTTTGTAATATAGCGCAGCCACCGTATCGGTGTTATAATAGTTCTTCTCCATCTTCACCGACTTTTCAGCCCAACCCAATGCTACTTTAAGGTATTCCTCATTGTCCACCGTTTCATAAAACGACCAGGCTGCTTCGTTGAGAGGCTGCCAGCCTTCGGGCGGGTATTTCGTGTAGAGATCCACCGCCGTTTTGGCGTATTCATCCGTCATCTGCCGAACCAGGTAAAAATACATCTGGAATTCCAGGTTCATCCGCTCGGCATTTTCCGAATCAAACTGCTGGAAGATCTCAGAAGCCCGCTCCATGTTTTCCGCCTCGTTCTCTTGCTCGTACAGGAGCGAACCAACGGCATTCATCACGCGGCCTGCGACCTGTTCTTCCCCGAACTGGGTCTCAAAGTCAGACCGGTTGTCCAGGATATACGCAAACAACGGGGAGTCAACTTCTTCCGCAAAGCGGAAAATAAACTCGCGGGTTTTATCCGTCCCCCAATCCAATTGGGAATCCATATAGGCGCCCACTACTTCCTGATAGGAAGGATCCATCGCATCGGCCTTGGTCATGGCATACTGAAAAAGGAAATCGGGTGACCGGTCGCCTTTCTCATAGCGGCGATCCATGCCGCCCATATTTTGGCTCTCGTCCTGTGCTACTGCGCCCAGGTCCAGAAAAGCGTCGCTGGCATGGTAGCCGACGGCGCGGTGCACCAGCTCTCCATCCCCATCAATGAACAAGAGGGTTGGATACGCCCGAACCTCATATTTTTGAGCCAGGGCAACGCCTTCCCCATGTTCCATATCCATTTTCACATTAATGAAGTGCTGGTTAAAGTAAGAACCAACGCTGCCGTCTGTAAATACATTTTTGGACATCATTTTGCATGGCCCGCACCATTCTGCGTATGCGTCCATGAAAATGATCTTGCCTTCGCTGGAAGCTTTTTCTAAAATAGCCTCCCAGGAGCTATCATTAAATTGGATGCCCTGAGCATTCAACTCCTGTTGTACCAACAAGAAGATCGGAAGAAGGAGGATGAAAAATTTGATTTTCATAATTTGAATTTAAGGTCTCGACATAATCAATTTATAAACACTGTGGCCTGCGGCCGCAGTGTTTATAAGGATCTTTCGCCGTCTCCGGCGGCGAAAGATCCTTAATTAATCTTGTCCAAGCGCTGAATACACGCTAAATTATATGAATTAATGAAGGAGGCATCCCCTCCTTCGTTAGTAAAGTTTCTTTTTTATCCTGAAATTTTCCGAATCAGTTCCTCCACCATTTCCGTGGCGCCCCGGGGACCTGCCTTAGCCAGATCCATGGCACGCTCTGCCGCTTTGAGGGCTTCTTTCGGGTTGCCATTTCGGTGGAGTAACCGTGCATAGGTATAGTGAACTGTGTAATCTTCGCTATCCTTAGCAGCCAGGCCGGCCCATTTTTCTGCGGCTTTCATAGCTGCCTCACTATCCGGGAATGCTTCTTCCGCTTCGCGGGCCAGCGTATACAATTCGTATGGATTGGTTTTGCCCACTAATTTGGCATAATCCGATCCCGCGGCTATATAGGCATCCACATCACCGGAAGAGCGGGCATACCCGCGGTCGGCTTTCATGCAAAATAGTGCGGCCTGCTCTTTTTGATGGTTTTCCCTCATCTTTCCCTTGGCTTCTTCCAACAGGTCGATGCTCTGATATTCCATCGCCTTGTGCAGGGTATTGCCACAAGCCAATTCGATGCGATTCAACACCGCATCTTTTCCTTCCAATTCTTCGATAGCTTTTCGGTTTTCGAGGAGCAGGTCAAAGATACGGGAGTCGCTTTCTACCGCAGCTTCCAGGATAAACCGCAGGTTATCAGGCGTGGTCAGGTCGGTCTGTGAGCGGAGGTATTCGTTGGAAATAGCCAGCGTCGGCTTACCCACTTTATTGAGCGCTTTCACATAATCGTACACAAGTTTCGGATCGCGATCGCCCTCCTCGTAGGCTGTTTCAAAATTCTTGCTCCGGTCTATTTTGCTCAGCGCGGTCTCTCCTAATTTGATGAACGCATCGACATCCATCGCGCTAGCGATCTTGTGCACCACTTCTCCGTCGTAGTCGATATAGTACATGGTCGGGTAGGCCGACACTGGGTATTTCCGGCGGAAGTCCATATCGCCGTGCTCCATGTCGATCTTCAGGTTGATGAAATTCTTGTTGTAAAACTCCCCCACCTTGTCATTGGGAAACACATTACTGGACATCCGCTTACAAGGTCCGCACCAAACGGCAAAGGCATCGATAAACAGGATCTTGTCTTGTTTCTTGGCCTCTTCGAGTGCTTCCTGCCAGGTGCCGTGAAAAAACTCAATCCCCTGTGCAGAGAGTGACAAGGCGGCGCTGATGAATCCGAGGAGTAAAAAGGTCTTTTTCATATTGTATGATTTGCGAGACGATTCTTTTAACGGAAATAAAGTATGATATATTGGGTGTTGGGTGTTGGAAGGGATTATAATCCGCCTCAATCCCTCCAACCCTCTAATCCCTCTTCGCTTGGTCTTTTGCTTGAAACTCCCGAATCAGTGCTTCCGGGTCTTTCCCCAAAACGCTCAACAATTCGATTACGTTCACGGCGAAAGGATGTTCGGGATATTTTTCCAAAAAACGCTCGTAGTATTTTCGGGCATTCAGGGTGTCGTCCAGATCTGTATCGTAGATAAATCCCTGGAGGAACACCGCATCCGGCGCTTTCTCAAATTCGGGATATTCCCGCCAAACCTGTCCCGCCAACTTTATCGCATCCCCAAACTGACGAAGTCCGCGGGACACCTCTGCGGCCTTGAACAAATAAGAAGGCGCGAGGGAGTCTTTAGGGAAAGCTTGTACATAAGCCTGACTTTTTTCCAGGAATGCCTGCGCAACTTCCGGATCGACATTTACGTCTTGTGCGGTGAGCAATTGCATTTCCAACGCTTGCAATGCCTCTTGCTGAGCTTGTGCCTCGTTGCGTGAAGATTGGCAGGAAGCCAGCAAACCGCCCGACAGGAAAAGTAGGAACCAATAACGCATGAGCTAATTTTTGTCCGCAAATTTACGGCATATTCCTTTAGGGCGCATGCTGGAATTTACAACCAGGGACGAGTACGCAGGAACGTATTCTCCTCTTCAGGAGTGATAGAATGGATAGGCGGCAGGCAGATAGAATCGAACTCTGCCCAATCTCCACGGAAAACGTTGAAATCCACATCGCCAAAGATGCCCTTCATCCGGCCTTTGTTGGCATATTGCCAAAAATGCCAATCCTTGCCTCTGCCGAGGCGGGGTTGGAATGCGTTGTAGCGGGCGATCCAGATCGGATAATCCTCAAACTGTCCGTAGAGATATTTGTAGTAAAACTTGAGATTGGTGTACAGGATCGGTTTGATGTGATACCGCAACTCCACCTGTTGGAGCCATGCACGCACGCCTTCGACCAACTCTTCCTGCGTGGCATCGTCGAGTACCTCAATGTCGAGCACGGGTGGCATATCCCCTTCTTCCAATTGAACCAGTTCCATGAAATTGTGCGCCTGATGGTCGGCCGGCACCCCGGGGCGAAAGAAATGGTAAGCGCCTCGCTTGAGACCCGCTTCTTTGATACTACCCCAGTTCAGACAAAAAAGGGAATCCTGATGAGACATCCCTTCAGTCGCTTTGACAAAGACAAATTGGATGCCCTCTTCGGCGACAAGATCCCAGTTTACACGCGATTGGTAATGAGACACGTCAATCCCATAGATCTCGAAAGGCGATTGCTGTCGCATCGGCGCCTCCAAGAGCAAAATGCACAGTCCCGCTAACACACTGCCGATCCAGACTCGCATAAAATGGGATTTAAAAGAAATTACAATAGGGCTTTGGGATTTTGTTGGATGCAAGAAAAGAAAAATAAAAGTGTCCACCAATGGTAATAACGTCCTTTTACGTCGTGCAGCACACATTTTAAGAGAAATTAACCATTTTTGGGTATAGTTTAACCATACAGGATGGCCAGCCTTCCTGTTTATCGAATTTAAAAATATGCTCCGCTATCAATTTCTCCAGCACCTTGCTCAAACCAGCGATGCGCCCCTGGCCCTCGAAGTCAGCCGGGCCGAAGGCCTGTATCTATATGATCCGAGCGGGAAGGCCTATATAGACCTCATCGCCGGAATCGGGGTCAGCGCGCTGGGCCACCGGCACCCCAAGGTACTGGCAGCGGTGCAAGCGCAAGTGGGCAGATACTGGCACACCATGGTGTATGGCGAGTATGTGCTGGCTCCGCAAGTCCAACTTGCACAACTGCTGGCCGAGCACCTGCCCGACAACCTGCAAAGCGTTTACTTCGTCAATTCCGGTACGGAAGCCACAGAAGGGGCCATGAAGCTAGCCAAACGCGCTACCGGTCGCCATGAGATCGTAGCCTGCAGGAAGGCCTACCATGGCAGTACGCAAGGCGCCGCCAGCCTGATGGAGCCCACTACGTTCACCCAACCCTACTACCCCTTGCTGCCGGGTATCCGGCATATTGACTTTAATGCATTGGAAGACCTGAAACTGATCACGCACCACACCGCCTGCGTGATCGTGGAGACCGTACAGGCTGAATGCGGCATTCAAAAACCGGAGGGCGACTACTTAACCCACCTGCGCCGGCGCTGCGACGAGACCGGCGCCCTCTTGGTCTTTGATGAGATTCAGGCCGGCTACGGACGCACAGGCGCTCTTTGGGCTTTCCGGCAATACGGGGTGGTTCCCGATGTATTGCTGCTGGCAAAGGGCATGGGAGGAGGAATGCCCATCGGCGCATTCATCGCTTCCCGCGAATTGATGCAGGTGTTCTCCCACAATCCGCCGCTTGGTCATCTCACCACTTTTGGCGGACACCCGGTGAGTTGCGCAGCAGGATTGGCCACCCTGCAAACACTGCTGGAGGAGCCATGGATCGAGCAGGTGCATCAAAAAGAAGCACTCTTTCTCTCCCTGCTTAGGCACCCGGCAATCCAAGCGGTGCGTAGTGCCGGACTCTGGCTGGCTGTGGAACTACCGGATTTTGAATTTGTTGACGCCGTAGTGCGGACCTGTCTGCAAAAAGGCCTGGTCGTCGACTGGTTTCTCTTCAATGCACAAAGCTTGCGCATAGCGCCCCCGCTTATCATTTCCGAGCAGGAAATCCGCCAGGCTTGCGCCATTTTGATTGAAACGATTGATGAAGTTGCCGTTGCATTGCAGAAGTCTTAATCAAAATCTCTAGTGGAATGTTTTGACCAATTTCAAATATTATTTCGCCCATACAGCCAAACGCTTCATTACTTATATAAATTCACTTGACCAGGCCATAGAAAACAAGGCATTCCCTTCGGGAAACTTGCCCATTTTTTCTCCCTTAATGCTTGGTTTACAAGGCGGAATCTGTACCTTTGCACCGATTTTGATAAACCCATTTAGACATTTCCTTGATTATGGCAAATATCGGTCACGTAAAGCAAATTATCGGTCCTGTAGTGGACGTTAGCTTTTCCGGAGAAAATTCGCAACTCCCGGAGATCTTAAACGCGTTGGAGATTCAGCGCCCGAATGGAGAAGTGTTGGTACTTGAAGTACAACAACACCTTGGTGAAGACAGCGTTCGCGCCGTGGCAATGGACTCTACGGACGGCCTGACCCGCGGAGCGGAAGTCGTGGATACTGGAACGACCATTACCATGCCGGTGGGCGAAGAAATTCGCGGCCGCCTGTTCAACGTAGTAGGCAAGGCGATCGATGGTATCGGCGAGGTACCGAAAAGAGCAAATGCAGCTTCTATCCACCGCAAGCCGCCTACCTATGAGGAGCTCTCCACGGAAAAGGAAGTGCTTTATACCGGTATCAAAGTGATCGACCTGATCGAGCCCTACATGAAAGGGGGTAAAATCGGTCTCTTTGGTGGTGCAGGGGTAGGTAAGACTGTATTGATCATGGAATTGATCAACAACATCGCAAAGGGCTATGAAGGTATTTCGGTATTTGCCGGAGTGGGTGAACGTACACGTGAAGGAAACGACCTGCTCCGCGAGATGATCGAATCAAACGTAATCAGATACGGCGAGGCTTTCAAGGAAAGCATGGAACATGGCGGCTGGGACCTCTCTAAAGTTGACCATGCCGAACTCAGCAAATCTCAGGCTACCCTGGTGTTTGGCCAGATGAACGAACCGCCCGGCGCCCGCGCACGTGTGGCTCTTTCCGGCCTTACTATTGCCGAATACTATCGCGACGGCGACCTGACCGATCCGACCGGCGGTCGCGACATCCTGTTCTTCATCGACAACATCTTCCGTTTTACCCAGGCGGGGTCGGAAGTATCCGCCCTTTTGGGCCGGATGCCCTCCGCGGTAGGTTACCAACCGACCCTGGCCACGGAAATGGGTCTGATGCAGGAGCGGATCACCTCGACCAAGCGTGGATCCATTACCTCCGTTCAGGCTGTATACGTGCCGGCGGATGACTTGACCGACCCGGCGCCGGCTACTACTTTTGCACACCTTGACGCCACCACGGTATTGAGCCGTAAGATCGCTTCCCTGGGTATCTACCCGGCTGTGGATCCGCTCGACTCTACCTCGCGTATTCTCGATCCCCTCATCCTGGGTGAAGAGCATTATGGTACAGCCCAGCGCGTAAAGAACATCCTGCAGCGCTACACCGAATTGCAGGACATCATCGCCATCCTGGGTATGGAAGAATTATCAGAAGATGACAAGTTGATCGTACACCGCGCCCGCCGGGTGATGCGCTTCCTTTCGCAGCCATTCCACGTAGCGGAAGCCTTTACCGGCCTCAAGGGCGTCATGGTTCCGATCGACGAAACGATCCGCGGCTTTAATATGATCATGGACGGCGAAGTAGATGAATATCCGGAAGCAGCGTTCAACCTGAAAGGCGCAATCGAGGAAGTGATCGAAGCAGGTAAGAAAATGTTGGCAGACGCCAAGGCTTAATTCAACGGAAACCTTCAACTATGTTGACAATTACGGTACTCACACCAGAGAAGGAGATTTTCCGCGGCCCTATTACTTCGGTAAAAGTGCCGGGCTCGAAAGGACAGTTTCAGGTGCTGAACAACCACGCCGCTATCGTGTCTTCTCTGGATGCAGGAGAGGTTACGATTGTAACTTCCAAAGGCGAATACCAATACTACGATATTGAAAGTGGCACCATCAAGACGAGCAGCGAACCTGGTAAAGTGATCATCTTTCGCATCACCAAGGGCTTTATCGAAGTGCTTAACAATGAGATATCCCTGTTGATTCAGGGGTTCAAATAATACGAGTTATTTTCCTTTTATAGAAAAGGGATAAGGCCAATGGCTTTATCCCTTTTCTTTTTATACCAACTCCCTGGCTTTTATCAGCGCTTCGATCTCCTCGGCCTCGATAGGGATTTGGGCCATCAGGTCTACCGGCTCATGGTCGGTGACGAGAATGTCATTCTCCAGCCGTATGCCAAAACCCTCCTCCGGAATATAGATGGCCGGCTCACAACTAAATACCATTCCTGCCTGGATCGGGTCGTAGCGGTTAGACCTGTCGTGCACGTCGAGTCCCAGGTGATGGGAGGTGCCATGCATGAAATATTTTTTATACGCAGGGTAGTTCTTGTCCTGATTCTTGACATCCGTTTTGTCAAGCAGCCCCAACTCCAATAACTCGCTTTCCATCTGGCTACCCACTTCCTTGTGGTAATCTTCCAGCAACGTGCCCGGGACCAGCAGGGTGCGCGCATATTTCAACACCCGCAATACGGCATCGTATACCGCACGCTGACGAGGTGAAAACTGTCCGTTTACCGGGATAGTGCGGGTCATATCTGCCGCGTAATTGGCATACTCCGCACCAAAATCCAGGAGCAACACCTCTCCGTCTTTGCAGGGTTGGTTGTTTTCGACATAATGGAGCACACACGAATTGGCTCCACTGGCAATAATGGGCGAGTAGGCATGTCCGTTGGCCCGGTTGCACAAAAACTCATGCGTGATTTCAGCCTCGATTTCGTACTCTGCCACCCCTGGCTTCACAAAATGCAGCACGCGCTGGAAGGCCTTGTCGGTAATATCAATAGCCTGTCTGATCAAGGCGATTTCCGGAATGGATTTGATCATAGCTTGTTTCTTCAACAGGGGCTGTGCCCGGTGAAATTTGTGTGCGGGATAACGCTCCTGCAACTGGCGGGTAAACCGCAGATCACGGGAAGGCACATCCGGAATAAAGCGGTCGTGCTCGGGAAGGTTTACATAGATCCGCTTGGCCAGCAAGATCAATTCGTGCAGGATGACATCCATCTCCTCGAGCCAATAGATCTTGTCGATTCCCGAAATTGCCCTGGCTTCCTCCTTGGTATATTTATGTCCTTCCCAGCGCTTGATAAAATCGTTGGTCTTTTTGATAAAGGCCACTTCCCGAAAGCCTTCTTTTACACAATCGGGAAATAATACTACGACCGTCTCCTCCTGGTCAAGCCCGGAGAGTGCGAAAAGGTCTGAATTTTGCCGAAAGGGATAAAGGGAATCGCCGTTGCGCACCATGCGGTCGCTGGAGTGAAATATGGCAATGGAATCTTGCCGCATACTCCGCATAAATCGCTGCCGGTTGTTCTTAAATAACTCGGAATCTATTGGTAGGTATTTCATGATCTGCCGTAAATTTTGAAGGCGGCAAGATACATAGACTTGCGAGATCTTCCCTACAAACGTTGATCAACCTCCGCCAAATCACTTTCGGAGTATTGGGAAAACCACCGGGAAAGACGCTCCCTGGCTTGCTTGCGCACATCGATATTTATATAGCAGGAAATGGTGACCAGCCCAAAACTCAACACGCCCAAATCATCGGTATACCCCAGTATAGGCGTCAGGTCCGGTATGAAATCAATGGGAGAAATGAAATAAGCCAGCGCACCAATGATGATATTCTTTGCCCAAACTGGCGTCTCTTTTCGCTTAAACGCATAAAATAGCAACAGGACGGAATAGACGGTTTTCACGCCCGCTGCCTGAGCAAAACGCTTCAGCTTGTTCCATAACTGGTTTTCGCGAAAGGGTTTGGATGGAGGAAGAACAGGTAGTTCCATGCTATAGTTTCGAGTGAAGGTTAATACAGGATACAACCGGACAGGGAAAAGAGTTTCCTACTTCTTCGATTTTTCCTTTCCTTTATTTTCCAGCAAATGCTCATAGATCTTTACCCGCCGGCGGTTGACTCCATAGGATCCAGCCGTAAAATAACTATAGGTGAAGTAGACAATCCCAATGATAGTCAGTGCAATGGTCCCAAAAGAAACACCCGTAGTAAACCACATAAGGGTATAGGCGAGAAACCACGGGATGCCGACCCACAAGTCCTGCTTCATCGCATCCCTGCTTCTTTGCACTCGTTGTCTCATTTCTTCTTTTGACACCGATTTCGTGCGAATCTCTTCCCGCTCCTTCCTGGGGAGCCGCAAGAGCCAAAATTCCATTTGCCGTTCTGTTACTTCCATTTCATTATTCATCAAATCTTTTCTTACCGCCGCCATTCTTCCGTTAAGAGCCGGTCGACTTCCCCAGCTACTTCCAGTCCCGTATTCCGGCCTTCCCCTTCAAAAATAAGCTTCTCCCTTTCAAAAAAACGAACGCTGACTGTAGATTGCATACTTTCATTCACTTTTCCTGTCATATTCCCTGAAATGGGCGCTACCAGTTCTGCCGCACCGGCCTGGTGCGCCACGATCTCCAACCGGTGGCGTTTGTCGCGAAAAGCAAGCACCACTTCGTGATCTCCCAGCCTGGCTTTCATCTGTGCACCTGTATAGGTAGCAAAGCGATAGAGTTCCCCTTCATATAAAAACCCAACGATATACCCGATAAAAGAGCTCCCCAACCAGGGAATCACAGCTACCGATGCCATCAGGGAAACCGGATTTGTGGTGTTAAAATGATTGCTCTGCATCCATATCCAGGCGCCGGGAAAAGACCGGCCCCAATCTTTTTCGATATACCCCTGCCCTCCGGTAAAATCAACCGGTTGACCATAGACGCTTAGGTTGCCTTCCAGTAGGTGGTTCATACTGACCACTCCGTGGTAGCACTCCATAAAGGGCATAAATGAATACCATCCCATAATACCCGGAGCGCCCCACATCTTGGGCCAGGGAAATCGATTATTCATCCGCAACGCTCCACTTAACTGGGGGGTATCGAGCACTATGCGGTCTGCAGCGAATAGGTTCTTTCCAAGCTGTACTTCAAAATGCTTGTCGGATGCCCGAAATGCCTCCAGTGGAAAATCGTGATAATGCGCTTCGCAGCGCTTGCCATCCAGTAGCTGAATAAAGGAATGGTGATAGCCATCAAACCCTTTCGATATGCCGGGGATAACGGCAAAGGCATACTGCCCGGTTGGGTCGACAAGCTTGAAATACCAGCCTTCAAAAAATTTGGATTCCCGGCCCCATCCATGGTACATATCCGGATTCCAGAGGGCTCGCCAACGCTTGCGGAGGTGTGATTGCCCCCCCAACTCAGTTATCTTCTTTAATCAACTCTGCATCCTTGATAGAATACATGAGCCGGTTGATGTCGTGCTCATTGAGCGTCAACTTTCCTCGTAGGGTGATGGACTGGGCTGAATATTCTACCGGTTTTTTGGCGTATACCTCCATCACCGTTTCGGGGCCGGCGCCTCCACAGAAGAAGCACATGTTGTAAGGAAAGGCGGAGAAGACAAATTCGGTATGACTTTTATACCCATCGACGGGAATGATATAGCCCCGCACCGTAATCACGTTGCCCTCCAGTTTCTGAACATCGGCACTAAACACCGGCACATCTACCTTAAAGCCCATGATCTCACTGTACTCTTTCCTGTACGTTACCCTGGACAGGGTCTTCCACACACCTCCCTGCGCCTGCAGAGGAGCGGCAAAGAGAAGTAAGGCAACAACAAACTCGAGCATTCCGGTCTTTAGCATAAAGCCGTGGTATTTGATTAAAAAATAAGTACACTGCCAGCAAAACAACTTTGTTTACAAAGTATGGAGGCTTCATACAAAGTTAATAAAACGGCTGTGGGATGCAATTGTTGTCGCCTGCCCTTTCCTGAAAACACTCAGGCACCCCGGCCGAAAAGCCAGCGTGCCCAAGCGTCGCCATGTTCCATTAAAAAAGGAGAACATTGACAACAATAGGGTCAATGCTCTCCGTCAAAGTGTTCCACGTAGAATGGATCTTTTTCCCGCCTGCGGTAGAGCGAACCCTACCGCAGGGGGAAGTGGGCAAATTGGGATATTTACAATTCCACTGTTTCGTAGAGGATGGGCTAGTGTCCGCCGCCCTGACCGCTACCGCCACCGGAGCCACCATTACCGCCACCGGAGCCGCCATTGCCATTGCCGCTGCCACCGCCTCCCGCTGCCTTGTCGGTGATTTTGACGTCAATGTACGTGATGTTCAATTGACCATCAACTGTCACTCTACCTCCTTCGTTCCCGCTGTCGTTTTCGCCAGACTGCAAATGTGCTGCGTGCCGCAGGCTGAATTTAGACGTCGGTAGGGTGTAGAAAGTAATCCGGTATATGCCTGGGGAGTATGTCGCTTTCTTCATGTTCCAGTTATACCCGAACACCACTTTGCCTTGTACGTTGATCTCCGCTGAATAGGCAGTTTGCACTTTTGGATTCTCCGCAAGCATCCACCTGTCATCCATCGGATTCGCCGCGTTACCAAAATTCCAGTAATAGCCATAAGGATGCGTCTCCACGTCCGCTTCAAATTGTTCTACATCTCCAAAATCACTGGCAAGCCGCTGAATGACCACATAGGCCTTATTCGTATAGACCATTGCGGTATCCGCAAGAATAGGATTCGAGGTAGTTCCCCAAACCTCATCAATACCCTGGCCGGATACATGCACCATTTCAAACCGTGCAGGATTCCCGCCGGGAATGTGTTGATAAATTGGTTGTTCTGAAACAGGTGTCAATACGTCCGTTGCCCGGAAGGAAACTTCCGTCCGTACGATCGATTTGTTCGTCCAGGACTTGGACTCCAGGTTATCACCCCAGTCCACCCACTCTGGAGTGGCATCGTTTCCGCCTATTGGAACAAACGTGGAAGCCTGCCACTCATTGGCTGCATCTTTTTGGATCCAGACCTCCGTACCTCCAACAAATACAGAAGCGCCTTCAAACATAGGAGATCCAAAGGTTCCCCGTAAGGTCAAGAATTGGCTCGGATCCGCCCAAACTACCGGAAACGACAGGTTGTTACCCGCGCCCTCGTCTTCCGCAGCAAATACAATGTCTTCGTTTTCGCCCGGAACAAAATTGTTCCACGCGTCTTTGGTACAGGCCCATGCAAACGCAATAATGCCCAGCACGAGCAGGGTTTTAATAACTACTCTCATGGCGAAGAAATTTAGGTTAACAATTATTGCCTAAATTCCTGACTGTAACCGAATAACAAATGCCGGCACTTATAATCCTTTAAGTCAGGATTACAAAAAAAACCTTTTACCCCCTCCTTTTAATAAAAGAGGAGTACGCTTGCAGACTTGTTACTTGGGCTGAATGTGTCTCCTTCCAGGTAAGCACAATGAAATATGAAGGGACCATTATCAGTTCGCACTTTATGGAAATTCCAAGAAAAAAGCAATGATAAAAGTCACCGTTTTCCCTTTTTAGGGTCCAGGCTTAATTTCAAATGAAATTAGGAAGTGGCCAGCGTCCGGGAAATATCGGTCCGGCTTGCCTGTATAGCTGGAAGCAACGCGGCCGCAAAGCCGGTAAGCAGTGCGCCGAGCAACACATAGCCTTCCATCGGGAGAAGGTTGAATCCGGTAAACCTATACTGATAGCTTTCCTGCATGAACCCGGCCAGCAAGTGCATACTCCCATGGCTAAACACAAAGCCCAGTAAAAAGCCCAGGGAAGCCAGCAAGATGCCCTCCAGCACGATCAGGGAAAAGAGCTTGAGTTGGGAAGCCCCCATCACCCGCATCAATGCGAGCTCGTAACGCCTTTCGCGAAGCGAAGAAAACAGGGAAATAAAAATACTCAGCGCCGACACGCCGACAATTACATACGCCAATGCCTGCAGGGCGTCCATCCCCACACCCAGCCGGTTGTAGACCCGGTTGAGCTCGATGGCAGGAGAAGCAGCTTGCAGGTTGGTGTTCTTGTTAATTTCACGCGCCAGATTGAGGGTCTGATAATTCCGCGCCTTGAATTGTACCAGGAGCGAAGTGATCTCCCGTTTAGGTTCAGCAACATCCTCTTCGTGGGCGTCTTCTTTGTGGTGGCCCTCATGCACTTCCCAGATACTCTCCACCGGGGTCAAGACCAATTGATCGACAACCGAGCCACTGGGTTTCAGAATACCCACTACGTGAAAAGCATCCGAACCGGAGTGTTCCAGCGTTTCGTCGTTCACCAGTCCGTGGGCGCTTTGAAACGAGTCGCCAACCTTCAATCCCAATTCGGTCGCGATATTGGAACCCAGGGTCACCTCCATTGGCGCCTCCCAAAGCCGGCCCATGCCGATAGCGGCCTGGTAGAGGTCAACAAAGGCATGCGTGGTGCCTACTACCCGGTATCCTTTATAGTTATCGCCCAGCGAAAGGGGGATTGCCCGTTCGATAAGCGGGTGCCCGGGGCGCATGAAAGGTCCGGCTTCTTCAAGGGAAATATTTCCCGTAGGCGAATCGACGTGGTACATGCTGCAAAGGATCAGTTGCAACGGGCTCCCTTTAGCCCCGATTACCAGATCGATACCCGCGAGGTTTTTGTCAAATTTCTCCTGCAACTGCGTTTGAAGAAGGAAGAGAAAAATGACCAGTCCTACCCCCAATCCGAAAAGCAACAGACTGAGAAATGTATTCAATGGCTTATGCGCCAGGTTTTTCCAGCTGAGTTTGAGCAAATTCATATCCGGCGCAGTTTAGAGTTGGATCTGTTTGGGGAAACGGGCCTTCAGGCGGTTGTCGTGCGTGACGATCAACAGCGTGGCGCCTACCGACCGGGCTTCCTCCTCCAGCAGACGGATCACTTCATCGGTATTTTCATCGTCGAGGGCGGAGGTAGGTTCATCGGCCAGGATCACCGTGGGGCGATTGATGATGGCACGGGCAATCGCCACGCGCTGTTGCTCCCCCTGGCTGAGCGCATCGGGTTTTGAACGAGCCTTGTGCCCTACATTGAGCTGGTCGAGCAAGAGCTGAATGCGGTCCCAGTCGGCAGGAAGCCCTGCCAACGATTGCGCCAGGGCAAGATTTTCGCCCACAGTCAGCGACCGCACAAAATGGGAACGCTGGAAAATGATCCCAATGTGCTGCCCGCGAAACCGATCCATTTCCGCGCGCTTGAGGTCATTCAGGCAGGTATCTCCAACCCGTACCTTTCCTTTTTGTATGGTGAGCAATCCGCCTAACAGGTGAAGCAGGGTTGTTTTTCCTTTTCCGGATTGACCCAGCAGGAGCCAGTGCGCTCCTTTTTCACAGGAAAAGTCGGGAAACCCGATAGACGCCCCGGACTTGTATGAATGCTGTAATTTTTCAACACTTAACATGGCACGAAGGTAGCTTAAATAGGCATACACTTCTCCTTTAACCATTCAACTTCTTCCGAGTTTCATCCCGGAGCCAGTGTTTCAAAAACTTCCTGATGATACGCATTCAGCCAGTCGATTTCCTGAGGGGTGAGCAAGGTGCGGTCGATCAGATGTTGGTCGATCGGAAAAAGGGTAAGGGTATCGAATTTCAGGAATCGTCCCGATTCCGTCTGACCTGCTTCTACGCACAAAATCAGGTTTTCGATTCGGATACCATATTCGCCGGTTTTATAGTAGCCCGGCTCGTTTGATGTGAGCATACCCGGCTCCAGGGGCGTCGTGCCGCGGCTATTGGCTGCACTGGCTACAAACCCCTGTGGCGGCTCGTGTACATTCAGGAAAAATCCGACTCCGTGACCGGTGCCATGTCCATAATTCATTTGGAATTGCCACAATGGTTGCCGGGCCAGGGTATCCAGCTGTACACCTGAGGTGCCCACTGGGAAAATAGCCATGGACAAGGCAATATTGCCTTTCAGCACGAGCGTAAAAGCTCTCTTCTGCTCGGGATTCGCAATTCCAAACACCGTAGTCCGGGTGATATCCGTGGTTCCGTAGGTGTATTGCCCTCCACTGTCGAGCAACAGGATACCTTCATTGTGGATCTCCGCGCAAAGGCCCGGTTCGGGGTGATAGTGCACAATGGCGCCGTTGGCTTTATAGCCGACAATAGCCGCAAAACTCTCTCCGTGGTAATCGCCCTGCTCCCTGCGGAGCGAATCCAGTTTTTCAGCCACTTCTACTTCCGTGACGGTTCGTTCCCTGACGACTGCCTCCAACCACCGATACAATCGGGTAAGCGCAATGCCGTCGCGGCGCATCGCCTCCCGGAGGTGTTTGACCTCCACCGGGTTTTTGATCGCTTTCAATTGGCGGATGATCGCCACATTCTCTTTGCACTGCAGGTGTTCCAGCGAACGCCAGAATTGGAATTGGGTTAGGTACTGATCATAACCGATGGTACTCGATTCAGGCAGCGCCTCCAGAAAAAATTCGATGGCGTGATAGGGATGTACCTGCACCCCGTCTGCCTGAAGCGCCAGCTGAATTTCCGAGGATACTTTTTCTGCAGCGACAAATAAATGGGCGGCTTCTTTTTCGAGCAACGCATACGCATAGAAGACAGGATTGCACTCCACATCCACCCCCCTAAGGTTGAACACCCAGGCAATGTCATCCAGGGCGGGGAGCAAATAGTGCGACAATCCTTTCTCCTCCATCTGTTCGCGTACTGCTTGCAGTTTTTCTTTACGGGTATGCCCGGCGAAGGAAGCATCCAACTCGAACACCGGATCCACAGGCATGGCAGGCCTGTCTTCCCAAATGGGCTTCACCAGGTCGACAGAGGTAAGCAATTGAATATTTCGGGCGCTAAACATCCGTTCGTAAGCCCGGATCTGACCAATAGTGAACAGGCGACCATCCAACCCGATGCGGCTCCCGGACCCCAACTGGCTGACCAGCCAGTCCAGATGTTCGGGCGCATGAGGAATCTGTTGTTTTTGCAACACAAAGCCCGATTCTTTCAGTTCCTGCTCCGCCTGAATGAAATACCGGCTATCCGTCCAAAGTCCCGCATGGTTCATCGTAACTACCACGGTGCCTGCCGATCCGGAAAACCCGGAGATCCAATGCCGGCTTTTCCAGTGTGCTGCCACATATTCACTTTGATGAGGGTCATTACTCGGGATCAGATAGGCATCCAGCCCTTCTTCCTGCATGGCCTGGCGAAGCCGCTCCAGCCGCTGTACTATCGTCATCGTTTCTTTCATCGGTTGGGTATTAAGTACGTTTAATGCGACAAAATTAATTTATAAACACTGCGGCCGCAGTGCTTATAAACATCTTACGCCGCCGCCTCCGGTGGCGTAAGATGTTTAATCAACCTTGCCAAACAACTAAATTTGGAAAAATCAAACAAATATACATTTATTCACTCAGCTTTCCGTGCTGGGACCCGTTGACTTTGACGGGTAGCCAACACAAGTTCAAAATTTTGGCACATTTTTTGATTTGAAGCGCTCCCCCTGCATCCAGAATGATCACCGCCGCCTCTGGCTGCGGTGATCATTCTGAACTTTTAGTGCTTAAAAAGCACTAGTGTAAAAGGAATTGAAGAACCGGATTTTCAGGAACCCATGCTCAAACAAAATTTAAGTCAAAAGTTACTCCAAAAACTATCCCCGCAGCAGATCCAGCTCATGAAGCTGCTGCAAATCCCTACTGCCATCCTGGAACAGCGGATCAAAGAAGAATTGGAACTCAATCCGGCACTGGAAGAAGGCGATGAATTTTACGACCTGGAGAACGCAGAAGAGGAGGATTATGAACAGGACAGCGATTACGCCGGAGATGACGAAGATTTTTCCACGCCCAATGACGATGTCAATCTCGACGACTACTGGTCTCAATATATAGAAGACGACCCGAGCAGCTATAAATACAAAGACGAATCGCACCAGAGCGACGAGGAAGAGAAAACCATGCCGGTGGCTATTGAAAACAGCTTTTCTGAGTATCTGGAGCAACAATTAGGCCTTTTGAATATTCAGGACAAAAGGCAGGAACAACTCGCCAAGCAAATTCTGGGAAGCATTGACGATGATGGCTATTTGCGCCGCGACCCCGAAGCGATTGTCGACGACCTGCTCTTCACCCAAAACATTTCCGCAACACCGGAGGAGATCCAGCTACTCCTGAAACAGATCCAGCGCTTTGACCCTCCCGGAATAGGCGCCCGTGACCTTCAGGAATGCCTGGCTATTCAATTGGAGCTGAAACTGGACAATGAACGCTTGCCCAGGGCTCATCAACGAGCCATCCAACGCGCCCTGGTTATTATCGAAGACCATTTCGAGGAATTCTCAAAGAAACACTATACCCGCCTTCAACGCGATCTCAACCTGTCGGAAGACGATCTAAAAGAGGCCATCGACGAAATCCTAAAACTTAACCCCAAGCCAGCCAGCGGGTATAACGATAGCGGCAGCAAAGGCGCACAGTACATTGTACCGGATTTTATCCTCCTCAACCGGGAAGGGGAACTCGAACTCACTCTCAATTCACGCAACGCTCCCGACCTCCGCATCAACGATCAGTATCGCGATATGCTGATCACGTACAAGGAAACAACCCAGGGTCGACGGGCCAACAAGAACGAGAAAGAGGCCATCCTTTTTATCAAGCAGAAGATCGACAGCGCCAAATGGTTTATCGATGCCATCCGGCAACGGCAGGAAACCATGTTCCGCACCATGTATGCAATCATGCAGTACCAACAGGAATTTTTCCAGACCGGCGACGAGCGCAAGGTCCGGCCCATGATCCTGAAAGATATCGCCGACATAACCGGATACGACATCTCTACCATTTCCCGGGTAGCCAACAGCAAGTACGTACAAACCGAGTTTGGAACCAAACGCCTCAAAGAATTTTTCTCCGAGAGTATGCAAAACTCGGAAGGCGAAGAAGTGTCTACCGTGGAAGTCAAGAAGATCCTGTCAGATGTGATTGGCAAAGAAAGCAAACGCAAGCCCTTGTCGGATGAAAAACTGAAAGAGATCCTTCTCAAGAAAGGGTACAATATCGCCCGCCGTACCGTAGCCAAATACCGCGAACAACTCAACATCCCGGTAGCAAGACTGAGGAAGGAACTTTGAGAAGCGTTGAATAAACTCAAAAACTCTCTTGCATTGGCTTGATTCCTAATGCAATTCTTCTTATCTTTGCCCCGAATTTAGGCGAAGAGGGAACCAAAGTTCCCTCTTTTTAATTTATACGCATAGGTTTGTGATCGAACAACAGATTGAATCGCTTCTGGCCGCCAAGTTCCTGGAAGAAGAATTTCAGGACTGCTTTCTCATCGAAGTCAACCACCACCCTAGTAATAAGTTGGATGTTTTCATCGACAGTGATTCCGGTATCACTTTTGAGAAGTGCCAGAAAATAAGCCGGTACCTGGAGACTTTCCTCGATGCAGAGATGTGGCTCGGGGACAAATACGTATTGGAAGTTTCCTCTCCGGGAATTAGCCGCCCCTTGCGTTTGTGGCGGCAATACCAGAAAAACACCGGACGAACCCTTGAAATAACGCTGCAGGATGGCAGCAAGAAAGAAGGGGTACTGTCAGAAGTGCAGGACGATCTGATCCTGCTGGAAGAAACTGTAGTCGAATTGGAGGGCAAGAAAAAGATCAAAAAACAGATTTTGACTCCGGTCCCACTTGTACAAATCACTAAGGCGATCGTTAAGATCAGCTTTAAAGAATAAATTATGACCATTAAAACCTCATTCCGGTTATGAACTTGGTAGATACCTTCTCCGATTTTAAGGCGGGGAAAAACATTGACCGCCCTACAATGGTTCGGGTTCTGGAAGACGTTTTCCGCACCCTGATCCGAAAGAAATATGGCTCTGATGACAACTTCAACGTCATCGTAAACACCCAGCAGGGCGACCTTGAACTGTGGCGCGTCCGCCTGATCGTCCCCGATGGGGAAGTGATGGACGATCGCAGTCAGATTTCTGTTTCGGAAGCCATCTCCATCGACGAAGACTACGAGGTAGGAGAAGAATGTTACGAACAACTCCACCTGGAAGATTTCGGTCGCCGGGCTATTCAGGCTGCCCGCCAAACCCTGATTTCCAGGATTATGGAACTGGAAAAAGATGAAATCTACCGCCGCTACAATGAACGCGTTGGCGATATCGTGGTAGGCGAAGTGAACCAGGTCCTCAAAAAAGAAATTCTCGTTATCGACGATGCGACCAGCAATGAAGTGGTATTGCCCCGCACCGAGATGATCAGAGGGGACTATTTCCGCAAGGGAGAGATCGTCAGAGGCGTGATCAAACGGGTGGAAATGCGCAACAATGCCCCCGTGGTCATTCTTTCCCGAACCGATAATGTATTCCTGGAAAAATTGCTCGAGCAGGAGGTGCCCGAAATCGAGGACGGCCTTATCACCGTCAAAAAGATCGTGCGCATGCCGGGCGAACGGGCCAAAGTAGCCGTGGAATCCTACGACGACCGGATCGACCCGGTCGGCGCTTGCGTAGGTATGAAAGGCTCTCGTATCCACGGTATCGTGCGCGAATTGAACAACGAGAATATCGATATCGTAAATTATACGAGCAACGACTCGCTTTTCATACAACGTTCCCTCACCCCTGCAAAGGTGAGTAGTATCGAAATCGACACCGAGAACCAACGCGCCGCGGTGTACCTCGACCCCGACCAGGTGTCGCTGGCTATCGGAAAGGGAGGGACCAATATTAAACTCGCCAGTAAACTTACCGGCTTTGAACTCGATGTATTCCGCAATGTAGATGAAATGGAGATCGACGACGTCGACCTCGACGAATTTGCAGATGAACTCGAAAGCTGGGTCATCGATGCACTGAAAAATATCGGTTGCGACACCGCCCGAAGTGTACTCGAACTGAGCAAAGAAGAGTTGCTGCGCCGTACAGACCTGGAAGAAGAAACCGTCGACGAGGTGCTGCGCATCTTTGCGTCGGAATTTGAAGAATAAGGAACTCACTTCCTGTCAGGGACGCCGGGGCGTCCCTGTTTTTATCGAAAACCCCTTGGAATAGGTGGTTTTCGTCTATCTTTGCAGCGAAAGGCATCCATTTGCCTTTCGCAAAATTGAATTGAAAAAATTTTTGAATGGCTAAACGCTTAGTTCAGGTAGCAAAAGAGTTGAATGTAGGTACGGCAACGATTGTTGAGTTCCTGACTAATAACGGGTTCGAGGTCGAAAACAAACCTACTGCCAAAATCTCTGAAGAGATGGAGGTTAAATTGTTGAAAGAGTATCAAAAATCAATCGCCATCAAGGAAAAAGCGGACTCCCTGGTGATTGGCACCCGTCCTGTGACCAAAAAAGAAGGTGGGAAAGACGATACCCATTCCCATACCACAGTTATAGCCCACCCTCCCCCTCCTCCCCCTCCCACGCTCCACAAAGAGGAACCAGAAGTAGTTGAAAAGCCTGAAACAGAAGAAGCGGGACCCGAAAAACCGGCAGCGGAAAAACCACGCCTGCATTTGCGCATACAGGGTAAAGTAGACCTCGACACACTTTCCAAACCCAAAAAGAAAAAGAAGAGTCTCATCCTGAACCCGCAATTGAAAAGCCAGCAGAAAGCCAGGTCAAAAAAGAGGAACCGCCCAAAGTAGAAACTCCCGCTCCCGAACCTAAAGAAAAAGAAATACCGAAGGACCTCCCCGCCAAAGAAGAACCTAAAACACCTGAAGTCAAACCTGAAGTCAAACCTGAAGTAGCGCCTGAAGTACCGAAAGTGGGCGAAATGATGCGTGCGGAAACACCCGAACTGCGGGGCTTGAAAATTTTAGGTAAAATCGATATCGAGTCCAGAGGCGCCAAAAAGAAGAAAAAAGAGGAGCCTGCTAAACCAATTGATAAAAAACCTGCCACCGCGCCTCCCGCAGCAGCTCCTAAAAAGAGCGTTAGCAGCGAGGAAGAAGACAAGAAAAAACGGAAACGCAAACGTCGTAAAGTCTCCGCTACTCCTGTCGGCAGTGACAATAAGGGAGCGGCAGGAGGAGGCAAACAACGTACCGGCGAACGGAGACGGGACGAAGGATTATCTGAAGTTTCCAAAAAAGAAGTAGAAGAAAAACTCAAGGCCACAATGGCCCTCCTGCAAGGTGGCGGCAAGAAAAAACGCCAGAAGATCCGCAGGGAAAGCCGTGAACGGATTCGGGAAAAGCAGGAGCAACAGGAACTATCTACCCACACCGATAAACTGCAGGTAACAGAGTTCATTTCCGTACAGGAACTGGCCAACATGATGAACATACAGGCTATTGATGTCATCACGACCTGCCTTAGCCTGGGTATTATTGTATCCATCAACCAACGACTCGATGCCGAACTGATCGAACTCGTCGCCGGCGAATATGGCCACGAAGTCGAATTTATCAGCGTCGAAGAACAATCTGAAGATATCGAGATTGAAGAAGATGCTCCGGAAGACCTGCTTCCCCGTGCGCCGATCGTCACGGTCATGGGCCACGTCGACCACGGTAAAACTTCCCTGCTCGACTATATACGGAAAACCAACGTAGCCGGCGGTGAAGCAGGGGGTATTACCCAGCATATCGGCGCCTATGAAGTGGAAGTAGGCGAAGAGAAACGAAAGATCACGTTCCTCGATACACCGGGTCACGAAGCCTTTACCGCTATGCGCGCCCGGGGTGCTAAAGTTACTGACATCGCAGTAGTGGTTATTGCTGCCGACGACAGTATCATGCCCCAAACACGGGAAGCCATCTCGCACGCACAAGCAGCCGGGGTTCCTATCGTATTTGCCATTAACAAGGTCGATAAGGACGGCTCCACACCGGAAAAGATCAAACAGGAACTCGCCAGTATGAACCTCCTCGTAGAAGATTGGGGTGGGAATTACCAGTCACAGGATATCTCTGCCAAAACCGGCTTAAATATCGATATCCTGCTGGAAAAGATTCTGCTCGTAGCCGAAATGCTCGAGGTTACCGCCAATCCAAACCGAAAAGCGGTTGGTACGGTCCTCGAAGCTTCTCTCGACAAAGGCCGCGGCTACGTCGCCAAAGTCCTCGTGCAAACAGGTACGTTGAAGATCGGCGATCCTATCGTATCCGGGGAACACGCAGGAAAAGTCAAAGCCATGTTTAATGAGCGTGGCAAGCGGATCCTGAAAGCCGGCCCGTCTGCCCCGTTGCTCGTACTGGGTCTCAGCGGTGCACCACAAGCCGGTGAACGGTTCAAAGTGGCCGACTCGGAATCCGATGCCCGGCAATATGCAGCAAAACGCGCACAAATTGCCCGCGAACAAACCAACCGCGCCTCCAAACGGATCAGCCTCGAAGAAATTGGTCGTCGTTTGGCACTGGGCAACTTTAAAGAACTCAATCTTATCGTGAAAGGAGACGTGGACGGCTCCGTAGAAGCACTCTCCGACTCCTTGATAAAACTGTCTATCGAAACGATCCAGGTCAATGTGATCCACAGCGGGGTCGGCCAGATCGTCGAATCAGACGTCCTCCTGGCTTCTGCCTCCGATGCTATTATCATCGGTTTCCAGGTTCGTCCCTCTCTGGGCGCACGCAAGCTCGCCGAGCGAGAAGGCGTGGAGATCAAACTCTACTCCATTATCTACGAAGCCATCGAAGAAGTGCGCGCCGCTATCGAAGGAATGCTGGAACCGACCAAAGAAGAAAAGATCGTCTGCAACCTCGAAGTACGGGAAGTCTACAAGATCAGCAAACTGGGTACAATTGCTGGCTGTATTGTGCAGGAAGGCAAGATTGCCCGCTCTACCAACGTGCGCATTATCCGCGATGGAATCGTGATCTTCCCCACTAAAGAAGGGGTAAAAGGCGAGCTCGGCTCCCTCAAGCGCTTCAAAGATGACGTCAAAGAAGTGAAAACAGGTATGGAATGCGGGGTGACCGTTAAGAACTTCAACGACATCAAGGTAGGCGATCAGATCGAAGGATTTGAGATCATAGAAATCCGGCAAACCCTCGGCTAATTCTATGTCAGCTGTCGCAAAACTCCGCCTTGCACCCTTCGAAACAGGTGTGTGGCTGTTTTGCTTTTCTCTCCCGCTCTGGCCTCGCCTGGCAGCGTGGATGGTGGCACTGGTCTTTGTCAGCTGGTTGTTTCAGGGTGACTGGAGGAATAAAGGGAGGCGCTTGGCTCATCCCGTGGCACTCCTCCTTCCCACGCTTTTCTTTCTCTACCTGTTGGGGATGGCCTTTACCGAAAACCGCCTTATCGGCTGGCAAAATGTGGGGACGAAGCTCTCCCTGCTGATCTTTCCCTTGGTACTGCTTGGTACTGCTCCTGAAAAATTGCGGTTACGCCAATGGCTCCACGCCTTTGTGGCGGGCTGCCTGGTAGCCGTAATCTATTCGCTATGCAGCGCCCTGTGGGTATATTTTTCTACCGGTGAACTCTATTTCTCCTATACTCGCCTGGGCTCATTCCTATCCCTGCACCCGACTTATTTCTCCCTGTATATCAGCCTGTCCATTTTTGTCGTCGCCCTCGAAAAGAATTTGGCCACCTGGCAAAAGGTAGTCCTGGCCGGCACTTTTCTGTTGTTCTTTTTTTTGCTCTCGGCCCGGATGCAGCTCCTCCTCTTTGGGATCCTCGCCCTCGGGGCTCTTTGGATTTGGGCGAGCCGGCACGATGCCCTAAAAGCCGCAGCCCTGGCTACTGCCGGCAGTCTGGCCCTCTTCCTGATCCCGCTTCTGTTGCTCCCCACTACTCGCCATCGGTTTCAACGCCTCCTCCACCCTACCGACAATGTACGGATGCAAACATGGGGGGCAGCAGGCAGCCTGATCGCTCAGCACCCGCTGCTGGGCGTCGGCACAGGCGATTTTACGGAGAAACTATACGAAACCTATCGGTCAAAAGCATATCTCACCCCACTGAAAGACAAACTCAACGCCCACAATCAATATCTCCAAACGGCAGCCACCATCGGCAGCCCGGCAGCCTTCTTTTGGATACTCTGCCTGGCCTGGCCCTTTGCATGGGCATGGAAAGAAAAAAAATCGAGGTTCCTCTGGTTCCTGGTGCTATTTGCACTTTCCAACCTGACTGAAAGTATGTTGGAAACACAGCGAGGTACGATGTTCTACGGATTCTTTAACAGCCTGTTCCTTGCGGAGATCCTGAAGGACAAAACTACCGGCTTTTTTTTCGGAATAGATTAAACGCGACGCCCCCTTCATAGTCTTAACAACAAATTGCGCGGATTGGAATCGAAAACCACCCCCATCACAGACGCTCGTATCCTCCAACTTCTCCAAAAAGACGGCAACCAGGACAAAGGATTCCGCCTGCTATTGGAGACGTACCAGGAGCGGCTCTATTGGGTCGTCAGGAGGCTGGTGATTGACCATGAGGATGCCAATGATGTGGTACAAAACTGTTTGATCAAAGTGTACCGAAACATTCATTCCTTTGAAGGAAAATCTCAACTCTATACCTGGCTTTATCGCATTGCCACCAATGAAGCGGTTACGTTCCTCAAACAGAAGAAAAGGCGCATGGCCAATTCGGTGGATGATGAATCCAACAACTTGTCCAACAAACTCGAAGCCGATGTATTTTTCGATGGCGAGGAGGCGCAAGTCAAATTGTATGCAGCTATAGAGATCCTGCCCGACAAGCAAAAATTGGTCTTCAACCTCCGCTATTTTGAAGAGATGAGCTATGAAGACATGTCAGGCGTACTGCATACTTCTGTCGGCGCGTTGAAAGCTTCCTTTCACCACGCGGTCAAAAAAATTGAAAATCACATTCGCGGCTATGAAGCTGCGTGAAATGAACCGATAGCCATGAAAAAAGATACGGATGCATTGCGGAAGGAATTGGAAAAAGAAGCCCCGTTTCTTGCCCGATTGAAGGAAAAACCAGGCGGAATGACCGTCCCGGAAGGCTACTTCGATCAATTACAACAAGAGGTGCTGAAGCGTGCGGCCACTGAAAATCAACGTCCATCCAGGAGGGTTTTCCAACTCTGGCCGCGGATGGCTGTCGCCGCTTCCTTTGTTGCAGCCATTGGACTGTCGATCTTTCTTTTTCAACCCGACCACCCTGCGGCTAATCAGGAATCGCTCGCCATTTCGGCAGAAGAAGTGGATCAATACATTTCCCAACACATCGATGATTTCGACCTGGATATGCTCATTCAGTATGCATCCGCTGCGGAAAATGAAGGTGGCCTTTTCAATGACGCGACCCTCGACGACCCCCAATTGCAGCAATATATGGAAGAACTGCTGGATGACATTGACCTGGAAACCCTGGAAGAACTATTATAAACTACCCTCCCACCTAAATAACATTTCACCATGAGAAAAATCACGCTAGGCTTTGCACTGATAGTTGGATTTCTTCCCCTTATCAGCTGGGGGCAACCCCGGGCTATGGACGACCGGATAGAAGCGCTACGCATCGCCTTTTTCACCGAAAAACTTCAACTCACTCCGGAGGAGTCCCAAAGTTTCTGGCCCCTTTACAATGAGTATCAGGACAAAGAAAAAGCCATTCGGAAGTCGTACAAAAACGACAAGAGCCTCGAGCTCATGTCGGATGCGGAAGCCGAAAAACTTATCGAGACCTCTTTTGAAATGGAGGAAAAGACGCTCCAGCTAAAAAAGGAATACTACGGCAAAATGCGCGGGGTGCTGCCTGTCCGAAAAATAGCCTTGCTCTCCCGCATCGACCGGCAATTTAAGGAACGCCTGCTGGAAGAATGGCGCAATCGCCAGGAACAAAAGAGGCCTGGGAATGTCCCCCCAAAAAGGAATTAAAAGGGGAAGTTGTTAAAAAACGGTAAACTCCGTGCGCCGGTTATGCTGCCGCCCCTCTTCCGTTTCATTGGTATCCACCGGCCGGCTTTCTCCAAAGCCTTTGAAGCGAAGCCGCAAGCGGTCTATTCCTTTATCTGCTAAATAGGAATAGACCGCTTTGGCCCGTTGCTCCGAGAGTGATTGATTATCCGCCTCCGAACCTACGTTGTCTGTATGCCCATTGATCTGAATCCGGAGTCCCGGGTTTTCTTCCAGCAGATTCCGAAGTTTTTCCAACTCGCCCTTCGATTCGGGAAGCAACAGGGCGGATCCCGATTCAAAAAATACGTTTTTCAGGACGATGGCTTTCTCTTCCACCGGCGCCCCATTTTGCGATATGGGTTGCAATTCAATTTCCAACAGAAATGGCTTTTCGACCGAAGCCGGTTCTTTCAACTCGAAGTGCTCGGAGAAAAACAGGTATTTGGGCTTGGAAACGTTGAGTGCATAATTTTTTCCGGCCGGCAATACCACCAGAAATTGGCCGTCCTTATCGGTAGTAGCGCCGGCTGCTATTTGCCCGGTCTCCAGGTCTAAAAATTCGGCTACTGCTTCCAGCGGCAACCGGGTATCGGCATCGCGGACCACTGCCTTGACGTAGGTCACCGGAGCAGGGCGGGCTGCTTCGTACAACTCAAAAGAATACAGGTCGTAAGTGGGCTTTCCATATGAGGTAGTGGGATTCAGATCTGAACGATTGCTGGCGAAATAAGCCGTTTTTCCATCAATACTGACAACCAACAGGCCTTCCGCGCTCTTGCTGTTGATCGGGTACCCCATATTGACAGGCGTCTGCCAGGGTCCTCCTGGAGTGCGGCGACTGAAAAAAATATCCGCACTGCCCATTCCAGGGTGTCCATCCGACATAAAGTAAAGGGTCTGTCCATCCGGATGGATAAAGGGTCCCTGTTCGTCTTTGCTGGTATTGATGGTATCGCCCAGGTTTTGAGGGGCGCCCCAACTCCCATCTGCGGATCGATAGCTGACCCAAATGTCTTTTCCACCTTTCCCGTCAATCCGGTCGCTGGCGAAATACAGGGACTTTCCATCCCCTGACAGCGAGGGTTGTGACTCCCAGGCACCGGTATTCACTGGTTCTCCCATATTTTCGACAGTTGTCCATTTCCCATTCTGGTATTCGGTAATGTACAAGTCGCATCGCCCCTTCCCCCCACTGCGGTTACAGGCGGTAAAGATCAGGGTGCGTCCGTCCGCAGACACGGTCTGGGCGCCTTCGTTTTGTTCGGTATTAACCCGGTCGATCGCAACAGCTTGTCCCCAGTTGCCATCTGCCGTTTCCCTCGACAAATAAAAATCTTCCTGACGGTCTACTACGCGCGTAAAAATAAGGGTGCTCCCATCGGCGGTCAGGGAGGGCAGGTATTCGTCAGCAGCGGTATTAACGGTAGAGTCCAGCTTTTGTGGCTGGAATGGAACGGGATTGCGCATGGCTTCTGCGGAAAAAGCACATCGCTCCAGATAGGTCTCTGCCAACCTGATATCCCGCTCATTGGTAGGATTGAGCGCCATATATTTCTTCAGGTGCTCTTCCGCTTCGTCGTATTTATCCTGCCGCCATTCTGTAAGTCCCAACTGGAGCCATACGTCTTTCCGGTAATCGGGCGCTAGCTGCAATGCTTTCTCAAAATAGGCCTCCGATTCGGCCAGCTGCCCCTGGTCGTGGCGGACGGCTGCCAATTGAATATAGCCGTCCAAAAACAGACTATCCGCAACCACCGTGCGTGACAGTATTTTATACGCTTCTTCCAACTGCCCCAACTCGATCATGGTCATGGCCCGGTCGTAGTCCTTTGCATTTCGGGTGCTGGTTGTTTTTTCAGTGGTATATGCAGGCTGGGCGGCCAGCGCCAGGGTCCAAACCAGGAAAAGTCCGGCAAGGAAGCCATTGGATAACAGGGGGTATTTCATAAAAGTATTATTTCCATACTAACGCAAAAACAGGCGCTATCATTTTCAAAGGAGTCCTTCTTCTACCAACCAGCGATGGCAATCTGCCACACAGGTTTTCAGCGGTATGATCCGGTACCCTAATTCCGCTACTGCCTTCTCGCTGGAATAGGTCCGGTTTTTCCGGGAAGTTACGGTGATAAACTCCGGAGTGAGCATAGGCTCTTTCCCTGTAATGGAAGAAATACCGGCCATGAGGCGGCTGATTGCCAGAAGCATCCAGGGTGGCGCGGGCTTTGGTGCGTTGGGTTTTCCCAAAATCAGCGCCACCTCTCTGAATAAGTCGGCATAGGTAGTGCCCGGTTCCCCGCCCAAAATATATCGATGCCCGTTTTGCCCTTTTTCCACCGCACGGATATGTGCCCGGGCTACTTCCGCCACATGGGCAAAACTGGCACAGCCAGGCAATGCAAAAGGAAAGGCATCTTTTTTTATCTGGATAAATGCCTTGCCCCAGGAAGTTATATCATAGGGCCCGATTACGGTTGCCGGATTCAGGATGACCACTTTCATCCCTTTGTCCATTCCCTTCCACGCTTCCTGTTCGCCCAGCCATTTGGTCCGGTTGTAATGGATCCAGGAATGCTGCCCTTGCTGCGGGAGTGCTTCGGTTATCCGTCCATTCACCTCCCCCCAGGCGGCTACGCTGGAGGTGTAAATAAAGGTCCTGACGCCCTTTTCTGCCGCTACGGTCACCAAATTTCGCGTTCCATCGACATGAATTGCCGTTTGGCGGGCATTTCGCTTCGACCAAGAATTGGTATCTCCGGCCAGGTGAAACAAGACATCCACCCCGGTTGGAAAGGTCTTCCTCAATGAGTTGATATCGGTAATATCTCCCTCCACCAGGGTAATGGGGAAGCGCTGGAGATAGGTAAGATCGGAAGAAGCGCGATGCAGTGCGGTCACCGCCCAACCGTCCTGTATCAGTTGCTCGATGAGATTTAGCCCGATAAATCCGGTACCTCCGGTGACAAATGCGCTTTTAGCCATGTTCTTTGATCAGTTCAAAGCAATAATGGATCCGTTGGTTTCTAAAATCCTCCGGTATGGTCTGTTGGGAAATATCCCGGATTTGGGCGCCCCGGATCTGATCGGCGTCCAGTTTGAAGGATCGCAGGTTGGTAGAAAAAAACAGGGATCCGCCCGGTTCCATCCGCCGAAGCACGCCCTGGATCAGGTCGACATGATCGCGTTGCACATCCAGGATATCCGTCATGCGCTTGCTGTTGGAAAACGTAGGTGGGTCAAGGACAGCCAAATCGTATCTTTCGCTAAACGGCTGATTCAGCCAGGCTTTCACATCTTCACGGATGAACTTGTGGGAGGGCCCTTTGTACCCATTCAGTTCCAGGTTTCGGCGAGCCCAGTCGAGGTAGGTGGTGGACAGATCGATGGTAGTGGTGGAAGCGGCTCCGTTCGCAGCGGCATATACCGTGAACGAGCCCGTATAAGCAAAGAGGTTGAGCATGCGTTTACCTGCCGCCCGTTCGCCTACCATGCGCCGGGTGATTCGATGGTCGAGAAAAAGCCCGGTATCGAGGTAATCGCTCAGGTTGACCAAAAAGCGGTGGCCGCCTTCGTGGACGATCAGTTCGTGTTTTTGCTGGCCCTGCTTTTCGTATTGACTTTTCCCCTTCTGGGGTTCGCGAAACTTGAAAAATATATGGTCGGGAGGGATTTCCAGCACCTCGCTGAGCACCTCCCTGCAGCCTGCTTTCCAAAGCTGATACTCTTCCGGGGTAAGCGGGTGGTTGCGTTTGTATTCTGCTACGTGGAGGTAGTTCTCGTAGCGATCGATAGCGAGCGGAAATTCAGGGATATCGGCATCGTAAACCCGGTAGCAACTCACGCCGCTGCGCCGGGCCCATTTACCCAGGTGCCGGGTCATTTTCCGAACCCGGTTGGAAAGCATTTGAAAATCGGGAAGCGCCATTATTCAGAAGGGCACACCGGCAGCTTATTAAGCCAGTGTTTGCAGGAGACTTGCCGCACGTTCAGACCCCATTCCAGCCGCTTCTTTCCAATCGTTGGCAAAATCGCCTTCGCCAGCTTTTTGGCGGGCAATGCCTCGCAGCAGAAAAGATTCGGCAACGAAGGTAGCCCGTTGCTGCTCCCCGGAGATGGAAAGTGCCATATTAAAAGCCTTCACAGACTCGGCATATTGACCTGATCCCAATAGTGCCTTGCCGTAGTTGGAAAAGGCTGCTTTGAGCCAGTAATAATTGGGGTCATTTTCTTTAAAGGCCCGGGTGGTGACAAGTTTTAATTCTTTGATCGCGGCGGGAAACTCTTCAAGCAGAATATGGCATTCTCCTTTCATCCGGCGAGCTTGCCAGAAGATCGGCTGATGTGGGATAGAAGATTTGACGGCCATCTCCAGGTCTTCGATAGCCGCTTTGTAATCGCCAAGCACCATTTTAACAGCGGCACGGCCTACATACGCATCGGGATTATCCGGGTGGATATTAATGCTTTTGGTGAAATCGTAAAGGGCATCTTTGAAGTTCTTGAGGCGGAAGTTTACTTTCCCACGACGCTCGTACGCTTGGGCATGGCGTGCAAACTTCTCGATGGCTTGATCCAACAACACCTTTGCTTTGGCTTCCTCTCCTTTATCGACGAGCGCTCTTCCTTTCAGAAACGCTTGTGTAGCGGCTTTTTCACTCGCCGGTTCGATAAACCGCTCCTGAACGATCTGACCACCGGAGGTCATCCATGCCTGGAAATCCCCTGCAATGGCAAACTCGGCCATATATTCGATCAGTTTGACAGTATTGCGCCAGGTTTTTTCTCCCGATTCACCGATAAAACGGGTCACGTTCAGGGATTGCGTCTCCTCTTCAAAGATCTCTTCTACCTTGAGCAGAACATCTTTGCGATAGTAGTTTTCGAACCGGTGCTGATAAAATTTGACCACCTGATGAAAACTACGTTCGGACCCAAACTCGAGCCGGCCCGAAAAAATGACTTTGAACGTACTCATAGTGCTGCTGTTTTGCGGACACCGCCGTGTCCTTTTATTTCCCGATCTTGATTTCCCGTAGTCTTTAATGAGGTCAGTGGTTGGCAAAATACTTCACAGGGGGCCTTGAATCGCTAATACCCTTCAAGCCTGCATATAACAGGTGAAAGGAACTTGAGTTTACATAACTTGCAAAAAGGGCTCCTGAGAAATAGTCTTATAGTCATCCACGAAAGACAAAGATGCGGCGAAAAACCCGGGAATCCAAATGATTTCCAGCATTTTACATCATTTTTTATCCACAATATCCCGCGCCGCAGGTGTGAGTCAGGTGTGGATATTACACAGGGATCTGTGGAAAGTTATCCACAGGAGTCCGAAATTCTGAGATTGCATTGTTATGAAGCCTCGCAAATCAGTCCGTCCAAACCGTACACCCTTCCGTACAATTGGTGCAGATATCTATCTGATCTCTCCCCTGCAGCAGTTGCTGCCGAAAATAGCGGTAGGAAGATCCTTTCCAAACCTCCTTAAAGCCTTGTTGTTTTAAATCTCCCAGCCGATGGGTAGCATCTTTATCAAAACAGCAGGGGACCACGAGTCCATCCCAGGTGATCACACAGGCATGCCAGAGTTTCCAACAGTGGTTGAGGAGCTTGTTTTTCACCCTCCAAACCCCACCGGAGCCCTCCTGGTACCTGGAATACCGGCCAATCGTAGGAATCAGGCGATTTCCCGCTTCGTAGTCGTAGACCTGGGCCGTTTTTAGCTTGACCTCATCCACTCCGATCTCCACGGCCAATTGGCGCACCGCTGCTATCTGGTGTTCGTTGGGGCGAACCACCAGGAATTGAAACACGATATGCGGGGTGGCAGATTGCAATGCCTTTTTCCACTTAACCACATTCCGGGCGCCCTGCAACACGACCTCTAAATCTCCCCCAATGCGATATTGCTCGTACACCTCCTGCGTCGTGCCATCGACCGAAATGATCAGTCGATCGAGTCCTGATTCAATGGTCTTTCGGGCATTCTCCTCGTTGAGGAAATGGCCGTTGGTAGACGTGATCGTGTAAAGTCCCTTTTTGGAGGCGTAGTGCACCATCTCCAAAAATTGCGGATGGATATAAGGCTCTCCCTGGAAATAAAAGATCAGGTAAGTCAGGTCGCGATACAGCGAATCGATGGTGCTCCGGAAAAAATCGGTACGCAGATTACCGACCGGGCGGGTGAACGACCGGAGTCCGCTGGGACATTCGGGACAACGGAGGTTGCAGGCCGTAGTGGGCTCAATAGATATCGTAACCGGCATACCCCACTGAACCGGGCGCTTCAGGAGACGTGTGAGCAGGTAGGACAACCAGACGAGGCAAACATTCCACAACCTGCGAAAGGTGAGTTTGGAGAGGAAATTGCGGGTATCGTTCCAGTGCAGGTTTGTCAATTGGCGTGGGGTTATTTGGCAATCAAAAATAGGAATGCGCTGGTAAAAGTACGGCTTTCGTACTGCATAAACTTCGCGAAAGCAATTGCATGTTTGGTAAAAATATGCATAACTTGGAATGCTTCCGACCGCATCGGCACCGTTTTGCCGCCTATATCCCCACGAAAGGGGTGGGATAAATTGAGGCGTTTGTTGGATGATTTGGATTTGTAAATGTGCGCACGGGCAGTGCGGTTTTATACGCCATGGAGTGGCGCTAGCAACAAGCTTAAAGACAGCAAGATGAGATACATACTGACAATTTTTATTAGCATTATTTGCCTGACAGGTTTTTCCCAGACTCAAGTAGAGATGAATAGAGAAGCAAATGAATCGTACAAAAAAGCTGATAAAGAACTAAATGACATTTATAAAACAATCTTGACTGAGTATAAGTCAGATACTGTTTTCATAAAGAATCTACAAACTGCCCAGAGAATTTGGATTACTTTTCGAGATGCGGAGTTAAAAGTTAAGTATCCTGAGACAGATACAAGATATTACGGAAGTGTTTATCCAATGTGCGTTTCAATTTATTTGGAGAAATTAACTCGCGAGAGAATTACAACTTTAAAAGCATGGACAGAAGGAGTTGAAGAAGGAGATGCTTGTAACGGATCATTAAAATTCAAAGAAAAATAAAGAATGCAAGTTGCTAATCGAGTAGGGAGAGGTGAGCCATAAAGCCCACCCCAGCCCTCTCACACCACCGTACATCAGACTGTGAGAAAACTTGGAGATGCGGCAACAAAATAACAGAAATATCTCCCGGCGCAACACAAAATTTTAAAAAAAAGTACACTAAATGCCTGAAGTTGTTAAAAATTCTTAGGTCGTTAGGTTTATGCACAGACTGCCGTTGAACAATTAAAATAGTGGGAAATGAATATGAAAAATGAAACTGCAGATAATCTAATTTTATTGGTAGTTGGTATTTTAATCGTTTGGTTTATTTGGTATGGGTATAACTCTGGAGATCGAGATTATTTTTCAGAAAAATCTGCAAATAAATCTGCGCCAGCAATTGATAGCACTATTCAAGATTATATACTCGCAATTAATAAATATCAAACAGAGAAAATTAGTTTCGAAACTAAGTACATTGGCAAGGGATTTGACTCCAGCGAATGTTGGATAACAAGAGAAAAGAATCTATTTTCTGTAGATAGTAACTTGACATTCAAAGTTGAAACTATGAAATATAAAAATTGCGAAGAATGGTGGTATAACCCAAATTTTCAAATTAAGAATTATATCATTTGGTATGACAACGATTGTAGCGAAGTTCTTGAACTTGAAGACAACAATATAATATGTTCCAAACAGATGAAACATGGTTTTTTACATAAAATTTCAACAGACTCTTTGAGCGAAGTCAATACTATATTCTATGCCAAATGCTCTTTCAATTCTTCCGCAACATATACACGGCAATTAAATAAATATAAGTATAGAAATTTTGCTGTTAAAGTTTGGATGATTGAAAAATCGACAAATACAGTCCAAGGGTTTACAAATTTTGGAGCCCCAATTTTTCCTAAAAAGGGCGAACCCGACGTTTCAAATATTGAACAAATTGATTCATGGGCAGATTATTTAAAGTATAAGAATAAAGAATAGTTCTTGGTTTTGCTTTTGGATTTTCCATTAAATAAATTTGAATACCAGGATGATTGGTTATCAATGAAATGCAAATATGGCTTCTTCAAAAAAAAGTAAGACACTGAAAATTCATTCTTTCTACTTTTGGATTTAACCGAAAAACAAAATAGAAGACACTAACAATAAATAGACTAATGTACAATCTCCCATACCACAAAGAACAAAACGAACAAATAATTAAAGAATTCGTTGGACAGTATCCTTTTGCTTTTTTAACTGGATGTGATTCAGAAAACAAACCTGTTGCCACACAAGTGCCGGTTTTCATTGAAGAAAAGGATGGCAGGAAAATACTGAGAGGGCATATAATGAAAAATACAGACCATCATAAAGCCTTTTTACATAATGAAAATGTACTTGCAGTTTTTACGGGTAAGCACACCTATGTGAGTGGTACTTGGTATAGCAATCCATATACTGCGTCTACTTGGAATTATATGAGCGTACACGTAAAAGGAATCATCCGGTTTTTAGACGATAGTGCGCTAGAAGATGTGCTTAGAATGACAACGCTGCATTTCGAAGATCAGAATCAGCAGTCAACAACTGTTTTTGACAACTTGCCTTTAGCGTTTAAACAAAGAGTAATGGGGGCAATCGTAGCTTTTGAAATTGAGGTAAAAGAGATTGACACTGTTTTCAAATTAAGTCAAGACAGAGATGCTGAAAGTTACCATAATATTATTAAGAAGCTTAGGGAACAAGATGAAGATGGCCGTGTGATTGCGGCTGAAATGGAAAAAAGAGCAAAGGAACTATTTCCTGACTATTAAAAATGATCCTATTTTCCCCCTCTAAACCAATGCACCCAATGAAAAACGCCTTTCCCCTCCTGTTTCTTATCCTGCCCACCCTTGTATGGGCGCAGCGTGTTGACTCCATTGCCATCCGGCAGGTGGACAGCCTCATCCAAATTTCCCGCACCCTCACTGGGCAGCGGGATTTCGACCAAGCCATCGAAGTCAATTCCGCTGCTGAAAAAATTGCCCTGGAAAAACTGGGCAGAAAGTCGGCTGCGTTTGGGAGTTGTTGTTTTAATCATGGCAGGGTGCTGCATATTAAAGGGGACATTCCGGAAGCCGAGAAATGGTATTTAGATTCCAAAACTATACGTGAAAAAGCCTTGGGAAGGGGGGGGGGGGGGGGGGGGAGAGAAAGCGAATCGCTCTTGCTCGAAGCCCTAACCATCCGCGAAAAAGCCTTGGGAAAGGAACATCCCGAATATGTAGCAAGCCTCCACATCCTGGGGCGTCTGTACAGTGACATGGGCCTATACGAAAAAGCTGAGCCGCTTTACCTCGAAGCCAAAGCCATCCGCGAAAAAGTTTTAGGAAAGGAACATCCCGAATATGCCGCAACCCTGAACACACTAGCGATTCTGTACAGTAATATGGGCCAATACGAGAAAGTCGAACCGCTCTACCTCGAAGCCAAAGCCATCCGCGAAAAAGTTTTGGGAAAGGTACATCCCGATTATGCCGCAAGTTTAGTCAACCTGGGAATTCTGTACTACTTCATGGGCTTATACGAAAAAGCCGAACCACTCTACCTCGAAGCCAAGGAGATTTTCGAAAATCGACTAAACGACCAGAACCATTCATTTTACTATAATTGCCTCGGCAACCTGGGGATTCTCTACAAAGACATGGGCCAATACGAAAAAGCTGAGCCGCTCCTCCTCGAAGCCATAGCCATCCGTGAAAAAGTCTTTGGAAAAGAACATCCCGAATATGCAGCAAGCCTCAGCAACCTGGCCATTCTGTACACTGTTATGGGCCAATACGAAAAAGCCGAACTGCTCGAACTCGAAGCCATAGCCATCCGCGAAAAAGCCTTGGGAAAGGAACATCCTGAATTTGCCATGAGCCTCGGCAATCTGGCGCATCTGTATAGTGATATGGGCCAGTACGAAAAAGCCGAACCGCTCTATCTCCAATCCAAAGCCATCCGAGAAAAAGTTTTAGGCAAAGAACATCCCGAATACGCACTGAGCCTAAATAACCTGGCTAATCTTTACCTGGAATTGGGCCAATACGAAAAAGCCGAACTGCTCGAACTCGAAGCCATAGCCATCCGGGAAAAGTTTTGGGAAAGGCACATCCCGAATATGCCTCAAGCCTGAATGATCTTGCGAGTCTTTACCTGGAATTGGGCCCATACGAAAAAGCCGAACCGCTTTACCTCGAAGCCAAAGCCATCTGGGAAAAAGCACTGGGCAAGGAACATCCCCATTATGCCGCAACCCTTTACAACCTGGCCGTTCTGTATGGGAACATGGGCAAATATGAAAAAGCTGAACCCTTGTACCTTGAACTGCTCGTCGTCAACAAGCGCCTGATCGAAAAAGCGATGCATCACCTTTCCGAACAGGAACTGAACAATTATATGGACAAGTTTTCCCAAGATCAAAACCAAGTTCTTGCTTTCACCCAGCGTACCAAAAGTAAAAAATTAAACGCTGCCTGCTACGACAACAGCTTGTTTTACAAAGGTTTCCTGCTACAGGCTGCAGGCCGGATCAAACAATTGGCCGTTATGGATACGGCCGCTACAGAAAAATTCAATCGCCTGAAAGGATACCAGCGCCGGCTGGCCGCTCAATACGCACAACCCATTGCCGAGCAGGACAGCGCGTTGGTGGCCAGATTAGAAACACAGTCCAACGAACTCGAAAAAGACCTAGTCCGCACCGTGGCCGGCTATAGCGAAGCCAAACGCCAGGTGCAGTGGCAAGAAGTTCAGGCAAGCCTTCAACCAGGAGAAGCGGCTGTGGAATTTGTCCATTACCGCTACTACGACAAAAAAGCAACCGACAGCACCATGTATGCCGCGCTGGTGCTGCGGCCCGGCAACGCCGGTCCGGCTTTCATCCCGCTGTTTGAGGAACGCTCCCTCGATAGCCTCTTGTCCCTACACGGCGAACGCAATGGCGATTATGTAAACCGGCTGTATTCCATGGCAGAAAGGGGCCTAACCCCCCTGGAACAACCGCAAAAATCCTTATACGAATTCATCTGGCAGCCACTCGAAAAAGAACTGGCAGATATCCGAACCGTCTACTTTTCCCCCTCCGGATTGCTGCACCGGCTGAACCTGGAGGCCATTCCTGTCAGCGATGAAGAAACCCTGGCCGACCGCTACAACATGGTCGGTATGAACAGCACCCGGCAACTGGTCGTCCCGGTCAATGTGGCAGTGGCCGAACAGTCCGCTATACTGTTTGGGGGCATCCAATACGAGATGGACAGCACGGCCATCGCAGCGGCCAATAAGGATTATGGAACAGACCTGCTGGCCACCAGAGGGGGATTACCTTTTAGTTATACCGATTCCACCCTTCGGCTTGCCTACCGGAGCTTCCGCGAAGGCAGGGGTGGCGCCTGGAGCTACCTGAAATGGACGGAAAAGGAAGTGGACAAAATAGCAACCATGTTGGCAATCGCTGGAATCGAAACCAACACCCGCAAAGGCTACACGGCGACGGAGGAATCTTTCAAAGCCATTGGCCGGACCGGTCCATCCCCCCGCATCCTTCACCTGGCTACCCACGGCTATTTTTTCGCTGACCCCCAAAAAAGGGATAAGGAATTAAGGATGGAAGAGAATGAGCTGGTGTTTAAAATCTCCGAGCACCCCATGATCCGCTCCGGCCTCCTCCTCGCCGGTGGTAACTATGCCTGGTCCCGGGAAACCGGGAGCAAGCCCATCCAACCGGACATCGAGGACGGCATCCTCACGGCCTACGAGATCAGTCAGATGAACCTGTCCAATACGGAGCTCGTAGTGCTCTCCGCTTGCGAGACGGGCCTGGGCGATATACAGGGTAATGAAGGCGTGTACGGCCTCCAACGGGCCTTCACGATTGCCGGAGCAAAATACCTGATCATGAGCCTGTGGCAGGTACCCGACCAAGAGACCTCCGTTTTTATGACCACTTTTTACAGCCATTGGATAACAGATAAACAGTCAATCCCGGAAGCATTCCGCAACACCCAGCAGGAGATGCGGGAGCGGTTCATCAATCCGTACCAATGGGCGGGATTTGTATTGCTGGAGTAGATAGGCATAATTAGAAGCCAGCCCTTTCACACCACCGTATCCCGATACGCTACGCTATCGGCAACTCGCTCATAAGGGAGTTTCACCCTCCAGAAAATTCCCCTATCTTTATAGGGAATCGGATGCCCATGCCGGGCACACACAATGTATACCATGTCCATGCTCCCTATCGGTCGTACGGCAGGCGTACTCACCGATATACCTCATTAAGAAAAAATGAAAAAACAACTCAAACAAGAAATAGAAAAATTCAAAAAATGGTCGAGGAGTTTGTCAGAAATTCCCGAACCTGAAAGAGGCGGGGAATGGGAAGAGAATTATACTGAATGGTGTATAATAAACGAGCTGTTTTATGAATTTATAGCAACGGAAAATTATCTATATTGGGAAAATGAGGATATAGAATACATCTTGTATTTAATCGCAAGAAATAACGAAACGGAAGATTTCATTGAAAAAATTGCTGAACAACAACCAAAATCTCTTGAATTATTAGCGAACAAGTCTTTGGAATTTGGAGAACGAGATTCCAAATGGCAAATAGCAATAAATCTTGACAAATTTCCAAATAAAGAAATTGCCAAATCACTATTAGAGAGATTTTTAAAGGATGGGGACGAATATGTAAGACGTATGGCTTTAATGACAATTTCAAAATTTAATCATTCGAGATTAGAGGAATTTTGTAAAGAAGCCTGGAATCGAGAAGATAAATGGCAAGAATATCAAAGAATTGCAGTTCTTCATTCTTTGGAAACGGCAAATTCACCAGAATTGGAAAAATACTTTAAATTGGCAATCGAAGATGGAAGACAATACTTGATAATGAATGTAAACAAACTAAAAGGAAATAAAAACGAGGTATAATCGAGTAGGGAGTGTAATCTTGTTATATATCCAACCAATTTAAAAAAAATTACTGGCCGAACCCCTTCCTTTTACAACCAGATGAAGAAAAATCGAAAGGTAAATCTTGAAAATCTGTGATTTATGTAACTTATTTCTATAGTTATGTAAGACTTTCCGGAGTTAATTACCTCATCTTGTAGTGGAAAAATTCACTCAAAATTTAACACTACAAGTAATGAAAACAAAAAATTTATTGACATTTTTTGCACTGGTATCCGTTATAATGGTGGCCGGCTGTAAAAAAGAAGATGACCAGGATCCGGTTAATGTAATAACTCCTCAAACGGTAGTACAGCCTACTATTAATCTTAGATCAACAACTGATTTTGTGGTTTTAGCTGGCTCGCAAATATCTAATATCCCAACTTCTGCACTTACCGGAAATATTGGATTAAGTCCCGCTTCCGGAAGTTTGATTAGTGGATTTGGAAGTGCAGAAATTACCGGCACTACGTACACCGTAGATGCTTCTGGTCCTGCAGGTTCTGTCCCTGATGCGGTTGGGCTTACTGCGGCCAAAGGTGATTTGACAACAGCATATAATGAGGCTGCTGGACGTACATCAACTGATATGGTACTCCTTGCCGGAAATATTGGTGGACTCACACTCACCCCAGGGCTTTATAAATCGAACGGATCGCTTGAAATTTCTTCCGGCGATCTTACCTTCGATGCAAAAGGTGATGCAAATGCAGTCTTTATAATCCAGATAGCTTCTTCTTTAAACACCACTCCAGGGCGTCAGGTTATTTTAAGCGGTGGAGCATTGGCCTCCAATATTTTTTGGCAGGTAGGTACTTCTGCAACGCTTGGAACTACATCCGTTTTTAAGGGTACAATAATGGCTGATCAATCTATTTCAATGAATACTGGCGCTATAATTGAAGGTCGGTTGTTTGCCCGTATTGCCGCTGTAACATTAGACAGCAATACAATTGTAAAACCATAACCCAGTGTTTTAGTGCAATACCTATTACAGTATAGTAAAATGCCCAATGCAGCGTAAAGAGAAGGCTATGTCCCCAATGTAGTTTATTCCTGTGGCTCAATGATTCATAATGCTGATTTGATAACCCCCTACGCCATGCCCGATTATGCATCAACTTACGCAACGGTTCATGTGAAGGAATTTCTTGATGCGCTGAAAAACTCAAAATCAATTCCAAAATCAATTTTATCAGGTCAGCAGAGTTTTCTTGCTCCCAAAACACACTAAAAATGTGTGAATAATGTAACCTTTTACAAAAGTTATATAACACTTCTCCGTCTAAACAAGCCGACCTTTATTCAAAGTTAAGAACCTCTATAATGAAGCCAAAGTGATTTGACGGCCGGCGGCCGTCAAACCACCTTGGGGCTAGCGCGGCCGCCGGCCGCACTAGCCCAAACCACTTCTGTTTGAGAAAGAAAGTGGTTTGACGGCGGGCGCAGCCCAAACCACTTCTGTTTGAGTATATAATGAAGCCAAAGTGGTTTGACGGCCGGCGGCCGTCAAACCACTTTGGGGCTAGTGCGGCCGCCGGCCGCGCTAGCCCAAACCACTTCTGTTTGATCGTATGTATAAAAAACATTAAAATGAAAAAGTTAAGAATGAGTTTGCTCGTGATTCTATGCTCGACAATGTTTTTTTCGGGCTGCAGTACATGGAATAAAACACAAAAAGGGGCTGTTATTGGAACCACAGCCGGCAGTGCAGCGGGCGCTGTAATCGGCAGAGCTTCGGGAAATACTGCTTTGGGCGCGATAATAGGGGCAGCGGTTGGTGGAGCTTCGGGTGCGATAATTGGCCATCAGATGGACAAGCAGGCCGAAGAAATTAAAAAAACAGTACCTGATGCAAAAGTTGAACGCGTGGGCGAAGGCATTGTTGTTGAATTTAACAGTAATGTATTATTTGGTTTCGACAAATCAAACCTTTCGGAGAGCGCAAAAGCGAATCTCGACAAACTGGTAATTGTGTTGAATAGTTATGTCGACACAGATATTGAAATACAGGGACATACTGATAGTAAAGGTAGCGAAGCGTACAACCAAAATTTATCGGAACAACGTGCCCGCAATGTCTATTACTATTTAACTGCTAAAGGGATAAATTCAGGCCGGGCAAAAGTGAAGGGATTTGGCGAAACATCGCCCAAATACGAGAATGACACAGAAAATGGCCGCACACAAAACCGCAGGGTAGAGTTTTTGATAACCGCCAATGAAAAAATGAAAGCAGAAGCCGCACAGGGTGCTAATAATTAATTGATTGAATGAATGAATGAATGCGCTTAAATAATTTACAATGAAAACAATACAAGTTGCTTTGCTATTTGTTTTTACACTTTTCATCTCTTCGGCAATAGCCCAAAGTGATGTGCCTGGAAAAACATCATTTGCCATTCTGGGAGGTGTTAATTTTCAAAATCTGAACGGCAAAGATATGAGTGGCAACAAACTCGAAAACGATTTGATAATTGGTTACCATTTCGGGGTAAATGCCCAGATCCCAGTTGCTCCGGAGTTTTACTTTCAGCCAGGGTTACAGTTCAGCACAAAGGGCGCAAAAAATACGGCTAGCATTTTAACCAGCACGTACAAACTCTCCTACATTGAGCTGCCTCTTAATTTTGTGTATAAAGGCCTGTTGGGCAATGGTTATTTCATCCTTGGATTTGGGCCTTATGTTGGATACGGCATTACTGGTAAAGTTATTTACGAAAGTGGCTCTGTAACTTCTGAAGCTGATATCAAATTCAAAAACGAAGTGGTATTAGGCGACCCCTTAACCACAGCCTATATTAAACCGTTGGATATCGGTGGCAATATTTTCTTCGGATATGAAATGGCATTCGGTTTGTTTTTGCAATTGAACGCGCAACTCGGCATGATAAATATTAACCCGGATAACTATCTCTTCCCCGACGATAGTTCAACGCTTAAAAATACCGGTTACGGCCTTTCGCTTGGTTACCGGTTTTAAATTCTTCAATTAATAAAGTGGAAATGAAAAAAAATTTGGGAATCGTACTAGCCGTAATCGGAATAATCATGATGATTTACACCGGATTCAATTATGTAACTACAGAAAAAGTGATTGATTTAGGTCCAATTGAATTAAATGCAGAAAAAACCCATAATGTACAATGGCCGCCAATAGTTGGATTGGTATTAATCGTTGGTGGCACTGTTTTAATTTTTTTTGATAAAAAAAAGATTCTCTCCTGACCAAATCTCAGGAAACCGGTTGAATTTGATCAATGTACGAGCAGGCGATTACGCACCCACCCGTCCAGTTGTTCAAACTTCTCGCAGCAAGTGGCACGTTTGGTTAGTTCCCGGTTTAGCTCGTTGAGTAGAATATTTGGACAACAGCAGGTTAAAGGGGGCCGCCCTGCGGCGTGCCCTCTTTCCTTTTTTTGCACTTAATGTATTCGACTCTGTTCGTTTTGCCTTCCTTCGCCGGCCGTAGCCTTGGCGAAGGTCGAGGCAACTTGCCCATAAGGGACTTTCACCCTTTAGAAAATTACCCTACCTTTATAGGGTAATACTCAACCCAAAGTGGTTTGGGACTAGTGCGGCCGCCGGCTGCACTAGTCCCAAGTGATTTGACGGCCGAAGGGCGTCAAATCACTTTTCTTCAGTATAGAACCTCATTCTTTTCGGGTTTTGAAGGGAAATAACTATGCATGAAAAAACGTTTCCCTCAGAGTTTATGAACCCACTCCAATTCACATAGAGCCCAAAATTGAACTTACTTTAAATTTCAAAACCGTGATGCGCACAAACTATTTTTTCTTTTGCCTTATTATCAATGTTTTTTTCATTTCTGGCACCGCTTTTTCTCAGACTATCAACTTTGACGAAACCTGGAAGGAATTTTTGGAAAACGACAAGATTTCCAACATGAGTGAATTAGTCAAGCCTGACAAAGTGTATAACCAACCGGATTATGCCAAATATTTATTAATGAATACCAACTCCTGTTTTTGCCAAAGCAAGTTGGACGACGCAGAAAGTTTGATGGCAGAAGTCCAGGAGATAGACGCTGAAGTACATGAGTCGATTCCGGGATTTGTGGAAAAAATGGAAGAGCTCGAAACAAAAATCGAAGCCTATCATAGCATGGATGCGATTTGGAAGCGATTTTTGCGAACGAATGAAGTCACGTCGGAAGAGTTGGAAGCAGTCACCGCAGCTAAAACGACCTGTGAAAAAAGAACCCTGGCGAAGTATTCCTACATGACGGCTTATTATCATTTTTGCCAGGGGGACATCTCAAAATCAAAAAACATCTTCGAAAATCGCACCCTCAAATTAACTGAAAAAACCTCCTTGCGCGTACAGGATGTGGAAGGATTAGCCTCCGCGGCAGCTAAAATGAAATCCATGTTTCAGGACATGTCCAAATTGGATATTGCCTGGAAGACCTATGTAGAAACCGGCGTTTCTCCCGGATTTGACATTGAATTACCCCTTTTCCCCTGCTACCCCATTCCAAACATGAAGGAATTAGTGTTAAATGGAGTATTGGATGTATGTAATTCAGGCCCGGCAATGCTTGAAAGAATTAAAAAATTGCAAGCCGAAAGTGGAGTAACTCCTGATAAGGAGTTGGCAGAAAAAGTGAAGGAACTGGAAACAGCCATTGAAAAAAATGACCGCAATCTCGCTGCGTTGAATGAGGCGTGGGATGCCTTTATTCCAGACAACAGGGTGAAAAACATAGACTACGGGTATGAATATTGTACTGTAGAGCCATTGATCCGGGCATACATCCTGGATGGCTACACGTATGTCTGCGGACTGGCAGAAGAAAGGCTTGAAAAAATTGATTCCATCGCAAGGTCGCAAACAGTGGTATTGGATGAAATTACGATGACCAAAATCAGTGAACTGGCAGCGTTATACGAACAATATCAATCCAATGGGTTGAAAATTGAAAAGATTTGGAGAAAGTTTGTCGCAAAAGGCGATAAACTTTCAGAGAACTACCAATCAACGGATTTATATTGTGACAACATCCAACAGGTCAAAGACTGGACTATGAAAGGGCTTTCTGGTACCTGCGAGGATGGATACCTGTACCTCGACAAAATTGAAGCATTTCAAGAAACGTTTGAGTTCAATTTCATGGAAGAACTGGAGTGTCGGGTTCAGAATTTACGAATTAAGGTATGGGATTGCCGCTATCAGTTATTGGAGGAGTTAGCCCGTATTGAATCGCCCGATTCCTATGAAGAAAGAGTGAAAGAATTGATGGAAGAATACGGAATGGACGCGCGACCAGAAGTTTGTTCATCGGATAAATAAACCTAAAGTTGTTTATAAACACTGCGTCCAAAGGCTGCAGTGTTTATAAATTATGGTTGTGGGTCAAGTCCTCTTCGACACCCAAGAATGCCGAAGAGGACTTCTGAACTACCTCAACACCATCCACTTTTTTGACCCATTCCCGCCAGCTTTTGCCGGCTGTGGATAGGCATGCAGGTGTTGCAAGGGAAGTTGAGTCCATCTTTTCGTTTTTTCCGTACCTTTGCAGGGAATGAGCCAAACCACTTATACGATCCATCTGCCGCAGTTTGAAGGGCCATTCGACCTGCTGCTTTTCTTTATCGAGCGCGACGAACTCGACATCCACGATATTCCCATCGCCAAGATTACAGATGACTTCCTGGCATACATTCGCCAGATGGAACAGATGAACATCGACCTGGCCAGTGAATTCATCCTGGTGGCTGCCACGCTTTGCCGGATAAAAGCAAAAATGCTCCTGCCCCGGAAGCCGGTAGACGAAGAAGGCAACGAGATCGACCCGAGGGAAGAACTCGTTCAGCGCCTGCTGGAATACAAGCGGTACAAAAGCGTGCTGGATGATATGCGCAAGTTGGAGGAAAACCGGTTTTTCCGCCATCACCGCGGGAATGTAGCCAAAGAACTTCAGGACATTGCCACCAAAGCGCTCGTCGATGAAGAACTCGAATCGGTCACCTTGTTTAAATTGCTCAAGGTATTCGAAAGGGTCATTCAACGCTTCGAGAACAATACGGCGCCCAAGACGGTGCATACCGTCATGCACTATCCCTACACGGTGCAGGAGCAGCAGGCCTTCATTTTATCCAGTATTCCGAGTGGCGGATCGGCCCGGTTTGAAGAGATCTTCACCGGCATGCAGGACCGCATTCACGCTATCGTCACCTTCCTGGCCTTACTGGAATTGCTCAATTTTCAGCGTCTCAATATTATTCAGGGAGAAGGACCCAATAATTTTTGGATAAGTGAAGGAGAGGCGGCTCCGCCAGACGAGGTTACTCCCGATTAATTTTTTCCGATCAATCGAATAATCAATTCCTCCATTTTGCCGGCACGCTCCTCGTCAATCCCTCCCTCTGTTTTTTCTTGCAACTGACCGCTTCGCGCCAGTTCCAGCATTTTACTCCGCTCCGCTTTTGAAAATCGGGAAAAGGTGCGCCGTAAGATGGGCAACAGGTCGACGAACTGCTCCATCGAAAGGGCATCTACCCAATTGTCCAGCGCTTCCCAAAGCGGGGGGTAATGCAGCAATAGCAACCCACTTCCATGCAAAAAACCCTCCACCCACTGGGCTGCGTGAGCGGGAGCTTGTCCGGGGGAGAGATGAAATTGGATCGAATCAGCCGCACCATGCCTTCCTTTGTCGAAAAGCAGGCGACTCGCCGTGCCTTGCAACAGAGGATGTACCTGATCATTTTCGGAAAGCGATCGTAGGGCATCCGCAAATTGATTGGCAAATGCGGGGTGGTTCATCAGCCCGATCAAGCGGTTCATTTCGAGCAGTCGCCTAAAAATTTCTGTGGCCAATTCATCCGAGATACTCATAGCCGTAGCCGGCAACCCGATACAGATCCGGGGCGCCAACTCATGGATCAATTGAACGACCGAAGCAGTGGTCGTTTGACGGATATCCCCGTAACGACTGATCTCCACCAAGGGGCCAAGTGCATCGATCAGCAGAAGGATGTCGTGCACCAGGGCCGCCTGCGCCTGAATCCGGGTAGCCAGCACCCCAAGCGGTTCTTCCAGGTCGGCTTTCAGGGTTTCATCCAGCCATCCGGTGAGTTGGCCCAGGTTGGTACTTTCATTTGCCTGCCGGATCAACCAGGTACTGGCGGCCTCGGCAACCGTATTTCCCCACATGCCCGCCTCGATAATCCGGATGCTATAATCGGGCAACCATTTCAATTTCCAATGCTCGCTAAAACTCCCGGTTTTAAATTGAGAGCCTTTTTTCAGGCGGCCCCACGGAATCTGGAGTATATTCAACCGGTGGAGCAATTGACTGGCCAGCCGATTGGAGTCCTTGCGGAGGTCAAGGTCTTTGTCCACCGCCTCTGTCATTCGATATTCTTTGGTAAGGCGGGCCGATTGAATGCAGGATTCCAGGTCCCGCTGCAAGGGCACTTGCGGGATTTCCGAAGGTACTTTTCCCCACGCCTCACCGACGATCAGTTTTTCTTCAATGAGGGCCAGTTTTTCCACATCGCCCTCACAGATGGTGCTCCAGGCTGCCTCCCGCAATTCATCCAACCCGGGAGCTTTGCGGCCGCGAAGGGCAGCGAGGTTTTCGGCCAGCAACACCGCATCGATAACCAGGGCGGCCGATGCGTCCATGTCTTTGGCACGCAAGAGTCTGGCCGCCTGGCTCATCCACCGGGTTACGGCGTTTTTCCGGTTGCTAAACAACAAGGCATACCAGGCGGGGGCTATCACGCCGGCCCGGTATCCGGTGTGGGTACTGAGGCGCTCATGGGTCCAGGGCACCCAGGTCGTTCGGATCTTGGTTTTTGCCAGCCCCCGGAGCAGGGCTTTATCTTTTGAAGCGGGAATCGATTCCCAGGATTGCAGGGCCGGCACGTGCCAGGCGCCGCAAACCACAGCCACTTGCTGAAATCCTTCTTTCCCAGCCTGCCGAATGCGCTCCCGCATGTACGCTTCCCGCACCAAGGTATGGCTATCCTGCGCAGGAAATTCGAAACGCAGGGCTTCCATCACTTCCGCGACGGCCTGAAAAATGGCCAGCTCGCTTTCCTCCTGCTCAAAGGTCACATCCCACCAGCGTTCCCCATCGGTATACCCCGCCAGCCTGGCGATCTCCCCGATGGGGTCGTGCTGGAGCACTTCCTGCCGGTCGGCCATGAACAGGCCGTGGGTATCTCCGGGTTTATTTTGGTCAAATACCAGCCCGTTTGCGGCGGGCAAATCGAAAAAACGCAATGGAACCTGCTTTTTTACTCCATACTGGATAGCTTGCCATTCGGGAGAAAATTCGGCGAAGGGATAGTAGGCAGCCCGGTTAAAATCTTTGGGGTCGTAGACCAGCATAGCCACCGGAGGCTTCAGGTTTGGATTGCCGGCATAAGCCAACAGTTCCTCGGCATCAAAAGGCGACTCAAGGAGGATCGCATCAGGTTGAAGGACCTTCAATGCGGCCCGCACACTCTTCGCAGAGCCGGGCCCATGGTGCCGGATACCGAGGAAATGGACATTCATCACAACAGCTCCTTACAGGCCCGATATAGGTCTTTCCATCCATCCCGCTCCTTGACCACCGTTTCCAGGTATTCCATCCAGGCGGTTTGATCCTGGTTTGGGTCTTTGACTACTGCCCCCGAAAGGCTAGCCGCCAGGTCGTTGGCCTGGATAACCCCATTGCCAAAATGCGTCGCCAAACTCTGCCCGTTCTGAATGACAGATATCGCTTCGGCGGTACTCAAGGTGCTCGTGGGTGATTTCAATTTCTGCTTGCCATCTTCCGTCTTTCCGCTCCGCAATTCCCGGAATATGGTAACCAGCCGCCTGATCTCCTCCAGTGGCGCGGCGGAAGGCGGCAATTCCAGGGTCTGGCCGATTTGCTCCACCCGGGCCTGCACGATGCGCACCTCTTCATCCAGAGAAGCAGGCAGGGGCATGACCACCGTATTGAAACGTCGCCGCAAGGCGCTCGACAGTTCATTCACCCCCCGGTCGCGGCTGTTGGCCGTGGCGATCAGGTTGAATCCTTTAGTTGCCTGGACCTCACTATTGAGTTCCGGTACTGGTAGTATCTTTTCGGAAAGAAGGGTGATCAGGGAGTCCTGCACATCGGAGGGAATACGGGTGAGCTCTTCGATACGAACGATCTTTCCATCTTCCATCGCCCGCATGACGGGACTGGCTACCAGGGCTTTCTCCGAAGGGCCATCCGCCAGGAGTTGGGCATAGTTCCATCCGTAGCGCAATGCTTCTTCAGCCAGGCCTGCGGTGCCCTGTACCAGTAGCGACGAGTCGCCACTAATAGCTGCTGCCAGGTGTTCCGACACCCAGGTTTTTGCCGTACCGGGAATGCCGAGGAGCATCAAGGCGCGGTCGGTCGCCAGGGTAGCTACTGCAATTTCCATCAGGCGCCTTGGACCATAGTATTTGGGCTCGATCACCGTGCCGTCATCCAGCGTGCCGCCCAGCAGATACGTGAGTACCGCCCAGGGCGAGCGCAGCCAGTTGGCCGGTTTCGCATGTGTATCTGTTTTTGAAAGCGCTTCCAATTCGGAGGCGAAAGCCAATTCAGCTTTTAATCGAAGGACCGATTTTTCTGAGTCTTTTTTCATATTCCACTTTTCTACTCAAATGCCTTGTGCATATCTATGCGAAAACGAACTACACGCAAAAAATAGTCGACATCGTCTTTCCAAAGATAGCGTGTCCTGGGCGAAATCTCCCCCCATCCTTCCAACCAGGGCGCATCGGGCAAAGCGGGCACCCGGTAGGCCGCTTGCCGCAAAAATTCGCGATAGTCCCATAAATTCCAGGAATCGCCACCGGAGGTGATCAATAACGCTTGCAATGTGCCCAACCATTCCCGCGAAAATGTGGCTTCCCAGGGATGTTTGCTGTGCAAAAGCAACTCCTCCGCGGGGTCAAATGATTCCAAATCTTTATCCGAGTCTTTCCAGGCCCGGGCAATCAGTTGTTGAAAACCTTCGGTAGAAAGGAGTGCCGACAGTTGCGCATATTGCAATGCAGAAATTTCCAGGTCATCCATTGCCAATACCTGATATTCTAAAATTTTCAAAGCCCAGGCTTCATCCCGGTACCGGATGGTCGCATCAACCAGCGCCTTTTTAAAAAATGCCTTATCGGGCCATCTTTCCGCCCAGTGTGCAGGAGGTATCCACTGAACTAAGGATTGGAGGATCGACTCCGAATCCGGATTTTTTTCTTTTTTCACCAATCCATTTTCCGCCGGCCATTCCGGCCATTTTTTGGGAGGAGACAGGTGCACTTTTTTCCCGTCGAATGAAATAGCCGAATCTGCCAATTCGAGCAATTGTCGGTGTAATTCGCTCCCAGGAATTTGTACCAACAAGCGCCCCGCTGCATGGCGCACTTCCTGCCGGCGATCGGCTTGTGCCCTTTGCAGGAAGGGTTCGTCCGTTATAGACAGGCCGTCGCCCATCAGCTCCAGGAATACCACTTTATCGGCTGGCGACTCGGTATCCCAGGTTTCTTCCAGCAAGTCCAACGCTGCGGCAGGGTCTTTTTTTCGAACATTTTTAAGGAGTGCGCTGCGCTCCATTTTCGTGCCGGTTTGCCATGCCTCCGTATCCTCCGGAAGCGCCAGCATCGCCCAGTCCGGGTTTTGGGCGATCAGCCATCGGGCCCGCTCCCCCAGGTGGGGTTCGAGCACCTCGCGCACAGCGTCGTCCGACACACAGCGATTCAATAACCCCGGGAGACTTTCGGGAGGGAGCGTTAATTTGCGCGCGGCAAATAAGCCAAGCCACTCCTCAAACGCCGGCGCGAATCGGCCACTCAGAAGGATGGCCAAAAAACGACTCGCTTGCGAGTGGATTACCCCTGTTGGAGTGGGCACAGGATCGGGCAGGGGTGCGTTCCAGTCAGGGAATATTCGCCCGGCTTTGATGCGCAACCGGGTGAGTGCCGCAGCCCCGAGCAGCGCTTCTTCCGACGATGCGTATACGTCTAATCCTTTTTGAGCCAACTGCGCCAACAACGGAGGGGGAAGCCCGGACCGCGCCGTGCCCACCAGCGCCGTCTGGACCAGCGTTTTCCAGATAGTAAAATCGTCCATTCCCATTATCTCCCCTCATTTAAGGCAAATACCGCAAACGAGGCCAGCCAATGGGAGCCCTCATAGTTTGGGCTTACCACGTAGGGAAGCGAAGCTTGCAAGTGGCTGCCTGCTGCTTTGTACAATTGCTGCTGCAATCCAGCGTCATTCAGTGATGCGGCGATTCTGTAAAAGCACCAGGCGCGACTCAGATTAAGTCCGTCGAGGTGTACGATCTTCGGGTCGGTCCGGTCGGCCACACCTACAGGGGTGCACAGCGATTCCAGTTGGGCCGGCGGCAAAAATTCGTTCCACCACTTCCGGAATTCCACTTCCCGCATAAACCGGCTCATCAGATAGGCCTCTTCGAGGCAAGGGGACAAAAAATCTTCTCCACTGGGTTCCCAGGAAGCCGGGCAATTCTGATCGGAAGCGAAATAGTACATGGCCCTTTCTTCGAGGAGTTCCCTAAAGCTTTCCAGGCCCATCGTATTCGCATAATCCCAGGCAAAGGCGATTCCAAAAGCGGTATTGGGATGCACGCCGGTGCGGACAGGGTATTCCTGTATGGGTAAAAAGTCGGTATATTTTTGCACAAAGGCATCGGTCAACGGGGCCAGGTTGGTAAACCATTCCTGCCCTTGTTCATCTTGCCAGATGGCGAGCTCTTCCGCCAACTTTAGCAGCCAGGCCCAGCCATACATGCGTTCCCAGGAGCCGCCTTCGGTAGCGAGATAGGCCAATTCGCCCTGGATATTTTCCGGAGTGAGATTTTTTGCCAACTTTTCCCGGATGGCGGGCCCCTCCGGCAGTTGAGGAAACTGCTTCAACAAGCGGACCAGCATCCAATGTCCATGGACCGCAGAGTGCCAGTCGAAACATCCGTAAAATGCAGGGTGCAACGCTTGCGGCGACTGCAACATGGTCGAATCGGGCAATACCTGATTCAGTTTGTTGGGATATTCCTGGTCCACACAATGCAAAGCCAGTTGGGCGAAATGAGAAGCGCCCTGTTCGGTCAATTCCCAGGCGCCCAGCGAAGTTTGGGAGAGAAAAGTCGTATCCCAATTTTGGGAAGTTCCCATTAGCGGTACCATAAGCAACAGCAAAAAAGTCGTGAAACGCATTTGAGCGAAATTTTGATCGATTCAATACACCAACCGCAGGTGCTGATACTGGCATAAGGTAATAATTTCCCAGTTTTTCAAGACACGCTGCAAAGGCCGCTGCGATTTGGCCGCCATGCCGACGACCACACTGCGAATGCCGGCTTCCCGGGGAAAGGAATGCAGGTGAAACTCGGGGCTTTCCCGGAATGCAGGGGGCAGGAACAAATGCGTAGCGGCCGACCAATTGTCGAACCCGATCCCGTCCTCGTTGCACAATTTTGCCAGCGCATCGACCTGCGCATCGGTTACCTCCAGCAATTCTACCGAAAAAGTTTTGTAAGGGGAACTACGCAATACCTGAAGTTCCTTATAGGCCGCCCATTTCTTGGCGCCCACTACCTGGGTGCCTACAGACTCCGGATCGAACAGGATCGTGTCGCGATAGCGGCGCCCCGATCCGGGTTGAGGGATACTAAGGACCACCGCCCGGGCGGGATCGAGTTGCCGGGCCCATACGATTTCCGGTAATGCTTGAGGATTGAGGTATAAAGTCACCGTGCCGAGGTCAAAATCGGTCGACTGGTCGGTTTCTTTAAATTCGTAGCCAAGGTGATTCCATGCCTGGCGGGCGGCTTTCCATTTTTTCAAGGCGGTGGATGCCAGTCCCATATTCGTCCAGGCTTCCCTGGCTTCCGGGTCGAACTGAAGGCTTTTCCGGGTATAATGGAGACAGGTTTTCCAATCGGCCCGGTCTTTGTACAAAATGCTGAGGTGCAGGTATGGCTCCACCCAATCCGGCGCCAGGCGGATCACTTTTTTATAAAGCTTCACGGCAGTATATACGTCTCCCTTCCGGTCGAAGGCCTGTGCCTCCCGGAAAAGCTGTTCAGCTGTCAGATCCAGTGGATGCATCCTCATGTTCATGCTCCGCAGTACTTGGTAAACAAAGTTACTTACGATTGCCAAATCAACATTTGTGCAGACATAATTGCCGCCGCCGGCGGCAATTATGTCTGCACAAAGCATATCTCCGCGCCGGCGGCGCGGAGATATGCTTTGTAAACTCATTTGCAGGGTAAGTTAGGGGGAAGATGGGAGAAATGCTATTTTTACGCTATGGAACAACTCCAAACTATCATCGAACAGGCTTGGGAGGATCGCAGCCTTTTAAATGATCCAAACATTCAGATTGCCATCCGCCAGGTGGTCCATTTGCTCGACATTGGCAAGCTCCGCGTCGCAGAGCCCTTGGAAGACGGCAAGTGGGTCACACACGAATGGATAAAAAAAGCGGTGATCCTGTATTTCCCGATTCAGCAAATGGAGGTGATCGAAGCACCGCCGTTTGAGTTTTACGATAAAATTCCACTCAAGAAAAACTACGCCGAACTCGGGGTGCGTGTGGTGCCACATGCCATCGCCCGACATGGCGCTTTTCTGGAGAAAGGCGTCATCCTGATGCCGAGTTACGTCAACATCGGCGCCTGGGTGGGCAGCGGCACGATGGTCGACACCTGGGCCACCGTGGGATCCTGCGCGCAGATCGGCCGCCATGTGCACCTGAGCGGAGGCGTGGGTATCGGAGGCGTATTGGAACCGACCCAGGCCACCCCGACCATTATTGAGGATAATTGTTTTATCGGGTCGCGTTGCATCGTCGTGGAAGGAGTGCATATCGAACGGGAAGCCGTGTTGGGCGCCAACGTAGTGCTGACCCAATCCACTCGCATCATCGACGTCACAGGACAAGAGCCGGTTACCTACAAGGGACGTATCCCTGCGCGATCGGTGGTGATCCCGGGTTCGTATACCAAGAAATTTCCGGCAGGGGAATATCAGGTTTCCTGCGCCCTGATTATCGGCCAGCGCAAAGCGAGCACGGATCTAAAGACTTCACTCAATGAAGCGCTTCGCGATTACAGCGTAGCGGTGTAGGCTTATTGCTTTCTTAGGCACAATCCGGCGTTCCTCCCTATATTTTTTGCACCGGGAATGTGCGAAAAACGCCTGTTTCCGGTATCCAGATTTGTAAAAAATACAAGCCAGGTGGCAGGTGGTGTATATCAATCTGGCCACTCATACTTTCTCCTTGTTGGGCCAAGACGCCATCTATTCGAAACAGTCGGAAAGAAACGGGGAACGAAAAATTTTCTAAAAACAAGCATTCCGAAACCGGATTGGGAAACACCAGCCCGGGAAGAGACAACAAGCTCCCCTCCAGGGTTGCAGTTACCGTTTCGTCCAATTTTCCTATCCAGGCATCGAAGACGCCGTTGGAAGAAATGGGCGAACCGTTGAACCAGGCCTCCCCGCTAAACCCGCCAACTACCCAGACAGCTCCCTCTTCGTCCACCTCTATTTGTTCGGGGATGACCAGGTCGTCGCCCGGAAAACCAACCAGCCAGCGGAGGCCTCCTTCGGAGCGGAACCCCGCTGCAAACCCATTGAACCCTTCTCCCAGCCCCGTGATGGTTTGCCCTTCCAATGTAAGCGCAGACCTGAACAACCCTGCTACAACGGGACCTTCATTGCGAATGCCGATGGACAAGCCCTGCTCATCCGTTGAATTTCCGAGTGATTGTGCCCACTCCGGGGTGCCGTCCAGCGCATTGTACCGGATTAAAAAGAAGTTGGTGTTAAACCCCGCAGTCTGTATCGTCCACCCTTCGTCTACCTGAAGGACGCCGACGAAGGTGCCGGTTGCGAATAATTTATTGGAAGTATTCACGGCCAGTGCATTGACGACATCGTCGTATTGAGCGCCCGCTTTTCGCAGCCAGAGGGCTTCGCCTGTTGTGGCAGATACGGCCGCGACAAACCCGTCGTCATCGAGCGTATTGGACTGAATGGTAGCGCCCGCCAGGGAAATACTGCCGTTGAACCGCCCGCCTAAATAGAGCTGTGCCGTGTGGCGGATAGCCAGGCATTCGCCGCGCACGCTGCCGCTGTCGCCAAACCGGAGGGCCCATTGGAAATCGCCCCCGGCGTTCCACTTGGCCACAAAGCCGCTGAGGTCTCCTTGTGCCTGCAGCAGGGTATCGCCAATAGATAATTGTCCGCCGAAATACCCGATGGCGTAGAGATTATCGTCTGAATCGGTCAGCAGCTCGCGCAATCCCTTTGCCCCGGCGCCGGAGAGCACCGCACCCCATCCCGGATCACCCGACGGAGTTACAGACAGGATAAAAAGCGCTTTACCTCCGGCAGGCGCCACCCCTGTCCAGGAATCCAACTGGATCGTATCCCAAAAAATACCGCCCCAGAAAGCCAGACCCGTCGTGGTGACCGCTACCGCCGTGGCATCATCCACATCTGCGCTACCGCCGGAAAGTACCCATTCGGGAAGTCCTTCCGGGCCGAGTCTTGCGAGAAACACATCGTCGTTGGCTGGCAGAGGAAGCGAGATGCCATTCCATTGAAAGGGTTGATTGTAGGTGCCGGTCACATAGCGAATTTCGTTGGGGCCGGTGGCCATACACGTGAAGCCTTCCTCCCCGGAACCGCCTGCTGTTTGAAAATAGGTAAAGGCCTGGGCAGGAGACTTGTGCAAGGAGATTAACCAAAAAAGTACGGCAAAGCCTATCTTTGCGTTCATTCTAGAGTTCCGAAATAGCATCTTTTTATAATTAGCAATAACACCGCTATGAAAACGACACATATTTTCCTTCTGTTGGCTGGTTTCACACTTTTGAGTGCTTGTGGACAAGATAATGGAAACGGGGAAGAAAACACCCCCGCTGCCGGTGCACCCGATCCGAGTATCAGCCAATTGAACCTGCTCCTCGAGAAAACCCCTAATGATCCCGAGTTGTATTATCAACGGGCAAAAATCTATTACGACCTGGACGGTTATGATGAAGCCATCCAGGATGTACAAAAGGCCTTGTCGTTCGATTCTGTCAACGTCAATTACCTGCATTTGCTTGCCGATGTATACCTCGATTATTATCAATCGTTCCGGGCATTGAAAACGATGGAGAAGGCTGCGGGGCTTCATCCTCAGCATATTCCTACCCTGCTGAAGCTCTCCGAATTCCAGTTGATCCTGAAGCAGCCCGAACAGGCTCTGAAGACGCTCGAAAAGATCCGGGCGATCGACCCCCAAAATGCAGAGATGTTTTATATGGGGGGACTGGTATTTGAAGATCAGGGCGAGACCGACAAAGCGATCGGGAGCTTCCAGTCGGCCGTAGAGATCGACCCTGAGCTGATCGAGGGCTGGATTAATCTCGGCAAATTATGGGCCTCCAAAAAAGAGCCCATCGCCATTCAATTTTTTGACAATGCGTTGCGCGTAGATTCTACCAATGTAGTAGCCCTTCACGAAAAAGCCTACTACCTTTCCAATACCCTGAACGACCTGGAAGGTGCGCTGGCATTATACAAAAAGATCATCGTTTCCCACCCGCAATACGCCGAGGCCTACTTCAATGCCGGCCTTTTATATTTGGATATGGACTCGATCGATCGCGCGACGCAGCAATTTGATCTGAATATTAAGGTCGACCCCACTTTCCCCCAGGCTTACTATTACCGGGGGCTTTGTGCTGAAATGAAAGGCGATGCAGAAAGTGCGGTAAAAGATTATGAAGCCGCTTTAAATTTGGCGCCCGATTACGATAAAGCAAGGGAAGCTTTAGACAAGTTGAAGTAACGGTCAGGAGGATTTAGCTCGTTGAACCAGGTAGGTTTTCAGGTAAACTCCGGCAGCTCCGATACTGCTGAGCGCCATTATTCCAAACCGAAAGATATTGCCGGTGTCGTGGTAATTCAAGGCTTCGACCAGAAACCCTGCAAGGGCAAGCGCCAGCAGCAAGGTCAACCCGCTTACCAGATAGGCAACGATCCTGTTTCCGTTTCGAAAGAGGGGGGTTGTTCCCAGAAATAGTGCTCCAAAAGCTACAGGAATGAGTGCAAAAGAGCGTTGTGCCTCCGGATGTACGTAGCCCCACAACCCGATAACCAGGAGCACAAGGGCGTTGATGATATTTACCTGGTAGGGTTTCATGCACAAGGGTCAATGTAGAAAGCGGGTAGAATCCGGTATATTGTATTCCTCGTCCCCAAACATATCTTCGGAGAATTCATCGAACGACCCGCCGCCGCTTTCGGGATGAATGCGCTGCATATACTTCGTGCAATCCAGTTCAATCGTCAGGTCCCCTTTGGGGATAGCGAACCGGGCCGCTGTGTCGTATTCTGCATCCGGATCCTTTTCCAGGCTGACCATCAACGCTTTAAAAAATGGTTTGGCCATCACGGAGCCCTGTCCCAGATCAAGCGAGCGGAAGCGGATCCAGCGATCATCGCCACCGACCCAGGTACCAACCACCAGCGAAGGCGTAATACCCATAAACCAGCCGTCTACAAAGTTGTTTGTGGTACCTGTCTTTCCGCCTACTTCGCTTTTCAAACCTCCCATATTGGCTGCATATTTCAGCATTTCAACCATCACGAAGTTGGACTGCTCATCCAATGCAATCCGCTCATCGGGATCTTCTTCATACAGAACCCTTCCGTTGCGGTCTTCAATGCGCAAAATATATTGGGGTTTGTGGTATATCCCGTTATTGGCGAAGGTCGTGTAGGCGCCGGTCATTTCAGTGACGGAAAGGTCTGTTGCGCCAAGGCAGATAGAAGGCGCTCTGGGCACAACCAACCGTCCATTCGGGTATTTGGCCTCCTTGTCGATCCCCATCTGGTTGATCAGGTCCCGGACGGGTTCGGCATCCATCAATTGTTTCATCAAAAAGACGGAGACCGTATTTTTCGAATACTTGAGGCCATCTTTTAGCGTGTAAAGATTACCGCTATAGGTTCCTTCTGCATTGCTGGGGGTCCAGCTCTCCTGCAATCCGAAATTCCCTTCTCCCGGAAAAATGGTTTGTGGTTGATCGGGTACCCGGAAACAAGGGGATATACCTTGTTGCTTGATCGCGGTAGCGTAGACAAACGGTTTAAAAGTCGAGCCCACCTGCCTGCGGGTGCGCACGTGATCGTATTTGAAGTATCGGTAATTGATGCCCCCCACCCAGCCTTTGACATACCCGGTGGAAGGCTGGATAGCCATGGAGCCGATTTGGAGAAAATGGTGGTGATATTTCAGGGAATCCAACGGCGACATCACCGTATCTTTTTCGAAGCTCTCGTTTTCATAGGTAAACACCCGCATTTTCACAGGCGTCTCAAAAGTCGTCTTCACGGCTTCCTGCAATTCATCCCATTTTTGCTTCAACTCGCCCCAGTAGGGACTACGGAGCACTGACCGGTATTCGGATTCCATTCTCCGGGTAATCATATTATCCTTGACCATCTGTTTGATCGCCCCTTCCTTTGCCTCTTCCCGCAACATACGGTCGATATCCACATCCCGCAGGTTCAGCCCCTCGATGTCTGCTTCCAGGGTAGCAGCAATTTGCCCAAGGTACTCTTCCCGAAGGGCCACATACCGGTCCGATTCCCGGATCAACTGGGAGAGCTTACGCTCCCGGGACGCCATTTCGGCCGGAGTGGTCTCTTTATCCTTATACGTCCATGGATTCAGGTTCTTCCAATGCCGGTCGAACTTGGACTGCAGGCTTTGCATATGTTCGGCCATCGCGATCTCCATGTGTTTCTGGATCACCGGGTCAATTGTGGTGTAGACTTTCAATCCATCCCGGTATAGGTTGTAGTTCGATCCGTCTGGTTTTCGAATTTCTTCGCGGTTTAGAATAGCACTGACATCCTTGCTGATCTCACCCCGGAAATAGGGAGCCAGGCCATCGTTGTGCGTGGTGCGGCGATACCGGATATCCAGCGGAAGCATTTTCAGGGAATCGTATTCTGCTTTGGTAAGGGCTCCATTCCGCTCCATCTGATTGAGCACTACGTTGCGGCGGTGCAATACGGTATCCGGCCGTCTTATCGGATTGAATAATGCCGGATTTTTCAGCATGCCGATGAGGGTAGCTGACTGTACGAGGTTGAGGGAGTCCTGGGATTCTGAAAAATAGACCTCTGCAGCGGCCTTTATTCCGTCACCGTTATTGAGGAAGTCAAACTTATTGAGGTACATGGCCATGATCTCCTCCTTGGTATAGCGGCGTTCGAGGCGCACGGCGATGATCCACTCTTTTAGTTTTTGGACCACCCGGGCGGAGAGCTTCGTGGCCGGCTTTCCGGTGAAGAGCAATTTGGCCAATTGTTGGGTGATCGTGCTCCCGCCTCCCGTACTCTTTTGGCGAAGGATAGCTGTTTTCACCAACACACGACCAAGCGCTTCCAGGTCGATGCCCGAATGCTTATAAAATCGCTCGTCTTCCGTTGCGATCAGGGCGTTGACCAGATTGGGAGAAAGTTCATTGTACTCCACCGGCACCCGGTTTTCGATAAAAAAGCGTCCGAGTACTTCCCCATTGTAGGCATATACTTCGGAAGCCAGGGTGCTTTTCGGGTTTTCCAACTCCTTGGTATCAGGCAGGTTGGAAAAGGAAAGAAGGAAGAACAGGAGAAATAACAGGGCAAAAGCACCACCCACGACATACCACATCCACTTGACAATCTTGCGGTAAACCGGCATTCGTGCCTCCTGCATCCCCTTGATCTCAGCCTTTTGGTATGTCATGTGTATCTCATTTACGGGTAAAGATAGCAACCTGCTACTGATCGAATAAACTCTTTAACGAAAAGTTAGACGATTTTGCGCGTAAAGAAGTCAATTTTTTCTCATAGGGCTCGTCCAGATTTCTCTTACCTTTGCCGGCTATATAAGGTACAGCCCATTATAATTGAATTGATTTACCATGGTCGTCAACGCTACCACACCCATAACTTATGATCGCGGAACGTTATCAGATGAAAAGCTCCGCTCGCTTTACCGCCAATTGCTCAAGCCCCGGCTGATCGAAGAAAAGATGTTGATCTTGCTTCGCCAGGGGCAGGTGAGCAAGTGGTTTTCGGGCATTGGCCAGGAAGCGATCGCGGTGGGCGCTACGGCAGCACTCCTGGAAGATGAACTCATATTTACCCTCCACCGCAACCTGGGCGTGTTTACCACACGCGAGATGCCGCTCGACCGGCTCTTCTCCCAGTTGCAGGGCAAAGCCCTCGGCTTTTCCAAAGGCCGGGAGCGTTCGTTTCATTTCGGCTCCCTGGATTACGGCATCGTGGGTATGATCTCCCACCTGGGGCCCCAACTCTCCCTGGCTGCAGGGGTAGCGCTGGCACATAAACTGAAGAAAGAAGGCCGCGTGTCCCTGGCTTTTTCCGGCGAAGGAGGTACGAGCCAAGGCGAATTTCACGAAGCCTTGAACACGGCCGCCGTCTGGCAGTTGCCTGTTATTTTCCTCATCGAAAATAACGGGTACGGACTCTCCACCCCTATCAATGAGCAGTTCCGCTGTGCCCAGATCGCCGATCGGGCAGTGGGCTACGGCATGAAATCCATTATCATCGACGGCAATAATATCCTGGATGTCTATCGCACCCTCCGCGAAACGGCCGAAGCCATGCGCCACCACCCCGAACCCGTGCTCATCGAATGCATGACCTTCCGGATGCGCGGCCATGAGGAAGCCTCGGGCACCAAATACGTGCCCAAAGAACTGATGGACCAATGGGCCACCAAAGACCCTATTTCCAATTACCAAAAATACCTCCTCGAATTGGGCGTCCTTAACGAAGAGGATATCCAGCAAATACGGCAGGAGCTCAAACAGGAAATAGACGCTGCCTGGAAGGTCGCCCAAAACGAACCAGCCCTCACCCCTGAAATCCAGGCAGAACTCGCAGATGTGTATGCGCCTGCATCCACATTGCCCGTCGCTCCCGCTACCCAGGCCGTGACCGAAAAGCGCATGATCGACGCCATTTCCGATGGACTGCGCCTCGCCATGCGCAAGCACGACAACCTCGTGCTCATGGGACAGGATATTGCCGAATACGGCGGGGCATTCAAGATCACCCTGGGGCTTGTCGAGGAATTTGGCCGCGACCGCGTGCGAAACACACCCCTGTGCGAAAGCGCTATCATCGGTATCGCGCTGGGCCTGAGCCTGAAAGGCTTTAAATCTATGGTCGAGATGCAGTTTGCCGACTTCGTCACCTGCGGCTTCAACCAGATCATCAACAACCTGGCCAAGATCCACTATCGCTGGGGGCAAAACGCCGACGTCGTCATCCGCATGCCAACGGGTGCGGGCGTGGGGGCTGGGCCTTTCCATTCACAAAGCAACGAAGCCTGGTTCTTCCATACCCCGGGATTGAAGGTACTATACCCTTCCACGCCCCAAGATGCAAAAGGCCTCTTGCTGGCGGCGTTCGAGGATCCCAATCCGGTTATGTTCTTCGAGCATAAGGCCCTTTACCGGAGCTTCCAGCAGGAAGTCAACGACGATTATTACACCGTAGAGATCGGCAAAGCCCGCATCGCCCGGGAGGGCAGTGAAGTATCCGTACTCACTTACGGAATGGGCGTACACTGGGCATTGAAAGCAGCCGAGGAACTGGGTATCGACGCCGAGATCATCGACCTGCGCACCCTGCTCCCCCTCGACTACGACGCCATTACCGCCACCGTGAAAAAGACCAACCGCGTCATCATCCTCCACGAGGACACCCTGATCGGCGGGATCGGTGGCGAATTGTCGGCCTATATATCCGAGCATTTGTTCGAACACCTCGACGCCCCCGTTATGCGCGTGGCCAGTCTCGACACTCCCGTTCCTTTTTCTATCGAGTTGGAGAAGCAATTTTTGCCTGGGGAACGTTTTAAAGAGAAACTAAGAAATCTATGTGACTGGTGACCTAGTCACCAGTCACCAGTCACTAATAACCAATCACCATGAATCTAAAAGACATCGTATCCGTATCCGGCATGCCCGGCCTCTACAAAATGGCTGGCAACCGCAGCAACGGCCTTATCGTGGAAGATCTCGACACGGGGAAGCGCAAGTTTGCTCCGTCGCGGCAGCATCAATTTACGCCGCTGGAATCGATCGCTATATTCACCACTACGGAGGAAGACTCTATCGAGTTGGGGAAGGTATTTGAAAAGATCCAACACGGCCTGGAACAGCACCCGTTGGTCGGGGCAAATGCTTCTTCTGAGGAGCTTCGCGCCTATTTCACCGCCGTCTTTCCAGAGCACGACGAAGACCGGGTGAAGGTAGGCGATATCAAGAAGGTGCTGAAGTGGTTTTCGTTCTTGCAGGACCGGGATTTGTTGGTAGCGGATGAGACCGAGACCGAGGAGGAAGAGGCGAAGGAGGAGGAATAATTAAGAAAAACAGGAAGGTTTTGTTTAAATTTTGGCTTCGGGGCGCGCGCTTTTTTTCCCCTTTGTGCCCCCCCCCCCCCCCCCCCCCCCCCCCCCCCCCCCCCCCCCCCCCCCCCCCTCCCCCCCCCCCCCGCCCCCCCCCCCCCCCGCGCCCCCCCCCCCCCCCCCCCCCCCCCCCCCCCGCCCCCCCCACCCCCCCCCCCCCCCCCCCCCCCCCCCCGTGCACCAAAGCCTTGCGTGATCTCAAGGTAATTGACAAGCGTGAATATCCGTTTTGGTCTATGCTTTTGGTTTAAACGAACCCCTGGGGGTGTGTTGACCTCATTCTCCTAAACCGGCCCCGGGTTTTACCATGATTGCTTTTGCCCTCCCCACCGCCTCCAACAACGCCATCCTGATCTGCCCCCCTCGGTTTTTCTTGTCTTTGCGCATAATTGACCAGAGATCAACCTCGGGTGCAATTGGCATGGAGGGAAACCCTTTTTCCAAAAAAGTAACAATTCGATTCATCTCCCCCTCCGGCAAGCCGGCGTGCTGGTGCGAAAGCCGGATCTCGGCGATCATCCCCGCCGCCACGGCCTCTCCGTGCAGCACATCCAGGCCCTGCGACAACCCCCAGGTCTCGATGGCATGTCCGACCGTGTGCCCAAAGTTTAACACCTGGCGGAGGCCTTTTTCCAGAGGATCAGCCTCGACAATCCGTTTTTTCACCATGATGGCGCGAGGCAGTATTTTATCCCAATCGACCGTAGCGGGATCAGGCTGGGATTGCAGTTCTTCCCACAAGCCGGCATCGCCGATAAGGGCGTGCTTGACCACCTCGGCGTAACCACTCACCAGCTGGCGGTGGGGCAGGGTTTCTAGAAAAGGCAGATGGATGAAAACCGCCTCCGGATCGGCAAACAGGCCGACCATGTTCTTGTAATGCTGAAAATCGACGCCCAGCTTGCCGCCTATGGAAGCATCGACCTGAGCCAATAGGGTCGTAGGGATTTGTACAAAATCGATGCCGCGCATGTACGTCTGCGCACAAAATCCGCCCATATCGCCGACCACACCCCCGCCGAGGTTCAGGAGCACCGATCCACGGTCCAACCCGCCTTCCAGCATTTGTGCCCAGATATATTGGCAGGTCTCCAGATTCTTGTACGCCTCTCCCGTGGGAATTTCGATCAGCAATGGACTATCGAGAAAGGGCTCCAATAAGGGCCAACAGTGCTGCCTGGTATTTTCGTCGACGAGCACGGCGATACGGGTGTAGTTCCGGGATCCGAGCCAAGCCTGAATATCTTCGAGGCTATGGATGAAGGAAATAGAATAGTCTGTTAGCGGGATGATATGGTTCTTGGCGTTGAGCATTGAGCGTTGAGCGTTTACGCAATGAACGCTCGACAAATAATCTCGAACGTGAGTTACAAGTCTCCGGCTCCTGAACGACTTGCGGTCCGTTTCAGCTATAGAAACAACCTTCCACACTCCACGCCTCCGCTTTTTTCTCAAAAAGAGCCTTCGTCTTCGTCCAGGTTTCCTGAAACAATTCCGAATCGCGGTAGGCGTTCAGCGCAGCCTCATTTTCCCAGAAACTATACGTAAAGAAAACGTTCCCCCGGCCCATATCCCGCAGCAATTCCAAATGCAGGCAACCCGGAAAATGCCGGATCCGCTCCTTGGTGCTTTCGAAAAGCTCCAGGAATTGAGGTACTAACTCGGAGTGGAAGGTGAGTTTGACGATTCGTTTTAGCACTCTTAGATGGTTTATGAGGTTTATTAGGTTTATGGGGTTTATTAGGTTTTATTTTCCATAAACTTTATAAACCTCATAACCTTTATAAACCCTCTTATAGAAAATCAATCCTGACCGCATCATCCACATGCAGCCCCAACAAACTGGAAGCTTTCCCCATGTGGATAGCGATCTCCAGGTAGCCGGCGGAGTTGAACAGGCAGAGTACTTCGCCGAGAGGTACATCACAATAGGAGGCGCTTAGCTCGGTGATGGGTTCGTGGCGTTTGAAATAGAGGGCAAAATCGCGGTCTTTGCGCACCTGCTCAAACAATTCGCGGGTGACATTGACAATGACGTTTTCAAATTTGTCGACATGAATGACCGTGCCGCGGATCTGTCCGGGGCTGACGACCGGCCGCAAGAGGATTCGTTCGGAGATGCCGTCGCCCGGCTGTCCCAATTCTTCAAGCGGCGTGCCGCCAATCAGTTGGCCAATGGCTTTTGCATAGGCCTGCTGATAGGAGAGCAGCCCATCTCCCGTATTTTCCAGCATCCGGACTTGCGTGGGGAGCTGATCGAACACCAGGGAAAAGATGCCGTTGTCGGGTCCCAAAAAGAAATGCCCCTGGTGGTGGATAACCAATAGCCGGGGCGTATCGGTGTAAAAATTATGGACATTCACCAGGTGGATCGTTCCTTCCGGGAAATGCGTGAACGCATTTTTCAAAATAAAGGCGCCCCGCACGATGTCATGGCTGGGGATGACATGGGTAATGTCGATCAATTGAACAGCAGGGCATTGCTGCAAAATGGCGCCCTTCAGCGCTCCGGCATAGTAGTCTTGTTCGCCCAGATCAGTAGTTAGGGTAATGTAGGTCATGTTATTGGAAAAAATTTCATCCCGGGTGGCGGGCAGGTGCGCTTTCACTTCTGTATCTTTGCAGCAAGAAAAGAAAGGTTCATTTTCCCTGTTCCGGAAACTTTATACTGCAAAAATAGGTTTTCCGGGGGAAACTGTTTTATCACTAAACTTTTTAGAGGGACTCATATTTTGAGTGAAATCATTTTAACCATTGAAGGAGTTGACCCCGTTGCCCTTTACGGAGAAAACAACGTCAAGCTCAATCTCCTCAAAGAAGCCTTTCCGGAGGTCGCGTTCACTGCGAGAGGCCATAATCTAAAATTGATCGGGGAAAAGAAATTTACCCAAAAAGCCAAGTCGAAATTCGAGCTCATGGTCCGCCTGCTCAAGGAAAACCGGGAGCTGAGCGTGGACACCGTACGGGATCTACTGGACGGCACCAATCCGTTTGAAACCCGTCTGGGAAATGGAGCGGGGGGACATCTCATCCTCCATGGCCGCAACGGAAAGGAGATCCGGGCCAAAACGCCTAACCAGAGGCTCCTGATCCAGGCTGCCGAAGAAAACGACATCGTCTTCGCGGTGGGCCCTGCCGGTACGGGTAAAACCTATACCGCCGTGGCTATCGCGGTGCGCGCGTTGAAGAACCAGCTCGTCAAAAAGATCATTTTGACCCGGCCGGCCGTCGAAGCAGGTGAAAGCCTCGGTTTCCTTCCCGGCGACCTGAAAGAGAAGATCGATCCGTATCTGCGGCCCCTGTACGACGCGCTCGACGATATGTTCCCGTCGACAAGCTCAATTATTTTATGCAAAACCGCATCCTGGAGATCGCACCGCTCGCCTTTATGCGCGGACGTACGCTCGACGATGCGTTTATCATCCTGGATGAGGCACAGAATGCCACCTCGCTGCAGTTGAAAATGTTCCTGACGCGCCTCGGCCCTTCGGCCAAGGCGATCATCACGGGCGACCTTTCCCAGATCGACCTTCCATACACCCAGCAATCGGGTTTAAAAAAAAGCATCGATATGCTCGACCACCTGGATGGGATCACCACGGTATACCTCACCGCGGAAGATGTGGTTCGGCACCGTTTGGTCAAGGAGATTATCAAAGCCTACCAGGAAATGGACGAGCGGGCAGTAGCCAAAAAATTGAAAGAACAGGAGGAGCGGGAAGCTCGTGAAGCACAGAAAAACGAAAAATCTGATTTGACATAAAACTAACCTACCTCACATGAAATTAACCTATTACGTTTTAAGTACCTTTTTCGCATTGACGCTATTTGCCGCCTGCCAATCCTCCGGAGGAGAGAAAGAAGGCATGGCAAAGTTTGCGGAAGACACCGCCTTCCAGTCCGCACACGCCAGCCCGGATTCACTTGCATTTCAAGGCAAGGGAGAAATGGTCGGATTTGCCACTCCTGATGGAAAAAGAGGATCGGCATACTTCCTGAAAAGTGCAACCGACAGCAAAAAATACCTCTTTGTCATTCACGAATGGTGGGGATTGAACGACCACATCAAAAAAGAAGCGGAGCGTCTTTATGATGCGTTGGGCGACGTCAACGTCATGGCCCTCGACATTTATGATGGTAAATCTACGGCCGACCCAAAGGAAGCCGGGAAAATTATGGGTGAAGTCCAGGAAGACCGGGCGGTAGCCATAATAAAAGGCGCCTTGGCCATGGCCGGTCCAGACGCCCGGATCGCCACTGTCGGCTGGTGCTTCGGCGGCGGCTGGTCGCTCCGTAGTTCCATCCTTGCCGGCGACCATGGAGCCGGTTGCGTTATGTACTACGGCCTGCCGGTGGAAAAAGCCGACCAACTCGCACCCCTCAAAGCCGACGTGCTTGGCCTTTTCGCCAAAAAAGACGGATGGATCAACGAACCGGTGGTGCAAGGATTCGAAAACCTGGCAAAAGCTACCGGCAAAAAGCTGGAAGTACACTGGTACGATGCGGATCACGCGTTTGCTAACCCCAGCAATCCGAATTACAACCAGGAAGCAGCAGGGGAAGCGAATGCGGTGGCCCTGGGCTTTTTGAAGGAGCATTTGAAGTGATCGTTTATTAGGTTTATTAGGTTTATTAGGTTTATTAGGTTTAAACAGATTTCCATAAACTTCATAAACCTAATAAACTTCATAAACCCATTACTCCGCAATCCGGAGTAGAGCCCGTACCTTTGCATCCCCTCTCCATTTTTGAACCAAAATACCCGACACCATGAATAAAGATTTCCTGGCCCAATTGGGCCTCAAAGCCAAAAATCCGGGCACCTGGACAGGCCTGGAATCCTCTGACAGCGGACAATACCTCGATTCGGTTTCTCCCGTTGACGGCGCCGTGATCGGCAGCGTGAGCATGACTACGCCCGAAGAATACGAAAAGGTTATCGCCCAAGCAGCGGAAGCCTTCAAGGTATGGCGCGTGATGCCGGCGCCCAAGCGCGGCGACATCGTTCGCCAATTTGGAGATGAACTCCGCAAGTACAAAGACCCGCTCGGCCGCCTGGTTTCCTATGAAATGGGAAAAAGCCTGCAGGAAGGTTTGGGCGAGGTGCAGGAAATGATCGACATCTGCGATTTTGCGGTCGGTCTCTCCCGCCAGCTTTACGGCCTGACCATGCACAGCGAGCGCCCAAGTCACCGCATGTACGAGCAGTGGCACCCGCTCGGCATCGTCGGCATTATCTCTGCATTTAACTTCCCGGTAGCCGTCTGGAGCTGGAATGCCGCCATCGCCTGGGTTTGCGGTGATGTAACCGTATGGAAACCCTCCTCTAAAGTACCGCTCTGTGCCGTGGCATGCCAGAATCTGCTCAACTCCGTGTTGCGGAAAAATAACGTTCCCGAAGGCGTAAGCTCCATCCTTGTGGGCAACCCCGTAGGCGACCTGATGAACAACGACAAGCGCATTCCGCTGGTATCGTTCACTGGTTCGACGCGCATCGGCAAGATCGTAGCAGGCGCCACTGCCCAGCGCTTCGGGCGCAGCATCCTCGAACTCGGGGGCAACAACGGCATCATCGTCTCCCAGCATGCCGACCTGAACATGGTGCTCGTAGGCGCCGTATTCGGCGCGGTGGGCACAGCCGGACAGCGTTGCACCAGCACGCGCCGCCTGATCATTCACGAAAGCATTTACGACAAAACAATCGAGGTGCTCCAAAAGGCATACGCCCAGTTGAATATCGGCGACCCGCTCGACGAGCACAATCACATGGGCCCGCTGATCGACACCAAAGCCGTGCAGGATTATCAAAACGCAATCGAACGCGCCAAAAAAGAAGGCGCCAAAATGATCGTGGATGGCGGCGTGCTAAGCGGTCCGGGCTACGAAACCGGCTGCTACGTGAAGCCCTGCATCATTGAAGCGAAAAATGAATTCGAGATCGTGCAGGAAGAAACCTTCGCCCCGATCTTATACGTAATGAAATACAGCACGATCGAAGAAGCCATCGCCCTACACAATGGCGTACCGCAAGGCCTCTCCTCCGCGATCTTCACCACCCACATGCGCGAGATGGAGTTGTTCCTCTCGCACGAGGGCTCCGACTGCGGAATCGCCAACGTCAACATCGGCACCTCGGGCGCCGAGATCGGCGGGGCTTTTGGCGGCGAAAAAGAGACCGGCGGAGGCCGTGAATCGGGCTCCGACGCCTGGAAAGTATACATGCGCCGGCAGACGAATACGATCAACTACAGTACCAAGCTGCCGTTGGCGCAGGGGATCAAGTTTGAGTTTTGAGTTTTGTCGGAAGCAGGGGAAGCTATCCCCATGTGGGGATAAATAAAGTTATGCTGACAGAAAACACTCAAGAACCTGTTGTAGTGCCGAAGTCCCCTTCGGCACCATTGAGCTAAATGTCCCGATGTTACGAAATGGGTCGAATCGATAATTGGGACATCCCTGTTTTTTCTGAAGGCTGGGTGTCGAAGAGGACTTCGACACTACATTTTGAAAGAAATCTGTCATGGGTAGAATTCACAGGATTGTAGAATTTTCAGAATGAAAAAATCCTCCTTGAAGCTTCAGGGAGGATTTTTTTATTCTGAAAATTCGGGAATTCTGAAAATTCCGATTCAGACAACCTTTAAATCTTCATCACCTTCCCCATAAACAAGATACTATTCGTCTTATTATCACGAATCACAAAGACGAACGGCTTGTTGATATTCATAATCGGGACGGAACCGGCGGAGGTTTCCACGATGATCACCACCGTCACGGCGGCAGCTTCCGTGCCTTTTTCATCTACTTCCACAAACGCGTGGTGAATGACGTCATCGATCATCACGCCCCCGCCATCGATCATCTTGCCGAAATCCGCAAACCCGGTAAATGCGACCTCCATACCCATATCGGAGAGGGTCCGCTTCAGTTCCTTCTTGTATTCCATCTTGAACTTAGGCAGGTAGAGAGATACAGGCTGGGTGAAAAAGGCATTCGTCCATTGATCCCAGCTATCGGGGTTGAGGGCATCGATAACGTCGCCGACCGAATGTCCCTCCGTCGGCAGAAAAACGCTCATGGAGAAGATCGAATCGCCGTAGGGTAGGTCGATGGCCTGGAAGAGGTCGTTCGTGAAATAGGGGAAATCGCTTTCCGGGATATGCATCATATCCACTTCTACCGGGCCGTTGGCCGTGTAGAAATTGGCCGGCTGGGTGTTGTCGGGTTCGAATTCGGTCTGCCAGGTACCTTTGAAGTAGATCGCGTTGATGAGGAGCATGACCACATCGGGTGGTAGCTGTTTCAGCGTTTCTTTGAGCAGGCCGTCGGTGTGATCTTCGATCCAGCCGTTCACCTGATCGATAACGCCGGGCGCTTTAAAATCGACCGGGATCACCTCGCTATTGAAGTAGTTGGAATTCAGCTCCAGGAAGGATTCCAGCACGGGATAGTCGATCTTGGGCCAGATCGAATTGGCCAATTTCACCTTGGTTTGTGGGTCGAGGCCGGGGATCACTTCCAGCAATTGCTTATACGATTCATTGACCGCTGGCATATCCAGTCCGGCAATCTGAAGCGTGTTTCGCATATCGTCAAGCGTCTGTCCATTGGCGCCATTGGCCGTCATGGTCAGCGCGGTGGATATGCTGAATGGGGAGAAGAAGATATTGTCATCCGGCTCCTCCGTATTCAGTTGCTTGAACAGGTTGATGGCGAAATCACCGTTGGCGTCGGTGAGCTCGCAGGTAGTGGGGTTGTCGTCGCAGGAGAAGTTGATGCCGTCGGGTAATGCCGGGTTGTCTTTTTTGCATTGGAAGGCGAGGAGGGTGAGGGCAATCAGCAAGAATGGGAGCAATGTATTTTTCATGGCTGGAATTTTTTGGTGAATTCTTATTGGTAAGACACCGAAAAGCCCGCACCTGGTTGGGTCAATCCCATCACATGCGCCAAATGATGCCTACAATGCCACCCATACAACGCAATAAGTTCATCCAGTTGAAATTCCTTCCCATGCTCGGGATGCACAAACCGCTTTTTCAGATCCTCGGGAGAAAGCGACCGGAGTAAAAATGCCCAACGCGTATGAACCCCTTCCAGCAGCGCAAGACTGGAAGTGACGGGCAACGTGCTATCAGATAACTCCGCCCACCGGGCTTCCAAATAGGGTTTGATCGTGGGTTTCTCCTCTGTCAAGGTCAATTTCAGGCGGACATAAGCGTTCAAATGGCTGTCGGCGCAGTGGTGCACGACCTGGCGAATGGTCCAGCCACCTGGCCGGTAAGGGGTGTCTAATTGCTCGTCGGTCAAGCCAGCTACTTCTTTTTCAGCTTTTGAGGAAAGTCTTCAATCGTATCGATCCCCTCCCGAAGAAGTGCATCGGTGATCGGGTCGGGTTTGGAATACCGGCCTATCGGGTAGCGAAGTTTTTGGAGTTCCTGGTCTGTCATGTGAATTGGTTTATTTAGGAAATATTCTATTTTTTGTCCAATTGCTTTTTTTGAAAAAAATACCCGCCCAACCCCACCAGAATCAGCAACGCAGCCCCACCCACCACTTTCAGCACAAACAGCTCCTTGTGCTCCACTTCCTTGGAAGGTACTGCCGATAGGATCACGGAGAACAGGGTGACCAAAAAACCGGGAGCGGCAACCCACCAGGCACTCCACCTTTTCCCGGGAGGAGCATTTTTGTACCGATGTACTACCAGTGAAGCAAACATATAGAGAAAGGGAATGAAATAGAGGATGATCGACATGTCCAACAGGATCAGGTAGGCTTCTTTGACCGTCGATCCGAGGAGCGATCCCAGGAAGAGGACGGTCACGACCCCTCCCTGTACCAGCAGCGAAACATATGGCGAGCCCCAGCGGGGATGCACCTTCCCCAAAGCCTCCGGCAAGAACCGGTCGATGCCGATCACGAAAGGTACGCGCGCCGTGCCTGTCATCCAGGCGCCAAAGCTGCCTACCAGCGCAAGGGTCATAAACCCCGCGCCGACAACGCCCACAAGCGGGTAGCCCAGCCGCCCGCCAATGGCCGCAAATGACTGGGCTACGCCTTGCATGATGCGCACTTCGTTTTCGGGAAGGGTGAGCAACAGGATCGCCGTGGCCGAAAAGTACAGGAAAGTGATGAGGAATCCCGCCAGAAACAAGGCCCTCGGTATATCGCGGTTCGGATTCCGGGCTTCCCCCGAAAGGATAGGCGCCAATTCCAACCCGGCAAAGGCGAAGGTGATGGTGGCGAAAAAGGGCAGTACCTTAAAATCCGTAAGATCCGGCAGAAACTTCCCGGCGCTCACCTCCCGGGCACTTCCATACCGGAGGAGGTAAAAAATGCCCAGTCCGAGCAGAAGCAACATAGTGACCCACAGCGCGACGCCCCCGATATTCTGTATCCATTTGGCCTTTTCCAGCCCCAGAATATTGAGCAGGACGATCAGCCATAGCAGGCCCAGGGAAAAGACGCCGTTGTACCAGGAATTTTCGGTTAAGCCCAACCACTCGCTGCCCCCTACGTAGAGAAAAACCGTCGAAACCGTCAGCATGACCGTGGGAAACCACACGATATTGCATAGCCAGTAGCTCCAGCCCACGACAAACCCATGCCGATCGCCAAAAGCTTCTTTGGTCCAGAGGTATAGTCCGCCCTCGCCTGGAAGGCGGGCGTGAAGCTCCACCACAGTCAGCCCAAAAGGGATCATAAAGATCACCAAAGCGACTACCCAAAGGGTGAGGCTCGGCAGACCAAATTGCGCGGCATTGGCCAGGCTGCCCAAGCCAAATACAGCCGTTACGTTGAGAAGGAGTAGGTCCCGGAGGCCAAGGGTTTTACGAAGCGCAGAAGGTGATGGTGCTTCCAAAATATAGTCATTTTGAGCTACCAATATACCTCTTTTCTGTGCCTTACCGCAAAATCACCTTCCCCGTATACCACTTCTTCCCTCCCTCTTCGAACGAATAGTAATAAATCCCCTGCGACAGCCCATCCCGCTCAAAACGATACTGAAGACCAGCTACCTGCGCTGTTCGAACCACGCGACCCAATTGGTCTTGCAACACAAATTGCATACCTGCGGCCACTTCCTCCGGAAATTCAAAGGTGACAGCGTCGAATGCAGGATTAGGGAAGACGTGCAAGGGGCCAGACACACCTGCTTCCGCCACATTGTCGATCACCTGAATAAAATCTTCGCCGATGGTATGAAAGACCGTGTTGGTAACCACCGGATCATTGGAATCAAAATAAATAGCTGCATTGTTCTCGATCACCGTGCCGAGCGGCAGATCGGGCATTTGCTGCACACTGAACTGCACGAATCCGTGCGACGCTGCCTCATTGGTATTGCTATCGGGCAACATGATATCAGAAAAAGTAAAGCGGAGCACGTTGTCCTCCAGCCGCTCGAAGGAGAAGGGATGACTACCCGCGCCCGGACGGATGGTTTCCGGATTGAGGAACGTGGAGAGCGTATCGAGTACGACGACCTTGAAAGCGGTAGCAGTCCCGGTATTTTGAATGCGAATTTTGTATTCGATCGCTACTCCCCGCTCGATGTAATGTGCTTCGCCGTAACCGGCAGGGAAAGCGCTTTTATCGTTCGGATCAAAAGAAGAGACGTTTTCCTGGCAGTCCACCGCAATGAATGGGTTGGGGTTTTCGAGGAAAAAGAGGTTTACCAGGCCGGTTTCATTGATGCCGTCGCATCCCTCCACAGCCACTGCTACACTACCGGGATACGGGTGCCCGGGCTCTTGCTCCGCTTCCAGCCGCCAGGTGGCGCCGTTGCCGGGCATGTGGAGCACGACTTCCGTGGCTGAAGCATCCAGGTCGAAATTGTCCTGATTGTACATAATCACATCTTCCACCACGATAAATTCGAGCGGAGCGGTCATATCTCCCACGCCGGTATTCCGGATGATCAGGTGGATGGAGTCGTTCTCGCAATAGCCATCTACTTCAATATTGGCGCCCGACCAATTGCTGGGCATCGGACAAAGTGTATCGGGATAAATATGCGCTTCCGAACAATGCGTGGCCCCCATTTCTGCATTGCAATCCAGGTCCGCATAAATTTGAAAGCTCCCGTACTGCCCCGGCTGCAGATCGCCTACTTCAAACGAATAGGTATTATTGCCCAAGGCCATTTCAGGCAGATCGGCGGAAGTAAATGCCAATGCCTGGTCCAACGCGACCTCCACATACGCCCCTTCCACCACCTGATCGCTCAAGTTGGCATAACTCACGGCGTAGTAATTTTCGAAACAAAGACGCAGGAAGGGCGCCGCAATATCTACCGCCAACAGCGGGCATTCCTCATCCAACTGCACCGGGACATCCTGGATTTGTAGCTGGGTTACTCCGGGAACAAAATTGACGGAATAGGTGGTCGGACAGGCCTGGCCGTAGTTAAAGGGCACATCCAGGCTCACTTCCACCAGCGTGTCCACGATACACAGATTGATCTCAAACTGCCCGTTTGCATCGGATGTCGCCGTGTAGGTCTTTCCGGAAACTATTCCCGTCACGTGTACCGGCCAACCCTGCAAAAGGGGTTCATTCCAGAACTGGCAATCGGCGTTTACATCCTGAAAGACGGTGCCCGCCATCGTGAATTGAATGGTATCGTTATAATTGTATCGAATGGCCTGTTTGTAGGTGTAATATTCATTACGGGGCGCCAGTGTACCCAAAAACACACCCTGGTAGTGCAAATACGCCGAATCGGCCATGACCACCGCTTCGTATGCATCGCCTGTGTGCCCGTCTCCATCCAGGTCGAGCGTAGGCAACAAGGTCGCAGGTTGGTTATCGAACTGACACCAGTTAACGACCCCCCAGGTCCGAATAATCTTATCTGTTTCGCCGTCGCAGTCGTAATCATATACCACGTCTTCAAAATTCACTCCGATCAACGCATACACCCCTGCATCTACATCGAGCGAGGCAATCTCCGGGTCACCGGGAAAATAATCGGCCGGCAACTGGATCGAAAACTCAAGTAACAACTCGATAACTTGGGTAACAACCGGAGCGAAGTTGCCAGAAGCATCATACGCCAAAAATGTCCGGGTAATAGTCCGCAGATAAGTATTGCCTGTACAGGTCTGATTGACGAAGCTCACACTTTGAAGAATGCCGCCGACTTCACAGTTATCTGCCGCAGTGGGTGTGCCAAAAGTAGCGTCTAGCTCCATCGTATTTTGTGGGTCAATTCCCAGTGCATAAAAGGCTTCAGTGGTCATATCCATATCAGGTGGCGCCACACAAGTGGGGGGAGTCTGATCGTTGTCACAACCGACGACAATCACTTCGATATCTCCCCAGCAGGCATTGCCAGGCACGCCATTTTCATACACCTGCACCTTGACAATATGTGTACCTGCATCGGATTCGTCCAGCGCCAGGCTGGGAGCCGGCGTAGCAGGTGGATCGAATTCCATTAGAAATTCTCCCCCTGCCGGGAGGCAATAGGGCCCGCCCTCCAGGATATCCTGTGGATAGAAATAGCTCGTTTCACCTGACATGATCTCCACCTGAATATTAGCGTTGCAGGCGAGATTGAGCGGCGGGTTCCCGGTGCAGTCCTGTACAATGACCGTGGAAGCGCAAACATTCCAGTTACCGGCCTGGTCAATAGCCCATAGGAAAGCCGTGTGCTCGCCAATGTCTGCGGCGGAATAGGTCAGGCTGGTTGTTGCAGGCGGAGAGGCAGATAAGGGCGCCTCTTCAAGGCGAAAATCCAGGTCAATGCCGGAGGTACAATTGTCATAGGTGCCATCGTCGAGGTAGCCAGGGGTCAGTGCCAGCGGCCCTCCAGATACGTCGGCAATCACATATGCATCGCAAATTGCGACGGGGGGCGTGACATCCGGATTGCAAGGTTGAGCCGTTGCCAGGCTTTGAACAAGCGCCAACAGCGCCACAACCAGCAACCGGAAAATTGGGGTCGTATGCATGGGATATGTCTTTTTCATAGGATAGTGGAATTAACTTGATTTTGATGAAGCACCTCTTTCACGATTCAAAAATGCGGCTATGCGTTTGATTAAACAAGATCAAAAAACGATATTTGTAGAGTATATCTTTGTCATTTTTAGAGAAAGCTTAAATAAAACAAGTATTGAAAAAAAGATTGTAGAGTAAATCATTTTATTTTTTGTGAAAAACACTCATCTTTTTTCAACTCATTCGCTCCTTTTCCGCTCAAGAGATACGGGAAGTGCGCAAATTCCTCTCTTCGCCTTTCTTCAATACCCGAGCAGATCTGGTACAGCTTTTCGACTTTCTGTCGAAAAAACAACAGCCTTTGAAAGTAGAAGCCTGGCAACATCTTTACCCCGCCGCCCCTTTCGACGATCAAAAACTCCGCCTGTTGATGAGCTATTTGCACAAACTATTGGAGCAATACATCTCGGTGGTGGAACTCACCCGCGATGAACTGTCTGCCCGCGTCCACCTCGCCGCAGGTTATCGACAACGGAGACTGACAGCGCCGTTCGATCGCACCTATAAAGCGCTGGAAAAACGCATGGAGGAGCAGCCGCTTCGCAACGCCCACTTTTACCAGCTTCAACATCACCTGCAATGGGAGGAATACCAAATTTCCACAGCCGATAACCCTACAGAAGCAGCACCTTTGCGCACTTTAACCCAAACATTGGATGTATTTTATCTCTCTTCCCGATTGCGACTGATCTGCCTGGCAGCCGCCCAGCAAGGCGTATATCAGTCGGGCATCCAATCGGAATTGGAGGAGGAAGTGATTGCACTCGCCGAGAAGGAAGCATTGCAAAACCTGCCTGCCATAGCCCTTTACCTGGAGTGCTATCGCATGTTGAGGCATCCGGAGCAGGAAGCTCATTTTCAACACTTCAAACAACGCCTGCTGGAAGCGGCAGGTCAGTTCTCCATCGAAGAAATGCGAGGGCTTTATCTGCTCGCCATCAATTATTGTATCCGGCGGCTCAACGACGGTGCGCGGCAGTATTTCCCGGAAGTGCTCGATCTGTATAAAGCCGGATTATCAACCGGCTATTTGCTCGAAAACGGGGTGCTTTCCCGGTTTGCCTATCACAACATCGCCGCTGCCGGGCTGCAAACAGGCGAGCTGGATTGGGTAAATCGTTTTATTCACGAGTACAAAAACGCCCTGGAACGAAAATACCGGGAAAGCTCCTTCAGTTTCAACCTGGCCCGGCTGGAATACAGCCGGAAGCGATTCGATGCCGTGCTGGATCTCTTGCAAAAAGCCAACTACCGCGACCCCTTGCTCAATCTCGCCGCAAAAACCTTACTTCTGAAAACGTTCTACGAACTCGATGAATACGATAGCCTGCAATCTCACCTCGACGCCATGCGCAACTACATCCGCCGCAAGCGCGTGATCGGCTATCACCGCACCAATTACCTGAATATCGTGCGCTATGCAGAGAAACTGCTGAAAGTCAATTTTTCAGACAAACAGGCACTGACGGCCTTCGGGGACGAAATTTCCCGGGAGGAAATCCTTACAGAGCGGGAGTGGCTGCTGGATCGACTGCATTCGTAACAGGACTCACGATAAATCCTGCTTGAAGATCCGCTCCAACATCGCAAACAGCTCCGGATGCGCTTGCTCCAAATGGTGAGGCCGTTGGAAGAAATATTCGGACGCCACGGCGAAAAATTCAGTGGGGCTGGTTCCCCCATAATCGCGGATATCGGAATCGCCTGCCTGGATAGCCTCCATTTCTTTGTGTATGAGCTCGAGCCAGGGCAGGGTATATTGTTGTCCCAGCAGGTATTCGGGCAACCCGTCGGTCTCCCCGTCGGCTTTGTCAAGTAAGTGTACGAACTCGTGGATGCCAACATTGCTTCGACCCGCTTGCTCAAATCCCAGGTGCAAGGCCGGTTTGGAAAGGATCATTTTGCCGTTCATATACCCCCATCCGACCATTCCTTCCACATCGCGATCGGCGCCCTCTGTGGCGAAGGTATCATCGGCAAAAGTAGCGGGGTAGAGCAGCACCTCTGTGAGGTGGGGGTAGCGTTTCCAATTGGCAAAGCCAAAAATCGGAATGGCAGCGCTGGAAGCTACCAGCAGACGGTCCAGGTCGTCCACTTCTACGCCCACTCCGGTGATCTCACAATTCAGGATAAAGGAATAAACCCAATCTTCAAAGCGTTCTTTTTCAGCGGGATCGAGCTGGTGGTAGTAACGGACGTGCTCCCCGAGCAGGTCCCGCCAGGCTTGGGGGAATGCCTCCTCCGGTTCCTTTTGTGGCTTGGGGCGGAAGAGGAGATAACCGGTTAACACGAGTCCGATAAGTAGTAAAAAAACTAAAATGGAAGCAGCAACAGTCATTCAGATTTACGGGTTTAGTGATACAAATTAGGGCGAAATGTCGCAATTTCGTAGTTTAGCCCTGCTTCGAGAATAACACCTTATGAAAGCAATTGGATCTACCCTGTTTCTCGCCTTTTTTCTCACTGCTCTGTTCGGACAAGAACAAGAGGCCGGAACCATCCGCAACATCGTCCCCAACCCAGGGTTTGAAACCTTTGCCAATACCCCGCTGGGGTGGTTTTACAAAGGAGAAGATTTCACCCGCCTGATGAAGTACTGGACTTCGCCTACCGGCGCTTCGCCCGATGTGTTTGGCCCGAAAGTACGGGTGCCGGAAAGCTGGGCCGAAAAAGGTTTTGGCAAACAGGCCCCGCATTCCGGAGGCGCCATGGTCGGGCTCACCCTTTACGGCTGTGGAAACGGCAAACCACACTGCCGGGAGTATGTCCAGGCACAGTTGCTGGAACCGCTTGTCGTCGGACAAACTTATCTCATAGAATGCTGGATGGCCCAATTGGCCAATACCACGGCCATCGACAACATCGGTTTCTATTTTTCCAAAAATAGCCTCCAGGTTGCCGACGACGAGTTGATCCCGCTCACGCCCGATTTTAAACTCAGCGAAATCCTGGAAATAGCCCCCGGAAAGTGGAAAAAAATCTCCGGTACGTTCACTGCCAAAACGGAAGCCGAAGTGCTCCTGATCGGCAATTTTTATCCCGACGAAGAGACCAGCATCCGGCGCATTCGCGATGAATCGCTCACTTATGCCTATTACTACATCGACGATGTGGTCGTGAAAAAGGTGCCCCCCATTCTTCCCGTACCCGTCAAAGAAACAGACATCCGCCTTCAACCACTGGAAGCAGGCAAAACCTTCCAACTGGAAAATCTGCTTTTCGATTTCGATAAATGGGAGCTCCACCCCCGCTCCTTCCTAGAACTCGACAAGGTCATCGAGCTCATGAAGGCCAATCCCAAAATGGTCATCCAGATCAACGGCCATACGGACTATATAGGCGAAGATCAGTATAATATGTACCTCTCTCGTAAACGGGCCAAAAGTGTCGTGGCCTACCTCAACGAGCACGGCATCTCCCGCTCCCGGACCCTCTACAAAGGCTATGGCGAAACACAGCCGGTGGCGAGTAATGCGACGGAGGAAGGGAGGCAGTTGAATAGGAGGGTGGAGTTGGAAGTGGTCAGATTGTAGGAAAAAGTTTATGAAGTTTATTAGTTTTATAAAGTTTATTGAACCCAGATAAACCTAATAAACCCTTTATGCTTACCCCATACCATCATCCCACCCTCCTAGAAGCCGGATGCGACGAAGCCGGGCGCGGATGCCTTGCCGGTCCGGTCGTGGCTGCTGCGGTGATTTTGCCAAAAGATTTCGAGCTCGAATCACTCAATGATTCCAAACAGCTCAGTGAGCGCCGGAGAGATATGCTTCGTCCCATCATTGAAGAGCAAGCACTGGCCTGGGCCGTAGCCTTCGTAGAGCCCAAAGAAATTGATCGGATAAATATTTTGAAAGCATCTTTTCTGGCCATGCACCGGGCTGTTCAGCAATTGAAATTGCAGCCGGAGTTGTTGCTGATCGACGGCAATCGGTTTACGCCGTACCCAGGTATTCCGCACCATTGTTTCGTAAAGGGGGATGGACGATTTCTTTCTATTGCCGCGGCCTCTGTGCTCGCGAAAACCTACCGGGATGCCTATATGGTCGAACTGGCCCGGCAATTCCCTGAATACCGTTGGGAAGAAAATAAGGGGTATCCGACACAGGCGCACCGGGATGCCCTAAAAGTGCATGGCTCCACACCCCACCACAGGAAGAGCTTTCGGTTGTTGCCGGAGCAGGGGAAGCTGTTTTAGAGGTAGTGGAGAGTGGAGAGTTTAGAGTGATAGGCCGGCGCGGTTGCTATGCAACCACGGCATTTACACCACTCTCCACTCTCAACTACTTCAAAAACGGATTATAATCCCGCTCATACCCAATAGAAGTGTGGGGTCCATGCCCTGGATACACCGTCACATCATCCCCAAGGGGCATAACTACATTTTCGATACTGGCGATCAGGGTATCGTAATCGCCGCCGGGCAGGTCGGTACGACCGATCGATTGCCAGAAGAGGACGTCGCCGGAGAGCAGAAAGCGGCTTTTTTCGCAGAAAAAAGAAATACTGGCCGGAGAATGACCCGGAGTCAGCAAGGCTTTCAGTACCGTATTGCCGAAACGGACTTCTTCCCCTTCTTCAATAAACCGGCCGGGTGCAGGGGACGGGTCGTAGTGGGGCACGCCAAAATAGGCCGCCGTAGCCGGGGCCGATTCCAGAATGGGTAGTTCGCCGCGATGAATCTCCAGCGCAAGCCCCCAGGTCTCCGCCACAAAGTGGTTGCCGAAAACGTGGTCGATGTGGCAATGGGTGTTCAGCAGCCGTACCGGCTTGAGTTGGTGCTCCTCCAAATATTTCTTCAACTCATCCTTTTCCCGTTGATCCCAGCACCCCGGATCTACGATGGCGCACTCGCCCGTTTCGTCATAGACGAGGTAGGTATTCTCCTGAAAAGGGTTAAATGTAAGCGATACGACTTTTGTTCCTGTATTTTCCATAATGATAATCCTTCAAATCTGGTAAATCCTGTATAACTTGAAGAACGCTTTGGGCGTTCTCTTGTTAGTCCTTTTATGAATCCTTCGAATATGCGAATAGTTTTCCACACCGCCCTCTTTTTAAGCCTTCTTTTTTCCGCTGTCGTCCAGGCACAGGTTTCCTCGGTGGAATTCGGAAAAAACCGAATTCAATACCACCAGGACTATGAGGAGTGGTCCCAATACGAAAGCCAGAATTTCACCACCTATTGGTATGGGGAGTCGAGGTTTATTGGCCAGGCCGTTGTGCAAATGGCCGAGTACGATTTCGCTTCCATCGAACGCATCCTGGAGCACCGGATGAACGACAAGATCGAGATCATCGTCTATACCGACCTCACGGATGTGAAGCAGAGCAATATCGGCTCGGAGGAGATCTTTATGAATGCAGGCGGGCAGACCAAGATCGTGGGCAACAAGATGTTCGTCTACTTCAATGGCGACCACAACGACCTCCGACGCCAGATCCGCGAAGGTATCGCTTCGGTCTATCTCAACAGCATGCTCTTCGGGTCCAACCTCCAGGAAGTAGTGCAAAATGCCGTGCTACTGAACCTCCCGGTTTGGTTCAGCGATGGATTGGTCGCTTATGTCGGGGAAGAATGGAGTACCGAACTCGATGGGCAGTTGCGCGACAGGTTCAACAATGGCGAGATTAAAGATTTTACCTCTTTCGCAGAAAAAAATCCCCGGCTGGCAGGACATTCGCTATGGTATTTTATCAGCCAGCAATTTGGCAAATCGACCGTGGCCAACCTCATTTACCTGACCCGGATCAACCGCAGTGTGGAAAGCGGGTTTCTCTATGTACTGGGAAGCTCTTTCACCAAGACCACCGAATCGTGGCAATCTTATTTCAGCCAGCGATACAAAGGCGAATTGCGCACTACCGACTCCCTGGCTATGGAACCCCTACCCATCAAAAACAGGCGAAACCTTCCTTACACCCAGGCAAAAATCAGTCCCGACGGCCAGCGTATCGCCTACGCTACCAATGAGATTGGAAAAGTAAAGGTCTATATCTATGAATTGGAGACTGGCAGTAAAAAATTGATCCTCAAATCCGGTTCCCGCAACCCCTTTCAGGACCCCGACTACAACTATCCGCTCCTCGCCTGGAACCCGAACAACCTGGAACTCGCCGTGCTCTACGAACGCAGGGATGTGCCCAAACTGATGCTTTACAGTCGGTCTACGAATGAAAAAGTGGTCGAAGACCTCTCCACGCAATACCAACGGGTATACAGCATGGACTACCTCAATTCTACCGACCTGGTGCTCGCTGCCGCCGTGCGCGGGTTTTCCGATATTTTCATCTATTTCACCAAAAACCGGCAAACGCAGCGGATCACACAAGACTTTTGGGACGACCTGGACGCCAGAGCCGTGAAACTTGGCAACCGGAGAGGCATTATTTTCGCTTCCAACCGGCAGGACTCCCTGTTTGTAACCGAACGCCTCGATACCATTCTTCCGCTGCAATCCTTCGATCTCTTCTATTACGACCTCGACAGCCGCAGCAACGAACTGGTCCGGCTCACCCGAACGCCCAATGCCAACGAACGGCAACCCCTTGGCGTTGATACGACCTACTTCTCTTATCTGGGAGACGAAAGTGGGATCATGAACCGGTATATGGGCTACCTGGAAGACTACATTCACCACTACGACCGAATAGTGTTGCTGGATGATGGCACGGAGATTACCTTTCACGCCGATTCGGCCCTTACCACCAAACTCGACAGTGCCGCCATCGCCCAAATAGACTCTTCCTGGTTGGAGCCCTTCTGGAAAAAGCGGGCCATTACCTATCCTGCCTCTAACCTCAACCTGAATATCCAGGCGCAACATGCGGCGCCAATGGCGAATAAATTGCTCCTCTCCCAGGTGCAGGCGCAAAAGAATATGCTCTTCACAGGCACACTGGGCGCCCCGGCCAGTGACTCCATTCAACTTTATCCGTCCCTTTTCCGGGAAAAACAACGCACAGCTCTGGAACGGCAGAAAATTCCAACGACCGCACCCCAGCCGCCCCCTTCTCCGGTATTGGAAGAAAAGAAACCGGGCCCGCTCGAACCAACTCCGCCCGTTAAGGAAGCAACCCAAGACACCTCCAAGGTCGATATCGACAACTATCTTTTCCAAAGTGAGTTCGACGATGACGAGTTGCCCTCCGTGCTGGTAGTAGAAGAACCGGCGCCTACGGCTCCCCTGCAACGCCCTGTGCAGCCGTCTGTTTTTGGACAGCGAAAGGCTACCGGAGAGGTCATCGTGTTCAATCCTTCGCGGATAATTCCCTACCGGCTGAAATTCCGCACCGACTTTGTAACGACCCAGCTCGATAATGCTCCGCTTTTTGATGGGCTAAATAGTTATGCCGGCACTCCTGTAGATTTTGGATTCCTGCCTCCAGGCATTCTGCTCAAAGCCAATTTTAAAGACTTGTTTGAAGACTACGAAATGGAGGGAGGTATGCGTATTCCCACCACTTTTAACGGGGCGGAATATTTTCTGGTCTTCAAAAACAAGAAGAAGCACATTGACAAGCAGTACGCTGTATACCGCCGGGCTCTACGTTTTCCTGGCGAAGCCCGGGTAGCTACGCCCATTCAACCCCGGACGGAAAACACGACCTTCCTGGCGCTTACCCAATGGAGGTATCCAATCGATATTTTCACCAGCCTGCGGGCCACGGCCACCTACCGGATGGATAATACCACCCAATTGGCCACAGATACCTTTTCACTCCAAACACCTTCCTTACGGGAAAACCGGATTGGCCTGCGCATGGAGTACGTGTTCGACAATACCTATGATGTAGCCATCAATATGAAAGACGGCATCCGCTACAAAGTATTTGCGGAGGTGGTGAAACGCTTTGACATAGAACTGGGCGATCAGTTTAGCGCTAACTTTGCCAAAGGGTTTATGGGTGTCGTCGGCCTCGATGCACGATACTATCAACGTCTCCTCAAGCACTCCGTCTTTGCCGTGCGGCTGGCCGGCGCCACGTCGTTCGGGTCGGAGCGCATACTTTACTATATCGGGGGCGTAGACAGCTGGCTGTTTCCGCGATTCGACAATAACATCCCCACCCCCACTACCGGCAACTTCGCCTATCAGACCGTAGCGCCCAACCTGCGAGGGTTCCAGATGAATATTCGAAACGGTAACTCCTATTTGCTGTCCAATGCCGAATTACGCATCGCTCCTTTCCGCTACTTATCGAAAAACCTGCGTTCCAATTTCCTGCGCAATTTCCAGATAGCGGGCTTTTTTGATGTGGGTACTGCCTGGCAGGGACGTACGCCTTTCACCGATGAAAATCCGTTAAATACCAAGATCATCCCCGATCCACTGCCGCCAGGCACCCCGATTTTTGTGAAGGTTAAATATTTCCGTGATCCCGTTGTAGTGGGGTATGGGGTAGGAATCCGTACCTTGCTCTTTGGTTATTTCCTCCGCGTCGATTATGGATGGGGAATCGAAACCAGACAGGTGCAGAAACCACGGTTGTATTTTGCCCTGGGGACAGATTTCTAGACGTTAATTCATTCAAAAAATGCAAAAGATTCGACTGTTACTCATACTCCTTCTACTGCCTTTCCTGGCATGGTCCCAAAACTGGACAGACAAGATCGACCCCTGGCTGACCGACCGGCTCCAGGATCAACCCACTTCCGGGTTTATCGCGGTTTTAAAAGACCAGGCAGATGTCTCGGCAGCCCATGAAATTTCAGGCAAAGTAGCGAAAGGTACTTTTGTGTTCGAAACATTACAAGAAAAAGCCCTCCACACACAGGAACGGTTACTCGCCCAATTGAGCCTGCAAGGAGTAACCTACCGCTCCTTTTTCCTGATCAATGCCATCTATGTGGAAGGAGACATGCAACTCGTTCAATGGATAGCTCAACAGCCGGAGGTAGCCTATGTATACGATAACTCCACAGTGGTAGTTGACCCGGAAGAACCGGTGATCGACAAGACGATCATCCGTGGCCCTACCGCTATTGAATGGGGGCTCGAACGGATCAATGCCGACGATGTGTGGAACCTGGGCTTCAGAGGCCAGGGTGTCGTTGTAGGTGGCCAGGATACGGGCTACGAGTGGATTCACCCCGCCATCAAAGAAAAATACCGCGGTTGGGACGGCGTCACGACCGACCACAACTTCAACTGGCATGATGCCATCCACCAGATCGACCCCAATAACGGGGATACGCTCATCCTGCCTACTAATAATCCCTGTGGCCTAGATGCGGTTGCCCCTTGCGACGACCACAATCACGGCACGCATACGATGGGTACCATGGTAGGCCTCGACGGCGACAATGTGATCGGTGTGGCGCCCGATGCTCGCTGGATAGGTTGCCGGAATATGGAACGCGGCCTGGGCACCCCAGCTACGTATATCGAGTGCTTCCAATGGTTTCTCGCGCCCACGGACCTGAACGGACAATTCTCCAATCCCGCAAAGGCGCCCCATGTCATTGCCAATTCCTGGAGCTGTCCGGAAGGAGAAGGCTGTAATCCGAGCAATTTTGACCTTATGAGGCTGGCCGTCGACAATTTAAAAGCATCCGGGGTGGTCATCGTCGTATCTGCCGGCAATTCGGGAGGCGCCGGATGTGGTTCTGTCAGCACTCCTGCGGCCATTTTTGAAAATAGCTTTACCGTCGGCGCTACGGCCGAAAACGATACGATCACCGGTTTCAGCAGCCGCGGGCCCGTGACGGTCGACGGCAGCGAACGCCTCAAGCCCAATGTCAGCGCTCCCGGCCGCAATGTGCGCTCCTGTATCCGCAACGGTGAGTACGCCACCTGGGCCGGCACCAGCATGGCTGGGCCCCATGTCGCAGGCGCGGTGGCACTGGTCATTTGCGCCAACCCGAATCTGGCCGGCGAAGTGGAGACCATCGAAACGATCATGGAACAAACTGCGGTGCCTAAATTCACCGACCAGGACTGTGGATCTGTATTGGGCACGGAGCATCCCAACAACACTTACGGCTATGGCCGCATCGATGTCCTGGCTGCCGTACAAGCTGCGCTGACCTTGCTGGATGTCGGAACCACACCTGTGGAGACCATGCAGGTCAGACTGGATCCCAACCCATTCAAAGACCAGCTTCTGCTCACGCTCATTGGACCGGCAGGACAGGCTTCGCTGGAACTTTTTGACTTGAACGGTCAGCGGATAGTTCAGCGAAACTGGTGGTCGGATGGCACTTCGTTCCAAAACCTGCTCACCGGGAATCTGGCCTCCGGCATGTACGTGTATACCGTTCGTTTGAATGATCAGGTCATACAGGGAAAAGTGGTCAAGTAAAACGGAAGAGGCAATTTCGATTTACCCGTTCAAAATTCTAGATTTGTGGGAAGCTACACCTACAAAGACATATTTAATTTATGGCAGAAGACAACCCTCCCAAGAGGAAAACAGCTACAAACCGGACGAATACCCGTCGCGAGAGCGGCGACCTCTCCAATTTGGTATTCGGGAAGGTGCAGCCTCAGGCCCTGCCTTTGGAGGAATCGGTGTTGGGCGCATTGATGCTCGATAAAAATGCCCTGCCCAATATTCTGGATATCATCCGGCCAGATAGCTTTTACATGGATTCCCACCGGTTGATCTACGATGCCATGCTGCGCTTGTTTCAGCGCTCCCACCCCATCGACCTGTATACCGTGACGGAGGAATTGCGCAAATCGGGCGATCTGGAAGCCATCGGAGGCGCTTATTTTCTGGTCGAACTGACCAATAAGGTCACCTCTGCCGCCAATATTGAATACCACGCCCGTATTATTGCCCAGAAACACATTCAGCGAGAGCTGATCCGCGTGTCTACACAAATCATTCAGGACTCCTACGACGAAACAACCGATGTATTTAACCTGCTCGATGATGCAGAGAAAAACCTCTTCTCCATCACCGAACAAAACCTCAGCCGCGGGGTGGAAAACCTGGGCACCCTGACCACCAAAGCGCTCAAGCAGCTCGAAGAGCTTAAAGATAAAAAGGACGGGTTGACCGGCATTCCTTCCGGTTTTACACGTCTGGACCGCATCACCTCAGGATGGCAGTCTTCCGACCTCGTCATCCTTGCTGCCCGTCCTGGTATGGGTAAAACGGCCTTTGTACTCACCATGGCCCGAAATGCAGCGATGGACTTCAAAAAGGGAGTCGCGATCTTTTCCCTGGAAATGTCCAACATCCAGCTGGTGCATCGTCTGCTCTCGCTGGAAGCCGAAATTCCAGGCGATAAACTCCGCAACGGAAAACTGGAAGACTACGAATGGCAGCAACTACATACCGCTATTGAGCATTTGAGCGAAGCCAAAATTTATATCGACGACACCCCGGGCATCAACATTTTTGAATTGCGCGCCAAATGCCGCCGCCTCAAGATGCAACACGATATCCAATTGGTTGTCATCGATTACCTCCAACTCATGAGTGGTGGTACCGACAACCAACGCGGCAACCGTGAACAGGAGGTCAGTGCTATATCCCGCTCCCTCAAAGGAATGGCCAAAGAACTCGATGTGCCCGTCATTGCGCTCTCTCAGTTAAGCCGCGCCGTGGAAGTGCGGGGGAGGGGATAAACGGCCGCAGCTCTCGGATCTTCGCGAATCGGGCTCTATTGAGCAAGACGCTGATATTGTTGGATTTATATATAGGCCAGATTATTATCAGATTACCGAAGACGAAGAAGGCCATTCGTTGAAAGGCATTTCCGAAGTGATTATCGCCAAGCACCGCCATGGCGCACTGGATACCGTCAAGCTGCGCTTTATTCCGCAATTTGCCAAATTTGTCGACATGGAGGATCCCGATTTTAATTTCCTCCCCATGGATTCGTTCACGCCCGATCCGAACATTATCACCAAGCCTTCCCGAATGAACGAGGACGAAGACATCCCGTTCTAAACACACTCCATGGAAAAGAAACAACCCAAGCAACGCCCCCCTGCCAAATTTTCGGACCGGAAGCCCAAGCCTCCGGCAAAAAAAGCGAAACCGATCGTGTTCAAGACTGAACCGATCGAAGGGATGCGTTTGAATAAATACGTGGCCCACAGTGGCGTCTGCTCCAGGCGCCAGGCTGCAGATTTTGTCAAGGAAGGACTCGTCACCGTAAATGGTGCGGTGGTACTCGAACCTTTTTACCAGATCAAAAAAGACGACGAAGTAGCTTTTAAAGGGAAACCCATCAAACCTGAGGAGCGCAAGGTTTATATCCTGATGAATAAGCCTAAAGGACTGATCACCACCGTAAAAGATGAACGGGATCGAAAAACCGTCATCGACCTGCTCAAGCCGAGAGTGAAGGAACGGGTATACCCCGTGGGTCGCCTCGACCGCGATACGACGGGATTGCTCCTCCTTACCAATGACGGCGAATTGGCCGAAAAAATGGCCCACCCCAGCTATAAGGTCCAAAAATTCTACCACGTTGTTCTGGATCGCCCCCTGGCACTGAAAGACCTGGAAAAGGTTCGGGCGGGGCTAACCCTGGAAGACGGACCGGTTAAGGTCGATGGCGTGGATTACATCCAGGATGCGGGGAAAAACGAAGTGGGCGTAGAGATCCACATCGGCAAGAACCGGATCGTGCGCCGCATTTTCGAACACCTTGGCTATACGATCGAAAAACTGGACCGAACTTACTACGCAGGCCTCACCAAGAAAGACCTTCCCCGTGGTCATTTTCGTTTTTTGAACCAGCGGGAGATCATTATGCTAAAGCATTTCAGATAGAAACCAGCCAAAAAATCACCGAACTAACCCCCCGATAAGGCGTATCAGCTCCGTTTCAGTATTTTTCAGGTTGAAATAGGCATTGAGCCTTGACTGGGAGGCGCTGATGTACCCCAGTTGTATCGTGCGATAATCGAACGAGTTGATCAATCCACCGTTAAACCGCTCTTCTGCGATGTCGAGGTTGTGCCGGGCGTTTTCAAGCAGATCTTCGGTCACCTGCAACACCCGGCGCTGAGTGTCATAAGTGGCATACTTGTTTTCCAATCCGGCAAACAACATGCGCTCCTGATCCTGCAACGCATATTGGGAACTGAGTTCCCGCACTTGTGCATTCTCTACGTTCCGCTTCCGCACGCCTCCGTCGAAAATGTTGTACGTGGCGGAAAAATTCAAATACCCATTGAACGTACGACCTACGGTAAAGCCAATTTTCTCATTCGTAAAGCGGTTGATCGCATCTCCGTTGTCGCGTGGGTTGACAGAATACGACAATCCGCCGTTCATCGAGACCCGGGGATAGCGGTCGCTCTCCGCCAGCTGACGCTGAATGCCTGCCATATCCTGTTGCAGGCGCAATAGTTGCAGGGTGTTGTTGTTGGATTGCAATCGCCCACGGAGCGTATCCAGGTTAAAAGAAGGCGCTTCAAAAACCAGCGGATCGGTAAGCTTGTACGTCTTTCCCAACTCGTCTTCTCCCATCGCCAAATTCAGGTCTCGCATGGCGTTTTGGAAATTATTTTGCTGCAGCAAATAATTGGTCGAGTCGCTCAGGTAAGCATCGCGGGTCTGCAACAAGTCGAAGGTGCTAGCTTGCCCGTATTCCCGGCGCAGGTCCTGATAAGCCAGCCTGTCAGAAGAGAGCTGCAATACCTCCTCCACGACCTGAAGTTGCTCATCCTGGATCTGCACCAGGTAGTATGCCAGAATAATATCCTGAATGGTATTTTCGACCGTCAGTGCTGCATTCTGCCCGCCCAATTCTTCCAGCTTTTCCAATTGAGCCTTGGTGGTTCGCACCCGGTACCCGTCAAATAGCACCCAGCCCGCGTCTACCGTTCCAACCACCGTTCCGCTGAAATAAGCTATTTCTGGTTGAAAAATAACGGAAGGATCTACCCGGTTTACATATCCATTGGTGGAGATCAAACTGAAATTGACCGTTGGATAGCGCCCCGCCTGTCCCCAGTCATTATTGCTGCGGGTTATTGCCCATTCATTATCGGCAATATCAATCTGGTAGTTGTTTTGTAAACCGGTTTGTATGGCCTGCGATAAACTCAAGGCATCCTGTGCAGAGAGCACCTGGCTTCCCCACACGGCAAAAAAACAAACGACAGCAATGACTTTGGTCCTCATGATTTAAACATTCAACAGGTTAGTTATTCTCTTCAAGCAACCACTCGCCCTTTTTTCCTTCCACCCGATCCCAAAACGCCTCTACCTTATAAACCCCCAGTACCGGAGTGCGCCCTGCCCGGATAAACAACACAGGGTCAATGAAAGGAAATGCTTTTTCCTGAAAGAGGTTTAATTCTCTCCGTTCCCGGAAATTGCTAAGGTAATACCTGGCGCCCTTTTCTTCCCATATTTGCACCAACCGATCCTCTTTTTCCTTTGGCAAAAATGCATGGTTGGCTGTGCCTGGAAAATTTTGACAATAAAAGGTGATCACCCGGCTGGTATCGGCTTCCAATAATGCTTCAAATGCCTGTTTATACGCCAGTCCCCAATAATCCTGGTCAAACCGCTCCTCCCGGCGCGTGCCGGCCAGGAAATTAAAATACACATGTTGCAGTGGATGGTATCGGACCATCTGCACCAGTGTCCCTCCCAAGGTGATGCTCACCAAAAGAGGCATTACCCATTTTTGACGAAGCCACCGATGCAATCCTTCCACGCCCGACAAGGCCACTACTGCAAAAGCCGGATACACAAAATACATCTGACGCCAGTCATCATATAGCACAGACCCTTTCCAAAGCACCATAGCCACCGGTACGACAAACAAACTGAGGAGTATCGCATCGGTGCGCAGATCCCGCGCCCTAACCCATTGGAACGATAAACGGACCATGGGCCGAACCAACCGATAGACCGTGCGGCCCAACCCCGCCATAAAAAGAGCGTGATGCCTACCGGTATCGTGATCAGCATCCAGGAGGGCAGGTAATACCAGGGCAATCCACCTGCCGGGTATAAAATTCACCCCACAACCGCACTTCCCCGCCCCATTGATAATGCCCCATCACCCGGTAGGCTTCCAGCAGGTTTCCCGCCGGATTTTCCCACAAATAGGGCCATCCGGCCACCGTAATCAGGGCAGTGACCAATCCATATACTCCGATGGGTACAATAGCTTTCGGGAAGGAAGGCCTGACAGCAAGCAGGCGAATAACCCACCAACCGACTGTCAGAGCAGGGATGACGACGGCCACGATCCGCACATCAATCGCAATGGCGGAGGCAAAGCCGTGTGCCAGGGCCCAGGTCCATCGTGGTGTATCCAAAAAACGAACCATCGTATACATGGCCCACAACACGGCACTAATCAGCACGGCGTCTTTCACATTGAAAAAAGAATGGCCAAAAATACGGGGACAAAGGAGCAGGAAAAGCAATCCTGCCAGTATCCACTTCCAATTGCTAAAGCGATACCGGAGCAGCAGATAGAACCCGATAGTGCCCAGCCAAAACGAGAGGAATACGGCATAGTGCCGCAACAAATGCTGCTGCCGCCAGGTCTCCAGACCCAGCATTCGCTCAAGTTTGAAACAAATGGTCGTAAAAAGAACCCCGTAGTAGCGGTGTTCATAGGTTTCCAGCTCAAATTCCGGATCAAACCGTTCGGCTTCAATACCAAAGAATCGATTGATGTAATCGGTGGTGACGATGCCGTGCCGTCGCTGTATGGGTTCATCCCACGACACCCCGTAATCGGGGGTGATCCAGAGTCCCAGCAGCAGGTACCCCAGGAAAAATACCCGGATCAACCAGGCGCTATGGGGGTCAAGTGCGGAGAGGAATCGCATGGCATACAGGAGTTATTCGAAGGATACAAAGCGCTTCTCAAATACAAAGCGCTTGAGGTAAAAATTATAGAAGAACACCAGGCCGGTAGCACAGAGTTTCGTGACGTATTGGTGTATTTGAAAGAAATCCCAGTGGTTCAATCCCCAAATGATCAGGGTGCCCAGGGCGATGCCCCCCAGGGAAACCACGGTCGCCAGCAAAAAGGCCGTAGAGACCTTCCGCTGCAGATTAAATACAAAGCGTTTTTGGAGAAAAAAATTGACGACCATACCGCAGGAAGCCGAGATGATATTGGAGAGAACGGGGGTAAGTACGGTATAAACCAACGCCAGATACAGGGAATAATCCACTACTGTGGCCACAGAAGAAGTCATGGCAAACTTCGCCTTCTGAAAGAACAGCTTTTTCAGTTTATGAATCGGAAGCATAAGAAACTGAGCCTATGGGCCGCTGCCGTCGGCAGGGACACATAGACAGTGTATTTATTAGTTGCGAAGTTACTCAAATTGGGTTGTATTGGTTTCCCGTTTCAGTTCCTCTTCAAAAAATACACGCACTTCATTCCAGTTGTTGACCCGCTCAAACCGTTGCTCTGACACGTTATGCGAAGCGGTAAAAAGCAGCCCTTTTCCATGGAAAGCCTCCAGGTTGAACGGATGGTCGTCGATCATGTAGTCGGCCTGCACGATGCTTTTATCTCCGCAAAAAACGAAATTCTTCCAGTGCAAAAAAGGGAAATGGCGCTGCATCCAGTCGAATTTGTCTTCCAGGGAATTGCGAAATTCCATAGCGGCAGTAACGATGAATACGTCGTAGTGTTCGGTCAGCCAGCGTACTACTTCCTGGCTGCCCTCCACGACCGGGAGGTCGGCAAAGAAGCCTTTCTCCCAAAGGGATTCCCGGATTATGGAAGCCCCTGGAAGTCGATAGATCTTCTCCCCCCAGTAGTCTTCTTTTTCCAATCGCACCCCAAAATGAGTGGCATAAAGGTCCAAAAAGGCAGGCAACACGTCTGCAATCACTTCGTCCATATCCAACGCGATTCTCATTCTGGCGGTAGTAGCTGGCATGGGGGGGAAATTTATGCTGGTCAAAAAAGTGAGGCGAATACCTTTAGGCTGGTATTCGCCTCACCAATGTATGTATTATGAAAGCGATATTTTCTAGTTCATCGAAAACTGCAGCACCATATCCTGGGCATTGTGAAATGCCAACTCCTGAACTTGGGGGATCATGTACGTATGGAGCGGAAACTGTTCAATGGTATCCAATACTTCAAATTCCGTATCAGCTGCAAAGACAACCCACAGCCGGGAACGATCCAGCGACAGGGAGTAGGATTTAATCTTTCCTTCGGCCAGCAGCCGGTTTACAAAATCCCGCTGACTGGGAATCAATCGTATAAACTTTTCCGTCAGCTCTTCAGGCAGTTCAAATTCGACCATGAATAACTTTGTCATAAAAGTTCCTTTCTGTTTCGGCAAGTAAATTAGCAAGACTATCACTAAGGATAAAATAAATTTATAGACACTGGGGCCGACGGCCTCAGTGTCTATAAATTTATTTTATCAAAGAACCTATCACGACTATAACACATAAAGTTCATTTTTGGTTATGAAATAGCCCACAGAGTCTGGAAGGGTTGCAATAATTGCGTATTTTGAGGCTCTGAGGCAACAAATACAGCTACTTTTGTCGTTAAGGACATGCCTGAGAAGAACACAATTTCCCACAAACTCAAAATTTCCCAATATGCGATTTAAGATTGGATTCACAGTAGTGCTGTTCAGTGTATGGGCTTCCATTTCCGCATTTGCACAGCGCAATGACCAACCCGTATATACGATTTATGCCGGGGTGTTTATTGAAACGACTGCCGCCAACTTTGATGCCATCCGCCCCCTTGGGTTTCCCTACGCCGTGCCTTCGGGAAATAACATGTACCGGATCTATTTGGGCGGCTTTACCAACAAGTCCGATGCCGACCGTAATGTGCAGGCCCTGAGAGCAAGAGGCTACCAGGATGCTGGCGTGCTCGAGCTCGATCCCAACAGAGGTCAAAATGTCAGCGTGATTCAGCTTGACACCAAGTTGTTGGAAAAAGAAATACCCTGGGATTCCTACAGTAAATTTGGCCGCCTTAACGTGATACTAAGTGACCAAAATATCAAGATCACCACCGCTGTATTTCCTGATATAAACAGCGCCCAGGCTCAATTGCCGGCCATCCGGAAAATGGGTTTTCCCGATGCATTTGTCAAAAATGTGAACTCCGTTTTCCTGCATGAGATCAACGAATTCTACCCGGAGGCGATCAACACCGCTCCACCTCCCACAAATGCAGGCCAGGCGAATCAAACCCCACGCAACGTGCCCGCGAACATACCTGCTCCTTACGATCAACCCTCTAATATTCCAAGCTCCTATAATCAGCCGGCATCCATTCCTCCACCGTCGAACGTGCCCGCTGCTTACAACCAGCCGACCATAGCCGGGCCTGCGACGCTGCCTGTAAACAATGCTTCGTTAGTTCCCAAACCCTCCATACGCTCCAACATTAAACGAAGTTCCGTTACCGAATTACAGAAAATATTGAAAGATGGCGGCTTTTACTCGTCCAGTTTAGATGGACTTTACGGGAAGGGTACGTCGGGCGCATATGATAAGGCCGTGCAAGCCAACCCGCAGGTAGAAAAATATGCCTTCCTCGCCGAGCAACTCCCCATAAAAGCCAGCACGGCACAACCCGGCACCCTTCAGTACGCAATCGACAACCTGGCTGACAACCCGGGTGTCGCCCTGCCCATCTTACAAGGAAGCTCCCTGCCTGTGGCTAAAGTATACCTGGCTTACTACAATCTCGCCACCGGCGGGCCCAGCCAGGATGTCAATAATCTGATGAATTCCGCCACGTTGGAAGCCTATGCTAAAGCCGTACGTCCGCCAAGAACACGGTTTGACTATACATCCACCTATGTATTCAACGACCTTTCCCAGATCCTGACACCCTTGGCGTATGTGCAGGTGATTGCCAATCCGGAAATCAACACCCCCTGTTGGTTGGTGCAGCGCCACCCAAAGGAGGCCGCCTACGCGTTCACCCCGGATGCGGCGTTGCCAAACGCTAATTACAAAATGCCGGATTGCGGCGGGTTTACGGAATGGCCCGAAATCCGAACACTCGTCCGCATTGCACAGGACCTGAATGGCGGGCAACTGCCTGATCAAAAATCGGTATCAGCAGGACAAGCCCAGGCGATGAACTATCTCGCACATCCGGCGGCCCTCAGCGACGTCGAGCAAAAATCAGCTGATGCCTGGCATTCCAAAATGATTAACGGCATAACCGGCTGGGCCAGCAGGGATGCCATGCTCGTCGATATGGCCGGCGCATTCAAACTGCAGTACTACCAGTCATACATACTACTCGAAGATTTCTACATGAACAAAGGCCTCAAGGCGGCGGCAGCGAAAGGGTTAGCTCAATCTACGCTTAAAGCGCTGGTAGGTCCGTATTTAACCCGGTTTATTTAGTGGACTTTAAATCTGGCTGCAGGTCGCGCGACCTGCAGCCAGATTTTTTTGTTTAAACTTATTTCACTCCAAAATCCAATTCCAACCTGCTTTCAATAAAGGTGGGCGGCGGCGAAATAAACCGCAACATGACCTGCACATTGACCTTTTGCTGAAGCATCAATTGCTTTAATTCGACCGGATTGGGAATGACATCCACGAAGGGCCCGGGGTCGTTGGGAAGGGGGAACCGGTAAAAGATCTCTTTGCCGCATTTGGGCGCCTGGTTGCCTTCTTCACAAAGGTATACCGCTATTTCATATAAAAACTTATAGTTGGCATCACCGAAAACCGATGTCAACCGCCCGGTATTAGGGGTAATGGAATTCACGCCCGCCGTGTCGATCCCGTTGGCCGCAAACAGGGCCAGTGCATTGGTAGGTACATGGTCCATGTTGAAATACCAGGTATCCACGGGATTCAACCCCGCCTGGATCGTAAAGTCCAGGTTTTGAAAAGGGATATCCAATAAAATAGTATCGTTGTTTTTATTGCAAGCCAAACCCACTATTCCCAAAAAGATCAAAGCCCATTTTTGCATATTTGCTTCTTTTATTTTCCTAACGCTGGAAACCTGCAAATTTATGCCCGGCATTCCAAAAATTCCTATCTTTCGCCCTTCAGTTCACTCTTCACCATTCACCATTCACCAACTATGGGCGAACAGAAAGTTTCCCTGGTCGAAGACCAGCAACAGATGGAGCGCTTTGTGCGCTATCTGCTCAACGATGTAAAGGCACTCGAGTATATGCTGGAGAACGATTGGTTCGAAAGCGATATCACGCGCATTGGCGCGGAGCAGGAGATGTGCCTGGTATTCAACAAGTCGCAGAAACCGGCGCCGATCGCTGTCGAGGCGTTGGAAAAGATGCAGGATTTTAATTGGGTAGACACTGAGTTGGCCCGGTTCAACCTGGAGATCAACCTCGATCCCCGGGAATTTGCCGGGAGTTGCCTGCGGGATATGGAGAATGAGACACTGGGACGGCTCCGGCAAATTTCGGAACGGCTCGATCCGTTCGATGCCAGTATCATCCTCATCGGAATCCTTCCAACCTTGCAGAAGTCCGACCTGGAGATGCACAACCTGACGCCGGTGAAGCGCTACTTTGCGCTCATGGAAGCCCTCAATCGCCAGTTGAAAGGCAGCGCCTATGAATTGCACCTCAACGGGATCGATGAGCTCCATCTCCGGCATGGATCGCCCCTGTTAGAAGCCAGCAACACGAGCTTTCAGGTGCATCTGCAGGTGGCCCCGAGCGAGTTTGTCAAAATGTACAATATCGCCCAAGCTTTAGCTGCACCCGTGTTGGCCATGGGCGCCAATTCGCCCCTTGTCTACGGGAGACGGCTTTGGCATGAATCACGTATTGCCCTTTTCCAACAGGGTATCGACACGCGCACTTCTCACGAGCATATGCGGGAGCAAAATCCTCGGGTGAGTTTTGGCAACGGCTGGTTAGACCAGTCGATCATGGAAATTTACAAGGAAGATATCGCCCGGTTCCGGGTTCTACTCGCAGCCGATGTGGAGGAAAACTCCCTCGAGACCATATCCAGAGGAGAAGTGCCCAAGTTACGGGCACTGCAAGTCCACAATTCCACCGTATATCGTTGGAACCGGCCGTGCTATGGCATCAGCCCCAACGGCAAACCCCACCTTCGCATTGAGAATCGGGTGCTGCCCGCAGGCCCTACAGTCGTCGATGAAGTAGCCAATGCCGCCTTTTGGCTCGGCACGATGGTCGGCATGGCCGATAACATTGGTGACATTCGGGACTTTCTCTCTTTTGACGATGCGCGCGACAACTTTACCAAAGCCTCCAAATTCGGTATCGACAGTAATTTTACCTGGTTTAAAGACCGAAAAGTTACCGCCACGGAATTGGTGGCTAAAGAACTATTGCCCCTTGCCCGCATAGGGTTGGAGAAAAAAGGGATTGCCCAAAAAGATATCGACCGCTATCTCGGCATCATCGAAGAACGCGCCCGGTTGCATACCAACGGGGCCCGCTGGCAGTTGCGCGCCTTTACTTCCCTGAAAAAACTCGTATCGCGCGATGAAGCCGTCAGCGGTATTACCAGCGCTACCTTGAAGAACCAAAAACTGGAAAAACCCATTCATACCTGGGAAATGCCCAAATTAGAAGACCTCGACCACTACAGCCCTTCCAAGATCCGCGTGGAAGAATTTATGGAGACCGACCTGTTTACCGTCCAAAAAGACGACATCATCGAGCTCGTTGCCGAAATGATGGACTGGCGGAAGATCCGCTATATGCCTGTCGAAGATGCCAAGGGCCACCTGGTCGGCCTCATCACGTCCCGGTTGCTGCTTCGCTATTACACCCATAAAGACAGTCCACAATGCGCCGGCAAAACGCTGGTGAAGGAGATCATGATCGAAAAGCCGCAAACCATTTCCCCTAACGCTACCATCATCGAGGCGATGAAAATTATGCGGGAAAACAAACTCGGCTGTCTGCCCGTCGTCAAAAACGGCGAACTCATGGGCATCGTTACGGAGATGGATTATATCCGGGTGGCTGGAAGGTTGATCGAACAGATGGAGAAGTAGAAAAAGTTTTTAGTTTTTAATTTTCAGTGCTTAGTTGCAGTCCCTACAACGCCGCTCAGACTGAAATTAATCACTCAAAATTTTTACAAACAGAACCATTCCTGTCTTCTCCTTATGCCTGACTTCCAAAAAGTAAATTCCCTGCGGCCAGGTTTGAGTTGAAATGCCTTTTTCCACATCTGAAAAAAGCCCCTTAAAAACTAGCCGGCCGTAAAGGTCATATACCCCGATTTTAGCGTCGGGTAAAAGGGGCGCAGCCTGTAGATACAGGATGTCCTGAACTGGATTGGGAACTACGGCGAGGGTTTGCGAAACATCATCTTCTTTTGTATCACTGATGAGAAAACAATTGGTCAGGGAATCGACCATGGTCGTATCGCCGTTGGGCCAGTAGACAGCACGGAGGCAGTAGCCGACTTCACAGAACCCGAAACGAGGGAAAAAATAAGATGTAGAGCCGAGTCCTTCGATAGGACTCCCGATATCATTGTATCTCCTGTGATCTCCAGCGATATAATTTTCTGGTTAATCAAGGGAGGCATAAAACCTATCGGTGTCTCAATGTACTCCAGCCGCATACCTACTTGCAGGGTCTGGCCAACTGAGGAAAAATGGAACAGAAGGAGAAAAACGAAGGGGAAAGAGGCAAGGGTTTTCATAATCGGGTGTTTTCATGGAAAAGAACGGCTATAAGTTAGCCTCGCCCGAAAAACAAGTCAAGTGAAAAATGCACTTATGACAAAAATTGATAAAAGAGTATGGCGAAAATAAATCCAATACGCTGAAAATCCGGGATCCTCCTGGTCAATAGTAAAAATACGTCTTCAAATAAAAGAACAACGTATTCCAGTTCATCATCGCATAGACGCCGGCAAATAGGAAGGCAAAGATCAGCAATACCCGTATCACGCGAAGCGTGCGCAGGAAGCGCTCCCGGCGGCTGACGTAGTTTCGTTTTCGACTTTGGTAACCCATATTCAGTTGGCAGTTGGCAGTTGGCAGTTGGCAGTTGGCAGTTGGCAGTTGCATACTGCCAACTGTAAACTGTTGACTAGAATTCTTTATTTCTTTCCCAATAATTCTGATCCTCCACTTCCTGCAGGATCATGAGGTAATTTTCATAGCGAAGCGGACTGACTATTCCTTCTTCCAGGGCTGCTTTCACCGCACAGCCGGGTTCATTGCGGTGCAGGCAGCTGCCGCCAAACCGACAGTCTTCGGAGAGGGCGAAAAACTCCCGGAAATTATGCGCTACCATTTGGGGCTCCAGGTGGTTGAAGGTCAGCGATTTGATGCCGGGGGTGTCGATGATGGACGTATTTTCATCCAGGCGGTACATCTCGGCAAATGTGGTGGTGTGCATTCCTTTGCCGGAGTAGTCCGACAGATCCTGGGTGCGCAAGGTCAGGTTGGGTTGTATGCTGTTTACGAGCGATGATTTGCCCACACCCGATTGCCCGCTGATCAGGCTGATCTTGCCTTTGAATAGCTCCCGAAGTTCCTCCAGGCCAGTGCCATTGACGGCGGAGGTGAGCACCACCTCATAGCCGATGCTAACATAGATATCGCGGAGGAATTCATATACATTCATCTCTCCCTCCCCATAGAGGTCAGCTTTATTAAACACGACGACCCCCGGAATTTCGTAGGGTTCCAGCATCAGGAGAAATCGGTCGATGAACCCTTGTTTCAATTTGGGCTGCACGATCGTGGCGATCACCACGCCCTGGTCGATGTTGGAAGCCATCAGGTGCATCTCCACCTTTCCTTTGGGCGATTGCCGGATCACGTAGTTGGCACGGGGAAGAATCTCTTTGATAAGGCCTTGCGTATCATCTCCTGCTTCCAGTTCTACCCGCACCCTATCGCCCACCGCTACCGGATTGGTGATGCGTATCCCGTCCATACGGAATTTGCCCACGATCCGGCAGGTGTAGACCGCACCGTCTGTGGTCTCCACTTCGTACCAGCTTCCCGTTGATTTGATGACTCGACCTTCGAGCATTTATTCTAATTTTCAGTTTTTAGTTTTCGGTTTTTAATTTTCAGTTTTCAGTTTTCAGCGGGGTTAACTGAAAATTGAAAATTATAAACTGAAAACTATTTTTTAATCGCCTTTACGAGTCCCCTCAACACCCCCGGCTCCTTCTCCAACACGTTCCCTACCACGATCAGATCGGCCCCGGCTTTCACGGCCATGACTGCTTGTTCAGGGGTGCGGATACCTCCACCCACGATAAGTGGAACCGAGATGGTTTCCCTTACCGCTGTTATCATTTGGGGAAGAATGGCCTGCATGGCGCCGCTTCCCGCATCCATATAAATCAGTTTCAGACCTAAAAGTTCCCCGGCAAGGGCGGTTGTTGCGGCAATTTCAGCTTTATCGGCCGGAATGGGCGCCGTTTGGCTCATATAGGACACGGTAGTGGGCCGTCCGCCGTCAATCAGTACATAGCCGGTAGGAAGTACTTCCAGTCCTGCTTTTTTCACATACGGCGCCGCAATTACATGCTGCCCGATCAACAATTCGGGATTGCGCCCGGAGATGAGCGAGAGAAACAACAAGCCGTCTGCCAGCGGGCTGACCTGCAAGGCACTACCGGGAAATAGGATCAAGGGGATGTCGCACTGTGCGCGCACGGCCTGCAAACACGCTTCCAGCCCGTCTTTCACCAACAAGCTACCGCCGACGAAAAAGAAATCCACCCCGGCTTCCACCGACATTTTGACCAAACGGTCCAGATTTGGACCATCCGTCTCATCGGGATCGATCAGGATGGCGAGCTGCTTGCGGCCGTCCCGCCGGGCTTTGAGGATTTTTTCCAAAAGGCTCATAAAAATGGGTCAATCGGGCCAAAGATAGACATATTTTGTCCGGCCTTTGCCTTTCTCCCATAAAGCGGGTATTTTTGGGCGCTGAAGCAAAAAAAATTACAAAAATGTATCGCACCCACACTTGTGGCGAACTTCGCCTCGCAAATATCGGACAAGAAATCACCCTCAGTGGATGGGTGCAAACCAACCGCGACCTTGGCGCCATGGCCTTTATCGACCTGCGCGACCGTTACGGCATCACGCAGCTCGTATTTAGCCCGGAGATCAATGACGAACTCTACCAGCAGTCCCGAAAACTGGGCCGCGAATTTGTGATCTCTGTTTCCGGCCTCGTGCGCGAGCGCAGTAGCAAGAACCTGAACCGGTCCACGGGAGAGATCGAGATCGAAGTGCAAAAGCTCACGGTCCTCAATTCTTCCAAACTGCCGCCTTTTACCATCGAAGACGAGACCGACGGCGGTGACGATATCCGGATGAAATACCGCTACCTGGACTTGCGCCGGAGCCCGATTAAAAATAACATGATCTTCCGCAGCAACCTCGCCATCGAAACCCGGAAGTATTTGGCAGCCCAGCAATTTGTGGAAGTGGAAACCCCTTTCCTCATCAAGAGCACCCCGGAAGGCGCCCGCGACTTTGTCGTGCCCAGTCGCATGAACCCGGGGCAGTTTTACGCATTGCCACAATCGCCCCAAACCTTCAAGCAATTGCTCATGGTGGCGGGCCTCGACCGGTATTTCCAGATCGTCAAATGCTTCCGCGATGAAGACCTGCGCGCCGACCGTCAGCCGGAGTTCACCCAGATCGACTGCGAGATGGCCTTTATTACGCGGGATCAGATTTTGGAGACATTTGAAGGATTGACGAAATATCTGTTCAAGACCGTGTTGGACACCGAATTGCCCGACTTCCCGCGCATGTCGTACGACGAAGCCCTGCGTCGCTTTGGCTCCGACAAGCCAGATCTGCGTTTCGGCATGGAATTTTGCGAACTCACCGACCTGGCTAAAGGCAAGGACTTTGTCGTGTTCGACAGCGCCGAACTGGTGGTGGGCATCTGCGCCGAAGGTCAGGCCAACTATACCCGCAAGCAGCTCGACGAACTCACCGAATGGGTGAAGCGTCCACAGATCGGGGCCAAAGGCCTCGTCTATATGCGCTACAACGAAGACGGAACCCTGAAATCATCGGTCGATAAATTTTTCGGAGAAGAAGACCTCAAAGCCTGGGCTGCCAAAACAGGCGCCAAGCCCGGGGACCTGATCCTCATCCTCGCCGGAGAAGAAGAAAAAACCCGCAAGCAACTCAACGAGCTGCGCCTCGAAATGGGCCGCCGCATGGGCCTGATGAAGCCTGGCGACTTCAAGCCGCTCTGGGTGATCGACTTTCCTCTTTTGGAGTGGGATGAAGATGCACAGCGTTTCTTCGCCATGCACCACCCCTTCACTTCGCCCAAGAAAGACGACATCCCGCGCATGCTCGATGGCGACCACCAGACGCTGAAAAACCTGCGCGCTGATGCCTACGACCTCGTCATCAACGGCTCAGAGATCGGTGGAGGGTCTATCCGTATCCACGACCGTGCGCTGCAGGAAAAGAACTTCAAGCTACTTGGATTCACCCCCGAGCAGGCCGAAAACCAGTTTGGTTTCCTCATGGGCGCCTTCGAGTATGGGGCGCCGCCGCATGGCGGTATCGCCTTCGGCTTCGACCGCCTCTGCGCCGTGATGTCGGGGCAAAGTTCCATCCGCGACTTTATCGCCTTCCCGAAGAACAATCAGGGCCGCGATGTGATGATCGATGCGCCGGCGGAAATCGATGGAGGACAGTTGGAGGAATTGTTTTTGGAGGTGAAGAAAGCAGAATAAGAGCAGGTTGGTTTTGCTCACCTGCCCGTGAGCATGGCTGAAAAAATCAAAAAACTTGCAGGGGTAGTTCAAAGTCTTTATACTCATAAGTAATTACTCACTACGGATGACCGGCAAGCAAGAAGACATATTAACCGCCGCACTAGCACTCTTCGCCAACGAAGGCTTCGCCGCTACGCCCACAAGCAAGATCGCCCATAAAGCGGGGGTATCGGAAGGGCTGATCTTCCGGCATTTCGGGAGTAAGCAGGGCCTGCTGGATGCGCTGATGGGGGAAGTCAATGCCCGGTTGGAAAAGACCTTAGCCCCTGCCTTGGAGGAGAATGACCCCAAGCTTGCAATTCGAAAGGCCATCGAAATTCCTTTCATCATGGAAGAAAAGGAGTACGACTTCTGGCGGCTGCACTTCATGCTGAAGTGGCAAAAGGAGTACAACAATCCGGAAAAGACGAAACCGCTGGTCGATAAACTCACCTTTTGCTTCTCCATACTGCGCTACGGCAACCCGGGAAGAGAGGCCGAAGTTCTGAACTACATCATCGAAGGCGTTTTCTCCGAGATCCTGAAAGGCAATGTCCACCGGACGACCCCCCTCAAATCCTTCTTGTTTGAACGGTACGGGGTTTAAATTTTTGACGTAATAAGCTGATAATCCAAATAATAAATCAACTTCAGGGAAAGGCTGTTCCGCTGCGGCAATTCGAACAACTGCGACACCCCGCGGGCATAGTCGTACCGCACCGTATCCATTTCCTCGTCATAGCCGAGTATGGCATTTTTCCAGATGACATACAGGTCGGAGCCCGGCGCAAAACGCCAGCGGTAGATGCAGTCGACGTTAAATGCATTGAAGCTGTTGTCGCGAAATTCGTTGAAGGCACTCGGGATAAGCGAGCCGTCAGATTCCAGATCAAACAGTTCTTCATAGCGCACGCTCGACCAGTAATGACGAAGCCGGAACGATAACACCATCCGGTTACTAAATGTAAAGTTGGACTGGAGGGAATTCTCCACCGTCACCCAGTCCCGACGCCCGAAGATGGGTTGATCGTTTTCGTCGAAGGTCGTGAACCCCACATCGTTGGGGTAGAAACTCACGGCATTGGTCATCCGCATGTTCCACTTGTCACTTAATCGGTAGCGTGGCACGACCCAAAGATTGTAACGCCAGCGGCCCTCCTCATTGAATTTGCGAAAATTGCTCTCTAAATCAAATGCCAGTTTTTTCCGGTAATCGGTAGATATCCAGCCCCCGAAATTGTAGTTGTCGGGCACCCTTAAAAAGCGCCCCTCGGTCCGGGTCTCGAAATAATCGTGCGAGGCCACCGGCGCGAAATACGTCCAGATTCCAAAGGCAAAAAATTTCTTGGTGGTCAGCCAGCCGTTCATATTAACCCCAAAATCCATAAAGGCGTTGGGGGCGTAAAGCCGGTTGTAGCCCGTCCAGATCTCTGCGCCCCCTCTATTGAAAGGGCCGAAGGGTTTGAATTGGTTGAAACCGAGGTGCCCCGACCAACTCCGGCTGTTGTTATTAAACAAAAAACCCAGGTCGTTTGGATCATAGGTGTCGCTTTCTTCGCCGTAATCGAACCCCCAGCGCCACTGCCCGCTCAATTTCCGAAACCCGAGATTATAGGTATGTCCCAGGTCGGTTTGTTCGGTAAAATATTGCTGGCTCAGCGCACCATTGCCCGAAATACCGTACCTGTTGTCTTTGGTTCGAAGGTCAAATACGGTTCCCGTCACATTGGCTTCGTAGGCATCCCCAGAGCGCCATACGTTGGTGTTGAGCAAAGTTACATACGAGTTGTTCTTCAGGTTTTGATCGAAGACTACTACGTTGTAATTGGTAAAGGGGTTTGTCTCCACCGTGCGCGTCGCGCCCGTTTCGGTATTTTTGATTTCGGCAAAAGAACGGCCGGACATCGCATTGAAAAGCCCCAGTCCTGTCCCTTTTTTGGTGCGGCCTGATATTTTGGTGGCGTTTAGCAGTTGAGTGCTAGAGGGGTTGAAAACCAATTCCTCATTTTCCCCCACCAGTGCATCCACTTCGTCGGCATAAAAAGGCCGTCCGCCAACCCGTCGGGAATAGAACAACCCGCCTTTATTGAACAGTTCTACCCCCTCTGTAAAGAACTGTCTGTTTTCATCAAACCGAACTTCAAAGGGTGATAAATTGAGCACCTGATTATCGGAAATGGCTTCTCCAAAATCAGGGATCAACGTCATATCCAGCGTAAACGCATCATTAATGCCATAGCGAATATCCATACCTCCATTGAATGACCGTCCCCAGCTGTTCACCGGATCGCCATTGGCATCGTGCAGGTTTTCGGCATAGACTGCCACGAAGGGGGTTGCCGACAAGCGGAGGGGAGATTTAATGTCGTGGATACCGTTCAGTTCGCCGGACTGATTGACAAAGCCCTGCTGTGCCGGATCGACGGAATTCCAGAAAGATTCCTCCCGATTGCGGCGCACCTGCCGGGCAAAGTTGATATGCCAGGACTGGTCGGGACGATTGGGGAAACGAATAGCGGAATAAGGGATGATCATTTCGACTACCCAGCCTTCATCGGTTCGTTGCGCCTTGGCATCCCACACTGCATCCCAATTCGTATCGCCGTTTTGCACAAAACTGGAGCTCCCTCCTGAACCCAGAGCCGAATACTTCAGGTCGAATTGCACCCCGGCGGGAGTCACCAAAAAACCCAGGCCGTTAATCCCGTCTTTATAAGCGTCAATAATAACTCCAAAATAATCGGTATTGCCCAATTGGTCCCGGTCGGTCAATTCCTGAAGAATGCTATCGGGCTCTGAATCGAACAAGGTAGCGCCCACAAAAAGGGCGACATCGTTATAAAGAATTCGGACTTCTGTTTTTTGAGAACTCCGCACCCCCGGATCCGGGCTTGTTTGAATAAATCCATCCGCCACGGTAGCACTGAGCCATTCGGGCTCATCCAGCACCCCGTCGAGCTTAAGGCTTTTTTCAATCCGATGAGCATCTATTTGCTTTTTGCCAGGAGGATCTCCTTTGGCGTAGACAAGAACAGAAGCACTTGCAAGGATAGCAAGCAGGAAAAGGCGTTTTTTCATGGGTGTGCTCAATTGGTGCGATAAGGCTGAAAGATAAGGACAATTCAGGATTCCCCAGGTTGCATCTCCCCTGCTATTTCCTACCGCTTTCTCATTGGTCGCCAAAGGCTCGCCATAAATTTGTATTTTTCCGGGCAAATCGAATGAATTACCAGGCAAAGCTGTGAAGAACTTTTTACCATTATTTATTCAGGATCAATACCTAAAAGGTATTCGGCGGGGTAGCTTTGACGCATACACCATGTTCATCGATTTGTCGGGTTTTACGGCAATGACGGAGGCTCTCATGCGGGAGGGAAACGAAGGAGCGGAAAAGCTTTCGCGTATCCTCAATTCCATTTTCAACCCGCTCGTACATCTGGTCTATCTGCGCGGTGGGTTTATCCCCTATTTTGCAGGCGACGCGTTCACCGCCATTTTCCCAAAACGGGAAGACCCTTCTTATATCCACGACTTCCTGCTCACCGCCGATGAGATCAGCCGGTTGGTATCCTCGCCTAATTTTGTTTTCGAGGAGTTCCGCATCGGGATGAAATTGGGCCTTTCTTTTGGGGTGATAGAATGGGGTATTGTGGGCAAGGAATGGCAGTCCTTTTACTTCCGGGGACCCGGCATCGATCAGTGCGCGGAGAGTCAGATGCATGCCACTATTGGAGAGATCGTACTCGACGCCCAATTGCAGGCGGAATTACCTCCTACTGTACATGCTACAGCCCATGGAGCCAAGGGGTATTTCCTGTTGTCCAGCCAATTGGCCTACCAGGTGGCCCTTTTCCCTCCGCCAGACTCGTCCAAGGCGCTTTCAAAAGAAGTCCTTTCACGCTTTCTGCCTCAATCGGTAATTGAATTCAACGAAGAGGGTGAATTCAGGAGCGTCGTTTCCATTTTCTGCTCCTTCATGGGCGTAGAAGACCACGAGGCGATGGACCAGTTTTCGACCATTTTCCTGGATCTAATGGCCAACTTTTCCGGCTATTTCAAGGAAGTAGACTTTGGTGACAAGGGAGGCGTGTTAGTTGGTTTTTTCGGAGCCCCGGTCTCCTTTGAAAATAATGTAGGTCGAGCGCTGGAATTTGTTTCTACCCTCCAGGAAGAGTTCACGGCGCTTCAACTCACCACTAAGTTGGCTTACCGGATCGGCATCACCTCCGGAGTTGGTTATACAGGTATGGTAGGAGGAAACGAACGCTGTCAATATGCCGCAGTCGGCAACCGGGTCAACCTGGCAGCACGCCTGATGACCCATGCAGATTGGGGAGAAGTCCTGGTCGATGAGGAAGTGCGCAAAACCCGCCTTTTTTCTTTCAAGCATAAAGGGGATATTACGTATAAAGGAGTACCAGGCCCTGTGCCTACCTACATTTTCCTTGGTCGAAACCTGGAACAGGAACCCGCCTTTGCCGGTGCCATGGTGGGTCGAGATCAGGAATTGGCCGATTTGACGCGCTTTTCCATGGAGGTGTTTCAACAACAACACCCTGGAGTAGCTTTTATTTTCGGGGAAGCCGGTATCGGTAAAAGCCGGTTGATCTTTGAAGTGCGCAAGAAACTAGCCAATGCCTATCCAATCAGTTGGCTCACCTGCCTGGCGGATCAAATCCTCCGAAAGCCCTTTAACGCGTTTATTTACTGCCTGAAAAACTATTTCGATCAGGCGCCGGAATACGAACCTGCCACCAATCTCAAACACTTCGAACAATGGTTTGCGGACCTCCTCGGTCATTTACAGAAAAAAACACATCCGGAGGCGCCTGTAATTTTGCGCGAGTTGCAGCGCACCAAGCCCATCCTGGCTGCCCTGGTCGGCCTTAAAACAGAAGACACCATCTGGCAAAGCCTGGACGCCCAGGGGCGATATCAAAATACCATAGCGGCCATTTCCACCCTATTCCTGGCTGAGTCGCTCATTCAGCCCACCGTCATCGAATTGGAAGACGGCCATTGGCTCGAGGAGAGCTCGAAGGATCTGCTGGAACAATTCCTGCCGCGTATGGCTTCATTCCCCATCCTGTTCTTGCTCACTGCACGCTATGGCGATGACGGCAGTAAACCCCAGATATTAGCCCCTGAAAAGATTACCAGCCGAAATATAGCCTATCTGGAAACAGACCTCAACATCCTGACTCCCGAAGTGCTTCGCGACTATACCGAAAAGCATTTAAAAGGAGAGATCACGGAAGAATTCTTCGAACTCCTCCAGCGGACAACGAATGGCAATCCCTTTTTCCTGGAGCAATTACTCGAGTATTTCACCGAAAGCAACCTGTTGGAAAAAGAACAAGGCCATTGGCATATTCGAGACAACAGTATTCGCCTTTCCAATTCTATTCAGTCCATCCTGACTGCCCGTATCGACCGGCTGTCTGCACTGGTGCGCGAAACCGTAAAAGCCGCCGCTGTGATCGGCCGCGAATTTGAAGTGCCCGTTCTGAATGAGGTGATGAGAAACCAGGAAGCCTTCTCCCGTGCCAACGGCAATACGACCAAAGTACTTCAGGAGCAGATCAAACTCGCGGAGAAAAGCCAGATTTGGCGAGCCATGAACGAGCTGCGCTACATATTCAAGCATTCCCTGCTGCGCGAAGCGGTCTACGACATGCAATTGCGCACCCGCCTCCGGGAATTACACCTGCTCATCGCCGGAGCTATCGAAAAAATCTATTCCACTCAACTGGAAGACCACTACCTCGACCTCGCCTTCCATTTCGAACAGGCTGAAGTGCTCGACAAAACGATGGAGTACCTTCAAAAAGCCGCAGAACATGCCCGCCTGTACTACCAAAACCAACAGGCGCTCACCTGCTACGACAAATTGCTGGAATTTCTGGAGGAAGACGTGGAAGATAAACCCCTGGAAATTCAAACCCTGCTCTCCAAAGGGAAAATACTGGAACTAACAGGCAAATGGGACGAAGCCAATGCGGCTTTCCACCGGGCTCTTACCTTGTCGCAGGCGGCGGGAAACAAACGGCTCATCGGCCGGGCCAATAACAACCTGGGCCACCTCCTCCTGCTGCAAGGCGAATACAAAGATGCCCGGCTCTACCTGGAGGTCTCTGCTTCCTTCTTTGAAACTACACAAGACATCTTTGGCATCGCAAAAGTATACGGGGACCTTGGCAACCTGTTCTTCCGGCAGGGCAACTACGAATCGGCAAAATCCTACTTTACCCAAAGTATCAATACAAGCCGGGAGCTGGAATACAGTTCTTCTTTCACCCAGATCGTCGCCAACCTCGCGCTGGCACATATGAATCAGGGCCACTACGACGAAGGCCTTCGTTGGCTCCAAGCCCAACTCGAACTGGCACAAGAAAACCAGGACAAACAAGGCATGGCGACCCTCTATACCAACATGGGTATCGTTAACTTTGAAAAAGGAGATATCGAAGCCGCCCAGCAATCCCACGAAAAAGGACTTGAACTGGCCGAAGAACTCGGTAACAAACTACTCACCGCCATAGCAGTAGGGTGCCTGGGTAGCGTCAAAGAACGAAAGGGCGACTACGTTGGCGCCATGGAACACTTTCAGGAAGATCTCGAACTGGCCGAAGAACTCGGCGATCCGCAAGGCATTGCCATCGCCCACTCCCTGCTCGGCGAATTGTTCAGCATCATGGGGCGATTTGAGGAAGCCATGCCGCACCTGGAAAAAGCGTATGCCACCAGTAAAGAACTCGGATACCGCAAGGGAATCGCAAAAGCAGTGAATACCCTCGGAGATGTCCATTACTTCATTGGCAACTACGAAAAATCACTGGAATATTACGATCAGGCCATTGAACTCACCCGGGAGATCAGCAATAAACTGGTGCTGGGCAGCAGCCTTTCTGAAAAAGCCATCGTACTACTGGCCAGCGGCCATTTAGCAGAGAGCCGGAAAATACATGGGGAGGCTTTGGCGTTAGCTAAAGATCTGGGCAACCCGGACCTTTTGCTAGAAGTGCAGCTCCTTGGCCTGCGGATCACCAAAGAAGAAGGAAAAGACGAGGAAGTGCTGAAAAAAATCGAGGCCATGCTGCCCACCACAACCGGGCATGCAGAAAAAGCAGCCCTCCATTTTCTGGCTTTTGAGATCACCCCAAACCCCGAAGATCATTACCAGGCATTGTCCCTTTACCGGAACCTGTTTGCTCAAACCCCCAAATACCTGTACAAACAACGCATCGCGCGATTAACACAATGGCGCCCCTAAATCATCCATTTATGCAGCATTTACTGCTCTTCCTCTCCATTCTGGCACAGGGATGCAACACCCAGCCCCCGCTCACCGACTTTCCTTACCAATTGGACTCGGCCACACAAACATTCCAATTGCCCGTCCAGTTGAAAGAAATTTCAGGACTCTCTCTGGGCTTTGATAGCAATACCCTCTTCGCTATAGAAGACGAAACCGGCCTGCTCTTTTTGATCGATAAAAATTCGGGCGCCATCTTGCAGGAAGTTCCTTTCTGGAAAGAAGGAGATTACGAATCAGTGGAAATCGCTGGAGAAGACGTCTTTGTGGGAAAAAGCAACGGCAATCTTTATCAGATCCAGCACCCGGCATCGGAGGCCCAAACGGTTGTCAAGCACGAATCACCTCTCGGCAAAACCTGCGACGTGGAAGGCCTGACCTACGAACGCGAAAAAAACCGGCTCCTGCTCAGTTGTAAAGGCGATTTCGGCGTCGATCACTCCCGGGCTGTATTCGCTTTCGACCTGAACACCATGACCTACGACTCGCTGCCCGCTTACGTGATTTCCTGGGATTCACTCCTTTCCTTTATTCGCGCCAATCCCACGCTCGATCGTTGGGAAAAGCTGCTAGAGGTTTTTGATCCTGAACAACCCGAGTTGGCATTTGCGCCCTCTGCCCTGGCTATCCACCCCCTCACCGGCCACCTGTACCTGCTCTCTTCCGTAGGCAAATTATTAGTGGTGCTGGATCGGGAAACAGGAGCCATAATCTATGTGCAAAAACTGAAGAAATCGGTACACCCCCAACCCGAAGGCATTTGCTTCGATCCCGATGGGACCATGTACATTTCCAATGAAGGGAAAGATGGCAATGGCCTGATACACAAGTTTGCTTATCTCCCCAAGAAATAACGGGGTTGCTTTTTTCAATAAGGAAAATTATTGGAATAAAACGTTATTTTCTCCACACAGAAAACGAATTTTGTGTGTGCATGTTAATTGAATAACTCAAATTGCCATCATTTCATCCGTATAAATAAAATCTATGAGTATCGTCGAAATGAAGGTCCCCGTAATTGGGGAATCCATAAATGAAGTAACCCTTTCCCGATGGCTGGTAGCAGATGGCGAATTCGTCGAATTGGATCAATCCATCTGTGAGTTTGAATCGGATAAAGCAACGCTGGAATTTCCTGCGGAAGCTTCGGGCAAATTGATCCACGTCGCAGCGCCGGGCGCCGACCTAGAGATCGGCGCGCTGGTGGCCAGGATCGACACCAGTGTCACCAGCAATGGATCCGGGGGAAGTAAACCGGAAACGCCTGCTACCAAAGAGAAAAAAGAAGAACTTCCCGCAAAAGAAGTCCCGGCTTCGTCAGGTTCTTCTTATGCCAGTGGTCATCCCTCTCCCGCTGCCGCCAAGATTCTAAAGGAAAACGATATTAAGCCGGCGGTAGTGGAAGGAAGTGGCCGCGATGGCCGAATCACCAAAGAAGATGCGCAAAAAGCGGCGGAAGCCAAAAAAAGCGCACCAACTGAAAAGCCTGTACCCAAACCGGAGGCCCTGGCGCCGAAGGTTGCCACCGCAGCGTTCAGCAGGGAAGAGGAACGCAAGAAGATGTCGCGTATGCGTCGTACCATCGCAAAGCGCCTCGTCTCGGCCAAGAACGAGACAGCCATGCTCACGACCTTTAATGAGATCGACATGAGCGCCGTCATGGCCCTGCGCTCCAAATACAACGAGCGGTTTGAAAAAAAATACGGCATCAAGATCGGCTTCATGTCGCTCTTCGCCAAAGCCGTGGCCAAGGCCCTCCTCGAAATGCCCGACGTCAATGCCATGCTCGACGACCAGGAGATCGTCTACCACAACTACGTCGATATTTCCATCGCTATCTCTACCCCCAATGGCCTTGTCGTGCCGCCTGTGCGCAACGTGGAGTCCATGTCGCTCGCCGAATTTGAGTTCGCGCTCAAAGACCTGTCGGGCAAAGCCCGTAGCGGCAGCCTTTCTCTGGAAGAAATGTCCGGAGGGACCTTTACCATCACCAACGGAGGTATCTTCGGTTCGCTCATGAGCACGCCGATCATCAACGAGCCCCAGTCGGCTATCCTTGGTATGCACGCCATCAAGGAGCGCCCCGTCGCCGTAAACGGCCAGGTGGAGATCCGCCCCATGATGTACGTCGCGCTGTCTTACGACCACCGCATTATCGATGGCAGCACCTCGGTGACTTTTCTGGTAAGGGTGAAGGAATTTTTGGAGGATCCGGTGGCTATGCTTTTAGATATTTGAAATGAAGCGTTTTCAGCGTTTCATTTCTTCCAGGATTTCCTCCAGCCACCGCAACGGCGCCTGGTTCTTATCCCCCGTCTCCGTATCGCATTTGAAAAAGAGAAAATAGAGGGGCAAGTGTTTGCCCAGGCGATCCAATAGCCGTTGGAAGCGTTGTTGGCCTTCTTCGATATTTTTGTAGAGATGAATGGCCCGCCAGGCGTAATAGGCTTCGTCGTGCAGCTCGACTACCTTTAACACCGCCTCGTCTTTCGTGTACGCTTCCAGGAATTTCCGGGCCAGTACAGAATGATGCCTCGACCAATCGCGGGGGTAATTCTTATCTTCCACACATTTGAACGCATCGTGCACCAGGGCTATTATGCGCAATTGGCGGCGGGTAGCGGAATCGATCTCCAGTCTGTCGATATTATCCATGACTTCCCGCACGTGGAGCGCGACTTTACCTTCCGGGTGGCCGAACCGGGGTTCGCCCCAGATCAGGCCACGACAAAAATCCGGATGCTGGAGCAAACTCCATTCCATTTCCGTTTCTGGCGTGAGCAACTCCGCTAACTCCGATTCATTGGTAATCTGGTAGCGGTTGTCAAATCCTCCGGTAGTTTGATCCATCCGTTTCGGTCTCCAGCTCATGAGGTATGTTAAAGCCTCGTTAAAGCGGCTTTTTGATCGTAACCCATTTACAACCCCTCGTGTTTATTGTGGGTCTTTGTACTGCTTTTAAAATTCAGTCCGATTCCTATTATTTCTCAAAATAAGGGTCTTCTTTAATAAATCTACCAAACTATGGAAGTTATGAAAAGGTTCTTCTCGCTTGTATTGGCCGGTATCATTGGCGGCGCCTTTACCTTCGGGCTCATGCAGCTCACTCAGGATAACGAAAAAACGCGGAGCCCTGCTCCCTATTATGCCCGCCAAACAAACTATTTGAATGCAGCGCCTGTCAATACAGCCCCTTTTGATTTCACGGAAGCGGCCCGGCGCTCTACGCAGGCGGTGGTGCATATTTCCGCTAAGGAAAGTAAGGAAAAAGCCGCCAATCGAGCCCCGCAGAACGATCCCTTCCGCTTTTTCTTCGGCGATGACTTCGGTGGGTTCCCCTTTGGCAACCCAGGCCCTCGTCAAGGCACAGGCTCCGGCGTCATTTACATCGACAATGGTTATATCATCACTAACAACCACGTCGTAGAATTTGCCGACGAGTTAGAAGTTACCCTCTACGACAACCGGAAATTCAAGGCAGAAGTGGTAGGTACTTATCCTAAAACCGATCTGGCCGTTATTAAGATCGAAGCGAATAACCTGCCAACCCTCGAAATCGCCGACTCCGATGAAGCCCAGGTTGGCGAATGGGTGCTGGCCGTGGGCAATCCCCTGAACCTGACCTCGACCGTTACCGCCGGGATTATCAGCGCCAAGGGGCGTGATATCAATATCATTGAAGGGGCGGATGCCATCGAATCGTTTATCCAGACGGATGCGGCTGTCAACCCCGGCAACAGCGGAGGCGCACTGGTAGATGCACAGGGCCGTCTTTTGGGTATCAATACCGCTATTTCTACCCAGACGGGCTTTTTTGAAGGCTATTCGTTTGCTATTCCTTCCAACATCGTCACCAAGATCGCCGACGATATCATTGAGTACGGCTCTTATCAGCGGGCCTACCTCGGCGTGGGGATTGCGCCGTTGGATGATGCCTACGCCCACAAACTGGGACTGAACTTTTCCCAGGGTGTGGTGGTGGAATCCATTGAAGATGGAGGCTCGGCACAATACGCCGGTGTGCTGCCTAAAGATGTCATCATCGCCGCCAATGGAAGGGCGATTAAGTCCATTCCGGAATTGCAGGAAACCGTCAGCCAGGCCAAAGTAGGCGACCAGATCGACCTGATCGTATACCGCGAAGGCAAAAACCTGGAGGTACCGGTCGTGTTGCGAAGCAAATAGCCCTAATGCTTTAAGAATTCCTTAACAACTGATAGACAACAAATAAGGAGTCTTCACGGTTAAGATTTCTAGAAGAGACTTGTTTAAAGTTGGTTTTTCGTTTTGTTTTGATGCGTCTGTCTTGCAAATGCGAGGCAGACGCTTTTTCTTTGTACCTGGCCTCCGTAAATCATATTCATGATGGCGCAAAAAACGCACTTCTTCAGGAGGCTGTCTGACGATTTTTTCTCCTTGCTCTATCCACGCCTTTGCCTGGCCTGCGGCCGCGACCTGCCGCCTTATTCCATGTCCTTTTGCATCCGCTGTAAACTGGATTTGCCCGAAACGGATTTTCATCTATTGGAGGAAAACACCTTCACTGACCGGTTCTGGGGCAGACTGCCGTTGGAAGCCGGCGCTGCTATGCTCTACTTCCGCAAACACGGGCTCACCCAGCAGCTTATGCACAACCTGAAATACCGGGGGAAAAAAGAGGTGGGCACAGAATTGGGCCGCCTCTATGGGCATCAACTTGCAGAATCGCCTTTTTTAAAAGGATTGGACGTAATCATGGCGGTGCCGCTACATGCCAAAAAGGAGCGATGGCGTGGCTTCAACCAAAGTGACTGCTTCGCCCAGGGGCTATCGGAAAGCATGGGTATCCCGCATTGGAAAAATGCCCTTATCCGTACGCTGTCCACCGAATCGCAGACCACCAAATCGCGTTTCGAGCGGCTGGAAAACATGCAAAACGCCTTTCAAATCAACCACCCAAAACGCCTGAGGCGCAAGCATATCCTCCTCGTCGACGACGTACTCACCACCGGCGCTACCCTGGAGGCCTGTGCGCTGAAATTGTTGGAAATCCCGGAAACACGGGTGAGCATGGCGACAATTGCTATCGCTGAATAGTTTTTATTCTTTGTAAAAAAGCCATTTCCCCAGCTCCTTAAAACTGACCTTCTTTCCGTACATCAGGATGCCGATGCGGTAGATACGGGCGGAGATCCAGACGAAGAAAAGGCTGGTGCCAATGAGCAGGAGCATGGATAGCGCTACCTGCCAGGTTGCCGGCTGAAAGGCCAGGCGTGCCGGCATCACGATTGGAGAGAACAAGGGGAAAATGGACGACCATACCGCCAGGCTGCTATTGGGCGCTTCTACCGTGACGAACATGATGTAGAACGCAATGATTACCGGGATGGTAATGGGGATGGTCAGCGACTGGCTTTCCCCCATATCGTCGCTCATTGCTGATCCGACAGCTGCAAAGAGAGAAGAATACAGCAAATACCCGCCCAGGAAATAAAAAATAAACAAGGGCAAAATAGCCCACCAGTTCTGGTGCTTCAGTTCGGCAAACCCTTGAGAGATCAAAAACTCCATCTCCTCCGGATCGACCTGGGTGGCGGCGGCATTGCCCATATCCATCGAAGAGGAATCAAAGCCGAAGATCAGGTTGACAACCGTTGCGATGAGGGGTATGAGCACAGCCCATATGGCTACCTGGGTAAGGCCCACAGCGCCCACCCCGACAATTTTGCCAAGCATAAGTTGGAACGGACGTACCGAAGAGATCATCACTTCCACGATGCGACTGGTCTTCTCTTCCATCACGCTGCGCAGCACCATCATGCCGTAAATGAATACCGCCATGTACATGATAATGCCCATGGAAAACCCCAGGAAAGCGCCCATGACACCGGCGATCTTGCTCGAATCCTGCGCGTCTTTGTCGATGGGTTCCGGATCCAGTTCGACCTTGCTATCGAGTGCTTCCAGTTGTTTTTTCTCCAGATTGAGGGAAGCGATCTTGTATTCCCGGATCCGGTTGCTCACCTTGTTCTTGATCTGGGTTTCAATGTCGAGGGAAGGGTTTTTCTCCGAATAGTAATAGACTGTATAACTATTGGCGTAGAGGTTCTTTATTTCCGGGATAAGCAAAATGCCATCATAGACAGTGTTGTCAAAATTTTCGCGCAATTCATCCAGAGAGCGCGTTTCTTTGGTAAAAATCAGGTTCTTTTCGTTGGCAATATTCCCTTCGGCCAACACCCCAGCCTCATCCAGTACCGCGATCTTATTGACGTCATCGCTTTCGTAGGAAAAAATTACGCCTACAACCACAAACAACAGGGCAAAGGCAAGCGGCGTAAGCAGGGTCGTTAGAATAAAAGAGCGTTTTTTCACGCGTGTCGAATACTCCCGTTTGACAATGAGCCAAAATTTATTCATGCTTCAGCAATTGATTGGGTGATTGGGGCATTGGTCAGTCCTACCTGACGAATGAAGATCTGGTTCAGGGAAGGCAGTATCTCCTGAAACTCGGTGATATGGACACCTTTTTGCAACAAGAACAATAGCAATTGGTCGGAGGCCCCGCTTTTTTCCATACGGGCGACAAACCTTCCCTCCTCCTGATCTACTACCTGGATGGAGTCCGGGAGGTCGGGCAAGTTACCCTGATAGGCAATGCGGAACAGGTTCTCTTTGAAGTCGGTGCGTATCTGATGTACATCCCCTTCCAGCACATTGCGTCCCTGGTTGATCAGCACGATATCTTCACAAATCTCTTCGACTTGCTCCATTCGGTGCGTGGAGAAAATAATGCTTGCGCCATTACGGCGCAACTCCTTGATCTCCTCCTTGATGAGGTTGGTATTGATGGGATCGAGACCCGAAAAGGGTTCATCTAAAATGAGAAGTTGAGGGCGGTGTACCACGGTAGCGATAAACTGGATCTTTTGCTGCATCCCTTTCGAGAGTTCTTCCACTTTCTTTCCCCACCAGTCGCTGATCTCGAATTTATCCATCCAACGGGTGATTTGTTCCGTAGCGTCTTTTTTGGAAAGCCCTTTCAGCCTGGCCAGGTACAACAGGTGGTCGCCCACTTTCATTTTTTTGTAGAGACCCCGCTCTTCCGGCATGTAGCCAATTTGGGAAGGGTGTTCATGCCCGAGCGGTGCTCCATCGAGAAAAACCTTCCCGCTATCGGCCCGGGTGATGGTCGTAATGATCCGGATCAACGATGTTTTCCCGGCCCCGTTGGGGCCCAATAATCCGAAGATGGACCCTTTCGGCACAGAAAAGGTGACGTTATCAACGGCCACCTTCTTGTCGTAGGATTTGACGACGCCCTCCAGGCGCAGAATATCATGCATAGGAACGGTTTTTTACGGCACCTAATATAGGTGTAAAACTTGATCGTGGGAGGTAATTTTCTATGGATTTACCCCAATTGTCGATTAACTTGTATCTTCCGAGTATATATTTAATTTCAGGCGAAGCGACGACACCCCTTTCTGGGAAAGCATGAAGAGTGGAGTCCTTCTCCTAGTAATGAAATTCGTGAAGGGTGAAGGGTGAGGAGTGAAGGGTCAATAGGATCTAATCTCTTCACCCTTCACCTCTCACTCTTCACCAAAAATTATGAAAGAAAAAACCTGGTTCACCATTGTCAACCCAGCTGGCGGGTATGGAACCGTAAAAAAGCGATGGCCTCAATTGGAGGAACAACTTCGCAACGCAGGTGTTCAGATGGAATTGGCGTTCACCCAATCCAGAGGGCATGCCACCATACTGGCGCGTGAGGCAATTGAATCGGGCCACCGGCATATCCTGGCTGTAGGTGGCGACGGCACCAACAACGAAGCCATCAATGGCATTCTGCAGCAAAAAACCGTTCCGCCCACAGACGTCTGCTATGCACTCCTGCCCGTAGGCACGGGAAACGACTGGATCCGGACCATGGGGATTCCACTCCAAATGGATTCCTGGCTGGAGATGTTTGAGCAGGGGCACACGACGATTCAAGATATCGGCATAGCTGAATATACCCGGGAGGGCGCCCCCGTAAAACGCTTCTTTGCCAATGTGGCCGGTATGTCTTTCGACGCCTATGTGGCCAAATTCATGGATGAGAATCGAGGCTATATTGGAGGTCGCTTCGCCTATCTCTTCGCCTTGGTGCGCTGTCTGGCCAAATTCAAACTGCCTCTCACCCGCATTCACGCCAACGGGTATGTGCTCGAAGACCACTGCTATACTATCAATGCGGGCATTTGCCGATATTCCGGTGGAGGCATGCAATTGGTTCCACATGCAATCCCGGACGACGGCTTATTCGCCCTTACCGTGGCAAAGAAAGTGTCAAAATTAGGGGTATTGCTGGCAACGCCTTATTTTTACAACGGAAAAATTGACCGGCATCCAAAGATCGAAACGCATTCCGCACGCACGATCCGGGTGGAGGCCATGAAGGAAGATCATCCGGTAGGATTGGAAGTGGACGGAGAATTCCTGGGCTATGCACCGGTGTCTTTTTCACTCATAGAAAAAGCATTGCAGGTCGTGGCACCATCTCCTCGATAGCGCTGTTTTTTTTTATTTATAAGAAATTGCAAGGGCCTTTGGACCCTCCAACCTCTTATGAAATGTTTTTTTTTATGATAAAGATCGACATGCATACCCATATCATGCCAGAACACATGCCGCGCTTTAGCGAGCAATTTGGGTATGAAGGATTCATCCACCTCGAACACCACGAGCCCGGTCGCGCGCGTATGATGCGCGGCGCCAAATTTTTCCGGGAGATCGAAGCCAATTGCTGGGACCCCAACCTGCGCATCGGGGAATACGCTTCCCACCAGACACAGGTTCAGGTGGTATGCACGATCCCCGTGCTGTTTGCCTATTGGGCTCAGCCCAAACACACGCTTGAAGTAGCCCGTTTTCTCAACGACCACCTCGCCCAGCTGGTTCACGACTATCCAAAAAGTTATATCGGCCTCGGCACCCTGCCCATGCAAGATGCCGATCTGGCCATTGAGGAGTTGCAGCGCTGCAAAGAGATCGGGCTCGTCGGGGTACAGATCGGCTCCAATATCAACGACAAAAACCTCAGCGATCCGGAGTTCTTTCCCATTTTTCAGGCATTTCAGGATCTCGACATGGCCCTGTTCGTGCACCCATGGAACATGATGGGAATGGCCCAGATGGAAAAATACTGGCTCCCATGGCTGGTGGGCATGCCCGCTGAAACCTCCCGGGCTATATGTTCCATGATCTTCGGCGGGGTGCTCGAACGCCTGCCCCGACTTCGCGTCAACTTCGCCCATGCCGGCGGATCTTTTCTGCCCACCATCGGCCGGATCGAACATGGGTTCAACTGCCGTCCCGACCTGGTAGCGGTCGATAATCCGGTAAATCCCCGGGAATATCTCGGCAAATTTTGGGTGGACTGCATCACACACGATCCACAAATGTTGCGTTATGTACTGGATGTAGCCGGCGAAGATAAAGTCACCCTGGGGTCGGACTATCCCTTCCCACTCGGCGACCTCGAGATCGGCGCCTTCATCGAAGAGATGGGCCTTTCCAATGAAACCCGCGAAAAGATTTACTATAAAAACACCCTTGAGTGGCTTCAATTAGATGAACTCCAATTTACTTAAATCCATGAAACTCCATAACCGCGTCAATAAGGACGTATTGAAGCAGCGTATCCAGGAAGACGGAGCGCAGCGCATCACCTTTTCTTTCTATCAATACGCTCAAATCCCCAATCCGGAAGTCTTTCGCGACCACCTGTATATGAAGTGGAACGCGCTTGGCGTATTCGGACGCATTTACGTGGCAACGGAAGGCATAAATGGACAGTTGTCTTTACCGGAGGTGAATCTGGAGGCGTTTAGAGCCACCCTCGATCAAATCGATTTCCTGAAAGGCGTCCGCCTGAACTATGCCATTGAAGACGATGGCAAGTCATTTTTCAAACTGACCATAAAAGTGCGGAGGAAGATCGTCGCTGACGGACTCAATGACCACACCTTCGATGTAACCCAACGCGGACAGCATCTCAATGCCGAAGAATTTAACGCACTGACCGCAAAGCCGGAAACGATCGTAGTGGATATGCGCAACCACTATGAAAGCGAAATAGGCCATTTTGAAAATGCCCTCACCCCGGAAGTCGCGACCTTCCGCGAAGCCCTTCCCCTTGTCGTGGATATGCTCGAAGACAAAAAAGAACAGCCCATCGTCATGTATTGCACGGGAGGTATTCGCTGTGAAAAAGCCAGCGCCTACCTGCGGCATAAAGGCTTTAAAGAAGTATACCAACTCGATGGCGGCATTATTGAATACGCCCGGCAGGTGCAGGAAAAAGGATTGCCCAATAAATTTCAAGGCAAGAATTTCGTCTTTGACGAACGCCTTGGGGAGCGGATTTCCGGAGAGGTCATCGCCCATTGCCATCAATGTGGCGAACCGGCCGATACCCACGTGAACTGCGCCAACGATGTCTGCCACCTGCTTTTTATCCAGTGCAATGCATGTGCGGAAAAATACCACGGCTGCTGCTCCAGGCAATGCAGTGATTTTATGCACCTGCCGGAGGAGGAGCGCCAGGAAAAGAAAAATGAACTGGTATTCAACGGCTCGGCTTTCCCCAATGGACACTACCGCGCCTTTCGAAAATCAGAAAGCCAAAAATTGGAATAAGCGAATCATATGGCCAGATCAAAAAAATCCAAGCCTGCGGCAACACACCCCGCCCCAGCTCCAAAGACGGTTACCAAACCCACTTCCTGGTGGGAAAACACCCGATTGCTGCAATGGGGTCTGTTTGCGTTGGGTTTTGTGCTCTATGCCAATACCCTGGGCCACCAGTACGCCCTCGACGATGCCATTGTCATTTATGATAACGAGTTCACCACCCAAGGCATCAGCGGCATCGATGACATTCTGAAGTACGATACGTTCAGGGGGTTTTCAAGGTGGAAGGAAAGGATCAGTTGGTATCCGGCGGGCGTTATCGCCCCCTTTCACTCGTCCTTTTTGCCCTCGAAGTGGAATTGTTCGGGCAAAGTCCACTGGTCGGGCATTTGGTGAATGCACTTTTGTACGGATTGCTGGTGCTGTTGATCTTTAATCTGGTACTGTTGTTTTTCAAGCGGGAAAAAGCGGAGAAAGCCCGTTGGATCGCACTGGCTACGGCCTTGCTCTTTGCGGTACACCCGGTTCATACAGAGGTCGTGGCCAATATTAAGGGCTGTGACGAATTGCTCACGATGTTGGGTGGCCTTGCGGCCATCTACTTTTCCCTACGCGCCTTCGACAAACAGAAATGGGCAGGCCAGATTCTGGCGGCGTTTCTGTTTTTCCTGGGGTTACTCGCCAAAGAAAATGCCATTACCCTGGTGGCCGTCGTACCGCTGGTCTATTACTTCTTCCGGGGACTCTCGCTGCCGAAAACGATTATGCCCACCTTGCCATTTCTCGCTTCAACGGCTATCTTTCTGGGTATCCGAGGGAGCGTCCTGGGCTGGAACCTGGGCGAACCCTCCATGGAGTTGATGAACAATCCATTCCTGAAATTGGTCGGCAATAGCTGGGTTCCATTAAACCCAGGGGAGAAATTGGCTACGATTTTTTACACGTTGGGGAAATACATCCAACTACTGATCTTCCCCCACCCCTTGACGCATGACTATTACCCCCGCCAAATTCCGGTGATGACCTTTGGCGACCCGCTCGCCCTGCTTAGTCTACTGGCCTACCTGGGTCTGCTGGGCTTTGCCGTTTGGGGATTATTTCGGAAAAAGGCGTTGAGCTTCGGGGTTTGGTACTACCTGCTCACCCTTTCGATCGTATCCAATATCGTTTTTCCCGTTGGCACCAATATGGGTGAACGCTTCATTTTTATGCCCTCCCTCGGGTTTTGCCTCGTGGTGGGCATGGGGCTTTACACCATGAAACCCGCTCTGCGGAAAAATCTGGCATGGGCAGGCGCCGTAGTACTCCTGCTTTTTTCAGTAAAGACCCTGTTGCGCAATCCGGTCTGGAAGGACAACTATACCTTGTTTACCACCGATGTAAAAACCTCCACCAACAGTGCCAAACTGCAAAACTCCGCCGGCGGGGAAACCATCGAATACGCCGTTACCCTTAAAGACCCGCAGGCGCGGAATGCACAGTTGGAGGTAGCTGTTGGCCACTTGAAGGAAGCTATCCGTATTCACCCTACTTATAAAAATGCCTATCTGTTGCTGGGCAATGCACACAACTACCTGCAGCGATATGAAGAATCGATCGCCTATTACGACAAAGCCCTTCAACTGGATCCCAACTATCCGGAAGCGATCCGCAACCGGGCGGTTACATACCGGGATGCCGGGAAATTTTTTGGTGAAAAACAGGGTGACGCCGTCAAGGCCGAAAATTATCTAAGAAAAGCCCTCGAACAACTCCCCGACGACTATGAGACACTCCGCTTGCTGGGGGTAGCTTGCGGCGTGCAGGGCAGAAGCCAGGAGGCAATACAGTATTTTTCCCGAGCTACCCAAATTATGCCCGATAATGCCGATGCCTGGTTAAATCTATCCTATGCCTGGTACAATGGAGGAAACCCGGAGGAAGGCAAAAAATATGAGCAGAAAGCCCTTGAACTCGATCCCACTATTCTCCAACAAAGATCAACTCAAAGCGGTCAATAAACTCCGCCCATCCATGACAAGAACCCTTTTATTTTTCCTGTTATTACTGGTTTTTTCCTCCTTTTCGGACTATACTGCCCCCCTTCCATCTCCGGAAGCACAAGGGCAGCAATGGGTCGATTCTGTATACCAGGAAATGTCGTTGGAAGAGCAGATCGGCCAGCTCATCTGGCTAAGGGCATTCTCCAATAAAGGGTCTGAACACGTCCAGGCCGTCGAGCGCATGATCCGGGATTACCATGTCGGCGGCCTCCTTTTTTTTCAGGGAACACCTAACGAACAAGCCAGGCTGACGAATCAATACCAGGCCCTGGCCGAACGGGTTCCGCTGATCATTTCCATGGATGCGGAGTGGGGACTCGGAATGCGATTAAAAGAATCGGCCATCAGCTACCCCTACCAACTCATGCTGGGCGCCATTCAGGACAACCTGCTGATCTACGAAATGGGCGCGGAGATCGCCCACGAACTTCGCCGCCTCGGCGTCCATGTCAACTTTGCGCCAGTGGCTGATGTAAACAACAACCCGAACAATCCGGTCATCAACTTTCGCTCTTTTGGTGAAGACCGTTACAACGTAGCGCTGAAGAGCTTCTACTACATGCAGGGCATGCAGGACAACGGCGTGCTCGCTTGTGCCAAGCATTTCCCCGGACACGGCGACTCCGAAACCGACTCCCACCTCGACTTGCCCATTATCGGCCACGACCGGGCCCGGCTCGACAGTATTGAGCTCTTTCCGTTTGAGGTGCTTATCGAAAAAGGCATAGGCAGCATTATGATCGCCCACCTCGATGTCCCTGCGCTCGACAGCACAGCCCACCTCCCCACGACTTTATCCCGGCCTGTGGTCAGCAGATTGCTGAAAGAAGAAATGGGCTACAAAGGGCTCATCATCACCGACGGGCTGGATATGCAGGGGGTTACCAAATACTATGCTTCCGGCGAGGTAGAGGCGAAAGCGCTCGCTGCCGGCAACGATATTTTGCTCATCCCCCCCGATGTGCCTGCCGCCGTGGCCCGGATAAAAGAATACCTGGAAGCGGGGAAACTGGATCCCCGGCAACTGGAGGCCAGCGTAAAAAAGGTATTGCTGGCCAAGTTCCGCCTTGGGCTTACCCACTATACCCCCATTCCGCTTGAACACATCGACGCCGACCTCAACCACCCGCGGGGCGTTGCGATAAAAAGAAGACTTACCCAGGCCAGCCTCACCCTGTTGCGCAACGATCAATTTTGGCTCCCATTAGATCGGCCAGATACCCTGGAAATCGCTTCACTCAGCATCGGCGCAGGGGGTATTACGCCTTTCCAGGAATCCCTGAGCCGCTTTGCAGATGTGGAACACTTTCAGGCGCCCAAGGAGATCAGTGGAGCCCAGGAGCAGCGGCTGCTTCAAACCCTTGGTAAAAAAGAACTGGTGCTGGTCGGCATTCACGGTATGAGCCAATGGGCCAGTCAAAATTTTGGATTGGCAAATGCCACCCTCGCTTTCCTGGAAAAGTTGCAGGAAAAAACCCAGGTGATATGGGTCGTCTTTGGCAACCCATACGCACTTGACCGCTGCACTGCTGCCCGCAGTTTACTGATGGCCTACGACGACAATCCGGTTACACAGGAACTGGCGGCTCAGGGAATTTTTGGCACATTTGGCTTTCGCGGTACCTTGCCGGTGACCGCCTGCCCTGAGTTCCGGTTCAGCGATGGCCTGTTCACTCCGGAATTGCACCGCCTCGGATATGGATTACCTGAAGAGACAGGCCTTCATTCGGAGGGATTACTGCCCATTGATTCCATTGTGGAGAATGCCATCCAACAGAAAGCTATGCCCGGTTGCGTGGTATTGGTGGCTAAAAACGGGAAAATCGTTTTTGAGAAAGCATACGGAAAACATACCTACAACGAAGCGACACCCACCAAACCCAGCGACATTTTCGATCTGGCTTCTGTCACCAAAATTGCGGCGACCACCCTGGCGGTCATGCGGCTGGAAGATGAAGGTAAGGTCCATATCTTCGATACGCTTGGGCTATACCTCCCTGAATTGGCCGGTACAGAAAAAGGTGCCCTGACCATTGAAGAGGTGATGACCCACAGGGCCGGCCTGGAGCCCTGGATTCCTTTTTACCTGGAGACCATCACCAAGAAAGGGAAACCCATGCCGGAGTGGTATCAGGAGAAGCCCGACACGGCGTTTCGCATCCTGTGGCTGCGCATTTGTTCATGCGTTATAATTACATCGATACCATGTGGCAGCGGATTATCCAGTCCCCGCTTTCGAAAGATCGATCCTATAAATACAGTGATCTGGGGTTTTACCTGATGGCCCGCGTAGTAGAACGGGTGTCCGGCTACCCGCTCGATGCCTTTGTCGATCGCGAATTTTACCGGCCCATGGGGCTGCGTACAACGGGTTTCAATCCCTGGAACCGGTTTGATGAATCGATCATTCCGCCCACCGAAGAAGACGATTACTTCCGTCAGCAGCATATTCACGGGTATGTGCACGATATGGGCGCAGCCATGTTGGGGGGCGTCAGCGGGCATGCAGGGCTGTTTTCCAATGCCGAAGATCTGGCGGCGATCATGCAACTCTTGTTGCAAAAGGGATTCTATGGAGGGCGGCGGTATCTGAAACCCGAAACGGTCGACTTGTTTATTCAACGCTGTGGGGTCTGCTCGCGACGAGGGATCGGATTTGACATGATGGAGGCCTCGCCCATGTTGGCGGTCAATATTTCTCCGAAGTCCTCTCCCAGTACGTTCGGTCATCTGGGCTTTACCGGTATAGGGGTCTGGGCTGATCCCGAACACCAATTGATCTTTATCCTGCTGTCCAACCGCACCTACCCCAAAATGTCCAATAATAAATTCAGTAAAATGGATGTGCGAAGGAACGTGCAAACCGTTGTATATGATGCGCTGGATTTTTACTAATTTCCGCCAATGAACCTGTCTTTTAAAATAGCTCGCCGGTACCTTTTTGCCAAAAAGTCTACCAATGCCATCAACCTGATCACAGGCATTTCGGTGCTGGGTCTATCGATTGGCACTGCTGCGCTGATCCTCGTGCTTTCGGTGTTCAACGGCTTTGAGGACCTGATAAAAGGGCTTTTCAGCAATTTCAATCCCGATGTAAAGATTACGGCGATCCGGGGCAAGACCTTTATTCCCGACTCGACCTCGCTTGAGCTGATCCGGCAGTTGAAAGGGGTGGATATCGTTTCGCTTGCCCTTGAAGAGGTAGCCTTTTTCGAGTATGAAGACAACCAGGATTTTGGCATTTTAAAAGGGGTCGACTCTAATTTTCACCGCATCAACCACATAGACTCGACCGTATTGGAGGGCCGTTATTCTTTCCGGGAAAGAGGGAGGGATGCCGCAGTGCTCGGTATCGGCATGCGCAACAAATTAAAGGTGGATGTGAGCGACCCTTTTACCAGTATGAGCGTCTATATGCCCAAACGCAGGCAGGTCGGCGCGCTGGAAAAGCCCTTTAGACAGCAATTTATCATCCCGACGGGGTCCTTTATCATTCAGCAGGATTTCGACAACCAATACATTCTTTCGTCCCTCGAATTTGCACGATCATTGCTGGCTGAGCCTCGGGCGGTCAGCTCCATTGAGATCCGGCTCAACCCGCTATTTCCAGCGGCGGAGACACTGGGACAGATCCGGGGTATCCTTGGAGAGGACTACGCTGTAAAAGATCGCTATCAGCAAGATGAAGCCTTTTTCAAGCTCATGAACATTGAAAAATGGATGAGTTTTGCCATACTGACCCTGACCCTCCTTCTGGTGGCTTTTAATATGATCGGTTCCTTGTGGATGATCGTGTTGGAGAAGAAACCAGACATTGCCATACTCAAATCGATGGGCGCCTCTGATCGATTGATTCGTTCCATTTTTTTACAGGAAGGCCTTTTGCTCTGCGGAATCGGAATGCTTGCCGGATTTATCCTCGCCATAGGGCTTTATCTGGTACACACCAATTTGCCCTACGGGCTGATATCCATTCCTCAGGGATTCCTCGTCACTGCCTATCCGGTCAGTCTCCGCGCACTTGATTTTGCATTGATCGCACTCACCGTGCTGTCGATCGGGTTGCTGGCCTCCCTGCCCCCTGCGTTCCGTGCGCAACGTGTGCCGGCGATCATTTTGGAAGAATAGGGAGGTTCTTTCCGGCTTCCAATAATTCGTATATTTGCGCCTGCAAATCAGGAAAGCACAACTAATCGCATGGAAGAATGGAAATTGGACTTTGAATGGCTACGCGTCCGGCACCTTGTGAAAGACGCCTTCAACAGGGAGAATCTTCCCGATCTAAACGCCATTCTTTTCCTGATAGGCATACAAGAACTGGGGCGTTGGAAAACCTCCTTCACCAAGGAAGAAAAACAAGATCTGATGCATATTGCGGTATGCCGGTTATTGAGCTACGATGGGTATTATGAGTTTGTCGGTCGGGATGAAGATGGCTGGCCTCATTGGAATATGGTCAAACCTTTTACCACTAAAGGGGTTGATGAACAGGAGCAGATACTAAAGACTAAAGTCATTCAATATTTTATCGATTGGGAAAAAGAGAAACTATGAATAAATATCTGATTTTACTGGCCCCCCTTGGGCTGCTTATCGCCAGCCAGGGCTGCACTCCTTCCCCCGCTGCCAAATTTGAAGCTTCTGCTGTCACGCAGGCTGCTCCGGTGGAAATTCAGTTCACCAACCAATCCCAAAATGCCGAACGCTACGAATGGGATTTTGGAGATGGCCAGACGTCTGTCGAAGAAAGTCCGGCACACACCTATCAAGCCTTTGGCAACATCTTGATACAACTCAAGGCCTACCAGGGGGAATTGGTGAGCATTGATTCTGTTTTTATCGATATCCCGGAGCCTCCACGTCGTCGCGCGGTGATCGAAACGGCTTTTGGCAGCATGACAGTCGAGCTGTCGAACCGCACGCCTCAGCATCGCGACAATTTCGTAAAGCTCGTAGAGCAACAATACTATGATAGCTTGTTATTTCACCGTGTCATGAAGCAGTTCATGATCCAGGGAGGCGACCCCGACTCCAGAACGGCGGTAGCCAACCAGGTCCTTGGGCAGGGTGGCCCGGGGTATACAGTGCCTGCTGAGTTTGTGAACGACCTGGTGCATACCAAAGGCGCCCTGGCTGCCGCGCGACTCCCTGACCAGGTAAATCCGGAAAAGGCTTCTTCCGGGTCACAATTCTATCTCGTTCAGGGGCAACAGGTTACGGAACAAATGCTGGGGCAGATCGAACAAGTACGTCGGTTCCAATATAGCCCTGAACAAAAAGCAGCCTATTTGCAGGCAGGTTTTGGCACCCCCTCTTTAGATCGGGAATACACCGTATTTGGTTATGTGGTAGAAGGAATAGAAGTGATTGACAAAATTACCGAATCCCAAACCGACATGAACAATCGGCCGCTGGAAGATATTCGGATGAAAATACACATGATCCAATAAGGAGTGCATCTGGCGCGCTCCCCTGATTGATATTATTAAATATGCAATGCAAGTTCTCTGACATAATATATTTATAAACACTGCGGCCGGCTGCCGCAGTGTTTATAAATATATTTCGCCGCCAGAGGCGGAGAAATATACTTGATTAATTTTGTCGCACTACTTAATTTAAAATGTAGCTATGAAAAACCTGTTATTGCAAGCAGGATTGTTGATCTTCTTCGCCGGGCTGGTTTCCTGTGGCCGGCCGGTAGCTAATTTTTCCTACGAAGGCCATGACCAGCCTGCACCTGCAACTGTTCAATTCAAAAATGAGTCCCAAAAGGCGATCAGGTATGAATGGGACTTCGGCGACGGCACCACTTCTGAGGAAGAGACGCCGCAGCACCAATACAACTCCTCTGGAAACTATCTCGTCACGTTAAAAGCCCAAAAGGGCAAAAAAGAAGCTGTTATGGAAGAACGCGTAGTCATTTCCGCACCCGAGCGCTGCCTGGTAGAGATTGAGACCGATTACGGCAAGATGGTGATTTGGCTTTACGATGCCACCCCCCAGCATCGCGACAATTTCCTGAAATTGGCCGAGCAGCACTATTTTGACGATCTGCTTTTCCACCGGGTCATCAACGGGTTTATGATCCAGGGTGGCGACCCCAACTCCCGCAATGCCAAACCAGGCCAGGCACTGGGATCCGGCGGACCGGGATATACTATTCCCGCCGAATTTGTGGATTCCCTTATACACAAAAAAGGCGCCCTGTCTGCTGCCCGCACCGGCGATCAGGTCAACCCGGAAAAGAAATCTTCCGGATCACAGTTCTATATTGTCCAGGGCCGGGCAGTATCAGAACAAGACCTGGATATGATGGAATCGAAAAAGGGTTTCCGGTATACCAAAGCGCAACGCGATGAGTACTTCAAAGTAGGAGGCACTCCTTTCCTCGACCGGGATTATACGGTTTTCGGGGAAGTGATAGAAGGCCTGGATGTGATTGATAAAATTGCCGAGGTGGCTACCAATCCCGGCGACCGTCCGCAAGTTGACGTGCGCATGAAAATAAAAGTCATCAAATAAATACCACAAATCATTCACTCATGAATGACCACATCATCCTCGGCATTGATGTCGGTGGAACAGCAATCAAAGGAGCGCTCATCGACGTAGAGAAAGGCGAACAGGTTACGGAGCGATTGCGCTATCCTACTCCGCAACCGGCAGGCCCGGAAGCCATGGGGAAAGTGGTCCTTCAAATTGTAGAGGAATTTAAATGGCAGGGAAAACCCATCGGTTGTGGATTCCCTGCCATTGTTAAAAAGGGAGTAGCGCTTTCTGCGGCCAACATCGATAAATCCTGGATCGGCACTAGCGTGGAAGATGTTTTTGGCCGTGTGACCGGCTGTCCTGTCTATGCCATCAATGATGCCGATGCAGCAGGATTGGGATCCGTTCATTTTGGCGATGGAAAAGACGTGGAAGGCACAATCATTCTTATCACTATTGGTTCTGGACTCGGCTCCGCACTATTTTACGATGGAAATCTGGTGCCCAATACCGAATTGGGCCACCTGTATCTGGGCGGGCGAATCGCCGAACACTACGCATCCGTATCTACCCGGGAGGCCAAAAATCTATCCTGGAAAGATTGGGGCAAACGGTTCAATAAATATCTCCGGCACCTCGATCGCCTTTTTTCTCCAGACCTCTTTTTGCTCGGTGGTGGAGGCAGTAATAAATTCGACGAATATGCCGACCGGCTCAAGATCAAGATACCCGTCAAACCTGACCGCTTATTCAATCGGGCCGGACTGATCGGCGCAGCCTACTATGCCCGACTTCAACTCCAACGAGAAGGCAATGAATACACGCTGGACAACCTTAGCTGAATCATTGGAAGGGGAGCTTTTGTTCGATGAGCTCTCCCGGGCTATCTACGCCACGGACGCTTCCGTCTACCGCGAACAGCCTCTGGCCGTGGCCTTACCCGGGATCACGTACTGGAGATCCAGGCCGTTCTGAGTGATGGTTCATTGGCGTATTTTAAGGAGGGAAAGCCGGATGAAAACCCGCTGGTAGTTGCGTTCCATCAACAAATAGAATCGCTTTGGAGCGACGAAAATATCCGGCTTAAAATCCGCGAAAACTACCCGAAATCGTCCATACACCGGCGCAACACCGGCTATGCACTGGACGTATTGCTGGATAAATGGGAAACGGGCTCCCTCTGCCCGTTGTTGTGTGGCTCGGAGGGCACGCTTGCTTTTTTTACCGAAATAAAATTACACCTGGAGCCGCTGCCTCCTGCGGCAGAAGTACTGGTCTGTGCGCATTTCACCACCGTAGATGAAGCGCTCCAGGCCGTACTCGCCGCTATGCAGCACAAGCTGTATGCCTGCGAGTTGATGGACAAAACTATTCTCGACTGTACACGGGAAAACCGGGAACAGCGGAAGAATCGCTTTTTCCTCGAAGGAGACCCCGGCGCCATCCTGATGCTGGAAGTGCGTGCCAACAAAAAGGAAGACGCTGAAAAAGCCGCCGATGCGCTCATCCAATCCCTTCAGCAAAAGGAATTGGGCTATGCATTTCCAAAAGTTTACCCACCCGAAACCAACCGGGTGTGGGACCTTCGAAAGGCGGGACTAGGTGTGCTCTCCCATTTGCCCGACCAAAAAAAGGGGGTTACCTGCATTGAAGATACAGCCGTTGCTCTGGAGGACCTCCCGGCCTATATCGCTGAGTTCAGGACCCTCCTGGCGGAGCGCTTTGGCCAGCAATCGGTGTACCACGCCCATGCCGGCGCAGGCGAGCTCCACCTCCGGCCTCTACTCAACTTGCGCGATCCAGCCGATTTTCAACAATTTCGCGCTATTTGTGAGACTTCTGCCCAGTTGGTTAAAAAGTATCGCGGCTCGCTGAGCGGCGAGCATGGCGATGGGCGGGTGCGCGCGGAATTCATTCCCCAGGTGCTGGGCGAAGCCAACTACCAATTGCTGCGCACCATCAAATCCCGGTGGGATCCCAAAAATATCTTTAATCCCGGTAAGATCGTCGACCCATTGCCCCTTGACAGCCATTTGCGGTATTCGCCCGAGCAGCCGCTCCGGCAATTGGACACGCAATTTGACTTTTCGGCTACCGATGGCATGCTGGGCGCTATAGAAAAATGCAATGGCTCAGGCGATTGCCGAAAACTCGCGACCAGCGGAGGTACCATGTGCCCCAGCTACATGGCTACTCAGCAGGAAGTCGACAGTACCCGCGCCCGCGCCAATGCCCTGCGCGAATTTCTGAACCAGGAAGGCGAAATGCCATTCGACCACGCAGCGCTGCACGAGGTGCTCGATCGATGCCTATCGTGCAAGGGGTGTGCAGCCGAGTGCCCTTCCAATGTGGATATGGCGACCCTGAAGGCAGAATTTCAGTACCAATACCAAAAAATCCATGGCGTGTCCTGGCGGAATCGCCTTTTTGGACATATCGACCAACTCTATAAGGCCGCGGCGATCCTGCCTGCATGGAGCAATATCGCTCTTCAGGCGCCTGGATTGAGCACCCTGATAAAGAAAACCCTGGGTATTGCTCCTGCCCGTTCCCTGCCTCCTATTAGCACGCAAAATATCCGCTCCTGGTACCAGCGCAGGCCTCACCTCCCGGTAGCAAAAAAGACGGTCTTTTTATTTATCGATGAGTTTACCCGCCACCTCGATGCGGAAGTCGGTATCCAGGCTATTCAGTTATTGCAGGCGCTAGGCTATGCCGTAAATTGGGTCGAACACCCTCCCAGCGGACGAGCTTGTTTCTCCAAAGGACTCCTGGATCGCGCGCGCCAGCTGGCTGAAGAGAATGTGCAACTGTTTTCGCCCCTGGTATCCGATTCCTCCCCTCTTTTAGGGATTGAGCCTTCGGGTATTTTAAGCTTCCGGGATGAATATCCAAAAATTGTTTCCCCGCACCTCCGGGAAGATGCCCGAAGGCTGGCTTCCCATGCACTGACCATCGAAGAATTCCTCTCCCGCGAATTTCAGGCAGGCTATATCGACCCCACGCTTTTTCACCAGGACGCGCGACAGATAGTCCTGCATGGACATTGCCACCAGAAGGCTTTGTCTGCGGTGGAAGACACGATCTGGATGCTGAGTATTCCTGAAAATTATTCCGTGGAAGCCCTGCCCACGGGGTGCTGCGGCATGGCCGGTTCCTTTGGCTACGAAAAGGAACACTACGAGCTCAGTATGCAGATCGGTGAACTGGTTTTATTCCCGGCTGTGCGGAAAGCTTCTTCCGAAACTATCCTCGCTGCCCCCGGCACCAGTTGCCGGCACCAGATTCTGGATGGAACAGGCAGGAAGGCCCTCCACCCGGTCAGTATCCTTTTTCAGGCATTAAAGAAATGAGGAATGATGCCCACGCCAATGGCGGGGCAAAACCTCCCGGCAGTTTCCTGCACGGGAGGTTTGGACTCACTTGGTATTTGGAGTGGATTGGAGCCTGCTTTTTACTCCAATGCGATCATTTTCCTGACCGCGACGTGAGTCGGGGTTTCCAGTTTGTAATACAATACGCCGGAAACCATTAATTGTCCTAGCTGTACTTCATTATATCCTTTGGCAAAAGCGCCTTCTATTACTTTCAAGACTTTCCCGGACGCATCCCAAACCGTCAGGCGTGCCGTGGTGGCTTCCGGTAGTTCAAAAGCAATCTGCGTGCTTTGGCGGAAGGGGTTGGGTCTGTTTTGATATAGGGCAAAACCCTCCTCCTGGGCAGCAGCAGTTCCTTCAAATAAGAGGCGCACATCGAGCAATTCTTCCTCGCCATTGTACGCTTCTTTTGGTGTAAAATGCGAGGAAATACGCAGCCAATCGCTCAATTTGCCGTCCTGCAAGGCACGGCCGTGGAGCTGAAAGAGGGCTGTTTGTTCATCCAGAACGGTCGGCTCTATAGAGAGCCAGTTAGTGGTGATAGCCCCCTGGTCGACCAGGCTCCAGCCAAAGTTATCCTCAGGGACCAGGCCCGGGGTCATCCCCTCCCATTCAATAGCCTCCGTCGGAAAATCGAGTGTGAACTGGTAGCCCAATAAGGTAGCCTTTCGCATCCGGAATGTGGCGGTAAAAGGCTCTCCTGCTTTTAACTCCTGTTCATCGGTTACAAATTCCAGGGCGCCGGCATAATTGCGATCCTGCACATCTCCCTGATAGCTGCCACTGGCGGAGAGATTGACATCCCCGACTTTTACGGCGACAAAATCGGTGTAGAGCTCGTCGACCGCGAGGTTATTGAAGCTGATCACCTCCGGGAAAGTTCCCTGCCAGGGATTTTGCGGGTTCGGGAACACGTAGTCCATATCTACAAAACGCCAGGAGGTATTGCTCGGGAAACCCTGGATCAGGAAAAGAATGATCTTCTGGATCACGACGAGGTCTATGGTCGTCACCGCTCCGCTTTTATTGGCATCTGCCGCAATGATCTTGTAAGGAGAATCCAGCAGCTGAATAGCCAGAATATGCTTCTTAATAATGATCATATCGAGCGTGGTAACTCCATTTGAAGGAAAGGTATTGAGGAAAGGAACGACCGTATAATCATTCTCAGCAGGCAAATTGAAGCTATAGGCGCCCGCAAAGCTGGTAGCCATGCTGGCCAATCCGCCATTCACCTCTACCATCACATTCGATACCGGGTTGCCGTTTTCCTGTTCGACTACACCTGCTACGGTAACGGACTGTACCTGGGCACAGACATTCATGTTGTCCTGTACCTCAATAAAAGTTGAACAAAAATCCTGATTGCCACTTGCATCGGTCACCCACATTTCGACAGGTTGTTCGCCCAACTCATCGCATGTGTACCAAACAATGGTGTCGGTAACATCGGAAGAGAAGGAAAATTGGAGTCCACCTGAACAGTTGTCGGAGCTTCCTTCGTCCAACAGTTCAGCAGCGACACCGACCATCCCGGTTTGCATAATCCCTACGACCAATCCATTATCACAAAGAGCCTTCGGATTTAAGCAATCTTCCACCACAATAGTGATTGCATCGTAACTGGTGTTGTTGCACCCGTCTGATACCGCGTATTCGGCTGTATACGTGCCCGGAGGCACGTTGAGGTAGGGTCCAAATCCACTTCCGTTGGGAAGATTGGTCGTCACTTCGATCGTGATGTCATCTGAACAATCCTCTACGAGTGGAATGAGCAGGTTGATGTTGGTGTTGCAATCATTTTCAAGGATACAAACATCCATATCCTGCACTTCAAAGATGGGCGCTTCATTATCTACCACCATAATGGTCTGGTTGAACACGATAAAGCCATCCGGTCCGCTACCATTGTTCACTCCATCTTTAAAGGTTCGGCTGTCCTTATCTCCATCTCCGTCAAAATCCTGATTGGCCTGCACTTCTGATTTCTCCACAAACGCGTTGTAGCCATAGTCGTCGTACAGGCACCAATTGATCACCGTCCAGGTGCGCACAATCATATAACAAGACCCATTTGACACGGTGAACAACTGGTCATCAAACGAGGTGCCTACCAATTCGCAGTCGTCAAAGAAGATTGCCGGCTCGCCAAATGGAGGCAGCTGCCCGCCCGAGCAATTGGCCGTTATATTAGCAGGGAATTGCACGACCCAGTTCGAAACATGCACAACCGTGATGACCTGGGTGCAATTAGCCGGGGTGTTGTTGTATGGATCCTCCGCCGTCCAATGACGGGTGATGGTACCTTCTGTGCAGTTGTTGATGTTGATCGTCACTTCCTGCGTCACTTCCAACCCGCAATTGTCGTAAAACAGGGGCGTGCCATAGTCGTCTAACACACTATTATCTCCTTGTTGTAGTCCCGCAGCCAGTTCCGTTTGGTAGGTCTCGCATGTAATGGTCTGGTTGGAGGGACAAGAAACCACGAAGGGAGAGAGTTTGTCTTCTACATTCACAGACACCATGCACTCATTGAAATTGCCAAAACAATCAAATACCCGAAGGACTACCATCACCGGATCCGGACCAATATCGTTGCAGCAGAAGGTAACGGTCGGTCCAAAAGTCGTATTGCTTGGAATCCCGCACGCATCCTCCATGCGCCGTACCTGGAAGTAGTCCAGGCAGCAATTATCCAAACTGCCATCATCAAAAACGGTAGCGCCGACGACTGCTTTCCCATCCGAAGAAAGGGTTACACTTGTAATCTCATCACAGATCGCCACCGGAGAAATGTTGTCGAATACCGTCACCTGTACAACCAATTCCTGGATGTTATTGCATGCATCGGTAGCCTGATAGATTATATTATGGGTGCCGATAGGCAGACCAGGCGCCGGAATGAAGCCACCTTGTGCGCCATTCTGTCCATTTACATAGACGGCCTCCCCAACCGGCGTAAAGATCTGTACTGTCCATGCATTGCAATTATCGGTCACCACAGGAGGCAATAACAACCCTTGCGAAGTACAAGGCTGCGTACCATTGCCCGGAATCGCCGCATTCACACTAAATGGCGGGCGAATAATCGTCGGAGGAGTCTGGTCCATGATCGTAATGATCTGGACATTATCTTCTCCCGCATTGTTCGTCGTGATCACCAGGCCTGAACACCAGTCGATGACCGTCCAGGTACGCACGATCTTAAAGGTGCTGCCGCAACTGCTCAACGTCTGATCGGCATGCGTGTAGTTGTATTGGCAATAGGTTCCATCCAATCCCTCCGGCTTACCGGACCCCGTGTTGTTCAACACCGCAGGATTGCTGATGGAGCTGGCATTGATCGTACTGATACCCGATTGAAGCGCCAAGACTGCGGGATGCAGCGAGACGGCCTCGAGGATATCCGGATACAAATTGTATTGGGTGCAATCCCAAATGATATCATTGGGAAAATCTACGTCATCCGGACGAATGATCTCCACCACCTGGGTACAAGGAGCAGAATCGTTTCCATGGGTATCTGTGGCAACCCATACCCGGTGCAAGACCACCGTATTATCGTCACAAGGATCAGAATCTACGAAAATTTCTTCGATTAGCGAATACGCCACAGAAGTGCAGTTGTCGTATGCTGAAGGCGGGGGTATGCTGCTCAACTGCCCCGAACAAGCAATTTGAACAGGTTCAGTGGGGCAGTCGAAGGACGGAGGCAGATTGTCTTCCAAAATAACCATGCCCCAGCATGAATTCCCGCTCGGCAGGTGTTTAATGGTCACGGTTAAGGTTTGTCCGATGTATGAGCCAGGTACCGGGTTCGGCAATACATTGATATTTTTCTTCACCGTCACGGAATAGTCGTCATAGCATAGATAGGTCCCCTCCAGGATCATATCCGGTGTAATGAGGGCCTCGCAATTCCCATCAACTCCCACTGTTATCAGATCATTACAAGCCAGGGTAGATGGCGTTTGCAACACCTGTACCATTTGGCTGGTCGAAGACACACAACCTGGATCAGCAGGATCGCCAGGAGCTGCCGTACCGGCATCTACCGTATATTCAACCAGGTAGTTGCCTACTCCCAGGTCGAAAGGATCAAACACTGTTGCCGGATCCCCATCGATGGTGAATCCCTCTGATTCCAGCGCTACCCCTCCCACATCGCCTTCCAGCGTAATCGGATCGGAATAGATACAGAAAGGACCGTCAAGCCCGATGATCTGCGGATCGGGGTAGTAACATACATTTGAAAGCGACAATAACAATCCGGGCCAGGAAGGACTGGCTACCTGAATGGAGTAGCCTACGCCATCCAGGTGGATACCTACCAGGGTATAAATCGACTGGCCACCTCCGAGGCTGTGCTCCACGAGTGGGGTGCCGGCCGGGTAGGGTAGCATAGTATTGGGATTCAACAACGTAGTCGTCGCTACTGTCCATATCTGGCCAGGACCGGTAGGACCGACCACGACTTCTTCTTCAAACTGGCCATTGCCCAGACAGGTGCAGGGGTCAGAAACCGTAGGACCTCCGTAATACGAAATCCCCGGTTCCGGGCAGATAAAGGAAGCCACCACATTGACATAAGCGGTACAAGATGCTGTATTTTCGAACAAGTCCATTACTGTCAACACTGCCGGAAAAACGCCTACTTCCTCGCAACTAAAGAGTGCCGGATTTACGGAGTAGGAAGCGATGCCGCAGTTGTCACTGGATCCGTTATTTACATCAAATGGGGTGATAGTCACTTCCCCATTCACGCTGAGATTAACGGTGATATTTTTACAAAGCGCCACTGGAGCAATGTTGTCGTCAATCGTGATAAATTGAGCATGTGTGGTGCTATTGCCTGCACAATCTGTGGCCACCCAGGTATTGGTCACCACACCCGGATTGGGATAGGAAAGCGGCAATCCCGTCTGGGTAAATACCACGTTGATGGCTCCTCCGCAATTGTCGGAAGCGGTGACGCCTTGTGCACCGGGAATATCCGCTGCGCAGGCCACGGTCAAATTGGCGGGTTGGGCCGATAACACCGGTGCGGTATTATCGTCAATGGTTACGATTTGCATCCAGGTAGCTGTGTTACCGGCACAATCGGTAGCTGTCCATGTATTGGTCACCAAGCCCTGGCCTGCACAGGGCGGGATAGGGCTTTGCGAATAGGCCACAGAAACCGGTCCTCCGCAATTATCAATACCTGTGACTCCCTGGTTGCCAGGAACTTGACTTGCACAGGATACCGTCAAGCTGGCGGGGTAGGCCGAAAAGACAGGTGGTACATTGTCTGAAATAGTCACGACCTGAGTGTATGTCGCGGTGTTGCCGGCACAATCGACCGATGTCCAGGTATTGGTTGCCACCCCGGTACAACTGCCCGGGAGGTTTTGAGTGAATACCACATCGATCGAGCCGCCGCAATTGTCGCTGGCGGTAATGCCTGGATCACCCGGCACATCGCTTATACAGGTGACGGTCAAATCAACAGGATAGGCCGAAAATACGGGTGGGTCGTTATCGTCCACCGCAATTATTTGTGCATACACTTCCGTGTTGCCGGCACAATCGACAGCCGTCCAGGTATTGGTTACTACGCCGCTACCGGGGCAGGAGGAATTGATATTTTGAGAAAAAGAAACCGCAATGGTACCACCGCAGTTATCTGTAGCCGTGAGGCCTGGATTTCCAGGCACATCACCCATACAGGTAGCTGTTCCCGATGCCGGGTAGGCCGAAAGCACAGGGGCCTGATTATCCTCGATCGTTACAGTTTGCGTATGGACGGCAGAATTGCCTGCGCAGTCCGTAGCCGTCCAGGTGTTGGTTACTACACCCTGGCCCGGACATATCGGTAAAATGCTTTGAGCGAAAACGACGGGAACCGTTCCTCCGCAATTATCGGTAGCCGTGAGGCCTTGTGCAGCGGGCACATCTCCCGAACAGGAGACGGTTATATTCTGAGGGGGGTTATTAAATACAGGGGGGGCATTATCCACAATGGTAACGGTCTGGATATGCACCGTACTATTGCCCACACAGTCCTGAGCAAGCCAGGTATTGGTCACTATCCCTACTCCTGCACAGGGGGGAGCGGCACTTTGAATAAACACCGGGGTCAGAAGGCCCTCGCAATTGTCCATAGCAGTGATGCCCTGGTTTCCAGGCACATCCCCCAGGCAAGAAACCGTAATATCGGACGGCAAGCTCGACAATACCGGCGCGATCCCATCTGCTACAGTCACGATTTGTGTGTGGGTAATGGTATGGCCATCGCTATCGGTTGCCGTCCAGGTATTGGTAACCGTACCGGCGCCCGGGCAATTGAGCGGCAAACCGGTTTGGGTGAAAAACACCTGAATCTGTCCATCACAGTCGTCGAAAGCCTGCACACCCTGATTGCCGGGGACATCGGATGCACAGTTGACCGTAATGTTATTGGGCGTAGCCGAAAACTCAGGCGACAGGCTTCCAACGGTTACTTCAAACGTACAGGTTCCCGTATTGCCCGTGTCATCGGTAGCCGTGATGGTTACCGTGACAGCTTGGGTCAGAATAGTACCTGCAGCAGGCGATTGGGTAATATCGAGGTTACTATCGCAATTGTCGCTGGCTTGTGCCAATCCGGTATAATCTTCCAGTTCAAACGCACAATTCCCATTAGGAGTGGCCTCCTGGTTTCCGGGGCAACTAACCACCGGATCCCCCTCATCGGTGAGGATGAGTTGAAAGATGCAAACGGTGGTATTTTGGCAATCATCCGAAACGGTGAGGGTGATCGGCGAAGAAGTGTTGAGTATCTGGCCCGTGGCAGGGAGCTGTTCGAAACTGAGGCTGGCCGAGCATTCATCTCCGGCCGTCAATAAGCCCACATAATTAGGCACGGTGAACGCACACCCGGGCCCCAGGGGTTCATTTTGATCATCGGGACAGACCACTACCGGAGGGGTAGTATCCTCGATCGTAATAATTTGATTCACACTTGCAGAGTTGCCCGCCGCATCGGTGGCAGTCCAGGTACGGGTAATGACCTCCACTTCCGGACAGGTACCTGAAGTGGTTTGGTCGGAATATGTGATTACGGGATTTAGATCGCAATTATCTGAAGCTTCCGCGAAGCCTGCCCCGTCACAAACCCCTTCCCGATCCATTACATGAACGAACACATCCAGCATGGCGATGCTGCCATTCCCGTCTATTACGCGGATTTGCTCGACCTGAACACCCAGATTGTCGCAAGTATACGATTTGGCAGGAGCTGGATTTGGATTGACAAAGGCAAAATTAAGTCCGCCTGTATTGCAGGCATCTTCACTACCTGCATCGAATATATTAGCGGAGAGCACTCCAACCCGGTTGGGTGGAAGGTTGAGCACTACGCCCTCTTTGAGCAAGCCAAGTTGCCCGCAGTTGCCGGAAGGCGCCGAGCAATAATCAGCCTGATCTTGTACCAACAACGCCACAGATGCCCGTGATTGATTGTTGGATCCGTCGGTAACCCATATGTCCAGAGACTGGATGCCCGTCAGGTCTGTGCAGGTAAACGTCTGTGTCTGGTCATTGGTGTTGGAAGAAAAGGAAAACGTAAGATTCCCCGATTGGCAGACATTCATACTGCCTGCATCCCAACTGGATGCATCCAGCGTAACACTCCCATCGGGCTGCAAGCTGACCACCAGCATTGAATATAAAACCGGCACGGGTTGGCAGCCGTTGCCCCCATTCGGGCAATAGCCAAATGGATCTTGCACAACCAGAGAGGCGGTAGCTGAATGTTTGTGGCCATTTCCATCGATCGCCCAAATATTGACCGCATGCGTACCCACATGCGTACAGTTGTATACTTTACTGGTATTGACCGGATTGGGTGAAAAGGAGAAAGTGAGATTCCCTGTTCCGCATCCATCTTCGCTCCCTGCGTCAAACTGGCTTGCCTGGAGTGTCATGGAGCCGGATGCGGGGAGGCTGATGGTAAGTCCCGACCTTAAAAGAACCATCGGGCCGCAAGTTTCGGCTGGCGGCGCTTCTGGTTCCCCGCATTCGAGGGTGACATCGGCTGGAAGGCTTAATACCGGTGCTATATTATCCTGGACAGAAACGAGAAACGTACAAGTTCCCACATTTCCACTTGCATCTTCCGCAGAAAGCGTGACGACAACAGAACCGAAAAAGTTTGTTCCTGCGACTGGACTCTGGGTTACAACGGGTTCGGGGTCGCAATTGTCACTTACTACTGCCTGGGCAACATAACTTCCCAACGCAGCGGAGCAATTGGCGCCGCCGGGCACCACCTGGTTTGCCGGGCAGGTAATATCCGGAGGAGTGGTGTCCATCCCTACATTTACGGTAATGGAAGTACAGGGTAGTGGGCCATCACAGCCAGGCTCCCCTCGCACGTAATAGGTAGTGGTCATAGCCGGGTTCACGACAATGCTCGTTCCCGTGCCCACCTGCGTCTGACCGCATCCATCGGTATACCAATACCAGTTTGTTGCGTCATTAAGGTCGCCCAATACCGTCAGTGTGATCGATTGACCGGGCTGGCAGGCATCTCCACTTTTGGTCACCTCTACCACGACAGGATCCACACAGGGAAGCACACCTGCGCTTACCACACGGAAATAATCAAAAGCCATCTCTTCTCCGTTCCCATCTGCAGACACCACCACTTTTATGTCCAGGGAAGTTCCACTGGGCAAGGGGAAAGAAAATTCCTGAAAGGCATTTCCCAACATAGCGCCTTCCCCTCCGTCGCCATCGCAGTTGGGGTCGAGGTGAAGGGGCTCGTTAATAGTATTTCCGGGATTGCTGCAGTAGATATCTGCATGAAAGCACATACCCAGTACAAAAGGGCCGTTATCAACCGAGTAAAAGACTTTGATAAAATCTGCTGCGTCATAGGTGCTTGCCCCGCAGGGGGTTTCTGCGCCGGCGGCAAAAAGGCCTTTAAACTGGAGGCCTGTCTCGTTAGAGATATCAATCCCGGTGAAAAGTATTTCTTTTTCATCCAACCCATCCGGGCTGCCATTCCCTCCCACATCCTTCAGATCTTCTCCGGCAAAATAATAGCTGCCGTTATACCCGGTGTATTCACCAGTCTGGTTATTGTTTGCACCCTGGCCTACCAACGCTATAGAAAACCCGGGGAAGGGGGATCTGCATAAGTCATGATCTCTCCTTCCACCCGTCCCCAATAATCATCGGGAGTGGTGGGGTCAAAGAACAGATGGGGAGAAGCATAGCGTACACCTTCGCCGTTGGTTTCAAAGTCCTCTGACCAAATAATCTGGGCATTCAGCATAGAAGGTGAAATAGCGAGAAAGAAAAATAGTACGGATAGAAGAGGGTGTGTAGGGGAGTTCTTCATGGGAATGAATTTGAAGTATGGTAATCGGTTTGCAAAAAGGGATATTCTATTCATGCGTTGGGGTTCCCCAATCCCAGCACAGGTTAATAGGTATAGCTGTTCTTCGGTCGGCGACCGGAAGCGTAATGTAGTCAATGGAAAATTTAGAGGAATCGGCCGCACCAGATAGTCGGCCGGGCATATGCTCCGGAAGGGGCAAAAGCTGAATAAGCGCACAATGAAATTGGAGCGTAGTCATGGGTATCGGTTTTCGGGAAATCCCGGAAAGTGAATAAAGATACAGCTTTTCCAGGAAATCTGCACGACAAAGGTAAGACCATTGGAAGACACATTCCTACCGAGATCGCGGTATTTTCCTTCTGAATTAGAATTTTAACATATGTTTGGTAAAAGAAATGCCATGAGAAATACCCATGGCATCATATAATCAGCATTACAGAGAAGGTTTTACGCAGAATAACGGACAGGCGTGCTCATCTCCAGCACCTGACGGGTAATAGGTTCAAATTGGTAGCCCATACTCCCGTAATAGTCTAAGACCCTGGGCAGGGCATACTTCAATTGGGTTTCCGCTTTCAGGCTGTCATGGAAAACGATAATAGATCCCGGTTGGGTATGTTCAATGACATTTTGAAAGCATTTTTCTCCGCTCATATTGGCATCAAAATCGGCGCTCAGCACATCCCACATGACGATATCGTAATGACGTTGCAGAAATTGAGCCTGTCGACGGGTCAGGCGACCATAGGGAGGCCTGAAAAGTTCCGTTTTTGCGATACGAGCCCCTTTCCGGACATCGTGGAAATAGCGGATATTTTCGGTACCCCATCCATTTAAATGATGGAAAGTATGGCTTCCTACCGCATGTCCTGCTTCCAATACAGCATCCAGCACCTCGGGGTTTTTCCGCACATTATCGCCAACGCAAAAGAAAGTGGCTTTAGCCTCCACCTCCTGCAGGGTTTCCAAGACCCATGGAGTCACCTCCGGAATAGGCCCATCGTCAAAGGTCAGGTAGATTACTTTTTCTTCAGTAGGAATTTTCCAGATAAAATTCGGAAAAAGAGTTTGAATGAATTGGGGTGTTTTAACCAGATACATGCGTCGTTTATTGTAGTACAGCCAGAGACAATCCGTATGGCGCTTCTTCCACAACTTTGGTCAATTTCTATTACTTTTGCGCCGCCTGCTTGTTAAATTTAGTATGGAACGAATTTTCCCTGGCAACTGCTGCCTAGTGGAGTGATTTTCAACCCTTTTTAATGCTTTTATATGAATACTATCCGCGTACGTTTCGCCCCAAGTCCCACCGGCGCCCTGCATATCGGAGGGGTCCGTACGGCTTTATACAACTACCTACTGGCAAAAAAGTTCCACGGCACCTTTATTCTTCGAATTGAAGACACCGACCAAAACCGGTTTGTTCCGGGCGCGGAAGAATATATCGTAGAATCGCTACTTTGGTGTGGTTTAAAACCGGATGAAGGTCCCGGGTTTGGAGGCGAGTACGGTCCCTACCGGCAATCTGAACGCAGGGAGATCTACCAGACACATATAGAAGAGCTGATCCGAAATGGCCATGCCTACTACGCATTTGACACCACGGAGGAACTCGATGCCCTCCGGGAAAAGGAAAGTGCCGCCGGCAATCACAATTTTAAGTACGATGCCGGAATTCGCATGAAAATGCGCAATAGCCTCCGCTTGTCCCAGGGAGAAGTTGAACGTTTACTGGCAGAAGGAGCGCCATACACGGTACGCCTTAAAGTGCCCGAGAACCAGGTAGTGACGGTACACGATCTCATCCGTGGGGAAGTCCATTTCCAAACCCAGGAGCTGGATGACAAAGTGTTGCTCAAAGCAGACGGCTTGCCCACCTATCACCTGGCTAATATTGTGGACGATCACCTGATGCGCATCACCCACGTCATCCGGGGGGAGGAATGGCTGCCCAGTACCGGCCACCATGTGCTCCTTTACCAAGCCTTCGGCTGGGAGGACACCATGCCTGCATTTGCCCATCTCCCGCTGATTCTAAAACCGGATGGAAAAGGGAAGCTCAGCAAGCGCGATGGCGCCCGACTGGGCATTCCCGTATTTCCTATTTCCTGGGCAGGAGACACTCCGGAAGATTCCTTTGTCGGATTCCGCGAATTCGGGTTCGATCCAGGGGCTGTGCTCAATTTCCTGGCCCTGTTGGGCTGGAATCCCGGCACCGAGCAGGAGCTTTTTTCAATTGACGAGCTGGTAGAGGCCTTTTCTATTGAAAAGATTGGGAAAGGCGGCTCCCGCTTTGATTTCGACAAAGCAAAATGGTTCAACCACCAATATATCCTTGCCATGCCGAATGCCGAATTGGCCCGGTTATTGCGCCCATTGGTTCAGGCAAAAGGCCTTGACCCCTCGGAGAAATTCCTTGCGGCCTATTGCGGCTTATTGAAAGATCGGGTACATTTCCTACCTGAATTGTGGGAAGTCGGTCATTACCTCCTCGAACCAGAGGTCGAAATGAATCCGGACGCCGTCAGCAAAAAGTGGAATCCCGACCTGGCGCCTGCCCTGAAAAACGTAACTGAGTGGTTATCCCAACAAACCTCCTTTGATGCCGAAGCCCTGGAGGCAGGCGTTAAAGAACTGATCAACGAACAGGGGATAAAGCCCGGCGCACTGCTGACGGTGCTCCGAATAGCACTGGCAGGCGACCTCAAAGGGCCCGGCGTATTCGAGATGATGGAATTGTTGGGAAAAGATGCTACTGTGCAGCGTTTGGCACGCGCATTGCATCATTTCAATAATAGCGCTTCCTGAATCGAGACTTATGCCCAAAAAAAAACCATTGAAAGGCGACCCGGAAGTAAATGAAGCCTTAAAAGGTTTTGACATCCGGATTGATGAGTTCGGAGAAATTACGTCCAACTTTGAAATAGATCGTATCAATAAATTTCTCAACGAAAATGTGCCGGACAAAAAGCTGCCGGAAAAGCAGGGAAAAGACGCCAAACACCCCGAAACTAACGAAGAAGAAGAGGAAGATCAGGGGTGACTTTTGACGCCTTTTTGCCGTCTAAATCCCAAATGAAAACAGTTGGGGCTTTTCATTAGATCTTTTTCCATTATTTTTGCCGTAACTTTACGGCACTTAGCTCACACGCATTGCTCCCGGGGTTGTTTATAGCGGAACACTCATGAATAGGTCAATTAGTATCCTTTCGCTCTCCTGCACAACCCTTCGGATGTCTGTTCACACGGATTGCATCCCCGATCCGGGCTGTCTGGCCTTTGGATACTTCTTTCCTATTGTAGTTTTTTCCTTTTAACAAAACCTGGAGATCCCATCTTATCCAACGATAAAATTTGTTGATATGCAAAACCGATTACACAAAAAACTGCTTACTGCGGTTGTTTTTCTGATCTTGTCGTTCACTATTTTTCGATTATCGGCGCAAAGCCCTACCGTTTTCCTGATCGCCGATACGGTTAACACGTTTAGCCTAGGTGCCAATTGCCAGGATACGTTTCACTTTAATTCTCCACAGGTTGGTTCCCTTATAGGCGCCAATATCGTCAGCCCTCCTACAGGAATGGATCCTGCCCTTACAGGATACAATATCGGCGACCTGATCAGTGGCGAACAGGAAATCGAGGTGGCCTATATTGTGGGCGATGACCTGGGCAATATCGATACGTTTTACTTTACGATTTACTTCCGGGACGATAGTCCTCCCTCCTTTATTAGCCCTTTGCCCGCTAATCTCACCCTTAATTGTGCGGAGGATTTCCCAGCTCCTCTTACCCGCCAGGCGAAAGACAACTGTCTGATGGGCATCTTAATGGTGCCATCTGTGGACTCGGCCGTGCCCCCAACTTCCGTCTGCGGAGTACCCAAGGTTATCAATCGAACCTGGTCCGTCTCCGATCCATATGGGAATTCCATTATGCAAACTCAAATAATCACCATCCTTCCGGATATGACGCCTCCTGTCATTCAACAAAACCCTGTAGATGAGGTCTCTTTCTGTGGCATGACCGACTTCGACCCCTGGCTTACTAACCAACTTGGTACCATTTCTACACATACGACCGACAATTGCGATAACCTCACCTTTTCGTATAACGGACCGGCCAGTTTTCCGGATACCTGCTCGCTTTCCCTGACCATCGTCTTTTATGCCGTGGATGGTTGCGGGCTTTTCGATACTGTATCAGCTACATTCACGGCCCTCGACACCCTTGCGCCCGTCCTTATCGGGGTACCGGTCGATACCATGATTAGCTGCATGGATACCATTCCCGCTGCGGCCATGGTAACTGTATCAGACAACTGTACGAATATCGGTCCCAACCCCTATTTTACCGAAGTTTCCACCCAAACTATGGGGGAAGGTTGTTCGGATTTTTCTTACACGATCACCCGGACCTGGGAGGCTAGTGACTCCTGTGGCAATTCGACTATTCGAACCCAGGTAATCACCGTAGTCGATACGCTGGCGCCAACCTTCACTATACCTCCTGATACAGCGGTGGTATGCGGAATGGCTACCATGCCTGCCAACACAGGGGAACCTGCTGACCTTGCCGATAACTGTGGAACGAATCTCTCCCTTTCTTACGTAGACCTGATCGACACGCTGTCCTGCCCTCAGGCGCAGCTCATCCGCAGGGTTTGGTCGCTGGTAGATGAGTGTGAAAACATGGCAGTGGACACCCAATATATTTCGGTGGTCGACACCATGCCACCCACTTTCACCCCACCGCTCGACACGGTATATATCAGTTGCACCCAGGTGGGAGATGCCAGCCTTACCGGTATGCCGACCGATTTGCTGGACGAATGTGACAGCGAGCCTACGGCCGATTATGAACAGGAGATCTTTGACGTGCTCTGTCCCAGTTCTTACAGCATCCGGCGTGTATGGTCAGTGAGCGATGCCTGCGGCAACATCGATACAGCCGTGCAAATCATCATCGTGCGTGATACGTTGCCGCCTCTATTTGCTCAACCCGCAATGGACATGACCATTTCCTGTACCACCGACAGTGATGCAGAAGCCGCTTTCAGCGCCTGGGTAGCAGACCGGGCCGGTTCTAATGCCGTTGATAACTGCCCGGCAGGCGATCTGGTGTATATCGCTTACAATGCCGGTACGACCCAAAATCCATCGCTGCCGCCGCCTGCCTGTATCGACACCTTGCCTGGTATCTACCGGATGCAAACCATCGATATTATCTCGATCGACGCTTGTGGAAACGAAGGTATATCCACGGCGACCTTCACCGTGATGGACGAAGAACCACCGCTGATCGTTTTCTGTCCGAGCGATACGATCGTTTCGGCCGACACCGGGTTTTGCGTGGCTACACTCGACCTGCTTCCTCCAATCGCCAGCGAATTGTGCGGATTGGAACCCTCTCCGCTCTCCTATAGCCAAACCCTGCCTGTCACCTCTCAAGCTATGCCCGGGCAAGAGCTCGATATTCTGATCGACGACCTGGTCTTTACCTTTTCCGTACCTCCAGCTCCTTCCCAATCACTGGGTAACGTGGATGTCCAGTTCGACCTCAACTTCATGGATGCCGACGGCGCGTTTGAGTATCTTTTAATATATGCAGAAGATGGAACCCTACTGGGGCAGACCGTCAATACGCCTGCCCAATGTGATACCAGTATGACCTTCTTCTCCATTCCGAGCCAACAGTTCAACCAATGGGCTCAGGATGGAAGCGTTACCTTCACCCTGACCCCAAATATTCCGCCCAATGGGTTGCCTGGTCGATTCAGCGTCAACAATATTTGTCCAGGTGGAACGGCAGATGCCTACTTGTCTTATCAGGCCGATTCGCCACTGAATATTCGCTTTGAATATAGTTTAAACAATGGTCCCCGCCAATCGGGCTTCTTTGACATGCCCGTCACCGAGCAGTTTGAATTGGGATCAACCCCGGTAGCGTATTACGTGATCGACTGCGCTGGAAATGAAAGCGCCTGTACCTTTAAGGTGAGCGTCCAGGATGAGGAAGCTCCCGCGCTGACCTGCCCGGGTGGTTTTTCAACGGCTACCGACCCTGGAATCTGCCAGGCGGAGATCGAACTTCCCATCCTCGCCGGTTTGCAGGATAATTGCAGTGTAGGAACCACTATTTCCCAAATGGTTCCGATTGATTCTACCGAAGCATTATTGACCTTCAGCTATAGTCCGGACCTGATGGATTGGCTGTCCGATAATAAATCGCTTTCCTTCACAGGACTTTCACCCATCGCCCTTGGAGATGTGACCCTTACTATTGAGATCCTCGGCGATGTAGATCAGCCGGGCGAGTATTTCACCCTGTTCGATCCCTTCGGAAATAATATCGGAACCACAGAGGTAGGGCAACCCCATGTGCAGCCGGGTGATTGCAATACCCCAAGTATGGTGACCTTCACGTTCCCTGCATCGGAATTCAACAGCTGGGCTGTGAGCGGCGCCGCCACCTTCCTGGCACAGTCCAATGTGAACATTCCGATCCCTCCGGGAGGTCCCGGAGATGGGATCAACCCATGCAACCCCTCCCTGGTCAATATGGATGGAGACAACGATAGCACCAGCTACCTGAAAGCTACCCTGGCCTACATTACGCTGGCGCCCACTTTTTCCGCGTCCGGCGCCACTTCTTTCCCGCCAACAGTAATCATGGACATCACTTCGCCTCCGGCCATTACCCTCAATCAGGGCGTGACCACCATCACTTACGAAGTGACGGACTCCTATGGAAATATGGGGTCCTGTAGCTTTGATATTGATGTACTGGACACCGAAGCACCTGTGGCGATATGCGACACGACGATCGTTTACATCAACCCCTCGGGAATTGTCATCGATACCATTTATGTACAGGAGATCGATCTGGGCAGCCACGACAACTGCGAACTGGCTTCTCTTTTCGTTTTCCCCAACCTCATCACTTGTGATGCCATTGGCGATACCCTTACCGTTTTCCTGACAGCTACCGACCCCTCCGGAAACTCCTCCAGCTGCCCCGCTCTGATACGGGTAGAGGGAGAGGCTCCAACCCCTTCCTATGCAACCGGAAGTTGTGGCGGCGACACCCTCTTTTTGTTTGCCAATCCGCCTACCTCTCCGGGAAGTAATGTGTTTACCTACCACTGGACGGGGCCCAGTTTCTCTTCTTCGCTGAAAAATCCGTTCATCCCCAATGCTACGCAGGCAAATGCAGGCACGTATACCCTGACTATTGAAGGGCTCACCGGGTGTACAGCTACTGCGGAGATCCAGGTTACTATTGAAGACCTGCCGCTGGTACCCGCCCTCAATTTTGGTTCAGACAGCATTTGTACCGTTGATGATATAGTATTGATCACCGCTCCTGTTTCGGCCGGAGGGCCTGTGCAATACTTGTGGTACTCCGGTACTCCACCCAATGGCCTGTTGGTCAGCAGTACGATTGTGCCAGCGCTTACTATTCCCGGCCCACATGCAGAGGGCGATAGCTGTTATTACACGGTTGTAATCCGCGATGGTTGCGAATCCTTCCCTTCTGTCTCCAAGTGTGTACACATCACTAAACCACCGGTTGCCCTAACCAATGACGATGTGATCAACATCTGCGAAGGGGATGGGTTCCAGCTTGGTACACCAGTGAGTGGCCCGGGCATTACCTATCTGTGGGAAGGACCTGGATTTACATCCACGCTGCAAATTCCTCCGCCTATCACCAATGTGACACAGTTTAACGACGGGGTGTATAAACTCACTGTATTTCGAAATGGGTGTGCATCCGAACCCGATTTTACGATTGTCAATGTATTAAACCGTCCAGACACCCCTCAGCTATTTAACCCGACCACTCCCAGCAACCCGGCATGCCAGGGTGATTCCGTAATCTTGCTGACCAATATCACGGGGGTCACTTCTTACCAGTGGATTTCCCCGCAGTTTAATACATTCGTAACGACGGTTCCAACCCTTGTCATTGAAAATACTACTATCCAGGACCACCAAGGGAATTGGACCCTGGTCGTAAACGATGGATTCTGTCCGTCTTATCCGTCGGCTCCCATTTTCCTGTATGTGGCGCCCCTTCCCAATGTGGACGCATCCAGCAACAGCCCCCTTTGCAGTAATCAAAACCTCCTGCTGACCGCCAATTTCCTGTCCGGAGCAAGTTACGTCTGGACCGGCCCTACCGGGACCACCTATACGGGACAAAGCCATACGTTACCTCCTGTGCCGGGCACCTACAGTGTGACCATAACTTCCAGTCTGGGCTGTGAAAACTCCTCCAGCACCTCTGTAACGGTCAACCAGGCTCCTGTGATCACGAGTATAAGCAACAATGCGATAGATTGTCCATCTGCCCCCACGAGTGTGACACTCACCGCCACGGTTTCACCTCCCAACAACGGGACCTATACCTTTAAGTGGACAGGAGGGCCGAGCGGCAATTTTGTTTCAACCAATTATCCCGGAATAATTGCCAATGCTACAGAGCTGAATAACGGCCCTTATACCTTGGTGGTTACCGATGGAAATGGGTGCGTTTCCAATGCCGCAACTACTGTGGTGGATATGGGCACTATTCTGCCTACCCCCACTCCGCCTACCTTTGCCGGTATGCCGCCGTTTTGCGAAGGTGGATCTGTGGTACTCAATACCATCGACCAGTTTAACGGAAACGTGGAAATTTATAAATGGTACTTGCCTGGCGGCGGGATCATTACCACTACCGGCCCCTCGCTCCAGCTTAGCAACCTCAATCCGGCTATCGATAATGGAAACTACTTTGTGGTGGTAGAAGTGGATGGCTGCGAGTCCGACCCTTCTCCATTCTCGGTATTGACGATCAACCCGATCCCCCAGATTGCCGCATCCAATAATGGCCCCGTCTGTGAAGGCGAATCCGTGGAGCTGTATACGACCTGTTTTACCGGCAACGTGCAGTATTCATGGTATAAAGCGCCCAATTTTAGCTCAGGGCTTTGTAATCCGGTTATTCCGGACGCCGAGACCAACAACAGTGGAACGTACACGGTGGTGGTATCGGTGAATGGCTGCACTTCTGCTACCGCCTCTACCAACGTAGTAGTGCTCAACCGGCCAAACAAACCGGTTTTAGCCCAGGCTAGCCCGGTCTGCCTGGATGATCCAGACGCAAAGCTCGTTCTTTCCATTACGCCTGCTTCCGCTACCCAAGGAGCCACCTACCTTTGGTACCACGATGGATTGGGGCTGATAGGGGGTCCAACTTCCTCCCTGATCCTCGTATTGAACGACCTGAGCAACTTTCCGGTAGGGGTAAATAATTTCTACGTCATCGCGCAGTTTGACATATGCCAGTCCGCCCCTTCTAATCCTATTTCGGTTACCTTCTCCGAAATTCCGTCCAACGCAGCGAATGCCGGACCTGATCAGGATGTTTGCGAAGGACAGGTACTCAACCTTTCCGCGACGCCTCCTTCGGTGGGGTCCGGAAAATGGACGCTTACAGGCGGAAACCCTTCGGGTGTGCAGATTGCCAACCCCGACATGCCCAATACGACTGTCACCGGGTTGGAGCCGGGAGTGACCTATACCTTCACCTGGTCGTTGAGCAATGGAGCCTGCATAAATTACTCTTCCGATAACCTTGACGTTTTTGTCGATGTGGTAGAGCAAGCTTTTGCCGGCAATGATATCGACACCTGCGAGATTTCGTCCATTTTGTTGAGTGCCACTCCGCCCTCCCTGGGTGGGGGGTTCTGGACCCAACCCTCGGGGCAAACCCAATTGGATGTATTGATCATAGATCCATTCAATCCTCAGTCGCTGGTTACCGGACTGGTTCCGGGCAATGAATACCGGTTCTTTTGGACACTCCCCGACATGGGTTGCGGATTAGAATCCGACACCGTGATCATTACGGTGCTGGACGGCAACGCGAATGCAGGTGTGGACTACCAGGATTGTTCCGGGGGATGCACCCAATTGGGCTCCGACGCTCCGGATGTGGGCTACGGTACCTGGTCTTCCCCGAACCCGGATATTGCATTTTCAAACATCTTCAACCCCTATACCGAGGCCTGTAATCTGGTGACCGGGGAGAATATATTAATCTGGACCCTGAACAACGGATTGTGCGGGGCCGCAGGAATTGATACGGTCATTGTAAACTTTACCTTCGAGCCTGTGGCGGAAGACGATTTCTATACCGTCCCCTTTGCTGGGGTGATCCAATCGAATGCGGCAGAAAACGACTTCAAGCCGGCTGGATTTTTCGTGAATATCCTCAGCCCGCCATCACATGGCGTAATTGAAATGCTCTCCAACGGATCCTTTACCTATCGTGCAGATATCCGGTATATCGGGGAAGATTTCTTCACCTATGAGATCTGTGCCGATGGATGTGCCTGTTCGGTAGGTAAAGTGCACTTCTCCATTGGAGCAGATGCACCCTGCGACATCCCGACCATCATCACTCCCAACGGCGACGGGATCAACGACTACTTCGTCATTCCCTGCCTGGCTGACCCACTGGCCTTTCCCGGCAACCTGGTGGCTATTTTCAACCAGTGGGGCGATGAGGTGTTCCGCGGAAATCCCTACCGAAACAACTGGCAAGGGACCTTTGCGGGAGGAGACCTCCCTGCAGGCACCTACTTCTATATCGTCGACTTCGGGGATGGATCCGACCGGCAAAACGGGTTCATAATCATTCAACGGTAAGTCAATCTTTTTTCCAAAAATCGAAACAAGCAACTCATGAAATCCATTTTATACCGCTCGTTCTTCCTCTTTGGTCTGTTCTTTCCTGTTCTGCTCTTCAGCCAGCAAGAGGCACATACGACCCAGTTCATGTACTACAAAATGGGGTACAACCCAGGTGTTGCCGGTAGCCGTGATGCCCCGTGTGTCACCGCTATTTACCGCAACCAATGGCTAGGCATCGACGGAGCCCCGCAAATGCAGATCCTTTCGTTTTCCATGCCCCTGCTCAACCAACGCGTAGGGGTCGGCGCCAATCTGGTTCGCCAGAGCGTTGGGATTACCGAACTCATCACTTTCGATGGGATCTATTCCTACCGGTTTCCGCTTGGGCGGGGCTACATGGGTATCGGTATCCAGGGCTCGATCCGCTCGCTGAATATCGACTACCTGGACCCCCGGCTTGTGGGTACCCAGCCTCTGTCTATTGACCCAGCTGTTCCGGATATCAGTCAGCGCCGGTTTCTGTTTAACTTCGGTACCGGCATCTATTACCAGGGAGAGAAATTCTATTTGGGCCTCTCTGCCCCTCGGCTCCTCCCCAGTAATATCGATTTTGCCGAAACGGAACAGCGGATCAGCCGCGAGGTACAACACGTGTACCTGATGGGAGGTGTTTCGATACAGGCCGGAGAAAATTTCCGCATTCAACCGCAGGCATTGGTCAAATTTGTGCCCAATGCGCCTATCGATGCCGATGTCAACGTCAGTGCGATCTTTTCCGAACGGTACATCGCCGGGGTGACCTACCGCCTTGGAGGATCTTCCTCCGGCTTTGGGGAATCGATTGATATTCTCCTTGCCGCGCAAATCACCAAAATGCTTCTCCTTGGCTTTTCTTACGACATTACCCTATCCGAACTACGCGATTTCAATACCGGGAGTATGGAAGTGCTCCTGCGCGCATGTTTTGGAAAATCAGAAGGAGAAGATATCGTGAATCCCCGCTTCTTCTAAAAATACATCCGTAGGAAAACCGGGAAGGGCCTTTCGCGAAACCGGAAGGCCCTTCCCGGTTTAAGGGTGGAATTTGACCTTAAATCATTGTATTATTGTCGGAAAGTAGGTTCTCCGACAATAGTAATTTATAAACACTGCGGCCACTGGCCGCAGTGTTTAAAGACAATAAAACCGAACTTTTTAGCTTTTTTCTATATATTAATAGAATAAAGCGATTCTCTCATATGGACAAATCGAGACTCATCATGCAAAATTATTGGAAAACTATCCGGCCAGTGCTCTTCTTCCTTTTGGTGGCCGCCGTCGTTGCCCCGGTTCAGGCGCAACAGACCAATACCAAAACCAAGCAATCAGACAAGCTCTACGACAAGGGAGAGCAATTGATCGCCCCTAATGTGATCATCCGCAACGCGGAAACGATCAATACCGAATTTCTCGAGTTTTCCCCTGCTTTCTACCAAAACGGGATCGTCTACGTGACTTCCCGCCGGAAAAGCGGGGCCATCGACAAAAATACCGGAGGCACCTTTTTTGACTTGTATTACTCCGACCTCGACCGAAAGGGCTTCCCGATGAAGCCTCAGGAATTTTCCGTCAATATGAACTCGACCATGCATGAAGGTCCCGTTACGTTCAACCGGAAAGGCGACATCGTCTATTTCACCCGGAATAACCAGGAGAACGGATTGCAAAAAGCAGATTCCAAAGGCGTAACCAGACTTAAGATCTACGAGGCAAATAAAGGCGAATTCGACTGGGAAAATATCCGGGAACTGCCTTTCAACAACGACGAATATTCATGCATGCATCCGTCACTCTCCCCTGATGGACGCCGGCTCTACTTCAGTTCCGACATGCCCGGTGGCTATGGGGGATTCGACCTTTTTTTTGTGGAAAAACGCGGCGAGTCCTGGTCCATGCCTATCAACATGGGGCCTGAGATCAACTCCGCTGCCAACGAAGTATTCCCCTACATCCATGAAAGCGGCGTGCTTTTCTTTTCTTCGAATGGCCACAACACCCGTGGCGGACTCGACATTTTTATGGTCAATATCAGCACCCAAACCTGGGGGCGGGTAGTCAACCTGGGGTTACCCTTCAATTCGCCACACGACGATTTGGGCTTTATCCTTGATGCCGATGGGAATTTCGGCTATTTCACCTCCAGTCGCTCGGGCGGTGTGGGACAAGATGACATCTACTATTTCGACCTTCCGGAAGGCATGGAAGGCATCAATACCGGCATCGAATTAGCTACCCAGTTTATCGTCTACGAGGAAAAAAGCGGTCAGCGAATCCCTGGCGCCGCCATCCGGGTGCTCGAACGATCCTCCGATGGGATGATCAAGGAAAATGAGTTTTACGATATCCAATTGGAACCTTCCGCGACCAATCCGGATGAACTGATCATTAAACTCAAACAGAAAAACCCCTACGAAATGGGCAACCCGGTGCTATATACCGATGCCAACGGAGAAGGGATCTACCGGCTTAAAACCGATAAAAACTACTTCATCTTCGTCACCAAAGATGGCTTCCAAAGCAAGGAACAATCCTATGCCACCGTCGGAGAAGCCGGATCTCAGGTCGTTCGTATCCCCCTTACCTCCACCGATTGCACGATTGTGCAGGGAACGGTTACCGTAGAAAACTACAATACGCCTGTGCCCAACGCCAGCGTTCGGATCTATAATAATACCACCCGGGAGGAAAACGCTTTGCGCGCTAACTCGGACGGCAAATTTGAGTATTGCCTCCCCTCGGGATATGAGTATACGATCTATGCCGAAAAAGAAGGGTTCACCCGGGGTATCGACCGGATCTCTACTGTGGAGCCGGCTACTACTGAGTCGCATTCGATCAAACTCAATCTCATGCTGAATCCCCTGGCAGAAAACATTATGCGGGAGCCGATCAAAAAAGGGACCATCATTGTGCTGGAAAACATCTACTACGACTTCAACAAGTCGGCGATCCGCACCGGGGAAGCTCGTGAACTCGACGCCCTGGTCAAACTGATGCAGCAATTCCCCTCTATGGAGATCGAGTTGACCGCCCATACCGACTCCAGGGGGTCTGCTGATTACAACATGGACCTGTCCACGAAACGCGCCGAGTCGGCCAAAGATTATCTGGTGGAGAAGGGAATTACCGCCAACCGGATCAAAGCCTATGGACTCGGGGAATCCAAACTGCGCAATAACTGTAAGGATGGAGTGGATTGCTCCGAGCAGGAACACCAATACAACCGCCGGACGGAAGTACGGATCTCCAACATTGAAGAGGATGTAAATGTAAAATACAAGAGTCGCCTTCCTGACGGAGGACAATAAAACAGGGCCGCTTCTCATGAAACAGCCATATAAAACGCTGCCGATCGCCAGTTTGCTGACGATCGGCATTCTCTTTTCCTGCACCGCCTTTGGACAACAGCTAACCTACTTCAACCCTGGCGGATTGACCGTCTGCGATTCCGCATTTTTTGAAGTCCAGCTTTTCAACGATACGCCCGATCCACTCGATAGCGCCCAGTTGGTTATCGCGCTGGCCAACTGCCTGGAATACCTTCCCGGTAGCGCCAACGGGGCGGAAGAAGTTTCGGCCTCCAACCCCCAGCAGCTCCTCTTTCTAGTGCCCTCCGTTGCCCCTGCTGAAACTGCAACGGTGCAATTAGGCGTTTTCGCTCCTTGCGCCTGTTTTGACACCTTGAATACCGGCGCCCTCTTTATCAACCATATTCAACTCCTTTCAGGCAGTGATACGCTGGAGGTGACAACCACCCCATATCTCGTGGAAACGGCCCAGTTGGTCATTACCCAGGTTACGAATACCGTGCTCGCCGGAAGTAACGGGGAACAGTTTTCCCGGACATTCACGGTGCAAAACACACGCCCCGGCGCGCTGACCAGTTTCCTTTTTGAAGACACCCACCAGGGAGGTATCGAACTCAGCGCCAACCAGGGGATCGTAGAAGCTAACCAACCCGGCTATTTTGCCCTGCGCCTCACCGGAAATGATTTCCAATTTGTGGGCGATGGAGACTTGCTTTTTGAACAAGGCGAGAAGATCACGATCACGGAATTGGTCACAATCACCTCTTGTGGACTCGGCGTTCCATCCAGTTTGTCCAATATTTCCATTTCCTGGGGGTGTGCAACTTCCAGTTGCCAATCCGTACAACAAACAGCACTTGTGCAGTTTCAGCCTTCTTCCCTGGAAGCCGTGCTCCATATCACCCCCGCGATACAGGCGCCGGAGTGCTTTTGTGCCGCTGAGGGCATCCCTCAAAGGCTGGCCATCGTGAATACGGGCAATGAGCCTGCTTTTGCCCTTTCGTTCACCATCGGGCAAGATTTGCAGGGAACAGGGATCGATCCGGCCAGCGCTTCCGGAATGCTCAATGGAACGCCTGTGCTGCTTTCGGTGCAAGGAAGTGGGGCTGTCACCTTCCAGGCGCCCTGCCTAAACGGAGGCCCTTTCCAGGAAAATCTGTACATCGGCTGCCCCGACCTGCCTCCGGGCGATACATTGATCCTGCAATGGGATACCTATTTTTGCTATCCCGGTTGTGAGCAGTCGGAAAACGCATGGAACTACCAATATCAATTCCAGAAAAGCTGTCCGCCCAACACGGTGATTCAAAGTGAAAAGGTCGAGGTACAGCTTCAAAATCCCATATTTAGTGCGCAACTGACCGGCGATTTTTTCCTGAACGATAGCGAAACCCACACCTATACCTACACCATTAGCTACGACTCCCTGGCCCTGATCGATGGACAACTGGCCGTGTCCATGTCCCTACCCTGCGGGCTCGTGTGGGAAGACAATCCCCTGGCCCTGGACGGCGTGCTGCCCTCCAACTTGACGATTACAACCCAGGATTCTTTGCAGCTCGTTTCTGCAGTATACCCGCTCCCCCTGCCGGATGCCAGCGCTGTGCTGACCTTCGGTCTGACTTTTTTCTGCGACTCCCTTTGTCAGCAGGATTTTGCCTGTGCCGACTCTACCGTCACCTCCTGTCCGCAGCCGGATTGTGCGGAACAACCGGATCCGACGCTGCCGTTCGAAATTCAGGCTTCGCTGCTCACCTGCAACGGCCAGCCCGCTTCCTGTGGACTCCAGGCTTGTGAATCGATCAGTATGGGCTTTTCCTGTGCGCCTGATTCCGTTTGCTTCGACACCATCGCCGGGTATGTTTTTTATGAAATGGATTTCCAGCGCGTTAGCCTGGGGCTCCCTGACAACGACAACGACCGGTGGCCGGACGGGCCCGGCTTTCTCGACCCCGGATTGCTGCGCCTTGACCGATCCATGCCAGGCGATACGGTGCAAACCGAATGGGGTGGCACGGTTTATATCGACCAGCCTGGAAGCACGTTTGGCTACGCCAATGCTCAATTGTCTTTTCAACCCTTGGGGGTGGATCCGGATATTAACCCAGCCCTCTATACCCAGGAAGGGATCGTACCACTGGATGCAACACTGGAAATTTGGGACGCCAGTTCCGGTCAATATTATACCTGTCCCAACCTCACCTATTTTGCCGAAACAACTACCGACCGGTTGATCTTTCACTATGCTATCAATCCTGCCGATCTAATAGGCGCCGGTTGCAACCTGCCCGCTGGTTTTGGATGGGAACAGGGAGATTCCCTCCGGCTTACAGCCCGCCATCGCCTGGACGCCAACCCACTCAAACAGGTATCTACCGCTCCCTCGCCGCCCATATTCACCGTAACGGTCAGGCCAGAACTAACGATCGGTCAGACACCCGGTTCGGTAGCCAACAATCCCTTTCTCTGTGGGTGCAATGCGGCCAACTGGGAAATTACGGGCTACGAATACCAACTGCTGCCCGGAGTATACGCGATCCCGTTTTGCGATACCTCCCACTATAAGGGGTCGACGTTTTTCAAACTGGAGTTGGGGAAGGGCAATTTCTTTCCCTACGAATACCGGCCTCTTGGAGTCGTTCCGACATTGGCAATCGAGCTCCCAACGGAGATGGAACTGGCCGGATCGCAAGTCAAGCAATTCGCCCTGCAAAACGGTCCCATCTGGAAAGGCGTGACCCCACTACCCGGTACGCTGGATAACGGAATCTGGTCATTCGACCTTGCACCATGCCAGGATACACTGGCGGATGAAGGGTTTAACTTCCTTTTTCAATACCGGTTTACCGCTGATTGTACGGCGGCAGGCGCCTATCCCCTGCAGGTAAAAGCGCTGGTTGATTACGCATCGGGAATTTCCACCCTCGTGGATACGGTTTGGGTGGAGGCTACGGAGAATGCCTTAAAGCCCCTGCTTCCCAATCTTCAACTCTTCAATCCGTTGCCTGCGCAACTGGCGCTCGACAATAAAGCCCGCTGGAATTTCACGCTGAGCAATCTGCCCAATTCGGTCTCCGGCCAACAAAGCGGTACGATCTACTACCCCTGGCTGGCGCCCGTTTCGGGTACCGGCCTCTTGAGCGATTTTGTGCTCGTCGACACCCAAACAGGCGATATGATCCCTGCGGTGAATGGCATTTTTCAACTGGACCCTTTGACCGTCAATCAAAGTCGGCAACTGCAGTTGACCGCCCTCAACGAAAGCTGCCTGGAAGAGACGTTCGAAGTGCGGTATGGATTTGATTGCGACCCCTATCTGTCGCTCAGCCAGCAACCCTGCAAATCATCGGTGCAGTATTGGCAAGTGCTGGCGCCACCAGGAGGCGTGGATTTCTATCTTTCCAGTCCGGCAGACACCTGCGCTATGCTTTGCGATACGGTGCCCTATCATACCATCACGGTGTACAACACCAACCTGGGGCCGGTGTGCGATCCATACGTAGAGGCTATCCTGCCTCCCGGTTTGTGGATTACGCCGGGGTCTTCCCAACTGGCCTATCCTCCCGGGGCGGCGTTTGCGCCGGTGGCTGATCCAGCAGATATGGGGAACGGCGTTTTTCGATGGAATTTGAGCGACCTGAGTCCGGAGATTGCTGCCAATTGCTTGCCCGGCCTAGGCACAGCGCCGTTGCATCAGGTTTCATTGCGATTCTGGAGCGAGACCGATTGCTCCTTTCCGGTCAATTCCCCTATCCTTTTCCGGGCGAGCGGCGAGCGCAATTGCGGAGAACCGGTGAATACCGTGACCCGGCCCGGCGACCCAATCTGCATCCAACTCGAAGGCGCGGATATACAGACCTATTTTCAGGCCGGTTTAGAAGATACCATCTCCTGCCAGGATACCGGACTGTTCAACCTGGCGTTGGTACATGGCGCCATCAGCAATGCTACCGACACAGTCAGCCTGCTGCTGCCTCCCGGCGTGGCCTACCTCCCCGGATCGGTCATACCCGGAGTCAACCCGCCAGATGGCGAACCCTTACAAGACACCCTCAACGGACGTATTCAATTGAACTGGGGCCTTCCGGCAGGGCTCAATCCGTTCACCCTGATCTCTTTTCAACTCCAATTGACCGGCTTTTCCGGGCTACCCTGCGGGGAAGAATACTTCCTCGTTACCGCCGGCATTCAATCAGAGGCCGTGTGCGCAGCCAGTGGCGATACTTGCAGCGTCCGGGTAGAGACCGGCACCGAATACATTCCCTTCGTGATCGAACGGCCCATTTTGGAGATTGAAAGCTTTCGGGTTAGTTGGCATCCCAACGACACGCTGTATGCCACGCTGATTGTGTCCAATGGCACCAATGTGCCCGCAGAAAACGTAGGGGTTGACATTTTCCTGGATACGAACGGAGACGGGCAGGGGGACTCTCTTCTCCTCACGCCCATTCTATCGGAAGTGATCGACCTCGACTCCATATCCTTTTCTTTCCCCGCCAGCATCGGGCAAGCTTGTCAGCTATTGGCTGTGTTCGACTCCACCCAGCAATGCCTTTGTGGGTCCGGCAACCGGCCGGTCGATCAACCCATTGACTATTTTCAACAGGTGGAAGTAACTGGTTGCTCCGGACAGCCTGTCGAGTTGGGACTCTGTCTCCCAGACTGGACGACCCAGTGGCTATCCGTCGATGCGCTGAGTTGCGACACGTGTTGTACCACCGAACTCCAGCTTATCAACTCAGGCGATAGCCTCTTATTTTATTCGTTGGACCAATTATTGGAGGACGGGCAAGGCTGTATGCTGCATATCCCATATGAAGTGTCCATCCGGCCGGAGCCCGGCATTGCCTATGTCGACCCCATCGCATGCGCAGGAGAACCGGTCAATCTCATTGCGGAGCCAGGGAGTGCCTTTCATTGGGAAGGGCCGGGGGTGGATATCCAGCAGCAGGGGATCACGATCTTCCCGGCCAACACGGCTACCTATATGTTGACGATGGAGGATGTATACGGCTGTCCGGGGGTCGATTCCGCGCTGGTAACCGTTTTTCCGTTACCCAAGGCCGATGCGGGGCTGGATACCGTGTTTTGTCCCGGGGCGGTTTTTCAATTGCAGGCTTTCGAAGGAAATAACTACCAATATGCCTGGAGTCCGGGGGCGGTATTTACGAATGCAAATGTTCCTGATCCGGCCTTTCTCGATCCGGTGGAAGGTGTGTATTCCCTGGAGGTTGTGGATGAAAATGGGTGTGTAAATACAGATACCATTCTGGTCGGATTTGGAGAAACACCCGAACTGCAACTCCCCCCCGATACGCTCATTTGTGCCGGTGATACACTTTGGCTGCAGGCTACCGGCAATTATACCGCCCTCTTATGGGAGCCATCAGGACAGGTCGCGTGCCTGGACCCACCCCTATGCGAATCCATCCTGCTCGTTCCCGGCGAATCGACACTGCTGACCGCCACGGCGAGTAATGCCGATCAATGCACCACACAAGCCAGCCTGCTGGTGGAGGTGGCCGACGAATCAGCTTTCGCACTCGATACGGTCTTTACGTGTGCGAATGAGCCCGTATGGATCGGCGCCCTATTCACTGCAGATCCAGGGGTATATTGCGATACCCTTGTGCTTCCGAGCGGGTGCCGGCAAATTCATTGTACGGAGCTTATGGTTGGAGACACTATCAGTCAGCAATTATCGGAAACGATCTGTCCTGGCGATAGTGTGACTGTTGGAGGGCAGTGGTTTTCACTGCCGGGTACGTACCCCGTTTCGCTTTCTACCGCAGCGGGTTGCGACAGCACCCTGGTGCTCGAACTGGCCTGGTGGGAAGTTCCTGTTTATTCCTTGCTGCCCACCGACACCACCATCTTCGAGGGCAACGTCGTAGAATTGACGCTCACCGGACCCGGGGCCTCTATTTCCTGGGAACCCACCCAAAGTCTGGACTGTGCCACCTGTGCCACCGTATTTGCTACGCCGCAGGAAAGCATCGTATATCAGGTGTTGATCATCGATGAAAACGGATGCACCCAGACCCTGGAAACCATGGTCCATGTACGGATCGATTGCGACCCCGGGCGGGTACAGATCCCCACTGCTTTCACGCCTGATGGCGATGGCGTGAATGACACCTTTGGCATACTGACCGTAGCCGGAAGGGAGAAAGTATTGGAAATGCAGGTTTGGAACCGCTGGGGGCAAACGGTTTTCGAAAGCACCGATCCCCAGGCGAGGTGGCAGGGCGATCACAGAGGCAAGCCAGCCCCTTCGGATGTTTACGCCTACCGGATCGTGGTGGGGTGTGCGGATGGTTTTTTGGAGGTTTATACCGGAGAGGTCACCTTACTCAGATAAGAATAAATTTTCAACCACAAAGGCGCTAAAAAAACTATTCCCACCGAAAGGTGGTAATCAACTCATCCACATCCTGCCTCAGAAATTCGTAGATCGGCGCCAGCGAATCGGGGCGCGACTGCGTATTGAGATACAGCGCCGCCCGGAAAAAGTGCTGGTGCAGGCTATCGGTCAGGTAAAACTGATACTGGGACGCTACGGGTCCGTCGAAAGTAAAGAGCATGCCTTCCACTCCATTCCGTGTTTTGATCGGGATCTCATCGATGTAGTTGGCTTTTTTGTTGTGCCAATTGGCCAGGTCGAACGCATCGCTGCGCAGCCGGTCGAATGTTTTTCCCTGCGTGCCCACCGGGAGGTAACTGCAATGCAGGCGGCTGTCAAATGCCGGCACCACCAGATTGAACCAGCAGGAGTGGATCGGCGCCTCATCAAAATAAGCGGTATCCTGTTGCACCTCATAATAGGCAGGTAGCTCGAAAGAAAAGGGACAATCGGTTTGGTCGAATGTCTCTACTACGTTCGTCCGCTCCGGGAATTCAATACGGGGGAAACCCCGGGGTTTGGGGGTGAAGACGGGGTCGCTGCAGGCGGCAAGGGTCAGGATGGGTATAAGAAGAAGAAAAAGGCGATTCATTAAGAATGGTTGTATGACTGAACAGATAGTCCAAAGCTACAAAAATAGAGGGATTATAGCCCAGCTACCCGGAACAATGCTTCACAGGAATGGCAACAGATCAAAGACTCCTTTTTTAGAAGAAAGTCAACTCTTTATAAAAAATTGTTCTTTGGCAAAGCCCAATTTTAATAGGTAACCCCCCGGAGGCAATTTTGAGACATCCACCGTTCCATCCGGTTCTTTGTCCTCGATCCTTCTCACGCCTGTCATGTCGAAGATTTCAATCTGTGTACCTGCCTGAAGCCCCTGGATATAAAGAATATCCTTTACCGGATTGGGGTACATCCTGAAAATCTCCACAGGCTCCTTCACCCCGGAGGGAGTACATTCGCTTTCACTCTGCACGACCAGGGAGTAGAAGGAGGTATCCGCGCAAGTCCCATAGCCTGCAACCAATGAGATGGAGTAGGTCCCGCTATTTTCGAAAACAAACTGGAAGTTAACCTCATTGCTTACCAAGACGCCATCGATAAACCAGGAAAATTGGTCGGCGCCGTAGGATCCGTTCTCAAAATAATAGACCTGGTTGACACAGGCTGAGTCGGTGTTCAGGATCATTGCCTGTACCTCAATTCCAGGCCATAATTCAATACTCCCGTTGTAGGTGCACGCTCCATCGGTTACCCAATACGTGTAGCTTCCCGCCGTCAGATTGGAAAGCACCGGGCCGGTTACCGGGCTGTTTTCCCATGCAAAACTGTAATTTCCCTGGCCTCCAGAGACAACTAATTCGATCATGCCGGTCGAATCGCCGAGACATGTTTCGATAGTGACCTGGGATTCGATCCACAGGTAGGGATAGAAGGAGACCTGAACGGTATCCACGGCCGTACAGCCGATTGAATTGGTGATGGTGAGGGCGTATTCCCCTTCCCAATTCGCAAAGATCCAGGGAGTTGTTTCGCCCGTACTCCATAGGTATTCAACATTATCCACGCCTGCGGAAAGGACGGCGTCGGCGCCAAAGCAGAAGATCGTATCTTCCAATTGGAGGATGGGTGGATCGAAGAGAGCAATATTGATCGTATCGCTCACCATTCCCAATGGCGTAGTTACCTGGACCCAATATTGCCCGCTTTCCGTCACCAATAGCATTTGTTCGGTTGATCCATCGCTCCAGAGATAAGTCGCGCCCGGGTTTTGAGCCTGGAGTAATATCTCCCCACACCAATCGCGGTCCGGGCCGAGATCCACGACGGGAGGCAACGCAAACTCGATTGCGCCAATTTCCGGGTGGTTTGGATCGCGCGAGTAATGAAACAGGTCGTCAGTTAAGCCCATGGGAACCCCCAGGTCGTTCATCATGGGGTTGGTGGGGTAAAAACTACTGTCGGGATTCATGGAAAACTGAGGATCGATAAACCAGGAGTGCAGGTCCTGCCCGAAAAGGGCCTGCCGGTCGGTCAACACGCTGACAGCCGAGTCGTTCCGGAAAAAAATATTGTAATCGGAGATCAAGATGTCATTCAATCCCTGAAACAAGACATACCCGTCGTTGAAAACGCCCTGGTAGAAAAGGTTGTTAAACGCCTTCACATCCGAACTTCCCAATACACTCAGGGCTCCGGCATTGTAATCGCCTTTTAGCGTATTGTGAATAATGTCGACATGGCTGGTCCCATTAAGATCAAGGGCAAAATACCAGGAGGCACTTGGCCCGCTGGGCTGGTAGGTATAAAGCGCATTGTTTTGGAAAAAGGAAACGGAATCAGCCGTACAGTATTCGATGGCGATCCCTCCAAAAAAACGATTGTGCGTGATCTCAAACCCACCGCAATTTTCAATATTGCTGAAATTTCCGTTGAACAGGTTATCGCGCAGCACCGGCCTCGCCGTTTTAGTTAGGTATATGGGACTGATGATCTCGTTCTTTTCTACCAAAAAGTGTACGGAGGTCTCCCGGCCGCTGACCGCATTTCCGGAGAGGTTCAATCCCAGGAACGTGCCCTGAATGGTGTTTTGCCGGATGGTCAGATTGGAATCAACAGCAATGGCGTTAATTCCTTTTTGAACCGCCGCTCCACAATTACAGGAATAACCCGTGAAAGCGCAATTGGTGATGGCCAGGTCATGCCCGTTCTGGAAACGAACCAGATCGTGGATGTCGGTTCCATTACCATCGAAACTCAGGTAGCTGAGCGTGACATAACTCGCACCGTTTAAAAATACCAGTTGCTCCTCAGTTGATTGGGGACCACCTGTGATCACCACTTTAGAACTGTCGGCAGAAGCAGAGGTGATTGTCAAGGTGTTTTCAGCAGAAGCGCCGGGAATGGCGTTGAAGGAAATATTTTCTTCGTATGTCCCGTCGGCGATCTGAATGGTAACCGGGCCACACACCCCACCGTTGGCCAGGCTTGCATTCATTTCCGCAAAGGAGGTAAAATCAGCGTTGACGCCTCCCAGCATATAGTCACCTGACAGGGGTATATGAAAATTCAGAAAACGGGTACTGTCATTTTTCATATACTGATCCGTCAGTCCGTTTGGCGAGGTGGTGTAGCAAAGCAGGTCGTAGCCTATGGCATCTTCAAACGGGTAGCTACCCAGGTTCACCTGTTCCTTTCCCATGTAGGGCAAGGCGCCTGTCCAGCTGAAGGTACTCTGAGGCACCCCGTTGACAGCCAGGACAATATCTACCGATTCCAACTCATTGCTTCCGAAATTTTTCAGGGTAACGATCAAGTCCGGAACGGAATCACAGTAAGCCGTGTTTGGGGCGGGGGATATGAAGTTTATCACCCCGGCATCGTATTCCTTCGGAAGGAATTCATCTGCTCCGATATCCGGTTGCGAGGGATCGCGAGGATCCCCATCGATATCGTCGGTAATCGCAGCAATGGGAATACCGGCATCGGCCACATCCGAGGAGATGATGTGCAGGTCTGCAATGGAAATGAAACCCGGGTCGACCGATAGGGAATGTTGATCGTGCCCGGTCCCGTTCTGCATGGAAGGGATATCGAAGTATTCCCAGCCACCGATGACGGCAAGCAGTCCGGATGAGGTAAAATAATTGTTGTAATCCGAACCGATATAATCGCCGGACAATGCGTAAACCCCTCTTCCGCCAGACAGGTTGACGAAGTTGTTGTTCCGGATGGTCATGTTGACCACAGGCGTATAGGTTATTGAAAATGCGGTATTATAGACCGAGGCCGGTCCGGAGATCATCAAGCTGTTGTATAATACATCCTGGGCCACGCATTCACCCATTGTCATCGCGGTCGATACCCCCCCTGTGATGCTCACAAAATTATTGGCGATCAATCCCTTATCAAAATTTCCCGAACGGCAATGATAGAGTTGGATCCCATCCTGTACGACTCCGCTCACCTTGTTTTTCAGTATCCTGATCTTTCCGATCGATAAAGCCAGGTATATGCCTGCGTTGCCGGTATTTGCGCCGCCTGGCACCGCCATCACGATGGTGTTGCCCTCCAAAACGGGATCTTGCTGATAAAACATATTGATCCCCCTATACCTGGGGCCTGTTATTGTGTTTCCGATAAATTTGTTGCCCCTTTCGTAGGTGATCACGTACCCGATTCCGGTTAATTTACCCACGAACCGAATCGAATAAGCCCCATTTTCGAATACATTCCCCTCAAAAAGGTTGAACTCATCCAGCGACCCATCCGAATCGACCAGGGTGTACCAATTGTAATTCAAGGTACTGCTCAGGCCTTCGAACCGGTTGTGGAGAAATTGGTTGTGATTGGCCGAATTTTTCAGAAAAAGGATGGTGTTGTAATCCGTGCTATTGGTTCCGGTAAAAGACATCTTCCGGAATGTGAAATAATCGGCTCCGTCCAGTTGAAAGGTATAGTTCTTCGAGATGTTCGCCGAATAGGTCAACAACACGGACGTACTATCGCCGTTTTCCGACTCGAAGGTGATGGTGCGTATTGCGGAGGCGCCGGCAATCTGGGGAAAAGAAACCTGTTCGTTGTAGGTCCCCGGCCGGACCTTGAAAACCACTGGGCCGCATACGCCGTTGGATACAAGCGCTTGCTGCGCTGCATTGAACGTGGGGTAGTCCGGATTTGTACGTCCGATCGTGTAGGTTCCCGACAAGCCTCCTCCGGATACCATGGCGGCGAAGGGGTCATTGGAGGCAACCTGGTCCGCCATTCCGTTGGGCGCCTCGGTCCAAACATTAATATTAAAGGGGTTGCCGGCATAAAAATCATAGTCGCCGATGTGAATGGGACTGGATTCTTCCCCGGAGGCCAGGTTGCCATTCCAGGCATAGGCTGTTTGTTCAAGGCCGTTGACGGCCCAATGGATCATGCAATTTTGAAGCGACAAGGCGCCATAGTTTTTGATCGTGACGTAGAGGGGATTGGAGCCCGAACAATAAACCTCCGTATTGAGCATTCCAATCACTCCGGCATCCAGGGCTGGCTGTACGAATTCGTCGGCGCCAATATCGGGCGAGGATGGGTCTCGCATTTCCCCGTCGATGTCTTCCATAACAGCAGCTACCGGTATAGCCGCTCCGTTCAGCAAGTAATTGGACGTCTGGGGCGTAATGTACAACTCATTGCCCGGCAAAAATTGCGGGTCGGCAAGAAAGGAAGTGAGATCTTTGTTCAGCGCTATTTTCCATTCATCCAGGCTTGTCACGTCGTCGTCTCCCCCGTATAGCAACTTCGAAAAAACAAGCCCGGTATTGAAATAGGCGTTATGGCCGATCGTGTCGAAAATTTTCCCGTAATAGGTGGTCGGGGTATTGGGGTTGACATTGGTTATATTGTATATCGATCCTGATCCCGTATTTGCGAAGAGGTTGTTTTGAATATTGATGTGAGTATAGGAAGCAGTATCGATCAGGTAAAAAGATACAGCCGAACCCCCATACCGGATCTCCACACTATTGAAGTAAATTTGGAGGAAATGCGACTGCTCCACCCCTATGCCCTTACCCACAAGCCCGCTGGATCCCGATCGAATGAAATTATTGGCCACCCAACCTTCTCCGCTTTCCAGGATATTGCAATAGTTGAAATACAACCCTGTGCCTGTTGTCAAATCGATCCTGTTTTTTGTAACATAAAAGGTATCTGTACAGGTTTCCATCAAAATTCCAACCATCGAACCGTCTGTGGAAGTAGATGAAACCCTGTTCCCAATAACCTGAGGAGCTGTCTGAAATACACAGTAAAGCCCTTGGATGCGTTGATCGATAAAAGTATTGTCCTCTATCACATTACCTGTTCCTTTGGAAGAAGCCGACCCTTTGAGAAAAATCCCGGTACTCCCATACCTTATTTCATTCCCGGAGAACGTAATATTCGTGCTCGCCGGTTGACCGTCGGAGTAGACGACCACATAATCGATCGTCGTGAAGGCAGTCTGTTTTCCTTCCAACACGTTATGGATGAATTTTATGTCTGATGCACCTTTTTTCAGCTCTACCGCCCGGTTGAATGTAGTTCCATCCGACTTTATTGTGATATTTTGAAAAGTAAAGTGCTTGGCGCCGTTCAGGATCAAGGTGGTATTCGGCCAGTTGGAGGTCAGGATGACGGATGCATTATCGCCCGATTCCGATTGAAAGGTCACATCATGGTCGGCCGTTACATCCTGTAGCTCGGGGATTACGTTTTCTCCCACATAGGTTCCGTTTCGGATATTGAACACGACCGGGCCGCAAATGCCTTTCAGGGTCATCGCCTCAATAGCCGAAGGAATAGTCGGGAAATCGGGGTTTATTCCGCCGATGGTGTAGGCGCCGATAAACTTGTCGATGGTCAAGGAGGTGGTCAAGGTATCGTTGGCCGTGAAGTCATCCGGCCCGGCGTTGGGGTTGGAGGTCCATACCTTCACTAAATTGTTTCCCAAGGGGAAATAAAAGCTTCCGAGGGTCAAAAGACCGGATGGCTCCCCGGCCGGGAGATTTCCGTTCCACAAATAGTCTGCCTGAGGCGCTCCATTCACTTCCCAATGGATGGTGGCCTGTGTTAAATCGTTTAAACCGATATTTTTCACCCGCACCCGTACCGGCAAATCATCCGGGCAAGGATTAAACGGAAACGACTCTATTTCACCGATGCTTGCATCATTGAGAGGAAAGGGATCCCCGTTGTTGGTCGTCCTTTTTACTACTCCGTTATCGCCTACCGCAAAACCCGTGCTGCCGTCCAAAAACGCGATCTTATTGAGGGTCAGACCGCCGGAAACAGAGGGCTGTGGCAGGAAATATTCGCCCCCGTTGATCGACTTGTAAATAGCGCTGCCTCCTGCATAAATAGTGTTGTTATCCAACATATAGACGGTGTTCAGGTCATCGCTGATATTGGCCAGGGGGGCCCATGAATTGCCGCCGTCCGTCGTTTTAAGAATTGCCTCGCCACCAACTGCCAAGCCAACGGCCGCACCGGTGAAATGCAAATCTTTGAGGTAATACCCGGGAAAATTCATCACACTCCAGGTATTTCCGCCATTGTCCGTTTTAAGGATAACCCCATCGCCTACCACGACCCCGGTGTTGGCATTAAAGAAGTGCGCGGCAAATAATTCCTTCGTTGTTCCAGACGGTGTGGCCGACCAGCTTTGGCCTGCATCGTTGGATTTGAGGATCCGCCCGTTCGATCCCACTGCATAGCCGATTGTGGTCGTGGGAAAATCGATACCATTGATCACCCTGGGCCAGGCCCCGCCATTGAATACGCTGGCAAAACTCCAGTTCTGGCCTCCATTGGTTGTCCGGAGGATCACCTCGCTGTTTCCGGTAAGGATAAATCCGGAAGCAACACCTGTGTTTTCATCAAAAAAGTGGAGGTCGTACAGCTGGCTTCCGAAAAGAGGCACAAAAAACTCATCTTCCAGGACATACACACTCCAGGTGTCGCCCCCATCGGTTGATTTGCATAATCGGAAGCCCCCGAGGAAGATGGTATTTCCCTCAAAATCAATGGCATTCAAATCGTCGGGGGTGCCTACGTTGAGGGTTGTCCATTGGGCGAAGAGACCGAGTGGGAAAAGGAAGAAAAAAGCGGCAAACAATGTGGTGAAACGGAAATTTCGCATGATGTTGAATGATTCTCTATTTTAAAAATTGATCACTCCATATTCGTAATCGCATACGCAATACGCGCCTGGGTCAGGCTCCATTCCTGGTAGGTGATGCGCCCCTTGTCGAAGTGCGTTTTGGCATCTTCGTACTGCCGTTTGAGCAAGATGGCGTCTTTATTCCCCGCCTTCACGAGCAACTCCAACGCTGCATCCATCCGGTTTTCGGAGATGAGCTTCTGGAGTTGCTCGCGGAAAGCGAGGGATTTGTCGTCCTCTTTCCCGGAGGGAGGTAGCTGGCTCTTTTGGGAGCGGATCTTGGCGAGCAGGCGGGAGAGGAAGGTGGGCATATTTGATTCATTTTAAGATAATTCGCGAGCAAGCAAGAACGCGCGCTGGAATTTTACTCCTTTACCACTTTTCCTCTCCAAACCACGCCCGATTCGTTCCAAAGCGTAAGCCAAAAGATGCCGGGCGACTCTCCTGTCAAATCGACCTCTATTGACAAGGTATCCAGATCTAAGCGCATTTCCCTGACGGGCTTTCCTGTAAAATTGCTGATAGTAAGCCGAATCGGCTCCTCGCTCAGTTCAGTAAATTCCAGGGCGAAGCTTCCAGTTGTGGGGTTGGGATATATGGCAACATCCAATTCATCCGTTCGGCTCCATCCATTTCCTTCTTCCACCAAACGAGGCCTCGCTGCCACGTCATACTGAATTAAAGGGCAACTGCTTTTTAAGGGGCTGTTGGCGCAGATCCAATTGGAAAACTGGGCGCTCAAGGCAAAATTGTGGAGGGTGCCATGAGCCAGGGTCTTGGAATAGTCATACGCTGTGGTCACTCCACTATTTTGCCCATTGGGGATACCCTGGTCAAAGGGATAATAGAGCACGAGGTTTGCCTCATTGCCCTTCAGCGGGCAATACATTCTGGTTTTAATAGAGGTCTGGTTTTTCGCCACCTTCCAAAGGCGGACCTCATCGATGCGGCCCCTCCAGGTCTCCATGCCATTGTTGGCCGTACCGGTAGCCCGACCGACCCGGAATGCCCCGGCCTGGTTGAGGATGACACTGCTGTGCTGGACCATTTGCACGCCATCGACATACACCGTCAACGTGCCGCCGGCTTTCGTCACCGCTACATGGTGCCAGCCACCCCGGATATTGACGCCGGTGGCCGTCAGGTATGTGTTTCCGGGATTATAGTACACGGTCACCTCCCCCGAACATTCTCCGACCTCAAAAGCAACGGAACCCGGACCTTCCCAGCCAACTATTCGACGGAAATTGCCCGTACAACCTGTGCCCGTAGCAATCGAGTACACCCAGGCCTCGAAGGTGAAATTGCCGTTTCCCAAATTGGGGACAAGGGCTGTTTCTACATAGTCGTCTACGCCATCAAACCCCAGGCCCCGGTTTTGACAACAGGGGTATTGATCGCGGAACTTGCCGGCAAAAGCGCCATCCGGATGTGGATGTGCCAGGTTAAACCCACCCATTGAGAAGGTCGTTGGTGTAGAAGAATACGTGCCTGCTAAGACCTGGTTTCCAGCGCCATCATCAGCGACCCCTTCTCCGGAGGCATAGCCGTTTGAAAATTTATCCCAATGGTGGGCACACGTGGATTTATCAAATTTGGAAAGAAAGGCAACTTCCTTAATTAAAGGGGGAATCGTCCGACCGGTGGCGTAAATTCCGGCAGAACTACAGTCGGGTGCTACCAGATCGCGAATTTCCAACCCCGGAAGACTGGCTTCCTGACTGAACAAGGCTGCGTTGGACCGGGAACGCTGCTGGATAAACGACTCAAGTAAATTACTCGACCCTTTTTTTAATCCGCCAACGACAAAGGTTTCTGCACCTAGCATCGTGGTAGTCAGCGCAATCGGATACATGCCATCGGATGGAAAACCACTGGTCGATTTTTCAAGGTATTGGGTCCACAGGACGTCGTTCAAAGCCGGATTCAACTTGGCAGCAAAAACTTCCCACGCTCCTGTGGTTGGCGTATAGGTAGTTCCAGCCGTATTCTGGAACAGCACCGCTTGTTGGGTGGTCGCGGTAATGTATGCGTTATTGGCCACATCGACCTTTATATCATACCCCTTTAGGTCGCCAGTACCTTTTATATGAAATGCCGCCAACAAGTTTCCGGAGAGATCGTATTTGGCCACGAAAATATCCCCTCCATTCGGAATGGTCGTCCCGGTAAAAGTAACTGCCCCCCCAGGTGAAAATGTGCCGGTGAAATTGCCAATTGCCCATACTGCACCGTTCCGAAAATCAATATTGCTGATGCTTCCTGACCCGGTGAAAGCCACTTGCTGGTTTAAATAGAAGCCATTCGTCGCATTGAAAAACCCGAGAAATGGTTTAGTGCCAATACTCCCTCCAACTATGGCCTTGTTATCTGCAAGGGAAACAACCACATCCCTTCCCTCTTCCACCACCTCATTCCCTGAATCAAAGTCCTGCTTTGTTTTAAAAAGGGATACCCCGTTGGGCGCGTACTTGTAAAGGGAAATATGGAAATTGGTATAACTGCCCGAATTGGTGCTATAAGAACCGGTGGTATACACACAACCAGCGGCATCAGTGGCGATGCCATAATTCCAGTCTTCGTAATTTCCTGTTACAGTTTCACCCGGACTCAGCCATTGCCAGCTTTGTGCAAAAAGATTGGGACCGCCTAAAAACAAGGTTATAACGAACAGATAAAATGAATGGCGCTTCATAATGAATGATTTAATCAATACAATTCCGTGCAAAAATCTTCGATATTTCGCCCTGAAAAGGCAAATTGGTAGACGTGATCAAGGGGGCGGTCCCCGGGCACCAGGGAACAACCGCCGATTGATTGTACTTGTATACCGGCTGGGAATTGGTGGTATTATCTATCCCGTTGATCCAGAGTTCATCGGTCGAGGCAAACCAGCCGATACCGCAATTGGCAAAAGAAAATACAGCCGGCACAGTGGGCAGGAGATCCCCGATGAAAGTCAACGCTGCGGTGTTTGGGTCGCACTGGTAGTATTTCACCAGATTGGGTTGCCCTCTCGCCGTGATGACGAGCTCCGGCTGACCGGCGCAGAGCGTCCAGCTCAGGCCCCAGGCCGTATAGCCGACCGGCAGTGCAGACGTAAAAAAAGCCGACGCTGACCGGAGGACTAAACACCCCTCCACTGAAATTGAACCGCACCAGTTCAATGCCCCTCTTATGCCATAAATCCCTGCCTGTATCCCTGAAAAAGTGCCGATGAAGCAGATATCCCGGATGGTACCGGGAGCCGCCACAACCGGGGGCACGAGGAGATTGGCGGAACTCGAATTGGGGTCGATTTCGAACAGTTGTGCGTCAAAATAAGGGTCGTCATTAAACATCCCGGTGGTGACGTAGTATTTACCGTCCGCACTGGTCCCTGTGTTGGTGACCCGGCAGATACCTTTTACGTTTTTCACAAGACTGCCGATGCCTGTATTGGGGTTCTGCCCCTGTATGTGGTCTGTACTTTGCAACCCTCCGGTTGAAAAAAACCGGATCATCTGGCTGCGGTAAAAGGGGAAATCTGCCGAGATCGAATAAATAAGCTGCCCGTCAGCGCTAACCGCAGCGAGCATGAGCAAGGCCACCACCAGGGGGATTGGTGAAAATTTCATAAGCTGAATTTTAGGATCCTAACAATTAAGCATTTTTTACTATTCCCGGATTTGAACAACCACTGCGGCCTGTTGCCGCAGTGGTAATCCATTAATCTTTTCACAGCTTAATAAATTTCAACACCTTGAGCGTCCTGCGCCCGGAAAGGATCTTTACGAAATAGATGCCTTCAGGCAAGTCGGCCACACTGGTCGTCAGACTCGTGCTCCCATCCTGAATGGGTATCTTCCGGAGCTGTTGTCCAAGACTACCGACGATTTGAGCAGACCCTCTTTTTACGTCAAATCCATCCCATTCAATGGTAATCTCGTTATTGGCAGGGTTGGGAAAAAGGTGGAAAACCAGATCCGACAAATGCTCTTTGGTCGAACCCAGCGGCGAGGAGGATTTACAAACTTCCAGATTGTCCAGGCCGATGACAGATTTCACACCTGAATCATCATTTGTCAACGAAACCACCAGGTATGGAAAAACCACGGTGTTCTCCACAGACACGGATCGAGCAACCCATCCCGTATCGTCGGTCCCGGCAATCGTATCGGTGTATATTAAAGCCTGATCGGTACCATCCGGATCTGAATACAAACTAAATTCCAATCTCGTACCGGAGGGCACTTCCATCCCACTGAGATTTTGGAAGTTGTATTCGATATTGGTGTAGAGTTCCTGCGTCAAATCAACCGCCTGGAAAATCCCTGCCGGACCACCCTGCCCTCCGGAAAGAACGAGGTATCCGTCGTCGTACCCTCCGGCGCTATCGTCGACGAATACCAGACCATCGGTCACTTCCGGCAATAGCATCCAGTCTGCCACCTCACCTCCGCCATCGCCGAGATGTCCGCTGACAAGACCATCTGTAAAATTGCCGTTTTTGGTCGCATTGCCGGTAGTGCATATTCCTGTGAAGGGACCTCCACAATTGATGACTATGGTTCGGCATTTGGTATAAGTGCAAGGCGGCCCGACTAGTGGGGTTCGGGTCACTTGCATGCAAACCGTATAGGTGCCGCTGCCGAGGGTTGTAAAGTTAAAATTGAAAGCATTATTTCCAACAGAGTTCCCTGATTTGGTGCTATTAACAGTCCAGGTCACCACATCGCATGGATCGAGCGCATAAGGCTTGAACGACCGGATGCAATTAACGCCATTTGAGAGTATGCCAAACCCCAACCCGCCATCGGCCGGCAGGTCACTGCACAAACATCCACATGGTGGCACTTCGAACGTAAACGTGTATGGACAAGGCACTACGCCGCAATGACGGGTGATGGTCAGGGTGTACACCCCCGGTTGCACGCAATCAGCCCACGGAAGGAAGACATCGAAATGGGGATATTTGGCAATGTTAGTCGTACCGGAAACCGGCGGTAAAGCTCCCGGCCGGGTGAGGACCCAATCGACGACGTTATTCCCACAAGCTGTCTGCGCACAGGTAAAAACGCCGTGTATCAAATAGTCTTTTCCCACCTTGGGACAAGGCGCGGTGACCACGATTGTGCTGTCAATGGGCGTATTATAACTCCATTCCTGCCAGAATTCCCCCCACTGAAGCGTGCCGCAAGAACAAGGATTGACACATCCGGGTAAATAGAAGGTGTCTCTTCGGAGACAACCGTTACAATTGGACTCAAAGATGTAGACCCCCGGATGCGTAACTATTTGTTGTAGTGTCCCGTTGTTTAGATTCGTTTCCAGCGAACCGGTCAATTCGTACCACGCAAAAACACATCCACTGATATCCGGGCAAGGAAAGCGGGGCGGCAGGATCATCTCCCCTTCCAGGGTAACCGGCACGTTGTTGCACATAAAACAAGGCCCTTTGATAATGGGGAAACAGGTGGGTTCGATCGTGATGAGCGGAGACTGGATCGTATCCCCCGGACAACAATCGTCCTTGAGCACTGCGTAATAATTACCTGAAAGGGGTGGTGGTCCAAAATACGTGAAGGTTGCTACCGGGGGTACCCCAGTACTCGTTCCCACCACAAACCCGTCTTTATACCAATCGACCGAATACGTGCAGTTGCAGTTGGTGCCGCAACCCTCGATCGTGCAGGGCGCGAAATCAAGGGAAAGAAGGACCTGCTGTTCTACACAAGGATCCGGCACCGCATTGAACGAAATGATGGATGGGGGTTCTTTTACCTCGATCTTTAGTTGCACCGTATCCAATGGACAGGTCCCATTTTGGGTTTCCACATAATAGTAAACCGATTGATACAGCTTATTGGTGAGGTAGAGCGGGTTCATTTTTCCGGCGTTACCTAAATACGTTGGACTACCTCCGACACAGGGGCGTACATACCAATCCCACATTTTCGGATCACCGGCACAGCCTGGGGTGAATTGGAGTATCGCGTCTTCGCCCGGGCAATAGGGCTGGACTTCAGGGGGAGCAGCGGGAAGAAGTACCAGACTTCCTTTCGGTGCATTATCGTTGTACACCCGGATCGTGGTAAAACAAGAGTCCTTTCCGCAAGGACTATCGATAACCGCTTTATACAAAAAATCCTGATAGCAATCCGTTGGTAAGCCCTGGAAACACAGGGTTGTCGGGGTGTAGGCCGGTGAATTTCCAACTACATTCCCTTGCTCATCGTACCAGACCACCGTGTAGGGGCAGTTCGGGTTTGAAATGGAGGGAACTACAATGATGGGTGTAGGATTACCACAAGTACAAAAATCGGGGTTAGTATTCTGTATGGAACAACTGACCGGATCGCACAAATAGATCGTCGCTTCGTTGGAAACCAGCAACGGGCAGTTGCAGGTGCCGTCCGTGAGCACTTCTGCATACACGCATATATCATTGGTGAATTTATTGGGCGCCAGCACCAGGTCCGAACAATCGGGTTTGACCTGGTAAAGCGTCCAGGGTCCGCTGCAGGGGCTACGTACATACCATTTGACTTGTTGCAAACAAGAGGCGACGTTGCTGCAGCCTATCAAAGGGATCAGCAGACTCTCATCGGTGGAACAAACAGTTTGATCCGCCACGAAAATATCTTCACAGGGCGCCGGGCAGGGGGTCGTGACGGGAAAAGAAAAGCTTTCGGCGCAGGGATCGGGCGACAGTGCCGAATTGGACACAACCAACTGAACCTGAAAAGGCGCCGGCGTGTAGTTGGCAAAACAGATCTGCCCGACCAATTGAGGCAGGGGGGTGATACCCGGCGAGGTGCTGAAAGTGGCAAGCGTAGAAGTTGTTGTTGCAGAAAATGGGCTTGAACCCACTGTACCCGTAATGATACCCGTACCGGTAGTCATCACCGTAATTTGATTGAAATCAGTCGGAAAAGTACAGCCTGCAGGATTGGGAAAGTTTACATCGATAAAGTAACAACACGGATCAGACATGTCGGCGGTCAGATTAACGACCGGTTTGCAGGTACAGGGTGGTTGCATGGTGCAAGTCGTCGTCAAATCATCCTGGAAGGAATCGACCGCACAGTTGTCGTTCGGCCCATTGGAAATGGTCATCTGGGCCGGGAAAAATGCCGGCGAACCATTGGCAAAACAAACTTGCCCGACCACGTAATTTTGTGGAGTAGCCGGAATAAAACCCGGTAGCGTGCTGAAGGTAACCAAGGTAGAGTTGTTCACAGTGGCCGTAAAGGGCGCCATCAAACTCGTGGCCCCGGTGAAGGTACCCGTACCGCCGGCCACATTCGTATTGATAGTGATCTCTGTAAAATTGGTCACCGTGCCACAGCCCGGCGAATTCGTAAAATCTATATTCAATAAATAACAACATGGATTGGCCGTGTCGGGCGTCAGGTATACGATGGGCTGACAAGTACACGCAACCTGTCCCCACGAACTGTTCACCAACGAACAGGAAAACAGCAGAATAAAGGAAATTAGGATCGTTTTCATATTGAAGTGGTTTAAGGTTGGCAAGGTTTGAAGAAGGCTTGAGTGGAATGGCTGCAACCATAGGCATCGATCACCGTCAGGGTGACTATCGCTCCGCCAGCAGGCGGTGTGAAGGTGATTGTCGGACCGGAGAAAAAATAGATCGGTCCGGGTGGGTCAGGTAAGAACTCCACTTCCCAATCGTATTGTATGATCGGACCACAGTCGGAAAAAGAAAACAACCCATTTATCGTAATCGGCACGTTTGGAATAATGCAGGGATTATCATCCGGGCAGGTGATCTTCGCAGTCGCCGTGCAGACTTTAAGGCAAAAGGTATCCGACTTTACCGTGCTACATCCGTTGGTTGCTTCCGACCAATAACAGGCTTGCTTGTAAACCGGGACAGAAGGTCCAGTCCCAATTACCTCCCCATTGCAATACCAGGTAGTCTGAATCGTTCCGGGGTCATTCGAGGAATAGAGAGTGATCATATCCCCATTGCAAATGGTCTGGGTGGATGGCACGGCTGCAATGACCGGTATGGGCAGCGTGGGTTTCAATCGGATCTCGATGAGGTTGCTCAAACAGGGATCACACCCGGATGGATTGGAAAGTGGGTTGCACTGTATTTGGTAATAGATCGAGGTATAACTCCCCCAACTGCTGGTGGGTAAAATATTGGTGTTTTGAACCGGATTAGTAAACCCCAAATCGATCCAGCTACTGGGAGGGGTGAAGCTATATTGCCACTGTGGATTGCAGTTTTGAAAAGAGGTGCTGGGGTCTATTTCCAATGCGGCGGCCTCGCCCGGACATATTTCGTAGATCAACCAGGGTGTGGTGCTGATCAGGGTCAGATTGGTCGGTGTGGGAATGGGCCACCCGGTGATGCTTCCACATACCGGGTTGGGGTCGACATGGACGCACTTTTGCCCTGTTAAAGATGCACAGGCCTGATTGCTCACCGTGGCCCGGAAGCAAACATCCTGGGTTCCAACAGTAAATGTTCCGGTAGGAGGATATGTAAAACCTGATTGGTCAGCATACTGGCTTAATGATGTCCAAGGGCCCCCCGTGCTCATTTCCCAATCGATATGTACATCGTTGGTAGGGCCAGGATAAGGAAGATTGGTGTTTACCATCACATTGAAGGTCACCTGATCCCCTTCGCATAAAGGCGGAGAGATGGGGGATGTCAAAATGGTGACATCTGCCTGGGTTACCTCGCAATAAATGCGAAGCTGGGCCGACTGGCTGGTATACATGCAGGTTCCGTTACCGTTGGTCACGGTAATGATCGCCCGGAATTCCCGATCTACATACCCAAAGGGGTTGTTGGGACAGTTGACCAATGTAGCGCCGTTCGCAGGCACGACGAATTGGAACCCGCTGAGGGAGGGTATCTGTGTGGAGTTGAGCCATGCATCATCACTGTAATACCAGTCTACCGTAACTCCGCCGGCCGGCTGCGGGGTATTAAGATTCGTATCAAAAAGCGAAAAATGCACGGCATCGCCATTGCATATCCACGGAATCCCGATCAGTTGAAACGGGTCGTCGATCGAAAGGAAGAGGTTGTTGTAATTGGGGTAAACGAGCGCTGCACCAGAGGAGACAAAATTGCTGGTGGGGCCCATCAGTATGAATCCGTGGTCAGGGTTTGCAGTAGACGGGTGCAGGGTTCCATTGTTGCTGTTGGTCGTTGCATCCAAAGCCTGAGTAATGGAGGTATTATTAAAGCCTGCCACACCCTGGTCAAACTGCCAATAGGCTACCAGTCCCGCCTCTGCACCAGTCAGCACACAAGAGCTACAGGCCGTTAGTTGCGCAGGCGACAGGGCGAAATCCCATAATTTCACTTCATCTATTCCGCCCAACCAGTCCTCCCCAGGTGTTGGATTAAACCCATTTGCAAGGCCATGCCCTACAACGAAAGTTGAGATGTTATGTGTTCCCGCAATGGTGGGATCGTTCAAAACTACATTTCCATCGAGCCATACGTCCAGATTACTGGCAGACCGAACGACAGAGAGGCAATGCCATTGGTTATCCCGGATCGTGGTCGTCATTTGAACCAGATTGGCAGCAGGGTTGGTAAACCAAAAAACAGATAAAAAGCCATTACATTCCCCCACCTCAAACAAGGTTTGATTGGAGGCATCACCCAATGCGAACAGACGTTTAAATCCACTACTACAGTCCGTTGGAGTGATTCCCGTGGCTTTGGAAATGAACCACATTTCCACCGTAAAGTCCGAAACCGGACCGGTGGGAAACCCATTGATCGGAGTAAGGGTGATATAATCCCCATCGCCGTCGAAGTCGAGTGCGTTGTTTTGTCCGGAAAGGGAACTCCAGGAAAACAAAAGCGCGATAAAAATCAGTGAAAAAAGGCGCGTTTTCATAAGGTTGATCATTTATGGGTTTTAAAAGCAGGACGAGGGGTCAAAGTCTCAAAAAAAAAAGCCGCCCCAACACTCCCAATTACCAAAGGAAGTACCAGTGCGGCTTTTTTTATTCGGGTTTTTTGGGGTGCATTTCCAGGGGTAATTTTCATTGTATATCCAGCACACGGGATTTTTGTTACCCCTGGTACTTAATATTCCTGCCAATATGCACCACATATCTTACACCTGTCCAAATGGATGAAATCCGGCAGGAGATTCATGAAATTCGGTAAATCAGCCTCCTCACTCCCGGATCCAAAGCTTCAGGATCAACCTGTTCCTGTAGAAAATTCTGACGTACTTCCCTTCATCGATTGGTCCGCCATATCGTTTGGTCTTGTGAAACCCGATGAGGGTGGCATTTCCATATTTAAACGGCACTCCATTTACCGTAAAGCTTTCTGCATAATGCCCGCCGGGTGCATTGGGATTGTAGTTTTCCACGAGTCCTTCCACGACCTCGTAATCGCCGTTGCGCAAACAGGTGGCAAGCTCAAAATACCGGTTGCCGATATCAATCCCCACCCCGATCACCCAAAATGCTGCAAACAGCGTGCCGCCTACTAGAAAAGGGACGGCCATCTTATCCGGATTTTTGCTGGCACGCTGCTCCCGCCAGGTATACCAGACGGCAAAAAGGAAAAACAAAAGGATCATCCCACCCCAAAAGACCGGCCAAAAAGAAAAGAGGCCTTGCTTGAAAAGTGAATAGTGTAGTACCCACATACAAAAGTGCTTTTCCCCGGTTAAAGTCTATCTTTTGGAATCGGAATATGCAACACCACCCGCAAACCTGCCACCTCTCCTTCCGCATTGGTGATATTTTCTGAAAGGAAAGTCTCCACCCCCGCATTACCCGACAGTATTTCCAGTCGGTGCTTTGTCAGCGTCATACCCACTGATTTGTACTCCCTGTGAGCGGTTTCCTTCGATGAAAACCCGGGGCCGTTGTCCGTTACCGTCACCACCAAATTGCTATTATTTTGGGAAAAAACAATGACGATATGCCCCCCTTCTCCTTTGTTTTTCATGCCGTGGAGGATGGCGTTTTCCACAAATGGCTGCACCAGCATCGGGGGCAACTGGATCTCTTCTGATTCAAGATCGGGAGCCGTTTTGATCTCGTAGATAAATTTTCCGGGAAAACGCAACTGCTCCAACGCGAGGTAGTTGTCGAGCATGTCTACTTCCTCATTCAGGGTGTGCAGACCGTCGACCGAGCCGTGCAGGGCCAGGCGCACCAGGCGGGCAAACCGCGCCAGGTAGCGCGTGGCAGCCGCCGGATCGTTTTCGACGATAAACTCCTGAATGCTGCTCAGGCAGTTGAAGATGAAATGCGGGTTCATCTGCGCGCGAAGCGCCGCCGCTTCGAGTTCCTGTATTTGATTTCGGGTCTCGTTATCGCGGCGAACGGCCCGGAGACGACTTTGAAAAAAAATCACAATCGCCATGACCAACAAGGCCACCAACAGCGCCCGAAACCAGCCCGTCTGCCACCAGGCCGGAAGGATCTCAAACGCACGCCGTGCCGATACGCCCCATTCGCCGGCCTCGTTTTGAGCCTGCACTTCGAAGGTGTATGCGCCCGGAGGGAGGTTTGCATAATTCACTTCCCGGGTATGCGATTGTATGTAGGTAGAATCGGCCCCGAGCAGGCGGTAGCGATAATTGATATCGCCACCGGACGGGTAATTCAACGCATAGAATCGGATGGTCAGGTTATTTTGTTTATAGGAGAGGTGCATATTCTCCAAAAAAAACACCTCGTGGTTATTGACTGAAAATTTTTCAATCACCGGTTCGGGCATTGGGCCGGGTACCGGTACTTCCCGAATTCGAGCAAGCCCCTTATTGGTAGCTACCCAGCTCTCACATGCGAGTACCGTAATGTCGTTTATCTGGTTGGAAGGCAGTCCTTCTTTGATTGTAATGCTGGAGATCTCCCAGCCACCCCCGGACTTTTGGTGGAGTATATTGAGTCCCTTGTTGGAACAAGCATAGAGCTTGCCTTCCCCATCGAGGTAAAGACTGGAAATAAAGTCGTCGGTCAGGCCCTCTGCTGCGGTTAGGTGGGTAAAGTCCCCATTTGTGTCGCGAAACAATACCCCCGCCCCATTAAAGCTGATTGCCATGCCCCCGTCTGGAAGTATCTTCAAATCGGAAGCCTCATACTCCAGTGCCGGGTGCTTGAATGGAGGTAATTCGTAGTGGTCCTTTTTCCAAAGCCTCAAACCATTGACCGTAGCTACCCAGATATTGCCATCCTTGTCCAGAGCCACAGAGAAGGTTCGATCCAGAGTCACATCATTCCCTCCAAATTGTACTGCATCGTTCTTTTTTAGATCAATACGAAAAAAACCATAGGAAGAACTTGCCCAAAGGAAATCACCTCTGGGGTCGGAGGTGATCTTTTTCGCGGGAATCCTACCTACCCCTTTGTGATGCACAATGGCCTTCCATTTGTCTTTTTCCAAAAAAATAAGTGGACTACTGCACCCCAAACGTCTACTGCCGGTATCGAAATACATCGTCCATATTTCCCTGGAAAGCACTGGGGGCCGTGAAAGGATTTGAGGACTTCCATCCAGCCTGTCAATGGCGCAAATATCAGCCGGGCGGAAGCCGGCAAAGATCGTTTGTTCCCCATCATTGGCCAGGCAAATGACATCTTCAGAAGGTAACCCGGACGTGGCGTCAAAAACCTCGATCCCTGGATTTTTGCAATAAAAAACCCCTTGATCATAAGTAGTGGCCCACCAGCCACTTTCCCGGTCAATGATAAAACTGGTGACATAGTGCCCAGGAAGCAGGTTGACGTATTTGCCCAATCGAAGCTGTTCAGGTGATTCGTAATAGAATAAGCCAATGTTATCTCCCAAATGAGAAGCCACAAACAAATGCCCATCCGGAGATTCGTAAATTTTTTCCACATAAATATCTGCGAGCGTTCGCCATTGAAGCTGGTTGTCGTGGATCAGCCGAAATGATTTTGCATCGAATAGAAGCAGATCTCCATTTTGCAATTGGGTGAGACCTCCCCAATACATTCATATAGGGAAACCGGTAGAAAAAATGCCATCCATGGGGACCGCCTTCCACCTTCCCAATGAATCACCTCATAGCCCTTCCAAAAAGACCATCCCTTTACTCCCGCCATGACTGCTGGGGGAATATTTACCACCTTTACTGAGTGCATAACCTTCCTCCCAACGGTGGTGAAAACAAGGCAATTGTCTTCCATCTCCGGTATTACCCGGTGAGTTCCGTCTGGATAAACCTCCAAAAGCCCATGATTCTCCAACGCTAACCATACCGTGCCATCGTCTGCTATCGCCAGACGTTCGATGACGGTAAATTTTCCCCTGTACTGATCTATCACAGAATTGAAAGCCCAAGTCCGTACCGTATCGTTTTCTATGAAGTGGATAGAATGATCGATATGGTTAAACCAAATATTTCCCTCCGGATCTTCTGTCGGATTAAACGCTGCACTGCCCCGCATGGCACTGGTATCCACCGGACGAATGAATTCATACCCGTTAAAGCGGCAGATGCCCTGGTTGGTGGCAAACCACAGGTATCCGCGGCTGTCTTGTATCATGTCGTAGACCTCGTTGCCGGGTAAGCCGTCGTTTGTATTGTAATTGAGCCAGGATGGGTGCTGGGCGGAGAGGGAAAAGGAAAATACGCCCAGCAACAGGAACAGAGAAAAGAAACGTTTGTTAATTTGGGGGCGTTTAGTCATAAGGGCTCTTCGGAGGGGAATAATTTCCATCTAAGATAACCTTAGTTGCGATAGATCGCAATATCAGCCTTATAAAGTAGTTTTTCGGCGCCCGCGGCGCCGAAAAACTACTTTATACTATTTTAAATCTGTCTGGTATATATGGACTTCAAAATCATCCTGGTCGACGATGAAGCTGCTTGCCGCCACACGCTTCGGCGGTTTCTGGAAATGCAGGGTCCGGATGTACGGGTGTTGGGGGAAGCACAAAGTGTAGCAGAAGGCGCACAGCTGCTCCGGGAAATGAGCCCCGACCTCCTGCTCCTGGATGTGCAAATGGAAGACGGCACCGGATTCGACCTCCTCGACCGTTTCCCTAATTTGACCTGTAACGTGGTGTTCACCACCGCCCACGATGATTTTGCTATCCGGGCATTCCGGTACAATGCGATCGATTACCTGCTGAAACCTGTCGATCCGGATGAACTCGCCACCGCTATTCGAAAAGCCAGGGAAACCCAGGATCTGAAAACGTTCCAGGGGCAGATTGCCCAATTGGTCCAAACAGCAACGGATAAAAATTTTGACCGGATCACCCTTCCTACCAGTGCCGGGCCAGTGTTTGCACTTACAAAGGATATCACCCGGATGGAGACGTATGGCAATTACACCTTTGTTTATCTGGCAGATGGCGAGCGCCACCTGGTTTCGCGCAACCTGAAGGAATTTGAGGAAATGCTCCTGCAACCCGATTTTTTCCGGCTCCACCAGTCCCACCTCGTCAACACAGCTTGTGTGAAGAAATTTCTGAAAGAAGACGGAGGCTATGCCCTCATGCAAGACGGCACGAAAGTACCCGTCTCACGAAGGCGGAAAGAAGCGTTTTTGGAACTATTGAAGGGATAATCAATCCTCATGCGGCAAGGTCACCTGTATCTGCTCAATACGCCGTTTGGTGACTGCGGTAATTTTAAAGAGAAAGCCCGCGATTTGATATTCTGCACCTTTCTTGGGCAATTGCCCCGAATTTTCCAGGATCAATCCGGCCAGTGAATCAGAATCACCACGTACTTTGTCGAAGGTATCCGTATCCACGCCTATGACGCGGCACACATCATTGAGCAGGGTTTTTCCTTCAAAAAGAAAGTTGTGTGCATCGAGTTGCTGAAATTCCACCTCCACCTCGTCGTCAAACTCATCGCGGATCTCCCCGATAACTTCCTCGAGGATGTCTTCCAGGGTGACAAGCCCGGAGGTGCCCCCATATTCATCCACCACGATAGCCATGTGCATGCGGGAAGATTGAAATTCTTTCAACATGTCGTTGATCCGCTTGGATTCAGGTACAAACAACACAGTGGGGCGGATCAAATCCTGCCACCTGAATTGGTCCTTTTCTTCCAGGCAGCCCAGGAGGTCCTTTACATATAAGATGCCTGCCACATGGTCAAAGTCATCTTTAAAGACGGGAATACGGGAATAGCCTGATTCTTTTACCGCTTTCAACAGGTCGCTAAATACGACTTTTTCATCCACCGCCACCACATCTACACGCGAGCGCATGATCTGTTTGACCGTCACGTCTCCAAATTTGACGATGCTTTTGAGGATGTCAATTTCTTCGTTGGCATTTTGTTCGTGGCGAACGGTCATCTCGATCACCTCTCCGATCTCCTCCCTGCTGGCGATACTTCCGGATTGCGTGTACGATTCAAGCCTTCGTTCGATAATACTGCTCCCTTTCACCAAAAGGCGGGTAAACGGATGAAATAGCTGAATCAGCGTGGAAAGGGGTGCGGACATGATTTTGGCGATGGCCACCTTATTGATCTTGGCATAGATCTTCGGCGCCACCTCCCCAAACAGCACAAGCAGGAAGGTCACCCCAAAAACGGTGATGAAGAAATTGATCACCCTGGCAATGCTTTCATCGGTGGACGCCAGAAAAGGGAAGACCGAGTTTATGGCGTGGGCCCACCCGAAAAAGGCATCTTCCGGCAACAAGTGCGCCAGCAGAAAATCCGCGATCAGTACGATCGCAATATTGATGAAGTTATTGCTGATCAGGATCGTGGCCAGCAAGGTGCGCGGCTTTTCCTTCAACTTGAGGATGCGCCGCGCAGGACCCGTATCTTCCTCCCGCAACCGGGCAAAATCATTGTGTGTGAGGGAAAAAAAAGCCACTTCTGAACTCGAGATCATCGCCGATCCATATAGCAACAAACCTATAAAGAGGATTGCGCCAAAAACCTCCATGGAGGGAAGTGCGACAATTTCAAGCGGGAGGGAGGATAAAAAAAAGGGAAATAAGCTTCCAGGTTCTGCTTCCAAGGGTGGAAAATTAGTTTAATGAAAACGGGGAGCAACAGCTCTTGAGCTGTTGCTCCCCTTGGTCTCCTTTCAGATCAGAAAGGTAAGTCATCTTCGTAAGATTGCTCCGGAAAAGACCCTGCTTCACCTGAAGCATTGCCTTCCTGAACGGACGCAGGCTGCTGGGTCGAAGGATCCCCTTCTCCATGCTTATCCAGCCCACGGCTGTTCACAATCCGGAAGTAATTGGCAACCACTTCCGTCCGGTACTTTTCCACATCGTTTTGGTCTTTCCATTTCCGGGTGGACAATTTGCCTTCCACGTAGACCAACATCCCCTTTTTCAAGGTAGACTGGGCACGTTCTGCCAATTGCCTCCAGGCAACAACCTCATGCCACTCTGTCCGTTCTACCCAATTACCACTCGTGTCGCGATACCCTTCGTCGGTTGCGACACTGAACTTGGCCACCATTGCTCCTGTTTCCAACGTCCGAATTTCCGGATCACGCCCCAGGTTGCCAATCAAGGTTACTCGATTCACCATACGTACAAAAATTTAGGTTAACAAATCAAACTGCACTAACAGGGGCATTTACAATTCTAAATATAGCGAATTATCCTTTAAAAAGTCAAATCAGGCATATGTTTATAGATCCTATAGCTTTTTCAAATACCAATCAACGATTTTGGGAAAGGCAAATTTAGTTAAGTTTTCGCGTTCTTCCACTATATACTCCGCATCATCTAAAACCCATGGATCCGGCAGGTCGAACTCCCAAAAACGGGCAATAATATGCTGATGGCTAAGGGTTTGCTGAAAGGATTGGGAACAGTGAAATAACATTGGGCTGTTCTTACCCACCAGGGTTTTCCACGCCGGCGATGCCTGAAGTTGTGCCAAATCCATCTCCTTCTGCTCCGACTCCACCAGCGGAAAATCGTATAAGTGCTGCCAAATGTCTTTTGCCGTGCGCTTTCGAAGCAGTAATTTCCCTTCATATCTCAACACCAGGTAGTGGAAATAGCGCACCCGTTTGGCCAAGCGCCTGGCTTTAACCGGCAGCTCATCAACCTTTCCGGTTTGATTGGCCCGGCAAAAGGATTGCATCGGACATTGCCCGCAAGCCGGAGAAGCCGGTTTGCACTGAATAGCGCCAAAATCCATGATGGCCTGGTTGTACACGCCCGGGGCGGCTATATCCAGCAGCTTCTGCGCCCATTCACTAAACAAGCGCTTTCCATCCGTGCTGTCAACCGGTGTGACGAGCCCAAACACACGGGCCAACACCCGGTATACATTCCCATCGACCACGGCGTGGGGAAGGTCAAATGCAAAAGAAGCAACAGCCGCTGCGGTATACGGACCAATACCCTTCATGGCTTTTATTCCCTCATACGTTTCCGGAAATTTTCCCCCTCGTTCCCCGGCTATGTACCGGGCGGTTTCCAACAGGTTTCGGGCCCTGGAGTAGTAGCCCAGCCCTTCCCACAGTTTAAAGACCTCATCATCCGGAGCCGCAGCCAGCGATTCTACCGTGGGAAAACGCGCCCTGAAACGCTCAAAATAAGGCAGGCCTTGTTCCACGCGCGTTTGCTGCAGGATGATCTCTGACAGCCAGATCAGATAGGGATCGCGCACCCCTTTCCAGGGCATGGGGCGGGGGGTGGCGTCCTTCCATTCCAATAAGCGCGCAGTAAACTGCCCGGCAAGACCGGGGTCCCAGTTGTTTTCCATATTGCCCAAACGCTGAAGGAGCTATTTTAGTTGACAAAAAAAGGGTAGACACACGAGGCGTCTACCCTTTTTTATATTGTCCAGGTTATAATCAAACAGAAGTGATCTAATCGAGCAATTCGGCTGCAGTCGGCGCCAGGTGGTCATAGCGCTGCTTGATGAGCTCTTTCAGTTCTTTACGGGCAAAGAAGATCCGGCTCTTCACCGTGCCGAGGGGCAACTCAAAATGATCTGCGATTTCCTGGTATTTGAAGCCCTGATAGTGCATCAGGAAAGGAATGCGAATGCTATCATCGAGCCCTTCGATCATCTGGTTCAGTTCTTTCATCATAATATTGGAATCGCCACTGTTGGCGATTACCGTCGACCCGGAATTGATATAGTACAGGTTGTCGGTAGAGTCCATGATCGTATTGGACTTGACCTTTTTGCGGTAGTTGTTTATGAAGATGTTCTTCATAATGGTGAAAACCCAGGCTTTGAAATTGGTACCCGGGTTGAACTTTTCCCGGTTGGTCATCGCCCGGAAGGCGGTTTCCTGGTAAAGATCCTTTGCATCCTCCGAGTTTTTGGTCAGGTTATATGCGAAAGCCTGCAACAAGGAGGTCAAGTGGGTGAATTGGCTATTGAATTCCAAATTTGACATGGCTGTATGGTTTTGTTTAACCCGGCAAAGGGCGTTTGTTTAATTGTTTAACCAAAAGTACAACATAGTTAAACAAAACACAAGAAAATTTTCGCCAAAAGTCATTTTTTGTGCTTATTTTTTATCGTAATTTTATACTTTTAAATCACAACTGACTATATAACAAACAATTACAACAACATGGTATGAAATGTTAAATTACACATTTTTCAGTAAAAATTGAAAATTAAACACCCAATTACTTCTGCGCTCTTCTGACCAGAATGAACGCAACCCCGGCAAAGATGATATTGGGCAACCAGACACCAAGCAGGGCAGGCATCCCCTCGCTGGTCGCAAAGGTGATGGAAAGGCGGGAAAGAAATATAAATACGGCGCTGAGCACAATCCCTAATGCCAGGTGCAACCCCATGCCGCCCCTGACTTTCCGGGCAGCCACTGCCATCCCGATTATAGTGAGGATGAGGATCGAAACCGGATCGGCGCTTCGCCGGTAGAGCTCGATCTGATACATCCGGGTATTTGTCAGTCCTCGTTCCCGTTCCTTGACAATGAACTGCATTAACTGGGGAGTGGTCAGCATCTCTTTTTGATTCGTATATCGCACAAAATCGGACGGATGGAGATTGAGCGTAGTATCAATGGTCTTCCCTTCGCCATTGATCAGGGTTTCTTTCATCCCGTCAAACTCGCGTATCTCGTATCCCCGGATCAACCAATGATCCGGTTCTCCTTTCCACTCGACTGAACGGGCTTTGAGCAACCACTTCATCTGGTTGCCCTCAAACCGCTCGAGACGGAAATCGACCAGGGTGGTATCTTTTTTCCGGTAATACCGCACAAAAGCCTTCTCTCCCGGCCCCAGGAACATGTGAATATCCCGGGTTTTGCCCTTGTCGCTTTCCTTCCACACATAGGCATGTTCGAAATCCAGTTTGATCTTATTGCCCCTCGGCAATACATAATGATTGCCGATAAAGTGCAACAGGGCAATGGTTCCTCCGGCAATGAGATACGGGCGCATCATCCGGTTGAAACTCACACCTGCATTGAAAATGGAAATGATCTCCGAGTTGTTGGCCAGCCGGGAAGTGAAAAACACCACGGCAATAAGGGCAAACAACGGCCATAACAATCCGTTGATCCACAAAACGAAGTTCAGGTAATAATCAAAAATGATCTCGTGGTTGGTGAGTAGAGGCTCATCGATAAATTCTTCTACCTTCTCACTGTAATCGATGACCATGGCAATCATAGACAACGCCAGGCACACAAAGAGGAAGGTGCGCCAATAGTCAAAGATGATATACCGGTCGAGTTTTCGCATAAAATTTTATCGCTAAATACGCCTGTCCAGTTTGGGCGCCAGTTGCGCTTTCCATGCTGCAAAATTGCCTTCCAGTATCTGTTTTCGCGATTCGCGAACCAACCAAAGGAAAAATCCGAGGTTGTGCAGCGTCGCGAGCTGCATGGCCAACAATTCTTTGCTATGAAACAAATGCCGCAAATACGCCTTGGTGTGATGCCTGCTGGTCGGCACCGGGCTTTGCGCATCGATCGGACTCAAATCCTCCTTCCATTTGGCATTCTTCATATTCATAACCCCCTCCGCTGTATACAACAATCCATGCCGGGCATTCCGGGTAGGCAGCACACAGTCGAACATATCCACGCCCAGGGCGATGCACTCCAGAATATTGGCAGGCGTGCCCACACCCATTAAATAACGTGGTTTCTCCCAGGGAAGTATATCGCAAACAAGGCCGGTCGTCGCATACATTTCCGGCGCCGGCTCACCTACCGATAACCCGCCGATCGCATTGCCAGGTCGATCCATTTGTGCAATAAACTCGGCCGATTGTTTCCGAAGGTCCGTATAGGTGCTTCCTTGCACAATGGGAAAAAGCGTCTGCTCGTATCCATACATTCCTCCCTGCCGGTCAAAATGCGCACAGCAACGCTCCAGCCAACGGTGTGTCAGCTCCATTGATGTTTTTGCATACGCATAATCGGAAGGATAGGGCGGACATTCGTCGAATGCCATAATGACATCTCCTCCAATAGTCCGCTGTATATCGATGGCTTTTTCGGGGGTAAAAAAGTGGGTAGACCCATCAATATGGGACTGAAAGGCAACTCCCTCCTCGGTGATCTTCCGGCGATGGCTGAGCGAATACACCTGGTATCCGCCACTGTCAGTCAGAATAGGTTTATCCCAGCCTATGAACCGGTGTAAACCACCCGCTTTCTCCAACACTTCGAGCCCGGGTCGCAGGTAGAGATGATAGGTGTTACCCAAAATGATCTGTGCCCCGATCAATTGATCCAACTCGTGCTGGTGCACGGCTTTAACCGAACCCACGGTGCCGACAGGCATAAAGATGGGCGTTTCGATGGCTCCATGAGCGGTTTCAAGCAACCCCGCCCGGGCTTTCGAATGAGTGTCGGAATGGACTAACGCAAAGGTCAACTTCGATAATTTTAGCTGCCAAAATACGCTTTTTTATCCGCCTCCTATAACTGGTAACGATGCTGGTCCAACTTCAGCAACAAGCTGAGCAGGATAGTGAAGCCAAAGAGAGAGGATCCCCCTTTGCTGATAAATGGAAGGGGAATGCCAATGATGGGCATCAAGCCCATCGTCATCCCAATATTGATGAATACATGTATAAATAAAATGCCGGCCACCCCATACGCGAAAGCCCTTGAAAATCCCGATCGTTGCCGTTCGGCAATCGTAATGATCCGCAATAGCAGCAAGAGGAAGAGGCCAATGATGGCAGCAGAACCGATAAACCCCTGTTCTTCCCCGATCGTGCAGAAAATAAAGTCGGTAGATTGCTCCGGCACAAAGTTGCCTTTCGTGAGGCTGCCCCGAAGAAAGCCTTTCCCGTTCAACCCTCCCGAACCTATGGCCATCTTGGATTGGAGTACATTGTAAAGCGATCCTTGCGGGTCGCACTTGCTCGGGTTTAACCAGACGTTGATACGGTCCTGCTGGTGCGGTTTCAGGATATTGTTGAAGGCAAACCCGGAAGCAAAAACCAGGAGACTGCTCAAGGCTACTCCACCGAAAATTAAGATGACCAACCGGGCATCTTTCTTGAGCAGGTGCATAATCGCGAGGGCGAGCCATGCAGCTGCCAACAATCCCAGGATGGCCAGCTGGTATTTTTCCTGAAAAAAATACCAGCTGCCACTAATGAGCACTGCCCATCCGAGCAACCAATATTGTTTTTTCTCTTTGTTAAGCAGGAAGGGCAACATGCCAAGGGCAATTAACCAGGCAACCAGGATCGGCACTTCAAAAAGAAAACCCAACAGTAGCAGGGTAACGCCACTTAGTCCAAAAATAAAATAATTGAGGGGGAACCCTTCCCGGAAAAGGACGATAAAGAAAGATAGAAAAACCAGGGCTGAGCCCGCATCCGGCTGGAGTAAGATCAGCATTAAGGGCGCTGCAAGTAGCCCCACGGAGACGAGTTGATACCTGAATTGCTTAAGGTTGGTACTGTACGAGCTCAAATAGGCAGCCATTGCGATATTGGTGGCAAATTTGGCCAACTCCGAAGGCTGAAAGGAAAAACCGCCAAAGACAAACCAGGAGGTGGCCCCCTTGATCTCTTTTCCAAAAAACAATACAACTACCAGTAAAAGCAGGGAAACCCCGTATATGGGATAGGCAAATGTCTGCCAGAATTTTCGGTCGATGATGAAAATGAAAAAGAAGACGACCAGGCAGATCCCGATCCAAATAGTTTGTTTCCCCACTTCGGTATGGAGCAAAAAATCGTTGATGCCTTTTTGGTAACTCTCTCCATAGCCAACCGTATATATCATGAGCCACCCAATCCCTATGAGGGAGAGGAACAGCGAAAAAGTCATCCAATCAATTTTCCTGCTCGGTCTTTCTGCCATGGCTCCTCGCGCTTGGATCGGCTATCAGTACAAGAATTCTTCGGGTCGAATAGACTTATCCATCGCGGGGTAAGCCCCTGGATAATCCTGTTTGATAAGGTATAAGATCCGATAGGCCTCCAATTTCGTTTGGAAGGCGCCGGCCCTGATCTTGTAATAGGGCTGTTCATGCTGCCAATCGACCTTGATATATGGATAGAGGATTCGAAAGCGATAAACGGTGGATTCCATTTCCTGCCGGTCGGTCGTAGCCAGGAGTTGAATTCGCCAACCGGTAACGGTCGGAGTGTTTTTTTGCATCTCAATATAGCCTTCCACCATTTGATTGACAGCATAAGGTACATTGGCGACCGCCTTAGCTTGTGCATGGCCCCAGGTCAGGGAGGTTGCCAGGAGGGCCAGGAAAAGGAGCAACTGCTTCATTTTCTGTTTTTTCCAAAGATAACTATTATTTTAGAAGTAGGAATGGGGCTAGCCCCGCTCCTACTTTCAGGTGGCAGGAAGGGTGGCCTATTAAGCCCCCTTAATGAGCTGCACACTGGCAGAGCTCCCCAGTCGGTCGGCGCCGGCTTCCACCAGTTTTATTGCGTCCTGGTTCGACCGCACTCCACCCGAGGCTTTGATCTTGATAGTGGCAGGAAGGTGAGCCCGGAGCCAGCGAACGGTATCTACATCCGCCCCGGCTGCCAAAATGCCGGTAGATGTTTTCACAAAGTCTACCTCCGAATCGGTGCATATTTTGCACAAGCGCTCCAACTCTTCAGGAGTCATCATGCCTGTCTCCAGGATTACCTTAATTACTTTGCCCCTCATGTGGGCAATACGGGTCATGCTGTCAATATCATTGCGCACATAATTCCAGTTCGCACTCTTCACTGCACAAATATTAACCACTGCATCCACCTCATCCGCTCCTTCGTCGATGGCCCGTTTAATCTCTTCCACCTTTGCAGGCGTGGTGGCATATCCCATCGGGAAGCCGATTACCGTAGCTACTTTAACCTGGCTGCCTTCCAGGCATTGCACCGCATCTTTTACGTAAAAAAGGAGGTACACAAACCGAAAAGAAGCGATGGGATTTCGCCTCTTCACATACGCTTTTGACATTGTCGAGCGTACAGTCAGGTTTTAGAATGGTGTGGTCTATTTTATCAGCCAATTGCATGAAACGCGAGTATTAACAGTTACGGGGACTTGCAAACAGTTTGTTAACAAGCTGGCAATATAGGGTAATTATACCAAGCAAGTCAAGGTTTTTTACAGAAAAATTACACAATCTCAGGCATTTCGCCCGTGACACTGCTTAAACTTCTTCCCGCTGCCACAGGGACATGGATCGTTGCGTCCTACTTTTTTCTCCACGCGCTTCACTGTCTGCTGCTTCTGTTGGCGCCCTGCCGATTCGGCGGCGGCCCGAGCAGCCAGATCCTCAGTGCGGTTGGTTCGCACGCGGCTCAGGTCGGAACGCTGTTCCCGCGCTTCTTTCAAAGTGCTGCCATCCTGGAATACGATGGTTCCCAATCCCAGGTAGGAAGTGGTGGTCTGATTGATCTCGTAGATGAGATTTTCAAAAAGATTAAAAGCCTCCATCTTGTATACGACCAACGGATCTTTCTGCTCAAAGGAGGCAGCCTGGACCGAATCTTTCAATTCGTCCATCGAGCGGAGGTGCTCTTTCCACTTCTCATCGATAATGGCCAGGGTGACGGCCTTTTCGACATCTGCCATGATGGATTTCCCGTTGCTCTTGATAGCTGACTCGATATCGGCAGAGATCGGCAGCATTTTAGTGCGGCCATCCGTAAACGGGATGGAGATCCGCTTGTAGCGATGCCCCTCGTTCTCGTTTACATTCTTGATGATCGGCAACAGCGCATCCGAGATCATTTGCGATTTCCGGTCGTAAAATTCCCGGAACTGGTGGAAGAACCGCTCTGCCAGCTCGCTTGCCCGGCCTTCCGCAAAATCGACCGCTTCAATCTCCGGGTCAACCCCAAACTCGCCCAGGACATCCCGGCGGAAGGATTCAAAATTGCCGCCCTCTTTATGGTCGCTTACCATATTTTCCACAATGGAGTGGAACATATTGTTCAAATCCACCGAAAGGCGCTCCCCGGATAACGCATTGGCCCGTTTTTGATAAATGGCCTCCCGCTGGATATTCATCACGTCGTCGTATTCCAGCAAGCGCTTCCGAATACCGTAGTTGTTTTCTTCTACTTTCTTCTGTGCCCGTTCGATCGATTTGGTCACCATGGAGTGCTGGATCACCTGGCCTTCTTCATGGCCCATTCGGTCCATCAATCCGGCAATGCGTTCCGATTGAAACAGACGCATCAGGTTGTCTTCCAGCGAAACATAGAACTGGGAAGAACCCGGGTCACCCTGACGACCGGCACGACCGCGCAACTGCCGGTCAACACGGCGGGAATCGTGGCGCTCGGTACCGACAATGGCCAAACCACCAGCTTTTACAACTTCCGGGGAAATCTTGATGTCCGTACCCCGGCCAGCCATGTTGGTGGCGATGGTGACCTTGCCTGGACGACCAGCCTCCGCTACTACTTCAGCTTCCCGCTGGTGTTGCTTGGCGTTGAGCACGTTGTGGTCGATACCACGCAGGTGCAACATCCGGCTCAATTTTTCCGAAATATCTACCGAGGTCGTACCCACCAATATGGGGCGGCCGGCATTACTCAGGGAGACGATCTCGTCAATTACCGCGTTAAACTTTTCCTTTGCCGTCTTGTACACCAGATCTTCCCTGTCGTCGCGCACGATAGGCCGGTTGGTCGGTATTACCACCACATCGAGCTTGTAGATTTCCCACAATTCCTGAGCTTCGGTTTCAGCCGTACCGGTCATACCACAAAGTTTGTGGAACATCCGGAAGTAGTTCTGTAAGGTTACAGTGGCGTAGGTTTGCGTGATCTCCCCTACCTTCACATCCTCTTTTGCTTCCAGGGCCTGGTGCAAGCCGTCGGAATACCGGCGGCCCTCCATCATACGGCCCGTTTGTTCGTCGACGATCTTTACCTGGCCTTCGATAACCACGTATTCTTCATCGCGCTCAAACAAAGTGTATGCTTTGAGCAACTGGTTTATGGCATGCAGGCGTTTTGATTTGACGGCAAAATCCTGCGAAATCTTCATCTTCTCCTCTTCCTTCTGCAGCTTCGTCCAATCGGCATGCTGATCGATCTCCACAATTTCGGAGGCAATATCCGGAAGGATAAAGAAATGGGCGTCCTCGTTGCCCTTAGCCAGGTATTCTGCGCCGGCTTCCGTCAGCTCTACGCTGCGGTTCTTTTCATCGATGACGAAGAGAAGAGGTTCATCGGCGATATGCATATTTTTGGACTGCTCCTGCATATAGTGATTCTCCGTTTTTTGGAGAATGACCTTCACTCCTTCTTCACTTAAAAACTTGATGAGGGGCCGGTTCTTGGGCAGCGCGCGATAGGAACGCAACAGGGCCATCCCGCCTTCGCCTTCCTGTACCCCGGTATTGCCCTGGGCGATGAGCTTTTTGGCTTCTCCCAGAAATTGGGTCGACAATTGTCGCTGTGCACTCAACAAGCGCTCTACCAGCGGTTTTAACTCGAGGTATTCCTGGTCTTCACTACCTGAAGTAACCGGACCAGAGATGATAAGGGGCGTCCGCGCATCGTCGATCAATACGGAGTCGACCTCATCGACCATGGCGTAGTGGTGCTTGCGCTGCACGCGCTCATCCATCGACCGCACCATGTTGTCCCGGAGATAGTCGAAACCGAATTCATTGTTGGTCCCGTAAGTAATATCGCAATCATAGGCCCGCTTCCGCTCGTCGGAGTGCGGCTTGTACTTGTCAATACAGTCGATGGTGAGAAACAGAAACTCCATAATCGGCCCTACCCACTCGCTGTCCCTTCGGGCCAGGTAGTCGTTGACCGTTACCACGTGCACCCCTTGCTGGGCAAGGCCATTGAGGTAGGCAGGCAAGGTGGCTACAAGGGTTTTACCTTCCCCCGTGGCCATCTCCGCGATCTTCCCGTCGTGCAATACCATCCCCCCGATCAACTGCACATCGTAATGCAGCATATTCCATTTCACTTCCCCACCGGCAGCAACCCATTGGTTTTTCCAAATGGCCTTGTCGCCCTCGATCGTGACATAGTTCTTGTTGGGATTTCCAGCGATGTCGCGGTCAAATTGAGTGGCGGGCATCTCCAGGGTATCATTTTCCATAAACCGGCGAGCCGTCTCCTTTACCACGGCAAAAGCTTCCGGGAGCAAATCTTTTAGTGCCTGCTCCAACTGCTTATCGCGCTCCAGCTTCAACTCGTCAATTTCCTTGAACAATTCCTCCTTATGATGCAGGTCTTCCGACTGGATAGCCTCCTCCCTTACCTGGGCAATATCCTGATCGATCTGGCTGAGGTATTCAACAATTCGCTGCCGAAATTCGAGCGTTTTATTACGCAACTCCTCATTGCTGAGCACCTGGAGTTTGTCATACTCCTCATTGACCAGATCTACAAGGGGTGCGTATGAATTGATATCGCGCTCGGTTTTCGTGCCGAAGATCTTTTTAACGCCTTTTGAAAAAAAGCCTAACATGTCTGAATGATTAATGATAAATCGATAATTAAACCGTTATCCCTGCCTTTTTATTTTGGAACGCAAAGATACGATATATTTGTGTCGTCCTTATGCTCGACAATAAACCCCGACCAAGATTTATACCAAGTCTGTCAATTGCCCTATAACCTGTCAATTTGGCACGATTGGAAGACTGGTCCTTTTTGAGCCAGTCACCACTTTTCCACAAAAAAACCATGCACGCCATGCAAACCCGATCCATACTTCCTTTTTTCCCACTCGCCGTACTTTTCCTCGTCTTAAGTTGTGGATGCAGGGAAAGTTCGCTCGAAGCCTATTATTATCCGCTGGATGAACTCCGGGAAGGGCTGGTGTACGAATACCGCAGTGCAGGCGATACGCTGGATCCTCCGTTTTATTGGTATTACCGCACCCTGGAGCAGGATGGAGCCACCTTCCTGACAGGGATGTATTACGACCAAAACTTTACCCCGTATCAGTTTACACGGGAAGAAAAGGTGGCCAACGGCATGCTCCTGGTCGATTATTACCTCTATGAAAATGATTCAACCGGGAAGCAAGTTCAAATCCCCGTCGAAATTGAAGGAGGAAATTTGTTTTCCTTTGAGGCGCCCGACCCCAACACCGTCCTGTTTTACAAGATCCGGTTTTCGACCCCTTCCGATCCCACCACCGTCAATTCGTTGGTCCGAAACCGCCAGTTCCGCTCGGATACGACCTACACCTATGGTGGAAAAACATACGATGCCGCCGTTTTTTACGTTCGGGAATTGATCGACATTGAAGACGAAGGCCACGTCGAACACGAATTTGACGGACTGGAGATCTACGCCAAAGGCCTCGGGATGGTCTATTTCCGGAAAAATGTGACGGAAAGCTTTATTACGGAGTATAAATTGGCAGACCGGTATACGATGGAGGCGTTTGAGAAGAAGTTTAAACCGAAGTTGGAGGAGGGGGATTAGTGACTAGTGACTGGCTGTGCCCGCCGAAGCTTTAGCGAAGGCGGGTGATTGGTGAACTGCCGACTGCATACTGCCGGCTGCATACTGCCGACTGCATACTGGTGACTGCATACTGCCGACTGCATACTGGTGAAAGAAAGAGGCGACATTTGGAAAAGAGATTGGATTATGAAAATTTTTAAGTGGTTTTTGGGAATAGCGATCTTTTGGTTGAGCGGAACGGCGCTCTCCGCACAGGTTTTCCCGCCGGAGTTGCTGTGCTTGCGGGGGGATACGATCGTGTGGAATTTACCGACCAACACTTGCGGAAGTTTTAACAGCTATGATATTTGGTACAGCTCGAGTTTCAACGGGCCGTATTCGTTGCTCAATTCGGTAACCAATCCGGGGCAGACGAGCTTTGTGCATCCCAATCCGGGCAACGACCTTTTTTACTACTATATGACCGGCAATTACAACTGCCCGGGGGAGCCGGTGTTGTCGTCGGATACGCTCGACAACCTGCTTGCCCGAGCCTGTGGAGATACAAAGCGTGTCGGTGAACGGAAACAACGTGGAGCTTATTTGGACGCCCAGTCCTTCGCCCGAGGTATACGCCTATATGATCTATCGGCTTATCGGCACCAATGTGGACATCATTGATACCGTCTTTGTCGGCACCACCTACCTGGATACCAATGCCGATCCTACGGTCCGATCCGAAGAATACTACGTGCTGGCACTCGACCAGTGTGGCAATACCAGTTTTTTTCTCGACCCCCACAAGACCATTTTACTGGAAAGCCAGGCCGATTCCTGCCAGCAGATCGTATCGATGCAGTGGAATCCCTATCAAAGCTGGGGCGGCGGCATTGGCGCCCAGGTCGTTTGGTTGAGTATCGACGGAGGCAATTACGAAGCCGTCGACACCCTGGGGCCGGAAGCGGCCAGCTACGACTTTTTTGTCACCGAAGAAGGCGCCGAGCATTGCTTCTATTTGGAAGCGATCGAAAATGGCACCGGCAACACCTCCAATTCCAGCCTCACCTGTGTGATTCCCCGGGTGGTCACCCCGATGGAAAATCTGGGGATGAAAAACACGACCTTTTTGCCAAACGGCCCGGTACGGGTCGACTGGATCTGGAATACACAGGCAGAGATCATGGACGCTTCGATCTGGCGGGCCGTGGGTGATCCGGGTAATTTCAACTTTCTTTCCACGCTTCCCTTTTCCCTGCCATTAAACGGCGCAGAGAGTTTTGAGGACCTGAGTGCTCCACAAGACCAGGGCCCTGTCTATTACGAAATCCGCACCACCGATTTTTGCGGCGCCGAAGTGCGGTCCACCCTTGGCGCCACGCTCTTTTTGGAAGGTGAAACCTCCGGCGGCGCTGCCAACCAATTGCGTTGGGGGCCTGGGAACTGGAAAACAGCCAGGTACTCGAATACGAGCTCTACCGCATCGTCAACGGGCTGCCTCAGCTCGAAGCTACCCTCGATCCTGCCACGACCAGTTACACCGACGAAATAGACCCTCAAAACCCGGACGAAGCCCAGGTCTGCTACTACCTCCTCGCCCGTGGTGGTGTCTACCTGCCCGACGGGAGCAGTCCGCCGGTGGTGAGCCGTTCCAACACCGTGTGCCTCGACCAGCACCCCATCGTGCTACTCCCCAACGCCTTTGCGCCCAACGGGGTGAATCAGGAATTCCGGCCGGCCATTCAATATCCAAACTCCATCACCTCTTATCGCCTTCAGATTTACAACCGCTATGGCCAGCTCCTTTTCGAGACCACCAACTGGTCGGAAGGATGGAATGGGAAGCACCAGGGACGGGAGATGCCGCAAGGGATGTATGTGTATCGGCTGGAGGTGCGGTATGGGGGTGACAATGAAGGAGTGAGAGCGGAAGGGGTGTTGGTTTTGGTGAGGTAGAATTTGGTTATTTCTTGAATTTTATTTACTTTTGAGTAAAATATTTATTCAAAAAGATATTTTTTTTGAAATTTATTTACTCTTAGGTGAAATACAAGATTATTAAAGATATTAATCTATCAGGGAGGAAATGTTCCATCTATTCGATTTTTGTGGAAGAATACGGTAGAACACTTTTTGAAAAGTTTGTAGAAGACAATTTTCCCAATTATCCCGATGACATACAAACCATCTTAGACAGACTCGAGGTAATTGCCCATGAAGTGGGGGCTAGAAAAAGTTTCTTTAAGGAATATGAAGGTAAGCCAGGAGATCTCGTCTGCGCATTGTACGACACCCCGGGGAGGCGCTTTCGACTTTACTGCATTCGCTATGGAACCATGCTTATTGTCCTGGGCTCTGGAGGTTTGAAAAATGTCTCGACCTGGCAAGAAGACCCAAATATAAGAGAAGCCGCAGAGTGGATGATTAAGGTTTCTGGTGATATTTACCAGAGACAAAAAGACAAGGAAATTTGGTTTGCCAACGATGACATGGATATGGAAGGCGACCTCAAATTTGGTTATGATGAAGAAAGATAAGAAAGCGGAACTTTATTCGAGCGCAAGAATTAGAGAGGTGCTTCAGAGAAGGGATCCGAAGCAAACTGCGAGAACCCGAAAACGCATGCTTATTGCCGCCCGGATCGAAGATATCCTTACAGAATTAGGGTGGAAAAAGAAAGACCTTGCAGCGCGCCTGGGAAAACACCCTTCTGAAATCACCAAATGGTTGAGCGGCACCCACAACTTCACTACCGATACGTTGGCTGAAATTGAGCAAGCGACAGGGAAAACCTTGCTTCAGGTTTCGGCGACGGCAGAGGAGTATCCCGCCCCTCCGGTTTCGAACAATCAGCAGGTACAGGAAGAGCGTCCGGAGTATTTTGCCGCAGAAAAACCCAGGATAACCACCGTCATAAAATATCCATTGCGCAACATTCGCCCCGATGTACTTCAAGATCTGCAGGAGAAATATCCGGATGCAGAGGTTCGGATAGAGTTGGATGGGGATCGGTTGCGGGAAGGATTAACCGAAGAGCGGTTCTGGCAATTGATCGGAATGCTGGATTGGAGCAAAGAAGAGGATAATGAGGCAGTTATTGAGCCTGTGGTGAAGGCATTGGCAGCTTCTCCTGTACGGCATATTTATGAATTTGACGATATCCTGTCCCACAAGTTATTTCAATTGGATGGACTGGAATTTGCCAAACAGATAGGCGACAGTTCCTGGAAGCCTGGCAAGTATTTTTCAGTAGATATTTTTCTGTATGCACGCTGCTGTGCGGTAGCGAATGGATTCGAATACTATCAGAAATTGCTCAAAGATCCCTACCAAATGCCCAAAGACCAGGATTTTGGAGCGCTTTTGCGGATTGCGGAAGAGGCTTATTTACGGAAGACCGGCCGGGTGTATGATTATGTTCCGGCTTATCCGGTGGAGACGTATGGTAATGAGGACAGCTGGAAATGATGGAAACTTTTTCCCCCTGTATTGACTTCTATTTATAAAATCCTTTATCTTTGCATTCCTTTAAAGGAAAAAGGTCGGGTGGCCGGAGTGGCTAGGCAGACCCCGATAGCTATCGGGGTGCAAAACCAAGCAAGGCTACTTAAATGAATGTATTGGTCGGGTGGCCGAGTGGCTAGGCAGACCCCGATAGCTATCGGGGTGCAAAACCAAGCAAGGCTACTTAAATGAATGTATTGGTCGGGTGGCCGAGTGGCTAGGCAGAGGTCTGCAAAACCTCGTACGGCGGTTCGAATCCGCTCCCGACCTCAAAAGCCTGCTTCAGTCGAAGCGGGCTTTTTTATTTCAGCCCCCCCTTTAAGCAATTGCGATAATCTTGTCTCGATGCACTTCCAATAGGTCATGCTGCCCTAGTAAATCCACCACCTGAGGAGCAATTTGGGCAAATGGGCATCGATAATAAATCTCATGCGGCATGCGGTATGACTATACTCCCTTTAGCATTTACAGCCAACACCGCAAATGCCAGACAAGCCTTGATATCTTCCTCTTTCAGATCCGTGAATTCTGCCAGGATATCTTCAATGGTATCTCCTGCTGCCAAATATTCAAGGATGCTGGATACCGGATAACGCAGACCACCTATACACGGCTTGCCGTGGCAGATGACAGGATCAATGGTGATGCGACTTAGTAGTTCATTATTTTCCATGGATCTTTTCCATTCATTCTTTACACAAACGATTTAAAATAAATATCAGTTTCATGAAAGCGCTTTCTCAAGTAATACTAAAGAAAAGTTTAACTGCCAGATCAAGTCTTGGCTAATCCCCCTAAATCTTCCCTTCAACCCGGTCTTTAAATTGCTCCAAAATCCCTCCCCAATTTTCAGCGTAATCGAACCAAGCTCCAGGTTTAGACCGGAAGGCGTTCGCCTGATCTATGGCATGGTTGATTAGATCTGCCGAAAAGATATGATCGATAAAACAATTCATGAAAAAATCGAACTGGTAGCCAATATGGTCCTTTACTTCGTCCCCATAAAAGCCGGCAGGCTCTTCGATCTCCTCCCAGTTCAGGTTCGTACCTTGTTCGATAATCCGTAAACAACGGATGGCGGAAAGCAAATCGCCTGTGCTGCAAAAGGCCGCCATCTTCAACAGCCAGGTTCCGATAATGTCTTTGTCAATTAATTCCGTTAGTTCGGTAATATAATCTTCCGCCGTGGGGTCTGCGTCGAACAAAATTTCCCACCGATATCGTTTGATGCGTTCCTGCATTTTTGCTACTTCGGCGCCAATGGTCTTCACCTCTACTTCTGCATCTTTTATGGGTGGATTTAGGTAAAAAAAAGCCCCCGACGCACTACCGCACCGGGGGCTTTCCTTTTCACCTAAATCTATCCTAATTTCCTCCAAGCCGGATATTCAAACCCAGCGCAAAGGAAGTGATGCTGTTATTGATCGTCACATCGTAGGGCAATGCGCCTAGCGGTGTCACGATGGATTGAGGGACCACCTCGTCCTTCTTCCAGAAGGTTCGCACCACAGCCAGGTTGAGGTTGAAGCGATCGCTAATGTTCAGCCTTCCGCCAAGACCAGCCGACCAGTTACTGGCCTTTACCGTTTCGAAAACGCCAAGTTTGGTATAGTACAAGGACATGTCGTCATAGTTGTACTTGGTATAATTCCACCATCCGTTCACGGTCAGCAGGTCGCCGATATCGTAGCCTAAACCGATCGCAACCCGGCCTACGTCGCCTGCAGCAGCCGACCATTCGGTGCCCGATTTGGGCTCGACACCCCAATCTGCCTGCTTTTGGAAATACCACCCGAAATCGAGCAGAGCCGACAGGTTTTTGGTGAGATGGAAGCCGGCGCCTACGGACAGGGAGGCAGGAAGGTCGCGATGGTTGAGCGCGCCATCCTGGAGTATGCCGAAGTCATCAGTAGTAACCGCTGTCTCGAACTCCAGACTGGCGTTGGTCTCATAACGGGCTGCCAGGTTGAAATTGTCGCTGAATTTGTAATCGAGACTGCCTGTAAAACCGAAACCGCTTGCCTTATCCGTTGATTCCAAACTAAATTCGGTTGGGAGCTGAACGGGAGGTTGAGCGTACATATCAGTCACAGTCACATGCGCTTCCTGCTTGTTGGTCGCCAAAATGTACTTGAAGGAAACCGCAGCCGATAACTTATCGGTAATCCCATAGGAAAGACCAAGCATCGGAGTCATGTAGAAAGAAGACGCGAGAATGGAGCTGTTGGCACCTGCATAATAACTACTATAGGCCGCACCAAGGCCTGGGATGGGAGTCGTCATGAGTTGCAGAATAATAAGATTGGAATTGATCGACCCATTGGGATAATCCAGGCTCCCCCCGCCTCCTGAAATGTAAAACCCACCAAAAACGGCCAATTTATTCATTTTGTAGGCCAGGTAAATGTTGGGTACTAGCAAGTCCGGGCTGTCCTGCTGATACTCTTTTTCTGCGTTGAACCCCGGAATCGGAAATGCAAATTTGTGGGTAGGCTTCCTGATAAAACTCTGATTCCCTACATTAATGTGGAATCCATCGTCCAGATGTACCAAACCCGCCGGATTGTATACTGCAATATCGGCAGCATCGAGCGCGGCAGTCCGACCTCCCGTGCGCATATAATCCGCACTGACATTGGCCAGGTTATCATGCTGCGCGTAAACAGAAGTTACCCAAAAGGAACTTCCCAGTAGCATAAGAAGAAAAGTTAGGTTCTTTTTCATGACAAAATTTTTTAAATAAGGATTTGTGAGTAACTAAATTTGTTTAAATTTTTAAAAAACAAATTTTTAGGGGTGAAAAATTTATGAATATAAAATCAAAAGGTTAGAAAAAGTCTGATCCTTTCCAATGACTTTTGTCAATTGTAGGCAAGGGGGCCATTTCATTTTTTTGATGAATTCCTTATCTTTATTTCTGCAATTTCATTTCGTCACTCATTAATCCGTTTATCGATGAATCGAATCATACTCCTTGGAGCAATGATGGCCTTTACCGGATATGCCTCATTTGCTCAATCACCTCAATTAGTCAAAGACATTTACCCGGGCGGCGCTACTTCGCTCCCCTACAATTTTATTGCCAGTGGAGATTCCCTGCTTTTCTTTACGGCCGATGACGGAGTATTCGGCAATGAATGGTGGAAAAGCGATGGCACGGAGACAGGTACCGTCATGATAAAGGATATTACCACTTCCGGCCTGGGGATTCCCAGCAACGCCTATGTCGCCAACGGCATCTTGTATTTTGCCCTCAATTTTTCCGGCCTGGGCGAGGAATTATGGCGAAGCGACGGCACCGAAGCAGGTACCTCCATTGTTGCCGACATTATGCCGGGCAGCGGCTCCTCCAACCCAGTCTTCCTGGCCAATATCGGAGACGTGGTCCTTTTTAGCGCCAACGCCCCAATAGTCGGGCACGAACTTTGGAAAACCAACGCTACTACCGGGGTGACCGAGATCGTCAAAAACATCAATGCCGGTGGCGCTGATTCTTATCCCTCTTATTTGACCAACGTGGATGGCACGGTCTTTTTCTGGGCCGATGATGGCACACATGGCGACGAACTTTGGAAAACCGATGGCACAATCAACGGCACCGTCCTGGTAAAAGACATCAATCCCGGGGCTGCAGGCTCCAATCCCAATAACCTGGTCAATTTCAAAGGCCAATTATTTTTCAATGCCAATGATGGAACCCATGGCCCCGAACTCTGGAAATCAGACGGTACGGCAGGTGGAACAGTTATGATCAAAGATATCAATGCCGGTGGAAATGGATCTGACCCCACCATGCTTACTGCAAATTGTACTCAGTGGCCTGAATGTGACAGTCTCCTTTATTTCCGGGCAAACAACGGCAACACAGGCCAGGAACTGTTCATTTCGGATGGCACCGAGAACGGAACCAAGCTGGTTAAAGACATCCGCCCGGGGGCTACGGGCTCCGACCTGGACAATTTCACCATTGTAAACGGCACCCTCTTCTTCAGTGCATTCGACGCCACCACCTTAACCGGGAATGAATTGTGGAAGAGCAACGGCACAGAAGCAGGCACTGTACTGGTCAAAGACATTTACCCGGGTGCCTTGGACTCTGATATCAACTGGCTCACCAATGCCAATGGCACGCTATATTTCCAGGCAAAAGACGACACACACGGCGTGGAATTGTGGAAAAGCAACGGCACTGCGGCCGGCACCGTGCTGGTAGCCGACCTTTGGCCTGGCGCCCTTTCTTCCGCGCCTTCCTTTCTCACGTTCGTCAACGGAGACCTCTTTTTCGCCGCCAGCGATGGGGTGTTGGGAAGTGAATTATGGAAAATTCCGGACGTCCCCTCCGCTACCGTCGAGCGACTGAGCCCCGCCTCCTTGCGCGTATTCCCCAACCCAGCCGCTGATGCGGTCACGATCCAACTACCGCCCGATTATGCAGGAGAGGTAGCGCTATTCGATGCGCTCGGAAGGCAGGTTCGATCCACAATAGTAGAACACCAAAAGCAGGTTCAACTTAATTTGACCGGACTTGAAAAAGGGTTATATATCGTGCGTTTGGCTCCCCCATTTTCAGTTCAAGGAGCTAAGCTAATAATTCAAAAATAAAGAACGGGGGCTGCGCAAACACGCCATCCTCAGGGATCGAGGATGTTTCGGTATAGGGTGAGTTAATGGAAAGAGGCCTTCACTTCTTAACCACAAAACGCCCGCATGCCTGCTGATTCCCAATGGAAAGCAAATAGAAATACACCCCGGAATTGGCATCCCCGGCCTCCCAGGTAATTTCCGGAACACCCTTTCCTCTTTTTTCTTCATCAAAAAAATATACTTCCCGCCCGAACAGATCATAAATATTCAGCCGCACCTCAGCTGGATTGGCAAGCTCAAAAGTAAAATGCACCTCTCCTGAAGATGGATTGGGAAAAACGGATACCGTCGGCTGGGCTTTTCCAGGTTCCATTGTCCGAACGGACGTATCCTTCACCAGGTCGCGCAAACACCCAAACTTGAAATTCCGGTGCGGGTCATTTACATCATCAGTCAACCCCCAACAACCATAGCGGTTGTACCCGCTTGTCAGGGTAAACTGCATGGCGAGCGTACCTCCGAGCTGGATAAATGCCTCGTCCAGGTTGTAGCGCATTTCGTCGCACATGCCTTCGCTCCGCTCAGCCAGGATGCGGTTGGCGATATTGGTGGTGCTACCCCCGCCATGATCGGGACCTCCTTCGTACGATACAAACCCGCCCGGCAACCCCCAGTCGTTGGCTTTGGCGATCCATTGCGTTCGTCCGGCTTCGTTGACGCCGGTGTCTACGATTTGATTTGTGATACTCAGGTGGCAATCATCGAGTATTTTGCTGATGCTCTCCCCCGCCTCATGTCCACCAGAAAAGTAGGTTTGGCAGCCAATGGCATAAAGGAAATCAGCGGGTGGTCCGAAGTGGGTGTTGATATATTGCAACATGGGCTCCACCCACCACTTGAGCATGGGTTGGTGGCTGCACAAGACCACCCGGATGCGGTTGTTTAACGAACCGGCGCCAAAAACGGTTTCAAAGATCTGCGCCAGTTCTACTGTTCGCCGGGCGTGGTTTTCGTGCTCGCCAATGCCCAGGCCGACTGCCTGCGCCTGGTTGTATTGGCTCTGTTCAAAACCGGGAGCGGTATTCCACACTTCGTTACTGCTTTCTACGATAATATTCAGCTCCGGATCGAGGTCATTTTTCAGCATGGTAGCCAATTGCTGTACATAGTCCGTGCTGGCGGAAACGGGCACGTTGATCCAGGCATCGGGGTGGGTTCGGTTGGCCAGGGCGATCACATGCTCCCAGCACCCTCCATCCTTTTTCCCAATGGAAGGAATGCCTACCTGGGAAGCATCTGTAGGTAATTTCCGGTCGGCCCATTCCGTAAGGGCCGGATAATCCGGATCGCTGCCATTCGCGCCGGTGAACACCATGTAGCGAATGGCGCTAAAGTCGATCGAATCGAACGGGGCCAAAAAAGCCGTGTGAAAGAGTTGACTGTCATCGGCATACCCCGGGCGTAGCATGTTGAAATCGGTAAAGCCGGAATTAAGCGGATGCGCCGGTGTGCGGCGGGTATCGCTGAAATCGATCAAAAAAAGGCCGTTGCTACCGGGGTCGACTACAAAATCGAAGGTAGTCTTGTTGGATGGAACGTCGTAAGAAAGGTTTTGTACCACCCCTCCGACATTGCCGGTGACGATTCCCTGCCCCTGAAAGGAACAGGTCCACGTGCCGCCCACATCGAGTCGGTACACTTCGGGGTCATCGATCGAGCCGGTCCATTCGGCTACCGGCCGGAAATCGACAATGTATCTGGAATCTACAGCCGGCCAGCCCTGTGCATCCACTTGACTGGAGGTGAGCTCATTTCCCGTATTTAGATCATGCCAGCGGTAGTTTTCACGGGCCAGGTCGATATACGTGCCACCTCGTTCGGGTAAGCTGATATTGACGCCAATTTGGCCAAGGGCAAGCATCGCTTGCAGGGTGAACATGAGGAGAAGCAATTGTTTCATGTTGGGCATTGGTTTGAATTATTTCGAAAATAGGAGAAAACCAGACTTGCACCAAAAGTCCTCTAAATATTATTGGTATTTTCCGCCTGTAAATGCACATTCAAAAATACCCTCCATGCCCAAATATGCCCTATTTCTCCTGATCTTTGTCTCTGCCTGCATTTCAAAATCCGAAGAAAACTCAAACGAGATGGCATCCATAAAGGCCGTTTTGGAATACCGTATTCCTTCCCAACTCGGAGAAGGCGCTTTTTGGAACCACCAGAGCCAGGAACTCTACTGGGTAGATATCGAAGGCAAATTGCTGCATATCTACGATCCAGTCACCAAAACTAACCGGTCTTTTCCAACTCCAACCAGAATAGGTACAGTGGTCCCCACAGGTGATCAGGAAGCTGTCATCGCACTGGAAGACGGTATTTATATAATCAATACCCTTTCCGGAGCAATCAGCCCGTTTTGCCCGCTCGAGGCGGATATGCCTGGAAATCGCTTTAACGACGGCAAGTGCGACCCAGCCGGTAGGCTTTGGGTCGGGTCGATGGACTTTGGAACAACCAACCCCACCGCCAGCCTTTATCGGATCGATGCAAATGGACTGGCCACGAAAATGCTGGACCACATAACCATCTCCAACGGCATCGTCTGGACATCCGACCAAAAGACGATGTATTACATTGACACCCCCACCGGGCAGATCCGGGCTTATGATTATGAGGTAGCAACGGGAGACCTCTCCAACGAGCGGGTAGCTGTAGCGGTCCCAGACTCCCTTGGTTTTCCAGACGGAATGGCCATTGACGAAGAAGATAAGCTTTGGGTCGGTATGTGGAACGGCAATTCCATAGCCCGTTTTGATCCGAAAACAGGCCAGCTCCTTTCTAAAATTGACGTGCCTGCCCACAATGTGACTGCCTGTGCGTTTGGAGGTAAAAATCTGGACACCTTGTATATCACGACCGCAAGTTTGGATATGACGGAAGAAGAGCGTGCGGCTTTCCCGGATGCTGGGTCTGTTTTTAAGGCTGTGCCAGGGGTGAGGGGAGTTAAGAGCCCTTTTTTCAGCAGGTAATCTCCTGTTTTTTTCAAAAAAAAAGGCCAGAGATCATCTGGCCTTTATACACATTGCTCGCGGGAAAATATTTCTCAGTAGTACGTCTGCTTCAAGGGGGGGGTATGAAGCCGGATTTATCATCCGGCTTCAATCGTGTTTATGGGATTAATTTGTTAGTACGTTCGTGGGATTATAAGATTTTCATAAACACTGCGGCCTGCAGCCGCAGTGTTTATACATTAATTTTGTCGTAGAACTACTTGCTCAGAAGTTTGAAAAATGAAGCCGGACCGTTCATATCCGGCTTCTGTTATGCTCACGGGATTAAGTATGAAAGTATCTTAGGGATTATTCGTTGAAATCGCGTTATGGTCGTATGATCAGTTTCTTTACCCAGCGGCCTTTTGTGCCTTGCACTTCGAGGAAGTACGCACCTCCGGGTAAGTTGCGGATCGGTATCGTGTATGTTTCCTGCTGTCCTGAAGGAATGTACCGTTGTACCTCCTGTCCCAGGGAATTCAAAATGAGTACTTGCTGTACGTTCAATGCTCCGGTTTCCAGTGTTACGGTTTCTGCAGCCGGGTTTGGGTAGAGCCTCCATTCGGGCTCCCACACTTCAGTTACAGGGGTCAGTTTTGCTTCCACGGTATCGAACACCTGTATGTCGTTCAAGCCCTGGTCAATGACCTTGATATTTTCGATGCTCAGGAAGTTGTCGTACTCTACAAATTCGCCCACCACATCTTCAATGATCACAAAAGCCATCGTGCCTATGGAGCCAAACCCGTCAACGCCCTCCTGGTTGATCCGCGTAATAGCCACATCAATGCGGCCTGCCGTCGGATTTTCGATCACCATGGAGGTGCTTTCCGTACCCGATGGATCGTACCAGGCGATATCGGGCAGAAAATAATTTGCCTGATCAGGCTGGATCAAATCCGGATTGAAGAATACCGTAAAGGCCACTCCGTAAAACCCGGTCACAGGCATTGAACCGGCGCCGATGCGCATATCTACGTGTAAGGTATCCAGTCCGAACAGGACATCCTTATCGCCGTAGGCTGCAAGGCCGGGGCTGGATCCAGGTGTTCCTCCTGTAGAATATTCATCGGGAATAAGGTTCCCGGTATGTTCCTGCAGGAAATTCAACTGTACACCTTCCGTTATGTCAAGATCGTCAATAATGCCGTCGCCGTTGCTGTCGGCATATGCGTAATTTAAGCCGTTGGGAAAAGTCTGTGCCCATTGGCTGGGAGCTATGCTCTGCGGCATCCAGTCGGTGGTGGCGCCCATTCGAGTCGGCCCCGTAAGTCCGTAAGCCTGCCCGATGGTCAGCACATCCAACCCGTTTGCCACCCCGCTGTTGTTCGCGTCTCCCGGATACATCACCTGGCTGAAAAGACCCGTGCACGTTAGCAGTAGGGTTTGAATCGTCAGCCAGATCGTTTTGGTTGAACTCATGCTATGTTTTATCCTTTCGACCATACAAAAGTAAGTACTTAAAACATTCATAAAAGCTACAAATTTTCATATTTTTCACACTAGAAGATGGACGGCTAATCGAAAAATCAAACAAACAAAACAAATCAACACTTTATTAATGAGACCATTATGTCTTTTAAATTAAAAATTAACATAATATGTCATTTGTGTTTTTTCAAAAAAACTTATTCAAATTCCGTGAAATACCCGCATTTTTTCATCGAAAATTCTTCCCAGCATGGAAAATAGCAAACTAATTAACCTACTGGCTACCTTTTCAACCGAAGAACTTCAGGCTTTTGATTTGTTCATCCGGTCTCCTTATTTCAACACCCGGAAGGAACTTATGCCCTTGTTCCAATACCTTAAAGATCAAGCCCCGGCCTTTCCGGAGAAAGCCATCCGCAAAGAGCAGGTCTTCCGTGCGGCATTTCCCGGTCAGTCCTATGATGAAAAGCAACTGGCCTACCGCATGAACTACCTGCTCAAGCTTGGCGAGCGCTTTCTGGGTATTCAATCTTTTGAGCAATCTCCTGTTCAACCTCAACTCCATCTGCTGGAAACCCTCGTGCAGCGGAAACTGGAGAAGGAGTACCAATTTGTCCATAAAAAATTGAATCAGCAACTGGAGGAGCGGGAAATAGTGGAGAGCGAAGGATTTTTCCACCAGTTTAGAATTGGAGAGATCGGCGACCAGTATTTTATGAATAAAGACGAACGCAGGTACGACCCTCATCTGGAAGTTGCCTCCGACAACCTCGACCGGTTTTACTTCAGCAAAAAGCTGCGCATGCTGACAGAGATGATCAACCGGCAACATATTTTCAACCAAACCTATTCCCAAACCTTCCGGGACCTCCTGCTGAAAGGTCTTCAGGAATCAGACTTACTCGACAACCTTCTTCTCAAGGCCTATTATCATATTCTCCTAATGCTCAGCGACGAATCGCAGGCTGCTGCCCAATATGAAGAAGTAAAGGCCTTGTTCCAGTCCAACGTTACCTCCTTTTCCGAAGAAGATAAACAGAACATACTCTCCCACCTGCTCAATTTTTGTATCCAGCAAATCCGGGAGCAAACCGACCGGCGCCCTTTTCTGGAAGAAGCGATCAGTCTCTACATGTTTGGTATTGAATCAAAGATATATCTGCCCAAGGACCAGCTCTCCCCCTGGCATTACAAGAATATCATCAAGCTGGCATTCAATCTGGGGAACTTTGACTGGGCCGAGGAGTTTATGTATCAGTACTCCCCCAAACTGCAGGAGGCATCCCGGGAGAATGCCCTTTACTACAACCTCGCCGACCTCTACTACCAGAAAAAGGAGCACGAAAAGGCAATGAAATTTCTGAACCAGGTCGAATTCACCGACATCCACTACAACCTGAATGCCAAGCTGCTGTTGCTCAAGATCTATTACGAGATCGATGAGGAAGAGGCCCTTCTTTCTCTTCTGGCTTCTTTCACCATTTATCTGAAACGCAACAAGTACTTGTCTAATGAACTGCGCAAGACTTACGAAAATTTCTGCAAACTGCTGACCCGCATCATGCGCCGCAATCCCCAAAAATGGCCTGCGCTCCGGAAAGATATCCTGAGCGTATCCCCGCTTACTGACCGGAAATGGTTATTGAATGTGTTAGAGGAGATGCAATAGAAAAGGCCCCTATTCTGAACATTTGGGCAGGGCGCTGGAACCCTGCCCAAATGAGGGGCTAGGCATCCTTTTCCTCCTCCGGGTTGAAAATGAGGTCATCCATCACTTTTACCATCCGGTTGGAAAAGAGTGCGAGATTTCGATACTCCCCCAGGAAGTTGAGGAAAAGAACGCTGTTTCGCGTGCCAATCTCGTGATTTTTTATGCGCTTGATCTGGTTTTTACGAGCGGTTCGGATGAGTTTTACATATGAATTCAAGCTCCCTTGCAAGTGCTTGGCCGCATCAGCGTCCAAAGAATCAAACATCTTTATCGTGGCATCAAGCCGTTCTTTCAATTTTTCCTGGATTGTTCTCAGTTCATTCATCTGGACTGGAATAAGCGTTTTGTGGTTATTATCCACATGGTCGAGACTTGGTTTTACAATATTCCGGACATGGATGGTCATCTCATTCAGGTAATCTGCTACTAATATATGAAGGTGTATCATTTCAATCTGATCATCCTCAATTTTGTCAATCGCCTTGTTGGCCCGCCTCTTTATTTTTTCAGAAAGGCGTTCAATCTCTTTGAATTCCTGGTAGGTTTTGTTCAGGTTTGCCAGGTTCTCCTTTTCGAGCGCTTCCAATGCATCATCCAGCACTTTACTGACCCCACCCAAAATTTGGGTCATATTGTCGACACTCAATTCGATAATCTTTTCCCTGGTAAGCGTACCTTCTTCAATCCCTTTCTCTAACACAAGCTCTTCCTCCATTCGCTTGCCGTGGTACTTGTGCGAACGGTAGATAATCACTGCGGCCATGATCAGGACAAGGACAATGGCAATGGAACCTCCGAAGTAGAAAATATTGGCAAAAATGAACGCGACCACAAAAGCAGACAAAGCAGTGAAGAACCAGCCTCCAATAACGGAAAGCACACCAGATACACGGTACACAGCGCTTTCCCTGCCCCAGGCGCCGTCAGCCAGGGAGGTTCCCATGAAAACCATGAATGTCACATAGGTAGTAGACAAGGGCAACTTCAGGTTGGTCCCCATGGTGATCAGAATGCTGGCGACAACTAAAGTCACAGCTGCTCTGAGCAGGTCGAATGAAGGCGCCTCTGCTCCCAAATGTGCCTGTTTGGCAATAAATGGCCTTTCATCAAATTGATTTTCGACCGCCTTTTTCATTTTGGCAGGCAGAAAATCATTGACAACGGTGGCCATTTTGCCAAAATTCCGAACGAGACTGCGCGACACGGCATAAGAGGAAAACCGCTCATTTCCTTCATGTTGTCTTCCCAGGTCGAGGGAGGTCTTCACCACAGACTTAGCCTTTTTGGAAGTCCAAAGGGTGATGGCCATAATTACCCCAGCCAATAATAATAGGATGGTTGGTGTCGGCACTTTTCCAGCTAGCCCATCCATCAACAAGCTGTCGGGCGCACCTCCGGTTTGTGTCCAAATCTCGTAAGAGTTGTAGCCAGCCAGCGGCACGCCTATGAAATTCACCAGGTCGTTTCCAGCAAATGCCATCGAAAGGGAAAAAGTACCGATTAACACGATCAGTGTCAGAATGTTGACTTTTGTAAACCAAATAAGTAGCTGTAGGACGATAGTCCAGCCCACAAAACTGACGCCAATAATGAGCCATGTATTCTCCGTGATGGCCGCAAGCGTTTTTGCGTCCATAAAAGACGCCCCTTGCGATCCCTTAACCAACAGAAAGTACGTGATCGATGCAATGGCAAGGCCTCCCCATATGGAGCCTAAATACCTGAGCCTTTTCTCGTAATTAAATGAAAACAATAATCGGGTCAAATATTGGATGATCACTCCTGCCGAAAATGAAATGACCACCGAAAATAGGATCCCTGAAATAATCGCCAATGCCTTGCCTGAATTGATATACTCCCCCAAATCAAGTGCGTTTGGATCCGTGTACACTTTAATAAGAGACAACGCCACTGCTGCACCCAACAATTCAAAGACGACCGATACCGTGGTGGAAGTAGGCATCCCAAAAGTGTTGAACGCATCCAACAAGATGACATCGGTGACCATTACGGCCAGAAAAATCAGCATGATCTCTGAAAAATAAAAATACTCCGGGTGAAAAATTCCCTTCCTGGCCACTTCCATCATCCCACTGGAAAAGGTACAACCCAAAAGAATCCCCAACGCAGCCACAAAAAGGATCAGTTTGAATGTGGCGGCCTTTGAACCCACCGCTGAATTGAGAAAATTAACTGCATCATTGCTAACTCCTACAATGAGGTCGGAAATAGCCAGTAAAAACAAGACGACAATGATGATCAGGTAAAATGTTTCCATATAAACGGCAATCTTTAATTGGTCTTTATCAATTCCTGAAGTATTTACCCTCTAAACTAATAAAAGTATCAACACAGCATTAACCCTGTATAAATTTCGCGTTAACTGAATATAATTTATTCCGCATTGCAGGGACCTGTCGCAGCTACGCCCTTGTCATTTCTTCGAAATACTTGTGGCCTCTACCGCACCACAGTTATATCTCCCGACACCAGTAACACCAACCCGTCGATGTATTCCACTTCAAACTGATACACATACACGCCTTCCGAAACAAATTTTCCATCCTTGCGGCCATCCCACCCATAGGCAGGGTCGTTGGGAGGAAAATCAGGCTGGTAAAATACCGTCCCACCCCAACGATCGAAGATCACCATCTCCCGGACACGTTTCACGGATTTTCCGGCATAGACCACCAACAGATCGTTGATGCCGTCAAAGTTCGGGCTGATCACATTGGGTACATAGTAATCCTGCGGACGGTAGACACCTACATACACCTTTGCCGTGGCCTCACACCCATTCGCATCGCGTACCAAAACCGTGTATTCCGTAGAGGAAGTGGGCGAAATGTTTAAGCTGGTACAATTCATACAGGAAGCTCCCGGAGGTAATGGATTCCAGATTATCGTATCTATGAGCGTCAGGTTGGTCTGCAGATGCAACGTGATCGAACTACCCAGCACGATCAGCGTATCAGGCCCAAGGTCAACCCAAAATTCAGGGATTGCCGGCAATAGGGCATCTCCTGCCCAGGTACAAGCCACTGCATCTTCTATCGCAATCTCATGTGTGCCGGGCTCCAGGTCGTTAAACTGCTGTTGACTGGAAAAAGGGCCTCCATCCAAAGAAGTCAAATAAGGAGGAATCCCCCCAACGATCGTAGAAACGACCAGGCTGTTGCCCTGCTTGCAGTCGGCAGGAATCGTTTCCAAAATGGCAGCTAATGGAGGCGGTTCGTTAAGTGTTTGGGTGGCCGACGCGGTACAGCCATTCCCGTCTGTCACGGTCAATCCGTATGATCCGGCAGGTAGATTATTCAGTGTTGTGCCCGACTGCCCAGTGCTCCATACATAAATGTAGGCTCCGGTTCCGCCATTGGCCGAGCCTGCTACTGATCCGTCCGAACCACCTGCACAACTCACCCCAAACCCGAAATAATCGGAGGTGACCGAAATACCGGTAGTCAATAATGGGGGCCCCGATATGGTAATATTCTCCGTCCATTCCAACCCGTTCGGATCTGTCAGGTGAATCGTGTAGACGCCCGCCGGCAAACTGGGTATCACCAGCGAATTGCCGAACTGGGAAAGGATCAAATTTCCGCTAAGCGTGCCATTAGACGACATCCAGGCACACTGAATCGGTACATTGCCTCCGGTTATCGAGAGGGTTATCTTGCCGTTATTGTCCCCATTGCATGGTACATTCTGCACCGCGAATCCCACGGTCAACGCACAGGAATCGGTAGGCAACAAATATACTTCCAGAATCTCCGTGCTGTCGCATCCAAACTGGTTGGTATACGTGGAAATAAAGGTACCCACCTCCAAGGGATCGCAAGTGCCGCTGGAAAAATTAAGGGTATTGGAAGGCAATAAGCTCACCGTCTCGATCACCAAGCTGTCGCATCCATATTGGTTGGGATAGGTGGTCATAAATACCCCCGTGTCCTGTGGACTACAACTCACGTTATACAAATAATTCGTATTGCTCGGCAGCAGGCTTACCGACTCGATCTCCACACTGTCACACCCATACTGATTCGTGTAGTTAATCACAAACAAGCCTGTATCTTGCGGATTACAGCTCAAGCCATATAGATATAAGGTATCCGTCGGCAACAGGCTTATTGCCTCGATCTCGATACTGTCGCACCCGTATTGGTTCGTATAATTGAATACAAATAAGCCCGTATCCTGCGGGAAGCAACTTTCATTGAAAATGTATACCGTATCCGTCGGAAGCAGGCTTACCGCCTCGATCTCGATGCTGTCGCACCCGTATTGGTTCGTATAATTGAATACAAATAAGCCCGTATCCTGCGGGAAGCAACTTTCATTGAAAATGTATACCGTATCCGTCGGAAGCAGGCTTACCGCCTCGATCTCGATGCTGTCACACCCGTATTGGTTCGTATAATTGAATACAAATAAGCCCGTATCCTGCGGGAAGCAACTTTCATTGAAAATATATACCGTATCCGTTGGCAACAAATTCACCGCTTCGATCTCAATACTGTCACACCCGAACTGGTTCGTGTAGTTGAATACAAATAAGCCCGTATCCTGCGGGAAGCAACTTTCATTGAAAATGTATACCGTATCCGTCGGAAGCAGACTCACCGCCTCGATCTCAATACTGTCACACCCGAACTGGTTCGTGTAGTTGAATACAAATAAGCCCGTATCCTGCGGGAAGCAACTTTCATTGAAAATATATACCGTATCCGTCGGAAGCAGACTCACTGCCTCAAACAGCAGGCTGTCGCAACCGTATTGATTCGTGAGCGTAGTGAGGAAAAATCCCGTATCCTGAGGAGCGCAACTGGAGCTGAATAAGTACGTAGTATCCGATTCGCTATACCCCACCGTCAGGAACAACAAACTGTCACAGCCGTACTGATTGGTCAATGTGGTAATAAAAATGCCGGTATCCTGTGGGTTGCAGCTGGCACTATATGTATAGGTAGAATCCGATTCGCTATAACTTACTGCCTGGAATAGCAGGCTGTCGCAACCGAACTGGTTAGTAAAAGTGGCCACAAACAAGCCTGTATCCTGAGGGTTACAACTCGAGCTATATTGGTACGTGCTATCTGTGGGATTGAGTATCACCGTTTCGATGGTAAGGCTATCGCAGCCGTACTGGTTGGAGAATAATAGCGAAAACACCCCGGTGTCTTGCGGGAAACAGGTCTCGTTAAAGAGGTAGGTCGTGTCGATGGGCAAGAGGCTCACCGTTTCGATTTCCACGCTGTCGCACCCGTTTTGGTTGGTAAAGGATTGTATAAAAATGCCCGTATCCTGAGGGTTGCAACTTGCACTGTACAGCAGCATCGTATCGCCCAAAGAGTATAAAACTGTGCGTACCTCCACGCTGTCGCACCCGTATTGATTGGAAAACACCTGCACAAATACCCCGGTATCCTGGGGGTTGCAACTCGAATCGTAGATCATTGCGGTATCGACCGGATTTACCATCACATCCACGCCAGCCATACCCACGCAGGAGCCCGTACTGGTCACAGTCACTTCATACACCCCTGCCTGTGAGACGGATATCGTTTGCGTCGTTTGGCCCGTCGACCATTGATAAGTCGAGTAGCCCGATCCGGCATCCAGTATACTGGTATCACCCGGGCACAATTCGAGATTTCCGGTGATGAGCGGGGTGAAGGAGGCCAGGGTGTCCACCTGCAGGGAGGTGGAGCCGCTACAGCCCTGGCTGTTGGTCACCGTCACCGAATAGAGTCCCGGTGTCGTCACCTGGATCATTTGCGTCGTGGGGCCTGACGACCAGCTATACGACGAATAACCGCTACCAGCGGTCAGGATCACTGTATCGCCCGGGCAAAAACTATTGGGGCCGGTGATGGTCGGCATCGGGGCGGGGCTTTGCGTTACGTTGACCGAAGTACTGGCCGTACACCCGCTGCTGTTGGTCACGGTTACGCTATAGGTGCCGACAGTACTGACGCCAATAGTCGGGGTTGTGGCCCCGTTCGACCAATTGTAGGCGGTAAAATTGCCGGAGGCGTTGAGCACAATGGTTTGCCCAGGGCAAAAACTGGTAGGACCGGTTATGATCGGCACAGGACTGGGGAGCGGTTGCACAATGGTAAAAGCCACTCCCGGACAACCAAAGCTATTGGTTACGGTAACGGAGTATCCGCCGGGCTGGGATACCAGGATGGTGGGCGTATTTGCTCCGGTCGACCAATTGTAGGACGCATAGCCAAAGCCGGCGTTTAGCATAACAGTCTGCCCGAAACAGATACTGGTTGGCCCGGTGATCACCGGCATCGGGCTTGGGTTTTGGGTAACGGTGATGGATGCCGAAGCCGTACACCCTCCTGAATTTGTGACTGTCACACTGTATGTTCCTCCCGTGGAGATGACGATGGAAGGGGTTTGCAGTCCATTCGACCATTGGTAAGATACATAGCTACCACTCACCCCCAGTACTGCCGTCTGCCCCGAGCAAAACGAAGTAGGCCCGGTGATCACCGGGGTTGGCGCCGGGGAATTGGCGGCTACTACATAGGTAGCCGACTGTGTACACCCGCCGGCATCTGTAATAGTAACGGAATAAGCGCCTGGAGCCAGGTTAGAAATATTTTGAGTCGTTTTTCCATTGGACCATTGAAAGGTCGGGTTGGTAGCACAATTCGTAGAAAGCGTGATCGATCCATTCATCGAGTTTGCACAGCTTGCATTCTGCACCGTACCACTAAACTCGAACGACTCGACACAGCATGCAGCCCCCCCGCAATTGATAGTGATGGGGCAGTCGAAATTGGGCATGGTAAGGTAGGTCGGGTTAGCTACCGTGCCATAAACCAGCGAGAAGTCGTTGATACCGCTGATAAGGTCCGGGTTGATGGTAAAGGTGTAGCCGCAGCCCACGCCGGAAATAACGCCTCCATCGGTACAACACGGCGACCAGGTGAAATTGCCGGTGAATGTCGGCGCCGAACCAAAGAGCTCCCCTGCGTCATCTGACACGGCAATGTAGGAAGTACTGGGCATGCAATTGAAGGTAATGTCCATTTCTCCTCCGTCGCTGTCATTGGCGATATCTGCGATAAATACCATACTTACATCTCCAGTGTTCGAATTTTCATACAACATCAGCACCAGGGTATTGGACAATTCCAATCCCGTATTGGCAGAGGAGCCCGTCGGCACCCCATAGGCGTAAAACGTCGTTGCCGGCACATTGCCGGTCAGGAACGGCAGGGGCGCGGAAAAGGCCCCCTGTGTAAGGGTACAGGGGCACGGCGGAGCTTCGGCTTCCTCATTCACTGTGTAAATTTCCACCGCCGGAGGCTCCGTAACTGGAGTAGGCTCTTTGACCTGCCGCTCCCAAAACAGGGAGATAGCAATGGCGGGGAGGACAAAGAGAAGGAGGGTATTCATCTGTTTCATATAAAAAAATTTCCCCGAGATTTACTCATAGCGGGGGGTGTGTGAAGGCTTGTCAAAGAAATTCCACAAGGCTGGATGGGGTATAAGATATTGGCACACCAATATCTTTCAATATTAAAAATAGTAATTTTTGAACAGGCCGGGAATTTCTTTTGAACGTGTCACCTGCAATCACAGGGGGAGAACGTTTCAATGCACGGGGGGTGTTTGTGACAATCCGTATTATTGGCTATTTGCTCATATTTCCGTACCTTGCCTGCCGGTTTTACTCAACAAAACCCAAAAACAGTTTGCACAAAAAGATTCTTCCGTTTCTGTTCCTCCCACTGGCATTGGGCTTTGCCACCCAGGTGACAGCACCCGAGATGCCCCTCCTTGGCCAGGCCGACTATTCCATTCCGGCACCTGAAATCCTGTGCGAGGTGGAGTCCTTCGACGCATTTTTGGAAGAAGCAATCCTACACGGCGCTGCCCCTGGCGCAGCTGTGGCTATTGTGGCCAACGGTAAAGTGCTATTGTCAAAAGGGTATGGCCTCCAATCCATTCAGCATGCCGAACCTGTAGATGCACATACTATCTTTCGTATCGCTTCCCTTTCGAAATCATTTGCCGCCTTCCTGACCGGCCGCCTCGTGGAAAAAGAGGTTCTGAAATGGGAAGACCCCGTCATTCAATACCTCCCCGACCTCTGCCTGCTTACGGACAAACAAACCGAGACCCTCCAATTGGTGCACCTCCTCTCACAAACTACCGGATTGCCTTACCATACGTATACCAATTTGATTGAGTTGGGGAGGACAACGGAAGAGATTATGCCGTTGCTGGCTGATGTGGAACTGATCGGCGACCCTGGCACGGTATACAGCTACCAGAATTCCGTTTTTTCGCTGATCGGAGAGGTGGTAAAGGTTGCGACAGGCCTCGAATATGAAGAAAACCTCCAACGGGAAGTATTCGGGCCACTCCACATGACTGATGCATCTGCCAGTTTGGATGGGTTTCTTCACCATCCCAACGCAGCGATGCCGCACCAGGCCTCCAGGGCTGGCAGCTGGCGGCAATTGGCTCCATCCCCCCACTACTACAACGCCGCGCCTGCAGGTGGTGTCAACGCCAGTGCAACCGACATGGCACATTACCTCTTGGCTATGTTGGGCAACCGCCCTGACATATTGAGCGCCGAAACTCTCAAAAAACTTGGAACCCCCTATATTTTTTCACCCATTCGGTGGCGGTATTTCCACCACTGGGATCACATGAAAAAAGCCTATTACGGGCTAGGTTGGCGGGTACTCGACCTCGGCAACGAGGAAACCCTCCTCTACCACGGCGGATACGTTGCTGGTTATCGGGCCGAAATAGCCGTACACCCCAGAGATGGGTGGGGGATTTGCGTAATGTTTAACGGAGCAGCCGGTATGGCAGACCAGTGCATTCCAAAATTCCTGGAATTAATGGAGAAAAAAAAGGAAGTCCTGTAACCCAAGACCTCCTTTAGGTGATTCTTATCCCAGCAGTTTTTTCACCACTGCCGAGATCGCCGATCCATCCGCACTGCCGGCAAATTCTTTGGACGCAAGGCCCATCACTTTTCCCATATCTTTCATGGAGGTAGCTCCCACCTGGTCTATGATCCGCTTTACGGCAGCTTCCAATTCCTCCTGACTCATCGCCTTGGGCAAATAGCGTTCGAGAATCTCCAATTCCTCCCGCTCTACCTGAGCCAGGTCTTCCCGGCCCTGCGTTTCATAGATACTCAGGGAGTCTTTGCGCTGCTTGACAAGCTTCTGAATCATTTTGATCGCCTTTTCTTCGGTGATCTCCTCATGACTTCCATCGGTTTTAGCAAGCAAAATAGCCTGTTTTATGGCCCGAATTCCGCGCAGTGCTTGCTTGTCCTGCGCCTTCATCGCTACCTTCAAATCCTCATTGATCTGTGCTTCAAAATTCATAGCATACTTTATTTACAGGGTTGGACAATTGATTTATTCGATACTGTTAAGCGCCTCGATCCGCTTGGTTAGCTGTACAAAATCGTCTACACTCAGCACTTCGGGTCGTTGCTGAAAGTATTCCTCCTTCAAGATTTCATCCGGGAACAACGGTTTGAGCGTGTTTCGCAACATTTTACGGCGCTGATTGAACGCTTGCTTGACGATCCGACGAAAGAGCCGTTCGTCGCAATCCAGCGTATAGGGGTCTTTACGCACGAGTCGAATAACCGACGACTGTACTTTCGGAGGCGGGCTGAAAGACCCCGGTTTTACCGAAAACAAATGCGCGCCTTTGTAAAAAGCCTGCACCAATACACTGATCACCCCATAAGTCTTACTACCCGGAGGCGCAATAACCCGATCAGCCATTTCCCGCTGAAACATACCCACCAATTCCGGTATTTGAGCCCGGTAATCGATCATTTTGAACAGGATCTGAGAGGAGATATTGTAAGGGAAATTCCCGATCAACCCAAAAGGCTCCTCTCCCATCACCTCATTCAGCCGAAGTTTCAAAAAGTCAGCTTCGACCACACGCCCGTCGAGTGAAGGAAAAAACTGCTTCAGGTAAGTGACCATATCTGCATCTGCTTCGACAGCAACCAGTTCATAGGGTTTGTCCAGCAAAAATTTGGTCAGTATCCCCTTGCCGGGGCCCACTTCCAGCACCTTTTTATAGTGTGCGGTCTCCTGCAAGCTTTCTGCAATGCGCTGGGCAATTGGCTCACTGGTTAAGAAATGCTGGCCGAATGATTTTTTTGCTTTTATCATGCGTGAGGGGTTCATTCCCGATAGTGGGGGGCATTAATTTTCTTCGATATTAATAAAAGGGCATGACTTCGGCGAAAGTTCCGGCACAACTTTTTTTTCAGTCGACTTAAATATACCCTAACCGAAGTGGTTGGGGACTAGTGCCGCCGCTGGCCGTAATAGTCCCAAGTGATTTGACGGCCGAAGGGCGTCAAATCACTTTTTCTTTAGTATAGCTCAACGGATTGCATCAATCCCTCGCAAATTTTGGATATTTGTGATTCTGAGGAAATTGTTGCATTTTTCCGTTCTGCAAAAAAACAGACATGTATTCCACAAAACCCAAAATAGGTATAAGTATTGGCGATATTAACGGCATCGGATTGGAAGTCATCCTGAAAACCCTGGCCATAAAAGAAGTCCGGGATCGATGTATCCCTATTATTTATGGCTCGTCCAAGGTCGTTTCCTACCATAAGAATATTATCTCCGTAGAAGATTTTCCATTTCACCCCCTTCGCACCGCCGAACGCCCGAATCCCGACCGGATTAATGTGGTAAATTGCTGGCAGGAGAACATCAACATTACGCTGGGAAAACCCACGGATGAAAGTGGCAGGTATGCCATTATTTCGCTGGAGCAGGCGGCTAAAGATCTAAAAGCCGGATTAATTGACGCCCTGGTAACCGCCCCTGTTAGCAAAGAAGCGCTGCAAATGGCCAATTTTCCATTTACAGGGCACACCGAGTACCTCACTCATGAAATGGGCGCCAAAGAAAGCCTGATGCTCATGGTATACGACAACCTCCGAATTGGCCTGGTGACTAACCACCTGCCTATTAACCAGGTTGCCGAAAATATCTCCAAGGAGTTGATCCTCTCTAAACTCCGGGTTTTCTATGAAACCCTGAAAGTTGACTTCGGACTGGAACGGCCTACCATTGCCGTGCTTTCCCTCAACCCCCATGCCAGCGACGGCGGACTTATCGGCAATGAAGAAGAGCGGTTCATCCGCCCTGCCGTAGTAGAAGCAAAAAAAGGAGGGATGATGGCTTTGGGGCCATTTCCCGCCGATGGCTTTTTCGGTTCCGGTCAATTTGCCAAATTTGACGGGGTGCTCGCCATGTACCACGACCAGGGCCTTATTCCGTTTAAAACGCTGGCTTTTGGCGGAGGCATTAACTTCACGGCCGGGTTAACCGGCATTCGAACTTCCCCCGACCACGGCACTGGATTCGAAATTGCCGGACAAAATGCGGCGGATCACTCTTCTTTCATGCAAGCCGTATTCCTCGCAATTGACCTGGCTCGCAACCGGAAAGAATATGCCGATATGCATGCCAATGCATTGGTCAAAAGGGAAAAAACCGCTGAATTGGAGGAAGAATCTTCTACCGAAAGCCTGGATGATTAATCCATCCGAACACATGTTTTTTACCGAACCTTTGGACCAAATCGGGAAAAAGTCTATTTTTGCGGGGATTTTCAGGAAAAGACCTGTTTTCATTTTCCAACCCCGACAAGACGACCACTATGAGTCAGATTATGGCGAAAACCCGATACTCGGATGAAGAGCTCAATGAATTTAGAGCCTTGATTGAAGAAAAACTAGAGAAAGCCAAAAATCAGCTCCTTTTTTATCAACAACAACTCGAAGACCTGGCTGACAACCCGGATGCAAAAATTCGGGGATTAGATGATGGAACCGGAACAGCAGAGAACGAGCAACTTTACCAACTGGCCTCTCGCCAGCAAAAACTCATACAACACCTGGAAAACGCACTGGTCCGGGTACACAACAAAACATACGGAATTTGTCGTGTCTCCGGAAAACTCATTTCCAAAGAACGATTAAAAGCAGTGCCCCATGCTACCTTGAGCATGGAAGCAAAAAAAGTTCAGTAGCCTCTCTCTTTCTGTACCTCCGGTTAAACCGGAGACACCGTGGAATGTTACTATAACCATGCGGATGGGGTCCATCCATTAAAATTGCAGCGTATTGAAACCCGCAGTCAAAGTCTTCCTCTTGGTATTTTTGATCCTTCTGATCGACCAAACGCTCAAGTTTTGGGTCAAAACACACATGGAATATGGGGAGGAAATCCTTCTTTTGGGATTTAATTGGGCCCGGCTCCATTTTGTAGAAAATAACGGCATGGCTTTCGGCCTTTCCCTCGGCGGAGACTACGGTAAGTTAGCGCTTAGCCTATTCCGCATCCTGGCTGTGCTTTTCCTCATCTACTACCTCCGCTTCCTTATCCGCGAAAAAGCATCCTTCGGGCTCCTTGCCAGCTTCGCCATGATACTTGCCGGAGCCGTTGGCAATATACTGGACAGCGCGTTTTACGGACTGATCTTCTCGCCCTCCAGCCACCACACCGTAGCTGCGTTATTGCCTCCTGAAGGGGGTTACGCCGGCTTCCTGCATGGCATGGTAGTCGATATGCTTTACTTCCCCATTGTCGAGGATAAAATTTTTCCCAATTGGTTTCCAATTTTGGCCAATAAGCCTTTTACCTTCTTCCGGCCCGTTTTCAACATCGCCGATTCCGCTATTACGGTGGGGGTGCTGAGCCTCATTATCTTTCATCGGCAGTTTTTTAGCGGCCATATCCACCCTAAACCCATACCGGAAGTAACCACTACTGCGGAGGTGGAAGTGGAAGAAACCACATCCGGTGGCAAAGAATCAGAAGAGGAACAACAGCAAGCCTAAACAAAAAAGGGCCAGCCCCATGGAGGCTGGCCCTTTTTTTAGGTTTAAAAAACACCAATTACTAATCATCTAAATCTTCGACATCCTTGCTCTCCTCCAAAAACTTGTCTATGGTGCCAAGTGTTTGGGAAATCATATCATAATTGAGGCTGTAGTGGATGTACTTACCCTGACGCTCCGTATTCACCACGCCCACCGAACGCAAAATCCGAAGGTGTTGAGAGGTAATGGATTGCTCGAGTTTTAAGGTGTTGTAAATTTTATTCACATTTATCGACCCATTTTGGTCGATAAACTCAAGGATCTTGATTCGCAGGGGATGTGCCAATGCCCTCAACAACTCAGACGACTCCCTAAGCTTTTCGTTATTTAAAACAACTTTAGCTTTTCCCATAGATTGGATATTTGAAGTGGATTGCTTATACCAAGAGCAAATATGCGCTTTTTTGCATTCTTTTCAAACCGGACCCCCTCTTTAATCCCTAAAGATCATCGAATTGTCATCCAGTCACCACTTTTGAGAAAAGACCAACAAATATCCTGCTGCTTTTTTAAGCAGCTAGTTGCTGATTAGATAATCAACTCCTCCACTAGGCGAGAAATCTGAGCCAAGCGTTCTTTGTCAAGCGAATAATAAATGAATTTTCCATGTCTTTCGGTACGAACTACCGCTGCCCTGCGCAGAATCGCAAGGTGTTGAGAAGCGACTGATTGCTCCAGGCGAAGACGAACGTAAATGTCGGTAACAGTCATTTTTTCGCCATCCTCCAACAAATCAATAATCCGCTGGCGCAATTTGTGATTTATGGATCTCAGTACCAGCACAGCTCTTCTTAATTCCGCATAATCAAGTGTCACAAACTGCATTCCCTTCTTCAGTACTACAGCTTCATCCTTTTGCTTTCTCATATTGGTGTTTTTTTATATTTCACTTATCCCAAAACCGTGCCAAAATTTTTTTTTGACGTCAATTGGGGTAAATGAAACAATACTTAAATCGGCTCCCCAAAGTAAAGAGTTTCTAAGAACAATAGAAAATTTTTTATAATTTATTTATTTTAATAATGTTTGGTAGCATTAGCCTTGGTCACCCCACCACTTTTTCTTGGACGTGGTGATGTTCGGCGGCTTTAAATAGGTAGGAGAAAAGTAAGCCACATCTTCAAATTGTCCTTTCCCAAAGGCAGTTTCTGCCAATGCTACCATAAAGGATGCACCAATTTTTATGTCTATGAAACGCGTTCCGGGCTTGCTTAGTATAGACGTGCATTTGGCTGCCCCGTCTCCCGAGAAAATAAGTTGCCGCTCCGCGTTGATCCAGGGGTCAAAGGAGTCCGGCTCTACTATCAAGGCCTGTACAGGCGCCTGAATCTCCAGCTCCGCATTGTAAATAGCCGTGTAAACCTCCATCCGGCGGGCATCGATCATCGGGCAATACCATGCATGCACATCCCCCACTTCTGCCGCCATACCCCATGCCAGGGACTGCAGTGTATCCACCTTGATTAGCGGCTTTCCCAGTGCAAAACAAATGCCTTTGGCTGTTGCCGCACCCACGCGCAGGGCTGTATAGGATCCGGGGCCGGCACTGAGAGCCACCGCATCCAGCGTATGAAGCGAAGTACCTGATTCTGCCATACAACGCTCGATCAAACGGGTCATCACTTTCCCATGTTCATTCGGCGTTGAAACCTCCTGCAAACTCAGAAGCTGCCCCCCTTCACTCAGGGCAACCGAACAAACGGCCGTAGCCGACTCAATTAGCAATATCCGGGACATACCGGCAAAATACCACAGAATTCTTATTTTTGCTGGAAATGGCGTCCCTTTCATGAAACTTCCACGCCTTCTTTGCCGTTTTATTTCCACTCTAATAAAAATCCATGATCGATAAATTACAATCCATCGTTGACCGCTTCCGAACCCTGGAAGAACAGCTCGCTGACCCGTCTGTGATCAGCGATATGGATCGTTTTAGGAAAGTTAATAAGGAATACAAAGACTTAAAGGAGATCGTCGATGTATTCCTTGAGTACAAACAGGTGGTAGCCCACCTCCAATCCGCCAAAGAATTGCTCCGGGAAAAAGATCCTGAATTGCGGGAAATGGCCCAGACCGAAATGGAGGAACTTGGCCCCAAAAAAGAAGAATTGGAGGAAACACTCAAATTCCTGATCATCCCTAAAGATCCGGAAGACACCAAAGACGTCCTCTTTGAAATCCGCGCAGGAACAGGAGGGGATGAAGCCAGCTTGTTTGCGGGCGATCTGTACCGCATGTATTCCAGATATTTTGACAAGCAAGGCTGGAAAACCGAAGCCATTGAAATCAATGAAGGTACCGTAGGCGGCTACAGCAAGCTGATCCTCGAAGTAAGCGGCGATCAGGTTTTCGGCAAACTCAAATTTGAATCGGGCGCCCACCGGGTGCAGCGCGTGCCCAAAACCGAATCCCAAGGCCGTGTCCATACATCCGCCGTCACCGTGGTCGTCATGCCCAAACTGGAAATGGAGGACGTCAATATCGTCAAATCCGATCTTCGGGTTGAAACATTCCGGTCCAGCGGCGCAGGTGGCCAGCACGTGAACAAAACAGAATCCGGGGTCCGCTTTATCCACATCCCTACCGGAGTAGTTTCGGAAAGCCAGGATGGGCGATCCCAGATCCAAAACCGGGAAATTGCCTTGCAACGCCTCTACCAGAAAATCTATGAAGCCGAAAAGGCACGCCACGAATCCACCGTCGCAGCAAATCGGAAATCATTGGTCGGTTCAGGCGATCGCTCCGAAAAGATACGCACCTACAACTACCCTCAAAACCGGGTAACCGACCACCGGATCAACCTCACCCTTTACAACCTTGATCAGGTGCTGGAAGGTGATCTCGAGGGTATTATCGAAGCCCTCCAGCTGGCAGAAAACACCGAAAAGCTAAAAGCCAGCGAAACAGAACAGGTTTAATGCTCATTTCCATTCACCCATATTTTTAATCGAGACAATGAAATTGCTTCTCCAATTCCTGTTCATTTCGTGGTTTACGATCCCTGCTACGCTTGCCCAGACGACTGCCCGGGTAGTAGTCGACCTTCCGGTTGCAGAATCCTTCCTTTCTGAAGAGACCACAGTGATTCCTATTGCGCTTTCCGATGTGGCGCCTTTCCTGGCGTATTCAGTGGAATGGGAAGCCACCCCGGATATTTCCCTTCAAATCAGGTTCTACGAATCTAACGAAGGTGCATGGGGAGATTGGCAAGCCCTGGAGCCCGATCCGCATTCAGACCGGAAAGCCCCGGGTTATGTCAGCCAGTTAGGCTTTGCCCCTGCTGCCAGTACCGATTTTAGCCTGCGTATTGCACCCCCTTATACAAAATCCGACCTGTTCAAGGTGCGATGTCATTTTTTTAACCCCGGGAAAAGCAGTGCACAAGCGCAGGCAGACCACGGCGATCGCGCCGGCTGCCCCTGCCCGCAGCCCAACTACCTGGATAGACTCGGCTGGTGTCCCAGTGGCAACTGCCCAATTGACCCCACGCCCCAACCCACCGTAGTGACCCATCTAATCGTACACCATTCCGCAGGCTCCAATTCTTCGAGCGATTGGTCGGCCGTGGTGCGCAGCATTTGGGACTATCACGTCAATGTCAACGGATGGGATGATATTGGATATAACTGGCTGATCGACCCGAATGGCGTGCTTTACGAAGGCCGTGGAAACGACCTGCAGGGCGCCCACTTTTGCGGCACCAATGCAGGCACCATGGGAATTTGCATGTTGGGTACCTTTACGTCTGTAGTGCCCTCCAATCAGTCTGTCGGCAAATTGGAAAAACTGCTCGCCTGGAAATGCTGTGATCGCAATATAGACCCGGAAGATTTCTCTTTCCACCCAAACTCTGGCCTCAACCTGTTTAATATTTCCGGGCACCGCGATGGGATTTGTTCTACGGAGTGCCCGGGCGACTCGCTTTATGCACGCCTCCCCCTCATCCGCACCGATGTGAAAGATTCGATCGATGCCTGCCTGCCCAGCAGCACTAATGAAAAACTGGACTTGGAAACAGCTACCCAGGTGTTTCCCAACCCGGCCCGCGATGTTTTGTATATTCAACTGCCCCCCAACCTTCCAGGAAGCGCCATACTTCGACTGTTCGATCCGCAAGGCCGGGTGGTATGGCAATCCGGAAACGCTTATCAGGGAGGCGAGTTGATCACCCTTTCCATCAAAGGTTGGCCCACCGGCTGGTACTCCCTGCAAGTTGGCCCCGGAGGCCCTAATCTGAAAGTGCTCATTCAATGAAATTTCTTCCCTGGCTGGCACTTGCAGGCAGTTTGTTGGCCTGGAATTGTACCGACCAGGCTACATACACCCGGGCTATAGAGCTGCTGGAAGAGTCCAGACAACAGTTTTGCCCCGATAAACGGGTTTGCATCTGGGAGGTGGACCTTTCTCAAAAAAAGCCTTTTGTGTTGAAAGGCAGCACCAATATTCCGGAAGCCAAAGAGCTGTTGCTCCAAAAGCTAACGGACGCCCAAATCCCCTTCATGGACAGCTTACAAGTCCTTCCTTCCGTAGATTTGGAGGGAAAACACTTCGGTTTGGTATGTGTCTCTGTGTGCAACATTCGCTCCGAACCCAAACACGCTTCTGAATTGGCTACCCAAGCGACTTTGGGTAGCCCTCTTATGATATATGAGCAGCGAGGCGATTGGTTTCGCGTTCAAACGCCCGATAAATACATTGGTTGGCTGGACAATGGCGGATTTACCCGCTGTGATAGTGCAACCTGGGAGAATTGGCGCAGGGCTGAAAAGCTGTTGGTTACCCGCGAATTCGCCCTGGCATATCATGCTCCCGACCTCAGCAGCCCTTCTGTTTCGGATCTCGTTAGTGGTTGTTTGTTCACATTGCTGGAAAACACAGGGCAATTCTATAAAATTGGATTTCCGGATGGGCGTATCGGCTTCGTTTCAGTAGAGGATGCCCAACCTTTTCTTCCCTGGTTGAGCACTGTCAATCCGGAGCCTGAGTCTATTCTCAGGTCGGCCTTTAATCTTATGGGCAGGCCTTATCTTTGGGGCGGCACCAGTGTAAAAGGAATGGATTGCAGCGGGTTCACCAAAATGGTTTTTTTCCAAAATGGACTCCTCCTTCCCAGGGATGCTTCCCAACAAGTGCGGGTGGGTGACGATATTGATACGGATACGACCTTTTCTTCTCTTGAACCCGGTGATTTACTCTTCTTCGGCCGAAAAGCAACGGAAGGCCTTCCGGAAAAGATTACCCATGTAGCCATTTATATTGGTGCGGGAAAGTTCATTCATGCTTCCAGCCAGGTAAAAGTGGAAAGCCTGTTGCCGGCTGATCCAAATTACTCCGACTATCGGCGTTCAACTTTCGTTCGGGCAAAAAGACTGCTTTCTACCCACCTCGACAGTATGACGTTGTTGCGCAACCAACCCGTTTTCCAATGAGGAATCCACCCTTGTGAAACAATTTGTTTTTTTTATTTGATTAAAAAACTTTTTGTTTTATATTTGTGATAGTAAAACCATACTATCATGAAAAGAGGATTACCCACCACCCAAAAAAGCCTAAGCCGGTTCGTGAGGGACAATTGGTTTAAACTCCTCTTAGTCCTTCTTGCCTTGTACATTTTCTTCCAAAAAGACCTGAGTTTCCAGGTCAACTTCCGGTCGCCTGTGCATCCGGATACCGAAGGGGAACCACCCGCCCAGGTAGAACGTGCGGGAAAACGGGAAAAATTCACCCTTCGCAAGGGGAGTGAAAAAAAGGAACTCTTTGACCTTTCCTCGGCATTTAACCCAACCCGGAAGGAACCCAATTTGTCAGACTTATTGGCGTCGGTTAATGAAGAAACCAAACTAGCCTACCTCAAGCGCTTTGCGCGGGTAGCGTTGGTAGAACAAAAGAAATTCGGCATCCCCGCTTCCCTCATTCTTTCCGACGCCCTATGGCACAGTACGGCCGGAAAAGCTAATTGGGCACAAACAGGTAACAATCATTTCGCAATACCATGCACGGAAAATTGGCCTGGAGAATCCGGTCAATACAACGGTAAGTGCTTCCGCCATTATGAAAGTGCATGGTCGAGCTTCCGGGACAACAGTCTTTTTCTAAGCAAGAACTGGAGAGATGCCCTGCCGTTTGAAACAGGAGTCAATTATAAATCCTGGGCGGCCGCGCTGGCTAAAGGCCCCTATGCACAAGAAACCGGAGTGGAAAATGCACTCATACAATTGATCGAAACCTATCAATTATATGAGTTGGATGAGTTGCCTTGAGACACTACTCAAGGGTTCCTGGTCGCTTTTTCTTGTAATAGCTGACCCCGGCGCCATACACCCAGCCTTCCTGTCCTTTTCTGGTCCGAATCTTCACCCAGGGCTCATTGGCCTTTTCATAACCCAGACTGACCTCTGTGGTGGTGTCCGTTACCTCATTGAGAAAATACACTTCTTCAAAAAGAGGGATCTTGGCCAACACCGCGCTTTTCAAGCCGGGTTCCGAACGGAGATTGAGCCCCTCGATAGTCACGTACAACCGGGAATATTGGACTTCCTGCTTGGCGGGACTATTAGCTGCAGGCGTAGCCGGTGCAACCTTTGGCGCAGTCGTATCTTTGACCGTTGCCGACAGTGTATTAGAGGCCGTGGTCTCTTGCGTACTATCTGCCGGCAAGAGGGCATTCTGCTCCGTGTCATCCGCCGGGCGACTACTTCCGCACTTGGGAATGATCCATATCAGAAAACTCAATGCAAACACCGCCACAATAACAATTTCAACTTTTGGGAGCAAACCCTTGGCATTTTTCTCCATAATGCAGATTTTTGATCATCCGGATGAATTCCCCACAAGGAAAAAACACTGCTTTCCAAATTAATTGGAAAGATAAGGATTGCAAATGTGCCTTCAAAATTTCCAATCATGGGGGATCACCTGGTTTTTAAAATTGCCCTTACCTTAATTCCATCGGTAGGGGCCGTCACCGCCAAACAACTACTCAGCTACTGCGGAAGCGCAGAGGCTGTATTTCGAACGCCCAGAACACAATTACTTAAAATTCCGGGCATTGGACTTCAAACCGCTTCAGCTATCCTGAATTTTAAAAACTTTGACCGGGCTGAGCAAGAAATTCAGTTTCTGGAACGAAGCGAGGTACGCGCTTTATTTTATCTTGACGCAGATTATCCAAACCGCCTTAAACACTTCCAGGATGCGCCTGTTATTTTGTATGTTCGTGGCGCCGTAAACCTCAACCCGGAAAGAACGTTAGCAGTGGTAGGCACTCGGCAACCTTCGCCTCAAGGTATAGCTATTTGTGAGGATATTGTCAAAAGCCTGTTGCCTTATAACCCCCAAATCATAAGTGGTTTGGCCTATGGAATCGATGGCGTAGCCCACAAAGCTGCATTGGATGCCTCTCTGTCTACCCTCGCTGTATTGGGCAATGGCTTACACCGTATTTACCCCGCAGCTCATACAGGGTTGGCAGGTGAAATAATCAGACAAGATGGAGCCCTGCTGACCGAGTTTCTGTCAGACATCGGCCCTGACCGGGAAAACTTTCCCATGCGAAACCGCATTGTAGCGGCCATGTGCGATGCTTTATTGGTGGTTGAAACGGGAAAAAAGGGCGGGTCTATAATTACCGCTCACCTGGCCAATGATTATCACAAGGATGTATTTGCCGTACCAGGAAGAATTAAAGACCCTAAATCCGAAGGATGCAACACCCTGATTAAGACCCATAAAGCTGGATTGGTCGAATCGGGAGAAGATATTGCCTACTTTATGCAATGGGACCCTCCTGAAGAAAAACAAACAGGGGTGCAAGGATCACTTTTTATCGACCTTCCTCCCAATGAACAACAATTGTTGGAATTAATGCGACAAAAAACTGATCCATGGAGCATTGATCAGCTCTCTTATCAAACCCAACTGACCGGAAGTGAAATTGCAGCTGCTTTGTTAACCCTCGAGTTCAATGGATTGGTTAAATCACTACCGGGCAAACGATTTATTCCGGTTTAAACGTTTAGCGAATATTATGTCCAGAATCTTGCTCTTTACCATCCTGCTTCTTGTGCTGGGAGCATGCAATCAGCACCGCCCAAGCGCGGTAATAGCCCAAAGCCTTCCCCCAGAAACCGTCACTTTCCAGCCGGCTAAGAACGTTATCCTGCTGATTGGAGATGGAATGGGCCTGACCCAGATATCTGCCGCACTGTATTCCAATAATAATAGGCTAAACTTGGAAGAGTTCTCCATCATAGGTTTTCAGAAGAGCTTTTCTTCCGATAACCTGATCACCGATTCGGCTGCGAGTGCAACTGCCTTTTCCTGCGGCGTCAAAACATATAACGGCGCTATTGGCGTAAACCGGGATACCCTCCCTGTGTCATCCATTCTCGACGAATCGGAGGCTAACGGAATGGCTACAGGGGTAATCACCACTTCCACAATCGTCCATGCCACTCCCGCGGCCTTCCTTGCCCACCAGCCGGAACGGAAAATGTATGAGGAAATCGCACTGGATGTCATTAATTCCGGGGCCGATCTCTTGATTGGTGGTGGAAAAAAGTACTTCGACCAACGGACCATGGATACCCGAAACCTCTATCAGGAACTTGCCGAGAAGAATTACCTGGTTTCTGATTTTTTTCAGACAGATTTTTTGGAACTATCCTATTCTGCCGATAAAAACCTGGCCTATTTTTCGGCCAATGGAGATCCCGTTCCTTTTGCCAAAGGCCGGAATTATCTCGTACCTGCTGCAAAAATGGCGCCCAATTTTCTCCAGAGCAGGAGCCAGAAAGGATTTTTCCTGATGATTGAAGCCGCTCAAATCGATTGGGGCGGGCATGCCAATGACTTCAATTATATCCTGAATGAAATGCTGGAGTTTGATCAGGTCATCGGAGAAATTCTACAGTTTGCAAAAGAAAATGGGGAAACGCTGGTCATCGTCACCGGAGACCATGAAACCGGTGGCCTATCCATCAATCTGGGATCCAAAATGAATGACCTCAATCCAAAATTTACCACCGAATATCACACAGGAACACTGATTCCTGTCTTTGCTTTCGGCCCGGGAGAAGCGCTTTTTTCCGGCATTTATGATAATACCGACATCTTCCAAAAAATGCGCCAGGCCCTCCAACTCGACGACCGGAATTCCGTGCTGGAGCTTGTTCCTGCATCGACAGGGTCTTCTCAATAAGACGGTTCTACCTCCAACTTATTGAAATTTCCATTTCGCCCAACGAAAAGACCTGCTACTTCAAAGCCAAACCGGTATCGGTATTTGCCAGGCGCTTCCGGCGTCTTCAGGGTAACTGCCCAAACCTGCCGTTCCTTGGCCGCCAATTCCTTCACCGTCAGTTCCGGAACGGCTAGCCCGGTTAAGGTTATTTCATCTTTGTAAAAAACCAAAAAACATAACGATACCTGGCGTGCACCTGCCTCAAACCGGATGGCCTGATCCGTCGGGTTACCGATTTCAAGCATAACCTGAATAGTAGTATCTGCAGGCAATTCTTTCGGCGCATCTATCACCCGAGTTTGGACGCGGTTGAAAGACCGGAAATCATCCACGATCATATATCGCTGTGTTTGCAACCCTCCCGGACTAAAGGGTATTCCATCCTCGAGCCGGTTATTGACTACCAACACCTCCTTCCCCTGCAATGCTTCTTCATTATCCGGCAACAGATCGTATTGATTGCCTGCATAACTGTCCTTGTTGATAGAAAATGCTTGCTGGTGTGTGTAAAATGCGTATTTGGATGGACCTCGATACGTGTTATAGAATACGACCGGCCGGTCCCCTGCTACTTTTTGAATATCCCACGCCCATTGATCCCAGCCGTGAAACTCATTTCGTGGATTCATCCCCTGTGGTAAAAAATCAACCATTAGATAAAGCCTTAGGATCAGGAAAAACACCAGGGAAGGAATAGCGAGTCTAAAACTCCACTTTCTCCAAACAGGCCTGTCTTTGATGTAATGATAACTCAAATAGATCAACGGGATGACGGCTGCGGCAGTCCAATTAGCCTCGGTGCGTTGCGAAAAACTCTGAAAAAGGAAAAAACCAAGTACCCCCCATAAGCTCCACTTTAAGGTGCGCTCTACTATATTTTTGGCATTATACCTCCACGCGGCCCACAATAGCAGTACACTTGTAAAAGGGCCTAGCACCAATAATTGTCCGCCCAAATAATCAGCGATAAAAGTCCATTCGTAGGTATCTCCGGCCCGGTCGATCAAGTGGTAGCGAAAAGTGGGAAACCCGTGCATCCACTGCCAATACATATGCGGAGAAAACAGTGTCAGTGCAGTAACGGGAATCAGCCAGAAGCTTGGCCTTCGAAGTAACTTAAGATTTGCCAGCAGCACAAAGAAAAGGAGAATGGCTCCATGATATTTACTATAGGCCATTCCCGTTACCAACAACCCAAGTCCCAGCGCCAACCACCAACTATCCCGGCCGGAATATTCCCGGTAAACGACCAAAAACCAGACGCTAAAGAGCAGCAAAGGGATATCCGGGGCGGCCATGAAGCCGCCGATATGTACCAAAAAAATGGAAAAGACCAGGGTAAAGAATAACGGGTTGTCTTCAGGCTCGGTCAACCTCCAAATTCCCAAAATAGTAAGCGTGCTGGCTGCCACGATAAAAAACCGGACCCCGAATTCCATCGGAAACAGGGCATATCCCAAATGGATCAAAAAAGGCGCCGCAGGGGGGTGATCCCAAAAACCCCAACTCAAATTTTGGGAGCAAAGCCAGTATAAAGCTTCATCGTGAAATAACTCGGTGAAATAGCTCTGGATAAGGTTCAGTATTATCCAAAGCAGCAGGGAGAAAAGAAGGAAAGCGTTTTTTGTGAAAAATTTCTGCTTCAATTATATAGTTATAGGTGGCGCTCTGCATGATAAGAAGATCGAACAAGGGGACCACTTTCGACAAATTGGAAGCCTTTTTGGATCCCTGCTTCTTTGTACTGAGCAAAAATATCGGGATGGATATACTCCACTACTTCCAGGTGCATTTTAGTAGGCTGCAGATATTGCCCAATAGTCAATACGTCACATCCGTGTTCGACAAGGTCGTCCATGATGCGATACACTTGTTCAGCCGTCTCTCCCAACCCAACCATGATGCCGGATTTGGTCCGTTTGCCAAACTCCTTCGTTCGTTTGATCTGTTCCAGTGAACGTTGATATTTGGCCTGTGGCCTTACTTTCCGGTAAAGCGCTTCCACGGTTTCCATGTTGTGAGAGACCACTTCCTGGCCCGCACTGATCATCCGTTCCAACGCCCACCAGGTAGCTTTCACGTCCGGAATCAGGGTTTCTATAGTCGTATCGGGAGAAGACTCTTTTACATCCCGAACAGTTTGGTACCATACTTCTGCACCGCGGTCCTTCAACTCATCCCGGTTTACGGAGGTAATCACTGCATGTTTGACGCCCATTAAACGGATCGCTTCCGCAACCCGGCGTGGTTCATCCATATCATATTCACCTGGCCGACCTGTCTTTACTGCACAAAACGAGCACGAACGCGTGCAGGTATTACCAAGGATCATGAAGGTTGCCGTTCCGGCGCCCCAGCACTCGCCCATATTCGGACAATTACCGCTCTGACATATGGTGTGGAGCTTATATTCATCTACCAGCTGGCGCAGGTTGGTATAATTCTGCCCAATAGGTAATTTGACACGCAACCATTCCGGCTTTTTGCGCCGTGTCTCTTTAGAATCTACAATTGGCAACTCTAACATCCGATACGCTGTGTCTGATTTGAGAAAATTACTAGCTCCGTTTCCCGAGCAGCAAATTTATGTAAAGATTGAGGAAGAAAGGCCGGTTCTCCACATTAGGGACTTCCACCATAATGGGCACTTTTCGGAAAAATACATCGACCATAACCCCGGCTTCCACCGCTTTCAAATATTCATCAAAAGCACCCCAATCAAAGTGGACGGCAAACTGCCCATGTAATCCTGGCACCAGGCTGATCTCGTCAAACCCTTTTACCCAACTGGAGGACCCAAAGATATTCCAGGGATCGAGAAAGGCATCGTGAACTTTCTCCGAATATTTCACGGACACGGTGGAAAGAAAAGGAGAGTTGTTATTCTCCGTGGAAAGCAATTCCAGGTAATAGGGCTTGAGCAACCCGATAGAAGGACCTCCTTTATAAGAAATTCCAATCGCTACGCCTTTGTACTTGGCCTTCTCGGAGAAGTATCGCTTCTCGCCAATCCCGCCACGCAGTACAAAAAAATTGTTTTGCTTGCCGTATATGAAAGCCCGGGATATCCTGCCCGTTGCACTGGAACGATCGAGATTGGTGCGATATTCCTTATGGTGTTTCAATTCCCCCAGCTCCACATGGAACGTTCGGGTCTTGTAATATGTGCGAAGGCGGCCAAAATCGACGCCCATAGCAAATCCGTTGGTGTGCAGACGCATATTGAATGCTACCTCCTTGTTGTAGATCAACCCTTTATTATCGGTGTCGTCTACCGGTTTAGGCTGAAAGGTATCCTGTGCGGTCAGGATAGTTCCTCCCAGCAAGGCCCAAAATGAAATTGCCAGGAATATTCGGCTCATAGCAAAAGAATTATCATAACTACGCGTGGATAAGATAAATGTTCAATAAATATAACAAATTGCAGCCTTATCTTCCTGGGTTTTCTCGTGGAAGCGTCAAATAGTTGACCTATTTTTCTTTTCCGCAATACAATGCATGACCTCTATACTCATATACTGCCCCGAAAATAGTCCCCGACTCCAGTACGTCCTGGAAGAAATTTTCCGCTTCCGGCTATCGGTCGACTACCAACTATGCAGCGACCATTCCTTTTTTCAGTCGGCCAGGGGCGCTAAGCTCCATTATTCCTCAACGCCGTGCGCAGCCGGTGAAGTATGGATCCCCTCCAGTCGCTTTCTCTTTGAATCGGGATTGACAAGCCCCCTCCCGGAAACCCTTTGGCTCGGGCAAACTCCGGCTCTTTTTCCCGTCCATACGGCACACCCGGCTACCTGGCCTTTCGATCTATTCGCCATGGCTTTCTTTTTGCTTTCGCGGTATGAAGAGTACCTTCCCGCTCCAAAGGACATGCACGCCCGATTTCCTGCCTCCGCCAGCCTGGCTGCACAACAGAGATTCCTTGAAACGCCGCTTCTCGATGTGTGGGTTGCCCGCCTGGCGCAAAAATTGGCAACAGCCTTTCCCGGATTTCCCGTTTCCCTGCCCGCTTTTGCCTTTTTGCCTACATTCGATATCGACCAGGCCTGGGCATTCCGCCATAAACCCCTGTGGCGACAGCTCGGAGGCGCCCTTCAGTCCTTGTGGAATAGGCGATTCATCCAGTTCTTTCATCGAATTTCCGTATGGATGAGTTGGGAGAAAGATCCATTCGATACCTTCTCCTTCCTCCTGGATCAGCACAAAGCTGCGGCACTTCAGCCCCTTTTCTTTTTCCTGATGGCCGACCCCGGACCTTATGATAAAAATAACCCATATAACAGCCCCGCACTTCAAGGCCTCATCCAAACGTTGTCGACCCGGGTGTCAATAGGCCTCCATCCATCTTATCAAAGTGCAGAAGACCCCAGGTTGGTGATTCGGGAAAAAGAGCGATTGGAGCAAATAAGCGGTCGGGGTATTCGGAAAAGCCGGCAGCATTTTCTTCGACTGCATTTTCCTTCCACCTACCGCACGCTGATTCATGCCGGGATCGAAGAAGATTACAGCATGGGCTATGCCGATGCCGTAGGCTTCCGGGCAGGTACCGCCGTACCCTTCTACTGGTACGATCTGGAAAAAGAATGCCCGACGTCCCTGCGGGTTCACCCTTTTCAGGCCATGGATGTTACCCTCCGACAATACTTATCACTAAGCCCGGAGGAGGCTATCGAAAAACTGACCCGGCTACGACAGATCATACAAACCACTGGCGGGCAATTTTGCACCATCTGGCACAACAGCTCTTTCGATGAAAAAGGGGACTGGCATGGCTGGACGAAGGTATATTTACATCTTGTGAAAGAATCGCAGAACCTTCCGAGCAAGTAGCAGGAGAGACAAGTTTTTCCTATCTTTACAAAAAGCCCAACCCTGAAAAAATGGTACATAAACTCAGCCAACAACATACAGTCGCAAATCGATTCCTGGCAGAGCTCCGAGATGTCAATATCCAGAAAGATCGGCAGCGATTTCGCCTCAACCTGGAAAGGATCGGAGAATTACTGGCCTACGAGTTGAGCAAAACGCTTCCTTATAAGCGCATTGAGGTCGAAACTCCAATGGGGGTTGCCAATACCTATGTGCCCTCGCAGTCCATTGTGCTGGCTCCTATTCTACGTGCAGCCCTCCCCCTGCACCAAGGTATGCTCCGCTATTTTGACGAAGCAGAAAATGCCTTTGTTTCCGCATATCGCCAGCATCATAAAGACGGTTCTTTCGAGATCAACCTGGAGTATCTCTCCTGCCCCGATCTCCACAATAAAATCCTCGTGGTCATAGACCCTATGCTTGCCACCGGCGCATCTATGGAGCTAGCGCTTAAAGAGTTGTTAAAAAACGGAGCGCCTGTTCAGGTTCACTTTGCTACGGTCATCGCCTCTCCATATGGATTGGAGCGCCTTGAGCGGCTTTTCCCTCAAGCACACATATGGATGGCAGAACTTGATGAAGAATTGACTGCCAAGTCTTACATCGTTCCTGGATTGGGCGATGCAGGCGACCTGGCTTTCGGCCCCAAGCTACAGGAGTAACTCCGGCATTCTATTTTTAAACCAACCTCCTGTTCAAGCACGCGCGCATGACAAGAAGCCTTTCCCCTGAAATCGTCATCCTGGCATTGGTCGGCTACTTCGCTTTGTTGCTGGCCATCTCCCTGGTGACAAGTCGAAATGCTTCCAGCGAAGACTTCTTTGTGGCTGGCCGGAAATCTCCCTGGTTATTGGTGGCTATTGGAATGATTGGCGCCTCTTTGTCGGGTGTGACGTTCATTTCCATCCCGGGGGCTGTCGGAAATGGCCAGCTCAATAATTCCTTTTCCTACATGCAGGTAGTCTTTGGCTATCTGCTCGGCTACCTGATCATCGGCACGGTGCTTCTGCCACTCTATTACCGGTTGAAACTAACGACCATCTACACGTATCTGGAGCAGCGCCTGGGTTGGTATTCGTATAAGACCGGGGCGGCCTTCTTTCTTCTTTCCCGGTTGATCGGCGCCTCCTTCCGCTTGTTTTTAGTTGCGATTGTTCTCCACCAATTCGCCTTTGGTCCTTTGGGCGCTCCGTTTTATTTAACCGTAGCCATTACGTTGATGCTCATTTATGTGTACACATTCCGGGGTGGGATCAAAACCATTGTATATACGGATGTCTTCCAAACCGTGGCCATGATCGCCGCAGTTATCCTGACGGTAAAAGTAATAGGACAGGAAATGGGCCTACAGGGATTTCGGGGAATAATAGCCGCGGTGCAGGAAAGCTCCTATAGCAAAATGATCTTCCTGGATGGAGGATGGGAGGACCCCAATAATTTCTTTAAACAATTTTTTAGCGGCGCACTGATCGCCATTGCCATGACCGGCCTCGACCAGGATATGATGCAAAAAAATCTGAGTTGCCGGAATATTGGCGAGGCACAAAAGAACATGCTCACATTCAGCATCATACTTGTCTTTGTCAATCTCCTGTTCCTCACGCTCGGGGTGCTGCTCTACCTCTATGCAGCTCATGTGCAAATGGAAATGCCGCGCCCCGACCTGCTCTTTCCCACTATTGCCTTTGAATACCTGCCCCCTCTCGGTGGGATTGTGTTCATTCTAGGCCTGGTGGCTGCGGCCTATTCAAGTGCCGATTCCGCGCTTACGGCACTGACCACTTCCTTTTGTGTGGATTTTCTAAACTTTGAAAAATCCGGGAAAACCGAAAAGGAAAAACGGCGAACACGTTTTTTTGTCCATAATGTATTTGCACTGGTGATGCTGGTTGTGATCGTCTGGTTCAAATCCATGCACAATGATGCGGTCATCAATGGCCTGTTTAAAGCGGCCGGCTATACATACGGCCCGTTGCTGGGTCTTTTTGCCTTTGGACTTCTGACCAAACGGGCTGTTAAAGACAGATGGGTAGTGTTCATTTGCCTGCTTTCCCCGGTGCTTTCCTTTCTGGTCGATAAATACTCGGCAAATTTGATGGGGGGGCTTAATTTGGGCTTTCTGATCCTGGCACTGAATGGCGCATTGACCTTTATCGGGCTTTGGCTCATTTCTTATTCAAAAAGTACGCCAGACCTTGCGCTTCTTAATGACTAAAAAAATGTAACCACTTTCTTCTCGTATTGCTCCACTAACTAATGAAACACGTCCACACCATTACTTTTACATTTTTGATTGAACCTTTTGGGGAGTTGAGTGGTCTCTTCAAAGAATGTTTTAATTTGAAAAACCCAAACTTTGACGTAAATAAACATTCAATACGTCTTTAGTTTGAAATTTTCTTCCGAAATTCAGACAATAAATTGGAAAATATGTTGTTTTGATTCTCGAACTTAGATGCCACCACAGCCCACCTAACCAGTGGAATACGCATAAGCAGCTCATAACCAGACAAAACCAAAATTAGTCCAATGATGAACCGATTGCTCTTGCCAACTGACTTCTCTGACATTTCCAAAAACGCCCTCCGTTATTCCCAACTTTTCGCACAAACGACCGCTGCCGACATTACGGTAATGCATGCCTGCGAAAGCCGCTTAAACCGATTCTGGTTACCCAGAAAAAAGCACGATGCACTTTATCAGCAATTAGAGGATTTTATCCGGGACAAAGATGGAGCCATTCCGGAAAATGTGCACATCATGATCCGTCGGGGAAAACTGAAAGAGGTTATTTCCGGCGCATGCATGGCTGGCCAGTTCAGGTATGTCGTTATTGGAAAGAAACACGCTTACAGCACTTTTCCAAAGATCAGTGGCACGAAAACTTCCCAGCTTTTTGCCAGTTCACACTGCCCGGTCCTGGTAGTTCCGGCAGGCGTCGGATTCAACGGCATCAATAATATTTTAGTAATCGGGGGCCAGTATAGAAAGATGGATCCTTCCGTCCAGGAAAATATTCTCTCCCTCAGCCTGCGCTTTGGCGCCAATCTCCATTACTTAAACTTCACCAAGGAACCGCTTGCCTGGGAATTCAATCAGGAGATCCTGAATAAACAAAACTTCCTGGTCCAAAAAAGTATTCCAGAGGATATCGCGGCAGAAGGTATTCTGGATTATGTTCAGGATAACGACATCGACCTCCTTATCATGATGCGGAACCGGCATAAAACATTTGAGACGCTTTTTAGCTATGGATTTGAACAACAATGCCTTTCCAAGATCGATATTCCGTTGCTGGTATTCCACAATAACTTCCTGCAAATGAGGCTGGAAAAGGAAAAGAACAAAATGGTAGGGGAAGCGGTGGCTATTTAACGCCTATTGACTATCAGGGGATTGGACCTTCTGTTCCATATACCCCAATAATTCTCTATGAGACTTTAACAGCGAACGAGTGGCCTCGTATAGCTGATCAAACTGATTGGATATAATTTTGACGTCCTTGTCTGCGTCATTGATATTCTTCATTTTGAAACAGTGGCAGTGGAATATTCCATCTACCACCTTCTCCAACTCCTCTGCGTGCTCCACGTAATCCGCCCATTTATCCTGGTTCATCATCCACAGAAGTGAATCCACCCCGTTTGACTTGCCTGTTGTTTCCCTCAAATCACGCCCCATCAGGTCAAGGATGGATACATTAAATAGATGCGCAAGCTTCAGCAGGTTACAAATCTTGGGCTCGGCAGTTCCCTTTTCATAAGAAGCAATATTGCCGCGGTTTAACCCCACTTGCGTTGCCAATTCCTCTTGGCTCCAGTTCCTGCTTTTGCGCAAGTTGCGGATATTATCAGCAAGAAAGCTGGGTTCCATATTGAAGTTGACAGGGTTCATTCAGTTCAGTTTATTGGTCTCAATGGCTTAATTTCGACGTATCTACGGTTTCTCTCGACTAAAATCTACCTCGACAAACCTTTTTTACCTAGGTTACATCGTTTTGTTAACAACGTTTCCATTTTGAAAGTTGTTCGATGCTTCCTTTTGTTAAAGAATCTTTAAAAGTGTCAAAACTGAGTCTAAATAGTAAATCTTATTTGCAAAAAGTCTAAATAAGCGTTAGTTTTGTAAATAATAATTACAATACAAATCACCCATACATAATTATTATGTTAGCGATATATGAACAACTCGAAGGAATCAGTGGATCACTGAGAGCCTTCGCCCTGAAACTGACAGGAAATGTAGCTGATGCAGATGATCTTTATCAGGATACTGCACTTCGAATTATGTCGAATGCAGATAAATATCAGGAAGGAACCAATTTTAAAGCATGGGCTGTTACGATCATGCGCAACATCTTCATCAATAACTACCGGAAGAAAGTGCGCCGCGGAACCATCCTCGATCAAACCCCCAACAACTACTACATTAACTCTGGAGATGTTTCCGTAAGCAACGACGGAGAAACCAATGCGGCTTATAAAGAACTGCTGAAAATGGTGAGTTCCTTGCCCGATGAATTCAAACGTCCATTCTGGATGGCCTTCAAAGGGTACAAATATGACGAGATTGCCGAAGAACTAGACGCCCCTCTTGGCACAATAAAAAGCCGGATATTTTTTGCGCGCAGAAAATTGCGCAAAATGTATGAAACGGCCAGCCAGGAAAGAGCATAATATGCAAAATTACTTTTTGGAATAAAGAAAGGTCGTTGCCCCCGCAGCGGCCTTTCTTTTTGACAAGAAATTCTTATCTTTCCTTTCCGGCTGGAAATTAACTCCAACCCCCATTAAACAAATGTAACATGGCAAAATTGACCATCAAATCCGGGAAAGGCGAATTGCGACTTCGCAAAAGTTCCAGTTTAGTTGGACTGAAGGCCAAAAACCCAGAACAAGTGGAAGGCACTGACTTCGTCTCCGAAAAGGTATTTGAAAACATGGGGGGATTTCAAGTGGTTTCTCTCCAAAAAGGCGAAATGGGGGTAGACGAGCAACTCGATGAGGTGCGAAAAAAAGATGAAATCCTCTTGGGAAGCCATGTGTATTATGCAGAGGGAAGCAAGAATCCCATTATTGCTACAGGAGAGATCCTCATTGAGTTTCAGGAAGAAACCGATGAATCCGAACAACAACTCGTATTGGACGAGTTTTACCTGGAGATGGTAGAGCGCCGGACTGACTACCAGATTATTGCCAAGGTTACCGCCAAATCGCCCAACCCCTTTAAAGTTGCCCAGTTCCTGCAAAAGATTTCCCTGGTGAAACTGGCAGAACCCGATCTGGATACCCCTTTAGACCATTATGATTTCCGCCCCCCCAATGATACCCTCCTGGCTCATCAATGGCATTTGCGCAATACCGGCAGGATCGTTGATACCAACTATCCAACTAAATGGGGTGCGGACGCCAAAGTTATTGACGCCTGGGCCCGCATGGGTAATATGGGCTCGTCAGAAGTGGTAGTGGCCATAGTAGATAATGGATTTGACCTCTCCCACCCCGATCTGGCTGGCAAAATCTATAAGCCGTATGATTTCTGGACGCGTTCCTCCCAACTGTATACCAACGACCCCCGCTTTGCACATGGCACGCCCTGTGCCAGTCTTGCGCTCGCATCCTCTAACGGCACAGGTATAGTTGGCGTAGCGCCCAACGCGAAATTCATGCCGGTAAGCGGCACCTCATTTAGTTGGCGGGCCACCGAAGAAATCTTTGACTATTGCACCCAAAATGGCGCTGATATTATCAGTTGTAGCTGGGGGACCATCGATCAGGCCAACAGTCTCAACTCCCTGAAAGAACAGGCAATAACCAAAGCCGCCAAACAAGGCCGAAATGGCAAGGGTTGCATAATCCTTTTTGCAGTTGGTAACGATGACAAAGATTATGTGAGCTATTATGCGGCCCACCCGGATGTGATCGCCGTAGGTGCTTGCACGAGCAAAGATGAATTTGCCCGCTATTCCAACAGGGGAAGGCAGGTCTCTATTTGTGCTCCATCAAATGGCGACTGGCCCCTTATCGCAGCAAGGTCCTGGTGGGACCAGGGTGATACCCGGTTTCAGGGAAATCAACGATTTTGGGCAGATGGACGCTCCCGGGGTGATAAATATATGCACTTTGGTGGAACTTCAGGCGCTACCCCCATCGTTGCCGGAATTTGTGCGCTCATGCTTTCTGTAAACCCCGATCTTACTGCAAAAGAGGTGAAGCAGATACTAAAAGACACCGCAGATAAAATTGGAAGCCCTGGAGAATACATCAATGGACATTCCTCCCGCTATGGTTATGGACGTGTGAATGCAGACCGCGCTGTGGCAGAGGCCATCCGTCGTCGCACCCAGGGAACCACCCCTTCTCCCGTGGTGAGTGCTGAACCGTCTTCGCCTCCTCCTTCCGGCTTTTTCAAAGTGGAAGCCAGTGAGGAAAAACCCAAAGGATGGGGTGTGCAAATCGGGGCTTTCTCCGATTATAATAATGTGCTTGCTCTTTCGGAACGGATCAAACGCCTGTTTGGTGTTTCCATCCTCATCAGTCCTGTTGCCTCTGCAGGTAAAACCATCTACAAGGTAGTCGCCGGCTCCTTTCCGCGAAGCAGCGAGGCCATATCCTTGCAGGATAAAATGCACCAATCGGGGATCAATGGGTTTGTCCGCAATTTGGAAGATATTGCTTAGTTCTTTGTAAACAAAGTCTTATAAAAACAGGTTGAGTTGGCTGCAGCCCACTCAACCTGTTTTTATAAATTTATTTAGTTTACAGCGCACGTAGGTAAATCAAGTGTGGCTTGAAAACCAGGAATCGGGGTCTTGCTTCTGTGCTTCTTCCCGTTGCTTCATTGTTTTTTCGAAGGTGTCCCGGTCCAGAAAATATGGGCGCGCGGATTCGTCCTCTTCCCAGGAAGGGGGAGGTGGGTTTTCGTCCCTTTCAATATCCTCCTTATACCAATAGGCGGTGAATATTCCCACCAAGGCGCCCATCAGGTGGCTTTCCCAGGAAATGTTTTGCTGTTCATTGGGCACTACCCCAACAAATAAACCACTATACAAAAACAAGACCACCAAGGCCAGTACGATGGAGCGGAGGCTTCGCCTGAATATCCCGGTCCAAAAAACAAATGCCACCAATCCATAAATGACTCCGCTGGCTCCTATATGGAATACATTGCGACCAAACAGCCAAACCGCCAGGCCTGTCAGCAGGTAGATCATGACAAAACTGCGCAAAGCCACCTTAGGGTAAAAATAAAACAGCATAACTGCCAATACAAAAAAGGGCGGGGAATTAGAAATGATATGCTGCCAATCCCCATGGATCAGCGGACATAATAGGATACCGCGTAATCCAAACGGCTTTCGTGGATAAATACCCAGCGATCCGAAATCCAACCCGGTGAGAAACTGAACGAGGTGAATGCCCCACATAATGGCCAAAAGGATCAGAGGAAAGCGCAGGCTATTAATGAACCTGCTCCGCTCTACCTTGGATGTTGCAGACATATGGCATTATTTATCAACCCGGCTCAAGCCAACAGTTCAACCATTTCGATCAAGACCGGATTTATTTTCTGATGGTGTTTGGTAGCTTGTTCGAAGGGCGTAAATACGATCTGCCGGTGTACCTCCCCAACCATCACACTCTTTGTTCCTGCCAGTAGCGCCCTGACTCCTTCCATTCCAAGACGACTGGCCAACACCCGTTCCATGCAGGTAGGTCGTCCCCCACGCTGCACGTGTCCGAGTACTGTGCAGCGGATATCAAACTGAGGGCACCTGGCTTTTACCTGATCGGCAATCTGGAAAGCGCCTCCTGCGTCATCCCCTTCTGCCACCACGACGATACTAGCCCTTTTTTTGTGGTGATAATTGTATTCCAGCATCCGGATCAGTTCATCCATATCGGTTTTCTCCTCCGGAATCAGCACTGCTTCCGCGCCGGTGGCAATTGCCGACCGAAGGGCAATAAACCCTGCGTCACGCCCCATAACCTCTATGAAAAACAGGCGATTATGTGCATTTGCCGTATCTTTTATGTTATCAATGGCATTCATGGCCGTGTTGATGGCCGTATCATATCCGATGGTAAAGTCTGTGCCGTACAGGTCATTATCAATGGTTCCTGGAATTCCAACAATAGCAATATCCGGATACTCCTCCATAAAAACACGGGCGCCCCGAAAAGTGCCGTCACCTCCAATCGCTACAATCCCTTCAATGCCATATTTCTTCAAAACCTCGTAGGCTTTACGCCTGCCCTCCGGTTTTAAAAATTCTGTGCTCCTGGCAGATTGCAGGATGGTACCGCCCAATTGAATAATATTGCTGACCGTATGCTTTTCCATCCGGAAAAGATCTTCCTCAATTAACCCGGCATATCCTCTTCTTATCCCATATACTTCTTTGCCCAGAGCAATGGCTGTGCGAACTACGGCACGGATACAAGCATTCATCCCGGGCGCATCACCTCCGGAGGTAAAAACGGCAATTCGCTGCATAGGTCATTTTTTTGTGCCTGAAGATCCGGGGTTACGCATTATAGCGGCGGCGAACCAATTTGATAAAGTTTTTCGCTTTGTTTTTCTTATCCGTTTGTGCCCAATTATATTGGATAGCTATTTCCTGAACCAGATAGTTTTTAGCCTCTTCAAAGGAATGAAATCCATTGAGCACTTGCACAGCCTGCTTAAAGGCTTCCTGATCTCCATCAAACAATTCATTGATTGTAAAGATTCTCTCGTTGAGTCCCATTGCTTTGCTCAAATCCTGAATAGGCAACTCGCTCAGCTTTTCTGAAAGTTCAGTTGCCTGGTGGTGTTCAAAAAGCGTATCAATATCTTGCTTATCCCCTCCGGTAACTGCTTTCCTGGCGGGTTTTTCAACGACGGGCTGCTCTTTAGGCGGTTCCGGCACTTCTACTTCAACTGCTTTCAACACCTCTACCTTTCTCTGTTCTTTGCGTTCAGGAGGTAATGGCGGGGATAGTTGTTGAGGCTCCGCCTCTTCATGGGGAAGGAAGTGTTCGTAAAACTGCCGCAGGTAGGCACGCATAAGATCTTTCTCGATCTCGGAAACGCTTTCTGCATCTGCGCTCATATTCTTATAAAGCGCATGGATCTTTTCTAAAAGGATACCGGCTTTTTGGAAATCCATAGCCTTTGAGGTATTTTGTTAATTATGGGATAAGTTCAAGTACAAAATTGATTAAAAGCAATAGAACAATAATTAGGCAAGCATGGTTTGCTGCTTGCGGAAGCAAACCTTACTTTCGAAAAAAGTTCATTACTTGTCATTATACTCATCCCGAAGTGGTTTTCTTCAGGATATCTTGACCAAGTGCTAAAATGCAACAAGCAAAAGGGTTAATTTCGTAAGGTGGGATGATATGGGCTTCATCCAATGGTAAAAGTAGCGATTTTTCACTTAGCTTGGGTTGCTCCTGGGCCCGGCAAATTTCAAGACAGACGATCATGTTTCTCGAACCCCATTTTAAAGGTCAGCGCAGTGGCTGGATTGAAGTCATCTGTGGCTCGATGTTCTCCGGAAAAACGGAAGAGTTGATTCGCAGGTTGAAACGGGCCAAAATTGCGAATCAAAAAGTGGAAATATTTAAACCGAAGATCGACACCCGGTATGATAGTGGAAAAGTCGTCTCCCATGATGAAAACTCTATTTTAGCCATTCCTGTTGAAAACTCTCAAAAACTGCTGTCGATGTCGGAAGGCGTTAGCGTGGTGGGAATTGATGAAGCTCAATTTTTTGACATGGACCTTCCCGATATCTGTCAACGGTTAGCCTTACAAGGGAAAAGGGTAATCATCGCCGGGCTGGATATGGATTTTCGGGGAAAACCGTTTGGCCCCATGCCTCACTTGCTGGCAGTAGCTGAATACATTACCAAAGTACATGCCATTTGCCAACACTGCGGAAATCTGGCTACACATTCATTCCGGTTGAGTGGAGAAAGCGAGACGGTGGTGTTGGGAGAAAAAGACCACTATGAACCGCGCTGCAGAACCTGCTACCACATGGGAAATATTCTGAGTCTGAAAACGGAGAGCGAATCGTAAACTCATGCTTTCCCCACGCCTGTATCCAGGTACAGCCAGAGGTACTTAGAGGCATACGTCCGATAAGGACGCCAGGCATTGGCAATGGCATTCATTTGATTTTTCCAGTCCTTATCTTCTTTCGACACCCCATACAATTTAATAATTGCCGTTTGGATTCCCAGGTCGCCGAGTGGGAAAACATCCGGTCGGTTCAACGTAAACATCAGGATCATCTCTGCAGTCCATCTTCCAACCCCTTTTATGCGGGTGAGTAATTGGAGAACAGATTCCTCGTTTTGCGCATCCCAGTTGTGGTTGTCTAGATTTTCTTCCAAAAAAAATGCAGCCACGTTTTTGACATAGGTCGCTTTTTGGCGTGACAATCCTACACTGCGCAGCAACTCCAAATCTAATTGAACCAGTCGTTGTGGATTTGGCCAATGATCGTCAAACAATGTCAAAAACCGTTCAAAAATGGTTTGAGCTGCTTTTACAGACAATTGCTGGAACACGATCGTGCGGACCAGGTCCACATATGGGTTCCTTCCCTCGGTCGGCGCAGGAAATTCCAGCTGTGCGACTAATGGCTGCATGATCGGATCCATTGATAATACACCCTGAATTTTTGTCTGATTTAAAACCACAACACACTGATTACCAAATTTTTACAATTTTTCCATTGCTGATCCACCTACTCCATGCCTCATTATACGTATGCACTGAATTTGTCGGTTGACCCAAAGAATCTACTACCGGGTAGCCCTGGTTAACCCATTCAAATATGCTCCCGTATAGATTGTACACATTCGTAAATCCTTCCTTCTCGAGTTTTTTGGCAATTTTTTCACTTCGATATCCGACAGAGCAATACACGGCAATGGATTGATCTTTTTGAAGGTCTTTCCATTCATCTATCTTAAAGTGATCGTACCCGGCAAAGCGGGCGCCGATGATATGGCTTATTTCATATTCCTCCCATTCCCTGGCATCGAGGAGTATCCAATGCGCTTTCTTCATTTCCTGGTTCAATTCTTTTACCCCGATAAGCGGAACAGAGAAATCCAGAAGAGAAAGGAGCTTCTTATTAAAGGCCTGTTCTTTCACCTCGGGAAGGGATGCAGGAGGATTTTGGGCGCACCCAACGATCAACGTACACATAAAGAACAGGAGGGTTTGGATCCATTTCTTCATAAAGGAGTAATTAGAGTTGCTCGGGGCCTTCACCGGCCCAATCGGGTAACCAATATTGATCTTCACACAAAGGAGCCAGTTCAGTTTCTACCAATAGCCGTACATCGTGGATAATGGACTCCGGGTAGAGCAAATGGAGGTTTGGTCCGGCATCCAGGCTAAAAAAGACGGGAAGCGTTGTTTCTGCCCTAAATTGGCGCACCTTTTCGATCATCGTAATGGTATTGGGATGAATAAGGAAAAAGCCCGGATTGGATGCCATCATGAGTGCATGAAGGGTTAGTGCCTCACTCTCTGCAATTCGGCCGAAGGTTTCCAGGTCTCCCGATTTCAATGCCTCTATCAGGAAGTGAATATTTTGCCGAGCCTGATTGAATCGGGCTTCTGCAAACGGGTGATGATCCATCAGTGCATGGCCTTGGGAACTGGAGACCGCTTTTTCCTTTTTACTTATTATGAGAATATCATCATGGAGGGTCTTGAAAATCGGATCGATCTCCTCTTCCATTGGAATAGCAAAAAGGTCAGAAGATCCATCGACCCCCGATTGTTGTCCCCAAAGGGACATATAAGGATAGATCGACCGACAGGCGCTTCCAGACCCTAATCTGGATATATAGGAAGCTTTGCGGTCAAACTCCTCATCATCGGAAAGCGTATGAAACAGGTTATCTTCCATCGAACATAAGCACAAAGCCAGTGCGCTCATACTTGAAGCAGAAGAGGCAATACCTGCCGAGTGCGGGAAAGAGTTCTCGGAATGAATGGACAAATCAAGTTGTTGAAGGAAGGGGAAGACAGGCAATAAGCTAGTTAAGAACTTAGCTATCTTTTCTGCAAAAACAGGTTGAGGTTCCTCCTGGAAGAGAAATTCTAAAGAGATTTCGGGGCCTGCCACCTCCTTTGAACGATAGGTTAAAGTGGTTTGGGTTTGTGCATTTTCCAGGGTTAAAGAGATTGAGGGATTTTTGGGTAGTTGAGTTCCATGCTTTCCCCAATATTTAACAATAGCCAGATTGGAGGGGCTTTTCCATGTTATGGACCCCGGCTCCAGATCAGCCGTCTCCAGAATAAGTTTGGGATTTACATAATCCATTTAGTATGCTATTTTGATGTGTTGAGATAAACCTTAATTCCGACCAAAATTAAGGAAAGCCTAAGTAAAAGCCATTTTATTTAAAAGAAAAAGCAGTACGCACTTTTGGTGTTCCACGTGGAACATTTGGATGATTCAACAGAGGGGCGCATCACCCCTCTTTTAGCCGATTACCAAATCAAGAACAACCAAACCAGCGCACTTGATCATCATTCCCCATGTATATAATGGCTCGATGAAAATTAATTCACAAGGAGTGCTGCACTACTCGCAAGTGGGTTTGTCAGACAACGGCTGGAAAACCCACTTTACTCCTAGTGCTTAAAAGACACTAGAAGTTCGGAATGATCATCGCCGCCCCTGGTGGCGATGATCATTCCGGATGCGGGGGAGCGCATGATGCGCTCCCCCGCATCCGGATTTTTTTTTGGCTAAAGTCCACTAGTATACGTCCTGAAATTTTGCGTAATCCCTGTTACTGACCTGAGATTGTTCCACGTGGAACATGGGTGAACTGTAAGCGAAATAGACCTGTAAAACCTGGCGCCGAGAACCAATGGATCCATCTATGGCGGCCTTCATAAAGAACATTAGCGCGTAACTTCAGTATATTATTGATGCGCGCTTCGGGTTAAAAGCGAAAAGAAACTTTGTAACGTTGAATGGGCTGCGATTATCCGCAACTTGGGCTAACTAGGTAACTCGATTAGATTACAAAGTTTCAGCACTTAACCACCCCTTCCTGATTGATAGGGGATAAATAAATTTGATACGCTATTTTGGCATCGTCATAAATACGAGCCATTGCCTCTCCACAAAGCTGGGCAACGTGGCTATTTGGGCAAAGGGCAAAAATGCTTGGACCCGAACCAGAAATACTGCAACCCAACGCACCTTGATTCAAGGCTGCTTCTTTCACTTCAAAAAAGTGAGGTATCAATGGGGCTCTTTGTGGTTCAATAATAACGTCCTGGAGTGATCGGCTAATAAGTTCCAAATCGGATTGGTACAGCCCAATGATCAGAGATCCCAAATACCCGCTTTGTTCTACATGCTTTTCCAAAGGAATAAAGGGGTGAAGAATCTGCCTGGCATTTTTAGTTAGAATCTCTACTTCCGGATGTACGACCGCAGCAAAAAGTCCTGCCGGAGTGGGGAGACGATGCGCACGCATCTTTTCTCCTTTTTGCACCAATACCATTCCGCCAATCAGCGATGGAGCCACGTTATCCAAATGTGCTGCTCCGGAAGAAACTTTTTCCGCTTCTGCCGCAAAAGGTAAAAGGTCCCTTTTCTCAAGGGGGTGTTTGAGCAATTCATTGACAGCAAATACAGCGGCTACCGCACTGGCTGCACTCGAGCCAAGGCCACTGCCAATTGGCATTTTTTTGTGCAATTCCAATTCAATCCCCAAGGTCTTTTCACCCAGAAAGTCCAGCAATTTTTGAGCGGCAACCCCGGCTGTATTCTTATCTGTCTCGTAGGGAAGTTTACCTTGTGCTCCTGTAATCTTGGTGATTTGAATACCGGGTTTATCCGCGAATCGAACAACTACTTCGTCTCCAGGTTCCTCCAGCGCGAAGCCCAATAGATCGAAACCACAAGCGACATTGGATACGCTCGCTGGTGCAAAAACCTTAATCCCACTTCGCATAAAAAGTTGATTTTTGTATGGCCCTTCTGTTAAATAATGACGGGGAGCCGAGGAGGCCACTCATGCCAATTCGTCCCAGCGACGAATATACATATTTTCCTTTTCTCGCATTTCAGCTTCCTCCTCTTCCGATTTGTCTCCATATCCGCATAGATGCAAAACTCCGTGCACCATTACCCGATAGAGTTCCCGTTCAAAGGTAGATTGGAAAAGTGCTGCATTTTCCTTAACCCGCTCAATGCTGATGAAAATATCGCCCTCCACCATGTCTCCTTCCCCATACGGAAATGTGATCACATCTGTGTAGGTGTCGTGCTGAAGGTAGTCGACATTCATCTGATAAAGGTATTCATCCGAACAAAAAATGAAGGAAAGCCGTTGTAGTTGCTTATTCTCGTGCAAAATAACCTCTTGTAGCCATTCTTGCACTAAGCTTGAGTTAAGTAACTCAAAATCAACATCTTCTGAAAAGAAATCAATAGCAGATTCAGCCTCCGGAGAATCATCGGAAAGCGAGTGGGGAAAGTCTGGGGTAGACATAATAAATTTGAAAGGACTAGATTCGGAATTGGATTTCAACGGTGCTGCCGTTATCCAGGAACTCGATTTCATCAGAAAGGGCCCGCATCAGGAATACGCCCCGGCCGCCCGGTTGATCAAGCAGATCAGGGCAGGTAGGATCGGGAAGGTTCTGGTAGTCAAACCCACCCCCTTCATCAGAAACCCGGAAGGCAAGTTTGTCCTGGCACTTCATGAGTTGGATGCGGACGGTTTTACTCTCGTCATTTTGATTCCCGTGACAAATTGCATTAGTTACGGCCTCCGTGAGGCTAACTAAAATATTGCCATAGGTATCCGGACTAACACGATATTGAGTAGCTACCCGTGCAAGAAAGGGTTCAACTGCAGCTACGCTGCGGGGATTCGAACGTAGTTTGAGCATAAATTCCTGTTGGCGAACGCTAAGCAATCCACGACCTGTGATAAAATGGGTCACGTATCAGCAGTTTGGCTAATAATGAATTTATTCCGGCACAAATGAACCGAAATCGGTTGGATCGTTCAGGGAGAGAATTCAAGACAGGGACAAAGATCGTATTTTTTTTAACGCGTGTCAAGGGGTGATTACTTCAAAGACTTATAATACTCTTCTACCAGCATTTTGTAGTATGGCTTAAGGGAAGGCGAAACAGTCCGATAGAGTTCAATCTCTGCTTCCCGTTTTTTGAGGTATTCTTCCAGCGAAGGAGGCAGTGGCCGATCGTAATTTTTGGCCTGCTCTGATTTACGCTGGTTGTCTTGCTCACGCTGGCGCTCCGCTTTTTCGTGTTCCAACAAGCGGGTCAGGATATCCTGTTGGCGTTTCTGCATCTCATTAGTCAGTCGCTTGTTGACCAGGTCAATCTCCGTTTTATTCATCTGATCTATTATCTCCTGGAGTTCTTTGGAGCCTTGCCCTTTCTGCTGTAGCTCCTTTTGCTTCTCGTTGAGGGCTTGTCGAAGCGCAGCCTGGCGGGCAGCCATTTGAGCAAATTCCTTGCTTCCTGGCTGGCTTCCTTTTTTCATACCCTCTTTCATCTGCTGCATTTCCCCATTGAGTTGCTGCTGGCCCTCAGAAATTTTATCTTTTGGCATCTGTCCGTCTTTTCCTCCTCCGCCTCCCGGCTTGGTGCACATCTGGTTGCCGGACATCATCCCCGACATTTGTTGCTGCATTTGGTTCAGCACTTCACTAAGCATGAGGGCCAAGTCGTTTGTATTTTTCATCACCCGCTGCTGATGGTCGCTTGCCTGCGGCTTACGGCGCTCTTCCAGTTCCTCCAGGCCTTGCTTCATATTGGTCTTGACCTCCATCACTTTCTCCGTCACGAAACTTTCGATCTGGAAAACCCGCTTGCTCAACGCCTGCAAGCTATCTTCTATAAGCCGGAAATCATCTTTCAATTTAAACTGCTGTTGTACCAGGTCTACATACTGAGGGGTATTGATATTGACCCGGCCAAATTCGTTGATCAGATTTTCCTGATCAAAGGATAGACCTACCAGATTTTCCAGCAACTGGCGCAAGGCTTCCATATCTTCCTGCATCTGCTCCATCGCCTGCGATTGCATTTGCATGGACATGGACTGGGCCATTTCACGCATCTTCTGGGCTGCATTCTTTTGCTTTTGAGATGCCTTCTGGTTTTGCTGTTGCTCGAGTTTCTCTTTACTGTCCTGCAGGTCCTCGTCGATATCTTTCATTTGTTCTTCCGGATCACCAAGATCCTTGGGCCGCTCGAGTTCTTCGTTTTTCTTTTTCAGCTCCTCCATTTTCTCCTGCATCTTATCGAAGGTCTCGTTGATCTCCTCCTGCCGTTTTTCCAGGTTCTCCTGCGCATCTTTTTGCTCCTTGGTATCCTGGCTCAATTGCTCTTGCTGCTCAGCCAATTCTTCCAGTTTGTCAATCATTTTCTCCATCTCGTTTTCCATCTCCAATTGCTTGAAGAGTTCGAGCATCCGGTCTAATTCCTTTTCAAGTTCTTCATCGTTAAACTGAAACTCCTCCATCATATCCAAAGCTCCTTCCTTTTCCAGTTCTTCCATGAGCTCTTCGATCTGCTTCATGAGTTCCTGCATTTCCTGACTCATGGCTTCTTCGAACAATTTTTGCAACTGTTCCTGTTTTTCTTTAATACTCTCGTCCGTCTTGGATATTTCTTCCTGATTCTTCTGGTTTTCTTCGAAGGCTTGCTTGGCTTGTTCTATTTGCTGCAGCAATTCTTTTTGCCGGTTGAGGAGGCGTTCCAGTTCTTTCCGCTTTTGCCAATCCATCTCTTTTTCCTGCAGCAGCTTTTCCCGGAGGTCTTTCATTTCTTCCTGAACCTTCTTGCTTTCTTTGAGTGCATCCTTGAGTCGATCCTTGATCTCTTCGTTGTTCTCATCTGTCAGTTCCTCAAACTCTTCTACCGTCGGCATGGCATAAACCATCAGGTTGGTACGGGAAGATTTGCTCCCTTTAATTCCATCGTTATCGAAAACCTCAAAGAAATAAGTAACCTGATCGCCTGGATTCAAGTCGATCTGCTCCAGGTCCCAGGAGTAGGTATATTGGATAGCCTTACCGTCCGGTTGGCGGAGTTTGATACTTTGCAATTGTTCCTGTTCCCCTTTGTACCGGGCAATTCGGTAATTGAAAGATAAACTCAGCAATCCGTAATCGTCGGAGGCTTCCCCTACAAAGTAGTAGAGTTTAGTATCGGTGCTATCTTCAAATTTTTCCACAGAAATGGAAGGATATTCATCAGGCACAACGGAAATAGAGTAGCCCACACTGTCTGCGTCGGGAAGGTATTCATTGGAGATAAACAATTTATAGAGCTCATCCTGCATTGCCTGGCGCTGCATGGAAAAGCTCTTTTCCGAAGCCCGCTTGAGGGGAATAAGTTGTTGATTGGAGGAAAACCGGGCATCCAGGGCATCGGTATTTTCAACCTGGAAAAACCATTTTATCTGTGTTCCTGCGGGAACAACCATATCGCCCATATTCGAACGGATCTCATCTTTACGCTTGGTGTAGGCGGGAAAGTCGAGCTCCACATCAAAGCTGACAATATTGGGCTTCTCCATTACGTCCAGCGTGTAGGTCTTACTCTCCACTTGTCCGGAATGAAAGTGAAAATTGATGTCTTTTTGAACATTACTGAATTTATAGGAAAACAGGTTCGGTTGTTCCTTGGTAAGTTTATATTGGTAGTTGTCTACCTCAATAAAGACCTGATCAGGGTATTCATCCCCCTCGATCTTCACTTGAAGCGGATAATCTTCAAACTGAATGACCGACAAGTGCTGATCGTCAATAACAAACTTGAACGGCGCCGGGCGCTCATATTGTTTGTTAATATGAATCAGGCGATTTGTGCTTTCCCTGATCAAACTGGGAGCCATGACCAAAATAAGGAGGAGTAGCGACAGTGGAGGAAGTACATACTTGAGGTATTTCCTGTTGGAAGACAGGTCAATGGCGTTTTTAAAGGGAACTAACTTAATGGAATCTGATTTTTGATCGATACTGGCCAAAATGAGTGCTTCATTTCCTGCATTACCTGCCTGGTGTTTCAGTTGCAGGATATTCAACAACTTATCGCGCACATCGGTGAAGTGTTGGCCAATGATCTGAGCTGCCTGTTCATGGGAAATGGTCTTACCTAATCGAAAATAGTGCACCATGGGCAGTATCACCCAATAAGCCAAGGAACCAAGGCTGACGCCCATGAAAGAGAAAAGCAGGAAGGTCCGCATTCCCGTACCAAAGTTGCCATAATGCTCCAGTAAGTTGAAGCTCAAAAACAAGACCAGAATAATAGCTAAACTGTAAAGTGTTCCCCGTATCAACTGATTCAGGTAGTACTTACGGATAAACTCATCCAGCTTGCTGATCAATAACTTATAATTTTCCATATCTGCCTCAGTTGCAACAATAAAGTAAAAGGACAAGAATATTTGCCTTCCAAATGAACGTTCAATTAAAACCCTTAACTACCAAAAAAGATTTTGGAATTGATAAGCCTATCGGTTTCCGGAGAAATGAGCCCTAAATTAGGAAAGAGCTGCATGTTTGTCAACCAAGAAACCCTATTAACCACTGTATTAACAAAAATTTCGCGCTTTTTGACACTCATTTGGCTTTTGGATCCGGAAAACTCCGATAAATCTCCTTGAGTTCCGGGTCAGACTCGGCAGCTTTGATCGACTCGATCTTTTCTAGTACCGCTTTATCTGCGCTTTGAAATGTTGCTTTTTCACTTTCTTCTTTGGTCTCTTTGACCTTTTTATTAAGGTGGGTATGCACTTCATTCAAGGCGCGCATTGCGGCGTATCTTTTCATTAAGGAGATTCCGGTACGAGATGCCGTTTTAAAAAATAACTCACTAGCTTCCAGCAACTTATCTGTGTCTCCAAGCTGTGCCAGTTCGAGGTAACCCATCAAATAATACACTGCTGCGTATTCTTCCGAATCATCAATTTTCCGGCGAAAGAAGTCGAGCTTGTTAATATCCTTGGCATCGAGATAAATATCGGCAATCACGTTTGACAAAAACTCACTTGATTGGTTTTCAAGAGATTCTGCTTTTTTCAACCCCTTTTCCGGGGAAAGAGAATAAAGTGCATCCAATGCCGCGGCAGTGGAAAGAAGCGAGAAATCATTTTCTATGATATGCTCCATAGTCTGTGCATAACGGGCATCTCCCGACTGCCCAAGCAGGAAGCAGGAAGCAGCACGCACATTGGAGTGAGAATCTCCTTTAGCCAACGTTTCTACCTTGGACATCGGGATAGAACCCAATTCCAAATTGTCCAATGCAAATAAACGGATAGCCCAAAAAGAGTCGTCAAGAGAAGCTACCAATGCTTTTGTCTGATCTGCATCCTCCGAATTGACCAATTGCTGAAGCGCTTCCAGTCGATCTCTGACATTGATCGCCAATTGGTACTGCTGTCCATAATCGGCTATAGATTTGTTTTCCGTACGCTCGCAAAGCAATTCCCGATCCGGATCAAACAACATCAACAGGGGCTTTTCAGAAACAGGGAACCGGAATTCATTCACTCTTTCGCGCATCCACGTTTTTTCTTCCCGGACAGGCTGATTGGGCAAAAAGAGCTGGACGGTCACCGGAAACTGAAAAATAGCCGGAAATCCTTCATTGTACTGCGTTTGTTCAACCCGTACGACGGCTTCTCCCGTGCGCTCCTCATAGCTGTATTGAATATCCAATATCGGATGTCCTTCCTGAAAAAACCATTGATCGAAAAACCAGTTCAGATCCTGTCCGGATACGTCTTCCATCGCAAGGCGCAATTCATCGGCCTCGACTTCGGAATAAGCGTTTTTGGTCAGGTAGTGATTAAGTCCTGCAAAAAAGGCTTCATCTCCCAAATACCTGCGAAGCATATGCAATATCAGGCCGCCTTTATTGTAGCTGTGCTGATCAAACATCGATTCCCGATCGGTATAATGAAAGTCGATCAGCGCGTGTGCATTTCCGCGGGCAGAATACACATAATCAGATTCTTCGGAAATAAGGTGGTAGTCTGCTTCTTCCTTTCCGTGTTTATGCTCAAGCCAAAGGTATTCGCTGTAATTGGCAAAACCTTCGTTGAGTGTGAGGTTGGCCCAACTTTCACAAGTAACCAAATCCCCAAACCATTGGTGAAACATTTCGTGGGCCACAATTTTTTCATTCTCCCGCACATCAACCAGCTCCCTGGTTTTGCCATTCATAAACTCACCAAAAACAACGGCCGTAGTATTTTCCATAGCGCCTGACACAAAGTCGCGCACGACAACCTGGGAGAATTTAGGCCAGGGATAAGGATAATCCAACAGATTGGAAAAGAACTCGAGCATCTCCGGGGTATACGGAAAAATAGCTTTGGCATCTTCTTCAAACTCAGGCTCCACATAGTATTGCAAGGGAATATCTCTCCATTGGTCCTGCACAATGGCGTATTCTCCAACGGCCAGCATGATAAGGTATGGAGCGTGGGGCTGATCCATTTTCCAATAATCCGTCCGGGTTCCGTCCGGGTTTTGAGTAGAGGAGACTAATACGCCATTGGAAAGGGTCTGAAAATTGTCGGCTACCGTGATAAGCAGTTCATCCGTACAACGTTCGTTGGGCTTGTCGATCGTGGGAAACCAGCGGGAGTTGTTTTCGGTTTCGCCCTGAGTCCAGATCTGCCTGGGTTTATTGGGATCTTCTCCTGTTGAATTAATGAAGAAAAGCCCTTTGTCGGAGGTAATCGCCCAACTGCCGCCCGTTTCGTCGGGGTGGGCGATGTAGTCAATCCAAATGCGTAAGGTATCGGTCCGTTGATACATCCGATCTAATTGGATAGTCAACTGTTCCTCGTTATTTTGAAAAGGCAGGTCGTGGTCTTGTCCATCCAGTTTGATCCCATTTACAATAAAATTTTTGGCATCTAACACCAACTGGTCTGAAGGGAAAAAATAGGGCCGTAGCGTAAGCAGGGCTTTACCTTTTACCGATTCAGCTTCCCAATCAAAAGACACTTCCAGCCGGGTATGTATCAGGTCAAAAACCCGGGTGGCAGTGGCCTGATATTCGGGTAATTCCGCTGGAAGGTCAGAACCATTTGTGGGTTCCTTGAAAGCAGGCGCCGTGACCAGCATCGTGTCGAGCACCCGGATTTCATAGGGAGGTGTGGAAGGCAGTTTTTTTGAAGCGTGGCAACTCAGGAGGACAATTCCGGAAACCAGGGTCAGGACAATACGAAAATTATTCATTTACTGGGGGATATAAGTATTCACGGTATACAACGCCGAAAACTACATTTTGGCGCAAAAAATGCCTGTTTTTTCAAGTATATTCAGCGGGCCACACACAAAGTTAGTATATTTGGGTGGCCTCCTGTTAGAAGTCACGCTTCAAACAGGAAAAATGAAAAAAAAGAGCGTCTTCTTTTCCTTCTCCCGAAGGGAACGTGTTGGAAGCACCCTGTTGATTACCAGTTTCCTTCTTTTCTGGGTATTACCCGATTTTCTTCCCGACCTTTTTCCACCGCCTTCATTTCCCGAGCGTCCCATGCCACAGCAATTGGTCCGTTTGGATATTTCCGATTCGGTGGCGCCACCTCCAAAAGATTCGCTGTTTGCTTTTGATCCCAATAAAGCGGACGAGTCCACTTGGATGCTGTTGGGACTTTCTCAAAAAACTGCTCAAACAATTATCCGCTACCGGGAAAAGGGAGGGAAGTTTCGAAAGAAAGAAGACCTGGCCAGAATATACAGTTTATCCGAATTGGATTACCAAAGGCTGGAGCCCTTCATCATGATCCCCGACACACTGCCCTTTCAACCCCAAAAAAAGAAAAGGTTTTTTCCTTATTCCCAGCCTGTCAATACGCCTGTTGATATCAACCGGGCAAGCGCGGAAGAATGGGAGACCTTGCGTGGTATCGGCCCCGGCTATGCAGGCCGCATTCTCAAATTTCGGGAAAATTTGGGCGGTTTCTACTCCATCGATCAGGTCGGCGATACGTATGGATTACCTGATTCCGTATTTCAACAAATCAAACCTCATCTTACCCTATCCCCTATTTTTCGTCCAATCGAGATCAATTCCGTTTCGGAGGAAGATTTGGCAACCCACCCTTATATCAGCAAAAAACAGGCGCATGTAATTCTGTTATTCCGGGAAAATCACGGTGGTTTTAGGGGGCTGGAAGACTTGGCGCCCATCCGGGTACTCCCCGACTCTACCCTCCAAAAATTGGCTCCCTACCTAAAATTTGGAGAATAAACCATGAGTGGACTAAAACAAACACACTGGCCCCGGCAACTCAGCTGGAAGGAAATGCCTATGCTACGCCTCCTGCTGCCATTCCTGTTTGGCATAACCCTGGGTATTTCCATTTCCGGACTTCCATCCCTATTCCCGCTTATCGGAATAAGTATGGGTGCATTGGGTTGTTTACTCTTAACCCGCCGGAAAATACCTTACCGGCTCCGGCATGGGTATGTCCTTTTTTGTCTTCTTTTCTGGGTAGGTGCAGGGAGTTGGCTGAGTAGACAGCACCTTGCACTGAATTGGCCGGACTATTTTCAGCATCTACAACCGCCGGAAGCTGTTTGGTTCGGCAATGTACGGGATGCGTCCAGCTCCTCTTTTCCCCGGGCGGTGATAAATATACAAGGATATTGGGATGCCACCGGGGTAGCCCACCCGGCGAAGGGCAAGTTGTTGGTTTACCCGGAAACCCCACTGGAGTGCGGGCAAGTTGTCGCATTCCAGGCTGAATTCCAACCCATTCCTGTAAAGAAGAATCCCATGGATTTTGATCATCGCCGTTTTCGTTTTTTCCAAAACATTCACCATCAAGCCTATTTAAAGTCAGCTCAGTATAAGGTGCTGAAAAAAGAACCCCCTCATTGGATGGAGGCATGGCGAAATAAACAAATCGCGGATTGGAAGTCCCTGCTGAAAGATCCCGCGGTATACTCGGTTGCCACGGCCATGGTGTTGGGGTATAAGGAGGAGCTGCCGGAGGAAGTGCGCACGACTTATGCTCAAACCGGTGCATCGCATGTGTTGGCCGTTTCAGGGCTGCATGTAGGGTTGATCTATTTACTCCTAACAGGGCTGCTCCGAAAAGGAAATACCAGAAAAGTCATACGTATTTTTAATACATTACTCTGTCTTGCAGGCATTTGGGGGTTTGCTCTATTGACCGGCGCCACGCCTTCGGTGGTCAGGGCTTCTACCATGTTCAGTTTTATTCTGGTAGGGAAGCAATTGGGCAGGGGTATCTCCATATTCAATTCTATTGCAGCCTCTGCTTTTTTGTTGCTGCTAATCAACCCTTTCTGGCTTTTCCATATAGGTTTCCAGTTGTCCTATCTGGCTGTATTGGGTATCGTCGTATTCCAACCCAGGTGGTATCAATTGTGGATCCCCCCCAATCGCTTGACCGATAAGATATGGACCCTGATCACTGTTTCATTGGCAGCCCAACTGGCCACGGTACCTCTCACCCTCTTTTATTTTCACCAATTTCCGGTCTACTTTTGGTTGTCTGGATTGATTGTGGTGCCGGCAGCTCCATTTATTATCGGATTGGGGATTATGCTAACGCTATTTCAAATACTAATACCAGCCTGGATTGGAGTGCCTGTTTATTTACTAAAATGGCTGATCCAGGGTGTCAATTGGTTATTATTGGAAATTCAACAGCTGCCTTATAGTGTGCTAAACGACATATACCTTCCGGAAGCAAGTATACTGCTGCTCTTCTTGGGTCTATTCCTGCTGGCATGGACGTGGGAATTCCGCAACTGGAAAAACTTACCTTTTTGTTTCTACTGCTGAATGGGGTTGCTCTCGTCCGGTTATATTCGGAAGCGAAGACCTTTACCATGGAGAAAATAGTGGTCTATCATGTTTCCGGAGAAACCCTGGTCGATTACTTTTTTCGGGGAATGTTGATCACGGTAAAAAACACCACACTAGCTGAAGAAAAGGAAGCGCAAATTGCCGGCGCTTTCCGAAAACGTCACAGGATACAACGGGCAGAAACATGGTATATCCGGGAAACAGATGGCAGGCTTCCACTAGGAAATTTTGAAGGAAGGATCGTGCGCTCCAAAGAGCAAGCGGTGGTTGGCATACCTGTTGAACGATCCCCGGATTTTATCCTTTTATGTGAAAATCCACCGGTATCACCTGTCGGACAGGAGAATGCAGGGGTACTCATTGCGGATGCGTCCAACTGGAGGAAAAACGTGTCTTCCTGGAAAGAAGCGAGTACTCAAAAGGGGTGGAATTTTGTAGATATCCGGGAAACAGGTGCCCACCAACTGATATTCAAGCCTAAGCGCTTTGCTTTTCCACCACGTCTTTCAAGAACGAATCGAGAAATTGATTGAACTGTTTCGGATGTTCCATCATAGGTGCATGCCCGCACTTATCCACAAAATAGAGCCGGGAATTAGGAATTAGCTCGGCAAATTTTTCTCCGACGAAAGGAGGGGTGATCTGGTCTTGATTACCCCAGATAAGAAGCACAGGTGCTTTTATGGTATACAGTTTGTCCCCCACATTGTGCCGGATAGCAGATTTGGCGGTGGCAAGAACACGGATAGCTTTGTTTCGATCGTTCACGATATCATACACCTCGTCGATCAATTCTTTAGAAGCGACATTGGGATCGAAAAAGGTAGACTCTGTTTTGGTCTTGATAAATTGGTAGTCTCCTCTGCGGGGAAATGTAGACCCCATGGCGTTTTCAAAAAGCCCGGAGCTTCCTGTAAGGATCAGTGATCCAATTACTTTGGGATTGGAAATAGCAAAAAGGAGCGAGATATGTCCACCAAGGGAATTTCCAAGGACATGCACCTTTTTATACTTTTTGAACTTTACAAATTCTTCTACATACTCGGTCAAACCCGATAAGGAAACCTTTCGGATGGGCAACTCATAAATGGGAAGCAAGGGAACAACCACGTTATAGCGCTGGCCAAATTCATCCAGGATGGATTCAAAATTACTCAGGGCTCCAAATAATCCATGGAGGAGCATAAGGGTTTCACTACCTCCACCCGTCTCGATGAATTTAAATTTTCCCTCTTTTTGGATTTCGTACTTCATACGGATCACAACCTGGTTTGAATGTTTAAAGGTAGGGGATTTAATTGATCGACTAATACAATTTCCGTACAAAAAGGAATCACCTTAACCAAATATACTAGAAATAAAGTGGTTTGCAAGCCTTCGTCTGGCAAGTCACTTGTGAGTAGTGCGGCCGCTGGCCGCACTACTCACAAACCAATTTTCCTTGAGTATAACTGCACCCTTTTAAGTATCAAGTAGTTAACAAATCTGTGGAAATGCCTGTGCATAATTCAACAATAGATTTCCTAAAGTTGCTGAAAAACAGGGAATATTTGAGTGTTTATTCATTTATTCACATATTCACATGCCGGAATAAGTTATTCTACATAAAGTAGTTATATCAGTTTTGCACAGATTTTAAGTGGATAACTATAATTTATTTTTTCTTTTCCACAGCTTTATCCACAATCATCCTTCAGCCCTGACGGAACCGGCTCTAAACGTAACGTATAAAAGCGTGGCCAGCAGCACCAGCGCGCCGCCCTGATGAAGGACTCCATACAGCAAAGGGACCTTTCCTATACTGAATATCACAGTGAGTGCGCCCAATAAAAACTGAATAAATGTGGCGCCCAAAAGCAGGTATGCAGCTCGTTGAAGTGCGGGTCCGGGGTTCCAGTTTCGAATCTTCCAGAATAGCACCAGGATCAGTATGCTCAATAAATAAGCGCTAAAGCGATGTACCACCTGGACCCAGGCTTTCACGGAAGTAGATGGTTCGTAGTCAACCCACGATCCGGCGGAAGATCCTCCCTGAGCCGTTAAGGCATCCAGGAAGGCCTGTCCCTGGATGAAAAAAGGAAAGTGTGGATGTATGAGCCCGGCCCGCATTCCGGCCATCAGACCGCCTAAACCGATCTGCAAGAGCAGGAGAGCTGACAATCTCCATCCCCATCGACGTATTTGTGTCTGGTGCGAATGGGCAGGCGGAGAGCCGGTGGACAAAAGCCAGGTCCAGAATAGCACCCCAAACAGGAATGTGGCAATGAGCAGGTGAATGATCAGTTTATAGGCGCTTACCCAGGTCCGGGTATCGTCGTTCAACCCGCTGGCCACCATGATCCAGCCAAAGGTGGCAGCCATTATGGCCAGCAAAATAACTCCCCCTAACCTGCGCATTAGCCAGCCGGGAATCCATTTTTTTGCCCAAAAGAAGAGGAAGGGTATCAAAAAGACCATGCCCATCAAGCGAGCCCAGAGGCGGTGGATGTATTCCCAAAAGAAAATCACTTTAAACTCCTTCAATGTCATATCGGCGTGCAGGGTTTCGTACTGCTTACGTGCAGCGACCTTGTAGGCATCGAAAGCCTGCTGCCATTCCGGCTCATTCATGGGAGGAAGCGTGCCTTGTATTACCGCCCATTCGGTAATGGAAAGCCCCGAGTCGGTCAGACGAGTTACCCCGCCTATGACTACCTGGAAAAAGACCATGACGACGCCGGCCAGCAACCAGTAGCTAACAGCGGGACGAATTTGTGTATGCGTATCCATATGAATGATTGAGAACCTAAAAGTACCCTTTCGGATGATGTGTTATTAATAATACTCTTTTAAAAATTTAAAAAAAATGCTTGTTATCATTAAGGGTGTGGATTTGTAGAAACAAATTTTTACCAACTTTGGCTTACCATTCTTATGCACAATTCACCTTTATTTTACACAGGGTTTACACAAGTGTGTTTCTTCTGATTCAGGGAGTTAGTCATTTTTCCACAAGGGAGGAAATGGTTGCTAACGGGATAAAAAAAAGATTTCCACCTCTCCTGAAATAGTTGGCGGCATGTGTGTAAGTGGGGAGAGTTTCCACGAAAAGGGAAGGGTACAGTGATTTTTTTATATACAGTATTGTCATATTCTTAGCAGTTGTGGATTAAACCGTACTTATTAGCCTGGTTTCCCCAAAGAGACGTGGAAAAGGGCTTTTTATAAAGGATTGATTTTTATACTTTTAGTGTTGCTGAAAAAAGTACTTGTGGAAATCTAAAAAGTCAAGCATATGTGTGGTCGGTTTTCCCTGGCAGTATCGGAGAGTAAGATTCAGGAGGAGCTACCTTTCGTAGATCCAGGGTCTAATCTTCGTATCAGTTACAATATAGCTCCTACGCAGCACGCCTACGTAGTGACCAATGACCAGCAGGAGCACCTGCAGTACATTACCTGGGGGTTGGTTCCATATTGGGCGGAAGAAGGTAAGAATAACGGAAAATTGATCAATGCCCGGTCGGAAGGCATTGAAAGTAAGCCTTCCTTTCGGGTACCTATTCGCAAGCGCCGCTGTTTGGTTTTAGCCGACAGTTTTTACGAGTGGCGCATGATCAACCACAAAAAGATCCCCTACCGGATAGTCCCCAGGGATGGTTCATTGCTGGTAATGGCAGGCATTTGGGATATATGGGAAAAGGATGGCTACCCGATAAAGAGTTTTTCCATCATTACGACCACCCCCAATCAGGAAGTAAGTTCCTTGCACGATCGCATGCCGGTGATCTTGCCCACAAATAAAGAGCGCAAGAAGTGGCTGGAGCATTTGGAGCTTGAGGAGGTATTGGAGTTTTTACATCCTCCCAAAGACGGTATGTTTAAAGTGTATCGGGTGTCGGATGAGTTAAACAGTCCGAATAACAACATTCCCGAGTTGCACAAAGAGATTCAGGAGAATCTGGATCTCTTTTCCCAACGGTAAGGGGCGTTTTTTTAAGGTTGATGCGGCGGCGCGCATCGACCTACTTAGGTACGGAAGTTGAGCAGAAAATCCTGAACCGTTTGGTTAAATGCCGGACCCTCCCCAAAATGGAAAGCTACCCGTACGGGAAGGATGAAGATAGGCAGGCGGTTTTCAAGGAGGAACTCCCGGTGCAACTCTAATCTCACCGCATCTTTCTCCGTAGTCAGGATGATCTTTTTTTCTTCTTCCATATTATCAAAGATCCGCTTCATTTGGGCCACATCATAATTGGTATAATAATGATGGTCTTCAAATTCGAGCGAACGGACGGACGCTGTTCGTGTTTCCAGGAATTCACTGAGGTATTCTGTTCCTGCAATAGCAGACAGGAGTAACACATTGGGCTCGCCATTGAGGGGCGATCGTTGTCGCCAGTCGTATATAGAATAAGGTGTACTGTATTCGTAGTAGGTGAAAAAGAGTCGCTGATGAGGCAAGGGATTGAGTTCCTTGATAAACAAGTATTTTTCTTCCTGAGTCATTTGCGGCGGACATTTCGAGACGATCATCACATCGGCCCGGTGGTAGGCGGAGCGCCATTCCCGCAACCGTCCACTGGGAAGGAGGTAGTCGCGGGTAAATGGATTCCGGTATTCGGTGAGCAGTATATTCAGCCCGGGAGTAACGGATAAATGCTGAAACGCGTCATCCAGCAGAATCACCTGGGTGGCTGGCTGATTCTTCAGGATTTCCAGTATACCAAACGTCCGACTTTCCGCAACGCCCACAAGCACATCCTGAAACTTTCGTTTGAACATGAGGGGTTCATCGCCAGCTTCTTCTGCATTATTTGTCGGGTTAATAACTAGAAAACCTTTGGTTTTTCGCTGATACCCCCTGCTCAGGGTGGCTACGTGGATGTAGTCCTTCAGCAGCCGGATGAGGTATTCAATATGTGGGGTTTTCCCTGTACCTCCAACAGATAAATTGCCAACCGAAATAATAGGAATGCTAAACGATACCTCTCTCAGGACGCCCCAGCGATAGAACGCATTTCGGATGCTCACGCCCAGTCCGTAGAGCAGCGAAAAAGGGGCTAGCAATATTTTTACTAAGACGGATTGAATCATTCAAAAGGACTTGTGCGCAATCAGGCTTTATCGTATGAGGACCATTTTTCCATAACCTTTCTCAAAATACGCATCAGCACCAGACGTATAGGCTTTAAAATTTTCTCCATTGGCTTTTTTCGCCACGATCCGGTAGAGATAAACTCCATTAGCCAGCAGATCGCCAAACTCATCGCGCCCATCCCATGCATAATCGGTCAGGTGGGTACCAATGTGCATCGGGCCGATCTCATTTTGCGTGATCTCCCGCACTACCCTACCTGATACGGTCAGGATCTGGATGGTAAAATACGCAGGCGGCTCGGATCCGGTTAAGGTATAAAGAAAACGCGTACTGGTGGAAAAAGGATTAGGATAGTTCAGTACATTGGAGATCATGGACTCCGTGATCACCTTAAAGGAAATTTTGTAGTCGTACCCAAAAGTGGACAGGGATACTACGTGATCGATATCGCCGGTTTTATTGCCTGTGACATCTGCTGCTTCTACGTAAAAAGCATAGAGGCCATCATCCGTAAAGGAAGGCATAAATTCGACCCGTGCGCGGTTATTCTTTCCGTTCTGGATCTCCGCGGGGAAGAACCGGATGCGCTCATCGGAAAAATAGAGCCGCTCTTCCTGTCCGGAAGGATACACCAGCAAGAGCCGGAACAGGGAGGTATCTTCGAGCGCCAGGTAGGGGTTTTCGTCTTTCAGTTGCACATTGATCATGGGTTGTGCCGACACCAGGTCGCCATCCAGGATATGCATACCATCGAAGGTGACATCGAGGAGCGGATTGCGCTGGTCGCTTTCCACATAAAACTGGAGGATGCCTACGTTATTAATATGTGTCTGTTCGGGCTGATCTTCATCCGGGTTTATATCGATGGTGAGTTGGTGGGCGCCCACGGAAGGCCGGGTATCGTAGGTCAGGTGCGTGATCAAGGTATCACGCGCCGGCAGGGAGCTAAAGCGTTTCTCAATATTTGTTGCCTGGTTTTGCGAATTGAGGATCGTATAGCGCACCAGGAGGCTGTCCATATCGTAGTCGCTCAGGTTTTCGGTAGCGATTTCCAGCACGAGCGGAGCGCCTTGCAGCAGTGTATCACTCTGCAGGGAGAAATAGCCGGCCGGATCGAGGGCCGCTTCGGGGACGCCTACGTAGTGCACGCGCCAGTATTCGAGGTTGGGGGGTGTTTTTTGGGTGAGGTCTTTGGCGAAGTATTCGAGTTTGATACGAGGAAACTGAATAGCGTCGATTTGGCTCAAAGAAAAGGGCCAGGATTTATCAAAGACATTATTGTACAAAAGTGTATCGGGCCCGGAGGGGGGAAGGCCCCAAATCCGGAGTTCAACCAGGTCCGTGGCTGGATTCAGCTCGCTCAATTTATATTCCAATGTTTCCCATTTGGTGGCGGGGCCGATGGGGGGAGGTGAGGGAGCCTTCGGTCCAGGAGCCGGGGACGGAGACGTTGAGTTCGGTCAAGGTTTGGAAGTTGCCGATGATTTCTCCAAAAATTGCTGATTCTTTTTATAGAAAAGGTTGTAGGGCAGAGAGCCCAATGTTGCAAGATTATGCAATGTGTGGCGCCTTGTGTTCCGAATACCTGGAAAAAGCTTGTCTCCAATAATGGTATCGTTATCCCAATCCTGGGGTTTATAGTCTGAGGAGATATCTTTTTGGCAGGTGAACATCAGCATGTAATAGCCATCTGGGACCGTATTTTCGAGGAAGTTAATGACCTTGGCGCGGTTGTTTCATTGTCGGTTTTAAAAATAAAGGATCTATTGCTAGTTGGTCAAATCGCTCCAGCATTGGTAAAGGGTTACTGGCTTTGATTTGAACAGTATCAATGATTGCGATAAAAAGGCCTGCGTGAAATTCCGCTATCATTAGACTATTGCGTAAGAGTCTGGAATTCACCCCATGGTTTTTCTTAGATAACGTGGTTTTTCAAGCCCAGTTTCTGGCGTTATTCCGAATCTTAAAATCTACTAAATTATCAATAAATTTGAGGATTTCTGGTTGAATCCAGTTTCATATCCACAAACTTGCCGTAATTGTTGAATTGGTCAAAATGTGATTGGTTCCAACCAGGGGAACTTTTAGGTAAATAGACAAATGAAAATGTTCTCCAGCTAAATGATCCGGTCAGCGAGATATCAGGACTGATGCGCCAATAATAGACTGTATTGGGTTGGTATGTTACTTCCGGGGTCCATTTTATGATCCCTCCTTCCTGGCTGATTTGGGTGCTCTTTTTGAGAGCACTATTGAACAGTTCAGTGGTGTCTATTTCCATCCAATAGGTAAGGATGGGGGAGAATGTAGAACCTGTCGATGCATTCAGTTTAACGGGAATAGAATTGACGATTCCAAAATTGGGTGGATAGAGCGGTTGGGCATCTGCGGAGCTGATGTAAAAAGAAATGCCTTACAAGGTTGTTACTTTCTGCCTGCAATTATTTTTCCTTCATCTGATCATCCGCATCTACCTTGATTCGAAACAGGTTCATCCCGACCAGATCTTCGTCCTCAAGAGGCGGAAAAGAATAATGCAAATTCATACGGGAAGCAGGCGCCTGGATCGTATCCGTTAAAGGGCTAAAAATAGTATTATTTGGAAGCTCCTGCTCAATCTTTAGGGTAAAGGTAGTATCAGGCAAGTGCTGGCCAATGTTCCAAATATCGAATGCCAGTTGGAAAGAATCTAAAGAAGTAGTAAGTAATTGAGGTGTAATCTTGATACTAGCCGGATCAGTTATGTAATCTGGTCCAGGTCTTGGGTTTAGGAGGGAGATGGATCTCCCTGTATGGCCACTTGTTCTGGCCAACAGCCTGGTTGCCAAAAAGCAGGAGCTACCAATTCAGGGCTGTTTCTCTAAGAATATTCCCAATTGAATATCCATAAAGTCACCGCCAAGATTTGCGTAAAAATTCATGCCAAAGCCACTTAAGGAAGAGATAAATCCATACCCAGGGAAGAAATAAAGCGATCATTCCCTTTTGCTCAGCCAGGATAAAGCGCTCGCCCAACCCCCTGCTGGGGTTAAACATTTCTCCGGATTTGCATCCAAAGGAAAACATGACCGGATATTTTCCTTCGTTTTCATAAGAGTCGGGATCGTCGAAATTGAAGTCGAGTAAGGTAGCGCTGGCAAAACTTGCTTCATCCATGCTTTTCCAGCGATAGTTTTGGCCCCCAGAAAGGGGCTTCTTCAAAGTTTTTACTTTATCGAGATAAATGCGAATCTCATTTGGGCCATTGACGGGTAAACGGCCAACTGCCATATCAGGTAACTGCTTCCAATAGGCGATACGAATAAGTTATCTGCTCCTGGGTATGGCCAAAGGTGGGAATAAAGAAAGAACTTATTATTGACATAATTCCGACATCGGATATCGGGATATTCCTGCCCTTTCCTATTAAACATGTATATGCAGGATCGCCCAGTTTACTCTAAATAAAATACCAGGTTCCTGAATGACATGGAGTGCCGGTGGATACCAAAGCCAAATTGATCGTATACCTGCTGAATCTCAGGTTAAAGTATCAAATTGGTTGTATGCCGGTAATTGATAGGGCATATTCTTTACTTAGTTGTTTCCATTTCGAATGGCCAGGGCTTTGTTGTATATGATCAGGAATTCGGCATCCTCCTGGCTATAATCTACAAAGGAGACCTTAGGAACGGGTTGCAAATTACCAGGGTTTTATACCCGGATGGTATTCATTAAAATTAATTTTTGTTCTTGGGAAGAGTCCAACGGACTTTAACTACCCCATTTTTCAACGGAGGCCTTGATCCTGATGCCATTCGTGAGATCGTATAAAACCGGGGCAATCCCTCCCTGGTCAAAATTTTCAATTTCCAGATATTTCTTAATTGCTGCCCTTTATTGAAAAAAAAAAAAGAACTTTCCAGCGGCATTGAAATGCCGGGGGTATTCCATTTCACATTTGAGAGGCAGGTATTGTTGCCCCTGTAATCGAAAGTTTAATGGGCGAAATGAAGGATTTCTTCTGGAATTGTATTTGCAACTTTCTTAAATACCTGAATCGATTAAATGAGTCGCTCTATGGATGCTTCCATTAACCTTTATGGTTTTGAAATGGAATTAGGACTGGTGTGGTGCTGCAAATCGAAGTAAGATTTGCAGTTATAGCCCTGAAATAGAGCAAGGAAATGGGATATACGAGAGAGGAAAGCGGAAGCTGGGTTTTGTAGCCACAATCCTTCTGCATCCTGAAAAAGAGAATAGATCTCCACTTGGACTTTTACGATTAAATTTTTTTTGTATAATTTGCGTTGGAAAACTTCAACGTTTTTCCAAATAAAACTTCTCCTTTGGAGGAAAGATTAACGAGTTCGTTAAATCTCCATTCAAAATCTATCTGAGATTCCTTCCCTAAAAGTCAAAAAATACGCCGACGAATCCGTAAACAAACTATAATGCGGATTAAACTGATCCCCCGGATCCGCATACAAATACGCATCCATCTCTCCCCTGTTCTTCACCCCGAAAAACTCGATGTAATCGGTGTCGCTCATCAGTCCATCCGTGGTGGTATAGATGGGGATTTCCTTCCCAAAGTAATACATGCGGAGTTGATTGGCCGGAGTATTAGCCAACTCTGATGGAAGCGCCGAATAGGGTATCCGATAGATCCCATCCTGCGCCACCAGCGTTTTGTAATAAGGCTGATCAAAATGGATCCACTCATTCCCATACAGAGTATCGACGCCATCCCACATCTGGGCGGAGGCTTGGAGGGAAAGGGATAACAGCGCAGCGGCAAGTAGACTATTTTTTCTCATAGAGTATAGGTTATTGGGAAACCGGTCCCAAATTTACGGAATATTAAAACGCCGTGCCCGGCTTGTTAAAATTCAATAGCTTTGCCGGGTGTAAACCCATACCGAATGCGCAGCTTTTTCTTATTCATAGCCCTATTTATTTTAGGGATACAGCTCCTTCCCGCTCAGGGAACAACCCTACCACTGGGCACAGATGCCTACCATATCATCGATCGCCTGGATATTTCCTCCGGCATTTCGGCTCCTTTTTTCACTTCCCTCAAATACTACACCCGTGGAGATGTGACGGAATATGCACTAACCCTTGATACTGCTTCGATTCAACGATTGAGCCGCCGCGACCGGAAAGACCTTGAGTATCTGTTTAAAGATAACAACGAATGGTTGCCGGATTCTGTGCACTATTTCCCAAACAAACACCCCATCTTAAAAACATTCTATCGCACCCCCGCCTTTCTCTGGGAAGTGGATAAGCCGTTTTTCCACCTTCGCGTAAACCCCATCTTGGGATTAACCACCGGAAAAGCGAAGGACGACTCGGCCATTTTGCTCAGCAATCAAAGAGGACTGGAGCTTCGGGGGGGACTGGATGACCGCATCTACTTCTATACCAACGTCCTGGAAAGCCAAGCCCGTTTTCCGGATTATGTCAACCAACGCATTTTTCGTGATAAGGCGATTCCCGGCGCAGGGTTGTATAAGCCTTATAATAGTATCGTCTTCGACTTTAAAGACGGGTATGACTTTCTGCTGGCTCAAGGGTATGCAGGCTTCAATCTCAGTAAACACTTCGGGATGCAGTTTGGACACGGACGGCATTTCATCGGCAATGGGTACCGCTCCTTGTTGCTGTCCGATTTTTCCAACAACTACCTCTACCTCAAACTCAACTGGCGGGTCTGGAAATTTCACCTGCAAAACATTTTTGCCGAATTGGCACAAGACAGCGATCAGAATTCGACTAGCGAACGCTTGCTGCCCAAGCGTTACCTGGCTGCCCATTACTTCACGTTTAGCCCTCGCCCCAACCTGGCATTTGGCTTCTATGAGGCGGTGGTGTTCAATCGCACGGATCACTTTGAACTGCAATACCTCAACCCGGTCATACTCTATCGCACGGTGGAACAACTGCTCGGCAGTCCCGACAATGTGCTCATCGGACTCGATGCGAAATGGAACTTACTGAAAAGCTTTCAGTTATACGGGCAATTGATGGTAGACGAATTCAAATTTGACGAGCTGTTTCTCGAACGTCGGGGCTGGTGGGCCAACAAATACGGCGTGCAATTGGGCGCCAAATACATAGATGTGCTGGGTATCGATCATCTTGACGCCCAGGTTGAGGTCAATTGGGTACGGCCCTATACCTATACCCATTTTGATAGCACAGCCGTTTATGCCAATTACCAGCAACCTCTCGCACATCCGCTCGGCGCCAATTTCAAAGAAGGCATTGCCCGGCTGCGTTACCAGCCATTTCAACGGCTGCTCATCCAGGCACGATTGATCCGCGCCTATACCGGATTAGATCCCAATGGAGAAAATTGGGGAAGCAACATCCTCCTTCCCAACCAAACCAGGCAAAATGATTTTGGAAACGAGATCGGACAGGGCATCCCCACTACCATAACCATTGCCGGACTGGAGTTGCGGTATGCTTTTTATCACAATATGTTTCTGGAATTGGAATTCTTTCACAGGCGCCAGGAAAACGAAGTGCCTGAGTTGACATATACCACGAATTACATCGGCGGAGGCATCCGGATCAATCTGGCAAAAACCTACATGGACTTTTAAGAAAATGAATGAGGGAGGGTTTGCCTCGCACCCTCCCTATTTATAAATATTGTAATGGGTTGTTGATAATCTTTTCCGCAGGTCAGTGGTTTTTTACTTACGAACAGCGAAACAGGAACTATAGATGAAATCCCTACACGATATAGCTAAGGAGCGCATTTTGGTGATCGATGGCGCCATGGGCACCATGATCCAGCAATACCAGTTGAAGGAGACGGATTACAGAGGAGCCCGGTTTGCCCAATTTCACAAAGAGATCAAAGGCAACAACGATATCCTCAACCTCACCCAGCCGCAGATTATCGAGGAAATCCACCGGGCTTATCTGCAGGCCGGCGCCGATATTCTGGAGACCAATACCTTTAACGGAACGTCCATTTCGCTGGCCGACTATGGGATGTCGGACCTGGCGTACGAGATCAACAAGGCCGCTGCAGAGATCGCCCGCCGCGCCGCAGATGATTTTACGCGCCTGGATCCTGAAAAACCACGTTTTGTAGCGGGAGCGATGGGACCTACCAATCGCACTGCCTCCCTCTCCCCCGATGTCAACAACCCTGGCTACCGGGCAGTGACATTCGACCAACTTCGAGATGCCTATTATGACCAGGCCCGGGGGTTAGTGGACGGAGGTGTAGATATCTTGTTAATAGAAACCATTTTTGACACGCTCAATGCCAAAGCCGCATTATTTGCGATCGAAACCCTGTTTGAAGAACGGGGCTCCCGCCTTCCGGTTATGATTTCCGGAACCATCACAGATGCTAGCGGACGGACGCTTTCCGGGCAAACCCCAGAGGCTTTTTGGATATCGATCAGCCACGTGGAGTTGTTCAGTGTGGGATTGAATTGTGCCCTGGGCGCCAAAGAGATGCGTCCGCACCTGGCCTCGCTTTCCAATATTGCGAACTGTGCGGTAAGCGCCTATCCGAATGCCGGCCTGCCCAACGAATTTGGTGGGTATGACCAAACGGCGGAAGAAATGCGCGACTATATCCGCGATTTTGTGGCCGGAGGACTGGTCAATATCATTGGCGGATGTTGCGGCACCACTCCAACGCATATACAGGCCATGGCGGAAGCCGTAAAAGGCATGAAGCCCCGCCAAATACCCGAAGACCTGGGATATACTGCATTCAGCGGGCTGGAACCCCAAATCATTCGCCCGGATTCCAACTTCGTCAATATAGGGGAGCGGACCAATGTGACGGGCTCCCGCCAATTTTCCCGTCTGATCAAAGAGGGCGCTTATGAAGCGGCATTGGTCGTAGCCAGGCAACAAGTGGATGGGGGCGCCCAGGTGCTCGACGTCAATATGGATGAGGGATTGCTCGATTCGGAGGAGGTGATGACGAAGTTTCTCCACCTGATGATGGCCGAGCCGGATATTGCCCGGCTACCTATCATGATCGACTCCTCCAAGTTTAAGGTCATCGAAGCCGGCCTGAAATGTGTGCAGGGAAAATGCATCGTCAACTCCATTTCGATGAAAGAAGGAGAAGCGGAATTCATCCGCCAAGCCAAACTGGTGAAACGATATGGAGCTGCAGTGGTAGTGATGGCTTTTGACGAACAAGGCCAGGCAGACACCGTGGAGCGAAAGGTAGACATTTGTGTGCGCGCCTACCGCATATTGACCGAGCAGGTGGGGTTCAAGCCGCAGGACATTATTTTCGACCCCAATATTTTTGCCGTAGCTACCGGCATTGAAGGACATAACGAATACGCCTTATACTATATCGAGGCAACTCGCCGGATCAAGGCTTTATGCCCCGGAGTGAAGATCAGTGGAGGGGTGAGTAATATTTCATTCTCTTTCCGGGGAAATGACCGGGTACGGGAAGCGATGCATTCCGCCTTTTTGTACCATTCGATTCAGGCGGGCATGGATATGGGGATCGTCAACGCAGGTCTGGTGGAGGTGTATGAGGAAATTCCCAAAGAGCTTCTCCAGTTGGTGGAAGATGTACTTTTTAACCGAAAACCCGATGCGACAGAGGCACTGACACAGTATGCCGAGCAGATCAAAGGAGGAGGTAAGGTTATTCAAAAAGATCAGGAGTGGCGCAATGGAACGCTCGAAGAGCGCCTGAGTCACGCACTGGTCAAAGGCATTACCGAATTCATAGTAGAAGATACGGAAGAAGCCCATCGGAAATATCCTTCCCCCCTTTCCGTAATCGAAGGGCCGCTGATGGATGGGATGAATAAAGTAGGCGACCTTTTTGGAGCGGGTAAGATGTTTCTTCCCCAGGTGGTAAAAAGTGCCCGGGTAATGAAAAAAGCAGTGGCTTATCTCACGCCTTTTATTGAAGAACAACAGGCCGCGACAGGAGGTCGAGCAAAAGGAAAGATATTGCTGGCTACGGTGAAAGGGGATGTGCACGATATCGGAAAAAATATCGTAGGGGTGGTTTTGGGGTGCAACAACTTTGAGATCATAGACCTGGGGGTCATGGTGCCGGCAGCGCGAATTTTGCAGGAAGCACGTACACAAAAGGTCGATATTATCGGCCTGAGCGGGTTGATCACGCCCTCTTTGGATGAAATGGTTTACGTGGCGCGTGAAATGGAGCGCGAAGGTTTCGAGGTTCCCCTTCTTATCGGAGGCGCCACCACCTCCAAGACACATACTGCAGTAAAGATCGAACACGAATATTCCGGTCCGACTATACACGTGTTGGATGCTTCCCGAAGTGTAGCCATTGCCAGTGCGTTGCTTGGCGAGGATCAGGAAGCGCGGGAAAATCTGGTTCAATCGATCCGGTCCGATTATCAGCGCATTCGCGACCAACGCCAAAACCGGAAGAGTGGGAAGGAATACCTAAGTCTGGGGCAGGCGCGCAGTAAGCAGCCTGAGTTGGATTGGAATAGTTTTATTCCTGCGCGTCCCACCTTTTTGGGCCAAAAAGCATTTGAGGCCTATTCATTGGGAGAATTGGCTGACTATATTGACTGGACCCCTTTCTTTTCCAGTTGGCAGCTCAAGTGGAAATATCCCGAAATTTTTGATGATCCGGTTGTGGGGGAAGAAGCCCGCAAGCTGTATGCCGATGCCACGCGTTTACTGCGTAGGATGATCGACGAAAAATGGTTGGAGGCCAGAGGCGTGATCGGTTTCTTCCCTGCCAACAGTATAGGCGATGATATTGAGTTGTATACCGATGAATCGGGGAAAGGAGTGAAAACTATATTACATCATTTGCGCCAACAGAGCAAAAAAGCAGATGGGTTGCCCAATTATTGCTTATCCGACTTTGTAGCTCCACGCAGCAGTGGCCATGTGGATTTTATCGGCGGATTTGCAGTGACAGCCGGTATTGGCATTGAAAAATGGGTAACGCATTTTGAATCCGAGCATGACGATTACAGTGCGATTATGGTGAAATCGCTGGCGGATCGACTGGCCGAGGCATTTGCCGAGCGTATGCACGAGCGCGTGCGAAAGGAGTTTTGGGCTTACGAGCCTGAAGAAGCATTGGGTAGTGATGAGTTGATCGCAGAGCAATACCGGGGTATTCGTCCGGCGCCGGGATACCCGGCTTGTCCGGATCACACGGAAAAAGAAAAGCTGTTCAGTCTTCTGGACGTTCCGACACATACCGGCATGTTTTTGACTGAAAACTTTGCCATGTACCCCGCCGCTTCTGTAAGTGGCTGGTATTTTGCGCACCCGGAATCCAGGTATTTTGGACTTGGGCAGATCGGAAAAGACCAGGTGGCAGATTATGCCCATCGAAAAGGTCTTTCCATAAGTGAAATGGAGCGCTGGTTGGCGCCAAATTTGAATTATGACGTTTAGATGGCCTATTCTGTAGTTCATAATACAGAAATGTAGACCAAAGTTGAGTAGTTTTGCTACTCGACTTGAATAATGATTGAGACCCTAATTTCTTCCAAAACCACTTGCTGAAGTTTTTTTTTAATAGCAAGACTGCATCCTTCTTTCCGAGTTTAGAATTTAGAAGGTGAGTTTGGAGAATCAACCAATGCCATCCGAATTGAGTTAAACCGGCTTGAAAAAACCGGAATGCTGGTTTCCAAAAAGGGCGGGTACGACCCGGAATCCATTTACTTTGGTCAAGAGATTGATCACTATGATAAAAACAGACATAGCTATCGTAGGAGCAGGTATTGTTGGGTTAGCCACAGCTCTCCAATTGAGTAGGAAAAGACCGGACCTGAAGATTTGTGTGCTGGATAAAGAACAGCAGGTAGCGGCTCACCAGACAGGGCATAACAGCGGAGTGATCCACTCGGGAATCTATTACAAACCTGGAGGTTCTAAAGCCATCAACTGCCGAAAAGGCTATCGATACTTACTTGATTTTTGCAAAGAACAGGGTGTGCCACACGACATCTGCGGAAAAGTGATCGTCGCCACCCGGCCCGAAGAATTGCCCTTATTACAGGGGATATTTGAGCGTGGGAAAGCAAATGGGTTGGAAGGAATTCGAATGCTTTCTTCGGAGGAGGTGGCTGAAAAAGAGCCCCATGTGGGTAGTGTGGCAGGAATATGGGTGCCTCAGACGGGCATTGTGGATTTCGGAGTGGTAGCGCGAAGATATGCCTCCCTCCTCCAGGATCAAGGAGGAACGCTGTTGTTGGGGCATGCTTTTTCCGGAATGGAGAGACGCGGAACCCGGATTATCGTCAAAAGCACAGGGGGAGAAGTAGACGCCAGAATACTGGTCAACTGCGCAGGTTTATTTGCCGATAAAGCTGCCCGGTTAACGGGTATTGACCCCGGAGTATTGATCGTTCCTTTTCGCGGAGAGTACTACGTGTTGTCAAAAGAGAAAGAAGCCCTGGTTAATAATCTCATCTACCCGGTTCCAAATCCAAATTTCCCTTTTTTGGGCGTGCACTACACCCGGATGATGCGTGGAGGAATTGAAGCCGGCCCAAATGCGGTCCTGGCTTTCCGGAGGGAAGGCTATAGTCGATGGGACATTCGGTGGAATGAACTTTTGGAAACATTTGCCTATCCGGGATTCCGGACGGTAGCTGCAAATTATTGGAAAACGGGCCTTGGAGAGATCTATCGGTCATTTTCAAAAAGGGCATTTGTGAAAGCACTGCAACATCTCATTCCGGAAATAGAAGGAAAGGATTTGCGAAGGGGAGGCGCCGGGGTTCGTGCACAGGCGATTGATAATCAGGGCAATTTGGTGGATGATTTTCTCATTCACGAAAGTCCACAAGTGCTCAATGTGCTCAATGCCCCTTCTCCGGCAGCCACGGCTTCATTGGCTATTGGGGAAATGGTTGCAGAAAAAGTGATGAAACAATTATAACCAGAAAACCATATGAAAGACGTTTATATTCACCCCACCGCCATTGTAGAAGAGGGCGCCCGGATTGGGGAGGGGACCAAGATCTGGCATTTCTGCCACATTATGCCGGAGTGTACTTTGGGTGAAAATTGCTCATTGGGACAAAACGTATTCGTAGCAAAAGGGGTGGTCTTGGGACGTAATGTCAAAGTACAAAATAACGTATCCCTGTATGAGGGAATAGTATGTGAGGATGATGTATTCCTGGGACCTTCTATGGTTTTCACCAATGTCATTAATCCTCGAAGTGCGGTGAATCGAAGAGGACAATATACGGTCACTCACGTGGAACGCGGGGCTACCATTGGCGCCAATGCTACTATTGTATGTGGCAACCGAATTGGGTCTTACTGTTTTATCGGCGCCGGATCCGTAGTGACCAAAGACGTTCCTCCGTTCGCACTCGTAGTGGGTAATCCGGCCCGTCAGACGGGTTGGATGAGCAGATATGGGCATCGCTTATTGTTTGATCCACTCGGAAACGCAGTCTGCCCGGAAAGTGGAGAGCAATACAAAATGGAAGATGGTCAGGTAAGATTAGAAACCCCGATTGATTAATAAACCGATATCCTGTGTACCAGAAACTTGTATCAAAAGAAAGGCGTATTGCCGTTATTGGCCTGGGCTATGTAGGGCTTCCGCTTGCCCTGGAGTTTGCCAAAAAATTTCAGGTAATTGGATTCGACATTAGTGCCGAAAGGGTCGCATTGATGAAACAAGGCATTGACCCATCGAACGAATTGGAACCTGAATTATTCCTCCAAAAGGATATTTCCTTCACAGCAGATCCTGTGGATTTAAAGGACGCCCACTTTTTTATCGTGGCAGTACCGACCCCTGTCGACGAGCATAAAGTGCCCAATTTAAGACCCCTTTTATCCGCTTCTGAAACAGTGGGCAAGTATTTGAAAAAAGGGGATTATGTGGTATATGAATCCACGGTTTACCCCGGATGTACGGAAGAAGACTGTCTGCCTATTTTGGAAGAATTATCCGGACTAAAGGGGGGAATTGACTTTAAATTCGGCTACTCACCGGAACGGATTAATCCGGGGGATAAAGAACGCACGATCGATAAGATCGTAAAGATCGTATCGGGTAATGATGCGGAGGCACTCGAAGAAATTGCCCAGGTATATGGCGCCATCATTCATGCCGGGATATTCAGGGCAGCTTCCGTCAAGGCAGCGGAAGCTGCTAAAGTGATTGAGAATACTCAACGGGATTTGAATATTTCTTTCATGAATGAACTCTCCATCATCTTTGACCGGATGGGATTGGACACAAAAGACGTGTTGGAAGCGGCTTCTACCAAATGGAATTTCATGAAGTTTTATCCGGGCTTGGTAGGTGGACATTGCATCAGCGTTGACCCCTATTACCTATTGCATAAATCAAAGCAATTGGGATACGATCCTCAGGTAATTCTGAGTGGCCGCCGCATCAATGATGGTATGCCTGCATTTATTGCCAAGCGCCTGGTTCAGATGCTGATCCACAACGGGAAAAGCCCCGGTCAGACCAAGGTGTTGGTGATGGGCGTGACGTTTAAAGAAAATGTCTCTGATATCCGCAATTCAAAAGTAGTTGACCTGATCCGGGAACTCATGCAATACTCTGTCAATGTGCATGTGACGGACAAGCATGCTTCTCCCAATGAGGTAGCACACGAGTATAAACTCACCTTGCTGGATAACATTTCCAATGATTACGATGCCGTGGTAGTAGCTGTTAATCATAGCGAATATCAAAAATTGGATTCTGCCTATTTTGAATCTATCATGAAGGACCATCCTATCCTCATGGATTTGAAAGGGATCTATTCCTTTCCCAAAAATAATGGCTTTACCTACTGGAGCTTATGAGTAAAGAAGAATACGAAAACCACCTGGATGCCGTTGAACCAAGATGGTTTGCTGTCTATACGAGGTACAAGTGTGAAAAAATGGTATTCCGGCAATTGGTCCGAAAAACCATAACAGTCTATCTCCCCCTTCAAAAGCATACGCGCCGGTATACCCGAAAGATCCGAACAGTGGAGTTGCCATTGATCAGCTGTTATATCTTTGTGCAGATCACCAAAGAGGATTATGTGAAGGTATTAGAAACAGAGAATGTGCAAGGATTTGTGCGATTTGCCAAAAATTTGATCTCCATACCTGACCAGGAAATCGATCTGATGAGACGGATTTTGGGGGAAAGCTGGGAGGTTCAGGCAGAAAAAACCACCTTTGTGCCCGGAGACGAAGTGGAAATTGCCGTAGGTAACCTGCTCGGGATGAAAGGTACACTGGTCGAGGTGGAAGAAAATAAACCCCAGGTACTCGTTGACCTGGATCGACTGGGGTATACGCTTCGGATCAGCGTAGATAAATCCATCCTGCAAAAAACAGGTAGGGTAAACCAAAAATCAAGTCATTGAGCGAAAGGCATATTCATCCTATTTTTGAAAAACTCCTCCAACGAGAGGAACGGGAAGAACGGCTGGGCCAACACAGCAAGGTGGTCTGGCTCACTGGTTTGTCGGGGTCTGGCAAAAGCACACTGGCACTTCACCTGGAACGGCTACTGTTCGAAAAAGGCTTCTTTGCACAGGTGCTGGATGGCGATAATATCCGCATAGGAATCAATAACAACCTCTCTTTTAGTATTGAAGACCGTCAGGAAAACATCCGGCGCATCGCCGAGATATCCCGGTTGTATGTGCAAAGCGGCATTATAACGGTCAATTGCTTTATCAGTCCGACCCGGGCTATCCGGGAATTTGCCCGCCAGATCGTTGGGCCGGATGATTTTCTGGAGATTTATATCAATGCTCCTCTGGCTGTTTGCGAAAGCCGGGATGTGAAGGGGCTGTACCAAAAAGCCAGAAAAGGAGAGATCAAAGAGTTTACCGGGATTGACTCTCCCTACGAACCGCCGGAGCAACCAGCCCTGGAAATCCGTACCGATCAATTGACAATCGAAGAGGCCACAGAAGTACTTTTTCAATTTCTGTTGCCCCATATCAATAGTAAAAATTAACCTGGCCCGAGGCTAAAACTCGATAAATTCATGAATTATCACCTGAATCATCTGAAGGAACTGGAGTCTGAATCTATTTTCGTCATTCGGGAAGTAGCTTCACAATTTGAAAACCCTGTGATCCTTTTTTCGGGAGGTAAAGACTCCATCCTACTCACCTATTTGGCCCAAAAAGCCTTTTATCCCGCACGTATACCCTGCCCTCTTTTACATATCGATACCGGTCATAATTTTTCGGAAACCCTGGAATTCCGGGATCGGCTGGTGGACCAGCTGGGTGTTAAACTGATCGTTGGATCGGTTCAGGAGGCAATCGATCAGGGGCGTGCTACCGAGGAAAAAGGCTATAATGCCAGCCGTAATATCTTGCAAACGCAGGTATTGCTGGATTCGCTGGAAAAGGGTAAATACGATGCGGCGATGGGCGGTGGGCGCCGGGATGAAGAAAAAGCCAGGGCTAAAGAGCGGTTCTTTTCCCATCGCGACGAGTTTGGCCAATGGGATCCCAAAAACCAGCGACCGGAACTCTGGAACCTGTTCAACAGCCGGAAACATATCGGCGAACACTTCCGTGTGTTTCCCATCAGCAACTGGACGGAATTGGATGTATGGCAGTACTTGCTCATGGAAAAGGTCGAACTGCCATCCCTTTATTTTTCACACCAACGCGACTGTTTTGTGCGCGATAACGTGATCTATGCCGACTCGGAATTTATCCGAAAACGTCCCGAAGAGAAGGTAGAACGCATGCAGGTTCGTTTTCGAACAATTGGAGACATGACCTGCACAGGAGCCGTTGCCTCCGAAGCCGACACCCTGGAAGAGGTCGTCAAGGAGATCACTGTTTCCCGCGTTACGGAACGGGGTACCAGAGCAGACGATAAACGCTCAGAAACGGCGATGGAAGACCGGAAAAAACAAGGTTATTTTTAATAATAAGCAGGATGGATGCAAAAGCGTCCATCCTACTGAGATATTTATTTATGAACGAAGTTAAATACGCAGATATGGAACTGCTCCGCTTTACCACAGCGGGTAGTGTAGACGATGGAAAAAGCACCCTGATTGGCCGCTTATTGTACGATAGCAAGTCCATTTTGGAAGACCAATACGAAGCGGTTCGCTTGAGCAGTGAGCGCAGAGGCGAAACGGAAGTCAACCTGGCCTTACTGACCGACGGACTCAAAGCAGAGCGGGAGCAAGGTATTACCATAGATGTGGCCTACCGCTATTTTTCGACACCCAAGCGCAAGTTCATTATAACCGATACGCCAGGCCATATTCAGTATACCCGCAATATGGTCACCGGGGCCTCTACCGCCAATGTGGCGCTCATTTTGGTTGATGCCAGGCAAGGCGTCGTTGAACAGACTCGTCGACATTCTATCATTGCTTCACTTCTTCAAATCCCACACATGGTCGTTTGTGTCAATAAGATGGACCTGGTGGATTACGATGAAGAGGTGTATGAAAATATCCGCCACGATTTTGAAAATTTTGCCTCCAAACTCGATGTGCACGATATCTCTTTCATTCCGATCTCTGCGTTGAGAGGAGATAATGTCGTGAGCCGCTCGGCCAATACCAATTGGTACCAGGGACCAACATTGATGTACTATTTGGAAAACGTGCACATTGCCAGCGACCACAATTTTATTGACTGTCGCTTTCCCGTACAATATGTGATCCGCCCCAATACCGATGATTATCACGACTACCGTGGGTATGCAGGGCGTGTTTCCGGAGGCATATTTAGAAAAGGCGACCGGGTGATGCTGTTGCCAAGTGGATTTTCCTCCACCATCGCCAGGATCGACACCTTTGATGGAGAGGTAGAGGAAGCATTTCCACCGATGTCTGCTACCATTTTGTTAACCAATGATATCGACATCAGCCGGGGAGATATGATCGTACGGGAAAACAACATTCCCCCTGTCACACAGGATGTAGAGGCAATGATCTGTTGGTTTAACGAACGTCCGTTGCAATTGAATGGGAAATACACACTACGGCATACTACCCAGGAAATGCGCTGTGTGGTTAAAGACCTTCGATATAAGTTGGATGTGAACACCCTGCACCGAAACCTGGAAGACAAAGAGATCAAGATGAACGATATCGCCCGCATTGTGCTGCGTACCACCAAGCCTATCTTTGCGGACTCATACCGGAAAAACAGGATCACAGGTAGCCTGATCCTGATCGATGAAGGCACCAATGAAACCGTCGGGGCGGGAATGATCATTTAAAGGAAACGCATGAAAATTCTGCTCACCGGAGCTGCCGGGTTCATTGGCTATCATTTTGCCAAAAAGTTATTGGAGGAAACCAGTTGGGATGTAGTTGGAATCGACAACATTAATGATTACTACGACCCGGCGATTAAAGCTGCCCGGTTGCAAAACCTGGGTATTGGGCAAACTACTTCCGACGTGGTCAGTACCACCTATTCCCGATTTCATTTTTACCCGATCAATATTGAAGACGGCCAGGCAATCAATCGCCTCTTTGAGGAGCACGGATTTGAAATATGTGTGAACCTCGCCGCTCAAGCCGGTGTGCGATATAGTTTGGATAACCCTCATCCTTACGTCCATACCAACGTAGGAGGGTTTCTGAATATCCTTGAAGCAGCCCGGCATTTTGGCATCCGACACCTTATCTACGCCAGTAGTTCCAGCGTATATGGCAACAACCGGAAGATGCCCTTCTCCCCTTCCGATGCCGTCGACCACCCGGTGAGCCTCTATGCAGCGACCAAGCGGGCCAACGAGCTCATGGCGCATACCTATAGCCATCTGTTCGGTATTCCCACTACCGGGCTGCGTTTCTTTACAGTCTACGGCCCTTTGGGACGGCCGGACATGGCCTATTTTCATTTCACGAAAAACATTCTGGAAGGACGCCCGATCAAGGTGTTCAACCATGGGAAAATGAAACGCGACTTTACTTTTGTGGACGATATTACAGAAGCTATGTACCGATTGCTGGACAAGGCTCCGCTTCAGGGAACAAACGGAGAGGGTCCTGATCATTCCGATGCGCCTTTCGCGATATACAACATCGGCAATCACCACCCGGTGCGCCTGATGGATTTTATTCAGCTCATTGAACGCACGGTGGGAAAGAAGGCAATTATCGAATGGCTTCCCATGCAGCCGGGTGACCTGGAGGAGACCTATGCCGATATCAGCGGCCTTATCATGAAGATCTTAAACATCGTCGGCGCACGTCCCAACTTCATGAAGGTAGCGCCCCTTCACCGGGCTTTTTCCAGTTTGGAGGGCGTGGTTTCCCGGATCATTCATACCGGACAGCACTATGATGCGAAGATGAGCGATGTCTTCTTCAACCAATTGGAGCTGCCAAAGCCCGACCATTACCTGGGTATTGGGGGTGGCACACATACCCAGCAAACCGCTCGTATCATGCTCCAGTTTGAAGAGGTGTTGAATCAGGAGAAGCCCGATCTCGTGTTGGTGGTTGGCGATGTGAATTCCACGATCGCTTGTGCATTGGTTGCGGCGAAAATGGGTATTCCTGTGGCCCACGTAGAAGCCGGATTGCGGAGTGGTGACCGGACGATGCCGGAGGAGATCAATCGAATCCTTACGGACAGTATTTCCGATTATTTATTTGTGACGGAACACAGCGGGCTGGTCAATCTCGCCAAGGAAGGAGTGGCGGATGAAAAAGTACACTTTGTGGGCAATGTGATGATCGACTCCCTGATCTATTACCGCGAAAAAGCCCGGATGCTTCAAAATCTGGATACACTGGGCTTGTCAAAAGGCGACTATGTGCTGATGACCATGCACCGCCCTTCCAATGTAGACCAAACCGAAGGGTTGCAAAGTATTTCCAGGATCATTGAATCGATAGTGCCCTACAAAAAAGTGGTATTCCCCATACATCCCCGAACGGCCAAAAACGCGGCTGAATTGGGTTTGTTGGAAACCTGGAAGACCATGCCAGGTCTCCAATTACTTGAACCACAAGGCTACCTGGAGTTTTTAAACCTGATGCAACACGCCTTTTTGCTGGTCACCGATTCAGGGGGTATTCAGGAAGAGACCACTTACCTGCAGGTGCCGTGTTTTACCTTTCGCAACAGCACTGAAAGACCGGTGACCGTGACCATGGGTACAAACCGGTTATTCAGTGATCTGGATCCTCGAAGCATTTTTACGCATTTCCAAAAACTGCTATCCGGTGAAGAGCCAGAAGGTGCCATTCCGCCATTTTGGGATGGCCGGGCTGCCGTACGTATTGCAGCTATCCTGACCCGCCGACAATAAAATCTATTTTTTGCTGTACTTTTGCCCATTCAGCGGTACATGAAACTATCCATCATTACTGTTACGCTCAATCGATGTGACACCCTTCGGGATGCTATTGAAAGCGTTCTTTCTCAGACAGTTCCGGCCGAGCATATCATTGTAGATGGTGGATCGGCTGATGGTACAATGGAGTTGGTACGATCTTATGGAAAACGGATCTCCAGGTCAATATCCGAGCCTGATCAGGGGATATACGACGCCATGAACAAAGGCATTCAACTGGCTACAGGAGATATTATAGGAATACTCAATGCCGATGATTTTTACAGGCACCCCAGGGTGCTGGAGTATGTGCTGAATGAATTTGAAAAAGAGGGAATAGAAAGTGTCTACGGAGATTTGGAATATGTGGATTTCAAGAGAACGGAAAAAGTGGTACGCACCTGGAAGGCAGGCCACTTTCACCCGAAAGATTTTCTGAGGGGGTGGATGCCTCCACATCCTACATTTTTCGTCAAAAAAAGCGTGTATGATCGTTATGGATTATACAGAGCTCATTTTTCTTCCGCCGGCGATTATGAGATGATGCTTCGCCTTTTGTACAAATACCGGATTACGGCAGCCTACCTCCCCGAGGTGCTGGTCCGGATGCGGACGGGAGGCGTCAGCAACAGGAGCCTGTGGAGCCGGTTGGCCGCAAACGCGGAAGACCGGCAAGCCTGGAAGGTAAACGGGATCAGGGCTCCTTTTTACACGACTATATTGAAGCCGCTCCGCAAAGTGGGGCAGTTTTTTTGAAATAAAAATTTATCGTTATGAAAAAAGCGCTCATTACGGGGGTTACCGGACAGGATGGCGCCTATTTGTCGGAATTTCTTTTGAAAAAGGGATACGAAGTGCACGGCATCAAACGCCGGAGCTCGCTTTTCAATACCGAACGGGTAGATGGTTTGTACCAGGATCCCCACATCAATAACCGTCATTTCATTTTGCACTATGGCGATCTGACCGATTCCACCAACCTCATTCGAATTATTCAGGAAGTGAAGCCGGACGAGATCTACAACCTGGGGGCAATGTCGCACGTGAAGGTGAGCTTTGAAATGCCCGAATATACCGCAGATGTAGATGCAATGGGGGCCCTTCGCCTGCTGGAAGCTATCCGGATTTTGGGATTGAAAGATAAGACCCGCTATTACCAGGCCTCTACTTCAGAGTTGTATGGGTTGGTACAGGAAATTCCCCAATCCGAACGGACGCCTTTTTATCCGCGCTCGCCTTATGCAGTAGCCAAGTTGTATGCCTATTGGATTACCGTGAACTACAGGGAAGCATACGGACTCTATGCTGCCAACGGCATTCTTTTCAACCACGAAAGTCCGATGCGGGGGGAGACATTTGTGACCCGAAAGATTACCCGAGCTGCAGCAAAAATTGCGCTCGGGTTGCAGGATAAAGTGTTTTTGGGCAACCTGGATGCCAAGCGCGACTGGGGTCATACCAAAGATTTCGTGGAGGCCATGTGGCTGATGATGCAACAATCGGAGCCCGAAGATTTTGTGATTGCTACCGGTATCACGACTACCGTCCGGGAATTTGTGATAAAGGCCTTCCGGGAGGTCGGAGTTGAATTGGAATTTAAGGGAACGGGCATAGAAGAAGTGGCTTATGTAGCCTCCTCCAATAATCCGGAGTTTCCCTTGGAAGCCGGCAAGCAAGTGTTGGCGGTGGATCCTGCCTATTTTCGCCCTACGGAGGTCGACCTGCTGATTGGCGACCCCACCAAAGCGAAAGAAAAATTAGGTTGGAAGCCCAGGCATTCATTGGATGACCTTATCAAAGAGATGGTACAATCCGATATCCAGTTGTTCCGGCGCGATCAATTGCTCAAGGATGCCGGTTTTGAGGTTAAGAATGAATTTGAATAAAGCTTTATGCGTCCAAGCGATAAAATCTATGTGGCAGGCCACAGTGGGATGGTGGGATCCGCCATTATCCGGAAACTAAAACGGGAAGGGTTCACCAACTTGGTGCTACGTTCTTCCCGGGAGCTCGATTTGCGGAATCAGCAGGCGGTGCAAGATTTCTTTGCTACCGAGAAACCCGACTACGTGTTTATGGCCGCGGCCAAGGTAGGCGGTATCCTGGCGAACGACACCTACCGGGCCGAATTTATCTACGAAAACCTGATGATCGAATGCAATGTGATCCATGCGGCGTATATGGCCGGAGTAAAAAAGCTGCTATTTCTGGGGTCTTCCTGCATATATCCCAAAATGGCGCCGCAGCCTTTGAAAGAGGATTACTTGTTGACTGGATTGTTGGAGCCGACCAATCAACCTTATGCCATTGCCAAAATTGCGGGGATAGAGTTGTGTAATGCGTACCGCGCCCAATACGGGTGTGCGTTCATTTCGGTGATGCCAACCAACCTGTACGGCCCGAATGACAACTATGACCTGGAGACTTCCCACGTGTTGCCGGCCTTGCTGCGCAAATTTCACGAAGCTAAAAAATACCATGAATCATCGGTAGTGCTGTGGGGCTCGGGTATGCCCAAACGGGAGTTTTTGCATGTGGATGATCTAGGGTCAGCTTGTTTCTTTTTAATGCAGACGTATAATGAACCGGGACTGATCAACATCGGTACAGGAGAAGATATCGCCATTGTTGACCTGGCTCAACTGATCAAGAAAATCGTGGGATATAATGGCGCCATTGAGCACGACCTTTCAAAACCGGATGGCACGCCAAGAAAATTGCTCGATGTGGGCAAATTGACATCGACAGGGTGGAAAGCAAAAATAGCACTGGAAGTAGGGATCCGCATGGTATACGAAGGGCTGAAAGAAGAATCCTGGTATTGATTGTGAAAGGGTAAAGAAAGGATATGACAAACAACAAAGCATCCACCTATGTGGTCATCATGGCAGGAGGCGTGGGTAGCCGTTTTTGGCCGGCCAGCCGCACCGCCAGCCCTAAGCAGTTTCACGATATGCTGGGGGTGGGAAAATCCCTGATCCGCTTGACCTTTGAGCGTTTTTTACATCTTTGCCCCGCTGAACACATTTTCATCGTCACCAACCGGCAGTATAAAGACCTGGTGATGGAACACCTGCCGGAACTAAGCGAAAATCAGATCCTCTGCGAGCCGTCCCGAAATAACACCGCACCTTGTATTGCTTATTCCGCATTCAAACTTCATGAACTGGACCCGGAGGCCAATATGATCGTGGCCCCTTCAGATCATATTATCACTAATGAAATAGCCTTTTTGGAAACCCTGGAGCTTGCCCTGGACTTTACTGCCCGGGAAGATGCGTTGGTCACCCTGGGCATTCAACCTTTCCGGCCGGATACGGGGTATGGCTATATTCAGTTTGAATCAGAGGCGGTTGCTGATCGGGTTTATCCGGTGGCTCAATTTACCGAGAAGCCCAATCTGGAAAATGCGCAAGCCTTTTTAGCCAGCGGAGATTATCTGTGGAACGCCGGCATTTTTGTCTGGCGAGCCGCGTCGATCCTGCGCGCTTTTGAACAGCACGCTACAGAGATCTTCCAATTGTTGGGCTCGGATCGGGAAGTGTATAACACACCCGCGGAGCAGCCTTTTATCGACAGGAAATACCCGCAAACACCCAATATTTCGGTCGACTTTGCCATCATGGAAAAGGCCTCTAACGTATATGTCATTCCATCTCAATTTGGGTGGTCTGATCTGGGGACCTGGGCTTCATTGCATGCTGAACTGGAAAAGGACAAGGCAGGCAATGTAGTTCAAGGAGAAAGGGTATTACTGCAAGGCGTTTCCAATTCGCTAATCCGCGTACCCGGGGATAAGATAGTGGTGATCAAAGACCTGGAAGATTTTATAGTGGTGGACGAAGGGGACATCCTGGTCGTTTTTCCCAAATCAAAAGAACAGGAGATCAAGCAAATTACGGAGGAAGTAAGAAATAGATTTGGGAGTGAATTTATATAAGCACAACCCTTGAAACAGCCGCCGAAGACCATAGCCCTTGTTGCAAACACCAGTTGGAATCTGGTGCACTTCCGGCTTTCGCTTGCGGAGCAATTGCAGGAAAATGGCTATCGGGTATTGGCTATTGCTCCCCCCGGCGCCTATGCCGACCGGTTGTTGACTTATCCTTTTTCCCGGTTTTATCCCTGGACCAACCTCCGGGCTCATGGCAGAAATTTGCTGCAAGAATGGAGTGCCGCCAGAGAACTACGCAGACTTTACCAGCTATTGAGGCCAGACATGGCTCTTCATTTTACCATCAAACCCAACTTATACGGATCGTGGAGCGCTGGCCGGTTGGGCATTCCATCTATTAGCACTATTACAGGCCTGGGATATCCATTTCTTCATCCAGGGGGAAGCAATCAAGTGGTGCCCCTCCTGTATCGCAACGCGTTGAAAGGGGCATCTGCCACCGTATTTCAAAATGAGGATGATCGATTGCTCTTTTTGAAAAGAGGTCTGGTGCCTGCTGTCAAGACCCGGCTCATCCCCGGTTCCGGGGTGGATACTCGGTTTTTTCAGCCAATGTCCAAAAATCACCAGCCAGGGACTTTTACCTTTCTCTTTGTGGGGAGATTGCTTCGCGACAAGGGCATTCTCGAGTACCTGGATGCGGGGCGAAGGATCGCTGAATCGAACCCAGGCGTGCAATTTTGGATTGCCGGAGAAATGGAACCAGAGAACCCCGCTGCACTGACGCGGGGGGAATTGGCGCCCTATTTTTCACATCCCGCCTTTAAATATTGGGGTTTTTTGGAAGATATCCGGCCGGTAATGGCCCAGGCAGCTGTTTTTGTGCTTCCTTCCTACCGCGAGGGCATGCCGCGGGCGGTGCTGGAAGCCATGGCCATGGGCAAGCCGGTTGTCACCACAGAGGCGGCGGGCTGTAAAGAAACGGTCGACCCCGGAGAGAACGGGTTATTAGTGCCGGCAAGAAATGTAGAAGCGTTAACACAGGCATTGCGCCAACTATTGGAATATGACCGCGCACCCTGCATTCGATGGGTGCAAAAAGCCGGCAAAGAGCGTTGTCTCTTTTCGATATTCAAGCAATTAACCAGCAGTTTCTGGATTTGATCAAAGAGGTGTTAGCAGATGGGATCGCAGCGAAAACGCGTACAGTCGTTTTTTGACCAGCTTGCGCCCACCTATCGACAACGATACGAGGGAACGCAGGCTTTTCTGAAATATCTGCATGAAGAGCGGGTCGAAAAGGCCGTGGAGGGTTTGGATATTTCCGGGAAGACGGTGCTGGACATTGGGGCGGGGACGGGGATTTTGTACGATTATTTGTTGGGGATCCATGGTAGGCATACCCGCGAGGGGTATGCCTACCGCGGGTATGCCTACCGCGGGTATGCTTACCGCGGGTATGCCTACCACGCCTGCGATATTTCAGCCGCCATGCTGGCAGAAAGCCGGATCCCACCCGATTGCCGCTGGGTGGGATTGCCATGGGAATGTCCATTTCCATTAGTTTCCTTTGATGCCATTTTCCTTCTCGGCGTCACTACCTATCTGACCGAAGGGGAGTTGCAGGAAATGCTCGATTATTTTAGGACTCACCTCTCGCCTGAGGGGGTAGCAGTGTTGAGTTTCAGCAATAGCGAATCGTGGGATTTTCGGCTTCGCAATTTCGTGGCGCCCCTGTTGCCCAAAAGGCTATTGAGGAAAACGGTGTTGGGGCAGGCCTTCCCATTCCGGGGGTATTCGGTGGATGAGTTTTTGGACATGTTGCCGGATGGGATGCAAGTTGCTTCTATCACCTGGCTGAATGCGACTCTTTTTCCGTTCAATCGCATTTTCCCTCAGGCTTCGGTTTGGTTGTCGAAGTGGTTGTTGATGCGGCGATTGCCGGAGTGGGTGAGGCGGAGGGTTTGTGGGGATTATTTGGTCGTTCTTGGTAGGGATGACAACTATTCAAAATGAGAGGAACGACAAAAATAGAACAGGCATGATTTTCAAGATACTCATAGGGTTGGGAGCAGCATTTGGACTCAATACAAAAAGATATTCCCAGGCATTATTTTCACATCCTTGCTCTTCACTTTCATCTCCTGTCGAAGCCAGCCCCAGCACACAACGATTAGCCTTCAACCATACGGCTCATTCCCTGAAGCCCTGCTCGACACGATCCAGCAAACCATCGGAGAGGTGTATTCCTTCCAAACGGAGGTACTGCCCAATAAATCATTGCCAAGATCTGCGTTTGTCAACGTTAAAAGTCCAAGATACCGGGCGGATTCCCTGTTGCGGATTATACGGAAGGAAATGCCCAGATCAGCGGATTATGTGCTGGGATTGACGGAAAAAGATATCTCCACGACCAAGCGGGATGCGAATTCTGAAATCAAGAAGCCGGAATACAAATATATCGACTGGGGTATTTGCGGGCTGGGCTACTGTCCTGGGCCGTGCTGTGTCGTCTCGACCTTCCGGCTGCAAACGCCTGACCAAAAGAAATTCGTGGAGCGTTTAAAGAAAATATGCATTCATGAAATTGGTCATAACCTGGGCCTGGAACACTGCACCCACTCCGCGGGTTGCGTGATGAGAGATGCCGCCGAAACAGTAAAAACGATCGATTTGGTGGAGTTGAAATTATGTACCCGATGCAGGGCTAGGCTTAATTTTCTGAATTAAGATTTCATATGCCCCTGCAATCGCCTTTGCTGAGAAGCATTCCTTCCATTTCTCCACGACCCCATCTTTTATTTCCCAATCCCTCGCTTGCTCCAGAAAATCCCATAAACGAGCTTGCAAAGCTACTTCGTTCCAGGGTATACTCCGCACGTATTCCTTCCCTTCTATCATAGATAATGCCGGGTCCAGCGACGTTTGCAGCAGGTGCAGGATCGGTCTTCCCGCCACCAAATAATCGGCCCATTTGCTGGGTAACTGAAAGGATGTCGTGTTTCCCAGCATGACCAGGACATCCATTTCCTTCATTTTGGACATGACTTCATTTCTCGGCAAGATGCCGTGAAAGCCAAGGTGCGGTTTCAGGTGGGGGAAGTGGTCAAACACCGGCCAAAACTCTTCGAATACAGGCCCGTATATATGCAGTTCCCAAGAGGTCTGGAAAGGGAGAAGTCTTTCAAAAAAACGCAGCATTGGCTCCGGCTGTCGGATGTGCCGGAAAAAACTTCCGAAATACCCGAATTGCAAGGGCCGGGCGGGGTTTTTCCAGGGGATGTGGATAGGCGGAGTGGAAGAAGCCATCGGTGGGATCACCTGTACAGGCGTGTGCAATCCCGGAAAACGTTCGCGGTAGGCATTGGCCAGTCCCTCGTTGGTAACCACCACATGGTCGGCCATTCCCAGGATCTGGCGCTCGGCCCTGAAGTTTTTACGGCGGTATAAGTACTCGTTATTGAGCGGGTGTTGCGTTTGCAGGGAGAAGGGATCTCCGATATCTGCGATCCAGTGGATATGAGGGAAGCGCCTTTTCAGCTTCCGTGCTACCCAATGCGCGCTGAAGGGGAGCGACACGCTGATAAGTGCATCCCAATGGCCCTGGTCTAGCAGTTGGCGGGCCTTCTTTTTGGCTCCGGGTATCCAGGTCCAGGCATCGTCGGGCCAGTACCAGGATTTGAGCAGCCAATCGTTTAAAAGGCGAGGCAAATTAGATGGCTTTTGATGCAGGGCTTCCCCTCGTTGAGGCACTTTTTGAAAATGAAAGTAAACCCACTCCTTCACTGAATTGAATCCTGTGCGGTGCACTTGAATCCCTTCCCAGTCTCCTTCGGCTGGCCAATCCCGGTGCAGGGAGCATACTACATGCACCTCCCACCCCTGCTGAGCCCATTCTTTGGCAATGGCCGTCCATCGGTGGGCTCTGGGGTTGAGGTAGGGGAAGAAGTAGGGGGAGAGGAGGAGGATACGCAAGTTTATTTATTTAAAGGTTAATAATGACCTGAGTTCCATCATCAAAGGGCGATCAAGCCAGATTAAGGATACTATGTAAATGAGAAAAGAACTAGAGAATCCGACAATGATTTTTTGAAGAGCAGGCATATTCAAAAAGGTTGATAAATATAATACGGCTGCAAAAGGAAGAGCTACAAGGATTCGTCGGGTTAGTATTTTAAGAAGGGGGTGAATTGAAATGCCTCCTTTTTTCCAAAGAAGTCGAAACCAGAACCCCAATAGGGACCAGAAAGCAATAACCTGAACGATGGCAGCAGTTTCAAGGGATGGGAAAAATTGAAAAAAAGAAATCAGCAACAAGGCAATGATGACTGTAACTGAAAGGTTCCATGCAAAATTTAAATCAGACCGCCCTTGTGCGAGAAAAACGCCTGCACCCAGATTGTTAATTGCTCTGCCCAAGCCTAAAAGAGATAGGATAGAGAGGCAAGTAGCGGCCGCTACCCATTGGGAGCCAAATAAAATGGTTAAAATAGGAGCAGAAAAGATACCTAAAGCCAAAAGTATCGGGATGTTGATCGACATTACGGCTTGGATTATTTTCTGTAAAAAAGCATTTAGTTTTTGAGACTGATCTTGTACACTGGAAAAAACGGGGTAAGCGACCCTGGTAACTAGCGGGTTTATCCTGGAAACTGGCGCCATAGCCAATTCCCAGGCAATAGCATACAACCCCAAGTAATACGCTCCTAAATAGCGCCCGATTATTGCCTTATCGATAATAGAACTCATCACAAAAACCAGGTTATTACCTGCTTCAAAGATTCCAAACCGCAACATACTTCGGATGGGGAGGAGTTGAACAGTAAAAGAAGGGGAGTCTTTTCGACCAAACCACCAGGAAAAAATCGAGGTAACAATGCTTCTGAAAAAGAAGCCCCATGCAATTGCCATGGCTCCAAAGCCCCGATAGGCAATGAGACGGAAACAATAAAGTCTATGCCAGCGCCAATCGACAAAATGAGGGCCAATTTTTAAACTCCAATCGCCGGGTAAATAAGGCCTGAAATACATTTCCAGGAGAAGCGCATAGAAATGAAAGGCTGCTGATAAATAACAGGGACCCTATATCAGATTCTTCGAAGAAAAATATCCAGAGCGGTATCATTGCGTTGACTGCAACAAAGGAGAGGAGCCCCATTGCCCACTGGATCCAAAAAAGACTGGAAAACTGAATTTTTGAAAGGGTTTTACTTTGGATGATCGCTTGTCCGATACCTCCCTGCATTAGGGGCATAGCAAGGCGAATAATAACCCAAACCATTGCCATTATTCCCCATTCATAAGGCTCCAACAACCTGGCCAACCAAACCATCTGGACAATCTGTAATAGGGTGGTCACACCCATCGACAGGGTATTCCACTTCACACTTTGGATGGCACGGGTTTTTAGTCCGCTCAAAATTTGGTACGATTAGCGTTGAGGGCGATAAAATTCATAGAGTACTTTTACTACCCGCTTCCTTTGCGATTTCTTCAACTCGTAATACAGTGGAAGCCGCAGCAGCCGTTCGCTTTCAAAGGTAGTATGCTGATCGCTTCCGGCAAAATACCCATACCGTTTTCCGGCAGGGGTGTTGTGGAGGGGAATGTAGTGGAAAAAGGCGTCAATGCCCCGATCTTTAAGGAAAGCAATCAATGCGGTGCGTTCCTCCAAATCCCGGCATTTAATGAAAGAAAGATGTGCGTTGTGCCGGGCGTATGGAGGAACCGCACACAACTCGATCTTATTTTCTTCCCAAAGGGGTAAAAGCGCTTCATAATAGGCATTCCAATGCACCAGAAGTTTCCTGGTCACTTCTTTGGCGTTTTTGAGTTGGGGCCATAAAAACGCAGCAGACAGCTCGGTCATATGATAATTGGAGCCGATATCCACCCATTCATAGTGCGATACTTTTCCGGAAAAAAAAGCCTCCCGGTTCGTGCCGTTATCTCGTATGATAGCCGCCCGATCCATCAATGCGGGGTCATTTACCACAAGCGCACCCCCTTCCCTTGAGTTGATATTCTTGGTTTTGTGAAAACTGAAACTTCCCAAATGGCCAAAGGTGCCGAGGTGTGCCTCCTCACAATACGCGTTTATACAATGCGCGGCATCTTCGATGAGGAAGATATTAAACCGGTCGGCCAGCTGCCTGAGCGCGGCAATATTACAACTGACTCCTCCGTAGTGCACAACGACGATGGCCTTGGTTTGGGGCGTAATAGCGGCCTCCACACGCACCGGATCGATATTCATCGTGTGGGGGTCAATGTCGACAAAACACAAGCGGGCGCCGCGGAGCGCAAAGGCGTTGGCCGTAGAGACAAAGGTGAAAGAGGGTAGGATCACTTCATCGCCAGGCCCGATATTGCACAAAAGAGCGGCCAATTCCAGCGCGTGGGTGCAGGAAGTGGTGAGCAAGACCCGCTCCACCTGGCAAAATTTTTGGAGCCATTGTTCACATCGGGCTAAGTAAGGACTGTCTTTTCTCCCTGCTCCAAAGTGTTTGATGGCTTTTTGTATGGTCTTCTTTTCCTCTCCGCTTAAGTAGGGAAAATGAAATGGAATGGGTTTCATCCGTTGGAAATTTGGGGGGTAGTGGATTTTTTATTATTATTTGTAAGACATACCAAGACACAGGAGTAAGTTCAGGATAATTTTCCGAAATTTCTGCTTATGCCCAACCCGCAATTCAGAGAAATATATATCAGCCTGTTAGCAAAACAAGACATTCCCTTTCAGGGACAACCCTGGTGGCTGGATGCGGTATGCGGACCGGATGGCTGGGATGTAGCGCTGGCTTTCGATGACGATGGGGCGCCTATAGGGGCATTGCCCTACGGAAAAATGGGGAGGAAAGGGCTGCCTGTGGTGGGAATGCCGACCTTTACCTCTTATTTTCCGATTTGGATTCCAAAACATTCCATAAAACGCGAACGTGTTTATCACACGGAAAGAAAAGTGATAGATACGTTGATCGGGCAGCTTCCGTCTCCTTGGATTTTTGCTCAGCAATATGATCCTTCTTTTACCGATGGACTCGGATTTCATTTTCATGGATTTCAAGTACGAACCCGTTACACCTATGTGTTGGATGAGTTGACAGATCTGGCTGGAGTGTTCAGGAGTATGGAATCATCCGTCAGGAACCATATCCGAAAGGCACAGAAAGTGGTAGAGATTAGTGAAGAGGGAGAATTGAGTGAGCTATTTGAAATGCTGGAGCATAGCTTTCAACGGCAGCAGAAAAAGATGCCTTTTAGTTTGGATCTATTGAAAAAAGCCGATACCTGCCTGGCTCAACGGGGTATGCGGAAAATATACGTAGCCAAAGACAATTTTGGAGTGCATGCGGCGGCTTATCTTGTTTTCGATGGCCCCCGAACCTCCTTTCTTTTGAGTGGGACGCACCCGGAATATCGGCAAAGCGGCGCACTCTACCTTCTGCTCTGGCAAGCCATCAAAGACGCCGCCAAAAAAGGCGCTACCTTCGACTTCGAAGGCAGTATGCTTCCCAATATCGAACGCGTATTCCGGTCGTTTGGGGCCAAAAGGGTCCCTTATCTTCGGGTGGTTCGCTATCAAAACCGTTTTTTTGAAGCACTGGCCACCTTATTGGGTAAAAATCGTTGAGTATGGCCATGCCCACTTCCCAAATACTATTGTCCGAAATGGAATTCCAACGCCGCACAGGCGCTGCGTTGGATTGGATCCGGCGAAGCATCGACGCCCATCAGGGCAATGGCTCTGCTGCTTTTTATTCTTTTGGAAAATGGGCGCCCGCCTATCCCGAAACAACCGGCTATCTGATTGAGACACTACTGGATTATAATTTACTAGATTATGCGCTTAGCTGTGGAAAATGGCTGCTCTACGTACAACACCCAGACGGGAGTTTTCCCTCCCGCTACGCAGATTCTGGCCAACCCAGTATTTTCAACACCGGCATGATCCTTTTTGGGTTGACGCGTCTTTTCGAAGACACAAAAGATGAAGCATATCTGATGGCGATCCGACGTGCGGTAGACTGGTTGTTGGACCAATTGGAGCCCGACGGAAGTTGGCCCAATCACGCTTTTGTACCCGGATTCCTTCCTTCCTATTACACCCGGGCAGTTTGGGGCGTATTGCTTGCCAACCGGGTCTTGAATGATCCGAAAGTTGAACCGGCCATGAAGACTGCGATGGGCTATTACGCCCAACGCCTGCAGCCGGATGGCGCCGTCCGCGACTGGGGCTTTAACCCGGGCAAACCGGCCTATACCCATACCATCGCCTACAGCTGGCGAGGATTTTGGGAAGTGGCCCTGCTCCTCAATGAAAAAGAGTGGCTTAACGCGGTACAAAAAGGAATGGAACGGCTCGCCGCGCTTCGTCAACAACACGGAAAATTGCCCGGCCGACTGGATGGATCATGGAATCCGGATCTCTCTTTTTCCTGCCTCACGGGAAATGCGCAGCTCAGCGTGCTGGCAGGACGGATATTTCAGCGATCAGGCGAGCCTTGTTTTGGAGATATGGCTTATGATTTCTTTCAGGAAACGGCATGCAGGCAAGTGCTTCGGCCAAAAAGTAGTTATTATGGCGGTATCGCAGGTTCTCACCCCCTATGGGGCCCCTATCAACGGTTGCGCTATCCCAACTGGGCTGTGAAGTTTTTTCTGGATGCGTATTTGTTGCTATTTAAAACGAATAAGGAGATATCCAACAACTCAACGACCCAACATGCAAAAAGGTAAATTATTCCTCATCCCCACCCCCCTCGGCGAAGACCCCGCGCAGCCAATCCCCGACTACGTGGCCAAGGTGGCACACCAATTGACCCACTTCGTGGCCGAACGGGCAAAAACAGCCCGGAAAGCCCTGAAGGATATGGGTTACCCCCACCCATTGCGGGAAACAGAGATGATCGAATTGAACGAACGCACGCCGGAAGGGGAACTGGAAGGCTTTTTGCAAAGGCTACATAATGGCCATTCGGTGGGGGTGTTGTCGGAAGCAGGCTGCCCGGGCGTGGCCGACCCCGGCGCCCGCGCAGTAGCCTGGGCACACCGAAACGGTATCCAAGTCGTTCCACTTGTGGGACCGTCAAGCATCCTGCTCGCCCTGATGGCTTCTGGGATGAATGGACAATCCTTTTGTTTTCACGGCTACCTGCCTCAAGGTAAAGGCGAGCTGGCTAACCAACTGCGCAAATTGGAACTACAGTCGTCTCAACAACACCAAACGCAGCTTTTCATTGAGACTCCTTACCGGAATCAGGCGTTGCTCGAAGTGGCGTTTCAATCCCTAAACCCAAACACGCTTTTTTGTATTGCTGCGGATATTACCCTGCCCACCGAGTACATTGTCACCCAATCTGTAGGGGCGTGGAAAAAGAACCCACCCCCCGATCTCCATAAACGCCCGGCTATTTTTCTACTTTTTAGTCAATAAATCGAAAGCCTGGTTTCGCTTTCCAAATAGCCAAACATTATTTCCCATCTTTGCGTTTAAGAAGAAAACATTTAGCGACATGACCACCGACCTCGCCCTGGCAACACGCAATCTCGAAAGTAACGGCTTTCTCGACCTTGACGTCGACCCCACACTCGATCTCTTTGAAGAGATCAACCGCCTGAAAAAGGAAAAGAATGCCATTATCCTGGCTCACTACTATCAGGAACCCGACATTCAGGATATTGCTGACTATATAGGAGACAGCCTGGGCCTTTCGCAGCAGGCTGTCCAGGCAGAGGCGGATATCATCGTCTTTGCCGGGGTACACTTTATGGCCGAAACGGCCAAGATGCTCAATCCCCATAAAAAAGTGATCCTGCCCGACCTAAAAGCGGGTTGTTCCCTGGCCGATTCTTGCCCGGCGCCGGTTTTCCGGAAGTTTAAGGAGCAACACCCCGACCATATTGTGGTGAGCTATATCAATTGCACGGCGGAGTTGAAAACCCTCACCGATATTTGCTGCACATCCACCAATGCAGTGCAGGTTATCAACAGTATTCCGATGGACCAACCGGTCATTTTTGCACCCGATATCAATTTGGGGAAATATCTGCAAAAGAAGACGGGCCGGGAAAATATGATCCTGTGGAACGGCACTTGCATGGTGCACGAAATCTTTTCCCACGAAAAGATCGTAAAGCTCCAGCAACGGCATCCGAATGCCAAGTTCATTGCCCATCCGGAATGCGAACCTCATATCCTCGAAATGGCTGACTTCATCGGTTCCACTACCGGCCTGCTTAAGTACACAATGAACGACCCATCTTCCGAATTCATCGTCGCCACAGAAGTGGGCATCATCCACCAAATGGAGCTAAAATCGCCGCACAAGACCTTTATTCCCGCCCCTCCGAATAATACCTGCGCCTGCAATGAGTGTCCCCACATGAAGCGCAATACGCTGGAGAAACTCTACCTCAGCATGAAATACGAATTGCCGGAAATCCTCTTATCCGACTGGGTGATAAAGGAGGGCCGCAAGTCGATCGATCGGATGTTAGAAATTTCTGCGAAGGCTGGGTTGTGATTTTTGTAATGAAACACCCCACTTTGTCGTTTAATGAGGGTCTTCCAGGTTTTTCCATAACTTTGCGGCGCAAAAAAAAATAATTCCATGCGTATTCGAATTTCCTTCGTTCTGATATTCTTATTCTCCATGATCGGCCTGTGGGGGCAACAAGGCTGGGAAGCCGGTGGTTGGGTAGGCGTATCCCACTATTTTGGCGACTTGAATACCAATCTGCGGCTCGGCGATCCGGGTTATGCAGGAGGATTAATCGCACGATATAACTTCAACAAGCGGGTATGCCTGAAAATGTCTGGCAACTATGGCAATATCAGCGCGCAGGATGCCGATTCAGACAATCTTTTCGAAAAAGCCCGAAACCTGAGTTTCCGTTCCGTGGTGCTCGATGGTACGGCACAAATGGAGTTCAACTTCCTTACCTACACCCACGGCAGCCGGGACGAGCTATTTACACCCTATTTGCTGGCAGGCATTACAGTGCTTCATTTCAACCCGCAAGCCGAATACAATGGCGAATGGATAGATCTCCGTCCCCTGGGTACGGAAGGGCAGTTTCGGGGAGAAGAATACTACACGACACAAATGGGACTTGCGTACGGTATTGGACTGAAAATGGACCTCAGCTACCGCTGGAGCCTCAATCTTGAGCTCAGCGCCCGCCGGTTGTTTACGGATTATCTCGACGATGTAAGTACAGTTTATGCAGATAAAGACGACCTGGAAAAACTCCGGGGGGATGTGGCGGTGGCCCTGTCTGATCGCTCCCTTTTATTGACTGGGGTCAATGAAGATGGCGCACTCAGCCAGCCCGGCCGGCAGCGGGGCAACAGCGTCACCAAAGATGCATATGCCTTCTTCGGAATCAGCCTGCTTTATTATTTCCGGGGATTTGAAATGTCCGGAATACAGTCGATAAAAAATAGGGGCCGTGCACTGGATAGCCCCTATTTTTTTAAAATGTGATCCGCACCAACTTCAACTTTCCTCTTCTTTCACTCGGCACGATCACCTCATTGGCCGCCATTTGTATGGCATCCCTAAAACGCAGGCGGAGTTTTTTGGAGTCGGTACTCAACACGCTGTTGCGGTCGAATTGGCCGGTGGCAGAGATGACATACTCGCTGACTGTATTTTCATGGCTGATTTCGTCATTGTATAAAAGGCGCAGGTTGCTTGGGGTTTTAACGAGCACGTAGGAGGAATACATGGCATTATCATCCTGGGAAAATTGTTTTTTATGAAATACATTCTCCCAATGTAAAGACCCGTCGGGATTATAGGAAATAATAAAGAGGTCGTCCAGGTAATAATCGGTAACGTAACGACCGCCCACCATGTCAAAGCGGCCGCCGGATAAGTTGCGCTGGTAGATCCGTTCACGCTCCCCGATCATGAGGATGCCGCCGTCCTTTCGAAGCACAATTTCCCGCACCACAGTTTCCGTAATGCCTTTGTTTTTGGCGTTAAAATTTTTCCCCATAAAAGCGAGCGCAAAGGTGTCGTCCAGTTCCCTGAATTCCAATATTCCATCCGTTGGGTTAGCCAGGGGAAACCGCAAGTAAAAAGATCCGGAAGCCCGGGAGAGGTTCTCATCGGTGTATAGGCCTCCCGCCACCAATTGCTGGTTCAGGTTGTCGAAGGCAAAGCGCACATCGAAGGTATTCCTGTCGCCCATGAGGATTTCAAAGCGCTGCAATTGAAAGCCGAGGGATGGACCGTAGGAGAAAACCTCGTAGTGGTGGCTGGAGGTAGTGATTCTTCGATTATCCTTATTGAGGACGCAAAACATATTTCCATCGTTATCGATCAGCATTTGCTGAAAATCGCGTTCGAAGACGAGGTCGTCCGGCGCCAATACCAGTTCCCAGAGTAATGTCAGTGAATCCAGGTCGATGGAATAGAGGTGGATATCCTTGAATTGTTCCAGCTTATAAAGTAAAAGCTTACTGCGGTCTTCCGAAACGAGCGAATTGAGTGGCGCGGGAAAAAATGCTTCGCCTACAGTAGCTACCGTGGCGGAATCGACGAGGTTGGCCGCCGGATCATACCGATGAAGTTTCAGGTGTGACTTGAGGTCATCCCGATAGGTATATGCGATCGAAAACCCCCGTTTCCCATTGATCACATCGACAATCTGTGGGCGACGACGATCCAGTTCCAGTTTTTTCTCCCAAACCTGCTCCATTTGCCGGTTGAATCCATATACCTGAAATGTTACAGCCCGATCGCGCAAAAGTAGAAACTGGCCAGACCACTCCCCCAGGATATCATAGGCGATATCGTCCTGGAGGTCGATTGCTTCCGATACGGTGACTTGCTGTGCAGAAAGGAAGAAAACTGCTGCACATACCAGGAAGGCAGTTCCAAAAATTCGTTTCATTGCGCTGAATTGAGTGCTACCTAAATAAACGAAATTTTTGGCGTATTGATCAGTGCTGCCCCAACTTATTTGAAAGACCAATCGTATTGATCGAGGTTTTGCACACCGGCTTTGAGCAGATCGATGCAGGCGCGGATATCTTCTTTGTGGGCCATTTCGATCACCTGGTGAATATGCCGAAGTGGAATGGAGATGGCCCCGGTAATGGAGCCGCTTTTCCCCGACCGCTGGATGCCGGCGGTATCCGTTCCGCCTCCTGTCAGTATCTCCGGCTGCCAGGGTATGGAGTGGGAGTCGGCTTGTTCTTTGAGGTAATTCACCATGCGATAGTCGCAGATGGTCGAGCTGTCCATGATCTTAATGGCTGCACCTTTTCCGAGTTGGGTCACCATTTCATGGGGTTGTGCGCCGGGTACGTCGAAAGCGATCGTCACATCAAGGCCCAATCCGAAATGCGGATCGATCAGGTGGGCCGATTTTTGGGCGCCGCGGATACCCACTTCTTCCTGCACGGTGAAAACGCCATACAGGTCGTAGGGTATTTCCCGGTTCTTGAGTTCGCGCAGCATCTCGAGCAATATAAAGACCGAAACCCGGTTGTCAAGCGATTTGCTGTTGACACAGTCTCCCATTTCAATCAATTCGCGTTCGCGGGTAATGGGATCGCCGACAGCCACCAATTTCTTAACTACTTCCTTGGACAAACCCAAGTCCACAAAGAAGTCCTGAATTTGAGGGGCTTTATTGCGCTCCTCCGGCTTCATGATATGAATGGGTTTTGAGCCCATTACGCCGATGAGATCCTGCCGGCCATGCACGATGACCCGCTGGGAAGTAAGCGTTTTGGGGTCGAACCCGCCGAGAGGATGAAAGCGCAAGAACCCATCGTCGTCGATATGGGTGACGATAAAGCTGATCTCATCCATATGGGCGGCGACCATGACCCGTTTAGGTTCCTTGCCCTTTTTTACCGCGATGACATTCCCCATGGGATCTACTTCGACGTGGTCGACAAGAGGCGTAACCTCTGCCAACACGAGGGTTCGAATACGTTGCTCAAATCCCGGTGCACCGGGAATTTCACAGATCTTCTTCAGCAAGGCCACATTGATCATTTGGAAGCAGTTGAGTTAATTCGTTGGGGACGGAATGAAGAGCCACAAGGTACAGTTTTTCCGATTTTTTGATCGGGACTTCGTTGAGAAATTGTGTAACATTGCATGAATTCAGCAAACTTCCATGTCGCAAGTCCGGAAACTAGCCAGCGATACGATGATCTATGGGGTGAGCAGCATCCTCAGCCGACTGCTCAACTACCTCATTCTCACGCCCTACCTTACCCGGGTATTCCTGGAAGGTGCTTATGGAGAAATATCCATCCTGTTCACCTATGCGGGTATTCTGACGGTGCTTTTCACCTACCGGATGGAGACATCGTTCTTTCGATTCGGCAGCAGGAATGAAGAGATGGAAAAGACTTTTTCCACCGGGTCTATTTCGCTCCTGGCTTCCACCCTGGTATTCTCTATTCTGGTCTTGCTGAGCTTACAACCATTGGCCAACTGGCTCCATTATCCAGACGACCCGGAGTTTATTCTATTGGTGCTTGGCATCATTATCCTGGATACCCTCACCGCCTTGCCCTTTGCCCGCTTGCGCCTGGAAGGGCGACCTGTCCGTTTTGCGGCCTTGAAAACGGCGCAAATCCTGCTCACGGTCTTGTTCATATTCTTCCTCCTGGAAGTACTTCCGGTATTGGCCCAAAAAGGAGTGGGCTGGGCCGATTATCTTTTCGACCCGGAAATGCGGGTGGGTTATGTATTTCTGGCCAACCTGCTCGCCAGCGGATCTGTATTGGTGTGCTTCATTCCCAAATACCTGAAAATGCGCTGGACATTTGACCGTTCTCTTTGGCGGCAAATGATTCGCTACGCCATGCCGTTGGTGATCGTGGGGCTTGCTGCGGTGGTCAATCAACTGATTGCGCTTCCCCTGCTCGAAAATTTATTGCCAGGGACGCTTGAAGAGAACCGCGCTCAAACGGGTATTTTCAGCGCCGCCTCCAAGTTGGCAATTCTCATGAACCTCTTTACCCAGGCCTTCAATTACGCTGCCGAGCCTTTCTTTTTTCACCATGCCGCCCGATCCGACTCCCGGGAAATTTACGCCCAGACAGGGCAGGCGTTTGCGCTGGTGGGTAGCTTTGTGTTTTTGGGTATCATGCTCTATCTCGACCTCATCCAATTTTTCATTGGCGCGCACATGCGCGGCGGATTGGGGGTAGTGCCCATTTTGTTGCTGGCGTATTTCTTTCTGGGCTTGTACTACAATTTTTCCATCTGGTATAAACTGGCCGACCGCACTATTATGGGGGCGCTCATTTCAATGGGAGGCGTGGTCATCACCCTGGTTTTGAATTTTTGGCTGGTGCCCATACCTTCCATCGGGTACTACGGCGGCGCTTGGGCGGCCCTGGCGTGTTTCGGATTTATGGCAATTGCCAGCTTTATTACCGGCCGGAAATATTTCCCGATTCCCTATCCCATTGGCCGTATGATGACCTATATTGGAGTGGCTATCGCTTTGTATGCATTGAGTATTTTATTTGGCCATTGGCCCCTAGGAGTACGGCTCCTCGCCAACACAGCCCTGCTGGGCGTATTCGCACTAATTATTTACCGGTTGGACGGGGCCACATTGCGGGCTATGATCAGCAGGAAATAGCGCAAAGCCTTTGGTCAAAGAACTTACTTTTACAAAAAATCAGCTATAACGCTATGTTGTCTCTTTTCAGGATTATAAACTTATTTGGCTTTTGGATATTTTTGGTTGGTTTGGGGCCTACCGGACTTCAAAGCCAGGTGCCCTGGGAAAAACTCCCGGCTGCCGACGCACATTATCAGGCCGGTGAATACGAAAAAGCGCTGGAGAACTACCGTCCCGTCCTCGTTTTTTACAACGAAAAGAAAACGCTTGTCAAAGCGGCAAGATGTGCGGCGCAGTTGGGGATAAACAAGGAGGCCCTTGGTTATTTAAAAAGGGCCATATCCCTGGGGTGGAACAACCCCCAAACCCTGTTGTATGACCGGGAATTGGAACCACTGAAAAAGGAAGCTAAATTCAACCAGTTGGTTTCCCGTATCGAAGCATTTGAAGCCCGGCGTGCCGCAATAAATAAACCAGAGTTGCTTGCGGAGTTGGAAGCTATCTATGCCGACGACCAAAAATTCAGAAAGCAAAAAGGCCGCGAAAAAGAACAAGCCCAATTGGATTCGATAAATTTGGTCCGCATAGAGAAACTGATTCACCAGCACGGATGGCTGGGAAGCAACCTGCTAAGTGGCCGCAATTATTGCTGGGTAGCGATCCAACACCAACCGTTAGAGGTGCAGAAGAAATACGTGGGCCGCATGGCCAGAGCCGTAAAGAAAGGGGAAGAAGATCCAGCTTACCTGGCTTTTCTCCAGGATCAGATCCTGGTTGCACAAGGAAAAGGGCAAAAATACGGAACCCAGGTCGATTTCGAAAACAAACGGCTCTACCCCATTGATGACCGGGAAAAAGTAGATATCTACAGGGCCCAGATGGGCCTTGGATCCATTCAGACTTTACTGGACCGATACAAAATTGATTAATACCTATACGAATGCAACGAAGTTACATCCTATTGCTGGCGCTATTCAGCGTATGGGCATCGCTCGCTGTGTATGGACAGGAAACATTCCCCTACAACGGGGTTTCTGACCAGCGCGAAGGCCTGTATGCGTTCACCGGGGCTACCATCTACACATCCTATCGGGAAAAGCTCGACAACGCTACCCTCCTGATCCGCGATGGAAAAGTAGAGGCTGTTGGTGTAGATGTTCCAATCCCTTCAGGTGCCGTGGTTTTGCCCTGTCAGGGAAAAACGATCTACCCTTCCTTTATCGACTTGTATGTGGAGTATGGTCTTCCCGAAATAAAACCTTCCGGACAAGCTTCGAGGCAAACGCCACAAATGTTGTCCAATAAGCAAGGGGCCTATTCCTGGAACGAGGCCCTGAAACCCGAGTTTCACGCCGACGAAAACTTTACACCCGACGAGAAAGCGGCAACGGAACTCCGCAAATTGGGTTTCGGCGCTGTGCTGACGCATCAAAAGGACGGCATTTCCAGGGGAAGTGGCGCTATGGTGTGGTTGGGCGAGGGCAATGCCCACGAACAAATTCTGAAAGAACAGGCTTCTCACCACCTTTCATTTAGCAAGGGGAAATCTACCCAAAATTACCCCAGCTCACTCATGGGGAGTATCGCACTTTTGCGGCAAACCTATCTGGATGGGAAATGGTATGCCGGTCCGGGTAAAGAAGAGGAGATCAACCTCTCCCTGGAAGCCTGGAACGAGCTGCAGGCTCTCCCCCAGGTATTTGAAGTCAATGATGCCCTGGATGCCTTGCGGGCATATAAGTTGGGACAGGAGTTTGGCGTGAAATACATTCTCAAAGAGGGAGGTAAAGCCTACCAACGGCTCGAAGAGATCAAAAAAACCGGCGCGCCCATCATTGTTTCCCTCAATTTTCCGGATGCCTATGATGTGGAAGATCCCTATGACGCGCTCCGGGTAGATCTGGCCGATATGAAGCATTGGGAATTGGCTCCTGCCAATCCTGGTCGCCTGGCTGCAGCAGGCATCCCCATCGCCCTTACTACCGATGGGCAGAAAAAGATAAGCGATTTTTGGACCAGCTTGCGCAAAGCGATTCAATACGGCCTTTCCAAAGAAGATGCCTTAAAAGCACTCACGTATACCCCTGCCAGCCTGATGGGGGTGTACGACGAGGTGGGGAGTCTTTCCAAAGGAAAAACGGCTAATTTCCTCCTTGTTTCAGGGGATGTATTTGACGAAGAAGCCGTTATTTATCAAAACTGGGTCAAAGGCAAACCCCATGTGCTCCAATCGATGGAAGTCCCCACGTGGTCTGGGGTATACCGCTTGCAGGTGGCCGACCAGGAGTGGTTATGGCATATATCCGGCAATCCGGCAAAACCGGATATGAAGTTAAAAATAGACGACACGACTGATATCAAGGTTAATTACAAATACGAGCAGGGCCTCCTTACCCTTTCATTTTCTCCCGAAAAAGGGAAAGGACAAATAAGGCTTAATGGTACACAGACAGCAGGCTCCTGGTCGGGAAAGGGTCAACTGGATAATGGTACCTGGGTGAATTGGCAAGCTAATCCGACCAGGGGAATAGCGGATAAAGAAGAAAAACGGGATGAGAAAAAGGATGCCGCACCCGGCGCACCCGGAGAAATCACCTATCCATTTATGGCTTATGGCTGGACTACCAGACCTCCCATAGAATCTTATCTCATACGCAATGCCACGGTTTGGACGTGCGAAGAGGGGGGCATATTGCAAAATACGGATGTGCTGCTCGAAAATGGAAAGATCGCACAGGTCGGACAGAAATTGCCATTGAAGCGGGGAACCATCGAGATCGATGGTACGGGCAAGCACGTGACGCCCGGGATCATCGACGAGCACTCCCACATAGCAATCTCCCGCGGAGTGAATGAAGGCACCCAGGCCAGTTCCGCAGAAGTCCGGATCGGGGATGTAGTGAACTCGGAAGATATCAACATCTACCGCCAATTATCGGGTGGAGTGACGACTTCCCAGTTGCTGCACGGTTCTGCCAATCCGATCGGAGGGCAGTCGGCTATTATTAAATTGCGGTGGGGGTATACGCCGGAAGAGATGAAATTTGAAGCCGCCTCGCCCTTCATCAAGTTTGCCCTCGGCGAAAATGTCAAGCAAAGCAACTGGGGAGACAATGCCCGTGTTCGCTACCCGCAAACCCGTATGGGGGTAGAACAGGTATTTGAAGATTATTTCACCCGTGCCCGGGAATACGGAGCGGTGAAAAAATCGGGAAAACCCTACCGGGTCGATCTGGAGTTGGAGGCCTTGTTGGAAGTTCTGGAGAGCAAGCGCTTCATCACCTGCCACTCCTACCGGCAGAGCGAGATCAATATGCTCATGAAGGTAGCTGAGCGGCATGGATTCCGCGTCAATACATTTACTCATATCCTGGAAGGCTATAAAGTAGCCGACAAGATGGTGGCGCATGGCGCCGGAGGATCGAGTTTTTCCGACTGGTGGGCCTACAAATTCGAAGTATACGAGGCTATTCCTTACAACGGGGCGATCATGCACGAGCAAGGGGTAACGGTTGCTTTCAACTCTGACGATGCGGAGATGGCACGCCGCCTGAACCAGGAGGCGGGTAAAGCCGTGAAATATGGTGGTGTTTCGGAGGAAGAGGCGTTGAAATTCGTGACGCTCAATCCGGCAAAACTCCTTCATATCGATAACCACGTGGGCAGTATCAAAGCAGGTAAAGATGCCGATGTGGTAGTCTGGTCTGATAATCCGCTATCGGTCTATGCCGTTGCAGAGAAAACCTTTGTCGATGGGATCAAATTCTTTGATTTAGAAGAAGACACGGCCATGCGGGAAGCGGTGCAAAAAGAACGCGCCCGCCTGATCCAGAAAATGCTGGCAGAGAAGAAAGGGGGCGGTAAAACGCAACCAGGCGGCCGCCGTTTTCAGCATCTGTATCATTGTGATGATATGGAAGATGAAGGGAGTTTTTAGTTTTAATGATCAGTCCCGATTGCTATCGGGATTATTTTTTAGTTGATAAAAGATGATTATGCGATTCATATATAGCGTAATAGTTATTTTTCTGGCCACTTTTTATGCAGAGGGCCAGTTGACGATCCCGGCGCCGGTACAGGGAGAACCTATGGTGTTGTTGCATGCCACGGCACATTTAGGCAACGGCAAGGTAATCGAAGATGCAGCAGTAGCCTTTGACATGGGAATGATCACCTTTGTGGGAACGAGCAAAGAATGGCCGGGCTACGATAGCTACATTTCAGTGGATGTGACGGGGAAACACGTGTACCCGGGGTTCATCGCCACGAATTCTTCCCTGGGATTGAATGAAATTTCGGCTGTGCGGGCCACCCTCGACGAGGAGGAAGTGGGGGGGCTCAATCCCAACGCACGGGCGCTGATTGCCTATAATACAGATTCGGAAGTAATACCTACCGTTCGTTCGAACGGGGTATTGTTGGCGCAGATCGTTCCGCAGGGAGGTTCGGTAGCCGGGCTATCGAGTGTCGTGCAGTTGGATGCCTGGAATTGGGAAGATGCAGCCTACCGGACTGATGAAGGAATACATGTATATTGGCCACGAGCTACCCGGTTCAGCCGCCGGGAGTTTACTATGGAGCCAAACGAGGCATATGCCGAAGAACTGCAGGCATTGGAAATGTTGCTCAAAGAAGCTGCCGCGTATGCCAAATTAGCTGATCACCAGCCAAAGAACCTGAAGCTGGAAGCGATGCGAGGGCTGTTTTTGGGAGAAAAAACCTTTTTTGTACACGCCGACGAAGCAAAAGATATCCAAAGGGCTGTACTATTAGGGGAGGAATTTGGCTTGAAGACCGTCATTGTCGGTGCACGCGATGCCTGGATGGTTGCCGATTTTTTAAAAGAAAAAGAAGCAGCCGTAATCTTCCAGCAGACACAAAGCTTGCCCGGGCATGAAGATGACGCGGTAGATCAGCCCTTCCACACGCCCGCTCAATTGAAGGAAGCAGGAGTCCTGTTTTGCCTGAGTGGAGAAGGCGCCTGGCAGCAGCGCAACCTGCCTTTTCAGGCCGGACAAGCCGTAGGGCATGGACTCGACAAGGAGGCTGCCCTGCAGGCCATCACCCTCGATGCCGCCCGGATACTGGGCATTGACAAAACCACCGGTTCGGTAGAGAAAGGAAAAGATGCTACGCTTTTCATTTCTGCAGGCGATGCCCTGGACATGCGCAGTTCGCTGGTAGAAAAAGCCTTCATTCAAGGGCGGCAGGTGGATCTGAACGATAAGCACAAGGCGTTGTACCAGAAGTTTCAGGCTAAGTACCAACGCAATTAATAGAATTTAACGTGACATTAAGCAACTTCTCAGGTCCTTTCAGCGTACAAAGGGGAGAAAATATTTTCAACATATGAAAAAGCTTTTGCTGGTAGTCGCTGTACTTTTTTCAACGGCAGCTATTTTTGCCCAGGATATCCCAGGGGATCGCCGCAAGACCGTGGAGATCGACGGAAACATCCTGACGCAAATCGTTACAGAAGAAGGCGATACCTTATTGCTGGCTAATCTGAATGATATTTCCATCTCTTCTCCCCGCACCTTTAAAAACCGGGACGAATACCTGCTCTACATGAAATATCGCCGGTATGCCCTGGTCGTATACCCCTATGCCAAGGAAGCGATTCGGATCTTCCGGGAAACCGAATGGGCTACTACGGAGATGAAAGATCGGGAGCGCAAGCGCTATATCCGTAAATTGCAACGCGAACTCGAAGAGAAATTTGAAGATCCGTTGAAAAACCTGACCAGAACCCAGGGTTATATCCTGGTCAAGATGGTGGAACGCGAACTGGATACCAATATGTACGATTTGATCAAAGGTCTGCGAGGCGGTTTTACTGCTTCTTACTGGAGTACGTTTAGCCGCTTCTATGGATTCCAGTTGAAAGATGGGTATATCATAGGTAATGATCCCATTCTGGATGTGGTCCTTCAGGACTTTGACATTTCATACAAGTTCTGAAATCACGCAAGTGCCTGCCTATGAAAATTCCCCGGCCCTACTCCTCGGAATATGCGCCTTATTACCAATATTATCTCGATCTGGTTCCGGAGGGAGATGTCTTGCGCATGCTCAACTTGCAGAAAATCGGTTTTTCGGAGTTTTTATACTCTATCCCTGACGAAAGGTGGACGCATCGATATGCTCCCGGGAAATTTTCCGTGGCGGAAGTGCTTTCTCATATCATCGATGCGGAGCGCATTTTCGCGTACAGGGCACTTTGCTTTGCCCGCAATGACAAAACAGATTTACCGGGATTTGAACAAGACGATTATGCCCTGGTGAGTGGTGCTGATAACAGGAGTAAAGCTTCCATTGAAACCGAATATCTCACTGTTCGAAATGCCACGATTGAGCTATTCCGAACATTTGATGAAACCACATTAAGCCGGGTGGGTATAGCCAACACCTTTGAGATGTCGGTACGCGCCATTCCTTTCTTACTCGTGGGGCATGAGCTCCACCACCTTCAAATTATCAAAGACCGTTACCTAAAAGGAGTTATCGCTGAATCATCTGAACTACCCTGGAGATTTTCCATGGCCCGCGCGGTAAAAGAGCTGGAAAAACAGGCAAACCGAAGTCCCTTCGTACAGCTGATGAATGAGCAGGAGTTTACGGTGGAGTGGTATGCGCCCCAAGGAGTCGATTCCCAGACTCCTCACCTGGAAGACGAATTATACATCGTAGCGAGTGGTAGCGGGACTTTTGAGAACGGCGGCCAGTCTGTTCCCTTCTCTGCCGGGGATGTCCTCTTTGTGCCTGCCGGGCAGGAGCACCGGTTTATCAATTTTTCAGACGATTTTGCGACCTGGGTGGTGTTTTTTAAGTAACTAGTGTTTTTTAAACACTTAAAGTTCGGAATGATCACCACCGCCTCAGGCGCTCCCCCTGCATCCAGCTTTTGTTAAAGCTGGATCAAATACCAGGCATCACAAGATCCGTGTCCGGTGGCGCCCATGGGGCCATCAAGGACTTGGAAACCCAATTTTCGATAAAGCGTATTGGCGGGTTCCATATAGAGAAGTGTCTCCAGGTAACAATGCGTATAGCCTGCTTTTCGGGCCTCTTCAAAAGATTGCATGACCACTTTTTTCCCAAAACCCAACCCGCGGAGTTCGGGCAGAAAATACATTTTTTTCAATTCACAAATATGTGTTTCTGCGCCGATGAGCGGCCCAAACCCTCCGCAGCCCAACACACGGCCTGCTTTTTCAATGACGTACATGCCCGCTCGGGGAATCTGATAAGCTTCATACATATGGTCCACTTCTGGGTCCATAATGGAGAAACCCTCTCCTACGGCGCCATATTCGGTCATCACCGTACGTATGATGTGGGCAACTTGTGCATTATCTGCTTGCTGAATAGGGCGGAAAATAAAATTTTCAGGCATGGGCAGGATCTTGTTGAAAAAGCTGGACCAACGAGGTATACAGACCAGGGCTTACGGCCTTGAAACGCTGAGGTATCGTGAAAAAATAGACAATGCAGACAGGTAGAATAGGCAATCTGGGTAACCCCATGTATTTAGTCAGTTTCTCCTTTCCTATTCCACTTATCTTCCGGATATCTTCCCAGGTTGCTTCATCCAGTACAGGGTAGTCCTTTTCGGGGTATTTTAGCAGGAAAGCTTGCGCCATTTCATGCAGCCCGACCGGATAATATTGAAGCGGATTGAGGAAGCCCTTCATGAGGTGGTCCAAGCTGAAAAGCAGGACCCCGTCTTCCTCAAAGGTTTCGGAGGCATGCCAATGTTCCGGAAATTGCGGGGAAGGAAATGGACCGGGGTAGAGGACGATATTTTCAAAAGGGGTAAGCAGAAATTGTTCGAAGCCAAGGGTGATCTGTGCGGCGTAAAAGCCAAGGATGGCGATTACATCGTCGGGGACCGTTTCCATGGCCTGCGGTTTAAAATCGAGTGCCATGGAGACCAGCACGATGCGATCGCGCAGGCGTTGTTTCTGCTCGGCGGAAAGGTTATTATAGTAAGGGCTTCGCTGAGTAAGTAAATGCCGGATCTTCGGGTCCAGTTCCGGGGTTTTTCGCCGGGCGAGCCACCAGTCTATTTGTGGGCCAAACACGAAAAGGATTACCAGGGCTACTACAGAAGGAATGATATAGAGCGCATATTTTTCATCGACTTCCCAGGTTAAATAAAGGAAGACAAGCGCCAAGATGACGAGTGGAATTGCGAGCCATTTCCAGGACATATAGATATACGTTTACGTAAATCTGATTTAGATTCAAACAATTTCGGGTAAAAAACCGTACTTTATGGTAACAAGTTGCATCTATCAGGTAATTTTTTACCACATCAAATTTTTGAAATGGCTTTAATGCGTTTTTTTAAGCCTCCTCCCCATCAACGGTATGTATACAAACCCCGTTTCTGGGATCCGGACAAAGAAGGGTTGCGGGAGCGATTAGACTGGGCATCGGGCGAAAAAAAGAAGATGCGGAGATTCTTAAATCCCGCATAGCAGATCATTTCGCTCGCCGTTCATCGAGGGGCAGTGTAGATTCCGGTTATCGGGCGCGGGAGGTTTCCCGCTCTAATTTTAGGTTGGTCCTGGTATTGGCCGTCATTATTTTGCTGACCTATTTGGTCTTGATGGCTTTGCCCGGGTATTTGGTTATGTTTGAATAAGGAAAAGGAGGATAACTTATGGCTGATATCATTCAGCTCTTACCCGATTCGATTGCCAATCAGATCGCGGCCGGAGAAGTAATTAACCGGCCAGCTTCCGTAGTAAAGGAATTGCTGGAAAATGCGGTCGACTCAGGGGCTACCAATATCAAACTCATCATCAAGGATGCAGGGAAGGTATTGATCCAGGTCGTTGACGATGGTTGTGGAATGTCGGATACGGATGCGCGCTTGAGTTTTGAGCGTCATGCCACTTCCAAAATTCGCACTGCTCAGGATTTGTCTTGCGTGCGAACCATGGGTTTCCGGGGCGAGGCATTGTCGTCTATTGCGGCCATAGCTCAGGTCGAACTGAAGACCCGCCTCCATTCGGAGGAGCATGGCACCCGTGTATTGATCGAAGGCTCTCATATTAAGTCACAGGAACCTGAATCCTGTCCGCCAGGGACTTCTTTCATGGTAAAAAACCTTTTTTTCAATGTGCCGGCCCGCCGGAATTTTCTAAAGTCCAACCCTGTAGAATTCCGGCATATACTGGATGAATTTCAGCGTATTGCCATTGCCAACCCGGACATATTCTTTTCTCTGCACCACGATGGGCGGGAGGAATCTCATCTTCCGGAAGCAAACCTTCGCCAGCGGTTGGTGGGCATTATGGGGACGAGCACTAATAAAAAACTGGTGCCCTTGCGGGAAGACACGGACATTTTGCGGTTATATGGCTTTGTCGGAAAACCCGAGTTTGCCAAGAAAACCCGGGGCGAGCAATTCTTTTTTGTCAATAACCGCTTCATCAAGAGCAGTTACCTGAACCACGCCGTGGTCATGGCCTATGAAGACCTGCTGCCCAAGGAAGCCTACCCGCTCTATGTAATTTTTATCGATATCGACCCGGCTCGAATTGATGTAAATATTCACCCGACCAAGCAGGAGATCAAATTTGAGGATGAACGGTTGGTATACAACTACCTGAAAGTGGCGATTCGCCATGCCCTGGGGCGCCACAGCATTATCCCAACGCTCGATTTTGACCAGGAGCAGGGCATCACCCGGGCTTCTAACCAACGGCCAAACTTATGGCCGGAGCAACAGCAAAATTCGGCTACTTTCCAACCGGCCACCAGCTCGTCCAATTTACAAAACTGGCAGAAGTTGTTTGAAGGACTTGAGCATCCCAGAGAAGAAATGCCCACTTCACTTGATGAAACGAATGGTCCTGTGACTATTGAGAGCAACTGGATGGGACAATCTGAGATCGATGACGGTGGGGGTGGATTTCAAAAGCAGCACCGGGAACCTTATCAACTGCATTCGGCATATATCGTCAGTCCGATCAAATCGGGTTTTTTGCTGATCGACCAACAGGCAGCCCACGAGCGTATCCTTTATGAGAAATTTTTGGCGGCCATGGAAGAAAATCTGGTGCAGACCCAACAGGAGTTGTTTCCCCGCACCATTGAGCTATCTCCCGCCGACGCAACCTTGCTGAGGCAGATACTTCCCGAAGTGCACCAATTGGGTTTCGATATCCAGGAGTTTGGCCAATCCAGTTTTGTATTGCACGGGTTGCCTGCCGAATTTCCAGCAGGGGAAGATGTCCAGTCGATGATCGAATCTTTACTGGAGCAGTTTAAACGCAACACCGACCTCAAGCTGAATCTGCGCGACAGCCTCGCCCGGGCAATGGCACGTGGGGCTTCTACCAAGAGAGGGCAGGCACTTTCCATACCAGAAATGCAATCCCTGATTGATCAATTATTCGCCTGCGTTGTTCCATTCCAAAGTCCATCAGGACGACAGTGCTTTCTGACGTTCACGCTGGAGGAAATTGAGAAAAAATTATCGTCATAAAAAACACTCATGAATCGCATCACCGATACGGTAAAGCACCTGCTCATCATAAACGTGCTGGTTTTTCTGGGGTCCATGCTGCTGGGCAATCCAAATTCAGATGTCATGCTTTCGCTCATCAACGAGCGGAGTAATCTATTTGCCGATTGGGGCCGATACCGATTGGCCATGTTCTTTCCTGCATCCGAATATTTCAAGCCCTACCAGATTGTTACCCATATGTTTATGCATGGAGATGTAGGGCATTTGTTTTTCAACATGTTCGGTCTGTTCATGTTCGGTCCGCCACTGGAATCTGTTTGGGGGCCAAAGCGCTTTTTGGGTTTCTACCTGATCACCGGATTTGGCGCCCTGGGGTTGCATTTATTGGCGACCTATATGGAAATCCAGATGATGGGGGGCTCGTCCTATTTGATCAATGTCCCGATGTTGGGGGCTTCGGGAGCTATTTTTGGACTGCTGGCAGGATTTGGAATGCTGTTTCCCAATGCCACCATTATGCTACTCATTCCGCCCATTCCGATGAAAGCCAAATACTTTGTACTGATCTACGCCGTTATAGAACTTTTCCTTGGGGTTAGCAATTTAAATGCAGGGGTTGCGCATTTTGCCCACGTGGGAGGCGCTTTGTTTGGAGTGCTGCTCGTGTTGTATTGGCGATATCAGCACAAATAAGTTCCGCGAGAAATAACGGGTTTGATTTTGAGCCTGCAAGGTTTTATTTTTGAGAGCGGGAGGTCCCCGAGAAAAATGAGTGACGCATGTTTGAATCGATTTGGAAAGACATAAAAAATGCCTTCCGTCATGGAGACATGTTAACCCGGCTGATGCTGGCCAACGGCATGCTATTGGTCGCGGGTAACGTGGTCAAGTTGTTCATGGTGGGCTGTGGTGGATTTCAGAATGGGGCGCATGAGCGGTTCATCAAATTCATGAAATTCTTTTCCCTTTCGAGCGACCTCTTGTTCGACCTCACACACCCTTGGGTGATCTTTACCAGTATGTTTCTGCATGAAAACATCTGGCACGCCCTGTTCAATATATTGTTCCTGATGTGGTTCGGCCGTATTGTCGCCGACCTGATCGGCAATCGACGCATATTACCGCTGTACCTGATTACCGGGCTGGCTGGGGCTTTTCTCTATATAGCCACCGCACATTGGATCTACCAAGGCGGTGGGTATGCTTATGGCGCTTCAGCTGCTGTGATGGGAATCGTCGTCGCAGCCGGCACGTTAGCGCCCGATTATCTCATACGGGTTATCATTATCGGAGATGTGCGGTTGAAGTATATCGTCATTTTCTTTTTACTGATGGATGTGATTGGTCTGGCCAATATGAGCAACACCGGAGGGCACATCGCACACCTTGGTGGTGCTGCAATGGGGTTTTTCTTCATCCGGCAGTTGCAGGAGGGTCATGACTGGGCAGTCCCGGTCAACCACCTTATCGACAGTATCACGGATTTTTTCATGCGGCTTTTTGGCGGAAAAGCTCCTGGGCCAAAAGTGGCATACCGGGACCCCGATATGAAGAAAAAAGCAAAAGCACAAAGTACCCGGGGCAAAGGCCGGCAACAGGGAAAAGGGAATAGTAGCAGCGATGTATCGCATCAGGAACAACTGGATGCCATCCTGGATAAGATCAAGCATTCTGGATATGATAGCCTGACCGCAGAAGAAAAAGAGTTTTTATTCAACGCAAGTAAGAAACACGAATAGCAATGGTTAGTCGTGTTATTCGGTGGAGCAATGTCTTGCTCATCCTGTTCACCCTTTTCGTCTACCTGGTTCCTTATGTAGAGCCCAAGACATTCTGGCCTATTGCCTTGTTAGGGCCCACCTATCCCTGGCTGATCTTGCTGCATCTTGGGTTTATCGCCTATTGGGCAGTAGCGCGCAAAGCGTATTTTCTGATGTCGCTCACCTGCCTGATCCTGGGATGGAATAACCTGACCGCTATATTCTCCTTCAAACTCCCCCAATCGGGTGAAAATGCGGACCTGCGGGCCATGAGCTACAATGTCTATATGCTCCAGCGGATCATGAATAACGATGAGAATTTGGCTGCCAAGCGACAGGGGGCATTTAAAAGTTTTATGGCATCGGTAGAGCCATTGGACGTATTGTGTGCCCAGGAATGTCCGGAACGATTCACGCGCTGGCTGGCTCGCGAGCTCAAATTTCCCTACCTCTATACGGTACGGGGCACGGCTATTTTGAGCCGGCATCCTCTTTTGGCCCAAGGTGGACTCAATTTTGACAACTCGACCAACTCGGTGGCCTGGGCAGATATCCAGGTAAAAGGGAATCGAATCCGCGTGTACAGCGTCCACCTCCAATCGAACAGCATTACGGCCGATGCGACCAGGCTCCGGGCAAATGGCGACCTGCAGGAACGGGAAACCTGGGTTGGTATCAAAGGCATTTTGCGGAAATACCGGAATGCGACCCAAAAAAGAGCAGACCAGGCAGCGCAATTGGCCCACCACATTGCACAGAGTCCGTACCCGGTAGTCCTGTGCGGGGATTTCAACGACACACCCGTTTCCTATGCCTACAAATTGATCGGGGAAGACAATGGCCTGGTCGATACCTTTCGGAAAAAGGGAAGCGGCGCAGGCTTTACCTATGGAGGCGTCCTGCCCGCCCTGCGGATCGATTATATCCTTACCGATCCCCGGTTCGTAGTCTTAAACCACGATCGCTTCAAGAAACCTTTTTCCGATCATTTTCCAGTGCTTTGTGAACTGGCCTTTCCGGAATAAGGTTAGGTAAAAGATAAACACGTACCTTTGCGGCTGTTTTTTAACAGGATATACAGGATTCTTATGAAGACGGAATTGCGCGTTCACAACAGTTTAAGTGGAGAAAAAGAAGTATTTAAGCCGATACACGAGGGCCATGTAGGCATGTATGTGTGCGGCCCCACCGTATACAGCGATGTACACCTGGGTAACTGTCGCACTTTTGTCAGCTTCGACGTCATTTTTCGCTACCTGATGCACCTGGGTTACAAGGTGCGCTATGTCCGCAATATCACCGATGTAGGGCACCTGGAAGGCGATGCCGATACCGATGCAGAGGACAAGATATCCAAGAAGGCCCGGTTGGAAAAACTGGAGCCGATGGAAGTGGTGCAGTATTACGCCAATGGATTTCATAAAGTAATGCAGCAATACAATGCGTTATCGCCGAGTATTGAGCCGCGTGCTACCGGGCATATTATCGAGCAGATCGAGATGGTACAGTCCATTCTAGACAATGGGTATGCGTATGTGGAAAACGGTTCCGTATATTTTGATACAGCCAAGTTGATCAGTACCCAAAAAGGGGTGTACGGGCAACTGTCGGGCCGTAAGCCGGAAGAATTGCTGGCGGAAACGCGCGAAAATCTCAAAAAGCAGGACGAAAAGCACAGTCCGATCGACTTTGCCATTTGGATCAAAGCCGATCCGAGTCACCTTATGCGCTGGAATTCGCCCTGGTCAGTGGGATTCCCCGGCTGGCACCTGGAGTGTTCGGCCATGAGCACCAAGTATCTGGGCAAAACCTTCGATATTCATGGAGGCGGCTTCGACCTGAAATTCCCACACCACGAAAACGAAATTGCACAAAGCCACGGTGCGTGCAGCTGCTCGCCGGCCCATTATTGGCTCCATGCAAATATGCTCATGCTCAATGGCAAAAAAATGTCGAAGAGCGATGGAAATACCATTAATCCGGAACAACTGTTAACGGGCGACAGTCCACATATTTCCAAAGGCTATAGCCCGATGGTGGTGCGCTTTTTCATGTTGCAATCGCATTACCGTAGTACACTCGATATGACCGACGAGGCCCTGCTCGCTGCCGAAAAAGGCTATCGCCGGATGATGGAGGCCTATGCCACGCTTCAGGGTATGCAGCATCCGGGGGGCGGGGTAGCCGGCGCCCTGGACCAAGAGATTAAAGACCTGATCGATTCCGTATACGACGAAATGAATGACGATTTCAACACCCCGCGTGCCCTTGCCCGGATGTTCGAGCTCGTCTCGAAGATCAATGCACTGAAGGGCGGACAGTTGTCGTTCGGCGACCTGTTGCCGGAAACATTGGCGCAATTGAAGCAATCATTCCAATCTTTCCTTTTCGATGTGTTGGGACTGAAAGATGAATCGGAAGCGGCCGGAGGAGATAAGGAATTGCTCGACGGGTTGATGCAGCTCATCATCGAAATGCGGAAAGAAGCCCGTGAGCGGAAAGACTGGGGTACTTCTGACATGATCCGCGATGCGCTGAAGGAATTACACCTGCAGCTGAAAGACGGGAAAGAAGGCACATCCTGGAGCAAGGAGTAAAAACCAAATCAGACCACAATGAATACAATCCCCGCTTCTACACTCGAGTTCCTGCGCGAACTGCAGGTCAACAATAACCGGGAGTGGTTTACTGCGAATAAACCACGGTACCAGGAGGCGCATACCCAATTTAAAGCTTTTTCCGACGGGGTACTCGACCTGATGAGCCACCACGACAATATCGAAGCGGTCAGCGTCTACCGGATTTACAGGGATGTACGCTTTTCAAAAGACAAATTGCCGTATAAAAATCAATTCAGCGCCAGCATGAGCCGGGCGACGAAGTGGTTGCGAGGCGGGTATTACTTCCATATTGAACCCGGAGCTTCTTTTGTGGGAGGAGGTTTTTGGCAGCCTGAATCGGCCGACCTGAAGCGCGTCCGGGAAGAGATTGCGGCCGATGATAAGCCCTTGCGGAAAATCCTTGCTGATCCTGTTTTTGTCAGTACATTCGGTGAACTTCAGGGAGATCGCCTCAAAACGGCGCCTCAGGGTTTCCCGAAGGATCATCCCGCTATAGATCTGCTCCAATACAAAAATTATTTGCTTACCCGCTCATTCAACGACAAAGAAGTGTTGGCGCCTAATTTTCAGCAGGAAATCGCGACCACGTTCCTTCGAATGCGGCCATTTTTAAACTACATGAGCGAGGTGCTGACGACGGATGGGAATGGGTTGCCGTTGTAAAAAAAGGGGAGATCCAAAAGACCTCCCCTTTTTTTTAGTTATTCACTAACATCAGATTGTACCGTTGGTCTTTTGCATTTCTAGAAAAGAAAAGCATGTTGTTGGCTTTTGGTAGTTGCTTGGAATCCAATTCCTGGGCATTACTTATTTCGGCCAGTTTGGTCATTTCCAGGGTAGCGCCGGAAATCCGGTATACATTGATCGAGGAAGCGCCACCTATGAGGGGGTCTTTCACGATGGTCAGGTAATTGCCATTTTCAGTCGGGAAGCTGTTAAAGCGCGACTTATAGCCCGCATCTGCATTTTCCGGGCGCATCACGTGCTGGGTATGGGTGATTTTACCGGTTTGGTCTACCCGAAACAGCACGTATCCTTTTGGCGTTAGCGTTTTTTGTGGGGTTGTACCTGGCTGGCTGGTTACCGATACCTCGTGGGTCAGCTCGTAAATGACATACTTGGATCCATCTTTCTGGTTGTAGGAGTAGTTGTATTTCCAGTCGAAATTTCTAAGGTCTGAAGGAGCGAAACCGAGGCCTTTGGCAAGCGGATGGCCAGCATCCAATGTTTCGGAGCAGGTCAGCTTGCCGCCGTCAAAGCAAAATGTGTAAAATGCAGGAGTTTTAGTGGCGGTGGCGAGTAAACTCACTTTATCGCCGGAATGAAAAGCGCGAATGACTTTCACATATTCCTCTGCTACATCAAAATTGGTCTCAGCGACCAGTTCGCCGGCTGCATTCCACTGATAGAATTTGTAGGTTTTCTTGTCGGGTTCCGGATTGGTTTTCTTATAGCCGAAGCCGTAGTTCTGCCGGTATACATGGACTATGCCGTCAATATTAAAGGTATTGTCTTCCGGCGTTTCAGTAATGAGCACCTGGCGAAGGTTGAGATCGTGGGGCTTTTCCATTTTGATCTCGGTTCGAGCAGTTTCTTTTCCTTCCTTATCGAAGACTACGAGTTCTTGTTCAAACTCGTTGCTTCTGTTACCCATTTGACCAACCAGAACATGGCCATGGTGGGCAAGTACAGATCCTGTTTTGGGGTTACATACCGGGTCAGACATCTGAATCCAGTAATCCTTGGTACTAGAATTTCTGTAGGGGTCGATATTTACCGACTGGGTAACCTTGTCGTAGTTGCCAGGAGTGCTCAGGGCTTTGGTCAGGAAATCTTTTTCAGCCTGCGACGCTTCTGTTTTTAGCGTATAAGTGACTTTATCGAAGGCTTTGGGCTTCAATCCCAACATGCTGTAGGAGATGCTGTTATCGTAATACATTTTTGGACGGGCCACCTCTTTCACTTCTTCTTCTGTTTTCAACTCGGGGTATTTTTCGAGCAGGCCCCATTTGTCGGTGCAGTCGTCCTGGGTGGCAATGGTTGCTGCGCGGGCAGGATCGTTTTCGGCGAGAATATTATATTCCTTACTCACCGCCTCTTTGGGTTTGACAAAAGTGACTTCTTCCTTGACGACCTTCATGTCTTTGGAAAAATCAACCACACCCAGGGCTTCCAGCCAGATCTGATCTTTTCCGCCAGACATCAGGGAGCCGTTCTTTTTCTGAATTGCACCTGTGCGTTTCATGAATAAAAATACACGGATGCCTCCATCGGGCTGTGCAAAATAGCGCACCAGTTCCATGCTGTCGAAGGTGATGCCTTTCACACCATTGGCGAAAGAGTACTCAGATACGGATGATTGTGCAAAGGTCATCGAAGTGATAGCCAGCAACGCAAAAAGAAAACTACTAATGAATTTCATGAACGAATTTTATGTGAGTAATGCCGCAAAGAAAGTTTTTCTCCTGCATAATGGCAAAAAAATAGGAGGGTAAATGTAGCGGCGCCCGCCCATTCAGTCTTTATAAGGATATCTGCGGTCGTGCGGCCGCAGATATCCTTATAAAAAACATTAAAGTACTTTTGTTACAAAGTGCTTATTTCACAAAAGAAAGAAATAGAATCCTGCCGGTGAGGTAATCAAACCGGTTGTGTACCTGATAGGTGATGGATTTTAGCTTGCAATAAAGGCGAATGAATGGGATGAGGAAGCTATACCAGGTAGAGGATTTTTGCCGTTTGTCTATGTCGACCATAAAATCCGAAAATCCTGCGCGTATTCCCAGGTTGTGGTATTGATCGATCGTCAGCGAGGCGATGTGTTGCATACCGTCATGGCGAGCATGGTCAAGTGGTTTGAAGGAGTAATAAAACCCGGAAAAGAGGAACCGGATCCTGGATTTTAGCGAAAGGATATTAGGGGTGGAGACCATAAGCACGCCGTTCTTTTTGAGAATTCGGTGGCATTCTCCGAAGAAAACTTCATGGTCGTGGATATGCTCCATCACCTCCACGGCAACCACGAGGTCGTAAGCCTCTGAAGGAAAGGGAAATTCTTGTGTGATATCCACCCTGGTGCAGGGTACCTCCTCGAATTGGTAGATTTCCGGAAACAGATCACAGGCTGTTACGTCGTACCCTTCCTTCCATATTTTTTGGGTAAAAGCGCCATGGCCTGCACCTACCTCCAATACGGTGGGTTTGTCAAAGCGAGCGGCAGTTGCTTGAAACAACTTGAAAAATCGCTGGTGAATACCCGGGATAGCAATAGGCTGGATATGGGTCGTCATATAAAAGGAAAATTAGCTATTTAGTATAGTAGGCCGGGACACCATCCATTGCCAAATCTCTCCGTCGTCCGGATCAAATAATTCTTCCACTTTCTTCATGCCGCATTTGGTCAATACGGTTCCCGAGGAGTTGATCTCTGCCAGTGTATGGGCTTTGACGGATTTCACTTCCGGATAGGAGAAAGCAAAGTCGATCAGCCCTTTGGCAAGTTCGGTAGCCAGGCCCTGGTTGCGGAAGGTTTTGGCTATTTCGTAACCTATTTCGACAATACCGGCTTTACCGGGCGGCCCTTTGTACCCGCAACTCCCCACGAGTATTTTTTCCGCTTTCAGGATGGGTAGGTAGGTCCACCAGATGACGTCAGAAGGGTTACTTTTTACCATTTCAAGGGAAAAACGGAAGATAGAATCCCCAAACTCCGTCCAGCCGTGAGATACCTTTGCCTCTAATATGCGGCTCAGAGATTTGTCTCCACGCAAGGCAGCTTCCAGAATGGGCTTCGTAGCCGCAATCAGGGATAGTCGGGGTGTTTCAATAGTTGGTACTTCGATCATGATTCATTTTGGAAAAAACACCTGGCGTCCAAGATACAGTATCAAGCCGAAAGCCACTAAAAATTTCACCCAATTCAAAAAAGGCATTTCGCCCAAAACGGGAAATGCGCGTCCGAATGCACCCAGTACATAGTGCATGCCAAGGAAAGTAGTGATCCCGACGACCAGCAGCAGGATACCGTTCACAAAGGGCCGGTTTAGTGCGGAAGCGGGAATAAACCGGCGGTCGTTGATGGCTAAAAAGAGAAAAGCGGTGACAAGAGGGAGTAAAATACCGTTCAGGGCCTGTGCCAGGATGATGGCGGGGATGGGCTGTATCTGCATCAATCCAAATACAAACCCGGTAAGGAGCACTACCATCCAGGTGAGGTGGTAGGGCCGGGAGCCAATCTGCCATTTTTCTCCAAACAAACTGGCGCCTGTGATCGCAGCGGCCAGTGGAGCGGTGATCGCCGAACTCCAACCGGCGGCCAACAGGCCGAAACCAAAAAAGGAAGGAGCCCAGGGTCCCAGTTCGCCGGCAAGTGCCTGGCTCAGCGCTTCAAAAGAGAATTCGCCCTGAATTTGTGTGCCCACAATCAGGATCGCTCCGGAGATGAGACCGCCTAAAAGCACGGCGATGATGATACCTATTCGCATTTCCCCTAGCTCTTGCCCTTTGCCGATACCCGATCCGAGGAACAGATTGTAAGGCACAATCGTCGTGCCGATCAGGCCGATCACCAGCAGGCTGTTGGTATTGGAGATAGAGGGTGTGAAGCAATTTTTCACCACATGTTCCCAATCGACGGATGTTTTCAGGGCTACATATAAAAACGAAAAGCCCATAAATGCCACGATCAGGCCCATGATCAGGGCGATCAGGCGGGTTTTTCCGATCAGCAGAATGGTGGCGCTAAGTGCTGTGATGAGGATCAGGATTATGGTAGGATCTGTGTCGCCCATTACTTTCCAACCCGCCATAGCGCCGAGGAGGTTGCCAGTCTCATACGCGGCGCAGCCAAAGGCCAGTGCACCGAAAATGCCCCATCGCATCCACGGCATTCGCTGGTATTGGAGGGCGATCAGTTCGCCGAGGTTCTTTCCGGATACCAGGGAATACGCGCCGCGGCTTCCTGTAGGAAGATCGTTGCCAGGGTAGAGAAGACCAACGCCCACAATAGCGTGGTGCCATACCCTGCGCCTGATTTGGCGGCAGTGGTCACAGTGCCCGGGCCCACGAAGGCGGCCGCGAGGATGGACCAAAAGAGGATGGAGAGGAGATTTTTTTTCATTTAGTTTTCAGTGTTTGGTCTTCAATTTTCAGTTATTGTTACAATTGAAAACTGAAAACTGAAAATTTAAAACTAAACACTCCTTTTGGATATCGACCTTATTTTATAAGGCTTCTTCTGCTGTGACTCATAATACGTTCGCATCTGCATCTCGAGGACAAAGCCGATGGTGATGAGTTGGATGCCGGCAAGGACGAGCATGAGGCCCAGGATGAGCATGGGTTTGCCCCAGATATCCTGCCCGAGGATCAGTTTTAGAAAAGCCAGGTAGAGGTTGATGACAGCGCCGAGCGTGAAGAGCAGAAGGCCTACGTTGCCGAAGAGGTGCATGGGTTTTTGGAGGTATTTTTTCAGAAAAAGCATAAATAACAGGTCGCTCATCACTTTGAACGTACGGCTAAGCCCGTATTTAGACTGGCCGTGCTCGCGCGGGTGGTGGCGCACGTCGACCTGTGTGATTCGGGCGCCCTCGAGGGAAGCCAATACGGGGATGAAACGGTGAAGCTCGCCGTAGAGACCGAGATCTTTAGCCAGTTCGGCGCGAAAGACTTTAAGTGCGCAACCGTAGTCCTTGAGGTATACCCCGGATGTTTTTCGGATGATGCGATTGGCAATGCGGCTGGGAACTTTGCGGAGCAGAAACCCGTCCTGACGGTTGGCGCGATTGCCGGCCACCATATCCCAATCCTCTGATTCAGCTTTTTCAAGCATGAGGGGGATATCGGCCGGATCATTTTGCAGGTCGCCGTCCATGGTGGCAATGTATTCGCCATTCGCATGGTCAATGCCTGCCATGAGCGCCAGGCTTTGTCCGTAGTTTTTCCGAAATTCGATGACGATAAGTCGCTCGTTTTGAAGCGCACGCAGGTTTTTCACTGTGTCATCGCGCGAGCCGTCATCCACATAGATCAATTCATAGTCGATGCCGGCCATAGCCTCTTCTATGCGCGAAACGAGTGGGCCGATATTGTCTGCTTCATTATAGACCGTTACGACAATGGAGATTTTGGGTTTTTTCATGAATGCAAAGGTAACTCGTAGTTCTCTTTCATGGCAGTGAAACAAACCGTATCTTTGCGCGTTCCAGAATATAGTGTTTAAGAAAGGCCAATTAAGCACTAAAACCTAAAAACTAAAAACTAGTATAGTCTCATGACCCAATATTCATCCGACGTAGAAGCAGTAGATGCATTGGCGCAATCGTATCGCGACTTGAAGAGCGAGATCGGCAAAGTCATCGTTGGTCAGCACGAAGTAGTGCAGGCCGTTATTATATCTTTATTTAGCAATGGACACAGTTTGTTGGTTGGTGTACCTGGCTTGGCCAAGACCCTGCTGGTGAGCACCATCGCCGAAGTGTTGGACCTGGATTTCAAACGCATCCAGTTTACGCCCGACCTGATGCCATCCGATATCACTGGTTCGGAAGTGCTTGGGGAAGACCGCCATTTCAAATTCAACAAAGGCCCGCTGTTTGCCAATATCGTATTGGCCGATGAGATCAACAGGACGCCTCCCAAGACGCAGGCAGCCCTATTGGAAGCCATGCAGGAGCGCTCTGTAACCGTTGCCGGTGTGCCCCACCTACTGCCAAAACCTTTCTTCGTATTAGCTACACAAAACCCCATTGAGCAGGAAGGAACCTACCCATTGCCCGAAGCTCAGTTGGACCGTTTTATGTTCAATATTCCGCTGGACTACCCGAGTTACGAAGAAGAAATTTTAGTGGTGAAAAGCACGACAGGTGCTCAAAATTACCAGCTCAAGCATATCCTCACGGGCGAGCAGATTCTGTACTTTCAGCAACTTCTTCGCAAAATACCCATTGCCGACAACGTACTGGAATACGCGGTCAATCTGGCAACCAAGACGCGTCCCAACACAGCTCGTGCTACCGATATGGTCAACCAGTACCTCTCCTGGGGTGCAGGGCCACGTGCTTCTCAGTACCTCGTGCTTGGCGCTAAGTGCCACGCTGCCATCCACGGCAAATACTCACCCGATATCGAAGACGTACAGGCCATTTCCAAATACGTACTTCGCCACCGCATTGTACGCAACTACAAAGCCGAAGCGGAAGGGATTACGGAAGAAAAGGTGATTGAGAGCCTGGTGTAAACTATTGAAATTTAACAGGAAGGTAGTGCAGCTGCACTACCTTCCTGTTTTTTTTACGCCTGATCCTCCAAATCCATCCGTACCAGCATAGCCATAAAGAAGAAGAAGAAACTCCCCACCTTATCCGTCTCTACCATGTCGTTGATAAGCAGGAGGGCGTCTATCACGATGGCGCTGAGCGTGATGGCCATAACCCAGCGCTTGCGGAATGGATCGAGTGTGCGGTGATAAACGCGTTGCCCCAGAAGTAAGACGGAAAAACTCAGGGTCAGGAAAATCAGTAACCCTGGTAGCCCCTGCTCCACAGTAGTCATGAGGTAGTAGCTGTGGATACCAGATTTTTCGGGATTGTCGCTGACATAAGTCTCGAAACTGGATACTGTATAGGAGCGGTAGAAGTTGTAAAAATTGCCTGGCCCAAATCCTACCAAAGGTTTGTCTTCGATCATGTGCTTGCCGGCTACCCAGCGATACACCCGCTCCATCGTAGAGATGTCTTCACCTTTAGCCGTAGCTTCCAACAGGTTGTCAAACTTGTAGTGGGTCACCGTCTTTTCAAAATCGGGGGCGTATTCGAGGTATTTTTCCTGGTGGAGCATGTAGCCTACTCCCACAATAGCGCCGGCAATGGTCAGCAAAAGCACAGGCAGGGTTAGGCGCAGCCGGATGATGAAGTAGGCGCCCAACGCAATGGCCAAACCCACGTAAGCTGCCCGGGTGTACGCAAATTGGATGGCTACCAACAACAACCCCGCCCCGCTTACCAGCAGGAGCCAGCGGAAGCTAAAGGCTTTATACCAGGTACGCGCAAACCATACCAGCGGAAAAAAAAGCGCCAACAGGCAGGCGTAGTTGACGTGATTGCGGTAAAAGGGCGACATGGCCCGGTTAACGTCCTTAAACGAAAAACCATAGCTGGCATGCCGCACAAAGACATATGTCACCGTCAACATGAGGGGGATGAAAATCCACCAAAGCCATTTCTTTTTATCCTGTTCGGTTTTCAATAACAGGCCTGCCATGAAATAGAAGGAAACCACGTACCAGGCTTTTGCCAGCAAAAACTTGACCGACACCAGGGGTAAACTCGAGGTAATCATCGCCACGGTCATCCAGGCGAGATGCAGAAAAAGCAACAGGGTGATGGGGTGTACGAAAAAACGCTTGTCCATCTCCCTGCCGTTTCGGATCAGATAAAGAAAAAACACGCCGGTCAGGAGCAACATAAAAGGCTCATCGGGCAGGTCAGTACCCAACCCGCCGGGCAAGTAGATTTCCGTGGAGATCGGGATCAATGCCCATAGTAGAAAGTACACCTTCTTGAAATCTACCAGACATAGGTAACCCACCAACAAGGCAGCTGGCATTCCAAACAGGAAATAGTAATTGGTGATAGCCCCTGCAAAGAAACTCAGCAGCGAAAGACCTGCAAAAGCCCAGAAAAGCCAACGGGTTTCCGCCGATACCGATATGGGTTCTCTAGCGAGCATGGACGATAGACTTCCAGTTGACGTCTTTGTATGTATCCAGGATCAGTACTCCGATAGCGCTGAATAAAAAGGAAAGCACCGTGATGGCCATCACGAGTACGGAGCGTTTGGGGCGCGATTTGATGATGGGAATGGCGGCAGTCTCCACCAGGTGAATGGCGGGAAATGGCGATTCCTGAGCCGTTTTGATCTGCTTGTACCGCTCTTTGTCCTCCCCAAGCTGCTTGCTGGCTTCGGCATGTACCTGCACGAGCACTTCCACGGTGGCCATCCCCTGGTTGAATTTGTCGAGACGCTCTTCCAACGCGGCGACCTCTTTCTGGCCACCCTGCACCGTCGCTTTCAGATTGGTAATGGTATCGCGAAGCACGCCGGGGGAATGCTGAAATACGTCAAGCCGTGCCTGGGAGTTGGACAATTTGGCGTCTGACTCGGCGAGGAGGGTGGCGAGAAGTTCGCTTTGGGTTTCGGTATTATACACCCCGTATTTGGAGCGAATGGTTCTCAGGCTGTCATTGAGTTCGTGCAATTGGCGCTCCTTTTCCTTGATATTGGAATCATACGCATTGAGCAACTCCATTTGGCTGGACTTGATGAGGCGTTGGGCAAACTCATCGATCTTGATCCGGGCGGCGTTGGCTATGGCTGCGGCCATCTCTTTATCCTGATCTTCCACCGATAACTGGATAGCGTCGTACTTGGTCTTCTGAACCTTGTAGAGCTTATCGAACTTGAGACGCACGTAGTAAGGCGCCTTAAGTTTTGTGGTGTCGATGTCGTAGTGCTCGTACAGATTGAATGTGCGGATCAGGTATTCAGCCAACTCATTGGAGGTGGCAATGGTCATCATCCGGTCGATATCTTCGTCTTCGCCATAGTACTCCATGGCTTCGTTGGTGGTGCCAAACATCCGTTCAGGCATAGCCAGATCAGGGCTGGCAGCATAAAAGATAGTGGTAGACTGGTAGTAAACCGGCAACAACAACACGATGAGGATGCTGCCTACAGCGCCGATCAGGGTGGTGAAGAGAATGGGCTTTTTCCATTTAAAAAGAGTCTGCAAGACTCCCAGCAAGCTATCCTTGTATTCCATATTTGTGAGCTTAATAGGAGCTAGCCTGCCAACGGTCAGCTATCTCCTATCATAAATTTCGTTGTGCAAAAGTAGAAAAATGCCCTTAATTTTCTGGAAAGGCCTTTTCTTTTCGGAATTCAGCCAGTGCCTTCTTTGGTTCGATCAGTCTATACGCAAGAGCCAGCAATCCACTCCCCAACAAGCCGATCAGGAAACGGGCTTGCCAGGAAAAATGAACATCTCTGGCCGTAATAAAAAAAAGAACCCCCACACTTATCGCAAAGAGCACCTGGCGAAGGAGGGCTTTTCCAGTCGGAAGGGCCTTTAACATGCGGTGTGCCAGCACCATCTGTGCAATCCAGATCAGGGTTTGTGTAGCAAGGGTAGCCACTGTGGCGCCCCAGGCTTTATAGGGTGGGATAAGCAGAAAGTTAAGGGTGGCATTCATAGCGATGCCGACCAAAAAAAGGCGGTTAAGTGAACCCAGTTTGCCATTGGCGGTGAGCAGGGTGCCAAAAACGTAGGAACCGCTTACGGCCACAAAGCTGAGCATCAGGAACCCCAAGACTTCTCCCCAGTATGGAGTGGCATCGTGGTAAAGCCAAAATGCGATTTCTTCCCGAAAGGAAAAAGTGGCCAGGCTCAGTGTCCAGGCCCCGGCCATGATAAGCTGGAAGCTGGTTTCGACCAAGGGACGAATAGATTCTTTTGTTTTCAACAGCCGCGCAAACATGGGCAACAGTAACGTGGCAAACAGATACCCGATCATATTGCTGGCGTCGAGCAACCGGTAGGCGGAGGCATACACCCCTGCCTCGTGTTTGCCGTCGGGCAACATACGCTCCAGCATCACTGCGTCCATCCGGGTGTAAAGGGTCATGAGCAAAATAACCAGAGCGAATGGCATGCTGTTGCGTAGAAACCACAGGGCCAGCGGGGTTTTCCACCGCAAACGAATCTTGGGCAAATGCCGGCGCAGCACCCAAAACGCCACCAATAAAGTGATTCCCATGGAAGCGGCCTGGGAATAAACCAGCCACTCGATTTGAAAGACGCCTACCCAATTCGGAAATAGCAGCAAAAGGCCCGCGATGCCGATCAACAAAAAGCGGTCGAGCGCAGAGAGCAGACTATCGGTGCGGTAAAAGCCCAGGCCCGAAATATTGGATCGAAGAAATAGGACAAACGAACTCAGCACCTGCACGATCAACACCCAGCCCAACAGGGGCCATACCTGCAACGGGTACCCCAGGAGGGCGGCTACTCCCAGTGCCAGTGCTAAATACACCCAACTCAGCACCATTTTCAACAAGAGGAGATTGGGGAAATACTTCCCGATCAACTGCCGGTGCTGGGAGATCGCCCGGTTGTTGAAGTTCTGGATGCCAAAATCATGCACGATCTGCAGGAGCAAGGCCAGGTTGAAAAAAGTGAAGTAAAGGCCATACGATTCCGTCCCCACGATATTCTGCACTGTCCGGTCGATCCCAAAGATGTAGAAGGGCTTGACCAGAAGGTTCAGCGTCAGGAGTAAGGCGATATTGAGGAGGAATTGGCGGTTCATTTATTTAGTGAAGGGTGAAGGGGGAAGGGGGAAGGGACTTTCTTCACCCTTCACTCCTCACGCTTCACCAATTAACGACCCATGTGCACAAGCAGAATGGATATATCTGCCGGCGAAACCCCACTAATGCGGCTGGCCTGACCGATGGTTCGTGGGCGAATTTTCGACAATTTTTCGCGCGCTTCCTTGGAGAGGGAACCCAGTTGCCTGTAATCGAAATCGTCGAAGATGCGCAATTCTTCCAGGCGGTTCATTTTCTCCACCATTTCCTGCTCTTTGCGGATATATCCTTCGTATTTCATGTTGATGTCGGCCAGTTCGATAAACTCTGTTTCGTAGGGCTGGAGGAATTGATCGAGATCAGGCAGTACTTCCCGCAGGTCCTGAATGTGGAGGTCGGGACGCAGTAGCACGGGGTGGAGTTTGCCCTTTTGCTTGAGGAGGGCAGATCCTTTTTGCTCCAGGAACGGATTGAGCTGCTCAGGGGTAATGCTGGTTTCGTGAAAGTATTTTTCAATAGCTTCCGCAGCCTCTTGCTTGGCGCGCACGCGCTCCATGCGCGCTTCCATGCCCTGCATTCCCAGGTTATGGGCGAGCGGGGTCAAGCGCAGATCCGCATTGTCCTGGCGAAGCAGAATGCGGTACTCGGCGCGGGAAGTGAACATGCGGTAGGGCTCCTGGGTTCCTTTGGTGACCAGGTCATCGATGAGCACGCCGATGTAGGCCTCCGAGCGCTTGAGAATAAAAGGCTCTTGCTCATTGATGGACAGGTGGGCGTTGATGCCCGCCATCAATCCCTGGCAGCCGGCTTCTTCATACCCGGTAGTGCCGTTGATCTGCCCGGCAAAAAAGAGGTTTTTGACCAGTTGGGTTTCGAGCGACAGCCGGAGCTGGCTGGGCGGAAAATAGTCGTATTCGATCGCATAACCCGGTCGGAACATTTTGACGTTTTCCAGTCCCGGGATCATGCGCAGGGCTTTGTATTGCACATCCTCCGGCAAGGAGGAGGAAAAGCCGTTGATATAGATCTCACAAGTATTCCAACCTTCCGGCTCGATAAAGAGCTGATGGCGGTCGCGGTCGGCAAAGCGATCGATCTTGTCTTCAATAGATGGGCAATAGCGAGGCCCTAATCCCTGGATGCGACCATTGAACATAGGCGAACGGTCGAACCCCGTGCGCAATATGTCGTGAACCTGCTGATTCGTATAGGTGATATAACAGGGAAGCTGTTTTTCGATCTTCGGCGTGTCGGTGTAGGAAAATTTTCCGCCTTCCGGGTCACCCTCCTGGATTTCCGTTTTGCTGTAATCGATCGAACGGCCGTCGAGGCGGGGTGGGGTGCCTGTTTTCATACGGCCGGCTTCGAAACCCAGTTCGATCAGTTGCTCTGTGATGCCTTTGGCTGCTTTTTCGCCTGCGCGTCCACCGCCAAGCTGTTTTTCTCCGATGTGGATAATGCCATTGAGGAAAGTGCCGTTGGTCAGCACTACGCTTTTGGCGGGAATTTCCAGTCCCATACCCGTGCGTACGCCACGCACCATGCCGTCTTTGACGATCAGGCCGCTGACCATTTCCTGCCAGAAGTCGATATTTGGGTGTGCTTCCAGCATTTGCCGCCACTTTTGGGCGAAGAGCATGCGGTCGCTCTGGGCGCGCGGACTCCACATGGCCGGCCCTTTCGAGCGGTTAAGCATGCGAAATTGAACCATAGTATGGTCGGTGACGATGCCGGAGTAGCCCCCCAGCGCGTCAATTTCTCGTACAATTTGGCCCTTTGCCACCCCACCCATAGCGGGATTGCAGGACATCTGGGCGATAGTCTGCATGTTCATCGTCGCCAGCAGGACTTTCGAGCCGAGGTTGGCCGCAGCCGCAGCTGCTTCACAACCGGCATGACCAGCACCTACTACTATCACATCGTATTCCGGGAACATATTTTCTTTTTGAAGGTATGGATGTCGCCAGCGACATCCATACCTTTTTATCCAAAGGTTTTGCAAAATTATCAAAATTGGCCGTACTTGGGGGTTCGGATACTAACATCGGTTATTCACATTAAGTTCTTTATTAATAGGGAGATCCGCGCCAACGACGCGGATCTCCCTATTAAACTCATTTACTTTTTTATGAAACAAATGATTTTTGGATTGCTCGGGCTAGCTTTCCTGGCTTGTGGGGCTGCTTCGGAAAAGCAGCAGGAGGGTAAAATGCTGACCTCTATGCAATCAGATTTTCCGACAGTCGACTACATCATGGGTAAATTCGATCCGGCCAAACATCCGGATTTCACGGTCATTCCCACTATCTATGCCGACCGGGAAGGTTTGTATTTACGAAAAGATGTGTTTGAGGCGTACAAGCAACTACACGCTGCAGCAAAGGCAGATGGAGTGAATCTCGTCATCATCTCCGCAACCCGTCCTTTCAATTACCAGAAAGGTATTTGGGAAGCCAAGTGGAACGGTAGCCGTTTGGTCGAAGGAAAAGACCTGTCGAGGGCGATTCCGGACCCCAGGGCGCGGGCGCTGAAGATCCTGGAATATAGCTCGATGCCCGGTACCTCCCGGCACCATTGGGGCACCGATTTTGATCTGAATGAGCTGGAAGACGCCTATTTTCAATCAGGCGCAGGGAAAAAAGTCTATGAATGGCTGACGGCCCATGCTTCGGAATATGGTTTTTGCCAGGTTTATACGGCTAAAGGTCCTGACCGGCCGGAAGGGTACAATGAAGAAAAATGGCACTGGACATACGTACCCGTGGCAAAGCAGTTAACTGATTTTGCCCAAGCCAATCTGACCGATGACATGATCAGCGGGTTTCAGGGAGCGGAAGCGGCAAAAGCAATTGGGGTTGTCGGGAAATACGTGCTGGGTATCAATCCGGATTGCCGATGATAAGCGCTTCGTAATTCTTCAGCATATTATTGAACATCGTTTGCACGCCGTTATTGGTCACCGTAGCGCCGGAAGTGCCGTCGATTTTGGTGTCCCCAAATGTGTAGACCTCCCGCTTGGGGTTGGTCATAAAATTTAACTGTCCATTTGTAGCCAGTTTGGCGCCGGCATATTGCTCCTGATACCAATCCAGGCTAATATCGGCGCCGTAGGTGAGGGTTTCTTTTTTGTGGAAGAACGAGGCGCCTGCAACTGTTTTCGCGCGTTCATCGTAGATGAGGTAACCCCAAACAGGCCCCTCATACCCGTATCCTTCCATGTAGAGGATATCGATATGCGGACTATTTCTCAATTTCCAATACGGCACAAAGGCGAGCTTGTGCATCCGGAAGTTTTGATGCAATTCAGAATCAAAGGAGATGAATTGGGTGAGCGGGTATGATTTGCCTCGCACCAGCACATAGGGTTGCAGTTCCTGTTCGATATTACTTTCGTTAATTTTCGGAAATTCCCAGCGGAGCGTCTGCAGGAGTTCTTCTTTTTGGATGGCCTCCAGCGTGGACGTTTGCGGGTAATTTTGAGCAGTCTTCAACTTAGAAGTACAGGAAAGCGGGAGTAGGGCCAATGCAGTAATTAAAAGCCCCCATGTGATTTTGGAGAGTCGCATAATGTTTTTGTTTGTGAAGCCGAAAATATGAAGATAAATTCATACAATAAAACCTTTTTAGCCTTTTAGAAGTTGCTTTGATAATTACTAATTTGTTAACGGCAAACGCCAACTGCCTGCGCTGTTTACTATAAATTTCCACCATGGCTTTTACAGAATCTACCATGTTAGACCTGGGCACCAAAGCCCCTGATTTTTCGCTTCCCGATACGGTTTCAGGACGTACGGTTTCCCTCCATGATTTGAAGACAGATAAAGGGTTGGTCGTGATGTTTTTATGCAACCACTGTCCCTACGTGCTACACGTAAATGCGGAGATTGTGCGCCTTTCGAAGGATTACCTGGCGAAGGGCATTGGGTTTGTGGGCATCAATTCCAACGATGTGGAAAAATACCCGGAAGATTCCCCTGAAAAAATGAAAGAGGTGGCGAATAGTCTGGGGTACCCGTTCCCTTATTTGTATGACGAGACCCAGGAAGTGGCGCGGGCTTACGATGCGGCTTGTACCCCCGATTTTTATGTGTTTGATAAAAACAGGGTGCTGGTTTATCGAGGTCGGCTGGATGATTCAAGGCCAAAAAATGACAACCAGCTAAGTGGAAGGGATCTCCGGGCCGCATTGGATGCAGTGTTGGCTGGTGAGCCGGTGTCGGCGGTGCAATACCCAAGCGGTGGGTGTAACATCAAATGGAAGTAGCGCCACGAAACGTCGTGGCTCCATATGGTAAAGCCACGAAACGTCGTGGCTCCATATGGTAGCGCCACGAAACATCGTGGCTCGGGATGGGAGCCGCGAGGTATCGCGGCTTTACTATTTGGCATAGAAGTTTTTCAGGAAATCGGGTAGATGGCGGAGCGCGGCCAGTTCCCGATAGCGGATGCTGGATTCATCGGCAGGGGCGCCGAAATAGGCTTTTCCTCCTTCGAGATCTTTGGATACGCCTGCGCCTGCGAGTACGATGGCGCCTTTCCCCACACGCACGGCCTGGATAACGCCCACCTGGCCATAGAGCACTACTTCATCTTCGATGATAGTCTTGCCGCCAATGCCGACCTGTCCGGCGATCAGGCAGTTTTTGCCGATGACGGCGCCGTGGCCGATATGCACCTGAGAGTCCATTTTTGTGCCTTCACCGATGATGGTATCTCCTGAAACCCCTTTATTGATGGTGCATCCCGAACCGATCTCCACATGGTCTTCGATCACGACACGACCGCCTGAACGCCATTTGGTAAACCCTTTTTCGGTCTTTTTATAGTAAAAAGCATCTGTACCGATGATCGCGCCTGCCTGGATGGTGACGTGGTCGCCAATTACCGTGTGCTCCCCGATATACACATTGGCCTGAATGTAGCAATGTGCACCTATACGCACACCATGGGCAATCACCACATTAGGCTCGATGATTGCGGTCGGGTGGATGTGTGCCTCTTCGCTGATACTTGCGGTCAGTGGACGAAAGGGGCGGAACTCGCGCACGAGACTATCGTAGGCTTCAAACGGATTTTCTACCACAAGGATAGCCTTCCCGTCCGGACAAATAGTGGCCTCGTTCAGAATAATAATAGTCGCCTCGGATTCCAGCGACCGCTTAAAGTATTTGGCTACATCGGAGAAGGTGACATCTCCCGGCTCCACCTTGTGGATCTCGTTGATGCCGGTGGCAAATAGCGTTTCATCACCAATGAGTTTGGCGCCGATCTTCTTTGCCAGTTCGCGTACAGGAATGGGTAAAGGGAGCTTCATTTTTTTATCCTTTGGACGCCAGGGGAGGCGCCCCAACTTTTAATTTTTTAATGGGCTTCAAGCCAGGTTTTTCCCACCCCCATTTCCACCAGAATCGGTACTTTCAGATTGGGCATGGCATGTTTCATCTTCAATTCGATCAAGGGTTTAAGGGTTTCGATCTCGTCTTTATGGGCGTCAAAAACGAGTTCGTCATGGACTTGCATGATCATCTTGGTTTTATAATTCCCTTCCACCAACAATTGATGGATATCGATCATGGCCAATTTGATCAGGTCGGCAGCCGTTCCCTGGATGGGTGTATTGATCGCGTTGCGTTCGGAATGGCTCCGCATGACGCCATTCCGGCTGTCTATATCGCGCAGGTAGCGCCGCCGGCCCATCAGGGTAGTGACAAAACCCTTTTTGCGTGCTTCTTCCACTGTTTTTTCCATGTAGGTTTTGAGTCCGCTATATTGACGGAAGTAGTTGTCGATCAGCTCTTTCGCTTCGGAGCGGCCGATATTGAGTTGCTTGGAAAGGTTGAGTGCCCCGGCGCCGTATATGATGCTGAAGTTGACGGTTTTGGCCCGGTAGCGCTGCTCTTTTGTCACCTCGTCAAAAGGAACACCAAAGACCCGAGCGGCGGTGGCCCTGTGAATATCCTGCCCGGATTGAAATGCTTCCAGCATGGCTTCGTCGCCACTGATCTCTGCGATCAGGCGGAGTTCGATCTGGGAATAGTCTGCAGCAAGCAGGAGGTAGTCCTTGTCCTGAGGGATAAAGGCCTCCCGCACTTTGGCGCCTTCAGGGGTCCGGATCGGGATATTTTGCAGGTTTGGGTTGTTGGAGCTGAGGCGACCGGTGGCGGCCAAGGCCTGATTGAAAGAACTGTGAATGCGACCGGTGCGGGGGTTGACCATTTTTGGCAATGAATCGACGTAGGTAGATTTGAGTTTGGTGAGCCCGCGGTGGTTGAGAATAAGTTCTATGACAGGATGCTCGTGGTCGAGATCCGTCAGTTTTTCCTCATCGGTGGAGTACTGTCCGGTTTTGGTCTTTTTCCAGCGGTAGGGGATATTAAGTTGATCGAAGAGTACTTCACCCACCTGTTTTGGGGAAGCGATATTGAACCGCATTCCTGCCGATTGATAAATACTTTGTTCGAGGTCGGCGATCTCCTTTTCCAATTCAATCGAGTACAGGTTGAGGTAATTGACGTCGACGTTAACGCCGTGGTATTCCATGTCGACAAGCACACGGATCAGGGGCTCTTCCATTTTTCGGTAGAGTTCCTGGAGGCCTTCCTTTTCCAGCCTGGGCGCAAGGTAGTCTTTCAATTGCAGGGTAATGTCGGCATCTTCCGCTGCGTATTCTACCACTTCAGCAACGGGTACTTCCCGCATGGTTCTTTGCTGGGTGCCTCTTTTGCCGAGGAGCGATTCGATGGGAATGGGCTGGTATTTCAGATAGGTTTCCGCCATATAGTCCATGCTGTGGCGGAGTTCGGGTTCGATGAGGTAGTGGGCTACCATGGTGTCGAAAATGGGACCTTTGATCTCGATGCCATACCATTTCAGGACTATAGCGTCGTATTTGATGTTTTGACCGATCTTTTGGATATCCGGATTTTGCAGCACCTCTTTGAATTCGCGGAGGACATTCAACGCTTCCTGCTGATTTTCAGGGATGGGGACGTAATAGGCTTCGTGGGGTTTCACCGAAAAGGAAAGGCCGACCAATTCTGCCACATTCGGATCGATATTCGTTGTCTCCGTATCCATGCAATAGGCAAACTGTTCGGATAGCAGGTTGATTAGCGCCGTGCGTTTGGGTTGGGTATCCGTCAAATGGTAGGTATGCGGCACATCGGAGCTGGTCTTTTCCGCCATGGAATGAGCGGGGGGCGGAATGTTTTGTCGCGGCTCGGCCGGTTCATTTGGAAAAAGCGAGCCTTGCACCCCGGAGTTATTGCTGGGGCCTGGCACCGGATTGTCTTCTTCGCCCAGAATCTGGCGGGCCAGGGTCCGGAACTCCAGTTCCTTAAAAATCTCTGCCAACTGCCGGGCGTCGTAAGGCTCGAGCTCGAAGGCATGCGGATCAAACTGAATAGGGGCGTTGGTATCGATGGTGGCGAGGTGTTTGGAAAGAAGGGCCTGGTCGGCATAGATTTCCACATTTTCTTTTTGCTTGCCTTTCAGTTCACCGGCATGCGCGATCAGGTTTTCTACGGTGTCGTATTGTTCCAGCAGTTTGGCAGCTGTTTTGGGGCCAATACCGGGTATGCCGGGTATGTTGTCGACCGCATCTCCCTGAAGCCCCAGGATGTCAATGACCTGTTCCGTGCGCTTGATCCCCCAGTTTTCACATACTTCTTTAATGCCCCACTTTTCGATACCATTGCCCATTCGGGAGGGCTTATATATCAGGACGTTGTCAGAGACCAGTTGGGCGAAGTCTTTGTCGGGTGTCACCATATACACCGTATAGCCATCCTTTTCGGCCTGTTTGGCCAGGGTACCGATCACGTCGTCGGCCTCAAATCCATCGACTGTGACTACGGGAATTTTAAATCCTTCGAGGATGGACTGAATATAGGGCAGGGCAAAGGTGATATCCTCCGGCTGTGCTTCCCGGTTGGCTTTGTATTCGGGGAAAATTTCGTGGCGGAAAGTGGGAGTAGGCAGATCGAAGGAAACCGCCAGGTGTGAAGGTTGTTCATTGCGGATAAGGTCCCACAGGGTTCTGACGAAGCCCGCTATTGCAGAGGTGTTCATGCCTTTGGAGTTGATCAGCGGCCGACCGATGAAAGCATAATGGGCACGGTAGACCAAGGCATGTCCGTCTAAAAGGAAGAGTTTCTTGTCGCTCATTACCGGAAATCGTTTCCCGGCAAGATACATATAAAAGGGTGAAGGGTGAAGGGTGAGGCGTGAAGGGATAATTTTTTTCTCTTCACGCCTCACCCTTCACTCTTCACTAAAAGAGGAGGTTATATTTAATAAATAACCCTTGCATAAAGCTTACGGAGGGGATCAATTCAGACCGCTGCTGGCCGGGAGGCAAGTCGACATCGGCAGCGGCTTCTCCGCGGATGCCGTCGCCGTCTAGATCAGTTTGTACGTTGACGTCGTCATCGTAGAAGAGTTGAGTCACCAGATTAAGCGACAGGTTTTTTACGATGGTAAAGCCCAGATCATTGGTCCAGAGCACATCGATATTTTGGGGATTTTCCAGGTAGTTGGAGAAGAGGTCCAATGAACTGGCCCAGCCGAGTTTTTCCTTAAGAAACTTATTATTATACGCGGCTTTCAGGTTGGATCCAAGCATGAGAAAGCTATTTTTTCCCGGTTTGTTTCCATGCACATTCAGCATTGCGATATTGTCGTCGCCCACATAAATGAGTTTCAGGGATACGGGAGAGTATAAGAGGGAAAGGTGGTCGTCAAATTTGTATTCCAAGCCAGGCGAGATCATAACCTGGATCGGGGAGAGAAATTTGGCGATGGGATTTTCTGCCGGGTCTTCCGGTTTTAGCACATTTCCTTTGTAGGTTGGCAACAGGAGAGTAATGGCATCTGCCTCTACGGCCCCATATAGTTTACCAGTACCGGGGCGGAAACTGGCACGGGATGTCAGGCGAATAATGTCGATGTTTTTCTCAAACGGGCTGTTTTTGCCACCGACGCGTTGGGTGCCCAATTGCAAGGATCCGGTATTGTTCCAGGCTATTTTTTCTTTTTTGTAATTGGCCGTAAAATTGGCCAGGCCTGCGAAGCCAATACGATTAGCGCCAGATCCGACCTTTGGATTGATAAGCGAAAGCTGGGCAAAGTCCAGCCCGAATCCACCTCCGTAGGTCCAATTTTTAGGCGTTTCTTCTTTTGTGGCAGCTGCAGCTGCATCCTGACCGAAAACGGAGGCGCTCCAAAGCGTAGCGACCAGGATTAGCGAGAGGAGTAAAAGTCTTTTTTTCATTCGGATAAAAAAGTTTGTGAATCAATTAATTTCTTCTTCGGCCGGTTCATCCTGTTCTGTTGCACGGCTGATAACTTCCACATTATCGGTTGTCAGCTTACTGAGCGGAATGATAAAAGTACGGCCATCCGTTCCTTCCAGGGTGAAGGATGCATTATCCATTGCAACGATCGTGCCAGTCGCCTCTCCCAGCCGGATGGTATCCCCAATTTGCACCTTGCTTTTACTGTAAAAAGAGGCGATAAAATTGGCCATCATTTCCCGGGAGGCCAGGCCATAGCCTACGGCAAAGGCCAGCACGCCGCCTGCGATTATGATAGTCAGGTTTTGGCGGAGAAACTCGGTATCGATCCCTGCTTGTCCCAACGCGCTCATGGCAACGGAGATAAGGAGGAAATAGAAGACAAAATTGGCAATCAGGCTGGCGGACGGAATACCCAGAGATTTGGTGGTGGATAGGACAATTCCCTTGATAAAGTCGGCAAACAGGATGCCGACGAAGAGCATGAGGAAGGCAGTGAGCAGGCTGGGGATATAGTTTATTATATCGGCCATGAGGTTGGACACGGCATCTATCCCCAGAATGTCGGTGGCTGCCAGGGCGATGATGAGCATCAGGATGTAATAGACCACTTTGGCCAGCATAACACTGGGCACGATCCGGATCCGTGCTTTTTCTATGATCTCAATATTGTTGAGGCGTTCGGCCAGGGAATCAATGCCGGTGCGGCTCAACAGCTTTTTGATCAGCTTGCGCAAGCTTCTTGCCACAAGCCATCCGATGAGAAATACGAATAGGGCTCCCGCTAAATTGGGGAGAATAGCCATAAACTGCTTAAGCAGGTCGTAGAATATCTCGGCGATAGGACTCATCTCCATGGATTGCAAAAAAAGTGGCTGCATATGATCGGCATTTATGAGGGGTCAGCGAAAAGAGCCATTAAATACCCGATGTACCCGGATCCTGGGGTGTTTTGGGCAATGACTTATTTTCTGAAGAAGAGCCGCTTAGGCTTGCGACTACTGCATCCAGTACACGGGGAAGGTATAACTCGATCGTGTTCCCCAGAAATCGGAAAAATCCCATATTCCCCTGGACATTGTTTTTGATCTGAGGAGGCAAAGGTGGTACGTCCCGCATTTCCTCTTCTATGAGGTTTTTGAAGTTATTCATGTGCATAATCCCGTAGTTTTGGCACATCTTCCCGGATGCGCCATTTTGTATTGAGCAATGTATTCTCGCTACTCCCTCTTCTGCTACTTAATATTCAGCAGGCGGGTAGAGCGTTTGATATACCGACTGGGCCTTGTGTTTGGCCCGTTTCAGTTTCATTTTAATGGCGCTTTCTGTCTTGTCGAGTGCTTCTGCGATATCCTTGATCTGCATGTCGTCCTGGTATTTCATCAACAAGATGGCTTTGTCGCCTACAGGGATGTTTTCCAACACATCCTTGAGCCGGTCGACCTCCATGGTCATTAAGTCTTCGTCGGACACCTCATCTGCAACCTCAGGCGTTTTTTCAATATCATCCGTAAAGATGGCCTGCTGTTTCTTATTGCGCCGGATCAGGTCGATGCAGAAATTGTATGTAATGGAATATACCCAGGTAGAGAATTGTGACCGCTCGCTGAATTTGGAGAGGTTGAGGTAGATCTTCACAAAAACTTCCTGGGTAGCATCCTGTGCCAATGCTACATCCTTTAACAAGGAGAGGCAACGACTGTAAACCCTTGCAGAATACTTGTCGTAGAGCACACTGAAATAAGCCGATTCCTGAGTGGCCAGGAACCGCTGGACCAACTCAGAATCAGATAGTTTCTTTTTTCCTTGTGTAATCAAGAGCGATCAAACTGTTTGGGCAATAAAAAAAGATACCTAACAGCGCTGAGTGCTCAGCCCTTTTGACGCAAAAGGCGCAGAAGGGGTACAACTCAGAGCAAATATTATTTTTGTTCATTTACTTACCCACCTCGCATTCAGCATTTTTCCCAGATTTGGGCTAAAGTAGTATATAATGGCGAAATAGTTTCTGAATTTTCACCATTTTCAACCCCTCAAATGAAGTGAGTTCCTATGCCAGCTACCTGGAAAGCGCATACTGCGTTGTTTTTAGTTGCCTTGATCTATGGCGGCAACTACTCTATTGCCAAAGTGGTGCTGGACGACGGGTATATCCAGCCCAAGGGTTTCATTTTGTTGCGGGTGATGACGGGGGTGCTGCTGTTTACCCTGCTGCACCGAGGATGGATCCGGGAAAAGATCAATCGAGCAGATTGGTGGCGGTTGATGATTTGCGGACTATTTGGAGTCGCTATCAATCAAATGTTCTTTTTTATGGGACTGAAACGCACCCTTCCCATCCACGCATCCCTGTTGATGACGACCACCCCCATTCTGGTGCTTATTATTTCCTCTTTATTGATCCGGGAGCGGATCACCCTTCGGAAGATAGTCGGCGTAATACTGGGGGCTGTAGGGGCTGTGTTACTGCTCACGCAGGGCAAGCAGGTCGGTTGGAGCCGGACCGGTTTGACCGGCGACCTGATGGTGTTGGTCAATGCCGCCTCTTACGGGTTATATCTGGTGTTGGTACGTAAACTGATGTTGCGTTACCACCCCATCACCGTGGTCAGGTGGGTGTTTTCTTTTGGATTGCTGTTTGTCATTCCTTTTGGAGCTGGAGAACTTGTTTCAGTGGATTGGGCCACTTTTCACACCTGGATCTGGCTGGCTGTTCTATATGTATTGCTGTTTACCACCTTTTTTACCTACCTGTTCAATGCCTATGCCCTTTCGGTTGTAACGCCTTCTTTGGTAAGCTTTTACATATACTTGCAGCCTCTCTTGGCGGCTTTTATAGCCTTACTAATGGGGCAGGATCAGCTGGATTGGGTCAAAGGAGGCGCGGCAATCCTCATTTTTTCAGGCGTTTATCTGGTGAGCCGCACCAAAACAGATTAGGTATTTTTTTATCCTACACCAACTACACCACTTCCTTGGATTACCCTACCGAACAATTATTAGTAGGTGGCTACTTAGCGCATATATAAATGCAATTCCCTTATCTTTAGGAATCTTATTTGGGAAAAGAATGCCATGAACAATCACCAAGCAAATCAAAATGCCAGGATTTCAGCGCTGGTTTCGGCTTATGAAGCGGAAATTGAGTCCGGCGAATTGAGGTTTCGGGAAGAAGAGGATCTTCTCGATTTGCTGGAATATTATGTGGTGGAACAACTCCCGGATCAGGCTTTGGAAATCATCGAATTCGGTATTTCCTGTTATCCCTACTCCTCCGAGTTTTTTTTACGCAAAGCCCGGTTTTATTTGGATCACGGTCGGGAAGAACTAGCGATGGTTGCCCTTGATGAAGGCGAGGCCCTATTTTCCGACGATGTGGATTTCCATTTGTTGCGAGCAGAAGCATTCGCGCTTTTAGGCTTGTTCGAACAGGCCCACGATATCATCGACCACCTGAAAGAAACGACTTCAGAGGAATCATTGAGCGACCTTTTCCTGACGGAAGCGGTCGTGTTTGAAATGGAGGAGCAATTTGAGCGCATGTTTTACGCCCTGCGGGCTGCGTTGCTGGAAAACCCCAAAAATGAGGAAGCCCTCCATCAGATGTGGGTATGTGTGGAGTTGGCCAAAAAGTATAGGGAGAGCATCACCTTTCACGAAGCATTCCTGAATGAAAATCCCTATTCGAAACAAGGCTGGTATAACCTGGGGCAGTCGTATGAATATTATGGGCAGTATGAAGAAGCCATTGAGGCTTTTGAATTTGCAATAGCAATCGATCCGACTTTTGAGTTTGCCTACCGGGATTGTGCGGAGCTATATTTTCAGCTGAAGCAATACGAAAAAGCACTCCGCAACTATCTGGATGTGCTCAACCAATTTGAACCCGACCAGGACCTTTTCCTGAATATTGGTCAGTGTTACCTGGAAATGGGAGAATTGGGGATCGCAAAGGCTTTTTTCCAAAAAGCACAACGCCTGGACTCCCTCAACGATGAAGTATATTTTTTCCTTGGGGATTGTTTTTTCCGGGAGCAACAATACCAAAAAGCGTCCAGATACTACTTAAAGGCTATTCAGATAGAAGACCGCCGAGAAGAATACTACAGGGCACTTGCCGAAACATATCTCCTGCTTGGCAAGCCACAAAAGGCGAGGTGGTATTTCCAGGAAGCGGTGGAGATCGCCCCGGAAGCTTCCGAATACTGGATCCGCTACGCACAGTTCCTGATGGAATCAGGCGACCTCGAGGAGGCACTGGAAGTGCTGCTGGAATCGGAAGAACACGCAGTAGGCGCCGAATTGTTGTATTGTCGCATTACCTGCCTGCTCGCTATGGGTCGCCGGGCAGAAGCGCTATACTGGCTGAATGAAGCCCTCGATGAAGATTATAACAGACACCAATCGCTATTCGAATGGATGCCCTCTCTCCTGATGGACCCGGAGATCCAGGCCATAATTACGACTTTTCAACCTTTCTAACTACAACATATTATAATTCCTTACTCTATCAATTGACCTATTCACGGCAGCCCGGTTGACTCACAACCGGGCTATTTTTTTAGATTTACAGGAGTTACGCATAACGCGTATTCATTTTTAATTTTTTTTCTTCGCAAGTGCGTAAGTCCTAAGTTATAGAAAAGATGCCATGATCCACTTCCTCAACGGCATAGGAATGGGGCTCGCCCTGAGCATCCTGGTGGGCCCTATTTTGTTTGCGCTGATCCAGACGAGCCTGGACAATGGCGTGCGTGCCGGACTGGCAGTAGGGCTGGGTATCTGGATCAGTGACCTGCTTTTTATCGGCTCCAGCTATTGGGGGCTGTCCCACCTCGCCCGGATCACGCATTGGCATGCTTTTGAGAAAACACTTGGTACGGGAGGAGGGCTATTTCTGGCAGGGTTAGGTCTGGCCATATTGATCCAAAAAGCGCCCGGCGTAGAGTCCAGGCCTGCCTTTGGCAGCCAGTTGGCTAACTATGGAACCCTTTGGGTGAAAGGTTTTTTGGTCAATACCATCAACCCATTCACGGTCTTTTTCTGGACCAGTGTGGCGACAGGTTTGCTGGTCGAAGGCGAATCGACTGGCCAGGAATGGCTGTTCTACCTCGGTGTGATGTTGGTCATCATAGCCACCGATTCATTTAAGGTGCTAGCCGCAAAATGGATCCGGCCTTATTTAAAACCCCGCAACTTGTTGCTGCTGCGGCGAATTTCCGGGCTGGCACTCATTGCTTTTGGCATTGGGTTAGTGGTGCGTGTCTGGCTTGGACTCTAGCGGCCAGAAAAAAGGTTGTACCGGAGGATGCAGTATATTGCCCGGAGGCCATCTATCCATCCAATCTTTTTCCCCTCTTCATAGGTACGGCCATAGTAGGAAATGCCCACTTCATAAATGCGCACCCCTGGAATTCGGGAGATCTTTGCCGTCACTTCCGGTTCGAACCCGAAGCGTTTTTCCTGAAGCGTAATTCCCTGGATGAGCGGAGTGCGAAAAAGTTTATAGCAGGTCTCCATGTCCGTCAGGTTCAGGTTGGTCAGGGCATTGGAGAGGGTGGTAAGAAATTTGTTGCCAATGGAATGCCAGAAGAAAAGTATCCGGTGCGGGTTGCCGCCCATAAACCGGGAGCCATAGACTACATCTGCATACCCTTCGAGCATAGGTTGGAGCAACAAGTTGTATTCACGCGGATCGTATTCGAGATCGGCGTCCTGAATGATCAGGTATTCGCCCCGTGCCTGCTGAATACCGGTGTGCAGGGCCGCGCCCTTACCCTGGTTTACTTCCTGCCGAAAATAGCGAATATTGGCATCCGGATGATTTGTTATATACGCCCTGACTACCTCCTCTGTAAGGTCTTTGGAACAATCATTGACCACGATGAGCTCTTTTTCGAGCTGACCGAGGAGCGAAACGGACAGCACCCGGTCGAGGATATGCTCGATCGTCGCCTCCTCATTGTAGGCAGGGATGATGATGGATAAGGTTGCCGGCATTAGATGCAAAGAAAAGTAAATTATGGAAATATCCTTCTCTTCCGGATAGCACCAAAACCAGGAATAGTAGTATTTTAACCGCTTATGTCAGAAGAAAGGATCATAGGTCGTTACTCGGGCGCCGAAAATGGGCCTTTGTTTATTTGCCTGGGAGGGGTGCACGGGAATGAACCCTCTGGCGTGCAGGCTATTGCCCGTTTTTTTGCCTTTTTTCAATATGAACTGGCATCCAGGCCGGACCTGCCTTTCCGTGGCACGGTGCTAGGTTTGCGCGGCAATCTACAAGCACTAAAGAAGGGCATTCGATTCCTCGAAAGGGACCTCAATCGCATGATGCTCCCCGACATAGTGGACAAGGTGGACGCTATGCCGGTAAATGAATTGAAAGCAGAATTCCGGGAGCTCAGGGAGTTGTTGGCGTATATCCATCTCGAGCTATCCCAACTTCACCCCGAGCGGTTGATACTCCTCGACCTGCATACGACCTCTGCCGATGGAGGCATCTTTTCCATTCCGGCCGACAACCCGGAGAGCCTTGAGTTGGCACGTCATTTTCACGTGCCCATAATCACGGGCATGACCAGCGGATTAGATGGGACTTCCCTTTCCTTTTTTACACCCCGGTACAATGATATCCCCGTACAGGCGGTTGCGTTTGAAGCCGGCCAAAACGAGGATCCTCAATCAGAGTCCCGATCTGTTGCCGTCATCATTAATGGACTGAAAGCGGCCGGATGTCTTCCTGCGGAATTCATTCCCAACCCGTACGAGCAGTTATTGCTGGATTATTCCAGGGAGCTGCCCGAGGTATTTGAACTTATTCATGTACATCACATCGAGCTGGGAGATGGCTTTCACATGCGCCCCGGATACCGGAATTTTCAACAAGTCAAACAGGGAGAGCAGTTGGCCGAAGATCAAAAAGGCCCCATTTACGCGCAGGCAGACAGCTTCATCTTGATGCCGCTTTACCAAAACCAGGGGAGCAATGGGTTTTTTCTCGTGCAACCGCGCAAGTAAGGATCAAGCAGTAAGGCAATCGACCATTGTTTTTAAGCCGATGAATATCGGTTCGCGTCCTTCTTTAGTGAGTTTCCATTCATCTTCTTCACTGTCATCAAGCACGAGCGAGTCTTCAATAAATGCAAGCAGATCTTCCTGATCGGTTTGGTCAAAAAAAGGATCCAGCCGATCCTGGAAACGAGGGGAAGACGCCTCATTGAGGATTTCCCAATTGACCTCCTCCTGCTCGTCGAGTTCGTCCTGGTCAATGGGGTCTAGCACTGGCCTTACCCGATTGATAGCTGTCCAGATTACTGCAGCCAGATAAAGCATATAGGATTTTCCTCGTCGGTCAACACATCAAAAGTCTCGGAGAGTAAATAACCCAGCAAAATGGGCTGGCTTTCCCAGGATGCGATCACTTCTTCTACCGTCCATTTTCCTTCTTCAAAATCATCCAGGACGGAGTCTATTACAGGTTCGATAACAGGTTGCACGTGCGGTGTTTTTATGAATACTTATTATGGATCAAGGTACAAAAAACTACTTTAACTCAACTCCCCCACAATCCGTTTCCCATGGTACTCCTTGGCCCCGGTGGCTGCATATACTTCCTGAAGATTTTCCTTCGTCACCTTCCCCGCCACTATGATCGTGAAACGATCGCCCGCCGCCCGGATCATTTCCCGGAGGAGAGCGGCGCCAGCCAGGGCAGTAGCTTGTTTACCGGAACTCAGCATATGGGTGATATTCGAAATAGGGCGCAATTTTTCAATATCGGCAAGTGGATCTGGACTCTCGTCGATCGCTTTATGAATGGTGATGGCCATAGGCGCTGCCAGTTCAGCCAGGCGCCGGATGGGGGGAATATCAAGTTCGCCGCTTGGCAAGCAGGCTCCCAGCACGACCTCCTTTACCCCGGTTTCTTTACAAAAGAGGATCTCTCGTTCCATTTCCAGCAGATCTTCTTCCGAATAAATGAATGTGCCCGGACGTGGGCGAATCATTACCTTTGTTGGAATTTTCAGCAGGGTCAGGGCTGCCCGGATCGTCTCATGGTCAGGACTTAACCCGTCCAGGTCGAGTCTGGAACAGAGTTCGATGCGGTGCGCGCCACGAGCCTGAGCCTGCAGGGCTTGAGGTAGTGAATCGACACAGGCTTCGAGTATTTTCATGAGGTAAAAATAAATAGATGTGAATATGAAGCAAATCTTTTCGGCATTCCTTTTCATGTGTTGCACCCTGGTCGTTTGCGCGCAGCATAGCGACTACAAATATGTTCGGAACCATTTCGACAAGACCGAGGTGTATATCGAAGTGCGGGACGGGGTGAAGCTCTTTACCACTATTTACACCCCGAAAGATACCACCCGGTCTTACCCCATTTTGATGAATCGTACGCCATATTCTGTAATGCCTTATGGCGCAGACAGATACCCTCCTACGCTGGGGCCTTCCAGGGAATTGATGGAAGACGGCTATATCTTTGTTTACCAGGATGTGCGGGGGCGCTGGATGTCGGAAGGCTTTTATGATGATATGCGCCCGCATGTGGATATCAAAAAAAGCCCGCAAGATATTGACGAGGGCTCCGATACCTACGACACTATTGAATGGTTGCTGGCCCACGTAAAGCGCCACAACGGGAAGGTCGGCATGTGGGGGGTCAGCTACCCTGGATTTTATACCTCAGCAGCGCTCATGTGCGGCCACCCGGCACTGGCCGCCGCATCTCCACAGGCGCCCATTGCCGACTTGTGGAGGGATGATGCTTTTCACTACGGCGTATTTCTGATTCCGCACAACTTTAATTTTTACCCCTGGTTTACCAACCGAACCGATGATCAGCCGACCCAGGCAGACCCACCGGGCTTTGATCACGGGACCAAAGACGGCTATCAATACTTCCTCAACCTGGGTCCCCTTTCGAATGCCCAAAAAATGGAGGTGTTTAGAAATGACCCATTCTGGACAGCCAACCTCGAACATCCGGCTTTTGATGCGCACTGGCAGGCACGTAATATTTTGCCACACCAACAGCCTGTGGGGCCTGCCGTATTGGTTGTTGGAGGATGGTACGATGCCGAAGATTTGTACGGCACATTCAAAACGTATGAGAGCGTAGAGCAGAAAAATCCGGGCATCGACAATTTTTTCGTCGTGGGCCCCTGGGCGCATGGCGGTTGGTCCGAGGGTAAAGGCGATCATCTGGGGAACGTCTATTTTGAGGAAAATACCGGTGAATTTTACCGGACTGAAGTGGAGCGGACCTTTTTCAATTACTATCTCAAGGGGGAAGGAGAGGGGAAATTTCCGGAAGCCCGCATGTTTGAAACAGGGACCAATCAATGGCGTTCATTTGAGGAATGGCCGCCCAGCGCAGCTCGCGAAGAGCAATTGTATTTTCAGCCATCCGGTGGACTAGCCATCGGCAAGGCGCCCGAAGAAAAGAAACCTTCTTTCAGTAAATACATTTCCGACCCGGCCAATCCGGTTCCCTCCGAGGATTATGTGGACATCGGCATGCCTGAAAAATATATGACTGATGACCAACGACATGCCGCCAAGCGGCCGGATGTGCTGGTTTTTCAGACCGATGTATTGGAAAACCCCGTAACGCTGGCCGGGAATATTTGGGCGCACCTTGAGGTGTCCACGACAGGTACGGATGCCGACTGGATCGTCAAATTGATCGACGTCTATCCGGATGATACTCCGAAAAATCAATACTCGGGCAAAAAAGTGGATATGGGAGGCTACCAGCAAATGGTGCGGAGCGAGTTCTTCCGCGGACGATACCGGAAAAGTTTGGAAAACCCCGAACCCTTTGTACCCAGGCAGATAGAGCCGGTGGAGTTCGAGCTTCAGGATGTGTTGCACACCTTTCAAAAGGGGCACCGGATCATGGTACAGGTGCAGAGCACCTTTTTTCCGATCGTTGACCGCAATCCACAGACCTATGTGCCTAACATTTTTTATGCGAAAGAAAGCGATTTTAAAAAAGCCACTCACCGGGTGTATCACGATGCCAGCCATGCGAGCTATTTGAAGGTGCGCGTGCTGGATTGACGGAGCTTTCCTTCATTTTTTATATCTTTGGAGAAGACGCCTTCCCCAATTATAAATTCTTTGTGCAAACTTGTCTGTTAGGTGACAAAAGGCGGCTCATCCCCCCTATTGCACTTGATTGGGCTTTAGCGTACTTTCGTGCGCTCAAAGAAGGCGTGAAGCCATTTTTTCACCATGAACCAAAACCGTTTTAAGTTATGAGAAAAGTAGTATTGGCCTTGATCGTATTGACCACGCTGGCATCCTGCGTGGGTAAGAAAAAGTACAGTGAATTGCAAATTCGTTATGAGGAATTGGCTCTGGCGCTTCAGCAAACCAACCAGTCGGTAAAAGACTGCAAAAGCGAGAACGACAGCTTGCGAAATGTGCTGAGAACCCGGGAAAACGAAATTGCCCTGGAGAAAAAACAAGTAGCATCCATGCAGGAGCAGATGGATTTGTTGAAGAAGACGAATACCAACCTGCTCGATCGCATGTCCGACCTCTCCATCGTAAGCAAAACGGGCGCAGAAAGCATCCAGAAATCGCTCGAATCGATCAATCAGCAGAATAAATACATCCAGGACCTGACCGGTAATATTCAGCGGAAAGATTCACTCAACCTGGCTTTGGTGACGACCCTGAAACGCTCGCTTGATGATGTCAATGACGAGGACGTGCAAATCAATGTGAAAGGGAGCGCTGTTCTGATCTCCATTTCGGATAAAATGTTATTTAAGTCCGGTAGCTCCGAGATCAGTAACAAAGCAGGTACTGTGTTGAGCAAGGTGGCCAAGATTATCAACGACCAGAAAGAGTTGAATGTGCTGGTGGAAGGCCATACCGACAATGTGCCGATCAAAACCGATTGCGTAAAAGACAACTGGGACCTTAGCGCCAAACGCGCTACTTCGATCGTGCGCACACTTCAAACCACTTACAACGTCGACCCTGCCCGCATGACGGCCGGTGGGCGCAGCGAATTTGTGCCCAAAGCTTCCAATGATTCGCCCGAAGGCCGGAGTGTCAACCGTCGTACCGAGATCATCCTCACGCCGAGATTGGATCAATTCTTTGAATTGTTGGCGCCAAAAGAATAAGTCTTTATAACAAGCAATTTGTGGGTCAAAAGGCCCACAAATTGCTTGTTTTCTTATTTCCTTTTTAGGGTAAAAGAGAGCTTATACGTAAGCTGATTCGCTTCATCAGCGGAAAAAGTGCTCCACACCTGCCGGTTGGGCTTGTTTTCTTCAATGGTATAGGCCAAATCGCACTGAATGCAATCTCCTCCCAACGCGATCACCCGTTTGGCCTGTTCATCCACTTTTATGACCACCGCCGCTGAAAAAGGCTGGCCGTGTTCTACGGAGGAAAAAGTCAGGTCTAACAGGTTGTCGAGTGTGAGGTCTCCAAGGGTCGACACCACCATCGAAAACTCTCCGGCATCCGTTTCATCTGATAGTACATTGATCGTACCATCCCAATGGATTTCGGTGCGCACCAGATTCTCGATATTCCAGTCGCCCTCCAGCCGGTTCAGATATTGATTCTCTTTCGAACAGGAAACAACCAGGAAGGTGACCAGAAGCAGAAAGCCGTATTTCATTTGTTTTCAATTTTTAATTTTCAAATTTCCACACTCCACTCAATAGACTTTATTCTAAAAAATTTGATATCAAATCTTTTAGAATAAAGTCTAATCCTTAAAAGGTTTCCCAAAAAAGAACTCCACCGCCAGGGCAATCCTCGTGCCGCGCAGTTCCCTGGAAAATACCGCATTATTTTCGTCGTAGTTGCTGGTGTCATTGACCCATTTCCCGAAATCGCGGGGAAATTCGTCGGACCGGAACCGGTTGGTGTCGGGATCAAGGAGAGAGGTGCCGTTGCCAAGCTCGGGATCGCCATCAAAGATGGCAAGTGCCTGGGTGACCCGTGCAGAGATCAGCATGCGTCCGAGGCGGATACCCACGCTGCCGCCCACTTCATAACAAGGGGTGAACGTGGTATAGACCCCATTTATATCATATTCATAGCTGAGGCTTCGGGAACCATCGGGGTAAAGGGTCGCGACCTCCATCGTCGAGTGCCGGAGACCGATATTGAGGACCCCCTCCAGAAAGAGAAATTTTCCTAATACCGGTCCACCGCTAAACAGAAAATTGAGGTCGTTAAAGCGGAGCGCGTGCTCCTGTCCCAATCCAATGGCGAGTTGGGAGGTGTTTGTGTACCGGCTATTGCCATAAGTGACGATGCCCCCCAAGGTAAAGCCAGGCGAAGTCATGCGGTATCCGGCTGATCCGAAGAGGCCGTTCATGCTGAAGCGCCCCATTTCGCGGAGCGGTTCATCCAGGTTATTGCCGAAATACCCATTATAGGTACGGACGAAGTTGTTGATCCCGGTTTCGGCGTCGAAGCCATCGATCTCATAGCCGACGCCCAGGGTGAACTGAGCGGAAATCGGTACCACACAAAATAGAAGAAGGCATCCGAGGAGCAAAGAAAAGGTAAAAGAACGCATAGGCTAAAAGGATTTACTTGAAAAAGGAATACCGGAATTCATACACAGAACGGGTGCCCCAAAGGCCGTTTTCTTCCTGCATTTCCTTGAGCAGGTTTATTTCGTTGTAGGTATAAAAAGTTTCCTGGCTGGGCGTTTCGGGCTCATCACCGAAGTAGCTGGCTACCCTGGAGAGCAGGCCCTGGGCGTTGTAGTCAAACAAGTTTCGTTGAAAAAGCACTTCTTCTCCATCCTGGATCTCATATATATTTTCTTCGGCCATTCGCCCTTTTTGGTCGTAGGAAAACTTGTGTTGATAAGTATGCACGCGCTCCGAGCGTCCGGTAAAGTTATCATTTTCATCAAATTCGGGAAATTGCTGGGTAACGCTGCAGGATGCGATCCGGCCCTTTTCGTACCCGTATTCATAAGTCGGCGGATCGATATCTGCCACTTCTTTGCGGAGCAGATTACCTTTACTGTCGTAGCTGTATGCGGTTGTTACGTCATAGCTGTCGTTGTCGGTAGAGCGGATACGGGACAATTGATTATTGGGTCCATCGAACAGATACGTGGTTAAAGAGATGACGGACCAGCCTTCCTCATTGTCCCAGCTTTCTTCCCGTTCGGTGTATTGAATGGGCAGGCCGCCCTGGCTGTATTCCACTTCGCTGAGGTAATCGCTGTCATCCGCCGGTGCCATTCCCTCCTCCACCATGTATTTGTGTACAAAATGCACGCGGGCATTTTTATTGGCCTGGAGCGCTGCCGCATTTAATGAAAAGGGATCGTATACAAATTGAGCGGAAGCCGGGGCGCCCAGGAGAAGGAGGACCGGCAGGAGGAGCAGGGTTTTCATAAATGGGGATGTTTTTGGAATATCGGGGGTAAAGCTAAGGGGAATTTGGATGGGGCGCAAGGCCCCCCTTTTTCTATGCCCGCTTCACCCCAATCCTTACCACCACCCCTTCTGTCAATTCCGTCTCTTCCCCGTCCACCTGATCTGCAAACGTCAGCTTATTAGCCAGCGTCTCATTTTTGATGTAGTCGCCAAATTGGGCTACCGCTGGTTCGACCTCTGGCGCACGGGTGAGCGTGATTTCGATGCGGTCGGTGACGTTGAAATCCTGGTTTTTCCGGATATTTTGAATGCGGTTGACGAGCTCGCGGGCCATCCCTTCGGCGAGCAGGTCGTCGGTCAGCGTGATGTCGAGGGCCACGGTGAGGAGGCCGTCGCTGGCCACGAGCCATCCTGGTATATCTTCGGCCACGATCTCAAAGTCTTCGCCCGTCAGGTCGTAGCTGGTGCCGTCGATGTGCAGTTCGTACATGCCGGATTTCTCGATCTGGTTGATCGTGTCCTGATCCATTTTGGCAATGAGGTCGGCGGCGGTTTTCATGTCCTTGCCGAGCCGCTTGCCCAGGGTTTTGAAGTTGGGCTTGATCTTCTTCTTCAGGAAGCCGGCCGTATCTTCCAGGTATTCGATGTCTTTGATATTTACCTCGGCCAGGATCAACTCCTTGACGGCTTCGACCTGGGGCTTGAAGGAGGGATCAAGGATGGGCAACAGGATCTTTTGCAGCGGCTGTCGCACCCGGATATTCTCCCGCTTGCGCAGGCTGAGGACGAGGGAGGAGATGTGCTGGGCATATTCCATGCGCTCCTCCAGGGCTTTATCAATGGCTTGTGCAAGCGGCACGGGGAAGTCGGTGAGGTGCACAGATTCATGGGCCTCTTTGCCTGTAGCTTCATTGAGGTTGCGATAGAGCCAGTCGGCGAAGAAAGGCGCTACCGGCGCCATCAGTTTGGCTACGGTGTTCAGGCAAGTGTATAGCGTCTGATAGGCCGCGATCTTGTCTTCCGAATAATCGCCTTTCCAGAAACGGCGGCGGCAGAGGCGCACATACCAGTTGCTGAGGTGCTCATCTACAAAACTTTCAATGCGGCGTGCAGCAGTGGTTGGTTCGTAATCGGCAAAATCAGCCGTCACCTGGTTCACCAACGTGTTCAATTCAGAAATGATCCAGCGGTCGATCTCGGGGCGCTTCTCTAACGGCAACTCCGCTTCCCGGTACTCAAACTTGTCAATATTGGCGTAGAGGGAGAAAAAAGAATAGGTATTATAGAGCGTCCCGAAGAATTTCCTGCGCACTTCTTCAATGCCTTTCGGATCGAAACGCAGGTTGTCCCACGGTGGCGAATTGGAGATCATGTACCAGCGGGTAGCGTCGGCGCCGTATTTGGCAAGGGTCTCAAATGGATCGACCACGTTGCCCTTGCTTTTGGACATCTTGTCGCCTTTGGCGTCGAGTACGAGGCCATTGGAGACCACATTTTTGAACGCTACGCTGTCGAACACCATCGTTGCGATGGCGTGCAGGGTATAAAACCAGCCGCGGGTTTGGTCAACGCCCTCGGCGATGAAATCGGCGGGGAACCCGGCTTTGAATTTTTCTACATTCTCAAACGGATAATGCCACTGCGCATAGGGCATAGCGCCCGAGTCGAACCAGACGTCGATAAGGTCAGGCTCGCGGTACATCGGCTGGCCGTTTTTCGCCACCAACACGACCTCGTCGATATACGGACGGTGAAGGTCGGTCGGCACAGATTGGTTCAGCCCCAGTTGTGCATTGGCTTTTTCAATTTCCTTGCGCAACTCATCCATTGAGTCGATACAGTTCTCGTAGTCGCCTTCTTTGGTGCGCCAGATAGGCAGGGGGATACCCCAAAAACGGGAACGCGAGAGGTTCCAGTCCAGCAGGTTTTCCAACCATTTGCCGAAACGCCCTTCGCCCGTGCTGGCAGGCTTCCAGTTGATGGTCTGATTGAGCTCGTACATGCGCTCTTTGAACGCGGAGGCACGGATAAACCAACTGTCGAGCGGGTAATACAACACGGGCTTATCGGTACGCCAGCAGTGCGGATAGTTGTGCTCGTATTTTTCAGCCGAAAAGGCTTTGTTCTCTTTTTTTAACTTGACAAGAATGTCGATATCTACGCTTTGGAACGCTTTGCCTTCATCCTTGTAATCCTTCACGTAGCGGCCGGCAAAGTCGGTCACCTCGTCCACAAATTTACCTTGCTTATCCACCAGCGTAAGCGCGCCGATGCCGTATTTTTTAGCAACGCGCATGTCATCTGCGCCAAAGGAAGGGGCGATGTGCACGATGCCGGTACCATCTTCCGTGGAGACAAAATCACCAAGCAGCACTTTGAATGCATCCCCGTCTTCAGGCTGCACATAGGGCATCAATTGCTCGAAGTCGACGCCTTCCAGCGCAGCGCCTTTATAGGTCGCAGTGATACGGTATGGAATAAGTTTGTGGTCGGGCGTCCATTCTTCAAAGGAAGCTTCTGCTGCTTCCGGTTTGAAATGCTTGTCGATCAGCTCTTTTGCGAGGATGAGGTTGACGGGCAGCTTGGTGTAGGGGTTGTAGGTAAACACCCGTACGTAGTCGATATGCGCGCCTACAGCCAGCGCTGTATTGGAAGGCAATGTCCAGGGCGTGGTTGTCCAGGCCAGGAAATACACATCGCCTTCTTTGACTTCGTCAAAAAGAAACGCCGTGTGGTCGTTGCGCTTCACTTTGAACTGGGCCACCATGCTTTGATCCAACACCTCCTTGTAGCAACCTGGCAGGTTGAGCTCATGCGAGCTCAGTCCTGTGCCAGCAGCAGGAGAATAGGGCTGGATAGTATAGCCTTTGTAGAGTAAGCCCTTGTGGTACAGTTCGTTCAACAACCACCAGACACTCTCTATGTAATCATTTTCAAAAGTGATATAGGGGTCGTTGAGGTCTACCCAATAGCCCATCTTGCGGGTGATATCATCCCACAAGTCCTTGAACCGCATCACCGTCTCCCTGCACTTCTGGTTATACTCGTCGACCGTGATTTTGGTGCCGATATCTTCTTTGGTGATGCCGAGCTCTTTTTCCACATTTAACTCGATGGGCAGGCCGTGGGTGTCCCAGCCGCCTTTGCGCTCGACGCGTTTGCCCTGCATGGATTGAAAGCGGCAAAACAGGTCTTTTACCGTTCGTGCGATGACGTGGTGAATGCCCGGAAGACCATTGGCAGAAGGAGGCCCTTCATAGAATACAAACGGGTTGTCTTCCGGCCGTTGTTGCACGCTTTTGTGAAAGATATCGTGCGCATCCCAATAGGCCAGGATCTCTTTATCGATGTCGGGTAGGCTGAGGCCTTTGTATTCTTTGTACATAACTGTGTGAAGAGTGAAGGGTGAAGCGTGAAGGGAAAAGAAGAAGGGACTCTTCACCCCTCACTCTTCACCCTTCACTTATCGAGGTGCAAAGATAAAGATTCTACTGCTTTTATGCCTATCTTGGCAGGAGTAAGTAAACGAACAAAAGAATATACTATCAAACATTGCGCGACCGCTGGTCGCGCAATGTTTGAATAGTATATTCTTTTAATAAAACAGAGTTATGGAATTACTCTGGGGAATTGACCTCGGCGGCACCAAGATCGAAGGAGCCGTCATCCGGCAGCAGGCGGACGGACCGGAAGTGCTTGCTAGAAAGCGCCTTCCTACGGAACAGGAAGGCGGATATGCGCACATCCTTGACCAGCTATTCCTCTTGGTGGAAGAACTGACTACAGAAGCCGGTGCCCGCCCGGAACGCATCGGTATCGGCACGCCCGGCACATATGAACCGGGGAGTTATGTGCATAAAAACAGCAACACCACTTGTCTCAACGGGAAGACTTTTTTTTCCGATCTGCAAAAGAAGCTGGGCGTTCCGATCGCCATGGCCAACGATGCCAACTGTTTTGCGCTGGCGGAAGCCCGGTGGGGCGCCGTGCCCCAGCACGTGCCCGATGCGAAGGTCGTCTTTGGTATCATCATGGGTACTGGCGTGGGAGGTGGTGTGGTGGTAAATGGAAAGGTGCTCCACGGCCGCCACGGCATCGCTGGCGAGTGGGGGCATTCTTTTTTGCATGAATCCGGGGGAAGCTGCTACTGCGGGCATTCGGGGTGTGTGGAAAAACTGCTCTCCGGTCCGGCATTGGAAATCTTTTACAACCAACTTACCGGCAAAAAACGTCGATTGAAGGAAATCATGGATGGTGCATCGGAAGATCCGGCAGCCCAACAAATGCTGGATCACCTCATCGACTACTTCGGCAAAGCCCTTGGGCCCGTCGTCAACCTCATCGATCCCGATGCCATCGTGATCGGCGGCGGCGTAGGCAATATCGACCTGCTCTACACTGAAGGGCCGAAATCCGTAGCCAAGCATATCTTCAACCACGAGTTTGTGACGCCGATCCTGAAGCCGATGTTGGGAGATAGTGCGGGGGTGTTTGGGGCGGCAGCTTTATAGAGTTTTCAGTTTTCAATGTTCAATTTTCAGTTAGATCTAACTGAAAATTGAACACTGAAAATTAAAAACTAAAACTCACATATTCCTCCGATACTGCCCTCCCACCTCATAAAGCGCCCGGGTGATCTGCCCCAGGGTGCAGAACTTCACCGTTTCCATCAATTTATCAAAGAGGTTTTGGTTTTGGATGGCGGCAAGCTGGAGTTCACGTAGCTTCTGTTGGCCGATTTCGCTGGCTGCTTTTTGCAGGTTCTCCACGGTTTGGATCTGGTTCTCCTTTTCTTCCGTCGTCGAGCGGATCACTTCTAGTGGGATGATGGTCGGGGAGCCTTCCTTACTGAGGAAGGTGTTGACGCCGATGATGGGCAGGTCACCGTTGTGTTTGAGGGTCTCGTAGTAGAGGCTTTCTTCCTGGATCTTGCCGCGCTGATACATCGTCTCCATGGCGCCCAGCACGCCGCCTCGCTCGGTGATGCGGTCAAACTCGGTCAATACCGCTTCTTCCACCAGGTCTGTCAGTTCTTCGATGATGAAAGAGCCCTGCATGGGATTTTCGTTCCTTGCCAACCCCAACTCATGGTTGATGATGAGCTGAATAGCCATTGCCCGGCGTACACTCTCTTCGGTAGGCGTGGTGATGGCCTCGTCATAGGCATTGGTATGCAGCGAATTGCAGTTGTCGTAGATGGCGTAAAGGGCTTGAAGTGTGGTGCGGATGTCATTGAAAGCGATCTCCTGGGCATGCAGGGATCGACCGGAGGTCTGGATGTGGTACTTCAGCTTTTGTGAGCGCTGATTGGCGTTGTATTTGTACTTCATAGCTTTCGCCCAGATACGTCGTGCTACCCGGCCGATCACGGCGTATTCCGGATCCACTCCATTGGAGAAAAAGAAGGACAAATTGGGCGCGAAATCGTTGATGTTCATACCCCGGGAGAGGTAGTACTCGACGAAGGTGAAGGCGTTGGCCAGCGTGAATGCCAATTGCGAGATCGGGTTGGCGCCGGCTTCGGCGATATGGTAGCCCGAAATAGATACCGAATAAAAATTGTGGATCTCATGTTGGATGAAATAATCCTGCACATCGCCCATAAGGCGGAGGGCGAATTCGGTCGAGAAAATGCAGGTGTTTTGAGCCTGATCTTCCTTCAGAATGTCGGCTTGTACCGTGCCGCGTACAGATTGGAGGGCCTTGGCTTTGCATTTCTCATAAATAGCCGGCTCCAGGACCTCATCTCCTGTAACGCCAAACAGGAGCAGACCCAATCCGTTATTGCCTTTGGGCAGATCACCGTGGTAGGTGGGTCGAGCTAATCCACGGGCATCATAGTTTTCTTTGAGCCTGGCTTCGACCAGGTGTTCGAGTTGGTGTTCCCGGATGTATTTTTCGCATTGCTGGTCGATGGCGGCATTCATAAAAAAGGCGCAGATCGTGGCGGCCGGCCCGTTGATCGTCATGGACACGGAGGTCTTGGGATCGCAGAGGTCGAAGCCGGAGTAGAGCTTTTTGGCGTCATTGAGACAACAGACACTCACCCCCGAGTTGCCGATCTTTCCGTAGATATCGGGACGATGGTCGGGGTCTTCGCCATACAGCGTCACGCTGTCGAATGCGGTAGAGAGGCGAATGGCGGGCATGCCAGCAGATACGTAGTGGAAACGTCGATTGGTGCGCTCCGGTCCGCCTTCCCCTGCAAACATGCGGGTGGGGTCTTCTTCCTCCCGCTTGAACGGAAATACCCCTGCGGTGAATGGAAATTCTCCCGGCACATTTTCCTGCAGGCTCCAGCGAAGTATCTCGCCCCAATCCTTAAACTTGGGCATAGCAATTTTCGGAATGCGCGTATGCGAAAGGGATACCGTGAAAGGTTTTATTTTAAACTCCCGGTCGCGCACTTTGTATACAAACTCATGCCCCGCATATTGGGCTTTTTTACTTGCCCAGGTTTCCAGAATACGCCGAGCCTGGCCGTCGAGGTCTTTTTCGAGTTCTGCATAAGTAGGCCGAAGCGCGGGTAAAACCGGATCGCCGGGGTCTTTCGTTTCGAATAGTTCGATGGTTTGTTTAAGACCAAAAAGCTTTTGTGCCAGGTCAGCCTGCTTGGCTGCCCACACATCGTAGTTGCGGTTGTTTTCAGAAATTTCCGAGAGGTAGCGGGTGCGACTGGGCGGGATGATATAGACCTTCTGGCTCATCTCGTCCGAGGCGTGGAAACCCGAATGAAAATCAACCCCAGCCTTTTCCGCCAGCGTTTGCATGATCCGGATGTAAAGCTGGTTCATGCCCGGGTCATTGAATTGGGAGGCGATGGTGCCGAACACCGGCATTTCATCAACCGGTTTTTCCCAGAGCTGGTGGTTGCGCTGGAATTGTTTGCGCACATCGCGCAGCGCATCAAGGGCGCCCCGTTTATCAAATTTGTTGAGGGCAATGATGTCGGCAAAATCGAGCATGTCGATCTTTTCCAACTGCGTGGCAGCCCCGTATTCGGGTGTCATCACATAGAGCGAAACCGCAGAATGGTCGATGATCTCCGTATCCGACTGCCCAATACCGGAGGTTTCGAGGATGATCAGGTCGAAGGCGGCGGCTTTGAGCACATCGAGTGCGGACTGTACGTGCCTCGACAAGGCCAGGTTGGATTGTCGGGTAGCGAGCGAGCGCATATATACGCGCGAGTTGTAGACCGCATTCATGCGGATCCGGTCGCCGAGCAAGGCCCCTCCCGTTTTTCGCTTGGAAGGGTCGACGGAGATAACCGCGATGGTTTTATCCGAAAAGTCGAGCAGGAAGCGGCGTACCAACTCATCGACGAGGCTGGATTTGCCGGCGCCGCCCGTGCCGGTGATGCCGAGTACCGGCACTTCTTTTATTTTCAGGTTGGGCCGGATCTCGTTGTCGAAGAGGTTCGGATTGTTTTCCGCTACCGAGATCAGGCGGGCGATAGCTCCGGGGTCTTTCTGCAAAAAGTGTTTGATCTCGCCGTTGGCGCTGAAGCCAATGGGGAAATCGCACTGTTGGATCAAATCGTTGATCATGCCCTGCAGGCCCATTTTGCGGCCATCGTCTGGGGAATAGATGCGATTAATACCATAAGCCTGGAGCTCTTCAATCTCCGTAGGAAGGATGGTGCCTCCTCCTCCGCCGAAAATCTTGATATGGCCGGCTCCCTTTTCCCGGAGCAGGTCGTACATGTATTTGAAGAATTCGATGTGGCCACCTTGATAGGACGTGATCGCAATGCCCTGTGCGTCTTCCTGGATAGCTGTTTGTACGATTTCCTGTACAGATCGGTTGTGGCCAAGGTGGATCACCTCTGCGCCGGAGCCTTGTATGATTCGACGCATAATGTTGATCGCCGCATCGTGTCCATCGAATAAAGAGGCCGCGGTGACGATCCGAATTTTGTTCTTGGGCCGGTAAGGAGCAACTTCTTGCATAAAGGTTTTTATTTGGTCTGCCGAAGATGAAACAAACGGTGGTGGAAAAGGCTCAAGCAGCAGCGCAAAGATAGGAAAAAAATGAATGGAAGAAGATTCCTGAAAAAGGAGGAATTCGAAATTAATTTCTGAAAAAATAATATTTCCGAAATGATGTATATGATTTTTATTTTTCAAAAATGGTATTCGAATAATTATTCTGGACAATCTACAGCGAGAAGGACAAAATGCCTTTGCACAAAAATTTAACAATCCCAGAAATTTTTTGCCCGTAACTTGTTCTCTTAAAGAAGTTAGAGTAAAGGATCGAACATTTTCACCTTATTGGTACCTTAGTGTATTAAAAAACGTGTTGCCGTGAAGAAAATAGTTTACTTACTGATGCTGACATGCCTATTTCCGGTACTGTCAAAAGCCCAATTTACCGGTTCGGAGAAAGGCAATTTTACCGTCATTGTGACGGATGGGACCTATAGTTCCAAAAACAGTCCACTACGCCCTCCGGGTGATGGCCGGTTTAAGGATCCGATTCGTCCCCTGGGTATGGTCGATGCCATCCAAGCCGGCGCATTCCTCGAACGACCCGATTATGGGAAAGAAGGTTTCCTGCTCATTTTCTGTGTCAATGAATCCATTGGCGGGAAGCAAGGCACCCTGGTGATGAACGGGGAAGAGTTCAAAGGCGTGTACCGGATCATCCGGCAGAAGATGAAAGTCAATGAGGAAATACCACCCGGTATGACTTATTACAGGTTGGAGGGAACGGTGTTTTTTCTGGGGATATCTTAAAAAAGAGAGGCTGCAAGTCCTCACTTGCAGCCTCCTTTTTTATTATTTATTCCGATCCTCCCGCTCCGGCACTTTCGGATCTATCGGCCCATGTGCCTTTATCTGCTGCAACACATTCTCAATCGCTTTTTCCAGTTGCGGGTCTACGCCCTTGGCGAGTGTGGACGGATTTTCCACCACTTCGATATCGGGGTCCACGCCATGGCCTTCCTTAAACCAGGTGCCATCGGGGTTGTACATCCGGAAGGTAGGTACGGTGACGCCGCCGCCATCGATGAGCGTGGGGGCACCGGAGATACCAATGAGGCCACCCCAGGTACGCATACCGATGAGCGGACCGAGGCCTGCCTTGCGGAAATAGTCGGGGAACGCATCCCCTCCAGAGCCCGACCAGCCATTGATGAGCATAGCCATGGGGCCGAAATGACCCACCGGTGGCCATTGCCAGTTCTTGCCGTCGCGTACATCCCAGTAAGCCAGGGGTTTGCGGTTGAGCAACTCGATGAATCGGTCGGGGATCTGCCCGCCGTTGTTGAAGCGCTCGTCGATAACCAGCCCTTCTTTGTTCCACTGCCCGTAGAATTGACGAACCAGCTCGTTTTGCCCATCTACGCCCGTGCTGGGCACGTAAATATACCCGATCTTTCCGCCGGAAGCTTCATCTACCCGCTTCCTGTTGGATTCGATCCAGGCGAGGTTGCGCAAGCGGGTTTCATCGCCCATGGTCTTTACCATCACCATGTGCGCTCCTTCCATGGAAGGGTTGTCGTTGACCATCAATTCTACGGTCTTGCCTGCCAGGCCTTCAAACGGAGCCCAGGGGTCGGTATAATCACTCAGCGCCATACCGTTTACCGCGAGGATATAATCACCGGCTTTGACTTTGATGCCCGGTTCATCGAGCGGAGACCGTACCTCGTTGTCCCAGTCGGCTCCCCGGATGATTTCCTTGATGCGGTATTGGCCATTTGCCTTTTCCCAGTTGATGCCCAGATAGCCCACCTGGCGCTGCTTAGGCGTTTCCTGGTCTCCACCTCCTCGGTAGGTGTGGGAGGCATTGAGCTCGCCGATCAATTCGCCCAGGATGAAGTTTACGTCGTTGCGGGTGACGGCGAATTCGATCATATCGCCATATTGCTTGCGCATCGCATTCCAGTCGACGCCGTGCATTTGCTTGTCGTAGAAAAAATCGCGCTCAAAGCGCCAGGCATCGTTGAAGATCTGACGCCATTCTTCCCGTGGGTTGATGGTGGCTTCCATATCGGCTATTGGGAGGGTCTTTTCGAGTTTTTGCTCGGGGTTGGGTTCGATCACCCCCCATTGGCCATTTTGGATGACCAGCAACTTCTTGCCATCGGCACTCATTTTATAGCCGTTTACTCCGCTTATGATTGTTTTCTCTTCCCGTTCTTTTAAATCGAAATACATCAGGTTGCCACCACCATCCTCGCTGTTGGCGCCGGCGTTGGGGAAGCGCATGAAAATAACTTTTCCTTCCGGGGCAGACAAGTCGCCCATATTTCCGGCTACCGGAGGCAGGATCACGAGGCGCCGTTCAAACTGATTGAAATCGATCTCTACAGGCTCGACTTCCGGCTTTTTCTCCCCATTGTCGGCCGATTTCTCCTCTTCTTTTGCCTTTTCCGGTGTATCCAGTTTGATCGCTACCGTATCATTTTCGGCAGCTAGCGGAGAAGCTACATCCGGGCGGAGGGCGATCGCGGCTAGTTGCGAGGCGTTTGGATAGGTCCAGCTATTATCAAAATCACCATATACCGGATTGAAGGACCGGTTGGTAACCAGGAAAAGGTACTTCCCATCAGCGCTGAAGGTAGGATTGAGGTCGTTGTAAAATCCTGAAGTGGCCTGGGTAGCCTTTTTCTCTTTGGTATCGTAGATAAATATAGCGTTGTTGTTATTATCCACCGTCCGGGAGTAGGCCATCCAGCGGCTATCGGGCGACCAGCCGGGGGTCCAGCTTCTCAAGCCTCCTTCAAACAGGGTAAAGTCCTGATCGACACGGTCTGTCGTGTTGGTATCCATATGAAATATCCGGATGGTCATGGTCTGATCGACAAAAGCCAGATGCTTTGAGTCGGGCGACCAGTACAGGTTGTACCGGAAGCCGGCCCCTAATTGCGTCAATTTTTTCTCTTTGTTGCCGGCTGTGAGGTCGCGAATGGTCAGTTCGTATTCGCCGCTCTTATCGCTCCAATACGCGATGTACTTGCCATTGGGCGACCATGCCGGGAAGCGCTCGGCCACCCCGGAAGATTGGGTGAGGTTTTGTACGTAGCCTTTTTCGGCCGGAAGCGAGAAGAGTTCGCCCCGGGCTTCTATGACTACCCGGTTTCCATCAGGGGCTACGTCTGCATTTTCGATATAATTGGCCACGCTTTCTTTCCGCGGTTTTACCATTGCCAGGTCTGTGACGACCTGCACATTCACTTCTTTATATTGGTCGTCGCGGAGGTTGAGGAGGTATAGTTTGCCACCTGCTTCGAAGATGATCTCGCTAGGGCCAAGGGAAGGGAAGTGTACGTCGAAGTCCGTAAACTTGGTGACTTGCTTGGTCGTCTGGGCTTTGGTATCATAGACCCAAATGTTATTCCTCATTTCGGAACCACCGTCGGAAATGTAGTAGATCTTGTCGCCGACCCACATAGGAAGTTCCTCGTTGGCATCGCTGGAGGTGATATTTTTGGCATCTTTGGTTTTCAGGTCGAAGATCCAGATATCTGCGGCCATGCCCCCGCGATACCGTTTCCAGGTGCGGAACACCCTCGAACGGTCGGTGAAAGCGATCTTGGAGGCATCTGCTGACAGGCTGCCAAATTCGGCATGCACCATAGGAAGCTTAACGGGGAGTCCTCCCTCCGCTGCGATCTGGTACAATTGTGACCAGCGCTGTTTTCCGCTTTCCATGCTGGAGGCGTAAAGCAGGCTTTTCCCATCGGGATACCAGTCGACCAGCCGGTCGTACATGCCATGGTGGGTCACCCGGTTAGGCATCCCGCCCTGGCTGGGAATGACGTAGATATCGCCATTGCCATCATAATTTCCTGAAAAAGCGATCTGTTTGCCATCGGGCGAGAAGCGGGGGAAGGCTTCTGATCCTTGTGGCGAACTCAATCGCGATGCCATGCCACCTGCCTTTGGCACGATCCAGATATCGTCGGCATAGACGAAGGTGATGTGGGTTTGAGAGACGTCGGGGTGTTGAAACAGGCGGGCATTTACCTGAGCCTGCATGCCTATCCACCCGACCATGCATAGGGCAAGTAAGAGGAATGTTCTCATAATGGTTTTGATTAAGTGTGTGAGTCCTTCCGGGGAAGGGATGAAATGGTTGGATGTAAAAGGAATTACCAAAAGAGGAAAAGTACCAAATACTGGTTTCCTAGCCAGACTTAATCGTCAAAGACAGATGATTGATATACGAGTTGCAATAAATCTTCGATCAGGCCAGCCAAGCCTGAAGGATTCATTTCCACTTGCTGATACTCATTTTTTCTTCCAGAGGTTTAAAGATGGCGTCTATATCGAGATGGCGTCTTTTTCCCTCTCAAAGATGGCGTCTGTTTTTTAACAAACTCTAGATAGATGGCATCTAGGCTTTGTAGATGGCGTCTTTTTCCCTCTCAAAGATGGCGTCTGTTTTCACTATCGCACCACCGTCACATCTCCCTTTAGCCACTCCACCGTACCATCTGCCCATTCGATCTCTACCATCCAGGTGAAAACGCCGACATCGACAATCTTCCCGTGAGAGGTGCCGTTCCAGCCGGCGTGAATGTCGTTGGGTTGAATGGAATAGGCTTCGAATATTTTATCCCCCCAACGGCTGTAGATCCGCATTTGCCGGATCTCCCGCAAGGTACCTGGCGCGGTATACAGCGTGAATACATCGTTTATCCCGTCAAAGTTGGGAGAGAAGGTGTTGGGCACATAAATGGTCGGCTTTTCGATCAATACCTCCACCGTGCCCTGGGCACTGCACCCATTCAGGTTGGACACCAAAATGGTGTAGGTAGTATTTTGAAGCGGGCTAGCTACCGGATTCAGGCAATCACTGCAACTCAATCCTGATGCTGGCGTCCACACCACTGCCCCTAATTCATTTAGAGGAATATTGGTCAGGGCTTGAAGTTGGAAACTCTGGCCAAGTATCAATGTAAGCTGAGGTGTTACGTCCAGCGTGATCTCGGGCGGGTCGGCTATGAAAATAGTTTCTTCCAACGTGCAGCCATCGGTATCCTGCACGACTACATTATAGCCGCCTGCCGGCAGGTTTGTAAAAAGAGATTGCGAAGAGAAGGAAGCCCCGCCATCGACCGAGTACAGGTAAGGCTGTGTGCCTCCATCCACATTGTCCACACTGATAATGGAAGGATCGCCGTGGCATTCGGGTTCGGTAAAGGAAACCAGGAGATTCTCCAGTACAGTAGAAGTGATCGTTACCATATCCGTATCCGTGCATCCGTTTTGCAGGTTGGTGACGGTGAGGATATACGTGCCACCAGCCAATGCCACAGGCGCAGCCGAGTTGGCGTTGCCGCCCAATATGCCGTTGGTGGAACTCCATTCAAATGCCAACTGCCCGAAAGGAAGCGAGCCATTGCCGTTCAGGGAAATGCTCGACTGGAAGCAGTTGAGCTGTCCTCCAGGACCTGCATCGGCTACAGGAGGGGCGATGTCCTGAAGGATGTCTACTTGTGCGGTGTCCGCACAGCCATTCTGGGTATTCAACACGATCAATTGGTAGGTACCCGGCGCAGTCACAGACGCATCTAAAGGCCCTGCCCCAGGGTTGATCGTTCCGCCTGAAAGGGTATTCCAATCGTAGGAATAATCAGGACCGGTTGAAGTGCCCGTTGCGTCCAGGGGCGCAGACAACACGATGCAGGTAAGTACATCACCCGCATTCAGTACTGCTTGGGGAAAATTCTGATCGATGCCGACAAGGATCTCGTCAGAAGCACTGCACCCGTTGGTAATATTGGTGACCGTGAGGGTGTACGTTCCGGGTTCATTGACTGGAAGAGAAACTCCAGATCCGATAAACGAACCGTCCAGTGCCCATTCATAGCCTATTCCCGGCCCTCCCGTCGATCCACTACCGGTTAGGGTGACAGAAGGTTGCGTACAGGTAATCAACAAATCAGTCCCTGCATCTGCAGTCGGCGTCTGAAAGTTTTCTGTCACGGCTGCTTCATCTGAAGCCTCACAACCGTTTTCGGTATTGAGTACAGTTAACGCATACGTACCTGCATTTGCAACAGGCAGACTGATATCTGTGCCCAGTAGCATGGCTCCCGATGTCCATTCATAGGCATATTGCATGCCGACAGAAGAGCCGGCGCCTACCAACAGCCCCGTGGGGTTGTAGCAATTGAGCAACAGGTCTGTTCCGGCATTGGCGGTAGGCACCGCAAAATCTGTCAGCACTTCCACCCACGAAGTATCCTTACATCCGTTGTCGGAATTGAGTACGATCAGGGAATAAGTGCCTGGATCCGCAACCGGGAGGTTTATATCTGTCCCCACTACCGAGCCGCCCAGCAGCCACGCATAGGAATATTGCATCCCCACAGAGCTACCCGAGCCATCTAAGGTGGAGGTTGGCTGGTAACAATTGAGCAACATATCGGTTCCAGCATCCGCAATGGGGGTTACAAATGCGCCTATTACGTGCACATGATCGTCGCCAATACATCCGTTGGTGGTGTCAATGACGGTGAGGTGGTACTCGCCAACGCTGGAAACGGGTAAGGTCAGGTTATTGCCTATTGGGAAAATACTATCCAATGTCCATTCATAAATAAACTCCGGACCGGCTGAACTACCTGTCCCATCCAGTATTCCAGTGGGGTTGTAGCAATTGAGGGTAAAATCTTCGCCCGCATATACGACAGGCGCCTCCAGGTCTTCCAGAATGGTTGCCATACTATTGGATACACAACCATTTTGCGTATTTGTCACGATCAGGGTATAATTTCCTCCCTCGGTAGCAGTATAGGTGCTGTCTGTACCAACCTGAGTGACACTCACCTGCCATTCATAGACAAACTCCGGGCCGGTGCTTGTGCCCGGGCCGCCCAACGTAATTGCTGAAACCAGGCAATTGATCGTGCCTCCTGGCCCTGGATCTGCAATGGGACTGATCGTATCTATGGCTACCTCTACGCTACTCATAGATTCGCATCCGTTGTTGAGGTTTGTCACGGAAAGGGTATATATACCGGCTTCTGAAACAGGCAATGTCATATTTGTCCCTGCGGGCTGACCTCCAAATGACCACTCATACTCAATGGCCGGCCCCTGCGAGCTGCCTGAGCCATCGAGCGTAGTCTGGGGCGTAGCACAGGTGAGTGTGAAATCGGCACCCGCATCCGCTACCGGCGCATTGGCATCCAGGGCTACCGATGCGCTATCAGCCGAAGTACAGCCGTTAACGGTGTTGGTAACTTGTAAAAAATAAATCCCGGCCTCTGTTGCTGACTGGCTCAGTCCAGTACCGATGGCTGTGCCATCCAACGTCCATTCATAAGAAAATTCGGCGCCCTGGCTGGAACCTGCGCCATCCAACGTCACTGAATTGGTACCGCAGTCTATGATCAGGCCCGGCCCGGCATCTGAAGTGGGGAGGGCAAAATCTTCTTCCACCAACGTGGTATCGCTTTGGGTACACCCATTTTGAGTGTTGAAAACGGTCAACACATAGGTGCCGGTATCTGAAACCGGCAAACTGGAATTTGTCCCTTCTACTAAGCCCTCAAGGGTCCATTCATACGTGAAGTTTGGCCCCTGGGCGCTACCCGACCCGTCAAGGGTGGAGGTGGGTTGTGCACAATTGAGTAGTTGTGAAGGGCCTGCATTTACAAACGGGGCCAGGGTATCCAGCGCAATCGTCACCTGATCGTTCGATTGGCAGCCATTATCCGTATTCAATACTGTAAGGGTGAATACCCCTGGCACAAGGGTGCTGGCAACCGGGTCGGAGCCGATCTCCGCGCCTCCCATATCGGTCCAGGAATAGATGATCGTGGGCCCCGAAGTAGAGTTTGGTCCACCCAGGTCAGCTATGTTTACGATACAATTGAGGGTGGTGGGAGGCCCCGCATCTGCCACGGGAAGCGCATCATCGGTCGTCACGGTAACGGAATCCTGATTGACACAGCCGTTGGTTTGGTCGGTGATCACCAGCGTATAGATCCCAGGCTGATTGACGGATTGAGAAGGGCTGTTGCCAAGTGTGACGCCGTCTTCATCAACCCACTGGTAAAGCCAGGTGGGTAGTGGCGGCGAAATCGGATCTCCGATTATTACTTCCGGTTCGGTACAGGTGAGCGCTGCATCCGGCCCGGCATCAAATATGGGTGCGAGTGTGTCAATGCTAACTAATACTTCTCCGGTATCTACGCAGTTGTTGGTATCGTTAATGACAAGGAGATAATAGGAACCTATCTCGTTTACGGTTAGGACCAGGGAATCTCCAAGAACAAGCCCATCGATGTCCTGCCATTCATAAGAATATTCCGGTCCCATCGAAGAGCCCGAGCCATCGAATGTGGCTGCAATGTTTGCACAAGTGATGGTTTGGTCGGGCCCGGGGTTGGAAACCGGGGCATTGAGATCTTGCAGGATCTCCACAGATGCGGTATCTGCGCAGCCACTATTGGCATTGGTCACGATCAGAAAATAAGTATCTGCGTCACCTACTGTCAACTGAGTATTGGTACCCAATGTGTTGCCTCCGCTATTTTGCCACTCGTAACTAATCCCCGGACCGCTGGAGGAATTGCTGCCGTCCAGCGTGACGGTGCTTACCGTACAATCCAGCGTCTGGCTGAACCCGGCATCCGAGGTAGGGGTGTCAAAATTTTCTGCGACCAGCACCGTATCCAAGTCTACACAACTGTTGGTAGGGTCAAGGATGGATAAAATATACATCCCCGGAGTGGATACTTCCAACGTTGGATCGGTCCCCAGAGGAGTGGATATTCCATCCAGCCAGGTGTATTCCAGGTTAGTACCTCCGGAAGAATTTCCCCCGTCGAGGGTAATAACCGGAGACGAACAATTGAGGATACCATCCGGACCTGCTTCTGCCACGGGAGCAGCCGCATTCTCTGCTACGACGACCCCACCTGCCGAGGCACAACCATTATTGGGATTAGTAACGGTAAGCGCATACGTGCCCGGAAGACAAACCTCCGGGTTAAGCAAACTGGAAGAAAAATTGGATGGCCCGGACCAGGAATAATTGTAAGCTGGTCCGTTGGTAGAGCCGGAGGCATCAAGTGTGGTACAGTCAGCCAAACAGGTCAACGTGTCCGGGGTTGCAATATTTACAATAACGGCCTCGATATTCGTGGTGACGGTTACGGAGGTAGTAGAGGTGCAAACGACATTGCCAATCTGGTGTTTGACAGTCAGGGTATAGACTCCAGGGCAGGTAACCTGGATCACAGGTGAAGTGGCATTTGGCGAAATACATGCAGGGGAAGGCCCTGACCATTGAAAAGTCATTCCGGGGCCGGTGGAGGATCCTGTTCCGTTTAGGGTTACGTTGGGGCTGATGCAGGTAATATTTCCCGACACGGCAATATTGGCTTGGGGATTAAGTACGGAGAGATTGAGCACCACCGTACTGTCGCAACCCCTCCAATTAGTGAGGTTAGTGGTATGGACACCCGTGGTATTGTACGTTGTATTGCCTACCGTGACAGATCCGCCCTGACACACGGCCGCATTGAAGGCGTAATAGGAGTCCGGAAATACGGTGAGATAGGTGATAATGGTACTGTCGCAACCGTTATAAGAATTGAAAAAGTCAAAATAAACGCCGGTATTGCTTTGATAGTTTCCGCCCGCAAAATAGGTGTCACCTTGGCAGATTTGTGCGTACGTGGTATCTCCCGAACCGGCGGGGAAGATCTCCGGCGCCGGTGTGCAGGCTGTTTGCAGATTCACAGACCCACCGGTGGAGGCTGCTACGCCATAATAAGCATTGGGGTTGCCGCCCAGGCAGTTGGCGATGATGTTGTACGACCCGGTGAGCACGGGCACGCCATCAAACGTGACTACATAGGAATTGGTGCCAGCTGTCCAGGAAAAGGTAACGAGGTGATCCTGTCCGTCTTCGATGTTCCCCCCATTGAGCGGAACCGGGCCGTTTATTGCAGTCAGTACTCCATTTACATCAATGGCGGCATGATCCTGAGGAATATCAGAGTTGGGAGCTCCATTATCCCAGGTGTCAAATTCAATAATGAAAGAATTCGCTATTCCCTGTACCGCGAGCCCTCCTCCTCCGGTTCCGCAAGCGCTGGTTCCTGCGGGGCTATTTTGAAATACCATGGAGATCCCATCGGCGCCATTGGCGTCATTGGTACCGAAGTTATACACGATCTCTTTGGTGAACGACTGGCTGAAGTTCACCTGATTGGGGTCCCACCCGCATCCTGCCTGCGTGGGGGCAGCGGAGGTGAGCTGTATGCAATAAGGGCCGGTATTCTGTGCGGAACCCACGGGCGTAAAGTTCAGCGGGGTCTGGGGCGGATCGCCATCTGTCACCCGGATCTGGAAGTTTCCGCCTCCGCCTTCCGGCCAAATGCGGATATAGTACGTGGTTCCGGGTTGCAGGTTATCGTATTGCATGGCAGGCACGAGCGGGTTGCCGCAGTTGTCATCGGAGGTACAATCAATGAGGGATAGGTTATTGCATGGGCCTTTATAGAACGCCATGGCCATGTTGACCATCGTGCCGGCTTTGAGTGCGATGTCCATATCGCCAGAGGCCGGAGCCACTACGGAAAACCAAATATCCACCGAGATATTTCCTCCACAGCCTGGGTGCGGCACGCCGGAGTTGTTCAAGCCCGAGGTGGAATAGGTCTGAAACGCCGTCATGTTGTTGGGCAGAGAGACAGCCGCACAGGGGGTGTTTTGCGTGAAGAGTGCCGGGTGAAGGGTGAAGAGGAAGGACCCAATCACCAAAAAACGAAGAAGTGGTGTAAAGTTTCTCATGAGTGCAGCGAGTAGAAAATGGGTGTTCAAAAATAGATTATACACAAACCGAAGTGGTTTGGGGCTAGTGTGGCTGCCGGCCGCACTAATCCCAAGTGATTTGACGGCCGCCGGCCGTCAAATCACTTTCACTTCAGTATACCATACAAAAGTAGTGGTAAAATTGGCAAATCATCTACAGGTCGGCAAATGGTTGGCTGGAAATAGGGGAGTTGTGAATAAAATTTGGTGAATAAGGTTATTCGAGATATTCAAATGCATCGATGATGTCCAGATACACTCCGTCAAAGCCGGCATCGAGTATTTTTTTTAGGTAGGAGCCGTCATTTCCGAAAATAATAGCCTGCCATTCCGGATGCCAGTATTGCACCTTGTAATTACCTTCCCAGTTGGGGTTCTCTTTTTCCATCCATTCCGGCCGATCTTTTTTCCAGGAAGGCTCCCAATAGTAGCGGTAGTCTTCGGCTTCCCCGATAGACATGTAGCAAACCACCATTCGTTTTCCGCCATTGGCTTTTTGGTGGAGTTGTTCGACTTCAGAAGCAGAAAAAGAAGTCCCATCGCTATAAAAAAGGTCGGTTATGAGTAGGTCGTAATTGGTGTTGGCTATCGCCTGCACAAAAGCTTGTTTGGATGAAAAGGCTTCGTTGTCAAGCAAGTAAAGGAAGTTTTTGGCTTCCGTAAGAAAATGGATGGTATCTGAATTTTCCTGATATGGATATCCAGGCCAGGCGGGGATATTGTCCAATTCCCGATGATCGGCGGCAAAAGAGATATAGCCCTTCAGCCGATTGGAAGTATAGGAAATATCCATGTTATCGGGGCTGGAACAATAGTCTGTCACCAAAATTTGCTTGCCCTGGGTTTTGGCCAGATCAAGGAATTCTGAAAGATATTCAGTCTCGTCGGCAGGTGTTTTTTTGTCGTCTTTTTTATAGCCGAAAAATAGATCTTCCTGCCCTACCGCATCAACGGACCACAGGTAGGCGTCATCTTCTACTAGCTCGATCCCGTTTTGGGGGATTATGGCGAAATCAGGATCGATTCCTTTTGCATAGTCGCTAATGTTGACAACAAACGCACGCATTTCATGCCGGAAGTTGATGCCTGGGAAGTCATTTTTAGCACAGGAAAAGCAAACTAAAATTAGAAAAGGCGCCAGATAGAATGATTGCCGCACTACTGTGGCTCCCCAATAAATAAGAAGGAGTAAGTATGAAAAAGATGCACGCAACCGGGTAAATATGCTTTCTTTCATAAATTGGTGTAAATGAGCGCAAAGATTTTATGAAATTAGTGCTTTTTAAGCACTAAAAGTCCGGATTTTTTTTGTTTAAAGTCCATTAGCTTTTTTATCTGCAAAAAGTAAACGCATGAATATCACCCACATAGAACACATCGGCATTGCCGTGGAGAACATGGAAGAAGCCATCGCCTACTACGAGAATGTGCTCGGACTGACCTGCTACAAGGTGGAAGAGGTGGCCGACCAAAAGGTAAAAACGGCCTTTTTTCAAGTGGGGCAAACCAAAGTAGAACTACTGGAAACGACCGATCCGGAAGGTCCGATCGGGAAGTTTATTGCCAAACGCGGACCGGGTATCCATCACTTGGCTTTTGCAGTAGAGGATGTGGCGGAAGCGCTGAATAAAGCGGAGGAAAGCGGAGTACAGCTGATTGATAAAACGCCTCGAAAAGGAGCAGAAGGGCTGAATATTGGCTTTTTACACCCCAAATCGACCTTTGGGGTGCTGACCGAGTTTTGCGGGAAAAAGTGAGGGAATTATTTCTTATCGTATTTCCAGTTGCGTCCTTTCCCCTCCACCATCCATTCCAGCGCAGTTTGGATTCGTTTTTGGCGGGTAGCTTCGGTCTTTGCTTCCATGATCCATTCCAGATACTCTTTTTTGTGGGAGTAGCTCATGGTAGAAAAAACGGCTTTTGCTTTAGGATTATCCGCTAATGCGAGCAGGAAATATTCCGGAACTTCCAATTCCTTTTGTTCGGATTTGGGTTTTGGTGGGAGAGGAACCTTGTCCCGGTTGAGTTGAGCCGCCTGTTTCAGGAGGTCGAGCAACACTTCATCCGGAGGAAGGTCTTCCATGCAGGTGATTTTTCCCAGGTGGCCCATCGCAGTTTCTCCAGTGGAGGTAAGGATGCTATGCGGATCATTCAATAAAACTGCTTTCCAAAAACCAAATGTGCAATGTTGTTTGAAAGCCGCCATATGACAGAGAATGGAGCCCTCATACACGAAATTTGGAAACGACCATTTGATGGTTTCTTCCACATCCGGGCAAGCCTGGTGGATAAGGCCACGCAGGTGTTTCAGGATCGGCTGTGCAAAGTCGGCCGATCCTGAAATGTATGCATCGACCGCGGGGTTCATCTCAATTGGCCATTTGCGGCTTTCGGCCAAATTCCCTCAAAAGCCTGACATGGTGCCACAGCGCAGCACGGAAACTGGGTTGCACGTGGTAAGGCAAGCCAAACTCCTGAGCCGTCGTTTTTACGATCTTGGAAATATCCTTGTAATGGACGTGGCAAATATTGGGGAAAAGATGGTGTTCGATCTGGAAGTTTAGCCCTCCGATATACCAGGAAAGCCACCGGTTCTTCGGCGCAAAATCACAAGTGGTGGCCAACTGGTGTATAGCCCAGGAGTTTTCCATGGTGCCTGTTTCATCCGGAATGGGGAATTCAGCATTGGTGATCACGTGAGCAGGCTGGAATACCACCGAAGAAATAAACCCGGCAATCAGGTGCATGACTGCAAAGAAAAGAAGCGTCAACCACCAGGGGGTGGCTGAAAAGATCAGCGGAATAACCAGGATAAATGCGAAATAGAAAGCCTTGGAAAAGGCAAGCTCGACAATCATGCCCCGGAAAGTCCGGCCTTGCGACTCGATAAAGCCGGATTTTTTCCAATTGATGGCTTGCTTGAATTCCTTATCGGTTATCCATAGAAATGTGAGCAGAGAATACAAGAACCAGCTGTAGATATGCTGATAGCGGTGATGTTTGTACCAGGGCTGGTGTGGGGAAAAGCGAAGGTATGGCCCTACTTCAATGTCTTCGTCCATCCCGTTGATGTTGGTATAGGAGTGGTGGAGTACATTGTGTTGGATCTTCCAATTCAGCGCGTTTCCGCCGAGCAGGTTCAAAAACCGGCCCAGTGCCCAGTTCACCCAGCCATGCCGGGAGTATGCGCCGTGGTTGGCGTCGTGCATTATATTGAAGCCTACGCCGGCCATGCCCAATCCCATCACGGCCCAAAGAGCGAAAACCAACCAGTTGTTGGTTACTACCTGGGTAATGATCAGAAAGTAGGGAACCAGATATACCAGGACCAGGATAATGGTTTTGGCCACCATGGCTGCATTGCTATGCCTCGACAGGTTTTTGGTTTCAAAGTAGTCGTTGACCCGCGTCTTGAGCGTCTGGTAGAAGTCGCTTCCGGCAGATCGGTTGAATTTTACAAAAGTAGCTTTCATGAATAAAGTATAAAGTATTAAGCTATTGAAACAAGTATCGAAGGTACTTGTTTTTCCGCGCGTAAAAAAGTCTTCTGTTCCAATCCCGGCTTTTGATAAAATTATCTCAGCAATGTTTTTAATCGCTGGAGGTTTCGCTGGTTCTCCGGTAGTTGCATCGCCTGCAAAATATCCTGTTTTTCGCGCTTGGTCAGGTGAAAGGAGATCGTGGCTTCTGCATTTCGGGCACTCGGGTGGTAGGTAAATCGCACGATTTCAAGCATATCCTCTCCGAGCAGGTCGTACAACATACCGATGCTGTTGTCGTGCTCATAGTATTGGAGGTCGATCAATTGCCCGGTAATACCCAGCGGGGTAAAGATCGATTCGACGACACCCTGATTATTGGAGGGGGTCACTTCCCTGACCCGGTCAAAGGCCCACATCTCTACCAATATCACCCCACTGGTATTTTCGAGTATCCAATCGCGGAAAACGTGGAGGTAGCGTGTCGCAGATTTGATGCCGAAATCGTCGCGGAACCCGGCGTCCATGACTTCGATAGAAGGCTGGGTAGGTAAGTAGACAACGGGCAGGATATATGGAAAAGTAGCGTTCATGCGAAGCGCACTGGTAAAGAGCAAATTGGCGGCATCCTGCTGTTCGAGCAAACGCCCGAAATCTACCGCGTCAATTTCCATATAGCCGGGCTTGCGAATGGCAATAGGGGGCGCCATCATGTACGAAACGCCTTGGGAAGAAATAACCATCCGGCGACCGTCGTTGATAATAGCCGGCGTTAAAAACATTTTTGGGATCATGGCCTTTTGCTCGGGGAGCCAATAGTCCGCCATGGTTTTATTGAAAATGGTACCGGTGTTTTCGTTGAGCTGGCGTTCAAAACTATACCCCCTATCCTTCACATAGGTATACCCTCCTGCCTTAAATCGCGCCCAGGGAACAAACAGGTCATTCGTAACGACCGTAAAGGACACGGCATTGAGCAGGTCTTTGGCCACGTTGTCAAGGTGGATACCGGCAAAGCGGTCGACCGTGTCGCCCTGCAATTGGCGAAGGAAAAGCTCGCGATAGTAGGCCGCGCCGATCATTCCTCCGGAAGCGCCGGTAATGAGGGCTGAATGCCGGAATAGCGCATCGCCGGTCAGGCTGTCTGCCTGCTGGAGGGTCAGCATGGTCCATACCGCCGATTTTAATCCGCCGCCACTGGGACAAAGCACGACCAGCTTGGGCTTTTTACCGCCCGGCTTTTTCACTTTCTCAAGCCAGCGATTGAGCATCCGGATTTCTTCCTCCTTATCCGTACGCACATTAGCGGGAATACACAAGGCCTGAAGGCTTTCAAAATCATAGCAGGCATATTCGGGGAATTCATAATCCAGTCCGTATGCCCTGTTTTGGTGATTGAGCCATTCGTTCCGTGTAAGGTGGTTGACGACAAGGAGAAGCAGAATGACAACGGCAAACCGCCAACTGTGAAACCAGTAACTGATAGCTCCGATCAACGCGATCAGGATACTGAATGCCAAAAAAATGCTCGCACTGGCAGGAATCCGGAAGTAGGGCCAGTCGATGAGGTACCCCAACAGGATCAAGGATAATAAGCTGATGATCTGGACGAGCAACGCATTGGAGTGGTTTTGCCGGAAGACCCTTTCCAACAAGGTAGCTTCATAATGTGCGACACTGCGCACGAGGCGTGGCCGGAGCGATTCACTCAGGTAAGTTTCGATCCGCCACTTTCCCTCTTGGCGCCGCACCATTTCCATGTCGAGATTTTGTCCGATGCCGGCCTCCAAATCGGCAGGCAGCGTGCGCTGCCCGTCCCGGAGTTTCAAAAAACTGAGAATGTCTTTATTGGTAAAGAAGAAGTATGCAAAAATGCCAATGATCAGCGAAGCCCCGCCAAAAAGGAAGCCCAGGCAGTGCAGAAAAATAGCATTCCAGGAGCTGGCTTCATCCAAAATCTCGAACCGGATATGGACGTATAAAAATAGGGCGGCAAAAGCGAAAGGGATGATAAAATTGTTGATGCAAAATTTCACAAAAGGCCTCGAAAGAGTGGCGAGAAAAGGAAAATAGTAGGCGCTGACCAGGTATACGGCCATATTCCAGCTCATCACCATGCCGCCATAGGCAAAGCCCACAAAAAAGAAACTCCAAAAGTCTACCCGGCCGAGGTATTCGGGAGAAAGAAACAAATAGACAATGCCATATTTGCTTCCGAGTTTATTCGTGATCAGTAGCGTGAGAAACAGCCAAATGCTCAACAGGATCAGGTTACTCCGCAGGTGCAGGGCCAACAACTGCAAGGGGAAAGAGTACAGAGCCTGGCTGAACTTTTTTCGCATGGAGGCAGATTAAGTGAAAAGACATAACTAAAACGAAAAAAGCCTTTCCGGCGCACCTGGTCGGAAAGGCTTTTTAAGAAGAGAATTCCCTTCCGGTTATTCGCCGAATATCTCGACCAGTTTTGCTTCCAGGGTCTCTCCGCGCAAATTGCGGGCGATGATCTTTCCTTCCTTATCAACTAGCACGGTGTGTGGAATAGACCGCACTCCATACATTTGGGCCACGGAGTTTTGCCAGCCTTTCAGGTCGGAGATGTGGTTCCAGGTGAGGCCATCGGATTCGATCGCATTGATCCACCGTGTTTTATCGGTGTCGAGGCTAACGCTCAGTACGGTGAAGCCCTGCTCTTTGTATTTGTTGTACAACTTCACCACATTCGGGTTTTCCCGGCGACAGGGGCCACACCAGCTGGCCCAGAAGTCCACAAGTACGACTTTTCCGCGCAAATCGCTCAGTCCAAATTCATTTCCCTCCGGAGTCGTTTGCCTGAAATCGGGCGCCGTGCCGCCTTCCACAAATGCTTCCAGGCGGGATACCTGCGATTTCAATACTTCCGTAGCAGATGGGTCAGATGATTCATAGCGTTTGATAAATTCCTTGGCGTAAGGAATGAAATTGGGATGGTTCTTCGTCTGCAACAGGGCAACCACTCCTCCAAGCGCCAGCTTATACGTGCGGCTATCGGAAGGAATGGCGCTCAGCGCTTCATCGATCAATTCCTTGTGTTTTTCCTTTTGTAGACCGGTATTGGTGATAGTTTCGGTGAAGCTTTTCCAGGCTTCGTACACCCAGGGCATATACTCTAGATCCTTGTTTTTCCAATCGACAAACTGGAAATACTTTTTGGAAAAATACAGCAATTCATTGTCGTAGCCCTCGCTATTATTTTGAAAGCTCAGATACGTGTTGAGTGCGGCGACGTGGTAGAAATAGGGATTCGCTTTTTTCAACGAGTCGAGCATTCTGATCTTTTGCTCGTCCGTTTGCTTCATGGAAGCCACAAGCCCAGCTGCCTGGCCCGGATCGGAGGCTACTTTGCGGTATTCCTGGGCCAGTTGATTGGACTCCATACGCATTTGATTGACCTTCTCGCGCAATTGCTCATACTGCGTGTTGAGCGGGGAAGAGACAAATTGTGCACTGCGCAACTGCTGGCAGGGTGCGCTGACTTTTACTTCTGACTCCGATCCGAGGATCAGAGGCTTGAGATTGTTTTCATTGGTGCCAATATAGTAAAAACGCGGTCCGGTGGAGGCCAGCTCGAATACCGCTTTGCCTTCCTGGATCGGAACTTCCTGAAGCGCCCGGAAGCCTATTCCATTAAATTCGAAAAGGTAAAGCTTGTCGGCCACACCTTCACAGCTGTTCAGGGTGACCACCAGCTGAACCCCTTTATCTACAGGGGTGGGGCCCACAAAAGCCATACTCACAAAGGTCAATCCTGCGATTGCCAAAATACCACGAAAGAAATTACGCATAGTTAATCTGGATTATTTGAGCACCAAAATTAAGGGGATTAAGGGGGAAAAGCAAATTAACCGCCGGACTGCTACTCCAGCGGATCGGCCGACCCGTTGACATCACCTACCTTAACAGCTACAAAATTGGCAATTTCCATACTGGTAAGGTTGTTAAAAGAGATGGATTCCGGAAATGACTCCTGAAATGGATTGCCGGGGTTGGTGAAATGGTAGCTTTTGTCAATGAATCGCCAGGAGGTATTATTGGGAAACCCGGACTGAAGCCCCAGAATGACCTTTCGGATCTCTACCAGATCAAGGGTGGAAACGGACCCGGAACGGTTGACATCGGCCGCGATTTGTTGATAGGGGGAGCTCAGCAGGGTGACCCCCAGGATATGCCGGCTGATGAGTACCATATCGTAGGTCGTAACTCCATTATCGGCATCGGTAAGCTTGGAGGGCAAGATGGTATAATCGCCCCCTGTTTGTAAAAATTCAAAAAGAAACAGCCCGTCGCTGGAGGTAGTGAGGGAATCACTGCTGTTGAGCGTGACAATGGCGTTGGCTACCGGGCTCCCGCTTTCGGTGTCCAGCGCGCCCGAAATGGAAATTTGGGAAGCACATGCCGCCAGGTTGTTTTGCACCTTGAGGTTGACTACGCAGTAATCCTGGTTGCCCTGCTCGTCTGTCACCCACATCTCCACGGTGTTGATCCCGACATTACTGCAGGTAAAGATCCGCGTCGAATCACTTGTATCGGCAGAGTAAGAAAACGTTAAAGCGCTCGTGTCGGAGCAATTGTCGAAGCTCCCGACATTGAACTCCTCGGCGCTGACCTCGATCATGGGGTCGGGCAGGTCCATAATTTCCACGATCAAGTCTTCACAGTAAGGGGTAGGATTTTTACAATCTTCAATGGTAAAGTTCTTGGAACAACTGGTGCGGTTACCACAAGCATCGTCCACAAAAAAGGTAAAACGGTGCGTGCCAAGCGGATAATTGCCATTTATCTCGGAACCTTCCCCGGTTTCATCCTTCGTGCCGTCGTCATACAGGTCGACTTCATATTCAAATCCCAATTGCGCGGAGGGCGTACAATCATCTTCCGCTTCGATGAAAAGGGAGACATCGCCTCCTGCACAATCGGAGTCGAAACTACAGAATACGAGATCTTCGCACGTTCCGAGGATAACCGGCGGTTCGGAGTTGGTGATATGAATAACCTGGATGTACTCCCAAATCCCGGTCTGGTTGATGGGATTAAACTGGCACCAGTCCACCACCAGCCAGGTGCGCAAGATCTCGACACATGCAGAAGGCGAATTGAGATAAGTATCGGAATAGTTATAGGCAATTACCATACAATTGGTAGTATCAGCGAGGATCTGCGGAAATCCGTTTTCCATCGGCAGGTTTTCCGGCTCTAACCCTGCTCCGCAACTCGGCGAACTGAAATCCAGCGGCCAGATAATATCGTCGGTGGGATCGGTGGGGTCCACCGGATTGATATAAAAAGGGTCCTGATTTTTTATAGTAATGGTTTGGGTGCAAGCCGCTTTTCGCCCTCCGGCATCTTCGATCATCCAATTGCGCCAGACAAACCCTACCCCACAGTTGGAAAGTTGAATGCTGTCTGAATACGTGATCTCGAAATCCGGGCAATTGTCACTCGCGGTCGGCAGTCCGGTAATGACGAAATCTGTAAAATCCTTCCCACAATCCAAGGTCAGGTCATTCGGACATAAAATGCCGGGATTGAGATTGTCGAACACCTGTGCGGAGGAAAGGCTTGTGCTGGTATTCCCGTCCTGGTCACTTACCCGGAGTTCGATCCAGACCGGGTGGCCTACGTCACAACAGAAAAAGGGCACGTTCGGTCCAAACGGGGTAGAATCATCTCCATCGCAGAACGGGGAATCCAGGCGCCTGACAGCTAATGTCACGGCGCCGCAATTGTCCCAACTTCCATCGTCAAAAGTCGCCGCATTTACCAGGGTTGGGGAAGTCGGCAAGAGCGAAATATTGGGATTGCTCACGCTCACTGCAACAGGTGGAACCACGTCATGCACTGTTATTTGAAATTGACAAGTGGCCGTATTTCCACATTCATCAGTTGCAATACAGGTGGTATTGTAAACCCCGGATTCAAGGTTGTAAATCGTGGTACCCTGTACCAAGCCAAAGGAGCCTTCTACTGCAATATTCACAGTTGATCCACAAGAGTCGAAAGTGGCCGGCTGGGGAAAAATGACCGTTGCCGTACAGTCTTGATTGCTCGTATTCACAAATACATCGTTCGGGCATCCCATCATTGGAGGCAGGGAGTCCAACACTTCGATGAACTGGGTATGAACCGTGCTTTCTCCCCGGCATCCGTCGTACACTTCCCATTCCCGGAACAGGGAATAACTTCCCGCACAAGTAAACACTTCCACCTCGGTAAAAAAAGATTCAAACCCACATATGCTGTCGATGGCGGTGCCATTATAAGAAGGAAATCCGGTAATTGCAGGAGAGGTGTCGGTTGCCGGACAGTACAGCGGCGGTGCGTGGACTCCATCCCTGTCCGGAGGCATGACTAATGCACTGAGTGGAGGACGTACCACCAGGATTTTTTGAATACAATGAGCCGTGTTTCCACTGGCATCCGATGCCGACCAAAGCCGGTTGATCATAAGGATGGTGTCGGAATCGGTACAATTGGTATAGATTGGATTATCGACAAAGGTGACCGTCGGGGACCCGGTACAATTGTCGTCGACCCCGGGCATGCCGATTGAAGCCGGATCAGTAGGATCGAAACACGTGACGGTAATATCTTCGCAGACCATAGTGGGAGCTAGCTTATCCTCTACATGCAATTCGCCGGAACAGTAATTTCCCGTCAGGGTGTCAATTACTGTTCCCGTCAGTGTTTTATTGACGTAATCGCCGGTGATTAAAGGACTCGTGGGGATAAGGTTTCCATTTCCATCAAAAATATGCACGACCAAATGATCCAGGCAACCTGGCCCTGGATTCCCGGAAAGAAGGAGTTGCGGTTCAATAAACGCAGTGCATTGGTCATTTAAGGAAACTTGCACATCTATGCAGGTAAGGGTGCATTGGCCCCAGGAGCGATAAGGGAACAGCCCTAGAAACAGGAGGAGGAAAAAAGCGAAAAGGTTTATTCCAGCTGCGGAATAAACCTTTTCGCCTGGCACAGAGGCAGTTGAAAAGGACATGAAATTGAATTAATTTGTTAGTGCGAAGGCTTTCGTTATAGTCTATATCAGGTGCAAAATAAGAAGGAAAGGTTGCATATTAACTGACCAGGCTCAAAAACTCTTCTTCTGTCAACACTTGCACAGTGCCGAGTTCCCGTGCTTTTTTCAGTTTGGACCCCGCCGCCTCCCCCGCTACGAGGATGTCGAGTTTGGAACTCACCGCACTGACGTTTCGGGCGCCGGCGGCTTCGGCTTTCTCCTGGGCTTCCTTGCGGCCCATGGTCTGGAGGGTGCCGGTAAAGAGGATCGATTTGCCGGCAAGTGGGGCATCTGCAGAAGCCGCCCTGGGACGGTCCTCCTCCGTTTGGCGGAGGTTTACGCCTAGCGATTCCATCTCCTCGAGCAATTGAATATTGGACGGATGATGGAACCAGGCCATCACGTTTTCCGCTACCACCGGCCCTACATCCTTGATGTGGGTAAAATCTTCTGCTGTCCAGTCTTTCAAGTCGAGCACGTGGCCGATCTCTGCGGCCAACAGTTTGGATATTTTCTGGCCGAGGTGATGGATACTTAAACTGTGCAAAAGGCGCTGAATGGGGTTTTGCCTGGCTTTTTCGATAGAAGCTTTGAGGTTGGTCACCGATTTGGGGCCAAATCCTTCCAACTGTTCGATCTGCTCGTAAGGTAAGCGGTATACATCGGCCAGGGTGCGCAACCAACCCAATTCATAGAATCGTTCGACGATAGATTTGCCTAGCCCCTCGATGTCCATGGCGTCTTTGGAAACGTGCCAGATCAATCGCTGAAGGTCTTGCGCCCCGCAAACACAGATGGGGCAACGCCAGGCAGACTCTCCTTCTTCGCGCACCAGTTCGACCGGTTCTTCCGTATCATTCACCGGGCAAAATTGAGGAAAAGCGATCGGGTGCTCCGCGCCGGTGCGCAACTCCGTCATGGCTTTGACGATATAGGGGATCACATCGCCGGCCCGTTCAACCAACACCGTATCGCCCAGTCTAAGGTCCTTGGTCCGGATAAAGTCTTCATTGTGCAGCGAAACGGAGGAGATAGTCACCCCGGCGAGCGGCACGGGTTCGAGCTTGGCAACGGGAGTGATCGATCCCACCTTCCCCACCTGATACTCTACGTTCAACAGTTTGGTAGTGGCCTGCTTGGCCTGAAATTTGAACGCAATAGCCCACCGTGGATGGTGGCTTGTATACCCGCATCGCTCCTGCAAATCACGCCGGTTCACTTTGACCACCATGCCGTCGATTTCGTAGGGAAAATCCTCCCGGCGAGCTTGCCAGTGTAGACAAAAGTCGATGACCTCCCGGATTCCTTTGCACACCTTACGCTCTTCCCCCGGCACTTTAAATCCAAGGGTACCAAGCAACTCAATACTTTCATCGTGGGTGCGCAGCCGACCCAGTTCATCGGCGCCCTCGGCATTCGTCGCATAAGCCAGCTGATAAACGAACGCCTCCAAACCCCGTTGGGCCGTTTCTTTTGGGTCTTTCATCCGGAGTCCTCCGGTAGCGGCGTTGCGTGGATTGGCGAACAAGGCCAACCCTTCTGCTTCGCGTTTTTTATTGATCTGGTTGAAAATATCTTTCCGGATGAGTACCTCTCCCCGCAATTCCACGGTCTGGAACCCGGATCTGGAAAAACCCGCCTTGAGTGGAATAGACCGGATCACCCGGGCGTTGGCGGTCATTTCTTCTCCCATCACGCCGTTTCCCCGGGTAGAAGCGCGGGATAGTATGTCGTTCTCGTAGACAAGAGCGATCGTGCCGCCGTCATATTTGGGTTCGACCACGTATTCCACGTCTTCTTCGGCAGGGGTAAGCGTCAGCTTTTTTACCTGTTCATCAAAGTCGTTCAGGTCTTCTGCATTGTAGGAGTTGGCCAGGGAAAGCATGGGGGTGAGATGCTCCGCAGAAGGAAAATCTTCCGTGAGGTCGGCCGAGACACGCTGGGTAGGGGAATCAGGATCGATCAACTCCGGAAAGTGCGCCTCCAGATTTTGCAAGTGTTTGAACAACTGGTCGTATTCGAAGTCGCTGACCACCGGGTCGTTCAGCACGTAATACCGCCATTCGTGGTAAATGAGCACATCGCGTAAGTCACGCATAACCGACTCAGCTGCCTCGTGTGACGGTTGGAGCTGTTGTTTTAACAGCTCCTTGGAAAGCTCATAAAATGCACGTTGTTGCGCTGCCGTGTACATATGAAAAACTTATAAGTAAGAGTGCAAAGTTTTATCGCTTCACCAGCAAAGCTACTGCTTCAATATGCTGTGTATGCGGAAACATATCCACCGGCTGCACTTTTTCTACCCGGTATTTTTCGTCCAGCAGGTTGAGGTCGCGTGCCTGGGTAGCCGGGTTACAGCTCACATACACGATCCTCGGCGACTCGAGCTGCAAAAATAGTTTCACCACATCCGGGTGCATGCCCGCCCGTGGCGGATCGGTGATTACTACATCCGGCTTGCCATGCTTTTCAGCAAACTCGGGGGTGAGTATATTTTTCACATCTCCCGCATAAAAAGTGCAATTGTCAATGTTATTCAACAGGGCATTTTCCCGTGCATCGTCGATCGCCGCTTCTATTTCTTCTATTCCGGTCACCTGTCGGGCGTCTTTGGCCAAATATAAGGCGATACTCCCCACTCCGGTATACAGGTCATACACGTTTTGCGTGCCATCGAGCCCGGCAAATTGAGCGGCAATGGAGTAAAGCTGCTCTCCCTGGCGGGAATTGGTCTGGAAAAACGATTTCGGGCCAATGCGGAAACGCACATGGCCCAGCTGCTCCTCGATAAAGCCCTTGCCTGCGTAGGTGTGCATGTCGAGGTCGAGCACAAAGTCGTTGACCTTGGTATTGATGCAGTAGATCAGGGTGGTGATCTGGGGAAAGCGTTCCAGCACCGCATCGAGGTAAGCGATCCGCCTGGGTTCGTCCTCTTCTCCGAAACTGAGCAATACCAGCGTCTCACCCACCGTACTCACGCGGACCATGACCTGCCGTAAGAAGCCTTCGTGGGCGCGTGTGTCGTAAAAACTCAACCCTTGCTCCATGCCGAGTTCCCGCAATCCGTTCCGGATTAGGTTGGATGGCTCGGGCTCCAGCCAGCAATGGTCGATGTTGATGATCTTGTCAAATGCTCCGGCTTTGTGGAATCCCAGCACATCTACAAAAAGAGGGGTCGACTTGTCTTCCAGTTCCTCCGTGGTTAGCCAGCGGCGGTTGGAAAAGGCAAATTCGAGTTTATTCCGGTAATACTGCGTTTCCGGCGCCGGGAGTATGGGCAGGAATTCTCCAATGGGTACTTTGGCGATGCGTTGCAGGGCATTCCGCACATTAGTCTCTTTGTGCTGCAACTGCGCTTCATACGACAGATGCTGCCACTGGCACCCTCCGCAGATGTCGTAATGGCTGCAAAAGGGCTCCACGCGATCCTTGGAATATTGGTGAAAATGAGTCGGTGTGGCTTGCAGCTGTCCTGCTTTTTTCTGATGATTAATACGTCAACCACATCACCGGGCGCTACATTTTCGACAAAAACGACTTGCCCTTCCGGCGTGCGACCCACACCCCTTCCCTTATCGGCGATGCCGGTGATCTCTAGTTGATATTCGTATTGAGGCTTTCTCTTTCTTCCCATATTTTACTCACCCGGTGATTAGGTGCCAAAGCTAGTATTTACAATTGGTTTGACCAATTTCCCGGATTTTAGGCTCACCTGGTGAGCACCACATAGTCGCGGATAAGTGTCTTCAAAAAGCTAACCTTATCAGCAGGCGCCTGGGGTAGCTCCAGCAAGCTGGCCAATCGATTAGCCAGCTGTTGCAATACTTCCCGGTGAGCGTTATTGGGAAAGGATTGGTACCTTGCCAGGGCTGTCTTCACCAGCAACATATCCTGCTCACTGACCTGGCGAATGCCTGGATATTGAGGTTCGTAGTCCTCCAGCGATTCGATCCGGAGCACATCGCGTAGCCGGTACGGGAGATTCGACGGCACGCGGATGACCGTAGTATGGGCCGTGAGATCTCCCAGGCGCTGGTGGCGGGGCGTGGAGCCAATCAGGAGCGAAGCGATGATACCGCTGCTAAAAACGACGTCGATGAGGTAAAATATGCTGCGCAGCAGGTAGTCGGTCAGGCCGGGTTCTTTTCCGTCGAGCCGCACCACTTTGATCCCGATCATGCGTTTGCCGATAGTCTGTCCGTGCAGGTAGACTTCAAAGGAAAAACAATAAAACAGAAAAATAAACAGCGGCAAAAAGTAAACTAAAAAGCTCAGCAAGAGGCCGGAGGCGGCGCTTAATAGTGTGCCCACCGTGGATATCAGAAACACCAGCAAAATATAGTACAACGTGGCGATGAGGAAAAAATCGATCAGAAAAGCGAACAGCCGGTCCCGCACATTGGCGAGTTCGTATGTGATGGTCACATTCTGTGTTGTTCGTATTTCGATGGAGGCCATTCGATTATTTTTTCAAAAATCACGTTATTTGAGGAACCAAGCAACTTGAATTAAGTTGGCTGGCAAAATTAATAAACAATTACCGGCGCCAAAGGTGCCGGTAATTGTTTGCAACAGGTAGTATGCGCGAATCCAAATTCATCGATCAGAACCGGGAGAAGTGGGAGACTTTCGAGCAGGTGCTCGAGGACAAAGAGAAAGACTCCGACCAACTCAATGACCTGTTTGTACAGGTCACGGATGATCTTTCTTTTTCCAGGACCTTTTATCCCAATCGCCTGGTTCGCGCCTATTTGAACGGGCTGGCTCAAAAGGTTTACATCAGTATTTATAAGACCAAACGGTCGCGGCGTAGCAGGCTGCTTGAATTTTGGAAGGAAGAGCTCCCTTTTCTGGTCTGGGAGTCCCGCCGTGAATTTCGGTTTGCATTGCTGTTGTTTGTGCTCTCCCTGGGCATTGGGGTATTTTCTTCGGCAATGGACCCCGATTTTGCCCAGGCAATCCTCGGGGAGGGCTATGTGTCGATGACGGAAGGCAATATTCAAGCGGGCGATCCTATGGCGGTTTACAAAGGAGACGGCCCTTTTGGCATGACGGTGGGGATCATTTCGAACAACCTTTTCGTAGCTTTTCTCACGTTTATTTCCGGCGCCCTATTCGCTATCGGTACGGTGGGTATACTGGTTCGAAACGGGGTTATGGTAGGGGTCTTTCAATATTTTTTCATCGAAAGGGGCTTATTTTGGGATTCCTTCCTCACTATTTGGATGCACGGTGCGCTGGAGATATCGGCTATCGTGATCGCCGGCGCAGCGGGGCTGACCCTGGGCCGTGGATTGGTCTTTCCAGGTACCTTGTCGCGCATGAAGGCTTTTCAGTTCTCCGCTCGGCGGGGGTTGAAAATCATGTTGAGCCTGGTCCCCATATTTACCGTTGCCGGTATTATTGAAGGTTTTCTGACCCGGCATACGGAACTGCCCGACCTGCTGCGGGGCATTTTTATCTTCAGTTGTTTTGCATTCATCCTGTTCTACTACGTGTGGTACCCCATTCAAAAAGCCCGGAATGGGTTTAAGGTTCAGGAGGTAGACCCCCTGTTGAGCCCGGATACAGCGCTGGATATCAGCTTCCATCAGATACAATCGGGGGGAGAATTATTTTCGACCACTTTCTCCTTATTTCGCCGGTATTTCGACCAGATCGCATGGCGGGCGGCGTTGGCAGCCCTTGTATTTTGTCTACTGGTTTTCCCTTTTTCCGGCAAGGAGCCCGCAGCTTTATTTGTGTTTACCTGGGAGTTTTTGGGTATGCTTAAGTCCATTCCTATGCTGATCCGGCACCCGGAAATCCCCTGGATGCCGGTAGTGCAGATCCTGCTTTTTACCTGGCTGAGCATGCAATTTTTCCAGATGGTACGGCCCTTTGTATCCGGACAAAAACCTTTGCTCGTGTGGTTGAAAGCGGGAATTGGCGCCGCCATTTTGGTGATGCTGCTCCTGCCAAATGCCTGGTATACTGTATTGAGTTTCACGATGGTGTTTCCTCTGGCCCTGGTTTGGGTCCTCATTATGCTGTGGGAGGGCAAAAATGCCTTGCGCTCCATTGTCCGGCTATTTGAATTGGTACTCACCCAGGTAGGGCGGTATCTGGGGTTTGCATTGCTGCTCACCGCAGTGGGCTTTTTGTTGTTCATGGCACTGGATTCCATGATCCTGTGGATGATCTTCGACAGTATCGGGATCGGATTTTCGCTCGAACAATCAGCAATGGACAACGTCGTAACGGTGCTACTTGTCTTTTGTACGCTTTTTCTGCTGTTCCTGTTTTTCGGCGCCATGATATTTGGTGCCTCCCTGTTGTATTTTACGTTGGTGGAGATACTGGATGCGCCGCATCTCCGCTCGCGCATAGAAAGAGTAGCCCTTCAGCCCCGTATCCAGGGGTTGCCACGGGAAGAATAATTTAACATGAAACGATATCTCCTGATCAGCTTCTTCTTAGGGTGCCCGCTCATCTGGGCAGGCGGGGACCTGTCTGCCCAGGCCGAACCGGATCGTGGCGTAAAGCTGGACAAGGAGAAATGGGAAACCCTGGCCAAGGAGTTGGATTACCAGGCTCCGATGGTGCAAAAAGAGGAGCCGGAAGCTCCCGACCCGAAAAAAGCCATGGGTTGGGCCATCGTTTTAAAGGTGTTGGCCGTGCTGGCTGTCATTGGGATTATCGTCCTGATTCTATTCAATCTAATGGGGGGAGCGTCCCTGTTCGGGCCCAAGAATCGAAAATTCGGAGGGAAGCTGGAGATAAACCTGGATAATATAGAAGCCCACCTTCCCGATGCAGACATGCCCGGATTCATTCGGGATGCCCTTTCTGCGGGCGATTATAAAATGGCTGTTCGACTGCATTACCTCTCGTTGATACAGGCGCTGGCGCGAAAGGAATGGATCGAATGGAAGCGGGATAAGACCAATGGGGACTACCTGCAGGAAATTCAGGCACGCCCCGTATTTGATAATTTCCGGGAGCTTACTGGTGTTTTCGAACGCATTTGGTACGGGGACTACCACCTGGAAGAAGTTGCTTACCGGCAAGTTGCCGGAAGATTTATTGCCGTGGAAGAGACCCTCCACAAGAGTTAAAGACGATGGAGAAGAACCGCATTTGGCTTTGGGGTGGTTTTCTGGTACTGGTGCTTGCGGTACTGCTTTTCCTGTTTTGGCCCGGGGATAAACGAACGAATTGGACAGAAAGCTACCGGCACGACAGCAATCAACCGTATGGAACCCAACTCATCCATGCCTTGCTGAAAGATCAGGCCGGGGAAGACCGCTTTTTCATCGTGGAAGACAGCCTGATCGGAAACCTCACCAAATGGGAAGGTAGTCCGGCTAATTACGTGTTCATCGGCCCCGGCATTTTGCTGGATAGTTTGGAGGAAGACTACTTGTTGGCGTTTGCGGAGCAAGGCAATACCCTTTTTCTGGCGCTCAACGGGTTGCCTGTAGGGTTGCTTTCCCGACTTTTGTCCACTGATTTGGATTCCCTGGAGCTGGACCGGTATTCCTATAGGATGGATTCGACTGTTTCGGCGACATTAACCTATGATCAGTGGCAAGACACACGACTTCAACTAACCTGCTACGATCAGACAGGAGCGCTGGAATACAACTGGGCCTATTGGAATTTAGCATTACTGGCTGGTTTGGAAGAGGACAGCATCACTGCTGAAACGCTGGGAATTTTGGATGCCGAATCGATCAATTTTATACGCATTCCCTATGGGCGTGGAGTAATCCTGTTCCATTCTACTCCGCTGGCTTTCACCAATTTTTATGTAAAAGAATCAGATGGACTCGACTATGCCGACAAGGTGATGGCCTATTTGAACGATGGCCCTATTTATTGGGATCATTACAGCGATTATGAATCGGCATTCCGGAGGACATGGGGCCGGCGTCCACCGAGAACAACCCGATCGATCAGTGGGGAAGGTCCTTTGCAGTACATCCTGAGTCAGCCCCCCCTGGCATGGGCCTGGTATGTCGGGCTATCCTCTGCGCTTATGTACTTGTTGTTCCGGGCCAAGCGCAGGCAGCGGATTATTCCGGTATTGGAACCCAACACCAACACGTCAATGGAATTTATTGCCACGATCGGCCAGCTTTACTTCCAGCAAAACAGCCATAGAAAACTGGCCATACAAAAGTGGAAGTTGTTTCTGGGCTTTGTGCGCGATCGCTACCACTTGCCTACCCGTGAATTGGACGAACCCTTTATAAAAAAACTGGCAGAACGGTCTGGAATAGAAAAAGAGACCCTTGCTCCCTTATTTCGCCTGGCACAGAACATCGAGCGGTCGGAGGTATTCCTTTCCGAAAACACCCTCATCGACCTGCACCGGGCATTGGATATATTTTATCGAACTTGCAAATAAAATGAGCTGAACCGAAATAGATTATGGAAGAAAATCCCACATTTGAGAACCCCGAACAGCAGGAAGGGCCCTCCTGGAAGGCAAACAGGGTCGACCTGGAAAAAGTGCGCGTTGCTGCCGAGCGGGTAAAGACCGAACTGCACAAAGTGATCGTCGGCCAGGAGCAACTACTCGATCTGCTTTTGGCGGCGCTTTTCACCAATGGACATGTGTTGATAGAAGGGGTGCCGGGCATCGCAAAAACCCTGACAGCAAAGTTGCTGGCACAAACCCTGGATGTCGATTTTTCCCGGATCCAGTTCACGCCCGATCTCATGCCCAGTGATGTAGTGGGAACCACGGTGTTCAATTTGAAAACATCTGATTTCAGTTTCAACCCCGGTCCCATTTTTGCCAACATCGTGTTGATCGACGAGATCAACCGGGCTCCGGCGAAGACCCAGTCTGCCTTGTTTGAAGTAATGGAGGAATACCAGGTTACCATAGACGGTAAAACCTATCCCATGCAGCCGCCCTTTTTCGTCGTCGCTACTCAAAACCCTATTGAGCAGGAGGGTACCTATAAACTGCCCGAAGCGCAACTCGACCGGTTCTTGTTCAAGATCAACATCACGTATCCCGACCTGGCCGAGGAAAAGACGATCCTGCAGCGCTTTAAAAGTGATTTCTCCTTTTCTCAAAAACACGATGTGAAACAGGTTTTTTCGGCGAACGAGATCCAGGAATGCCGCGCCCTGATCGAGCAGGTACATATCGAAGATGCGTTGGTGGATTATATCGCCTCCATCGTATACCAGACCCGCAACCATGGCGATTTGTTCCTGGGCGCTTCGCCCCGGGCCTCCCTGGCAATCCTAAAAGGCTCGAAGGCTATGGCTGCGCTTCGGGGACGTGATTTTGTCACTCCTGATGATATCCAGTATGTCGCTTACCCGGTGCTCAACCACCGCATTATTATGACCCCGGAACGGGAAATGGAAGGCTATGAAGCCAAAGACGTGATCCAGGATATTATTCACAGCATTGAAGTGCCGCGTTAACCGGTAAAAAGGATCCTGTATGTGGCAAATCATCCGGAATTCGTATCTCCCCAACCGCTTTTTCCTGCTCTTCGGAGGGGTGGTTGCTCTGTGTGCACTCGGATTCCCCTTTCCTGTTTTTTTCTACGTAGGACAGGCTGCTTTCATGGTTGCCCTCGCCCTGGTGCTGGCTGACGCCCTGCTCCTTTTTAACCGCCGGGTGGATCTGAATGTAAAACGGCGTTTGCCCAAAGTGCTGTCTTTGGGCGATCCCAATCCCGTCAGACTGGAACTCCACAACCGGTCGCCCTATAAACTTCAGCTCTCCCTAATCGATGAATTGCGCGTTGAGTTTCAGATCCGCGATTTTGCCGTGGAACTCCAGATGGAGCCCGGCAGCATGCAGGAACTCACCTACGACCTCACACCCAATAAGCGGGGCGCCTATTCGTTTGGCGCCATTCAGCTGTTTGTGAGCAGCCCGCTCGGACTGGTACAGCGGCGGATCACCATTCCGCAAACTGTATCTGTCCCGGTCTATCCGTCTATCCTGCAAATGAAAAAGTATGCCCTGAAAGCATTTGATAAAGTGACGAGCCTGCAGGGGATCAAAAAGATCCGCCGCATCGGGCACAGTTATGAGTTTGAGCAGATCAAGGAATATGTGCGGGGCGACGACTACAGAAGCGTCAACTGGAAAGCCACCAGCCGCAAAGCCGGACTGATGGTCAATCAGTATGAAGATGAACGGGCGCAGCAGGTATACTGCCTGATCGATAAAAGCCGGGTGATGCGCCTGCCTTTCAACGGTTTGAGTTTGATGGATTATGCGATCAATACCAGCCTGGTGATGTCCAATATCGCCTTGCAAAAACACGACAAAGCAGGGTTGCTGACCTTTTCGGATAAGATCGGCTCCATTTTGAAAGCCGACCGCAAAGGCGACCAGATGAATAAGATCCTGATGACCCTGTACAATGAAAAAGAGCGGCCGGTAGAAGCCAATTACGAACTGACCTACCAGGCAGTCAGGCGGCTGATAAAAGGCCGAAGCCTGTTGCTGCTATTCACCAATTTTGAAAGTATGTTCGCCCTGGAGCGTGTGTTGCCGGTGCTCAGACGGATCAACCTCCAACACTTGCTGGTCGTTATCTTTTTCGAAAATACCGAGATCCAGGATTTTGCTTATCAGGAAGTAACCGATCTGGAAGCGATCTATACGCAAACGATGGCGCAAAAATTTGTGGCTGAAAAGAGGCAGTTGGTACAAAAACTTCGACAATTTGGCATTCAGGCCATTTTGACCCGGCCCGAAGAGCTAAGTGTGCACACTATCAATAAGTACCTTGAGCTAAAAGCAAGAGGGTTGATATGAACCGTGTAGAAAAAAAAAGAGGCAGCGCCACCACAGCACTACCTCAGCCCTAACCAAATAAAACCAAATTATTCGTTCTTTACAGTGTTTCTAAGACAAAAATACAAGGTAATTGTAAAAAATACAATTACTAAGCCTAATTTTTTTTCATACGCCCGCAAATTGGGTCGGGAATCAACGATCCGGGGCGCAGCGAGTGCTTTTATTTTCGAAATATTTTACCGTTGTTTTTAAATTTCGGAATTTATTGGTTGCTAGCACGTTGCTTTGATCTTTAATGGCCGTATAAAATTAGTAAATGATGGATTTGGACATTTTTTACAGGACCACGAAAAATAAATTCTTCCTTCGGGAAAGTTTATTCCTATTTCTTGTTTGTGTATTATCAACACTAACTGCGATTGCACAGGGCCCTCCTGAAGACAAGGACGCGCTCTTTATTCGGGAGATCCACGATATAGCCTTGACCCAAGGTAGCTGCTATGGCTGGTTGACCGACCTGACCACGGTGGGGTTTGGCCGGTTGGCAGGCTCTCCGGCTGCCGCTGCGGCGGTAGACTATACCCGGAAAATGTTGGACACCCTTGGTGTCGATTCGGTTTGGCTCCAACCCTGCCGCGTACCACGCTGGGTGCGGGGGGAGAAAGAGCAGGTACAGATCGTGCTTCCGGATAAAAAGACCATTGAATTGAAAGCTTTAGCCCTGGGCAATTCCATCGGTACGGGCGCGAATGGAATTACCGCACCGGTGATTGAGGTCAGGAGCCTCGACGAGGTCGATTCCTTGCCGGATGAAGCTGTAAAAGGAAAGATCGTATTTTTCAACCGTCCCATGGACCCCCGTCAGATCAACACCTTTAACGCCTATGGCGGTGCGGTAGATCAGCGGGTATACGGCGCAAGCCGGGCGGCAAAGAAAGGCGCCGTGGCAGTGGTCGTTCGTTCCATGACCAACCGCCTGGATGACAATCCACATACAGGAACCCTGTCCTACCAGGATCCAACCCAGCGCATTCCCGCTGTAGCGATCAGCACCAACGACGCTGAAAAATTGAGCGCCCTCCTGAAGGGCTCTGCGCTCAGTATCTACCTGCGCACTACCTGCGAAACCCTCTCCGATGTAGAATCATTTAATGTAATTGCCGAGTGGCGGGGCTCCGAGAGACCCGGGGATATTATCCTGGTCGGAGGCCACCTGGATGCATGGGATGTAGGTGGGGGCGCCCACGACGATGGGTCGGGTTGTGTGCAGGCAATGGATGTCCTGCAAATTCTCAAGCGGCTGAATTATCAGCCTAAGCATACCATCCGGTGCGTGTTATTCATGAATGAAGAGAACGGGTTGGTTGGAGGGCGTACCTATTGGCAAACTTCCAATGAATTGGAGGAATACCACATGGCCGCTATTGAGTCCGACCGCGGAGGTTTCTCCCCCCGGGGGTTTACTGCCGAAGGCCATGTAAGCATCTTTCAGCAAAAATATAAGCATGTGTACCAATGGGAGCCCCTGCTGGAACCCTATGGGCTTCACTTACGTCTGGGTGGTTCGGGGGCAGATATTTCCGGGCTCAAAGACCAAAAAGGCCTGCTCTTTGGGTTGGATGTAGATACGCAACGCTATTTTGATTTCCATCATACAGCGGTAGATGTGATCGAAGCCGTAAATGAGCGGGAACTGGAACTTGGCGCAGCAGCCATGACTTCCCTGGTGTTTCTTTTGGATCAATACGGATTGGAATAATTTCTCTTCATGAAACGTGAAATCTCAGTACATGACCACCGGTTTGAGCTATACCTTTCTGAGCAGCAGATCCAGGCCAGGGTAGCGGAAATGGGACGGCAGATCTCGCTCGATTATGCGGGAAAACGCCCGGTCTTTCTCGCTATTCTCAACGGGGCCTTTATGTTTGCCGCCGATCTGGTGCGGTCCTGCGACCTGGATTGCGAGCTCGCTTTTATCAAAATTTCCTCTTACAGAGGGCTTGCCAGTACGGGGAAAATTGAAACGGTGCTGGGCTTGAACGTGCCGGTGGAGAACAGGGACTTGATCATTGTGGAGGATATCATTGACTCTGGCAATACCATGCGCGCTCTGCTACCCGATCTGCAAAAGCTGGGGCCTGCTTCAGTGGCGCTTGCCGCCCTCCTTCTCAAGCCTGAATGCCTGCAGTATCCGATCAATATCGAATACCTGGGCTTTCAGATTCCCGATCGCTTTGTCGTGGGCTATGGCCTGGATTACGACGGGTTGGGTCGCAATCTGCCTTCTATTTACCAACTTCGTCAATCATAAGAGGGTAGCCCGCCCCCTAAAAAATAATAGTTAACCGATCCGCGCCCTTGGCACGGATCGGTTATAACAGTTTCCAATATGCAAAAAGAAGCGCTCGAGCAACTCACCCATCAGGCCTGCCGGGTCATCGAATCGGTCGGCGATTTTATCCGCGGAGAAATAGGGCGGGTCGGTGTCGAAAAAATTGAAGAAAAAGCCCTGCACAGCCTGGTGAGCTATGTAGACCGAACAGCCGAGGAGCGCCTGGTGCAAGAGCTCGGAAGCTTGCTGCCCGGATCGACCTTCCTCACCGAGGAAGAAACGGTGGAATCCGTGCAGGGAGCCCTGCAATGGATCATTGATCCACTCGACGGTACAACTAATTTCCTGCACCAATTGCCTGTCTTTGCCATTAGTGTGGCCCTTCAGGACCATGGACAAACGATCATAGGCATTGTACTGGAGATCAACCGGGCAGAACTCTTTTACGCCTGGCAGGGAAGTGGAGCCTTCCTCAACGGCAAGCCCATTCGGGTCAGTCCGACGGCTTCGTTGCAAGATGCGCTGCTGGCCACCGGTTTTCCCTACTACGACTATGACCGGATGGACCACTACCTGGAAACCCTTTCGATCTTCATGCAGGAAACCCGGGGTATCCGGCGTCTGGGGTCCGCGGCAGTCGATCTGGCCTATGTGGCATGCGGCAGGTTTGATGCCTTCTTCGAATATAGCCTCCATGCCTGGGATGTAGCGGCAGGCGCATTTCTCGTACAGGAAGCCGGAGGGCATGTCAGCGATTTTATAGGTGGCGAAGACTATATCTATGGAGGAGAGATACTCGCCAGCAACCTGGGCATTTACAACGATGTGCTCGCCATTATCTCCGAATCCTTTTAATTTCTAAGCCCTGTCTTTGGAAAATGCCCTTTGATCGAACAAAATAGCTTTTTCGGACTCCGGCACGTATTTTTCGGCGCGGAAATTGGCAAAAAGCATAGCCTATGAATCTCCTTGAAAACATAAGAATGGCCCTCCGGTCCATTCGTTCGAATATGATGCGGTCAATATTGACCCTTTTGATCATAGCCTTTGGCATTATGGCCTTGGTAGGCATTTTGACCGCTATTGACAGTGCCGTTTTTGCATTGAATGATAGCATATCCAGCCTGGGGGCCAACTCCTTCAGCATTTCTCCGAGTGGAGAAAATGTACAGGGTCATCAGGGCGGCCGCCAGGAAAAGCGGGGCGATCCCATCAGCTATCAGGAAGCGCTGGATTTTAAACAGAGCTTTTCTTTCCCGGCCCAGGTTTCGGTGTCGCTGTCTTGCACCAATATGGCAGCGTTGAAATACGGCGAAGAAAAGACCAACCCAAACGTCCAGATATTTGGCGTGGATGAAAATTACCTGGATGTGAAGGGTAGAGAGTTGGAAATAGGCCGCAATTTTACCGCACTGGAAGCCATAAATGGAGGAAACAGGGTGATCATCGGCAAAGATATTGTCGACTTGTTGTTTGAAGGAAAGACCCAGAAAGCGCTCAACCAGGTCATAATAATGGGGAGCTCGCGGTACCAGGTGATCGGGATCCTGAAATCAAAAGGGGCGAGCATGAACCAGAGTGAAGACCGGCAGGCAATCATTCCTCTCCTGACGGGCAAGCGTTTTTATGGTGCAGCCAATACCAATTACGACCTTATGGTAGCAGTGAATAATGCCACGGATATTGACTATGCAGTGGCCGCCGCTACCGGACAATTTCGCAATATTCGAAAACTGAAAGCATCGGAAGAAAACGATTTCGAAATATTTAAGAGCGAGAGCCTTATCGGTATCATCAAGGAAAATACCACTAACCTTCGAATGGGCGCCGTCGCGATCGGTCTCATGACCCTGCTCGGTGCTGCCATTGGACTGATGAACATCATGTTGGTGTCAGTGGCAGAACGAACCCGGGAAATTGGCGTATGTAAAGCTATTGGCGCGAACAGACGGACCATCCTCATTCAGTTCCTGACGGAAGCTGTCGTTATCTGCCAATTAGGCGGATTGGTGGGAATTGTGCTCGGTACCCTGATCGGCAATATTATCTCCATATTAATGGGTAGTTCCTTTCTCGTGCCCTGGGGATGGATCGTCATCGCCATTGTGACCTGCCTTATAGTTGGGTTGTCTGCCGGCATTTATCCCGCAATTAAAGCCTCCAAACTGGATCCGATTGAGGCGCTTCGGTATGAGTAAATAATGTCACAATAGTTGTTTAATCAATTTTGTGCTTGCGCGTTACTTTTTCCACCAAGGGATCCATTATGCTAAACCAGAGTGGAGGTAGCAATGCCAGCAATATTGATGTCGGATATCCATACGGCAATTGCGGGCTCTGGTCCCAATGCCGCAAGATTTGGTATTTCCGGGTGGCCTTGTAGTGATGATCGGAATGGCGCGTCAGTTCATAGAGAAAGATTCGCCCCAGTTCATGATCGGAATTCCAGGAGTGCGTGGGCTGAACCGGCTCGTATTTGCCGGAGGGCAACTGTTTCCGGCGCAAGCCATAATGCTCGATATAATTCACTACTTCCAATAGCAAAAATCCAAAAATGGCGCTGGCAATAACCAGCAGCAGGCCTTTCCATTGAAAGAAAAAACCAACCCCTGTGAGGTAAATCAATTGCAGAACCTGGAATTGCAGCATTTCATTGCGCCAATGCAAGGCGGGCAATCCAAGTTTCCGGAGGCGTTGGGCTTCAAGTGTCCACGCATTTAGATACCCTCCTGTTACGGAACGAAACCAAAAAGCATATAGACTCTCCCCCAGCCTGGCGGAGGCCGGGTCGTCGTCGGTGGCTACATTTTTATGGTGCCCGCGGTTGTGTTCGATAAAAAAATGCAGGTATAGCGCAGGCAGCAGCAGGATCTTTGAAAGGGTTTGCTCGTACCTGGAATCACGGTGGCCCAATTCGTGCGCTACGTTGATCCCAAAAGCACCGATCACCAGACCCAGATTAAGCACGGTAGCAATCCAGATCCAGATGCTCCAATTTTGTGCTGCCTGGGTGTTTAGCGCGTATGCAATCAGGCCGTAAAGGATGGGGATATGTAAGTAAAGCAACCAGTCGAAAAAGGGGCGCTTCATCTGCATGCCTTCTTCTTCCCCGGAGAGGTTGGAGGTCGACCGGGGCAAGAACTGCTCAAGCACCGGGATCATTAAAAATCCGACATAAACAGCGCCCAAAGAAGCCCAACCTCCCTGTGCGATCCCCCAAAATCCTGCGAGGGGAGCCAGGTAGGCAATAAGGTATTTAAGGTCTCTCCACTCCATGTTTTTTTCTTTAATTTAGCGCAAATTATCGAACTGTACAAACCCGGCAAAACAATGCATACGCAATTTTATTCGCTCACAGTTTCGGAGGTCCGAAGGGAAACCCCCGACGCGGTATCCATTTTCTTTGATATACCGGAAAACTTAAAAGAAACCTTTCATTATACACAAGGCCAGCACCTCACGCTGAAATTCACCCTGGGCGGTGCGGAAGTGAGACGGGCCTACTCCATGTCGAGCAGCCCGCTGGAAGACCGCATCAGCGTCACGGTTAAAAAAGTGGAAAAAGGATTAGTATCTACCTATATCAACGATAAGCTCAAAGCCGGTGATGTGGTGGACGTATTGTCTCCCGACGGACGCTTCTTCACTCTGTTAAAAGAAGACCAGCGCAAGAGCTACTACCTCATTGGCGCCGGGAGTGGGATCACCCCGCTGCTTTCCATTATCAAAACCACCCTCGAACTGGAACCGCAAAGTACGATCTTCCTTTTGTACGGCAACCGGAATGAAGACAGTATCATTTTCCGCGACGAGCTGACACAGTTGCAGAAACGCTACGAGGGACAACTGGTGGTAGAACACACCCTTAGCCGCCCTACCCGGGAAAAAGCCAAGGGTTTGTCTGGCCTTTTTTCAAAAGGCACGGTCTCCTGGGATGGCCGTGTTGGCCGCATCGATGGCGCCATGATCGCTTCTTTTCTGGAAGCCCACCCTGCCAGAAGCCGGGAATCGGAGTATTTCCTCTGTGGTCCCGGAGAAATGATCGAGCTGGCAAAGGAAAAGTTAGTCAGCCTGGGTGTAGATAGCAAGCACATTCATCAGGAGTATTTTACCACGGCTGAATTGGATGAGTCGGAGCGCGCCTCCGGGGTAGCCGGCGCCAAAGCAATCGTTACGCTTAACGGGAGGCAGTTTGAGGTTTCCATCCCGGAGAAAAAGACCATCCTGGCAGCGCTACTCGACCAAAAAGTCGACGCGCCGTTCTCCTGTACCTCGGGCGCCTGCTCTACATGCATGGCCAAACTGGAAAAGGGAAGCGTGAAAATGGATGTGTGCTACGCCCTGGATGAAGACGAGGTGGCAGAAGGTTATATCCTTACCTGCCAATCCCACCCCACAACGGAAGAAGTCGTGCTGACGTACGATGTATAGAAAAATAAGTAAAAAAGGCTTCGACCTCCGGTCGGGGCCTTTTCGTACAACGTCTAACTGACTAGGGTTCCCACATGTTCCCCATTGACAATCTTCATGAGGTTGCCGTCTTCATTAATGTCGAAGACGATAATGGGGATATTATTCTGCTGGCACAAGGTAAAGGCCGTCATGTCCATGACATTAAGGTTGAGACTGATGACCTTAGCGAAGGACAAGGTATCAAACCGGGTGGCGTTGGGGTCTTTTTCCGGATCGGCTGTATAGATACCGTCCACACGGGTTCCTTTGAGGATGACATCCGCGTCGATCTCACTGGCGCGAAGAGCGGCAGCAGAGTCGGTAGTAAAGTAAGGGCTGCCTGTCCCGGCAGAAAAGATGACAATACGGCCTTTTTCCAGGTGGCGGATCGCCCGGCGCCGGATGTAAGGCTCTGCGACCTGGTTCATTTCGATGGCGGAGATCAGGCGGGTAAAGAGTCCGATAGTTTCCATGGCGCTTTGCAGGGCCATCCCGTTGATCACCGTAGCCAGCATACCCATATAGTCGCCTTGCACCCGATCGATCCCCGATTTTTCGGCTTGAAGCCCCCGGAAGATGTTGCCGCCGCCAATGACCACAGCCACTTCGATGCCAGCTTCGTGGAGCACTTTGATTTGCTCCGCATAGTGGAAAAGCTGTGAGGGATCGATGCCGAATTGTTGATCGCCCATCAGGGTTTCCCCGCTGAGTTTCAACAGAACGCGTTTGTATCTCGGTTTACTCATACCTTACAAATATTTTCCAAGGACAAAAACAAAGGTACTAGAAATAAAAAAGGCGAACCGGATTCCGGTTCGCCTTTTTGAAGGTATTAACCAAGCGTTACGTGCTTGAAGTCGGTGACCGTTAAGTCTTTATCAAAATCGTGCAGGAACTGCTGGACCGTCTTTTTGTTGTCTTTCACGAAAGACTGGTTGAGCAGGGTTGTTTCCTCGAAGAATTTCCGCAGTTTACCTTTGGCGATATTCTCCAGCATGGCTTCCGGCTTGCCTTCCTTGCGCGCCTGTTCCATACCGATCTCAATCTCTTTTTCTATTACCGTTGCATCGACGCCAGCTTGATCGACTGCGATAGGGCGCATTGCGGCAACTTGCATGGCAACCTCGCGACCCGGCTCGAAGAAAGAATCGTTATTTTTATTCAAAGCGACCAACACAGCAGCTTTATTACCCATGTGGATATAGGGAGCCACCATGGGCGCTTCGAGAAATTCGTATTGGGCCAATTCGATCTTTTCTCCAATCACCCCTACTTGTTCAGCCACCTTATCGGCCACCGAAATTTTGTTGTAGGGAGCTTGGAGCAGTTCATCCAGAGAAGCGGGCATTTTATCCAATGCCAATTGGGCAAAGGAAGTAGCCAGGCTGATGAAGTTTTCGTTTTTGGAAACGAAATCAGTCTCAGAGCTCAACTTGATGATCACACCGCGCTTTTTGTCGTCGGAAACCAAGGCGATAACGGCGCCTTCTTTAGCTTCCCGGTCAGCGCGCTTCAAAGACAATTTCTGACCTTTCTTACGCAGGTATTCGATGGCTTTATCAAAATCGCCGCCCGATTCGCCGAGTGCCGCTTTGCAATCCATCATGCCGGCACCCGTGATATCGCGTAATTTTTTTATCTCGGCGGGAGAAACGTTGCTCATGTTACTATAGGTTGAATGGTTTATGAATGGTAGTAAATGGTAGTCACTCCATTATTCTTCCGCAGTTGCCGTCTTTTCGGTCTTGCTGCGCTCACGGTCCATCAGACCCTGGCGAATAGATTCTGCCATGTAATTGACAATGATGGAGATCGACTTAGACGCATCGTCGTTGGCCGGAATCGCAAAATCAACCCGGTTGGGGTCGGAGTTGGTATCGACCATGGCAAACGTACGAATACCGAGCTTGATAGCTTCATCCACAGCGATGTGCTCGTGTGAGACATCCACGACGAAGATGGCGGCCGGAAGACGCGTCAACCCGGCAATACCACCAAGCACTTTTTCCAGTTTGTCGCGTTCACGCGAAATCGTGAGGCGCTCCTTTTTGGTGATATTCTCCGCATTGCCGTCCTGCAACATGCGATCCATGGTTTGCAACTTCTTGATCGAGCGGCGGATAGTAGCGAAGTTGGTCATCATACCTCCCAACCAACGGTCGGTCACAAAGGGCATACCTACCGACAGGGCTGCTTTGGTCACGATATCGCGGGCTTGTTTCTTGGTCGCTACGAACATGACCTTACGCCCGGATTTAGCGATCTGACGCATGGCATTCGCAGCGCGTTCCATAGATTCCAGCGTGCGGTTGAGGTCGATTACGTGAATCCCTTTGTACTCCGTGAAGATATAAGGAGCCATCTTGGGGTTCCACTTTTTCTTTAAATGGCCGAAGTGGACACCGGCGTTGAGTAATTCTTTATAGGTGGGCTTTTCCATTTTCGAAAATCATTGAAGAGATTGAAAAAAATCGGGCAACATCCATTAACGCTTGGAGAACTGGAAGCTCTTTCTCGCTTTGGGCTTACCATACTTCTTGCGTTCCACTTCGCGCGCATCGCGGGTGAGGAACTTCTCGTCCTTAAGCGATTTACGAAATTCTTCATTCAGTTTCACCAATGCACGGGAAACACCCATTCGGATGGCTTCTGCCTGGCCTTTGAAACCGCCTCCTTTTACATTCACGACCAAGTCGTAGATGTTCTGGACGTCTACCAGTTCAAACGGCCCCGTGATATTGGCCTGGATATGCTTTTGCGGGAAGTACTCCTTATAGTCCTTGCCATTGATGAGGATCTTGCCCTCACCCTTGGTCAGGTATACGCGTGCTACCGACGACTTTCTTCTCCCTAAGGCATTGATCATTTCCATATTGTACGATTTGTAGCTTGCTGGTTAGTTAAAAATTGAAGGGTTCGGGTTTTTGTGCTTCATGCGGATGCTCGGTACCGGCATACACATGCAGTTTGCGAAACATCTGGCGACCCAGTGTATTTTTGGGAAGCATGCCCCGAACCGCGTTCTCCACAATCGCGTGTGGCTTTTTAGCCAGCAACATACGCGGAGTAGTGCTTTTCTGACCACCCGGGTATCCTGAATAACGGAGGTATTCCTTTTGGTCAATTTTCCGTCCGGTGAAGCGGATCTTGTCGGCATTGATCACGATCACGTGATCGCCACAATCCACGTGCGACGTAAAGGAAGGCTTGTGTTTGCCACGAAGCACATGGGCAATCCGCGAGCACACACGTCCCACTATTTCTCCATCTGCATCGATGATGTACCACTTGCGCACTACCTCGTCATTTTTCGCTGAAAGCGTCTTGTAACTTAGGGTATCCACTGATAGTCTTTTTAATAATCAAATAAAAATCAATACTGCTTCGCAGAAAGCGGATGCAAAGGTATGCGAATGGATTTCAATAAACAAGCCTTATTGGAAAAAAATATTGCACTCGAAAATCCTAACTCACTGAAAAACAGTCAAAATTTCGCCTAACTTTTTTCCACACTACTTCTTTCCTTCCATTTTCGCGGGCTTTTCAAGCTCTTAAACCATTTCATCCGACCTTTGTTTCAAGTCCACTAGTACTTTGCAGCAAAAGTACTTTAATGTTTTTTATAAGGATATCTGCGGCCGCACGGCCGCAGATATCCTTATAAAGACTGAATGGGCGGGCGCCGCCCGCCCATTCAGTCTTTATAAACTTATTTAAGTTACACGGTACTAGCACATAATGCACTATCTTTACTTTTGATGATTCATGACGTATTTAATGGATAAACTGGAGAAAACTACTCCCGCCACTTTGCCGGACGATCCGACAGCGGCCTCCCGAAAACGCGATCATATTGAGTTGGCGCTCCAATCGCAGGTAGATCGCACTGCCCTGGATCAACGGTTTTTCTACGAACCCATGCTGGCCGCGCACCCGGAATCCGGGTCCTGGCCGCCTTTTTCCTTTTTGGGTAAAACCTTGCGCATTCCGCTCTGGGTCTCCAGTATGACGGGTGGTACCGAGATGGCCCGCACCATCAATTTTAACCTGGCCCGCGCTTGCCGCGAGTTTGGTATGGGCATGGGGCTGGGCTCTTGCCGCTCTCTGCTCCACAACGAGGAGACACTGGATGATTTTAACGTCCGTCCCCTTATCGGAAATGACCTGCCGCTGTATGCCAACCTAGGCATAGCACAAATAGAACAATTAATCGAACAGGACGAGCTGTTCCGGATCCATGCGCTGGTCGATAAATTACAGGCCGATGGACTGATTATCCACGTCAATCCCATGCAGGAATGGCTGCAACCGGAGGGCGATGTGTTCCGCCAGGCGCCTATCGATATTATAAAAAGGGTGCTGGATAAAGCCACCTTCCCGGTCATCGTGAAAGAAGTGGGACAAGGGTTCGGCCCGGAAAGCCTCCGCCAGTTGCTCCGGCTTCGGCTGGAAGCGATTGATTTTGCCGCCAACGGAGGCACCAACTTTGCCAAACTGGAACTCCTCCGGAGCGACCCGGCAAAACAGGAATTGTTCCAACAACTGGCACTTGTTGGGCATAGTGCCGAAGAAATGGTCCACTTCACCAATCAACTCGTTCTTGAGTTGGGGGATGAATTGCGTTGCAAACAACTAATCATCTCAGGAGGTATTCGCCATTTTCTCGACGGCTATTACCTCATCAACAAGGTCCAACTCCCGGCCATCTACGGGCAGGCATCCGGTTTTTTGCAACACGCCCGGGGCAGTTATGAAGAACTGCAGGCCTATATTTCGCTGCAGGTCAGCGGATTGGAACTGGCTAAAAACTACCTGAGCGTCCGCTAATTTTATGCTATTTAAAAACTACGGCCATGCTTGAAAAAAATGTGATCGCCGGATTTTCCAAATGGCCAAAATCCAAAAAGATCGAGTGGTTGGTAGAAACCTATGCCTCCAATTCCCAGGAAATGACCCGGGATTTGAAAAGCTTTTGGCATCCCGGAGAGGAATTGCAGCGGATCATCGACGGATTTAGTGAAAATACCGTGAGCAACTATGTGCTCCCCTATGGAATCGCCCCCAATTTCATGATCGATGGACGCAACTACGCCATCCCCATGGTCATTGAAGAGAGCTCGGTGGTGGCCGCAGCTTCCAGTGCCGCCAAATTTTGGGCCGACCGGGGTGGCTTCCACACAAAGGTCATCGATACCCGGAAGGTCGGGCAGGTACACTTCTTTTGGAAAGGAGATTTCAACCTGCTTCAAACCCACCAGCAGGAACTCAAAAATGCCCTGACCAAACAGGTCGCATCGCTGACAGCCAACATGCGAAAACGTGGCGGTGGTGTGCTCGACCTCGAGCTGCTCGACTTGTCTCTACAGGAACCGAATTATTACCAACTCCGGGTGGCGTTTGAGACCTGCGACAGCATGGGCGCCAATTTCATTAACTCCGTGCTGGAAGCCTTTGCGGAAGGGTTGCAAGGGTTCATTACTCAACATCCGGCTTTTTCAGGAAATACCCATGAGATAGACATCCTCATGTCTATTCTCTCCAACTATACACCCGAATGCCTGGTAGAGGCCTGGGTGGAGTGTCCGGTAGAAGATCTGGGCGTTGTTTGCGAAACCATGGACGGCGCTTCGTTTGCCGATCGTTTTGCCAAAGCGGTACGTGTGGCGCAAATCGATCCCTACCGGGCTGTCACCCACAACAAAGGGATCTTTAACGGGATAGATGCAATCGTACTGGCTACGGGAAACGACTTCCGGGCTATCGAGGCTTGTGGGCACGCTTACGCCGCCCGGGACGGACAATACCGCAGCCTGAGCAAATGTGAAATAGTGGACGGTAAATTTCGTTTCTCCCTGGAAATACCCCTTGCAGTGGGAACAGTAGGCGGGTTGACCGTGCTACATCCCCTCGCCAAACGCACACTCGAAGTGCTCGGAAACCCCAGTGCCCGGGAGCTGATGTCGATCATCGCCTCCGTCGGACTCGCGCAAAATTTTGCGGCGGTACGCTCGCTGGTCACTACCGGCATCCAGCAGGGACACATGAAATTGCACCTCTTAAATATCCTGAACCACCTGGGTGCAAACGAAACGGAAACCACGGCGGCACAAACTTTTTTTGAAGAAAAAACCGTTTCCCACGCTGCCGTCACCCTTTTTCTGGAGGGCTGGCGCGAAGCGGCCCAAGTATCGAAAGGAGTGGTCATGGCGGTGAAAAAAGAATAAAATGTACATTCTCATGCGGGCAAATGGAAAATTACTCCTCTCCGGCGAATATTTCGTGCTGGATGGAGCAGTGGCGCTCGCCTTGCCCACAGTACCGGGGCAGACTATGCGCATTACCGAAGAAGGTATTGAGGGTTTGTTGCGGTGGACGAGCATTGACTCTGACGGGAAACCCTGGTTTGAAGGCGATTTTGAGCTTCCCGGCCTCTCTTACATCAAAGGCACGCATGAAGATATTGGCCAGCGCATTCAACAGATCCTGGAGGCTATTTGCACCCTTTCCCCCACCTTCCTGTTGAATCAAACCTGTTTGACCATTGAAACCCGCCTGGAATTTTCCCGGCTTTGGGGGCTGGGCTCCAGTTCCACGTTGATCTACCTCCTGGCCCAATGGGCAGGGGTGAATCCTTTTCAATTGCTAAAAAGTACCTTTGGCGGTTCCGGATATGATATCGCTGCCGCCGGACAAGCCGGGCCCTTTTTGTACCGGGTAGGAAATCCGCCGGAAGTGACCCCCTGTGCCTTTCAACCTCCTTTTGCCAGTCAACTCTATTTCGTCTATCTCGGCCAAAAACAGGACAGCCGTGAGGGCATCCATCGCTACCGCGAACGCCAACCCGTCGATCAATCGCTCATCGACCAGGTCTCGGCGCTCACCCATTCCTTCCTCACTTGCCGTGAGCTGACCGAATTCGACCAACTCATCCGCACCCATGAAGTGCTCCTCAGCGATTTCCTGGACCTCCCCCGCGCTCGAGATCTGTATTTTTCAGATTTTTGGGGTGAAATCAAATCCCTCGGCGCCTGGGGCGGCGATTTTGTGTTAGCCACTAGTGCCCGTTCCGAAACGGAAACACAGGCTTATTTCAACGAAAGCGGTTTTTCCGTGTTTTTACCATATCGACAGCTAATTCTAACCTAGAACGCATTATCGAGCGCATTCCGCGCTCGATAATGCGTTATCAACGTTTTTTTATGCCTACAAAATGGTACGACGGCACAGTGACTCGAATCGAGGAACAAACCCCTACCACCAAGCGGTTTTGGGTGGAGATCCCCGAAGTGGAATCCTTTGATTTCCAGGCCGGGCAGTTTGTAACTATGGACCTGCCCGTACACGAAAAACGGCTGCACCGCTGGCGCAGCTATTCCATCGCGAGCGCGCCGGATGGTGGGAATGTGCTGGAGTTTTGTATCGTCTACCTGGATGGAGGGCTCGCAACCCGTTATTTTTTTGAAGAAGTTAAAGTAGGCACTGCGCTCCGCTTCAAAGGGCCCGATGGCACTTTTACGCTCCCACAAGACCTGGATAGCAAGTTGGTGCTGGTCTGTACCGGCACAGGTGTAGCTCCCTTCCGTAGTATGTTGTGGGATATTCACAACCGCAAACTTCCTTTCAAAAGCATTCACCTGATTTTCGGAACCCGTCACCAGGACGGCATCCTTTACCGGGACGAGTTCGAGGCATTCCAAAAAGAATGGCCTAACTTCAAATATGACATCGCCTTATCCCGGGAATCCGGTTGGGAGGGATACAAAGGCTATGTACACCAAATCTACCAGGAGCAATACACTAAGCCCGAGCCCGATCTCCATTTCTACCTCTGCGGCTGGAGCAACATGATCGACGACGCGGTAGCGAACCTCATCGTTGGGAAGGGGTTCGACAAATCGCAGATCCATTATGAGCTTTACGGGTGACCCCAACCGCCTCCTCCCGGGGTTTCAATTACCACCCGGTCTCCGGCTTCGAGGTCGCGGCTGTCAATGCCTTCCATGGGCTCTTGGAGGCTGTCTTTCCGAATGAGGTGCTGAGCGCCGCATTTTCCTGATTTTCCTCCTTCCAAACCGTAGGGCGCCTCCACCCGGTGCTGGCTGAGCAGGGTCATTTCCACCTTTTCCAAAAATTCAAATTCGCGGATGATGCCGTCGCCCCCGCGCCATTGTCCATCTCCACCCGAACCTCGCCGGATGGCAAAACGGTGCAGGCGCACGGGATAGCGGTACTCCAGGATCTCCGGATCGGTGATCTTGGTATTGGTCATGTGCTGGTGTACCCCTGATCGGCCATGAAATCCGGGCCCGGCGCCCACGCCACCACCGATAGTCTCATAATAACCGAATCGGGCATTGCCGAAAAGGAAATTATTCATCGTGCCCTGGCTGCAGGCGGCCAGATGCAAGGCCTTCAAAAGCGTATCTGTAAGTCGCTGGCTCACCTCCGTATTGCCGCCTACTACTGCGGGACAATTTTCCGGGGCATCGGGAAAGTGCGGATTGAGGAAAGACTCCGGAAGAGATACGCTCACCTGCTCCAACAGTCCCTCATTGAGCGCCACAGGCCGCTTGCACAATACACGCAGTACATAAAGTAGCGTACTGTACACAATAGCCTGATTGGCGTTGAGGTTGCCGGGATGCACAGGAGAGGTGCCCGAGAAATCAAAACGGACCTGCCCTTCCTGAATCTCCATAGAAACATGAATGACATGCCCGTCGTCCAGTCGCTCCCTGGCCGTGACGGCCCGGTTACCGAGTTGCTGGAAAGCCTCCCTTGCCGCATCCGCCGCTGATTCCTTAATTCGTTGCATGTAATAGGTCAGCTTTTCCACCCCAAATTGCCGGGCAAGAGTTATCAGCTTTTGCTCGCCTGTTTTCAGGGACGAAAGCGCGGCATTCAGATCGGCAAGGTTTTCAGAGAGGGCGCGGGTGGGGTATGGTCCTTTGGTGAGTTGGGCTTCGATGGTCTCCCATTGTGCTACTCCGCCTTTCACCAGATACATCGGGGGGAAAACCACGCCTTCCTCGGACAGATTTTGGGCATCTGGCGGCATGGATCCAGGTCGTTTGCCACCGATCTCGGAATGGTGGGCCCGGTTGGCGACATACCCGATCAACCTGCCTTCCTCGTCAAAAACGGCGCCGATCAGGGTGATGTCTGGTAAGTGGGAACCACCAAATCCCGGATGGTTGGTGATAGCCACATCGCCCGGATTGAGCGGCAGCGCCTTGCATACAGCCCTGGTACAAATGCCCAGACTGCCCAGGTGCACCGGAATATGCGGCGCATTGACGAGCAAATACCCATTAGCGTCGAGCAGGGCGCAGGAGAAATCCAGGCGCTCTTTTATATTTACGGAGAAAGAGGTGCGTTGCAATTGGGCGCCCATTTCTTCGGCAATAGCCGTGAAGCGGTTGAAAAAGAGCTCGAGTTCGATGTGCTCTTTGAAGGTACGTTCCTTCTTTTCCGGTTTATTTTTTCGGTGAAATACCAAATGGCGATTGGCGCGCATCTCCAGTTCCCATCCCGGTGCGAGATAGGCGGTAGCCTGGGGATGCACCACTACGGATGGTCCCGAAAATCGACTACCCACCACTATCTCCGGCCATTTCAACACGGGGATGGCTAAAGCTGGCTGTTTTTCATCAAAAAGCGCATCTACAACTGCTGTTGCCAACGGAAGCCGTTCAGCTGCCAGCACATGGATCTTCTCGATTTCGATCCGGGGCGCAGCCGGGTAATGACCAAACAGGTCGCGGTAGGCTTTTTCAAAGGACTCTGCCAGTGAAGTGCCTGGCGTCCATGCCAGGTTGAGCGAATGATCCTGCCCTTTAAGGCGAAGATAGACCTGCCGCTCCGTGATCTCCACCGTTGATGATGCACCTAAATCCTTTCGGACGAAAGCTATCGCGTTCTTTTCAAGCTGGGAAAAGGCGTTGGGAAGCTGGCCTTCCCACGCTTCGAGCATCTGGAGAATTTGCTTTGTAGCCAGTCGTTGTACGGGGGCGTGGCCAATACCAAAGGCGCTGAGCAACCCGCTGTCGAACGGCAGGATTAGGGTGTCGATATGCAGCAATTCGGCTATTGCACAAGCATGCAGACCGCCGGCGCCCCCGAAGGCCAGAAGGGGGTATTCCGAAGGGTCAAAACCCTTTGAAACGGATATTTTCCGGATGGCTTCCGCCATTTTTTCATTGGCGATCTGCTCCCAGCCATGCAGCAATTCCAGTTCTGAATAGGTTATGCCGGCGCGAGTCTTGATCGCCTCCCGGATCTCCTCCAATGCCTGTCGCGCGGCAATTCGATCAATAGGAATGCCCATGAGCTCGGGGTCGAGTTTTCCCAAAAGCAGATTTACGTCGGTAAGGGTAAACGGCCCTCCTGCCCCATAGCAAGCGGGCCCTGGATGCGCGCCGGCACTTTCGGGCCCTACCGTCAGTCGAGAACCGTCAAAGGCACAAATGGATCCCCCGCCTGCTGCGACCGTCTCGATGGATAGGGCCGGACTGTGCAAGTGAGCGCCGCCGACCTGGATCTCAAACCGATAGTCATAATGCCCGTCGTAACGGGCTGTATCGGTACTGGTGCCGCCCATGTCGAGCGTGAGCAATTTGGCGAACCCCAGTTCGCGTGCCACTTGTGCCGCGCCTGCCAATCCGCCTGCCGGACCGCTCAGGATGCTGTCTTTTGCATGATAGCTCTCCGCCCTTGCCAACCCACCCGTGCTGGACATGACAAAAAACGACGAGTCTGGTGCCAATCTGTCCCGAATCCCCTCCAAATAGGTATGCAACACCGGATCCAGATAGGCGTTGACCAGTGCGGTTTGCGTACGAGGCAATAACTGAATGGCCGGGGCCAACTCATGGGATAGGGATACGTGGGTTATGCCCTTTTCCCGAAGCGCTGTTCCAATGGCTTGTTCGTGGGCGGGGTTTCGGTAGCTGTGCAGGAGTGCGATGGCATAAGACCGGGTTGGATCAGGAATTATTGGTAAGGTCAGATCCAATGGTTCAAGAATAGTCCCGTCAGCCGCCAGGCGTTCCTGAATTTCCACCACTTCGTCGTACAGCAGTTTCGGTTCCGGGATATCGAGTTGAAAAAGATCGGGTCGTTGTTGGGTGCCGATACGGGTAAGGTCGGCGAAGCCTTTGGTGGTGAGCAGGGTCACTTTGGCGCCTTTCCGTTCGAGCAAGGCGTTGGTGCCGCGGGTGGTGCCAAGGCGCAGGTCGAGCGGTGGGAGTTGTTCGTGAAGCGCGGTTTGAGTGGCGATCCGGGCGGCCAGGATCGGCGCTTCTTCGCCTGCGCTGAATTCTACCGCCTGATGCGGGGGGATCGCCCCGTTTTCGCTCAACTCAATCCAACCTTCCCGGAAATTTGTCTGGGTTACTGTTCCTAAAGAATTTGCCGAAGACAATGTCCGGCATACGTATCCTTCCAACCGGGGAAGCGGCCCGGTCCAATGATGGAAAATGGCATATCGGTTTGGTCTGATCTTTTCCCCCAGGGTAGCGCGCAGACATCCGGTGCTGAGTACTTTCAGCCGGGTCCAAGTCCCTTGCGGGCTTACGGCGATACAGTCGGTGAAGGTGCCTCCGGTGTCGATCCAGATCTTCCAGTTCATATCACCAGATCGGACAATGCTCCAACGTCAATTCCTCCTGGTAAAAGAGGCGGGTGGTCGATTCAAAGGAAGGGGTGTAATCGGAGACGAAGAAGCGGTGAGGGTGTTGTTTTGCCTCGCTGAGGAGGTTTTTTGAGCCCAGGCGCTGCTCTACGGCACTGGTCACGACATCGGTAGAGTCGTATATATTTACCTTTTCGCCAAAAAAATCCTCGATCTCGGGACGGATGAGCGGGTAGTGGGTACAAGCGAGCAGCAGGGCATCGATTCCTTCCAGGCTGGGATGACTAAGGTAGCTGTGCAGCACGGCATGGCTGATCTCGTTGTGCACATAGCCCTCTTCGATCATGGGCGCCAGTAAGGGTGTGGCGAGGGAAGCGATCTCGAGGTCGGGTTGCAGGGAGCGGAGTTGGCGTTCATACATCCCTGATTGCACGGTAGCTTTGGTGGCGATGATGCCCACCTTGTGGTATTTTTTTTTGGCGACGGCTTCTACCAGTGGGTCGACGACATTGACGAACAGAGCCTGGCCACGAAAAAAATCGACCAGCACGTGATACGCTGCCGAGGAAGCCGAGTTGCAGGCCACCACGATCATCTTGCATTGTTGCTCCAGTAAAAACTTGGAAATGCGCAGACTGTAATAGCGAATAGCATCGGCCGATTTGTCGCCGTAAGGGAGGTGGGCAGTATCTCCGAAGTAGATGATCTGCTCCTGCGGCAGGGATCTCACGATCGCATTGGCTACCGTGAGACCCCCGATGCCGGAGTCGAAAATGCCTATGGGGCTTTCAGGAGATGCTTTTTTCACTTTTTTATTCGGTGATACCCAGTTTTTCAATCACCTTCGGGGTGATGTCGCTGGTCTCATCGGCAAAAAGCACAGCGCCGGAGCTCAGGTCGAAGACCATGGTATAGCCTTCTTCTTTGGAAATCTCCTTGATGGCATTGTTGACTTTTTCCAGGATCGGCGTGAGCAGTTCTTCCTGTTTTGCCAACATATCATCCTGCATTTGCTGGTCGTAGGCGACCAGTTCATCATTCAACTTTTGGAGTTCTTCCAGGATTTGCTGCTCTTGTACAGGCGATAACTCTCCCCGGTCCTTTTTGGCTTTAGCGTCTACCTGCTTGGCCTGAAAATCCTTGTACTTTTGTTCGCCTTTCTTCTGCAATTGGGCCTGGTAGCCTTGGAGGTTAGACTTCATTTGCTCCATTTCCGGCAATTTTTCCAAAATGGCGCCGGAGGTGACGTATGCATATTTGGGAGTTGTCTGAGCTTCTGCTACTTGCGTATGGAGCATCATGCTCATAAGGCATACGCCCAAAAGGATCGTTTTTTTCATAGAATGATTGAATTTTCGAAAAATATTGAGGGTAAAAAATCGGGTGCAAAGATAAACCGAAATCCAAAAGGAAGAGCCTAAATAAGAAAATTTCCACGTGCCTTGCGATGGAAACGCGCGGCACGTGGAAATTGGAGAAAAGAAGTCGAGCCTGGCCAACCGTATTACTTTTTCAGGCGCTCCAGCACATCGGCGGTCACATCGTAGCGGGGGTTGGCAAACAGGATATTCGCCGATCCACCTTTATCGAAGATGAAATCATAGCCCCGGTCGGTGGCATATCCTTCGATTGCTTCGTACACCTTTTCCTGAATGGGTTGAACGAGTTCCTGCCGTTTTTTGAACAATTCGCCTTCGGGGCCGAACTTATCTTTTTGCATTTCCCGAACTTGCTGTTCTTTATTCATGATCTCTTCTTCTTTCTGTTTGCGCAATTCGTCGCTCAGGAGTACCTGCTCAGCCTGATAGCGGTTGTACATCGATTTGATCGCGTCGTATTCCTGTGCGATTTCCTGGCGCCATCCGGCAGAAATGCGGTCGAGTTCAGTTTGTGCATCCTGGTATTCCTGGATACTTTCCAGGACCAGATTGACATCCACGTAGGCGATACGCTGAGCCTGTAGAATGCCGGTGGTGAACACGGCAAACGCAGCAACAGCCAGCCATTTTATCGCTTGTTTAGGGAAGATCAGGTTCATCATGATGTTGATTTTTTAGTGAAGAGTTGGTTGTATTCCGGAAAGTCGCCCAAAAATACATCTTTTAGATCATTCGAAATTCAGACGATGCATTCCATCCAAAATAACGCAGGTATATATACCATTTGAAACGCAGTTGCCTGGTTTAACGTATGTTTAACTGGAAGAAGCCGGATATTAAGGAATAGGTAAGAAATGGAAATGAATGCCTTACCTTTGAGCCACCAAATTTCAAATTATTCGGCATGGAGGATATTTTCACCATCAGTTCTCAGCCTGTGGCCCTGGACCAGGTACGGAAATTTTTTGAAGCGAATGCAGGACTCCGGTTATCGGAAGAAGTTCAGCAAAAAGTAAGGCATTGCCGGGAGTATCTGGACCACAAGCTGCAATCTACCGACCGATCATTTTACGGAATAAATACGGGCTTCGGCTCGTTGTGCAATGTGCAGATCTCCCGCGAAGAACTGCGTGATCTACAGATCAACCTCGTGCAATCACACGCCTGTGGGATGGGAGAGGAAGTGCCTGTGCCAATGGTGCAACTCATGTTGCTGCTCAAGATCAAAAGTCTTGGATTTGGCTACTCCGGGGTGCATCTGGCTACCGTACAGCGGTTGGTCGATTTTTTCAATAAAGGGGTGACCCCGGTGGTCTATCAGATGGGTTCGTTGGGCGCTTCTGGCGATTTGGCGCCGCTTGCCCACCTCAGCCTGCCCTTGTTGGGGCTTGGGGAAGTTTGGTATAAAGGGGTTAAACGACCTTCGGCAGGAGTGCTGAAAGAACTGGGTTGGTCGTCGATTCAATTGGAAGAAAAAGAAGGTCTGGCCTTGTTGAACGGCACGCAGTTTTCGGCAGCGTATGCTCTGCACGGTATTTTGGAAGCCCAGCGTTTATTCGAGTGGGCGACGGTTTGTGCCGCCTTGTCGCTCGATGCGTTCGACGGGCTGATTGAGCCTTTTGACGCACGCCTGCACCGCATTCGCCCCCACCAGGGGCAGCAATTGGTAGCTGCTTCCGTACGCAAATTGCTGGAGGGGAGCGAGCTATTGAATCGTCCAAAGGAAACCGTACAGGATCCCTATGCTTTCCGCTGTGTACCCCAGGTACATGGCGCGACCTGGGATACGATGCATTATGTGCAGAACGTAGTGGAGACAGAGATCAACGGGGTGACCGACAATCCCAATATATTCCCCGACGAAGATGTGATCTTGTCGGGCGGCAATTTCCATGCACAGCCCTTGGCGCTGGCTTCCGATTTTCTGGCCATTGCGTTGGCCGAGTTGGGCAGCATTTCCGAGCGCCGGGTCTATCAGTTGATCTCAGGCCAACGGGGTTTACCCGCATTCCTCACCTCCAATCCCGGCCTCTACTCCGGGTTGATGATCCCGCAATACACGGCTGCGTCCATCGTCAGTCAAAATAAACAATTGTGTACACCTGCTTCCGTCGATTCGATCGTTTCCAGCAATGGGCAGGAAGATCACGTCAGCATGGCTGCGAATGCGGGCACCAAGCTATACCGGGTGGTTGAAAATGTGGAGCGTCTGCTCGCCATCGAATTTATGACGGCAGCCCAGGCCCTGCATTTCAGGAAGCCCCTTCGCACGAGTGAGCCATTAGAAACCCTGTTGGAGGCTTATCGGAAGAAAGTACCATTCCTTGACTCCGACCGGGTGCTTAGCATCGATATGCACGCAACCGTGGCATTTTTGCGGGAAACCAAGCTCGCCTGATCATGCCGATGATCCGCCTCCCGGGAGCGTTGGTTTTTTGGCTTTGCCTGCTTACCCTCTCCCCGCTTTATGGGCAGCGCCCCGGGTTTAGCTGGGATTTCGGCACGGAGCATGGCCGGATATTCAAGCATACACCCAAAATCATTTTCTCCATACCTGGTTATACCTTTGGCGCCGGGGTGAATTTCCAACGCCAAACTTATGGGAAGCAGGAGTGGGAGCAACACCAGGGCTACCCGTTGATGGGGGTTGGGCTCCAGTATTTCAACTTTGGCGACCCGGCCGTATTGGGGCATGCCCTTTCGATTTACCCCAACCTTACGATCAAGCTCATCGACCGCCCGAAATGGATGATCCATTTTCGCGTGGGCTCAGGTCTGGCCTGGCTCAACCGGCACTACGACCGGTTGACAAATCCAACGAATAACAGCATTGGAAGTCAGCTAAACAATACGACCTGTTTTCGATTGGTGGCGGGGGTGTCGTTGTCGCCTCACTGGACGGCGTTTGCGGGCGGCAGTTTTACGCATTTTTCCAATGGCGCTTCGCAGATGCCCAATCTGGGTATCAATGTACCGGCCATATCGGCCAGCCTCCGGTATACACCTGAACCTATTTCCAAGGCCGGCTTTTTGTACTGGGAGGAAACCCGGAAACCTCCACACCGGCTGGGTTTGCAGACCTATTTTGCGATGGCGTATAAAGAGACCAGCTACCCCGGCGCCGCCAAATGGCCGGTTTATTCAGGTTCTGCGGCTGGCCTTTACCGGATCAGTAAGGTGCAAAACCTGCTGGTCGGGGTGGAATACGAATACCACCAGAGTGTCTTTCTTTTTTCCAGGCATACTTTTGCCGCCAACACCCTGCAGGAAGCCCGGCAAGATGCAACCCGATGGATGGTTTTCCTGGCCACTGAATGGCGGTTCGGTAATACGGGACTACTGGTTCAGGCAGGCGCCTATGTGAGCAAAAACTCCGCACTGTTGCCGTATCCACTATACAACAAATTGGGATTGCGGTATTATCTGCCTCCAGTCGGACGGCCTGCCACCCAATTTTTTGTGAGTATTTATTTAAAATCGCACATTATTACAGCTGACTACATATCTATTGGTATAGGGGCCAGGATCCAATAGCGAAGTTGTACCTTATGCGCCGGGTTACACGTCATAAAGGAGCCGTTGGCAGATGGCTTGCCCGAAAGCTGGCAGGTTTCTTACAATTCTCTTAAATTTATACCCGAGGGATACTAAATGAAGCGATCTTCCCATTTTATCCAAATAAAAAATCCGATTGTTATGCCACATTCATTTTTGTCAAAGACTTTGGTAAGCGGGCTGTTTATCGTGCTCACGCTAGTAGCTTGTGACTTTAAGAAAGCCAGCCAGAGCGTCAATTTCTTCTCTGTGCAGGATGAGATCACACTAGGGAAGCAGGTCGAGCAGGAAATTGCCGGCGACCCAGCTCAATTTCCCCTCCTTCCCGAGAAGGGGAATGAGGAAGTTTATCAGTACGTGCGGGGATTGGCGAAAAAGATCCTCAATACGGGCAAAGTCGCCTATAAAGACGAGTTTGCCTGGGAAGTAAAGATCATAAAAGACGATAAGACACTGAATGCGTTCTGCACGCCCGGCGGGTATATCTACGTCTATACCGGACTGATCAAGTTCCTGGATTCAGAAGACCAGTTGATGGGGGTAATGGGGCATGAGATCGCTCATGCGGCCCTCCGCCACTCCACGCGCAACCTGACCAAGATCTATGGCATTGAAATGCTATACCAGATCATCACCGGTAAAGCACAGCCCGGGATGTTGGAGCAGATCGCACTTGGGCTGGTATCCCTTAAATTCAGCCGCGACCATGAGACGGAAGCAGACGAAAATTCGGTACTTTACCTTTGCGGCACTACCTACAACGCCGCCGGCGCTGCCGGATTTTTCAAAAAAATGCAAGGGCAGCCTACTCCGCCTGCATTCCTGAGCACGCATCCCGACCCCGGAAATCGAGTAGCTAATATGGAAAAAAAGAAAGTGGAACTCAATTGTAAGGGTACAATGACGAATCAATCGGCCTATCAGAATATAAAATCCAAGCTGTAGCCCGCTGCCTATTGGGGGCGAAACCTGGAGAAAGAACCTGTTTGCAGCGATTCCAAAAACCAACAAAATGAGGACCATCCTGAAAAAAGCCGGATTTGTGAGCTCATTGTTTCTGCTGGCTTTACCTTGGTGCGTAGGCCAGGGCTTGGAGAAGTTAGGCGCCGATATTAACACCAGCAAATACGACGAAATATCGCCGGTCTTATCCAAGGATGGGCATACGCTTTATTTTACGCGCCTCGGTTCGCCGGATTTTGATAAAAACATGATCCTTGACGGCAGGAACGTATACGAGTCAGCGCCAGCGGAATACCCTCAGCTTTTGCGGGATGTCTATTTTCAGCTTTCGGGGAAGTTCCTGCCCGATCCTACCCGGTCTGATTTTAACCAGGATATTTGGATCGCAGAAAGTGAAAACCAGTTTTTCGACAAGGTCTTCCACCCTGTTTATCCGCTGAACAACGCTTTTCCCAACAGCATTTGTGCGGCTACCTCTCAGCCTAATCAATACATCGTTATCAATCAGTTTCCGAAAGACGGAGGCATGCGGAAAGGTTTTTCATTCGTTTGGCAGCGTTTGGATGGCAGCTGGACACCTCCCGAGCCCATGCCTATCAAGAATTACTATACCGATGGACCGGTGGTCAATCTGGCGTTGAGCAGCGATGAGGACGTGATCATCCTTTCGCTGGCCCGGAGCGATGGCAAGGGTATGAGCGACCTGTACATTTCCTTCCGGGAAGTAGACGGCAGCTGGACGGAGCCGGAAAATTTGGGAAAGGAGATCAATACAGAATTCAACGAAACGACCCCTTCGCTTTCCGAGGATATGACCACGCTTTTTTTTGCTTCCAACCGACCGGGGTCGGAAGGGGTGGATGTGTATTTCAGTCGCCGGGAAGATACCGGTTGGAAAAACTGGTCGACACCCCGTCGGCTTGCCCCGCCAATAAATTCGAGTGCAAATGACAGTCAGCCATTTTTTAATGCGGCCACCGGCTATTTGTATTTCACCTCCGACCGGGATGGATCCAACGATATTTTCCGGCTTCGCCTGCAGGAAGCCGAAGGGCAGAAAGAGATTCTGGTGAAAGGACGGATCATCAATTCCGCTACAGGAGAGCCCATTGGCGCTAAAGTGCTGACCGGCCTGGAAACAGGAGGCTACCAACGCACGTACTACCTTTCTTCCGACGGCCATTTCCGCATTCGCGTGCCCAAGGGCGAACTCCTGCGACTAGTGGCTGAAAAGGAAGGCTTTATCGGGCAGGCACAGCCACTCCATTTTGATAAGGACGTCTATTACTTCAAAGATTATGAAGTCGATCTCTTTCTTGACCCCCTGGTAGTCGATGCCAAGATCAGTTTGAGACCCATCTTTTTCGAACGTTCCAAGGCCATCATTCTGTCCAATTCTTACGAAGAACTGGACAACCTGGCCGTCTTGTTGCTGGAAAGGCCTGGCATATCCGTCCGCATTGAAGGCCACACCGATAATATTGGGGAGTACAAATCGCTTATGGATCTTTCTGAGCAGCGCGCGATGGCTGTAAAAGACTTTCTGGTCAGAAAGGGCGTACATCCTACGCGGGTAGAAACGGTGGGCTATGGTCCTTCCCGCCCCCTTAGCGACAACAAAGACGAGGATCAGCGGAGCATTAACCGACGGGTGGAGGTCCGCATCACTAAGATCGATGAACCCAAATAAAGATAAACGAGGAGGGAGGTTGCCTGCAAAGTAGTATCTTGCGGCCTGAAAATCATTACTATGGTGCTTCGCGGGATTGCAAAGGTGGTTTCCTTTTTCTTCCATCCATTGCTCATGTTGACCTACATGACAGTGCTCTTGTTGATCATCCAGCCGTTCTGGTTTGGGGTGCATCAGGTTTCCGATAAAATACCGCTCCTGCTGGCTGTGTTCTTTTCCAGCTTTGTCATTCCGGGTATTGCCGTATTGATGATGCGGTTTTTGGGCCTGGTTGAATCGATGGAACTCCGCGATAAAAAAGAGCGGATCGGCCCCTATATTGTGACGGCCATTTTTTACTTGTGGTTGTATATCAACTTCCGGAACGATCCGAGCATGCCGCCCCCGTTTTCGTCGTTTGTGCTGGGCACGGTCATTGGATTGTTTCTGGCCTTTTTTATCAATATTTTTTCCAAGATCAGCGCGCATGCAGTGGGGATGGGCGGACTTTTGGGCATGGTTATTATTCTCCTGGGCATGGGTTCTTTTGATCCCGTGTTTATCCCGTTGGGCACATGGGGCTCGATCCAAACCACGTTGGGTACCTTGTTGCTGGTCTTCATCCTGATTGCAGGCCTGGTAGGCACTTCGCGATTACTGTTGAAGGCGCATGAAGCTATGGATCTGTATGGTGGGTACATGGTAGGGTTGGCCGCTCAATTCCTGGCATTCCGGTTGTTGATGCTATAAATGTTGGACATGAAAGAAAAACGGGCAATTATCGTCGGTGCGGGCCTGGTAGGCTCCCTTTGGGCAATTTTACTGGCCAAACGCGGTTACGAAATTGACTTGTATGAACGCCGTTCCGATATGCGGCAACACGGTTATTTTGGCGGGCGATCCATCAACCTGGCGATGAGCCGGAGGGGATGGAAAGCCATTGAACGCGCCGGGATAAAGTCGATCATCGAACCGCATGCGCTACCCATGAAAGGGCGTATGATCCACAGCCTTGAGGGCGATCTGGCTTTTCAGCCCTATGGAAAAGAAGGACAGGCCATTTACTCGGTTTCGCGGGGCGGATTAAACCTGGAATTATTGAAAGTGGCAGGGGAATATCCCAATGTCCGGCTTCATTTTGACCAGGGTTGCCGGAAAGTGGATATTGAGACCAACACGATCACTTTTGAGCACGAACAAACCGGCGAGCGTCATACGGCGGAGGCGCCCCTTATCTTCGGCACTGACGGCGCTTTTTCGTCGATCAGAGGCAGTTTGATGAAGACGTCCCGGTTCGACTATGCACAGCAATACCTCACCCATGCCTATAAAGAACTATCCATCCCTCCGGCGGCGGGAGGTGGTTTTTTGATGGATAAAAATGCCCTGCACATTTGGCCCCGGCATCAATTTATGCTGATTGCCTTGCCCAATGCGGATGGCAGTTTTACTTGCACCTTGTTTCTTGCCTTCGAAGGCGATCCCTCTTTTGAGCAATTGAAGACGGATCGCGACGTGGAGGCTTTTTTCGAGCGCTATTTCCCCGATGCGCTTTCCATGATGCCCACTTTGCTGGAAGATTTCCGCACGAACCCGACCTCTTCACTGGTGACCGTGCGGTGCAGTCCCTGGCAGTATGAGCAGCGAATTTTGCTGCTGGGCGATGCAGCCCATGCTATTGTACCCTTCTACGGGCAGGGAATGAATGCAGGTTTTGAAGACTGCACCATCCTCGACGATCTGGCTACTGCGCACCAGGAAGACTGGGATGCCGTGTTTACGCACTTCAACCGAGACCGGATCAAAGACGGGAATGCCATAGCCGACCTGGCGCTGCGCAATTTTGTGGAAATGCGCGACCTGGTAGCAGATCCACAGTTTTTGCTTCGCAAAAAAATTGCAGGACACTTGCACCAGAAATACGGAGATGCGTTTTTGCCTTCTTATTCCATGGTTTCTTTTTCCGATACCCCCTACAGTGTGGCGTTGAAAGCTGCGGATGACCAGGACAAGTTGCTGGATCACATCCTGCAGCTCGAAGGGATTGCGGAGAAATGGGACCGGCCGGAGGTGGATGCCCTGTTCGAAGCCTGGCGGCGGCGGTAATTACAGTTTATAGAATGTTGCACTGGCCGTCTGCCTGCCATTCAGGAGCTGGATAAGGTAGACCCCTGAAGGCAATTGGCCAACCGAAACGGGCTGTGGAAATGCCCCGCTAACTGAAAACCCCGTTTGCTGCATGGCGATTCGGCCAGTTAAATCCAAGACCCTTAGCAGATAAGCGCCATCGAGCGCAGAACCTCCCATGAGCTGGATCGATTCCAATGCCGGATTCGGCGCTACGGCAAGGGTTACCTGATTTGCTGGTTCTACCACCCAAGCGCCTGCTTCTTCGGCGAGGGTGAAGGAAGCCACCGCAGCGCCATCACCCGATGATTCCTCGTTAAAATTCACGCCATTTCCGCCTGAGTAGAAGGTGACATCTCCCGTGCCCAGCTCCGGGGCGGTCCATTGGACGATAAACACATTGGTATCACTGGGTACTTTGTGCTCGGCGTATTGGCGGCCGTTAGAAGTATTGACCAATTTGGCGTTGGAGGAAGGGTTGGAAAAGGACTTGGTAGATTCGTTATTGGAATCGATCTCGCTGACCAGCTGAAACCCGTATCTGGATGGGGTCCCCACTACCGGATTCACGGTGACATGCACCAGATAAGTATTGTTCGGGATATACGTACTAACCGGATTTTCATCCAGATCGGTGACGTCAATATCAAGCGTTACCTGAATAGAGGCGCTATTGTGGCAATTTTGGCAGGTTCTTCCGTCGATGGCGACATCGCCGGGTGCGCCCGTATTGCCTTCGTTGGCAACTGTAGCACGGCCGTTGGAGTTATTTATGAGTAGGAAGCCGCTAAGCAGCAAAAAAGCGGAGGTGTAGATCATTTTCCAGTTCATCGCAGATGGTTTTATAAACACGAGGGACAGCTGGAATGGGAAATGGTTTAAAAAACAAGGGAATAGGTATAGAAAAAATCGCGTTTGGTCATCTTTTGTACATATAACTATTTTCAGGAATCTTACCTTGTACCCCACGGTAATAGTTTTCGATCACGAGGAGGTCGGTTTCCCAGTTACCAACGGGATAATAAGGTTCGTTCCAGGTAACCCGTTTGTGTTGCCAGTCGAATTTGACCATAACAATGGGCACGCCGGCGCCTTGGGCGATATAATAAAAGCCGGTTCGGAGGTGATCTACTTTTTTTCGGGTGCCTTCGGGCGAAAGCACCACTACAAAGCGATCGTTTTTATTGTATAAATCGACGATAGAATCAACAAAGTTGGTGCGTTGGGTCCGGTCTACCGGATAGCCGCCCAACCAGCGGAACAAAGCGCCGAAAGGCGGGCGAAACAACGAATTTTTGCCGATAAATTTGAGGTGGGGTGCGTTCATTGCCTGGCGAACGAGGAGGCCGAGCGGAAAATCCCAGTTGGAAGTATGAGGGATGACGATGGTTACGTATTTGTCGAGCAGGTTGGGGTCCCATCCTTCAATTTTCCATCCAAAAATTCGTAAGATGAATCTGCAAATTGCGGTTTTCATGGATCTGATTTTTGTAACAGCAACAAAATCCACGGGTTATAGGCCCTTGCTTTTGAACTTGATATGTGTTTTTTCGTTTTTTTGCGGAAAAGGTGTTACTTGCCGGCTCTACCCAGTCACAAGTATACAGTTTACAAAACAATTTTTTGGTGCGGAAATTTGCATACACAGCAATAGGGGTATTTTGGGGGCTTTTAGTGACCGTAGGTTCCTGGGCTCAATCTTCGGGTAAGGACTATATTCCTGACTGGGAGGTGGAGTTATCTGTGCCCGGCGGTTTCTACCCGGATGCGGTGGAAGTTGACCTTAGCTGCCCCGGAGCCCGGATTTATTACACCATGGATGGCTCGGTACCAAAGGCGGGAAGCATAAATCATCTTTACCGTGGTCCGATTCCTATATCGACGACTACGGTATTGCGGATCCTTGCAGTGCGCGGGTCGGAGCATACCCGGGTCATTTCGCATACGTTCTTTATTAATGAACCTCTTTCCACCTTTCCGGTGGTTTCCATTTCGATACCTCCTGATGTGCTATTCCACCCCACTATGGGTCTTTTTGTGAAAGGGCCGGAGGCGGTAGATACCTTATTGAAAATGCCCGGCGCCAATTTTTGGTCGAAGGGAGAGTTTCCCATCAATGCCGAGATCTTTGAAACAGACGGGTCTTGCGTGTTTCGCAACGAGATGGGTTTTCGTTTGTTTGGCGGAATGAGCCGGCTTTTCCCACAAAAGTCCTTCGCGGTAGTTGCCCGGGATCGGTATGGGGTCAACCGGATCGATCATTCTATTTTTGGAAAGAAGGGATTGAAGAAATTCAAATTTTTGGTTTTCCGGAATTCAGGAAGCGACTTCGGCAAGACCCAATTCCGGGATGCCTTCATGACTAGCCTGGTGAAAGATTGGGAGATAGATGTACAGGATTTCCGGCCATCTCATGTGTATATCAACGGCAAATATTGGGGTATTTACAATATCCGGGAGAAGATCAACCGCTATTATATTGCGGCTCATCACGATGTGGAAAAGGACAGCCTGGATCTGCTCGAACACCGGTTTTCGCGCAAGCGGGGAAGCCGGAGGGATTATCTGCAGCTCCTCAATTTCATGGAGAAAAACAGTTTGTGGGATGCCACCAATTTTGCCTATGTAGATTCGCAGATGGACGTAGGGAACTTCATGGACTACGAGATTGCACAGATCTATTTCGACAATCAGGACGCAGGCGGAAATATCCGCTACTGGAAGGCTAATGAGCCCGGCAGCAAGTGGCGTTGGATCTTATACGACACGGATTGGGGATTTGGGCTCCATGAGTCGGATGCCTATGCCAATAATAGCCTGGCATTTCACACAGCCGCTAATGGTCCTGCCTGGCCAAATCCACCCTGGAGTACATTTATATTGCGAAAACTGTTGGAAAATCCAGAATTCAAGCGGACTTTCATCAACCGGTTTGCCGATCAACTCAACACGAGTTTGTCCGGCTTTCATGTCGAGCAACAGATCGACTCTTTCCAACGACTTTACGAACCCGAAATTCCGCGCCATCTGGAACGGTGGAATCTCAGTCAGGACCGCTGGCTGTCCGAGATTGAGAAGTTGCGGATCTTTGCCCGCAAACGGCCTGAATTTGTGCGCATGCACATCATGGAGCAATTTGATGTGGGCGATATGCGCGATTTGCAGGTATTGGTAAATGAGGGGGGGACCGTCAAACTGAACGGATATGTGCATCTGGTGCCAGGGCTTTTCGAGGGCGTGTATTTTGAAAAAATCCCTGTCACACTGGAAGCTACTCCTGCACTTGGATTTCGCTTTCTATACTGGGAAGGGCCCAATGGGAAAGTAGCTACGTCCAAGCTGACGCTGAGCCTTCGGGAGGACCCTACCAAGGCGCAGGCGGTCTTTGAGCGCTATGATCATCCATTGGCGGGGAAGATCATCATCAACGAGGTTGCGTGCAACAATAAAGTGTCGGGTGACTGGATCGAGTTGTACAACCAGTCGGACGAAACCGTGCAGCTTTCCGGATGGATGCTCACCGACTCGAAGAACAATTTTATGTTCCCCAACATCCTGGTTCCCTCCAAGGGCTATCTGGTGATCTGCGAAGATGTAGACGCTTTTTTGAAAGCATACCCCGATGCCTACCGATATGTCGGTAATCTCGGATTTGGATTAAGCAAGCGCAAAGAACGCATCGGATTGTTCTCTTCCGAAGGAGCCCTGGTAGACAGCATGGGATATGACCTGGCGCCGATGGACTCTCTTTTTACGCTTAACTTACTCCTCCCCACGCTCAACAACGGCGACCCTGAAAACTGGGATATTCAGACGGGTATGGGCACTCCGGATGCGGCTAATATTTACTATGTACAAAGTACCCTCAGAGCCAGGCAGAAGGTCTGGGTGGAAATGGGTGCAGCAGCCGGGGTCATCGTGCTCTGTATTTTCCTGCTCATCTGGAGACACCGGAGCCGGCGCCCTCCAAGGCCCGCCTACCGATAGAAATTGTGCGAGCTGAATCGTCTGAAAGAGTTGCTCATTAACTGGATTTATGGCGCGAATGAATTTACCCAAGTCCTTGCGTAAGAGCAAGCTGTTGAAGGAGCCGGAAGACCTGGGGTTTGGTACCCGGCTTACAGAGAGTGATGAACGACTTATCAATCCGGATGGATCGTTCAATATCGACCGGATAGGTTTGCGAAGCTGGACCCCCTACCAATCGCTGGTGGAGATGAGTTGGCCGAAGTTTTTCCTGGTCCTTCTTTCCTTTTATTCTGCAGTCAACTTCCTGTTTGCGTTTCTGTACGTATTGGTGGGGGTGGAAAACCTGGCCGGTGCGGAAGATCCTGCATTGGGGATGGACCTGGCCGAAGCGTTTTTTTTCAGTGTGCAGACATTAACCACCGTGGGCTATGGGGCTATTCATCCGCTAGGGCTTTCCGCCAATATAGTTGCCTCATTGAATGCATTGGTTGGCCTGATGAGCTTTGCCCTGATGACGGGCTTGTTTTTTGCCCGGTTTGCGAAACCCAAGGCGCAGGTTTTATTTAGCAGTAGCGCCCTGATCGCACCATACCAGGATGGGTGGAGTTTTCAGTTCCGCATAGCCAATAAGCGCAACAACCAGGTGATCAACCTGCGTGCCCGGATGATCATGAGCTGGATCGAGGAAAAGGGAGGCGAGAAGATCCGGCGCTATGGCCAGATGGATCTGGAGCTGGATCAGGTGTCCTTCTTTCCGTTAAATTGGACGATCGTGCATGCGATTAACGAAGGCAGCCCGTTGAACAACCGGACACAAAAGGACCTGGAGCGGATGAACGCCGAGTTTCTGGTATTGATCGAAGGGTACGACGAGACATATGCCCAGATGGTGCATGTCAACCGTTCGTATTCGTGGAGGGAGTTGCAATGGCACAAGCGATTCAAGACGATGTATCACTCGTCAAAAGGGGGAAGGATCGTGTTGGATTTGAGCCAGATCGATGAGTTGCAATAAAAAAGGGGCTGCCTATTTTGAGGCAGCCCCTTTTTTATTGCTTATTCGGGTTCGAAGCCGAGGATGATATTGAAATTGCCGAATGTCTTGAAGATATTTGAATTTCCGGCGCCTGCGGTGTCTTTGTCGAAGCCGAGGCCGTAGTCGAAACCCAGGATACCAAACATGGGCAGGAAAACGCGCAAACCGATACCAGCGGATCGTTTCAGGTCGAAGGGGTTGAAATCACGGAAGGTACGGAAGGCGTTACCGCCTTGTGCAAAAGCGAGTACATAGATAGTCGAGTTGGGGTTGAGCGAAACCGGATAGCGCAATTCGACGGTGAATTTGTCGAAAATCGGAGTGGCTACGGTTTGTCCGTTGATCTGGTTTGCTCCAATTTCGTTAATCTCATATCCCCGCATGGAGATGATATCGGTGCCGTTAAATTGGCCGAACTGCTGGTTATTGAGGCCATCCCCTCCAAGTTGGAATCGTTCGAAAGGCGAGATGCCGATATCTTTATTGTAGGCGCCGATCATCCCGATCTTGGCCTCCGTTTTGAGGGTCAGATTGCCGACTAGTTTGGCATACCATTCGGCGGTGAATCGCCATTTGTGGTATTCCAGCCATTTAAAGCGTTCTTCGACGGGCAGGTCTGCATAGGGTTTGCTGGAAAAGAGTGAATAGGGAGGAGTGAGTTGTAGCGAAAGCGAGAAACGGGAGCCTTCCTGCGGGAATAGCGGATTGTTGATCGTACTCCGGGTTATGTTTTGTGTGACACTGAAGTTATGGTACTGGCCGTCTGTGACGATTTCACCGTCCTCGGTTCGGAAAAGGCCATCGTACCAATTGCTGAGTTGGATGTTTTCGAGATTAATGGAGGTGGAAGACACGAAGTTGTCGTCGGGGAACTTCAAGCGGGTTCCCAGGCTAAAGGTAGCGCCGCCGAGGCCAAAGGTACCGCCGGAGATATTGTAACGGGTATAGAAGCCTGCTGCGGTGAAAGAGTTGGGTTTTTTACCTCCCAGCCAGGGTTCCGTGAAGGACAGGTTGTACGATTGGAAGAAGCGACCGTTGGTTTGGGCGCGGATGGAAAGCCGTTGGCCGTCGCCCTGAGGTAACGGACTCCAGGTTTCTTTTTTGAAAATATTGCGTGCGGAGAAGTTGTTGAAAGACACGCCGAGGGTGCCGATTACCCCGCGGCCTACACCGCCCCAGCCTGCAGAAAGTTCGAGCTGGTCAGATGGCCGTTCTTCCACGGTATATTCAATGTCTACTGTGCCTCGTTGTGGATTCACAGGGGTATTGATGTCCAGGCTTTCCGGGTTGAAGTAACCCAGGTTCATAATCTGGCGCTGGGAGCGGATGATATCGGAACGGCTGAATTTATCGCCCGGCAGTGTCCGAAGTTCCCGGCGGATGACGTGTTCGTGGGTGCGATCGTTCCCGTTGATGACTACCTTGTCGATAGTGGCTTGCGGGCCTTCAAATATGCGCATTTCCAGGTCGAGCGAATCGCCGCTGATCGCCACTTCAATGGGGTCGATATTGAAAAAGAGGTAGCCATTATCCATGTATAAGCTCGAAATATCGCGGCCTTCCTCGCTAAACTGCAGGCGTTTTTCCAGCAATTCCTGGTTGTAAACATCTCCTTTTTTGATAGCCAGCACTTCGGTGAGCTGCTCGGCGGTATATATCGAGTTGCCTTTCCAGCTGATATTGCGGAAGTAATACCGGGGCCCCTCGGAGATATCGATCCGGATTTGGAGGTCGCCGTCTTCTTCCCGCCACATGGAGTCGCCGGTGATTTGTGCATCGCGATAACCAATGGTATTGTAGTAAGAAATGAGGCTTTTCTGATCTGTAAGGTAGTCGGCCCGGATGTATTTAGAGGCGGAAAAGATAGCTTTTTTGGACTTCGTTTCCTTCATCAAGCGGTGGAGTTTGCCTTCCTTGGCATTGTTGGCGCCCACAAATGCAATTTGCTGGATGCGAACCCGTTCGCCCCGGTCGGCGTCAAATACTAATTTGACTGCATTGATACGGGCGGAATCAGGTTCTTCAATGACCGTGACTTTGGCATCCAGGTAGCCTTTTTCGACGAAATATTTTTCGATCTTCTTTTGGCAGGTCACCTTGGTATTTTCTGTGACGATCCCACCTTTGACGAGGGTAGGTTCGAGCAGTTTATTGATATCGTCGTGGTTGGTTTTTTTGATATTCCGGAAGGAGTGGCTGGTCAGTCGGGGCCTTTCCTTTACCCGGATCTCGAGGAACACAATATCGCCGATCGTCTTTTCCTGGAGGATTTCAATATCGGTAAAGAGTTTCAGGTTCCAAAGGGCTTTCATGGCGCGGGGGATGTCGCCTCCAGGGATGCGGATGCGGTCGCCCACGCGGAAGCCGGCGATAGATTTGAGGGCATTTTCGTCGCTGAATACCGCGCCGGATATTTTAATGCCGCCTATCTCGTAATCGCTGGGTTCGCCGTAATTGAAAACGGGGAAGATCGTATCGGTTACTACTTCCTGGGCAGCAACCCAGAAAGGCGTAAGAGCAAGGAAAAGGAGGATCAGGATATTTCGAATCATCATGCCGGAGGCGTCAGGTTATAAATGGGATGTAATTTTACGAAGGAAAGAGAGGGCGAAGATAGGCAAGGGTTGTATAGGATTACACCAATTGTTCGCTGATTTTTCCGAAACGCCTCTCCCGATGCTGGAAATCGATGATTGCCTGGTAGAGGTGGTCCTTTCTGAAATCAGGCCACAAGGTTGGGGTGAAGTATAATTCTGAGTAGGCGATCTGCCAGAGGAGGAAGTTGCTGATCCGGGATTCGCCGCTTGTTCGAATGAGCAATTCCGGGTCGGGGATGCCTTTTGTGCTCAACGCACCGGCAAACACATCCTCGTCGATCGCTTCGGGTTGGAGCAGCCCGCTTTTCGCTTGCAGTGCCAACTGGCGTGTTGCTTCCAAAATCTCCCACTTGGCACTGTAATTAAGTGCCAGGATGAGGGTCATACGCTGATTGTTTTTGGTAATTTCTATGCCTTGTTGGAGAGCTATATAGCTCTTTTTCGGAAGTTTGGCAATATCGCCGATGGCATGGAGTCGGATATCATTTTTATTGAGGGTTTCAATTTCATTCTTTATGGTTTCGACCAGAAGTGTCATCAGGGCGTTGACCTCCATTTTTGGCCGTTTCCAGTTTTCGGTGGAAAAGGCATAGAGCGTGAGGTATTTGATGCCCAGTTCTGCGGCAGCTTCGGTCGTTTCCCGAACGGCTTTGACCCCATTGCGGTGCCCAAACACACGGGGTTTACCGTGTTGTTTGGCCCAGCGGCCATTCCCGTCCATAATGATGGCGATGTGTCGGGGTAATTTATCAAGGATGATTTGGGACTTCAAATCCATTCGTATCCACGCTTTCGTTTGTCGGGATGCTTTCCCCTAAAAAAGCATACAAAGGTAAGAAAAGAAAAGGAATCCTTGCCTCTTAGGGAATAAGGCAGCAAATTTGCTATCGAGAAATACCAAAAACAATGTTTCATGTAATCCTAAGTTTTCTGACGGCCTTCACGCTGACGTATCTGGCTATTCCATCCATCATCCACGTAGCCCATTCGAAGAACCTGATGGCAGAGCCGGGGAGTCGCGATTCCCACAAAGTGCGTACCCCTTCGCTTGGGGGGATCGGGATTTTTGCCGGCGTGGTTTTTTCCATTGTATTGTGGACTCCCTATGATGCATTTGGGTCGCTTCAATATATCCTTTGTTCGTTTGTCATCATTTTCCTGATCGGGGCGAAGGACGACATCATCCCGATGTCGCCGTTCAATAAGCTGGGCGGCCAGGTGTTGGCAGCCTTTATTTTGGTTTTTAAAGCGGATATCCGGCTCACCAGCTTGTACGGCATCTTTGGCGTATACGAGCTGGCCGATCTGGTGAGCTACTCGCTTACCATTTTCACCATTCTGGTGATCATCAATGCGTTCAACCTGATCGATGGCATAAACGGGTTGTCCGGCAGTATTGCTACGTTGATCTCCGTCATTCTAGGCATTTGGTTTATCGGCACAGATAATACCGTCATGGCTATTGTGGCGTTTTCGCTTGCCGGGGCGGTAATGGCTTTTTTGAAATACAATTATACACCTGCCCAGATCTTTATGGGAGACACAGGAGCCTTGCTTATTGGACTGGTTTGTTCGATACTGATCATACGGTTCATAGAAATCAACAAGTTGCTGCCCGATCTGGATCCGTTCAAACTAAATGCCATACCGGCCATTGCCATCGGCATTTTGATCCTGCCTTTATTTGACACGCTTCGCGTTTTTATTACCCGGGCGTTAAAGGGGCGTTCTCCCCTTTCTCCGGACCGGACACACATTCACCATTTACTGATCGACTCCGGCCTTTCGCATATGCAAGCGACCTTCATTTTGGTAGCAGTCAACCTCATTTTCATCTTCCTGGTATTCTACTTCCAGGACTTGGGCACCATTCCACTTTTGCTCCTTACGATCGGGTTGGCCTCCCTGATGACCGGTTGGTTGTACTACCGTTCGATGCGGAAAAAGCTGGGCAACCCCCTCCTGTATGAACTACCTTCTCGTGGCTCTTGGTGGTGGTCTTGGCAGTATGTGCCGGTATGCTATTGGCCACTTGCTAACCCGCCACTCGCTCGCTTTTCCCTGGTCGACCCTTGCTGCCAATGTGCTGGCATCCCTGATCCTCGGTTTTCTCACCGGCCTGAGTCTCCGGGAAGGAATGTCTCCTTCCCTCAAAGTGCTCTTTATGGCCGGCTTCTGTGGAGGGTTCAGTACATTCAGTACTTTTTCCGCAGAAACCATGTACCTGGTTCAGGATGGCCGGGCAGATTTGGCTTTGCTGAACGTGATGATCAGCGTGACCTTCTGCCTGGTGGCCGTGTATTTAGGGTATTGGGTGAGTAGATTGTTGGGTGCTTAGGTCGTCGGGAGTTAGAGACTTTTTGCTTTTTGCACTAATTCCAGAAACTCAGACCGGAAGCCGTGCGGGTCGTAGGTCATGCTGCCATAGGACCAATCGAGAATTTGGTCATAGGTAGCAGTCCCCTTGTAGTCAGAGTTGCGTAGCAGGAGGCCAAAGGCGGCTACACTGGCCGTAAATCGCAGGTGTTCGCTGGCCTGACCCCAGGTATGTCCTTCGTCAAAAATATCGAGTTGGAGTGGTATGCTGATATCCGAATCCGGATGTTTGTATTTGAAGTCGATGGTAAAAGTCGGCACGTTATCCAGACCTGAATTGGCCGGAATGATCTCATAGAGCGCGGTGATGTTTTGCCCGGCGCCGATCTCGCCCGCATCGGTAGAGTCGGCTTCGAATTCTTCTTCTGTAAGCAGTCGGTTTTCGTAGCCGATGAGGCGGTACTCGGAAACCATATCCGGGTTAAACACGACCTGCACCTTGACGTCTTTGGCCACCGTATAAAGCTTGCCAAATTCATAGACGAACACCTTTTTGGCCTGTTCGAGGTGATCGATATATTCATAAGTCCCATTGCCGTTGTCGGCGATCTGTTCGAGCATGCCGTCGTTGAGGTTGCCGGATCCCACGCCGAGAACAGTAATGAAAATGTCCAGTTCCCGTTTTTCTTTGATCAAGGCGACCAGTTCTTCCTGGCTGGATGGCCCCACGTTGAAGTCTCCGTCTGTGCCGATGATGACACGGTTGTTGCCACCGGGAATGAAGTTTTCCTGGGCGATCTCATACGCGGTGATGATGCCTTCCGCACCGGCGGTACTACCTCCTGAGCCCAGTTTGTTAATCGCTTTTTTGATCTTGGTCTTTTCATCACCGGGAGTGGATTCGAGTACGACGCCCGCGCTTCCCGCATACGTGACAATGGCAATTCGATCCTGTGCATCAAACTGGTCGACCAGGATCTCAAAGCCGTCTTTGAGCAGCTCCAGTTTATCCGGGCTGCTCATGGAGCCCGACACGTCGATCAACAGCACAATATTGGAAGGGGGCAGGTCGGAGATGGTTTTTCCCTGTAGCCCGATCCGGACGAGTTGGTGTCCTTGTGCCCAGGGACATTCGCCCACTTCTCCATTGACGGAGATAGGGGCATCACCGGTAGGCTGGTCGTAGTTTAGTGGGAAGTAGTTGATCAACTCTTCTGTGCGCACTGCAGCAGCAGGGGGAATGAAATCTTCCTGTAATTGCCGCCGTACATAGGCATAAGACGCCCCATCTGCATCGATCGAAAAAGTCGACACAGGCTGGTCGATGACCTTGATAAACGGATTTTCTTCGAAGTCGTTGAACCGGTCGCCCCCGGCATAATTATAGGAATCAAATCCCGGGTAGCTGAGTTCTTTAGAGCATCCAATTGCAAGCAGCCCGAAGAGGATGAGCAGGCCCCAAATCTTGGTTTTCATAAAGGATCGTTTTTTGTTCAGAATAGTAACGGTTATGGAACGCAGGATGCTGTGTTGTTATTGGTGATTGGTGACTGGTGACTGGTGACTGGTGACTGGTGACTGGTGACTGGTGACTGGTGACTGGTGACTGGTGACTGGTCACCAATACTGTACCAATCCACTTTTCTTGAATAATACATGACGGCGGCGAGGGCGGCGAAGATCCCGAGGCTGCCAGCGAGCAGGGCGTAGTCTTCCAATTGGAGGACAATGAAGATGAACCCGTAAATGGCAGAGAGGATCAGGGTGAGTTGAAGCGCCAGTCCTGTCGATTTCAGGAAGGAGGTACTGTAACCGGCAATGAGACCTATAGTGGCAACAGAAGCTGTCAGGTAGGCCAGGTTGAAGCCGATCTGCTCGGAGAGTGATATGAGGAGCAGGTAAAACACGCTGAGCGCCAATCCGATCAGGAAATACTGAAAGGGGTGTATATGAAACTTGTGAAGGATTTCGAAAAAGAAATAGATCAGAAACGTCAGACCGATGACCAGGATGGCGTATTTGGCGGAGCGTTCATTTTTGAGGTATTCGTCGACCGGTTTGACGAGGCGTACGCCGAAAGTGGATTGGCCCAGTTGGAAGGTTTCGTTTTTCCAGCTTTGGGGGTAGTTTCGGTTGAGGTCGAGCACATGCCAGGAAGCAGTAAAGCCATCCGGGGAAATTTCCCGGGGGTCGGGCAGGAAGGCGCCTTCAAACCCCGGTGAAGGCCAGTCTGATCGAAGGTTCAAGTCGGTTTCCTTGCCCACCGGTTCAAATTCCAGGTAGGAGCTGCCGTTGATCTTGACAGGAATGGAGAAGGCGTGACTTTTTTCAGCAGGGTCGACCGGCACCCCAATACTCACTCCAGATGGCAACAATTGCGGGTAGGCTGTACCCGGCTCCATGCGAAGTGTTTGTCCGGCCCAGTCGAGGTTGATGGCCGTCTTGATGCCGGTCATACCTGAAATGCCCATGGAGATTTTCGCCTGATCCCATTGCACGTCAGTTGGGTCGATATGCAGGGAGGCAAAATCGGGTTTTGGGAAATACCCTTTCAGTTGCAGATCGGATTGATAGAGGACCACATCATAGATCCCCTTTTGGCGGATCTGGTGTTTCACGTCTCCATCGATAGACAGTTGCTCGGGCAGAAAATGGGCGACTTCCTGAATGCCCGTCCGTTTTCCGTCCGATTGCTCGACCCAGGTCGTGTAAGGAATACTGAGCACGGGGCCAATGATCGTTTGTGGGGCGCCCCACGATTGGCTAACGGTTGTGATCGCCTCATCTTGCCGGTACTGTCGTTCCCTGATCACTTCTCGGACCATGGCATTGGGCCACATCAGGACCAGTACCAGAAATCCGATGGAGCCCAGTTTGACGAAAAGCGATTGTTTCAGCCAGGAGCTGAAGCGGGAGAGCGGGGTGGGATCTTGCATGGCTATGGTAATTTTTTCCCGATAGCTATCGGGATTAGTGCTTAGTTTTTAGTTTTAGAGACGCCATGTGTGGCGTTTTTACGAGGGAGACGCCATGTGTGGCGTCTTTACGGGGCTCCTCACTTCTCACTCCTCACCTCTCCACCTCTCCCCCTCCTACATTTTTCAGGAGGGTTTCGAGGGCGCTCAGGTGCAGCTCGAAGGCTTCTCTTCCTTCGGGGGTGATCGAAAATTTCGTATTGGGTTTGCGGCCGATGAATGATTTTTCCACTCGAATATATTTTTCGGCTTCCAGGGCGCGGGTATGGCTGGCCAGGTTGCCGTCGGTGACATCGAGGAGTTCCTTGAAGGCATTGAAGTCGAGGGCCTCATTGACCATGAGGGCCGACATAATGCCCAGCCGGACACGGCTTTCGAAGGCTTTATTCAGATCTTGTAAATAATCTTTCACTGCTTTTCGTATTTCCGGTACATGACGCCTCCGTAGATAATGTGCAAAGCGCCGAACCCGAGGGTCCAAAAAAGGAGGCCTTGTCCGGGAAGTGCAGCTGCCAGGAGGCCCAGAGCGATCTCGGACAAGCCCAGTGTTCGGATGTCACTGAACGTGAAGTTGCCCGCATTGAGCAGGGCCATGCCGTAAAATAAAAGGGTACTGGCGGCGATAAGGGAGGAGAAGCGTCTGATATACAAAAACAGGACGAAGATACCTCCAGCCGCTAGCGGAATAGCGAAGTTGACAAGCAAGCGGATGGCGGCTCGATTCATCAGCTTTTGCCCTGCCTTTTTGGCTTTGCGGTAACTCAGCCAGGTGGTTGTACACAAAGCGAGTAAGAATACGACTCCGGCGACAAGTAAGAACTGTCTGGGTTCGGGATCACCTTTCTCCAGGATACCCGAGACATAGACTGCTCCGGCGATTGCATATACCCCGGCCAGTATAGCCGACGCGGCACTCAAGGAGAGGAATTTGGTGGAGCGCTCCATGATGGAGCGGATTTCTGCGAGGTCGGTAAGTGCGTTATTGGTGGTCATTGAAAGTACTTTGTAATGCAAAGTTACAGAAAGAATTTGACAAATGCAAGATGGTATTTACAGGTTGCCCAGGATGGGTATGATATTCGCCCGGATGGGGTAAACCATAACAAGTCAATTTCTGAAGGTGTCAGACTAATTCACCCCTTCCCGTCTTTTCCAACACAAACTCCCGTGCGCTTGTCAACTGCACCCCAAACTCATTTGCGGTTTCTTTTGCATGGGGAACCACGCCGGGCGTCTTCGTGCCCGCATACTGCATGGCCAGGATATTGGCGGCGTTGATGTTGAAGGGCGACATGACTTTAGACAGGAGGCCTATTACCGCCGCGGGGGTGGATTTGACCTTCAGTTCCTTTTCGTACGCTTCTTCAAAAATGGCTTTGACGTCCAGTGGCGCCAGCGGTTCCGGCCCTCCGATCTGGACGATCCGGTTCATTGCCCCGGGATGGTTAATGGCATTCACATGGAAGTCGGCCACGTTGTCAACGCTAATGAACGAAGCGGGTTGATCCCCTTTTCCGATGATGTCGAAGGTGCCCTTCTTTTTCATGTCATGGCGCACCCCATCGAAGAAGGAGTTCATGAACTTGAACGGCCGGCTGAAGGAGGAAACGGCAACGCCTTGTAACGGCAACTCCGAACCGAAGAAGGCGAAATAGATATCCATAAAATTAGGGGGTTGAAAAACGGTAAAGGGGATTCCGGAAGTAGCCAGGTCGGCTTCTGTCTGGCGCTTGCTCCGGACAAGCGGTATGGAGCGGTCAAACTGGCCAAAGGGCATGACAGAGGTGAAAAAGCCCTTTAAATATACCCTGAATCCAGTAGAAATCAAAGTTTTCAAAACCCATTACGGTTGATCAGAACACCTTGCCAACGGGTTTATACTGAAGAAAAAGTGATTTGACGGCCGCCGGCCGTCACTAGTCCCAAACCACTTCGGTTTGTGAGTATATCTACAGTGGTTTAATTTTGATGATCTTCACCGGACACACCTTCTCCGCAGCGCGGAGGGGCTCTTCAGCATGTTCGAAAGGGGTGCGGGCGGTGTGGAAGCCCTTTTTCTCCACCGCATGCAGCAAGGTACATTTCCCGTCTTTCTTGCTCATGCGGAAAAACTCGGGAGCGAGTTCGGCGCAGTAGTTACAGCCGATGCACTTATCGCGTTGAAGAGTGATAATGATCATCAAAAAAAAAATAAAATAGCTGATTGAGCTGGCATTGCCTGCTCAATCAGCTATTACTAACTTATAAAGCTTATCTGAAGCACGCACTTTAAAGGGTACCGGAAACGTGACCTCCTGGCCTCTTTTGGCTGTTTCAACGGGTTTTTCATCCACCATCATTTCGGGAACAGTGAGGAATTGTACGCCGGTAGTGGGGCCGGTAATGAGGACCTGGTCGCCCACGTTGAGGTCGTAGGCTTCGATGCGGAAGTGGGCGATACCCGCTTTGGGGAAATAGCCCATGCCCGGGCCGAGGAAAATCTTTTTCTGGGTAGCGTGGTTGCCGGAGTGGTCTTCCGTCCACTCGCCGAGTTCCTGGCCGAGGTAGTAGCCGTTCCAGAAGCCGCGGTTGTAGACGGTGGAGAGGCGTTCGAGCCAGCTTTCAATCTTTTCTTTGGAATACGTGCCCTCCTTGTAGCTGTCGATCGCTTCGCGATAGCAACGGGTAGCTACGGCCACATAGTCGGCCGAACGGCCACGGCCTTCGATCTTGAGCACGCGCACCCCCGAGTCTAGGACCTTGTCAACGATATCGATGACACAGAGGTCCTTGGGCGACATGATATACTCATTATCGATCAGGAGTTCGTGGCCGTCTTCGTCGGTGACGTAATATTTCTTGCGGCAATTTTGCCGGCAGGCCCCGCGGTTGGCAGAGCTGTTGTGGGTATGGAGGCTGAGGTAGCATTTGCCCGACACGGCCATACACAGGGCGCCGTGGGCGAAGATCTCCACTTCCACCGGACGACCGGAGGGGCCGCAGATATTTTCGCGGGCTACGGCATCGGCGATCTTTTGACCTGATTGAGGCTGAGCTCGCGGCTGAGTACGACCGTATCGGCAAACATCGAGTAGAACCGCAGGGTTTCCACGTTGGTGATATTAGCCTGGGTCGAGATATGCACCTCCAGTCCCTTCTGGCGGGCGTACGCGATAGCGGCATGGTCGGCGGCGATAATGGCGCTCACACCGGCACGCGCCGCTTCGTCGACAATGGTGCGCATAAGGGCCATATCGTGGTCGTAGAGTATGGTGTTGAGCGTGATGTAGGTGCGAATGCCTTTAGGCGCGCAGCGGGCTACGATGGTGGAAAGATCTTCCAGGGTAAAGTTGATCGATGAAACCGCCCGCATATTGAGCTGCTCGATGCCAAAGTACACGGAATCGGCTCCGTTATCAATTGCGGCCTGGAGCGATTCGAAGCTCCCGGCTGGGGACATGAGTTCGATGGAGGGCATTTAATAATGTCGTTTATGAGGTTTAAAGGGTTTATGAGGTTTATTTTATGCAAATACTTCATAAACCTCATAAACTTCATAAACCTTATCTATTTCGCCGTCACCTCCAATTTCATCCCTTTAAACCGGACTTTTTGAAAAGCATTTACCACCTCTTGTTGGTATTTGCTGTCTACTTCGACGACCGAGTGGCTTTTAGCCAGGTCGATAGAGCCGATGCGGATGGAGCGGTTGGGCAGTTGTTTATTGATCAGGTTGATGAGCACTTTCGGAGAAATATTGTCTTGTTTGCCGATATTGAAGGAGACTTTGGCAAAATTTCCGCCACCGCTCCGGGTTTCCCGGCTTTCGCGGCGACCTCCGCGCTCCTCACGACCTCCGCGCTCTTCGCGGCGACCTCCGCGCTCCTCGCGGCGACCTCCCCTATCGTCCCTTCGGTCTCCCCTGTCATCCCGGCGGCTATCGCGTCCAAAACGGCTTTCTCCGCGTTCTGGGCGTTCGCGGCTCACGTCGACGTTGAGATCCTTGGAATCTTTGTAATAAGCAAGGAAGTGGTTAAACTCGACGGAGACAAATCGCTTAATGAGGTCTTCACGGCTCAGCCATTCGAGTTTTTTGAGCACCATGGGCAGGTACTGTTCGATCTGTGTTTCATTGACCTCTGTCTTTTCCATATTGTCGACGAGGTGAAAGAGCTGTTTCTCGCAGATGTCTTTCCCGCCGGGTATCGGCTTATTGTCAAATTTCTTGTTGATCTTTTTTTCGATGAAATGCAGCTTGCCCTTTTCCCGGAGGTGGATGATAGAGAGGGAAATCCCCTTCTTCCCTGCACGTCCGGTACGGCCGCTACGGTGGATATAGACCTCGGGATCGTCGGGCAGGTTGTAATGGATGACGTGGCTGAGGTCGTTGACGTCGAGTCCGCGGGCGGCTACATCGGTAGCTACGAGAATCTGCAGTTGTTTGATGCGGAAGCGCTGCATGACGTAGTCGCGCTGCGGTTGAGAGAGGTCGCCGTGCAGGGCGTCGGCGTTGTAGCCGTCGTGCATGAGTTTTTCGGCGATTTCTTTGGTTTCTATGCGCGTGCGGCAGAACACAATGCCGTAAATATTCGGGAAGTAGTCGGCGATGCGCTTGAGCGCTTCGTAGCGGTCTTTGGCTTGCACCATATAGTAGTGGTGTTGCACATTATCGGCGCCCTGGTTTTTCTTCCCCACAGAGATTTCTACAGGGTTGTGCATATACTTGTCTGCGATCGAAATCATTTCGGCGGGCATGGTAGCCGAAAAGAGCAGGGTGCGTTTATGTGCCGGGGTGTTAGCCAGGATGGCATCGAGGTCGTCTTTAAAGCCCATGGAGAGCATCTCATCTGCTTCATCGAGTACGAGCCACTGGATGCTTTCGACCTTGAGGCGGCCACGGTTGAGGAGGTCAAGTGCACGGCCCGGGGTGGCTACCACGATATGGGCCCCCCTTCTGAGTTGAGTGATCTGTCGAGTGATATCGGCGCCCCCATATACAGCAGTGACCTGGAGGTCAGGCATAAATTGGGCGTATGAATTCAGGTCTTTGGTGATCTGGAGGCAGAGTTCACGAGTGGGGCAAAGCATGAGGGCTTGTGTATCCCGGATGCTCGTATCGATATGCTGAAGAATAGGCAGGCCGAATGCGGCCGTTTTTCCGGTTCCTGTTTGGGCAAAGGCGATGAGGTCGGACTCTGATTGCAGGATGTGGGGGATGGCTTCTTCCTGAATGGGGGTCGGTTGTTCAAATCCTAATTCAGTGACGGCCTTTACGAGTTCGGGCTGGAGCCCGAGAGATGCGAATGGTGTATCCAAGGTAAAAATTTTACGAAATGCGGCGCAAAGGTACGAAATAATTTTTGAGTTTATGGGTGTATAAGGTTTTATCTGCCAAAAACTTAGATAAAGACGGTTGACATTTGTCATTGCTTTTTCAGGGGTTTTCACCTATCCTCCATAAAAATGATGTACCTAAAAAGCGAACGATGAAAAAGATTTTATTGCCCACCGATTTTTCCACCTACTCAAAGGTGGCCATTCAATATGCGCTGGAGTTGTTTGGAAAGGAGGTGTATCCGGAAGAAGCGACGTTTGTGTTAATGCATGCCTTTTCTCCCGACAGTGCACCGATACTTTCGTCTTCCCCTTACGTCTATGCTTCCCCGATACATCGGCGTGATGTGGTGCGGAATGCCGAGAAGACCCTGGCTGGGGTATGTGCAGAATACAGACAACAGTACCCCAAACAAACGATTAAAGAGCGGTTGATAGAAGGTAATCCGGCGGAAGCTATTCTCTATATGGCACAGGAGGAGGAGGTCGATCTGATCGTCATGGGCACCATGGGAATGGGAGTCCTGGAAAGAGCGGTGCTGGGTTCGGTTGCATTGGGTGTATCGCGAGATGCGCATTGTCCGGTACTGATCGTCCCGGGTGAAGCGAAGTTCAAGCGGCCGCAAAAGCTCGTTTTTGCCACCGATTTCCGGAATTTGGAAGACCTGCACATGCTCGACCCGCTCCGTGATCTGGTGGATGTATTTGAGCCTCATTTTATGTTGTTGCACATCTACACCGAGATGGATACGTCGGCCGAAGAAAAAACCCGGATGAACCATATTCTTCAGGACTATTTCGACACGGGGGCTTACAGTCATTTCTTCCTGAAACGGCACGATCCGGTGGAGGGGGTGGAAGAATTCGTAGAAGGGTTTGATGTCGATCTTCTGGCCTTGGTCGGGCAAGAGCGTGGATTCTTTGAGAAGCTATTTCACAAGAGTCTCACCCGGAATATGGTCATTCATTCGGAAATTCCGGTTTTCATTTTGAACCGTATAAAAACCAAGGAAAAGAATCCGGACTCGAGGCGGGAAGATGCGAAGACCTGAAAAAGAAATTTATTACAAATCCATTTTTAATAAAAACAAGAGATATGCCCGTAATGAAAGTTATCGAGTTGTTGGGTTATTCCGACAAAGGCTGGGAAGATGCTGCACAGAAAATCGTGGACGAAGCCTCCAAAACGGTCAATAATATTCGTTCGATCTACATCCATGAACTTTCGGCCAAGGTCGAAAACAACAAGATCGTAGAATACCGGCTCAACGGAAAGGTGACCTTTGAGATAAAAGGGACATAACTCTTCCCCTAATCTTGAATTTAGAGATGGAAGTACTGACTGCTTGGATTTGCACCCGGAGCGGCCTACTTTTTTATTGACTCAAGATTTCCTCCAGAGGAGAGTTTTTAGGTTTTATGGCATTAGAGTTTTCTTTTGTTTTCGACGGTGATGGGGGAACCTTTGGCGAGCATGAGGGAGATGGGCTCCATTTCATTGAGCAAGGCGAAGGGTTTTCCATATACTTTTTCAAAATCGACTTTGATGGCTGAATCGAGCACGGGGTATACCTCCCAGCGTGGGTGGGTGACTTCGTATTCGAATGTTTTGTGTGGAGTTACCTGGGTGTAGCCCCAATAGTGCTCGGTTATGAATTCGGCTTCGGTGCCGTCGAGGATGGATTGGCTGGTTTTTTCGGCGGTGAGGGCGAGTGATTGCCATTGACCCTGGCATTTCCAGGCATATTCCACTTGCCGGTTTTCAGCAGTTTCGGTCCAGCGATGACGCATGCGCATAGTGGCGTAGCGTTCGCGATAGAGCGTATTGGCGACGAATGTGAGGGCTGGTTTAGGCACAATCTCCCGGATGAATACAACGCCCCGTTTCCAGGTGTTGCCATCTTTGTATCGCACATAGAATCGCAGATTTACCTCTTCGAAGTTGATATGAAACGGGATAGGGATACCCAGCATGCGGGTATTTTTAAACAAAAAACCTACGAGGCTGACATAGCAAGTATCGTTCCATGTATCTAGCTCGGTTTTAGCGGGCACGTAGGGTTGGAGGATAGATTGGGGTATGGAATAATTGGCGAGGGCGAGGTTGAGCCATTGGGCGGAGAGGAAAGGCATGATCAAAATTTTATTAAACAATTATTTCGGCTTCGATTTGTTGCTTTTTGATTCAACATTTATTTTTTCATAATCCATATTTTGTTTTCGGGGTGGGGCCGCCAGGCGAAGTTGTAGAGATAGAAGAATAGTTGGTTATGTCGGTTGGTGAACGTGCCGGTGTGAAAATCGAAATTAAAACCATGGGTGTCGAGGTATATTTTGGGGATGGTAAGGATTTTTTTGTCTTCCCAGGGAAGTTGGGAGAGGATGGCGTGGTTGCGGTGTAGGATGGCGTCGACCTTCTTGAGGATCTCGTGGTGCGGATCCGTACGGAGTCGGTAGTGGGCATTTTTGCACGGTAGGGAACAATACTTTTTGTCGCTTCGGCCCCGGAAAGACTTTCCACATTGCAAGCAATTCATAGCGCTTCATTTTGGCGTCTAAGGGGGCCAAAAGGAGGAGCACTAATTTAAACGATTTTATCGGATTATTATCAATAAAAGCGATTTTATCGGTTAATAATCGCTTGAAAACGGCTAATAGAGCTGGCCGATGGCGAAGAATAGGTCGTGTAGTTAGATTTGCGAGAAAAGAGATTATGGAACAGACGATTTATTGCCAGAAAGCAGTATGTGAGGGGCGGGAATGGATTGCCGTATTTATTCCGAAAGCGGATCGATTGATCGAGCAGGTGAAGCAGGTAGAGGGGAGGCGTTGGCATCCGGCGGCGAAGTGTTGGTTGGCGCCATACGGACGTAGCAGTTGGGCAGCACTCGGGGCGATTTTTCAAAAGGATCGATTGGAGTCGAGGCAGGAAGTATTGGTGATTGCGGAGCCTTTGCCTTCAATGCAATCTCGGAAAAGGCCCGAAAAGGAAGTAAGGGAAGTTGGGCCACCTTTACCGGAAGTTCAGCAGGTGGAGTTATACCGGATGATGGACAAACTGATGTTGAAACGGTATAGTAAAGACACGCATAAGAGTTATACATCGCATTTTCGGTGCTATTTGTATGCATTGGAGGGGCGTCCGCCGCAAGACATGGGCAAGGAAGTCATACACCGGTATTTATTGAAGCGGATCCGGGAGGACAAGATTTCTGAGTCTACTCAAAACGGAATTATCAATGCCTTGAAGTTCTACTACGAGCAGGTTTTAGGGCGACCAAGGGAATATTACGACGTGCAGCGTCCGAAGAAGCCCAACCCATTGCCGGATGTATTGAGCCTGGAAGAGGTGGTGCGGCTGCTGGAGGCCACCACGAACCTCAAGCACCGGAGTATTCTGATGATGATCTATTCGGCTGGTCTCCGGCTGGGCGAGTTGATAAAGCTCCGGCGAGCCGATCTGCACCCTGACCGTTGGCAAGTATTTATCAAGGCCGGAAAGGGGAAGAAGGATCGCTACTCGATCCTATCGCCCCAGGTTTGGGAAGCGTTGCAGGCATATTTGACGGAGTACAAGCCCCGGTACTGGTTGTTTGAAGGGCAAGATGGCGGCGCCTATTCGAGGAGCAGTGTGCAGCAGATCTTCCGTCGGGCGGTTGCCAAGTCGGGGGTCAATCCCTTTGCTACGGTTCACACCCTGCGGCATAGCTTTGCCACCCATATACACGATCGGGGCGTAGACATCCGTGAAATTCAGGGGTTATTGGGTCATGATTCGATCAAGACCACGGAGATCTACACCCATTTGGTGAACAAGCGTCCGCTTCAGAGTCCGTTTGACTTTTTAAACTGGAAGAAATGAGTGAAGAGGTCTTTACATATCCCTTTTTATGGGTTATATTTGGGAGACTTCCCTTGGCCTTTTGGGATGAAATGGTTGTGTTTATAGGAGAAAAAGGAGTGCGGATGGAAGGGATATATATGCAATATGTGATTATACAAATGTT
>JADJTT010000002.1 GCA_016711045.1 Saprospirales bacterium
GGAGATCGCCCACCTTGCCAACTCTATCCTGAATGACCCCCTCACCGTGGAAGTGGCGCCTGTGTCCTCCACGGCGGAGAAGGTGAGTCAGTCGGTGTTCTTTGTGGATAAAAACGACAAAAAGCGGTTGCTCGTGCACCTGCTTGATGATTCGGCCATTCGCTCAGCCCTGGTATTTACCCGCACCAAGCACGGCGCCAACCGCCTTGCAGGTGATTTGGTGAAAGCAGGTGTACGTTCGGAAGCCATCCACGGAAACAAGTCGCAGACAGCCAGGCAGAATGCACTGAATAATTTCAAAAACGGACATACCCGCGTGTTGGTAGCCACCGACATTGCAGCGCGTGGGCTCGACATCGAAGACCTCTCGCATGTGGTCAACTATGAGCTGCCCAACGTACCCGAGACTTATGTGCACCGCATTGGACGCACCGGGCGGGCCGGCGCCAGTGGGGAGGCATTCTCTTTCTGCCAGGAAGACGAACTGCCCTTCCTGAAAGACATCCAAAAGCTGATCAACCAGACCGTGCCCGTGGTGGATAATCACCCGTTTGCGGTGGAACTTACGGTACCCTCCGCCATGTCTCCGCAGCGAAAAATCAGCAACGGACCTTCCCAGCAACAACGGAACAACTCCAATCGCCGGTTCAACCGCAACTGGAAGTCTCCATCCGGGAATACTTCCAGGCCGGAAGGCCCCAACCGCGGATAAACCAAGTTATTTTTATAAAAAAGATGGACGACATAGCGTTGTCCATCTTTTTTTTATTTTCTTTTGTTGCTTCAAAAGGAAACAAATAGAATGAGCCAGGCTCAAAAAACATCGATCGTTCCTATTTTCCTGACGGCCTTTTTGGACCTGTTAGGGATCGGGATCATCATACCCATCATTCCGGCCCTTTTCTTTGATCCGGGTTCGGATTTTTTTGCGGAGAGCTTCAGCATGGACCACCGGTCTATTTTGTATGGTCTGCTCGTAGCGACATACCCTATCATGCAATTTTTGGGAGCCCCTATTTTAGGCGCCCTCTCCGACCGGCATGGCCGCAAGCCCATGCTGACGATTACCCTGTTTGGCACGATGGCAGGATACCTGCTTTTTGCCCTGGCGATCTATCTTGGGAACCTGCCTTTGCTGTTTTTCAGCCGGATGCTGCCCGGGTTCATGGGAGGCAATTTGTCGATCATTTTCTCCTCTATCGCCGACGTGAGCGACCCGGCTGCCAAAACCAGGAATTTCGGACTGATCGGGATGGCCTTCGGTATCGGATTTGTGCTGGGGCCTACCATTGGAGGTATTCTGGGCGACCACACGGTAGTCTCCTGGTTTAGCTACTCTACGCCATTTCTGTTTACAGCCCTGCTTACCGGAGTCAACATCATCATGCTCCGGTTCCGGTTTAATGAAACGTTGAAAGAAAAACGGGAATCAAAGATCAATGCATTGTCGGGATTTCGAAACGTGGCGAAGACCTTTCAAACGCCACAGCTGCGCTCCATTTTTACGGTCGTGTTGTTCCTGGCATTGGGGTTCAGCTTTTTCACCCAGTTTTTCTCGGTATTGCTGATCGAAAAATTTGAGTTCACCACCAAAAACATCGGGCTTCTCTACGGCTGGATCGGGCTGTGGCTGGTCTTCACCCAGGGGTTCACGGTGCGTGTGTTGAGTCGAAAATTCCCCTCCTCTCAGATCCTGAAATATACACCGCTCCTGCTAGCTTTTGCCATTGCAGCCCTGTTGCTTCCCGACAAAGGCTATAGCTATTTATTCTTCATCATCAACCCCTTCGTCTCCACCTTCCAGGGTATTACTGCCCCCAACATGACCACGGTGGTTTCCGAACAAGCAGGTCCCCAGCAACAGGGTGAAATCCTGGGCATTAACCAGTCGATGCAATCGCTCGGGCAAGCCATCCCTCCGTTGATCGCCGGTTATTTGAATACGGTGAGCGGTAGTCTGCCTATTACGGTAGGCGCCACGTTTGTGTTTTTGGGATGGTTGGTGTATGTGGGATTTTTCTCCCCATCTGCCCGATCAAAAACAACCCCACCCCCACCGGAATCAGCAAACTGACGCCAAACAAGCCTTCATAATAATAAGGCAAAAATCCCATCGCCCCCCAAAAAAGGGTGCCCTGCAACAGTATGATCGCCTCACTCCCCAGGAACCCAACCACCCAACACCCCAACCCCAATTTCGCCAGCAACGTCCGGTCGGTCAGCACCCCTTCGCGGATACTGAAGCCCCAGATAAAACTGGTAGCCATCCCCAACAGGATGAGGTGAAAAAAACCGATGACGTAATTGCGGATCGTATAGGCAGCCTTGGCCACAAAAGGAAGGGCCACGGCGGTTTGGATCAGGATCTTGGCGCTAAAACAAACGAGGGCAAGCAGGAGGAGGGCTTTCATCCACCCGTCCATCGGCGCGAGGATCGCTTTGCGTTGGGGCCAGATGAGTGTGTAGAAGGCAGCTAATGCGGCCAGTTGGAGTAATACGCCTACGCTGTTTAATGCAAACACCCAAAGATGGGGCTCTGCCCAGGCAACTGCCAGGGCATAGGTGAGCATACAGGACAACACCAACAGCCAGTAAAAGGAGGTTTGCCGCTTGGCCTCGAATACAATGCCCTGTTCTTCCGTCATTTTGAAGAACAAGGCCAGAATAGCAAACAAAAACCAGCCGTTAAACTGAAAGTGCAGGAAAAACTGAATGGCCATATAAAAGGTGCTGCCGTGGCGCAGATGTCCCATCCCATATACCATAAGCACAAAAATACCGACTGCGCTGAGCATCATAAAGATCAAAGCCGTGCGCACCAGTTTTTCGGAAAACCCATCGGGCCCATTCCTGCCCAGATCGCGCCAAAAGCGCCAGATGAAGAGCCAGGAAAAGACCACATGCAGAAAGGAAATGGGCCCGGAAGGCCCCGTATATCCGTAAATAGGAAATGCCACCAGCATACCGACTACACTGACCTCCGTAGCCCAAAACACCCAGTTGTAAAAAGGAGAAGCTTGCTGCTCCGGCTTGAGAAAGAGGCCAATTAGCAGCGCATAGAGTGCAAGGTATAGCCAGCCCAGCATCGCCACATGGGAGTGCGCATGCATGATGTGGCGAAAATGCATCCATTCGAGCTCTTCGACAAAGGCATAACGCATTAGGGCGCCCAGGCAAGCGGCCAGAAAGAAGTTGAGGAGGGCTATTTTGAGCCAGTACGTTTTCATGATAATTGTAGGGGCAAAAAATATTTTGCCCCTGTTTTAGGCAAAAAATATTTTGCCCCTGTTTTAGGCAAAAAATATTTTGCCCCTACGGGTTATTTTGCATCATTCGAATACATGAATTCCAGCACATCACGTGCATCGCCGATGGATAGATTTTGATTGGGCATGCGCACCAAACACTCTTCCAACAGGGCCTGTGCAGCCGGGTCTGCATCCAGCATGATCTCCACATTGGTGACCATGTTCATGATCCACTCGGGCTTGCGCCTGGAAGTAAGGCCTTTCCACCCTGGGCCTACAACCCGCTGGTCAGACAGCTTGTGGCATGCTGAACACTTCATTTCATAAATGGCGTTACCCCTGCCTACCATTGCCTCCTCTAAAGGGTTGTTGAGGGTCACACTCTTGATCTCCCCTACCCCTTTGCCGTCATTGGCCGGTTCATCGGCAACCATGCTGGAGGGTTTGGGTCCATCGGTAGTGCCGGATTCGGAGGAGCCGCCGCCGCAGGCATACAAAAAGGCAATTGTTGTTGCCAAAAGGAAAATGCTGATCTTTTTCATTGTTTGTTGTTTTGGTCTACGATTTTGAACGATAACATATATGGAGACGCCAGGTGTGGCGTCTCTACGGGAGACGCCAGGTGTGGCGTCTCTACGAATTAAATTTTCAATTCTTGCCGCTCTACCCGCTCGGCTACCTCCTTGATCGTCTGATCTTCCACCAACTCCAGTAGCCCTTGGCGGTATAATTGGGCCCTGGAGTGCAGCGGACAAGGATTTTGCGAAGAACATACCGGCAAACCCAGGATGCAGGATGAGAACACCTCCGGTCCGTCGATACTCTCCACTACTCCGCGCAAATTCGCTCTGGCGTTGGTTTCACTGAGGTAAAAGCCTCCGTTTGGACCTTTGGTAGACGATATCAAGTGATGCCGTGACAATTGCTGGAGCAACTTTGCCAAAAACGGGCCAGGAACATCCAATGCTTCTGCCACGTCTTTCACCCCGAGTTTATGTTCTGCATCGGAATGAATGGCCAAATACAAGACCGCCCGAATGGCATACTTACAAGACTTGGAAAACATAGGCTGTAGATTAATTTGGCATAAGCACCAGACCGTTTATTTCTTTTGCAAAGGTAAAATTTTTTCTATAAAAAGATAAAAAACTCTTTTAATCTTAAAATATTTCTAAATTTGTGGAACGTTTTGCCAGAGTGACAAAAGTCATTGGTCAAAAAAAGAGGGCTTACTAATTTTGCATTATATTAAGATAAAAAAGTCCTTTTATCTTAATATGCCAACTGGCTAGGGAATTCTGGCAAAAAAAAGAGGAGCAAGAGTAAACTCCTGCCCCTCCGACAATTTTATCGTTCAATAAAATCGTAGTTAACATGAAAAACCATTTTAGTATCAAAAAGTTGCTGTTTGCCGGCCTAATTATTGCCGGCATTTCCGCGCTATCCACAGGCTGTGGAGGCGGGGGTCAAAACGGCTCGGAATCAGGTGTTCTGGGTGGTGACGTAGCCTCCCGGGTCTACGTAAAACCGGGTACCTATGACGAGTTTTACGCCTTTATTTCAGGAGGATTCAGCGGCCAGATCAGTGTATATGGCCTTCCTTCCGGGCGACTGTTTAAAGTGATTCCGGTATTCTCCGTAGATGCCGAAAAAGGGTATGGTTTCAATGAAGAAACCAAGCCGATGCTCAACACTTCCTATGGATTTATTCCCTGGGACGACTCCCACCACCCCGAATTGTCGCAGACCGATGGACAAACTGACGGGCGTTGGGTTTTCATCAACGGGAACAACACGCCGCGCGTAGCCCGCATCGACCTCACTACGTTTGAAACCGTAGAGATCATCGAGATCCCCAACTCTGGCGGTAACCACTCCTCCCCTTTCACCACGGAGAACACCGAATATGTAGTAGCCGGCACCCGTTTTGGCGTACCCTACCCGCAAAAAGACGTGCCGATCGACAGCTACGCAGAGAACTTCAAAGGCGCCCTGACCTTCATCAGCGTCAACCCCGAAGACGGCGACATGGATATCGCCTTCCAGATCCTGCTCCCCGCGTTTGACTACGACCTGGCCCACTCGGGCAAAGGCGCTTCCCACGGCTGGACCTTCTTCTCTTCCTACAACACGGAACAGAAGAACACCCTGCTGGAAGTTGCCGCTTCTCAAAACGACAAAGACTTTATCGCCGCCATCAACTGGAAAAAAGCGGAAGAATATATCAAAGCCGGCAATTTCAAGGAATTTCCTGCACGTTATGCCAACAATGAATACAGCGATGAGACCCATACGGCTACGTCTACGATGAAAGACAAAGTGAAAGTGCTGATCCCGTCTGAATGCCCCGGCCTGGTATACTTCCTCCCGACCCCGAAATCGCCGCACGGGGTAGATGTGGACCCAACCGGTGAATATATCGTAGGTAACGGAAAACTGTCGGCCGACCTGACGGTACACTCATTCAGCAAAATGCTGAAAGCGATTGAAAACGAAGCATACGAAACTGTAATTGACGGCATCCCCGTACTGAAATACGAAGATGTGGTGGCCGGTGTGGTGAAGAAACCAGGCTTAGGCCCCTTACATACCGAATTTGACGGCAAAGGAAATGCCTACACGTCTTTCTTCATCTCTTCGGAAGTGGTGAAGTGGAAACTCGGCACCTGGGAAGTACTCGACCGTGGAAAATGCTTTTACTCGATCGGCCACCTTTGCATCCCCGGCGGCGACTCCAAGAAGCCCGATGGCAAGTACCTGATCGCGATGAACAAGATCACGAAAGACCGCTACCTGCCCACCGGACCCGAACTGACCCAATCGGCTCAGCTCTTCGATATCTCCGGCGACAAGATGGAGCTCCTGCTCGACTTCCCGACCATTGGAGAGCCGCACTACGCACAGGCCATTCCGGCTTCCCGGATCGTGGATAAGGTGAAGAAGATCTATCCGATCGAGGAAAACAAGCACCCTTATGCGGCTAAAGGCGAAAAAGAGACAAAAGTTACCCGCAACGGCAAGGAGGTACATGTGTACATGACCATGATCCGCAGCCACTTTGCGCCTGACAACATCGAGGGCATCAAGGTGGGCGACAAGGTGTACTTCCACGTCACCAACCTCGAGCAAGACTGGGATACCCCGCACGGTTTCGCTATGAACGGCGCCCGCAACGCGGAGATCCTCATCATGCCGGGTCAGACCGAAACGCTGGTTTGGGAACCCCAACGAGAGGGCGTCTTCCCGTTCTACTGTACCGACTTCTGCTCTGCCCTGCACCAGGAAATGCAAGGCTACGTACGCGTATCGGCAGCTAATGCCAACACCCCGCTCAAGTGGAAACTTGGCGAGGAAGAAGTGCAATAAAATGGTATCTTTTTTATAGTTCTAATGTAGATAGGTGTAGGGTCTTCGGACCCTACACTTAAATTCCAACACATGAAATCATTACCGCGTATTCTAATGGTGCTGGCCGTGCTGGCGCTGCTCACCCTTTTTGTATTTCCCATGTGGAAAATCGTCCTCTATGCACCCCAATATCCCGACGGAGTCGAGATGCATATCTGGATCAACAAGATCGGCGGAGAAACCAAGAGCACCATTCAGAATATCAACATCCTCAACCACTACGTGGGGATGAAAAAAATCGAACCCGACGCGATCAAAGAGTTGAAGTATTTCCCCTACATCATTATGGTGATGGCGGCGCTGGGTTTGCTGGCAGCTGTGGTTAACCGAAAAGGATTTTACCTGACCTGGGTCATCCTCATGGCTGCGCTGGCGATTGCCGGATTCTACGACTTCTATTTATGGGAATACGACTACGGCCACACGCTGGATCCGCACGCACCCATGCAATTTGAAGACGCCTCGTTTCAACCTCCGTTGATCGGCAGGAAGGAAATTATCAATTTCACGGCGGTATCGCTCCCCCATATCAGCGGCTACTTCGCCGGATTATCCATGGTACTGGCTACCTCCGCCTGGTGGTTCAAACGCAAAATCGGTCGCTAATATGAACGTACGGATCTTTCTATACATCATCCCATTTTTGTTGGTTGCCTGCAGCACCGGCCCCAAACCGATCGAATACGGCGCCGACAAATGCGACTTCTGCCGCATGACTATCGTCGATGTCCAGCACGCCGCCGAGGTGGTCACCACCAAAGGGAAAGTGTTCAAATTTGACGCCATCGAATGTATGGTGCGGTACGTGGGCGAACATGATCAGGAGTCTTTTGCCTCCTTTTGGGTAAACAATTACCCCCAAACCACCGTCTGGTGAACTGGTCGACGCGACCGCATGCACCTACCTAATCAGCCCCAACATTCCCAGTCCGATGGGGGCTTTCCTCTCCGGTTTTTCGAGTGCAGAAGAAGCACGGAAGTTTCAGCTGGAGAAGGGAGGGGAGTTGTATGATTGGGGCGCTTTACTTGAGAAAGAATGAAAAAGAGTTTTCAATTTTCAATGTTCAATTTTCAGTTGAAAAACTGTACCTGAACACTGAAAATTAAATCCCGATAGCTATCGGGAAAAAACTAAAAACTAATGACTTTTCGCATAATCCTCCTTCTGGCAATCTCCTTCTGGCTCCAACAAAAAGCCACTGCGGAGGTTATCGAAGTCTGCCCAACCTGCCCGGTCACCACCATCCGGCAGGGCATCGAGCTGGCGCAGACAGGCGATGAGGTGCGGGTATTTCCGGGTACCTACCGGGAGGGGACTATTCTGGTCAACAAATCGATTACCTTGAAGGGCATTGACTGGCCGGTGATAGACGGGGAAGACCAATACGAGATCCTCACCATCCTGGCATCGGGGGTGACAGTGGAAGGGTTCAAACTGATCAATGCGGGGAAGAGTACATTGAGGGATATGTCCGCCATCCGGGTAGATCATCAGCGGCATTTTTCTATATGCGACAATATCATTGAAAACGCCCAGTTTGGGATCTACCTGGCCTATGGCTTCGACGGGATCGTGGAAAACAACCGCCTCGAAAGCAATGCCAAGGAAGAGATCAGTTCGGGCAATGGGGTGCACTGCTGGTATGCCAAGCGCATTTTTATCGCCCACAACACGATCAAGCGGCACCGCGACGGCATCTATCTGGAGTTTACCGACGACAGCCGGATCCTGGACAACTGGAGCGAAAACAACCTCCGCTACGGACTTCATTTTATGTTTTCCAACCGCGACGCCTATTCCTACAACACCTTTATGAATAACGGCGCCGGGGTGGCCGTAATGTTTTCCAAAGGCATTGAAATGACCCACAACCTGTTTGAGCACAACTGGGGGCGCTCTTCCTATGCGCTGCTGCTCAAGGAAATTTACGATGCCAAGCTGGAAAATAACCAGTTTCTATCCAACACCATCGGCATCCTCATGGAGGGCGCCACGCGCATCGAATACCAACACAACCTCTTCAAAAGCAACGGTTGGGCCATCCAGATGACGGGAGGCTGCATCGACAACCACTTTGAATCCAATGCCTTTATTTCCAATGCCCTCGACATGGTGGTCAGCAGCAATGTCAACAACAACACTTTCGACGGCAACTACTGGAGCGAATATACCGGCTACGACCTCGACCGCGATGGGTATGGCGACGTGCCCCACCGGCCGGTCAAACTGTTTTCCTATATCACTTCCCAAACCCCCGAAACCATTGTATTACTGCGCAGCTTTTTCGTCGACTTGTTGAATTTTTCGGAAAAAGTGAGTCCGGTGTTGACGCCCGCCAATGTGACGGATCAGAAGCCGCTCATTCAAATGCCTATATTATGATTGCCATCGAACAACTCCATAAAGCTTACGGCAAATTACCTGTGTTAAAAGGCATTAGCCTGGAATTCAATGCTCCGGGACGCATCACGGCCATCCTGGGTCCAAATGGGTCGGGAAAAACTACCCTGATGAAAGCCATTTTGGGCATGGTGCTACCTGATCAAGGAAAAATAATGGTGGAGGGAAAATCCATCAAAGGGCAGTGGGTCTATCGCAACCGGATCGATTACCTGCCTCAGATCGCCCGTTTCCCGGAAAATCTGCGCGTACGGGAATTGATCGCTTTTATCCACGACCTCCGTCAGGGCGAAACCCGGGAAGCAGCGCTCATCCGCCTCTTTGGCCTCGATGCGCACCTCGACAAACGACTCGGCAACCTCTCCGGGGGCACCAAGCAAAAGGTCAATCTGGTGCTGGCTTTCATGTACGACAGTCCGATCCTGATCCTCGACGAGCCCACCTCCGGCCTCGATCCTATCGCGATGATCCGGTTGAAAGAATTAATCCAGGCCGAAAAGAAGCGAGGCAAACTCATCCTCATCACCACCCACATCATCAATTTTGTGGAAGAAATGGCCGATGAGATCGTCTTCCTGCTCGAAGGCAATATATACTTCCGCGGCAGCCAGGACGAGTTGAAAACCCGGGTTGGAGAGACGTCCCTTGAACGCGCTATCGCCAGTATCCTCGGCGCCGAAAAAGTAGAATTGAACGGAAAGGCCCATTTGTCTTCCCAATATGGGGACGCCAGGTATGGGGACGCCAAGTATGGGGACGCCAAATATGGGGACGCCAGGTATGGGGACGCCAGGTATGGCGTTACTACAAAAGAATCGCTATGAAGAAGATATTTAAATATACCCTTTACGACCTGATCCGCAGCCGTTGGACCCTTTTTTACCTGGGGTTCTTCCTGCTCCTGACTATCGTCTTGCTGGCCTTCAGCGGCGATGTATCGAAGGTGATCATCAGCCTGATGAACGTAGTACTCATTCTGTGTCCGCTGATCGCCACCATGTTTGGGGTGATGTACGCGTACAACTCCCGGGAGTTTACCGAGCTATTGCTGGCCCAGCCCATCCCCCGCACAAGCATCTTCTGGGGGCAATATTTCGGACTCGGCGTATCGCTGTCCCTCAGCATACTGATCGGCATCGGCGGCCCGTTTCTGTTTTACGGGCTATTCGCTTCGAGTGAGATCTGGAATTTTTTCATTCTTATTGTCATCGGCGTCCTCCTCTCCCTGATCTTCTCCGGACTGGCCTTCCTCATCGCCCTGCGCAACGAAAACCGGATCAAAGGGTTTGGCCTCGCCATCCTGACCTGGCTGTTCTTTGCCGTGATCTACGACGGGCTCATGCTGCTGTTAATGGTGATTTTCCGGGAATATCCGCTGGAGCCGCTGGCCCTGAGTCTATCCCTTTTCAACCCCATAGACCTCTCCCGCATCCTGATCTTGCTCAAGCTCGACATCTCCGCGCTGATGGGGTATACCGGCGCTGTTTTTCAGAAATTTCTGGGAACCGGGTTGGGTATTTCCATCGCCTTATTCGTACTTTTAGGCTGGGTCGGGCTTCCTGCCTTTGCCATCAGGCAAGTGGCAGCGAGGAAGGATTTTTAAAGAGTTTTTTAGTTTTCCCCGATAGCTATCGGGATTCAATTTTCAGTTGCTTTAACTGAAAATTTAAAACTGAAAATTAAACACTAACACATGCTCCGCTTCATCCCCCTCCTATTAGCTTTAACAATCGGCATCCAGCCGGTGGGGGAAGCCTTTTTCTACGTATGGTACTTTTTGGATGCTCAGTCATTTGAAAATTCATTTTGTAAAAATTTGGATAAACCGCAGTTGCAGTGCCATGGGAAATGCCATCTGGCGGAGATGGCCCAAGTGCCGTCAGTTCCCGAGCAAAACCCGGCCAATGAGGCGCAGACCTCTATTCCCGAGCCCCGGCAAATCGACTCCACTACCCCTCCCCTTTGCATGGCGCATTTATCTATTGCATGGTTAACTACGAACGATAACACCTTTCCCTATCAAGCGCTGCCTGGCAGCGATTGGAAAACCAGCCTGTTGAAGCCTCCTATCCTGGAAGGGTGAAATATCTTCTTTTTGCACACTGATTTATTAAGATGATTTATGATGATTTAGATCCAGTCGATCTTAAATCATTAGTATCTATCCTAATTAATCCGTGTCCCTCAAATTTCTTATTTCAAAATAGAATTTCATGAAAATACTATATACCATCCTCTTCCTACTAGGGGTTGTCATCTTATTGCCTGCCCAAACCGCTACAATCCAATTGCTGGACCGTTCTTCCATGATGCCCATCGAGGGCTCCACCTTTGAATATGCCGATCAAAAAGGGGTCTCCGATAAGCAAGGTCAAATTGTACTCCAATTTATCGAAGGCGAAATCCTCGTTCTTTCCCATTCGAATTACGGTACCTGGGCGCTTCCGAGTCCACAGGTCGAAGCAGCTATCCAGCGCGGCCAAATTCTCCGCGAAGAGTTGTGGGTAAACCTGCAGCCCGTCACCATCATTGCCCTGCGGGCAAAATCGGACGAGAAGCAGACCCTCGATCTCGACTATCAAGACAAAATGGCCCACGATGCCGGAGCGATCCTAAGTCAGACAGCCGGCATCGGCGCCATTCGAAAAAGCGGAAGCTATGGGTTTGATCCGGTGCTCCGGGGGTTTAAATACGACCAGCTCAACGTCGTTATCAATGGCGCGCAATGCGCCTCGGCCGCCTGTCCCAATCGCATGGATCCGCCCACGAGCCAGATCGCGCCCAATATGGCCGATCGGATCGAGATCCTCAAAGGGCCGCATTCCCTACGCTATGGCAGTTCGTTTGGCGGCACCATCAACGTTATTCCAGCGGCGCCGAGATTTACAGATAAAACAGACGTCTACGGCCGCTTGTCCGGGCAATACGAAAGCAACGGCGGCATCGTACGCAGTGAAGGATTGCTGGGCATGCGCGGGAAAAAGTACGATGCAGGCCTGTTCGCTTCCTGGTCGCAAGGCAACGATTACAAAGCCGGCGATGGCGTCACTATTCCAGCTGATTTCCTGCGCGGCAGCTTCGGCGCCAACCTCGGGCTGAAACTGAGCAGCCAGCAACTACTCACCCTTTCCGCTACCCGCAACCTGGCCCGGGACGCCGACTTCCCCGCCCTTCAGATGGACCTTCGTACGGACGACACCTGGCTCTTCAACGCCCGGCACGAAGTCACCTTCGAAAAGGAGCGGCTGGAATCCTGGAACACAACCGTGTATGGCACCCTCGTCAACCACCTGATGGACAACCTCCTCAAGCCCCTCGACCCGAGGATGCTCAATGCCAGCAACGATGCCAAGACCCGTTCCTATGGGGGTCGTACGGAAGGAGTATGGCGCTACCACAACAGCAAAGTATATCTCGGCGGAGACTTCCGCATGGAAACAGCGGAAGGGACCCGCGTGCGCGAGTTCCTGCTGGGGCCGAACGCCGGAAAGACATTTTACGACAATGCCTGGCAGAAAAGCAGCATCAGCCGCACCGGATTATTCACCGAATACCATTGGCGGCACAATAGCCTGCTCGTGGTGTTTTCCGGACGACTCGAGCTCAACCATGCAAGTGCTGCTGAAGCCGAGCCCGAATTCACCAATGTATACCCCGAAACGGACGCCACGCAGCTCAATCCCAGCTTCAGCCTGGGCGGGATCAAGAATTTCCGAGAGGACCTCTCCTTGGGTCTGTGGCTGGGCCGCGGCCAGCGAAGCGGGAGTATCACCGAGCGCTACATCAACTACTTCCCCGTAGGCCAAGACCCCTATGAATTGCTCGGCAACCCCCAACTTGCTCCAGAGGTGAACAACCAGGCCGACCTGACCTTTTCCTTCCGGCGTCCGAACACCTCGATCAGCGTAGATATCTTCGCTTCATACCTGCAGGATTACATCTCGTCGTTCATCGACACCACGTTGAAGCCCCGCATCCCCAGCAGTCCGGGCGTGCGGCAATATGTCAACATCGGGCAAGCGTTCAAAACGGGGTTTGAAGTCAGCTGGAGTCAGCAACTGGTGGCGGGCTTGCAGCACAATCTGAGCATAGCCTACACTTACGGACAAGACCTGGAGCGCGCCGAGCCCCTGCCGGAGATCCCCCCGCTGGATTTGCGGTATGTGCTGGTTGGCTCCTACCTGCACCAAAAGCTACGTCCGGAAATCACGTTCCGGCACGTATTGAACCAGGGCCGTATCTCCACCGAATATGGAGAGACAAAGACCCCTTCATTTACCCTGATCGACTTGCAGGTAGGTTATCAGATCCTCGAATCGCTGAAAGCAACGGCAGGCGTACAGAACCTGTTGGATGTGGCGTATTATGAGCACCTCAACCGATCGGTGGCTGCCATGTCCCGGCCGATCTATGCGCCAGGACGGAATTGGTTTGTGGCGGTGACGGTGGATTTGAGGTAGGGAATAATCTGAACTGTGATTGATGTGATTCATGTGATTTTTTTTGATTGGGAGGAATAATCAGCCTATCAGATATTCCAATCAAGGCAATCACATGAATCATTGAAATCACAGTTCAGACAATCCTCCCCTTCTTCATTCCCACAACTTTTTTAAAAAATACGGACAGAAGACTATAAATTTGGAAGCTCAGGTGATTTTTGCCTATTTTCTTCATACTTCAAAACCGCCACATGAGCAATTTTTTCCACCAGTTCACCCGACGCAAGACTCTTGAATCTATTCTCAAAGACCAAAGCGAACGCGAAGGCACCGGCCTTAATCGTACCCTGGGCGTGCGCGACCTCACCTTCCTGGGCATCGCCGCCGTCATTGGCGCAGGTATCTTTGCCACCATCGGAGAAGTATGCTCGAATGGAGGGCCGGGCGTCATCATCTTGTTCGCACTGGTAGCCGTCGCTTGCGGGTTTTCCGCACTGTGCTATGCCTCTTTTTCCTCGCTCATCCCCATTTCGGGCAGCGCGTATACGTATGCGTATGCCTCGTTTGGGGAGCTGGTGGCCTGGATTATCGGCTGGGACCTGATCATCGAATACGCCATCGGTAATATCACGGTGGCAATCAGCTGGTCGAATTATTTCACCGAAATATTAAAGGGCTTTGGCATCCATATCCCCTCCTGGCTGGCCACCGACTTCATGACGGCCCGCACGGCCTTCCTGAGTGGAGATGTCACGAGCGAATACTACCAGGCCTGGATGAATGCGCCTCACTTTCTGGGCATTCCGGTCGTACTGGACATCCCGGCTTTTATCATCGTCATGCTCATCACCGCGCTGATCTATGTGGGGATCAAGGAATCGCGGAATGCCAGCAACGCCATGGTGATCCTCAAGCTCGCCGTCATCGTAGTGGTGATCATCGCAGGCGCTTTTTATGTAAAACCGGAGAACTGGTCGCCCTTCATGCCCAACGGCTTTACGGGGGTATTGAAAGGTGTGGCCGGCGTCTTTTTCGCCTATATCGGCTTCGATGCCGTGTCGACCACTGCAGAGGAGTGCAAAGACCCGCAGCGCGACCTGCCCCGGGGTATGATCCTCGCGCTGGTGATCTGCACGATCCTCTATATCCTGGTGGCCCTGGTCGTGACCGGTATGGTGCGCTCCAGTGAACTGGCAGGCGTGGGCGATCCGCTCGCATTCATCTTCAAAAGTGTGGGCGCCGACTGGGTGGCCTTTATCGTCAGCCTGAGCGCGATCGTGGCGATGGCAAGCGTGTTGCTGGTTTTCCAACTCGGGCAGCCCCGCATCTGGATGAGCATGAGCCGCGACGGGTTGTTACCTCCGGTTTTTAGCAAGATTCATCCCCGTTTCCGTACGCCGGCTTTCGCTACCCTGGTCACCGGCTTCCTGGTGGCCATCCCTGCCATGCTGCTCAACATCACGGTAGTAACCGACCTGACTTCCATCGGCACCCTGGCGGCTTTCGTGCTCGTCTGTGGCGGCGTCATTGTGCTGGAAGTCAAACACCCGGAGATGAAAGGGAAGTTTCAGATCCCCCACTGGCCCTCCAAGTATTTTTTGCCTTTTTTCTGGATCATTGGAATCGGGATCATGGTTACCTATTTTCCCGAAAATCTCGCATCCCTCATCCCGGATACCTTGCAGGCCTTTGAGCATTTGATCCCTCTCTACGTGTTTCTCCTCACCGCCCTCGCCCTCACGGTGATGAGCTTTCGGATGCGGATTTCGCTCATCCCCACCCTGGGGTTATTGAGCTGCCTGTACCTCATGTCGGAGATCCCCACGGAAAGCTGGTGGCGCCTCCTGATCTGGTTTTTGATCGGGATCGTGATCTATTTTGGGTATGGGCATCGGCATAGTAAGCTGGGGAAGAGTTTTTAATTTTCAATTTTCAGTCTTCAGTTATTTTATACTCAAACCAAAGTGGTTTGGGACTATTGCTGCCGGCGGCAGCAATAGTCCCAAGTAATTTGACTGCCAAAGAATGTTAAATCACTTTTTCTTCAGTATAACTGAAAATTGAAAATTGAAAACTAAAAACTTCTCAAAGCCTGGGTGGCAGCAGAAAATACAACAACGGCGTCACGATCCGGCTCAGGAAGGTGGAACTGATGAGGCCTCCGATCAACACCCATGCCAGGGGGAGATGAGCGGGGAGTTTTCCAGCACCAGCGGGGTGAGGCCGCCGATAGCGGTCATCGAGGTGAGCAGGATGGGTAGGAAGCGAGTCTCGGCCCCTTCGATGATGGCTTGTCGAAGCGGCATGCCTTGCGCCCGGAGTTGGTTGGTGTAGTCTACCAGCAGAATAGAGTTCTTGATCTCAATACCCACCAGGGCGATCATGCCAACGGTAGCGACAAACGACAGGGTTTCCCCGATCAGGTACAACGTCACCAGGGCTCCGATGATCCCCAGGGGTACGACCGACAGCACGATCAGGGTGCTTTTGAAAGTGCGGAATTCAAGGATCAATATGGCCAACAGTCCGAAGGAAGCGAGGATGATGATCGTGGTCATTCCTCCAAACGATTCCTCCCGGCTCTCCCGCTCGCCGGCGGCGACGAAGCTGTATCCTTCCGGCCATTTGACGGTTTCCAGTTTTTCCAGGATCGCGTCCGTGAGTTGGTCGGTATTGTAACCGGTCTTTACGAAGCTGTTCACATTGGTATAGCGCTCCTTGTTGAAGTGCCGGATGAGCGAGGGAGAGTTTTTCAATTCCAGATCGGCCACCTGGCTGAGTGGCACCAGGGCGCCGGAGAGGCTGCTGACGTATATTTTGGAAAACAGTTGCAGGGCCTCTTCCCGTGTTTCATACAAGGAAATATTGATCTTGTACTCATCGCCCTCTTCGGTGCGGAATACCCCTTCTTCCAATCCAGCGAGGCCAAGGCGCACGGTGCGGGCGATCTCTGCGGGTAAAATACCCAGCATCCCCGCCTTGTCGCGGTGGATGACCACCTCCATATCGGTTTTCGTGCGGCGAAGCCGGTTGTTGACATAGAGGGTGCCCTCGGTGTTGTCCATGATCGATTCCACGTCCATGGACAAAGCCCGCAAGGTGTCGAGGTTGGGGCCCAGAATACGGATCTCAATGGGCGCCACTACGGGGGGACCTTGCTGGAAATTCACGACCCGGATCTCGGCGCCGGGATAGCGGTCAAACTGCGCGCGCAGGGTGTCGGAAAAGGCCGTGATCTCCGGCATATGCATGCCCGGATCAACTTGCACAAACAACTGGGCGTAGTTGGGGGAAGACTGTTTCTGGAATTCGTTGTAATAGATACGCGGATTGCCTTTGCCAATATTGGCACTGACACTTACAACCTCCGGCATATCCAAAATAGAAGACTCGATCTCCTTGGTGATAATATCGGTCTCCTCCAGGTTGGTGCCCAAAGGCGTTTCGATATTCACCATCAGCATGGGTTTTTCCGACATAGGAAAGAGGCTGAACCCAATTTGGGGAATGAGCATCAGGCTGCCACCAAAAATAGTAGCCGCTCCGGCCAAGGTAATGAGGGGGTGTTTGAATGCCCATTCCAGGATCACATGGTAAGGCTTATTCAGGTATCGGTTGAAAGCCCGAAGAAAAAAGTTGCCTTCCGGTCGCTCGTGTGGCTTCAGGATGATGCTCGACAGAAAGGGGATGATCGTGATGGCCACAAAAAGAGAGGCCAATACCGTCATGATCACCGCCATGGGCAGACTCCGGATAAACTGGCCGGAGCCCTCCGGCAGAAAGGCCAGGGGCATGAATGCCAGGATCAAGGTGGCCGTACAACCCACTACAGCCACCCCGATCTGCTTGGTGGCCGCGATGGCGGCTTCTTTTTTGGAATATCCTTGCCTAAGGAACCGCTCGATATTTTCCACAATCACAATGGAGTCGTCTACCAGCAACCCCAGCGCCACGACCATTCCCACGATGCTGAGTTGGTTGAGGGTGTAATCCAGCAGGTCGAGGATAGCTAGTCCAATGGCCAGAGAGAGCGGAATGGAGATCATCACCACGATGGACGCACGAGTGCCCAGGGGCAGCAAGGTCAGCAACACGAGGAACACAGCGATGGCGAAATCGCGGCCCAGTCCGGAAAGGCGTCGCTGCACGCTTTTCGCCTGATCGAAGCTGGTTTCCAGCTGCATCTCGGCAGGCAGTCCTTTCTCAAAGCTGGCCAGTACGGGTTCCATTTTTTCGCGCACCTGCACGATGTTTTTGCGGTCCTTCATCATGGTCACCACCCAAATAGCGCGCTTTCCGTTGAAGCGGGCCAGGTGGCTGGCATCGGCTTCCCCGTAGTGCGCGTCGGCAATGTCGGACAGGTGCACGATCCGGCCATCGGAGGAAGCGTGGACCACCGTTTGGCGGATATCCTCCAGGCTACGGAAATCCGAGGCCGTTTTGATGTTGAATCGCTTCGGACCAATGTCGATGCTACCGCCCGGAATGTTGATGTTATTGGCCTGAATACTGCCCAGTACCTGGTTGAGCGCCAGGCGGTTTTGGGCCATTTTTTCCAAATCGATCTTCACCTGGACTTCCTGGTCCGGGTAGGCCTGGATCTCCACTCGTTTCAGGTCTGTGAGCTTTTCCAGTCGGGTCTTCAGCTCCTCGGCTTTTTGTTCCAGGTCATCATAGCTGGCCGTCTCGGAGATCAGGGCCGTTTGGAGAATGGCTACATCGGAAGAAGCGGCCTTGATGATCTCCAACGAATAAATATCTTCGGGCAGATCGGGCAACAACTTGTTGATCTCCCGGGTGATGTCATTGTTTTTAGCATCGCGGTCCACCCCATAGTTGAATTCGACCTGCATGAGCATGACGCCGTCGTCGCAATTGGTCTCGATTTTTTTGATATCATCCAGCTCGTAGATGACATCTTCGATCGGATCGGCCACCAATTCTTCAATATCGGAAGGACTGGTGCCGGGAAACACAGCCAACACGATAAAAATAGGCGCATCGAAAGGGGGGTCTTCTCCGCGTGGCATATTGAGGAGGGAACTGACCCCAGCACCAGCACCATCAGAAAAATGATGAGCGTAAAGGAGGAGTTCCGGACGAAAAATTCCGAAAATTTCATAAAGGTTAGTTTTTTCAAATAGACCGCGCCGCTGGCGACGGTCTATTTATTAATTTTAATTAACTGACCATCGCGTAAATAAGGCGCCCCGGCGGTAACGACGGTAGCTATTCCATCGAGGCCGCTGGATATGGCTACTTTTTCTCCGATGAGAAAAGCGATCGTCACCTGGACCTTTTGGGCTTTACCGTCCGGTCCGGGGGCGTACACAAATCCTTTATTGCCGTCGCTCTCCACCAGCGATTCGATGGGTATGAGTGCGTAAGCGCCGTTTTTTCGGGGTTGGAGCTCAACCGAGGCCACCAATCCGGCGGCGAGACGTTTGCCTTTGGGATTGAGTTTAAGTTCGGCATCGAATGTGCCGCTCATCGGGTTGGCGACATCAGCCAGTTTGGTCACTGCTGCCGGGAAGGTTTCGGCCGGGTAGGCGTCCAGGTGCACCTGGGCCTGATCGCCTTCGTGGAGGCGCGCCCAGTCACGGTCGGAGAGCCCCACCTTCACCACCCAGTCTTGCTGGCCGGTGCCGATCAGGTAGAAAACCGGCATGCCGGGGCCGGTCACTTCTCCTTCGTTGAGCAACTTGGCTACGACCTTGCCCGCAAAAGGCGACCGGATCTCGGAAAATTGCTTATTGAACTCGGCGATATGCACATTTTGGCCAGCTACCTCCACCGCAGTGGTGGCATTCTGCACCTGTTCGAGGGTAGCGATGCTATCGGCGAGGAGGTTTTCGGCCCGTTGGAGGTCGCGTTTGGATTTCTCCAGCCCTTCTTTTGCTTGCTGCACCTGGGCTTCGATCTCCGTCAAGTCGAGGGTAGCGAGCAGTTGGCCTGCTTTTACAAAATCGCCTTCATCGACAAAGGTGCGACGGATGATGCCTCCGGTTTTGAAGGAGACGCGGGCTTCGTTGGAGGCGCCGACCATCCCGGATGCATGGATGGAAGGAGAAAGCTCGGAACGCTCTACCTGTGCAGTTTTGACAAATATGGCGTTCGATTTGGGGCTATCGGGTTGCGGGGAGGCTTCGGGCTTTTCCGAGCAGGCGGAAAAGAGGAAGGTGAGGAGGAAGATTACGGGAAGATATTTCATAGAGGTTATGCGTTTTATACGTTTGTGAGGGGGTTGGGTTATTGGGGGGCGATGGCGCGTTGGAGTTCGGCCCAGTGGATCCAGGCCTGGTAGCGGGAAATCGATTCCTGGATCTCCAGATTGGTGAGTTGGGTACGGGCGTCGAGTATCTCGATGAAGTTGGCCTGGTTTTCGCGAAAACGGCGCTGGGTTTCATTGAAATAGCGTTGAGCGGCCTGGATTTGAGGGACATAGCTTTGACATACCAGTACGGCAGTTTGCAGCGATTGCCTGGCTTGCAGGGTTTGCATACCGATCTGTCTGGCTGCCCATTCCCGTTGGGCTTCCGTTGCCAGCAATCCTACTTCCGCTTGTTGGAGTCTTTTGGAATGGCGGGCGCCGTCCCAAAGCGGTACGTTCACCGAAAGGCCCAGGATGGCGTATCCGCCCCATTCGAAGCCGAAATTTTGGGAACCCAGGTCGAGTTGTGCACCGATGCGGGGCTGGCGGAAAGCCTTTTCCTGATCGATCAACAGCGTATTGATACGGCCGGCTGTTTCGAGTTGGGACAGCTCTTCCCGGTATCCTTCTTCCGAAACCTCCGTGGCGGGCAATCCGGCAAAAGCAGGATCGACTTCCACGGGCTCTTCATAAGGACGGCCGAGTAAAAAATTGAAATAGGCCTGAGCGAGGGTTTGCCGGGAGAGGGCTTCCGTTCGCTGCGATTCCACGGCGCTGGTTTCTCCCTGGATGCGGATAAGGGTGGAGGGAATAGCCATGCCGTTGCGCACGAGTCCCTCGTTGAGCCGGTAGTTTTCCTGCAACAGTACCAGGGCATTATCATAGATCTTCACGGCTTCCGTGGCCTGCAGAAACTGAAAATAGGCCAGTTTCACATCCCTCTCCAGGTCGCGCTTTCGGACGGCCAGGGCATCTTCCTGCAACGTCACCTGTTCCGACCGGATCTTGTGCTGGAAACGGATATCCGGGTTGTAAATGGGTTGCGTGGCCCTTACACGGACATCGTAAAAGTTGTTGGGCAAAAACTGTTCCTCTGCGTTTTCCACTTGTGGAAAGGAGTTCGTCTGGGTCAACTGATTTAAGGTAGAATAAACCGGGTTGAGCAGATCGCCAATGGGAATGGAGATGGAGCGTCCCCCTCCAGCAAGGGAATACGTGCCATTGGCGTTTACCTCCGGCATGTAAAAACCTTTTGCTTCCTGCACGGCCAACTGGCTTCGCTCCAGGAGCAGTACCTGTTCTTTCAAGGCAGGCGACTGCTGCAATGCTTCCTGCACATACGCCTCCAGCGAACCGCCTTGTCCAAACAGGACCGTGCCGGAAAAAAGAAAAAGTAGAAAGACAAAGATCAAATGGGGTTTCATGAAATACGAAGTTTATTTAATTAACAGTGTTCAATGTTGGTGTAAAAAAATAGCGCACTCATGTCTGGCTGCGCCCGCCGAAGCGTTAGCGAAGGTGGCGGCAATAGTGACTAGTGACTAGTGACTAGTGACTAGTGACTAGTGACTAGTGACTAGTGACTGGTCGCTGGTCACTGGTCACTGGTCACTAATTCATATTGCTTCACCATTTCGCGTAAGCTATAGCGCATAAGCGGTTCAATTTGTTCCTGCGGAAGGTTTTGGAAGCGTTCGCGAAGGTAGAGGGTAACCAGGCCATGCACGGTGGCCCAAAAGGTGACGCACAACACTTCGGGGTCAACCGGTTTAAGTTGGCCCTTTTCTACCGCCTTAATCAATACCGATTTGAAATATTCATAGGTCCGAAATCCGTCTTCCCATTCACATTCCGGGTTGATGGCATTCATTGGGGCACGCAGCACAAACATGAGGTCGTACAGCTGCGGATTTTCCAGGGCGAAGGTGATATAGCTATCGCCAATGGCATAGACCTGATCAATCGGTTCCTGGTGCACCGCTGTTTTTTCCATCACCTCCATCAATTGATCAAACGCCGTGTGATGCAGCTCGTGGAGGATCTCGTCTTTGTCCTTGAAATAGACATAGATCGTTCCCGGGCTATATTCGATCCGTTCGGCGATCTTCCGGATGGAGGTATTTTCAAATCCAACTTCCAGGAACACCTCCATCGCCCCTTTGAGAATAAGTTGGGACAGCTCCGCTTTCTCACGCTCCTTCCGTTCATTGATGCCCATACTGAATTACTTTTAATTATTTAACGATGCAAATTTATTGAACAGTGTTCAAAAATGCAAGATGGCTATGAAAAAAATAAATGTTTTTTTTGTTTTAAAATAAATGTTTTAAATTAAAGCCGTCATTTGCCCCCTGTTTATGCCGAAAGACTAAACAGGAATCATGGAAAAATTCAAAAACCGCTATCGAATTGCACCTTTCCGCTTAAGAAGCTGGGATTACGGAGCGCCCGGGCTCTACTTCATCACCATTTGCACGCATAAGAAGGCCCATTATTTCGGCAAGATCATCTTCGCCTTGCCTCCCGAGATCCCGCATCCCCCGTACAGCCGCGATACCTCGCGGCTCTCCCCCAGCTCTCCTCCCCCGCCCGGGAAAAATGCCGACACCCCCCCGCTATCCCGCACAGCCGCGATACCTCGCGGCTCCCTCAGCTCTCCTCCCCCGCCCGGAAAAAATGCTGACACCCCCCCAAGGCTTCCTCCAAATCATCCTATTCTACCCAAAAACTTCGACGATAACGCACCCGAGTCGCGAGGTATCGCGACTCTACGGGGGACGGAAATTGGCATGATGGCGGAGAAATATTGGTGGGACATCCCGAAATATCATCCCTACGTGCGATTGGACGAATTTGTGGTCATGCCCAACCACGTACATGGAATCATCATTATCGACAAGAAGAATTATAAAGGCTGGCGACCGAATAAATTTGGTCCACAATCCCAAAATTTGGCCTCTATCCTACGGGGATATAAGTCGGCCGTCACGACTTACGCGAGAAAAAACAATATCGAATTCCAATGGCACCCCAAATACCATGATCGGATTATCAGGAATAAAAAGGCCCTTCGGAATATTCGCAATTACATCCGAAGAAACCCCCATAATTGGATGAAGAAAAAATTTCGAAAATAATGCCTCCCCCCCCCCCGCACAGCCGCGACACCTCGCGGCTCTTCCTCCCCGGGACGCCCTCCGAATCTTTCTTTTTTATCCAAAGACTTCGACTATAACGCATCGGAGTCGCGAGGTATCGCGACTCTGCTTACGATTACATCCGAAAAACCATCATCGGTCGGAGGGCAAATTCCGGCGCCTGCCCCCACCCCATTGGCGGCCCCATCCGGCCTTCCAATTCGAGGGAGAGGTGCTGGCCTAATGTCCATCGCATACCGGCGGTGAGGTATGCGGAAAACCGGTCGATGGCAGGCAATGGATCGAGGGCATATCCTTGTCCGGGACCTGTCAAACGTGCATTGGCAAAAGACAAATGATGCCAGCTCATCCCGGATCCGAGGAAAGCGGTAACCTTCGCAGGTGGGGTATAATACCGAAAACCGCCTTCGGTTGTTAATCCTCGGAAGCTGGTCTCAAACTGGTAAGCTGCACCCACTACCGGGTCTATCCAGGTTTGAGAAATATGTCCTCCACTATACCCCAACTGCCATTGCATCTGCAATTGATCGGTAAGTCCATATCCGAAGCCAAAACCAATGGGAAAGGACTGCACCCCTGCCTCCACTTCACCTGGCTCCAGTATGGGGTGCTCGGGAATGAACAGCCCTGGGTTCTCGGGAAAGGCCTCTAATGCCCATTGTGGCCAGGGTGGACCGCTCCCTCCAGCCAACAGCTGGATTTCGGGCCCCAGCACCGGGGGCATTACTTCCAGGGTGACCGTCACTGTATTGGATTCACATCCTGCCCCTCCGGCGTCGATGATCCAAATATCATAGATTCCTGCAGGCACACCAGTCAGGGTGAAATTGGTGCTATTGGCCTGCCCCACCACGATTCCATTCACCAATACATCCAATGGAAAAATGGGGTTACCTGCTACGGACAGCGCAATTTCTCCATCTGAAGCAGTGGGTGAGGACGGGTCGACCACGCCGACCACCTCCAGCGTATAGGGAGGTATATATGGAACGGTAACGGAAATCTCCTGTGCACAACCCGGAGGTCCTTCCGGGTCTGAGATGAGCAACGTATAGGTTCCTGGAGGCAACGCACCGAAGTCACCGAGAATCACCTCCCCGGGCAACTGAGGGGGCACGGTAAAACTGTTCGGGCCCGATACCAAAATGTCAAAGAAACCGGAGCCCGATCCATTCAACAACAGGGTAATATTACCCGGGAGGATACAGATGTCGGGATCGACAGTGGTATTCAACACAAAGATGGGTGGCTCCTCAGGCAGGAAAAGTTGAAGGATCTCCGTACAGAAATTTAGATTATCCGTGATCGTCACTTCGTATAAGCCGGAGAAGAGGTTGGAGATCCCCGGACCAGTACTCCCATCACTCCAGGTAAACGAATATTCTCCCGGGGGGACGATGTTCAACAATATTTCCCCATTGGGTTGGCCACAGCTGGAAGGAAACAGGACCGGGTTGGGACCAAAGGCGCAGTCGACGGGGGTTAGCTCAATGGTCTGCACGCAGAAGCTGGCATTGCCGCATGCATCGAAAGCTACCCAATTGCGCAGGATGATCCCGGAGCATCCATTCAGCCCACTTAGATCATCGTTGTATACCACCGTTACCGCACCGCATTCATCGATACCCATCGCAGAGCCGGTGACACTGAGGTCCAGTTCCTGCCCACAATCGACCGTAATATTAGGCGGACACACAATAACAGGAGGGGTCACATCCTCGATCACGATCAAATGCTCGCAGGATGCGGTATTCCCGGCGCCGTCTTTGGCGGTCCAGGTGCGCAAAATATCCGGCAAACAACCGCTGCCGATCAACTGATCTTCGTATTGGATGTCAATCTCTCCAATTGCCGCACAATTATCGGCAGCCTCGGGAAAGCCGGTGTTGCCCGGATCGGGAGGTAGTTCGCAGGAGAGTTGAATATCCGGTGGACAGGTAATAGTCGGAGCCTCGGTATCTTCCAGGGATATCACTTGTACACAGGAGCTTGCATTGCCGCATTGATCCACTACCATCCAGGTGCGTTCCATATCCCCCGAGCCCCCTGAGCCGGTAAAATTATCTTCATACGTCAATACCAGATCTTCGGGAAGGGTACAGTTATCCGCAAATTCAGGAGCGCCGGTCACCATGGGGTCGGGAGTATCTTCACAAGGAATAGTAGTATTTGGCGGACAGGTAATGGTCGGCGCTGTTTCATCCACGATCAAAATGAGTTGGTCGCAACTGGCAGTAAATCCGGCTTCATCCGTCGCTGTCCAGGTGCGTGTAAGGGTCTGATTGCAAGGCACCCCGGTATATTTGTCGACGTAGGTGGTGGGGGGATTGGCCGTGCAATTATCGGTAGCGGTAGCCTGACCTGTGACGCCGGGATCGGTAGGTTCCTCACAACTGATCGTCATATCCGGTGGACAGGTGATCTCCGGGGCTTCATTATCCAAAATGGTAAGCGATACATTGGCTGTGGCCGTTTGCCCACAGTCATCTGTAACCACATACGTAAAGGATGTATTCTCGCAAAAGCCTTCATCAGGAATAAAGGTAAATGTGCCGTCAAACCCCATATTGAATGTCCCCCCTGCCGGGATGGTATTACTGATGATTACCAGCCCTTCGCCTTCATCGTTGATCAGCGGGTTTCCGGCAAAAGGCGCTCCGGTGTATCCTTCAAAATCATCATCCACAGCGAGTATCTGGGGGAGTACAATATTCACCTGTACGTCGGCCGTGGCGGTGCGCCCCTTCTTGTCTTCGATGGTGTAGGAAAAAGTAAATTGAGTGATGGGCGTTGTCAGAAAGAGCTGGACCTGCAAATTCCCTCCGCCCAGGTCAGTAATGGAGGCGTAAGGAGACTGAGAGGTAGAAATGATCCTTAAATCCTTTCCGGTGTCATTCGCCAATACATTCACCGTCCCTTCCCCCGGGCAAGCGATCGTCAGCACGTCCGGAGTGGCGGCAGGCGGATCGGGGCGGGTAGCGACATAAATGATGACCCCGGTAGCGATCGGTACGCCGGCGATGATCACCCAGGTGATCGGCCGGAGGCCTGTTTTATCAATAGCGCCCGGAAGCGGCCCCGCGAAAAGGGATTTGATCCGATCGCCTGTCCACTGGACTTCCTCCCAGTTTACCTTGGAATAATCGACCTGCGTGGTATGTGCTTTATCCCATTGCTGGTAGTCTTTTGCCATGTCGCTTTCCGCCTTTTGAGGTTTATCAACGTATTCGTCAAACCAATCCGACAGGGTCAGCTTTTGCAGTTTTATCCATTTTTCGAGAAAATTGGGGTCTTTGGGATCCAGTTTGTCCAGCCGGTCCTTGAGCCAGGCGGTAAATTTCTCTTTCAGCTTTTTGATAATGACGGCCCTGTCTGCTTCCGAGACGTAGGTAGAAAACCAGTCTGATTTGGTAAGGGTTTCCAGCTTCACCCAATCTTCCAGCATATCCTCGTCGGTGGGGTCCAGGCTATCGGCCCGGGTTTTGAGGTATTGGGTAAATTTCTCTTTCAATTTTTCAATAATCGTTTCCTGGTCGGCTTTGGAAACATAGGTGGTAAACCAATCCGTATGGATGAGCACTTCGATCTGTTGCCATTTTTCAAGCATGGAAGTATCGGCAGGGTTCAATTCGTCCAGTTGTGCATTTAGAAAGGAAGTGAATTTCTCCCCCAACTTTTTGATGATCTCCGCCTGGGCGCTTTCCGATACAAAGTCCGTAAACCAGTCCGTATAGATCAAGGCTTCCAGTTCGGCCCATTTTCGGATGGAGGTGGAATCTTTTGGATCCAGTTGGTCCAATTGGGTATTCAGAAAAGAAGTAAATTTTTCACCTAAAACCCGCCTGATCTCGGCTTGGTCATCTTCGGAGACATAGGTTTCATACCAGGGGCTATATAGCAGCATTTCCAATTGAACCCAGGCGCCAACGGCTGCCGGGTCGGCGGGGTCTAAGGCAATGGCGCCTTGCAAGGCATAATTGCGGAAAAACTCGCCGAGTTTTTCCCGTAGTAAAGCCCGGGTAGCGGGTTCCAGGTTGGCGTTGATCACATCCCAGCCTACAAAGGCTTCCAGATCAATCCAACCCTGGATATCCTCTGCAGACAGCCTTTCCAGTTCGGCCCGGATCCAGCGATCCATCCGTTTTATCAATTCATCCCGGATCACCTGCCGCGTGGGGGATCGAGCAATTCGAATGCGCTCCTGTGAGTAAGGTCTTCCAACCCGATCCAATCTTCCAATTGATTAAAATCCTTCAAGGCTCCCAGCTGAAATTTATAGAAATCACCCAGTTTAACGGAAATATTTTTTTGGATCCGTTCGATGAAAAGATCGCCCAGGTAGTCGTGAATTTGCCGCAGGGTATCTGCTAATTGCACCAATTCAATACCCGCCGCACGATGGTTGGGGTCGATTTTGCGCAGTGTAGTCTGCACCCAGCGCTGGTAATGGATGCCCCAGGTATCTTCCACCGCATCCGGTTTTTTAAGGATCTTGGCATCGTTGCCGATCAACATCAGGACAGTCCATACGTTCTCCGTTTCTTCCTGCACCTGCGCCAGGGTTGTTTGTGCATAATGTTCGGAGGACGTGTTGACCCCCACCTCTGTCTCATCCGTGATCACCTCGGTCAGGTAGTGGAGGTCATAGGGCTCGCCGCGCAGCAGGGAGGTGTAATACCAAAAGACGTGTTGCACGACGGTACTTCGCATTTCCTGCGCCTCCATCACTTCGAGGACGGTTGTCGTATGCTCGGTTTCAATCCATTGATCATAAGTCTGCTCAATACGGTTGACGGCATCGACCAGCATAGTGGCGGTACTGCTGAGGTATTGATCGATATCCACCCGATAGGTGAATGCCATATTTGTACCGGGATAGGTCACCACCATTTCCGTTTCTTCCTCGACGGTATACGGCTCAAAACCCAGGCTTTTCAAGTTCCAATCGGGGCCGGGCACATCAATGGGGTAATCCACTTCAATCCAATCATCCTTATCGAAAACCATGCTTCCATTGGGTAGTTCCAGCCTGGAAAAATCGGTGCAATACCCGTTCATCGGCACCACCACGTACCCAAAAGCCGGAATAGTGACAGGATATATGTCATTGATCACATAGCCCTGATAGTTGCCGTCGGAAGGGATGACCAGGGGGCCGATTTCCGTGTCTATATACTCGCCGGTGGTATTGAGCAGGGTTAGTGTGATCACATGGCCGGTCGTGCGACCGGTACCGCTGGCGCGGGCTTCCATGCCCGGGTGGGCTTGGGCAAAGCTGGATTGGCCTTGGAGAGGCGTTTGCGCCAGCAGCAGATAAATGAGGAGCGTTGGGAAGAGGCAGGTAAAAGTTTTCATGGCGATTTGGTTTGGAGGTAACTGAAAATGAAGCAGCCCGCGGATAAAATTAAAAAACGCGCACCCTTTTTTCCCGGAATGCGCGTTTTTTCAGCATCGCCCAGGAAGAAATCCATGGGGTTAAGCTATGTTGTGTTGAATTAGTGTGGCCGCCGGCCGCACTATCAGCAAAAAACCTTTATCACCGCTCACACTGCCCCCCTCCACACGTACAATTCCCACATCCATCCTTAAATTCATCAATGTGGTTCTTGGTACCAAGGCGCTTGGCGAGGAGTTGCACGGCCATCCAGACGGCACAGAGGGCGGTGAGGGCGAGGATGGGGAAAAGGTAATTCATCAAAAAATATTTTACGAGGCCTGCGACCTGCAGTCGCAAGCCTCTCTATTAACTTATCCCGCCGCAAACATCCCCGCAAACCCCATAAACGCCATCGACAATATGCCGGCGATGATGAGGCTCAGGGCCGTGCCCTGGATTACTTTCGGGATGTCCAACACGCGGGTTTCTTCGCGGATACCGGCCATCAGTATGAGAGCCAGGGTGACGCCGCCGCCGGCGCCGAGGGCATAGATAAGCCCTTCCACCAGGCCATAGCCCTTATTGGTAGAAAACAAGGCCAACCCGAGGATCGCACAGTTGGTAGTAATAAGAGGAAGGAAGATACCCAGCGCCCGAAACAACTCCGGGCTGAGCTTCTTGACCACCATCTCCACAAACTGCACCGTCGAGGCGATGACGATGATAAAACTGATGAGCCGCAGATACGGTGCATAAGGCAACACATAGGTGTTGAGCGCCCAGGCACAAACGGCGGTGATCAACATAACGAAGATATTGGCCAGACCAAGCCGATAAGCTGTCTCAAATTTATTCGACACCCCCAAAAACGGGCAGATGCCCAGGAAGTAGGACAGGGTGAAGTTGTTGATGAGCAGGGCGGATATGAAGATCCAGAGGAGTTCCATTATTCGTTTTTGAGTGTATGAGGTGTATGAGGTTTATGGGGCTTATGGGGTTTATGGGATAAACCTCATAAACTCTTTTTATTCAATAGCTTTCAATGCTTTTCTCCGCTGCGCATACCAATTGAAAAACAGCAACAGGAAGCCCAACGTAAAGAACCCGCCCGGAGGCAGGACCATGATGACCCAAGGCTCGAATGTGGGCCCGAAAAGCGGGATATCGAACAGGGAGCCGCTGCCCAGAATCTCCCGAATAACGCCGATCATCAGGAGGGCCATGGAAAAGCCAAGGCCCATACCCAGGGCATCCATCACAGCCAGGCCGGGTTTGTTTTTGGAAGCAAATGCCTCCTGCCGCCCAAGGATCACGCAGTTGACCACGATCAGGGCGATGAAGGCGCCGAGGGCTTTGTGTATGTCGGGCACGAGGGCAGCCAGCAACATATCGACCACCGTCACAAATGTGGCGATGATGACGATGTAGGTCGTGATGCGCACCTGCTTGGGAATGGCCTTGCGCAGCAGGGATACCAGCAAGCTGGAAAATACGAGGACAAAAAGCGTCGCCAAGCCCATCGCCAGACTGTTGATGGCCGTATTGGTCACCGCCAACGTCGGGCACATGCCCAGCACGGCCACAAAGACGGGGTTTTCTTTCCACAAGCCTTTGAGGAATTCTTCGGCGGTTCGATTGGTGGTTGGTGCGTTCATTTTTTTTTGTGAGATTGGAGGGGATTGAGAGGGATTGAAGGGGATTGGGAAGAATAAAAATCCCTTCCAATCCCCTTTAATCCCTTTCTTCTATTTCAATATTTCTTTCAATCTGTTCTTTTGTCTCCGCATACGCCTTCATCGGTCCTTCCCACGCAACAATCCCCTTATTCAGCATGCGTACGACGGCTTTGGAGGAGATCGTGGCGCCGGTGATGGCTTCTACTTCGTAGGGGTTTCCCTTCTCGCCCTTCTTCACCGCTTTGATCTCCGGATGCGTAGCCAGCGCCGTAAAATTGGCCCGAAACGCAGCGTCTTTAAGTATCTTATCACCCAGACCGGGGGTCTCTTTACTATCCAATATTTCCAGGCCTATGATCTCTTGTTTCAACGGATCATACCCGAAAATGCCGACAATGATATCCTGAAAACCCGGTTCCTCCACCGTTACGGCAAAACCGATAAATTTATCCTGGTCGTCATAGCCGGCAAACACCTGGGGGTTTACGCCCTCTTGGCCCAACTCCATTCCTTCAGGCATCGGTTCCAGTATCCCGTCATTCAATAAAAGGGCGTCATACTTCACACAGCCGGGCAGCACTTTGTAGACGGCTGCACTGAGTGCCGCTGCCTTGTTGGCCAAAATGATCGGCTGGGTATATAGAAATGCCCCCACCAGGATTACCCCGGAGAAAAAACCGGCAGCTCCCAGCGTCGCGATGAGCCGGAAGGAACTGGGTTCCTGTGGGTCTTGTATTTGTTGAGCAGTGGACATTTTAAGAGTTTTTAATTTTCAGTCCCGATAGCCATTTAATTTTCAGTTTTTGGAGGTAGTAGAATAACTGAAAATTAAGCACTAAACACTGAACACTATTTCTCATGGCCGTATACTCTCGTCTTCGTGAATCGATTGATCAAGGGCGTAGCGGCATTCATCAAGAGTATGGCATACATCACCCCTTCCGGCAAACCACCCCAAACGCGGATCATCACCACCAGAAAACCGATGCCGAATCCGTAGATCCAAATGCCTTTGGTCGTTAGCGGGGAGGTCACGTAATCAGTGGCCATGTACACGGCGCCCAAGAGCAGGCCCCCGGCCAGGATGGTAAATTGAGGCGTGGGATATTGCGGGTTTATGGCATATAAAATCCCTGAAAACAACGCTGCCGTGGCCAAAATAGAGGCCGGGATCCGCCAGTTGATGATCTTGCGGGCTATCAGGTAAACCCCTGCCAGGATCAGCAACAACCCACAGGTCTCGCCCAGGGAGCCACTGACATTGCCCACTAGCAAATCCATCGTAGAAGTAACCTCATGGCTAAACTTCAATTGCGACAAAGGGGTTGCCGTGCTGATCGCATCGACAGGCGTTCCTTTAAAGAAAGGCATCGCCAGGTTGGTGCCCCGCACGCCCCAGTAATTGCCGGTAGGCAAATCCCAGGTGGTAATAGCCTCCGGAAATGCCGCTTGCAAAAACGCGCGTCCCAGCAGCGCCGGATTGAATATGTTTTGCCCCAGTCCGCCCCAAAGGGATTTTCCGACCCCAATGGATACCATTCCACCCAAAAATGCGATCCACAACGGAAAGCCGGGCGGTAAACACAAGGCCAGCAACACGCCTGTCAACAGGGCGCTTCCATCTCCAATCGCTTTTTTCTTCTTGTCAAAAAGCCGCTCCGCTACCAGACATCCGGCCACTGCCGCTGCACTGACCAGCAGGGCGCTCAGTCCAAAATAATATACAGCCACCCCCAATACGGGAATCAGCGTGTACACCACCTCCCACATGATCTTGGGAGTCGTCGCCTCGTGGTGCAGGAAGGGGGATGTGGAGATAATAGTTTTCAATGTTCAAATTTTCAGTTTTCAGTTTCTATATCCAATCTCCAGTTTTTAGTATCCAGTTCTCCACTGAAAATTGATCCCGATAGCAATCGGGACTAAAAACTGAAAACTACTTAGCCTTCCGCTCCCGGATCATCGCCTTCCCCACCCGGAAGCTCTGCACGAGCGGGATGCCGGAGGGACACACAAACGAACAGGAAGCGCATTCAAAGCAATCCATGATATGGTTTTCTTCCATCTCCTCCCACAGCCCTTTACGAGACAACATGCCCAACAGCGCCGGATTGAGAAAGAGTGGACAAGCATCCAGGCACCTGCCACAGCGAATGCAGCTGTAGGTGTCCAGATCGCGTACTTCATGATCGGTCAGGGCGAGGATGCCGGAAGTGCCTTTCACCACCGGGACATCCAGGTTTTTCTGCACCATACCCATCATCGGGCCACCCAGCAAAATGCGGGGCGATGGCACCGTAATACCTCCGCAATAATCGACCACATCCCGCATCGGTGTCCCAATGGGGACCAACATATTGGACGGACGCTTCAGCGCCGTGCCGCTCACGGTGATCACCCGCTCAATCAGAGGCAGGCCCTGCCGGAAATACTGGCTCATAGCTACCGCAGTACCTACATTCGACACCAACACGCCCACATCCAGCGGAAGCTTGCCACTCGGCACTTCTTCCCCGAGAATAGCGGAGATCATCATCTTTTCGGCCCCTTGCGGGTACTTCACTTCCAGAGGTACTACTTCTATGGCAAAATCCATCTCAGCCGCCTTCTCCCGTATTAAAGTAATCGCGTCGGGCTTATTGGCTTCAATGGCGATATAGACTTTCTCGGGTTTGACAAAACGGGCTAAAATGCGGGTGCCGTCGATCAGCTCTTCGGCATATTCCACCATCACACGATGGTCGCAAGTAAGGAAAGGCTCGCACTCACAACCATTGAGCATCAGGTGTTTGCAGGTTTTCCCTTCGGGAATGGAAAACTTCACGTGGGCCGGGAATGCCGCCCCACCCATACCCACCATGCCGGACCATTGTACAGCTTTGATAAAACCGGCAGTGGTCATTTCCTCCGGAGGAACCGGTTTGAGCTGCAACTGTTGGGTAGAAAACCGGTCGGTACGGATCTGTATTGCCGGCAATACCTGGCCGTTGGGATGGTCAAACAGGTCGATCGCGTGCACTACGCCGTCTACCGGCGAATGAAGACCCACCGATACAAACCCTCCCGGCTCAGCGATCATTTCGCCCCGCCGAACCTTCTGCCCTTCTTTCACCACCACCTTGGAGGGGGCGCCGATGTGTTGCGACAAAGGCAGGGTGTACAACTCCACAAAAGGCATACGCTCGATCCGGCGATTACAGGAGAGTTCCTTGTATTCTTCCGGATGCACGCCGTGCGGGAATGTTTGAAGCGATCCAATGAGGCTTGTCGACACAGTATTAATTACTTTTTAGATAACATCAATAACTTCTCCCGCAACTGCACCTTCACCCGCTCCATCGAGGTAGCTTCCTGTTCGGCCAGTTGGGCTTCAAATTGTGTTTTTGCGGCTTCGAGTTCCGCATCATATTGTTTGCGGAGTTCCTTTTCCGTATTCGCGCGGAGCGACTCGGGGAACACACTGATCGCCCCGGATAGCTCCTGCCAGGTTTTCCATTGCTGGATGGCTACTTGCTCCATGCGCGTTGCGGCAACAGCGTTTTCCTCCCCATTCCAGGCGCGTTGGGTTTGAAGCCAGGTGGCAAAGAGTGCCGCCTGTTCCGGGTTTCCTTTCAACGAAAATCCCTGTGCCAGATAGGCCTTATCCGGATGGGGTTCGAAAAGCAGGGTTGGGAATGCGCGGGTCTCCAGCGCAATCCGGTACAGGTCCGGCCATTTTGATGCCGGAATATTGTGGTATTCAGGACGCGGCGCCAGCAGGTGCATCAGCGCGCCACCTCTGGATTTCAGTCCCTTCATCAGTCCTTTGTACAGCTCCTTTCCAGCCCCCAATCCACCTTGCACCACGATCGGTTTGCGCATCGTTATCGCAGAGATCAACAAGCCGTTTATTGCCGCTTCCCGGCCGGCGAAATTGACATCCGGAGCCACCAGGCCATCGTGGAGGAGTATGATCTTGACCGGCCATTCGGAGGCCAACAGTTGATTGATTTCCAATAGATCGCTGTGGGACAAGCCCTTGGCATCGGCTACCACCAACAGGGTGGGCAGCAACAGTTTTTCCTTATCGTCCAGGTCGGCCCAACCGAGGGCCGCGATCTGTTGGTCGTGGATCTCCGGGCGGTAGGCATCCCTGTGCTCCAGCCGGGCCCGGCGTACCAGCCGGATCTGATCCAGCAAGTAGCGTACCTGCCCATGGATCAACCCCTGCACCTGGCCAATCCCGCCATCCTGGCCATTGAGGAAGGCCGGCACGTTGAAAGGTTGGTAGGGATAATCCTTCAACCAGGGAAGGTTGTCGGTAAAAAAGACCATGCCGTAGCGGGCTCTGCCGGTACCGTTTGGCCCATCGGCCAGGGACCAGCGCATATCTTTCAGGTTGCTCTCCAGGGCGATCTTTCGCTGCAGGAGCGCCGTATCAATCGGTTGCAGGTGTTGTGCGGCGCCTATCTTGCCCACCAACTCGTCGAGGGGTACTCTTTTCCCTTTTGCCTCCATCAGGGCATTGCGAAGCGAAGCAGAATCTTCGCTGGGCAGCGCGCTGCTGAGCTTGAGGTGAATATTTTCCGCCAATTGGCCGATCAATTCATCGAGTTCTTTCACCCAATCCAGCACATTCGGTTGCACACACGATTCGGTGAGGGCGGTGACCAGGTGCAGGAGGGCTTTAGCAGGCGCGCCTTCTTCCGTACTGCTCCCACCCGACAGCGTCTGATAGAAGTAGCGGCTCAGCAACACCGAAGCAAAGGGGTCGTACTCCGGGTCCCGGTTCAGCCGCTCAATAGTAGCTGAATCGGTATCGGGCAGCTGCTCCCATAGCTGAAACTGTTCGGCATATTGCCCCAGTAAGTCAGGGGTTTGAGGCGCGAGGGAAAGGGCCTCCTCCGGACACACTTCCACACAGACCCCACAAGCTGTGCAGCTATGCGGATTAATAGTCAGGGAAAAGAGGGAGCCGGTTTCAGCGAAAAAGGTATCTCGTAGTATTCCTTGAAATCCGGAGAGGACTTCCACCAGATACGCAACCCCTTTGCGGGCATTTTCCAGCTTTTCACCCGCCAGTTTTAGTTGGCCGGCCAGTTTTTCAAAGGCCTGCGGCAAAAAGTCGGTCACCTTGACGCCGCGTGTGTCGCTCGAGCTGAGCTCTTTCACGGCGAAGCTGGCCAGGTTTTTGAGCAGCGGGGTAAGGGGGGCTACAGCCAGCCCGCGTTCGGAGGCAATATCCATCCCTCCCTTGAGCAGGTTTTCCAGATTAATGCTCAGCGGGGGCATGGCGCCATGTGGGCAATGTACAAAACAGGCGCCACAACCGGTGCAGCGCTCCGTATCGAGCACGGGCAACTGCTCCCGTTTTCCGGCAATATTCGCAAATAAGGCCGTTTCAGGCGGAATGACGGGTAGTGCCTGAAATGGATCTGCCACCCGTTCTTCTTCATTTCCGGTGCCAAACAGGGACGCCGTATCGTGAAGGAATCGCGAAATCTTGGAGAAAGGCGGGCCCTGGTCTTTGTGCCTGCGAATGGTGGCAGGCAAGTCAAGACCTGAGGCGCTTCCCGTTTTTGAAACTTTTCCCGTAGTGCCGGAAGACAACGTTCCGGCTTCGATATTGGGGTATTCCCGGCTGATGGCGTGCAGCAGCACTTCGTGTTGGGGCACCACCGACGAATCCCGGGTAAAAGCGATATCCAGGTAATAATTTTTCTTATTGGCGGCTTTTGGCAGCATATTCTGTAAGGCAGCCACGATACCCTGACGGGTAAAAGGCACTTCTCCCAACCCGGAATAGACTTCAGGCGCCGCTTTCCCCGCAAGCGCAGCAGCCGAACGAATACGGCTGAACAATTGGCTTGCACCTACCCGGTTACCACTCAGGGGTTCCAGGACGGTCAGGGCTTTTTTGCCCGATAAAAGGGCGGTCAACTCCTGCTCCGGGAAAGGATCGGTCAGGTTCAAATGAATGCACCCCGCGCGGACTTTTTCGCTGCGCAACTGATCGACGGCTTGAATAGCTTCCTGATAGGCAGCGCCTTGTACCAGGATAACATAATCCGCATCCCGCATTTGGTGCGCGCTTACCGGCGTATAGGTCCGTCCGGAGAAGGAGGAAAACTCCTTGGTTACCTGTTGGATCAGTTCGGGTAAATGGCGATAGAAAAATCGCTCCCGGGCTGCACTTTCCAGGGCATTGCCCCTGGCATCCTTGACGGAGCCCACCAGGGTGGGTAGGTCAAAATGGAACCAATTGGGAAGGCGGCGTCGGTTTTTCCCAAAAAGAAGTCGCTGCGCGGGCGTGGGAGAAAGCACCCAATCGTCTACATCACCCAGGAATTCCCGGACTTGTGTATCGTGCAGTAAAGCGGCGGTACCTTGTTCTTTAGTCTGACAGACCACCATTCCGGGCACCAAGGCCAACTCGGCTATTTTATGGGCCATCAACGTCCAATCGGCAGCCTCCTGGATATTGGAGGCTACGACCTGAAAACAACCCTGGATAGCGGGATCAGGCATTTCATTGGTATGCCACACCATGGGTATGTGCTGCCGGGACAGGTCTTGCTGGAAGCTGCGGGTACGTGCAATATCGGCTTTATCGAGAAATGCAGCGGTGCGGATACCCGATGCCGCCATACCCGAAAGGGCCGAAAAGCGGCCGGACTGAATTCGTTCGCAGGAACGGCCGTACAAATGGGCCGGCAGTTCGGAAAGCGATGACTGACCGGAATACACCCCTTCGCAAATAGCTTCCTCGAGCAGGAGGATCAGCTCCTGTCCGGAAAAGCGGGTGTTCGATTCAAAATAATGCCTTACATCCTTCCTCATTGCCAATAACGGTTTTCCAGGTCTTCTTCAATAGGATACCGCTCCACTTTTCCCAGTGGAAGCGGACTGATTTGCGGTGGTTTAAATTGGGCTCCTTCCAGCCAAATGATGGCATCGGTAGGACAGCGGCGCGTAGCATCGGCTATTGCCAGGTTGTTCAATTCATAATTGACCACCGCCAGGTTATTCTTGATCTCGATCAGGCCCGGCGCTCCGTCGGCAACGCAACGACCGCAAGCCGTACAAGCCACCGAGCATTTTGAAAGCGCCAGGTCGCCTTCGAGCTGTGATTTGCACTGGACGATAAGTTTCTGGCTCACCGGCATCAGTTCAAACAAGCCTTTGGGACAGGCCTCGACACAATCGCCACAGGCCACGCAGAGGTCTGGTATCACTACCGGCAACCCATCTTCATTCATGTGCAGGGCGTCGAAATCGCAGGCCACTTCACAATCGCCCAGGCCCAGACAGCCCCAGGAGCAGGCTTTGGGTCCGCCATTCACGACAGACTCCCCGCGGCAAGTGCGCATCGTGCCTTTGTAGTCGGCCAGGTTGTGGGCTTCGCTTTTTCCGCCTGCGCACAAAACCCGGGCAATGCGTTTCTCCTCGGAGCCTGCATCTACCCCCAGGTATTCAGCGATACGTTTGACCCCTTCGGGCGACGACACGGTGCATTTGGAAGGAGAAAGCTCATTGCCTACCACTTTCTCTGCGAATGCCCGGCAACCCGGTTGTCCACAAGCGCCGCAGTTGGCGTGGGGCAGCATCTCCTCCACCTGGTCAATCCGCGGATCTTCATATACCCGCAATTTCTTATACGCTACGGCAATGACCACCGCGAAGAACAAGCCCAGGAGGACCAGGATACCGACACCGATGAGGAATTCGCTAAACACTTTTAAAATTTTTAATTTTCAGTTTTTAATTTTCAGTTTTCAGTGACAGTGCAAGTTTTAACCAACTGAACATTGAAAACTAAACACTAAAAACTCAGTTAAACGGTTCCGCTTTTTTCACCAGCCCATCAAGTCCCGGTTCATTGGGATCCTGGGGTGCGCCGGGGTGAATAATTGCTACCGGGCAATTTTCCGCAGCTTTCACGATCTCCGCGAAGGTGCCTGCTTTGGGGTTGGCGACAAAAGCCTGTTTATTGGCGTTGTATTGAAATACCCGTTTATTCACGTTGATACATTCATTGCAGCTCGTGCAGAGCGCTGATTCGATCCATGCTTCGCCCATGGTGAGGATCTCTTCCACTTCCTTTTTGGGAGGTGGCGCCTGTTCTTCAACCGGTGCGGAAGCTTTAGCTTCGACTGCTTTTGGCGCCGACGCAGGCTTGGCCGGCTTGGCCGGTGCGACAAGAATATCCGAAGCGTCGAGATCCAGCAATGTAGCTGCAAGCCGTTCCATGGCTTCGCGGGCAGCGGTTTCGCGAGCTTCTGCCAGTGTCTTTTCGTGTCGGGCTTCCAGTGCGTCCAGTTCCACTTTATGGGCTGCGGCCAGTTCTTCCCGCAATCGGTCGGTGGCCATTTCTACGTGATAGCTATGTACCCCCGCATTTTCCTGCAGAAAATGCCAGAAATCGAGGCGCTCCTGGCATACCTGAACTAATGGCCAGGCCACTGCCGCTTTGAGGAGCTGATTGGAGGTATTTACCATCCAGATAACGGGCACTTTTGTGTAGCGCTCCCTTTCCGGCAATTCGAGATACTCGGCGATGGGCACCAGGTCATCTGTCCATTGTGCAGCCGGAACCAGGTGGAAATAGTTGGAGAATGCAGGGTTTAGGGCCGCATAGTCGGCATAGGTAAATGGCATTTCCATCTTCTCTTCCGTACCGTCTTCCCGCTGAAAATCGATACTGACTAATGCCCAATCAGCATACGTATCGGGGTTGTCCTGTATATCAAAGCGGCTGCCCCATTTGGGTCCTTTGCGAAAATCGTAGGTAAATCCAGGGAATTCCCGTCCTTCCACTGCGGCGCTATTTCCCAACATGGAATACTCGGCTGCAGGAGATAAAAAATGGAACAGCGCCGGAAAAGCACCGCTCATGCCATCCTTCAGACCCTGGTACAAAGACGAAGGGTACACTCCGGAGGACTGCATGACGAAGGCATCGCGATGGGCAATGGCCAGCGCCCCGGGTTCCTGGCGGAAAGCCACACCTTCCACTTCAGCCTCTCCTGCTTTTTTGAGCACGAGCGCCTTAATGGGGCGGTTGGAGGCCATTATATGGGACCATACCGGCCATTCCTGCTCCAGCAAGGAGTTCGAGTCGGTGCACAGGATAACGGGCGGACAAGCGGCCAACTCTTCTTCCGAGAATTGTCTCCAGGTAAAATGCGCAAAGAAATCGTCGTGGACTTCCGGTTTGTATTGGTTGTCGGTTTCCAGTTTTGCCACGCGAATAGCGGCAAAGAAATCAGCAGCCAGACTGGTGGTCCGGTTAAATAAATCCAATGCAGATTGGACCACTTCCCCTTTGGCAATCGCATGCACCTGTGCCTTGGGCAGGAAAGATTTCCAATCAAAGGCTAACTCCGCATTCAAGCCTTTTTCCATAATGAACAAGGCCGTATGTGAAAAGAGCAGGGCATCGGCTTTTTGCATCGTATCCAGTGCCTTTTGGAGGCGAAGGAGCCGTTCTTTGGGCATATTGGTCGACCCGCTTTCCGGAAGGAGGTGCGACAACTCGTCAAAGTTGAGGAAGCTATCGGCAAAATCCATCGAATCGTGCAGGTGTTCAGGCGAATGCGCTTCCGGGCTTTTTTCCTCTTCTACTGCAAGCAGATCACGAAGACGGCCGCTGAGGTGCATTACCTCTCCCTCCATGTGGCGGCGATGCAAAGCCCAATGGTCTTGCACCAACGCAGAGAGCAGGAAGAGGGGGGTTTGGGCGTTAAATGGCACCACCCATCCCGATTTTGGAAGCAGCTTCTGCAAGTTGAGGACATTTGCCAGAAATGTATCGCCTTCTGCCCCTTTGATAGCCAATTGCTCACGCAAGGTTTGTAAGCTGATTTCCCAGCCCTTGTTCGATGGCACTGCCTGCTTTTCAGTCCGGCACAGATCCCTGATAATTTGTTCCAGCCGGGACACATTGGCTTTCAGGATCTGAGCCTGTCCGGCTTCGGGGGCAAATTGCTGAATGGTCTGCATCAGGAGTTCCCGGATGGGAACCAGCGCAGCCTCCAATCCTTCCCCTACCCAGCAGGGATAATTCCGTTCGAGGAAAGGCTGGTCGCGAAAGGGCGCCAGCGCTGCCGGGAAGGCAAGTGGTCGATCATTTGCATCGATGATCCCGCCTCCTTTTCCGCTGCGCAGAAACAGGCGAAGCGCCCGCCAATAGGATTTCCCTTCTATTTCTCCGGAAGGCGAAACAGCTGAAAAGACAGGCAAACGAGGGGTTGTCTCTTCTTTCCTGGAAGGGAGTTCCTCCGGATAGGCTGAGGCAAACATGGAGGTAGCATCTTCCTTAAAGAAGGCATGGAAGAGTTCCTGTTCCGGTTTCTTATCGTTCATACCCTTTGCTGATTTTATAAGGCATACCGATCCAATTCGGCGTTGAGTGCCTGCAGTTTTTGCTCGGCGGAAAAGCCCATATTGTGGGCTCCGTAAAGGTCGTACCGAGGCGCCGTTTTATCTTGATAATACAAACCGAGATAATACATATCCGGATCTTCCGAGTATTGTCGCGCTTTGGAGATATCGGAGGGGTCGTGCTCCTTTTTGTGCGAGAAAATAGCAGCTGTAGCTTCGTCCACCTGTATCCCGTTTTCATGCGTCAGCATGGTTATATGCTCCCGGTCGGCGACCAGTGCTTTGGCCTGCTCTTGCATAAATTTGGGACAGCGCATCATGACCTTCACAAAAGAAAAACCCTGGTGCTCGTGTGCTGCTTTGATGGTCGCATAGAGGTGCCCCGGCATCCAATCGGCCGTTTGAGCCACAAATGAGACGTTCGATACCCCAAGTGTCGTTTGGATGGGATTGATCGGAGGCAATACCGACCCGTGGGGGTGGGTATTGGACATCGTACCGATGGGAGAGGTTGGCGAAGTTTGCTTTTTGGTCATCCCGTAGATCTGGTTGTCAAACAGGAGCACGGTGATATTCATGTTGTAGCGGATAGAATGTATCCAGTGCCCTGCCCCGATCGAGCAGCAGTCGCCGTCGCCGGTGACGACAAAAACGTCCAGATCGGGTCGGCGAAACTTGACGCCTTCTGCAACCGGGAAAGCACGGCCATGGAGGCCGTGAAATCCATAGGTACTCATGTAGTGGGGAAACCGGCTGGAGCAGCCGATACCCGACACGAAGACGGTTTTTTCCGGAGCCAGTTGTTTTTCCTGGCAAAGCCGTTGTACAGCCGAAAGGACCGAGTGGTCTCCACAACCCGGACACCAGCGTGCGGTACCTTTTTCATAATCGCTCTGGCTATAGTATTTATCCGGTACATCAACGGCGCAATAATCGAGCTTAAGTCCGTACATGATTAGTTATTTTTTAGGTTTAGTTCTTCCTGGATCATTTCAAGGATTTGCCGCGGCCGCAGGGGCTGTCCCAATACATTGGAGAAACAGTCCACATCCACCAGCGTTTGGGCACGCAACACCCAGGCCAGCTGTGAATAGCGGCGGTTCTCGGGGGTGATGAGCGGATCGGTCAGGTCGTCGCTGTAATTGATCTCTACGGTTTTCACTTTCTTGAAGCGGGAAAAGATCTCCTTAAGGCCTGGTTCCATCGGGCTGAGGAAGTGAATGTGCAAAGAAGATACGGATGCACCCTGTTCACGGGCCCGGTCAACGCCTTCTTCAATAGCTCCGCGAGTGGATCCCCACCCTACGAGCAGCAGTTCACCGGATTCATCCCCATACACGTGCGGGGGCTTCAGCGTGCGGCCAAAAGCAGCTAGCTTGCGGCTTCGCATTTTCGCCCCATACTGGTTGACATTCCCAAGATAGGATACGCGGCCCTCTTCGCTGTGATTCAACCCGGTAAGGGTATACATACCGCCCTCCTGTCCGGGGATAGGGCGCTTGCTCAGGCCCGTTTGTTCATCCCATTCATAGGCACGGACATCCTTTTTCCAGGGACTTTGGTCAACCGGTGGCGCCAACCATTCTGCTTTGGGCTTGGGCCGCGGGAAGGGTTGTACACCTGTGGCGAGGTTGGCATCCGAAAGAATGATCACCGGCGTGCGGAACGCCTCGGCAATTTGCCTGGCTAATACCACAAACTGGAAACACTCTTCTATGGAAGAAGGCGCCAACACAACTTTGGGCGTATCGCCCGGTTGGCCGTAAAGCACGGCGAGCAGGTCACTCTGTTCGACCTTGGTCGGCAAACCGGTAGAAGGACCACCCCGTTGTACGTTGATGATAACCAGAGGCACTTCGGCCATCCCTGCCAGTCCCATAAATTCGGTCTTGAGCGCAATACCCGGTCCCGAGGTGATCGTCACTGCCGGCTTGCCCGCGTAGGAGCAACCGATCGCAAAGCCGATCGCCGCGATCTCATCTTCAGCCTGGTGCACCAGTCCTCCGACCTTTTCAAAACTTTCGGCCAACTGGTGAGAAGCGGAAGTTGCCGGGGTGATGGGATACATGGAACACACCTCAATGCCTGAAGCCATAACGCCCAGGCTGAGGGCTTCATTCCCGTTCATTACCACCAGGTCCTCTCCGGTTTCCGTAGCCGGAATATCATAGAGGAAATCCAGGTTTTTCGCAGTCCATTCAAACCCCCCATGCAGGAGCTTCAGGTTAATATCGATCACGCTTTGCGATTTCTTCCGGAACGTCATCCGGATCTGGTCTTCTGCAATCTCGAGGCTGCGGTTGTAGAGCTGGGTAAGCATGCCCAACACCCACATATTCTTCCCGCGCTTGGCATCCGGCACGATCTTGAGGCATTCCTCCTCCATGGGCACTTCGTATACCACAAAACCCCGAGCCTTCAGGTCTTCAAGGGCACGGGCATAGCTTTGCTGCACAGAAGGGTCGCTGTGGTTGGCCCACATGCTTTCGATCAGGATCTTGGTGCCTTTTTTATAGGCATCCTGGTCAATTCGGGCATAAGGCGCTATCTCATTAAAGGCCACGACGATATCTGCCTCGTCACCCATGTTGGTGATCTTCCCGGCGCCGAGACGGATCCGGATACCGGACACGCTTTCCTTGGTGCGGGGAGGTGGCTGAATGTCGGCGGGAATGATCTCTACCGTCCAAACGCCATTGCCCATTTTGGCACATACAGCGCCAAAACTTTGGCCGGCTTTCTGTGCACCTTCTCCGGAGTCGCTGACGATCTCGACGATGTGCTCACGCAATGTGGTTCGGGAAACTTTGGTGGTAGCGGGGTCTACCCGCAATTCGGGACTAGCCATAGTTCAATTCGGTATAGGTTATGAAATACCAGAAAATAAGGCGAAATATCACTGTTTTCCAGCGAACCGGATGATGATGGAAATCACCATGGAGGGTGATTAATATCACTTTACTTGTATTAGCAATCGTTCGTATGGCACGTATATTGGTGACCAGTGTCACCAGTCACCAGTCACCTAATTATGGTATATTTGAAAAAAAACACACACACATGAAACCGATTATTTTCACAGTAGCGCTTTTACTCGGCAGCTGCAGCCTTCTGCAGGCGCAGGTATCCGGAAACATCAATTATCAAAATTCCAATGAGCAGCGGCAGGACCTGGCATTCCGCAACCTCGGTGAAAGCCTGGGACCAATGGCCCAGCTGCAGGGCAAAGAGGTGCTGATGATGGATATCAAAGGGCTGATGAATGCCAAAGCCGACAGTTACCTGGCCATTTTTAACGTCATCCAGTTGGGTGGAACGGCCGCCGAAGCGGAAAAGCTTCTTTCCGACCGGATCGGGCCCTTTTTGAGCACTGCCCGCGAAATGGGCGTTCGGGAAGACCAGATCTACATCGACATGGTTTCCTTTGTGCCGGTGTATGAGATCTCGGTGGAAAAAAAGTTGTTCAGCAAATCCTATAACGAGATCCCTAAAGGGTTTGAAATGCAGAAGAATGTGCACATCCTTTTTGAAGACAGCAAAGTGCTGGACCGGCTGGTGACCGCAGCCGCACAACAGGAGATCTACGACCTGGTCAAGGTGGATTATTTCGTGGAAAATACGGAAGGGAATATCAACCTGTTGCGCCAGGCTTGTATTGCCCAGGTAAAAGAACGGCTGAAAGCCTATCGAGAGCTGGAGATAGCGGTGGATACGGTATACCGGGTGGTGGCCGAAGCCTCCCGCGTCTTCTATCCTATCGAACGGTACAAGTCCTACCAGGCGTTCAGCAGCCCTTCCATCCAGGCGCTGAGCAAAAAGGGAGAAGTGGACCAGGCGCCCAAACCCAAGACCATGTACTACGAAATGTTGCCTTATAACAACTTTGACATCATCCTGAATCCCGCTATGGTCGAGCCTTCGGTGCAGTATTCCTTCAACCTGAAGGTTCAATTTTTCCTGGAACCGCCTGTGCGGGAGATTCCCAAAGAGATCGTCCGCCAAAAGGAATTCATCTGGCTCACGCCCCAAGGGGAGGTGCGGAATTTGAAGGTGGACTAAAAAATAAAGCCGGAGCAAAACTCCGGCTTTATTTTTTTTACTTGAGGAGCCCTACAATCTCCTCACTCAGCGGCACTACCTTGGATGGGAAGCTACCGATAAGTTGCCCTTCAGGAGAAACGAGGAATTTGTGGAAATTCCATTTTACCACATGGTCGGCATTTCCGTCGAGGTCCTGAGAGGTGAGCCACTGATAGATCGGGTGCTGATTGGCGCCTTTACGTCGATCTTTTCCGAAAGAGGAAAGGTCACACCGTAGTTTTTCTCGCAAAACTCCACGATCTCTTCTTGGGAACCCGGCTCCTGTCCCAGGAACTGATTGCAGGGGAACCCGATGATCACCAGTTTGTCCTGATATTGATCGTACAGGGCCTGGAGGTCTTTGTATTGGGGAGTGTACCCGCATTTGGACGCTACATTGACACACAGCACATATTTGCCGCGGAAGTCACTCATTTGGAGCGTACCACCCTCAATACCTCCGACGCTCAGGTCGTAGAAAGTGGTGGATTCGGGGATAGGGTTAGAAACTGCTTTTTTTCCACAGCCGAGGCCGGAGAACCAGGAAGTCAGGGAGAATAGAAGAACCATAGAGAAAGCCATTTTTTTAGCCATTTTTTGGTGATGGATATGCATGATCAGATTCATTGAAATGATATGGGGAGGAACAGCATGGAAGCTAAAAGGTTCAAAAAAAAAAGGCCCCCCACCATTTCCGGGGGGAGCCTTTTTTATTCAATAGGTCGGAAAAATATCACCTATTTACTGTACATCCCACCACAAGCGGGTTGACAGTTTATCCGGGCCACCGAGCAGATTGCTTACGGCATCCGTATAATTTACTCCATTCTGCGTTTGCTCATCGGTTGGATAGGTCAGGCGAACGGGAGCGGCTTTACTGCCCACGTCTCCAATAGCGCCTCCAACCGGAGATTCAAATTTGTTGAAATCGAGGCGACGCCACTCGGACCAGCCTTGTACGCCTTGCATGTAAAGGGCCAGCCACTTTTGTACACCGATCTTCTGTTTCCAGTCGCCGGGGGCAATGGCATAATCTACGCTAGCCTGTCCCAGGTAGTCGGAAATAGCCCCTTCATCGGTGATACCCCATTCATTCATGGAGGCCGTGATACCCGCATCGTACCAATCAGCAGCCGTGCCGCCAACATTCCAGGTGCGTTCTTTGGCTTCCGCCAGAATAAAGCATACCTCCGCATAATTCATATAGATCATACTAGCCTCTGCGGCCAGCACATCCGTAGAATTGAACGAAGCAGAGCCGGCAACGGCCTTCGCCCCACTGGGCTGGCAGTAATCTTCCGGAGCTTCGCTGGCTGCGACGGGTGCGGTCTGGCCAAAGGGACGGCCAAAATAATCGTCGCCGTTGACACGTGAATCGACATACACCTCCACCCTCGGGTCGTTCAATGCCACGAGGGTTTTGTCGACCAGCACACTGCTGGTGCAGAAGTCTGCATTGCCCCGTTCAATACGGTCCTGATTGAGCGGGTTGTTGTTGGGCTGGCCGGAGAGGTAGTAGAAGTAAGCATTGTCATCATTACTCGAAAAAGCGTCCTGCCAGGATCCTTCCACGGCAGCCTTGGCCGTAGAAGCTTCCACATCCGACATCCGCATGGCGACACGGAGGATCATAGAAGCCGCAAACCGCTTCCATTTGCCCATGTCTCCGCCATAAATGATGTCCGCACTACCAAACCCTTCCGCACCGGTGTCGATGTCGGCTTTGGCTTTTTCCAACCTCGACAACAAGGAGAGGTAGATGTCCTTCTGTGAATCGTATTTGGGGGTCCGGTTCTCGCCGCCTTTCAAGGCTTCCGAATACGGGATAGGGCCCCACACGTCGGTCATAAAATGGAACATCCAGCACTGAAGGATCTCTGCAACAGCCAGTTTATTGTATGCGCTTGGCAATCCGAGCGCATAATCATCTCCGGCAGTGACCAGCTTTTTGATCTCTTCCAGGTCGCGCAGGGAGCGGACGTAATAGGAAGCGAAATAGCTGTTGACAACCCCCGTACGGAAGTTGTAGCGGCTCTCATCCGTGTAGTTGTTCTGTGCCCAATATTGAGCGACCAGCAGACCGAATCGGGCGTTCATCCATTCATCCCATACATCGTCGGCAATAGCCTTTTGGGCGCTGGTCAGAAGAAAATCAGCAGGCACCAGGCTGGGGTTGTTCGGGTCGACATTGATATCGCCGAATTTATCCCCGCAAGAGAGTGCGCCGAACATGAAAAGAGCGAGGATTAAATATTTTAGCTTTTTCATATTTAGTCATTGATTATGAAGAAAAAAAGGAATAGCAATTTACCTATTCCGGTTTAGAACTTGAGGCTGAGGTTCACCCCGATCGAACGGGTAGTAAATCCCTGGCCGCCTTCGAGGCCTTGTACGTTACCGGCACTGATCGCACCATCCGGGTCGATGTTCGGAACGTTTTTGGACAAAATAGCCAGGTTGCGGCCCACGACTGCAAGCTTCAACTCCTGGATCCGGTTTCCGAACAGGCTTTTCGGGAACGTATACCCGATGCTGGCTTCGCGGAGTTTGACAAAACTCCCATCGTATACGTCCGCTGCACCGATAATGTACCCACCGTTGAGGAAAAAGTGGTCCTGTGCACCTACCGAGACATCATTGGCCACACCTGTGGATTTGTAAACTTCATCACCGACTACATCCGGGTCTCCTGCATCTACCAGAATCGGGCTTCCGTTTTCATCCAAATCGGCGAACAGACCCTCCACAATAATGCCATCCTCCCGGATGTTGTTGGCAGCTGATTCAGCCAATAGGCCGGAGTATTTACCCCACACATTGGTCAGAGAGAAGATATCGCCACCTTTGCGGAAATCGATGAATGCAGAAAGGTATAATCCTTTGAAAGAGAAGGTATTCGTTATACCTCCCGTAAAATCGGGCAATACAGAACCGATCGGCACCACGGTAGAAGTCGGAATATAAAAACCATCCGGATCGACCAGTTTGTTGCCATCCGCATCGTAGATGTAGTCGTAACCCAAAATAGTGCCATAAGGCTGGCCTTCATACGCATTGAAAGACACGGCAAAAGGCGCATTCACGATCGGGAGGTTGGTCAGCGTCGGGTCGTCGGCGTTCAGGTCGACAATCGTGTTCTTGTTCTTACCGATATTGAAGGCAATATCCCAGCTAAAATCTTTCGTGCGAATGGGGGTAATATCGAGCGAAACTTCAATCCCTTCATTCGTGATCTCCCCGGCATTGATGAACTGACGGGTATAGCCAGTGGTCGGGGTCGTACCCAACGGAATGATTTGATTGGTGGTACTTCCCGTGTAATACGTGACGTCCAATCCAATCCGGTCGCGGAAAAAGCGAAGATCCAAACCTGCTTCAATGGAAGTGGTCTTTTCAGGCTGCAGGCCGCGGTTGTTCAAGGTATTGGGAACCGTGTAATTGGGCAGGGAACCAAAGTTGCTGTTGGCCAGATACACATCAAATACATTGTAGGGGTCTGTATCGTTACCTACCGAAGCCCAGCCCAGACGGAGTTTACCGAAGGAGAAGAAATCGGACCCGATAAACTCGCTAAATACAAAGCCCAGGGAAGCGGAAGGATAGAAGAAACTATTATTGTCCACAGGCAGCGAAGAGGACCAGTCGTTACGGCCGGTAAGATCGAGATACAGATAGTTTTTAAACCCAAGGCTAATGCCTCCAAACAAGGAGTTGATCTCCTTTTCCGTGAGCGTGTTGGTGATCGTCGGACGCTCCAGGGAGTTCTGCAGGCGATATAAGCCCGGCACGTTCAGTCCACCCTGTGTGGCGCCATAGGTGCGGTTAGTGGTACGCCAGAGTTTATTTCCGCCCACGAATGCCGAAAACGAAAGATCATCTCCGAAATATTTCTCCGCACGAACGATGAGGTCTGTATTGGTTTCTTTTACCCCATAGACATCTTCCGAGTAAAAGGGGGTACCGACACTACCTACCGCGATGCGCTCTTCACGACGCTCCGAGTAGAAGTCGGTCAGCAAGCGGCCGGTGAGGCTCAACCAGGATAAGGGCTTGTAGGTTACCCCTGCATTTCCGAACATCCGGTCCCGACCGTCATTCTGGTAGTTTTCATACACGATCCAGTATGGGTTATCCCAGTATTGCGGGTTGGGATTGGTTGCACTGATCCGGTTCCAGGTCCGCTGTGTACCGTCCGGGTTTTTGTAGTCTTTCAGGTCGGAAAAACGCAATTCCCTGTGCCACCATTGGTTGTACATTTGGGAGACGTTTCGACCGGAGGATCCGTCGTATCCGGTACCCGGACGACCAACTACGGTGTTGCCGACATAGTTCACGCCGACAAACGCATCGATCTTTTCACTAAGTTTCAACCCTCCATTGAAAGAAACCGTATTCCGCTTCAGGCTGCTGTTAGGTACATACCCGGTTTGGTCAAGACGGTTGAGTGAAAGGCGGAAGGTACCGCGATCGTTTCCTCCTTCAAAAGCGAGGTTATAGCTCTGTGTAACACCTGTTTCAAAGAATTCGAGCGGGTTGTCCGGATTGGCTTCCCACCGGCGGGCTTTGCCGTAATTGTCGGTATCCCACTCATCCCAGGAGTTCCAGTCGCGGAACATGAGGAAATCATCTGTGGCGCCGCTATATCCGTTGAAAAAGCCGTAACGGCTTTGGCCACTGCCATAAGCAAGTCCTGCCAGGTGGTCTAATTGGTCCTGAGCGCCAATATTGAAGGAGGTACCGAAACTCTCATCCACGCCGTAGAACGGAACCAGGTCGAACGATTGGAAGACTCCCACCGTATCCCCTGCAGAGTTGTATTGAATATAAGGTACATCATAATAGCCTGAGCCATCTGAAAAGCCGAAGGGACGCAGGTCTACCCCTCCTCCATAATCATTCTGGTACTCGGGGCCGAAAGCTACCTTGTCGAAGGTAAGGCTGGAGTTGAAAGAAACGCCAATACCTCTTCTGGTATTTCCTTTTTTCGTAGTGACCATGATCACCCCGTTGGCGCCGCGTGTACCATAAAGGGCTGCAGCTGCCTGTCCCTTCAATACACTGATATTCTCAATGTCTTCGGGGTTCAGGTCCTGGATGGCATTCCCATAGTCGTATCCTCCACCTCCACGGGCCTGATTGGCGGTCGTAAAGTTGGAGTTGTCCATCGGTATCCCGTCCACCACAAACAACGGCTGGTTATTTCCGTTGATGGACTTGATACCCCGGATCGTAATACGGGAGGAGCCCCCGAGGTTACCGGAGCTACCTACCACCGTCACACCGGCAGCACGGCCGGCCAGGAAGTTGACGAGGTTGGCGTCGCGCACGTTGGTGAGGTCTTCCCCATCCACCGCATCCACCGCATAGCCAAGGGACCGTTCATCCCGGGTTATACCAAGGGCAGTTACGACTGCGGTTTCCAGGGTTACCCCTTCTGCCAGCACTACGTCTACCACATTGGAAGCACCCAGATTGATCTCCTGGGTTTCAAATCCGGTATAACTAAAGACCAGGACATTGGCTCCCTCCGGAATCCGAAGGGAATAGGTTCCATCCACCTCGGTAACAGTACCAGCGGAGGTGCCTTTTGCCAAAATATTGGCACCGATAAGCGCTTCGCCTTGCTGATCGGTGACTTTCCCTGTCACTGTCCGCTGTGCAAGCAGTAAGCCTGAACTAAACAGCAAAACCGTGATTAAAAAGGCAAGTTTTTTCATAATGAGTTCAGTTTAATTAAAAAATGAGTATCAAATGGGACAATAAATGCCATAGAGAATGCATGCACTCCAAGTCAGGGGGTACAAAAGACCTTTGCCGCATAAAAAATTGGAAAAACCTATTGGCATAGGCAGATTTGCCGATGCTAGTTCAGGGGGAATAGAGGATTCCCTCTTTAATTGGGTTGTGTTGGCTTTGCCAGTTTGTTTATTCATTCAAACAGGCGCTTTGTTTTGATATGGAAAATTTTCCATATGGCTACAAAGACCGTTAAATATAGCACATTTACTAGAAAAACCAACGGGAACAGCGAATCTACATCTTGAATGCCAAAAAAAAAATAACGACCAGGCAGGTTTGTTCTGGAAATAAAGTGGCATACCAGCCTTTGATTAACAAACCATTCGCGAGTAGTACGGCCGCTGGCCACACTACTCGCAACCCAATTTTCCTTGCGTTTAATTCAAAATAATATTTTTGAAATCATTTTAACAATTTTTAAAATTTTGATCTCAACTGCTCGGCGGCCCACTCCGGATGTATACTTCTATCGGTGGGCGCTTGGTGGATACCGACCGTAAGAGGGACGTTTGGTGCAATGCGGCGATACCAGCACCCACTCGCCGGTGAGGATATTCAGCCAACGATGTGGGTAAGCTTCCTGTGAAAGTGGACACATCGCATTCTTTTTACCAAAATACCGCGTAGATCGCCGCCAAAATACCGGCAATGAGGAGTGCTGCTACGTTGAACCCCGGACTGGTCTCGAAAAGTCCACGCTCAATTGGGATGGCTTTGCGGTCTTCTCCTTTATTTTCCAATAGCGAAATAACGACCATGATGGCTGCCAGGATCAGGAAACAAATTCCCATACGGTCCATAAACGGCAGTGTCGGCGCCAGGAATTTGAATCCGGCGGAAAGAGGAATAGCCAGTATCACCGCAGCAAGTGCCGCATTGGCAGAGGTGCGTTTCCAGAACAATCCCAACAAGAATACCGCTACTACACCCGGACTGATAAAACCTGTGTATTCCTGAATATACTGGAATGCCTGATCCAGATTGCCGAGTAGCGGCGCCACTACGATACCCGATAGAAGGGAAGCTGCAGCGGTCGCTTTTCCTACCCAAACCAGGTGTTTTTCCTGGGGGGAAGTGAGTTGTTTGCTGTCGTGTTCACTGGCATCCAGGAAACCTTCTCCTTCTCCGGTCTTCTTCATGAAGAAAGGACGATATATATCGAGTGTAAAGATGGTCGAAGCGCTGTTGACCATCGAACTGAGGGAAGAACCGATCGCGGCGATCAGGGCGGCAAAGGCCAACCCTTTAAACCCTGCGGTCACATAGTTGCTCAACACCCAGGGATAAGCTTCATCGGGTTTGGCAATATCCGCTTTCAATACGAAGGCTGCGATGCCCGGGATTACCACGATAATAGGCAGCAGTATTTTTAGAAATGCGGCGAAGGCAGTCCCTACCTGTGCTTCTTTCAATGACTTGGCTGCCAGTGCCCGTTGAATGATATACTGGTTGTTGCCCCAATAGTATAGATTGGCAATCCACATCCCGCCGATCAACACGCTGATTCCCGGGAGGTTGATATATTCCGCATTGGTCTTGTTCAGGATCATGTCGAATTTTTCAGGCGCCTCCCTGACAAGCAATTCCAGTCCTCCCAGGACGCTGCCCCCCAACGCGTTGAGCACCAGGAAGCTTGTCAGCAGCCCTCCCAGGATGAGTACAGCCACTTGCACTACGTCTGTCCAAACGACCGCTTTCAAGCCCCCGAATATGGAGAAGGTGGAGGCATACAGGGCCAGACCGATCACGCCAAAAATGATCGGGATGCCCATGATCGTTTTCAGGGCAAGTCCTCCGAGATAGAGCACCGAAGTGATGTTTACAAAAACGAACAGTAATACCCAGAAAATGGCTAGCCCCGTGCGCACCCGCTTATCGAAACGCGCCTCCAGGAACTGGGGCATGGTATAAATACCTTTTTGCAAAAAGATGGGCAGAAAATACTTTGCGACGATGATCAGGGTAAGTGCCGCCATCAATTCATAGGACGCAATAGCCATCCCGACCACATAGCCCGATCCCGACATACCGATGAATTGTTCGGCCGAGATATTGGAAGCGATGAGCGATCCGCCCACCGCCCACCAGGGCAGGGATTTGGAAGCGAGAAAATAATCCTGAGTCGTCTCCTGCTTTCCACGCGAGAGCCAGAGTCCAAAAGCCATCATAAAGATGATCCAACCGCCGAATACCACAAGGTCAATGGTAGTGAAATTCATGTTGTTCAATTTTCATTTTTTCAACTATATCCGTTCCGTCTCCTATTTCTGCTACATAAGACGACATTTCCGATCCCATCGCTTCCTTATAGGCGCTGGAGGATGTCATCAAAATAATGACCGCCGTAATTATAGCTTGCCTGTGCTTGTGCAATAGCCTGCACGGGCGCCCAATCGGGATGGGCCTGATAAAACTGGTCGCGCAATTGATTTTCCCAGGCAAACCGGTTTTCCATCAGGTGCAGAAGCTATCGGGCTCCAGTCTATAGGTGTCGTGATAGGTCATTTCAAAAAGCGCTTCGTTACTCCGCAGTTGTCCCGTAATGGGGGCGGTCGGTGGAGATGAGGGGGTGCAGGCGGAGAAGATCGTCAGGGCAGAATGTAAAGAAAAAAGCAGTGTGTGGGGGTTCATGATATGGAGAGGATTTGGCTTTTCAAAGGTAGGAATATTTCACCCCCGATAAATACAACCCCTGCGGATAGGCCGACCGGACCTGAGGCGCCGGCTCCCCGCTTTTCAGTCGCTGCTCAAAATCTTCGAGCGACAAACGACCGTACCCGACCTCCAGCATGTTGGCGACCAGGATGCGGACCATTCCTTTCAGAAAACGATTGGCAGTGACCTGAAAACGAAGGCTGTATTCCTCCTCGCCAACGGTCCAATAAGCCTCGGACACTTCGCAGATCTTGGTCTTGTTTTCGTCAGAAGGCATGCACATAGCCCGGAAATTGCGGTGTGGGGGAAGCAGCGCCGCAGCGGCTTTCAGCTGCTCCACATCCAGGCTTTCCGCGGGGTAATAGGCGCTCAGGTCGCTCAGTAGCGCATTTTTCCGGGTATGAATATGATAGGTGTACGTGCGCGACAGCGCATCCGTCTGCGCATGGGCATTGCGCGGCACCTCGATGCAGTCAAAAATGGAAATATCGTCGGGCAGCATCTTGTTCAGGCGAAACACGGGGTCAAAATCGAAAGGCTCCTCCACCACGATATGGCAGAAGTACTGGCTCGCATGCACCCCTGCATCTGTCCGCCCACAGCTCACGCAATGGATTCGTTTGCCCATCATCCGTTGTACCGCGTCCTCTAGTACTTCCTGCACGGTAAGTACCCCAGGTTGTCGTTGCCAGCCGTGGTAGCGGGTGCCTTTGTATGCGAGGTGGAGGAAGTATTTCATTTTTTGGTGAAGGGTGAAGGGTGAACAGTCTTCAGTGTGCAGTGCAGTTTGCAGTTTGCAGTTTGCAGTATATACTGCCTACCGCCTACTGCCTACTGCCTACTGCCTACTGCACACTGAAATTAGTGTTCAAACGGATAAACCAGGCCGATCTGGCGGCGGACTTCATCCATAACTTCCATCAGCTCGAGGCTGTGGGTGTGCGACCATAGTTTACTTTCAATTTGATTTTGGGAAATGCAACGCTGGCATTCCTCAATTTCATAGGTAAAGCCATTGCCGGGAGTGGGGAGGGATACCTTTTTCAATTGCCCGTCGACCACCAGGGAATAGCCTTGCGAGTGGTGCCAGCGAGGATCTAATAAGATACTGCCGCGGGTGCCATAGATCCGGGCCACCATATCCGACTTGGAAGTGAACCCGCCCATGGCCTGGGCAATGCCATTGTCGTATTTAAGGATGATGGAGGTCTGAATATCGGCGCCGGTTTCGTGAAAACGACCGGTAGCGAGGATCTCTTTGGGCTTTCCAAAAACGGCATACGCCAAAAACAGGGGATAAATACCCACATCGAGCAGGGCGCCTCCGGCCAGGTCCATATTCAGCAATCTTCCGTCAACATCTTCTTTGATAGGAAACGAAAAATCCGCGTTGATATAGTTGACCTGCCCGATCGCTCCGTCTTGTACCAATTGGAGGCATTGCACGATGGATGGGTTGAACCGCGACCAAAGGGCTTCCAGGAGGAATACGCCGTTCTGCTGAGCGGCGCCGATCATATGCTGCACCTGGGTTTTGTTTACCGCCAGCGGTTTTTCGCACAAGACGTGCTTACCGGCATTCATGGCGGCGATACTGAGTTCGGCGTGTGAGTTGTGAGGGGTACCGATATAGATAATGTCGACATCGGGATCCTGGAAAAGTTCGGCATAGCTCCCGTAGTGGGTATCCACGGCATGTTCGGTGGCAAATTCAGCGGCTTTAGCCTGTGATCGGGAAGCAACTGCCGCGACCTCCGAGCCCTGCACCAATTGCAGGTCCTGGATGAAATTGCGGGTGATGTGCCCCAGTCCAAGGAGGCCCCAGCGGAGGGTTTTCATAGTGGTTGATTTGGTATAGGTCGCAATATACGGACCTAATCCCAAAACCCACGTCCCAGCTTGCTCTGAAGCTCGACGGCTTTAAAAAGGATGGTCTTTTCGAGGCGGGGCCGGGCCAGTTGACGCTCTTCAGGCGACAATTCCTGGGCCGCTTTCAGCACGATCTCCTGGGCCAGCTCTACCGCTCGCGCTTCGACCATGGACTCCAGCGAGCCTTCACCGGGCAAAAAAGTATAGACCAGTTTCATATCCAGGGCCCGGGCCGCGGTCTGCAGGCTCTCCAGGGTGATGGTGCCCAGCGCTTCCCGGTCTTCCATCTGCTGTACCGCCTGAGCGGAGATGCCCAGGCGCTCCCCCAGTTGCCGCATCGACATGCCCAGCGTCAGCCGTACGGTGCGGATCCAGCCCATCTTGGGTTTGGGCGCTTTTTCCAGGATGCGGTAGCGGTCGAGTATCTGGTCGAGTTGGACGACGCGGAGTAGTTTTTTGGTGTATTCCACAAGATTAGGATTTGGTTTATTAGTTCAAATTTAAAACTTTACATTGAATTTTAATAACTATATTTTAAATTTTTAAATTGTAAAATTGTATTTTAACACGTTGTGGGAAGTTTAAGTAAAAATAAAAAGGGGCCCGTCACAGAGACGGGCCCCTTTTTATTTTAGACCAAGCGAGGCCATTCCACTACTCCCAATCCACCTCTCTCCCCGGCGTATACGGCGCTCCCGCTTCCTCCAATTTCTTCTCCAACTGCTTGATATCCACGTTCAGCACCTGCTTGATCGCTGCAAGCTGGGGCTTGAATTCTTCCCCCGCAATCCGGATCCCGTCGCGCATGGTCTGCGTAGGGGCGGAGGTCGAGGACCACATGTCGTAGGTCACGCCAAAGATGCGGGAAGACACAGAGGCAGGCGCCCCCATGTCGAGCTCGCCGGCAACGCCATCGCCGTTGAGGGCCTTGCGGATCTCGTAGACCTTGTCGTCAATGGCTTTCAGGCTGTTGGTCAGGTCGGCGGTCGGGGTCGGGATGGCGTAGACGGCTTTGCGGATATGCTTCAGGCGGTTGTTGATGTCGCCCAGCATGGCAGAGGCCCCGGTGAAGGCGCGACGCAGTTCCTGCGCCTCCTGCTGAAACTCGACCAGCGCCTTGCGGTCGGTAGCGGGCAAGGTAACGCCTCCAAGCGTTTGAAGCTCAAACTGTACCGGACCCACCAATTCTTTCATCTCCCCATTAATGCTCTGCCCAAGGCTCACGGTGTAGGCGCCGGGCATAGCCAGGATCCCTTCGTCGAGCGGACCGAAAATACCCTCGGGACGAGGCGACAGGTTGATCGGACTCACCGACGCATAGCGACCGTCCCATACGATGCGGTTCACGCCTTTCGACACGCCGGTTTTAAGCTTGCGCACCACGTTGCCCGACAGGTCGCGGATAGTGAACTCCAGGTAGGGATCTTGTTCCCGTTCTTCGGCCATTAGCTCTTCGTACGTCGGGTAGCGGATGGGCTTGCCATTTTTGATCGCTTCTTTCTCGGCCTCCTGCCGCTTGTCTTTCAGGGTCTTGACTTCTTCTTTGATGAAATAATTGAAAGAAACCCCTATCGGCGGATTAGGCGTGGTGAAGTAACTATGGCCCTGGAAGGCTTTCTCCCGCAGGCCCAGTGGCAGGTTTTCAATGTAGATCAGGCCGCTCTTGATCGGGAATATCTTGCTGTCGGCCTGCAGGTCTGCTTCCTTCATCATTCGCAGCGGTGAATAATCGTCGAGCACGTAAAAACCACGGCCAAAAGTGGCAATCACCAGGTCATTCTCGCGCTTTTGGATGGCCAGGTCACGCACAGCCACGGTCGGCAGGCCTGCTTTGAGTTGCTTCCAGTGCCCGCCCCCGTCGACGGTGAAGAAGCAGCCGAATTCGGTGCCCAAAAACAACAGATTGCGATCGACATGGTCTTCGGCCAAGCTGAACGCCGAGCCGCGTTCGGGCAGGTTGGCAGAAATGCTGGTCCAGGTCTGCTATGGTGTTTACATCCACCTTTTGCCAGGTCCGTCCGCCATCGCTGGTGATCTGGATGAGGCCATCGTCGGTACCTACGAAGAGTAAATTCTGGTTGAGTGGGCTTTCGGAAAAAGCCACAATCGTGCCGTAGGGCGAGGTAGAGCCGTTCTTCGACACGGCGTCGATACTCTGGATGCGTCCCATCACTTCGAGGGTGTTGCGGTCGATCTGGCGGGTGAGGTCTTCGCTGATCTTGACCCAGGTATTCCCGCGGTCGTCGCTGCGGAAGAGTTTATTGGCCGCGAAATAGATGCGGGTGGGGTTGTGCGCGGAGGTCTGCAGGGGCGCATCCCAGTTCCAGCGGTAGTCGTCTTCGTCTTTGGCGGGTTTGGGCTGGATGCCCACGGCCTCTCCACTCTGGCGGTCATAGCGCACCAGGCCGCCGTATTGCGATTGGGCATACACGATGTTCGGGTTGTTGGGATCGATCTGCGATTCAAAGCCGTCGCCACCGTTGGTGATAAACCAGTCGGAGTTCATGATGCCATGGCCGTTGCGCGTGCGCGACGGACCGCCCAGGCTGAAGTTATCCTGGGTGCCGCCGTAGATATTGTAAAACGGCAGGTCGTTGTCGACGGCTACTTTGTAAAATTGGGTCACCGGCAGGTTGGCCTTGAAGTTCCAGGTTTTGGCCGCGTCGAAGCTCTCGTAGACGCCGCCGTCACAGCCCACCAGGTAGTAGTTGGGATCTTTGGGATCGACATACATGCAGTGGTTGTCCACGTGTTTGAACTCTTCATTGACTTCTTCGAAAGACTTCCCGCCGTTGGTGGTCCAGTGCAGCCAGGTATCCATGGCGTAGACGATATCGGGATTGGTGGGATGCGGCACGATCTCGATGTAGTAGTTGCCGCTGGTGGAGTAGCCGCTCTGCTTTTCCCAGCTGGCGCCCCGGTTGGTGGACCGGAAAAAGCCGCCTTTGTCCTGGGCCGCCTCGACCATGGCGTAGATCATTTCCGGGTTGGCCGGCGAAATGGCGAGGCCGATGCGCCCCATATCAACTTTGGGAAGGCCGTTGTTGGCTTTTTCCCAGGTTTTTCCGGCATCGGTACTCTTGTATAGGCCGCTGCCCGGGCCGCCGCCCACGTAGGTGAATACATGGCGCCGGCGCTGAAAAGCCGCTGCGTAAAGTACATCCGGGTTGCGCGGGTCCATCACCAGGTCAGTCACCCCGGTATTTTCGTCGATGGTGAGCACGGCTTCCCAGGTCTTGCCCCCATCGGTGGTCTTATACACGCCGCGGTCGCCTCCTTCACTCCAGAGTGGGCCGATCGCCGCGACGTACACTACGTCGGAGTTGCGCGGGTCGACGATGATCCGGCCGATGTGTTCGGAGTTTTTGAGGCCCATATTGTTCCAGGACTGACCGCCGTCATTCGACTTGTAGACTCCGTCGCCGTAGTCGACCGAGCGCTGGTTGTTGTTCTCGCCGGTGCCGACCCACACGGTATTCGGGTTATTGGGGTCGAGGGTAATACAGCCGATAGAGAACGAACCTTGTCCGTCGAAAACGGGCTCATAGGTTGTGCCTGCATTGGTGGTTTTCCAAACTCCTCCGGCGGAGGAAGCTACGTAGTAGATACTCCGGTTGCCGGGATGCACGGCAAAGTCCGAGATTCGGCCCGAGGTGAGGGCCGGGCCTACGTTCCGGAAGTTGAGTGCCGGGATGGGGAGTTTGTCGAGGTAATATTCAGGTTTTTTCTTCCTTGGGAGCGTCTGCTTTTTTTTGCTTCTGGGCAAAACTGCCGAGGGGCAACAGGACGATCAGCAGGAATAAAAAGAAACGCATTGGTGCTGTGGTCATGGTAGTGAAATTTTGGTATGGATTAAGGCTGAGTTCACAATCGTCCAAAAATCCGTAATTTTGAGGTCTTATAGGGTATGCGAAGGGCATTATCTGATGCGAACGGTCAATAAATATTTCTTTTATCCAAATTTCATTCTCATGCGCTTTTCCTGGCTCTCTCTCGGCTTATCACTCCTGATTCTCTCTTGCTCAAATGAAGAAAAAGGTACCCCCGCCCCAAATTCATCCGATCAGGTACAAGTCTTCCAACTCCTCTCCCCTGCCCAAACCGGCATCACCTTCGACAATGCAATCGAGGAAAACGAATACCAGAACCACCTGATATCGGATGTGATCTTCAACGGGGCCGGTGTAGGGGTGATCGATGTAAATAACGACGGCCTGCTGGACCTTTTCTTTGCGGGAAATCAGGTCTCAGACCGGCTTTACCTCAACAAGGGAAACCTTCAATTTGAAGACATCACAGCCAGTGCAGGCCTGGTAAACGACACCTGGTCGACGGGGGTAGCTGTGGCCGATGTGAACGGCGATGGGTGGATGGATCTCTATGTATGCAAATACATGCTCCCGGACCCGGAAAAACGCCGCAATGTCCTGTATATCAATAACAAAAATAACACCTTTACGGAAGAGGCCCGGAAGTATGGCATTGATGATCCGGGCCACGGTACGGCCGCCAATTTCTTCGACTATGATAAAGACGGATGGCTGGACCTCTACATAGGCATTCAACCATTTGTAACGCACTATGAAAAAACTTCCGGACTGGAAAAGCAGATCGACAAGGCTAATTACTCGGACCGGCTGTTCCACAATAACGGCAACGGCACCTTCACCGACGTCACCATTCAGGCGGGAATCTCCAATTACGCCTATACGCTCAGCGCAACCGTCAGCGACCTCAACAACGACGGGTGGCCGGATATTTACGTAGCCAACGACTACGACGAGCCCGATAATTTCTACCAAAACAACAAAGACGGCACCTTTACCGACATAGCCAGATTGGCGCTCCGGCACATGAGTAATTTCAGTATGGGAGCCGACCTGGCCGATTTTAACAACGACGGGTGGATGGATATTTACGTGGCCGATATGGTGGCTGCCGACAACTACCGCCTCAAAGCCAATATGGGCGGCATGAATCCGGAAAAATTCCAGGCCCTTGCCGATGCGGGCTTTCATTACCAGTACATGTTCAACATGCTGCAACTGAATAATGGTACCGGCACCTTCAGCGAGATCGCACAGATGGCCGGCATTTCCAATACCGACTGGAGTTGGGCCACGTTGTTTGCCGATTACGACAACGATGGAGACAAAGACCTCCTGATCACTAATGGCCTGGTCAAGGATATCAAAAATAAGGATTACAAATACGAAATAAACCACCTGCTCGACTCCTTGAGCAAAGCCGAAATTGGGAAAGCCAATGAAAAACTGGCCTTTGAAGCCATTAATATGAGCCGGCTGGTCCCCTCCGTAAAGCTGCCCAACTACCTGTTTGCCAACACGGGCGACCTCACTTTCCAAAACAATACCAAGGTTTGGGGAATGAGCCAGGCATCGTGGTCCAATGGCGCAGTCTACGCCGACCTCGACAACGATGGCGATCTCGACGTCGCCATCAGTAACATCCACGATCCGGCCTTCATTTACGAAAACCAATCCCGCCAACAGGGATTGGGCAACTACCTGCAACTGGATCTCGTGGGAAATCAGGGTAATAACCTGCATTCCTATGGAGCCAAAGCCTGGGTATATGCCGCTAATACCATGCAGGTACAGGAGGTCTCTCCTACGCGGGGCTATTTTTCCTCTACCGGGCACGTGCTCCATTTTGGATTGGGCGCCGCTTCGGAGATTGACAGTATAGTCGTAAAATGGCCGAATGGCAGTACGATCAAACTGGAAAAAGTGTCCGCTAATCAACGACTCACCCTGAAACAAAAAGATGGCCAACCTGGGGATATCGCCCAGCTGATCACCGAACGGCCTTTATTTCAATATGTGCCGCAAAATGCAGGCATCGACCTCATCTACAGGGAAAACCCTTTCGATGATTACGCCCGCGAAATCCTCCTCCCCCACCGCATGTCCAGCCTGGGTCCTTGCACAGCGAGCGGCGATGTGAACGGAGACCGGTTGGAAGACTTCTTCATTGGAGGAAGCGTGGGCAACGCGGGTGTGTTGTACCTGCAAACTGCCGACGGCTCCTTCGTGCGCAGTCCCTCCGCGCCCTGGACAGCCGACCAGGGGCAGGAAGATATCCATGCCCATTTTTTCGATGCAGATGGGGATCGCGACAAGGACCTTTACCTCGTCAGCGGAGGGAATGAGTTTCCGGAGGGATCGCCCCAATACCAGGACCGCCTTTACCTCAATGACGGACATGGGCAGTTTTCCAAAGCAACTGGCGCGTTGCCCCCCATGCCTGTCAGTGGCGGTGTGGCCAAATCAGGCGACTTCGACGGCGACGGCGACCTCGACCTCTTTGTCGGCGGCCGTCAGGTGCCTGGCAAATACGGGTTCCCTGCGAAAAGCTTTATTCTCCGGAACGATAAAGGCCGATTTACAGATATCACCGCAGAGGTAGCGCCCGAGCTTGCAGAACCCGGAATGGTGACCGATGCCCAATGGCTCGACTGGGACAAAGATGGAGATCTTGACTTAATCGTGGTGGGTGAATGGATGCCGCTGTCGTTCTTCGAAAATACCGGAGGGCAACTGCGTAATGTCACCGTGGAAAAGGGCATGGAAAATACAGCCGGCTGGTGGAATCGCATCGAAAAAGTCGATATGGATGCGGATGGAGATACGGACCTCGTTGTCGGCAACCTGGGGCTCAACATCAAATACAAAGCCAGTGAAGAGCGGCCCTTCCGACTCTTTGTAAAAGATTTTGATGCCAATGGGACCAACGATGTCTATCTGGGGTACTACGATTCGGATGGGGTTTGCTATCCCGTGCGCGGACGCCAGTGCTCTTCCCAGCAGATGCCCTACATAAGCAACGAATTTAAAAACTATGATGCCTTTGCGAAGGCGCCCATCGAACAGGTATTGGGCGACCGGAAAGAAGGGGCGTTGGAACGCGCCTGCCAAATATTTGAAACGGTGTATCTGGAAAACCAGGGCGATGGCGTTTATGTCCTGCACAAACTCCCCAATGCCGCCCAGATCTCCCCGGCTTTCGGCATTGCCTGCTACGACTGGAACAACGATGGATACGTAGACATCGCCCTGACGGGCAATTACTACCAGCGGGAAGTGGAAACCACACGCAGCGATGCCGGCTCCGGATGTCTCCTGCTGGGGGATGGGAAAGGAAATTTTCAGGCCCTCCCCCCGTTCAAATCAGGACTTTTGGCCGTCGGTGACGCCCGGTCTTCCGAAATCGTATTCGACCGATTTGCAAAACCTATGCTGCTGGTGGCCAATAATAGCTCGTATGTGCAGGTGTTTAGGCCGTATTGTGCGGCCGAGATTAGAAAATGGGCTTCCTTCCAAACAAGGTAATACTGAACACTCCTGCACTTCCGGACCGAAGCATATGAAGCTCCTCCGGGGTGAGGTATTCCAACAGGAAACTGTCGGGTACGTGGATCTCTTTCTCTTTCTGGATCTGAAGGTCTTCAAAACCCGCGTCCTGAACCAGGCCGAGGTAGGCTTCTTTTTGAATGGCGCCCGACACGCAGCCCGCATAAAACTCGGCGGCGGTTTTCAGCTTTTCGGGAAGTTCTCCTTTCAATACGATATCGGAAATACTAAAGTGCCCGCCTGGTTTCAATACCCGGAAGACTTCAGAGAAGGCGCGTTGCTTATTGGGCACCAGGTTGAGTACGCAATTGCTCACCACCACGTTGGCCGTAGCATCCGGGAGGGGCATTTCTTCGATGTCGCCAAATATGAATTCCACATTGGAAAAACCCAATTTATGGGCATTCTCCCGAGCCCGGTTCACCATATCAGGCGTGAAATCAATGCCGATCACGCGGCCAGTCTCCCCGGTTTCTGCCCGGGCCACAAAGCAGTCGTTGCCCGCGCCGGAGCCCAGGTCTAACACCGTATCTCCTTTCGAGATACGGGCAAACTGCGTGGGGAGTCCGCAACCCAAGCCCATATCCGCATCCGGGTTATAGCCCTCCAATTGCTCGTACGACTCGCTCATGATGTGGTATACCTCCACCTTGGCGTCGCTTGTGCCGCAGCAGGAAGAAGTGCAACAACTATCCTGCTCTTGCCTGGCGATCTCGCCGTACTTTTGTCTTACCAGTTCCTTTAATTGATCAGGGGTTTCCATCTTTGTAATTTTAGTTCATCGCAATATTACGATGAACAATGGATAAATAGAAAAGTTGATCCCGGTATTTATCGGGATCAACTTTTCCACTTTTCATCTTACAATTGATTCCCCGTCACCGAACAAGGAACCGTCAATGGGCCGGAGGATAGATCATAATCAAGCGTGAGCTCCATCTCATTTTTCAGGGAGCCTGTGCCACTGATATTTACAGTGGAGCCCTGGTAGCTAATTTGCTGGTTGGGAATAACAAGGCCGGTTTTGGAATTCACGGTAGCGGTGAAGAGGAGCCCGGCGCCAGACAATGTGATCACTACACCATCTTCGGTGGTACCCGAGGCGGTGACCACAATGGAGATGTCCTGATCAGCAGAGCCTGCACAAGCATTTTTTCCCGTGTAATTAGCGACGAATTTATCGCGCCACGGCACGCAGCTTCCATCGTCTTTTTTAGCCTTGGGATCGTAGGTATCAGACTGAGGATCCGTACAGCCTTCCGGTTGGCAACCGGTCAATACACTAGCGCTAATGGCTACCAGGGCGAAAAGCGCGATCAGGTTCACAAAATGCAACGAGGTCTTCTTCATGGGTGTGCTAATTTTAGTGATACAATCGTGAATAAATCATATCGACCATAAACGGTTTGGCACACCTGTTTAGTACTTTGGGGGGGTGAAGAGTGAAGCGTGAGGAGTGAAGGGTCTCTTCACTCCTCACGCTTCACCCTTCACTCTATTAAATATTCGCCAGATTGATCACAAACCCAGAGAGGCCATGTTTGTGTTTCAACGTAGAAAGGTAATTGACCGCATCGGTCTTGTTGCTGAATGTATGGATAAGTATCTTGTAAAGCGAGGTGCCGTCGGATTTTTTGGATTCCTTGACATACACCTGGTCAATGCCTTTTCCCATAATCATTTTAGCCTGTCGGTCCGCATTGGAGTATTGGGAATAGGACCCGACCTGCACGGTATACCCCTGCTGGCCGGAAGGAACCCGGGCAATACCCGAAGAAGCGGGGGCATTGATAGGCGCAGAAGGTGCATTGTACGAACTTGGCACGTTGGCCATATTATAGGAGTCGGGAACCGAACCGGCGGACGGATCTTTTGCTGTTTGATTAGCCGTTGTCGTTTCAGGGAATGCATTGGTAAACGTCACCGGTTTCGGGGGAAGTGGAAGGGAGAATTTCTTTTCTTCCTCCTTGACCGTCTTCACGGTTTGCTGGGAAGCAGCTATAGGCTGGTCCGTGTAGGTGGCTCCACTTGAATAGCCCACGACTTCGACCTTTACCTCTGCTTTTCCATCCAGCAGCAGCCCGATCTGGTCGGCAGCAGCCCAGGAGAGGTCGATGATACAACCGGGATTGTAGGGTCCCCGGTCATTCACCCGCACCATTACGGACTTGAAATTGTCCATCCGGGTTACTTTAAGCTGGGTGCCGAAAGGGTGCACTTTGTGGGCACAGGTTAACCCATACTTGTCGTAGTTTTCTCCGCTGGCCGTTCGTTTGCCTTGGAAATAATCGGCGTAATAAATTGCAGTACCGTACTCCGGAGCTTGAGCCTTGGCAAGGGTAAAACTGAGGAATACCAAAAGGATCGTTAAATTAGTAATTGTTTTCATGTGTATTATTTTCTCACTGTGTAAAGTTAAGTCATTTTCCGATATGGGTAAGCCCTGTTATCAAAAAAATGCACCATTGTCATTTGGAAAACACAAATCGGAATTTTTCAAACCCATCTCCTAACTCCACATAGGAATTGTCTTGTTGAAAAAAAAGGTTTGCGTCCAACACCAATGAATGATTTCCGGGAGACAAATGGAGTTCGTCATAGGGCATAAACAGGATGAAATCGTGAAAATCGGAGGAATCGTATTGGGGGGAGAAATCGGTCCTTACCGATACCTTCCCGTCTATCGTATTATAGAGTCCATTATAGTCTAAAAGTGGCAGGCCCGAATCACCATAAAACCCTACTACCGCCCGGCACGGATGGCCCTTCAGGTTCTTCAGGTTGAACTGCAGGTGGATACGCATGCCTTTTTGGATCCCTTCATATACGTCAAAATCGACCCACATTTTGCGAAACAACGCACTGGGCGCAGGCGGCGCCAATTCATATTCGAAGGTATAAAAAGCGCTAACTGCACCGATCTGCTGCATTTGTCCGGCGGGGAGCTGGTGAAAAAGTCCGACCTGGAATTTGATCAGATGCATCCCCTCCTCCTGGTGGAGTTCTTCATAGGGAATAAAAAAGGGCACATCCGTGAAATCTGCAGAAATATAATTGGGCACAAAATCTACGCCGACGGATACATCGCCTGTAGACGTAGAGTAGGCTCCGTTGAAATCTTCGAGGGGTTCGCCCGTCGTCCCGTCATAAAACCAGGCCACGGCCCGGCAGTCTTGCCCAAATAAGTTGGCCACATTGAAATGGGCGTGGATCCGGACTCCTTTTTCTCCCTGCTCTTCTACCTCCTTTTCTACCCAGATCCTTTTAAAGGAGGCCGTCGCTTTCTGCGGATCGGCAGGCGGCGAGCGCGGCACCATGGTGGGGGTAGTTGGTGTGGTGGAAGCGGTAAGGGACGGACTGATGGGCTTGATATCCTCATTTTGCTGTTTGGCCTCCATCCAGCCGTTGGTCACCGCCGCCAATCGGGCTGATTTGGGCGGATGAGTGCTGGTCCCGGTTTCTACCGCAAGGGTTTCCATCGCAATGCGGGCTTCCTCCAGGGATGCGCCCATTTTGTAAAGAATGAACCCGGAAAACTGGTCGGCCTCCAACTCTTTATCTGGCCGGCTGCCCTGACTATCGAGGGTATGTCCGGAAAGGTGATGGCCGATCTCGTGCGCCAGGATGCTAAGGGCCGCCCAGTCTGTCTTGGTTTGGTCCTTGATCCGAAGCATAAAGTACTGATTGTACAGGATGAACCGCTTTTCCTCGTAAATCACGGCCGCGGCATTGGGCACATTGGCGGCTTTGATGGTAAAGTTGGCAGGAAGGCCGGTGTACCGCATAATACGGTGCATGGCATCATCAGCTTCCGTGTCGGAAGCAAAGCCGTAGAGATCTTCAACCGGATTGATCTCGCCCGTGTAGTTACAGGAATGAGAAAACAGCAATCGTTCCTGAGCGTGAACACCCCCCGACACAAGCAGGAGAGCAATCCAAAAGAAAAAATTTCTCATGGAGGAAATAAATTTTGTTAGCGCCTTTTTCGGATACCGGCAAAAGACCGGAATTGTACCCCCAATTAACGAAAAAATAGGGAGAAATGGTTTGTCCAGGGCATTTGATTTTTTCCAGCGATCAGAATAGTTTGCTGGCGCCGGTTCCGATCCCGATGATCATGCGGATGGCATCTTCGGGCTTTACATCCACAAATTGAACCTGATTGCTTTCCAGATAAAAGATAAATCCATTGGTGGGGTTGGGAGCCGTAGGCACAAAAACGGTAAATTTCCCATTATCGTGCTCATCGGCGATGAAGCCATACATTTTGGTGTTATTGCCGTAGGGTTCAACCAAAACTACCTGCGAGAACGGCATTTTCTTTGCTCCGGTGAACTGCAATACCGTTTCCTTGATCGTGCCGTAAAGCGGCAGGCGATTGAACAATTCGTTTTCGACAAGGGAGACAATGCCTTTCCCCAAACGGGTTTGCACGAACAGTCCTACCAGGAAAAAAAAGACGATGATCAACGCCAGGGTTATCAGGTCCGTCAGCACATGACTGGTGATATAAGGAAGTTTGATGAGGTCGGAAATCGGCGCGATGATGGAACGCAGGAAATCAAAAACAAGCTTGGCCAGGAGTATGAAAATGGTCAAAGGCAATACCACGATAGCGCCCCCAAAAAGGGTGGTCCGCAAAAAATTATTGAACCGTTTCATTGGTGTCATTCGATCTTTCTTTTTATCAATCTAAACACCCCACAACCAATTATTCCTTTGCTACTTCCAAAAAAAATACTGCGCCCCGATGACATCGGGGCGCAGTAGTGAAAACACGGCTATTCTTTTCTACGCATGAAGCGCTCGAAACTGCTTCCAATCCTTCAAAAACCACTTGGCCCACATAAAGGCAAGCAACGGGAATACGACAAAAGCCAATTGATTGTAGTAAAAGGCTTCTGTGAAATCCAGATGGATCAGGTGCATGGTGGCGCGCGTCATTCCGCATGCATAGCATTCCAGGCCAAACAACACCTGCGAAAGGCAGATGGATTGACCCTTATCGAAATACGTGGCAGGCAGGATCAACAACACCACCGGCACCAGGATATAGAAGGCCAGTTTAAAGTAAAGAAAATAGCGATTTTGCTTAAAGCGCCGGATCATACCCACTTCCATCAGCCGGACCGAGGTCGCCAGTAATGATGCGGATCAGGTCAATGAGTGCCCAAATACCGCAGCCGCCACCTGTAAGCAACTGAATGATACCAATAGTGGTATACCCCAGGTAGAAACGGTGGATGCCCAGGTAACCCAGGAAGATTACAAGAAGCAACGCGATGAGCTGGCTTTTAGGCGCAGAAGAACTCCCGTCTTTGAGGCTTTTCTTGATTTGTTTCTGGGCTTTCTTCAACACGAGGGTCTCTTTAAAGCTCAGTTTTTGCCCCGTCATCTCTTTGATCTGGTTCGGAGTCAATTGGATGAATTCGTCTACCGTCAGGCCGGGTTGAGTGCCGTTGAGTAGTTGTTCCATAGCACTGTTGTGCTCTACAGCTACTACCGCCTGGGTGGTAGTTACACTAACCAGGGTGCAGATTGCCGCTAATAAGGCGAATTGTAATACCTTTCTCATTCACATAGCAATTTTGGGTGAAATGCCTACTCTTAAAGCTTTTCGGCTACCGCTTCCTACTCTCTTATGGATTTTCGGAAAACTCCGTACTGGCATAAAAATAGAAAAAGTCCGATATCCCTGTATATGAAACGGATGTTAATGTCGGTTAAATTTTGTTATCCTTCCGTTACATCCCTACATCCAGGCGCAGCGAAAAATTCCGGGGAGATTCAATTAACCCGGGTCGTACCGTATATTCCGCATTGAACAGGTTGTCGACCAGGAAGGAGACCTTGGCCTTTTCCCGGAGCTTATACCCTACCCGGAAACCGGCATTGACGTAGCCGCTACCGTTCTCTTCCCGGTATGGTTTCAACCCGGGCACGACCAACACTTCAAATACCCGGTCGATATTCTCCATGTCACTTGCCGCAAATACCGCTACACCCATGGAGAATTTTTCATACGTACTCTCCCAATCGAACTTGAATGTCCTGCGGTTCCGGTATTTGAGTACATTGTAATCAACAGAAGAGCCGAATGCGTTGATCTGCCCTTCTGTGGGGATTTCACCCGGGCTGGCCGGATTCGTATCAAAATGGGCAAATTTGGGATCAATCCAGGTAAAGCCGGTCAGCAGGTTGCTGGGCATGCCCAAAAGCTTGCCCCGGCCAGCCACGGTAAATTCCAACCCTTTGATGATCGTGCCGCCCACGTTTTGCGATTGAAATCCCGTGGGAAAAATATCCACAAACGTAAATTCCATCATTTCGTCGTATTCCGACCAAAAAGCCGCTACATCCAGAAAGCCTTCAAAGCCGAAAAAACGAAAACCCTGCTTGACAGCTAATTCCGTCGACCAGCCGGTTTCAGATCGAAGTTCGGGATTGGGACTGATCGGGACGCCCCCAAAGGTGGTGGTAATATATTTCTCGGCAATGGTGGGATACCGGTACCCTTGTCCCCAGGAAGCCCGCAGAAATGTGAACTCCGCCACCTCCAGGTTGGCGCCAAAGCGGAATACAGGCTTGGATTCGCGCTCATTCGAGGCCGGAACCGTTACTGTTTTGATCCCATCAAAATAGGAATACCCCGGGTTGTTGAGCCGGTTGGATTCATACCGGAATCCGCCTGACAGGTTGAGTCGGTCAAATAACTTCTGATCCATCTGCACATAACCGGCCAGGTTAAATGACCGGTAAGTGGTATCCCCGTAAAGCTCTGCCTGAATCCCCGTGCCGGAGACGACCACCCCGGCAGTCGTGACGAGTTGAATACCCGCAAACTGCCGCTGAAACTGGTATTCCCCATAATGGAGTTGGGAGGCATTGGACTGGTTATTGATCGAATTGTTTTCTACGCTGTAATAACGGCCCATGATCTTGTGGCGGTTGCCCCAGGGATCGAAATAAGTGACATAAGGATCGATATTGAATCGAAGCCGCCGGGTAGCTGAATAGGCCGACCGGGTTCCTTTTAATGCCCCGTCGGCATTGTTAAGCCAGAAAAAGAAACTCTGGGTCTGTCCGCCGTTAAAGTTAGAGCTGAACCCAATATTGAGGTTATCGGTTGGCCGGTATCGCATGCCTACGGTCAGGCGCTGATAGTCTACAAAATTGCGCTCCAGGTAGCTCTGTTCCTTGAGTGCAAACCCGCTCATCACCAAATCGAAGCGATCAAACCGGCGCTTGTAGGTCATGCTGCCGCCTGTGGCGTACGGCGTATTATTACCCCACCATTTCTTGGCGGGGTCTTTCGGCGCCCCATAGATGCTGTGAAACAAGGCGGCTTTGAATTCGGGTTGCGATTTCGCAAAACTGGTCCTGATATTGATGATCCCATTAAGGGCAGAAGACCCGTACAAGGCCGAGGCAGCCCCCTTCACTACTTCGATCTGCTCGATGTTCTCCACCGGCAGGTCGTTCCAGTTGGGAAAACCGGCATCGGCTTGGAGCATGGGGATGTCGTCGACGAGCAACAACACCCGGCTGCCGGCGCCGTATGAAAATCCCGATCCACCCCGAATATTGGCCTGCCCGTCAATGATATTGACCCCCGGCACTTTCTCGAGCACCTGGTCGACCGACACGGTATTGACGCTTTCGATCATTTGAGGCCTTATCACCTCCAGCGAAACCGTCACCTCTCCGAGCGACTTTTCAAACTTCCCGCTGGTTACGGTGGCGGTCTTCAACATGGTGGCGGCTTCAGTCAGCTTTACATCCAGTGTCTGGGTTTTGCCTGCTTCCACCACAACCTCGATCGTCTGGGTAGCGTACCCCACATAGGTAAATTCCAGGTCGTAGGTGCCAGGTTGAAGGGAAAGCGAATACTGACCTTCAAAGTCAGTGATCGTACCGACAGAGCCTACCCGAATCGTCACGGAATACAACGGTTCGTCGTTGGCTTCGTCAATAATGGTTCCTTCTATTGTTCCTTTTTGTGAAAACAGGGAAAGGCTGAAAAAAAGGAAGGACAGTGTAATCCAAAAGTAACAATGCTTCATAAGGGGTAACTTTTTTTGCCCAGTCAGGGAAACGAATGGGTTTTCAAGATCGTTGAAAAGAGGGAGGGGATGCCAAATTTCCACAAATTTTCACCTCCTTCTGCCAAAGTTAGAATTTTGTGGGATATTTTTGGCCAAATATTAAAGGCCTCTTTTTATGGAAACAGTCTTAAATTTACTCTCTACAACCGGATACTAATATCCATTATTTACTTAAATCAAACCTCCTTGTTTCATGAAAAAAGTACTACTTACTTCGCTGGTCATTTTTACCGCACTTGTCAGCAGCTTTGCTCAATTTGGCACCTGCGCGCCCGATCAAAGCTACCAGGATTCTCTCCCTGGTGTATACCCTCTTCCATACGACGAAGCGACCAACCCCTTTGGTGGGATTACGGATAGCGCCTGCCTGAATAAAAACTACCAGTTTATCTTTACCGCAGCGGTGGGAGATACCCTCAACTTCGGTGGCACTCCTTATTTGCTGGATTCCATCCGCATTACCGGGGTTACCGGCCTGCCTGCAGGGTTTGATTACAACTGCAGCAATTCCTCCTGCACTTTCCTGCAAAATCAATTGGGTTGCGCCGTGGTCTTCGGAAAAGCCACCAACCCGGCAGATATCGGCCAGCATGAGTTGTTTATTTCCGCAATCGTCTACACAGGAGGCCTTCCCATTCCGCTCACCTTTCCCAACCCACTCATCGCCCCAGGCCATTTTTACCTCTATGTACTGGAAGAAAACAGCCCCAATTGCTCGGTATTCAGCAGCCTTTTTGAAGTGGCCAGTGAATTCGAAAGCATTCGCAACGTGCCCAACCCCTTCACGGCAATTACCACGATCGAGGTCGAATCGCGCGAATCCGGTAACTACCAGTTCCAGGTTTCTGACATGCTCGGACGGGTGGTACATACCCAATCAGTCCAGATCGTAGAAGGCCTCAATCAGGTCGAATTCGATGGCAGCCAATTGCCTGATGGGTTGTACCTGTACACGTTCTCGAACGGCATTTCACAAGTGACCAAGAAAATGCAGATCAGCCGTTAAATTCTTTCCTGAAAAGGGGGAGTGCGCCTGCTGCGCACTCCCCCTTTTTTTATTGTAATCTCATTCAACTTTTCCCCTTTTAACCTGTTCACCTGCTATGGCGAGAATACCTATAAACATTAAGGAAGGAAAAGTTGCTACAGAGGAGGACCTCATCGTGGGCATCGACCTGGGTACGACCAACAGCCTGGTAGCCTATATTAAGGACGGAAAGTCAGTAGCAGTCAAAGACGGAAAAGGGAAAAGCTCCCTGGTCCCTTCCATCATACACTTCACGCCTATAGGCCGCATCGAAGTGGGCGATGAAGCCAAAGAAAAGCTCCTCTCCGACCCGGCAAATACGATTTACTCCGTGAAGCGCCTTATGGGCAAGTCGTATAAAGATGTAGCCGGACTGGAAAATTATTTTGGCTACAAGATCATCGACGACGACACGGAAAGTCTGGTCAAGATCCGCGCCAACGACCGCTTTTTCACCCCGATCGAGCTCTCTGCGGAGATCCTGAAAGCCCTGAAAGTACGCGTAGAAGGTGAATTGGGACGCCCCGTACATCGGGCGGTGATCACTGTGCCTGCTTATTTCAACGACGCTCAGCGCCAGGCCACCCGCGATGCCGGCAAACTGGCCGGCCTCGATGTGTTGCGTATCGTAAACGAGCCCACCGCAGCCAGCCTGGCTTATGGACTCGACAAGCAAAACCAGGAAGCCCAGACTATTGCCGTTTATGACCTTGGAGGCGGCACCTTTGATATCTCCATCCTCCACCTGCACGACGGTATTTTCGAAGTGCTCTCTACCAATGGCGATACGTTCCTCGGCGGCGATGACTTCGACCGGGCCATTATGGATCACTGGGTTGCCCAATACCAACTCGACCCTGCGGAACTCAGCCAGGCCCTCCGCCTGAAAGCCGAGGAAGCGAAAAAAGCGCTGAGCACAGAAGATACATTCCAATCTTCCCTCAACGGGTATCAGGTGTCTTTAGATCGGGCCACGTTCAACGCACTCATTCAAAAATATGTCCAAAAAACACTGGATAGCTGCCGCCAGGCCCTGAAAGACGCACAATTGGAACCCAGTCAGATCGACCGGGTGGTCATGGTGGGTGGCACCACGCGGGTGCCGCTGATCAAGTCGGCTGTATCGGCGTTTTTCGGAAAGCCCGTGTACGACCAACTCGACCCGGATGAAGTGGTTGCCCTCGGCGCCGCTATTCAAGCGGATGTGTTGGCGGGAAATCAAAAAGAAGTATTACTGCTCGACATCACCCCCCTATCGCTGGGCATTGAAACGATGGGTGGGCTAATGGATACGATCATTCCCCGGAATTCCAAGATCCCGACCAAAGCAGGACGGCAATACACGACCTCGGTCGATGGGCAGCGCAACCTCAAGATCGCCGTCTATCAGGGTGAACGCGACCTGGTGGAACACAACCGGAAATTGGGCGAATTTATCCTGAAAGGGGTTCCTCCCATGCCCGCCGGACTGCCCAAGCTCGAAATCCAATTCATCCTCAATGCCGACGGCATCCTCAAGGTGAAAGCCCGGGAACTGCGCTCCAATGTCGAGCAGGAGATTGAAATTCGTCCTTCCTACGGACTGAGCGAAGAAGAGATGGCGAAAATGTTGCTCGAGTCTATCCAACACGCCGCAGAAGATATGCAGGTCCGCGGGCTGCTCGAAGCCCGCAACGAAGCCCGCAACATTCTGCTTTCCGCTGATAAGTTCATCCGGCAAAATCAGGAAATCCTCAGTGAGGAAGAGGTTCGAAAAATTACGGAATTCCGCGACCGCCTCCAACAAGCCACCAAAGGGGAGGATAAAGACCTTATCAACCGGATTATGGAAGAGATCAACGACTTCACCCGCCCCCTCGCCCAACGTGCCATGGACTTTGTCATTGCGGAATCCCTTAGAGGAAAGAAGATTAACGATTAGGTGCGTCCTTTCCAAGATGTAGACTCCCTTATTCCGGCATTTGAAAGCTGGCAAACCGGTAACTATCAACGGCCATCGGTATTCCACCTGTATGCAGCCGCTACGCCCTTACCGGCAGGCTCTTCTCCTGGTAAGGGACTCGATGCGTTTATCACCTGGATACAAACCCTTTCTTTCGATCCCGAATACATCCAATACCTGGGGGCCAGGCGCGGTACGGAGGGCCGTTCCCTGTTTGACGAATCGTTCCTCAACTATCTGCAACGCTTCTTCTTTAACTGCGACATAGATATCGTACCTTTCGAGGACCAGCTTATTCCCGGCGAACTGTTGCTGCGCATCCGGGGGGCGTTGATCCAGGTTCAACTCGTTCAGGCCGCGTTAGAGCAACTGATGGGGGGGACCCTGGTTGAGGAAATACACGCCGTAGATTCTTTTTTAATTCCTATATTTCGGGCAGGACAACTCGTTTATCAAACCGATTAAGCCCTATGAAGCACCATGCAATTCATTGGCTGAAAGCGCTGACCTTGATGCTCCTGCTTATCGCTGGCGGGGCCTGCAAAAATGATCCTCCGCAGCCGTCAGCGGCTACGGAGCCCTCCCTGCCTTCGCTGGAAGAGGACTATGAGCCTTCTCCCGTAAAATGGGGATATATCAATACGCTGGGCGATTGGGTGATCTCTCCCCAGTACGACGATTGTCGGAATTTCAAGGAGGAGTTAGCGGTAGTGCGTATTGGGGGCCGATGGGGCTTTATCAATTTGAAGGGCAAACTCATTATCCCCGCCAGCTTCCAGGCGGCCTGGGATTTTTCAGAGGGTCTCGCCCGGGTGAAGGTGTTCAACCAGGGAATGGGATTTATCAATACCAAAGGCCAATTTGCCATTCAGCCGATATGGGAAGCTGCCAGCGACTTTTCCGGCGAAATGGCCCGGATCCAGTGCGGGGAGTTATTTGGTTACATCAACTCTATGGGCGACGTGGTAATCCCTTGCCAGTTTGTCCGGGCCGAAAATTTTAAAAATGGCCGGGCCCTGGTACAAAAAGCCGGCAAATGGGGTATGATCGCCCCGGATGGGCAATGGCTTATTGCTCCAGAGTTTGAAAAACTCGATCCGGTATCCGATAGCCTGCTCCGCGCCAAATACGAAAGCGGATATGGGTTTGTCGATCTGACCGGCACGGATGTCATTCCCTTTAAATTTTCTAACGCCCGCTCCTTTCAGGGCGGGGTTGCCCCTGCGCAGGAAGAAGGACGTTGGGGGTTGATCGATAAAACGGGGGCTTTCGTGGTGTCGCCTCAATATGAAGACCTGCGCTATGCAGGCAATAATCGTTGGGTCGTTTATCAAAACGAGCGTTTTGGCTTCATCGACCGGGAAGGAAACCAGGTGGCGCCTGTGGAGTACGAGCAGCTTTTTGAATTTAGTGAAGGCCGGGCGCCCTACCAAAAAGACCTGTTATGGGGCTACCTGGACACCCTGGGCATACCGGTCACCCCCGCTCAGTATGGCCTGGCCTGGCCATTTCGCGAAGGACTCGCCCGGGCCGGCTTTTATGAAGGAATTGGATTTATTGACCAGGAAGGGCAAGTTGCCATACCGCCTCGTTTTTTAGATGTGCGGGATTTTTCAGAAGGATTGGCACGGGCGCAAAATAAATAACGGTTGTTACGCAGAATGACTACTATCAAAATGTATATGGGATTTGGAGGGATTATAGGGGATTGAATGGGATTTTCTGCCTCGTTAATCCCATTCAATCCCTTCCAATCCCCTTTAATCCCTAAATTATTTCTGACTGCATAGCATCAGTAAAAAATACGAGTTCCATATGAAGGCCCTATTACTGATCGATCTCCAAAATGATTACTTGCCTGGAGGAATGGTAGAAGTCCCGGAAGGCGACCAGGTGATTCCGGTAGCCAATCGGCTGATGGAAGTTTTCGACCTGGTGATAGCCGTCCGTGACTGGCATCCTGCCAACCACCAATGCTTTGCGGCCAACCATTTGTGGCGCCGCCCGGGTCAGCTCATCAAGCTGGGCGAAGTGGATCAGTTATTGTGGCCGATGCATTGCGTGCAACACAGCTTTGGCGCCGAACTGGCCATTGCACTCCGGAATGAAAAAATCCACCGGCACTTCTTCAAAGGCACCGACCCGGAAGTGGACAGCTACAGCTGCTTTTTTGATAATGCCCGGAAAAACGATACCGGATTAGCGACTTTTCTACATGAAAAGGGCGTAGAAGAACTCTATCTCCTCGGGCTCCCTCTCGAATTTGGCGTAAGATATACGGCGATTGACGCCCTGGCTTTGGGCTTCCGAACCTGGGTGATCGAAGATGGCTGCAAAGCCCAAAACGCCGAGCCCGGCGACGGTGAACGCATATGGAAGGAATTACGGGAACAAGGCGCCAACCTCCTTCAATCGGCTGAATTAGTGCCTTTATCCGGGTAAAAATTTGGCGGGGATAGGGACGGGAAATCCCAAATGTAGTTTTCATTTTTGAGACGCCAGGTGTGGCGTCTTTACGACGAGACGCCAGGTGTGGCGTCTTTACAGGGGGAGATGATGGATCGTTATTTTATATGGTTTCTACTCATGTGGCCAGCCGGGCTGATGGCCCAAAACGGATTGCCGCCCAATGCCGGCGCCCGGGGCGCTGCGCTGGGCAGTACCTCTGTGGCTTTTCAGGACATCAACAGCGCTTTTTCCAACCCGGCCGGATTGGCTACGCTTCCCAGTTGGGGGGTAACGGCCCTGGGTGAACAGCGCTTTCTCCTTCCCGAGATCCGCTCCGTGGCTGCGGCGGGAGCGGTGGCTTCCCGGGCTGGCACGTTCGGGATTCATCTCCATTACTTTGGGCTGGAGGCTTACAACGAACAACGGCTGGGGCTGCTATATGCCAGGCGTTTGTTTGAAAACCTGTATATGGGCGTGGCGTTAGACCTGCTGAATACCCGGATCCCTGATTTTGGGAGTCAGCTCGACCTGACAGGTAGCATCGGACTACAGGCTCAAGTGGCTGGTCCGCTGTGGTTGGGCGTCCATTTATTCAATCCATTCCGCATACAGCGCAATAACGGAGAGTACTACCCTACCCTGCTGAAAGCCGGGTTTTCTTACGAGGCATCCGCCAAATTGTTGCTCACCGGGGAAGCGGAGAAGGACATCGACTTCCCCCTCCGGTGGAAAGGAGGAGTAGAATACCAATATATAGACCTCCTCGCTTTCCGGGTTGGGTTTTCCACTCAGCCGGTGCAGGCCACCATGGGCGCTGGACTGTCGTGGGAGAATGGACTTCGGATGGATTTTGCCTTCCAATGGCATCAATTATTGGGGTGGACGCCGGCTTTTTCCGTCACTTTTCAAGTCCCGTAAAACCAAATCAACTACGCATATCATCTTGAAAAGACGAATTTGCCGTCTGTGGCGGCAAATTCGTCTTTTCAAATCAAGTCTTCCGCCTTGCCCACCTAATTGATTTTTTCTTAATTTGTGAATCGGCATCACTAAAACAAGCCTTTACCCCGATCAAATGCGTATACTTATCGTCGCTGCCACCCCTTTTGAAATCGCTCCGTTGATCCAACACCTGGAGCAGGAGCCCTTTCAGCAGGTGCAGCCCTCGTTGTTTCGAAAGGGAGGGCACGAGGTGCAATTGTTGGTCACCGGCGTGGGAATCGCCCTGACCACTTACCACCTGACCAGGGTTTTAGCGAAACAATCGTTCGACCTGGTGCTCAACGGGGGAATTGCCGGGAGTTTCAGGCGGTCTTTAAAAATGGGAGCGGTCGTACAAGTACAGAGCGAGCAATTTGGGGATCTGGGCGTAGAAGAAGCCGATGGTTCTTTTACCGATATTTTTTCCATGGGTTTGTTAGATCCCAACTTTTCGCCTTTTGAGCAGGGGAAATTAATTCAGCCCTTGACAGAGCCAATTCCAGGCTTACAATCTGTCAGCGGGCTGACGGTTCATCGGGTGCATGGGTATCCGGCCAGTATCGAAGCCTGCATCCGGCGATATGAAGTGGATATTGAAACCATGGAAAGCGCAGCCGTTTTCATGTGTTGCCTGTTGTCAGCGGCGCCGTTTCTGGCCATTCGGTCCATTTCCAACTATGTAGAAGCCCGCAACCGGGAAGCCTGGGATATTCCCCTGGCTATTGACCAGTTGAACCAGACCTTAATAACAATGATCGATTCAATTTTGGAATAATATGTCTGTTACTTTTCGCATGGATTGGCATTATAAAAATAAAAACCCATATCCGCCGTACCATGCAAGCAGGCGCAGGAGATGTATTCCAATAGTATGCTCCAATCAGCAATTGTGAACAAAAACGAATCCATACAGCGCGGCCCTAAATGGGTACCGGCGGATGCACTACAGCAGGAATGGCTGGAAGTACAGGCGGCTGTATCGGATCGTGCACAATTTCGTCCCCTTTACGAACGCTATTACGAGCAGGTTTTCCGCTTCCTTTTTAAGCGAACCGCCGATGAATCACTCACTGCCGACCTTTGCTCCCAGGTATTCCTAAAAGCCATGCAGGGACTTGAATCATACTCCTTTCAGGGTGTGCCATTTTCTGCCTGGCTGTTCCGGATCGCCAGTAATGAACTTGGCCAGCATTACCGAACTCTCCGGAAAAGCCGGGTGGTCAGTGCGGAGGAAACCCAGCTGGGTCAACTGGCTGAAGAGATGGAAGAAGATGACCTGCAAGGGAAATACGAAGCCCTGTTGGGCCTGCTCGATGAGCTGGAACCCGCAGATATGGAACTCATCGAAATGCGTTTTTTTGAAGAACGTCCCTTTAAGGAAATTGCCGAGATTCTGAATATTACAGAAGCTAATGCAAAGATGCGAACCTACCGGATACTGGAACGAATGAAGCGCAATATCCTTCATCCTAAACCCAAGCGGAATTAACGAGTCATGAGAAGACACTACCATTTTCGAATAAATACCCCTTCTCCTTCCAGGAAGGACATCGAAAAACACAAGGATTTCGATGCGCTTCTGGAGCGCTATCAACAGGACCCTCTGCCTAAGCGGACGACCTCTTCTCCTGTGCGACGAATCCTTATTGCCGGCATGAGCCTCGCCGCCGGTTTGGCAGGTTGGTTCATACTGACCAATGTGCCGACGGACGCTCAATATGAAAAACAAGCGGGGGCTTATTTTGCCAGCCAACCCTATGTAGCTCCCCCACTCGATCAAACCATTCAGAAAGAATATGCCCAATTTTCCTTTGATGCAGCCCAGGGAGGCACTTATGACGGAAGGAACGGCACGCGCCTCCACATACCAACCGAAGCTTTTCAGGATGCCGCCGGTAATGCCATAAGCGGTAACGTAGATATTAAGTACCGGGAAATGCACGATTTCGTAGATTTCTTCCTGTCGGGCATTCCCATGGCCTACGACTCCGCAGGCACGCAGTATCAATTGGAATCTGCCGGTATGCTGGAGATCTACGCCGAGCAGCATGGAAAACGGCTCCAAATCCGGCCCGGGCGGGCGATTGAAGTGGAACTGGTCTCCGAAATATCCGTGTCTGATGTGGAGGAAGCAAAAGCCTATAACGTCTACCGGCTGGATACCCTGCAGCGTAACTGGGTCTATCAGGATGTAGATGAAATGATTATCGTCGAGACCTATTTTCCTGAATTGCCCGAGGCGCACGAGCTCTGTACCGTACAGGAATCTTTTCAACTGGAACTGACCGCCCTTGAAAGTACGGAACAACTGGCACTGTCTGACCTCGATCGCGAACTGGCCGCACCCGATCCCCCACTCCGCCCCCAACGGCATAACGGTACGGACTTTGTTTTCGACTTCGATCTTTCTGCCTTGTTGCAAGCTCCCGAAAGCCATTCCCTCAGCCAGGAACAACTAGACCTCCTTCGGGAAGGCACGCTCTGGCAATTGCATCCGGCAGAAACCATTAACCGGGACCAGTTGGCCCAGCAATGGGACGACCTACAGCTACGTCCTATCAATAGTCGCGATTTTCAACTGACCCTTTTCAAAGGCGCCCAGCAGCTTTCCGTCGTTGTCAATCCCGTGTTGTCGGGCGCAAACTACGACAACGCATTAGCAGAGTATGAAGCGGCCATGAAACAATACGAATTGCTTACCGCTTTGCGGGCCGATCAACTCCGGTTCAAGCGCGACAGTGTCCTGGCACACTTTGCGGCTGAACGGGAGCATTTGAACGCCCGTTATCAGGAAGCCTGGGCATCCGTAGAAATCGAGCCGCCCCCCATCCGGCATAAAGTAATCAACCGGTTTAAAGCTACCCACCTGGGGATCTGGAACTGTGATCGCCCCATGGAACCGAAAATAGCAGACGTCAAAGCGCGATTCCGGGATGAATCCGGCGGCGCCCTGCGCAACCGGGTGGGCTATCTCGTCGATGTGAATAAAAATACCATCACCCGTTTCTACACAGGCCGCACTGCCAAGCTACCCATCAACCCCGATACCGACCAGCTGATCTGGATGTTGACCGATGAACAACAACTGGCAATCTGCCGCCCCGCTTCCACCAAGCAAGTGCAGACTGATCAGGGCCGGCAAACCATTGTCATGGACATAGTAGACCGGCCGCTTCGAAACGAAATAGATATTCGGGAGGCGCTTTACTCCTCCTTGTAGATCCCGACATACCGTTCTCCCGGACGGGCATAGCCGCGGTACATGCCGGGCGTATTAAACGGCAAGGCTATTTGTCCGTTGTGATCAACGGCGATCAAGCCGCCCGTAGCGCCTTTTTCTACCAGACGTTGGTTGATGATATAGTTGGCAGCAGTAGCTACATCTTCTTTCAGGTAGGCCATTCTGGCAGAAAGGTCATAAGCTACCGCATAGCGGATGAAATATTCCCCATGTCCGGTACAGGATACCGCACAAGTGGCATTGTCGGCATACGTGCCCGCTCCGATAACCGGAGAGTCGCCAATACGGTTATAGCGTTTGTCGTTCATACCGCCCGTAGAAGTGCCTGCGGCGAGGTTGCCTGCCCGGTCGAGCGCCACACATCCCACCGTGCCGTAATAGTCAGTCACCGGACGAGTTGTCTTCAGGATACCCGTTTTAGGCGGTGGATTATCGGGGTGGGTTTGCTTCCAGGCCTCCAGGCGGCGTTCTGTAATAAAATAGGTATTCGGTACCGTGTCCAAGCCTTGTTCAATAGCGAATTGCTCCGCGCCTTTTCCTGTGAGGAACACATGGGGAGATTGTTCCATCACTGCACGCGCTGCCAGGATGGGGTTGCGAATGATTTGCATACCGCCCACTGCGCCGGCATTTTGAGTGGCGCCGTCCATGAATGAAGCATCGAGCTCAGCAAGCCCATCATAGGTCAATACGGCTCCTTTTCCCGCATTAAACAGGGGCGAATCCTCCAGGTAAATGATCGTTTGCTCCACCGCATCCATGGCTGTCCCCCCGTTTTTCAGGACGTCCTCGCCTATCGTGAGCGCATTATCCAGGGCTTCCCGATAGGCATTTTCCAGATCGGGCGTCATATTTTCCTTCACGATGGTCCCCGCCCCCCCGTGGATAGCGATGGCATATTCCGCTTGCGGAACCGAGGCGGATCGATCGGGTTGTTGGCAACTGAGGGCGCCAATAAAGCACCCTATCCAATAAAGGGAAGATTTCATAAAGCTTGTTTTTTGTTTGGAAACGGCGTGTCTAAGAAACGCCGTTTCCAAATGTAAAAATCAACTGTTCAATCTTATTGGCCAACACCTCCGCATGCCCCTTTTTGCTCTCAAACGACCAGCCTGCGATGTGGGGACTGAGCACCACATTATCCGCCTGAAGCAAATATTGCATCGGGGCCGGAATATCGCCGGTACTGACCTGTTCGAAGGAAGTTTCTTCGTACTCCAGCACATCCAGTGCCGCGCCTAATACTTTTCCGGTTTGGAGGCGGGATACCAAATCTGCCGTATTCAAAACGAGACCGCGCGCAGTATTCACGAGGTAAATGGGCTTGTGAAAGTGATCCAGGAAAGCGCCGTCGATAAAGTAATGATTGGAAGGCATATAGGGAATGTGAATGCTGAGCAGGTCGCTCTCTTCCCAAAGTTGCTCCAACGAAACGGCTTCGGCATAGGCATCTCCGTAAGCTGACTTGTATTTGTCGTAAGCGATCACCCGGGCCTCGAAGCCCTGAAGTTTGCGGGCGAACGCGCTGCCCATATTGCCATAGCCCAGGATGCCGACGGTTTTTCCTTTTATTTCCACTCCCCGGTTGCTTTCGCGGATCCATTGCCCCTGGCGGACCTGCCGGTCAGCGCGGGAAAGGTTATTAAGGAGACTCAGCAACAATCCCAAGGCGTGCTCACCCACTGTATCTCTGCTGCCTTCCGGGGAGGTCAGCACCACGATACCCTTTGATTCAGCATATTCGGTGTCGATGTGTTCCAATCCCACGCCTTCCCGGGCGATAAAGCGCAGATTTTCGGCCCGGTCGATCAGTTTACGGCCTATGGAAATCCGGCTGCGAAGGACGATCCCCGTATACCCGGCGATCAGGCTCTCCAGCTCGGTTTCGCTGCTGGTCAGGTCTTCTTCACAGAAAAAACCCAGTGCTTGCAGGCGGGCCTGAAGCACTGGGTGAGATTGGTTGAGAAATAAAATTTGCAATGGTTTATTTTTTGTCCGGCTGCGGTGTCATACGCAGATACGGTTTGACGGTGGTAAACCCTTTCGGGAATCGCTCCTTGGCGTCTGCATCTGAAATAGAGGGCAGGATGACCACATCTTCTCCCTGCTCCCAATCGACGGGGGTAGCCACGCCATGGTGAGAAGTCAGCTGCAAACTGTCGATCACTCGTAGGATCTCCAGGAAATTGCGCCCCGTGGATGGCGGATAGGTCAGTGTCAGGCGAACTTTTTTGGAAGGGTCGATCACAAACACGGATCGAACAGTAGACTTCTCGGTCTGGTTGGGATGGATCATGTCGTACAACTCAGCCACCTTGCGATCTGCATCGGCAATGATCGGAAAGTTCATCGATACATGCTGGGTCTCTTCAATGTCCTTGATCCATTCGTTATGGCTGTCGAGTGGATCAATACTCAAGGCAATGGCTTTGACATTGCGTTTTTCAAATTCTCCTTTAAGGGCAGCCGTACGGCCCAATTCAGTTGTACAAACAGGGGTAAAATCGGCAGGGTGTGAAAACAAAAGGGCCCAGCTATCTCCCAACCACTCGTAGAAATCGATGTCGCCATGGGTCGTTTGAGCTTTGAAATTCGGGGCGGTGTCTCCTAATCGCAATACCATAATAGTTGATTTAATGAGTGACGAAAAGATTTGATGTGGGCGCGTATACGCGCGCGCATCAAATCTTTTCGAATAAAGTCTCCTGAATTACAAAAATAATAAAACCTGTGGTCCGGTAAGCTGTTTATATTTTTTTGCTTCAACATGGACAATTATGGAAATCACCATTCAAAGACTAACGGAGGAGGAACCTTTTCACCTGCGGGCCACCAACGATCTGGGCAACACAGTCGACATCGACGGATCACCCGAAATTGGTGGCAACAACCAGGGTATGCGCCCCATGCAGCTATTGCTAACCAGCATGGGTACCTGCAGCGCCATGGATATCATTCATCTCCTACGCAAACAGCGGCAGGGATTGCGCGATTTAAAAGTATCGGTGAAAGGAGACCGGGTCGACACCCATCCCCGTATCTTTGAACGCGTACATTTGCACTTCGACTTGTATGGCGCCTTGGATGCGCCAAAGGTGGAGCGTGCTGTCAGTCTCTCCGTCGAAAAATATTGCACGGCGATCAAGATGGTGGAGAAGGTAGCAACGGTCACTTATGATTATACGATACATCCATAAGGCCTATGAAATACCGCAGACTCACCATTGAAGAACTCGAAGAACTGCGCGATGACCTGGTCCGCTTTCTGGCCGCTAACCACGTCACCGCGATGGATTGGGATAAGCTCAAAAAAACGGACCCCGCAAAAGTAGATGCCTTGCTCGACCTGTTCAGCGAAATGGTTTTCGAGGACGTATTGAAAAAGGTGGAGTACATGGAATACAAAACCCCCAAAGATGTAAAAACTTTTCATTGTCAGCCTGATAAGGTGCTGATGCTGGGACTGATGATCGAAGGGGAAAGCCCACTTGATTTTACCCAAAACCAGTCGGCTCAAGATATGATGAGCCTGATGCAAGGCTCCGGAGCGAGCCTGAAACTGTATTCCGCCGAAAAGGCCTATCAAGGCAGCCGCGAGGAAGAACTATTCCGCATGTTGGAAAATGGCTGCCTTATTTCCCGGGAAGGCGAGATGTATAAATTATTAAACTCCATTTCCCGCTAGAAACGGCGTTTCTAAGAAACGCCGTTTATCGAGAAGGCCACCGTCCGAACCCCTCGACTCACCTCCCCACCTGGCAATATCCCCTCCAGGATCATTTGCTGGGCCTGAGGCAACTCAAATACTTCTTCCATACTCCGGATGCGAGCCGCAGGTACGTGTAGCTGCTCAAGAAGCACCAAAATTGCTTCGCTTTCCCAGTGCGTGATGGCTTCCTGCAACACATCCCGCAACAGGGCCCTGTGTCGCACCCGCGCTGCATTGGTGGCCAGTACCGGATCGTCAATCCACTCTTCTTTTGCCAAAAGGGTACAAAGCTGCGCAAATTGCCGGTCGGTACCCACCGCGAGTAGGATCAACTTTCCATCACGCGTGGAGAACACATCGCCATAGGGCGCGATATTGGGATGTTGGGTGCCCATGGGTTGCGGAATATGCCCGGCCATAAGCCAATTGCTGGCCTGGTTGGCCAGGGAGGCGAGGGCAGCCTCCAGCAGCGAGGTACGTACCAGGGCGCCTTCCCCGCTTCGCTCGCGGTGTAGCAGAGCCAACAATACCCCTTCTTTCAACTGGTGCGCGGCCAGTAAATCGATCAATGCTACCGCCATTTTTACCGGCGGACCGCCAGGTTCGCCGGTCATATACAAAAAACCGGCTTCTGCCTGCAACACCACATCAAATGCGGGCCGGGGATCATCGGGCCCAAAGCCGCTGATCTCCGCCACAATCAATCGAGGGAATTGGCGCCGAAGCGTATCGGCATCGAGCTTCAGGCGCTGCGCCGCTGCCTGCCGGAAATTACTGACCACCACATCGGCCCCACCGAGGTAACCCATCACTTCCGCATACCCCTCCGGTGTGGAAAGATCGAGAAAATGGACCTCTTTGCCCCAGTTCACACTGCAGTAATAGGCAGAATGTGCCTGCGTATCCAACTCCGAGGGCAACTTCCAATGCCGGGTCATATCCCCATCCGGGTGCTCGATCTTGATCACCCGAGCGCCTAATTCGGCAAAAAATTGGCCTACCGCCGGGCCGGCCAGGACGGAGGCGAGTTCGACGACGACCAGATCGCGAAAAAATGTATTTTGCATATAGAGAAAGTTTCTTTTCTCCCCAAAAATTCCGTTTTTTAGGGAAATAGGTTTTGCCCCCATGAAAGTATTAAATGTAGACCAAATACGCCAATTAGATGCCTATACGATCGAACATGAACCGATCGCATCTATCGACCTGATGGAACGGGCAGCCCTGGCTTTTGTACATTGGTACGCCACTCATTTCGATCCCGAAAAGGGTCCCGTCTGGATTGTATGCGGAACAGGAAATAACGGGGGCGACGGGCTAGCCATTGCCAGGCTGCTGCACCAGCGGTTTTTCACCGTGGAGGTGGTGATCTGTTCGATTAGCCCCAACCCCACATCGGATTTCCAGACCAATCTCGAACGCCTGAAAGCCGTCCGGTCCGTGCCCATTCACCGGTATGCACAGGGAGATTCATTTCCCTCCATCCCCGAACCGGCCATCCTGATCGACGGGATTTTCGGCTCCGGACTCAACCGGCCGGTGGAAGGGTTATGGGCCGGGTTGATCGAACACCTCAGCCTACACCCGGGGGTTCGGATCTCGATCGATGTGCCTTCGGGCTTGTTTGCCGACCGCCCCAGTACCGGCGCCGTATTTCAAGCGCATTACACGCTCAGCTTTGAATTGCCCAAGTTGGCCTTTTTTATCCCGGAAAACAACCGGTACACAGGGGAATGGATCATCCGGTCTATTGAACTGGACCGGGAATTCATTTCCAATGTGCCTTCTCCTTATCGCTTTACCGAATGCGATTGGGTTCACTCCCTGGTCAAAGAGCGCCATACGTTCGACCACAAAGGTACCTTCGGACATTCCCTCCTGATCATGGGCAGTTACGGGAAAGTCGGCGCAGCCATCCTCGCTGCCCGTGCCTGCCTGCGCACCGGATGTGGTCTGGTAACCGTCCATGCCCCAAAATGCGCCTATCCAATCCTCCAGGTTGCTTTCCCGGAGGCGATGGTTTCAGTCGATCAACACGATTTCATATTCACCCAACACGGCAATCTGACACTTTATAAGGCCATTGGCATCGGGTGTGGGCTTGGAGTAAACCAATTGACGGCGACCGGTTTTCAGGAATTGCTCCGGGATGCGGCCGTGCCCCTGCTTATCGATGCCGACGGACTGAATATACTCGCCGAACGGCCGGCGTATTGGGCAGATTTGCCACCAAATACCATCCTGACGCCCCACCCAAGAGAGTTCGACCGCCTTTTTGGTGATTGTGCGAATGGCTTCGACCGCCTGGAACGTGCCCGTGCACAAGCACAGGAAAAACAGGTCTATATCGTGCTCAAAGGCGCCTATACAGCGGTCGTCTGCCCCGACGGCACCTGCCACTTCAATGCCACCGGAAATCCCGGCATGGGAACCGGCGGAACCGGCGATGTATTATCCGGAATGATCACCAGCCTCCTGGCCCAGGGATATACCCCCCGCGATGCCGCTGTGCTGGGCGTCTATCTCCATGGCCTGGCCGGCGATCTCGCCGCCGCCGATTGGCAGCAGGAAGCTTTGCTCGCCAGCGATATTGTGAAATATATTGGGAAAGCGTTTGGGAGAGTGAAGAGTGAAGAGTAGGGGCGCAAAATCCTGCGCCCTCCTTGTACGCCACCTGGCGTCTTTGTGATTGGTGATTGGTGATTTATCAACGATAAAAACATGAAAAAAATAGTCGTTTTAACCGGTGCCGGCATCAGCCAGGAAAGCGGTATCCCCACCTTCCGGGATGCGGGCGGATTGTGGGAAGGGCACCGGGTGGAGGATGTAGCCACCCCAGCGCCTGGGAACGCAACCCCGAACTGGTGTTGCATTTTTACAACGAACGCAGGCAAAAAATCCAGGAGGTGGAACCCAATGACGGGCACCGGGCATTGGTAGACCTGGAAGCTGCGTATAAGGTAACGATCGTGACACAAAACGTGGATGACCTGCACGAGCGCGCCGGCAGCAAAAAGGTCATCCACCTGCATGGCGAACTGCTCAAAGCCCGGAGTTCCAGGTTTGAACACCTGATCTATCCCTGGCCAAATGACATCAAATTGGGGGATGTCTGCGAAAGAGGCGCCCAACTCCGACCCCATATTGTCTGGTTTGGGGAAGCAGTCCCCATGATCGAAGAAGCGGTGAAGGTCATCTCAAAAGCGGATATCGTGCTGATCGTGGGTACCAGTATGCAGGTGTACCCTGCGGCAGGACTGGTAGCATATACGGATTACGACGTGCCTATTTTTTACATCGACCCCAAACCAAGCCTGAACTACGAGCTCCACAATGCCGATAACTTGCGCGTCGTGGCAGACAAAGCCTCCACCGGCGTTCGCCAGGTGGTGGATGAGTTGTTGATGTAAAAAAAGAAAGGGCTGGTAGAGCCAACCCTTTCGAAAATCCTTTATGCAAAACCATCGATTATTTTTTTTTTGAATGGAAGCATGCCTTTGGCACGCTTCCATTCTATTTTTCAACTGCCGCACATGATGCAGTCCGGATCATCCAGGCTGCAGGCCTTGCCTTCCGGCATTTCGTCGGCTTCCGGCAGTGGTTGTTGTACCGGCACGGTGGCAGAGACCGAGGTAGCTGCCGTGACTTTGTTGCTGACCTTGTTCTGTTGGAGTGATTGCTCCACGGTGAATTTGATCGGGTCGGAAGCAGCTTTGGAACGGAGGTAGTACATGCCCGTTTTCAGTCCCTTTTGCCAGCCATAGAAGTGCATCGAAGAGAGTTTTCCAAAATTGGGATTCTCCATGAACAGGTTCATACTCTGGCTCTGGCAGATGAAGGCGCCACGGTCGGCAGCCATGTCAATGATAGCTTTCTGGCTGATTTCCCAAACGGTTTTGTACAGCGATTTCAATTCGTCGGGAATGCCCTGGATATCCTGTATGGAGCCGTTGGAGCCCATAAGGCGTTGTTTCATCTGGTCATCCCACAGCCCCAATCCGATCAGGTCGTCGAGCAGGTGCTTGTTGACCACGATGTATTCACCGGAAAGGGTACGGCGGGAGTAGATATTGGAAGTGTAGGGCTCAAAACACTCGGTATTGCCCCGGATCTGGGACGTCGAAGCAGTAGGCATAGGCGCCAGCAACAAACTATTGCGCAAGCCGTGCTGCACGATCTCTTTCTTCAAAGCGTCCCAATCCCAGCGAGTGGTCGGTTTCACGCCCCACATGTCGAATTGCAAGATCCCTTCGCTGGCCGGCGAGCCGGGGAAGGTTTCGTAGTGCCCGTTTGCTTTCGCCTGGGCAAGCGATTCGGACAAGGCTGCATAATAGATCGTCTCGAAAATATCCCGGTTCAGTTTCTTCGCCTCGGCACTCTCGAAAGGAAAGCGCATTTTAATAAAGGCATCGGCCAGGCCCTGCACGCCAATTCCGATCGGGCGGTGCCGCATGTTGGACCGCTCTGCCTCGGGGATCGGGTAGTAATTTACGTCGATGATCCGGTTGAGGTTGCGCGTGATCACGCGGGTGATCTCGTACAAACGCTCAAAATCAAAGCTGCGGTCTTCCTGTACAAACTTCGGCAACGATATCGAGGCCAGGTTACAAACGGCCACCTCGTCAGGTGAGGTGTATTCCATGATCTCGGTACAGAGGTTGGAAGACCGGATCGTACCGAGGTTCTTTTGATTCGATTTGCGGTTGGCGGCGTCTTTGTAGAGAATATAGGGCGTGCCGGATTCGATCTGGCTTTCCAGAATGGCGAACCACAACTCCTGGGCACGTATTGTCTTGCGGGCGCGACCTTCTTTCTCGTATTGGTGATAAAGGGCTTCGAATTCTCCTCCGTAGGTATCGTACAATCCAGGGGCTTCATTGGGACAAAACAGCGACCAGTCGCCATCTGCCTTCACGCGTTCCATAAAGAGGTCGGGGATCCACATGGCGTAAAACAGGTCCCGGGCACGCATTTCTTCTTTCCCGTGGTTTTTCTTCAATTCGAGAAAATCCAATACATCCGCATGCCAGGGTTCGAGGTAAACGGCAAAGGCGCCCTTGCGTTTCCCCCCCCCTTGATCGACATAGCGGGCTGTGTCGTTAAATACGCGCAGCATCGGGATGATGCCGTTGGAAGTGCCTCCGGTGCCTTTGATATAGCTCCCTTTTGCCCGGATATTGTGGATGCTCACGCCGATACCACCAGCTGATTGGGAGATGCGGGCACAGCGGGCAAGGGTTTCGAAGATACCCGAGATGCTGTCGTCCGTCATGCTCAGCAAAAAGCAGGAGGAGAGTTGCGGCTTGGGCGTACCGGCGTTGAAAAGGGTCGGAGTAGCGTGGATAAACCACTTTTCCGACATCAGGTTGTAGGTCTCGATAGCCGATTCGATATCTGCTCCGTGAATACCGATAGCCGCGCGCATGAAGAGATGCTGGGGCCGTTCGACCACCTCCCCATTCATACGCAGAAGGTAAGAACGCTCAAGGGTTTTAAATCCGAAATAATCGAAATCGTAGTCCCGGTCATAGATAATGGCGCTATCCAACTGATCCCGGTTGCGCGTGATGATTTGCATCGTCTCATCTCCTATCAGGCCCGCTTTATCGCCCGTTTTGGGGTCGATGTATTCATACAGGTCCTTCATCGTCTTGGAGAAAGACTTATCGGTGTTCTTGTGCAGGTTCGAAATAGCGATCCGGGCGGCCAACACTGCATAATCCGGATGGATCGTCGTCATGGTTGCCGCAGTTTCGGCAGCCAGGTTATCCAATTCGGTAGTAGTGACCCCGTCGTAGAGCCCGAGCACGACCTTCTTGGATATCTCAATATGGTCTACGAAATCGGAATGGAGGCCGTAGCAAAGTTTTTTTACACGGGCGGTGATCTTGTCAAAGCTCACCTCTTCTTGTTTCCCGCTTCTTTTGATTACTCTCATGTGGTATGGAGGTTTTGGGCTAAAAAAAATTAAAAATCTTCATCGAGGGTAAATACCTGTTTGTCGCGATCGGTCATGACGCCCGATTTTTGATAATCGCCTACCCGTTTCTCGAAGAAATTGGTCTTACCCTGCAGGCTGATCAGGTCCATCCAGGGGAATGGGTTTTCGACGTTATAAATCTTGGGGGCATTCAGGGCGCCCAGGAGGCGATCGGCGACAAATTCGATGTATTGGCACATCAGGTCGGCATTCATGCCGATGAGGTTGACCGGAATGGCGTCGGAGACGAACTCTTTTTCAATGGCAACGGCATCCCTGATGATATTGGTCACGGTCTCTACCGACAGTTTTTGCTGCATGTGGTCGTTGTACAGCAGGCAGGCAAAATCGCAATGCATGCCTTCGTCGCGGGAGATCAATTCATTGGAAAAGGATAATCCGGGCATCAATCCGCGCTTTTTCAGCCAAAAGATCGAACAAAAAGAACCGGAAAAGAAGATTCCTTCTACTGCCGCAAAGGCGATGAGGCGCTCGGCGAAGTTGCCGTTTTTGATCCATCGCAACGCCCAGTGAGCCTTTTTCTTGACGCAGTCCAGGTGATCGATTGCATTAAAGAGGTATTCTTTCTCTTTATTATCTTTTATATAGGTGTCGATCAGGAGGCTATACGTTTCCGAATGGATGTTCTCCATCATGATCTGAAACCCATAGAAGAATTTGGCTTCCGTATACTGTACCTCGTTGACGAAATTTTCAGCCAGGTTTTCATTGACAATGCCGTCGCTGGCTGCAAAAAAGGCCAATACGTGCTTGACGAAGTGGCGCTCATCGTCATTCAACTTGTCTTCCCAGTCGGTCTGGTCATTCGACAGGTCAATCTCTTCCGCTGTCCAGAAACTGGCCTCGGCCTTTTTATAAAAAGCCCAGATATCGTTGTGTTGAATAGGAAATAATACGAACCGGTGAGGGTTCTCTTTGAGAATGGGTTCTACAAAGCCCGTTTGGGTCGTTTGGGTAGACATTGCAATGCTTTTGAATTTGAATGGAGCCGGCACAGGTGCCGGCTCTCATTGAATAAGTATCAGTAAATTAGATAATCGACAAAAAAATCCAGGGTAGCTGGGTATCCATTGCTACCTCCAGGTTGACTATTTTCCACGATTGTTGCTGTTGGAGCCAGTGCTTTCCCGGTTGCCGAAAAATTACATGGCAGGAAGGCGCTTTCTCATGTATGTTTACAGTCACTAAATTACAGAAATCGGCACGCCTCTGCTTATTTTTTTTCCACACAGTGTGGAAAAAGTTAATAAAGTACTGGAAATCAGTGTTATTTTAGATTCAGGAAGTTCTCCACAGTGTGGATAACTTTTGAGAAGGGTATAGTTAATAAAGGGCTATCGAGCCTGCGCAAGCTCGATAGCCCTTTATTAATTTTGATTGGTTTAAAACAGCCGCTTCCGCTGAAAATACCAGGCGAGCAGTAAACTGATCACCACAGAACTTAGCACGATGAAGAAAAAAGAATAGCCGGAGTCTTTGAAAGGAACGGGCACGTTCATGCCGTAAAAACTGGCCACGAGGGTGGGGACCATGAGGATGATCGTGATCAGGGTAAGGCGCTGGATCACGACATTCAGGTTGTTGGAAATGATGGAACTGTAGGCATCCATGGTGCCGTTGAGAATGTTGGTGTAGACGTTCGACATTTCAAGGGCCTGGCTATTGTCGATGATGATATCCTCGAAAAAGTCGGTCAGGTCTTCGTCTTTGCTGATATGCAGAAAATCGGTGCGCTTCATCTTCAGTTTCAACAGTTCGTTGGCACTAAGCGAGTTGACGAAGTATACCAGGCTTTTTCGATGCTGAGCAATTGCTTGAGCTCTTTGTTGCGGCTGCTGTCGTAGAGCTCCTGTTCGATGAGGTTGCGCTTGAGATTGAGTTGCTTCAGGCAGTTGAGGTAGCGCAATACGGTTTGCTCAAAGATCTGGAGCACAAACATGCGCTCATCTTCGGGGTCAAAATTTTTGACCTTACCGTCGGCAAAGCGCTTGAGAATAGGGTTCTCAAAGGAAGTTACCGTAATGATATAATCGGGGGTGAGGATGATACCGACAGGTACAGTGATGAAGATGGCATCGATTTCCTCCTCCAATTCGTTCAGCAACGGCGTGTTGACAATGATGAGCCGCACGTCTTCTTCCCGCTCATAGCGGGACCGCTCGTCCAGGTCAAGGGGGTCGGTCAGGAAGTCGATGGGGACCTCAAACCGTTGGGCGATTTCTTCGAGTTCTTCGTGGTTGAAGGGAGGCGTAATATTGACCCAGCAGTCGGGGGCCGGTTCCTCCAGGCGCGTCACCTGTCCGTCAACCTTGGCAATATACTGGACCATAATCCTCAATTTGACTAATCCTGAAATGCGTTACTTCCTGGGCATAGCATCGCAAACTTACGACTTCTTCCCTGTTATCACAACCTGAAGTGCACGTCTTTAGGCCAACATGAAATATGGGGCCAACAATTGCTCATACCACACCAGGTCTTGCAGGCCTCCACTCCCCCATTGGGGTTTCCACCCGTTTTTCAGGCGAAAATAATCCATCACGATATCGGCTTGTTGCTCCAGGTTAAACTCTAAAAAAGTGCGGTTATTGTCCAAAAAGTCACGGATCATCGCTACGCCTCCGTAGTTGTATCCCTCCCGCGAATGTTGGGCTCGAAGGGCTCGCACGATATAGGCGGCGCCCAACTGCTCATATTGCCACACATGCACCAACTCATGCACCAACACACTGGCGCCGAGTTCCCGCCAGCAGTTCACGGTATGCAGGGTCACATAGGCGAAGCGCCTTTGTGCGCTCCCAATAAAAGCCCAGGAATCCATCCGCACCAGATCCAGCCGGATAAGCCCCCGGAAATAGGGCTCTACCAACGCCCGTTCAGCCGCGCTGAGCGGGCGGGTATTCCACTTTACCACCCCGGCAAGTGTTTCGTAGAGGACAAAAATACCAGACAATTCCGCCAGCCGCACCGCCAGCTCCAACCACCACCACGGAGAAGATGCCTCCACATTCCGGAAGGATCTTACCAAATCCCTGCCCCGCCTGCTCCAATGCAGGAAAAAGAAGCCCCAACGGTGATATAATCCTTTCAACTTTTCCACTTTTTTGCCGCCAGATTTGGCGCCCCTACTTGAAACGGATCGCCTGTACCGGTTGTATCCGACTCACCAAATAGGAAGGTAGCAACAGGAAGAGCAGGGTAACGGCCATGGTCAGCAAATTTAACCCCAGTACGGTGAAGAGATTGAGTTCGACGGGAGCCACGGAAAGGTAATAATCGGCTTCCGAAAGCGTAATGACCTTGAAATGCTGCTGGATCAGACAGAGCCCGATTCCCACCAAATTACCCCAAAACAAGCCCAGACTCAGAATAAAGGCGCCATAATACAGAAATATTTGCCGGATACCCCAGTTGCGCTGCCCAATAGCCTTCAAAATACCAATCATATTGGTCCGCTCGAGAATGAGGATGAGCAGGGCCGTGACCATATTGATAATGCCGACCACCAGCATGAGCGCAAGGATGACCTTTTCATTGATATCCTGCAGACTCAGCCATTCAAAAATGCTGGGAAACTTCTCCCGGATCGTCTCGGCATACAGGTTACGGGGCAGCTTTTCCACATAAATGTATTCGGCCAGGATCGACAGGTCGCGAATGTCGTCGACAAACACCTCAAACCCGGCTACCTGGTTCTCCTCCCAGCCGAGCAACTGCTGGATCTTGCGGATATCGACCAATGCAAATTTGCGGTCATATTCCTCCAATCCGGTTTTGTAGATGCCTTGTATCCGGAATGCCCGGCGCAATTGCTGGTTATTTTCCACGAAATAAACGATGAACCGATCGCCTACCTTCACATCCAGGCGGTCGGCGGTCTGCCGGGAGATGAGGATACCGTCGCCGGCCGTCGAATCGGGCATCTCGAGACGGGTTCCTTCCTGAAGGTATTTATCCAGAAATTCCCAGTCGAAATCGGTGCTCACCCCTTTCAGGATGATCCCTTCAATGGCATTTTTCGTTTCTATTATACCGGGGGTAAGGGCAAAAACCTGAATATGCCGCACCCCGCCATGGGTAAATCGCGCGCGCATCGCATTGGGAATCTCCCATCCAAACAGCTGGTAGGGCTGCCAATACTCCACAGGAGCCATCGTGTCCAACCCGGGATAAAAATCCTGCTGCTTTTCAACCGGGTGCAAATCGAGCAGGGTACGGTTTACATCGGCCTCGGTGATGTGGATATGCCCCCAGAACCCGAATATTTTTTCACTGATCTCGTTTTTAAACCCGGCGATCAGGGAGGTAGAAACGATCATTACCGATACGCTCAGCGCCACCGCCACAATGGCAATGCGGATAATCAGGCGCGAGAAGGAGCGCTGACCTGTGGCCGCTACTTTGCGGGCAATGAAAAAGGGAACGTTCATGCCGGAAAATTAATCATTCTCATTCGTTCTTTTTCACAGAACACACCCTACAGGGAATTTTTGATAACTTTGCCTCCCGTGAAATTGCTTTTAAATGAATACGAACAGGACCTGAATACTATGGATTTTATTGAAGAATTGCGCTGGCGAGGCATGCTCCACGACGCGACTCCAGGTATCGAAACGCATCTGCGCGAAAAAAAATGCCTGGGGTATATAGGCTTCGACCCTACGGCCCCTGCCCTTACCCTCGGCAACTTTGTCCAGATCATGCTGCTCAGTCTCTTCCAACGCTCCGGCCACCAGCCGATCGTGCTCATGGGTGGCGCCACAGGCCGCATCGGCGACCCCTCCGGCAAAGACCAGGAACGGCAGCTAAAATCGTATGAAGAACTCGATGCCAACCTGGAGCGGCAACGCCAGAATTTCTATAAGTTCCTCAACTTTGAAGATGGGCCCAACAAAGCCCAAATGGTCAATAATATCGATTTTTATACCGATATGGATGTGCTTACTTTTCTTCGAAAAGTAGGTAAAACATTGACGGTCAGCTATATGCTCTCCAAAGACAGTGTGCAGAAGCGCCTCGAAGCCGGACTCTCCTTTACAGAGTTCAGCTACCAGTTGCTTCAGGCATACGATTTTCAATGCCTGTTTGAGCAACATGGCTGTACGGTCCAGATGGGCGGCTCCGACCAGTGGGGAAATATCACCTCGGGCACGGAATTCATCCGCCGCAACCTGGGCGAAAAGGCCTACGCCGTGACCACCCCTCTGCTCACCAAAGCGGACGGCAGCAAATTCGGCAAGTCGGAATCGGGCAATATCTGGCTCGACCCCGACCTGACCAGCCCCTACCAGTTCTACCAGTTCTGGATCAACGCCGACGACCGCGACTTGCCGAAGTTTATGCGCTACTTCACCTACCGTACCCGCGAAGAGGTGGAAGCCCTGGAAGCCGCCCATGCCGGCGACCCGCAAACCCTGAAGCGGATCCTGGCGGAAGAACTCACCATACGCGTGCACTCAGCGGAGATTTACCAATCTGTGCTGCGGGTAACCGAACTTCTTTTCGGGCGTCAGGCCGGAAAAGAAGCCCTGCTCGCTATGACCGCCGGTGAACTGCACACGGTGTCCCAGGAAATCCCCTGTCACGCTGTTCCGCTCGGTCAGGTTCAATCCGGAATCTCCATCGCCGACCTGCTGACCGATGCCACAGGTATCCTCGCCTCCAAAGGCGATGTGCGCCGGGCCATCCAAAACAATGCCATATCGGTCAATAAGGATAAAGTTACCAGCCACGAACATATGATCCATCCCGAGGCCCTGCTGCATGGGAAGTATTTGATGGTGGAGAATGGAAAGAAGAATAAGTATTTAATAATAGCTGAATAGGAACTGCCGGTACCGACAGTTCCTATTATATATTTTTTCTATGAGAAGCCTGCTTTCCATCCTCCTCGCCCTCTCCATCGCTGGAGCAACCACGGCTCAGGATCGCATCACCGGTCGCGCCTTTGCATCCCGTTCGGAGGTGATCGCGGTGCATGGAATGGCGTGTACGAGCCAGCCCTTGGTCACACAAGTGGCGCTGGATATCCTTAAACAAGGCGGCAACGCGATCGATGCGGCCATCGCCGCCAATGCGACCCTTGGGTTGATGGAACCTACCGGCAGCGGTATCGGGGGCGATCTCTTTGCCATCGTTTGGGATGCCAACTCGCAGCAATTGTACGGGCTGAATGCCAGTGGGCGTTCGCCTTATTCCCTCACGCTCGAGTATTTTCAGGAAAAGGGATATACTTCGATTCCCCCTTATGGGCCCCTGCCGGTATCGGTGCCGGGCGCCGTGGATGGATGGTTCGAGTTGCACCGGAAATTCGGTTCGCTCCCCATGGATCGTATCCTGGCGCCCGCCATCCAGTATGCCCGGGAGGGCTTTCCCGTTTCCGAGTTGATCGCCTATTACCTCGAATTGAGCGGAAAACGCTTTCAGGACTATCCCAATTTTCGCGACACTTACATGCCAAACGGACATACACCGGTTAAAGGAGAACTGTTTAACAATCCCAGGTTGGCCGATACGTATGAAAAAATAGCCAAAGGCGGCCGCGATGCATTTTATAAAGGAGATATAGCCCGCACCATCGCCCGGTTTATGCAGGCACAGGGGGGCTTTTTGTCGGAAAAAGACCTGGCAGATCATTATTCGGAATGGGTGGAGCCCGTATCGACCAACTACCGGGGCTATGACGTTTGGGAGATCCCGCCCAACGGCCAGGGTATTGCTGCGCTTCAAATGCTGAATATCCTCGAGGGCTATGATATCAAAGGGATGGGGTTCGGCAGCGCGGATTACGTGCACACCTTTGTGGAAGCTAAAAAACTGGTCTATGAAGACCGGGCCAACTACTACGCCGATCAGGCATTTCATGAACTACCGATCGAGCAACTGCTCTCCGAAGAATACGCGGCCGAGCGCCGGAAATTGCTCAATCCAGACCGGGCAGCCCGCAGCTATAATCCGGGGAAACTCGATCCCGGAAATACGATTTACCTCACGGTAGCCGATGCCGAAGGCAATATGGTTTCCCTCATTCAAAGCAACTACCGGGGTATGGGTTCCGGCATGGTGCCCGACGACCTGGGTTTTATGCTCCAGGACCGCGGCGAGTTGTTCTCTCTGGATAAAGGGCATCTCAATGCATACGAACCGCACAAGCGTCCATTCCATACCATCATTCCCGGATTTATTACGCAAAACGGAAAACCATGGGTGAGCTTTGGCGTGATGGGGGGCGATATGCAACCGCAAGGCCATGTGCAGATTGTCGTCAACCTCATCGACTTCGGGATGAACCTCCAGGAGGCCGGCGACGCACCGCGGATACAACACCACGGCTCCTCCCAGCCTACAGGTGAACAAATGACCGATGGGGGCCGGATCAGTCTGGAAGAAGGCTTTGACTATGAAGTGATCAGAGAACTTATGCGCCGCGGCCATCTCGTCAGCTTCGACCTCGGCTCCTATGGCGGCTACCAGGCCATTCTGCGAGATCCCGTTAATGGCGTTTATTTCGGCGCCTCCGAGTCGCGAAAAGACGGGCAGGCAGCGGGGTATTAGGAAGTCTTCAGTTTTTAGTGTTCAGTTTTCAGTTAAAGCTGGACTGAAACTGAAAATTGAAAATTGAAAATTAAAAACTAAAAAGATGTTCCACCTCATCGATTTACACTTTCAGGAACACACCAATGCCATTGCGGCATTTTTGTTAGAAACTGAAAAAGGGCCTATTCTCTTTGAAACCGGACCGCATTCGACCTACCCGTATCTGGTAGAAGGCCTGGCATTGAAAGGCTACGAGCCCAAAGACCTCGTTGCTGCGTTTGTGACCCATATTCACCTGGACCACGCAGGCGCCTCCTGGGCCCTGGCTCGCGAAGGCGTGACCATCTACGTCCATCCGTTTGGTTACAAACACCTGCTCGATCCATCGAAACTCATGGAGTCGGCACGCCGTATCTATCTCGACGACATGGATAAATTGTGGGGCGATATGCAGGCCATCGACGCAGACAAGCTGGTGGCGGTGGAAGATGGGGCGGTGTTTGAATTCGGCGCCGTCCAGGTGAAGGCCCTGCACACCCCGGGACACGCTGTGCATCATATTGCCTGGCAGGTAGGCCGCCATATCATTTGCGGCGATGTGGCCGGCATCAAGATCGACGGAGGACCTATAGTGCCCCCCTGTCCTCCCCCGGATATCAATGTGGAAGATTGGAAGCGATCGATAGAGATCCTGCGGGAAGCAAAGCCTGCCGTACTTTGGCTGACCCATTTTGGGCCTGTACAGGCGGTTGGAGCCCACCTCCATACCCTGGAATCACAACTGGACAGGTATGCCAATTGGATGAAGCCCCATTTTGACGCAGGTGAAGCGGCCGATGCGATCACGCCTCTGCTTCAGGAAATGGCCGATGAAGAGTTGGTTGAATACGGAATTCAAGGGGAGGATAAAGAGCGTTACGACCTGGCGAATCCCGCCTGGATGAGCGTGGCGGGGTTGTTGCGGTATTGGAAAAAGAAAACGGATCGTCCGGTTTAGTGTGGAGCTAAAGAAGACAATGTCTTGGTGACGTCAATCAGTTTTTTGACAAGCGCCAAATCCGGCAGAATCACTTCCTGCTTCTCTTCAATTTCCGTAGAGGTTGTTTCTTGTGAAGAAATTTGAAATTCATCTTGTTGTGCCTGGAGATACACATAAGACACAATACTGCACAAAATCAAGCAGCCAAACAACAGCTGATACAAGAATGATCGTTTCATTGGGTGTTTTGTTAAACGTCGCTAAAAATACGACTTTTTATACTAAATCGATGCTCGTTTTAGACTAACCGTTCAAATTAGCCGACGGAAATGCACCTTTTTTAGAAGACTCCATTAAAACAAAATGGTTGCAGGAAACCTGGATTTATTTTAAAAAATTTTGCCTGCCCCTTTTTATTCCCCCTTCGGCACCGCTGCGATCAACTCCCTGGTATACGGATGCTGTGCATGTGCCCATATCGCATCTACCGGACCGCTTTCCAGCACCTTCCCGTCCCGCATGACCAGCACGCGGTCGCTGATAAACCGCACCACCGCCCAATCATGGGTGATAAAAAGCATGGAGAAGCCGGCGGACTCCTGCAAGTCCAGCAACAGATTCAGGATCTGTGCCTGCACGGAGACATCCAGTGCGGAGACGCACTCGTCGCAAATTAACAAGTGGGGTTCGACCGACAGGGCACGGGCGATGCCGATGCGTTGGCGTTGTCCACCGGAAAGCTCGTGCGAATACCGGTCGAAGTAGGAACCATCCAGGCCTACTTTTTCCAGCCAGTGGACTACCCTTTCCCGCCGTTCGCCTGCATTGGCGCCCAGGCGGTGTACGGTCAGGGGCTCGAGGATCGCCTCCCCGACCGGCATGCGGGGATTCAGCGAATGATAGGGGTCCTGGAAGATGATCTGCGCATGCCGGCGCAAGGTGCGCCATTGGCGGTCCGGGAGCGCCAGCACATCCTGTTCTTCAAGATATACCTTGCCTTTCTGTGCGGCAACCAGGCGGATAATCGCTTTCCCCAGAGACGTTTTGCCACAGCCCGACTCCCCTACTACTCCCAGGGTTTCCCCGGGTGCAATCTGAAGGCTCACATTGTCTACTGCCCGCAGGTAGGTCCTTTTTCCAAAAAAACTACTGCGGGGATTCTCATAACGTACCTCCAGCCCTTCCACCCGGAGCAAGGGCTGTTGAGCGGCAAATCCCTCTAGCCGCGCCTGCGTGCTGGCCGCATCCCAGGACTCGGACGGTACCGAAGCCGCAACGGGCAAACGCTTGAGCCGGATGTCGAGCGGGGGCCGGCTGGCGAGCAATTGCCGGGTATAGGCATGTGCCGGATGATGGAACAACTGCCCTACAGGGGCTTCCTCCACAAACCGGCCTTCCTGCATGACCAATACGCGCTCTACCATTTCGGCCACCACCCCCAGGTCGTGGGAGATGAACAGCATGCTCATGCCCAGTTCTTCCCGCAATTGCCGGAGCAGGTCCAGGATATGGCGCTGCACCGTGACATCCAGTGACGTGGTTGGCTCATCGGCGATCAGCAGCCGGGGCTCCGCAGCCAGCGCAATCGCGATCGACACGCGCTGCTTTTGACCTCCCGACAATTGATGCGGGTACGATGCATGAATACGGGTGATATCCGTCAGTTGGACCTTTTTCAACCATTCCATCGCCGCATCCCGGGCGCCCTTTCGATCTAATGCCATGTGTAGGCGAAGTACCTCTTCGAGTTGCGCTCCACAAGTAAACACCGGATTGAGCGCTGTGGAGGGATCCTGAAAAATGAGGGAGAGCTCCTTGCCCCGCACCTTGCGAAGGGCATTGCCAGAGAGCGTCGCAATATCGACTTCCTGGCCCGGTTGCGGCGCGTACCGGATGCCATCGGCCTTCATCACACATCCGGGCAAGTGGTCGGTCAGCCGCAACAGCGAAAGGGCCGTGAGCGATTTTCCCGAACCCGACTCCCCCACGATACCCAGCGATTCGCCCTGGGCCAGGGCAAACGACACCTCTTTCACCGCCGGGAAGTAGCCCCGGTCGGAGTGGAACCCGATGGAGAGGTGATCGACCTGGAGGATGGGAGACTGTTGGGTCATAATGCTTTTTAGTGAGGAGTGAAGGGTGAAGCGTGAAGCGCTCGTTTGACAATATTAAGTAAATATCTTCATTAATGATTGGAGAAGCGCTTCCTGCGCTTCTCCAATCATTATCTCAAGTTACGTATTTTGCAAAAAACAATGTAGTTTTACTTAAACGGTGAACAGTGCGCGGTGAACGGATGTTTTTCCCTTCACTGCGCACTGCTCACCGTTCACTTTTAAAAAGAAATCATGCGATCGAGCATTTTACTATTATTCATTGCAACCCTCTTTTTCGGGAACCTTCAGGCCCAAATTAGTCAAAATATGACCCTTCGGGGGCATTTTGATGTGGATACCCTGCCCAGTGCAAGCGGCACCACTTACAACGAAGTGTGGGGATATACCGACTGCGACAGCCGGGAGTACGCCATTATGGGCTCGGCCCGTTACGTCCATTTTTTCGACCTGTTCGACCTGTCCAATCCACAGGAAATAGGCGCTTTCCCGGGGGGCGCCACTACCATTTGGCGCGATATGAAAACCTACAAGGACCGCGCCTACTCGGTCTGTGACCAATGCCAGGAAGGGTTGATGATCTTTGACCTGAGCCAGCTTCCTGGAACGGTGACCAAGACCAACCAGACGACTGAATTTTTCAAAAGTGCCCACAATATTTTCATCGATGAAGAAGCGGGCTGGTTGTTTGTGGCCGGATCGAATGCCAACGGCAACGGCGCCATCATCCTCGATCTCAACGGCGATCCGGACAATCCGGTGGTGATCGGCACGCCCACCTTGCCGGGTGGGTATTTCCACGACATCTATGTGCGGAACAAGGTCGGCTATTGCTCGCATGGCAATAACGGGTATTATGTATACAACTTTGCCGACCCGCAAAATCCCGTGTTGTTGGGCACCTTGACCGATTACCCGCAAAGCGGATATAACCACTCGAGTTGGTTGAGCGAAGACGGCCAGTACGCCGTCATGGCAGATGAGACCTTCAATAAAGGGCTCAAGATGCTGGATGTATCCAACCTGTCGGATATCAAGGTAACGGATGTGTTTCGATCCAAGCTGTTGGCGCCTGTCGATACGGCAAGCATTCCGCACAACCCCTTTATCCGCGAAAACTATATTTTTATATCTTACTATCACGACGGGGTGCAGGTCTTCGATATGTCTGATCCGCACAATGTGCAGCAGGTGGCCTGGTACGACACCTATCCCGCCAACACCAACTACAACGGCTACCAAGGCTGCTGGGGGGTGTATGCCTTTCTGCCTTCGGGTACCATTTTGGGCTCCGACATGTCCAACGGCTTATTCGTGCTTTCCCTGGATTCTATCGCCCTGGCGCCGATCGCCCATCCGGTCAATCCAGCGCCGGAAATGGCCCTTACCGGAGATACACTGATCTGTGAAGGAGAGAGCGTTATGCTCAGTGTCGATCCGGAGGTCACCTCCCTGGAGTGGTATCTCGACGGTGAATTGCTCGAATGGGTAGATCCCCAGATCAAAGTGCAGGACGGAGGTTGGTATACGGCGACCCTGCACAATGCATATTGCGAAACCCAGGCCGATTCGGTCCAAATTCAGGTACAAATACCCCCGGAAGCGGAATTATCCTACACGGATACCCTGGCCTGTCAGGGCGGATTCATACAACTGACTTCCAATGAAGCGTTGGATTCCTGGCAATGGTACCTGGATGGCGCTCCGATCGAAAACGCCACTGAGCCGGTATGGTTGGCGGGAATAAGCGGTCAGTATTCGGTGACCGTGGAGTTGGGCCCCTGCTCGGTCAGCAGTGAAGCCGTGTCAATCAGCATTGTCGAAGCGGCGATCCCGGTACTCACCCTGGTGAATGACACGCTTTTTTCTTCCCCCGCTGCCGCTTACCAATGGTTTCTGAATGGAACGCTTGTAGAAGGCGCCACCGATCCTTTCTTTGTCCCGGAAGAAGATGGTTTGTACACCGTTGAGATCACCGATGAAAATGGATGCGAGGCCCTTTCCGACCCCCTGGAAGTGGTACTCATCAATTCAGTTTCACAGGCCCTTCCTTCCGGATGGAAGATTTATCCCAATCCTGCGGTCGATCAACTCACGCTCGATCTTTCCGGCGCTGGTGACGGCACTTATGTGTTGTACGATTTGGTAGGACGGAAGGTAGCGGATGGCAAGTTGTTCGGAGCAAAAACGCAAATAGCCGTATCCGGTTTGAATACGGGGATTTATATGCTGGAGATTCAGTCTGAAGGGATGATTTGGAGGGAGAAGGTGATAGTGGGCGAGTAGGCAGTTTTCAGTGTACAGTGTGCACACTGCATACTGCACACTGCACACTGCACACTGCACACTGCACACTACATACTGCACACTGCCCACTGAAGACTGCACACTGAAACCTATTCATCATACGTCAGCTCAAAGCTACCGGTCTTAAACTCCAGGCGCAGGGCCTGCCGGTGCTGTATCCAGCGAATAAGTTCTTCTCCGAAGAAATGTTTGCGCCAGGTATCGGTGAGGGAAAGGTCGAAATAATCCTGATCGGCTTTCAGTTTTTTGAGCACTCCGCGTGGAAGGGCCAGGTCGATCGACATATTCTCCTGGTTGCAGCGATAGCGGATGAGCAGGTGCAGCATTTCCATAAGAATATTGTGTTCCGGGTCTTCCTCTACGGAGGCCGGAATCTGGCTCAGCACTTCCTTCTCCTCCGGGGTGGGCGGTTCGTGAAACATATCCCAAAAAAGCTTGGCGTGCTTCTGAACGGTCCGGGCGGGGAGCCTGCGGTTGGCCATCAGCGCTTCCTTTCCAGAGGCTACGGAACGGATCAGGATACCCATCATCTTGGCGGGAAAGATCATTTCCTTGGAATAGTTATGCCGCCGGGCTTCCTCATTGCGCCATTGGTAGAGCCGCAGCAGGAATACCTGTTCTTTGAATTTCAAATTCGGCATGAGGTTGCTCATCAACGCTTCCCGGTTGGGATCTCGATCGTAGGTATCGGCGTTTTCAAACGTAGCCGACTCTTCCAGCGCCCAATCCAGCCGGCCCATTTCTTCGAGTCGATCCTGGATCTTTTTAGCTAATGGAGGAAGGTGATAGACGTCATCGAGGGCGTAGGTCAGTTGTTTAGGATTGAAAGGCCGGGCTTCCCAATCGGTCACGGCAAAGGCTTTGTCAAGGGAAATACCCAGCTCTCCTTCAACCAGTTTTCCGTAGGAAACCGGATATTTATAGCCGATAAATCCGGCAGCTACCTGGGTGTCGAACACGTTTTTGGGCAGTACGCCAAACTGGAGATAGAGCAGGCGATAGTCGTTTTCTCCCGCATGCGTCACCTTCCGGATTGCCGGATCGGCGAGGAGGTCGAGAAAAGGCTGCAGATCCTTCACCAAAAGCGGATCGATGAGGTAGCTTTGAATCGGGGTGATAACCTGTATCAGGCAGATGAGGGTGGTAAAGCGCTTTTCGCCCACAAACTCGGTGTCGAAACAAAGCCAGGGGGTATTGGCGTTTTGCTCGGCAAATGCCCGAAGGCGTTCGTCGGTTTCAATGAGTTCGTATCGAGGTGATTTATTTTCCATTGTTTCTTATCGTTCTCCGGGGGTATTTTCGCGCCGCCTTCGCGGTTTATAATTTTTTTTTGAATATTTCGATCGAAATTACGCAAGTATACGTTATTAAAGCAGTGTTTACCAAAGAAATCAGCCTCCAATCCGACAATTATGAAAGTCTCCAAGGTTATTAAGCGGTCATTTTTGGCCATTTTTATTTTACTGGTGCTTTTTATCGCCAGCCTAGTCGCGATTCCTTATTTGTTTAAAGACGAATTGCTCCTTACTATTCGTCAGGAGGTCAATGCCAACCTGAATGCGGAGGTCGACTTTTCGGATGCCAGCCTTTCGCTCTTCCGGAGCTTTCCCAACCTGACTATCAGCCTCAGCGACTTGAAGGTCAGCGGAGTAGACTCGTTTGAAGGGGTTGATTTGCTCGATGCGGAGGCATTTGAAGTGACCGTCGACATTATGTCGGTGATCAAGAATCTGCCGATCCAGATCCAATCGATCGGACTACAAAAACCGAAGGTGCACGTAATGGTGCTCAAAGGTGGGGCCGCCAACTACGACATTACCAAACCCTCAGAGACGGTAGCCGCAGAAACGGATACCAGTTCCACCAGTTTCACCATCAAGCTAAAGCGCTTTACCATTACAGATGGCGAGGTGATCTACGACGACCGCGACGGGGATATGTACGCCGAGATCCTGGGACTCAACCACGAGAGCAAAGGCGAACTTACCCTCGATGTGTACGACCTCGCTACCCAGACGACTATGGAGTCGCTCACGTATGACATGGGCGGTATTTCTTACCTGACTAAAGCCAAAATAGACCTCGACGCCGGCTTCCTGATCGATATGGCACAGAGCAAGTATACCCTGAAAGAAAACAACCTCCTGATCAACGCTCTTCAACTGAAGGCCGACGGGTTCGTCGCCATGCCCGATGGCGACAACATCGACATGGACCTTTCCTTCCAGGCGCCGGGGGGCGATTTTCGGGAATTTTTCTCCCTCATTCCCAACGCCTATATCGAGGGGTATGAAAATGTGGACATCAAGGGGCAGTTTGCCCTGGCGGGAAATGTGAAAGGCCGCTACAACGAGGCCCAATACCCCGCCATCAAGATCAACGCCACGGTGAAAGACGGTGCGGTGAAATACCCCGACCTCCCGCTGGGTATCAATCAGATTTCTGCCGACCTGAATATCGACAGTCCGGAGGGCGACCTCGATGGCATGTTCATCGACCTGGCGCGGTTTACGATGAAGGTGGGCGAAAACCCGTTTGGTGGTTACCTGAAGTTGCGCACGCCGATGTCTGACCCCGATATCGATACCCGGGTGAAGGGAACTATCGACCTGGCTGAAATGGCCCAGGCTTTCCCGATGGATGCCACCAAGGGCATGGCCGGAAAGATCATCGCCGACATCACCGCCAAGACCCGGATGTCGACCATCGAAGCAGAAGCTTATGACCAGGTGAATATGCAGGGCGACATCACAGCTACCCAGATCAAGTACCCGATGGAAGGCTACCCGCCGATCACCATCGAGCAGGCCAAGGCGCAATTTACCCCCAACAAAGTTATCATCGACAATTTCCAGGCCCAGCTCGGCAAGAGCGATATCGTGGCATCGGGTACGATCGATAACATTCTGGCCTATATTTCCCCGAAAAAAACCATGACCGGGTCGTTGACGATGCGGTCGAATTTTTTTGATGCAGGGGAATGGTCCTCCTCCGCTGAAGCTACGGCGGACGCAGTATCTCCAACCGAAGCTACGGGGGGACCGGACTCTCCAACTGTAGACGAAGCGCCCTTTGATCGATTTGATTTTTTGGTTGACGGAAAGATCGGTAAGCTGGTGTACGACACCTACGAGCTGAACAACATGGAGGTCAGGGGCATTTGACGCCCAACCGCATGTCGTTTGCGCCGTTTAAATTTCAGATGGGAGAAAGTGATTTCGACATCAGCGGGGTGATTACGAACGTGTGGGATTATACCTTCGACGATGGCGTATTGGGCGGCAACATCGCGTTGGCCTCCAATTACCTGGATGTCAATCCGTTTATGGAAGACACGGAGCCGGCGACTACGACGGGAAGCAGCACTCCTCCTGCGGAGACTGCCTACTCCCCCATCGAAGTGCCCGGCAATATGAACCTGGTCATCGATGCGAAGATCAAGAAACTGTTGTACACCGACATCGTGCTCGACAACATGGTGGGGCGCTTGCTGGTCGAAGACAAAGCGGTAGTCATTGAAAGCTGTGAAGCCAACGGGTTGGACGGAAAGATCGCGATGAGTGGGTCGTACGATACCAAAAACCCGGCCAAGCCCTTATTTACGTTGAAATACGACTTGCAGAACCTCAATTTTCAGAAAGCATTTAATTCGTTCAATACGTTTCAGGCCATGGCCCCTATTGGGAAATACATCGAAGGCAAGTTTTCCAGCACCATGATCATGGATTCAGAGCTGGGGCCCGACATGATGCCGGTATGGTCGACCATGAGTGCGAACGGATTTTTGCAGACGATCAATTCGGTGATCAAGGGTTTTCCGGCGCTCCAGGCCGTAGGCGATAAGCTCAATATCAGCGAATTCGACAACCTGGCCATTTCCAACACCAAAAACTGGTTTGAAGTGAAAAACGGCGCCCTGGAACTCAAGGATTTCGATTATTCCTACAAAGGCATCGACATGAAGATCGGCGGGATGCACAAGATCAACCAGGACATGGCCTACCACATCCTGGCCAAGATCCCGCGCAAGATGCTGGAGAAAGGCGCTGTGGGCGCGGCAGCGGGCAGCGGGCTCAACGCCCTCTCCCAGGAAGCCGGCAAGCTCGGCATCAACCTGGCGCAGAGCGAATTTGTGAATGTGCAATTCAACATCACCGGCTCTATCACCAAGCCCCAGGTCACTATGAAACTGCTGGGCGGCGATGGGCAGAGTTCCGTCACCGAATCCGTCAAGGAACAAGCCAAGCAGGAATTTGAACAACAAAAAGACAAGGTAGTGACCGAAGCCAAGCAAAAAATCGACACCCTGAAGAAGCAGGCCCAGGATACGGTGAAAGCGGTGATCAAGGAAACCACGCAGGAAGCCAAGGACAAAGCCAAGGAAGTGATCCAGGACCAATCGAAGAAGACCCAGGAGCAGATCAAGAAAGAATTGGAGGATTTTAATCCGTTTAAGAAGAAGAAGGGAGGGAGGTGATTGCACCCAACATGACATACTGGTATACCGCGCTCCGCACATTCGACAAAAACAGGGACACAACTGGCGCCTCGTGGGATAGTTACATCACCTGGAGCAGGTTGTCGCACTTGACAGAAGTCGTCTCCCTGGATGGGATGTTGAATGAATCGTTGGTTCATCCAGACTACGACAATGCGGATGACTGGGATTTTATTGGTGTCGACGGCATCTATCAAACCGGCTTCTTCCGAACAGTTGAATACGTATTGGAGAAAAAAGAGCTCACAGACAAGTTTAACCTTTTGGCTGTTGTCATAGACCCCACCCAAGACTGCAAGGATATCGAGTTGGAGGGTTTTGAATTTGTCGGGTACGAACTCCTAGATCGATACTACGACATTAGCGCCCTGACCAATTGCGGAGGTTTTGACGAAGCTTTTTTACCAAATGACCTGAACACATTTGGACTTATCGACGATTACGAAAAGGCTTTTGACATCCAAAAAAGGCTGCACGAAAAATATCCGGGAGTGGATCATGCAGATACAAATGTTATTGCGGTTTGGCGGCATGGGATGATTGGGCGGTAGGTTATTTCATTCCCACAGTCGCCGGCTCCTCGTTCCATTCCCGTCCCAAAAAGATCCTGCCATTGGCCTTTTTGCTGCGTTTCACGCCATCTTCACCCCAGGCGCCCCACTGTTTGAAAAAGAAGGCGACGCCTTGCTCCTCACATTGCCTTTGCACATTTAACGCCCACTCCGGATGCATAGGCCGCGCTTTGGGGCCGCTTTCCCCTCCAACAATAACCCAATGAATACCGCTCAGATCGAGCGCGCCGACATCGGCGATGAGCGGTTCGACTGACAGAAATCGGATGCCGGCGGAGATGGCGCGCAACACATCAATTCGCTTCTTCACCTTGGCAGATTCTACGCTGACGCCCAGCCAGACGTTGTCCGGTAAATCATGGGTGCTGCAATAATCCCGGAGGATAGCTTCCCGCTTGGTCAATATTTGGTAGCTGTGCCAGGGCGTTTGCGCAATGACCTCAAATACCCGATCCAAAAAATCAAAAGGCATCTGCTCGTGAAACAGGTCGCTCATGGAATTGACGAAGAACTTGGTGGGCTTTTTGATTTTCAAAGGCATTTCAAGGCGTTCCGGCATCAACGTAAATTCAAATCCATTTTCATATCCTGGGGCACCCATTGCTTTCAATCGCTTGGCCATTGTTTCCGCATAGCAATTTTTGCAGCCCGCGCTTACCTTATTGCAACCTGTACTGGGATTCCAGGTCGCTTCGGTCCATTCTATTTTGGAGTATTTCATGGCTTGATTATTTGATATTCAACGCGCCGCTTCTCTTTGTATGCCTTTTCGTAAGTTACCAATGGAGATGTGCCTTGGTAATCTATCAACTTCTCTTTCTTCATGGCTTTCAATTCCTCGGCTGCCTGACTTCCAAGGTGCCCTTCAGCCAAGGTAAATTCAAAAGCCTCAAAGTTATCAGAGATACTACCACCCATGACCTTTTCCCTCAATCGTTGTCTGAATATTTCGGTTTTGGTGAGCGGCTTACCTGCAAATAAATCCAACTGCGCTTTTTTTGTGTCTTCATCAATATCAAAATTTGCTTCACCGTTCGTATCATTCCGTTTCCAAGCTATTTTCAAAAACTTATCGACTGCTCGTGGATGCGATGCGCCGAAAATAATACCGTGAATATTTGCGCCTTTTTTCAGAGAGAACGGATAAAGTTTCAGCCCGGATCCAGATGGTAATTTTGCTTGCAACTGAGCAATTAGGCTCCGATGAATGTACTTATCAAACGGTTTCTCATGCAGGTTTATACTCATAACTACCAACACAATTTTAACAAAAATACACTTTTTTGTTTTATTATAAAATATTTTGTTTTATTTTATTTTAAAATATCGTAGAATGGTTTTCGGAAAAAAAGCCACCTAATCCTTATATTTACTTTCCTAACAAAAACCCTACACCGCCCATGGCCTCCTCCCTTCTCTCCTCCATCCGCGACCTACTCGCCGCCGATAAGCTCGACGATGCCCTCAAATCCTTGCGCATCTTGCTCGACCACAGTCCCTTGCTCGATGAAGCCATCCTGCAAACGGCCCGCTGGAACGACATCCGGGCGCAAATACGCAAAGGCGTTGTCGGCCAGGAAGATGCGAATGTGACCAAAAACCAGATCCGCGATGGATTGCTGGGACTGCTGCGCGAGATTGAGGAGCAGGAACAAAACCCGGCCATCTGGGAGGAAATAGCGAAGACCAACGCCACTTATCAGATTGCCGAGAAGATCTATAATATCACCCATATCGACAAAGCCGACTTTTCCTGAATATGCCCAACGAAACCCACATACAAGGCTCCCAACACATCGTCATCCAAAATGTGACGGACAGCACCCTCACGCTCCAGGTCAACGGGGAGGTACGGGAAATCCAAAATCAGCTGGCCGAGTTGAAAGCCCTGCTGGAGTGCCAGAACGCTCAAAAGGTGCAGTATGCTGAGAAGATCTACAACATCGAGCATATCGATGAGGCGAACTTCGGTTTCCTCACCGGCAAAAAGGCCTTTAATGAGTTGCTGACCAGGGAGCTTATTCAGGCTATTCAACCCAACTGTACATCCGCCCAGCGCTTTTTGGAAAAAGTGGCCCACATCCCCAACTGGGAATCCCAAACGCGCATCAGCGACAAGGCCAAGGAGATCATCGCCTACAGCTTCGTCGGGGTGATCGGCAAACAGCTCAGCAAGCTGATGGCCATCGGCAAAGAGGACTTTTCGGAAGCCAAACAGCGCAAGTACCTCGAAAAATGCATCGATATCGTCAAGCGTAGCCTGGATCTGGTGTGCTTCGCCCTGCTGTCCAGGCTGTGGGATGCGCAAAAGGACCAGATTCGCCTCTTTTCTGATGCGGAGAAAGAAGTCCTCTCCCACCGGTTTGAAGATGCCTTCGAACCCTCTATTGCGGAGCAATTCCACCTGCTGCAATTACTCCACACCATTTTTTCGAAAAAAGAATACCACCTGGACTTCCCGCTGCAGGAATTGGCACACTTTGCCGCCGACCTGCAAGCCGACAGCACCCTACACCAAACCTGCCGGCGAATGCAAGATCTCCACCAAAAACTGGACAAATCCCAATACGATCTGCTCGATTGCTTCGAGGCGGAGACCCTGCTGGCCGACTTTTTCCGGCATTTTCATTTCCTGGTCAACTACCACATGGCTTCCATCAAACGGATCGGCTATCGCCAAATACGCAACGACAGCCCGCATTTCCTGCATCGCTATTCGGCCCTGGGCATCGATAGCAAGGCCAATGTGGATGCCGAAAAGATCAACTACATCACCGATGCTGTGCATACCGACGCCGTGCTGCTCTACCGGGGCGAGGATTACCGCGACCACATCAACCTGTTTCCCTTTGTGATCGACTACAACGCCCTCACCCTCGAGCATGGCGCAAAGATCTGCTTTTACCGCTCGCAATCGATCGACGACGGCAGCCTCGAATACCTGTTTTTGGAAGACAATAGCATCGTACACCTCGAATGGAAAGGCATCCTGAAAGCCGATACCGACCTCAACGAGTTTTTGCTGAGCGATGAAAACCACAAACAGCTCAACCTGGACAGTGTGGTGGATCATTTTCGCGAAGCCCGAAACTGCCTGCTGGACGATGCCCTAAACTTCGATGACCTCTAAGCCGCGCCCAATATGCAAAAGCGATACCCATTCAAGTTTTTGAACGCCTACACCCGGGAAGACAGGGATATCTTCTTCGGGCGCACGGAGGAAATCGATGCCCTCTACGAGATGGTCTTCCAAACCGACCTGTTGCTCATCTATGGCGCTTCGGGCACGGGAAAGACCAGCCTCATTCAGTGTGGCCTGGCCAGCAAATTTCAGAGCCACGACTGGCTCGCGCTCAACATACGCAGGGGCAGCAACCTCAACGATTCGTTTGAAAAAGCGCTGCAAGAAGCCGGCGGCGCACTGGACACCGGCGACGAGGACCTCGACTGGCTCGACGAAGATTTGCTTTCGGAGGGTCCGGCGGCGGCCTCCAAAGCCCTTTCCCCCCTGGCCCGGCGTTTCAAGGCCATTTACCTCAAGCATTTCAAGCCCCTCTACCTCCTCTTCGATCAGTTTGAAGAGCTCTACATCCTCGGCAGCAAAACCGAGCAGCAGCAGTTCATCGACACGATCCGGGAGATCATGCGCGTGGAGCAGCCCGTGAAGATCATCCTCTCCATTCGCGAGGAATACCTCGGTCATCTTTACGAATTCGAGCGGCAGGTGCCCGAACTGCTCCGCAAAAAGCTGCGCGTAGAGCCTATGAACCTCGACAAGGTGAAGACCGTGATCCAGGGCGTGGGCAGCCTGCCGCAGAGCAATGTACACCTGCAAGCCGGCGAAGAAGAAACCCTTGCAGTAAGCATTTTCGAAAAGATACGCGGCGAGGAAACCACCCTGACCATTCCCTTGCCGTATCTGCAGGTATTTCTGGATAAATTCTGTTGGAAACCACCGGCGATGAAAAGCGCCAGGCGGAGGCGGTATTCACCCTTTCCGCCCTGGAAGCCATGGGCGACATCGGCGACGTGCTGCGCGACTTTCTCGACGAGCAGGTGCTCAAGATCGCCTCCTCGCTGCGGCAGCAGCCCGAAACGATCTGGCATATCCTCTCGCCTTTCGTCACCCTGGAAGGCACCAAAGAGCCCCTTTCTGTTGCGGGTCTCTACCGCAGCCTGCCCGACACCGACACCGCCCTCATCGACGGGGTGTTGGCAGAACTGGTGACCCGCCGTATCCTGCGCTTCACCGAGCACGACCAGCTCTACGAGATCGCCCACGACTCACTCGCCAAACAGGTGCACGACAAGCGCAGCGACGAAGAGATCGCCATCCTAGAGGTGCGCCGCCTGATCAAGAGCCAGGTGAACCTCAATGAAGAAGCGCGGGAGTTTTTTACGGAAAAGCAATTGCTGTTTATCGACCCCTACCTGGCCAAGTTCCACCCCTCGGAGGAGGAGCAGGAGTGGATCGACCGGAGTTGGGACGATGTGCAGGCGCAGCAGGAAGCGGAGGAGAAGAGGCAGCAGGAAGAGTTGGAAAGGGCGAGGGCGCAGGCGCAGCAGGAGAAGAAGCTCAGGGAGCGGGCGCAGGGACGCACACGAATGGCTATTTTCATATCCCTCCTGGCCGTGGCATTGGCAGTTTGGGCAATTTCACTGAGAAATCAGGCGCAAAAACTGACCCGCAAACAGCAACGCAAAAAGAAGAGATCCAGAAAAACCTGGATGACCTGGCCCAGAAAGAAGCTGCTCTTCAGGTTTCCCTGAAGGAAGCCAAAGAAGCCAAAGACACCGCTGAAGTGCGCCGCATTGAAGCGGAATTGGCCACTATCTTGGCTAATAAACAAACCCGATTGGCAGAATCTGCGAAGATCCTGGCGGACCAGACGCGATAAAGCCGAAAAGGCCCTCGTAGAGTTGGAAAAATCAACGCAGAAGTCGTACAACTCATCCTGAAAAACGCAGACAGGGATGTCCTCAATCTCCGTTACGAGGCCGCCCTAGAAAAAATCAAAGCCGCTGCCAGCCTCGGCGCGCTGAAGCCTGAGGTGGCCGAGCCTGGCTTGAGATCGCTTTCTGGCACGCGGAAGCGGGCCATACCCAAAGGGCTGCCGTGCTCTGGACTCGGCAGCTGCTTTGGTCAATAAGCCCCACTATTTTGCAGCCCTTCCGGGAGTCCATCAAGGCTATTGACCCCGATGAGTACAAAAAACTGATGGAGCGCTACTACCCCGTGATGGTGGAGGTGCAAGGCGGGGTTTTTGATATGGGGTGCGGTAACTCTTTGGATCCAGTCCGCGAAGGCGACGAAACCTTGCACAAACAAGAAGTGAGCAGTTTCCAAATGGCAAAATATGAGACCACCTGGTGGCAGTTTGCCTTTTCTGTCACGCTACTGGCACGGATATTAAAAAGAGCACCCGGATCACCGGGACGGACTGGGGGATAATCCTATGGTGAATGTCAGTTGGTACGATGCAGTGGATATGCCAATTGGGTGAGTAAGCAGAAAGGAATATGAGGATGCAATTTCAAAGGACGAGAGGAACCTATAAAATCAACCTTGAATCAAGCGGCTACCGGCTACCTACTGAGGCGGAGTGGGAATATGCGGCCAAAGGGGGACAGCCTGGATTCGATAACATTACAATATATAGCGGTAGCAACAATTTGGAGGAAGTCGGTTGGTATGTTGAAAATAGTGGTAGCCGAACCCACCGCGTTGGTACGAAAAATCCGAATGCACTCGGCTTGTATGACATGGGTGGAAATGTGTGGGAGTGGTGCTGGGATTGGAAAGGGGATATCTTGAGTCATTAGACCCGAAGAAAGACTATACAGCCTGACAGCGGCTCCCACCGGGTCATACGTGGCGGCAGCTGGACAGCGTCGCCACGGCTGCCGCGTATCGTATCGCTACTACTACGACTACCCGGACTACGGGCAACTACTGCGGGTTCCGCCTCTCCAGGGCCCTCTAACCTTATATCATTCTTACCTTTTTACCTTATATACGGAGGCGATGCGAAGCATATATAAGAAAGGTGTGTTGAAGTATATATGGGAAATTCAACCACATATATCGTTGAGTTGTTTTCTATATATACAATGACACATGCACTTAAGGATTTTCACACTGCCGTTTGATTTGGCATCGGAGAGTTTTCCAGATGAAGTGATCACTGAATTTTGCCTGAACAAAAAGGTGGATTTCATGGAGGCGCACTTTTTTGAGCAAGGCGAAAGAGTGTTTTGGACCGTGGCATTACAATACGAAATCGTATCGAAGGCAAACGAGAAACTGCGCGATCTGGATGAAGAACAGAAGCTGTTGTTTGAACGCCTGCGCGAATGGCGCAAGGAAAGAGCGCACAAAGAAGGAATTCCAGTTTACCTGATCGCTTCCAATGACCATTTGGTCCATATCGTGGGCTCAAGCTGCTAACGCTGGATGGATTGAAAAGCATCAAAGGATTCGGAAAGCCCCGCATTGAGAAATATGGCCGCCAGTTGCTCGCTCAGGTGAGGCTTTTCTACGAAGAGAAACTGAAGAAGAAGGAAGAACTCATTCAAACCAATGACATCCCCCTCTGACCATGGCATCTCCGACTGGTTATCCGCTGTTTGAGCAATGGTACAAAACCAACGACTGGATTTTGGACAAATGCGACAAGTTGCCGCGTAGTACCCGCTTCACCCTTTCAGGCCGGATCGCCAATCTCAGCCTTGAAGTACTGGAACTGATCACCGAAGCGATCTACACCCACGAAAGGAGTCCATTGCTGAAAAGATCAACCTCGACCTGGAAAAGCTGCGGATCTTTTTCCGCCTCTGCAAAGACCGCCGCCTGATCAGCATCAGCCAGTACGAATTCATTATCGGCGAGTTGCAAACCACGGGAAAGATGGTGGGAGGATGGATGAAACAACAACAGCCTGTGTCATGAAACGCATTGGCGGCTTATTCGAGGAATTTGCCTCATTTCCCAATCTTTTGGCGGCCTACAAAAAAGCCCGTGAAGGAGCCCGGAAGAATGAAGAACGGCTTCAGTTTGCATACAACCTGGAGCAGGAAATCCGGCAGATCCGGGAAGAATTGTTAGAGGGCTCCTATCAGCCGCAATCGTACCGGCAGTTTATCATCCGCGATCCCAAAGAGCGGGTCATTTCCGTAGCGCCTTTTCGCGACCGGGTGGTGCATCATGCCCTGGTGCGCATATTGGAGCCCATCTATGAGCGGAGGTTTATTTTCGACTCCTACGCCACGAGAAAAGGCAAAGGCGCCCATGCCGCCGTATTCAGGGCGCAGGAATTCCTCCGGAAATGCCATTGGTATTTCAAGACTGACGTGGAGAAATATTTTGATTCCGTCGATCAGCAGATACTGCTCGACAACATCGGCCAAAAGATCAAAGACCGGCGGCTCCTGGAGGTGACAACCCGGATTATTCAAAACGGCGGGCAAAACGGGAGGATTGCCCATTGGCAACCTCACCAGCCAGTTTTTGCAAATGTCTATTTGAATCCCTTCGATCAGTATGCGAAAGAAAAGCTGGGCGCACGCTACACATCCGATACATGGACGATATCGTATTCTTCAACCCCGACAAGGAACAACTAAAAGGATGGCGGGAGCCCATAGCGCAATACCTTGGAGAAAAGCTGAAGCTTCGGCTGAAAGAATCTGCCACCTTTTTCAATAACAGGGACAATGGCCTTTCCTTCCTCGGCGCGCGGGTATTCCCCAACCTCATCCGCATCCATCCGGAAAATTTGAAGCGGGCCATCCGGAACATGCGCACCCAGAAGTGGCAATATGAACAAGGGACAGAGACATACACGCACTTTTTAGACAGTCAAAACAGTCATTGGGCCTATTTATCTGTATACGACACCCTTGCGCTTCGACGGCAAATTGTGGCGAAAGGGTTTTAACATAAAGGGTCTCCGGCCAGAGCGGCTCCAACCGGGTCATACGTGGCGGCAGCTGGAACAACAACGCCAACAACTGCCGCGTATCGAATCGCAACAACAACAACCCGGACAACAGGAACAACAACAACGGGTTCCGCCTCTCCAGCACCGTCTACACGCCCGAATGCCTGCTTTCAAGGAAGCGGCACTGCGCCTAAAGAGGGTCCAGCCGGGTGGTCCTGCATCTTTTTATAAGGTCGAATAATGAGATCTTCCTCCCAGGTAGTAGGGTTTTTCCGGAGGCTGGGAGGGGGTCAAAAGACCATTCGGGAAAACATTGACCAGTTGATCCATGAAATCTTCAATTTGGTCAACCCAGACTCTATTCTACACGATTGAAATAAAAACCCTACCTACCCCGCTCCACCTAACCCAACACCCGCATCGTCTCCAACATCCGCTTAATATCCCCCTTCCGTTTGGCCGTCACTGAGCCCTCAAAGGCGTAGGCGATGAGATCCAGACTCGCCAGACGCACCAGACCGGCCAACACATCCCGCAAAGATGCAGCCTGGGCGGGGCTTGAACCGAATAAAAGGTAGGAGGCTCCAAGCGGTTTTACAAATACCCTTCAAGAAGACTTCTTACCATTTTTTGTTGTCTCGCAATGAATTCCTCCTCTGTAAGTTCTCCAGAACCTCGTGCCCTTATGGCAACTATCCAGAGAGACATAGTCAATGTAAGCTTATTTCGAATGGCGGCCTCTTGGGTGTTTGAGATTAGTAGCTCTAAAGCAGGTTTCAATTGACCCTCAGCAATTAGATGCCTGACTTGATGGACAATCTCTTCTGAGAAGGGGCTTCCTTGTCTGTTTTTTCTTTCCAGCATGTAGTTGACTCTTTTCCCCATCCAATCAAACCGGCCCAGAAACTTGGAGAATTTACTCAAAAAAGGCATCCCAATCTCATCTTCGGAATAATGCTCGAGAAGCATTCGGGTTAGGTTTTCCAGGACCTCCTCAATGGCCACTAAAAAGTTGGCAGTTTTCTCAACCTTCTCCCCAAGTTCAACTGCTATTTCATACTTCTCTTCCTCCAGTTTTGGCCCTTTCAAACAATGGAATAAAGCGACTCCTGGCTCTGCAGATTCTCCTTCTCATATCGGTCATAATGCAAATGGATATCGACCATTTCCACCTTTATGGATCTTAACGCCATTGCTGGTTGCTTGAAGATCAATTCGCTGGCATCCGAAATATAATTTTGCCCAATCCTCGCAAAATCGTCTGGATTGGCATCCTTATAATGATGATAAGAATAGTAGCGATTTAAATAGATAGAAAGCTTTTTAGGAGGCCATCTTGTTTATTCTTTTTTTTTCAAACACGAGGTTCCACCCTCACTCCTCCCCAAAATAATCCCCATCCACCCTTTTCACCTCATACACCTGCTGAGGCGACACGCCCAAATTGTAATCAATCATCAACTGCGACAACTGCTCCCCATCGATCAATACGATCTTGGTTTCGTTTTTGGGCGAATACTCCAGGGCTTCGCGGGTGAAGGAGGAGGTGGTGATGAAAATGCCTTTCTTCGCGCCCTGCCCGGCAAGGGCGCCGACAAACTTCTGGATCTCGGGACGACCTACTGTATTTCCGGGCTTCCAGCGCTTGGCCTGGATGTAGATGATGTCGAGGCCGAGTTTGTCTTCCTTGATGGTGCCGTCGATGCCTTCATCACCGCTTCTCCCGATGGCGCGGCCGGCATCTTTGATCGAGCCGCCGTAGCCCATCTTGACCAGCAGCTCCACAACAAGTCGCTCGAAGAACGCCGGCGAAAGAGTACCGACCCGACTGAGTAGATCCTGGGCGAGCGATTTGCGGATCTTTTGGTATGCGGTTTCCAGACTTTCCTCCGGGGTCTGAACGGAAGCTTCTTCTGTATTGGAATCGTCGGTTTCGTTATCTTCCTTTTTGGCCGTTTGAAATTCCACAAACTCCGGGAATTGTTTCAAAAAGGCGATGTTGATATGCCCGGGATTTTGCCTCAACACTTCGAGACCACGGTCGGTGATCTGGAAAATGGCCCTTTGGGACGAGTCCAGAAGTCCTGCTTTTTCAGGTAGGTCTTCGCCCACGCCACCCGATTATCAAATATGGGCTGCTGACCGCTGGGAAGCAATTCCCGCCTTTCCTCATCGGTGAGCTTAAATTTCTGGGCAAGGTCTTCAATCAATCCCCGAAAAGTATGTTCCTTTCGATCAGAAACCTGCTTCAAAAGCGGCAGCATGATGGATTGGTAATCCGGGATGGGCATAGGTAAAAAGGTTTGACGCGTGGAGCATTTTTTATTCGCAATAAAAATAGAAAACCAACACCGGAATAACAACCAAATTACACAAATCCGTCCCCTTCACGTCCCGAAAGAGGAAGATCAACCTTACAAAAAAATAAAATCATCCCCATCCAAAAAATCACCCAAATCACCGTTCAGACAACATCCACATCAGCCTGCCCTCTGGCTGCAAACCCCTCAACCACCACCCCTACACTTTTCAAAACCAAAAAACGTTAGTTTTTTACACTTTTACCAACTAAAATTAAAATAAAATTACACTTTTACAAACTAAAAGCCTTACCTTCCTCACACTTTTTCAAATCAAACTCATGGAACGTCGCCTTTACCGCAACCTTCTGGAGTGGAAAAAAAGCGCCCGCCGCAAACCGCTCCTCCTTCAAGGCGCCCGCCAAGTGGGCAAGACCTGGCTGATCAATGACTTCGGACGCCGGGAGTATCAGGACTATATCTACCTCAATTTCGAACAAAACCCGGGGCTTCGATCCCTCTTTACCGGCGAACTGGCGCCGGGCCGGATCATCCATAATATTAGCCTTTATCTGGGCCGGAAAATCGAAGCCGCCAACACCCTGATCTGCTTCGATGAGATACAAACCGTGCCGGAAGCCATCACCAGCCTGAAGTATTTTTACGAACAGGCCCCCGAATATCACTTAATCGCAGCAGGCTCCCTCCTTGGCGTACAAGTTGGTAAAACGGGTAGTTTCCCGGTAGGAAAGGTCAATTTCATGACCCTCCACCCCCTGAGCTTTGCTGAATACCTGGAAGCCGTGGAGGAAAACCTTCTGCTGGACCAATTGCGCAACCTGCCCGGGATCGTGCCATTGCCCGAACTGATCCACGAAAAACTCCTGTCCCTTTTGAAAATGTTTCTGTATACCGGGGGCATGCCTGAGGTGGTGCAAAATTACCTCGACAGCCGGGACATTGCAGAGGTGAGGTCCATCCAGGAAGAGATCCTGGAAGCCTACAGAAGGGATTTTTCCAAATACACCGATGCGTTCCAAACCCAGAAAACTTCCGAAGTGTGGCAGTCTATCCCTTTCCAACTCGCCCGGGAAAACAAAAAATTCAAATACAGCGATGTGCGCAGCAAAGCACGGGCTTCCACATTTGAGCAAACGATCGAATGGCTCAAAAATGCAGGACTGATCCACCTGGCTTTCCTGCTTCGCACCCCCAAACTGCCCCTCGCCGGCTATGCTGACTATGAAAAATTCAAAGTTTACCACGTTGATACAGGGCTGCTCGGCGCCATGCTCGGCCTTTCCTCCGATCTCATCATCCAACCCAATCAACTTTTTGCTGAATACAACGGGGCTTTTATAGAGAATTTTGTCGCCACGGAATTGGTGAAAGAAAACGAACATGAACTGTTTTACTGGACTTCCCAAGGCAATGCGGAGGTGGATTTTATCATTTCCCACAAGAATGAGCTGTACCCCGTAGAGGTTAAAAGCGGCACGAACCGAAAAACAGGAAGTCTTCGGAGCTACGCCGACAAATATCATCCCAGACTCCTCCTCCGCATCTCTCCCCGTAATCTGATCCACGACCGGGAGTTTATCAATGTGCCCTTGTATATGGCATTTGCCCTCCCTGCTATTTTGGAACGGGTTTCGGGGGAAAACCCGGGCTAATCTAAAGCCGGAAAATCACAAACACGCGCTTAATTCCCGCCCCCCTAAAATCCCTCCCCCACAAACTCCCTGAAATTACCCGGATGAATGACCTTGAACGTGCTTTCCGGGTATGCTCTCACCCAACCGACCGGGGCTTTGGCAGTGGTTTTTCCCCATTTCATTTCATAACCGAAAAGTTGGCCCTCCCGTTCTTCCACCCAATCCAGCTCCTGTTGATCATAGGTTCGCCAAAAAAAATTATTGGAGGAGATGCCGTTGTAATGCTGGTACTTGAGGCGTTCGCTCAACATGTGATTTTCCCAGAGGGCGCCCTGGTCGTTCCGGATTTCGATCGGATTGAAATTGGAGATCAATGCGTTGCGAATGCCATTGTCGAAAAAATACCACTTGGAGTTTTTCACAATCTCCTTTCGCAGGTTGCGGGAATAGCCCCTGACATTGAAAATGATGAAAATTTCTGCCAGCAGGTTCAGGTACCGGTCTACCGTGTTTTTATCCATGCCAAGCTGCCTGCCCATCTCCGGCACAGAAACTTCGCTGCCGACCTGGAAGGCTAGCAATCGCAAGAGATCGATGAGTTTGTGGGTATGCCGGAGTCCCTCTAATTCAAGGATGTCCTTGAGGAGATAATCCTTTACCAAGCCGGAGAGGTATGCTGTTTTGTCGCCTCGGTCAGGAAGGTGCAATAACTCCGGGTAACTGCCCAGCACCAGCCGTTCACGGATTTGGGATTGTTGGGTCAGGTAATCTTCTTCTACCGAAAACTCCTGCTCTGAAAGGGGGAAGAGGTGAAATGTCCACTTCCTGCCTGTGAGCGGTTCGCCCAACCTGCGGTTGAGGTCAAACGCCGAGGAGCCGGTAGTAAGGATCTTCAACCCTTCTATGTGGTCGATCATCAATTTCAATACCGCTCCCACTTCCTTGATTTTTTGCGCCTCGTCAATGACCAGCAACTTATGCCCGCCTATCAGATTGCGGTAATGCGCTACGCTGCGGGTTTCCAATAGTTTCCAAAGCTCGGTATCCTCCCCGCTCCAGTAAAGGTATGGTTCGGTTACATTAGCTAAGATCCTGTGGAGCAAAAACGTCTTGCCTACCCTGCGAGGTCCCAGCATCAGCACCACTTTGCCGGGCAGGAGTTTGGATTGCAGCTTTTCCTGCAGCAGCCTGTGTATGGTTTTCATATTTCTGCCTGCACACCGCTTTACTGGCTGACAGACGGCATGCATACGACAAATTTAATCAAATTCACCTTATTTAGCTAAATATAGTGAATGCATTCTCTAAATTTAGCTAAATAAGGTGAATTTAAACGATTGCCGCAATCCCGCGCATAATTCCCGCCCATCCCCCTAAAACACCTCCCCCACCTCCACTTCCAACTCCATCCCCCGGGCTGCAAGCACATCGCCTGCGCGGAGCAATTCTCTAAACCGGTAGGTATTCCCGGCAGGCTCCCAATAGGCTTCAATCTCATCCTTTTCCAGGTTGATGAGCCAATATTCCGGAATGCCGCTCTGGGCATAGATGGGTAGTTTGATCGTTCGATCGTATTCGAAGGAAGAGTCGGCAACTTCTATGACGAGCAGGACATCCTTCGCATAGGGAACCTTTGACACATAAAAGTCTTTCCTGTATTTCAATATAGAAATATCTGGCTCGGGAGCCGAATTGTCTCCGGCAATAACGGGGTTTTGCACACTCACAATCGCTTTCTCTCCAAGCATGGCACACAAAAGGGCGTTTAGCTTGTTCACACAGGCCAAATGTTTACTTCCAACCGGACTCATCTCCACAATTTCTCCGTTAATCAATTCAATACCCTGCTCCTGGAGAATGCCAACCTCTCCCATCTTCTGGTATTCTGTCACCGTGAGCAGCCTTTTAGTAATTTGCACGGGCATGTGCTGTTTTTTTTGTTTTCAAAGATAATACTTTTCCGGTAGCTACCCTTCCACCCCTACAAACTCCTCAAAATTCTCCTGATTCACCAAACTGGTCTCGCTGTCGGGATAGGCCTCAAGGAATGACTTGGGAAAACGAGGCGGTTTGCCTGCCCTCCATTTGAATTCGTATGCATGAAGTTGGCCTCCGTATTCTTCTATATAGTCGATTTCCTGCTGGGTGGTGGTTCGCCAGAAATAGGCATTGCAGAAGTACGCGCCATAGGCATTGCGTTTCATGCGTTCGGCGAGGAGGAAGTTTTCCCACAGGGCCCCGGTATCTTGCCGCAATGCCAGCGGATTGAAATTTTGGATGATGGAATTTCGGATGCCGTTGTCGTAAAAATAGATCTTTCGACCTTTCTTTATCTCATTGCGCGCATTGCGACTGAGCGAGGGCAGCCGAAACAACACAAATGTTTGCTCCAACAGATCGATATAACGCTCCACCGTGAGCGGATCGGCGCCTACTATTTGAGCCACTTCGTTGTAGCTCACTTCATTACCCAATTGTAAGGCCAGTGCCTGAAGCAACTTCACCAGGATCGACGGTTTTTTGAGCTGATCCAGCGCAAGCAGGTCTTTATACATCAGGCCATCCGTCAACTCGTTCAATATTTGTTGGCCCCTGTCGGGTGTATTCTTCACTACTTCCGGATAGTACCCAAATAGCATTCGATGCTCCAGCATGGACCGTTCGGCAAGGTAGCCGTGGTGATTACTCATTTCCACAAAGGAAAGGGGGAAAAGTTGGTATTCTCTTTTTCTGCCCACCAGGCTTTCTTTGAGCTCCGCAGCCAGATCCAGGGAGGAGGATCCTGTCACGAACAACTGAACCGCTTGCAGATGGTCGGTGATGAGCTTGAGTGTGAGGCCTGCATTGTGAAGCCGTTGGGCTTCGTCAAATACCACCACTTTATGGGATCCAATGACTGTTTTAAGCCTGGCAAGTGAAATATTTTCAAAAAGGGAACGGGTGGCAGGATTATCACCCGTTAGCCACAGGACGTTAGGCGCCAGTTTTTCGGTAATCTGCTGAACCAGGGTGGTCTTTCCTACCTGCCTTGGACCAATCACAATGATGGCTTTGCCGTTGCCCAGCAATGTGCGAATATTGTCTTCCTGAAGGCGTGAGATCATGTCTTTTCTGTAAATTTAGTCTATTTTTTCGATTCAAATCTAAAAAATAGATCAAATTTTTCGATTACACTCCATCTACCTCCCCCACTTCGTCATCTCCATCCACGAATTCAACCCTCCCTTCCCGTCATACGTCTCCTGCTTTACCAGCCCCACTTTGCGGGCGTACCAGCCTACGGTGGTATAAGTACGCGTGAGAAACATCGTCTGGTAGTTGATCGTCGACCGGATCTTGTAACACTCGAAAGTGCCGGCAGGCGTGGTGATCGTTTCTTTGGCTTCCACCTTCCGGTCCTTAACTGCAAAGGTCAGTTTGACGATGGCAAGACCGTCGCTGGTCACGTCGACCACCGTATTTCCCTCCGCCAGCTGCTGCCCAACCGACAGGTTTGCGGGAAATTGAATGCCGTCTCCGCTCACGGTGAGTTCCATGCTTTGATAAGCTTCCAGCATGGAAGGATTGAGCAGGTTGTTCACGTTCATTTCGAATACCACATCCCGGCAGGTTATTTCGTAGTTGCCTGTGCTTACCTCTTTCCCCTTTTCATCGACCAGTTTATGCTGGAAAATCGCTTTGTAGCCACCCGCTGTCGATTCGATCCCATTCATGGAGGAAATGGACACAGAAGTGACATTCCCCCGGGCATCGTAGTAGGTTTGTTCGAACGAAACGCCTTCTTCAAAAGGCAGATACCCTTCGCAGTTGTGCTGCGCAGTCATACCCGAAAAGAATAACAGAAGAAGGAACCCTGTGAAAATGGTTTTCATCATGGCGTAGGAGCTTTTTAGCAGGATTAATGAGGATTTGCCTGTGATCGACAGGATCACGGGCAAATCCATATTCAACGAGTATTATAAAAACGTTTTTGCATAGTAAATTATTCTTTTACTTTTATTACCCCCTTCATTCAACCCGCTACACATGAAAAACTATCTACTTGTTATTTCGCTGTTTTTTGCCTCCTGGATGCAGGCACAATCCTTTCAGGATTTCATAAACTACGCATCCGGGATCTCCGACCCCGGCGCCCAACAAACGGTGGTCGATAGCTTCATGAACGCCCTGGCTGAAGCACCTTTGCTGGAGTTCGATACCCTGGCGCATTTCCTGTACCAAGGCAGCGCCGGTCAAGTGCAGGTAGCCGGCGATTTCAATGGGTGGTCACCGGGGCCCGATCCGCTGACGAAGATAGGAACTACCAATCTATGGTACCGCACCAAAATTTTTGAATCCAACGCCCGCCTCGACTACAAACTCGTGCTCAACGGCAGCAACTGGATACTCGACCCCCTCAACCCGCATACTGTGTCCGGCGGCTTCGGCCCCAATTCCGAACTGGCCATGCCCGCCTACGTACAGCCCTGGGAGATCATCGCCCAACCCGGCATCCCGCACGGCACGATTGAGACCTTTACTTTTTCGAGTACCCAACTCAATGGCGACTATCAGGTGCAGGTGTATCTTCCACCCAGCTATGCCACCCATCCTACCCGGTTTTACCCGGCTATCTACGTCCAGGATGGACAGGAATACCTCAGCCTGGGCTCCGCCAAAAATATCCTGGACAACCTCATCGATGCGGGAAGCATCTCCGAACTGGTAGGCATTTTCATCCGGCCCAACAACCGGGACGAGGAATATGCAGGCAGCAAACGCAACCAATACCGGGCTTTTATCGTCGAGGAACTGACCCCATACATCGAATCGCACTACCGGACCATCGCCGAACCCCATGCCCGGGCAGCTATCGGCACGTCGTATGGCGCCAATATTTCCGCCCAGATCGCTGCACACCATCCGGATATTTTCGGCAAGGCAGGTCTCCACTCGCCCGCGTTCCAGCCCAACAATTACGAAACCAACACCCTCCTCCTTCAGGGCGGGCTCAAACCCATCCAGTGGGCTTCCGTCTGGGGCACGTATGAAGGTTCGGTGTTCCAAAACATGGCGATCATACAACCCGGCCTTGAAGCCCTCGGCTATGAATTCTATGGCAACTACTACCCCGAAGGACATAGCTGGGGCCTCTGGCGCGCCACGCTCGATGAAATCCTCATCGAGCTTTTTCCCCCTGGACTGGTAAGTACCTCTGAACGCACTCCTGCAGACCCGATCCGCATTTCACCCAATCCCGCCCTGCGCAGCCAAACCTTGTCCGTCTCCATCACCGGACAACCTGCGGAAGTAGAAGCCCTGCTACTTGACCTCCAAGGTCAGGAGGTAAAAAGGTGGAAAAAAAGCGGTGAAGCGTTCCAGCTAGTCATCCCTGAGAATATCCCCCAAGGGATGTATTTCCTGAAACTCCATTCCCCAAAAAACAACTACACCCCACTCCCTATCCTGATTTTTTAATTCCCGCCCTAGTGACTGGTGACCAGTCACCAGTCACTAGTCACCCCCCGATAGCTATCGGGGACCAATACCCCAAAGAAAACATTTTCCCCCCATCGTTGTTCCACTCTTCAGATGAACCCATCTGCGAAACATGGACAAAGAACAATTACTCACTTCCGGATTATTGGAACAATACGTACTGGGCCTGACCACAGAGGAGGAATCCCATATAGTAGAGGAATATGCCGCCCAGCATGAAGAAGTGCGCCTCGAGCTATCGCTCCTCCAGCAGGCGATGGAACGCTATGCCGTACAACATGCGGTTCCTGTCAAAGCTACCCCGATCGAAAAAAAGGGAGCAGCCATTACCGATAGAAGTAATTTGGGACTTCGAAAGCTCAACTCCAGGGCCCTGTGGCCACTAGCCACTGCCTTTGCCTTGATCTGGGGAGTGTATGGCGCCCTTCAAACCGACATTCGCTACCAGCAGTTCAGGGACTTGCAGGAAGCGCACACCTTACTCCTGAAAGATTGCGAAAACAAGGGACAATCGCATGAGGCCCTGGCCGATCTGACTTCTTTTATCCAACACCGCCATACGGCCAAGATCATTCTGAATGGCTGCGCCTTGTCTCAGGGCGCCTTCGCCATCGCCTACTGGAACCCGGCCGCACAAAAGGGTTATATTGACATAGGCTCCCTGCCCCCGCCGCCAAAAGGCAAAACCTACCAACTCTGGGCCGATGTAGAAGGCCATATGGTCAATGCCGGAACCGTCTCTTGTCAGGCCGGGCAATTGCAGGAAATTCGATTTATCGAGCAGGCCGCCAGCCTCAATATCACCCTGGAACCCGACGGAGGGAGTAAAGAGCCCACGGTCTCTCTCTTACAAGCCAATGGTTTATTGGCGTCGAATTAATAGGAATAAAGCGCTATCGAGTCAGTGCAGGCTCGATAGCGCTTTATTCCTATTCTTCATGGGTTTATTCTTGGAAATACGATATTTTTACCCCTATTGAAAATTCCGTATAACCAACGTCGCATTCGTGGCGGAAAAATACCATCATGAGACTTTCCCTGCTCTTTGTTTTTATCCTGACTGCACTTGGCCTCCAGGCACAACTGGTCTGGACCGATCCTCCTTTCCCCAGGCAAAACGAACCGGTCACCATTTATTTCGACGCCTCTCAGGGCAACGCCGGACTGGATGGGTGCAATTGCTCCGTGTATATACACACCGGCGTATTTCTCGAAGGTAAAAACGGCTGGCAAAATGTGCCCACTGTCTGGGGGCAGGAGAATCCGGATTGGAAGATGACGTCTTTGCCCGGCCAACCGGGTAAATACTATTACGAGATCCAACCTACCATCAACGACTATTACAATGTGGCCCCTGCCGATGTGGTGACCCAATTGGCTTTTGTATTCCGCAATGCGACCGGCAGTCTCGAAGGTAAAACGATCGGCGGGCAGGATATTTTCTACCCGGTCTACCCCGCCGACCTGGACTTAACCGCCCGGTTTGTGAATCCATCTGGCACAAGCGGTATTTATCAGGTAGGCGACGTCCTTAATATCTGGGGAGTAGCCTCCGAATCTTCCGATCTTTTTTTATATGAAGATGGAAACCTGCTGGCCCAGGTACCTGATGTCTCTATCACCTATTCACTTGAGATCACCACCCCCGGCAACCACGACATCACGCTTCTGGCCAATAATGGATTGGAAACCTCCGAAACTGCCTTCTCCTATGTGGTGCCGTCCCCTCCGGTGATCGCCGCGTTGCCCGCAGGCGCCGATCTCGGGATCAACCTCCTCGGGGATACCAGTATGATCCTTGCACTTTACGCCCCGTGGAAAGAATCGGTCTACGTGATCGGCAGCTTCACCGACTGGACACCCGATGCCAACTACCAAATGAACCTCACGCCCGATAGCACTACCTGGTGGATCCAGGTCAATGGGCTGGAGTCTGGCGCCACCTATACATTTCAATACCTGGTCGATGGGGGTATCCGCATTGGAGATCCGTATAGCACCCTGGTGCTCGACCCGGATGACGACCCGTTTATCCCGGCAGTCACCTACCCCAACCTGCCTCCTTATCCACAGGGGAAAACGACGGGGTATGTCAGCATGGTACAGCCCGGCGCCCCGGCCTACGAATGGGCCATCGAAGATTTTGACCAGCCCGATCCGGCCCGGTTGACCGTATATGAATTGTTGATCCGCGATTTTATCGCCCGGCATGATTACACCACGCTGATCGATACGCTCGATTATTTGCAGCACCTAGGGATAAATGCCATTGAGCTCATGCCGATCAACGAGTTTGAAGGCAACCTCAGTTGGGGATACAACCCTTCCTATCACATGGCCCTGGACAAATACTACGGCACCATCAACGAATGTAAGCGGTTTATCGATTCGTGCCATGCCCGTGGTATCGCCGTCATATTGGATGTGGTGTACAACCATGCATTTGGGGAAAGTCCGTTGGCGCAACTCTACCTGACAGGCGGAAAACCTTCTCCTGAAAGTCCCTGGCTAAACCCGGAAGCGACCCACCCTTTTAGTGTCGGTTACGATTTCAACCATGAAAGTCCACAAACCAGGTATTTCGTCAAAAAAGTAATGACCTATTGGCTCAATGAGTTCAAGGTCGATGGGTTTCGGTTTGATCTTTCCAAAGGCTTCACCCAGGTCAACAACCCCGACAATATAGGCGCCTGGGGGGCCTACGACGCCTCCCGCATCGCCATCCTGAAGGACTACGCCGATGCCGTTTGGGCCGCCAATCCCGATGCGTATGTGATCCTGGAACACTTTGCCGACCTCGGAGAGGAGAAGGTACTTGCCGCGTATGGCATGATGCTTTGGGCCAATGTCCACGGAGCCTACACCCAAACCGGGAGAGGCCTTCCCGGCAGTCTCAATGACATCTCCTACAAATACCGCAATTATTCCACGCCAAGCCTGGTGCATTATATGGAGAGTCACGACGAGGAAAGGATCGTGTATTCAGCCATCGATGCGGGCAACTCGGACAATAAAGACCACAACGTGAAGAACCTCGAAGTGGCCCTGCGCCGAATCGAGCTCAACAGCGCCTTCTTCTACACCGTACCCGGCCCCGTCCTGCTTTGGCAATTTGGCGAGCTGGGGTACGACTACCGCATCGACTACAACGGCCGCACCGGGAATAAGCCCATCAAATGGGACTATTTCAGCGAGCCGAATCGCCGGCGTTTGTACGACGTGGTGAGCGCCCTCACTTACCTGCGCAACAACTACGAGGTGTTCCATACAACCAATTTTGCGCTGAAGGAAAGTGGAAACGGCAAACGGATCGAACTGGAAAGTCCCGACATGAATGTCACCGTGCTCGGCAATTTCGGGGTATTCGATTTTTCCATCATCCCGTTCTTTCCGCATACCGGGTTGTGGTTTGAATATTTCAGCGGCGATACGCTCCTGGTGGAAGACGTACAAAACACCCTCCTGCTCACGCCCAGTGAATACAGGCTCTATTCGGATGTAAAATTGCCGGCCCCGCCTGCGGGGTATATCGACACGAAATGGGGGAAGCCTTTCACCCCTCCGGTTTCCTTTTCGTTCCGGGTGGGCCCTAATCCCAGCGATGGAATGCTGGAGGCCTACCTCTCCCTTCCCGAAGCCATGGAAGTGAAACTGGAGTTGTTCGACATGGCCGGAAAACGCCTGCAGCCGCTCTTTGAAGGGACCCTGGAAGCAGGCGAACAGCGAATCAGCAAACAATTGGAAGTACCCGCAGGGGTTTATCTCCTCCTGCTCACCGCCGGGGAGGAGTCGCAATTGGAGAAATTGATCGTACATTAAGGAAAAAATAACCGCGAAGACGCGAAGGGCGCAAAGAAGTTTTACTATTGCAACTCAACTGCATTGTAAAAAGGACTCCCTTCGCGCCCTTTGCGTCTTTGCGGTTAAAACATCATAATACCATGCCCCTAAAAATCAGCCTCTTTCTCTGCCTCCTTCTCGCCAGCGCCTGCCATGCCCAGCAAAAAACGCCGGGCCAGGTATTTCCCGAAGGGAAACAGGTCATCTTACTCGATAGCCTGGAAGCCGCTTACCGGGTGAGTCGTGATACCAAAGAAGGGTTTTTCGAACGCATGGGCGTGTTGGACAGCAGCATTCAAATGAAAGCTGAAAACACTCCTTCCGAAGAGGATTACCGGGAATTCCTGCGTCGCGATGTGCGTAGTTTTAAAGAAAAAGAAAAAGAACGCCTGATCCGGGAAATGCAGACTATCTACGCGTTGTGTGCGCGACTTTCTCCCCACCTTCTGCCCGATACCCTCCGTCTGATCAAGACCCATGGCCAATACTACGGCCCTTCGGTGTACTATACCCGGGAGGATTTCATCGTAATTCCGGAAAACGAACTGGGGCCTTACCCTTCTCAAAACCTTCAAGATGTGCTGTTGCACGAGTTGTTTCACGTGGTGTCGAGGTATCACCCCAAATTTCGGAAAGCGCTTTATGGGTTGATCGGATTCAACCACCTGGAAAACCCGGTGGTCATTCCTGACCTGCTGCAGCAACGGCTTTTGCTCAACCCCGATGGAAGTGATTTCCAGTGGGGGATTACCCTTGAAAAAGAAGACGGAAGTCAATTTTTGGCCACTCCCCTGCTCTTTTCCCGGTATGATAAATTCAATGCCCGACAGCCGCAGTTTTTCTCCTATCTGGAATTTCAATTGTTTACCCTGGAAAAAGATACGATCACACAACAATACGTCGTGCAGGTTTCTCCCGAAGGAAGAAGTACCTTGGGGCCGGATATTTTCGTTCAGTACCTGGCGCAGGTCAGGGACAATACCGACTACCTCATCCACCCCGATGAGGTACTGGCCGACAATTTCATCTGGGCTGTGCAGGGTTTTGAACACCCGGATCGCTGGGATCGTTTTTCGGAAGAAGGAAAAGCCCTGCTGCAAGCCATCTCGAAGTTTTTAAATACCTGGGAAGGAGATTGAAAAACAGGATCACAAAGCGGCTAAAAAAAATCCCCCCGGCCCTTTGGCTGCTGTGGACCGTATTCCTGGGATGGTACCTGCTGGCCCTGCCCCGGCCCCTGTTCAACGATCCTGTCTCCACGGTACTGGAAGATGCGCAAGGCGGGTTGCTGGGCGCACGGATCGCGGAAGACGGGCAATGGCGCTTCCCCATGCTGGATTCCCTGCCAAAAAAATACGAACAAGCGCTACTCACCTTTGAGGATAGGCGCTTCTACCTGCACGGAGGCGTAGATCTGTTCAGCCTTGCCCGGGCCATGCGGCAGAACCTCGCGCAGCGTCGGGTAGTTAGCGGCGGAAGCACGCTAACCATGCAGGTGGTGCGGCTTTACCGAAAGCCCCCCTCCCGGAGTCTGAGTCAAAAGATCCTCGAAATGGTACTCGCCAGTCGGCTGGAATTGGGGTATTCCAAAAAAGCAATACTTCAATACTACGCCGCACACGCGCCTTTCGGCGGCAATGTGGTGGGATTGGAAGCCGCCTCCTGGCGCTATTTCGGAAAACAACCCTACCTGCTCTCCTGGGCGGAGGCCGCTACGCTGGCTGTGTTGCCCAACAGCCCGGGGCTCATCCACCCCGGCCGCAACAGGCAGCGGCTGCTCGACAAACGCAACCGGTTGCTCGACCGCTTGCAGGAGACAGGCGTACTGGATCCCCTTTCCTGCGAATTGGCCAAAGAAGAAGCCCTTCCAGAAAAGCCACTTCCGCTGCCTCAACTCGCCCCACACCTCCTGGATCGGGCCCGTTTAGAGCATGCCTCTGCCACGCAAGCGCGGTTTGCCACCACTATTGATGCGGGGCTGCAACTACGGGCTACACAGGTCCTCGAAAGGCACCTCATACGCCTGAAGGGCAACGAGATCCACAATGCCGCCGCGATCATTATCGATGTGGAAACGGGAGGGATTTTGGCCTATGTGGGCAATGTGCCGGGCACCGGCGCCGAACACGGGGAGCAGGTAGACGTGGTGCGGGCGCCCCGGAGCACCGGCAGCATTTTGAAGCCTTTTTTGTACGCCCTGTCCATCCAGGAAGGGGTAATCACCCCCAATAGCTTGTTGCCGGATATACCCACTTCTATGCGGGGTTACCGGCCTGAAAATTTTTCCAACAAGTACGACGGGGCCATCCCGGCTCGCTTGGCCCTCATCCATTCGCTCAACATCCCCATGGTCATTCTGCTGCAACGCTACGGCCTGGAAAAGTTCCACCACCAACTCCCCCGGCTCGGGATGACGACCTTTACCAAGCCGGCTTCCCACTACGGCTTGTCGATTATCCTGGGCGGCGGAGAATGCACCCTCGAAGAAGTGACCAATGCCTATGCCTGCATGGCGCGCACCGTCAACCACTTCCCCCTGCACAGTGGCAGGTATGAACAGGATCTTTTCCGCCCTTCCACGTATCTTTTAGCTGGATTGGTCCGAAAAAAACCGGCGCTGAGCCCCAACCCCGACCCTTTGTCGGCCTCCGCCTCCTGGATCACCCTGGAAACGATCCGGGAATTGGAACGGCCAAATGAATTGGGACAGTGGGAACGATTCTACTCCAGTCAGCCCATCGCCTGGAAAACAGGTACGAGCTTTGGATTCCGGGACGCATGGGCAGTGGGGGTCACACCCCAGTTTGCCGTGGGCATCTGGGTCGGGAATGCCGATGGGGAAGGCAGGCCCAACCTCATCGGGATCAAGGCGGCTGCACCGATATTATTCGATCTGTTTGAGCTCTTGCCCGGAAAAGGGCAATGGTTTCAGGCCCCGCTGGACGAGATGCGCGAAGTGTCCGTGTGCAAACAAAGCGGCTACCGGCCGCTGTCAATTTGTCCAACAGATACCTTGTGGCTGCCCAAATCTGCCCAGGATGCCCCTCCTTGCCCCTACCACCAATTGATCCATCTCGACCAGGCGGGACACTATCAGGTCAACAGCAGTTGTATGTTGCCGACAGACATGCAGCATCAACCCTGGTTTGTGCTGCCCCCCGTGGAAGAGCATTACTACGTGCAGCAACATCCGGAATATAAATCGTTGCCTCCGCTCCGGGAAGATTGCGCCCAATCGGAAGCCGATCTGCCCATGCAGTTGATCGAACCCAAGCCCAATGTGCGGATCTATATTCCAAGAAACCTGGATGGCACCTGGAGCAAGACTGTCTTTCAGGCGGCCCACCGGAGGCCGGAGGCTATTATCTTCTGGCATATCGACAATCAATACGCCGGAAAAACCGAGCATTTCCACAACCTGGAAGTGAACCCGCCGCCGGGCGAACATCTGCTGACACTGGTCGATGATAAAGGAAACCGGCTGGAACGGCGGTTTACGATCCTGCCGGGGAAGGACTAAAAAAAACTCCCACATCCCCACCTGAGAAGAAAGGGATGTAGGAGTCTAACATATAACATACTATGAGAAAACTACACGACGCAAGGTAAGCGGAGGTTAAGGTAAATTAAAGGGGCAATTAGGTTATGCCCAGGTAGCCACGCCAGTGGTGGTATTGGTTTAGGGAATGGTAACGGAGTGTTTTGGCACAGTTTTGGATTGTATGCAGAAAAGGTAGGGACAAAAAAAAATCCTACACCCTAGAAGGGAAAGAGTGTAGGAATTCTTAAACATACTATGAGAAAACTGTTTCCAAGATAAGCCGTGTTTTCAACCCAGGAACAGGCTTTTACTGTTCGGGGCAAAGGACCCGGAAAACGGTGTATAGTCGTTAGAAAACGGTTGACTACCGGTAACCGGCTGAATTGGCCGGCAGCTGAATATCCACGATTGGGATCTTGATCTCCACCCGGGTGCCGATGGGTTTGCCGGAGCGTGCATTCTTCAGGTCAATGGTATTTACATAATGTACGCCTCCCTTGATCTGGTGGAGGATTTCCAGTCGCTTTTCGGTGATGGTAGTACCCATTGACCGAAAATTCACGCCTTCCACTTTTTTCTGATTCAACTTACTGGCAGCCTCCCTTCCGATACCGTCGTCTTCCACCACACAGAGGAGGTTATTGTCGTCCAACGGGGTGAACCGCACCGTGATCTTCCCCTTTTTACGGCTGCGCAGGCCATGTTCGATGGCGTTCTCCACATAGGGTTGAATGATCATGGTAGGCACCCCCAGGATATCTTCTTCAATATCATCATCTACGATGATCTCAAAAAACAGTTTATCCTCAAACCGCAATTTGGCATTGATGGTGAGGTAATCTTCCAGGAATTCGATCTCTTCCTCCAGGGAGATGATCTCCAGTTCCGAGTACTCGAGGCTTTTGCGCATGAGGTTGGCAAATTTGGCGAGGTACTTGGAGGCATTTTTCACTTCATTGGAGGTGATGTAGTTCTGAATGCCGTTGAGTGCATTGTAGAGGAAATGCGGGTTCATCTGGGCCCGCAACGCCTTGAGTTGCAAGCGGGTAGCCTGCAACCGGAGCAGTTCAGCTTCTTTCTTCTTTGTTTCCGCATCGTACTTCACCTCCAGTTCCATCACCTTGCGGATATTGAGCTCGTGCGCGTACTTTTCGGCATATTGGTCGTACAGCATCTGGTACTCATACGCGCTTTTGAAGTCATTGATCTCGGCATGGTAGGAGGCAATTTCTTTTAGGATGCCGGAGATCTGCTTAAGGTCTTCGATCTTTTTGGCGAAATTATAGGCCTCCACAAAATGCTGCATGGCCTTGTCATTCTCGCCTGTTTCCAGGCATACCAAGGCTCGCCAGCGTTCGAGATTGGAGAAATTGTAATAATCGTCGGCCTTGACCTTCTTGTAGATGCGCTCGGCGCGATTGAAGAGTTGCAGGGCTTCATCGAACTGCCTGTTGAGGAAAGAGATATACCCCAGGTTGGCGTAGGCGCTAGCCCTTGCCAGGATACTGGAGTCGTCGCGTTCTTCCAATGCTTTTTTGAAGTTGATTTCGGCATTCTCGTTGTCGTTGAGCGCGATGTAGCCGCTGCCCACATTGAGGTAGTGCCAGGATAGCCGGGTACGCATGCCGAGGTTTTCGCACATTTCAGCTGCTTTGCGATAAGCCCGGACGCTTTTTTTCCAATCGTTGTTGTGTTCGAACACCTTTCCCAGGCCACTGTAGATCAGGGTCAGAAAATAATAGTCCATGTACTCCAGGGGCCCTGCAATCGACTGCAGTTGCTTATCGGCTTCGAGAAAAGATTCAATGGCCTTGGAAAAATTGGAGTAATGCAGGTGGAGGTACCCTTCGCGGCAAATAATACGAGCCTGAAGTTGTGCATCAGGGAAAAGCTTGAGCAGTTTGGTCGCTTTATCCAACAGGGCAGAAGCCTTGTCCATGTTGTTCTGGTTGATATGCACTCCGGCAAGCTGGATATAGACCGAAGCCTGCTCTGTGATATCTCCCCGTTCTTCAATAAAGTCCCTGGCTTGCTCGAAATATTCTTCCGCCTCATTGAAACGGTAGAGCTGATTTTCCACAAACCCCTGATACAGGTAATAGTGGATCGAAAAGTCGGGCATATCCAGCTCTTCGATCAATTGCCCCATTTCTTCCATCAGGACCTTGGCCCGCCGTGCATTGGTAAACTGGAAATGATCGATCAGCCGGTCCAGCAATACCAGCCGCTGCCTGGGGTCCTTTTGCTCTTTCAACTGCCTTTCCCATTGGCTGGCGGACGTCTTTATGGCTGTCGAAATTCTCATTTTATCGGTTTTTTTTCCAAAGACCAGAAAGATAACAATAAATCAAATATAAGAATATTCAAATAGGTAGGCCGTAAACAAAAAAGAGGTTGCATGGAATGTGCAACCTCTTTTTTACGAAGTGAGGATTTATTATTGCGGAAGAATATTGCCGCAAATGTTCAACCAGCGTTTCCACCGATTTTTCTTATCCCGTCCCCCGACGATATTCTTCATCTCTTCTTTCTTGAGTTCTTTCAAGTCCTTTTTCAGATCCTCAAGATCTTTCTTCTTGGATTTTCCCATAGCAAAATCAATTTGGAATGTAACACAGGGATAAAAAACTTACGGGCTCTTGGGGGGAATAAAACCCAATTCAAAGGTATAAAATTAATCCCAACGGTAAAACTCCTGCCCCCAAAGAATTGCCCTTGGAAAAACATAATTTTTTTAAGAATAAGATATTACTGAATAAAGGTCAGAGCACCTCCTGCAACCGCCGCATTTGCTCCATGAAAGAGGGTCTGCGCCGGCGCGACACATCGATTTTTTTTCCATCGTCCATGACGAGGTACCCGCCGTCCCCTTTCACAAATTTGCGCATGTAATTCAGGTTGATGACATGGCGTTTATGGACCCGGTAGAAGTTGAGTCCCTGCAGCATTTCTTCGTAGGCCTTGATCGTCTTGGAAGCCGTGATCTTATCGCCGCTTTTGAGAAAAATGTGGGTATAGTTGTCCTCGGCCTCAAAGCGAACGATATCGCGCAGGTTGACAAAATACATGCCATCCAGGGCCGAGATGCTCATCTTTTCAAAGGCATTCGGGTTGTTGTATACGTGGTTGAAGACATCCAGTTTGCTATCGATCCGGTTTTCGCCGCGCGGGCGGATCCGTTTGACAGCCGCCTGCAGGGCCTCGGGGTCGATAGGCTTCATTATGTAGCCGATCGAGCTGTATTCACAGGCCTTGATCGCAAATTCATTGAAAGCGGTCACAAAAATGATGTCGAAGTCAATGGGCCGCAACTCGTTTAACAGGGAGAATACCAGGCCATCAGGCAGGTTGATATCCAACAAGGCCACATCGGGCTGAAAATTGGGGTCGTCGAACAGGTCCTGAGCCTCTTGTATATTGGTGGCCTCCCCTATCACTTCAATGTCTTCACAATACTTGGCCAACTGATTTTTCAAGTTGTTCATGCCTTTCAACTCGTCTTCGACTAATACTGCTTTGATCACGGGTAATCGTTTTTGGTGTAAAGAAGCGTTTTTCAATCCAACGCAAATTAATAAAAATATTTTTACTATATGTATTGCCCTCCCTTTCTAACGGCTATTTCTTTGGTCGGGCCTGGGCCAGGGCATCCTCAAACGAGACCTTCGGAAATACCGTCAGCTTTCCGCCTACGGTGGCATCCAGGATCTGCCGCTCATCCTTTCGATAGAAATAATTGGCCAGATGGTAGGATACCTCCGAGCCGTATACATCGGCCAGCTGCCATTGCTGTCCCTTGAAATAATCGGGGTGAAAGTGGTTGACATCCTCTCCTTCAAATACCTGTGTTTCATGCGCACTCCCGCTCTGCTTGAAACTGTGATCCACCCCGATCAGGAACACCCGTTCGAAACCCATATAATAGGCGATTTGTAAGGCTACAAACGTCACAGTATTCCCTTCGCAGATGGGTTGTGAAAGATCCTCATAAAAGCTCCAGGTGTTGAGGGTATGCATCCGGTGTATATGCGGCCGGTCGGCTACCACGCCCTGGGAGGCGGTATAGGAAAGAAACACCGGGCAGTCCATTTGCTCAAATTCGGCGTGGCTCTGTTCGATGACCAGGGCATTGGTGGAAACCAGGTAACTAAGGTCCAACTCAAAGCGGTCGAAGATGAGGTAGATCTTATTCAACCCGAAGGTATGATAATTGGCCAGGGGCGACAGGTCCATTTGACCCAGCGAAGGCCCGTTTCCCATGATGAAGCAGTCCTGCCCCCGGTGGATATTGTGAAACTTCCGGAGGGCAGGCGCGTATTTCCGCCGCCAGTGAAGGTAGCGGTAGGCCTCTTGCCATTTCTCTTTCTTTCCCAGTAAATTGATGCCAAATAAGGCTCCTTGTGGACGTGCCATCGCTAAAGATCTTTTAATACGGAACTAATACCCCCATCGAGTGAAATATTAGCGCCGTGAATGAATCCCTGGCTCTCGGAAGCCAGGAAAAGAGCTAACCGGGCCACTTCTTCCGGTACGCCGATCCGTTTCACCGGATGGACCTTCTTCAGCTCCTCCAGCGCCTCTTTTGCATTTTTAAACCCCGCCCGAAGCATGGGTGTATCTACCGCAGCCGGACTGATTGCATTTACCCGAACCCGCCCCTCCAGATCTACAGCCATGGCTTTGGTAAGGCCCACGAGCGCATTTTTGGAAGTGGCGTAGGTCAGAAACCCCGGCTTGGTCAGTTGGTGATGAATGCTGGCAATATTTATGATACAGCCTTTGTTGGCCTCCAATTGATCGAGAAAAAGCTTGCTCAACAGCATGGGGCCGGTCAGGTTGACGTTCAGGGTCTCCTGCCAGTCTTCAAGCTTGATATCCTGCAGCCGGTCCAGCCGCTGCACAGCTGCATTGTTGACCAGGACATCCAGGCTCGGGATGAGGTTTTCCAACTCTTCCGACAACCGTATCCGGTACTCCACATCCCATACATACTGGTGTATGTCAAAATGGATAAACCGGTCGATATGGGCGCCATACCCTTCTTCCTCTTTATCCATTCCGTACACATAGTAATTCTGCTCCCGGAAGGCTTTGGCAATAGCTTCGCCAATTCCGCCTTTTACGCCGGTCACCAGAATGCATTTCATTTTTGAAGTCTTGCTCACGGCAATAAAATTAGTTTGACCAGTCTTCCTCCCGGAGAGGAACCTGGAGGAAGTTAAATAAATAGGTAATGGCCTGTTGACTGGCCCGATGCATGGCATCAACCGTGTTGGATCCGTTATGGGTGCCAAAAATACAATATTCAAATTGGCGCAGCGGCGAATCTGCAGGAAGAGGCTCGACCTCAAATACATCGAGAGCTGCCGAGTGTACCTGCCCTGCTTGCAGCGCTTCTATCAAGGCGCGCTCTTCGATGATCGGTCCCCTTGACACATTCACGATCCGCACGCCTTTTTTCATCAGCCCGATCGATTGGGCGTTGAGGAGGTGGCGTGAACCAGGGGTCAACGAGGCAGTAACGACCACGAAATCCGCCTCTTCCAGTTGTTCCGGAAAGGCGGAAAAACGGTAATTCGTTTCGTCCGACAAGGTATGCGGCGCAAAAGGATCATACACCCGGATGTGCATTCCGAGTGCCTGCAGGCGGCTGGCGGTAGCTTTTCCGATATCGCCAAAACCGATCAGGGCCACCTGCTTGCCGGAGAGGGAAATCCCCGCTGGCTTGGGCCAGTTGCCTTTGCGCACTTCGCGGTCAACCCAGAAGGTCTGCCGCGCCAGCCCGATCACATAATTGACCGCGATGTCGGCTACTTCTGCGCCAAACATAAACGGGGTATTCGTCACCGGGATACCCAATTGTTTACAGGCGTTAAAATCGACGTTGTCGACGCCTACACCCCATTTGACCGCGGCTTTCAGGTGGCCTTGCCGGCCGGCGGCAAATACGCGCTCCGTCGCCGGATCGTCGCCTATGATCCAGCCATCGACCTGAGGCACCAGTTGAATGAGTTCTTCCTCGCTCAATATTTGTACAACCTTGGGGGTCACCAATTCGATACCTTTCCTGGAGAATAGGGGTTTAAAGTCCTCAATTTGACCCAGCATGGGTGGGCAGGTGATCAATACGCGCATGGTGATTTCTTTTCTGTAAAAATGGCGTCTATTCGTGGGTAAAGTAAGTACTTTTTTTTGCTTTTAAAGGAACCTGGCCACAGCCTGGGCTACATTTTGCCCATCCATCGCGGCGGAAATAATGCCCCCGGCATAACCGGCGCCTTCGCCCGCAGGAAAGAGCCCGGCTACTTCGACATGCATGTAGTTGTCTTTCCCCCTGGGAATACGCACCGGAGAACTGGTGCGACTCTCCGTGGCTATGACGTTGGCTTCTTCGGTAAAGTACCCTTTCATCGATCGTCCAAATTCCTCCATGCCTTTGGCAAGGCGGAGGTAGATACCCTTGGGCAGCAACTCGTGGAGCGGCGCCGGCAACAAGCCCGGAATGTAGGAGGTCGGAGGAAGGGATGCCGATAGTTTTCCGGCCACGAAATCCGTCATGCGCAGTGCGGGGGCCTGCTGCCCGCCCGTACCGAAAGCGAACATGGATTGTTCGACCGATTTTTGAAATTCTAACCCTGCAAAAACGCCGTATGATTGGAAAGGGCGCAGGTCTTCCATCTCTACCGCTACCACCGTGCCCGAATTGGCATAAGGCGAATCGCGCCTCGACAGGGACATCCCGTTGACCACGATCTCTCCGGGCGCTGTGGCAGCAGGCACGACCAGGCCTCCGGGACACATACAAAACGAAAAAACCCCTCGTCCGTCGACCTGACAAGCCAGCCGGTAGCTCGACGCCGGCAGGTGTTCCTCCCGGGGGTCCTGCCTGTACTGGATCCGGTCGATGAGGGGTTGAGGGTGTTCTACCCGAACCCCCAGTGCAAATGGCTTGGCTTCCATCCGAATGCCTTTACGGTGGAGGAGGTAGTAAATATCGCGCGCCGAATGGCCGGTGGCCAGGATAACCGCCTGCGAAAAATATTCCTGGGCGCCGTTGACCACTACCCCTTCCATCTTTGCGTCGCGCACGATCAGATCAGTCACATGGGCATCGAAGTGGACCTCCCCGCCATACTTCAGGATGGTCTCCCGGATATTGGCTACGAGTTTGGGCAGTTTGTTGGATCCGATATGTGGATGCGCATCGACGAGGATATCGGGATCGGCCCCGTGCTCCACCAGCAGCCGCATAGCTTTCTCGATGCTCCCGCGCTTATGTGAGCGGGTGTAGAGCTTGCCGTCGGAATAGGTACCTGCGCCGCCTTCCCCAAAACAATAGTTCGAATGGGGATTTACCTCCCCGAATTGTTGGATAGCACGCAAGTCTCGTCTCCGGGTCTGGACATCTTTCCCCCTGTCGAACAAAATGGGTTTCAGCCCGGCTTCTATCAGTTCCAGTGCCGCAAAATAGCCAGCAGGGCCTGCTCCTACGATAAGTACCGGGGGGCGGTGTGCCACATCGCGAAGACCGGAAAGCAACGGCGCTTCGGGGGTAAAATCTTCCTGGATATACACCTCGACCCGGAGCAAAACCACGGGCCGGTAACCCCTGGCATCTATAGAACGTTTGAGCGGCCGTATATGCCGAATCTCTCCGATCGAAACGCCGGCAACCGAGGCCGCTCGTTCGCGCACCACATCCTCCCGTACCGCTTCATCCGGCAACAGCTTTAATTCGATCGTCTTTACCATGCGAAAAAATTGAGAAACAGCGTTAGTAGCTTATTTCCGGCGCTGATAGACACCCGCTCCAACTTTGTCAAAACTATCGGGAACGAACAGGCGCAGCTTAACCGTTTCGAAACAGGCAGTTTCTTTATAGCGTATCGGGTCGCGCAAGGGATCGTTGGCGCTGAGCACCATCCCGGTTCCATTTCGCGCCTCGAGGATCTCATAGCGCTTCTTTTCTTCCACGAAAAACTTCAAAACATGTGGCGGGGCGTCCCAGATCTGAATCTTGGTTTCGCTAAGGGCATTATCACCCGCCCAGAATTCGATCTCCACCTCCCCGATCAGGTCGAGTGACAGATTATCGATGCCGGCCAGGTCGAACGCCTGGTGGATCACCTTTTCATTTTGGGCGGACATGGCCGTCTGCATCAGGGTAATAAAAGAGACTAGGAAAATCCAACGCATGAGGTTGTGTTTGTTTGGAGAATTGAAAAAAGGTACGCCGAGCATGCCCGGCGTACCTTTTTAACGCCTGATTCACAGGTTTTGTTACAAACTCGAGGTGAGTATTGCAGCTTCCGGAGTTGGAGTGGTTTCCGGTACAGGGTCTTCCACAATCCCTACTTTCGTGGGGCAAAGTATCGTAAAGGAGAATGTTTCTTCGATCTCCCTGCCGCCTACTTTAACTTGCTTAAACAAGCCAGGAATAAATACCTTGTAAACGCCCTCCTCGGTTTTGCCGTAGATATTGTAACGTCCCGATTGGATCAGGGTGCGAAGGAGTGTTTCGGTAATGTGCGCTACCGATACATGCATTTCAATACGCATATAGGTGTTATCCCACTCCTTAACTTCTACAATTCCAGGCAAGTCCAGTTGTACAGCGTAGTTTCCTTCAAGATTGAAGGACTTCACGAGGATCTTTTCGGCTCCTTGGCCTTGGAGGGAAGGTGCGAAAAGGAGGCAGGTGAAGAGGATTAAAAATAGTGTAGTTGTTTTTCTCATATAAACCTCCCTTTTTAATTTATCGTAATATAAATATAATTTCCATAAAAAGCAATGATCACATCCTAACTCCTTGTTCCCGGATGGCCTCATGCACCCGCAAAAGGCGTATCAGCAAGGGCTCCAGCAGGTCGAGCGGCAACATATTGGCGGCATCCGATTTGGCTTCCTGGGGTCTGGGATGGGTTTCCATGAACAGCCCGTCGGCGCCTACGGCGATCCCCGCTTTGGCAATGGTTTCGATCAATGCCGGCCGGCCTCCGGTTACGCCGGTCGACTGGTTGGGTTGCTGAAGGGAATGGGTACAATCCATCACTACCGGCTTGCCGTATTCCCGCATGAGGGGGATGCCTCTGAAATCCACCACCAAATCCTGGTAGCCGAATGTGGTGCCGCGTTCCGTCAGCATCACCTGTGTATTGCCCGAGTCTACTACCTTATCGACGGCAAACCGCATGGCTTCAGGACTCAGGAACTGCCCTTTTTTAATATTGACAACCTTACCCGTTTCGGCTGCGGCCTGGAGCAGGCTGGTTTGGCGACATAAAAAAGCCGGAATTTGCAGCACATCCACATACGCTGCGGCCATAGCCGCTTCTTCATCCGCATGGATGTCGGTGGTGACCGGCACCCCAAAGTTCGAGCCTGCTTTCTGGAGTATTTGCAAGGCTTTCTCGTCCCCTATGCCTGAAAATGAATCGATCCGCGACCGGTTGGCTTTGCGGTAAGAACCTTTAAAAATAAGGGGGATCGCCAGTCGGTCGCAAATCGCGGTCACTTTCTCCGCTATTTCCATGACTACTTCTCCCCTTCCACGGCGCAAGGCCCTGCGATCAGGAAAAAATTTCCGGAGTCGGAATGGCGCCAATTGGGAAATGTGGGTAAAGTTGTTTTCATATCGATACAAAGATACGTAGAAGAAAATTGGGAATCAAAAATAAATCAAAATAATATTCTGAATTTTATTTATAAATTTTAAAATTTAAGAATTAAAGTTTATTATTTTAAAATTACAGAAATTATATTTTTTAAATTCAAGCCTATCCATACGGAATTTCACGCGTCGGGATCCTTCCCGAATCTTGTTCTCGCGCTGTAATAAAGAGCTATTTTATTAGAGATTGGTTGGTGCAAAAAAAGTAAAGACGCCATACGTGGCGTCTCTGCTTTAGACGCCATACGTGGCGTCTCTGCTTTAGACGCCATACGTGGCGTCTCTACTTTAGACGCCAGGTATGGCGTCTCTACTCTTCACGCTTCACCAACTCACTTCCTGATCGCTTCTACCGGATCCAGGCGGGCGGCCTGAAATGCGGGAATAAACCCGGAGAGCACGCCGATACCGGCAGAGAGGAGCACGCCGACCAAAATATTCTTAGTAGAAAGGAATAGTTGGAAGGGCATAAACCCGGAGAGGATAGAGGTCACGGCAAGCACTAAGAGCAATCCGGCAGCGCCCCCGATAATACAGAGAATGATCGCTTCGATCAGAAACTCCAGCAGGATATAGCTCTGCTTGGCACCGAGCGCTTTTTTGATGCCGATGATATTGGTGCGTTCTTTTACGGAGACGAACATGATATTGGCCACGCTGAACATACCCACGAAAATGGCAAATCCGCCGATGATCATCCCTACCAAACTGAGTACGCTAAAAAAGCTATCCATGGCGGAGGCAATAATGGACAAGCTGTTTAACGAGAAATCGTCCGGTTCCTTGGGCTTCAGGCGGTGATAGGCCCGCAACACCCCGGTAACCTCATCGCGCAATTGCTCGAGGGAATACCCGTCTCCGGCTTTCACGATGACAGAAGCCCCTCCGTAGCGGTGATTGCTTTTCACTGCAGCCATTTTGCGGGCCGTTTCGTAGCCGATGACAATGCCATTGTCATAATCAAAAATATTGATGAGGCTTTGACCTGATTTTTCGATCACCCCGATCACCTCCAGTTTGTGCCCCATGAGCTTGACTTGCTTGCCGATGGGGTCCAGCGAACCAAAAAGTTCCTCTGCTACCGTAGATCCGATGACCACTTTATTCAGGCCGTTGTGGTATTCGGGGGAGGTGTAAAAACGACCCTTTTCAAACTTAGTGCCGGTCATTGCTTCAAAATCATAGGTAACGGCGATGGAATAAGCGCCAGTAACCGTATTGGAGCGGTACCTGATCGGCTTGAAACCGAGGAACACGTGATAATCGGTCAGGCCGACAGATTTCACCTTCTCCCGGATAACGGCCATATCCTGGTAGTTGGGGTTAGGCCGCCGCATATATTTCCAAAAACTTACGCCGGGATCTTCAGCCCACGGAATTTTTTGAATGTACAACACATCATCGCCCAATTTGTCCATGCTCCCGCGCACGCTGGATTCCAGCGAGTCGACAGCCGACTGAACGCCAATAATGCAAAATATACCGATGGTAATGCCCAACAGGGAGAGAAAACTCCGCAAACGGTTGCCGTAGAGTTGTTGAAGGGCCTGCCCTACGCTTTCCAGAAAAACCCTGATAATGATCTTCATAAGTATACATCGAAGATTTGTCATACAGAATGCGCCCGCATCCTGTATAATATGCTGTTTTTTTTCCAGCTGTGAAACGTGGCCAAAGTACAAAAGATCCATTCTGAGAAAAAAAGCATTCGATCAACGTATCCGTTTTATCTCCTAAAGTGTCTTAATTAGTAGAAAAGTGCAAATGTGCAAAAGTGAAGCAGCGAAATTGTGGTAAGGCACATTGAAGTTTACTATCTTTGTCCGCTGTTTTGGAGCGGTCATTCTTCCACTCTGATTATCCTAACGAAAGGTCTTACATGCGAACCAAACTTTCTCAATTCGATTTCGAACTGCCTAAGGAATTAATTTCCCAATACCCTGCTGAAAACAGGGATGAAAGCAAGCTCATGGTGCTCCACCGCGCCACCGGAAAAATTGAACACCGGGTGTTCAAGGACATGATGGAGTATTTCGATGACGGGGACGTCATGATCTTCAACAACACAAAGGTTTTTCCGGCCCGTCTTTACGGCAAGAAGGAAAAAACAGGCGCCAAGATCGAGGTGTTCCTTCTCCGGGAGCTCAATTCCGAACAACGGCTTTGGGACGTGCTGGTCGATCCGGCACGGAAGATCCGGGTAGGCAACAAGCTTTACTTCAGCGACGATGACGGCAATGACGTGCTCGTAGCCGAAGTAGTAGACAATACCACCTCCCGCGGACGTACGATCCGGTTTCTGTATGACGGCTCGGAGGAAGAATTTCAGAAGGATCTCTATTCGCTGGGCAACACGCCTCTTCCCAAATACATCAACCGTCCGGCCGAATCGCTCGATAAGGAACGCTACCAGACGGTCTATGCAAAAGAAACCGGCGCCGTAGCAGCGCCTACCGCCGGGCTGCACTTCAGCCGCGAGCTCCTCAAACGGCTGGAGATCAAAGGCGTAAATTTTGCTGAACTCACCCTGCACGTAGGGCTGGGCACGTTCCGGAGCATCGACGTGGAAGATCTCTCCAAGCACAAAATGGATGCCGAATATTTCCGCATTACTTCCTCCTCCGCTGAAGTCGTGAACAGGGGAAAAGAAAAAGCCCGCCGTATTTGTGCAGTGGGCACTACCTCGATGCGCTCTATCGAGTCGGCCGTTTCTGCCGATGGCTACCTCAAAGGCGCAGAAGGCTGGACCAATCTTTTCATCTATCCACCCTACGACTTCCATATCGCCAACGCGATGATTACCAACTTTCACTTACCCAAGTCGAGCCTGCTCATCATGATCTGTGCGTTCGGTGGGTACGACCTCGTGATGGAAGCGTATCAGGAAGCCATCAAACACAAGTATAAATTCTTCAGCTACGGAGATGCGATGCTGATTATTTAGTGACTAGTGACTGGTGACTAGTCACTGGTCACTAGTCACCAGTCACTAGAAGCATGCAGCAATACACACTATACGAGTTAAACGAGTATATCCGGCGGGTGGTAAGTCTGAACTTTCCCGATCCGGTGTGGGTGCAGTGTGAGATTTTCCAGCTATCCAATTCGCGGGGGCACTACTACATTCAGTTGGTGCAAAAAGACGGAGCGGAAGACCAGATCCTGGCCCGGGCTGATGCTGTTTTGTGGCAGCGACAATACCAGTTGCTGCGACGCGATCTGGGGCCTCTGCTGGACGAAGTGCTTCGGGAAGGGTTGGAAGTGCTGGTTCAGGTACGGGTAACCTACGACGAACGCTACGGACTCCAATACCATATTGTACAAGTCGATCCGGCTTTTTCTCTGGGGAAGCTGGAAATTCAGCGACAGGAGACCATCCGTCAACTGAAGGCCGAGGGGTTGTTGGAAAAAAATGCCGCCATCCCTTTACCTCCGGTGATGCAGCGCATTGCGATATGCTCTTCCCCGCAAGCTGCCGGATTGAAGGACTTCCTGGATCAATTGCACCAAAACCCCTACGGGTATCGTTTTACCACCCATCTTTTCACTACGGCGATGCAAGGGCAACAGGTGGAGCCGGAAATGCTGGCCCGGATCCGGGAGATCGAACACCAGCAAAGCAGGTTCGACTGCCTGGTGGTAATTCGTGGCGGAGGCTCCAGGCTTGATTTGGCTGCTTTCGACCAACTGCCGCTATGCAGGGGCGTGGCTAATTGCCACCTGCCTGTATTTTCCGGGATCGGTCATGAAACAGATGAAACGGTACTGGATCTCGTAGCCCACACCTCCCTGAAAACGCCTACGGCCGTGGCAGAACACCTGCTCAATCACAATGCCGCTTTTGAAACAAGGATAGTGCAAACCGGAAACCGGGTAGGTCAGCTGGTCCAATCGACCTTGCATGTACACGACCAACGACTCGCCATGCTGGGCCAGCAGCTGCGCAACTATGTGCAATTGAATTTGCAGCGGGAAAGCCAACGGCTCGAGCATTTGGGCGAGCAATGTGCCCTGCTCGATCCGCAACAAGCCCTGAACCGGGGCTATGCCTATATCACCCGGGAAGGCCACAGCATCCAGTCCATCCACCAACTCAGCCCCGGCGACCGTGTCCGCCTCCATTTACAGGACGGAGAAGCCGTTAGCACCATTGAAGATCTAAACCCAACGTCATGACCTACGACCAAGCCCTGGCCGAATTGAGGAACATCCTTCAGCAATTGCAGGAAGGACAGATCGGCATGGAAGAAATGAGCAACAAGGTGAAACGGGCCGCAGAATTGGTGCAGTTATGCAAGGAGAAATTGCGGAATACGGAGGAAGAAGTGGAAAAACTCCTCACTAAAATGGATGAATGAAGGCGCCGGCCCGGCGCCTTCATTCATCCATTTTTTAGTGGGCTATGATCACACGCTCATTGAGTATCCCTTCCGCACTTTGCACCGTCAGGAAGTATAATCCATTCACTAACCCTGTGGTGGGGATGTGGAGGGTACTGTTGCCTACAGCAAAGCTCGTCTGGATCGTTTGCAGCGTTTGCCCGCTCAGGGTGCGCAGCGTTACCGAAGCCTCAAAACTTTCGTTGGTATTCATCTCCAGTTGGAGGCTCTGCCCGGCAGTAACCGGGTTGGGGCGCACCATCCAGTTCGTGACGTAGGGCGGCTCTGTGGTACTGATCGCCGTGCCCGTAGTAAAGTCCCAACGCTCAGAGGTCGGCGCACACGCATCGAAGTTGTTGAACGGACGTACACGCCAGTAGTATTTTTTATTGGACTGCAGCCCCTGGATGACTTTATAGTTGCCCCAAACGATCTGGCGAATGGGCACTAAATTGAAACCGGTGGACAGGTCAATCTCCAGCATATACTGGTTGGCGCCCGGAACAGCGGACCATTCAAAAGCCACGTTGTTGTAGGCGGGAGTGACAGAACCATCTGCAGGCTGAACCAATGTGGTAGTGCCTTCTACTGCCGGCTGGGGAGTGGTGATGGTCGCCAGGCCGCCGCGTTGGATCAACCGGGCTGCGATCAGGTCTTTTTGCTGAGGGGTGAAGATGTATTGCGCACAACCGTTGAAGTAGCTCATATAATTATTCTCCATCGGATCGAGCAGGTCGCCGTTGGGGTCCTTGCAGTTGCCCGTGTAGATACAATCGTCATCATCAAAGTAACCAAGGTTATAATCGGCAGGCGTATCGCAAAGGAAGTCTCCTGCGGTATTGCAATTAGAACCATTGGCAAATTCCACCTTCACATCCGGGTTGCAAGGGGCATTGAGAAAATCGATGGGGTTGCCATATTCGGCCTCGGTCCATGCGGTACAATCCCATCCGTTGAAGGGGTGATCCAGGCTGAAGTAGTGGCCAACTTCATGCGGGATGGTGGAAGAACTCCCATTGACTTCCCCATTGCGGATAATGATCCAGTCCTGGCTGGGAGAACCGGAAAAATAACCCAACGTCGTACCTCCCGGGATTCCTCCCCCCGGAGGGTTGGCATTCAGGCCCATGAAGATATTCATAGCTTTATTGTCTTTGCTACCCTGAAGGGTGAGTTCAGCATCGCCGGGGTTATTGTAGGCCACATCATTTTTGATGTATTTAAACCCGCCATAGATGTAAAACTGGATATCCTGGTCGGCATATTCTTCATTCAGGTGACAAAGGGCATCCAGCACAACTTGCTCGCTCACTCCTTTCGTACCGTCTGTTTTGGAGATAATGTGAAATTTTACCGGCACGTAGGTTACTGTGTTTCCCCGTGTGGACAGGACCCCTTCTGCGATTTGCGTTTTGAGGTACTTAATGTTATTCTCGAAGGCCTGGTCGCTTTCGAATCCACAAACCGGGCGGTTTTGGCCGAACAGGATAAGCGGCAGGGCCAGGGCAAAAAATAAGGTAATAAACCGTTGAGTCATTGCTAAATAATTAAAATGAAATTTTTTTAAACTGGAACTACTTGTAAAGTGCTGGCAAAAATAGGGGGAATGTCCCATTTTTCCAAAACGGGATTTTGGGGAGGTCATCTGCTATCACAATAAACACCAAATTATGGAACATCGTTTTCTTCCCCATGCAAAAAAAACCTACTTTTGTTCCAAACAAAAATCTACCATACCATGCGTAAAGTAACCGTAGTTGGCGCAGGCAACGTAGGCGCAACGTGCGCAAACGTGCTGGCTCATAAAGACATCGTTAAAGAAGTGGTATTGCTCGACATCATGGGCAATCTGGCCAAAGGGAAAGCGCTCGACATGTGGCAACAAGCCCCGGTCGATTATTACAGTACCTACCTGCACGGCTCTGACAACTATGAGGAAACGGCCGATTCGGACATCGTGGTCATCACCGCCGGCGTGCCCCGCAAACCGGGTATGAGCCGCGACGACCTCATCTCCACCAACGCCAAGATCGTAAACCTGGTCACTGAAAGCATCCTGAAGTATTCGAAGAACCCGATTATCATCGTCGTGTCCAATCCGCTCGACGTGATGACACTGGCTGCTTACCGGGCTTCCGGGCTCGACTCTACCCGCGTATTCGGGATGGCCGGTATCCTCGACACCGCACGCTACCGCGCGTTCCTCGCCGAAGCCCTTCAGGTTTCGCCGAAAGATATTCAGGCTGTGCTGCTCGGTGGCCACGGCGACACGATGGTGCCCCTGCCCCGGTACACAACCGTCTCCGGTATCCCTGTCACCGACCTGATCGATATGGCCACCCTCGACAAGATCGTCGAGCGCACCAAGATGGGCGGTGGGGAACTGGTACAACTAATGGGTACTTCGGCCTGGTACGCTCCGGGCGCCGCCGCCGCTCAAATGGTGGAAACCATCGTGCGCGACGAGCACCGGATCTTCCCGTGCTGCGTGCTCCTCGACGGCCAGTACGGGCTGAAGGATATTTTCCTCGGCCTGCCGGTAAAACTTGGCAAAAATGGGATCGAACAGATCATCGACCTCAAGCTCAACGACGACGAACTTAAACTCCTCCATGACTCTGCCTCCCATGTGAAGCAGGTGATTGATGTGTTTAACGGAATGAGCTTATAAAAGAAAGTTAGATGGGCGCCTACTACAGCGCCCATCTAATTCCAAAATTTTAAACTTAAAAACTCATAAGTTGTTTGTCATTGTATATTTTCGCTTTCCCTTAAATTGCGCAGATGACGACAACTACTTCCACCGGGGAGATTTTGCAGGGGATGATCACAAACACAGGTGACAACCTCTACAAGCTTTCCTTTAAACAGCCTGTATTACTCGTCTTTCTCCGGCATTTTGGTTGTACCTTCTGCAGGGAAGCATTGGCCGATATTTCCAAAAAACGAGCCTCCATTGAAGAAAAAGGCACCCAAATCGTGTTTGTGCACATGGCAGACGAGGAGGTGGCCGACCGGTATTTCGAGAAATACAACCTGGAAGGAGCGGTCCATATCAGCGACCCGGCCTGCAACTACTACGCAGCATTTGGCCTTTCCAAAGGCACTTTCACTCAACTTTTTGGCCTTTCTACCTGGGTGCGTGGCTTTTCCGCCGGCATACTCGACGGCCATGGGATCGGCCCCCAACTCGGCGACGGGTTTCAAATGCCTGGCATTTTCGCCATCATGGGCGGGCAGATCCGCGATTCCTTCATCCATAAATTAGCATCCGACCGGCCGGACTATGAAGATCTGGTGAGTTGTTGCGTGATTTAATTTTTCTCTATGATCGGCTACCGCTTCTCCGAATTCAAACCTTTCGAATCTCAGTCGACCTTTGAAAAGCTGCTGAAAATATTTCAGGAGCTCCTGGTGTATACATCGGGGGAGGTGAGCGAGGCCTTATCCTGGCTGACGGAGCTGGATAAAGAATACCAGCTAACCACCGACGACTACGGGATGGCCGATTTCATCCAGGACCTCATTGACAAGGGATATACTCAACAAGACCCGAAACGAGATTGAGGGTTTACGCCCAGCGCCAAAATGGAAGTAGCCATCCGGCGCAAAGCACTGGAAGATATTTTCGGGCAATTGAAAAAGACCCGTCGCGGACAACACAATACCCGCTTTGGGGGAGGTGGAGATGAAAATACCGCCGAATTGCGCCCCTTTGAGTTCGGCGACCAGTTGGACAACCTCGCCGTTTCGGAGTCGCTGCGCAATGCGCAAATCAATCATGGAATCGACGACTTTCAGCTCGCACAGGAAGACCTGGAGGTTTTTGAGACCTACTACCAGGCGCAGATGAGCACGGTGTTGATGATCGACATCTCCCACTCCATGATCCTCTATGGGGAAGACCGCATCACCCCGGCCAAAAAAGTGGCTATGGCGCTGTCCGAACTTATCACCACCCGCTATCCCAAAGACACCCTCGATATTATTGTATTTGGCAACGATGCCTGGCAGATTGAGATCAAAGACCTCCCCTATCTGCAAGTGGGACCCTATCATACCAATACCGTGGCCGGACTGGAACTGGCAATGGATTTGCTCCGCCGTCGGCGCAATCCCAACAAACAGGTTTTCATGATCACCGACGGCAAGCCCACCTGTATCAAGAAAGGTAAAAAATACTACAAGAACAGCTTCGGACTCGATCGCATGATCGTAAACCGCACCCTTACCCTTGCTACCCAATGCCGTAAGCTGCATATCCCCATCACTACCTTCATGATCGCGCAAGACCCCTACCTCGTGCAATTCGTCGATCAGTTTACCAGCGCCAACAATGGAAAAGCTTTTTACAGCAACCTCGATGGGCTGGGTGAGTTTATTTTGATGGACTATAAGGACAATAAGCGCAAGAAGAAGAGATAATAAACGCAGGAGGAAGAACGTTTGGGGTGGGTAAACTTAACATTATGAGAAGAGTGTGTTTGGGACTCCTTATCGGGGTGTTTTTTTCCGTGGCTTCGTATGGGCAGAAGCCGGTCATTCCGGAGACCGAATTGGCGCAATTGAAAGAATATGAAGACACCATCGCCCTGCTGTCTTATGCCATTATCAACGACTCTTTTCCGGAAAACCGGTTTGGGGCCACTAAAAAGCTGATCCCTACGCTGGTGAAAGCCCTGAAAACACCCAATTCCTTCCACTATCCTTTTAGCCGGGTGCAATCCATTTCTATCCTGTACCCTCCCGACAGTACCTTCCGGATATTCACGTGGCAATTGTATGTCGATGTAAATGAATACCGTTATTACGGCGCTATCCAGCTAAATAGCTCTGAGTTACAGCTTTTTCCCCTTGTCGATCGCTCGTTCGATGTACAAGAGGTGGAGTACGATGTGTTGCCGGCAGACAAATGGTACGGGGCCTTATACTATGGCTTGAGGCTTTTTGATACGCCACAGGGTCCCAAATACCTGTTGTTCGGCTACGATGCTTTTTCTTTTTTCAACAAACGCAAAGTGATCGACGTGCTGAGCTTTGTGGAAGGGAAACCCCAATTCGGCGCGCCCGTTTTCTATAAAGAAGAAGGAGAAAGCGGAGTGCGCGTGCGCAATCGCCTGTTCCTTGAATATTCGGCAGAAGCCGCTATCAAATGCAACTATGACCCGGTGTATGAAATGGTGGTTATAGACCACCTGGAGGAGATCGGCGAGCTCTATGAAGGCCAGGGACCTACCTGGATACCCGATGGCAGTTACGAGGCCTACCAGTTGGAAAACGGAATTTGGAAATATATCCCCATGCTCGAAAATCAGATCATGGACGAACCGCCCCGCCCCTTCCCCATCCTGGAGGGAGAGGGGGATAAGGATATTTTGGGGAGAAAAAAAGGATAATGGAGGAGCATAAACGGTTGGCGGCGCGGACAGCGCGTTATTATACGATGGGGAAGCCGGGGCCCGAGGTGCAGGATTGGTGGTGGGCTTTTCACGGTTATGGACAATTAGCGGGGAGTATCATCCGGAAATTTGAAGGATTGGAGTCTCCTGAAAATTTCATCCTTGCCCCGGAGGGCTTATCGCGTTTTTACTGGCAAGGGTTTGACGGGCAGGTTGGCGCATCCTGGATGACGCGGGAAGACCGACTGTCAGAGATTGACGACTACTGCCGGTTTTTTCAGGATCTGTGGGAGGAATACCGCCCGCAGTTACCTTCCAATATCCGCCTGCATTTGCTTGGGTTTTCCCAGGGTGTGCCCACTTTATTGAGGTGGGTACTGCGCCAACGGGTACCGTTTTCCAACCTGATCCTGTGGGCCGGCATGCCGCCGGACGACCCTTTTCAGGAGGGAGATGACGCCCACCTTCAAACCGGTGCTATTCATTTCGTTTGCGGAGAAAAGGACCCATATTTCAATCCGGAACGGCTGGGAAAGGTGGAAGAATGGGCCAAATTGCACCAGACGCCCGTTGTACAGCATTTTTTTGACGGGGTGCATGAAGTGGATCGGGCTGTGCTAAAAACACTATCAACGGGCTTTATGCAAGCTTAATGCATCCGGTCGCCCCGTAGCTCGAGGTCTTTCATGATCTGGGCCTCCCGGACTAGGTATTCTTTCCAACGATCCTTCACCACTTCTTCCGGAAAATAGGATTTGGCCAGTTCGATGAAAAGCCGGTAATGGCCGGCTTCCGAAACCATAAACTTGTGGTAAAATCCCTTGAGAGCGTCCTCGGCGATGTAGAGGGATAGCAACCGAAAGCGCTCGCAACTGCGGGCCTCGATCAACGCGCAGACCAGCAACTCTTCCAGCAGCCTGTCCTCCCGGCTCCCTCCTTTCTTCATAAAATCACGCAGGGCATTTACATACTGATCTTTCCGTTGGTGGCCCAGCGAGAGATTTCGCTTTTCCATTTCCTGGAGAACGATGCGAAAGTGCCCCCATTCTTCGGTGACGATGGGCGCCAGTTCTTTTACCATCTCTGTTTTTTCAGGATACCGCTGTATGAGTGAAATGCAGGAGGTAGCTGCTTTTTGTTCGCAATAGGCATGATCGGTGAGGATCTCTTCCAGGTCTTTTTCTGCCAGATTGACCCAACGGGGATCGGTGGGCAGTTCCAGTCCCAGCATCCGGAGGGCCGTATTTTCATTTTGAGGTGTTTCCATAATCGGCTGGATTAATTGGTAGTCCGCAGGCAATTGATCTGATTGCGGAAAAAATCCAATTCAAATACTTCATAATCTTCATAGCCGGTAGCCCAAATCACCCGCATCTGATCCAGTTCTGCCGACTGGAGGATGCGTTCCTGTACGCCGCTAACCTGGAATTGGGACCGGTAGATATAGGCCTCGAGATCCGGGTCATAGTATCCGGCATCCGATTTGGAGTTGATCAGGCGAAGGGTTTGCCCGTCCATCAATAAAATGCTGAGGATACTCCCGTTGGGAATCCCTCCAAAAGCGGCCTGTGCATTGTTGGAGGCGATGGAAAACTCCAGGGAAAGGAAGAGCAGGCCATCGGAGAGATCGGCCAGATATCCCCGGCAGGTGATGTATTCCCGGTCACGAAGGAAAGGCCGCAGATCTTTGGGCGTATGCGTAAAAAGGACAACCGGCTTGAGGTCCCTGCGCATTTTCCCTGAAAACTTATCCACTTCATTGTGGGTGAAAACGCAGGAATATGGAGGAGGATTCAGGCGGGTATCTTTCTGGGGATCGTAGGTTTTATAGATTTTTTCCACTATCGGGGCGGAAGTTTCCTGTAGGGGGTTTTCAAGGTCTGCCAGCGCTTGCATACGAGTATCAAACCGAGACTTCTCCAACTCCAGGTGCTTCATCGCTTTGTCTCGTTTCTTAGGCTTCAGAAAGATCATATTCTCTGCATCCTGCGCCAGGCGGGTTGCCTGGCTATACAGGCTAAACGACAGGCTTTCCCGCTCCTTCTGCTTGGTCATTTTGTGTTCCAATGCCAGTATTTCCTTGGAGGAATACGCATTGGGGCGGGCCTTCATATCCGCCATTTCCTCTTCCATTATTAGGCGCTTGGAACGGGCCGCCTGGGCAAAATTTTGCAATTGGGCAGCATCGGCACTCAATAGCTCGGCATACCGGATTGCTTTTTTTTTCGCTTCTTCTTCCGGGTCGGGTTCTACCCAGGGATTTTTTTCATCCTGAGAAACCCCCAACGGATCACCGGTTCCCTCTTCGACAAATAGCTTCCAGGTCCCATCGGGATATTCGATGATCTTCTCCCCTTTTTCGTTGGTTTTCACGACCTGGCTTTGCAGGAAAGGGACAAAAAAAAGGAAACACCATACTATTGCTGCAAAATGCTTCATGCGGATAAGTGAAATTATTTATATTTTAACTGCCAGAAGGAAAGATTCAGCTTGTTGCCTCTACAAAAATACCCTTCTGAGTTGAAAGGGGCAACTAATTGCCATCCTGTTACACCAAACCTGTTTTTATGAAAAACGCATTAGTAGGTATTTTTGCCATTGTCCTGTTCATGATCGGATGTAAAGGCGATCCAAATAACCCGGAAAATCTATTCAAACCTATTTCTTTTAGCTACCCACAGCCATTCCGTGACTCCCTGTTTGCGGATACGCTCCATGGGGTGCCTATTCCGGATCCCTACCGGTGGATGGAAGCGGAGGAAGCCCCCATCCTCCAGGATTGGCTGGATCAGGAGTCTGCACTTACCAATGACTACCTCGCTCAAATTACTTTTAGAAAGGCCGTTGGTCAGCGGGTCCGTGCCCTTTGGAACTACGAGCGGATTTCCAGTCCCCGGAAAGTAGGCAATTTTCTCTATTATTTTAAAAATAGCGGCCTGCAGGCGCGGGACCCGCTCTATCGGCAGGCGTTGACAGGCGGCGCGGAAGAATTGGTCCTGGATGTCAATACCTTTTCCCGGGACGAGTCCATCAATATAGAGCAGCTATCCTTTTCAGGGGATGGCCATTATCTCGCATTCGAAACATCGGAACATGGTTCCGACTGGCGGAAAATTCAGCTCTATGACCTCCTGGAAAACACGCTGCTCCCCGACACCCTGCATTGGGTGAAATATTCCAATATTGCCTGGTCGGGTAATGGATTCTTTTACAGCCGGTATCCTGCTCCGCTGCGGGGGGAAAAGACCTCTACCCCCATGGAGTTTCATCAGGTTTTTTACCACCAGGTCGGAACCCCTTCATCCAGCGACCAGCTCATTTTCGCCGACCGCGCCCGTTCCCGGCGGGGGTTTACGCCTCAAACCAGCGAAGACGGCCGTTTTTTGGTGCTTAATATATGGGAAACCTACTCCGGAAATGGCATTTACGCAATGGACCTTCAACGGAAAAACCCTGAATTCGTTCCCATCGTAGATGATATGGCCAATGAATTCGTCTTCATTGGCAGTACAGGAGACCACCTGTTGTTCCTGACCAATTTTGAGGCTGATAAACGAAAAGTAGTCAAGGTAAGCATTGCAAAACCGGACCCGGGGTATTGGGAAGACATTATACCGGAAGGACCCGACCTGCTGGATAATGTATTCCTGGCGGGCGGCAAACTCGTAGCACACTACCTGCGCGATGGGCAGAGTCATTTGCAGGTTTACGAGACAGGAGGAGGTGCCTCCCATATGCTCACCATCTCCGATATGGGCACGATCAGCGACTTCCAGAGTCAACCGGGAGAAGACCGCGCGTTCTTTCACTTCGAGTCTTTCCTCACCCCGCCTACGGTATATGAAATGGATCTCCAGCTCCTGACCGCCCGGATCTACAAAGCGCCCAAAGTTAATTTCAATGCGACAGCCTACGAAACCCGGCTGGTATTTTTTGAAAGCCCCGATGGGGTAAACCTACCGCTTTTTATCACGCTGAAGAAAGGGGTTAAGCTGGATGGCAACCGGCCTACCCTGCTTACGGGAGACGGGAGTTTCAACCATTGCATGACCCCCCGGTTTGACCCTGCGAAGTTGTCTTTTTTGGAAAATGGCGGCATCCTGGTCCAGGCGATCCTGCGCGGAGGCGGAGAGTATGGCCGGAACTGGAATGAAAGCGGGGTCCGGTCGAAGAAACAATATACGTTCAATGATTTCCAGGCGGCAGCAGGCTATCTGATCAGTCAGGGCTATACCCGTAAAGAGAAACTGGCTATTGAAGGAACCGGAAGCGGCGGATTGCTCGTGGGCGCTTCTATTACCCAACGGCCGGATCTTTTTCAGGCTGCTATCACTTCCTCCGGTATCTACGACATGATGCGGTATCAACACTTTACTATTGGCAGCAAATGGGCCTATGACTTTGGACGAAGCGAGCAATCCCGTGAGTTTGATTACTTGAAAGCCTATTCCCCGCTTCACAACGTCTTACCGGCTGATTATCCCGCAACCCTATTGCTTGCCGGTGATCACGACGACTACATTTATCCGGCACATACCTATAAATTTGCCGCAGAACTGCAGGCCCGGCAAGTGGGAACCCGGCCTGTTCTGCTGCTGGTAGAACCGCATGCCGGAAGCGGTATGGGAAAATCAGTAGAAGAACAAATCCAGGAAGACACAGACCAACTGAGTTTTCTTTTTTTCCACTTGAAGCAACCGGTGGTTTATGAATTGGGGCAGTAAAAAAAGATAATAGAATGATGACCGCCGCCTCTGGCGGCGGTCATCATTCTGGACTTTTAATAAAATGGGAATAGATAAATTACAGAGGAATATGATCTGGTTGCTGAATTTTGGTTTTTTGCGGATTCGGGTATGGGATATTCTGGACATCCTGATCGTAGGGTACCTGATATACCAGGTATATAAGTTGCTGCGCGGAAGCATAGCCTTCAATATTTTTGTCGGGGTCGTTATGCTATTCATCATTTGGTGGTTGGTCGGCGCCCTGAAAATGGACCTCTTATCCCTGCTTCTAAACCAATTTGTCAATGTAGGCGTCATTATTATCCTGATCGTATTCCAACCAGAGGTACGCCGTTTTCTGCTACTGCTGGGTAAAACCACTTTGCGCCAACGGTCCAAGTTCCTCCGGCGAATTATGGACCGGAACCTTCGACAGGACAGCGCTAAAAAGGAATACTACATCGGCGAGATCAGCGCTGCCCTGGAAAAAATGGGCGAACTTCGCTGGGGCGCCCTGGTCGTAGTCGCCCCCAATTCGGAGATGATGGAGGCCATAAACAACACAGGTGTATCGCTGGAAGCCAATATCACTCAGCAGCTCATCGAAAGTATTTTCAACAAAGAAGGTCCCCTGCATGATGGCGCCATTACGATTGCGGGGAATAAAGTGCAGGCGGCCAGTTGCATTTTGCCCCTCTCCGACAACTCACTCATTCCGCAGTCAGCAGGATTGCGGCACCGCGCGGCGGTGGGCATCACCGAGCGCATGGATGTGGCGACTTTTATCGTTTCGGAAGAGACTGGCCAACTTAGCTATGCCTATGAGGGGCAACTCCGGCAAAACCTGTCCATTCAGGAAGTAAAGATGAAGCTTCAAAGACACTACAAGTAACACCCTCCCAGGATGGATGCCACCCAAATCCGCCGCATAGAAGAATATCAGTTATCCCCTACCCTACAGCAAGAAATAGCCGGTCTTTTGGGGCGGGCATTTCCCGGCTATCCCTCCGGGCAGACCTACTTCCAACAGCTTCCCAGTTTTCGCTTCCTGGCAACCCGGGCACAGCAACTGGTCGGACATTTGGCGGTGGCGCACCGGATGATCAATGCGGGGGGGACGCCGGCATTCGTTTTCGGCGTTTGCGACTTGTGTGTAGATCCTTTATTTCAACACCAAAAAATTGGTAGCATTCTGTTGGATGCCCTCGAGGAGGAAGCAGTTCGCTTTCCCGTTGATTTTATCGTATTGGTGGCCACCGAGCCGGAGTTTTACGCCACAAAAGGATTTATTCCGTTCGAAAATCCTAGTCGCTGGGTTTCCATCAAGGACCATAAAACCGTGGGGCTCATGCAGCAGCCGATCCCTGGTGGCCTGCTGGTAAAGTCGCTTACGGGTAAAAAATGGGGGGATGGGGTGGTTGATCTTTTGGGAACCATGTTCTAGTCCCTATCTTTACCCATGATATATCTTTGATCGAGAAAAAACCTACTTCAATATGGAAAAGACCCAATCCTATATTCAAACCAACAAGCAGCGCTTTTTGGATGAATTAGTTGAATTGTTGCGTATCCCTTCCGTAAGTGCTGACCCCGCGTACAAGGGCGATATCAATCGCATGGCAGAGGCGATAGCGGAGAGCTTGCGCAAAGCCGGCGCCGATGGCGTGCAAGTGCATGAAACGGCCGGCCATCCGATCGTTTATGGTCAAAAGATACTTCATCCGGACCTTCCCACGGTGTTAGTATATGGGCACTACGACGTGCAGCCAGCCGATCCGGTAGAGCTTTGGCATTCGCCTCCTTTTGAACCAACGATCAAAAAGACCAGCGTGCATCCGGACGGTGCGATTTTTGCCCGTGGATCCTGTGATGACAAAGGGCAGGTCTTCATGCATGTGAAGGCGTTTGAAGCCCTCATGGCCACCGGAGAGTTGCCCTGCAATGTCAAGTTCATGATCGAAGGCGAGGAAGAGGTTGGTTCGACCAACCTGGGCCATTTCTGCCGTCAAAACAACGCATTACTGGCCTGCGACATGGTATTGGTTTCCGATACGTCCATAATCGCGAACGACACGCCTTCCATTACGGTGGGTTTGCGCGGGTTGAGCTATGTGGAAGTAGAAGTAACGGGCCCAAACCGCGACCTGCACTCCGGCGTTTACGGGGGCGCCGTGGCCAACCCGATCAACGTGCTCACTCAAATGATCGCTTCCCTGCACGACGAGGATAAGCACATCACCATTCCAGGGTTTTACGACGAGGTTGATGTGGTGAGCCGGGAGGAACGCCAGAAAATGAATGAAGCGCCCTACAACCAGGAGGAATACATGGCAGACCTGGGCGTAAACGGTTTGATGGGAGAAAAAGACTTTACGACCCTCGAACAGACCTCCATCCGGCCTACGTTAGATGTCAATGGCATTTGGGGCGGGTATATCGGAGAAGGGGCCAAAACGGTGCTTCCTTCCAAAGCGTATGCGAAGATCAGCATGCGCCTGGTACCCCACCAAAAATCGGAAAAGATCACGCAACTGTTTGCGGACCATTTCAAAAAAATAGCTCCTCCCGGCGTGCAGGTAAACGTGCATCCACACCACGGTGGCGAGCCGGTGGTCACGCCGACCAACACACCCGAATACCAGGCGGCTTTTCAGGCGATGGCTAAAACGTTTGGCAAGGAGCCACTTCCGCAGCGTAGCGGGGGGAGTATTCCCATTGTTGCCTTATTCGAGGAAGTGCTCGGCGTAAAAAGCGTGTTGATGGGATTTGGATTGGATTCGGATAGCATCCACTCTCCTGATGAACATTTCGGCCTTTTTAACTTTTATAAGGGGATCGAAACAATCCCTTACTTTTACCAGCACTTTGCTGCATTAAAAAGTCAGGTATAGTGATTAAAAAAAAAACAGACCCACATGCTAAATTTTTTAAAAGGATCCCTGAAAAAATTGGAGCGGCAGTATTTGAATATGCTGGAAGAGGCAATGCAGCTGCAACGGAAGGGCGATATCAAAGGCTATGCGCTCAAGATGGCTGCCGTAGAATCCCTTCAACAGCGCATTGAAGAACAGAAAGAGAAGGGTAAACCCGCATAAACCGTTTCGTTTTTGACTTACTAAAAAAGAAAGAGGGGTGATCGACAAGCGATCACCCCTCTTCTTTTTTTCATTTTTCTGTATGGGGTGGCAGGCGCTTCCGGGGAAGCGCCTGCCCTCATTTCATTACTTCAGTATGACCATCTTGCGCGTAGCTGAGTGCGTCGGCGTATCCAACTCATAGTAGAGTACACCACTCACACCACCAAAATCGTTCAGCTGAACTTCGTTGTAGCCTCTTGCGTACTCACCTTTTACCACGTTCAGCACCCGACCGGATGCATCCATGATCGTCAGGGTAGCGGTGCTGGATTCCGGCAGGCGGAAACCGATCCGCGTAACACCCGTGAACGGGTTCGGTACGTTTTGGTACAATTCGAAGCCTTCGGCGATGCTGTTACCGAACGACAGTTGTACGTTCAGCAATTGGCCTTCAACGTTGTATGCTTCAGCTACCGTGTAGCGCGAGCTTACGCTCAGTGCCTTGCTCAGTGTCGTATTTTGCGTCGCTTTGATCACCAGGGTGAACAGGACTTCTTCGCTACCCAACTGGCGTACATTGGCTTCGTTCCAGCTTGTGGTCAGTGCGCCGTCGTCCAGTTTGGCAAATCCGAAGTTCTCCTCCGAGGTCAGGCCTTCACCGATGTTCATCAGCTCGATGCCTTCGCCCAGTTCCATGGTGAACTGATAGCCCGATACTTCCTGATCGTCTCCGTAGAACGGTACTTCGTAAGTCTTCCCGGCTTTCAGGTCCATATCTTTCGTATGGAACACCAGGTCGCCCATCATCGTCCGGTCTTCGGCACTTCCAAGCAGGTTCGTCGCTGCCGATCCGTTCACGTCACCCACCTTGATCGCTACGAAGTCTGCTTCCAGATCGCTGTTCTGCAGGTTGTTGTAGTTGATCACCTCTGGGAATCCGTTCGGATCTGCCCACGGGTTGGTCATGTTCGGGAACAGGTAGTCTTTGTCGACAAAGCGCCAGGACGTGTTGTTCGGGAAGTTATTTTCGATCACCAGGATCACCTTGCGGATCGCTACCAGGTCGAGCGTCGATACCGTGCCCGAGTTGTTCGCGTCAGCGGCGATGATCTTGTACGGACTGTCGAGCAGCTGTACGTTCAGGATGTGGCGCGTGATGAGTACCATGTCGTAGGTAGTCACCCCGTTAGCTGCATTCTCATCCAGCATCGGCGTCACCGTGTAGTCGTTGCCGGCTACTATCGAGAAGTCGTACAAGCCATCCAGACCCGTGATCTCCGTCAGGAGGCCACCGTTCATTTCAACGGTTACGCCTTCAACTGGATCGGTTCCTTCCGTGGCAACTTCACCGGCGATTACGATCGGTACACCGCTACAGAAGCCCATGTTGTCCTGGATCACGATGAAGGTCTCACAGTAATCCTGGTTGCCATAGATATCCGTTACCCAAATCTGTACCGACTGCTGACCGAGGTCGTCGCAAGTATAGATGGTGCTCAAGTCGTTGACATCCGGCGAGAAGCTGAAGGATGTGATCGGACCGCAGTTGTCGAAGGAACCTTCGTCAAAGTCGCTGGCCCAAACTTCCACCATTTGCGTCTGCATGATCTCGATGACCAGGCCGTTGTCGCAAAGCGGTGTCGGTTTCTTGCAGTCTTCCACTGTGATCGTGATCGTCTCGTAAGCCGTGTTGCCGCAGTTATCCGTCACGGAGTAGGTTACTTCGTATTCGCCCACACCTACGTTCGGGATCGTCACATCACCCGAGATGTTGTTGAAGGCGCCAAAGTCACCTGTGATGTTTACGTCGAACTCAGGCGAGCATCCATCGGTGATATCCGGGTACGGCAGGGTAATATCCGTGTCGCAATCCGTATCCGTGATGCAACCATCGATCGGCGGGATCGTGAAGGTCGGCGCTTCGTTGTCAACTACTTTGATGATCTGCTTCCAGGTAATGTACCCATCGGCGATACCCGGGTTTCCGGAGCTGTTGTAGCCATCGCGGAAGGTGCGGTTGTCTTTGTCTCCATCACCATCCCAGTCGGCATTCAGGTTCTGTTCCGAGTGGCCCAGTTCGCTGTACAGGTCTTCTCCGAATTGTTCGTATACACACCAGTTGATCACCGTCCAGATACGCTCGATCTTGTAGCATGCATCCGGCACGACGTCGTAGTTGGTATCTTCATACGAGGTAGCGATCAGTTCGCATTCGTCGTGGAAGATTTTCGGTTCACCCGTATCCGGAAGTTGACCTTGGGTACATTCCACTGTTACGTTAGCCGGGAATTCGACTACCCAGTCACTTACGTGGTTGACCGTGATCGTCTGCGTGCAGGTTACCGGCGTGTTGGAAGCATCCGTTGCAACCCACTTACGCGTAATGGTGCCTTTGCTACAGTTATCCAGGTTCTGTGTAACCGTGTAATTCACGTCAAAGTCGCAATTGTCGATAAATTCAGCCGTACCATACTGGGTCAGCACACTGTAATTTCCATTAGCCAGTGCAGCAGCCAGGTTGTTCAGGTAGTTGTCGCAAGTGATAGCCACCGGAGACGGACAGCTGATCATGATCGGCGGAACTTTGTCGTTCACGTTAACCGTCACCATACAATCGTTGAAGTTGCCGTAGCAGTCATATGCACGGAACACCACCGTTACAGGAGCGTCAGTGTCTACGCAGCAGAACTCAACCGTCGGACCGAAGTCGTCAAAGTTGCCTTCGCAGTCACCATCCATACGACGTGCTTCGAAGTAATCGAGGCAGCAGTTGTCGTACGAACCATCGTCGAAGGTCGTAGCATTCACGATGGCAATGCCGCCACCGGTCAGGTTCACGTCCGTGATCTCATCGCAGAGCGTAGTCGGTACGATGTTATCTACTACGTTGATCGTTACCGTCAGGTTCGTTACGTTGCCGCACTCATCCTGAACGATGTAAGTGATCTCGTGCTGGCCGATCGGGAGACCCGGAGCCGGGATCAAGCCACCGTTGGTGGTGTTGCCCGCCGGAGTCGATACCGTAACTTCTACTACATCGTTGCAAACACCATCGATGATGGCCAGCGGTAGCGGACCGGAAGCTACACAACCCAGGTTGGGTTCGGGCGACCAGCTATTCGCGCTGATGATGTACCAGTCGTTGACTGCATCGTACGTCCATGCCTGGCCGATCAGTTGTACGGTCGGCGGCACGTCGTTCACTGTAATGTATTGTACGTGTGTCGTTTGAATTGTTCCTCCACCTGCTTCCGGACAGATATCCGTCAGTTTCCAGGTACGGATGATCTGGTAGGTACCTTGGCAGATATCGATCAATTCATCCGTGTAGGAGATACCGAAGCTGCAAGCACCCACACTACCCGGCATCATGTCGATACCACCCAATTGCGGCCAACCGGTCACATTAGGAGTAAGCGGGCCATTCACCTGGTCACAGTTCAGATCCACATCACCCGGCAGGTCGACATCTTCGAACTCGGCACGGGAAACGGTGATCGTTTGTGTACAGCTGTTGCTGTTGTTGTATGCGTCGTTTGCAATCCAGGTACGCGTGATCACCATCAGCGTAGTCGGGTTCTGTGCGCAGGTAAACTGTACGTATTGATCCTGGTAATCCAGGTCGAAGTCAGAACAGTCGAATGCGTACGGTTCACCAACCAGATTCAGGTTATCCGGATCCTGGATACACCAGATCGTTACATCTTCCGGACACTCGATTTCAGGCTTCCACTTATCTTCCACCACGATCGTGCTCCAGCACATGTTACCGCTGATCAGGTGCCACAGGGTCACCGTCAGGGTCTGACCTACGTGCGAAGCGTCAACCATATTCGGCGGATCGAACTGCGTCGTGTAGTATGGGTAGTTAATTTCAACCCAGTAGTCGTCGAAGCAGTAGTAAGAACCTTCCAGAATCATATCCGGTGTGATCTCGCTGATACAGTCGCCTTCCAGCGATACCTGGATGGTGTCGTTACAAGCCACTACATCCGGTGTCTCGATGACATTCACCCAAACGTCGATCATTTGCTCGCAACCAGCATCTGCCAAGGTTCCTGCTTCGCTACCGTCAACTACTACGCCATTGATAATGGTATAGTTCTGAGCAGTGCCAGCGTCGAAGGTCACTTTGATGTTGTGCGGGCCTTCGCCCAGTTCAGCTGCATTGAACAGGTACGGGGAAGCGATCGGTTCTCCATCAATCCATACCGCTACAATTTGTCCAACACTGCCGTAGAAGTCAGCTACCTGGATCGGGAATGCAGGCGTGCTAAGGCAGAACGGATCGTAGAGGTCGACGAAAACCGGAGTCGGGTAGCAAGCCTTGTTGCTGACCGTGCCCGTCTGGTTCAGGTTGTTCTTCAGCATCGCGGTATAACCTACACACTCTACGAACTTAGCCCGCAGCGTGTAGTAGATCATCTCGTCTGCTTCATCAATAACGCCGTTGCCGTTGTTGTCGATGCCGTCGAGGTTACCCATGGTGAAGGCTGCTCCGTTAGCTACCGGTACCGGTGCTGCCGGCGGCGCCGGGCTACCGTTGGCGTACAGGCCAGTGGAGTTCATTACCGTCCAGGTCTGACCGGCCAGCGACTTGATCGTGATGATCTCGGCAAATTGGCCATTAGCCAGCGTAGTGGCGTTGTTCAGACATGCAGTCGTCACATCGTATTCCGGTACACAAGGCGCAATGCCTTCTACTACCGTTACGATGGCCGTGCAAGTTGAGCTGTTGCCACAAGGATCGGTTACCGTCAGGGTTACTTCGTTGTCGCCCAGGTCGGCACATGTGAACGTGCTCGGATTAGCTACGTAGGTCAGGGTGTAGGCCGGTGCACAGTTGTCGTACGAACCGTTGTTGATATCCAGACCCGTGATTGAGGCGTTGCCAAACTTGTCGAGCGTGATTGTAATATTCTTGCACAATGCCACTGGAGGCGTTGTGTCTTCTACTGTAATTATTTGTACGTGGATCAACTGGTTTCCACCGCCACCATATACACAGGTCTGGTCAGTGACGATCCAGGTTCGAGTGATGGTGTAGTTGTAGTGGGCACAATTGTACTCGTTCGGATCCTGTGTGCTCGTTTGCGTAAAGGTGATCACCAGGTCTTGTGGAGCCGTACAGTTATCATGTACATCGTCATTCGTCAGTACAAACGGAGCCGGTACGGCATCGCATTCTACCGTAATGTTGCCCGGCATAACGATATCCAGGTCAAGTTCCGGTTTTTGCGTGTCAATCACCAGTACCTCGAAGCTGCAGAAGGAAGTGTTGCCACTTACATCCGTAGCGGTGTAGGTCACTGTCATCGGCTGACAAACCGGGATTACGGAGCCAACCAGCGGACCACCCGTTTGGATGATCGATTCCAGTTCGCAGTTGTCCGTAGCAACCGGGATCGACCAGTTGAGCTTACCGGAGCACTGATCAGGATCGTTGCCGATCATGAGCATTTCCGTCGGGCAGTTTACGAATACCGGCGGGATAATGTCGTCGATCAGTACTGGTACTTCACAGCTGGTCTCGTTGCCGTTTACATCCGTTACCGTGATGGTCACGATCACCGTCTGGCCACTGGCATTACCGAAGTCGGTGCCTGCAACCGGGTTTTGTACGATCGTAGCCACACCGCAATTGTCAGCTGCATCCGTCACCAGAATTACCAGGTCGGGGATGATTGCATCGCAACCACTTACTGTGGTAGGATCCGGGCAAGTGAAGGTCGGAGGCATCGCGTCGACTACCGTTACCGTAGCTACGCATACTTCCGTGTTGCCCGTGGCATCCGTTACCGTCAGCGTTACGTTGTTGTCGCCTACGTTGGCGCAGGTGAACGCGTTGATGTTGATTTCAAGCGATTCTACGGCACAGTTGTCGTAGCTACCACCGTCTACATCAGCAGCCGTAATCGTGGCATTGCCGTCAGCATCAAGGTATACCGTAACATCCTGGCAGATAGCCACCGGATTCTGTGTTTCAACCACCGTTACCGTGAAGCTGCAGATCTCGCTGTTACCAGCTGCATCCGTAGCCGTGTATTCGATGGTGGTTACACCAACCGGGAACATGTCGCCTGTGGTCAGGCCAGTCGCATCAGTTTGTGCGATCGTTGCACCGCAGTTGTCTTCAGCTTCTGGGCCTTGCCAGTTGGCATAAGCTCCACAAACATCCACATCCACAGCTACTTCGATGTTTTCCGGACATACAGTGAAGTACGGAGCATCGTCGTCGAGCACCGTGATGGTTACCGTGCAGCTGGCGGAGTTGCCTGCTGCGTCAACAGCCGTCCAGGTGATCACATTTGCACCACTTTGCAGTTCGGCACCGATCAGCGTGAAGGTATGCGGTCCGTAAACCGTGTAGTCGTGGCTGATCGTAGCGCTGCAGTTGTCGCTGAAGGTTGCATCGAAGGAGTTATCCGTGATAACGTAGCCGCACAGGAATGCATCGGTGTACGCTACTGTCGGGATATTCGAGCAATCCACTACCGGCGGTTCAACATCCAGGATCGTGATCTCGCTTTCGCAAGTCGTTACATTACCCGCTTCGTCGACTGCATACCAGGTGACGATGGTTACGCCTACCGGGAAGCTAGCGCCGCCGAGGGTGCTTTGATAGTTATAATCGTTGTAAAAATCTACCACTGCGCAGTTGTCGGTCGGCGGAGCCGGATCGAATTCGCCATCCACAGCCGTGTAGCCGCAAACGCCTTCGTCATTGCCTCGCGTGATCGTTTCGATGTCGGAGCAATCCATCACCGGTGCCTCGTCATCCGTCACGAAGACTTGGAAGAAGCAAGTTGATACATTGCCCGACTGATCGGTCACTGCATATTCAACTCCGCTAATACCCACTGGGAAGTAGGTGCCGGAGATATCATCGATACCCTGGCCAACGATCGGGCCCGGCATCGAGAAGCTGAACGCTACCGTTACATCGCAGTTGTCGTATACGGATTCGAGTCCGATACCGTCAACTACAGCGCCACAGAAGCCCAGGTCGTTCGATACATAGACATTGTCCGGGCATTCGATGATCGGCGGGTTCACATCATAGGTATGGATCTCAACATCACAGGTCGACACATTGCCGTTCACATCCGTCACTTGCAGCGTTACTGTAAACGGTTCTTCGTCGTTCTGCCATGCAGCTGCATCGAAGCAGTCTGCGTAGACATAGTCGCTGAAGTCCCCATCGCGGCTCACCAGTTTGGTGTCGAGCATGCAGTTATCCCAGCTTCCGATGTCTACCATTGCAGGTGTGATCTGGAAGGTGCCATCTCCTTCGAGTACGGCATCCATCTCTACAATACACATTGCGATCGGTGCATCGTCGTCTACTACCGTGTAGGTCACTGTGCAGCTGGCAACGTTGCCGGCATCATCCGTGATCGTCCAGGTCACCGTCGTCTCACCCAGCTGAAGGATCGCTCCGTTCAACGTCCAGGTGTGCGGAGCCGGTGCGTAGTCGTGGCTCAGTTTCGCATGGCAGTTATCAAACCAGGTCGGATCCTGTGCAGTACCCGAGATCTGGTGTGTACATACATTATTGTTGGTTCCCAGCGGGCCCGTTACGATTTCGGAACAGTCGATCGTCGGATCTTCGTCGTCAATCAGCGTCAGGGTCACCGTGCAGGTCGAGCTGTTGCCAGCTACATCCGTTACCGTGATCGTCACTTCCAGTTCGTCGCCATGAGCGCCGGAGAAGGTCGAACCAGCAACCGGAGACTGCGTGATGGTCAGTTCACCCGGACAGTTGTCCGTAGCTACTACCTGGCCTGTCAGATCCGGTACCATGCCCGAGCAGTCGCCCAGGCCATTCGAGCTAGTCAGTACATCCTGGTCTGGCGCGCATTCTACGATCACAGGAGCTTCCGTATCGATCACCGTTACCGTGAAGGAGCAGCTCAGGCTGTTGCCAGCGTCGTCTGAAATCGTGAATGCTACATACGTATTACCCAGTTCGAAGTATGCACCTGAGTTCGGACCGGCACTTTGTACTACCGAGTAACCCGGGCAGTTGTCGAATCCAAGCGGGTAGGTGTACACCACTTCGGCGCCACATACACCCGGATCGTTCTGCACCGTGATATCATCCGGACACGTGATGGTCGGGTTCACCGGATCCATGATCGTGACCGTGAACGAGCAATCGTCTGTGTTGCCGGCTGCATCTACTACCTGGTATTCTTCTGTGTAGAAGCCACCGTAGCTGTAGTAGTTCGGGCCTTCACCCAGACCACTAAGTACTTGCGTAAACACATTCGGGCAGTTGTCCGTACCTACAGGCGCGTCGTAGCTCAGCGTCAGGCCGCAAGGACCGTAGCTCAGGACCGTCGCTTCACCGCTGGTCACATCTCCGTTGATATCTACTACGATGTCATCCGGACATTCGATCACCGGATCTTCCGTATCGTTCACCGTTACGTAGAACTGGCAATAGTTATCGTTGCCGGCGTCATCCGTAGCAGTCCACAGCACTTCTGTGGTACCTACCGGGAATTCAGCGCCCGTAACCAGGCCTTTGACCAGTACCAGATCCAGGTTCTCGTCGCAGTTGTCGGTGAAGGCTACTTCATATTCAACTTCTGCACCACAAGCACCCAGGTCATTTTCTACTGTAATATCTTCCGGACATGCTACCACTTCCGGATTTTCCTCATCAGCTACCACTACCAGGAAGGAGCAGTGTGCATCGTTACCTACTTGATCCGTAACCGTATAGGTCACCGTGCTGGAACCAACCGGGAAGACCGTGCCGGAGGCATCGTCATTACCAGCGTCGCTCAGGCTACCAGTGATCGTATAGCCTACGGTCACATCGCAATTGTCGAAGACATATTGCGGAGCGATATCGTTAACCAAAGCTTCGCACACACCCGGATCGTTCGCGATGAACAGGTTGCCCGGGCAGGTGATAACCGGCGGGTTGAAATCGTAAGTATGGATTTCCACATCGCAGGTGCCGTAGTTGCCAGCTGCATCCCATACGCGCAGGTAGCCCGTTACGGGGATACCATCGTTCTGCCAGTTGGCTGCATCTTCGCAGCTAACCAGGAAGAAGTTGCCATAAGGTCCATCCTCCACGCGGCTGATCAGTTTGCTAACCAACCCGCAATTGTCCATGCTTCCAATATCGAACATGGAAGGAACAAGCTGGTACAGGCCATCGCCATCGAGTACGGCATCCATTTGTGTGATACACATAGCCACAGGCTCTTCGGTATCTTCTACTGTATAAGTTACCACACAGAACTTCGAGTTGCCTGCTTCATCCGTTACCGTCCAGGTCACTGTTGTCTCACCTATCGGCAGAATAGCGCCGTTCAGCGTCCACAGATGAGGCGCAGACAGGTAGTCGTGCTTCATCGTGGCTGTACAGTTGTCTGAGTAGGTCGGATCCAGCGAGAAGTCTGTCACGTGGTATCCACAAATTCCTGTTGTATTTTCCAGTTGTGTGACCACATCGTCACACATAATCAGCGGATCTTCGTCGTCGATCAGCGTCAGCGTTGCCGTGCAGGAAGATTCATTACCTGCATAGTCAATTGCGGAGATCGTTACGTCCATTTGATCACCATGCTGACCGTCGAAGGTGCTGTATGCTTCCGGCGATTGCGTGATGATGATACCCTGGCCAGCCAGTTTGAGCAGTGCGCGATCCAATACTTCTGTAAATTCAGTATCTGCATTGGTGCAAAGCGGGCCGCCCAGGCGGAAGGTCCAACCGAAGTAGATGATCTCTCCACCGGCGCCTTTCGGCATCCAAGCTACCGTCGTACCTCCATTGGAGCTCATCTGGTAGATCTTCTTGCCGGTGAACGGTACGTTAGCTACCGTCTGGGTTGCGAAGTGGTGGTCGATCGAGGTCGGACCGTTCTGGAACGAGGTGTACAGCGCGTTGCCCAGATTCAGGTAGCTGATGTTGCCGTTGTAGCAGCAGTCTTCCACCAAACCAAAGCCATAGAGGTGGTTGAGTGTAGTTGCTGCATTGTTCGGGCCGGAGCCACCACCGAAGGTGAGCAGTTTACCGCCGTTTGCTGTTACGAAGGTGCCCAATAGGTCTTCTACGCTTGCCGGCATGTCGTTCAGGAAGTCACCGTTGCCTTCCATGGTCGGCAGCACCAGGATATTAGCCTGAGCGAGTGCGTCTGACCATTGGCTGTAGTCTTCCAGACGATCGATGATGATAACCGAGAAACCGCGGTTGATCAGGTGCTGGCGTACATTGTATGCTTCGCCGTCACAGTTAGCCTGCGTATCTACATAGTCTTCATCGTAGAACAGGGCTACTTTCGGCAACTCTTCGTTGGCGCAATTATCCGTCACGACCACATCATCCGTCAGACGCGGTACTTCACCGGAGCAATCACCTTCGCCATTCGAGCTGGTCAGTACATCCTGATCCGGCGCACATTCGAAGAATACCGGCGCTTCGGCGTCGACTACCCGTACTTTGAACGAACACTCCACAAAGTTGCCGGCGTTGTCCGTGATCTGGTAGGTCACCTGCGTGTTGCCCAAGCCGAAGACCTGACCGGAGTTCGGTCCTTCAATCTGAAGGATGAACCAGTCGGGGCAGTTGTCCACACCAAGCGGATAGGTGTACACCACTGCTGCACCGCAGATCGTCGGATCGTTCTCTACCACGATGTTGTTCGGGCAGGTGATCGTCGGGTTCTGGGCATCTTCCACTTCAATCGTGAACGCACAGGCTGCTTGGTTGCCAGCTCCATCCGTCACCAGGTATGATTCGGTGTAGATCCCGCCGTATTGGAAGTAGTTCGGACCCGCACCCAGGCCGCTTTGCAGCGTGGTGAGTACCCAGTCGCAGTTATCCGTGCCTTGTGGCGCGGTGTAGCTCAAAGTCACCCCGCAAGGTCCTTGCGACACGATCTCGGCTATCCCTTCTTCTACAGAAGCATATTCCCCGTTCGGGCCTACCAGCATCTCTACTACGATATTCTCCGGACATTCGATCACCGGATCTTCCGTATCAAGTACCGTTACAAAGAACTGGCACTGTTCGTAGTTGTCCGCATCATCTTCAGCTTGCCACAGCACTTCCGTCGTACCGACCGGGAAGGTCGAGCCGCTTTCAAGGCCGTTGATCAGCGTCAGATCCAGATTATCGTCGCAGTTATCCGAGAAGAGTACGGCATATTGGTAAACCGCACCACACACACCCGGATCGTTTTCGATCGTCACGTCTGCCGGGCAGTAGTCCACTTCCGGATCTTCGTCATCGATGATGGATACGGTCATCGTACAGCTGGCTTCGTTGCCAGCAGCGTCAACTACCGTCCAGGTAATCTCCGTTTCGCCTTCCGGCAATACTTCGCCATCGAGGCTAGCTCCATCGTTCAGGTCGTTGCTCAGCGTCCACTCGGAGCAGTTATCCCATGCCGTAGCATCCAGGATACCACCTTCTACTTCGTAGCTGCACACACCATCGTCCGTACCGAAGGTCACAAAGCTGAACGGACATTCGATATCCGGATTCTGCATGTCTTCCACCTGAATGGTGAAGGTGCACTCGGTCGTGTTACCGGCATCATCCGTTGCGCGGTAGCCGATCGTTTCAACCGTACCTACTTCGATGTAGGAACCCGGAGTCGGGCCGTCGAACAATTCAACTTCCAGTTCTACGCAATTGTCGAAGGCTACCGGCTGTGCCCACCATACGTTGGCGCCGCACTTGTCTACATCGTTGTTCACGATGAAGTTACCCGGGCAGTTCTGGAAGTACGGAGCCTCCGTATCATCGATGGTGATCGTCACGTCGCAGGTAGCGATGTTGCCGTTCACATCAACAACGGAGATCGTTACGACCACAAAGTCGCCGTTATCCGCACCGAAGTCGAGGCCGGCGGTCGGGCTTTGAATGATCAAAGCTACCCCACAGTTGTCTTCTTCGTCGTTGATCAGGCTGACCAAATCCGGCACCAGGTCGTCACAACCATCTACGGTCATGTCATCCGGGCAAGTGAAGGTCGGAGCCATATTGTCTACTACCGTTACGGTAGCTACACAGGAAGCGGAGTTGAAGGAACCGTCCGTACCCGTCAAGGTTACGTTGTTGTCTCCAATATCATCGCAATCAAAATCTGTAATATTTACATCCAGTTTAACGGAGCAGTTGTCGTAGCTGCCACCGTCAACCATATCTGCATTAATTGTAGCATCCCCATTCTCATCCAGGTATACCGTGATATCCTGGCATTCCATGGTCGGATCCTGCATATCTTCTACCTGTACGGTGAAGATGCAAGTCGTCGTGTTGCCGGCAGCGTCGGTAGCTGTGTAGGTTACCGTTTGAGCCGCACCTACAGCGATATAGTCGCCAGGAGCCGGGCTCGCCGGATCCAGCGTTACATCCAGTTCGATACAGTTGTCGAAAGCTACCGGCTGTGCCCACCATACATTGGCGCCACAGAGGTCTACATCGTTATTCACCGTGAAGTCATCCGGGCAATTCTGGAAGTATGGATCTTCCGTATCGTCGATCGTTACCATTACTTCGCAGGTTGCTACATTGCCGTTCACATCTTCTACAGAGATCGTCACGATCACAAAATCGCCACTCTCTTGGCCGAAGTCTACGCCTGCAACTGGGTCTTGTGTGATCGACGCAATACCGCAGTTGTCGTCCACTCCAGTTACCTGAGCTACCAGATCCGGTACGAGGTCATCACAACCATCTACGATCTGATCATCAGGACAGGTGAAGGTCGGATCTTCGTCGTCTACTACGGTTACCGTGGCAACACAAATTGCGGTGTTGTCATGTACATCCGTACCCGTCAGCGTTACGTTGTTGTCGCCTACGTTTTCGCAGTCGAACGCATCGATATCGATCGACAAGGATTCCATCTCGCAGTTGTCGGTGGTACCGCCATCTACATCGGCTGCCGTGATCGTGGCATTGCCATCGCCATCCAGATAGATAGTGATATCCTGGCATACCATCGTCGGCGCCTGTGTATCGAATACTTCGATCGTAAAGCTGCATGTGATCGTGTTGCCTACTGCATCAGTGGCTGTATAGGTTACCGTTTCAACCGTACCTACTTCCAGGTAATCACCAGGCGCTGGGCTGTTGGCATCCAGGGTTACATCCAGTTCGATACAGTTGTCGAATGCTACCGGCTGTGCCCACCATACATTGGCGCCACAGAGGTCTACATCGTTGTTCACGGTGAAGTCATCCGGACAATTCTGGAAGTACGGATCTACCGTATCGGTGATCGTTACCGTTACTTCGCAGGTCGCTACGTTGCCGTTCACATCAGCTACGGAGATCGTCACGATCACAAAATCGCCACTCTCTTCGCCGAAGTCTACGCCTGCAACCGGATCTTGCGTAATCGAAAGCACGCCACAGTTGTCCTCTGCATCTACCACCTGGCTCACCAGATCCGGTACGAGGTCATCGCAACCGTCTACGATCTGATTAGCCGGGCAAGTGAAGGTCGGAGGCAGTAAATCTACTACCGTTACGGTAGCTACGCACTGGGCCTCGTTGCCAGAAGGATCGACACCTGTCAAGGTTACATTGATGTCTCCTACGTCATCGCAATTGAAGTCTGAATCGTCAATGCTCAGTTCGATGCCACAATTGTCATAGCTGCCCCCATCTACATCAGCTGCAGTGATGGAAGCGAGGCCATTATAGTCAAGTACTAACGTGATATCCTGGCACTGCATCGTCGGAGCGGTATTGTCAAAGACAGATACATCCACATTGCAAGTAGCACTGTTGCCTGCCTCGTCGGTGACCATCAAGGTCATCGTAACCACGTCACCGGCATCAAAACAATCTACGTATTGTACTTCTTCATAACCGTCACCGCGGCTGAGTTCTAATTCTACCCGACCACAGTCATCGTAGCTGGCCAAATCGACCATCGCTATTGTAACCTGGAACAAGCCATCGGCATCCAGTACGGCATCCAGTTCTTCCTGGCAAAGTGCGATCGGATCTGTCGTATCGTCTACTGATACAGTCACTTCGCAGAAGGATGCATTGCCGTTCACATCGGTAATGGTGATGGTCACCAAGATCGACTGTCCGTTCATATCGCCAAAGTCAGTACCAGCAACCGGGTTTTGCGTGATAGAAGCAACGCCACAGGCATCATATGCTTCTACATCAACCGTCAGATCCGGGATCTGCAGGCCACAGCCAGGCAGCACCAGTTCTGAATCCGGGCAGTTGAATACAGTCGGAGGCGTGTTATCTACTACCGTTACGGTAGCTACACACTGTGCTTCGTTTCCAGAAGGATCAAAACCGTAAAGCGTTACGTTATTGTCGCCTACGTTCGAGCAATCGAAGAAGTTGTTATCGATCTCGAGATCCAGGCCACAGTTATCGTAGCTGCCACCGTCAATGTTATCATCAGAGATAGTCACTTCTCCGTCGATATTCAGGTATACCGTGATATCCTGGCACTGCATCGTCGGAGCATCTACATCGAAGACATCGACCGTCAGTTCGCATTCCGTATCATTACCTGCTTCGTCTGTGACTAACAGGGTCATGGCTACAAAACCTTCCAGTGCATCGTCGCAGTCTACATACTGGGAAATATCATAACCAGCACCGCGGCTGATCAGCAGTTCTACCGGACCGCAGTCATCCCAGCTTTCCTGGTCTGCCATTGCAGCCGTTACCTGGAAGTATCCATCTGCACCAAGTACAGCGTCGATCTGCTCCTGGCACTGAGCTACCGGCGGTGTGGTATCTTCTACTGTCACGGTTGCTTCACAGGTCGATGTGTTGCCGTTTACGTCGGTCACCGTCAGGGTCACCACGAGTTCCTGGCCATTCATATCGCCAAAGTTGGTGCCGGCTACCGGGTTCTGTGTGATTGAAGCGATGCCGCAAGCATCTTCAGCTTCTACCTCAACTGTCAGATCCGGGAGTTGCAGGCCGCAGCCGTCCAGTACTACGTCTTCGGCGCAGGCCAGAATTTCCGGAGCCGTAACGTCAACCACCGTCACCGTAGCTACGCAAATAGCGGAATTGTCATAAATATCTGTACCCGTCAGGGTTACGTTATTGTCGCCTACGTTATCGCAGGTAAATTCATTAATATCAATTTCCAGACCGGCCAATTCGCAGTTGTCGCTGCTACCACCGTCTACATCAGCGGCCGTGATAGTGGCGTTGCCATCTGCATCCAGATCCACAGTGATATCCTGGCAAACCATCTTAGGCATCTGCATATCGTTGACATTGATGTCGAAGTCGCAGAACGACGTATTGCCATTTGCATCTGTTACTTTGTAGGTCACCGTGTACGGGCCACCCACTGCGAGGAAGTCGCTCGGCATTGGACCGCTGAAGTGCTCCAACTCGAATTCGCCGCAGTTTTCATTCACTGCAGGTACTTGCCAGAATACATTGGCGCCACACTTGTCTACGTCGTTATTAACGGTGATGTCATCCGGGCAAGTCAGCAGTGGATCGGCGATGTCGGTCACTTCGATCTCAAATTCACATTCAGCCGTGTTGCCGGAAGCGTCCGTAGCGATCAGGGTAACTTCATACGTACCCGTGGTCAGCGTAGCACCTTCTACAGGACTTTGCGTAACCTCTACATCGCCGCAGTTGTCACCCGTGATGGCGTCGTCCGAAAAATCGGGCAGCTTAGCCAGGCAGTTGGCATTCAGGTTCAGCGGATCAACGCTGGTCGGGCATTCGATGGTCGGCGGCGTGTTGTCGATCACTTTGATCGTCACGTTGCAGAACGATTCGTTGCCGTATTCGTCAGTTGATTTCCAGGTAACTACGTTGATACCTACAGGGAAGCAGGAACCGCTCGGCAGACCGTCAACGATCTCGTTTACGATCGGGCCCAGGCAGTTGTCGATCGCTTCCGGATCTTCGTATGTAGCTTCTACACAGCATTCGCTGCTACCATCCGTGTATACGATGAGCAGTTCAGGCTCGCAAGCCATCACTGGTCCGTCATCGTCTGCCACCGTCACTGTCCAGCTGCACATGCTCTCGTTCTCGCAGTCATCATAGAAGTGATATTCAAAATAGTACTCGCCAAGTTCCAGTTGGTCTCCGCTCATAGGACCTTCTTCCCACTCGACGGTTACATCTGCAGTGCAGTTGTCTGTAGCGCTTACTTCGTATTCATAAATTGCATAGCATACGCCTTTGATCGTACCTACTGTCAAGTCTTCCGGACAGGTGGGGATCGGAGCGATATTATCTTCTACATAGATCGTCTGCTCACAAGGATCAGATTCGTTCTCACACTCATCGATACCTATCCAGGTACGAGTGATCACATGCGCACCTATACAGTCGCCGTCTGCTGTTGCATCCTCAAATTCGAAGGATACTTCCGAACAGAAATCCGAACCAGTTGGCTCACCTGTGATGGAAGGATCTACATCGTACTCGCAATTCTCATCAGTATATACCGTAGCTTCAGCCGGGCATTCGATCACCGGAGGGGTATCGTCTTCCAGTTCGAGCATCTGCACGCAAGTGTTGGTGTTTCCACAGTTGTCCGTAGCAGTCCAGGTACGCTCGAAATAGCGCTCGCCCGGGCAGCTGGCATCAACTTCCTCATCTTCATAGGAGAAATCCATCGGATACATGATCATACCCGTGCAATTGTCCATTGCGGTAGGAATACCCGTCACCCCAGGATCGGTGCCTTCAGGGAACCAGCAGTTTGCATCTACAGCCATCACTTCGTAATCTTCCGGGCATTCGATTTCCGGCGGGGTTACGTCCTTGATGAGGATGAGCTGGACACACTCGCTTTCATTATCACAATCATCAATAGCTGTCCAGGTACGCTCGATCTTCGACTCTCCGATGCACATTTCGTTCGGACAGCAAGTTTTGTCTTCGTATCCGATCTCCGGATCGTCGTCGCAGTTATCGGTAGCCGTGGCTTCGCCCAGCGTTGCCAGGTCGTCCAGATCTACCGTCGGGTTGCAATAAGCATCCAATTCAATAGTATAGTCTGCCGGGCACTCGATCTCGGGCGCCATGTGGTCTTCCACTTCGATACGCTGATCGCAGACCGAAGAGTTGTCACAAGCATCCGTGGCCGTCCACCAGCGAATGATATAGGTATCGCCATCACAGTCAGCTTCAATCTCCTCGTCGAGGAAGGTGATATCTGCCTCTGAACAATTGTCTACAGCGGTAGCTTCGCCTAATTCATCAGGGGAGATCAGGTAGTGATAGAAGCAATGCTCGTCCTTCTCTACTTCCGCGTCATCCGGGCAGGAGATAACCGGCGAGGTTACATCTTCTACTTCGATGGTCTGCACACACTCATTGGTGTTGCCACAATCATCGGTAGCTGTCCAGGTACGGACTACATAAATCTCACAGTCTTCTGTTTCCGTTTCATCGGAAAAGTCAACAACCACGTTCGAGCACTCGTCTTCTGCTTCGGCTTCACCCATCGCATCAGGAGACAGGTCGATGTCAAAGCAAGTTACTGCATCGGCATCCACGTTCATATTCGGGGGGCAAAGGATTTGCGGCGGGGTAATATCCCGAACTTTGATCACTTGTTCGCATTCCTTTTTATTTCCGCACTCATCTTCTGCGGTCCAGGTACGCGTGATATCATAGGACCCCTCGCAGATCTGCGCTTCCTCGTCTTCATAATTAATTATAATATCTACCGTAGCAGTGCAGTTGTCCGTAGCAGTGGCTTCGCCTACTTCTTCCAGATCATCTGCATCGTTAGTGCAATCCTCTTCCGTATAGACGGTCACATTTGTCGGGCACTTCAGGTTTGGTGCTTTAGTGTCAGATACAAAAATGAGTTGAACACAATCTGATTCATTGTCGCACCAGTCTTCTGCATCCCATGTACGGGTGATGACATAATTGTGTGCACAATTTAAAGGCGTGATCTTGTCATCAAAATGTATGTCCGGATTTGGATCGCAATTGTCATCTGCAGTAGCAACGCCGGTCGCGGGCGGCTGATCGTTCATTTCACAGCTGATCGTCTTGTTGGTCGGGCAGGTAATTTCCGGCGCTTCGTCGTCGATCACAGTGATGGTCTGTCCAAGGTGCGAATCGTTTCCGCACTCATCTACAGCCGTCCACACCCGGTGGATGATATAGTTGCCGGGGCAGTTACCTTCCTCGATATCATCTTCAAAAGTAACCGTGGCTTCCGAGCAATAGTCATAGGCATGAGGAACACCCAGGTCATCATTTTCATAAGGATCGACCGAATCGTCGCAGTTGATCGTTACGCTCTTATCAATACAGCACTGGAACACCGGAGGCGTTTCATCGTCCATGTGTACTTCTTGGTCACAGGTCGACGTATTGCCGCAATCGTCCGTAGCTGTCCAGGTGCGGGTGATGTAGATCTCACCGGGGCAGTCGCCATCGATCATTACATCATTAAAAGTGATTGCCGGATCCGGATCACAGTTGTCTTCTGCCGTAGCATAGCCGGCTGCATCCGGAGTCAGGTCTGCTGAGCAGTCCTTATCGGCATCTACCTCAAAATCATCCGGGCAGGAGATTTCCGGAACGATATTATCCAGCACGGTGATGGTCTGGTCGCACTCGGAAGCGTTTTCACAAGCATCCATTGCTGTCCAGGTGCGCGTGATGATCCGCTTGCCAATGCAATCGCCCGGTTGGTTGTCATCCTCGGAGTCGATGGTCACATCCGTGCAATTGTCAACTGCGGAGGCCGTGCCCGTAACGGCTGGGCTTGCATCGTATTGGCACTCCGAATTGGTATACACCTGCGTGTCATCCGGACACGTTATAGTAGGTGCTGTTTCATCATCCATGTGCACGTTCTGGTCACAGGCCGACGAGTTGCCACAATTATCGGTGGCTACCCAGGTGCGGATGATATAAATTTCACCCGCGCAATCCGGGGTGTCAAAAGCATCGGAATGCGTGATGGCCACCTCAGTGTCACAATTGTCCGTGCCGGTGGCATAGCCGGCTGCATCAGGGGTCAGATCCGCCTGGCACAGCTCGTTGGCATCCACGTCATAATCTTCCGGACAAGTGATCACCGGATCGGTCGTATCGACAACCGTGATGGTCTGATCACAAGAAGAGGTGTTATCACAATCATCCGTAGCCGTCCAGGTACGGGTGATGGTGTAATTGTCGGTGCAATTGCCATCCGTGCGGGCATCGCTATAACCGATCTCCGGATCGCTGTCGCAATTATCCGTAGCCGTGGCCACGCCCAGATCTCCATTGACATCGGGGTCTTGCGAATCCGAGCATTCGATCGTCACCGGATTCGGACACTCGATCTCCGGCTCAGTGGTATCTACCACCGTGATGACCTGATCGCAACTGGCCGTTGGATGGCAATCATCGTCCACCGTCCAGGTGCGCGTGATTGTTTTGGCATGATCGCATGCACCGGCTTCCTCACTATCTTCATAGGAAACTTCATAGATGCAATTGTCGGTCACCGTCGGCACACCCGTATCCATTGGATCGGTCGACTCGTCGCACTCGACGGTCACATTGGCCGGACAATCGATCTGGGGAGCAACCTGGTCTTTGACCGTGATCCACTGCTCAAAGAGGGAGTAGTTACCACAATGGTCTTCCGCTCTCCAGGTCCGCTTAAGGGTGTAGCGGTTCCAGCAGATCTTATTAATAATTTCATCTTCATACGTCAACGCCGGTTCGTCATCGCAATTATCAGTTGCATAGACGTCTTCGGGAATCATATCCAGCATATCGCAGGTGACCTCCAGGTTCTGGTCACAGAAGATGACGGGTTCTTCTTCGTCGTTGAAGGTGATGTGTTGTACGCACGATGCCGATCGCCCGCACTCATCTTCCGCAGACCACGTCCGGTCAATCCCGCAATCAACCTTCTCATCTTCATACACCAGGTCTTCATCAATATCCAGGTCACAGTTATCCGTAACCGTGGCTTCTCCGGTGACTGCCAGATTATTTTTATCTCCACAATCGGTAAGTATAATATCATCTGGACAAGAGATCTCCGGATCTACCGTGTCTTCCACCGTGATGGTAAAAGTCATTTCATCCATGCACCCGTCTCCTCCATCATAAATTACCGTAACAACGGCCGAAGCCACCGCAAATATCCGTAGCGGTAAAACCAGAATTGCAAGGGATAACCCGTTGACTCCCATTCTGCAATCCGATATCATCGCCAACTGACTTCCCAATTAAATTCAGCCTGGCAGGATCGGCCGGAGGGTAGTAGTAACACCAATAGGTCCTACATCCTCTTCCGGGCATACTATCGTCGGATCAGTAATTTGATTAATCACCGCATCCACGCATCCTTCCATGGTGCAGACTTGGATATTCATATTATCAAGGTCGTCCCGCTTTGCACAAGGTCACATAATTCTCTTGTCCTTGTACATCAACCATTACTTCATGCATATCGCCCGTCGCCAACAGGTTGCAATCTTTGTCAAACAGCCTGGCGTCATTCAGATTTCCTCCAAAGTCGAGTTTTGCAATGTCGGCATCCTCGTGCAATGTGACGTGGATCACCTGGCAATTGTAACCGGAGGTAGTGCCACAACAATTAGGATCACTGTTATGGAAGTCCATATATATATTCTCGCAATAATTTGGATCAGAAGTCGCATCCACCTCAGTCACATCTCCACAGCTTCCACATGACCCCATATTCTCTTCATAGTACACAGTGACCTTTGCGCAGTCAACATATGCTCTTTTATCACTGCTGGAACTGTTCGCCTGCGCTCGTATGCGAAGTCCCAAATTGGAAAGGTTAGCTGGCGTAAAAAGTGGACTCATTCTAAAGTCAATTATTGCTGGTCCTCCATATTCGGCAGTCTCAACACTTGTTGGCCATGGGTCATTGGTCGCGTAATTTTCCCCCACTGGAGTTCCATTGTCCAGGATCTGGATCTGATTATCCAAAAACCTTAGAAGTATTCTCCTTCCGTCGGTCTATTTCAACCTTAATGCCAACGATCGTAGCGCCCGGCGGGATCGACAATCCAAAACCTCCTAAGTCGAGGCAATCGGATGTTTGCCAATCATTCAAGGTCACCCTCGCAAACTCCTCGTCGCACGCATCCTCTGCGTTTCCTGAGCTGCTCCAATCAGGGGTGCCTGGGAAATCCACCAAGCAGGCGGTCGAAGAAAGAGTAGCATATCCCGACACCGAAGAAGGTGGTGGAGGGGAACTCAACGTAGTATTGGCGCTCAGTCCAAAAGCGAACAGGACAAGCGGCAAAATGGCCATCGCGGGCCGCAGGTTCGCAACAAATTGCGTGAGCGGGTTGGCGTGGTTTCGGAGGTTCATTTTGTTAGTGTTTTTCATGAGATCGATTGTTGTAGAAGTAGTAGGCATAATGCAGGTCTTACTTGTGTTCAATGAGATCAATTATGCTGGTGAATGGTTTTCGTTCCAAAAAAAATCCCTTTGGCATGGTTATTGTCCATATCAAAGGGGGCGCTATTTTTTGTGGAGGTAATCCCAGACTGAATATATACGATTGATTGTGCGCTACCAAGTTGCATAAATGCACAAAGCCCACTTTGACAAGGAGTACCTTGTACAAGCAGGCTGTTTGAAAAAGTCAGAAAATAACTGGCTTCGTTATGCATGGATTACAACTTGTTAGTATCCAAGCTGTAACTCAACAACAATAAAAACTACAGAAGTTTACCCTTTGGAGAATAATTGAGACATTCAAATCGGTTGGGAGTGGAAGCAGCGAGCGAAGAAAAAATCTTTTAACTCACTGTTTGTCAAAGGGTAAAGTTTACTCCATACGTTTTTTAGGTTATGAGATTACATCTTGTTATAAAAATAGCGCACTGCAAATATAACTAAACGCCCAATACCACGCACATGAAATTGAAAAAAAATCGTCAAAAAATGAAAAAAAATGAGGGCAGAAGGGCGTGGTTTATGCAAGTGATTCATTATCAAGTGAAGGGTGAGCGGTGAAGGGTGAAAAGATTTTTTTACCCTACTTTACCTCTATCACTCCGTTCTGGATAAAGCTCTCCCCGATCACCTGGTAGTAGTACACTCCGGAGGGCACGTGCATGTCCTGCCAAATACCTTCGGGGCCTTCGAAATAGTAGCGGGCTACACGCCGGCCGGTGGCGTCGAAAAGCCAAACACGACACGATTCCATGCGACCTATTTGTATTGTTAATCCCTGGCCGGAAGGCAAAGGGTTGGGAAATACCACAACTAAGGGATCTGGCTGAGGCTTGAGCTCCTGGGCTGCCGATGTCTGCTCGTTGGTATTGACCAGGAGCCATTGCGCGCCACCGGCGATGGAGGTGCCGGCTTCAAAAAGGACCGTTCCATCAGCTCCTTCCAGCGCACTGCTGGCCACATCCCAGGAGAACCAGGCGGGACCAAATCCATTCTCATACCTTCGATACAGCAAGAGGCCTTCCGGGTGTTGGGCATCAAACGCACTAATGGGGCCGGCCCCTTCCAGGGCCATTGAGGGGTTGTCGAAAAAGGGATTGGGGCCATAGTGATTCAATATCCAATAGCCTTGTGTGGAGGGCCAGAGGGGATCGGGTACGGTATCGACTGGCACGACGAGGCGACTGAGCACGACCTCTCCTCCGGGCACTGTAGGACCAAATTCCAGGGTTGCCCCGGTATTATCAAACGCATAGGATCCCGGAGTTGACACCTCCAATCGTTTGCTGACGCCTTTGCCTGCAGGCACATTCGACACGATGCGGCTCGCGCTGCCGGCCAGGGCGGCGTGGTAGATGCGGGCCCGGTCGAGCACCACGCCTTCCAACTCGTTAAATTGATAGTAGGCCAGCAGGGTCGTATCGGCCAACGGGTCTTTGGTCAGGTGCCGGAGCTCCCGGATCTCCTCCTGGCTGAGGGAGCGGTTCCAAAGGCATATTTCGTCCATTTCTCCTTTAAAATGACGGCTATCCCAGCCGCGGTCTTTGCCGATCTGGGTACTGGGTTCCAGCGACACGGAGTCGCATGTGGCGTTGGAGGAGACCCCTACCCCATTGAGATATAGTGTAGCTTTTTCGGGCTGGATGACCAGGGCCACATGCGACCAGTTGTTTTCCGTGACGGTCAGGCCGGAGCTCAGCCACCAATGCTCCCCTCCCCAGTGGAACCCCAACTCGTTGTTGTCGCGCAGGTTGATGCCGGCGGCATTTTCGCGCATAACCAGACCTGCATAAGAGGGTTGTGGCCCGTTCGGTTTAATCCAGGCGGAGATGGTAAATGTATTGCTCTTGCCTGTGCCTAAAGTCGGGATAACGGCATAGCCGGGCTGGTCGTTGCCCCCCAATCCCAGCGCAAATCCGGGAATGGTATCGGCGTTACAGCCGTCGATCACGGTCAGAAAGTCGCCCAATTCCTGGGTAGACTGCTCCCCATTCATATCGGTGATGGTCAGGGATACCGAATAAGTGCCAGGGACGTTATAGATCACCTTGGGGTTGCGCAAGTTGGAGGTGGCGGGGTTACCGCCCGGAAATGCCCATTCCCAACTCACCCCGGCCCCATGCTGAAGGATGGAGTGGTCTTCGAAATAAAACGTATCGCGCAGGCATTGGGAGACCAATTTGTCGACCCCGATCTGCGCGTATGTTGGGGAGGGCTCGTAGAAATCAGCTTGCCAGATAGAGCGGTTCCAGGTGGCGGTCCGGATCTTGCCATCGCGGTAAAAAGGCTTGAGTAGATTGGGCTCGGCGCTCAGGGGAAAACCTTCGCCGTGTAGTTCCCAATCGTTCATGTCGTTATTTCGATAGAAAATGCCGCCTCTGCAACCCAGGTATACCCCACCGGTACCGTATTGATGGAGGATGGAATAGGGCGAAAAATCATTGAGGACAGGCGTGGTCATATTTTCCCAACTCAGTCCCCCGTCGATCGTGCGGTAGACCTTATTGCCGTTAGGGCCGTAGGTGAGCATCATCCACAAGGTCAGCGGATCTTGCTTGTCGACAGCCAGGGCCATATTGCGCCAGTTGTTGTTGCCGGTCACGGAACCAGCAGGGGTTGCCTCCGTCCAGGTCAGGCCTCCATCGAGCGTGCGCCAGATCTTCCGGTTGGCCGTGCGCTGCACGACGTACATGATTTCGGGGTCACTCCAGGCGATTTCGATATCGGAGAGTTTATAGGCGGGGTTTGTGCCGAACGCGTGGACCAACTCAAAGGAGCTGCCCCCGTTTTCGGTTTTCCAGAGTTTGTTTTCGAAGCCTATATAGGCGATATTCCAGCAATGCGGATGCCATTCCCACTCACTGCATTCACCTTCCACATAGCTCTCATTGGGCCAACGTGCCACGGAGAAAGACACGGTCGGCTGATCGGGAGAAGTGGGGATGATCCGCCCGCCGATATCGGAGAAATAGGTGCGGCGATTTTCCCCAAAATTAACATAGCCCGTAGCGGCTTCGGCGCCGCCCATCCGGAGGAAAAGGCCTTCGGGGTAGGTTTCGTAGTGCACGCTGTTGCCGTTGTGGTAGCGGCCGCCCACGAGGATGTCTTCATTCCAGCCCGTGTCGAAGCCCCAAAACTGGCTCGACACCACGCCATTGTTGCGGGCTTCGTGCGATTCAAAAAAGTCGGTGGAAAAGTTGATACCTCCGTCGCAGGCCAGCCAGGTTTCGGCGCCATAGGTGCGGATATCCTGGATATCGGGGTGTATCCAGGAAAGATTTCCTCCGTAGCCGCCCTTCTGTTGGAAGGAAGCGCCGCCGTTGGTCGATTTCCAAAGGCTGGTACCTCCTGTGAGCAATTGGTCGGGATTGGTGTGCGACACGGAAATACCCAGGTCGTAGAATCCCTGCTGGTAGCCGGCCGTGATCGGGTTGATCGTCATGAGGTTGGGGTGGGTGGTGCTGTAGGGTCCTCCTACCTGTCCGCTGGGCAGCGACCAGTTCTCCCCGGCATCGTCGCTCCGGTATACGCCGATGAAGCCATCGTCGCCGGGTTTAGATTGACCAATGAGGATGCAATAGATCCGATCGGGGTCGGCGGGGGTGATGCTGAGGCGGGCGCCACCGTCGAAACGGGAAGTGTCCGTGCTGTTGTACCAGCCCGCGTCTTTCAGTTGAAAAGTCTGTCCGAAGTCTTCGGATTTGAAAAATTCACTTCGTTTGGTTGTGCTATTGGTCTTGAGCAGGTAGACGGTATTTTCCACTCCGGGTTTGACGTCGAGGTCCCAACATTCTACGTTATATATATGGCTCCAATTTTGTCCGGCATCGGCGCTGCGGAAATAGCCCTTATTGGTAGCGGCCATGACGATCTGTGGCTGAGTGGGATGAACGACCAGTTCGTGTACCCAAAGTCCGTTGAAGGTGAGGGACGGCGCCCAGGTCTGGCCGCCGTCGGTCGTTTTATAGATCACCCCGTCGGTGCCGAAATAGGTCGTATCCGGGTCAAAAGGATGAATAGCAATAGCTCGCACGGCGCCGGTGGCAATCATGGGATCGGTTGCCGGGTTCCAGGATAGGCCTTTATCCGTCGATTTATAGACGCCTCCCCCTTCTGCGCCACAATAGAGCACATCGGGGTCGGAGAGCGAGCGGGCCAGTCCGTAGACATTAGCCTGCCAGGACACCGGCAACTGGGGACCGTCATTGGCCAGGTTTACGGTTTCGAAAGGGCCGAGGCATTCCCAGGTCGCATTATTGGTGGGGCCACGGGATTGGAGGAAGGATCGCTTTTTTTCTTCAAGTGCCAGTTGGGCTTCTATGGTGGGCTTTTGGACAAAGCCCTGTGCGTCGACCCAGGGCGCTACCTGCTGTCGCCAGCGCTTGTAGTATTGCGTGTGGTAGGACTTCTCAAATTCGTGCGTCATATAATACGTGTCAAACGCCTGCTCGACGGCCCGGACATTGGGGTTGTCGGCGTACATGGCTTGGGCCCAAGGCGGAAGGGTTGGATCCGATGTTGGGTACTTTACTTGTTGGGTGAAGAGTGAGGGGTGAAGGGTGAAGAGGAGGAGACAAGTAACAAGAAGTGACTTCATAGCTATTTTTTCAATACATTTCAATCGGATATGGACTAGCGCCGACGGCGCTAGTCCATATCCATCATTTTTTTTTCTCTACAAAATACATGTCCATATCCCCCAGGTTCTTGGTGGGGATCTTGCCGCGTTTTTTGCAGACGAATTGGCTTTTAATGGATTCGTAGGTGGAGGCGGAGATATTGATCTTGCCCGACTCGCCGCTCGATTCCATTCGGGAAGCGACATTGACGGTATCGCCCCAGATATCATAGGCGAATTTTTCTCCCCGACCACGCCTGCCACGAGGGGACCGGTATGGATACCGATGCGGGCGCGGAGGAAGGGTTTGCCTTCCGCTTCCCGGGATTTTTTCCAGGAATCGAGGAAGTCTTTAATTTCGAGGGCGGCGTTTACGACCATTCCCGGGTTGGCGGGATCGGGGCTGGGGAGGCCACCTGCGGCCATGTAGGCATCGCCGATCGTTTTGATCTTTTCGAGGCCATTGCGCACGATGATGCGATCAAATTCCTGGAAACAGAAATCCAGGGTTTCGACCAATTCATCGGGGGGCAGGTTGGCGGCGAATTGAGAAAATCCCGCAAAGTCGACGAAGAGAACCGAGGCGCTTTCGAAAAACTGGGCTTTTGCCTTTCCGTTGAGTTTCAGTTCGTCGGCCACTTTTTGGGGAAGGATATTGAGCAGGAGGTCATCCGACCGTTTTTTCTCTTCGGCGATTTGCTTGTTGTGGCGTTTGACGCCGAGGAAACGGAGGAATAGTCCGCCCAGTACTACGAGCCCCAGCGCAGAAAGGGCCAGGAGGAAATTGCGCTGTGCGTCGCGTTCACGGAGAATGGCTTCTTTTTCGTTCAGTTCCATTGACTGCTGAGCCAGTTTCAGGGAATCGATCATACTTAAAAAGGCCATAGAATCGAGGATACTTTTTTGCTGGGCCAGCAACAATTCGGCTTTTGCCTGGCTTTCGGTCATCGAATCGATGGCTTCCCCTCGTTTGTCGATTGTCTGTACCAGCGATTTTTGGAGGGCTTCCATTTTCACTTGTTCTTTGCTGGCGACCTCCAGTTCATTTTCCAGGCTTCGATTTTTCTCCGCTACCAGTTTAGCGATCTCCCGTTCCGTAGCCCGCACATCCGCGTTTTTGCCCAAATGGGCATAAATCTGGCGAAGAATCTTAAAATTTTCCAGGCGAAGGTCGTCATTCGTGGTAAGGGTATTGCTCTCCTCGAGTTTTCGGATCGTTCGAAGCCTTTCTGCCGGACGAATCTGTGGATTGGCCAGCGCGGCCTTTGCTCCCCTGTTCAGCGCCATGGCCATAGCGGCCTTGTCATTTCCTTTCGACGCTTCCTCATAAGCCAGCTGGGCCATTTCCGCGGCTTTCCCGAGTTGGCGGGCGCTATAATACCCATCAGACAGGGACAGCGCCTCCTGGATCAGGGCATTGCCCGAAAGGGTTGCCATCCCGGCTTCCCGGTTCTCCAGATTACTCGATTGAGCGGAGAGTGGAAATCCCATTCCCAAAAAAATCATTAAAATAAGAAAGCTGTAAAATTTCATTTCCCACGGGGTTTTATAAGGATCGAAGGTACAAAGAACGAGGCGATCGGCAAATTCCGGGGAATATGTAAATTTGTCGTTCTTGTTTCAAATAGGGCAGTAGGCAGTAGGCAGTAGGCAGTAGGCAGTGGGCAGTGGGCAGTTTGGCATACTGCATACTGCATACTGCATACTGCATACTGAAGACTGAAGACTGAAAACTGAAAACTGAAAACTATGACCGACCCCATGATGCGCTTATTCCGGTATTTGAAGCGATACCGGAAGCAGGTGACCCTAGCTACGGGCGCCAGTGTTACCAATAAGATCTTCGACCTGATGCCGCCATTTTTGACGGCCTGGATGATCGATGCAGTGAGCGGGAACATCCCGGCCTGGATCGGGCAGTGGCTGGGGTTTTCAGACGCCTGGTCGGCGGCGCTGTTTATCGGGGTATTGACCGTGGTGATCTTTGGGCTGGAGAGTTTTTTTGAATGGCTGCTGACACGGGAGTTCATGCGCCTGGCACAGCGGGTGCAGCATGATCTGCGTGTGGACACCTATGCCCGGGTGCAGGAGCGGGAGTTGGCCTTTTTTGAAGATCAGCGCACGGGCAACCTGTTGTCTATCCTCAATGACGATGTAAATCAACTGGAGCGTTTTCTGAACGACAGTTTCAATGAGATCATTCAATTGCTTTTGCTGGTGGTGGTGGCGACATGGTCGCTGTGTGCGGTGTCATTGGAACTCGGCTTGCTGGGCATTTTGCCCTTGCCATTTATCATTTGGGGAAGTGTGTTTTACCAGCGGCGCATAGCGCCCTACTACCGGGATGTGCGCAATGCCGTGGGGGATCTGAACAACCGGCTGGAGAACAACCTTTCGGGCATACTGGTCATCAAAAGTTTCGCGGCGGAGGCCTTCGAGCGCAAGCGGGTGGAGGAAGTATCAGCCGCCTACCGAACAGCCAATTTTAAGGCAATCCGGTGGAATGCATTGTATGTGCCACTCATCCGGATATTCATTGCGCTGAGCTTTGCCGGCACCCTGGTGTTGGGCGCATATTGGGTGATAACCGATCCCGGGCGCCTGTCATTGGGAAGCCTTGCCTTCTTTGCCATGATGATCCAGCGATTGCTATGGCCAGTGACCCGCGTGGGCTCCCTTTTCGACGGGTATGAACGCGCCAAGGCTGCTGCGCGCCGGATTTTCGGTCTTCTGGACACCCCTCCGGCTATCACCAGCCCGGCCAATCCTGCGGCAGTGCCTGCGGAAGCCGGACAAATATCGCTCGAAGGAGTACACTTTTTCTATAAAGAAGGGCAACCGGTTTTACGTGGGCTGAACCTGGATATTCCCTCTGGGACCACGATCGGCATAGCTGGTCCGACCGGGGCTGGAAAAACGACGCTTATCAAATTGCTTCTGCGGCTGTATGATATCCAGGAAGGCGCCATACGCCTGGACGGGAAGGACTTGCGGCAACTCGACTTGCGGGATTTGCGGGCACATATCGCGTTGGTCAGCCAGGATGTGTACTTATTTCATGGCAGTATCCGGGAAAATATAGCCTACGGTTTGGAGGAAAAAGAGGATGTCGAAGTGGCGGAAGCTGCCCGGCGGGCTCAATTGCACGATTTCATTGCCCAACTCCCGGATGGGTACGACTCTATTATCGGCGAAAGGGGCATCAAGCTTTCCGGTGGTCAGCGCCAGCGCCTGAGCATTGCCCGTGCTATTCTGAAAGACGCACCAATTCTCATCCTGGATGAAGCCACCAGTTCAGTGGATACGGAGACGGAACGGGCTATCCAGGAAAACCTGGCTCAATTGACCATTGGTAAAACCGCATTGATGATTGCGCATCGCCTGTCGACCATTCGGTATGCGGATAAGATCGTGGTATTACAAGAAGGGAAACTCGTAGAGGAAGGCACACATAAGGAGCTACTTGCCTTGGATGGATTGTATGCAGATCTTTGGAAGGTGCAGACGGGAGAACTAATCCTAAAATGAAGAAGGGCGCGGAAAGCGCCCTTCTTCATTTATTTACATGTATTTGGTCAAATTCCGATCAATAATGATCTCTTTGAGCTCTTTGAGCATGCCGTATTGATGGGGAAGCACTTTTTTAAAAGCTTCTTTGATAGCGACGAAAGCGCCTTTTTCCATGACGTCGGGCACCATTTTCCGGATAGTATCTTTCATGAACTCCATGTCGTGCATGAGGATAGATTTCATGGAGGGGATATCGTGCCAGTCCCCTTCGACTGCATACGCTTGTTCGAGGATGCCGTCTTCCTGAGACACCGGATCCAGCTCGATGAGTTGGTCATCCCCTTTAAGGTGCAAGTCCGCTACGGCTACTTTGCCGCCATGGGGGATTTGCCAGTCTTCTCCGTCCTTATCCGGGCGCACCAAAAAAACCTCCAGCCCTTTGTCCCTGACGCGGTAGATGATGAGGTTCGTCTTTTCCTGATCCTTCATGTGCAATAGATTAGTACATCTTGTGGGGATGTAACAACAAGGCCGTTAAAAGGTTTTTTTTTGGTTTAGCGATTGTGGAGAAAGGAGGATTTATCGGAGGTAACCCCTCCTTTCTTTATTTGCTGTATGCTAGGGCAAGTATACAAAGAAAATAAGAATTTGGGAGAAAATCAGGAAAGGAACCAAATAACTTCTACATCTCCTTCCGCTCCTTCCTGGGCGCTTTCTTTTCCGGGTTCGGATTATCTTGCTGCGCTTTATCCATTTCTTCTACCCCGTCCTTTACTTCTTTCACGATCTCCGCTGCGATTGCTTCGATCTTTCTTTCGATTTCGTCGATCTTGGGCTGGGCTTTTTTCCATTCGTCTTCCACTTCCGGCCAACGTTGTTGAAATACGGAATCTGCTTTGGCGAAAATGCGCTCCTCTTTCAGGTCTTTAAAGATCTGCTCGATCTGGTATTTTACGTCTTTCAATTCATCCTTCAGCTCTTTATCGGGGTCTGTCTGGGCGAAGGAAACGAAAGGAATAGCCAATAAAAAGAGCAGGCTCAATAGTGTTGTTTTCATGGTATTTTTTTTTTTGAAGATAGGAAGGAATACTTAATTATGTGATTGTTTTAGCGTAGGCGTTTTTAGTCCTTTTTTAGTGAAGGGTGAAGGGTGAAGAGTGAAGGGGCTCTTCACCCTTCACCCTTCACCCTTCACCAAAATTAGGATGCTTTCAAAAAGCGTATACCCCTACTCCGCCGACGAAAGAATCTGCATACACTCAAACCGAAGTGGTTTTTCTTCTGTATATTTGTTCAGATGAGGTAGGAAACGCGCATTGCACAATTGGAGTGAGAAATATGAAGGAAGCCTTACTGGCCCAACTGTTCTTTCGGGAATTGGAAAAGACCCTGCTCCGCCCCACGGCGGCGGAGCGTGTGGCAGCGATCTACCATTTGTTGCAGCAATTATTTTTGGAGCGCACGCGTCAGGAGCAGCTCCACTTCAACACCCTTTTTGCCCGCATGTCGTATACCCTGCAAAAACACCAGATCGACGGTTTTTTGCAGGCCCATTTACAGCATTTTCGGAAAATGGCCCACGAGTTTCCGACCAAGGGCTCGGAGGGAGATGCGCTGGCCCAACTGGGTTTTACCGTGCTGGCCCGGGCTATTGCTTTTTTCTACGAATCACCTATTCCGGAGACGGTCTACACGCATTTGCTCGACCCGCTTCCCGCTCCCCCGCACTGGGCGCCCATCAGCGAATTTCGCAAACAGATGCGCATACTGGTGGTAAGGGATGAGCCGGACAAGCAGCAATTAACCGGCTATGAAGAAGATACTCCTGGAAAGACTTTTTTGGTCCGCTACGACCTGGCTGATTCCAACGATATTTTCACGCCTACCCTGGATGCCCTGCGTCAATATTTCACCCTGCCACTACCCGTGCAGCTGATCGATGTGGAGATCGACCTGGAAGGAGTATGCCGGCCCCGCGCCCTGGTCTTGGAGCCTGATTACCTGACCGATGTCACTGCGGTAGCCGAATGTTTTCAACCCGGAGGCGCTACCCCCTTGCAGTACCTGTTGAAAAAATTCTTGCCGGTCACCACCAACAAATACCTGCTGCTGGGGCATATTGCCAACTTTTTTCCTGGATGAATTCATGTCCAACCCCGACAGCAATTTTCCGGATACGTTTCCCAAGGTTTTCCGGCTCAACCCGCTCGGATTTTCGATGTTGAGCGACTCGGACATCAAAGAGATCTACGAAAAGGCCAAGCGCCATTACGTCATCCTGAAACGGGTACTGATGGAATCCTTTCCCAAGGAGGAGATCCGCCCGGAGGGCTGTTACCTGGAACCCACGTTTCTTTCCTCCATTTACGGATTGCAGGGCCGTTTGGACGTTTTCCACCACGAAGACCCTGCCGCTTCCATCGTCGAGTTGAAGAGCGGGACCCCTTTCCGGGCTAATATGTCCGGCATCGGCGCCACGCACTTTGTGCAGACCCTGCTCTACGACCTGCTGATCAACTCCGCCTTCGAGGGGCGCATCAACCCCAAGAATTATATTCTCTATTCCGGAGAAGAAAATAGCCCGCTGCGCTATGCGCCCCGTATCAAAGCGCAGCAATACGAGGCGCTGCAGGTGCGCAACCAACTGGTGAGCATAGAGCGACAACTCGCCAACACCTACGCCAACCATCCGGAAGAGCCCTTGGAAGACAGCGCCGCAGCTCTTCTTTTCAGCCGCCTGGATCCCGCCCATCAACCCACCTGGAAAGGCTTTGCGCAGGGCGATTTGCAATCTTTCTCGGATTGTTACCGCCACCTGTCCCCGCTCGAGCGCCGCTATTTCCTGGCTTTCTCGGGATTCATTGCCCGTGAGCACATGCTGGCCAAACGCGGGGTGGACGGACTGGAAGGCACCCAGGGGCAAGCGGGGCTTTGGCTCAATTCCCTTTCCAATAAAGAAGACGCTTTTGATATTCTCAGCCACCTGACACTGGTGGAAAACCACTCGGGGGAAAACCCGGCACTGCTGACCTTTGCCCGCACCCCTGGCAAGACCAATGAGCTGGCCAATTTCCGAAAAGGCGACATCGCCGTATTGTACCCTTATACCGAAGGAAAGAGTCCGCTGAACAATCAGATCTTCAAATGCACCGTGCTCGACCTCGACCCACACCGGGTGCGGGTCCGCCTGCGCAATCCCCAGTTCAACCAGCGGCTGTTTGAGCAGCAGGACCACTGGAATATCGAACACGACCTTTTCGACAGCAGTTTTATTGGTCAATACCGGTCCCTGTTCAGCTTCTTTCAGGGCGAATCGAAAAAACGCCGCCTATTGCTCGCGCAAGATGCCCCAAGGAAGGCGGAAGCTCCTGCGCCGCCCCTCTCCTATCCGGGCATGACGGACGAACAAATCCGGATTCTGGAAGCTGCGCTGACTGCCCCCGATTATTTCCTGCTTTGGGGGCCTCCCGGCACGGGAAAAACGAGCGTGATGCTGCGCTACATGGTCGATTGGATATTCCACCACACGGAGGAGCACATTCTCCTGCTGGCCTATACCAACCGGGCGGTGGATGAGATCTGCGAAGCTATTGAGCAGATCGGGCCTTTTATCCGGGAGCACTATCTGCGTATCGGGTCGTCGGTAGCTACTGATCCCCGTTTTGAGGAACAATTGCTGGATTTTAAGATCCGGGATATCAACGACCGAAAAGGGATCCGGGATTTACTAAAAGGCCATCGCATTTTTGTGGGCACTGTGGCCTCTTTTGCCGGAAAACAGGAATTGATGACCCTCAAATCCTTCCAGCGGGTATTCATCGACGAAGCCTCCCAAATACTCGAGCCCATGTTGATGGGGATGTTGCCCCAATTTAAACAGTTCATCCTCATCGGTGACCACAAGCAATTGCCGGCGGTGGTGACCCAGGACGAGCAGGCCTCCGCCGTGGCCGATCCCCTACTCCAGGAAATAGGGCTCCATAACCTGCGCAATTCCCTTTTTGAACGCCTGTACAAACAATGCTGCGAAAATAACTGGGATTGGGCCTATGCGCACCTGAGCTACCAGGGCCGTATGCATGAGGAGGTCATGGCATTTCCCAACCAAAATTTCTACGAACAACAACTCCATATATTGCCCACAGAGGCCGATCCGACACGCCGACAACAAGCGCCGCTCTCCTACCAGCTACCGGATGCCGCCACCGAGCTGGAAACGCTGCTGTCCCGGCGGCGGGTCCTTTTCCTTCCAACCCCGAGCGACGACCAAAGTCCGACGGGAAAAACCAATGTTTACGAAGCCCGGAAGCTGGTGGAACTGGTGAAGGGGTTTCATCGGATCTACAAAGCAAGTGGGAGGGGGCTGCATGTCAACTCCATCGGCATCATTACCCCTTACAGGGCACAAATTGCTCAAATACAAGCCTGTATGGCAGAAGCGGGGATCGCTCCCGACCAGTTGACCATCGACACCGTTGAGCGCTATCAGGGCGGCGCGCGCGATATCATTCTGATCTCCCTGTGCACCAACTCGGCCAGGCAACTGGATTCCCTGGTTTCCCTTTCGGAGGAAGGCGTAGACCGCAAACTCAACGTAGCCCTCACACGTGCCCGCGAACATGTGGTCGTGCTGGGGAACCCGGAGTGGCTTTCGCTGGATGGGACGTATCGGGCGTTAATGGAATGGGGGACATAATTCCATAGAGGAGGCAGCCGGTGGCGGCTATCTCCTCTATGGAATATTTAGGTACTTATGCGTTTGTACGCTCAGTCTCCACTGGGGGTGCTGCAGGCAATACGCCACTGCCAGGCGGGTATTTTCGTTCCGGAGAGGACTATCCATGGGTTGGAGGAAAAAGTGGTCGAAGTCCCAGCCGGTGAACAGCTCCGGTGCTGCGCCGGATTGGGGGAAGACCAACTTGAGCTCATGCCCCTTGTGCACGACCCACTCCGAGTGGGCTTTGGGGCTTACACAGATCCAATCTACGCCATCGGGGACTGGCAGGGTACCATTGGTTTCGATAGCCACCTCGAGTCCTTCCTGATGGAAAGCATTCAGGAGTGGCGTATCCAATTGAAGCAGGGGTTCTCCCCCGGTACAGACCACATAGGGGCTGCCCATGTTCCGGTCCGGCCAGAGACTACTCACCCTGACAGCCAGCTCCTCCGCAGAGTACCGGCCGCCATTTTCCCCGTCCATGCCCCAAAAGTCGGTATCGCAAAACCGGCAGATGGCATTCGCACGATCTTCTTCCCTACCGCTCCACAAGTTGCAACCGGTGAAACGGCAGAAGACCGCAGGCCGGCCTGCCTGTGCGCCTTCCCCTTGCAGGGTGTAGTAGATCTCTTTTATTTTATATTTTTTTTCTTTTTTCATTTTCTTTTTAGAGACGCCATCTTTTCTGTTGTGGAGACGCCATGTCTTTTTAGAGACGCCATCTTTTTGGAGACGCCATCTTTTTAGAGACGCCATCTTTTTAGAGACGCCATCTTTTCTGTTGTGGAGACGCCATCTTTTTAGAGACGCCATGTGTGGCGTCTTTACAGGTCGATTATGGCCGTCAGCTCGATTTCCACCAACATATCCGGGTTGACCAGGCTGCTTACTTCCACCATGGTGGAAGCCGGCCGGATATCCCGAAAGAACTCTCCGTGCGCTTTTCCCACCTGTTGCCAGTGTGTGATATTGGTGACAAAAATGCGGGTGCGAACTACGTCTTCCATTTTGCCGCCCGCTTCTTCCAGGGCTCCTGTGATCTTTTCCAAAATGAACCGGGTTTGACCATAGGGATCGCCTTTGGCCACTACTTCCCCGTCTTTCACGGCGGTAGTTCCGGCCACTTCTATTACCGAGCCGACACGGATCGCCCGGGAATACCCGACAACGGATTCCCATAGGTCGCCGGTAGAGATGCGTTTGCGTTCAGCCATTTTCTGCGCGTTTTTGAAGGTTTAAAATCCAATAGTCAAAAATAAGGCCCTTTTTGTAGCATATGCTACTTATTTCAAAAAACCCTGCATTGAAAAAAAGCGTTCGATACCCATGGAGATCTTCCTGATAGGGATGCAAAACATCCAGGGGCAGCAGGCGCAGGAGTTTCCGGAGCAGCCGATGGTTGTGGGCGTCTACGGAAACGACCAGGCGGCCTCCCGGCTTTACCGCCCGGGAAAGTTGTTGGACGCTCCCCGGAATATCCCGCATGTGGTTGATCGCGTTGAGGCAAAACACCCAATCGTACGGGGCACTGACTGAATAAGACTCCAATGCTAGCGGATGAAAAGTAACCCATGGGTAATTCTGTGGCGAAAAATGAGGCAGTCCGGCATACTGCGATAATAGTGGATCTACCGCATCTACCCGGCAATCCGGCAACGCCATGAAAATACCGGCAGGACCACAGCCTGCATCCAGGATTCGGGTAGCTGGAGGAGGGGATGCGCCGAGCTTTTTCAGAAAAGCAACCCAGTACCCCATTTTCCATTCCAAATAGGTATGTGGTTCGCGGTTTTTTAGATACCTTTTCCACCATCGGATCTCTGCCCATTGCGCAAGTTGCCATCGTAGGTTCATAAGGGGAAGATACGATGCCGAATTAAAAATTTAATGCCAGATGTTAATAGCAGTTGGAACGAAGGTCAAATTCCGGTACACGGGAGAAACAGGGGTCATTACGGCTATGCTGGAGGACGGCATGGTCAATGTATACCTGGAGGAAGACGATATGGAGATCCCGGCTTTCCCGGAAGACCTGATGCGGGTAGAAACGCTGACCGGGAGGCAGCCGACAGCACGGGTGATCCAGGTCCCCGACCCTGTGCCCCCCAAAGCGCCGGTCGACCTGACGGCAGCTCCACAATATGCTATTCTCAAAAGCCTGGGCATTCAACTGGGGTTTTTGCCTCAAACAAATCCAGACGGCACGATCCTCCAGTACGAGGTTTTCCTGATCAATGACACCATTTCCCCGGTGCTGTATACCAGCGCACTTTACCTGAATGGATCTCTTCAAAACCGATTGAATGGCAAGCTGGAAGCTACTTCATACGTATCCCTGGGTTTTCTGCTATTCGACCAGTTGAACGATATACCGACGTATGAACTGGAATGCTGGCGGATCACCACTAAAGGCTCTGGCCCCCGATTGTTCCGGAATCTCCGTATCAAGCCCCAGCAGTTTTTCAAGAATGTAAGGCTGGCGCCCCTGCTAAACCAGCAGGTACACTGGTATCGCATCTTTGAGGACCTGGAATCATCGGCCACGCCCACCGTCAAAAAAGAGGATTTGCGCAGCTACACCAAAACCCGGGTACAGCAAGCAAAAGACGACACGCCAATCTATGGCGATTGGCGGGACACACTTCCCGGCGTGCAAGAGTTTGCCGAATTTGTCAATGAAATTGACCTGCATATCGAGCGGCTCACCGACCGACATGCCAAGTTGGGAAATGCAGAGATCCTGCGCATTCAAATGGCGCACTTTGAGGCCTTCCTCAACAAAGCCAACCGGTTGGGGATTGCGTCCATTTTTGTGATCCACGGCGTGGGGAAAGGTGTACTTCGGGATGCGATCGCCGAGCGGCTCAGACGGCACCCCGAAGTACGGGAATTTAAAAACGAGTATCACCCCAAATACGGCTGGGGAGCTACAGAGATCCTGTTTATCGATTGACTACCACTTTTTCACTGGCCAGTATCTGCCCGTCACCCTGGATGGTTAACACATAAAGTCCGTTAGCAAGGGGAGCGGTTGAGAAGGAAAATTTCGCTTTCCCTTCCTGTTGGGGCTTATCTTCCAGAAACGTTTGCACCACGTTCCCATTCAAATCTATCAACTGGATGCGTATGTACTGCACGCCTCGTGCTTCAAACTCCAGAAATACCCGGTCGGATGTCGGAACGGGGAATACATCCACTTCCCTGGGCTCCAATTTTTGATTCCCGGTAGAAGCAAAATACTTGGGACTGGCTAGCGAGGCGATCCAGGTATCGTTGTCTTTATTGGATTTTCCGTAGGAAGAAGCGCACCACACCACTCCTGGCTGGTCGTATTTTCGCTGATTTCCAGAGTAGTCGCCCCAGCGTTCCAGGGTTACATTTGCCTGCATATTGATAGAATTGAGGCCCTCTTTGATCGTAACCAGCTCGGAGTGCTGGCGGTCGTTATCGAAATACAGGGCAGAACAGCCGGGGAAGCGCACGGCGGAGGTATGACTCACCACAATGATCGCATCCTGGTCGCCTTCTTCCGTACCGACGTAGGCGATACTTGGATAGCCGATATCATCCGGTCCGCCTGTCACCACATACCCGCTAACATCCCGGGTTGAACTGAGGTTATCGATAATCCCGTGATAGATGGCTGCCTGGCCGGAGGCCGTATCGATGCAGTTGCCAACAAACTGTATCTGGTCATCAATCCAAAAAGCATCCAGGATGCGTCCATCGTTGGTGGCCAAAGAGTCCAATGGCTGCACCGCACTGGGGGGCACGCCGTAGGCCTGGTTGGTTTTGCGCACCTCCATATCCAGGCTCACGTTTGGGTCGTCCTGGGTGCCGTTTAGTTCCAGGATAAAAATGGTGTCATTTTGGATATCAAAATTCCGGTTGGAAAGAAAGAACATACGATCGTTGGGTTCTCCTATCGCGCTTTTCACCGGGCATAGATTGCGGATGGGTTTGCCACCGAATTCGATCTCCGACCACATTTTCACCGCCAGGGGCTCTCCGTTATATCCTTTTACCTTGTCGATCTGCCAGATAAGCGTCTCGTAAAATCCTGCCTGCCAGGATTGTCCGTTTTGAATAGAGTTGCTTGTCAGAAAGACCTCTTTGTCAGAAAGTGCGATCATGGGAAAGTCGGTCCAGGTGCCGTTGCCAAAAAGGGCGCCCGGTATCTTATACAGGTTCCAGTCGGCATCGGCGTCGTTGGTTTGGGAAAAGCCAACGACTACGTAGCTTTCCGAACTGTTTGTGCCGGCCAGTGCAAAGAGGATGAACCGGTCCTGATCGGGATCGTACAACACCCGAGGATCGTATTTGCCCGCATTCAACCCCAGGGTCAGGAAGAAATTATTCAACGTAGCTGCACCTATCCAATCGCCCAATGGATCCTTGATGGCCACATGCCGGTTGATGACGGAGACGATCTGATTGCCGTTGGAGACAGCCAGGTGGTTGTCCAATGGAGTGCCACTGGAAGAGGTATTGCCGATCCAATCGATCAACAACACGGGAGGAGTAGCCAGCCCCCGGGGTTGCATGGGGTTTTCCTTTCGGGGAAACCGCATAGCCACTTCTGCTTTTTGATGCCGGAGGTATTGTTTATACCAGGGGCCGCCAACCGGAGGCGCTTCGAGGTACTCCAGTTCTACCGCAAAGTCAGGTCCAAGTGTCGAAAAATTGACCACAGAGGCCCTTGGAACGGGCTGATAATCATAGGTTTTAAAAGAAACTGACTGGGCAGACAACCCAAATATCCAAAGTCCGCTCCATACCAAAAGGGTAAAAAGTTTCCGTCTCATAATTCAATAATTTTCAGAAATATACGGGTTTTATCAGAACTGGCTATTCGGCTATGGAGCTTTCCAGCACAGTTAGTGCAAACTGGAGCAAGGAGGGAAAATGGGCTCCCACTTCCTCAGGAGGGCCCGCGGATTCCTCCTCACTCTCAATCCGTACCGTTTTCATGCCCAACCGATGTCCAAATTGCATGTCTGAAGGGGTATCTCCAACCATAATGGAGCGAGAGAAATCCACCTCCGGGAAATCGTTTTTGGCTTTGAGGGCCATACCCGGTGCCGGTTTTCGAAAAAGGTCGTCCTGACCTGCCACCGCCGAACAATGGTAGATCGCATCGATTCGTCCACCTGACTCCCGGATCGATTCGTACATCCTGCGGTGCATGTGGGCCAGGTCGGACTCCGTCATCAACCCTTTACCAATACCTTGCTGATTGGTCACCACGAAAATTCGCTGAAAACGGCTATTGAGCAACGCCATGGCGTGCAACACCCCGCTCAGGAACTGAAACTCCTCCCAGTCACAGACATAGCCTCCGGGAATCCGGCGGTTGATCACGCCGTCCCGGTCCAGGAATAAGGTCCAGTCTGAATCAATTTTCCAATTTTTCATATGTCAAGAGACGCCATCTTTGGCATCTTTATGGTTTTAGAGACGCCATCTTTGGCGCCTTTATGGTTTTGGAGACGCCATCTTTGGCGCCTTTACGGGTTTTAGAGACGCCATCTTTGGCGCCTTTACAGGTTTTAGAGACGCCATCTTTGGCATCTTTATGGTTTTGGAGACGCCATCTTTGGCGTCTTTACAGGTTTTAGAGACGCCATCTTTGGCATCTTTATGGTTTTGGAGACGCCATCTTTGGCATCTTTATGGTTTTGGAGACGCCATCTTTGGCGCCTTTACGGGTTTTAGAGACGCCATCTTTGGCATCTTTATGGTTTTAGAGACGCCATCTTTGGCGCCTTTACAGGTTTTAGAGACGCCATCTTTGGCGCCTTTACGGGTTTTAGAGACGCCATCTTTGGCGCTCTTTGGCGCCTTTACGGTCAAAACATTTCCTTTTCTACCAGCTCGCACAAAATATGCCCGATGGTGATGTGCACTTCCTGAATGCGGGGCGTATCGCGGGAAGGCACTTCCAGGCAATAATGACACCATTCTTTGAGCTTACCCCCACCCTGTCCGGTCAACCCTACCACTATCATGCCCTGCCCGCGGCCTCTTTCTGCGGCGCGCAGGATATTGGCTGAATTTCCGGACGTGGAAAAAGCAAAAAGAATATCCCCTTCCCGCCCGGCGGCTTCCACCATCCGGGCAAACGCTTCTTCATAGCCGTAATCATTGGCCACTGCCGTCAGAAAAGACGTATTGACATGCAGGGCTTCGGCATACAATGGCGGACGGTTGGCGTAAAACCGGCCGGACAACTCCGCGGCGATATGCTGTGCATCTGCCGCACTTCCCCCGTTTCCGCAGAACAAAGCTTTACCGCCGTTTCGAAAAACCGACACGGTCTGATCCACCACCGCCTGAAGTAGCTCCAGGTTCGCCGGGACAGAAAGGTAAGCCTCTTTTACGACCACACTTTCTTTTAACACCTCCAGGATTCGCGCATTCATCATTTTTATTTTTCAAAACCTGCACACATTCCCCACGCCCTAAAACCACTCACCCCCGACCCCTCTCTCCAAAGAGAGGGGAGCTTTTTGAGCTTAGCACCATGGGAGGCGCACATCAAGTTTTAGCAAAATGAAGGAAAAATAAATTCCTCCATTTGCTAAGCGCTCCCCTCTCTCGGGAGAGAGGGGCCGGGGGTGAGTGCGAAAAGAGCTATGGTTCACAACTTAAAGTATATAAACCAACTCCCGTATCGTCTGCACCATATTCGCCCAGGAGAATCGAAACTTGGCCTTCCGCACGCCTTCTTCAAATATTGCTTGCCTGCCTTCGGCAAAATAATCCCGGATAGCTTCGGCCACCGCCTCGGGCGACACCTCGACGACGTAGCCCGATTGGCCGTGGTCGACAATCTCCGGAAGGCCGCCGACGTTGGTCACCACCATGGGTTTCCCGAAGTGATAGGCCAGCTGGGATATCCCGCTTTGGGTGGCCGAACGGTAGGGTTGAACCACCAGGTCCGCCGCGCCAAAATAGTACCGTACATCAGTCTGGGGGATATAGCGATCGTGCAGAGTTAGCTGCTTTTCCAGCCCCAAATCGGCGATCAGTTGTCTATAACGGCCTTCTTCTGCATAAAATTCTCCCGCGACCAGCAAATGTAACGGCATCCCTTTCAGCCGCGGGTCGGCCAGCGCATGTAACAAAATATCCAGCCCCTTGTACTCCCGGATGAACCCAAAAAAGAGCAGGTAATGCCTGTCGGTAGGCAGCCCAAAGTGGGCAAGTGATTCTTCCCGGGAAACCGGAGGCCCGTAGTTGTCGTACACCGGGTGTGGCACATACTTAAACGGAAGCGTCCGACTAAATTGCCGAAGCTCCTCTCCCACGGATCGGGACATGACGATAAAAGCGTCGACTGCCCGGATAAAATAGCGGGTAAACAACCGGTCGAAAGGTCGTTTTTCGTGGGGAATGATATTGTCGGAAATACAGATCACCTTCCCCTTTTTTCCCCGGCGAGCGATCCGTAATACACTACCCAGGCAGGGCCCCATAAAAGGTATCCAAAACCGGACGATGATCAGGTCGGGAGCTTCGCGGCGCAGGGCCCGGCCAACTTTCCACCAATTCAACGGCCAGACCGAGTTGAGTATGGAACGGATCTTGAGTCCTTCGGGCGGCGAATCATCGGTATACTGTGTCTTTCCGGGAAAAAGAATAGAGGGATATTGCAGGGAGAAGGAGTATATGATCACCTCAAAGCCCTCCTGTTGAAGTTCCAGCGCAAGTCGCTCATTGGAGGAAGCGATGCCGCCACGCAGGGGGTGTGCCGGTCCGAGGAGAACGATCTTTTTCATTGCTGCACTCCTCCGATTTCTTTTTCTATGACATAGGCATTTCGATGGGGTGCGTTGCGCGCTACCAACTCTGCCAGAAAGCCCGTCACAAATAGCTGCGTGCCGATGATCAGGGTGAGGATGCCGAAGAAAAACAAGGGACGGGTGGCGATGCCGTATTCTTCATAGATCACTTTGGCAATGCTCAGGTATACCAGAATGACAAGCCCTGCAAGGAAAAACAAGGTACCCATGGCGCCAAAGAAGTGCATGGGCCGCTTGCCGAATTTCCCTACGAACGTGATAGAAAGGAGGTCCAAAAATCCATTGACAAAGCGCTCCCAGCCAAACTTGGTGACCCCGTACTTGCGCGCCCGGTGTTCCACCACCTTCTCCCCTATCTTCTTAAAGCCTGCCCACTTGGCCAGCAGCGGGATATAGCGGTGCATTTCTCCGTAGATCTCGATCGTTTTCACCACATCTTTCTTGTATGCTTTTAGGCCACAGTTGAAATCGTGGAGATGGATCTTGCTGATATACCGGGTTACGGCATTGAAAAACTTGGAGGGTATCGTCTTCATGACCGGGTCGTACCGCTTTTTTTTCCAGCCCGACACCAGGTCCAGGCCTTCTTCCGTGATCATCCGGTAGAGCTCCGGCACCTCGTCGGGACTGTCCTGCAAGTCAGCGTCCATGGTGATCACGACCTCGCCCTTTGCAGCTTGAAAAGCCGTGTTCAAGGCAGCTGACTTACCGTAATTGCGACGAAATTTGATGGCGCGGATATGCGGATTTTGGTCGATCAGTTGTTCGATCACCTGCCAGGATTTGTCGGTGCTTCCATCGTCTACAAAGACGATCTCGTAGGAATACCCGTTGGTTTCCATGACACGCCGGATCCAGGCCTCGAGTTCAGGAAGGGATTCCTCCTCATTCAACAAGGGTATGACGATTGAAATTTGCATGCCGATAGGGATTTTCAGGCGCTGGTTTCTCTTCTCGTCACCAGGGCGACCAGTGCTGCCAGACCAAATCCAAGGATGGCGCTTTGCGCCCAGCCCAGGAGTGCCTGTCCCAGCGATATCTGAAAGTTTTGTTCGTCCAATTGCTTATACGCTTCCGGCAATTTGGCTGGTTCTGTGAATTTCGGCAACGCCTCTCGCATAATCTCCTTTTGTAAAACGGACAAGGAGGGATCAACCTGATGGACGATGTAATAAAAAATATAGAACCAGGCATTGGCAACCAAGTATGCCAGAAAGGCGATCCGCAGGGCGTCTTTCCAGGGAAAAGGGCCTTCCGTTTCTTCGCGGGTTTTCACCGCAGCCAGGTACATGCCGCCGATATACAACAAGATCGGGCTATAAGCTACCCAGGGCGAAAAGACAAGCGGTTTGTCGATCAGGTAAATGACCACAAAAAATACGACTGTCAGAACACCTGCGATGGAACCAAATAATACGCTTTTATTTTTCATAATGCCGGGTACAAAGATAGGGGAATTAAACAGGGGCACGGGCTGGCCCGTGCCCCTGCTTAATAGTAAGATAAAATCACATGGCCTCCGTGGCCTTTGCATTTTGATGAATAGCAGAAGTAATTAGCGACACGATAAAGCCAAAGATAAAAGAAGAAATGGCGCCAAATATGGACATGGATATCGGATTAGTAAACATGTTGGCAAACTTTATCGCCTGCTCCATAGCGGCCTCATCCAAGCCTTGTTCTTCCATCCGTTCCATGGACATCGCCCGGATCTGGTCGATCATCCCCGGATCAATCAGGGTAAAGTGCAGGTAGTTGAGTACCATGCCCACCAGGCACACGATGGCGACAGTCAAGGTGCCAAAACCCAGCGCGCGGCCAAAAGTGATCGTATTCCCACTTTCTCTTTTGTATTCCCGGGTGGCAATAAAGATCCCACCGAAAAAGATGAGGAGGGTGATCACGCTACTAATGGCAGTTCCTTTTTGGGCCACAGGATCTACCAGGCCGGAAAATTGCATCCCAAGGCCTACGACAAAGAGGGCCAGGGCAGTGAGCAAGCCATAGCGAAGGGCTAATGGGCGCATGGGAACGGATTCAGGTTGCATCAGGGGTTCGTCGAGATTACTCATATCAGCTGGTTTTTATGAAGAAAATTTGTAAACATAGTTCTCAAATGGCTTTCATATTTATTTAGTTTAATGTGTACTAAGGTATGGTTTTATTTCGAAAACCATGCCTGCTTGTCAAGGAATACCGCCCGGGGCCTTCCCCTCAATGTCTTGCCCACCAGTGGGGAATTATGCGATTTCGACCGGATCGTTTTTTCCGAATATATCCACTCGGCATCGGGGTGAAAAAGGGTGAAATTGGCTGTACTTCCTTCTTCCACCACCACAGGATCAAGCCCTAACACTTTACGTGGGTTAATCGCAAGCCATTCGATAAGCCGATCGAGGGGCAACTCGTCCTTCAGGTAGGTACGACACAAGGCAAATGCAGTCTCCAGCCCAATCGCACCAAATTCGGCATAGGGAAATTCCAGCTCTTTCGATTCCGGATCGAGTGGGATGTGGTTGGAAAAAAGGAAATCAATTGTACCGTCATTCAGCCCTTCGAGGAGTGCCTGCAGGTCGGATGCTTCGCGCAGGGGCGGGAGCACCTTGTAGTTCGCATCAAATTGCCGGAGCATTTCGTCGGTAAACACCAGGTTCATCACAGGCACGGAAGCCGAAACCCGGAGTCCCTGTTTTTTGGCAGCGCGAACCTTTTCTACCGAACCTGCGGCGGAAAGTCCGTGGATATGGAGACGCGAACCGGCGTATTCCAGGAGTTCCAGGTCCCGGTGCACCATCAGTTCTTCGGCCAGGCGGGGCAGCCCGCGAAGGCCGAGGGAGGTACTTTGCATCCCTTCGTGCATCTGTCCGTCGCCCGCCACGTGGATATCCAGGGGCCGGTTCAGGATCAGGCCATCGAAAAACTGGACGTATTGGAGGGCCCGGAGCATCAGGCCACCATCCTGCAAAGGTAAAAGGCCATCGGAGAATCCTATGGCGCCTGCGGTATGCATATCGATCATTTCGGTAAGCGCCTTTCCCGCACAACCGCTCGAGAGTGCGCCAATGGGAAGCAAAGCCACCGCTTTACCCGGGTTTTGATTCAGCACATACCCGATATCCGCTTTCGAGTCAATAGCGGGTTGGGTATTGGGCCATATCGCCACCAGGGTATACCCGCCTGCCGATGCCGCTTCGCGAAGCGATTGAAGGTCCTCCCGATGTTCCATACCCGGGTCGCCGACGTAAGCGCCGACATCTACCCAACCGGGAGACAGCATTAAGCCTTCTTCTTCAATGAGTTGATCTGCATCGGGAACCACAGCCGGATTGACTGCCTGAAGGATCCCATCCTGAATAAACAAGTCGACTGTTTTCCGGTGCAGGGAAGATGCCGGATCCACGATGGTCACTCGTTTGATCAAACAGCCCATGTAGGGGAGAATTTTAACAAAAGTATGAAATTTATAAAGAGAGATCACCCCTTGACGGCGGTGATGTCTTTTTTTAAAAATTATTTCAAAACCACTGCGGCCGCCGGCCGCAGTGGTTATAATCATATTTCGCCGGCGGCGGCGGCGAAATATGATTGATTAATTTTGTCGCACTATTTACACCTTCCAAAATCGCAACAGGAGTTGTTCGATTCCCAGGAAGATCAACACCAAAAACAAGCACCAACGCCACAACACCACGCCCTGGTTGCGCTCCCCGATAAGGACTTCAAAATTAGCTCGGGCACTGGCCTCAATAATACTGGCCCGGTCGCCCACCAGTTCCTTCAGTTCAGCGATGGAAAAATAAGCCAGGTTAGATTCTTTCCGGTTGTAATTAAAGGCAAACTCGGCCAGCGACTCCCCTTCCTGCTGTCTTTCCAGTTTGTATATGCCCGCAGTAGGGATCTCATTCGACACCGTAAGCACGAGGCGTGAGCCGGTAATTCGCTGAGAAGGAATAAACTGAATACCGGGACCTTCCAGTTGGTAGACAATTTCCGAGCCCAGCACAGGCACGTCTGCGGAGATGACTTCGTCGTCCCCGATCGTATAGGCAATCTTTTGCCCCCGTCCGGAAGAAATAGCCATTTTGTAGAGCATAGGAATGAATATCTCCGCATTCCGAGTCATATTGTTGTAGGCTTCCGACAACGGCGCCGCCATTACATAGAGGTGTCCTTGCCCTGCCTGGTATTTTGCCAGAAAAGAAGAACCGTCGCGGTAGCTCATCAGGGTTTCTTCTGCGGCCGTGCCCGAGCGCGCCCAGGCGAAATTGCCCTGGGTAGTGGGCAACCGAAGGTTTGCGCTTTTATTTTCAAATACATCCCGGAAGATAAATTCTTCCACATTGACCTGTCCGATAACCCGCTCCCGGGATTCAAAGGCTGTAAAGACATTGGCGGGGAATGCCGAGAGGAAGGAGTTGTAGGATTCCAGCGATGCCAGGGCAGCCGGAAACACCAGTAAATTGCCTCCATTCTCCACGTATTCCTTGAGTGCGAAGGATAGCCCGGAAGACAACTCAGGCAATTCATTCAACACGATGAACTGATATCCTGGCAGGCGGGAGTAGTCAAGGCTCCTGCTGGTAAGGTTCTCGGCCCGAAAATAGGGAATGCTGTTAAAGGCTGAGGTGAGGTAGGTGTTTTCCACCACCTCATTGATGATGGCCACCTGTACTTCCTCTGCCACCTGGAGCGCTATGTGGTAAAGGTCGTCAAATTGGATTGGGTAATCCGTGATCTGCAGTTCCGCCTCATGCCATCCGACATGCTGGAGTTGCATACTGATCGTATCCAATACCGCTGTTTGCGGGGGGATGGTCAGGGTACCGACAGGCATTACCTGCCCTTCGTGCTTCAGCGTAAGCCGTACATTTTCGGCTTCTTCATCGGTCCAGTTCTTCACCTTTACGATCAGGTTATTGGGCTGATTGAGCATGGGAACCGGCGCTTCCATCCAAACGGAGTCGATGCTGATATTTCGCTCCTGTACGGCCTGCAAGGGAATAAGATTAAGCTGTAGCGCGGTATCCTTGGGTTCCTCCCACCGCGTAATGTTTTTTTGAAAATCGGATATCCAATAGGCCACATGGATATCATTGGTACCCTGATTCAAAGCTTGCTCTTGCCGTACCAGGATTTGGTTTAAGGGTTTAACGGACGGAGTAAGCGCTATTTCATCGATATAGGCAAGGGCTTCCTCCTTACCAACCAGGCGTTGGTGCCGGCCTTCCAGGTCATTGGTGAGGATCTGAAAGCGATCGTCAACTGCATAGGCTTCCACAATATCGCGGGCCCGGCGCTTGCCCTCTTCCAGGAGTGGTACATCCTGGCTCAGGGCGCCCATGCTAAAAGAGTTGTCGATAAAAATACTGACATCTTTACTACCCTGGGAGACATCTGTTCCGGACGGAATGAACGGCTGTGCAAAAGCAAAGACAAGGAAAGCAATGGCCAGGCACCGCATGAGCAACACCAACCAGTTGCGCAGCTTGGACCGGGCACTGGTTTCTTCCTTTACTTCCCGCAGAAAGCGTACGTTAGTAAAGTATACCTTCTTGTACCTCCGGAAATAGAACAGGTGGATGATAATGGGAATAGCCAGAGAAGCCAGGGCAATTAAAAATGCCGGAAATAGAAACTGCATCATGATTTGTTTAACGCTAAACCCTACAGAGGAGTTTTGGGCGGGTAAAGCTAAAAAAAGAGCGGCAGGGAAAAAAACCTGCCGCTCTTTTTAATCAGCGTACCAGAGAAACGCTGCCTTTATACAATTCTATTCGGCCGTCAATCATTTCAATCTCGGCAAACCAGGTAAATACCGCCGGTTCGACAGGCTGTCCCCGATACACCCCATCCCAGCCATATGCCGGATCATTGGGCTGGAAATTGACGTACTGATAGACCGGTTCGCCCCACCGGTCAAACACCATGAAGCTCCTGATCTCCGAGACCTGGTTTCCGGCGAAGATCATAAAGAGGTCGTTTTCGCCATCGCCGTTCGGCGAAAATGCAGTCGGCACGTATACGTTTGCCTGCTTATTCACCCGGAAAGAGACCCGCGCCTCTCCTTCACAACCTTCCGCGGTGGCAACGGTGACCAGATAGTCTATGCTGTGCGTCGGCGTGACGACCGGAGTCAGGCAATCATCACAACTCAGGAACAAGCTCGGCTCCCAGGTAATGGTTTCGATATCGTTTTCATCGATATTCACAAAAACCTGCACCTCGTAGGTTTCTCCTAATTTCAGCAGCACTTCTCGCTCGACATCCACCTGCACATCCAAACCCGGGGACAGGAAGGCTTGGTCGTAGATTTTACACCCATTGGCATCCTCGACGACCAGGTCGTAGGTGCCTGCATCGAGCCCTCCATAGAAGGTTTGCCCACTTAAGGCAAAGCCCCCGCTGATCGAGTACTTGTATGGAGGCGTTCCGCCTAGCACCTCCCCAAACTGGATATACCCGGGATACCCGAGACATACCGGAGGATCTACTTCGAAGTTAAGGGCTACCGGAAAGTTCGCGGAAACGACCACCTCATCAGCCGAGGAACATCCATTGGCAGGGTTAGTGACCGTGAGGAAGTAAGTGCCCGGCGTGCTTACAGTAGGCTGCGGAGTGTTGATTCCGGAAAGTAAGGTTCCGGTGGTAGTGGTCCAGGTATACGTTCCCCCGCTGCCTATGGGCGAAGAACCCTGCAATTGCAAGGTGGGTTGATCACAAGGCAAAAGGAAATCAGGCCCTGCACTGGCGCCGGGAGGATCAACCATTTCGACGACCTCTATCGTCATACTGGCCGAACAGGTATTATTTTGGTTGAGAATGGTCAGGGTATAAGACCCCGGTTCATCTACCAACGGCTGCAGCATGTTGGATGAATTGACAATATTACCTCCCCCGGAAGTACTCCAGCTGAGTTGATAGTCTATCCCTGAGTCCGAACCAAGGGCATTGAGCGATACCTGCTCTTCCATACAGGTAAGGACAGGCGGCGCACCGATCACCACTAAGGGCTCTTCCACGTCTTCGGTGATCACCACCACATCGGTCGCAGCGCATCCGTTCAACCCGTCCTGCACGGAAAGGGTGTATGTGCCGGGGGTGCTGATGGTGGGGGTGAGCGTATTTGCCCCCGCATCGATCGCCCCGCCTGCGCTGGCAGTCCATTGATAGGTGAAATTAGTTCCGGAAGAAGACCCGGCGCCATTCAGCTGCAGCGCGGTCACTGTACAATTCAATTGCGCCGGAGCGCCGGCCACAGCGGCCGGAAGGGTTTCGTCCTGAGTGACTGAAATCGATTCAAAAGCCACACAGCCATTTTGATTATTGGTCACGGTGAGCGTGTAGGTTCCCGGTTCGTCAATGGTGGGGGAAAGCGAAGTGTACCCGCTGAGTATCTGCCCGTCAATAGTGGTCCAAAGGTAACTGTAATCAGGCCCTGTGCTGGTGCCGGAAGCCCCAAGGGTCAGAGAGGTCAGCGTACAGGATAGTTCGCCGGATGGTTGTAAAATGACCGTGGGAGGAGTTTGGTTAGCCGTCACGGAAGTTAGATCGGAGGAGGTACATCCGTTCGTATTATTGACGACCAACAGGTTATAGGTTCCCGCTTGATCCACCTGGAGGACCAGGGCATTGGCGCCGGAAAGGATATTTCCATCGCTCGTGGTCCATGTGTAACTAAAATTGGGTCCCTGGCTGGAGGCACTCGCATTCAGGGAAACCACGGGATTATTACAGGTAAGTACGGCCGTCGCCCCAGCCTCGGAAGTGGGGGAAGCCACATCCTGCGTAATCACTACCTGGGAAGCGCTTTGGCAGTTGTTTAGGGTATTCTCCACCAGGAGCACATAGGTGCCCGGGGCGTCTACCATCGGGTTTAGTCCTGCAGCTCCTGCAAGGATATTACCGTTGGCGGTAGTCCACTGATAAAGAAAACCGGCCCCCTGGCTGGAGCCGCCGCCATCCAGCACCACAGATGAAACCAGGCAAGTGAGTTGCAGGGGTGCGCCGGCATCAGCCATCGGCGCATCGGCATCCAGGGTGACTGCCACCTGATCGATGCTGGTACAGCCGTTGCTGTTGTCCAGCACGGTCAGTTCATAGGTGCCCGGGGCGCCTATCGTGGGGGTTAACGTATTTCCCCCATTGAGGATAATCCCGCCAAGGGAATTCCATGAATAGGTAAAATCAGGGCCAACCGAAGAACCTGCCCCGTCCAATGGCAAGCTGGTAACCCCGCAATCCAGTTCAAACTCGGGCCCTGCTTCTGCAACCGGAGGCAGGGTATTTTGAACAACTGTAACCGTCGCCGTGTCCTGGCAAAGGTTCCCTGGTTGGATCACAATCAGTTGGTAATCACCAGGCTGATCAATGGTCGGAACCGCAATACCTGCAGGACCGGTAATATTTCCATTGGTCGTGGACCATGCGTAGGTCAGTCCGCCGATACCCGTCGAAGGGGCGCCGTCCAGCGTCAGGGAAGTGGTGGTACAGGTCAGGATGCCAGGTACCGCAACGAGGGCCTGGGGCGCAATCAGGTTTTCGGAAATAACCACCTCATCGGAGGTCGTACATCCGTTCGCCTCGTTCAAGACCGTAAGCTGGTAGGTTCCCGGTTCATCGATTACAGGGGTCAGGGAGTTATTGCCGGAGAGAATGTTCCCATCAGGAGTTGTCCAGGAATAGCTATAGCCCGGGCCCGATGCCGAACCGGCGCCATCCAGACTAAGGGTGGAAATGCCGCAATTCAGTTCTGCCGGGAGACCTGCTTCTGCAGCCGGCGCCTCCACATCCAGGAATACTTCGGCGGCTATTTCGCTGGTACATCCGTTGCTGAGGTCGGTCACCAACAGGTTGTAGGACCCGGGTTGGTCCACCACCGGCTCCAGAAGGGTATTATCTCCGATAATATTGCCGTTGATAGTGGTCCATAAATACATAAATTCAGGCCCCTGGCTGGAATTGGTCCCATCCAGTTGAATGCTGGTCACTGCGCATGTAAGGGCTTCGGCAGCGGCAACTTGTGCCACCGGCTCCAGCATGTCCACCCCAAGGGTAATGCTGGTTTGGCTGGTACAGTTGTTCAACTCATTCGAAACGGTCAGGTCGTAAGTTCCGGGTTCATTTACCGTAAGGAACAACGTCCCTTCTCCGGAAATAATATTGCCATCAGTGGTTGTCCATGCATAATTGAAATTGGGGCCAAGTGAAGACCCGATCCCGCTGATCAACACCTCCGAATGGGTACAGTCCAGTATTTGGGGAGCGGTAGCCATCGCCAATGGAGCATCCGTGTCCAGCGTAACCTCTACCGAGTCGATAGCCACACATCCGTTAGATAAGTCGGCTACCGTCAACAGGTAGATTCCCGAATTATTGACGGTCGGGGTCGCGGTATTGGCTCCACTGACGATGTTTCCTCCGTTGATGGCTGACCAGGAATAGGAAAAATCCGGGCCCGAACTGGAGTTGGTGCCATCCAGTTGTAAATTGGGCAAGCTACAGGAAATGGCCACCGGCGCACCTGCCTCCGCCACAGGGGGTATCAGGTCGTCGAACACATCGATTGATTCGATCGACTGACAACCGGTTAAGGTATTGGTAAGCGTTAATTCATAGGTCCCGGATGAACCTGCCACCGGAGTCGGCGTGTCGCTGCCGGAGAGGATCGTTCCCCCGTTGAGGCCGATCCAACTGAACACAATCGAGTTGCCCGAATCGGACCCGGTAGCATCGAGTGAAATTTCCGGCTGAAGGCAAGTCACCAGATCTGGCGTCTGGATCTGAATAGTCGGGTCAGTGCTCAGGTCGACCACAAAAGCCTCGTCGGTAGAGGTGCAGCCGTTAGACAAATCAGTGACCAGCAAAATATAGGCCCCTGCCTGATCGATAGTCGGGTCCAGTTGCGTGGGATCATCCAGGATATTTCCGTTCGGAGTAGTCCACAAATAGGAAAATTCAGCTCCTGCACTGGACCCCACCCCGGCTAGCTGAAGCATGGAGACCGTACAGTCAATAACCCCGTCCGGTCCGGCCTCTGCCGTGGGCGCAGCCAGGTCAGCCACCACAGACACCGAGGACGTGTCGGCACAACCATTCACAGTGTTGGTAATCACCAACAGATAGTCGCCAGGAGCATCTACTGTCGGGGTGGGATTATTGACGGGAGATAAAAAATTTCCGTTTGCGGTTGTCCAGGCAAAAGAAATGCCGGGACCCTGGGAAGATCCGGTTCCGTCCAGCACCACCTCGCTGGTCAGGCAGTTGAGCATCTGGCCGGGGCCGGCATCGGCAACCGGGGTATTGAAATCGGACTGAATGGTCACGGAAGCAGAAGTGAAACAATTATTCAAGGTATCTGAAACGATCAGTTCATACGTCCCTGCACCTGCCGCCGTAGTGATGGATGCGGCGGGATCGCCCGTAATGGCGCCCCCTCCGGAGGCCATCCATTGGTAGGCATAATTAGGCCCGGCACTGGAAGCGGTTGCGTCGAACATAAGGAGATTGTTGGCGCAATTGATCACTCCATCAACCAGAAAATCGGCTATCGGGATACTCGAATCGCCCAGAATGACCACCGTATCTGTTTTCGCACAACTATTCGCATCGGTAACGGTCACCACATACGTGCCTGCCGTCAGGCCTGCAGGATCCTCCGCGGTGCTTCCTGTATTCCAGAGAAAGGCATACCCGGGAGTTCCCCCTGCCACATCCAGATTGATACTTCCTCCTTCGGGGTTATCGCAATTCACTCCGGACAGTGCAGTAGCTGCCACCGTCAAGGCCGGCGGCTGGTTCACCTGCGCGGAAGTAACCATGTTGCATCCCCTATTGTCAACCACATTGACCACGTAAACCCCGGCGGGAAGATTCTGTAAGTCCTGGGTAGTGCCGTTATTGTTCCATCCATACGAATAAGGGCTGGTTCCCCCGCTCACGCTCAGGTCTATGGCGCCGGTGGTACCTCCGAAACACGCCACATTCGTGACTTGGGTAGACAGGCTAATGACGGGTATAGTGGCGACTCCCGTACCGGCTCCAGGGCCGGAACAAACCCCGTTACTTACCGAGGTGATGGTGTAGTTGCCCGCTATCGGGGCTGGAAGCAGGTAGGGATTTTGGGTAATACCCGAGATAGTCACCGGGCTGCCGTTGTTTACTTTGTAAGTAAAACTCCAGGGACCTATTCCGGTAAACGTTACCGTAAGGGATCCCGGAGACCCGGGACAAAGGGTTGTGGAGCCACTTATCGTGGCTTTCAGGGTATACACTTCGACATTGGCCGTATCGGTATCCACGCTACCGCAATAGTCTGTCACGGTAACCGTATACACACCTGATTGATTGGCAATCCCGTTGAATACGGCTCCCGACCCCGCGGGGTTCCATGCGTACGTATATGGGGGCGCCCCTCCAATGATCGAAGGAGTAATGGAGAATGGATTCCCTTTGCATATTGGGTCTACATCGATATCTACATTAACGGGGGTCGGATCAATAATTTCCATGATCGCCGAGCTGGTGGTACAATTGCAGGGATCTGCAAGCGTAATGATAATGGTTTCTGTTCCCTCTGCAATGAGGTCGTCGATGATATTGACAGGAACCTGGACAAAGCTCTGGTTAGCAGGGATCGTCACAGACAATGGGATCGGTGTATAATCAACCCCCGAAGTAGCTGTACCGGAAATGGTGTAATTGATCACCAATGGAACGGTAGGATCGCCACTTCCTCGGGAAAATGTAAAAAACCCATTGTTGCATCCTTCGTACGCAACTGTCCCCATTAAAGGGGGTACGGTTGCCGCCACTTCTGCCTTGCCCCCCGCATTGAAACTATTGGAAGCGAGGAATACAGCAGAGTCAAAGGCGTTATCGCCGGCATCCCCAACAGCCAACTTGATATGATAGGTTTCACAAGGAATTACATTTGCTACCGCAGTGAGCACCTTGGTAAACCCATCATATTGGCATTCAAGGGTAGCTGGAGGAACTGCGATTGGGTGCCCCGCGCAGTTTGGATTACTCAACTGGGAACTGCCGGCAGGAATATTTCCTACATAATAAGCCGAATTGGTAATGTGGTTCACATTATTAATGGAAACCGGAGTACCCCCTCCAATAAATCCCGGAAGGACGGCGATATTTATGCCATTGTTTGAATAGGGGCCGCTAATACCCGGACCGCTGATAAAGAAGCCAAATACATCGTTGAACGTAGAATTGACATAGTCGCAATATTCTTCAGAGGCAAACACATACCGGAATTCAATCTGGGAAACGGTGGGTTGAAAATCGAATTCCAGCACCGAGGCATCCAGAATTGTCGCTCCGGAGCCCTGCCCCGAAGCAATAACCAGGTCGAGGTCCGAGCCTCCGCCTACTCCACCGCCTGCGCCGGTCTGATCATTGGGCCCAATTGCTTCAACAACGGGGCCGCTTGAAAGAATTCTCCCTTCGAAAAGCCCGATCGAATTGGTGCCCCCTGAAAATGCCCCCCGAGCCACAGGCGCTCCTTTGTGGATCGCGTTTGACACATCAAAACATCCACCACCGATGAAAATATCCTGGACGAGGGTATTGGGGAAAACTCCCGGAGACACGGAAAGCGCCCCCAGAATGCCCATCCTGTCCTGCCTGGCCTTGTCCTGACAAGATCTACAGGACATGCTCAAATACATGGCCCCTCTGCATCCTTTATCCGGATTATCTGCATGCACAAATAGGGTTTGGCAGGAAGCAAACGCAATAAAATTAATGGCGGACTGAGGTGCTCTCCCGATTTCCGGCAATTCCAGCAACGGCTGGCAGTTCTCCATTTGTACCGCCTGAACGTAATAGGTTTCTCCGGGGGTCAACTGACAAATTTGTACCTCGGTTAGCGCATCTTCGATAAAGATCACCTCTCGTCCGGAATTTCCTTCCAAATTGACGATCTGTATGTCTCCATTATTTTCAGGGGCACAGGAAGCGTGAGATACATTTGAAAAACCGAATAATGCAGGTATGGCAAATACCAGATGTAAAGGGTTAACCTTCATAATGGGGACTATTGGAAAAATGGGTAAAATATGGGGTCGGCATGATTGATAAACGTGAAAACTAAAAGGGCGGACCTGCCGCCCTTTTAGTTTCACGTTTATCAACGTACCAGAGACACACTTCCTTCATACAATTCTATCCGGCCGTCGATCATTTCGATTTCTGCATACCAGGTAAATACCGCCGGGTCGGCGGGCTGCCCGCGGTACACCCCATCCCAGCCATAAGCCGGGTCGTTGGGTTGAAAATTGAAGTATTGGTAGACCGATTCGCCCCACCGGTCAAACACCATGAAACTCTTGATCTCTGCGATCTGATTGCCGGCGAAGATCATAAAGATATCGTTTTCGCCGTCTCCATTGGGCGAGAAGATGTTTGGCACATATACATTGGCCTTTTTCTTCACCCGGAATGCGATCCGAACTTCTCCTTCACAGCCCTCTGCGGTAGTCACAGTGACCAGGTAGTCTATGCTGTGGGTCGGCGTGACGATCGGAGTCAGGCAATCGTCGCAGCTCAGGAACAAGCTCGGCTCCCAGGTAATGGTTTCGATATCGTTTTCATCGATATTCACAAAAACCTGAACTTCATAGCTTTCCCCTAAACTCAGAAATACCTCTCGTTCGACATCCAGCTGTACATCCACCCCCGGGGCCAGGATGGCCTCGTCGTAGAGCTTACAACCATTCGCATCCTGCACGACAAGGTCATAAGGGCCGGAATCGAGGGCCCCGTAGAAGGTCTGCCCACTAAAAGAGAAGCCCCCGCTGATCGAATACTGGTAAGGGGGCGTGCCGCCCAATACATCCCCAAACTGGATATACCCGGGATAGCCCAAACAAATCGGAGGATCTATCACATAGTTAAAATCGACCGGAAAGCTTTCCGTTACAGTCATTTCATCGAAAGAAGTACATCCATTCGCGGGGTTGGTGACCGTCAGTAGATAGATACCTGCAGCGCCCACAGTGGGTTGCGGTGTATTCGCTCCACTCAGAAAAGCGCCGTTGGTCGTGGTCCACACGTAATCTCCACTGCCCCCAATGGGGGAAGATCCCTGCAACTGTACGGTAGGCTGGTTGCAATGCAGCAAGAAATCAGGTCCTGCACTTGCGCCCGGCGCGTCGATGGTTTCGGTCACCTGGACCGTGGTACTGGCTGAACAACCGTTATTCAGATCGAGAATGGTTAGGGTGTAATTACCTGGGGCATCGACCAACGGGTGTAAAACATTGGCCGTATTGAGAATATTGCCTCCACCCGAAGTGGTCCAGGACAGGTCGAATCCTGCACCGGAGTTGGACCCACCTGCATCCAGCGACACCTGATCGACCAGGCAGGTCAGGCTTGGCGGGGGCGCAACAATCACTGTGGGGTCCGTGACATCTTCGGTGATGGTCACCACATCTGTAGAAACACACCCATTGGTAGTGTTTAGCACCTGGAGCGAGTAGGTAGCCGGTGCATTGATGGTGGGAGTGAGGGTCGTTGCCCCGCTTACGATAGTCCCTCCGGAACCGGGTGTCCACTGGTAAGAAAAGTTAGCACCTGAAGAAGAGCCGGTCCCGTTCAGCGCCAAGGTCGTAATGGCACAGGTCAACTGGTCGGTAGTTCCTGCTTCGGCTATTGGCGCCACAATATTCTGGGCTACCGTTACCGATTCGGATGCTTCACATCCGTTTTGGGTATTGAGCACAGTAAGGGTGTAAGTACCGGGTTCATTGATGGTTGGAGAAAGCGAGTTTCCGCCCGCCACAATTTGTCCGTCAATGGTGGTCCATTGGTAGCTGTAAATTGCCCCGGTACTGGTCCCGGAAGCACTCAGGTTCAGTTGCTGCACGGCGCAAGTCAGCGTGCCCGGGCTTTGAAGGATCACCGTAGGTGGGGTTTGGTTGACTGAAACGGAAGTTATATCGGTGGCCGTACAACCATTCATTCCATCAGTTACCAAAAGCGTATACGTTCCCGGTTGATCGACCTGGGGCGTAAGGGTGGTACCACCGTTGAGGATGTTCCCGTTGGGAGTAGACCACAAATAGCTGTAGTTGGGTCCCATACTGGACCCTCCTCCATTCAAGGAGACCACGGTATCGTCGCAGGTTATGGTCAACGTGGCGCCTGCATCCACTGTAGGTGGCGTAATATTTTGCGTAATCGTTACACTCGAGGACGTTCCGCAATTGTTCAGGCTGTTTGTCACCAGGAGGATATAAACGCCTGGGGAATTCACGACCGGATTCATGGAATTGGCGCCGGATACGATGCTACCGTTACCCGTAGTCCATTGGTAGGAAAATTCAACACCCTGACTGGAACTGGTACCGTCGAGGGTAAGGGAGGTAACCGCACAGGTCAGCACCTGGGTCAGGCCAGCATTGGAAACAGGCGCATCGGCGTCCAGCGTTACCACCACCTGATCGGTGCTGCTGCAACCATTGACCATATCCAACACCGTCAATTCATAGGTCCCTGCGGCGCCAATCATGGGATTCAGGGTGTTTCCACCACTGAGAATGATGCCGTTGGCGGTATTCCACGAATAGGTAAAAGTACCCCCTGAAGAAGACCCTGCCCCATCGAGTGACAGGCTGGTGGTACCACAATCCAATTCAAAGGTAGGCCCTGCTTCTGCTAAAGGATCCACGATATTTTGGGTCACTGTAACGGTTGTAGTATCTGCACATTGGTTGCCGGTTTGGACTACCACGAGTTGATAGTCTCCCGGTTGGTCGACGGTGGACATGGAACTGGTGTTGCCTCCCACGATATTACCGGTGGAAGTCGACCATTCATAGGTCAGGTTACTGGTCCCGGAGGACAGCGTCCCGTTAAGGCCGAGCGAAGTGGTCGCACAGGTCAGGATGCCTGGAGGAGCGATCACAGCCTGCGGAGGCGTCACATCGAGGGAGATAACTACCTGGTCCGTAGAGGTACAACCATTTGTGTTATTTTCGACCAAAATCTCGTAGGTACCGGGCGCATCGATTAAGGGATCGAGTGCATCCGCCCCTGAGATGATGTTTCCATCGGCGGTAGTCCATTGATACGTAAAATTGGATCCGGGACTAGTCCCTGTCCCGTCGAGGTTCAGGCTGGTGACGCCACAGGTAAGCACGTCCGTTCCTCCTGCTTCAGCATCGGGTGGAACGATATCCTGCAATACCGCTATATCGGCACTGGTAGCACACCCATTGGTGGAATTGGTCACGACAAGGGAGGAGCGGCAATTATTGCTTCGGGAGCGAGTGTATCGATACCGAGAGTTAACTCCGCTTCGCTGGTGCAACCATTGGTTTGGTTAGTCACCAGAAGGGTGTACGTTCCAGGCTGATTTACAGTAGGGAACAAGGTTCCTTCGCCGGTTACAATATTGCCGTCTGCAGTCGACCAATCATAGTTGTAATTGGGGCCCAACGAAGATCCCAGTCCATTGATCACCACACTCGGATGTGTGCAATTGAGTATTTGAGGCGCATTTACCAATGCCGTGGGTGAATTGTCATCGAGTACGACCACCACTGTATCCAATGCATCACAACCATTATTCCCATCAATCACCGTGAGCATATAGGTGCCGGGGTTATTGATCAACGGGGTAGTCGTATTGGCTCCCCCAACAATATTACCTCCATTGGTGGCCATCCATGAGTAGGTGATTCCGGGTCCGGAGCTGGAGCCCGTCCCATCCAAAGGTATATCCGGCAGGCTGCAGGCAATGGTGAGCGGATCTCCCGCATCTGCCACCGGAGGGATTAGGTCGTTAAACACTTCAACCGAATCGACCGATTGGCAGCCCGTGAGCGAATTGGTCAGGGTGAGCTGGAAAAATCCGGTCGACCCCACCACAGGCGAAGGTGTATCTCCGCCCGAAACGAGCACAGCTCCATTGAGGCCTGTCCAATCGAATACATATTCCGGACCGGAGTCGGAATTGGTGGCATCCAGCGCTATTTCGGTAATCGCGCAAGTCAGCACATCCGGCACTTCGATCTGGATTACCGGATCAATACTGAAATCTTCGATCAACACCACATCTGTCGATGTACAACCGTTGATGGTGTTGGTCACTAAAAGGGTATAAGTTCCCTGTTGATCGATGGTGGGATTAACCAGCGTGGAGTCATCCGTAATATTGCCATCGGCGGTGGTCCACAAATAGGTAAATTCAGGCCCGGCACTGGACCCCGCTCCATCCAGCTGGATCGTAGGCATAAAGCAATCGATCACTGCATCCGTACCGGCATCTGCTGCGGGATTAACCAGGTCAATGACCACCTCCACGCCAGAGGTGTCGGCGCACCCATTTACGGAATTGGAAACCACCAGGGTGTAAATACCCGGGGCATCGGCCGAGGGACTTGGCACATTCGAGGCAGACGTAAAATTGCCTGTGTCGGTGGTCCAGGAATACTGAATATTCGGGCCTGTGGTGGAACCGCTACCATCGAGTATCACTTCGCTAATCAGGCAGTTTATGACCAGATCAGGCCCGGAGTTGGATACAGGCGTATTAAAATCTGCTGGAACGACCACCGAAGCAGCCGTGAAGCAATTGTTCACCGTATCGGTTACCAGCAATTCGTAGGTACCCCCTCCTTCCGCAGTAGTGATGGGGGCACTTGGGTCTCCGGTAAGAACGCCACCGCTGCTGGCTGTCCATTCAAACACATAGCCCGGGCCACCGCTGGAAGCGCTGCCATCCAGGGTAATAGCCGTATTGGTACAATTGACGACACCGATGACCTGGACATCTGCCGTAGGGATTAGAGTATCGCCCACAATAGAGGCAGAAGCTATCTCGGTACAACCATTGGCATCGGTCACCGTCACGGTATAATTACCTGAAGTGAGCCCGGAAAGATCCTGTATCGTATCCCCTGTATTCCACAAATAGATATAGCCAATGGTTCCTCCGCCCACTTGCAGATCGATAGCGCCACCGGTGGGGTTTGTACAATCGACACCTGACAATACGGATGCATCGGCGGTCAGGTCCGCTGGTTGGGTTACTCCTGCAGAAATGATGTTATTGCACCCCTTTGAGTCTGTCACTGTGACGCCGTAGGTTCCTGCTCCAAGATTGGAAATATCCTGGGTTGAAGCGCTATTGTTCCACACATAGGTATAGGGACCTGTACCTCCATTCACGTTCAAATCAATGCTCCCATTGGTTTCTCCAAAACAAGCCACGTTTGTGATTGCCGTTTGGAGATTAATTTGCGGTTGGGTGACAACAGCTTGCCCACTTCCTTGCCCGAGGCATTGACCATTAGTTACCGCTACTATGGTGTATGTACCAGGCTGCGTAACAGCCAATTGATAGGGGTTAGCGGTTATCCCATTAATGGTTTGAGGATTGGCTCCATTGATCAGGTAGGTTAGATTCCACGGACCCACCCCTGTAAAGGTCACATTGAGTGCGCCGGGTGGCCCACCCGGGCATACTTCTGCTGATCCGCTAATAGCGGCAGACAAGGTGTATACTTGTACATAGGCCGTATCGGTATCCATGCTACCGCAATGATCGGTGACCGTCACGGTGTACACCCCTGATTGCTGAGGGAAACCCACATATACCGGACTTGAAGAGGCCGGACTCCACGAATAAGACATGGGCTGAACCCCGCCGGAAATGACGGGGGTTATCACAATGGGCAATCCTTGGCAGACAATACCTCCTGTAATTTGAATATCAACCGGTGGTGGATCTACAATATTCAGGGTGGCTGTACTGGTGGTACAGGAACACGGGTTAAAAAGCATAATGGTGATGGTTTCAGTCCCTTCTGCGATCAGGTCGTCGATAATGTTCACCGGCAGCATAAAAAAGGTTTGTCCTGCAGGAATGGTGACCGACATAGGAAGCGGGCTGTAATCTACCCCGGAAGTTGCCGAGCCTGATATGGTATAGTTAATAACCAGCGGCACAGAGATATTTCCTCCACTTCGCTGAAAGATGAAAAAGGCATTCGTACATCCTTCGTAGGCAGTGGTCGTTCCGGTAAATGGTACGTTTGCAATCACTTCTGCATCCCCACCGGCATCGAAACTATTGGCTTCCAGGAAAACAGCGGAATCAAACACCGCATCACCCGCATCGCCAATGGCAAGTTTGATGTGATACGTCTCGCAAGGAATTACGTTGGCCACGGCAGTCAATACAACCGTGTAGCCATCATACTGGCAATCGAGGGTGGAGGGTGGTCCGGCTATCGGGTGCCCGGCGCAATCGGGGTCAGTCAATTGCGGGCTACCTGCCGGAATATTTCCCACATAATACGTGGAATTGGTAATATGGTTTACGTTGTTGATCGTTACGGGCGTGTTCGTACTGGGCAGCACGGCGATATTGACCGAATTGTTGGAATAAGGACCACTGATGCCCGGTCCACTCAGGAAAAAGCCGAACACATCGTTAAAGGTAGAGTTCACATAGTCGCAATATTCTTCCGAAGCGAAGACATAACGAAAAGTGATCTGCGCCTGGGTGGGCGTAAAATCGAACTGCAAAACGGCTGCATCGAGAATGGCCGCGCCATTGGCAGCCAGCGAAAGATCCGGATCAGAGCCACCGCCAACTGCCCCACCGGCGCCGGTAGCATTATTAGGCCCAGTGGCTGTACCCACATTCCCGGAGGCAAGGATCACTCCGGATTCCAAGCCGATAGAGGTCAACCCACCGGAGAAAGTGCCTGCTGCCAAGGGCGAACCAGTGAAGGTGATGGCTTCCGTGTCAAAACATCCACCTCCGATAAATACATTATCGACCAGCGTCTGTGCCGGTATTCCCGGAAATGCAAGAATCGGGGATAGCTCAGGGGTTCCATTGCCTGGTTTTTGCGTACAGGTGGTGCAGGAAATACTGAGGTACATAGCCCCCGAGCACCCTCCCTGGAGGTAATCCGCATGCACATAGATAATTTGACACGGAGATTGAGCCTCAAAATTGAAGATGGATTGCTTCGTGTCCCCATAACCGGCTAATTGCAACAGCGGTTGGCACGATTCCAGGGGAACGGCCTGCAGAAAATACGATTCTCCCGGAACCAACTGGCAAAGATGTACTTCCGTTATCGCATCTTCGATGTAGATCAGTTCCCGGGAGGAGTTGCCATTCAGGTCGATCACCTGAATATCTCCTCCACCTCCTACATAGGAAAAAGGAGATTGGAACCCGGAAAAACCAAAAAGTGTAGGGATAAATAATAGCAGGAGTAAAGGTTGTGCTCTCATAGTCTCATTTTTGAAAGGAAGGAGGAACCTATAAGAAGATTTTAAATCTCCCAGTGACGTTTGTCAAATATAGGGTTTTTTAAAAGGAAAGAAGGTAAGGAATCCACAATTCCATATCAATTTGATCAATTTAACTTACCTGCTCTAGACCCATTCTTTTCCCTTTAGAAGATAGGATTTCTCTCCGATTCGCTGCCTTGACTGAACCAGCCACCGGGTAATGACATTAATCAAAGAAGGAAGGCCAATGTGTCCTTTTTATCTTATCCTGGTCTATACAATAAAACGAGGCTTTTAAGCATTTTTAGTAGAGGAATCCTCCTCGGGCAGAACGAAAAAAATCACTATGAGACATATTTGGATACTTATCTTGTTCTTCTCCACCCCACTCTTTTGCCAAGAGGATCTTAGTCTTGGTTTTAGTGTCGGAATCAGTAACTACCAGGGAGACCTTACCCCTCAAGGGATTTCCAGTTTTGGAAGAACCAGTCCTACCGGAGCTTTGTTCCTGCGGATATTGCACAGCGATTTTTTCAATACACGCCTGAATATCCAGTACGGTACGGTGGAAGCCCATGACGCAGACGGCGGACCAGGCCGCGTTTCACGCAATCTCAGCTTCAAGAGCCATATTTGGGAGGCAGCCCTCATCGAAGAGGTCAACCTCCTTGGATTCCATCCCGGCACCCGCCGTTTTTTCTCGCCCTACCTCTTTGGCGGCGTGGCTGTATTCCATTTCAATCCTACCACCGAATACCTCGGTCAGGTGGTGGAATTGCAGCCTCTGGGCACGGAAGGACAAGGTATCCCCGGTTATTCCGGTAAATACAGCCTGTTTCAGGTCGCCATCCCGATTGGGGGTGGGTTAAAACTCGGACTGGGCAAAGATGCTACGCTTTCTATTGAAGTGGGCGGACGCAAGTTGTTCACCGATTACCTCGACGATGTAAGCGGCCCTTATGCGGATAGCCGGGTATTGCTGAAAGGCAACGGACCGCTCTCCGCAGCATTGGGCAACCGAATGGGCGAATATTACAATTCCGACCCGGTCAATACGCCCGGCGCTCCACGCGGGAACCCCAAATACCAGGATTGGTATTTTTTCTCCACCGTATCCCTGGCCTTTGCATTGGATGGAGATGGGTCGTTGTTCGGACGTAATATGAGGATTATCCCCTGCTTCAAGTTTTAACGTACAAAAAAGAAGGAGGCTGTCTCAAAGGTTTTTGAGACAGCCCCCTTCTTTTTGTACGTTACCGGACTAGTGTCACATCTCCTTCAAATAATTCGGTTCGGCCGTCGATGAACTCGATCTCCGCAAACCAGGCGAAAACCGCCGGGTCCATCGGTTGACCACGAAATACCCCATCCCAGCCAAATGCCGGGTTGTTGGGTTGGAAATGGTAATATTCATACACCGTTTCTCCCCAGCGGCTGAACACGAGGAAGGACTTGATCTCTTTTATCCCTTCCGGCTTGGCGAAGATGTAGAAGAAGTCATTCTCCCCATCTCCATTCGGCGAGAAGATATTGGGCACATAGACCGCCGGGCGCTTATCCAACAGGATCTGCACTGCCGCCGCCGCCGGACAGCCGTCGTCGTTGATCACTTCCACCTGATACGTGATGCTCTGCAACGGACTGGCAATCGGCGCCAGGCAATCCGTACAACTCAGGCCTGTAGCCGGCCACCAGGTGATCAACTGGATCTCATCCTCCGGAATATTTACCAGCGCCTGAAGCTGCACAGATTCACCCAATTGCATCTGGATAATGCCTTCCAACGCAATCTCCACCGGGATGGGCGATACAATGGTCTGGGATTCGGGAAAGGTCTCGCATCCCAGGGCATCCTGTACCACAATGGTGTATGTCCCCGCGTTCAGATTGAAGAACAGCGGATTGGACTGGAATGTATTGCCCCCATCGATCGAATATACATAGGGGGGAGTACCTCCCAACACACTCAGGATCTCTATTTGTCCTTTATCTCCATAACAAAGAGGTTGTTCGGGAATAAAATCCGGATTGGCCGGCACATTCTCCGTCACGACCACCTCATCGCTTGCCGCACAACCGTTTTGGAGGTTGGTGACAAAAAGCTGGTAGGTCCCTCCACTCCCGATTGCCGGCGCCAGCGTGTTGCTGCCCGTAACGAGCTGTCCGTTACTGGTCGACCACTGCAATTGCAGGTTGTTGGTTGCGGCACTGACCGTGCCGTTCAGGTAGGCGATATCTTCAAAGCAAGGCAGGGTAAACCCTTCTCCGGCATCTACTGTCGGCGCCGCCACGTCCTGTATTACCTGAACCGAACTGACCGCAGTGCAGCCATTAATGGCATTCAGAATGGTCAGGGTATACAAACCGGGCTGATCGACCATTGGGGTAAGGGTCTGTGCGCCGGAAAGAATATTCCCATTCGAAGTGACCCAGTTGGGCGCAAAATTGGACCCGCTATCGGAAGACAGCGCATTGAGCGATACCGTCTCCTGCACACAGGTCAGAATGCCCGGACTACCGATCAGGACCAGCGGAGGAACCGTATTTTCCCCAACCACTACCTGATCAATGGTGGAGCAGCCATTTTCCTGGTCGACAACGGTCAATTGGTACACCCCCGGTTCGTTAATTACCGGATTTAAAGTGTTCGCTCCGGAAAGGATATTCCCGTTTTGGGTCATCCAGGTATAAGCCAGGTCAGTGCTGTTGCCACTGGCAGTGCCGCTCAACTGCATGGTGATTACCGCACAGGTCAGGTCGCCTGCTGTGCCGGCTTCTGCAGCAGGCGCGATGATGTTTTGCATGACATCCACCGAGGTGGTCGTACTGCACCCGTTAAATTCATTGAGTACCGTCAGGGTGTATTGCCCGGGTTCGTCGACCTGAGGCATAAGCGTGCCTGCTCCGGAGAGGATATTGCCGTCGGGGGTCGTCCAGGTATAGTCGTAAATACCTCCCGAACTGGACCCCGTACCATTGAGCATCAGCGAGGGCACTGCGCAGGTCAGGATGCCGGGAGTCGAAGCCACGGCGAGCGGCGCAGCAACATCCTGATTGACCAGCACATTATCCACCGAACTGCATCCGTTCTCCTGGTTGGTTACCAGAATTTGATACGTGCCGGGCAAATCGATCGCAGGCGCCAGGGTGGTAGCTCCGGAAAGGATATTCCCATTGGCTGTCGACCACTGGTACGTATAGGGCAATCCAGCAGAAGAGCCCACTCCGTTCAATTGCAATTGCTGCACGGCACAGGTAAGCAGCGCTTGCGGCCCGGCCTCTGCCGCTGGGGCAATGGTATCAATCGGCACGTCCACCTCCCCGGTCGTCACGCAATCGTTGTTGGTATTAGTCACCACCAACGTGTAGGTGCCCGGTTGGTTAACCACCGGATTCAGGGTATTTCCGCCGGAAAGGATATTCCCGTCAGGAGTCGTCCAGTTGTATACAAAATTCGAGCCCACATCCGAGCCTGTACCATTGAGTGGAATGGCAGGTACCGCACAGGTCAGCGGATCTGCCGTGCCGGCTACCGCTACAGGGTACGAAACCCCTGTGGTGATAACGACCTGATCGGTGGTGCTGCACCCGTTGTCCAGATTAAACACCTCCAGTTCGTAGATCCCGGCCGAGTCGATCACCGGAGTCAGGGTATTTGCTCCGCTGAGAATGTGGCCATCTGTCGTGGTCCAGGTATAGGTAAAATTGCTGCCCGGACTCCCGTCGCCACTCAACTGAACAACGACGAGCGAACAGGTCAGTTCCGAAGTGGGGCCCGCTTCGGCCAGTGGTTCCACAAAGTCATCCACCACCAGCACTTCACTGCTCGTTACACAATAATTAACCGTATTGGTCACCGTCAGCAAGTAGGTGCCTGGAGCATCCACTTCGGGAATAACTGAATTTTCTCCGTTGAGAATATTCCCGTCAGGAGTAGTCCATGTGTAGGTGAATTCGTTGCCGAAAGAGGAGCTACCGCCATCGAGCTGGATTTGCGGGTTATAGCAATTCAGCAAGCCCTCCGGCCCGGCATTCGCTACCGGGTAGACCTGGTCTTGTGCGATGAGCACACTGACAGTATTGGGGCAACCATTCTGTTCGTTCGTAATGGTCAGCAGATACAACCCACCTTGGTCTACCACAGGAGTAGGGGTATCGCTACCGCTCAAAATATTTCCGTCAGTGGTCGTCCACAGATACGCCATCGGGGCGCCACCTGCGTTGCCGGATCCGGAAAGGGTCCACACCGTATCGGCACAGTTTATGATTCCTTCCGGGCCTGCATCGGCCAGGGGTATGGCAAAATCGGAGTCTACCAGGGTTTGGGTTTCCGAACTACACCCGTTCTGGTTGTTCATGACCGACAGCACGTATAGGCCTGGTTGGTCGACCGAGGGATTAAGTGTGTCGTCATTTCCCGTAAAATTCCCACCCTGGGTAGTCCAGGTGATCGAAATATCCGGCAAGCTACCCGCAGAGGCACTTAGGCTGATCTCCGGACTATAACAATTCAACTGTTCCGGATTGGCTATCGCCAGGAGCGGCGCCACGGTATCCGGCAGGATCTGCACGGTTTGGTTGGTCACACAGAAATTGAGCGTGTCGTTGATCGTCAGGGTGTACGTTCCCGGCATATCGACCACCGGCATCAGGGTTTCTGTACCACTGAGGAAGTTCCCGTTGGGCGTCGTCCAGGTATAAATAAAGTTATCTCCTTGCGAGCTTCCCGAACCGTCGAGCGTGACCGTTGAAAAGACGCAGTTGTAGGGATTGGAAGGCGCTACATCCGCGACAGGCAACCCGACATCCTGGGTGATCTCGACAGTAGCATCTGAAGTACAATGGTTGATCGTATCGGTCACGATGATCGTGTAAAGGCCCGGTTCGTTCACCACCGGAGTCAGGGTTCCCTGTCCGCTGATCACGTTGCCGGCCACCGTATTCCATACGTATTCAAACCGGTCTACATTCCCGGTAGCCACCGCCTGCAACTGGATCTCGATCAGCGTGCAGGTCAGGTTACCACCGGGACCGGCATCGATCCCAGGCGCTTCGATATCCTGTACCACGGTGAGTTGGGTATTGGAAAAACACCCGTTGAAGCTATTGAGCACGGTAAGGGTATACTGGCCGGGTGCATCTACCTGGGGCAGCAAGGTGTTCTCGCCGCTCAGGATATTGCCGTTTGGCGTAGTCCATTCATAGACGATGTCCGCTCCACCCGAAGAAGCTGTGCCATCAAGGGTAATCACCGGATCCAGGCATCCCATTAGTATAGGCTCTGCGGCGGCGGAAACCGGCACCACCACATCTTCATCGATCACCACTACATCGGATGATTGACAGGTGTTATCCACGTTGAACACCTGCAGGGTATACGTGCCAGGGGCATCGATTTGCGGAGTGGTTGTATTCGCTCCGGAAAGGATATTTCCATCGGGGGTAGTCCACTGATAGGTCAGTGAAGGGCCCGCATCCGAAGCTGTGCCATCCAGTTGGAGGTCGGTGACGGTGCAGGTCAGCAGACCATCGGAGCCGGCCGCGGCCTGAGGCACTACTATATCCTGGCTCACCACCACCTGATCCACGCTCGCACAACCCGTTGCCGGGTTTACTACATCGAGCACATAAGTTCCTGGTGCGTCGACGACAGGTTGAAGGGTGTTTTGACCGGAGACGAAGTTGCCGTCTGCAGAAGTCCAGGTAAAATTCAGGTTCGATCCATTGCCTATTGCCGCATTGAGCTGAACTTCTTCAATCGTACAATTCAGTTCGGAAGGCGTATTGAGTGCAATAGACGGCAGCACCACGTTTTCCGTCACCACCACCTGTCCTTCGGAAGAACAGTTATTCGATTGGTTGTAAATATTCAGTTGATAGGTTCCGATACTCGACACCACCGGATTAAGGGTATTAGCGCCACTGACGATCGCGCCGTCCGGAGTGGTCCAGGTATATACAAATTCAGGCCCGGTGGAAGAAGTGCCGGCATTGAGCGTGACTTCAGGCGCTGCACAGGTAATAATGCCGGGCGGGGCGATCGCCAGAACGGGGGGATCAATATCTTCGGGAACGGTCACTCCTCCCCCGTTGATACATCCGGTCGTGTTATTTACGATGGTCAGTACATACGTTCCGCCTTGATCGACCGTCAGGGTCAATGTCCCTTGGCCACTGACGATATTTCCGTTGGAAGTATTCCAGACGAATGACAAGTTGCCCTGGTTAGTCGAGGCGGTCGCATCGATCGTCACCAGAGGAGTAAAGCAATTCACTTCACCCGAAGGAGCAATAGCCACAGTGGGGAGCACGGTATTTTGGTCCACCGTCACAAAGGAAGAGGACTGGCATCCATTGGCCGCACTGAATACCGTCAATTGGTACTGCCCGGGAAGGTTGACCACTGGATTGAGCGTAGTCGCTCCGGAAAGGATGTTCCCATTCGTCGTGGTCCATAAGTAGCTGAAGTTGGGTCCACTGGAGGAACTATTGCCATTCAGCGAGACGACCGGGTGGATGCAGGTAATGGTTTGCGGCGGCCCTGCATTGGCGACAGGCACGTTTTCATCGACAATGACAGAGGTGGAAGAGCTCGACGTACACCCGTTCACCGTATTGGTCACTGTAAGTGTATAGGTGCCCGGGGCGTTCACTATGGGGAACAACGTATTGCCGTTGCTGACGATATTCCCGTTGGGTGTAGTCCATTGGTATGTAAAATTGTTGCCGGAACTGGACCCTGCGCCTATCAGTTGTACTTGACTGATCACACAGGTCAACTCCTGCACGGGCCCCGCAGTCGCGACAGGTGGTACGAGGTTCGTTGGTACCACTACCGGAAAGGATGCGGTACAATCGTTGTTCGAATTAGTCACGATAAGGGTATAAAGCCCGCCTGCACCCACGGTGGGTGTCAGGGTGTTGCCTCCGGCGATGATCACCCCTCCGGAGGTGGTCCAGTTATAGCTAAAATTGGGGCCGGTACTGGAGCCTGCCCCGTTGAGTTGCACCTGGGTTACTGCACAGGTAATGGTAGCCGGCGAGGCCACCACCGCGATCGGTGGGGTGATATTCTGGGTCACTACCACCTGGTCATTGGCGGTACATCCGTTGGTATTGTTAGTCACCGTAAGGGTATAGGTCCCGGGTTGATTGACGGTAGGGGTTAGCGTATTGCCTCCGCCAATGATCCCCGGACCAGCCCAGATGTAGGAAAATCCCGAACCTGCGCTCGAGCCGGCTCCGTTAAGTTGCAGGGAGGTAGTACCGCAATCCAGTTGGAAAGCAGGCCCAGCTTCGGCAATGGGCGGGGTTGTGTTCAGCTGTACGTTTACCGAAACCGTGTTCAAACATCCCGTAGTCGTATTCGTCACGGTCAGGGTGTAGTTGCCGGGTTGGTTGACGACAGGATTTAGTGTAGTTCCCCCACTGACGATACCCGGACCATTCCATTGATAGGTAATATTGGGCCCCGTGCTCGATCCGGCGCCGCTGATCACAATGGCAGGGTTGACGCAGGTAATGGCCGGTGCAGTAGCTACCGCATTGGGCAACTGCGTCTGGTCAGGCACGTTTACATTGGTTAATGCCGTACAACCATTCGTTGAATTGGTCACGGTAAGGGTGTAGTTGCCTGGCTGGTTGACGGTAGGGGTGAGCGTAGTACCTCCACTTTGTATCCCCGGGCCATTCCACTGATAGGAAAAGTTAGGTCCCGTGCTCGAACCCGCACCGTTGATCGTCACCGTAGGGTTGTTGCAGGTAATGGGTGGAGCGGTAGCGGTCGCCACCGGAGGCGTAATGTCTTGCGGGACGCTCACGGTAGCGGTTTGTGTACACCCATTGCTCGTATTTGTGACTGTAAGTGTATAGGTACCTGGTGCATTGACGGTAGGCGTGAGCGTAGTACCCCCGCTCACGATGCCCGGTCCGCTCCATTGGTAAACAAAATTGGGGCCGGTGCTTGAACCCGATCCGCTGATCGTGATGGTGGTGTTTGTGCAGGTCAGAATGCTATTTACGGAGGCTGTAGCCGCTGGCGGCGTCAAATCGGAGTTGACTGTTGCCGTGATGGTAGTGGTACACCCGTTCGCATCGGTCACCGTTGCCGTGTAGGTACCGGCTGACAATCCAGCGGGATTGGGGCCTGTACCCGAGGGGGTCCACTGATAGGTATACCCCGGTGTACCTCCGCTCGCAGAAGAAGAAATACTCCCTGTGGGGTGGGTACAATCCACTTGCTGCACATTCGTCACGGACGCGTTGAGCACAGGTGGATCGACCAGGGTTGCGGAAGAAGTTTGGGAGCACCCATTGGCATCGGTCACTGTCACCGAGTAGGTGCCTGCAGGCAAGCCTGTAGGGTTCTGCATATTATTCCCATTGCTCCAATTCCAGGTGTAGGGCCCTGTACCATTGACGATACTTACATTGATAGAGCCGTCGCTGGAGCCGTTACAATCGGGGTTCGTAGTTTGTGGAGTGAGTGCAATCTGAGGTGGGTTGGTCAAGGTCACCGAAGTGGTCTTGGTACATCCATTGGCATCCGTGACCGTGACGGTGTAGGTGCCTGCTGGCAGATTTGTGGGGTTCTGGGAATTGCTACCGTTGCTCCAGTTGAAGGAATACGGTGTAGTCCCCCCACCGGGTGTCAGGTTGATAGACCCTGTATTGCCTCCATTACAAACAGGGCTGGTACCGGTGGCGGATGCGGTCAGCGCAGGCGGTTGGCTCAGGGTCACGGAGGTGATCTCTGTACACCCGTTCGCATCGGTCACTGTCACCGAATAAGTACCCGCAGGCAGGTTGGTGGGATTCTGTGTATTGTTACCGTTGTTCCAGTGGAAGGAAAAGGGCGAAGTCCCTCCACCCACGGTCAGGTTAATAGACCCCGTGTTGGTGCCATTGCAGGGTGGGTCCGTACCTGAAGCGGAAGCTGTCAGATCTGGCGGTTCTGCCAACGTTACCGTGGTGGTTTGGGTACAGCCGTGTGCATCCGTTACCGTCACTGTATAGGTGCCTGCCGGCAGGTTGGAGGGATCCTGCGTATTATTGCCATTGCTCCAGTTATAGGTATAGGGCGAAGTCCCTCCACCGGGAGTCAGGTTGATGGAGCCCGTGCTGGCGCCGTTACAACCTGGATCGACGCCCACTGCCGATGCAGTGAGCAAGGGCGGGTCCGTCAACGTAGCGGTAGCTGTCTGCTCGCAACCGTTGCTGTCGGTTACGGTCACGGAATACGTTCCGGCAGTAAGTCCGGTAGGATCTTCTGAACTACCCCCATTGTTCCAGTTGAAACTATAGGGCGAAGTCCCTCCACCGGGAGTCAGGTTGATGGAGCCATTATTGCCGCCGTTACAAGCTGGGTTGGTCACCTGGGTAGTGGCCGTGATGTTAGTCTGGGTAATGGTCACATTCCCGGAAACCGTTCCCGGACAGTTCCCGGTTGTACTGAGCACCGAGATCAGCGAGACGGTTCCAGGTTGAGAAATGCTTAAAATATAAGGATTGTCGGAGGTAATAATCGTCGTCTGAACCCCATTGAGCGAATAGACAAACTGCCACGGACCAACTCCTGTAAAGTTGATGGAGAGATCTACCGGACTTTGGTTGCCTTGCGTGCATAGCACTCCACTGCCGCTCAGGGCAGCGGTGGGTGGTTCACCGATCGTGATATTCGCCGAGTCAATAGCTGTATTGCCACAATCATCGGTTACGGTTACGCTATAGGTCGTAGTCCCGACAGGAGGCGTCACCGTGATGGTCGAAGTATTGGCCCCTGTACTCCAGTTGTAGGTCAGGGGGCCCGGCACGCCTCCTGTAGCGCCGGGATTCAGCGTGACGGGTTGACTCCCGCATAGCGTTTGATCCGGCAGGTTGAGATTAATGGGAGGAGGGTCCTGGATCTGCATAATGACCGTCTTTTGACTACACTGGCAGGGAAGTGCAAAGTTGAGAATAATGGTTTCGGCGCCTTCAGTGATGCCGTCCACAATAGCATTCACAGGTAGCTGCACGGAGCTCTGCCCTGCAAGAATGGTAACAGATCCTGTCAAGGGCGTATAGTCGGCGCCTGGTGTAGCGGTACCGGAGATGGTAAAGGTGATCGTCATGGGTAGCGACAAGTCTCCATCCCGGGTGAACAAAAAGTATCCGCCGGTGCAACCCTCATAAATAATGTTAGTGCCTTGAACCGTACCTGTGGGAATCGCAGAGGCCAGGGTACCTGCGGCAAAACTGTTGGCTTCCAGAAAAACCGCAGAATCATAGATGTAATCACCTACATCGGATACCGCCAATTTGATGTGATAGGTACTGCAAGGGACCACCACAGCAGTGGCTGTCAACACCTCGGTAAACCCATCATATTGACAGTCGGCGGTAGACGGTGGTCCGGCAGGTGGGTGCCCATTACAATCCGGATCGTTAGGGATCGGAGGGGGGATATTGGGCACGTAATACGTGGAGTTGGAGTTGTGGTTCACGTTGTTGATCGACACCTGCGTACCGTTCGGCAAAACGGCAATATTTTCCGCATTGTTGGAAAATGGCCCATTGATCCCTGGCCCACTTATGAAAAAACCGAATACGTCGTTAAACCCGGAACCCACCCATTCACAATATTCTTCCGAAGCAAAAACATACCTGAACGTAACCGTATCATTGGTAGGCGTAAAGTCAAATTCGATTTTGGACGCATCGCGGATAACCCCTCCGGCAATCTGTGCCAGGTCTACGTCGCCCCCATTTTGATTATAACTGGTACCAGCGCTGCCCGAGTTGTTGGGACCTGCGGCGGTAGCGATGTTACCGGAAGAAAGGATGACCCCTGAGGATATCCCGATGGAAGTCATGCCATTCGCAAATGTGCCGCGTTGGTTGGTTGCGCCCTGGGAGGTCACGCCCATAACTTCAAAGCAATCGCCCCCAATGAGTACGCCGGTGATCAATTGGCTCAGGGGAGTGGCCGTACTGGTCGTTATTGCCGGCGCACGCCCCGGCTCAATCGGTTTTACGGAAAAAGTTTCTTCCGTCCGGCTGATACTTACATAGACCGGGATCTTGTCGTACCCTTTTTTTGATTCGGTTTTGATCACCAGGGGTTGACAGGCGGCTGCAGCTTTGATCTTGCCATAGCTCAGTCCTCCGGGCCCGGGGTTGATAAAACTGGTTAAAACGCCATCCTCCCCATATGCCGGTATCACATTGACCAGGTATGTTTCATCTTTCTCCAACCCACAAAGGGTGACGGCTTCTACTTCATTGGAAATGAAGATCAGAAAACGATCTGCTTTCCCCTTAAATTCAATGACTTGCTCGTCAGGAGGTGAAGGGGGCTGAAAACTTTGCAGCCCATAAGTAAGGCCAAGCAGGATAAGTACGATTCCAAGCCGAAAAGGGTGTAAAGTTTTCTTCATAGGTAAAACCATTAAAAAATGTCACCAAATTTAACACAGGGATATCTATTTCGGGAAAAAATTATTGCTGAATGGGGAATCCTTCTTCCTAAGCTAGATTAGTCCAAACCTGTTTCATCCCAAATAAACATTCATTTTCCCTAATTTTAGAGCAAAGTTTTTCAGGGAAGGGTAATTTTCGGGGGTAAAAAGTTGCATGAAGCCCATAAAGTATGATCCCTTCAGCCTCAAAAATGCTGGATCAACCGGCCTAGTTTTTAATAATAATAAAACGAAACTTATGAGAAACGCGTTCCTCATCCTTGCCTGCTTCTTGCTCCACGTGTCCGTTTTTTCGCAACCTATTTCCTCCGACCTGCTGAAAGGGCTAAAAATCCGGAATATTGGCCCGGGCGGCATGAGCGGTAGGGTCACCACCATCGACGTGGATCTCTCTAATCCAGACCGCATTTTTGTGGGCACGGCCTCCGGAGGCGTTTGGAAGTCCGAAAGCGGAGGCGCCACCTGGGAACCCGTTTTCGAGGAGGCCCCGCTACAAGCTATCGGCGCGCTGACCATCAACCAACGCAACCCCAGCGAGATCTGGGTGGGCACCGGAGAAGGCAACCCGCGCAACTCCCTCAATTCGGGGGAGGGCATTTTTAAAAGCCTGGACGGCGGTCGAACCTGGAACTGTATGGGCCTGAAAGGAACACGGCTTATCCACCGAATCCTCATTCACCGGGATAATCCCGATGTGGTGATCGTAGGAGCCCTCGGCTCGGCCTGGGGCCCAGGGGAAGACCGCGGGGTGTATAAAACTACCGATGGAGGAAAAACCTGGCGAAAAGTACTTTACGTCAACCCCGAAACGGGCTGCGGCGACCTGGTCGTCGACCCCTCCAATCCCAATAAGCTCATCGCCGCTATGTGGGAATTTGGCCGCAAACCCTGGACGTTCAACTCCGGAGGGCCCGGTTCGGGTATCTTCGTGTCGTTCGACGGGGGCGAGACCTGGACCCGTCGAACGGATAAAGACGGACTGCCGGAAGGGATCCTCGGCCGCGTCGGCCTGGCTATTGCCCCTTCCGAACCCTCCATCGTCTATGCGCTGGTAGAAGCAAAAGAAAATGCCTTGTTCAAATCAACCGACGGCGGCTTCACCTGGAAAAAAATTGCCGATAAAAATATTGGCAATCGCCCCTTCTACTACGCCGATATTTTTGTAGATCCCAAAAATGAAAATCGTGTATTCAACCTGTTCAGCAGCGTAACCGTTAGCCAGGATGGCGGCCATACCTTCGACGACCTGCTTCCTTCCGGAGGGTTCGGAGGTATTCACCCTGATCACCATGCCTTCTGGATCCATCCCGACGACCCCAAATTCATCATGGAAGGTAACGATGGCGGCCTCTATATCTCCCGCGACGGAGGCAGTCACTGGCAGTTTGTGAATAATCTGCCGGTGGGCCAGTTTTACCATATCAGCTACGACATGTCAATCCCCTACCAGGTAGGCGGCGGCATGCAGGACAATGGCTCCTGGATAGGCCCCAGTTCCGTGTGGCAACGTGGAGGCATCCAGAACCACGAATGGCAGGAGATATACTTTGGCGATGGCTTCGACGTGGTGTTCAAACCCGGCGATCCCCGGCACGCCTATGCGATGTCACAAGGCGGCAATGTAGCCTATATCGACCGGGAAACCGGAAAATCCTACCCCATTACCCCCCAGCATCCCGACGGTATTCCGCTGCGCTTCAACTGGAATGCGGGCATTGCCCAGGATCCGTTCCATGACTGTGGGGTGTATTTCGGGAGCCAATTTCTCCACAAAAGCATGGATTGCGGACAAACCTGGACTATCCTCTCCCCCGACCTGACTACCAATGATTCCACCAAACAAAAACAGTACGAAAGTGGCGGACTGACCATCGACGATACCGAAGCAGAAAACTTCACGACCATTCTTTCCATCGCCCCCAGCTCGCTGGATGAAAATATCATCTGGGTCGGCACCGATGACGGCAACCTGCAGCTGACCCGTGACGGGGGGAGGACCTGGGCTAACCTCGCCAGCCGCCTCCCGGATTGTCCGGAGGGCAGTTGGATACCCCAGATCCGGGCCTCCACCTACAGCGCAGGCGAAGCCTTTGTGGTCGTCAATAACTACCGGCGAAACGACTGGCGGCCTATGGTCTATTTCACCAATGACTTCGGCGCCTCTTTCCGGCGTATAGCCGATGAGAAAAAAATTTCGGGACATGCCCTGTCTATCATCCAGGATCCCGAAGTGCCCAACCTGCTCTGGATGGGTACCGACTACGGGCTGTATGTGAGCATCGACTTCGGCGCTACATGGACCCAATGGAAAAATGGCTTCCCTTCTGTTTCTACCGCCGATCTGGCTATTCATCCCCGGGACGGCGACCTCCTCGTAGCTACCTTTGGCCGCTCGGTCTGGATACTCGACGATATTCGCCCTTTTCGGGAGTTGGCCCGTACAAAAGGAAAGGTGCTCGAACAGGATTTCGCGGTTTTTGACGCCCCGGATGCCTACCTCGCTGAATACCGCTCGGTAGATGGTACGCGGTTTATTGCTGATGCCGTATTTGTCGGCGAAAACCGGCCCAGCGGCGCCCTGCTCACCTATTGGGTCAAACCTCCTGTAAAGGCGGAGGCAAAAGAAGACCCCAAAAACGGAAAGGGAGGCCGTGATAAGAAGGATCGAATAAAGGTACGGGTCATCGACGAATCGGGCGATACCATTCGCACGTTCTCCATTCGTCCCGATACCGGCATGGTCCGCTTCACCTGGGATATGCGCCGCGATGGCGTTCGCTTCCCAAGAGCTATGAACCGCTGGGGCGGAAGAGAGCAGGAAAATGAAGATGAGCTACCCGCCGGCATCGAGGTGTTTCCCGGCACCTATAAACTGGTATTCTCCTATAAAAAGGCCGTCGATTCGACCCAGGTAAGGGTGTGGCCCGACCCACGTATTCCCTATGATATAGAAGTAGAGAAAACCCGGAAAGGAGCAGTCGATAACTTTTACCAGCTGGTGGAAGTGGCCACCAAGAGCTTGAACCAGTTGAAGGAGGCGCAAAAGACATTAGCCCTTGTGAACCAGACGCTGGTCAATGCTCCAGACAGCACCCAAAAGATCTTTAAAGACAAAGCAAAAGTGCTGGGCGACTCCCTGAAGACCCTCGTGGAACTCTATAATGAGCCCGAAGATCTCAAAGGCATCCAACGTGGGTCAGATAATATTTCCGCCTACCTGTTCCGCACCTTGCGCTACCTTAGAGATAACCCGCAGGGCAGCCCCAACCAGATGGCACAGATCAGTCAGAAACAAGCAGAAAAAGCCCTCAGCCAGGCGTTGGAGCGTATTAATCGCTTCTTCGCGGAAGATTGGGCACAGTACCAACGGGATGTCGAAGCGCTCGATGTGTCGTTGTTTAAGCCGGTAGAGCAACTCCGCATGGAATAGTAAAAAAGACCTTTTTCATTATTCAAGGATCATTATCCCAGCCTTGCCGCCCAGTCTCGCTCCTGGCGCCAGCATTTGCAGCCCTTCTCCATTATTGAAGGCATCGATATTGCAGGTCATGGGCTCGAGGGCGATAGATTGCCGGGCGGGCGGGATGAAGACTTGTAGAAAGGGAAAAACGCTTTCCTGCCAGTAGCGCAGGTGAAGGGTCTCGAATTGAAGGGATACCTCAGCCCGGGAGCCGGGCTCCTGTAGCAAAAACCCGGTATCGAATTGGGCCTGGCCGATCTTCTCCGGCGATTGAAAGCCGGAGAAGATCGCCTTTTCCCCGGTCGGGATCATTCGCGCATCGACTTCTATCCTGCGCACTGCGGGAAGCTTCAGTGTAACGGAATTGACCGGTACGCCCAATTGAAAATAGGGGTGCCAACCGAATCCGGCAGGCATGGGCTGGGCGCCGGTATTTTCCAGTTCCAGGCTTATTTCAAACCCGGTGACGGGATTCATGGCATAAACCACACGCATCACAAATGGGAAAGGGTAGTAAAAAAATTTCCCTCCATAATGATAGGCCAACTCCATTCGCCCATCCTCCTCCTTCACGAGCTCAAAAGGTTTATCCATGACAAATCCATGGAGGGCATTACCTCTCTCGCCCTCGTTGAGGGGAAATTGATACATCTCCTCCCCTACCCGGTAACGACCATCTTTCAGGCGGTTGGGGAAAGGAGCCAGCAATGCGCTTTTTCCCCAATCAAGCGTATCCAGTTCGTCCGCGTTTTGGTAACCATCCAGCACAGAAATGCCCCGAAAACGCAATTCGGTCAGGCAGGCGCCCCTTTCCGGCACCACCGAAAACCCCGACTTGCTTTCCGGATCAATGTGGCGGTGGACAGCGTAGGGACCCCAATGTATTTTTTCTCTAGAAAACATATTGGATAACTTAAATCCCTTATCTAATCACCTGGAACTTGGCCGTAACCATCCCTTTATCCGTTTGCATCCGCACAAAATACAGGCCATTGGTCCAACCATTGAGCTGAAGTTGAGTGTGTTGTCCCGAAAGCGATTGCCTCCAAACCTCCCTACCTTGCAGGTCAAACACCTGCAACTCCGATGCATGGCCTTCCCATTCAACCTGGAGGTAATCGCGGGTCGGATTGGGGTATAGGCGCAATGTAGCGTCGGACGCAGGCTCTGAAGTGCTGGATATCAGCGCTTCGACCACAACCGTTTTAAATGCCGATGCGGCACAGCCCACCGCATCGCTCGCCGAGAGGCTTACGGTGTATGCGCCGGGCTGTGTGTAAGTATGGCTGGGGTTTTGCTCCGCGGTGGTGGTTCCATCTCCAAAGTTCCAGAACCAGGACGTAGTCCCTGCCGCCTGTTCGGTAAAATCAATTGCCGCGTTGCCGCCAACCAGCACGATCGTATCCTGAGAAACGGTAAAATCCACTACCGGCATTGCGCCCGTTCCGCCCAGGCTGACTTCGACAGGCGTGCGGCCGCAGATCTCCTCATATTCAATTTCCCAATCGTAGAAATAATACCACTTCTGTGATCCGTTGGGGCCGGTAGAACGCTTGATCTCCAGAATATCCTTGACCGTATAAGGAAAATCCAGCCCGGAGGTATTGTAGATCAGTGGGATGCCATAATCGAGCACCAACCGCAGGTTTTCCCCTTCCGGAATGGTCATGTTCAGGGTTACCACCCCCTCGCCTACATGATTGACGACAAGTGTCTTGGTCTTGATGGCTTTTCCGTTTTCATCCTGCAACTGGATAATCCGGGGGCCCGCCACTTCCGTGTACATTTTCACTGTCTTGATCTTGAAAGGCGCATATGCATCAAAGACGATTCCCTCTCCATCGGGATCCGGGCCGAGTTCCCAATTGCCGTCTTCCCGGTTTTCTAAACCCACTTTATCTGTATAGGTGGCATCAGCAAAAAATACGGTATCGCTGGTCAGCGGTCCGGCCAGGAAAACCGGGCCTTCCCCCAATAGATTCCCATCTTCGGGAGCATCGTACCATTGGAAAGTGACAGCGCCGGGGCCGTCATAGCTGGCGCGCAACGCTACTACCGCACTATCGCATACATTCATGTCAGGTCCCAGATCAAGGGCCGCATCCAGATAGCTCCGGTCTTCCACCTTAACCGGTAACACAAAGCGGTTGTTGAGGTAACGATCATCCGGCGCGCCGTTGACGGTCAGGATCTCTACCTCCAGGTGATTTTTACCTTCTGCAATGGACATGGAAGGTAGATCGATGGAGACATATTCGCCTGGTTCCAGGGTCCCGGACCATGAAAATTGGGTGCTCTCAGTCCCAACCACCATTGAAATTTCCATGGAATTGATCGTCGTCAGCCCGTCATTCTGCACGATTACTTGTCCGGTCACCACCTCTTCACAATTGTATTCCCTGGATTTGACCAGGACGATCAGGGCATCGGTATTATTTACCACCGGCGGTGCAGGCACGTTCCCCTGGGCAATGAGGTAATAGAATGCCGCTTCGACATTGATGATCCCCATCCCATAGGTATTGTCTTCTCCCGGATCACCGAGGTCGGTGCAAGTGTGGTACAAGGCCAGTTTGAGCTCGTGACCGGGCAAATAGGGAAACGCTTCCTTCAACAACAACACCGCACCCGTTGCATGTGGCGCAGCCATGGAAGTGCCGTTGTAATAGGCATATCCAATACCGGACACACTCGATCGAACCGATTCTCCGGGTGCAGACACCTCCGGTTTGATCAGCAACGACCCTTCTCCTCCACAATTGGAAGGACCGCGACTGGAAAAATTCGCAATAGGCAAGGTTGAAATATTGCCATTCAAGGCGCCCACTGTAAAGGAATTAACGACATCGGTATTGATATTGTGCGGAGGGGAAATGGTCATCTCAGCGGGGCCCTCATTTCCTGCGGAAAAAATAACCGCTATTCCAGCTGCGTCCAGGGCATTCAACAGATCGACATATACACTGGTACAATCATCCTCCGTCGTGGGATCGTACCAGGAATTGTTAACAGCATCCGGCATATCTTCAAAGGTATCGGGATCCCCATCCGGATCGAGCGACCATTGAAAGGCGCCGATCTGATCTTCATTGAAACCTGCATTTCCGCACCCAATCGTCGAGCACCCCATCCAGGTCGAATTAAACGCGACACCAATCGTATCGTGTGTGATTCGATCCAGTCCCATCATCGTACCGGTTACATGGGTGCCATGGCTATCGCAATCGTAGGGATCTTTCAAGGAAGAATTAAACTCATACCAGGCTTCTCCTGGTCCGGTATAAAACCCGCGATATTTCGCAGCTAAAGCCGGGTGCCCGGGATCCACTCCGGTATCATTGGTGAGCGCCGTCCTGCCATACCCTGAATACCCCATGGCCCACATCGCCGGGGCATTGATAGCCGCCAGTCCGGGCTCCTTTCCACCTGGCTGGGTTGCGGTCCCCATGGAGAAAGCCTCTGCGTGAGCGGAGGTGGCAAGCGGGGCATTCCAATCCAAAAAGGCAATATCGGCGCGTTGACTCAGGTTGGCAATAACCGAAGCGTTGGCTTTCACGAAGATCAGGTTGGTAACCCAATAAGGGTGGATAGAGCTGGGTTCAACCCCTGCTGATTGTTCCAAAAACGCGATAATAGGGCCTTGGGTAGCGGCCGCCTTCGCTTTCAAAATGGTATTCACTTCCATGGACCGCTGGGCCAGGCCAGCTTTGCGGGACCGAAGGTTTTGATTGAGCGCTACCGCGTCGACCTTGTCCTTCAGTGCAATATAAAATGAATAATACCCCGCCGGATCTTCGTGGATGCGCTTCAGCAAGCGCTTGGAAACGATATCTTCCCGAATGGTCTGCGCAAACAATGCAGGGGTGAGGATACACAGCAGTAGTGTCCAGACAAGCTTCATACAAAATCCTTTTATTTACATTACTTAACTGATGTTACGCAAATTGATCCTTTTTATAATAAGGTGAAGAGCATCTCGCTTCCCCCCGCAAAAGGCAACTTTCTGTGCAAAATCAGTTACTTTAGAAATGCGGCAAAATTAGCTTATAAACATTTTAAAAAGCACCAAGTTAAAGGATTGAAGCTAGAAAATGTTTAAATTATTTGGTTTTCAAAACACCCTTTGGTGGGCGCACCAATAGATTGTCAGCTACTTTGCGGGAGATAGCCAGTTTTCCGGATGGCGCCTCCAGCACCATGGAATCATCGAAAGGTAGGTGTTTGAGCACCTGCAGCCGGGTACCGATCAGCAGGCTTTGTTCTTCGAGGTATTCCAACAGTTCCCGGGAGTCGTCTTTGACCCCGGCTACGATGGTTTCACTCCCTTCAGGTAAGGTCGACAGCAATACGGTTTGCCGGTCGGGTAAATGGCCTTCCTTATCGGGGATGGGGCCGCCATGCGGATCGAAAGAAGGATTATCCAGAAAGTCGTCCAGGCGATTGATGAGCGCTTCTGATTGAATGTGTTCCAACTGTTCGGCAATATCATGCACTTCACTCCAACCAAAGCCCAGTTTTTCCACCAGAAACACTTCCCATATCCGGTGTTTCCGAATGATATCCACCGCCACGGAACGCCCCTTGCCGGTGAGTAACACGCCTTGATATTTTTCGTATTCAACCAGTTCCTTCGCCGCCAGTTTTTTGATCATATCCGTTACCGAAGCAGCCTGGACCTCGAGCTCGCGTGCCAGCGCAGAGGTGCTGACGGCACTGGCCGCCTCTTCCAGCGATAGTTTAAATATAGCTTTCAGGTAATTTTCTTCGTGCTGGGAATGCATGTAAACGCTTTTTTATAAAATGAATGCCCAATGCCAGTATAAACCAAAAACCTGCCGCCACGGCCATAGCTCCCGCCACCGAACCGTTGGTAGCGACCGCCAGTCCATACCCAAGCACAGCGGATAGAAATCCGAAAAGTGCCGACAACCCGAGCATCACAGGCAACCGGTCGGTAAGGAGATACGCGGTGGCGGGCGGCACGATCAAAAAAGCTACGACCAAAATAGCGCCCACCGATTCAAACGACACCACCGTGGCCAGCGACACCGTGCTCATCAACGCATAATGCCAAAAAACCGTAGAGATCCCAAGCGTGGCGGCATAGGACGCATCAAAAGTAGTCAATTGAAGGCCTTTATACCCCATCCCGATAAAGGTTAGTATGAGCAACAGGGCGCCACCCAATATCCAGACAGCCCTGGGACCGAGCGACGTCCCATTGGACAGTATCCAGGTATCGAGGGGCACGTAGGCGATTTCCCCGTACAAAACACAGTCCTGATCGAGGTCTACCTGACGGGTAAAATAAGAGATGAGAATGATGCCAATGGCGAACAAGGTCGTATAGGAAATGCCTATCGAAGCATCTGCCTGCATTCGGCCCACCCGGTGCAGCCACTCGATCAACACCGTGACCAATACCCCGACAGCCGCTGCGCCGATCAACATAGGCAGGGAGTCTCTGGACTCAGCCAGTAAAAAGGCAATTACGATACCGGGCAATACCGCATGGGAGATGGCATCTCCCACCATGGCCATTTGCCGAAGTACCAAAAAACTGCCCAACAACCCGCAACAAAGAGCGACCAGCGTACCAGTCAATATGATCCAAATTGCATCCATGAAAAAAACTTTTGAATGGATGACGGCCATCCATTCTATTAAGAAATTCATGCCTGATTCTATTTGAAAAGACGAATTTTCCGCCTGTGGCGGCAAATTCGTCTTTTCAAATCAAGTCTTCCAGTTGGAACAAGATCTTCAATACATTTTACATTTTCCAGGGCAATTTTACGTGCGTATCGCCATTGGCGCAGCCAGCGGCCCAAAACGCCCCTCCTGGGCGCCCAGAGCATGGAAAAAACCGTAAGTGCCGCCAGTGCCAGTACGATCCATGGGCCGGTTGGCATGGAAGGAGCTGTGAAAGAAATAAATGCACCCGCCCAGGCAGCCAGGATGCCCATCCCTACCGCTAATAAAAGCATGACCGAGAGCCGGTCGGTCCAGAATCGAGCCGCCGCAGCCGGGGCGATCAGCAGGGAAGCCATCAACACGACGCCCACTGCCTGGATGCCCACCGCAATAGAGAGCACGGTGATCGTGGAAAGCAGGAACTCCAACAGGCGGACCGGCATCCCAATAGCCCGGGCATAATCCTCGTCGAAAGCGAGCACTTTAAATCCTTTATAAAACAGAAGCAGTATGACCACCACGGCCAATACGACCCATCCAAACATCGATACATCCTGGCTGGTAATAGAAGCTGCCTTTCCAAACAGGAACTTGTCGAGTCCACTTTGGCTGGCCACGCCCGATTGTTGGATACTGGTCAGTAGCCAAATCCCCAGTCCAAAAAACACGCTCAATACCAGGCCAATCACGCTATCGGCTTTGAGCTTGGTGCGGCGCACCAGGAAATCAATGGACAAAAGAGAAAGCCAACCGGCCACGAGCGCCCCGAGCAGCAACACGTAGGGCGCTTTGCTGTGTCCGACCAGAAAAGCCAGGCAAACGCCCGGCAAAATGGAATGCGCGACTGCATCGCCCAACAAGGCTCGCTTGCGCAGGAGGGTAAACACACCTACCAGTCCGGCACTGGCGCCTAACAGGGTAGTTCCCCATACCACCATGCGTACATTCGGATCCGACAGGGACAAAAATTCCAGCAAGCTATTCATAATCAGATTTTTACTTCTTTTTTCCGAACAGGAAAGCCCCCTTCCTGCACCCGGTCGGCTACTTGTGCCAGCACGGTAAGCTGTCCGCCGTACGCAGCCTGTAAATTGGCTTCGGTAAAGACCTCTTCCACCGGTCCTGCAGCAACAAGTCTGGTATTCATCAGTACGACCCAATCGAAATACTGCCTGACGGTGTTCAGGTCGTGGTGCACGATCAGGAGGGTTTTGCCCCGGTCTTTCAGCTGGAGCAACAATTCCAGAATCGCTTTTTCGGAGGCGGCGTCTACTCCGGCAAAAGGTTCATCCATCAGATAGAGGTTCGCCTGCTGGGCGAGGGAACGGGCAATAAAAACGCGCTGTTGCTGTCCTCCCGAAAGTTGGGATATTTGCCGCTGCGCAAATTCTTTCATCCGCACCTGTTCCAGCGCCCAATCGGCTACCTCCCGGTCCAGCCGGGTGAGCCTGCGGAGTAAATTCTGCGGCCGGTACCGACCCATCAGCACGACGTCCTTCACACGTGCAGGAAAATCCCAGTCGACGCTTTCCCGCTGAGGTACATAGCTCACCTGGCTGCGTACATCCGCCAAAGGCTGGTCGAAAAGCCGGGCAAATCCGCCGCTCAGCGGAACCAGGCCCATGATGCTTTTCAACAAGGTCGTCTTGCCCGATCCATTAGGGCCTACGATCGCGATCAGCTTTCCTTCAGGAAGGGTGAAATCGACATCCCACAATACAGGACGCTGGTTATAGCTGACGGTCAGGTTGTGTACTTCAATGGCTGACGTTGGCATGATCGATTCCTTTTAGCGCATTTACAATCGTGCGCACATTAGCGCGAACCATTCCCAAATAGTCCCCTTCCGGGGTACCTGCCTGGCCCATGGCATCGGAATACAGGGTTCCTCCGATCACTACTTCATGACCGCGTTGTGCGCACCCTTCCACCACTGCTTCCAAAGGCTTGGCCGGTACAGAGGTCTCCACAAATACGGCGTTGATTTTACGGCCGGAGATAAATTCTACCAGGTCAGATACGTCTTTCAGGCCATATTCCGAAACCGTCGAGATACCCTGCAGGCCCCGAACCTCCACCTCGTAGGCCTTTCCAAAATAGGAGAAGGCGTCGTGTGCCGTGATCAGCACCCGCTGTGCCGGAGGAACGGTGCTCAATTCCTGCCGCACCCACTCGTGGAGTTGGTGCAATGAGTCGCGATACGCAGCCGTGCGTTGCGCATAGTCTGCTGCGTGCAGGGTGTCCAGTTTTTCCAAATTTGCCCCAATATAAGCCACCACATCTGCCCAAATCGATACGTCAAACCATATATGCGGATCGTTGGTATCGCCCAAATGGGTCAGCTTCAATATCCGGTCCCGGGAAATGCCATCTGAGACTGCAATTACAGACTTGGTACTTCCAATCTTTTCCAGGATTTCGACCATTTTCCCTTCCAGGTGCAAGCCGTTGTAAAAGATCAGATCTGCCTGGCTCAACTGCTGAAGGTCGCCCTGAGAGGCTTTATACAAATGGGGGTCTACGCCGGGCCCCATTAAAGCCGTGACCATCACGTCCGGCCCCACCACATTGGCTACTGCATCGGCAATCATGCCCGTGGTGCAAACAATCCGCAACCTGGAAGTGCTTTCCTCCGCAGCAGGAGCCTGACAGCCCACCACGAGAAGGGCAAACAGCCCGGAGGAAAGAAAAATTTTAGTGCACATGATTTTATTTTTAGTCTTATCTAAATATATATTACAATCAAATCTAAATAATGTTTTTATGATTATTAAATATTTTTGTCTAGTGACCGGGTAACTACTAAAAAGCAGCAAAGCCCCTGACCGGTCTCTACCGATCAGGGGCTTTGCTGCTTTTTTATAAAAAGCGCCAGCTATGGCATTTTATCGTAGGTCAATTACCATCAAACCGCTTTCGGGCCTGACGGCCGAAGTTGTCCTGCATTTCAGTGGCGCTAAAGGGATCATCACCCTGGATCTGGGTGGGGGAATTCCGATACAGTTGAATTTCCCACTGAGGGTTGTTGAGTTCCCCCCGGGCAGTAGAGTGCAACAACTGGAAATCGTTAGGCGCCAGACTGGGGTTGTAAAAGATGAACCGCACGTTGGTCTGATTGGTAACCGGAAAACTGTTGTACACCCAGATCTCATAGGGAGGGGCAGCCGGGTCATTATCTTCTTTGAGCATATCATCAGGCCTGCCGTATTTGAGGTATACATAACCCCGGTCGGTTTCAAAACCATAGCCAAAGCCGGAGTGGTACATCTGGTCCAGGGCTTTAGCGATTTCCATATATTCCAGATAGGGTATATCCGGGTTATTGGGATTTTTCTTCGACCAGTACGAGAACAGGTATAAGCGTTTGGCTTCCGGGCTTCCTTCCTTGATCAACTGGTTGAGCCATTCGGTTTCGTCAGATGACACCACAGGAGCGATCGCTTTAAGGCTGTATATGAGGTCACCTTCCGATAATTTTCCCACAAATTCTTCCTCCAGCACCGCGCTGGGCAGGTTTTCCGCCTCGACACGGAGATAGGGATTACTCCGCTGGAAGCTCACTTCTTTGCGGCTGAGCAGGTCCTTATGCCGGTTGCGTACTTCTACCGCCAGGCGATAGTTTCCCGATTCGAGTTGGGAGATATCCAGATTGAGGAGCAACACAGAAACCGGAGCAGGGGTACGACGTTTGTGGCCAACCAGTACAGGCTCCACATTGCCATTGCCATCGATCTTATCGATGAGGTAGCTCACCATAAAGTCATCACCGAGCGCCTGGTCGGTTTGGTAGATTTCGTTGTAGAGAATGAGCTTCTCCGCATTTTTTCCGTAAAAATTGTAGGGCAAGGGCTCCATGTGAAATCCGTTTTTCACAAAAGGCCCCTCTTCCCCGGTAGCTTCTACCGAAGATAATAGCTGCACATCCGATTGCATGACCCCTTCTCCCTGGTAGTCGATCGAAAAATTCGTCCGGTAAGTGCTGGTATTTTCGGCCAGGTTTACATCCTGCATCGTTACCTCCAGCTCGTATTGCCCCGGCGCCAGGCTGTACCGCTTGAGATCGATAAAATCTTTGGGGCGTAACACGAGCGGACTGTTCAACTGAAACTTGTCAAAGCGTACAATTGCATCCTGCTGCTTGAAAAGAATGACCACTTCGACGGTGGCCTGTTGGTACATACTATCAACGGGTAGGTAGGTTACGGTGGATCCGACAATAAATATGCCGATTTCCGCGTACTGGACTTGTTGTGCCTTAAAAGTCGCAAAGGTCACGCTGGCATCGAGCCCCCAAATGGCGCTTTGCATCAGCAAAAGTCCTGCCAAGACTCCAACTATTTTTTTCATAGCTTTTCATTAAAGTAAAAAGAAACACTTGCTTAATATACTCAAACCGAAGTTGTTTGGGATTAGTGCGGCCGGCGGCCGCACTAATCCCAAACAACTTTTCCTTGAGTATATTTAGTTTACAGTGGCCTTAATAGGAAAACAAAGTTGACCATATTTTAAATCCACAAACAAGGACATTGCTTTGCGGATTAAGTCGCACCTTGATAAAACAAGTTACCTATTTTCACTCGAAAAAACAATGAAGTTATTGTTCGGCAGGCAGGGTCCGGGCTCTGACCAGAGAGAATTGAAAAGGGATCTCGCGCATCACAAATTTGAGGACCAGGGAAGAGTCGCCTGCATACTGGATCGAAAAATCGGCGGGCAAGCGCTTGCTATGGGAGGTAATGACATTCCCCTCCACCGAATAATCCGATTCCTCCGGAGCGCCTCCGACGTTCGAAATCATTCGACCTTTTGGCAGAAATTCCATAAATGCGCCTGTCAGCGTTTCGGTAGGACGGCCATTGCGCTGCGCTTCTTTAATCTCCCAACGGCCGAGGATTAATTCCTCATAATTGGTATCTTTCGAATCGTTTTGACAGGCCGCGAAAACCATCACCAGGCACAAACCAGACCAAATTGAAATGCGCATACGATCTTTTGGATTATTTGGAGGTAAAAGCTGGAGCAAAAGTACAAAAAACTGGGTTTCTCCCGCGATCATTTTCCTTGGAGCACTATTCCTTACCAGCCAGGAAGGGGTTGCCCAACGCGATTTTTACCATAATTACCACTTTACTCAAACAGATACACTGCGTGGTATGTTGCGTCCGGAGCGCACATGTTATGACGTAACGTATTACGAACTCCATCTCGAGGTGACCATAGTAAGGAAATGGATCAAAGGGTATGTAGATATCCATTTTACGGCATTAGCCCCTTTCGAAGTGCTTCAGGTGGATCTTTACCCCAACATGAAGATCAAGTCGATCGAATGGGAAGGGAAGGAACTCTCCTATGAGCGACGTAAACAAGCCGTCTTCATTACGTTCCCGCTCCAAAAAGCAGGAACGGAAAGTCAATTTCGGATCACCTACGAAGGGGCCCCGACCGAAGCGCCCTTCGCACCCTGGCAAGGCGGTTTTGTCTGGAGTCAAGACAGCAACGGATCTCCCTGGGTCGGGGTGGCCTGCGAAGGAGATGGCGCCAGTCTCTGGTGGCCCAACAAAGACCACCTGAGCGATGAACCCGACAGTATGCTGATCAGCGTATTGGTGCCCGATCCGCTCCAGTGTATTTCCAATGGCAACCTTCGAAGCCGCACCCCGAACGGCCGTGGCTATACCCGCTATGATTGGTTTGTCTCCTACCCAATCAACAATTATAACGTCACTCTTAATATCGGAGATTACGTCCATTTTTCCGATACTTATCAAGCGGCTGACGGCACCACCATGCCGCTCGATTATTACGTCCTTTCCTACAACCTGGAAAAAGCCAAAAAGCACTTCCAGCAGGTGAAGCCCACGCTTGCCTGTTACGAGCGCTATTTTGGCAAATATCCTTTTTGGAACGACGGATACGCATTGGTAGAAACCCCTTACCTGGGCATGGAGCACCAAAGCGCCATCGCCTATGGAAATCGCTACCTCCGTGGCTATCTGGGCGGTATGATCCCGGCTGACATGGACTGGGATTACATCATCGTCCACGAAACAGGACATGAGTATTTCGGCAACAGCCTTGGCTGCCGGGATCTCTCGGAAATGTGGATACACGAATCCTTTACCACTTATATGGAATCGCTTTTTGTGGAGTGCCAATCCGGCTACGCCGATGCCGTACGATACCTCCAGGGCCAGCGTGTATCCATCGGCAATAAGGAACCTATCCTTGGTCCGCCGGATGTCAATTGGGATGATTGGAAGGCCTCCGACCAGTACGCCAAAGGAGCCTGGGTATTGCATACGCTGCGGCACGCCATCGGAAACGATACCATCTGGTTTTCGCTGTTAAAGGACTTCTACGGGAAATATGCCATGCAACAGATTACGACCGATACGATCGTGCAGTTTGTCAATCAATACACCGGAACGGATTACACCGCTTTCTTTGAGCAATATTTATGGTACCCCCACATCCCGGTCTTGCGCTATAAAGGCGAGCAGCGCGGCTCTAATGTGCGCATCACTTACGAATGGGCAGCTGACGTACCCAATTTCAGCATGCCGGTATTGGTAAAAGGTAAGGATCAACGCCGCTGGCGGATCTTTCCGGTTAATGGAAAGAAGAAATCAACAACCCTCAAAAATTGTAAGCTGGAGGATATCCGGATTGCAGACGAGCTTTTCCTGATCAGCGTGAAGAAAATGTAAAAGGGCGAACAGCTTTGCCATTCGCCCTTTAGGGAGTTTCCAAAGAAGGAAACAATTAATCTTTTTTCGCCGAAGCCGATGCGCTGGCGATGAATTTGCGTTCTTTGATACGAGCTTTTTTGCCCACCAGATCGCGAAGGTAGAACAACCTGGCACGACGAACTTTACCGCGCTTCAGTATCTTAATTTCCACAATACTGGGAGATGCAATCGGGAAAATACGCTCTACGCCTACCCCGTTGGAAATCTTCCGGACAGTGAAGGTCTTGGTGCCGCTATGCCCCTTGATCTGGATCACATCACCGCGAAAGTCCTGGATCCGCTCCTTGTTTCCTTCTACAATTTTATAACTGACCACGATATTATCTCCCGCACGAAACTTTCGGAAATCGGTCTTCTTGATCAGCTGGTCCTGTACAAACTTAATGGCATCCATGATTCTTCTGTTTTCTGACTATCCTATACCCTTTTTAACTAAGGCCCACAAAGGTAGGGGATTTACACAAATTACCAAATACCAACGTCCTCTTTTTTTTCAACTGTACCACAATCCGCCAACACTATCGCATTAGGGTCACAAACCCTTTATATTCAAAGGGTTCTCCTCTCGGACCTGTAAAATGTACCAGACAAACATATACCCCGTCAGGTGCTTCCTGGCCTGCATTCCGGTAGAGCCCGTTCCAATATTCATAGGGACTGTCGGTTTCAAAGATCAATTGCCCCCACCTGTCCCATACCTGCATTTGAAATCCGTTGTACCCCGGCAGGATTCCCGTGCCCCCGAAAAAGTCGTTAGTATCATCAAAATTAGGCGTAAAGGCATTGGGAAGGAAGAAGCGAAATTCAGGAATCACATCGATCAGTTGAACGGCAGTATCCCGACAACCCAGCACATTGGAAACGATCAGCCGCAGCTCCTGCCAGCCGGTATCCGGCATCGAATAGCTCAGGTTGGGACCCGGCCCGATACGTTTCCCATTCAGGTAATAATCCCACCCGGTAGCGTAAAGAGATGAATCGATCAACGCTATTTCCGGATTGAGATTGGAAGGAAATAGCGGAGAGTAGTGGAAGTTGGCGATGGGGTTTTTCTTGATGGAGATCAGCTTCTTAAACAAGGTGTCCGTCTGACAACCAATCGGAGAAATGATCTCCAGTCCGACCGAGAACAGCCCGTCGGTCTCATAAGTATGCACGGGACTGATCACCGTGTCTACACTTCCATCTCCAAAGTCCCAAATTACCTGGTAGGTATCATCGATAGGGGAAGACAGGTTGGTAAAGGTAATGGTAGCCGGTGGGCAACTGGTCGTATCATCCGGAGAAACGAGGATCAGCGCTGGCACGGGAAAATAGGAAACCTTTTTGATCGCCTTCCCCGCACATCCATACACATCCACCACATTCAGCACCGCCCATTTTTCTCCTGATTCGGAATAAATATGTGTAGGCGAATCAAAACCGGAGACCTCTCCATCGCCAAAATCCCATTGCCACTCAGCAATAGGCCCACTTCCAGGGGTCGTATTATCGATAAAGAAAACCGGGCCCGACACACAGGTATCGTAAAAAAAGGAGAATTCTGCCGTCGGATCAGTGTAGATCTCTACCTGCACAAAAGCCGTATCGCCGCAAGCATTACTGCCCGGGTTGATCAAAAACATCCCGTTATAGGTTCCTGGGCCGGGAAAGGTAATGGTAGGCTCCAACTCCGGAAACTGTTGCAGGTTGCCGTCGATCTCAAACTGCCAGTAAAAATCATCCAGGAACGTATTCAACGTACTTTCGTTGATCAACGTTATTTCGCTGGTCTGACAAGCGCGGATCAGGTAATCCTGCGGGCCAAGCAAAGAGTCTTCCTTAATATCGGCAAATACGACGGGTTCGCAACTGGCCACGTTAAACTGAAAATCCCGCCGGATCACGCTAAGCAGCTGTCCGTTTCGGTATTCTTCCACGCAAACACCCACAACGTACTGGCCCTGTGCCGTAGGTATCCCGGTCAAAAGGCCTGTAACCGGATTGATAGTCATTACAGGACTTGCGGGAAGCGGGTTGAGTGGGTTATAAGGCGGCACATAGTCGATTGATTCATAAGGCGGAGGACATGCGGGGTTAGGCACGATCCCATCGCACCCGTTGGCGTTGCCGGGGTTGCCGGGACCGCCTACCGGGCCGCCACCCTTCAGCGGCGCACATAGTGAATAGATCAATTGATCGCCCTCTGCATCCGTAGCTTCGTGTAGAAAGTCGATGGGCTGGTTGGCACAAATTACAATAGGGGGAAAAATTTCAAACACCGGGCTGTTATTGGACAAAGCCTGCGAGGCTGCGGTCAACTCTACCGAAAAAGTCGCGCCGGTATCGTCGGGTTGAAACATATTCGACACGCCTGCATTCCGGCAGCACCGCTGGTAAGACAGCGTATAGCTTTGGGCTGATGGCCAATCGGAAAATTTATACGTGAATTGATAGATCGCTTCCTGCACACAAATACCGGGAGGAAGGATCAAACAGGGGTCGTTGATATCCGGCTGGATATTTTGTATCATTTGAGGAGATACGAATAACGTAGTTAAAGGATTGTTCGAATTGCCCTTATAGATGGTAACCGGCGCATTGTTGTCGAACCCTGCGCCACCACCCGCACAATCCCGGTACATTTTCATGGTGAATTCGTAAAACCCGTTACCCAGGCATTCGTAGGTAACCACCCCCCCGATAATGTGGGCAGCATTCAAACTACCTGTCAGAAACAGGAAAAACGAAAGTAAAATTATCCGCATAGCCATCAAATTTTTATACCGATAAGGGCGCTGGCAGCGCCTTTCTCTTTTTTTAGTCCACTAAAACCGCATAGCCTTTCAACTGCATGTTTTCGCCCCTGGGGGTCTGATAAGATACGACAACTACGTAAACGCCGGATGGAGCGGGATCGCCCACATTTTGCTTCCGGCCATTCCACCCTTCATAAGGGTTATCGGATTCAAAGATCAATTCACCATACCGATTCCATACCTGAAACCGGAAACGCTGCACGCCTTCCATTATCCCTTCTCCCCGGTATGTGTCATTGATCCCATCGCCATTTGGCGTAAAGGCATTGGGCAGAAAGTACCGCACCTCCGGTATGACATCGATCACCTGTACCGCTGTATCCCGGCAGCCACTGGCGTGGGTGACAATCTGGGTCACCACCTGCAATCCGGTATCCGGAAAGGTAAACACCGGATCGGAAAGCAGGGAGAATCCAATGCCGGAAAAATCCCACCGCCATGAAACAGCCTCTTTTGATTGGTCAATAAATTGTACGGTGGGTTCAATATTGCTCGGCCTGCTTGGCGTATACGTAAATCCCGCATCTGGCGAAGGCAGAATCTCGATCCAGTCAATAAATGCCGTGTCGGTATAACATCCCAACGGAGAAGTGATGCTCAACAGGATGGAATACAAACCCGGTTCGGTGTATTCATGGGTAGGACTAAGCCCAACCCCTGTATTCCCATCCCCAAAATCCCAGGCCACTGTATAGCTCTCATCGATGGGGAATGATAAATTGGTAAAGGTGATTTCCGCCGGTTCACAACCCACAAATTCACTGGGCGCCACCACGATAAGGTCGGGCACGGGATAATAAGGCAACGGGTAGACCTGCACATCCTTGCACCCATTGACATCCGTGACCCTTAATTTCACTAAAAAGGTGCCCGGGATCTGGTACAGGTGACCGGGGTTTTGGACCGAAGCCGTATTCAAATCATCGAAATTCCATGCCCATTCGGTAATCGTACCAGGACCGGCGCCGGAATAAGAAAGGTCGGTAAAATCGACAGACCCCGCATTACAGGTGTCATATTCAAAGGAAAAATTCGATACGACCTCCGGGAATATCGTCACGAAAATATTGGCGGTATCGGCACAGGTTGTACCGGGATTGAGCAGGAGCTTTCCTTCATAGGTGCCAATCCCCGGGAAGACCACACTGGCATCCCAATCGGCGAAGCTCTGGGGAGTCCCGTTGATATCAAAAACCCATTCGAAGTTGTTGATAAATTGAAGCTGGTAGCTCTGATTGGTAAAGTCTACAGTGTCCTGCCCACAGGAAATTACCAGAAAATCTTGTCCATTGATGATCGCGTCTTCTTCAATATCGGCTACCACGGTGGGCTCACAGTCGGTCACATTAAATTGAAAGTCGCGCCGGCTTACACTCAGCAACTGGCCGTTCCGGTATTCTTCCACACAGACCCCTACCACAAACTGTCCCTGCTGATTGGGCACCCCGGAAATCAGGCCCGTATTGGGATCAATACTCAGCGGTGGATTACCCCCCATCGGGTTAAAGGAGGAATAGGGCGGACTAAAAAAAACGGGGTTATAAGGCGGTGGCATATCCGGATTAGGAGCGACCCCATTCGGCAAAGACCACTGGGTCTGATTGGTTCCCCCACCCAGATAGGGGGTACAGAGATAGTATTTAAGGGCATCGCCATCTACATCAGATGCCGAGAAGTCGTAATTGATATCTTGCCCTGCACAAATTACAATGGGAGGTACTTTTTGGAAGGATGGACTGTTGTTGCACAGGCTTTGCGCCAATGCCGTCAACTCGATCGTGTAAGTGGCCCCGGAATTGCCCGGATCAACAATATTGGTAATGGAGTTGTTTCGACAACAACGCTGGTAGGTTATATGGTAAGATTGGTTGCTGAGCGGCAGGTTGCGAGTGAAGGTATACACCCCTTCTTCCACACAGATACCCGGCGGTACAATCAGGCAAGGGTTGCTGATCTCCAGGTCGACTCCTTTTACACTCGGAGCACCCAGGGAAATATTGATCGGCACATTCGAATTGCCCTCATAAATACTGACGGTCGCCGAAAAAGGAGCACCCGGCGCCCCATCGAATAACGCGCCTCCACCCGCACAGTCCCGGTATAGGCGCAGGGTAAACCGGTAATTGCCCCCTCCGAGACATTCGTAACTAAACTCTCCTCCTATTATATGTGCGCCTTGTGCCTGACTGAGCCACAAAGAAGCCATTACAAAAAAGAGGAAACGAAGGTGTGGTAGAATTCTCATTAATAAATTTTCAACATCAAGTCACTATAGTATCCATAACAAAGAACGCAGAAATTTGCCGGCTGTTTCGTCGTCAATCCGTCAAAAATAATTTCTTCAGGCAGCGATTTGGATACAACCGCCGTCTACTTTTTGCACACTTTTATCATGACTACCACAGCCACTATGGTTTCAAGGTACTATTTTGGCTGTGGATTATACACGTTTGGGTCTTTTAATAGATAAGGAATGGTGATTAACGACTACCCGTCTGCACTTCGGTATTCAGAAGTACAAGACATCCAAAAAACCCTTCAATCCGGAGGGCTGGTTCTTTTCCCTTCGGATACGGTCTGGGCGGTAGGTTGCGATGCCACGCAGCCCTCCGCAATTGAACGCCTTTATGCCCTTAAAAACCGAACCCATCAACACCCCTTCATCCTTCTGGTCGATTCGGTCGAGATGTTGAAGGAATTTGTGGGACATGTCCATCCCCGGATCGAGACTCTTCTTTACTTCCACAACCGCCCCCTGACGGTGATCTACGACGAGCCTGTCAACCTGCCTCTGGAAGCACTGGCTGCAGATGGTACGGTAGCCATTCGGGTCATTCAGGATGATTTCTGCAGGTCATTTATCAAGGAATTGGGCAGGCCGATCGTGGCCACGACCGCCTGCCGCGAACCGGGCTCCGTTCCACATCACTTTGGAGAGATCCAATCCGATATTTTAGAAGGCGTGGACTGGGTATCCAAACACCGCCAGAAAGAACGCCATTTTGAGGAGCTTTCGGTCATCGCCCGGCTCGATGCCCAGGAGGAACTGGAGTTTATCCGGGAATAAGTTGATTCACTCCAGTACAGACAATGGATTGGCCATATGCAGAATATCCAGGGCTTTCTCCACATCGCGATCCCGTTCATTCAGCACGATGAAATAGGCTTGGTTGTCGTACAACTGCTTGGCGATACGGGCTTTGAGTACCCCGAGTATTTCTTCTTTACTTGATAAGGCAGCTTGTGCATTCACCTCTACGCCCTTTTCTTTTGCATAGCTTATCAGGTCGTTCAGCAACGCCTCTCCTCCCTGAAATTGCCGCCTGAATTGATCCAGGGTCAGCCCCTTATACTTCTGTTGAAACACGTGCAGTCTTCTGAAGACAAAAGGCGGTATTTGCGCATCCAGTTGAAATACTACGTTGGATTGGTAGGAAGAATCCAACGGTACAAACACATCGGGATAAATTCCGCCTCCGCCGTATACTTTTCTGCCACTTGTCGTGTAGTAAGCAAGGGTATCGATACTGGGAAGGCTATCTTTGAAAAAGAGTTCTCCGTTCTCCTGCCTGTCGGCCAAATCATGGGCGTAGGCCACGCGGTCGTCATAGGGTTTCTGGATTGAACGGCCCGACGGAATATAATACCTTGCCACGGTGAGGCGAATGGCCGACCCGTCACTCATCCGGTATTGTTCCTGTACCAGGCCTTTTCCGTAGGACCGCCTTCCGACAATAATGCCGCGGTCGTTATCCTGAATTGCTCCGGCGAGGATTTCACTGGCAGAGGCCGATCCTTCATCGATCAGGACTACCACGTTGCGAATATCATACAATACACGGCCATGGGTTTTCCATTCCTCGCGTTGGGAAGTCCGCCCCTCGGTATAGACGAGCAATTTATTCTTTTCGGGGAAAAACTGGCTCAGGATATCGGTGGCAGAGCGAAGGTACCCGCCCGGATTCTGCCGAAGGTCGATGATGATGTCTTTCATCGCCCCGGTCTCGGCCATCTCTTTCACGTGTGTGTTGAATTCCTGGGCCGTGGTTGCCCCAAACCGGTTAATCCGGATATACCCGATCCCCGGATCGATCATATAAGCGGCATCCACACTTTCCATGGGTATCTGATCGCGCACAATGGTCACCTGCCGTAGTTCCTGCTCAGGTTGACGCAATATGCCGACCCGAACCTCACTTCCTTTGGGTCCGCGAAGGAGGTCTATGATCCCGCCGGCTTCCATCCCTATTCCAGCCACCAGCGAATCCTCTATCGTTATAATATAATCCCCGGCCAAAATTCCGGCTTTTTCAGACGGTCCGTCGACTACCGGAGCAATCACCCGGATCGTATCCTCCAGGAGCATAAACTCCACGCCAATCCCTTCAAAATTGCCGTCCAGTCGTTCCGACTCTTCGCGAACCCGGTCAACCGATAGATAGGTCGAATGAGGGTCGAGGTGTTCCAGCATATGATCGATGGCTGTCTGGATGAGTTCCTCCCGATCCACCGTATCGACATATTTAGCATCGATATAGCGCATCAGCTCTTCCAGTTTGCCATGTCCAAACCCGTTTGCAGAAGGAATTTCATCGGAGGTGAAGGAAAAGACCGGGCCGGGGGACTGCAGCTGCATCCCGATCGTGATGCCCAATACCAGCATGGAAGCCAGCAACAGGGGGGTCCATATTATCCAGCTGCCATTGTTTTTTTGTGCGGGTTCCTTCATTTTGTAAACTCCATTTATGGCAGAGGGGGGCCACCGCAGGCGGCCCCCCTCTGCGAATAACCAGGGGAAAAGGTTACGCGCCCAGGTAGTGCTTCAGCAGTTTACTGCGATTAGCCGAGCGCAATTTATTGATCGCTTTATCCTTGATCTGGCGAACCCGTTCACGGGTCAGACCGAATTTTTCTCCGATATCTTCCAGGGACATAGGGTGCTCTACCCCGATCCCGAAATATAATTTGATGACGTCACATTGGCGGTCGGTCAACGTGCTGAGGGAGCGTTCGATCTCGCGACGCAGTGACTCCTGGTATTCCAGAGGCTCATCTGTGCCCGGAGTCGCGCTGTTTTCCAGCACATCGAGCAGGGAGTTGTCTTCCCCTTCCACAAAGGGCGCGTCCATCGATACGTGGCGGGCGGCGACGCCCAGGGTTGTTTCCACCTCTTCGGTCGGAATTTCGAGCAGTTCGGCGAGTTCTTCCGGAGAAGGCTCCCGTTCAAATTCCTGCTCGAGTTCAGAAAATGCCTTGTTGATCTTATTCAACGAGCCTACCTTATTGAGCGGAAGGCGCACGATGCGGGATTGTTCGGCCAATGCCTGAAGGATGGACTGGCGAATCCACCATACTGCGTAGGATATAAATTTGAAACCGCGCGTTTCATCAAATCGCTGGGCTGCTTTGATCAGGCCCAAATTGCCTTCGTTGATCAAGTCGCTGAGGGAAAGGCCTTGATTCTGGTATTGCTTGGCCACCGACACCACAAAACGCAGGTTGGCTTTCGTCAATTTTTCCAGGGCTATCTGATCCCCCTGCTTTATTCGTTTGGCTAAATCAACCTCCTCTTCCGGCGTAAGCAAATCCACCTTACCAATTTCCTGCAAATACTTTTCAAGCGACTGGCTTTCTCTGTTGGTAATGGACTTCGTAATCTTGAGTTGTCTCATTTAGACGCGCAATTTTTGGTGAACAAACAATATTTAACACTTCACAGGGCTCGTGAGTTTGGAGAGGATATGTAGATGGGATGATTTTCTGGGCCTTTTAGATGATAAACAGACGAAAAGAATGGATGTTGAACAGAAAATTACTTGCATGGCCCTTTTTTAGCGATGCAAAGTTAATCCAATAGGGCATTGGTGTCAAGCCACTTACCATTCCTTTCCCCAACAATAACCAATTTATCCTCGTTTAGTTCTTGATGAATATGTGTAAATAACACAATATCAACTACTATTGGGTGCTTTTTCCCTTTACCCTCCTGTCCTCAATTTTTTTTTGACCGCTTAAATTAATCATTCCTCCCGCACCTATCCCCCCCACCCAATTTAAAATGATTTGCACAATTTGGAAAAATCGGATTTTTATTCTTTATTGCGGGGGAAGTGGTGGCCTTACCGTTCCCTGCAGAGTGCCTACTACACCATAATAATTCGCTGGTTTTAAGATACTGTTGAAAAATACACCATGCAGGCTAATCAAAACCCCTTCACGGAATGGAACGCATAATGATCGATCTGGAGTTTATTTTCAGGGCATCGCCTACGATTGTCTATACATTCCTTACTACGCCTGCATGCCTGGTCCGCTGGTTCTGCGACGCAGTTGATATTAATGGCATGACCTACTCCTTTGTATGGAACGATTTTACGGAAGTAGCCAATCTCACGGAAGATATCGAGGAGGAGAAAGTACACTTTGAATGGGAGGACAAGGACGAAGAATTCCTCGAATTCCGGATCTCTACCTCTCCTGTAACCGGAGAAACCATTCTGGAAATATCCGATTTCTGCGATTCGGACGAAGCTACCGACTATAAAAAGCTCTGGGAAAGTCAAATTCGGGACCTCCGAAAAGAAATGGGCGACGCCTGATTTTTTGTTGACCAGCTGAACTGTTGAATCGTGATCGTCTACTTCGGCACCAATCTGGATAGCGGCTGTCTTTTTGAAGAACCTCTGGCGGAAGCAGGTGTGCACCGGGTTGGACCGCAGGGGCTTCTCCTGCTGCTGGAGTCCCTGCTTGGACTTGCCGGGCACCCTACCGATGATTCGTATCTCCGCCTCGAAGCATACCGACAAACCATCCGGCAATACCTGGCCGAAGAGAAAGATGCTTTTTTCGCCTCCTCCTTTCAGGCCGATCAGTTTGCCACCGCAGCCGACCTGCTGGCCCGACGAGACGAACTCTTATCGGCAGCGTGGGATTTCAGGGAAGTCCCCGGCCAACCACCCCGGTTAAACGTCCTGGCCCGCATAGAGGCACGATGGAAAAATTCGGGCCTCACAGACCTTCCCGGATATGCCGACCGTCTGGAAGCGGTGATTAACCTTTTACCCCAACTCAAGCATCCTATCCGGACATTTTTCCACCTGGAACCATTCGACCTGTTGCCCCGGTCGATACAGCGACTCCTGGCCCTGCTCCCCGATTCGGCATTGGGCCCGTTCCAACTGGAGGCCTACAGTCCTGCATGCACGCCCCCTCCCGGCGACCTTCGTACGTTCAGGGATGCCTTGTTGCAACGGGGAAACGGTAAAAAGGAAAAAGCACAAGCCAAAGGCGATGGCTCCCTGATGCTCCTGCATTGTAAAACCGCCGTCGATGGCGCAGAGTACCTGGCCCAGGTACTGCACAAAAGCCCGGAATTCAGGCCCGCATTGCTCATTCCGGAAAAAAACAGGGTGCTCGATGCCGCCCTGATCCAGGAAGGCCTACCCAGCCTGGGCATTCAATCCGCTTCCCTGGCACGGCCCAGCCTTCAGATCCTGAAACTGATCCCCACCTTTCTCTGGACACCTATCGACCCCTATAAAATCCTGGAATTTGCTTCCCTTCCTGTAAAGCCGCTACCCGACGACCTGGCACAGGTCATCGCCGCCCAAATGTCGCAATCTCCCGGCTTGCAAGGGGAAAACTGGAACCGCGCCATCGCCCGGTATTTCGACGAGTTGCGCAATTCCTCCAACGGATCCCGCAACAGTTCTTATGAGGAAGCCAATGAACAATATCGCTTCTGGTTTGGACGCAAACGCTATCCTATCGATCAATCCGTACCCAGGGAAGATGTCATTCAACTCTACGAAAAAGTACGGTTCTGGGCCTTCGATGCCTTTGAAGCCGGAAAAGGGAACTCGCTCCTGGTGTTGAGCGAACAAGCCAAGCGCATCGTGGAATTACTCCATGCCCTACCCGAAGAAGACCTGACCCATCTCGAACTGGAACGCATCGTACGGACGATCTATCAACCTTCCCCGGTCGTCTTCCACGAAGCGGAATCGACGCACCTCCCCTATGTCCACCAGCCAGGCGCGTTGCTCGATCCTGCGGAGGACCTCATCTGGTGGAATTTTGTAGAAACGGAGCCCGTACAATTCTTTTCCCGCTGGTATCCGCCCGAAACGCAATACCTGGCGGAGGCCGGGGTGCTTTTGGATCCTCCATCCCTTCAAAACCAACGCCAACTTTGGCAACGCATACAGCCCGTGTTGAAGACCAGGAGACGACTCCTCCTGCTCATCCCGCAAAACCTCCGGGGCGAAGCGACCAACCCCCATCCGCTGATGGGCGACCTGGAGGCTACCTTTTCCAACCTGGACGCCATTAGCTGCACCCTGGGCGCCGGAGGAGACGTATCCCTGCTGGGTCGATTTTTTCAATTACCCGGATTCGCCCCGCTGCCCTACTACCGCCTGGGCCGGCCCCAGCCATTCATACAGGCGCCCGGGCTTCATCAATTGGCCAACCGCGACAACGAGACCTTCAGCAGTCTCAACGCCCTTTTCTATTATCCCTATCAGTGGGTTTTTCAATACAAACTCAAACTGAAAAAATCGTCTATCCTCAGCATCGTTCCCGATGAGACCCTGATGGGCAACCTGGCCCACCGGCTTTTCGAGAAACTCTTTGAAGAGCCCTTCCACTCCTGGGATAAACCCCGGTTGGAAAAGTGGGTGGAAGAAACCACGGCCGATCTCTTCTACAAAGAAGGCGCTGTGCTGCTCCTCTATGGCCGCGAACCCGAACGGATCCGCTTTCTCAAGCAGGTTCAATTTGCCGCCTGGACCCTGGTGACCTATGTGCGCGATAACCAATGGACCGTGGAAAGCAGTGAGCTGGCGATGGAGGGACATTTCGCAGATACCCGCGTGAAAGGCATCGCAGATATCGTGCTCCGGCGAGGTGATGGAGAAAAAGCCGTGCTCGACCTGAAATGGCGGGGAGCCAATTTCAGGGAAAACAGCATCCGAAATGAGGAGGATCTCCAATTAGTGCTCTATGCGAATCTTGCTTGCGAGCAAAAAGACTGGGCCTATACCGCTTACTTCATCATCAGCCGAAGTAAACTCCTGGCCCGTACTAACCACGCCTTTCGGGAGGTCATCCCGCTGGCTCCCCAGAACGATCCCAGAGAAGTGAATGAACGGATCTGGACACGAATGGAACAAACCTACCGTTGGCGGATGCAACAATTAGCTTCAGGCGCCGTGGAAGTGCGCTGCACCCGCACCCTTCCCGATCTCGACCTGACCTATCAGGACGACCCCGATATGCTCCAAATTCTGGAAATGAAAACGGAAGATGCCCGGTTTGATGATTACCGGACGTTGATCAATCTGGTAGAGTAGCTCATTCTTTCGCCAATTGCACGACCAACCCATCTAACCCGGTGTGGAGATGGATCTGACAGCCCAACCGGGAGTTGGGTTGTACGAAAAAGGCCTGGTCCAGCATATTTTCCTCGTCATTGGAAGCGGGCGACAGCCCATGATTACTCAGTATATATAAATGACAAGAAGCGCATAAAGCCATGCCTCCACAAGTACCCTCTACTGGTAGTCCGTAGGCCTTACACAACTCCATTACATTCAAATCCATAAACGTGGGGCCTTCCAGTTCATGGGGTTTCCCCTCCCGGTCGACCACCGTCAAGTTGATCATTCCGTCATTCATTTTTTCTACTTATGTTTATAAAGACTGAATGGGCGGGCGCCGCCCGCCCGTTCAGTCTTTATAAGGATATCTGCGGCCGCACGGCCGCAGATATCCTTATAAAAAACATTAAAGTACTTTTGTTACAAAGTACTTATGTGGTATGCGTTTAAAAACCAGGAACACCCGTCACCGTCGTGTACTTGAACGAAATTTTTTTATCGGGATTCACCAGCTTAAAGGCCGACTGGCACATCAGGGTAGCTTCGTGAAAGCCGCACAAAATGAGTTTGAGCTTCCCCGGATAGGTATTAATATCGCCGATCGCATAGATGCCGGGGATATTGGTGCGATAATCGAACGTATCTACCTCGATAGCGTTGTGTTCGATATTCAATCCCCACTCTCCGATCGGGCCGAGTTTGGGTGAAAGCCCAAACAGGGGGATGAAATAATCGGTCTCTCTAACCCATTCGCCTTTATGATCTTCCTGGATCAGCACGCCATCCAATTGGCCATTGCCCTTCAATCCCACCACCTGTGCATTGGTGACGAGCTGTATGCCTCCCTGATTACTCAACTCCATCACCTTCTCCACCGAGTCGGGGGCGCCCCGGAATTCGGTACGCCGGTGTATCAGTACGACTTCCTCCGCAATATCGGAAAGAAAGATGGCCCAATCGAGTGCTGAATCGCCACCGCCGGCGATGACCACCTTTTTTCGGCGGTATTTTTCCGGGTCCTTCACGATATAGTCGACCCCCTTGTCTTCAAAGGTGTCAATATGGTCGATCGGCGGTTTACGTGGTTCGAAACAACCCAGTCCACCGGCGATGACTACTACCGGCGCCACATGCACTGTTCCTTTATTGGTAGTGACCTTAAATCGATTGTCTTCCAGCCGCTCCAGGATCTCTGTCCGTTCACCCAACGTGAAGCCCGGATTAAAAGGCTCGATCTGCTTCAGCAAATTCTGGACGAGATCGCCCGCCAATATCATGGGGATACCGGGAATGTCATAAATGGGCTTCTTTGGGTAGATCTCGGCCAACTGACCGCCCGGCACTGCCAGTGAGTCGATCAGGTGGCAACGCATTTTAAGCAATCCGGCCTCAAATACGGTGAACAGCCCTGTAGGGCCTGCACCGATGATGATTATATCCGTTTCGATCATGGAAAATTGATTTCGTTGCCAAAACAATCCAAAAAGCGGATTAGTTCACGGCTTATTTTCCCTGAAACGCAGGCGAGCGTTTTTCGAGGAATGCGCTGGCGCCCTCCTTAAAATCAGATGTACCGGTCGTGTGGGCAAATGCCGTAACTTCCGTATCAAAGCCAAAGGCGTCAAACTGAAAGTAGGCATTCACCGATTCGATAACTTTGGTGACGGCGACAGGCCCTTTTGCAGCGATTTTGGCCAGTATCTCCTGGGCTTTATCCAGGAGTGATTCCTGGGGAACCACATGGTTTACCAATCCCAGCTGCAGGGCTTCAGGCGCTGCGATCATATCTCCGGTGAGCAGTAGCTCCATCGCCTTTCCCTTTCCGATATGTTGGATCAGCCGCTGTGTTCCGCCATATCCGGGGATGATACCCAGACTGACTTCCGGCTGCCCAAACCGGGCATTTTCACTGGCTATGCGCATATGGCAAGCCATGGCCAGTTCGCAGCCCCCCCCAAGGGCAAACCCGTTAACGGCCGCAATGACGGGCTTGGGAAACCGTTCGATAGCAAAAAAAGTATCGTGTCCACGCTGTGCCATCTCCCGGCCTTTCTCCACATCGAGCGTCAGGAACTCGGAAATATCGGCGCCCGCCACAAACGCTTTGGGGCCTGCGCCCGTTAGGATCACCCCATGGATCGCCCGTTGGGGAGCATCTTCTTCGAACAGCTGCTTCAACTCCAGCATGGTCTGGGTATTCAAGGCATTCAGGGCCTTCTCCCTGTTGATCGTGACGATCAAAATGCCGTTTTCTTCGCGGAGGAGGAGGTTATTATACATAGTTGGAAATTTTGAATAAACCGGGTTGTCGGTTTATTCGTGAATTTGTTTAAACAAAAATTCTGCGATTCGAAAATCGAGTTCGACATCGATATCCTGGGCTTCTTCCCGTGGGATCTCAAACAGGTAGGGGCGATCGCCCAGCCGGTTGTGCTTGCGCATAAGGATTTCGCGGGAGAAAATATACATGCAGGAATTTTCCTCGTAAATAGGCGGCAGATCCTGGGTGCGTAGGAGGATGTTGGGGTTGTGGTTCACGGCCCGTGTCAGGCTGTCCCACAAGCGGGTCTGCAGACGGGTTACAGTGAAGAGGCTGTCGTATATGGGATACTGCTGGAGAAACAACTGCACGCCTTTTTCAATGGTAGCAGCAGAAAGAAGCGGGTTGGTGCTATGCGTCTGCAAGAAAAAATCGGCTTCCAACTGGCCGGTGGTATGCAGCAACACGTCATTCATCGGGATATCGCCTGCACGCAGATGCGGAGGGCGTTCGAGCAGGGTTACTGCGGGAAAATGCCGGGCAGCATCTTCCAGAATGAACGGGCTGTCGGTGTCGATAGCCACTTCCTGGATGGAGGCACAAGCCAGCAAACTCTCCACCACATGATGATACAATGGTTTTCCGGCAAAGTCCCGGTAATTTTTTCCGGGCACTCGTTCACTGGAGTGCCGCATGGGAACGATGGCTGCTATTTTTGCCATAGATGCGCTTTTTGCGCAAACTTAAAATAAAAAAAGAAGAAGGGATGCCGCTTTGCTGCATCCCTTCTTCTTTTTGGTCAGGTTTTTTGTTTTTTCTTCTTCGCTGCGGGGAACAACACGTTATCCAGGATGAGCCGGTACCCGGGCGAATTGGGGTGTAGACTGAGGTCTGTCTCCGGGTCGTTGACGAAGTGCCGGTAATCTTCCGGGTCGTGCCCGCCATAGAAGGTCCAGGTTCCTTCTCCCATTGTACCATGAATATACCGGGCCTCGCCGGCGGGTTTATTTTCACCCAGGATCAGGACGTTGGGCTTGATATACGCATTCCGGAAAGCCGTGGTTTGCCCCATAAATCCCTTCACGGTACGGGTGTGGTTTTGGGTCAGCATGGTCGGTATCGGGTCCCATTTTGCCGAAAAGTCAAACAGGGTAAAATAGTCCTGTTCGGGGGGCACATTGCGCCCGAAATTGTTATCGATGGACGAAAACTCGTACTCCAGCGGGTTTTTGGAGAGATCGAAATTTTGGAAAGCAAAGCAATTGGTAAAATTCAACTTATCCTGCGCGTTCGGATCGGCCGGGTCTCCATCGTAGTAAACCGCACAGATATCGATTCCCTCTGCAGCCAGGGCGATGTCGTAGGTGTCGGTAGCCGAGCACATGGCAAACATAAACCCTCCGCCGATCACGTATTCCCGGATTTTTTCCACTACTGCCATCTTAAGTTGAGACACTTTTTCGAAGCCATTTTTATGGGCCAGCTCCTCCATGCGGGCTACGTGCTCCTTATACCAGGGAAAATTCTGGTAGGAATTATAGAACCGTCCAAATTGCCCGGTGAAGTCTTCGTGGTGCAGATGAAGCCAGTCGTATTCGGCCAACCGGTCGCTGAGCACTTCGTTGTCGTACAACGTTTCGTAGGGAATTTCGGCATAGGTGAGCACCAGGGTCACCGCATCATCCCAGGGCTGGATCTTTTCCCCTTTCTGGTTAAAGTCGGGGGTGTAAACCGCTATTTTGGGGGCCTTCTCCAGTTTTATGGCGTCCATATTCACTTCCGGGTCGCTGATCTCCGCCAATATCTGATTGAATGCTGCATCGGGAATGATTTCAAAGGCAACGCCCCTGGTCTTGCATTCTTTTTCAAAAATGACGTTGTGCCGGAAAGCAAAACTGCCACCCCGGTAATTCAACAACCACCAGGCTTCCACCCCATTTTCCAGCACCCAATAGGTGATCCCGTATGCTTTGAGGTGATCGGTCTGGGTTTCCGGATCCATGGGCAACAGCATGTATGCGCCCCGGGCGGTGGGTAGGAGAAAGAGCAATCCAATGGCAAGAATCCAAATTTTCTTCATATCTCATTCTTTTTTCATGGGTTTCTGCGCGTGCATCATTAGTGGACAAATCCGGCAGTGAAATTGTTGTAAAAAAAATTACTTTGAGGAATATTGCCCACCTTCGCACATAGAAGAAACGAAAGTACGCTTTTTGAAGTATTCCCAATCACCCAACAAAGTTGCACTTTTCTTGGCGGTCCCGTTTTCAGCCGTTAATTTCACGGCGCAAAACTAAATTTGCACCGTTGTACATCTTTCCGAAAAATCAGGCGTTTTTGATTTGAAAACGATCACACCACAGGCATGCAACAACTGACCTTTCAATATCCATCCTGGTACCTTTTTCTTTGTATCCTCCTCGGGCTGATTTATGCGGGAGCGCTTTATTTCCGCAACCCGACCTTTCGGGATCAGTCGCCGCTGCTGAGCATCGGGCTCGCGCTGTTGCGCTTTCTGGCCGTCACGCTGATCAGCATTCTTTTGCTCGATCCTATTCTGCGCTTCCTCCAAACGGAAACCCGCAAACCCACCGTGGTCATTGCCCAGGATGTTTCCGAATCAGTGGGCTCGACCATGAGTGACACCGCCCGGCAACAGTATCAGGCAGCCATGGAAACCCTGACGGAGGAGCTGAGTAAAAACTATGAAGTAGCTACCTACTCCTTTGGCACCGAATTTCGGGAAGGACTCGACCTGTCCTTCCCCGATAAGTCGAGCAACCTGTCCGAAGCGCTCCATGGCATTTACGACCTGTACAGCAACCAAAATCTGGGAGCGGTGATCCTGGCATCAGATGGAATCTTCAACGAGGGCAGCAACCCACTCTACTCCGGAGCTAAATTGAATGCCCCACTGTTCACCATTGCCCTTGGGGATACCATTCCCAAACGGGACGCCGTGCTCAAACGGGTATTCCACAACCGGATCGCTTACCTGGGAGATCAATTTGTCGTCCAGACCGACATTGGCGCCCGCAACTGTAGCGGCACCTCGCCGGTGGTGACCCTCTATCAGATCCAGGGTGACCGGGTTCAATCCCTCCAGCAGGTACCCCTTTCGATCGGTTCGGACAATTTCTTCCAAACGGTGGAGTTTAAACTCAATGCCAATACCTCAGGTGTGCAGCGCTATCGGATTCAGTTGAGCACCCTTCCTGGAGAAGCCAGCACGGCCAATAACGTACGGGAATTTTACATCGATGTGCTGGACTCCCGCCTGAAGATCCTCCTGCTGGCCAATGCCCCTCACCCCGACCTCAGCGCCCTCAAGCAGTCTATCCTGCGCAATAAAAACTATGGGGTAGACATCGCCTACCTCAAGAACCTGCAGGTAAAACCGGAAGATTATGACCTGGTCATCCTGCATCAACTACCCAGTCGTACCCAGGAAATCACCAGTATACTCAACAAGTTAAATGAGCGGAAAATTTCCCGCCTGTTCATCGGAGGCACCCAGGCCCAATACCAGCGCCTCAACAGCGTGCAATCCCAATTGGAAGTGACCACCAGCGGCACCAGCAACAATGATGTGCAGGCAATTTTCAATCCGGGATTCAGCCTTTTCACCGTCAGTGAAGCGCTGCAAAAAGAGCTGCCGCAGTTTGCCCCGCTGGTCGCCCCTTTCGGCGATTTCAAGGCTTCTCCCAGCTCTCAGGTCCTCCTCTTTCAGCGCATCGGACGGGTAGAAACCCAATACCCCCTCCTCGTGCTGGGGGAAGAGCAGGGAATAAAAACCGGCGTATTGGCTGCGGAAGGACTCTGGAAATGGCGCCTTTTTGATTTTCTCCAGCATGAAAATCACGACCTGTTCGATGAATTGACCAGTAAGGTCGTTCAGTTTCTCAGCCTCAAGGACGATAAGCGCCGGTTCCGGATCACGCCGAGCAAAACTATCTTTTCGGAGACCGACCCAGTGGTCTTCGACGCCGAGTTGTACAACGAAAGCTTCGAGCTCGTCAACGACCCGGACGTACTGATGACCATTACGGATGCCGAAAACCGGCAATACAATTTCACCTTCGACAAATCGGGAAAGACCTATACCCTTCATACCGGCATTCTGCCTCCGGGCTCTTTCCGGTACCAGGGCAAGGTAAGCCTCGGCGGCGAGCCCCTTACCTTTGAAGGACAGTTTAGTGTGCAGCCCGTGCAGCTGGAGCAGTACGAAACGACCGCCAACCACGGGCTCCTTCGCCTGCTGAGCCGCGAATACGGCGGCGATCTGCGCTACGCCAACCAACTGGCTGAGCTGCCTCAGGAACTGGCCCAACTGAGCAACCTGAAACCCGTCATATATCAAAGCACCCGCACCCAGACCGTGCTCCATTTTCGATGGATCTTCGCGCTGCTTGCATTCCTGCTTTTCCTGGAGTGGTTTTTGCGCCGGTATTTCGGAGCCTACTAAAAAAAAGAGGCTGTCTCTTTTTTTTGAGACAGCCTCTTTTTTTTATAATCTTTGTTGCTTCCTACCAACCTATTTCTTCGTCCTCTCCTTCGGCCTTGTTCGTGGAGTCGGCAGCAGGAAATCCGGAATTATCTGTTCCATCTTCATTTCGCAGTTCTGCTTCTTTGGAAGCTTCCCATTCTTCCTGACGACGGGTAAATTCATCGTAGTCATAGTGGGGCATCAATTCTGTCTTCACGTAGTTGATCACATCTTCCAGGCTCGCAATGAACCGGTTGAAATCTTCTTTGTACAAAAAGATCTTGTGCCGCTCATATCCATCTCCGTTGAAACGCTTGGTGCTTTCCGTCATCGTCAAATAGAAGTCATCCCCTTTCGTCTGGCGAACGTCAAAAAAATAGGTCCTTCTCCTCCCTGCCTTAACCGATTTCGAATACACACTATCCGGTTTGTTTGAATTGTGCTCGTTTTCCACTTTACTCCCTTTTTGTGAATTAAAAAGTTTTGCCTCTTACGCAAAAGTAAAACATTGTGGAAAAAATAAAAATTTTTGGCTACTTATCGCACGCTACTCCGCATCCACTTCGTCTTCCGACCGTTGTCTTTCGAAAAGGTCTGCATAGTACCCACCGTGTTCGATCAATTCGTCATGGGTTCCTTCCTCCACGATACGGCCGTGTTCGAGCACGATAATTTTGTCGAACTGGAGGAGCGAATAAATGCGATGGGTGATGATGATGGCTGTTTTGGAAGCCAACTCCTCCTCCAGGTACCCGAGGATCATTTTCTCGGTATTGGTATCTACCGCTGAAAGACAATCGTCGAGAATGACGATATCCGGATGTTTGATCAATGCCCGGGCGATAGATAAACGCTGTTTCTGCCCCCCGGAGAGGGTCACGCCCCGTTCACCTACCATCGTCTCAAAGCCTTCCGACAGGTCGACAATATCGTCATACACTGCGGCATGGCGGGCAAAACTTTGAATTTCCGACCACGTGGCAACCGGGTTGCCGAAGGCAATATTATTGGCCACGGAATCGGAAAACAGGAATACATCCTGCGGGACATATCCAATGCGTTGCCGGAGGTTGGCCAGGTCCATTTCCCGGACATCTTTGCCATCCAGCAGGATAGCGCCCTCCGATACATCGTACATGCGTACCAGCAGGTCTGCCATGGATGATTTGCCGGAACCGGTGCGCCCGATAACCGCCATTTTTTCACCGGAACGAAGTGAAAAAGAGACCTTGTCCATGGCGCGGATACCTGTATCGGGATAGTCGAAGGTCACGTTGTCAAATACGATATTCCCCTGCAGTGGATGGGGGTCGTGCACCGGGCTTTTGATATCCGGTTCGGTCTGAAGGAACTCATTGATCCGGCGTTGGGAAGCGGCTGCCTGCTGAACGATGGAGGCGATCCACCCGATGGAAGTCACCGGCCAGGTCAGCATATTTACATAAATAACAAATTCGGCAATGTTGCCGGTGGTAATCTTTCCGCTCACCACCTGTAAGCCGCCGATATAAACGGTGATTACGGTACTGGCGCCGATCATGAGCATCATGAGCGGAAAAAACATTGCGTCGACCTTTGCCAGCCGAAGGGCTTTTTCCTTGTAGACCTCACTCTGTTGGGCAAAATGCTTGCCCATGAACCGCTCCTGGACATAGGACTTGACCACCCGGATGCCCGAGTACACTTCCTGTGCAATGGAATTTAAATGCGCCAACTGCTGCTGGATCACCGTACTGCGCTTATTGATCAGGTCGCTGACATAGTAGATCGAAAGGGACAATATGGGCAGCGGCGCCAGGCTGTATAGCGTCAATTCCCAGCTGACGGAAAACATGGCATAGATTACCATGACAAAGAGGGTGACCAGGTTGATCCCATATAACACAGCGGGTCCCAGGTAGGTACGTACTTTTGATACATCTTCGGTGATCCGCGACATCAGGTCACCTGTGTTGTGCCGCTTATAAAAAGCCAAATGCAGCTTTTAATAGTGGACAAAGATCTCCTTTATCAGGTCGTATTCGATCAGGCGGGACATCACCACGATGGTTTGCCGCATGAAATACATAAACACCCCCATGGCCAGCGCCAGGAGAAGTACCAATGCCCCAAAAAATAACAGCACATTGCCCAGTTCGCGGAAAAAAGCCTCCTGCAGGGAAAACCCATTGAATAACTGGTACAAGTTAATATTTTCCACCACCAGGTCGAGCGCATCCCGGATGACCTGCGGCTGCAAGACCCGGAAATAATTAGAGGCAGCGACAAAGAGAATACCCCAGATCAACTGCCACCGGTACCGGAAAAAATATTTATTGAGGAATTGAAGGTCTTTCACGTTGAGTGATTGGAGTTATGTATGGAGAATAAACCGCCCGAAACGCCAATATGTTGCGTGAACAAAGGTAGGAAATTCCCTTAAAGCAATAGAAAATGCCCTATCTTTGGGCTATAATAAAACCTAACCACCACGTACCACTAACCACCACCACATGAATAGGATAACTACTTTGGACGAGTTTATTATTCGTCGTCAAAAGGATTTCCCCTATGCCTCCGGCGAATTGACGGGGCTTCTCAGAGACATTGGCGTTGCCGCTAAAATTGTAAACCGGGAAGTGAACAAGGCCGGCCTTGTGAGCATCATTGGGGTAGCCGACAGCCAGAATGTATCGGGCGATGAAGTGCAGAAACTCGACCTCTACGCCAATGAAAAGCTCATTGAATGCTTGCAAAATAGCGGGGAATGCTGTGGCATCGCCTCTGAAGAAAATGAGGACTTCACGCCCATCCCGCCTGTATCCGGAAAAGCATCCAAATATGTAGTGGTTTTTGACCCCCTCGACGGCTCCTCCAATATCGACGTCAATGTATCCGTGGGTACCATCTTCGGTATTTATCGCCGGAAAAGCCCGGAAGACGGCACTTGCAACCTGGAGGATTTCCTTCAGAAAGGCACCGAACTGGTCGCTGCCGGGTATGTGCTCTACGGGACCTCCACCATCCTGGTTTATACCACCGGCCGGGGAGTAAATGGATTTACCCTGGATCCCAGCATCGGCGAATTTTGCCTGTCGCACCGCGACATCCGGATCCCGGCACGCGGTAGTCAATATGCCGTCAACCAGGGCTACTACCTCAAATTCGATGTGGAGATGCGCCGGTATATCGACCACTGCTCGGAGATGAACTTCAGCCTGCGGTATATCGGGTCAATGGTTTCCGACATCCACCGGATCCTGCTGAAAGGAGGTATTTTCCTTTATCCCCAAACCCGCAAATTTCCACAGGGGAAATTGCGCCTCGTCTACGAATGCAATCCGTTGTCTTTTGTCGTGGAACAGGCGGGCGGTAAAGCCCTGAGCGGCAACCTTCAACGCGTCCTCGATATGCAGCCCGAACAGTTGCACCAGCGTGTGACGATCTCCGTAGGTTCCCCGGAAATGGTGGATGAAATGAAGGAGTTTGTGGAACGATACAGCGTGGTATCTTCTGATTAAAATCATCCTTCCTTTTTTCCTGAAAACAGGAAGAGGCGAGGGCAGTGCCCTCGCCTCTTCCTGTTAAAAAAAATAGTTCCCGACTAAACGGGAACTACAACTTAAAAAACGCTCCGAGAAGGCGCTAACAATGTCGCCGGAAGAAAGGATTTATCCAGCGTAAGAAGAAAACCATTGCTAGCAGTAACAAATATAAAATAGATTGTCAAACAATGCAAAAAGGATTCACATTCCCGGCGCCTTTTTATCGCATTTTTTGAATTTATACGAAAGAAAACCCACTTCGGGAGTTATTCTTCTGCTATTACTTGCAGCGGCACAGGCGCCGACCAACGGCTAGTCAGCCTCGAAACCGCAAATATGCTGATCAGGCCGCATAGCATGGAAAAAGTGCGGAACGGAAAAAGAACTACCCCGTCCACCATCATGGGATAAGGCAATATTGCAGGCAGCCCCAACGCAGGCTCTCCTCCCCCAAAGCGCAACACGAAGGCGACCGCAAAGCCTGCTGCGGCTCCCCAGGCATTGGCTCTTTTATCGAAAAGCGCTGCCACCAAGGCCGGAAACAACAGGCAATACACGAAATCGCTGCACAAAGCCCATAGCATATATATGCTCTTTACCCGCAATGCCAATAACGTGGCGGCCACGCCAATGATCCAAATACACCGCTTGATCACCTTCGCCAGATGCCGGCTGTCAGCCTGCGGGCGCACCAGCGGGCGGTATACATTCCAGGTAGCCAGCGATGCGGCGGACAAGATGGAGGAGTCTACCGAAGACATGACCGCTGCGGCCACTGCCCCCAACGCCACAGTAGCCACCCAGGGATGGGTCAAATAGCGAACCACATGCGGCAATATGGAAGCACTGTCGGGTGGAGCCGGTAAACCCAATGCATCCCAATCGGTCAACGACCCGCCAATTCCGATCAATATGGGGGGGATGGCGGCAACCAGGCAGATACCTCCGGCAAAATAAGAAAGGCGCCGCGCCGTCTTTTCGTCTTTGGAGGCCAATACACGCTGGAAATAAACCTGCCAGGGTATGCCCCCGCAAATGAGCAATAACGCATAGTCCCACCAATACCAATAGTAATCGCCCAGGGCCTCCCGTGAAGGAAGCAGGGTAGCCGAAGCGCCCCGTTGTGCCTTGTAAGAAGCCCAGGCTTCGGATACGCCGCCCACTTCCTCCAGCGCATCGGGCACCACGAGCAGGAGCCCGATTAGTAGAATGCTCAGTTGGACCACATCGGTCACTGCCACCGACCACAAGCCGCCGAGGGCTGTGTAGGCCACTGCGATGGCCGCCGAAACGACAATGGCGGTATTGGTATCCAATCCCAGCACCGTGCCAAAGGTAGTTCCCAGGGCTGTGAGAATAGCCCCGGACCAAAACAGTTCTCCCGTTAAAGCAGGCAGGAACTGAATGGCCGCCATCCGGCGGCCGAAGCGCTGAGCAAGAGGGTCGAGCATGGTCTGAAAACGGTGCCGGCGCATCTTTCCGGCAAAGAACAAGCCGCCAAAAATCAAACTCAGCGCATAGCCCCAGGGCGCCTGCACCCACACCAATCCAAAATCAGGCGATGCCGTGTACTCTGCGGTCCCGTTGATATAGCCCCCTCCTACCCAGGTAGCGCTCATCGAAAACACCGCAATGCCCAGCGGCAAATTGCGCCCCGCCAGCATCATGTCGATGGCCGTTCCTTCTCCCTTTTTACTACCGGCATAGGTGCCCAGAAAAAAAATGAACCCGTAAAAGAGCATCATGGAAATGAAGCCAGGCCAACTCACCGGGTAGTCGGTGTAGAAATATAAATAGACGCCTAACGCGGCTAAAAGGATGAATAGGGCTACCGTAGGAAGCAAGTGATTGCGAACAAGCCAGCGATAAAAGGAATTATCCATAACCAAATCTAAGTAAATTTGTCCCTATGCAAAACAGGTCTTACTCAATTTCCAGACAATTGGCCGCCTGGGGCGTACATATTTTCACCTCCTGTGGGATGCTCACCGGCTTCCTGGCTATTGTAGCGATTTCCAACGGCCATTTCCGGGAGGCCACCCTCTGGCTGGTCGCCAGCCAGCTCATCGATGGGTTCGACGGCACCCTGGCTCGTTGGGTGAATGTAGAAAAGGTATTGCCGCACATGAGTGGAAAGACCATCGACATGGTCATCGACTTTGCCAATTACGCCCTGATCCCGGCTTATTTTCTCTATGAATCGGGGCTCCTTGCTGCCCCCTACCACGGCCTGGCGGCCGGACTGATCTTGCTGGTATCTGCCCTGTATTACGGAAAAGACGGCATGGTCTCCGAAGACTATCACTTCGTCGGCTTCCCGGTGATGTGGAACCTGGTCGTGTTCTTCCTGTATTTTGTACTTCACCTCTCCCCTACTGCCAACTTTTTGCTGGTGGTCTTCTTTGCCATCCTCCACTTCGTGCCGATCAAATTCGCCTACCCCAGCCGGGCAGGGCAGCTGCGGTGGCTCACCTTACCACTAGGCGTTATCTGGATCTGCCTGGCCGCCGCTATTTTGTGGATCTATCCCGAGACCAGCAGTTGGCTCAATGGCGCAGTATTGTTGGTGCTGGGGTATTTTGGGGTGTTGGCGGTTAAGGATACTTTTGGCAACTAGCAACTTGACTTTTATTCCCGCGACGGCGCGACGGTTCATATTTCTATCCTACTCCACTTTATACAAAAAACCATTCACCACCACATACGCCCGCTTTCCTCCTTTTACCAAAAAGAAAGAAGGATTCTCCCCTAACCGGATGGCGTTATCGGGCGCCTTGGCTTTGGCGCTATATAGGCGGAACGGCAACTCATCGACGTCCGACTTATTCGGCACACTCTGTACCCGCACATCGGTATAGCCCTGGCGGTGGAGATCTGAAAAATTCATTTGCTTCAGGCTGGACAAGCCGGTGAGCACCGTAGGATACAACTTGCCGGGTTCCAGGGTGTAGCCGGAGGCACCCAATTCTTCATACGCATTGGACGTGGAAAGGTCTCCGATATCCGAAATCATGCTTTGGTAATAATAATTGCGGCTCGAATTGTAGGGATTCTCATTGCGATTGAAGCCCAGGTCAACGATATAGCTTTTTCCGTTTTCTACCAGGCGTGCATCTCGGATGAGCAGGTCCATCAAGTGGCGGTCGTTGTAAAACAGGTCCTGATAGGATTGAATAGAATAGGTTTCATAAGACTGCCGGGCGATCGATTCAAAGGCCACCAACAAGAGATTGAAGTGGAGTTTTCGGATCTTTTGTTTCTCGGGGTCGCCCTCCAACCCCCCGCATTCGATCAGGATGGTGCGGGTACCCCAGCGTTGCATATTGTCGCCAAAAGCCCGGGGCTCGAAAGCATCGTCAAAGCGGGCCACCTGCCCGGGGATGTATTGCTGAAGCCAGCGATTGAGCACAACGACCATTTGCATGGCGTTTTTCCGCTTTTCATTTACGCTTTTTGCCGAATCAAATGCGGGGGCCAGGAAGGAAAAAGTAGCTTCCCCGGAGGTAGGTCCTACGGCATTGTATTTGGATTGATCATGCAGGTTGAATCCCCAGTCTGCATCGATCTCGTCGCGTATTTTTTTCAGCAAGGCCCCTTCGGGTGTCTGGAGCCGCAAGGCATCGCGGTTGATATCGATATCGATGGCGTTGCGGCGTTGGTACAACTCCGCCCCATCCGGATTGAGCATAGGAATGAAATATAGGCTGAGCTGTTCGCGGAACAGGGCCCGCAAGTTGTTAAACTCATCATTGCCCTGCAAAAATTTGAACAAGTCGAACAGGGCCATGGTGGCAGTCGATTCGTCGCCGTGCATCTGCGACCAGAGCAGCACTTTCACCGGACCTGTCCCGTACCGAACCACATATATCGGACGCCCTTCGATCGATTGGCCCCGCTCCCGCACCTCAAATCCGGGCTTTCGGGCCAGAGAAAGGATAAGCGGCTCCATTTCGGCATGTTTGAACCGCCGGTCCTGGATCGCGCTCTCCCGATACCGGTCGTACCGGTTCAACAAGTCATCAGACCAGGAAGGGGTTTGCGCCAAACAAGACACGGTTAAAAGGACCCATACAGGGACAAAAGAAATTAGCTTGAACATTAGCGAGGTGTTTTGTGCGTTCTACCCTGCAATTTCGTATTTTTCTGACATCCATTCCGACACCGAAAAAGGAAATTCATGGAAACCTTACAATCTATCAATCCCGCAACCGACACCCCTATTGCCACGTATACCGTGATGCCTCCGCTTGAAGTGGAAAGTCGCATTCAGGAGGCCCACAAGGCATTTTTGGAATGGCGGCAACTTTCTATCGCAGACAGAGCGCCTTTTTTGGTGCGTGTAGCCGATCTGCTCGACCAGAAGCGGAATGAGCTTGCCCGGCTGATCACCCTGGAAATGGGCAAGATACTGTCTGAAGCCGAGGCAGAAGTAGCTAAATGCTCCTGGGTCTGCCGGCATTACGCCGAACAAGCGGAAGCCTTTCTGGCCCCCGAACGGATCACTACCGATGCCGTGTTGAGTTATGTCACCTACCAGCCCTTAGGCGTGATCCTTGCCGTCATGCCCTGGAATTTTCCTTTCTGGCAGGTTTTCCGGTTTGCGGCGCCGGCGTTGATGGCCGGCAATGCAGGCTTGCTCAAACACGCTTCCAATGTGACGGGCTGCTCCAGGGCCATCGAATCGATATTTTCGGAAGCAGGGTTACCTCAGGGGTTATTTGCCCACCTCGCCATTCCGGGTTCACGTGTATCCGGGGTCATCGAGCACCCCCTGGTAAAAGCCGTTACCCTCACTGGCAGTGAAAGCGCCGGCAGTGCAGTAGCCGCACATGCCGGGAAGCATATCAAAAAAACAGTACTGGAATTGGGCGGTAGCGATGCCTACCTGATCCTTGAAGACGCCGACCTGGACATGGCCGCCGAAGTTTGCGCGTTCAGCCGGCTTCTCAATGCCGGGCAGAGCTGCATCGGCGCCAAACGGTTTATCCCGGTAGCTTCTGTGCACGACGAATTCCTGAAGCGTTTCCGGGATCAAATGGCAAAGGCCATGATGGGCGATCCTTTCGACCGAACAGCCGACCTGGGCCCCTTGGCTCGACATGATCTGCGGGTACAACTGCACCAACAAGTGCAGGATAGTATTCAGAAAGGCGCCCATTGTGTTTTAGGAGGCATGCCCCCATCGCCACCAGGGGCTTTCTATCCCCCTACCATCCTTTCAGAAGTGACGAAAGGGATGCCTGCCTATGAAGAGGAGCTCTTTGGTCCCGTAGCCGCGGTGATCCGGGCCAGAGACGAACAACACGCTATTCAATTGGCCAACGACAGCAGGTTTGGACTCGGTTCGGCAGTTTTTACCCAGGACCTCGACCGGGGAGAACGCATCGCTTCCCGGCATTTGGAAGCCGGGAGCAGTTTTGTCAACACGTTTGTCCGGTCCGATCCGAGACTCCCGTTCGGAGGGATCAAGGTCAGTGGGTATGGGCGGGAATTATCCCGGTTCGGGATTCTCGAATTTGTGAATGTAAAAACGGTGTATGTGGCCTGAAGCTATTCCAGTGAAAGCTTGATCTCATCCAGCAACAGCTTGAGCTGAATCCTGCTTTCTTCGAAAGAAAGGTTGCCCCTCCGGTTTACTTCCAGGGTCATGCTGATGAAGTGATTGCCGTGGAGGATGGTACGCTCGAAGTGAAGCTTATTCCCTACCTGCAGCAGCACCTCAAACTGTTCATCAGAAAAGGTTTTTTCCAGTTCCTTTATCTCGTCGCCGGCATTGTTACTTTTGATCACCTCCACAAAATCTACGTATTCTTCATTGACACTCCAACCCATTACATTGAAATATCCGTATACCCGTAATTGAAAATTCCCATCCGACGAAAGCACGGCAAGTCCGTCATTATTTTCAGAGAGGTGCTTTTGCGTAAGCTTAGTCCCCGGATATTCCAGGCAAAACCCGTAACGGGCGTTGCAGTATTGTTCCAGTGTAGGCGGCAAATTTTCGGCGCTAGCCCACAGTGCTGCAAAAAGCATCATTGAACCAAGAAGGGAAACTCGTAATATCCTGTCCATTTGGAAAAAAATTTTGGGTGAAACGGATTTTGGGATTTTGACTCTTTTATTTAACCAACGTCACTCCGGCACCCCGGACATTGACGTTAAGATACCGAATCTTAACTTAGTTTACATAAAAAATCTTCAATCTTGATACAACTTTCTTTGGGATTAGGAGGGATTGAAAGGGATTGAGAGGGATTATTTCTAGGTTTAATCCCTCTCAATCCCTTTCAATCCCCTCTTTCACAAAGCTCAGCACTTCGCCCTATATGAGTTATAATTTCATACGGTTCCATAAGGCCGATATTTTACTATTCCTCCCTTTTCTCCACAGGCTCCCGAATACGGCCTGTCTGCAAGCGTTTTTTATCAAAACGCATGAAAAATTCCCCCACCGGATCCCACTCTGCAGACGGATAAGTTTCCGGGTCCACAATAATGTAATCGCCCGGTTGGAATCCCTCAAACCTCCGCTCCAATAACTGCTGTCGCACGGCGGTGAGGTAAAAGGAATTGGTGTATTGTAATGCGGTATTTTTGTAAATATACAAGTTGGGCGCCTCCTTCAATTGCTGCGCCATTTGTATTGTACTCTCCTTGCACCGGGTTCCCCAATCTTCCCGATGCCGGTCGGGAAGCACAAACCAGTCGAATCCCAACCGGAGGACGAGCATAGCTACCAGCACGACCAGGACCCGGTCGGTTCGCCATTTCCAAAAAGCCAGGAGCAGACTACTCAGGAGCAGAACCAGCAAGGCGGATTTCCAATAGTAGCCATCTACCCACTGCGCGCGCGCCCAAAAGAACGGCAAAAAAGCCGCCACCCATAGCAGACCCAGAAAGCCGCCCCATATCCATTCCAATACCCGGTACACCAGAGTCCATTCCCCGACATGCTTCTCCTGCAAATAAAAAAACACCCCAAACAACAGCGGGGCGTGCATCAGCAAATACCGTGGATAAACCCCCACAGAAGTCCAGTACAGCAGGATGTTGGCCAGAAAAATCAGGGCCAGGTAAAAGGTGAACGCATCTTCCCGAAGCCAATTCCAGATCTTGCGATGAAAAATAAACAGAATGCCCAACGACCAGGGGAAAAAATGATAGATCATCTCGAAAGGAAAGGTCAGAAAATGGACCACGGTATCTCCCCATCCGTATTGTACCGCCGTTCGTTTAGAGGACTCGTCCAGCAAGGTCGGGAATATTTCGGCCAGGGTATGATAATGGCTATACTGCCAGTAATACAACCCCAATAGCGTCAGAAACAAAAGCCCCCCCGCCACATGGGCCAGGGAAAAGAACCGGCTCCATGCCCGGCGATATCCGAAATAGACCAACAAGGTGAGCCCCTGAAATACAACAGAGGGCAATCCTTTCATCATGAACCCCGCAGCGGCAAGGGTATAAGAAACCAGAAAAAGGGTCCACCAGCGTTGCTTTTCATAGGCATGATACACCACCATAAAGGACAAAAAAGTAACCCAGGAAAAGGTAATATCGATGAGGCCCAGCTGGCTATCCCACAGCAAAACCCTGCCACAGGTGATAAAACTCAGCGCAACGATCCATGCCAGGCGGGTGGTGTAGTGTTTTCGAAAAAAATAGAAGATGGTCGCCCCATAGCCGAGCAGCGACACCACCGTGGCCAGCCGCGGCACCCATTCCTCCCATACCCCGAACAAGTTGAAATACCCCAACAGGATCCAGTTGAATAACGGAGGCTTGTTATAATACCACTCCCCGTTGAGGGTGGGTGCTATGTAATTGCCAGATAGCTTCATCTCCAGGGCCACCAGCGAACGGATGGCTTCATCGTCGATGAAGGTCATCAGCCCCAGGTTGGTTAGCAGGGCCGGCAACAACAATAAGCCGAAAAGGATAAGTAATATGCGGGTCGATCGGGTCATTTCAGCTTATTTTCCGTGCAGTAACTCCACTTTTAAATCGTCAATATAGACTGTTTTCACTTCCGACAAGTTGTCGAAATAGACCCTGATTTCGTCAAAAGGTTCAGTTGGAAACCGAAAATCGGCGCCGGTCTCCACCCAGTGCCGGGATTTCATCACCCGGGGCACGCGCACCAGATTGTCGTAGATCGTAGTCCCCGATTGGGCAAATGCCACATGCAGTTGCCCCATTTTCCAAATATCCCATTCTTTTTTATACCCGAAAAATTGACCGCTCACGTGCACCCCATTGGCTTTTTTCAGGTCGGGTTGGTAAGGGATCGAATAGAATACACTTCTGGAAAGGGGACCGATTTTGAGGGACTGATTGCCGGAAAAAGCCGTATCCCGGCTGATCTGCAGGGAGTCGGAGCCGGGGCTTTCAAAATCCCGAAAAAAGACGGTCTCCACCACCTTCGGATGGCGAAACGGTCGCACATTGGAATCCATCAGAAATTGATCGGTCGTGGTGACCCGGGTATTGAAAAATAGCTTCCAGTAATAGGCCCGGTTCATATTTTCCGGGTCGAGCCCACCAGCGTGCGCCTGCCAGGTTTGGAACAGGTTGAGCGCTATACCAAAAAGGAGTATTGAAAACAGGACAACCCTGCTCCACCAAAGCTTCCACCCCGCCTCCACCAGTGCGGCCATCGGAAAGGCCAGCAACGCATAGGACTGTACCATGGCACGCTGCCCAAAGCTGCCTCCATACCACCAGACGTCCCAGGCCGAGACGATCCAGGTGTTGACGATAAAAAATAGAAAGGCAACCCAAAACAGGTCCTTCCTTCGCCACAAAAACAGGAACCCTACAATAGCCAGGGATAGTAGCGGGGAATAGACCAACCATCCTTTTTTGTAGGAAAAAAAGACGTCCAACAGGTGGGGATGTAAAAAGCTAAACCCCTGGTCCTGATAGGAGTATACGATCCAATCGCCTGAAACGGACTTCCAGTAGATCAGCTGAAACGCGCCGACCGCGAGGGCGGCCAAGGCCGCTATTCCAAGGTCCAGCCTTCGCTTCCGGAAAAGATCAAGTCGAGCCCGCAACCCGTTCCAGCCCCAAAGCAAGGGGATCAATCCCACGATAATATCGGTGGGACGGGTCAGGGCAGCAAGGCCGACCACCAAACCGATCGCAAGGCCGTATTTGGCGTTCGGCTTTTCGTGCCACCGGATCGACAACCAGATCAGCAGTGCATAGAGCGTAAAAAGATAATTGTGTGTAAGTGCCGCATCGATAGAAGCATAGTTGAAGTAGTTGGTGCCGATACCGACGAGGAGAATGACCAGGGCAGCGACCTCGTCGCGAAAGTAGCGCCGGAGGTTGAGCCGGGTGAGCCATAGTCCCCAAAAAGCGATCAGCAGGCTTCCCCAATGAATGGCGGCCTGGTAAGGAAAAGAAAATCCGTCGGCAGGGTAATCGCTCAGGGAAGCCCACACATGTCCTGCCGCAAAGAAGGGCAAATACTGAAGCGCCAGACCCATGGAGTATTTCATCACATAGCCCTCTTTATAGGGAAAGGCCTGGTAAAACTCCCAGCTTGGCTGGTATTTTTCCAGGATCGAGTCCTTAAACTCCATTTGCTGAGGATCCTGGTAGATCAGGTAGGTGGGCAGATACCAGTAATACCCGCTGACATCCCAACTCAGGGTAGCCTCCCAAACCGGTTTCGACCATTTGGGGTACCAGCAAGCGGCAGCTATCAGGAAGAGACAACTGATTAGCCAGGCGAGGGATGAAAGGTTGTTGATCTTCAAAAACAGGATCTTTTAATTGAATGGAATGCGCCGAAAGCGCATTCCATTCAATTAGTTGAGATAATCTTTTCAATGATCTCCAGTGCAATCGAATCCAACTCCTCCCGCCCGGCTTTCTTTTGCTGGAATTGAAAGCGAATACCGTCGCCCCGGTGGCGGGGGATAATATGTAAATGTGCATGGGGAATTTCCTGTCCGGCAGCCTGCCCGTTATTGAGTACCAGGTTACTTGCATCACAGCGAACCCCGGAAGCCCGGATCGCCGTTTCGACCGTCTGTGCTACCTGAAATAGCCGGCCCGCCGTTTCAGCAGGCAATCCCGATACCAATTCCGAGTGTTGTTTAGGGACAACCAGGACATGTCCGGGATTAATCGGATAGGCATCCATGAAAGCCATCACCAGGTCGTCTTCGTATACCTTGTGGGAAGGAATCTTCCCTTCAATAATTTGGCAAAAAATACAAGCCATTGTTCTTACATTTATGGATGCCAAATATAGGGAGAAAATGCGGGATGGCCCGGTTTTGGCGATTAATCACAAGGCACGAATCCCAATTTTTCCCTATCTTGGAGGACTGAACTTATAGATATGGGCGCGCGTGCGCGCGCCCATATCTAATCTTTTTGAATTAAGTCTACAGGACTTACACCAAAAGAAAACAAAATGAGCCCAATTGCCAAAACGTACAAGCCTGTCGTGCGCGCAAAGACCCGCGATGGGAAACTTTCCGGCGCCGCACTCGTAGGCGTCAATTCCATTTTACTCGGTTGGACCCTCGACGAAAACCTCGACCGGGGGAACCTCCTTGGGTTTGGCATCCGGCGCACCGACTACGACCTCGAAGAAGGGATGATGATCCGAAGCGAGTGGTTTTACGGCAACAAGCGATTTTCCCATCAAATGGATATGGACTACGGGCCTACCATCTCCACCTACAGCGCCCCCCTTCAGCGATTTAGCTGGGCCGATTATACCGTCAGCAACCGGCGGAGCTATATGTATGAGATCTTTCCGTTTTGGGGCGACCCCAAAAACTTCGACCGGGAAGAGCCCCTGCGTCTCTATGTGCGCCCGAGTGCGCCCCACGAAGGCGATTGGGGCATCTACACCAACAGGGGAGTTACCTCCAGCCTCGCCTATCAGGAGCGATTCAAAAGCATCGATCCGGCGGAGAGCAAAGACGCCCAAACCTGGCTGTCGAGGGGCATGAAAGAATCGCTGTTGGATATCATAAAAGGCGCAGGAAAAAATGATGGGCTGCACATTGCCATTTACGAATTTGAGGACCCCGATGTAGCTGATGCCCTGCGCAAGGCTGCAGTTAAGGGAGTGGATGTACAGATCGTCTTTCACGCCAAAGAAGGCAACGGAGGCATCGGTAAAACCAGGGAAGAAAACCTGGCCGTTATCAATGCCCATGCACTGCAAAATAATGTATTTGCGCGTGAAAAGCCGTTGAACATCAGCCACAATAAGTTCCTGGTATACCTCAAAGACGGCAAGCCCCATACCGTTTGGACAGGCACCTGCAATTTTACCTTCTCCGGGTTTTACCTGCAAACCAATATGGCCCTGCAGTTGTCGCATGCGCCCACCGCAGAAGCCTATGAAACCTACCACCAGCTCCTCAAATCAGATCCTGATTGCGGTGGGCGAAACAACCCCAATAAGGAGCTCATCGAGGAGATTATCCGGGAGGCTGAAAAATCGCTCCGCAACGTAAACTGGAAGGTGAACTTTTCTCCCGTTTCCCGCGACCACCTGCTGGAGTTTACCAACGAAGAGATCCGCAAAGCCAAGAGTGCCGTTTTCATGAGCACGCCCTTTGGCCTGGACAAGAGCATACTCGACGCCCTGGCGGCCAATTCCGAACAGATCATCGAATACGGCTTGTGCAACACCACCGCCCGAAAAAAGGTAGAGCAGCTCAACTCCCGCTATACGCGCTTCTTCACCCCCAGTCGCCTCGAAAGTTACATGGGCCGGCTATGGGACGCCAAAGCTTTCGGCAACAACAAGATCCACACCAAAAGCCTGGTAAGAGACCCCTGGAGCGACAACCCCACCGTCATCATCGGAACCGGCAACTTCAGCGATGAAGCCTGCCGCCGAAACGATGAAAATTTCCTGGTTATCGAAGGCGACCAACGCCTGGCCGCTATCATCACCACGGAGTTCATCCGCATGTGGGAGCATTACAAAAGCAGGTATTTCATCAATACGATATACGCCAGCCGTACTGCATCCAAAGCAGAAGAGGTTTCTCAAATGCTGCTCGACAGCGATGGATCCTGGAGCAATACGGCCTTCAAGGAAACTGCCCGCAGTTATAAGTTTAGGGAGCGGGAAGTATTTGCAGGGATGGAATAGATTTAGTTCCCAAACCTCGGATTCACCACGTTATTATATACCGACCCAAAGGTGTAGTTGATGCCAAAATGGGTCCAATAATCGAAAGAGGTCTCCAGTTGACGGCGGCGGATGAGTACATCGCTTTCGGAGACGTCTCCTTTCTGGATGTTGAGTTGGTTGTGAATGATGGAAGCCCCGGCGCCCACATTAAAGGAGAAGCCCTTAAATAGGCGCACGTCGGTGCTGATAAAGCCTTCCAATCCGTTGTATTTGAAGTTGTGCAGGTAATTTTTCCAGGACAACGAAGCGTATAGTTCCCCCCATTTCTGCACCAGGGTGAGGTTGGCGTTAAGTTCTTGCTCGAAAAGCCATTCCCGGTCTTTCTCGTAAATGGTCGTTTCCAGGTATTCGTTGTACCTGCTACCGATGAAATACTGAAATGTCAGCATCCGCTGGTTGGACTGCTTGTAGGGAAACACATTGTATTCCACCGCCGATTTGAGTTGGAGCGAATAGGCATAATTGCGGAACGTACTGCGAAAAGTCTCAAAATCTGCTCCGGCGGACCAATGATCGGAAAGACTCTTTACGGAATAGCCTTCAAAATTGAGGTAGTGATTGGGGTTTTCATACCGGAGCAATGCACCTTCGTCATCTTCAAACTCAAAGATATCATTGGAGTATTCTGCTGACATGGCGATTTGGTGCTTCCAGTCTTCGGTTATCCGGGAGCCCCGAAAGTTTCCTTCAAAAGAACGGCTTTGATAAATATTATCCCCACTCAGATAGCCGCTGATGCCTGCACGGAACACCCAGAAATTCCAGGGGTCGTCCGCCTGGTTGGTATTGGAGGAGCTATTGGTTTCCTCCGAGGAGGCCTCCTGATCAAAAGAGATCACGACGTGTTCAAACCGGGAGGTACGCGCCAGATATGGCATAAGCCCCGCCGATAAATACCGTACCAGCCGATGCCGGAACTCATCTTCCGAGTCGTTGATCGTCCGGTAAAAAGTAAGCGTGTCCTGCAAGCCCTGATAGGGCCCTTGCCCCTGAAAAAGCAACTTGACCTCGCTGCCGCTGCCACCAGTCGATTGCTCGGTAGCCAATACATACACGTTGGACAAAAATCGATCGCGCACGTAGTCCACATAATCGACCTCGATGCGGATGAAATCCATATCGCAAAACCAGTTGCAATCGAGATACACCTTCAGGGCATCGGAGGAAGCTCCGTTTTGGGAAAAAAGGAGCGTGTGCAGAAAGAGGGAAAATGTGAGCAGAAAGATTGTTTTCATTTCATTGCGTTTCAATAAAGAGTGAAGTAGGGTGAAAACATTTTTTCACCTTACCCAAATATTTTCCGAAAAGTAACGAAATAACAACGGTTTTCATTTCCCTAAAATTGATAACTTGAGCGCCAGAATCAACCCTCATTTTAAATCGCATAAAATACTATGATGAAGAAAATTGCATTATTAACTGCATTGCTGGTAGGCGCCTGGACCTTATCTGCGCAACAGCTTTTCCTTGGCACAGTCGATTATCAGTTTACCATGGAAGGCCCCAACACCGACATGGTTGCCTTCATGATGCCCGAGAAGATGGTCGTTCAATACGGGAAGAAAGGCATGAAAATGTATTTCGTAGGCGGCATGATGGCCGACATGATGGGAAAGATCGTGCTCAATGGAAAGACCAATCAGATTTTCCAGTTGAAAGACGACGAGCAAGCCGCTTACATGATGGGGCCGGAGGATCTCGACAGCCAGGATTCCAACACGCCGGATGAGGTGATCAAAGAGTTGGAAATAATCAAGATCCAGGGCTATCTCTGCCAAAAGTACAAGACCATCACCTACGACGGCGAAGGCGGTGAATCCGTTCAGTATATCTGGACAACGGAGGCCCTGCGTGCACCGGATGTCAGCACTCCAGAGCTCCAAGCTATGGCGGGTATGAACCTGGGGGCCAACGGGGTGCCCGGTTTTCCGATGAAATCGGTTACCTACGAACCCAATTCAGACATGACCATCACGCTGCTGGTTACCAACCTGGATTTCACCAAGCTGAAAAGCAAGGAATTTCAAGTACCTAAGGGGTATACGGTAGAAGAATTCGTGGGGGAGACTGATGAATAAAAAGAGGAAATGATCAGTTTTCGGGCGTTTTTTCCTAACTTATTGACGGAAAAAAACCTAGCGCCATGAAAACCCAAATCCCTTTGTATTTTCTATTGGCCATGAGCCCTTTTTTGTTCACCCAATGTGCCGCTTCGCAAAAGCTGAAGGCCGCTGAACAAAACCGTGAAACGATCCGTATCTGGTTTGAAGAAGGGTGGAACCACAACCGCAACGAAGAGCTTCTATTGGAGACTTTCAGCCCGGAATGGGAGGATGGAAACCCCTTGCGTGCCGACCAAAAGATCGGCATTGACGGCATGCGCGAACTGATAAAAGCCTATCGAAAGGCTTTTCCGGATGCGCAGTTCACCATCACCCACCTCTTTGCTGATGACAAACATGCGGCCATCAGGTATGAGGTTACTGCGACCCACTACGGAGAGATGTTTGGCCTCCAGCCTACCGGTAAGCAGTTTTTCTCGACCGGCATTGTGCTCTACGATATGAAAGATGGAAAGATCGTTCGATCCTGGCAGGAGTTAGATTTGGAAGGGATTATTCAGCAGTTGAAAGATTGAAGAGCAAATGCGCCATTACCGGATTGTGGGGCGAATTGCGCTTCTAACCTTGGTCCTTTTCTTTCTTTTTTTCCGGCTGGGAGCACCGGCCATTCTCGAATGGGACGAATCAAGAAACGGTATCAATGCGGTGGAAATGCTGGAGCATGGGCATTGGCGTGGGCTCTGGTTTGCCAATGCCCCCGACAACTGGAACAACAAACCTCCCCTTTTCATCTGGGCCCTGGCAGGATCCTTTCACTTATTAGGTTACAATAATTTTGCCCTCCGGTTTCCTTCTGCTTTGGCCACATTGGGCAGCCTGCTGTTTGTACTTTTGCTTTGCCTCCGGTATTACGGAGAGCGTTTTGCATGGCTGGTCTGCCTGGTATTGCTATCTGTCGAAGGCATCGCCGGGAACCATACCGGCCGTACAGGCGATTTTGACGCCCAGCTTATCTTCTTTCTCTTGGCAAACAGCTATTTTTTTCTTCAATATTTTTCCAAAGGAAAAGAACGGGACCTCACCCTGTCCACCCTGTTCCTGGCTGGTGCATTTATGACGAAAGGGCCTGCGATGGCTGTTCTGTTGCCGGGCCAGGTACTCTTTTTGTTCATTGCGAAAAATTGGAACCGCCTGAACGGGAGACTCCTTATCCGGCAGCTATTCCTTTTCCTTTTGATCCCTGCTATTTGGCTGCTGTTCATCAATGAGGATCAAGCGCCATTGAGGCTTTTTCAAACAGATGTGCTAAACCGCTTTACCGATGCAGGGTTTGAAACACCTGAATCACCGTCCCGGTTTTCATTTTTATTCATCGTATTGGATGCCTATTTCAATGTGTGGAATTATATTCTCTTCCTGCTGTTGGGGCTGGCGTTGTTGATCCCGAAACGACTGGACTTCCGTTGGAACTGGAAAGAAAACCCTTTACTGGTTTATTCCTTCGCCTGTTGGTTGAGCCTTGGGGCTGGGCTATCCCTTGCTGCCACCACCCATCGCTGGTACTTTTCGCCTGCTATTCCGTTTGTGGCCATTAGCCTGGTTTTTTTGATCCACAAATTGGCCCGGCGAAGTTGGGTTTGGGGGCTATTTGGCGTGCTCCTCCTTTTTACGCTTGGGCGCAGAGCCTGGGAGATAGCTCATCCGCCGTTGCGAGTGCCGGGTATTGCAGAGAAAGCAGGCGCCATTTTGGAAGACGCGGCTGAGGTGTATTATGTGGGACCTTATCACTCGCAGCAGGTACTGCTTTACATATATTTTTCTCATCCAGGCACCTTGTTTTTCCCTTCTCTTCAAGACCTTCCTCTTTTAAAAAAAGGGGACATGGTCGTCGCCCTAAGGGATGACCAATCTGCCGCACGTATATATGGAGGCGATTGGAAAATCCATTATGAAGATGCGCATTATTGGGTGCTGGAGCAAGGCGAAACAAAAAAGCCTGACTAACAAGGAGTTAGTCAGGCTTTTGTAGCCCTGCCAGGAATCGAACCTGGATCTTAGGTTCCGGAAACCTACATACTATCCGTTGTACTACAGAGCCAAAACAAATATGAGTTTGAGTGCAAAAACTCAAACTCACACTCATTTTGTGATCCCGCTGGGACTCGAACCCAGGACCCCTTGATTAAAAGTCAAGTGCTCTACCAGCTGAGCTACGAGATCATTAGGGCGCCTTTTTAAAAAGCGTTGCAAATATACGGTGTTTTTTTAAACCTGCAAGCCTTGAAAGGTAAAAGTTCTTGAGTAACGCGAATAGCAGAAGGAAAGTTCAGTATGTAGTTTATGAGTTTATAAGGGTATATGTTTTTGAATGGAAAAACATATACCCTTATAAACTCATAAACCTAAAACACCTTATACCCCGGAATCTCTCCTCCCGGAAGCCCCGGAGGACCAGCCCTATGCACCGCTTCTAAAAAACGGTCGTAATCCGAAAAGTCGGTAAATACGTGCCGAACGCCTTCGCACTGCAACAACTCCACATCCCCACGCACGCGTATGCCGACAAAGCTCATTTCCAATTGGCGGGTGGTACGCACATCCCAAAGGGCATCGCCGATGTAGACGGTCCGGGTTATTTGGGGCTCGGTTTTGCGCACCAACTCGACGGCTTCCTGTAGAATAGCTTCCCGGGTATGTTTGTGGTCGGCGCCTACAAGGGGAATGGCCTCCACGGGAAATAGCAGGTGGCGCAGCTTGAACAGGGCCGGCTCCCGCCAGCCACCGGTTGCAATGGCCACTTCGAACGAAGGGTCGGCCAACAGGCGTTCCACGGTTGTACGCGCGAACGGAACCTCCCGGTAAGGCCTTGCATCTATTTTCCGCTTGCGCGCCATGCGGGCGATGTAGTTTGCTGAAAAATCTCGATTTCCTCCCACCGGCAGTCCCGCTCAAAATGATCCCCCACTACCGACTGCAGGATCGTCGTGTCCGTCACATGCGGATACTGCAACCAATCGATCGTCGGGAATGGCCTGCCGTATAATTCCTCGTATGTTTCTGCAAAGCTTTGGCTGTCATTCTTTTCCGAATGCAGCAGGGTACCGTCGACGTCGAAGAGGATCAGTGTTTTCATTAAAAAGAAAGCCCATCCACATCCACTTGAATATCTCCTTTCATGGAAATCCAGAGACGCATGGCATCGGGGGTGAGGAATATCTGGTCGACACTGAGGCGCGACAACTCCCCTTTGAGCAGGATTCCGGGAGCTACTTCTGCATGTTTCATTTCTTCCTGCAAGGTCTTCTTGGTGGTGTTGAGGTAATAGTTGAGGTAATAGTCCAGGCTTTTTTGGATCTCATTCTTGAACACGCCCTTGAGCAACCAGCCCAGGGTTTTGTGGAGGATATTGCGGGTCTTGAGTTCCACGTCGAGGTCTTCGAGTTCGATCTTGTTTTTTGATTCTGAATAGGTGGGAGTGCCCACCATATTGATATTTCCTTTGTAAGAACCGGAGAGCGTAGTCTGCACGGCTAGTTGGTCGTCTTGCCTGAACAATTTCAGATCTTCTACGATCACATAGCGCTTCTTGCCCTGTTCAAACCGCTGCCCAACCATGCTTTCCCGGGCCAGGCGTTCGGCTTCGGTATAGGGGATGTCGGCCTGCAGCATCAACGAAAATCCTTTGGCGCCGGCCTTCCGCCATTCCAACAAAGGTAATGCTGCCAGGGTGGGTGGTTCCGGCTGATCACCGAGCACCACCTCCAATTCAGATTCCAGGCCAATAATGCTTTCTACCGTATCAACCACTGTCTGGAAAGGGGTCATGTAAATGGCCTTGGGGCGCATAACCATCCAGGTGGCATATTCTTCCGACAGCAGGAAGGGATCCTGCAGCATTTTCCAGGCCGATTCCACCTCCTTGCGCAAATCGAGGTTTTCCTTCACCTGATCGTCGATCGTCTTGGTCAGTTTTCTCCGGCTGTTCTTGATCACCAGGTCGGCTACAAACTGAAGTGGGATATCCACCAGGGCCGTTTTCAGTACCGGCTTCTTGATCCAGGTAAAATCGACGAGTTCGGTAAAGGTCTCCAATGTCCAGTCTTCCTTGATCTGGTAGCGGGTCTTTAAATTCAGGACAAGCGCCCCGGTCCCCTGGAGATTGGCCAGACGCATTTTTTTGCGAATCCAAAGATCGATCGGTACCTTGTAATAGATCTCCTGGCCCGAGATCTGAATCTCGATGGTGGAAGCTTTCAATGCGCGGATCTCCAGATTATCGCCATCCGCACTGTTATCTGCATATAGGGTATCTCCCAATTGAATATTAATATCGTCCTGCAACTGAACCCGGTGCAGGCGCACGGGTATTTCGAGCACCGAGAGCGGTAAATTGGGAATAATAGTCGAATCAGGTATTGCCATCGCCAACAGGCTGGAAGTTGAAAAAATCATTCCTATTGTGAACATCCAAGTACAGCTGTCAGTTTTCATGTTTTTATTTTAGTGAAGGGTGAAGGGTGAAGAGTGAAGGGTGAAGGGTGAAGATCTTTTTCGCTTCACGCTTCACTACCTAATAAAGCAACCCGGCGCATATAACCTTGTCCTTATCCGATGGACGAAATTAAAACATCAAGATGAAACACCTTATTGTATTTCCGCTTTTTAGTCTGCTACTGACGCTGCCTCTTTTTGCCAACTTTACCGCTTCGGCCTATCCCACGCAGGGATTCCTCGGCATTCAATCGAATGACCTGACGGAGGAGAAAGCGTTGCTGCTCGGATTTGACAACCCATACGGCAGTTATGTGTCAAAAATCATTCCGAATACGGCCGCGGAGAAAGCCGGCTTGCAGGCATTCGACTACATTTACCAGATCAATGACAAGGCGGTGGACGAATCGACCGACCTGGTGGACCTCTTGTCCGAATACAATGCGGGGGACGAGGTTACGGTGCATTTTTTCCGCAAGGGGAAACGGCAACAGATCCAGGTTACGCTCGGCGAACGGCCGATCAAGTGGGCAGAAGCCCCTGTTTTACCTAATGAAAAACCCTTCCTGGGCATCTCCGAAATAGGTATGGACGGCGATGAAGACATCATCGGCGTCGCTGTCGCCATCAGTTCACGTTCCGCCGCCGCAGAGATGGGGCTGAAAAATGGAGATGTGGTCACCGCTATCAACGGATTCCCCATGCTGGATTGGGCGGATATCACCACCGCTATTTCGAACGGGCGTCCAGGAGAAGTCATTGAAGTGACCTATATCCGGAATGGAGAAAAAGCACAGGCCGAAGGAACTCTCAAATCCCTTGCAGAAACTAAGACTCCCGCCCCGAAGATCGCCGAAGCTCCACCTGCTCCCCTGCAGGATGAAAATAAGGTATTCATGGGCATCTATGCAGAGATGATATCTGAAGAAAAAGCTATGAAAATGGGGTTGGAGAACAACTTCGGTACCCTGGTTACCGGTATTGTCCCCAACTCGGGCGCCGAAAAAGCCGGACTCCAACTGTTTGACTACCTCTACGGGATCGATGCCTACCGGGCTGGGGAGGGACAGCACTTCGGCATCATCCTCATGAAATACAATGTCGGGGATAAAGCCAAACTCTACTTCATCCGAAAAGGAGAAGCCAAAACAGCTGATATCACCTTCGGAAAACGGCCGGACATGCCGGAGAAAAAGGAGATGACCAAGTGTGAAGACACCTTCCTCGGTATCGCTTCCACCGACGAGACTAAGTCCGGCGAGATCGACGGCATCAAAATCAACCCGGTGAAAAACTCCACCGCCCTGGCCATTGGTATGCAGGACGGCGATGTGATCAAAACCTTAAACGGCTACCGAATGTATGATTGGGATGACATCAGCTACGTGCTCGACAACCTGAAGCCCGGCGATCCAATCACCGTGGGCTACGAGCGCAACGGAAAACTGATCAAGGGATCTGGAAAGATCAAGTCCTATGCGGAAACCAAAAATTGCAAAAACTGCGATTGCAGTGACTTGGAAGATATGGACTTCAATATAAATATCGACATCCCTGAGATCAAATTTGATTTACCGGGAATACCCAAAGCACCCCGTGCGCCGGAACCCGCCCCGCGCCCTGATATTTCCAACATGACCACGGAAGTGCAAGATTTGTCGGCCGACGAGGCACGCAAACTCAACGAAAAATTCAGTTGGTCCCTGCAGACGGGTACGCTGGCTGTCCAAAGCCTGAAATTGACGCCAAATCCAAGTGAAGGCAGTTTCGGTCTTCGTTTCGACCTGCCCACACGAGGCAATACCGTCGTACGGGTATTCAATCCCCTCGGCCGTCTGATCTACGACTACGACCTGGGCAGTTTCTCCGGCGCCTTCAACGACCAGGTAGATATCTCCCAAAACGGCCCGGGAACGTATTATCTGGAGATTAAGCAGGGGGATAAGGTAACCGCGAAAAAAATTGTATTGACTGGGAAATGAGAAAAAAAAGCTCCTGTCGGGACTTCGCCGACAGGAGCAAAAAAATCCACTCCAAATATTTTTTGATCAGGAAAACCTGAGATCAGTCATCATTATTCCTCCAGTCCGGTAAGCACTATCGGATTCTTTCCTTCATCCAATACCTGTTCCAGTTCTCTGCCTTTTACAGGATCGGGGGCACCTTTGGGTATGCCAAATGTCAATACATAAAAAGCCAGTAGTAAAATGAATCCCAGCCAGGCATGCAGCATGGCCCGCTTCCAACTGGCAGCAGTGGTAGTTGTCCTCATAGGGCAAGCGGATTTAGCAGTTTTCTCTTCCCATCCAATTCCGTTTTACGGGATGGGGTTACACCATAGCGTGGGGGAAGAGAAGTTCCGGCCCCATTCGGAAGCTGGCTACTCTATTTTTGTTCCCTTCTCAGGGGGATGAAGAGCAGCCAGCACCTTGGGATTGGCTTCTCATAGTATGTTGGCTATCATTAACCAAATAGCGTGCCAAGTTTTTTTATAGCTGAAAAGTTACTTTTGATGGCCATCGAAAGCAACTTTTCAGCTACCTTGGATTCACCCAATTATTTTAAAAGCCACACACCCATGAGATTTACTTTATCCCTACTCCTTCTATTGGTAGCGGGCTCTTTGGTTGCCCAACGGCCGAAGAAAGCAACCCCGCTCCCGAATACACAACCTACCGTTCAGTACGATACCGCTTATCTCCACACCCTGGAATGGCGGGAACTGGGCCCCTTCCGGGGCGGGCGTTCCTGTGCGGTGGTCGGGGTACCTGGCGCTCCAAACCTTTTTTACTTCGGATCTACCGGAGGCGGAGTTTGGCGCACCGCCAACGGAGGGCGGGATTGGGAAAATATTTCGGACGGCTTTTTCGGCGGATCCATCGGCGCTATTGCCGTAAGTGCCTCCGATCATAATGTGTTGTTTGCAGGAGGCGGGGAACAGACCGTCCGGGGCAATGTTTCTTTCGGCTCGGGAGTTTGGAAATCGGAGGATGCCGGCAAAACCTGGCGACATTCAGGCCTGACTGACTCCCGGCAAGTGGGCCGCATTCGCATTCATCCCGACAATCCGGACATCGTGTTTGTAGCGGCCATGGGCAATTTGTTTGCGCCCAATGCCGAACGGGGGGTGTTCCGGAGTCGCGATGGAGGCGCCACCTGGGAAAAAGTACTGTTCGTGAATGAAGAAGTTGGAGCCGTGGATATCTGCTTCGACCCCACTAACCCCCGCATTCTGTATGCCACTACCTGGAGGGTGCGGCGCACCCCCTACAGCCTCGAATCGGGCGGAGAAGGCTCGGGCCTCTGGAAAAGTACCGACGGAGGTAGCACCTGGACGGAACTGAGCAAAGCGCCCGGTATGCCCTCGGGAGACTTGGGCATTATCGGGGTTACTGTCTCCCCTGTGAACCCCGACCGCGTTTGGGCCATCGTCGAAGCGAAGGAAGGCGGCGTGTTCCGTTCCGATGACGCCGGAAAAACCTGGCGACGGATCAATGAAGACCGCAGCTTGCGCCAGCGTGCCTGGTACTATACGCGCATATACGCCGACCCCAAAGATGAAGACATCGTTTATGTGATGAATGTGAGCTACCACCGATCAAAAGATGGCGGGAAAACCTTTTCCAGTTTCTACGCCCCACATGGAGACCATCACGACCTTTGGATTGCGCCTGAAGACCCCGACCGGATGATCATTGCCGATGATGGCGGGGCACAGATCACCTATGACGGAGGCGAAACCTGGTCGACCTACCACAACCAGCCTACCGCTCAATTTTACAGGGTGACCACCGACCAGCATTTCCCCTACCGCATCTACGGTGCGCAGCAGGACAACAGTGCGATCCGTTTATCGCATCGCACCTCCGGGGGCTCCATCGGCGAGGAAGACTGGGAAGATACCGCTGGCTGCGAGAGCGGCTGGCTGGCCGTCGATCCAACAGACGACGACATCGTGTATGGCGGATGCTATGACGGGCTTATCGAGCGCAAAGATCACCGCAATGACCAGTCGCGCAATGTGAACGTCTGGCCCGACAACCCGATGGGGCACGGCGCCGAAGCGATGAAGTACCGTTTCCAGTGGAATTTTCCCATCCTGTTTTCCCCGCACGATCCCAATAAGCTCTATACCACCTCCAACCACCTGCACGTCACGTACAACGGGGGGCAGAGCTGGGAGACGATCAGCCCGGACCTGACCCGCAACGACTCTACCAAGCTCGGGGCGTCCGGTGGGCCCATTACCAAAGACAACACCTCCGTGGAGTACTACTGTACCATATTTACCGTTGCCGAATCACCACTGAAGGCCGGCCTCATCTGGACCGGCTCCGACGACGGGCTCGTATACCTGACGCGCGACAATGGCCTGAACTGGGAAAACGTCACCCCCGCAGGTCTGCCCGAATGGGCCCAGATCAACAGTGTCGAAGCCGATCCATTTAATGAAGGCGGTTTATACGTAGCGGCTACGAGATACAAGAGCGGAGATTTCAAACCCTACCTGTTCCGGACCAAAGACTACGGAAAAACCTGGACGCAGATCAATACGGGAATTGGCGCCGACCAATTTACACGCGTAGTTCGGGCCGACCCCAAGCGGAAGGGCTTGCTCTATAGCGGCACGGAAAGCGGCATCTTCGTCTCTTTCGACGACGGAACCAGTTGGGAGTCCTTCCAACTCAACCTGCCCATCGTGCCCATTACCGATCTGGCCGTGAAAAATGACAACCTGATCGCTGCGACCCAGGGCCGGTCTCTCTGGATGATCGATGACCTGACGGTCCTCCACCAGCTGGCTGACCGGCACAAGACCAAAAACACCTTCCTGTTTAAACCCATGGACAGTTACCGCATGAGGGGGTATCAAAGCGGCAGAGCACAGCAAGCCGGAAAAAACCACCCGGGCGGGGTGATGGTCCATTTTTACCTTCCGGAATGGGGAGAAAAAGACACGCTTTCCCTTTCCTTTTTTGAGGCTGAAGGTTCCGTGGTTCGCACGTATAGCACGGCGGCAAAAGACAAGGAGGACCAGCTCAAGGTACATCAGGGCGCCAACCGCTTCGTATGGAATATGCGGTATCCCGGTGGGAAAGACTTCGACGGCATGATACTTTGGTGGGGCTCCCTGGACGGTCCGCAGGCCATCCCTGGGGCTTATGCGGTGAAACTGGAGACAGGTTCCTTCCAGGACAGTACCGGCTTCCAAATTCTGCCAGATCCCCGTTCGCCCTCCAGCGAGGCGGATTTCCAGGCCCAGTTTGACTTCGCGCAGGACGTACTCCACAAAGTCACCGAAGCGCATGAGGCCATCCTGGAAATCCGGGACATCCGGGGCCAGTTAACCCACTTCACCGGACGGCTCAAGGAGCGTGAAACCATGCAGCCCCTGATCGACCAGGCCAAGCGCATCGATTCGCTGCTGACCACCATCGAAGAAGCCCTGTACCAGACGAAGAACCGGAGTGGCCAGGATCCACTCAATTTCCCCATTCGGCTGACCAATAAACTGGCACACCTGAACTCGCTTATGCAAGGCGAATACCCCCCTACACAGCAGGCTATTGCCGTTAAAGAGGAGCTCAGCCAGGCGATCGATGCACAATTGGCGCAATTTAAAACCGTTAAGGAAGTGGAGGTTGCCACCTTCAACCGGATGATGCGGGATATGGAAGTAGAGGCTGTAATTCTGAAAGAGTGAGGTCGCCCCCGTAGAGACGGGACGCCAAGTATGGTGTCTCTACGGGGCGTCTCATGAGCACCCTCCCCCCGAAACACAATAATCCTGACAATATGACTTTCCAACCACTTCACCCCCACCTGCCCGCAGCCTTTTGGCTGGGGTTGTTCCTCACGCTGGCCGCCGGAGGTTTTACGGCCTACATTTTATCTGGCAAACATTCATTTAAGGGAAATATGTGGCGGCAGGTAGTCCCTTTATGGACATTCATCATTTGCATGCTGGGATTGGGCACGACGATTTTTTCCTTTTGGAACCACCAAAAGATCGGCCCTATCGTGCTTGACGGGAAAGGAATTGAAACACCTTATGGAAAGGCATTGTACACAGATATAGCCCGGATATACATCCACAAGGAGATCGACCGGTCGTTGATCGATCCCAGTCTGGGTCGGGATACTACGAAATGGCTGATCATAGAGGAACGAAACGGCACAAGGCATGCCCTTTCGGAAGATAAATACAACCTACCGGAAATTATGCAATCCCTGGAGGGCTTTTTGGAGGAAAATCGGAATGGGTAATAATTAGAGAGGAGTTGGACCTGTCTGCTGTGTTTCGACTAGCGGACCTGGATGTCTTTGAAAAGTACACCGGTAAAGGTGTGCAGTTCAATCCGGTATTGACCGGGGCTGTAGCGGCTCATATCCAATTCGTAGATAGCGTCGACCGGCATGTCGCTTACGCGCTCCTGGAACAAGATATTGCCGGAGGCATTTTTCAGGACAATTTCGTTGAGATTTGCCCGAATAGGCTCAAAATCAATGAAATACGTCTCTGACTCCTCATCGACATAGAAGGAAAGCTCTTCTCCTCCAAACGAGGCTTTTGCGGATGCCGAACCTGCGCCGGGAGCCATGCTAGGCTGTCCGGATAATTGGGTAGCGGCTCCCGCCAACAAAAAAAAGATCAAAATTCCCGCGAAACGATTCATGGTTCTACAAGTAATTAAGATTTCAAATAATAGTTCTCAAAAGTACTACTTATTCAGAACAATGTAAAACCCGCCGAGTTGTACCACCTGCACAGATTTTGCAATTTATTGAAAAGTCAAAACATTAAATCGACGTTTACATATAAAACATTACATATGTTTTCATATGAAAGAATTGTCAGATAAAGATTCTTTATTAAATTTTCATATATCTTCCCTTTCTTCTAAACGGAGGAGGCCAACCAGGCATTTATGACCTCCCATAGGCTACTATACATATCGGGATCTTCCCGCAGAAAGGCCTCCATATCCACCCATACCGCTTTTTCAATATCTTCCTCAGCTTGCGGAACAAGCTGCTGTTCAGGCGTTTGCATGGCATACCAGTGGGTTTTCTTCAGGATGCGCTTACCCTTTTCGCGGTAGGTATGGAACGTGGCGCACAAGTCGTGCAGGATGGAGACTTCGTGAAGTCCCGTTTCTTCCTGCACTTCGCGAATGGCGGCTTGCGGGGGCATTTCTCCCCGGTCGAGTTTGCCCTTGGGCAGGTCCCATTTTCCGCGGCGGAAGATAAACAGGGCCTTCCCTTCCCGGTTAAAAACCAGACCTCCCGCAGCTTCCAGAAACTTGTGCAGGCTGTGGAAATCGTCGATCAAGCCTTGTAAATTCTCGGCATAGAGCACGACTACTTTAGGAGCGGAAGCCTTTTCCAACAGGTCGATATAGTGGAGCAATGTTTTCACCTGACCGGAATAGCGCCCGGGCAGGCAATCCGGATATTGGGCCTGCAAATCAGCAAGGTCTTCCCGGGCGATCAAAAATAAGGGGTTGTCATTTATGTAGATTTTGTACATTTGCTGCGCTAGGTTTAACTGGAAAATGAAAGGAAAGCGATGAATAATTCCGCGGAGGTCGCAAAAAACCTGCTACAAATAAAGGCAATAAAACTAAGCCCGCAAAGCCCTTTTACCTGGGCTTCCGGCATTCAATCCCCAATCTATTGCGACAATCGGATCGTGCTTTCCCACCCGGATATCCGCGATTTCGTCAAGTTTTGTCTGGTAGAGGGATCGAAAACCTTTTCGCCTTTTAACGCCATTGCCGGGGTAGCTACCGCCGGAATAGCGCATGGCATTTTGCTGGCTGATGCGCTGGGGCTTCCCTTTTCGTATGTGCGCAGCGAAGCCAAAGGCCACGGCCGCAAGAACCAGATCGAAGGAGAGATCAGTGGAGAGGAGAAAATATTGATCGTGGAAGATCTCATCTCTACCGGAGGCAGCAGCCTGCGGGTGGTAGATATTCTGCGGGAAAAAGGTTGTGAAGTGATCGGCGTGCTTGCCATATTCTCCTATGGGTTCGAATCTGCTATCCAGGCATTCCTCGAAGCGAACTGCCCGCTCCACACCCTGACCAATTACGATGTACTCATTGAAGAAGCCCTGAAAAGTCATTATATTTCGGCTGCGGATTTACAGCAACTCCTTTCCTGGCGCAAGATGGTCGGAGTTGCCTGATTTCCAAACCCTAATGATAACCAACGACATGTCAATTCTTACATCCACTTCAGAAGCCTTTCTCCAAAAATATTTAAACAACCCGTCACCTACCGGATTCGAATCGGGAGGCCAAAAGATTTGGTTGGAATACATCAAGCCTTTCATCGACGATTGGCAACTCGACAACTACGGTACCGCCTACGGGATCATTAACCCGGGGAAAGATTTCAGAGTAGTGATCGAAGGACATGCCGATGAGATCTCCTGGTTTGTCAACTACATCTCAGACGACGGTTTTATCAACGTGATCCGCAACGGAGGCTCCGACCACATGATCGCCCCTTCCAAACGGGTCAATATCCACACCGGAAACGGCATCGTCAAAGGGGTATTCGGCTGGCCGGCCATCCACATCCGCAAGGGTGACGACACCAAGATCAGTCCGAAACTCGAGAATATTTTCATCGACGTCGGCGCCAAAGACAAGGACGAAGTATTGGCCATGGGCATCCACGTAGGCTGTGTGATCACTTACGAAGATGAAATGACCGTACTCAACGATCGCTATTTTGTGGGACGCGCCCTCGACAACCGGATGGGAGGCTTCTGTATCGCTGAAGTAGCCCGTCTGCTCCACGAAAACAAGATAGAACTCCCTTTCACCCTGTACGTCGTCAACTCTGTACAGGAAGAGATCGGGCTGCGCGGCGCCGAAATGGTGACCAATACAATCAAGCCCCATGTGGCCATCGTGACCGATGTGACCCACGATACCAACACCCCCCTGATCAACAAAAAAGAGAATGGGGATATAAAGGCCGGATTGGGGCCCTCCCTTACTTATGCCCCTGCCGTGCACAACAAGCTGCTCGACCTGGTCATCAAAACCGCACAGGAGAAAGAGATCCCTTTCCAGCGGGAGGCCTCTTCGCGCTCCACCGGCACCGACACGGATGCGTTTGCCTACTCCAACGGCGGCGTCCCTTCGGTGTTGATCTCCCTCCCCTTGCGGTACATGCATACCACCGTAGAAATGACGCACAAGGAAGATGTGGAAAATCTCATTCGGTTGATCTACGAGTCCTTGCAAAAGATCGAGCACAACCATAACTTTAAATACTTTGACAAACTATAATTGACCGATTAGCAATTCAACAAAGACCGGCAGGGTTTTATGGACGACCAGGGTCGCCGACTGGGTGCTTTACAGCAATTTGTGGATCGCCCTGAATGCGACAGCCCAAGTGGCGCAGACCCAATACCTGCTCGACGGTCATTTGCAGGTGAGCCCCGCCCTGGGGTTTGTCTTTTTTGGCACGCTCTTCATCTATGCGCTTCACCGCATTTCCGGCTTAAAACAATTGGCCCCCTTTACGGCTGCCGGGCGTTTCAAGGTCATTTCGGAGCATAAGCGCGACATCTTGGTCTATGCGGTGATCGGGCTGGTGGGCGCTTCGGTATTCTTCTTCCTTTTCCCCTGGCGCATTCAATTGATGCTCGGCATTCCCGGGCTCATCGCCCTGGGGTATGTGATCCCTTTCGGAGCCTCCCGCAAGCGGCTGCGCGACTTCCACTTCCTGAAGATCTTTCTCATCGCCATCGTTTGGGCCTGGCTCACCGTGTGGGTTCCGGCAGCCGAGTTGAACTGGGAGGTCGCTCTGCAGGCATCCACCTGGTGGATGGCGTTGGAACGTGCGGCCTTCATCTTCGCCATCACCGTGCCTTTCGACATCCGCGACCTGGAGGTAGACCTACATACACAGGTCAAAACCCTGCCTTCGACCCTGGGGACGACCCCAGCCATTATCCTTTCAATGGTTGCGCTGGTAGCCATGATCGCCCTTGCCGGGTGGAATGCCTATACCGGCTTTTATCCGCATGGCGCCTGGATGGGGCTGACCCTGTCGGCGCTGCTTTCGGGAGGGCTGGTATTGTACTCCCGGCGCGTCGAGCACGATTATTACTTTTCCGGCCTTCTGGATGGAATGATGATCGTTCAGTTTTTGTTAGTATGGGGATGGATGGCTCTGTTTGCTTGATGGCGATTTTAGAAAAATTGACCGGTGACTATATGAAAAGGATCCTGTTTTTCCTGTTTTTCCTGGTATTCACTCAAAGCTGGATCACCGCCCAGACACCTCCTTCTTGCGGAGCTGACCTTTACCGGGAGTGGTATGCCCAACAGTATCCGGAGTTGAACGAGCAGGCGAAGGAGATGCAGGAAGCGATGGCGGAGTGGGCCTTGCACTATACGGAAAGCATCCATCCCCGTACCTTGATCACCATTCCGGTGGTGGTGCATGTGGTCTATCAGAACGGGGTGCAAAATATCTCCCAGGAGCAGATCGAATCGCAACTGGACGTGCTGAATGCCGACTACAGGGCTACCAATAGCAACCTGAATATCGTACCGCCTTTTTTCCAGCCCCTCATTGCCGATGTAGAGATTGAGTTTTGCCTGGCAGCTCGCGATCCCGAAGGAAAATACACCACCGGGATTACCCGGCATTTCACCAACAAGGACAATATCGGCCTGGATACCGATGTGCACTACACGGCAACCGGGGGCGCCGATACCTGGGATCCGCTCCACTATCTCAACATTTGGGTAGCCGACATGGGTGACAATGTGGTCGGAAGAGCCACTTTTCCCGGAGAAGCGCCGCCTGCGGAAGACGGGGTAGTGATCGATCCCCGGTATTTCGGCACGACCGGTCTGGCAGCCGGCTCTGAACCCTACCACCTGGGGCGCACCACCGTGCACGAAATCGGCCACTACTTCAACCTGTTGCACCCCTGGGGAAGTGGCCTCCCCTCCTGCGACGGGGACGACGAAGTGGAAGACACCCCCCTCACTTCCAATAACTACCTCCAGGAATGTCCCTCGACCTTGCAGGCATCCTGCGGTTCGCTGGATATGTATACCAATTACATGTATTACACCAACGACCCCTGCCTGGCGCAGTTTACACCCGGCCAAAAAGTCCGCATACTCGCCACGCTTGCCGGGCCCCGGGCAGCGTTGACCAACAGTACAGGTTGCCAGCCATCCGGAACCGATCCAGGGAATTACCCCGTTTTCAAACTACTCATTCAACCCAATCCCTCCCCGGGGCAGTTAGTATTTGAGTGTAAAGGGAAGGAGGGTAAAAGCGGCCTGCTACAGATTTGGGATCCCATCGGCCGCCTCTTGTACGAAACTGCTATTTCCACTAACCAACCCTATACCTGGGAGGCGCCGGCGACATGGGCGGATGGGGTTTATTTTGTACAGGCGGAAGTGGAGGAAGAAGTAGTGGTAAGGAGGTTTGTCTTGAGGAAGTGATTCATCCTCCGCGTCAGGTTAAAATCCCGAAAATCCTCCGCTAAATATCGTATCCTGGCTTCCCTTCTGGTAGGGTACATTAATAAACTCGAACACCGAGCCAGGGTCTACGCGCAGGAAGAAGGCGTAAGTGGAGCGAGTGGGCTGCCAGCTGAATCCCATTTCCCAGCAGTGCAGGTCGCGGGAAATGGAGATGGATGGATAGGTCAGGCTCTTTCGCGCAAAATCGTACCCCATGCTGCCCACCTGCACATTCCAGTTGGGGGTGAGGGGCACCGAGCCGTTGAAGGTGATGGTATTGGTGGCAATGTAGATGGTATCTTTTTCAGCCAGGCCACGCCCCTGGATCACCATATTGTAGCGGATGCTGAACCGGTCGAATAGCTCCCCAAATCCGTTCGTGGTTTTGGGCAGAGAGGGAGTAGGCACTTCGGAGTCCTTGTCTCTCGACTCCCGGTCAAACCAACCGCGGATGGTCTTCACGGTCAGGGAGGTGGAAAGGCTTAATCTGGCATCCACGAAACGAAGCGGGGTTTTGCGGGTATCCCATACAAATTTATTGATACGGCCTCCTTTTTCATTGAGCTCATAGGGGTCCCAGGAGGCGCTGAACAGGACACTTACAACATCTTTTAACAAGCTGGTGTTGGCGCTAAGGCTTATCGGGGAGAAATTGAGGGAATCGGCGGCGAAGTTGTAGCTGCCGTTGACATTGAGACTCCGGATCAGGCGAATATTCTTGGTGGTCGAATCGCGACGGGAAAAAGTTTTCGCCTCCAGGATATTGCTCAGCCCGTAGGTCAGCGCCATCTGGCGGCCGGAACTGGAGGGCCGGTCACCCGAATAAAGGCCTTCGCCGAAAATATTGTATTCGAGCAAATCCTCCGGATAGCGGGTGTCCTCTTGCACTTCCCGGAAATATCCCCAGGAGGGATTCGTATAATCGGGTGTAAAATTGAACCCGACCCGGGGAGTCATCGTATGGCGCAGGCCCCGAAGCGGGCCTTTACGGAACAACAGGGTGCCAAAAAGCTTGGTATCCAAACTAACCCCCGTATTGAACTTCCGAAGGGGCTTAAACCCAAAGACCGTAGAGTCGAGCACCATCCCGTAAATGGTATCGGTGGGGATGATCTGTGTTTCGTCGCCCACGACAATCGTGTCGTATTTCACGACGATAGAAGGATCGAACGTCTTGCTGGAGGTTTCCATAAACCAGACTTCGTCGTAATTGGCGCTGGGGTTGATGTTAAAATATTTGAGGAACTTGATGGAGGTATTGGCCGTAATCTTGTGCCTGGCGCCATATTGAATATCTTTCAGGGTTCCCGGGTCGAAAAGCGTGGTGTCGGTGGTTTGCAACTCGGCTTTTGCCTCCCCGCGATACGTGAGGGCGACCTTTTCATACCAGCGTTGCTGGGAAGGAGCGCCTTTTCGTTTGAACGGATAGAGCGTCTGTGTCTGAAAATTGAAGGTCGGAAAATTGATCGTCATCTGCCGGGTCTGGGTATTCTGGGAGTGCTGAAAACCCACCGATAAGTTGTAGGGCTTTCCCGGAAAACGCTCCGAATACGTAAAATTGGAGCGCAGCGTGGTATTGAGCACGGCCGTGGGGTCATTGTAATTGAGGCTCTGTGCATTATTCGTCTGCAGGTTAATCGTTCCTCCGATCGATCGGGAGGGGTGTGATTTTCCATCCTGGTTATGGGCAAGTTGCAGGCTGAACGTCTCCGTGCGGAAGGGGGTAGCAAAATTGTCTTCGGTGCGGAGGTTGCCGTATTCGAGGTTGAAATTGCCGCGGTACTTGTATCGTTTGGCATAGCTACCCACCGTGCGAAGCCGGTACGATCCCTTTAAATAAATATCGCCCGTAACCTGCAAGTTAAAAAAGTCGCTGATCGGGAAATACCAACCCACACCCCGGAGTCCGAACCCCCAGTTGTTGGAGTTTTCATAATTGCGGGGAAATAGGAGTCCCGTTTGTTTGCCGGTTTTCAACGGAAAAAATCCGAAGGGGAGCCATAGCGGAGTGGGCACGCCCATAACCTCCAGGTGAGAAGGTCCAATGACCGCCATTTTATTGGGAATGACCTTCTGTTTGTTGCTGCGTATCCCGAAATGTGGCACTTCCTGGTCGCAGGTGGTAAAAATGGCGTTTTTGTTGTAGATAATATCCGATTGGGTGGTATCGCCGACGGAACTAAAAAACTTGGCTTTTTCGCCGATGACGTACAGGTTGTTCTGCACGGTGGCGGCCTGGATGATGGTCCCTTTGTGCGTCAGGTAGTTGTAGCGCATTTCGCGGGCTTCAAACATATTGGTGCCGTCCGAAAAATTGGGTTTTTCCAGCATGTGGCCGGTGCTGTCTTCGATGCCGCTGGCCCGGACAATATTTTCCAACCAGTCAAACTCCGTATAGCCTGCGGTAAGGGAGATCGAGGTATATTTCACCTTGGAGGCGCCATAGAGGAAGATCTTCCGGTCCTCCAGGTTCCACACCATGGAGTCCCGGGCGCCATATTCAATCGTGGACTCCGGGGTATCTTTGGAGATAGCCACTGAAATGACACTCGGCGAAGGAGGTACGGAATCGGCAAAAACGACCGTGGTATCCGGTTGCAACAAGACAGCTGCATCCGGAATAGTATCTTGTGCCCACAGGTGCATTACCCCGCACAAAAGAAAAATAGAAATTTTCGTTTTTGCTTTCAAGTGTTTAAATACATTATTTTTGCCTTGCCGCAAAAATTTATTTTGTCCGTTCCCAATGGAAACATGGGTTCCGGGACTCTATCAAATATCGGCACTTCCCATTCAAAACGGGCCTTTTCCAAAAAAAAAGAATGTCTATTGATACAGCATAATGATCTGAACCCTGCTCCCATGCTATTTCGCCTTGCATTCGCCATTCAAACGCTAATGCTCTGTTTTTTGCCGTCTTCCACGGCCAACTTTAACATATCGGTCGCAGGCGATACGCTGGGGTTGGAAGTGACGCCACAATCTACGGGCAAAAATACCAAACCTGGGGACTATCCCAAGAAAGGAATCACCGTAAAAAAGATCGTGATCGATGCCGGCCACGGTGGCCATGACCCCGGATGCCTCGGTGCGGGCTCCTATGAAAAGGAAATAGCCCTTGGCATAGCTCAAAACCTGGCTGCCGCCGTAACTGCTCAATACCCCGATGTGCAGGTTATTCTCACCCGCAATTCCGATGAATTTATCCCGCTGCACGAACGGGCCCAGATTGCCAACCGGGCTGCTGCCGACCTGTTCATTTCGATCCATTGCAACTATATTTCCAAGGCGGCCCATGTAAACGGCAGCGAGACCTATGTGCTGGGGCCGCACAAAATGGAAGAAAACCTCCAGGTGGCCCTGCGAGAAAACTCGGTGGTCCTGCACGAAGAAAATTACGAATCGGTTTACGGCTACGACCCCAATTCGCCGGAGGCAACGATCATCATGTCGATGTACCAGAACGCCTACCTCGAACAGAGCATCCTTTTTGCCGGTAAGGTAGAAAAGCACATGGAAGAAAGTGCCGATCGCCACAGCAGAGGCGTGAAACAAGCCGGATTTTTGGTTTTGCGCGAAACCACCATGCCCAGTGTGTTGATCGAAACGGGCTTTCTGAGCAACAGCCTGGAAGAGAAATACCTCCGTACCAGGGAGGGCCAACAGCAAATCGCAGGGGCTATCCTCGCCGCTTTTACCGACTACAAATACGACCTGGAAGGCGGTGTTGCCCCCGAGCCCAAACCTTTTGTGGCCATTCCCGTAAAAGATACGGTGGTGGAAACTACCCAGACCAATGGGCATTATTCCCCACCGACCCCTGCAGCTACCCTTCCTGTTTCTCCAACTCCTGTTTCTTCCGCTGCTTCGACTTCCCCCTCCAAGGGAATCACATTCAAAGTGCAGTTGGCGGCCTCCTCTGCACTCCTGGATACCCGCACCGGAGCCTGGGCGAAAATCACCTATCCCGTTGAAATCGTGGCGGAAAATAATATGATAAAATATCAGATTCCCGCCAGTAGCGGACTGTGGCAGGCCCAGCAGATCCAGCAACAGATTCGCGCGCTGGGTTTTTCCGATGCCTTCATCGTAGCCTATCAAAACGGCCAAAAGATCAGCCTGAAGGAGGCCAAGCAACAACTCGGCATAGAATGAACCAACTTTTTTTGATTAACTTTGTGCCCGCATTTATGGCAGTATGCCTATCCCTTTAATTTTATATCAACAATTATGCAAATTCGAAGAGAAACGAAAATAGGCATCCTTGCCACTGCAGCTATCGCACTGCTTATCTGGGGTTTTGAATTCCTCAAAGGCCGCAACATCCTCGAGACTTCGCAGATTTTTATCTCCGAGTACGACAATGCGGACGAACTCAAGAAGTCCAACCCTATCCAGGTAAACGGATTTCAGGTGGGGATCGTCAAAGACGTGTACCTCAACCCCAAGGATCTGACCAAGATCATCGTGGAAATGGACGTGCGCAAGGACATCAAGGTACCGGAGGGGACGATCGCGGAGATCAATACAACCAGCATGATGGGCGGCCGGGTTATCGAGCTCGTCTTTCCGCCCCAATGTCTTTCCGGAAACTGCCCGGGCGCCGGGAAATACCTGGAAGGACGCACCCAGGGATTCCTCAACTCCATGGTGGGTACCGAAAATCTCGACATCTACCTCAGCATCCTGGAGACCCGCCTTACCCAATTGGCCGACACGCTGATCAGCAAATTTTCGAATAATCCCGAACTGGCCAAAAGCGGAAAGGATGTGCAAAGTATCCTCGCCAACCTCAACTCTACTACCGGCCGGATCGACCGGATGATGGCCGCCTCGACGGCATCGATCGAAACTACGCTATCTAATGCCTCCTCCGTGACCGGCAATCTCAAAGAAAGCAACGAAAAGATCCGGCAGCTCCTCGACAACCTCGCAGCCGTGAGCAACGACCTCAAGGAACAAAATGTGGTGGGCAACGTAAACACGACTGTCGAAGAGTTGAAAGGCACCCTTTCGAAGATCAACAGCGCAGTAGAAAGCCTGGGCGGGGCGCTCGATAAGATCAATCAGAGCGAAGGCACCCTCGGCCTGCTCGTCAACGACAAGACGCTCTACGAGCAACTCAACAAAACGCTTTCTGATGTGGAACTGCTCACGCAGGATATCCGCCTCAATCCGAAACGGTATACCACCGTGCTGTCCAAAAAATCCAAGCCCTACGAGAAGCCGGCAGAAGACCCGGGAACGACAGGGAATTGAGTGGGAGAGTGAAATAGTGGAAGCAGTGAAGGAGGAAGGGATTCGAAACCTGTATGCGAAGCTTGGGGTAGAGACCTACTATCAGCTGCATGGGGGCGAGTATGCCAATCCGCATTTTCCGCAGGTGCGGGAGTTGCTGATCCAAAATTCGCACCGAATCGACTATTCACATGCGCTCGACTTCTGTGGCGGGGGCGGAGAGGTGAGCCTGGTGCTTCGCGAACTGGGCTTCGACCAAACCCAGGGCTGCGATCCATTCACCAAATCCCTCTTTGAGTCCAACCTCGGTCGCCCTTGCTGGTCCTGGTCCTTTCAGGAGGTGATCCAGGGAAAACTCGAAGGGCAGTTTTCAGCTGTCATCTGTAGCTTCGCCATGCACCTTTGTCCGGAGAAACAACTTTACCCGCTGGTACATACCCTTTTTCAACACGCCCCGCAATTGGTCATTCTCACCCCACACAAACGCCCCGCCCTGGAACGACTGGAGGGGGTGACGCTGGATTTTGAAGATTTTGTATTGACGGAAAAGGGGAAAAAAGTGCGAATGAGGAGTTACAGCACATTCACCTCCGCCATCAATTCTACTCCAAACGTTTCCTTGACGCTTTGAGCTACGCGTTGGGCATGGGCCCAGATCTCCTGTCCGGTAGCGCCGCCGTAATTGACGAGTACGAGCGATTGTTGGGCATGACAACCGGTGTTCCCCACCCGTTTGCCTTTCCATCCGCATTGTTCGATCAGCCAACCTGCAGGTATTTTGGCGCCTCCGTCGGGAAGGGGGTAGTGGATAAGGTGAGGAAAAGCTTCCAACAGTCGTTGCAACTCCCCTGCAGATACTTCCGGGTTTTTGAAAAAACTGCCGGCATTGCCCAGCACCGCCGGATCGGGCAGCTTGGAGCGGCGGATCCCGATCACTGCGCGACTCACGTCCCGGATGGTAGGCGTAGTGATACCCTCCTGGGATAGCAAATCGCGGATAGCGCCGTAACCGGTATTCACCACCGGGTTTTTCTTCAAGCGTAAAAACACCCGGGTGATGGCGTATTTTCCTTTATACTCATTTTTGAACACACTATCGCGGTAGCCGAAGTGACAGGAATCGTGGTCAAAGACACGAATAACTCCGGTTTCAAGGTCCATGGCTTCCAGGTGGTCGAACACATCGGTCAGTTCCACCCCATAGGCCCCGATATTCTGAATAGGGGCTGCGCCGACAGAGCCTGGTATGAGGGAGAGGTTTTCCAGTCCACCGAGGTGCTGATCGAGGGTCCACAGGACCAGTTCGTGCCAGTTTTCTCCTGCGCCTGCGGCTATAATAGCTTCCTCTTCATTTTCTGAACTAATTTCCCTTCCTTTCTCCATCATATGGATAACCGTGCCCGGCCAGTCCCGGGTGAGCAGCATGTTGCTGCCGCCGCCCAGCAGGAGTATAGGCGGGGTGCTCTGTGCAAGCGCGTGCCGCAATTCTTCCGTGGATTTTATTTCGACAAAAAAAGCAGTCCGGACATCGAGCCCAAACGTATGGTAGGGGGTGAGCGAATGGTTCGTCAAAAAAACCATAAAAAGAGATTATTCACTGAAATTTGGATGGGACCAGGGTTTTCGATCACTCAATACCCAGGAGAAGCCCCAAAGTCCCTGGCGTACCGGAATCTGAAAGATATCGCCCCGCTTGAGGGATACGCCCATCTTATGGCGGTTGTCCATCCGGTAGATCTCCCCTTCCCGGGAATAAAAGAGATGATAGCCCGCAGTTTGCACCTTTTCGTCTTTCAGGATCCCAAAGCGCTCAGAAATATACGGTTTTTCCTCAAAAAAGAGGACATCCTCCCACTGCACCGGATGAGGGCTCAAAAGGCGGTTGCTCAAGCTTACCAAAAGTGGGGTAAAAATGACGGCCAGCACTATGCAAAACACATACACCTGGATGCGTTCCACCGAATCCTCTACCACCCGACTGAACCGCCAGCCGAGTGCGGCGCCGACCCCTGCCCCGATGAGGGCGCCGGTCAGGAGCAAGCGCTGCACGTGAAAGGTGCGCTGGAAGTAATAGAATTCAAAGACATACACCACCACCAGCCCCAGGAGGGCCAGGGCGATGAGGGAGATCAACAATTTTTGTTGCCAGCGCATAATCTTTTAAAAAGCACCGCCCGCGGCCACAGGTGAGTTCAAACTGCAGCCGTGCCAGGCTGTTGTATATCCCATTTTCCAACAACGATAATTCTTCGTGTGTTCCTTGCTCCACAATTTGCCCTTCATCCAGCACATAGATCTGGTCCACATCGCGGATCGTAGCCAGGCGATGGGCGATGATGATGGACGTGCGGCCTTCCAGCAGTTTGTTAAGCGCTTCCTGAACGAGTTTTTCCGACTCGGCATCGAGCGAGGAGGTAGCTTCATCGAGGATCAGGATGCTGGGGTTTTTCAAAATAGCCCGGGCGATGGCGATGCGCTGCCGCTGTCCACCCGATAGTTTCACCCCTCGTTCACCGACCAGCGTATCGAGTCCATCGGGGAAGGAAGTGATGAAATCCCAGGCATTGGCTTGCTTGGCAGCTTCAATGATCTCTTCGTCCGAAGCGTCGGGCTTGCCATAGCGGATATTTTCCCGGATAGCGCCTCCGAACAGAATGACCTCCTGGGGTACAATGGCCACATGCGAGCGAAACTCGGAAATGTCGTAGTCCGAGATCGAACGGCCATCCACTTCAATGGTTCCTTCTTCCAGTGCATAATACCGCAGCAGCAATTGCACGATAGTAGATTTTCCGGCACCGGAAGGACCGACCAGGGCCACTTTTTGTCCGGCGCGCACCTCGAAGCTCACCCCTTTCAGCACCTCCATATCTTCCCGGGTGGGGTAGCGGAAATGCACATCCGAATAGCGAATATCGCCTCGCATGGTCGTGCGATCTGCGGGTAGTACCGGCTTGATGACCACTTCCGATTCGCGATCCAGGATCTCTCGCACCCGCTCCGTAGCGCCGAGGGCGCCCAGGATCTCGGTATAAAAATTTCCCAGGCCGGCGATAGCCCCTCCGATGATGGCGGTATAGGACACGAAAGCAACCAGGTCGCCTGCGGTGATCTTGCCGGCTTGCAGAAGGTTGGCGCCTTCCCAAATGATAAAGAACAAGGCGCCGAAGAGCACCACAATGATAAACACGGCAAACAACGCACGCCCCTTGGCGTATTCCAGGGAGATCTTCACCATATTGCCGATCGATTTGGCATACCGCACCGACTCAAACCATTCGTTGGTAAACGCTTTCACGGTCTGTACTGTCGCCATCGTCTCACTGACGATCGTGTTGGAATTGGCCAGTTCTTCCTGGCGGACTTTCGACAATCTCCGGATCATACGGCCAAATACCATAGCCAGTACGACTACCACCGGGAAAGTGGCCAGCATGATCAGTGCCAGGCGCGGGGTGGTAATAGCCAGAAAAATAATTCCCGACACCAGGATGATAATCTGACGAAAAAACTCGGCCAGCGTATAGGAGAATGCATTGTATAAGCGCTCCACATCGGCCGTCAGGCGGCTGACCAACTCCCCTACCCGGCTTTTTTCAAAAAAGACAATGGGAAGAGAAACCAGTTTGTCGTACAATGCTTTGCGCAGATCTGCCGTTCCTTTCTCACTGACATAGGCAAACAGCATGACCCGGGCATAGGAGAAGACTCCCTGCATGACCAGGATACCGAGGAGTACCAGGCCGATATCGCGGAGCGAAAAATTCCATTTTGAGGTTCCCTGTGCCACATCCACCATCATCCCCGACAGATATGGGAACACCATAAATACCATACTGGACAGGAAAAGGATAACCAGGCCTAGGGCTAATCGCCACCAATAGGGGCGTACAAATTTAAAGAGACCCAGCGCCTGTCGCAGTGTTTCGCGGCTCATTTTAGGGTTCGGCGTATCGTCATCTATCGATTTTCGTCTCGACATGGAATAAATATTTTGGGTACGAAAGTAGAAACAGCGCGAAAGGATATTTGGTTATTGTGGAAGATCAAAATTACCTTTGATCATACTTTTATTTTAGTGACCCGATCGCTAGGGTACTTTAAACATAAAAAACTGGATGCAGGGGGAGCGCCTGGGGCGCTCCCCCTGCATCCAGAATTATTAGTGAAACCCCACTAGTGACCCGGTCACTTAGGAAACGACAAAAAATGATGCTCAAAAAATGGACTATAATGCTCTTCTCCCTGATGCTGGTTGCTAGCGTCTGGGGCCAAAGCTCCTGGGAAGAGGCGCGTATCACCATGCTCACTTGCAGCCCGGGAGAGGCGTTATACAGCAGTTTCGGGCACAGCGCTATCCGGATCCAGGACGCTTCGAGAGGGCTTGACCAGGTTTACAACTATGGCACCTTTGATTTTAATACCCCCAATTTTTATACAAAATTTTTGCGGGGCAAGCTGCTCTACAACCTGGATGTGCAGTCCTTCCAAAGCTTTATGGTGGAGTACCGGACAGAAGGCCGCTCGGTATATGAGGAAGAAGTGCAACTCGATGGGCCGGAAAAAGAAGCCGTAGCAGGCTTTCTGACGGAAAACTACCGGCCTGAGAACCGCTACTACCTCTATGATTTTTTCTTCGACAACTGTTCTTCCCGGATACGCGACGTGTTTGAAGCCGTATTAAAAGACAGGTTGACCTATCATTTCCCCAAATCCGATGTGGAAATGACTTACCGGGACGCAATCGGTCCTTATATAGCCCGCCAGCCTTGGGTAGACTTTGGCATCGACCTGCTGCTCGGCACGCCCACCGACCAGGTGGCCGACGAGCGGGGACAGATGTTTTTGCCCGATTATTTATCCGACAACCTCGCTTATGGCCGGGTGGATGGAGCTCGCAGCCTTCTGGGGCCGCGCATCCAGCTACTGGAACCCACGTTTGATACGACATCCACATCCAAGCCCTACCCAGCTATCCTGTTTTGGATTCTGCTTCCCTGCTTTATCCTCCTTTGGCTATATTCGCCCAATCCCCGGCTCACCCAGGTGGCCGATGTCCTATTCTGGGTGCTTTTCGGACTAGCCGGGTGCCTGGTCGCCTTCATGTCGTGGGGCACCGACCATCAGGCCACGCAGCACAATTGGAACATCCTTTGGCTGCATCCGATCGGGCTCCTGGCGGGGATAGGGCTAATGGTAAACCGGAAAGCCCAATGGTTGAAGTTTTTTGGCTGGCTCCAACTGTTGTTGACCATCGGGCTGTTGATTTCCTGGAAATGGTTGCCACAGGAATTGCCCACTGCCGCTATTCCGCTGCTCTTGCTGTTGGGTTGGCAAAGTTGGCGACTGGCAAAACCTTATTAATCTTCTTTATTTGCTTTGTACTGAGCGAGTTTTTCTAACTTTCCGCAAAAGTAGCTGCATGCAAGAACGCTTTTTCGACCGGGACATCAGTTGGCTTTCCTTTAATCACCGGGTGTTGCAGGAAGCCCGCGACCGGCGTGTGCCGCTTTACGAGCGGCTGAAGTTCCTCGCGATCTATTCATCCAATCTCGACGAATTTTACCGGGTGCGGGTAGCCTCGTTGCGCAGCTTCAAAAAATTGCGCAAAAAAACGCGCCAGCAATACCATATGCATCCCCGCCGAACGCTGCAGCAGGTACAAAAGATCGTGCAGCGCCAGCAATTGCTTTTTGGAGAAACCTTCCGCGAAGAGATCATTCCCGACCTGTCGAGTAAGGGGATCAACCTCATCACCGATGCCCAGTTTGACGCCCCGCAGCAGGCTTTTGCCGTGCAATATTTTGACGAACATCTCGCCCCAATACTCAAGCCCTTGTTCCTCGCTCCCGGCATACGGGCTCCATTTCTCAAAAACAAGAGCCTCTATTTTGTGGCGCAAACGGCAGACAACGCCCATGTGGCCGTGCTGGTAGAAATTCCTTCGGAAGAAAAAGGACGATTCGTGGTACTGCCCAGTCAGGACGGCGGGCACTTTATCACTTTTCTGGACGACATCATTCGTTTCAACCTCAATCGCTTCCTTCCGGATGCGATCCAGGGGGCGGCCTATTCCATCAAACTCTCCCGCGATGCCGAGTTGTATATCGATGACGAGCTCAGCGGCAACCTGATCGAAAAGATCAAACAAGGACTGGAAGGCCGGGCTTCCGGGCTGCCTACGCGATTTCTCTACGACGCCTCCATTCCTCCCGAGCTCCTGGATCCTCTGATCGAGATCTTTCAATTGAAAAAAGGCGACCTCATTCCAGGCGCCCGCTATCACAACTTTAGCGATTTTTTTGATTTCCCGGAACCACCGGGCATTCCCGGACTGAGAGATGAATCCATGTCTCCGCTCCCCCATCCGTTTCTCCAGGACGCTTCCTCCATTTTGGGATCCGTTCGCAGGAATGACCAACTGCTCCACTACCCATACCAGACATTCGGATACCTCCTGTCCTTGCTCCGGGAAGCAGCTGACTTGCCGATCGTACATTCGATCAAGATCACCCTTTACCGGATTGCTGCGGAATCAGAGATTGCCAAGGCGCTTGCTTATGCATTGGAAAAAGGAAAAGAAGTGACCGTGTTTGTGGAGGCTAAAGCCCGTTTTGACGAAGCGACGAATCTGGTGTGGGGCCAACGCCTTCAGGATGCCGGCGCCCGGATCATTTACAGCATTCCCAACCTGAAAGTACACGCCAAGGCGCTCCTGATCACCACCCGGGCAAAACGGGGGCCGGCCCACTATGCCTACCTCAGCACCGGCAATTTCAACGAAAAGACATCCTTCGTCTACGCCGACCATGCCCTGCTTACTGCGGACATCCAAATTACCGAAGAAGTTGCCCAGTTGTTTTCTTTCCTGGAAGGATCCAGCCCGGGTCCGGAGTTTCAATCACTCCTGGTGGCGCCCCTCACCTTGCGGGAACGACTCACCGCGCTGGTCGACCGGGAGATCCACCATGCCCAAATGGGTCGGGAAGCGTATATCATACTAAAAATGAACAGCCTGGAAGACCGGAAGATGATCGACAAACTCTATGAAGCCAGTAACGCCGGGGTGCGGATCTACCTGATTATTCGCGGTATTTGTTGCCTGCGGCCGGGAGTTGCCAAACTAAGTGAAAATATCGTGGCAATCAGTGTGGTAGATCGATTCCTCGAGCATGCCCGCATCTTTTTATTTGGCAATGCAGGACAGGAAGAATGTTACTTGTCATCAGCGGATTGGATGACGCGCAACCTTGATCACCGGGTCGAGGTAGCCTTTCCGATCCGGAACCCTGACCGGTTAAAGGAGCTTCGCACCCTCCTGGAGATACAGTTGGGCGGCAACCTGAAAGCCCGGATTCTGGATTCGAAACAGGAAAATCAATACGTGACCAGAGAACCCCATCAGCCTTACATTCAGGCACAACCTGCCTTTTACCAATACCTGAACAGCCTTCTGTAAATGCACCATCACGAAGAACCTCACGCCCAGCAAGAGCACCCCTTATTGAGTCGCTTCCGCAACTACCTCGGCGAGTTTGTCTATGGAGGGATCGATGGAAGTGTAACTACGTTCGCCGTAGTATCCGGTGCAGTGGGCGCCGGCCTCGACAGTTCGATCATCATCATTTTGGGGTTTGCCAACCTGTTCGCCGACGGGTTTTCCATGTCGGTCGGCGCCTATTTATCCAAAAAATCGGAACGCGACAATTTCCGGCGCCACCGGGCCCAGGAATACTGGGAGGTAGACAATATTCCCGATAAAGAAGAAGAAGAGATCCGCGAGATCTTTCGGGGAAAAGGCTTTGAAGGAGCATTGCTCGAGCAGGTCGTCCAGGTCATTACCGCCGACCGGGATCGCTGGGTGGAGGTCATGATGAAAGAGGAACTCGAAATGATCGAAGAAGTCAAAGCACCAATAGCCATTGGAGCGGTCACCTTCGCTTCATTCCTTACTGTAGGTTTTATCCCTTTGTTGGTATACGTATGGGACTATCTGGGTAGTTTCCCGGGCGATCTCTTCATTTGGTCTTCCATACTCACCTCATTGGCGTTTGTATTTATCGGCTTTTTAAAAACATACATCACGGAGACCAGCCGGATCGTGGGGATGCTGGAAACTTTCACGCTGGGAGCTATCGCCGCGGGAGTATCCTATTTTGTGGGTGATTTCCTGCAAAAGTTGTTGTCGTAGGACAGTGTATAATAATAAAAAAAGATTGGAGAAGTGCCGCTGGCACTTCTCCAATCTTTATTTTTTTTTATACGCGGTTGTATAATTGATTTGCCAGCTTTCGGCTGGCAAACCAATTGTGCATATTCCGGTCAGAAGTTTTTTCTTAATTTGCATGAATCAAAACAGACAGGGATGTTATCCAATTCCTTAATTCCACTTTATACCACTACCCATTCCCGTACGCGCGCGCAGGAATCCAGTGCGGCGATCCAGCGGTTGTATATCGCCATGCGGCATTTATTCATCCGGGGCAGCTATAAGCCCCTGGGCGTTTCCGGGGAGGCCATGATCGAGGCGCTGATGACCCTGCGCCCGGAGATTTACGGCAGCATAGCCGATCCGGAAAAAGTAGAGCTGGAAGGGCTGCTCTATATTTTCCAGCGTTTGCCGGAAGGGATCGAAGAATGCCGGTACGTCAACCTCATCTCCAAGGAAGGATTGGAATTTTCGCATTTCCCCGTCATTATTCCGCCCAAACGCCGCCGCAACTGCTACCGGATCGATCAGGAGCAGATGTTTATCGAGATGACGCGCGGGCGAAGCGATATCTACGACGTGTTGACCCACCTCACCTTTCTTTTCGTCGAATCTGAAAAGATCCGCCGCAACAGCGAAAGTACACGCGGGAATACAACCCGCGCCTGGAAAATGCTGGAGCAGATCGTGGAGAAAGATAAGAACGGAGAAGATTTTGAAAAAGAGGTAGCCTATACATACCTGAGCAGTATCCTGGGGCGGCCGTATGGAGAGATCGCTGAAGCCGCAGAGCTATTTGAAAAAACACCCCGGGTGAATAGTCTTTTTCACATCACGTATTGGATGGGGAAATTGGCCAGGGAGGAGAAACAGGAAAGCCAGGATCGCGTGATCAATTTTTCTTCTGCCCTTCGGGAAAAAGTAGGTCATCACCTCTACGGCGAACTTTGGGCCAACCACATTAAGGAACATCTTCTGGAAAATCAACTTTTCGACCGTCCCATACACATCATCAGCTCGAATCTGCACAGCGTGATGAACAGCTTCTTTGCACTGGCAGCCCTGAAGCGAATCCGCAAAACCGAGGATCTCGGCGCGCTGGCCCTGGAATTGAGTAAAGAGGAGAACGATATCCTCCGAAATCGGGTATCGGAATTTGCGCAAAAAACCGGGATGGTACAGATTGAAGACGAAAGCGGCACCAACATCGCCGTCCAGCTCTTCGACCTTACCCAAATCCCTTCTTCCATCCTGCCTCCGGATTTGGAGTGGAATGAACGCTATATCGCCGAGGAACAGCCCCTTCTGCTCGTAGTAGATTACGCCTTTGGCGAACAGGCTTATGAAATTATGGACGAACTGCTCAAGCCCTATGAGTCAAACGGAGAAAACTATTGCCTGAAAGTGCGTTCGATCTCCATCATGGGCAAAGCGGGTATCCTGGAAGGTAAAAAAGGCGATATCATGATCCCCACCGCCCATGTATTTGAAGGAACCGCCGACAACTACCCCCTCGAAAACGACCTCCGGAAAGAAGACTTTGAAGGGCATGACCTGGCGGTCTACCAGGGTCCTATGATCTCCGTATTGGGCACCTCTTTACAGAATAAGGACATTCTGGGGTTCTTCCTCGAATCTTCCTGGAAAGCAGTGGGACTGGAGATGGAAGGCGCCCATTACCAAAAAGCCATCCAGGCAGCCAGCAAGATCCGGAATAACATCAACTCGGATGTCGTGCTCCGGTATGCCTACTACGCCTCAGATAATCCGCTGCTCACCGGCCATACCCTGGCATCGGGCAGTTTGGGGGAAGAAGGCGTCAAACCGACCTATTTGATCACGTGGAAGATCTTGAACAAAATTTTGAACCCGGTCAACTAATCCCATTCAAAATTTCCTCCGACCGTTCCCACAACTTCTTTCCTGCTTCGACATCGAATACCTTCTCGTCCATTTGCTTCTCCGCCATCATGTGCAGGTAGCGACAGGTGGAGCCTTCCACTTCGGGTCCTGCACCGAGATAAACAAAGGGGCCGGTGGCTTTTTGGGGTGATTGAAAAAAGAGGTAGAACACGCCACCCAGGGCAAATTTCAATAAAGGCGGGGCATCGCGAATGATATTGGTGCGCACGGCTCCGGGGCACAATGGAAAGACGCTTACATCGACGGTACCGTTCGGGTTCAGGCGCTTCGATAGCTCGACGGCAAAGGTATTGAGCACCAGCTTGTAATACCCATAGAGCTTGATCGCTTTTGTCGGGTTATAATCCTCATACACCCCCAGTTTCTCAAATTCGATGGAGGAAGCGTTCCGGTGCGAGTCGGAAGAAGTAAACAGAATTCGGGGCCGGGACTCGCCGACCGGGCGGGAATTGCCGGCATACAAGGCGTTTGGGATGGTTCCATCCTGCAGAAGGCGATTGATGAAAATGAACTTAGAGAGGTAATTGACCGCAAACATCTCCTCCAGTCCATGGATGGTTTTCCGGGCGAAAGGAGGGGTTACTCCGGCATTTTCCACTACCACATCCAATTGGATCTTTCGGTCTTTGAGTTGTTTGGTCAACTGGTAAATAGAGTGCAAACTGCTCACATCCATCTTGACCATCTCCACCTGATCAGATCCGCTCAGCTTTTTCACCTTTTCCCCGGCTCCCGGGATACCGCTCCGGCAAGCCATGATGACATGGGCGCCACGACGAGCATATTCAACAGCTACGGCAAAGCCAATACCCGATTTGGCGCCGGTGATCAACGCAGTCTTGCCATCCAATCGATCCGAATCCTGGATCGGGCGCAGGTTGGTTTGCCGCATGAAGAGTTCCTTCACGCCAACGAGCACTGCTTCGAGGGGGTTGTCAAAACGTCCTTTTTCCATGCAGATTAGTGCCTGATGATTTCAAAAATGATAGGTTTCTTTTACAACCTCTTCATGGAGGCCAAAATCGCTGAGCTGGTATTGATGTTTTCCATACTTGTGCTGACGGTTGAGAGCCAGGGCTCGCATGAGGGCAGCTTCTGTATCCGGAGTCAGCGGCTGGCCTGCAAAATCGTAAATTTCCCGTACGATAGCGAGTGGATTATCCACCAGATTTGTATAGTCCACATCCAAAATGGCATTTTCCGGATGAGATTGGCGAAAGTCATGGGCTCGCCGAAGCATATGAGCCGTTTTTCGCAACCAGTGGCGGCCAATCTCATGCCGGTCGACCTGATCGCTGAAGATATGCCTGCTGAAATAAACCATGCTACAGAAAGAGCCCATCGTTTCCACCGGACTGCGATGGGTATGGATGACTTTGGCATCGGGGAAAACGGCGAAAAGGACATCCAGAAATTCGAGGTGGTGAGGTGTTTTAAGGACCCACCTTTTACCAGGTTCCTGCCATTGCAGTAATTGCAGCATCTGGTACAACATTTGGTAGGCCGGGCGGTGGTCTTGCGTTTCGATCCAGGCGGCGAAGCCGGGCACATGAAGGGTAGCTTCCGGCACGGTGGAACGCAGGCTATTGTCGAGCAGAAGGATCTCTTCTTCCGGGGCGTGGTGCTCGACTGGATGGATGGCAAAAAATCGGGCGACATATAGCGCAGGGCCCGTTCGGCGACGCGCGCCTTTCTGATGCGCGGGCCGCGATCGCGGACGGGCCATTGCAAAGGCGCGGGGTGCAGGCCCTCCCAGGAACGGAGAGCCCGAAGCCCCGGATCGGCAGCCAGCAGTCGGTGAAGGAAAGTCGTGCCCGTGCGCTGGAGGCCTGTTATGACGATAGGCGATGCAATTTTCTGTTCGGCAATCGAAGGATACAGTCTTCGGAATTCGGTGGCGCGCAGCCTGTTGCTCAGGAGGTTTATCAGCCGCTCTCGCGAAATGAACCGGCCGAAAGGATGCAATCGGGCTTCCTCATTGATCGACTGTACCAGTTTTTCCAGGGGTTCCAGAAAATGGCCATCGCCAAAATCAGCCAATTTGGCTCTTCCTGAAGCGGTCTCCAGGAGGTCCTCCGCATAAAGTGGCCCGTTCTTCCCCAGAGAATTAAACGTGCGGATCAGCAATGGTCTCCTGCGCGGATGACGGTTCAAGTTGACGATGGGTGGAGACATGGGTAATTGGGTTATTAGGGTGACTAGAGGGTGCTTAGCGGAATGACCCTGGTTTTGGGCTCGGGTTCCTCCTCCCCCCGTACCCATCGGAAACACATCGTACCGCGGTCATGCCCAAGGGTACGGATCCAATTGGGGTGGCCGGGGTCGCGGTGGGCGACAAAGATACGGAGGCTTCCGTCGGGCTCATAATGTGCGGTGTGCTTATTGAGGTGTACCTGGTGATAACGGTAGTCAAGCGATTCCATCCAATGATTGTTGAGCTGGAAGTTCCAGTGATCGCAGACAGGGGGCATGACCTCGATAAGGAGTGCTTCCTCAGGGCCGAGTTGCCAATAGCTGTGGTAATAAGCAATCTCCTTCAGACCGCCTGCTGCGTTGCTCACTGCAGGATCAAACCTCGGAAGTTGGTTGGTGTGGGCCTGGAATCCGCGGGCCCAGCGGGCGAACATAAGGGAAGCACCGGCTACCAGAGCGCTGGCGGAGGTCAGGCCTTCGTCCAGTGCTTTTGACGTGAGGATAGCCGGCGATTTGGGGCCACCAATGCATTCGATGTGGAGGTCGGCCAGCTGTTCGGAACTCCGGTCAAGGAAGGTTTGACGCACGATGAAGAGACTGGATTCAGACTCCAGGCGCAGCCAGTTTTTTCCTTTTTGCGCGATGCTCAGGATCAACTCAAAAGAGCCATCGGGCCCGAAATGCATGTCGCGCGCTTCGAGAAAGCCGGTGGTCTCCAACCCTTTCCCCAGCTCATATCCGCCTTTTTGCGCGGCGAAAGCCAGGTAATGGATCGTGTTTCTTGTTCCGGTGATCCGGTATTCGTACTGGCCACTGATACGGGCATTTTGATAGTAATTGTCCGGGTTGTCTGCGCCCATTTTCACCGTTTCGTGCACCATGCGGCGCAACACAGGAAAAGCCGGGTCGGCGTATTCGATAAAATTTTCCAGTCCGGCGCGCAGTAGGCGGGTGAGGTAGCGGTAACCTTCCGCCTGGTTGAAGGGATCTTGCGGTGTGCCTGCGTATTTGAGAGTAGCGCCAGCAGCCTTGAGCGCATCGCAAAATTCATCCCACGACTTCCCGTTTACGATGCGGTCGGCATGGTGATCGTCCCAGGTTTGGCCACGGAGGCTCAGTTGCCAGGTTCGGAAACGGCGGTAGAAGGTGAGGAGAAAAACAAGCAGATTTTTCATGGGGTGAAAATAAGGCAAAATTGCCTTTATCTATACCCCTTAACTGCCGCCATCACCGGCATGAACGGCCAAAGGACCAAAAGCCCGATCAGATAAATGGCAAAAACGCCGTGCGCGCCCAGGTAAATGGACTTCAGGACAGCAGATGGGGCGGGAAGGAACAAGAAAACCAGGAAATACAGAAAGTACACCAATAGGAATATCGCAACCAGGATGAGGCAGGCATTGAACGCAATCAGCAGATCGGCCCGCAGCGTTTCCTCATACTCAAACTCGTCCCGGATGACCCCGATCAGCCAGCCCAGGAAAGAAAAAAGGACATAAGATGCTATTCCGGTGAGCAAGGCCCAAAAAAGAAGGGCCCCGGATTGGACATTGGAGAAAAAATACAGCCCCACCATTGCCACAGCAGCGGCAGCCCCGCCGATATATGCAAAGGCCTTTTTCTCGGCCTCCACCTTCTTCGTCCAACTGCCCGGACCATGCTCCCGCTCGTACATCTCACATTCAGAAGCATCTTTGAACTTTCTCCCGGTATCCTGAAAAACCCAAATATGCGTCCCAGAGGGCGAATACCCTTGAGGGTTGTACCGCCCCCGTAAAAAAACCATGATCAGGAAGGCCAGCAAACCGACCCCCACGACCCCTTCCAGTAACATCGCCTCCCGGCTCAGTAGCCATTTTTGGGCGAGCCAGTAATGCAGGACCCCGCCACAAAGGTCTAAAATAAAGTCATCCAAAAAGAACCCGCAAATGATGAGCAATGCGATGCCCAGGAAGAACATGACCAGAAAATAGTTATCTCTCATGGCCGGGAAATTTCCTTCTAATTAGAATTTTCCCTGTTCATTATCAATGAGAAAAGTCACTATTTTAAAATAACGCTGCCAACGCCCAACACCTTACTTTCCACTTTCAACACTGCCCAATACAAACCGGCGGCAAGGGCCCCTTTTTCCAATAAGGCTTCTCCATTTTGGAAAGGCAGTTTGAGCAGTTGCCGGCCGCCCAGATCGCAGAGTATCACCTGCCCGTTCATAGCCCCTGACAGCTGGATATGTACGGGTCCATCGGACGGATTCGGACTCACGGTCAAACGGCGCAACGAATGGACGACTTCATTCGTACTACTCACATCCTGTACAAAATCTACCCCAATGGTATGAAATACTTCGTTGGTTATTACGGGCAGGTTGTAATCGAAATAGATCGACGCCTGGTTATCAATCACTTCCCCAATGGGGTTGCCCGGCAGCTGATCGATGGAGAATTGAACAAACCCTTTGGAAGCAGCCTCATTCGTCGTACTGTCGGGCAAAAGGATATCGGGAAAATGGATCACCAATCGACGGTCATTCAGCACTTGCAGATCGCACGGGTGGCTGGTCGCTTGCAACCGAATGGAAGCGGGGTCGAGCCATTCGGAAAGCGTATCCCGAATGATTACAATAAATGCGGTGTCGGTGCCGGTGTTTTGAAACCGGACCTTGTATTCCAGGCGTGTTTCCGGGGTGATTTGATGGGTTTCGCGGTAGCCGACAGGAAAGGCCGACTTGTCGTTGGGATCCAAAGACCCCAGATTTTCCTGGCAATCCCGGGACACGTTGGAGGCGTATTCGTCTTGTGAGAACATGCTCACAAATCCCATGCTGAAATTGCCATCGCCGTCTGCATCGCAAGCTTCTACCGTAGCGCTGGGTTCGCTGGGAGCCGGAAAATCAGGAACCTGGATCACTTCCACGCGCCAGGTAGCACCGGTCGCGGGATATTGCAATGCCACCGACTCCCCAGGACCGAGCGGATCGATCGGTTCCATCATTTTGATCATATCGTCTTCGATGACGATATAGCCGGAAGCATTGCTCATCGCCTGCTGTCCGATATTCCGGATCTCAAATTGCACCTCGTCGCCTGTACAGGAGCCGGTGACGGAAAGTTGGGATCCGTCCCATTCCGGCGCCGGGTTGCAGAATTCGATGGGATAGATCACGGCTTCTGAGCAGTGGGTCTGCCCCAATTCAGCCTCACAGCTCACCAGGACCTGTACGTCAAAGGAGCCACATTCGCCAATGCCCAGGTCGCCCACCGGAAACGTATAGGCATTGCCGGAAACGGATGACCAGGGGATGGTACTGCTATTCACTTCCAGGAAGGGGTCAAAATCGACCACCACGTAGGCATCCTCTACGGGAAGGGTGCCCTGATTGCAATAGGAGACGTGATAGGGGCTTAGAAAACAACGCCTGAGGAAAGCCGCTCCAAGCTCCACTTCCATTTGTTTACAGTCATCCAGCACGGCCATGCCCAGGTCGAGTTCGAGGTTGGCTCCCGGGTCAGTGACATCCACCACTTCAACCGGCGTGCAACCTTCCCAATAGTCGTTGGGGGAGATCACGCTGATCGTCAGCGTTTCATCATTGGGTTGAATGGGATAGAAAAAGGCGCCATTGGCTCTCGTATAGACATATGCATTCTCCCCATTGCTCGAAATCTGTACCCGGAAGCCCCCGAGGGTCGATTCCCCGGCAGAAAAGCTGCAGTTGGCGTCCTGGTCGGCGAATACCTTCCCGGAAAGGATACCACCTCCGGTGGCGCAGTCGAGTAGCAGATAGTCCTGGACCTGGGCGGAAGAATTCACAAATTCCGGGAAGACCGACGATCCCAGATCGAAAAGAAAGGAGCAAGATCCCTGCGCGACGGGCGTAAACCGGATCGTACAAACAGGCGCTCCATCCGCAAGGGTTGTTCCGTTGATGAGATCGGGAGAGATCCAGCTGAAGTGGATACTATTCGGCGGCACAAAATTGACAGCCGTTGCGTTCAATCCAGGTAAGTTGTAATCCGTAAAATCATCGTATTGAACCTGGAGCGGGTCAAAGGTAAATACAAACTGCATGCTGACCAGGTTTTTAAAATTGAAGGCCACCAAGGTCAAATCCACTGAATTGGGGTAGTCTTCTGCCACCTGGGTAGTGATGATAACCGGATTGGACTGTGCAAACATCGAAAAAGTGGGCAGTTGAAACAACCCGACCAGCAACAACAGCTTAAAAACAGAGGAGAAAATTTTCATGGGAATCAGATTTTTTTTTTCACGAAACAAAGATGGGAATAAGCAAAGGGCTTCACAACTACAAAATTTATGATTTGTAAAAAATAAATTTTGTAATTTAAATATTAAACATTGATTATCTTATATTTAAGATATTTTTTGTAAAATGGAATCATCCAAACTTTGGGAATTGCTCCAATCGATGGATGCCCGGGAGCGGGGCCGCCTGGGGAAATTCGTCCGTTCCCCCTTTTTCAATCAGCGGGATGACGTGATCCGCCTGCTGGAAGTATTGGAGGAAAGTGTCCGGCGCGCCATACCTCCAACTGACAAGCAGGTCCTCTTTGAGTCGCTTTTTCCCGGCGCACCATACGACGACCACCGGGTGCGTCTCGCCGCCAGCTTGCTGCTTAAGTTGGCAGAGAAATTCATGGTCTACGAATACCGCGAGGGGCAGCCGGTGGATTACGAACTCCAATTGGCGGGTATTTACCGGCGACGCAACTTACAGCGCCACTACCGGGGGGCTATCCGGCAGGCCCTGGCACAACAAGAGAAAGAGCCTTACCAAAACGCAGAATTCTTTGAACATTCATTTCGTATTGAGCTGGAAGAATACAACCACGCCGCCGCTTCCTGGCGCACCGATGCAACTAACCTGCAGGGGGTTTCCGACCAGTTCGACCTGGCCTACATCGCTCAAAAGCTCCGCCAATCCTGCTTTTCCCTTTCCCACCAGGCCGTCTACAACACCGAATACCGCTTTGGCCTGCTGGAAGAAGTGCTGGCCTATATCGACCGGGCTGAACTGCAGGACATTCCTGCCATCGGGGTTTACTACTATTGCTACCTGGCGCTGGTGCATCCCGAAACAGAAGTACACTTCCAGCAATTTCGCCGAAAAATTAGCGAATCTGACCATGTATTCCCCCAGGAGGAAATACGCAACCTATACCTGCTGGCCATCAATTATTGTATCAAAAAATACAACGAGGGCAACAGTCATTATCTCGAAGAAGAAAATCAACTCTACCGGCAGGGGTTGGAGAAGGGCTACCTGCTTATCAACGGATACCTCTCCCGTTTCACCTATCGAAATGTGGTCACCATCGGGCTGGTTATGAAGGATTTTGAGTGGGTCGAACAATTCATCCACCAGTACCGGGATACCCTCAAGCCCGATATCCGGGACAGCATCTTCAGCTTTTGTCTGGCCAACCTGGAGTACGAAAAGAAGAATTATGATGCGGCCATTCACCTGCTTCAAAAATCAGAATACCGCGACCTCCTGCTCAACCTGGCTGCTAAAACCTTGCAAATGAAGGTTTGGTACGAGTTGGGGGAATTGGATGTGCTCGACTCCCACCTGGAGGCCATGCGCACCTTCATCCGCCGGAAAGGCATCATCGGATACCACCGAAGCAATTATCTCAACACCATTACCATCACCAAAAAGTTGGTCAACTTGAGACCCTATGATCAGGCACAGCGGGAAGCGCTCCGGCGCCAGATCGAGCAAACGATGGCGTTGGCAGAACGAGAGTGGTTGCTGGGGCAGCTGGAATAATTGATTTATCCGTGACATTCATCACCCACGAATACGCCTCTCTGCCCCTATCTTTGCGGTGAAAAAATATTAGCGCATGAACTACTGGCAAATCTTTATCAACGGCTACGGCTATGCCGGCTACCTCTTGCATGAGATCACCCACCCCAGCTGGCACAACTATTTTTATTGGTTGCTGTTGGTCTCCGTCTTTTTCTACGGACTGGAGTTGCTGCGCCCATGGCGGAAAGACCAGCCCAAATTCCGCAAAGACTTTTGGCTGGATTTTTTCTACATGTTTTTCAATTTCTTTCTCTTCTCCCTGGTCATCTACAACGCCGCCTCCGACGTGGTCGTCAATTTGTTTAATAACGGCATAAAAGCCCTCACCAGCTTTGACCTACAGGCCTCTAACCCCCTCAATGGATCTCCTTTGTGGGTCATCTTGCTGGTGGGCTTTTTCGTACGTGATTTTGTGCAATGGTGGGTGCATCGGCTGTTGCACCGGGTACCCCGGCTTTGGGAGTTTCACAAAGTACACCACTCGGTCGCGCAGATGGGATTTGCCGCGCATTTGCGGTACCACTGGATGGAAAATGTGGTATACCGCACCATTGAATATATTCCCCTTGCCCTGTTGGGGATCGGGTTGTACGATTTTTTCATCATCCACATCTTCACCCTTTCCGTGGGGCACTACAACCACTCCAACATAACCGTACCAGGCCGGGTGACGGGCGGCATCGTGGGCTTGCTGATCGGCATTGCAATTGCTATCAGCGCCTTTGACATTCATTTGTTGGACAACGCCGGCCTGGGCCTGCAGCTCGGCGTCGTAGCCGGATCTGCCCTGTTGGGTTCGATCCTGTTAGGCCCAGTGATGAAAAAGATTTTCAACAGTCCGGAGATGCATATCTGGCATCACGCTTACGAGATACCGGAAAACCGCCGGTATGGCATCAATTTCGGGATCACCCTCGCACTGTGGGATTATATTTTCGGCACTGCCGTTATCCCCTATGAAGGCCGGGATATCCGACTCGGGTTTCCGGGTGTGGAGGAATTTCCGGAAGATTTTGTGCATCAAAGTGCGTATGGATTTAAAAAGTGAAGAGTGAGGAGTGAAGGGTGAATCGAATTTTTCATACATTTGCGTAAACAAAATATGTAATTCGATATGGATCTTTTCAACCTGGAAGAGTTAGGCAAACTCCTCACCAACTACGCCCCCAAAGTGGTGGGCGCCATCCTTACCCTCGTAGTCGGTTTTTGGATCATCGGCCGGATCACCCACATGCTCCGTAAATCGATGGAAAAAAGAGGGATTGACCCCACTATCCGTCCTTTCCTGGGTTCGTTGGTCAGTGTAGGGCTAAAGGTGCTTTTATTGCTGAGTGTAGCAAGCATGTTTGGGATCGAGACCACTTCTTTTGTCGCGATCTTCAGCGCCCTGGCCTTCGCCATCGGTCTGGCCTTGCAAGGCAGCCTTGGGCATTTTGCCAGCGGGGTTTTGCTGCTCATTTTCAAACCCTATAAGGTGGGCGATCTGGTGACTATCGGCGGCGGGTTTACCGGAACCGTGAACGAGATCCAGGTTTTTAATACCGTGTTGGTGACCCTCGACAACAAGCATATCATCGTGCCCAACGGCGTGGTGACCAGCAACGTGATGACCAATATTTCCGGACAGGGGATTATTGGCGTAGAGTTCACCTTCAGCATAGGCTACGCCATGGATATCGACAAGGCCCGGAATATCATCCTGCAGGTAGGCAAAGAATGCCCTTACATTTTGGATGACCCGGCTCAGGGGGTCGTAGTGGGTGCATGGGGCGCCAGCTCGATCGACCTGGCCAGCCGGCCTTTCTGCAAAAGCGAGCACTATTGGGATACGTTCTTCTACATGAATGAAAACGTCAAAAAAGCGTTTGATAAGGAAGGGATCCGCATTCCGTTTCCACAAATGGATGTGCATTTAGATAAGTAAGAATATGAATCAAAAAAGAAACGGGGCTCTCAGTCCCGTTTCTTTTTATCGAATTGATTGTTTTGAAGCGATGTTGTTGCATGAATAGCTTCGAGGTTGCCCGTTTCATTGCTCTCCGCAATTACTTTGCCGCTCCAGATTGCATTTTATTTACCGGACGAATAATAAAGCTATACTCATAATCCCCCGCCGGGATCATGTACTGCGAAAGCGGCCGCGACCCCCAACTGTCATTCCCGCCTACCCCCATCTGCTTATAGTCGAGGTTGATATAAATATGCGGCCGGGGCTTGATGTCGTAGGTATGTCCGGTGCGATCTGCACCGGAATCAAAATCGTCGACAGTATTGTAATGGGCACTGAAGCCTACGGACGGCAGGCCGCAAAATTCCAGCCCCTCCCCTTTTTCATTCGTAAACCGTACCCAGCGCACGTCCGTATGGTAGCCGTTTTCCTGCGGGCGAACATAGGTCACGTAAAGGTCTTTGACTTTGGCTTCATACAGCCCCACGAAGGCCGAGGTATTCCGGTCGCAATAGTTCTCGTGGGGGCCGCGGCCGTACCAGGTCACCTGATCAAAAGTGGCCGGGATCTGGATGATCTGCCCAATGCGGGGGATCTCCGGCAGAGATGGGTCGATGCCGGAAAGCCGTACATGAACCAAGATCTCTCCTTCCGGGTTGATCTCATATTCGGTGGTAAGCGTTCCTTCAACCGCCGGCAATTCCTGCACGATCCGCACCGTCGTCTTACCTCCTTCTGCGAATACCCTTCGTTTGGACTGTTTCATAATTCGGTCGTGACTGGCGGTCTTCCAGACTGCTGTCCGGGTCTGATGCCCATTCCCAAAATCATTGTCGTTGGGAGCCCGCCAAAAATTGGGCGTTACGGGGGCATTGATCAGGGTGTCTCCACGGATAACATAGTGTGACAGCAACCCGGTCTGCACATCAAAACCAAGCTCCACGATCTCGTTCTTTATCTGGAGATAATACTTGGATTGGGTAACGAGCTTATCCGGCTCCCCTTCAAATAGAGGCATCTTTGGTTCAAATGGGTTGAGTTGGAATTCTTCCTTCGCGACTTCCCACCCGGCAGGAAGGAGTCCGGACTCCTTCCTCGTGACAGCCTTGACATGTAAAAAATACTCTTTACCGCCTTCAACGGGATCCGGAAGAGGAATGCGGACCTGCTTCATTTGCTGCGGTGGAAGATCCTCCAGGACAACGTCTCCGCTTAGTACCGGTTCTCCATTTGCCAGCCAGGTCCATTTGAATTGAAATTCATTCAGATTGGTGAAGAAAAAGCCATTGAACACCTCGATCAATCCCTCTTCCATATCTGCGGCGCTGGCGCTGAATTTGATATTTTGATACACTTTTTTCACCTCCTCCAGCGCCGGGTGGGGCGTGCGGTCTGGAAACACCAGTCCGTTGATCAGGAAATTGCCGTCAGAGGGCATGAGGCCGGGCGGGCCGTAGTCGCCACCATAGGCCCAGAACTTTTCGCCTTCCGGGGTGTATTTGGTCAGGCCCTGGTCGACCCAGTCCCAGATCAGGCCGCCCTGGAGGTAGTCGTGCGATTCGATGATATCCCAGTATTCCTGCAGGTTGCCGGTGCTGTTGCCCATCGAGTGGGCATACTCGCACATGATGAGGGGGGCGGGAGGGCGGACCATTGGTGACTTTTCCTTCGGCGTATTCGATCAGGTGCTCAGGTTCGGGGTACATCGGGCAGTAGATATCGGTGTTTTCGCCCAGGCCTGCCCGTTCGGACTGCACCGGGCGGGTGGGGTCATTGGCCCGTAGCCAATTGGCAGTAGCGGTGGTGTTCACTCCATCGCCCATCTCGTTGCCCAGGGACCAGATGAGCACGCAGGGGTGGTTCTTGTCGCGCTCGTACATGCGGATGGTGCGCTGCATGTGGGCTTCCAGCCAGGCGCGGTCTTTGGCCAGGGAACGCTCGCCATAGCCCATGCCGTGCGATTCGATGTTGGCTTCGTCAATGACGTAAAATCCGTATTGATCGCATAGCTCGTAAAAGATTTCCGGCTGGGGGTAGTGCGAGGTGCGGATCGCGTTGAGGTTGTGGCGTTTCATCAATTCAAGGTCCTTCCGGATGGTGGCTTCATCCACCACGTGGCCGGTTTCGGGATGGTGCTCGTGGTAATCCGCGCCTTTGAGCAAGACCCGTTGACCGTTCACCAAAAGGTGCCCTTCTTTAATTTCCACCTTCCTGAAGCCTACCAACTGGCTCGTAGATTGAATAACTTGCCCGGACGGGTCTTTCAAATCGATCGCGAGTTGGAAGAGGTTGGGCTTTTCGGCACTCCAGGCGTTCACCTCCTCCATCGTGTGATTAAACAGGACAACAGCCTTCCCTTCTGAAAACCGGATGAGTTCTGAAGCGGAATACACGGAAGCGCCCTTCTCCAGTAAGTTGATGTCTATTGAAAACCCAGGTACTTCCTGATCCGAGCGGAGGTCGAGGGCGATGTCCAGTTTGCCACCCTGAAGGTCGTCGGTGAGGGGGGAACGGATCGTGATATCGGAAATATGCGTTTCAGGTACGGCATACAGATACACCTCCCGGGTGATGCCGCTCAGCCGCCAGAAGTCCTGGCATTCGAGGTAGCTGCCGTCGCTCCAGCGGTACACTTCCACGGCCAGGGTGTTCTTTCCGGGACGGAGATAGTTGTTCAGGCCGAATTCGGCGGGGAGTTTACTGCCCTGGCTATAGCCCACTTCTTTTCCATTCACCCACACATACATGGCCGAGGAGACGGCGCCGAAGTGGATATAGACCTTTTTCTCCAACCAGTTCTCCGGGATATCAAATTCGTGGCGATACGAGCCCACCGGATTGTAGTCGCGCGGGATGCGGGGCGGTTCAGGGCCGTTTTTCATGTCGGTAAAAGGCGCCCTCCTATCGGCCCACTCATAGGGTTGGTTGATGTAGATCGGTATATCGTAGCCCTGCAACTGCCAGTTGGACGGCACGTCGATGAGACTCCACCGGCTGATGTCGTAATCTTCCCGGAAAAAATCGCGGGGGCGTTCGGCCGGATTTTTGGACCAGTGGAACTTCCATTTTCCATTCAGGGGAACATAATCGCCGGCATTCAGAGAAGGCTGAAAAGAAGCCCTTCCCTCCTCCTTATTGCGTGCTACGACAGCGGGGTTTTCGATATCGGCGTAGATGGGGTCGGGTTGGGCGGAGGTGGAAATAGACAGCAGCAGAGCTGCGGCTATCCAAAAGAAACGAGTAGTCATAAATGTTCAATGTTTGTTTTCGCTTGTGATGTAGCGTAAAAATACTATAATGGAGGCCATTGGAGATTCCTCCATTCGCAATATTTGCTTTTTTAGCCAAAGATGAATTTTGTAAATTAGGTTTCAAAAGCAATTTCCAATGTACCACCTACTTCTCCTTGTTCTTCTGATCTCTCTGGGCGCCCCACCAAAAAAACCACCCAAAATTGCGCTCCTCATCACCATTTCCCACTACGCCGAGGGCAGCGGATGGGACGACTTACACGCCAACAAAGATGCCGAGCTAATGGAGTACGCCCTGCTCCAACAAGGCTTCCAAAAAGAAAACATCATCCACCTCCAGGATGCACAGGCCACCCGCCAGGGGATCCTCGATGCCATAGAAACCCACCTGATACAAAAAGCGCAAAAAGGTAGCCTGGCCGTCTTTCACTTCTCCGGCCACGGCCAGCAGGTGCGCGATGACGACGGCGACGAACTCGACGGCTTCGATGAAGCCATCGTGCCCTACGACTCTCCGCTGCAATTCCGGGAAAGGGTATACGAAGGCGAAAACCTCATCCGGGATGAAGAGTTGGGACGATTACTCGACCAGGTGCGCCGCAAACTGGGTAAACGCGGACACCTCCTCACCCTCCTCGACTCCTGCCATTCGGGTACGGGCACCCGGGGCATGGGGGCCGCCAGAGGAACGGCAATCATCATGGCCGATAGCAACTATATCGCCGGCCGTTTGGAAGAAGAAACCCTTCCCACCTCCGGCGAATCCTGGGAAAATACGCAGACCGCTTCCCGCCTGGCGCCGGAAGTGGCCTTTTTCGGAAGTAGCGCCCGGCAGCTCAATTATGAGATGTATTCCCCGGAAGGCGGGATGGTGGGCTCACTAACCTACGCATTCTGCCAGGCCCTGGAAGGGATCACCCCCGGCTCCTCCTACGAAATGCTCTACGATCAGGTACGCCTCCTGATGGGCAAATGGGTACCCCGCCAGCAACCCCAGGCAGAAGGTCCGCTCGACCTGGCGGTGTTCGGTGGCCGGGTTGTGGAACAAAAAAGCTATTTGCGCATTACTCCCGGTGGGCTGGTGACCACTCATTCTGCCATGCTTCCCGCAGGTCAACTCCACGGCTTTTTTCCCGGCACAAAGCTTGGATTATACCCGCCCGGCACCTACGATTGGCAGCAGACCACCCCGTTCCGGACAGGCCGCATTACCCACGCAGACCTCCTCGAAAGCGAGATCGAACTGGATGGGCCAGCGAACCCCGACTCCCTCCTGGCCGCCTGGATCTACGTTATGGAGTACCACTATGGAGACCTACTCGTTCCTATACAAATGCAAATTCCGGACGAAAATTTGCGGGCAGCCATCCTCCGGGAAAGCGACGCATTTTCCGCACTCCAATTTGTACCGCAGGACGGCGAGTTGTCGATTCAGCAAGAAGCCGATATGTGGCAGATCCTCACGCGCGATGGGATGGTATTGTGGGAAAAACCGGTGAATAGCAGGCCGGAGGTACTTTCCAGCCAGGTGGTCCGGTATCTGTTGCAATATGCCCAGTCTCAATTTTTGCGCACCCTGGAGATGGATGATCCGGACAGAATCGTCCGGGCCACCCTCCTTCCTGTAAAAACCAACGTAGCGGCCGAACGGGGCATCTGCCGGGTGGGCGATATTTACCAGTTGGAGATCCGGAATGAAGGTCAAACAGCCGCCTATTACACCATTCTCGACATCCAGCCCGACTTCCAGATCAATGTACTGGCGCCCGCGCCCGGTACCACCCGCACTCCGGAGGAATACTACATTCAGCCAGACGAGGTCCAGGTATTCGAAATTCCTTTTGAGATCTATCCACCGGTGGGAATTGAAGTGCTCAAAGTGATCGCCACCGACCGTCCGGTGGATCTGCGGTCGATTGTGGCCAGCCGGGGGCAAACAAGCGCCAACCCCCATCCGATCGAGCAGTTGCTGGCCGCCACTTACCGATTTGACAGCCGGGGTGGACAAGCGCTGTCGCTCCTTCCAGAATTGACTATTCAGACCTTGGTTTTTGAAATTGTGGAGTAGTCTTGGTTTTCCGAAACTTGATTTATTTTAAAGACCTGATTACCGTTGGCGGCAATCAGGTCTTTAAAAATCAGCCTCTTTCATGCTCCCAGGGTTGATTCGGTATAAGATACGCCCAGAGAGGACTCCAGATCTAAGCCGTTATCCCGGCCGAGGGTATAAAAGAGGGTATCGGCCTTTCCTTCCAGGTGAAAAGGTTCATCATTCCGAATCGAAGGTCCAATCCTTCCGTTTTTAATATCCGGTTCTTATGAAAAATTTTCGACCCGTTCGACGATGGGAAGAACAACTTAATTTGATTCATGAAGGCACTCCTGCCTTCATGAATCAAATTAAGTTGTTTTTCCTATTGTCTTACTTCGTATTGATAAGTTTCACCCATTTCTCCGCCAGCAGTACCTCCTTGTTCAGGGTCAGGCTTTCATCTACACTGTAAAACTCAAGGGCCTTTTCCAGGGCGCCTGGGGTTCGAAATGTGAATACCAGATCAATGCGGTCGATCACTTTTGAAGCCGTATTATGTGTCCGAACCCCACGACTGTGGTTGTCAACCCGGCACTTTTCCACCTCAGAGAGGTCGATCATGGTTTCCTGGACTTCCTCTCCTTTCTTTTTGAGATAGAGCAGCTTGCGGGTATTGGGATCGATCCCAATACCGTATTTACTATCCCAAAATTCTTTTTGGCCGATTGAGAGTTGTTGTTGTTGAGCGACCCGGTCAAAAGCCACCGATATTTTTTTGTCTTTGTTTCGCTGTGGGCTACCCATTAAAACAAAAGGAATGGTGATAAAGGCAATAAACACCAAAGCTATAATAGCAGTTGAAGCGTCCATCTTTGTTGAATTAAAAATGAAGGATGTGTTAAAGAAAAGATTTTCAACAGATGGACTTTACCAAAAGAAGTGGGCCGGAAAAAGCATTTTGGTGATGGAAAGGCCAATTTGAATGGCCGTTGAAAAAGCGATATAACCCGCTATCCGGGTTTGCCAACGGCGTTCTTGGAGTGCGGATAAAAAGCCCGGAGAGTGGTCGTCTTTGTGGTTAGTTGCCAAGGGGGCGTTAGCAGTACCCATGAATTCCCCGATGCGGTCCAGGCCGAAAGAAATGGGAAAATTGGTCGGAAGCCAGCAGGCGTGGTTTTCGAAATGACCCTGGGAAGCAGTAGTTGGCAATGGGGTGGTATTGACAGATACGCCATATCCGGTGTAAACCAACACACCGGCGAACAAAACGACCCATATATAGAGGAAGCTGCGCATAGTCTGTCTTCTGGATGGTAGAACAGAGGAATCAGGAACTAAGTTCAGTATGCTCCCGGGAAAATGGCTCGGCAAACAAACGCTCATCCTGCTGCCGGGAGCGAAACAGGTCTAGAATATAATTGAGGCGGTCGTTCAGACTGGTCCAGTCTGCAGCGCCACTGCCCTGGAGCGCATCCGGGGTATAGTCGAGCTGTTCGATCAGGGGGATCAGTTCCGGCAGGGTTAGCGTCTCCAGTAAATCGGGGTATTGCCTCCCATTCGGCAATGGAGGCACATCGTCGCCCAAGCGAAACATCCCGGTCGGGGTATCCATGGTCATCATCATCCGGGTGGCGGTCTTTTTCCAGGTCAGCTCCAGCCGTTCAAAAAAGGAGCGGAACAAGAGCTGGATCAACCAGCCTATGAATCCCTGGTGAAGCGGCGCGGTCAGGGCTCCCTCGATCGCCTCCTGCAACCGGATCTGCTCGTGCTGGCCGATCAGCACATTGGCGGCATATATGAGTTCAGCACGCACTTTGGGATCCTTCTCCGAAAGAACCCGGAAGTAATAACTGAAAGCCTTTACGAGGCCTTCTCCGGTAGTGGGGTCTATGGCTGCTTCGTCCAAAAACGCCTGCATATGCGCAGCATCAGGCGAGGGTTGATCGCGAACCATTTTCAGGAATCCCGCAAAAAGATGGGCCAGTTTGGTATATACCAACAGATTTCCATCGCCGATATGTTTACTGGTGTCCTCCACCGTCACCCGGGCATAGCGCAATACCCATGGACTTTGCAGAATCCGTTTCGGGATCAGGAACCAATACCAGGGCTTTGGCGCCGGCTTTCCGTCAGGGTCGAACCCCCATAATTCCAACAGGGCTTCCGGTACTTGTTCCTTCCGGATAAAATGCCCTGCCTGCCGGGAGGCCCAGGTCGCAAAGGCGCACCAACAGACGTTATCCCGGTCGACCAGTTCCCGAAAATCGAGCGTAAATTGATGGTAAGACTGCGTGATCTGCAAGTTGCGCTGCACGGGGTCGGGGATGGCAATAATGGCTTCCACCCATTCGGGGCTGGAGAGCGGACCAGGAGGAAAGGGCTTAATTTCCAAGTTTTTTTTATCCGCTGAAATTAAGGCACTTTCTACATATTTTCTGAAAAAAGGAGTGCTGGCTCCTCCAGTGGTATACGGCAATTTGCGTCCCCTAAAAATAAATAGTCGCCAAAGGAACAATTCCACCCATGGTTGTGTTACCTTTGCGTATGGATATATGAATCCATCCATTTTTTTTGACAATAGCTTTATTTACCTGCCGATCTTTTCTTCTTTCCTCCCTTTTGTAAGGATTAAAATTTCCCCGCTAAGTTTCACTATTGTTGTGCCCGCTCTCGGGAAGGATGCTGTTTTGCGATTCCTTTTGTGCGGGCGATCAATTGATTTTTTCTTATTTAAATTTTTATAATGAATATTTTTGTTGCAAAACTCAACTTTGACACTCAAAGTGAGGAACTTCGTGGTGCTTTTGAAGAGTACGGATCCGTATCTTCAGCTAACGTGATTATGGACAAATTTACGGGCAAATCCAAAGGATTCGGCTTCGTAGAGATGGACGATGACAATGAAGCCATGAAGGCTATCAATGAACTGAACGACACCGAATTAGATGGCCGCACCATCGTCGTGAAGAAAGCGGAACCCCGCAAGGAAAACACCCGATCCAATTCGAAATGGTAGGGATTGGATCGTAGGTTGATATAACCTATCTTACCAAGATAATTTCAGGGGCTGTGCACTTGGTGCGCAGCCCCTGTTTTTTTTTACTTTTCCAACGCCCTCAATCGCCGATCTAACTCCTCCAACTTTTGCTCCAGCGATTGGATCTTCTCTTCCTGCCGTTCGATGATTGTTTGCTGCTCCTGGATGCCTTTGACGGCCACGGTGAGCAGCGCGTAGATATTCACCGCATAAATGGTCTCTCCCGATTTGTCTTCCTGATTTTCGCTGATCAATCCTGGAAACACCGTTTGCACTTCCTGCGCGATGAACCCCATTTCCCGTTTTCCGGTCTTGCTGGTCTTCATCACATAAGTCGATGGCTTTAACCGGACCAGGTCATCCAGCGCACTGGGAAGGGGTTGGATATCTTCCTTAAAGCGCCGGTCGGAAACCGGGTTATAAACGCCACTGCCGCCGTCAAACCACCCCACCAGGTTGTTGTTGCCATGATACAGCCCCAATACACCGGTGGAACCGGAATAGATCTCCCAAAACTCGCCCGAAGAACCATGGTTGATCGCGAGCCCATATTCCGTCAATTCATTTACTTTCAGTGGGTAATTGCCAGGGGCCCAGGTTTTGATTCCTACATTTCCTCCGCCAACGATCCACATCCCATCGGTTAGTCCGGGAGACGAATTTGTCGTGCTCGCTGTCAGCGCGATACCCAGATCCCGAAAGGCAACGTCCCGCCTTTTATCCCCTTGTATCAAGGCAATAAACCCAGGCCAGCTTCCAGGTGTAGATATGCTCACACTCCCGCTGGGAAGTTCAAACTTCGAAATTCCTTCCACGTGCAACTTTTCATCTGGGGTGGACGTACCGATCCCTACCTTCCCGGGCAGGTAGTAGATATCACTCCCATTCGTCCCCCAGGGCGATCCCGGCAACGTAACCGTATTGCCGCCGGTGATCGAAAGATTCTGCCCCGCCAGAGAAAGCACCTGCAATTCATTGGTAGGCGAAACGTCTGCCGCGCTGATCACTTCTCCGTTTATGTTGATGCCAGCCCCTGGTACATATGTGCCCGGAGGGCCTTCGGGGCCCATCGGACCAGGTTCACCTTGAATACCTTGCGGGCCCTGGATACCCTGGAGGCCTTGCTCACCCTGAGGCCCCTGAGGACCTTGAATACCTTGAGGCCCCATAAGCCCTTCGGGTCCCGGAATACCTTGCTCGCCTTGAGGGCCCTCCTCCCCTTGGGGTCCAGGGTCGCCTTGCAAGCCTTGTGGACCCTCCGGGCCTTGCACACCTGATGGCCCCTGTGGCCCTGTCGGACCCTGAGGACCCTGGATCTGGCCAACATCTACCCAGTTACTTCCGTTCCAAACGTGGCCGTGGCCATCGTCCTGAGAGATAAACATATCGCCTACTGCTCCTGTATAATTGGGATCCAAACTAGTTGCGCTGGCTACCGAGCCCATCACTTGTACGCCCGCTCCGGCCGGACCTTGCAGGCCCTGCGGACCTTCCGGGCCCTGTTCACCCTGCGGGCCCTGTGGGCCTTGTGGGCCTTGTGTCCCCTGAGGACCTGGCGAGCCGGCGCCATCCGCCGCAAACAGGGCATAGGGTACGGAAAGCAATTGCTGTGTGCCCATGGGTATGAAATTAGTGCCGCCGTTGGGGTCGAGCTCTACTTTGACAAATATATTTTCGTCGCCCCAGGCAATCGTACTGAAATCGCCAAAATCGCTGGCGCCCTGACCGATGACCAGATTAAAGGTGCCCATGTCGGAGGTGGTGGCTACATGGCGCTCGATATAGAGCACCGTTCCCGATGGATTGCTTTCAATCAGGGAAATACGCACCCCCACGAGGATATTTACCAATGGATCGCCGTCGCCGTTACGAGCTGCGGCCTGGTAGTTGAACCCCATGGGCACTTGTTGTGCCCACAAACCCATGGCCGTAAAAAGCAGGGTAAACAGAATAAAATGCTTGCTATTTTTCATGTGTAGGGAATTTGGGAATACTCATTGTTTGATAAACTTATAGCCTGCAAATGCGCCTCGGTCGTCTTTCATCAGGATCAGGTAAATCCCGCTATTCAGTGTTTGTACGTCCAGGTTTTTGCTGTAGCCATTCCAGGTTTCTTCCGAAACCAATTGTCCCAATGCGTCAAAAATGGTCAGTTGAAGCGGTTCGGTTCCCTTTTTCAGTAAATACAACTCTCGACCAGCGGGGTTGGGGAAAATGGAGACGACATGCGACCATTCGCCGCGGATCAGCACCTGGGAGATCATTGCTGTCCCCTGGTGAAATCCCTGGGTAAGGCGGTAGTTGTTGGCGCTGAGTTCCGCAACCACGCCTTCACCTACCGACCACTCCATTGTTACATTCCCTGCGTCGAATTGCATGCCTGCACTGCTCAGAAGCGTCCTTTCGAGCTGCTGTGCGTGCAGGCTGCCGGCAAAGAGGAAGGCGACGATCAAGGGAAAAAAGGGGATGCGTTTTGGGGTTGTTTTCATATTCAACCTTTTTTAGTGAAGAGTGAAGAGTGAAGAGTGAAGGGAGGAAAATTGGGCAGGGCTGCCGACTTGAAGAGATAAGATAAGAGATGAGGATAACCGGGGCAATGATTATTATCAATGCGGCTTGATCCAAACCTTTTTCAGGAGAGGAAGTGTCTATCAAAAAAAAGCAATTTCTATGAAAAACTGGATGGTATTTTACCTATTACTCCTCGGCGCCGGTATTTTTTTGCTGCCGGCCTGTGGGGACGACGAAGACAATAACCCGCCCTGTTATTGCTCAGATGAAGGAATTATCCTTGGAGAAGACCCCAGAGATTGTTTCTGTTGCGGAGGATGGTTCATAGCGATCGAAGGCGATACGCTCCGGGCGCTTACCCTGCCGCAGGAATTTTACACCACGCTTGTTCCCAATGAATTTCCGTTGCCGGTATACCTGGAGTGGACGCCCGATGAGACGCCCTGTTTGGGGGATGAGATCGAGGTGGCTTGTATCAGGAGGAGGGAGTAGTCGAATTTGCTATTATTTGACATTTCCACTTTCTTCTCCCGATCTGATGAACACAAGGTCGGTCTTCCCGTTGAAGCACTCAATCATTCATAACCAAAAAAATAACGAACGACATGAGTAAGCTTCAATCAATCTTCGGATTCCTGCTGGTAGCCATCCTGACATTTGGGTTTATCGCCTGTGAAGAAGAAGTAGTAGATCCGATCCCGGAACCCCAATCTATTGCCCAGATCGCTGCTGGGGACAGCCAATTCAGTACCCTGGTAAGCGCGCTGGAGCGTGTTAACCTGGTCAGTGTACTCGATGGCGCCGGCAGTTTCACGGTATTTGCCCCGACCAATGCGGCATTCCAGGCGTTGGGCGTAGACCTGAACACCCTTTCCGACGAGGCCCTGACCGAAATCCTCCTCTACCATGTACTGGGCGGGAAGGTTGCTTCCACTGATTTACAGGTAGGACAAACCTATGCGACCACCGCAACGGAGACCGGTCCGGGCAACACCCAACTGTCCATCCTGATCGAAAAAGACGCCAGCGGCAATGTGACGATCAATGGCAGTGCAAAAGTTACGGCCGCAGATGTATCAGCCACCAACGGCGTGATCCATATCGTAGACGGCGTGTTGTTGCCGCTTGACGTAGTAGGCCATGCTGCTGCCAACAGCAACTTCACCGAACTGGTAGGCGCCCTGGGTGCAGCCAGCGGAAACCTGGTGACCACCTTGCAGGGCAACGGCCCATGGACGGTCTTTGCACCGCTCAATAGCGCCTTTGAAGCCATCTCCGGAACAGTTGCCGGATTGAACGCCGATCAGTTGGCCTCTGTACTGACCTACCACGTCGTACCTAATGCCAACGTGGTATCGGGCGCACTGACCAACGGCATGATGGTGGGCACGGTACAAACCGAGGAATTCACCGTCAACATCGACGGCTCCAACGTAACGATAACCGATGCCAGCGGCAATAAAGCCAATGTAGTCCTGACGGATGTACAAGCAACCAACGGCGTGATCCACGTACTGGATGCAGTCCTCATCCCGACCAACTTGTAATTTGTAAAAAAATCCACTTAAAAAAGGGCCTGTCAGCTGACAGGCCCTTTTTTTAATCCCTCGTTGCCCGAGGTTTCAGCACATCTGTATCTACTTGCCCACTCCGCCAATCAATATGGCAGTAGCAATATAGTCCATATCCAGGAACGCCCTCTTCTTCCTCTTCGAACCAGCCCCACTGATCCGGGTGAGAGGGCGCCCATTCTCCCCGTATCCAGGGGGCCACAAACCGGGGGGTGCCGGGGTAGTGACTGAGGGGTTCAAATGACAGGAAGCCCTTTCCCTGCAATACCTTTACAAGGATGGTGATCAACCAGGATAATTGACGGAATTTCCGTTTCATTTGAGGCCTCCTTTATTTTTGAAGATGAAAGGAATGGATCCTAAGAAACCCTAATAAATCTGATATGGGCGGGCGTACATGCGTCCAGATCAGATTTTTTAGAATAAAGGCCCATGGACTTGAATGAAAACCCATTTTGGGCAGTGATTGGTTCCCGAAGTGCTTGTTACAATCCATTTTTTACGCTTTTCATCGCTTGACCCTGGCCTGGAATCCTTGACAGGGTTAGCCCCCTATCAGGATTCCAGGCTCTTCGTATGGAGCCAAACGGCGGCTTCATTTAATTGTAATAACCTCGGCATTGTCAGGGCGCTCATATTCATCAAAGAAGACTCCACTCGGTCATTCCGGGCAACAAGGCCTGGGTGATTTCAAACGAAGGCAGCGGCTGCAGTAGTCTCAAGTGATTTGACGGCCGCTGGCCGTCAAATCACTTTTGTTTTTAAAAAAAAGGCGTTCTCGGATCATCCTGGTGGCGCCTTTTCTTTCTGCCTCCAAATAAAATTATTATCTTCCATTAAATTTTAACCTCATTTAACCCTTACCCCTATGTCAAACCCCATAAAATTTTTAGCCCCGCTCGCTTTTTTTGCCTTTGCCATCGGCTGCAATCAAGGCTCAAAAACACCCGATCCACAAACTCCTATCCAAGTAGAAGGCGTCCGGGTGCGCACCGCACAAGTAGAACCAGAAGTTTTGGATATTCCCTGTGAATTGCTAACCGGAGATTCCTCCTGCGTGGTCGTCAACTCCAACGGCCGGTCTTCTTATTCCATTTGTGTGGAGATGTTCAATCCGAATGGCGACACCATGACACTGGAAAAACTTCAGCTCATCGTTCATGGCTCCAATGGAGATAGTGTGAAGGACACCTGTCCCGACACCATCAAATCTACCAGGATCCCTCCCAATGGATCCACCGTGGTGACGGTGCCCTATTGCATGCAGAAAGATTTCACTTTTCAAACGGGAGACTCCATTGTTTGCTATATGGATACCAAACGGGGAATCAAGTCTGAATCCACCTTGCATGTGTGTACAATAAAGCCGCCTGTTGTGGAGCAATAAGCGATGAGGTCCGTTATCCTAGTCCTCGCATGTACGCTCCCCTATTTTCTTTCTGGACAAATAGTGGATACGGCTGCCGTTAACCGGCAAGCAGATAGCCTGGTCACCATTTCCAAAAACCTCACTGGCCAAAAGGATTTCGACTCGGCGCTAGAGATCAATGCAATCGCTGAAAACCTGGCGCTTGACAACCTTGGATCCTTATCAGACGCATACGGTTATACGTGTTTCAACCATGGCAGGGTGTTGCATCTCAAGGGCGATTTTCAGGAAGCGGAGTCTTGGTATCTCAAGGCCCTGAATATTTATAAAAACTTGCCCGGGGAAGTGCTACCAGGTTATGCCAAATGCCTCAAAAACCTGGCATTGCTATACCGGGCCACTGACGAGTATGATAAAGCAGAATCCCATTACCGGGAGGTGTTGGCCTTCCAGAAAAAAATTGGGGAACACACTGCGCCCGATTATGCCTCCTGCATGCATAGCATGGGCATTTTGCTCTCCGATATGTGCAGGTACGAACATGCAGAACGCCTCTACCTGGATGCGCTGGTACAGTATGAAAAAGTCTTTGGAAAAGAGGCCGCCCAATACGCCCGATGCCTGAACGGGCTCGCCATTTTATATGAGGATGCCGGTAATTATGAAAAAGCCGAACCCATTTACCTAGCCACCATAGAGATTCAGGAAAAAGCCCTGGGAACAGGCCACTGGGAATATGCCTTAAGCCTGCACAATCTGGCTACTTTATATCTGGAAATGGGTAATTATGAAAAAGCGGAGCCTCTTTATCAGACTGCAAAAACGATTTGGGAAAAAGAACTGGGAAAAGAAGACCCCTACTACGCCATGTGTCTGGACAATATAGCCATATTGCATTATTTCACGTTGGACTATGACCAGGCTGCCCAATATTACACCGAAGCGCTGGACCTTCGAGAAGCAACCGTGGGTACAACCCATCCCGATTATGCCCTGAACTTAAGTCATCTGGGTCTGCTATACATCCGCCAAGGCAATTATGAAAAAGCCGAATCGCTTCTCCTTAAGGCCGTATCGATCTATGAAAAATCGCTTGGAAAGTCCCATCGAGAGTATGCCTTGAGCATGAACAACCTAGCGAATCTATATGTGGAAATGGGCTTGTACCAAAAGGCCGAACCATTATACCTCGAAGGCTTTGGCATCATAGAAAAAACGCTGGGTACAGGCCACCCGGAATACCTGACCGGTCTTCAAAGTTTGGCGGATCTGTATGCCCGGATGGGCAAGGCCGAGCAAGCTGTGAACTATTTCATCCAGGCTTCCGCACTGCAGCAATCCTTGCTGGCGAGGGCCGTACGCCACCTCTCCGAACAAGAGCTGAACCGATATCAGGTTCAATTCAACCTGTCGCAGGCGAAGATGCTCACTTTTGCCGCGCAGCTGGATGGAACCGGTTCCTCTCTTTCCGGCGCCTGCTACGACGACGCACTCTTTCACAAAGGGTTCCTCCTCTATGCTTCCAATCAGGTCAACACCTTAGCCCTGTCCAACCAAACCTCCGCCGAAAAATACGACCTCCTCAAATCCTACGAAAAACGCCTGGCCACCGAATATACCAAACCTGCCGCCGAGCGGAAGGACGTAACTCAACTGGAAGACAAAGCCAACGCCCTTGAAAAAGACCTGGCCGCCACCGTCGCCGGATATGGAGAAGCCTTGCAGCAAGTGAACTGGAAAGATGTACAGCAAAAACTGGGCCCAGGAGAAGCTGCCATCGAATTTGTGCATTACCGGTATTTCTTTAAAAAAGAAACGGACAGCACGCTGTATGCCGCCCTCCTGCTCAAACCCGGCATGGCCCAGCCCCAATTGATCCCGCTTTTCGAAGAAAAAGCCCTCGACAAGCTCCTGCAAACCAGGGGGGAACGCAGGGCCGATTACGTGAACAACCTCTACACCATACCCGATCGGGGCCTTCAACCCGTCGGCGCCAATTCGGCTCCGCAAACGCTGTACGAATTACTCTGGCAACCCCTGGAAAAAGCGCTGGCAGGCAGCCAGACGGTCTATTTCTCCCCCACCGGCTTGTTACACCGACTGAATATCGGCGCCATTCCCATTCCACCGCTCGATGAAAACCAGTGGGACGCCCCACAAACCGTGGCCGACCAATATCGCCTTATTGAAATGGGCAGCACCCGCCAACTCGTACTTCCTTCCAATTTTTCTATCGCAAGCCAGGACGCCTTACTTTATGGGGGTGTGCAATACGACCTGGACAGCACCAGTATCCTCTTGGCAGATCCCCCCATTGCGTCGCGGAGTAACCGGGACAATGTCGCCACCTGGAACTATTTGCGTTGGACGGACAAGGAAGTCACCGCGCTGGGTCCTATCCTGGCGAAAGGAGGTATTCAACCTACCACCCTGAAGGGCTATGAGGCTACGGAAGAATCATTCAAAGCGCTCGGCCATAGCCAGCCTTCGCCCTGCATCCTGCACCTGGCTACCCACGGCTTCTTTTTTCCCGACCCCAAGAAGGCAGACGGCGGACGGCAGACGGCAGATAGAGAACCGGTTTTTAAGCTTAGCGACCACCCCATGATACGTTCCGGGCTGATCCTCTCCGGGGGCAACTACGCCTGGTCCGGAGATGCAGACCTACTTCGCCCCGGGGAAGAAGACGGCATCCTCACCGCCTACGAGATCAGCCAGCAAAACCTTTCCCACACCGAACTCGTCGTGCTCTCTGCCTGTGAAACCGGCCTCGGCGATATCCAGGGCAACGAGGGCGTCTACGGCTTGCAGCGGGCATTCAAGATCGCCGGGGCGAAGTACCTTATTATGTCCCTCTGGCAGGTGCCCGATCAGGAGACCGCCACATTCATGGTTGCCTTCTACCGAAATTGGCTGGAAGAGAAAATGCCGATCCCGGACGCGTTTCGGGCTGCGCAGAAAGCAATGCGAGAACGGTTTATCAATCCGTATTCGTGGGCTGGTTTTGTACTAGTAGAGTAACTATTCATGCTTCTCCGCCATAAAAAATACCAACTCCCCACCTGCAGCAATCTCCTCATGCCGGAGAAAAGCCCGGTCAAGCAACTTCCCGTTTAGCGTGATCTTTTCCACATAGACATTCTCCGGGCTTTGGTTCCGGGTTTCAATGCGAAAGACATGGCCGTTTTCAAGCGTCAGTTCGGCGGAGACCACGGAGGGGCTCCCGAACACATACCGGTCGTTTCCGGGTGATACGGGATAGAAGCCGAGTGCATTGAAAAGGTACCAGGCACTCATTTGGCCAAAATCGTCATTGCCTCCTAGCCCGTCGGGCGCCGGCCGGTACATCCGGGGCGGGATCATCCGGGCTACTTCCTGGGTTCTCCAGGGCCGGTCCGACCACTGGTAGAAAAAGGGCGCCTGGTGCGAGGGTTCGTTGCCATGCACGTAATTTCCGATGATGCCTTCCCTGGTCACGTCTTCCGTTTTTTCAAAATAGCTATCGGGCAACGACATGGTGAACAGCGAGTCCAGGTATCGTCCGAATGCCTCCTTCCCGCCGATCAGGTTGGCCAATTCTTCCGGCTCGTGGGGAACGTACAAACTGTAATTCCACGCATTGCCTTCGATGAACCCCTGCCCGTGCGTATCCAGTGGATCAAACCCGGGAAGGAAGGCGCCATCGCTGTTCCGCGCATGCATGAAGCCCGTGGAGGGGTCAAAAATATGTTTGAAATTGCCCGCCCTTGCGTTGAATTCGGCATAGATATCCTGCCGGCCCAGCGCCTTGGCCATTTGGGCGATGCACCAGTCGTCATAGGCAAATTCCAAGGTTTTGGAGGCCGAATTGCCACTCTTGTCCTCAGGTACATAACCGAGACGGATATAGTCGGGCAGGGCGTCGAATCGCGAATTTCGGGCGGTGGCCACACAAGCCTCCAGGGCGTGCTCCGCATCAAAATTCCGTATGCCCTTGGCATAGGCATCGGCGATCACCGATACGGCGTGGTAGCCGATCATACACCAGTTTTCGTTAGCATAGTGCGACCAAACGGGCAGCATATGCTGTGCGCTCTGGTCGTAATGAGCGAGCATGGACTGGATCATATCGCCGTCCCGTGTTGGCTGCACAATCGTAAACAGCGGATGCAGTGCCCGGTAGGTATCCCACAGGGAGAAGGAGGTGTAGTTGGTAAACCCATCAGCCAGGTGGATATTTTGGTCAAGCCCGCGGTATTGTCCGTCTGCGTCCATATAGACAGTGGGACCCAGAAAAGCGTGGTAGAGCGCGGTGTAGAAGTTTACCCGTTCGTCCTCATTCATCATCTCCACCTTGATCTTGCCCAACTCTCGGTTCCACATTTCCTGCCCTTCCCGTTTGACCTGATCGAAATCCCAATGTGGGATCTCGGCCTGCATATTCTTCAAAGCCCCTTCCGTGCTGACGGGCGATAAGGCCACTTTAACCAAAATTTGTTCACTTTCATCGGTGTCGAAACTAAAATAGCCGCGCAGTTCATGGGCAGCGGCTTCCGGGAAGTGGTGGGTTTGGTCAAACCGCCGCCAGAAACCCTGGTACGGTTCTTTCTTTGCCGGTTGAAGACCATAATCCTTGAATGGCTTAGAGAAGGCGATGGCGAAGTAGACCGTCCGGGTGCGGGCCCAGCCGGTGGTAGTCCGGTAGCCCGTAATGAGTGAATCATTTTCCACCCGTAGAAAGGTCCACACATTCTTGCCGTCGTAGTTGTAGATGCCGTGCGTCAGGTCGAGGATCAGGTGGGCGTTGGCGGAAGCGGGAAAGGTGTAGCGATGCATACCCACCCGGGTGGTGGTAGTCAGTTCGGCTAGTACATTGGGGTCGTCGAGCAGGACCCGGTAATAGTTGGGTTCGGCCGATTCGGTCTCCTTCCGGTAGCGCGAACGATAACCACTCTCCGGATCGGATGCGGTACCTGGGTTGAGCTGTGGGATACCCACGCCCGGCATGAGCAGGATATCACCCAGGTCTGAATGCCCGGTTCCACTAAAGTGGGTATGGCTGAACCCGACGATAGTCGGATCGAGGTATTGATATCCGGCGCAATAGGAATATACTTCTGGTATGTATTTCCCGTTTTCGTCGTACAGCTGAATGGTATCGGTATCCGGACTCAGTTGTACCGAACCGAAAGGCACCGTAGCCCCGGGATAGGTATGACCCATTTTTTGGGTACCGACGAAAGGGTTGACAAATTGGATCGGTGTATTTTGGGCGGAGAGGGAAACTGCGGTTATCAGGAGGAGGGAAAGAAACGGTATTTTCATCATAATCCTGGGCTTGGTGGAGAAAGGATAAAGGTATCCAACCCATAGAGGATTTGAGGGAAAAAGCAAGGAAAAACACTTGAAAAGAGAAAAGCCCACCCCGGGAAACGGGGATGGGCTTTGCAAACGCGAACGCGGAAATTAAAACGTCAATACGGCCGCACCCTGTTTGACAGGCTCATGAATTGCGATCGAACCGACAATGGTAACTCCATCCAGAAAATCGTCTTTGGTATAGCCCCGAATACTTGCGCAAGGAGGACAAACGCCAATCGCACATCCACTATCGATCACTTTCTGGATCATCTCCATGATCGGGGGGTCCAGCGGATTCAACCTCGCCAGGGTGGCAGCTCCTTTGCGCACCCAGTCCACTCCCGAGCTAACCAGGAATATCGATACATCCAAACCGGAATTGATCCCTCCGTTCGCAATGCTCCAGGCAACAGATGAACGCTCATCATCCAACCCACGGGTAATTACTACAACTAATTTTTTCTTTTCAGACATGACTTTATGGTTTAAAAAATTTAAAAATATTACTTCTTTATGCGCGGCTCCAACGCCCGCTGAAAGCCTTATAAAACCTGAATGGGCTCTATTTAGGCAAGTCTTTTAAGTTAAATACAGGATTTATGCACCAGGCGTATACACATGCAAACTGATAGCAGGGACGTCGAACGGATTGCTCACGGCATGGAGTGCTATATCGTCGTCTATATAAGCCATACTGCCGGCCCGAAGAGTGCTGATACTCAAAAGCTCGCCCGATCCATCCGGGCAGTATCGCTTCTCTTCCAGGCTCCCTTGCAGGATCTTGAAGACGCAACCACCTTTCGGATGCCCATGTACATCGATGGATTGTCCAGGCTCCCAGCGGATCAATACCACTTTGAGCAAGTCATTCTTTACCAGGACATGCCCGGTCTTTGGATTTTGGAAAAACCGCTCTGCTTCCACCTTTGGGATAGACTCCAGGGTTTTCAGGACGGGGATAAACTGTAGCGCCGAATAGGGAGGGCTTTCAAAACCGAACGTATCGAAAAGATCGCGACATACCTGCTCGAGATCCGGGATACTGCCAAGTGCTATTTGGCCCATGGCCTCTTGTGTCAGAAGGCCGGATGGCCTCGCGGCGAATTTCAGGAAAGGGAAGGAGACGTCCAGATTGTTTAACCCGTAATGGAAATAAGGGGATTCGGGGATAAGATCGACAAATTGAGTTTTCATAATTCTGTTCCTTTTTTTTGATAGTACAAAGGACAGAACTATGGCCAAATTGAGTTTTGCTCAAAAGTCCAATTGATTGACTAATCAGGTCAACGGTAAGAAATCAAGCCTGGAGGGATGATTTTTTGTAATCAGAAGGGGGAATTCCCATGATATTTTTGAAGGCCCGGCTAAAGTGCGACAGGTCTTCGAACCCGGATTCGAAAGCAATCTGGGTGACATTCAAGTTTGAATTGACGATCAGATTTGCGGCATGGCGCACGCGCCGTTTCAACAGCCATTTGCCGGGCGACTCATTAAACTGCTGTTGAAACTCTCTTTTAAACGTAGAAAGACTCCTATGCGCCAGTTCTGCATATTGTTCGAGCTTGAGGTTGAAGCAGAAATTCTTCTACATGATCTGATGTACGGAAGGCCTTTCCTGGTCTGCCACACTGTTAAAATAAGCGGCGAGCAGCGGGTCGCAGTCCATCAGGTTGATAAGTAACTCTTTGAGTTTAAGGATTAAAATAGGATCGGGTGGGCGGTTTACGCCCCTGAAGTAGGACAGCATAGAATGAAAATACCCTTCCAGGTAGCTGGACGGCTGTACCGGAGCTGCTGTAAATTCTAAAAGATCTTTCGAATGGTTCAGCGCCATTTTTCCCCTGACTTCCTCATAGGTTTCTTTAATCAGTTCATCAGAAAGAAAGAACCCCAGCATGCAATATTCATCGTCAAAATATTGATGGATTACTTCAGCGCCTTTTTTCAGGTAGAGCGTCTGGCCCGGCGCCAGGGTCCATTCTCCATTCACCGTTTTATAGGTCTTCTTTCCGCTCAGCACATAAACCAGGTAGTCATTCCGCGAGAAAATGCCGATCTGTTCGGCATCGATGGGGCAGGTATATTCCAGGCAAACTGTTTCCCTGAATTCGAAGCGGTTGAAACTCAGGTTATCTTTTACGATCTTATAAAAATTCAGCATGAGGTATAAATTTGCTTTTTTGAGGATATCACCAGGCGCTCTCCCCTTGCATCCTGATTTTTTTTATGCCCACTCTTTGGTTTAAGTTTAGCTACACTAAAATAACCCAAGTTGCGGTGAATCACAAAAAAACATTCATAAAGGAAATATTGCCGCCTTTGGCGTCGAAAATCTGATTCATAAGTAGTTGATCGCAATTTGAATTAAAGTAATTTCCCACTTCATTCGTCTTCCCCGAAAGAAGACAAAATCCATGATACCGCAAATGGCCGATCCGCCGAGACAAAACATTACCAGCATCGTTAAAGCGTACAGCAACCGCCTGTTCGGTTTTATCCGTGGCCGGGTGCCCACCACCGCCGATGCGGAAGATATTTTGCAGGAGGTGTGGTACCAGTTCAGTAAAGTAGTAGATACGGAACCCATCGAGCAGGTGAGCGGCTGGCTCTTCCGGGTGGCCCGCAACCGGATCACCGATCGCTACCGCAAGCGAAGCGAGGATTCGCTGGAAGACCTGGCTTTTGAAGACGAAGACGGGGAGCTCTTTTTTAACGATATCCTGCTGGCAGCCGACAATGAATCGCCTGAAGCCACTATGTTGCGGGAAGTATTTTGGGAAGCGCTATTCGAAGCGTTAGAAGAATTGCCTGAAAACCAGCGCGAAGTATTTGTCTGGAACGAACTGGAAGATCAGACCTTTCAGGAGATCTCCGACCGGACGGGCGTCAACATCAAAACGCTCATTTCGAGGAAACGCTATGCGGTGCAGCATTTGCGCACCCGCCTGCAAGCCCTGTATGAAGAATTTATGGAATATTAAAATTGAAACGCTACCACTATGTTCAGCAATAATCCATCCAACCGAAGAAGGACGCCCAGGCCGGTTAAATTCCTGTTCTTTTTAGCCATGGCAGCCTTTGCCCTCTTTGTCGTGGGCCACCTCATCCTCTATCTCTGGAACAGTATCCTCGTCGAAGCCACCGGCGTGCAGCCCCTGACTTTCTGGAAAGCCCTGGGCTTGTTGTTGCTCAGCCGTATCCTGGTTGGCGGATTCCGCTTTGGGAGCTCCCGAGGCCCCTGGAAAAAATCGCCCCGAAGCCATTGGAAGGAAAAGTGGATGCACATGAGTGAGGAGGAACGGGCCGAGTTTCGCAATAAGTGGAAGGAGCGGTGTGAGAGAAAGTAAAAATCCCACCTTTTCTAAAGTAATTCGCGCACTTGGTCGTCTACCCTATCAAAGGCACGATAAAACTGCCCAGATTATTAACCCATAAATATCCAACACCATGCGACCATTCAAATTTTTCTTCATGATCCCTTGGCCTTGCTATTCTTCTTTTTCATAGGCCGCTTTTTGTTCTTTGCCTTTATGCTTGCTGCCATGTTCAGCCTTGTCTTTTTCATCGGCAGAAAGGCCATGTCCGTTCTCCATTACCGGGAGGAAAAGCCCGTTTGGAAGAACGACCTGCTGATGGAGTATCCGTCTCCGTTTAAAGAAAGCCTGCGGGCCGAGCGGATCATCGAGGTGAAATAGGAGCGCCATACCTTGCGTATGGCGCCACCTGGCGTCTCCACCCCGTATAGACGCCATACCTGGCGTCTCCCATACTTGGCGTCTCCATCTTTCAAAAACTAAAAACTAGAAACTATGTGCTATAGAACAGCTCATTCTCATTCCCATCACGGGAAACATCATTCCGGACAGCATGCCGGAAGTCATTGGAAACATCAATTTGCATCCCAATGGGGCTATCCTCCGGTAAACGTGGAGGAAAGGGACGATCACTATCTGGTCTCCGTGTACGCCGCCGGATACGTCAAATCCGATTTCCAGGTAAGCCTGGTGGACAACAACTTGGTAATCGCGGTGCACAAACCCGAAAACGAATCGAATACTCATTTCGGAAGACGCCCTTATCAATTCAAACCCGGAAATTTCAAAAAGGAATTTGAACTGAATGATAAGATCGACAAAGAGGGGATCAGCGCGAAGTATGAAGAAGGGATCCTGAAAGTGACCCTTCCCAAACTCGCCGGCTACGAGACCTTGCGGCAAGATATCGGCGTAGCCTAAAGAACAAAGCTCATTGTGGTAAAATTACAGCCTCGGCCTCTGGCCGGGGCTTTTTTGTTTGCGTGATAAATTTGTTTTTACCTACTTTTAATCCCTATGCAGCACTTCCACACCCATTATGGCCCCTGGGCCCTGGTTGCAGGCGCTTCCGAAGGACTGGGCGCCGCATATGCCGAAGCACTGGCGAAGCGCGGGCTCCATTTGATCCTGATCGCCCGGCGGGCATCCAAATTGGACGCTTTGGCAAAAGTGCTGAAAGACAACTATCCTATTGAAGTAAAAACCTATGCATTGGATCTGTCGGATAAGGAAGAAATCAATAGGTTCCTGTCCCAACTGGATGTCGACCCCGGCTTGCTGGTCTACAATGCGGCGTATGCACCCATTGGCTATTTCAACGACCTTTCCGAGGACGACTTACAAAAGGTAGTGGCGGTTAACGTGCTGGGGCCGCTGCTCCTTACCAAATCTCTTTCCACCAAAATGATCGCGCGAGGCAGCGGCGGAATCGTCTTGATGTCGTCGCTGGCCGGCTCGCAAGGCAGTCCCAAGATCGCCACCTATGCAGCTTCCAAAGCCTTTAACACCATCCTGGCTGAAGGACTTTGGGAGGAGTTGCGCGATAAAGGGATCGATGTGGTGGCTTCCTGCGCCGGGGCTATCCGGACACCCGGGTATGAGCTGGCCAAAAATGCCAAAGAAGCGCCGGGCACCCTGGATGCAGCACGGGTAGCGGAAGATACCCTGAATGCCCTCGGAAAAGGGCCCGTTGTCGTACCCGGCCGGACCAATCGGTTTTTTCGGTTTTTAATGGGCCGCGTACTCCCCCGAAAGCTGGCTATTTCCATCATGAAAAATAACACTAAAGCACTATCCTGATGACACCCATTCTCGGCTTTTTGACACCCTTGCTCATTTACGCGATCATTACTGCGCTGCATTATTGGTTGCCCGGACGTTGGATCACCGGCTATGTGAAGCACCCGGAAACCGGCGAACTGTTGAAATATCGCCTGAACGGAAGACTGGTGCTGGTCGTCTGCATCGGCCTGTGGTTTTTATTGGGCTACATGGGATGGGTGCCTTACGATTGGCTCTATACCGTGCGCTGGTACAGCCTGGCCGGGGCCTTCACCATCGGCCTCGTATTTTCCCTTCGAATGGTCCTCCCCTACCCTTCCACGGGAAAATCATTTCTGGCCGACTTCTTCCTGGGACGTCTGGAAAACCCCCAACTACAAAGCGGACGCATCGACGCCAAAATGTGGCTCTACCTGATCGGCGCCGTCATGCTCGAACTGAATGTCCTGGCTTTTTCCGGGCACCATCATATGACCTTCGGCGATGCGGCCTCTCCCGGTATCTTCCTCTGCGCCGCACTGGTGACTTATTTTGTGTTCGATTATTTGACCTTCGAAAAGGTCCATTTATACACCTACGATATCTTCGCCGAACGGGTAGGGTTCAAACTGGGATGGGGTTGTCTGACGTTCTATCCTTACTTCTATGCCATTGCGCTGTGGTCGACCGTGCATTTACCTCAGTCTGCCATGTCCGGCTGGGGATATATTGGCGCTGCCATTACCTTCTTCCTGGGCTGGACGCTGGCCCGGGGCGCCAATATGCAGAAGTTCTTTTTCAAAACCCAGCCTACACGTACATTCCTCGGCATCCGGCCTGAATCCATTTCGGATGGAGAAAAGAGCCTGCTGGTGAATGGATTTTGGGGCCTCAGCCGCCACGTGAATTACCTGGGAGAAATATTGATGGGAGTTGGGATCGCCTGGAGTGCGGGCTACACCGGCATGATCTGGCCCTGGCTTTACCCCTTGTACTATGTAGCCCTGCTATTGCCCCGGCAGCTCGACGACGACAAGCGCTGTGCCGCGAAATACGGGGAGTTGTGGAAACAGTACAAGCAGCGAGTGAAGTACCGGGTGATTCCTTTCTTGTATTGAAAAAAATGGTGCGGAATAAATAAAAAAAGCCCACATCCAAGCGGATGCAGGCTTTTTTGGGGTTTAAATTATACCTTAAAATTTAAGTTTTCCGGTCATTTTCACGGTGACGACATCTGTTACTAAATCATTGACAACCGTCACCTTTGCACTTCCAGTCGCATTCTCGAATTTCCCGGTTCCTCCGTAAAAAGTTACAGTGGTCGAACCGGTGAATTTGCAAAAACATTGAAAATCGAGGTACATGGAATAGGACGCTGTTTCGCCAAAAAGTTCGTCTCCATTTTCAGCGACAAAGGTCTGACATTGAGAGTCAATGTAGTATCCAATAATATTCGGACCCGAAAGTATGTATTCAATACATGGAATAGATTCAGAGGTTGCATTTCCCATATGGGTCACCCAACCGGTCCCGTCAAAATAATTGCCTATTTCGTAAGGAGCCGCACACTCGCAGGTAAGGGCGATTTCTGGGTTCCGTACATAGTTAATGGTCCCGCTAAAACGCCGGTTCACTGCTCTGAAATCCAATTCTTCCGAAGATTGCTGATCGTCATTGGGCATCGCTTCCAACCATGCGGCACGCAGGCAGGAATCTGAATAATCCTTTTTTTTCCACTCTCCCTTGTTACTGGAAAGAAGGGTACTGTGCCCTAAAAAAATAGTCTGGGAATCAAGTTCCAGCATTTGCCTTGGCCCTTGTACCTCCGTATTCTTTTGGACGGCATTTCGGGGCGCTACTTCCACAAACCGAAGGCCGGGTGTGTGCAAAATAATACCCTGTTTGAAATCTTCGCCGGAAGCCAGTTCATGCCCATCCATCACCTCAGTATAGTCGTAAAGGCCACCCTGCTCATCCACCAGGGTAGCGTTTGCCTGGTTGTTTTTGTCCCGATAACTGACCAGGATATTGCCCTTTGAATCTTTGAAAGCCATCGCCTAGTTGAGTTCATCGTCTTTCCATGCACTGGGTTTGTGCGGGTTGGTGACAAAACTGTCCGTTTCCTGGTTCCATAAATAAACGGCAATAGAATGCTTTTCTGACCACAATGGGGTCTCCGAGCTCGAGGTGATCCAGACCTCATTAGTTGGGGAAGACACGATCTGCCAGACCCTCTTTGATGCCATAGGAGTGCTCAGCGGTAGGGATAGAAAGCGGGCAGCTTAGCAGCTTGGCAGTAGATGATAGTATGGGAATACAACCATCAGCCACCACAGCGTGATATAGGATGCCAACCGGCTTTTTATATGTAAAAATTCCGCCAAAATCTTATTCCCCTGCATTTGAGCTAAAGAATTGATTGATCAAGTTAGGGCTTATCTCAGTATTTTCCTCTGGAACCGAGAAAGAAATGACGGGGTATGACAGACGGCAGACAGTAATAAGCGGAGCCGTGCGAATGGAAAGAAAAATTTAACCGCAAACGAAAAATCCCCACAGCAAGGTGCTGCAGGGATTCTCTGACTGTTTAGGATTAGGGGGTATACAGGGGGTATTGAGAAAAAATGTCTTGTGCTTTTCATACAATATCAGTTGCAAAAATAGGGCGAGTACCTGTAGTCGACTTGGACTATTTGGTCAAAAACATGGACTATTTCAGCATTTTTAGTACTAAAAAAGCACTAGTATAAAATCGAAATCCAATCAAAATTTCAGGGAAAAATGGGGTAGGAATCCATACCGTTTCTTTGTAACTTAGGGCAAGAATATGGCAGCTGACATTAGCCTTTCAGAAACTTCTAAAATATTATATATGAAAAAAATCGCCTTCTTCTTACTTGCCGCTTTGCTCACCCTCCGGGTAGCTGGACAAAGCCAGGCAGACGCCTTTATCAAAGAAGCACAGGATTATTTGGCAAAAAAAGAATATAAGCAGGCCCAACTTAGCCTGCAGGATGCCATTAACGACATCAACAGGATGCTTGCCAATCAAGTGGCCGAAACGCTCCCTACCGAGATCAATGGACTTAAAGCGGATGGCGAAGGCGATATTAATGCCGGAGGTATGGGTATGATGGGAGGCGGAATGCAAATTACCCAAAGGTACCGCAATGAAACCAGGGAAGAGAATGAAGCCGAGGTTCAGATACTTGCCAATTCTCCCATGCTGAGCGCTATGAGTATGTACCTCACCAATCCAAGCATACTGGGGCCAGAATACAAGAGCGTGCGAGTAGGCACGATCAGAGCTATTTTAAAGACGGAGATGCAGGACTCTTATGATAGCGAAAGCGGTGCTGCCAAAAAAATACGGTCGACAGAAATACAGATCCCTTTGGGCCAAACGCTGATCACGATCCAGGCAAGCGGCTTTGCCACCGAACAGGATGAACTGGCCTTTGCGACCAAATTGGATTTGGAAAAAATACGGACGGCACTTGGGGAGTAAACTCCAGAAATAATCAGGTTTAAACGAAAAAAAATTCTGGATGCAGGGGGCACGCCTGATCTCCATCTCCTATTCTGAAGAAAAAGTGACCCAAGCCGATCGTTTCGACAAGTAAGCTATTGGGAGCAACCTTCACAAAAAATCCCAAAAAGCTCCTTATGGAAATATGCTCCAAACGACCTCCTGTATGGAAGGACAATTGTTTCTTTTTGCCCTAAGTTCTACGCATCCTAAATTTCAGCACATACAGGTCCATCCCAATTCCAATATGGATAAATTTTACACGCCGCTGCCTTCCCGTTTTCTGCGCCCCTTTACTGGTTTTATGCTCCTCTTCCTGCTTGGGGTAACTTTTGATCTCGGAGCTCAATGCAACAACATCAATCAGGTCAGCTTTACGCCGGCCGATACGACCCATTGCGGCTACCCCCTGACCCTCGATTTCCAATCGACGAGCTCGGTCGATTCGACGCCGGTGTTCCTGATCGCTAAAACGTCTCCGCCGAATTTTAAGTCGAACTTCTCCTTCAGCTTTCCTACAACGAACACAGGTTGTTACTACTACCTGGAAATTGAAGGGATTTTCACCCTCTGGTCCAATACGGACGACTATTATGACGCCTTCGGCAAATTCGATATCACTACGAATCAGCTGATCTCCGCGGGCCTCCCCAATGCATTGGCTATTACGCCTCCGCTTTTTAAGTTGCCCAGCACCTTCTCCACTGGCCATGTGTACCGCTATTACTACCAGGGCAACGGCTCTAACATCACGGTAAACTTTAACGACAATCTCCTCAACGACAATTCGGGCTCCATGACCTTCTCCTGGTATGTCGTGCCCTGCTTTTCGACTTCCTGGGAATTTGGGGATGGCGGCACCTCCACCGAGACGAATGTTTCTCATACCTATACAAGCCCTGGTACCTACCCGGTGACCCTCACGGTGACCAACGAACTGGACGGATGCAGCGAAGCATTCAACGGGTTGGTCAATGTCTACCCCGTGGAGGCAACCAACCTGGCGGCCACCTTATGTGCAGGTGAGAGCTATACGCTGGGGAGCAACATCTATACGGAATCGGGAATCTATTCGGAAGTGTTCACTACCTACCTGGGTTGCGACAGCACGGTCACCCTCGACCTTCTGGTGCTGGATCCGGCCGCTTCGATCCTTCCTCCTTCCACCATCGACTGCAATAATGCGACCATTACCCTGGATGGCTCCAATTCCTCCGGCGGACCAGGCGTTACCTACCAATGGACCGGCCCCGCACCGGGTTGCATACTCGGAAATTCCACCCAGCCCACGATAACGGTTGGCTGTGCTGGGACGTATTCCCTGCAAGTAACGAAAACGGCAGCCGATGGAACCCAATGTTCGGCTACCGCACAGGTGAGCGTTCTGGAAAACCTGGAAACACCCCTTATCGAGCTAGACGAAACCGTAGACTTCCCCTGTGACGCTTCGGAAATAGAGCTGACAGCCATCGTGACGAGCTCCAGTCCTAATCTCACTTACAACTGGCAATCCGCCACGGGAATGATCCTGTCCGGCGCCAATACCCCTACCGTTACGATCGGGAGCGCGGGCGTATACCAGCTGGAAGTATTCAATATCGACAACGGCTGCTCGGCGACCGGGGAGGTCACGGTGACGGGCGCCCCGGCTATGCACCTCAGTTGGGAAGCGATCGCTCCAGACTGCTTGAACCCGACCGGAACGATCACGATCAGCGTGGCTTCCGGCGGAGAACCCCCTTTCCTCTACTCCATTGATGGCGGAAACCAATTTCAGCAGGAATCCACTTTCCATGAGTTGGATGCGGGCGCTTACGCGATCGTGGTACAGGATGCTACGGGGTGTGAAACGGAACCGGAGCTTGTACTACTTGAAGCGGTGATACCCATAATGGTGGAAATTGATGCAGAAGCTTCCATTTATCCCGGGGAATCCTATCAATTGGAAGCCTCGGTCAACCTACCTACCGATCAGCTCGATTCCATTCAGTGGACGCCTTCGGAGTCCTTGAGTTGTAGCGATTGCCTGGACCCCATCGCTTCGCCGGTTTCGACCACGGAGTATCTGGTGGAAGTATGGGATGTGCACGGATGTTATGCATCCGCTACGGTGCTCGTGGTGGTAGAGATCTCCTCCGTGTATGCGCCTAACACATTCACTCCCGACGGAGACGGTATCAACGACCATTTCATGCTTTTAAGCCGGCCGGGAAGCGTAGCTAATGTCCGGTCATTCAGGATATTCAACAGATGGGGCCAGGAGGTCTTCTACCACAGCAATTTCCTCCCCAACGACCCCGTATATGCATGGAATGGCATTTTTAAGGGCGAAAAAATGGCTTCTGACGTGTACGCCTGGTTTGCGGAAGTGGAGTTTGCGGATGGCAAGTTGGAGCTATTGAAAGGCGAAGTGACGTTGTTGCGGTAGTAGCTCAGTCGGCGGTTTGAACTGACTTTACTCACCTATTCACTATCGCAGATACCTTTGAACCGATCAATTCAATAGCCCTCATAAGTTTTTCATGGGGTATGCCCACATCCATCTGAAAGGTAAACCGGGATATGCCTCCAAGGGCTTCGCTGTGCTGAAGTATTTTGGCAGCAACTTCCTCCGGATCGGCCACAAGCAAGGCGCCTGTGGGGCCATTTTGAGCGTCAAACCTCGCTCTCGTAACGGGTGGAAACCCCCGTTCTTTTCCTATTTGCGTAAACATTTCCGCGTAGCCCGGATAATAATCTTCCACCGCTTCTGCTTTGGTATTGGCCACGTAGCCGAGCGAGTGCAGGCCCACTTTTAATTGTGCGGGCGGATAGCCGGCCTTTTCCCCTGCTTGCCTGTATAGATCTATCAAGGGCCTGAACCGGTGCGTTTCGCCTCCAATCACTGCCACCATGAGGGGCAATCCGAGTGTTCCTGCCCGTACAAAAGAAGCGGGCGTGCCGCCTACCCCGATCCAAATGGGTAGTTTCTTTTGCATCGGCCGTGGATAGATCGCCTGGTTATGGAGCGCGGGCCGAAATTTACCCGCCCAATTCACCACCTCATTGTCCCGGATCTGGAGTAAAAGGTCCAATTTCTCTGTAAAAAGCGCATCGTAGTCTTCCAGGTTTAGACCAAATAAGGGGAACGACTCAATAAATGAGCCCCGGCCTGCGACTATTTCAGCCCTGCCTTTCGAGATCAGATCCAGGGTGGCGAAATTTTGAAAAACCCGGACCGGATCGGCCGCACTGAGCACGGTAACGGCACTGGTTAAAATAATCCGGTTGGTGCGGGAAGCGGCGGCGGCAAGTATCATGGACGGGGCAGAGTCCAGAAACTCTTTCCGGTAGTGTTCGCCAATACCGAATACATCCAGGCCCACTTGATCCGCAAGTTCGATGCGTTCCAGTAGTTCGCTCAGTGCCTGCGCATGGCTTACGTTTGAATTTGATGGCGCCGCTGCGAAGCTGTCTATTCCTATTTCCATTTGGGGTTGAATTTGTACAGTAATAAAGTGGTTCGCCAGTCTTCGTCTGACAAACCACTTTATTTCCAGCATGGTTAATCGGACTTACGCACTTGCGAAGAAAAAAAACTTTAAAAATCTTCGGATACGCGTTATGCGTAACTACTGGTTAATTTAAAAAAGTCAGACCATCTCATGTAATGGATTAAGAATGGATCGCCTGACCAATGAATAAAAGCGTATTTGTTTGCGGTATCTCGATATGTATTTCCCGCATACCATAATCACGGTCAAATGGCTCCCTGACCTTCAACCCTTTCAAGTTGTCTTTAATGGTGATCCAAAGTTCGTCCACGTTATCCACCTCCATGTAAAATTCCATCTGCCCAATATCTTCGCCTGCGGGCAGTATGTGAACCGTCAGATTGTTCTTTTCGTAAATGCCATATTCGGCGGTGTCCATCACCGTGGTAAAACCCAGCACTTTGCAAAAGAATTCACCTGTTTCCGCCAAGCGAAAGGAAGGAATCATAGGGCTGATGAATAATGTGTGGTACATGGCGTTTGGTTATTTGTTTTCTTCTTCCGTCTGGATTTCGTTTTAAAGGGAACTTCCGTCACCTTTCAGCACCCTTTCTTCCCACTTTTGCACATCGACCCCTTTTATGAGCAACCACAGGGCGAGTCCTAATTCTGCAAAGAAAGCGGGCAAAATGATCCAGGGAAAAAGGTATTTGCCGGCAAAAGCAGGGGCCAGTATCTGCGCTAAACTAAAAACCACATACCCCCAGCCACCGATGACCAGCAGTATGCCAATGGTTTTGGGCAGGTATCCCGACCTGTGTATCAGGTGACCGAACAGGATACAGCAGCAACCGAACAGCAACAGGCTGACGCCATATCCCAGGCTATGCACCTGGAGCGACATGTACGCCAGTTCATGCAATTGCCCGGGTTCAAAGACCGTTTGGGAGCCCGCTCGCCCCAGGACAACCAGTGCGGCGATTTCAAACAACTTGGTCACGCCATAGATGCTGATGAACGACAGCCTGAAAAACGCAGCGACCAACGCCAGATTCCGGTGCACCGGCTTGAGCAGCACATACAGGATCATCGCCAACGAAATATCGCACACCACCGTGAGCATTTCTCCTGCCAACCCCAACCGGAACAGGGTCTCAGAACCCTGTATATTGGCGGCGGTAGTGGCAGGGTCGCCCCATACGATGAGGCTGCCCCGCACGAATATTTCGCCAAAGCCGGCGGCGACGATAATGAATAGATAGAGTATCCCGCCGATGCGAGTGTAAGTTTGTGGAGAAGTTTTTTCAACAAGCATAGAACGTTTCTTTAATCAAAAGAATCCCCGAGGCGCTGTCTCGGGGAATTCTTTAGATTAAAAATACAAGCTTCGATTTTCAAAGAATAAAAAAACCGACGGGCGGCATTTTTGACCTGTCTAATATGGGAAAGAGGCTGACAAGCAACTACCTAGTTATTCCTTTCGATCAAATCTTTTAGAATAAAGTCTGATGAAACCTTTCCTTTTGCGCTCACGCTAACGAATAATCAAATTCATAATAATGCTTCCCATCCTCCATGAGGATCTGTATACTCCCCGACAGGCCCTTTAACTCTCCCGTTCCTGAATCCGGCACGACCTCGAGGATCAGGCGGTTTTCGCCCCGGTTCATTATTCCGAAATGCTGGAGCACAAAACTTCCTGCCTTGCCATTCAGGGTCCCGCGTACCTGTTCGACCGCCACGTACCCGGCAGAGCCCTTGGTATCTGTCATGGCGCTAAGCATTTCTCCGTTGCTCTGCCCGGAAAGGTCGCCATAGAACCTCTTATCGATTGACATTCGTCCCAGTTGAATGCCGTCCGTACCATCCTGCGAAAACCCAAGGGGCTTCAGCTTTACTTCAAAGGTTCCTTTGATTTTCATAATGGATTGATTTTTGGTTACCTATTTTACGCACAAACAACTTCATCACGTCTAACAACCACTCACCCCCGACCCCTCTCTCCAAAGAAGAGGGGAGCTTTTTGAGCCTTAAATATAAGGTGAATGCGTAACATCAATGATTAATTTTGTCGCACTTCGTATCCCTAAAAGTGGTAGATTAGCTGAATGATGACCACGTTTAGGCTGATGGTTCTGTTGTGTATGGCATGGGTTCCCCCACAACTAGTGTATGCCAGAAACGAACCTTCTCGACATCCGAAGTGTAGCAGATTCCGTTTATGGCCTGAATGACCTGCTGATTAACGGCAGGATGTATAACAAAACCCACTCGAAGGGCGAATGGCCACCCCTATTTTCCCGAAGAAACCTTCTCTCCCGGAGCCGTATTTGTCAAGGGGGAAAAATTTGACCACCTTCTGGTCAATTACGATGCGGTACTCGACGAACTGGTCCTGGAGGCCCGTGAATCATTGCCCTGGGGCAAATACCTTGTACTGAATAACAAATTGGTCGACTCCTTTCTGATCGGTGATCGCAGGTTTGTCCAGGTGAATACCCTTCCGGTAAATACGGCTGGCCGGATATACCTGGAAAAAGTATTCGAAGGCCAATTCTCGCTCTTTGCCACGCATCAAAAAATTTTCAAATCAGAATATAGCCAATTTAACCCCAACGGAATTTTCCTGGCAAGTCCGGCCACCTACCTGATCCTGGACAATGGCTCCTTCTACGAGGTGACTCGCAAAAAACAGTGGCTGGATTATTTTATTGACCATAAAAAGAGCTTAAAAATTACCTTCACAAGCATAAGATCAAACTGAGAAAAGCGAATTTCGAACAACTAAAACAGGTAGCTGCTTTTTGCAATGGGTTTTACAGATAAATTATTCATTCTTATCTCTTTTTTACTACTGGCATTATTGCTCCCTGAAAGCACTTTTGCCCAACACGATCCCCTGCTTTCTTCGGAAAGCTACGCCGATCTGAACTGGTCCGATTTTGTAAAAAAGGTGGAAGCAAACTATCCTGTTCGGTTTTTTTACCGGGATGAGTTATTTCAAGAGGATAAAAAATTCAGTTTGAAGAGCCGGAGGAGCACCTGCACCAACTCCTGGCAAAATATCTCTCCGACACCGGTATCGCCTTTTCATTCGACCTACATGGAAACTTGTTTTTTGAAAAAAAAGACAAGATCTACACAGCGCTGCCTCCTGATTTTTTTTCGGTGAAAGCACCGCGTGGGGATACCAGCGAAATCGGAACTCAAAACCCCACGGAAGCTTTTCTCGAAACGAGCAGTGAATTTGTGGAAAAATCCATTACCATTGGGAATGAAAAGAGGGGGCCGGGGAACGAATAGCGACAATAAGCGGCTTCATAACCAATGAGAATGACGGCACACCCATTGTTGGCGCTACCTTTCTCCACACCCAAAGCGGGACCGGTACAGCCACCGATGAATCGGGGTTTTACCGCATCCAACTCAAAAAGGGAAGCCATACGGTGGAGGTGAGCAGCCTGAACCACGAACAAAAGAAATTTGAACTCGTAATTTTGTCCTCTGGCAAACTCGACCTGACATTGAGGCCCAAAGCCTTTTTACTCAATAGCGTCGTGGTTAGTTCGGAGCGATACAACAACGTTTCCGGCTCGCAAATGGGGTTTGAAAACATCGCCGTTAAAGATATCAAATCGATCCCAATGGTATTGGGAGAAGGGGATGTACTGAAAGTCGTTCAGCTCCTCCCGGGTGTGCAAAGCGTGGGGGAAGGATCCGCCGGGTTTAATGTGCGGGGAAGTCCTGCCGACCAGAACCTTTTCTATATTGACAATATACCGATTTACAATACCTCCCATTTTCTGGGGTTCTTTTCCGTATTTAACTCGGACGCCATCAGGTCGTTTTCCATCCTGAAAAGTAGCATTCCTGCCAATTACGGGGGCAGATTGGCTTCTATCCTGGAAGTGCAGTCCAAAACGGGCAACCGGAAAAAGTTTTCTGCACGCGGAGGTATCAGTCCGATCACTGGAAATGTAATGGTAGAAGGACCTATTGTCAAAGAAAAAGCAAGTTATTTGCTGAGTTACAGGTCTACTTATTCCGACTGGGTCCTCAAGCTCATAAAAGACGAGAACCTGCAAAGCAGCAGTGCCCGTTTTGCAGATGTCTTAGCCAATGTGTCGGTAGAATTAAATAAAAATAACCAGTTAAAATTGCTGGGGTATTACAGCACGGATGATACGAAGCTGGCGGGCAGTTTCAACTATTTTTATGAAAACAAAGGCGCCTCGCTAAATTGGAGGAGGTTTATCAAAAATAAACACAGCCTGGATGTGGACCTGGTGCAATATCACTACAACTCGGTAACTGAAGACCAACAAGTGGAGTCTGCTGCCTACCTGCAAAAAAACAGCCTGGATCACACCGCCCTAAATGCAACACTTACCGTGCGCCCGGCCAACCGCCTTACGCTGCTATTCGGGGGTAATTCCAATTTGTACCGGCTGAACAAAGGCTCCATCGCCCCCATCGGCACTAAAAGTCTTATTGAAGGGTTGCAGCTGGGCTATGAAAAAGGCCTGGAATCCGCCCTGTTTGCACACGCAGAATGGCAGGTCAGCCCTGCACTGAGTGTGCATGCGGGCATCCGGTACAATGTGTTCAATTACCTCGGACCGGCAGAAATATTTGAATACGAGGCCCTGCAGGTAAAAGACGCGAACTCCATTACAGACACCCTGGTGTATCGTGAAAATGAAAATATTGTCACCTACAAAGATCCTGATTTTCGGGTGGCTTCCAGGTTCACGGTCCTGCCCGGTTTATCCCTGAAATTTTCGTACAACAGGCTGCATCAATACCTCTTCCTCCTTTCCAATACCGTTGCCCTGGCCCCTTCCGACCGGTGGAAACTGGTCGATCCGAATATCAAGCCGATGAAAGGAGATCAATTTTCTATCGGCGGGTATGCCAACCTGTGGAACAATCGATTTGAAGTTTCTGCCGAAACCTATTACAAAAAGGTGGAAAACCAGGTAGAGTTTCGCGATGGAGCCAATTTGTTGATCAGCGAAGTACCCGAATGGGATATTTTGCCCGGCAGATTGAACGCATACGGAGTAGAGGTGATGATCAAAAACACGGGGAGACCTGAATGGCTGGTTGAACTATACCTACTCAAAATCCAGTGTGGTGGTAAACAACAAGACAACCGGAGCACAGGTGAATTTTGGGGAACCTTTTCCTTCCAATTACGACAAACCGCATTCGGTAAATCTGGTGACCAATTACCGGTTTACCCGGCGGTTTGAGATGTCTTTCAATTTTGTCTATTCCACCGGAAGGCCGATAACCCTTCCGGCAGGCGTTTATTTTTTGGACGGTTACCAGGTCATTCATTATTCCAAAAGAAATGAATACCGGATCCCCGATTATCTTCGATTTGATCTGTCGGCAAAACTGGAGGGAAACCTGTCGGCTAAAAAAGCGATACACGGTACCTGGATCTTCTCCATTTACAATCTGGCAGGACGCAAAAATGCCTTTTCCGTTTATTTTACGAATGAGAAAAACGTGGTTAAAGGATACAAGTTATCCATCTTTGGAGCCCCTATTTTTTCCGTCACGTATAAATTCAAACTTGGCAGCTATGAAGAATAAGGGGATTACCTTCTTTTTGCTCTTACTGATCTTACCGTTTCAATGCGTAGATCCTTTCTCTCCGGAGTTGAAGGACAACGACAATCTGCTTGTCATAGAGGGGGTTATCACCAATGAACCCGGGCCTTATGTGGTGAAAATTTCCACGACCACAGGAATCAATGAATCCATCCAGCAACCGGTTGAAGGTGCGCAGGTGAGGTTAATGGAACAAGGAGGAGCCCAGGAGCTGCTAGTAGAAACAGCCCCCGGAAATTACGAAACGAGTCCTTCCGGCATGCGGGGGGTGGTTGGAAAAAGCTACAAGATCTCGGTCATTACGGCCGAAGGTGTGGAATACGAGTCGACCTATGAAAAAATGCGGCCCCCGGAAGCGATAGATACGGTCTATGCCGTAGTCGAAAGCAGAGCCGATCTGAGTGTTTCTTATGACATCATGGGGTATCAGTTTTACCTCGACGCATCCCTACAAAACGAAGAGAATAGCTATTTCCTTTGGAAATTGACGGAAACCTATAAATTCAATGTAGATTTTTTTATCCCTTCTTACTATGCAGGACAAATCCTGCCCTTTCCAAACCCGGACTCCTTATTCACCTGCTACAAAACCGAGGATGTCAAAGACATTTTCACCTTTAATACAGAAAGGCTGACCGCCCCCCAGATCCAAGGTTTGCCCCTCCATTATGTCGATACGGGAACCCGAAAGCTCTATTTGAGGTATAGCTTGCTGATAAAACAGTATTCCATCAGCAAAGAAGCCAATGAATTTTGGGAAAATATAAAAAAGCAAAACTCCGGGCTCGGGGCTTTATACGCGATACAGCCTTTCCAGATCCGGGGAAATATCAGAAACGTGCTCGATGAAGAGGAGGCCGTACTGGGTTACTTTATGGCAGCGGGGTATACGGAAAACCGGATCTTTGTCAACCGGCCCCCCGGGGTAGCATTCCATTATCCCAAATGTGAGATAGGAGAGCCCGGACCTTTTGATCTGGCTCCTCTCTGGCATTCCAAGCCATCGTCATGGCCCATCTATTTGAGCCAAGACCCCGATGGTGGTCCCATCAAAGTGCTCAGCAAGCTTTGTGTGGATTGCAGGGCGCATGGCGCTGCCCTTGAAAAACCGGACTTTTGGATTGAATAATATGAAAAAACACACTGGCCTTTTGCTCGTACTGACCCTTTTTATTACCTGGGGTCTGCACACCTCGGCTTTCACACAACCCTTGGCTGGAAAAGAAACCATCTCCCTCCTAACCGATCGCGACATTTATTTTACCGGCGACCTCATCTGGCTGCGTGCATTTTATTCCTTGGAAGAAAACCCGGCAGCAGAAGACCTCAGCAAAATTCTACTGCTTGAGCTATTGGATGGAGAAGAAGTATTTGTGCAAAGTAAGCTTAAAATAAACGCCGGACGGGCATTCGGCACACTTAGAATACCGGAAGGGATCCCGAGCAACAATTATCAGTTAAGAGCGTACACCAACTGGCAGCGAAATATCCCTCCTCAGTATTATACCACCCTGGAATTGACCGTCATTAACCCTGCCTCTCCCCTCCCTAACCCCTTATTTACTCATCAAATCGATACAAACAGAACCGGTGACAATCGAGGCGAATTCATTGAAATTCAGGGATTAAAAGATAAATATGCTACCCGCGAAAAAGTTACCTTTTCCCTAACATGCCCGGAGCAGCTGGTTGATGCCACCATTGCGGTAGTTAAAAAAGGGGCTGGAGGAGGAAGGTCTCCCATTCATCAAAAAGATCCTCCGGAGGAAGTTTTTTATCGCGACTCGATCCCGGGCTGGTTGCCGGATATCAGGGATGTCAGCCTGTCGGGCATGCTCGTCGATAGCGCTTCGGGCCGGCCGATTAAAGACGAACTGGTATATGTGTCTATTCTCGATAAAACCCAACAACAACTGCATCTCTACAGGACCGGAGAAAACGGGGCATTTATCTTTCCCCTCCACCATTTGAGTGGGCAACAAAAAGTGTTTATCTCCTCCAAACCCAATGACGCGGTTAAACACAGGATACTCGTGCATTCTGATTTCTCCACTCAATATGCCCGATTTCCAGGTTTTGAAAATACGCCAGACACTTCCCAGCGAACGCTGCTGGAAGAGATGTATATCAACCATCAGTTGCAAAAGAGATATACATCCGTAGAAATCGACAGTTCGGGCTTTCCCATAAAAATCCCTTCCATTTTTGGCGAACCGGCCATATCGGTCACCTTGAGCGATTATATCGACCTGCCAACAATGGAGGATGTTTTCACGGAGATTATTCCCTCTGTAAGTGTCAGAAAGAGAAAGAACCATTTTCAGCTTTGGGTGCTCAACCAGGAAGAAACAGCCTACGACCAGGAGCCGCTGGTGTTGATTGACAATTTGCCCGTTTTCGATCTCGATGCACTGATGCAGATCGATCCGGCGCTGGTCTACCAAATCGAGGTGGTCAATAGTCCCTACATTTTGGGGTCCTACCAGGTGGGCTCGATCGTGCTGATTAAAACCAGCACCGGAGATTTTGCGGGGATGAAGTTTCCTGAATCAACTGTGTTCCTGGATTACAAAACCCAGGACGTACCCCTGGAATTTCCCACGATGAACTACGATGCGCCTGGCTCCAACGCAAGCAGGCTTCCCGATTTCCGTACCGTGCTGTACTGGAACCCCCGATCGATCATCGATTCGTCCACAAACGAGATCCATTTTTATACTTCAGACCACGAGTCGGAATACTCAATCCTGATACGAGGGTTTGACCGGGAAGGGAATTTTTATTTGAGAGAGGAAGGGTTTTTGGTGCGGGGTAAGTGAGTACCATGGAGGAGGTTGAAGCGTTGATTGGGGTGTTTCGGGGATTTTCTGATTGAATAGGCAACAAGACAGCAGTGTACAAAAAGTTTTTAAATTTAAAAATAAAAACATATTTTTGAATTTTAAAACAAATGCTACCTGCAGCGTGAAAAAAGTATTATACACCCTATTCGGATACCGCTTCATTTACATAGGGATGTCGACCCGGAACCCGGGCCGGTTAAAAATTGGGATTGCCAGAGATGTAAAGTGGAGATGGAAAGCGATCGACCGGAGCATGAAAGGAAAGCAATTCCCTGTTTTTTGTTTGCCTTGCTTCCATGCCAGTTGGTTTGAAAGCCACTTTCACCGGGTGATGAAGCGATTCAACCGGCCCGTAAAGGGGGATGGAGGAAGTGAATTTTTCACCTATATCCATCCATTCAGCTGGCCGAGATGGATCTATGTTTTTTGTGCGATCACCTGGGCATTTCTCCTGACCCATGTACTCATTTATGCCCTTCTTTCCTGGATTTGGTGCTGGTATACCGGAATGGAATTTGTGGAATTTCAAAAAGGTCTTTTAACGGGGTTTTAGGTTGGATCCAGTAAATAGTCAGGCAGATCCAAACCGCTAACGAAATAAAAAGATATACAGCTCGGTGCTTTTCAGGAGGGTTTTGTTAAGGCCGTAAACAGGAATACCGCATTAAACCCCGTAAATTAAAAATAAATATTTAAATTTACGGTCAAAAATGTTATACTTTACCAGAATAGCGGAAGCCAGCGTATCCCAATTGGTGAAAACCAATCCTGCCGTCGTGCTTGTTGGCCCCCGTCAAGTGGGCAAAACATCCCTCGTCAAACAGTTGGCAGCCCAATTTCCCAGAGAAGTGGTCTATTATGACCTTGAAAACCCCGATGACTTCAATCAATTTTCCAACCCAAATTTGCTGCTTGAACCCCTGAAGGATCAGACGGTCATTCTTGATGAAGTGCAACGGGTTCCTGCCCTTTTTCCGGCATTGCGCGGTTTGATCGACCGGCACCGTCAACCCGGGCGTTTTATCCTGCTCGGCTCGGCTTCGCCGGAACTCATCCGCGATACGTCGGAATCGCTGGCGGGAAGGGTTGCCTATTTCGAGTTGCACCCATTTACGTTACCTGAGTTGCCCGGCGCCATTGACTACCGCCAACATTGGCTCCGGGGCGGCTTTCCAGCGTCCTTGCTGGCAGATTCCGATGCAAAAAGCCTCGATTGGCGGGAACATTTTATTCGCAGCTACCTGGAACGCGATCTTCCCCTATTGGGCTTGCGCGCCGACCCGATGCTCATCCGGCGCTTGTGGACGATGATTGCCCACCTCAATGGGCAGTTGCTCAATTTAAGCGCATTGGGCAACTCCCTGGATATCAGCGCTCCAACGGTGCGGCGCTACCTCAATTTCCTGGAATCCGCTTTTCTGATCCGGCAGCTGCAACCCTGGCATGCCAACACCTCCAAAAGGCTGGTAAAAACCCCGAAAATTTACCTGCGCGATACCGGCTTATTACACGCGCTGCTGCGTACCGGAACCATGCGGGATTTGCAAAGCCATCCGGCGCTCGGCGCCTCTTGGGAAGCCTACATTGTGCAGGAAATTGCAGCTCGTTTGCCTGCCCGGGCCGACCTGTACTTTTACCGCACCCACGATGGAACCGAAGCGGACCTGGTCGTTACCCGTAGCGGTATTCCGGAGGTGCTCGTGGAAATCAAATACTCGACAACCCCAAAGCCTGGCAAGGGGTTTTTCATCGCAAAAAATGACCTGGCCACCGCCCGGAATTTTATTGTGTGCCCGGTACCGAAGGGCTATCCACTGGCAGAAGATGTATCTGTATTGAGTTATACGGAACTGGATCGGATATTTTTATAACAGGTAATAATACTGGACTGCAACAGGTCTTGTGCAAAAAATAAATATCTTCAGGAGATCAAGACTTCCTCAATTATGAACAACAACGACATTTTCCGCCGCATCCGCTACACATTCGACTTCAGTGATTCGAAGATGATGGAGCTATTTGCCCTGGCGGGATACCCTGCGACACGCGCACAGATCAGCGATTGGCTAAAAAAGGAGGAGGATCCAGCCTGTCTGCCGCTTCCCGACAAACAACTGGCTATTTTCCTGAATGGATTGATCAACGACAAACGCGGCATAAGAGAAGGACCACAACCCGCCCCCGAAGAGGAGCTGAATAACAATATCATTTTCAGAAAACTGAAGATCGCCTTGAACCTGAGAGATGAGGACATCCTGGATATTTTTCGGCTAGTCGATTTGCAAGTGAGCAAACACGAAATAAGCGCTTTTTTTCGCAATCCAACGCAAAGCCAATACCGCTCTTGCCAAGATCAGTTTCTGCGAAACTTCCTGCATGGGATGCAGGTGAAGTATCATGGGGGGGAATAAGGCAATCGTCTGCCGGGCCTATGAGTTCACTGGACTTTATTTATTCGTACCCGCTTTTTATCACGGTTTGGATCATTTTAAACCGCCCGTTTGGCTTGATAAAATTGGGCGAATGAGCAGGTATTACGATCGACTGTCCTGTCAACAGGAATTTGGATTCCCCGTCGATCACGATCTCCGCCTTGCCGTCGATGATTTGAGTAAAGGTGTCAAAAGGCGTGGTCTTTTCCGTCAATCCTTCTCCACTGTCAAATGACATCACGCTGATGTTTCCGGTTGATTTTTTCAGAATGGTTTTGATGACCACAGAATTTGGGAGATATTCAATTATCTCTATTGTGATATGTGCTTTTGATTTTTCAAGTTCGGTGGTATCCATGATTATTTTTTTTGGTCATTTCTGGCATTCAAAAAAACTTAAAAAAGACGGACATCCAATCCGTCCTTTTTAAGCTGGCTTATTGCTTAGTTCTTATTGTCGACTGTAAAATCCTTCAACGCCTGCCCGAGCTCATCCATGTCATGATTAAATTCGCGCTTGAATGATTCCCAGTCGCTTTGATTCTGCTCATAATTTGCCATCTTCGTTCTCAGATCCCTGTTTTTTTGTTCCAGCGTTTCAATCCGTTGAGCGTATAGCCCATCCAGTATCTTGCCAGAATTTTTCATCTTTTCTTTTAATTCGGCAATGCGGATTTCAATGTCGTTGATTTTCTCTTCAGATTCTGTCTTGAAAGCCCGCCATTCTTCGGCGGTGGCCAGTTTATCTGCCGCAGCATCAAGGTCTGCTTGCGCTGCCTCTAACCTATCCTGGTCAGCTTGCTCTTTTTCAGCCGCTGTCTGGCAGCCGGTGAATACTGTTCCTGCCATAAACATAGTTGCTACGGCGAGGATAAAAATTAATTGTTTCATCTTGTATGGTATTAATTGTTTTTGTTTTTATACGTATACTCAAACCGAAGTGGTTTGGGACTGATGCGGCCCCCGGCCGTCAAATCACTTTTTCTTCAGTATATCAATCACAACCGCACGGTTGTAAGCGCGTTCTTCCGGAAATTCATTATCAAAAGGCGCCAGCTTTTGGTCTTCTCCGAACCCGTATACATCAAATGCAACGTCGCTTCTTCCTGCTTCCGCCAGGCCTTCTTTCATGATACGCCTGACATCCTCAGCCCTGGCCAATGACAATGTTTGGTTATAGGCCTCATCTCCGATAATATCGGTATAGCCGTGAACAATGACCTTGCCGCCTTTGGGGATATTTGGGATTACCACTTCAGTGAGATACTTTTCGTAAATGGCGGTAGTCTTCGATTCATCAAATTCATAAATTACGCTGAACCGCATTAATTCCTCGCCTTTGGGCGGGGTCCAACGTACCATGTGCACGAAAGTTATCCTCTTTACCATATCGCCGTTAGCCGCTTGCCCTACCATCGTCACCATGTAGGTTCCTTTTGGTCGGGTGCCCAAAATGGCTTTTCCAGGGATACTCACCTTATTATGGATGTACGGTCCAAAATATTGCTCCTGCCCTTCTTTATCCGTTATTATCAGCTGCCATGGGGAGAAGGCATCTCTTTCTCCCTCCACTTGAAAAGTAACGTAGCTGTCAATCGGCGCTTCCTGCAAGGCGATGATTTCCACCGGCCTCAGCTGGGCGCCCGCGCCACTTTGAAACTCCATGAGTAAGGCTGGTGAATTGCTCTCGATAGATACCCTGCGGTCTCCTTCGCGAAGGAGGTCAAGCTCCAGGGTGCCCCCTGGCTGCTCAGACGGGATTTCCGGTTTATATCCGCCTTCCGTAGTGATCCTCGACGCATCAATCCCAAATACCTCAACCAGGTATTTCTTGATTGATTCCGACATAGCCCTGCCATCCTCCGGGCCTTTCTCGGAAGATCCGACCAGTAAAATGCTTGTCGATGGGGCTCTCCCCATACGGTCACCGAGGATGTTCAATATATTGTAATAGACCGTCATTTGCCTGTGTGAACGGCCTAACAGATTTTTCGGAGTGTACATTTCCAGCTGGTCTTCCTTGAAGTATTTCACCTGGTCATTGCTAAGCAACTCATATCGATCCGGGATCTCGGTGGATCCTAAATCGAAAAATACGTAGTTGCGAAGCGGGAATATTTCCCGTACCCTGCGCTCCGAAGGAATGTTCTTGGGCGCGTTTACAGTAAACCGGATTCTTGAACCGAATCCTTCCACTTCTTCCGGCGCCTGGATTTCACTCCCAATCCCAAATTTCAGGGCAGCTCCTGCTCTCAAATTGGTGATGGTCCATGTTTCAATGGAACGCGGGGACTGTCCGAAATAGGGTTGAAAAGAAACAAAAGGAGAGAGTACAAATTGTGCCCGCATGTGCTGCGACGAGAGCTGAATGTCGTATCCAGCCCCGATTTGCATCGAGACCAGCGTATTTTTGATATGGCTCAAATCTCCTTTCACATCAGGGATGGCCTCTTGTTTCGGAAAATCGGGATTAATCCCTAGCTTATAGGTGAACGCTTTTTCCAAATTGAAAGCCACGCGCGGCCCCCCGTACAAATAAAAATTTGATTTAAATGGAGCTATGCGCAAACTTGGCTCCAGGGTAAAATAGCTGAGGTTTGTGGTTAAGTTCGACAGGTAGTTATCAGGGGTAATCACTTCATTGAACGAACCGCCGCGGCTGTCGTATCCAGCCTGTAACATCACACCCAAAACGGAGGCAGGAGGATGAAACTCTATAAGGGGCGCAAGATAGAGCCCCGGGCCATTGCCTTTATGAAAAGCAACAGGAAGGTTTAAATCTGAATTCAATTGCTGGGTGGAGCCTCCATAGAAACTATAATTTGCTCCGGCCGCGACACCGAACCACAAAGATGGCCTTGTGAATTGAGTCTCTTGCGCCTGAACGGCTCCCTGCAAACCTGCCAATATAAAAGCACTTAAAAGGACACTTTTCATGGCCATGCAGAAGCGGGACCAGGCCATTCCTGATCCCATATTATTAACTGATCTTTTTTTCATTTTCTTTTATTTTTTGATTTCCACTTTCGAAAAAATGAGTGGCTTCTTCTTTCAGGCTGTTAAACTTATTGGTAATGCCATCAACTGCTTCATTGTATTTAGCTCCAACTTCATCAACATACTTTTTGCTTTTTTTGGAAATTTTTTTCCGCGAGTTTGCCCCTTTATCCGGAGCGAACAAGATCCCCAACGCTGCGCCTGCGGCAACGCCGGCCAGCATGCCTAAAAACACTTTGCCGTAATTCATGATTTATGTTTTTAATATGATTAAATTTAATAATAGAAAGATAAGCCTATCTATACCGATAAGCGTTACACAATTCCGGCAAAGAGTTACATCATTCACGCATTCCCCTCGCAACCCAAATTTCCTTGAGTATAATATTCCAATGGCAGCAGTGTTACCATTACCGGTACGGGATTCCATTCAACCGCCACCCAGCATGAGGAAATCATGCAATTGCGTCAACGTTTGTAAGGGGAAAAGATCTTAACGATGGGGGCAAAAGCAAAGAAAGCGAAGGTCTTATTGGACCACCTTTACCCGCATCCCATCGTTGACGGATTTGAGTGCCAATAACCCAACGCTTTTCGATACTCAAGATAATGGGGAAGCAGCCGCCGGCCATGGACCGGCGTTGGGCAAAAGATAGAGCATATCAATCAAGACTCCCCAAAAAGGGTATCCCGAAACTTATTGTAGAGAAACGAAATGACCAGCAGCAAGGCTCCCAGAATAACCAACACCATCGTCTTGGAAAGGGTGCTCAAATCCGCCAGGTCAATCAGCGTAACTTTGAGGAGGGTAATAGCGATCAATACAATAGCTGCAATACGCAGGTGTTTCCGGGACCGGCGGATGCCCGTCACGATCAGCATCAGGGCGTAGACGCCCCAAAAAACACTCAGCACCCCCTGATAAGAATTAAATACATTCAGCGCCTTCATCCAGCAATACAACTCCACACTAGCTACCGACAATAGAATGATATGAAGCAGCAGGTCGAAAGGTACGCTCAATTTCAATTCGACGAAAGATTGCCGTTGGTACTGGTAGGTTGCCCACAGTGTCCCTCCCACGAAGATATAGGTCACATACCGGATCAGCAGATGCCAGATACCGCTGATATGGTCCGCGGGGGGCTCAGGTAAATCGCATTCAACGCAATGAATTGTACCAACGTCAAGGCCAGAAATGTCAACAGGAATAACACATTCAACCCCAGGTTAATCTGACTCAGCGTTTGACTCCGCAACCGGCGAATATTGACCAGCGACAGGACCGTCAGGAAGAACAGACTGTAATTGACAATCCAGATCTCCCTAAAAAGAGCAAGGTCATTTCCTGCCGACAACAGCGCCCGTTTTTGATCAAAGTAATGCGCAATTTCCAATTGGAACCCCAGGTAAAGTATCAAAATAAAGGTCACCGGCAGCCCGTAATCCAATAGCTGTCTTGCCAGACTACCGTTCTCAAAAGGATGTACGTATTGTGTTTTGCGGTTGATCCACATCGAAAAGCCCACACAAGCTGCAACCCAAAGGGAGGTCAGCAAATAAATATTGAAAACCGGCTGGATCTCCGGATCACCCTTATGTATGTACAGGTATACACTCCAGTCATCCAATAAGCTGAAAACCGCCAGGGCAAACAACCCATAAGCGAGCCATTCAAAAGCAGGTGAGTTGCGGGTACGACCGATCCAGAATAACAAAGCCGCTTCACCTCCCCAGAGAAGAGTCACCCAGTTGCCATCGAGTTGTACGGGTATGGCGATGATGGTAAAAATCAGGCCCACCCCGGAAACCAGGTAGAACAGGTTGCGGTCGGCCTGCCGAAACCGGTATACCATGCCGCCAACCCCCAGGTGGACCAACGCATTGAGCCCCGTAAACAATCCCAATTGGTGACTCCCCATTTCGTGATCCTGGAGTATCAAATACCCCAGCCCGTAAAAAATAAAAGAATTGAGCAGCAGCATCGCCACATCGGAAGCATCGTAATTTTCGCGCCTGATCAGTTTGTACGCCAGAAAAGCCAGGTAAAAGATCCCGAAAAACAATACCAGAAAAACAAAAGCCGGACCAAAGTGCGCAGTCTCCTTGTAATCAAATAAATACCAACTGGCATAGATCAGCCAGGTAAATGCAAAGGCCACATGGTACAAGGACTTCCAATACCTCCAGATAGAGATGGATAAAATGCCCAGATTGACGATGGCAGTATAGGTAAATAAAAAAGTGATCTTGTCCGGGTCATCGCCCAGCAAAAAAGGAATAGCGTAGGCGCCCACTAATCCGAAATGCGCAACGATTGGCTGGTTGAATCGCAGGGCTTCCACCACCCCGTAAATGGTCAAGGCTACCATTATGGTGAAGGAAACGCCCTGTGGTAAGAGTGCATAATAAATATGGGCAGCATAGCTGGTAAAGAACAACAAGGCCAATGCCCCGCTAAACAACACCGCACCGAAGGCCCTGTATTTTTCCCGGAGCCGGTAAGAAAAGAGCAACAGCACGGCGCCTACCCCGTACCCCATCAGGATGCGCATCAGGGGGCTGATCAGGTCATTGTCAATGGCATACTTGATGCCGATACCCATCCCGATCAGGATGGCAACCATGCCGATCTTACTGATGAGGTTACCGCCGATAACCTCCTCCAGGTCGCGGCTGAGGTTTTTCACTGCGGAAGGGGCCGGGGATTTCTTCTGAGAATCAGTCGCCAAAGGCTCAGGCTCCTCCACAGCCTCTTTCTGGATCGCTGCTTGCACCACAAGCGGTTGTTTCTTCGGAGGGCCCACAAACTCACTTTCGGGAGGATCGGGCGATACGGTCTTTAATTGGCTAATTTCCTTCGTCAGGCGGGCAATCTCATCGGCGAGCAGGGCCTGTTTGATGGCCAAAGCATCCAGGCGGTCCTGTAGCTCGTTGGGTTTGTTGGCTTCCTTTTCCATACAACCTCCCGGGGGGGAAATGATTGACCTACAATATAGGGAGAAAAGTTTGAAGTAGGTAATGCTTTTGAGCACGCTCCTGCAATGTATTTGCGGTTGCATCGTGACGCCTATGGAGTCAACTTGCGCAACGGTAGCGCCTTCTACGACAACGGGGTGTATAGATTTTTATCCTTGAAATCTCGGAGTAACAATCCGAATTTTCAAGGATAAACTGTGCCATTATTCAAAATAACGACATGCCCAATAAAATAATCGAAAGGCACAAAGACCGGACAGCCAGAGCATGACCTGGCGCACCAATCCAAAAATAGGCGATGCCGTTGGAAAATTTTGCGGTCCCGGAATAGAAAAGATAGCTGCGGTCCCGGACGATGGGTTAATACTCCACCCCTTCCGGTGGTTTGTTCATCGTCCTGGCGATTTCGCGCAGGCTCATCCACCATTGTTCTTTGGGACGTTGGTACTTGGTATCCACCAGTTCGGGCCAGTTGGACATACTTACGAAGGTCACTTCCTTTTTTTGCATGCCGATAAAGGAAGCAGGCTTTTTGCCGGCCAGACATTCCTGGACCAGGTACTCTATACAAAGTTTGGCGAGACGAATAGCCAGAATGCGGTCGTACGGAGAAGGGTTGCCACCTTGTTGCAAATGCCCCAGGATAGCTTGCCTCACGTCAAAAAGAGGGCCTCCTTCCTCTTCAAAAAGTGCCGCCATAAATCGCGTATCGTAAAGGTCGTTCGCTTTTTCATTCCGGATCATAAGGCCCAGTCGTTTGCCCTTGGAAAAGCCCTCCACCAGGCTTTCCAGGTCTTTCAGCAGGTCCTGGATGTGGACCCCTTCCTCGTGCAGATAGACCCGTTCGGCGCCGGAGGCAATACCGCTGACGAGCGCCAGGAAACCACAGTATTTTCCCATGACTTCCACCACGAAACATCGTTTGGAAGCCACTGCCGATTGTTTGATCTTGTCGATGACCTGGACGATATTATTCAAAGCGGTATCCGACCCTACGCTGCGCTCCGATCCCGGCAGGTTGTTATTGATCGTTGCCGGCAGACAGACCATGGGGATGTTGAATGCCGAAAATTCATCCCGTCTTTTATACATATCGTAAATAGACTGATAGCCCGTCCAACCGCCGATCATCAGAATGGCATCGATCTGGCGTTCTTCGATCTGGCGGGCGATGGCATAGAAATCGGTACCGGAAGGGGTCTTCCGGCTCGTTCCCAGTTCGGCGCCGCCAATGGTGGTCCATCCGGCTACACTGCGCCAATTCATTTCTTCGATCTGGCCATTGATCAGCCCCTGGAAACCATCCTTTACTCCCAGCATGACATGCCCTCCGTCCAGTCCCAGGCGCACAGCTGTCAGCGCGGCTGTATTCATCCCGGCAGCCGGGCCGCCGCCGTGCATGACGGCGATCCTCAACCGGCGCTGTCCGGGTTTGGGTTGGCTGGGCAAGGAACGGATCATCACCTTCAGGGCGTCGTATGCCTGCTCCATGACGTACCCGCGCATTTCCATCGCTTCCTTATACTGGCCGTTCGCGACCAATTTCCTGACCTCGTGGGTTTTGCTTACGCAATCCATCAGGGGAACGGCGATAATGTCGTTTTCCTGTACGCCGATCAGGAGGGGTTCATCATCCGCTGAGCTCGTCCGGATCTTATCCACGGCCGCACAACCAAGCATGGTCGTCATATACCGGTCGTAGGCGCTGGGGGCTCCACCCCGTTGCACGTGCCCCAGGATGGTGATCCGGCAATCTTCGCCCAACCGATCCTCCAACACCTCCTTCACATAATCGCACGAGATGAGTTTGCCTTCAGTATCCCGGGCTCCTTCGGCCAGGATCACGATACTGTCCCGCCGGCCGGATTCCCGGCCGCTCTTGAGTAAGGCACACATCTGATCTTCCCATTCCCCGGGGGTGGGCGGGATCTCGGGAATAAAAACCCAGTCGGCGCTGCATGCCAAACCGGCCATCAGCGCCAGGTAACCACAATCACGACCCATCACCTGGACCACAAAGGTGCGCTGATGGCTCGCTGCCGTGCTAATGATGGCGTCTACCGCCTCCGTGATCCGGGTCAAAGCCGAATCAGCTCCGATGGTCATATCGGTGCCGTACATATCGTTATCGATCGACCCTACCAGTCCGGTAAAAAAAACAGACCGGCACTCTTCAGCAGCCTTCGCACTGATCTCACCGGCTTCGAGCAAGCTGGCCAGATGTTCCGCCCATTCCTGGCGCAATAAATTCGCTCCGGTAAGGCTACCGTCGCCACCGATCACGACCAGGGCATCGATACCCCGGCTGACCAGGTTGAACACCGCTTTCCGACGTCCTTCTTTCGTCCGAAACTCATCCGATCTGGCCGACCCGATCTCCGTACCGCCTTTATGTAAGATACCACCGACCGTTGACCAGCCTGCTTTTTTGATATGGTCCCCTCCCAGGATCATTCCCTTGTATCCTTCATAAATGGTATACACATCGAACCCCTGGTAGATACCGGCCCGGACCACCGCTCTGACGGCGGCGTTCATACCCTGGGCGTCGCCGCCGCTGGTGAGTACGGCTATTGATTTATTTGATGACATTGGAGTTGTTTTCAACTATCCGGCAAATATCGAAATTTGCCTGCGTGTTTAGCACTTGAAAGCGCATTTATAACAGAAATGGGGGCAATTCTGAAAATCGTATTGTCCACTAGCCATTAGAGCTGATCCATTCTTTCCCGCCCTAAATATCAAAAGCCTTCTTCAAAATGACCTTATCATCCTGGTCGTAATACACTACATAATAGGTGCCTTCTGACCAACCGGATACGGAAAGCCGGAAATTCACCCTTGCGCGATCCGTTTTAGGGAGCGTGGTGGATTCCGGGTTGTCGACCACGAGATTACCATCTCCATCTACAATTTTACTTTTCAGGATGGTTTCTTTCGTAGTAGAAAATTCTACCCTGCCCGTTACCAGGATCGGATCTGCCAGAATAAAACCACCCGACGATCCATGAGTTCGTTTCACGGAGTTCCAGGGAATTTCTTGTCCGGTTAGTTCTGCCACAAATTTGATGAGTTCCATCGATTTTTCAGGATTATCCGAGTAAATGTAAGACAGCGATTGACTGTCGGACACGCACCAAACGGCCTCCTGTATTTCATGATCGTCAAAGCCTTTGTGCTCGTTAATGAAGTTGGCTAATTGCTGAAGTTTCTCCCTTCTTGTCGGCATAAAGTCCATGGCCATTTCGGCATCTGGAATGCCATCTGAAATTTCTGTACAATACCCATCGATCGTCTTTCTTCTCGTCTGTTGCTTTGCCACGGCAATCAGTTGCTCTTCCACGGTCATTAATAGCTGATCATTTTCATCTGATGTAAAGAACATCGTTCCTGCCGGAATGATCAACTCCACATTTTTTCTATAATTTGAAATTATCTTTAAGCTAATCGAGTGGCCGGAATAGGCGCCATTGGCTTCAATGGATACTTCAAAATCAGGATGGACCTTAAGCTGGTCGAGCGTAAATCGTTTCTGGGCGAAGGCGCTTGTGGCAAGGCATGCAAATAGCAGGGTGAGGACAGTCGTTTTGCGGAGCATAGGTTTGGATATCAATGAATAAGGATTTCATCAAATGGCAACCGGTAAAACGATGATTCCGGCAATTTTCGTTTGTTTTTATTCGAAATTTAGCTGGTTTTACGAAACTCGGTACAAAAAATATCACGGCAACGCCTCCAAATCCACCTCCGGCATCTTCCCCGTCGGCAACCGCTCCAGGTCGCTATCTAATTCCGTTCGTTCATTAAAGAAGCCGCAATTCATGAGGAAGAAAGCGCCGTCCTGCAGCCCGCCGGCATAATCCAGGCGATTCCCTTTGCGGGCGGTAGCGTCGGCGGTGAGCCGGGCGCGGGTGAGCTCGTGCCACTGGCCGCCGGAGTCGCGGATCCATTGGTTGCCGTAAAGGGCATAGCGGGAGATGACGCCGGTTTCGGGAATGAAATTTTCGAGAAAAGAATAGAGGCCGGTCAGATAGGTGCGGGTTTGGGGGCGACGCCAACCGGCAATGAGCATCCACTGCCCGGCTTCGGGCGCGTAGAACCAGGCTGTATAGTCGGTGTTATTGTCGGCAGCGGGGTGGCCGCGAAGGAGGAAGCGATACGTGACGCCCGCCCGCCAGGGGTAGCGCAGGTAGCTCTGCCCGCCGGATCCCTCGTTGCCGAACTCCCCGGTATACACGTCCGGCCCTTTTCGGAGGAGCCGGATCTTTTGATCTTCGGGGATATGATTCGGGTCGTCGGTCTCGAAAGGGCTCCAGACCGAAAAGAGGATGCGCCGCTCCGTATCTGAATTGACCTGAAAGCCGAAGTACCCTTCGCCAAAACCATTGGCCATAAAATACGAACCCAGCACATCCTGCCCTTCCGGAACGGTGATCTCGCTGTAAAACCATTCCACATCCTTCACTTTATCGGCCTGTGGGTACCATAGGTGCACCGAGGGTCCGCGCCGGCCCCAGTAAAATTCATCTTTCACGTAGTGAACTTGCCGGGCAGCATCGCCCTCCAGCACTAATTCCGCCACTTCGGCAAAATCGGGGCCCGTGCGGGTTTTGCCACGAAGCTCCAGCCGTTGATATCCGGGCTGACCTACTTCAAAAGTGCCTACGGGAATGACCTCCCAACCGGCGTTGCGCAGGGTGATCTCCCTGGTTTCGCCGCCAAAGGTGCACTTCAATACGGACTCCCCACCTGAAACCCGGGCGCGAATGGATAGCTGCAGTTTTCCCGTGCCGGCCAGATGAAAAAACACCCCGATGGATTGCGCCGGATCCGTCCAACCTGTCAGACCGGTTTCCCCGATCAGCGGGGAGGAAGCCAGCGGATCGTCGAGCACCCAGGCATTGCCGGCAAGCGGAATGTGCACACTCCCTGATGTAGACTTGCCAAGCGGCCCTTGGACGGAGCAAGCCAGCAATAGAATGGTGAATGATAGAAAAAAGGGGATGTTTTTCATTTTCTGATTTTTCCGGAAGCTACAGAAAATGTATGTGCGGAGGGAAAAAAAACTGGGGAATGGGATTGGGGCTTGTTTTGAATGGGTACAAAAAATAGTCTGCCCAAAACAGCCCTCATGTTACATGCGTTAACATGAGGGATTTCTCATGTTAAAAAAATGCACTTTTCTTAACATGAGAAATTAAAATTGCCTATATTTGGCTACGATGAAACCCGAAACACCATACAACGACCTTCCATTACTTCCCCCTCCAAGGGGAGTGATAGAGACGGTATCTGTTCTTCGGCAAGTGGGCAAAACAGCGGCGGCCATTGGAGAACTCAAAGGACTTGCCAATACATTGCCCAACCCGGATATCTTGCTGAATGCCGTGGTTTTGCGGGAAGCAAGTGCCAGTTCTGAAATAGAGAATATTATCACCACTCAGGACAAACTTTACAAGGCCCTTTCATCCCAAAATAGCCAGGTGGATCCTGCCACTAAGGAAGTGCTCCGATACCGGGAAGCACTTTTATCAGGCTATCATACGCTTCAGCAACGTGGTTTTTTGAATACTAATGCCATTGTGCGAATCCAACAAACATTGGAGGAAAACAGTGCGGGTATCCGCCGTTTGCCTGGCACTGCACTAAGGAATGCAGCAACAGGATCTACCATCTATACCCCTCCGAATGACCATGAAACCATCCAGCGGTTAATGAAAAACCTGGAGGACTACCTAAATGAAGAAGACGGTTTATCCCCCTTTATTAAACTTGCGGTTCAGCATTACCAATTTGAAAGCATTCACCCTTTTTACGATGGCAATGGACGGACAGGGCGAATTATTAACGTACTCTTCCTCGTGATGAAAGGATTGCTGGAAAGACCCGTTTTATATCTCAGCAAATACATCATCGATCACAAGCCCGAATATTATCGCTTATTACAATCCGTCAGAACCCAGGAAACCTGGGAAGAATGGGTGCTATTTATTACGAAAGCGGTAGAAGTCACGGCCCTGGAAACTATTGGGAAGATAAACCTGATCAATGCATTGTTTGAGAAAACACAAGAAAAGGCCCGGCTAGAGAAGCCAAAAGTATACTCCAAGGATCTACTGGAATTGCTTTTTATTCAGCCCTATTGCCGTATTGAATTCGTATCGGAAAGGCTGGGAATAACCCGACAGACGAGTTCACGCTATTTAAAGGAACTGGAGAAAACAGGTATCCTCACATCCCAACAACTCGGAAAAGAAACACTTTTCGTAAATGAGGAATTGTTTGACTTGCTGAAAGAGTAAAACGTTCGGTTACTCTACCCAAAGCCGGCAGGCAGTTTCCTCTTCCCCTAAGCCGCAACCGTTTTAAAGTAGAGATTCTCGTTTAGCTTTTCAAATTCATCAGGTGTCAAATAATCGATTGAGCTGTGGGGCCGAATCGTGTTGTAAATCTGCCACCATTCCTGTAGTTGTTCGTTGAGCCTGGGAATACTTTCAAACCATTCCGGGTTTAAACAAGCGGGTGGAGTAAAAAAACAAATTTCTGACCTACAATAAACAGCAAACTATCTTGAAGCGCAATTTCAGATAAATGTTCATCGGCTATTGTGTAAACCTGGAAAGTGGCTTTTTGGGCCAGACTGAGCGAATTAGCGCACCGCAATCCCTATCTGAAAGTTTACCGAAGTGAACATTACATTATGTGCACTTCCTAAAATCTAATGTTATGTATAGAATGGCTCTCTTCGTACCAATCTCGATAATGATCCTGATTGCTTTTTCAGCCGAAGTCTCTTTTGCTCAACCCGCCAATAATGAGGCGATTGCCCAGGCAGCGGAAGGCTTGACGTTGCGAAGCATCGGTCCGGCTTTGATGGGTGGGCGTATTTCAGACATTGCCGTGAGCCCTGGTGACCCGACGAACTGGTATGTAGCAGCGGGTTCCGGAAATTTATGGAAAACCACCAATGCCGGGATTAGCTGGGAGCCTGTTTTTGATCACGAATCTGCTTATTCTATTGGTGCCGTGACCATTGACCCCAACAATCCGGAAGTCGTCTGGGTAGGAACAGGAGAGAACATAAGCGGCCGGCATGTAGGCTGGGGAGACGGTGTCTACCGCAGCCTGAATGGCGGAAAAAGCTGGCAGCACATGGGCCTGGCCAAATCGGAGCATATTGGCAAAATTCTAATCGACCCCAGAAATAGCGACGTGGTATTCGTAGCGGCAGAAGGTCCGTTGTGGGCTTCGGGAGGAGAGCGGGGCCTTTACAAAACGCAGGATGGCGGAAAGACCTGGAAGCTGGTTCTCGAAATTGACGAACATACCGGCGTGACAGACCTCGAATTTGATCCCTCCAATCCGGATATCGTCTATGCCGCCGCCTACCAAAGGCGCCGGCACACCTGGGCCTTACTGGCAGGCGGGCCCCAGTCCGGCATCTTCAAATCGACGGATAACGGCAATTCCTGGCGACAGCTGAAAACGGGTCTGCCGAAGGGTCAGATGGGCAAAATCGGACTCGCGGTGACACCAGCCGATCCCCAACTCGTGTATGCTACGATTGAGGCCTCCCCGCAAGAGAAAGGCTTTTACCGATCGACCGATAAGGGCGAAAGTTGGGAGAAACGCAACAGCTATATTTCCGGCGGCACCGGCCCTCATTATTATCAGGAAATTGAAGTATCGCCAACAGACCCCGACCTGATCTATCAGATGGATGTCTTTTTACAGGTATCCCGGGATGGCGGGAAGACCTTTGACTATCTGGGCACGGGCCGGGAAAAACACAGCGACAACCATGCACTTTGGATTGATCCCCTCAATGGCCAACACCTGATCGCCGGCACGGACGCCGGCTTGTACGAAAGCTTTGACGAAGGACTATATTGGCGGCATTTTCCCAACCTGCCCATCTCCCAGTTCTACAAGCTGGACCTGGATAATGCAGAACCGTTTTACCACATCGTCGGAGGGGCGCAAGACCTGGGCACGTTGATCGGTCCTTCCAGAACCCTCAATGCAGAAGGGGTTCGCAACAGAGACTGGCGTGTTCCCCTTGGCGCCGACGGGTATGACTCGGTTTTTGATCCGGAAGATCCGGATATCGCCTATATGGAATATCAGCAGGGAGTCCTGCATCGCTACGACAAGAAGAGCGAAGAAGTCTTGAATATCCAACCCCAGCCAGGGCCTGACGATCCGCCCGAGCGTTGGAATTGGGATAGCCCTATACTGATCAGCCCCCATGACAACCATCGATTGTATTTTGGATCCCAGCGCCTGTGGCGCAGTGACGACCGGGGCAATTCCTGGATAGCCATCAGCGGTGATCTGACGACGAACACCAACCGATATGAGTTGGCGTTTATGGGACGAGTATGGAGCGTCGACGATCTGTATGACAACAGCGCCATGTCCAAGTATTCGACCCTGACCTGCATCGCCGAATCACCCCTGGCAGAGGGGCTGCTCTACACCGGCTCAGATGACGGCCTCATCCACATTAGTGAGGACGGCGGACATAGTTGGCGACAGAGCGGCCAATTGCCTGGGGTGCCTGAGCGTTCCTTTATCAATGACCTCGAAGCTTCCCGGCACGATCCAAACACCGTATTTGCAGTGGTCGACGCCCATAAATTCGGAGATTACCATCCCTATGTATTCATCAGCACAGACCGGGGTCGTTCCTGGCGATCGATCGCAGGAGACCTTCCCGAAGGGACCATTGCCTGGGTGCTGAAACAAGATTTTCAGGACGAAAATTTACTGTTTACCGGCGCCGAATACGGCCTGTATTTCTCCTACGACAAAGGAGGGCATTGGATTCCACTGAACGCGGGCGTGCCCACTATTGCCTTCCGGGATATCGAGCTGCATCAGCGCGATGGAGACCTGGTCGGAGCCACGTTCGGGCGTGGTTTTTATGTGCTGGACGATTATTCCTGTTTGAGAGAACTGGCGGACGCCGTTGGACAGCAGGCAAACACCCTCTTTCCGGTAAGAGATGCCTGGTGGTATGTACCCAATGTACCCATGCAGGCCAAAGGCATGCCAACCCTGGGTTCTACCAGCTATGTGGCTGACAACCCACCTTTTGGGGCTGTCTTTACCTACTATATATCGGACTTGCCGGAAACAGCCAAAGCGATCCGCCAGGCCAGGGAAAAGGAGTTAGGCAAAAGCAATGAAAATATTCCTTTTCCCGGCTGGGAGGCCTTGCGCGCCGAATCAACCGGATCAGCGCCCCAGGTATTACTCCTGGTCAGCGATGAGAACGGCCAGGGAATCCGATGGATAGAGGGCGCCGGAAAAAAGGGCCTGCATCGATCCAACTGGGATCTCCGGCTCCCCGCTCCCGATCCCATTCAACTCAGCGAGCCCGCTTTTAAACCGCCCTGGGCGGATGATGCGCAAGGCCCCCTGGCAGCTCCCGGCACGTATAGTGTTCAACTTTATATCGCCCACGATGGTACATTAGAAGCGCAGGGTTCGCCCCAGACTTTTACGGTAAAGCCGGTACCGAACACCGATTTGGATACCGATTTCCAAAAAGTAGCGACCTTTCAAAAGCAAACCGGCGAGCTCATGCGCCGTATCTCCGGCGCCGGTCAGGTCCTTTCTGAAACCGATGAGCGATTGCGACACCTCGCCGCGGCATTGAAACAAACCCCTCAGGCCGGAACAGGCCAATTTGCAAGCTATCAAAAGTTAAAGGAAGAGTTGGCCGCTTTGCGCACAAGGTTATTCGGCGACCCCATCCGAGGGTCGTTGGATGAGTCCAGCGTGCCTTCCATAAGCAGCCGGGTCGGACAGGTTATCTATGGTCATTGGGAAACCCGGCAGCCTCCTACCCGAACGCAAGAACAAAATATCGAGATCGCGAATCGTGCATTTGAATCTTTCCAATCGGATTTAAAGGCCTATCTGGAAGCCCTGGAACAATTTGAACGTGAAATGGCAGCATTGGGAGCGCCTTATACGAAAGGTAGGGGGTATTGAGGGGCAACGTTTACAAATAATGTTTAAAATTTAATTTTGCTGCAAAAAAGAGCAGCCCATGCCACTCATCCCAACTATACACATTCAGGACTACGACTACGAACTGCCTGATGAGCGCATCGCCAAATACCCGCTTGCGGAGCGGGATGCATCCAAACTGCTCGTTTGGAAACAGGGGAACATTTCGCACCGGCAGTTTCGCCAGTTGCCGGAATTGCTTCAGGGCGGTGAGGTGCTTTTTTTCAACAACACCAAGGTCATCCCCGCCCGGCTGTTTTTCCGCAAGGAGGGGGGCAGTCTGATCGAGACCTTTCTGTTGTCGCCGGTCACCCCTGCCCTCGTCGAACAGGCCATGCAGGCCACGGGCACGACGACCTGGTCCTGTGCCGTGGGCAACCTCAAACGCTGGAAAGACGGCCAGGTGCTGCGCCGCACCCTCGAGATCGATGGCCGGGAGGTGCTGCTCCGGGCCCACCTCGCCGACCGGCAGCAACAGGAGGTGCGCTACGAGTGGAGCGAGCCCCATTTACCCTTTGTGAAGATCATCGAAGCAGGGGGCGTAGTGCCCATCCCACCCTACCTCAACCGACAGACCGAGGACGCCGACCGCAGGACTTACCAGACGGTTTACAGCAAACGGGAAGGCGCCGTGGCTGCCCCGACGGCGGGATTGCATTTTACCACGAGCGTGCTCGATGCCTGTTCGGAAAAAGGCATCCGTATGGAAGAACTGACCCTGCACGTTTCCGCCGGCACCTTCAAACCCGTCACGGCAGACAATGCCGTTGACCACGAAATGCACGTCGAGCAGGTGGCCGTTTCCCTGAAAAATGTGGAAGCCCTGACGGAGAGGCGCAGGATCATTGCCGTCGGTACGACTTCCATGCGTACCCTTGAAAGCCTTTACTGGTTCGGCGTGCGCCTGCGCAGCGATCCCAACGCTGCGTTCGACATCGGCCAGTACGAGCCGTATCGACAACACAGGGACTTGCCTGACCTGAAAACTGCTGCCCAATATGTGTTGGATTTTATGACCCGGAATAGCCTGACCGAACTGCACGGCCATACGCAGATCTACATCGTGCCGGGCTACCGCTTCCGGGTTTGCGATGCGCTGATCACGAATTTTCACCAGCCGTGCAGCACCTTGTTGCTGCTGGTCTCAGCGTTCACCGGCGGCGATGCCTGGCGGGACATTTACGATGCGGCACTCGGAAACGGGTACCGGTTTTTGAGTTATGGGGATTCGTCGATGCTTTGGCGGGGGGTAACTACGCCATTCTCACATTCATCCAGCGTACATGGGTTCAAACATGCCATTCTGCTTGCTGGAAAAGGTCTTCGGCAAGATACCTTTGTTCCTTGCAGCAATTGGCGTAAATTTGGCTGCTTGGCGATCAATCCAGGAACAGTCATGGAGATCAAACTTAAACCCGCAAAACGCATGCTGGCAATTTCAACGGCTTTTTTATTGGGTTGCGTGTTGGTAGCGGCAGGCGTACTTTGGGCGTACAGAGCCAAACCAACACAGACGACCGGGGTGACAGCGCCCTCTAAACCCATCGTAATGCTTTAATTCGTGGGCTTCAGTTGAGGGTCCCAACCCATTAATTATATGATTCATTCCTCCGTTAAGTCCGGCGAATGTGGAGATATGGGTGATTACAATGCCTGAATGGTTCGGGACTTCCATGGCGTTTTCCAGCCTGACCTTATTGGAGATCGTTGGCTCCCCACTAAAAAAACAGTAGATCCCCAGGCCATAGGCTTCATGATGTTGAACGTTATCCGCAACCTTATAAGAAGCATACCCAGGCTTTCCGTTATCATTCCATATCGCATTGCTCGGTGGATGATAGGGGATTTCAGATTGATAAAAATAAGTGCTGCCGTATTCTCCTTTCCAGAGCGTTTGGTAAGCTTGAAAGTGCTCGTTGAACAATCCGTAGATCGTTACATGATCCCCATTCACCACAAGGCCGTGTTTATTTTGGCCGTCCATCCATTCCGTTCCCACACCGTGATCGGCTCGCCACAACCAAAAATGATCGCCAATCACATAATTGCTGTGGATGGTTATGGCTGTTTCCACTTGACCGACCACCGCACCTCCAACTCTGCAATAGATATCATGAAGAGAAATGGGATTTTCGGGATAGTCCGCATCCGAAATTGCTGACCCAATTTGAATAAGTGTTGGAGATAGCGCTGGTCCCGCATCTACCATAAAACCTGCTAATTTCACTCCGGGGATATCATCGGTAGCCACTGCAATCGCTCCGTTTTGAGGAATGAGCGTTGGTAACCCAAATCCCAGCATGACGGTATTGGCTTTTGTTATCGTAAGCGTTTCATCAAGCTCGTAGATCCCGGGGGTAAAGAGAATATGCTTGCCATCAGCCAGGGCTCGATTAATAGAAGTCGCGTTATCTTGATCAGGATATGCGATATGGAAAGAGGCCATCGGTATCAGTTCGCCTTCCTCTTCACGATCCATCCAGGAAGGGCCAGAAGTTTCCCTTTGAAGCGCAGGAACAAATACCGCGTAATCTCCGGATTCCGTATAAGTCAGGAACGGTTTTTCACGAATTACAGGTGTTTTGTCAATGATGGTTGTTGGTTTGTCAGGCCATGCATCATTCGGTGCGCCCTCCACACCAATAAATACTCTGTTCCAGTTTCCACCTTCCCACGACCCGATGCTTGAATTTCTTGTCATCCACTGTTGTCCGGATGTTAATCCTGCCCTACCCTCCACAAGAGAATTGGCAAGAACTCCACCACTTGCCCAACTGCCTTTATCAAAATTAATATCCCCCACGACATGCATGCGTCGGTATGGGGCGGCTTGTGATACTGCCCAATAAATCATTTCCCCATCTCGGGGCACAACTTTGAAATTCTCCGCACCACGCCAAAACATGGTGGTAACCTTGTTCGCAATACCATTGCTACTGGTCGTTGTGACGGATTGTACCGCCCCGTTGATGGTTACATCTTGGGGATATCTTCCTAAACCCAGCGCCTGCACATAATAATCGACCGTGACATCCAATTCATAGGTTCCCGGCTTGAATAGAAGTGCGTATCGCTCTGAGCCAAATTCATTATACTTCTGCTGCTGGTGTATCGCTTGAAGCGTCATCCGAATGCTATCCAGATCCATGGAATCGTCAAATACGAGGACGTTTTTACCAAATATGGAGGTGTATGGAGATGTATCTGGCTTATGATCCTTGTTGGTTGAATCAGCACATCCGGTAGCAATACTCAGCAACAGTATGAGAGTTAAGGCGCAGAGCAGGTGTCTGGAAGAGGAGATAGCACGCATGATTAACTGGATAAATTCGAAAGTAATAGAATGCCCCCCGAAAACAGGACAGGGAGTTAAGTTAGATCATTCTTATTAGATTCAATGTTATGAAGCGAAGAAAACCTGCCTACCGGTAGGTAGACTCACCAGTAAGTTCAAGATAAAAGTTGTTTTGGAATCGCTAATTGGGCGATTTGCAATCAACTCAAATAAAAAGCCCCCCCCAAGCTAATGAAGTGAGTTTTTTACATAGTTGTGGTCCTGACAGGATTCGAGATATCCTTTGATTTTCAAAAAGTTGAGTGGATAATTTCGACAAGGTACAAAAGTGGGTACAAAAAAATGAAAGGTTATTTTCTCTCCCGCAATAAATTAACCCTATTCAAATATTTGCGTCAACAAGTTCACAATGGCCGCTCTTACCACCTCATAATCGACAAAATTTCCCTTTGGGATTTGATGCCTCAAACTATTGTCCCAGGCTGCGCGGATGCGCATGTCGTTTTCTTCATTGATCATCTGGTCAATACCGATAAACTTATGGCCTTTGAATTTCATTTTTGGTGAAAAGCAGCTACAATAGCTGGCCAGTCCTCTGCGTGTTTCTCTATTTCCCTTTTCAGTATCATCAATAGGTTTTTTGGACAATACCCCTCAATTCCTCCCTGCTGATATTTAACCTCAGCCTCCATTCCCTGGAATATTCGCCAGTATCCGGACCGTTTGGATCAAGAGGATTATAGGACTCTTTCACTTGCTGCCTGGCAAACCGTATGAAAGTTTTCATGCCGGATTTTTCGAAAAATTCCGCCAGAAATCCCATCCTTTTTGTGGCAGCGATATTGTGGATGGCTTTGCAATACCGGATCAGTTTTTCCGAAGAAAGGTCTGCCTGGGCAAATGCCCGGATCAGTTCCGCATATCCTCCTGAATATTTAGGCAGGTCGAAACAATCGACGATCGTTTTTTCCACATCGGTAAGGGCAAAACGGTGGCTACCATGCCCGTTTTGAATAATGCCGTCCCGTTTTAAAGGAGGAATCGTTACGAAATTATAGCTCACCCCGAATACTTTTTTATTCTTTTTGACTTTTTCGGTTTGGATAAACAGGGTATTGGAAAACTGCTCGGTGAGTCCGTGAAGGTTCAAAGCCGACCAGTAGGCTATCGCTCCGTCCGGGACCAGAAAACAGCCAATGGCTTTTTCATCTCTGAAATTGGCCCGGCAGTACTTGCCCCTTTCGATCCTGGACAATACCTTTTTGTGTACCAGATTCTCCAATATTTCATTGACTTCCTCTGTGTGGTTGTGCAGAAGTGCCTTGGCATCTTCCAATGAAAAGAGCTCTATTTCATACTCATCCAGCAGAAGCAACGCATCCAATTGAGACTGGGTCAGGTTTTCTGATATGTAGGTTCCTCTTGCCATTATATATTGCTATATGATAAACCCTATAAAATGGGGTTTATCTTAAATCAAAATATCAATGCAAATTAAGGAAAAAGCAGCCAAGGATCAAGCTTTCGAGGTAAAAGCGCCTACTTTTTTGTGGATTCAGAAGTGGCTTAGGATTCTTCCGGAAATAAGTTCCAGAATTAGAGCGTCCGAGAGGTAGTGTCGAAGTCCTCTTCGACGCATGTTCAGCCTGCCGGAGTTGTTGAGGGATATACCGGAAATTCTCTGCACCTGGACGTTATGTGTCGAAGAGGACTTCGACACTACTTTTCCAAATCGGGAAGTTATTCTCACAACGATCCTTAATCATTCAGCAAGGGAGCTTCCTTCGGAAAGGAGTTGGTTGATGGAAAATTTAAATATGGATTTTTTTATTTAAACCTTAGTCTTTCGTTGCATTTATATTCAAAAAGTGGTATATTTTGCATCAAATTACTAAAGTGCCCATAATTGCTGAATACATAAAGTACCTGCAGAGCTATGAGGAATACGCATTCTCCTGGGAAGAATTGCTCCAACACTGTGGTGCGCCTGAATCGACGCTGCGGAAGGAGCTAGGTCGTCTGGCAGGAAAGCAGGAGATCCTGAATCTCCGCCAGGGATTTTACCTCATTCTACCTCCCCGATACCACAATCTCGGCAAGTTGCCTGTGGAACTTTATGTAGATAAACTTTTCCGCTACCTGGAAAAACCCTATTACGTGGCCTTTTATTCGGCGGCGGCATACCACGGTGCATCTCATCAGCAAGTACAGCAAGACTATATTGTAACCGCCCCGCCGGCCCTTCGGGACATCAGTAAGAAAAACCAGAAAATCCGGTTTTTCAAAACCACGCACTGGCCCCAAAAGAATCTGGAGCAAAAGAAATCGGATGCCGGGCTATTCTACGTCTCGTCGCCGGCGCTCACTGCCATCGACCTCATCCACCATCAATCCAGTCTGGGTGGACTAAACCGAATGCTGGCCAATCTGGAAGAGTTGATGGAGGCACTCACCCCTGTTGATTTGCGGGATTTATTATCGTGGTACCCCCTACAAGAGCAGCTTACAGCGCCTGGGCTACTTGCTCGACGAGTTGGGAGCTACCGGTGAACTGACCACTCCCATTCTGGCCCACCTGAAAAAAGAAGTTTTCTACCCCGTCATGCTGCGCCCTACCTCTGACCAAAAAGCCGGGAGTGCAGGTAACCGGTGGAAAATAGATGTAAACCTTGAACTGGAAAGTGATATATGATACCCAAGCCCTACATTGCAAAATGGAAAGATCATCGAAGTCTATCAGGAATACATGCGTTTTGGGGTGGATAATCCGGCAAAACAACCTTTCGGGATTTCTCAATGGCTACGTGATATTCAGGCGGGACAAAATCGGAAAGTTCATAATAATTCCAGGCAGAAAAAAGGCAGACAATTAGGGTTGGGATTGGGGGGCCCTTCTTTTGGTTGAACCTTTTTGTCTCAAAACTTTGTTATCTTTCAAAAAACTTTACCGGTATATGAATATGCAGTCGACCAAGCTGGAGCTCATCAAGATGATCGCCGATATTCAAAGTGAAGAATTGCTCAATCGGGTGAAGCAATTTCTTGTGGAGGCGGAGGGCACTATCAAAGCCTCTAAAAAGCCGCCTTCCCTGAGTAAGGAAGAGACCAGGCTATTGTTAAAAATCAATGAAGGACTTCCCGAAAAGACCCAACTCCGGTACAATGAACTGCTGAAAAAGCTGACAGAAGCAAAAATCACAGCGCCCGAACACAAGGAATTCCTCCAACTAACTACACAAGTTGAGGCGAAAAACGCCGAACGTCTAAAATACCTGTTCCAATTAGCCAACCTGTGGGATATCTCCGTCGACGATGTGATGGAACGGTTGGGAATTAAACCTCCCGGGGTTATTCATGCCTAGGCGATATATCTCCGAATCTACGAAACGAGCCGTCGAAGAAAGGGCAGATGGCCGGTGTGAATATTGCATGTCATTGCGAAAATTCAGCCCCCAGCCGTTTATTATCGAGCACATTATTCCTATTAGCAAAGGTGGTTCGGATGCCTCGGAAAACCTTGCACTGTCCTGTGGTGGGTGCAATGGCCCCACAAATATCAAAAGACGGAAACGTTGGATCCCGTTACTGGCAACCAAGCTTCTCTTTCAACCCCGAAACTACGACTGGGCTACCCATTTTGAATGGGATGCCGAATATCTGCAGATCATCGGTCTGACTCCAACCGGGCGGGCAACCATAAACGCACTGCGCCTGAACCGGCAGGAATTGATCAACCTCCGGGAAGTATGCTTGCAGATAGGAGCGCATCCTCCAAAAGGATAAAATCGGGGTAAATCGACAAAGTTTTCTTTTGGGATTTGATGCCTCAAACTATTGTCCCAGGCTGCGCGGATGCGCACGTCGTTTTCTTCATTGATCATCTGGTCAATACCGATAAACTCATGGCCTTTGAATTTCATTTTTTGGTGAAAAGCAGCGACAATAGCTGGCCAGTCCTCTGCGTGTTTCTCTATTTCCCTTTTAAGTATCATCAATAGGTTTTTTGACAATACCCTCAATTCCTCCCTGCTGATATTTAACTCCTCAGCCTCCATTCCCTGGAATATTCGCCAGTATCCGGACCGTTTGGATCAAGAGGATTATAGACTCTTTCACTTGCTGCCTGGCAAAACTGTATGAAAGTTTTCATGCCGGATTTTTCGAAAAAATTCCGCCAGAAATCCCATCCTTTTTGTGGCAGCGATATTGTGGATGGCTTTGCAATACCGGATCAATTTTTTCGATATATAGGTTCCTCTTGTCATTACATATTGCTAAATAATAAACCCCATAAATTAGGGTTTATACTCAAACCGAAGTAGTTTGGGACTAGTGCGGCCGGCGGCCGTCAAATCATTTTTTCCTCAGAATACCTTATTTTGGGTCAGGTTTAATTATCAAACGGCCAGCCTCATTTTTCAACTATGAAGCAAAGACTTTTTAAACTCCTTGGTGAAGGAAAAACAAAACAGGTTATCCAAGAGCTTCTAAGGATCACTCAAGGCCAAGACGATTTGCATCAGGAGGTAATCATGCAATCTTCCCGCTTTGAAGAGTATTCTAAAATCAAGCGTTCAGGGATTACTAACTTGGAAGAAGAAACCGTTTTTCTCTCAAGGATCAATAAAGCCCTATTGGAGATTATCGATAAACTACCGGAAAAGGTACAGCCTCAATCCTGGAAATTAAGGCAACGGATAGCAGGACTTGCAACATTAGTCGCCATTATTGGAGGAATAATTTGGGGCTTAATTACTTTAGGGAAAGGCGATCCAGTTGATTCCTTTTCAGTTACGGTATTGGTCCATGGAAAGGAAGGGAGGGATGATCTTATTTTACGAAACCAAGGGAAGGTGGTACTTGATTTCGGGTCGGCTCGCCAGGAAGCCTCAATTAATGAAAAAAGGGAAGCTACTTTAAGGAATTGCCCATCCGGTTTGTTGGAAAAAAGCCTTCCTCGGCATAGATCACCCCCAACCCTACTTCCCTACAAACCGCGACTCCGATTACCTACTGAAAAAGACGCTTCTATTTATCTCGAAGTGGAGCTGCTCGGTATCAATAAGATACATGGCCGGGTACTTGATTTTGAAACCCAAAATCCATTGGATAGCGTCAGGGTGAGCGTTCAAAACGAAGCTACCTATTCAGATCAATTCGGTTGGTTTGAACTGCATATTCCGCCGGAAATACAGGCAAAATTTTTAAAGGTCACCTTCTTTCGGGAGAAATATAAAATGGAAACTATAGACAGCATCGCACCGCACACTCAGGCGGAGTTTGGGATCCTGCTAAAAAAAATAGAGAAATGAAAAAATATTATTTTTTCTTGTTGTTCTATTCACTAATTTCAGTTGCCTACACCCAGCAGGACGTAAAACTGCCGGGTATTGTGGTGGAACAAAACAGCCAATTTCACACTGGGAAGGTCATTTATTTGTCCAACGTTGAAATAAAATCTGTCGGAGCAACGCCTCAATTAAGCAACCTGGATGGTTCATTTACTTTAGTTTTTGCTGACCGCCCCCCTGGAAATATGGTAAAAGTGTATGCTAAAAAAAGTGGGTATGATCTGGTAAATGACAAGGAAATGGAAAAAGCTGCCGTCTTGGGTCGTCTCGCGCCTTTAAAACTTGTAATGTGCAAAGAGGGGCAGCTTTATCAAAACCAAATAGCTTATTATCAAATTGCCGAAGATGCAGTGAAACAATCCTATAATCAACGATTAAAATTGTTGGAACAGGAGAGTAAAGAGAAGGATTTGCTAATAGCCAATATGCAAGTAGAGTTTAACCAGGTTATCAGTTCGGCAGATCAGGCAAAAGACTTTTACAGGAACAATTAAATGCCACACAGCAACAAGCGAGGGAACTGGCGGATAAATTCCTTACCATCAATCTCGACGACCAATCAAAAAGTTATCAAATGCCTTTAGGGCCTTTCTGGAAAAGGATATTGACCGCGCGTTAGCAATTTTGGACAGTGTAGGCCTAGAAAAGCGGCTTGCTATTAACACAGACGAATTAGCCAAGGAAATATTTCTTGCCAATGCTTATTCGTCAAACGCACAAAATCGAATTGGAGAAATAAAACAAGAAATAGACCAATGTGCGTTTATGGCCCGTTTGCATATCTTAAAATATGAATTTGACAAGGCTGAAAAGATGTTTGAAGTGGCCGTAAAGTACGATGAGAACAAGACTTTCATACTTGAGTTTGCAGATTTTTTACTTCAGCAAAACAAATTTTCCGCGGCCAACCTCCAATTCATGGAGGCTCTTTCCTTTCTAATGAATGTTCCCCCGGCGAATAATAGTCAGCATTATCTGCAAATAGGAACGGTTCTGAACGGGTTGGGCATTTCCAATATGGAATTAAATGAATTTGAGTTAGCAAGGCAATTCCTGGATGAAGCGTTGGAGTTAAATAAAAACTCCATATACGAAAACAGGGATATCGATGTCCTGAGAGTATACTGTGAAAGTCTGATGCTACGCGGAAAATTGTTTTCCCTTAACAACAAGGACAGCGAGGCGAAGAAATGCCTTGAAAATGCGCTACAGGTAAACTCTACTTTGAAGGAGGTAGCTCCAAGACTATTTTTGCAGGATAGGGCATTGATCTTAACGAGCCTGACCTCTTTTAAATCTGGAAGAGCAATCGAGGATAAAGAAAGAATACCTGGAAGAGATATTAAGCATATACAGAATATTGCATAGTGAAAACCCTTCCTCCCTTTTGATTATGTCAAAGCTGGGCGTCAGCCTGAATAAATTGGGGACCTATTTGCTTAATATAAACCCACCAGATGCCAGGAAATGTTATTTGGAAGCGCTTGAAATTTCAAAAGAATTAGTTGCCAAAAATAGAAACGCTTATTTGCCTGATTTGGCCGTTTCCCTTGGAAATATTAGCGTATATGAAAGTACAATGGGTGATTTCATAGAGGCCAAAAAGCATGCAAATGAAATGATAAATATTTACAGAGAATTGGTAAACGAAAATGAAGAAGTGTTTTTAAATGACCTAGGCAACGCATTAGGAAACATAGGAATAATTCTTTACAAAAAGGATGAGTATACAGAGGCATTAAAGTATTATGAAGAAGCACTATCGATCAGCCGCCGGCTGGCGGCCCGCAATCCGGATGTGCAAGTTGCAGCTCCAGCAAGACCTTATTGTGCTTACCACCATCTCCATTCAACAACACAATATTGAAGCTTCAAAAAGCTATTTTGAGGAAGCTCTTGAAATAGCCAATGAAATTGCGTTAAAAGCCCCTGCTGTGTCTATTGAGTTATTTGAGATTGGCAGTTTGTTTGTTGAACAACTAAATAATGTCGATGTAGATGTCCTGATTTTCAGATTGAAAGAAGACCTGAAATTCAAGGCTGAATTAGTTGAAAGAAATCCTCGCCTATATATCCCGGAACTTGCCAGAGTGATGAACAATCTGGGTGTTTTAATGGTCCGCAGAAGTGAGATAGCCCAAGCTAAGGCGAATTTTGAAGCTGCCATAGATATCTACAGGGATTTGGTAGCTGAAGACCCAGCTTACTATCTGCCGTATGTGGCCGTTATTTTCAATAACCTGGGAGAATATATAAGCGCATGGGGCCTGAAAGTTGTTGATTTTTCAAAAATTGATTACTTGTGTAATTATTTAACGGAAATTGAAAATACACCAAATTTTTCCTCCCCAACATGAGGTATATACACTATTCTGTTGGAATTTTATATCTTGGGCAAAAGAAAGGTTGTAAAAAGGATTTAAGAAAGGCAGAGTATCTTTTACTAAAGTCTTATTCTGAAGGAATTATAAACGCATGCCTTGTCTTGGGTCGCGTCTTTGGAGGTAACTATTGCAGATGAAATCTAAATGACTTGCGAATGAACGCTAAAATCACTCTCGGTTTTTTCCTGTTTGTATCCACCTGTCTGAATGCTCAGACGAGGATACTGCCTGCGTTAAGGTCAGATTTTTCTATATCAAAGCCCCTATAAAGATGACGGCCCCTTCCGGGGAAGCGGTTTTGGTTAAACATAAGGATAGCTATACAAAAGCGTACAAAAAAACCAGAAATTTTTGGCAAAAGGGCCTTGACAACATTACTTTCAAAAATTGGGCAAATATCGGTATTGGTGTTGATGCACTCATTTACCGGCCGCTTTCGATCCTTGATTACAACATTGGTTTGATGTACCGAACGACCACTTTCCAGCTAGAGGAAACCTATAACACTATTAACACATTAGCTCCAAATGTAAATATTACCATCAAAACAAGTGCTAACCCTGAAAGATCAAGCCGTTTGGCATTTGTCGTCGGAGGAGAGTTCCATTACAATTTCCGGTTTCGTCAACGGGATGAACTTAGGAACATTCTTTCCGAGGAAATTTCCTATTTAACGAAGTCTGGGTTTGCGGCATCGGGCGGAATTTTCTGGAATTTTACCCCGGGCGCTGGTGTCCTCTATCAAGGAAATTACACCCGGACTGCAACTCCGGATGCTTATTTCAATATAGGAATAAGTTATAGCAGGTTCTTCTACGATCCCTTTTCAGAAGATTTTAAGATTGAAAACGGAACAAAGGGGTATGTTATGGATTATTCCGTCATTCGAATTGTCTTTATGGGCAGGGGCAGCTTTGAAGGAACCTGGTCCAATTGAAAATTGGGATTGCCAAAGGGTATATTCCGGTAATATACAGATGCTAATATATGCCCCACTACTGCGCTTTAGGCGATTTTACGAGCGATTATTGGCTGCGCAGTACGGGTGGTCAATGGTGTATGCTTGGTTGTCTTAAATTAAGAAAACCAGAGCCCTATGAAAAGTACTTAACTCTCATCCTTGCCTTCTTTTTTTCCATTTTCACTGCCATTTACGCTCAACCCTGCCTGCCAGATGGCATCCTATTCACGTCACAAGCACAGATCGATAGTTTCCCGATCAACTTTCCGGGGTGTACGGAGATTGAAGGAAATGTATCTATCGATAACAACTTTGGGAATGATATAATAAATCTGATAGCCTTTATTCAGTATCTTCCATTGGGGGTACCTTGGGTATTGCCTTGACCACTTCCCTGACGAGCCTGCGCGGGTTGGAGAATTGGAAAAAAATCGGGACTACTGGAAAAATGGGTGCTTCCGAAACGCTTCCATTGCTTCACCGGAAGTGATATTGATATAAGCGACAAAAGCTATGGTAGGGCCTCCTCAAAAAGTCCGGCCCAAAGTTAGATTTGTTGCTAATTTGAATATTCAATGCTATTTAGCTTTCAGTTTCATCAGAATGTCCTTGTTTTTCAGGGTGCTTATTGGGGCTCAATTCTATGATTTTGTATGGAGGCAGGCTTACATCCCTGAAACTAATGGATAATTCGGTCCATTCTGACCCCCAAAACGGAAGGCCTTAAAGGGGATTTCTCCCCGTGGCTATCTGTCATTCCGGCAGATGCTGACCCCCCATCAATGAAAGTAACAACTCCGGATTTCGGAGCATGCTGACCCCTTCGGGGAATAAAGAAGAGGGTTTTGGTTTCTTAGCGGCCAATCAATGAACCGCTAAAACAGGATCGCCATGGCAGGAAAACCAAAACCTATGAGGCAAATCAAGCAACTCATTCGCTTACATCAGCAAGGCAAAGGGATAAAATTCCTGGCCCGGACGCTGAACATGAGCAAGAACACGGTAAAAGAGTATTTGGCCAAGGTCCGGCAAGGAGGCTATAATCTGGACGATCTGCTGGCGCTGGAAGACCCCGAACTGGAACGCAAGCTCCATGCGGGCAATCCTGCCTATAGTGATCAGCGATTTGAATGGTTCAAAGGCAAACTGGACTATTATCGCGATGAACTTGGCCGTGATGGAGTGACCCGTAAATTGCTGTGGCAGGAGTATCAGGAATCGCAGCCCAATGGCTATAAATACACTCAGTTTTGCTACCATCTTAATCAACACTTACGTAGCGCAAAACCCTCCATGGTGCTTGGTCACCAGCCAGGGGATAAGCTGTACATCGACTTTGCCGGAAAGACGGTTTGTTACGTGGACCAGCAAAGCGGTGAACAAATTGAATGCCAGCTCTTTGTGGCTAGCTTGCCTTATTCGGATTATGGTTTTGTAATAGCCGTGCCCAGCCAGAAGATCGAAGACTTCATCTATGCCCTGATGCAATGCCTGTTGTTTTAGGTGGTGTTCCGGCAGCCCTGGTTCCGGATAACCTCAAGAGTGCCGTGACGAAGGCTTGCAGATATGAACCCAAGATCTCAGAAGCCCTGCAGCAATTTGCTAATCATTATCAAGCCACTGTAATCCCGGCCGGCAGCCGCCCAAAGACAAAGCCCTGGTGGAGAATCACGTCCGCCTGGTCTACCAACAGGTATTGGCCCCCTTGCGCAACCAGCTCTTTTTTTCTTTGCATGAGTTGAACCAGGCGCTCTTTGCCCGCAATCATCGGCTCAATCAGACCCGGATGCAGCAAAAAGACCACACGCGCGAAGAAAAATTCCTGGCGGCAGAAAAAGCCCGGCTCCAGCCTTTGCCTCTCATCCCCTTTGAGTTGGAATACCACCACCTGGCCACCGTGCAAAAGAACAACCATGTGCTCCTGACACAGGATAAGCACTATTACAGTGTGCCCTACGCCCATATTGGTCAAAAAGCAACCATCATTTATACCCGTTCCCTGGTCAACATCTATGTCAAAGGACAAAAGGTGGCCACTCATCAAAGGGACCGTTCCACCAACGGCTATTCAACCGTCAAAGAACACCTCTGTTCCCACCATCAACACTACCTGAGCCGCAGTCCGCAGTATTATCAGCAACGCGCCAAAGCTCTGTCCGATATCTTTCACCAGCTCATCACTCTGGTCTTCACCCGTCCGGCACATCCCGAACAATGGTACAGGACCTGCGACGGGCTGCTCCGGCTCCAGCGACGTTATGATCCGGCTCACTTTGAAAAAGCCTGTACGCTGGCTATTGAGCATGAACAATACTCCTATGGGTTCGTATACCGCCTGCTCGAAAAAAAACTCATCATTGCCCACGATCCCGACCCCAAAATCTCCCCTCCGCTGCCCCAACACGGCAATGTGCGGGGAGCTGATTATTACAAACAACTCACTCTAAACTTTGAATCACATGAATCTGATTGACTCTCAATTGACCGGGCTGAGGCTGCACGGCATGGCCCGTTCCTGGCAGGCGCTGCTGGAAACACGCCAGGCCCAAGAGCTCTCCTTTACCGATGGACTGGCCTTATTGTTGCAGGCCGAACAGGATGAACGCAACAACCGCCGTTTTGCACGCTTGCGCAAAAACGCAGGCTTCCGCTACTCGGCCTTGCTCGAACAACTCTCCTATGACACGGCCAGAGGACTGGACAAATCTCTGATCAGCCGCCTGGCTACCGCGGACTATTTGGAAAAAGGAGAGTCTGTACTCATCACCGGAGCTACCGGTTGTGGGAAGAGCTTCCTGGCTTCGGCCTTGGGCCATCAGGCATGTATGCAAGGTTACTCCGTGGCTTACTTCAATGTCCAAAAACTCCTGATCCAAACCAAATTGGCCAGATCTGCCGGTACCATTGCCCGTCTCTTCGAACGCCTGGCCAAAACCAGACTCCTGATCCTCGACGACTTTGGACTCACCTCCATGGAAGCTCAACAACGACTGGATATTTTAGAACTCATTGAGGATCGCCATGCCACCTATGCCACCATCATCGCTTCCCAACTCCCCGTGGTCAATTGGTATGATGTTATCGGGGAACCTACTATCGCCGACGCGATCCTGGACCGGCTGATCCATACTTCTCATCGCATTGAACTCAAAGGAGACTCTATGCGTAAAAAATGTAATTTTGTCAGGTAATCTTGTTGGCTAATACCCTCTTTCTCCAGGTGGGGTCAGTATCACCGAAATGGGGGTCAGCATGACTGAAATATCCAGAAAGACTTGATCTTACAAATGGCCTCCCTCATTTTTCTTTTCACATTTTCGGGGAAGCCTACAATTTTGGGGAAGCTTACATCTCACTTCAACCATCATAAAAGGTGGTCCTTAAAGGGCTAGAATTCGCCAGGAGGAAGAATTACTGATGATTGGTTCAAATGATCGTGTGAGATTTCTAGCCGATATTTGCACGATTTTACAATACGAGGTATCTGACAATTTATAAGGCAGGGATAAATCGACTGTCAGGTCACATCTCGACTATTACAGTTTTTAGTCTCCATTCTCCTTCGCAATTTTATTTTGAATCTCAATTGCAATTTGATTCCATTTGAAAACTGCTAAGGTTTTATCATTTTCCTTTAATTGTTGAAATTTGGTTAAATATGCCATTATTCCCATAGCGTCATTCGCTAGATCATCCATGAAAGTGCTCATCGGGTCATAATCAAAAAAATGTTTGCTAATTTGCCCACAGAAATCAAAGGTTCTATTGATTATTTCTTTTGGGTCAAGACCCAAGTTAATCCCCTTTGCTTCTAAACTTCGGGAACAATATCCTGCAATTGAAAATATAATCCACATCACTCTAACAACAGGATGAGGGTGGCTGAACTTTTCGTAATAGATTTCCCTTTGATTAGATCTAAATGATAATAGGTACAGAAAAGAAGAACCACACGCTATTATTAGGAGGTTCTCAAACTGCCTCTTAGTTACTTTATCTCCGAACATATTCTCAGCATACTGGAGAACATGAGCACCAATTGAAATCGAACTGAATTCATCTGCATCTAATTCCAACAAGTGTCTTCTTTCCGAGTATCCCTCTGAATTATCTAGATGTTCAAGTATTCTATTCTCTAATAAATCAGAATTTTGCACCAAATGCGCCATTTCGTGGTAGAATGTGAAATGAACAGCATTTTGGTACATTAGAATATAGATTGGATTGTCCAATAGCTTCTCAAAATCAACAAACTCCTTATTTTCCTTCTCATCTAGTAGCCCAGGCTTCTCTTTAAACATTTGAATGAGGCCAACGATCAACCCCATGTTAAAGCTAATTACATAGTAACCATTGTATTTAGTCGCCCAAGCATTGATAGACAAATTTGTATTAAAGAATACAATGCTTGGTTCGATTCCATATTTCGAATTATACTCTAAATCTTCAAGGTAAAAGGAGAAAATGTCATCAAACTCATCGGCATAAGGAGAGTTGTCATACTCAAAAACTAAATCAGGATTAATTGTCAGGTTTGCTACCAACTCTTCCTTTTTCTTTTTGTATTGCTCAGTGTTCATACAAATGTACATTTTTGGGGATTTTACTTAGAATTAGGCCACCGAGTCTTCCTAAGTACTCATATTTTCCGCGGTTTGTTTCTTAGTGGCGAATTTATTCAATATCGGTTTTGTACCCTAGGAGTGCTTGATGAGAATTCTTCTAAATCAACGATTTTTGGATCGCCTGAGTTTTGATCAAATTCTACCCGAAAGACCATTTCCTGAATTATCCCAGTTATTTTTTATCAGGAGAATGAGTGCCTTTAAAATTATTTTTCATAATTCTAAAGGGCATTTCCCACATGACAGTGGTAACTCGATGAAGGCCACCTTTCGCAGTATGGCCATACCGTCCGACCGACAATGAGGCGTAATCCAGATGGTATCCCTCATCCGAGGGATTCCCCTCTACTGCTAGTTTAATCTGTCCAGCAGAATAAAGAGCATCAATTGGCTTTATACTTCTCAAATAGCTAGCCACTTTGGATTCAATTTCAGGCCTTAATCGTTCAGCAATTTCACTCATTTGGTAAGTATTTAAGATGTTATTAAATCAAATCGACTCTATACAAACAAATACTGCTTTGAATGAGTTCCTGAGTGTAAGTCTTCAACTAAATTCGAATATTTTAGCTCAAAACACCGCCTCATCCTGTGAGGGGGAGCAAAAGTCACAATGTAACTGACAGCCAATCTTTTCAAATAATTTGGCCTGCTAAACGTAGCCTAATAAAAAAAGCCCACCTCATAATCATGAAGTGAGCTTTTTCCACAGTTGTGATCCCGACAGGATTCGAACCTGTGACCGTCTGCTTAGCTTACCCGCTACGGCTTTCGCCGCCCCCCACCCCGATAAAAATCGAGACGAGATTTGTGGTCTGGACTATCTCTTCACCATCGCAGGTGTGCCGCGTATAGTCTCTACGGAGCCTTGCGAAAATCTTTTGCCCAACGAATTCCATTTCGTTGGCCATTTCGAGGTGCTTTTACCCTAAGTGTCACTGTTTGATCAAATTCTTTTGGCTGTAAATAATAACACTCATCCGTATCTGGACAGTAAATTGCATACAAATCAATTTCATCTTTGTCAATAGATTTGCTCACAACTCCACCTGAGTAGGAATAACTGTTCCTAAAAGGAATTTCCAGCACTCCTCCCCGGGTTAGCGCCCGATACTTTACCTGAACACGCTTGAAATCATGGTCTTTGTATCCCACAATATCAAATGGAGCATGTTCAGTTTCAGGATTGAGAATTAAATAGCCTTGTTCAAACAGGTCCAACTTAACCTTCAAAACACCCAGGTCTCCTTTGTTCTTTGTATGATGTGCGTACATCCTAATAAGATACAAAAAATACCTCAAGTTTCCTCGGGATTGCCATCTCCGATTTTCATCGAAGGAAGGTTTCCCCGATACAGCGGCATCCACTCGCCAGGTTCTGTTTCCCTCGGCGAGGCTCCTTTTACTCAAAGGCAGATGCTCTATCCAGCTGAGCTACGGGACCAAATTTAGGTTTATGAAGTTTATTAACTAAACCTCATAAACTTTATAAACTCCATAAACTCGAAAGGCAGGCGCTTTCGCCTCCCCTTTCCCTTTCAAGCCGCAAATATAGCCATTTTCATTTATCACATCAATAGATCGACAATTCAATTCATTGCTATTAAACCGTTCCTTTCTCAAATTAATTCCCCGCCCACGGGAATGTGCCGCATCCTACCGCTTTTAGGGTCAGGACGTTCGTGTGCCCGGCCGCGGGCGCGCCTGTCAGGTTTAGACAGAAATCCGTACCCGAATCATCGTTTTGGATGTCCTGGAGGGTTTTGCCGGTTAGGTAGTCGGCAATATTGCCGGGGGTGTTGAAATTGGCGTATGATAAGCCGTAGACGGTATAGGGACCTTGGGTCAACACCGCCAGATCAAAATCTCCATCGGTGGTCGATTCGACGACCAGGCCGCTAGCGTCTACCAATAGGAAGGCGTATAGATATTCGGCGCCGGTCTCTGCTCCCACTGCACTGAAGGTGAACCCAGGGTCGCTTCCCTGGCAGATGACCAGGGTTTCGCTCGCCAGACTGTTGAGGAGCTCGCCGGCTGCAGCATAACAGGGGAATTCATACGCGCCCATATCCACCATCACGCCCTCAATGCGCAGGAGGCCGTCGAGGTCAATGGCATTGCCCAGGCCGTCGTCGAGAAAGGGCGGAATGGTGACGCCGGCGCTATTGCCCGCATGAATGGCCGGAGAACCCACTTGCAACCGCAGATCGCCCGCAGTGGTGGGGGCGCTGGCAGACGCAACCGGAGTGACAAAGAGCGGATCCCCACTCAGGTTATTCGTACCGGGGTAGCCGCCTTGCACCAGGCTGTAATCGACGGTAGTCGTAGCATTGGTATTCCCGATTTCCGAAGAATTTCCCCAAAGGATGCAGTTGAGCAGCACGGGATTACTGACGCCGCCATTGCTTCCATTACTGAAAATGCCCCCGGTACCAAAATCGGCATGGTTGCCACTCAATGTGCAATTGATCAACGAAGGACTACTCGTACCACCCACGGCATCCACGGCATCATTGTACAGTCCACCGCCAATGCGTTGGGCTTTGTTTCCCGCGAGGAGGCAGTTGGTGAGGGAAGGACTGCTATTGCCCGCAAAGCCACCGAAGTTGTAGAAGCCGCCACCATCGCGGGTGGCTAAATTGCCCGAAATAATACAGTTGGTAAATGCCGGACTGCTCGTGCCCTGGCGCCCGTCGTTGAAGATGCCTGCCCCGCTTCTGGCTTGATTGCCCGAAAGAATACAATGCACGATCTGGGGATTGCTCAGGTTTCCATTTCCACTGCCGTCATTGTAGATGCCCCCTCCGTTTTGCGTCGTGCCGCCATTCCCGGCGGTGATGGTAAACCCGTCCAGGCGGGTTTGGGGGTTCGCATTTTTAAAAAATACTACGTGGTAAGCATTGTCTCCGTTGTTGGTAAAGTTAGCGCCGTCATTTTGCTGCAAATCTCCGCTGAGCGTGGTGACATACAGGGAAAAATCGCGCTCCGAAAGCATCGTTTCGGTACCATTTCCGCTAAAACCTCCATATACTTCCACGCCGGAACAAATGGAAAAGGTGCTAGCGGGATCATCGTTGGTTTGCCCCGCGCCTTCATCGGGGAAATAGGCGCCTTCTGCGACCCAGATTTCCGTCACATTGCAACTACAGGCCGCATTTAACGCATCCTGCAAACTATTGAAGGCATCCGTCCAGGAGGCTCCATCATTTAACCCTGTGGCATCTCGATCGACATAGATGCGATTGTCGGGAAAAGTGCAAGGGGGTAAGACGGAGGGATGAGCTTGTATCAGCCCTCCCACGGAAAGCAGAAATAACAAGAGTAACAATCTTTTCATGAGTTTGGGTATAATTTGTCAATACCATAAAGATAGGCTAAAATTCGTTTCAGAAAAGATACCCGCATGCCCCAATAAGAAAGGGGCTGTCCCACAATCGGAACAGCCCCTTTTTCCCTTTTTCACTCCCGATAGCTATCGGGACCCTCTTACACCAACAAACTCTCCACCTGCGGTTCTCCTTTCTCCCGCTTGGCCAGTTGCTGTGCATCCACAGCGGCCAGGGCAGTCAGGTTGATGATCTGGCTGACGTCTACGCCAACGGGCAGGATCTGGATGGGCTTGGCCATACCGATCATGATCGGGCCAATGGTGTGGGCTTTACCCAGCTTGCGCAGCAGGCGCAGGCTGATATTGCCCGCATCGAGGGTCGGGAAGATCAGCAGGTTGGGCTGGGTAGTCAGGTCGGAGAACGGGAAACGCTTTTTCACGAATTCCGTGTCGAGCGCGATGTCTCCCTGTACCGGTCCGTCGATCACGAGATCGGGACGGGTCTCCTTGATGATTTCCACCGCCTTCGCTACTTTTTCGGATTCGGGGCTGAGCACCGTACCGAAATTGGAGAAGGAAAGCATGGCGATCACCGGGTCTATATCCAGACTCCTCAATTCCCCGGCAGCCAACTTGACGATGGAAGCCAGTTCATCGGCAGTCGGGTTGATGTTCACGCTACAGTCGGCCAGGCAGTAGAGCTTGTGGTCCTGAAGCAGCATGTACATACCGGCAACCAACCCGCCTTTTTTGCGCGGACCAATGATCTTCAAGGCAGGTTGCAGCACTTCGTGGAAGCTCTGGGTCACCCCGGCTACCATTCCGTCTGCATCGCCCATGTGCACCATCATAGCGCCAAAGTTGATGTAGTTGCGCATGTCGAGGGAAGCGCGGTCCAGGGATATCCCCTTGCGCTGTTGCGTGCGGTAATATTCGTTTACATACACCTGCCTGCGGAAGGAGGTCTTCGGCTCGATGATCTCGATACCATCCGGGTCGTGGTGCAGGTCTTCAAAAATTTGCAGGATTTCTTCGCGCTTGCCGAGCAGCACCGGCTTGGCGATGCGTTCGCGTACGATCTCACTGGCTGCCCAGATGACCTTCGGGTCGGTCCCTTCCGGGAATACGATACGTTTCAGATCGCGGCGTGCACGGAGGAATATCTTGCGCATGATCTCGCGCGTCCAGTCGGATTTACCGCGCAATTGCTCCTTGTATTCTTCCAGGTCGATCATCTTGCGGGCTACCCCGGTCTTCATGGCGGCTTCCGCTACTGCCGATGCCGACCATACCAGTACGCGCTGATCGAAAGGCTTGGGTATGATGTACTCCGGACCAAAAGCCAGATTCGGATCGTCATAGGCGCGCTTCACGGATTCGGGCACTTCTTCACGGGCCAGGTTGGCAAGGGCCATCGCAGCGGCCATCTTCATCTCTTCGTTAATCGCAACCGCCTCCACGTCGAGGGCGCCACGGAAGATGAAGGGGAAGCCCAGCACGTTGTTCACCTGGTTGGGATAGTCGCTGCGGCCGGTGGCCATCAACACATCCGGACGGGCTTCTTTGGCATCTTCGTAGGTAATCTCCGGATCGGGATTAGCCATAGCAAAGACGATAGGTTGGTCGCCCATGGTGCGCACCATGTCTTTGGTGAGTGCGCCTTTCTGGGAAAGTCCGCAGAATACATCGGCGCCACGCATGGCATCTGCCAGGTCGCGGGCCTTGGTGTCGCGGAAATACTTGTCTTTGTAAATGTTCTTCCCTTCATCCCCTCTGCCTTTCCACAAGACGCCCTTGCTGTCGGTCATCAGGATGTTATCGGCATTGACGCCAAGGGTTACCCAAAAGTTGGCACAGGCGATACCGGCTGCACCGGCTCCGCTGAATACCACTTTTATTTTCTTGATGTCTTTTCCGGTCACCATCAGGGCGTTCAGCAACGCGGCGCCGGAAATGATGGCAGTTCCATGCTGGTCGTCGTGGAATACGGGAATATCGAGCTCGGCCTTGAGCCGTTCTTCAATAATAAAACACTCGGGAGCCTTGATGTCTTCCAGGTTGATGCCTCCAAAAGTGGGGGCAATGTGTTTCACGGTCTTGATGATATCTTCAGGGTCTTTGGCATCCAGCTCGATGTCAAAGACGTCGATATCGGCAAAACGCTTAAACAACACGCCTTTTCCCTCCATCACGGGTTTACCGGCGAGTGCGCCGATATCTCCCAAGCCCAAAACGGCTGTACCGTTGGAAACGACCGCTACCAGGTTGCCCTTAGCCGTATAAAGCCGGGCCAGCTTGGGGTCTCGCTGAATCTCCAGACAAGGCTGAGCCACCCCCGGCGTATACGCCAGCGAAAGGTCCAACTGTGATATACAGGGCTTGCTTGATATCACTTCGATCTTTCCCCTCCTGCCCCGTTCATGATACTCTAACGCAGCCTTCTTTAGGCCTTCGTTTTTCAGTTTATCACTTTCCATAATTGGAATATTTAGTTGATTGATTTCAATGGGCAAAGGTACGGCTTTCGCTTTTGCAAAGTGCTGATGGAAATCATGGGGAAGGGTGATATTTCTCAGTTGGTTAGTGAAGAGTGAAGGGTGAGGGGTGAAGGGTGAAGAGAAATTTGTATTTTGAAAACTGAAAATTAATCCCGATGGCTATCGGGACTAAAAACTTTTTCATGACCGACGTCCGTATCGAAGCCAGTTGGAAGGAAGTATTGAAGGATGAATTCGAACAGCCTTACTTTCAGGAGATCGTTTCTTTTTTGAAAAAGGAGAAAGCGGCCGGGAAGGTCATCTACCCGCCGGGCGGATTGATCTTCCATGCGTTCGATTCGACGCCGTTCCAGGAGGTGAAGGTCGTGGTGCTGGGGCAGGACCCTTACCACAACCCGGGGGAAGCCATGGGGCTTTGCTTCTCGGTGCCGAAAGGCGTGCGTGTGCCGCCTTCGCTGCAGAATATTTACAAAGAATTGTCGACCGATGTGGGCGCCTCCATTCCCAACCATGGCGACCTCACCAAATGGGCGCAACAAGGGGTATTCCTCCTCAACGCCATGCTCACCGTAGAGAAAAACCGGGCGGCTTCCCACCAGAAGATCGGCTGGCAACTTTTCACCGATGCCGTCATCCGGAAGTTATCCGAGCAGCGGGAACACCTGGTCTTCATGCTCTGGGGCGGCTTTGCCCGCAAGAAAAAAGAGTTGATCGATGGGTCGCGCCATCTTATTCTAGAGGCGGCGCATCCTTCTCCGTTGGCGGGAGGGGCGTTTTTGGAAGTAAGCACTTTTCTCAGGCAAATGAATACCTGCAGGCACACGGAGCAAGTGCAATTGATTGGAGGATTGAGTAGTTATTTAACCGCAAAGACGCTAAGGACGCAAAGTAAGGTGGGTCTTTGCACTCTTGGTAATTTCATAGTACTGCCGTCTTTGCGTCCTTAGCGCCTTTGCGGTTAATAATCATTCCCCCAGCAAATACGCATACACATCGCTATCCAACGCCGTGACGAGCAAACGGCCCTCCGGGATCTGCACGATGGAAAACGCTGAAGTACCCGCCAACGGAAAGCCGGGAACCAATTTCCCTTCGGGGGTAAAAAGAAAAATCTGTCTTTTCTGCCCGTCTACCGTACCGAAAAAAGCCTTTTCTTCTCCCTCAATGGCGCCGGTGACCAGCTCTTCCTGGGGTTGTGGCAGGTGCATGGTTTTCCATTGCTTCACCTGCTCGCCTTCGTAGTAATAGACGGCGACATCTTCGCCGCTCAGTACGATGTAGTCCTTGCGCGCATCGCCCACTACATCGGCAAAGCTGAATTCCACCCATTCGTTCTTTCCCACAGGGGTATTCATCATAAAGCCGTTTCCTTCTCCATTTATGATCTGCACGTGGCCCAGGCCATCGCCAATGGCAATGCGGGCCATGTCCGGCAGCACCTGCACGCCCGGGGCAGAGATGACCTTCCCTCCTACCGGGACGGGCGGGAAGCGGTAGGCGCCATCGCGCTGGAACACATGGAGTAAGCCCTCTTCCGAATAGGCCACCAGGTAATCTTTGTTGTCATATTGAAAATGCTGGAGCGGATGGGTCACCCGCCCTACTTCCGGCCCAGGGCCCCAACCTTCGAGGGGACGGCCGTAGCGGTCGAAGCCGTAAATGCGGCCGTTTTCACAGGCGATGAAAATACCATAGTCGCCCTGCCCGCTGAAATCGGTGAATAATAAGCCATTGGTGGCGGGCGATTGTAACCGAAGGGGGAAGGTGCTGACCAGCTGGCCGGCGCCGTCTATCACAAATATCCCATCCTGTGTGTTAAACAGCAGCTCAGTGGGTGCGTCGGTGTAATAGGCGATGGGGTAGATATGCGAAAGCACCCGGCTGTTCAGCGGGCGTTTCCACTCGATAATCCCGCCGGGAGCGATCCGGTAGAGTTCATTTTTGGCGTCCTGCACTATCCAGGAGCGTGCGGCGCCTTCGAAAACAGGCTGTGGCGCCGTGATAGCCGGTGCGTCAAGATTGGCTTTCCAGGCTATGGAAATGGAGGAAGAGAACTCCTCTTCGTTCCGTTTTACCACATCGACCTTCAGGGCCTTTTTACCCGGATTCAGGGCCAGCTGCAATTGCCCGTGCGCTAAAAAAGGCAATGTCTGCTCCGGTTGGAAGGTTTTTGCAAGCATCGGCCCAAGGCGATCTGCCTGGATATACCCCCAGGCGGTGGCTTTCAGGGGCAACTGGCTGGAAGCCTCCAAAAAATGGCTGGTCCTGGCCAGCACTTGTCCGGAGATGTATTGATCGAGCCACACCTCCAGCGAAGGTTTGGAATCGGTGAGGACAACATAATTATCGATCTGCACCAGATAGGGATTCCGGAGTGGCAGGGGTTCTTCCGACCAGGGCAGTGGCAGCAGCGGCTCGGCCATAATTTGCCGGATCTGAAAGGTCTGGTAGGTGTGGCTGGGCAGTTCGCCCTGCTCCGTCGCCCATTCGGTCAACCAACTTTCGAGCGCCGCCTGCGACCGGATCTTTCCCACCCAAAACAAAGGCGCACGGGTATCCAACCCGTAGCCGGGGAGCAATCCGACAGCCCATTCCCCGCTCCACCAGGGTTTCAAAAACCGCCTGGCTGCACCGGTTTCCCACCAGGTTCCTTCCGTGGGTGGGGCCCAGAAAAAGGTCAATAGTTGTTCGGGCATGATGGCAAACAAGCTGTCGGGAGAAGCAGGTGATGCCGTTTCGAGCAGGTCCATCCAGGAGGAATCCTTTTCCAATTTCCATTGGCCGGTAGCTTTCCACCCCAAAGAGTCGGCAGTCACCTCGAGGTTAGCCCATCCATTCCATTCCCGAAACAGGTCCCAGATCCCCCGATTTTCATTAGAAAGCACGGTAGTCCACTGAAGCGGCACCTGGCTTGGCTGGAAGCAATAGGCGTTGGTTTTGGTGGGTAAAGGCGCCCGGTCCAGTGAAAACCGTTTCAGCTCGCGAATCGCGTCTTCCAGAAGAAACGGAAAAGGGGCCGCCATAATCAGGTTGTGGAATTGGGCAATGGCAAAGGGTTGCCCCTCGTTGGTCTTGCCGCTATAGATCGACACTTGTTTGAAGCGGGATTCTGTGCCGGGATGAATGGCCAGCCATCGCTGCAGTTTTTCCGGGGCTTGCGGTACGTCCCATATCCCGAGCCAGCCCATCTGTGCTTTTCCCATGGGTTGGAGCACGGCAATGGTCCGACGAAAGGAAGGAATATCCGGGGTAGTATCAGCCAGCACGCCTTCCACAAGCTGCAACAAACTCCAGTGTGGAGATAGGTTCCAGGCATCCCAAGGGGAGGGTGTTTCCCGGAAAGAAGAAGGCATAAAGACAAAGGAAGAATACTTTGGAACTGCCCGAAAAGAACTTACCTTTACGAAGGGTAGTGGGTAGAATTGATGGGTTCCCCACAATAGAAAAAAAAGGCTTGAAAGGACGAGAAGTAAGGTAGCGGGGAGTTTCCATTTCTTCATGGCATCAGGGTTTTGCGAACTGCGAAGATAAGTACATTTAATTTTTCATAAGCAGGGTGCGGGCGGCGCCCGCACCCTGCTTTAGTTTTTTTTCTATGCACAGACCTTTTTTCATCTGGGCTTCTTTTTTTGCATTGGTGGCGGTGGCGTTTGGCGCTTTAGGCGCACATGCCCTAAAAGAAGTCCTTTCACCAGGGTCTCTGGCAACTTTTGAAACGGGTGTCCGCTACCAGTTTTACCACGCATTGGCCCTGTTTATCACGAGCTTTGCCTATGCACAACGGCCGGAAACCCTCTTTCGTTGGGCGGGCAGGTTGTTCATCGCAGGGGTTTTCTGTTTCTCCGGCTCGCTCTACCTGCTTTCCACCCGCGAATTGCTGGGCATCGGGCATTGGACATGGCTCGGCCCCATCACGCCGCTCGGCGGGTTGTTGTTCCTCTCCGGCTGGTGGCTATTGGCCTGGGGCGCCTGGAGGAACGGAAATAACAAAGGTTGAACGCCTGATAAAATAAACCCCTGCACCCCTATTTATCTTCCAACTTTGCGCTATATTAGCTTCCGTTTCTGGCTTTACATCCATTATTTTCAATCAAAACCTCATTTTACTATGAAAAATCTGAACATTCTGAGTCTACTGGTAGTCGTGGCCCTGCTTTTCGCCGTTCAGCCTGCTTCCGCGGTGGTAAGTGTAAAAAACAGTCAGGAGTCGACCTCTGCTTCTGTAAGCAAGAAAGAACTGAAGAAGCAGGAACGTATGGAAAAGGTGATGACCAAGATCCAGAAAAAACTGGATAAGTGGGAGAAGAAGGTAATTGACAGAAACGACGACGTGGGAAAATGGCTATGGTGGGCCATCTTCGCTGGCCTCGGTTATCGCTTCCATCCTCTTCTACAGCTCCTGGCTGGTTGTTGGGTTATGGTTCATTCCCAGCCTGCTCTGGTCTGCCGCCAGTATTTGTTTCCTCATCTGGCTGCTGAAGTATCTGGAAATTCTTTAATTTTCATTTAATACGAAAAAAGCCCCGACCTGCAAGTCGGGGCTTTTTTTATTCTTCACCAGGCGTTTCCCTTCGGTTTCGATACCACATATAGCCAAAGAATCCCACCAGCAGATAAGGGGTCACCAGCATGTAAAGGATACCGGTATTCAGCCCTTTCCCCGCCGTGCCTCCGTCCTTCAGATTCGACTCCGCCGACATCCTGCACATCGGGCATTGCGCCTGTGCAGGTTGGTAGGCAGCCGTGGAAAAACCTATGGCCAGGGTGAGGATGAATGCAATTCGAAGCAGTTTGGATTTCATCTTTAAAAAATTTGTAGGGACAAAGGTAAAAAAAATCAGTATGCAGTATGCAGTATGCAGTTGGCAGTTGGCAGTTGGCAGTTGGCAGTTGGCAGTTGCATTTTACTGCCAACTGCATACTGGAAACTGCCTACTGCCTACTGGGAACTGGAAACTGCCTACTGATAAAGCATCAAATAACAAACCGGCCCCGTCACCGCCACATAAAGCCACACCGGCCACACCCACCGGGCCATACGCTTGTGCCGGTCGAATTGGTTGGTGTAGGCCCGCACGAAGGTGAACAGGATAAAGGGAAAGATCACGGCCGCCAGCACGATATGGCTGATCAGCAAGATGAAATATAAGGCCCGAAAATCGCCCGTATACCTGGTCGGTTCGGAGGTAAAGTGATACGTCACATACGACAGCAAAAAGATCACCGACAGTACCACGGCTACATAGATCGTTTTGCGGTGCAGCTCCACCTGTTTATTCCGGATGAAGTAATACGCGATCAACAGCACCACCGCTGTCAGGGCATTTACGGCTGCATGAAAAGGCGGCAGGAAATCCAGGCTCACCCCTTCCGGCAATTCAATATGAATGCGGCGCATCATCGCCACCAGGATCAATACCACGGCGCTCAAGATCCACGCAACCCTGTTGAGTTTCTTCGCTAACGCTAAATTTGGCTGTTCCATAGTGATTAGTGATTGCATACTGCATACTGCATACTGCATACTGCATACTGCATACTGCCTATTGAATACTGCGAACTGGTAATCATTTTTCCTTATCTCTCCTAAACACAATATCCGGATCCGGCAGACGTGGCATGACGATAGTGATATGCTCGATAAGCCGGCCCATTTGCTGATTGTCCAGGATATCGTAATAGCGGCGCACCACCAGTCCTGTATCTACCAGTGCTATTTGTTGAAGGTCAGGGACATAAAAGGATTCAAACGCAAACGATTCCAACTCTGGTCGGCTGCACGTCAGGATTTCCCATTGTAACGAATCGACAAGGTCGTTTTCGATGGCGAATCCCATGGGGTCGCGCATCTGGGAGGAGTCGGCAAAGAGCAGAAAACACACGTCGTTTCGGTCGTCAAATTGCTGGTGTAAGCCGTGCAGCCTGCTTGCCCATTGCTGTTGTTGAGCTGTATCATTGGGCAAAAAAGCGGCGATGGTCACGCGTTTATGCAGCCATTCGGAAGAAAACGAATTCCCATATTGGTCTCGGAGTCTAAAAGCCCTTACCGTTCCGTGGTCTGTCAATTCGGCCAAGGCTTCCTTGCGGTGCAGGAAACCGCGTTGGAGGTAGTACCAGGATCCCGCGGGCAGTATGACCAGGAGAAATAACATGCCGGCGATCTGGGTAAAATTCATTCGTTTGCGCGCTTCGCTCATTTTCCCTGTTTTGCTTTACATTCTTTTCCAAGGCATAATTCTAAGCCCTAAATCAGAAACAAGTTGATCAGAAGTTGGTTTGCAAAAAAAATAGGGCGGAAAAAGTCCGCCCTATTTTTTTACACCTATTGAATTTGATAGGTTCGATCGTCGTCCAACATCCCGGTTTCGGAAGGTTGCTGGGTTTCGTGAATCGTTTCTTTATCTTTTTGGTGGATCAATTCTCTTCGTTTCCCCCAAGAGGTTCCTTCCTGGAAGAAAGCGATAATGGCCCAAACGAGCAACAGGGTCGGAAGCAGTACGCTCATGGCAAGCCCCTTCACTTCGTACCGCATGTGCATAAACTCATAGACGATGAAATAGGCCTTATACAAACTGAGTCCGATCATGACCGGATAGAATACGATCTTGTGCAGGTAGAACCCGTGTATGATGTGGCCGTTGCCAAAAAGCGCTACAAAAACCTCGGCGATGGTCACCACCCCCAGGATCATCAATCCCTTTACCACCACTTTTTTGGCCTCCGAATATTCTAAATGTCCCATGTTGGAGATATTATTTGAATTTACAAAAGGATGTGTTCGATATTACAGCAAGTAGAATACCAGGAACACGAATACCCATACCAAGTCGACGAAGTGCCAGTAGAGGCCCATCTTTTCCACCATTTCGTAGCCGTTGCGGCGTTTCACATATAGCCCGCCCGCCACATTGATGGCGATAATGGTCAGGAACACTACCCCGGAAAATACGTGGAAGCCGTGGAAGCCGGTGATAAAGAAAAACAGGGCGCCGAATGCCTGCGGCCCAAATTCCTCTTTTTTAACGTGGCCGTCTTCTGCCATATAGGCTCCATGCTCATAGAGATGGTTGGCGTGGTTGTAGGTAATCAGGAAGTGATTTCCCGCAGCAAACTCTTCTCCTGCCATGCTGTGACCATGGTGGTCGGCCTTGACAAAATACCGGTTTTCAGGTACGTCGGCAGCGCGTGGGCGCAGGAAATAAGTAGCGGCAGCCCCATGGGCTTCCGTTTCAACCTTTTGGAATCCGGCTTTCTCCAATTCTTCCGCGCTCAGGTATTTGCCCGATTCGTTGAAATTGGAAAAAGGGTTGGTCGTGACGCTCATACCTTCCTTGCCGATGAGGTTAGTCCACTCCCAGGCCTGGCTGCTGAGGAAGGTCGCTCCGCCGATGATGGTCAGCAGCAACCAGAATACAGCGCCTCCCTTATTTTCCCGGTGTCCTTCCTGTACCGCGCGAACCATGGTAACCGAGCTTATGATCAGTACAAAGGTCATAAAGGTTACAAAGATCAGCGGTGCATTTTCTACGCCGAAAGGAGCCGATTTAAATACGAAATCAGGCACCGGCCAGGTAGGCATGCTAAACCGGAGCGCTCCGTAGGAGATCAGAAATCCGGCAAAGGTAAAGGCATCGGAAAGCAGGAAATACCACATCATCAACTTCCCATAACTCGCCTGAAAAGGGGACTTCGCCCCATCCCAAAGGTTACCGTCCTGGACGTCTGCGTGGTGATCAAGTGCGGTGTCAGTAGCCATTCTTGACTTGTTTATTAGTTCTACTTAAGTTTTTATTCAAACGCTTTTTAGCCGGCAGAGACGACAAAAAAGCCAAGCAAATACAACCAAAGAAATCCTACAAAATGCCAGTAGATCAGCACCAGCTCGAACCGGAGGGTCCGCCGTGGTGTGGCCTTAACAGGCAGAATAAATGCGTGTGTCAATGCGACGAACAGGGCCGCAATACCACCCAGGACATGCGCGGCATGCACCCCGGAGATCAGATAAATGAACGATCCCGAAGGGTTGCCGTCCAGCATCACTCCAATTTCCGCCATAGACTGCCAGGCTTTATACTGGAGGACCAGGAATGTCAGCCCCAGCAAGAAAGACAGCGTAAGCAGTCCGCGGTAAGCCTCTTTTTTGTCCCGTTTAAAGCTCCAATAAGAAGTTTGAAGGGTCAAGCTGCTCAGGAGGATCACGCCGGTATTCACAAAGAACAGGTCGGGCAAGCGAAACTCCAGCCAGTTGCCGGAAGCCTGCCGCACAATGTAAGCGCTGGTAAACGCCGTAAAAAGCATAACAATGCTGGCGCAAGCCACATATAGGGCGAACTTGTGCGGATGGATCTTATTCCTTCCGGTAAATACGGTCTCATTTGTTGTCGCCACAGTGTTCATATTCATCAAAATCTCTAAAAGCCCGCTCCTGCTTTATCCAGGTAAAATGCGACCAGAATAAGGGGGAGGTAGAGCAAGGAGCCAAACATCAATTTCAAGGCTGCTTTCCGATCCTGCTTCCGGTAAAGGTTCCAACCCAGGGCAGCGTATACCAGGCTCAATACAGCCATAAAGATGGCCGAAGTCATACCTGTAACGCCCAACCAGGGCAAACTGAACCCAAGCGGGATCAATATCAGGGCATAGCCGGCGGCATAGAGTCCCGTATTGGGATCGCGCTCGCCGGCGCGTTCGGGCAGCATCTTATAGCCCGCTATCCGGTAATCGTCGTACCCCAACCAGCCGATAGACCAGAAGTGGGGAAACTGCCAGGCAAACTGGATCGAGAACAGCGCGAAAGCCAGCATGGTCAATTCTCCCTGTGCCGCGACGCAGCCGATCAGCATCGGCAATGCCCCAGGCACAGCGCCCACCGGAATAGCCATCGGGGAATATCGCTTCAGGGGCGTATACAGAAACGCATATGCCACCAGCGAAAGCATTCCAAAAAAGGCTGCCCACACATTAAATAAGGCCAGCAACATGATGCCGACCATCGCCATCAACCCGGCTGCCAATACGGCTTCCGAAACGGTCATCCTTCCAGCCGCAAGCGGTCGGTCGGCGGTGCGTTTCATCAGCTTGTCATAGTCTTTCTCCAATACCTGGTTCAGCGCGTTGGCCGCTCCCGTTACAAAGAATCCGCCCAACGCTAATACGACCACAGCCGCTAATTGCACGTCCTCCTTTGAGGCGATGAAAAAGGCCATCAAGGCTGAAAAAACGACTGTCAATGTCAACCTGAACTTTACCAGCAGCTTGTAGTCCGTCACTTTCTGCGACACCCATGAAATGCTGCCGGCAACCACTCTCGTTCTCGTCACGCGCGATATTTTTTTATGTACGACCTCTCTGCGGTCGCGCATCTGTTTTTTTAATGGCCCTGATCGTGTTCGCCTTCGGCAAGTGGAACGATTTGGGAAACATTCTCTTCTCCTCCTTTACCATAGTCGTATGCCCAGCGCTGTACGGCGGGAATCTTGCCCGGCCAGTTGCCGTGCGGTACGTCGATCGGAGTTGTCCACTCCAGCGTATTGGCCCCGTAAGGGTTGCGCGAAGTCATCTTCTTGCCAAACCAAATGCTGCGGAAGAAATTGACGATGAATATGATCTGCATAGCAAAAACCAGGATGGCAGCCACCGTGATGAACTGGTTCATCGCAGAGAAATGGGAGAAGGTGTCAAAATTATCGAAGCGATAATAACGACGCGGCACCCCTGCCATACCCAAATAGTGCATGGGCCAGAAGATCGCATACGCGCCGATCATGGTGCCCCAGAAATGAACCTTACCCATGGTCTCGTTCATAAACCGGCCGAACATTTTGGGGAACCAGTGATACACCCCGGCAAACATCCCAAAGAAAGCAGCCACACCCATTACGATGTGAAAGTGCGCTACGACAAAATAGGTGTCGTGCATTTGAATATCGATGGCGGAGTTGCCCAGGAAGATACCGGTCAAACCGCCGGAGATAAACATCGATACAAAGCCAACCCCGAAAAGGGCCGCCGAAGTAAACCGGATGTTACCTCCATATATCGTAGTGATCCAGTTGAACACCTTCACCGCCGATGGAACGGCAATGATGAGGGTAAAGACCACGAAGAAGTTCGAAATGAACGGATTTACCCCCGACATAAACATGTGGTGCGCCCACACGATGAAGGAGAGAAAGCCGATGGCAAGGATGGAGAACACCATCGCCTTATAGCCGAAAATAGGTTTGCGGGAATGCACAGACAATACTTCCGACACGATACCCATCGCCGGCAGGATAATGATATATACTTCCGGGTGGCCCAGGAACCAGAACAAGTGCTGGTAAAGGATCGGGCTTCCGCCAACGTGGTCAAGGGCCTGTCCGCCCACAAAGATCTCGTTGAGGAAGAAACTCGTCCCCAGGGTCCGGTCAAAAATAAGCAGGAAGAAACCCGACACCAACACCGGGAAGGACAACAGACCCAGCACGGCTGTCACGAAGAAAGCCCAGATCGTCAGCGGCAGACGCCACATATTCATCCCTTTGGTGCGCAGGTTCAGCACCGTCGTAATATAGTTGACACCCCCGAGGAGCACAGAAACTACAAAGAACGTGAGAGAGATCAGCCAAAGGGTCATACCTCCCGCCGAACCCGAAGAGGCTTGCGGCAGGGCTGATAGTGGCGGATACGCAGTCCAGCCACCGGCAAATGGCCCGGTACTCAGGAACAGGGAGAAGAACATGACCAAACCGGCCATAAAAAAGAACCAGTAGGACAACATGTTCAGAAACGGAGAAGCCATATCGCGGGCGCCTACTTGCAACGGAATGAGCAAGTTACTGAATGTGCCGCTCAAGCCGGCTGTCAGGACGAAGAACACGATGATTGTCCCGTGCATGGTTACCAACGCATAGTAAAACTCCGGAGCCAGGGTTCCCAACCCGGTGTCTGCATTGATGGTGATCCACTTGCCCAACACGGGCTTCAGCCATGCCAGGCTCTCTTCCGGAAAGCCCAATTGAAGCCGGAACACCAGCGACATCAAGCCCCCAATGACTGCCCAGAACATCCCCGTGATGAGGAATTGCCGTGCGATCATTTTGTGGTCCTGGCTGAAAATGTAGGTGGTGAAGAAGTTCGATTGGTACTTATCTCCTTCGTGGTGCTCGTGGAAATGGTCGTCATACCCGTATTCCTCGATGAGCAGGTCTACATCATGCTGAGCAGGAGCCGTAGATTTATTTGCAGCGGTTGCCATGATACCTGTATTTTTCTTTTTTAGTTCCCCTCACAGGGAATGGAAATTCTTTTTTAATGCCCCTCCTATCCGGGGATTCCAATTCTCAATGCCTCCTATTGAGGTGTTGTTTTAGAAGTATCCGGAGCCGTTTCTGCTGCTTCACCCGGGAGTAAAATCCCATTGAAGGGGTCCTCTATGGTGTTCCGGATCGAAGTCATGTAATATGGTTTCTGCTCCGACAGCCATTTGGTATATTCTTCTTCGGAAACAATGCGAACCACCCGTCTCATACTGTAGTGGCCTTTTCCGCAAAGCTCCGCACAAGCCAGCTCATAGTTGAACACCTTCCAAAGCGGTTCGCTGTTGGGATCCGCAGGATCGGAAAGCGCCTGGTATTCTTTGTACTTGCTCAGTTCCCGGCGGTAGTCCTCGGTCGTTTTGGAAGGCGTAAACACAAAGTAGGTCGGCATCCCGGGCACGGCATCCATCTTCAACCTGAAATGAGGCAGGAAGAAGTTGTGCAATACATCGCGTGCCGTGATCCGAACGCGTACTTTTTTGCCTACCGGCAATACGATCTCGGAAGGATGAAGATCATCCCAGTTCTTCTCGTCCGTCCAATCCTGTCCAAGCGGGTTGGCGGCATTGATCAGCTTGAAATTGCGGGTACCCAGTTTGCCATCCGGTCCAGGATAGCGCAAGTGCCAGGCAAATTGATAGCCGGTAGCTTCAATCTCCACATACTCTTCTCCTTCCTGAATATCAGCCATTACTTCATTCCAGGCATCCAGTCCGCTGATCACCAGGAAGGTCATCACCACTGCCGGCACGACCGTCCAGATAACCTCCAGGCGGTTGTCGTGCGGGATGTACAAAGCCTTCCGGCCTTTTTCACCCCGAAATTTATAGGCGAAATAAAAAAGCAAGATCTGGGTGATCACAAAAACGATCCCAGTGAAGAATAAAGTGACATTGAACAAGCTGTCCAACCGGCTGCCGTGCGCCGAGGCAGCCTCATGGGGGCCATACCCCAGCATCCAGTTTTTGTAGTATATGGCAGAGCCAACACAAAATACCAGGAAGGCAAACACAAACACCAGGAGAAACGACCCGGTGCGCTTGTTACTGATCTGTTCAGCCTCCTCTTCGCCCCGAAGCTTGGTAGCCAATTCGGTGACTTTACCAATCTGAACAACTACCACGGTGATCAACAGGATACAAGCAATAGCCAAAAGAGTTGTCATGGATTTACTGCTATTTAGTCAGGGGATTTGCCCCCTTTAAAATTTTCACAAAATTATTCCTTCCGAACACAGGAACACCGGAAAATGTTATCCGGGCGCCCCCATTTAATAATTCAATTTCTCCTACCGCCCTACACGTGGTGGTGCACACTTTCTGCCATGTAGGGATCATTCGTAGGCTCAAGCGCCACTTTTTCCAACCGGGAAAAGACCACAAAGATAAATAAAGCAGCAAAGCCCAACATCGCACCCAGGTCCAAAAGACCGGGAATGGTAAAGCCCATGTGGAAGGCGCCATGATCTCCATGTCCACCAGCTCCACTGATCGTTTCACCCCCATGTGCACCGGCAGCATGAATAGCGGTGTCCAGTGCACCCGGCTTGATCATCTGGAAGAAATCGACCCAGTGACCGAGGATAACCAATACGCAGACAAACACCAGGGTGCCGTATTTGCGCTTGGTGTCATTGCGCATCAGGATAAAGAACGGTAAAATAAAGTTCATCACGAGGTTGCCATAGAAAAGGACCGGGTAATCATGCATCCGGGTTTGGAAGTAGGTCGTTTCCTCTCCGATGTTGGCATACCAGATCAGCATATACTGAGAGAACCAGAGATACGTCCAGAAAATGCTGATGGCAAAAAGGTATTTACCCAGATCCTGCAGGTGTTCTTCATTCACCCCTTGGTAGTATCCTTTGGATTTCAGGTAGATCAACAGCAGGATCAAGGTGGCATTGGCGGCAATAAACCAGCTTGCGCCGGTGTACCAGGCATAAAGCGTGCTGTACCAATGTGCATCGATCGACATCGTCCATTGCCAAATAATAGCGGCGCTGGAGAAACCTGCGACCGGCAGGAAAGCCGCGGCAAAGATCCGCATCTTGCGGTGGTGGGCAAAATCGACGCCGCCGTTCTGGTCTTCCGCCAGCGACAAACTGCGTAAGCGCATGGCGAAGAAGATCCAAATCCCGACAATGACCAGGGTGCCCAGCGTATACCAGCCCTTGTTCAGGAAACCGGATTTACCCAGCAGTACCTGGTCTTTAGCCACTTCTTCCGCACTGGCCCAGTGATAGAGCTCGTGCCAGCCCAACCACAATCCGGCGATCACGACCAGCAGCAAGACCAGGCCTGGTACCAGAAACATGGTCATGGCTTCCATTACCCGCTTAAACTGGGTATACCAGCCGGCCCAGGACGTGATAAAGGCCGCATAGATGAACAAGGTAATAAAGGCAATACCGGTAAAAAAGACGGTATTTTGGAGGAAGTTCGTCCAAAAGCGTACATGGAGAGGCTGACTGTCAAGGAAGAAAGTCAGCAGGAGACATAAGATCCCCAGGCCCATGAAGCCGAACAGAACTGTTTTGCTTTGACTCGAACGTAAATTGGTTCATTGTATCCCGCCGTTTTATGATTCGGATAACGGATTAACTTCAAAAATTAATGATGGCTACCATCGGTCTGGTGTTCGCCGCCAGCATCCATGCTCATTTCTTCCATCGTAGCTTCTTCCTGTGGTACAGGTGCAAGCGATGCTCCCGGAACCCCATAGGCCGGATTCAGGGTATTAGCCGCCTCACTATACTCCATGCCTTTGGCTTTGGCTTGTAAAGAACGGATATAGTGAATGACCTGCCAGCGTTCTTCGTAGGAAAGCTTGTCGGCGTAGCTGCCCATCATATTCCTTCCATACATGATGCCGTGGTAGTAGCGTCCATTAGAGGAGTTGATAAAATCATCAAGCATAAAGTTGGCAGGCGCAGCCGGGTACAATCCCCCTGCATCTCCGGTTGCCGGATTGGGGTCGCGTACCAGATAGCCGGCGCCGTCTCCTTTCTCCCCGTGACAAACTCCGCAGAAAATGACGTAAAGCTCCTGCCCTTTCGCCAACCCAGCTTCGGTAATGGGGAACGGGTTGTCGATGATCTCCGCTATTGCACGGATTCGCTCGTCTTCTGTATCCGCATAATAATAAGGTACATGGCCATTGACAGGCGTAGACACCGAACCAGGCGTTTGCCCGGTCAGCATCGCCATAACGGCCTGCTGTTCCTGCGGGGTATGCGCAAAAGAGTACCCCGAATAACCGCGCGGTACCGTGCCCGCAACAGGTCCCCTCGGGTCCATCAGCTCTTTGCGCGTAAACACGCTGGCACTATCCCAGGTATTGAGGGAATAGGAGTAGTAGACATTCGCCTCATAGGCCGTGGAATATACCATATCCGGCATGTATTCACTACCGGTGGTATTGCCACCTGGCTGTTGGCAGGACAGCGTGATCAGTATAATACTGACTGTTATAAAGACAAAAAGTGTATGTCGCATCGATGCCATTGATTGAGTTTTAAATCACTTTTGTATTCACTTCGGAAGCACCCGTTTCCTTGAAAAACGACTTCAAGCGGTCGACTTCCGTTTTGGATTGTCCGTTCGTATTGAAGGCAATACAGAATTTGTCATCCGTGATCCGGTCGTCCAGCGTCGGGTTGTTCACACCGGGCCACATGCCACAGATCGTGAAGAAGGTCACCGTCATACCAATGGCGGAAAACAAGACCGTCAACTCGAACGTGATCGGAATGAAGGCAGGTACCGACCAATAGGGTTTTCCACCGAAGATGATCGGCCAGTCGCGGGTAAAGACCCAGGTCATAAACCCGAAGGCAAACAAGGTGCCAATAGCCCCATAGATGAACCCGGCAATGTGCAGCCGGGATTCTTCCAGTCCCAGCGCGGGGTCTAACCCGTGCACCGGAAAGGGGGTGAAGACATCCATGATCTCCAGGTGGTCTCCTTTGGCCTTTCTCACCGCATCCAACAGCACCTCCTCATCGTCGTATAACCCGAACAGTACCTCTTTTTGAGCAGTATCCATTGCTAAAGCTATTTTATTTTTATGAAGCAAGGGCGTTGACCCTTACATGATTTCTTATTAATGATGCGTCTCTGAATGTGCCGAAGGCTGATGGGAATGCTTTCCGGCATACTGGTCGCCTGCGACTTTCAGGATCTGCTTCACTTCCGCCACTGCGACCACCGGAGCGACGCGCACGAAAATGAGGAAAAGCGTAAAGAACAAGCCCAACGTGCCCAAAAACAGTCCAATTTCCACCCAGGTCGGTACGTAGTAGCTCCAGCTGGAGGGCAAGTAATCGCGTGCCAACGTAGTGGCGATGATCACAAAGCGCTCAAACCACATCCCGATGTTGACGAAGATCGACATGAAGAATGTCCAGAACAGACTCCGGCGAATCTTCTTCGACCAGAAGAGCTGTGGAGAGATCACGTTGCAGCCCATCATGCCGATATATGACCAGAAGTAAGGACCCATCACGCGGTTGTAGAACGCAAATTGCTCGTAGATATACCCGGAATACCAGGCGATAAACAACTCGGTAAGGTAAGCCACCCCTACGATCGTCCCGGTTACCAGGATGATCTTGTTCATACTGTCGATGTGGTTGAGCGTAATGTATTGCTCGAGCTTGAGCACCTTACGGGTCATGACCATCAGCGTCTGTACCATGGCAAATCCCGAGAAGACGGCCCCGGCCACGAAATAGGGCGGGAAGATCGTCGTATGCCAGCCGGGAATGACCGAAGTAGCAAAGTCGAAGGATACGATCGTGTGTACGGAAAGTACCAGGGGGGTCGACAAACCGGCCAACACCAGGGCGAGGCTTTCAAAGCGCTGCCAGTGCTTGGCCCTACCGGTCCACCCAAAGGCGAAGAAACTATATATCTTGCGGCGCATCCCTTTCGAACGGTCGCGAATGGTGGCCAGATCGGGCACCAAACCGGAGTACCAGAAAAGGAGCGATACCGTAAAATAGGTCGAGATCGCAAATACGTCCCACAAAAGCGGGGAGTTGAAGTTTACCCAAAGCGGACCGCGGGTATTGGGATAAGGGAAGATGAAGAAACCCAACCAGAGGCGTCCCATGTGGATAAGGGGAAACTGGCCGGCGCACATCACCGCGAAGATGGTCATGGCTTCCGCAGCGCGGTTCACCCCTGTCCGCCAACGCTGGCGGAACAACAGGAGGATCGCGGAGATCAGGGTACCGGCGTGACCGATCCCGATCCACCAAACGAAGTTGGTGATGTCCCATCCCCAGCCGATGGTCCGGTTCAGGTTCCAGGTACCGATCCCTTGCCAGATGGTCCAGGTAACGCAGAAGACGTATAAGGCCAAAAAGGTCACTGCCACCATGAAAGCGGCTACCCAGGCAAGGCTGGGCGTACGCTCCGTGGGGGAGCAGAGGTCTTCCGAAATCTGGTGGTAGCTTTTCCCACCTTCAATTAAGGGTTCCCGTATAGGAGACACAACTGCACTCATTGGATATAATTTGAGTTGTCGATGTTAGTTATTTTGTGTTGATCTCTTTCGAATGATCCGGATTAGCTAATTGCCTCATCGCGGTTCACCACCTTAGCCGAATAGTTTACCGAAGCCTGGGTGTTGATCTCTTCCAGCACCTTATAGTTCAGTTCGCCTTTCAGCTTCCTGTTTAATTCCCCGTTCTCGTTATTCAAATCGCCGAAAGTGATCGCACCGGTCGGGCAAGCCGTCTGGCAAGCCGTCTTGACATCGCTGTCGCGCAGGCTGCGACCTTCTTTCTTGGAGGTCAGTTTGCCTTCCTGAATGCGTTGTACGCAGAAGCTACACTTTTCGATCACCCCGCGCGAACGTACCGTCACATCCGGGTTCAACACCATGCGGGTGAGGTTGTCGGAACCAAAAACATGGTCTTCCCCGTTGATGGCATATTCGTTGGCCGGGAAAATATCGGCCGTGGTGTAGTCGAGCCAGTTGAAACGACGCACTTTGTAGGGGCAGTTGTTGGCGCAATAGCGCGTACCGATACAGCGGTTGTAGGTCATCTGGTTCAAGCCTTCCGAGCTGTGGTTGGTAGCAGCAACCGGGCACACGTTTTCGCAAGGTGCGTTGTCGCAGTGCTGGCACATCATCGGCTGGTAAACCACGTTGGGGTTCTCATAATCGCCGAAGAAGTAGCGGTCGATGCGCAACCAGGACATTTCGTGGTGGCGGGCCACCTCTTTCTTGCCCACAACCGGCACGTTGTTTTCCGCTACACAGGCAACCTGGCAGGAGCCGCATCCAGTGCAGGCATTGAGGTCGATGTGCATGCCCCAGTGGTGCCCCTGGCTATATAAGTTTTCCGAGTACTTATCGTAAGGATAAAGGGTCTTTTCGTTGAGCGCCTTGGCTTCCGTCCGCTTTTCATGGATATGTTCCGTCAGTTCCGCAACTTCCTTGAGGTTGGCCTGGTAGATGATGGAACGCTCCGTGAGGCCGCCCTGAAAAACCTGCGCCCAGGGTCATCACCGTCTTTTCGTCGACGTTGATCTCCTCGTTGGTCTTCGGGTCAATGCCTTTGACACCCATGGTGTGGTGGTATTGCACGCAGGCAAACTCTTTCTCTTCCGCTACTTTATCCGATACAGAGACCGTAGACGCGTAATATTGCGTGTGGCCATTGGCATCGATCGACAGCCAGGGGTAGACGTTGACGCCCACATTCCTGCCGGCTTGTCCGACGATCTGGCGGCCATAGCCCAACGCCAGGGCTACCCCACCTTCCGGTTGGCCAAACTGGCGCACACAGGTGACGCGTTGGGTGACGCCGTTGACGTCCACTTCCACGATATCCGCTTTGCCTTTGGCTTCATCCGGGTTGAGGTTTTTGAATCCCTGCCATTCGTTGCCGCCGTCCCAGCTGATGGGGATTGCGAGGTAGTTGCCCCAGGCGGTACGAGCGACCGGATCGGGCATTTCCTGAAGCCAGGGGTTGTGGGCGTATTGTCCGGCGCCCTGATTTACCGTTTCGAAGAACGCAATTTCCAATTCAGAACCGGCGGGCTTACTCACTTTAGCAGCGGCTGCGGCTACGTCGCCCTGGAAGGAAACCGTTTTGGCTGCCTGTGCAACTTCGAAAACCCCATCGTGCAGCGTGCTGTCCCAGAAAATCTGGAAAGTAGCGAAGCGCGACTGTTGGGCGAACATCTGCTGTTCCCAGTTCCAGCGCAGGTAATCGAAATAAGGTTGGTCTGAGTCCAGTTTCAGATTCGCGCTGCCTGCCCAGCGAAGCAGGCTCTCTTCGGCCTGACGGGTCTTGAACAGCGGGGAGATCGTGGGTTGGATCAGGCTATAGTGGCCGCGTTTGGGTTCTGCGTCACCCCAGCTTTCCAAAAAGTGGTGGGCAGGAGCTACGTAGTTGCAAAGTGCAGTCGTTTCATCAGGAATATTGGCAAAGGAGACCTTCAGCGGCACTTTGGCAAAAGCGGTCTTGAATGCCTCGGCATTGGGCAGGTCAAAAGCCGGGTTGGCGCCCATGAGGAATACGGCGTTGACCGTACCCGCATTCATCTCGCCGATCAGGCCCTGAATATCGCCATCGATCCCCTTGCGCTGCATAGAGGCATTGGTAAAATCAATGGTATTGCCGTAGCTGTCCAACATCGCGTTGATCGCGTTGACCAGGGTTTGCTCACCGATATTGTTGGAGCCGGAAACCACCAACGACTTGCCTTTGGCGGCATTCAGGTCAGCGGCGGCTTTCTTCAGCGCAGCTTTTGCTTTGTCGTTGAGGTTGGGTGCACTGACCGAAGTGGCGCCGTTCAGCGCGGCCAGTTCGTTGTAAAGCGCAGCAATGGCAGCGCCCATTTCGGAAGGCTTGATCAATACGCGGTTGTCGGCATTCGAACCCGTCATCGACATGTGGCTTTCCACTTGAATGTGGCGCGACATTTTGGGATGTTCCGGGTCGACCTTGCGGTTGACTGCATATTGGGAAGCGTATTCTATCGGGGAGATCCAGGTGCCGAGGAAATCGGCGCCAAAGCTCAGGATCACCTCTGCTTTGTCGAAATGATAATCCGGAATGGATTTTTCACCCAGGGTCGCTGCATTGGCTTCCAGCATGGCAGAGCTGGAAACGGCGTCATACATGACAACCTTGGTGTTGGGATAGGCGGCCTGAAATTCAGCGATCACGCGTTGGCCCGTGGGGCTCATCTTCGTGTCGGCAATGATGCGGATCTCGTTTTTGGCATTCAAGCCACCTGCTACGGCCCTGTCGAGCTCTTCCCAGGAAATCTTTTGGAACTTGCCGGCTTCCATGGTACCTGCTTGCGGGAAGCGGTGGGTATCATAGAGGCTCAGCACGGCAGCCTGTGCCCGGGCGCTGGTAGCCCCTTTGGTGACCTTGGAAAGGCTGTTGCCTTCAATTTTGATGGGCCGGCCTTCGCGGGTCTTGACCAGTACCGCGCAGTAGTCTCCGCCCTGTACGAAGGTAGAGGCATAATACGTGGCTACACCCGGAACGATTGTATCCGGTTTGATCACGTAAGGAATCGCACGGCGAACCGGAATATCGCAGCTGGCAGCGAGTGTGGCAGCACCGAGGCTGAATCCAAGATACTTCAGGAAGTCGCGCCGTGAACTGCCCCATTCCAGGGATTTCTCCACGATAGGCAGAATGTCTGCCGGCTCGGCAAATTCCTGATTGCTCAACTCGTTTAAAACCGGGTCATTGTTGAGTTGCTCGACCCCAATCCAAACTTCGTTTTTATTCTTCATCTTGAAATGAGCGTAGTTTTAGATATAGGAAATCCGGCCTGAGCCGGACACCATGGATTTTCGTTCCGAATTAATAATGACATTTTTGGCACTCGAGGCCCCCGATCTCTTCCACTGTGACCTTATCGCGTGTCCCGTTGGTCATTTCTTCGTGGTAGTTCTTGTAGGACTCGTAGTAGGGGTTATTGGCAAACTGCACCTCCGTCTTCCGGTGGCAGTTGACGCACCAGCCCATGGAAAGCGGGCTGAATTGCTGCACCACGTCCATTGCTTCCACTTTGCCGTGGCAGGTCTGGCAGGTCAGCTTCCCGACTGTCACGTGCTGGGAGTGGTTGAAATACACATGATCGGGCATATTGTGAATCCGGATCCATTCGATCGGTCCCTGGATCTTTTCTTTGCCCGGGTTGGTGAGAGAAGCTACGAGGTCCTCCCATTGGTTCTTCACCAGCAATTCCCCTGCTGCGTCAAGGGTGTTATTTTCCTTGATATAGTTGTCGGTGATCCACTTCTTGTAAATCTTTTCGATATCGCCCTGGCTGAGGTCGTCGTAGTTTTCGATGTATTTGCCGGTAGAAGGATCAAAGCCAATGGAGGCATAGATCTTGGTCAATTCGGCCGTACCGTAGACTGACCCGACATTGATCGCCTTGTGGCAGTTCATACAGGTGCTGGCGGCCGGGATAACTGAACTCTTGCTGCGGCGGGCGCCGTCGTGGCAATAGTTGCAATCGATCTTGTGTACACCGGCATGGGTGGTATGTGAAAATTTGATGGGCTGATCCGGCTGATAGCCTTGCTGGCGCCCCAGGTTGATCGCATTATTAACGGTAGTATAGCCGCCTAAAACGACTACGAGGAAAACGACAAACGCAATGATGCCTTTGCTCGTCAGGATCTGAACCAATGTCTTGCGGGGGGGTGCTTCACCGGTCTCCTGCACTTTGGAGAGGTAATCCAGGTTGGAGATGATCCGGGCCAGCACCAGGGCAAGAATGGCAAGCACGGCAAACAAGCCGCCAAACAACAGCGTATTGTTCGGCTTTTGCTGGGTAGCAGCGCCGCCACCGGGGGCAACTGCCACTACAGGCACCTTGGTGTATACGTCATTAATATAAGCCAACACATTCTCGATCTGCTGATCGGAGAGGTTGAAATTGCTCATCACCGTGGGTTTCCACTGATTCCACAGTTCAACTGCCCGTGGGTGGCCGGAACTGATCATGGCCTGGGAGTTGTTGACCCATTTGTACAGATCTTCCCGGGGATAACCGGCCCAACGATCCTGCACACCACCCAATGCAGGACCCGTCAGGTTGTCCTTCATGTTTTTGTTGTGGCAGGCAGCACAGTTATTTTTGAAAAGTGTCCCCCCTTCGGCGAGATCAACGGCAGGTGCTGCATCCTGAGCCGATAGCACACCGGCTGCGAGGAAAAAGCATAAAGAGAGCAGGTAAGCAGTAAAGCGCTTTAAGTCCATCATACCCATATTTAAAGATCAGTATGCGTCAATATTACGATATGTCATTTTTTGGTCACCGCAAAGATAAAATTAGGCCTCTATTTTTAACAAAATTTTTAGGAATGGCCTATTATTTAGATTCAGTCCAAACTATTTACTAGTTTTCAGTTTTTAGTTTTTAATGTTCAGTTAATCAGGAAACAACTGAAAATTCTACACCGCGACTTCCGCCTTAATATGCGGATGCGGATCATACCCACTCAATTCAAAGTCTTCAAAGGTAAATTGGAAAATATCTTTTACAGCGGGGTTAATATGAAGTGCCGGTAAAGGTCGGAAATCTCTGCTTAATTGCAAACGAGCCTGGTCGACATGATTTTTGTACAGGTGTACATCTCCAAAAGTATGGATAAATTCGCCGGGTTGGAGCTCGCAAACCTGGGCCATCATCAAGGTGAGCAGTGCGTAGGAAGCGATATTGAACGGCACCCCGAGGAACACATCAGCCGATCGTTGGTAGAGCTGGCAGGAAAGTTTGCCATCTGCCACATAAAACTGAAACAGCGCATGACAAGGACTGAGGTGCATTTTCGGCAGGTCGGCCACATTCCAGGCATTGACGATGATCCGGCGAGAGTCGGGGTTGTGCTTGATCTGCTCCACCGCGTTGGCGATTTGGTTGATCACCTGCCCGTCGGCGCTTTCCCAGGCCACCCATTGTTTGCCGTAGATCGGACCGAGGTTGCCGGCCTCGTCGGCCCATTCATTCCAAATGCGTACGCCATTTTCCTGCAAATACCGTACATTGGTATCGCCCATTAAAAACCAAAGCAACTCGTAGACAATGGATTTGAGGTGGAGTTTCTTCGTCGTCAGCATCGGGAACCCTTCCTCCAGGTTAAAGCGCATCTGGTATCCAAATACGCTAAAAGTACCGGTACCGGTGCGGTCGCTTTTCTCTGCCCCGTGATCCAGAATATGTCGAAGAAGGTCGTGATATTGCTTCATGGGTGTAAAAATAATTCAAGTTGCGGTTTTTGCAACAGGATTCAGCTATTGGATGTTATTGAGACTATTTTTATGGTGAAACGTAGGGGCGCAAAATCTTGCGCCCTGTGAAGAGTGAAGGGTAAAAAAAAATGAAGCATGAGCTATTCGAGTTTACACGCATGTATTCAGGACCTCGAAAAACATGGGCGTTTATTGCGCATAAAAGAGGAAGTAGACCCCAACCTGGAAATGGCGGCTATTCACCGTCAGGTCTATGATGCCGGAGGGCCTGCGCTCTTGTTTGAGCGGGTTAAGGGAAGCCCTTTTCCCGCTGCATCCAACCTCTACGGCACCTTTGAGCGCACTGAATTTATTTTCCGGGATACCATTGCCGGCGTAAAAAAAGTGCTGGAGCTAAAGGCCGATCCGACCAATTTGCTCCGCAAGCCCGGGCGGTATGTCGCTGCGCCGGCAACGGCACTTTCTGCCCTTCCCATGCAATCCCGTTTTGGGGCGCCCATATTATATGGAGAAACGACCATCGATCAATTGCCCCAGGTGAAGTCCTGGCCGATGGACGGAGGCGCCTTCATCACCCTGCCCCAGGTATTTACGCTGCCACCGGGTTCGAAGCAGATCATGCAGTCCAACCTGGGCATGTACCGCATCCAGTTGTCGGGCAACGACTATGTGCCCAATAAAGAGATTGGGCTGCACTATCAGCTGCACCGGGGAATTGGCGTACATCACACGGCGTATAACCAAACCGAGGAGCCTTTCCGGGCGTCCATATTTGTGGGCGGACCGCCTTCCCATGCGTTTGCAGCTATCATGCCGTTGCCCGAGGGATTATCCGAGCTCACCTTCGCCGGGCTGCTCGGCGGACGCCGCTTCCGGTATTTGTGGAAAGACGGCTACGTGCTGTCTGCCGATGCCGACTTTGTGATCACCGGCACCATTCGCAAGCAGGGGCTGAAGTCTGAAGGGCCTTTTGGAGACCATCTGGGCTATTACAGCCTGGCGCACGATTTTCCCGTCATGGATGTAGAAAAGGTCTATTACCGAAAAGACGCCATCTGGCATTTTACCGCAGTGGGGCGCCCCCCCCAGGAAGACAGCTCATTCGGGTACCTGATCCATCAGCTGGTTGAACCGCTCACCCCCGGCGAATTCCCGGGTATTGTGGAGATCAATGCAGTGGATGCGGCAGGGGTACATCCCTTGTTGCTCGCCATCGGAAGCGAACGCTACATGCCATTCCGGGAGCGAAAGCCCGAGGAGATCCTCACTCAGGCTAACCATTTGTTGGGTAAAGGACAAACTTCCCTGGCCAAATTCCTGCTCATTGCGGCGGCGGGCGATGCCCCAAATCTGCATACCCATGACATGCCGCATTTTTTTCAGCATGTGCTTAGCCGGGTGGACTGGCGGCGCGACCTGCATTTCCAAACCAACACCACCATAGACACCCTGGATTATTCGGGCTCAGGTTGGAACGCCGGGTCGAAGGTCGTCATCGCTTGCTGCGGGGCTCCCATACGGAAGTTGGGAACCGAATTGCCGAAAGATTTCAGTTTGCCGGAGGGGTATTCCGATCCGTGTTTCGTCATGCCCGGCATCCTTGCTATAAAGGGCCCTGCGTTCGAAAATGAAATCGAAGTCCAGCGCCTGGCCCTTCACCTCGACCGCTTTGAGATGGACTCCATTCCGCTCCTTGTCCTTGCGGACGATAGTCAATTTGTGGCTGCCACGCTGAATAATTTTCTTTGGGTTACTTTTACCCGCGCCAACCCCTCGCACGACATCCATGGGGTACGCGGATTTGTCGAACACAAACATTGGGGCTGTGAAGGCTCCCTGATCATTGATGCCCGGATAAAACCGCACCACGCCCCGCCATTGGTAGAGGACGAGGAGGCGGCGAAAAGAGCGGAGGTGATTTTGGGGAAGTATGATTGGTCCCCGATAGCTATCGGGGGGTGATTGGCAGAGCTGCGAAAACATTGCGTAGCGAAGGAGTTCATTTAAAAAAAGTTGGATATGGTTCGTTCTTTACTTTTGGTTATTTCACTGCTTGCATTCGGGTTTCGGGTATGCGCGCAAACTGCAGACATCCAAATCACCACCCCTGTATTGGATCCGGTAATTTTAAATGCGATGGAGTATACCGCTTCCATTTGGGAGCAGCATCTTAACTCTTCGGTGCCGATCAAGGTGAATGTGATCCTGTTTCCCGTGAGTGGGGCATTTTTGGGATTTACCTTTCCCAATGGACGGAGAGATTTTCCCGGCGCGCCGCTTGAGCAGACCTGGTATGCCTCCTGCCTTGCGAATGCATTGACGGGCATGGAGTTAAATCCAGGGGAATCGGATATGGACATCGTCCTGGCATCCGATGCCAACTGGTATTTTGGTACTGATGGGCAGCCCGGGGCCGGGAAGTACGACTTTGTGTCCGTATTCCTGCACGAAATGGGGCACGGGCTGGGTATTGTTTCTCTTAGCGACAGCCCCAATGGAGAGGGTTCTTTTGGCATGGTCGACTTTGCCCAGTTTTCGCCTTTTGTGCCCACTTTCCCCATCCCGGAGCTCGCCGGCCTGCCCGGCGCGTATGACCGGCTGCTGGTTACTGGTGCGGGCGAGGTACTGACTGACACCATGCTATTCCCCAATCCCTCTGCGTTGCTGCACACCACCTTTACCGGCAATAACGTATTTTACTCCGGCGCAGAAGGCACTATTGCCAACGGCAACCAACCTCCCAAGGTTTTTGCCCCGCCGGTCTTTGCATTTGGGACCAGCATTTCTCACCTGGATGAAAACCAGTATCCAATTTCCAGCGGCAACGCCTTGATGACCCCGTATATAGGTGCAGGGAAGTCCACCCACGAGCCGGGCCCCATCGCCCTGGGCATCTTGCACGACATCGGATGGGAGTTGGTATCTTCGGTAGCTGAGCAGCTTCCCGCCTCCCATCCCCTCTCCATTCAAGTGTGGGGCATGAACCGGGAATCCCTCCTGCGCGTAGACCTTCCCAGGGAGGGCGATCTGGATCTCGTACTTGTAGATGGCATGGGGAATACCCGATATGCCCAATCGTTTTCAAACCTGCCAGCAGGCCCACAGTATCTTCCGCTGGAAGAAGCCCTTCGGCATTTGAGTGCCGGGTATTATGTGGTGCAGGTGCGGTGGAATGGGCAAGGCGTGGCCTGTGGGATGGCAATACACTAAGTGACCGGGTCACTAGTGACCAGGTCAAGAGACAATTGGTCAAATTAAACACAAATCACTCACTATCAAATAATTGCATCATTTTGTCCTTTTCCACTCCAACCGGGTGACTTAGTCATCCGCTTGGAGAAGCAAAAAGATAAATTCATAAATAAATGATAATCAATTACTTATATTTACAAATGATTGATTCATAGTGACCCGGTCACTAGTGACCGGGTCACTTATCTTTAAACAATATGCAAATGCGATCTATATTCCTAGCTCTCTTTAGCACACTGGCACTCCTCGCCTGCAACGGCCTTCGCGACCTGCCCGACCCGGAGAGCAATGCCGATTGGAAAACCCAGGCACTTCCTCCGAGCGCGCAAAGCGGAGATGGCGATTCCAAAAAGGGCCTGGAATACCTGATCTACGGCGATTACATCGGCACCGGGATTCCTTTTTCTTTTCTCGAAAAAAGACTGTCGGGGCAACGAGATACCGTGCTGAATCGAACGGGCAATGGCGGACTCCTTAGCTACCCCTTTAACGCATTCCAGGCAACCAACGGGGTGGAAGTGGTAGCGGGCAACTGCTTCACCTGCCATGCCTCCATGCTCAACGGGGAGTTGGTACTGGGGCTGGGCAACGCCGGAAGTGATTTCCAGAAAAGCATCAAACTTCAGGCTTCGCTTACAAATACCCTGGTCAAGTCCAAATACGGGAAGCGATCGGATGAATACGAGGCGTTTGAAGAATTTGGTTTTTTTTACAAATCTATTGCCCCCTGGATCAAAACGCCAAACCCGGGCGTCAACCCTGCATTCCGGCTGGAAGAGGCCTGCGCCAACTACCGTGATCCGGTGGATCTGACCTATAAGAAGGATGCGAATTTTGAAACCATCCGCTATACCCTCGCGGCCGATGTGCCGCCGCTTTGGAATATTGACAAAAAGAATGCCCTATACTACAATGGTATGGGCCGTGGCGATTTTGCCAAACTGCTCATGCAGGCCTCTGTGCTGGGTATCCCCGACAGCGCATACGCACGGAAAGTACACCAAAACTTCGTCGATGTGGTAGCCTGGGCCAGCCAGCTCGAGTCTCCCTCCTATCCAGGGAATGTGGATGAGGCGCTTGCTGCAAAGGGAATGCCTATTTTTGAAGACCGGTGCAGTCGCTGCCATGGAACTTATGGAGATCAGGAAACCTACCCCAGTAAACTGGTTTCGCTGGGGCTGGTGAAAACCGATCCGTATTATGCCCGCTATTTCACCACCGTGTCCGGACTGGCCGGGTGGTACAACCAAAGCTGGTTTGCGAACTCGGCGCCGGCATCGAAGCTGGAGCCTCAGGATGGCTATGTAGCGCCCCCGCTGGATGGGATCTGGGCTACGGCGCCTTACTTGCACAACGGCTCGGTGCCTACCCTGGAGGCGTTGTTAAACAGCCCGGTCAGGCCCGCCTTGTGGAAGCGTACCGACACCTACGACTACGACCAGGTGGGTTGGAAATACGAAACCCCCGCTAAAGCCAAAGACGGCTATGACGCCAGCCTGCCAGGGTACGGCAATATGGGCCATTATTTTGGCGACAAGCTCACTCCCGAAGAACGTGAGGCCGTTATCGAATACCTCAAAACCTTGTGATGATACAACTCCCGGATACCTTTGCCGCGCAAATGCAAGGCCTCCTGGGCCAGGAATATCCCGCCTTTTTGGAGGCGCTGGAGCAACCCGCCCCGGTGAGCATCCGGCTGCATCCGGCCAAACCTTCGCGGTGGGGAAAAGAATCGCTGGAAACCGTGCCGTGGCACCCCGATGGCCGGTATCTAACCGAACGGCCGGTGTTCACCCTCGATCCGCTTTTCCAGGCAGGAGCCTACTACGTGCAGGAAGCCTCTTCCATGCTCATTGCAGAAGCCGTACGTCAGCTGGCAGACCTTAACCGCCCACTCCGGGCCCTGGACCTCTGTGCAGCCCCCGGAGGCAAGACCACCTTGCTGGCATCCCTGCTCCCGGAAGACAGCCTTCTGATCGCCAACGAAGTGATCCAGAGCCGGACGGTGCCACTGCGGCACAACATCGCCAAATGGGGCCTGCCCCATGTCTGGGCCTGCAACCACGACAGCCGCGAATTTGAACCCCTCGCTGGTTATTTTGACCTGGTTTTGGTCGATGCGCCCTGCTCGGGGGAAGGGCTGTTCCGGAAAGATTCGGAAGCCATTTCGGAATGGTCACTTAACAACGTCGAACTGTGCTGTGGCCGTCAAAAACGCATCCTGGCAGATGCGGCGCCCCTCCTGGCGCCAGGCGGAATCTTGCTGTACAGCACCTGCACCTACAACCACCAGGAAGATTCCGAAAACGCCCGATGGCTGGCTAGTGAATTCGGACTGGAATACCGGCCCCTCCAGTTCCCCTCCGATTGGGGCATCGCGGATACCGGAGTTGGGTACCAATGCTACCCACACCGGGTGAAAGGCGAAGGCTTTTTTCTTGCCTGTTTTCAAAAACCGGGGACAGGAAAATCAGCGCCTTCTCCCCTTGGCCGTCCAAATAAAAAATGGACACTCCCACCTCGACCTGATTTGAATACGTGGGGAAAGACCTGGATCCATCCGGAGAAAGAAGCTGCTTTCCTTCAAAATATCAATCAGGAACTCTGGTTCCTACCCGCTGCCCTGTTGGGGGAAGCACTGTTCCTAAGCAGCATCTTGTACCGCCTCCTCCCCGGTCAGGCATTTGGGCAGCAAAAAGGGAAAGACCTCGTGCCTGCGCCTGAACTGGCCCTCAGCACCTGGCTCCATCCCGAAATTCCATCTGTCGAACTCGACCAACCCCAGGCACTCCGTTTCATGCGCAAAGAACCTCTGGAAGGCATCTCCGGCGCCGGATGGCATCTGATGCGCTACGAGGGACTTGGGCTCGGGTGGGCCAAACTGCTGCCCAACCGCCTCAATAATTATTTCCCCACCGAATGGCGGATCCGGATGTCTGATTGATTTTTCTCAAAATCCCTCCTCCCCTATGCCTTTTAATTTCAATATCTACAGTTCGCTCCTGCTGCCATTTGTGGTACAAGGCATTTTATTCACCAACTTGCTCTGGGTGCGAGGGTGGAGGGATGATCGTCTGTCGGACAAATTGCTGGGCACACTCCTTTTCCTCTTCACCCTCCGCGTGGCCAACTGGATGCTGGGGTTTGCGGGCTGGTATGATTCGCATGATATATTTACCACTTTCGTGTTCTACTTCCCTTTTAACCACTGGCTTTTGATGGGGCCCTTATTGTATTTCTACTTCAGGAGCCTGACCAACCAGTCGTTCCGGATCCGGGGGAAAGACCTGTGGCACCTGGCGCCCTGGCTGCTTACACTGGGCGAGTTTGCTACCTACTTCATCTCGGATGTGGTCGTTTTTCATCACCTGCAGGGCAACCCCTACCCTTCTCATTACGGCACACAGGGGCCACTTAGGGAGAGCGGCCTGGGGCCAGTGGGCAATATTATCGATATTTTGGGCTACCTCTCCCTCATTTTTTATGCCGTTTGGACACTTCTTCTTTTTCGGAAATACCGCCGATATGTCAACGACCATTTTTCGGAAACGCTTTCGATCGACTTTTCCTGGCTGCGCAATTTATTGGTCACCGTGGTGCTGGCCTGGCTCCTTTCCCTGGTTTATTCCACGCTGAGCAACCTGCTGGGGTTCAATATCTCTTATGTACAGTTCTGGTATTCCTACTTCGCCTGGGGACTCGTTATTTATTATCTGAGTATTCAGGGGTATTTCACCCGGCAGCCTGAAACGCTCCACCTCCAGTTTGAACCCCTTAACACCGAAGTGGAACCTGAGCCCGGGTTCATACCGGAAGTGACAGACCCCCTGGTGGAAAAATTGCTCCGCTGGATGGAAGTGCATAAACCCTATCTGGACCCCGATCTCACCCTGGCCAATTTGGCAGGGAAACTGGATGTCCATCCCAACCTGCTTTCCCGGGTACTCAATTCGGCCTTCGGGAAAAATTTTAACGACTTCATCAATGAATACCGGGTAGAAGCCTTAAAGAAAGCGCTGAACGACCCCGCAACCAACCACCTGTCCCTCCTGGGTAAGGCGCTGGAATGTGGATTTAACAGTAAGGCCACCTTCAACCGCGCATTCCGCAAGCACACCGGACATTCTCCTTCCGAATTTGTGAGGACTCAAATTTCCGATTAAGCCTCAAATCACATTTTTGAGCCCGGTTGCAGGGTTTTGAGTCGCCTGAGTGCGCGAAAGGGACGTGTTTTGTCCCATCAAATCATTCAATCACTATTAACCAATTTACCATGCAATCAATGATCGCCCTCGCATTTCTCGCATTCCTGAATCCCGGCACTGCTCACACACAAGCCGCCGTCGTCCCTTTAATGGTAGAGGAGGTGAAAAACTGGAACGGGCTCTGGACCGGCACCCTCTCGTACCTCGACTACACCTCTGGGGAAATGGTTACCCTGGACCTGAACGGCAACTGCTACCTGGATGGCAACAAACTCGTGCTCGATTATGTCATAAACGAATGGGGTAAGGTGTACAACCAGCACTATGTCTACAAAATTCAAAACGGGACCGTTTACAAAGGCGGCGCCTGGGATTTGACAGAAAAAACCATGAGCGACGATGGGGCCCTACGTTTTGTAATCATACAGGAAGGACGGGACGGGAACGAACGGAAACCCTGTGTTTTTCGGGTAACTTTTACCTATGAAGGCAATACCCTCTCCGTAACCAAAGAAGTAAAGTTCAAGGAAGAAACCAATTTTTTCCTTCGGAATGAATATCGCTTGCAACGAGTGGGCAACTAGCAAATTTTTTTGCAGGAAAAGAGTGCACCGCACGCTCTTTTCCTGCACATTTGGAGAAATTTTTCCACCATGAGAAAACTAGTGTTCCTCTCCCTGCTTTTCGCCTTTTCCCTTTTTGCACAGGCACAGGAAATTCCCAGGTTCCAGAAATTCACCCTCTCCGACTCAGGCTTTCAAGCCTACCTCCCCTCTTACCCCGACAACCTGGAAGTCTCCTGGTCGGAAGACTCCGCCAAGATCTGGACGGGAGAAGTCGAAGCCAACGGCCTGCTTTTCGGCCTGATCTGTGTTGAATTTTCCGAACCCCTGGATGCCGATGCGGAAATGCAAGTCGCCCTGCTGGAATCCTACCTGGACTACCTCCAGAGTGCCTTCTCTGTCGAAGAATCCACAGGTTACGGCTACGGTCACACCCTGGATTCCAACCCCGATGTCTCCGGCATACTGGACTATTGGGTAGATTCGGACGGGTATACCTGGAATGTCAAAGGCTGGGTAAACCAAAAACACCTCGCTGTACTATACGTAGGGGGAGGTGAGGAAGACCCGGAATTCAACAGTGCAAACCTGTTTTTGAACGGGATCCGGTTTCCTCAGTAAATAGCCCGCTATCTTTTACAGGAGTTACGCATAACGCGTATTCAACGATTTTTAAAGGCCATATCGCCGCCTGCGGCGGCGATATTGCCTTTAAAAATGACTTTTTCTTCGCAAGTGCGTAAGTCCTATTTTATTAGAAAAACCAATTTTCCTTGCGTATAAAAGGAGGGAATTCAAAATAATACCGATAAGAGATAAAAAAGTCTTTTTATCTTAATATTTTTATATATTTGCCTCGACCACTAATTCACTCATAAACTAGTACGATTATGCATTCACTTAAAGATCAAACCGTAGGCAATATCGTAGCGGCAGATTACCGCACTGCGGAGGTGTTTGAAAAATACCGCATCGATTTTTGTTGCCAGGGAGGCACTACCCTGGATGCCGCTTGCCAAAAGAAACAGGTAGCTGTCAAGGAGATAACCGCCGAACTGGAAAAAGCAATAGCCGGCCCGGAGCAACTCGTCCACGATTTCCAGGCCATGCGGCTGGACCATCTTTGCGACTATGTGGAGAAGACCCACCACAGCTATGTCACAGCCTCTTTACCCCTGCTGGAGCAATACCTGGAAAAGGTAACCCGTGTACACGGAGAGCGGCATCCTGAATTGCATGAGGTCTACCGCCTGTATCAGGAAGTAGCCCAGGAATTGACAATGCACCTGAAGAAAGAAGAGGTCATTCTCTTTCCCTACGTACGCGACATGGTGTCACAGCAGATGATGGGAAGTGATTTCATGCCGCCCCATTTTGGCACGGTGAAAAACCCCATCCAGGTAATGGAGCAGGAACACGACTCTGCAGGCGACCACTTCCACCAGATCGCGGAATTGACGAGCCATTATGCGCCGCCTGCCGATGCCTGCACCACCTACCGAGTAGCCTATGCCAAGCTGGAAGAGTTTGAGCGCGACCTCCACCGGCATGTACATCTGGAGAATAACCTGATCTTTCCCAAAGCTAAGGAATTGGAGCAAACGCTCAGAAACACGTTGTAAACAGCGTTCATTAATGATTTCCATGAATCTTCCCTCGGGCGCGGCCCGAGGGAAGATTCATGGAACCTGGTTGCGCCTATAACTTAATGGCTACCCCCAACCGCCAAAAATCTACTTTAGGCTTAATCTCGAAGTTGGTGGAGTTTACACTCCTTTGTGCTTCTGACAACGCAGGATCGAAATTTTTAGTGTAGGAAAAGTCGACCGTGCCAATCCGGATAGGAACCACGGCAATCAATCCGATTTGTTGGGAAATCCGGAAATGTAACCTTGGAACCAGGTTCAATCCCAATCCGAAGGAAAGATCCCGAAAGGGAAAGCGTTGGCTTGTGTTGGGGGTACTCCGAAAATAGGCAAATTCGGGGATAGCTCCCAAACCAATGCCCGGCCGGAAGAATCCTCCCAACCACTTGGGGGTTGTCAATCCCGATTCAATCTGAAAACCTGCCCGGAAAACCTCTGCCCGATCCCCTTCAATGGGAATAGCAATATTTAATGGAGGCTCCGTTACCGTGGCCATGACATCCCGAACCCCAAACTCCAGGGTTGTGAGGGAAAGTTCATGGTAAAACCCTTTTTTGCCCAATTTATAGATACCTAAATTTACATTCTTCAACCCTTTTTCCGACCACTGATAGGTATAGGTCGCTCCATTTTGCCCTCCCTGAAAGGTTTGTATATCCTCCGTATTTTGAAAATCAAGATACCCATGTATCCATACCTCAGGATTTAGGGATGGTTCATTTTGTGCAATCAGGTTACCATAAAAAAACGGAAATGATAGAAACAGGAAAACTCTCATAAAAGGACATTTTACATGATGGAAAAACTAACTCTCAAACGCCCCAAGTAAAATAAAATTGACATCTTAACACTTTTGCATTCCGCTCTTGCCTCGGCCTTGAAACACCTGGAGAAAAGATCCATTCGCTATTTGGCCAAAAAGCATTTAATTTGAGGCGCCATTGAACCAGAAAGCACATAATGCATATTCAATTTCAACACCCTCAGCTCACCGTTTTTGAAAGCGCCTTGTTTCGCACCACTTCTACGGTGGTAGAGACACCAGACCTCATCCTGGTAGTCGACCCCAACTGCCTGCCAAGTGAAGTGGAGTTGATCCAAAAGCACGTCAGGCATATCCGGGGCGACAGGCCGGTTTTCCTGCTATTTACCCATTCAGACTGGGATCACATCATCGGGTACCGGGCATTTGACGGGGCACAGGTGATTGCGTCAAAGGCATTTCAACAAAATCCCCATCCGGAGAAAAGCCTGGAGGCCATTCGCAAATTCGACGATGAATATTACATCAATCGCCCTTATCTGATTGAGTATCCGCAGGTAGATCTGCCCATTCATTCCGATGGGCAAACCATCGAAGTGGGTGATACCCGGCTGGTATTTTACCTGTCGCCCGGCCATACGCCCGATGGTCTGTTCACGGTGGTGGAGCCTTACGGCATCTGGTTGGCAGGCGATTACCTGAGCAATATGGAGTTCCCATTTGTCTACCACAGCTTTTCCGACTACCTCCATACCTTGTCTGCCGCTTCTCAACTTCTGGAGCGCCACCCTATCCGGCTCCTGGTGCCCGGGCACGGCGATGTGACGACGGAAAAGACTACCATGCAGATTCGTATCGACGAATCGGAGCAATACCTCCGCAGGGTGATACGGGCGGTGCAAAATGGTAATAAAATGGATGCGGATGAATTATTGAGCAGGTATCAATTCCCGCATATTCTTCGGAAATATCATCAGGAGAATTTGGAATTGGCAGCAAAGGAGGTTGGAGGTAAGCATTAGCACTCCGGTAGCCCTACAGAAATATTCATCGCCAAGCCCCCGTCGGAGGTTTCCTTGTATTTGGAGTTCATATCCAGGGCCGTTTCCCACATGGTCCGGATCACGGCATCGAGCGATACCTTGGCGTGCTCGGGCAAGCCATTGAGTGCGAGTTGCGCAGCAGTGATGGCCTTGATTGCGCCCATGGTGTTTCGTTCGATACAGGGCACCTGTACCAGTCCGCCCACCGGATCGCAAGTCATGCCGAGGTGGTGCTCCATAGCGATCTCAGCGGCCATGAGCACCTGGGATACGCTACCGCCCAGGCATTCGGTCAGGGCGCCGGCAGCCATGGCGGAAGAAACGCCGATCTCCGCCTGACACCCGCCCATTGCAGCAGAAATGGTAGCTCCTTTTTTGAAAATGCTCCCCAACTCTCCGGCAGTCAGCAGGAATTCGACAATCTTATTGGGTTTATTGCCATCGCAGAAGGTCACGAAATACTGCAGGACCGCAGGGATCACCCCCGCCGCCCCATTGGTAGGCGCAGTGACCACCCGGCCGAAAGCGGCATTTTCCTCGTTCACAGCCAGGGCAAAACAGCTCACCCAGTTGAGTACGCTGTGAAAATCGAAGCTGGTAGCCCTGATCAGTTTTACCCAGGAATCGTACTCTTCATAATGGCCGGAGGCCGTCAGTTTTTTATTCATCTGCGCAGCCCGCCGTTGCACATGGAGTCCTCCCGGCAACACACCCGGCGTATGCACACCCCGGTAAATGCATTCCTTCATGACATCCCAGATCCGAAGCAAGCCTGAGGTGATCTCTTCTTCTGTCCGCCAGGCTTTTTCATTCTCCCACACCAGTTGGGAAATATGCATATCCATGCCATGGCAATACCGGGCCAGATCGCCTGCAGAATCGATGGGGAAAGGCAAACGTGCATGGGGAGTAGTGAGGCTGGCTTCTTCCCCTTCTTCCACGATAAACCCGCCGCCGATAGAATAAAAAGTACGCATTTCCTGGCTTCCATCTTCCCATTGAGCGCGAAAGGTCATACCGTTGGGATGGAAGGGCAGGCTTTCCAGATAGTGAAAATGGATGTCTTTGAGTGGGTCAAAAGAAAGGTCGACGGCATTGCCGAGACGGAGTATTTTCTCCTGGGCGATAGCCTGAATCCGGCTGTCCAGGGTTTCTACGGCAAAGGTTTCGGGCAATTCGCCGCATAGACCGAGCTGAACGGCTATGTCTGTACCGTGCCCGTGTCCCGTCTTCGCCAACGAACCGAACAGGTGTACCCCCAGGTGTACAATTTCCTCCAGAGGGCCATGTGCACGCAACTCTTCCAAAAATTTGAGCGCGGCCTTCCAGGGTCCCAGGGTATGCGAGCTGGAAGGCCCTACCCCTATTTTGAAAATGTCAAAAACGGAGATGCGTTCTTCGATCATAATCCAAAGGCCGCCTTTACCTTATCCACCATATCCAGTTTTTCCCAGGTAAACGTTTCGATCTCCATGGTTTTGGTTTCGCCCGAGCCGTTGGTGAAGCTCACGGTTTTGATTTCGGGCTCGCGGCCCATATGGCCGTAGGCTGCAGTGTCGGAGTAGATTGGACGGCGGAGTTTGAGGCGTTGTTCGATGGCGTAGGGGCGCATGTCGAACAGTTGCATGACCAGATTGGCGATCTCGCCGTCCGTCATTTTTACTTTGGAGGTGCCATTGGTGTTGATATAGATGTTGGTGGGCTTAGCCACGCCGATCGCGTAGGAAACCTGCACCAACACTTCGTCGCAAACGCCTGCGGCTACCAGGTTCTTGGCGATATGCCGCGTGGCATAAGCGCCGGAGCGGTCCACTTTGGAAGGATCTTTTCCGGAGAACGCACCTCCCCCATGCGCGCCTTTTCCGCCATAGGTGTCGACGATGATCTTCCGGCCTGTCAGGCCCGAGTCGCCATGCGGTCCACCGATGACGAATTTGCCGGTGGGGTTGATATGGTATACGATCTGGTCGTTGAACAGATCCTGCACCTTCGACTGGCATTTTTCCCGAACGCGTGGGATGACAATATTTAACACATCGGCCCGGATATGGGTCAGCATACTTTCATCGGTATCAAAATCGTCGTGCTGCGTGGATACTACGATAGAATCGATTCGAATGGGCTGATTATCGTCGCTGTATTCGATGGTGACCTGCGATTTGGCATCCGGACGGAGGTAGGTCATCACCTTCCCTTCCCGGCGGATGGCCGCCATTTCGAGGAGGATGCGGTGAGCCAGGTCAAGGGCCACCGGCATATAGTTTTCGGTTTCGTTGGTTGCATATCCAAACATCATACCCTGGTCGCCGGCGCCCTGGTCTTCCGGGTTGGCCCGCTCTACGCCCATCGCGATATCGGGCGATTGCTCGTGTATGGCGGAGAGAATACCGCAGGAAGTAGCTTCAAACATATACTCCGACTTGGTATAGCCGATCCGGCGAATGACATCGCGGGCAATCGTCTGCAGATCCAGGTAAGTTTGAGAACGTACCTCGCCCGCAAGAACTACTTGTCCGGTAGTCACCAGTGTTTCACAAGCTACTTTTGAGTGGGGGTCAAAGGCGATAAAATGATCCACGAGCGAATCGGAGATCTGATCCGCAATTTTATCGGGATGGCCTTCCGAAACGGATTCGGATGTGAATAAGTAGGGCATGTTTTGGTTAAATTATGTTCAGCAATGGTTTTATTAAAATCGGCCCAAAGGTAGTAAACTTTTGGTGACTAGTGACTAGTGACTAGTGACTGGTCACTGGTCACTGGTCACTGGTCACTGGTGACTCACTGGTGACTGGTCACTTGTGACTGGTCACTGGTGACTGGTCACTGGTGACTGGTCACTGGTCACTGGTCACTGGTGACTGGTGACTGGTCACTGGTCACTGGTGACTGGTCACTGGTCACTGGTCACTGGTCACTGGTCACTGGTCACTTTACCGGGCAGGTAAACATCGACCGCTTCGTCCCATCCTTCAGGTAGAGCATCCCCTCCAATACATCCCCGATCTGTACGGGGCCAACGCCGGCGGGGGTACCGGTATAGATGAGGTCGCCCACCTGGAGTTTGAAGTATTGGGAGACGTGTACAATAATTTCTTCGAAGGGGAAAAGGAGGTCGCTGGTGGTACCTTGCTGCACCGGTTGGCCATTCTTTTGCAACTCGAACCGGATCTGCTTGGGATCTACTTCTTCGATGCCTACAAAAGGACTGAGCACAGCAGAGTCGTCGAAGGCTTTGGCGATCTCCCAGGGATGTCCTTTTTTCTTGCACTCGTCCTGAATATCCCGGGCGGTAAAGTCGATACCCAGGGCTATCTGATCGTAGTAAGAGGCTGCAAATTCGGGCTGCACGTGGCGGCCGTTTTTGCAAATCCTCAATACGACCTCGATCTCGTGGTGGATCTCTTTGGAAAATTCCGGGTAGTAAAAGGGCTTGTTGTTGACCAGCAAGGCGGTAGCCGGTTTCATAAATACGACCGGTTTCCCGGGCACCGGGTTGTTCAGCTCTTTGGCGTGTTCGGCGTAGTTGCGGCCGATACAGATGATTTTCATATTATAGAGTTGAGAGTGGAGTGTGAAGTGTGGAGAGGATGCCTTTTTGGCAAAGTCAAAAAGGATGCAAATTCACTCTCCACACTCCACTCTCCACTAATACCTTACATTCATCAGCCCTGCCAGTTCCTTCACTTCCTTCACCGTTTCCTGTGCGCGCTTGCGGATCTCCGCCGAGGAAGCTTTGATCTGGTCTTTCACTTCTTTTTTATTCGCCTGCAGTTCTTTTTTGCGCTCATGGAACGGAGTGGTGAGCTTCACCAGCGCCTCGCCAACCGTTTCTTTGAGTTCTACGTATTTCAACTGACCTGCGTGGTAAGTATCCATCAGGGAATTATAGGCTTCCTGTTCGCCGCAGGCCTTGAGCATCTCAAAAAGGTTTTGCACGCCCGGGCTCATGGTTCCTGCCGGGGTATCGCCGGTATCGGTCACGGCCGATTTGATCTGCTTGCGGATCACCGCAGGCTCGGCAAACACATTGATATAGTGCTTGTCGCCGGCGCTCTTGCTCATCTTCCGGGTCGGATCGGCCGTCGACAGGATCTTGGGCGTTTCGGTATAGAGGGTCTCGGGCAATACGAAATATTCCTTTCCCACCTGGTTATTAAACCGAACGGCAATATTGCGGGCCAGTTCGAGGTGTTGCTCCTGGTCCTTTCCAACCGGTACATAATCGGCCCGGTAGATGAGGATATCGGCTGCCTGAAGCACCGGATAATCGAGCAAGCCGGCAGAGATAAAGCCGTCTTCCCCTTTCCCCTCACTGCTCTTGTCCTTAAATTGTGTCATGCGGGTCAGCTGTCCGTAGGAACAGAAGCAGTTGAAAATCCAGCATAATTCGGTATGCTCCGGCACCAGGGACTGGATAAACAGGTGCTGGGGCTCCACCCCCACCGCTATGAGGTTAATGAGCAGGTCCCAGGTCGCATTGCGCAATTTCTCCGGACTGTAGGGCATGGTAATGGCGTGGTAATCGACCACCCCATAGGTACATTCATAGTCTTGCTGGAGATCCACCCAGTTCTTCACGGCGCCGAAATAGTTGCCGAGATGCATGTGGCCGGTAGGCTGGATAGCGGAAAGGACGCGTTTTTTCATAAGGCAATCAATGGGCTACGGCAATGGCCGAGATCTCTACGTTTACAAATTTGGGCAGGTTGGATACCTCCACCAGTTCGCGGGCAGGGGCCCGGTCTTCCTCAAAATATTGCGCATACACCGCGTTGATGCGGGCGTAATTGTGCATATCGGATACAAAAACGCTACACTTCACTATATCGTCGTAGGTAAGGCCTGCCTGTTTGAGAATGGCGCCCAGATTCTTGAGTACCTGGTGTGTCTCTGTTTCAATATCGCCGGTGACCAGCGTATTATCCGCGGGATTGATGGCGATTTGCCCGGAGATAAAGAGCATGCCATTGGCCAAAACGGATTGGTTGTATGGCCCCACCTGATTGGGCGCCTGATCGGTGTTGATTATTTTCTTCATACTCCTTTGCCTTAATTTTTCTGTTAAAAATGCGAAAAGCCCCGCATCTCGACTAAAAGGATGGGAGCTCTTGCATTATGCGTTTACCCGAAGGGGGGCTGCTTAGTCCAGACTCTCTTCTTCGGCCTTCACCAGCACATGGCCGCGGTACAACAAATTGCCTTCCGCATCATTGTATGCACGGTGGTACAAGTGCTTTTCACCCGTGGTAGAACACGTGGCAATCTGAGGCACGACGGCTTTTTTATGCGTGCGGCGCTTGTGCTTGCGCTGCTTGGAAATTCTTGACTTAGGATGTGCCATTTTATATTTTCTTTAAATTAACTCTCAATCTTCATTCCATTTCTTCTTCAGTTCCGACCAGATCGCATCGGTAGAACCATCTTTTTCAGGTGCTTCCGGGAAGTCTTCGCTGCGCGAAATAAATCGCATCATTTCCGGGTCGCACTCGGCGCCAGCTTCGTCGTGGGTCTTGTGCAACGGTACGGCCAGATGGATAAACTCGTACACATATTTGGCCACGTTCAACGAAGGGGTCCCTTCTTCGATATAGATCACATCTGCATCTTCATGGGGTTCTTCGTCGTATTTGACCATCAAGTCCTGTTCATCCTCAATCGGCAGGTCAAACGTGTCCAGGCATCGGTCGCACTCGACCTGTACAGTGCCCTCGAACTCAAAGTGCAGGACCAGGAGATTGGGGCGCTTATCGAGGCTCAACAACACGTCCACATTGCATTGCTGAATGACAGACTCTTCAAAACACCGAAAAAACTCCTCACCAACCTGAAACTGGAAGGTGTGCATTCCGTCCCGCAGCCCCGAAATCGGCAAAGAGAAGGGTACAAGGGGTTTCATGTAAAAGAACGTTTTAAATAAAGCGGATGCAAAGATAAGGTTTTTCCCGTAACGGACAAGTACTGCTGTTTTCTTTTTTCATCGTTCCAGTTGCAAATAGCCGCTCTGCTGCTGGCCTGCACCGTATTCCAATAAATAAAAATAAGTGCCGACGGGAAGTGGTTTATTTTTCCAGGTCCCACCCCAGTCGTTGCGATAATCGGTCGTATAAAACACTACTTCGCCCCAGCGGTTGAAAATCCAAAGGGTATTCGGGCCGTAGCGGTCCAATCCGCCAATCTGGAAGTAGTCATTCGCCCCGTCTCCGTTGGGGGAAAATCCGTTGTATACCCTGGGGCCCGGACACACGCCCCGGATCCGGACCAGCGCGGTATCGCAGCCGAATGGGGTACATACACCATAGGTAAGCTGTTCTACAAAAGGGACCGCGCAGTCGAACTCGGGCGGGATGTAGGTCAGCACCCCCTGCGAACTCAGGCTGGCGGAGCCGGTAGAAGGCAGATCTACCAGAAAAACTGTCTTTACCCCTCCAGGCAGGATATCGTTGACCAGCACGTTGATCGGAACGGGGTCGAGCTGGTAGAGCAGCAGGCTGTCATCCACCGCAACAGGCCCCGATTGGGCGAGGTCGATCACCTGGATATCGAGAAATACCGTATCGCAAAGGCCAAAACTGTCGCAGACCAGCAAACAAGCGCTTTCCGCCCCCTCTTCGATCCCCTGAAGCACCACACAGGTATCGTTTTCAATCTCCAGCGTGGCGTATTCACCGCCAGCTTCGGGACAAAAATTGGACAGGGAAGCAATCGGCCCCGCGAGCCCTTCGGGCGAAAAGCAGATCCAGGCAGTTTCTCCCAGGTCAAGTAATTGGCCTAAATTACTGGTTTGCGGACACCCGGCTGCTACATGGAGGGTATCCCGGCAGCCGGTGCTCAGCTCTTCAAACACCAGGACGTGCACGCCTTGCGGGATGGAAAGTCTGGCGCCCTTGGGCACGAGGGTGGCATTGAGGGAAAGCACGCTCAGAATGCCCGAGCTGTTGTGCTGGATCTGTAGCGAACCATACGCATTACCGCTATCGCCTCCAGTAATCAGTTGAGCGCCCAGTTCCAGTTTCCATTCTCCCTCAGGGTCCCAGGTATTCATCAGGTCGAGCAATTCAGTTATGGTGGAGAAAGTGGCTGTATAGGAAACCCCGTTCACGGTCCAATTCAGGAGGGTATAGGGACCCGCAAGTCCCCCGCCGGGAAGGCTGGCAAAGCTGATCACGTAGGAAGAGTCGAAATCGCAGGGCGATCAGCGCCTGCCCAAGGGGTTGTCCGTCGAGTTGCACCCCGTAGCCCACCAGGTCGCCATACGCCACCGGGAGGCAGGCGGTGAGATGGTCGCAATCGGCGCCGGCCACGACAACCCATTCGGCTTCGATCAGCTCCGGACAACGCACTTGCGCCTCCAGAGAGATCCACGCCGGAAGCATTCCCCATAAAAGGAAACAGGAAAGCAAATGACGACGGAAAGGAATGTACATGGTCTTTTGGTTCCTGGGAATAAATTCAGGTGAAGGCGGTTGTTATTCGGGCGTAAACACCCACGCCTTTTTATTGTAACGAGATTGGATCACTTTGAGTTTCTCCTGTAGTTCTTCCGCTGATTCAACCCCCAGACGGATTCCTACGCGTGTGGCTCCACCTAGTTTATCGGTATACGCTTCGTACCCATCCGAAAAGAGCGTTTGGATCTGCTTTTCAGCATTCACATCATCCTTGAATGACCCGATAATAACGATCGCTTCCTTTATCCCCGGGATACGGGTTGCGCCTTCGGTATCGACCAATTCGCCCAGAGAGCCTGTCACGAAGGCGTTATCTTCATCCAGTTCCGGTTCCTCGTCATCGAAATCGGTTGCCGTGTCGATACTGGAACCTGGAACAGGTCTTACGGCGCCTCCGGAGATTACGGGGCTATTCAACACGCCCACCAAATAGTAGATGCTCACGAACAATACAAGTACCGCCAGGGAAAGCACCCACAGCACGGGGGACTGCCAATTGATCTTCTTCCAGAACGGCACGGAAGATGGCCGTGCTACAATCGGCGGCGCTTCCTGCACCTGAGCTTGCGCGGGTTGCCGTTTGATGGGATTGAATTGCACCTCCGGCAACCCAAAAGAGGGCGTATGGAAATTCTGAGGCCCCGGCATAAACTTGTACTGCCCTTCAAAATCCAGGTACAGTCGACCTACGCCCGCGATCTCTACGATTTCCCTTTTTTCGAGTGATTGCCGCATCCGGACCACATAGGTATCCAGTTCTTCCTGAGCCCTGGAGAGCGGCCAATGGTTATTTTTGGCGATCAAATCCACCAACGTGCCGTCATTGAGCTTCAAATTGGCATTAAACCGGAGTTTTTTCGAAGGCGGATGCACCACTCCCTGCACCGGGTCTACCACCGCAGCCTTATAGGATCCTTCCAGCGCACCGAGCCCGGGAAGGATCACCGTATCCTGCAAGTGCAACAATTCACTGATGCAGGAAGCAATATCGGTCTTTTCTATAATTTGTGCCATAACATCTGAACGAGTACCCGGAAACGCGTTTTCTCTACACATTCAAAGGTAAAACTATTCCGGGTGAAAAAAAATTGGCTTTCCCTCAAAGTTTCCCCAACCCTTTTTGAGGAGGCAGCCGTCTTTGTGAGTGTAATCGTTAAAAAGTAAAATAAAGTTCTCTGACAAAATAAAATCATTAAAGAACTTTGTTCACAAAGTACTTATCATCCAAAAATTATAACAAATGACAACCCGTATCGGACTTCCATTCTTACTCCTTGCCTTGGTGGGACTCAGCTTCCAGGGATGCCTGAAAGACTCTTGCCAGGAAGTGGTCACGTATTACAACCAAATTCCGGTCTACAAGACCATTGAACAGATCCGTCAGGGCATCTCCGTCGAAGCGGCACGGGATCTGGAGAACCCCGGCAAACTCTATTTTTACAACAACTATGTGTTCATCAATGAGGTGCATGAAGGGATCCACGTGATCGACAATACCGATCCGGAAAACCCGCAGCAGGTGGCGTTTATCGGCATCCCCGGCAACGTAGACATGGCGGTGCAGGGCAATATTCTGTATGCCGACAACTACATCGACCTGCTGGCGATCGACATCACCAACCCGGCCAGTCCGGTGCTGTCGGGCCGCTCGGAGCAAGTATTCCAGCCGCTGTGGTACGATGAAAGCACCAAGCAATATTGTGTGTATTACGACATTGTGGAGGTCACGGAAACCCTGGATTGCCAGAGCTTTAGCCGGAGTGGTGGCGGCATCTTCATCGATAATGTATTCATGGGCGTGGAAAGCATGGCCGACCTGGCCGCCCCCAGTTCGAACGCCTCCGGCGCCGGAGTAGGCGGCTCGATGGCTCGGTTTACCTTGTCCAATGGCCACCTCTACACGGTAGACGACTTCAACCTGCGCGTGTTCAGCCTGGCAGCGCCCCTGCAGCCCAGTCTGGTTAATACCGTTTCGATGGGATGGGGTATTGAGACGATCTTCCCCTACGACCACTACTTGTTCATCGGCTCCACCAATGGAATGTATATCTACGACAATGCCAATGCGACGGCTCCCGGGTATATCGCCCAATTGGCCCACGCCAATGCCTGCGATCCCGTATTTGTCAGCGGCAACTACGCATACGTGACCCTGCGCGAAGGCACCTTCTGCGAGGGCTTCGACAACCAGCTCGACCTGGTCAATATTTCCAACATCTACAGCCCTTATGTAGAGAAAACCTTCCCGATGGAAAACCCGCACGGCTTGTCGATCAACGACAACACCCTGTTCCTCTGCGAAGGCGCGCACGGCCTGAAAGTATTTGACATCAGCGATCCGCTGAAACTCGATAAAAACCGCCTGGATTACATCAAGGACATCGACGCCTACGACGTGATCTCGGTGCCGGGCAAAGACAACGTCCTCCTGCTGATCGGCAAAGACGGTTTCTATCAATACGATTCGTCGAAACCGGATAACCTCAAGTTGCTCAGCAAAATTCCAGTGAAGAGCTAAATACCATATATAAAGCGTTCTAAGCAAGGGAACCTCGCCAGACGGGGTTCCCTTTTTTATTTTATCCCCCTCAGGCCGGGGTGAAAAGGGGAAAATGCCTTAGTTTTGCGTTTTATTTGTCGCCCTAACCATTTCTACAAACCATAAAGACCACCACGGATGTTCCAAGAAAACGCTATTTCAAAAAGCGGAGCCCAACCGGGCACACACCAGGAGCTGCAAGCCTGGGTAAAAAAGATTGCTGACCATTGCCAACCCGACCAGGTTCACTGGTGCGACGGCTCGGACGAGGAGTACGATCGTTTCACCCAGTTGCTGGTAGATAAGGGTACCTTCATTCGCCTCGACGAAAAGAAATGGCCCAACAGCTTTGCCTGCTTCAGCGACCCCAGTGATGTAGCCCGGGTGGAAGACCGCACCTATATTTGCAGCCGCCGGAAAGACGATGCCGGTCCTACCAACAACTGGGTAGAACCCAAAGAAATGAAAAACACCCTCGAAGGGCTGTTGGAAGGCGCCATGAAAGGCCGCACGATGTACGTCATTCCTTACTGCATGGGCCCGATCGGTTCTCCGCTTTCCCGCCTGGGCGTACAGCTAACCGACTCCGAATACGTGGTGACCAACATGAAGATCATGACCCGGATGGGAAAAGCTGCGCTCGACATGCTCGGCGAATCGGGTGAATACGTCAAGTGCATCCACTGCCTGGGAGCCCCGCTCGAGGCCGGTCAGGAGGATGTGAAATGGCCCTGCAATCCGACCACTAAATATATCGTCCACTTTCCGGAAGATCGCTATATCGTTTCCTACGGCTCCGGATATGGCGGAAACGCGTTATTGGGCAAGAAATGTTTTGCCCTTCGCATCGCTTCCAGCATGGCCAAGGAAGAAGGCTGGCTGGCCGAGCACATGCTCATCCTCGGCGCCGAATCGCCCGAAGGCGAAAAAACCTATGTGGCCGCCGCATTCCCCAGCGCTTGTGGGAAGACCAACTTCGCCATGCTGATCCCGCCCAAGGAAATGGACGGCTGGAAGATCACCACGGTAGGTGATGACATTGCCTGGATCGAGATGGGAAAAGATGGCCGTTTGTACGCCATCAACCCCGAAGCGTGTTATTTCGGGGTAGCGCCGGGTACGAACACCAAGACCAACCCCAGCGCCATGGAAACCATCCGCGGCAACTCCATCTTCACCAACGTAGCCGTGACGCCCGATGGCGATATCTGGTGGGAAGGGATGACCAAGACCCCGCCCCCCAACCTCATCAACTGGCAAGGCAAGCCCTGGGATCCCAACAGCGGGAAACCGGCGGCACACCCCAATGCCCGTTTTACTGCGCCGGCCCACCAAAACCCGGTAATCGACCCCGACTACGACAATCCCGACGGGGTGCCCATCAGCGCCTTTATCTTCGGTGGACGGCGGAGCACGACTATTCCACTGGTCTATCAATCCTTTAACTGGAACTTCGGCGTATACCTCGCCGCCACCATGGGCTCGGAAACGACTGCCGCCGCCTTCGGCGAGGTCGGGAAGGTGCGCCGCGACCCCTTCGCGATGCTGCCTTTTACGGGTTATCACATGGCCGACTATTTCAACTACTGGCTTCAGTTCGGCCGCAAGTTGCCCAATGCACCGCGTATCTTCAGCGTCAACTGGTTCCGCAAAGACGCAGCCGGCAACTTCCTGTGGCCCGGTTTCGGCCAGAACATGCGCGTACTCAAGTGGATCATCCAACGCGTAAAAGGCCAGACAGCCGCAGTAGAAAGCCCTATCGGCTGGATGCCCCGCTACGAAGATATGGACTGGACCGGGCTGGATTTCTCCCGTGAAGACTTCGAGAAGATCATGTCGATCGATAGCGAAACCTGGAAGCAGGAGATCAGCAGCCACGAAGAGTTGTTTGCCCAGCTCTACGACAAGCTGCCGAAGGAATTCCTCTTCTCGCGCGAACTGCTTCGCTCAGCGCTCTGGCGGGCGCCCAAGGTGTGGGGGCAAGCGCCGGAACGGGTGTGAAATAGTTTTTGAGTTTAAGAGGGTATGAGTTTTTGGGGTACTCAGAAATTCATACCCTTATGAACTTAAAAAAAATCGGATTTGTTCTTTTTCATAAAGTTGAATGCCTTTCCATAAAAAATTCCAAAAAGGAAATAGCAGAATGTCACAAGCAACCACTAATATCCAACAGCGCCTCCAACAACTTAACTCCAAATCCATGGAGCAATTGCTAGCCTTTTTGGAATACCTGGAATTTCTACAGGAAAAGAACGAAGAAAAACCTGAAAGTAAGTCTCGTTTTGAGCGAATGCAGCAATTTAAGGGCAATGCTCCGTTTCCAAACGTAAACGTTACAAAGTACGACGTTTATGCCCAGTAAAATCTTGCTTGATAGTTCAATCCTGGTTGAATATCGCAAGGGCAACCGTACCGATTTGCTAGAAGCAATCCTACTCAATTCTGATTGGACCCCAGTAATCACTCAAACAGTTGTCAGCGAGTACCTTTTTCATCATATAGCTGTTTTTTCTGGAAAAGCCCCATTAAGCTTAAAAATGGCTAATGAAATTGGTCATTATCTCAAACAAGGGGATCCTTTTCTTTTTTGAGCCAATTTGATTACTTGGGAGATTCTCCGGGCTTAATAAAATTGGCTGTAGAATTTATGGAGAAATACAATCTATTGCCAAATGATGCATTGATCCTGGGCAACGCAAAATCTCACCAAGTTGGAGCCATAGCAAGCTTTGACCCTGATTTTACTCAACCGTGCCAAAAAGAAGGGATAAAACTTTTTGATAATGTGGATCTGCTAAAAAATAACGACGATCCACCTTCCATTTGGGAGTCTTTGGTGAATGAACCCTAAGTAATTTACCCCAATCTCTCCAAATACATCTGCACCGTATTCCGCAACCCATAATACAGCGCATCGCTGATCAGCGCATGCCCGATGGAGACTTCGAGCAAGCCCGGCACGTTTTCCTGATAAAAACGGAGGTTGTCGAGGTTGAGGTCGTGGCCGGCGTTGATGCCGATGCCGATCTCATTGGCCAGGATAGCACAGCGGGTGTGCGGAGCCACAGCACCTTCAGGATCGTCATGAAACTGCGCTGCAAAAGGACCGGTGTAAAACTCGATCCGGTCGGCGCCGACAGCCTTGGCGCCTTCGACCATTTTCTCTACCGGATCCACAAAGAGCGATACCCGGATATTCGCTTCGTGGAAACGAGCAATGACATCTTTCAAAAAGGCGGCGTTTTTCACCGTATCCCACCCCGCATCGGAGGTGAGTTGGTCGGGACTGTCGGGCACGAGGGTGCACTGGTGGGGCCGGTTTTTCAATACCAGGTCCATAAACCGCGGCTCCGGATTACCTTCGATATTGAATTCCGTGGTCACGATCTCCTTCAGCATCGGAATGTCCGAATACCGGATATGCCGTTCATCCGGCCGGGGATGCACGGTGATGCCCTGGGCGCCGAAGGCTTCGCAGTCTTTGGCTACTTGCACCAGGTCGGGCAGGTTGCCGCCACGGGAGTTGCGGATCAGGGCTACTTTGTTGATGTTGACGCTTAAACGGGGCATATGGTGACTGGTGACTGGTGACTGGTGATGCAAAATAAAATTTATAAATTAGCATCGGAAATGAAATGCCCATTTTCCGAAAACTTCGGAAACTAGTAGCCTCCCAGATCGCTATCGGGGACCAGTCACTAGTCACCAGTCACTAGTCACCACAATGAACCATCCCACTCGCTCATCCCTCTTCCCCCCAGGCATCATCCTGATGATCCTTTTATTGCTTGTTTTTGTCTTTCTCCTGATTGGGCAAGGGGCGGGACTGGGACTCACCTATCTGGCCGGACTGGATATACAGTCTTTTCTGGGAGGAGATGAAATAGAGGTCACGCTTCGGGAGCGCAATATCCTGCGGGGCATGGCCGCGCTCAATCAATTTTTCAGTTTTTGGGCGCCGGCGTTGATGCTGGCCTGGTTTATCTACCGCCGGGATTGGGTGCGGGAGCTGTGGCTCGACCGCAAGCCAGGGTATAGCTGGTCGCTGAATGGCGCGCTTTGGATATTGGGGGCTTTCCCGCTGGTGCAGCTCATCTATTGGTTTAACAAAAATGCGATTCCCTTGCCCAGCTGGATGCGGCAGTTGGAAGATTCGACCGCTGGTTTGCTAAAGGCTTTTTTGGTGATGGATACGCCGATGGAGTTCCTCTTTTCGCTATTCGTCATGGGCTTTTTGCCGGCGGTGGGTGAAGAGTTGGTGTTTCGCGGATTCCTGCAACGGCAGCTCGGGCGCACGCGCCTGGGCGAACATGCGGCGGTGTGGGTGGCAGCGGCAATCTTCAGCGCTATCCACTTTCAGTTTGAGGGCTTTTTGCCGCGGCTGCTGCTGGGTGCGCTACTGGGCTACCTCTTCTTTTGGAGCCGCAACCTCTGGGTACCCATCATTGCCCATTTTGCCAATAACGCCATACAGGTGATCGCCGCCTACTTTCTGCAAGATGAATTTTTGAAATTCGATGAAGCGCCCGATAATCCCATCAGCTGGCCGGTGACGTTGGTCTCGGCGATCTGGGTGATCGGCCTGGGCTATATGTTGTGGACCCGGCGTATTCCTCCACCCGAAAACCCTGTCGTATGAACACATTGATGCAACGAAGCCTGACGGCGCTGCTTTTTGGGATCGTCATGATTGGCGGGATCTGGATCGGGTCCATCACCTTTGGTTTGTTATTCCTGGCGGTCGCATTTATGTGTCTTTGGGAATTTTTCCACCTCGTCTCCCCCACATTTTCCTGGCGGGAGGGTGCTGGGATCTCGCTGGGCCTATTGCCGTTTGCATGGGAATTGGCCTTCCAGCTTTCCATCGTACCCTGGCAGCCCAACCTGCTGGCATGGTTGCTCCTCTTCTCCCTGCTCACTGCGCTAATATTGATCCTCCACCCCGACAAAGTATTCCAGCAAACTGCACACAGCACACTGGCCACTGCCTACCTCGGCCTCCCCTTCTACTTTCTCCTGAAAATCGCCTTCCTGAACGGCGCCTATCACCCCGAACTGGTCTTCGGCATCCTCTTGCTCACCTGGGCCAATGACACGGGCGCCTATTTCGTGGGGTCGCGCTTCGGAAAGCGAAAGCTCTTCCCTTCTGTTTCGCCCAAAAAGACGTGGGAAGGTACGATCGGGGGCGTGCTGTTCGCCATTCTCGCCGGCTGGGGCATTTACGGCCTCGGCTGGTTCGACAGCTTGCAAGACGGGCTCGTGCTCGGCGCCATCGTCGGTATCACCGGCACGGTGGGGGATCTGGTGGAATCCTCGCTAAAGCGGAGCTTCCAGGTGAAGGATTCGGGGTCCATTCTGCCCGGCCATGGCGGGGTGTTAGACCGGTTTGACAGCTTTGTATTTTTGTTGCCGTGGGTGGCGGGGTACTTGCTTCTGTAGTGTCGAAGTCCTCTTCGACACAGCAGCGTCCAGGTTCGACTAGTTTTTTTCTTATCGCTCTCCCTCTAGCAGAACAGATGTCGAAGGGGACTTCGACACTACACTAATCGCGCTCCCCTCACATTCAATCCATAGCCACACCGTTGTCTTGGCCATGTCAACTTTGATGGTGTAGAGCCATCCTGTTCACCATGCCAGCAAGCTGGGGGCATATGCTTCTGTAGTGTCGAAGTCCTCTTCGACACAGCAGCGTCCAGGTTCGACTAGTTTTTTTCTTATCGCTCTACCTCTTGCGGAACAGATGTCGAAGGGGACTTCGACACTACAGCATTCGACACAGCGGCGTCCAGGTTCGACTAGTTTTTTTCTTATCGCTCTACCTCCAGCGGGACAGGTGTCGAAGGGGACTTCGACACTACAGCGTTCGACACAGCGGCGTCCAGGTTCGACTAGTTTTTTTCTTATCGCTCTACCTCTTGCGGAACAGATGTCGAAGGGGACTTCGACACTACAGCATTCGACATAGCGACGTCCAGGTTCGACTAGTTTTTTTCTTATCGCTCTACCTCTTGCGGAACAGATGTCGAAGGGGACTTCGACACTACAGCATTCGACATAGCGGCGCCCAGGTTCGATTTATTTTTTACTTACCGCTCTCCCTCTTGCGGAACAGATGTCGAAGAGGACTTCGACACTACAGAAGATCCGGATGACAATAGGACCACATATGCTTACTCCAATCATCTATCAAACCAGCTTTAACTGGATTGTTCAAGATATAGGCGAGGATGCGCTCGAATTCCCCTTTTTTATCTCTGACAAGGTGATCATAGCTTTCTCTTTCCCAGAATTTTTTCTGCTCACGGCCAAGGATTTTGTTTCCCTCTTTTGCTGTATATTTTTTCAGGTTTTGCATAACCTTCCAAAGTTCGGGAGAACCTTCCTTCAGACTCAAAAGCACATGAATGTGGTTTGACATAATGCAAAACGACCAAAGCGAATAATGCTTCCCATCATAAAAATGAAGTGCTTCCGCATTGACCTTTGCGATTTCAGGAATTTTTAGCCAATGAGGGGCATTCAAATTCGAATCCAGAAAATCATCAATTCTTTTGAAATGGCGCTTCTGCTCTTCATATTGTTTTTTCCGGAGAATAGAATCCAGCTTTCTTTTTGTTTCTCGAGTAAGATGTTTTTTTACCTCCTTTTCCGGGAACGGCTGTTCCTTCTTTAGTTGTTGCAATGCAAATTGAAACTCCTCTTTAATCTTATTCAGAATGGGCTTGGGAATAGCGCCATACAGATTGTAGGTCACAAAGTAGGTGCCTCCTGGCGGTTGATAATGTGGTAGCTTTCCACGATAAAAGTTTTCTTTCATAGCTCTTCTGTAGTGTCGAAGTCCTCTTCGACACAGCGACGTCCAGCTTCGACTAGTTTTTTTTCTTATCGCTCTACTTCCGCGGGACAGGTGTCGAAGAGGACTTCGACACTACAGCGTTTGATACAGCGGCGTTCAGGTTCAATTTGTTTTTTCCCTACCGCTCTACCTCCAGCGGAACAGGTGTCGAAGAGGACTTCGACACTACAGCGTTTGATACAGCGGCGTCCAGGTTCAATTTGTTTTTTCCCTACCGCTCTACCTCCAGCGGAACAGGTGTCGAAGAGGACTTCGACACTACAGCGTTTGATACAGCGGCGTCCAGGTTCAATTAGTTTTTTTCCTACCGCTCTACCTCCAGCGGAACAGGTATCGAAGAGGACTTCGACACTACAGCGTTTGATACAGCCGCGTCCAGGTTCAATTTGTTTTTTCCCTACCGCTCTACCTCCAGCGGGACAGGTGTCGAAGAGGACTTCGACACTAAGCGGGTACGCGGCCCGGTTCGATTATTTTCCACCCAGCGGACAGTGTCGAAGAGGACTTCGACACTACACCAACCTTTCCAACAACGCCCTTACATTCCCCACCGACACCAGCTGAAACCGTGCCGCCGTCTTCGCCATCCCTACTTTGATCGTATAGGCCTTTGGCGGCATTACTTTGAAGGTATCTTCGTCGGTATGGTCGTCGCCGATGGCGATGATGAAGTCCCAATCGCGCTCGGAGAGCCAGTTGAGCATGGCTTTGCCTTTGTTGACGCCGGCGTTTTTGATCTCTACCACTTTGTTGCCTTCGAGCACCTGGAGGTCGAGGTTGGCGGTGAGGTAGAGAAGGGTGTCGCGAAATTCACGCACCCGCTTTTCGCCGAGGTCTTTGTCGGTCATGCGGTAGTGCCAGGCGAGGGAGTATTGTTTTTCTTCAATGAAAGAACCGGGGGTACGTTCGACCATGTTGTCGAGCACGGGGCGGATATCTTTTTTCCAGGCATTGACGACGCCATGAGCCGATTTCCACCGGTTGGCCATCTTGACCCAAACGCCGTGTTCGGCGGCGAGGTCGATGCCGGTGGGGCCCAGCCATTTGTCGAGGGTGTCGCGGTCGCGGCCGCTGCTCACCACGACGTGATTGCCGGCCTGCGCCTTCAACCCAGCCAGCAAGCTGAGTAATTCTTCATCGGGCACGACAGCCATGGGGTCGGGGTGAAACTCCATGAGGGTGCCGTCGTAGTCGAGCACGATGAGGCGGTCTTTGGCCGAATGATATGTTTCGATGAGTTCCTGGATGTCTTGCTCTGTCAGGAGGTTCGTATTCTCTCCTTTTTGTTCTTCCATGTGTCGCATTTGTTCATTGATAAAATCTTCCGCCCAGTTTTTGACGGTATATTTTTTGAGGCGCAATTGCATTTTCTCGAGCCGGGTGCGCTGCTCGCCTTCGTCCATCTCAAGGGCCCCTTTAAGCGCCTCGGCCATTTCGTTCATGTCTTGCGGGTTGACGATAAGGGCATCGTAGAGCTCGTTGGCGGCGCCGGCCATTTCACTCAAAATGAGTACCCCTTTTTTGGATTCTTCCTTGGCGGCGATGTATTCTTTGGCGACCAGGTTCATACCGTCGCGCAAGGGGGTGATCATGGCGATATCAGCCACCTTGTAGAGGGTGGTCAACTCGCCGAAATTGAGGGAGCGGTAGAAATAGAGAATGGGCGTCCAGTCGAACGTACCGTAGTTACTGTTGAACTCGCCTACCAGGGTATCGATCTCGGTTTTCAGGTCGCGGTATTGATCCACGTTGGATCGGGAAGGCACGACGATCAGCACGAGGCTGACCTTGGTTTTGTATTCCGGGTATTTATTCAGGAAGCGCCTGAATACCTTGACCCGGTTCGGAATGCCCTTTGTATAATCCAGCCGGTCGATGGTAATGACCAACTTGCGTCCGTGGGTTTGCTTCCGGATCCGGTCCATGCCGGTCTGCGCATCTTCCTCCACATCGGGGAAGGCGTAATTGTCGTAATCGATGCCCATAGGGAATACATCGGTGTTGACCATGCGCTTGCCGACGGGAAGTTTGCCAAAATAATGCTCATACCCCGTAATACGGTATGCAGCACTGAGAAAATGCCGCATATAGTCGAATGTGTGAAAGCCGATCTGATCGGCCCCGAGCAGCCCCCGCAAGAGCTGTTCCCGCCAGGGGAGCATCCGGAACAATTCGTAGGAAGGGAAGGGAATATGGAGAAAAAAACCGATGGAAATATCCCGAAAAGCTTCCCGGATCATGGCCGGCAACAGCAGCAATTGGTAATCGTGCACCCAAACGATGTCGTCGGGTTCGATCGATTCGATCACCACGTCGGCAAATTTTTGGTTGACCTCTTTATAGGCCGCCCAATAACGGTCTTCATAGGACGTGAATTGGGGGAAATAGTGAAAATGAGGCCAAATCACTTTATTGCTGAACCCTTCGTAGTAGAGCTCAATGTCTTCTTCGGAGAGGAATACGGGCACCAAACCGTCTTTAGCCAGGTCGCGTTTGACGGATTCGCGCTCCCATTTGTCTTCGAGCGCCTGCCCCGGCCAACCGATCCAGATCTTGTCCAGTGTCTCATCCAGTGAGTTGAGGCCGGTAGCCAGCCCTCCTGCACTGGGATGGTAGATGAGTTCGCCCTGTTTTTTGTTGACAGTTACAGGAAGCCGGTTGGAGATGATGATCAGTCGAGGCATAGTGTGTTCAGGTTGTGTATGGCGGGCACCTAAATTTACATAAAAATAAAAAAGCCCCGTAAATACAGGGCTTTTTTATTTTTCTCCTTCAAAAAAACATTACGCACCTTTTTTCCGGGCGCGTCTTGTTTTAAAAAGTTCGACGATCTCTTTTTCTTTCATAAATTTCCAGTCCTGGAAAGAAGCTGTGACGAACTTCTTGATATCCTGATAGTCTTTGCTCCGCTTATCGATGAATTTCTTCAGGCAGCGGTTGACGAAGGTCATAGACAGGTCCTTCAGATATTGGTTGAACTGCTGGTTGGCGAAGATATTCATGTAAATGGGGAAGGTCTTGGTCAGCTCAAAGTATTCGGGATAACCACTCACCTCCAGGTTGCGGATAGCTCCTGCAAAATAGCGACGGATCACCTGGCGGACCGCCTCGCTCTGTATCGACATCCCTTCATGGTGGCTGTAGTAGACCTTCACCGCTTCCTGGGCAGCCTCTGCACGGAAGCCGTCTTCATGCACGATGTCCAGCATTTTGTAATATTCGCTCAGGCCGTCTTTTACTTTTAGGTCGAGGGCGGTGAGGGTGCGCACATCGGCATCGGCATCCACATCCAGTCCATAATCTGTCATTTCCAGCAGGAACTTGAGCCAATGTTCCAGGAAGTCCGGCATGGACTTGCGCACTTTATTCAGTGCCGCTTCCGCCGTGTCGCGGTCTTCGCCGTCCAGGTCGAAGAAGTTGACATAAAGGAAGAGGACCTGCAAGTGACCCACGGTGTTAAAAAATTCCTTATTGCCTACAAAAGCGGTGATCTCGGGCAGGATCGTCGAGTTGTCGGCGCCCTGCAACTTGATCCGGTGGATGATAAACTGCTTGAGCGGCTCGATCAGGGCCACCAGGTCAATGGCCTTCGTGGGAAATTCGGCAGTCTGATAATTATCGTGCACAAACTGCTTTTTATACCGCAGATAGCTGTCTTTTCGATCGAATTCGTTTCGGTATTTCTCCAGCTTCTGGCTTTGCAGGTAATAGCGGATCCGCTTATTTTCAAAGGTGTTGATGAGGTTGGTGATCCAGATATCCGAGCTGAGGCCAAATCCGATCTGGATGGATTGTCCGATCCGCTTTTTCAGTATCTCAAAATTGGACGAGTTGCAGATCGCTTCCAACACATCCCGGAAATGGTCTTGCGGACGGGCATAATGGCCTTGTTCATTGACCTCTCCCCGCAATACCGAATAGCCCAGGATCTTGGGCAGGAACAGGCCTTCAAATTCGGGCAAGAGAATAAACTGCTCCAGCGCGATGAGCTGAAGAGGGTTCTCCAGGGCCACTTTGGCATAAAAATCGGCGATACGGGGTTCGAAGAGGTCTTTAAGCACGTTGTAATCATCATCCTCTTCCGTATCCAGATAAGTGGCGAGTTGATCGGATTCCTGGATCTCTCCGGCCAGGTATTCCAGTTCCTCTACATAATGCGCTGCTAATTCTTTCATAATGGTCCATTTTGAACATGGACCTGGAAGGGTCAATTAAGCCCTGCCAGGTCCATGCAATTTTCCAAACTTTAAAAAAGTCTGTTAACTCAATATTACTTGTCTTCGTCTTCTTCAGGGTCGGCGGAGGGCTCTTCGGCACTTTCTTCCGTAGCTTCTTCGGCTGCGGGCGCTTCTTCTACCACTGCTGCGACTTCCTCTACTACCTCTGCAACAGCGGGGGCCTCTTCTACTTCGGCAGTGGGTTCTTCCACTTCCGGTGCTTCAGCTGCCACTTCTTCCACTACCACAGGTTCTGCTTTCTTGGGAGCAGGAATCCCCGAAACTTTTGCGTGGTGCTTTTTGAAGTCTGCTTTCGTCTGCTCGGCACGGGTAGCGACCTTGGCTTCCTTGCTGTCAATCCATTCCTGGTAAAGACGATCGGCATCTTCCTGGGTCATGGCTTCTTTGTTTACGCCGCGCATCAGGTGCTTGCGGTACATTACGCCTTTGAAACGGAGAATTGCACGAACAGTGTCAGTGGGTTGGGCTCCTTTGAGCAACCAATCAAAAGCTTTGTCGCGATCGAGATCAATCGTCGCAGGCTTGGTCATCGGGTTGTACACACCCAGCTTTTCGATGAATCGGCCATCACGCGGCGCACGGGCATCTGCTACCACAATATGGTAGAAGGGGTTCTTTCTGCGGCCCTTACGCTGCAAACGCATTTTTACTGGCATAGCGGTTTATTCTTATTTTAATTAAACCATACCTGCGTACCTTGCATAGCAAGCGGCAGGTTTTTACAGGGCGCGAAGGTAGATATATTTTTCGGATTGTGCAAGATGGAGGTTTATTTCTTAATTTGCATACGATGAAACAAGTGTATACCCTTCTTTTCTTTTGTGTAGCCTGGTCTCCATTTTTCGCGCAGACCAGCATCTCCGGCATGGTAAATTCCTACACGGCAGTGACGGCTCTTGATTACTGTGCGGCCAAACTCACGGTGACCAATGCATCCGGCTTCCAGCCCGGACAAGCGGTACTGCTCATTCAAATGCAAGGAGCGACCATCAACGAAAGTAATTCGGCCAGCTTCGGGGATATTACCAACCTGGGCAATGCAGGGCTGTATGAGCGGGGACGGATCTACCAGATCAACGGCAACGCTATTTTCCTGGAGAACCAGCTACTCCATACGTATACCCCTTCGGGGAAAGTGCAACTGGTCGGCATCGCGGAATATACGGCGGCAACCGTAACCGGCGCCCTGACCGCCCAGGCATGGAACGGAAGTACCGGCGGCATCCTGGCCCTGGAGGTAACCAACACCCTTACGCTCCAGGCCCCCATTCAAGTAGATGGCAAAGGATTCAGGGGCGGACAAGTAAATGTGGTGAACAGCAACTGCCAGTGGTTCCTCAATGAAAACGATTATTTCTACGACCAATCTAACTGGCGGGGTGCGAAAAAAGGCGAAGGGATTGCAACGGTCATCACCGGAAAAGAATGCGGCCGCGGCCCTCAGGCCAATGGCGGCGGCGGCGGTAATGACCACAATGCCGGCGGCGGCGGTGGCGCTCAGGTCGCCACCGGGGGCCTCGGCGGATTGAACACGCCTTCTTCCAGTTTCGGATGTGATGGCGATTTCCCCGGTATGGGTGGAAAATCGCCTGGCACGGCTACCGACCGCATCTTCCTCGGCGGCGGCGGCGGCGCAGGTCACGCAGATGACCCCGGTACGGGAAGCAGTGGAGGCACAGGGGGCGGCATCATCCTCCTCTGGGCCGGATCGATCGACGGAAATGGATTTGCACTCTCCTCCAAAGGGCTCACGCCTGCCGTTACCACAGGTGATGGCGCCGGAGGAGGCGGAGGAGGTGGAACGATTCTCGTCACCTACACCGCTGCCGGCAGCTCATTCGATATCACCCTGAACGGCGGTAACGGGGGCAACACCCAAAACCTCCCCGACCGTTGTTATGCGCCAGGAGGCGGAGGCAGTGGAGGTCGTTTCCTGCGGAATGGCCCCGTGGTAGCCAGCGTGCAGCTCAACGGCGGCGCACCCGGGATCAATACCGTTGCTTCTACTTATTGCAATACCCCCTATAACGGCGCCACGGCAGGCACGGGCGGCCAGCAACAGCCTTTTTCCGGCGTGCCGGAAGGCGCCACGCCTGTCGAATTTCCCGCAATCACTCAACAACCTCCGGCTACCCTTCTGTTTTGCGAGAATCCGCCCCTGACCCTGTCTGTACAGGCAAGCGGAAGCGATCTCCAGTTCCAATGGCAGGTCAACATGGGGAGCGGGTTTACCAACCTAAGCAATAATGCCTTTTATAGCGGTACACAAACCCATACCCTGCTGCTGCTCGATCCCCAACCCGGGTGGAACGGGTATCAATACCAGTGCGTCATTACCAGCGGTTGCTTCGATCCGGTAACGACCCAGTCCACTACCCTATCTGTCGGGACGCCTGCCATAGCTGGGTTTACGTTTACAGTCGACGGCACCTTCGTTCAATTCCAGAATACCTCTCTCAATGCCGATTCGGTGCTATGGGCTTTCGGGGATGGAAATCAGAGCACAGCCTTCTCCCCCGGCTACGACTATACCACCGAAGGGACCTATACGGTCATCCTCACCGCTTTCGGCGACTGCGGCGCAACCACCAGTACACAGACGATCCAGGTCGGATTTCCGCCGGCAGCTGATTTTGGATCTGATTTTACCGCGGGCTGTGCGCCCCTCACGGTCCACTTTGAAGATATGTCGAGCGGCCTCAACCTCACTTCCCTGGAATGGATTTTCCCGGGAGGACAGCCCGCCAGCTCAGGCCTGCCCGACCCGATAATCACCTACAGTACCCCCGGCCAATTTGACGTCACGCTGATCGCGGGAAATGCACTGGGATTTGATACATTGGTCCTGGAAAATTATCTCGAGGTCGTGCCGGTCCCCCAGGCCTTTTTCGCCTACTCCGTCTCGGGCGACACCGTATTTTTTACCAATGGTTCCATCGGTAGCAGCCTGAACTACACCTGGGATTTCGGGGACGATACCACACCTTCCAACTCCGTCAACCCCGTACACCTATACCCAGGCCCCGGCATATACGAGGTCACGCTGACTGCCCTGAACACCTATTGTGCCAGTTCCACCTCGATCCTGATCCAGGTTGGGCCCAACGCCAGCGGAGATATTTCAAGCCGTACCGCGATTCAATTTTTTCCAAATCCGGTTTCCGACAAATTACACGTAATAGTAGCAGGTTCGCCGCCGTTGGAATTGCGGTGCTGGAATGCGCTCGGCATCCGTGTGTACCAGGTTCAGGTACAGGAAGGGACTCAACTAATCGATATGAGAGGCTGGGCGCCGGGACTGTACTGGATAGAATGGATGGAAAACGGCAGCCGGCATGGATACCGCCTGCTGAAACTGTAGTTTTCTATTTTACCCATTCCAGTTTTTCAGTTCGATGCAACATTTTACACCCCCCCTGATCGAACAGGATATATCCGATGACGACCGCGCAGATCAACAGGATGATCAAGTCAACCTTCCGTATTATAGGTTTTTTGCCTTCCATGGGGAAAAATTATTATGAAGGTGCAGCCTTCGGCTGTGCCTTCATACGCTTCTTAAAAATCCATCCGCAACCGCAGGTTGATGCGCCTGGATGTCAGAAAATTAGGTATGGCGTATTGTTGATTGAAAATCGTTTTGATCCAGGTATTGGAAGCCACGTTCTGCACCTTCATGAGGTTGAATATTTCCAAACTCAGCCAGGTATTGCGGGTGAACCGGAGAAAATGGTGCGGTTTTTCCGCTTTGCGGATCTCATTCCACAACAAGACCGAAAAACCAATGTCGACCCGGTGATAGGGCCTGAATCGGTAGGTGTTGCGGTATATCCTGTTATTGTCCAACAACCCGTAGGGCAGGCCCGTTCCTACCGAAAAATTGAGGTGCATCTTAAAATTTTCGTGCTTGGGCAAGTAATCCTGAAAAAAGACCGATAGGGTCATAAACTGATCCGTAGGGCGTGGCACGTCGTCGACCGGCACGGCTTGGGGCTCTCCGTATTCGCGCCGCAGGTGCTGAACGCCTTCCAGGCTTTCGCGGGCACGGAGGAAGGAGAGGTTGAACCACGATTCGGCGCCCGGCACAAATTCGCCATTGAGCCGAAGGTCAATGCCCGTCACGTACCCGCTGGCGTCGTTTTGTCCGGAATAGCGGATCCGCACGTTATCGATATCGTAAGATACCTGATCCCACAGCCTCTTATAATAGATCTCCGTGATGAAGCGAAACTTCTTGGGGCTGAGCTTACCGAGGAAAAAATCCCAGGTCAATCCGCCCACCAGATGGGCTGATTTTTGGGCCTGTACGTCGGTGTTGATCAGGCCTTCCGTGTTGCGCAGCTCCCGGTAGAATGGCGGCTGGTAATAGAGCCCGCCTGCCAGGCGATAGGTGATATCCCGTCCTTTCCAAAGGGGTTTGAAAAGGAGTTGTACGCGGGGCGTCACGAAGCCTTCACCGTTAAGGTCCCAATAGGCGGCACGCACACCGGCGCTGATGCGCAGGTCGGCCACGCTGTCTTTGCGCCAGGTATAGGTGTCCTGTACATAGGCCATCAGGCGATTGGAGGAAATGGGGTTAGGGTCTTTCTTCAGCACCCGGAACACCAGCACCTGGTTGGTGTCATAAGGCAGGGAATAGCCTGCCGAGTCGAGCCGCTCCCACTCGTTGAGTTGGTCGTCGATCAGCTCATTTTGCCATTTGGCGCTCCATTGGAAGAAGTGACTGGAGGTCACCTCGGGGCCTTTGGTCTCGACTTGGAGTTCAAAGCCGCCTTTGTGCTCCACATTGGTCACGCTGGCAAAAAGATAATTGCGGACGTATTGTTGCTGGGTACCTCCACCTAATTCGGAGAGCACTTCCCCAAAGTTGTCGCTGCCCAGGTTGGAGTCGATCTCCCGCAAGCTGTAATATCCGGTGATATCGAAGCGTTCATTTTCGGCACTCTGGTAGCGGGATGCCAGCATTTTGAGGTAATACGGATTCCTGGGTCGTTCCGGCAGGTAAGTCAGGGAAACACCGGTGAGGTTCGTGGTAAAATCGTCGACCTCTTGTCCTTCAAACTCCGCATATAGATTCAGGGTAAAGTCGATCAGGCCGAAAGCAGTAGATCTGGTTTGGGGGCGGAAGCGGAAGACGCTCCGGTTGAGGTTGCCGATAACCCCCAGCTGCCAGTGTGGATGGAGGTCATAGGTAATATAAGCCTGGATATCGGTAAAATCGGGCAGGTATTCGCCTTGAATGTCGAGGGTGCCCAGCAGGTAACGAGTCGTTTTATATCGTGCGCCCACGAGGTAGCGTAATTTTTTGTAGGAAGCTTTGCCCAGTTGCAGTGTGCCTTCGAGATGCCCTGTTGCGCCCAGCGCACTGACGCTGGCCGAAGCGCGCAGGCTGTCGGGCCGCTTGTATTGAATGTCGAGCACCGACGATTGCTTATCTCCAAATCGGGCTTCGAAGCCCCCGGACGAAAAGGAAAGGCTACGGATAAGGTCGACATTGGGAAAGGTGAGCCCTTCCTGCTGGCCGGCACGGATCAACTGAGGCCGGTAGATCTCAAAATCGTTGACATAGACCAGGTTCTCGTCGTAGTTGCCGCCCCGCACGTTGTATTGGGAGCTTAGTTCACCGCCGCTGCCTGAGTTGGCGCCGAGCGCAATGTGGGGTAGCATGCTCTCCAGATTGCCCGTCGTGGTAGGCAGTAGCTTCAACTCCGTCACATCTTCCCGGATCATCCCGTTGTCGTTCACCCGCTTGTCTGTCACTACGATCTCCACCTCAGAAGCAGAAGGGGGCATTTTGACATCCAGTACCAGGGTGCTGTTGGCTTTCAGCGGACCCAGTTTGCGGCGCTCTTCCGTGTATCCGATGCGGGTAAATACGAGGGTGAATGTCTTTCCAACCTCCACTTCCAGGCGGTAATCCCCTTTCGTGTTGGTTTCGGCCACGCGATTTGTACCGTCTACATAGACCGTCACCAGTTCAATACCCTGTTCGGTGAAATCGTCGGTTACCCGGCCGGCCACGGTCGCTATAGGGTCTTCCTGGGAACGGGCGACAGTGGCGAGGAGGAAGAGGAGGAAGATCGTTAGGGAACGGAGCATTTTGAGTGAAGAGTGAAAGGGGTGAAGGGTGAAAAGGGTGAAGGGTGAAGGGTGAAGAGGTTAGAAGGAGCGTATGGGTTCGAGGGCTTTTAGTTGATGGATCGCATTTTGGGGGTCCGGGGCTTTGAATACGCTGCTACCGGCCACCAGGACATCGGCGCCGGCGCGGAGGAGGGATTCGGCATTATGCTGGGCTACCCCTCCATCCACCTCAATCAGGATCGAAGCGTTGGCCGCCTCGATCATCTCCTTCAATTGCCGGATCTTGGGGATGGTGCGGTAGATAAATTTTTGCCCGCCAAATCCGGGATTTACCGACATCAGGCAAACCAGGTCGATATCGTCGAGCAGGTCTTCCAGGACGGATACCGGGGTATGGGGATTGAGGGCTACCCCTGCTTTAGCGCCGGAATCTTTGATCTGGTGTACTACCCGGTGCAAGTGTGGGCATGCTTCATAATGCACAGAGATCACGTCGGCGCCCGCCTCCCGAAACGACTCGACATAGCGTTCGGGCTCTACGATCATGAGGTGGACGTCGAGTGGTTTTTGGGCCATCTTTTTCATAGCAGCCACAATGAACATCCCGAAGGTGATATTGGGCACGAAACGGCCATCCATCACATCGAGGTGAAACCAATCGGCCTCACTTTCGTTGACCATGGCAAATTCATCGGCCAGACGGGTAAAGTCTGCGGCGAGTATGGAAGGAGCGATTAAATGTTTCATGCGGCAAAAGTAAGAATATATTACTTCTCTCTGGGCACGTGAATGATCTGATTGTCTTCCAGGATGGGCATCCGCCGGAGGCGCAGGAAGAGTTGTACCGTAGCCAGTACGTCTTTTTCACAATAGAGTGCGATGCGTTCCAGGTCGTTTTCCTCCCAGAATACCCGCCCTACCTGGCTGCCGTCGATATCTTCTTTGGGGGAGGGAAAATCCAGGACAGCAGCAAGGAGTTTCAGGGAGGTGAAGCTCTTTCTGTCGCCAAATTTCCACAATTCCATGGTGTCGAGCAGGTGTTTGGTTTCCCAGGGTTTCTTGCCTGTGATATCCATCATGGCCGGAAAAGGCAGTTGATTGATCACCATGCGCCGGCAGATATAGGGAATATCAAACTCCTTAATATTATGGCCGCATAGAAAATGGCGATCCGGGTTATTGAAAAACTGGTTCAGCAGCTGAGAAAAACCCTCCAGCACTTCCCGTTCATTTTCGCTCTCAAAAGATTTGAGGCGCAGACGCAAGCGTTGGTCCTCCTTGTCACGGGTAACAAAGCCCACCGAGATACAGATGATCTTCCCAAACTCGGCATAGATAGCTGCCTTGTCCAGGTATGTCTCCGCATAGGCCTCTTCTTCCAGTTCTTCCTGCGCACGGTTCAGGCCCCGCGCTTTGATCTTCCACAGCTCCTGCATGTGTTCGGGCAGTTCTTCAAAGTTCGGCTCCCCTGATACACATTCTATATCGAGGAATAACACATTGGCGATGTCGATGACGTTGAGCATATCCATAATTCGGCACAGGTTTTGAACACGTTTAAAATAGTTTTTTTTCAGCTACCGCCATAAATATTTTTCCTCAATCTGAACATTTTTTCCAAACAATACCTAATTGTAGTAGTGAAGCGAACTACTTTAATCAATTTGCTTCAGAAAAGGACATTAAAAAATAAAAACAATTTTCTTTTATGACAACGACCAATGTAAATCCCAGTCCCAACGCAACCCCCAATCAGGCCAGACAACGCCTGATCGCAATTGCTGCGGTAATCGTCGCTGCACTGCTTATCGTCAACGGTATCTTATTGTACAGCTGGCTTTCCCAGAAAAAAGTAGCGGCTCAAACCACTGCTGATTTGGAAGAATCAGAACGATTGAGAGAAGAACTCGACCTCCAATATAATGGAGCCCTGGCTGATTTGGAAGACATGCGTGGCAAAAATGATGAACTCAACGCCCTCATCGACTCGAAAGAAGCTGAACTGAAAGACGCACGCGACAAGATCGACCGCATGATCAAAAACGATCTCCCCCGTGCCAAATCCGAAATTAAGACGTTGAAAACGCAACTCGAAGGGTACGTTGCAGAGATCAATGACCTCAAGGCTCAAAACGCTCAACTCGCAGAGAGCAACACCGCGCTTCAGGAGGAGAAATCCCTGCTGACGTCTGACCTGGAGCAATCAAAAATGACCAATGAAGAGTTGGCTGCCAACAAAGCCGCATTGGTCAGTGAGAAAGAGGAATTGTCTGCCCGCAACCAGGATCTGAGCAAAACCGTAAACTTCGCTTCCGTCGTAAAGGTGGAAGACCTGGAAGTGACCGGACTGGCCACCCGCGATTCGGGTAAAGCCGTAAAAAAATCGGCTGCAAAAAATGTAGACCAACTCGAGATCTGCTTCAATACCACTGCCAATGAGGTAGCGCGTCCAGGTTCCGAAAACTTTTACATCCGCCTGATCAGCCCTACCGGTGAAACCCTCGCGATCGAGGAATTGGGCAGCGGCATCATGACGAGCAGCAAAACGAACGAAAAAATCCGCTACACGCAGATGACCACAGCCGATTACAGCAATGACGCAAGTCGTGTCTGTGCAAGCTGGACTCCGGGTCAGCAGTTTCAGGAAGGCACCTACCAGGTGGAAGTTTACAACAAAGGCTTCCTCGCAGGTACCAGCACGTTCAAACTGCGGTAAACTGCATACCGCCTAAAAAAAAGACCACTGCCGGCGGCAGTGGTCCTTTTTTTGTTTTATTCCTATCTAGTAAAATATATCCTGAAGAAAACCACTTCGGTTTAATAATAACCATTGCTGCTATGCCCTTTATCGCCTTTGTCACTTCCTTTTTACTGCTATTTTCTCCGGCCCAAACCGATTCCAAGATCGAATGGCTGAGCCCTACGGATATAAAAATGGGCACAGTACCCTATCGGGAACCGGCTTTTATCCGGTTTCCTTTCCGGAATTTGAGCGCAGAACCGCTCATCATCGATAATATCCGCACCGGCTGTGGGTGTACAGCGCCCGAATGGTCGGAAGCAGCGGTCGCCCCGGGCGACACCTCTTCCTTCGTCATAGAGTACGATGCCGAAAAAATGGGCTACTTTAAACAGTGGATACGGGTTTTTCTCCATGGACAACGCCAACCCGAACGCTTATGGATCGAAGGGGAGGTCGTTGATTGATTTTCATCAAATGTCGGGTTACCCGCAATTTCTTTTATTTTTGCACGATTAAGTAGAAAGACATTTTACTTTCGAACCCGATTCACTAGACTTTATACCTAATTCATGGAGATTATCATCTTTATCCTCGTCTCTTACCTGTTGCTCAGTGTCAGCCTCTATTTTCTTTTCCCAAAAGCAGGCGAAGCGGGTTGGAAAGGACTCGTTCCCGGATACAACTTTGCCATAATGGCAAAGCTGGTGGGCCGAAGCCCAAATTATGCATGGTGGTTCCTATTCCCTATCGTCAACTTATTTATCTATGCCTACCTCTGCATCGAAATGGTGCGCTCTTTCAAAAAATACAGTTTCCTCCATGCCGTTATAGCCGTAGTGTATGCCCCGGCTTTCTTTTTTTACCTGGCATTCTCCAAGGATGAAAATTACGACGGGCCTACCCTTACCCGGGAGAAAGAATACCACGCCCAACTGGTGGAAGCCCACGAAAAAGGAAATACGCGCCAACTGCAAAAACTACAGGCCGCGAATCCCTATAAAAAATCTGCTGTCCGGGAATGGTCGGAAGCCATCATCTTTGCTGTATTTGCAGCGGCTTTCATCCGGATGTTTCTCATCGAAGCCTATGTGATCCCGACTTCTTCGATGGAAGGGTCGCTCATCGTGGGCGACTTCCTGTTTGTCAGCAAAGCCCATTACGGGATCCGCACCCCAAAAACGGTGCTGATGATCCCGTTGTTGCACAACCGGATCCCGTTGCTGAACCGGGAGTCCTACCTTGCCAATCCCAATCTGCCGTTCACCCGCCTCCCCGCGCTGGAAAGTATCGACCGCAACGATCCGGTGGTGTTCAACTATCCGGAAGGAGACAGTGTGTATGTGACGCCTGGAAGGACTTTCAGCGTCTACGATGTGCGCCGCAATTCCGATTTCCTCTCCCTGGTGCCCAAGCAATACCCACTGACCGTGCGCCCGATCGATAAAAAAGACCACTACATCAAACGCTGCGTGGCCATTTCCGGCGATACGATTCAGGTAATCGACCGGCAATTGTACGTCAATGGAAAACCCGCCCAAAACCCCACCAATATTCAGTTTACCTATCAGGTCAATTTCCCCGGGAGTCTGAACTCGGGCAAGTTCGAAGAGTGGGGAATCTCCAAGGAAGACATGCGCGCGCAAGGCCCCGGCTACATGATCCTCGTGTTGAATGAAGACCAAAAGAAAAAGGTGCAGTCGCTCGATCCGGGCATCGAAATTCTGCCGTATGATGTGACCCAGGCTACGCCAAATCCGAATAACCTGTTCCCCTACGACCGGGTAAACTTCCCAGATTGGACCGTCGATAATTACGGACCGGTATTCATCCCGAAAGCAGGTCAGACCATCCGTCTTAGTACGCAAAACCTCGCCATGTTCCGGCGGGCCATTGAGGTCTATGAAGGCAATAAGGTCGAAGTCGAAAATGGCAATATCCGCATCAACGGGCAACCGGCAGATTCATACACCTTCAAGATGAATTACTACTGGATGATGGGAGATAACCGCCATAACTCTGAAGACGCCCGGGTTTGGGGCTTTGTCCCTGAAGATCATATCGTGGGCAAACCGCTGTTCATCTGGTTGTCTGCCAAAGACGGAAAACTCGGCAACGGCGTGCGCTGGAACCGCATGTTCCGGTCGGCCAGCAAAATTTAGGATGGATTTTCTAATTTTGTCTAATTACTTTTTTACCCAATAGAACGCCCCTATGGCAGAGCCGTCTTTCCGACAGGACCCCCCGAGAAGCCAACCCAACTATGGAAGATCCATCGTGAGTGTGGCCTTGGTGTTATTTCTGCTGGGTTTCTTCGGGATGGTTGTTCTCCAGGCGCGGCAGTTGGTGGCCATGCTCAAAGAAGAGATCAACCTGATCGTCGAAATCAATGACATTGCTACCCTAGAAGAAAAAACAGCCCTGCAAACACATTTGGAATCGAGCGCTTTTCTCAAACCGGAAAGCCTTCGCTATATCAGCAAAGAAGAAGGCATTCAGTTGTTGCGCGACGATTTCGGGGAAGATTTTCTCGAAGCCGGACTGCCCAACCCCCTGCACGATGTGTATGTGTTCAATGTCAAGGCCCAGTTTATGCACCCTGATAGCATGACCAGCATCCGGACCGGGTTGATGAAAAATTGGTACTCCGTCAGTGATGTGTATTACCAGCAAGGCCTGATCGAGACCCTGGCCAAGAACTTGCGCCGGATTGGATGGGTGTCGCTGGGTATTAGCCTGTTTTTCATCTTTGTGGCATTCGTACTCATTCACAATACGATCCGGTTGGCGCTCTACTCCAACCGCTTTATCATCAAAACCCAGGAATTGGTGGGCGCTTCCTGGGAATTTATCAGCAAGCCCTTTTTGCGGCGCAGCGTCTGGAATGGGGTATTCAGCGGCCTCCTGGGCATCGCACTGCTCAATGTGCTGCTGTGGGTTGCCCAACAGGAAATCCCGGAACTAAAAGAATTGCACGACTGGCCAAGCATCCTGTTTCTCTTTGGAATCCTGATCGCAATAGGGGTATTGATCACCTGGTCCAGTACGTACTACGTCGTGAACAAGTATTTAAAAATGCGGGTGGATGACCTTTATTGAAAATATAGTGAAGCGTGAAGCGTGAAAAATTCACTCTTCACCCATCACGCTTCACTAAAATAAATAAATATGAGTAAATCGAACCCTCCGAAGCGCAAAGTGGTGGTTACCACTACTCCAAAAGAAAAAGAGTCGGCGGCTCCCACCAAGGGGCGGAGTTTCCGTACGACTACTTCCGATAATAAACCGCAAACCCAGCAACTCATCTATTCCAGGAAGAATTACTACTGGATGTTGGGGGGCATTGGACTGATCGCGGTGGGCATGGTCCTGATGGCCGGTGGGCACATGCCCAGTCCCGATGTATGGGATGAATCGATCATCTACAGCTGGCGACGTACCGTGCTGGCCCCCTTCGTTATCCTGGTGGGTCTGGGTGTGGAAATCTACGCCATCTTCAAGCGGTATTAATACTAGCACATGGCGGATCTATTACGCGCTTTAGTCCTGGGCATTATCCAGGGATTAACTGAATTCCTGCCGGTATCCAGTAGTGGGCACCTCGAATTGGCTAAATACCTGCTCCATGATCACAGTATAGCCGAGGAGAGTCTTTTGATGACCGTCACCCTCCATTTTGCCACTGCGTTGAGCACGATCGTCGTTTTTCGCAAAGAGATCTGGGTGCTGATCAAGGGCCTGTTTGCATTTAAATGGAATCGCGAGACCCGTTTTTCTGTAAATATCCTGATCTCCATGATCCCGGCAGCAGCCGTGGGATTGTTGTTTGAAGAAGAAATTGAGGCGTTGTTTAATAAAAATATCCTGTTGGTTAGCGCGATGCTGGTAGTTACCGGGCTGTTGCTCCTTTTTGCCGACCGTGCCCGGCATACGGATAAAAGCGTTGGGCCCTGGCAGGCCATTCTCATTGGAATTTCGCAGGCCATCGCGATCTTGCCCGGCATTTCCCGGTCGGGAGCGACCATTTCGACTTCCGTGTTGTTGAGGGTTGACCGGCGGCAAGCAGCCAGCTTTTCCTTTTTGATGGTCGTCCCTTTGATCATTGGAAAAATGGGAAAGGATATGTTGGACGGAGCGCTGTTCACCCACGACCACAACGTTCCTGCTCTTGTGGTGGGATTCCTGGCTGCCTTCTTCTCCGGCCTCCTCGCCTGCCGGTGGATGGTGCTGCTGGTGCAGCGGGCCAAACTGTCCTGGTTTGCTGTATATTGTTTTGTGGTGGCCACAATAGCCATCATTTTGTATCTTTGGTTTTGATATTGCCCTTTTTTGAATATGCCTGCACAAGATCCTCCTCCTCGATCGCGCCTTATTCCGGCAGAGCTGGAAAAAGGCGCCATGTTACTGGTCAATAAACCACATGGCTGGACGTCATTCGACGTGGTGAATAAGATCAGGTATAAGCTAAAAAATATTTTGGGGGTCAAGAAGATCAAAGTGGGCCACGCCGGCACCCTCGACCCCATGGCTACCGGCCTCCTCATCGTTTGCACGGGAGGGTCGACCAAAAAGATCGACCAGTACCAGGGAATGCCCAAGGAGTATAAGGGTACCTTTACGTTTGGGAAATCTACCCCTTCCTATGACGCAGAAACCGAAGCCGATGCGGTATATCCCTTCGAACACATCACGGCCGCGATGCTGGAAGCGGTGAAAACTCAATTCCTGGGTGAAATAGACCAAATTCCACCCCTGTTTTCTGCGATTAAAGTCGATGGGCAACCATTGTATAAAAAGGCCAGAAGGGGAATACAGGTGGAAGTCCAGCCCCGAAAAGTCCATATCCATTCGATTGAATGGACCCGCATAGAATTGCCGGAAGTCGATTTTACAGTTCGTTGCAGTAAAGGAACCTATATCCGTTCGCTGGCCCACGATATCGGCCAGGCATTGGACAGCGGCGCTTACCTCAGCCGCCTGGTACGCACCCAAATCGGGGAATATGCACTGGAAAATGCGTGGGATCTGGAAGTGTTAGTGGATGAATTGGAGGAATTAATTCTGGAAAAGTAACCAATCAATCCCGTACACAGCGACAGGAAAGCCTGGCTTTTTTCGGAAGTGGAACCCGGTGAATGGCGTTGGTTTTTTTGTCAAATACGATGGCGAACGCATCTTTTTCTCCATCAGCGGTGCGACTCCAGAAAAATCCTTCTTCATTGATACTCCGGAAGCCCCCCTGGGGTTCTTGCATGCCGCCCAGCCTGGCCTCAAAAAAGCTGCCTCCTCCGAAGCTCAGAACCTTGAAAGCGTTCGGTTCTTCAAATCCGCCGAAGCCTTCTACGAGTGCGCCCCATTCATTCAGTTCCGGCAAATGCCATCCTTTCGGGCAAGCCCGCATAGCAGTTTCCCAAGTATACAATCCACCAAAATTCTGACAAAAAACGGGGCGGTCGTTGTAGCAGACCATCCCTTCAGTCGTATAGGCCAGGTTGGTTTGCAGCCAGAAACGGCCCAATAATTCGACTGCCGCATATTTTTTCCCGTCGCGTTGATCGAGGAAAGAATCCAGCGGGTGGTCTTCGGGCTTGTCTACCTCTCCCGATTTGGGCTGCCCGGTCAATTTATCGCGGGGTTGATCTACTGGCTCAAGACGCGGTTCTGCTGAATTGCGTTCCTGTTCCATTCGACGCCTTTCTTCGAACAGCAATTCAACGTTTTTAATTTCCCTGATCAGGGGCTCGGGCAGCGCTTCCTTTTGCTGCGCAGACCTGCGAACTATCTCCAACAGTTCTTCCGCTCTGGGCAAATCGGGTTCTTCCCGTTCGAGCAGTTCCCGCGCTTCGGTCAGGGGCTCCCTCACTTCCTTATACTCGTTTTGCCGATCTGCAGGTTGGGTGGAAAAAAAATTAGGCTGGGCAATCCATTGGATTACCGCGACTACTCCAATTAACAGGACCAGGATAGCGGCAGTGTTCCGGATCCAGCTGAGGTTTCTCCGCCTGGCCTGAGGCGCCGGAGGGGGAGATTCGAATTCCGGAAAGGGGCTTGGTTGAACTACGCTTGGGGCGTTTGCTATTTCCAGGCCTTCCGTGGTGGCCTGGCCCATACTGAACGAATACCCCGACTCCCGCCATCCGATCTGGGGTGCTTTTACGGCCTGGGCCCGCACCTCAATATTTTCTTCCAATACAATCTCTTTTCTCCGTTCCCGCCCCTCTATGGATTCAATGACTGTGACTTTAAGTACCAGTGGGTGGATACCTTCGTGCAAGGCTTTCACATAGAATACCCATTGGGTATAGTCGTCCGGATCGATAAATTGTTCTGCTGAAGAAATGGTACGAACGGTAAAGGCGCCGACGCCCCCCAGCAGCGGGTCGATCAATTCGACCTCCATCAGGTTGGAGATCCGGATATCCCGGACAGTATGGTCTTTTCCCTTGTCAAAATCCTGAAACAGGGTAGCTTTGTTGAAAGCGATGCGCACCTCGCACCGGCTTTCCTGCCCCAGCTCCATGGCTTGGGGGATGCTATATAGTAGTCCTCCTTTGGTCGGCAGGGAGGGTTTGGGCTCCACCGAAGTATCCTTGACCATTTCCGATGCCCGAAGGCGGAAAATAAACTGCCCCCCTTCATGGCCGCTGACGCGCAGGGGTTCGCCTCTGGGAATTTGATTGGAGCGGGCTGCCACTGATTCCACCACCCGCTGGCATAGTTCACCCACGCCAAGAGTACCCTGATTGAGGGTCAGTTGATTGAGCAAGCTTTCTGCAAAGGGGCTGTGGTGTCCGGAAGGACCGTCCGGAACGACCTCATTCCGTCCGGAGGTCAGTCCCCAGCGGGAAGGCAGCATTTCCAGCCTGTCGCCACCGGCGCCGCTTCGAAACTGCATAAACAAGCTGCCCGAAAAACACGAATCGATAACCAGGAAGGTATGCCGTGATTGGATGGCATTGAGTACCGTATGTATTTTGCTGTTGGGTATAAAATCTTCGGGGGCGTCCGGTTCTGCATCTACGGGTATCCAGTATCCTTCTTTGAGTATTTCGTCATATTCACCGTGCCCGGAGAAGTAGATCACGAGATTGTCGGCCGGGGTGATCAGGCGGGCCATATCGCGGAGCTTGAAGAGCAATTGGCGCTCCGTCGCATTTTCATTGAAAAGCACTTCGGTATTCTCTGCGTCAAACTCATAGCGTTGTTGTAAGAGATTGGCGAAGGTCTGTGCATCCCGAACGGCATTATTGAGATGGGGAAAATGCAGGTAAGCGTCGATGCCGATCACCAACAGGTAGTTATTGCCCCTGGCTGTTCCTCCGATCCCCTGACCGGATTGATAAGCGCCGATGCCACGTTCAGGTGTACTCATTGATTGTGCTGCATACGGTTAAAATTACGGAAAAAAGTAGACTCACCGGGTGACTAAAATTCGAAGAGGCCGCACCGGCACGCCGTCGCTCCAAACGCCCAGGCTCAACTGGGCTTCGGCGCCGCCGAAGGCAGACTCGCAATGGGCGCCATAGCGCGTACAATCGATCAATGCGTCGGCCAGCTTCCAAAAAACGTAATAATCATCAGCATCCGTCGGGATGTGGAAAAGTGCATAGCGCGCGGAGAATGTGCGTACCCCATTATCGAATGCCGGATCGGTCGCATGACAGGCACGATGGCCGGCAACCAGAGGCGGGCGGCCATGCCGGTCAGGGCTCAGGAGCAGGATATCGCGATCAGGCAAACCCGTGGCGGCCCGGCAGATCTGTTTGCTGAACTGCCGCCCGACCAGCATGTCATTTTTAGCAATAACGACCAACAATTTCAGGTCCGCCGGAAAATCGCGGTATTCCGGAAGAAGTCCGCCAGGGAAAAAATTGGTGCCTGGCTGGCATAACAGCAAGGCCGCAGGCTTGGGAATATTCCATGATTCGTATTGCAGGGCCAGGTTGGCGGCCAATACACCGCCATACGAATGCCCGATGAATACGATTTTTTCCACCTGCACCGTTATTCCCGTTTCTTTTTCCAGGCAGGCTAACGCTCCGCGAATTCCGCTGGCAGCGCGGTCTGTGAAATCGCGTGCCCGAGGACGCCAAAGCCGCTCCTGATACCTGGGCATAATGACCACATTGCCCTTGCGGACGAGATGGCTGATCCATTTCCCGTAGATCATGGGATTGAAACAGCCGAACCCATGCAGAAACACAACCACCCCCGCCGTATCCGGCTGCGGGCTATCTGGAATAAATATCCAATACCCTCCAGCTATTTGAGCCGAATCAATAAACCGGACCTCTTCGTGAAAATAAGCGCTGCCTCCGGGCCCCTGATCAGGCTGACCGGGCTGCACCGGTTTTTGGGCAGCAGCAAATTGAAGACAGCAAGCCCAGATAGCCAAACATCCAAAACAGATTTTCAATTCGATTATTTTAGAAATAAAAGTACGGAAAGAAAAGGAGGAGCGCGGTAGCCCCTCCTCCTTTTCTTTCCGTACTTTTGACCCAGCATTCCAGGGAAAACGGAAAAAAGTATGCACGGGGAAGCGGAAGAACTACCTATAGTTGGTGTTATTGGAGCCGGGAGCTTTGGCACTGCCGTATCCAATTTGCTGGCACACAATGCCCGTGTCTTACTCTACAGCCGGCATCCGGAGGTGGTCGCACGGATCAACCAAACCCACCGGCATTTCGACATGGACCTTTCCCCCCGGATACGGGCTACCGGAAATTTGCAGGAAGTGCCCGAAACCTGTACCCTGCTCTTTCCTATCGTTCCTTCTGCCAATTTTCGGGAAATGATGCGCGACCTGTCGCCTTTTTTGCGGCCTTATCATCTGGTGATACACGGCACCAAAGGATTAGATATCAGGCGAAAAGAATACGACACGGAAGACAGTCCCATCACCCGCGACCAGGTATGCACCATGAGCGAGATCATCCGGCAGGAAAGTGTGGTGGTGCGCATCGGGTGCCTGTCGGGGCCCAATCTGGCACGGGAGATCATGGCCGGACAACCCACGGCTACCGTTATTGCAAGCAGCTTTGACGAAGTGATCGAAAAGGGAAAGAAAGTGCTGTCCAGCCGCTTTTTTCAAGTCTTGCACACCTACGAACTGATCGGCGCCGAGCTGGCCGGCGCATTGAAGAACGTGGTTGCAGTTGGGTCGGGAATTCTGGGTGGACTGGGGATGGGAAAAAACATACAGGGCATCCTGATCACCCAGGGCCTGATGGAGATGATCCGCTTTGGAAATGTAATGGGCGCCACGCCCCAGGCTTTTTTGGGCACCGCAGGTATCGGCGACCTCATCGCTACTGCCACCAGCACGCAAAGCCGCAATTATACTTTCGGTTTGCGGCTGGGACGCGGAGAAACTGTGGACGCCATCAATGCCTCCCTGACCGAAGTTGCAGAAGGAGTGCGGACCATTCTTATCGCCAAGCAATTGGCCGATCACTACAAACTGGATGTGCCGATCACCCAAACTTTATACCGGGTCATTTACGAAGGGGCTGACATTTTTGAAGCCATCGAGTCCCTCATTCGCTTTCCGGGAGAAGCAGATGTAGATTTTATTTAATGAGATGGGATAATCGCATCTCATTGTTCTAAAATAAAAAAAGAAAGAGGCTGTTTGAAAAGTCGCACGACTTTTCAAACAGCCTCTTTCTTTTTTTATTTTTAATAATGCGCCTTCCCCAGGCGCCGAAACCGGTGCCATAATGCCCGGAGGAGAATACCGGCATGGGCCAGTAGATTTTCCCAAAAGCCATAATGCTTTCTCAATACGATATACCGGTCTTTCAGGGAGCGGCGGTGGCGTTTTTTGGAGAGGCCTCCCTGCAGGTACTCGGCGAGCACCAGGCTGGTATGGCGGGTTTCCCGGCTATGCCGGAGGGCGCATATCACCCAATCGATATCTGCCGTCAGGTTGTTTTCAATGAAAAAGGGCGCAATAATACGGCGCACCAGAATGGCTTGGTGGCAAACCACCATCCCGAATCGAAGGCTTTTCCAGGTCAATAGGGCCGGAAGCTTTTGTGCGGTCAACTCCGTTCGGATGCCCAGATGCCTGCGTTGGTCGTCCACGAGCATTACTTCACCATAGAGGATATCGGTTTCCGGCCTGTAAAACGCCATGGCCTTTTCGACGATATCCGATGAAAATAGTTCGTCGCCTGCATTGAGAAACCACACGAAATCGCCTGTGGCCAAGCGCAGGCCTTTGTTCATCGCATCGTAAATGCCCTTGTCGGGCTCACTGATCCAGTGGGCAATACGCCCGGCATGGGCCTGTATGAGCGCTACCGTTCCGTCTGTAGACCCTCCATCCACCACGATGTATTCGATAGAGGGGTAGGTCTGCCCGAAAACGCTCCGCATGGTGCCTTCCAGCAGCTCCCTGGCATTAAAAACCACGGTTATGATACTGACACTCGGTGTTTCCATCGTTCGAAAGTATGTAAAAATCCGTACTTTAGCGACCGAAATCATTTATCAATGAGGAGGAGCGCGCTGGAAGCGCGCTCCTCCTCATTAGCCCAAAATATTGAGACCATGTTGCGCAAATTTGCCCCACACCTCCTTGCATACCTCATTCTGCTGGCCGTATCCTTCGCTTTCTTTGCCCCCGCTGCCATTGAGGGAAAGGTGCTTCAGCAATCTGATAACATTCAATCGCGCGGAATGCAAACCGAATTGCGCGCGTTTAAAGAAAAGACCGGGCACTATCCGCTGTGGACCAATTCCGCGTTTTCCGGGATGCCGGGTTACCAGATCCTGTACGCCTCCAAATCGGCGCTTCAATTGCCTTTTCGGGCCCTTTTGCTGGGCAACAACATGGCGCCACCCCATACCGGTATTTTGCTGATGATGGCAGGTATGTATTTCCTGCTGGTAGTATTGCGGATCGACTGGCGCATTGCCGTGATTGGGGCGATCGGGTTTGGTCTTTCGACCAACTTTATGGACCTGGCCCTGGCCGGGCACTCCACCAAAATTATTGCCCTGGCCTACATGGGGCCGATATTTGCGGGAGCTATCCTTGCATTCAGAGGGAAACCGATCACAGGCGCAGGTATTTTGGGGCTTGCCCTGGGCCTGCAGGTGTGGGCCAACCACGTGCAGATCACTTATTACACGATGCTGATGTTGGGTATTATGGGCATTGTGTATTTAGTACATGCGATCCGGGAAAAACAGATCCCCGGCTTTCTTAAAGCAACTGCATTCCTGGCAGTAGCCGGGGTACTTGCATTCGCTTCCAGCGCGGGACGCCTTTGGACTACCTATGAATATTCGCAGGAAACCATTCGCGGAAAGTCGGAACTCACCCAAAAGGAAGGCTCTTCGGGTTCGACAGCAGGTGAAGGAGGCTTATCGAAGGAGTATGCGTTCGGATGGAGTTACGGCATCACGGAGACCTTTACGCTGTTGATCCCCAACTACCTCGGAGGCAGCAGCAGTGAGAACTTCGCATCCGACCGCACCAGCGCTACTGTCAAAGCGTTGCAGCGGTTGGGCAACCCGGAACAGGCCAATACGCTGGCCGGGGCAGCTACCCATTACTGGGGCACGCAACCGTTCACCGGTGGACCTGTGTATTACGGAGCTGTCATTTTGCTTTTATTTTTCCTGGGTGTTTTTCTGACAAAATCACCCCTCAAACCCTGGCTTATCGCCGGGGTCATATTCACGATCCTGATGGCATGGGGGCGCAATTTCCCTACCTTCAATTATTGGCTCTTTGACCACATGCCGCTCTATAACAAGTTCAGGGCGGTGACGATGGCCCTGGGCGTGACCTGTGCGTTGGTTATTGTGATGGGTATGCTCGGATTGCAGGCTGTATTTGATAAATCTTTTTCGGAAGAGGCAAAAAAACGGGGGTTGTATATGGCAGGAGGCGTCACTGGCGGTCTCCTTTTGTTGGCCTATTTGCTGAGTTTTACATTCGACTACGGAACCGCTGACGCCAATCTGCCTGCGGCAGTGGCCGAGGCCTTGAAGGAAGACCGTGCGGGTTTGCTGCGGGCAGATCTAGGCCGTTCCTTCCTGTTGATCGCCCTCGCGTTTGGGCTGCTTTTTGCCCGCCTTCGCATGCATTTATCCACGCTGGCCACAGTGATCGGGCTCGGAATCCTGGTGCTCTTCGACATGTGGAGCGTAGGGCGCCGGTTCATCACCAAGGAGGATTATGTGCTGCCCACCGATATCAAGCGCTTTACCGAAGCACAACCGGTGGATGCGCAAATCCTGCAAGATCCGGATCCGTATTATCGCGTAGCCGACCTGCGGCAAAATCTCTTTAGCAATGCACTGACCTCCTACCACCACAAAAGCGTGGGGGGATATCACGCGGCCAAGCTCATGCGCTACCAGGAACTCATCGAGCGGTACCTGAGCGACCCGGGACGGTACAGCAATATATATGGCATGCTCAACACAAAGTATTTTATTCTCCGAAACGGGCAGGCATCGCTCAATCCGGATGTCCTGGGCAATGCCTGGTTTGTGCGATCGTATGAGACCGTACCGAACGGAGATGCCGAAATGGCGGCGCTGGCCACGCTTAAACCCGGAGAGAAAGCCGTGATCCAGGAATCATTCCAGCCTTCCCTGGAGGGATTGAACCTTCAATACGATTCTTTAGCCACCATCCAGCTCACCTATTACCATCCGGATACGATGGTCTACCGCTATTCCGCCCGGAGCGAGCAACTGGCCCTCTTCTCGGAGGTGTATTACCCACCTTCCAAAGGCTGGCAGCTTTACCTGGACGGAGAGCCGATCGACATACTAAAGGCCGATTTCCTGCTGCGGGCAGCGAGAGTGCCGGCCGGGCAGAACCGCGAGCTCAAGATGATCTTTGCGCCGAAGTCGTATTACCAGGGCGAAACGATCACCCTTGCCGGTTCGCTGGCTACGCTAGCGTTGGGTTTGTTCGGGATCTTTGTTTTTTTCCGGAATTACCAGCTACCCGATCCGGCACAATTGCCGGAAGAAAAAAAGACCAAGGCAGCGCCCCCTAATAAGACCACGAGGAGCAAGAAGCGGAAGTAACACAGATGGGAATCATCATCAGGCAAAGCGTCCGGCAAAGTATTGTCCAGTATATCGGGATCAGCATCGGGCTGCTGAGCACGCTGTTTATTTATCCCCTGGCGCTTTCCGAATTGGGGCTGCTACGCTTTATCATCAACACGGCCCAATTGGTGACACCCTTTTGTTTACTGGGCACACCGGTATTGGCGGTGCGTTTTTTTCCCATCTTTCGGGATGAGGCTACCCGGCATCACGGGTTCTTGTCGCTTCTTCAACTTATAGCCCTGGCAGGCGTGCTGGTGTTTGCCCTTCTCTATTTTGCTTTCAGCCGTCAATTTGCCGCACTATTTGCCGACCAACCGGCCGAGTACCTGCCCTTTTTGCCCTATGCCGTACCGCTGGTATTTTTTATGGTATTTGGCTTTTTGTATACGAGTTTTGCCTCCAACTTTCACAAAGTGCTCTATCCGGCCATTTTCAACGAGTTGCTTGTAAAGATCGGGGTACCTGTTTTAGTACTGTTCTTTTTTCTGAAATGGATAGACCTCGGCGCCATGATGAACGGCATGCTGCTGGTTTTTCTGGCCGTCATGCTGGCACAGGCATTCTATCTTGTCAGCCTGGGGCAATTTTCCTTCCGCCTGCCCGATCCCGGTTTTATCACCCGGCCCCTGCAAAAAGAACTTTTCCAATTCGGGTCGGTGAATATTTTGAGCAACTGGGCATACATGCTTTCCAACCGGATTGACATTTTTATGCTGGGGCTTCTCCTCGGGCCCGGCGCGTTTAAAGGAGTGGGTATTTATTCCATTCTATATATCATCAGCGAAGTGATTGATACGCCCAGGAAGGCGGTGATGAATATTTCTTCCCCCATTATTGCCGAAGCCTGGAAAAAAAATGACCTCGCCCATTTAAATGAACTGTACGAAAAATCCACCCTCAACCAATTCCTGGCCGGGCTGTTCCTGTTTATTGGCATTTGGGCCGGGCTAGACGGACTGTTTGTGCTGATGCCCAATGGGGCTGAAATCGCTGGTTTTCGCTGGGTGGTATTTTTCCTCGGACTCAGTAAAGTATCTGAAATGCTTACGGGGGTCAATTCGCTGATCATCCAGCATTCCCGCTACTTTCGGTTCAACTTTTACTCGGTATTATTACTGGCAGTCATCAACATTCTCAACAACCTCTGGTTAATTCCCAAATACGGCATGCTGGGCGCGGCGATTGCGACGTTCATTTCGGTGGTCCTTTTCAACCTCGCCAAGTTTCTCTTCCTCCGTATCAAACTGGGCATGAACCCCTTCACCCTGGGCACATTGGCTATCCTGCTCACCGGATTGCTTGCAATAGGGCTGGGCTATCTGGTGCCGATACCCGCTACCAATCCCTGGCTTGCCTTGGTGGGACTGATCGTGCGTTCGGCTGTCATCACGGGCGTTTACCTCGGGATCATACTCTATTTCCGAATCTCACCCGATTTGAACGGCCTGGTCAACCGGTTTATCAAGCGAATTCTCAAAAAATAAAAACAACCGCCAATCACGAATCACCCCTCGATAACTATCGGGGACCAATCACTTTTCCGTACTTTTACCTCATGAAACTGTCGATCATCATCCGGTGTTTGAATGAAGAGAAGCATATCGGCAAACTACTGGCCGGTATCGTGGAGCAGACGTTGAAGGATGTCGAAATTATCGTGGTGGATAGTGGCTCTAAAGATGCGACCCTGAGTATTGCCAGCCATTTTCCGGTAAAGATCATTTCCATTAAACCGGAGGATTTTTCCTTTGGATATGCGCTCAATGTAGGTTGTGCAGAAGCCACGGGAGATATACTTTTGTTTGCAAGTGCCCACGTGTATCCCGTATTCAATGACTGGCTCCAATTCATGCTGGAGCCTTTTTCCGACGAACAGGTCGCGCTCGTATACGGGAAGCAACAGGGCAACGAATATAGCCGGTACTCGGAGCACCAGATCTTTGCCAAATGGTTTCCGGAAGAGTCTACGCGCAACCAGTTGCATCCCTTTTGCAACAATGCCAACTGCGCTATTCGGCGGAAATTGTGGAAGGAACAACCTTTTGATGAGACGCTGACCGGGTTGGAAGACATAGACTGGGCGAAAAAAATCCTGGAAAAGGGTTGGCGGATCGCCTATCAGGCCCAGGCCGCCATTGTACATGTACACGAGGAACGCTGGAAAAATATTTTCAACCGGTACCGGCGTGAAGCTATCGCCCTCCGGTTGATCATGAAGCACGAGAAATTCAACTTTTATACGTTCTCTACCCTCCTGCTAAAAAACTGGTGGAGCGATTACCGGCAAGCCCTGCACGATGGAGTATTTTGGAAAAATATGGGCAGCATTTTCATGTTTCGCCTCATGCAATTTTGGGGCACTTACCGGGGCTATAAGCAATCATATCTACTTGATAATCAGGTTCGGGAGCGGTTTTATTATCCGAAAGGATACATTGCCAAGCCCAAGCCCGACGAGGATTCCACACGCAAGATCGACTACACCCATGTTCAGCCTCCCGGGCCCGGCGCCACTTCTGTAAAACCACCTTCCAAATGAGTCAATTGCTGGATATTTCCGCACCGCTGCATTTTGTCGACGGTGGAAAAACGACCGAAGAAGTATCCCTGGAAAAATTGATCGGTCCCTGCCAAAATGAAGGGTAGCCGACAATTTTTTCCTTAGCTGTATGCAACCCTGCACTGGGGTGAAATTACCCCTATATTTGATATCCCAAGCCAAATGCGGTAGTTATCTATTTAACCGTTTTTAAACCCATCTGACATGTTCCGTTCCTTTACGTTGTTTTTGGCGCTCACAATTTGGGGCACGCTTTTCTGTGCGCCCCTCCTGGCACAAGATGCCTCTCCCTGGACCCAAATACCCGAAGCTGCCCTGCCCCGGGATTTGGGGGAACGGCGGATAATCCCAAATGCCTATCAGACTTTCCACCTGGATATTGCTGCCCTGGAAACCACATTACAGGATGTCCCGCTTCGCTTCAGTGAGGCAGCAGATCAAACGACTGTAACGCTTTCCATTCCTCTTCCCAACGGGGGAACCCGCAGCTTTCGCATCCTGGAAGCACCCGTCATGCACCCGGATCTGGCCCGGAAATTTCCGCAGATCCGTACCTTTACCGGCACGGGCATCGATGCACCGGGCGCCACGGCACGCCTGGACTGGACACCCCAGGGCTTCCACGCCTTGATCCACTTTCCCGGCCAGGGCACGGTCTATGTAGATCCCTACGCGTTTCCAGACCGCGAATATTACCTGAGCTATTACAAGGCAGACTTTCAGAAAAAGGATACCGAGCCGTTCAAATGCTATTTTGACGAATTCAATGAAACGGATGACTCGCCCAAACCGGGACAGGATCTGCCGGAACTGAACGGTGACTGCAAACTACGTACTTACCGCTTGGCGCTGGCCTGCACGGGTGAATACGCCACCTACCACGGCGGCACCGTTCCAAGCGTGCTCGCGGCCATGGCCACTTCCATGAACCGGGTGAACGGGGTCTTCGAACGCGATAATGGCGTAACCATGGTTATGGTGCCCAACAACGACCTCATTGTCTTCCTCAACGCCAACACGGACCCCTACACCAACGGCAACGGAAGCGCCATGTTGACGCAAAATATCAACACCTGCAACAACATAATCGGCTCGGCCAACTACGACATCGGCCATGTGTTCAGCACCGGCGGTGGCGGGGTAGCCTACCTGTCTTGCGTCTGCGGCTCCAGCAAAGCAGGGGGCGTGACCGGAAATTCCAGCCCGGTGGGAGACCCTTTCGATATCGACTATGTGGCCCACGAAATGGGCCACCAGTATGGCGGTCGCCATACCCAAAACAACTCCTGCAACCGCGACAACAACTCCTGCTATGAGCCCGGAAGCGCCTCCACGATCATGGGATATGCCGGTATCTGTTCGCCCGACGTACAGAGCCATTCCGACGACTATTTTCATGTGAACAGCCTGATCCTCATGAGCAGCTTTGTCACGGGATCGGGAAATGGATGTGCGCAATCGACCAACAACAATAATAGCCAGCCCACTGCCGAGGCGGGAGCCAACTATGTCATTCCAAAAGGCACGCCATTCGTGTTGACCGGCACCGGTTCCGACCCAAACGGCGACCCTATCACCTATTGCTGGGAGCAATATGATAAAGAGGTCGCGACCATGCCCCCTTCGGCGAACAGCACGAGCGGCCCTGCTTTTCGATCGTTGGATCCAACGACCTCCAACCTGCGGTATTTCCCGAATCTCGACGCCATTGTAAACAATACCAGCCCGACCTGGGAGGTATTGTCTAACGTCGGCCGGACCTATAGCTTCCGGCTCACCGTGCGTGACAACCACCCCAATGGCGGCTGTGCCTTCCAGGATAATATGGGCGTAACGGTGGCCGGCGGCGCCGGGCCTTTTCTCGTCACCTATCCCAATACGTTTGAAAGTTGGGCGGCATTTAGCCAGCAAACTGTTACCTGGAACGTAGCCAATACGACGGCTTCGCCAGTGAGTTGCCAAAATGTCGACATTTTACTGTCGCTCGATGGGGGGTATACCTACCCGGTCACCCTGGCCACCAATACGGCTAATGACGGGTCAGAGGTCATTAATGTGCCCTACAACCCTACCACCACGGCGCGTGTGATGGTTCGGGGTTCCAACAACATCTTCTTCGACATTTCAAACCAGAACTTTACGATCACGGCCCCGCAGCAAACCTTTTTCCTGGCATTGGCGCCGCCTCAACAGCAAGCTTGCCCAGGGAATGTGACCACCTATACGATCCTGCTCACTCCTTTTGGTGGATATACCGGGACAGCATCTATCAATGTAACAGGACTACCGGCCGGCATCAACGCAGTGGTATCGCCCAATCCGGCGCCTATCCCCGGCGGTGCCAATCTCGTGATCACAGCCCTGCCGGGAAGCGGACTGGAGGGATTGTTCAACTTTACTGTCACGGCCACCAACCAGTTTGAAACCCAATCGACAGTGGGAAGCTTTTTCCTGCACCCCGATCCGCCCAGCCAGGTAGCACTACTTGCTCCGACTAACGGCGCCGCCGATGTGGCATTGCAACCCACTTTTGAATGGACCTCAGCCCCCACAGCGACCTTCTACCATTTTCAACTGGCTTCGGATCCCAACTTCAGCAACGTGCTGATCAACCTGCCGATGCTAAACACCACCAGTTTCACACCTGGTAGCCCCCTCCCGCAAAGCACGGCCCTCTACTGGCATGTCAAACCGTTTAATGAATGCGGCGGACCAGGGTTTGGAGGGACCTTTTCCTTTAAAACCATTACCCTTGTTCCGCCCGACACCTGTGTGGTCTTCCAGGGAGAGAACCTGCCGATGGACCTTAAGCCCGGCATGACTAACAGTGCGTTGATCCATATTGCGGTTCCAGGCACCATCACGGATGTCAATGTGCAGAAGATTTCCATTACTCATCCGAAGATCAGCCAGATGGCTGCCGGGCTCTACAGCCCTATGGGCACGCCGGCAACCCTGTTCAGCACCCTCTGTTCCGGAAGTAATGAGGAAAATCTCTTCCTCTACCTCGATGACGAAGCGACGAAAAATTACAGCCAGATCCCTTGTCCGCCAGTGGATATGCAAAACCATTATAAGGCCAAAAGTCTTTTGAGTGTATACGACGGGGAAGAGATCGAGGGCGAATGGGAGTTGCAGGTCATCGTCTTCCCTACTGCCGGGAGCGGTACCCTCCAAAACTGGTCGTTGGAGGTCTGTTACATCCCCGGCGGCACGGAGCCGCTGGGCTATGAATTGACAACCCTCAATGCCTCCTGCCACGGGCAGGCAGATGGATCGGCCAGTGTGGCGCCGACCGGTGGAACAGGCGTGTACACGGTAAATTGGAGCAACGGCCAATCGGGCGCCAGCATTTCCGGATTGCCCGCCGGCGGTTATTCCGTGACGGTATCAGATGGGATTACCAGTTTGAGCGAGACCTTTCTGATCACTCAGCCTCCGGCCATTTTGATGAACCTGTTTGTCACCAATGCCCAAAACGGCGACGATGGAGCTATTGACCTGACCGTCAGCGGAGGGGTTTCTCCTTATTCCTATCAATGGTCGAATGGAGAGACAACAGAGGACATCTCCGGCCTGGAACCCGGCACGTATTGTGTGGTAGTAACCGATGCTTCCGGATGTAAGGCCGAATCTTGTGTGACCGTCTCGGGACCGACCTCTTGCGCCCCCTGGGTGCCCATCACGATCACGCCGGCAGGTAGTAACTGTTTCATCGAATGGAACTTCATCCCCGGTGCTTCCAAATACCTGATCCGTTACCAACCCGTAGGCAATCCGCCCAACGTTTGGGTTCAAAAAGAAGTGAACGGAAACTACAACACCATCGTATTGGTCAGCTTGGTGCCCGGCACAGACTATGTGTTTCAGACCGCCACCTTGTGTAATGAAGAATTAACAGAGTGGTCTAACAATTACTATTTTACGACCAAGGCAGATGCCTACAACGACTGTAAATCCTGGGTACCTGGTACAATTACCACGACGACCAATACCGCGTCGATACAGATCCTGCCCGTACCCGGGGCTGTGCAATACCTGATCCGGTACCGGGTTTCGGGCGGCTCCACCTGGTTATCGGCCCAAACCCAGACCACTGTGTTCAACCTCAGCAATTTGTTGCCCGGAACTGCCTACGAGTTCCGTACCCAAACCAAATGTGCAAGCGGCTGGACCTCCTACCTTTCTGCCATCACCTACCTGTTTACGACGCAGGGTGGAGAGATGAAAGGAGGACCGATAGCTGGATCAGGCGCCGGCACGGAATTTAGCCTGCAGCCCAACCCGGCACAGGAATTTCTGGAGGTCATGAACCTGCCGGCCAATGCGTCTTCCATGGTGGTGACAGCCCTCAGCGGAGAGCGGGTACTGCAACAGCCTGTCCTCGAAGGGCAGCCGATATTGAATGTTAGCCAGCTTCCAGCAGGTATGTATTTCCTTACCGTAACCGGAGAGGGCATGTTGCCGATGACGAAGCGGTTTGTGAAAGAGTAATCATGCGAATAAACCTTTGGTCGAGCCCGCGGAATGTATCGACGGCGCTCATGTACTCTTTTGCGCAGCGCAGCGATACCACCGTAGTGGATGAGCCGTTGTATGCCTACTATTTGTCCCGGCAGGTAGCCCAGGTTGCGCATCCGGGGGAAACGGAGATACTGAAAAGCCAGTCGACCGATGCGGAGGAGGTGGTCCGGGAGATGGTATCCGGCGCCAGTGAGCGGCCTGTGGTTTTTTTCAAACAAATGACCCACCATCTGGTGGAGATGGATTTGGATTTTTTGGAAAAGATGGAGAATGTCATGCTCATTCGCGACCACAGGGCCATGCTCTTTTCCTATGCCAAGGTAATCCCCAATCCGACAATCCGGGATTTGGGTATCGAGCAGCAATTGGAGCTGGTACATTACCTGGAAGCTATTGGAAAATTAACAGCCGTATTGGACGCTAAAGACCTGTTGATGAATCCCGCCCACGTGTTGACGGAATTGTGCAGGCGTCTGGGCATCCCTTTCGATGAACGCATGTTGAACTGGGAGGCCGGTGCGCGGCCGGAAGATGGAGTATGGGCAAAATACTGGTATAGCACTGTGCATCACTCTACCGGCTTCCAACCATACCAGGCCCCCCTGGACGCATTGCCCCCACACCTGGAGGACGTGGCCGAGAAGTGCCAGCCCCTTTATGCCGAATTGTATCACCACGCCATTAAAGCACCCTGAACCATGTTGCAACCATACAACCCGAAAAACGCCGACATTCTGGTTTCCATCAATGGACAGCTCTACCCCCGCCGGGAGGCAAAGGTCTCCGTGTTCGACAGTGCCGTTCAGGGCGGCGATGCCGTATGGGAAGGCATCCGGGTTTACCAGGGCCGGATCTTTCACCTCGAAGAACACCTCGACCGGTTGTTCGACTCGGCGCATGCGTTGGCTTTCCAGAATTTGCCGAGGCGGGAATTCGTGCATGAAGCCATCCTCAACATTTTGAAAGCCAATGATATGCGCGATGGCGTGCACATCCGGCTGACGCTCACCCGCGGGGAAAAGGTGACCTCCGGGATGGACCCCCGCCTCAATCAGTCGGGCTGTACCCTGATCGTGCTTGCGGAGTGGAAAGCGCCTGTATTTCCGCCCGAGATCACGCTTATCACCTCGGCCATCCGGCGAAACAGCCCGGCTTTTCTGGATAGCAAAATCCACCACAACAACCTGCTCAACAATATCCTGGCCAAGATCGAGGCCAACCACGCAGGCGCCGATGGAGCCCTCATGCTCGACGAGCGGGGATTTGTCGCGGAGGCCAACGATGTAAACCTGTTCTGTATCCGGAAAGGCATCGTTTACACCCCTTTTCCCGATGCCTGCCTGCCTGGTATCACGAGAGGGACGGTGTTGGATATCTGCCGGGAGCACGGCATTCCTTGCCGGGAGCGCAACCTTTCTTTGACGGAGTTTTACACAGCCGACGAGGTATTTGCCACTGGAACGATGGGAGAGCTCACCCGGGTAGGTATGATTGACGGTCGTCCCATCGTGAATAAGCACGGGAGTTCTGTGCTGGAAACCCTTCAGGATCATTACCACGAAATGACCAGGCAGGAGGGAACGGTTATTCCTTTTTAAAAAAACAATAGCACAAAAACCTGACTACTTTGTAAACAAAGTACTTTAATGTTTTTTATAAGGATATCTGCGGCCGCACGGCCGCAGATATCCTTATAAAGACTAAATGGGCGGGCTGCGCCCGCCCATTTAGTCTTTATAAATTTATTTAGCTTACAAAGCACTGGCAGCCAGGTACTTAAATTAATTGCTTAATTTTTTTTAATTTTTTTTCACCCCCCATACAGCGTTTTTTCACTTCGTGGCATCTTTTGAATATCACCTAATAGGAGCTTAACGAGTTTTTCTTCATCAAAAGGCGATTCCCACAAGGGATCGCCTTTTTCTTTTCCGTTTCCTGGATAATTTCCGTTGCTTTGCGAGGTAAGGAATCTCCGGCCTATGGAACCCCAGGCATTATTAGTTCTTGTTGTGCTGCTTGCTGCACTGGTCTTGTTCATCACCGAATGGCTCAGCATTGATCTGATCGCGTTGGCGTTGATCCCTACGCTGGTGCTGGCAGGCGTGCTGACCCCGGAAGAAGGCGTAGCCGGCTTTGGCAATTCGGCGACGCTGACGGTGGCTTTTCTTTTTGCGCTCAGTGGCGCCTTTTTCAAGACGGGTGCTCTCCAGCAATGGCGACCTTATCTCACCAAGGCGTTTAAGAAAAATTTTCTGGGTAGTTTTCTATTGATGATGCTGGTCGGCGGCACGCTTTCGGCCTTTATCAATAATACTCCGGTGGTCGCAGTTTTTATTCCCATGACCATACAGATTGCGCGCTCCATTGGAAAAAACCCTTCTCAACTTCTCCTGCCCCTGTGTTTTGCCACTACTGCCGGAGGGACTTGTACCCTCATTGGCACCTCCACCAACCTGCTCGTCAGCGGGATTGCGGTGGAGTTGGGATTGCCTGCATTTAGCATGTTCCAGCTGTTTCCCGTGGGCATCGTGCTGCTGACAGTGGCGATCGTGTACCTGCTCTTCATTGGCAGGCGGTTGCTGCCCAACCGGCCGGAAGAAACGATAGACAACCGGGTGGTCTTGCGCGATTACCTGGTGGAAATCGAGCTCCTTGCCAATTCCCCGCTCGTGGGGCAAAAGATCATGGATTCCGCGCTCCTTCGGGATCTGGAGTTAGACATCATCGCCATTTACCGGGAAGGAGACCGGTTCATTGTACCTCCCGGGGATATGGTCCTTCAGCGCGGTGACATTTTGAAGGTGCGGGGCAACGTAGAAGCGATCAAACAATTGAAAGACCAGTGGGTCGTGCATCCCGGCAAGGCCGTCCGGATCGGGGATGGAGGGTTACAGGATCCTGCCGGATCGAGCATGATCGAACTGGTGGTCACGGCCAATTCCGAGTTGCAGGGGCAGACCCTTCGCCAGCTCGATTTTCGCCGGAAATTCCGGGCTATCCCGCTTGCGATCCGGCACCGGGAAGAGATCATTCACGAACACTTGCACGACACCCCTCTTCAGGCAGGCGACGTGATCCTGGCCGAAGTGAAGAGCCACTACATTCAAACCCTGAGAAAGTGGGAAACCGAACGGGATAGCCCTTTCATCTTATTATCTGAAGAAGGCCTGCCGTTTCTCAACAAACGTAAACTGATCCTCGTTTCGGTCATCGCTTTGGGGATCATTCTTTCCGCTTCCCTGGGTTGGATCCCCATCCTGATCGGCAGCATTGCCGGGGTAACCCTGCTGGTGATCACCCGTTGCCTCACGATGCGGGAGGTATATGAATCGATCGATTGGAAGGTAGTTTTCCTGCTGGCAGGCTCGCTAAGTATGGGCATTGCCATGCAAAAAAGCGGGTTGGCACAAACACTGGCCAATGAGCTGGCCCAATTTCTGGGGCCACATGGGCCGGTATTTCTGCTCTCCGGGATCTACCTGCTCACCATGTTGCTTACGGAAACCATGTCGAACGCGGCTACTGCAGCCCTGGTTACGCCCATTGCCATCGCCATGGCCCAGCAACTCGGACTCAGTCCTACTCCATTCCTGATGGCCGTGACATTCGCGGCTTCCTCCAGCTTTATGACCCCTATCGGCTACCAGACAAACGCTATGATCTATAGTGCCGGCAACTACCGCTTCACCGATTTTATCCGGGTTGGGGCGCCGTTGAGCCTGCTTTTCTGGATTTTGGCGACCTTTTTGATCCCCTATTTCTTCCCATTTTAAAGCGGTGTGTAAACCATTTTTTACACGTAGTATAAGAAGCTTGCTCCCTTAATTTTCATCACAAAACCCAAGTAGAAGGTACATGAAAACCATTATTCTGCTTCTGCTCTCCAATACCTTCATGACAGCGGCCTGGTATTGGCATTTAAAGCACAAAGAAATTGACCTGTGGAAGGTAATACTGATCAGTTGGGGGTTGGCTTTTTTTGAATATTGCCTTATGGTTCCTGCCAACCGACTTGGGTATGGGCAGTTCACGGCCTTTCAGCTCAAAATCATTCAGGAAGTGATCAGCCTTGTCGTTTTTGTGCTCTTTGCCATGATCTATCTAAAGGAGTCGTTTCGATGGAACTACCTGCTCGGTTTCCTGCTGATCGTGGCAGCGGTTTGGGTCGTTTTCCGGAAGCCATAAAAAAGCCATCCCGGATCGCTCCAGGATGGCCTGATTTTCTATACTCGGGTAATATAATGACTACCCTTCCACTTCCTTTCTCCAGTATTGACCTGGCCACTTGCTGACCATTAAGGGCTTATCTCACAAGGCTCACATCTCCTTTAATCATTTCCACATATCCATCTGTATATTCCACTTCGACAAACCAGGCATACACGCCAGGATCAACCGGTTTACCCCGGTGGGCACCATCCCAGCCCATGCTTTCATCGTTGGGCCGGAAATTTTCGGCGTGGAATATGGACTCCCCCCACCGGTTGAATACCATTAGCGTACGGATCTGTTGCACTTGCGGCCCTGCCTGGATAAAGAACACATCGTTTTTCCCGTCATCGTTTGGGGAAAAAATATTCGGAATGAAAACCGGGCGTGATTTGTGCACCAGGAGTCGCAACTGATCGCTCGCTTGGCAGGGACCCCAATTCACCGTTACGGTAAACATGGCCCCTTCCTGGGGCGCCACGGTCACGGAGGAGCAGAAGACATCGTTACATTCCACAAATTGGGCTGGCGACCAGGTAATCGTGTCCAGTTCCGCAACCGGGTAGCTGCTCAGCAAGGAAAGAATCAGATTGTCTCCCCATTCCAGGAAATAATTCCCCTCTGCATCAGGTTGGATGGAGGTCACTAATGTAGCCGTCAATTCCGCCGGTTCAAAGATGTTTACCAACACTTGAGTTTCACAGCCGTTCGCATCCTCGACGGAGATCAGGTAATCGCCGCCATCCAGGCCTGAAAACTGCTGCTGGCTACTAAGCGGCTCATTATTGAGGGCAAACAGATAGGGCGGCTTACCGCCTGTAATGGATTCTACAAAGATCACTCCGTCTCCATAACCAAAGCAACTCACATCCTGGGTTAACACACTCAATACAGGTATGGCTATGTTTTCCATTACCCCCACCTGATCTACCGACATACAACCCGTTTCGGTATTGATGACCGCCAACTGATAGGTACCCGGTTGCGAAACCAACAGCGTGGGCTGCGTACCGAGCACGGTGGGCGAGCCTGCCAATGTCCATTCATACGTATACTGCGCCCCCGCGCTGGAGCCCGAACCACCTATCGTTACAGTCGTCTCATCACAGGTCAGCTCTTGTGGGATGCCTGCATCCGCTACCGGTTTTGGGTGGATGATGACTGTCACCGTTTCATAATCGTCAAAACAAGGTGGTTGTGCATCCATGAAATACCGGAACTTGTAGGTTCCTGGAGCTTGGCCGACTGGGTAAAAAGTACCACTTGCTGCATTAAACGCCCCTCCGGAAGAAGGCGTGGCGGAAGTTTCCGTCCAGATCCCTCCCATGTCTTCATCCGTTAAAAGGTCGGCCAGATAGATCATTGGTCCCTCATTGGCACACAACTCCATTGGAGCAATTGCCGTACCTGCAAATACCGGGTTGTTAACTGTTACTGTGATCGATCCGGAGGCCGTATTGATGCAGCCGGTGGCAATGCTTTGCACACTCACAAGCGTATACGTGGTCGTTTGAGTCGGACTGAGGGTCCATGGATGAGAATTGGCAATACTGGTCAGGGTGATATCCTGTGTTCCGTCATGGAGTACCACGTCATAAAGTCCAAATCCCAGGCTGAAATAGGCGGTAGTAGATTGCCCCAGGCAAATGGGGCCACCTCCGCTGATCGAGACATTGGGCAAACAATGGAAGATCACCGGCGTACCTACGGCTACGGACAAGCAATCATCACTCAGGTCAACCATGCCCGTACCGTCATTGTCCCCCACTGCAGAGGATATATAGTACGTCACACCACAATCCATCGTGGCCGGATCGTAAATAAAGTCAGGAGCGCCGTTGACCGCGATGATTGTCCCCAACACATCCCCACTGCCGGTGTGCAGCACGTATTCGAGCACGTCATTGGCATCAAATTGAGTGGCTACTGCCGGCGGCGCCGAAGCGGATTCAAACTCGCAAAGGGATAACGCATTTTGATCCATAATTCCGGCACTTGAGATACATTCACATACAATAGGTCCCTGTAGCGTATCCGTTCCACATCCAAACCCGTCCTCCAGGAAGAATTGATAGGAATCCTGCCCGCACGGAATCGGATCGCTGCAGAATTGGTTGCCAACGATCGTGCCCGGCCAACCAGCCACTGCATATGTTGCCGCATCCCCTCCAACTATGGTGAAGCAGATTGTCACAAAGGTATTGGTCGGATCCGGGGTGATCTGCACATTGGTCCCAAACGGCTGCGCCCGCTCCGTAAAGGCCGCAATGCCGCTGACATTGGCGCCCACACAGTGCGTATCCGAGATGCTCACCAATGTGTATAGCGTCGTGCCTGCCGGGCTCTCCTGGAAGGTATAGGGACTCGTGGGGATCGTCAGGGTCAACTGATCTCCCTGGGTATTGGTATAGACCAGTTCCCAGGGCGCTACCCCTCCACTTATCGTTACGGTCAAATCCACCGCTTCCCTGCACAGAAATCTCCGCCCCCGTCAGGCTCGCTGCCGGGATCTCATAGAACACCACTGGGGGCCCGGGGTGATCACCAGACATGGATCTGTCGGGTCGACGCTCCCGTTGCCGTCGTTGTTCCCGATCCGGGCTGAGATGTAGTAGGTCGTCCCATACGTCAGCAAGCCCGTGTACGAGAACGACGGGATCGTGTTCGTCGCGATCGGCACATTGTCCCCGTTGTGGATCATGAAGTCCACCACATCGTCTCCATCCAGCACCTGGTTGGTCGCATCGTAGGCCACCACCGCCGGACCCGTGCCACAGATCTCCTGCGGCGTCGGATCCAACTCCCCGCCTGTGGTCGTGCAGGCACACTCCACCAGCGGCTCCGTCACGATCACCGGCCCGCAGCCGTTCGCTCCGTCGTACTCAAAGTAGTAGCCGCTCCCACAGGGCAACTCATTGCTGCAGAACACCGAGTCTACTACCCACACCGTCGCTCCATTCGTCACCGTGTACGGCGGTACCCCGCCACTGATCTTGAAGCACACCACATACCCCGTGTTCGTCGAATTGATCGTCACCTCCGCCGCATCGTTCACCGGCGGCAGGTTCACGTCACCGTGGCCGTGCCACTGATCACGGCCGGACAATGCTCATCGTTCGAAGCCACGATCGTATAGGTCGCCGTCGACTGTGGCGCCACTACCGTATAGTTGTATGTCGTCGAGTTGATCCCCGTGATCGTCTCACTCGTCGTCCCGTCCGTGATCTCCACCGTCCACGGCGAATCACCCGTCAGCAGGATCGGCAATACCGCGTTGTCCCCGATACAGATCTCCTGCGTGCCCCCCAGCGTCGCCGTGGGCACCTCGTAGAAGATCACCGGCGTGCCCGGCGCTACCGCCAGACACGGGTCTACCTGATCGTTCACACTCCCTGTCCCGTCGTCACTCCCCACGATCGCCGAGATGTAGTACACATCTCCATAGGTCATCTGCCCCGGATCAAAACTGAACACCGGCGTATCTGACCTGGCTATGATCGGGTACTCGATCCCGTTCCCGCTGCCCGTGTGCAGCACAAACTCCAGCACGTCATCCCCGTCAAAGCTCTGCCCCACCGAGTTGTAGATCCCTGCCACCGGTCCGTCTCCGCACTCATTGATCGCCGTCAGGTCCATCTCCCCTACTGCCGTGGTGCAATCGCAATCCACCGGCTGAAGGCTCTCCACATCGATCACTACACAGCCGTTGATATCTGTCACCTGGAAGGCATACGTGCTCCCTGCGGCAATCGGGTTGCTCAAAAACTCCGCCGGACTGCCCGGCGTGATCGTCCCCGATCCCAGTGGCAATACCGTATACGTCGCTGCATCTCCTCCGCTGATCTCAAAGCTCACTACAAATTCCGTATTCGTCGAGTTACAGGCCGTACCCACATTCGCCACCGACACCTCCTGGTTCACCGTCACCGTAGCACAACCGTTCACCGTGCCCACGCAGTTTGCATTGGACAGCCCTGTCAGGCAGTACGTCGTCGTCGCCATTGGCGTCACCGTGATCGTATACGGGTTCGCGTTGATCCCGTTGACCGTCTGTATCCCTGCCCCATTGTCATAACTCAGGCTGTAGGGCGCCGGGCCCGTGAAGGTCACCGTCAGCGCCGTGCTCTCCCCCACACAGATCGTCGCATCGCCCACCAGGTCCGCTGTCGGCTCCTGGTAGAACACCACCGGCGTGCCCTGCGCTACCGACAAACAGGGATCCATCAGATCCACTACCCCGCCGCCAAGGTCGTTGCCTACCACGGCCGAGATGTAGTACGTCGTCCCGTAGGTCATCCCCGCTAATGCATCAAAGCAGAACGTCGGTACCACATTCCGGGCCACCTCGTTGATGATCGTCAACCCGCTACCTGTGTGCAGGATGAACTGCAGCGCGTCATCCCCGTCAAAGGCTTCTCCTGTATTGTCATATATCCCCGTGATGCACGCTGTCGCTCCGCAATCCGATTGCATCCCTGCATCCATATCTCCGGCCGAACTCGTGCAATCACACAGTACCTGGGGGGCTTCCACCGTCACCGGGTTGCAGTTGTTCGCATCATCCACCACAAAGCTATATCCATCTCCGTTCGGGATCTCCGCACTCGTGAATACCCCGCCCGTGATGCCTGCGCCGCTACCGTCTACCGTATAGCTCCCAGGGTCGCCTCCGTTGATCGTGAAGCTCACCGTGTAGCCTGTATTTGTCGGATTGCACGTTACTTGAATATTGGACACGGTCGGAGCCGTGTTTACCGTCACTACCGATGTGCCTGCGCCTACTTCCATGCATCCGTTTGCATCCGTCACCGATACAATCCCATACGTGCCGCCCTGGCACGCATCATACACATAGGGGTTGTCCACGATCCCCGTGATCGGCGCCTGAGGGGTGCCGTTCAGCGAGAATTGCACACTCCACGGCTGCGTGCCCGTCAGCAGCACCGACAACTGCACGCAGTCGCCACTACCCTGACAGATCGAACCCGAGCCGCTCAGCAATGCGCTGGGCAAAGGGTTCACCGTCACTGTCCCACTTCCCGATACCAGCCCCGGGCAGGGCGCTATGTTGTCCAGGCTCACCAGCGTATAGACGCCCGGCGTGCTGGTCGTTATTATGTATGGGTCGGTCGTCACCCCCACCAACGTAGGCTGTGCCACCCCATTGATCGCATAGGTGATATCCCAGGGCGATGTCCCGCTCAGGTCGATCGACAGGTTGATCGTCCCGCCGCTGCCTGCACAGAATGCCCCACCGCCGCTCAGCACGGCCGTGGGCGCATCGTTCACCGTCACCGCAAAGCACGTCTGCGGGCTCTGTCCGCACGCATTTAATGCGCGTACGCATACGTTCCCATTGTTCGAGCCCGTCCAGTCTATGGTGATACTGTTCGTCCCCGCTCCAGCCGTGATCGTCGCTCCCGCAGGCACCGTCCAGTTGTAGCTCGTCGCATTCGGATCAGCCCCTACGCTGTACGTCGCTATTTCTCCGTCGCACACCGAGGCCAGTCCACTGATCGTCGGTTGGGCCGGTACATCCAATACCGTCACCGCAATGCAGCTCTGCGCGCTCGTGCCGCACGGGTTGGTCCCTGTGACACAGATCTGCCCGTTCGTCGCGCCCGAAAAGTCTACTTCGATGCTGTCCCCCAGGTCCGTGAACGAGGCGTTGCCCCTACCGTCCAGGTATAGTTGGCCGTATTGGGATCTGCAGGGTTGATTACGTAAAATAATACATCTCCTTCACACACGGATGCAGGACCCACTAAGGCAGGTACCGCAGGGCCTACGCCCACATTGATCGTCAGGCAGGCCTGGGTGCTTGGCCCACAGGCGTTATTGGCCGTTACACATACCGAGCCCTGGCCCGCGGTGGTCCAGGTGACCGTCGCGGTGTTGCCTGTCGTGGTAAAGGTTCCGCCTGTCACCGTCCAGGTATAGCCCGTAGGCGCCGGACCGGAAGAAGAAGCGGTGGCGGTATAGGTAGATACTGAATTGGTGCATGGGCTTAAGGGGCCTGCGAGGGTAGGTGCATTCGGCACTGCGGTATTTTGGGTCACCGTCACGGAGGCCTGGCCTGTACAGGTCACGCCCAAATAACTTTGGGTCACCGTGAGCGTATAGGTACCCGGCTGGTTGATCGTAGGGGTAAGGGTATTACCGCCGCTCACGATACCTGGCCCCGACCACGAGTAGGTTAGCACCGCGTTGGAGGCGGCAGGGGTGGTCGTAGAGGCTGTCCCGTTGAGCATGATGGTGGCTCCGGGTTCACAGCCCAAAACTGGAGGAGGTTGGATTACCGCATTGGCCTGCATGACCAGCAGGATAAGTGTCACCACACTGTCGCAGCCATTGGCCGCTGTCAGGGTGATCGGGTAGCCCCCTGTTTGATTAAAGGTTTGGCCGGCAAAGTTATAACTCCCTCCCTGACAGATCACTGCCTGGACGGGAGGCATGACAATGGGAGGAATAGCCGTGGCGATACAGATCACTGTACTATCGCAACCCAGCCAGGAATTGTAGTGAAATATCTGCTGCCCGGGACTGGTGAAGGTTTGCCCTTCACAGGTCCAGGTATCGCCAAAGCAGAACGTGAGGTTGTGGAAAGTAGGCGGGATGGGCGTCGACACAATCACCATACATACCGGAGGGCCGGTGGTGCATGAAGTAGGCGTCACACACAATTGGGCGGTACCGGGAGCTATAAAAGTAATGGTCACTGTGCTATTCCCATTATTGCTAATCACGCCGATAGACGGGGTAAGGGTCCAGTCGTAATCCGTGATCCCGAAACTTTCCGGAACGGTGTAGGTGATTGTAGCGCCTGGACATACATTCGCAGGGCCTGTGATGTTCCCGGAAATGAAAGGAGGTGGAAGGTCGGCAATACTTCCCTGCACCACATCTATGGTATAATCGCAAATATCCATGGAGTACCCGTCAATCATCACATAGTATTCCTCTCCGGGAATCAGGTTATTCGCCGTAATGGTGATCGGAATGGGGACCCCGGGGCTCTCGCAATTGGATACCGAAGTGAAGTTCACACAATCCTCGGTCTGGTACATATGAGCTTGCAGCCCTTGTCCGTTCCAAGAACAATTTTGAGGAGAAATCGTCAAAGACAACACCTGGGTATTAGCCACAAACCGGAACCACTGGAAGTTTTGGCATCCGGAACAAAAAGGCGGTGGGCAAACACCTACGCCTGTGTTTCCGGTAGCTGAACAATACCCATCCAAATCCGCATTAGCACAAAAAAGCGGGGCATCCTGGCATGCCTGTGGGCCTGTGCTGAGTGGGAAAGGAACGTTACATTGCCCATACAGCATTTGAGGTTGATTCAATAAAAATACCGGGAGTAATAGGAGAGGTAAATACTTCCACATGGTAACACTTTTTGGTGGTGAAATGCGGTTACCAAGCAAAAACTCCCTTTATGTTGTTGAAGTAATCTTGTGAAAACTAAGTACAGTCTTTATAAGGATATCTGCGGCCGCACGGCCGCAGATATCCTTATAAAAAACATTAAAGTACTTTTGTCACATTACTTACTTCCCTACTTAACCTATAATGTTACAAAAAATTAGTGAAAAAATCCACAAAACAACCAATAAACTTAAAACATATGGCCAGCTCACAGCTGGCCATATGTTTTAAGAAAAAACAAGCAGCGCCTCTAATCCAGACAGATTGAGGTTAACGGATCAAACTCACATCTCCCTTGATAATTTCTACATAGCCGTCTACATATTCCACTTCGACAAACCAGGTATACACCCCTGTATTGACGCGTTTGCCCCGGTGGGTGCCATCCCATCCGATACTGATGTCGTTGGGTTGGAAATCATCTGCGCGGAACATGGGCTCTCCCCATCGATTGAATATCTGGAAGGTACGAATCTGTTGCACCTGCCGGCCTGCCTGGATGTAGAACACATCGTTCTGGCCATCGTAATTGGGCGAAAAGATGTTTGGAATGTACACCGGGCGCGGAATTTTCACCAGCAATCGCAACTGATCGGTAGCCTCACAGGGCCCTCTGCTTACTGTCACGGTAAAGGTAGTTCCTTCCTGAGGAGCCACGGTCACAGAAGAGCAGAACACGTCGTTGCATTCGATCAAATTGGCCGGCGTCCAAATAACCGTATCCAGGTCGGCAATCGGAAAGCTGCTCTGCAACAGGAGGTTCAGTTCATCCCCCCATTCGATCAGGTAGTTGCCTTCCCCATCCGGTTGGATATTGGCGATCAGGTCGGCTGTCAGTTCCTGCGGTTCAACTAGATTCACGAGCAGCTGCGATTCACAACCATTGGCATCCTGAATCGAAAGGAGGTAATCGCCTCCACTCAACCCGGAGAACTGCTGCTGTGCACTGAAAGGACTTCCGTTGAGTGCAAACAGATAGGGCGGTTTTCCTCCCGCCACTGACTCCACGAAGATCACTCCGTCTTCAGCGCCAAAGCAACTCAAGTCTTGCGATGTCACTATTGCCACAGGCGTTTCCATATTCTGGAGTACGCCCACCTGGTCGGATGAGGTACAACCCGTTTGTGTGTTGACCACTGTCAACTGATAGGTGCCCGATTGCGAAACCGGCAGCGTGGATTCTGTGCCGAGCACGGTGGGCGAGCCTACCAGTGTCCATTCATACGCATACTGGACGCCCGAACTGGTACTTGTGCCGCCGATGGTCACAGAAGCCGCATTGCAGGTCAGTTCTTGCTGCGTTCCGGCATCTGCTACAGGAAGTGGATGGATGATCACTGTCACCGTCTCATTGTCATCTGTGCAAGGAGGCGTTCCATCCATGAAGTACCGGAACTTGTAGGTTCCAGGAGCCTGCCCGGTTGAATTGAACGTACCGTTTACCGCATTAAACGCCCCTCCGGAAGAAGGTGTGGCAGAAGTTTCTGTCCAGACGCCCCCTGTATCTTCATCCGTTAACAGGTCGGCCAGCTGGATCACCTGCCCCTGTCCGGCACATTGCTCCAACGGATTGACGGCCGTACCGGCAAATACCGGGGTGTTGACAGTCACGGTTATGGAGCCGGAAATCGCGCTACTGCATCCCGTAGAATCCGCTACTTCTATCAGGGTATAGGTTGTGGTCTGGGATGGAGACAAGTTCCATTGGTAGCCATTTTCAATATTATTCAGCAAAATATCTTGTATGCCATCATTGAGCAGCACGGAGAAGGGGCCTCCACCGGTCAGGGAGAGGGAGGCAGTGATGGATTCTCCGGCACAGATCGGTCCGCCTCCTGCGATTGTCGCTGCCGGCAGGCAATTAAATACGACAGGGGTACCTACTGCCACGGAGAGGCAAACATCGGTTAGATCGACCTGGCCTGTGCCGTCATTATCGCCCACTACAGAGGATATATAATAGGCCACGCTGCAATCCATAGTCGCCGGGTCGAACGTAAAGTCAGGCGTACCGTTGATCGCGATAACCGTTCCCAGGGCACTGCCGTTTCCGGTATGCAACACATACATCAGGGTATCGTTCCCATCAAATTGAGTGGCTAATGCAACAGGGGCGGAGACCGATTCAAAGGCACAATGCGACTGTAGGTTCTGATTCATGATCCCGGCGCTTGAGACGCAATTGCACACGACCGGACCGAACAGGGTATCGATTCCGCATCCGAAGGCATCCTGCACCAGAAACTGGTAGGAGCCTGAATTACAGGGTACGGGATCGCTGCAGAATTGGTTGCCAGCGATCGTGCCCGGCCAACCAGCCACTGCATATGTTGCCGCATCCCCTCCAACTATGGGGAAGCAGATTGTCACAAAGGTATTGGTCGGATCCGGGGTGATCTGCACATTGGTCCCAAACGGCTGCGCCCGCTCCGTAAAGGCAGCAATGCCGCTGACATTGGCGCCCACACAGTGCGTATCCGAGATACTCACCAACGTGTATAGCGTCGTGCCTGCCGGACTCTCCTGGAAGGTGTAGGGACTCGTGGGGATCGTCAGGGTCAACTGATCTCCCTGGGTATTGGTATAGACCAGTTCCCAGGGCGCTACCCCTCCACTTATCGTTACGGTCAAATCCACCGCTTCCCCTGCACAGAAATCTCCGCCCCCCGTCAGGCTCGCTGCCGGGATCTCATAGAACACCACCGGGGTACCCGGGGTGATCACCAGACATGGATCTGTCGGGTCTACGCTCCCGTTGCCGTCGTTGTTCCCGATCCGGGCTGAGATGTAGTAGGTCGTCCCATACGTCAGCAAGCCCGTGTACGAGAACGACGGGATCGTGTTCGTCGCGATCGGCACATTGTCCCCGTTGTGGATCATGAAGTCCACCACATCGTCTCCATCCAGCACCTGGTTGGTCGCATCGTAGGCCACCACCGCCGGGCCCGTGCCACAGATCTCCTGCGGCGTCGGATCCAACTCCCCGCCTGTGGTCGTGCAGGCACACTCCACCAGCGGCTCCGTCACGATCACCGGCCCGCAGCCGTTCGCTCCGTCGTACTCAAAGTAGTAGCCGTTCCCACAGGGCAACTCATTGCTGCAGAACACCGAGTCTACTACCCACACCGTCGCTCCATTCGTCACCGTGTACGGCGGTACCCCGCCACTGATCTTGAAGCACACCACATACCCCGTGTTCGTCGAATTGATCGTCACCTCCGCCGCATCGTTCACCGGCGGCAGGTTCACCGTCACCGTGGCCGTGCCACTGATCACGGCCGGACAATGCTCATCGTTCGAAGCCACGATCGTATAGGTCGCCGTCGACTGTGGCGCCACTACCGTATAGTTGTATGTCGTCGAGTTGATCCCCGTGATCGTCTCACTCGTCGTCCCGTTCGTGATCTCCACCGTCCACGGCGAATCACCCGTCAGCAGGATCGGCAATACCGCGTTGTCCCCGATACAGATCTCCTGCGTGCCCCCCAGCGTCGCCGTGGGCACCTCGTAGAAGATCACCGGCGTGCCCGGCGCTACGGCCAGACACGGGTCTACCTGATCGTTCACACTCCCTGTCCCGTCGTCACTCCCCACGATCGCCGAAATGTAGTACACATCTCCATAGGTCATCTGCCCCGGATCAAAACTGAACACCGGCGTATCTGACCTGGCTATGATCGGGTACTCGATCCCGTTCCCGCTGCCCGTGTGCAGCACAAACTCCAGCACGTCATCCCCGTCAAAGCTCTGCCCCACCGAGTTGTAGATCCCTGCCACCGGTCCGTCTCCGCACTCATTGATCGCCGTCAGGTCCATCTCCCCCTACTGCCGTGGTGCAATCGCAATCCACCGGCTGAAGGCTCTCCACATCGATCACTACACAGCCGTTTATATCTGTCACCTGGAAGGCATACGTGCTCCCTGCGGCAATCGGGTTGCTCAAAAACTCCGCCGGACTGCCCGGCGTGATCGTCCCCGATCCCAGTGGCAATACCGTATACGTCGCCGCATCTCCTCCGCTGATCTCAAAGCTCACTACAAATTCCGTATTCGTCGAGTTACAGGCCGTACCCACATTCGCCACCGACACCTCCTGGTTCACCGTCACCGTGGCACAACCGTTCACCGTGCCCACGCAGTTTGCATTGGACAAACCCGTCAGGCAGTACGTCGTCGTCGCCATTGGCGTCACCGTGATCGTATACGGGTTCGCGTTGATCCCGTTGACCGTCTGTATCCCTGCCCCATCGTCATAACTCAGGCTGTAGGGCGCCGGGCCCGTGAAGGTCACCGTCAGCGCCGTGCTCTCCCCCACACAGATCGTCGCATCGCCCACCAGGTCCGCTGTCGGCTCCTGGTAGAACACCACCGGCGTGCCCTGCGCTACCGACAAACAGGGATCCATCAGATCCACTACCCCGCCGCCAAGGTCGTTGCCTACCACGGCCGAGATGTAGTACGTCGTCCCGTAGGTCATCCCCGCTGCTGCATCAAAGCAGAACGTCGGTACCACATTCCGGGCCACCTCGTTGATGATCGTCAACCCGCTACCTGTGTGCAGGATGAACTGCAGCGCATCATCCCCGTCAAAGGCTTCTCCTGTATTGTCATAGATCCCCGTGATGCACGCTGTCGCTCCGCAATCCGATTGCATCCCTGCATCCATATCTCCGGCCGAACTCGTGCAATCACACAGTACCTGGGGGGCTTCCACCGTCACCGGGTTGCAGTTGTTCGCATCATCCACCACAAAGCTATATCCATCTCCGTTCGGGATCTCCGCACTCGTGAATACCCCGCCCGTGATGCCTGCGCCGCTACCGTCTACCGTATAGCTCCCAGGGTCGCCTCCGTTGATCGTGAAGCTCACCGTGTAGCCTGTATTTGTCGGATTGCACGTTACTTGAATATTGGACACGGTCGGAGCCGTGTTTACCGTCACTACCGATGTGCCTGCGCCTACTTCCATGCATCCGTTTGCATCCGTCACCGATACAATCCCATACGTGCCGCCCTGGCACGCATCATACATAGGGGTTGTCCACGATCCCCGTGATCGGCGCCTGAGGGGTGCCGTTCAGCGAGAATTGCACACTCCACGGCTGCGTGCCCGTCAGCCGCACCGACAACTGCACGCAGTCGCCACTACCCTGACAGATCGAACCCGAGCCGCTCAGCAATGCGCTGGGCAAGGGGTTCACCGTCACTGTCCCACTTCCCGATACCAGACCCGGGCAGGGCGCTATGTTGTCCAGGCTCACCAGGGTGTAGGTTCCCGGCGTGCTGGTCGTCAATATGTATGGGTCGGTCGTCACCCCCACCAGCGTAGGCTGTGCCACCCCATTGATCGCATAAGTGATATCCCAGGGCGATGTCCCGCTCAGGTCGATCGACAGGTTGATCGTCCCCCGCTGCCCGCACAGAATGCCCCACCGCCGCTCAGCACGGCCGTGGGCGCATCGTTCACCGTCACTGCAAAGCACGTCTGCGGGCTCTGTCCGCACGCATTTAATGCGCGCACGCATACGTTCCCATTGTTCGAGCCCGTCCAGTCTATGGTGATACTGTTCGTCCCCGCTCCAGCCGTGATCGTCTCTCCCGCAGGCACCGTCCAGTTGTAGCTCGTCGCATTCGGATCAGCCCCTACACTGTACGTCGCTATTTCTCCGTCGCACACCGAGGCCAGGCCACTGATCGTCGGTTGGGCCGGTACATCCAATACCGTCACCGCGATGCAGCTCTGCGCGCTCGTGCCGCACGGGTTGGTCCCTGTGACACAGATCTGCCCGTTCGTCGCGCCCGAAAAGTCTACTTCGATGCTGTCCCCCAGGTCCGTGAACGAGGCGTTGCCCCCTACCGTCCAGGTATAGTTGACCACGGTAGAATCGGGCGGATCGATATAATAAACCAATAGATCCCCTTCACACACCTCGGCAGGACCTGCCAGGGAGGGTGTGGCAGGATTTGCCCCCACGTTGATCGTCAGGCAAGAAGGAGTACTTGGCCCGCAGGCATTGTTGGCTGTCACACATAGTTCTACCTCGCCGGTGGTGGTCCAGGCCACATTGATGGTATTCCCATTATTGACAAACGTATCATTTGGGACCGTCCAGGTGTAGCCATTGGCACTGGGACCGGAAGAAGAAGGGGTGACGGTGTAGGTGACGGAAGATTCTGCACAAGGCGACAGCGGTCCGGTAAGTGTCGGTGGGTTTGGTACATCCGTGTTCGCCACTACGGTCACTGAAGCCATCCCGGTACAAACTACTCCCAGATAAGTTTGGGTGACTGTGAGGGTATAGGTCCCTGGCAGGTTAACCGTGGGGGTGAGGGTATTACCGCCACTTACGATACCTGGCCCCGACCAGGAGTAAGTCAGCACCGCGTTGGAGGCCGAAGGAGCTGAGGTAGATGCGGATCCGTTGAGTACAATAGAGGAATTGCCTCCGCAACCCAGCAAAGGGGGTGGTTGGATCACTGCTGCCGACTGGAGGACGGACAAGATAAGGGTGACCACACTGTCACAGCCGCTGGCTGCTGTCAGGGTGACCGGGTAACCCCCTGTTTGGTTAAAGGTTTGGCCGGCAAAGTTATAGCTCCCTCCCTGACAGATTGCCGCTTGAAGGGGCGGTGTCACAATGGGAGGAATAGCCGTGGCAATACAGGTCACCGTACTATCACAACCTTTCCAGGAATTGTAGTGAAATGTCTGCTGTCCAGGGTTGGTAAACGTCTGTCCCTCACAGGACCAGGTATCTCCAAAACAATACGTAATGAAGTGGAAGGTAGGTGGAATGGGGGCTGAAATAATGGTCTTACATATCGGCGGTCCTACAATACAAGGATTAGAAGGGGTCACACATAGCTGCGCCACTCCGGCCTGTGAAAATGTAATGGTCACATTATTATCTCCATTACCCGAAATCGCACCAATGGGAGGGGTTAGTGTCCACTGATAATTGGAAGCTCCGATGGCCAGCGGAACGGAATAATTGAAAGGTGCACCCGGGCAAACCTGCATCGGTCCGGAGATAATACCGGGAATGACGGGCGGGTTGTTATTCCCCCAAACACCCACTGTAGAATAGCCGAAATCGATGGTATAGCCATTGGTAGAACCCGTCCAGTTTGACACCATCAATACATACGTATTTCCAAATGTCACGGGGATCAAATCGTTATATGCAGAAAAGCCAGCATTCTGAGAAGGCGGGAAGGTGTTACATCCCCCCCCCTGGTTGTTATAGGAAGAGCCGCCGGTTGCGCCGGTCAGGCCATTGCAGGTACCTCCTCCTGCGGCATTACAACTGACTACCAGGCTAGGGTCGTCAAAAATATCGGAACAAGAGGCATTGGTAATATTGAAAAGGGACCAGTCATAATCATCATTCAAATCATTGGGCGTAAGGAGAAACCCAAAACTCCCGGATTGAGCCACGGTAAATGTGTACCAGACGGAATTCAGTTCTCCCACCGTACAATTGATGGACGGATTGATCTCATTTGGGTAGTTGCCGGTTCCAGAAGGCGAATAGGTTTGGGTATAAATTTCCTGGCAAATGGGGATTGCACCCAGACAATCCTGCTCTGTAGGGTTTTGTGCAAACCCGGTAGCAGTATAGAGAGCAAGGAAGAGGATCAGCGTTTGTGTGTACGTTTTCATCATAAATTATAATTCGTTGCCAAAAAGCACATGAACAATCCTAATTTAAAGTATAATTCGCGCATCATACTGTTAATTAGGTAATAGCAGTGTGTAAGCTAATTAAATTTGCTAAAATTCTCCACCAGAAAGCGTAACGAAAAAAGGGTCCCTACCTGACAGATGGGGACCCTTTTCGGGAAAGAGTGCATTCAATTAGGCGGATTTACCGCATCAGCACTACATCCCCTTTTATTATTTCGACATAACCGTCTACATATTCCACTTCGACAAACCAGGTATACACCCCTGTATTGACGGGTTTACCCCGGTGGTTTCCATCCCATCCGATGGTAATATCATTGGGTTGGAAATTGTCGGCACGGAACATCGTTTCTCCCCATCGGTTAAACACCATAAACCTGCGAATTTGCTGAATCTGCTTGCCTGCCTGGATGTAGAACACATCATTCTGCCCATCGAGGTTTGGCGAGAAAATATTGGGGACATACACGTTTCGTGGCGTTTTTACCAGCAACCGCAACTGGTCGCTCGCCTCGCAAGGACCCCGGTTTACTGTTACGGTATAGGTAGCGCCTTCCTGAGGGGCCACCGTCACGGAAGAACAGAATACGTCGTTGCATTCGACCAAATTTGCCGGCGTCCAAATGATGGTATCCAGGTCGGCGATAGGGAAGCTGCTCTGAAGCAGGAGGTCTAATTCATCCCCCCATTCGATAATATAGTTGCCTTCCCCATCCGGAAGAATACTGGCTACCAGGTTGGCTGTCAGTTCCGGCGGTTCAATTACATTCACCAGAAGCTGTGTTTCACACCCGTTCGCATCCTGGATCGAAAGAAGGTAATCCCCTCCGCTCAAGCCGGAGAATTGTTGCTGATTGGTAAACGGCGCCCCATTGAATGAAAACATATACGGCGGTTTTCCGCCTGTTACCGACTCCACAAAGATCACCCCGTCTGCATCGCCGAAACAGCTCACATCCTGGGTTACCACGGTAGCATCTGGTGTCTCATTATTTTGGATCACCCCTACCTGGTCTGAGGATTCACACCCCGTTTGGGTATTGGTTACCGTCAACTGATACGTTCCGAATTGGGAGACCGACAAGGTGGGATCCGTACCGAGCACGGTGGGCGAACCTACCAATGTCCATTCATACGCATACTGCACCCCCGAGCTGGTCCCTGTGCCACCGATTGTCACGGTTGTTGCATCACAGGTCAACTCCTGCGAAACGCCTGCATCAGCTACAGGCAGGGGATGGATGATCACGGTCACCGTCTCATTGTCATCTGTGCAAGGTGGTGTCCCATCCATGAAGTACCGGAACTTATACGTCCCCGCTGCCTGGCCGGTCGTATTAAACGTGCCTGCTGCTGCATTGAACGCCCCGCCTGAGGAAGGAATCGTAGACGTCTCCGTCCATACCCCTCCGGTATCTTCGTCTGTTAGCAGGTTGGCCAGATTGATCACCTGCCCCTGTCCGGCACACAACTCCGAAGGAGCCGCCGCTGTTCCGGCAAAAACGGGATTATTGACCGTCACTGTGATCGAGCCGGAAGCTGTATTGCTACAACCTGTTACCGCATCCGTTACACTTACCAATGTATATGTTGTCGTTTGTGTGGGATTGAGCACCCATTGATACCCGCTGGCCACCGCAGGAATGGTAATATCCTGTGTGCCGTCGTTGACTACCACATCGAAGGGGCCTATTCCACCCAATGTAAAGGATGCTTGTGCCGACTGTCCTAAACAAATGGGACCTCCACCGCTGATCGAGGCGGTAGGGATACAATGGAATATAGCGGGCGTCCCTTCCGATACGGACAAACAATCATCTGTCAGATCGACCTGCCCAGTTCCATCGTTATCACCCACCACGGAGGATATGTAGTACGTTACATTACAAACCATGGTAGCGGGATCGAAAGTGAAATCGGGAGTGCTGCTAATGGCGACGATCGTGCCCAGGGCACTGCCGTTTCCGGTATGCAATACGTATTCCAGCACGTCATTTCCATCCAACTGGGTAGCAATAGCCACCGATCCGGAAACCGATTCAAAAGCGCATGCTTCCAGCAGGTTTTGGTCCATCACCCCGGCGCCTGATACACAGTTGCAAATAATCGGACCTGCCACCGTATCAACTCCACATCCATAGGCATCCTGTACCACAAACCCGAAAGCGCCCACGTCACAAGGAATGGGATCGCTGCAAAATTGATCTCCGGTAATCGTACCCGGCCAGCCTGTGACTGAATAGGATAATGGATCCCCTCCTACAATGGTAAAACATACCGTTACCATGGTATTGGTTGGGTCTGGGGTAATTTGGGGATTGGCCCCAACCGGTTGCCCTTGCTCCGTAAAGGCCGCAATGCCGCTGACATTGGCGCCCACACAGTGCGTATCCGAGATGCTCACCAATGTGTATAGCGTCGTGCCTGCCGGGTTCTCCTGAAAGGTATAAGGACTTGTGGGGATCGTCAGGGTCAACTGATCTCCCTGGGTATTGGTATAGACCAGTTCCCAGGGCGCTACCCCTCCACTTATCGTTACGGTCAAATCCACCGCTTCCCCTGCACAGAAATCTCCGCCCCCCGTCAGGCTCGCTGCCGGGATCTCATAGAACACCACCGGTGCTCCCGGGGTGATCACCAGACATGGATCTGTCGGGTCGACGCTCCCGTTGCCGTCGTTGTTCCCGATCCGGGCCGAGATGTAGTAGGTCGTCCCATACGTCAGCAAGCCCGTGTACGAGAACGACGGGATCGTATTCGTCGCGATCGGCACGTTGTCCCCGTTGTGGATCATGAAGTCCACCACATCGTCTCCATCCAGCACCTGGTTGGTCGCATCGTAGGCCACCACCGCCGGACCCGTGCCACAGATCTCCTGCGGCGTCGGATCCAACTCCCCGCCTGTGGTCGTGCAGGCACACTCCACCAGCGGCTCCGTCACGATCACCGGCCCGCAGCCGTTCGCTCCGTCGTACTCAAAGTAGTAGCCGTTCCCACAGGGCAACTCATTGCTGCAGAACACCGAGTCTACTACCCACACCGTCGCTCCATTCGTCACCGTGTACGGCGGTACCCCGCCACTGATCTTGAAGCACACCACATACCCCGTGTTCGTCGAATTGATCGTCACCTCCGCCGCATCGTTCACCGGCGGCAGGTTCACCGTCACCGTGGCCGTGCCACTGATCACGGCCGGACAATGCTCATCGTTCGAGGCCACGATCGTATAGGTCGCCGTCGACTGTGGCGCCACTACCGTATAGTTGTATGTCGTCGAGTTGATCCCCGTGATCGTCTCACTCGTCGTCCCGTCCGTGATCTCCACCGTCCACGGCGAATCACCCGTCAGCAGGATCGGCAATACCGCGTTTTCCCCGATACAGATCTCCTGCGTGCCCCCCAGCGTCGCCGTGGGCACCTCGTAGAAGATCACCGGCGTGCCCGGCGCTACCGCCAGACACGGGTCTACCTGATCGTTCACACTCCCTGTCCCGTCGTCACTCCCCACGATCGCCGAAATGTAGTACACATCTCCATAGGTCATCTGCCCCGGATCAAAACTGAACACCGGCGTATCTGACCTGGCTATGATCGGGTACTCGATCCCGTTCCCGCTGCCCGTGTGCAGCACAAACTCCAGCACGTCATCCCCGTCAAAGCTCTGCCCCACCGAGTTGTAGATCCCTGCCACCGGTCCGTCTCCGCACTCATTGATCGCCGTCAGGTCCATCTCCCCTACTGCCGTGGTGCAATCGCAATCCACCGGCTGAAGGCTCTCCACATCGATCACTACACAGCCGTTTATATCTGTCACCTGGAAGGCATACGTGCTCCCTGCGGCAATCGGGTTGCTCAAAAACTCCGCCGGACTGCCCGGCGTGATCGTCCCCGATCCCAGTGGCAATACCGTATACGTCGCCGCATCTCCTCCGCTGATCTCAAAGCTCACTACAAATTCCGTATTCGTCGAGTTACAGGCCGTACCCACATTCGCCACCGACACCTCCTGGTTCACCGTCACCGTGGCACAACCACTCACCGTGCCCACGCAGTTTGCATTGGACAGCCCTGTCAGGCAGTACGTCGTCGTCGCCATTGGCGTCACCGTGATCGTATACGGGTTCGCGTTGATCCCGTTGACCGTCTGTATCCCTGCCCCATCGTCATAACTCAGGCTGTAGGGCGCCGGGCCCGTGAAGGTCACCGTCAGCGCCGTGCTCTCCCCACACAGATCGTCGCATCGCCCACCAGGTCCGCTGTCGGCTCCTGGTAGAACACCACCGGCGTGCCCTGCGCTACCGACAAACAGGGATCCATCAGATCCACTACCCCGCCGCCAAGGTCGTTGCCTACCACGGCCGAGATGTAGTACGTCGTCCCGTAGGTCATCCCCGCTAATGCATCAAAGCAGAACGTCGGTACCACATTCCGGGCCACCTCGTTGATGATCGTCAACCCGCTACCTGTGTGCAGGATGAACTGCAGCGCGTCATCCCCGTCAAAGGCTTCTCCTGTATTGTCATAGATCCCCGTGATGCACGCTGTCGCTCCGCAATCCGATTGCATCCCTGCATCCATATCTCCGGCCGAACTCGTGCAATCACACAGTACCTGGGGGCTTCCACCGTCACCGGGTTGCAGTTGTTCGCATCATCCACCACAAAGCTATATCCATCTCCGTTCGGGATCTCCGCACTCGTGAATACCCCGCCCGTGATGCCCGCGCCGCTACCGTCTACCGTATAGCTCCCAGGGTCGCCTCCGTTGATCGTGAAGCTCACCGTGTAGCCTGTATTTGTCGGATTGCACGTTACTTGAATATTGGACACGGTCGGAGCCGTGTTTACCGTCACTACCGATGTGCCTGCGCCTACTTCCATGCATCCGTTTGCATCCGTCACCGATACAATCCCATACGTGCCGCCCTGGCACGCATCATACACATAGGGGTTGTCCACGATCCCCGTGATCGGCGCCTGAGGGGTGCCGTTCAGCGAGAATTGCACACTCCACGGCTGCGTGCCCGTCAGCAACACCGACAACTGCACGCAGTCGCCACTACCCTGACAGATCGAACCCGAGCCGCTCAGCAATGCGCTGGGCAAGGGGTTCACCGTCACTGTCCCACTTCCCGAGACCAGCCCCGGGCAGGGCGCTATGTTGTCCAGGCTCACCAGCGTATAGACGCCCGGCGTGCTGGTCGTTATTATGTATGGGTCGGTCGTCACCCCCACCAGCGTAGGCTGTGCCACCCCATTGATCGCATAAGTGATATCCCAGGGCGATGTCCCGCTCAGGTCGATCGACAGGTTGATCGTCCCCCCGCTGCCCGCACAGAATGCCCCACCGCCGCTCAGCACGGCCGTGGGCGCATCGTTCACCGTCACCGCAAAGCACGTCTGCGGGCTCTGTCCGCACGCATTTAATGCGCGTACGCATACGTTCCCATTGTTCGAGCCCGTCCAGTCTATGGTGATACTGTTCGTCCCCGCTCCAGCCGTGATCGTCGCTCCCGCAGGCACCGTCCAGTTGTAGCTCGTCGCATTCGGATCAGCCCCTACACTGTACGTCGCTATTTCTCCGTCGCACACCGAGGCCAGTCCACTGATCGTCGGTTGGGCCGGTACATCCAATACCGTCACCGCGATGCAGCTCTGCGCGCTCGTGCCGCACGGGTTGGTCCCTGTGACACAGATCTGCCCGTTCGTCGCGCCCGAAAAGTCTACTTCGATGCTGTCCCCCAGGTCCGTGAACGAGGCGTTGCCCCCTACCGTCCAGGTGTAGCTGGCCGTATTGGGATCTGCAGGGTTGATTACGTAAAATAATACATCTCCTTCACACACGGATGCAGGACCCACTAAGGCAGGTACCGCAGGGCCTACGCCCACATTGATCGTCAGGCAGGCCTGGGTGCTTGGCCCACAGGCGTTATTGGCCGTTACACATACCGAGCCCTGGCCCGCGGTGGTCCAGGTGACCGTCGCGGTGTTGCCTGTCGTGGTAAAGGTTCCGCCTGTCACCGTCCAGGTATAGCCCGTAGGCGCCGGGCCGGAAGAAGAGGGCGTCGCCGTATAGGTGGACACCGCGTTTGTACAGGGGTTCAAGGGCCCGGTGACGGTGGGCGGGTTGGGTACCGCCGTGTTTTGGGTCACCGTCACCGAGGCCTGGCCCGTACAGGTCACGCCCATAAATGTTTGGGTTACTGTGAGCGTATACGTGCCTGGTTGATTGATCGTAGGGGTGAGCGTATTGCCTCCGCTCACGATCCCCGGTCCCGACCACGAATAGGCCAGCACCGCGTTGGACGCGGCAGGGGTCGTCGTAGAGGCTGTCCCGTTGAGCATAATGGTGGCTCCACCGCCACACCCCAATACCGGGGGAGGCTGGATCACCGCATTGGCCTGCATGACCAGCAGGATAAGTGTCACCACACTGTCGCAGCCATTGGCCGCTGTCAGGGTGACCGGGTAACCCCCTGTTTGGTTAAAGGTTTGGCCAGCAAAGTTATAACTCCCTCCCTGACAGATCACCGCCTGCACAGGTGGCGTGACAATAGGAGGAAGGGCCGTCGCAATACAGATCACGGTACTATCGCAACCCAGCCAGGAATTGTAGTGAAATGTCTGCTGTCCAGGGTTGGTAAACGTCTGCCCCTGGCAGGTCCAGGTATCCCCTAAGCAAAAGGTCACATAGTTGAACTGGGGGGGAATTGGCGTGGACACAATAACCTTACAAATAGGTGTGCCCGTGGCACAATCATTGGAAGGCGTGATACACAATTGGGCGGTTCCAGGCGAAGTGAAGGTGATATTGACATTGCTGTTTCCATCCCCGGAAATGAACCCAATAGCCGGCGTTAGACTCCAGTCGTAATTACCCACATTTGAACCGGGCAGGACCGAATAAGGAATAGTAGCGCCAGGGCACACATTGATTGGGCCGGTGATAGGAGGATTAATTACGGGGGGGCCGGTGGCCCCGATCGTACCTGAAAGGACGTTCAATTCATAGTCACAAGTTTCGGCAGCATAGCCATCGATCATCAGGTAGTAGGTCTGGCCGGGCACTAAAGAATTGGCGGTAATAACAATGGGCGTGGGGGAGCCTGGCGTTTCGCAATTGGAAACGGAGGTAAAGTTTATGCAATCGTTGGTTTGATACATCTCTGCTTGTAATCCAACCCCATTGGAACAATTGTTTGGGACGATCTCTATGGAAAGCATAGGGGACCCTGCAACGAAAGCAAACCAATTGTAGTTTTGGCACCCTGAACAAAACGGACCAGGACAAGGGCCTACGCCGGTTGCCCCGGTTGCGGAGCAATAATTATCCATGGCTACGGTAGAGCAGAAAGTTGGGGCATTTTGACATGCCAATGCTCCTGTACCCGGGGGAAAAGGGATGTTACATTGTCCGTAAGCATAGTGGGATTGCACCACTACAAAGGCTGTCACCAGCCAAAGAGGTAAAAATTTAGCCATAGCGATAAAGGTTCGACTGTTAATTAAACATGCTGTTTAGAGGGAGCTTTCAAGGAATTCGTTGCCTGTAAGGACAAATTTTATTTTATAAAAACCAGCCCACTGCTTTTATTTGAAACGCATTCCCCAATAACAAGGCAGCAAAATATGGAAAATTGCAGCAGCAACTGCTTTTCACCTTAGGAAAGAAGAATAATTGTCTCGAAATGTGGGGGATAATTACTGGTCCATTGATTTTTTTGATATCTTATATAGATATTTCGATATTTTAACTAAAAATTAAGAAACAAATGTGCACTTTTGCGGTTATATAGTCAGCTTTTTAAGTTTTCATAATATTTGGTTTTTTGGGGTTAAACGAGCTGATTACCTACATGGTAATCGGCTCTTTTTTTGTGTTTAAATAAAAAGGGCACGGCTTTTGGCCGTGCCCTTTTTTATTTAAACCTCGCATTATTTAGCGAATCAGAGAAACATCTCCTTTAATCAATTCTACATAGCCATCGATGTAGAGCACCTCCACGTAGTAAGCAAAGACGCCCGGATCGACGCGTTTGCCGCGGAAATACCCATCCCAGCCAATCGTGATATCATTGGGAAGGAAGTCGTAGGCTTCAAAGACCGGCTCTCCCCAGCGGTTGAACACCAGGAAAGATTGAATGCGCTCCACCTGCTTGCCTGCCTGGATGAAGAACACGTCGTTTTGACCATCATCGTTAGGCGAGAAAATATTGGGAATGAAAACCGGGCGAGGCTTACGCACCAACAAGCGAAGTTGGTCGGACGCTTCACATGGCCCTTTTTCTACCGTCACCGTAAAGATAGCCCCTTCTTCAGGCGCTACGGTTACAGAAGAACAGAACACGTCATTGCATTCGATCGATCCTGCCGGCGACCAAATGATGGTATCCAGGTCTGCAATGGGGAAACTGCTTTGGAGGCTTAGCGTCAGGTCATCCCCCAGTTCCAGGAAGTAGTTCCCTTCGTTATCTGGTTGGATATTGGCTACCAATGTGGCTGTTAATTCCAGTGGTTCAAACACATTTACCAGTACTTCCACTTCACAACCATTGGCATCCTGAACCGCAATCAGATAATCACCTCCATTGAGATTAGAGTATTGCTGCTGGCTACTGAATGGGCTGCCATTAAAGGAGAACATGTAGGGCGGCTTTCCACCGACTATCGATTCTACAAAAATAAATCCATCGCCTGCACCAAAGCAACTCACGTCCTGGGTTGTAACGACCGCTTCCGGCGCCTCTACATCCTGGATCACACCTACCTGATCGGTAGCCGAACAGCCCGTCTGCGTATCGGTAACCAACAGTTGATACGTTCCCGATTGCGTTACCGACAGGGTAGCCTGCGTACCAAGCACGGCAGGCGATCCCACCTGTGTCCACTCATAACTGTATTGAGCGCCTGAGCTTGATCCGGTTCCTCCAACGGTAACTGCGGTCACCCCACAGGTCAAAGATTGCTGAGCGCCTGCATCTGCCACCGGTAGCGGATGGATGGTCACCGTTACTGTTTCGTTGTCATCGACACAAGGAGGCGTTCCATCCATGAAGTACCGGAATTTATAGGTACCTGCAGCCTGGCCCGATGTATTGAAGGACCCTGTTGCCGCATTGAACGCTCCTCCTAAGGAAGGAATTGCGGACGTCTCCGTCCATACCCCTCCCGCATCTTCGCCTGTCAGCAAGGTTGCCAGGCTAATCACTTGGGCTTCATCTGCACATAATTCAGCAGGTGCAGTCGCTGTTCCGGCAAAAACGGGATTATTGACCGTTATCGTAATCGAACCAGATGCCGTATTAAAGCACCCCGTTGTAAGGTCTTCCACACTTACCAGTGTATAGGTAGTTGTTTGCGGAGGGCTGATATTCCAGTTAAATCCGTCGCCAATACCCGTCAAAGTCGTATCCTGCACCCCGTTATTGATCACTACATTAAATGGACCTTCTCCATTGATGGCAAAAAATCCGGAGATCGGTTGACCCTTACAAATAGGACCGCCGCCACTGATGGCTGCAGTTGGCAGGCACTTGAATACTACTGGCGTACCTTCCGCTACGGAAAGGCAATCATCCGTCAAATCGACAAGGCCTGTACCGTCATTATCCCCGACCACGGAAGAGATGTAGTAGGTTACATTACAAACCATGGTAGCGGGATCAAATGTAAAGACCGGAGTGCTACTTACGCCGACGATTATGCCGAGCATTTCTCCACTTCCCGTATGCAGCACATACATGATGGTATCGTTTCCATCAAATTGGGTGCCGGTGGCTGGAGTGGAAGAAACCGTTTCGAATTCGCAAACGGACTTCGGCACCTGGTTCATCACACCTGCCCCTGAAGCACAGTTACAAATGATCGGACCGGATACCGTATCGGTTACACACAGGAAACCATCCTGGACGAGGAACTGGTACGAACCTACATCACAAGGAATATCCTCACTGCAGAATTGATCACCCGTAATCGTACCCGGCCAACCATTCACCACATAAGAAGCTGGATCACCTCCCACTATAGTAAAGCAAATATCAACAAAGGTATTTGTAGGATCCGGCGTGACTATTACATCGACACCAAATGGTACTCCTTGTTGCGTCACAGAGCCTAGTCCGGAACCAGTGCCCGTACAGTTCGCATCGGAAACACCGGTGATAGAGTAAATGGTCGTACCCGGAGGCGCTACCGACCAGGTAAAAGGACTTGTAGGCACAGTTACTTGTAGGTTATCTCCAAGATTATTAATTATGTTGACCGTCCAGGGAGCTACCCCTCCACTTACCGTAATAGTAAGGTCGATCGTCTCCCCTGCGCAGAAATCTGCAGTGCCAGAAATAAGGGCATTCGGGATCTCATAGAACACCACCGGGGTACCCGGGGTGATCACCAGACATGGATCTGTCGGGTCGACGCTCCCGTTGCCGTCGTTGTTCCCGATCCGGGCCGAGATGTAGTAGGTCGTCCCATACGTCAGCAAGCCCGTGTACGAGAACGACGGGATCGTGTTCGTCGCGATCGGCACATTGTCCCCGTTGTGGATCATGAAGTCCACCACATCGTCTCCATCCAGCACCTGGTTGGTCGCATCGTAGGCCACCACCGCCGGACCCGTGCCACAGATCTCCTGCGGCGTCGGATCCAACTCCCCGCCTGTGGTCGTGCAGGCACACTCCACCAGCGGCTCCGTCACGATCACCGGCCCGCAGCCGTTCGCTCCGTCGTACTCAAAGTAGTAGCCGTTCCCACAGGGCAACTCATTGCTGCAGAACACCGAGTCTACTACCCACACCGTCGCTCCATTCGTCACCGTGTACGGCGGTACCCCGCCACTGATCTTGAAGCACACCACATACCCCGTGTTCGTCGAATTGATCGTCACCTCCGCCGCATCGTTCACCGGCGGCAGGTTCACCGTCACCGTGGCCGTGCCACTGATCACGGCCGGACAATGCTCATCGTTCGAGGCCACGATCGTATAGGTCGCCGTCGACTGTGGCGCTACTACCGTATAGTTGTATGTCGTCGAGTTGATCCCCGTGATCGTCTCACTCGTCGTCCCGTCCGTGATCTCCACCGTCCACGGCGAATCACCCGTCAGCAGGATCGGCAATACCGCGTTTTCCCCGATACAGATCTCCTGCGTGCCCCCCAGCGTCGCCGTGGGCACCTCGTAGAAGATCACCGGCGTGCCCGGCGCTACCGCCAGACACGGGTCTACCTGATCGTTCACACTCCCTGTCCCGTCGTCACTCCCACGATCGCCGAGATGTAGTACACATCTCCATAGGTCATCTGCCCCGGATCAAAACTGAACACCGGCGTATCTGACCTGGCTATGATCGGGTACTCGATCCCGTTCCCGCTGCCCGTGTGCAGCACAAACTCCAGCACGTCATCCCCGTCAAAGCTCTGCCCCACCGAGTTGTAGATCCCTGCCACCGGTCCGTCTCCGCACTCATTGATCGCCGTCAGGTCCATCTCCCCTACTGCCGTGGTGCAATCGCAATCCACCGGCTGAAGGCTCTCCACATCGATCACCACACAACCGTTTATATCTGTTACCTGGAAGCTATACGTGCTCCCTGCGGCAATCGGGTTGCTCAAAAACTCCGCCGGACTGCCCGGCGTGATCGTCCCCGATCCCAGTGGCAATACCGTATACGTCGCCGCATCTCCTCCGCTGATCTCAAAGCTCACTACAAATTCCGTATTCGTCGAGTTACAGGCCGTACCCACATTCGCCACCGACACCTCCTGGTTCACCGTCACCGTGGCACAACCGTTCACCGTGCCCACGCAGTTTGCATTGGACAGCCCCGTCAGGCAGTACGTCGTCGTCGCCATTGGCGTCACCGTGATCGTATACGGGTTCGCGTTGATCCCGTTGACCGTCTGTATCCCCGTCCCATCGTCATAACTCAGGCTGTAGGGCGCCGGGCCCGTGAAGGTCACCGTCAGCGCCGTGCTCTCGCCTACACAGATCGTCGCATCGCCCACCAGGTCCGCTGTCGGCTCCTGGTAGAACACCACCGGCGTGCCCTGCGCTACCGACAAACAGGGATCCATCAGATCCACTACCCCGCCGCCAAGGTCGTTGCCTACCACGGCCGAGATGTAGTACGTCGTCCCGTAGGTCATCCCCGCTAATGCGTCAAAGCAGAACGTCGGTACCACATTCCGGGCCACCTCGTTGATGATCGTCAACCCGCTACCTGTGTGCAGGATGAACTGCAGCGCGTCATCCCCGTCAAAGGCTTCTCCTGTATTGTCATAGATCCCCGTGATGCACGCTGTCGCTCCGCAATCCGATTGCATCCCTGCATCCATATCTCCGGCCGAACTCGTGCAATCACACAGTACCTGGGGGGCTTCCACCGTCACCGGGTTGCAGTTGTTCGCATCATCCACCACAAAGCTATATCCATCTCCGTTCGGGATCTCCGCACTCGTGAATACCCCGCCCGTGATGCCCGCGCCGCTACCGTCTACCGTATAGCTCCCAGGGTCGCCTCCGTTGATCGTGAAGCTCACCGTGTAGCCTGTATTTGTCGGATTGCACGTTACTTGAATATTGGACACGGTCGGAGCCGTGTTTACCGTCACTACCGATGTGCCTGCGCCTACTTCCATGCATCCGTTTGCATCCGTCACCGATACAATCCCATACGTGCCGCCCTGGCACGCATCATACATAGGGGTTTTCCACGATCCCCGTGATCGGCGCCTGAGGGGTGCCGTTCAGCGAGAATTGCACACTCCACGGCTGCGTGCCCGTCAGCAACACCGACAACTGCACGCAGTCGCCACTACCCTGACAGATCGAACCCGAGCCGCTCAGCAATGCGCTGGGCAAAGGGTTCACCGTCACCGTCCCACTTCCCGAGACCAGACCCGGGCAGGGCGCTATGTTGTCCAGGCTCACCAGCGTATAGACGCCCGGCGTGCTGGTCGTTATTATGTATGGGTCGGTCGTCACCCCCACCAGGGTAGGCTGTGCCACCCCATTGATCGCATAGGTGATATCCCAGGGCGATGTCCCGCTCAGGTCGATCGACAGGTTGATCGTTCCTCCGCTGCCCGCACAGAATGCCCCACCGCCGCTCAGCACGGCCGTGGGCGCATCGTTCACCGTCACTGCAAAGCACGTCTGCGGGCTCTGTCCGCACGCATTTAATGCGCGTACGCATACGTTCCCATTGTTCGAGCCCGTCCAGTCTATGGTGATACTGTTCGTCCCCGCTCCAGCCGTGATCGTCGCTCCCGCAGGCACCGTCCAGTTGTAGCTCGTCGCATTCGGATCAGCCCCTACGCTGTACGTCGCTATTTCTCCGTCGCACACCGAGGCCAGGCCACTGATCGTCGGTTGGGCCGGTACATCCAATACCGTCACCGCGATGCAGCTCTGCGCGCTCGTGCCGCACGGGTTGGTCCCTGTGACACAGATCTGCCCGTTCGTCGCGCCCGAAAAGTCTACTTCGATGCTGTCCCCCAGGTTCGTGAACGAGGCGTTGCCCCCTACCGTCCAGGTGTAGCTGGCCGTATTGGGATCTGCAGGGTTGATTACGTAAAATAATACATCTCCTTCACACACGGATGCAGGACCCACTAAGGCAGGTACCGCAGGGCCTACGCCCACATTGATCGTCAGGCAGGCCTGGGTGCTTGGCCCACAGGCGTTATTGGCCGTTACACATACCGAGCCCTGGCCCGCGGTGGTCCAGGTGACCGTCGCGGTGTTGCCTGTCGTGGTAAAGGTTCCGCCTGTCACCGTCCAGGTATAGCCCGTAGGCGCCGGGCCGGAAGAAGAGGGCGTCGCCGTATAGGTGGACACCGCGTTTGTACAGGGGTTCAAGGGCCCGGTGACGGTGGGCGGGTTGGGTACCGCCGTGTTTTGGGTCACCGTCACCGAGGCCTGGCCTGTACAGGTCACACCCATAAATGTTTGGGTTACTGTGAGCGTATACGTGCCTGGTTGATTGATCGTAGGGGTGAGCGTATTGCCCCCGCTCACGATTCCCGGTCCCGACCACGAATAGGCCAGCACCGCGTTGGACGCGGCAGGGGTCGTCGTAGAGGCTGTCCCGTTGAGCATAATGGTGGCTCCACCGCCACACCCCAATACCGGGGAGGCTGGATCACCGCATTGGCCTGCATGACCAGCAGGATAAGTGTCACCACACTGTCGCAGCCATTGGCCGCTGTCAGGGTGACCGGGTAACCCCCTGTTTGGTTAAAGGTTTGGCCGGCAAAGTTATAACTCCCTCCCTGACAGATCACCGCCTGCAAGGGAGGCGTGACAATGGGAGGAATAGCCGTCGCAATGCAAGTAATCACACTATCGCAACCCAGCCAGGAATTGTAGTGAAATACCTGCTGTCCAGGATTGGTAAACGTCTGCCCCTGGCAGGTCCAGGTATCCCCTAAACAGAAGGTAATAAAGTTGAACTGGGGGGGAATTGGCGTAGAAATGATCAGCTTACAAATCGTGGGACCTGTTTCGCAGGCATTGGAAGGCGTGACGCACAGCTGCGCTGTACCCGCTGAGTTAAACGTAATATTGACGTTATTGGTTCCATCGCCGGAGATAGAGCCGATAGCTGGCGTAAGACTCCAGTCATAATTGGAAATACCTACACCAGGAGGTACCGAGTAAGGAATGGTTGCACCCGGACATACATTTATGACGCCAGTGATCGGACCGGGAATGATCGGAGGGGGTACGTTACCGATACCCTGGATCACATCGATCACATAATCGCAAATATCCCCAGCCCATCCATCAATCATCAGGTAGTAAACCTGGCCGATGACCAGGTTGGTTCCCGTGACGGTAATAGGCGTGTTAGAGGCAGGGCTTTCGCAATTGGATACTGCCGTAAAGGTAGAACAATTGGAAGTGGCATACATCTGCGCCTGGAGACCTGTACCATTCGGCTGTCCCACACAGTTAGAAGGAGTAATAGTCAGGGTAATGGTCGAACTACCGGCAATGAACGAAAACCAGTGATAGTTTTCGCAGGATCCACAAAAAGGGCCCGGGCATATTCCGACCCCGGAAGCACTAGTGGTAGAACAATACCCATCAAAATCTGCTTCCGAACAGAAAAGTGGAGCATTTTGACACCCCTGGGGACCGGTACCAGGAGGGAATGGCAGATTACACTGTGCGCCCAATTGCTGGGCAGCAGTGAACGCAAGTACCATAATCAGCGAAAAGCGTAAAATTTTCACCATAGCAAGACAATTTCAATTCAACTCTTTAATGAACCCAAAAGGGAATTTGAAAAAAAACTTTTTTTGGCCGTGGGGTATGTTGTGTAGACCTTTCTCGGAGGGAAATCGCTGCCTGAAAACCAACAAATCACTGACCTCCTTCAGGACACAACCTTTTCATTCGCGCGAATTCCGTTTCAGACAAAACTAAATTTCGGATTAAGTGCCGTAAAGATAATAGCTTAACCCAAATATTACCTAGAAATGGCATTAAGGTTAACAAAATCCCCCATCAATTGTACCGCTTTTTTGACGAACCGGTACGCCTTCTGAGAGTAAGGGAATCTACCTGGCCAGTAACACGTCCCCTTTTTGCCATTCCACCGAGCCATCCTCCAAAAGAATCCGGGATTGCCAAACAAACACATTGGGGTTCATAGGCCGATTTTCGAAGGAGCCATCCCATCCAAAGGCGGGATCATTGGGGGCGAAATTTTCACCATAAAAAACCAGGTTTCCCCAACGGTCGAAAATTTGTAATAATTCGATGCTTACTACCTCTGGTCCGGCCTGCGGGAAGAACACATCGTTCTCCCCATCCCCATTGGGAGAAAAGGCCGTTGCCATATATAGGTACGAGGCTTTCTCTACAAAAACGGTCATGTAGTCGCTGGCTATGCACCCATTTTCATCCCGGACGGTGGCCCCAAATGTAGTGGTATAGGGGGGCCGTGTTTCAAAGGCCAAACACGCCGGACAATCCGGGTCGGAATAAGGGATCCATTGTACGGAGGCCAGGATGGAATCAGGCACATTGGGAATGGCCTCGATCCAAGCTGTTTCACCCAACTGGATGTATTGGTCCGGTCCAAGGTCCACTGCCAATTGATTGGGGTTGGGCAAAAAAACGAGTGTGTCGTACCGGCACCCATTGTCGTCCTCCACTGAAAGGTGATAGGTCCCTGCTGCCAGGTAATTGAATTGGGTAAAGGGATAAAAAGCGCTTCCTTCAAACGCATACAAAAAAGGCCCGACCCCACCCAATACGGTGTCGATCCAAATACCGCCATTCCGGTCATCAAAGCAACCTGGCAGGATCAACTCCAATTCGAGCCCGGCAATCGGAAACGCATCGGCCAATACCTCCACTTCCGCTGTGTTTACACAACCATTTTGTGTATTGGTTACGGTTAGGATATACCAGCCTGGCTGGAATACCTTTGGAAAAAGCGTGTTGCCGTTCGCGATCGAATCTCCCTGCTGACTGCTCCAACTGTAGGAGAACAAGGCCCCGACGGACGAGCCGGAGCCATTGAGCCCGACTACCAGCACCTCACAGTCAAACGCCCCGTCTGCAAATGCCTGCGCCTGAGGAGCCAGGGTATCCTGAAGCACCATCAACGAATCGGTAGCCATACATCCATTATCCAGATCCGTCACTACCACCTGATAGTTGCCGGGCTGTGTTACCGTGGGGGTCAAACTCAGGCTGTCGGTTATGGGACCCGGTCCAGTCCAAACCACGCCAATGGAGCCACTGGCTGTCGTTCCGGAAGCGTCCAATATTACGGTAGTTTGCAGACAGGTGAGTGTATTCGGTATCTGGAGCTGGATTTGGGGAGGAAGCAGATTCTCTTCTACCGTCACCCATGCCGTATCCAGGCATCCGTTTTGCTGGTTTTGGACCGTTAAAAAGTAGGTCCCTCCCGACAAGGCATTTACCTCTGCCTCGGAAAGATCCCCCTGGATCTGACCTCCGGTAGTCTGCCAGGAAAAGGTGAGCAACCCCACTGGGGTGGATAGCAACCCCGACAAGGGAATTTCTTCCTGGGTGCAGGTAATTAAAGGCGGTACAGACAAGTCGATCACTGCCTGGGGAGCCAGGATATCCGCATCCACGACCACTTCATCGGTGGTTGTACAGAAATTGGTCGTATCAATAACCGTTAATGTATAGGTGCCAGGCTGGTCAATAAGCGGGAAAAGGGTGTTGGCGCCACTTGCCACAGTCCCTCCCGGCGGCGGAGTCCAGGCATAGGTATATTTGGTACCCTGTGAAGAGCCCGAACCATCGAGTTGAAGCTGAGGATGAAAACAGGTGAGCGCCGTATCCGGCCCGGCATCGGCTACCGGATACACCACCTCCACATCAACCACGGCTGTGGTCGTATCGGCACAGAGATTGAATATATCCTGAACGATCAATTGATATATCCCCGGCAAGCCTGCTAATGCCGTATTTCCGTCTGAAGGGCCGACCACCAATCCATCGGGCGTGAACCAGGAATAGGTCACGGCGCCCAATGGCAAGGAGGTAGTTCCATCCAGCATTATTTCCGGCTGTGCACAAGTGACCGGATCGGGCGGTAAAATAGTGGCTACCGGGGGTGTGGTTTGATTATCCACCACCAGGTCATCTATAGCGAAACAGCCTGTAATGGTATCCGTCACTTGCAATTGATAAGTGCCCGGACATTCTATCGTAACCATCTCCACAAACGGATCGCTCGTAATACACCCATCGGCCGTAGTCCAGGCAAGCGTATAATTACCCACAGCGCCTGGGCTTCCACTCAGCAGGAGGGAGGTAATTCCGCAAGTCAGCGCAGTATCAGGACCTGCATACACCAATGGGGGATCGATGAGTTGAACCAGTGAATCACAAGCCTGGCTGACACAGCCGTTATTTTCATTGATGACATGGAGGCAATACTCGCCGGGTTGCGTCGCTACCCAGGAGCCTAATCCTGTGGCAATCAAGTTGTTATTCAGGGTCCATTGATAGGTAATATCAGCCCCCAGGGAAGAGCCCTGACTGGTAATAAGTACCATGGCATTTGCGCAGGTCAGGGTATCGGTTATTTGAATGACGGCCTGTGGGGGGAGGGTATCAAATAGCACTGCCGCACTGTCAATACCCATGCATCCCGTAAGCGCACTAAGCACCTCCAGGTAGTAGGCTCCAGGACAGGAAACCAGGATTGAAGGCGACTGGGGATCAGAGAGTATGCATCCCGGGCCACCGGATGCAGTCCATTGATACGTGTAATCCGGGTCTTCCAGTGCATGGAGGGTGACCGCTCCGGTTTCGCAGGTAAGAAATCCATCCGGCCCTGCATCTATGGATGGAGGCGCGGTATTTTCCAACACCCATACTTCTTTTGTGCAGGTAAATTGGGTGGTCGTATCCGTGACGGTCAATTCATAATACCCCGGTGCATCTACACAGGGGAAAAGCGTGGTCTCTCCCCCGCATAAGTTCCCGGAATTAGTTGTCCATGCGTACATGAATTCCGGTCCGGCAGAAGAACCCGTCCCATCCAATGAAATGGAAGTAACATCGCAGGTCAGTGTGTCCGGCACAGCGATGGCACAATCGGGATAGCAGGTCAAAGGCGCAAACAATTCTACCCATACGGCCAGTGGACACAAATTGGTCGTATCAATGATCAGGCCGTTGAGCAATACTACGGAGTCGACCCAGGCCACTTCGACCGTAGGTTGCGCAGGATCGCTCAAAAGGGTACCCCCCGAGGCAAACCACTGATAGGTGTAAGGTGGATTATTCACACAGGTGTCTCCTACCCAAATGCTGGCCTCTCCGCAAGGTATCTGAAGGAACTCCGCTACACATGGGGTTGGCAGGTCTCCGTCCAGGGTGATCAAAACCGCATCGGTAGACGCACAGCCATTCAGCGTATCTGTAACCTCCAAATCATACAAGCCAGGAGCGTTGATCAATGGAAATAATCCATCTCCTCCCGACACAATAAACCCGCCGGAAGTAGCCCATTCATACACATAATTGCCTCCCTGGGATGAACCCGAGCCATCGAGATAGAAATTGCTGCTGATGGTAGAGCAATCAATGGTCTGATCCGGACCGGCATCGGCATCCGGGAATAGCACATTTTCATAGACCACCACCGTATCAGTGGCGGAAATATTGACAGCGATATTGGTAACGGTAAATAAAAAAGTTCCCTCGGTAACCACGGGAAACAGCGTATTTTCTCCACTAAAAACGGTCCCCGTACCTCCCACGGAGGTCCACTGATATTCGATGGTGAACCCGGTTGAAGTGCCCTGGCTGGCATTCAGCGTATCAAAGGGCAAATTGTAACAGTTGATCAGCCCGTCGGGACCGCCATTGGCAATGGGCAGGCAGGCAGCTGTGTCAATCAGCACAAAAGCTGAATCCTGCACCACACAATTAGTTGCCGTATCATTCACGGTAAGGGTATACCACCCGGGATCATCAACAATAATCGCCAACTGGTTGGGATTGGTCAGGATATTCCCTGTCTGGGAGGTCCAGGTAAGCACATAACCGGGCAATAACGGCTGCACATCTCCCTGCAAAAATGCCTGCCCGGAGGTGCAATCCAATTCTTCATTAGGCCCTGCATTGACACTCGGAAACCCGGCGCCCTGGATAACTTCCACGCAGGCGGTATCCACACAGAAATTAAACCCGTTTTCCACCAACAAACAATACACCCCTGCATTGCCCGCAGCTAATTGGTTGGTTTGCCCAATTACATTTCCCTCCGAATCGAGCCAGGAATATTCAATAAACGGCCCTGCGGTGGAATTGCTCCCATCCAGTAGTACCACCGGATTTGCACAGGATACTATTCCTCCCGGCCCTGCCACTGCAATCGGAAAATCTCCCTCCTGCTCGATAAATACTGCGTCTGAAGTCGTGCAACCGTTTTGGATATTCGTCACAAACAATTGGTAGGTGCCGCCTGTGTTTATTTCGGGAGAAAGTTGGTTGCTGATAGAATCGCCATTGGGTCCGATCCAGAGGTACGAAAACTCCGGTCCCAAAGAGGTGCTGTCCGGATTGCCCAAAGACCAGGAATTAAGAAGGCAATTCAAGGTAACCGTGGGCCCTGCATCTGCCATCGGGTAATCCAGGTTTTGGAAAATGAATACCGAGTCAACTGCCTGGCAAAAATTGACAGGATCAGTCACCGTAAGTAAATAGGTACCTGGCATGTCCACCAATGGATCGGGCGTAGCCGGGTCGCCGGACAAATTTCCATCCTGGGTATCCCAAAAGAATGCCAACAGGCCGGAATTGCTGCTCCCCGAGCCATTGAGGTTCAGCAGGGGCGTCAGACAGGTGAGCGTGTCCGCCGTACCTGCATCGGCATCCGGCGCTATGGTGTCTTGCACGACCTGCACACTGTCTATGGCTGAACAACCATTGCCGAGATCAGTAGCCGTTAGGTAGTACATCCCGGGCAGGGTTACTTCCGCCTGCAAACTATCTATCCAAGGGAGGGGAAGATCCTCCGGATCCCTGCCAATCAAATTCAAAATTTCCATCCTGATAGGTCTGACTCCCGTCGAGTAGCACCAGGGTATCCTGGCAGTTCAAAATGGATGCCGGTCCCGCTTCTACAAAGGGAGCCTGGAAGTCGCCCTGCACGGCAGCAATGGCCGTATCTGCACATCCATTCATTGAATTGGTGATCACCAGGGAATAATTTCCGGGCTGCAGCACCCAAAGGGTGTCGGCCACCGCTCCTGGAATGGCAGCCCCAAGCGGATCCAGCCATTGTAGCAAAAACCCGGGGCCAGCACCGGATGGCGTTCCATCCAGCAATATGCTGTCTACCGCACAGGTGAGCAAACCGGGTGGGAGCACCACCGCTGCCGGAGCGAGGGTATCTGCCCACACTTCCACCGTATCCCGGGCAAAGCAAAAATAGTTTGTTACCCACAATTCATACAACCCCGGACCAAGTGCCGTGACCTGGTTGCCATCAAGTGGTGGCTCCAATGATCCGGACAGCGCCGTCCACTGATACGTTATGTCTGGCCCGGCACTGGAGGCTGTGCCGTCGAGCAGCACCGATTGCACCGCACAGGTAACAGTATCCGGTATCGCGATAATGGCCACAGGATCCAATACGGTAAGGTCGAGGTATACGGTACTGTCACAACCTCCAATCGATTCGAGCAGGACGGCATAGCTACCTCCTGCAGCAAACAGGCTGTCGCCAACGGCATAGGTATCACCCTGGCAAATGGTATCGGTCAAAAAAGTTTCTATCTCTGCCAAAACGGTAAGATCCAGAAAAACAAGGCTGTCGCAACCCCAACCATTCTCCAATAGGGTTGTATAAATGCCGCTTGCCGAATAGGTGCTATCCCCCACAGAGAAGGAATCTCCAAAACACACCGTCTCCAACAGAAAGGTTGAATCAGGAGGAAGCACGGTGAGGTCCAGGTTCACGATACTATCGCATTGGAAGGCGTTTTGCAATACAATCGTGTATTGCCCTGACTGAGTAAGCAAGCTGTCGCCCACCTGATAAGGCGTATCCGAACAAATCGTCGCCACCAGAAAAACCGGAGCAGGAGGCGCCGCAATCCGGACCTCCACACAGGTATTCGTCAAGTCTCCACAAAACCAGGGAGCAGCCCCGGTGAGGTTAACGATCAAGTCATCTATCGTAAGCACCCCGTCCGGAGCCGGGATATTCAGGAAATCGGAAAGCAAATAGGAAAGTCCGCAAACGGTATAAATCCCCGGATCATACCCCGTCAGATCCGGGAGTGAGTCGATCAGCAAAATGGTGCCGGAAGAATCGCTCACGGTAAACAAATACCCATATTCGCTGGGAGTGGGGAAAATAGGCCCATAATGGGCTACCCAATCGATCAATAAACTGCTGTCCCCCTGACAGATGGAAAAATTGGGTACATCCAGTACGCCTGCATCTGCATCACAGCAGAGCAAGCCTGAATTATCGCATAATATAACTTCGAAATTGAGGATTTCCCCCGAATAGGGAGAAGGCTGATTGTCGATCTGCAAGCACCAGGTGCCATTCACCGGGCCTGTGTTGAGCGACTCCAGGCAACTGGCCCCTACCGGGTGGTAACTGCCATTGAAAATGGCGGCAAAAGGCCAGCTTTGATTGTTGGTCCAAACCGCCTGATAAGGGTTGCCATTTATGGTATCGGGAGCCGGGATATTGGCACAGGGAATAAACAGGACATTCCACAGGACATTGTTGGTAGTGCCAAAAAAATTGGTATTGTACCCCACCAGGGGCACTACCTGGCCCGCAGGAGAAATGAGGGACAACTCGAGGTCCCAGATATGCTGGTGGGTAAACACGATCGATACCCCGCAAATGCCCTGATTGGGATTAGCTAAATCATCATTCAGGGCATCGGTAATATCGTAGCAGATCTGACCGGTAAAATTGGGTCCAAAGGCAGCTGGACAATTACCGCCGTCGTCACAATCACAGTTTTGGGCAGTTCCCGGCAGAGAAAAGAGGAGTAAAATAACGAATATGTTCAACAGGCTAAAAACACGCATAAAGGCGTTTCTTGGGATCAATCGGTTTTTGGAAATACTTGGGATTCAGGTCAATGTACGGAAAAATTTACCGACAACTGGTATTCTACCCTAACGGGTGTCCCACGCTGAGTACCTGGTATGAAATTCGGCATCATTTGGATAACCCGCAAGGCCTCATTCCCGCATTCTCCACCCACATCTCTTTTAATCTCAAAATGAGAAAGTGAACCGTCCTTTTCTACAATAAACCCAATGATAACCGTACCGGAAATATCATTTTCCCGGACTTCGGCAGGATATTGGATGTGGCCATACAAAAATTCCAACATCTTGCGCATGGCACAGTCTTCCTTTTCCTGCTTGCTGCCCAACTCTTCACACCCCGGGAAACGGGGCATTTCTTCTACTATCTTGTATACATCCGTGCCCGTTTCGAAAAACCGGGGTTCCACAGGCGCCTCTACCTTACCCGTATCTACTTGTACCTGGCCAAAAAGCGATGTTACCCCCAATAAGCCAATCACCAAAATATAGAGTTTTATCATATTTTTTCCTTTTTCACGCTACTTATTACTTTTGAAAAAGTGACTTGGCGCCCTTCGGCTATTAAAACACTTGGAGCTAGGGCGGCCGCCGGCCGCCCTAGCCCCAAACCACTTTCGGTTTGATTATACCTATCTCACTAACGATACGTCTCCTTTATAAATTTCAACCCTGCCGTCAATAAATTCCACCTCTGCAAACCAGGTAAAGACCGCCGGGTCTACTTCCTGCCCGCGGAGCGTACCATCCCATCCGTAAATGGGATCGTTGGGAGGAATGTTGTATTGCTGCAGCACCGGTTCCCCCCAGCGGTCAAACACCAGAAAGGTTTGGATCTGCGCAACTTCTTTCCCTCCAAATAAGAGGAACACATCGTTTTCTCCGTCTCCATTGGGGGAAAAAGCGGTAGGTGCATAGATCCCTTTGTTCTTCCGCACCACAATCTGCAAGGCATCGGAATCGCTGCAACCATTGCTCACAATCGTCACGCTGAATGTCATGGTTTGCAACGGCGTAGCCGAGACCCGCAAACACGTATCACAATCCAGTATCCCGGCCGGCGTCCACATAAGCGTATCGATATCACCCGGTGGAATGTTGACCAGGGCTTCCATATCGACTGCTTCTCCCAGGCGGATAATATTATCTCCTTCCAGGTAGGCCACCAGGGTCACATTGAGTTCCTGCGGCTGCTGGATGTCGATGAGGATCGCCGGGTCGGTCTGACACCCGTTGGCGTCTTCCACAACCAGGGTATAGGTATCCGGAGGCAGGTTGAGGAATTGAGTATTCCCACTGAACGGCCCCCCGTTTATCGAGATGAGATAAGGCGGAACGCCTCCACTGACCGAGTCGAGGTAAATGGCGCCGTCATTTTCCCCAAAACAGCTGATCGGTTTTATCGAAATGGAAGGATAAGGTTCTTCCTGTGCACTGGTTAACACCACCTGGTCTGAAGCGGTACACCCGGTGAGCGTATTCACAACCGTGAGGGTGTAGGTACCCGGCACGCTGACTTGTGGATTAGGCACATTCGCCTGACCGGGGAAGGCTCCTCCGGCAGCAGTCCAGGTATAGGTGATGCCCGCTCCCGTAGAGGAATTGCCTCCAAGTTCAAGTACAGGCTCGTCGCAGGTCAGTACATCATCCGGGCCGGCTACCGCAATAGGAAGCGGATGGATGATCACTTCAACTTCCGTAAAATCTACCGGACATGGGGCACTGGGCGTAACGGTATACCTGAACCGGTATGTTTTCGCTCCTTGCCCGGAAGTGTTGAAGGTGCCATTCGCCGCGTTGAAGGCGCCACCCGTAGACGGACTGGCTGATGTTTCTGCCCACGCGCCACCTGGGTCTGCACCCACCAGCATATTATTTAGGTTGATCGATTGAACCACCCCTTGGCACAATTCCGCAGGCACCCCGGCTGTACCGGAAGTCAGCGCGTTGGAAATGGTGACAGGGAATGAATTTTCAATCGGACAACCCTGCGGAGGCGTATCGCTCAATGTGAAGGTCACGGTATATTGTCCGGGATCGGCGCCACTGGCATCCAGTATAGCCCCATTGATCTGCGGGAAATTCACCGCACCCACGGGCCCGCTGGTCACTGTGTAGATACCCGAATTTGACTCCACCTGCAAGGTGCTCATATTCAGCGCATTGCCTTCATTGCATAGCGGTGCGGCAGGAAGGAAATCCAGTACCGGACAAGCACAATCTTCCACGGTCACTTCCACGGTATAGCTCTGCTCCTGACAGGGCGGCAACGCACTGTCAGTCGTATACGTAAAGGTGTATTGCCCAGGAATTGCTCCATTGAAATTCAAGGAAGGGAAGGCTCCCGTGACAAGCGCCCCATCTGTATTTACCCAAATCCCGCCCTGATCGCCTGCCGTGACCAGCGTGCTGAAATTGAGTACGGTGGGATAGCCGCTATCGGTACTGTTGCAGATCGTGGCAGTAGCCGTCACGGTCGCTTCAGGCGTGCTATTCACCGTAATAGATGCCACGCTATTGCCTGCCTGTGCACAACCATTCTGATCGGTCACCTGGAGTATGGTAGCAGTGAGGGAGTTGGTCCCGGTGAGTACAGCCAACACATCCCCTGTTTGCACACAGGTAAGGGTGCCGGAAGTACCATCGCTCAATTGATAGGTAATATCTACACAACCGGTACTGCTGATAACGGTCAAAGGAAGATTAGCTGTTTGCCCTTCACAAACTGTCGCATCGCCGGAAAAAGACGCTTGCGGCAATGCAGTGAACATAACCGGAGTGCCAGGCGCTACGGAGACGCATGGGTCGTTCGAATCGATCACCCCATCACTATCCAGGTCATTGCCGGCAATAGCGGAAATGTAGTAGGTCACACCCGTCTGCATGGGCGCTATCAGCGAAAATTCCGGAACGGTATTGTAGGCATACACCTCCGATCCGAGCATATCGCCGCTGCCGTTGTGTAATACATATAGGAGAATATCTTCCGGATCGAGTGCGGCGCCAACCGTAGGGTCTACAATGACTGACTCATCGGCACAAACCTGCACCGGGGCCACATTCATCTGCCCTGCATCGGTAAAGCACACGCATTCCACCTGCCCTTCGATGAGCAGTGGCCCACATCCGTTGGCATCATATACCTCAAAGGCATATCCCGTCAGGTTGGGGATGGGATCAGAGACAAAGGAATCGCCGGTCAACGTACCGCCATAGGGCCCCGTCACCATATAAGGCATCTGCCCACCGGTGATCGAAAAGCTCACGGTAAAGGTAAAATCGAGCAAATTGCATTGCTCCGCCACTGTACCTGCCAACACGGGATCATCGTTGAAGGTGACTTGTAATTCATCCCCACCGGTACATCCATTATTGTCCTCCGTCCAGGCAAAAGTATACACGCCATATTGGTCGACATCCACCTGGGTGGTCGACAAGAGCGCATCTTCAAAAGTGGCAGTGCCCGGGCCGCTCACCAGGGTCCACTGGCCCACGCCCACACTGGGTGTGGCACTCAGGATATAGGCAAGACCACATTCCGAGTGGTCCTGTCCCGCATCCGGCGTTGGATAATTGTGGAATACGACCGGCACCCCCTGGGCTATAACGGTACAATCATTGGCCAAATCCACGCCATTTCCGGTATCGTTTCCTACCACGTAAGAGATAAAGTAGGTGGTGTTGTAATTCATAAGTCCAGCCAAAAATCCAAACACGCCCGTAGTATTCTGATCGATGATGGTACCCAGGGTATTCCCATTGGTACCGTTATCGGCGTGCAGAATAAAAATAAACGCATCGTTCGGGTCCAGGATCGCATTGAGTGGAGGAGCCACGGTCACTGTTTCATCTTCACAAACGGACAAGGGCGTAAGATCCAGATCGCCTGCATCGGAGACGCAGTCGCAGGTCTTCTGCCCTGTAAAAACCAATGGACCACAGCCCAGCGAGTCGTACACTTCAAAGTTGTAAGGCGTACCGGAAGCTACAGGGTCGCTGGTAAAGGCGCCTCCATTCAGGATACCCCCCACATTGCCATTCACCGAGTACGGGGGCATTCCGCCCTGAATGGTAAAGGCGACGGTATAGCTCTCGCCATCTCCGGCGCAGTCGGTCAAAATAGCCCCGGAAAGTTGAGGATCCGCATTGAAACTCACGATCATATCATCCGCACTGGAGCAGTTGACCAGGGTCTCTGTCCAGGTAAAGGTATAATCGCCATAGGTACTGGCGGTAACGGTGGCTGCGGGATCAGTGGGGTCGGAAAACGTAACCGTCCCCGGGCCACTGGAGGTCCAGACGCCTGTTCCTGTCGTTAAAACGGCTTCCAATGTAGCTTCCAATCCGCAGATCACGATATCCGCCCCGGCATTGGGAATGGGATACGCAATGACTTCGAGGTCGAAGCATTGGGGCTGTCCAAAACTACAGTCGTTTGCCGCTGCTACGCAAACCTGTGCCAGGCCTGCCTGAGGCCATTCTATTTCCACACTATTGGTGCCCTGCCCGCTTTGAATGATCCCTCCATTAGTGGCGGTCCAGTTGAAACCGGTTACATCGGGGTCGGCTGTCAATATGGTATATGCGGATACATCATTTACACAAGGCTGGGTCACCCCATCCAGGGTCGGTGCATTGGGTGGACCGTCGATAAGAACAGGGAAACAGGTTTCTTCGGAGATACCACAACCGTTTTCAGCGATGACACAAACCATCCCTGTGCCCAGCGTCGTCCATTCCACGTCTACGCATTCCAACCCCTGTCCGGCAACCACCACTCCCCCCGTGATAGTCCATGCGTAGGTACTGGCATTGGTATCCGGCGCGGCACAAAAAGTACCGATATCGGCAAGGCAAAGCGTGTCGGGCCCGGATAGCACAGGGGTGCCTGGCAATTCGCCACCAACCACCACAAAGCAAACGGTTGGCGAATCGCCGCAGTCGGTTTCAGTCGTCACACAGACGGTTCCGCCGTCCGGGCATCCGGACCAATCGATCGTAATTGTAGTACCGTGTTGTCCGGCAATAATGGCTCCGCAGGATGTCGTCCATAAATACCCCGTTGCAGCCGGGTCGGACGGGGTGGAATATTGGGTTACAGAACTATCACAAACCACGTCCGGACCAGTGATTAGAGGCATTTCAGGTAAAGCGCCGACAGTGACAGGCAGGCAAAATTCTTCGCCTGAACCACACTCATTTTCAACGGCCATGCATACATCGCCCGCTCCGGGGGTGCTCCAGTTGACGGAAATACCTGCGGTACCCTGGCCAGTCAGAATGGTACCACCGGTCACGGTCCAAATGTAATTGATAGCGCCCGGGACAGGCGAAGTAAAATAGCTTTCCGTGCTGTTTTCACAAGGATCAAGCGCGCCGTTGACAGCCGAGAGCCCAGGTACATCTTCCACGATCACATCCATGCACTCCTGGCTGGAAGTGCCGCATCCGTTCACCGCTTCTACACAAATAGTTCCTTCCGAACAGGAATTATCCCATTGTACCGAAATAAGGTTAGTTCCCTGCCCCGAGATAATAGTCGCACAAGAGGGAACGATCCAGTTGAATGAATCCGCTTCCGGATCGGGGTTGGTGGTATAATCTACGAAATCACCCACACAGACAGGAGAGGGACCGCTCACTACGGGAGTAGCCGGCAATTGCCCGACCACCACCGGAAAACAAGTTTGAGGACCACTGCCACAATTGTTATTGGGCGTTACACATACATTGCCTCCGAATGCATTACCCCAATTGACGACAATGCTATCTGTGCCTTGCCCGCTAATCAGGGTGGCGCCTGCCGGAATCGTCCAGGTATACCCCGTTGTATTGGGAAGATTATCGGCTAAATAAGTGGAAATCACGTTTGCACAAATAGTCATCGGCCCCGATATCGAGGTCGCTGCAGGCAAGTTTTGCAGGGTCACCGGGAAACAGGTAACAGGACCAGGACCACAGCCATTGACTGCCAATACGCAAATATTTCCTCCGGCCGGACCTGTCCAGTTGACTGTGACCGAGAGCGTACCATCCCCTCCGGAGATTAAGGTAGCTCCGGGAGGAAGGGTCCAGTCATAGGTCGTGGCATTTGGCACCGGGCTTATTACATAAGTGGCGCTTTGGTTAATACAAAGGGAACTGAGCCCCTGAACAACAGGAGCGCCGGGCAAGACCAGGTTGGAGGTTACACATACCGTCGACACATCCGAACAGGTCACTCCATTGATTGTATTCCAGACAGTAAGATTGTAGCATCCGGTCTGGTTTACCAGTAAAGTAGGCGTATTGGCGAGCACCACCCCGTTGGCATTGGTCCACTGGAATGTATTTCCCACTGAACCGAGCCCGTTGAGCAAAACAGCCGGATTGGTACAGGTAATTACAGGAGGCGGACCGATCACGGAAAGAACCGGCACGGCGGTCAGGGTAAGCACCAGCGTACTATCACAGCCATCCGACCCCACATATCCAATCGTATAACCTCCTGGCGGGCAGTATTCCTGCCCACCGATGGTCAGGCAGTCATCTATACAAAGGGTTTGAAAAATGGTCGTGATGTCGGGTGGGATCAGGGTAATGATCACGTTAATTACGCTATCGCAGCCCAACCAGGAAGGTAGAGTATAGCTACACACTCCCGAATTGCAACATTGCGTACCCAGCGGAGTGGTAAAACAATCGCCATAGCAAATGGATAAAGGTATCACTGTCGGAGGAATTGCCGGGCCTAGGGTAGCTTGGAAGCAATTGGACAGATCTCCGCAAAAAGCCGGGGTACTGCCACTCAGGGCATTTACAAGGTTTGCATAGGGTTGGCCCAAATAAGCCAAATAAGGCGTCCCTTCATCGAGAAAATAAGATAGCCCGCAAATTTGATAGTGCCCGGGTGGTAAGGCGTTCAAATTGGGCCCCCCCGGGGCGGCCAGAAAGTTAACGATCGTCCCGTTAGAGGAGACCACCCATACGTATCCATAGTCTGCCGGTGGCGGGGGGGGCGCCGGAGCGTATTGGGGAACGACATTAAGCGCAAGGCTAGGGCTACCAATGCAGCCCGTAATATTGGGTTGATTGATGGTCCCTCCGTCTGCATTGCAGGAAAAACAATCACTCACACCGCACGCAAAAGACAGCGACCAGTTTTGAAGAAAACCCACGTCTTGCGAGCAAATATCGTTAACCGTGAGGGTCCAGGTACCGTTGGCCGGAGCTCCAGGTTGGTTGAAAGCATTCAGGTTGCAGCCGGGCGCTTGCTGTGCATTGGTGATGGGATCGGTAACCCCGCCGCACGGCATGGTCCAGTTGCCCACCAAACAGAGGTTGGGAGGGCCATTGCAGATATATTCCGTATTGTTGGTCAATGGGTTTCCCGTACCCACATCGATACAAACGTTGATGTTGTCACTGCTGTTCCCGCATCCGCCGGAGTTGTTATTGGCATCTGCCATGACCATGTAGTTCAGGCCTCCGGGAGATGTCAGGGTCACGCACAAGTCTCCTACCCAGGTATGCGTGATCTCAAAACAGACCTGTTGAAGGGGGCAAAGTGCCAGGTTGTTAGGGCCATTCACCGTAACATCCAAAAAACCCTGAAACGTGCCATTATCCTCAATCGGAACCGGGCAGTTGGTACATTCACATGGTTGAGCCGTCAACAGGCTGGGGAATACCCCGAAGCCAAGAGTTGCCACAAAGAAGATCGTAAAAATTCTGGTATTCATATTGGATGTTTGCCACACCTGAAAAGTAATGAATAGATGCGTAATCGTCTATTTTCGCTGCTTGGAATGGGGTCAATCATGGATTCCCTCCTCATTGTATGCCAGAATACGGAGCAAGGCAAATTTAATAACGAAAAATGAAGGGGGTTTAGCTGCAAGTTCGAAGAATTGGCACGAAGTTAAAACATTTGGCGTTTGCATTCCGAGAATTTAACAGAAAAAGAGGCTGTGCAGCACGCAAACGTGCTGCACAGCCTCTTTCAGCAATCCAGGAAGACAGGTTTCTTATTCCACCGCGATTTTCTTTCCAACTTTCTGATCCCCCAGTTGGATTTCCAACCAGTAGAATCCGGCAGCCAGCCCCTCTTGTTCAACCGGGATCACCAGTGCTCCATTTAGCAAGAAATACTCCTGTTGCATTAATACCTGACCCAACGCATTGACCAGCCGCAATTGAACAGGTTCATTGCCTGCACGGGATGCCACGATCTGTACCGTAAACCGCCCTTCATTAGGGTTGGGGAATATGCGCAATTGATCAACGATCCCCTGGTCTTTGGCAGAAGAAATGAGCAGCGTTATTTCTTGGGTTTTACTGCCACATTCGTTGGTCGCCGTGAGTATTACGGTGTATTCGCCTGCCTCTCCATACGTGTGCGTGGGCATAAACTGTTCACTGGTTTGGTTGTCGCCAAAATTCCAGGAAAAGGTGACGCCTCCAACAGTCGTATTGGTGAATGCCACCACGTTGCCAGGCTGAATTTCGTAACTGAAGGAAGGAACAGGCACATCTGATACGTCAATCATTTGGGATTGCATCAGGACATCGCTACCCGCTACGTTAGAAACCTGAAGTGTAACGGTGTATTGACCGGCAGCATTATATTCTACAGTGGGGTTCTGCTCGGTTGAACTGGAAGGGTTACCACCGGGGAACGACCAGTTCCATTGAGAAGGATTGCCTTGCGATTCGTCCTTGAATTGCACTGCCAGCGGTGCACAGCCACTTGTGGGTTCTGCCGTAAAGGAAGCGCCCGGAATTACCGCATTGATCGTTACCACCTGGGTCATTGCATCGGGACCGCATGGTCCGGATACGATCAGCTTCACCGTGAACGGCCCGATCTGCTGATAAGTATGCTCCGGGTTTTCCTCGGTGCTGAAATTGCCATCCCCGAAATTCCAGGAGTAGGTGGTGGCATTGGAAGAGGAATTGGTAAACTGCACTATAGCCCCGTTTACCACATCGAAATTAAAACCAGCCTGGGTAGCGGGCAGTACTTCAATATAGGTCGTCAATGTGTAGGTGTCAGTTCCATTCACATTGGTGGCGATAAGCGTCACATCGTAAAAACCCGACTGGGTATACTCCACTACCGGCTCATAATCTGTGGAAGAAGAAGGATTTCCTCCCGGGAAAGACCACTCAAAGCTCTCGGCATTGACCGAAGACAGATTGTCAAAGGTTACCACCAGCGGTGCGCAGCCGGAGGTCGTATTTGCAGCGAATAAGGCTAGCGGCGCGCTGGTCGCAATGACAACCGTTTGCGTGATCGAGCTCGTGCCGCAACTGTTCATTACCGTCAGGTGAATCTGGTAAACGCCATCTTCGTTATAAATGTGCTGACCGGGGTTCGCCATCGTACTGCCGGAGGAATCTCCAAAGTTCCAAATGTAGCTCGTTCCATTGCTGGAAGTATTGGTAAACTGGACCGTATCATTGCTAACGGAAAAGGTGAAACCGGCTGTCGGATCAGGGAAAACCGTGATGTAATCTACGATGCTCTCCGTGTCTTCCCCTGCTGCATTGCTGGCGGTAAGGGTCACCGTATAGGTTCCGGCTTGCAAGTAGGTTACCAACGGATTTTGCGCCGTCGAGGTCGACGGGGTCCCACCTTCAAAGGTCCACATCCAGCCGGTAGCATTGGAAGAAGACAAGTCGGTAAATTGAACGGTCAAGGGCGAACAACCTTGGGTCACATTCGCGGAAAATCCTGCCAGCGGCGGGGTCACGACAACTACCTCTGTGGTCGTCGTATCAGCGCCGCAATCATTGGTGGCGATAAGCTGCACCGTATAGATGCCGTCCTGCCCATATTCGTGGGCCGGATCACTCGCTGTGCTGCCCATTCCATCGCCAAAATCCCAGCTGTAGCTGGTAGCCTCTGAGGAGGTATTGGAAAATTCCGCATTGGCGCCTGCAACTGCCACATCGAAACCAGCAACCGGTCCGCCTAAAACGGTGATGTACGATTCAATAGTCTCGGTATCGGCTCCAGCCAGGTTGCCCACCGTAAGGGTAACACCGTACACGCCGGGCAGAAGGTATTCTACGAGCGGGTTTTGATCGGTAGACGACGAGGGAGCGCCTCCTTCAAAGGTCCATTCCCAGGAAGTGGCATTGGCACTTGAGGCATCGGCAAACTGCACAGCCAGCGGAGCACAGCCCTCGGTCTGGTCAGCAGTGAAACCGGCGGTCGGCGAAAGGATGATCTCCACAGAAGTAGTAGTGGTATCCGAACCACAACTATTGGTTGCGATCAACTCCACGGTGTATATTCCATCGGCAGCATATAGGTGCGTCGGGTCGCTTTCCGTACTGGTATCGCCGTCGCCAAAATTCCACAGGTAACTCGTCGCCTCAGTAGAACCATTGGTAAAATCCACCGATGCCCCATTCACGCTGGAGGTGAAGGCAGCAGAAGGTTCCCCAAATACGGTTATCAGATCGGTAACTGATTCGGTACTTTCCCCAACCGCATTGCTTACGGTCAGCGTCACGCCGTACACACCGGGCGTGAGGTATTCGACCAACGGATTCTGATCGGAAGAAGTGGCGGGGTTGCCGCCTTCAAAGGTCCACGACCAGGAGGTAGCATTGGCACTGGATGCATCTGAAAATTGTACAGTCAGCGGCGCACACCCTTCCGTTTGGTCAGCTGAAAATCCGGCCAAAGGCGGGGTGAGGAGCTCAATTTCCAACTCTGTGGTATCCGATCCGCAAGGGTTGGTAGCGATTAGTTGAATCAGGTATACCCCGTCTCCGGCATAGGAATGCTGCGGATCGCTTTCCGTACTGGTATTGCCATCGCCAAAATCCCACTGGTAGCTCGCAGCTTCTGTCGAACCATTGGTGAAATCTACGCTTAGTCCGTTTGTGTTAGAAGTAAAGGCCGCGGTGGGCGCTCCAAATACATGCACATAGTCCGTGGAGGATTCTGTACTCTCGCCTGCCGCGTTACCCACCGTCAACGTTACGCCGTACACACCGGGCATGAGGTATTCTACCAACGGGTTCTGATCGGAAGAAGTGGCGGGGTTGCCGCCTTCAAAAGTCCATGACCAGGAAGTGGTATTAGCACTGGATCCATCCGTAAACTGGATAGCCAGCGGGGCACATCCTTCCGTTTGATCCGCAGAAAAACCTGCTAACGGGGGCGTGACGATCTCAATTTCCAGTTCCGTCGTGTCCGAACCGCAATCATTGGTAGCGATGAGCTGAACCATATAGATCCCATCTCCCGGATAGCTGTGTATCGGATCGCTTTCCGTGCTGGAATTGCCGTCTCCAAACGTCCACAGATAAGTCATGGCGGAGGAAGAACTATTCGTAAAATTCACGGACGAACCGCTGTTCACCACGTAGGTGAAACCGGCGGTCGGGTCTTCCAGCACCGTGATATAGTTTATCTGTGTATAAGTGTCGTCGCCCGCGGCATTGCTCACCGTGAGGGTGACGCCATAGACCCCCGGAGTCAGGTATTCCACTACCGGATCGCTTTGGGTGGAAGTAGCCGGCGAACCACCGGCAAAGGTCCACGACCAGGAAGTGGCGTTCTCACTCGACTCATTCGTAAATTGAACCGTAAGCGGGGCACATCCTACCGTGGTGCTGGCGGTAAATCCGGCCAACGGCGGAGTGACGATCACAAATAACGTGCTGGCCGTATCCGGACCGCAGTCATTCGTCGCGATCAACAACACGGTATATTCCCCGTCCGATCCAAAATCATGAGTCGGGTCGGTTTCGGTACTGGTATTTCCATCGCCAAAATCCCACAGATAGGAATCGGCATTGGCAGAGGTATTGACAAAGTCCACTACAGTCCCATTCACTGAAGAAGTAAAACCTGCGGTGACGCCAGCTCCCACTGTAATGTATTCCGGCCGGGTGATGGTATCGTTGCCCTGAGAATTGGTAACGATAAGGGTCACGTCAAACGTACCAGGAGTTAGATATTCTACGGCCGGGTTTTGCGCCGTGGAAGTAGCCGGCGTGCCACCCTCAAAAGTCCACAACCAGGAAGTAGGCGTATGCGCCGATTCGTCCGAAAACTGCACCGTGAAAGGCGTACAGCCACTGGTGGCATCCGCCGAAAAATCAGCCACCGGTGTCTGGGTCGTTTCCACTGTTTGCATCACCGTGAGGGTATCGCAATCTCCATAAACGGTCAGGGACACCTCAAAGGAGCCACCTTGAGTGAACACATGCACGGGGTTGATCTGGGTGCTGGTATTTCCATCGCCAAAATTCCACAGATAGGTATTGGCATTGGTAGACGTATTGGTGAAAGTCACCATATCTCCCGCTACCGTATAGGTAAAACCGGCAGTGGGCGCGGGATCTACATTGATATATCCGTTCAGGATATGGGTATCGCTGCCGTGCGAGTTGGTCGCGGTGAGGGTTACGTTGTAGCTGCCTGGATTCGCGTAAGTAACCACGGGATTTTCCAGGGTCGACGTGTTGGGGCTCCCTCCCGGAAAAGACCATACCCAACCGGTCGTATTGCTGGAGGACTGATCGTTGAATTGCACGATCAGGGGCGCACAACCGGTCGTAGGCGATGCCGAAAAACCGGCGACGGGAGGTGTCTGTACAAGTACCGTCTGTGGGAAAAAGCTGGTGCCACAGGGGTTGGTTACGGTAAGGATCACCACATAAGCCCCATCGCCCGGATACGTGTGTGGTGGCGGATTTTTAAGCGTACTGCTGGTGCCATCTCCAAAATCCCAACTATAAGTAGTAGCGTTGGGAGTAGACGTATTGGTAAAGGTGACCGTAAAGCCGTTTTTCACATACGTAAAACCTGCCGTTGGGCCTGTATTGACCGTGATATAGTTTGTTTTGGTAATGGAATTCGTGCCTGCAGGATTGATGGCGGTGAGGGTGACAGAATAAACCCCAGCGGTGGGGTAAAGCACGATCGGGTTTTGAAGCGAGGAGGAGGTAGGTATAGCTCCGGGGAAAGCCCAGACCCAGGACAGCGGCACATTGGTAGACTGGTCCTGGAAGTTGATCTGGAGCGGAGCGCAACCACTCGTGGGGCTGCCAATAAAATTCGCTACGGGAGGAACAGCCACTTCACAATTACTCATTAACCGGACATTATCAATGTACATCCGGTTTCCATGCCCGTTGTAATTTTCGATCTTGATCTTACAGTTTGGTTGGTTTGAATAGGCTGCGAGACTGAGGGACAAACAGGTAGGACCACCCGCACCGAAACACCACTCATCCGTATTTTGCGGGCTGAATACCGTCGTCATATCGGATTTGGTGGCAAAGTTGCCGTTGCCATTTTCGGTAGCGGCAAAGAGCCGCGTATAGCTGACCCCGTTATTGGTAGAGATATATACGATCAGTGAATCCTTGCGGGTTGAATTATACCGGGCATAGGCATATTCAATTTCCACCGTGGCGTTGGCGCGCCCAAAAAGACTAAAGGTCGGAGAAATCAACGCATCGCGCTGACCGATAGCCGTGTAATTGAAATTGTCCATCATCATGGCCTTGGTTCCCTGGCGTGTTCCGTTAACTGTCGTGTTGGCCCAGGTAACACTGTTATCGGAATTTTGCACGATCCAACTGCCCAAACCACTTTCAAAGCCTTCAAAGAAGAAGAAGTCAGTGCCTCCACCAGGTGCTACGATGATATAACCCGGTTTGGTAAGGCTGACGGAACCATTGGAATTGGTCACGGTGAGGGTCACGTTGTAGGCGCCGGTATTATTATAGACCACTGTGGGGCTGCGTTCCGTCGAGGAAGAGGGCGTCGCCCCGGGCATTGACCAGCTCCAGGAACTGGGTTGATTGATCGATTCATCAAAAAAGGTGACGAAACTCCCGGTGCAAAGGGTGGTGATATTGGCTGTAAATAAAGGCGTGGGAGGCGCCGGCGCCGGACAAACCGCCAGGCAACCGTTTGGAGGGTCGACCTGGAGAATTTTTGCATTAATTTCGTTTTGGGATTGTGTAGACCAGGCGTTGGTATTATTGACAGCCGGGGCCATGATCGTATTCGAGCCCGTGGGGTCGTGGGTGGCATCGAGGTTGTGTCCGATCTCGTGGGAAGCCAATACACGGAGAAAATTGGCGTTGGTAGAAAAATCCTGCAGGACGTGGTAACGGTCTGAAGTACAGATCGCGTCAAGCCAGGCTATCCCGATAACGGTGCCGTCCAAATCGCGGTAGGTCCACAACTCACCCAGGTCATGGGTGGTGGAAAAGCCCGAAGGACCCCAGTTGGTAAAGCTTTCCAGCAGGGTATTGGGGTTGGTTGAAGAAGTCCAGGGGTCACAGGTCGAACAAGATGACACCCATTGCTCTACGATAAAGAAATTGAGCTCGTCGGAGAATTCAGTGTCGTAATTGGTATTCACGTTGTTGATTACCCCAATGTTGTGGTTTTCCACTGCAGTGGCCGAGCCATAGTGCTGCCGCATCAACCAGTCGGACGCAATAGCCAGTTCTACCCGGTAGCAGTTTCCGGTTTCTACGCCATCCATGCCTTTCATATCGTCTCCGTGTTCATGCATTTCGAGCACGCCGCAAGTTAGCCCCTCCACCGGCACCACCTTGGAAGCTGGATAGATCACAAACTGGTCGCGGGCAGCATCGGGAATAAAATAGTAAAGCGGTTCGATGAAATAGGTCTCGGCCCCATCTTCCACATAGCCGTAAATGAACTCATGTGCCAACGTCAGGGCGACATGGGCAGAAGGGTCCTGATCAGGGTAGCCGCGAAAAGTTTTATTCTCCGAAACCGGATAGTCTTCAATCCCTTTTTCGGTGGCAACCCGAATGCGATAGTTCGGCGCCCGAAGGTCGTTTGCGTAAATGTTCAGATCCCAATTATACTGGTCACCGAGTTCAAACCGGAAGGAACGCACCCCCTGTGCGCTTTTCACATATTGGTTTAAGGCCGATACGTCGATCTGAAATACATGGTACGCCCCAAATTGTTGGCTCAATGCCTCGCTGGAACGAGGTACGATTTCTTCCCCACAAAAACGGCGGACTGAGAGAAACCCAACATGCAAATAAAGAGCAGCGAGAGGGTAAATGCAATGCGCATCATTGTTTCTTTTTTCTAAGTTGAACAATTAAGTCAGCAGATTGGATTCTATGGGGTTGGAGCTTTTCAAAGGAGGTAACCGGCGTGAAAAGTCTTCTTGAAGATAAGCAAAGGACTTTTCCCAAATAACCGTTTTAAAGAACGATTAACACGTAAAACGCCGCAAAGTTAGAATATGGGCGGGAGAAATGATAGCAATGGGAAAGGATTGTCGTTCAAAACACCGCCTTTTCGGGAGAAGAACAAGCGATTTGTCTGCCAATGGGCAAAATGAAAATGGCCCCTGCCCAAACAAGGTGCAGGAGCCACATGGTCAAAAGTTACTTCTTTATGCTGATTCCTGAGGGACAGGAAAAACACTTCATTCCGTATTCTCTTAAACAACTACCGTATCCTCAAAGATATAAACTTTTCATAACATGTGAATCAAATATTTTGATCCAAGCGCAGTAGGTATCCCGGCAGTTCCGAGACCCTACTCTTAATTTCGGATGCGCGTAAAACGAAAACGTGTCAAAATGTGTTCATAGTGCTTGGGATAATCCAAGAATTGATTACAGTTCAGGCGACAGACTGCCCATAGCAGTCCATAGCTTTCTCCTAGACGGACTTTTCTTAAGATTGGAAATTCAGATGCAGGTAAGAAATACCCCGCAAGTATAGCAATCCTTTTCAAATAATCAAAAATTATTATTTATTATTTTTTTATATATTTTGTTTTGGGCTAATTCCTTTAGCTTTCTTTTAACATCCCGACAGCAGCGAAAGCCGTTTTTTCCCATTATCTTTGTGCGTACTTTTCAATACTATCAAAACCCGTGCCAAAATGTCAAAAACCTATTTATTGCCCGCTTGGATAATCCTGATTTTTTTCCTGGCAAGCGCCCCTGCGCTGGCCCAAAAATCAAAGACCAAAGGATCTTCCGGGGTGACAGAATACCTGGATGACAAGGGAAATTTCGCCAGTCACCTTTGGTATGGCGGAAATTTCAACCTGGGGTTCAGCGGAAACAGCTATTACAGCCTCTTCAATCTGGGGATAGCGCCCATGGTTGGATACAAGATCATCGAACCCCTTTCTGTGGGCCCTCGTGCCTCTATTCAATATTCATTCGTCAAGGGTTACGCCACGGATGGGAACATACATAAGGTTCAACCGCTCTCCTACTCGATCGCCGCATTTGCCCGGTTCAAATTTTTCCGGAGTATCTTTGCCCACCTGGAATATGAATACGAGAACGCCGAATTGCCCTACTTCAGTGGCCCCTATCTGTATTACGATGCAGCACAAGCCAAAGTGGCCACGGCAAGAGTAACCCGTGATAATCTCTACATCGGTGCAGGTTACAACGCCTCCAACGGAGGCTGGGGCTACGAGATCATGGTGCTCTATAATGCCTTGAGCGCCCCCGATGCACTGGAACTGCCCTTCCTCATCCGCTTTGGTATTACCTATAAATATTAACCGCAATCCCTTTCTTGTTCCTAAAGATCACCGCCCCCGGTGGTGATCTTTACTCCTCCTATAAATCTATCTTTAGGCTTAGCAGAAAATTGCGGCCGGCCTGGGGGTAAAAGCCTTTATCCGTTACAACCTCCTCGACATAGACATACCTGTACGACCAACCGTTAGAGGCATAGAATTGATTCCATACATTGGACACCAAAAAAGCGGCCTCCAGGCGCTTGGTCCATCGCACCGGAAAAGCGAAGACCAGGCGCAGGTCGGAGTAAAAGTAGGAATCCAGCACAGAGTCGGAAGCGCCTGAATTATCGAGATATTGCTTCCCCACGTATTTGTTTAGCAGCGCCAGTTCCAGCGAACGCCCTTTGGAAGCGCCGGATCGGTATAGGAAGTCGTAGGCGATTTGCCCCGTAGCAATCACTCCGGGGGAAAATGCCAGGTCGACTTCTCCCCTATCTGCAGCTTGCTGCCCTGCCCATTCAAATGCCTGATCATACCGGTCCATGAACTCGACATAATCGCGGATCTTATTGCGACTGAGTGTCAGGCCTGCGGTTGCTTTCCACCCGCTGGTGCTTTGCCATTGCGCCTCTACCTCCATCCCCAACCGGTAACTGACCGGCACATTGATCCGGGTATATTCGCCCACATCGTTGAGCTGCCCGGTCAGCACCAGCTGATCCTGATAGTACATGTGGTACACATTGGCATTGAATCCCCATTGTTTCCGGGTGTGTTGCAAACCAACCTCGGTGTTGAGCACGCGCTCCGGTTGCGGCCTGCTGTCCGGAGAAGATTCTGTATAATCGTTGCGATTGGGCTCCCGGTGCCCCACTGCAAAGGAGGCATAGGCAGCCGTCCGCTCCCCCAATTGCCAGAATAGCCCGGCTTTTGGGTTGAAGAAATGGAGATTTACCGACTGGGTCACGTTGTTGCCCTGCCTGTCATAGCCGAGAAATTCGTAGAATATTGTCCGGTATTGCAGGTCGAGGTAAGCGCTCCAGGCATCAGACAGGTCGTATTCCCACTTGCTGAATACATTGAAATCGCGTTTTTCAGCTTCATTTTCATAATACCGGTGCCGGATTTCGCTGTCACCCGCATTCCTTGCCCAGATCACCTCTCCGAAATGGTCGCCCAGATAGCGGCTCCAGGCGCCCCCCAGGGTCCACCGCAAGCGGTTGCCGGGGGACTGGAATTGCAGGGCATACGTGAGTCCGTAAAAATGGTTGTCGAGCCAAAGCCGGCGAATGAGGTCGGAAGTGTCCACACCTTGCCCTTGAATAGCGTACTCAGCCAGCACCTGACCTGCCTTATACTGTTCGTAATATCCAAAACCCCGGGTGTAATGCCCGTTGAGGTTCAGATTCCAGCGTCGAGCCAATTGGCGGCTGTAAAGCAGTTGATAATGGGTTTGCTGATAATTGTCTACTTCGTTATCGTAAGGCGTGCCGGCCTTTTCCGTGCCGGCCGGGTTGTAGGTGCGCAGGTCTGAATCACCCAGGTATGCTTCGGGCACGCCATACCAGGCCTGGTAAGTCACTTCCTTTCCGGAAAAGAGGTTGAACCGAAGCGTAGTCCGGTCGGCGAGGTACGCGGCGGAGAAAAATTGAGAAGAGAGATCAGCTGCAGCGCGATCGATATACCCATCGGAGGAGATTGCCGACAAGCGTCCTTCCAGCGTAAAGTGCCCACCCAACAGGCCGCTGCCAAACTGTACACTGCGACGCCAGGTGTTAAACGACCCTGCGCTGCCCGCCAGTTGGGCGAAGGGCTCCCGCCTCAGTTTGTTGGTATTCAGGTTGATAGACGCTCCAAAAGCGCCGGCTCCATTCGTGGAGGTGCCCACGCCTCGCTGTACCTGGATATCCTCCACCGAACTCGTAAAATCGGGCATATTAACCCAGTAGACCCCCTGCGATTCCGCATCGTTGAGCGGTATCCCATTGATGGTGATATTGATGCGGGTGGGATCCGAACCGCGAATCCGTAGCCCTGTGTAACCCACCCCATTGCCTGCATCGGAGGTTTCGACCAGCGAAGGGGTAAAACGGAGAATAAAAGGCACGTCCTGCCCAAAATTCTGCGCTTCCAATTCCTCCTTTCCCAGGTTTTTATACGTGATGGGCGTCCGGCTACCGGCTCGGGTCGCGGTTATGACCAACTCCTCAAAGCGATAGACCTGATCCGTTAATTGGACATCCAGCACTATCTCCGCTTTCCCTTCCGGAATCCCGGTAGTCCGGATAGCCTCTTCATATCCTAGATACGTCACCCGCACCGAATACCGGCCAGGCGCCAGCCCTTCGAGGCGGTACTGCCCATTTTCATCCGAAAGGACCCCAGTGCGGGTTTCCACTAAAAATACATGGGCGCCTGAAAGCGCTTCGCCCCGCTCATCGGTGACCTTACCTGTCAGCAAAGCCTGCGCATGCAGCATCCCTACTTGCCCAAGGAGCAAACTCAAAAACACAAAAAATTTTTTCATGAAAAATACATTTTTGGTACGACCAATTACCCACCACAGGGGCCAGGTGGGCGGATCCCCAAAAACCCAAAGCCTACCAAAAAACAAGAGAGGCTCCTTTCCCTTACCGGAATTACCCGGCCAGGTTCTATGGGTTTATTCTCAGCCGTTGCCGCACATTTCGGCAAGTAGGCACCCCGAACGAGGATGTAAAGGTAGTGGAAAAGTGGAAAAGAACTTATTTTATCACATCTGCTACCGCAGCCAGCCGCTCTTCCAAAGAGCCTTGCACCTCCAAATAAGGAAGGCCCATACCCTGGAGCTCCGCAAGGTAAATACCGTACAATTCCTCCCGCTCCCCAGGATTTTCCCGAAGGGGGTCGTATTCCCACGGCACATCCGTACCGCAGAGGATATGCAACGCATAGGGTTGTTGCCGAAGCGCCTCCAGAATGAAAGGGGCACATCGCCCGTATTTGTATTCAGACCAAACCTTCAAGACCAGTAGGTCGGTATCACAAAACAGAAACCGCCTGGCTTTCGCCCCATATTCAGCCTCCCACTTCAATTGCCCTCTTGCAATTTGTTCCAGGTCATTGAACGCATAGGCCCGGTCAAGTGTATCTAAATAGGTGCGGGCGTACTCCGGCGTCCAAACCGTTTGGAAATGATCGGCCAGGGCCTGAGCCAGCGTGGTCTTGCCCGTCGACTCCGGGCCGGTAATGGCGATCCGAAGGAGTGCTTTATTCCTCATACCCTTTCAACAAATGAGTTAGAAAATCGTTACCTTGTGCCGCAATTCAGCATGCTGACTTATGCACGACATTGAACCATTCACCCATTGGCGCGACTACTATGTAGCTTCCGAAGACAAGCAGTCTCCGTTCTACGGCCGGGTTTATGATGAATTTCAGTATACTCAGGCTATATACAACTATTACATCCACCCCCAATGGGATGGATTTGGATCGCCCACGCTGTATACGAAAATCCTTTTTGTCGACTACGAAGAAGGCTTTGCAGTGTTGGAAATGCTGGGGGAATGGAACGATTGTATTCAAAATGATATTATGTTCCTGAAAAGGGACTTGATCGACTGGATGACAAAGCGTGGAATCTGTAAATTTGTGCTCATCTGTGAGAATGTACTCAACTTTCACGGATCGGACGATTGCTACTACGAAGAATGGTACGAAGATGTGCGGGATGAGGATGGTTGGATCTGCTTTCTCAACCTGTGGAAACATGTGGAAGAGGAATTATTGGAAACCAAACTCCAGCACTTCGTGCATTTTGGCCGTTTTTTTAACCTACTAAACTGGCGGGCTCAGGAGCCCCTTCAACTGTTACAGGCCGTCGATACTTTGATCACCAAAGGCCGCCTTCCGCAGGGAGTTCCACTGCTGAACCATTGACAGCCTGCACACAGGCCGTACAAAAATATGAAACACAAATCCGGTTTTGTCAATATCATTGGGCGACCCAACGTCGGGAAGTCCACCCTTATGAACGCCCTGGTGGGCGAACGGATGTCTATCATCACCAACAAACCCCAGACCACCCGCCACCGGATCATCGGTATTCTCAGTGGGGAGGATTTCCAGATCATCTTTTCCGATACCCCGGGGCTGATCGGCATTCCTGCCTATAAAATGCAGCTGGCCATGAACCGCGCGGTTCAATCTACTTTTGAAGATGCAGACATCATGCTGTTCGTCACTGATCCCTGGGACGAATACGGGGTGGAAGACCCCCTGCTCATGCGTTTGCTGGCCTCCGAAGTGCCCGTTTTTGTGATTATTAATAAAATCGACAAGATCTCCGTGCAGGAACTGGATGTCCAGCTCGAAAAATGGAATACACTGCTCCCCAATGCGGATAAAATCGGCGTCTCGGCGCTGAAAAAGTTGCATACGGAAGAGCTGTTAAAAAAGATACTGGATACACTACCCGAAGGGCCGGAATACTACCCCAAGGATCAATTGACCGACCGGGCAGAGCGCTTTTTTATATCGGAGATCATTCGCGAAAAAGTGATGGAGCTCTACCAGCAGGAAATCCCCTACTCGGTAGAAGCCATCATAAATAGTTTTAAAGAAGGGACCACCAAGGAAGGCGCCCCCATCGTGCGGATCGACGCCGTGCTTTATGTGGCCCGTAAAACCCAAAAGCCTATCCTGATCGGCAAAAACGGACAGGCCATCAAAAAACTGGGCACAGAAGCCCGGAAGTCGATCGAGCAGTTCCTGGATTCCAGAGTACACCTGGAACTTACCGTGAAGGTGCGGGAAAACTGGCGCGACGACGATCAATTACTCAAACAGTTTGGATATTTGGATTGAGAAAATAATAATATGGGAAATATAGTAGCAATAGTGGGGCGACCCAATGTAGGAAAATCGACTTTTTACAACCGCCTGATCGGAGAACGGCAGGCCATCATCGATGATACATCGGGGGTTACACGCGACCGCCAATACGGCACCTCCGACTGGAATGGGAAAACCTTTACGGTGGTAGATACCGGTGGATTTGTCAAAAGCTCAGACGACGTCTTTGAATCGGCCATCCGCTCCCAGGTAAAGATCGCTATACAGGAAGCTTCTGTCATCATCTTTATGGTGGATGTACTCACCGGAGTCACCGACCTCGACGAGGAAGTGGCGCAGATGTTGCGGCAGACAGACAAGCCCTCTTTCCTCATGGTCAACAAGGTGGACAACCATAACCGCATGCTGGATGCCAATGAATTTTGGAGTCTGGGCTTTGAAGAGACCTTTTTCGTCTCCTCCCTGTCAGGTAGTGGAACCGGAGAACTCCTCGACGCAGTGGCCGAACACATTGAGAATGAAGAGCCCCTGGAATCCACCCTCCCCAAGTTTGCGATCGTAGGACAACCCAACGTGGGAAAATCTTCCCTCACCAATGCCCTGTTGGGAGAAGAGCGGAACATCGTGACGGAGATTGCCGGCACTACCCGCGATTCCATCCATACGGTCTACAACAAGTTTGGGAAAGAATTCCTCCTGATCGATACCGCAGGCATGCGCAAAAAAGCCAAAGTGCATGAAAACCTGGAATTCTACTCCGTCATGCGCGCCATTAAAGCCATTGAGGATGCCGATGTCTGCATCCTCATGATCGATGCCCAAACCGGCATGGAAGCACAAGACATGAGCATCTTCCGCCTCGCCCAACGACGTAAAAAAGGGATCGTTATCCTCGTCAATAAATGGGACCTGGTCGAAAACAAGGAAACCAATACTGCCCGGGATTTTGAAGAAACGATCCTGGAAAAGATATCCCCCTTCAACGATGTGCCGATCCTGTTTATCTCTACCCTGGAAAAACAACGCATCTTTCAGGCGGTGGAAATGGCGATGGACGTCTACGAAAACCGGGGACGCCGGATTAAAACCTCAGAACTGAACGACAAGATGCTGCCGGAAATCGACCGAACTCCGCCACCTGCCCATAGGGGCCTCTACGTCAAGATCAAATATATCACCCAACTGCCCACCCCCTATCCCTCCTTTATCTTTTTCTGTAACCACCCTAAACATGTGAAAGAAAATTATAAGCTGTTTCTGGAAAACCGGTTGCGCCAGCATTTTAAGTTCACAGGCTCCCCGATTTCTATATTCTTCCGGCAAAAATGAGCCCTTTTCACTACCTTTAGGGCTTGATCCAAACTTACCGAACATGCCTTTCCACGATACTTCCTTTCGGGATTTGAAGCTATTCGAACCGAAGATATTCAAAGACGATCGAGGCTATCTCTTCGAAAGTTTTAACCAGCATGCATTTGAAGCAGCCGGTATCCAGACTATGTTCGTGCAGGATAATCAGGTCTTCTCCACACAGGGCGTGCTCCGCGGGCTCCACTACCAGTTGTTTCCCTTTGGGCAGGCAAAACTTGTCCGGGTAATTCAGGGCGAGATCCTGGACGTGGTGGTCGACCTCCGGGAAGATGAACCCACTTATGGGAAATGGTTCAGCAAACGATTGGATGACGTAACACAGCAACAACTCTTCGTACCCCGTGGATTTGCACATGGTTATATCGTCTTGAGCCCCACGGCCATCGTCTCCTACAAATGCGATAATTTTTACGCCCGCGAACACGAAGGAGGCATTCGATACGACGACCCTACCCTCCAAATCAATTGGGAATACGACCTTTCCACCGTGCTCGTTTCTGAAAAAGATCTGGCGCAACCACTTTTCGGCAATCATCCCCGAAGCTGAGATGGCCAATATCCTCATAACCGGAGCCGGAGGTCAGGTAGGTATTGCTCTCCAGGCCCAGGCCCAACGCCGGCCGGACTGGAATTTTCTATTTACCGACAAACAGGTGCTGGATATTACCGACGCCGTAGCCGTAGAGGCCTTTTTTGAGGCCAACTCCATCAATTTTTGCATCAACGCCGCCGGTTATACCCTGGTCGACCAGGCGGAATCGGCCCCTCAACTGGCCAGCGCCGGCAATATAGACGGGCCTGGAAACCTGGCGATTGCCTGTGCGAAACACCACGCCATCTTCCTTCACATTTCTACCGACTACGTATACCACAGCCTTCAAAATACGCCCTACGAAGAGGAGGATCCGGTGATGCCCCAAAGTGTCTACGCCCGAACCAAGTGGGAAGGCGAACAGGCCGCCTTACGGCATTGTCCTCAAACTTTTATCGTGCGCGCTTCCTGGATCTATTCCCTGCACGGGCACAATTTCCTCCGCACTATGCTCCGCCTGGGGCAGGAACGGAGCCAAGTGAAAGTCGTCTACGACCAGGTGGGTACGCCGACCTGCGCCTCCGACCTGGCTGATACGCTCCTGTTTATGGTCCATGCCCTCCATACGGGAGCTGTTTCTGCCGAAAAATCCAGCGGAATATTCAACTACAGCCCGGAAGGCGTAGCCAGTTGGTATGATTTTGCCCTGGCTATTTTTGAAAAAACAGGAAATCCCATCGAGGTAGTCCCCATCCGGACCATTGAATACCCTACTCCTACCGTGCGGCCGCCGTATAGTGTAATGTGTAAAGAAAAAATAAAATCGGTCTTTAACCTGCCCATACCCCATTGGAGAGATAGCCTGGACCGCTGCCTTGCGCAATACCCCCAACTTCCCTGATCGCATTTTTGGTTCTGCCTGCAAACAAACTATTTTCCTCTATCGATCGTTGTAACTTTGATCAAACAACTTGGAAAATATGCCCTTTCTCCTCCGTTTCTCTCTTATCCTGGGTTTTCTGGCCCTGCTTGCGGTGCAGGCAAAAGCTACCCACAACCGGGCCGGCGAAATATCCATTGTCCCGCTCGGATCGTGCGATGAGTATGCCATTGAAGCGACCATCACCACGTATACCAAGGCGAGTAGTGTGGCTGCTGACCGGGATTCCCTCCTGATCTGCTGGGGCGACGGCACCTGTCAAATGGTGGGGCGATCGAATGGAGGTGGACAAGGGCAATTGCTCCCCAACGATACCAAGCTCAATTATTACATAGCCACCCATAAATACAGCGGCAGGTCGAGGTATGTCATCTCCATGACCGACCCCAACCGGAATGGCGGCATTTTGAACGTCAACCCGCCCAATTCCGAAAACGTGCCCTTTCATCTGCATACCACCTACACCTTCCCCAATTGCGCTTTCGACGGCCCCAACCACACCCCTACCCTGACCCAACCGCCCATTGATATCGGATGTGTCGGACAACCCTTTCTCCACAACCCCAATGCCGTCGATATAGATAACGACAGCCTTTCTTATTCGCTGGTCGTGCCGTTTCAGGAAGTGGGCGTACCGGTGCCCAATTACCTGTGGCCCGACTATATCGAACCTGGCGCCGACAACAAGTATTCGCTCAACACCCTCACCGGCGATTTCCTGTGGGAGTCGCCCCAGAAAGCAGGCGAATACAATATTGCCATGTATATCATCTCCTGGCGCAATGGAATCGCCATAGATACCGTGTTACGGGATATGCAGATCCTGATCCTCGACTGCGACGACAATCGACCTCCTGTAATCGAAGCGCCGGAATACATTTGTGTAGTTGCCGGGGAAACCATTCAATTTCAGGTAATTGCCACCGACCCGGATGAAGGGCAAAAATTGGAGCTCTCCGCATTGGGAGGTCCGTTCCTCACGCCCTACAGCCCGGCTACGTTTTCGGCCCCCGGCAATTTTCAAACACCACCGGTGTCGGCCACCTTTAAATGGGTTACCTCTTGTGAGCATATTTCCGATCAGCCCTATACCGTGGTGTTCCGGGCACTCGACAACTACCTGGGCAACTATGGCCTGGCCACGCTCAAAACCCTGCGCATCAAAGTCGTAGGGCCACCTCCGGAAGACCTGCAGGCCGAAGCCAGCTCCAACCGCATCGAACTCTCCTGGGCAAAACCTTACGCCTGTGAAGATGCGGCCGAAGGCTATTTCTACGCATTCTCGGTCTGGCGACGCGAAGGAACCAACCCCTTCCCGCCAGATACCTGCGACCCCGGACTGGAAGGGAAAGGCTATACCCGGATTTTTGCCAATACCACCCAAGTGGTGAATAGCCGCTACTATTTTGAAGACAAAAACGTGGAACGCGGAAAAACCTATTGCTACCGGATATTGGCTGGATTTGCCAAAACCACTGCGATCGGCCTTCCTTACAACCGCGTGGAAAGCCTTCCTTCCGAAGAGATTTGCATCCAATTGAGCAGGGATGTACCCTTGCTCACCAATGTGGATGTGAAGGTGACAGACCCCGGCAATGGGGAAATAGAGGTTCGCTGGACCAAACCTGCAGCGGAAGACCTCGATACCCTGCAAAATCCAGGGCCTTACATCTATGAAGTGTGGAGAGCAGACGGCATCACCAATTCCGGCTTCGCCCCCATCGGGGTATCTTTTACCAGCCCCACTTTCTGGCAGGCAAACGACACCTCCTTTATCGATACAGGACTCAATACGCTCGAAAGGGGGTATACCTATCAAATAGCCCTTTATGTGAATGGAGAACCGGAACCTATCGGCTTTTCCCCGTCGGCCTCTTCCGTTTTTCTGTCTATTGCTTCCTCCGATGAGATCAATACCCTCTCCTGGAGCTTTTCGGTTTCCTGGAATAATAATGAATACACCATATTCAAGCAAAATGCGCTCATGAACTGGGATTCCCTGACCACCACCACCGAGCGCATGTTTACGGATGAAGGCCTTGTCAACGGCAGGGAATATTGCTACTATGTGCGCAGCAATGGCTCTTATGGCATTCCCACCATCGCCAGCCCGCTGCTCAACAATTCACAGATTGCGTGCGGGATTCCGTTGGATACGATCCCGCCCTGCCCCCCCATACTGACGGTAGATAATATTTGCGACGAAGCGACGAGTTGCGTGGAAACCGAGTTGATCAACTACCTCTCCTGGACAAACCCCATGACGACCTGTCCGGAAACCGACGATGTGGTAGCCTACTACATTTACTACGCTCCGCTCGAAGGGGAAGCGTTCCGGCTAATCGACTCCGTGCTTAATAGCCAGAATACGGCCTATGAGCACCAACCCGAAAGCGGGTTGGCCGGGTGCTACGCCGTGACGGCCCGCGATACTTTTTTCAATGAAAGCGTCTTCAGCAATATCGTCTGCGTGGACAACTGCCCGATCTACGAATTGCCCAATGCGTTCACGCCCAACGGCGACGGACAGAATGACCTGTACACCCCATACCCATACTGTTTTATCGATCGCATCGACCTGAAGATCTTTAACCGGTGGGGCGACCTGATATTTGAAACACAAAATGCCGACATCAATTGGAACGGCACAGACCAAAATGGTAAAAAGGTGGCGGATGGCACCTATTACTACACATGCGAAGTATTTGAACAACGGGTCACCGGGGTGATTGCACGCCCGGAGCTACTCAGTGGGTTCATCCAACTGAGTGGTGGCCAATAAAACAGACTTTATGTTTACAGGAATCATCGAAGCGCTGGGTAAGGTAACCCACATAGAAAAAGAAGGCACCAATGTGCATTTCACCATCGAATCAGGGGTGTCTTCCGCCTTGAAGGTTGATCAAAGCATCGCCCACGACGGGGTATGTCTTACAGTGGTAAAAATCGCGGGCAATCAGCACACCGTTACTGCGGTGGAGGAAACCCTGCTTCGGTCCAATCTGGGGCACTGGAAGCCCGGAACCCTCGTCAACCTGGAGCGCGCCATGGCAGCCAACGGCCGGCTGGACGGGCACATGGTGCAGGGGCATGTCGACATGACCGGGCGTTGCATAAGCGTAGAGCAGTTGGACGGCAGCTGGTACTTCCACTTTGAATATACCCCTGGTCCGGAGCACCTGTTGGTCGACAAGGGGTCGATATGCATTAACGGGGTTAGCCTGACGGTGGTAGATCCCACCGGCGACCGCTTCAAAGTGGCCATCATTCCCTATACGTTTGAGCACACCAATTTCCAGCAACTCACGGATGGCCGTCTCGTCAACCTCGAGTTTGACATTCTGGGAAAATATATTTCGAAATACCTGGCGGTGTATGCCGGGACATTGAAATAAAAAAGGGGCGCTTTTGGCGCCCCTTTTTTTTAATCTTCTTCTTCGTATTCTTCCTCCAGCATCTCGTGCCGTTCCTTGTGTTGTTCGTACATTTCCTTGGTCGACACATAGAGGTCATCGTAGTGTCTCAGACCGGTACCTGCCGGAATCCGCTTACCTACGATTACGTTTTCTTTCAAGCCGGCGAGATCGTCGGTACGGGCTCCGATTGCGGCGGTGCTCAATACCTTCGTCGTTTCCTGGAAGGAAGCGGCAGAGATCCAGCTGACGGTTCCAAGCGAGGATCTGGTAATCCCCTGCAGGAGCGGGCTGGAAGTTGCCGAAACCGCATCGCGATAAAGCACAGGTTTGCGGTCGTTGCGCTTGAGGAAGGAGTTCTCCTCCCGAAGTTGGCGCAGACTTACCAGCTGTCCTGGTTTGAGCTTGCTTGATTCGCCAGAATCCGTCACGACTTTCTTATCATAGATGAAGTCGTTTTGTTCTGCAAATTCAAACTTCTCTACTGCTTCGCCTTCCAGGAAAGTGGTATCTCCCGGATCTTCGATCTGTACCCGGCGCATCATCTGGCGTACGATCACCTCCATGTGCTTGTTGTTGATCGTAATACCCTGCGAGCGATATACTTCCTGCACCCCGTTGACGAGGTAGGTCTGTACGGCGAAGGGACCTTTGATCGCCAGGATATCTTTGGGCGAAATGGCGCCATCTGAAAGCGGCGTACCGGCACGCACAAAGTCTCCGTCCTGCACCAACAGGTGTTTGGACAACCCAATGAGGTACTTGTGTTTTTGTTCGTCTTTGGCCGTAACGATGATCTCGCGGTTACCCCGTTTGATCTTACCGAAGCTCACTACCCCGTCTACTTCTGAAACGATAGCCGGGTTAGAAGGATTTCGGGCTTCAAACAATTCGGTTACACGCGGCAGACCACCGGTGATATCCTGGATCTTACCCAGCTTACGAGGGATCTTGGCAATTTTCTGTCCGGCCTTGATCTCCATACCATCTTCGATAGACATGTAGGAGCCCACAGGCAGGTTATAGCTGCGCAGTTCTTCTCCATCCGGACTTACGATACGGATCGTCGGGATTTTGCGCTTGTTTTTTGGTTCAATGATCACTTTTTCGACAAGACCCGTGATATCATCCCGCTCGATACGGAAGGTAATCCCTTCTTCGATGGACTCAAACTGGGCAATACCCGGAAATTCCGAGATAATTACCGCGTTGTAGGGATCCCAGTTACAGATCATATCGCCCTTGAAGACATCCTGTCCGTCTTTAACGTACAAGACTGCGCCATAAGGGATATGGTGTGCTGCAAATTGGCGGGTACCCTGCGGATCCATAATCCGGATTTCACCGGTACGGGACAGTACGATATCCACTTCTTTGCCTTCTTCATCCAGTTGCTGGGTCGTCCGCACGCCGTCGAATTCGATTCTACCCTCGTTTTTGGATACGATTTCCGACTCGGATTTGGAGACTGAGGCAATACCCCCTACGTGGAAAGTACGAAGGGTCAGCTGTGTACCTGGTTCACCGATCGACTGGGCAGCAATAATACCCACGGCATCTCCTCGCTCGGTTATGCGGCCGGTTGCCAGGTTTTTGCCGTAGCATTTGGCACACACGCCGCGTTTGGTTTCGCAGGTCAATACCGAACGAATAGTCACGGACTCTACGCCCGCCTGTTCGATATACTCCGCCAAATCTTCATCGATATAGGCTCCTGCTTCCAGGATCAGTTCCTCCGTATCGGGGTGATAAATATCGTGAAGGGTATAGCGGCCGGCGATCCGGCTAACCAGGTGCTCGATCACTTTTTCGTTATCCTTGAACGCACTGGTTTCAATACCGCGCAGCGTATCGCAATCGGGTTCATAAATCACCACGTCCTGGGCTACGTCCACCAAACGGCGGGTGAGGTAACCGGCATCGGCAGTCTTCAAGGCGGTATCGGCCAAACCCTTCCGGGCGCCGTGCGTCGAGATAAAGTATTCCAGTACGGAAAGGCCTTCCACAAAGTTGGCAAGGATCGGGTTCTCGATGATCGCCCCACCTGTATCGCCCGATTTTCTGGGCTTGGCCATCAGACCCCGCAAGCCGCAAAGCTGCTTGATCTGCTGCTTGGAACCCCGCGCACCGGAGTCGAGCATCATGAATACCGAGTTAAACCCTTGTTTGTGCTGGGCTAATTCCCGCATCAGGTTATCGGTGATCTTATTATCTGCGTAGGTCCACTTATCGATGATCTGATTGTACCGCTCGTTGTTGGTGATCAGACCGAATTCGTAGTTTTCCCAAACTTCGTCTACTTCTTTCTGTGCTTCTTCCAGCGTAGCTGCTTTCACCGTGGGCGTAATGAGGTCTCCCAGGTTAAAGGAAAGACCGCCTTTGAATGCCCAGAGGAAGCCCAGTTCCTTGATGCTGTCGAGAAAATCAGCCGTCACCGCAAAGTCTGTGCGGCGAAGGATATCCCCGATGACCTTTTTCAGGTTCTTCTTCGTCATCAGGGTGTTGGTGTACGGCACAGAAGCCTGAACGACCTGGTTGAAAATAACCCGGCCTACCGTCGTTTCAAGGCGTTGAATCACCATTTCTCCCTGCTCATTCTCCGTTCGTACCCGGACCTTGATCGGGGCATGCAGATCAACCACGCCTTCATTGTAGGCGATGATCACTTCTTCCGGAGAGTAGAAAGTCATCCCGTCTCCTTTTACCTTAATTTCAGGCGTCGACTTCCTGGCTTTCGTAATATAATACAAGCCAAGGACCATGTCCTGAGAAGGCAGGGTTACCGGAGAACCGTCCTGCGGGTTCAGCATGTTGTGGGAAGAAAGCATGAGCACTTGCGCTTCCAGGATAGATGCCTGGCTCAGTGGCACGTGCACAGCCATCTGGTCACCGTCGAAGTCGGCGTTGAAGGCGCCACACACGAGAGGGTGCAACTGAATGGCTTTCCCTTCGATCAACCGGGGCTGGAATGCCTGAATAGACAAGCGGTGCAGCGTAGGAGCCCGGTTGAGCATAACAGGGTGTCCTTTCAGGATATTTTCCAGGATCTCCCAGATCACCGGATCTTTGCGGTCGACCAGTTTTTTAGCCGACTTCACTGTTTTTACGATACCCCGCTCAATCAGCTTGCGAATAATAAAGGGTTTGAACAGCTCGGCTGCCATCCCTTTGGGAATACCGCACTCATGGAGTTTCAGGGTAGGACCTACCACGATCACCGAACGACCGCTATAGTCGACACGCTTACCCAACAAGTTTTGGCGGAAGCGTCCCTGCTTTCCTTTGAGAATATCGCTGAGGGATTTCAGGGCCCGGCCACCTTCGGCTTTTACGGCGTTTGACTTCCGTGAGTTGTCGAAGAGGGAGTCAACAGCTTCCTGCAGCATCCGCTTTTCGTTACGAAGGATCACTTCCGGGGCTTTGATCTCCAGAAGTCGCTTCAGGCGGTTGTTGCGAATGATCACGCGGCGGTACAGGTCATTGAGGTCGGAACTGGCGAAGCGGCCACCATCGAGCGGCACCAGCGGGCGCAGTTCCGGCGGAACGACCGGAAGATATTGAATGACCGTCCATTCCGGGCGGTTTTCGATCCGGGTAAGGCCGTCGCGGAAAGCTTCCACGACGCGCAGGCGCTTGAGGGCCTCCGATTTGCGCTGTTGGCTGGTCTCATTAGCAGCCATGTGGCGCAGGTCGTAGGAAAGCTGATCCAGGTCCAGGCGAATCAACAGGTCCCGGATAGCTTCAGCGCCCATACGGGCAATGAACTTATTGGGATCTTCATCCGACAATGACTGGTTGTCGGCCGGCAGGGATTCGAGCAGGTCGAGGTATTCCTCTTCCGTGATGAGATCCATGACCTGGAGTCCGTCAGCCCCTTTTATACCAGGCTGCACTACTACATAGCGTTCGTAGTAGATGATGCTTTCCAGTTTCTTGGAAGAAAGGCCAAGCAGGTAACCGATCTTGTTCGGCAGGGACTTGAAGAACCAGATGTGGATAACCGGAACCACGAGCTTGATATGGCCCATGCGTTCGCGGCGCACTTTTTTCTCCGTTACTTCCACCCCGCAGCGGTCACATACAATTCCTTTATACCGAATGCGCTTGTATTTTCCACAGTAGCATTCGTAATCCTTCACCGGACCAAAAATACGCTCACAAAACAACCCGTCACGTTCGGGTTTGTAGGAACGATAGTTGATCGTTTCTGGCTTCAGCACCTCCCCGAAAGACCTTTCCAGGATATCATCGGGCGAAGAGAGGCTGATGGTGATGGTTTCAAACGTCTGCTTTTGAGTTTGATTTTTCTTCTTAAAAGGCATACGCGAAGGATATTTTTTTCCTCGGCCCGTAAGGACCTCGGTCAAGGATTAATCAAAACGAATATCGAGCGCTAAGCCGCGCAATTCATGCACCAATACGTTGAACGATTCCGGAATATTGGGTTCGGGAAGCACATCGCCTTTCACAATGGCTTCATATGCCTTGGCTCGTCCAACAATATCGTCTGACTTGATCGTCAACAATTCCTGAAGAATGTTGGCGGCGCCAAAGGCTTCCAGTGCCCAAACTTCCATCTCCCCAAAACGCTGGCCACCAAACTGCGCTTTACCACCCAGGGGTTGCTGTGTAATAAGCGAGTATGGACCGATCGAACGGGCGTGCATCTTGTCGTCCACCATGTGCGACAACTTCAACATGTAGATCACCCCAACCGTAGCCTGCTGGTGGAAGCGGTCGCCCGTTTCTCCATCGTGCAGGTAAGTTTGGCCAAGGGAGGGCAGACCCGCCTTTTGGATTTGCTCTTCAATCTCTTCTGCTTTGGCGCCATCGAAGATGGGGGTGGAGAATTTCACATCCATCTTCTCTCCTGCCCAACCCAATACGGTTTCCAGGATTTGGCCCAGGTTCATACGGGAAGGTACGCCCAGCGGGTTCAGCACGATATCCATGGCGGTGCCGTCTTCCAGGAAAGGCATATCTTCGATACGCACGATCCGGGAAACGATCCCTTTGTTACCGTGGCGACCGGCAAGTTTGTCCCCTACTTTGAGCTTGCGCTTCTTGGCCATGTATACTTTGGCAAGTTTCAATACCCCTGCAGGAAGTTCGTCCCCGATACTGATATTGAATTTTTCGCGCTTGTAGCGGCCCACTTCTTCGTTGACCTTGATACTGTAGTTGTGCAACAAACGGGCAACCTGCTCATTCGTTTTCTCGTCTTCGGTCCAGTTGCTGTAGTCAATATTGGTGTAATCCAGGTCACGAAGCAGGTTTTTGTCAAACTTGGTGCCTTTCGGAGCCAATACTTCATTGTAAATGCTGCGAACCCCCTGAGCCGTTTTGTTCTTCACCAGCACGATCAGCTTATCGACCAGAATGGTTTTGAGCTCGTTCAGGGCAATGGCATGTTGCTCATCCAGGTGGGTGAGCATATCCTTTTCGGTTGCTTTTTGCACCTTGTCCTTCTTCGCACGAGCGAAAAGTTGCTTGTCGATGATCACCCCGGTAGTAGATGGCGGCACCTTCAGGGACGCATCTTTCACGTCCCCAGCCTTGTCGCCAAAAATGGCACGCAGGAGTTTTTCTTCGGGCGTCGGATCACTTTCCCCTTTGGGCGTGATCTTACCGATGAGGATATCGCTTTCCTTTACCCAGGCGCCGATCCGAATGATCCCGTTCTCATCGAGATCTTTGGTTGCATCTTCACTGACGTTCGGGATATCGTTCGTCAACTCTTCTTCCCCCAGTTTGGTATCGCGCACATCCAATTCGAAGTGTTCGATATGTACAGAGGTAAAGACATCCTCGCGGACCACCCGTTCGGAGATTACGATGGCGTCTTCAAAGTTGTATCCTTTCCAGGGCATGAAGGCCACTTTCATATTCTGGCCGAGTGCCAGTTCGCCATTATCGGTAGCGTATCCATCGCAGAGGATCTGTCCCTTCACCAGGCGGTCGCCCTTGCGAACGATTGGTTTGAGGTTGATACAGGTCCCCTGGTTGGTCCGGCGGAACTTGACCAGTTCGTAGCGTTTCTTGTTGTCTTCAAAAGAAACCAGTTGCTCTTCTTCCGTGCGGTCGTAGCGGATGACGATTTCGTTGGCGTCGACGTATTCGACGACTCCATCGCCTTCTGCGTTAAACAACATACGGCTGTCGCGGGCCACCTTTCCTTCCAGGCCCGTTCCCACGATCGGAGAAGACGGGCGAAGAAGCGGGACGGCCTGACGTTGCATGTTGGATCCCATAAGGGCCCGGTTAGCGTCATCGTTTTCCAGGAAGGGGATCATGGAAGCGGAGACCCCGACAATCTGGTTGGGGGCTACATCCATGTATTCCAGTTCCGGTGGCGAAAGTACCGGGAAGTCGCCGTGTTCGCGGCTTTTGACCTTATCGGAGATGAAGTTCCCATCTTTATCGATGGCGGCGTTGGCCTGAGCGATCTTCCGGAAGTCTTCCGCTTCTGCAGAGAGGTAGATCGGTGCGTTCTCCACATCGACAATCCCATCATCCACTTTCCGGTACGGGGTTTCCAGAAAGCCCATTTTGTTGATCTTCGCGTGTACACAGAGTGTAGAGATCAGACCAATGTTAGGACCTTCCGGCGTTTCGATCGTACACAGACGCCCGTAGTGCGAATAGTGTACGTCGCGCACCTCAAAGCCGGCGCGTTCGCGCGACAAACCACCTGGGCCCAGGGCCGAGATCCGGCGTTTGTGCGTGATTTCGGAAAGCGGGTTGGTTTGGTCGAGAAACTGCGACAACTGGCTTGTCCCAAAGAACGAGTTGATCACCGAGGACAGTGTCCGGGCGTTGATCAGGTCGATGGGCGTAAACACTTCGTTATCGCGCACGTTCATGCGTTCGCGGATCGTACGGGCCATACGGGCGAGACCTACGCCAAACTGGGCATAGAGCTGCTCTCCAACGGTCCGCACGCGGCGATTGCTAAGGTGGTCGATATCATCGATTTCCGCTTTTGAGTTGATCAGGCTGACCAGGTATTTTACGATGGCAATAATATCTTCCTTCGTCAGTACGAGGGTTTCCTTATTGATATCGATCGCTAGCTTGCGGTTGATCTTATAACGGCCTACTTCCCCAAGGTTGTAACGCTTATCGGAGAAGAATAGCTTTTCGATGATCCCGCGTGCGGTTTCATCATCGGGCGGATCGGTACCGCGAAGCTGCCGGTAGATATAGTTGACGGCCTCCATTTCAGAGCTGGAGGGGTCTTTTTGCAGCGTATTGTAGATGATGGCATAATCCTCTTCGATATCTTCTTTCTGGAGGATTACGTGATCTGTTTCCGCATCGAGGATCAGTTCGATATTTTCTTCATCCAGGATCACATCGCGGTCGAGGATGATTTCATTTCGTTCAATAGTAACCACCTCTCCGGTATCTTCATCGACGAAGTCTTCGGTCCAGCTACGCAACACCCGTGCGGCGAGCTTCCGGCCCACGGCCGTTTCGAGTTCGTCGCGGGTAGCAGGCACATCATCAGCAAGGCCAAAAAGGTCGAGGATGGATTTATCCGTATCGTAGCCAATAGCACGCAACAAGGTTGTTACCGGAAACTTTTTCTTCCGGTCGATGTAGGCATACATCACGTTGTTGATGTCCGTGGCAAATTCCATCCAGGCCCCTTTAAAGGGGATTACCCGTGCGGAATAGATCTTGGTTCCGTTCGGGTGGAAGCTTTGGCCAAAGAACACACCTGGTGAGCGATGCAACTGCGAGACGATCACCCTTTCAGCGCCGTTGATCACGAAGGTACCCTTCGGCGTCATGTAGGGGATATTGCCCAGGAATACATCCTGCACAATCGTTTCGAAGTCGACGTGTTCTTCGTCGTTGCAGGATAAGCGGAGTTTTGCCTTGAGCGGCACACTGTAGGTGAGTCCCCGCTGCATACACTCATCAATAGTATAGCGCGGCGGGTCGATATAGTAATCCAGGAATTCCAGCACAAAAATATTGCGCGCATCCGTAATGGGGAAGTTTTCCTGGAACACTTTATACAATCCTTCATTAATCCTGTTTTCCGGAGTAGTTTCCAATTGGAAAAACTCCTGGAAGGATTTGAGTTGGATTTCAAGAAGATCGGGATATTCTCCCGGAAGTTTGATTCTGCCGAAGTTAATTCGCTTAGCTTCGGCCAAAGGAGCAACGCCATTCGATGCCATGTGCAATAGCTTAAGATTAAATGGTTTTTCAAACAAGCGTTCTTGTCTGACCAGATGGGAGGTAAAAAGTCTCGTCGTCACCAGAGATTAGCCAATGGTAACAACAGGTTGCAGGAAAAAGTTTCAGCCCCTTTTAGATTTATACGACAATAGGCCTAGCGAGATGGATGCATCTCGCTAAGCCATTTGTCGTATGGAAGCCGAGTCTTTGCCGTCGGGAGCCAGGTAATCGTGGGATTACTTAAGTTCTACGGTAGCGCCTGCAGCTTCCAGGGTTGCCTTCATTTTCTCGGCTTCGTCTTTCGAGATGCCTTCTTTCAAGGTTGCCGGTGCGCCGTCAACGAGGTCTTTAGCTTCCTTCAGTCCCAAGTTCAACATATTCTTAACTTCCTTCACTATCGCCAGCTTCTGAGCGCCAGCTGTAATGAGGACTACGTTGAATTCCGTCTGTTCAGCCGCAGCACCTGCGTCGCCAGCACCACCTACTGGTCCTGCTGCAACTGCAACTGCGGCTGCTGCCGGTTCAATGCCATATTCATCTTTCAGAATGGTGGCGAGTTCGCTAACCTCCTTTACGGTCAGGTTAACTAACTGTTCTGCGAATGCTTTCAAATCTGCCATTGTCGATTTGTTTTAAAATTTTCCAAAAAGGTAATACGCTAATATAATAGAGCGCAAAGCTTGGAAGCCAAACTTGATTAATTACGATCCCCGTTCTTCCAGTGTTTTGAGCAGGCCCATAAGGGTCGTACCTCCAGACTGGAGCGCGGAGATTACATTGCGTGCAGGCGACTGGAGCAGTCCGATAATCTCGCCCACAAGTTCTTCTTTTGACTTGAGCATACCGAGTGCATCGATCTGTTCATCCCCGATGAATACCGCAGTATCGATATAAGCCGCTTTGATCATCGGCCGTTTCGCATCTTTGCGGAATTCTTTAATAACCCGTGCCGGAGAGTTAGCTACTTCCGTAAACATCAGCGCCGTAGGACCTACCAGGCTGTCTATGAGGGCTGCGTAGTTTTTATCTGCAGGTGCAGATTCCAGTGCTTTTTTTACCAGCGTATTCTTTACTACGCGCATTTCGATCCCTTTCTCAAAGAGCAGGCCGCGCAGTTTGTTGACTTTTTCCACACTCAGGGTGGAGGAATCCGTGATATAGAAAAAGGGAGAAGTCTCAAATTTTTCCTTCAACTCCTCTATGGTTGCCGATTTTTCTTCTCTTGTCATGGCGTTTCACATTGAATTAAGCCCGGATAATCGAGCGAAGGTTAGCGAATAGTTTTTGAATCCACCTTGATACCTGGGCTCATCGTGCTGGCAATCGTGACCGACCGCATGTAGGTCCCTTTAGCAGAAGAAGGTTTCATCTTTACAAGTGCCGAAAGCAATTCGTTGGCGTTATCTGTCAATTTATCCGGACTGAAGGAAACGCGTCCAATAGAAGAGTGAATAATCCCGTATTTATCGACGCGGAAAGAGATTTTACCGCCTTTTACGTCCCGCACTGCATTGCCCACATCCATCGTAACGGTACCCGTCTTGGGGTTGGGCATCAACCCGCGTGGACCGAGGATCCGGCCGATCTTACCTACCTGACCCATCGTTTGAGGCGTAGCGACACAGACATCAAAATCGGTCCAACCTTCCTGGATCTTTTTCACATATTCGTCGAGTCCTACAAAATCTGCGCCGGCATCTATGGCTTCCTGCTCTTTGTCAGGCGTGCACAACACCAGCACGCGCTTGGATTTACCTGTACCGTGGGGTAACGTGACAGATCCGCGAAGAGCCTGATCCGCTTTCCGGGGGTCGATTCCCAGTCGAACGTGCACGTCTACAGAAGCGTCGAATTTAGCCACATTGACATCCTTGACGAGTGCCATTGCTTCTTCCAGAGAATACAGCCGGCTCGGTTCGACTTTGCCCTGAACGGCTTTTAGTCGTTTGGTTAATTTTGCCATGTTCTTTTAAGTTTGTGAGGTGAATAACGTCCTTTCGGACTCCCTTCCGTGCCCCCGACCCCATTGGGAGGAGGGCTGATCATATTTGCTTACAAGTTGCTTTTATTGCTCCCAGGGCGGTGTACCTGTCACCGTGATACCCATGGAACGAGCCGTACCGGCTACCATTTTCATAGCCGACTCGATCGTAAAGCAGTTGAGGTCAGGCATTTTCACTTCTGCGATCTCCTTCACCTGAGCCCAGGTCACTTTACCGACCTTGTTCCGGTTGGATTCCGGAGAACCCGCTTTGATCTTAGCCGCTTCCAGCAACTGGATAGCAGCCGGAGGTGTTTTGACGACAAAGTCGAACGACTTGTCTTTGAACACCGAGATCACTACCGGAAGGACCTTCCCCATTCTATCCTGGGTAACGGCGTTGAAGCGCTTGCAGAAGTCCATAATATTCACCCCCTTAGAACCGAGTGCCGGTCCGATAGGTGGTGATGGGTTAGCCTGCCCGCCTTTCACTTGAAGCTTGATAAAAACTTCGATTTCCTTTGCCATGTCTACTTCAATTTTACCTGTTACGCTTCCGGTTCAGGGGAAGCTTATCCGGATTTCGGAACAAGAACCGGAAATTTCTTAGAGCTGCGGACTATTGCTGTTTTTCAACCTGCATGAAGTTGAGTTCCACCTCCGTACCGCGGCCAAATATTTTTACGATTACTTTAAGTTTCTTGCGTTCTTCATTCACTTCCTGGATATCGCCCACAAATTCGCTGAACGGACCGTCGATGATTTTGACGGTTTCGCCTACGATGAAAGGCTCCAGCATGGTTTCCCCCTGGTTTTGCGACTCATCCACCTTGCCCAGCAAGCGATTAGCTTCTGACTGCTGCATGGGGATAGGACTCGTTTTTCCAAGAAAATGAATCACGTTGGGAACGTTGGCGATAACCTGCACTATTTCTGCGGAAAAGCGCGTCGGATCGGCTTCAACCAGGATATATCCCGGGAGGATGTTCCGCTCCGAGATCACCTTTTTACCACCCCGGATCTTGTATACCTTTTCGGTAGGTACAAGCACCTGGGTGACGATATCCTTCCAACCGGACCGATCTATTTCAAAATCGATCCGCTCTTTGATCTTGCGCTCTTTCCCACTGATCACGCGCAGTGAGTACCACTTCTTTTCGTCCGCCATTCCCCTCTGGTTATTGCGATTAAACGTTGAGCTTGTAAATGAAACTCAGCAGGCTATTGGATACAGAGTCCATCAAAAAAATGACCGACGCCAGCAAAAACGATGCGATGATCACCAGGATAGTACTCCCCTGAAGGTTACTCCAGGTCGGCCAGGTTACCTTGTTGAGCAATTCATTATAGCTCTCCTTTATGTACAACTTTAAACTTTCCATACAAAACCTATTGTCGAGTGTTACCGTCAATCTTGGCGCGGGCAGAAGGACTCGAACCCTCAGCCTACGGTTTTGGAGACCGTCGCTCTACCACTTGAGCTATGCCCGCAAGGGCAAAGGGATTTCCCTTTTATAGGGGAAGTCCCTTTGTAAGAAATCGGAAATCGGGCAACCCCGAAGGAAATACCCAATTTCCGATAAAAAGGTATCAGATAACTCTAATGTAGTAAGCTACTAGTCGATGATCTCTGTAACCTGACCTGCACCTACCGTCCGGCCACCTTCGCGGATAGCGAAACGGAGACCTTTTTCCATGGCGATGGTGTTGATCAGTTTTACTTCCAGGGATACGTTATCCCCCGGCATGACCATTTCCACGCCTTGCGGCAGCTTCACGTCACCGGTTACGTCAGTCGTACGGAAGTAGAACTGCGGACGGTATCCGTTGAAGAACGGAGTGTGACGGCCACCTTCTTCTTTGCTCAGCACGTATACCTCTGCTTTGAATTGGGAGTGCGGCTTCACCGAACCCGGCTTACAGATAACCATACCACGAGTGATATCGTCTTTGTCAATACCACGCAGAAGCAGACCGGCGTTGTCGCCAGCTTCCCCGCGATCCAACAATTTACGGAACATTTCCACACCCGTAATAACGGAGGTCATAGGCTTCGCATCTGCAGCCATCATACCAAGGATCTCTACAGCTTCCCCTACGTTGACTACACCGCGCTCGATACGACCCGTAGCAACCGTTCCACGACCCGTGATGGAGAACACGTCTTCCACCGGCATCAGGAAAGGCTGGTCAGTCAAACGGACTGGCTCTGCGATCTCTGTGTCTACTGCAGCCATGAGGTCGCGCACTGCTTGTATCCCTTCGGGAGTACCTTCCAGCGCTTTCAGGGCAGATCCACGGATGATAGCGGCATTGTCGCCATCATATTGATATTGGGAGAGCAACTCGCGGATTTCCATTTCCACCAATTCCAGCATCTCCTCATCATCTACAAGGTCTACTTTATTCATGAACACCACGATGTTAGGCACACCTACCTGGCGAGCCAACAGGATGTGTTCGCGGGTTTGGGGCATCGGACCATCGGTAGCAGCTACTACGAGAATAGCGCCGTCCATCTGGGCAGCACCCGTTACCATGTTCTTCACATAGTCAGCGTGACCCGGACAGTCTACGTGTGCATAGTGACGCTTAACCGTCGCATATTCCACGTGAGCCGTATTAATAGTAATACCACGCTCTTTTTCTTCCGGAGCTGCGTCGATGGAGTCGTAGCTTGCCACAGTAGCAAGACCATCACTCGAAAGTACTGTGGTGATGGCAGCGGTTAGTGTAGTCTTACCATGGTCTACGTGCCCGATCGTGCCAATGTTAACGTGCGGTTTGTCCCGCTTGAAAGTTTCCTTAGCCATCGCTTGAGTTTTTAGCAGTCAAATTTCAAATGATTAATGTTGTTTCAGACCTTCAGACGCCAGGCTATCGACGCCCAAATTTTTCTGGAGCCAATGCGGGGGATTGAACCCCGGACCCCTTCCTTACCATGGAAGTGCTCTACCGCTGAGCTACATTGGCAATGCTTAAAATATTTTTTATAGATGGAGCCTTCCATCTATAAAAGCTATATTTAGTAAGCTGTTGTCAAAGAGAGCGGGCGACGAGACTCGAACCCGCGACCCTCAGCTTGGAAGGCTGATGCTCTACCAACTGAGCTACGCCCGCTTTTATCCCGCCGTAGCTTTAGCGAAGGCGGAATGTTCCACCTTCACAAGACTTCAGCGAGGTTTTGCCCGCCTTCGCTAAAGCTACGGTGGGCGCAGTGGGGGTGATAGGAATCGAACCTATTCAGTCAAAGACACCAGATTTACAGTCTGGCCCGGCTCTCCAGCTCCGGCGCACCCCCTTTCGTGTCAAAATATAGAGCCAGCAGAGGGACTCGAACCCCCGACCAGCTGATTACAAATCAGCTGCTCTACCAACTGAGCTATGCTGGCGGGACCACGTGTTTTCTGCTGGTTTCGGCAAAAACGCAAGGAGACTTTTCTCGCAAGCGGATGCAAAGATATATCTTTTTAATCAAAAGCAAAAAAATCTATAAAAATCTTTTGTCGCTCGCTCCTGAGAGGAAAACAAGCCCTTTCCATACATAGTTCCCCCTCCAAAAAAAGATCTCCCCGAAGTACATCCGGGGAGATCTAATGGCATAAAAATGAGGGTTCTTATTTCACTTCAAAGTGCTTCTCCTTGTACTTCAGGAGTTGACGCTTCACGTTATCCGAAACCCCTTCCACGGCGCCCTCGAAGGTCTTATGCACCTCCTTGGCAAACAACGTCTCTCCCGGCACATGCACTTTTACCTCCGCGACCTTATCCTTGACCTGCCCTGAATTCTCTAAGCGCAAGATCACATTTACCTCGATAATCCGGTCGAAAAAGGTGTCGAGCTTCTTGAGTTTCTTCTCAATGAATTCCAGTAGCTTACTGTCTGCTTTGAACTGGACCGATTCGGTGTGTATCTTCATAGGTAGCAAATTAAGGTGAAACAAGATTCGTGCTTATTATCCTCCGGCCTTTCCTTTCGGATGGGCCAGCTTATATACTTCCTTTAATTTTTCAATCGCATTGTGCGTATACACCTGTGTCGCAGCAAGGCTCGAATGCCCCAGCAATTCCTTGATCGCATTGATATCCGCTCCCTTGTTGGAAAGGTGGGTGGCAAACGAATGCCTCAGTACGTGCGGACTTCGCTTCTCTTCAGTCGTGACCATCGAAAGATATCGCTTCACGATATTATACACAAACTTGGGGTACATCGGCGCCCCTTTATCTGTTAATAACAACTGAGGAGGAAGTTGTTCAAAACTTTCTTGCCGTACGTTCAAATAATCCTCGACGTGCGCTGCCAGCTCCGGAAGAATGGGAATGATCCGTTCCTTCCCTCCTTTCCCTTTTACCTTGAGTTGCATGCGGTGAAAGTCAAAAGACCCGGGCGTCAAATCGATCAACTCCGCCCTGCGTAGCCCGGTGAGGTATAATAATTCGAGTAAAACCCGGTCGCGCGCACCGCTGTAGTCCGGTGTAAAGGGTACTTCGTCCAGCATTTGCGCCAGCCCTTCTTCCCGGATGAAAACCGGAAGCGCTCTCCCTGTTTTAGGGGCTATGATCTTCCCCATCGGACTCTGCTGGACCCAGCCTCGCTTCAGGAGAAACCGGTAAAAAGTCTTCAGGCAGGACAGCTTTCGATTGATGGCCCGCGTCGAAATCCCTTTATCCAACAAATCGACCATCCAGGCCCGAATATGCAAAGGCCCCACCTCTACGACAGAGGTAAGGCCATAACTTTCTTGTATAAAAATTAAAAATTGATCGGTATCGCTTTGATATGCGCTTACAGTGTGCGGAGAAAACCGCTTCTCGTATACCAGGTAGTCCGTAAATGCGCGTTGCTCGTGTCCTCGAATCATTCTTGTAGTTATCCCCATTAAGGTACAATTATCCGGGGAGAAAAGCAATGACTCAGGCGAAAGAAAAAGAGGATTTGGGAGAAAGTGCACCGAGCAAAAACGATAAACGCTAAACGATAAACCCCGTAAGCGTTTATCGTTTAGCGTTTAATACATAATTATAACACAGGAACAGCGCGAATTAACCCTCTTGCTGCCCTCCGTATGTTTTCTGCTTGTACACCGCCTTCAACACTTCGTGTCTCCGTTGTACGGAAGGCTTGGTAAATTGCTTGCGGCGGCGAAGTTCTTTCAGAATACCTGCTTTTTCGAATTTGCGCTTGTACTTCTTCAACGCCCTTTCAATCGACTCGCTTTCTTTTACATCGATGATCAACATAAAATGACCTGCTTAATGAATTAATTTTTTTGTTACTATTTTTAAGGAATGCAAAGGTAAATTATTCTTCCGAAATTTACAACGGCCTGGAAAGGTTTTACAAAGACTTCACCCAAACCACCCATTCATGCAAAAGGAAAAAAAAGACAAGCACTTCATCCATAAACCCCACTATCCCGGGGGACTGGCAGCAATGCGCCAGCTTATCAAAGATAATCTCCGCTACCCGAAAGAAGCCTTGACCCAAAAAGTGGAGGGCACCGTCGTCGTTAAATATGCCATCGACTACAAGGGCAACGTCGTCGACGGCAAAGTCATCGCCGGTATTGGCCACGGTTGTGATGAAGAAGCGATCCGGCTGGTACACCTGTTCAAATTCGAAGTGCCCAAAAACAGGAAGTACCGCCTCCGCTTTCACAAAGATATTCACATCCACTTCCGCTTGCCAAAGCCCAAGCCACAAGTCCAGCAGCCAGCCGCAGTGACCTATACGGTGACGCCTGCGGCAAAGCCCGCTAAAAAACCGGCATCGACGGGGTATACCATAAAATGGAATGGGTAAAATGAGAAATGGGGCTGCCGGTTTCCCCGCAGCCCCATTCTTGTGTAGGATCTCAACAGGAGAAAAACTCCTGATTAGTTATCCCAGAATACTTTGTCGAACACCGTCGTACCTGAATACGGTGCATAGTTGGTAGCATTGTACAGACGCTCATCGCCCGGGTACGGGAAACGACGGGCGATCTCTGTAGTTCCCGCAGCCGGTTGAAGGCTGGGGAAGCCCGTGCGACGCCAGTCGGCAAATGGTTCTAGTGTAGAATAACAAGCGATGTATTTGTGTGTCATGATCTTCTCCAGCGTGATGTTTCCAGCGGTGGCAGCTTCCTGCGCAAGGAACGCGGCATCATCGATGCCGATTTGCGCGAGGGAAGCGGCGATACCCGCATTGTAGGCATCAGCTGCAGCTTGCTTATTCGTCGGGAAAGAAGCCTCCGCTTCGATGAACTTGGCTTCTGCATACGTAGCAAATACAACCGGAGAAGCCGCGTCGCAGTAATAGTCACCCCAGCCGGAAGCGCCTACGTTAAATTCACCTGCGCCGGATCCGACGTAGTTACCATCTGCATCTTTTGCAGCGAAGTAAGGTAAACGCGGGTCGTTGATCGACTTCATCAGGTCGATGAAGAACTTACCCATCCGTTGGTCGTTGCGCTGGTCATCAAACTGAAACCAAGGATTCTGTTCGATCGCGCTGGTTCCGAAGGAAACCTTTGCGTTGCCGCTATTATCGGCAATACCACCCTCACTAAGAGCATTCAACGCACTTCCGTAATCACCCAGGTGCAGGTAGTTGCGGGCGAGGAGGGTATTGGCAAAAGCCGTCCACTTTCCTACATTCCCACCGAAGATCAGGTCATCCGTACCCGGCCGCAAGGTAGAAGCCGATTGGGCGAGATCCAGCTTAGCATCGCGAAGAAGCGCCTGGATCTGGTCGTACACACTGGCACCGGTGTCGTAAGCGGGCTTCAACTGGTCGGCGCCTTTCAGGGCGTCGGAAAACGGAACGTCGTTCCACAGGTCCACCACGTGGCCCATCAGGTAGGCCATCAACACACGGGCGACACCGCGGTAGTAGGGCGAATCCGTTTCATCAGCTTTCTGGATCATAAACTGGAGGTCCGTCAGCGAACTGGCATAGATATTACCCCAGGCGTTGTTGATATCCTGTTCCCGTAGTTGGTATACATCAAAACCGGTGGACTGGCGGTCGACGCCGGCGTGGTGTTGGGTCCACATGGCCACGGTGCGGCCCAGGTCCCCGCCCATTACATAGGCAATGGAGACTTCCGCCTGCGGAAGCAGTAGATTGATGGGAACGTCAAGTGGGTTGTTCGGGTTGACATTCAACTCCGGATCGATGAAATTGCAGCTCCCCGCAACCAAGGCCAGAGATACCACAAAAATCTTAAACATATTTTTCATAGAAAATTGTCTTTTAGTTTGGTAATGGAAAATTTAGAAACCAACCTGCACACCAACCATGTAGCTCTTCGTGCCGGGCATGTTGAAATAATCCAGACCCTGTGCGTTGGAAGCGCCGTAGAGGTTTGTCTCCGGGTCAATACCCGTATACGGGGTGCTCAGGAACAGGTTTCTGCCCGTCAGGGTAATGGTCAGGTACGACATCTTGGCCTTGCTGATTACGCTCTTCGGCAAAGAGTAGCTCAGGGAAATGTCGCGCAGACGCACCCAGCTGGTTTCTTCTACGAAATCTTCGGTGTTGTTGCCGAAGAAGCCGTTTGCATTACCAAAAGCCAGCCAGTCTTGATCGAGCACTACTTCCTCCTTGTTCGCGCCGGTAGTTCTCGGAATTTCATAGGTAGACGGATCGCCGTCATGATCCCAGAATACGACGTTGCCTTCTGAATCCACTTCCGCAGCATTGCCGCTGAAAACGGTCGTGGTACCGCGCAGGTCAGCTGTTTCCTGGTGGGTTCCGAAGTAGTACAAAGCGCCTTTCGTGCCGTTCCACATATACCCGCCTTGCTTGATATCGAGCAGTGCCGACAGGCTAAGGCCTTTGAAGGAGAAAGTGTTGCGAATACCCATCGTCCAGTCAGGAAGAGCCGATTGGTAGGGTTTTTCATTGTCATCAGCCAGCGGGAAGCCGTCCGGACCGATCACGCGGTTGCCGTCCGCATCATTATAGAATCCGAAGCCGAAGATCGTACCATATGGTACACCCACAACGGCACGGGTGGAGGACCCAGTAAAGCCTCCCAGGAATACCTGATCAACGCCTTCAGCCAGTTCGAGCACATTGTTTTTGTTGCGGGAGAAGTTCACCATCAGATCCCAGTTGAAGTCTTTCGTGCGCACCGGCGTGACATTCAACATCAATTCGATACCCGTGTTCTCCAGGCGGCCGGAGTTCAGGTAGATATTGCCATAACCTGTGGAACTCGTAATCGGAGCCGGAAGGATAATGTCTTTCGACTGCGAGTTGTAGTAGGTAAAGTCTAATCCCAGGCGATTCCGGAAGAAGCGTAAGTCGAACCCGGCTTCCCAGGAGTCGCGGATCTCGGGACGCAGTTCAGGGTTCCCCAGGATGTCACTTTTGGTAAAGCCGGCCAGGCCTTTGAACGGGAAGAGGATACCATCCGTCCATCCGTCAGCTACGCCGCCGGAGACAAAGTACGTATCGGTTCTGTAGGGCGTCGTACCCAAACCTACCCGGCCATATGAGCCGCGCAACTTGGCGAAACTCAGCACATCGCTGCTCAGGCCCAATGCTTCCGACAATACAACGCTACCACCCAGGGAGTAGTAGAAGTATGGGTTGCTGGCTTCCGGCAACGACAAGTCGCTCTCGCCGCGGAGCGAACCGCTCAGATACAACCAGTTTTTAAAACCAACGTCAACCATTCCGAAGAAGCCCTGGTTGCGGCCGAGGGCGTTGCTGGCGGCGGTGAAAAGGCTGCTTGAGTTGGACAGGTCGTAGAAACGCGGGATGACCAGACCGTCGCCCTGGGAGTATAAGTTGTCGGTCTTGTTCTGACGGATATTGTGCCCCAGGATCACGCTCAGATCGAGGTTATCGCCCACATTGGGGGTAATCGTGGCGAGCAGGTCGCTGTTCCAGCGCTGCACAAAATATTGGTCTTCCAATACCCGGCCTGCAGGCAGTGCTGCCGAGTAGATGGCAAAATACTGCTTCCGGAAGTCGGAGTAGTAGTCCAAACCCGGACGCCAGGAGAAGTTCAACCAGGACGTCGGGCTATAGCTAAAGTTGATACCGGCGATGATGCGGTTTACATTGTCATTGAGCGGGTTGTTATACGCCGTCCAGTAAGGGTTGTCGTATGCGCTCGAAGAGAAGCCGGAATTGGCAAGGCCGCGATAACCACGCGGTGTGCCGTTCGGGAATTCATATGCGGCGTCAAACCCATCATCCCCAACTGACAGCCCGTTGGAGTTGTCGAAGGTGGGGGTAGTACGCAACAGACCCAGCATTACACCAGAGGTGTTTGAACCCTGTTCGATACGGGTACCACCTGACTTAATGTACTGAAAAGTAAGGCCGAGATTCACTTTGTTGCCGAGTTTGGTGTCGGCATTCACGCCGAGGTTCAACCGGGAGAACGTGTTGTTGGGCACGATACCCGTTTCATCCGAGTAACCGGCAGAGAAACGAATGCTGGAATACTCATTGGCGGCAGAGATGGCGAGGTTGCTGTTCGAACTCAAGCCGGTTTGATAAAACTTGTAGTGATCGTACGTTTCCACCGGGTTGTTGCTGGCAAACGGGCTGCTCTGGCCTACGATGTACCCATTCGGGTTGTAGTCGTAGATGCCGTCGCCGTTGCGGTCCTGGGCTGTGGAATAAACGTAGCTATCGTTCACATAGCGAAGGGTGTCGACCGACGGACCCCAGGAAAGTGCCTGGCGAGCTTCTGACCCGGCATAAACACCGTTTACGCCCTGCGCATAGCTGGTCTGAAGTTCCGGCAGTTTGTTCGCCTGGTTGAATGTCAGGTTGGAGCCAAACTCTACCTTGACTTTCTGGCCACCCTTGGCAGCCTTCTTACTGGTGATGAGGATAGCGCCGTTACCAGCCTGGCTTCCATAGAGCGCAGTAGCTGCAGCACCTTTCAGTACTGTCACCGACTCGATGTCGTTCTGGTTGATGTCGATGGCGCGGTTGGAGTAGGCCACAGAAGCCACCTCACTACCCGAGCGGAACTGGGAGTTATCGATGGGTACCCCGTCGATAACGATAAGCGGCTGGTTATCGCGGTTGATCGTGTTCACCCCGCGAATGAGGAAGAACGACGATGCACCTGCCGTACCGGACGATCCCGTAACCTGCAGACCAGCCACCTTACCTGCCAACGACTGCACGAAGTTGTTTTCGTTCGCCTTTAACAGTTCGGTCGACTCGACCTGCTGCACTGCATAACCAATCGACTTTTCTTCTTTGGTCACACCCAATGCAGTGACGATGGCTGCTTCAAGGGTTACCCCTTCTGCCAGCGTTACGTCAACCACATTGGAAGCACCCAATGTAATTTCCACCGTTTCGAAACCGGTGTAACTAAATACAAGCACGTTTGCGCCTTCAGGTACACGCACCGAATACGAGCCATCGATGTCGGAAACTGTACCGCTGGTGGTCCCTTTTACCAGCACGCTAGCGCCGATCAGGGCCTCCCCATTTTGGTCCGTAACCGATCCGGTCACAGTCCGTTGCGCAAGCATGGCGCCAATAGAGAACAGCACCAAGCCTAAGACGAGTGAGAGTTTTTTCATACTAATCCGATTTGATTATTGAATAAAAAGTGTTCTTACCGTGAGCAAATTTAGCACATTTTTCCAATTACTTAACCTTCTATTAACATACATCTAACCCCAAAACTCCTGAAAAACGTGCATTTTCTTTGTATCTGGCTGATTTTCATCCGCTCTGATATTTGGGGAAAATCATTTCCAAAAAACCAAAACGAACAAATCATACCAAACCCTTATGCAAACGATCGGAGTGTTGAAAACGCTGTGCCTCCAATTGTGAGAAAAGCATTTTTTTTTCATCACGCCCATACCGTACCTTTGTCGAATGCGCCATAGCCCGAATCTCCTCAAAGAAAAGACCAAGCCGCCCCGTAAACTCCAGGCAACCCCCTGGTGGCGGGGGCTGTACTTCGTCGTGATCGCCTACCTCATCCTGGGCTTTACCTGGTGGGCCGTACTCCTTTATATAAAGAACCTCGATGCCTTCCAGGCTAAAACCGAGCTCCTTCGCTTCGGCATGCTCACCCAAGGCCTCTATGAAAATGAAACCCAATTCGTCCAAACCCCAGCTTACCTTCTCCTGAAAAATAAATACCACCACCAGGAATGGATGATCTACGGCGAATCAGCGGTGTTTGTGGTCACCCTCATTATCGGTGTCATCCTGATCAACCGGGGCTACCAGAAGGAAATGCGGGTAGCCCAACACCAGCGCAATTTCCTGCTCTCTATTACCCACGAACTCAAATCGCCACTGGCCTCTATCCGCCTGGTACTTGAAACCCTTCTCAAAAGAGAATTGCCCCCCGACAAGATCCAATACATCAGCCAACGGGCCCTAAGCGAAACGGACCGACTTCACCGACTGGTCAACAATCTCTTGCTCTCCACCAGACTGGATACCGTATATACACCCGTGCTCGAACTGGTTAACCTCCCGAAACTCATCCGGGAAACCCTCACTACTTTTTCCGAAAACAACCCGGACGTCACCCTGAACCTATACGCAGATGAAGAGTTGATACTCTGGCAAGGGGATAAAGAAGGCCTCACCTCCGTCACACTCAATCTGCTGGAAAATGCCGTGAAATACGCAGAAGGAGACCCTAAAATCGAAATCAGACTCCGCGAAGAAGGTGAAAAGATTATCTGGACAGTCGCCGATCAGGGCATCGGTATAGATGACAAGGAAAAGTCCTATATTTTTGGTAAATTTTACCGGGTAGGCAATGAAGATACCCGCAAGACCAAAGGCACCGGCCTTGGCCTGTATATCGTCCGGCAGATCGTGCGCGCGCATAGCGGCCGTATCACCGTGGCGGACAACCAGCCCCGGGGCACCGTGTTTGTTATTGAAATACCAAATAAAATCCAGCAGGATGGACCCGGTAGCGCCGGGTCCATCCTTCTAAAATTTTTTTTATGCGAATACTCCTAGTCGAAGATGAAGAAAGTTTGCGCGACCTCATCCAGTTAAACCTGGAAATGGAGGGCTATGAAGTAATAACTGCAAGCGACGGCCGCAAAGCACTCAAATATTCCAAAGAACAGCATTTCGACCTTATGCTGCTCGATGTGATGCTTCCGGAAATGGATGGTTTTCAGCTTTGCGAACAGATCCGCCTCACCAATTATGAGGTGCCGATCATTTTCCTGACCGCCAAAGATACCCCGGCCGACCGGGTGGCTGGTCTTCGAAAAGGCGCCGACGATTACCTCACCAAGCCTTTCAACCTGGAGGAACTCCTCCTCCGTGTCAATAAACTCATTCAGCGCACGAGCCGCTCTCCGGAAAACGTCCCGGAAGAATTTCAGTTCGGCGGGAACAAAGTAAACTTCGCTACCTTTGAAGCTATAGGTGTAAATGGCTCCTTCACCCTGACCAAAAAAGAGGCCATGCTGCTTAAACTCCTTACCGACCGCCGCAATGAAGTCGTCTCCCGCCAACAGATCCTGCAATCGGTCTGGGGCTACGATGTCTACCCTTCTACCCGCACCATCGATAATTTCATCCTCTCCTTCCGGAAATATTTTGAAGAAGACCCGAAAGAACCGAAGTACTTCTTCTCGGTTAGAGGGGTGGGGTATAAGTTTGTCAAGAGTGACGGGTAGGGGCGAAAGGGGCAAATGGTAGGGGCGAAAAATTTTTCGCCCCTACCATTTGCCCCTTTCGCCCCTACCCGTTCATCCTTTTATAATCCAAAATATTCAACCGCTGATCACAGAAGGACACATCCGCTTCCACATTGGAAGCGACGATCAGCAATCGGTTTCCGGCGAGTTGGTCGACGAGTTGATGGTACCATTCCTGGCCCTGGGCATCGAGGTTGGTGCCGGGTTCGTCGAGGAGGATCAGGGAAGAATCGGAGCAAAGGGCAAGCGCCAGCTTCAGGCGTTGTTTCATCCCCGAGGAAAAATACCGGACTTGTTTATCCTTTTGTTGGGCAAAGGGGAGCAGGTTCAGCACATCCGTTCCGGTCCACCCGTGGAGAAATGGCTTAAAGCGTTCGTGAAACCGGATGGATTCCCACAAGGTGAATTCTTCGATCAAATCCACATAAGGAGCCGCCAGGCTGACTGAGCGATAGAGTGATTCCCTGGGAATAGGTCGGTCGCCTTCCAGATGGAGTATCTTTCCCCGGGAGAGGGATAGAAAGCCCGACAAGGTTTTCAGCAGCGTGGATTTGCCGGAGCCATTGGGGCCCAGCACAGCGTAACGGCCAGCGGCTTCAAAGGTGAAGTCGATCCGCCGAAAGACCCATTCCATGCGGTATCGCTTCCCGGCATTTTCCAGGCGGATAGTCATGAATCGGATTTTCGGGAAGAAGACCTCAAGCCCCGCAAAAGCCCTCGGGTGGAGTGTCGCACAAAATGAAGGATCGCTTCCCGCTCGGGCGAAGGTTCCATCGAATCGATAATTTCCAGCGCCTGCTGGGTGTTTTTCCCTTTTACAAACAGTACCCGGTAAATGTCCTGGATACGGTTGATCTGTTCAGGCGTAAACCCGCGACGTTTCAACCCTACCGAATTGACCCCGGCATAGGAGAGCGGTTCGCGAGCGGCTTTGATAAAAGGAGGCACATCTTTCCGGACGAGAGAGCCACCTCCCACCATTACGTGCTGGCCGATCTGGACAAATTGGTGGACCGCCACAAACCCTCCCAACACCACCCAGTCTCCCACTTCGATATGGCCGGCCAGGCCGACATTATTGGCCAGGATACAGTTGCGCCCGACAATGCAGTCGTGGGCTACATGCACATAAGCCATCAGCAACGAGTGGTCGCCAATCCGGGTACGGTGGTTGGCTTTTGTGCCCCGGTTGAGGGTGCAATATTCCCGGATGGTAACGTGATTGCCTATTTCAAGCGTAGATTCTTCCCCTTCGAACTTAAGGTCCTGTGGGATTGCACCTACAATTGCCCCGGGGAATATCCGACAGTTCGTACCGATCCGGGCGCCATCCATGATACAGGCGTTGGGGCCCACCCAGGTATTATCTCCGATCACCACATCTTTACCGATGGTGGCAAAGGGTTCAATTACCACATTCTTGCCAATTTTGGCATCGGGATGTATGTTGCGTAGTCCGTTCAGATTTAAATTCATCGTCTCTTTTCTTTCCAAAAAAGCTGTTATTCTTGGGTGGCCCGTTTTACAATTTGAGCGGTCATATCCGCTTCCGAAACGATCTTGCTTCCTACATAAGCCGTGCAAGTCATTTGTACAATACCTCTGCGCACAGGGCTGGTCAGTTCACAGCGTAACAGGAGCGTATCCCCGGGGAAGACCATGCTCTTGAATTTCGCATTGTCTATCTTGAGAAAATAAGTATCCCAGCTGCCCGGATCTTCCTGTTGTGCGAGCACGAATACCCCTCCGGCCTGCGCCAGTGCTTCCAGTTGCAACACGCCGGGGAAGACCGGATTTCCGGGGAAGTGCCCCTGGAAGAAAGGCTCATTGATCGTCACATTCTTCACGCCAATCACATGTTTTTCATCAATTTCGATCACTTTGTCGATCATGACAAAAGGATAGCGATGCGGCAGGAGTTTCATCACGCCCTTAATATCCACCACCGGGGGTTGATCCGGATCGTATTTGGGGATATTGCGGAGTTTGCGCTGATCCAGCAGGCATTTTTTAAGGAGCCGGGCAAATTCGATATTGGCTTTATGTCCGGGTTTGGTGGCGACGATCTTCCCTTTTATCGGGGCGCCGACTAAGGTAATATCACCCAATACATCGAGCAGCTTGTGCCGTGCAGGTTCATTTTGAAAATGAAGTTGGGTGGTATTCAGCACGCCTTCCCGCTCCACTTTCATGGAGGGTTTGCCCAATTTTCTGGCTAATTGATCCAATTCTTCCTGACTGATCAGGCGGTCGGCAATAACGACTGCATTGTCCAGATCACCTCCTTTGATGAGATCTTGCTGCGCCAGCATTTCCAATTCGTGTAAAAATACAAAGGTGCGACAGGGGGCAATTTGCGTAGAATAATCCTTAATATTTTGGAGGGAAGCATATTGCGGCCCCAAAATAGGCGAATTGAAATCGATCAGGGTAGTTACCTGAAATTCATCGGCAGGCAGGGCCATCAATTCAGAGCCCGTTTCGGGATCGAAGTACGAAATAGGTTCCAGGATTTCCAGCACTTCCCGTTCAGCATCCTGAGCCGTCTTTCCCGCTTTGACCAGCGCTTCCACAAACATCCGGGCGCTTCCATCCATAATAGGTACTTCCGGTCCGTCAATCTCGATGAGGATGTTGTCAATTTCCAGGCCATGGAGTGCAGAGAGCAAATGCTCGACCGTGCTCACGACAATTCCTTCCTGGCTCAGGGTAGTGCCCCGGTTAGTGGACATTACCATTCCCAGGTCGGCTTTTACGATCGGCTTTTCAGGCAGGTCGACCCGTTGAAACCGGATCCCATGATCCACCGGGGCCGGCCTGAACATGATAGAAACCGAATGACCTGTATGTAATCCAATCCCATTAAGACTCGCTGGTTGTTGGATGGTATGCTGATTTATCATAACCTTTTCCAAAATTTTCACAAAGATAATAGATTGTATGTGGAATATGGACAGCGGTCAGGGCTCTTCCGTTTGCCGCAACCAACGTTCCAACATTTGCAGGCGTTTTTCCATTTTGGGTAAATTTCTAAAAACGGCATAGGCTTTTAAAAATTCGCGATATTTCATGGCGGGCGCACCGCCTACCATCTCCCCTTCCGTTTCAATACTTCCCAGTACGCCACTTTGTGCCTGTACCTTCACCCCGTCAGCCACCCGAATGTGGCCAACAAATCCTGCTTGTCCGCCGATCTGTACGTGCTGTCCGATCTTGGTGCTGCCTGCAATCCCTGCCTGGGCAGCAATGGCGGTATCAGCTCCGATTTCCACATTGTGGGCTACCTGTACTAAATTGTCAATCTTAACCCCACGCCGCAGAATGGTCGAGCCCATAGTAGCTCTGTCCACCACGGTATTGGCGCCAATATCCACATCGTCTTCCAGGATCACATTGCCCACCTGGGCAATCTTTTGGTATACGCCGTTTTCCTGTGCAAAACCAAAGCCGTCGCTCCCGATCACCGCATTGGCATGAATGACACAACGCTTTCCGATTTTCGATTGGTGGTAAACCACTACTCCGGGATAGAGCAAGCTCCCCTCCCCCACTACCACTTCCTGGCCGATAAATACATGGGCAAGGATACGGGCGCCTTTTTGCAAATATGCCCCACGTTCAATTACTGAAAAGGGGCCTACGTAGACCCCTTCTTCTATCCTGGCTTCAGGATGAATAAAAGCCAGGGAAGAAATCCCTTCCTCCTGGCTTGCCGGGGCCTGCTTGCCATATTCCTTAAGCAAGCTAGCGACTGCTGCATATACATTTTCCACCCGAATTAATGTGGCCCCGATCGGTTTTTCCGGCACGAAATCAAGGCTTACCAGAATGGCCGAGGCAGAGGTGGAATAGATATACGCCTCATACATGGGGTTAGCCAAAAAAGTGATGGCCCCTTCGCCCCCCTCCTCGATCTTGGCGGGGCGATCGATATGGACATCGGGATCTCCCTCCACGATGCCGCCCAAAAATTGCGCGATCTGACCAGCTGTAAATTGCATGGGTGCAAAGGTAGAACAATTTAGTGAACTATAACGCCACCCCGTTCCCGGGTTTGGGGATTGTCCTTACTGCTGTTATCTTTGTAAGTTATCGGACGAAACTTATTTTCAAACACCAGGGCCTGTGAGGCCAGTGTTTATATTCTTCTTAGTTGAATAAAATACCGCGAATTGGAACATATTATTCGGATCGGCATTCCCGAAAATTGCTGGAATATCACCCTGGAAAGCGACTTAATCCAGGCGTTAAAAGACCAATCCCGGTTGCCGGAATTTCAGGTGTTCGGAGCCGGCCAATTGCATCCCATGCTGCGCAGAGGCGACCTGGACCTTGTAGCATTTCCGCTGCATTTGACTCCTGTTGCGCCCCCTGCAGGTATTGCGCATGCAGCGCTGCTTGCCCGGGAAGAGCCTGTTTCTACGCTGTTGATACACCCCGGCGCACAGGATACTACCCTTTTTCAGCTAAAAACCGGCGCCAGGGTGCAGGTGACGCATCCTGGCCAGGAGGTTCAACTGAATGGGTTCCGTCCCGACCTTCAGGTGGTATTATCCGGGGAAGGGAATCCGGAAAGCCGGGTGGAAGCGCTCCGGGAAGGCCGGGTTGACGCACTGGTCTTCGACCCTTTCGAATCCCGATACTTCCAGGCATTTTTGGAGGACATAGTCCAGGTATCGCTCAACCCGCGTGAATTTTGCCCGCCACCGGGCGCGGGCGCCATCGTGTTACAAACAAGCGCCGACGACCTGTCGCTCAGAAGATTGCTGAAAACCTTGCACCACCTCGAAGACGCAGCCCGGACCAATGTTGAACGAAAGCTCCTCCGCTTGTTTGGAGGAGACCTGCAGTTGCCGCTAGGAGCTTTTTGCGAACAGGATACAATGGGCAATTACCACCTGTGGGCTTCTTTCGCTGCTGGTGCCGGTCAGTCTGTACGTAGGGAACGATTATCCTCCAGCACCGCTTTTGAATTGGCAGAGCAGGTGTTTTCCGCCTTCCAATAATCTAAATGACCTCTTCATTCCATCCAAACCTTCGCACATGCGCTACCTGATCGTCTCTCTCCTCTTCGCCGCAACGCTCCTTGTTGCCTGCCGGCCTTCCAGTGCCCCGCAAGAGCCCGCAGAAAGCGAACCAGCTATTGACATTAGCGACTTTTATAGCTTTTACAACAGGTTTCACCTGGACAGCGCCTACCAAATGGCGCACATCATATTCCCGTTGGAAGGACTACCGCCCAATGTCGACAGCGCTACCCTCGCGGGAGGGAATTTCCACTGGCAACCGGAAGACTGGAATCTCCACCAACCCGTTGATTATGAAACCAGCGAATTCAGGCGAGAGATCAAACCCGTTTCTGAGGAACTCGTAGTGGAAAAGATCATCCACCGCAGCGGCCAGGCTGGTATGCTTCGCCGTTTTGCCAAAATTGAAGGTGAGTGGTATTTGATCTACTTTGCAGATATGAACAGAATAAAAAATAAATAAGGAAAGAAAGAAGAGGATCCGGCCGCGGCCGGATCCTCTTCTTTCTTTCCTTATTTATTTTTTAAGCAGATATTCCCTTACATAATCCTCCACCCCTTTTTCCAGCGACCAAAAAGGCTTGGTATACCCGGCGGACCGCAGTTTTTGCATATTGGCCTGGGTAAAATACTGGTAGGTATCACGGATATCTTCCGGGGTGTCGACAAACTCGATTTTAGGTTCGAGGTCCATCGCATGGAAGGTGGCACTGGCCAGGTCGAGAAACGTGCGTGCTTCGCCGGTACCGATGTTGTACAAGCCATTCGGGGCTTGTTGTGCCACCAGGAAATAGCAGATATCCACGACATCATTTACATAGATAAAATCGCGGCTTTGATGCCCGTCGGCAATATCCGGCCTGTGGGAGCGAAACAACTTCATCATGCCCGTTTCGCGGATCTGGCGCACGGTGTGCAATACCACGGAAGCCATTCGGCCTTTGTGGTACTCATTGGGCCCGTATACATTGAAGAATTTCAATCCGGCCCAAAAAGGAGGCTGAATTTCCTGCTCAAGGGCCCATTTGTCGAATTCATTCTTGGAAACTCCGTAAGGGTTCAATGGCTTCAGTTGCCCGACGATATCGTGCCGGTCATCATAACCCAATTCGCCTCCGCCATAGGTGGCTGCGCTGGAAGCATAGACCAACGGGATATAGTGTTTGGCGCAGAGTTCCCAAAGCCGTTTGGAGTAATTCAGGTTCAGTTCTTCAAAAATGGCCCAGTCTTTCTCGGTGGTATCCGTCCGGGCGCCCATGTGAAAGACGAAAGTGATGTCTTCATGGAAGCGCTCCATCCAATCCAGGAATTGCCAACGGTGGTACTTGGCGATATAGGATTTATCCGCCAAATTCGGCGCCTTATCCGGACGGGACATAAAGTCGTCTACCAAAAGGAGATTCCGGTGTCCCCGTTCGTTGAGTTTGCCCACCAGGCAACTCCCTATGAATCCGGCTGCGCCCGTAATTACAATCATACCTTTATATTCTATGAGCAGGTGCTGCCGGCCGGCAGCACCTGCTCAATAATTATTCTTCTGTCATATAACTCTCTATCGGCGGACAAGTACAGATCAAATTGCGGTCTCCGTGTGCGTTGTTGACACGGCCGATCCAGGGCCAGAACTTGTAGCCCTCCCGCAGGTACGGAAGCGGGAACGCCGCTTTTTCCCGGCCGTAGGGAAGTGCATAATCATCGGCCATGATCACGTTGACGGTGTGCGGGGCATTGTGCAACACATTCACCACCGGGTCGGCCTCGCCGGAAGCGATCTCGTCGATCTCTTTGCGGATCTGGAGTAGCGCGTCACAGAAACGATCGAGCTCGGCCTTGTCTTCGCTCTCGGTGGGTTCGATCATGATCGTACCGGCAACCGGGAAGGACAAGGTCGGGGCGTGGAAGCCATAGTCCATCAGTCGCTTCGCGACATCCTCCGCGCTCACTACTGCCTTGAAAGGCCGCAGGTCGACGATAAGTTCGTGGGCGGAGCGGCCCATTTCCCCTACATATAATACGTGATAAGCCGGTTCGAGCCGCGACTTGATGTAGTTGGCATTCAGAATGGCATACTTGGTAGAATCCGTCAGACCTGCTTCTCCCAACATCCGGATATACCCGTAGGAGATCAGCAAAATGCTGGCACTGCCAAAGGGCGCGGAAGAAACGGCGTGAATACCATGGTCTCCTCCGGTGGCCACAAAGTGATGCTTGGGCAGGAAAGGCGCCAGGCTGTCGTTCACGCAGATCGGACCCATTCCCGGGCCGCCACCGCCGTGCGGAATGGCAAAGGTCTTGTGCAAATTGAGGTGGCATACATCCGCACCGATAAACCCTGGGCTGGTCAAGCCAACCTGAGCATTCATATTGGCGCCGTCCATGTACACTTTGCCGCCACGCTCGTGAATAATTTCACAGATCTCGCGGATGGAGGTCTCAAACACCCCGTGTGTGGAGGGATAAGTGACCATAAGACAGGCCAGATTGTCCTTGTGTTGGTCGGCCTTGGCGCGCAGATCATCCACGTCTATATTGCCGTGGTCGTCGCAGGCCACTACGATCACTTCCATGCCGGCCATCACCGCGCTGGCGGGGTTGGTGCCATGTGCCGAAGAGGGGATCAACGCCACATTGCGATGGTCATTTCCATTGGCATGATGGTAAGCGCGGATAGTTAGCAAGCCTGCGTATTCACCCTGTGCCCCCGAATTGGGCTGCAGGGAACAAGCCGTAAAACCGGTGATTTCACATAAATACCCCTCCAGATCGCGGAATATCTCGTGGTACCCCTGCACCTGATCGACCGGCACAAAGGGGTGAATATCGGCAAATTCAGCCCAGCTGACCGGCATCAGTTCCACCGCCGCATTGAGCTTCATCGTGCAGCTACCCAGGGCGATCATGGAATGGACCAGGGAAAGATCCCGGTTTTCCAGGCGCTTGATATACCGCATCAGCTTCGACTCGGTTTGGTAATTGTGGAACACCGGATGTGTCATGTAATCGACATCGCGGTGCAGGGACGAAGGCAGTGTAAATCCTTCCACCACCGTAAAATCGGCGGTATGTCCAGCCTCTTTGGCTTCACTGAAAATGCTGATGAGGATATCGACATCCTCTTCGAAAGTCGTTTCATCCAGACTGATCTGGATACAATCGGTTCCGTAAAAGAAGTTTACCTCATTGGCCAGGGCCAGGTGGCGGATACGCTCTTTCATGGCCTCATCGACCCGGATGCACAGCGTATCGAAGAAGTGGGAGTTAACCTGGTTGTACCCCATTTTCCGCAAGTTCTTATCGAGTACCTGGGCGAGGCCGTGTGCCCGTTCGGCGATCGCGCGAATGCCTTTAGGTCCGTGGTAGACGCCGTACATACCGGCCATAGTAGCCAGTAGTGCTTGTGCGGTGCAAATATTAGAGGTTGCCTTTTCCCGGCGAATATGCTGCTCGCGGGTTTGCAGCGCCATGCGAAGCGCCGGGTTGTTGTTGGAGTCGATTGATACGCCGATGATCCGCCCCGGCATGACGCGCTTATAATCTTCTTTGGTAGCAAAAAAGGCTGCGTGCGGTCCGCCATACCCCATGGGCACGCCAAAGCGTTGGGAGTTGCCTACCACGGCATCCGCACCCCAAACACCCGGGGCTTTCAGCACGGCCAGGCTGAGGAGATCGGCAGCTACGGTCACATAGACTTCACTGGCCTTGCATTTTTCGGCAAACGCACGATAGTCTTCCACGGAGCCCTGCTTGTTGGGATACTGCAAAAGCACGCCAAAGGTCTTCTCCGAAAATTCATACGTCTTCCAATCGCCCACCACGATTTCGATATCCAGGGGCAGGGCCCGGGTGCGCAGCACATCGATGGTTTGTCCATAGACATGTTGATCAACGAAGAAGATATTGTCGTGGTGGTCTTTTGATTTTTTATTGCGCACGCCGTAGAACATGGCCATAGCTTCCGCAGCTGCGGTGCCTTCATCCAGAAGAGATGCATTGGCGATAGGCAGTCCGGTCAGGTCGGAAACCATGGTCTGGAAATTCAGCAATGCTTCTAACCGCCCTTGGGCGATCTCCGCCTGGTAGGGCGTATACTGGGTATACCAACCCGGGTTGTGGAAGATATTGCGGGCGATGACCGCTGGAGTGATGGTGCCGGAATAGCCCATCCCGATATAGGATTTGAACACCTTGTTCAGGTTGGCGATCTCACGCAGTTCGCGCAGGTATTCGTATTCGGTGAACGGCTCGGGCAGGTTCATCGCCTTTTTGAGGCGAATGCTGTCCGGCACCGTTTCATAGATGAGTTGGTCGAGGCTGTCGGCTTTCACCACGGAGAGCATGGCGGAAAGTTCGTCCTCACTTATTCCGATATGCCGTTTCGCGAAACGGTCGTAAGGCTTCAATTTACTCATAACGAGCTTTTATTTGTTGGTTAGGAAGAAAGGCAAAAAAGCCGGACAAAGTTAAACTTTTTAGGCAGTTTAATAACACCGGGGGGAAACCAAGGTTTTAGGGAATTTTCAACCGCAACGACGCAACGGACGCGACGAAATTCGTTAAAACGTTGCGTTCGTCGCGTCGTCGCGGTAAATTCTTTACAGCCTGTTTACTGCGGGAAGGTATGCCCTACCCGATCTTTTCTCCCACCATGCTCTCCGGCTTCACCCACTGATCAAACTGCTCAGCCGTGAGCAGCCCTAATTCAACGGAGGCTTCCTTCAAAGTCTTGTTCTCCTTATGAGCCTTCTTGGCGATCTTGGCCGCATTCTCATACCCGATGTGCGGATTGAGGGCCGTGACCAGCATCAGGGAGTTTTCCAGGTGCTTCTGGATCACGGGCAGGTTGGCCTTGATGCCTACGGCGCAATTCACGTTGAACGAATCGCAGGCCTCACCGAGCAGACGGGCCGATTGCAGCACGTTGGAGGCGATGAGCGGTTTGAAGACGTTGAGCTCGAAGTGGCCGGTCATGCCACCGATCGACACCGCCACATCGTTGCCGACCACCTGGGCGCAGACCATAGTGAGGGCTTCGGGCTGGGTGGGGTTCACCTTGCCCGGCATGATGGACGAACCCGGTTCGTTGTCGGGGATGACGATCTCGCCGATACCGCAGCGCGGGCCGGAACTGAGCATCCGGACGTCGTTGGCGATTTTCATGAGGGAAACCGCCGCGCGTTTCAGGGCACCTGAAAGCTCGACCATCGCATCGTGTGCGGCCAGGCCTTCAAATTTATTGGGGGCAGTAACAAACGGCAGGCCGGTAAATTCGGCGATCTTTTTGGCCACTACCACATCGTAGCCTTTGGGTGTATTGAGGCCGGTGCCGACGGCGGTGCCGCCCAGGGCCAATTCGCGCACCATTTCCATGGCGTTGCGGATGGCCCGCATGGAGTTGTCGACCTGTTGCAGATAGCCCGAAAATTCCTGACCCAGCGTAAGCGGCGTAGCATCCATGAAGTGGGTGCGGCCCGTCTTGACCACATCCTTAAACTCAGTCACCTTCTTCGCCAGGGTGTCGCGCAGGCGTTGCATGCCCGGGCAGGGTCACCTCCGCAGCCATTTTGTAGGCGGCGATGTGCATGGCGGTGGGGAAGGTATCGTTGGAAGATTGCGACTTATTGACATCGTCGTTGGGGTGGAGGACCTTTTTGGCGTCAGCCAGCTGTCCACCGGATAATACGTGTGCCCGGTAGGCCACCACCTCATTGACGTTCATATTGCTTTGTGTACCGGAACCCGTCTGCCAGATCACGAGGGGGAATTCGCCGTCGAGTTTCCCGTCCAGGATCTCGTCGCACACCCGGCTGATGAGGTCGCGCTTATCGGCGGGCAGCACGCCCAGGTCGCAGTTGGCGTGGGCGGCTGCTTTTTTCAGGTAGGCGAATGCGTAGATGATCTCCCGGGGCATGGAGCCTTCCGGGCCGATCTTGAAATTGTTGCGGGAACGTTCGGTTTGTGCGCCCCAATATTTGTCGGCAGGTACCTGGACTTCGCCCATGGTATCGTGTTCAGTACGGTAATTCATATCGGATGATTTAAATGATTTTGAATTGCTACAAAAATAACAAACGGGGAGGGCTTCCGGCCACCAAGTCTGTTATTTTTTAATGGGCCCGGTATTAAACTTCTTAACTTTACTCCTGTTACCTAAATGAAATCTTTTTATCCAACCGGCAAGTCTTCGTGGCTGCCCTAAATCCAAATACCACTATGGCATTCAAACTACCCGATCTCCCTTACGCATTCGACGCACTGGAACCCAACATCGATGCACGTACAATGGAAATCCACCATGGCAAGCACCATGGCGGCTATACCGATAAGCTCAATGCCGCTATAGCAGGCACTCCGCTCGAAGGGATGAAAATAGAAGATATTCTGGCCCAGGTTTCCAAGCATGGCGGCGCCGTGCGCAACAACGGGGGCGGTTATTACAACCACTGCCTGTTTTGGGAAATCATGTCGCCCAACGGTGGCGGAGAACCCACCTCACAAATGAATATCTCTAAAGCTATCGACCGAGATTTCGGTTCCTTCGAGCATTTCAAGAATGAATTTGCTGCCGCTGCCACAACGGTCTTCGGTTCCGGTTGGGCCTGGCTTTGTGTGGATAAGAAAGATAAGCTGTCCATCTGCAGCACCCCCAACCAGGACAACCCGCTGATGGATGTCAACAATTTAGAAGGCACCCCGATTCTAGGCCTGGATGTGTGGGAACACGCCTACTATCTCAACTACCAAAACCGGCGCCCCGACTATATTAACTCCTTCTTCAACGTCATCAACTGGCATGAAGTAACCAAGCGTTTTAACAATGCGAACGCTGGCGCTTCCAACCTTTGATCCTTTTTTCTTAAAATTTTGGCATCAAAAAATAACCCGTCCCTCGCAGGACGGGTTATTTTTTTTTAAATATTGTCTTGCGGCACGTTACCAAAACTCCTATCTTGCACACTAATTGGGTACAGAACATATCGAACGAACATATTCAATAATCAAAAAATCCCATCCCATGATCATTGCATCAGTTTTGCTGCTCATCGTGTTGTTATTCCGTTACGAGATCGTAGCTAAAGCTTAAAACCCGCTGAAAGAACAAACACGATGAGAAAAGGCTTTCCCGACCAGGTCGGCGAAAGCCTTTTCTTCTTGTTTTCCTACCTTTCCCTAAATATGTTATACCGCAGACATATTTAATGGGCTGAATAGTTTCATATTCAAATTTTCTGACATATAATTGCACTGCAAATCGGCCGATTCCTTGTTGGCAATTTGCAGTTGCGTTAGACTTTCCTACCCAAATACCGATTCTTTACATTGTTGACCTTTGGCCATTGTTGTGGTTTCAGTCTCGTCGGCTGATCGATTTAATTCGGCTACTACTCAAACACAATAAATGGTCCGCTCATGAAAAATGCACAAAAACTACTGACATCCACCTCCAACAAAAAAACCGGAGAAGATTTTCTCGATGCGTAATTGAAAAGATCTCTCCAAAAGGAGAAGCGGCTTCCGTTGAAAAACGTGAAGCCGTTTTTTTTTAAATGCTTTGGATATAATCAATCCGATTCAGGAGCCAGTCTTTCGCAATGACCTGATCGGATTCGGCTATGTTCTTTTGAATTTTTTGTAAATTCTTATACGGTCGGCCCGCACTGGCAATCTGCGCCAGGTTTTTGGTAAAGGACAAAAAGAGGAGATAAGCCTGTTTTCGATTCTCCGAAAGTTCCTTATCCCGGAGTAAATAGCGATAAAAGGCTTCCAAAAGCGAATAAAATTGATCACTAAAAGCCAACGGTCTTCCGGAAGCCTGATGGAAATAAGTGCGCAACAACAAAGATCGCCCCCGGATGGCATAGCCCACCGTAGAATATTCCACCTCTTGCAGCAGCCCTATCACTTCCTCAAATTCACCCTGATAGTATCGCAAAAAAGCTTTCCCCAGCGCCACGGCGTTATCCCGGATATTGGGAGCCAAACGGGACTCATAATCCAAAATAAACTGCGCTGCCTGATCAAACTCCTGGATAAATGCCCCATTGACAATAATATTGGTAAATGTGGTATCTCCTAATTCCCCTTTCTCATTAAAAATGACCTGGTATTCAAGGCCTTGGTTATAAAGATCCCAGGTTTCTCTGAGATGAGAAGCTCCTTTTTCGTTGGCCACCCGGACGGCAATATTGATCAGACTCTGAAACAATACTCTCCGGTCTTTGTAGACCAGATTTGGTACCCCCTGGAAAAAACAGCTCTTTGACCTCACTATAAGCCTCCTGATTAAATCCACTTCTCAATAAATTGATCAGTTTCAGGTAGAGGGCCCCTGGAAAGGCAAGGTTTCCTTTCTCCGCCTGCTTATTTATTTCTTCCAAAAAATGGATTTCCCCGGATCTCGACAGATAACCTTCCCTGGAAACCTGCAGCGCAGAAAGTCGAAGTTTGGAAAGCATAAAAAATTGGTCCAGATCATCCTGTGCTCCTTCCAAATACCGGTCCTTGGAGTCGTCTGCTTCGAATAGCAGATCCTGGAGTTGAAACCGGAGCCATTGTTGCGCTGCGCTTACCCCCGCCTGAGCCTGAAAATCATCCAGATACCGGTTCCCTGTTCGAAAAGTGAGCTCGATTAAGTCCCGTGCCTGAAATTCCTTGATCAGCAGAAGTTGTTGTATTTCTTCCTCTCTGGAAAATGCCCGCCAGCTATAATATTGGACTACTTTTAGAGTCAGATCGGAAAAAAGATTCCGGATCCGCCTTTCATTATATTCCAGGTTCGGAAAAAGAATTCTATGGACTTTTTCATTTTCAAAATCCGCTTCCCGAAATTCCGGATGCAAGGGGGTAAGTATGGCCAAAAGCCGGCGCACCGAGTCATTGGTATTCACCAAAGGCATGTGTAAATACTGAAAAAGGTCTTCCAGCTCTTTTTTTTCCAATGCCGACAGTAAAAAAATTAACTTGGGCTTAGCCATATTAAGGGACAATTTATGGTAGTTTTTAGTTTTTAGTTTTCAACTTTCAGTTGATAATCAATCAACTGAAAATTGAAAACTGAAAACTGAAAATTGAAAATGAAGGGACAAAGTTAGTAAATTGTCTTTGACAGCCCGATCTTTCTGCCGCATCTTTGTACTGTCGCTAAGGAATAACACATCTTACACACGACAACCCAAACAAATAAGCAAGAAACTACTTTTAAGTAAAAAAAGACCGCCTTTGAGCGGTCTTTTTTTTTACCTGCCTCCCGCGTAGCATTTCAACACTTTCAGGGGACAATCTTAAGTAGTTTTCAGTGCTTAGTTTTTAGTTTTTAGTTGATAATCAATAAACTAAAAACTAAGCACTGAAAACTAAACACTATTACTAAAGGGACAAAGGTAGTAAATTGTCTTTGACGACCCGATCTTTCTGCCGCATCTTTGTACTGTCGCTAAGGAATAACACATCTTACACACGACAACCCAAACAAATAAGCAAGAAACTACTTTTAAGTAAAAAAAAGACTGCCTCTGAGCGGTCTTTTTTTTTTATTCTTTTTCCCTGCGTCGTTTCTGGAGACTTGGATTCTCCAGGATGTGAATTTCCACTCTTCTGTTTAATGCTTGTTCTTCCAGGGTTCGGGCACGCGGGTAGATCATTTCATAATTTCCATACCCTTGGAAGGTCATCCGGTTCTGGTCTATTCCATGTTCCAGCAGGTACATAAAAACCCGTTTGGCCCTGCGTACAGATAGTCCGTAATTCCAGCTGTCTTTTGACACGGGCGGGTTGTTGGGCAAGTTGATATGCCCCGCGATCTCAATCCGGATATCGGGATTGAATTGCATGAACTTTAAGAGTTTGGGCAACTCGGGTTCAGATTTTGGCAACAAGGTGTCCTGATTTCCCACGAAATAAAAATTCTTCAGGGTAAGTACCTCTCCTTCCAGGGCTGGAGGAAGTGGCAGAGTTACTTTTATGGGTTCCAGGCTGTTGGGGACGAGTGTTTGCGTTTCGAAAAAATAGCCGGGCGCATATACAGTCACTTCCAGGGGAATCCGGTCGGGAACCGGGGTTCGGAAAAAGCCAACCGTATCTGTTTCGAGCGAATCGGTGAGGAACCTGGACCGAATGGCCACGGTAGCTTGAATCCCCTCCTTTGTTTCTGCATCGACCACCTGGCCTGCCAGCCAGGTCATTTGAGTGCGCTGCCAAAGCTCCACGGTAGCTCGCCGGTTCAATTGCTTTCCCCCTTCTGTTTGGTTGCTGGCAACCGGGCGACGTTCCCCAAACGGCACCACCTTCATTTGTTCCGGCGAGATTCCATGCGCTTCAAAAAAACGCCGAACCGTCTCCGCGCGCCGTTCTGATAGCGCTTCATTGAATTCGTCTCCCCCATCGGCATCGGTATGCGCTTCGATCCGTAAAAACCTGCGGGTAGTAGTTCTGCACTTGTCGGCGATAGATTGTAAGATAGAATCTGCACCGGGCTGCAGCTCATGCGCATTCACGTCAAAAAAAACGGCTACCTGATCGATGGTAAACGTGCTGTCAAAAACCTCCTGGCCGAAAAGTGGAAATCCGGCCAGGGTAGCAAGCATGGAAAGGAAAAAGAGCCTAATTTGCATATATGCCTCTATTTTGGTCTTTATGAATTCAAGTTACGCACCAGTGCTTAATTAGCATTTTTAAAGACATAATTGCCGCCTCCGGCGGCAATTATGTCTTTAAAACGCATCTTTCCAAAAAAGTTACACGGAAACTCCCAAAAGCGGGTAAAAACAGGCGAACCAAACCCATCTTTGCATGTTAATATCGCGTATATTTGCGGCCTATGAAGAATATTAGAAATTTTTGTGTGATTGCGCATATCGACCATGGGAAGAGTACGCTCTCCGACCGTCTGCTGGAATTTACCAAGACGATCTCCGAGCGGGATATGAAGGCCCAGGCCCTGGATGATATGGATCTGGAAAGAGAAAGAGGGATAACCATAAAAAGCCATGCCATACAGATGAATTATCTGCATACGGATGGCCAGGCTTATTTATTTAACATGATCGACACACCCGGCCATGTGGATTTTTCCTACGAGGTATCGCGATCGATCGCTGCCTGCGAAGGGGCCTTACTGTTAGTCGACGCCACGCAGGGTATCCAGGCACAGACAATTTCCAACCTCTACCTTGCTATCGATCACAACCTGACGATCATTCCCATTCTCAATAAGATCGACATGGAAAGTGCCATGATCGACGAGGTAGCGGAACAGATTATGGACCTGATCGGCTGTGATAAAGAAGATATTATCCTGGCTAGCGGGAAAACCGGCGAGGGGGTCCAGAATATCATGACTGCCATTGTGGAGCGGATTCCCGAACCTGCCGGAGATCCGGAAGCGCCGCTGCAAGCATTGATCTTCGATTCGGTATTCAACTCCTTTCGCGGCGTGATCGCCTATTACCGGATCATGAACGGCACCGTCAAAAAAGGGGATACGGTTCGTTTTTTCCATACCGCCAAAGAATACAATGCCGATGAGGTGGGGGTATTGAAAATGCAATTGTTACCTCAGACCAGCCTCAGTGCAGGCAATGTGGGCTATATCATTACCGGCATCAAAGTTTCCAAAGAGATCAAGGTCGGCGATACCATCACACAGGTACACAACCCCTGCAAGGAAGCCGTGAATGGTTTTGAGGACGTCAAACCAATGGTCTTCGCCGGTATTTTCCCGCTCGATAACGACGATTTTGAGGATTTGCGCGACAGCCTGGAAAAACTCCAACTGAACGATGCTTCCCTGATCTTTGAGCCGGAATCTTCCGCGGCGCTAGGGTTTGGCTTCCGCTGTGGCTTCCTGGGCATGCTGCACCTCGATATCGTCCAGGAGCGCCTGATGCGGGAGTTCGATCAGGACGTGATAACCACAGTACCCAACGTAACGTACTACGTCTATCCGAAAAAGGGCGAAAAGCTGGTTGTGCGCATGCCCTCTGAATTGCCCGATCCCACCGTGGTGGATTATATCGAGGAGCCCTACATCAACGCACAGGTCATCACCAAGCCGGAGTACATCGGGGCGATCATGACACTATGCCTGGACAAGCGCGGGGTCCTCATCAAGCAATTTTACCTTACCCAGGACCGGGTAGAGCTCGTGTTCGACCTGCCGCTAGCGGAGATCGTTTTCGACTTCTATGATCGGTTGAAGTCCATCTCCCGGGGCTATGCCTCTTTTGACTACCACATGAAAGATTACCGGGAAACCGATCTGGTCAGGCTCGACATTCGCCTCAACGGCGAACCCGTCGACGCCATGTCGGCCCTGGTGCACCGGGATAAAGCCGAAGCATTCGGCCGTCAGATCTGCAAAAAGCTCAAAGAGCTCCTGCCTCGCCAACAGTTCGTCATCGCCATCCAGGCCTCCGTTGGAGGTAAGATCATCGCGCGCGAATCGATCTCCGCCATGCGCAAGGACGTAACGGCCAAATGTTACGGCGGGGATATTACCCGGAAACGCAAGCTGCTCGAAAAACAGAAAGAGGGGAAGAAACGCATGCGGCAGTTTGGTAAAGTAGAAGTGCCACAACGCGCGTTCCTCGAAGTATTGAAATTGGATTAATGTTCAATAGGGATCCGGTCTAGCAAGTATTGATTTTCTTGAATCTCAAGGATCAGGGTATACATACCTGCTGGCAACCCAGGTAATTGGAGCCAGGTTTGAATGGCGTTTTCGCCCACCACTTTTCTGAGGCATACTTGCCCAGTGCTGTTATAGAGCATTATTTCTCCATCAGCACGAAGGGGAATTGACCAGCTCAGGTTAATATGATCCTGGGCGGGGCTAGGCCAGATCCGGAGGCCATCCAGTTTTACTGTTTCCTTTACAGTCGAACCGAATGGCAATAAAAAACTTCCTGAGAGAAAGATGCAGCCGTTGGCATCTTCTACTTCAACCTCATACACCCCGCTAAGGGCCGCCTCGGGATTGAAGTTGGAAATGAGTGCTCCGTCCAGATACCATGTTAATTGATAAGGAGGCATACCCCCTGAAATTTCAAATTCGAGCGTACCATCTGGCGTGGTTGGTCCTGTGGGTAGTTCCCCGCCAAGCCAAAAGACCTCCATAGGATCGGGCTCCGAAACAATCATTTCCAATAACACTTCACAGCCTCCTGAATCGTAAACCGTTACGGAATAATCCCCCGCTGCGAGGTCGGTGATCAAGGATCCCGTTTGGCCGGTCGACCACTCATAGGAATAAGGGGCGTGCCCCCCGAGGCTGCCACTTCTATAGCGCCGGATTGCCCCCCAAAACAAGCTACATCCTGTACCTCCGCCACTTCACTTTCCAGGGCAGCCGCTGCGAAGACCATAAAAGATCCTGTACCGGCGCATCCCGTGCAGGTATTGGTCACAATCAGGTTGTAGGTGCCTGGAGCCGCAATAACGACTTCATTCCCATTTATTTCAATAATAATACCATCTGTGGTAGTCCATGCATACTCAAAGCAGGGGCCGAGATCCAGCGTTGATACGACAATTTGCGGGTTTGCGCAAGTAAGGGTATCCGTGGAAGAAATATTGATAGTTGGCACTGCATCATCGGCTACGACCAGGGTTGAATCAAAGGAAGTGCAGCCTGTATTGGCATCGACAACTTCTAGCACATACGTACCTGGCTCTCCAGCAGAGGGGTTTAGAAAGCCCGGATTAATAATTAGCCCATCTATAGTAGACCAAGAATACGTGATAGTTGGTCCCGTAGAAGATCCGCTTCCATTCAGCACCACTGTCGGCTCGTCGCAAGTGATCACCAGATCTGGTCCTGCATTGGCAATAGGCGGGGTTTCCTGTGGTACTACTACCTCTATTACTTTTTCACACCCATTGACATCGGTAACTGAGACGGAGTAGGCGCCTGCAGAAAGTCCGGTGATGATCGGATTGGAAGAAGGGCCATTACCAGCATTGTAGGTGTAAGGAGCCGTGCCGCCGGCTGCAGAGACCGCCAATGCGCCGTCGTTGCCATGGCAGCTGGGTTGAGTTGCCTGGCCAAAAGCGACTATAGCCTGGGGCGCTTCGACCGTGAAAGGCCCGGCTGAAATAGAACGACCCTGCCCATCTGTAAGCGTACACGAATAATTTCCCGTCGCCAGGTTATTGATATCCTGGGTAGTGGGTCCATTGCTCCAGTTATATGAAATTGTCCCCACCCCGCCTGTAGTGCTCAGATCGATACTCCCGTTCGACTGGCCCGTGCAGGAAGCATTCGTCACTTCCGCCGCTGCATCCAGGCTACAGCTGCTGATCCAGTTGACCAGGGTAGCCAGCGGAGCTGTGCCGACATTATAGACCTTGCGGTCGGGGCAAATAGCATATACGGTCGGAAAAGAAACGATCGCATACGCGCCGGGCACTGTGCCATCTGGCGCATGGATGACGGGATGAGGCACGCCCGCCACCCAATTACCCACCGACCCCGACCCGCCGTAAAGTGCAGAAGCCGGGGTAGAGATATCGCCTTCGATCGAAAATACCCTTACCTTATCTGTACCGTTGGGTCCATATTGATTGTACAAATTATTGAGGTGTCCCGCCTGTTTGTAGTTCCAACAGATACCGCACCAGGTAGCGAAGAAGTCTATATAGACGGTATATCCCTGATCGAGGTAGTCGTAGAGGGTATGAGTCACGCCGTTTTCATCCGTCAGTGTCCAGTTGGGTGCGGTGCTGCCATTGGGAAGAGGGAGTAAGAGGGTGTTCGCCTGAGTGCGGGGAAGCAGGTATGAAATGAGGAGTAAAAGGACAAGGAGTTGTTTCATGGGATTCGTTTTAATTGGAGGCCATCCTAGCAAGTGTCGGGGTAACTATGTTACCCGGTCTGATCCGAGTAACTTTTTTCATTTAACAAGATAAAGTAATTAGGGGAAAATTGCTAAAAGCATATAGTGACCCGGTCACTAGTGACCGGGTCACTCAAATTTGTCAATTTCTTTCGTAAATATCTAATAATCAAATATTTGCAACTTAGCCTACCTTGTTTTAAATAGGGGATCACTAAGTGACCTAAAAAAGAACATTCGCAATAACTAGGATAACTTGTTAAAAAACAGATAGTTATCGCATACTAGTCAAGAGGCCCAGTGACCCGGTCATTAGTGACCGGGTCACTGGGCCTCTTGACTAGTAAATTTTTTTCCACTATTTTTATGAGCTAAGGTCATTTCACCCTGATCGATTCGGCCCCGCAAATTTTTCTCCTATGCATATAGAAGCGGGATTGATTTATCACATTTACAACCAGGGAAACAACCGACAAAAAATATTTTATCAAGGCAGGAACTATGAGTATTTCCTTCGGAAGATGGTTAAATATCTCTACCCCTACGCTGATATTCTCTGCTACTGCCTCATGCCTAACCATTTTCACTGGCTGCTGTATATCAACACCCTTGAGCTCCGGATCAAAAAAGACAAGGTAAGGACAATTAATAACAGCATCGGTATTCTCCTCCGTTCCTATGCCCGGGCGATCAACAACCAGGAAGGGCAAACGGGCTCCTTGTTCCGGGAAGATACTAAGGCCAAAAACGGAATACTCGAGGGAGTGATCACTCTCGAAGGACCCAATGCACACCAGTTTTTTAAACACGGCAATGAATATGCGCTGCAATGTTTCCGGTATATTCACCAAAACCCGGTAAAAGCGGGGCTGGTAGCTAACCCGGAGGATTGGCCCTGGTCTTCTGCATCGGAATATGCTTCTCCCGACAATAGCAAAAATGGTATTTGCAGTGTGAAACTTGGGAAAAAGCTATTACTTGGCATTTAATAGGTTCTAAGTGACCGGGTCACTAGTGACCGGGTCACTATGTTAACACCACCTTTTCATCCTAAGCGATTAAAAATGAGCCGTTTGTTTTAGACTCTGCGGCCAACCCCTTCACCGGGTGACTTAGTCATCCCCTCACTCACTTTTCTCGCTTTTCTAAGCCCCCTCCTTTTCCTCATTCCTCTTACGCTACTGGCTCAACCACAACCACAAATCTTCTCCCGGATTCAAATATCCCTAAGTGAAGACTCCCCGCTCTCCGCACTCGCCGCCCTTGGACTGGAAGTCGATCATGGCGACTATGCCCCTGGCAAACACTTTATCAGCGATTTTAGCCAGGCGGAGATCGACCTGCTGAGCAGGGATGGCTGGGAGCTGGAGGTGCTCATTCCCGATGTGGCCAGCTATTATGCTGCCCATGCCTGGGATATCCCTGCAATTTCCAGAAACCTGGATTGTGACAATACCTCCTGGAATACCCCCGCCTGGAATACCCCCACCCACTTTTCCCTCGGGTCTATGGCCGGATATTATACCTATCAGGAAATGCTCGACATCCTCGACCAAATGGCCAGCCTTTATCCCGATATTTTGACCTTCCGGGATACCGTTCCAGGAGCCCATACCCATAATGGATTTCCGGTGTATTGGATAAAATTATCCGATAACCCCCAAATTGATGAAGAAGAACCGGAGGTGCTCTTCACCGCACTTCACCACGCCCGCGAGCCGATGAGCCTCTCGCAATTGATCTATTTTCTGTGGCATATGCTGGAAGGGTATGGCTCAGACCCCGAAATCACCTACCTCATCAACGAGACCGAACTCTACTTCATTCCCTGCCTGAACCCCGATGGGTATAGATACAATGAATTGACCAACCCCTCCGGTGGTGGGCTCTGGCGAAAAAACCGGCGGTACAATGAGGAAGATGGCTCCTATGGGGTTGACTTGAACCGGAACTATGCCTTCGGCTGGGGTTACGATGATGTCGGTTCCTCCCCGGCACCCGCTTCCTCCACCTACCGCGGCCCGGCCCCGCTATCCGAACCGGAGACGCAGGCAGCAGCCGCGTTTTGCAAGACCCATAAATTCCAACTGGCGCTCAATTACCACAGCTACGGCAATGTGCTCATCTACCCATGGAGCTATTCAGATACCGAAACAACAGATACCCTGGCATTCAGAGGTTTTTCCGAAGCGCTGACCCGCGAGAATTTTTACCGGGCCGGCACAGGTACCCAAACCGTTGGGTACGTGGTGAATGGCGACTCAGATGATTGGATGTACGGCGAAACGGGAGAAAAACCGGCTATTTTCTCCATGACACCTGAAGTCGGCCCCGGCAACTTTGGGTTCTGGCCCCCGGTAGCGCAAATCGAACCACTTTGCCAAGGCACACTCCGGCAAAACCTTACCGCACTGCACCTCCCGCTGGTATATGGACTGGCTACCGACCAAAGCAACTGGGTCTTCACTCAATCTGCCGGCGAACTGCCTTTTTCCCTGAAAAGATATGGCCTTCAGGATGGTCCGCTCACCGCTTCGCTCGCAGGCTTAAGCAGTGAGATTCTCTCCACCTCCAATGCGCAAACATTCGATCTACCCCCCTTCCAATCCGGCAGCGGGAGCTTCCAGTACCTGATCGATCCGGCTACCCCGGCTGGCGCATCGCTGAATTTCCTGCTCACCGTAAGTAATGGAGTCGTCAGTTGGTCGGACACCTTGCATAAGATCTACCAACCGGGCCCCATGCCCATTTGGACAGACGCCAGCGAAGAGCCCGCCGTTTGGTCCAATACCGGCAGTTGGGGCTGGACCACCGAACACTTTAAATCGCCCCCCAGAAGCTGGACCGATTCGCCCGCAAGTGCATATGCCCCCAACACCTACCAGGAACTGACCTCCGAGCCTTTCCATATCGACACAGCCGAATACGCGTTCCTTTCCTTTTGGGCCCGCTGGGATATCGAGACAAATTATGACTACGTCCAGTTTCAGGCGCTGAATGCCCTTGGTAATGTGCTGGCGCCGCTCTGCGGCCGGTATACCAATAGCGGGGTCGCCCCTTTCCAACCGATCGACGACCCCCTATACGATGGCTTCCAGGGCGATTGGGTCGAAGAGGTTATCGACCTCAGCGACTATATCGGGCAAGTGATCCGCATCCGGGTGGTGTTAGCTTCCGATCAGGGCGTACAGGGCGATGGTTTTTATATCGACAATATGGAACTTGTGCGGTATCTCGCATCGGAAACCGTGCATACCAATCAGCTACCGGTTGACCTAACTCCGGCTTTTACCGTTTCCCCCAATCCTGCTTCCGATAATTTTCAAATCCGGGTACAGGAAAATTTGGAAAAGGACCACTCCCTAACGCTGGTCGTAACGGATTTACACGGAAAAAGGTGGCTGACACACCTCCTTTCTTCCCCGTTGGAGAACATATCCGCGAAGGAACTCCCCACCGGGTGGTACGGGTGCTTTCTTGTTTCTGATGAAAAGTGGCTGGGTGTACAAAGACTGGTCATCCAACGCTAAACATCCTGTTCATCCAGTTCCTCGAATACGGAATTATTGCTTTTATACTCCGGGATAAACTTCTTGAGCAGGGCCACGATCCGGGCATTGTCCTGCGTGTTGAATAGTTCGATCAGTTGCTCCGTGCGTTTTTTTACTTCTTCAAAAGGGTACTCCCGAACGCTGGCGATGAGGATCTTGGAGTGGTGGGTCGGCAAAGTGGTCTCCGCGTTATTTAAAATTTCTTCAAAAAGCTTTTCCCCTGGACGCAGCCCGGTATACACGATGGGAATATCCCGATCGGGCTCCAGTCCGGAAAGACGGATCATGCGCCGGGCCAGGTCCAGTATCCGGATCGACTGGCCCATATCGAAGACAAAGATCTCTCCCCCCTGCCCCATCGCACCGGCTTCCATCACCAATTGACAGGCTTCAGGGATGGTCATGAAAAACCGGGTCATATCAGGGTGGGTGATGGTTACCGGGCCACCGGTGGCAATTTGCTTTTTGAAAAGAGGGATCACGGACCCGCTGGATCCCAGCACATTTCCAAAACGGGTAGTAATAAAGCGGGTTGCCCCCCCCATTTGGCGCACCTGCCGGTCGAGCGATTGGATATAAATCTCGGCCATCCGCTTGCTGGCTCCCATGATGCTGGATGGGTTGACAGCCTTGTCGGTGCTGACCAGCACTACCTTTTTTACGCCAAATTCCACTGCCAGATCAGCTATCACCTGTGTGCCCTTCACATTGGTCAGGAGTGCTTCCGATGGGTTGTTTTCCATCATCGGTACGTGTTTATAGGCCGCCGCGTGGTAGACGATATCGGGCTGAAAGTATTCGAAGATCCGGCGCATGCGCCCGGTATTACGCACATCCCCTAGTACCACTTCATAATTTTGGAAATGGAAATACCCTTTAAGCTCCAGTTCCAGTTCGTGCAAAGGCGTCTCTCCCTGGTCGAGCAAAACCAGTTTTTGAGGATGAAAACGAATGATCTGCCTGGCAATTTCACTTCCAATCGATCCTGCCGCGCCGGTCACTAATATAGTTTTTCCTTTTAATTGCTGCCCGATGTTGGCTTCATCGAGCTGGATCGGGTTCCGTTCCAGTAAATCCTCAATACGGATCTCCCGGATCTGGCGAAAGCTCAATTCACCATTGATCCATTTTTCCACCGGAGGCACATGGAGCACTTTTATACCGTGATGCAGGCAAAGCTCCACCACTTCCTGGCGCCGTTGGGGCGGAATGCCCATCGTGGAAAAGATCAGCACGTCGGCCTGCGCCGTCACCAATAGCCGGGGCAATTTGGAATATGGATAGATCTCCACACCCAATAGTCTTTTCTTATGGAGCAGGGCATCGTCGTCCACAAATGCACCCACACTGTAATTCCCCCCCAATTCGCGGTCCAACACTTGTTTGACCATCACGCCGCCGCCACCGGCGCCATAGATGATGACGCGTTTTCGCTCCTGATTGCGGTACGTCAATTCCTGATAAAACACTTTGACAAAAGCCCGGTAAGCAGTCATCAGAAAGATGGACAGAAAAAATTCGATAAACAGGACAGAGTATGGAAGGAAAAAGTAACCTGTTATCCAATACCCCAGCGGGTTCAAGCACAGGGACACAACCAGGGTACCTCCCCCAAGCGCAATAAAGATTCGCTTGGCGTCCTCCAGTCCGGTGTGAAAGATGATACCTGTATACGTTTTAAAGATCAGGAATCCCAGCAGGCGTATCCCCAGCAGCATCCCACTTCCCCAGTGTATGAAATGATAGTCAATACTGCCCCATTCAAAGTTAAACCGGAGCAGGTGGGCAGCCAGGATAGCAGAGATCACTATGCCCAGATCCAAGAGTAATATACTCCAACGAGAGAGGTTCACCTCTAATATCTTTTATAAATGGAGTAAAGGTAGGAAAAGACCGGAATACTAGACTGACTCCAACGGGTGAAGCAATTTATTCTCGTCGATCTCTGCACAGTGAAAATGCCCTTCCGGACACGCCCGCTTACCGTGCAGTCCGCAGGGGCGACAAGCCAGGGACAAGTCTGTTTCCACTACCCAGGCACGATCGGACAACGGGCCAAACCCAAAGGCGGGTATGGTGGAGCAAAACACCGCTACCACAGGGGCATTCATGGCGGATGCCATGTGCAGAGGCGCTGAATCGTTGACATAATTCATCCGGGCGCCTCCCATCCAGGCGGCGGAGGCCAAAAAACTGAGTTCACCGGCCTTATTCTCTACCTTCGGATTTGTAGTAGCTTTCCGGATTTGCGCACAAGCTTCCCGGTCGGAAGGCCCTCCCAGCAAAAAGACGTGCAGATTAGGAGGAAATTGATCGATCAGTTTCGCCCACCGCTCTGCCGGCCATTGTTTGGTATACCACACCGAAGTCGGAGCCAGGCATACATAACTTCCCGGAGGGGGAGCCGATGTGGTATCTTCCGGATGAGGATAGAGCTTGGGTTTCCCCACCGCTTCTTTCATCCAGGGAGATAGCAGGGATAAATTGCGAGATACCTCGTGCACAGGCTGAACTGCCGAACCGATGGGATGAGGAAAACGATGGGAGAAGAAAAGGGAAAGAGGGTTTTTATTGAAGCCCACACGATTGGGGGCGCCCGAAAAGGCCGTCAGGAAACCGGTGGCCAGAAAGCGCTGGAGGTTGATCACCAGCTCGTAGCGCTCCGACCGGATTTGTCGCCACAATTTCCACAACCCACTGTATTTGCGGTGTTTTTTGTCCCAGATCAGTACGTTTGACAAAAGGGGATGCCCCTTTAGTAGCCCTTCATTTCCCTTTCGAAGCAGAAAATCGATTTGGGCTTCGGGAAAACGGGCATACAACTGCTCAACTACCGCCGTGGCTAAGATGACATCGCCGATGAACGCCGTTTGAAGGACCAGGATTTTGCGTATGGACATTCCATCCGCTTTTATACCGCAAAACTCTCCCCACATCCGCAGGTTCGGGCGGCATTGGGATTGTTAAAAAAGAAGCCCTTGCCATTCAGTCCACCGGAAAATTCCAGGGTAGAATTGCACAGGTATAAGAAACTGCGCAGGTCAGTAACGACCTTCACACCGTTGTCTTCAAATACCTGATCATTAGGCTGAGATTCATTATCAAAATCCATTTGATAACTAAGCCCGGAACACCCGCCACTCGTCACGGAGACTCGGACAAAGAAGTCTTCCCCGAGTTTTTCCGATTGGCGAATTTCAGTGATCTTTTTCTTTGCGCTTTCTGCTACGAATAACATAGTGCTAAAATTTTGACGCCCACGCCTAAACGGCAGCGCTACTGCCGTTTAGTGTGCACGTTTCTCTGTATTTGCTTCCGGCACGACAATGCCGTTTTTCTCCTGATAGTCTTTGATAGCCGCCTTGATAGCGTCTTCGGCCAACACCGAACAGTGGATCTTTACGGGTGGCAAGGCCAACTCTTCCACGATGGTCATGTTGTCGATCGTCAGGGCTTCGTCGATGCTCTTGCCTTTCAGCCATTCGGTAGCCAGGGAAGAAGAAGCGATGGCAGAGCCACAGCCAAATGTTTTGAATTTGGCATCCTGGATCATTCCGGTGGCATCATCCACCTCAATTTGAAGCCGCATAACATCCCCACATTCAGGAGCGCCTACCAGGCCGGTGCCTACATTCTTCTTGCTCTTGTCGAGCGTACCCACGTTTTTGGGGTTCTTGAAATGTTCGAGTACTTTATCAGAATAAGCCATGACTAAAGAATTTTATTATGAATGACATTGGGTTCTCAAAAATAATTATTCAACCTTATAAACGATTCATCAATGCTCCGACCATTTTACATTCTCGAGGTCGACACCCTCTTTGTACATTTCCCAGATAGGACTAAGATCGCGCATATGGTTGACACCTTTTGACAGGGACTCGATTGTGTAGTCAATATCCTCTTCGGTCGTAAAACGCCCAAGGCTGAAGCGAATGGAGGAATGTGCAAGGTCGTCGCCCAATCCCAATGCGATCAACACGTAAGATGGCTCCAGGGAAGCAGAGGTACAGGCAGAGCCTGAAGACACTGCGATATGCTGGTTGAACGTCATCATCAGCCCTTCTCCTTCCACGTGTTTAAAGGAAATGTTCGTCACGTGGGGCATGCGATGCGCGCGGTTGCCATTCACGTAGGTTTCTTCCAACTGCATCAGACTGCTTTCCAGTTTATCCCGCAGGCGGCTGAGGCGCTCGGTATCCTGCGCCATTTCATGGAGGGCAATTTCGGCAGCTTTGCCAAAACCCACAATTGCGGGCACATTCAGGGTGCCGGACCGCATCCCGCGTTCATGCCCGCCACCGTCTAGTTGAGCGGTCACTTTCACACGCGGGTTTTTACGGCTTACATACAAGGCGCCTACTCCTTTGGGGCCATACATCTTATGGGAGGTAAAAGCCATCAGGTGCACGCCCACTTCACGGGGGTCAACCGGAATCTTACCCACAGCCTGGGTTGCATCGCTAAAGAAAAGGACGCCATGCCGGGCGCAAATAGCTCCAATTTCTTTCATCGGTTGAATGACGCCGGTCTCATTGTTCGCCCACATGACTGCCACCAGGACCGTCGTGGGCCTAATCGCATTTTCCAGGGCCTGCAGGTCGATCAACCCTTCCCGGTTGACATCCAGATAAGTTACTTCCCCACCCATTTTTTCAATCCGGTTGCAGGAATCCAGGACCGCTTTGTGTTCGGTTTTTACCGTAATTATATGGTTCCCTTTCCGGGAATACATTTCATAGATACCTTTGAGGGCGAGGTTGTCGCTTTCCGTAGCGCCGGAGGTGAAGATAATTTCCTTCGAATCGGCATTGATGAGCTTTGCTACTTGCTCACGTGCATAATCGACTGCTTCTTCCGCTTTCCACCCAAAGGGGTGATTCCGGCTGGCCGCATTGCCTGGATTTTCAAAAAACCAGGGCAACATCGCGTCTACTACACGAGGGTCACAAGGAGTGGTTGCATTATTGTCAAGATAGATAAGATGTGAGTCCATTGAAGATTTTGCTTTATTTAGATTTAATCTAATCAAACATACACAAAAGTAACAATTTTGGGAAAATTTGGTTCTCCGGGAGCAGAAAATAAAAAAACGATCCGGGGGCAAAAAATGTTTAGGAAGGAACAAGTCAGAAAATCATACAGAAATGACAACCCTGAACGAATTGCTCAAGAAATTATTCATCTTTCCGATCCGGTTATATCAATGGTTTATATCGCCCTTGTTGGGGTCGTCCTGCCGGTACAATCCAACTTGCTCGCACTACATGGTAGGCGCCATACAGGAATGGGGAATCTTAAAAGGAATTTGGCTGGGCATGAAGCGCATCGGAACCTGTCACCCCTGGGGAGGAAGCGGGTATGATCCGGTACCGGAGAACCCAAAGAAAAAAAGAGAGAGTTGATCCCGATGACATCGGGATCAACTCTTATCATTGAAGTTGCACTTGCTGTTCCTCCCTCATCTTACGGATATTGATAAGGGCATAACGCATACGTCCAAGGGCGGTGTTGATACTCACCCGTGTCAGTTTGGCAATTTCCTTAAAGCTCATATCCGCATAATGGCGGAGGATGACCACTTCGCGTTGTTCAGGCGGCAGCATGTCAACCAGTTTGCGTACTTTTTCGTGGGTCTGGCTGCGCATGATGCGCTGTTCCGCATTGTCGTCGGCCAGGCGAAGCACCTCGAAGATGTCGAATTCTTCGGTAGGTTGGACCTGTGGGCGCCGTTTGGAACGACGGAAATAATCCACGCAGAGGTTGTAGGAAATGCGCATGGCCCATTGACCAAACTTCCCTTCGTGGTTGTATTTCCCTTTGCGGAGTGTATCAATAATCTTGATAAAGACTTCCTGAAAGATGTCTTCAGCCTGATTCTGATCTTTTACAAAGAGGTAAATAGAAGTGTAAATCTTCTGTTGGTGGCGATTGAGCAACTCCTCGAAGGCTCGTTCATCTCCAGTTAGATACAATTGAATCAATTGCTCGTCGTTCAGCGGCATAACTTGCATTACTAAACCATTTAGGTGAATGATGAAAAATGAGAATGATTTAGTGTAGAAGTTTACAGCCTATACGCAATTGAAAATTTTGGTGATGAAAAAGGAGCGTGAAGTAATTTAACAGAGACGAAAATAGGCGAATTTCATCGGGAAGACTATTTCATTGGTCGATGTTAACGAAACTTTAACGTTTTTGCTAAAATAAATTTCTAACCCGATCAACAAATGTAAAATACTTTTTGCCATCCGGTCAAGTTTTTCACATAATATTTTTTTTGCAGTTGTGTGGAGAAGGGGCGTTCCCTGGAAGTTCTCATATGGCTTCTCACATTTTTTTTGTACCTTGTAGTGTCATATTTTAACTGGCTCCACCCTACAAAATCAAGCTATGATCCCCTCTGATGAGGAGTTAAAAAAGCGGTACTATTCGATTAGCGAAGTGGCCTCTATGTTTGACGTATCTACTTCTCTGATCCGGTTTTGGGAAAACGAGTTTGAGGTGCTCAAACCCCATAAAAACGCCAAGGGTGACCGGCGATTTACCCCGGAGAATATCGCCCAGATGCGGCAGATCTATCACCTCGTCAAAGAACGGGGATTTACCCTTCAGGGAGCCAAGCAGGAAATCCGCCACCACCACGAATCGACTAAAAAAAGGAGCGATGTGCTCCAGCGCCTTCAGGAGGTGCGCGATCATCTCAAGCAGATGAAAGACCAACTATAAGGGCTTCTTCTGCCTATTCCGGAAATTTTCCTTGCGGAAGTAGCGCCATTTGCCAAGAAATTAATATTTTTCGACAATTGCCTGATCCAACTAATTTCACAAGCCATGATGAATGAACCCATTTCCAAGATTATGATCACTAAAGTGGTCACAGTCAGTCCTGACGACAAGTTAACCGTTGTAAAGGAGATCCTTTTCAACAAGCGTTTCCACCATATTCCCGTAGTGAAGGGACCGAAGAACCGGCTGGTGGGCATTATCACCTCCTACGACATTTTCAAACTAAACCGAAAGTTTGAAGAATACGATTCCATCACGGTCAGAGAGATTATGACCAAGAAAATTGCCACGCTACGGCCGGAAGAGGCAATTGGCGCGGCCGCACAGGTCTTCCTCCGGCATTTATTCCATGGCATGCCCATTGTCAACGAGGATCAGGAATTGGTAGGCATTATCACCACCCATGATATTCTCAGGTACAACTTCGACAAAGAATATCCAAACGACGAATTTGAGATCGAATGGAGACATATCGAAGAAGGAGACTAAAAGAAAAAGGCGCTGTTTCAGCGCCTTTTTCTTTACTTAATACGCCCCGGACTGCTCATTAGCTGAACCCGGATCAAAAAGAATAATCCAATAGTAAACCACAGTCCCAGGGCTATGATAGAGTTACGCATGCTTCCGGTCCAGTTTTCCATATAGCCAAACAGGATCAGCCCACACATCATGGCCATTTTTTCACAGACGTCGTAAAAACTGAAATAACCCGCATTGTTCTCCGTCTTGGGCATCATCTTGGCAAAAGTGGACCGGGACAAGGATTGTATACCCCCCATAACCAGTCCGATGGAGAACGCAGTCAGATAAAAATGAAGGGGGGTTTGAATGAAATATCCGCCAATACAAATGCCGATCCAAACGACCACCGCAAGGGTCAGGGCACGGAAATTGCCCCACCGTTTCGACAGGGCAGCAAATAAAAATGCACCTGCTATCCCAATGTATTCCAGGATCAGGACCGTAAAGATCAATTCTTTGACCCCCAGGTGGATCTCCTTTTCGCCATAAGAGGCCGCCATGAACATGACCGTCTGCACACCCATGATGTAGAAAAAGAAACTGAGCAAAAAGGTGCGCAACCGCTTTTCCCTGTTCAGGGTTTTCCAGACTTTAACCAGTTCCAGGTAGCCATTCCACAACCAGTGGGTTTCCTTTCTGGGGCCGTAAATCCGGCTGGGCAATTTGGCAAACGTAATATGTGCAAAACCGAACCACCACAAACCGGTAGTCAGAAAGGCAATCCGGGGCAGGAGCGTATTATCGGTAATGCCCAGAAACTCCTGGTTTAGGATGGCTGCCAGGTTGAAAAGTAACAATGTCGTGGCGCCCAAATACCCAAACGCATACCCCTTGGCGCTCACGCGGTCTTGTTGGTCCTCGGTAGCAATGACAGGAAGAAAGGAATTGTAGAATACGATACTTCCCGAGTACCCGATTGTAGCGAGCATAAGCCCGGCCAAAGCCAATGGGTATAGTTCGTACCGGTCGAAAAAGAACAAGGAGGCGCAAGCTGCAGATCCGAGATAGCAAAAGATGCGCATGAACAGCTTATGCTTGCTGGTGTAATCTGCAATAGAGGACAAAAATGGCGAAAGCAGGGCAATGACCCCAAAAGCGATCCCTAAACAAATGGAGTAGATCGCGGAATTCTCAAAATCATACCCGAACAATTCCACCCGGGAGGAGCCATTATGGCGGGTCATTGCGTTGTAGTAAGCCGGGAAAATGGCAGAGGTAATAACCAGCGCATAGGTGGAATTTGCCCAGTCGTACATCGCCCAGGCATTGATCGTCTTCCTATTGTTCTTCTCTATGGTTCCCGGTCTTATATAACATCCAACAATAATATTTTTATTCTAAAAGATTTGATATGGGCGCGCGAACGCGCGCCCATATCAAATCTTTTAGAATAGAGTCTAATATTATGGAAGTTTTTTGAGAACCACTATGAACCGCTCAGATTTTAGCAGCAGGCCGGGGGGAATTAAGCCTTCATACGCGCTACAGAATCCATGGTGGCAGCCACGGTGCCGAGTGGCAAGGCAAAAAGGAACCCTACGCCGGTAAGCAGGAGCAGCAGATAAGCGGCACCATTGCCGATTGCCAGCCCACGCACACCGCGTACAAACCGAATGCTATCGCGATAACCAAAGTGGCGCTCCAGCGTGAAATCCATGTTGCCGAAGCCGGCGTAGTAGGCTTGCACGAGAAAGATCAATACCGGGACCAGCGGGGATAGAAAGGGAAGCACCAATCCTGCAATGACAAGAAGCAGTGATAGAAAAAGTTCCCAAAACAGGTTGCGCACATTGACCCGGATGCCGCGTACCATGTCCCGGATGATTTGTACCGGCCGCAATCCACCGGAAGCGGAAGCGCCAGCCATATAGGCTTCAATTTTTTCGGATAAAGGACTCATAAATGGCCCGGCCACAATGAGCACCAGGGTTTTAAAAATGGCTAATCCGCCGACCGCCACCAGCAATCCGGCCAGGATCCTGCCAATTACGCCCGCCGCATTGCCCCCCCAACCTTCCGGGATCCATCCTGTCAGCCAGGCTCCGATAGTACCGGATAAAGCCCAGGCCGTCGTCCCGATACCGATGGCCAGTGCTACGCTAATCAGCGCGGGGGCCAGGAAATATACCCACAGGCGCTGGATGCGAATCAATTCCCATGCCTTGCCGTAAGACCGCATTGCGTGTAAGAAGTCCCCAATCATGTCTGTCTATTTTAAATTAGGGATTCAAGGTAGAACCGTTTTCTACCCTGTGCAATAATTTTCTATGTATTGTGGGAATGGGGCGACGAGGAGTGAATGGCCACAGTGAAGGGTGAAGAGAAAAGCATTAGCTTTGCAAAAAAGTCAGGTTATGCGAATTCATCGGGAAGGAATTCCTTCACTTTTGTTTGCCCTCGGGCTGTGGTTGGCACTGGCAGGCCTAAGTTATTATTTGCTTCCGGACTGGTTTGGACTGGTTTGGATAGTGGCATTGGTCCCGCTGGTATTTTTTCTTCAATTTTTCAGGAATCCGGTTCGGAAAGTACCTGCGCTGGACAACCGTATCGTTTATGCTCCGGCAGATGGAAAGGTCGTGGTGATCGAAGAAGCAGAGGAAACGGAATACCTCCAGGAGAAGCGCATACAGGTATCCATCTTCATGTCGCCCCTGAACGTGCACGTCAACCGGAATCCGGTGAGTGGACGGGTGGTTTACAGCAAATACGACCCCGGGAAATACCTGGTGGCCTGGCACCCCAAATCGTCGACGGAGAATGAACGAACCACGCTGGTATACGACACCGGACAGACAAAATTGCTCATGCGGCAAATTGCAGGGGCAGTGGCCCGGCGTATTGTAAACTATTTGAAGGAAGGGCAGGAGGTAAAACAGGGCGAAGATATGGGGTTCATCAAACTGGGATCACGGGTAGATCTATTCCTGCCACTCGATGCGGAGATCCTGGTGGGTATCGACCAGGTGGTTAAAGGCAACCTTACACAGATCGCCTGGTTGCCCCAATAATTACTTATCAGGATAACTGCGGCCGTGCGGCCGCAGTTATCCTGATAAAGGGATAAATAACAAAAAAGGTGGCATGGCCTTACGCGACGATTTTCCCCCTGCGGGTTCCGATTATTTAGGCGGCGAAAGCGATGGCTACGTCTATAGAACGGTATTTTCCGGAAGTAACCTGGAGCATACTTATGAAATGGTGAAGCTTTTCCTCCGGGAAGAAGGCTATGACAACCTTCCCCTTCCGGTTGATGCGGCGGAGATTCAACTGTTTCGACTCCCCACACGCAACCGCCAAATCCTGTTGTTTGAAGACAACGGGTATGTACACAACCCCATCAAGATCCTCTTCCCCGTCGACAGGCGCCAAAAACGGACCCTTATCCTGGAGCTCTACAATGAGCAAGCAGAGGGGCACCTGCTACGGTTCCACCGAAAAACAAAATAGGGGCAGCAGGTGCCCCTATTTTGTTTAATCCAGTTTTTCCAATTTTTTCAATCCGATATCGTCAATCGCATTGCGGAGTTCTTTCATTTCTACCCCACTGGCTTCCAGCGTGACGATAAAACGGCTGCCAACCAGTACATTGATTTCGGCGTTCTTGCTGTTGTTATTATACTTCTCGAAGGCCTTGTAGCCATCGATCTCGGTGGTGCGTTCGTACCCGTTGCGGTCTTCCTTATCGATGGTTATGGTGGCCCAGGCTGCGCTGGCATTGAGCAACCCACTCAATCCACCCGTATCGACGATATGGAGGTTGATGCGACGGTCATCTTTTTCATAGGTGCCTTCTGCCTGGGAGATGTTGAATCCCATGGCGCCTGCCGTTTCTCCCGACTCGTTCGTTCGGGGCATCCCTTCGATCTTATTGGGTAAAAGATCCTTCAATTTACGCCAGTCAACTACTTCTTTCTTGTCACTTTTGTTGTTGCCTGCCAGGGCATCGCGCATTTGGTTGGCGGCTTCTTCCATTTTATCCGCAGCCTCCTGCACTTCCTTTTCCGCTTTTTCTTCTTTGGTCTGACCGCCACAAGCGTAAAGTATTAACGACAATGGCAGAGCCAGAATAATCAAAAAACGTGCATACCTAATCATATGGCAATTGATTTTTTGGTGTGGGAAATATGCGCATTAAAAGCTTTCCAATTTCTTCAGGTCCAGGCCATCGGTCACTTGGCGAAGGTCCTGCAGTTCAACGTTCTTTCCAGCGACTATCACGACAAACCGGTCTTTAATGACCACTTCGATCTCACTGGTTCCATCAACGTTATTCAATCGTTCGATTGCCGGAAAGCCTTGAACCGTGGTACTCGACTCAAAACCCGTCCTCAGCTGGTCCTCGATATTTTTGCCAAACCAGGGGGCTACGGTAGAAAGGATCGTTTTTTGACTGCCACAGTCCAGAAATTGAACTTCCACGTGGCGGTCACCCTGATCATAGACGCCAAGTGCATGAGAGAAACCCAGGTCTCCAAGATCGGATTTATCTTCCCCGGCATTGGTGCGCGGCAAACCCGCAGCAGTATTGGGGATCAATGCCTGCAGGTCGCTCCAGGCTACCGCAGAAATACCGGGCAATTTACTCCCTTTGGCCCCTTCCTGGGCTTCAGTTTCGTCAGTAGTCGTGTCGCCGGAGTTGCCTTGGCAAGCGAAAAAAGTAGTACCCAAAAAGGCAAATAATACTATGCTCAATAATCTCAAATTCATGGCTATAATTTTTATGTAGGTTTAATACGTTAAAACACCACCGCCTCCGGCAGTGGTGTTTTCTATTTCTTTAAAGTTAAAACTATTGTTTCGGCCGCATTTGCGGAAAAAATAACACTTCCTGGATCGCTTGCTGATTGGTGAGCATCATGGCGAGGCGATCGATCCCGATACCCAATCCGGAGGTAGGAGGCATCCCGTACTCCAGGGAGCGCAGGAAATCTTCATCGAGCGCCATGGCATCTTCATCGCCCCGCTCGCGGAGCTTCATCTGATCCTCAAAGCGCTCACGCTGGTCGATGGGATCATTGAGCTCTGTGTAGGCATTGGCGATTTCCTTGCCATTGACATAGAGTTCAAACCGCTCGACCAGCCCGGGATGGGTGCGGTGTTTTTTGGCCAAGGGAGTCATCTCGATCGGATAATCGATGACATAAGTGGGCTGAATCAGGTGGCGCTCCACCGTCTCTCCAAATATCTCATCGATCATCTTGCCCCGCCCCCAATTGTCCTCTGTCTCAATGTGCAATTCTTTGCAAAACTGGCGCAATTGGGCTTCGTCCATAGCAGCGACATCCTTTCCCGTATATTTCTGGATACCCCCCAGGATGGATATCCGCTCGTAAGGACCTGCAAAATTGATGACATGGTCGCCAAACTGTACTTCGGTAGCGCCATCCAATACGGCTTTAGCCACATACTCCAGGCATTCTTCCACCATAGCCATCATCCAATGGTAGTCTTTGTAGGCCACATAGATCTCCATAGAGGTAAATTCCGGGTTGTGGGTCCGGTCCATACCCTCATTTCGAAACATTTTCCCGATCTCGTAAACCCCGTCAAATCCACCGACGATCAATCGCTTGAGGTAGAGTTCATTGGCGATACGCAAATAGAGTGGCATATCGAGCGTATTGTGGTGGGTTTCGAACGGACGTGCCGCTGCCCCGCCATGAATAGGCTGCAGGATAGGGGTTTCCACCTCCAGCCAGCCCTGGTTGTCGAAATAGCGCCGCATGGCAGCCAGTAGCTTACTCCGCTTGATGAAAATATCCTTGTATTGTGGGTTGACCGTGAGGTCGACATACCGCATGCGATACCGCTGTTCGGGGTCGGTGAACGCATCGAACACATTACCTTCCGCATCCCGCTTTACGATGGGAAGCGGACGGATCGACTTCGACAAAAACACGAACTCTTTCACATGGATGGTCACCTCCCCGGTGCGTGTCCGAAAAGCGAAGCCTTTTACCCCCACAAAATCGCCTAAGTCCAGCAACTTTTTAATAACGACATCAAACAGGGTGGTATCTTCTCCCGGGCAGATTTCTTCCCGGCGCAGGTAGAGCTGAATCCGGCCGCTGCTATCCTGAATATTCATAAACAAAGCCTTTCCGGCTTCGCGCGATGCCATGACCCGGCCTGCAAGGGATACTTCCTGATAATTCAGTCCTTGTTTCTTTCCATCCTCCAACACTTCTTCTTCAAAATTGGCGGCGATATCCGCGGCAAAAGCCGTTACGTCAAATTGCTCCGGCGGGTAAGGATCGATACCCAAATCGCGAATTTTTTGCAGATTTTCCCGCCGTACGATCTCCTGTTCACTGAGTTGCTGCATAGTTTGCTTTTTGTCAATGTGCAAAAATAGTAAGTAGCTAGTCAAAAACAAATTAATAAGTTAGGTGCGGCCACCTACTTATTGTTACCCCTTTGTTTCGATTCGCCGACCTTTCTGGTTAATTTTACCGAGAATTCAAATTTTCCCCACAAGACAACAACAGCTATGAGAGGAATGCATTTTCCCCTATGGGCATTTTTTCTGTGCTTCTACACATTCTCCTATGCACAACCTGCCGGATTGGTAGTCAACGAAGTATCTCAGGGCTCTTCTGCCATCCGCGAATGGGCGGAACTCGTGGTTGTTGGCCCACCCTGCTCCACCGTAGACATCCGGGGCTGGATACTCGATGACAACAACGGGGTATTCGTCGACTGTACAGGCCCAAATTCCGGTGCGCTTCCTGGCACAGGCATTGCGCCTGGGCACGTGCGATTTAAATTCGACCCCATCTGGCAGGACGTACCGGTGGGCACCATCATTCTGGTATACGCCTGGGATCCGGCAGATCCGGGTGCACAGGCGGAAATCGGTCCGCTGACTGTCGATTACACTGATTCCAACTGCGATTTCCTGCGGGTAGTTCCCCTCAACGCTTCCAATACACATATGGAGATGGATGGAACTATTCCTGCCGGCGCCAGTTCTGGATGTTGCCCCAACGGGTCAAACGGCATTCCTACCTACACAGGTGCAATATATACGCCATTGAATAACCAGGCATTTAGCGGGATGACCGGAAAATTGGGCCTGCGTAATGAAGGGGATGGTTTCCAGACCCGCGATGCCAGCGCCAATTTCTTTCACGGGTTTTCATACGGAACCACAGCTGTTTCCGGCTGCACCCCGCAACCCCAATTTGACGGAGGGCCGGATGGCATCCATTTCGCCGCTTCGGGTGGCAATATGACTTATCAGTTTCGAAATACGGTCAGTGACGATTACAGTAATGTTTCCAATTTTGGAAGCTTCTCCGCCAGCAGCACGCAATCGCCGGGGCAACCCAACAACTGCGACAATGCCAAGTGGATCGGTTCGCTTCGTCGTCCGCCGGAAAGCATTTTTGAAACGGTGAATGCCGCCTGCGTGCCCAACCCTGCCGCCATTTCGCAATCGTTGTGCGTGGGGCAAACGATTACACTCACTCTTCCCAATACCAACTCCTGCACGTCCAACTCTTATGGCTGGACGTTCAATGGCAGCGGAGGAATCAGTATACAAGGGAATACCAATTCACCCAGCATCAATATCACCGCCCTTAGCGCCGGCACGGTGAATGTGGTGGTTACAGCCACGATCAGCAACAGTTTGCTCTACACCCAGGGCGGTTGCTCGGGGCCTCAATTTCCGGAATCACTCTCGTATACGTTTCCCATAAATATCACCCCAGGCCCTACGGCCAATCCCACGTCCATTAGTGCCTGCAACCAGGGCAACGGGCAAGCTGTATTCAACCTGACCAGCGTAAATAGCATCGTCAACGGCAATACAGGCAACCCGGTTTCCTGGTTTCTGAATGCGGCAGGTACTATACCCGTGCCCAATCCTTCTGCGTATACGTCCGGGCCGGGAACAGTATATGCCGTGGTTACCTCCGGCCCCTGCTCTTCCAGCCCGGTAGCCGTCACCCTGATCGTGTTGCCTGTACCCGTAGCCTTCCCCGCGTCGCTGGCCGGATGTAATCAAGGCAACGGGCAAGGCGCCTATAACCTGACTACCCTGAATAGCCTCATCAACGGCAACAGCGGCCAAACCGTAAATTTTTGGATCAACGCCAACGCCACGGTTCCGATCCCCACCCCTTCTAATTACATCGGCGGACCGGGGGTGGTGTATGCGACCGTCACCAACGGCACCTGCACCTCCACGCCTGTGGCCATCACCTTAACCGTGGTGCCTACTCCCACCACGGGAAATACGTTTATCACCGTCAATCCCACTATTGCCTGCGGCACGACTACCGTGACCGTGACTTTTTTCTTTCCCAGCAATAATCTTTATAATATCACCCTGCTCTATGGCGCTCTGACTTTCAACGGCCAAAACCTGGGTACGGGAGCCTCGGCCAATTTTACCATCAGTCAAACCACCCCGTTCATCCTCACTTCGGTCACGCTGGCGCAAAACAACCTCTGTACGGTCAATTTCTCCAACCCACCCGTACTGATAGTCACCATTATCGACCCGCCGAATCTGGCCGTTACCGGAGATACCCTGATCTGTACGGGGGAATCGATCAACCTGAATACCGTCGTGACAGATCTGAACAATCCGCCAGGCACTATTCCGATCACCTTTCATACTGCCTTGCCGCCCACTGCAGGCAATCAGATCAACTCGCTGGTTTCTCCTGCAGTAACGACCACCTATTATGCTTTCGCCAATGGCGGAACCAACTGCCAGCAAATCCTTGCCGTCACCATCGTGGTAAGTCCGGGTGGTACGCCTAACCTGGGCAGTACGACCGTTTGCAGCGACGATCCACCTTTGAACCTGAGTATCCTGCTGGATCCTGATTTTCCGTCAGGTACCTGGAGTGGCCCGGGGGTAACCGGGAATACGTTTGATCCGATGGGGCTTTCGGACGTGCAAACCCTGACCTTTACGCCTTCGAGTTGCGGCAGTCCCAACTCTACGACGATAACCATCCTGCAGGCAGGAACCCCTGTGCTGGGCATGGATACGTTGTGCCAGACCGATCCACCAATCGATTTGGTGCCCTTTCAGGACCCCAACTTCCCGGATGGCGAATGGGATGGCCCGGGTGTAACCGGCACGACATTCGACCCGGCCGGACAGAGCGGTATCGTGCCACTGGTATTTACACCCATCGGGTTCTGTGCCATTCCAGGGATAGCAGATATGCTCGTCAATGAACCTGATTTGCCCGTTTTGGGTTCCGATATTTTGTGCAGCAATGCGTCTCCGCTAGACCTCACGACCCTTCAAGACCCCAACTTTCCTGTAGGTGTTTGGTCGGGGCCAGGAGTTATGAATACCCTGTTCGATCCCTCCCTGTTTTCCGCCGATACATTGGTCACGCTGACCTTTACGCCTACCGCATACTGTACGGCTGCCGGCACCACTACGGTGCAGGTCCAGGCGCTTGTGGCGCCCGACCTGGGTACGGCGACTCTCTGCGACTCAGACCCTTTATTGGATCTGACCACGCTGGAAGACCCCAATTTCCCTGGCGGGATATGGGATGGCCCCGGGGTGAGTGGGACCACTTTTAATCCGGCCGGGCAGGCAGGAAATATAACCTTGAGCTATACCGTATCCGGATTTTGCGTGGATACTGCGTTCACCGCCTTGGTCGTAGTCCCCTCCGGCACACCCGTCTTGGGGGATGCCGCCATTTGCGAAATCGAAGGTTTTTTTGACCTTACCCTCCTGCAGGACCCGCTCTACCCGAGCGGAAACTGGTCAGGTCCGGGAGTCACCGGTTCGACGTTTGACCCCGCCGGCCAAAGCGGCGACGTAGTACTGACCTTCACCCCGGCGGGCTCCTGCGCCAATTCAGCCAACACCACCATTAACGTGACGGAAGGCGGACAGCCCGTACTAGGCAATGCCACGCTTTGTGAATCGGATCCGATTTTAGACCTGACTACCCTGCAAGACCCCAATTATCCGGACGGCCTCTGGACAGGAGCGGGGGTGATGGGCCAGGCGTTCAATCCAGGTGGGTTGAGCGGCACCATTCCCCTCACCTTTACCCCCAACGACACCTGCTCGCTGGCTGCCAATACGTTTGTGGTCGTATTAAACCCGCCGGTGACCGCCAATTTAACCGAAGTATGCGATCCGGCAAATACCTTCTATACGATCAGCTTTGACATTGTGGGCGGCGTGCCGGGGACTTATACCATAGACGGCGTCCCCGTTGGCAGCTCTTTCCAATCAGGCCCTATCAATACAGGCGCCCCCTACACATTTGAGCTGGATGACGCCAATGGATGTGGTCCCCTGCTACTCACCGGCGTCGTTTTTTGCGATTGCTTTACCAGTTCGGGAAGTATGGACACGGGCGCCGGGCCCTTCCAGGTCTGTGAAGGAGATTCGTTTGATGCATCGCCCTATTTCAACAACGACGCCATGCTGGACGGCAACGATTTGCTCCAATATGTGCTGCATGACAATTCGGGAAATGTGTTGGGGACGATACTGGCCATCAACAATACAGGGTTGTTTGATTACCCGACCAACGGGTCGCCTTTCCAGTCCTATTACATATCCATCATTGCCGGCAACGACGATGGTACGGGCAATGTGGACCTCACTGATCCATGTCTGTCCGTAGCCCCAGGGGTGGAAGTAATATTCCTGGAGTTGGGAGTAACCTACGGTCCGGATGCATCGCTTTGTGCAACTGAATGCTTCGATTGGAATGTCTCGTTTACCGGCATTCCGCCATTTACTATGGAATACCAATTGGTTGCCGGCGTTACCAATCTTTTGGGATCGCTGACTATTTACCAGGCAGATTCGACCCTGGTTTTTTGCCCGGCCGATTACGGGTTGAGTGCGGGGACGATTGAATTTCAGCCCCTGAATATTTCCGATTTACTGTGTACGGAATCGGCAGCAGGCTTGCCGCCTACTGTGGTAACCGTATTGCCACAGGCATTCAGCCTGATCGATCCCACCCTTTGCCCGGGAGAAGAGTTGCTGGTGAATAACGTAGTATATAACGAGACAAACCCAACCGGGACAGAAATCATTTCCAACGGAAGCTTCAACGGATGCGATAGTATCATCACGGTGGCCCTCAGCTATTTTCCCGTTTCACAAAGCAATATTACGGCAACCCTATGCGATGGGGAGAGCCTGACTGTCAACGGAACGGCGTACGATGCGAGCAATCCTTCCGGGATGGAAGTTCTCGCAGGGGGCAGCGCCAATGGCTGCGACTCGACCATCACCGTGGATCTGAGTTTTTATCCTCCAGCTGTATTTACCCTGATGCAGGAATTTTGCGAAGGGGAAAGTATTTTGGTAAATGGGACCGTTTACGACCAGAACAACCCATCGGGTACCGAGGTGATCCCCAATGGAAATTACCTCAGTTGCGATTCGACGATAAACGTGGCGCTTGGTTTCATTCCCCCAGCGATGGGTAGTTTCAACGCCACCCTTTGTGAAGGGGAAAGTATCCTGATCAATGGCACTATGTATGATCAGAACAATCCCTCCGGCATGGAAGTATTTCCCGGTGGAAGTTTTACCGGATGCGACTCTATCCTGGAAGTCAGCCTGAGTTTTGCACCTAATTCCTTTTTCGAATATGGCACTATACTTTGTCCCGGCGAATCTGTGGTGATCAATGGCGCCACTTACGACCAAAGCAATCCTGCAGGCACCGAAGTCCTTAGCGGTGGAAATTATCTTGGGTGCGATTCTACCATAAACGTGTCGCTGAGTTTCTTCCCACCGGCGATGGGAAGTATAAACCCCATCCTGTGCGAGGGGGAAAGCATTGTCATCAACGGTACTGTTTATGACCAGAACAATCCTTCCGGCACAGAAATATTCCCCAACGGAAGCTATACCGGCTGTGACTCCACGTTGCAGGTTGAAGTGAGTTTTGCCCCCAATTCCTTTTTGGAGTTCAGCGCCAACTTGTGTCCGGGTGAATCCCTGGTATTCAATGGAGTCACCTACGACCAGAATAACCCAACCGGCACCGAAGTCATTGCCGGAGGTAATTTTCTGGGCTGCGACTCTACCATAACCGTGGCGCTTAATTTCTTCCCACCAGCGATAGGCACTTTGGCAGAAGTGCTTTGTGCAGAAGATTTTCTGGTCATCAACAGTACGGTCTACGATGCGAACAACCCATCGGGCACGGAGGTCTTCCCAGGAGGCAGTACAAACGGATGCGACTCGACGTTGACCATTACCCTGAGTTTCCTGAACCCGATTGAATTTCAACTGATCGACACCCTTTCTTCCGGCGATTTTATCGTAGTGAATGGGACGGTTTATAATGAAAGTAATCCTTCCGGCACCGAGGTATTGATCAATAGCAGTTATCAGGGATGCGACTCGACGGTGATCATTCAACTTTTCTTTGAAAATTTTGAAGCGCTGTTTACGACTATTGCGCCAAGTTGCTATGGGTTTCAGGATGGGCAATTGTTGATCGACGCGATCAGCGGGGGTAAGCCCCCCTACTCTATTTCCCTGGACGGGATCTTCTTTGAGCCCATCGACGCATATCCCTTTATATGGAGCGACCTGTCAGCCGGCGCCTACCAGCTGACCATTGAGGATAGCAACGGGGATCAATATTTCATCAATGTGGTGATTCCTTCAAAAGCCCAACCCATATTGGATGTGGGTCCTGACCTTCAGCTAGCCTTGGGAGAAAGCATCGATTTAGAGGCCTCCGCCAATTTCCCCATTGCGCAGATCACCTGGCAGCCAGGCACGTACCTGGATTGTGACACCTGCATTTTTGTCGTATTACAACAACCTCAGGAGAATATCACCTACACGGTGACGGCCCTGGATGCGGATGGATGTCCGATTACGGATATCCTGGCCATTCAGGTGCAGAAGCCCCGGAGCATTTTTGTACCCAACGTATTTTCACCCAATGCGGACGGTATAAACGACTTGTTCATGATCTTCGCCGGACGGGAAGTATTACAGATACGGGAATTTCAGGTATACAACCGCTGGGGAAGCAAGCTTTACCAGGCCAGCAATTTCCAGCCCAATGATCCGGCGTATGGTTGGGACGGCTATTACCGCAGCAAGTTGATGGATTTGGGCGTATACGTATTCTATATCGAAGTAGAATTTCTCGATGGAGAAATAGAGATTGTAAAAGGAGATGTGACGCTGGTGCGGTAGCGGGATGATTATTCCCGTTCAGCACTTCAATTTTCCCGTTCGGTCATTCTTAATTGGTGAAGGGGATTACCCTTGCCATATTTGTGTCTTCGATAAGACTTCTACAACCAAATGAAAATTAATGGGATTGGATGCTTACTCCAATCCGGGGGTAACTGGACAAGGCGCTTCGTGAGAAGCGCCTTTCTTTTTGTACTTTTGGCTTGTGTTATATCAACCTATGCCATCGGTACCCATCCTATACGAGTCCTCCCACCTATTGGCCATCAACAAACCTAATGGGTTGGTGGTAGAGCGCGACCCCCATGGGTATCCTTCTGTGGAGGAATGGGCGGTACAATACCTGTCTGCCACTTCCAAAAAACCGTACGTGGGAATTGTACACCGGTTGGACCGACCCGTAAGCGGGGTGCTACTGATCGCAAAGAAAAAAAACGCACTGCGGGAACTCAACCGGCAGTTTGAGGCAAGGAGTGTGGAGAAGATCTACCTTGCGATGGTAGAAAATCCTCCCGCGGAGTCTTCCGGTATGTTAGCGCATTGGGTTGGGAAGGATCAAAAAGAAAAACGGGCAATGGTTCAGCCTGCCAATTCTCCTGGCGCCTTCCTCTGTCAGTTGGATTACCAGGTTCAAAAAACCTTACCCAATGGCCATACCCTTCTGGAGGTTCGCCCTCACACCGGCAAGTTTCACCAGATCCGCATACAACTGGCCACAATGGGATGCCCTATCGTGGGGGATGAAAAGTATGGTGCGAGGAGTGCTTATATGCCCGATGGTATTGCCTTGCACGCCTGGAAGCTAAGCTTTACCGATCCGCTTTCGGGGGATCGGTTGTGGGTGGAAGCGCCTTCACCAATAATAGTCACCCGGTCACATTAAATTCGCAGTCAAAATCCTGTATATGCAACGCCTGCCATTTATATACGTTACAGATAGCCCATTGGGAGGACGTGGAGTCTTTACCCTGAATGACATCCCTGCGGATTCCCTGATCGAGATCTGCCCGGTCATTATTTTGTCGGAGTATGACCTGACTCAAATCCATCAAACGGATCTGCACGATTACTATTTCCTTTGGGGGGAGGAGCAAAATCAATGTGCGATCGCTCTGGGGTACGGCTCCCTTTACAACCACTCCTATCATCCCAATGCCCGGTATTTGCTCGATTACGACCGAAACACCATCGACATTTACACCATCCGGGAAATAGAAGATGGGGAAGAGATTACGATCAATTACAATGGGGATCCGGACGATCCGTCGCCGGTTTGGTTTCATCAACCTAACTACAAACGCTAAATATTTCCACCTTTTCACTACCTTTGCGGAGCAAATTTTTCAAGCCCTGACCAGGATAATACCAGATTGATCGTATTGTATTATAAACATTCGCGACCTACTGTCGCGAATGTTTATAATAACACTTATCCTGATTTAATTAGCATAATTCATTTTACCATGGCAAACCAAAAGACTTCGAACCTCCTGGGCGACCAGGCTGCGTATTACCTCGATCATCAATGCAAAACGATTGACAAGAAAGACATCCACATCCCGGGGGGCGATCTGATAGACCGTCTTTGGGTAGGCACCAACCGGAACAACCAGGTGCTGAACAACCTGCAACGCATTTTATCGCATGGCCGGATGGCTGGTTCGGGCTATGTATCGATCCTGCCTGTAGACCAGGGGATTGAGCATACCGCCGGGGCCTCTTTCGCCCCAAACCCCATTTATTTCGATCCGGAAAACATCGTTCGCCTCGCTATTGAAGGTGGCTGCAATGCGGTCGCATCTACTTTCGGAGTGCTGGCATCGGTATCGCGCAAGTATGCCCACAAGATCCCTTTCATCGTAAAGATCAACCACAACGAGCTGCTCACCTATCCCAACAAGTTCGACCAGATCATGTTTGGGTCGGTCGATGACGCCTGGAACATGGGCGCCGCCGCCGTAGGCGCTACCATCTATTTCGGCTCGGAGGAAAGCAATCGCCAACTCATCGAAGTAGCGGAGGCTTTTGAGCGGGCACACGAGCTGGGTATGGCTACTATTCTGTGGTGCTACACCCGCAACAATGCCTTTAAAAAAGACGGCGTAGATTATCATACCGCTGCCGACCTCACCAGCCAGGCCAACCACCTTGGTGTGACGATCCAGGCCGACATCATCAAGCAGAAGCTGCCGACCAACAATGGCGGTTTTACGGCAATCAATTTCGCCAAGACGGATAAAGCCGTCTACGAGAAGTTGACTACCGACCACCCCATCGACCTGGCACGCTATCAGGTAGCCGGTTGCTACATGGGCCGCATCGGGTTGATCAACTCCGGTGGCGAATCGAAAGGCGCTACCGACCTCCATGAAGCCGTGATCACCGCTGTGGTTAACAAACGCGCCGGCGGTATGGGCCTCATCTCGGGTCGCAAAGCCTTCCAGAAGCCTATGAAAGAGGGCGTAGCGCTCCTGAATGCGATTCAGGATGTGTACCTGGACAAGGATGTGACGATCGCCTAATCTTCAGTATGCAGTATGCAGTTGGCAGTTGGCAGTATGCAGTTGGCAGTATGCAGTTGGCAACTGCATGCTGCATACTGTACACTGCCTACTGAGCATGTTAAAGATCGCCTTCCACCCCATCTACAAGTACGAATTGCCTGAAGGCCACCGGTTTCCGATGGTCAAGTACGAATTATTGCCCGAACAGTTGCTGTACGAAGGCACGGTGACGGATGCCAATTTCTTTCAGCCAAAGGCATTGGAGGAAGAGGTGATCCTGCTCACCCACGAAGCTGATTATTGGGACAGGCTGAAGCGGCAGGCGCTCAGTCCGAAGGAAATCCGCGCAATTGGGTTTCCCATGACCGAGCGGCTGGTCGAACGGGGCCGGCATATCGCCAACGGGACCGTTCAATGTGCGCTGTTGGCCCGGGAGTTTGGGGTGGCGCTCAACATCGCCGGAGGCACCCATCATTCTTTTAGTTTTAAAGGAGAAGGCTTTTGCGTGCTCAACGACATCGCCATCGCTTCCAACTACCTCCTCCAGCAAGGTCATGCCCAAAAGATCCTGGTAGTAGATCTCGATGTACACCAGGGAAACGGTACCGCACAAATCTTTCAGGAAGAGGATCGCGTATTTACCTTCAGCATGCACGGCGCAAAAAACTACCCAACCCGAAAGGAGCGGTCCGATCTCGACATTGGGCTACCCGATGGATTGACGGACGAACCCTACCTGCGCATCCTGCGCAATACCTTACCTGCATTGATCGACACCGTGCAACCGGATCTCGTCTTCTACCTTTCAGGAGTAGATGTGCTGGCATCCGACAAACTGGGCCGACTGAGCATGAGCATGGAAGGCTGTAAAGAACGCGATCGTATCGTGTTGGAAATCTGTCATCGCAATAAGATTCCCGTGGCGGTGAGTATGGGAGGTGGGTATTCGGAGAAAATTGCGACGATTGTCGAGGCACATGCGAATACGTTCAGGTTGGCGGGGGAGATGTATTTTTGAAGGGGGGGACACCCTCCTTCGCTAAAAAGCTACGGCGGGCACAGCAAAAAAAAAAGTCGCCTGAACGAGACGACTTCCTGAATTATAATCCCATGAACATATCCAAAAACGAAATCTTTGACATTTTAATGAACGTGCCCTTGCACAGTCCGAATAAAACGATTATCTTCGTGTCGATAAAATGTTATTCGTTTCCCAACGAATTCAATCCCATGAACTGATTTTTTTTGTACTAATCCCGTGAGCAATGCTAATTTGAAGGCTGATTTCCCACAATCAGCCTTTTTTTATTTATTGAGTGTGTGGTTCTACCGATCTGAGAGATAGTAAACTGTCCCCCATTTTCAGGGGGACGGTACTACTAACAAATTATAATCCCATGAACATATGCAAATTTCAACATCCACTCGATTCTCGCCTCTTTTGTCTTTGTGAGTTATCCGGCCCGGGGGGAGGCGGGCCGGAGCACTCTAACAAACCGTAATCTCATGTAGAATTCGAATGAATTTTTCTAACTCCGTTAAGCTAGATTCTTTTCTTTCAACTGTCCCCCTCTATTCACCATTCACGATACAAATATGCAGCACTCTTTTAGCGTTTACTAGTACATTTTTGGGTTATTGTGAAAAAAAAATTTAGTTTAAAAAGCGCAAAAAACCTTTAAAAAAAGTTTATAAACGATAAAAAAGAGCCTAATTGTGAAAATTTAGCCCCCTAAAGAAGGATTTTTTTTTAAAAAAAAATTTTCTTTTCCTTTAAAAAGTCCCTTTTCTCATTCGAAATGACCGTTTTCTACTGAAAACATACCGTATGCTTTTTCATTTCACACAAATCAACAGGCGCATTAGGCCGGATAGCAGGAAAAAATTAACTTCGTACACCCTTGCCCCTTAAAAGAAGTGAATAATTCTTCGTGGAAACATCCGATCTTTTTCATCCCGACCCGGCAACACAAACCTTTGCCGATGTACTTCTGCCCATTGCTATTGCAAAAGCCTATACGTATGTAGTGCCTGAGGAAATGGTGCCGCACCTGGCTTTTGGCAACCAGGTTGAGGTTTCTTTTGGCAAAAACAAGCGCTATTCCGGCATTGTGGTGCAAATCCACCGGGATGCGCCAGGGGGGTACAAGCCCAAGTCCATCCTGTCTATCATCGACGCCCGCCCGTTGATCACCCCACAACAGTTGAAGCTTTGGCAATGGATGGCCGGCTACTATTGCTGCACCCTGGGCGAGGTGATGAATACGGCTATGCCTTCCAACCTCAAGCTGGCCAGCGAAACCCGCATTTCCCTCAGTCCACTCTACGACCATAACTTTCAAGGACTTTCCGATAAAGAATTTCTCGTCACGGAGGCCCTCTCTATCCAGGGCGAACTAACGCTGGATGAGGTGCGCAGTATTTTGGATCAAAAGACCATATATCCGGTCATCCATCAGCTGATCGAAAAGCGGATCATCTACCTCAAAGAAGAGATCCAGGCAAAATATCAACCCAAGACCATCTCCTGCGTGCGCCTGCAAGAGCCATACGCCTCCCGGCCGGAATTGCTGGAGGAAGCATTTGAGCTCACCAGCCGCTCGGCCAAACAGACAGATGCGCTCATGGCCTTCGTCCAACTGGTTCGAAAAGGCCCTTTTGTACGGAAACAGGCAATTTATGAGTTGGCAAATGCCGACCATGGCGTCATAAAGGCCCTGGAGAAAAAAGGCATCCTGGAAACGTATGAACAGGAAGTGAGCCGCATGCCCGGTTACGAAGATGAGTCCGCCGAACAGTCCGACCTCTCGGAAAAGCAGCAAACCGCGCTAACCCAGATCCGGGAGCAGTTTGAGGAATATCCCGTCGTGTTGATACACGGGGTAACCGGCAGCGGAAAAACCCGACTCTATGTAGAGCTTATCCAGGAAGCCATTGACCGTGGCGGGCAGGCGCTCTACCTCCTTCCCGAAATTGCGCTGACCACCCAGATCATCGACCGCCTGAAAAAAGTATTCGGCGACCAGATCGCGGTATACCACTCCCGCCTCAGCAACAACGAGCGTGTAGAAGTGTGGCGCAGCGTACTGGAAGGCAAACCCGTCATCCTGGGCCCCCGATCCAGCCTCTTCCTCCCCTTTGCAAAACTGGGCATGGTGGTCGTCGACGAAGAACACGACAATTCCTATAAACAACAAGACCCTGCGCCCCGCTACAACGGGCGCGATACGGCTATCTACCTGGGGCGCCTCCACGAGTCGAAGGTGCTGTTGGGTACCGCTACTCCCTCCCTGGAGTCCTACCACAACGCCAAGACCAAAAAATACGGGCTGGTAGAACTCTTCGAACGCTATGGAGGGTTGGAGCTTCCCGAGGTCCATATTGCCGACCTCAAGACGCCCCCGGCGCCGGCCGGTGCGCCCCCATCGGTATTCAGCGCCCAATTGTTGACGGAGCTCAAATACACCCTCGAGCAGCGAGAGCAGGCCATTTTGTTTCAAAACCGGAGGGGGTATGCACCCGTTTACCGGTGCAATTCCTGTGGCTGGACCCAGCAATGCGAGCACTGCGATGTGACCCTTACCTACCACAAGTCGCAAAACCAACTGCGCTGCCACTACTGTGGGTTTCGGGCTTCTACCCTGCCCGCTTGTCCGGCATGCGGCAACCGCGACCTGCACCTTCAGGGCACCGGCACCGAGCGTATCGAAGACGATATAGCCATTCATTTTCCGGAGGCCCGCATCGGCCGCATGGACCTCGACACCGTGCGCACCAAGCACGCCCATGCGCGCATCATCAACGATTTTGAAGAACACCGCCTCGACATCCTCGTTGGCACCCAGATGGTGACCAAAGGACTCGACTTCGACAAAGTCTCGATCGTGGGCGTCATCAATGCCGACCAGCTGCTACATTTTCCGGACTTCCGGGCCAGCGAGCGGGCTTTTCAGCTGCTCACCCAGGTAGCGGGAAGAGCCGGCCGGAAGGGACGTCGCGGGAAAGTCGTCATCCAAGCCCTGCAAACCACCCACCCCGTACTCAAAGACGTCATCGCCGGCGACTACAAAGATTTTTACCGCCGCGAGATCGAAGAGCGGCAGGCATTCAAATATCCGCCCTTTTACCGCCTGATCAAGATCACCCTCAAGCACAAGATACCCGAGACCGTCAACCGCGCCGCCCAACATCTGGGCAACCTGCTGAAAGACCACCTGGGTCCGCGCGTGATGGGGCCTGCGATCCCCTACGTGTCGCGCGTGCGGGGACAATACCTCCTCGATATCCTCGTCAAACTCGAGCGCAACAACCACCTCATTTTCCAAAGCAAAGAATGGATCATGGACGGCATCCATCAGGTGCATCGGCTGGAAGGGTGTTCGGGAGTGCGGGTGAATGTAGATGTGGATCCGGGGTAGTGGGTGAAGGGTGAAGAGTGAAAACCTATTTCAGGACAAGGCAATAAACGTTTGGGGAGTTTAGCGTTTATCGTTTATATTCGCCCCATTCTCTTCACCCTTCACGCCTCACCCTTCACTCAAAAAAAATGAAAATACTCATTACCGGAGCAACGGGAACCGTCGGTTCGGCCGTGCTCGAGCACTTGAAAAGCCTGGGGATGGATGCAGTGGGCGCTGGACGTGCGGCCGCTGTTGACACCTCCTGGGCTCAATTAGATTTTGCAAAGACCACTACTTTCCGGAAAGCCCTGAAGGGTATCACCCATCTATTTCTGGTGGTGCCTTCCGGGTATAAAGATGCCGGGCACATACAGCGATTTCTCGATGCGGCGATCTCCTTTCACGTGGAGCATATCACCTTTTTGTCCGGTCGTACGACCGGCGATGTACCGGGACGGATGTTGAATACGGTGGAGGAGCAGGTACGGAAATGTGGATTGCCCTATACTATACTACGTCCGGGCTGGTTTATGCAGAACTTCGCCCTAGGGCTCGCCGAAGATATCCGGCAGGAAGGGAAGATCTACCTCCCTGCCGGCGATGCTAAGACGGCATTTGTCGATGTGCGCGATATTGCGGTGGCAGTAGAGAAGACTTTTTTGGAAAAAGGGCATCAGGGAAAGACCTATGACCTGGTTAGCCAGGAAGCGATCGACCACTACGAAGTAGCCCGGTTATTTTCCGAAGCGCTAGGCAGGCCGGTGGAATACGTAGACCTCTCCCCTACTGATTTTCTGTCCCTCATGCTTGGGCGCGGAGAGGGAGAAGAAGGCCTGGCCGCCTACATCTACCTGTTCGACCTGGTGAAGACCGGAAAAGAGGCGCGTTTGTCGGCTGATCTGGCGGAGTTGCTGGGGCGGGAGCCGAAGCGGTTTGGGGCGTTTGTGGGGGATTATTTAGCGATTTGGAAACAATAAGGGGTTGTATTTTTTATCTTTTGTCGTATATTTGCGTTCGCTTTTGAAAGGAAAAGTGAATTCCGCCTTTGTTAAGGCTTATGGCGGAACGATCCGCCTACGCTAAGGCTTCGGCGGACAAGCAGGGGGTATAGCTCAGCTGGCTAGAGCGCTTGCATGGCATGCAAGAGGTCAGGGGTTCGACTCCCCTTACCTCCACCACTTACAAAGGGTCGCCGATAATATTCGGTGGCCCTTTTTTTGTCGCAGCCGACTAGTGCGTCCCGATCGAAGGTCGGGAAGGTCAGGGGTTCGACTCCCCTTACCTCCACCACTTAAACAAATAAGCCCTTGTAATTCAGTGAATTGCAAGGGCTTTTGTTTTTATATTTCGATTGTTTTTCGATGCCTGATCCAAAAAATCACCGAAATCAAGGAAATCATATTAATCACACGAATCACAGTTCAGACCAAAATTCAATCCAGCGCCTCCGGCGCATCTATCCTTTTCGACTTCAAATCCTCCTTAATATCCACAACGATCATTTCAATTTCATCGCCGTGGACAAAGGCTTTTAGTTGTTTGTCATCCATGTTTATGATGTCTTTGATAATCCATCCGTCCTCCTTGGGCGCGTTCCCGATCATCACTTCTCCAGACTGAATGGTCCGCGCGAAAAACGAGACTTTCCCCTTCTCCACCCGGTAAGAAATAGGGGTCCCTTTATTTAAAAACACCAGTTCCTTCTTCAACGGGTCTTCTAAACCGAATTTTAAACGACCGTTCTTAATGGCTTTGTCCGACCCTGTCAAAACTTTGAAGAAACGCCTCAAAAATTCATATATAAAACACAGAATAATAATACCGAAAAAAATTGCGAGAAACATCAACGGATCGCCGGTGTAGGCAAGAGGTAAGAACGTGAAAGAACTGCTCCATAAATTCCAATCCTTCCTTGGAATAGCCATGTTCCTTTCAGAATCTTTCATGGTGGGATTTGGGTTTTAGTGTGTAAAAAAGGATTCGACCAGAAAATCCGGCAGTGACTTTTCTGTTTGAAAAATACAAAAAATCCATATAAGTTAGCCGGGGGCTGGTAGAAAAAATATCTTCACTGGAACAACTGAAGCAATTGGTCTGAACTGTGACTTTTGTGATTCATATGATTTTTATGATTGTCTTAACCGGTAAATATCACAAAGAAGGAGCATTCGTATTTCAGCCCACTCCTGTTTAATAAATCATTCCAATCACCTAAATCACAGTTCAGATTTAGTACTTTTAGCAAGAGCCCGGAAATAACCTATTTTCTGAAATGATGTCACTCACCCAACTTTTGTAACACCAAGAGGGTACATCTGATTGACACCCTAAAACATCATCGCATGAAAACGGTTTCCATTCTCTCCTTTCTCCTTCTCACATTGGGCGTCGACTCCTTTGCACAGGATCTCAGTGGCTTCTCACTCGTGGCACACTATACGCTGCAGGAAACGGCCGAAGACCTCACCGGCAACCAGGACACTATCCAGTTGATCAATGCCCCTTACCAGGGAACGGACGGCGTGTATTCCTTCGGCGCGTATCTCAATAATGCCCTGGGGGAAGACTCCACGCTTATCCATACCCCAAAACTGGACGTCCTGAATGATACTGCCTTTGCGTTTCAGGTGGAATTCCGCCTGGATACCATCCGTCCGGGAAAGCCGATCGTGGTGGCCGGAGATCTGTGGCGCTACCTCGGGATGCACATCAATTCGGATACCACGATCCGGGCCATGCATAATTCGGTGTTGTATGTGACCACCTCTGCTCCCTTGAATATCGATCAATGGTACACCGCTACCCTAATTCACTACAAAGCGGGCAACGGTCAAACGGAATATTATCTCGACGACCAACTTATCTTTGAAATCGAAGGGAAGCTGGACCACCCTGAAAATGATATCAATATCAGCAATACGCATTTCGGACAGGGGAGCTCTTATCGTGGTTTCTGGAGAAACCTGAAAGTCTATGAGGCGGCGGAGACCTCAGGTGTTTCGCAGCTGAGGGGACGGGAAAGTCTTGCAGTCTATCCCAATCCTTTTTGCGCAAGTTTTGTGATCAAAGAAGCGCAGTTTATGGGCGCTCCATATACCATTTCCGATCAGATTGGTAGCATGGTGGCTAAGGGTGTCATGGATTACAACGAGGTGCGGTTGACCGGACTTCCCTCCGGGATCTATTATATGCGGCTCGTTTCGCCGGAGGGCCGGATCTACCTTCAAGTTTTGGAGAAATTGTGCGATTGAACTTAAGGCCTGTTCCACATGAAAAAGCCCCTTGCGAGACTAATCTGCAAGGGGCTTTTTCCGTAGTACATCCCCCTCCTAAAAGAAAAACTGCTCCTTCACAATCTTCCCATCCTTCACTTCATACACACAAACTTCATCCATTTTCGTACGGTTGCCGTCTTTCATGGTGACGTCCATGCCCATGGTCAGGGTGATGTGATTACCGGCTACGAGGGCATCGGAGGTGTAGCCGCCGTGCATCTCCTGTACGCCTTCATTAAACTGACGTCCCTTCTCGCGAAGGGCATCAAGCCCACGCGCTTCCGGCATGGGGGAATGCGCCGGCTCGACCGAAAGGACATCCGGGTGAAATAATTCCTGGTAGACAGCTTCATAATCGCCCGTGCGGCACAATTCCACAAGGCGGTTGGCAATTTCCTGGGTGGTCATAAGGGTAAATTTTGGGTGAAAAATTAGAAGGCTAAATTAAAACAAATAATTTTATTTATAAAAAATTAAACACGTTTTATTTGTTATTTTCAAAATGCGCCAAAATTCAGGTCTATTCGGCTCCCGTTTTTCGTAATTTTGAGCCGAATACATAAAATATTCGGCTCAAGACCTTCACTCCTCTATTAACTCCTTTACCATGTCCCTCCTTACCCGCACCTCCTTCCTCCTTCTGTTTTTAGCGCTCCAAGCAACGGTATTTACTCAAGCCCCTGTCTTCGATGCCCTCCAATGGCGCTGCATCGGGCCGCATAGAGGCGGACGCACAGTAGGCGCTGTAGGTGTGCCCCAACAACCCAATGTGTTTTACATCGGCGTGAATAACGGCGGGGTTTGGAAAACAACCGACTACGGCCGGACCTGGGTACCGATCTTCGACGACCAGCCTACCGGCAGCATCGGAGATGTAGTGGTGGCGCCCAGCGATCCCAATGTGCTCTACGTGGCCTCGGGTGAAGGACTGCAACGGCCGGACCTCTCCGTGGGTGATGGGATATACAAATCGACCGATGGAGGCCAAACCTGGCAGCACACCGGCCTCCGCGACGGACTGCAGATCGGCGGCCTCTCTATCGATCCTGCCAACCCCGACCGGGTATTCGCCGCGGTGCTGGGCCATCCCTACGGCTCCAATACTGAACGCGGTGTTTTTCGTACCCTGAATGGAGGTAAAACCTGGGAAAAAGTGAAGTATATCGACGAAAATACAGGGGCCATACAAGTGACCATCGACCCCGTCAACCCGAATGTCGTATATGCCGACCTGTGGGCCAACCGCCTCGCTCCCTGGGAAAACGGGGAATGGCAAGGTCCAGGCTCCGGCCTCTGGAAATCGGTAGACGGGGGAGATTCCTGGACCCAACTGACAGAAGGCCTGCCTACACCCGCGCAGGGACTGGGACGTATCGGATTCTGTATCTGCCCCTCCCTACCCTCCCGCCTCTACGCGACGGTAGACGCCGGAGAACTGGGCGGGATCTACCGCTCCGACGATGCGGGCAAAAGTTGGTATCGCACCAATGCCGACTGGCGGCTCTGGGGCCGCGGCAGCGATTTCGCCGAGGTAAAAGCCGACCCCAAAAACCCGGATATCGTATATACTGCTAATGTAGTAACGTGGAAAAGTACCGACGGGGGACATAACTGGGAAGCCTTCCGCGGAGCGCCCGGGGGCGACGATTACCATCGCATCTGGATCAATCCCGACAACCCGGAGGTGATCCTCATCGCCAGCGACCAGGGCGCGATCATTACCGTCAACGGTGGACAGACGTTCAGCAGCTGGTACAACCAGCCGACGGCCCAGTTTTACCATGTGAGCACCGACAATGCTTTTCCCTACAACGTATACGGTGGCCAGCAGGAAAGCGGCTCCGTGGGCATCGCCAGTCGCGGCAACGACGGCCAGATCACCTTCCGCGAATGGCATTCGGTGGGGGTGGAAGAATATGGCTATGTCGCCGCCGACCCGCTCGATCCAAACATCATTTATGGAGGAAAAATCTCCAAATACGACAAACGCACCGGACAAACCCAAAATATCACTCCCGAGCCCGTGTCCCTAGACGACAGTCGGCAATTCCGTTTCATCCGCACCCAGCCGGTGCTCTTCTCCCCAGTCGATCCGAAAACCCTGTACCTGGCCGGCAATGTACTGTTTAAAACCACTACGGGCGGCGATTCCTGGGAAGTCATCAGTCCCGACCTGACACGCGAAACCTGGGAGGTGCCGGCCTGTGTCGGCGTTTTCAGCCCTGAAGCCGAAAAGACCAAATACCGCAGAGGAGTTATTTATGCAGTAGCGCCTTCCCAACAAGACATCAATACCATCTGGGCCGGCACAGACGACGGCCTGATCCACCTCACCCGCGATGGAGGTAAAAACTGGACCAATATCACTCCGCCCCAGGTAACCGACTGGAGCAAAGTATCCCAACTTGACGCCGGACATTTCGACAACAATACCTGCTACGCCGCTATCAACCGGATCCGGCTCGACGACCTGCGTCCGCTTATTTTGCGCACCCACGACGGAGGGCAAACCTGGCAGGAGATAACCACTGGCCTGCCGGATAACGACCCGATCAATACCGTGCGGGAAGACCCGGTGCGCAAGGGTTTGCTGTTTGCCGGCGGAGAACGGGCGGTTTATGTATCTTTTGATGATGGCGATCATTGGCAATCGCTGCGGCAGAACATGCCGGCCACCAGCATCCGCGACCTGGTGATCAAGGACGATGACATCGTGGTGGGCACGCATGGACGGTCTTTTTGGATACTCGATAATATTACGCCCTTGCGGCAGTACCAGGCTGGCAGCACAAAAACCCTTTACACGCCTCAGTCAGCCTGGCGGGTGCGCTGGAATATGAATCCCGACACCCCCCTTCCACAGGAAGAGCCTGCCGGGCAAAATCCACCGGATGGAGCCATGATCGATTATTACCTGGCGGAAAATGCACGGGAAATCCTCCTCCAGATACTCGACAGCGAAGGGCAGCTCATCCGGAACTACCGACCCGACGACCCGGCTCCCGGGGTGAGCGGCCAGAACTTTCCCCCATACTGGGTTCGGCCGCATTTGGCGCTTTCCGGAGAAAAAGGGGCGCATCGCTTTTGCTGGGATATGTGCTACGACCCGCTGCCGGATGTAGGCGCCCGATTCCCCATTTCCGCGATCTATGAAAATACGGCTCCCCGGGCAACCGCCCCGTTTGTGATGCCAGGCATATACACCGTTCGGCTAACAGTAGATGGAAAGATCTTTGAAGAGCCATTGGAAATAAAAATGGATCCGAGAGTAACGACTAGCACGGAAGAATTACAGCGTCAGCACGATCTGTCATTGGTTTGCTACGAAAGCAGGCAAGTACTCTCAGCGAATATTCGGGAAATTGTGGCACATCAGGATAAAATTGGCAAGGCCATTCCAAAAGCCAAGGGAAAGCTTGCGGCCGATTTTCAGTCGGCCAATGCGCAGTTTTCTGCTATTGTCCAGGATATGCGTGGGCTTCAAAACAAATTTGCCCGCCTGTTCGGCATGCTTCAGGAATCCGATATGCCGGTGCCGAGTCAGGTAATCCTCTCGGTAGAAGCACTCGACAAGGAATCTATGCGGTTGCAGGCAGCCTACCGGGAATTTATTTTTTCGAATGAAAAACTACTCAAATAGGTTAGGATACAAGAGTGAAGAGTGAAGAGTGAAGAGTGAGGGGTGGGGAATTGTTAGACTACTTCGCCAAATACTCGGGCAATTCCACCCCTTCCTTCAGCTCCGGATCGGGGACAACGGCTCTTTTCACCAACTCCAGCGGAAGCACTCCTGCCCATACATCGAGGTCGTAATCTTCTTCATCGTCTTTGGGTGGGCCGGTCCGGATCTTGGCGGAGGCTTCTTCTATCCGGAAGGAAATGACCATGGTGGCTTTCCATTCTTTTTTACTGGGCTTCCGGATATCGGCCCACCGGCCGGGGCACATTTTTTCGGTAAAGGCCTCGAGTGCGGTGTACAACTCGGCCTCCTCCGTCACCAATTCACCCTGGCTAAACAGGACGACCGACCGGTAATTGACCGAGTGATGAAAAGCGGAGCGTGCCAGCACGAGGCCGTCAATGTGGGTTACCCCGATGGAAACGGGCAGGTTATTTGCCGCAATCTCGCGCATGTAAAAACTGCCGACGGACCCATGGATATAGAGCTTATCGCCGATGCGGCAAAACCCGGTGGGAATCTGAAAGGCCTGCCCTTCCCGGACATAAGCCAGGGTGCAGTATAACGCCTCATCGAGAATGGCGTAGATCGTTTCTTTGTCGTACTCCCCACGCTTGGGCAACCGAGTGATGGTGGTACGGGGTGTTTTGGGGAAATCGCTCATGTAGAAAATTATTCTTCGGCCGGTGGAAATTTAGGAGGATGAGGGTCTTTTCGGCCTTGCAACAGGCCTATCACAGAAATATCTTCGTCCAATTCCTCCCAATGTATCCCAGCGCCTTGTCCGATGAACCGCCATCTACGCCGTTGTTCATCTGTGCCTTTGTCCAGGCGCCAAAACCAGATATAAGGAACGCCTATTTCCCTACCATCTTCCAGCTCGACATAAAACAATGACTTCTCAAACCGAATATGCCTTGCCTTCACAGGTTCTATATCAACCAAAGTACTCATACCATTTGCGTTTAAAAAACTCTTGTTGCGCTTCCACTATTTGGGCTGCTTTGCGTTCATCTTTCTGGCTAAACCCACGCAAATAAACTTTGCTTACAGGGTCAATCCAGAACTTTCCGGATGCATCTGCCTTTTCAACATGTACATGAGGGGGCTCGTTCCCTTCATTACTATAAAAAAAGAACCGGAAGCCTAGCGTGCGCAAGATTGTCGGCATAGATAATCTTTTCGAAGTTTGCCAATATTTCCTTGCGGGGAGGATCCGTTCAATTTTTTGTGCCTGAAAGTAAATTTAGAAAATTTTCCTCAATAGGATCAGCAGTGGATTTACCAAAAAACAAACCCCTGGAGCGCCTGACGGCGCCCCAGGGGTATTACTTAACCAAATATACCCATTTAGGTGTACCGGTTATATTTTCGTTGTCTTATTATTGCAACGCTTCGATGGAATTCTTCAGCAATGCTCTGGTGAATTTGGCATTGTGTACGCCAAAGCTCTTGTCTTCCAAAACAAACGTGTAGTTCCATGCGGCGCCTGCCTGGTCATAGGTATAGTCACCGGGCACAAGTTTCAAGCTGGCATTGAAGATGCCCGCAGCAACGAGTTTGTCGGCCAATTGGGTCATCAGGTCATCAATCTCAGCCTGTGTGGCAACAACCTGTAGCTCAAGCGCATCAGTGTCGGTGTGGCACTGTACACAGCCATTAGTGTTGAGGGAGCCGTCTTCCGATGCTACCCGGAAGGTGTGTCCACCAGCTGCACGACCGCCATCAACCGGAGCCATGTGGCAGGTAATACAACCATTTTCAACCAACGTGGTGTGCAGGGAATTTTCATAAGGCGTGGAACCTTGTGTTTTGTAAGCACCCGCACCGGTGAACAATGTGCCCTGTGCACCATGGTGTGGTCCCCAGCTCGAGCTGGTCAACGTAATGGTTCCTGTTTCGGCTGGGTTAGGTAACGCCGGATCACGCGGTCTTGCCTGGTGGCAATTGAGACACAGGTTGGCCTTGCCAATATCCCTTGTTTCTCCCCCTACCCAGAATGTAACGGGATCTTGCGTAGTCAGCGCCCAGTCCGCACTCGTATAGGTGTTGTGGATCTGGTGGCAGGTGTAGCAGTTTTGAGGAAGCGGATCATTAATGGTAGCGGCTGTTGCCAATCCACCGGTTCCAGCTACTTCCAGGAAGCCCTGGCTCGTGTGGCAAATGGCGCAAGAGGTGCTGTTCCGCTCATAATGGCCGCCCGTAGCGTGGACAGAATTTTCCCACTGGAACATCTTGGCCGTGATCAATTGGTTCCCGCCGTGGCAATCTACGCAGTTTTCAGCGCCATTTTGTCCATCTGAGCCTGCGGGGCCTGCGGGGCCTGCGGGGCCTGCGGGACCAGCAGGTCCGATCTCTGTCTGGCAGGCACCAAAACTGAAAATCATAGCCAAACTGAGGATGGCTACAAATAAATTATTCATTTTCATTGGAAAATAATTTAGGTGAGTTGAGCAATTTCTTTTTGTCATGATTTTGTAAATATCATAAAACTGTCATGAAAATCCAAAACCTACCCCACCTGAAACATGATAAAAATCACACCTCAAGGTGACAAAAGTCACGCGTAGGAAAAAAATTACGAAAGGCAGACAAATTTTTTGCGGGGGTGGTTTTCATGCGGTATTCATTTTTCAAATACATAGAATCCCAAAACAATCTTTCCTTCCAGAAAAGAGGCCATTAACAAATAAATTTTGTTAATTTTTTGAATAAACATGCAAGCTATCCGCTGCAGTAGGCAGATAATCCATTCCCAGGTAGGTAAAAATGATGGCAAGCACCCCGATGATGACCACCCAGGCAAGTTTTTTATTCCCAAAAGAAGGAAGATTGCGGAAATGAAGGTAAGCCGCAAAGATCAACCAGGTGATGAAAGCCCAATTCTCTTTCGGATCCCATCCCCAATAATTTGACCAGGCGTTTTGCCCCCACCAGGCGCCGAGTAACAACCCGGCCGTCAGGAACAGGAATCCAAATCGGGTGATTTGGTAGGTGGTATCTGCAAAATCGATCCGGGACTGCTCGCCCAGGGAATGGTGTGAAGCCAACCCTCCGGGAAAAGCCAGGTACAACACCGCGCTGAGGCCGGCGACAAACAAAGCTCCATAAGCCAGAAAATAGGAAATGACATGCGGAATGAACATCCAGGTCTGCAGGGCCGGCGGCAGGGCGATGATCTCTACATCGCGTTTGGTCAACGCATAGAAGAAAATGAGTACTACACCCAACGCAGAAAGTAACCCGATCAACCGGATCTTAAACCGCCGTTCTACTACCAGGCTGACCAGGGAGATCGTCCAGGAGGCAAAGATCAGGGACTCGTAAAAACTCTTGAATGGCGGTCGGCCGGCTTCTATCCACCGGTCGACGATCAGTATCGTACAACTGAGAAAAGCCAGGGCAAAGAGCCCAATCGGAATGTATCCAAAGAGTTTACCCTTTTTAAACAGTCCAAAAACATAGCCCAACAAGGCAATGAAATAACCTAAAAAGGTGACCTTAAACAGGATGGATGTGTAATATAGACTTTCGAGCATGATCTTCTTTTTTAATACCGTTAGCTAAGCATAAACACGAGGACTGCCATTAAACCGTTTGGTGATGCTTCCTCGTGTAAAACAACAGGAAGCTCCCGACTACCAGGACAAAAAATCCGAGGTAGATGACATAAAGCCCGGGCTCATGGCTCACCCCAATACCGGAGTAGTTGGGGTTTTCCGGGTCGTAATCGGTTTGATAAAAGCGATAACCCCTCGCCAGCATGGGCTTGTTGACCATAATCGCCTGGGTTTTGGCTACCTGATCGTTTTCATCGACGATGGAAACCGTGCTTTTCCAGTATTTCGTTTCTTTATCTTTAAACGATTCCATTGCCAGGAGGTAGTTGCTGCCAGGGATACTGTACACGCCACCTCGCTTGCCCTTATTGGGATAGATATACGCTTCCTGATAGGCGTCCCAGCCGGTAGCCCACACGTCTACTTTGGCAACCGGATTTAACAATTCTTCTCCTTTCGAGCCGGGTGCAGCTACGAGGTAGGTAGCATCCGGGAACAGGAGCATCATGGAAAATCCGGAATCTTCTCGGTGGGGAAGGGGATAAACCCGGTCACTTTCAAGCTTTTCCTCCCGCAATTCTCCATCTGTCAGGAAGAAGACCTGCTCCGACGCGCCCACAATAATGATCCGGTTGGTATCGGGTTCCTGGCTGGCAGCCGTTTTCCGTAAAAGATCCAGCCGGACGTCTTCCGGTAGTTCCCAGTAAAATTCAATGGACGCCCCTAGATGGGTCATATCCACGATCTTATTCTTCCCTTCCACATTGGAACGAAGCTGCACGACCGTCTCCCCCAAGGGGGTCTTCATTTCCAAAAATATACCGGGATCTGCAGGGGCAATGGTGTCCTTTCCTTCCGGATAGGAATATACAAACTGAAAATTCGGGTAAAAATCACTCATCCGAAAATGCAGGTCGGTTCCATATATGTCCCGGATTTTATCCATTGTAAGGGGGAAGGAAGCGATGAGTTCCGGAACCATATTTTGGGAAGGGGCTTCATTTTGTTTCTCCCGCGGCTCCCTGTCCATATTATTCCGCCATACCTGCAACCGGTAATCCGGATCATGTTTCTCAAATTCAAAGGCGTCCAACTGGAGTTGAAAGTCAAGGTCGATGCTGTCCCTGATATAACTCGTGCTCCCTTCATATACTTTGACGATATTGGTACGTTGGCCGGTTTCAAGCTGGATGATCCCCCGAAAACCGTAGTAATAATCGATCCAAAATCCGGCAAGGATCAGGATGGGGCTCAGGTGGGCCAAATGAAATCCAAAGGTTCCCTTTGCGAATCCTTTCTTCAGGCTCAATTTTACAAAACTGATTATCAGCAGCACGAAAAAGCCTACATACCACCAACTATGGAAGACATCATTTATGTTCAGGAACCTGAACACCTTGCTTCCGAATGGTCCGTAGCGCTGGGCAAACACTTCCGGAAGCGCATTTTGAGTGATAAAGGTTCCCAATGCCGTCCCGGCAGCTACTATCAACAAGCTCAGGATAGCAAAATAAGGCGTATCGAGGGTCTTGTAGATGGGTTTGAAAAAAATCACGGCAAATGCGCCCAGTACGACTACCGCGATTAACGGGGCAGCCCAACCGGGAAAACTACTTTGAGCAAACCATTTAAAGACATTTTGGGCAACGATGCCCGTAAGGGCCGTTATAGCCAGTAAACTCCCGGTATTAATAAACCCGGCACGGTGTACACCGGCTCGTGGGGAGGACGTATGCGAACTCAATTCAGCCATAAGAGGGATTTTTCGAATGCAATCAAGGAAAGGTGCCAAATTAATAATTCTCTACTTTTGCGAAAATGAACTCTGTCATTGCATATTTGATACATAAGTCATTGCATATTTGATACATAATTAGTAAGAGGGGGGGTATTTTGCACTTCAACAACTTTCGATGAACCTTAAAATGGGATTCTTTTGGCATGTATTTTTCATGGGCTGCGCCCTTTTCTTCGCGTTTCCCGGCGCGTTGCATGCCCAAACCACTACCCTCAGTGGTACGATTCTCGACGACGACACCGGTGAGCCTGTGCCGTTTGCCAATGTGTACCTGCTTCCGGAAAATACTGGGGTAGCTGCCGATTTCGATGGCAATTACCTGATATCTTTCCCTTCCGGCTCAGCCGACACCCTGGTCGTTTCCGCACTGGGATACCTCACCTCCCGGAAAAAAATCGGCAAGGAGCTGGAACAAATTATCGATCTCAGACTGAAACCCGAAAGCTTCGACCTTTCCGAAATCGTTATCCACGCCGGGGAGAACCCGGCCAATCAGATCGTCCGGGACATCATTCGAAATAAAGACCGGAACAACCTTGACCAGTTCGAGGTCTGGCAGAATGAAATGTATACCAAAATCGAGCTAGACCTGGATGGGGTCGACAAAAACATGAAGGAGTTTAAGTTGCTGAAACCCTTTGAATTCGCCTTTGACCACATCGACAGCACTTCCGATGTAGTTCCTTTCCTCCCGGCCTATCTGTCCGAGACCCTATATGATGTCTATTTCATCCGGGAAGCGGGTAAACCCAAGGAGATCCCCCGGGCGCAAAAAGTGTCGGGCATTGAAAACCAGTCGATGGTCGATGCGATCGGCATCATGCATCAGGATTACAATATATACGACAACTGGATCGAAATCCTGGAAAAACCCTTTGCCGGCCCGTTCGCCAATACCGCGCTTTCCAACTACGAATATTACATCCTGGACAGCACCATGGTCAAAGACCACTGGAGTTATAAGCTCAAGTTCAAGCCTAAACGAAAGCAGGAAAATACGTTCTACGGTGATTTCTGGGTAGATATGGAAACACATGCAATCGAAGTACTGAATATGCGCATGAGCCCGGAAGTCAATATCAACCTCATCGAGCGGATCATCATTTACGCCGAGTTCGATCTCTATAACGACACGCTCTGGTTGCCGTCTAAGAACACGACGATCCTCGATTTTTACACCCTGAAAAACGCGCTGGGGATGATCGCGCGAAAGACCTCTTCGTTCCGGAACTACCAGATCGGGCTGGCCGAAACCCGGCAGGGATACGACAAGTCCGACCCACGCATGATCGAGCTCCAATCCCTCCAACGCGACGACCTGTTCTGGGACACCATGCGGCACGAGGCCCTGAACAAAAATGAGGTCGGCGTTTACCAAATGATCGACAGCATCCAAAAAACACCGGTGTTCCAAACTTATTCCGATGCGTTTTACACCGTCGGCTCGGGGTATTTACCATGGGGCATGATCGAGATGGGGCCCTGGTTCAGCCTCTATTCCAGTAATGCCGTGGAGGGCAGCCGCTTCCGCTTCGGGTTGGGCACTTCCGCAAAGGCCTCGAAGAAATACTTCATATACGGCTATGGCGCCTACGGCCTCAAAGACAAGGCATTCAAATACGGGGGGCAAGCCCAGTACAATGTGTCCAAACGCCCGTGGACCTATTTCGGGATCAAGTACTTTAATGATGTCGAGTTGAGCAGTGAAAGCTCGGAAGCGGTGGGGGAAGGCAACCTTTTCTCCGGTTTTTACCGGCGGAAAGTGCCCCAAAAACAATTAAGGGTGCAAGAGGGCAAGCTCTATTACGAGCAAGGCTGGCCCAAGGGTTGGGCCAATCGCATCGCCTTATTGCACCGGCAAGCCGATCCATACGAGGAGTTTGGGTTCCCCTTCCACTTCTACCCCTACCCTGGCGACCTGGCCCGGCAGGATTCCGTCACCAAAACCACCGAGCTGTTGCTCACGGTCCGGTATGCATTTGAAGAGCGCTTCCTCGAAGGCAATTTCACCCGGATCAGCATGGGGTCGAGGTATCCCATTGTCGAGTTTCAATACACCGCAGGCATAAAAGGGATATTGGGCTCCCGGTTCAACTACCACAAACTGGCCCTGGCCGTGACCCACTGGTTTAATGTCCCCCCGTTGGGTTGGATGAAGTATCACCTGGAATTGGGAAAAACCTTCGGCACCCTTCCCTACCTCCTGCTGCAGGTACACCCCGGCAATGAGACCTATACTTACCAGCACGAGTCGTTCAACGGGATGAACAATTACGAATTTGTCAGCGACCTCTATGCAGAATTCATGGTAGAACACCACCTCGAAGGGTATCTATTGAATCACATTCCCTTGATGCGCAAACTGAAATGGCGGGAAGTAGGGTCCTTCAAGCTGGCCTACGGCACATTGAGCGAAGCCAACAAAGCGATGAACCTCCGGAATAACTACGACCCTGAAAATTCCACTCCCCAACCCGGCGCAGGCGTATTTTACGGCACTTTCGACCATGGGCCCTACATGGAAGCCAGCGTCGGGATCGAGAATATCTTCCGGTTCATCCGCCTCGACGCCGTATGGCGAATCAACTATTTGCACAACCGCTTTGTGGCGCCTTTTTCCGTGCGGGGGACGTTGGATTTTTATTTTTAAAAATCCGTACTTTTACCTCCTCAAATCCAATGTACCCATGTATATCCTGACGCTCAGCATAATGACCTTGCTACAGGCCTGGTTTATGCCCTCCCCCGCCCCGCCAACCGAAAACTGTACCACGACCTTCGTAGTCACTTCCTGCTCGGGCAAACCGGTACCGGGGGCACGGATACAACTCATCACCGGCTACCAGGGGAAAATTTCAGATAAAACGGGCAAGGACGGAAAAGTCGTCTTCGAAAAATGCCTGCTCAACTACCGTATTTACGGCGAACCCAAACTCTACCTCGCCGCCGGCGACTCCGCATACGTATATAAAGTCTTCCCCAACGGCCACATCATCCGTATCACGGAGCCGAAACGGATTGAAAAAATGAGTAGCTACCTGAAATACTCTTACTTTGGCGGCACCGATTTTATTCAATACAGCGATTCCATTTTACTTTACAAGATCGACGCCCCAACGGCCATCGTCAAGATGAATATGCGCTACAAAACCAACCGCACCAGCAAGTTGGGCATGCGCAAGGAACGATCCAAAATGAAACTGGGCAATAAGGCAGTGAAGAATTTTGTCACCGGAGAGTGCGTCTGGCAGGATGGAGGGTTGGTTTGTCCCGTGAATATTTGCTCGAAGTGAGTGAAGAGCCGCCTACGGCGTTCTTCACCCGCCATAGGCGGCTCTTCACACCTTACATCATTCTGGAAAGAAACCGTACAATCCGCTTCACATTATTCCGGGCGTAGAGCGCAATCGCTTTATCGATAAAGAAGTTTCCGCCGGGGGAACGATTGAGGCGCCCCATGGTGGTAGCCAGCACATTGGTCACGGTGGCGATGAGGATGATGCGGCGTTCGCTGTAGGGAATATAGTGCTTTCGGAAATACTGAACCGTATGGCGGCAAACAGATACCGACATGAGGTGCATATCTTCTATAGCCGAATCCAGCGGGGCCCGGGATTGGAGGAATGCGCGATAGTATTCTTTCAGCAGGCGATTGGTGAGGTTGAAAGCAAGGGTATAGCGCCCCACCAGGATGGCGCCATCGATCCGCTTGAGATAGCGGTTTAGTTTTTCGGTATTGGATTCTTTGACCATCGAAGCCGGCAATTCCTCAAAGTGCTCGAGCTCGTCGAGCAGGTGTTGGGCCGGAACGGGAAACAAGGGCGCAATATCGCGTGCAAACTGCGCAAAGATACGGGCCCGGTCGGGTTCTGGAATGTCCAGTAAAAAGGTGGCAAAGGCTTCCGGGTCAGTTACAAATTCCCCGGCCAGCGCTGTCAGATCTATTCCTTCCAAACATTCGGGATACACATACCTGACCAGCCCCAAGAAGGAGCGATGGGAAAATCGGGCAGGTTGAACGACAGATCCGCTTTCCAACAACTTGATCAACACCTCAGTTTCCTGAATCCAATCCAGTTCCATTCGTTATTTCGGTTAGGGTCAATTCTCTTATGTAACGTTTTAGAGGCTAATATGTAACCTTCTCCACATCACTTTTTTTAAAATAAACGCGAATATACGTTTAAATATAGAAGCGGGAAAAAGGCCTTAAGGCGTTTCCCCCATTTTATAGCTTAAAATGGCGTCCAAATCCACATACTGCCCGATAAGCGCAACGGCCTGGTCCGCTTTCCAGGGGGTGCGGGCATTGATTTTCACTTCGATCTTGCTGATCTTGATCACCGAGCCGAGGGGATCAAAAGGAGTGGCCAATACCGGAATCTTGTATTTATCTACGTAAGCGAAAACCCTGGAGTAATCTTTTACCGGGATCTCGTGCAATCCGTCGCCGGTGACGATAATCCCCGAAATGGGGGTTTCCTCGATCCCATGCAATAGCGTGATCTCCTGGATCTTTTGAATAGCGCTGAAAATCCGCTTCGGGCTGACGATTAGCAGCAGGTTTTGCGAATGCAGGAGTTTCTCTGTGTCGACCAACGAGCCGGAGAGAAAATCCTCCATGCGGTTGTCGAGGTTCTCTTCATTGGCCAGTACGCGTCCCTGTACGGCTTCCAGAACAGTTTGAATGATCGGAAAGGAAAGGCTTTTTTCATAGTGGAGAATACCCAGGATCGGCAGGCCCATCTCAGCCAGCTTCATGCCCACGTAGTGGCGCACCCGGTCCATTTTTTCCGGAAAAACCTTATTGACGATCACACCTATGACGGGGACTCCTTTTTCTTTGAATTGGGAAAGACAAAGGCTGACCCGGTCAATGGTATTTCCGATGCCGCCTTCCACGATGAGGACCACCGGGGCGTCCAGCATTTTGGCTACATCTGCATTGGAAAGATTAACGACAGAACCCACGCCCGGATGGCCGGTTCCTTCATAGATCACCAACTCGTGCTGTGCCTCCAGGTAGGCCGCAGCTTTGCGGATACGGTCGGAAAAATCAAAGGAAGCCGGATTATCCAAAAAAGCGGAAGTAACCCCTTGGGAGAGCATGACGGGGCTATGGATCTCCGTATTCAATGGAAAGCCCATCACCTTGGCAAACAGGTGTGCATCCTTATCCGCCCATTGTCCTCCAAATTCCTGGATCTCCTGGCCGACAGGTTTGCAATAGCCCACATTATGTCCGCGTTGACGAAATGCCGCTATCAGCCCGAGGGTCGAAGTGGTCTTCCCTACGTGCTGGCTGGAAGCCGCGATGTACAGTTTGCGAAGCATTTTTTCACCTTCACTAAAACAACCCGGAAATATTCCCGTCAAGGTCAATGTCGATTCCTTCTGCAGCCGGCGTTTCCGGCAGACCGGGCATACGCATCATTTCGCCGGTAATCGGTACCAGGAACCCTGCACCCGAAGCAATCTCGATCTCCCGCACCGTAAGCGTAAATCCGGTGGGACGACCGATGAGGCTGGGATCATCTGAGAGGGATTTTTGCGTTTTGGCGATACATACCGGCAAGTTGCCCAATCCCAGTTTTTCAATGCGCTTGAGGTCGGTTTTGGCCTTGCCCTGATATTCGACGCCATCCGCACCGTAGATCTTGGTAGCTATGGTGTGGATCTTTTCTTCCACCGGCATATCCCAGCTGTAGAGCGGCTTGAAGTTACTCCCCCCTGACTCTACTTCTTTAACTACCGCGTGAGCCAGTTCGATGGCGCCGCCGCCGCCTTTAGCCCAGTTATCGGCCAGTACGGCCTGGAAGCCCATGCGCTCGCAAGCTTCGCGAATAATGGAAAGCTCTTCGTCCGAGTCGCTCGTGAATTGATTGATCGCCACTACCGGCCGGATATTAAAATGCCGGGTATTCTCGAGGTGTTTTTCCAGGTTGGGCAATCCTTTTCGCACTGCTTCCGGATTAGGCGTGGTGAGCTCTTTCAGGTCTCCTCCTCCGTGGTATTTGAGGGCGCGCACAGTGGCTACGATCACCACTGCTTTAGGCGACAAGCCGGCGCTCTGGCACTTGATATCGAAGAATTTCTCTCCTCCCAGATCAAACCCAAAGCCCGCCTCGGTGACTACATATTCGGAGAGTGAAAGGCCCATACGGGTCGCGATGACCGTGTTGGTGCCCTGGGCGATATTGGCGAACGGCCCCCCATGGATAATGGCCGGATTGCCTTCCAGCGTTTGCACCAGGTTGGGTTGAATGGCGTCTTTTAACAAGGCAGCCATGGCGCCGTGTGCGTTAAGGTCGCGCGCATAAACAGGCGATCTGTCCTTTTTAAAGCCGACCATTATATTGCCCAGGCGACGCTTGAGGTCTTCGCGGTTTTCAGACAGGCATACAATAGCCATCACTTCCGAAGCAGCGGTAATATCGAAGCCGGCCTCCCGGGGCATCCCGTTGCCGGTGCCGCCCAGTCCGACGATCAATTGGCGCAGGGACCGGTCGTTCATATCGATCACCCGTTTCCAAAGCACGGTGCGCGGGTCGATGTCCAATGAGCGCTTTTTGCTTTGGAGGTTGTTGTCGACCAATGCCGCCAACAGGTTGTGGGCTTTCTCAATTGCAGAAAAATCGCCTGTAAAATGGAGGTTAATATCCTCCATCGGCAACACTTGCGAGTAGCCGCCTCCTGTGGCGCCGCCTTTAATACCAAAAACGGGTCCCAGGGATGGTTCGCGCAACACGGCTGTTGCCTGCTTCCCGATCCGGTTCAGGCCCTGAACCAGTCCGATCGATGTGGTGGTCTTTCCTTCCCCGGCAGGTGTGGGCGAAATGGCCGAGACGAGAATGAGGTTATTTTTTGCCACCTTCTCGGGATCGATGAGATGAAGAGGCAGTTTGGCTTTATACTTCCCGTAGAGTTCCAGTTCACTTTCCGGCACATTCAAAAGTGCGGCGATATCCTGAATAGGTTTGAGCTTTATGGTCCTGGCTATTTCCTGATCAACAGACATAAATGGTGGTTTTTTATTTGCGTTAAGGATTGGGCCCCAATTTAGATGTTTCGCCTGCAAAAACCAAAAGGGAGACTGCCTAAGGCACCCTCCCCTTCATAAAAATTCGTGAGTCGAATTTTATTCTTCGTCCATGAAGCCCTGCTCTGTCATCCATTCGTCGTTAAAAACCTTGCCCAGATAGCGACTTCCGTGGTCGAGAATAAACACGACCACAAAATCGTCGGGGCTGAAGAGGTGACGGGCCTGGTAAAGGGCCTGGATATGGGCGCCGCTGGAGTAGCCTACCATTAGGCCTTCTTTAAGGGCCAGGTCGCGGGTCTTGAAGGCAGCTTCTTTATCTGGAACTTTCTCGTAATAATCGATCAGGCTGAAATCGACGTTGGCGGGAATAATATTTTTCCCTGTCCCTTCGATCCGGTAGGAGTAGATCTCTTTTTCGTCGAATTCTCCGGTCTGCCAGAATTTTTTGAGCGCCGAGCCATAGGCATCGACCCCGATTATCTTGATATCCGGATTTTGTTCTTTTAGAAACTTGGCCGTACCACATAGGGTGCCGCCGGTTCCTGTACTTCCGATCAGGTGCGTGATCTGCCCGTCCGATTGCTCCCAAATCTCTGGGCCGGTAGACAGATAGTGCGCTTCCATGTTTTCAGTATTGTAGTTCTGGTTGACGTAGTAGGCGTTAGGCGTTTCTTCTGCCAGGCGCTCTGCCGTCTTGTAGTAGGAGTTGGGGTCTTCCGCTTTAGCATCTTTATCGCAGATCACCACCTCAGCGCCCATGGCTTTGAGGAGGTTGATCTTTTCCTGCGACACTTTGCTGGTGACGGTCAGAATGCACTTATAGCCTTTGATAGCGGCGATCATGGCCAGGCTGAACCCCGTATTACCGGAGGTGGCTTCCACAAGGGTCGCGCCGGGCTTTAACCGGCCGGATTGCTCTGCCTGCTCGATCATATGCAAGGCGATGCGATCCTTTGCAGATAAGCCCGGGTTAAAAGACTCTACTTTGGCCCAGACATTGGTGTTCAATTCTTCGGACACGTGATGCAGGTAGATCAAAGGCGTATTGCCAATGGTTTCCAACACGTTATCGAAGCGCTTTTTGAAATTTCTCGACTTTTTTGCAGGCTTGTAAATCATACCTTTCCGCTCTCGTTAAGAAAAAGATGGTTTCGATTACCACACTCAAAGGTAGTCAATTAAATGAAAACAAAAAAAGCTGAATCTATTCTACTACTACTCTTTTCATCTCTACCTGATCACCAGCCTGCACAGAAAGGAAGTACAATCCGGCGGAAAGAGCTTTCAATCCGAGCCTGGTTTCAAAATCCCCTGCAGGATCGGCTTTGATTTCCTGTTCCTTAACCACCTGCCCTTTCTGGTCGATCAGGCGTACCTGAACCATCTGGTTGGGCGATACCGCGCCTTCCAGCATCAGTGAATCAGTGGCGGGATTTGGATAATGGCGTTTTATCAGCCCGGCCGCAGGCTGGGAAACCGAATAGGCAACTCCCGAAACCCCTTTGTGCACCCACACCCGAAACATGCGGTTGGATGCCTGGGAATCGCCGGAAGTTTGCATGAAAATATTGGGTTGGGTGCTTTCTATTCCACCGTAAATATGTCCTACCAGCACAGGTTCATTGGGCAGGGATTGCAGGTCGACAACCCCCATTCCGGCTTCCGGAATTCCTTCCACACGAACAACCTCGGCGCTGGCGCCAAGTAAAGCCGGCATCTGCAGATCGAGAAGGCTCTCCATCAGCGCACCGTTCGGCCCGCGGGTTACCCGGCTTACATGCTTCACAAAAGGTACCAGTGAATCGATCATGACCGCTCCTTCTTCATCGACAAAGTACAAACCGATGCCTCCAAAAAACAAGCTGTGCATCGTATTATATGTCTGGTCGTATATCGGCAAATGCGCGGAGTGGTATTGATTGAACAATTGCTCAAAATCGGCAATCACCGAATACCCGTCAGGGGCCACATCCACTGTATTGAGCCAGGGGAGATCGACGCCTGGCCTGAAGACTCCGGAAAACACGGTATAGCCAAAGTCGCCATCCGGAAAAATCTGAGGCAACATATTATAGTCCCGACGACGAAGTTGCTGGGCATCGAACGTTTCGTTAAAATCGGCAACCGACAACTGCCCGTCCGTATCCACAATTTTAAACCGGCGAATGGCATTGGTATATTCCTGTACAAAAGAAGGGCCGTTATGGGGATTGTATTTCCCGTCAAACCATTGTCCGCCTACCAGGTAAAACTCTCCGTCTATGTAGCCGAGTTGTCCGCCTGTTACGGCAAAATTATCTTCTTCGATCTGCCGGAAATGCGGACTCAGGTCTCCTCCCGACTGGATCGCTGCAATCGCCCCCGGCACATTCACCACCGTCAGGTTGGGGTGGGTAATCCAGGCGCCCGACACCGCATCATATCCATAGCCGCCGAAAAGATAGAGCCATTCACCCACCTGTATAAATTCCATGTTGGTGGAAGAAAGCTGTTCGGCAATAGCCTGCGGCAATCCACTTAAAGAAGCAGACCACACCGTTTCCGAGTTATAATTCAGCACAAAGGCATTGATATTGCGGTCTGGCGCCAGGAACGAAAAAGGAGGCCGGTGGTCGTGCAGCCCGCTGGTCATACCCCCAGCAGCAACCAATCCGCTTCATGCGTCCCCCAGGCAAAAGACTGGAGCGCCGGCGCATTGTCGATTGCTACCTCTTCCAGGATAACATCAAATGGTTCGAAAGTGGGTTGAGCAGAAATCGCCGAATAGAAGGCGAAGGCCAGAAATGGAAGGAGCATTTTTTTCATGTGATTGGGTTAAGTACTTCGCAAACTAAATAAAAAAAGGGTTAACCATTTAGATTAACCCATTAGTGGATAGAGCAATATCCAATGTCACCCATTATCGCTTTGCTTACTGCCTTGACTCAAGTGGTCAAAAACAGCCTTCGTGGAGGCGGAAGCAGAAGCCTCCGCCTCCATGAAAGTGTTCTTTGCTTGCTTAAGTAGTACAAAGATATCCGGAGGTAAAAAACAATTCAGTGACGTTCATCACACCGGATGGTGATTTTTATCATCTAAAATATTCACCGACTTATCTACCACCTTCACTCTTCACTATTGTTTATCTTTGCATTCTGTCTCCTAATTATTTACTAAGCCACCACCCCGCATCCATGTCCAAAAAAACCGCCTCGGAGTTTCTCGCTGATCCCGGTCCTGCACAACTGAAGAATGCTATTTATATCAAAGGCGCCCGGGCTAACAACCTGAAAAATATTGACCTCATTATCCCCAAGAATCAGTTGGTGGTCGTGACGGGCGTATCCGGGTCGGGAAAATCGTCGATTACCATGGATACGCTCTATGCGGAAGGGCAACGTCGCTATGTAGAGAGCCTTTCTTCGTATGCCCGGCAATTTCTCATGCGGATGAAAAAGCCGGACGTCGACTATATCAAAGGGATCTGTCCCGCAATTGCCATCGAGCAAAAAGTAAGTACCAGCAATGCCCGGTCGACTGTAGGTACACTTACCGAAATATACGACTTCCTCCGCCTCCTCTATGCCCGTATCGGAAAAACGTACTCGCCGGTTTCAGGCGAGCTCGTCAAGCGACACGAAGTATCGGATGTGATCGATTATTTGCACCAATTCCCAAGCGGGACCCGGGCACAGCTCTTTATCCCGCTGCCTAAGCGCTATGCAGACCGTACCCTTCGCCAGGAATTGAGCCTGCTGCTGCAAAAAGGCTACACGCGCTGGTTTTTTGAGGGTTCACTGCACTATATCGAAGAAACCCTCGAAGGGAAAGACCCTTCAATTGACCTGAAAAAGACCATTGCCCAACACCTGGATGCCGATTCCCGGGTGCTGGTCGACCGGTTTGCCGTGGAACCTGAGGATGAAGAAAATCGCAAGCGAATCGCCGATTCCATCCAAACGGCATTCTATGAAAGCTATGGAGAATGCCTGATCGATATTGATGGACAACCCGTCAAGGGCTTCAACAACCGATTCGAGATCGATGGCATCGAATTTCTGGACCCTACCCCACAACTCTTCAACTTCAATAATCCCTACGGCGCCTGTCCTACTTGTGAAGGGTTCAGCAAAGTGATGGGGATTGATGAAGACAAAGTCATTCCCGACAAAACCCGCTCGGTTTATGAAGGGGCTGTTGCCTGTTGGAAAGGCGAAAAATTCGGCCAATGGCTGGACGTGTTGCTGGACAAGGCCCATCACTTTGACTTTCCCGTTCATACGCCTTATCAGGATCTGAGCAGGGAACACCAGCGGCTGCTTTGGAAAGGCAATAGGTACTTCCAGGGCATCGATGCATTTTTCAAGGAGCTGGAGGAAAAAACGTACAAGATCCAAAACCGGGTCATGCTCTCGCGCTACCGGGGCAAGACCAATTGTCCCACCTGCGAAGGCGGGAGGCTTCGTCCGGAAGCCGCCTATGTAAAAGTAGGCGGGATGAGCATTACGGAATTAGTGGAAATGCCTTTGGACGAATTAAATACGTTCTTCCTGGACCTGCCCCTGAACGACTTTGACCAACAAGTTGCCAAGCGCTTGTTGCTGGAAGTGCGCAACCGCCTCCAATTCATGCTCGAAGTAGGCCTCGGCTACCTCACCCTTTCCCGCCTCTCGGCTACCCTCAGCGGCGGAGAGACCCAGCGCATCAACCTCACCCGCACCCTGGGCAGCAACCTGACCAGTTCGATGTATATCCTCGACGAGCCGAGCATTGGCCTGCACCCCCGCGACACTACCCGCCTGGTGAAAGTGTTGCGCTCGCTGCGCGACCTGGGAAATACCGTAGTGGTGGTGGAGCACGAAGAAGACATCATCAAAAGTGCCGACTACCTCATCGACATCGGGCCTTATGCCGGCATACACGGCGGAGAAGTCGTCTTTGCAGGCCCTTATGAAGATATCTTTTCCGAGGCGACCGACAGCCTGACGACTAAATATATGACCGGCCGGATGGAGATCCCACTCCCTGCGGTGCGCCGGGAGGCTACCCGCTTCATGGAGGTGCTGGGAGCCCGGGAAAACAACCTGAAAAACATCGATGTGCGCTTCCCCTTAAACACCCTGACCGTCGTATCGGGCGTGTCGGGTTCGGGAAAAACCACCCTGGTCAAGCAGATCCTCTATCCCGCTATCAAAAAGCATCTGGGAGAGAACTACGCCAAAGCCCCCGGTCTGCACCACGAACTGGTGGGCGACCTCAAGCGGATCACCCAGGTAGAAATGGTTAATCAAAGTCCGATCGGAAAATCCTCGCGATCGAATCCAGTCACCTACGTCAAAGCCTACGATGCCATCCGGCAACTGCTCACCGATCAGCAGCTTTCCAAGATCCGGGGATTTAAGCCCAAACACTTCTCTTTCAATGTGGATGGGGGGCGTTGCGATACCTGTAAAGGAGAAGGAGAACTGGTGATCGAAATGCAATTCCTGGCCGATGTGCACCTGGTCTGTGAAGCATGTAGGGGACAACGCTTCAAACAGGAAGTTCTGGATGTAACCTACAATGGAAAAAACGTGCATGAGATCCTGGACCTCAGCGTGGAAGAGGCCCTGTCGTTCTTTGCCGGCGAGCGGGAGATCATCGGGAAGCTGCAGCCGCTGGCAGATGTCGGACTGGGCTATGTCAAACTGGGCCAGGCTTCCAGCACATTGTCAGGCGGAGAGGCTCAACGCGTTAAACTGGCATCTTTTCTGGGCAAGGGTAAATCGGACGAACATATTCTGTTCATCTTTGATGAACCTACCACCGGCCTGCATTTCCACGATATCCGCAAATTGCTCGACGCCTTCAATGCCCTGGTGGAAAACGGGCATACCGTGCTTGTTGTGGAACACAACATGGAAGTGATCAAATCGGCTGATTGGGTGATCGACCTCGGGCCTGAAGGAGGTAAAAACGGGGGGTACCTCGTATTCCAGGGTACGCCAGAGGCATTAGCGGAGGTACCCGAGTCTTTTACCGGCCAGTTTTTACGCGAGAAACTGGGCAGGTGAATTCCTTAAAATTTTGTTAAGAACGCCTGTTTCAGGAAATTAATTCCGTCTTTCGCCTTGTCAGAAGAGATAAGCTTTAATATATTGCGTATCCTTACCAATCATTTGTAGTTGCAAGCATTTCGATCCCAGAACCGTTACAAACCCATCCGGAAGTGCCTTGCCGGATGAAAGGGAACTTTTCAAATAATTTTTATAAGCGGGAATTATGAAGCGGGTGTTATCATACCTCATTGCGTGGATGGGTTTTTGTTCGTTGGCCTATGGCCATCCGACTACCCCTGACTGGAGCGACCCTTCCCTTGCGTGGGATGTACCCGCTGTCGATTACGATTACATTCTGGTAGAGGAAGAAGTCAAAACCAGATTGGAGAGCATGCCCTGCCTGGTACAGCCTAAATACAATGCTGCGGTTCGCGCTTATGTATCGAATTACCTGGTCCGGAACCGGGAGAATTCCGAACGAATTCTGGGACGGGCTGTCCTGTATTTTCCTTTATTTGAAAAATACCTGGAGGCCAACCACATGCCATCCGGCCTGAAGTTCCTTCCCGTAATCGAATCTGCGCTCAATCCAAAAGCCGTTTCGCGCGTGGGCGCCACGGGGTTGTGGCAGTTTATGGAGTCGACCGGAAAAATTTATGGGCTGGATGTAAACTGGACAGTGGACGAGCGCTCCGACCCCGAAAAGTCGACCATCGCCGCTATCCAACACCTGGGTGAGCCCTACCAGCGGTTCGATAGTTGGGAATTAGCCCTCGCGGCATATAACTCTGGAGCCGGAAGGGTTAGCCGGGCCATCAAACGCTCGCGAAGCAAGAATTTTTGGAAACTCCAACGCTATTTACCGAAGGAAACCCGCAACTATGTTCCGGCATTTATTGCCGCGACTTACCTCATGCAGTATTATTACTACCATCAACTCAATCCTTCATACCCTTCACTCGATTTGCAATTTACCGAATCCATGCAAGTAGAGGACTATATCTCCTTTTTCCGGGTAGCCCAGATCACCGGCATTCCATTGGAGATCATTGAACTCTTAAACCCCTCCTACCCGAGGGGCTATATTCCTGCCAATGAAAAGGGCAATTCTATTGTACTGCCCAAGAGAGTGATGCCGGCGCTAAGGGACTTTCTCGCCCTGCAAGGTTCCGGGCAGCCTGAAATCATGGAAGCATTGGAAGGCATACCCGTCTCCTGGGATGATATGCGCAACCCGGATTTGGACAAGTTCTATCTGCGCTCGATATATATAGTGAATGAAGGTGAAACCATCGAGAAGCTCGCCCAGGTTTTTCAGGTGCCGATCCACAACCTCATGGCCTGGAACGAGATGGCCACCCCTGAAATTCAACCCGGGCAAGAGCTTGTGGTGTATCATATTAAGGACGTAAAACGGTACTTGCCGGAAGCCATTCTTCCTACGCCATCCATTCCTGCATTGGCGCCGCAACCGGCACAATCGGCCGATCCCAATCTCGCCACTACCCCGCTTACGAAACCTTTCGCCAAGGGAAGATACCTCTGCTACCGGTCAAACGGCCTGGAAACCCTGCACGAAATTATGCAGCACGTCGGTGATATTTCCCTTCAGGATATCCTTGAATTAAACAACATCAATCCTAATAACCGGCCTAAGCCTGGAGATGTAATCAAACTAAAGAAGATGTAAATCAAATAGATAAGATATTTAACTAATATTGTCAAAAACGCTAAACGATCATTCATTCGTTTAGCGTTTTTCAGTTTAGGGTGTTCCCAAAAAAAAGAGAGGTCAGATCTTGTGGATCTGACCCCCTGAATAAACACCTAAAACCCTATTAACTTTTTTATCTAAGCGATATTTCTAAGTTCAACCTGATTACCTTCTCTTTAATAGAAAGTATTGAATCGGTAAATTGTTCAATAGAAAAAGACTTTTTACTCCGCAAACTTAAAACATTAGCGGGTATTTGTCAACTTTTTTGGGGGGCGTAAAAGTTTTTTTACTCCTTACTGGATCTCGATCTTCTTCACCGGTTCCTTTTTGGCTGCTTCTACCTTAGGCAGGCGGATCAGCAGGATACCGTTGTCGTAGCGAGCAGCGATCCCTTCCTGATCGATCGTATCTGGAAGTTGAAAACTACGCTGAAACTGAGTGAAGTTGAACTCCCTGCGGAAGTATTTTCCAGCTTCCTGCTGCTCATCCTCTTGTGTTTTCTCGGCACTGATCCTCAGGTAGCCGTTTTCCATTTCGAGGTGGAAGTCCTCCCTGGTCAATCCAGGAGCGGCAACTTCTACAATAAACTCGGCAGCTTCCTCCCGAACGTTGACGGAAGGCTGGCTAAACATTACTTCCCGGGAATCGAACCCGGACAGGGGACGATTGAGAAAATTTTCAAACAAATCGTCAACCCATTTGCTCATTCCCATCGGACGATAAGGCATGATATTCATAAGGCAATTATTTTGGTTAGATAAATTTAGGCTACTTCAACCCGGCGAGGAGCTACTTTTTTCTCCGGGAGCAATACCCGAAGCACGCCGTTCTCATAACGGGCCTGAATCTCTGCGCCCACAATGGTATCAGGCACGATGAATCGCCGTTCAAAGGAACTAATGCCGAACTCCCTGCGGGCATATTGATCTTTTTCTTCTCCGGTACGTTTGCCGGAAATGTGCAGCACTTCCGCTTCTAATCGAATCTCAAAATCCGATTTGGAGAACCCGGGTACGGCCAACTCAATTTCATACCCTTCCTCCTTCTTTAAAACATTAGCCCGGGGAACAAAGGTTCTTTGAGAAGTCGGAAAATTGCGGGTTGGAACCTGGTTGTGCGAAAACGGCTTATACGCAATAAATCTCATGGCTATTATTTTGATAAATGAGTAATCAATTTTCACTGCTATCTATGCAATTCTCATTCCAACAAGTCTTTCCCGAAAAAATGTCCGATTTTTTTCAATAAACTCATGCCATTTTGGCAAAAAAGCTCACATGTAGCGCCATTTTGTCAGCAACCAAGTACTGCGTAAACGCAATAAACTTATGAAACAAGGATGGGCGCTGCCCGCCCATCCTTGTTTCATAAGTTTTGCTGCCTATCAATAAAGGGTTCACGTATTTTTTATACATTAACGCAGCGCAAGCAACACCTTTATGATATTCGAATCCATCTCGCAAAAAATCCAGTCCTGGGACCAGATCCGGGAAACCGTAGCCACCTGGAGAGCTGCGGGCCAGCGCATCGTATTCACCAACGGATGCTTTGACATTCTCCACTACGGGCATATCCATTACCTATCTCAAGCACGGGATTTGGGCGACCGGCTGGTTATTGGCCTGAACTCGGGCGATTCAGTGCGCCGCCTGAAGGGGCCCGGCAGGCCCATCAACGATGAGCCAACCCGGCAGCACCTGATAGCCGCCCTGACTATGGTCGACGCGGTGGTCGTCTTTGATCAGGACACCCCCTATGAGTTGATTCGCCTGATCGAGCCCGACGTGTTGGTCAAGGGAGGAGACTGGACGCCTGAGGCCATCGTCGGGTCAGACATCGTACTGGGGAAAGGCGGCCAGGTGAAAAGCCTGCCCTACATCGAGGGATATTCCACCACCCGGATTGAACAAAAGATCAAAGGCGATCATTCTTACTAAAAAAGCTGCTTCATGAAAATTCAATCCATCCTGCACGCCCTGGAGGAAGTAGCGCCTCCCGTTTATCAGGAAGGCTACGACAATGCCGGTCTGATCACCGGCAACGCACAGGCGGAGGTGAGTGGGGCTGTGTTGTGCCTCGATGCCACCGAAGCCGTGATCGATGAAGCCATCGCGCTGCACTGCAACCTGGTCATTGCGCACCACCCTATCGTTTTTAAGGCGATCAAGCGATTTACGGGGAAGAATTATGTGGAACGGGTCATTATCAAGGCGATCAAGCACGATATCGCCATTTATGCGGCACATACCAACCTCGACAACGTCTTCCACAAAGGCGTGAATGCCAAGATCGCCGAACGGCTCGGGTTGTCCGAAACGCGCATCCTGGCGCCCAAGCAGGTTTGGAAAAAACTGCGTACCCAGATTCCCGCCGACCACCGCGTTCAGGTTGGGGAAGCCCTCTCCGGCATCTCCGACATCCGAATTTTCTGGTCGGCCCCTTCGGAAGAAACCCTGGGCCTGGAAGTCACCGCACCCCAGGCAAGGGAATACGCCGTGCAACAGGCGATCCAATCGGTGTTGCCCCAGCCTGTTTTTCTGGAAATTTTCGCCCTGGAAAGTCCCACTGCGGATATCGGCTCCGGGATGATCGGCCGGTTGCCCCACCCCGTTCAGGAAGAGCACTTTCTTCGGCTAGTGAAGGAGAAGATGAATACTGCTGTCATTCGCCACACGCCTTTCCTCGGAAACCCGATACAAAAGGTAGCGCTGTGCGGAGGCGCCGGCGGATTTCTGCTCCCCCAGGCTATCGCTCAGGGAGCCGATATTTTCATCACTGGTGACTACAAATACCACGAGTTTTTCGATGCCGATGGCCGGATATTGATCGCCGACATTGGACACTTTGAGAGTGAGCAATTTACGATCGAACTTTTTTACGAAATTTTATCCGAAAAATTCCATAATTTTGCGCTCCATTACACAAAAGTGAATACAAATCCCGTTCGATACCTGATTTAAGGACGATCTCCACCAATTCTAACGCATATGAACAAGGAACTGACCATTGCTGAAAAGCTAAAAAGTCTGTATGAGCTCCAGCTCATCGACTCTCAGATCGATGAGATCCAAATTTTGAAAGGAGAACTCCCCATCGAAGTAAGCGACCTCGAAGACGAAATCGTCGGCCTGGAAACCCGCATACGCCGGTTGAGAGACCAGGTACAAGACCTGGAGGGCGAGATTAGCAAGCATCACGCCAACATCAAAGAATCGGAAGGATTGATGGCGCGCTACCAAAAGCAGATGGACAACGTCAAGAACAACCGCGAATATGACGCCCTGTCCAAAGAATTGGAACTGCAACGCCTGGAAATCCAGCTTTCCGAGAAAAAGATCCGCGAAGCCAATATTCAATTGGAAAACAAAAAAGAGACCCTCACCACTAACGAACAACGTTTCGAACTGAAGCAGAAAGACCTGGATACCAAGAAAGTCGAACTGGATGAGATCATCGAGAAGACCGAGAAAGAAGAAACTACGCTGGCCAAGGAATCGGATGCAGCGAAAAAGCATTTGGACGAGCGGTTGCTCAAAGCCTATGTCAAGATCCGCAATAACTACCGCAATGGGCTGGCTGTCGTCAAAGTAGAGCGCGACTCCTGTGGTGGCTGCTACAATAAAATACCCCCGCAGGAGCAATTGGAAATTGCCATGCATAAAAAGATCGTGGCCTGCGAACACTGCGGCCGGATCCTGGTAGACGATAATATCCTGCATCACGAACAAGAGGAAGCTGCGGAAGAGTCAAAGGCATAAAGCGTTGCCATGATCCGCACAGCGATCTTCCTGTTACTGCTAAGCCCCCTTTTCCTCCAGGGAACGGGGGCTTATTATTTTAACTGGTCGCCCAAAGCCCGGCAGGCTTACGAAAAGACGATCCAGCTCCGCTTCACCGAAGCGCAAAGCCTCCTGGACCAGCTCGCCAGCGAAGAGCCTTCCAACCTGATCCGCCTGCACATCGAAAACTACCTCGATTTCTTCCGGGTTTTTATCAATGAAGACTATGCAGAATTTGAACGCCTGGAGAAAAACAAGAACCAGCGGATCCAGTTATTGAAAGACAGCCCTTCCTCCTCGCCCTGGCGCCTGTACATCCAAGCGGATATCCGGCTGCAATGGGCCCTGGCCCGTCTGAAGTTTGAGCAGTATACCACCGCCTTTTTTGAAGTAAATAAAGCCTATAAACTGCTGGAGGAAAATACCCGGGCCTTTCCCGACTTCATGCCCAATAAAAAGGACCTCGGCATCCTCCACGGGATGGTCGGCACTATTCCCGATGGGTATAAGTGGGCCGTGGAATGGCTCAGCAGCATGGAGGGCAGCATTGCCCAAGGGCGCGGAGAACTGGAAGAGGTGATCGGGCATGCCCGGAAAAACGACTTTATTTTCGAAGAGGAAGCCTATGTGTTCTATGCCTACCTCCTTCTCCACCTCGACAACCGCGATGAAGACGCCTGGAAGGTCATTCAGGAAAGCCGCCTCAATCCGGAGACCAATCCCATGGCCTGCTTTATTCTGGCCAACGTAGCCATGCGTACCGGGCACAACGACAAAGCCATCGACCTCCTCCTCCACCGCCCCGCCGGCCGCACCTTTCATCCGTTCCCCTACCTCGATTTTATGCTGGGCATCGCCAAACTCCAGCGGCTCGACCCCGATGCAGCCGCCTATTTGCAGCAGTTTCTGGATCAATTTTCAGGAAGGAACTTCATCAAGGAAGCCCACCAAAAATTGGCCTGGTCGCGGCTCATCCTGGGCGATGTGGCGGGCTACAACCTCCAGATGGACCTGTGCAGAAAAGAGGGATACACCATTGTGGAAAGCGATAAAAGTGCCTTAAATGAGGCCAATAGCGGCGAAACCCCAAACAGCACGCTGCTACGCGCCCGCCTGCTCTTCGACGGTGGCTATTACGGCCGGGCATTGCAAGCTGTACAGGCCTTGCAAGTGAAGACACTGACTCATCCCAGGGAAATGCTCGAATACCAGTACCGGACCCGGCGGAGCTACCATGCCCTGGGGGAAAACGAACTCGCCCTGGCACATTATTCCCCAACGATTGAAAAGGGGCATGAGGAGGAGCCCTGGTATTTTGCCTGCCGTGCCGCCCTCGAATCTGGACGCATCTATGAAAGCATGGGAAAGAAAGCAGAAGCCCGGGCTGCCTATCAACGATGCCTATCTATTAAGCCCGACGAACACCGCGCCGGCCTCCACCAAGCCGCCAAGGCTGGATTGGGAAGGCTATAATACAAAAGGTGAAAAATATTCAGCCTGCACAGTTGCAACAAACCAGGTAAAATGCGTAAATTTGCGACCGCTTTTAGCGAAAAGGCGCGGTAGCTCAGCTGGTCAGAGCGTGCGATTCATAATCGCAAGGTCGGGAGTTCAAGCCTCCCCCGCGCTACAAAGCCCGGACTTCGATTGGAGTTCGGGCTTTTTTTTGCCTCCCTACGGCCACTTTCCCTCTTTTTATTTATCTTCCCGGTAGCAGATCATCCCCATGCGCAACGAATCAAATACCGACCCAGGCAGTGGCGGGCAATTGCTCCGCTACATCGGCTTTTTCGCCGCTCCCCTGTTCGCGGCCTATCTGATCTTTTTTGCCGATCTGGAACCGGGGAATCCCGCAGTGACCAATACCCTGGCTGTAGCTATTCTCATGGCCTTGTGGTGGATGACAGAGGTGGTGCCGCTGGCTGTTACGTCCCTCCTTCCATTGGTGCTTTTCCCGGCGCTGGGCGTCATGGATGGCAAGGAAGTTTCTGCCACCTATTTCAATCACGTCATTTTCCTGTTCATAGGTGGATTTCTGGTTGCGCTGGCCATTCAGAAATGGAACCTCCACAAGCGCATCGCGCTGAATATCCTTCGCTTGGTGGGCAGTAGTCCGGCCCGCATCCTGTTGGGGTTCATGTTCGGTACGGCGTTTTTGTCGATGTGGATCTCCAATACCGCTACTGCGATGCTCATGGTGCCCATTGCCATGTCGATCATCCACAAGCTGGAGGACATCAACGGGAAGGACCTGATGCGGAAATTTACGGTGGGGCTGCTGTTGTGCATCGCCTACAGCGCCTCCATCGGTGGGATTTCCACCCTCGTGGGCACCCCGCCCAACCTCTCCTTTGCGCGGATCTTCCACATCTATTTCCCGGATGCCCCGGAAATTTCCTTTGCGGCCTGGTTTTTCTATGCATTTCCCATCACCCTCCTTTTGTTTATCATTCTGTTCTTTTACCTCCGGGTGCTATTTATCGGCAAGCGAAAGAGTTGGAAGAGCCTGAGCCGGCAGGATATGAATCAGGATTACCGGGCGCTGGGCCCGATGATTTTCGAAGAAAAAGTGCTTACCATCGCTTTTGCAGGGTTGGCCCTGCTATGGTTTTTCCGGGCCGATATTGCATTTGGGGCCTTCACGCTTCCCGGCTGGTCGAACTTGTTTAAAAATCCCCAATTTTTTAATGACGGGACGGTGGCTATTTTCGTGGCGGTCCTGCTTTTCCTCATCCCTTCCAAACAGGAAAAAGGTACGTTCCTGATGGACTGGAAGGCAGCGGAAGACATCCCCTGGGAGATCATCTTGCTTTTCGGCGGGGGCTTTGCACTGGCGAGCGGATTTAAGGAATCGGGCTTATCGTCCTGGTTCGGGACCCAGTTGGAATTTTTGCGAAACGTACACCCGGTCGTCCTGATCGCCAGCATATGTTTTCTGGTCACCTTTCTCACGGAAGTCACTTCCAATACCGCCACGGTGGAGACCTTATTGCCCATCCTGGCTGGGCTGGCTATTACCATTGAGGAGAATCCGTTGTTGTTTATGCTCCCGGCGACTATCTCCGGGTCGATGGCCTTCATGCTCCCGGTGGCTACCCCACCCAACGCCATCATTTTCGGTACCCGGAAATTGCAGATCGCACAGATGGCGCGAGCCGGATTTATACTCAACCTTATCGGAGTGCTGGTCGTCACTCTGATCACCTATTATTTCGGGACAGAGATCTTCGATATCGTGCAGGGCGTATTCCCTGAATGGGCGAAGGCAGTGCATTAAATTAGAGGTCGCTCCAGGCCCCCTCTAATTTATTATTTTGTATTTTCCCGAAAGAAAAACCAACCTCACTATGCAGCTGACTACCCTTGATTGGACGATCATTCTCGCATTTCTCGCGATTTCCCTCCTCGTTGGATTATGGACAGCCCGTAAAGCTAGCGGAAGCTATGCGGAGTATTTCCTTTCGGGCCGCTCCATGCCCTGGTGGTTATTGGGCGTTTCGATGGTAGCAACTACCTTTTCGGCTGATACCCCCAACCTGGTTACCGACTTTGTGCGCAATGACGGTGTGGGGGGTAACTGGCGCTGGTGGGCCTTTCTGCTGACCGGGATGTTGACCGTGTTTGTGTATGCACGTTTGTGGCGCCGTTCGGGGGTACAAACCGATCTCGAGTTTTATGAATTGCGTTACAGCGGCAAAGCTGCCGCTTTTCTCCGCGGCTTCCGGTCCTTGTATCTGGGCGTTTTTGCCAATTGCCTCATCATGGCTACGGTGATTCTGGCGGCCATGAAGATCGGCGGCGTATTTGGCTTTAACCGGGTAGAGTCGGCCCTTGTCGCCTCTGGCATCACGGTGGTGTATTCCTCGCTGGGTGGGTTAAGGGGGGTGATCCTGACCGACTTTTTACAATTTATCATTGCCATGATCGGGAGTGTTTGGGCCGCTTACGTAGTGGTGAATCACCCTGAAATCGGAGGCATCCATGCCCTGATGAGCCATCCCAACGTACAATCCCATTTGAATATCCTGCCCGACCTGACCGATAAAAATGTATGGGTGCCGCTATTACTGATCCCTCTTGCCGTACAATGGTGGAGCGTGTGGTATCCGGGCGCCGAGCCCGGCGGAGGCGGTTATATTGCCCAGCGCATGTTGTCGGCCAAAGATGAGCGCAATGCCATTGGCGCCACCTTGTTTTTCAATATTGCGCACTACGCCATGCGTCCATGGCCCTGGATTCTTATCGCACTGGCTTCCCTGATCATATTTCCCGACCTGACCGCGCTGGGGGATGCATTCCCGCAAATGGCGGGGAAGGTGATCAAGGACGACCTGGCCTACCCCGCCATGCTCCGGCTGCTGCCTGCAGGCCTTGTGGGGCTGGTGCTGGCCTCCCTCGCTTCGGCATTTATGTCCACCATTTCCACCCACCTCAATTGGGGCGCCTCTTATGTGGTCAACGATTTTTACAAGCGCTTTCTCAATCCGGGCCTGAGTAGCAAAGGAGAGGTACTGGTGGGCCGCATCACCACTATCATTTTGATGGTTATGGCCATCATAGTAGCTTTTTATTTGGAAAATGCGATGCAGGGTTTCGATATCCTGCTCAAGATTGGCGCAGGCACAGGGCTTATCTTCCTGTTGCGCTGGTTTTGGTGACACATAAATCCCTTCAGCGAGCTCACCGCAATGGTCGTTTCTTTTGCCGTGGCGCTTTATTTCGAATTCGTGCACCCGGTAGACCTTCCCGAATACGTCCAACTCCTTTGGGGGGTGGGGATTACTACCGTCGCCTGGGTAAGTGTCACCTTCCTGACCCCGCCTTCCACGATGGAGCGCCTGGCTGATTTTGTATCCCATATCCGCCCTCATGCCGCGGGGTGGAAACCCGTTATTCAATGGGCTTCCGAAGGAGGCAAACCACTGGCTACTTACACGGCAAGTCGGATAAGCAGTGAACTTCTACTGGTCTTTATCGGTTGCATTACCGTATACGCAGCGCTCTTTGCCACTGGCTACTGGATTTACGGGAACACCATGCCTGCGCTTATAGGGACGGTAGTGGCCGGCATCGGGGGGTGGTTACTTTTCCGCCTGTTCCCCAAACCTTAATTTATCCCCATGAATCAATTTTGGCGTAAAGCTTTATTTCTCCTACTACTTCTTCCAGCAGGCTTACTTGCTCAACCTCAGACTAAAGCTGACTTGAGTACCCCTTTCCACGCGGTCAAAACACACCTGTATTTTCTTCAACCCGACAGTTACCAGCCCGAGCTTTCTGCCCGGACCATCCAAGGGGTAAAAGACCTGGACGAAGCTCAGGAACTAGCCCTTAAACTCAAGCAGGTCTACGATGGGAAGGGCCTTTACGTCGTACTCCAGAAAATTCCGGATATCGTCAATTACAGGGACACCATTTCCGGAAAAAATCAATACGTGCTCTTCCCCAATGAATTGCCGGATGTATATCTCGAAAAAGTGGGAGACAACTGGTATTATTCCGCCTACACCATTGAGCATATCCGTTCGCTGCACCGAAAGGTCTACCCTTTCGGGTCGGACCTATTGGTCAATTTAATTCCCAAATACGGCCAAAATCACTTTCTCGGGCTGGCGCTTTGGCAATATGCGGGCTTTTTAGTATTGGTACTCATCACCTGGATCATTCAATTTTTTCTGAGTCGCCTCTTGCGGCCTGTGGTCGATCGGTTGAGCAGGAGTAGAGTGTATCCAGCAACAGTACCCACCAGGATGGTATTCAGCATTGCCCGCCTGGCCAGCATCTGGATCCTGATGCTGACCTGGCAATGGGTCGTCCCGCTGCTCCATCTACCTATCGAATGGGTGGAGATCATTATGACCGGCATCCGCATCGGCGCCACCATGCTCTTTCTGGTCCTCGGCGTTCGTATACTGGATGTAGTTATTTTATACGTAAAAAAATGGGCTGCGGGCACCAGTACGCAACTGGACAACCAACTGGTACCCATCCTGAAAAGATTACTTCAATTGGTGCTCGTTTTTGGCGCCATGATCCAGATACTGCGACTCCTCAACGTCAACGTGGCGGCGCTTATCGCCGGGGTATCCATAGGTGGTTTGGCGCTGGCGCTGGCGGCGCAGGACACCGTAAAAAACCTCATTGGTTCTGCCATGATCTTCTTCGATCGGCCGTTCCAGATTGGAGACTGGGTTATTGGCGATACCTTTGAGGGGAAAGTAGTGGAAGTCGGCTTCCGGACTACCCGGATCCAACTCCTCGACAGCTCGATCATAGCCGTGCCCAATGGCAACGTCGCCAATGCCTCCGTGCGCAACCTCGGGGTACGGACACATCGCCTGCTGGATGCCAGATTAGGCATTGCGTACAACACCCCGCCGCAGAAGATCCAATGGTTTATGGAGGGGTTGAAAAAGCTCATCACGGCACACCCTATGACCGCCGAGGACGGCAACCGGGTCTACTTCACCGACATGGCTGATTTCTCCCTGGTGATCATGTACCGGGCCATCATCGAAACCGACGACTATGGGGAAGAACTGCAGGTCAAGGAAGATCTTTTCCTCAGCGCGCTCCGCCTGGCTGCGTTGCTGGGAATAGAATTTGCCTTCCCCACCTCTACTATTCATGTGGATACATTCCCCGGGCAACCTTCTGCAGAAGGCACTCCGGGGCCGGCTTCTGCGGAAGAAATGGAAGCCGCCGTGGCGGCACTCGTGGCAGAATTTCAGCAACAGGCCTACCGTCCGCTACCCCATGATGAGGCGCTATAAAGACTAAACCGACCAAGGCCCTCCTTCCATCGACGAACAGCCCTCCCTGTGCGGAACTATGCTTTTGTTCATTTTATTATATATGATGGGTGGTAGTTACTAAGTTCTCTGACATAATTAATTTATAAACACTGCGGCCGGCGGCCGCAGTGTTTATAAATTAATTATGGCGCACTACTTACACTAAATTTGTCCTTAAACTTCACGTTGAAAATTGAAACCAATGAAAAATTCCTCTTTCAAGCAACTGTTCGACGACGCTAAAAACAAAGTCGAAGACGCGTTTAACCGTGCCCCTGAAGATCTGAAAGAAGCCCTTGCCGACATGATGGAAAACATGGGCAACCTGATGGGGGACATCAAGGAAAACCTCAACAAGAACGCCGAGCATCTGAAAAAATCGGCTGAGAAAAAAGAAACGCCACAGGGTGCGGCAGGTGAAGAACCAGCTGCGGGTGCGGAGGAAAAGAAAGAATCCTCCTCAAAGGATAAAGACGGGTTTGAATCGTTCCAGGATTCCTTCAAAAAAGCGGCTTCCGAGTTCAAAGATATCATGGAAGAAGAGCTCAGCCACATCGCCGAGCGCATGGACGAACTAACGGAAAAAATGCGCAAATACCGCACCGAAAAGAAAGGTGACAAGAAAGAAGGCGGATCGGATGAACCGTCTCAGCCGGATCCGAAAGATCTGGTCTGACCGTTAAGAATGGAGTGCTTGCCGCACTCCATTCTTCATAAAACCCTGGTTATTCCGGGTGCTTTCCTCCATTCAAATACTCCTTAAACGTATTTAGCTGCTCCCACTCACCGGCTGCAGCCAGCCGGGCTTGTTCGGGCCAGGTGGAGGGGTCGTGCAGGCGAAAACGCTCCCCGGCAGAAGAAAGAATTTCCTGGAGGTGATCTCCCTTGGCATCCGCGAGGTCTTGCAGGGAACTAATTCCCGCTTCATTCAGCAACGTTTCTATTTTTGGGCCTATACCTTCCACCACCTGAAGAGACTCGGCAACCTGGTTGGCGGAGGGAGGGTCTTCACCGGGTTGTGCTTCTTTTTTCTCCTCCTGTGTTTGATTTAAAAGCTGTGCCGCCTGTCCCACCCAATCGTCTTTGACGATCCGACCGGGAAAGAATTGAATCGCGGTGGTCAGTTGCTCGATAAGGACTTCGTCCAGCTTACTGATCTGCTCATAGGTGTATATGCCTGCTTCGTTGAGTTGTTTTTCAATGAAAGTGCCGATACCTTCAATCTTTTTCAAGTCATCCTTTTCGGACTCCGAGGAGGCGGGCAGCACTGAGCCGATGGCTGAATTCAGGTATTCGCGTGCCCGAGCCACGATGGCTTCATCGTCTTCCTCTTCATCTATTTCGAACAGTTGCTCTACGGAAGCTTCCAGGCTTCTGCTGGTGGGGGATGCAGCAAATTGATTGCGCATGGATGTATTCTCCGATTCTATCTGCTGTAATTTTTCTTCAATAGTTGCCAGGCGTTGTAAAGCGGCATTAAAGGCGCTTTGCATCTCCGCTACTGCATCTATCGGCTCCAGGGCCAGGGCTTCTACCTTGGGCGGCAATTCCACCGATTCTTCTGCCAGTTGCTGGTTTTTGGTGCGCAACCCAAGGATCTGGTCATTCAGATCTTCGATCGTCACCTGTTGAGAGGTGACAGCCGATTCCATGCGAATCAGTTCTGCATGCGTTTCTTCCAATTCAGCTTTCAGGCGCCGGCTTTCGTCCTGAAAATTTTGCATGCGCCGCTTGGCTTCCTCCACTTCCACCTGAGCATGTTGCAGGTCTGCCTCCCGAAGTTCAAATTGTTCTTTAAAGGATTGGTATTCCGCATCCAGCGCTTTGAACTCAGCCTGGGCTTTCTGTGCCTCTTCCCGCAATTTGCTATTCTTTCGGCTGGCAACAAGCCAGCTTAATAAGAAGCCGATCAGGAACGAGACCAGCACAAAAAGCAGAAAAACCAGGCTGTCCTGCTGGTCAAAGGAGGCAAAAAGATCGCTGAAGAATTTCATAAACACGGTTTTTCATTCAGAAATAATAGTAGACGTAGTGGCTTGTCGTATTAAAAAACGTACTGGCTCCAGCAGGGTATCCCGGTCTAACACCATGGCATGAAGCGTTATCCGCCTGGCATTGATACCGCGGTCTTCCAGATTTAATCCTATCTGAGCCGCCCTGGCCATTCCCAGGTCATTAAAAAAACCGGAGGGAGCCAATGCTTCCTCCTGAAGGTAAAACCCCGTGATCAGCAGTTGCTTAGAAGGATTTTCTTCCAGATATACGGTCAAATCCTGTAGAAACTGATGATTTCCGCTGCTGAGGTCAGGACGGATACTATCTTTTGGAAAAAAAAATTGCTCGTACCCCTCCAATACTACGTTTTCCCCTTCCGTTAAAACGAGCGAAGTGGTTCGTGCCGGGATCTCTTCTTGTTCTCCACAACGATTTCTAACTTCGCAAACGAAATACCATCGACCGAACAGCACAAACAAGGCGTACAACAAAAGACCAGGAATAAGCAAGCGCATGTGCATAAAGTGTAGGTTAACCGTCTAAAAGTACACAAATCGGTTATAAAAACAAAGCCTAAGCGCCGGGCAGGTAACGGCCGCAAACATATGGATTGGCAAAGCACCATTAAAGGATTTAGCAGTTTTCTCCAACTGGAACGTGCGCTCTCGCCCCACACGCGGGATGCCTATGTACACGACATTGGCAAACTGGCCTCTTTTCTCCGGATGCGCCAACTCGATATCAACCCCACCCAAGTGGAGTTAAAACACCTTACAGACTTTATTCACTGGCTCCATGAACTGGGCTTTGCCAAGCGCTCCCAAGCCCGGCTCATCTCCGGGATTAAAGCATTCTACCGCTACCTTTTTATCGAAGACCTCATCCTTGCCGACCCCACCGAGTTGCTCGAATCGCCTCGCCTCGACCGCGATATCCCGGAGGTCTTGTCTTTCGAAGAAATTCAGTTGATGCTGGAATCGATCGACCTGAGTCTGGCACAAGGCCACCGCAACCGGGCCATCCTCGAAACCCTTTACGCCTGTGGCTTGCGCGTCAGCGAGCTGGTAGACCTCCGCCGCTCCAACCTGTACCTGGACATCAATTTTGTGAAAGTGACAGGAAAAGGAGATAAGGAACGGCTGGTACCTATTGGAGATGAAGCCGTAAAATATATTTTACTTTACATCGAACACGTGCGCCAGCGGCAACCGATCGCCCCGGGCCACGAAAATTTTCTATTCCTCAACCGCAGGGGAAAAAAATTGACGCGCGTTATGGTTTTTTTAATCGTCAAACAAGCGGCAGCGGCGGCCGGTATCCGGAAGTCCGTCTCCCCGCATACCTTTCGGCATTCCTTTGCGACCCACCTCATCGAAGGGGGGGCTGACCTCCGGGCAGTGCAGGAAATGCTGGGACATGAATCGATCCTCACCACCGAGATCTACACCCACCTCAATACCGATTTTTTACGCGATACCCTCCTGGCTTTCCACCCCAGAAGCCGCCATCCCAAATCCTGACAACCCACTATGCGAATACTACCCATTCTGCTCCTCGCTTTCCTGCTGACCACTGCCTACCTCTCCACCCTCAGCAGCTGTGCCCAGGTGGCATCCCTGACCGGCGGGCCGAGAGATACCATACCACCCCAACTCGACTCTGCGCGCTCCACTCCCAATTTTCAGACCCGCTTCGAAAAGCAGCCGATCCTGCTGGTCTTCGACGAATTTATCGACCTGAAAGATGTGTTCAACCAGGTGGTGGTCTCCCCTCCCCTCGCCAAACGCCCTACGGTAACCCTCGAGAAATATCGCCACGTGAAATTAGCATTTGACAAAGACGAAGTACTCCGGCCTGAGGCGACTTATACCATTCAATTTGGCGACGCCATAAAGGACTTTACCGAGGGCAATGCAGCGCCTATCCGCTTTATTTTTTCCACGGGCGACTATATCGACTCCCTCCGGGTGACGGGCACGGTAGTCGATGCCTTTTCAGGGAAACCCGTCGACAAAGTGCTGGTGCTCCTTTACGACAACCTCGCAGACACCGTGGTGCGCACCGAGCGTCCGTTTTATTTCGCCAAAACCAATGCACAAGGCGTTTTTCAAATTGAAAATGTAAAATCCGATACCTTCAAGATCTTTGCCCTGGAAGATGCCAACCTGAACTACCTGTTCGACCAGGCGACCGAGCGGATCGGCTTTCAGGACGCGTTCATTCACCCCGGCGATAGTGTGCAGCTACCTATTCAACTTCGTTTTTTTCAGGAAGAACTCCCGCTACGCCGGCAAGGCCAACAAACGCCCTTCCCCGGCCTGGTGAAACTTCCCTTTAATCGCGAGCCCTGGGATTTGGCGCTCACCGCCTCCGATTCTATCCTATCCAGCGAAACCGTCAAAGACACGGTGTTTTTGTGGCATGAACTGCCAGATACCCTCTCCTGGATGGTTTACCTCCAAAGCGGAGACTGGCTCGACACCGTGACTACCCGCCCGGGCAGCCGTCCCGGCAACTGGGACCAACTGCGCCTCCTCTCTGAAGCCAAGGGGAGTAAGGCACAGCTCAATCCTACCCAGCCTATCGAGGTAAAATGGAATTTTCCGGTAAAAACCGTGGAGATGGACTCCATCCAATTGTGGAGCGATTCGATCCGGTTGGAGGATATGAATCTTCGCCTGTATCCAGACACCACCAACCTCCGGATGTGGCATATCCATTTCAATTGGCTCGAGGCCCAGAGTTACCAGCTCCTGATGCTGCCAAATGCGCTTGAAGGCTGGCAGGGGTTAACTAATGACTCCCTGGTATTCAACTACCGGATGGGGCAGCGCAGCGACCTGGGCAGTCTCCATCTCCACATCGACAGCCTGGAAATCGGGCAAACATACCTGGTGGAGCTCATGCAACAAGAATCGCCCATTCGCCGTTTCACCCTAAATGGAGATCAACCCAATTGGGAAACATGGATACTCGGTATGGCCCCAGGTACTTACCAGATTCGCCTTACAGAAGACCGGAATAGTGACGCCCGCTGGACACCTGGTAATTACGGCCTGAAACTTCAACCGGAGCGGTTACTTACATGGCCACTGGAACCCGTGCGGGCCAACTGGGAAGTGGAAGCTAATTTTGTAGTGAAATGGGAATAAGCAAATAAAGAGGGTCGCCGCCGGAGGTGGTGACAATCTTTGTATCTTTGTTGTTTATTCCCGGAAAAATGTGGTCTGGAATGCAATTGCGAACTGAAGAACTGGTAAAACTTTACGGGAAACGCACCGTGGTCCAACACGTCTCGCTCTATGTCCAACAGGGGGAGATCGTGGGTTTGCTGGGTCCCAATGGGGCTGGCAAGACCACTACGTTTTATATGGTCGTCGGATTTATCAAACCCGACATGGGGAAAGTTTTTCTCGATCAGACCGACATTACCAAGTTGCCGATGTACAAACGGGCGCAAAACGGTATCGGTTACCTGCCGCAGGAACCCTCTGTATTCCGCAAACTAAGCGTAGAAGACAACATCAAAGCCGTGTTGGAGATGACCAAACTCCGCAAAGCCGACCAGGCGGAAAAACTGGAAGGGCTCCTGCAGGAATTCGGGTTGGAAAAAGTGCGCAAAAACCGGGGCGATACCCTCTCCGGCGGAGAACGGCGCCGCACCGAAATAGCCCGGGCCCTGGCCACCGACCCAAAATTCATCCTCCTTGATGAGCCCTTTGCCGGTATCGACCCCATTGCCGTGGAAGACATCCAATATATCGTGGCTAAACTCAAGACCAAGAATATCGGTATCCTCATCACCGACCACAACGTACAGGAAACCCTCTCCATCACCGACCGCGCCTACCTCATGTTTGAAGGCCGCATCCTGAAAGCAGGCACCGCAGAAGAACTCGCTGCCGATGAGATGGTGCGCAAGGTATACCTGGGTAAACATTTTGAGTTGCGGAAGAAAGTGATGGATATAGATCGGTAGATGCCAGGTATGGCGTCTCTTCTATACTAAAACCAAAAAAATGCGCGTAATTCTTCTTAGCCTCTTCCTCATTACCCTTTCAGCTTGCGGAGAGGAGACTCCGCTAACGTTGAGTTGGGAAGAAAAAAGCCTGGTGGATAGCCTGTACAAAGAAGAAATAGCCCGGATCCGTCCGGAATTGGACAGCTTGTGCGATAGCCGTTTTGACTCGCTGATCACCTTCTATACCGATAGCCTCTGGACCGATCGCATCCAGGAAATTAACCGACAACTCGAGCGAATTAAATTGCAATGAGCCGCTTCAAACGAATACCTGTGTTTTTGCTCGCAGGCCTTGGCGCCGTATTCTTCGCATTTCAGGTCCCGGTCTTTTCTCCTTTGGTACAACAGGAACTCGATAAACGCCTGGAGGAATACCGGCAGGACCAGTGGCGTGTTTGTAAAAAACGGGCACTGGAAAAAGCTTCCCTGGAAGTCGACTCGCTGGTCATTATCTGGGCGAAAGCCAACCGGGACACGCTCGATCGGCCCTCCAGGCCCGATAAGCCTCAGGCGCCTGAACGGTTAATGCCCAAAGACTCTACCCCTGTGGCGCCGCTGTTTAATGGGAAAGACACGATGGGAGACTAGATTCCCCCCTGCACCCTGGCGTAGTAATGAGCCAGCTTTCGATCCAGCCGCTCCACCATTTTCCGAAGATGAAACGCCTCTGTATTTTCATCCGAAGCCGTGAAGGTTTTGAAAAACAGCCGAATGGTGGTCACGCCCGTGTAGGCTGGAAAAGGTTTGGCCATCGCATTGAATTCTCGATCGTAGACGATCAATGCATCATTTCCGGAAGCTCCTTCTGAAGCGGCGATAAGGCCGATGCCTGCGATCAGGAAGTACCGGTCTCCTAGCGAGCGTTGTGGGTCAATCTGCGTTAATTCATTCAAAAAAATGCCTGATGGATTTGCCGATTTGAGCGCCGGCGCAAGGGTGTCGTGCAGAAACAATACCGGTGAAAAATGATAAAGCTCTGTAAATGCCTGCATGAGGAGCCGGTTTTCCCGTTCCACTTCCTGCCGGGTTGCCTCCAGCTCCGCCAGGTAACGCGTCTTGACATCGCTCCTCAGCTCGCCCGATTGGAGCAATTCGTTCAACTTGGCGATCTTATTGGATTGGGTGCGCAGTCGTACGACAAGCACGCCATTTTTGAGATCCCGGACTGATTTTTCCGGGTCTTGCGACGACTGCGCGAAAGAAAGCCCGCTCACACAAAGCAGGAAAAAAAAAGGAATAATTGTTTTCATAGCACAAAGTTTGTTAATTACACGTTAAAGCAACCAATCCTCCACGATGCGGGAGGCGTTTTTTTTGAAAAATTTGCAATTTTGCACGCTAAATGAATCATTCTTCACCAGAACCAACCCCCATGCAATCGATCGACATTGAAGCCCTCAATCAGCAAATATACCTCGATAGCGCTTTTGTCGAAAAATTAAACCAGGAAACCGCACAGGTTATTGTAGGCCAAAAACACATGATCGACCGCTTGTTGATCGGACTGCTTACCAAGGGCCACATTTTGCTGGAAGGGCTCCCCGGACTGGCAAAAACCCTGGCGATCAAGACCCTGGCGCAAGCAATTAACGCGCAATTCAGCCGTATCCAGTTTACTCCCGACTTGCTGCCGGCCGACATCATAGGCACCATGATCTACAATCCTAATGCCCATGAATTTGCGGTACGCAAAGGACCCATTTTCGCCAACTTCATCCTCGCTGACGAGATCAACCGGGCGCCGGCGAAAGTGCAGTCAGCCCTGCTGGAAGCCATGCAGGAACGCCAGGTGACCATCGGGCTGGAGACCTATCCACTTCAGGAACCTTTCCTGGTGCTGGCTACGCAAAACCCCATCGAACAAGAGGGTACTTACCCCCTGCCGGAAGCCCAAACCGACCGCTTCATGCTGAAAGTCAAGATCGGCTACCCTACCAAGGACGAAGAACGAGAGATCGTGCGCCGCAACCTCAGCGATGATTCGTTTGGGAAAGTGAAACCCATCATAGAGCAAAAAGAGATCTTGCAAGCCCGCAGTTCCGTACGAAAAGTATACATGGACGAAAAGATCGAGCAGTACATCATCGATATCGTCTTTGCCACCCGAAACCCACAGGAGTACGGTCTCCGCGATCTGGAGCCGCTTATCAACTACGGCGCTTCGCCCCGCGCCAGCATCAACCTGGCCCTGGCCGCCAAAGCAGAGGCCTTCCTGCAACGCCGCGGCTTCGTCATCCCCGAAGATGTGCGCAACATCTGCCACGACGTCATGCGCCACCGCATCGGATTGACCTACGAGGCGGAAGCAGAAAATATTACCCAGGAAGATATTATCGATAAGGTGTTGAATACGGTGGAAGTGCCGTGACCCTCCTTCGCTAAAGCTACGGCGGGTAAAAAGTGAAATAGAGGAATAGCAAATGGAAACGAGAGAACTGCTTAAAAAAGTCAGGAAGATCGAGATCAAGACAAAAGGCTTGAGCAGGCATCTCTTTTCCGGAGAGTACCATAGCGCCTTTAAGGGGCGGGGTATGTCATTCAGCGAAGTACGTGCCTACCAATATGGCGACGACATCCGGAATATCGACTGGAACGTCACCGCCCGAACCGGCGATCCATTTATCAAAGTATTCGAGGAAGAACGCGAACTGACTGTCATGTTGCTGGTCGACGTCAGCCAATCGGCTTTTTTTGGCACCACTACGCAATTGAAGCGCGAACTGATCACGGAGATCTGCGCGGTGCTCGCATTTTCCGCTACCCAAAATAACGACAAGGTAGGAGCCATCCTTTTTTCGGAAGGAATAGAGGCTTTTATTCCCCCCAAAAAAGGTCGCCAGCACATCCTGCGTATCATCCGGGAACTGATCGACATTGAGCCCGGGAAGCAAGGGACCGATATCGGACAAGCGCTCGAATACTTCAACAATGTGATCAAAAAACGAAGCATCTGTTTTTTGTGCTCCGACTTTCAGGCAAATTCCTACGAAACGCCCTTGCGGGTTGTGGCCCGCAAACACGACCTGGTGGGCATCCACCTGTTCGACCCCCGGGAAGTAGACCTTCCCGATGTGGGGTTGATCCGCGCCCGCGATGCGGAGACGGGGCGGTTGGGATGGATCGACACCTCCAGCAAACGCATACGCCAACGCTTCAGTGAATCATTCCGACAAAAGGAGGAGCGTTTCCTGACCTCCTTCCGGCGAAACGGCGCCGATACCCTGCGCATTCAGACCGGGGAGAGCTATGTGAATGTCCTGCTCCAATTTTTCAAAAAGCGATCCCACACATGAGGCGGTTCTTATTTCACATCCTGCTGACTTTAATGCTCCTTCTGACCGGGATATCCGGTCCGGTGGCTAGCCATGCACAGGTAGGGGCCAGGGCGACGATCGACAGTACAGAAATGCTGGTAGGAGGAAAACGAACGGTCCGCCTTCGCGTCGATTTTGCTCCCGGCGTCCTGATCCTGGAGCCCGGGATTATTGCGATCGACACTTCCGGCACCCTCGAATTGCTCCGCACCTCGGCATGGGATACCACCCGGGTCTCCGATAAAGCAATCACCCTCGAAAAAGACCTGCTCCTCACTGCATGGGATAGCGGCTATTATGCCATTTCGCCCATCATGGTGCCCTATGAAATCCAGGGACGCACCGATACAATTTATACCAATGCCATTCCCCTTCGGGTAAATATGGTTCCCCAGGATTCCACCGTCCTGATGCCCCTGAAACCCATCATCGAGGAACCCATCCGGATGGAAGACTTTATCCCCTATCTCCTCGGGCTATTTGCCACTCTCGCCATTCTGACAGCCCTGTGGTGGCTATGGCGGCGAAAAAACCGCCCCGTTGCCGTGGTGAAAGCACCTCCTGTGGTCATTCCACCTCATACCTTAGCTCTGAAAAAATTCGAACCGCTGAAGCAAGCCCAACTCTGGCAAAAAGGGCAGTTCAAAGAGTTTCACACCCAACTGACTTATATTCTGCGCGAATACCTGGAAAGCCGCTATGGCATTCTGGCTCTGGAAAGCACTTCCAGCGAAATCGCTACCCAATTAAAAAGCCTGGTTCCAGAAGACCTCCTCCAGGAAACCACCCGGTTGCTAAATACCTCCGACATGGTGAAATTTGCCAAAGCAACTCCCCCTGTCGAAGTACACGAGCAACTCCTCGAACAAGCAAAAAAATTCATTCACTCAACCGCCTCCGCTGAAGCCACGCAGACAATCCAGTAACCAGTAACCAGTAACCAGTCACCAGTAACCAGTCACCAGTCACCAGTCACCAGTCACCAACATGCCTACATTCGCTCAGCCATATTTCCTCCTGCTCCTCTTGCAACTCCCGGTAGCGGGCTGGTGGTATTGGCGAAATGGACGGATGCGGGAAGTGGCGTTGAAATTTTCCGACCTGCGCCCCTGGCAGGCAACTTGGAAAACCCTATTGATGCAGGCCCTGCCCTACGTGCGCCTCTTCGCATTTGGATTGCTTATCATAGCCCTGGCAAGACCGCAGGATATATTCAAAAAAGAAGAGATCAAAGGAGAAGGCATCGACATTTTTCTGGTAATGGACGTGTCGAATAGCATGCTGGCTGAAGACTTCAGTCCCAACCGCCTGGAGGTGTGCAAACAGGTAGCGGAAGCTTTTGTGGAAAAAAGGCGTTATGACCGGATCGGGCTGACCATATTTTCCGGAGAAGCCTTTACCCAGTGTCCGATCACTACCGACCACCGGGTAGTGATGGAGTTTCTTTCCCAACTGCGCACCGACCTGTTTGAAGAGCAGGGCACCGCTATTGGGATGGGCCTTTCCAGCGCCGTCAACCGCCTTAAGGACAGTGATGCGGAGAGCAAGGTCATCGTGTTGTTGACCGATGGCGACAACAACGCCGGCTATATTCCACCGCTGACGGCCGCTGAACTGGCTAAGAAATACAACATCAAAGTATACACCATTGGCGTCGGTACCGACGGCTATGCCAAGATGCCCTTCATGCAGCGCGCCAATGGGGAGTTGATCTACCGCAATGTCCGGGTGGAGATCAATGAAGAATTGCTGACAGAAATTGCCGACATTACAGGTGCACGGTATTTCCGGGCCGTTTCGGAAAAAGTGTTGGCCGGAGTATATGAATCCATCGACCAGCTCGAAAAGACGGAAATCGAGATCACCACGATCACGCGCACGGCGGAGGCTTTTTATCCTTTTGCCGGAGTGGCTTTGTTACTGCTCTTGCTGGAGTGGCTGACCCACCATTTGTTCATCCGCAGATTTCCCTGATCGCCTATGTTTCGCTTCGAACAACCCGAATACCTCTATGCGCTCTTGCTGGTCCCCTTGTTGGCAGGGCTGGGCATCTGGGTGTTTTACCGCCGAAAATGGGCGATGCAGGCATTCGGCGAACGGAAGACCCTGGACCGCCTGATGCCCGGCTGGTCGGCCCGCAGGCAGTGGATCCACTGGATCGTCCTATTCCTGGCATTGAGCTTTCTCATCGTAGGCTGGGCGAATCCGCAATGGGGTTCCAAGCGCCAGAAAGTTACCCGCACCGCAGCCGATATCATCCTGGCGCTCGATATTTCCCAAAGTATGCTCACCGAAGACCTCGCGCCCAACCGCATGGAACTGGCCAAACGCTTTGGCGAGCAACTCCTGGAAAGCCTTGTGGGAGAACGGATCGGGTTGATCGTATTTGCCGCAGGCGCTTATACCCAGGTGCCCCTCACTACGGACTATGGGGCATTGGACCTATTTATCAAAAGCAGCTCTCCCAGCCAGGCGCCCTACCAGGGCACCGAAATAGGCGCCGCCATTGACCTGGCCGAACGCCTGTTCGATCCCAACAGCACCCATCACAAAGCGCTCATTTTGCTGACAGATGGAGAGACCCACGACGAAGATGCGATGGAAAAAGCCCGGATTGCCAAGGAACAGGGCGTCTTGCTTTTCACCGTTGCGGTGGGCACGGAAGAAGGCGGGTTTGTACCCGAGTGGATCAACGGTCAAAAAGCATTCAAGAAAGACCAGGAGGGCAACCCGGTACGCTCTCAGGTCAATGTAGAGATGCTGCGAAACCTTGCTGAAGAGGGCGGCGGACAGTTTTTCGCGTTAACTAACCCGGCACAGGTGATTAAAGGAATCCAAGCTGCAGTCGCCCAACTCGACCGCAGGGAAATGGAGGAACGCGTGTATGACGAATACGAAAGTTATTTTCAATATTTTATCGGAATAGGACTTTTATTGCTGATGCTCGATTTTTTCAGCCCGGCATGGACCCTCACAAGGGCAGGTAAAAAGTAAAGACGCCATACCTGGCGTCTCCCTGTTATGTAAAGACGCCATACCTGGCGTCTCCCTGTTATGTAAAGACGCCATACCTGGCGTCTCCTGAAATAGTGAAAGATGAAGAAAATATCTCTTTTGTTGGCATTTTTGAGCCTGGCGATAATAGCAGGCGCACAATCTGTGCATGACCACTTGCGGTCGGGCGATCAGGCGTATAAGGGGCAGGACTATGTAAAGGCGGAAGAAGAATATCGGAAGGCCCTGGAAAAAAAGCCAACAGCCCAGGGTGAATACAATTTGGGCAGCTCCATATACGAACAGCAACGGTTTGAGGAGGCCCTGCAACAATTTGAGCGTGCGGCAGGTCAGGCTACCGATCCGACTTTGCGGGCTAATGCCTACCACAACCTTGGCAACACCTACTATTCCAACCAACAATACCAGGAAGCGGTGGATGCCTATAAGAATGCACTCCGCATTCAGCCGGCCGATGCGCAAACCCAGTACAACCTTTCACAGGCATTGCGGCAACTCCAGTTGCAACAACAACAACAGCAACAGCAACAAAACCAGGAGCAAAAGGAGCAGAACCAGGAGGAACAAAGCAAGGAGCAAGACCAATCCGGCCAACCTCAGGAACAGGAAGGCCCGCCCCCTCCCGACCAGGAGGAGCAAGACCAGTCCCAATCCGAGCAAGCGCCTCAACCAGGGGAGCAGCAGCACGGGACACTGAGCGATGAGGAAGCTGAACGACTTTTGGACATTATGGACCGCGAAGAACAAAAAGTGCAGGAGAAAATGCGCCGGGCAGAGGGGAAACCAACAAAGCCGGCAAAGGATTGGTAATTTTTTACCCGTCCTAAAAATGTACCTTTGTCCTATGCAAAGCACGATCGGGAAACTTTATTGGTGGATAACAGGCCTGTTGGGTATGATCTTTTTTCTGCCCGCTATGGGACAGGTTTCCTTTGAGGCTACTTCTAATGCGAAAGAAGTATTCCTCAACCGGCAGGTCGAGGTTTCCTTTGTATTGCGCAATGCCGATGGAAGTGATTTTGTTCCGCCCGATTTTGAGGGTTTTTCGATGCTTTCCGGCCCCAATAGGAGTTCAATGTCCAGCCTGGTCAATGGCGTAAAAAGCACGGAACTGGGCATCTCTTACATCTTACTTCCCAAACAAAAAGGGGTATTGACTATTGGGAGTGCTTCGGTGGTAGTAGATAAGAAAAAACTCTACACCAAGCCTTTTCAGATTACGGTGCTGGAGGAAGACCCGCGTTCCCGGCGGGAAAATGCACCTGCTTTTCTCAAAGCGGAGACCAATATCCAGCAGGCCTATCCCGGGCAGCAAATCTTTCTGGATTACAAGATTTACATCCGGCCGCAATTTTTTAAACAGGGACACCAGATCGAGTCAAAACCTGATTATTCGGGCTTTTATGCCGAGTAACTCAACTATTACCGCAGTTATCAGGAGGTCGTTAATGGGGTATATTACGTCTCCATGACCCTGGTTCGCCTCGCCCTATTCCCCCAGCGTACCGGCAACCTCGAAATTCCGCCGCTTACCATCCTTTTGGATGTGGGGGAGCGCCGTTCTAACCCATTTGGGTTGGGCCTTGCTCCGGTAGAGCGCTTACGGATCAGCTCCAACCCCCTTACCATTAAGGTCCTCCCCTTTCCGGAAGACAAACCTCAGACCTTTTCGGGCGCAGTAGGAAAATACACGTTTTCTTCAGAGGTGAACCGCACCGAGTTGAGTACCGACGACGCCCTTTCGGTTAAACTTTTCATCAACGGGGATGGCGACATCAAGCAAGTGGGTATTCCTCCGCTGACCGGGGTTGACAGCTTCGAAGTGTTCGACCCCAACGTGCTCTCCGAAGTGTTGAAAGATTCGGGCAACGGCTACCTGACCGGGGAGAAAGTGATCGAATACCTCCTCACGCCAAAAAGCGAAGGCGTTTACGACATCCCGCTCGAATTTAGCTACTGGGATCCGGACAGCAATGCGTACGTCATTTCCCGGCAGGCGCCCCTTCATATTAGCGTGCAGAAGGGTTCCAACCGGCCCTCTATCGCAACCGGGCCTTCCGCCAACGACAAAGATGAGGTGTTGCTCCCCATGCTAACCAGCACCCGTTTACAATACCGGGGTAGGTATTGGATAAATTCTCCCTTGTTTTGGGGTCTCGGGTCTCTGCCCTTCCTCGCGCTCCTGGGGCTGACTTTATTTCGCCGCTGGCAAACCAGGGAAGAACGCATGGATCCCCTCCTCGTTCGCGAACGCCGCACCCGCCGGGTTGTCGACCAACACCTTTCCACTGCTCGCGGACATTTACAGGCTGGTCAATTTCAGGATTTGTTTGAAGAGATAAGCCGGGCGCTCATGGCTTATTTAGGGCACAAACTAAGTATCCCTCCCGCGCTATGGAGCAAAGCCCGGGTGCGCGAGCAGTTGGCCCAGGCCGATGTTCCGGAACCCATCACATCCCAAGTCCTCGAAATTTTGCAAACCTGTGAAATGGCGCTGTATGCCGGTCAGGACAAGCAGGAAGTCGCACAAAAGGTCTTTGACCAGGCCTCGGATGTCATCCGGCAAATGGAAGACAAGAAGTAAAAGGTCCTAGTGGACTTTAAATAAAAAATCTGGCTGTAGGGGAGCGCCTGAGGCGCTCCCCCTACAGCCAGATTTTTTGTTTAACCCCGATTTCCCTCCTTTTCTGTACAACTTAGAATAGCATCATTATCAATCACTTGCGAGAAGGCTATTTGAAAAAATTGCTTCCAAACCAGCCTTCAAACCCCGAAAAACCGCCTCATCTGTACTGGAATCCCCTTTTCGTGACCCCTATGTTTGTATCAGAAAATGAAACAAACAGTCGAATCACTAAAAATTTGAAGTCATGAAAAAGCAACATTCTTTCTGGTATGGAATCCTTTTTACCTGCTGCACGGCCTTTGGCGTCCTGCTGATCTCCTCTTGTGAAAAAGAAGCGCCTCCGGTTATTGAAGATCCAGACCCCGTAGTGGAAACCGAACTGCTGGCCGACTCGATCCAGGACCTGGCCGGGTATTTCAACTCGGAGATGGAAGTGTTTTTTATCGATCCGGAATACATTGACCACATCCTGGAGTACATGGGCGCTTTTCCGACCACGGACGGACGCTTTGGATTCTCCGAGTTGAATGAAGAGGGATTGTGGATGGACTATTTCTTCCAGGTACTGCCCATGCCGGTTCCCGATATCTACTTTACGGCGTTGGCGGTCGAAATGGAATTGGAAAGCGAGGGAACAGAAGGCAACGGGGTGCGGTATAAAGTCTACAAAAAAGCGGAATGCGGCTTGTCGAGAGCAGCAAAAACCGGTGACTGCCAAAATATGGCAGAAATCGATCCGGATACGGAAGCAGCCTCTTTCAAAACCATCACCAAGGCTTATAAAAAGTGTAAGGCCTCCAAGCTCGAGTCCAATCTCTGCAAAGAAAAACTGCTCCCTGTTGGCGAAACCACATACTACAATGAGCTGAACTGCAGTGGTGACAAGACCGGCGCCAAGCCCTACGACCGGTATCGCTGCGACTAGCTGATTCAAATCCCATGGCCCAAAAAGCAAAGCGGGGTGGCAAATAAAACTGCCACCACGCTGCTTTTTCAAAAGGTTCTTTTTATCGTGCGTAAGACACTGCGCGCTTTTCCCGGATCACGTTCGCTTTGACCTGACCGATATACTGCATTTCGTCCTGGATCTTTTGAGAGATCATAAACGAAAGATCTTCTGCAAATTGGTCTGTTACTTTCTCGCTTTCCACGATCACCCGCAACTCGCGGCCGGCTTGCATGGCATAAGCTTTGGAGACCCCTTCGTAGGCCATGGCCAGCTCTTCCAGTTCACCGATACGCTTGAGGTAGCTCTCCAGGATCTCGCGGCGAGCGCCTGGACGGGCGCCGGAAATCGCGTCGCAAGCCTGAATGATCGGCGATAAGATATTCGTCATTTCCACTTCATCGTGGTGAGCGCCTACGGCGTTGCACACGATTGGGTTTTCGCCATGTTTTTCACACAACTTCATCCCGAGGATTGCGTGGCTGAGTTCAGTTTCTTCTTCGCCTACTTTACCGATATCGTGCAGCAAGCCGGCGCGTTTGGCCATTTTAGCCTGCTTGGGCGTAAGGCCCAGTTCAGCAGCCATGGTGGCGCACAGGTTGGCGGTCTCGATAGAGTGCTTCAACAGGTTTTGCCCGTACGAGGAGCGGAAGCGCATACGGCCGACCATCCTTACCAGGAAAGGATCCAGGCCGTGGAGGTCGAGGTCGATCACGGTGCGTTCACCGATCTCGATAATCTGTTCTTCCAGTTGCTTGCGGGTTTTGGCCACCACCTCTTCAATGCGGGCAGGGTGAATACGGCCGTCGGCCACCAGCTTTTTGAGTGCCAGACGGGCTACCTCGCGGCGGATGGGATCAAAGCTGGAGATCACAATGGCTTCCGGCGTATCATCTACGACGATCTCAGCGCCGGTTGCAGCTTCCAGGGCACGGATGTTCCGTCCTTCCCGGCCGATAATCTGGCCCTTGAGGTCGTCACTTTCCAGGTGGAACACCGACACAGTATTTTCAATGGTAAATTCGGCGCTCATGCGCTGGATAGTCTGAATAACAATCTTCTTGGCTTCTTTGTTGGCAGTCGCTTTTGCCTGTTCGATGGTGTCTTTTACGATCACCATGGCATCGGTTTCGGCTTTTGCCTTGACCAGCTTCATCACTTGCTCTTTGGCTTCTTCCTCCGAAAGCTTGGCAATCGTTTCCAGTGCTTTAATGTGCTCTTCACTGGCCCGGTCGAGTTCTTCGCGTTTCTTCGAAATGATCTTGAGCTGCTTATCCAGGTTTTCGCGGATATCTTTCGTCTCCGCTTCTTGCTGAACCAGTTCGCTTTCCTTTTTGTCGAGTTGTTCAACCCGCATTTGGAATTTCTCTTCGCGTTGGCCCCATTCCTTTTCCTGGTTGCGCACTTCCATTTCGCGCTCTTTGAGGTCGATCAATTGCTCCGCTTTGTGCGTATCGAACTCCTGCTTAAACTTGGCAAATTTTTCTTTTGCCTCCTGGATCTTGCGCTGTTTGATGCGCTCATTTTCACTTTCTGCGTGAGCAGTCTTCTTCTCCGCTTTGGTCTCTGCTTCGTCCACCACACGTTTAGCGGTCAGTTGGGCATCCTTTATGATCAGGTCGGCTTTCGAGTTCATTTCTTCCAGTTTTGACTGGGAAGCGCGTTGCATAATCATGCGAACGATAAAGAACCCAACCGCCGTGCCAACAACCAATCCAATTACTACACCGATTAAAATCTCATTCATGGCGTTTTGGTTTGTAAATAAAAAAATCCCTCCTTCCCCTCTTGGAAGGTTGGAAACCCAACAATAAGCGCATTGCGGCCTGAGGCCACAAAGTTGGATAAGACAGGAAAAGGCTATTGGAGCAATTGATCGAGTAGTTGGTCGAGCTTGTCTAGTTGTTCGGGAAGTTGGGGATCGTGCGTTGCTGCCTGCCGGGCCTTGTCAAGTTCCACATCCAGGGCCAGTGCAGCCATAGCGAGGCAATCTTGTTTGTCCCGGTTGGGATAGTTCAATTGAAATTTGTTAATCCTTTCATTTACATCCCGGACGATCCGCCGAATTACACTTTCGTCACTCGACTGTATTTTCAGAGGATAGGGCCTGCCCCCGATAAGGACAGTGATCTGTTTTGATTCCTGATTCCCCATATCCTATTCATTTTGCAACCACTCAATACACCGATCGATTTCCTGAATATGCGAATCGATCTGTTTTTTAAGCTGCTCCGACTGGACGGCTCTGTTTTTTTCCCGCTCAGCCCAATCTGCCTGTTTATTATCCAATTCTTGCTCTAAAACATTTATTCGTATCACAAAGTTAGCTGACTGTTTTTTTAACTGCGCATTTTCTTTTTCCAATGCCTCATTTTCCTTGCGCAATCGGTCAAGCAGCACCGCTAACCGGTTTATTTTTTCTGCAATATGCTCAATTTGCGTGGTAGAATTCATGCTAAAATAGAAAACATATACCGATCCTGAAAGGTCCGGCTGGTAAATATATTACTCACGAGCCTCTTATCTCCGGATATGAGCATGGAGTTGGGATTCATACGCCTGAATGAGCTGGTCCATCACCTGGTCAACCTCCTTGTCCTGAAGGGTTTTGGTGGGATCTTCAAACAAGAAACTCACGGCGTAAGATTTTTTTCCCTTCCCCAGTTGCGTTTCATTCTCATATACATCGAAGAGATTCACCGTGCGCAGGGTCTTTTTGCCCGTCTTTCGGGCAATGGATGCAATTTCACCAAATTTAATTGAATTATCAACTACCAGTGCCAAATCCCTGCGCACCGACGGAAAGCGATTCAGTTCCTCAAATCCGATTTTGTGCTTTTTCAGGGTTTGCTCCAGCGCACTCCATTCAAAATCCGCGTAGTAAACCGGGTTTTTAATATCCATCCCACGGAGTATCGAGCGGTCGACCTGGCCGAAGGATACCAAGGTGACGGCCCCACGGCGGTATTGCATCCCATAGGCAAGCACCGCGTCCTTGTGCTCCATTTCCTGATATCCGGTAACGCCCATTCGTGCCAGGATATTATCGACCCAGGCCCGGAGGGTATAATAGTCCACGTCCTTACTATCCGGCTGCAGCCAATTTTCCGGCAATCGCTGCCCCGTGAGAAACAGGCTCAGGTGTTTCTTCTCTTCAAATCCACCTTCGGTCTTGCGGTATGTATTGCCAAACTCAAACAATTTGAGGTTGGGCTGCTGGCGATTTTGGTTTTGAACAACCGCTTCCAGGCCACTGAACAACATGCTAGGGCGCATGATATCGAGTTGCACATTAGACGTGTTGTTGATATAGACCAATTCAGCTTCAGGAATGGGCAATAAATCCCGGAAATACTTTGACTCGGTCAGCGACACGGCCATGATCTCATTACACCCGTTGGAAGCCAGGTAACCCGCAATGGTAGAGGCTACCTGCCTCGGGTCGGGATAAACGCCATACGACAGGGAGGTGCGAAGCTGAGCCGGAATGGCCACTTTGTTGAGGCCGTAAATCCGGAGCACTTCTTCTACGACATCCGCCGGACGGGTTACATCGACCTTGTTGGTCGGGATGGCCAGGGTTACGGCGCCGTCTTTTTCTCCAATTTCCCGCATACCCAGGCTTTCAAAAATAGCCCGAACTTCCTCCCTCGGGATGGCCACTCCGATCAGCTTATTGATATACTCAAAGTCGACGGTGATCTCCACGGGAGCGATCGGCGTTGGGTAAATGTCTACGATCTCGGAAGCAATTTTTCCTCCTGCGATCTCCCGGATCATCAGCGTTGCCCGCTTGAGGGCCTCCACCGTGATATTGGGGTCGCTGCCTTTTTCAAATACCTTGGCGGCATCGGTGCGCAAATTGTGCTGCATACTGGTACGGCGAATCCATTTCGGATTGAAATGAGCCGATTCCAGAAACACATCCTGTGTGGTTTCAGTCACACCCGAGTGCAGTCCCCCAAATACGCCGCCAATGCACATCGCCTCCGAATTGCCGTCACAGATTATCAGGTCCTGGTCTGACAACTTGCGCTCCTGTTCATCCAGGCTGGCAAACGGAGTTCCTTCGGCAAGGGTCTTCACCCGCACCGTATGGCCCTTTATCGCCGCGAGGTCGAACGCATGCAGGGGTTGGCCGTATTCGTGCAATACGTAGTTGGTAATATCTACCACGTTATTGATCGGGCGCAGACCGATAGCTTTGAGCCGGTTCTTCAGCCATTCCGGCGATTCGCCCACTTTTATTCCCTGAATGGATACGCCGCTATACCGGGGGCAGGCCTCCGGGTTCTCGACGATCACTTTTACCGAAAGGGCATTGTTGTCTGGTTGAAAAGAATCGATCACAGGAAGCCGAAGCACGCCGCTGTGTCCGTAATTGATCTTCAGTGCTGCTGCCAGGTCGCGGGCTACGCCGAGGTGGCAGGTCGCATCTGAACGATTGGGCGTGAGGCCGATTTCGAAAACAATGTCCCGTTCTATCTGAAAGTATTCGCCGGCGGAAATGCCGACCGGAGTATCCGGCTTCAACACCATGATCCCCGCATGGTCGTGTCCCATGCCTACTTCATCTTCTGCACAGATCATCCCCTCCGATTCTTCCCCGCGAATCTTGCCTTTTTTGAGGGTAAACGGATCGCCTTCTATAGGATGGAGTGTCGTACCTACCTGAGCGACCACCACTTTTTGGCCGGCAGCCACATTGGGGGCTCCGCAGACGATCTGGAGCAATGATTCACCCCCGATATCGACGCGGCACAGCGACAGGCGATCGGCATTTGGATGTCTTTCACATTCCACAACCTGGCCTACCACTAACCCTTCCAGGCCTCCCGGGATGCTCTCCACCGTTTCCATCCCCTCCAGTTCCAACCCTATATCAGTCAGGATCTCTCCAATTTTTTCGGGCTCCAGGTCAAGGTCAAGGTATTGTTTGAGCCAGTTGAGCGAAATCTTCATATTAAAATTATTATCGCGCAAAGATAAGGAATAATAACAAGCGGTGCAGCAACCTTCGGCTGCTGCACCGCTTGACCACGACAGATTTCTTTTACTTTATCACGGGTACTTCAATGGCTTGCAGCACCTCTTTAGTGGTAGTGCCCAAATGCACGAAGACCACCACATGCATTTCTTCTACATTGGAAGCTGTTTCTCCGGCATTCCAGACTTCAGGCACGGTGTAAGAGAAGTTTTTCGTGATGATAATACCGGATATCAATGTCTCAGAGATCCCTTCTCCCAGGTAGCTGGTCAGCATATCGCGCAGCACATGTTTGTGCACATAATTGTCCACTTTCCCATCAGGCGTATCCTGGTAGTCGACGATGTTGCTTTCGGTGAGCATGAGGGAGATGCGTACATCCGGGTCGAGGATATCTTCCTGAGGATAGAGCTTTACCTCCACATCCAGTTTCCGGGTGGTCTCATTAAAATTGGGCACTACGGCAATCTTGATCACAGGGTCTATGGCTTTCTCCTGGGCGATATAACCGGCCCAATCGTTGCGGCCCAGGATCAGGTCAGCCTCTCCATCAAATAGCGTACGGTCGATCACGGCGCTCGGGTAAGAAATCGGAGGGCCCAAAAAATTGATCAACTCCTCCCCTTCCGAAGTCTGGAAATTGTAATGGCTTTGCGGGAATGGGTAGGAAAAATCACCTGCATGGATAGAAACGGCCACTAATCGTTCTCCGTGTATAGCCAGCAGAGAGGCGATTTCCGCGCTTCCGGCCGGGCACTGCACACAGCGCACGCCGGTAAACTCCTCGATCAGCACCTGCCGCATTTGATTTTCGAGGTCTATGGTCGTATCGGGTGGATCTCCCATAAAGGGATTGATCACAGGGGGGATTTCATGGCAAGAAGTGCTCAGTAGCGTCAGGCCAAGTATAAGTCCGAATAAAAGGTATTTCATTATTTTCATTTTCAAAATAATTAAAGCAGTTCTTATTGTGGAGACCGCCGACAGCGGTCTCCACAATGAAAATATTCCCTAAAAGCTGGAATTGACTGAAAATTTCACCCCGCTAAAGGCAGGTTCGATGCGGCATACGCCACCGGTACAAACAACCCCTTCTACTTGTTTAACGTAACTCAGGGAGAAACGATTTGCTCCATGCGTGTAAAAAACATCAAAACGCGGAAAATGCACCGTGAGTTTTTCCCCGCTGCTGGCATCGGAAGGGGAGTTCTTTCCTGGGCCGATATTGTACATGTCGGAGAGCGTGATCGTCCACTTTGGAGCCGGGCTGATCTCCAAGAGACCGAAGAGCCAATCGCCATAGTCATAGCCAAGTCCCTTGCCGTCTTCTCCTGTTTTCATATACTGCGCCTCAACGCGAACGGAGCGACGCTTGGGAAACCGATACAGGAAATCGACATAAGGGGTTACATTTTCCAGGATAGGCTCGCCGGGTTTGAAGAAATACGCTTCCTGGTTGTATGCCTGAAGCTGCAACCCACCCGTAAATTGCCATTTGCGTGTTTTCTTGAGCAGAAGTTCAGTGAATAATTCCCGGTAAAGCTGGTTGCCGTTCAGGTCGGTTATATTGGAAAAATTGACGTTCACACTGGCCATTTTGCTGATCTTATACCGGGCATCGACCTGGAATGCCAATTCGCCAAACTCCTGGGTAGCCGGTAAATAACGGGCTGTCAGGCGATAGGTATTTACGCGGGTAGTAGGTGGTAAGAAGTTGATCAACCCCCGGTTGAGCTCTTCCTGTGGGCGGGTACGGAACGAGAAATTCTCCGTGCGTTTGCCTTCCAGCGTAAGCCCTAGTCCTTTTTTTGCAAAGCTAAAGCTGGTGTACAACACGGATCCCGGCGCCTGTATCAATTTTCCGACGATCGTATCGCCGGAAATGGTCACGCGCTCGGCAAGAGGGTCGCTCATATTGTCCTTGGTCTTATAGGCGCCTTCTGCATACCAGGTGAATGGCCCCCAGGTGAGGGTTTGATACATAGACATAGCATACGCCGTATAGGTAGGCACAAATGCATCTTCTTTCAGGTAGGTATTGATGGTAGCCACCAGGTTATTCATAGTGGCATCATCGAGGGTGCGGCGCACGACTCCAAAACCTGGGGCCCAGGTAAATTTGCTACCTTCTTTGCCCACCAGAAAATAATCTACACTGGCGCCGGCGATGATGGATTTATAAAGATCGAACTGTTGTTTCTGGACCCCGGTAAATGCTTTCACCTTGAGGTCGGGGCCAAAGTTGTACCCTACCCGCAGCCCGACCAGCGCATTGTCTATGAGGAGCGCACGCTGCTCGTAGGAGCGGAAAATGATCCCGCTGCCTATTTGGTCGTAGAGATAGCCGGCCGCAAAGTCAAAATGCTCCACTTCTTTATGGATAGACCAGCGCCCAAAACCAAGAGCCGTATAAGACCCCTGCGGATTGAGGAGGTTCGAATTATTGAATGCGTCAAATCGAAGGTTAAAGTCAAAGCCCCAATTGCTGTAATTCAGGTTTAGCCAAGCGTCCGATCCGAATATCTGCCGGTCGTATTGCGGTGTATTGGCAGCACCGATCAGGGTGTCGCGCAGAAAAAAATTCCCGTTAGCTTCCAGGTTTCCGGACAATCTCCCTCCGGAAGATTCTTGTGCATGCAAGGGCGCTGCCATCCACAGCACCATCCAACAGGCAAAACAAATTTGTAAAAATTTCATGCGTGTTATGTTTTCTATGAAATGGGATGTTGTTTGGTCTCTTACGTTAAGAAGCGGTTAAAATACTATTATTCCACCATTTTCAAGTTACTTTTGCGTTCCGGAAAAGGTCAAAACCCAATTGATATTATATTAATCTTGCCCTAAATCTTTTGTCGCATGAAGTTACTTTCGCTAATTTTTTCGGCCGCATTTGTCTGCGCCACCTTTTTATTGCCCGCCCAAAATACGCTTCCCAGTGTAGAAGCCAAAACCCTTGATGGCCAAACCGTAAACCTGCTGGAAACCTATGGCGGAGAGAACGGAAAGATCACCATCATCAGTTTTTGGGCTACCTGGTGTAAGCCTTGTCAGGCCGAACTCGATGCCATTACCGATCTTTATGCCGAGTGGCAGGAAAATTACGATGTCGAACTGGTCGCTATCAGTATCGACGACCAACGCGCCATTGCAAAGGTAGGGCCTCTGGTGGAAACCAAGGGCTGGGATTATACGATCCTTCTGGGCAATGAAAACACGATGCGCAACTCTTTTAATTTTTCCAGTATTCCTCAAACCTTTGTGGTCGATAAAACCGGCCACATCGCCTTTATCCACAACGGATATGCTCCTGGCGATGAGGAGGAACTGGATGAGCAGATCCAGAAAATATCCGAAAAGTAAAAAAATAGAAAGGCCCATTGACTTGGGCCTTTCTATTTTCGCTTGCCTGCTCCCCGAAAAACGCGTATTTTTATTTCGTTTTTCATGCATTCCTATTTACGACATATCACCATTTGGAGCCTGGTCTGCACGCTGCTCTTTGGGCAGACGGGCATCAGTCTCCACCGTATCTATTGCTTCTGCAAAGGCGAATGGGAGGCCAGTCTTTTTCCGGAAGAATCTTCTGTATGCAGCGCGCATGAAGAAGAGGTTGCGCATTTATTGCCTGCCTGCTGCCAGCACAATGCCGAATGTCTCGTCAATGAAACAGGCCCCTCTCACCTGCCTTGTTCGAACGATCAGGTAGTATATCTCCAACTCGACCAGCCAGCTGTCCGCACCACTCTTGACTACCGGAATCATACAGTCGAATGGAATTGGGTGCGCGTACCCCCCTCATTCCAGGAATCTTTTCCCAATAACCAGCAACCAGATGCCTCAAAGGCCCATTGCCGAGCCCCCTGTCTCAAAGCAGGCCGGTCAATTCGAATCTGGATGCAGTCCTTCCTCTGTTAGCCTGCATCGTTTTTTCCTTTTCTCCTTCCTGGCTTTGGCGCAGGAAATTTCATTCTATTGTTTTCCACAAAAAGAAAGACGATGTGTATACGACTATTAGTAATATCCCTGCTATTGACTTTTTTGGGGATCTGTACCCTGCAAGCGCAATCCCTCGGAGGGCACATTAAAGACGAAAAGGGCGAAGGCCTTCCCGGTGCTACGGTGTATTGGAAAAACACCACCGATGGTGTGGTAGCCGATATGGACGGCCACTTCGAGATCGCACGGGTAGAAGGGTACGCTATCCTGGTCATCAATTTTGTGGGGTATGACCCCGCAGAAGTGGAAGTGGCCCCTGACCTGGAATTTTTGGATATCACCATCGAAGGGCAAATCGACCTGGAGACCGTGGAGGTTGTTGGACAGGCGTCCGATCACGCTTTTTCCACCCTCGACAACCGCAATATCGAAACCATTGGTCACGGAGAACTGCGCAAATCAGCCTGTTGTTCCCTGGCAGAAAGTTTTGAGACCAACGCCTCAGTCGACGTAACCTATGCAGACGCCATCACCGGCACGCGGGAGATCCAAATGCTGGGCCTGCGCGGGGTCTACACCCAGTTTCTGACCGAAAAACGCCCCTCACTCAACGGCTTGGCCGCTCCTTATGCCCTCGAGTATATCCCGGGCACCTGGCTCGAAAGCATCCAGATCGCCAAAGGCGCAGGCAGCGTGGTGAGCGGCCCTTCCGCCATTACCGGCCAGATCAACGCCGAACTGGTCAAGCCCTGGGAGGACAAGCCCCTGTTTGTAAACCTATTCGGCAGCACTATGAACCGTGGGGAAGCCAACATCCACCTGAATAAGGTATTGACAAAAAATTGGAGCACCGGCCTCCTGCTGCATGGCGCTATTACGGAAAATCAGATCGACCACGACGAAGACACCTTCCTCGATGGCCCCAACAAGCAATTGCTCACCGGACTTTACCGCCTGTTTTACACCAGCCCGGTGTGGGAGTTTCAGTTCAATGTCCAGGCCCTGCGCGAGCAGCGGCGGGGTGGCCAGATCGTACCGGAAGGACAGCAGGGTGATTTCTTTACCACCTCCCAAAAGGCTTCCAGGATCGATGCCTTTGGGAAAGTCGCCTTTAACGGATTTCAAAAAGAAGGGCAGGGACTCGGGTTTATCTATAATTACGTGTGGCACGATGCCAATTCCTTCTTTGGAAATAATGTACACTCTGGCACCCAGCGGTCGTTTTATGGCAACCTCATCCACGTAGTGCCCCTTTTTAGAAATGGATTCCATAAGTTTTCTTCCGGCCTCAGCCTGCAAATGGACCAATTTGACGAATATCTCAATGATACAGACCTCAGTCGCCAGGAGACTCTCCCCGGCGTGTTTGCCGAATATTCTTTCCACCCCGAAATTGAGTCCTGCGACAATCCGGAATTTAAATGGCAACGTTTTGGGTTCGTAGCTGGGATACGCTACGACCACCACAATCAATTCGGCAATTTGATCAGCCCCCGTGTCAACGCCAAATACAATTTCAACGAAGAAATGGTCATGCGGGTCTCTTTGTCAAAAGGATACCGCTCTGCCAATGTCATCGCCGAAAACTACAGCGTGCTGACCACCAATCGCACGTTTAGTTTCCAGAATGGTCCGCTCCGGCTGGAGGAAGCCTGGAACGCAGGTCTAAACTACACCTACAATTTTGACTTCCTCGAACACCGGGCCACAATTGCCTTCGATGCGTTTCGCACCTGGTTCCAAAACCAGATCGTCGTGGATGTCGAGGAAGATTATACCAAGGTATTTTTCTTCAATCTCCACGGCCCCTCCTACTCCAACAGCATCGTGACAACCTTTTCTTTCGAACCCGTAAAAGGCCTCGAGGCTAAGCTGGCTTATAAATTCACCGATGTGAAAATGACCTATCTGGACGGGGAACTGCGGACTCGCCCCCTCGTGGCACGCCATCGCGGCCTTGCCACCCTCGGATACGAATCGCCCAACGGGCGTTGGATGCTCAACCTGATCACACAGGTCGTAGGGCCACAACGCCTGCCGGACAATTCCCAGATCCCGCAAGCACTGCTGGGCAATCACCCGGAATACTCGCCCACCTATGCGCTGGTCAACGCCCAGGTGACGCACAAACTTCGGTCAAACTTCGAGATCTACATCGGTGGAGAAAACCTGACCAACTACCGTCAGGACTATCCTATCATCGGGTTTACCGATCCGTTTGGGGAATATTTCAATGGCATGCAGGTCTATGCCCCGGTGATGGGGACGGTGGGGTATGTAGGGTTGAGATATTGGGTTGCCCAGTAGGGGTGAAATATTTTTCACCCGTACGAGGTGGGGTGAAATATTTTTCACCCGTACGAGGTGGGGTGAAATATTTTTCACCCGTACGAGGTGGGGTGAAATATTTTTCACCCGTACGAGGTGGGGTGAAATATTTTTCACCCGTACGAGGTGGGGTGAAATATTTTTCACCCGTACGTGCGGGTTTTTTCCCAATCCCAGGCGGTACGCATAATATCGTCGATTTGATAGCGAGGCTGCCAGCCTAAGAGCCTGGCAGCCTTGCTATAATCGGCATAAACGGCTACGACATCTCCGGGGCGTCGATCGCCGATTCGGTAAGAAAGCTTTTGGCCTGTCACCTTTTCAAATGCATGGACAGCTTCGAGTACCGTTACCCCTTCTCCAATGCCAAGGTTGAAAACATCACAAGGATTATCGGGCTGTTTATCGATCAGGTATTGCAAAGCCCTGGTATGCGCATTGGCCAGGTCCATCACATGGATGTAATCCCGGATACAGCTTCCGTCTCTGGTGGGATAATCATCCCCAAATATCCTCATTTCGGGACGTTTCCCAATCGCGGTTTCGGTGATGACGGGCACCAGGTTGCTGGCTGGATTGGAAGGCGCTTCGCCGAGGAGCGCACTGGGATGCGCCCCGGCCGGATTGAAATAGCGCAGCAGAATGAACCGCATAAACGGAGCCGCCACCGAAAAATCGCGGATGATCTGTTCTCCCATTTGTTTGGTCCGGGCATAAGGACTTTGCGCTTCCTCCCAGGGCGTATCCTCCATTACCGGTAGCGCCGAAGAATTGCCGTATACCGAACAGGAAGAGGAGAAAATGAAATGGGGCACTTCAAAGTCCTGTGCACATTGCAACACGTTCAGCAGGCTGTTGAGGTTGTTGTGAAAATAGCGCAAGGGCTGTAAAACGGATTCGCCCACACTTTTCAGTGCTGCAAAATGGATGATACCCACAAAATCCGGATGCGCGGAGAATATTTGCAGGGTCGCGTCCCGGTCACAAAGATCGACCGTATAGTTGCGTACGCGTTTTCCGGTGATGGCATAGATGCCTTCCAGGACCGCTTCCGTCGAGTTTAGCAGGTTGTCGATGGAAATGACTTCAAATCCGTTTTCCAGTAAATCGATGATGGTATGACTGCCGATGTACCCACAACCGCCTGTTACTAATACTTTTTTCATGAAAATCTATACTTTGAAGAGCTGACCGACGCCTCCGGCGTCGGTCAGTTGAGTTAGCGTTAGGGTTTATCCTGTAAAGATAAAGAATAAGCAGGGGAGGCCTGGGGTCTCCCCTGCTTATTCTTTATCTTTGAAAAAAAAACACTATGCATTTGAACTCCCTGGCATCAGACGTGGTAGCCCTGGCAAGAAAGGCAGGAGAGGCCATTCTGGAAATCTACCAAAACGAGGACGATTGGCAGGTACAACAAAAAGACGACCATTCGCCCCTTACCAAAGCCGACCAGCGGTCGAATGAGCTGATCTGCAATGGACTCCATGCCCTGTCGGACAAATTTCCGATCATTTCCGAGGAGAACAAAGAAATCCCCTATGAAGAGCGAAAGGGATATGCCTATTGCTGGTTGGTCGATCCGCTCGACGGCACAAAGGAATTTATCAAGCGCAACGGGGAATTTACCGTTAATATCGCCCTGATCCACGAAAATAAGCCCGTGCTGGGCGTAGTCCATATCCCGGTTTCTAACGCCACTTTTTGGGCTGTGAAGGGAGGAGGCGCCCACTGGACCAACGGCGTCCGGAAAGAAAACCTGAATGCGGCCCGTTTTGATACATCCAGCCCGCATTTGAAGGTCGTAGCGTCCCGGTCGCACAAAAATGAAGAAACGGATGCCTTCATCGCCCAATTCCAGGAGCCCATTCTGGTCAATAAAGGGAGCGCCCTGAAATTTATGCTACTGGCAGAGGGAGAAGCCCACATTTACCCAAGGCTTGCCCCGACAATGGAATGGGATACAGCCGCGGCCCACATTATTCTCGAAGAAGCCGGAGGGGCGATCCTGCATGCAGAGAGCCTGCAGCCACTGACCTACAACAAACCCAACTTACTCAACCCCTTTTTCATTGCCTACGGCAACCGATCCTGATACCGATGTTTTCCGTAGTCGTCATCACCAAAAACGAAGCCGCCAATATCGATGCCTGCCTCAAACCACTGGTGCAGGTCAGTGACGATATTATTATAATCGATGCCTTCAGCCAGGATGCCACCCCGGAATTGGCTCGCCAATGGGGCGCCCGGGTGATCCAGACCGAATGGAAAGGCTATGCGCAAAATAAAAACTTCGGCAACCTGCACGCCCGCCACGACTGGATACTCTCCATCGATGCCGATGAGGTAATATCAGAGGAACTGGTGCAGACACTGCAGACCCTTTCTCCCGAACCCCATACTGTCTACGAGCTCGATCGACTCACCAACTACTGCGGAAAATGGATCCGCCACAGTGGCTGGTACCCGGATTGGAAGGTGCGGTTGTTTGACCGCAGGGAGGTACAATGGCAGGGAGCGTTTGTGCACGAGACCCTGGCTGTGCCCACCGGTTTTCAAAGTGTCCGAGTGAAGGGGAAATTGCTCCATTATTCCTACAAGACCCGGGAGGACCATTGGCAGCGAGTAGATCGCTATGCAACCCTCTCCGCCAAGGAGCTTCATGCCCGGGGAAAGAAAGCTACTTTTGTCAAGCGTTGGCTATCTCCCGTTTTTCGCTTCCTACGCACCTTTATTATTAACCGCGCTTTCCTGGATGGAAAGGCGGGTTGGGCGATCAGTGTGAGCGGGGCCCGGTTGGTACGGCGGAAATATTCGTTGTTGAAAGAAATGGAGCAAAGCTCAAGATAAATACGCTGAAAATTAAATACGTTTATAAAGACTCAGAGGTGGTGGCCGAATCCCTGAAATAAAAAGGGCCGCGTTTGCAGCGCGGCCCTTTTTTGTCTATTCTTCCTCATCTTCGTCCTTATGGGCTTCGATGAGTCTGGCTTGAATATCCCCAGGCACGGAGGCGTACTCGAGGAATGTTTGCGTAAACTTGGCCCGCCCCTGCGACAGGGAGCGGAGGATGGAGGAATATTGGTAGAGTTCAGCCAAAGGTACTTTGGCAATGATCTTCTGGTAATGGCCCTCCGAATCCATCCCCATGATGATGGCCCGGCGGGTTTGCAGGTCGCCCATGATATCTCCCATGGCTTCATCGGAGCAGAGGATATCGAGCTCATAAATGGGCTCGAGGATCTGTGGTTGTGACTTTTGGAAGGCGGCTTTAAAGGCTTGTGTGGCAGCCAGCATAAATGCCATATCATTGGAATCGACCGGGTGCATCTTTCCATCGTAGATCGATACTCGGATATCCTGACAATTGGACCCGGTCAACGGACCTTCTTCCATCTTCTGGAGGATCCCTTTCTTGATCGCGTTGGAGAATTTTGCATCGATCGAGCCCCCAACGATGCACCACAGAAATACGAGTTTACCACCCCAGGGCAGTTGATCGACTTCTGTTTTTTTCACCGACAACGCAGTGGGATCAGCCATGCCTTCAAAGTAGGGCTCAATGCGCATATGCACTTCTGCAAATTGCCCGGCGCCACCTGTCTGTTTTTTGTGGCGATACATCTCATTTGCTTCCTTGGTAATCGTCTCCCGGTAAGGTATTCTGGGTTTGACGAAATCCATGGATACCCCATAGACCTGTTCGATGCGATACTTGATAATATCGAGGTGCAGCTGTCCCTGTGCATGCAACAGGGTTTGTTTGAGCGTAGCTGACTGCTCTACTACCAGGGTGGGGTCTTCTTCCTCGATCAAATGGAGCGCCCTCATGAGTTTCTCCATATCATTCTTGCTCGGCGGTTCGACAGCCACATGGAGGCGGGGTTCGGGGAACTTGATCCGGGCGATCTGCCGGTCGGTTCCCTTTGTGTTGAGGGTTTGGTTGGTATGGGAATTTTTCAATTTCACCGTTACCCCCAGGTCGCCGGCGCGCAGCTCATCAACCTGATCGCGGTTTTTCCCATTCGCCAGGAAAAGGGAGGAGAATCGTTCCGTGCCGTCATTGGCCGCGTTGACCAATTCATCGCCCGATTTCAACACGCCTGAATACACTTTGAAATAGGATACATTTCCGACCCGTGCGGTATAAATAGTTTTGTAGATAAAAATGGTGGTAGGTCCTTGGGTCACACAGGGCAGGGTAGTCCCGTTTTCCAGCTTTTTCGGCGGCCGGTCGGTCGGAGAGGGACAAATGTCGTTGATGAAGCCCATGATCCGGCCGCTACCCATATTGCGGGTTGCAGAGCAGCAGAATACGGGAAAAATATCCTGCTTGCCGATACCAATGCGAAGGCCGTCGGCTAGATCTTCTTCTGAAAGGGTGCCTTCTTCGAAAAACCGCTCCATCAGCCCTTCGTTTTCTTCTGCGGCAGCTTCCACCAAGGCATTGTGCATCGCAAGTGCCCGGTCTCTTTCGGATGCGGGAATTTCTTTTTTCTCCGGTTTCCCCCCATCGGGCGGGAAGACGTACATCACCATGCGCAGGGCATCGATGATGGAATTAAATCCGGTACCCGGATTCAATGGATATTGAAAAGCCAGGACTTTGGGCCCAAAGCGGTTGATCGCTTGTTCAAGGGTTGCCTCAAAATCCGCTTTTTCATGATCAACCTGATTGATCACGAACATAGCCGGCGTTTTAAACTGCTCGATATAATCCCAGATGAGCTCGGTGCCCACTTCCACGCCGTTTTTGGCATTGAGGAGCATTACAGAGGTGTCACTCACTTTCATAGAGGATACCACCTCTCCAACGAAGTCGTCCAGGCCGGGAGTATCGATGATATTGATCTTCGAGTCCTTCCAGCTGACGTGCATCAGGGTGCTGAAAATCGAGTTGCTTCGCTCCTGTTCCAGGGCGTTAAAGTCCGAAATCGTATTTCCTTCTTCTACGGTTCCGCGCCGGGAGATAGCCCCGGCTTCAAATAGCATGGTTTCTGTAAATGTTGTCTTCCCACATCCGGAGTGTCCAAGCAAGACCACGTTGCGGATGTTTTTGGTATCGTACCCCATAATCGGACGAAATTTAGGTGAAAAAAACCCCCTTTTTGCACGGGGAAAATGCTGTTTTCGAAGAAGGCAAAAAGTAGGAAATAATTTTGGAATTCACCTACAAAGGATGCAGAAATATTCACAGACAATGCTATTTCTGCGGGCTCCGGGGGAAATTTCTTACATTTATCCCAAACCATTTCCTATGATCCGCTTTCACGCCATCAATGGCCGGTTGACAGATGCCGCGCAGGCATCGCTGCACGTGAACGACCTGGCTATACTTCGAGGGTACGGCATCTTTGATTTCTTCCTCGTAAAAACCGGACGACCGCTTTTTATCGAAGACTATCTCGATCGCTTCTTCAACTCTGCGCACCTGATGGAGTTGGATCTTCCGGTTTCCCGAACAGGGCTGCACGAAAAGATACTCGAAGTAATCGAAGCCAATAAGTTGACAGAAGGTGCGATTCGACTGCTCCTTACCGGAGGCTATGCGGAAGACAGTTTTACCCCCCAATCGCCTAACTGGTTGGTCCTGGCCCATGATCTAAAACCACACAAACAGGAGCTCTTTACCGCAGGGGGCAAACTCCTGCTCCAACAATTCCAGCGAGAGTTTCCAATGGCAAAGACCATTAACTATGGCAATGCCCTCCGGATGCGAAAAAAAATCACGGAAGCGGATGCCCATGAAGCGCTCTACCACAATGGGCGGGAGGTTTTGGAATCTTTCCGCTCCAATATTTTCTTCGTGTTCGACGGGCCTGTGCTGGCAACCCCTGCGGAGGGCATTCTGCTGGGTATTACCCGGAAACACGTCCTGGAGATGGGTAGTTCATTGATGCCGGTTGAAGTACGCCCTATTTCCGTTGGGGAGATTCGCCACGCCCGGGAAGCTTTTCTGACGGGAAGCAACAAACCCATTCTCCCTGTTATCCAGATCGGCGAGCACCAGATTGGAGATGGCAAGGTAGGTCGGGTGACCAGGCAATTGATGGATTCCTGGGGTGATTATCTGGCCGCCGCCGCTAAATAGGCAGCACAGCCGGCTGTTCGCCCTTGCTCTCCATCCATTGACGAGCCGTTTCTTCAATAGTCTGTGAAAGGGGAATGTAGGAGAAACCCAGCGACAGGGACTTATCGTTCAGGTATTCCCACTTTTGCAGGGCATTGGTGATGGTTTCGCGGGTGATAACCGCGCGCTTGCCGGTAAGGAGCGACAAAATACGCGCTGCCCGCCATACCACTTCTCCGACAAAAGCAGAAATGCGGATCCAGGGCGGGCGGCGGTCCATTGCCCGGGCAATGGAGGCGGACAATTCTTTCAAGCTCCAATTAGCCGAATTGAGAATGAAGCGCTGCCCCACGATCTCTTTTTCCAGCAACAGGACCATAAAGCGGACTACATCGCGGACATCTACAAAGCCGTTTTGCCCCGCCAAATAAAAAGGCACTCCTTTCCCGATCAGGTGGAACACATTGGCAGTCCCACTTCCTTTCCAGTCCCCGCTTCCGAAAACGACGGAAGGATTGACCACCGCAGCGGAAAGCCCTTCTTCCACCCCGCGCCATACCTCCATTTCTCCCTGAAACTTGGTGGTAGCATACCAACTATTTAATGAACCGCGCTCCCATTTAGAGGATTCGGTGATCCGGTTGGATCCTTCTGATCGGCCCAGTGCAGCGACAGAACTCACGTGGATCAACCGGCTTACCCCTGCTTCCAGCGCCGCATTGACCACATTGGCCGTGCCATCGACATTGACCTGCCGCAAAAAGTGGCGGTCGCGTGGATCAAATGATACGGCTCCCGCACAATGAAAAACAAAATCAACACCCTGCATCGAATCGCTCAGGGATCCGAAGTCACAGACATCTCCTGTCACCCACTCCACCTGATCCACAATGCCTTCCACCAGATCCATCCGGCTTCCTTCTCTCCGAAGAGCGCGGATATGGAGGTAGCCTTCCTGCAAAAGGTACCGCAGTAAATACGAACCGATGAATCCGGTTCCACCTGTCACAAAAATCCGTGCCTCGCTTTTATCCACTTGGTTTGTTTTTCTATAAATATACTGCACCGCCCACCGAATCCTTGCTGGCGCCTGTCACTTCCGCCAGGCAATTGGGAATGCCTGCAAGCCGGAAAGCTCCCATCAACGCCATAAGCAAGGCTTCTTTAAACTCCACGACCTGTGCCCCGGGGACGACCATTTGTACAGAACCCCATGGGGCGAGATTTGCCTCCAGGCGGCTCATCAAAAAAGTATTATAGGCCCCTCCCCCACTCACAAACACACGGATACGGCCTGTGCGCTGACTTCCCCACTCCCGCATTGCCCGGGCCGTTTGCCTGGCCAGCTGCTCCACAGCGGTGCACAGACGATGGGATAAAGGTAGGGTCTGATCCCTGAAAAAAGGCAGCACTTCCTTTTGGATCCATCCATTGTCCAATGACTTGGGTGGAGGTTGGGAAAAGTAAGGCAACGCATTGATACGCTCCAGTATGGTTTCCTCAATCTGGCCCTGGGCAGCCAATTCCCCGCCCGCATCGTAGGCCAGGCCGGCTTCCCGGGCCAGCGCATCCAGCATCTGGTTGGCAGGACCTGTATCAAAAGCGACCCAACGGCCATCTCGTTGAAAGCTGACATTGGCGATTCCGCCGATATTCAAATAATAATCGTATCCGGGAAATAAATAGTGATCTGCCAGGGGCGCTACCGGGGCTCCCTGTCCGCCCAAGGCCACATCTCCCATCCGAAAATCACAGATAACCGGCACCCCGGTCCGGGCGGCAATGCAAGCGCCATCCCCAATCTGGGTGCTCACTCCCGCTTCCGGCCAATGGAAAATTGTGTGGCCGTGGGAGGCGATAAATTGGGGCCTACAGGCATGGCGTTCCATAAACTCCAGGCAAAGATCGCCCCAAAATCGGCCGAGTGCCGCATGTGCCAGTGCCAGGTCACGGGCAGTGCCGTCAGGTAGCTGGCGCAGGCGTTGTTTCCATTCCTCCGGTATCGGAAGGGTCTCTGCAGGTCCCATTTCCCAATCCAATACCTTCTCCGCACTTTCGGGATCGATACGAAACCGGCACCAGGCGATATCCAGCCCATCCAGGGAACTTCCCGACATCAAGCCGAGACCTTCGTACCAGTTTTCCTTACTCATTGTGTTCCTTCTGCTTTCAGCTGCATGGTATATTCAGCCACCGCCCGGATCTTCTTCGGAGGGAGCAAGGTCTTAAACGAGGCCATGGCATTGCGGCCGTTGGTGATCACCAGCACACGCTCATCCAGACTCAGCGTTGAAGCCGTCAGGTCAAATGCCCCGCTCACGCCCATTTTTCCATTTGCCCCGTGGCAGGATATGCAATAGGATTTATAAACCTGATGCCCATCGACTTCTGGCTCCCCGGCACTGGCGCTGGAACAAGCCCAGACAGATCCTATGATGCCGAGGAAAAAAACAAATCTCTTCATAGTTCTTCTTTTTGAGAATTCCCGGATTGCAAAAATAACAATCATTCCCACTCCCGGTTCGCTGTCAGATAAATTACTATAGGACTTACGCACTTGCGAAGAAAAAAAATTAAAAAGTCATTTTTGAATTCGCGTTATGCGTAACTCCTGTACTATTCAGTCACCTTTTGAAAAATGGGGGCAACCTATGGACTTTATTTGCCGTGCCGGATGTTTAACAAATGAGCCTTTTATAAAAAATAGTTGTACCTAGTCGGTAACCCCGATTGAACGCGAAAGTCATAATAGAAGATATACCGAAATCCAGACCCCCTCATGCCAGCATTTCCTGAAAATGACCTCTCCCATATCCTTTTTCCTGTAAAAGAGGGATGGCGGAGCCGTTGGAAGCGCTTTTGGAAGAGGCACCGTTGGCTAAAAAGGAGCCTCGTTGCTGGAGGATTATTGGGATTTCTGGGTATCCTTGCCATGGCGGGGCTGTTGCTAAGTGTATATTGGGGGGCATTTGGCAAATTACCTACTCAAAAAGATCTCGGTAGCATCTCCCACTTCCTGGCCTCGGAGGTGTATACGAGCGACAGCATATTGCTGGGCCGCTACTATTTTGAAAACCGGAGTGATGTGCGGTTTGAAGAAATCAGCCCCAATATGGTTAATGCGCTGGTCGCCACCGAAGACGCTCGTTTTTTTGAGCATTGGGGTGTAGACCTTCGCGCCTGGGGACGTGTATTTTTCAAGTCTGTGGTCCGGGGCGACCGGTCTTCGGGAGGAGGAAGCACCCTAAGTCAGCAGTTGGCCAAAAACCTGTACCCCCGGGAAGACTTTGGCGCGGCATCCCTTTTGATCAACAAACTCCGGGAAGTGCTCATCGCCCTCCGGCTGGAGCAGCTTTATTCCAAAAATCAGTTGCTGGAACTCTACCTGAACACAGTGCCGTTCAGTGAAAATACCTATGGAGTAAAGGTAGCGGCACACCGGTTTTTCAACACTACCCCTGCCCAGCTAACGCCGGAGCAATCAGCGGTACTGGTCGCGATGCTAAAGGCGACGACTTCATTTAATCCGATGACCCAACCCGAGCGGGCTTTACAGCGTCGCAATTGGGTGATCCAGCAAATGGTGAAAAACAATTACCTCGACGCAGCTATTGCCGACTCCCTGCAGCAGGAGCCGATCTGCCTGGAATATACCCCCCTCCACATACACGAAGGCCTGGCGCCCCACTTTCGGGAGTTCCTCCGGCTGGAAATGAAGCAAATCCTGAAAGACCTCCGCAAGCCCAATGGCATGCCCTATAACCTGTATACTGATGGACTGAAGATCTACACGTCCATAGATCCGCAGATGCAACGATATGCCGAAGAAGCCATGCACGAACATATGGACGAGCTCCAGCAGGCATTTACCAAGCACCTCAAAGGGCAGGATCCATGGGAAACACCCCAGGCACTTGACCTGGCCATCTACCACTCTGCCCGCTACCGCAGCTATATGGAACGTGGGTTGTGTGAGGAGGAGATCGACTCCCTGTTTGCTATACCTGTGGATATGCAGGTCTTTAGCCGGGATAAGCTCAAGGAAAACAGGAAGATGAGTCCGATGGACTCCATCAAATATTACCTCGGTCTGCTCAATGCCGGGTTTCTGGCAGTAGAACCGGAAACCGGCGCCATCAGAGCTTGGGTGGGCGGCATTGACCATCAGTATTTCCAATATGACCATGTGCGCTCCAAACGGCAGGTTGGTTCTACCTTCAAACCCATCGTGTATGCCAAGGCCATCCAAGCCGGTATTCCTCCGTGCAGTTATACCGCCAATGTGCTGCGCACTTATAGCCGGTATGAGAACTGGCAGCCCAAAAATTCCGATGAAAAATACGGCGGCTTCTATTCCATGGAAGGTGGGCTTATCTACTCCATCAATACGGTTACGGTAAATCTCGCCATGCGCGCAGGACCCAAAGCAGTGGCAGAACTGGCCCGGCAAATGGGTATTTCCAGTGAGGTGCCCGCCGTGCCGGCAATCGCCCTGGGCGCCGTCGATGCCTCCCTCCTCGACATGGCAAAAGTATACAGCGTTTTTGCCAACCGGGGAGTCCGGCCCGAATTCTACTTTATTAGGAGGGTGGAAACCAGGGAGGGCGAAGTGTTGGTCGATTTTGAAAAAGAGAATGACCCGTCCGAATGGGAGCAGGTGATTACCATGGACCAGGCCGACATGTTGACCCAAATGCTGCGTGCGGCAGTCGATCGTGGTACTGGGCGCCGGTTGCGCTACCGGTATGGGTTTAAAAATGATATCGCAGGAAAGACCGGTACGAGTCAGAATCAAAGTGATGGCTGGTTTATCGGCTACAACCCGGAACTGGTGGCCGGGGTTTGGGTAGGCGCCGAATCGCCCGGGGTGCGCTTCCGTAGCCTCGAATTAGGCCAGGGCGCCAATATGGCCTTGCCGATCTATGCGCTTTTTCTTAAAAAGCTCAACGCCGACCCGGACTACCGGCATATCACTCAGGCTCGTTTTCCACAGCCAACTCCGGAAGTGGTCCAGGCCCTGAATTGCCCCAACCGCCCGGTGAAAATAATACCAGATTCCTCCATTCCGCCGGTCGATACCAGCATCCCTGAGTCCAATCCGGTCTCCAATCAGTAATTTTTATTCTTTTATCGGCTCAAATGCCATTTTCATCAAAAACTTTGGAAACTTTTGAACCGAAAATTGTTTCCCATGTTTTCAGCGTGTATTTTCGCGCCGGATTTCGGAAAACCGATCCGGTAGTGAAATCACCCGACAATTCATGGAAACAATAGACAAGATCCTTGTTAAATCAGAGGCCCTGTTCCTCCGTTATGGCATCCGCAGTATCACGATGGATGACATAGCAAGGGAATTGGGCATTTCCAAAAAGACTCTTTATCATTTTGTCGACAATAAAGCAGACCTTATTCACAAGGTGCTGCTTCAGTTTATTGAAGAAGAACGGCGCGTGATTCTGGAGATCACGCAATCTTCCGGCAATGCGATCGAAGAGATGCTCCGCATAGGCCGCTACATCACTCAAGTGCTGCGCAAACTAACCCCCACCACGCTGTTCGATCTTCAAAAATATTACCCGGATAGCTGGCAAATGATCCGGGCACTCAACCAGGAACACATTTACGGCGTAATCAAGAACAACCTGGAACAAGGGATCGAGCAGGAACTTTACCGCCACAACCTCAATACCGATATAATTGCCCGCCTCTACGTAGGCAAATCCCACTATCTGGTCGACGAGGAGTTTTTCCCGCTCCGAAATTACGAACGCGGCCAACTCTATCTGGAGTTTATCCTATACCATATGCACGGCATCCTTTCAGACAAGGGCCGGGAGTGGATTCGCACCAATCACTGTGAGCTTTCAAAATCAAAAAATTAAAAACTGAAAACTATAGATAATGATCTCAAAAAAGTCCGCATTGCTGTTTTCGCTTCTGCTGCCTTTCTGGTTGCAGGCGCAGGAGCCTTCCTCCTTCTCCTTGCAGGAGGCCATTCAGTACGCTTATGAAAATAACCTTAACCTTAAAAATGCCCAGATCAAAGTAGCGGATGCCCATGAGCAGGTCATCGAACGAAGGGCTGTCGGGATTCCGCAGCTACGGGGAAGCCTTGGTTACAACTATTTTATCGACATTCCCACACAGATCATTCCCGACTTTTTCAACCCAGGAGGAGGTGAAATTGCCGTCCAGTTTGGCACGAAACACAGCCTTGCAGCCGGCCTTGATCTCTCCGTCATGGCGTTCGACGCCTCCTATTTAGTCGGATTGAAGGCGGCAAGAATGTATAAGGATTATGCAGCCCAGGAACTGACTACTACCCAACAGGAAATCAAATACCAAGTGATCAATGCTTACTTGCCTCCCCTGCTGGTAGCTGAAAACCTTGAAATCCTGGATAAGAATATCGACAACCTGAGCAAACTGCTCCAGGAAACCCAGGCGCTCTACCGGGAGGGATTTGTGGAGCAGCTGGATGTGGACCGCCTGGAGTTGTCGCTGGCCAACCTGAAAACCCAACGGGAAAGTCTGTCGCGCCAGAAAGAGGTAGCCCTCAATGCGCTCAAATTTGCGTTGGGTTACCCGATGGATCAGGAAATTGAAGTGTCGGAAGACCTGACAGCCCTTTCACCCGCTGTAGCCGAAAACGATCTGACCGGGAATATCAACTACTCCATACGCCCGGAATATGCGTTGGTTAGCAAGGGAGAGCTCCTTAATGAACTCAATGTGCAACTCAACAAGTCGGGCTATATCCCTACGCTTGACCTTTTTGGCTCCTACAAGCAATCCCTGTATGCCAATAAGCTTTCCGAAGGGCAATGGTTTCCCACCACCATCGTAGGCGCCCAGCTCAACGTGCCGATCTTTGATGGATTGGGGAAAAAAGCAAAGGTTCAACGTTCCAGGCTGGATCTGGAAATCGTGCGCAACCAAAAACTGGACCTGGAACGGGCCATAAACCTGGAGGTGCAAAATGCCCGCACTACCTATCTCAACGCGCAGGACCGCCTGGATAGCCAAAAGCGAAATCTCGAACTGGCTGAACGAATCTTCCAGACCACACAGATCAAATACCGCGAGGGCGTAGGGTCCAGCATTGAAGTCACCCAGGCCGAACAAAGCCTCTACCAAACCCAACAGCTCTATATTCAATCGCTTTACGACCTGGTATCTGCTCGCATGAGCCTTGACAAAGCACTGGGACGATAAAACAGTGGGCAGTCTACACTAGGGCAGTAGAATCTTTCATACACTGCCAACTGTATACGGCCAACTGCATACTGATTTGAAAACTTTAAAACCATTCTCATAAATGAAAAAGATACTATTCCTTTTACCTGTTGTACTCCTGCTGGCTGCTTGTGGCGGCACCGCTCCGGAACCCAAAACGCCCACCGACCTCACAGGAAAAAAAACCTTGCTGAAAGAGAAGCAAGCCGCATTACAAACCATTAAGAACGAAATCGCCCAGTTGGAAAAAGAGATCGTCCAATTGGATCCGTCTTCCGGAGAAACCAAACGTCTGGTGACCACCCGTCCGATCGTTCGAAAAGCATTCAATCACTTTGTCGAGATCCAGGGTACAGTGCGATCGGATGAACTGGTCAATGTGAGCAGTGAGACCGGCGGCCGGCTGTTGGAAGTAAAGGTCATCGAAGGGCAAACTGTCCAGAAAGGACAACTAATAGCCCGGGTAGACCTCGAGCAAATGAAAAAACAGATTGCCGAGGTACAAACCTCTCTCGAACTTGCCGAAGAGGTCTATACCCGCCAGCAGCGCTTGTGGGATCAAAAGATCGGATCGGAGATACAGCTTCTTCAGGCCAAAAACAGTGTCGACAGGCTGAACAAAAGCCTTGAAACCATGAATTACCAGCTCAAAAAATCCGACATCTTCTCCCCCATTAGCGGCGTGGTGGAACGGGTGGTCTTACAAGCAGGAGAAATGAGTGGCCCAGGCTCGCCGATCGTACAAATCCTCAACACGAACCAAATAAAGGTGGTCTCTGATGTACCTGAGACCTATCTCCGCGCTATTCGCAAAGGAGACTTGGTCACCGTGCGCTTTCCTTCGCTAAACGAAGAAAAGCAAGCCCGTGTGAGCCTGATCGGCGCCACGATCAACTCTTCCAACCGTACGTTTCAGGTAGAGGTCGCTTTGCCCAATGGCAATGGCCTGCTCAAACCCAACCTTCTGGCCATTATGCTGCTCGGCGATTTTTCGGAGAAAAATGCCATCTCGATTCCCATTGAATTGGTCCAGCAGGAAATCGGCGGAAAGGATTTTGTCTTTGTCAAAAAAGACACCCCCGATGGTCCGGTAGCTCAAAAAGCCTATGTCAAAACAGGGATAAGTTACAAGGGCGAGATCCTCATTGTGGAGGGATTGACCGGCGAAGAAGTGTTGCTCGATGAAGGGGCACGCTTTGTTTCCGACCAGGACCTCTTACAGATTCAGAAAGGTTAATCATCCTCATTAAAAACATGCCCCTTCATGGAAAATAAAGATAAAAAAGATCACCGGCTATTTGGCTTGTCCACTTTTTCGGTGGACAATGCCACCAGCATTTTCCTGCTGGCCTTCATCATCCTGATCTTCGGGGTGCAGTCATACGACACCCTTCCCAAAGAGTCATTTCCGGAAGTGCCCTGGCCTAAGGTCTATATCAATACGGTGTATTTCGGCAACTCTGCCACCGATATGGAAAACCTGGTGTCCAAACCCATCGAAAAGGAGTTGTCTACCATTTCCGAACTCAAAACCGTTACTTCCTCCTCCTTGCAGGATTTTTCCCTGATCGTTGCCGAGTTTAACGAGGATGTCGACATCGAAAGCGCAACCCGCAAGGTTAAAGACGCCGTCGACCGCGCCAAGCCCGAGCTACCGAACGACCTGACCTCCGAGCCGGAGGTCCTGGAGATCAACATGTCCGAAATTCCCATCATGACGGTCAACCTTTCGGGAAATTTTTCCAATGACCAACTCCGGAACTACGCCGAATATCTGCAGGATAAGATCGAGGAACTCAACGAAATCTCCAGCGTGGACCTCAAGGGAGATCTGGACCGGGAGGTGGCTATTGATGTCAACCTGGCAAAGATGGAATCCCTGGAGATCAGTTTCGGCGATATTGAAAATGCCATCCGCGCGGAGAACGTCACTATGTCGGGAGGAGAATTGGTCACCAATGATTTTCGCCGCACCATCCGGATTGTCGGGGAGTTTACCAATGTAACCCAAATCGAGGACCTCATCGTTAAAAGCGAAAATCAAATGCCGGTATTCCTGAAAGATATCGCTCAGGTGCGCTTTGATTATGCCGACCGGACGAGTATCGCCCGGGCCGGCGGACAGCCCGTCATTTCGCTCGATGTGATCAAGCGGGCGGGAGAGAACCTGCTAAGTGCCTCCGATAATATCAAAGCCATCGTGGCAGAAGCCAAAGTCGATGCCTTTCCCGAAGACCTGCGCGTGCAGATCTTCAACGACCAGTCTGTGCAGACCCGCAACATGGTGTCCAATCTGGAGAACAGCATTATTTCCGGTATCCTTCTGGTGGTGCTGGTACTGCTCTTTTTCCTGGGTACGCGTAACAGCCTGTTTGTAGGGTTGGCCATTCCTATGTCGATGCTACTGGGTTTCATCGTGATCAAAATGTTGGGCTACACCCTCAACATGGTCATCCTGTTCGCGTTGATCCTGGCGCTGGGTATGCTGGTCGACAACGCCATCGTGGTGATTGAGAATATCTATCGATATATGCAGGAAGGATATTCCAGGAAGGAAGCCGCCAAATATGGCACGGGAGAAGTAGCCGTGCCGATCATCTCTTCCACGGCAACTACCCTGGCTGCATTTATACCGCTGGCTTTCTGGCCTGGATTGATGGGTACATTCATGCAATACCTGCCCATCACGCTGATCATCACGTTGACCTCCTCCCTTTTTGTAGCGCTGGTCATTAACCCGGTATTTGCCTCCCGATTTATGGTCATTTCCAAAGAAGTGACCGAAAAATCCGCCCAGCGTCGCAAACGCCGGAATGTGTTTCTCGGCGCAGGCATCATGCTGGCAGCATCCGTGGCATTTCATTTTACAGGCATCCAGTGGCTGCGCAACTCACTTTGGGTAGTAACAGGCATTTCCTTGCTCAATTACTTTGTCTTCACTCCTGGCTCTCACTGGTTTGCCCGGGTGGTGTTGCCATGGCTTGAAAGGACGTATGACAACTTCATTCTATTCTCCCTCAAAGGAAAGAACCCTGGCTACTTTTTCGGAGGTACTTTCCTGCTTCTGATCTTTTCGTTGCTACTACTGGGCCTTCGCTCCCCAAAGTAAAACTGTTTCCAACCCCGACCCCAATTACGTCAACGCCTTCATTGAACTACCCATCGGTACGGATATCAACGCTACCGACTCCCTGATGCGAAAGATCGAAACCCGGGTCAACGAGGTTATCCTGCCCTACAATGGTATCGTAGAAGCCGTGCTCGACCAGATCGGTGAAAACACGGCCGACCCGAGAGGAACACCCGACTTCAGTGCTTCTCCGCACAAGGCCCGCCTGACGGTCAGCTTTATTCCTTCTGAAGACCGGGGCGATGTCTCGAGCCGCGAGGTGATGGAAAAGATACGCGAAGGGCTGGAAGGTTATGCCGGCGTGCAGATCGTCGTCGATCGAAACCAGGCCGGTCCGCCGACCGGGAAGCCCATCAACATCGAATTGCGCGGTGAAGATATCAACACCTTGGCCTTGCTGGCTCAGGAGGTGATGGATTACATCAATGAGCGGAATATCCAGGGTATTGAAGAACTGAAAAAAGATGTGTCGATCGGGAAACCCGAGTTGATTGTAAATATCGACCGGGAGGCTGCCCGCCGGTATGGCATTTCTACCTACCTCATCGCCGACGCCATCCGCACCGCTGTTTTCGGAAAAGAAGTTTCCAAATTCAAACAAAACGATGACGAGTTCCCCATTCAGATCCGGGTAGATAAAGAAAGCCGGTATAACATTGACGATATTCTGAATCAAAGCATCACCTTCCGGAGCCCGTCTAACGGGCGCATCAGCCAGGTACCGATCTCCTCTGTGGCGAATATCAGTTATTCCTCCACCTTTACGTCCATCAACCGGAAAGACCAGGAGCGGATGATCACGATCAGTTCCAATGTATTGGATGGCTATGTACCCAACGAGGTAGTTGCGGAGGTGAAATCCACGCTGGCCAACTTCAACTTCCCGAACAATTATACCTATGAGTTTACCGGGGAGCAAAAAGACCAGGCGGATAATATGGCATTCCTGAAAACCGCCTTTACGGTGGCTATCTTTGCCATTTTTCTGATCATCGTCGCCCAGTTCAATTCCGTGATCTCGCCGTTTATTATCATGCTACAGGTATTGTTCAGCACCATCGGGGTATTCCTTGGTTATGTTGTCAACGGCATGGACATCCTGATCGTCATGACGGGCGTCGGGATCATCTCTCTGGCCGGTGTGGCGGTGAATAACGGGATCGTCCTGATCGATTATACCAACCTGCTAATCCGCAGGAAGATGGAAAAACTGGGAGTTGACAGCCAGTTTAAATTGCCCCTGGATGAGGTAAAAGATGCCGTCATGCAGGGCGGGGGTACCCGTCTGCGTCCGGTATTGCTGACTGCTATTACCACGGTCCTGGGTTTGATCCCGCTGGCCATCGGCTTCAACTTCAACTTCTTCACCTTTATCACCGACCTGGACCCCAACATGTATGTAGGGGGCGACAGCGCCGCTTTCTGGGGCACACTGGCCTGGACGGTGATTTACGGACTGATGTTTGCCACCTTCCTCACGCTGGTGATCGTGCCGGTCATGTATTGGCTGGCATTTCTCATGCAACGCTGGGTGATCGGGTTCTTTAAGAAAGAAGAGGAGCCCATCCCGGCTACTCAGGTATAAATAAAAAAGGGGCCCCGCGGTTGCGGAGCCCCTTTTTTATTGGGTAAGCACTTAACAATACCGTTCAAAAGCCATTTTCAAATTCTCGGCAATAACGGGTGCAGGGCGACCTTCAATGTGGTGGCGTTCGAGAAAATGCACGAGGCGGCCATCCTTGAACAAGGCGATCGAAGGGGACGAAGGCGGATAAGGGAGCATATATTCCCGAGCCCGCGAAGTAGCTTCTTTATCGACGCCGGCAAATACCGTCACCAGTTTATCGGGGCGCTTCGCTCCTTCCAGCGCCAGTTTTGCGCCAGGACGTGCCATGCCTGCTGCACATCCGCATACGGAATTGACCACCACGAGGACTGTCCCTTCCGGTTTATTCAACACATCATCTACTTCCTGGGTGGTCTCCAGGCTTTCAAAACCAAAGTCTGTCAGATCCTTGGCCATAGGTGCGACGAGATCAGGTGGATACATAGTTAATCAGTTTGTCAGTTGAAAAATCTTGTCTCTAAATACAAACAAGCATGCAAGATGGTTCAAATGATGCAAATATGATAATAAATTTGATTGGTTACATCCCATTCAAAATAGATTTGGGAAACCAGCGTTCAAATCCAATTCACACTAAAAATGAAATCAACATGTATCGGCTTATTGCCTTGACTGTTTTTTCACTTCTATTCCTGACTATCCATTCCTGTAAGGTGGACAATGTCCCTCCGGTGAATTGCGACAACGTTTCCGACCTGACTTACAACGGTGCGATTGGCCCAATCATTAAATCCAGCTGTGCGATCAGCGGTTGCCACAACTCGAAGGCGTCGCACGGTTCGCTGGAAACTTATTCCCAGATTTCGCCCTACCTGAAGGATGGCACCATTCAATACTATGTGGTTGACCTGAGGTACATGCCTCCTTCTTCCCATAAGCTGAGCAGCAACGACCTTCAGCTTATCCAGTGCTGGCTTGAAGCGGGGTATCCGGAAAACTGATTATTAACCTGCATGGCGAAAATAATAAAGACCTTATTGCCACCAAAGGCGGCAATAAGGTCTTTACAGCGTTTATCGTAACTTGAGTTAATTATTTTTCTCTTTATACAGGTCCTCCTCTTTCACCACGGTCACTTTCATGCCCCCCTCCAATTTGCGGGAGATGGCAGAATAAGGGCCTGTTACGACCTTTGCGCCTACTTCAAGGCCGGAGAGTACCTGGATATAGGTATCGTCCTGGATACCTGTCTTCACCGGCACCAAACGTATCGAATCATTTTCCACTACAAAAACCACTTCCAGGACTTCGTCATCTGAGGTCAATACGGGCGTAGCTTCTTCCTCCCCTTCTTTATCTTCTTTATCTTTCGCAGCAGATTTCTTCTTTTTCTCGATATCTTTTTTCTCCCGGGTAGTTACCGACTGGATAGGGATACTTAACGCACCTTCCAGCGTGTTGGTATTGATATCTACCGAAGCCGACATCCCCGGTCGGAAGGGATAGGGTTTTGTCTCGCTGACAAGATCTTTATAGGAAGCCGGATCAATATCGATCTTGACGATAAAATTGGTTACCTGATCGGAGGTAAGGGACACCCCTGTAATGCCCGAATCGGCAATATTGGCGGAGTTGGCAACCTGGGTTACCTTGCCCTGGAATTTCCGGCCCAGGTAGGCATCTACTTCGATTTCGACCTTATCCCCCAGACTCAGGCGGGGAACATCGGTTTCACTTACCTCCACTTGTACCTCCATGATATTGAGATCGGCGATGCGAACGACTTCCGTACCTGCCATCAAGGCGTTACCTACTACGCGTTCCCCCTTTTCGATGTTGAGTTTCGATACGATACCGCCCATGGGCGCATAAAGTGTAGTACGACGAAGGCTGGTTTGCAACTCTTTCAGGCCTGCCTCTGCACTTTTCACCGAATATTCGGCTGCTTTAGCGCCCTGTTCAGATGCCCGAATCGAAGCTTCCGAAGAGCGGAGGTTTGCTTCCAACCCCTGAAGATTGGCCCTGGACGTTTCAAAGTCGGCCTCTGAAATCACCCCATCTTTGAAGAGCTTTTCATTGCGACTATGGATATCCCGGGCATTATTCAACTGAGCCAGCACCTGCTCGCGCTGAGCCCGGAGCGTTTCTACCGACGACAAGGCATTGGCCGCCTGGGACTTGGATGTATTTACCGCTGCCACACCGCGCTCCACTTGCGACTGGTAGGCATCCGGGTCGATACGGGCCAGTATCTGGCCAACTACGACCGAATCACCTTCCTCCACATAGAGTTCTACCACCTCACCCGACACGTCGGAGCTGATCTTCACTTCCGTAACCGGAAAAACCTTTCCACTGGCAGAAACCATCTCCTTGATGGTGCGTTTTTCCACCATTTCAACGGCTACTTTTTCGCCTTTGGGTTTTGTCTTATTACGCCAGATCATCAACCCGACTAAAATGATCGATGCGGCTACCAGTATATAGATCCAGAGATTTGATCTTTTTCGCTTTGTCATGATAACAGAAGTTATGGTGATTTTAGAGGAAAATTATTCGAGGTTCAGGGGTCTGCCCAGGTAAAAATCAATCACTTTCAAGGTGAAGATATATTGAAACTTAGCTTGGGTGAATGATAGTTGAGCGGAATCCAGGTTGGTTTTTGCCACCGTAAATTCGTAGGTGTTCAGGGCTCCGATCTGAAAGCGTTTTTCCGCATTTCCGAATGCAGCCTGAGATGCATTGAGTGCGCGCTGAGCAGCTTCGTAGGAGCGCTTGGCTGCCTGCGCATCATTCACCGCCCGCTGCACATCCGATTGCAATTGTTGCCTGGTTTGGTCATTGGCCACCTTTGCGGCAAGCACGCCAATCTCCACTTCCTGCTGGGTCAATTTGGCTCGCGATCCATTGTAGAGCGGGACGGACAGGTTGAGGCCAATGCTCTGCCCGAAGTTTTCGTTGAGCTGATTGAAGTATGGGTCATCGACGAAAATGGGTACGTCCTGTCCAATCTCAAAAGAGACAATGGTTCCGTCGGGCTGTTTGAGTTGGATAGGGTAGAATTGAGTTTCTGTACCATCTATGCTCTTCGCCAGGCTCGACCAGCTGGAGTTTAAATTGGCAAAAATAGAAAGTGTAGGCAGCGCCAGGGAACGAGCCTGATAAAAGTTTTCTTCCGCAGAAGCCATTCGCATTTCCCCGGCTTCGATCTGGGGTTGGGTCCCCATAGCACCAACATAGACCTCCTGCCAGGAGAGCCCATCCGGATTGGCCGTTGCAGGGATTGTAACTGTGGGCCGCACGATGTCAAAAGGTTCGGAAGGAGCGAGCTCCAACAATTGCCGCAGGATCAGATAGCTGCTTTCCAGGGCATTTTCCGCCTGAATGAGGTTCTGCTCATTCAGCGCCACCTGCGCCTCAATAGTCAGGCGTTCATTCGGCGCCAAGGCCCCGGCATTTACCAACTTATCGGTTTGATCCAGCAAAGCCTGGGATTGCTCCAGTTGCCGGGTGGCATTCTCGACCTGCTCCTGGCTCAGCAAGATTTGCAAGTAGCCACCTGCAATGCTGAGGGCCATCGAATTGAAGGACGCGTCGGCATCCAGTTTGCTGGCTTCCAGGTCGTATTTGCCCTGCGCTATAGCGTGGTTGATGCGCCCGCCATTGTAAAGCATAGCGCCGGCACTGAGGCCCAGGCTATTGTAGTAGATCGTGCTGTTGTTAAAGGAGTTGGTCGTCGGGTCGATCGTACGTCCCAACTGGGCTCCACCGTTGGCACTGGCGTTGAGGGAAGGGTAGCGCGAATTCTTTTGCCGCTTCAGGTTGATTTCCGCCCGCTGGATACCGAGTTCAGCTTGTTGCATGATCAAACTGTTTTCCCGCGCGTATTCTACGCATTTGATCAAAGACCAGGGGTCCTGACCCCACATCGGCAGGGCAAACCCGATTAACAGAAAAATAACAAGGAAATGGAGTTGTCTCCGCATGGTATTTCTTTTTTGCCCTCCAAACGTAGGGAAGCCATGCGGAATGGACCAAATATTTATATTAACGGGTAATAATTATGGATGAATGGAAAAAAAATCCATAACTATCGCCATGCCTGAAAGGTGGTTGCCGCCACCAACCGGTCGTAGCGCTCGCCAAACGGCCGGTAATAAATCAGGATGGTATAATCATTTTCCGTTTCATACCAATTGCCTTCTGTGTCTTCGATCGCAGGCAACCCGCCGGTTCGGGGCGCCATGGCGTAATAGTAATTGTAATACCCCTGTTTCAATAAGGCTTCTCCTATATAGGCATGAATGCGGCTGTTGTAGGCCATTTTAAACTCAGGCTTTAGTTGCCACTCTGTCAGCGCGCCCAGAATATATACGTCCGAATCTTCGTATTCGGTAGGACTGTCCAGGGAAAACAATACCCGGGCATAATCTCCCTCCAGTACGGGGTCGCCCATATCCGTCGATTCAATCACATAATTCCCGTTGAGGTCGTTGTATTCCAGGTACACCTGGTTGGCCCGTTTAAGGTCTTTTCCCAGGGTGATATCGATGCCATCCGAATACATCTCGATGGCAGCTACGTCCCCGGAAGGATAACGAAAACTGCGCAAGTCCAGGCTGCGAAATTCTTTCCCTGCCTCAAATACAATCTTGTTTTGATAATCGAAGCTCATCTCCTCGGGGCGTACGAATTGAGGGATCACCCCGGTAATCGCATTGTCCCACCGTCCATTCTGCAGCACGGAGGCTTTCACTTCCATCAACGGGTTCCGGATGTCAATGCCTTTGTGGGTTACGATAAAGTCTACTTCCTGGTGGGTGTCCGATTTACTGACCTGGCTGGTGCGAACCATCCTGGGTGCAATACGCATCGCCTGCTCCACAACCATAAACCGACGGGTAAAGACCAGTGTTTTTTCATCCTCATCCTCGTATACTTTCAGCACATAATTGCCCGATTTGGTAAAATCCATATCCCTGTTGGGGATGGCAAAGTAGTAATGTACAAAAGGAGTGCGGGTACTTCCGGAAAAGGAAAAATCGTCGATGCGATCTTCGGGAAAGCCATCGATGTATTCATTTTCGGTGAGCCCGGAGGGTTCCCAGTTGGCGTTGCAATGCACCACGGTATAGGTAAAATTTTTCACCTCATCGCTCAGGTCGTCGAAAGAGATATACAACTGGGCGTTGGAAAACAACTCGATGATCGGGTAGCCCAGCATGACCCCATTGGGATACATGCGTACCGAACGGATATAATCGACGTAGGTAATGTCGGATGGCTGAACCTGCCCTTGTACCATCAAGGGCATGAAGAGAAACAAAAGGCGAAAAAAATACTTCATCTTGGCAGGCTTGTCCATGTTGAGTTTTTTATGCGAAAGCGCCATTCCCAAAGAGCGCATTCGCCTGCATAATCCACACCTACGCGCGGGCCGGCGAGAATATCGGAGGCTGGCAAGTGGTCGCCCCGGTCTTCAATCCAAATCGGGCTTTCCGGATCAACCAGGCTGGTTCCGGTGTGCGCAGTCTGGATGCCCATGGCTTTGCTCAGCGAGCCCGGACCAGCGGTGAGGCGGGGCTTCATCGCTTTCATGTCCCGGCGCAGGAGCATCGTATCGAGCGCTTCTACCGGCTCCAAGGCCCGGATTAATACCGCGTGTGGCTGCCCTTCCGCCCCGGTCACCACATTAAACAGGTGATGAATGCCGTAACAGAGGTAGACATAGGCCAGTCCTCCTGCTTCGAACATTACTTGTGTGCGCGGGGTAAGACGGTTGCCGTATGCGTGGCTTGCCTTGTCTTCAGGGCCCCTATATGCCTCCGTCTCAACGATCCTGCCCACTGCCCGGATCCCTTCCAAATCTGTCACAAGGTACTTGCCCAGCAGGTCTTTGCTGATCTGAACCACATCATCCCGAAGGTAGAAAGCCTTTTCTAAACGCATGAAAAAAAAGGATTATTGGAATAACGCCTGGACCAGTTCTTCAATTTTGCTGAGGGTGGCAATCCGGATCTTAAAGCGCTTTTTATCCAGCCCTTTGGTGTTGTATTTGGAGATAAAAACGGTTTCAAACCCGAGGCGGTCGGCTTCCTGTATCCGCTGTTCAATCCGGTTTACCGCGCGAACCTCGCCAGAAAGGCCGATCTCACCGGCGAAGCAAACATTGTCGGGCACGGCCACATCAGTAAACGAACTCAGGATCGCCGAAACGATGGCCAGGTCGATAGCCGGGTCGTCGACCCGGATCCCGCCTGCGATATTTAAAAAAACGTCATTTTGTCCAAGCGGAAAACCACAACGCTTCTCCAGCACTGCCAGCAGCATGCCCAGCCGGCGCAGGTCGAAGCCCGTAGCCGAACGCTGGGGTGTGCCATACACGGCGCGGCTCACCAGAGCCTGTGTTTCGATCAGCATCGGCCGGAGTCCTTCCATAGTGGCAGCCACGGCGCTACCGCTGAGTTCTTCCTCTTTCTGGGAGAGCAGCAGTTCCGACGGGTTTTCCACCGGACGTAATCCGCTCGCCTGCATTTCGTAGATCCCCATTTCATCGGTGGATCCGAACCGGTTCTTCAGGGTGCGCAGAATGCGGTAGATATAGTTCTGGTCACCCTCAAACTGCAGCACCGTATCGACGATGTGTTCGAGCAGCTTGGGTCCGGCAAGCGTGCCGTCTTTGGTGATATGCCCTATCAGAAAAACCGGAATGTGGGTTTCCTTGGCAAAGCGCTGCAACTCGCCGGCGCATTCCCGGATCTGGGAGATCCCTCCTGGCATGGATTCGATAAATGGAGAAGAAAGGGTTTGAATGGAGTCGATCACAAGTAGCTCCGGCTCCAGCTTTTTGGCGTGGGAAAGAATGCGGGTCGTGTTGGTTTCCGTAAGTATATAGCAGTTGGGATTGGAACGGGAAATACGGTCTGCGCGCATTTTGATCTGTTCTTCACTCTCTTCCCCCGACACATAGAGCACTTTGATGCCTGCCTCCAGCGCCACCTGCAACAGCAGCGTGGATTTTCCGATACCCGGTTGCCCCCCAATGAGTACCAGCGAGCCAGGTACGATCCCTCCTCCCAGCACCCGGTTGAGTTCGGGATCGGGGGTAGCTACCCGTTGGGTTTTTCCCGATTGAATATCCTGGATGGAAATGGGCTGTGCTTGCACTCCATCGACATCCCTCCAGGCCGCCTGCCGCTCTTCTGCAGGCGGGGTACGGGTGATCACTTCTTCCTCGAAGGAATTCCACGCTTCACAGTTCGTACAACGTCCCATCCACTTGGGCGAACTTATCCCGCAATTGCTGCAAATGAATACTTTTCTGACTTTACTCACTCTTTTTCAAATTTTTATGCCCTCAAGTTCCTAAAATTCGCACGCATTTCCGGCAACCACCCTGTCTTTTGTCACCCGAATTTGGCGGAATGTCTCCTAAAGTAGTGCTTTTATGAAAATGCGCTTGCAAGGAAAAGAAAGGTGGTTTATTTTAGTGGGTCAATGTTACCCAGCTAATAAGTTTGCTTCTGCTAATTAAATCCAAAAAAGTTACCGACAAGTATAGCTTTTTTGGAATCTTTTTCAGATAATTGTAGAAGCATTTAAATACGTTCATATATTGATGCATCGCGTCAATTTATCATAAGAGATTTAAGATTGTAGATTGTTTTCATTTGGTTTTTTGGGGTTATACAGGGTGCTACGTAATTTACGCTAGTACCCTGTTTTTTTTGCCCCTCCGGGAACTCCTCCTCTCCTTACTAACGTTTTCCTTATCTTCACGGCTTCAATATAAGAATATCACTTCATGCGTGAACCGAAACGTCATTTGATCACTTCGGCCCTCCCCTACGCAAACGGGGCATTACACCTGGGGCATCTGGCCGGCGCCTATCTTCCTGCAGACATTTATGTCCGCTACCTTCGACTCCTGGGCAAAGATGTCGTCTTTGTCTGTGGGTCCGACGAACACGGCGCCGCCATTACGATGCGGGCGAAAAAGGATGGCGTCACCCCCCAGGAGATTATCGATAAATACCACGCGCTCAACAAGGATACCTTTCAACGGCTGGGCATATCATTCGACATCTACCACCGGACGAGCGCTCCCTTGCATGCCGAGACTGCACAAGGCTTTTTCAAGGAACTTTACGATAAGGGCGGAGAGTTTGAAGAACGCATAACCGAACAATATTTCGACGAGGAATACCAACAGTTTCTTGCCGACCGCTATATTGTGGGTACCTGCCCACGCTGCGGGCACGAAGATGCTTATGGCGATCAATGCGAGAGCTGTGGCTCGACCCTTTCCCCTACCGAGCTTATCAAGCCCCGCTCGGTACTCAGCGGCAAACCGCCGGTGTTGAAACCCACCGTGCATTGGTATTTCAAACTCGACAAGCACGCCGACTGGTTGCGTACCTGGATCGAGGAGGGCACCCTCGACGGGAATCCGCACCATGATCCCAAAACCTGGAAAAAACATGTAACCGGTCAATGCCTGTCCTGGCTCGACCATGGGCTGCAGCCCCGCGCGATCACGCGCGACCTGGACTGGGGCGTGCCTGTTCCATTGGATGAAGCAAAAGGCAAGGTATTATACGTCTGGTTCGATGCCCCTATCGGCTACATTTCCGCCACTAAACAATGGGCGGCGGATCATGGAAAAAATTGGGAAGATTACTGGAAAAGCCCTGATTCCCAGCTGGTACATTTCATCGGCAAAGACAATATCGTTTTCCATTGTATCGTCTTCCCCGCCATGCTGAAAGCGCATGGCGACTACCTGCTGCCCGTCAACGTGCCCGCCAATCAGTTTCTCAACTTCGAAGGGCGCAAATTCTCCAAGTCCAAAGGCTGGGGTATCGAGCAACACGAATACCTCGAGGACTTCCGCGATTTCCCCAACAAAGAAGACGCCCTGCGCTATGCCTTGATCCGCAACATGCCAGAGCAGCGCGACAGCGATTTCAAATGGGATGAATTTGTGGATTTCCACGATAAGGAACTGGCCGACAACCTCGGCAATTTCCTGAACCGGGTAATCGTATTGACCCAAAAATATTACGACGGGCAGACGCCTGCAGGCAATTTTGCTACAAGCGTCCATGGAGAAACAATCCTCCGCCTGACCAAAGAACTCGCCGCAGCTATCGAGTCCTTCAACTTCCGGGATGCCATCCAAAAATTCCTGGAGATCTCGACTTATGGGAACGTGTACCTGCAGGATGTGTCCCCCTGGGCTATCTGGAAAGACGAGCCCGACAGTGCCGTGGTGAAAGAATGCCTGCACACCTGCCTGCAAATTGCCAAGGTGTTGAGTGTGGTAGTAGAACCCTTTCTGCCCTTCACCTCCAAAAAAATTAGCGCACTGCTCAACTTGCCAGAAGTGCAGGCAGGGGATTTTGCCCGACTGCTGGACCAATTGGAAAAAGGGCAGGCACTCATTCCTGCCGGCCACACGGTTGGCGAACCGGTGGTGCTGTTTCCCAAGATAAACGACCGAAAAGATAGCAGCCGCCTGGAGCTGATCGAAGCCCAAAAAGCACAGTTAGCTGCCGTATTGGCCGCTGAACAGGAAGAAGCACGGAACGAATTTGCTCCACTCAAGCCCACTATTCAATACGATGATTTTGCCAAGCTGGACATTCGCACCGGCACTATCCTCGAAGCTGAAAAAGTGCCCAAGGCCGACCGATTGCTTAAACTGCGCGTAGATCTCGGCTTTGAAAAGAGAACAGTGGTAGCCGGCATCGCCGAGCATTTCAACCCTGAAGCTATCATCGGCCAACGGGTGCTCGTACTGGCCAACCTGGCGCCACGCCCCCTGAAAGGCATCGAATCGAACGGCATGATCCTGATGGCGGAGAACGAAGCGGGTAAGTTGTGCTTTGTGACCCCGCAGGAAGGATGGCCGAATGGGTTTGGAGTGCGGTAAATAAAGACCTATGCAAAAAAAATCCAAACTCCTTTCCATCCCTTTCTTCCTCCTCGCCGCATTCCTGGCTTACCGCATGTATGACCTTGCGCAGGCACGCCTGCTGTGGGGGCATCTTCCACTGTATTTCTTCTCCGCAATGTGGACCGGGATGGTGTTGGTGTTTTTCCCAAAAGACCCCACTCGGCTCCGCTGGCTGGGACTTTCCACGCTGACAGGGATCTTGCTCGCGTTGGGATTCCCTCCCCTGCCCTTCACCTTCCTGTTATTTGTCGCCTGGGTGCCCTTGCTGTGGATGCAGGAAGAAATGAAAGCGGAAAGCAATAGGCATGTCTTCAAATTCGCCTACAATGCCTTCCTCGTTTGGAATATACTTTCGACCTATTGGGTGACCAATGCGGCATTCATCGCAGGTTTCATGGCCATCACGGTCAATTCCCTGCTGATGGCCATTCCCTTTGTGCTGTTTCACTGGACCCGCAAGTTCATGCCCCGCCTGAGCTACCTGATCCTGGTGGCCTTTTGGCTCAGTTTTGAATACATACACCTGCGTTGGGAATTGACCTGGCCTTGGCTCACGCTGGGCAATGCTTTCAGCGAATACCCCTCCTGGGTGCAATGGTATTCCTACACCGGCGTCTTTGGCGGCACCCTTTGGATATTGTGGGTGAATATCCAGCTGCTCCAAAAGAAATTTGCCTGGGCTGGAATCCTGATGGCCCTCCCGCTGATCGCTTCATTGATCCTATACCATACCTATACCGAGCAGGGCGGCGACCCTATAGAAGTGGTCGTCGTACAACCCAACTTCGAACCACATTACGAGATCGAAGACATACCGGACCGGGAGCAACTATCCCGTTTTTTGCGATTGGCAGATTCTCTGGTGACACCCGATACCCGCTATGTGTTTTTTCCGGAAACCAGTTTTGGGTCCATCCGCGATCAGGAGATCGGGAAGGAATTCATTACCAGCCGTTTGCAGGCATGGGTTGATCAGCACCCGGGACTGGCACTGGTCACCGGGCTAACGGTGTACCATATTTTTAATCCCGGCGAGGCCCATACCGTTAATGTGCGGGAGTACCAGGGCCGGGACGGAGTGATCTATTACGAATCCTACAATGCAGCCACCCAGTTTGTGGCGGGTTCAACGAATTATCCCCTATACAAGAAATCCAAGTTAGTACCAGGGGCAGAGTCATACCCATACAGTCGTTTCCTCTCTTTCCTGAAACCCATCGTCGACCAATTCGGGGGTAGTGTGGCCGGGCTGGGCACGCAAGCCGAACGCACCAGTCTGCAAGGACCAAATGGCATGAAGGTGGCGCCTATTATTTGTTATGAATCCGCATTCGGAGAATACCACACGGGCTATATTCGGGCTGGAGCCCAATTTGACGCTATTATTACGAATGACGGATGGTGGGACCATACGGCAGGGCACCGCCAGCACCTGCGTTTTGCCTCCCTGCGCGCCATAGAAACGCGCCGCGATATAGCCCGTTCCGCCAATACCGGCATATCCGCATTCATCAATCAGCGGGGCGATATTCTTCAGCCCACCCAGTATGGAGAAACCACTGCCATTCGAGGCATGATACGCCCCAATGATCAGCTTACTTTTTATGTAAAATGGGGGGATATGATCGGAAGGGTATCGCTGCTGCTCACCCTGCTCTTATTGTTGAATGGGATCGTAAGGAGGGTGAAGGGTAGTTTTTAGTTTTTAGTGCTTAGTTTTTAGTTATTGAATTCAGGTTGACAACTAAAAACTAAGCACTAAAAACTAAAAACTTATTTAATCTTCGGGCGCCGGCGCTTGCCTCCAGGGCGGAAGCCGCCTTGTTGTCCCTGTTTACCCATCATTCGGGCTGCTTTGACCTGCCCTTGTTGGCTTAGGGCTTTTTCAAACTGCTTGATCTGTTCCTTGAGGTTGGCGTCCGTCACCTTGTATTCCTTCACTTTGTGGAAATAGACTTTGGCTTGGGTCCATTTATCCTTGGCAGCTGCCAGGTTGGCCAATTGCAATTGGACCATAGCGCGTTCATTGTCGCTCGGCAGGTTGAGCGATTCGGCCTTTTTGAGCCAGGTCTCCGCCTCTTCCGATTTGTTGCGTTGCTGGGCGATGGTGCCTTTGAGGATATAGTAGTAAGCCCGGTTGGCGCTATAGAGCAATTTGGGGCTTAACGTGAGGGCTAGTCGTTTTTCGACCGCATAAAAATCCATCCCTTGCATCAGCATGGCAGCAGACTGGACTGTACCCAGCAGCAGGTAGCCGGTCAGGAGGACCAACCCTACCAGGATTACCGGGAGTGCGTACCAGAAACTGACGAGGAAAGACAACACGATACCGCCAATAATAAAGAGGGCCATGAGGGCAAAACGCAGATAGATATTGATTTGAAACATAGGAGTCTTCAATTTTATGGGTCAAAGATAGCTGTTTTTGGATAAGGAGGTTTGCTATTTAACTACATCGCTCCGGTTCACCAGCATCCAGTTGCCGCTGACATCCAGATAAGTTGAAGCCGGAAAAACGCGGCGAAATATTTGCCGGTAATACGTCTGGGTACGCCGCAGGTCTTCGGGGGTTCGAGAAAGACGGTTGAAGAGCAATACGCCATGCGGGGTTAACAAGGAGGCGAGTTGACGTAGGTATTCAACCGATTCAAACTCACCAGGAATGACATCTTCCAGGAAAATATCCATGGCAATGAGGTCGTAAGTTTGGGTGCATTGCTGCACATAAGCCAGGGCATCTGTGCAGACCACTTCTACCGGCGATTGCAAGCTGGATAACACGTATTTGTTGGCCAGGTAGATCACCGATTCATCTATCTCTACGGCGGTATAGTGAAAATTCTTCTGAAAAACGCGCTCCAGCATAAAAGGTACGCTACCCAGGCCAAGACCCAGGAGCAGCACATTTTCCACTTGCAGATCCTCCGTTTTCATCCGCCGGAAGGACCTTGTAAAATTTTCGTACAGATCGCCGAATGAATAGATTGCCCGGGCGGTGGACAATTGGTACCTTCCTCTGCTTAGGCTCACATATAAATGCGGGTTGATGGAACTCGGGGCGCTTTCCACATGCCATTCCACAAAATAACTAAGCCATTTTTTCCATCGCGGGATTTCCATCAACTGGATTTTTTCTTTTCCCAGGGCCGGTACTTGGCGCTATCTTCAAAAATCCGAAGCAGAATAATGCGGTCCTGTGCGTCGAGTTTTATCCCCCGGCGTTCCATCACCCGCTCTGCCGTTTCAAAGGCTTTGTCGGTTTTATAGGTAGTAAACCCATTGGCCCCACCCCATGAAAAGGAAGGAATGAATTGACGCGGAAATCCATCTCCAAAAATATTGGCCGACACACCTACCACCGTACCTGTATTAAACATGGTATTGATGCCACACTTGGAATGGTCGCCCATGAAAAGTCCGCAAAATTGCGTACCCGTGGGTTCAAATTTTCCGCTGGAAAAATTCCAGAGCCGCACCTCTTCGTAGTTATTCTTGAGATTGGAGTTATTGGAATCGGCGCCGATGTTGCACCACTCCCCGATAACGGAATTGCCCAAAAAACCATCGTGGGCCTTATTTGCATAGCCGAAGAAGACTGCATTGTGCACCTCCCCGCCCACTTTACACCAGGGTCCGATCGTGGTGGCGCCATAGATCCTGGCGCCCATCTTCAGTTGGGAATGGTCGCAAAGAGCCAAACCGCCCCGCACCATAGCGCCTTCCATAATCTCGGCATTTTTACCCACGTATATAGGGCCTGTGGTAGCGTTGAGAGTGGCGCATTCCACCACCGCACCTTCTTCCAGAAACACGTCTTCTCCCAACACGCGGTTGGTGGCGCTGATAGGCTGGGAAGTACGCCCTTCGGTGAGCAGTTGGAAATCGTTGCGCAATTCCTGATCGTTAAAACGAAACAGGTCGGACAGGGAGGAGATATGGGTAAATTCAGTTCCTTCCAGGTTAATACCGGAGAGTTCCTCCAGGTCCTCATTACCCATCAGGCGGCTAAACTGTTCCTGGCTGAATTTTGCCGCCACCAAATCTCCTTTCCACAACAACGCCTCATTGATATCCAATTGCTCGATGAGCATGCACAAGGGCTTATTGGGAAGGATCGCGGCATTGATGATGAAGTTTTCCCGCTCAATATGGATGGGAAACTTATCGCTCAGGTATTCCTGAGTAATGTAGGAAACTTTCCCGTTCAACCATTTTTCCCACTTCTCCCGAATGGGGAGAATCCCGATGCGGATCTCCCCTACCGGACGTGTATACGTAAAAGGTAGTAATTGATCCCGAACATCGCTGTCGAATAAAATGAGATTTTTCATGGAAAGGCAATGAAGCAGCTAGTTTCAAATGCGAAAAGTTCCAATCAGTGCGACTGATTGGAACTTTTCAATAATTCGACACCTCAAGCAAAGGAAAAGCGATTAATTCTCCTCCTCTTCTCCTTGTTCTTTATTCACGAAACGCGTATTGGCAAACTTCTTATTGAACTTGTCAATACGGCCCGCTGTATCGACGAACTTCATCTTACCAGTGAAGAACGGGTGCGAATAAGCAGATATTTCTAATTTGACCAGCGGATATTCATTGCCGTCTTCCCAAACAATCGACTCTTTCGTCGGCGCGCAGGAACGTGCCAGGAACGCTTCGTCACAGGAAAAATCTTTAAAAACTACCAGACGGTATCCAGCCGGATGAATGTCTTTTTTCATGACAATTTACTTTGCAACAAATTTGGTTAATCCCTTCTCCATTTTAAATGGAACGCAAAGATACTAGCTTTTGCCGGATTTAGAAATAGGGAGTGAAATTTTTATCTTTGAAAAAATGAACAGGAAAACCATTTCCATGATCTTCGAAACCCCAAGACTACACATCCGCCCGCTGACAATTGCAGATCTGGAGCCGTTCCATGAAATGCAGGGCAATACCCGCGTCATGCAATATACCACCGGAAGGGCTATGACGCGGGAGGAAAATGAAAAAAGCCTTGCGCAGGTTATCGGATACTATGCAATTCCAGAAAACACCTTCCGGGTATGGGCCATTGAACGAAAGTCCGATCAGGAATTTCTCGGCACATGTGCCCTCATTCTCAATGAGAAAGGAGAAAATGAGATCGGGTACCGGTTTTTGGAAAAATACTGGGGCAAGGGGTACGGAAAAGAGATTATCAGCGGATTGATCCAATACGCCCGCGACGAGCTGCGTTTGGAAAGCCTGGTAGCCTATGTATCCAAAAAAAATATTGCCTCTATGAAGTTACTGGACCGGTCGGATTTTCAGTTCGTCAACGAATTTTTCAACGAGGCAGAAAACGGCATTGACCGGTATTACCAACTTTCATTTTCACCCCAATTGTAAAGCAGGTAGGCGGATCACCCAACCCTATTGTGCTTGATGAACGTCTATTACAAAAACTAAAGAAAAAAGAAATGAAACAACCACCCCTCTTGATGCTCCTGCCGCTCCTCATCTTCTTATCTCTAAACTGCCAAAAGGACATCCCCATCAATTTTGATGGCGAAAACTGCATCGACGGCATGCCTGCATTCAACCCCACACCAATCCCCAATTCCAACGAATACAACCTGGTGTTTTTTCAAAACTCCCGGTTGGAGATCACTGAAAGTGATCGGATCAACAGCGCAGAAATCAAGCCGGGTGACAACCTCGTTTTCCAATACGAATACGTGAAGAATGACAAGCCCAATATTGCCGATGATGAATATACGGAACGTATCCTATTCGAAATCCCTTCAAATATCGATTCCTTTATTATCAGCGGAGAAGATCTCAAAAAGAGCAATGCAGTATTTGGCACTTTTTGTTTTTGCCTCGACAGTGGTTATTTTTGGATTGACGATGGCTGCATCAAGGGAGAAAAAATAGACGATAAGCACTGGAATATTGCCATCAATATTTCCGCACAAGCTTCCCAAACTACCTTTACTATGATGCTCTCGGAAAAATTTAAAAAAGACTGAGTGCTGTTTGAATAAGTAAATGAGCCGGAGAGGCGTGCAAAGAAAAAGATCTCTCCAGCAAATGCCAGAGAGACCTTCGGGGGGGCTAAAGGTTTCTTTTAACCTTTCTTTAGCTCATCCAATTTTTCCTGAGAGGATTTGAAATCCGGATTCAACTCCAGTGCTCTCTCAAAGCAGATGATCGCTTCGTGCTCATTACCTGCCGCTACATAGGCGTCGCCAAGACTGTCGTAGGTATTGGCTGAGTCAGGAAAGAGCATCGTGTTCATTTTGAATACCTCCACCGCAGCATCTACGCTTTTGTCCTGAAGGAAATCGTAACCCAGGCGGTTTACATCCCATTCGTAGAATTTGTAGCCTTCGGCATTGTCTTTCTGAAGCCCATCAAACACGGCTTTGCCTGCATCGACTCCAGCCGCTTTGATCGTAGACCCAATAAGGTCTGCCGCATTCGGCTTGGCATCGGTAACGTCGATCACCTCGATCTCGAAGGTGGCACGATCTCCGGTTACAACTTTGGCCTGCCATTCATCCAGCATGGTCTTCGGAACCGTGAGTTTGTACACGCCGCCTTTCTGTGCCTTGTCAAGTACATCGAACATGGCGCGATCCAAATCCGTCTTGGCTTCTTCTTTGCCAAGTACATCGTGAATGGCTACGCCCATGCTGCGGGAACTAAACTGAACCTTTCCGTCCTGATCGGAGAATACCATGTGCATTTGAACGTCCTGCCCTTTTGCGATATCCGGGCCACTGCCTGCTCTAACGGTCGTCACTTTGACGCCGCCGGAACTGCTGGTAATAGCGTCCTGCGCCTGGAGACAAAAAGCTGCGACAGCGAACAGGACGAGGGAAAAAAGATACTTGGCTTTCATAATATTGGTTTTGATTAATAATGAAGCGAGGATTGGGAATTTGGGATAAACGTTAAAAAAGAAGCGTGGGTTTCATAATATTTGGTTATTCAGGGGTATGAAGATACTATTTTTTATTTTAACTAAGTGATTCAAAATTTACTTTTTTCCACAAGCAAGGTCACAGGCTATACGGTAAATCGTGGACGTAGGTTGCGATATTCTCGACGGAAGATAGATTTGCGCAGTTTTGTACCTTCACCCCTAACTAAAAAAGGATGCATGAAACTTAACGCGATAATTACAGGAGTCACCGGGATGGTAGGGGAAGGCGTCTTACACGAATGCCTGCTGCATCCCGAGGTGGAATCAATATTGGTAATTGGCCGGCGGACATGCGGGGTACAGCATGAAAAGGTGAAAGAGTTCCTGTTGCCCGACCTTTTTGACTTGTCTGGAATAGAGGCGCAATTGGCTGGTTTTAACGCCTGTTTCTTTTGTATGGGCGTTTCTTCGGTAGGGATGAAGGAAGAAGACTACACTCGCATCACATATGACCTCACGCTGAACATGGCCAGGGCGCTCGCCTCCCGCAACCCCGATATGACATTCTGCTATGTCTCGGGGGCCGGGACAGACAGCACCGAACAGGGACGCAGCATGTGGGCGCGTGTCAAAGGCCGCACCGAAAATCACCTTCTGCAATTGCCCTTCCGGCAGGCATACATGTTTCGCCCGGGGTATATCCAGCCCACACCAGGACTGAAGAATACCTACCGGGCGTACAAAATGCTCGGCTTCCTGTACCCGCTTTTTAAACTCTTTCTAGGCCGTTACGTGACTACCCTGAAAGAAATTGGACTGGCAATGATACACGCCGTTCAAAAAGGGTATGACAAGCCTGTGTTGGAGTGCCCGGATATCGTAAAACTAGCCGGGAATGCCTAAGAGCTTAGGGTTTATTCAAATTTTACTCGCTGGACATGTTGATTTAATCCAAAAAAAACAGCATATTGCCCTCGTTCCAGCCTTCACCCCCCCCAATTAACTTAAGACCTACCCCCTCCTTTTATCCGGTTTCTTTGGCGGACGTCCCTCAAAGAAGGATGAATTGTATGTAAATTTTCATCATGTATTTTTTTTAACAAACACACGGCACATGAGAGACGTACGTTTGGGGTTAGGGATTTGTTTGCTCCTGTATATCGGCACCCCTGCAAGTAGCAGCGCCTCCGGCAAACTAGAAGAGTTTGGAGTACTTCTGAAATCCACCACATTCTGGATCGGCACTCCGGAAGAAGAAGGAGCTATGGCTTACCTGAAAATCCCGCAAGGAACCAAAGTGAAAATATTGAGTGAAGAGGGCAAATACTACCGGATCAATCACAAAGACCTGATCGGGTATGTGGAAAGTAAATCAGTGAGAAAAGTGATCCCTGGCTCTGAGGATCCCTCCCCTACTGTCAGCAAACCGGCTCCCCCTGCCCATGAAAAGCCTAAAACAGTAAAGCCCAGCCTACCCTCGTCTTCCGGCACCGGTTATTATCGGGTCATGGACCGAACCAGCTTGCGGGAAGGCCCCGATTCGGACGCAACCGTGCTACTTCGACTCCCGGAAGGCGACCGAGTAGAGGTACTGGAGTCGTCCGGAAAATACTGGTGGAAGGTAAAATACAAAACCACAACAGGGTGGGCAAAAGCCGCCCTATTGCGGGAAGAGTAGGTTTATCCGTTTGGCTTCCAGAACCCGGCGGGAATTTGCCGCTCCACCCGGAAATAGATCTGGCCAGCGGCATCTGTAAGCATCCCCTTTAGCAAAATAGAACGATCACTTTGAAGTTGTATCCGGGTGCTTCCCCCCCATCGTGATCTGAACCTGTTGCAAAAAACTGAATATGAAGACCTTCTGCTCAACCTGGCCGCCAAGACCGTGCAAATCAAGATATTCTATGAATGGGGAGAAACCGACTTGCTATACGCTCACCTCGACGCAATGCGGACCTTTATCCGGCGAAAAAAAGGTATCGGCTACCATCAGGAAAACTACCTGCACACCATCCAACTGACACGACGCCTGATGGAGGTAAACCCTTTTGACCGGCAAGCGCTTCAAGACCTCCGAAAGGAGATCGAACAAACCCGTAATATTGCTGAAAAGTCCTGGTTGCTAACGCAAGTCGGTATGTTGGAGAAAAACTGAGGGAAAACGCGTATTTTAATGCCCCAAAAAAGAATCAATGGACCTCAAGCAAATACAAACGGATCTTAAAGCACGGGTAGCAAAGGGACTGAACTTCGGCATTGAAGGGCTGGAAGACGTGCTCGACCCTACCGCTGACAATTATAACGAGTACATTTTGCTCAAGAGCAAATACAATGACCTGATGTACGTCTCTTCTATGAATACCCTGCCCTATGAGCAGATCGAAATTGGCCTGGACCGGCTACGGAGCAACGTGCTGAGCATTATCGACAAATTGGACGAGCAAAGCCTGAAAGGAAAACCTGTCAATCCTGAGCTCAAGGTGCAAGCTCTGCCGACCCGGCGAACCAACTTTTTCAAATTGCTCGATATCCATTTTAACAACCTGGAAGCCATCAGTTATATCGAGCTCTACAATGACGATGAAAAGCGGTACTCCGGCAGGGAGGGCATTTTTAAGTTTTACCAATCTTTCCGGTATCGGTTTCGCAACCGGGAAGACCTGACCAAACCGGAAGGACTAAAAGCCGTAAATCAGGAATTTTACGATTTTTTCCACAATGAAGTGGGCACGCTGGAAGTCTACTACAAAAATATCAAGCACCTCCTCGCCTACTCCATGGAGAGCGAGATCGAACGCATGTTTTTCCTCGACACCCTCAAATCGCTTTTTTCCCGTTCTGAAATGGCCATGCTATTTTACCACACCTTTTGTGGAGTGGATCCAGCGCTCAGTCAACTTGTCAGAGAAACCGAACTGCTAGACGATTCGATCAAAGATGTGTTGATCGCCAAAGAACATTGGGATATGCTCACTGCTTAAGTAAATCCACGACCTTCATTCCCGGAATAAATAGGCTCCCCCACTATGGATAAATTCTTCCATTCCACCTTCGACTTTTTCACCCACGCTATACCGGGACTGCTCATCCTGGCTTTTTTGTTTCTTCTCGACCCCCAACTGAAAACGGCCCACGATCTTTTGGAAATAACGGGAAAGATCACAGCCGGATCGGGGGCTTTGCTGCTGATCGTCAGCTATATTATCGGGTTTGCCATGCACCCCCTGGGACGTTTCCTGTACAAGAGGATTGGTTTTTTCTTCTGGCGAAGGAAGATATTGAACAACGTCGACCTCTTTATCTCCGACAAATACGTCCTGCTCCGGGAATATAGTCCTGCCAACTTCAAATATGTAGAGACCTGGAATATGTATTGCGCCATGGCCCACAACCTTGCGGTAGCCAGCATAATCATGTTCCTGGTTGCAATGGCCAAGATCCTTTTTCAAAATCCCCCTTACCTGGCAGCCTGGATAGCCGTGGCCATTTCCTCCCTGATTGGGGTTTTCATCTTCCTGCACCGCGCAGTGGTTTTTTCCATCTGGGCCGCCCACGATATCAATGCATCTGTAAAGAGTTTGAATTTGGTAGAGCGAGGGAAAATTAAATAACTTTGCCGGCTGCATCATTTGGAAAACCTACAAACATGGCAAAAGCGGACAAAAAGAAAAAAATAGCCCCCGAGCAAAAATCCAATCCCATTTTCGCCTGGGCAGGGCTGGCGGTTATCATTCTGGTGACTTTCGCAATCTATGCACCCTCCCTCCAAAACGAGTTTATCAACCTCGATGATCCGGGGTATGTGACGGGGAATCCTTACATCCAGGAATTGACGGCTAAAAACATCGGAAAGCTGTTCACGGAGCCGCTTGCTGGCTACTACCACCCCGTGACCATGCTTTCGCTCGCCCTGGATTACCGGGTATCCGGCCCGGAGCCATACACGTTCCACCTGGTCAATTTGCTGCTGCATGTGGCCAATACAATACTGGTATTTTTCTTCATCTACCTGTTAAGCCATCGAAAGGTGGTGGCCGCGCTTTTCACAGCCTTGTTCTTTGCCATCCACCCTATGCATGTAGAGTCAGTGGTATGGGTTGCCCAACGAAAAGACCTGCTGTACACTTTCTTTTTCCTTCCGGCCATGATCAGCTACTTGTACTTCGTTAGAGGTAAATCAAGCCGGTACTATTGGATTGCATTGGGCTTGTTCGTTTTATCGCTGGCTTCCAAACCGGCTGCAGGCATTCTCCCATTCATCTTGTTGTTGACAGATTACCTCGAAGGCCGCAAAAAAGAGTGGAAATTGCTCGTTGAAAAAATCCCTTTTTTCGCCCTCTCCATCCTTACGGCTGTGTTGACCTGGAGTGCCCAATCGCAACTAATCAGCTATAACAAACCGCACAGTTTTTTCGAAAAGATGCTGTATTCCAGCTATGGAATGTTGGAATACGCCGTAAAATGTATAGTCCCCTTCCGGTTGTCGGCCTTTCACCCCTATCCGCTGCCCGGGCAGTCACTGGGATGGATGTTTATAGCTGCCCCTTTTGTGTTGCTGACCCTTGCAGTGCTCGTCTATTTATTTTTGAAAAAAAACAAGCCGACGATCTTTGGGCTGCTCTTTTTTGTTTTCAGCATCCTGCTGGTGCTCCAACTCTTTGCTGACGTTCCTGCGCTCACCGCAGAGCGCTTTACCTATTTAGCTTATATCGGGTTACTTTTTCCGTTAGGGATGCTGGTAGCCCAAGCCCTGAAAAGAGAGCCGGGGAAAAACCCCGTGTATGGTATTGTGGCGGGAGTCATCGTCCTGATCGGGGCAGGGATATTCGCCAACCAGGCTGCTGAGCGGGTGAAAATTTGGAAAAATAGCGCATCGCTATGGACGAATGTCATTCAACAATATCCGAATAACGCCCCGGATGCTTACAATAACCGGGGACTGGTTTTCTTTAGCCAGGAGCGTATTGAGGAAGCGCTGGCCGATTACAACCAGGCCATTTCAATGGATTCCACTTACCACCTGCCTATCCTCAATCGAGGGACACTCTACCTCAGCACTGGCAATTACGAGGAGGCGCTGGAAGATCTGAACAAGGGGCTTGCACTCGCTCCCGATTATGAAAAAGGCTACATCAACCGGGCCGGCGTATTTCTAAAAACCCAACGCTTTGAAGATGCCGTCCGGGATTACGACAAGGTATTGGAACTCAACCCGGAGATCGCTCAGATCTACTACCTGCGCGGGTACGCCAAAATGAGTTTGGGCCGCAATCCCGAAGCGCTGGAGGATCTCAATAAGGCCATTGAACTAAATGACCGCGTAGGCAACTATTACCTCTACCGGTCCTATGCATACAATTTCATGGGCAACCGGCAGCAAGCCCGGGAAGATGCGATCATGGCCCAGCAACTTGGCGCAGCAGATATGGACCAGGAATACTTAAACAGCTTGCAAGGCCAATAAGGGTAGCTGGTTGACAAAAGTCATTGCCTTTTCATGGTTTTAATGGTATATCGGGGAACATCCTCTCTATAAAATACCAATTGAACCATGAAAAATATAGCAATGCTTCTCTTTTGGCTTCTTGCAGGCTGGGCAACAAGTTCAGTTTCGTATGGCCAGCAAGCCCAGATTGGTAGCAACTTTGCGATAAACATGCAAGCTCCAATCGTACAGCACAACGTTCGCAACGACCAGGGCATCTATTGGATGCAACTGCTGCTGCCGGGATTTATTGAAAATGCAGCCGGTAAATCGCTCCAGATCGTTATGCGCTTTTCCGATGCCAATGGCCAGTTTTTGCCCACTGCCCCGCAGGAGAGCGTGTACTGCGACCAAGGGGGGTATGCAGCCTCTGCCGCCCCATTGATCAGGATACCCTCCAATTTCTATTCTTTCCAGAATCAGGTTATTTGGATGCCATACTATGCCCTCAACCTCGCCCTGATTGAAAACCTGAATTATTCAGTGTATGTCTATGCGGAAGTGTATGTAGACGGGATGAGCGTAGGAGTCTCGGAGAAAACGGGGATGAATGTGGTTTGGTGAGTGGGAAATTTGTAAATTAGTCCCCGATCACAAGCACCAACGCACCAAACTATGAAAGCCCTAATTACCACCTTTTTTGTTTGTGCAACCCTACTTTCCGCAACCGCTCAGCAGTTTTTTATCGGCTCCGGGTTGCGCCTCATCCTGAAGGAAGGCACAAAAATCGTTCAGGTGGAAAGCCTCGTGCGCGATTCCCCGGCGGCCCGGACCAATCTTCGTCCCGGGGAATTTATCCATGCAATAAACGGAATCAGTACCACAGGCAGGCGTTCCCGAAGTCTACGCCCTTATTGAAGGACCTGAGGGAAAGTCGGTGATTCTTACTGTCGGCGAAACCCGGCGGGAAGTTACCCTGACCGTCTCTAAAATCACCGGTTTTTGCATGGAGGGGGATTGTGAGAATGGAACAGGCACCTATGTCGAGATCGATGGGAGTCGGTATGAAGGCCAGTTCAAAAACGGGCGTTTTCAAGGAGATGGAACGATCTATTCCGGAACAAACGTCCTCTATTCAGGGCAGTTTCGAAACGGCCTCCGCCATGGCAAAGGCATTGAAACAGTCGGCAACAGCCGGTATGAAGGCGACTTCAGCGATAATGTGCGGGAAGGAAAAGGAAAACTGGAGATCAGCGGACATGTGCTGGAAGGAAACTGGATTGCCGGCCAAATGCTCGGGGAGTTCACCATTTCCTATGCCAATGGGAATCAATACCGGGGCTATTTCCAGGACGGCGCCCCCAATGGCTACGGCATCATGACCTACCCCAGCGGAAACCGGTTTGAAGGTCAATGGACCGACGGGGCCAAAACCGAAGGTAAATACTTCTGGACCAACGGAGAATATTACGACGGGCCCTTCGACACCAATGGGCGGACGGGCCACGGCTCGCTTTTCTTCCCGGATGGCGCTCACTATGAAGGGGAATGGGAAAATGATGAGATGGATGGAGACGGGATGCTGATCTTTCCGGATGGCTCGAAGTTTGAAGGAACATTCAAGGAGGGAAAGGCCAGTGGGTTCTTGCGTTTTTCTGGAGAAAAAAACGACCTCACCCTGAAAGAAACCAGTCTGGGAGACATTATGCAAAAATGGAAGGAGCACTTTACTAATGATTAATAACACCACTTCCCTTAACTTACCCAAATGAGAATCCTCCTCGTGGAAGATGAATGGTCGATAGCTAACTTCATTCGGGAAGGACTGGAAGAAGAAGGATTTATCGTAGATGTGGCCGACAATGGACACGAGGGGATGCGTTTGGCCATGGAAGGCCTGGATACCTACCACCTGATCCTGCTCGACTGGATGTTGCCCGGACTGAGCGGACTGGAAATCTGTAAGGCGGTACGGGAAAAATCCCCTCAAAAACCCATCCTTTTCATCACCGCTAAAGACACTGTCGACGATGTGGTAATGGGACTGGAAACCGGCGCCAACGATTACATCCGAAAGCCATTTGCCTTTGCCGAATTGCTGGCCCGCATCCACGTCTGGCTGCGCACCAACCCCGATGAGGACAAAGAGGTATTCCGCTACGGAGCGATCGAACTGAATGCCGACAAACACCTCGTTACGAAAAAAGGGCAACGCATCGAACTCACGCAGAAAGAGTTTGCCCTGCTCGAACATTTGCTCCGCAATAAAGGCCGGGTCTGTCAACGCAACCGGATCATTGAGAAAGTATGGGATATACACTTCGAATACGATACCTCGGTGATCGATGTCTATATCAATTTTCTTCGAAAAAAACTGGACGACCCCGGGGTTTCTTCATTTATCCAAACTGTGCGGGGTATGGGATACCGAATAAATGACACCCCATGAAAGTGCGATTAAAGGACCGGATCGCATTGATCAATACGCTTGCGGCAACGGTGACGACCCTGCTGGTCTTCCTCCTTGTCTATGCCGTCGTTTACTACACTTCATACAGCCACCTGGATGGTGATATTCGGGAAGAAGCAACTACATTATTCAATTCCCTGCACTGGGAAGGAGATTCCCTTTTCACCGATCTCCTTCCTCAATGGGAAGATAAGGAACACCAGCATACTGACGTCAATCCGGCTTTTTTTCAAGTGGTCGACAAGCGGGGCAGCGTGCTCTATCAGTCAGCAAACCTCCAATTGGATTTGCTGCCTTTTGATCTTTCGCTCACAGAAGTCCATGTCTATAATAGCCTAATTAATAAGAAACGAGCCCGGGTTAGCCAATATCCGCTTCACAACGACCAAAACCAGATCATTGGACATCTGTGTGTCGGAGTTTCCCGGGAAGAATCTGCCGTCGTATTGAAAAATCTCCGCACGGCCCTGTTGCTCACCTTCCCTTTTGTGCTCCTTGTGCTTTACCTCGCTACTTCGCTGGCTGCCTCCACTGCGATTTCGCCTGTTCATCAGTTGATACAAGTTGCCTCGGGCATAAACGACGCCACTATTGATCAGCGGCTGCCACTTCCCGAGCACCAGGACGAGATCTACAAACTGGCCAACACCATGAATGACCTCCTGTGGCGCATTGAAAGTGGGTTGCAGCGCGAAAAACAGTTTACCGCCGATGCTTCTCATGAATTGCGCACCCCGCTGGCCGCTATCCGGGGCACCTTGGAGGTGCTGATCCGCAAACCCCGCGCGCACCAGCAATACACTGAAAAGATCCAGGAAGTTATCCGCCAGGTTGACCGCATAACCCAGTTGCTCGATCAGTTGCTGCAATTGACACGGCTGGAAGCCGGCCAGGTGATCGTGAAAAAAGAGGACATCCATCTTTTCCCCCTATTCTTGCTCCTCCAGGAAAAATGGCAACCAAACCTGGAGGAAAAAGAGATGCAATTCCATTTTGACTTACCACCGAATCTATGCATAAATACTGATAGTGGGTTGCTCGAACTCATCCTCGGAAACCTGATCGACAATGCGATCAAATACGGGCATCCCAAAGGGCGAATAACCTGCACCTGGAATCCCCAAAGCGGATGCTTATCGCTGAGCGATGACGGTCCAGGCATCCCGCAGGAACACCTGCCCAAACTTTTCGACCGTTTTTACCGGGCCGATGCGTCCCGCAATTCCCGCGTGACAGGGACCGGACTGGGTCTGTCTATCGTAAAAAAGATCACCCTCCTCCTCGATATCCGGATTGAGGTGCAAAGCCGGGAAGCAGGGGGCGCTACCTTCTGCCTTTTTTTTCCGGTCTATTCTTGCCGGATTTCCCTACCTGATCACCAAACCGCCAGCACAGATCAATAAGTGCTATCTCCAAATTCTACCTATCTTGGGCGCTTTCTCAAACTGGTGATATCATGGTAAAATGCACGAATTGCGAAACCGAAATAACTGCTAACTACTGTACCCAGTGTGGGCAACAATATACAGGCCGCCGCCTGAACTTCAGGCAATTCATGGAAGATTATGTCAATTCTTTCCTCTCTCTCGACCGGTCTTTATTCGCCAATTTTAAAATCGCCTTGCTAGACCCCCGGAAACTGGTAGAGAACTACTGGAACGGTTTCCGCAACTTCTATTACAGCCCCAACAAATTCTTGCTAATCGCCACGATCTTCCTGGGGTTCAGTTTTCTGTTTTCCAAAAATAAATTCCTAACCCTTACCATCGACATTGAGAACTTCAGCGGGCAACTTGCCTTCCTGCTACTGATGCTTCCCTTGCTGACCTTTTCCAGCTACCCTGCCTATTGGGGGTTCCGGAAAAACCTTTACGAACACCTGGTAATGAACTCGTACAACCTGAGTATTTGGATCGTGGTGTTTTCCGTTCCCTCCATCATCCTTGGCAAACTGGATGTTCCCGTACTGGAGATACCCCTATTCATCGCGTTTATCGGATTGACGCTATATTGGAATGCACGGGTTTTGGCGCTCAGCCGATGGGGAAAAATTTGGCGTACCCTATTAAACTTCGTCCTGTTTTCAGCAATTATTGGGCTGATTGCGTATTTTTCGATGTAAACCAAACAAAACGACGCAAGCGTCGATGATAAAACCCAAATGGGGCGAACCGATTCCTGAGTGGAATAAACCAATAAACATGTACCGCGAAATCGACCTCTCCACCTGGGAACGAAGGAAAACCTTTCAGTTTTTCAGCCCCTACGATGACCCTTATTTCAATGTGACGGGCAACCTCGATGTCACGGCCCTGTTGGCATTTTGCCGGGACCGGGGCGAATCCTTTTTTCACCATTGCCTCTACTTTTCCCTGAAAACCGCCAACGAGCTGGAGCCATTCCAGCTGCGCATCTCGGGCGAAAAGGTGCGTTGTTACGACCGCATTCACGGGGGCACGACGGTATTATTTGACAATAGCACCTTCGGTTTTTGCTATTTTGAGTACCTCCCGGAACGGGCCGCCTGTGTGCAGCACATCGCCCAACGGATCTCCGAATTGAAAAGCGATCCCACGCACACACCCGACTCCGATGCACCCGACATGATCCACTATTCGGTCATGCCCTGGGTTTCCTTTACCGGGGTGAAAAATCCGCGACGCTTCGGGGTCGAAGACAGCGTGCCGAAGATCGTGTTCGGAAAATATTTCGAATCGGATGGAAAATGGCTCATGCCCCTTTCCGTTGAAGTGCATCATGCCCTCATGGATGGGTACCATGTGGGAGTCTATTTTCAACTTTTACAGGAGGAAATAAATCTTCCTTTAAAATAAAAACAGTAGACTTTATTCTAAAAGCTGTTTCTCAATAATCCAATAATTCCCTGATCGCCACCCCTACCTTCTCCGCCGACGGAATCATCCTCGCTTCCAGCGTCGAGTTGAGCGGAATAGCAGGCAGATTTTCCGAACCCAGCGTGCGTACCGGGGCATCGAGCCATTCAAAGCAGTGTTCCTGAATGCGGGCGGCTACGCTTTGGGCGAAAGTGCTATTTACTGGTTCTTCCGTGACAACCAGGCAGCGGCCATGTTTTTTGACAGTGCTGTAGATCAGGTCTTCATCGAGCGGACAAAGCGTGCGCAGGTCGAGCACTTCTACCCGGCCATCAAACTGCTGAGCGGCATTGGTAGCCCAGTGCACACCCATACCGTAACTGACTACGACCATACTTTCCCCTGCCTCTACTTTTTTCTCATCGGCTGCCCAGAAAATGCGGCCTTTGCCGAAAGGCAGGATATAATCTTCGTCGGGAAGCGGGGTCTTGGCCCGCTCGGTGCCGGGCACTTTCGACCAATACAAGCCCTTGTGCTCGAACATAACTACGGGATTGGGGTCGTAATAAGCCGCTTTCAACAAGCCTTTCAGGTCGGCGCCTGTGGCCGGATAGGCTATCTTAACGCCCCTGATATTAGTTACCACCGACTCTACGCTGGTGGAGTGATAAGGACCACCGCTGCCGTAAGCGCCAATGGGCACCCGCAGCACCATGCTCACCGGCCATTTTCCGTTGGACAGGTAGTACGAACGGCTGACTTCCGTGAAGAGCTGGTTGAGTCCTGGCCAGATATAGTCTGCAAATTGGACTTCCACGAATGGACGTAATCCTACGGCCGACATACCTACCGTGCTGCCGACGATGAAGGCTTCCTGGATAGGCATATTAAAGACACGGTGTCCACCAAATTTCTTGGCCAACGTAGCGGCTTCGCGGAACACCCCACCGAGGCGACCGCCCACATCCTGCCCATAGAGCAGGCATTCGGGGTGCTTGCGCATGAGCTCTTCAATCGCAAATAAGGCACTATCGACCATCACATGCGATTCTGCGCCTACGGGTTCGCGGGTACCTACTTCTTCGGTGATAGGTGTCGGGGCATAGTCAAAATTAAAGAGGTCTTCGGGGTGCGGATCTTCGGCTTTCAGGGCCCGTTCGTAATCTGCCTCTACCAATTGGAGCGTTTCCTGTTCAATATGTTTCAGTTCAGCGGCTTCAAACCCTGCGGCCAGCATTTCATCCCACATTTTGGGGTAGGGATCGCGGGCTCTATGTTCATCCAGGTCATCTCGGTACCACTCCATGCGCACCCCGGAGGTGTGGTGGTTGAGCAAGGGCACCCGGGCATGTACCAGGAAGGGGCGGCGTTCTCTACGCATGGTTTCGATCACCTCCTTCATCGTCAGGTAGGATTCGACAAAGTCGCTTCCGTCAATATCGCGTGATTCGATACCGTGGAAGCCCTGAATGTATTCGCTGGCATCCTGGGCGCGGGTTTCTTTTGCATTGGCGGAAATATCCCACCCGTTATCCTGCACGACATAAAGGATCGGCAGTTTTTTCAGGGCCGCCATTTGAAATGCTTCGGCTACTTCTCCTTCGGTGATGGAGGCATCACCCAGGGAGCAGACGGCAATCGGCATATTGTCTCCAAAGTCCTCCGCCATTTTCATAATTTCCTTGTACTGCAACCCCATAGCTACTCCGGTTGTAGGGATGGCCTGCATGCCCGTAGCGGAGGATTGGTGCGGGATCTTTGGCTTGTTCTCGTCCCGCAGGGAAGGGTGACAGTAATAGGTACGCCCGCCGGAAAACGGATCATCGCGCTTGGCCATGAGTTGCAACATGAGCTCATAGGGCGTTATGCCAATAGTGAGCAAAAAGGAATCATCGCGGTAATAGAGCGACAGATAATCCTGCGGCAACAAATGTAACCCCGTAGCGATCTGAATGGCTTCATGGCCCCTGGAAGTGGCATGCACATATTTGACGACCACTTTGAAGTGTTCTTCGTATACTTCGGCCATGGTTTTGGCAGTACACATCAGCCGGAAAGCCTTTAACAATACATCTTTTCCGACTTTGGATTTGGCTTTAGTTTTGGTCATGAGCATCCTTTAGAAATTTCGTGAAGCACTGTTATCAGCACCTCGAAAAAATAGGAAAAACAGCATTGCAGTTCAATGATTTTTGACAATCCGGACGGTGACTTTTACGCCCGCTGTTTGAACGCGGCAATGGCATTTTTCGTAAAATCAGACAGCACTAACCTGCCGCTAATTCCGGCACGCTCTTCGAGCAGCGTATCCCAGTGTTCGGCGCCGGCCCAGAAGATGCGTTTCAATTCGGCCATAGCTTCCGGGTTGTAGGAGGCCAGTATTTCGGTAAAATGGGCGATATAGGCATCGAGTTGTTCCACGGTATCAAACACTTCGGTAAACAACCCTTTTTGTTTAGCCCATTCGGCCGTTTGCCATTCGGCTGGGTTCGTAGCCATTTGGCTCATAGCTGACAGGCCCACTTTTCGCTCCACCGCAGGGCCTACCACAAATGGACCAATACCTACCGCCAATTCACTCAACCGGACAGAGGCGTATTTAGTGGCCATGCAATAATCAGTGGCTGCAGCGAGGCCTACTCCGCCCCCCACACATTTGCCCTGCACCCGGCCGATGATCAGCTTGGGGCACTTTCGCATGGCATTGATCACATTGGCAAAGCCCATAAAAAACCGCTTGCCGGTCTCAAAATCACTAATGGATGCCAACTCTTCAAAGCTGGCCCCTGCGCAGTAGGTGCGGTCACCTCCGCTTTGCAGCACGATCACTTTTACGGCCCCATCCTGGCCAGCCTGTTCAATCGCACCCACCAAACGAGCCAGTTGATGCCCCGGCATGGCGTTTTGCGCCGGATGCGAAAAGGTGATGGTGGCGATGCCGTTTTTAAGCTGGGTTTCTACGGTTCCTATTTGGTCTTTCATTATTTCTTACTTTGAATCCAAAATTCAATTCCATCTACCTGCCAACTGTATACTGCCTACTCTATACTGCCCACTGCCTACTGACCCCTCATCTTCACCATCGTCAATATCGTCACCAACGCCACCGTTTCCCCAGTGTCGTCATACACTTCGACGAGCCACTTGACGATGCCTTTGGCAATGTCGTTCTCGTCTTTTTTCTCTTGTGAAATCTTTTCTTTTACTGTCAGCCTGACACCGATGGTCGTACCTGGGTATAATGGTTTTGTAAAGCGACACTCGTCGATGCCGTAGTTCAATAACACGGGTCCTTTCTTGGCATCGACGAACAGGCCTGCGGCCTTCGACAGAATCCAGTAGCCGTGCGCTACGCGGCGCTCGAAAATGGTGCCTTCCAGCGATGTGGCATCCACGTGGGCATAGAAATTGTCGCCCGACACGTTGGCGAAGTTGATGATATCCGTTTCGGTCACGGTGTGTTTGGCGGTGACCAGGGTCTCTCCTATTTCCAGATCCTCAAAATATTGCTGGAAGGGATGGATAACCTTTTCGATCTGTGCAGCGCCGTATTGGTAAGTATTGGTCACAGCCGTGAGCATGGAAGGGTGCCCCTGTATAGCCGTGCGCTGCATGTAGTGGAACACGCCGCGTTTTCCGCCCATTTCCTCTCCTCCGCCTGCACGTCCCGGACCACCGTGGGTCAGTAGAGGCAGTGGAGAGCCGTGGCCGGTGCTTTCCTTTGCACAAGCCCCGTTAAGGATGTGAATGCGGCCGTGGTAAGGCGAAGCGCCCAGGGTATATTCGCGGGCTATATTTTCATCGTTGGTGACAAGGGTACATACCAGGGAGCCTTTACCCATGTTGGCCAGCTCGATCGCTTCGTCCAGATTGCGGTAGGGTATCAGGGTGGTCACCGGACCAAAGGCCTCCACATTGTGGGTATCCTGTTTGTGGAAAGGATCGTCGTTGAGCAGAACGATCGGCGCCATAAAGGCGCCCTTATTCTTATCTGCCCCGACCACCTCGAAAGTCTCCAGGTCGCCGTAGACGATCTGGCTGCTGCGGGTGAGCTGCTCGATCCGGCTGCGTACCTCCTTTACCTGGTCGCGGCTCACGAGGGCGCCCATGCGCACCCCTTCCGAGTTCGGATCGCCCAAGGTGGTCTGCTGCAGCTGTTTCGACAAAGTCAGTTGCACTTCCTCTATCAAATTTTCAGGCACTATTACCCTGCGGATTGCGGTGCAACGCTGGCCGGCTTTCAGCGTAATCTCCTTCCGCACTTCTTTTACAAACAGGTCAAATTCGGGCGTACCCGGCACGGCATCGGGCCCCAGCACCGCCGCGTTAAGGCTATCGGCTTCCATATTAAAGGGCACCGAATTTTCGATAAGTACAGGCAACGCCTTCAGCATCCGCCCCGTAGAGGCCGAGCCAGTGAAGGTAGCCACATCCTGGCTCGTCAGGTGGTCGAGTATGCCCACTCCGGAACCACAGACCAGCTGCAGCGCGCCATCCGGAAGGATGCCCGAAGCGATAATATCCTGTGCCATTACCTGTGCGAGAAAAGAGGTCTGCTCCGCCGGTTTAACCACCGCAGGCACCCCCGCCATAAAATTGACGGCAATCTTTTCCAACATCCCCCAAATCGGAAAATTGTAGGCATTGATATGCACCGCGACCCCGTGCTTGGGGGTCATGATGTGGTGTCCCATAAACGTGCCGCCTTTTCCCAACGGGATTCCTTCTCCATCTACATAAAAAGGGGAATCGGGAAATTTTCTGCGGAGGCTGGAATAGGAAAACAGGTTTCCAATACCCCCGTCGATATCGAACCAACTGTCCGTTTTTGTCGCCCCGGTCTGATAGCTGATGGGGTAATATTTGTCTTTAATGCCATTGAGGAAAATCGCCAGGCTCTTAAGCATCAACCCTCGCTCCTGAAAGGTCATTTTACGCAAAGCAGGTCCTCCTTTCCGGCGACCGTAATCCATCACTTCTGCATAATCGATGCCTTCACTGCCACAAAGGGAAATTACATCTCCTGTAATGGCGTGGTATTGGGGGATGCCTTCGCCAGATGGCTCTGTCCAGTGACCGAGGATGTAGTTTTTTAGTTTCATATTTTTTGGTTTATGAAGTTTATCGGGCTTCGCCCTGTTTAGGGAAGTTTAGTCTAAACTGGCGTAGCCCCTAAACTAGCGTAGCTAATAAACAGGCGTAGCCGATAAACTTTACTAACTCATTTTCCCCAGGTTTTATACACCGCTTCCTGCTCCGGCCTGTCCTTAGGTACCTCTCGCAGTGGTTCACAGGGACGCAGGCTTTCGTGCAGTTCGGCCGGAAGTTGCTGGTAGAGTTTGGTACCTTCCGTTTTCCAGGCGATCATCTCGTCGCTTACCTGCCGGATTATCTTGGCGGGGTTGCCTACTACCAGACTACGTGCCGGGATCTTTTCATCGGCTTTGATGAAACACAACGCGCCGATGATGCACTCGTCGCCGACCTCCACATTATCCATGATGACGCTGTTCATGCCTACCAGACAATTGCGGCCAATGGTGGCGCCGTGGATGATGGCCCCGTGTCCGATATGTGCACCCTCCTTCAGTCGCACCGTCACCCCGGGGAACATGTGGATGGTACAGTTCTCCTGCACATTACACCCGTCTTCTATCACGATACCACCCCAATCGCCGCGAATCGTAGCGCCGGGCCCGATGTACACATCCCGGCCTATGATCACGTTGCCTGTCACCACTGCCTGCGGGTGCACAAAGGCGGTTTCGTGTACGACAGGGATGAAGCCTTTGAATTCGTATGTCATACTACCTTTTTTAAGTAGAGGGCAGCCTACTGCCCTCTACTTAGGATTAATCCCTAAGTTTTGATAACAACCGAAGGATTTCCAGATACAGCCACACCAGGGTCACCAACAGCCCGAGTGCCGAAAACCACTCCATGTATTTCGGCGCGCCATATTGCTCTCCTTTTTCAAACTGATCGAAGTCGAGCAGGAGATTGAGGGAAGCGACGCCCACGATAAAGAGGCTGATGCCGATACCCATGAACCCTCCTTCGTGGAGAAAGGGTACATTCACATGAAACATACTCAGGACAATATCCACCAGGTAGACCAGGAATATCCCCATCGTAGCCATGATAACGCCGGAGCGAAATTTTTCGGTGACTTTGATAATACGGGTCTGGTAGAGGAAAAGCATAGCGAGCAAGATCGCCACGGTGAGTGTGATCGCATTGAAGACGATGCCATCGTAAGCGGCCGCGTAAATGGCCGTGATGGCGCCCAAGGCAAGTCCTTCCAACGCTGCGTATACAGGCGCCAATACCGGCGACCATTCTTTTTTAAACACGGCTACCAGCACCGCAATTAAGCCTCCAATAGCGCCGATCCAGATAAACATCGGGTTGGCGTTCATGAAAGACCATACACCCACAACAACCAGTACTGCCGTCAGCAAGAATGTTTTTTGTACGGCGCCCCGCACGGTCATGGCCTCATCCGTTGCCACCCCCGCTGATTTGCGGTAGGTATCTTCGGAGAGGACCGGGTTTCCTGAGGAAAAGAGATTTCGTTGAGCCATTATTTGTGCGTTTATTAGGTTTATAAAGTTTATGCCCTTTCCAATACGACTGCATATCCTTGTCCTACCCCGACACACATGGTGACGAGGGCATAGCGTGCCTGGCGTTTTTGCAGTTCCAGGGAGGCGGAGAGCAGGATGCGCGCACCGGTCATACCGAGCGGATGGCCAATGGCCAATGCGCCTCCATTGGGGTTGATGCGTGCATCGTCGTCGGCGAGGCCCAACTCGCGGGTGCAGGCCAGCACCTGCGCGGAAAAAAGCCTCATTGATCTCGATAATGTCCATATCCCACAGAGAAAGCCCGGCTTTTCGAGGGCTTTTTTCGAAGCGCCCACCGGTCCTATGCCCATAACCCGGGGTTCAACGCCGACAACGGCAGAGCTCAATATACGGGAAAGCGGCTTTAAGTGGTACTTCCCTACTGCCGAATCAGAAGCGATAAGCAGGGCAGCAGCCCCATCGTTGAGTCCGGAAGCGTTACCGGCTGTGACGGTCCCTCCCTGCCTGAATGCAGTGCGAAGGGTAGCCAGCACGTCCAGCGTGGTATCCGGCTTGACGAATTCATCGCGGTCTACCACGATAGGGTCTTTTTTTCGTTGGGGAATTAACACAGGAGCGATCTCTTCTGCCAGCCGGCCGTTTTGCATAGCTTCCGTCGCTTTCATCTGCGACCGATAGGCGAAGTGGTCCTGGTCTTCCCGGCTGATCTTATACAGTTCTGCCAGGTTTTCAGCAGTCTCCCCCATCGCTTCCGTACCATAGAGTTCTTTCATTTTGGGGTTGACAAAACGCCAGCCAAAGCTACTATCAACCATTTCAGCGTCATTGCCAAAAGGCCGGGCAGTTTTGGAGATCACCCAGGGGCCGCGAGTCATATTTTCCACTCCCCCTGCAATGAACAGCTCTCCATCTCCTGCCATAATAGCTCGAAAAGCGTGAACTGCCGCCGACATCCCCGAAGCACAGAGCCTGTTAACCGTTTCCCCTGGTACCGACCAGGGCAGGCCTGCCAGAAGCAGTGCCATACGAGCAATGTTGCGGTTGTCTTCTCCTGCCCGGTTGGCGCAGCCCATGATCACATCGTCATAAGCCTCTTTGGGGATTTCCGGGTGGCGTTCTACAAGGTGCCTGATCACATGCGCGGCCAGGTCGTCGGTACGCACCGATGCCAGGCTTCCCCCGAATTTTCCGACAGGGGTACGGATGCCGTCTACGAGGTAGGTTTGTTTCATTTTTTTTTATTTATACTTCCCAATCCTTCTCCGTCCGATACACGGTGCCTTTAAATAGGGCGACCATGCGGTTGTGCTGGTTTGTCACCCGCACGTGGTAGAAGGCAATTTTTTTTCCTGCATGTTCTTCCACCGCACTGGCGGTAAGCACATCGTCTTCGTGTACAGATTCCGTATGAGAAATTGAAGTTTCAATAGAAACAGCTTTTCTACCGTGGGAGTTGGAAGCGAATGCCAGGGCACTGTCTGCCAGGGAGTAGCAAATGCCTCCATGGGCAATATGGAAGCCATTGAGCATTTCCTTTCGTACGGTCATACGCAGCACAGAACGCCCGGAGGCGTCTTCCAGGCGTTCGATGCCCAGCCATTGGCTGAAGGCATCCTTTTCCATCATTTGGTCTACCACCTTATTGGCCAGTGTTTTTTCTTCCAAGACAGTCTTATTAAAAAGAAATTTACTCGTAAAACTTGGATACTTCCCTGGTCATTTTTCGCAATTGCGGGCTACACCGGTAGCGGTCTTCGTGGTATTCTTCGTAAAGCCTGTCCAGTGTTTCCACACAGCGGGCGATTCCAATTTCATCGGCCCATTTGAGAAGTCCTTTAGGATAGTTTACCCCGGTGGTCATGGCCAGGTCAATGTCGTCCCTGGATGCGATTTTCAAATAAAGCGCATCCGCCGCTTCGTTGATCAGCATGCATACAATCCGGTGAACGATATCTTTTCCCAGTTGGTTTTCCCTGGTGGGGGTGGGCGCCACGGCATCCGGTGTGTACTGATAGAACCCTCTTCCCGTTTTCCGGCCCAGGTAGCCTGCTTCCACGAGTCGCTTTTGGGAAAAAGAAGGCCGGTAGCGGGGATCGTAATAGAAAGCCTCAAAGACCGTTTCAGTTACGGCAAAATTGATATCGTGGCCGATATAGTCCATCAATTCAAAGGGGCCCATGCGAAATTTTCCGATTTCCTTCATCGCCCAATCGACGGTGGCGGGGTCAGCCAGGCCTTCTTCAAAGATCCGAAGGGCTTCCCCGTAAAAAGGCCGGGCGATCCGGTTGACGATAAAGCCGGGAGTGTCTTTGGCGCGGACGGTGCGTTTTCCCCAGCTTTTCACCAGGTCCTCCACCTGTTGTACGATAGCGGGATCAGTTTGAATGGCGGGGATGATCTCGACAAGTTTCATCAAGGGAGCCGGATTGAAGAAGTGGATTCCGATAACACGTTCCGGGTGTTTACAAGCAGCGGCAATGGCTGCGATGGAGAGGAAGAAGTATTGGTGGCCATGATACACTCCGGTCCGAGCACATCCTCCAATTGTTCGAACTCTGCCCGTTTGGCATTCAGGTCTTCAATGATGGCTTCGATGAGCAGGCCTACCCCGTGCAGCGCGTGCATACGGTCTGCCCAGCGGATTCGGCCTTGAATAACGGAAGCTTCCCCGGCTGTATAGGTACCTTTTTCCACCAAGCGGAAAAACAACGCCTCCATATTTTGCCGGGCGCGATCCATTGCAGAAGCGTGATTATCAAAAACCACTACTTCATGTCCGGCGGCAGCTGCAACCTGTGCGATGCCGCTTCCCATGGAGCCGCTTCCCAAAACGCCTATTTTCATAAGGAGGTTCTTTGGTTAGGAAATCAGCTCCAAAGGTAGAAAAAATAGAGGGAGGAGATGTAGCTCCTCCCCCATGATTTAATCTTGTTTGGCAAAGACCTTTTTCAACAGGTCGGTGGTGCGGGAGGCGAGGTTGGTACGTATATCCAGCTCTTTTTTCTCCACCATCGTAAACAAGCCCGTCAGCGCCTGTTTGGTGACATAGTCATCGAGACTGGGGTTTACCTTTTCCACCAGGGGAATCTTATTGTAGGCCGTCACGGCATCCGACCAATATTTCCGGGCATTAAACTTGTCGAGTGATTGAACGATCACCGGATTGAACTCCGAATACAAGTTGTTGTAGGTCGTTTTTTCCAGGTATTGGGTAGCGGCGTTTTTGTTGCCCATCAGGATACCCATGGCATCGTTAAAGGTCATTTTGGTAATGGCGTCCTTAAAAATCGGTGCTGCCCGTTTGGCGGCATCTTCCGCCCCCCGGTTGATCTTCTCCAGAATGATATTTTCTACGTCGGAAAATCCGGGCACGTTTTTCAGCTTATCAGTCACCTTTCTTGCCTCGGGCGGCAGGAGAATCTTATATGGGCTTTTAAAAAACCCATCAGTTACAGACAATTTATTAGCGCCTTCTGTAATGCCGATCTCGAGCGCCTGTTTGAGGCCGGTTGCAACCTCTGTCGTCGTCAGGGGCACTGATTGCCCCAATGAAGAATCGACCACTTGTTGCAAGACATCGCAAGAAGAAAGGAGTAATACGAGGAGTGGGAGAAAAAGGATTTTTTTCATGTTAAACTATTTGCTTATTTTTTTGATACCACTATAAGACGAAAAAAGAGGAGAAAGGGGTGTTATAAAAACGTTATTTTTCACCATAGTGACCGAGATACTTAGTACAGTGTAACTTAGAATAAGTTTATAAAGACTGAATAGGCGGGCGCCGCCCGCCCATTCAGTCTTTATAAGGATATCTGCGGCCGCACGGCCACAGATATCCTTATAAAAACATTAAAGTACTTTTGTTTCAAAGTACTTAGTACACTGTAACTTAAATAAGTTTATAAAGACTGAATGGGCGGGCGGCGCCCGCCCATTCAGTCTTTATAAGGATATCTGCGGCCGCACGGCCGCAGATATCCTTATAAAAAACATTAAAGTACTTTTGTTTCAAAGTACTTAGTACACTGTAACTTAAATAAGTTTATAAAGACTGAATGGGCGGGCGGCGCCCGCCCATTCAGTCTTTATAAGGATATCTGCGGCCGCACGGCCACAGATATCCTTGTCATCCGGCAAAAAAGAGGAGGCAATCCCGGCAGAGACAGCGATCGCCGTATTGCAGTTTCAGGGACTCGCGGGCGGCGTCCTTTACCGGGGCGTCCATACACCAACAGGAGCGGTCGCCGTAACAGAGCATAGGGCGCCCGCATCGTCCGCAGCTTTTTTGGAAATTTCCGTCGACCTCCACCATGGCATAATCTACCTGCCCTCCCAGGGGTGGGTTTTTCTTGCGGATGCGGATGGTCATCTCCCGAATGAATCCAAACTGATGCTTCAATTGCAGGGCGATGCGTTCGGCTACGTTTTCGATGAGGTTGGAAGACTTTCGCATCGCCGTTTCGCAGATCAAATGTACAGTCTCATAGTTGACCGTTCTTTGAAGATCATCGGAAAGGGCAGCCTGCGTTACATCCACATCGAGAGAGACATCGACGATATATTCGCCGCCAATTCGCTTTTCTTCTTCGTAAACTCCGTGATAGGCATAAAAATGCATGCCTTCTAGTGCAATTACTGCCATTCGATACTTTCTTTTATCCCATCCTTTTTACCGGGACAGGTTTTACAAAGTAAGTTAAAACCTGTGTCATTTTATAGTTCCCTGGGAGTTCACGGACGAAAGATTGCACGAAATGGCGTACCTTTGTCCTCCATAAAAAACCACGCTGTCATGCTTGAAAATACACAGACAAACCCTGTGAAGAAAAGCGTCCGGGAAGATCGCTTTCATGGACATGATTACTACCAGGTAGACGAATTGCTGAGTCCGGAACACCTGATGGCCCGAGATGCCGTTCGCGACTGGGTAAAGCAGGAAGTTTCTCCCATCATTGAAGACTATGCCAACCGCCATGCCTGCCCCACCCACCTGTTCAAAGGATTGGGGGATATCGGCGCTTTTGGCCCCAGCCTACCGGCCGAATACGGTTGTGGAGGCATGGATGAAATTGCCTATGGCGTCATTATGCAGGAGTTGGAACGCGGAGATTCCGGTATCCGATCGATGGCTTCGGTCCAGGGGTCGCTGGTGATGTATCCGATCTATAAATTCGGGTCGGAAGCACAGCGCCGCCAATACCTGCCCAAGCTGGCTTCCGGTGAAATGATCGGTTGCTTCGGCCTGACCGAGCCCGACTACGGCTCAAATCCCGCCGGAATGGTCTCCAATATCCGCGAAGACGGAGATGCCTATATTCTGAACGGCGCCAAAATGTGGATCACAAACTCCCCCGTAGCCGATATTGCGGTGGTCTGGGCAAAAGATGAAGCGGGTATTATACGTGGGATGATCCTGGAAAAAGGTATGAAGGGATTCACTGCTCCGGAGATCCATGGAAAATGGTCGCTGCGCGCTTCGGTAACGGGTGAACTGGTATTCGAGGACGTACGGGTGCCGAAAGAAAATTTGCTCCCCAATGTCAAAGGTATGAAAGGCCCGCTTTCCTGCCTGAATAAAGCACGCTACGGTATTGCCTGGGGTGCTATTGGCGCTGCGATGGACTGCTATGATTCCGCCCTGCGCTATTCGCAGGAGCGCATTCAGTTTGACAAACCGATCGGGCAGTTCCAGCTTACGCAGAAAAAACTTGCGGAAATGATCACGGAGATCACCAAAGCCCAACTGCTGGCCTGGCGCCTGGGCACGCTGGCCAATGCAGAAAAAGCCACCCCTGCACAGATCTCTATGGCCAAGCGCAACAACGTGAATATGGCGCTCGAAATCGCCCGCGAAGCCCGTCAAATCCATGGAGGGATGGGTATTACCGGCGAATATCCCATCATGCGCCACATGATGAACCTCGAATCCGTTATTACCTACGAAGGTACACACGACATTCACCTGCTTATCACCGGCATGGACATTACGGGCTTCAATGCTTTTCAATAACGGAGATCCGTTACTTACTTCCAAAAAAAGTGGTTTGCCAGCCTTCGCCTGGCAAACCATTTAAATTCAAGTTTACTTATCGTCCAAATATTGGATACATTCGTCGAAATGAGAAAACAGAGCGGCTTAGGAATATGTTACTTTATTCCTAAGCCGTTCTGTTTCAATGTGGCAAGAGAGGGTTTTTTCGCTCTCTCAAAAAGAATCCGTTAACTTTATTCGTTGATAGAGAAAGGAATTAAACAAGACAGTGAAAAATGCGCTCATTTACCCTTCTTATTGTCGCTCTATTTTTTATTAGCACAGCCTGGAGTCAGGATCCACCCATATTTCTGACCAACCCTTCCTTTGAGGACTTCCCGCAACAGGGAAAACCTGCCAGAGGCTGGGAAGACTGCGGCTTCCCGGGGGAAACGCCTCCCGATGTGCAGCCTAGCGGGAACCCTTCCTACTCTTATTTTGAAGTGGTCAAACCCGCCTTTGACGGCAACACCTACCTCGGGATGGTCGTTCGTGACAACGATACCTGGGAAATGATATCCCAGCGGCTCAGCGGCCCCCTCAAAGCCGGAGAATGCTATGAATTCAGCATCTATTTATGCCGGTCGGAGCTATATGTCAGCCAAAGCAGGGTCAATTTTCAGGAAACCAACTATACTACCCCGGCAAAACTCCGCATTTGGGGAGGTTCGAGCTATTGCAATAAAAAAGAACTGCTGGCAGAAACCCCCGCTATCATCAATACCCGGTGGCTCAAATATGACTTCAAGCTCAAGCCCAAAGAAACGCATACCTATTTCGTCCTGGAAGCTTTTTACAATACGCCGGTCCTCTTCCCCTACAACGGGAATGTCCTGATGGACAATGCCTCCCCTATTGTGCCGGTACCTTGCGAAGATGAAATTTTGGAGCCCGTGGTCCTTATTCCGGACCCACCTAAAGACCCCACGACACCGACAACAGGCGCCAAAACGGACCCTGCCTCTGACAAACCAAAAACTACCGAACCCAAGAATAAGATTCTCACTGAACTGGACGCCAAAAACCTTCGAATAGGCCAAACTATTCAAATCGAGAACCTGTACTTCGAAGCCGACAGCTCCAAGATCAAGGATGAGTCCTTTGCCGTCCTCAATGAGATATATGACTTCCTCGACGCCAATCCGGATGTCGTCGTGGAGATCGGCGGGCATACCAATGGCAACCCGCCCCATGATTATTGCGACCGGCTATCCGCAGACCGGGCCAAGGCGGTAGCTGATTTCCTGGCTTCCCGGGGCATCCCGCGCAACCGCATTCAATACAGAGGATATGGAAAGCGGCAGCCCATCTCAAGCAATGCCACCGCCGAAGGTCGACGGCGAAACCAACGGGTCGAAATCAAAATTCTCAGCGTTGAAGGTTGAATCAGCTACCTTCCACATCGGGGAAATGGAGGCATGGAAACGGGCTGCTTTTCATTGGGCCTCCTCCTTTTCCCCGGTTTGTTATCTCGACTCCAACCAACATTCCGTCCATCCCGGCACCTATGAATGCCTGATCGGCGCTGGATCGGTCCGGCAGCTGAATCTCCCCCAGGCAAAAGGCGCTTTTTCTGAATGGAAGACCTTCTGGGAAGCCCATCCCACCTGGCTTTTCGGGCATTTGAGCTACGATTTGAAAAACGATGTCGAGACCCTGGAATCCCGGCATTTCGATGGTATTGGCTTCCCTCTTCTGTATTTTTTCGAGCCCCTTTATATCCTGGAATTATTCCCCGACGGCACCCTCCATATCCGTAGTCAGGCAGAGGCCCCGGAATTGATCTACGAGGCTATTGAAAAGCAGGTGCATCCCCCGGAACCTACTCACCCCTTTCCGGAAGCCTTGCAAATTCAGGCCCGGATGAATGCAACCGAATACAAAGAAAAAATCTTGCACCTGAAGGAGCATATTCTGGAAGGCGATATCTACGAAGCCAATTTTTGTCAGGAGTTTTTTGCAGAAAACTGCACCCTGCACCCTGCTGCCTTGTTCTCCAGGCTCAACCAGTTGGCCCGAGCTCCATTTTCGGCATACTATCAGGTAGCAGACCATTTCCTTCTCTGTGCAAGCCCGGAACGTTTTCTTAAAAAAGAAGGCAGGCTGCTGACCAGTCAACCCATAAAAGGAACGATCCGTCGGGGGCGCGATGCGGAAGAAGACCAGGCGTTCAGGACGCAATTATTTTACTCCGAAAAAGACCGGGCGGAAAACGTCATGATCGTCGACCTGGTGCGCAACGACCTGGCTCGGTCCTGTGTGCCGGGCTCGGTCCAGGTGCCGGAACTCTTCGGAATTTATCCCTTCGCCCAGGTCTTCCAAATGATCTCCACCGTACAGGGAGAACTCCGGGAGGAAGTTTCTTTCGTGGATGCGATCCGGCAGGCCTTCCCTATGGGCTCCATGACCGGCGCCCCCAAGGTTAAAGCGATGGAACTCATCGAAGAGTATGAACAGTCCAGGCGTGGCTTGTATTCCGGTGCGGTGGGGTATATCACCCCGGAAGGAGACTTCGATTTCAACGTAGTCATCCGGAGCCTGCTCTGCAACCAAGCCAGGCGTTATCTCTCTTTTCAGGTCGGAGGCGCCATTGTCTACGATTCTGTTCCCGAACAGGAATACGAGGAATCCGGATGGAAAGCCCGTGCCCTGCTGACCGTGCTGGGTCAAAAGGATTAACAGACCTCAAATCCCAATTTTTGCAGATCTTCCCAAAAACCGGGGTAGGATTTCTCCACCACCTCTGGCTCTTCGATCCATATGGGGCCCAGGTGAGCCAGCATGGAAAAAGCCATGGCCATCCGATGGTCGCCATAGGTGGAAAAACAGGGCGCTTCCTCCCAATGTGCCTGGCCTTCCTGATTGAAATAAGCTATCCTTGTTCGTTGCGACATGCGCTCAGGCAGGGCAGTCAACCAAACTCCGGTCTTTTGCAACTCCTGTTTCAACGCAGCAATCCGGTCTGTTTCTTTTATCCGCAAGGTTTCCAGGCCGGAGAATAATGCGTGTACCCCACGGGCTGCACAAAGCACGGAAATAGTCTGTGCCAGGTCGGGTGTGGGGAGGAAGTCCCATTCTAAAAAAGGTACTTTTGGATTGGCAAATTTTATGAGGCGAACACCCTTTTTCTCAAACTTTGTTTGAACGCCAAAAGCCTCCATCTTTTTGGCCAATACCGCATCGCCCTGCCAGCTATTGTGCCTTAACCCTTCGAGCACAAGATCGCAGGATTCGGAAAGGGCAGCAAAGGCATAGAAATAAGAAGCCGCCGACCAATCGGCTTCCACTTCGAGGGTATGCCCCCGGTAGGCGGCAGGTGGCACCTGGATTTCCTGTTCTTTTAAGTGCGCATCGACACCGAAATGGCGCATCATAGCCAGGGTCATTTCGATGTAGGGTTTGGAAACAATGGCATCTTCCAATTGCAGGTGCAGGCCTTTCGGCAACCGGGGTCCAACCAGCAACAAAGCGCTGATAAACTGGCTGCTCACTGAAGCGGACACTGCCACGCGGGGCTGGTACGCGTTCCAGTCCGGCGCTCCGATCCGCAAAGGAGGGAAGCCTTCTTGCCCGGTGTAGTCGATCCGGGCGCCCAACCGGCGAAGCGCTTCGACCAAAGGCCCTACGGGTCGTTCCCGGATGCGGTCATTGCCGGTGAGGAATTGTTCGCCGGGTTGAAAGGCTAAAAACGCGGTCAAAAAACGAAAGGTCGTCCCCCCCGCTCCGGCATCCAGAAGCAATAGGCCGTCCCCGTTCTGCCCTTGGGCCCTAAACCGGGCCAGCATATCTGCGAGCGTGCGCGTATCAGAAGAAGTCGAAAGATGGTGGAGGTCGAAAGGCGTTTCGCACAACTCCCTGATGATCAGTGCGCGGTTGCTAAGACTTTTCGAGCGTTCCAGGGCAATGGAGCCATGGAGCTGCTTGTGGGGCTGAAATATGCGGTGCAACGGTGGATATGCCATAAACGCACTATAATTAATTCGTGCAAATTTATGTTTTTTATCTTTGGCCCTAATCCAAAAGAACTGCCCATTTATGTATCAGGGAAAGAAAGTGGTCGTGGTGCTGCCGGCCTACAATGCAGCGCCTACGCTGGAAAAGACTTACCGGGAGATCCCGATGGACCTGGTGGATGAGGTCATCCTCTGTGACGATGCCAGCCGCGACAATACGGTCGAGCTGGCAAAAGCGCTTGGCATCCGGCATATTCTGCAGCACGAACGCAACAAGGGCTATGGGGGCAACCAAAAGACCCTCTACCAGAAAGCGCTGGCGCTCGGTGCAGATATCGTGATCATGCTGCATCCCGATTACCAGTACACGCCCAAGCTCATTCCTGCCATGGTCAGCATCATTGGAGACGACCTTTATGCTGTCGTATTGGGTTCGCGTATTTTGGGAAACGGGGCGTTAAAAGGCGGTATGCCTTTGTATAAATACATCGCCAACCGGCTGCTCACCCTGGTGCAGAACCTGTTGGTAGGCCATAAGCTATCGGAATACCATACCGGCTACAGGGCCTTCGGCCGGGAAGTGTTGGAAAATATCCGGTTTATGGAAAATTCGGACGATTTTGTATTTGACAATCAGTTATTGTCGCAGGTCATTTATGCCGATTTTGGCATTGGTGAAGTGACCTGTCCTACCAAGTATTTCAAGGAAGCTTCCTCGATCAACTTTTCCAGGAGCGTAAAATACGGATTGGGTGTATTAGGGGTTTCCTTTCGGCATTTCCTGCAGCGCAAAAAGCTGGCAAAGTTTCGGATGTATGAAAAACGCTAGCTTTGTCCAAACCAATCCAGTGCTTTACGGCCGAGATATAATGCGGCGAGAACGAGGGTATATGTCAATGTTGCAGTCATAAGTTAGGAACGATTAAACTACACGAGGCGCTGGCTGGCTTTTGAAAATTTTACCATGGAAAAAGACCTAAAGGGCTATTTGGATCAATGTGTGGCAAATTACAACCAGCCCAATTTTATCGAAAATGACCCCATCAGCATCCCGCACCGATTTACGAAACTACAGGATATTGAGATTGCGGGCTTTTGGGTGGCCATGTTATCCTGGGGCCAGCGAAAAACAATCATCCAAAGCGCCTGCGCCCTGATCGAGCGGATGGACGGGGCGCCCCACGACTTCATGCTCCACCATACCGAGCGGGACAGGAGTCGATTTGAAAGCTTTTACCACCGAACATTCCAACCCCTCGACGCCCTGTACTTTCTGGCGTTTCTCCAGGACTATTACCGGCAGCACGACTCTCTGGAAAGCGCATTCACCCGTTTTTTGCCGAAAGACGCGCTTCATGTGGAAGCGGCGCTTCGGGGTTTCCACGAGTTGTTCTTTTCGTTGCCGGATGCGCCGCAGCGCACCCGGAAGCACGTGGCCACGCCCGCTCGCAAATCGACCTGCAAGCGCCTGAATATGTTTCTGCGGTGGATGGTGCGCCACGATGAACGCGAGGTAGACTTCGGGGTGTGGAAAGGAATCCATCCGCGCCAGTTGCTCATTCCTCTGGATGTACACGTGGAGCGGGTGGCACGGAAAGTGGGGCTATTGCACCGAAAACAAACCGATTGGCAGGCGGTGCTGGATCTGACGGAGGCGCTGCGCCTTTTCGATCCGGAAGACCCTGTCAAATATGATTACGCGCTTTTTGGGTTGGGGGTATTGGAAAAATCTTTATTAACGAAGAAGGGAGCGCCTTAGGCACTCCCTTCTTCGTTAATATCATTGTTTGCAATACGCTTATTCCCTGTCTATCCGAAGTTGCTGGATGGAATAGCTATTGCCTGACTCCTGCAAAAGCAGGTATACACGGTAGCTGGAGCCACTGGATTGAAGTTCACCAATTGCATAGTGCATATTGCCGCCCTTCGATTCACCTTGATGAACCTGGGAAAAGCTGGAGGGACGGTTTTGGGAGAAAAAATCTTTCATTACGCGCACCGCATCCGCTTTGGCATATCGATCTTCCTTATCGAGGATGGCTATTTCCACTGTTGGTGCAAAATAGACACCCAATGCATCGGCATTACCACTTCGAAGCGCCTGATTAATGCCATCCAGGTCGGGTTGTACCCAAGCCAGGGAAGGGAAAAAAGCAATTAAAAACAACAAGGTTTTCATGGTTTCTGATTTTGATCGAGTCGAATTTGCTTCTGCAATTCATCCTATTAGACGAGAAAAAGGAAGGAGGTCACAAAGAAACAAAGAAGACGATTTTTATTCACGGTAATATCAAACGTTCCTTCTCACAATTCTAGTATATTTCACCTTTTAAAACGGGTTGGGGCCGATAAATGTTCTGTCAACGCTTGTAGGATTCGCCAACCCTATTCAATTAGAGTTGTTTCCATACTGTATTCCATACTACGGAGTATACAGAGGAACTAAAATAAGTTAGCAAATATGAAATCGACCGATCGTTTTTTCCTAATCATATTGGATGGCTGGGGGTTGGGACAAGTACCTGCAGCCGATGCGATTGCAAAGGCAAATACACCCTGTTTTGACGGGTTGATGCAGCGCTACCCCAACTCACGCCTGGTGACCTTCGGGGAAGAGGTGGGGTTGCCGGAAGGCCAGATGGGTAATTCGGAAGTTGGCCACCTCAATATTGGCGCCGGCAGGATTGTATATCAGGAACTCGCCCGCATCAACAAGAGCATCCGGGAGAAAGAGTTGCATAAGAACCCCGTATTGATAAAGGCCCTTCAAACGGCAAAAGCCACCGGGCAGGTAGTCCATTTTATGGGCTTGGTTTCCGACGGGGGCGTGCACTCCCATATCAACCATTTGATGGCTTTATGCGACATTACCCAGGAGCAGGGCCTTGACAAGGTATTCATTCATGCTTTTACCGATGGGCGGGACTGCGATCCAAAAAGCGGACTGGGTTTTATCCGGGAGTTGCAGACCCATATTCAGGGTACTCCCGTTCAGCTGGCTTCAGTGGTGGGGCGCTATTACGCCATGGACCGGGACAAGCGCTGGGAACGTATCAAACTGGCCTATGACCTCCTGGTACACGGGAAGGGAACGGCCACTACCGATATACTGGACAGTATCCGGGAAAAATATGCGCAGGAAGAGACGGATGAATTTCTCAAGCCCATGGTCCTCACCACCCCCGGAGGGGATCCGGTTGCCACTGTAAAAGACGGCGACCTGCTAATCTGTTTCAACTTCCGTACCGACCGGCCCCGGGAGATATCGACCGTGCTCACTCAAAAGGACATACCCGATTTTGACATGCACAAGTTGGATCTCACCTACCTCACCATGACCCGCTACGATGAAACCTATACCGGGATTGAGGTACTCTTCACCAAAAACGACCTGACCCGGACGCTGGGCGAAGAAATAATGCGGGCGGGACTCAGTCAGGTGCGGATTGCAGAGACAGAGAAATACCCCCATGTCACTTTCTTCTTTTCCGGAGGACGTGAGGAGCCGTTTGAGGGGGAGCGACGAATAATGGTCCCCTCCCCGAAGGTAGCCACGTACGATTTGCAGCCGGAGATGAGTGCGCCGGAGGTAGCCCGATCCATTATAGAGGACATTAAAGCGCACCAACCGCATTTTATCTGCCTCAACTTTGCCAACACCGATATGGTGGGGCATACCGGCGTTTTCGAAGCAGCCGTAAAAGCGGCTGAAACGGTTGACCGCTTACTGGATCAGATCCTGAACGTGGCGCTCGAATATAAATACGAGGCGATCATTATTGCCGACCACGGTAATTCGGATTATATGATCAACGAAGACGGGACGCCCAACACCGCACATACCAAGAATCCGGTGCCTTTTATCTATGTGAGCGGGGCAAACCACCCTGTCCGGATCCGGGACGGAAAATTAGCAGATATCGCGCCCACCATTCTTGACCGGATGGGACTCCCCATTCCAAGTGAAATGGATGGTACGATCCTTATTGAACGCATTACACACCCAAGCGCCGTATGACCCGATATGCACTGTTTTCCATTGTTCTATTCCTGATTTCCTGTCAGCCCGACCCGAATCAAGTGGCGAAAGTGGTTCCGTTTTTCGATCTGGAAGCTTTTTTTCAGAAAGAGATCAGCGAAATGCCTGCGGAGCAGTCGGCGGAGAAGAAGATCACGCTCAACGGCAAAACCGAAACGAAGAAACTGGCCGATTGGGCTGCAAGTCAGGAGTTGGAAGGATTCAAGGAGTTCAATATCAACCGGCCGGCCTGGCATGATCAGTACCAGGTTGATTCCCTACGCAATATGGAGGGTACATTGGAAGGAATACGATACATGGCGCTGGATTCTTCCCTGCGGATAAGACAGCTGGATATCGATTGGGCTCCTTCTGGAGAGATATCGGAAGTCAGGGTAGAAAAATTCAGTAAAAATATGGTGGTATATTTCCACCAAAAATTGCGATACCGCCCCGGGAAGGGATACTGGCTTTGGCGAGAACAGAAAGTGCCGTTTACGAAGCGGAGTGAATTGGAGGTGGAGGTTTCGTATTGACTAGACTAAAAACACAAACGCCCGTACAGGGGAACCTGAACGGGCGTAGTGATAGAAAAAAAAGTTGGCAGCGACCTACTCTCCCACCCAGGGGCAGTACCATCGGCGCGTGGGGGCTTAACTTCTCTGTTCGGAATGGGAAGAGGTGAACCCCCCAGCTATAGCCACCAACAAATCTTTGGGCTTTCCTCATTTCTTCTCGTCCGCCGTAGCGGCAGCGAAGGAGGATAGCCACCAACAAATCTTTGGGCTTTCCTCATTTCTTCTCGTCCGCCGTAGCGGCAGCGAAGGAGGATAGCCACCAACAAATCTTTGGGCTTGGACCATGTGAGCGGTCTGCCCGTATTTTTTGTGATTAACAAGTTGTTGAGTTAATAAGTTATTTTTCAATAACTTATCAACTCATTAACTCATTATCATGACATCTGATTTGGAATAGTCTTACTCGATTTTTACACCCAAGCGCTCTTGCAAAGGACTTACGCGCGAGAAGCTTTCGGGTAATTAGTACTACTCAGCTCCATGCATCACTGCACTTCCACCTGTAGCCTATCAACGTGGTCATCTTCCACGACCCTCATGGAGTACTCATCTTGGAGTTGGCTTCGTGCTTAGATGCTTTCAGCGCTTATCCATTCCGCACATAGCTACCCAGCGCTGCACCTGGCGGCACAACTGGTACACTAGCGGTGCGTCCAACACGGTCCTCTCGTACTAGTGTCGGATCTCCTCAATACTCCCGCGCCCACAACAGATAGAGACCGAACTGTCTTGCGACGTTCTGAACCCAGCTCGCGTGCCACTTTAATGGGCGAACAGCCCAACCCTTGGGACCTTCTCCAGCCCCAGGATGTGACGAGCCGACATCGAGGTGCCAAACCTCCCCGTCGATGTGAGCTCTTGGGGGAGATCAGCCTGTTATCCCCGGAGTACCTTTTATCCTTTGAGCGATGGCCCTTCCATGCGGAACCACCGGATCACTTTAGCCTACTTTCGTACCTGGTCGAGGCGTCCCTCTCTCAGTCAAGCACCCTTGTACTAATACGCTCTGCGCATGGTTACCAACCATGCTGAGGGTACCTTTGCGAGCCTCCGTTACTCTTTTGGAGGCGACCACCCCAGTCAAACTACCCACCACACACGGTCTCCCGATAAATCGGGATTAGAACCTAAGTATAAGAAGGGTGGTATTTCAACGTCGGCTCCACCATAACTAGCGTTACAGCTTCATAGCCTCCCACCTATCCTACACATCTTATACTCAAGCTCAATGTGAAGTTATAGTAAAGGTTCACGGGGTCTTTTCGTCCCGTTGCGGGTAATCGGCATCTTCACCGATACTTCAATTTCACCGAGCTCGTGGCCGAGACAGTGCCCAGATCGTTACACCATTCGTGCAGGTCGGAACTTACCCGACAAGGAATTTCGCTACCTTAGGACCGTTATAGTTACGGCCGCCGTTTACCGGGGCTTCAGTTAAGACCTTCGCGCTTGCGCACTAAGCCCCTCCCTTAACCTTCCGGCACCGGGCAGGTGTCAGACCCTATACAGCATCTTACGATTTTGCAGAGTCCTGTGTTTTTGTTAAACAGTCGCCTGGGCCTCTTCACTGCGTCCCCCAATTGCTTGGGGAGACTCTTCTCCCGAAGTTACGAGTCGATTTTGCCTAGTTCCTTAGCCACGGATAACTCGAGCGCCTTAGGATACTCTCCTCGACTACCTGTGTCGGTTTACGGTACGAGCTGTATATACCTAACCTTAGAGGTTTTTCTTGGAAGCTTGCTTGGGACCACTATCACCTCAGCATTGCTGCCTCAGTGTACTATCGTATTTCAGCTCAGGAAGCGGATTTGCCTACCTCCTTCAAAGCCTACGTACTTCAACGTGCTATTCCGTCAGCACGCGGGTCTTACGCTCCTTCGTCACCCCTTCGAAATATATACAGGTACGGGAATATTAACCCGTTTTCCATCGGATTCGCCTGTCGGCTTCTCCTTAGGTCCCGACTAACCCTGTTCTGATTAGCATCGAACAAGGAAACCTTAGTCTTACGGCGAACGGATTTCTCATCCGTTTTATCGTTACTTATGCCTACATTTTCTTTTCCAGAAGCTCCACCAAACCTCACAGTTCAGCTTCAGCGCCGCTGGAATGCTCCCCTACCACTTCAATTTACATTGAAATCCATCGCTTCGGTGAAGTGCTTGATGCCCGCTTATTTTCCGCGCAGGAACGCTCGACTAGTGAGCTGTTACGCACTCTTTAAATGGATTGCTGCTTCCAAGCAAACATCCTAGCTGTCTTAGCATCCCCACATCGTTCATCCAACTTAGCACTTACTTTGGGACCTTAGCGGTTGGTCTGGGTTGTTCCCCTCTCGGCCACGGACCTTAGCACCCGTAGCCTCACTGCTATATGCATGTCATGGCATTCGGAGTTCATCAGGGGTTGGTAGGCGGTGAAGCCCCCTAGCCCTATTGGTAGCTCTACCTCCATGACACTCTTATATAACGCTGCACCTAAATGCATTTCGGGGAGTACGAGCTATCTCCGAGTTTGATTAGCCTTTCACCCCTACCCACAGGTCATCCGAAAACTTTTCAACGTTTACCAGTTCGGTCCTCCAGTTGGAGACTATCCAACCTTCAACCTGCCCATGGGTAGATCACTCGGTTTCGCGTCTACCCCTACTAGCTGCTCGCCCTATTCAGACTCGCTTTCGCTCCGCCTCCGGACCTGAAGTCCTTAAACTCGCTAGTAAGGTGTAACTCGTAGGCTCATTATGCAAAGGCACGCCGTCGCTTGCGCTCCGACCGCTTGTAGACGTATGGTTTCAGGGTCTTTTCACTCCCCTGCTTGGGGTCCTTTTCACCTTTCCCTCACGGTACTGGTTCACTATCGGTCTCTCAGTAGTATTTAGCCTTGGAGGATGGTCCCCCCATATTCAGACAGGATTTCACGTGTCCCGCCCTACTCATTTTTCACACAAATGGTCTTTTTACCTACAGGACTTTCACCTTCTTCGGTCTGACTTTCCAGACAGTTCGGCTAATTCCAATTGTGCTTTTGGGCTGTTCCCTGTTCGCTCGCCACTACTAGGGGAATCTCTTTGATTTATTTTCCTACGGGTACTTAGATGTTTCAGTTCCCCGCGTTTACGCTTTCGCAATGCCGCTTCACGGCACTGGGTTGCCCCATTCGGACATCTACGGATCAACGCTTGTTTGCAACTCCCCGTAGCTTTTCGCAGCTTACCACGTCCTTCGTCGTCTCTGAGAGCCTAGGCATCCACCATACGCCCTTCTTTTGCTTCTCTTTTGCCTTGTTTTAAACTGTCGCTTCCGCAACAGTTTGCCTTAGCGCTTGATTGTTATTATCGCGCTCGACTACTCCAATAATCAGATTGTCAATGAACTTTTCAGGATCCTTTTACCCAGCCTTGCCTCACATTAGCAGTCGCCGGAAAATCCCTTGGCTCCAATTCGCTGGTTTCGAACCAGTCTGCTCCATTGAGCAGGCGCCCCAAACGGGCCGATGGAATCGTAAAAATGGTGGAGGATATCGGAGTCGAACCGATGACCCCCTGCTTGCAAAGCAGGTGCTCTGGCCAGCTGAGCTAATCCCCCGTTACCCCGCCGAAGCTTCAGCGAAAGCGGGCTCGCTTTGAATAATGCTTCGGTAAGGAGCAGTCCGCCTTCGCTAGAAGCTACGGCGCACACAGTAGTCCCGGACAGACTTGAACTGTCGACCTCTACATTATCAGTGTAGCGCTCTAACCACCTGAGCTACGGGACTAAAAGTTAGAGGTTAAATTCCATTGAATATTGGGAAAGGAAAAGAACAGAGAATTAAGCTGCGAGCAGCTTGCCTTTGTGCTCTTAAAAGGAGGTATTCCAGCCGCACCTTCCGGTACGGCTACCTTGTTACGACTTAGCCCCAGTCACTGGTTTTACCCTAGACAGCTCCCCGTAAAGTCACCGTCTTCAGGCACCCCCAGCTCCCATGGCTTGACGGGCGGTGTGTACAAGGTCCGGGAACGTATTCACCGCGCCATGGCTGATGCGCGATTACTAGCGATTCCACCTTCATGGAGTCGGGTTGCAGACTCCAATCCGAACTGAGATCGGCTTTCTGGGATTGGCTCCACCTCGCGGCTTCGCTACCCTTTGTACCGACCATTGTAGCACGTGTGTAGCCCTGGGCATAAAGGCCATGATGATTTGACGTCATCCCCACCTTCCTCACGGCTTACGCCGGCAGTCTCTCTAGAGTCCCCATCTTTACATGCTGGCAACTAGAGATAAGGGTTGCGCTCGTTGCGGGACTTAACCCAACACCTCACGGCACGAGCTGACGACAACCATGCAGCACCTTGATACCGGTCCCGAAGGAAAGTCTACTTTCATAGACGGTCCTGTACCATTCGAGCCCAGGTAAGGTTCCTCGCGTATCATCGAATTAAACCACATGCTCCACCGCTTGTGCGGACCCCCGTCAATTCCTTTGAGTTTCATTCTTGCGAACGTACTCCCCAGGTGGCTCACTTAACGCTTTCGCTTGGATGCGCAATCCGTAGACCACACATCGAGTGAGCATCGTTTAGGGCGTGGACTACCAGGGTATCTAATCCTGTTTGATCCCCACGCTTTCGTGCCTCAGCGTCAATCCAGGTCCAGCCAGCTGCCTACGCAATCGGTGTTCTATGGCATATCTATGCATTTCACCGCTACATGCCACATTCCGCCAACCTCAACCTGTTTCAAGTCTACCAGTATCAAAGGCAATTTCAACGTTAAGCGCTGACATTTCACCCCTGACTTGATAGACCGCCTACGCACCCTTTAAACCCAGTGATTCCGGATAACGCTTGCACCCTCCGTATTACCGCGGCTGCTGGCACGGAGTTAGCCGGTGCTTATTCATAAGGTACCGTCAACTGCACATGAATGCACAGAATTCTTCCCAAATAAAAGCAGTTTACAACCACTAGGGCCGTCATCCTGCACGCGGGATGGCTGGATCAGGCTTCCGCCCATTGTCCAATATTCCTTACTGCTGCCTCCCGTAGGAGTCGGGTCCGTGTCTCAGTACCCGTGTGGGGGATCACGCTCTCACGCCCCCTACTGATCGTAGCCTTGGTAGGCCGTTACCCTACCAACTAGCTAATCAGACGCACGCCTATCCTTGAGCGCCTCAGCTTTATTTATTCAAAGATGCCTTCAAATAAAACTATGGGGCATTAATCCCAGTTTCCCAGGGCTATTCCCCGCTCAAGGGTAAGTTGCGTACGCGTTACTCACCCGTGCGCCGCTCTCAATTCAACCGAAGTCAAATCTACCGCTCGACTTGCATGTATTAAGCCTCCCGCTAGCGTTCATCCTGAGCCAGGATCAAACTCTCCATAGTAAATCTCTTTCGGCCCGTACAGCCGCGACACATCGCGGCTTATAGTACAAGCCACGACACATCGTGGCCTGAAGGACCTTCGAGCCACGACGTGTCGTGGCTCTACATTATTTACGCTGGCATTTGAACCAAGCACTCAAAAGTTCTTGGATCCGCTCGCTTCTCAATCCTCGTTTAATTCTTATCCTTTCACCAATATGTCAATGAACTTTTTCGAAGTTTATGCCGAAGACCCTCACTTTTGAGGGGATTTCAGCACTCCGTTTTATCTTCAGCTATTCAGCTTTTGATCGAATCTAAAATTCTTTTCTCTCGAAGCGGGTGCAAAGTTAAGACGAATTTCAAACGGCGCAAATTTTTTCAAACTTTTTTCACGCAATTTTATCCACTTTCCTGCATCTCGTTTGCTACCCTCGCAAAGCGTGTGGAAATATAAACAGCTTCGGCTTATTTACGTGCACTTGGCCGGAAATTTTTAGAAAAAATCAGTGGGGTATACAGGCATGAGATCTAACGCCCGGAAACGGGGGAAAGTTCCTCAAAACAAGTTCAAACTATTGCGCAAGGCCGAGCTGAATAACAGGATCATTTTCTTACCATCGTGCACCCGGATCCGCTCCTGCTTTACATGTGCAGCAGAGGCCCCTTTGATCTTCTTGAAGAGGTTGACATAATATACGTATGCCAGGTAAACCCCAAATCGTACCCCTTTTGGCAGTAATACAATACCGGCAAGGGCATCGTCAAAATCCTGCTTGATATCGGTTTCAATATGCGCTTTGTCCGTTTCGGCAAATTGAACGAAATCAACTCCCGGAAAATAGACCCGCCCGCGCTCATCGAAGTCGCTCTTCATATCCCGCAAAAAGTTGATTTTCTGAAAGGCCGCCCCCAAACTGCACGCAGACGCTTTCAGCCGTTGATACATCGCATCGTCGTCTTTGCAGAAGACCCGCAGGCACATCAGTCCGACTACTTCCGCGGAACCGTAGATATATTTTTTATAAAGCGAATCTTCATACGTATGAAAATGGAGGTCCATTTCCATGCTGTCTAAAAAGGCATCAATCAGCTCCCGTTCAATGCCATATTGGTTAACTACCTGCTGAAAGGCTTGCAGGACGGGATTCAAGCTGATCCCTTCTTCGATAGCCTGGTACGTTTCGCGACGGAAGCGCCCCAACAGGTTGGCCTTTTCGTATCCATGAAAGGTATCGACAATTTCGTCCGCAAACCGCACAAACCCGTAAATGGCATAGACAGGGGCCCGAAACCGCTTGTCGAACAGGCGGATTCCCATGGAGAAAGAAGTGCTGTACCGTTTGGTAATATGTTGGCTACATTCCTGACATACCTCATTATACATTTCCATCATAGCTTGTAAATTTGACGGGTTTAGAATCTTTTGGCAATCTCATCAGCCACCACCTTTCCGGATATCAGGGAAGGCGGAACGCCCGGCCCCGGAGTGGTCAACTGGCCTGTGTAAAACAAATTTGCCACCTTGTTGCTCCGCAATTTAGGCTTCAGAAAAGCCGTCTGCATCAGCGTATTGGCCAGCCCATAGGCATTCCCCTTGAATGCGTGGTAGTCTTTCACAAAGTCGTTGTGCGCATATGCGCGCTTATACACGACGTGATTGCGGATATCCTGCCCGGTCAGCTTTTCCAGGCGTTCCATCACGATATGGTAGTAGCGTTCACGGGTAACATCGTCATCCTGCAGTCCTGGCGCCAATGGGATAAGCACGAACAGGTTTTCGCTGCCTTCCGGGGCAACGGACGGATCGGTCACCGAAGGCGCCGAGACATAGAACAAGGGCTTGGCGGGCCAACGGGGATCTTCATAGATATCGACGGCGTGTTGCCGGAAGTCCTCATCAAAAAAGAGGTTGTGGTGCAGCAGGTTGTCGAGGCGTTTATTGACCCCCAGGTAAAAAAGCAAGGAGGAAGGCGCCATGGTGCGCCGGTCCCAATAGGTGGCGTCGTACCGGCGCAGCGGCGCGTCGAGCAGTTGCTGTTCCACATGGTTATAATCGGCGCCGGCTACCACGATGTCGGCTTCATATTCGCCTGCATCGGTAACCACTTTGGTGGCATGTCCGTTGGGTACATAGATCTGCCTTACCTCCCGGTTCAGTTCGATCTTGACGCCCAGTTCTTGTGCCAGCGACACCATTCCCTCAATTATCTTGAACATACCACCCATTGGGTACCAGGTACCGAGCGCCATATCGGCGTAGTTCATCAGGCTGTAGAGCGCCGGCGTCTTTTGGGGCGTAGCGCCCAGAAAAAGGACCGGAAACTCCAGCAATTCGATCAATTGGGGATTTTTAAACAACTTGCGCACCTGCGAAGAGATGGAGGAAAACATTTGCAGCTTAAACAAGCTGGTCAGGATGCGGATGTCGGCAAATTCGAGAATAGAATGGCTGGGCTTATACACGAAGTCGGTCATGCCGACCTCGTACTTGTACTTTGCCTCTTCCAGAAATTGCTGCAATTTGGCTCCACTACCGGGTTCATAGCGCTCAAACATCACCTGAAGCGCATCCAGCCCTGCAGGCACCGGCATGACATCCTCTTTTCCAAAATAAATCTGATAAGACGGATCCAGTCGCACGAGGTCGTAATAATCGGAGACTTTTTTTCCGAAGTGCCCGAAGAACTGTTCAAAGACATCAGGCATCCAATACCAACTAGGGCCCATGTCAAACGTAAATCCGTCTGCCTGAAACTGGCGAGCCCGGCCACCCGGCACTGCATTCTTTTCCAGTACAGTAACCTGATAGCCTTTTTTTGCTAAATGGCAAGCGGCAGATAAGCCGGCGAACCCCGAACCGATGACGATAATTTTCTTTCCCACTTCAGGTTAGTTGATACTCAAGGAAAAGTGGTTTGCCAGCCTTCATCTGGCAAACCACTTCATTTCTAGTATAAAACAGAGTGCATAACAGGAAACCTGAAAATTTGTTTAAAAAAAAGCCCCCGGCTCGCTTGTTGAGCCGGGGGCTTTATCATTTCCTTATTACGCGAAGTAATTATTCTTCAGTAGGTTCGTCGTCGCCGGCTTCCTCTTCCACTGCTTCCTCTTCATCGGTAGCGAGTTGCTCTTTCAGCTGAGAGAAGACATCGAGGTCGCCCAGGGTAGATTTCTCTACATTGGACTGGGTCTTCTTCACTGCTTTGCGCACTACATCGCGCTCCTGGTCCTTCTCCTGCTTCACCTGCTCATCGGCCTCCCGGCGGATGTCTTCGAGGTAGCGCAAGTGTGAAACGAGAATACGCTTATCATCGCGATTGAATTCGATCACCTTCACCGTGATGATCTCATCCGGCTCAGCAAGGGTTCCGTCTTCTTTCTTGACGTGTTTGATGGGCGCGAATGCTTCCAGGCCGTAGGGCAGCTGAACGATCGCTCCACGGTCGTCGCGGCGCAGCACGGTAGCTTCGTGGTAAGAGCCAACCGGGAACACATTTTCGAAGGTATCCCATGGATTCTCCTCGATTTGTTTGTGGCCCAGGGAGAGCTTGCGGTTATCTTTGTCGATCTCGAGCACGACGACCTGGATTTCGGCGCCCACTTTCGTGAATTCCGAAGGGTGCGAATAACGCTTGGTCCAGGACAGGTCGGAGATGTGTACCATCCCGCCGATGCCGTCTTCCAGTTCGACGAACACGCCGTATGGAGTGAGGTTTTTGACCACACCTGCATGGCGGCTGTTTGCCGGGAAGCGCGCTTCGATCTCGCTCCAGGGATCATTCATCAGTTGCTTCACACTGAGCGACATTTTGCGATCGTCGCGATCTACCGTTACGATCTTGGCTTCCATCTCCTGGCCCAGTTTGAAAGATTCGCGGGCGTTTACAGGCTGGTTGCTCCAGGTCACTTCCGACACGTGGATCAAGCCTTCTACACCGGGCTGGATTTCGAGGAAAGCCCCGTAATCTTCGATGTTCACGATCTTGCCTTTCACCACTGCGCCTTCCTGGATCGAATCGTCGAGTACATCCCACGGATGGGGCTGGAGTTGCTTGAGGCCGAGGGAGATCCGCTTCTTGTTTTCGTCGAAGTCGAGTACCACCACGTTAATGCGCTGATTGAGCTGCAACACTTCGCTCGGGTGACTGATACGGCCCCAGGAAATGTCGGTAATATAGAGCAGTCCATCTACGCCACCCAGGTCGAGGAACGCACCGAAGTCGGTAATGTTCTTGACGATCCCTTCGAGCACCTGACCTCTTTCGAGGCTGGAGAGAATCTGCTCACGCTGCTCGGCCAGGTCGCTCTCGATGAGGGCCTTGTGCGAAACCACTGCGTTCTTGATCTGTTCGTTGATCTTGACCACTTTGAATTCCATGGTTTTACCCACGTATTGATCGTAGTCGATGATCGGTTTGATATCGATCTGGGAACCGGGGAGGAAGGTTTCCAACCCGCCGCAATCGGCGATCAGACCGCCTTTGGTCTTGCTGATCACCAGACCTTTGATAACGGTACCATTTTCGTAAGAGTCTTTGATATTTTCCCATGCCCGCAAGAGCTTGGCTTTGCGACGGGAAAGTTGCAATTGTCCGCGTTCGTCTTCCTGTCTTTCGACATACACATCCACTTGATCGCCGATCTTCAGGTCGGGCGTATCGCGGAATTCAGACAGGCCGACCAGACCGTCGGACTTGTAGTTGATGTCGAGTACTACATCACCGCCCTGAATGGCCGTAACGGTACCGCGCACAATTTCGTTTTCCAGGACGGAGGTGAGGGATTCGCCGTATTGAGCCAACATCTTTTCAGCTTCCTCCAATGTGTAGGCAGGACCTTGCTTGTTGGTTGCATCCCAGTTGAAGTCGTCATGGGCGCCTTGTCCGAACCCATCGTCTCCCAAATCGAGTTCGAGTTCGTCTTCTTCCTCTTCTTCTGCTTCTACTTCATCTACAGGCACTTCCGAATCGTCTACGCCTTCCTCTTCATCCGAAGGTTCCTCTTCGTCTGTTTCGGTCAGGTCTTCGTCTGTGGTTTCTTCAGATTTCACCTCTTCTGAGGTGTCGTTGTCGACTACTTCTTCCTGTTCAGGAGTATTGTCGTCGAGCAGTTCGTCTTTTTCGTCGTCTAAGAGCATTGAAAGAATGCTTTTGTGGGCTTTTGCCCGGTTAAGGAATAAATTTTAGCGGCGCAAAGGTAAGAGGAAGTCGGGGGAAGTCCAAGAAACAAAAGTGAGGGGTGAAGCGTGAAGGGTGAAGCGTGATTTTGAGCAGCAATTTTTAATTTTACGGCCGAATCGCTTTTTCAACAACCAAGTCACCATGCCTACAAATACACTCATTGCAAGTAAGGGCCGCACTGCGGCATTCGGATGGATCACGCTTTCCTACCTCCTGGCTATTGGCGCCGGCTATTGGGCGGGGCAGGGCTTTCACCAACAGCACTACCATCCATTGATCGTAGTGGGGGTAGCCGATATCGTCGCAACCCTGATCATTTTCGGATTTAGCTATGTTTTTAAGAACTCCAGTTTTTACGACCCGTATTGGAGCGTGATACCGGTGTTTATTGCCGCTTATCTCGGCTGGCTGGGGATGGAAAGCGGGGCGAATCCACTGCGATTGAACCTGGCGTTTGTGCTGGTATTCCTGTGGGCATTCCGGCTCACGGGGAACTGGGTGCGCAGCTGGCAGGGACTGCAGCACGAGGACTGGCGCTATATACAGCTGGCCCAACAATCGGGAAAAGCCTACTGGCTGGTGAGCTTTGCGGGTATTCACTTTTTCCCTACCCTCATGGTGCTGACGGGGTGTTTCCCCCTCTACCAGGCCATGGCCATTCCCAATAATCCCATTGGCCTTCTCGATTTCCTTGGTGTACTGGTTACCCTGACCGGCATCGCTTTTGAATTTTTCTCCGACAATCAACGCTACAAATGGGCCAAGGACCCCGCCAACAAAGGCAAGGTCTTCACCGGAGGACTCTGGGGCTGGTCGCGCCACCCCAACTACTTCGGCGAAGTGACGTTCTGGATCGGCCTCGGCATTTTGGGACTGGCAGCCGATCTATCTTATTGGTGGACGATCATCGGCTGTGTGGCGATGTGGGCCATGTTTCACTTCATCACCCTTCCCATGATGGAGAAAAGGCAGCTGGCAAATAAGCAGGGGTATGCGGAGGCGACGAAGGGGGTTTCGAAGTTTTTCCCTCGCCCGCCCTCCTCTATCGCTGAATAATCGTCACCACCCGATCATAACTCAGTCCTGTAAATATCCCTACGGCCCCTGCATCGCCTTCCAAATTGGTAATTAACTTACCGGGCGTACCGAAAGGACTGGTACCGGCAATGACGGCATTCTGCACACTTTCCAAGAATTCGTAATAGGCACGATCGATGTGGAAGATCGTACTTATTATGGTATCGCCTTCGGTAAAATCCGGTCCCGTACCAAAGAGCAGCACGTTGTTTTCCACCAACCGGTCGGAGACCACAAAATCCTGAAGGGCTGTGCTATCCAGGCTTGACTGGTGGATCATCCTGCGGTAATAATCATCCTGGCCAGGATTGTCGGTCAGGTAGGTCAGCACAAAAGCCAGCGTGTCGGAGGCATCCCATTTGACCACGATACTGTCAATCGGCACGACGGGCAGGATGCGGGTTTGAGCCGTTATCGTTTTCCCCTCGGCTGTAATGATGTGGAGCTTAAAATCCTGATCATAGCTATCGGGGACCAGTTCGGGGTTTTGGTAGTTGAAGATTTTTTTCGTTTCAAAATCGAAAAAGATGCCCGGCTGCAGGGTATAGGTCTGGCCCCCGTGCTCGATCTCGACTAATTGGGCGTCATCCACCAATATTTCATTTAAAAACTGATCGGTCTCCGTCGCGAAGGGATCGAAAAAGCCCGCGCTTCGGGACAGCAGCAAATTAAACGGCTTGCCGGGCTCGAGGTAGCACTCCACCACGAGTTGGCTGTCATAGAGCGGAAGATTAAGCTCGATCTCTTTTTCGAGGTTGCAGGCGCTGAAGAGCAGTAAGGCAAGTGCGGAAGGTAATATCCATTTATAGGAAAAAGCCATTGGGATAGTTTTTAGTGTTCAGTTTTCAATTTTCAGTTGACTGAACAGGGAGAATTGAAAATTTAAAACTTAAAATTATACGTAATGCTGGGCAGGATCGGGAACAATGACACCTGCTTAGCGGCAATTTTTTCGGGTATCTGGATGACGCTACCGCCTGCATCCACTTCCTTGAACTGGGGTTCGAGGTAAATAAAGAATGCGTTGCGGCGATCGTAGGCGTTGATGACGTTGATGCTCAGGTCGCTCTCGCCCCATTTGGGAAAGAAGCGATAAGTAATGCCCAGGTCGAGTCGATGGAATGGGATCAGGCGATAGTTGTTGCGGTTTTCGTAGACAGGCACGAGCGCCTGAAACTGGGCGCCGGGCACATCCTGGAACGTAAAACGACCGGGTGGCAGCCAATAGAGGTCGCCGGAACCGTAGATCCAGGTGGCGCTCACCTGCCAGCGGCGGCTGATCTCATACATCGCCACCACCGAGATATCGTGTCGACGGTCGTAGCGCGGGGAGAAATAGGCGCTGCCTTCCCCGAAGATGGCGTCTGAGCGAATCGGCACAAAATCGCCCCGGCGAATACGGGCCAGGGTATACCCAATCCACCCCGTCAGACGGCCGGTGGTTTTTTCAATCTGGATCTCGGCTCCATAGGCATAGCCTTTTCCGATGGCAAACTCGCCTTCCAGCTCGTTGTTGGCAAACAACTCGGCGCCATCGATAAAGTCGAGCTGGTTGTCGAGCCACTTGTAGTAATATTCGTTGGTGATCATAAACCAATCGCCGACCGCAAACGAAATGCCTGCAGCCACCTGGTCGGAACGCTGGGGCTTCACATTTGCCGTAGATGGATACCACACGTCGGTAGGCAACGCTACACCCGAGTTGGACACCAGGTGCAGGTACTGGAACATCCGGGCATAGCTGGCTTTTACCGAGAAAAGGTCCGTGACGTTATAAACCGCAGCCAGGCGTGGTTCCAGTCCTGCGTAGAAGACGCCATCGTTTGTAAACCCACTGAGCCGCAACCCGGCATTCAGCGCGAGACGGTCGGCGGGTTTCCATTCGTCAGAGACATACACGCCCATTTCAATCCCATCAAAATCCTGTCCGGCTTCAAAAGCGACCGTGCCATCTTTACTCCCGGCTTTCAGGCGGCCGACCGTAAACCGGTGATAGGTGGCGCTCCCCCCAAACCGCACCGTGTGGTCGTTATTTGGGGCATAATAGAAGTCTGTTTTGAGATTCATATCGCGGATATTGGACCCCAGTTCAAAGGAGAAATCGGATATTTTATTGGCGATGTTGTATTTATAGTCAGAAAACGTAAAGGTGGTATTGGAAAAGACTTTGGGGCCAAAGACGTGGTTCCAGCGGGCGGTACCGGTAGCATTGCCCCAGTAAAAGTCAAAATTGAAGAACCCGCCGTCGAACCCGAAGACATCCCTGCCAAAGTAGCCGCTGAGGAATAGTCTGTCTTTGGGTCCCAGGTCAAAGTTGAGCTTGGCATTGAGGTCGTAGAAGTAGTAATCCGGGATGGGGTTGTAATTTTCCTTGCCCTGGTTGGCACTGTTGATCTGCCCGGTGATCAGGTCGAAATAGGTGCGGCGGCCCGACACGATGAACGAAGATTTGCCTTTCTGAATGGGTCCCTCAAGTGTGAGGCGGGATGCGATCAACCCCAGTCCGCCCTGGCCGGCAAACTCCTTATTATTCCCTTCTTTCAACTTGACGTCGATGACCGAAGACAGTCGACCGCCGTATTGAGCGGGAAAGCCGCCCTTGTAGAGCTTCACATCTTTCACTGCATCGGAGTTGAAGGTGCTGAAAAATCCAAAGAGGTGATTGGCATTGTAGACCAGGGCTTCATCGAGCACGATGAGGTTTTGGTCGGTCCCTCCACCCCGCACATACAAGCCGGTGGTCCCTTCGGCGCCCGACGGGATACCCGGCTTGAGCTGAATCGTTTTGATAATGTCGCTTTCGCCCAACAGGACGGGCACCATTTTTACATCGCGCATGGAGATATTTTCCACACTCATCTCCGTCGACTTGATCTGTTCGCGATAAGAGTTGGCTTTGACGACGACTTCCTCGAGCTGTATGCCCGAGCCCATTTCCACATTGAGGGTGGTATTCTGGTTCAGGAAAACAGTACGTACTTCATTTTGAAAGCCGACGTAGCTGAACTCCAACCGGACCGAATCGCCTCCGGGCAGGGTAAGGGAGAAAAAGCCGTACTCGTTGGTATTGGCGCCTTCGCCCAGGTCTTGCGCAAACACGGTAGCGCCGATGAGGGTCTCGCCATTTTCCGCATCAGTGATAGCCCCACTGATGGTAAATTTTTGTTGGGAAAAGCCCGGAAGGGCGGTAAAAAGGACCATTCCGTAAAGAATAGCCCGGAGTAGATGATGCATCATGGTTTGTTTATGAACAGTCGGGATTAAAAGACTTCCTTCACAACGTAAAGTTTAGGGGGGAGGTTGGGAAAATGGGGGATTTTTTTTCAGTAGCAAGGTGGCTAAACCGCCTTGCCGCTGAATTTCCATAACTTTATGCAAAAAAAAATCCTTCTTATGTCCACCTCCGACCGCATCGACGCTTCCAACGCCCCTAAGCCCGTAGGGCTCTACCCTCATGCCCGCCGTGTGGGCAATCTGCTGTTCCTCTCCGGCATCGGGCCGCGCGACCCCAAGACCGACGGGGTGCCTGGTCTGAAGCAGAGCCCGAGTGGTAATTTCACCGAGTTTGATTTTGAAGCGCAGTGCCACTCCGTTTTCCAAAATGTACGTACCGTGCTGGAGGCCAGTGGCGCCCGATGGGAGGATCTGGTCGACGTGACGGTCTTCCTTACCGATATGCAGCGCGATTTTCACACCTACAACCGCCTCTATGCGGCGTATTTCAAAGACAATCAGCCTTGCCGCACGACGGTAGGGATCGATAGTTTGCCCACGCCGATCTCGATCGAATTGAAGTGTATTGCGGTGATCCCCATGTAGATACGGCGATACGTCGCGTATACGGCGATACGTCGCGTATACGGCGATACGTCGCGTATACGGCGATACGTCGCGTATACGTTTGTTATTCCGGGCGATGAAGGGAAGCGGATAGTCGGGCAGAGACGCGAGGTATCGCGTCTATACGGGGGGGGGTTAGTTCATTTTGTGGGGGGCGATAAGTTTAAACTCCGGGATGCGGGCATGGAAGGACGTGCCGTCTTCTTTTTCCATGAGGAAGGTGCCGTACATTTTGCCAATTTCGGTCATGAGGGGGCACCAGGAGGAATATTGGTGTGATTCGGTGGGAAGGAGCACCGGTTGGAGACCCACGACGCCTTCGCCTTCTATTTCGCGACGGAGGCCATTGGAGTCGACGATGAACCAATGGCGGCGGAGCAGTTGCACAGTGCCGGTGCTTTGGTTTTCGATGGTGATCCGATAAGCAAACACGTGCTTCTGATCCAGGGGTCGGGAGTGTTCGAGCTGGTAGTAGGTTTCTACACTAATAGTAATTCCGTCCGTGGTCAGCGTTTCCATGGATCATCGTTTGATGCCTAAGAATTTTGATACGATGGCTTCGGCCTCCTGGAGGGCGCGGCTCAGCACATCATTAACCAATACCATGTCGAATTGGTTTTCAAAGCGCAACTCTTCATCTGCCTTTCGAATGCGGTCTTCCAGTTGTTCGGGCGTTTCGGTTCGCCGATCCCGGAGTCGTTTGGTGAGTGCTATCCGGGAGGGTGGTTTTACAAAAATGGAAAGGGTCCGTTCGGGAAATTTCCGTTTGAGGGTCATGGCCCCCATCACATCGATATCGAAAACCACATGTTTGCCTTCTTTCCAGATGCGCTCGACCTCTTCTTTCAGCGTTCCGTAATACTGGTTTTCGTACACTTCCTCCCACTCCAGGAAAGCCTCTTGTGCGATAAGCTCTTTAAAACGCCCGGAGGGAATGAAGTAATAATCGTGGCCTTCCGATTCAGTGGGGCGTTTAGCCCGGCTGGTTGCGGATATCGAGAACGCCAACTGTGGGAAGGAGTCCAGCAGATGGTGCACGATCGTTGTTTTTCCGGCCCCTGAAGGCGCTGTAAAAATGATAAGTTTCCCCTCAAAATCTTCCATACGATACCCTTTCTACAATATATTAGCTACCTGTTCTTTAATTTTTTCCAGTTCGTCTTTCATGGCGACCACGAGACGTTGGATATCTGCTGAATAGGCCTTAGCGCCGAGGGTGTTGATCTCCCGGCCCATTTCCTGGCTGATGAAGCTGAGTTTGCGGCCTTTCACCATAACCTGGGCGTCCAGCTGCTCCAGAAAGAAAATGCAATGCTGCTCCAGGCGCACTTTCTCTTCGGTGATATCCATTTTTTCGAGGTAAAACAGGACTTCCTGCTCAAACCTGTTTTCATCTACGTTTTCCTTGCCTAAAAATTCGTCCAAATTTTGGCGCAGCCGCTGCCGAAGCCGGTCCATCCGCTCCGTTTCAAAGGGCGGGACCTTAACCAACTGCTCCCTGATATTGCCGATCCGGTCCCGGAGTTCGCTTTCCAGTGCAGCCCCTTCGGTGAGGCGAAACTGATCAAACTGGTCGAGCGCTTCATTTACGACAGCCATGGTTGCTTCCCATTCCTCCTCGCTAATCTCCCTGTCTTCGCCGGCTACCACATTGGGAATGCGGAGGATGGTCTGGACGATATCACCTTTTTCAATGCCCAACTCGTTGGCGAGGCTCTCAATTTCGCGAAAATATTTGCGAAACAAAGGCTCATTGATCGTATAGCCATCTTCCCCCTGCAAGGCTTTCACGTCTACCACTGCGTCGATCTTACCCCGTTCGGTTCTGTTGGTGATGGTGCGGCGAATTTCCTGTTCCCGTTCTTTAAAGTTGGAAGGAACCCTAAAGCGCAGGTCGGAAAACTTGCTATTGAGCGAGCGTACCTCTGCGGAGATCAGCTTGTCGGCGTAAGAACGGCTCGCCCGACCGAAGCCTGTCATGGAGTATAACATGTGTTGGGTAGTTTAAAGATGTGCAAAGATATCAATTGCCGGGAAAGAAGAAAGCTATCTTCCCAATCAATAACACAACTAATTGAATGTCAGCAAAAAAACTACTTAAACCAATCCTGGTTTGGTCAAAAAGGCTGCATAAAAGCCTGATAATAAGAAAAAAAAGAAAAATATGTGAGGTAGTTGTTCCCTTTTAAGTAAAAAATTTAGAAATTTGCATCTCCTTAGCGGAACCAGAAAACCTTATAATCTTTTATAAATCAACGAATAACGATGAGAAAAGCCGACCTGGTAACAGCGATTTCGGAAAAGACCGGGGTCCCAAAGGTAGATGTACTAGTAGCCTTGGAAGCCTTTTTCAAGGAGGTAAAGGGCTCACTGACGGATGGCGAAAATGTATATATCCGCGGTTTCGGTAGTTTCATAATTAAGAAGCGCGCCAAAAAGATCGGCCGTCATATCAAGCGAAATATGGCTATTGAGATACCGGAACATTTCATTCCGGCGTTTAAACCGGCCAAAGTATTTGTAGAACAGGTGAAGGACAAGGTGACCTCCCTGCCGAGTGAGGAAGATGAAGATTAATCCGAAAAGGCTAAACGAAGCCTTATGAGTAAATTACAAATAGCGGTATTGAGTTCAGCTTTAGGGTTATTCCTGCTTTTGTACTTTACTTGCGAAACCAAACCTCCCGCTCAGAAAGCCCTTGATCAATCGAGGGCCCTTACGATTGAGCGCACAGACGTTTCTTCGCTGCTTGCAGAAGCAAAATCAAGGCTTTCTACCCAGGGCACGGCAGATATCCTTACTTTAGAAGGCACGTTGGAGGGCGCGGATAGTGATTCAACCATACTGGCTGCCACGTACAAATCCTTGTCGAGCAAGTGGTATGAATTGGGAGAACCAGCTATTGCCGGATACTATGCAGAGGAAGTTGCCAACCTGGAGGAATCCGGGCAGGCCTGGGGATTGCAGGTACCACCTATACCCTGTGCACCCAACAAGCCGAAGCAGATAAGGCACGTCAATTTTGCGCTGAAAGAGCGTTAAAAGCATTTGAAAACGCCATATCCCTCGACCCGGACGAGTTATCGCACCGGCTCACTCTGGCTTTGGTTTATACGGATTTTCCGCCCTCCGACAACCCGATGAAAGGCATTTTAAGGCTGCGGGAGTTGGATCAGCCGTATCCCGAGAACCCTTCCGTGCTCTATCAGCTCGGACGCCTGGCCGTGCAAACCGGGCAATGGGAACGGGCGATCGAACGGCTGGATAAGGTCGTCGAGTTCAACCCGGAGAATCGAAACGCCTGGTGCCTTTTGGCGAAGGCTAATCAGGAAACCGGCAACCAGGACCGGGCAAGTTTTTGCCAGGCCCAATGCCAACGAGATAATTGATCATTTTTTGACACTTTTAAATTTGATAACATGCCTTGCGGAAAAAAACGGAAACGGCACAAGATCGCAACGCACAAACGTAAAAAGCGTTTGCGCAAGAATCGCCATAAGAAGAAGAACCGCTAGTGTGGGTTGGGGAGGCTATGGATTTCATACTGTAGCCTGCCCAAATATACCCCTGTATCTTCTCTTCGGATGCAGCTCATTTGGTTTTTTCTCCAGGCCGACTAAAAGTTGCCGGCACATGTAGATTGAAAATTCTGGCTTCTGATCGCAAAGAAATTTCGGTTTCACCCCTGGTTGTGCTTGTGCCAACCGCCTTTGAGTATAACCGCCTCTTTTGACCGAACCCGTTTCGGCCCCATCTTCCTTCTTAGCCAGCATCTATTCTACTGCTCCCGCAACATTTTCCTCCTGCCAGAATACTCCAGAGGTGCATTCTCAATGGCCATTTAAAGCACTTGTTGCGTGGAAAAAGAACTGATTATTAATTCCACCCCTACGGAAGTGGAAATCGCGTTGCTCGAAAACTCCAAGTTGGTCGAGCTGCACCATCAAAAAACCAATACCAACTTTACCGTAGGCGATATTTTCCTCGGCCGTATCCGAAGGCTTATGCCTGGGTTGAATGCGGCCTTCGTTGATATTGGACATAGTAAAGATGCCTTCCTTCACTATACTGACCTGGGACCGAAGCTTCGCTCTTTGCTCAAGTATACCAATAATTCCATCGCCAAATCCATTCAGACCCACCGACTGGACCAGTTCAAGATGGAGCCGGAAATCATCAAGAACGGAAAGATCGACGAAGTACTTGCCAGACGACAGCCTATTCTGGTACAAATCCTGAAAGAACCGATTGGTACGAAAGGCCCCCGCCTGAGTTGTGAAATTACGATTCCCGGCCGTTTTCTGGTACTCACCCCGTTTAACGATGTGGTGGCCGTCTCCAAGAAGATCTCCAATGCTGAAGAACGGAAACGGCTAAAGGTGCTCCTGGAAAGTATCAAACCCAAGAATTTCGGCGTGATCGTGCGCACCGCTGCAGAAGGTAAAAATGCGGCCGACCTCCACGAAGAACTCAAGCTCATGCTCGAGAAGTGGGAAGATATCTACGAGCAACTTCCCAATGCCAAACCGCCTGCCAAGCTCCTCAGCGAGCTCGATAAAGCGTCGAGTATCCTGCGCGATATCCTCAACGATTCCTTCAACCGGATCGTGGTCAACGACAAACAGCTCTACCAAAATATCCGCACTTATCTGCAATCGTTCGGGTCAGATAAGGTCGACATTGTCAGCCTCCACAAGAACCGCAAGCCGATCTTCGAAACTTTCGGGGTAACCCGGCAGATCAAGTCGGCCTTTGGCAAAACCGCTACCATGCCCAGCGGCGCCTATCTGGTCATCGAATCGACAGAAGCCCTGCATGTAGTGGATGTCAACAGCGGACATAAGCTGAGTAGCAACGATGCCGAAGAGGCTGTGCTGAACGTGAACGTGGAAGCCGCGGAAGAGATCGCCCGTCAAATGCGCTTGCGGGATATCGGGGGAATCATCATCATCGATTTTATCGATATGCGCAACAAGGATCATAAACAACGCATCTTTCGGGAAATGCGGGATTTTATGAAAAAGGACCGGGCACAGCATACCATCCTTCCGTTGAGCAAATTCGGCCTCATGCAGATCACCCGCCAACGGGTACGGCCCGAAGTGAAGATCAATACCGCAGAAGTCTGACCCAGCTGTAACGGCACCGGAAAGATCAACCCGTCCATCCTTTTGATCGATGAGATCGATCGCGACCTCCGCTTTATCCTGCAGGCACATCCAAAAACCAGGCTGACCCTCAAGGTGCATCCCTATATTGAGGCTTTCCTCAAAAAGGGCCTGCCCAGTCCGCAGATGAAATGGTATATGAGCCTCTATAAGTGGATACACATAAAATCTGCAGGCGATATACAGCTGACAGAATACCGGTTTTTCGACAACAACGAGGAGGAGATCCGACTCAATTGATCAGGGGCACCCACAATCATAGGCTTTGCAGCCCAAGAGCAGGAGGAGAAAGAGGAGGAGAAGGAGTTTTTGTGCACGAGGATTCATAGAGGTTTATGAAGTTTAGGAGGTTTAGGAGGTTTAGGAGGTTTATGAGGTTTATGAGGTTTATTGAATCATAAACTTAATAAACCTCCTAAACTTTATAAACTTTACGAACTATTGGTGTTTAATAATCTTTCCCAAAATTTCCGGATGAAAAGCTCCAAACGCATCCTCATCGCCCCCCTCAACTGGGGATTGGGTCATGCCACCCGAAGTATTCCCATCATTCGTGAATTGATCAAACAGGGCCATGAAGTATGGCTTGCCTCCGATGGCCGGGCGCTCGACCTGCTCAAAAGGGAATTTCCCGACCTGCCCGCGCTCGAACTACCCGAATACGATGTGCGCTATCCGAAAAAATGGCTGTTGTATTTCCTTATCCTTCAAATGCCAAAGGTCATATGGGCCATCATCCGGGAGCATCGGCAGATCCGGCACTGGATTTCGGAACACCAATTCGATGCCGTGATATCCGACAATCGCCTGGGGTGTTTTACCCGCAAAGTGCCCTGCGCCGTAATCTCCCATCAGCTTCTCATACTTACACATCCGGCATTGATCGGACAGGTGGCGACCTTCCTGCACCGCCGGATCCTGCGCCGTTACCACAGCTGCTGGATCCCCGATCTGGAAGGCCCGGACAATCTCTCCGGCAAGCTGGCCCACGGGATGTCCCTGCCAAATATGCGTTATTTGGGGCCCCTGACCCGCATGCGGCCCGGTGCGTTAGCGGAGCGGTACGACGTGCTCGCCATCCTCTCTGGTCCAGAACCGCTGCGCACCGAATGGGAAACCCTTATCCTCAAACAAGCCGCCACACTCCCCTACCGTTGGCTCATCGTGCAGGGAAAACCTGAAAAACAGGAACACTTTTTTCCCTATCCACATGTGGAGGTACGCTCCTTTCTCGACTCACAAGGTATAAACCAGGCCATCCTCGAAAGCCGCCTTATTCTCTCCCGCTCGGGCTACAGCACCATTATGGACCTGGCTGTGTTGAACAAGAAAGCGCTCCTCGTTTCAACCCCTGGCCAGCCGGAACAGGAATACCTGGCCCAATACGGCCTGGAAAAAGGCTGGTACTACACCCAAACCCAGGATCAACTCGACCTGAAAAAAGGACTCGAAGAAGCGGATAAACTGGAAGGAATTATGCTGCCGGAATGGGATAGTACCGCGTTGGGGAAATTTCTGGAAGAATGGTTGGCCTGATTCTGGTCATCCATTATACAAATTCATCGTTTGTTGCAGCCCGATAGCGCCAAAACTCTTGACGATCTCGCCGGCACGTTGACAAAGCTCGGGCAATTTACCGGATTCCTCAGCCGACCATTCGCTTAACACATAATCGACCTGGCGGCCGCGGGGAAATTCGCTGCCAATGCCCAGGCGAAGGCGGGCATAGTCGTTGCCCCCGGTCAACTGATCGATATCTTTGAGGCCGTTGTGCCCCCCGTCGCTGCCTTTGCCGCGCAGGCGAATCGTCCCGAAGGGGAGGTTGAGGTCGTCGAGGACGACCAGCATGTTAACCTTTTCGATCTTGAGCTTCTGCAGCCAATAGCGCACGGACTTGCCGCTGCGGTTCATGAAGGTGGAGGGCTTTAGCAACACAAAAATGCGGCCCTTGTGCCGAAATTGAGCGGTGGAGCCCAGGTTATCATCCTTAAACGATACGCCTGCCTCCCGGGCGAGATGGTCTACCACCGCAAAGCCGATATTGTGGCGTGTATTTTCATATTCAGGGCCAATGTTACCGAGGCCGACGATCAGGTACTTCATAAGGTCGGGTTGTGGCGCCTCCTCCGGAGCGCGGCGAAACAAACGTTGAATCCATTTTATCATTTCGGATACAAAAATAGGGCTTTCAGTCCGAATGGAGGCGCTTGTTGGCACGTGCATTTTTTATATCTTTGAACAATAGTGTGTTCTAAACGCCATACACATCGTGTTACAAATATTCAAGACCAATCAAATCCTTGGGGCGGTGCTGTTCCTGTTTTATCTGGGACTGTTCTACGCGTCCAATTTGGTGGCCACCCTGCCTGTTCCGGAACCGACTCCGGGCATCCTCAGCCATTTAGTGGCGCATGGAATCGAGGGATGGTCCTCTATTTACCTGCATGTGAGCAGCATGTTGCTGGTTTTCTTTCAGGCAATTCTGATCGTCGTGATGGTCAACGGGAACCGCATCAACAATGAATCGAATCTATTGCCGGGGGTGTTTTACTGCCTTTTCGCCAGCATGGTTCCCGAGTTTATGTACCCTTCCCCGGTACTTATGGGCAATACATTTCTGCTGTTGGCGCTCCTCGAACTCATGGGGGTTTATAAAATACCCATCGCTTCCGGACGCTTGTACAATGTGGGGTTCTGGATCAGCGTGGCCAGTTTGTTCTATTTTTCCAATATCGGGCTGCTGGCATTTGCCATTTGGGGCACTTCCACGCTCCGTGCCTACAACATCCGTGACCAAATCACCATTTTCTTTGGCGCTATTACCCCGTATTTTTTAACCGGGACGGTCTTCTTCCTGCTCAACCGCCTGCCGGAGTTTTGGAGTATTCAATTTTCGCAAAATCTGGCTTTTCTCGATTTTCAGGGCGGGCAGCATGGGCTTTTCTACCTGAAGATGGGCATTTTCATCATCCTGATACTCGTGGCGCTCCTCAGTAACACCACCTATTTCCAGAAACGGATCATGCAGGTGCAAAAGAAAATATCGCTGCTCTATGGCTTCCTGCTGTTTTCAGGCCTGATCATCCTTTTCCAATCCCAACTGGATATTTCGCATTGGCTCATTGCGGTTATCCCGTTAGCTGCCTTTTTTTCCATCAGTTTTTCGACGATGCCCACCCAATGGGCAGAAGTGGTCCATTTGTTAATGTTGGTGGGGGGTATGGCGCTGGCATACAGTCCCTGGCTCATTCGTGGATTTTAACACGGTTTTTTGATACCTTTGCTGCTTTCTCCCAATTCATATTGGCAAACCGGAATGATATGAGATCCTGGCTACTTTTTTTTGCCCTACTACTGAGCACTTCTGCCATGTCGCAAGTGCTCAATCCCGTAAAATGGGAAACCGAATATCGAGCGATCAGCAATACCGAATTCGATCTAATTTTTAAGGCGAAGCTGGACCCTCACTGGGCGGTCTATTCCCAATACCTCGAAAGCGACGATGGTCCCATTCCCACTACCTTCGAATATGATGCCGGCGAGCATTTCCAGAAGATAGGGAAATGTGAAGAGACCGGCGAACGCTATGAAGGTTTCGACCCGCTGTTCGACATGAACGTGATCAAGTATAAAAAACACGCCGAATTTACCCAACGGGTGAAAGTCAGCGACCTGAGCAAGCCGATCACCGGGTATTTGACGTTCATGACTTGCGATGACGAGCGATGCCTCCCTCCTACCGATGTCGATTTTTCTTTCTCCCTTAAAGCTCCTGAAAAGCCGGCGGGCGGTACAGCAGCCCCGGAAAAACAGACGCCCAAACCGGGCAGTACTGCGGAAACCCAACCCGAAACTCCGGTTGAAGTCCCTGCGGCAAAGCCTTCAGATAGCGGCCTGCTCGATCCTGTAAAATGGGCTTTCGCCCTCGAACAAATAGCCGATCAGGAATACGACCTCACCTTCACCGCGGAAATGGAGAAAAACTGGAGCGTCTATTCCCAATTTACCTCTCCCGACGGGCCCGTGCCTACTGCCTTTTATTTCGATGAAGGCAGCCACTACGAGCGCATGGGGGAAGTCAAAGAGGATGGCCATAAAAAAGAGGGCCCCGATCCCTTGTTTGGCGGGGTCGTTGTATCCAAGTTTGTGGATGGGAAAGTGGTGTTCACCCAGCGTGTCAAATGGCTCGATCCGGGAACGCCCATTACCGGCAGCCTTGAATTCATGTGCTGCGACAATGAGCAATGCCTGCCGCCCAAAGATGTGCCTTTTTCCTTTGACAGCGCCGGAGGCGCCGCAGCAGCTGATGCACTCGCACCTCCCGCAGGAAAATACGTACTGGACAATACTCCGGTCGATTACACATTCAATTACGACTGGGCTACCCAGGGTTGCGCGGACGAACCTGCACCTGTGGAAGAAAAAAGCAGTCTCTGGGTCATCTTACTCCTGGGCTTTGGGGGTGGATTACTGGCGCTGCTTACGCCTTGTGTATTCCCCATGATCCCACTGACGGTGAGTTTCTTTACCAAGAGCAGTTCCAACCGCAAAAGGGGGATCAACAACGCTATTTGGTACGGACTCTCCATCATCGTTATCTATGTATTCCTCGGTTTGGTTATCACCGGGGTCTTTGGCGCCGATGCGCTAAACCTCTTGTCTACCAATGCCTGGTTTAATATTTTCTTTGCCGTTCTTTTCATCGCATTTGGCATTTCGTTTTTTGGGTACTACGAAATTACCCTGCCCAGTTCCTGGGCCAACAAATCTGACCGTATGGCAGACAGAGGCGGCCTGATCGGCATCTTTTTCATGGCCTTTACCCTTTCCCTGGTTTCCTTCTCCTGCACCGGTCCGATCATCGGCACGCTGCTGGTAGAAACGGCTACCGGAGGCGGGCCCACGCTCCTGGGGCGAATCCCGGCGGGCCCTATGATGGGGATGTTGGGCTTTTCCGTGGCCCTGGCGCTGCCTTTTGCACTCTTTGCCGCTTTCCCCGGCTGGTTGAACTCCATGCCCAAATCGGGTGGCTGGATGACCGGGGTGAAAGTAACCCTCGGCTTTGTCGAGATGGCCCTGGCGCTTAAATTCTTCTCGATAGCCGACCTGACTATGGGCTGGAAATTCCTGCCTTACGAAGCGTTTGTCGCCCTGTGGGTACTCTGTGCACTGCTGCTGACCCTTTATTATCTGGGCTACGTGCGCTTCCCGCACGATGGTCCGCGAAAAGCCATGACTCCAGGAAAATGGGGACTGGTAGCCGCGAGCGCCGCCCTGACGATCTACCTGCTCACCGGCTTCCGCTACAGCGAGCAATCCGAAACGTTCGTCACCCCTAACCTGCTCAGCGGTCTGGCGCCGCCTGCCGGACACAGCTATATCTATCCCAAGAATTGTCCGCTCAATATCAATTGTTTCAAAGATTTTGAACCAGGATTGGCCTACGCCAAAGAGCAGGGCAAACCTATCCTCCTCGACTTTACCGGACACGGTTGCGTGAACTGCCGCCGAATGGAAGACAACGTGTGGGGCCGCGATGGGGTATTCGAACTGATCAGCGATAAATATGTATTGATATCCTTGTACGTCGACGACCGGGAACAGCTGGAAGAATCTTATAAATCGCCCTTCAGCGGGCGGATGATGCGCACCGTTGGCAACAAATGGGCCGACTTCCAGGCTATCCATTTCAACCGCAATTCGCAGCCTTACTATGTGTTGCTGAGCAACGACCTCAAAGTGCTCAACGAGCCACGCGCCTATACACCTGATGTGAGTGAATATCAAACTTTTCTCGAGTGCGGCCTTGATCGGTACGAAGCCTACAAGAACGGGGCCGGAGCCGAGCCCAAAATTGGAATCGCGGAATAATGCAAATAAAAAAGGCTGTTTCAGAAGTCGCTTATGCTCCTTCTGAAACAGCCTTTTTTATTTAGGCACTTTTATTTCGTAGGTTTTCCCTGTCTTATTGGTCAGCTTTGAATCGCGTAGCCAAGGATTGTAGATCTTCAGGATGCGGTAGTTTGTCTTATACTCGGCGGCAAAATCGCCCCAATTCTTTACCGCCTCCTTCACTTCGATGACCCTGTAACGGTCGAGCGGTTGGTACAATTGATCTTCAGGAATAGAGAACCCGTATTTTTCGGGATCGATCAGCACCTCTTTCAGCGCCACTACCCGAAAGATATAGCGGGAGGTTTCCTCATTGATATTCAGGTCGAAGAAGGTCTTGGCACGCTGCGACTCCATCGTCTCCGACAAATTGGAGCCCCCCATATTATATGCAGCGGCGGCAAGGGTCCAGGTACCAAACCGCCCTTTGAGGTTTTTAAAATAGGCACAAGCGGCCCGTGTCGACTTTTCCAGGTGGAATCGTTCATCCACTTCCGAATTGACCTCCAGTCCATACTCAACCCCTGTATCTTTCAAAAACTGCCACACTCCCCGGGCATCCGCCAAAGAGGTAGCCTGGCGAAGACCGCTTTCCGCAACCGCCAGGTATTTCAGGTCTTCCGGAACCCCTTCTTCCTTGAGTATCTGCTCGATCACGGGGAAGTACCGGCTGGCCATTTTTATAGACAGAATCGTATTGGAATGAAAGAAGGCGTTGACCAACAACTCCCGCTCCAATCGCTCGGCCACGTCAAAATTGTCGATCGGTAATGGTTCACCGGCAAAAGAATACTCATGATTCTTGTCAATAGCCGGTATAGGCTGATGACTGGGCGAAGAACCCCCTGTTTCTATGCTGCTTTTCGAAGCCAGCATGAATAGAAGAAGGATACCGGCTACTACACCGATTACGAGGAATAAAGGGTTGCGAGATACCATAAGCACTTTTTCACTCCCGATTGTTATACGGGATCCACTTTTCTTGGGCGTTTAAAAATAGGTACGGTAGAACATGGCTCTCCAAACATGATGCTTTGTGCATAAGGGCGCAATCGCCGGGTGAGTTCTACATAGGCAGAAGCGGGCACAGGTTTTTCGCTGCACCCCTTGATCACGATCCGTTGGCCCTGGTAGGATGGCAGTTCCATCTGGTCTATAGCCTGAAAAAAAGCCAATTTATAAAACTCCTCTGCGGTGCCCTGAAAAACCGTTTTGGCAAAAGGTTCGGCATACGAGACGACCAGCATATAGGCCCAGACCGGGATGATCGCATCAGAAGAGCATAAAACCAGCAAATTGACGCCCTCGTATTGAGACCAATCGTGCGCCTGAAGGGCTTCGCGGAAATCTTTTTCCTTCAGGATCAATTCCATGAAGAGGTAGTCTTTCAAGTCGAAGGTAGCCAGGGGCTCCTCCGGAAAGAAATTTTCCAGTTTAATGGTGATCAATCCGCTCTCTGCAACGCGGTTTACAAGGGGTTTTTCTTCACTATTCATCTTTCTCGGGCTTAAAAAGCACTAAGGTGATTAATCTGGATGCAGGGGAGCGCATGAGGCGCTCCCCTGCATCCAGATTTTTTTTTAAAAAAGTTCACTAGTCAATAGCCTCTTCGATGGGCGCTTGCTCTCCGATCTCATTCTCGCTGTCGGGGTCTTTGAAGTCTTTGGGTTGTGGCAAGTCCTTCAACGACTTGAGGCCAAAGTAATCCATAAATTTTTCGCTGGTGCCGTATAACAGGGGTCTCCCCGGCCCTTCGCTGCGACCTACAATAGAAACAAGTTCTTTTTCCAATAGTTTCTGCATGGAATAATCGCAGTTCACCCCGCGTATGCGCTCGAGATCCACCCTGGAAATAGGTTGTTTATACGCAATGATCGAAAGGGTTTCCATTGCTGCCTGGGAGAGTCGCCTGCGGGTGGTTTGCTTCAAATAGGTAGCTACGGTATGATGATAGGCCCCTTTGGTCATGAATTGAAACCCATCGGCAATCTCTACCAGTTCAAATGCCCGGTCGGGCGCCTGGTAGCGGGTGGTCAGGTCCCGGAGAGCCTCTTCGATAGCCTCTTCTTCAATCGTGGCTTCCAGGGCTTGTTCCAGGCAGGCGTGGATCTCTTCCCGTGTCACGGCGCTTTCCGTAGCAAAGATCAGCGCTTCGATATGTTGTACCAACTGTTCCAAACCGATAATTTAAAAAAGTCAAAGATACAGAATTGGGGCCTTACTTTCCACGGTTCAATTCCAGCAACGGTCGGAAATCGCCTGCTGGAAGGCAGGATCGCGCACCAGACGGTAGTAGGAGTCCCTATTGTGCGCCGGAGATGACGCGGCTGATTCCTGCTGGAAGTACACATCGGCCAGGCCCTCCAGTCCATGAATCTCCAGTGCCAACTCCAGCGTACACCGGGCCATGCTGGGGTGGGTGGCGGGGTTGTACTGTAAATGGCGTGACAAGGAGCGCTCGAGGTATTTCAGGGTTTGCGCCGCTGTAGGCTGCGAAAAATAGATCCTGCTCAGGTCGGGCCGCCGGGGATTATAGCGGACGGCAAATTCATCGCCGGATTGAAGCGGAAATACGGGCAAGGTATTGCCCCGTGCCGGATCCTCAAAAAAACTGCTGGTGAACGGAGAATTGCCTGCCACATATTGATAACGAACGGTTTCGGGATGCAACGAATCTATTTGTACCCATCCGACCGTTGAATCGGAGTAGATCTTTTCGTTCAGGCGCGTCATTTCGAGCTTTTTATTGTAGGTACGTAGCCCAAAGGCCGCCACGGTGGCTACCAGGATCAATACGCCGAAAAACGCCAGCGCCTGGCCCAGGTGTTTGCGTTCCAACTGCTTTCGAGCCTTATTCCGCGGGGTATTGACCGTCTTGTTGATTTCGAAAAAGTAGTACATCTCTTCCCCTCGAAGCTCCAGATGGACCTCACAAAATTCATCTTCAATGAAAAAAGAATAAGTCTTGCTCTCCCGAACGTTAAAATCGATCTGGAGGACCTGCGTATTCAACAACAATAATACATGTCCTGTATTCTTGCCATGAAACAAGGTCACCCGGAAATTTTTTCCGCCTCCACCCACATAGGTCCATGTATACTGCGACAAGATGAAGTGTGTTATTAAATTTATTTGGCCCCAAGCGCCGGTTATCCTATTTTTTATTTGCTCACGTACTTTAACGAAAGTAAAAGGTGTTTTGGTTTTATTCTGCACAAGTCCCCACTAAACTTTAACGTGATTCCCTAATTTTGTTTTCAAAGTACCAAAAAGGGTTTCCTTATATTTGCCATACTTTTTATTAGAAAAAAAGCTATCCATCCCATGAGCCGTTTTGTAATCCTCATTTTCCTTTCCCTGTGTTGGCTGACAGAGGGTCGGGCACAGGCGCCGGAACGGATGGATACACTCCGGCCTCAATCGAAAGAATGGCTGGAAAAAGGGCAGGCCGCACTGCTGGATCATCAATATGAAAAAGCGCGCCGGTTTTTCCTGCGATCCGTAGAAGAATCGCCGCACTACCTCCCTGCCAAACGGTATCTGATCGCCGCTAATGAGCTGTTGGGAAATTTTCAGGAAGCAGCCTATGGCTCCGATGCCCTCCTGCTCGAAAATCCAAATTACTCCAGGACCCTCTATTTCGAAGCAGGCCGCATGCATTTTGGATGCGGCAACTACTCCCGTGCACTCGATTTATTCGCTCAATTTAAAGAACTGCAGCAACTGCCCGCTTCCTTGTTTGGAATTTTGGGGGAAACGGAACAGGAAAATGAACAAAAATACCTCGATGAGGTGGAAGAGCTAATCCAGAAATGTCGTACTGCCCAGGAAGCTGCCAAGTTTTCCAGGGTCGATGAAGTGGTAAACCTCGGCCACGGCATCAACACCTCGGGGGATGAATATTTCCCCTGTGTGTCGAACGACCAGACCTGGATGTTTTTCACTTCCAGAAGAAACCGTTTTTCGGATGAGGATCTGCGCATCAGCTTCTATGCCGGCGAATGGATGGAAGGGATCTCCTTGCCCTCTACCTTCCTCACTTCCCACAACGAGGGCATGAGCTCCCTGGTGCGCAATGGCCGGCGCATGTTTTTTACTGCCTGTGGCCGACCGGCCGTAAAAGGGACTTGTGATCTATGGGAAGCCTACGTGGAGGGCACTACCATCAAAAAATCCGAGCCTTTGGAAGGGAATATCAATTCCGATTCCTGGGACTCCCAGGCTACTATCAGCTGCGATGGGACCACCCTGTACTTTGCCAGCAACAGGGAGGGTGGCTTTGGAGGGACGGATATCTGGGTGAGTCATCTGCTGGGTGACGGATCCTGGGAGGAGCCACAAAATCTGGGACCGCTCGTCAATACCCCCGGGGATGAAGAAGCGCCCTATATTACCAACGATGGCCGGAATTTGTTCTTTTCCTCTACCGGCCATAAAGGGCTAGGCGAGCAGGATATTTTTATCAGCCGGCTCGACTCTGCCATGATACATTGGGGCGAACCGCTCAATCTGGGTCCACCGGTTAATTCCTCCTACCGGGAGTTGGGCTTTTTTCTCACTGCCGACGGACAAACCGGGTATTTTGCTTCCGACCGTTCGGGAGGATACGGCGGAATGGACATCTACCAATTTCAACTCCCAAACCCCTTGGGAGGAAGGCCCATCACCTTCGTGGAAGGCCAGGTGCTGGACTCCATCACCTGGGAGCCCCTTTCCGTGACCCTTTTCACCAGCACGAAGGAAAAAGTGCACACAGACGAAAATGGGCGGTTTTTTATGTGCCTGCCGGTTGATACCACATATTCTTTTACCATTATTGAACCTGGATACGCCGTTTACTACCGGGAGGTGCGGGTCCCGATTTGGGAAAACCGCAAACCTTATCCGTTGAGCATCTTGCTACAACCTACCCAGGTAGTGCACACCGAGGAAGGCGGGATCATTTCCCTGTCCGGAGCTCCGGGACGGCAAGTTTCCCACGCCGTATTTTTCGAATTTGACAAAGCCGATCTGGGCGGCTCCGCTGTCCAGGAGTTGGACAAATTTCTGGAGAAATTAACCAGTGATAAAAATATCATTGAGGAAGTGGAGATCATCGGGTATTCCGATCAGGTAGGATCTGAGAAGTACAACCTTGTACTATCGGAAAACCGGGCCAAAGCAGTAGCAGTCTTTTTAAAAGAAAAAGGAATAAAAGTCGATCGCCTTTATATTGCCGGTAGCGGAGAGCTCATGTCTTCCATTCCGGAAGCGGAGAAACGGAAAGTAGAGATTGTCGTACATCTCAAATAAGAAAGAGGGGCTCGTAGCCACGAGCCCCTCTTTCTTATTTATCTTAGGATCCAAAGTCGTCGAAAGCGATATTCTCTTCGGGAACACCCAGCGCGTCCAACATCTTCATAACGGCCTGGAGCATGAGGGGTGGGCCACAGAGGTAGTATTCGATCTCCTCCGGTTCGGGGTGGTTCTTGAGGTAATTGTCGAGCACCACCTGGTGGATGAAGCCCACCGGACCAGTCCAGTTGTCTTCCGGCATCGGTTCGGAGAGGGCGATATGGTAGGAGAAATTATCGAATTCTTTTTCAATGGTCTGGAAGTCTTCGGTGTAGAACAACTCGCGGGAAGAACGTCCACCGTACCAGTAGGAAACTTTGCGATCGCGGGTTTTCATCGTGTGGAAGAGGTGGAAAATATGAGAGCGGAGCGGGGCCATCCCGGCGCCACCACCAATATAGACCATTTCCTTCTTCGTCGGCTTGATGAAAAATTCGCCATAGGGACCGGAGATCACCACCTTGTCGCCCGGCTTGCGGGTGAAGACAAAGGACGAGCAAACGCCGGGGTTAACCTGCATCCAGTTATTGTTCTTGCGATCCCAGGGCGGAGTAGCGATACGGATATTCAACATGACGATATTCCCTTCTGCCGGGTGATTGGCCATGGAATAGGCGCGGAATTGCGGCTCATCATTGACCATTTTCAGGTCCCACAGATTGAACTTATCCCACTCCGGTTTGAATTCATCCGGTTTCTTGCCCATTCTGGGGAGGGAAGTAATATCGATATTCTTGAACTCGCAGGTAATCACCGGCACGTCGATCTGGACATATCCACCCGATTCAAAATCGAGGGTTTCGCCTTCCGGGAGCCGCACGACAAACTCTTTGATAAAGGTCGCCACGTTGTAGTTAGACACCACTTCGCATTCCCATTTTTTGATACCGAAGATCTCTTCGGGAATGCGAATCCTCATATCCTGGCGGACTTTAACCTGGCAGGCCAGGCGTTTGTGCTCCGCTGCTTCCTTTCGGGTCAGGTGGTTGAGTTCTGTCGGAAGTACGTCTCCTCCGCCCTCGTCCACATGGCATTCGCACATCGCGCAGGTTCCGCCACCACCACATGCGGATGGCAAAAAGATATTTTTATCGCCCAAAGAGGAGAGCAGGGAAGAACCCGGCTTAACCAACAAGGGATTTTCTTCATCGCCGTTGACGATGATCTTGACATCGCCCTGCGGAACCAAGCGCTTTTTGGCAGCGATCAGGCCAAAGGAGAGTGCCAGGATTACCAGGCTGAAAACGGCTACTGCATAAATGATCGTAATCATATCGTGTCAGCTATATTTGATCAAAAATTGCGATTTACTTGCTAAGTGCCATGGGGTCGATACCCATCAGGCTCATAAAGGCAATACCCATGAGGCCTGTAAGGATAAACGCGATACCCAATCCACGGAGCGCCGGAGGCACATTGGAGTAGCGCATTTTCTCCCGGATGGCCGCAAAAGCAACGATAGCCAGAAACCAGCCAAAGCCGCCGCCAAGTCCAAAGGAAATACTCTCTGCAAAGTTATACTCCCGTGACACCATAAACAGGGAACCTCCCAGGATTGCGCAGTTTACCGTGATCAGCGGGAGGAAAATACCCAGCGAGTTGTAGAGTGCCGGAGAGTATTTTTCCACCACCATTTCCACCAACTGAACCATAGAGGCAATCACTGCAATAAAGAGAATGAAACGCAGGAAGGTCAGGTCAATGCCCAGCAGGCCAGTCTCGGAAAGCAGGTACTCACTGATCAGCCAGTTGATGGGCATCGTAATACCCAACACGAAAATAACTGCCAGACCCAAGCCAACAGCGGTCTTTACGGTTTTGGATACGGCCAGGTAAGAACACATGCCCAGGAAGTATGCCAGAACCAGGTTCTCAATAAAAGCCGATTTGATGAAGATATTTAAAACTTCCATGATGGATAGTTAAAGAGTTAGCAAATGTAGCAACCGGCCGGATCAGGATACGTCGATCAACTTCTTGTTCGAACCGCGTTGGATCCAGATAAAAATCCCGATGATAAACATTGCCGCCGTCGGCAACACCATCAGGTTATTGTTGACATACCAGCCAAACAACATACTCTCTTTTGTATTGATCAGAAATTCTGCGGTCGGACCGATAATTTTTATTTCCAGCGGGGTGCCGGCCAGCAGGGATCCTTTCCCGAAAATTTCCCGGAAAAAGGCCACCATAAGGAGAATGGCTCCATAACCCAGGCCGTTGCCCAGCCCATCCAGGAATGAACGCCAGGGTTTGTTTGCCATGGCGAAGGCCTCCAGGCGTCCCATCACGATACAGTTGGTGATGATCAGACCGATGTAGACCGACAACTGCTTGTATACCGGGTAATTGAGGTATTTCAGCGATAATTCCACCACCGTTACCAGGGCGGCAATAATCACCAATTGGACGATCATACGCACCTGCTTGGGGATCATATTTCGAACCAGGGAGGTGGTCAGGTTGGATAAGGCGGTCACCAGGGTCACCGCTACAGCCATAACCAGGGAAGGAAAGACCATAGAGGTCACTGCCAACGCCGAACAAATCCCCAACACCTGTACGGTGATCGGGTTGTTGTCGTTGATCGGATCGAGCAGGAGCGCACGCTCCTTTTTACCGAAAAAGGGCTCTTTTTTTACTTCCTGAACAGTTGTCTCTGCCATAATATCAAGATTGAAGGATGGTCAATGGTTGAAAATAACGGTGGTGCTTACTGGATTAACATCCCCTGGGCATCGTTCTTTTGTTGTGCTTTCAGTTGTTCCATATAGGGCAGGTAATTCTTGAGTCCCAGCTCAAACATTTTCGTAACCCCATCGGAAGTAATCGTGGCGCCGGTAATGGCATCTACCTGATGTGTATTGCCTTTTTCTGCACCTCCTTTTTTCACCTTAATGGACACATACTGGCCCTGGTCGTCAAAAATCTGCTTACCGATAAACTGGCGTGGGAACGCAGGGTTGTCTTTTATCTCGGCGCCCAGACCCGGGGTCTCCCCTTTATGGTCGAACGCTACCCCGGCAATGGTATTCAGGTCGCTTTCCAGGGCTACGTTACCCCAGATCTCGTCCCAAAGCCCGTTGCCCCGTACCGCGAAGATGTAGCAGGTCGTTTCTCCTTCCGTATAAACGAAGATAGGAAACTCGCGCTCAGCTTCTGGCTTTTTGCGCTCCTTTGCCATGTCGATATTTTCTGCCATTACCCCTTCAATGGGTTGGCCTTTCGTATCAATGACAATTTGCTGCATTTGCGTATTAAAGATATTCAACACCTCTTCATCGCTGAGCTCCTTCACTTTCTTGCCGCCCGGCAGGTGGGTTTCCACCGCAGAGAGAATCGCGCGCTTGTTGAAGATCTGTTCATTCAGGTTGGCTTTCTCCATGGTGACCTGGCGCATACCCGTAAGTAACAGGGCGACGAGGGCTGTCAAGGTGAAAACGAAGGTCAGAATATATCTTGGACTGTCCACAACACTTCAATTTAGGAGTGATCAATTAATGCTTACGCTGCAGTCGCTTTGGCAGCCCGCTTGGTCCGCCTGTTCATATTGGACTGCACCACAAAATGGTCGATGAGCGGGGCAAATACGTTCATCAACAAAATAGCCAGCATCCATCCTTCCGGGTATGCAGGGTTAAACACCCTGATGAGAATACCCAACATGCCGATAAGGAAGCCGTAATAAAGTTTCCCTACACTGGTCGATGCCGCCGTAACGGGATCGGTCGCCATAAACGCCATGGCAAACAGGAAACTACCCATGATAAAGTGGTCGTACCAGGGTACTTGCATAAAGGGGGTTGCGCCCCAGGCATTGAAAAGGATACCTGCAAATGCTGCGCCCAACACCATGCTGAGCATGATGCGCCAGCTGGCGATGCCGATCCCGATCAGGAAGAGCGCGCCCAAAATGATAAACGGCTTGGAGGTTTCTCCGATCGAACCCGGGATCAGCCCCCAGAACATATCACTTGAGGTATAGACCTGTGTGACTGCTTCCCAGCCGCCCTTCGCCGCCAATCCCAGCGGCGTAGCCCCGGAAAACCCATCCATCACCGCCACACCGCCTGCCCCGAATTTGGCCGCATCAAACCACCCAAAGATGGAGTCAAAAAGATGGTGAGCCCAACCGTATTGTACACTCTGATAAATTCCGTCTATCTTCTCCAATCCCGACACCCATACTTCGTCGCCGGAGATAAAGGTGGGGTACGCAAAAAAGATGAATACGCGGGAGAGGAGCGCTACATTCAACACATTCATCCCCGTGCCTCCAAATGCTTCTTTTCCAATGATCACCGCAAATACAACGGAGAAAGCCAGGATCCAAAGGGGAATATCAGGAGGCATGATCAGAGGGATCAGTGCGCCTGAAACCAGGAACCCTTCCTCAATGCCGTGTCCTTTTTTAGAGGCATAGAAAAATTCAATGCCCAACCCGACAATCATGGCTACCGCGTAAATGGGTACCAGCTTGATGAGCCCATGCACCAATTTGAGGTGCCAGCCTTCCATCAGGCCGGTGTATTGCCCCAGCGCCAGAAAATGCTGATGTCCGATATTGTAGGTGCCTACCAGAAAACAAGCCAGCAGTGCAATTACCACCATGGTCATGGTGCGCTTCAGATCCATACCGTCGCGGAGGTGCACCCCTTTGCCTTTCGTCACCGAGTTGGGGACCAGTGCAAAGGTGAAAAAGCCATCGTACAACGTGTGCATAAATGGCGATTTCTGCTTATCGGGCTCGATTTTTTTGAAAAACTTCAGGATTTGATCTTTCATATATTTTTCCCGCAGGGGATGTTTTTAGTTAGTACAATCAAGTTACAGCCAGTTTATTATCCTTGCTCGTGTACCATATCCAGCCCCTGGCGGAGAATCTTTTGCAGGGGTTGCTTCGAAGTACAGGCGAACTCGCACAGGGCCACATCCTCTTCTACCAGCTCATATATCCCAAGTCCTTCGATCTTTTCAAAATCATTGACCAAAATGGCCTTCATCAGATGCTGCGGATAGATATCCATGGGCAACAGGTCTTCATATTGTCCTGTTACCACAAAAGCGCGTTTCTCTCCATGGGTATTGGTATCGGCCTCAAACCGGCGGTTGGGGGATAAGAAGTTGGAGAACGTTTTGGATACGGTCGGACGCTTCATGCTCGGAACCAGCCACCCGAATGTTTCGAAGTAATCGCCTTCTTTCACCACGGTTACCTGGTCGTCATAGAAATCCAGGTAGGAATCCGGGGCCTTTTGTTCTCCGGAAAGGACATCGCCCGATATGATCCGCACATGGTCGTGCTTGAGATTGCCGTTGAGCAGTTCGCTCAGGCTTGCACCCATGTACGTGCGCACATACTGAGGTTTGTTCAGTTCGGCGCCGGTGAGGGCTACCACCCGTTCCGCGTTGAACCTGCGCTCGGAGAACATGGCGCCCAACGTAATGACATCCTGCACGCCCATGGTCCACACTTTTTCATTGCTGTTGATCGGTGCAATATGGTGGATCTGCACCCCTACATTCCCTACCGGGTGTTTGCCCTGAAACCAGTATTTCTCCACGTTGGCGGCCTGGGTAAACACGCTGGAAGGCGCTTCTTTTCCACGGGCATCCAGCCCCAGGTATACCTTGCCGGAAGTGAGCTTGTTGAGCACATTCACGCCGGTCTGGAAAGCCGTTCCACGTCCCTCTGCCACCAGGTTCAGATTGGGCGCCAGGGGAGCGGAATCAAACGTTGAAATGAACACATTGACAGGTACCTCCTTCACATCCGCCAGGATTTGGAAAGGACGTTGGCGAATAAGAGGCCAGGCGCCGTTATTCAAAAGGAAATTAACCAGTTCTTACCGGCTGCACTTCTCGAAATCCGGTGCATCGAGCTGACGGTATTTCATCTCCTTATCTGCAAGAATAACGATCTCGGCAATAGAGCGCTTCGGACCGCGGTTAACGGCGATCACTTCCCCGCTCACCGGCGCCACATATTGAACTTCCGGCCGTGCTTTGTCAAAAAATAAGGGATCTCCGGCCTTCACTTCAGCTCCCGCTTCCACCAATACCTTGGGGATGGGAGATAAACCCGGAAAATTGCCGGGCTGGAGTGCAAAGGTCCGCACTTCACCCGCGGGCTGAACACCGGGTGCAGGTTCTCCTTCCAACAAAATGTCGTAGCCTTTCTTCAAAAGCTTGAACCCACCGCTATTGGCATAGCCCGGTATCTTCGAAGCGGAGATCGCCCTGGTCCGCGGCGATTTCTTCCCTCCGTTCTTTCTGGACTCGAGGGCCAATACGCTGTTGGAAGATTGAAACAGGAACACCAGGACTGCGATGGCAATAATGAGTAAGAGCGAGATAAGCAGGGAACCATCTTTGTTCCCCTCTGTAGTTTGTGCCCAACTGCCGGTTGCCGCCAGTAGAAAAGCGACAATCCATGACAACCGAAATATGGAATTTCTCATGAAGCTGGTTTGGATCGTTGATAATCGTTTTTACTCCCGATCTACCCTTTGAGCGCTCTCCCGAAACACGGTAAAACACCCGATATTTAAAGGGTTTCTAAAAACATCGGCAAAGATATAAAAGGTTTTATTTATTAAGGAAAGCTTTTTAGACAGGATCATTTCAGATCGCTATTTAGACCGCGTTTAAATAACTCTTCCGCCAGGAAAAGTACCCGAACACAACAATGACCAAATAGGTCACAAAAAGTAACGCGATCAGGAAGCCTCTCCTGCTCCAATAGAGGTAGACGTAAACACTGTCGATCAGGAACCAATACCCCCAGTTTTCCAGTTTTTTCTGAATTACCATGAAGGTGATGATCACCGAAAAAACGGTGGTGAACGCATCGAGGTAGGTAGCGGCGGCGGCGGTATAGGCTTCGAAAAAGGCGCCCAGTGCCCAGGAAAGTGCCAGCCCACCGGTCCATATCCATATATGTTGTTTCCAATGCAGCCGGGAGATGGGCAGTTCCTGGTGGTCCTTCCCTCCATATTTCCACCGGTAAATACCCAGCACGCTGATCGCGATGTAGAAGAGTTGAAGGGCGCCGTCGATGTAGAGGCCGTAGAGGGCGAATGCGGCATAAGCCCAAAAGGCACAGCTGATAATACCCCAGACCCAGCACCAGGGATTCCCCTTGGTCGCCAGCAAGAGGTACAGGATGGCGCCGATCACCGCGGCCCACTCGCTGAAGTGTTGGGCAGCGATCTGATTGAGGAGGGAATTCCAGAATTGCATTGGTATTCAGGGGTTAACAAGGAAGGCCCTTCTGGATGCAGAAGGGCCTTCCTTGTTATTTTTTTTATTTGACGATATCAAATGAATACTCGATTCGTTCGATGATGGGGATATCCGTCCCCGGAAGCGTATTTTTCAGCAGGATGTCGATATCGATCGTCTCTGCTTCATCCTTCTCTGCGCTGTCGAACACTACTTTGATCACACCCGATTCGCCGGGCTGGTAGGGCTTGTAGTTAAAATCTATCGTAGTGCAGTCACAGGCGGAGATCAGGTCTACTTCCAGCGGCTGATCGCCCTGATTGGTGAAGGTGTAGGTCAAGGACCGTTTTTCGCCTTTCTTCACTTTCCCCAGGTCAAAAGAACGCTGCGCAAAGGTCATGACCGGAACGTCCTTCAGGTTTGGGTTGCCATAGAGGGACGATTTCGGATCAATGGCCGGAATTAATTTTTTTTTTCACCTCCGTCATCCATTCCTTCCTCCAACCCTTCTTCGATCACCTTGGCGCCTTTCCGGATCAGGCGGGTTTCTTCGATCTTGATGCTGGTCGGGCCCTCCACGATCTTGAACTCCGTGCGTCTATTGATCTGATGTGCATCTTCCTGTTCCTTTTCGGTAGGCAACTGGTTGATAAAGGCTTCTGTCAGCACATCTCCTTTTTTGAGGAATGAATATTCGGATGCCAGCTTGTCGCCAATGGTTTTGGGCACCGTTTCGCCATATCCCACAGCCTGGATGCGTTTGCGTTCCACGCCTTTTGCCAGAAGCCAGCGACGGGCGGATTCCGCACGGCGTTGCGACAGTTCGCGGTTGTATGCATCATTACCACGGGCGTCGGTATGCGAAGACAACTCAATGACGATCTCTGGATATTGGTTCAGGATTTCCAGCACGAAATTTAGGTCGGGCTCGGCATCCGGAAGGATCTTATCGTCGTCGAAATCGTAATAGATGTTTTCCAGTTCGATCGGTTCTTCCTTCGAAATGGTGATATATACCGGCGTCGGCTTCAGCTTGACCGGGATCTCATAGGTCTTCGAATCGAGCAGCCCCATGGTGTTAAACTCCAGGGTATCGGGGTAATAATCTTCCCGGGAGGCAATAATCCGGTAGAATTTATCCAGTTCCAGCGGAAAATCAAATGCATTGCCGTTCCCATTGGTCTTGGTATCAATGACCTTCCCGCTCTCTTCGTCGTCAGTCATGTCGATCAGCTGAAAGGTAGCGCCCTGGAGTTCCTCATCCGTTTCCTGGTCAAACACGGTCGATTTGAGATCGGCGAGGATGATCTTGAGGCTCACGTTATAAATATCGTCACAACAGGTTTTTCCTTTGCTCTTCAACCAGCGGGTACCCGGCCGGTTGGACAAAAGGAATCCGGAATATCCATCATCGGAAATCATAAACGAAAGGTCGTCGACACTGGAGTTATAGCCTTTGCCCATGTTGACGGGCTCACTCCATACGGCGCCGTTCCATTCGGAGGAGAAGATGTCAAATCCCCCCAACCCCGGATGGCCGGTCGAGCTGAAGTATAGCACCCCGTCACGGTAATAGGGCGTATACTCATCGCCTACCGTATTGATCTTGGGGCCCAGGTTGATGGGTTGCCCATACTTTCCTCCTTTGAAGGGGCTGTAATAAATATCTGCGCCCCCATAGCCTCCGTCCATATTCGAGGTAAAAAACAACACTTCCGTACCGTATAACTCCCCTACGGCGGGATGGTTGGCGATATAATCTCCGTTCACGCCTTCCACTTCATTGGCGGCGCCCCATCCGCCAGCACCAAATTCGCTCATGTATATCTTGCTTTCCGACACGACGTTGCCCGTGAGCAGTTGGCGGGTAAAATACATCCGGCGGCCATCGGGAGAGAGGGTGACATTGCTATTGTGGTAGCCCGGGCGGTTGATCTTTTCATCGAGGGCCACTCCTTGTCCCCAGCCCTCATCCGTACGGTCGGCGGAGTAGATTTTGGCGAAATAATCCGTATTATTTTTGTCGACCACGATGATTTCTTCCGAATTGAAGCTGCCATAGTACATCTTCTGTCCTCCCGGAGCCAGCACGGCCGAATATTCCGAATAGGAAGAGTTCACATTTTTTCCGGCATTGGAAATGGTCATGTTCCGGGGATCCGGAGCGATCTTGGCAAACTTGGCGCCTTCGAGTTCTACCTGGGCCAATTCCTTTTTGACTGGATCTGTTCCATCGCTGAGGTATTTCTCCAACTCCTCGATGGCTTCGTCGTACTTGCCGTTCATCTTGAGGGTTTGAGCATATGTAAACCGCTCCTCGACATAGGCATTCTTGCGATCGCGACGAAGCACCCGCAAAAAAGCGCGTTCTGCATTGCGATAATCCCGCAGGAAGAAGTACAAATTGGCGATTTTCACAGATACTTCATCATCCTTCACCTCCTCGTATGCTTGTTCGTACCAGTCCAGGGCATTGTAATAATCTTCTTTCTCCATCTTCTGGTCGGCGATCTTTATTATGGTGGCATAGGTTGCCCTGTTAAAGGGCTGAGATTCTACATTTCCCATAACTAATGCAAAAGCGATAAATAAAATGACCCTTCTCATATATAATATAGGTGGATTGAATTTAGACAATAGGATTAATGGACATAAAATTAGAGTCGCGGGCAGAAAATGACCGGTGGCACTTCCGGTTCTTTGAATATCCGGACGATATAGGAAACGGCCAATTCAAAGCCTCCCTGAAAATTGGAGGCATCGTTGAGTGACGACACGTTTATATCGTAGCTGAGACCCGCCTGGAGCCCTTTATAGTCGAAGCCCAGCAGCAATTCGGCCGCATCTTTCCAGCGGTAACCCGCGCCAAATCGGAGCAGCATCCCCTTATCCTCTCCGATGTAGCGTCCTCCCCATGCCTGAAAAGCCAGTTCGCTGGCGGGAGACATGACGGAATAGAAAGCGGTTGGCGCCATCATCCATTTATCGCCGAGGTCGGAAGTAAACTGGGCATGCGTTTGGAAACGCAGGGGAAGTTTCTCAAATCCACTGGAGAGAATATTATACTTGGGCTGCGTCAAATGCCCCGCCGAAAAACCCAGGTTAAAGCCCATACTTTCACTGAAATTGTGCCGGAATATCAACCCTGCATTGACATCTACATATTGCGTTTTTTCCGCGATCCGGCTGCGATCCATACTGTTGCCGACACCGAGTCCGCCACCCAATTCCAATTCATCCTCGAACATTACCTGGGTAGACATCTGGTCGAACCGGCGCTGTACGTAGCCTCCCTGGCCACCCAGGGTTATATAGGTCTTTCCTTTTTTATCCAAAGCCAGGTGATAAGCGGCGGAAAACAATACGCTTCCCCGACTAAGGCTCCCGGAACCAACCTTATCCTGAAACACCGTAAGTCCAACCCCTACCCAATCGCGCTTGCCGAATCCCATAATCACTGGCGCATCCAGATAGATGGAAGGCGTGGTAAATTCCCGGGGAATAAAGCTGTACCATTGGTCGCGAAAAATTCCGCCGATGCGAAACGTCCCTTCAAACGCCCCGGTATTGGCCGGATTAAGTGTAAGAGGAGACATGTTGAACATGGAGAAATGGATGTCCTGCCCCATTACTCCTCCGCTCCAAAAAATAAAAGCCACAAAAAGTAGTGCTCTAACCAATTTCATAGTATGGTGTTTAGGAAAAATTCTCGATTATTCTGTCCGTAATAGGTTAATACATTTTCCGCCTGGGCGATTGCGAGCCAATTTAGTGGATATAAGGAAGTTGAACAAACATCTATCCTGTTAATTTCTACTTTACGCGACAAATCTATTATTATTCGTCAAATTAGTGCCCGGGCAAATTTAAATTACAAATTCGTTTCCGGCAACAACTGCACCGCTTTCCGGGCAATGTCTCCGGGATCTTGCATTTTCATACAATGGAAATGGCCCTTTGGGCACGCGTCGAACCCGATTTTGGAGCAAGGTCTGCAGGACAGGCCTTCCACTTCAGCGAGCTGGTGAACGCTTACGCCGTCCGGGTAAAAAGGCGTCATTCCAAATGCAGGCACGGTATTTCCCCACACGGAGACAATGGGCTTTCGAAATGCCGCCGCGATATGCATCAGGCCGGTATCGTGGCTGATCACAACCGCTGCCTGTTTCACTAAAGATGCCGATTGATTAAGACTGAGCTCCCCGCAAAGGTTTTGCACATGCGCACCGGCTCTTTCCTCTACCAGTCTGCCGGTTTCCCGGTCGGCTGGTCCACCCAGCAATAATACAGGTAACGATAAAGCCCGGCAAACGGCTGCCAATTGTTCGTCCGGAAGCCGCTTGGTAGCATGTGCGGCCCCTATGACAAGCACTGCAAAGCGGCCATCCCGGACATAAGATCGTGCATCGACTTCTTCATCCGGCGGAATGAAGTAATCCAATCCTTCCCCATCATTAACCACTCCAAGCGCCCGTGCCGCATATAAATAGCGATCTACGATATGGATCTCCGGCAACTGCCTGATCTTAAACCGGACCAGGAGCCATTTCTCCCAATTCAACTTGGGAAACGAAGCACCCGGGACACCCAGCGCCCGCTTCACCCGCCAACTCCTCAAATTGTGATGCAGGTCGACCACAAAATCAAACCGGATTGCCTTCAGCTCCGGCAACACTTCCCCTATGTCCGAGGTGATCGTGTGCAACGCGTCGACATACGGATTGGCTTTCAGGATGGGCCCATACGCCTTTTTGGTCAGGAAGTGCACCTCTGCGCCCAGTTGCTGCTTTAGCCCGCGCAACACAGGAGTGGTAAGCACAATATCTCCAATAGAGGAAAATCGAATTACCAGGACTTTCTGAACAGGTCGGGGCGAATATGGCATAGTCAGCGGGCGATCACCAGGGGTCCTTGGGCTTTTTGTTTTCCTCCTTAAAATCGGAGATGACTTTCCGGTTTTCCATCAACGCCGTAAGTTCCTGGTAAAACTGCACCACATCCGAACGAACATCCCAACGGGGATCTCCCCATTGGATGGTGTGGTCGGTCTGTGCATCGGTTTCCCGGATATAGTACCGCATATTTCCGGGGTATACGAAATCGTATTTATGCAGTCGCAGGCTGTCCAGCTGCATAAACAGCTTGCGTGCTTCCGGACGCGGGATGGTCTGCAATTCAAAGGTGTCTTGTTTGTGGACACCCAGTTCAAAAAGATATACCTGCCCGTTGTGGAGGACCAGGTATTCTTTGGAGGCTCCGGAAAATCCACCGCCGGAGCCAAAATAAAGCTGCTGATCCGGTAGGTTGTCCAGTGCATACTTCACCGGAAGACAGGCTGCAAAGAGCAGGAGGACCAAAATCGGCAGCCATAGGGTTCGTATCGACATAGAAGTGGAGTTAATTGCCCGTAATTTAGCTAAATTTCAGAAACTTTCACCCTTCACCCCTCCCCCTTCACTAAGTTAATACTTTCCTAAAAGTAGCATTCGGCTTGATGGGTCGGCGCGGATTTTGTAGATTTGTTTGCTTTTTCAAATTATCTTCTCTTAAATCTTTAATCCGATGAAAAGAATTCTGCTAGTTTTCGCTCTAATTGGCTTCGCATCTTTTGCTGTTCAAGCCCAATCTTGCTGTGACAAAGGTGCGAAGGGTACCTCCTCTGCTGCCAAATCGGAAGCTTCCTGCTCCCAATCTGCAGCCGTTAAAGCTGCCTCACTCGATGACTCCATCGAGCAGCGGGTAGATGAAAATTCCGGAAAAGTTAGTTTCGTACGCCGTACGGTAAATGCGTCCACCGGTGAAGCGTCCTTTATTCCTGTCGAATATTGTTCGGAATCCAAGGCTTTTAAAACGGTCGATTCCGAAAAAGCTTCCTGCCATGGCGATGCCAAGGCCAGTACTACTTCTGCCACAGGCGCTAAAGCAGCTTGCTGTGCAGACGGGAAAGGTAAAGAAGGCGCTGCCTGCTGTGCCAAAGACAGCAAAGCCAAAACCTCTTCGACCTCGGTAAAACTGAACAAGACCAATAATTAACTGGTGCTACGCACAGTTCACTTTAAAAATGCTAATGCGTAACTTGAGTAATTAATCTAAGTTGCGACTGTATAATAAAATTAAAGGGGCTGCCGTCGGCAGCCCCTTTAATTTATTAGCCTATTTGCGATATTCGGAGTACAATACGCCCTTTCGATATTCCTTCATCACATGGCGCACCGTGCCGGTCAAGTTTTTAGGGAGCTTTTCCAGCGATATCCATTCCACTTCCTTGAACTTTTCCGGCTCCCGGGAAGCCAGGGCCCCCTCCCACCGGGTAGCCTTAAAATACAACGTGATCCGCTGGCTCAACGCCGTTTTCTTGTGCAGTACATGCACCAGCTGCAAGTCCTTTGGTCGAAGCACAATACCCGCTTCCTCCAGGCTCTCCCTGATCAGCGATTCGCGCGCATATTCCATAGTCTCGACGGTACCCCCAACCAGGGTGTAGTTACCCCCGTTTTCTTTGGTTTGTTTTAAAAGCAGGATCTTTCCTTTATTGTAAAGGATAAGGCGCACTTTCAATACAACTTTACCTGCGACAAACTCAAGGTTTGGTGACATGTCTGGCTCATTTGTTTCTTCAAAGGGAACCATGTGTGAATCGGGACACAAATTTGAACAATAAATTGACAAAATTCAATGCCTCGGCAGGGGTAAACCGTACCTTCACCTTGCATTTATGTAATGTGCCAAAATTAATTTATAAACATCTTCACTCTTTCTCAAAGAACTTAAACAGATAAATATGCACATCGTTGTATCGGGCGCAACCAAAGGCATTGGAAGAGCCATCTCGGATACATTTGCCTCCAACGGGTTTAATGTCGCCGTATGTGCACGCAACAAAGCAGACCTTCGGGAGATGCAGGAGGTTTATGCCCGCGAATTTCCTGCTTGCCAACTGCTGACTTTTGCCGCCGACCTGCAAAATAAGGAAGAGGCCAATGCCTTCGCCCAGGCAATTCTCGAGCAGTGGGGCGCCATCGATATTCTGGTCAACAACGCGGGACTGTTCCTCCCCGGCGCTATTCACGAAGAACCCGAAGGACGCCTCGAGCAAATGATCCAGGTAAATCTTTATAGCGCCTATTACCTCTCCCGGGCCCTCCTCCCCTCCATGCTGCAAAAAGGCAAAGGACATATCTTCAATATGTGCTCCATCGCCAGCCTGCATGCGTATCCAAACGGAGGGTCCTACAGTATTGCTAAATTCGCCTTGCAGGGGTTCTCCAAAAATCTTCGGGAAGAACTGAAAGATAAAGGCATTCGGGTCACGTCCATACACCCAGGCGCCACCTGGTCTGCCTCCTGGGCCGGCGCACCATTCCCGGAAGACCGGCTCATGCAGGCCCACGATATTGCCCTCGCAGTCTGGAGCGCCTGGTCGATGAGCCCCTCCGCAGTTGTCGAAGACATTGTCATCCGTCCTCAATTGGGCGATTTGTCTTAAAAAAAACATACCATGGGTTGGAAATCAATACTCATCCGTCCATTTGCCAGCAAGATCGCGCGGGATATCCAACGCTGGTCCGGCGATGCAACAGGCGCCCAAAAACAGGTATTTCAAACGCTGATGCGGGAAGTGGCGCCCACGGCTTTTGGAAAAGATCATCAACTCCAGGCCACTACTTCCTATGAAGCCTACCGGCAGCAGGTACCCATCCGCGACTACGAAGCGCTTCGTCCCTATATCGACCGGGTGCTCGCCGGAGAAGAACATGTGCTGTGGAAAGGCCGACCGGTTTACCTCGCCAAAACCTCCGGCACAACTTCCGGGGTGAAGTATATTCCCATTACTCGTGACAGCCTGCCCAACCACTTCCAAACCGCCCGGAATGCCCTCTTCAACTACTACGCCCAAACAGGCAAAGGCCAGTGGATGGATGGAAAAATGATCTTTCTATCGGGAAGCCCCGAACTGGGAAAAACCAGCGGTATACTCACCGGCCGATTATCGGGCATCGCCAACCACATGGTGCCGGCATGGCTGAAAGGCAACCAGCTCCCCAGCTATCGCACCAATTGCATCGAAGATTGGGAACAGAAAGTGGAAGCGATCGTGGCGGAAACCCTCCACCAGGATATGCGCCTCATCAGCGGTATTCCGCCCTGGGTGCAGATGTACTACGAACGCCTGTTGGACCGCTCCGGGAAAAAGTATATCAAAGATATTTTCCCCCATTACTCCATGTTCGTTTACGGAGGGGTCAACTTCGAACCTTATCGGTCTACCCTGGAAGAACTGGTGGGCAAGCGGATCGACAGCGTGGAGACCTATCCCGCCTCGGAAGGATTCCTGGCTTTTCAGGACAGCCAGTCCGAGCCAGGGCTCCTGCTCAACGTACATTCAGGGATTTTCTTCGAGTTTGTGCCTATCGAGGAGATCTTCCAGGATAACCCTACCCGCATTTCTTTGGAAGAGGTGGAAATCGGCGTCAACTACGCCCTCCTCCTCACCTCCAATGCCGGACTTTGGGCCTACAACCTCGGCGACACGGTGCGATTCGTATCCAAAAAACCCTATCGCATCGTCGTGACGGGGCGTATCAAACACTTTATCTCGGCTTTTGGCGAACATGTCATCGGGAAAGAGGTGGAAGAGGCTTTCGGAATGGCTACCGCAGGCAGCCCTGTTAAAGTAGTGGAATTTACGGTGGCGCCGCAGGTCAGTCCTCCGGGAGGCGGACTGCCCTACCACGAATGGTTCATTGAATTTGAGCAGCTGCCGGAAGATCTTTCTGCATTTGAACAGGCCCTGGACCGGGCCATGATGGAACAAAACATCTACTACCACGATCTCATTGAGGGAAAGATCCTGCGGCCGGCGGTCATCACTCCGCTCCAACGCGATGCGTTTAGAAATTACATGAAGAAAGAGGGGAAACTGGGCGGGCAAAATAAAGTGCCCCGCCTGTCGAACGACCGAAAGATCGCGGATGAATTAATGGCGTATAAACTGTCCTGGAGAAGGGATTGAAAGGGATTGAAAGGGATTTTTACTCAATTAATCCTTCCCAATCCCTCTTAATCCCCTATATTTGGAATTCTTTTTTACTCACACTAAATGATCAACGCCATGGGCAAAGGTGATAAGAGATCGACCAAAGGCAAGATTTGGAGAGGTTCACACGGCAAAACGCGCACCAAGAAGGTAAATAAGCCCCAGCCGAAGCTGGAATCCATTCCCAAGCCAGCCGCCAGCTAGTGCTTTTTCAAAGCTATTTTGACAGTTGTCGGGGCGGCGTCCCGACAACTGTCAATTAGACTTTGCAGGCGCACTAGTCAATCCGAATGAGCGTCATTCCGGATCCGGGATGACGCTCATTTTTACGCCCACCGCATTCGCCCCCGGCATACCGGTCCTGCGCCGGATGCGGTACCGATCTCCACCAAATATTCGCGGCCTTCTTCCCTGGCCTCTTTGCGAAATTCCACTTCTTCGCCAAAAACCGTTTCGGCCATGTAATTGATGTCTATGCGGGCCAGTCGCTTTTCTTCAAAAAGCGAAAGCGGGTACAGATCCATCATCCATTGGATGTAGCGGATACTATTGACGTGCCGCATGATATCCAGATCGCTGTACACCACCTGATAGTTCCTGCGTTCGGCAATTTCCAGTTGAAGGGGTGGCACCTTTTCCGGTTGTGCCACCAAAGAAGTCTTGCCGTGCACCACATGTTCATCAGAGAGGTATTCTTTTAGAAATACCGGTTTGCGGGTAGCCAGGTCTATCATGGCCCAGGAGGAACTCGCCCCTCCGATTACCTCTTTTTTTTCATTGAGCACGTGAAAATTGCGGCTGGAAAACACCTCCCCTACATCCTTCACCCAGGTTTCCACCCAGATCTTTTCATATTGCAGGGGATAGACATCCATTTGGATGGCCAGGCGGGTGAGAAACCAGGCTTTCCCGGTTTTCATGAGGTCCCGGAGCCCAAATTCCCGATGGTCGGCGTGGATACCGGCACTTTCCAGGAGGTAGTGCCCCAGCCCCATCAGGGTGATCTTCTGTTGAAAATCGACCTGGTAGGGCTGCACGATGAAGGGGTATAAACCGATATGTTCCATTGGCTGGATTTTTCAGGAGGAGCCGCCGTCAGACGCGCTCCGTTCCACGAGGTAATACATGCAGGTAGTCAGGAAGTTGCGCACATAAGGGATACGGGCCAGCAGGCTGGCTTGCTGTATGGGTTTTAGCCCGAATTTATACTGGTATATCGGATTGACCAGGTAATACCGCCGCTGCAAAAGCCGATACCCTGTGGAGGCGACGATGCGTTCAAACCGCTCAATAGAGATCCCCGTTTCGTGGATTTCCATCAGGTTGGTCACTTTTACGGGATTTTTCTCGAATAGCTCCAGCACAAACCGATAAGCCTGTGCCGGCAACAAGTGGAAGTAAGGCAACACCGCCAGCAGTTTCGTATCGCATATCTGCTGGTGCCCTCCGTATGGCATTTGCCAGGGGGGGAACCCAAAAAAGACCTTTCCGCCTGGAGCCAGAAAATCCTCCATGCGGCGCATGAACCGGTCCTGGTCGTGGATGTGCTCGATCACGTCTTTCAACACGATGATATCAAACCGGTAGCCAAAATCCTCTTCGGGGTCGGTATGGTAAATGTCTTTAGTAAAAAACCGGATCCGTACTGCTTCAAAATCTGCGGCCAGGAACTCTTTGGCCAGTTCAATCCGGGATGCGGACAGGTCTACGCCCACACATTCGCATCCCCGTTCCAGAAAGGCTTTCAGTACCCCGGCTTCCGCACAGCCGATCTCCAATACGCGCATCCCCTCTTTCACAGGCATTTCCTGTTCAATGAAGGGGATGATAAAATCCCGTGCAGTTTGGTATTGGAAATTGAAATACTGCGGCTTGTTCCGGTGAAATTCGTACATGTGAAGTCGTTTTCCGGAGCAAACATACTACAAAATGAATAAAAAAAACGGGCAGCAGACCTGCTAAGGCCCTTTGCCCGTTTGAGACCGTCACATTCGGAGTATTGGGGGGTACCAGTATGGGTGTTATGCCGGAACGGCATCTTTCTCAACCATCCGGCTCTCCATAAACTTCTCGATCAGATCGGGAACTTTCTCGAAGGCTGCGTTGATACCCTTGTTCAACTTGGTGTTGACAAACGTGATCTCCTCGCCTCTCGAAACCAGGAAGCCCAGCGGCTCCATGCCCAGGCCTGCGCCTGCGCCGCCAAAATCGCCATGGCCTGCTTTCTGAGCTTCGCCTTCTAATTCTCCGGAACCAAAGCCCATCCCGACGCGGATTACAGGTACGCAATCAAATTCGCCGAGTTTAAAGGGCTTACCGATGATGGCCTCTGTGTTTACTTCGTTTTTGATGAAGTCGGTCACTCTTGCCAGCACTTCATCCATATTCATTAATTTCATAGCTGGTGATTTTTGGGTTTATAAAATTAGAATCTTCACTTTCCGATCAATGCCCATACTACCTTCCACATGCGATTCGTGATAAAAATGTCTACCGAATTCCGGCCTATAAAATTGATGGCCAAATACCGGTTCTGTCCAGTAAGAAAAATAAACACAGGGTACAAGTACGCATTCAAAATGTAATCATCTGTATCGACGATCAGGCGAAACCGCTTGATCTGAAAACTTGCTAAAAGCCGCCGGGCCTTTCTCCATACTGTTGCCGGACGCAATTTCCGGGTACGCTTTCCGGATTTCTTCGTTTTTCCCTGCTTTCTACGCCATAACATCTGCGCAGTCCATTCCTTCTTCCACCAAAACAAGCGAAGTACCATCTTCCATCCATCGCTACCCGGCAACAGCTGGATATTTATCAGCCCTGATATATGCGCCCGATATACACCCCTGTCGCTATTGACCTCAATCACCACAGGCAATATCAAGAGTACTCCAATCAATAAAATGAGTACGGAGACAACGATCATCCAAATCATGATGACCCTCCTTTTTTATTTGGTTCCACTCCCTTGATCTGATGCCCATAATGTATCTTACCCTACTGAAAAAAGTATTGATTATCATCAACGGGCAAAATGATTTATATCATTGCAACCCCTTGTCGGCAATATTGGGAGGAATACTTTTTTTAAATTCATACAAAGCACTGATAGAGAAACCTTTAAAAATAAAGCCACCCCCGGGGGCGTAAAAAACGTGTTATCGATTGGATTTTTATTCAAAAAAAGGGAGTCCGAAATCAAAAATTTGACCAATTTTATGTATCTATTATCATTCAACCGGATCGGCTTCCAATGAACAAGATCCTTGTCATAGAAGATCACCTCGAAGTACGCGAAAACCTGCACGAACTCCTGGAGCTGTGCAACTATCATGTTATTTCCGCCCCTGATGGAACGAAGGGAATTCAACTGGCTATTTCGGAGCAGCCCGATCTCATTCTCTGTGATATCATGATGCCCGGTGGGGTCGACGGCTATGACGTACTCACCACACTGGGCAGGCACCCTGAAACAGCTGCAATTCCTTTCATCTTTTTGACAGCCCGGGCCGACAAAACCGATATTCGCAGGGGGATGCAACTGGGCGCCGATGATTACCTGACCAAGCCCTTTGAAGAGCAGGAACTTCTGCGGGTCATACAGTTACGGCTCCATAAAAGCCATTTGCTGAAACAGCCCTTCTCCCGGTCTTATGAAGGCTTGAAATCTTTCTTTTTCCAGGCCCGCCAGGAAGGCGGACTACCCTTGGATATCGACCCGGCAGGGCTTCATAAATTTCAGGCAGGTCATGTTTTTTTTCGGGAAAATGAGACCCCGGAACACCTTCATTTTCTGGCATCCGGGAAAGTGCGCCTGTCCCGAACCGGACGCGTGGGGGAAGCGTCCAGCTCGATCCTGTATGAACAGGGAGGTTTTTTTGGGTATAAAGCCCTTATACTTGGCACACCTTACATGCACGTGGCTGAAGCGCTGGAACCCGTAGAGGTGTCCCTGATTCCCAAAAATGATTTCTACCTGCTGCTGTTGTACAACCGGACCTTCTCAATCCGGTTTATCCAATTGCTGGCCAACCGGGTGAAAGAACAGGAAGAACTACTCCTGAAAATGGTGCAACAGCTTTCCCAAAAAACCGTTGCCGAAACCATTCTGGAGCTCTGCCCCGAAGTAAGAGGTACACATTCGGATACCATTTCCATCGAAGCAATCCGATCCCGGGCCTCTATTGCCAACCTGAGTTTTACGCTCGCCCTTCGCGATCTCGACCACGAGAAAGCTATCTGCCTCAAACCGGATGGCGTACACCTGCTGGACGCGCATAAGTTGAAGAGCCTGGCAAACGGCTAGCTCAAGCCTCCCTGCCTGATCGGTTTAGTATGAGCCATTTGCCTGCCGTCCCCTAGAAGAACCTGCATTTTTTGAAAAAATTCTTCGAGGTATTCTATGACATCCTGGCGATCCTGGGCAGGTAAGAGGTCAAAATCCCGGCACAGTCCGATCAGTTCTTCTTTTTGCCGGCGAAAATCCTCCAACACGGGTTCCAACTGGGTGCGGTCTTTGCCCCTCCACTGAAAAAAACGGTCCTTAACCGTATTGATTGGCAACATGGAATGCGGGATGGCATAGGGCGCATTAACCAATCCGGAGCGGTCGAAGTCGTAAGGCACCGGGAAAGGCAAGCCTCCATCTTTTGGAACCAGCATTTTTACATTGTGCTCCTTGTCCAGGTTCCAGTCCGTGTTGCCGATCATAAACTGAAAAACGGCGAAGCGGTTGTAGTCCACCGCAGAGATCGTCTGGATCGGTCCCGCTTCATCGAGCTCTTCCGCACTCAGCCTTTCGATCAGTTCTTCCTTAGGTTCCAGCAGGAAAGCCCAACTTTCCACCGGGCTGTTTTTTCCACTGCCATCGGTATAGGTAATGCGAACCAGATGTGTCTTAAAACTCGCATCCGTAAGGCCTGCATACAATTGATAGGCGAGGTATTCCCGAAGCAAAAGCGACTCTCCCGTTCCTTCCACGCAATGCGTCACGAGTTTAAATCCGGCACTTTTGGTGGCCAATGCTTTATTGGGGATGGTTTTCAGCTTAAGCGGCGGAAAGGAACAAAGCTCACGGCGATTGTTGCCCCGTATGGAGATCTCTACCGGCAGGTTGATCTCTTTTCCGGATGCTTCCACCCAGTGAAGGGTAGCCGGCAAATCGATGCTGTCTTTCTCATAGATCGCCTGGATGTCCGTCTGAAGCGTAAGCGACTGCACCGAATGGGCGGAAAGGTAGTTGAACAGGGAAATATTCCGTTCGGGTAAAAAAGGGGAGGTCTTCAGTACAAAAAAGCCGGCAAGTACCAGCAGACTAATTGCACCTATCCATAATTTCCTGCGAAGCGATGGGGAGGTGGTTGGGGTTTTCATAATATTTTATTATTGGTAATTGACCGTACAAAGTTAGGGGTTAGGAACATACCAAACTCAGCGACTCGATCAGGGAGTGAAACTACCTGATTAAAGGCCGGCGTGTGCAGCCGGACAACCCCATTTTCTCCATTAGTGGAAAAAGAGGAGGTCCGGCTTTGAAAAATTTCGTATACTTTTGCAACAATGATCAAATAATACCTGGCAAATCACTTGCGCGTATTGCGTCCGCTGGCCGCAATACGCGCAAACTAATTTTCCTTGAGTATATAAACCCCATATCTATGAGAAACCCACTATATATCTGGGGCTTGGTGCTACTGGGGGTCACCCCTATAGCAGCCCAACCTCCCGGAGCCACCACATTATTTGACCTGCTCTACCTCCCTGACTCTCCGGTCGAGATCGTCCTGCAAACCAGTTGGGATTCCCTCGCGGCTATTCGAAAAACAGATCGAGAGATTGAGGGCAAGCTTATTTTCCAGAAAAATAACGGTCAAATGGCGGAATGGAAGATCAATATATCCGTTCGGGGAAAGTTCCGCCGGCGAATTTGCGACGTCCCGCCTCTTAAGCTCGACTTTTCCAAGAAAGACCTGGAAGCAGAAGGCCTGCTACCCCTGGATAAAATGAAGCTGGTAACCCACTGCCTGGAAGATCCGCTCAGTGATGAGCGCATTTACCGCGAACATCTTATATACCAGATGTATCAACTCCTGAGCCCATATTCCTTTCGCACTCAATTGGTGCGGGTGAAATACGTGGACATGGATCACGTCCAACCCAGCGTTTCCCATTATGGCATACTCATCGAAGATGATCAGGTCCTGGCCAATCGGTTGGGGCTGGAACGAATAGATACGCTCAACCTTTCCGCCGGCGATTTCCCCGAATACCAGGCAGAGGTACAAGCCTTGTTTCAATACCTGATCGGGAATTCCGACTGGGATATGCAAATGTGCAGGAACCTCGAAATACTCGAGGACCGGCGTGCCGGGAAATTTCATCTGGTTCCCTATGATTTCGACTTTTCCGGGTTTGTCAATGCGCCCTATGCCGTGCCCAATCCCGATTTTCAACTGGCACACCTCCGGGAGCGTATTTATCAGGGGGGCACACCTCCTTCCACACATGCCCGGATGATGGTCCTCTCTCAGAAAAAGGCCTTTTACAAACTGATCCGGAAATACCCCCAGCTCAGCCCAGAGGCCAGGTATGATTGCCTCAATTACCTGAGCAGCGGATTCCGGGATATCAAACGAAATAAGCTCGCTTTCCCTATCTTGTCATCTCAACAAAAATAACGCACGTGCTGACTGTTGAAGAAGCTACCCGATTGATCCTGGCGCATACTGCGCAATGGGGTACTACGACTGTGCCTTTTTCCGAAGCCCTCGGGCGTATTCTCGCCGAGCCGATTTCGGCCGACAGGGATTTCCCGCCATTTACCCGGGTTTCTATGGATGGGATTGCCATTAATTACAATGCCTTTGCCAATAGACAACGACGTTTTCACATCCAGGCCACCCAGGCTGCAGGGAAGCCCCCGTTGCAATTGATACAACCACAAGATTGTATCGAGGTGATGACCGGCGCCATCCTCCCGGAAGGCACCGATACGGTAATCCGCTATGAAGACCTCGAGCTCAGCGATGGATCGGCCAATCTATTGATCGAGGATATCCGGAAAGGACAAAATGCCCATCAGCAAGGTATGGACCGGCGAAAAGGAGCAGAAATTGTGCCCGCAGGCACCCGGCTTGGGCCGGCGGAACTGGGTGTTGCCGCCACCGTTGGCCAGGCCCGCCTGACGGTGAAAAAATTGCCCCGAATTGCCGTAGTGGCTACAGGCGATGAACTGGTACCGGTGGAGGCCAGCCCCGAGCCCTATCAGATCCGTACTTCCAATATATACGCGCTGCAGGGGCTTTTTCGATCCTGGCACCTCCCAGCCGATCTGCTGCATATCAGCGACGACCGGGAGGAAATTGAAAAAAACTCCGCACCACCCTCGATAATTATGAGGTACTCGTACTCAGTGGGGGCGTATCGGCCGGCAAATTTGGCTTTGTTCCCGAGGCATTGAAAGCGCTCGGCGTCCAGCAGGTCTTCCACAAAGTGCAGCAACGTCCCGGAAAACCCTTGTGGTTTGGCACGGCTCCCGGCAAAACGGTTTTCGCCCTTCCCGGGAATCCGGTTTCCTCTTTTATGTGCGCCATCCGGTATGTACAACCCTGGCTCCGGGCCAACCTGGGCCTCCCACCGCTTCCCCCACTCTATGCGGTACTGGAAGCGGATTTCACCTTCCACTCTTCCCTGACGTTCTTCCTGCAGGTGAAACTCCGTTCCTTACCGAATGGGCAATTGTCAGCTCTTCCGGAAGCGGGCAAAGGTTCGGGCGACCTTGCCAACCTGGCCAATGCCGACGGATTTCTGGAACTTCCCCTGTCTCAAAAGAGTTTGCCAAAGGAACCCCGTTTCCGCTTTGGCTATACCGTTCTATTCAAGATTGACCTATGGCTAAAAAATTTACTCATCTCGACGAAGCCGGCAACCCTCGCATGGTCGATGTCGGGAGCAAAACCACAAGCCGGCGTACGGCGCGCGCCCAATGTATCGTCCGGTTAGGGGAAGAAGTGCTCGCCCAACTACAGGGCACTGATTGGCACAGCCCCAAAGGGCCGGTATTTCAAACGGCGATCCTGGCGGGTATTATGGGCGCCAAAAAGACGGGCGAACTCATCCCGCTATGTCATCCGCTCGGATTGGACAACTGTCAGGTGGAAATTGCCGTCAATGCGGCACACGAAGTGGTCATTCAATGCACCGCGAATATTACGGCCAAAACCGGCGTGGAAATGGAAGCCCTCACCGGCGCCAGCATCGCCGCCCTCACTATTTACGATATGTGTAAAGCGCTCTCCCACGATATCGTGATCGCCGAGTTGAAGTTGATGGAGAAAACCGGAGGGAAGAAAGACTTTATCCGAAAATAAGAAAGATGAAAATTAAAGGTGCAGCCACGGGCTGCGCCTAAAAGAAAAAGCCCAACTGCATGGGATGCAGTCGGGCCGATACACTATGGAATAACATCTTTAGTCAAAGGTTTGCCGGCAGAGGCGCCGGATACTGGATTTCTAGCCAAAATTCCAGATACTATCTTATAGCCAAAAAGCATGCCAAAAAAAAGCCCTTGCTCCGAGCAAGGGCCTACTTCGTTGAAGATAGCTTGACATTGAATGGAAAATATCTTGTCCCCGGCACGGAAACCCGCGCCGGGGGGAGGGCATCAATCAATCAGGATCATTTTTCGTATCTCAGAAATGGCGTCCATTTCCAGTTTGTAAAAATACATACCACTTCCTGGAAGCAACTCCCGGCCAATGGTCACTTCGTAGTAGCCGGGATTCCAGTTGCCGGCATTGCGGTAAACTTCTTTCCCCGAAAGGTCGAAAACCACCAGCGCTCCCTGTGTGGGACGATCCATGGAGAAGCCGATCGTGGTAGCGCGGTTGAACGGATTGGGGCGGTTTTGGTAAAGTTTTATGCCTTCGGCATCCGTCGAAGCAGGCTGCAACCAGATAGACAGGACGCTTCCATCACCCCGGTAAGCTTCTGCGCGAAGCCGCCCGGAGTTGATGGAAGCCCCATCCTTTAGATTACTAGATTGAAGTGCTTTCAGACGAATGGTGAATAAACAGTCTTCTTCTTTCATGGTAGCGCCCATAGCCGCATCCCAGCTAAACAGGATCTGGCCTTCTCCGGCAAAGCGTTCGCCGAAATTATCCATTCCTAAATTGGGCAGATCACAAGAGCCTGCGCCCAGCCATTCGATCTTCTGCGGGTCGAGGTTCAGGGTAAATTGCGCCCCCAGAATATCCTGGAAGTTTGCCCCATGGATGGCCACTTCGTATTCGCGGCCCTGTTCCATGTAGATATCATCAAAGGTGAGCAGCAGGACGTCGGAAAATTCCCGGTTGTCCATTCCGTCCGTCATATGGTTGGGAGCGGCGCTGTTGTTTACGTCTCCTACCTTTATCGCTACGAAATCCGTATACAACTGATCCGTATTCAGGTTATTGATATTGATCACTTCCGGAAAGGCCGGGCTGAATGGATTGTAGGGATTTGGGAACGAATAGTCCTTGTCGATAAAGCGCCAGGAAGTGTTTCCAGGAAAGGAATCTTCCAGCCCCAGGATTACTTTTCGAATATTCACCATATCGATAGTGGTTACCATTCCGGACCGGTTTGCATCGGCAGCAATGAGCTTGTAGGGCGTATTGAGCATTTGTACCCCGAGAATATGCCTGCTGATCAATACCAGGTCATAGGTCGTCACTCCATTCGCAGGAGTATCGTCCTTTTCCGGCGCCAGTGTATAATCGTAAAAGGCAGGCTGGTCGGAGAAAATGAACGGGCTGCCCATCGTCAGGGTATCCGGAGAGCCGGAGATATGGACTACAATATCATCGACTTCATCGCCGGATTCTGTTTCGACCACTCCGGCGATGGTGTAAGCAGCCAATGGCGGGCACAAGTCGAAATTATCCTGAATGTAGATGTATACGGTGCAAAAATTTGCATTTCCCGATTCATCAACGACCCAAACTTCCACTTCGTTGGGCCCGAGGTCCTCGCAAGTGAAGGTTAAGGAGGTGGTGGCAGGCGGCCCGGAAGCCTGAGAATCCCTCAGTCGCATAAAAACCTCAAGGTCTTCTTGTGCCGTGCAGTTATCCCAGGTATTTTCCAGCAGATCCACTCCATTGACGGAGACCGATATCCCTCCCTGGCTGTTCCCCAGGTCTGTGACCAGATCTTCACACAGTAAACCCGGGTGCATATTGTCTTTCACGATCACGACGATCGTGTGCAAGGAGGTATTGCCGCACCCATCTTTCGCTGAATATTTCACTGTCGTCGAGCCAAGTGGATACATGCCGCTTGCATTTGCTCCTCCATTGTTGGCAAAGGGTGAATTGTTGGTAACCGTAATAAAAGGGCTGCAATCCGAAGCGGTTACCGTAGGCAGGTTCACCGCGCCAAAGGCACAGTTTTGATCGACGTCGGCATAGACGGTATCGGGTGGCAGAAGGCTAAAAACGGGCGCAATGTTGTCGTTTGCTTTAATGATTTGCGTGTGAGACCAGATGCCCCCCTGGCCTGGATTTGCGGGATTGTATGTGCACCAATCCATGACTGTCCAGGTACGAACGATCTTGTAACAAGCCGGGTAGGCGACCAGGAAAACCTGATCGGAATAATTGGTAGCCAATAAAGCACACCCTATATCGGGTAAAATGGGTTCGCTGTAATTGACCGGTGCAGCGGGTAGATCTTCCGGATCGAGTTGATCGGCGGTGATACACCCATTGTTCAGTGTATAATTTTCGGGCCATTGGATCGATGTCCCATTAAAAGGCGTGAGGTTTTGGACGGTGAGGGTCTGGGTACACGTAGCGGTATTCCCGCTCGGGTCCTTCACAGTGAACGACCGGGTGATCGCTCCCTCTCCACAGTTATTGATACTGATGGAGGAATCCCTGGTCATTACAAAGCTGCAGTTATCTCCTGCAATAGGCTGCCCGTATACGGAGAGATTGATCGGGTAAGTCTCTATGCAGTCAATTACCTGATTCGCCGGGCATAGCACAACCGGGTACAATTTGTCCATTACATCTACCACCACGGCACAATCATTGTACAGGGAAGGGTTATTGGCTGAATACACCCGTACGATCACATTTACGGGGATTCCTACGTCTGCACAGTCGAAAGTCACGGTTTGCGTAAAGGTATTGCCTCCATTCCGGCTCCCTTTAAAGGTGACTGGCCCGCAATTGTCATAGCTCCCGTCATCCAGGTTTTGTGCGGGTACTACCGCTGTTCCGGAAGAGGTGAGGCTTACGACTGTATATTCATCGCACACCGCGACGGGCGGAGAATTATCCACGACATTCAGCAGGGATATACAAGTAGACACATTGCCGCATTCATCCACCCCCGTGTACGTCACGGTATACACCCCCACAGGGACGTTGTAGTACGTATTTCCCGTGCCGCCAAAGGATACTCCGATGGTGATATCGATTTCCGAAGAAGGCGAGCAATTGTCTGAAGCAGTCGCATTAGGCAATACTACATTGGCCGAGCACGTATTGGAGTTCGTACCTACGGTGATTGCCGGCTGACAGGAAAGGACCGGTCCTGTATCGTCCACTACATTAATATGTTGCTGATACGTTTCAATATTATTGGGGGTACTGCAATCATCCACCACCGTCCAGGTTCGAATAATGGTATAACTATGGGTTGCAGGCAGGCAGGTATATACCACGACATCGGCATACGCAGCAGAAAACATGCAAATGTTCCCGTTCATAATGGGCTCGCCATTGATCATCGGCCTGCCCGTTATATCAGGGCTCGTATTTGGATTGTCGCAATCCTGGGTTACATCTGCCGGGTACTGTACATCCTCTATGGACGCTTTCAGCAGCGAGATGACCTGGGTGCATTCCGTATTTTGATTGCCATAATTATCGGTCGCAATCCAGTTCCTTGTGATGACGCTCAAATAAGGAGAAGAGGTACTACAGTCCGGGGTTGTTTGAGATTGCGTATAGGTAAGGTCCACATCGTTGTCGCAATTATCCATAAACGTGGGATATCCCAAATCGTCCGGATCTGTGCTGGCATTACAACTCACCTCGATGTTTGGACAAGAAATGGTAGACGGTTCTAAATTGTCGGTAAACTGGATATAACCGGTGCATTCGTTCCAGGTAGAGGCGTCGACCACCGTTACGGCCAGTATGTTGCCCAAATAAGCGCTGGAAATCGTCACCGGCTCCGGGCCGGAAACAATCAAATTGCCGGCGAGGGTCCGCACCTCCAGGATCTTAACTCCCGGACATCCCCCCGGGCCTTCCAGGATCATATCTGCCGTAAGCACCGCTTCACAGTTCTGGTCCACTGCTCCATTGAGGGGCGAGGAAGGAAACGGGTTGTTGCAGACAAGGGTGCACTGTGCCTTCGCACTGTAGCTCCCCACCAGTAACAATAGTAGTAAAAACAAAGCCGTCCATGCCATTTCATGAATAGGCCCGTAAACCGGCTCGTTCATTTTTGTTTGGCGCTGGATGCGTCCGATTTTCAAATTTCCATTCATTTTTTCCATTGTCAAGTAATTATTATTAAAATCCATGAGATATATACAAGTCTCTCAGATCGGCAAGGAGCAAGCACTCCCCCGGTAACAGGAAAACTGAACCATTCCAAAAGACAAAAGCAGGTAAGCCTCTGCTATGCAGCGGTGGTATAGTCCAATCGGACTGATCACACGGATGCCTGCAACGCAGCAGGATTACGCCCGGTCAAGAGCGTACCAAACTTGTTTTTTTTTAAAAACCGGAAACAGGAAAAGGGGAAACCGGACAAAAGGAAGGAATACTATTGTTTTCTCATAGCATGCCTAATCCATTCGGCGATTTACCGGTGGTTTTCTTTAAAGCAAATGCTATGCCAGATTGGTTTGCCTGAGCGACACACCTGTGCATTCATTTGCTATTACCCCATAGAATTTACCTGCGTTCGCACGGTTGTGCGTTCCCTTCGCAGATATCTACTTCTCGATTTGCAAAATCCATGCCAAAAAAAGAGCCCCTCCACTGCCGAAGCAGGGAGAGGCCATCCCAAAAACCGATTTAATTTTTTGTTGAAAGGACAGCCTGGCGGCTGTCCTTTCTTTTAAATTTCTTATTCGATGATAATCATCTTCTTCGTTGCGCTGTGGGTCGGCGTATCCAATTGGTAGTAGAGGACACCAGTGGCGAAAGATGTTTCGCCGCTACCCAGGCGTACTTCGTTGTAGCCTTTTGCATACTCACCAGCTACCGTAGCCAATACTTTTCCGGATACATCCATTACCGTCAGCGTAGCGGTGCTTGCTTCCGGAAGTGTAAAGCCGATTACCGTGGCGCCCTTGAACGGGTTCGGTACGTTCTGGTACAGGGCAAAACCAGCTGCCTCTGTGCCGTTGAACATCAGGTTGACATCGAGCAGTTCGCTGTTGCCGTTGTAGGCTTCAGCTGCGGTGTAAGTCGAGCTTACGCCGAACACTTCGCTCAATGCTACATCTGCATTGGCTTTCACTACCAGGCTGAACAGTACTTCGCCTTGTGCCAGGGCACGAGCCTCGGATACGTTCCAGCTGGTCGTCAGCACGCCTTCTTCCAGCAGCATACCGAAGTTCTCTTCACCAGCCACACCCGCTGCGAGGTTTTGAATCTCGATCGCCTGGGTGTTGTAGTTCAGGGTGAACTGGTAGCCCAACAGGTCGATGGCTTGTGCCGTGAAGTCAACCGTGTAGGTCTTGCCAGCTTTCAGTTGCTGATCTTGTACGTTGATATTCATCGAGCCGTTGAACGTGCGGTCTTCTACGTCGCCGTTGAGGTTTGCAGCGGCAGAGCCGTTTACATCACCCACTTTCACTGCTACGAAGTCGGCGTTCAGGTCGCTCGAGCTCAGGTTGTTGTAGTTGATCACTTCCGGGAATACGTTCGCAAACGGATTCGCAGGGTTCGGGAACACAAAGTCCTTGTCGACAAAGCGCCAGGACGTGTTGTTCGGGAAGCCCGGTTCGATCTGCAGGATCACTTTGCGGATGTGTACCATGTCGAGCGTAGTTACGCTGTTTGACTTGTTGGCATCTGCAGCGATCATCTTGTACGGAGAATCCAGCAACTGGATGCCCAGGATGTGGCGGCTGATCAGCACGAGGTCCCAGGTAGTTACCCCGTTGCTCGGGTTCTGATCCAGTTCCGGAGCTACGGTGTAGTCACCACCTGATGCCAGGGCATTGAAGGTGAAGTTACCGTTGTTATCCGTAAAGGATGCAAACAGACCACCGTTGATTTCCACATTCACGCCTTCTACTCCTACCTGGCCTTCCGTAGCAACCGCACCGGCCACGACCGGACCATTTGCGGAGTTACATAAGTTGAGGTTGTCTTGCAACACGAGGAATGTTTCACAGTAATCCTGATTGCCATAGATATCCGTTACCCAGATCTGTACGGGGTTCTGACCGAGGTCATCACAAGTAAAGATCCGGCAAGCATCGTTGATATCAGGTGAGTAGCTGAAGTATGCGATCGGACCGCAGTTGTCGAAGGAACCTTCGTCGAATGCGATGGCACAAACCTCAACCTGCAGTGGTCCAGGAGGATCGATTTCCACTACCAGCCCATTGTCGCACAACGGAGTCGGCTTCTTGCAGTCTTCTACGACGACCGTGATCGTCTGATAGCCTGTGTTACCACAGTTGTCGGTTACGGCATACGTTACCTCATATTCACCTACACCTACGTTGGCTACGGTTACGTCGCCCGTGATGTTGTTGAAGGTACCGAAGTCGCCTGTGATGTCTACGTCAAATGCCAGGGAGCAATCGTCGTTGATGTCCGGGTAAGGCAGCGTGATATCCGTATTGCAATCCGTATCCGTGATACAGCCGTCGATCGGCGGGATCGTGAAGGCAGGAGCCTCGTTGTCGATCACCTTGATCACCTGCTTGTAGCTGATGTAGCCGTCAGGGGTGCCCGGGTTGCCGGTCGAGTTGTATCCATCGCGGAATGTGCGGCAATCTTTGTCGCCGTCGCCATCCCAATCCTGGTTCAGGTTGCATTCTGCATGGCCTGCTTCCAGGTATGCATCGTAGCCGAAGTTGTCATAGATACACCAGTTGATCACGTTCCAGGTACGTACGATCTTGTAGCACGCATCCGGTACGATCGTGAAGAGCTGGTCTGCGTGCGATACGCCGATCAATTCACACTCGTCGTGGAAGATCTTCGGTTCGCCTGTATCCGGCAACTGACCGTTGGTGCACTGGCCCGTGAAATCAGCCGGGAATTCAACGACCCAGTCAGATTTGTGGGTGACCGTGATAGTCTGTGTGCAGCTGGCCTGGCCGTTAGCGTCGCTGGCTGTCCAGCTACGTGTGATCGAACCTTGCGTACAGGTGTTCAGGTTCACCGTTACGGTGTAGTTGGCATCGTAGTCGCAGTTGTCGTAGAATTGCGGGGTACCTAATCCTTCGAGTACGCTATAGTCGCCCTGGCTCACGCCGGCTGCATAGGTATTCAGATAGGTATCGCAGTCGATCGTTATACCTTGTGGGCAGAACAGGGTCACCGGCGGGATCTTGTCGGTTACGCCTACCGTCACCATACAGGTGTTGAAGGAACCTTCGAAGATCGGGTTGCCCGGGAACAGGAACACCGAACCATCGGGCAGCGTAGCGCCCGGTATCGTCGTCGGATCGAAATCCAGTACGAGTACCACTACCATATTGTCACCGATCTCGTCACAGCAGTATTCCAGTGTCTTGTAGTACTGGTAGAAGTACGGCGGGGTGAGGAACGGGTTCATCTTGGCTGCGTAGAAGAATACATCGCCACAGTTGTCGTACGAACCATCGTCCAGGTCTTTGGCCGGCAGGATGCTGCAACCTTCGCCCGAACCACCGTTGTTCGTCAGGGCCAGTTCCGTGATCTCGTCACAGATCGGCACCGGCGGTACTTTGTCTACTACGGTGATGTTGTAGATGCATTCGCTCTGGTTGCCACAAACATCCGTAAATATGTGGCGAACAGTGTATTGTGCGTTGTTGGTCGGCGGGTTGTCCGCGATCAGTTCTACGTTGGGGAAGGTACCTCCGTTGCCGTTGATCGACTGGAGCAGCGTGCCTGCGCCAAGCGTCCACAGTTCAGTCTTGTAACCTGCCGGATTTACGCTGGAGCAGTCATCGCCTGTCACATTCAGCGGCGGGATCACTACGTTACCCGTGCAGATGGAGTGAGGACCACCCTGGTTGTAGCTGGCCTGGTATACGTTGATGGTCAGCGGGCCAGTCGGGCAAACAACCGTCGGGCCGGTTTGGTCAGCCACTTTGATAACCTGATCGTAGGTCATTTGCTCAATCAGACACCAGTCAATGATCAACCACTTGCGCACTACCTTGAAGGTACCTTCGCAAATAGGGATCACTATATCCTGATACGTAGCGGTCATTTCGCAGATATCCTCATTCACAAACGGGTTGCCGGTGATGGTGATGACACCAGTTTCACTTGGATCAGGATAGCCGTTGCCATTGGTATCCCATGGGTTGCCGGAGCAATCCAGTGCCGGGTTGTTGATCCCGTCATAAGAAGGCGGAAGTTCGATGTCAGCAAGCGTCGGACGAACACGTGTGATCGTTTGCGTACAGCTAGCCTGGTTGCCGCTTGGGTCGGTAGCCGTCCATACCCGAATGATCGTCTGGCTCGGGCCGTCGCAGGTACCGTTCGTAACAGACTCCGTGAAAGAGAGATCCACTACTGCGCAGTTGTCATAAGGATCTACTTGCGCCAGATCCGGTGTTTCTACATGCAAACCGATGATCTTCACCACACCATCGTCACCTGCGAAGGAATCCGTGATCCGAACTGTCCAGGTACCCGAAGCACTCGAGCCGTCCAGTTGGGTAAGCACGTTGTTCTGCTGCACACCTGCTACATACGGCAGGATTGGCGCGCCTGCTGCGTCGAAGAACGTACAGGTCGAACCTGCGCCCGGCGTGCCGGCTCCTTCGTCGTCAAACCATGCGTCTACATTCAGGTTAATGCCTGCACAACCCGCCACCGTAAAGAACGATACGGACTGGCCGGCAGGGTTGATCACGAACATGTTCAAATCCGGGATCCAGGTATGGTCGATCAGTTTGACCCGTACATTCACATCCAGTACCGGATGGCCGGCTGGCAGATAGCTCAGGTCGAACGTGTATTCCAGTGGAGATGTATTGTTTTCAATTATGTCGTTCAGCCCTTCGATCACCTCTTCGAATACGCCGGGAATCTGTGGCGAAGGCAAGTTTTCGATATCTTCCGTGCAGGAGATACTCAGATCGGCACACTCGATGATCGGCGGAAGTTTGTCTTCGATTTTAATCGAGCCCCAGCACTTGTTGCCGGTATCCGGATCCGTGACGCGAACCGTTTTGGTCAGCCCCACATCCGAGCAACAAACCTGGTTGCCCGTCGGGAAACCGAACTGGTTTAACACTTCTACGATATAGTCGTCATAGCAGCCATAAGGGCCGCCTTCCAGGATCATGTCCGCAAGTATTTCTACACAGCCCGTCTGATCCAGGCTGATCTGTACGTTGTCGTTGCAGGCCAACGTCGCCGTCGGGTTCGGGAATTCCAGTACGGTAATATTGTAGCTGCAGTTAGCCGTCAGGCCGGCCGCATCCGTAGCGGTGAAGGCCATGCCTACCGTGCCGATCGGGAACTCGTCGCCGCACTCATAGGGCAGACCCGTTGCCGGGTTGATCTCCGAGTTGTTGGTCAGCGGAATATCATCGATGTATACGTTTCCGTTCGGGTGGAACAGACCCACATAGGCAAAACCAATGCTGGCAAATGTCTGAGGCTGGGTAATCCCGCAGGAAGGTGCGGAAATGTAGCTCGGGAATGCTTCCCCGCTTTGGTTCTGACCGGCCGGACCAAATGGAGCCACCGGCAGCAACGCCAATTCCACTACAAAGGTCGAACCCGCCGTGATCTGGATCGGTGCGTCAAACGGGATAGTGCCATAGATGCCGTTGCCCGTCAGGTTTACCGTCTTCTGCCCAAGCAGCGTCAGGTTGGCCAGGGTGAAGGCGCCATTCAATTGGTAGATCCGTGCCGTAAACGGCGTATTGTTGGCATTTACGATCGCGGTGGTCACACTCTGGATCAAAAAGTCCGTCGTGATACCCATTGCGTTGAGGTTGTACACCCGCCAGTAGCTCGTCGGAGCGATGTAGCATGCCAGTGCACCTGCCATGTCGATCGACGTGCTGTTGTACTGAACCAGCGATTGCAGCGGACCTGCGTACGGACAGTTGTCCACGGCTTTCACCGTGCAGCTGACAAAGGCGGAACAAGCACCCGGATCCAGGTTGACAATGATATCGGCCGGACATGGCGCAAAGGTCGGCGGCTCCGTATCGTTCACCGTTACCGAGAACGAACAGCTTGCCGTACCCGAAGAGGCCACTACCGTAGTCGTGCCCACCGGAAATACACTTCCTGAAGGCAGGTTGGGGGTGAGCGTATAGCCTACGCAAGTGCCCTGATTGATGGTGTAGTTCACAGCCGCACCGCAAAGGCCGGGCGAGTTGCTAACCGTGACGTTGGCAGGGCAGATCAGTGCGCACGGGAGCGCTACCTCAAAAGTACCCAGGATCGCCGAGGCAACCCCGTTGACAGGCGAAGGAATCCCATCGCACACGTTGCCGGATGGGAAATAACCTCCGTTGGGAGGGCCCGTGGTAGAGAAAATGGTCACACCACCCTGGGTGATCGTCAATGCTCCTCCGTTCCACGTATCCCCGTAAGAGTCGAAGCCTCTTACTTCATAAAAGCCGGCAGGCACACTGATCGTAATGCCACCGTTCGGCGTAACCGTTCCAGCCTGGGCACAATCATACACCACCTGAGTCGCGATGTTGTAGATCTCCCAACCGGGTTCGCCGGCAAACGCACCTGCGGTCCAGTTGCGCACGATATTGATCTGAGCCGAAACGGCGCCCAACCCCATGGCCAGGAACACGAAGCTCAGCAGCATCGATTTAAAGGTAAAATTCATTTTTTTCATGAGACGTCTGATTTTTCTGAATAATGGAAAGGTTCTTTTGCTCACAGTCGAAAGCCCTCAATATCAGTTTGTACTGTTATTGGGCGCGTTCGGCGTATAGAGCAAATTGATGGACTCCTGGCGAAGTCCCAGCTTTTCTGAATAAGAAGCCCCGGCAAAGTAGGTCGAGGTAAACATCCCAATACCATCCATGATGGAATTGGACACGTTCTTGCCTCCAATTACCGACTGCAACACGGTGCGGTAGTACACCGAAGCACGATAGGCAACCTGGTATGCCGGAGAACCCTGAGGCAGGCTCTGAAGCAGGTTGTTTATCTGCACCATGTGAGCCTCCAATAAGACCTGCGCTTCCGAAGAACTAACGAATGAAGTCTTCAGCGCCCCGTATAGTTCAGGCTGAGTGCTGGTCGCCAATCCCTGCGCCTGCCCTTTCCCTACACCTATCATCAAAAAGATGCAGAGAAATAACAGTGCAGATAATGCAACTTTGAAATTCCCTTTTTTCATGAGATCGAAGTTTTAAGTTAGAAATAGAATGATTACGAATTAACTAAAATACAAATAGGGCATAGCCTAATGCATTCATCGGCTCATGCCCTATTTGGCAAAAGATCTTACAAAGATGTTCTTTGTAGAGTCTATTCACGAGAATATTATTTGTTAGTATCCGACAGTTCATCTTTATGGGGTGAACCTGTCGGGAAAGTTGCTAATAATTCCTTGATTTATATATATACCGACGACTTGCCCATTGGACTTGCCAATCGAGAATTTCAAAAGTTCTCCCCTGATCTCGGTATACGGTTTTTGGAAAGTAAAAATTGGAGAGGCCGGAAAGCGGTTTTATATCGCCTTTTTGGTATTCTTGAGCCTCTCTTGCGATCAGGTAGGACAAATATAGAATACTTCGTTTTAAAATTCTACTATTTTGAGACTTTAGTTCTAAATAGTACTAAAAATTTTGAAATTTTCCACCCTCTGCACACATACCTGTTCGCACACTTCCCGCTAGCGAAATACCAGAATTAACGTAATGACTGACTTCAAAATAAAAAGCCCCTCTCCACCAAGGCGGAGAGGGGCATATCCCAAAAACCGATTTAAGTCTTGGAGGGGCGAAAGACTTTTCGCCCTTACCGATTATTCGATGATAACCATCTTCTTCGTTGCGCTGTGGGTCGGCGTATCCAGTTGATAGTAGAGGACACCAGTAGGGGCGAAAAATCTTTCGCCGCTACCAAGGCGTACTTCGTTGTAGCCTTTTGCATACTCACCAGCTACCGTAGCCAGTACTTTTCCGGATACATCCATTACCGTCAGCGTAGCGGTGCTTGCTTCGGGAAGCGTAAAGCCGATTACCGTTTCACCCTTGAACGGGTTCGGTACGTTCTGGTACAGGGCAAAACCGGTTGCCTCTGTGCCGTTGAACATCAGGTTGACATCGAGCAGTTCGCTGTTGCCGTTATAGGCTTCAGCTGCGGTGTAAGCCGAGCTTACGCCGAACACTTCGCTCAATGCTACATCTGCATTGGCTTTCACTACCAGGCTGAACAGTACTTCGCCTTGTGCCAGGGCACGAGCCTCGGATACGTTCCAGCTGGTCGTCAGCACGCCTTCTTCCAACAGCATACCGAAGTTCTCCTGACCTGCTACACCAGCTGCCAGATCTGCGATCTCGATAGCTTCGGTGTTGTAGTTCAGGGTGAACTGGTAGCCCAACAGGTCGATGGCTTCTGTGGTGAAGTCAACCGTGTAGGTCTTGCCAGCCTTCAGTTGCTGATCTTGTACGTTGATATTCATCGAGCCGTTGAACGTGCGGTCTTCTACGTCGCCGTTAAGGTTTGCAGCGGCAGAGCCGTTTACATCACCCACTTTCACACCAACGAAGTCCGCGTTCAGGTCGCTCGAGTTCAGGTTGTTGTAGTTGATCACTTCCGGGAACGTAGCTGCGAACGGATTCGCAGGGTTCGGGAACACATAGTCCTTGTTGACAAAGCGCCAGGACGTGTTGTTCGGGAAGCCCGGTTCGATCTGCAGGATCACTTTGCGGATGTTCACCATGTCGAGCGTGGTTACGCTGTTTGACTTGTTGGCATCGGCAGCAATCATTTTGTACGGAGAATCCAGCAATTGAATGCCCAAAATGTGGCGGCTGATCAGCACGAGGTCCCAGGTAGTTACCCCGTTGCTCGGGTTCAGATCCAGTTCCGGAGCTACGGTGTAGTCACCTCCTGAGGTCAAGGCATTGAAGGAGAAGTTACCGTTGTTGTCCGTGAAGGATGCAAACAGACCACCGTTGATTTCCACGTTCACTCCTTCTACTCCTACCTGGCCTTCCGTAGCAATCGCACCGGCCACCGCAATAGTGACGCTATTGCAGGAGAACATATTGTCCTGTACCACGACGAAGGTCTCGCAGTAATCCTGATTGCCATAGATGTCCGTTACCCAAATCTGTACCGGCTGCTGACCGAGGTCATCGCAGGTGTAGATGTGGCTCAGGTCGGTTACATCCGGCGAGAAGCTGAACGAGGTGATCGGACCGCAGTTGTCGAAGGAACCTTCGTCAAATGCATCGGCCCATACTTCTACCATACCCGTCTGCATGATCTCGACCACGAGGCCATTGTCGCACAGCGGAGTCGGCTTCTTGCAGTCTTCCACTACGATCGTGATCGTATGATAGCCTGTGTTGCCACAGTTGTCGGTTACGGCATACGTTACATCGTATTCGCCTACACCTACATTCGGGATAACTACGTCGCCCGTGATGTTGTTGAAGGAACCGAAGTCGCCTGTGATGTCTACGTCAAATGCCAGCGAGCAATCGTCGTTGATATCCGGGTAAGGCAGCGTGATATTGGTGTTGCAATCCGTATCCGTGATACAGCCGTCGATCGCCGGGATCGTGAAGGCAGGAGCCTCGTTGTCGATCACCTTGATCACCTGCTTGTAGCTGATGTAGCCGTCAGGGGTGCCCGGGTTGCCGGTCGAGTTGTATCCATCGCGGAATGTGCGGCAATCTTTGTCGCCGTCGCCATCCCAATCCTGGTTCAGGTTGCATTCTGCTTTGCCTGTTTCCAGGTATGCATCGTAGCCGAAGTCGTCATAGATACACCAGTTGATCACGTTCCAGGTACGTACAATCTTGTAGCACGCATCCGGTACGATCGTGAAGAGCTGGTCTGCGTGCGATACGCCGATCAATTCACACTCGTCGTGGAAGATCTTCGGTTCGCCCGTATCCGGCAACTGGCCGTTGGTGCACTGGCCCGTGAAATCAGCCGGGAATTCAACGACCCAGTCAGATTTGTGGGTGACCGTGATGGTCTGTGTGCAGGAAACCTGGCCGTTAGCATCGCTGGCCGTCCACTTGCGCGTGATCGAACCTTCGGTACAGTTGTTCAGGTTCACCGTAACGGTGTATACCTCATCGTAGTCGCAATTATCGTAGAACTGCGGGAAGCCAAAGCCGCCCAGCACGCTATAGTTGCCCTGGCTCACGCCGGAAGCGTAGGTATTCAGATACGTATCGCAGTTGATCGTCTGGTTGGCCGGGCAGAACAGGGTCACAGGCGGGATCTTGTCGGTTACGCCTACCGTCACCATACAGGTGTTGAAGGAACCTTCGAAGATCGGGTTGCCCGGGAACAGGAACACCGAACCATCGGGCAGCGTAGCGCCCGGTACCGTTGTCGGATCGAAATCCAGTACGAGTACCACTACCATGTTGTCCCCAACTTCGTCGCAGCAATATTCCAGCGTCTTGTAGTACTGGTAGAAGTACGGCGGGGTGAGGAACGGATTCATCTTGGCTGCGTAGAAGAATACATCGCCGCAGTTGTCATATGAACCGTCATCCAGGTTTTTGGCAGGCAGGATGCTGCAGCCTTCGCCCGAACCACCACTGTTTGTCAGGGCCAGTTCTGTGATCTCGTCACAGATCGGCACCGGTGGTACTTTGTCGATTACGGTGATGTTGTAGATGCATTCGCTCTGGTTGCCGCACACATCCATAAAGGTGTGACGAACCGTGTATTGTGCGTTGTTGGTCGGCGGGTTGTCCGCGATCAGTTCTACGTTGGTGAAGGTACCTCCGTTGCCGTTGATCGTCTGGAGCAGCGTGCCTGCGCCAAGCGTCCACAGTTCGGTCTTGTAACTTGCCGGATTTACGCTGGAGCAGTTGTCGCCCGTCACATTCAGCGCCGGGATCACTACGTTACCCGTGCAGACGGAGTGCGGGCCACCCTGGCTGTAGTAGCCCTGGTAAACATTGATCGTCAGCGGAGCCGTCGGGCAAACAACCGTCGGGCCGGTTTGGTCAGCCACTTTGATCAATTGATCATAGTGCATTTGCTCAACCGTGCACCAGTCGATGATCAACCACTTGCGCAGGACCTTGAAGGTACCTTCGCAGATAGGGATCACTATATCCTCATACGAAGCGGTCATTTCGCAGATATCCTCATTCACAAACGGTAAGCCGGTGATGGTGATTCCACCGGTTTCACTTGGATCTGGATAGCCGTTGCCGTTGGTATCCCAACCGTTGCCGGAGCAATCCAGTGCAGGATTGTTGACCCCGTCATAAGAAGGCGGCACTTCGATGTCAGCAAGCGTCGGACGAACACGTGTGATCGTTTGTGTGCAGCTAGCCTTGTTGCCACTTTGGTCGGTAGCCGTCCATATGCGGGTAATTGTCTGGCTCTCTCCGTCGCAAGTACCGTTCTGGATGGTTTCGACAAAGCTCAGATCGACCACTGTACAGTTGTCGGTCGGTTCGATCAGGTCGGCCTCAAACAGGCTCGAGTAGGTGATATAACCGTTCCATACCCGAGGCGTGAACGCAGCGCCCCAAGGCGTGTTTGCGGTCGAACCGAGGGTTATGGTGAGGTTGCCATCGGTGAAGCTTTGGTTGGCGCCGGTACCGTTGGTATAGCTTTGTGCAGCCGAAAGGGCGTGCAGTGCCACACCCCAGGTGCCCGCAGGAATAACGAAGTTGGTCGGCGCCGCGGTGATTACCGGGCCCCCAATAACCGCACCTGCAAACGGACCGGTCGTTGCATCAGCCTGAGCCACCAGGGTCCAGCCCGTTGCGCTTCCGGTGTTCCCTACATAGGTGCCGGGGCGGAGATAAACGTCGACCATGGTTGCACCGGAGACGTTCATACCGAGTTCGGTTACCGTCACGTCGCTACCGGTCATGTTATTCACATCAAACCATACCATACCGCCTGAAGCGTTCCCATTGTTGGGCGCGTTGACGGTGGCCAGGGTTGCAGGAGGCGAACCAATAGATATTTGCGGATGCGGATGATCCGGGAAATCCTGAGTACAGGAAATATCGAAATCAAGGCACTCGATGATCGGCTTCAGTTTGTCTTCGATTTTGACCGAGCCCCAGCACTTGTTGCCGGTATCCGGATCCGTAACGCGGACCGTCTTGGTCTTTCCTACATCCGAGCAGCAAACCTGGTTGCCCGTGGGGAAACCAAACTGGTTCAACACTTCTACTATATAGTCGTCATAGCAATGGTATGGACCGCCTTCCAGGATCATGTCCGCGAGTATTTCTACACAGCCCGTCTCATCAAGGCTGATCTGTACGTTGTCGTTGCAGGCCATTGTCTGCGTCGGGTTCGGGAATTCAAGCACCGTAATATTGTAGCTGCAGTTTGCGGTAAGACCACCAGCGTCCGTAGCGGTGAAGGTCATGCCTACCGTGCCGATCGGGAATTCGTCGCCGCACTCATAGGGCAGACCCGTTGCCGGGTTGAGCTCCGAGTTGTTGGTCAACGGAACCTCATCGATGAAGATGTTTCCGTTCGGGTGGAACAGCCCCACATAGGCAAAACCAATGCTGGCCATTGTCTGAGGTGCGGTAATTCCGCAGGAAGGTGCGGAAATGTAGGTCGGGAATGTTTCCCCGGTTTGGTTCTGACCGGCCGGACCGAATGGGGCCACCGGCAGCACCGCCAATTCTACTACAAAGGTCGAACCCGCCGCGATCTGGATCGGTGCGTCAAACGGGATAGTGCCATAGGTGCCGTTACCCGTCAGGTTCACTGTCTTCTGGCCAAGCAGCGTCAGGTTGGCCAGGGTGAAGGCGCCATTCAATTGGTGGATCCGAGCCGTAAACGCCGTATTGTTGGCATTTACGATCGCGGTGGTCACACTCTGGATCAAAAAGTCCGTAGTGACACCCATCGCGTTGAGGTTGTACACCCGCCAGTAGCTGGTCGGGGCTATGTAACATGCCAGTGCACCTGCCGGATCGATCGCCGTGCTGTTGTACTGAACCAGCGACTGAAGCGGGCCAGCATATGGGCAGTTGTCGACGGCTTTCACGTCGCACTGGACAAAGGCGGCGCATGCACCCGGATCCAGGTTGACAATAATGTCGGCCGGACATGGCGCAAAGGTCGGCGGTTCGATATCGTTCACCGTTACCGAGAACGAGCAGCTAGCGAAACCGGAAGTGGCTGTCACTACGGTCGTACCCGAGGGGAACACGCTGCCCGAAGGCAGGTTCGGGCTAATCGTATAAGAAGTACATGTACCCTGATCGATGGTGTAGTTGACAACCGCACCACATTCACCCGGGTCGTTATTTACAGTGATGTTGGGAGGGCAAACCAATGCGCAAGGAGGAGGAAGCAGGAACTGAATGCACTGGCCGGCTGCAACTACTCCGGTCTGGTTGAAACCAAGCTGGGTAATGCCCGTACCTGCAGGACCTGCGATACCTATCGTTGCACCGTTGCCGCTCAATCCGTTGATGTCGAAATAGCGGAACTGGATGATATTGCTCGTTTCGAACAGGATCACCTCGAAATCAATCGCGTCCGTGCCGCCAAAGAACGGCTTGACCCATTGAATTACGAAATGCCGGTTGGGCGCCACGCCAAAGGTTTGCGTGAAAATACCAGGCGCGCCGTTCAGGTCATCCCAATACGGGAAAATACCATTTTGACCAACAGCCAAAGCGGCGTTGGTAAATGGCGCACCCGCGATAGACGTACCCGGGAAGGTCATAAAGCCGTTGGTCGTCACGTTGGCCGTCGTCTGGTTAACTCCGTAGAAGTTGAAGGTAAAGGGAAGACCAATGGCGATCGCCAGGTCGTCGCCGGCAGAACCGGCCACCAGCGTACCTGTCGTTTGAATGTTCTCGTATGCGTTGCCGCAGGCGGAGACCACATACTGCGCTTGAACTGCCTGGCTAAATACCAGGGGCAGGATCAGCGCCACTGCCCACTTCAGCAGTTTTGATGCAGGCGTTTGTGTAATGCTATTATTTTTCATGAGTTAGTTTTTGAATGTAAATAAAATGCGGAATCAAATGGTCAATAATACGAGAGACTCCGCACGCAAACTGTTGATCTGGGAAACGGGCGTATTTACGTAATCCGGATATTGGAATAGCGTAAAGCCATTTTTAATGGAATCCGGGACATTCTTTCCGGATTGCAATCCCGACAAGATCATGGTGTAAAACGTGTAGCTCGTTTCAGCTGTCTTGTATGCCTGAGTTCCAGGTGTCAAGGTGCTAAGAAACGTTTTCAGCGATACGCAGTATGGCTCCAAAATGGCAATCCCCTGGGATGCTTGTACATAAGTAGGGGCAACCACCGCACCATCTGTAGTAGGCGTGGAGGGGGGAGAATAGGATGTAGTAACCTGGGCCTGGCCCTGCGCCACCACAAAGAGCATTAGCGTTAAAGTCGAAAATAGTCCCAACAGGACCATTTTAATCCTTGCTTTTCTCATGAGATCGAAGATTTAATGAATGAATTAGTGAATTCTGCTTTGTGTTCGAGATTATCATTTATAAACAAAAAGGCATCAGTTCCATAGCGGAACTGATGCCTTTAACGGACACCATTTTACCCTGCATTGAAGCTTGGTAAGATTGAATCATGAGTCATAGTTTGTTAGTAGGAGGCCTAAGCCTCTCTTATGCGCAAAAATATACACGTCTCGCCAAACTTTGGCAAAGGAAAAATCGATCTGATCTCGAAAACACAAATAGCTTCCTTTTAAAAAAGGAGGCTAAGGTTTAATGCACGTAATCCGGTTGTTGGGAAAAATAAAACGGAGGGAATGTAAATACTCCTGTGCTCATGTGTTTTCGGATTACAATTAAGTTCTTTTTCCAATATAGTCTTCTCACAAAAGAACACTACAAAGGTCGTCTAAAGTGCGCCAAGAAGTATACCCTGAATAGGGTATTTTTTTTTAAAAAACAGCAATTTCTATATAAACGAAGCTTGTTGTTCCAGGCCAGCCTTCGCTAAAGGTCAGGTGCGGCCATAAAAAAGCCCCTCTCCACCAAGGCGGAGAGGGGCATATCTCAAAAACCGATTTAAGTCTTGGAGGGGCGAAAGACTTTTCGCCCTTACCGATTATTCGATGATAACCATCTTCTTCGTTGCGCTGTGGGTCGGCGTATCCAATTGATAGTAGAGGACACCAGTGGCGAAAGATGTTTCGCCACTACCCAGGCGTACTTCGTTGTAGCCTTTTGCATACTCCCCAGCTACTGTGGCCAGTACTTTTCCGGATACATCCATTACCGTCAGCGTAGCGGTGCTTGCTTCGGGAAGCGTAAAGCCGATTACCGTTTCACCCTTGAACGGGTTCGGTACGTTCTGGTACAGGGCAAAACCGGTTGCCTCTGTGCCGTTGAACATCAGGTTGACATCGAGCAGTTCGCTGTTGCCGTTATAGGCTTCAGCTGCGGTGTAAGCCGAACTTACGCCGAACACTTCGCTCAATGCTACATCTGCATTGGCTTTCACTACCAGGCTGAACAGTACTTCGCCTTGTGCCAGGGCACGAGCCTCGGATACGTTCCAGCTGGTCGTCAGCACGCCTTCTTCCAACAGCATACCGAAGTTCTCTTCACCAGCCACACCCGCTGCGAGGTTTTGAATCTCGACAGCTTGCGTGTTGTAGTTCAGGGTGAACTGGTAGCCCAACAGGTCGATGGCTTGTGCCGTGAAGTCAACCGTGTAGGTCTTGCCAGCCTTCAGTTGCTGATCTTGTACGTCAATATTCATCGAGCCGTTGAACGTACGGTCTTCCACGTTGCCGGTGAGGTTTGCAGCGGCAGAGCCGTTTACATCACCCACTTTCACCGCGACGAAGTCCGCGTTCAGGTCGCTCGAGCTCATGTTGTTGTAGTTGATCACTTCCGGGAACGTAGCTGCGAACGGATTCGCAGGGTTCGGGAACACATAGTCCTTGTTGACAAAGCGCCAGGACGTGTTGTTCGGGAAGCCCGGTTCGATCTGCAGGATCACCTTGCGGATGTTCACCATGTCGAGCGTAGTTACGCTGTTTGACTTGTTGGCATCTGCAGCGATCATTTTGTACGGCGAGTTGAGCAGTTGGATGCCCAGGATGTGGCGGCTGATCAGCACGAGGTCCCAGGTAGTTACCCCGTTGCTTGGGTTCTGATCCAGTTCCGGAGCTACGGTGTAGTCACCTCCTGAGGTCAAGGCATTGAAGGAGAAGTTACCGTTGTTGTCCGTGAAGGATGCAAACAGACCACCGTTGATTTCCACGTTCACTCCTTCTACTCCTACCTGGCCTTCCGTAGCAATCGCACCGGCCACCGCAATAGTGACGCTATTGCAGGAGAACATATTGTCCTGTACCACGACGAAGGTCTCGCAGTAATCCTGATTGCCATAGATATCCGTTACCCAAATCTGTACCGGCTGCTGACCGAGGTCATCGCAGGTGTAGATGTGGCTCAGGTCGGTTACATCCGGCGAGAAGCTGAACGAGGTGATCGGACCGCAGTTGTCGAAGGAACCTTCGTCAAATGCATCGGCCCATACTTCTACCATACCCGTCTGCATGATCTCGACAACAAGGCCATTGTCGCACAGCGGAGTCGGCTTCTTGCAGTCTTCTACGACGACCGTGATCGTATGATAGCCTGTGTTGCCACAGTTGTCGGTTACGGCATACGTTACGTCGTATTCACCCACATTCACGTTCGGGATCGTAACCGCGCCCGTGATGTTGTTGAAGGAACCGAAGTCGCCCGTGATGTCTACGTCAAATGCCAGGGAGCAATCGTCGTTGATGTCCGGGTAAGGCAGCGTGATATTGGTGTTGCAATCCGTATCCGTGATACAGCCGTCGATCGGCGGGATCGTGAAGGAAGGAGCCTCGTTGTCGATCACCTTGATCACCTGCTTGTAGCTGATGTAGCCGTCAGGGGTGCCCGGGCTACCGGTCGAGTTGTAGCCATCGCGGAACGTGCGGCAATCTTTGTCGCCATCGCCATCCCAATCCTGATTCAGGTTGCATTCTGCTTTGCCTGTTTCCAGGTATGCATCATAGCCGAAGTCGTCATAGATACACCAGTTGATCACGTTCCAGGTACGTACGATCTTGTAGCACGCATCCGGTACGATCGTGAAGAGCTGGTCGGCATGCGATACGCCGATCAGTTCACACTCGTCGTGGAAGATCTTCGGTTCGCCCGTATTAGGCAACTGACCGTTGGTGCACTGGCCCGTGAAATCAGCCGGGAATTCAACGACCCAGTCAGATTTGTGGGTGACCGTGATAGTCTGTGTGCAGCTAGCCTGTCCGTTGGCATCACTAGCTGTCCACTTGCGCGTGATCGAACCTTCGGTACAGTTGTTCAGGTTCACCGTTACGGTGTATACCTCATTGTAGTCGCAGTTGTCGTAGAATTGCGGGAAGCCGAAGCCGGCCAGTACACTGTAATTGCCCTGGCTCACGCCGGCAGCGTAGGTATTCAGATAGGTATCGCAGTTGATCGTCTGGTTGGCTGGGCAGAACAGGGTCACCGGCGGGATCTTGTCGGTTACGCCTACCGTCACCATACAGGTGTTGAAGGAACCTTCGAAGATCGGGTTGCCCGGGAACAGGAACACCGAACCATCGGGCAGCGTAGCGCCCGGTACCGTCGTCGGATCGAAATCCAGTACGAGCACGATCACCATGTTGTCTCCTACTTCGTCGCAGCAGTATTCCAGTGTCTTGTAGTACTGGTAGAAGTACGGCGGGGTGAGGAACGGATTCATCTTGGCTGCGTAGAAGAATACATCGCCACAGTTGTCGTACGAACCATCGTCCAGATTTTTAGCCGGCAGGATGCTGCAGCCTTGACCTGAGCCACCGTTGTTCGTCAGTGCCAGTTCCGTGATCTCGTCACAGATCGGCACCGGCGGTACTTTGTCGATTACGGTGATGTTGTAGATGCATTCGCTCTGGTTGCCACAACCATCTGTAAATATGTGGCGAACAGTGTATTGTGCGTTATTGGTCGGCGGGTTGTCCGCGATCAGTTCTACGTTGGGGAAGGTACCTCCGTTGCCGTTGATCGACTGGAGCAGCGTGCCTGCGCCAAGCGTCCACAGTTCAGTCTTGTAACCTGCCGGGTTCAGGCCGGAGCAATCGTCGCCCGAAACTACCAGTGCCGGGATCACTACGTTGCCTTTACAGATCGAGTGGGGGCCACCCTGGTTGTAGCTGGCCTGGTATACATTGATCGTTTTCGGAGCCGTCGGGCAAACAACCGTCGGGCCGGTTTGGTCAGCCACTTTGATAACCTGATCGTAGGTCATTTGCTCAATCAGACACCAGTCAATGATCAACCACTTGCGCACTACCTTGAAGGTACCTGCGCAGATAGGGATCACTATATCCTGATACGTAGCGGTCATTTCGCAGATATCCTCATTCACAAACGGGTTGCCGGTGATGGTGATGCCACCGGTTTCACTTGGATCTGGATAGCCGTTGCCGTTGGTATCCCAACCGTTGCCGGAGCAATCCAGTGCCGGGTTGTTGATCCCGTCATAAGAAGGCGGCACTTCGATGTCAGCAAGCGTCGGACGAACACGTGTGATCGTTTGCGTACAGCTAGCCTTGTTGCCGCTCGGGTCGGTAGCCGTCCATACCCGAATGATCGTCTGACTCGGGCCACTGCAGGTGCCGTTCGTAACAGACTCCGTGAAAGAGAGATCCGCTATTGCGCAGTTGTCATAAGGATCTACTTGCGCCAGATCCGGTGTTTCTACATGCAAACCGATGATCTTCACCACACCGTCGTCACCTGCGAAGGAATCCGTGATCCGAACTGTCCAGGTACCCGAAGCACTCGAGCCGTCCAGTTGGGTAAGCACGTTGTTCTGCTGCACACCTGCTACATACGGCAGGATTGGCGCGCCTGCTGCGTCGAAGAACGTACAGGTCGAACCTGCGCCCGGCGTGCCGGCTCCTTCGTCGTCAAACCATGCGTCTACATTCAGGTTAAGTCCTGCGCAACCCGCCACCGTAAAGAACGATACGGATTGGCCGGCAGGGTTGATCACGAACATGTTCAAGTCCGGGATCCAGGTATGGTCGATCAGTTTGACCCGTACATTCACGTCCAGTACCGGATGACCGGCTGGCAGATAGCTCAAGTCGAACGTGTATTCCAGTGGGGATGTATTGTTTTCAATTACATCGTTCAACCCTTCGATCACCTCTTCGAACACGCCGGGAATCTGTGGCGAAGGCAAGTTTTCGATATCTTCCGTGCAGGAGATACTCAGATCGGCACACTCGATGATCGGTTTCAGTTTGTCTTCGATTTTAACCGAGCCCCAGCACTTGTTGCCGGTATCCGGATCCGTGACGCGGACCGTTTTGGTCTTTCCTACATCCGAGCAGCAAACCTGGTTGCCCGTCGGGAAACCAAACTGGTTTAACACTTCTACGATATAGTCGTCATAGCAATGGTATGGACCGCCTTCCAGGATCATGTCCGCAAGTATTTCTACACAGCCCGTCTGATCCAGGCTGATCTGTACGTTGTCGTTGCAGGCCATTGTCTGCGTTGGGTTCGGGAATTCCAGTACGGTAATATTGTAGCTGCAGTTAGCCGTCAGGCCGGCCGCATCCGTAGCGGTGAAGGTCATGCCTACCGTGCCGATCGGGAACTCGTCGCCGCACTCATAGGGCAGACCCGTTGCCGGGTTGATCTCCGAGTTGTTGGTCAGCGGAATTTCATCGATGTATACGTTTCCGTTCGGGTGGAACAGCCCTACATAGGCAAAACCAATGCTGGCAAATGTCTGAGGCTGGGTAATCCCGCAGGAAGGTGCGGAAATGTAGCTCGGGAATGCTTCCCCGCTTTGGTTCTGACCAGCAGGACCAAATGGAGCCACCGGCAGCAATGCCAATTCCACTACAAAGGTCGAACCCGCCGTGATCTGGATCGGTGCGTCAAACGGGATAGTGCCATAGATGCCGTTGCCCGTCAGGTTCACCGTCTTCTGCCCAAGCAGTGTCAGGTTGGCCAGGGTGAAGGCGCCATTCAATTGGTAGAGCCGTGCCGTAAACGGCGTATTGTTGGCATTTACGATCGCGGTGGTCACACTCTGGATCAAAAAGTCCGTAGTGACACCCATCGCGTTGAGGTTGTACACCCGCCAGTAGCTCGTCGGAGCGATGTAGCATGCCAGTGCACCTGCCATGTCGATCGCCGTGCTGTTGTACTGAACCAGCGATTGCAGCGGACCTGCGTACGGACAGTTGTCCACGGCTTTAACGTTGCACTGAACAAAGGCGGCACATGCACCTGGGTCCAGGTTGACAATGATATCGGCCGGACATGGCGCAAAGGTCGGCGGCTCGACATCGTTCACCGTTACCGAGAACGAACAGCTTGCCGTACCCGAAGAGGCCACTACCGTAGTCGTGCCCACCGGAAATACACTTCCTGAAGGCAGGTTGGGGGTGAGCGTATAGCCTACGCAAGTGCCCTGATCGATCGTGTAGTTCACAGCCGCACCGCAAAGGCCGGGCGAGTTGCTAACCGTGACGTTGGCAGGGCAGATCAGTGCGCACGGGAGCGCTACCTCAAAAGTACCCAGGATCGCCGAGGCAACCCCGTTGACAGGCGAAGGAATCCCCATCGCACGTGTTGCCGGATGGGAAATAACCTCCGTTGGGAGGGCCCGTGGTAGAGAAAATGGTCACACCACCCTGGGTGATCGTCAATGCTCCTCCGTTCCACGTATCCCCGTAAGAGTCGAAGCCCCTTACTTCATAAAAGCCGGCAGGCACACTGATCGTAACGGCGCCGTTCGGCGTAGTCGTACCAGCCTGGGCACAATTATACACCACCTGAGTCGCGATGTTGATGATCTCCCAACCAGGTTCGTTGGCAAACGCACCTGCGGTCCAGTTGCGCACGATATTGATCTGAGCCGAAACGGCGCCCAACCCCATGGCCAGGAACACGAAGCTCAGCAACATCGATTTAAAGGTAAAATTCATTTTTTTCATGAGACGTCTGATTTTTCTGAATAATGGAAAGGTTCTTTTGCTCAAAGTCGAAAGCCCTCAATATCAGTTTGTACTGTTATTGGGCGCGCTCGGCGTATAGAGCAAATTGATGGACTCCTGGCGAAGTCCCAGCTTTTCTGAATAAGAAGCCCCGGCAAAGTAGGTCGAGGTAAACATCCCAATACCATCCATGATGGAATTGGACACGTTCTTGCCTCCAATTACCGACTGCAGCACGGTACGGTAGTACACCGAAGAACGATAGGCAACCTGGTATGCCGGAGAGCCCTGAGGCAGGCTCTGAAGCAGGTTGTTTATCTGCACCATGTGAGCCTCCAATAAGACCTGTGCTTCCGAAGAACTAACGAATGAAGTCTTCAGCGGCCCGTATAGGGCAGGCTGTGTGTTGGTTGCCAATCCCTGCGCATGTCCGTACTGTACACCTGCAAACAAGAAGGTGAAAGCGACTAACATGACCACGAAGGCAGCCTTTAAATTCCTTTTTCTCATGAGATCGAAAGTTTTGATTAATTAATTATTGAGTAACACGTGTTCGAGATTTCCATTTTATATGCAAACAGGCATCGCCTTGCCAACAGCAAGCCGATGCCTGTTCAATGATCCTGACCTATCCATTCCTGAATAGCTGGGTATTTTTTCATGAGATTATAATTTAACGACAATACAATACCACCCTTTGCTATCTATGCAAAGTCTATTACACATCCAAAGTCGATTACATGGATTCCCCGATACTCAAGCCCTATAGCCTATAAACGCTAGGTGATTCGGTTGTTACCAAAAGGTTTGGAGGGGGACTTCGCAGAATACGTTCATGTGTGATCGACTATAACTTCTTAGTTTTTAACAGTTTTACTGATAAAAACAATACAAATTTAGGGTTAAGTCCGGCAATAAACATACCCTGATCGTGGTATTTTTTTATAGAAGTAAATATTATTATAAAGAAGTAAAAGCCCCCCTCTGCACGCAGAGGGAGGCCATCCCAAAAACCAATTGTTAAAGGACATCTATCTTTACTTCCTTTTCCCCAGTCGCAGGGCAATCGTGAGCTCGTGGGCGCCACTATTGTACTGCTGAAACTGTTGAAAAGAAAGGTCGTAGGAGTAGAAGAGGCGAAACTGGTCGAACGAAGTGCCAAGCAGCACGCCGAGGGCTCCACCCACGCCGGTGCGATACGAAAGACCTGCGATAAAGCGGTCTTCCAGAAAACCAACCTTGGCATTAAAGTCCAGGTTGAAGGGCACGGTCATCACCTTGCGCATCATGAGGGATGGCTCAAAGGAGAACCCGTTATCAAACTCGAAGCGGTGGCCTACGTTGAAGATGAAGAACTTGAAAAAAGACCCCTGTGGATCTCCTGATTCGATATCAGAGATCTTTGCGACGATCAGGTTGGGGAAAGCCAGGCCTATGAAGGTATTATCTTTGAAGGAAGCATACGTGCCCAAGGTAGCATCCAAGACACTTTCTCCTTTGTTGAAGGCATCGATCAGGTTGTCGCCTTGTTCGTAGAATGGGTTTTGCAAAGCCGAGTTATTGAGCTGCAGATTGGAAAATTCTGTAGAAAATCCGGCAGCCATCTTCACATTCTCCCCGATATTGAACCGAAAGGCGTAGTTCAACTGGAACCGAAAGCGGGTGATGGAGGCTATGTTTTCCCCAAGCACGTTAAAGCCCAAGCCCAGCGTCTTACCGATCGGGCCATTATAGTTGAATCCATAGGTAACAGGGGCTCCTGGGAAGCCGGTCCATTGGTTTCGGAAATTGCCTTGCAAAATATGCGCTTCCTCAAACCCCGCATAGGAGGGATTAATGAGGATCGGTGAAACTAGGTAGTGGTTAAAAATGGCCGGATCTTGTGCTCGAAGCGTTTGTAATCCACCCAGTATAATCAGAAGCCATAAAAATCTTTTCATGATGTAACGGTTTTCGGCTGTTAATGGGAATTAGCGAATCAGGGTTATATGTCCTTTCAGTTGCTGCATGGAGCCTCCTTCATCACGGTATTCAAAGACGAAGAAATAGGCGCCTTCCGGCAAATCTTCTCCGAGGCGGTTTATTCCGGTCCAATCATTGGCGTAGTTGTCGGTTTCGAAAACCAATTGTCCCCACCGGTTGAATATCTTGAGGGTATTCTCCTGATACAGGTTGAGGCAGTTGATCTGAAACTCTTCATTCATGCCATCGCCATCCGGGGTGATCACGTTGCGGAACTCAAGACACTCGATGCTGCTATTGGCGATAAACCCGGTAGCGGTAGTCGTGCACCCATTCCCATCCGTAACCAACACGGCATACTCCCCGGAAGAAAGGTCTTCCACCAGGCTACCCGTATCGCCTGGACGGCCAGTATTCCAGTTGAAGGTATAAGGCGCATTTCCTCCACTCACGATTGCGGCAATGGTGCCATTCTGTGCACCGTCATCAGGTGTAGACACGAGGTCTACCTGAAGAGCGGGCGGCTCATTGACTTCAAAGGAAGCTATTTGCTCACACCCGTTCCCATCGACAATAGTGACGGTATAGATATCTCCACCCAGGAAAATTGCCGGGTTGGTAGGTTGTTTCTTCGTATCATCCCACTCAAACGAGAGATCACCTGCTCCGCCAATTATGTCGAGGAAAATTGCTCCATCGCTTTCCCCTGCACAACCCACATGGGTAATATCCGCTTGAAAGGCTACAGGGGCCGGGGCAGACAGGGTAACGGAAGCGGTATCTACACAGCCGAAATCATCCGTCACGATCACGTAGTATGTGCCTTCGCTCAACCCATCGACCGATGCCTGGGCGCCTAATCCCCCCATCCACTGATAGGAATACGGAGCTTCTCCTTCCAGCACAATTGCTTCCGCCGCTCCATCAGCTTCCCCCGGACAACTTACCGGGAACCCGCTATAATCGGAGGTAGCTAAAGCCGAAGCCACTACTTCAGAGGTAAAATCAATCGCAATCGTTTCTGCGATCGAGGTCACCCCAAGGGCATCCGTCACATACACGGTATACGTGCCAATTGGGAGATTACTCACCTGGTTCGAGTCCGGATTCATTACCGGTTGCCCGTTGGGGCCAATCCAGGTATAGGTAAGCGGTTGATTGATCCCGCCGTCTACCGTAAGGGTGATCGCTCCATCAGAAGCGCTCTTGCAGAAGTTGTCTGTAGCCGAATATCCGGAAATTTCAAGCCGGGGTACGCAGATATTATTAAACGGGAACTCGCAGCCGTGGGCGTCCGTGATCGTCAAGCCATAGCAATCATCAGCCAGGTTGCTCGGATCAGGAAGTTCCGTACCGTTGCTCCATTGATAATCATAGGGGAACGTCCCTCCCATCGCCGTGATATTCACCGCGCCGTTATTGGCGGTGCCCGTAGCGGGATAGATCTGCATAACGGGCAATGTCAGGTTGGTAGGTTGGTTGATGGTCCGGTTCACCGTCATGGTCTGCGTGGGATTGGAACTGTCTGTGATCGTACAGCTATAACTACCCGCCGGCAAATCATTCCGGATCACGAACCCATCGATGCTCAGCGTGCTGAACATATCACTATAGGAGAAGGTAAACGGGCTCACGCCCCTTCAATCGAGATCGTCCACTCGCCGTCTACTCCTCCATTGCAGGCTACATTCTGGGAAGCGTTCAGGTCGAGAATGAGCGGCTGGGGGATAAACGTCACTGTATATTCCTCTATCACCGTACATCCGTTGGCATCTGTAATGGTTACCGTATAGGTGGCCGCACAAAGGTTGTTGATGGACGGAGTCGTAGCTGTATTACTCCAGTAAATGGAATAGGGCGGTGTGCCGCCTATGATGGAGTTCAAAACTACGGCGCCATTGCAGGTATTGGGGCCGGAAGTATTGATCACCGTAGCGCTGGAGATCTGCAACGGAAGGGCAGGCTCGATCAAGGTTACCTGGACGGAAGCCTGCGTACCCGCAAAGTCTGTAACGGAAAGGGAATAGTTTCCACCTCCCAGGCCTGAAATGTCTTCCGTAAAATAAGGCCCACCCGGGCCGGTCCAGAAGAACGCATACGGATCATCTCCCCCGCTGACCGTTACGGAGATGGAGCCGTCGGCCTGCCCACCACAGGGATGGGCGATCTGGTTGACCTCAATAATGAGCGGTTTGATGATATTCGCAGAAAAGGTCTTTGTACAGCCGTGGTCATCCGTGACGGTAAGACTGTAAGTACCTGCGGTCAGGTTATTGATATCCTGGGTAATGTAGGGCCCGCCCGGACCTTGCCACAAATAGCTATACGGGCTGGTTCCACCCACTACGCTAATATCGATAGAGCCGTTATTTCCTGCGCCTGTTTCATTGACCAGGTTCACCAGGTTCACGTTCAGCACCTGGGGTTGGGATACCTGAATGCTGTTGAGCGTTACGGTGCAGGAGTTAAGGTCAACCACTTCCACCGTGTAAGCCCCGGCAGGAATGTTTGTCGGATTATTGGTATTGGGCAATCCCGGCGTCCAATTATACGTATAACCGGGGGTTCCGCCCATCGCCTGCACCATAATGGCGCCATCGCTTTCCCCGAAGCAGGAAACCGGAGTCGTGCTCACCAGATTGGCTGTTAAGCCAGAAGCCGGCTGTTTCACCAGAAAACTGGAGACTTTCACGCATCCGTTGCCATCGGTGATCGTCACGGTATAATCACCGGCGATCAGGCCGGTAATGTTCTGGGAACCGGGGTTGGCAATATTCCCGGGACCAGACCAGGAATAAACGAAAGGCCCTGCACCCTGAACGGTAATGAAAATCGCCCCGCTATTTTCACCAAAGCAGGCTACATCTACAATCGTAGGATTGACATTGATGCTGGGAAAAGAACCTACGGTATACGACTGAGTAGCCATCAACCCACAACTCGAAACAGTCACGGTATAGGTGCCAGCGGATAGCCCGCTGATATCCTCACTGGTTTCCATGTTGCTCCAGGAGAAGGTATAAATATCATCCCCGCCGCTGGGTGTCAGATCGATAGATCCCGTGCCGGAGCCCGCACAACTGTTGGCGGTAGTGGCCTGCAGCATAATCGGCGGACAAGTCCCGCTGATTGTCACCGAGCCGTCGTCCCCCATAAAGGGCACATTCGCATTCATGTTCATCACATGGGTAGCCAGCGGAGAATCTGTAAAATTAATGGGACTTACATCGCCATTTATGCCTATGGCGTCAAAGCAAAGGTCGAAAAGGATTGTATTATCCACGACGGTGGTCGAAGGCGGAGGCGAGGTCCAGTCTATTGTGAGCTCCCCAGGGTTCGGATTACCCACATCACCGGCGGTCATACCTGCCAGGGTAATATTCTGCACCCCGGTAAAATCCAGGATCGTTTCATCATAGGCGATGCTGAATTGCATCGAGGTGATATTGGTAAATCCATCGATAGCCCGGATATGCACACAGGAATTGCCGCCTGGGGAAACCGTCTCGTCGCTCGCGCGAAGCGCCAACGGGGCTGCATCACAGATCACCACGGTAGATCCGTTCCAGTTAAAGGGCACGTTTCCGTTCACATCGGTCACTTCAATAGGGGTCGGGGTACCGGAGAAAACCAGATCGGCAGTAGAACAGTTGGGCCCGGTAGCCGTGAAACACAACTGCACGATCACGGTACCGTTGGGTACGGTTGCACCTGTCACCACATCATCTGCCAGCCAGGAAAGCGTAAGGTTGCCCGAAGCAGGGCCGCCGGGGTTTCCGATGCTGGAGGCATTCAGGCCAGGCAGGTTGAAGCCTTGCGATCCGGTATACGAAAGGAGGTTGCCGGGGAAGTTGATGCTAAATTGCATGCTCACCATGTCGGTAAAGTTCTGTACCGACATATCGATGCAGCAGTTGTCCCCCGATTGTACACTTGCGTCATCCAGGATCAACGCAAAATCGTTGGGGCCGATAACCATCTCTACGGTTACGGAGCCATTGTCAAAAACGGGCGTGATAATACCGGAAGGATTGGTCACTTCCACCGGAGTGGGCGTGCTGGAAAAAGTAATATTGCTTTGTGCACCGGCGGATCCAAGCACGGTAAAACAGAGCTGATAGATCACTGTCCCGTCTGCCACTGATTGCCCGGTAACGGGGTCGTTGGCCAGCCAGGATATAGTGACATTCCCCGCCGTGGGGTTGCCCACGTTGGCCGCCGTAAAGCCGGGCAGGTTGAAACCTGTCGCATTATTGAATTGCAGCACACTCGCATTGTAATTAATGCTGTATTGCATGCTGACGATATTGTCGAAATTTTGCACCGAAACATCTACACAGACCTGGGCGCCTGGCCCTGCGGTTTCATCGGAGGCAATAAAGGTCAGGCTTGTACCCCCTCCGCCACCGCCGGTCACGGTTACCGTACCGTTGTCGAAGACCGGAACCACTTCTCCACCTACGTCAATCACCTCTACAGGCACCGGGTTTCCGGAGAAATTGATGCTACTGGAGGTGCCGCCTGCGCCAATCGCCGTAAAGCAGACCTGGAAGATCACCGTCCCATTTGCCACCGATTGCCCGTTTACCGGGTCGTTGGCCAGCCAGGAAACGGAAATATTGCCGGAAGTGGGGTTACCCACGTTGGAAGCGGTCATACCAGGGAGGTTGAATCCGGTTGCGTTGACGAATTGAAGCACACTGGCATTGTAATTAATGCTATACTGCATGCTGACGATATCCGTGAAGTTTTGCACCGAAATATCCACGCAGACCTGCGCGCCATTTGCCACCGTCTCATCGGAGGCAATAAAGGTCAGGTCGCCCCCGCCACCGCCGCCACCGCCGACGTTGACCGTTGCGTTGTTAAATACCGGGTTGACCAAGCCGCTTGAATTAGTCACCTCCACAGGGGTGGGGTTCCCGGAAAAGGCCACGGTTGAGGTCCCGCTGGTAGGCACGGTCGTAAAACAGATCTGAAAAATGGACGTGCCATTGGGCACTGTTTCCCCATTAATTAAATCATTAGCCAGCCAGGAAACAGTGAGGTTTCCGGCAGAAGGATTACCGATGTTGGAAGCGGTAAAGGCTGCCAGGTTAAAGTTTTGGGCCATGTCAAAGTGCAATACAGCCGCATTATAATTAATGCTGTACTGAAAGCTGACGATGTTCGTGAAGTTAGTCACTTCCACATCCAGGCACACTTGGGTGCCCTGCGTAGTATTCGTGGTAGCCGGAGTAAGGGTGAATGTTACTTGCTGCGCGAATGCAACATTGGAAACAACGGAAAGAACCCCTATTACTACAATAGTAACGAGTCTTCTCATATGTTCGGAATTTGGGACGGTTAGACAAAAAAATTAATAAATCTTCAGTTTTCTCAATCTTTTCAATTCGTATATGCTATCCAATTGGGCGTTTCCGTTACCGGATAACGACCAGTTTCTGTACAGCTTGTGCATGCTCCGTGGTTAAACGGGCGAAATAGGTTCCGGAAACAGGGAACACTTCTTCAGGAAGGATATAAACCTGTGCGCCGTTCCTAAAAAACTGGGCATTCTGGTAGATCACCCGACCAGAAATGTCAAAAACAGTCAATGTGGTTTGCGAAGATTGCTCCAGGGAAAAGCGAATCTGTGCTTCCTCCCGGACGGGATTTGGTGAAACCGGATAGAAGATAAAATCTTGCGTTACGATCTCTTCGGTGGCCGAGCCGCCCGATACTGTGACAGCGCCGTCGTATGCATTGTAGGTAATTTCTCCTGTCAGGTTGCCAAATTCCAAATCGGTCGGATTGTTGGAAAATTGGATAGGGCTAACCTGGCCTGCCGAGCCGATCACATCAAAGTTGATCGAAAACAGCACGCTGCTGTCTGCTACCGATTGTCCGGTTATTATATTATCCGCGATCCACAAAAAAGAAACAACCCCATTATGCGTGGGGAATGGACCAGCTGGAACGCCAAAATTTTGGTTATTGATATTGAAGATCCCGAAGTCTCCAATCCCGGAGTAGGCCAGAATCAGGCTGTCATACCTAAGTGTAAACTGGGCATTCAGCATGGAGGTAAAGTTGGCCACTTTGACCAATACTTTTACCGGCTGACCAGGATCGCCAATAACAGGGGGGGAATAGACCGTCACTTGCCCGTAGGTTGTTGCCACGCTGCACCAAAGCAGCACGACAAGGGCAAAGCTCCGGAGGGATGTGAGCTTTCTCATGCCTGGTTTTTGAGATAGGATGGAATAGTAGATGTCCAAATCAATAATAAACACGGATACAAATATGAAAAAAAAAGTGGACTTCCTCCATTTTGAGACGGAAGAAGTCCACTTCCGGCCTTTTATTTCACGATCACCATTTTCTTGGTAGCCGTGAAGCCGGCGGTTTCCAGCGAGTAATAGAGTACGCCTGAACCCGGAAGGTCATTTGCCTGAAGGACAATCTGATTGTAGCCTTTTGCAAATTCTCCGCGGATCAGTTTCAATACTTTGCCGGACAGATCGACAACCTTCAGGGTAGCAACCCCTGTTTCCGGCAAGTTAAAGCCGATCACAGATTTGCCATTGAAGGGGTTGGGTACATTCTGGTACAATTCGAATTTGTCGCCTGCTATCTGCCCATTGAAAGACAGGCTTATGTCGAGCATGCGGCCATCGAGGTCGTACGCTTCTGCTTTGGTAAAGCGGGATCCGACGCTCAGCAGATCGCTCAGCAACGCGTTGTCGTTGGCTTTAAACACCAGGCTAAACAGATCGCCCGATGTCATCTCTCCGTTCCAGCTGGTCGTGATAGCTCCTTCTTCCAGCAGGTGCAGACCGAAGTTGTCTTCATTGCCCTGGCCAGGGATGAGGTTGATCAATTCCAGTGCGTTGTTGTCAAAGTTGAGCGTAAACTGGTAGCCCAACACCCGAAGATTATCCGCAGTAAGCGCCACTGTGTAAGTGTTGCCAGCTACCAATTGCTGGTCTTCTACGTTCAGCGCCAGGGTGCCAAACAACGTGCGGTCTTCCGTATCGCCCATGGCGTTGGTAGCAGCCGAGCCGTTGACGTCGCCTACTTTCACTGCCACGAAATCTGCATAGAGTTCGCTAACGCTCAGGTTATTGAAGCTGATCACTTCGGGGAATCCGCTGCTGAACGGATTAGCCGGGTTCGGGAATACAAAATCCTTGTCGACAAAGCGCCAGGATGTATTATTCGGGAACACCTGTATCAACTGGAGGATGATCTTGCGAATCTCCACCATGTCGGAAGTAGTCACCGAATTCGACCGGTTTGCATCTGCTGCAATGATCTTGTACGGAGAGTTCAGCGATTGAATTCCGAGGATGTGGCGGGTGATCAATACAAGGTCGTAGGTGGTCACGCCATTGCCATCGTTTACATCGAATACCGGGGTAACCGTGTAGTCGCCACCGCTGGGAATGTTGCCGAAGGAGTAGGTACCATTGGATCCGGTCAGTTCCGTATTGCTGCCATTGCCACTCAGTTCAACGGATACACCTTCCACCCCTTCTTCTTCTTCATTCGCGATCGCACCTGCTACAGTCGGCCCATTAGCCGAGTTGCAGGCGAACATGTTATCCTGGATAACGACGAATGTTTCGCAATAATCCTGGTTGCCGTAGATATCCGTAACCCAAACCTGTACCGGCTGCTGACCAAGGTCATCGCAGGTATAGATCGTGCTCAGGTCGTTTACATCCGGGGAGAAGCTGAAGGCCACGATCGGGCCGCAGTTGTCGAAGGAACCTTCGTCAAAATCTTCAGCCCATACTTCCACCATACCTGTCTGCATGATCTCAATAACGAGACCGTTGTCGCAAAGCGGTGTCGGTTTCTTGCAGTCTGTAACCACCACGGTGATGGTTTCATACGCCGTGTTGCCACAGTTGTCCATCACGGAATAGGTCACATCGTATTCGCCTACACCAACGTTAGCTACCGTTACATTGCCTGTGATGTTATTGAAATTGCCTAATTCACCGGTAATATCCACATCAAAGTGCAGGGAACAATCGTCGCTGATATCCGGGTAAGGCAGCGTGATATTGGTGTTGCAGTCCGTATCGGTAATACAGCCATCAATCGCCGGGATTGTAAAGTCAGGTGCTTCGTTGTCGATCACCTTGATCGTTTGTTTGAACGTGATGTAGCCATCCGGGGTGCCGGGGCTGCCCGTAGAGTTCCAGCCATCGCGGAAAGTGCGGCAGTCTTTGTCGCCATCCCCATCCCAGTCGACGTTCAGGTTGCATTCCGCTTTGCCTGCTTCAGAGTATGCGTTATACCCGAAGTCGTCATAGATACACCAGTTGATCACGTTCCAGGTACGAACGATCTTGTAGCAGGCATCCGGTACGACCGTAAATACCTGGTCTGAATGTGCTACCCCGATCAGCTCGCACTCGTCGAGGAAGATCTCCGGTTCGCCGGTATCCGGCAGCTGGCCATTGGTACACTGCCCGGTAAAGTCTGCGGGGAATTCCACTACCCAGTTGGACACGTGGTTTACGTTGATCACCTGGGTGCAGACAGCCTGGCCGTTCTGGTCACTGGCCGTCCATTTGCGGATGATCTGGCCAGCCGAACAGTTGTTCAGGTTAACCGTAACGGTATAGACTGTGTTGTAGTTGCAATTGTCGTAAAAGGTCGGCGTACCAAACCCATTGAGTACGCTATAATTGCCTTGTTCTACCCCGGCAGCGTAGTTCTGCAGGTAGTTGTCGCAGGTAATGGTTTGTGCCTGCGGGCAAGACAAGAGGGAAGGCGGCAGTTTGTCGTTGACGTTTACTGTCACCATACAGTCGTTGTAGTTGCCATAGCAGTCGATAGCGCGGAAGACCACCGTAACGGGGTTCGCGGGGATATCGCTGCAGCAGAAGGTCACCGTCGGACCGAAGTCGTCGAAGTTACCGCTGCAATCGCCGTTCATGCGGCGCACGACGAATTTGTCGAGGCAGCAGTTGTCGTAAGAACCATCATCGAAGGTATTGGCCGGTACGATAGCCTTCCCATCGGAGGAGAGGTTCACATCCGTGATCTCATCACAGATCGTCGTCGGTACGATATCGTCGATCACTTGTACAGAGACGTACAGTTCAGCGATATTGTTGCATTCGTCGATTGCCTGGTAAAGGATCTGGTAGGTTCCCAGTCCGAGGCCCGGAGCAGGAATAAAGCCTCCGTTGGTACCATCAATCCCATTGAGGTAGATCGCTTCGCCTACCGGGGTGAAAATGCGGATCGTCCAGTTGCTGCATGCATCTGAAACCGAAGCCGGCTGCAGATACCCTTGCGACTTACAAGGCAGCGGGTGTTGGCCAGGGATATTAGCGCTCACGGAGAAAGGCGCGCGCACAATGGTAGGCGCCACATGGTCAGCCACTTTAACGATCTGGATATTGTCTTCGCCCAGCGGGTTGCCGGTTACGACCATTCCTGTACACCAGTCGAGTACAGTCCAGGTGCGTACGATCTTAAAGGTAGTACCGCAGGTAACCAGGGTCTGGTCTGCATGCGTGTACTGATAGTTGCAATATTGTCCTACGATACCATCCGGGATACCGGAGCCTGTGTTGCTCAGTACACTCGCATTGGTAATGCCCGTAGCGTTGATCACATTGGTGCCGCTTTGCAGGGCTTTCACGGTAGGATGAAGTGCCGTAGCCGCGGTGATATTGGAATAGGACGCATATTGCGTGCACTCCCAGGTAATATCATTGGGGAAGTCGACATAAGCCGGGCGTTCGATAGTGATGTACTGCGTGCAGGGCGCCGATTGGTTGCCGCTCGCATCGATAGCCAGGAACGTACGGGTAACCAATACATAGCCGCCATTAGGGGAGCACTGGCTGGAGGTATTGATTGTCTGATTGGCGAGTTCTACATCCGGGCTCAGGTCGCAGTTGTCGGCTACATCCGGAAACGGTACGTTGTTGTAGTCTTGCGTACAGGGGATGGTCACTTCCTCCCCAAAGCATACCGGAGCAGCTTTGTCTTCAATCTTGATCGATCCCCAGCACTTGTTGCCGCTGTTCATGTGGGTTACACGAACAACCAGCGTCTGGCCCAGGTGGGAACTGCCACTGAAGCTCACTACGTTAATACCGGAGTACAGTACATTGATGCCGCTGAGTACTTCCAGCAAAAGGTTCCCCGAAGGAATAGCCCCTTCCAGGATCATGTCAGCCGTAAGATCAATCTGACAGGTTCCGTCCGGTGTGGGGTCGACCGAAACCTGCACGTTGTCGTTGCAGACCATCGTCTGGGCCGATACGCTTCCTGTCTGGAAGAAGAGCATCGCGATCGGCAGTGCCAACCAAACCAGCGAACGTAGGTTAGTAAAATTCGTTTTTTCCATGGAATTACAGTTGTGTGAATGGTTTATGAAAATGAGATTATAATTTGCAAAGACAAGCCGCTTAACCGCAAAAAAATCGGCTTTTGGCACGATATTTGGAGTATGGCAGATAGCATAAAGTACAGTCACAAATAGGAAATCCACTTGATAGCAGCGGGTATGGAGCAGATCGATCCTGTGCATCTGGGAAAGATGAGTGAAGACTACAGGACTCGAAGGGCTAAATCGTTGCGTTCATGGGATTTCAATTCACTCGCCGACAAAAGTAAAAACTTCTGAGGGCAATTCAAATACCTCTGGGTGGAAATAATCACCAAGGCAGTAGTTTTTTTCTATTTGCCTTGCATTATTATTTCCGCCACAAAGATATTGGCAATTTAACTTAGGTGCATACCCACAAGAGGGTATTTTACTCTAAAAACTGAAACTCGTAGGCAGCCCTTACCAGGCTGGCTTTATTCGTGGCGCCTAATTTTCGCATCAGGTTCTTCCTGTGCACGCCCACCGTTTGCTCGCTTATGAACAGATGGGAAGCAATTTCCTTGTTGCTGTTCGATTCGGCGATAAGCCGAAGTATTTGTGTTTCCCGTTTAGTCAGAGAACATCGCTCCATCAATGGGTCTAGAAAAGATTGCTGACTGGTGGAGTCCAAGCCCGATTCCGTTTCTTTTTGTTTGGCAGGCATGGAGTATTTCTGCCCTTTCAACACCATCCGGATCGCTTTTTCGAAGTCCAAAAGGGACTGAGATTTGTATACAAAGCCATTTGCTCCACGGTTCATCACTGCTTTTCGCATTCGCTGGTTGTCATACCTGCTAAAAACGATCGTGGAAATACGCAACGATTCCTTTTGAATATAATCCAGCACCTTTAACCCGTCCATTCCTTCCAAAAAGATATCCAGGATCAGTAGGTCAAAGCTGTTCTTTTTCAACACAGGAAGCAGATCGGAGCCTTTGGCGATTTCTTCCACTACCGCATCACGCATTTCAGGCATCTGCTGGAGCACAAATTTGATCCCTTCCCGGACAACACAGTGGTCATCGGCAAGCAATATTTTCCATTTTGCAACCTTCATCATTTCTCTCCTTTTAAAAAGGAATCGGCCGTAAATACCTCGTGTTTTCCGTTCTTGCTCAGGGAATAGGTAAAGCCAGGATGAATGCTGAAAGCGCCATGGGCCCCTGCAATGTTCAGCGCCAAAAAACCGACTTGAAAATCCCGGTATTGCTGTTTTCGAACAATCCGCATGATCGCCTCTTCGCACGCTTCGGCGGGTGACATCCCCTGTCTCATCAATTCCACGACCAGGAAGGTGCCTGCGGTTTTGAGCACGGCCTCTCCCAATCCAGTCGCCGCAGCAGCTCCTACTTCCCCATCTACAAACAACCCGGCGCCGATAATGGGCGAGTCTCCTACCCTGCCGCGCAGTTTAAACGACAAACCGCTGGTCGTGCAGGCCCCGGCCAAGCGGCCATTTGCATCCATCGCTACCATGCCGATCGTGTCATGCCGCTCGCGGTTGATCTCTGTTTGGTAGATGCGTTCCTTTTTCCAATCTTTCCAGGCCTCTTTTGCCTTGGGTGTGAGCATGTTTTCTTTGGGAAACCCCTGGGATAAGGCAAATTGCCGGGCACCTTCTCCAGCCAATAACACATGAGGCGTATTTTCCATCACTTTCCGGGCTACAGAGATCGGGTGCATAATGTCTTCCAGAAAGCAAACCCCTCCGCAACTTCCATCTGCGTCCATAATGCATGCATCGAGGGTTACCTTTCCATCCCGGTCGGGAAGGCCTCCATAACCAACTGAGCTGTTTGTAGGGTCTGCTTCTACTATCCGAACACCTGCTTCTACTGCATCCAGCGCATTTCCGCCCTTCTCCATGGTCGACAGGGCTTCCAGATTCGCTTCCTTGCCAAAATCCCAGGTAGACAGCACGATAGGCCCTTCCTTTGAAGAACCGGTGTTCTGACGCCGAGAGGCGCCAAAAGGTAACGCGGAAAATACATTTTTCACGCCCAGGAGTGCAGAAAGCAACATTGTTTTGCGAAGAAAGGATCGCCGGTTGATCATGAAACGGTATTTTCTGGTTCTCTAAATTTGCAACGCCAATTGATATGCCTGTTCGATGGCTTGCTGTGCGTCCAGCTCTGCTGCGGTATGGGCGCCACCGATCAGGTGGGGGGCAATCCCCCTTTCCTGCAGCGCCTGCTGCAATTCCCGCCGGGATTCCTGTCCCGCACAAATGATGATATGATCCACTTTCAGTACCTCGGTCACTCCTTTCCAGTGAATATGCAGGCCCTGGTCGTCAATTTTTTCATACCGAACGGCAGACATAACCTTTACCCCCATTTGCTGGAGTTCGGACCGATGTATCCACCCGGTGGTTTTCCCCAGGCCTCTGCCGGGTTTGCCGGGAGATCGCTGAAGCAAATAAATCGTTCGGCCGGAAACTATCGGCTGGGGCTTTTTCAGCGCCCCCCGTTCTTCATAAGATGGATCAACCCCCCATTGAGCCAGAAATTCGGAAATAGCCTCCTCCGGAGGTGAAGGACGGTGTGCCAGGAATGTCGCCACATCCATCCCGATCCCACCTGCACCGATGATCGCTACGCATTGCCCTACTTCAATCCGGCCCTGCAGCACATCGGTATAAGACCATACAGAAGGGTGGTCCACTCCCGGAATAGCAGGACGCCGGGGAGAGACGCCTGTTGCCAGGATGATCTCCTCAAACCCACCTTCTGCCAATTGATCCGCTGTGACCTGTGTATTCAGTTTCACTCGCACGCTTGTGCGGTCCAGTTCATTCCGGAAATACCGGATGGTTTCTCCATATTCTTCTTTCCCTGGAACTTGTTTGGCCATCAAGAACTGGCCACCGACCGCGGCAGACGCTTCAAAGAGGGTCACCTCATGCCCCCGTTGAGCTGCCAGGGTCGAAAAAGCCAACCCCGCTGGTCCGGCTCCTACCACGGCTATCTTTCTGCTTCTTGTAGCGGGCTCTACGATCCACTCTGTTTCCCGGCACGCCAGGGGATTAACCAGGCAGGAAGCGACCTTGCGTTCAAACACATGGTCCAGGCAGGCCTGGTTGCAGGCAATACAGGTATTGATATGGGCAGCTTGATTCGCCCGGGCTTTTTTCACAAAGTAGGGATCGGCTAACAGCGGACGAGCCATGGATACCATATCGGCATCTTCTGCCGCCAGTATCCGCTCCGCTATTTCCGGGGCATTGATCCGGTTGGTGGTAATGAGCGGGATGCCCACTTTGCCCTTCAGCCGCCTGGTCACCCAGGAGAAAGCCCCGCGGGGCACGGTGGTGGCGATGGTCGGTACGCGGGCTTCATGCCAGCCGATGCCGGTATTGATGAGGTTGGCGCCTGCTTTTTCCACTTCCCCGGCCAGCGCTTCTATTTCTTCCCAGGTACTCCCCTCTTCGACCAGGTCGAGCATCGACAGGCGATAGATGACAATAAAATCAGATCCCGCTGCTTCCCGGACCTTTCGCAGGATCTCCAGGGGAAAGCGGATACGGTTTTCAAAGCTGCCGCCCCATTCATCGGTGCGGTGGTTGGTGCGAGGTGCAATAAACTGGTTGATCAGATACCCTTCCGATCCCATGATCTCCACTCCGTCATAACCAGCCTCGCGAGCCAGCGCAGCGCATTGGGCAAAGTCCCGGATCGTCACCAACACCCCTACGCCACTCAGCGCCCTTGGTTTGAAGGGGGTAATGGGCGAACGGATCGCCGAGGGCGCCACTGCAAAGGGATGATAGGCATATCGCCCGGTATGGAGGATCTGCATGCAGATCTTTCCGCCTGCTGCATGTACCGCATCGGTGATCATCTTGTGTTGACGTGCCTCCCCGGATGTACTTAACTTACCCGAAAAAGGAGAAACCCACCCGGCCCGGTTTGGCGCCACGCCGCCGGTTACGATCAGCCCGACTTCTCCACGGGCACGCTCGGCGTAAAAGGCAGCCAGCTTGGGAAAACCGTTCCTTTTTTCCTCCAGGCCGGTATGCATGGACCCCATCAACACCCGGTTGGGCAACTGGGTAAATCCCAAATCGAGGGGTTGAAAGAGTTTCGGGTAATTGGGATGCATAGTTCATGGTTGTTTCCAACGGGAAAATTACCAAAAAAAGGACGTTATCCAATTATCTTACTGTACGAGTGCCATTTTTCGGGTCGCTTTGCCCTGTGCACTTTCTACCTGGTAGTATACGATACCGGTCGTTCGTCCCAATGCTGATCTGGCAACCTGGATCTGGTTCATACCTGCGGCAAAGGCGCCTTCCTGCAGGAGCAGCGTACGGCCACTTTCGTCGAAAATATGTATCCGTGCAGTACCCGCTTCCGGCAGGTAGAACCCAATCCGGGTGGACTCCCGTACGGGGTTGGGCATATTTTGGTACAGCTCGAACTTATTGTACACCAGCATCGGCCCGTCCATGCAATGGAAAAGCAGCGCCATCTCCAGCGGGTCATTGGAGCGGGTGTATGCTTCTGCCCTGGTATAGCGGGAGTTGATCGTCATGACCTGGCATACTTTCTCGGTGCTTGTCCGGGCCCTGAATTGGAGCGTAAAGAGCACTTGATCCTCGCTCAGTTCTTTGGTCTCTCCGTCCCAACTAACCGTAATAGCGCCGGCTTCCGGCATGACGTAAAAGTTTTGAGCCGTAAAGTCCGGCAAACCGCTGGACCGGAGTCCAACAAATTCGACCGCATCGAGCGAGTAGTTGAGCGTGAATTGGAAGCCGGTAATTTCGCGGATATTTTTAGCGCGGAAACTAACCTCGTGTACCTGTCCCTCCGTCAGCATTTCATCGGTAATCTCAAAGACCAATGGCTCTTTTGATCGGCTGGCCACATCTCCTCCTCCCAGCGTGGAAGGCTGCGCGCTTCCGTTGAGGTCGCCCACTTTGATAGCCATGAAGTTGAGTTCAGCGGCTTCCAATAAATTGGTGATCGGAATAGCTTCCGGGAAATTCTCTCCAAATGGATGGGTCGGATCCTGGAATACATAGGAAGCATCCACGAACCTCCAGGAGGTATTGTTGGGGAAATTATCTGTAACGTGCAGGATCACTTTGCGGATCTCCACCATGTCTGAGGTAGTGATCGTGCCGGTGCGATTGGCATCGGCAGCAATGAGTTTATAGGGAGAGGTGAGCGGATTGATGCCCAGAATATGTTGCCGAAGGATCACCAGATCGAGGGTGGTAACGCCGTTTTCTGCATGATCATCCCGGTAGGGAGTGACCATATAGCCGGCACAGGTTGCCATTTCACCCATATCAAAAGCGCCGAATTCATCGGTGAGTACATTGCCCATATTAAGCCCCTGAGTGGTCATAAACACCTGCACTTCGACTGATTCTACCGGGTCTCCCGATTCGGTCTGCACAAACCCGCTGATGGGAACGGCCGGTTCATTGCTTTGGCACAGCAGCTCATGCGGTTCGGCCAGGAAAACCGCTTCCTGCAGCACCGGAATTTCCGTATTGCGCAGCACGATATCCTGCATGGTGGTCGCTTCGATCAATGCGAGGTCTTGGGGCGAAATTGCCGGGTCATTTTTATAGTAAAACCGGTCGCCATCCCGCAAATTGGTGAACTGCAACCGGAGCAACGTAAACAGGGTCTGTCCAAAAACCGAATTGGGCATCGGGTCTTCTGCCAGGAGGCCGACCCACAAGTCCACGTTATTCGGATCGCCGTACAGGGTTTGGAGGGAAGAAGCGCTTGCTGAATTTGTGGTAATGTCGGAAAACCCGGTATGTGCCGGCAAGCCCATCGCTACCCGGAGCCCATTGAGCCGAAGAATGCCCCGGTCGCGCCCCCTTCCGATATTGATAGAGACCAGGTCCAATCCACCGGCGCCCGGTGGGCCGAAAAGGAAATTCCGCACAGAGCCGATCACCCGCGTATCAACCTGTTGCATTTCCTGAATGGCCATGCCTTTACAGTATGGTTCCAGGCCAACGGATTGAACGACGGAAGGGATGAAAAATCCGTCTTTGAGCACCAGGTTCCCTTCGGGAATGGTATTGCCGTTCAAATCGATACGCTGGACCACATTGTTGATCATGGTATGCCCCAGGCGGAATCCGGCAGCCGAAAATTCATTCAAAATACCTGCGTTTACAGCCGGATCATATCCGGTATATGCCTCCAGGTCTACGCCCAGGGAAGGGAGCCACTCCTCGAACGTAATGCGCTGGATCATCCCGCTTACGAGGCGGCGCGCCTGCTGGTAGATCTGTTCATCCGTCCAGTCCGGATGCGCTTCCAGCAGCTCGCCGCACAGGCGGTTGTGCTCGCGCACGAAAAGAGTGTGCACGACGGTTAAAAGCGGTTGTTCGTTGGCCCGGGCATCGCCGGCGACAAAGATCTTGCTCGCGGCGCCCACCGGATTGTCCATGTGGGGCGCATTGGGGTCGACCGGGCTGTTCAGTTCGCCATCGAGCGTATTATAAGGGAGAAAATTGCCTGCCGACACCTTCAGCTTTCCAGCCTCAAACGTGCGCAACCAATTGGCTCGGGCTGTTTCAGACCCATACACCGCCGAGCCGTCGAGATAGGCCGTAATATTGTTGAAGTGTTCCCGCGGATTATCCAGGCCGGCGCCCGTTCCCGGGGCTGCCAGGGAACGCCGGAAAAGAATCTTCACCTGTCCGGTATTCCAGGGGTCAAAGAACGGGTCGCCCTGCGGTATGTTGATGAATACGTTTTCCGTACCGTCGGGAATGAAGGTAAAATCGTGGTCGATAAACTGCCCGAAGACCCATACATAATCGCTATGCCCCATGGGGTCAGGAATAGCTTCCTCCTGGGAAAAAAGGGTGTTGCTGATCAATCGGGGATTGGGCAGTCCTACGCCCGCCAGAGTGGAAACTCCGTCGCCGTAGGTCACAGGGCCTATGCGTAACAATTCAGCTCCTTTCGCCCCCCAAGCTGGGTGAGCAATGTTATTTCCGGTGCCATCAATGGTCCTGGCCTCCTGAGAATAGGCAGAATAGATGGAAATCCCAAAAATGAGAAGTGTGTAGAATGCACGAAGGCGCATAAATAATGGGTGGTTTTTGTGACGCTGAAAATTTGGGATACTGAGTTAGAAGGCACAAAGATAAGGTATTTCAGATTTCGCCGCTTGCCTTTGTAAAAGGGCCGATTCGTTTTAATGTTCCGTTAAAGCGCGTTTTTTTTTCAATAAATCACTTCGGGCAGCCATTTTGATATTGCATCCGGAATCGATACTTTTAGCGCCACAATGCCAAACCAATTTTATATGAACCCCCGACTTCTCCCCTTGCTCGCCTGCTTATTTTTTGCCCTGACCGTATCGGCACAATCCAGCGTATACAACCAGCTTCAACCCGGCTACCTCACCTTCGGGATCAATGGAGGCCTTTCTTACCAAACCAGCGATGTAAAAGCCCGCCTCAACGGGTATGGGCTGGGGCTCACATTGGGTAAAAACCTTTATTACCATCCCGCATCTCCCTTCACGGCAGACATTCGGGCCCGTTTCCTGTACGCCCGGCAATACGGGTTGGACGGGGCGCCTTCCTATGACATCGACCGCAATATTGCCCTGAACGGCGCACTGAACCTGGATTACCTGAACTACCCTCCTTCCTACGGCATCACAGACGGATTTGTCTTCCAAAACTACCGGACTACCTTGGGAGAACTGGCAGCCGAAGGGGTGCTAACCTGGAATACCAACCGCCTTGGGCCGGGTCTTTTTTTCTCGCTCTATGGCGGGGTGGGATTTGATTATTCCAGCACCCGGATCGATCAGGCGGATGCTAATGGAGCCCCTTATTACGAGGGATATACGCAACTCAAAGGACTGAGTGTGGGGAAAACGAGGAGGGAATTGAAAAACTCGATCCTGGACGGCAATTATGAAACCATCGCCGACAATATCTCCTCCGCCGGTCAATTGGGCATTGCGCCTTCGCTGGGGGTGGAAGTCGGCTTTCAACTGACGACCCGGTTTGCCGTCAGTCTCGGGCACCGGATCACGTTTACCGGCAACAATCTGCTCGACGGGAATCAATGGACCGACAGCAAAGGGGACTGGTATCACTACACCAACCTGGGCCTGCAGTGGACACTTACCCCTGCCCGTAAAGAGAAAGGGAAGAACCCTCTTATTTCCATTACTTTCCCCACCCAGGATCCCTATACCAGTTCCACTTCCAACGGTTTGGTAAAAGCCCGGATCACAGGCGTACAAAGTGCCGCAGATGTCGTTTGCACGGTAAATGGACGAATGATGCCCTTCGATCTTTATGCCGGCGATTTTGCAGTGTCTTTCCCGCTGGTTCCCGGCCGAAATGACGTGCAAATTCAGGCTACCAATACCTATGGCCGAGACCTGAAAAGGATACTGATCTATTACCAAACCGGGACTGGAGCCACACCTACTCCCACCCCAAGACCCAACCCCGCTCCAAGCCCCAACCCAGGTCCAAAACCCAATCCGGGTCCAAAACCTAGTCCAGCCCCAAATCCTAATCCGGGTCCAAAACCCAGTCCAGCCCCTCCAAAGCCAATCCCATCGCCAACCCCGAGTGTGAGCCAGCCACAAGTGCAAATCACTCAGCCGTCCAGCGACACGTATCAAAGTAGCAGCGCTTCGACGACCATCAAGGCTACTATAAAAAATGTATCTTCCTCCAACGATATCCTGTATACGGTCAATGGCAGAAAGGTGAGTAATTTCTCCTTTTCGGGCACCAATTTCCAGGCCACCGTTACCCTGCAACAAGGGAGCAACAAAATCGAGATTGAAGCCAGTAACAGTGCCGGTAAGAAAAAAGATCAGGTAACCATAACGTATGCGGACCCTCCCCAGCCGCCTCAGGTCACCATTAACAACCCTGCCGATAAAGCGGTGGTGTCGGAGCCTTCGGTATCGGTGCAAGCGACCCTGAAGAATATTGCGCAGAAAAGCCAGATCACCTTTCTGGTGAATGCCCAATCTACGACCAATTTCACCTACGCCAATGGTCAGTTTCTGGCTACCGCACCCCTGACCTCGGGAAACAACACCCTGGTGATCCGCGCCCAAAACCAGGACGGGAAAGCGGAAGACGCCATTCAGGTTACCTACCGGATCCCCCCGCCTCCCAAACCGGATGTGACGTTTATCCTGCCTGCCAAGCCGGGCGCTGCCGCACTTAAGACCCCTTACGAAGTAAAAGCCCGGGTAGGCCAGGTCAGCAGTCCCAGCCAAATCACCTTTAAAGTGAATGGAAAAGAGATGAAAGGCTTCCAATTTGACCCCAAAACAGGCCAGTTTAGTTCGAAAGTAGACCTGTTGGAAGGGAAAAACGACCTGGAGATCAGCGCGATCAATGACTCGGGAAGCACGGCGGCCCGGACAACTGTCAACTATCGTAAACCAGCGGTCATTTCTCCGGGCAATAAGCCGGAGGTCAACATCACCGCTATATCGCAACCGGCCAGCAACCCGCTCAACCCCAACGTAGCTTCGAGTACGCTGGAGGCGACAATCACCCATATCGACCAGAAGCAGCAGATCCTTTTTACGATCAACGGCAACCAGGTAACCGATTTCTCCTTTGACGCCCGCACCGGCAACTTGACCGCCACCTTGCTACTCCAACGCGGCAGCAATGTCATAATCCTCAAAGCTACCACCCGGGCAGGTAGTGATGAGGAAAGCAGAACGATCGATTTTTAGGTCGTCATAATTTTGCCCCGTACCTTTCGTTTGAAATAAATTAGAATGAAGAAGTGCCGAAAGCACTTCTTCATTCATTCATTGCAGGTTCGGGAGCGGGATTTATGTGGAGAAAACTACTCTTATTCGCAGTATTCGGACTTCTGGTGACCCTTAGCCGGGCGCAACCGGAAGGATTGTCCAACTTGCGCTCGGCAAGGCTGGAAGTTCGATACACCTGGCAGGAATTGGATTCGCTTCCCCTGCTCCCCGCTAGTGTAAGCGTCATCTATGCAGACACCCTTCCGCTCGATCCGGTTTACTTTATCATTAAAGACCGAACCATCCGCTTTCTCCCGGAGGGCCCACTTCCCGAAGGCGCCCCTGTTCGAATAACCTACCGCGTGCTCCCCTGGGATCTATCCGCCCCCTTGAGCCGGCTGGATCTGGATAGACGGGAAAATCCGCAGGAAGGGGCCCCGCGCCTGGAGTACAATCCCTTTGAGGAAACGCAAGGAGGCCTGCTCCCCTCCTATCAGGGACTCAATTATAATGGCAGCTTTGCCCGGGGAATCTCCTTTGGAAACCGGCAAAACCTGGTGCTCAACTCCCGGTTCAACCTGCAAATGGGGGGTATTATTGGAGACGGCATAGAAGTACAGGCGGTGCTGAGCGACGAGAACATCCCCATTCAACCTGAAGGCAACACCCAGCAACTCAGCGAGATCGACCGGATCTTTATCCAGTTGAAAAAAGGCAACAGTTTCCTCACTGCAGGCGATTACGAATTGCGCCGGCCACGGGGGTATTTCATGAATTACCTGAAAAACTGCAAGGCGCCACTTTTGAGCACCAACAGGTGATCCTGAACGAAAAGGTCCGCATCCAGACCCAGGCCAGTATCGCCGTTGCCCGCGGAAAATTTGCCCGCAATACAATTCAGCGACAGGAGAGCAATCAAGGGCCCTACCGGCTGGAGGGCGCCAACGGGGAGCGTTTTATCATCATCCTGGCAGGAACCGAAAAAGTGTTTATCGACGGCATGCTCCTCCTGCGCGGGCTGGATGCCGATTATGTGATCGATTACAACCGGGGTGATATTACCTTCACCAACCGGCGGCTCATCACCAAAGACATCCGCATCATTGTAGAGTTTGAATACAACGACCAGCGCTATTCCCGTTCGCTCTACGCCCTGAATACCCAACTCGAATCCGGTCGCTGGCAAGGGTATGTAAATCTCTATTCCGAACAGGACAGCAGGCGCGCCATTGGCGAAGACATCCTGACGCCGGAGCAGATCGAGATCCTGAAGGCAGCGGGGGACGATCCCTCCAAAGCAGTAGTGCCCAGCATCGACACCATTGGCGCCAACCCCGACCCCATCTCCTATCGGCTGGTCGACACCCTGGTCGGCTCCTCGTTCTACCCCGGGGTCCTGGTTTTTCACCCGCCCACCGGATCCGACCCGCCTCTCTACATTGCCCGGTTTTCAGATCTCGGACAGGGAAACGGAAATTATATTCGACTCAACTCCAATGCCAACGGGTTTGTCTATGCCTGGGTAGCGCCCGATCCGCTTCAGGGCCCCCAAGGCCGGTACGAGCCGGTCATCCAGTTGGTGCCCCCCCAGCAGTTGCAACTCTTTACCGCCGGCGGCAAGTACCGGGTTTCAAAGGAAGGCGAGATTGCATGGGAAGGCGCCGCCAGCTTCAGGAATCAGAACCGCTTTTCCACCCTCGGCCAGGAAGACAATTGGGGGGTTGCAGGCATGGCAGCCTACCGCGACCGGTATACCCTGGGAAGCCGGTGGAAAGCCGCGGTGGACCTGCAATACGAAGGGACAGGTCCCCATTTCCAGGCCCTAAACCCTTACCGCAGCCCGGAGTTTAGCCGCGACTGGAACGTGGCCAATACGCTTTCCGGGATCCAACACCTGGGGAACGCCGGGGTCCAGGTATCAAATGACTCCGCAGGGGTTCGGGTTGGTTATCAGGTGGGTACGTTCTTTCAACCCGGCCAGTATGAAGGCTGGCGTCAAAATGGGCAGCTTTCCTGGAACCGGCCCACCTGGGAGATCGACATCCGGGCCAATTACCTACAAAGCAAGGGAGAGGTGGAGCAAACCCGTTTTTTCCGGCCCAATTTCAAAGCCGAAAAGCGCTTTCCCTTTCTGGGAAATTGGGGTATTGGCGCCTATGGCGAACGGGAACAGAACCGGCGGCAATACGTGGGCGCCGACACCCTTTCTACCGCCAGTTTTTACTATGACCTGCTTCGGTTGTACCTCAAAAGTCCCGAATCCGAAAAAGTGCAAACGACCCTTACCGTGAGCGAGCGAAGCGATTTCACGCCCCGGGAGCTGGACTACCTTCGGGCCAGTCGTGCCCGGGAAATCAAATGGGAGGGGTTCTGGCAAGCCGGACGCAGCTCCCGTCTCGGGTGGGATCTCAATTACCGAAATCTCCAGGTTAACGATACAAGTTCCACGACCCTGGAACCTGCCGAAACTTATCTCGGGCGCATAGACTACAACCTGCTTCTCTTCAAAGGCGCCATCCGTTACAATACCAACTACCAGCTCGGGTCCGGACAGGAGCAAAAACTGTTTTTCATCTTCCGCCCTGTCATCGACGGCGCCGGGCTTTACCAGCACATTGATTTCAACGGAGATGGGCAGGAGCAGGTCAACGAATTCGTCATCGCCGCCAATCCGGATGAAGGCACGCATGAGCGGATCGTAATCTATTCCAATGAGTTCATCCGCACCAACAACGTACTCTTCAACCAGAGCCTTCGGCTCGAACCCCGGGCGGTGTGGTTTGGGCAGACCGGGGCAAGAAAGCTGCTCAGCCGTTTCTCCAGTTCAGCCACCTGGCAGCTCACCCGCAATGTGCGCGACCTGGAGGGGATTTCTCCCTGGAATCCATTTCAGCTCGATGTGACGGATACCGCGCTGGTTTCCACCCGCACCCTGATCCAAAACACCCTGTTCTTCAACCAGAACAGCCCTGTGTACGACCTGCAGGCCAGCTGGACCGATCAGCAGAGTAAGCTCATTCTCACGACCGGGCTGGAAGGGCGCCGGAACATCGAGCAATCCCTGCGAGGAAGGTGGAACCTGAATACCCGGTTCAGCATCCAGCTCAGCGGCTCCCAGGGCCGGCGCATCAGTGAGCGGGAGGCGTTCCCTGACCAAAACTACGAGATCCGTTTTTTCAAACTGGAACCTCGCTTCACCTGGCTCCCCTCTACCTCCTTCCGGAGCATTTTCAGCTACCGCTATGAGCGCGCTGCGAACCAACTCGGCGCACAGGAAACAGGTATTTTTCACGATTTCAAGCTGGAAAGCACCTATAACCAAAGTAGCAAAACTTCGCTGCGCCTCAGCCTGAGTTTCGTACAAGTCGGCTTCGACGGCGAAGCAAATTCCGCCGTCGGATTTGCCTTCCTCAACGGCCTTCAAAAAGGCCGCAACTACCTCTGGGGGCTAAACATCGACCGCCAGCTAGCCAAAAACATTCGGATGAGCGTAAGTTATGAGGGCAGGAAAACAGGCACAGCCCGCGTCGTACACGTGGGCCGGGCGCAAATGGCAGCGACGTTTTGATAGAAGTTAAATATAAAAGGTGGTGGGGCGGCGCCCCACCACCTTTTATATTTGATAGAGTTTATAAATTGAACTTAAACCAATCGATCGAAGCAAGGGGAGATTTCGTCCCTGCCTCGTCAACTACTACAAAATACAGGTCGTACAGCGCGCCGTTGGTGGGCCAGGTGCTCCGGTCTACCTCCAGGGTTATTTCTCCAGTGGATTGGGAAGGCAGTGGCACACTTCCGGCCAGGCGGCCAGTCGGACTGCCAATATGCAATTCTATGCGCGCGCCTTTAGCCGCATTTGAGTCTACCTCTAATCCGATGACCACGGAAAGGACACCCCGCAGGTCGATATTTTTAAAACTCAGGATGCTGCCGTTTTGTACCCGGCATTTGTTGTTTTCCACGCGAATATCCTTCGAGAGGCTATCGGCATTTACCGCCTGTTGGAGCGGTGCGCGCAAGACCAGGTTTTGACTACCCGTATACGATGGTTGTTCCACCGCGCCCAGGTCCTTATACCGGGCGTGGAACACAAAAGCCCCGGCTTTGGAGACAGATTCGGGAATATTCAAGGTATAAAGCCCAACCGTGGGAAGTGGGTAGTTTTTCGGATTGTCGATCGAACGGATCCAGGCCACCATATCCGCCGCTTCCTTGGGGGTGATATCCGGATGGGCTGCCATGAACAGCTCTTCGCCCCATACGCCGGCGCCCCCTTTGATGATCTTTTCGGGCAAGCTTTTAGCGCCTTCCGGGTCTTTCCCGTATTTCTCCGCAATATCTTTATAGGAAGGCCCATTCACTTTGCGTTCAAGGGCATGACAGGACTTGCAATCGGCATCATCGATCAACGCTTTCCCACGTGCCTCCGGAGTATCTGCGGCGGGGCGGTATACGGCGGCCAACAGCCCGGCTTGCTTGACCGCTTCCAGGTATTCGATGCTGATATTCACCATGTCGGAGGTGATCCGCTGATCGTCCAGGGACCCATCTTCGGGGTCCGACACAGCCACCGAATAGCGGATCTGCTCGCCCTCCTTGTAAAAGCTCTGATTCTTACCCCGGAGATCCCAGCGCACTGTGGGCGGATTATTGACTCCATCCTGCACGAGCGGTTCTTCTCCACCTGCCCCACGGATATAATCGATCCGACTCAGACAGGCGTCTGCGTTTTGTGCATACCATTCCGTGCCGTATTCGAGTACCCACAAGGAGCCGTTTTTATCGATGAGCATATCCATGGGTCGTGCAAAGCGAATATTGGAAGCTACCGGTTGTATCTTGGTTAGCCGGTCGAGCGAGTCCAATCCATAGGAGAGAATCCAATGGCGCATCCATTCGTAGATGAGGATCTGGCCGTCGTAGCGGTCCGGGAAGCGGGTCTCAGCCGGGTAATCATCGCAATAGTAAACCGGGCCGCCCATCGCACAACGGGTGCCGTTGACCAGGGCCGGGAATTCAGCCGAACTGCGGTAGGGATACCAGATCACCGCCCCATGCGCAGGCGGGAGCCTCTTTGCCCCGGTGTTATTCGGCGAGTCGTTGATAAGACTATCCGGGTTGAAAAAATCACCGGAAGTTTCCGTAGCGAAATCATAGTTGCGATAGGGCATATTATTGCCCTGCAGATAAGGCCATCCATAATTGCCTGCCGACCGGGCGAAATTGAATTCATCATAGCCCATGGGGCCCCGGATCTCACTGTCTCCACCCGCATCCGGACCGGGGTCTCCCCAGATGAGCATATGCCGCTTGTCGTCGATATCAAACCGGAATGGATTCCGAACGCCCATGATATATATTTCGGGTCGTCCATAGCCGATGATCTCCTTCCCCGCCGGGGCCAGCATGGCTTTAGCTTCTTCTGCCGCCTTCATTTCAGGCATAAAGGAACGGATGTCCCCCCAGATTAGATCTCCGGAAACTACGGGACTCCCGTTTTTCATCCGCACCACTTCTTTTGTAAATAAATTACCAGCCGGACACAGGTAGGATCCATCGGCCAGGGGTTTGATCCGGAGGATCTTGCCCCGGAAGTCCATCGAATTGGCCGCCGATTTTTGGGCATCAAACTGGCTATTCCCGGGCCGTTCATCGATGGAATTATAGCCGTCGGGATAATGGTCGGTATTGTCGCCGCAGGAGAGGTACAAATACCCATGGGCGTCAAATTCGATACAGCCGCTCGCATGGTAATTGTGTACGCTGCGGTCGGTGACCACCTCCAGCAACACCTGTTCCGATTCATATTGAATGGCATCGCCGGGGAAGACAAAGCGCGACAGCTTGATCGCCGTAGCCTTCCCTGCCGGAGAATAGTAAAGGTAAATCCAATGGTTTTCTTCCCAGTTTGGATCGATAGCCAGTCCCAAAAGTCCTTCCTCGTTTTGGAGAAACACCTCAAACTGCCCTACCACGCTGACCGTATCTTTGGCCGGATCGTAGAGCTTGACGGCGCCGCGCCGTTCGATGAACAGGATGCGCCCATCAGGCAGCATATCCAACTCCATGGGTTCATACAGGTTGCAGAGCACGGAAGTCCGCACAAAGCCCGTAGTTACGGTTTGTTGAGTGGACGTTCGGCGTCGTTTAAACCGAAGGGGGCCTTTGTTATCTCCCACGGCATATTTGAGTCCGCCATTTAAATGTTGGAGAAAGGCGGGGTCGCTATAGGATTCGGGGGTATGCCCCAGTGCGGTGAAGAAGGTACGTCCGCCGTCGAACTCGTGATACCAGGAAACGGGGTGGTAATTCCCCATCTTCCCCCCCGCACAAGTCGATTCATCGAGGGTGATCAGGACGTTCAAATCTGGCGACAGGTTGATCAGGTTAAACCATTCGTCGGTGTGGCGCCAGGTTGAATCGAGGTGTTGCGTGGCCGGATTCTTCCGGTCTTGTACCAGAAGCGTTGCATCCTGCACCTCGGTGAAGCCCTCAAAGTGCCCGCCCACCAGATTGCCGTACCACTCCCAGCCGTGCTCCGTATCGATGGCGGTATGGATGCCCATAAAGCCGCCACCCGCCTGGATGTATTGTTCAAATAAGGCTTCCTGCGTGGGGTTGAGCACATCGCCGGCTGTATTGACAAAGACAACGGCTGCGTATTTGGGGAGTTGTTTTTCGGTGAAATACTCCCACGGATCATCCGTCACGTCTACTGCCCAGCCATTATCCTCACAAAGTTTCGTCAGGGCATCCAAGGCCGCCGGGGTGCTTTCGTGGATATAAAACTCCGCCTTGGCGAAGAGCAACACCCGTGGGCCTTTACTGTTGGATGAACAGCTTTGAATAGCAATAACACCCATCGCCACGCCGGCGATGAGAAGTAGCGTGTAGGATAAATTTTTCATGATATGGAGATTTGGCCGGGTAGCTTTCTTTTACATACTACCTGACTTTCAATAATTTTATCGCAACCGCTTCCTGTTCGCCGATTTGCAAGCGAAGGAAGTAGACCCCGGAGGCTACGTACGGCATAGCTGCCCGGAAATACGCGCTATTTTCAACCAGTGTTTCCCCGGAGGTAAGCAAGCGTCCCTGCGTATCGAACAGATCGTACTTCACCGGGCCGTTGACCACATCGGTGAAGGACACATCGACATATTCCGTGAAGGGGTTGGGGAAGACCTGTAAGACTGCTGTCCCTTCTAATTTTCGACGCACGGCGATGGTGGGTGAGTAGAACTCATAGGAATAACCCAGGTCCGTATCTTCACTGATTACCTTCAGCCGGAAGAAGTAAAGGTTGCGCTGGCTGAGCAGGGAATAGGAATAATTTTGCGGCACATCCGTAGATCCGCCGGTAGCATAGGCCGAATATACCTGTTCGAAATCTTTGCCGTTGAGCGAGCGCTCCAGTTCGAAGCGCTTGCAGAAGAATTCGGGAAGGGTCGTCCAATTAAGCGTGATCTCGATAGAACCGGAAAAGGCGCCTTCCCAATCGATCAATTGGGTCGCCAGCTCGCCTTCGAAACGGGTAACGGTGACATCATCAATGACCAGGCCGACCGATGTGCCAGAGCTATTGGACTTGGCCACAAAGCGGAGCGCCACATTCCCCTTCCCGGAGAGGTCGCTGATATTGAGGAAATAGCGGGTAAACTCCGATTCGCGCTTGGAAAAGTAGGAAGTACCTTCCGGGAACACCGCACTGTTGATACCCGGGTTGGTCGTGTTATACCAATTTTGCTTCACATCGGCGCCCAACACTTCCCAGGTATTTCCACTGTCGGTCGAATATTCTACGCGGAACGCATCTTTGCCTGCTTCCAGGTCGAATTTGGCCCAAAAACTGAACTCATACAATCCGGGGTCGGAAAGGTCAAATTCAGGAAGGTAGAGCATCGTGTGGGTATTGTGTTGCATCGGCTCGTTCAGCCCCACCACAAAGGCATTTTGCCCGCTTTTGGTGCCGTCCTTATAAGGTATGGTGGAATTCCCCCGTTCGAAGGTAGAACCACTGATGTGATAGACTCCGTATTGCTCGGTAAACCCTTCAAAGTTTCCGCCGTAGTTTCCGGCGGCGTCCGTATAAGGAACAGGGCGTTGCGGCAGTATTTTCACCGCATCGCTGGTGGTCAAATCGCCATTGATGGTCAAAGACACCGGGTATTCCCCTATTTCATCGTAGGTATGCACCACGTCTTCTTCGATGGAAGTAGTCCCATCCCCAAGGTTCCAGGCAAAGGAGTCTGCCCCATAGGAGACCCCACCCACAAAGCGCATGGGCGCATCCAGGTAGTGCACTTTATTGAACTCCATACGGGCCAAAGGATCCGCAAATACATCGGTAGTAAACATCCCCCGCGCATGGGTGGAGGCAAGCACCACCTTGTCGGAAGCGCGTACTTGCAGCATATCCGTGCGCACGAGCGGGATGCCGCTGCCCGGCGTAGGGGGTATCCAGACAGTCTGGTTGCCATCGAGCAATTCGGTTGTCCAAACCCCCGCTTCGGTGGCGATCATGGCCTGGGAAGCATCGTTGGGACTGAAAATCCCCCCAGCGTACCGGCATATCGGGCAGATTATCGGCTACCGCAGAGCCTTCTACACCCTTCCAGGTCTGGCCGCCGTCTTTCGACTCGTAGATGTTGTTGGTAAGGCCATAGTTGGAAAACGTGATCAACAAGTGATCGGGATTGCCCTGTTCGATATCAATGCTGGAGATGGTACCCCCAAAAGCCCCCAATGATACGCCGGTAACGGAAGAGCCGGTATTTGCGTTGTCCACACGGATCACTTGTCCGCCGTTGGTCCCGATGTATAGCCGGTTGGGTACATTTTCATCGACACGGATATGGCTTATATTGAGCGAGCCCATGTTAGAAATGTCGACCAATTCCAGGGTAGCCCCATCGATACCCCAGCGATAGAAGTCCCCTTCATTGGTTTCGGTGTAGAGGATGTTGGCTTCGTTGTCGTAATCAGAAGGGTTGAAAAAGCCGCCATTCACATTTTGACCGCCATCGAAGGATTGGCCGCCATTGTAAGAAATACCCCAGTTTCCAAATTGGGAAGAGACGAGTTGTATCTGCGGATTATTCTGGTCGATATGGGCCATAAAGCCATCTCCACCCCACACATTGCGGGCAGACGTGATGCCCCACTCGTTGAGTTGGTGGGAGCCGTTATCCTGGGTGCCTCCCAGGAAGTAATCGGAGTAGGCGTCGGGGTGCATAGCACAAGCGTAGTACTGAGTCACATTGTACCCGAAGTTTTTATCTTCTGTTCGCGGGGTGCCATTTTCCAGGATCTCCCGGTAAATACCGCCATCGTTACCGAAATAGATCTTGTTGGGGTCTTCTTCATCGAAAACAGTGACATGCTGATCTACATGAATACCCTGGCCAAATCCCTGCCAGGAAACAGCGCCGTCTAAAGAGCGACGGATGGGCACACCCCCCGTGATCACATGGTCGCAATTGGAAGGGTCGACCGCAATTTCCAGGTCATACCAGGCCTGTCCGTTGGTAAATTCCGTGCCGTTATTATTCTCCGGGCGGGCGCGTTGGATCCAGGTTTCCCCGGCATTGTAGGTCACGCAGGTGACGGAAGCGCCACCGCCCTGGCTACCGATGCAGTAGATTATATCGGGGTCTGCTTCGCAAACGGCTATCTCCATCCGGTCGAGGCTGGCTGGCACAGGTGCTTTGGAGATCTTCACCCACTCGTTGGGGTTTCCTGTAAGAGACCTGTATACACTGTTGAGCGTCGAAGCAACCAGAGTCCCGTTAGATGCGTATACGATATCATAGGTCTGATCGCTGCCGGCCAAGCCACTACCTAATACTTTTTCCCAGGTATTTCCTCCGTCCTTGGAGCGACGTATTCCATTGCTGGTACACACATACACATGCCCTTCCGGCGTGACGATCAGCTCCCGGGAATACCGAAACTGCCCGTTTAGCGTGGAAGGCAGCAATTGCCAGGAGTCGCCTCCATCGGTCGACTTAAACAAGCCCAGACCCGCTACCGCATCAATGTTTGGATAGCCTTCTCCTGTACCTATGTACATGATCTGGGGATTGCCCGGATCTTGCGCCATCGCGCCGATCGACATGTTTTCTTTGTAATCGTTGACTTTCTGCCACTGCGGGTCAGCCGCGTCGATATGGGTAGTTTTCCAGAGTCCGCCGGCGACTCCGGCTGCCCAGACCGTATTGCGGGTCGGGTCATTTTTGTCGATGAGGATCACGCGGGTGCGACCGCCGATATTGTTGGGGCCGCGTTCGCGCCATTTCGGGTTGTCGATGGCGCCGCGCGTCAGTGTGCCGGCGAGCTTGGCTTGCCGGCGTTGGGTTTGTTCCAATGCGAGCAACAGGCGTTCTACCGGCGGATAGCCCAGCGTCAGGTCTTTGGTACGCTCAAATTCCCATTCATACGCATCCTTGATGCTTTGGAGTTTATTGTCAGATTCTACTTCCTCTCCTCGTTCCTGTTGGCTAAAAAACCAGATCAGTCCGGATCCTACAAAAAGGAAAGCGAGGGCAGCAAAGAAAAACTTACGATTCATCATAATTTCAATTTAAAAAAGGCGCTATTTACCTAAGGGTAATCGATTGACCCGGCGGCCACATGCTTATTCATAGGGGAACAAAGTTGCGAAAACCCTTTAGCAATTCAGGCGATTAAACGAACAAAAAAAAGTAACTCCACGACAAAATGGTAAGTTTTGCCTTTTGATGTGCATTCATCCAAAAATTTTGACACTCCGTCAACAATCTACTGTTTTGTATGTCTTTATAGGCGAACGGCCTACCCCAAAAAAAGTTTCATTTACTTTCCGTAAAATTTCCGACATGAGGCTTTTAGTTACTTTCCTTGCCATCCTCTTTCTGGCGTCCATTTCGCATGCTCAATCCTATTGGGCCGATGCAAATCCCGATGCACTGGCAGTGCCCGAATCGGCCAAGCTGGACCTTTATCCAACCCATTTTCGAACCTTGGAGCTAAACCTGGATGGTGCCAGGCAATACCTTTCAAAGGCGCCATTGGAATTCACGCCCAATGCCCGGCAAAACGCATTGATACTCGAACTCCCCTTCCCCGACGGCCGCATGGAGGAATTTCGGGTCGTGAAATCGCCCGTCATGAAGCCGGGACTCGCTGCCAAGTATCCTATGATCCAAACTTTTGCCGCATACAGCGCCTCAGGTAAACCTTATAGCGCCCGGTTGGACTATACGACAAAAGGTTTCCACGCCCTCATCCGCACCGACGAAGGAATGATCTACATCGACCCTTATGCGGAAGGGCAAACGCAATACTACATCTCCTTTTATTATAAAGATTACGACCTGGATGCCGCCGGGATTCCCTCCCTGGGATGCGGTTGGGAGCCGGGCGCTGAAGCCGGTTTCCCCGAGCCCAAGGAAACTGACATGGTAACCCGTGGATTGGAATCCCTGGAAGACGTACCTGTCAATTTGCGCGTCTACGACATGGCGCTGGCCTGTACAGGCGAATACGGGCAAGCCAAGGGAGGAACGGTGGAAGCCGTCATGTCGTCCTTCAATACGGCCCTCAACCGGGTCAATGAGATCGTCACGCCGGAGGTGGGTTTTAAATTTGAACTGATTGAGAATAACGACCTGCTCGTCTTTCTAAACCCCAATACAGACCCCTATATCAATTCAAATGTCGGCGAGTCCTTGTTGGGTCAAAACACCGCGGTCATCAATAGCATCATTAATGTCAATTTTTATGACATCGGGCACGTTTTTACCAATGGTTGTACAGATGTAGGAGGTATAGCAGGCGGCACGGTTTGTTCGCAAAACAAGGCGAAAGGCGTTACCTGCCACGGGTCGTCCAATATTATCGGTATCGCAGAGCGTATTATGGCACATGAGTTGGCCCACCAATTCTCCGCCGGCCACACCTGGAGCAACTGCCCGGGTATCCTGGGTCAATTGGCCAGCGACTCGGCTTACGAACCCGGTAGCGGTACCACCATCATGTCGTATGCAGGCGCTTGTGGCCCGGAAAACATCCAATTTGGAGAGGACACTTATTACCACGTGCGTTCTTTGGTCCAAATGCGCAACTACATCACGGTCAGCCTGGGGAGCGAATGCCCCGATCTCGTGCCTACCGACAACCGGGAGCCTGTGATCGATTGGCCCTATGAAAATGGATTTTTCATCCCCATCTCTACCCCCTTTGAACTCTCCGCGGAGGCTACTGATCCGGATGGAGATCCGCTGACCTATTGCTGGGAACAATACGACCTGGGTCCCCTGGCATCCCTGGGTAGCCCGATTGACGATTCCCCGTCATTCCGGTCTTTTTCCCCGCAGGCAGCTTCCAATCGCATTTTTCCACGCCTGCCCATTGTGCTGTCCAATCAATCGGAAGATGTAGAAGTGCTGCCTACCTATTCGCGCAACCTCACTTTTCGGATGACGGTGCGAGATAATTACCCAGGTGGAGGGGGCACCGATTGGGAAGAAGTCAAATTCAAATCCACCGATCAGGCAGGCCCCTTTTTAGTCTCTTACCCTAACTCGGCTCTAGACCAGTTGACAGGCGGCACGTTCGACACCATTACCTGGAATGTCGCCAATACGGATAAGGCGCCTGTCAACTGTCAAATAGTGAATATCCGGCTTTCGGTGGATGGCGGGAACACCTTTCCGTATACCCTGATCGCTGGGGCCCCCAACAATGGCTCTGCCGTCGTGGCGATTCCCCACATCACGGCCAACAGCGCCCGCATCCGCGTGGAAGCTGCGGATAACGTGTTTTTCGACCTTTCCAACTCCAATTTCAAGATCGTGCCGCCGTCCGAACCGGGCTTTACCTTCCAGGTCGATGCCCCGTTGGTCCAGACTGTGTGTATCCCCGGTGAGATCCAGGTGCCATTCAGCAGCCAATCGGTGCTTGGCTACGACAGCCTGCTGACCCTTGAATTGGTCAGCGGCTTGCCCACAGACGCCACTGCCGTGTTCAGCACCACCCAATTTCTGCCCGGCGAATCATCCACCCTGTCGCTGAACTTCAGCCAGGTAGCTACCAGCCAGGACGCCACGCTTCTCGTCCGGCTAACCGTAGCAGGAGGCGACACCTTGCTTTTTCCCCTCTATTTCCACCTGGTCTACGAGAACTTCAGCGCCCTCACCATGGATGCTCCGTTCAATGGAGAATCCGGGCTGGATATCAATGAAGCAATCTTCCAATGGCCCAATCTCCCCAATGCCGATACCTACGATTTTCAGATGGCTACCAGCCCGGCCTTTTCGGCCGAAACCCTGGTCCACGAAAAATACGGACTAACGGTTACCACCTATGTTCCTACGGTTGTGTTAGAGAAAAATGAACTTTATTTCTGGCGCATCCGGGCAGGCAATCAATGCAAAACTTCGGATTTTCTGTCTCCTTTTGCGTTCCACACCATCGCACTTTCCTGCGATAAGTATGTCAGCAACGACGTCCCTATGGGGATACCCAGCACCGGTACGCCCACGCGGACTTCCGAGTTAACCATCCTTCAAGACGGTACGATCAACGACCTCAACGTCGTAGATCTCATCGGCTATCACGAGGGGATTCAGCAATTGAAGGTGTCGCTGCAAGGGCCTGACGGCACCATCGTCAAACTCTTTGGCGAATACTGCGGGAGCACGGCGCCATTCAATCTGGACCTCGACGACGAATCGCCCTTCAACCCGCCCTGTCCGCCGAATACCGGGCAGGCCTACAAACCGGCTGAACCGCTGAGCGTATTTGACGGACAAAGCACAGCCGGCACCTGGAAACTGGTCGCAAAGGTGACCGACGAATGGGGCAATGGGGGCCTGGTGGAAAGTTGGGGACTGGAATTTTGTGCAAGTTTTACCCCGAAAAATCCCTACCTGGAAAATAACAACTTGCTCCTGGTACAACCGGGGGGCACCCGCTATGTCTACAACGAGTCCCTGCTGGTGCAGGACGAAGACAATACCGCCGAAGAATTGACCTACACGCTCGTCTCCCCGCCCCAGCACGGCACCCTGGTCTGGTACAATAACGAGCTGGAGGCCGGAGGACAGTTTCGACAAATATCCATCAACGGCGGCAACGTTTGGTATGTGCATTCCGGCGATGGGTCCCTTACGGACTCTTTTTCCTTTGTGGTAGAAGATGGCACCGGTGGCTGGCTCGGCATCACGACCTTTGAAATCGAGGTCAACCCCAACGCGCCTATTGCCACCGAAGAATTCCCCTCGATTCAGCCGATCCGGCTCTTTCCCAACCCCAGTACAGGCCTGGTGTGGGTAGCATTGCCCGAATTGCCTGACGGGGTTGTGCAGATCCAGGTGGTCAATGCGCAGGGGCAGACCCTGCTCCGCCAGCCACGCGAAATCGCAACCAGCGGCCTAGACCTCGACCTGAGCGCATTGCCGGGAGGGATGTATTGGATATTGGTAACTTCGGAGAAGGGAAGATACAGCGGGAAAGTAGTCCTGCAGCGGTAGAAATAAAAAAAGGGAACGCTTTTGACGTTCCCTTTCTGTAAGGTGCCCAGGACTGGACTCGAACCAGCACAGCCTTTCAGCCACTAGCTCCTGAAACTAGCGCGTCTACCAATTTCGCCACCTGGGCATTCTAGTTTCCTGCTCTTATTTGGAGCGGATGCAAAGATACATGTTCTGAATAATTGTGCAAATATTTTTTGGGCAAAAAAACTATACATTTGCAGTGAATTATAAAGAGGGAGGTGGTGCCTCCCGCACCCCCTCCCTCTTTAAATTATATAACAGGCATGATCAACGTCGGTATTTTTTTCGGAGGGCCTTCCCGGGAGCGTGAGATTTCCTTTGCCGGAGGCCGAACCGTATACGACAACCTGGACAAATCCCTTTTTCACCCCGTCCCTATATTTGTGGACAGCCACCGGCAGCTGATCCTGCTGGAATGGCCTTATCTGTATAAGGGTACGATCCGTGATTTTTACCCGCCCATCGATGTATTACCGCCCTCCCCCCATGCCTTCCAGATCTACCTCGAAAGCCTGGGGCCGTTGAGTGCGGAAGCACGCGATGCACTCATCGGCAAAGTAGGCCGGCGCATTTCCCTGGAAGAGCTGCCCGGGCTCATCGATGTGGCGTTCCTGGCCTTGCACGGGGAATACGGGGAGGACGGCCAGTTGCAGGGATTACTGGAAAGCCTTCAAATTCCCTACACAGGGAGTGGCATTCGCGCTTGCTCGATCGGTATCGACAAGGCTTTTCAGAAAAAAGTGATGGAAGCGGGTGGATTTTCCTGTCCCAAAGTGGTGGTGCTCAGCCGTTCGGAGTGGGTACTGGGCAATTCCCATTCCTTATTTTCAGCCCTGAGCGCCCAAATCGGTTTCCCGATGGTCATACGCCCGGCCAATCAGGGTTCTTCGATCGGCGTATCCATCCTGCCGGAAAGCGCCGGACACGAAGGTTTCTACAAAGCTGTCAACCGCGCGTTTTTCAGAGAGGAGATCGATGGGGCGCAATGGACGGGATTGAGCCGGGAAGAAAAGATAAACTACCTGCGCGAACTGACCGATATACGCGATGGCCTTGGCTTTCCCATTCAGATCGCGGAGCGGGTCTTTTACCATCCGGAAGCGTTGCTGGAGTGGCTGGAAAATCATTTTGCCGATGCACAAGCGCGCCCCGTTTTTCTCGAAAGCCACCTCAGCGAACAGGAGGTGATCCTGGAGTCATTCATCCGGGGCAAGGAATTTAGCTGCATCGTCATCCGCACGGAAGACGGCCGGGCCGTATCCCTGCCACCTACCGAGATCATCAAAGGCGGAGCGCTGTTTGATTACCGGTCGAAATACCTGCCGGGGCTTTCCCGCAAACAGACGCCTATCCTTTTGCCCGATGCCCAGATCGAGGCCATCCGCAGGGAGTGCGAGCGATTGTTCTTTTACCTGGGCTTCCAAACCTATGCACGCATCGACGGCTTTATCACGGCCGACGGAACGATCTTTCTCAACGACCCGAATACGACCTCGGGCATGTTGCCTTCTTCGTTTTTCTTCCATCAGGCAGCCGAGATCGGGTTGTCGCCTTCCCAATTCCTGACCTACATTATCCGGATATCCATCCAGGAGCGTATCTGGCAAGCCAAAGAGCACGCGCCCTTTGCCGCTCTTTTACCAAAACTCGACCAGGCCATAGAAACCCTGCACCGGGAGGCGCGAACCAAGAAGCGCATTGCCATTATCCTCGGCGGGTACTCGTACGAGCGCCACATTTCGGTAGAAAGCGGCCGGAATATTTTTGAAAAACTATCCAGTTCCGAAAAATACGAGCCTATCCCCGTCTTCCTGGCAGGGAAACCGGGCAATCATACCCTTTACCAGATCCCGATCAACCTGCTGTTGAAAGATAACGCCGACGACATCCGGGACAAAATAGCCCATTTTCAGCGACACCCGGTGGTTGAGCATATCAAACAAGCCTGCATCGGGCTCACCCGAAAGTACGCCTCCGCTACCATGGTTTTCGAGCCCCAGGAAATTTCGTACCCTCAACTGGCCGGGCTGGTAGACGGCGTCTTTATCGCCCTGCACGGACGACCCGGCGAAGATGGCGAGGTGCAAAAACGATTGGAAGAGGTGGGTCTCCCGTACAACGGGTCGGGGCCGGAATCGTCGAATGTCACAATCAACAAATACGAGACCCTTCAATTGCTCAAGCAACACGGATTTACCGTTACCGAGCAATTGTTAGTTGATAAAGAAGCGTGGAGCAAGGAATCTCCCGCCCTTTTTGACAAGATCGAAAAAGCGTTTACCTATCCGCTCATTGCCAAGCCGGTCGACGATGGTTGCAGCTCAGCCGTAAAAGTGATCAAATCACGGGAACAGTTGGATGCCTATTTTGGATTGATATTCCGCCCGGAAGGAGAAGAAAGGCCTGCGATGCGCAAGGTACTTCGCCTCGACGAGAAAGAGGAGTTCCCCTCGAAGGAGCAGGTGCTGCTGGAAACGCTGGTCACCGGACAAGGCGCGACCCATTTCCTCGAAATCACCGGCGGGATGCTCACCCACTATGACGGAGCCCGGATCCGCTACGAGATTTTCGAGCCCTCTGAAGCCCTGGCCAGTGGAGAAGTACTCTCGTTGGAAGAAAAATTCCTGGCCGGCGAAGGACAAAACATCACGCCTGCGCGTTTTTCGCCTGATCCCTCCAAATATGCGTATATTGCAGCCCAGGTAAAACGAGACCTGGAGCGGGCCGCACGCCTGCTCAATGTGCAGGGATATGCCCGGATCGATGCGTTTGTGCGCATTTTTCCGGACAATCGGGTCGAGACCATCATTATTGAGGTCAACTCCCTTCCCGGCATGACTCCAGCCACCTGCATTTACCATCAGGCGGCCATCAACGGGTATAAACCCTACGATTTTATTGATAAAATTCTAGAATTCGGCTTCCATGACAGAAAGGCTGATACAATGGTGGAATGAGCAGGTCCTCCCCCGACTGAAGACCTACTGGTTGGAATTGCGCTTGTTTTTGACGAGCCTGTTCTTTTGGAAAAGTTTTAGCGCTATGGTCGGGGCGGCTTTGCTCCTCACTAGCCTCATTTTTTTCTGGATGAAATGCTATACCAACCACGGCCAGTCTGTGCAGGTACAGGATTACACCAACATGACGGTCAAGGAAGCCACTGCCAAGGCACGCAACCGGAGCTTCCGCGTGGAGGTGATCGACTCCATCTGGCGAGACGGGATCGAGCCCAACATCGTATTGGAACAAACCCCCAATCCCTTTTCCCGCGTCAAGGAAAAACGGACTATCTATCTGACCGTCAGCAAAAACACGGCGGAAGAAGTAACGCTCCCTACTCTTGTGGGCAATTATGACTATTTCCAATACCAGAAAAAATTGGCCAATAAAGGGGTATATACCTCTATCCGGGAACGGATATTCGACAATAAACAAGCGGAGAACACTATCCTCTACTTTTTTTATAAGGATGAAAAGATCACGGAGACAAGCCTGAAAAGCGGCGTGCGCATTCCCAAGGGGTCGACGCTCGAATTCGTGATCACCGAACGCGGGGGCGAATTGGTAGAGGTACCTGATTTCACCTGCAAGCAACTCACTGCGGCCGAATTTCTCATCGCCACCCTCGACCTGAACATTGGCAATATCAAATCGGATGTGACGGTAACCGATCAGACCAGTGCATACGTATACAACCAAAAGCCCGAGCCCGGGCAGACCATCCGGGTTGGGGAGCAGGTCGATCTGTATATCACCCAGGACCCTCCGCTGGGATGTCCGGAAGAAGGACAATAGAAGAAAAGAAGTATCGTTTTGATAGTGCAAGCCAGGGGATGCCTGGCTTTTTTCATGCAAAGAATAATTTCACATGCGTTTTTCGTACATAAGCTTGCTGGCCTTTCTATTCAGCTTTTCAGCTGTAGCTACGGCCCAGATCCACTATTTACCCAACACCGACAACGCCCTGCTTCGGCAATCCGCGCAAGAAGAAAACCGGCTACTGGAAATACCGGAAGAAGCCCTGCTTCCCAACGGCGCCGTTCGCACAAATGATGACTGCCCTGTCCAGCTTCTTGGCGCTTATTTCGTGTTCAAAGGCGATACGCTGAAGATCACGATCGATACGATTGCCCTGGGCGGAGGTCCCAACACCACCCTCGACCTGGTCGACTGTGAGCCCATTGATTATGGAACGGTTTCGATGAACGGCACCCAACTCATCTATATCGCCAACAACGATGTGGCCGGAGCCATAGATACCGTGTGCGTCAATTTTTGTAAACCCGGAGCGAACTGTGAAACCTTCAGGTATCCCATCGTGGTAAAGCGGCAGGGGCAGGTGATCACCCCCGCGCCTGTGTTCTTGCAAGCCGAAGAATTTCTCAATGAATACTGCCTGGATATTTCCGGATTTCCGGGAAATCTGGCCTGTAACTACTTCGATGACTGCTCCGGCACCTACGATGGAGACGGGCAACAGGTTTACTATTGGACGCAGTATTCCCAGCCTGCCAGTTGCTTCCGGTATAAGGCGAGCCGCTTTGCCGGTACGGACGTGGTGTGCGTCGTATTGTGCGACGAATTTACCGTATGCGACACCTTCCGGGTGCCCATGGTAATCCAGTCCGACACCCTTTCGCTGCCATTCTTTGACGATTTTTCTTACAACGGGCCCTACCCTGCTGCCGACCACTGGCTGGACCGCAAAGCATACATCAACAACACCCTGGCCAAATACCCGCCTTCTGTAGGTATGGCCACCCTCGACGGGCTCGACCGTTCCGGGCAGCCCTACTTCAACCTGGGTAGCGCCGACGAGTTGACTTCGAAATACATCGACCTGAGCAATCCAAGCGGCTTTGTCTATCTCAAGTTTTTTGCCGCTCCAAAAGGATTTGGATTATATCCCAACGAGCCGGATTCCCTGATCGTGGAATTCCGTAAACCAAATGGGAAATGGGAACAAGTGGCTAGCATTGGCGGCTTATTGGACGACATCCCCATCGATTCTGTGCCGCCCTTCGTTTTTTACAGTATACAGATCGACGACGATGAATACTATTATAAAGGCTTCCAATTTCGCTTTCGCAATTTCGTTTCCCCCGTCGGCATCTACGACCTTTGGCATGTCGACTACGTGTTCCTCAACGACCAGGAGGGGCCTGGCGACACCTTTGATGATATCGCCTTTGCCCAGACGCCTCCGTCATTCCTGAAAAACTACACCAGTATGCCGTGGTGGCATTTCGAGGATTTTGTCGCCGAAGAACTAAGTTCCGCACCGCTGGAATCGCAGTTTTACAACCATTTTTCCGGGATCATCACCATTGCCGACTCCGATATTACCCTGCGGGAACGAATTACAGATTATACCTTCTCCGGCAGCGATAACGTCGTGGACGGACCCGATGCCAACATCCCACCCAAGGAACCCGTTACGCGGACCAAAGCCCTGCAAGGCTCCACGCTCCTGGGGTATCAATTGCAGTTGGAAAGCGGATTCCCAGGTGCAGCCGAAGTGGATTTGGAAATGGAATACAGGCTGACGGTCAACTCTCAGCAGGCGCTCTTTTTCCGGAACGATACCGTCCGGTACCACAACCGTTTTTCGAACTATTTCGCCTACGACGACGGTTCTGCCGAGCGGTTTATTTTCTTTGAAAATCCACAGGCGGTAAACCCGACGCTCGCAGTGAAATTCCACACAAACGTGGCGGATTCGCTCCGTGGGGTTCAGTTTCACTTCCCCCATGTCAACGGCAATGCGGAGAAACAGCTATTCAACCTTATGGTCTGGATCGGGAGCCTGGATTCGGAACCTGTGTACCAATACATTTTCAAGAGTCCGCTTTATGCCGACAGTAAGTTCGACACCCTGCAGGGATTTACGACCTATCGGTTGGAAAACATCCTCAATGAGCTCACCCCTGTGGGGTTGCCGGCGGATACAGATTTCTATATCGGGTTTCAGCAAGCCACGATTACCAACCAGGGCATACCCATCGGGTTTGATATCAACAACGACTACCATGAAAATATTTTCTACGATCTGGGCCTCGGCTGGCAACCCTTTTCCGCCAGCTTCCGGGGCGCCCCGATGATCCGGGCGATCGTAGGAGCAGAAACGCCGATCGATACCGGGGTGGAGCTATTTGCACCACAACCATTGCAGGTGCATGTATATCCCAATCCCACTACAGGCCAGGTACATATTGAAGGCGCCGGCGAAGACACCCCTTATCTGCTCACAAATACGGTGGGACAACTGGTGCAACAGGGTGACCTGCGCGCCGGGCAACTCGACCTGAGCCGCCTGCCGAATGGCTTGTACATTCTCCACCTGCGCGCGGCAGATGGAGGGAATTGGACAGGAAAAGTGATGCTGGCGCGGTAAACCTTGATTACTGGCCTTTGACGGCTCGTTTCAGGTGTACGTAAGACTCTACGCCTTTATTGGCGAGTTTGCTAACCAGGGCAGAGGCATCGCTTTTGCCTTCAAAGCGGTCAACCAGCACGGTGGCATATTTCCCCTTATTAAACAAGGCGACCTGCGCGCCGGGGAAACCCAGTTTCTGCAGCCGCTTGGCATGGGCCTCCGCATTGGACATCACCGTGAAAGCTCCGGCGAGGACCAGGTAATTTCCTACGCCTTCTATTTCTTCTACATCCTTTATCGGTTGGCTTTCCCGAACAGGCGTCTCCGTTTTTTCAACGGCCTTCGCAGGCGAACTGGCGGCAGGGGAACTGGAAGATTGCGTATCGGAGGTCGTATCTGCCAGAAATTCAAATTCGGAGGTATCGTTGTAATAGGGATCGTCCGTGTAGTCGTCCCCCGAAGTGCCATCGTCTTCATACAGCGATTCTTCCGTTTTTGCGGGATCACTCAACGCGTCCTTGCTCTTAAACAGATCCGTAGTGCGATACAGCAGAAAAATGATAGCTCCCACGCAAATGATTACGACCACTATGGTAAAAATATCGAGTCTGGACATAAGACATTCTTTTGTTAAACAATAAATATGGGGATTTCTTGAAAAAAGCATAAAAGCTGGTTGCGCGGGCTGCACCCGCGCAACCAGCTTTTATACTTCTGTTTATAGTGTCTAAGGTAGCAATATATATTTTGATTTAACAATAGAACGAGGTTTGAGTGTAAAAGTGGATCCCGATAACTAACCGCGATTCACTTTTCTACTAAATAAAGCTGTTTCCCGCCGAAATCCAGCTCATAGACTTCGCCGGAAAGCACAAAATGGATGAGCACGCGGATGCCCTGACACCCAAGGCTTTGTTCAAGGGCTTGCCTGCTGAAAAAAGCCCAGCTGGATAATTCCTGCGCCTTGCGGGGTGCATTCTTTGGATCACCGGCAAACCCGCTGTGCTGCACGAGCACCCACCCTTTGGGGGTTTCCCAAAGCAGGTCGGCCACCGTTTGGAAAAGCCGGTCCTGCCACTGGTAACGAAGCGGGTATTTCCGGCCACTCCAGATGGGGATATCCAGAAAATGTTCCAGCGCCCCGAAAAAGGCGGTGGATTGCGCCAGTAACTGGTCTGCCTGAAGAAATTCCTGCTGTTCAAACCGGTCGAGCAGGCCTTCTGCCATGGCGCTGCGCAGGGAATGATCGCGTGCCGGCGAATCCGCAGCCAGAAAGGCTTTGAAAGCCTTGGCAATCTGATAGGCATCGCCGGAGGGATCAAAGGACAGGTTTTTTCCCGTAGAAAAAGCCAATCGGGCCTGGGCCACCGGAATTTGGAGCGCCTTCTCCTTGTTCAGGTCGATCCGGTGAGCCGGAAATTCCGCTCGTCCTGCCCGGGGTTCGAGGAAAGAAAGGACCGGCTCCGGGGTATCCCGGACGGTAAATTCCCTGGGAAAGACGAAGTGCTCGGCATGAAGGTCCAGTGGCTTCCCCTTCCAGTCCCATGGACTTTCGGAAATGTACGGATCGAGTGTCGGAAAATCCTCTTCGCCATCGTGCCAGACGCGGTTCAGCCACTTGGTAGGACGGGACGCCGTAGGAAAAACCAGGTAATCCCGTGCCCGGGTCAGCCCCACATACAACAGGCGGGCTTCTTCCTCCCGGGCATCCTGCCTGGCTTCGCGCCGGGCTTCGCTTTCTTCCAGGCGAAGGTCGATACGGGTATTTTTCACCTGATCGGAGTAGGGATTGATCCAATAGCGCAGCCATCGGTGTCCCAGCACGTTTTCGAGATCGACTTCATCCTGTTCGGAGATAACCTTCACGCCCCACACGTCGCCCTGGAGTTTATGTTCCAGGCTTGCACACACCACGATGGGGTATTCCAGTCCCTTGCTCCGGTGGTAGGTGATCACGCGAATGGCATCCGGCGATTCGCCAAAAGCCTGAAAGTCGGAGGCAGCAGATTCCAGGCCTGCCAGCCACAGCAAACAGCCACCCAGGGAGGCGGCGGCGTGCAGCCGATTGCAGCCCTCTTCATATTGCAGGGCCAGTTTTTGAAGGATCTCCACATTGGCCAGGCGTTGGTCGGGGTTGCCCCAGGAAGCGATGATCCGGCGCAGGTCGAGTTCTTCGAGCAGCAGGGTCATCGTTTCTTCGCTCGACAGTTCCGCGGCTTTTTCCCGCAATTCATTGAGGCGGCGAATGAAATAGTGCTCGCCTGCCCAGCGGTAATCCACCCACCCCGTTTCATTTTGGCGCAGAAATTCCAGCCGGTCTTCGATGATGGTCTCCACCGGCATGCGCTCAGCCAGCAGCAATATCTCCGCAATGGAGAGGGTATCGTAGCGATTCAGGGTAAACTTCAGGCAGGCCAGCAACAGCTTGGCCTCGGCGGTTTGCAGCAAGCCTGCCCGGGAAAGCGCGGCTTTTAAGCCGGCCCGGTGCAGGGCTTCCGCCATAACCATGCATTCCTTGTTCGTCCGGCAGAGGACGGCCACATCGCCCGGACGGGCATTGCGGTAAGTTTTCTCCCCTTTAGGCAGAATGCGCACGCCCCGGTTGAGGGTTTGGTGAATCGCTTGCGCGATCGAATTTTCCATCCAGGGGCTTCCGGGTTGGCGCGTTTCCTCCCCTTCCCACTCAAAATGCCAGTGCCAGAGCGCATGAGGTAAGTCTTCCGGTTCGCCGGCTTTCAAGCGCTTGGGCTGAAGGACTATCTGCTCCGGAGGTAAGGGAAATACGTTGGTAAAAAGGGCATTATTGACCAACACGATCTCCTCGCGCGAGCGCCAGGAAAACTCAAGGATATTCTCTTTTTTGATACCTCCCGTTTTCTCCACAATAGCCTGCATGAGCCGGGGCTCTGCTCCGCGGAAGCCGTAGATCGACTGCTTGGGGTCGCCTACCCAGATCGACTGGTCGGCCAGGTTGGATAATTTGAGGAAAATTTCCAATTGAATGGGGCTGGTATCCTGAAACTCATCGACCAGCAGGAGCTCGATTTCCGATTGAAGCACCTGCCTGACATCCGGGTGGTCCAGCAGCCGGTTGACCTGCACCTCCATGTCGGTGTAATCGATCAGTCCGCGGCTTTTTTTGTATTGGTCATATTCTTGCAGCGACAGGGAGGCGATGTCGAAGACCCCCTCGATAAATTCCCGGATATCCTGATGAAAACCGGTGTGCTGGTCGTGGGATTCGGCGTACTCCATGAGCTCGGTGAGATCTTCCCGGCTCTTGGCGCCGGGGTCCAGTTTGGATATCTTCACCCATTGATGCCAAAAGAGGCGTTCCCGGAGTTTGAATTCCGACAGGAGTCCTCTCAGGGTATTGCGCACCGTTTCGGTTTTTTTAGTCGCATCGCCGTTGTCCCCAAGCCGGTCGATAGCCTCGGACATGAGCCGCTCCAGTTCTGCATTCCACTGGGCCTCTGTGCGGTGGAGCGGCGCCCCGAGGAACGCCTGGAAAGATTCGACTGAGCGGCTCTTGCTATGGGCCAGTTGCTCCGGGCCGAAACCATTGACGCGGGTCACTTCGACCAGTTGTTTCACTTCTTTTCGCCAGTCGTACCGCTCGCGCTTGTGCAACCCGAGTTGGTCGCACAGGTCTTCCATCCGGTCCACCCATTCCTGGGTGAGTACGGTGGTGAGCGATTGGTTGAAAAAGAGTTGCTGATCCTCGTCTGCAATGATATCTACCTGGGGAGAGACCCCGGCTTCGTAGGCGAAGCGTTGCAGCAGTTTCACGCCGAGGCTGTGTACCGTGCCAATGAGGGCATTGGCCAGTCGGTCGGCTTGTTCGGGATACCCTTCCTCCAGCAACCTGACCCGCACCCGTTCCTGCAATTCCGCCGCCGCTTTATTGGTGAAGGTGGTGGCCACGATCCCTTCCGGGCGCACCCCTTGGGCCACCAGGCTCACCATCTCAGAAGTGAGGCGGTAGGTTTTGCCGCTGCCGGCGCCGGCCGAAATGATCTTGAGGTTCATTTTTTAAAAACTATTCTTCCACATCATACTCTCCACCGGTTTATCGGTGCGCTGGGTGTATTTGGCGTCGCCTTTTTTGTTGTAGTATTTCTCGATTTTGCCATCCACGAGGAAGTAAATGAGTTGTCCGATGGGCATACCTGCATAAATCCGTACCGGTTGGGTGCAGGATATCTCCAGGGTCCAGGAATTGCAAAAGCCCACATCTCCTTTACCTGCGGTAGCATGGATATCGATACCGAGGCGGCCTACGCTGGATTTCCCCTCGAGGAAGGGCACAGAGTTGTGTGTTTCGGTATATTCTTCCGTCACGCCCAGGTATAGAATGCCCGGCTCAAGTAGAAACCCATCTTCCGGAATCTCAAACAGCGCGATCTCATTGTGTTTACGGGCGTCCAGCACCCGGTCTTTATACGTGGCCAGGTATTTCCCCAAATGCACATCGTAGGAATTGGTGCCCAGGCACTCGGGCCGATAGGGTTCGATAACGATCTCCCCCTTTTCGATAGCTGCTAAAATCTTGGTATCCGAAAGGATCATGTCTGTGAATTGTGAAGGGCTAAGATAAAATTTTATTTTTCTCTATTCTCCCCAGATGATCAGGCTACGGTCGTCGCCTGCAGAAACCAGCCTGCCCGATCCTGCCATCCAATGCAGGGCGTTTACCGACCGGAGGTGGCCCTGATCGCGGACGGTATCGAGTACTTTGAGGAGTTGAAAATCGTGGGCATCCCAGATCTTGATGGTTTTATCGCGGCTGGCAGTGGCAAAGACATGCCCCTTTGGATGGAACTCGATGGCGTTGATGGTGTACCAATGAGCGGACTGAGAAGAGATCAGGCGGGGTATTCCCTCCAGCGACCAGGCGTTCAGATGAGCATCGCGGCTGCCACTGAGCAGGTAACGTCCATCGGGCGCATAGCGGACCGAAAACACGGAGTTGGCATGCGCCGGTGTAATGCGATGGCGAATATCCAGGGTATCGACATCGAGCAGATAGATCGTATTATCGCTCCCCCCCACCGCCAGCTCTTTTCTGTCCGGAGAATAATCCACACATCGGAGGCTTTGGTTGGAGAGTTGCAGACTCTCGAGGCTTTTCCCTTCCGCTGCCGACCAGCGGGTAAGGCGCCCTTCCCCACCCACCGTAAACACATGCGGCCCGACCGGCAAGATGGCAAATACACCCTTCCCGTGATGGGCAATATTGCGGGTAGCATCGGGATCTTCGACCTCCACCCAGTGTACCCCACCCTGCATATCTCCCACCACTATTCGGCGGTATTCGGGAAGCGCTGCCAGGGAGAATATCTGCGTTTCCACCTTTGCCACCAGGCGGCCCAGGTCGGGGTTAGCCATATCCCACTCCACCACCCAACCATCTCCTGCTCCCGACAGGATCTTCCCTTTCGTAAAACTGGGACAAAGAGCAAATATTGCGGCTTCGTGGCCGGTGAGTTGATGGAGTTTTTGGATGGAAAAAGGATGAGGCATATTGAGTTCGATTCCCCTAGTTCCCCCCTAGTGACCCGGTCACTAGTAACCGGGTCACTAGGGATGCATAAAAAACAATCTGAAACCCTAATAAATAAAGGTAGATCGACAATATCGTAAAAATTCCGTTTACGGGGGTCACTAAGTGATCCCGGTAAGCTTAATTATTAATAGCTCTGCAACCATCCAGTGTTTAAAGGGAGTTTATCCAATTTTGGCTTTTCGCCTAGTGACCCGGTCACTAGTGACCGGGTCACTAGGCGAAAATTGATTATTTTTACCCAAATTACCATAGTTCTCTCAACCTACAGCCGTACCATGAGCCTGCTCTTACATCGACACCTCCAACCTGCCGGCGAGTTGGGTATCTGGACGCTGGAAGAAGAAGAGTCTTTTTTCCTCCAGGGACTCGAGCTGTTTCCGGAAGAGCGGGAACAGATTGCCCAGATGAAGGGGCAGCGCAGGGTTGAATGGCTGGCGGGGCGGTATTTGCTCCACTTTATGTCGGGACGAGAAGTTCGCGGGGCCTGCCTGAAAGACGAGTTTGGGAAGCCGCACCTGGAAAATTCATCCTTCCAAATTTCCATCAGTCACTCCCATGAACGGGTGGCCGTGGTGGCCGCACCCGTGGCTGTCGGGGTGGACATACAATTTGTCGTGGCGAAGATCGAACGGATCGCTTACAAGTTTATGCGCGAGGAGGAAAATGATAGTTTACTCCCTGCGACTCGCCTTGAGCATCTGCATGTCTATTGGGGAGCTAAAGAAGCGCTCTATAAAGCCTATGGTCGTCGGGAAATAGATTTCCGCCTGCATCTTCACGTTTCTCCTTTTGAATTTTCTCCAAAGGGCGGACAAACCACTGGATGGATACGAAAAGAGGAATTCACCCAACAATTTGAGATCTATTACGAATTGTTGGGTGAATATATCCTGGTCTGGGCGCTGGCTAGTTCACCGTCTTGATCGTACAACCCACCGCTTTCGTAAAATTGGGATCGGGCTCTTCTCCACGCTCTAACGCTGCGATAGCATTCTCCACATAGCGGGTGGTCACACTGGAGGCGTCGCGTACGTTGTCGTCGATGGCGCCGATGTAGCGAACCTTCCGGGTGTTGTCCAACAAAAAGATATGAGGGGTGCGCTCTGCCCCATATTGAGGATAGATCGTTTGCCCTTCATCCAGGAGGTAGACAAAGGGGAATTGTTTTTCCTGCGCGCGCTCAACCATCTTGTCAAAGCTGTCGTCCGACTGTGCAGCCGGATCGTTGGGATTGATGGCGATAACCGGATAGCCCAGGGGCGCGTATTTGTTGTGCAACTCGATGATCCGGTCCTCATACATTACGGAAAACGGGCAGTGGTTGCAGGTAAAGGTCACGATAAATCCTTTGGCATCTGGGAAATCATCCAGGGAATAGCTTTTTCCATCTACTCCCTTAAGGTGAAAATTAGGGGCAATATCTCCAACCTGGAGGCCACCCTCGTCTGTTTTCTGGGTAACCGACACCAACATCGCAGCTCCGGCGAGGAGTACAAGCAAAACGGGAAAGAACTTCTTCATGAGCGTAGGAATTTGATTTTGATAAAGGATTTGAAAATGACTAAAAGAACGACGCGACAGCCGTTTTCAGGTCATCATATTTCTTCACAGGCCTATCAATAAACACGCGTTTCTCGGCATTGTAGATAATGGTGACAGGTATGGCGCCGCCCCAGGCAGGCTCCACGCGATCGATCCATGCGTTGTAATCACCATCCAGAAGGACCATCACCTGGGATCGAAGTTGGCGGTCTTTGATAAAGGGGATCAGTTTGCTGTCTATTTGATCTGGAAAATCGAGGCTCACCAGAATAATCTTCAATTTCTGCCCGGCAAAATCGTCATGCAGTTGCTCGATGAAAGGAAGTTCCTCCACACATGGCTTGCACCAGGTAGCCCAAAAATTGATCAGGTAGGTCGTATCATTCTTTTGCTCGAAGATAGGGGCCAACTCCTCATACTTTTCAAACGTGGTCACCCCCACCCCCGTATGCGCATCCGTGGAAACTACCTCTGGGGATGTGGCAACTTCCTTCTGTCCACCAATACCCTGAGCCTGACAAGAAGACACCCACAAACTCGCCAAAAGGAACAACAGCGGAAATCGCATATAGAGCATTTTTTCTAATGTATTCCAATAAAACCCTTGAGCCGCTATTTGGTTCAGTGCGAATTAGGCTCCATTCAGCTTGTATGCCAGACCCAGCCTTTCTATTTCCACAATAAACTCATTATCTGCATGCACTTTCCGGGCTTTGGACACCAGGGGAAGCGTCATTTTATGGGCATGATCGATCACCACCACCTTGAGCTTGTGCTGCCCTTTGTAGCGTGTACACAAGGCATCCATCTCTTCGATCATTTTCTCTGAAATCGCCTCCAGGGGAATCTTCAGCGTGACGGATTGGGTGAGGTTCTTACTGGTGGATTCCAGGAGTTGCACCTCATTTATTCGCAGTTGGAAATCATCGGAATAGGAGCGTTGCTGGTAGCTGCCGCGGATAAACACGCATTGCCCCTCTTCCAGGAGGCTTTTATAGTTTTGATAATCTTCGCTAAACAGCATAAAATCGAGCGAGCCGGTAAAATCCTGGAGGGTAAACTGGCCGTAGCCGGTCCCTTTTTTGCTGATGCGGTGGTTGGCTTTCATGACGATGCCTGCCACCTTCACTTCCCGTCCGATGTGGTTCTCGATCTCATCCAGGTTGCAGTTGGTATGTGCGTCAACCTCCGCCCGGTATTCGTCGAGCGGATGACCGCTGATGTAAATCCCGGTCACCTCCTTTTCCCTGTTGAGCTTTTCCATCAAGGGCCATTCGACTCCGACAGGGGGGACCGGTTCGGGAATCATGACCTCATCGGATGCGCCGAAGAGAGAGGTCAGGGCATCGGATATTTGAGCGTGGTAGGCCTGGCCGTATTTAAGCAAATGCTCGATGAAGGTGTCGTATTTTTCACTGGGCGCAAAATACTGGGACCGGTCTATGTCTTCAAACAGGTCCAGCGCACCGCCCAGGGCCAGGCTCTCCAGCACTTTTTTATTGATCGCCCCCATATTGAGGCGCCGCATCATTTGGAACACGCTTTCAAATGGTCCGTTTTCCTTGCGTTCTTTGATGATCTCCTCCACCGGTCCTTCTCCTACGCCTTTCAGGGCCGACATACCAAACCGGACTTGCCCGTTCTTGTTTACAGAAAAATCGGAGGCACTTTCATTGACATCGGGCCCCAGCACATCCAGGCCCATGCGCTTGCATTCTTTCAGGAAGAAAGTGACTTTTGAAATATCATTCTTGTTGTGCGTCAGCACCGAAGCCATAAACTCGGCCGGATAATGCGCCTTGAGATAAGCCGTCTGAAAGGCCACAAAGGCATAACAGGTGGAGTGCGACTTGTTGAAGGCATAAGAGGCAAACGCTTCCCAGTCTTTCCAAACCTTATCGAGCACGTCTTTGGGGTGGCCGTTGGCCGTGCCGCCTTCAATAAATTTGGGATAGAGCGCATCAATAATATCCTTTTTCTTTTTACCCATCCCCTTCCGCAGGGCATCGGCCTGGCCTTTGGTAAAGCCCGCCAGCTTCTGGGAAAGGAGCATCACCTGTTCCTGATAGACCGTAATCCCGTAGGTTTCGGCCAGGTAGTCCTCCATCGCCGGCAGGTCGTAGGTAATAGCTTCGCGGCCGTGTTTACGGGCAATAAAGCTGGGGATATAAGCCAGTGGTCCCGGCCGGTAGAGCGCGTTCATCGCAATGAGGTCCTCAAACTTGGTGGGCGCAAGGTCCTTCATGTGCTTTTGCATCCCTTCGCTTTCATACTGGAAGATCGCTACGGTATCTCCGCGCTGAAACAGCTCGTAGGTCAACTCATCTTCGAGGGGTATTTCATCCGGATCGATTTTGACCCCGTGGGTCTCCTCGATCATGTGTACCGCATCCTTGATAATGGTGAGCGTCTTGAGCCCCAGGAAGTCCATTTTCAGCAACCCTGCATCTTCTGCGACGCTGTTGTCGAATTGCGTGACGAGCAGATCGCTGTCTTTGGCCGTGGTGACGGGCACGTATTTGGTGATATCGTCGGGTGTAATGACTACCCCGCAAGCATGAATCCCCGTATTGCGCACCGAGCCCTCCAGTTTGGTGGCCGTTTTGATCATCTGGGCGATATTGGAATTGCCTTCGGCCAACTGGCGAAATTGATATGCTTTTTCGATCTCGTCGCTATTGAGCTTTTCTTTGAGCCCGGGATCGATATCGCCTTTTGCCAATACTTTCTTTAGATTGGCCGCCAGGTTGATGGGGAACATTTTTGCCACCTGATCCACTTCGGACAAAGGGATATTCATCACCCTGCCCACATCGCGCAGGGATAGTTTGGCAGCCATGGTGCCGTATGTGACGATCTGAGCCACCTGATTGCGGCCGTATTTTTCCAGCACATAGTTGATGACCTTCTCCCGCCCTTCATCGTCGAAGTCGATGTCGATATCGGGCATGGACACCCGCTCGGGATTGAGGAAACGCTCAAACAGCAGGTCGTACTTGATCGGGTCGACGTTGGTGATACCCAAACAATAGGCCACCGCAGAACCGGCGGCAGAACCCCTTCCCGGACCCACCGAAACGCCCATTTTCCGGGCGGTAGTGGTAAAATCCTGCACAATCAGGAAGTAACCCGAATAGCCGGATTTTGTAATGACATCGAGTTCGAAGTTGATCCGTTCCTGCACATGGGGCGCAAGTATGGTCCCATACCTCCGCTTGGCGCCTTCAAACGCCAGGTAGCGCAGGAAGTCTTCCTGACTGGCAAATCCTTTGGGAAGGGGGAATGCGGGAAGCAGGACATCCCGCGCCAGGTCCAGTTTTTCGACTTTGTCCAGGATCTCCTGGGTATGATCCAGGCCCTGTGGCACATCCGAGAAAAGCCGGTTCATCTCCTCCTGGGTCTTGAAATAAAAGTCGGAAGAGGGAAAACGGAACCGCTCCTTATCCTCCAGCAAGCTGTTGGTATTGATGCAGAGCAGGATATCGTGGGGCGAGGAATCTTCCTCGTCGACATAGTGCGAGTCGTTGGTCACGATGACCTTGATGTCGTATTTTTTGGCAAAGATCAGTAGCTGTTGGTTGACATCTTCCTGGCTGATACCCAGCCCATCGATGTTTTCCATGTTGCGATGGCGCTGCAGCTCGATGTAAAAATCTTCGCCCAGCAGATCGAGCCACCAGCGTATTTTTTCCTCTGCCTCGTCCAGTTTGCCCTGGAGGATAGCCTGCGGAATTTCGGCGCCGATACAGCAACTCGTGGCGATCAATCCTTCGTGGTATTTCAGGATGAGTTCCTTGTCGATGCGCGGGAATTTCCCGTACATCCCTTCGATGAATCCCAGGGAGCAGAGCTTGGAAAGATTTTCATACCCCTGCTTATTCTTTGCCAGCAGGAGCTGGTGGTGGCGCACATCCTGCTCTCCTTTTGCGCGGGAGAACGCTTTTTTATGGCGGTCTTCCACCAGGTAAAATTCGCAGCCCACCACCGCTTTAAGTCCCCGTTTGTTGGCCTCAGATACAAATTTAAAGGCTCCAAACATGTTGCCGTGATCCGTTAACGCCACGCCTTTCTGGCCGTCCTTCACGGCTTTATCCATCATGGCGCGGATATCACTGGCCCCATCCAACAGGGAATATTGCGTATGACAATGCAGGTGTGCGAATTCTGGCATTTTTTTGATTTTGATTGATGAACGACCTGCGCCTTCAGCGCAGGTCGTTCAATAGCAATGGTATTTCGTGGTTTTGCATTTCGGAAAGTGTTCCGAAGATACCACTTTTACCCTGCCTTGAAAGGATGAACCGGCAACTTTTTTTCCACAACAGGAGGAGTTGTTTTCCCCCAACTGCGACCTTCGGCCGCAGTTGGGGGAAAAAATAATTTAATGTATTCATAATTGGCTCTTTACAATGGCTTTACAACTGAGCTGCATCTTGCAGCCGGATTGAAAATTCCATTAAAAATCTTTTCCAGTGAAAAGAGAACTCGACATTGCCATCATCTCCGACGTCCATCTGGGTACTTATGGATGCCATGCGAAGGAACTCCTGCAGTACCTGAAAAGCATTCAACCCAAGATGCTCATCCTCAATGGGGACTTCATTGATATTTGGCAGTTTCGGAAAAAATATTTCCCTAAAGAACACCTGCAGGTCATCCAACGGGTACTGAAAATGTCGGGGCAAGGCACGAAAGTTTACTACATCACCGGCAACCACGACGACACCCTGCGCCGGTACTCCGATTTTTCGGCCGGCAACATCCACCTGCGCGACAAGCTCATTCTGCAACTCAACGGAAAGAACTATTGGATCTTTCACGGAGACGTGTTCGATGTCTTCATCAAATACTCCCCCTGGATCGCCCGCCTGGGCGGCAAAGGCTACGACATGCTGATCCGCATCAACCGGCTTATCAACCTCATGCGCGTGAGCATGGGCAAGTCGCGTATGTCTTTTGCCAAAAAAATAAAAAGCAGGGTAAAAGAAGCCGTAAAGTTTATCGGCGACTTTGAAGACACCGCGATCAAACTGGCCTCGGACCAAGGATACGATTATGTCATCTGCGGCCACATCCACCGCGCTCAAATGCGTGTGGTGGAGACAGATAAAAAACCAGTGACCTATCTCAATTCCGGAGATTGGGTGGAAAGCCTCACCGCACTGGAATACAACTGGGGCAAATGGACCATCTACGAATACGACGAGATGGACTTCGACTATGTCAGCCCCCGCCTTCGCGTAGAAGATAATGAGCCGGAAGAAGCTGCCATGCCGCTGAATGCGGAGGAGTTGTTCCGGCAAATCGTGCAGCAAGGGCAATCCAGTCATTAAAAATAGTTTCCTATTTTTACCGGTCAATAAAAATTAATGAATGGAGCGGGTGCGCATAAAGCACACCCGCTCCGTTCAAGAAATCCTATGACCGACCTCGACCAAATCCATATCAATTTCAGCCCGGACCAGTTGACGCTGCTCAATATCGTGCTGGCTTTCATTCTGTTTGGGGTGGCACTCGACCTGAAGCCGGAGGATTTCAAACGGGTATTTTCAGCCCCTCGCTCCGTCCTGGTCGGCTTCTTTGCCCAATACCTCTTCTTGCCCGTCCTGACGCTGGGAATGATCTGGGTTTTCAACGCGCCGGCCAGCCTGGCCCTCGGGATGATCCTGGTTGCGGTATGCCCGGGGGGCAACATTTCCAATTTCATGACCCACCTGGCCCGCGGCAATATCGCCCTGTCGGTCACGCTGACCTCTTTCACCACCCTGAGCGCCATCATCCTGACGCCACTCACGTTTTCTTTCTGGTCCTCACTCGTGCCTCAGGCCCAGGAACTCCGTGCCACGATCTTCGTCGAGCCCCAACAGATGTTCAAGACCATCTTCCAACTCATCTTTATCCCTGTCGTCTTGGGGATGGGCACCAAACAGCTATTCCCCAAGGTGGCGCTGTGGCTTTACCGACCCACGCGCATCCTTTCCCTGGCGATTTTCATCGTCTTCATCGTCGTGGCGATCCACGGGAATTGGGAAAATATTCGCACCTACCTCTCCGATATTTTCTTCCTGGTATTCCTATACAACGGCCTGGCCATGGCCAGCGGCTATTTCCTCGCCCGCCTCTTCAAACGCCCGGAAGTCGACGCCCGGGCTCTCACTATGGAGACCGGTATCCACAACACGGGCCTCGGCCTCATCCTGGTCTTTAACTTCTTCAACGGCCTCGGGGGTATGGCTATCATGTTGGCGTGGTGGGGAATTTGGGATTTGATCTCGTCGTTTGCGCTGGGGCTATGGTGGAATCGGAATCATCCCAAAGAGTGGAGCGTGGAGCGTGGAGCGTGAAAGAACGGCCGAGGCAACTTGGTTGCCTCGGAATCACTCCACACTCCACGCTCAACTCTCCACTAAAAAATTATGTTCCGCATAATGCCCCGATACTTCGCCCTCCTCACCGCCGACCGCTTAAACACCCGCCCAAACACTTCCTCCGTCAATTCCTGCCAGTCGTGGTTGGTCATGGACAGGAGATCGGGATGCGGCTCAAAGGCGGGCTCGGAATGGGGTTGGGAAAAGCGGTTCCAGGGACAAACCTGCTGGCATACGTCACAGCCGAACATCCAGTCGTCCATTTTATCCTTAAATTCCTCGGGGATGGCCTCTTTCAATTCGATGGTGAGGTAGGAGATGCATTTGGAAGCGTCGAGCAGGTAGCCCTCGGGCGAGATAGCCTCGGTGGGACAGGCCTCGATGCAGCGGCGGCAGGTTCCGCAATAGTCTTTGATGGGGCCGTCTGGTTCGAGCTCAAGGTCGATGATGAGCTCGGCGAGGAAGAAATGTGAGCCGGCCCTTGGGTGAATGAGCAAGGTGTTTTTACCGATCCAGCCGATGCCGCTGCGTTTGGCCCAGTCGCGCTCAAGCACCGGTGCACTGTCGACGAAGCAACGGCCCTCGACCTCGCCCACCTGTTGACGAAGGGCGTCGAGTAACGCGTGGAGCTTGTCGCGCACTACGTGGTGGTAATCCTCCCCATAGGCGTACATCGAGAGCTTCGGCGCCGTGGGGTCTTCCTGTTTTTTTTCAGTGAAATAATTATATAGCAGGGAGACGACCGACTTGGCGCCGGGCACCAATTCGCGGGGATCGATGCGTTTGTCGAAGTGGTTTTCCATATAGCCCATCTTCCCATGGAATCCTTTCGACAGCCATTCCTCCAGGCGACGGGCCTCCTCGTCCATGCGTTCGGCGCGGGAAACACCGACGAAGGAAAAACCAAGGCGCTGGGCTTCTTGTTTGAGGAAGTGGGTATGTTGGGTACGATGGTTCATTCCTGTCGGATTCAATACAGCCAATTTCGCAATTTCCGGTATATTTACGGCAAGTGAAAGGTAAAACTACAAACATGTCACAAGTCACCGAATTTAATGAATACCGCGCCAAGATGAACGAAAAGATCCTGGCGCAGGACAATAAAGTACTCAAGCGCTTCTTCAGCCTCGATAACCAGGCCTATCAGGACGGAGCCCTTCCCGAAAAGACCAAGGAACTCCTCGGCCTCATCGCCTCCATGGTGCTGCGCTGCGACGACTGCATCCGCTACCACCTCGGCACCTGCTACGAACTGGGCGTCACCCGCGACGAAGTCTTCGAAGTCTTCGCTATCGCAAATCTGGTGGGCGGGTCGATCTGTATCCCGCATACCCGCCGGGCTGTAGAATACTGGGAAGCCCTGGAGCGTGAAGCGTAAAGACGCCATACCTGGCGTCTCCCCCCTAGCAAAAGAAAATCTATGTCATCAACCAACTCATACCTCCACCAACTCAACGACGTCCAACGCCAGGCGGTCACCGCTATAAATGGACCGGTGCTGGTCGTGGCGGGACCGGGCTCGGGGAAAACCCGTGTGCTGACCTACCGCGTGGCACACCTCATCGAGGAAGGCATTCCGCCCTGGGATATCCTGACGCTGACCTTCACTAATAAGGCGGCGCGGGAAATGAAGGAACGGATCCAACAGGTCGTTGGCCAACGGGCCGACCGGGTGTGGGCCGGGACCTTTCACTCTATTTTTGCCCGTATACTGCGGGTGGAAGCGGCCCACCTGGGCTATCCTTCCAACTTCACCATCTACGACTCCGATGACAGTGCCAGCGTCATTCGCGCCATCATCAAGGAGATGAACCTCTCGACCGAAGACTATAATGTGAATGCCATCCGGGCTCGCATTTCTTCGGCCAAAAGCAACCTCATCCCGCCGGCACGGTATGCGCAAGACCAGGAACTCATGCAGGCAGACCTCCTCAACAAACGGCCGCACCTGCAAAAAGTCTATGAAAAGTATGTAGCCCGCTGCAAACGGGCCGGGGCAATGGACTTCGACGACCTGCTTTACCGCATGTTCGAACTGCTCCACACCAACCCCGAGGGCGTGCGGGAAAAATACCAGCAGCGCTTCCGCTATGTGATGGTCGATGAGTTTCAGGATACCAACCACCTCCAGTACGAGATCGTCAAGAAGCTCGTTAACTACGAAGGCAGTCCCCGGAATATTTGCGTGGTGGGCGATGACGCCCAGAGTATCTACGCCTTCCGCGGGGCCACCATCCAGAACATCCTCGATTTTGAACAGGATTTCAAAAAATACAACATCCAGGTGTATAAGCTGGAGCAAAACTATCGCTCCACCAGCCACATCGTGCAAGCCGCCAACGAGGTGATCACCAACAACCGCAAGCAGATCCCAAAGAGTATCTGGTCGGACAAAGGGGATGGCGAACGCATCCGCGTACTGAAAGCCCTGAGCGATACCGAAGAGGGCAAGCGCATCGTCGACGCTATTTTGGAACAAAAGAACCGCCACCACCTGCGCAACCGCGATATCGCCATCCTGTACCGCACCAATGCCCAGTCGCGTATTTTTGAAGAATACCTGCGCCGCTACAACATATCCTACCGGGTATTCGGCGGATTGTCTTTCTACCAGCGCAAGGAGGTGAAAGACATACTTGCTTATTTCCGGCTCGCCGTCAATGCCAAAGATGAAGAAGCCTTGCGACGGGTCATCAACCTGCCCCGCCGCGGCATTGGAAACAGCAGTGTAGAAAAGATCAGCCTGGAGGCCGATGCGCAGAATGTGCCCATGTGGGACCTGCTGCCTCGGGTATCCCTCACCGGTCGCACCCGCACAGCCATTGACGGATTCATCCATCTTATTGAAAATTTCCGGCAACAGGCTGCCACCACCAATGCCTACCAGGCCGCCATTTACATCGCTAAACAATCCGGCCTCGTCGACTCCCTCAAGGAAGATACTACGGTAGAGGGCATGGGACGGGTGGAAAACGTCAACTCCCTCCTCGACGGCATCAAGGAATTTGTGGAAAACCAGGCAGACGAAGAGCCCGGCACCGACACCTCCCTGGCCGCTTACATCCAGAGTATCTCCCTCCTTACCGACCAGGATGAGCAACTCCAGGATGAGGAATACATCACCCTCATGTCCGTGCATTCAGCCAAGGGGCTCGAATTTTCTTCCGTCTTTGTCGTGGGTATGGAAGAAAAACTTTTCCCTTCCTTCATGGCCATGGACACCCCGGAGGGGCTGGATGAAGAACGCCGTCTTTTTTACGTAGCGATCACCCGCGCCGAGGCTTTTCTGACCCTCTCCTATTCGGCAAGCCGCTACCGGTACGGACAGATGCGCTACAACGAACCCAGCCGTTTTTTGAACGAAGTTGACCTTACGCATGTGGAAATGGCAGGGGGTATGGGCTCTACTACCATAATGCCGGGCATGGAACCCGATTTCGACCGGAGAAGCGCCCAGACACCGACGTCGGGTGTGAGTGGCAATTTTAAACGAAAAACGCCCGCTAACCAGTTGATGGCCGACCCTAAAACCTTCAAGCCCAGCCCCAGCGATCAGATACAGACGGGTATGAAAGTCCTGCACCTGAAGTTTGGCGAAGGCAAAGTACTGGCCATCGACGGAGGACGCGACAACCGGGTGGCGACTATTTTTTTTCAGGGCAGCGACACCCCGGAGCGGCGCATCATGCTGAAATTCGCTAAATTGCAGATATTATGAAGGGGCAAAATATTTTGCCCTTCTGTACGGGCGAAAAATATTTCGCCCCTATCATTCATTAATCACCAATCATTAAAATTCACATGAAAAAATTCATTGGCATCGTCGCTATCGCTTGCATTCCTTTTATGGCTGCAGCCCAGTACACCCAGGAATTCCAGGGCTGTCCGGATACAGAGGTATTCACCACCGCTACTACGCCGGCTTTTTTCGGCAAATCGTCGGATGACCTGCAAACCTATTTTTCAGAAAAATTGCAACCCATCATCGACAACCAGTCGCCCAAAGGCGATATGCAACTGACCGTGCTTATCGATGCGGATGGAACCCCCTGCCTCCAACGTTTCACCCTGGATGGCGAAGTGCGGATGGAGCCCAATCACATCAAGAATATTGTAGACGGCATGGAAGGCTGGAAAGCCGCTATGCAAGACAACCGGCCGGTAGCTTATCACGCCACGATCGATATCCGGTTTAAAGGCAGCAAGGTCGTTGCGAGTTTAGTGAAATAGGTCTTTCCCACCCAAAAAAAACCTCATGGCTGACAATTTCACCTGGAATCAGACCTTACACGGCGCCGATGATCCTCGTTTGGGCCACTGCGGCAGCACGGATGGAGAACCGATTTCTCACAAAGCCCGCACTACCGCTCAGCGCCAGCGAGAAGAGCCCGGTGTTCGGGTAGGCGATACGGAGTACAGCATTTGCAAACGGTTCAACATCACGCCGGGGTGCTTCCGGATGTGGAATGGGCTGCCCAAGCAGTCGGAACAAGCCACTGTCACGATTTCCGCCGGGAGGGATTACATCGTCGGGTATAAAGCCAAACCACCCACTACGGTGACGCCCATACCCGTTACCCCTCCGAAGCCGGTAACGCCACAGCCTACACCGATGCCAACGCCAATCACCGGTACGCGCCGCATACCGGCCGACCTCTCGGTGAGCGAGCCTTGCCTGGCCTATATGCGCAGCTGGGAACGACCGCCAGTAGTCAATGGACAGATCACCGGAAAGGTTTTTCGGGACACGAAGGGCAGTCTTACAGTCGGCTTCGGCCACTTTATTAAAGAAGAGGAAAAACAGCCATGGGCCGCCTACGACCCCGAACAAGGCGGTCGACAAGAACTGACAATGGCCCAAATGGTCGACCTTTTCCATGCAGATGTAAGCCGCCTGTCAGAAGCGGATATCAAACGGCGCATCTACGTGCCGCTCCTTCAGCACGAATACGATGCCTTGGTCGATTTTGTCTTCCACCGTGGCGCCGGCGCACTGCTTCAATCAGGCCTTCAAACCTACCTCAATAGCAAACCCAATGGGAATTTTGACTACGGGGAGATCCAGGACTGCTTCATGCTTTACGCCTTTTGGTTCAACCAGGCAACCGGGCAGTGGGAACACAATGCCGGTTTTGAAAAACGCCGTTGGGAAGAGATCGATATGTTCCGCTATGGGAAATACACCCTCCACAGTTAAACACATGTTTCAATTTTCATACGGTAAATGGATACTCGTCAGCCTTTGGGTCTGGGGCGGCTTTCTAGCCACCCAGGCACAAAGCCTGCCGGATTGGGCTGCCGGCGCCTGGAGGGTCAGCAGTTCTTCCGATGCATTCACGGGAGAGGTAGTCCGATTTGAAAGAGACTCCTTTACCCTCTTTTTCAATGTGGCCGGCACGGACGACAACCCCTTCCAAATCGAGCCCACCACCTGCCCCGAACCGCTCTATGAATCCGACTGGGAAGATTCCGAAACATTCTTCCTCACCAACCAGCGAAACTTCGATGACCTAACGGGTTTTCAGTCAGATTCGATCCCCGTGCTCCGAATCTATTGTGTAGCGCCCAAAACGGGGGCACAGGTTTATTTTGTCAAAAAAAACCACCTGCTGCTCACCTACCTCGGGCTGGTGTGCCATCTGAAACCAAAGCGGAGGTGTTTATTTTTTAGATAGCAGCTATCTATAGAATAAAATAAACCGCTAAGGCGCTAAGAACGCAAAGATGCTGCTTCCTTACAACGAACAGTTAATGTAAAGGCGCAATCTCTTCGCGTCCTTAGCGCCTTTGCGGTAAAAATACCTCTTACTGATTTCCTCCTTCCACGGAATTTATGCGGCTAAGTACCCCAACAATGTTTCCAAATCTTCCTCTTTCGTCCCCGGGTTGACCAGCGTAACGCGAAGCCAGGTCTGCCCCCGCAATACCGTCTGGACGATATAGAACTTCCCCTCCTCCACCAGCTTTTTCCGCAACCGGGCGTTGAGCGCATTAAGTTCCTCTTCGCCTTTTCCCAAATACCGGAAGCACACGATGTTGGACTGTGGCTCGGCAGCGAGTTCCCAGTTCGGATGCTGATGGATTATTCGGGCGAAGACCTGCCCCAGATCGTAGCAATGGGTGACGTATTCATCCCATAACGCCACGCCATAGGTCTGGAGCAACGTAAACACTTTGAGGCTCATCATCAGCTTGGTGCACTCGAAGGTGCGTTTGGCGGTGTTGTACCAGTCTTCTTCGCCTGCTTTCTGAAAAAGATACACCGCCTCCGGCGAAAAGGTGTGGAAGGAATGGCTGCGTTCGCGGAAAAACAAGCCTGTGGCCAGGCCAGGCACGAGCAGCATCTTGTGGAAATCCATCGCCACCGAATCGGCTTTTTCAATGCCCTTCACCAAGTGTTTGTATTGGGGAGAAAACACGGCTGCAGCCCCGTGTGCCCCGTCCACGTGCATCCAGAGGTCATGCGCCCGGCAAAAGGCGGCAATGACTTCCAGGTCGTCGTAGGAGCCGGTGGAGGTGCTGCAAGCGCTGGCCACCACGGCGATGATCCGCTTTCCCTTCCGGGTTTCCTCTTCGAGAAGCGTTTCGAGCATATCCGTGCGCATGCGGTACTGCGCATCGGCAGGCACCTTGATGATGCCTTCGCTCCCCCACCCCATTATCCGGACAGACCGGTCGATGCAGTAATGCGCTTCTTCTGAGACCATCAGCGCTAGCTGTTCGGCGGAGCCATCCACCCAGATATCGCCGGGCGATTTGGCCCGGCGGGCAGCTAACAAGGCCGTCAGGTTGGCCAACGTACCGCCGGAGGTCAGGTGCCCGCCTGCCTCGTCGCCCCAACCGTAGGCAGCCGTCACCGTGCGCACCACTAATGCTTCCATAGCGGTACTGGTCATACCCATTTCATACACGGCCATGCCGTTGTTGAGCAGGTCGGAGACGAGCCCGGCCAGCGCCGCAATAGGCGCCGGCGGATTCACCTGATGACCCATGTACCGCGGGTGGTGTAAGTGGATGGATCGGTCCAGTACCGTCTGAAAAAAATCGGGCTGTTTACCTGGCTCCTCGAGCCATTCTTGCCAAAAATCGCGCTGCACATGGGGTTCTTGCCAGGGAATGACCTGGGGCGCGGTACCCGAAAGTTGGTCCTGCAAATAATCGGCCAGCCGGTCGATCAGGACATGTCCTTGGCGGCGGAAAGCTTCCGGGTCGAATGCTTGTTGAAGAAGGGAGGTCATAAAGTGCAACTTTAGCCGGTAAATTTATACTTTTAAAATATAGAAAATGAGGAGCATTCAATGACCCAACTACGCCGAAAACTCAACCTCTACGGACTGACCATGATCGCCGTGGGATCCTGCATCGGTTCCGGTATTTTCATCACGCCGGCCAATGTGGTCGCAGAGATCCCCCACCCCACTCTGTCACTCAGTATTTGGGTGGTCGGAGGACTGATTGCGCTGACCGGCGCACTCACTTTTTCCGAGTTAGGGGGTATGTTTCCAAAAGCCGGAGGGGTGTATGTGTTTCTGAAAGAAGCTTATGGAGACCTGGCCGGCTTTCTGTATGGCTGGGTGATCCTGCTCGTCATCAATACCGGGGCGCTGGCGGCGCTGGCCATCGCGTTTGCCGACTACATGCATTTTTTCGTGCCGGGTATGACGGGAAGCACCCGACTCATCCTGGCAGCCGGCACTATCGCCGGGCTCACCGCTATCAATTGCGTAGGGGTGGAGATCAGCCAGGCGCTGACCAATGTCTTCACCGGGATCAAACTGCTGGCTATTGTGGGCATCATCATTGCCGGCTTTGTTTTTTACGATCCGGAAAAGGTAAATCTCTCCTTTTCCCTCTCCGAGAGCCTGCCTCCCAATTGGATCTCAGGTATGTTTGTGGGGTTGATCGCCGTGCTTTGGTCCTTTGGCGGCTGGCACCACGCCACATACCTGGCCGGGGAGACGATCAATCCGCAAAAGACGGTGGCCCGGGCCATGGTGCTCGGCGCGGCGATCGTTACCTTCACCTATGTGCTGGTCAACCTCTCCTACATGCTGCTACTGCCGCTGCCTGCCATGGCCGGTTCCGACCGGGTAGCAGGAGATGCCATGGCCGCCATCGTGCCCTGGGGCGGACGGCTCGTGGCTGTGGCCATTGCCATATCCATTTTCGGTACGATAGGCATCTACACCATGTCGGCGCCGCGGATCTACTTTGCCATGGCGCAGGACAAGCTATTCTTCTCCGCCCTCGCCAAGGTGCATCCACGGTTTCAAACACCTGTCAATGCGATGGTATTGCAGGCCATATGGGCTATTTGCCTGCTGTTTATGTGGGGCACCTATTCCAACCTGTTTACCTATGTCACCTTCATGGATATCATTTTCATGACGATGGCAGGCGTGTGTATTTTTCTTTTTCGAAAAAGAATGCCAGACAGAGAGCGGCCCTACCGCACCTGGGGCTACCCGGTGGTGCCGGGGATCTTTGTCTTGATATCGGGGGCTTTCGTGCTCAATACACTTGTGGAACGGCCCACGCAAGCACTGGCGGGGTTGGTATTGGTAGGGCTGGGGATTGTCAGTTATTGGCTGTTAAAGAAAAGGCAACCTTGAGAATATCTGCGTTGTTGAAAGCAACGGTTATTTAAGGAATTCGAACCGCCAAGACGCTAAGGACGCAAAGAGATTGAGCCTTTGCAACCAAGTATATTCCACTGTTCGTGAGGGTCTTCGCCCCGAAATGCCCTGTCGGCAAGTCTCCCGACTTGCTGACAACACACATCGGGTGAGACACCCTCGCGAGCGAAACACTGATGTTACGCAGTAAAATAAATGCTGGAAAAAAGGTAAAGAACATCCGTTAAAAATTCGAATCCCGGATCACATAGAGCGGCCGGTTGCGCACATTGGAGTGGATGCGACTCAGGTATTCCCCAATGATCCCGATGGCGATCATCTGCACGCCGCCGATAAAGAGGACAGTGATCATGAGCGAGGACCAGCCCTGCACGAGGTCACTTTGAGAAAACCAGGAATAGAGCACATAGATCGTCATGATAAACGCAAAGCCGGTGACGATCAGGCCGAAATAGGTGACGATCTTCAGCGGCACATCGGAAAACCCCGTGATGCCATCGAGGGCCAGGCCCATCAATTTGCGGAACGAATATCCAGTTTCCCCCGCATAGCGCTCGGGACGGTCGTACTCGATGGAAGTCTGCCGGAACCCGATCCAGGAGATCTGCCCCCGCAGGTATTTGATCTTCTCGGGCATCCGACGGAGCATCTCCACCACTTTATGGTCAATGATCCGGAAGTCGCCGGTATCCAGAGGGATTTCAATCGAGGACATGCGGGCGAGGAGGCGGTAAAACACCAGGGTGGCGCTTTTTTTGAAATACGTTTCCCCCTGCCGACTGCGGCGCCGGGCATAGACCACTTCGTAGCCCTCTTTGTATTTCTGGTACAACTCTACCAGCAATTCCGGCGGGTCCTGCAGGTCGGCATCCATCATGACGACCGCCTCCCCCTGGGTGCGGTCCAGACCGGCAGACAAGGCGACCTGGTGCCCGAAGTTGCGGCTAAAATCGATATACTTCACCCGTGCGTCCTTTGTGGCCAGCCCGTGCAGCAGCTCCATCGAGCGGTCGCGACTCCCATCGTTGATAAAGATGAGTTGATAGGTGATATGCATCCCTTCGAGCACAGCCGTGAGGCGCTCGTACAACACCGGGATATTCCCTTCTTCATTATAAATGGGTATAACTACTGATAAATCCGCCATAATCGGGTAAATTTATTGCCACAATATACGAACTTCACTCTATGCGAATTAACAACCGGATTATTGCGATCATTATTGGAGTTCTGGCGACTGCGGCCTTTGTCTATTTCTTCAGCGACATTGTGGTCTATGTGGCTATTGCCTGGGTTTTATCGCTCATCCTGGGGCCTCTCGTGCATTTTTTTCGAAGAAAATTGCGCTTCCGCAAATTTCAGGCGGGCACCGCTTTATGTGCCGTGCTGGCTATGGTGGTCTTTTTGGCCGGTCTGTTGCTGATCCTGACCCTCTTTATCCCGCTTATCGTGGAACAGGCCAACAACCTGGCAGGGGTAAATTACCAAAACCTTGCTTCCGCGCTTCAGGAACCCATGTCTCAGTTGAATTTGTGGTTGGAGAATCGCGGGCTTATCGAGCACCAGCCCAGCGTGGAAGTACAACTGCAGAACGCCTTTAAATTACAAGATTGGTTTCAGCCGGCCCAGGTCGGCAACTTCTTTTCCATTATTCTGACTGCCGCAGGTAATGTGTTGGTGGGTTTTTTCTCCGTTCTTTTTATCACCTTTTTCTTCCTTCAGGACGAAACGATGCTGGCCGACTTCCTCGTCTCCATTCTTCCCAATGAATACGAAAAGCAGGTGCGCCAGGCATTTAGAGGCATAGATCGCATGCTGCATCGCTACTTCAGCGGCATCCTGCTCCAGGTATCCATTCTCACGGCATTTATGGCGATACTCCTGAGTATCTTCGGCATTCAAAACGCCCTGCTGATCGCTTTTTTTGCCGCACTGATCAACTTGATCCCCTATGTAGGACCGTTTTTAGGAGCCGTCTTTGGCGTGTTTATCTCCATCTCCTCCAACCTCGACCTGGAATTCTATTCCCAAATGCTGCCCATGCTGGGGAAGGTGGTCGGGTCATTTATTGCCATGCAGTTTTTAGACAACTACATCCTCCAGCCCTGGATCTTTTCCAAGAGCGTGAAGGCTCATCCGCTCGAGATCTTCATTGTGATCTTAATGGGCGCCCAGCTAAACGGAGTGCTCGGCATGGTCCTGGCCATCCCGGTCTACACGGTCCTGCGGGTGGTTGCCCGGACATTCTGGAGTAAAATGCGGATTGTGCAGTCGCTGACGGAAGGGTTGGAAGAAGAGGATGAAGAGACCGGGAAAGCGGATTCCGAAAGCTATCTGGACTGAAAAGATTCCCACGCCGCGCGGGCCAACGCATCCGTTAATTGCTCCACATAATAACTGCCGGCGGCCGGATCGATCACCCGGTCGAGGTAGCTTTCCATTTTGAGCAGGTGTTGCACATTGCGGGCGATGCGGCGGGCGAAAGAGGTACTCATCTTGCCTTGGAAGGCATCGGAAGGCAGCACGGTCAGACGGTCTACACCGGCGATCACAGCCGACATGGCCTGCGTCGTGGCCCGGATCATATTTTGATGGGGATCATCCAATTGAGATTCGCCGGCTAGCCGCGCATCGATAGGCGGTAAAGCGAGATGAGTAACCCCATACCCTTCCATGATGTGCGCCCAAAGGATCTTCAAGGCGCGAATTTTGGCAATTTCCACAAAATAACTCGTACCGATAGAAACCGAAAGTTGGATGTGGTGATGCACGACCTCGGGGGAAAGCCCCAGTCCCGTGTAGCGCTCCATCAGCCGGGTGCCGCGAACCAGGATGCCGGCCAGCTCTTCCACCACACCTTCTGTGCCGCGATAATCGAGGTGGCCGTTTACGGTGAGCAAGCGGAAGCCGGGTAGCGCCAGGGTGCCCTTTTCGAGCAGTTGCGCCATGACCACCGCAAAGGATTCTTCCGCATAGGCAATACCATGAATATAAATGGAGCCGCGAAGCGACAAGCGCTCGGGATGGCTGTGGACCATGTCGAAAAACGTATCCCAAATGGCGGGGAATTCCTCCACTTTTTTAATGCCGGCAATATGGGTGGACACAAAAGCCAACTCGACGCCTTCCAGCAGTTGCTCCCACTCGTGGAGTTTGAGTGGGCGCTTCAGGATCCAGCGGGGAGCCTGCACGCCGTTTTCCAGGGCTTCCATAGCCCGGCGGTGCGCGTCGGGGATCGTATCTACGGGAATATCTTCACCGATCTCCCAGTCGTTGCTCAGCCGCTCTGCAGGCAGGGAGGGCATTTCCAAAGGCCAGTCTTCGCGGTGGGAAAAAGGACTGACAGCCAGACCCGGTTTGATCAACCAGTCCAGGCTATCAAGGGATTGCCCCTTCAGTTCTTTCCGGACTTTTTCCAACCACTCCGCTTTGCTTACGGAAGCAAAGGAGTTGAATAAGGGATCTTCGAGCGACATTTAAAATGGTTGAAAAAGGTTGCTCCCGGCCGGGAGCAACCTTTTTAATATCTATAATATTCCGGCTTAAACGGCCCTTCCTTCTCCACGCCAATATACTTGGCCTGGTGGTCTTTGAGCTCTTCCAGTTCCACGCCGATCTTGGCCAGGTGCAGGCGGGCTACCTGTTCGTCGAGGTGCTTGGGAAGGGTGAATACCACATTTTCGTATTGGTCATGGTTTTTCCAGAGCTCGAGCTGCGCCAACACCTGATTGGTGAAAGAGTTGGACATTACGAAGGAGGGGTGACCGGTGGCACAGCCCAGGTTCACCAGGCGACCTTCGGCCAGCAGGATGATATCCTTGCCGTCGACGGTATACTTGTCTACTTGCGGCTTGATATCCACTTTTGTCTGGCCATAATTTTTATTCAGCCAGGCCACGTCGATCTCGTTGTCGAAATGGCCGATATTGCAAACGATGGTTTTGTCCTTCATCTTTTTGAAGTGCTCCCCGTTCACTACATCACAGTTGCCCGTGGCGGTGACCACGATATCGGCCTTCGAAACCGCGTTTTCCATTTTCAACACCTGGAAACCGTCCATCGCTGCCTGCAGCGCGCAGATGGGGTCGATCTCGGTGACGATCACCCGACAGCCGGCGCCACGGAGGGAAGCAGCAGAGCCTTTCCCCACATCGCCATAACCGGCCACGACGGCTACTTTACCAGCCAGCATGATATCGGTGGCGCGGCGGATGGCATCGACCAGGGATTCCTTGCAGCCGTATTTATTGTCGAATTTCGATTTTGTTACCGAGTCGTTCACGTTGATAGCCGGCATGAGGAGGGTGCCGTTTTTCACGCGATCGTAGAGGCGGTGTACCCCTGTGGTCGTTTCCTCGCTGATGCCGAAGATACCGGCAGCCAGTTCCGTATGAGTGTCCAACACCAGGTTGGTGAGGTCGCCACCGTCATCGAGGATCATATTCAGGGGCTTACCGCCTTCAAAAGCGAAAAGCGTCTGCTCGATAGCCCACCAGAATTCGGTTTCATTCATTCCTTTCCAGGCGTATACCGGCACACCCGTAGCTGCGATAGCGGCGGCGGCATGGTCCTGCGTGGAAAAAATGTTGCAGGAAGACCAGGACACTTCGGCGCCCAGTTCAATGAGGGTTTCGATCAACACAGCCGTTTGGATGGTCATGTGCAGGCAGCCGGCAATACGGGCGCCTTTGAGGGGTTTCGACGGGCCGTACTCCTTCCGGAGGGCCATCAGACCGGGCATTTCCGCTTCGGCCAATTCGATCTCTTTCCGGCCCCAAGCTGCCAGGCTGATATCTTTTACTTTGTAAGTCAGTTTAGTTTCTGTCGATTGCATGAATAGAACTTTTTTAATTAGTGTGCAAAGATAGGGATTAGTATTGGGGGATTAAAGGGGATTAACAGTAGAAATGCCCAATTGTTGACACAAATCCTCAGCTCCGATCCAGCCATTTCGTATCAAAGACCTTTGGAGCCATTTCCATTTCATAAAGCAGGGTATCCAGGTCGTTTGCCACGGTGAGGAGGTTGCGGTTCACTTCTTTGAGGAAGCCCGCTTCGATCATTTTATCGATGTGGGCGAGCAAGTGGTCGTAGTAGCCGTTCCAGTTCAGGAGGCCTACCGGTTTGAAGTGCAATTGGATCTGTTTCCAGGTCAGAATCTCGAACAGTTCGTCGAGTGTACCGAACCCGCCGGGAAGGGTGATGAAGGCATCGGCTTTCTCCGCCATGGTGTGTTTGCGTTCGTGCATACTTTCGACGGTAAAGAGCTCCGTCAGGTCCGTGTGGCATACTTCCTTTTCCTTCATAAAAAAGGGAATAGCGCCGACGACCTTTCCACCTGCTTCCAATGCTGCGTCGGCCATGATGCCCATCAGGCCGATGTTGCCGGCGCCATAGACCAGGGTAATACCCCGCTTGGCGAAGTTGCGGCCGAGGTCGGCGGCGAGTTCTTTTAAACGCGGATCTTTCCCGGAAGAGGAGCCACAGAAAACAGCAATGGATTGCATAGGGGGGAGCAGGTTGGTGAGGGGGTAAAGGTAAGGGATTATCGGGTTCTTTCAAGGCTTAAAATAAGCGCTTCATAGTGGATAAAAGCGCTTATAGCTGCTATGAAGTGCTTATTTGGTTATCATCCGATTGTTGGGGGTGAAAATGCCGACAGGTGTTATTCATCCTTGTAGTAATTGGTTATATTTGGGAGACTTCCTTCGGTGGTTGGTGGCTGGGGGCCTGTTGTTTAGAAGGGTAGATGGGTAAAGAGGGAAGGGATGTATATGCAATATTGTGATTATACAAATGTTAGGCGGCATGGAAAGAGGAGAAAGAAACTCCTAGAGCTAAAATTTCGTTATATTAGCTGTTAACCAATGATGTAGTACATGAGCGAACTTGAGATTCAACAATCTATTCTCAGAGCATTGAGCAGGATGTCTTTAGCTCAACAATACAAGCTATTGGAGTTCATTAACTCCATGATAGCTGTGCAACGCGTGGAGAAGCCCAAGGGCATTCTGCGATTTGCAGGGGTTTTTGATGCATCGGACGCCCAGGAATTCAGGCTTCGTTGAAGGATTGTGAGCAAATTGACAAGGATGAGTGGTAGGTACTTACTCGACTCCAACATAGTAATCGCCATATTCAATGACGATCAATCTGTCATTGACCAAGGTGAATCAAGACCCTGAGATCTATGTACCCTCAATAGGGGTAGGTGAACTGTATTATGGGGCATTCAATTCTTCCAAGAAACAAACCAATATTGATCGAATCGATCAACTCCGTACGGAGGTAACTGTCCTGGCCTGCGACATTTATACGGCAAAATTCTACGGGCAAATCAAAGAAGGCTAAAGGATAAAGGAACTCCGATCCCAGAAAAAATGATATGGATAGCGCTATTGCTATGCAATACGGATTGACTTTAGTTACCCGAGATAGTCACTTTGATAACGTTGATGGGCTTAGTGTCGAAAAGTGGTAAAAGAGAAAGAACACGCCACCTAACTTTGTTCACACGGCAATGGCTTCGCATACGCTTCGCTACTTGCGTGTGCACCCCGTTAGGCGCAATTAAAATAACAGACTCAAGAATATAATGAACATAAAATACCTTTATACATTGTTAAAAAAATCTTAGTTCAAAGACATTTGAAAAGGAGAATTTGTAATAAATAAAGGAGATAAAATAAATAGTATTTTTTATATCAGAAAAGGCTTGGTTCGTAGCTATTTGATAAACGACAAGGGCGAAGAAATTACTTTTCAGTTGTTTGCCAACAACTATTTGGGAATGTTCATACCATTTTATTTAATGAACCTTCCAAGTTTACTTTTCAAACGTTGGAGAAAACAAAAGTGTATTTTACAGATTAAAACATTTCAGGATTTAAGTAATTCCAATTCGAATTTTTAAAAATTGACAATGGAATTTTTTAGTCGACAAATTTTAAAACAAGCCATTCAAAGAATAGACTCTTTGTTTTTCTTTCCCCAGAAAAGAGATACCAACAATATCTAAAAGATTACCCAAATATAATAGGCCGAGTGCCCGACAAGTACATTGCAAATGTGTTGGGCATCACCCTGTTCTTTGAGCAGAATAAGAAAACGGATTTCAAAGAAAAATAGCCTCCATCTCATTTATTATCCTTTGTTAATGAGTATATCCTCTTTTGGGAAATAATTTTGCACCAACATTTAAATTAATTTCACCATGAAAGTAACAGCAGTATTATTTATGCTTCTTTTTGGAGCAATTTCTTTGAATGCCCAGTCCATAGAAGGCTTGTGGAACACGGGTAAAGAAAATACTATCATTAACATCAAAAAAGTGAATAGTAATTATGAAGGAACCATACATGATTCCGATAATTCCAATGCGCAAATTGGAAAAGTTCTGGTTAAAGACATTGAGAAAAGTGGTGAAGATACCTACAAAGGAAAATTATATGTAATAGACAAAGGGGAATGGTACAATGCCGAGTTTAAACCTAAAAATGAAAAGCTTGCCATCACCGTATCCAGCGGCTTTGAAAAAAGGAGATTGAATGGAAAAAAGCTGGTGATTTACCTGAAACTTCACAGGAAATAAAATTGAGTGGGGAAAATACTTTTAGTGAAGAAGAAATTAAAGAGGCTGAAGGAAAATCTGAACATAGAAGATGTCGCTGAAATTTTTGGGGAATCATCAGATCTTGAAGATTTTGAAAAACGACTCAATGATCCAGAAAGTATGATTTCAAACCTTGACTCAATGGAGATGGTGAATTAGATTACTTAAAGGTTGTGGAAAAAGAAGAAGGGGATACTCGGACGGTTTATGTTCAAGCCGCAGTCACTGAAAATACCAATAAAACAGTTGCTTCGATTGTTGTGGTTAAAGATAGTAATAATGAAGTTAATGTGAAGGTGGTTGGTGATCAGGCACTTTACGGTAGTAATTATATAATCATACCGGCTTACAGGCGAGTGCCAACTGTTGTGACCTGGTTTTGGGGTCCTAGATATAGAGTTTGGGTATCTCCTTACAGGTTTGGATACTACCCGCCATACTTCCGTCCTCGGGCGATTGTTATAGACCAAGGCCTGTAGTTGGTAAAACAACTGTGATACGCCCCAGTCCCAGACCCGTTAGAAAAAGGACAGTGATAATTAGGAATTAATCAATGTATCACATGCAAAGCTTCGATTAAATCAATATTTGAAATTTTATAATGAGCAACGCTTCCATCACAAAGCCTAAGTTACCGGACTCCAAAAGAGATGTTTGGATTATGGAAATTGTGCTTTTGAATTTACGTTGCCACAACACAAAATCTTCTTTAACTTACAACCGGAGCTACTCCAATTGCGAAGAAAGAACATTACGGCTTCATTTATTATCTTTTGTTAATGAGTTTATCCTCTTTTGAGGAATAATTTTTTCACGTACCTTTAAAATGATTTCACCATGAAAGTAACAGTATTATTTATGCTTCTTTTTGGAGTAATTTCTATGAAAACTCAGTCCTCCTTGAATGGGATTTGGAATACCGGGCAAGACAACACAAAAATTGAAATCGAATCAGAAAATGGAATTTATCTTGGTAAGATAATTTCTTCTGATAATTCAAATGTAAAAATAGGAACCCTTATTCTAAAGGAGGTCAAATCAGAAAGCGGAAAATGGAAGGGGAAATTGTATAGCCTTAAAAAGAAAGAATGGTTTGATGCTGCATTAGAATTAAAAGGAAGTAGCTAATGGTTACCGTTAAATCTGGATGGGCAAGCAAAACTGTGGAGTGGACAAAATCGTGATTTTTTAAGCAAGTAAACCAAAAACATCCGTATGCTGCTTGTCCAAAACGTTACCAAATTTTTGCCTTTAATTGCACTTCTTCTATCTGGTGTTTAATCTTCTAGACCGCAGGATTTTGATGTCATCAAAATACATTCTGCATATTATCCAAAACAGCATTTGGAAAGAGTCTAATGTTGATGGGGGAGATTGGTTTTTTTGAATGGGGCGTACAAGTAGCTATACCGCAGACTTTTAAAAAACACAAAAAACAATCCTTATCCATAAAATTGGATACGCTAACTTGACTGCAAATACAGAGGTTTCTCTACCGCTGGTCAATGTAGAATCCACTCGATACTACCACACTATTATCTATAACTTAGGGCTTGTTCAATCCTTGAGCAATAATTGGCTACTGGTTGCCAATTTTATTCCAACTCTGGCTTCTGATTTTGAAGAAAAATTGAGTGGAAACGACTTGCTGTTTCAAGCAAACGCATTGGCGGTTAACACAAAAAATGAAAAATTAAAATGTATGGCTTTGGTCTGGCTTATACCACTCGTTTGGGTCGGCAGTTAGTGATTCCAATGGGATTATTGAAGTATAAAACACAAAAGTTTGAATTGGATATGGTTTTGCCCAATAAACTATCGGCAATGGTTAAGACAAATAAAAATATATTTTCTTATGGTGTGAAAGCTGGCTTAAATGGTGGGGTATTTAATAGCTCAAGCGAGTTTCCAAGCGTAAGCAACACGGTTGACGCAGTGGGGTACAGCCGAATTACTTTAGGCCCAGCTATTAAAATACGGCTAAGAGATGCCATAAATATTAACATAGAAGGTGGGATGACTGTAAATAGAAGATTGGAATTCATTGATATTAATAATGAAGTCATCGATAGAACTCCGCAAGCCTCTCCATTTTTGGGTTTTGGAATTTCTTTCGCTCCTAAGATGAATAACTCCAATGCAAATTTCAACTTCTAAAATCCAACAATATACAGTATGAAAATGCCAAAATTAAATATTCCAATTAGATACTTGAGTTTGCTTTTTGTGCTATTGTTTGTATGTGAAGCCAAGGCGCAGAAGACCATTGAAATAGCTATTATTTCGGATTCTGGTCAAGATGATAATCACAAATTTGAACAGGCAATAAAAGCAGAGATAAGTACTTTGCTTTCCACTCGATATAATATCCAATTCCCTGAGTTTTACACGAGTTGAAATATTGAGATAATCAACAATGAAATAGCAAATATTTATGCCAAAAAACAAGTGGACGTTTTGGTGGGAGTAGGTGTTTTATCAAGCAAAACCATTTCCAATCAAAAAGTTTTTCCAATACCAAGCATTGCTTCCATTCAACTGCTTAATGATGATAGCACAAATCTTATTACACCCAATACAAACAGCGGAATTTCTAATTACACCTATATTCAATCGCCATTTAATTTAAAAGCTGGGATTGATTTCTTGCAGAAATCTGTCGCTGTTCTAAAATTGCAGTATTGACCCATTTTAATTTTTCTGAAATTGGATTTAGTGCAGAGGATATACCTCTCAAAGCAGAAACAGAAATAGAATGGATAGGTCTTGAATCTGATTTAAGTAGTACCGTAAGCAAAATTCCAAAAGATGTAGGCGGAGTATATATCTTGTCCCCTTTGACTACCTATTCTTCGGAAGAAATAAAAGCGTTTTTGATCAATTAATAGAACGAAGTTGCCGTCCTTTTCTTTGCTGGATGTTTCCTATGCTGCAACAAGGAGCTTATGCGGCTTTTGCCGTGAGTGATAACCTCAGTAAGATACCTCGTAGAATCGCTATCAATATTGAGAAAATAGCAGAAGGCAAGAATCTTAAAGACTTACCAGTCGATATGGAAACTTTCAGCAATCAATTGGCTGTCAATATGGAGACGGTCAATAGGATAGAAAATATCCAAATTGGAGTCTTTTGGACAAAGCACTGTTGATGAATATTAACAAGCCAAATTCGGAGCGTGTACTCAATCTGAAAGCCGCTATTGCAGAAGGCATTGAAAACAACTTGGGTTACCAAATCGAAGCCAAACAAACCCAAATAAGTGCTAAAGATGTGAGTTTTGGCAAGAGTAATTATTTGCCTCAACTCGGTTTGGAATCAACAGTTTTTTCCTGGATGAGAACCGTAAATAGCTCTTTTGGTACCTTGGGTACTTTTAACTGGACTGCAGGGGCTTCTTTTTCGCAATTAATTTTGTCAGAACCGCTATGGCTAATATTGCCATTCAAAAACTTTTATTCGAAAGCCAACAAAAAGCCCAAAAGCAATCAGAACTGGATGTTATTCTGGAGGTTGCGCAACGCTATTTTAATTATTTACAGGTATTGGCTGTTGCCGATTTGTATAACAATAATGTCAAGGCAGTCAATCATAATCTGACCATTGCTAAGGATAAAGAAAAGTGGGCTACAGCGGATCAAGTGATGTGTATAGGTGGCAAACAGAATGAGACTCAGCTAGAACAGAGTTGTACTCCAGTAATGCAGAACTTGACTCAGCCGGAGATCAATTAAATGAAAGTTTGAATCGACCTATTGGGGAAGTATTCACCATTCAGTCATCAGAAAGTATCAATCAATTTATAGACGATCTGGATGAAATATTTTTAACCCTGATGCAAGACCAGTCAAGCTTTAATCAGTTTGCTGATTTTATGGTGCAAGCCCAACAGAATCTACCCGAGTTACAACAAATTGAATTAGCTATTGCAGCACAAGAACGCTTATTAATATCCAACAAGCGTGCGTTTTATATGCCTACTGTGGCTTTCGGAGCCGCCTACGACTATCCAATTGAGACAGTAAACCCAGGTGACCCGCTCCCCATTCCAGGAGTAGAGATAAATAATAATCCAACTTGGAATGCAGGCTTTAATGTTTCGATTCCACTTTTTGCTGGAGGCTCAAGAAAATTTCAGAAGGATAAGGCCAAAGTGAGTTTGTACCAACTACAAGACCAACAGAAAGATGTGAACAATATGCTCGAAGTTCAAGTAAGAGCCAATATGGAAAAGGTGAACGCCTCATACAATAATATTCGACTCACAAAAAGTGCGCTTCAGCAGAAAAAAAAATATCGAAATTGTTATTAATTTATATCAATCTGGGCAAGTAGATATCATTACTTTGGTAGATGCACAAAATTCATTCTTAGGAGCACAACTCAATGCGACCAATGCCTCCTTTCAATTTATGATTGATTTCTTTGCTTTGCAGCGCTCTGTTGGCAACTACACATTTTTAGCCACCGAAGAACAACGAGCAGAATTTATCCAACGCTATTTAGCATTCAAAATCAAGTAAATATGAAGTTACCTTTTATACTAATCTCGTTGATTCTCCTCGTTTCTTGCGGAGAAAAATCAGCCGAAACAGAAGAAACAATTCGCGCTATCAAATATGAAAAAGTTGAACTTTCTTCTGGAGTAGAAAGTCATACCTTCTCAGGAGTGGCAATTGCTCAAAAATGAAACCAACCTTAGTTTTAAGGTAGCGGGCACCTTGGCTTCCATCAATGTTAAATTGGGTAAGAAGGTTAGAAAAGGGCAGCTCATCGCCACGATAGATCCTTCGGATTATAAGATTCAGTCCAATCAGGCAGTTTCGCAAAATGAAGGAGCTGTTGCCAATGCGAAAGCTGCAGAAGCCCAACTCATTAGTGCAAAATCAACTTACGATAGAGTTACAAAACTTTATGAAAACAATAGCGTGGCATTGAGTGAATACCAGCAAGTAAAAGCAGCGATGGATGCTGCACAAGCACAATATGATGCCGCAAAATCACAAATCAATACAACAAACCAACAACTAAAAGCCGCAGGAAATCAAGTGAGTTATACACGTTTGGTATCGCCT
>JADJTT010000003.1 GCA_016711045.1 Saprospirales bacterium
CCATCCGACGCAATCGCCAGGCTCTGATATTCAGCGATCCCGTCTGAAATGCCGAAGCCTCCCAACGCCGTCCAACTGCTGCCATCCCATTTAATGACCGAGGCTTGACCTGAAGCAAGCAGCGACTTAAAAGCCACATGAGGAGAGCCATCCGGTGCAAATGCCAGGCTTTGAAAAACCGCCCCGGTAAATAACCCTGGCCCGCCCAAGGCCGACCAACTGCTACCGTTCCAGCGCAATACGGTGGTTTTGCTGGTGTAGAAATCATCAGAATAAGCCAAATGAGGAGAATTGTCCGGCGCAATTGCCAAGCTCAGGGAACTACAAGAACCGGCTGAAATCCCCACTCCGCTCCCAACGCAGTCCAACTGCTGCCATCCCAGGTCATTACAGTCGCTTTACCGCCGTAGGGGGTATCCCTGTAGGCCAAATATAATGTGCCATCTTGTGCGACCGCCATCGTAAGGCTTTCAGCAATACCAAAAGAAATTCCTACTCCTCCCACTGCATTCCAACTACTCCCGTCCCAGCTTATCACAGTAGCTTTATAGCCATTTGAGATATCCCTAAATGCCACATAAAGGGTTCCATCCGGTGCAATTGCCAAACTACGGTAAGAAGATATACTTCCTAACGCTATCCCAGTTCCGCCCACAGGCGTCCACCTACTGCCATCCCAACGAAGGACGGAAATAGAACCACTGGGCTGATTATAGGCCAGATAGGGTGTTCCATCAGGGAGCTATTTGAATGTTTTCACCTACAGAAGTCGGGGAAAATCCTGCTCCACCCACTGCATTCCAACTTCCTCCAGTCGTATTCACATCATCGCAATTAAACGTATTGGGGCTGACCGACATACCGGCGATCGTACAATTGTCGGTGCTGCCGTCATCTACATCCCCGGGAGTAATAGAGGCTGTGCCGGAAGAATTCAGATAAATGGTAATATCTTTTGTGATTACAGTCGGTGGTACATTATCTACCGACCATTCCACGGTATTGTAGGCACTGCTGTTGCAGCCAATCCCCGTGGCGGTCCGTTGGGTGCGGATCTGGATCATATTGGCGCCCACCATGGGCACCGTAGCCGTAATCGGATCACCTGGCGTATACGGATTCCAGGCACCGCCACCATCCACGCTATATTCATACGTTTCTGTGATGGCACCAGTCCCTCCGCTGCCCGGAGTAAAGGTAGCGGATACGGCATCGCCCACACATACCATAGTACCGGATGCAGGAGTTGGATTAATACCTGGCGGCACAAGACTGTTGGCTACTACGTCGGCATTCACGGCAGGAGATATTGCTGCACAGCCAGAAGCCTGCGTGATCTCTACGGTATAGGAATAGGCGCCGGGAACCAGCGTATTGTCAGTCGTATAGGTCGGACTATCTGTCCCTACGTTGTTGCCATCGCGTTTCCATTGGTAGGTCGTCGAACCTGTGCCCCCGGACACATTGGCGGTCAGCATCACCGTGCCACCTTCGCATACATCGGCAGCGCCGCTGATAGAAACCACCGGATCGGCCTCCACCGTCACGGTGGCCGAGCCACTGAGATCTGCCGGAATAGCGGTACAATTGGCGTCCAGCAGGGTGCTGATGGTATAGATGGTCGTCGAGACCGGGCTCACCGTCACGCTGATGGGGCTGGTACTCCCGCTGAAGGGCGTGCCGTCGGATAGCGTGCCACTCAGGGGCCTGTGCCGGTTAACGAGATGCTCAACGAAGCTGAACCGCCTTCGCAGATGGTTTCCCCTCCGCTGAGGATGCCGGTTGGCCGCGGATCGACCGTTACCGTCACTTCTGCACAGTCTCCGGGCGTCACACACCCCGCCTTCGCCGCGCACGTACTAAGGTGGTGGTCATAGTAGGCGATACGTTGATAGAGGTTCCCGTACCTGCCGAAGTACCTCCACAGGCGCCAGTATACCACTGCCAGCCGGTGGCGTCGTTCAGGTCGCCCGCTGTGATACTGAGCATGCTACTCTCCCCGTTGCAGATAGTAGTTGGAGAGGCTTGGACAGTGGGGATATCGGGATCGCTACAGGGCGGAAAGTAGAACACCCCTTGCCTTTCACCCAGATCCAATTCCTGATAAAAATTACCATTATTGGCATTGGTGTATGAATCCCCGGTTATTAGTTCAAAGCCGCTATTGGCAGGCCCTCCGCTATATTGCAGTACAATTGCGACATACTCCTGGCCGCTCGTCCAATTAACCACGTAAGGTATACCTGCGGTAAATTGAAGCCGGTAGTAATAATAACCACCCTCATTTCCGACAGGGGGGGCAAAGCTATACCCGTATGTCGAGCTCACAACGCTCAAACTACCGCCCATAGCGACGGGAAAGCGCACTGTCACCACCCCAGCGGAATAGGCCCCATTTACCACTGTCTGCGTGGGCCGGAGGCGAACCTCCAGGGTATTGCTACCAGTGGGATTATTGTACAAGGCCATATCTACCAGAGCTTGCGAAGACAACATGCCTGAAAAGAGCAACAACGGGAGGAGCACTAAGGGTAATAGTCTTTTTTTCATGGGAATTCCATTCTTTTTGTAAAGGGTTGGCAGCGTCGTTTTCACGGCGCTGCCTTATAGTAATCTTTAGTATGTTGGCATCTTAATGTATTGCCAATACAATTTTAAATTCTGCAACCTGGCTTGGACCGGACAACACCCTCAAAAAATAAACGCCTGACGCCATATTCGACAGATCCAGGTCAAGATTGTCCACGCCAACGGTGTTGGCAAATAATACCCTGCCATTGTTGTCGGTCACCTGATAATTCACGCCTTCCGTATACTCCTCCAGATTGCGGCTCACCAGCATCAGGGGACCGGAAGTGGGATTAGGGAAAACAGTAAAATCGGAATCCAGGTCGGTAAAATTAATCACACGGATTGGCGTATATTCCTCTACCCCATTGCCATCGACCAGCAGGAGCCGATAGTAGTTGACATTTGCGGGCACATTTTCGTGTAAAAACTGGTAAGGCGATGCCGCCCGGGTGATATCCGCATGCGCAGGCATATCGCCGATCTTCCGGAATTCCACGCCATCCAGGGAATATTCGATCTCGGTAAAGTCGAGTTCGGTTTCCGACTCATAGCCCCATTCCAGTTGCACATTGTTGCCGGGCTTGGCCGTAGCCAGGAAGAAAATGAGCTTACTACTCGACAAGTAGTAAAATTTGCGCTGAACCTCCATGCTGTTCAGTTCCTGGTAGAAATTGGCATTATGGGCGCGGCTCCAGGTATCGTCGGTCAGCAGTTTGATTGCTCCCTTGGGGGGGATCTCCCCGTTGATCTGTAGCGTGATAAGTGGGTATTCCTTGCCTTTCTGCCAGTCTACGTAATAGACTGAGCCGGAAAACTGATAGCGGTAGTAGTCATACCCGTCTTGTTGGCCCACAGGGCCCGCAAAGGAATAGCCAAATTGGGTGCTGCCGGGCACCACACTCAGGGTGGCGCCAGCGGAAGAAGGTACAGCCACCGTAAATACTCCACCGGAATAGGCGCCGTTCACCACGTGCTGGCTCGGCCGGAGTCGGACTTCCAATTTGGATGCATCGCCTTTTTTCTTGAAAATGCCCAGGTCGATAATGCCGGACTGCGCCCAAATAGCCCCACTGGCCAACATGGAAAAAAAAACGGTTAGAATAAAGGCATTCTTTTTCATGATATTCTTTTTATCAGTTGAGGTTGAGGGATAAAATCCGGCAGCACAGCCTCCTAAAAGGCTGTGCTGCCGGAAAGGGAATTAGTTATTTGGTTCCTGCGTGATGACGTTTAGCGGGTCGAGGGTACCAACGTTGCCAAGAATGATCACCCGGTCGTTGCCCGAACCGTTGTACTTCACCTCGCCATTCATATTTACATCCTCCAACATGTAGACGTTCGGCACCACATTGAGGGGAGTACCTACCACCGTCAGAATCGGTAATCGATCGTTACCGGAGTTGTTGTAAAGAATTTGGAAGCCACCGCTCGATTTTGGGATGGTATTACCCGCCCAAAGACCGTAAATACCCGTTTTGATAAGGCGGCGGGCACTGGTAGGCGTCGTACCGTAGGTCGGCTGGGAAGCCACCGTGAAGTCGATGAACGGCGCCCCTGTAAAGTCGATCGCTGTAGCAGTCATGGCGCCCAGGTGGTTGCGGTGGCGAACCATGAGGTAATATTCGTCCACATAGGAATCGGGGAACAATACAGCGGAGGAACCATCCAAATCCACAATGTCGCCGTCTCGCTGCACCAGGGCACAGCGCGTTGCCAGTAAGGTATTGGAGTTGGTCTTATCGCGCAGTTCAAGCCACACCCAGTCGACAATGGCATTATCGCCTGTAACGGTGAATACCGAAGGAGATACCGATTCCACCACGTAGTTGTTCACCTCTACAAAAGCACCCGGGAACGCTGTATTGATCGCAGAGTATGGCTCCGAATCCGGAATAAGGGTAGGCGCCGCTGCGCGAAGCGCATCGTTCATCAGCCCGCTCAATGAATCATAAGGTCCTTGCAAGAAAACTTTGGCGTACACTTCAACCGGCAGGAAGTAGATTAATTCGCCAAGACAAGGTTTGTCGGGCAAATGGTACAGGATGTTTTCTAACGCCAGGCGTTCTAAGTGGTTCATTGCCGGCGGCAATTGTGGACCGGAACCAATGTCGAAGGTATTATTCAGGATGTTAATATCCGTATTCCAACAAGCCATTATAGTGCCGGAACTCGCCCCAAGATCGTACTCCGGAAAATCAACAGGCGCAGGTAGTGTCGACCCGGTCTGGTCTCCGAGATATACCGCATAGGAGAAGTCCTTCGCAAAGACGTTCTCACTTCCTACTGTACCCACGGTAAACGTACCCAATGTGGCAAAATCGCTGTCGTGGTTGTAGAACGACATGGCGATCCCGCCCGTCGTCGGCGTGAGGGAGTTGAAGGTATTGCCCGTGAATACGCCATTGATCGGCACCTGCACGATGGTGGAGGAGTTGCCGCTCAAAGCGCCACTGCCACATCCGGGAAGTTCTCTATACTCATCCCCCAACGGAGGTTGTCAAAAGTATTGTCAGAAACACTGACTGCCGCATTGTGGTAGTTGTTCTGCAAGCGGAGTACGCTGGCTGTCACCGAGCCATCAAACGCATTGTGGCTGATGGTGACCGCGCCGCCCCCTGCATTCGGATCGGAGTCTTGCACGCCACCGCCATTAAAGGTATTGGCGTTGGCTACTGAACCTCCGATAACCACCGGACCATTGCTGTTAAACCGAACCAGCACATCGTGGTTGATGGTCTGGAAGGTGTTGCGAGTATATGTGCCCGCGCCTTCGTCGACGGATACAGCGGAGCGGAAGGCAACATCCAATGGATCAGGTCCTCCCAAATAGGGCGGGTTAACCGTAGCGGTAACGATATTGTTGTCCACCAGGATGTTATCCACCCCGCCGGTAGCCACCCGGTAGTTGGTCGCCCCCCCGTAGTTTATGCTAAACGCATTTCTATCCCCATAAGATCCAAAATTGGTACCTGATATCGACTGGAATGGATCCACCCGATTGTTTTGGATCGTAATGTTATCCAAGCCCGGATCGCTGGCAATAATGGCGCTGCTCAGCTTAGAAAGATCCACACTAAACAGGAAGCCGTCAATATCGGTGCCATCGCCTGCGATGTCAAACAAGGTCGGCTTGCCGCTTACGGTGCCGGTATAGCCCACGATGGTAGTCGTGCCTGCGCCTTTAAAGAGCAGGTTGTCCTTGGTATTGGGCACCACCGATTGTTCGTCGTACAAACCGGCATCCACGTATATAGTATCGCTGGATACGACCGTTGTGATCGCTTTTCCGATGGTCAGGAACGGGCGGCGCTTGGTGCCCTGGTTGGCATCATTCCCCACTGCAAGAGTATACACATCGCCGGTGAGGGCATTGTCGTTGACGAACCAGTGGGTGGGATAGGCACAGCTGGCAGGAACCGGTTGGAAACCGGGCGCCGCATTGTTATCCGTACCATCGTTGAGGTAGGGAATGAAAGCCACGTTGCCATCGACCAAGGCATCTACTGCATCGATCCAGGCACTGCCCCACCAGTTGCAGGACGCTGAAAACTGCGAAATGGGATAACTGTTACCTGTAAGTGAGCCATTGCCGTTGCGGTCAATGTGATTTTCAAACGCCGTAATCGAGGCGGCCGGAGCCACGCCGATAAACATGGCGGTTACCGGATAAGCGCCTGCTTGTGAAGGCGGGTTAGTGATGAAGTTATTGTTCAGCGTCACACCCGCGCCCACACCTGCATACACGCCAAATCCGTCATTGCCGCCTGCCCCGTAGGGATCGGACCCGTTGAATTCAATCGTGCTGGTGCTGACAGAGGCCAAGGCGTTGGCGCCACGAACCTCTATCCCGCGGTTCAGGTTGTTGCTGATCGTACTTTCAGTCACTACCGCATTGATTCGGTTGCCTATTTCTGTAGAGAAGTCGGCAAAGTACAAACCGCCACTGGCCTGACTGGTTTTGCCAGTATTGCTTACGGTCACGTTGTTCACCAATAAGTCTACTACGGCACTCGTATTGGAGCCGCCTGTGAAGACGTACACTCCTGCATGGAAGTTGGCTGCCGGAATGGCCGGATAGTCTCCACTGAAACTGGTAAAGCTCAGATCTTCTACGCCGACGGTGCTGGGCAGATAGGTTGCCCCATCCAGGGTATTCGTCACAGCTACGCCTTGCAACAGGTCGGTGTATGTACCGCCGCGCACGGTGGTGCGGGGGGTAGTAACTACACCAGTGAGGACGTAGCCGTAGAACGCATTAGTGATGCTGTTATCCTGGAGGGTTACATCATCCGATCCACCTGCACCGGCAAGCAGTATGCCGGTAGTGGGATTGTTGGCCGTAGTTGCCGGACTCCCGAATGTATTCAGGTTATCCCAGTAGATATCGTAAGTTACCCCCGGGGTATCTGTGTTATGTCCCTGAAGGATCACATTCGAGATGGTCTCACTACCTAGTCCCGGTAGCGTAAGCTGGAGATCGCCTACCTGATAGACGATATTGGTTCCTTCCAGTGCAATATTCAGCGTATACCATTGGTCGTAAGCAAATCCTGTCGGAAGGCCCATATCTACCCAGCCATTGGAATCATCCCAACCGTGGAAGCGAGGCACGCCTCCATCGCTGGTGAATTCAATGATCGGGTATGCGGAAATTGCATTCGCGTTATCCACTGCTGTACCCCAGAAGCCTGCCATTCTCCGGCCAGTGCCGGCCCAGGATGACGGGATGTACAATTGGATGGACATCGCCGTAGCCCCAGTAATATCGTACTTGCGTCCTTGAGTATTGTAGAAAGTAGAACTATAACTTCCTGGACGACAGCTTTCACAATCCGCCGCATTGATAGAGTGCTTGAGGCGATCATTTCCTCCAAAGCTCTCCCTCCCGAACCCTGCCGGTGCATACCTGTCTGTATACCAGGCGCCCGCCGTTTGTGAAGCAGCCAGGACAGGATCGGTGGAGAATGAAACCGCTTCATACGCTTGCGCCAAAAGGTCGATACAGTTATCCTGAATCGTAAAGACATCGCTACCTGAAGTAACTACGCCCAACCCTCCGATGCCAAGCACCTGGGCGTTCACTTTATTATTTTGGATAATCACATTGGTAAAGCCGGTAGCAGAAACCCCGGTATGGCCTTCCAGTTGAAAACCATCCACTGTAACGCCGTTGGCACTGATGGTAACGGCAGTTCCACCGCCGCCGGAAATAATCGATTCCGCTCCACGAGATCCGCTACAGGGGACTCCAAAATTGGCGCCCTGCAAGGAGAGTGCTTTGTCGACGACCAAATTTTCGGCATACGAACCATCGCAAACGGAAAGCACATCTCCCGGGTAGCTGCGTCGATAGCTTCCTGAATGGTAGCATAATACTGAACACCGTTGCTCACCGGCAAGTAGAGTACGGTGGCCGTCGTGATAGCCGTAGAACTGAAGGCATCGGTCACTGTGATGCCATACATGCCGGCAGCCAGACTGGTGATCATGTACGAGCTGCTAACCCCAGTTGCCGATCCACCTGTCCAGGCGATATCGTAAGGAGCCGTCCCGCCACTGAAGGTCACCTCGAGTGAACCCGTCGATTCGCCGCAGATGACATGGTCGGGCACTACCAGATCAATAACCACCGGTGTGCCGGCACAAGCGCCTGCTACCGGTTGGAAGCCAGCTGTCCCGAGATTGTCGTCCGTACCGTTGACAAGCCAGGGGTCGAAATTGGTGCTGGCTGCAGCAGCAGAAGCCACTGTGGCAGCAGTCGCTGAGCCCCACCAGTTGCAGGTAAAATCTTCGGTCAAAGTACCTCCTGTGTAAGTACCTGAAACGACTCCATTGGTCGTTCCGGTAATGGAATTCTCATTGACGGTAATGGCATTGGTAAACCCTGTCTGATAATCCAGATAGAACGCATCGGCAACGTCCTGGATGAAGTTGTTGGTGTACAAACCCGAGGAATTATCGGAGGCATACCCCCAAATTTCGGTAGTTTGATAAATACCGGTACTTCCTGGCTTATTCATCCCGTCGATGGTATTTCGGGTAAACAACGTAGTCACCCCGCCGGAAGCATAAGAACCTGTGTTAGTGAAACCTACATCACAATTGGTTATCGTGTTTTCTTTTACTTCAACCTGGAAATAAGGTGAAAAAACAAAGATCCCATAGATGGAATTGGAGACGGTGTTGTTTTGGATGATATCTCCGGTTCCGCCTGTGTTGTTGTCCGTATGAATACCAGAGCCGGCATTGGTCACCGTGTTACCGGTGTAAGTCGTCCCTTTTGACCAGTTGGACACGATCCCGTCATTTACATTCGACACGGTATTGCCGGTGAAGGACCCAGCGCCGCCAAAATTCATCATGGCGATGGAGGCTGCTTCACCCTGCACATTATCTACGGTATTGTTGCTGAAGGTAAAGGTGCCACCCGAAGAGGCGTAAACGCCACGCAAGTAGATATTCTTAACCGTTACATTATTGACCAACAGGTTGTTGAATACACCCGCGTTATGATTGGTAATAATCCCGTTGCGGGCATCCAAATCGGCGCCACCTGCAACGAGGCCACTGGTGAGCCCAGGGTTATCTCCGTCGATCGTCAGTTCCTGGATGCTTACGTTATTGGCCTGGACCAACATCACATTGCTGGCGCCAGGGCACAGCGATGCGCCGGAACAAGGATTCGGATTAGAACTCAGCGGGTAGACGAAGGTCAGTCCCTGACCAGCGCCCAAAATGCTGACTTCCTTATTAATAATGACATTGTCCGTATAGGTGCCTGCTGCCACATTCACCGTGTATCCATTAGACGCAGCATCGACGCCGCGTTGGATCGAGGCGATAGTCGTTGCCGGGTTGATGAAACTATTTACCGTCACAAAGTCGTGATTGGCTTTCACCGATACATATCCCAGGGCGCCGTCGTCGATCTTATGGACGATCTTGTCTTCGATAGCGAAGTTCTGGGCAAGGGTAGCCGTGGCCCCGGTGTTTCCGTCGAAGCTCACCGCCGTACCATCCAGATCGCCGCTATTGGCCACCAACTCGATATAATTGCCGGTCGTTCCGGTAAAACTCAAGTTGTTGAGCGTAGCTCCCACGATGGAGGCATTGGCGTTTTCCACGACAAGGCCATTGGTTCCACCGGTCACGGTGATACCTGCGCCGATAGTCAATTGTACGTTTGCATGGGCAGTACTGCTGGGACTGTCCAGCACCCGGATACCCGTACCCGAAGCGTTGGGAGTGATACTCAGTCCGGCGACCGAAGCATGTGCGCCATCGCCGGCGTCACTGTTATACCCTTCGTAGTTATTCAGGAACAGGCCGGTGGTGACACCGGTTACACTACCGCCATTAATAGAGGCAGGACTTGCATTACTCACGTTCCAAACCTCATAGCCTTCGGTAGGCTTGCCGGTTACCGCACTACCATCGATGGTATTATCTGTCGAAGTGGAGGCTACGGATAAAGAAGCAAGCAAAATGCCGTCCCAAACCGTCTCATTAACATTGTCGATCGCCGTGATGCTGTTGTTAGACAGCGTGTATGGCGAAGGCGATCCGGTATGGAGGTTGTGGAAGATACCCCGGCGACGAGTGGACATGGTATTTTGGTCTATTACCTGGTAGGTAGCTGCACCTGGATTGGCCGTATGGAAATTACCTGTTTGGATCCCGATACGAAGGTTCGTCATGCAGTTATTGGTTACTGCTGCATATTGGCTATTGTATAGCAATACCCCTCCTCCCCAATAATCTACACCAGAGGTTGCATCATAGGTTCCGAAATCCTGAAATTTATTATTCGAAACCGTATGCCCAGTTGTAGCGGGCGCACTATAGGAGGCCCCGAAAAGGGTCACACCGAAATAAGACAGGTTTTGGAAGATATTATTTGTAACGGTAAGGTTATTGATATTATCCACGTAAACCGTCACCCCTTCTGCCGCATCGATATCCGCCCCATTGGTGCTGGTATATCCGCTGGCCAGGGCCGTGTTATCCCCATCAATGGTAAAGCCGGTAATCGTCACATTGGATGCGGCCACGTGGAAAATCTCCCCGGAGCTAATAGCGGCTGTCGCCGGCACTACGATCGCTTCTGGTACCCGGGTATCGGAACAGGGATTCTTTATCCCAGTTCGGCCCCTTGATGGTGAGTTGCTTATCCACGATGATATCCTCCGCCCAGGTTCCCGCAGGCACCAGCAGCGTATGTCCATCAAGGGTTGCTGTGGCGTCGATGGCTTGGGTGATCGTCGGATATAGCAAGTTGGTATCGTCGTTCAATACACACCCACCAGATGCCGGTACCACCACCGTGGTGCTGGCGGTAGCCGTACAGCCGTTGCCATCGGTCACGGTGACGTTGTACACGCCGGCTGAGGTAGGGATGGAGGGGAATGGCACGGGGTCAGCCAGTGTGGATGAATAGGAATCCGGGCCGTCCCACACGTAGGAAAAAGCTGAGGAACCATCTGAAGTCGTCGAGTTCAGGTCGATATCCATCGTCTGACAAACCGGGCTATTGCTCGTTGCCGTGATGGACACAGCGGTCGGAGAGGTAGCCGAAGACTGATAGAAGACCCCCTGAGCTTCCTGCGCGCCGAGTTCCTGATAGAAATCACCGTAGTTTGCCCCGGTAACCCCATCGTTGATCAATTCAAATGTAGCGTCTCCCACACAACCATAGCCCAAAGTAAGCAGCAGGTATTCCTGGTTCTCATTCCAGTCGACTGAAAATTCATTCACAAAACTAAAAGTGAAGTAATCATAGCCACCATCTGTTCACATAATTTGTCTGGGTATACCCAAAAGCAGAACCCAGGTTGGTGAAGGTGACAGAGTTGAGGTCCGAGGTACGGATAGTAAAGATACCAGCAGAGTATAAACCGTTGATCACATCCATATTCGGTTTTACAAATACCTGGAGTTTGTTGCCCGCCGGTGAAGCGGCAGCATAGTTAAAGATGCCGATATCGAGCAATCCCGAGCAGCACTTGGTCAGCACTACATCGTTGCCGTCTCCTCCCGCATAATTTATATAGTAATTATTTACCCCATCTGTGGCGAAGTTGCCTTCTGCAAACTGCCCGACGATGGGATTAGAGCCGTCGATAAGCACGATCTGGTCGCCCGGTTGAGCGAAATAGGCACCTGCCGGCAGGCTCAGGCCAGCTCCTCCCAAAGTCACCGTCCCACTAACGATAAACTGGTCGTGCTCCGTACAGGGAGTCGTGCCGGCTATTTCCATCTCCAGTATATCACCACTATTGAGGGTCATATCGCCGATGATAGTGACGCAGCCAGGGCTGTTGCCGGGCGCGAGGATGAGTCTTGACCGTGGCATCGACATCTTCGGAATAATCGCCGGAAGAGATGGCGAGCCGGTCGCCAGTGGTGGCATCGTCGATCCCGGCCTGGATAGAGCAATATGTAACATCTGTATCCGTATTGGTCACCAACACGCCCCCCGGACAACCCGTGCAGGCGTTCGCCGGCGGCTGGAAGCCGGTCGTGGAGGGAGCATTATCAGTTCCGTCTGCCAGATAAGGCAGGAATTCCGTTGCGCAAAGGTCTTTATTGAAGATCTTCCCGTCGAGGTTGGCGTTGTCAATGATATCCGCATATACAGCGGTGCCAACCCAGTTGCACGAAAGGGTAGCCGGTCCTGTAGTACCGCCGGAATAGGCATCGCCTACCGGCACGTAATTGGCCACACCGTAGCCCAATCCCACCGTCACATTATGGGTGAAGGTATTGGTTTGGAAGCTGTTGTTTTGCACCGTGCAGGTAGCCACGTAGCGGTTGGTTTCAAATTTCAGGGCCTGTAAGTCGTATCCCCCACCCGCGCGATTAGCCAACTTTCGGCCATAGAGATTGGCTACGGAGTTGTTTTCCACCACGGCGTTTTCGGTATTTCCTTCCAGCGCGATGCCGGTGGAAATGAAACCGGAAAGATTCGTGATCTCGTTGTTTCGGATGATGGCGTTTACCACTTTACCCGTGGTGGTCAGGTAGCTGCTGCTACCGACGTTGATGATAATGCCATAAGCCAGTTTCCCTGTCGGCCAGTTGCCAGTATTGACCTCCACATCATTGATGGTGTTTCGCTCAATTGTGAGGCCGGTAAGCACTCCCGTGGAGGGAGATTGCAAAATACCAATGGCGGAAGTGCTATTCCCAGTAAGCAATGCACTGGCGATATGGTTGAAGCAGTTATCGGAAATAGATACGTTGGAAGTAGCTCCACCGTTTGCGACCGTATAAATAACCGCATGCACGTTGGCATTCGTCACGGTCGTCCCTACATCGTGGATATTGTTGTACACAATATGCACATTGCTGGTATTCCCAAAATTGATGCCATAGGTGCTGGAAGGCGCCGTAACCTCAAAGCCATTGATCGTCACCCCGTCTGCAGTAACCGTAAATGGTACCCCGCTGGCGGGAGCTACGATAGCTTCGTCATTCCGGCTTCCACAAGCGGTATTGGCATTAGGACCGTTGAGGGTGAGAGATTTGTTGATGATGACATTTTCGGGGTAAAGACCCGCTGCGACGGTAATAATATCCGTTGGCGAAGCCGCATCTATGGCCTCCTGTATGGTGCAATAATAAACAAGGGTCATTGCGTTCTGCACAGAGCCAACGGCTAGGCCTCCAGGAGGCGGCGCATCCAGCCATTCACAGTATTGATGCCCGATCCGATCGGATAAGGGCCTGCAGCGTCGCCCCACCAATTGAGTTGTGCATCGGCTTCATTCGCTGGGTTGGAATTTGTCATACCACCGCTGGCGTTCCCGCTGAGGTCGTTATTATTGACGATAACCGTGCTCGCATCGGAGCCATCATAACCTACTGAAATCCCAACCGTATTCCCGGTAATCGTATTGCCAGTGATAGTTGCCGTGGTACCTGCACCAAAATAGGTAGTTACCAAAATACCCGCAGAAGTGGAGCCGTCGGAAGATGCCACCCCCCAAGTTATTTGTGATGGTATTATTGCTAACCGTCACCACAGCACCACCTGAAATATCCAACGCATAATCGAGCCAATCGCCTGCTCCTTTCCTGTGTAGGTATTTCCACCGGAAATTGGAGGCATCTACACCTGTGTCGTAATAAAGCACGCCAATTCGTCCGAGTTCTTCGAATGTACTATTCGTAATATTCACATTGCTGCTAGCTGCTGAGCCGAAAGCAGCTACCGCGACTCCATTGTAATCTGGCCCACTCTCGTTGTATTTTATATTTTTGAAACAGATTTGGTCGAAATTTCCATAACCTTTATCCCGAATGGCCTGATGGACCAAAAAGCCTGCACCGTCAAGGGTTAATTTGTTGATATTCAACTGTTTTCCTGGCTGCACAAGCCACCAGCCACGGGCGTCTCCCGAATTTCCGGTATTCGCATCTGGACGAATGACCACATCTCCGCAACCAGTTCCGGTCCCTGTGATGGTCAGGTTTTTATCAATGACAATTTGTCCTGCTTCCGTATAATCTCCAGGGGCGACCTCGAGTGTATGGCCATCCAGCGTATTGGGATCATTGATAGCATCCTGCAGGGAGCAGAAGATTTCTTCCGTGACGGTATTAATCACAACACCTCCAGGGCAACCACCCATACAAGAAAGAGGAGCGGGTTGGAAACCCGGGAGATCCATTATTGTCAGTACCGTTAACCAAATAGAGTAAATAATCAAAATTGGCCGAAGCAGGGCCGAGGATATCAGGTTGCCCACCAGGAGGTAACGCTGTGCCTCCATACGCAACGGAATTTGTGCGGAATAACCTGGTTCCGAACTGTTCAAAGTGGATACAACAGGGGTGGTAGTACCATACCAGTTGCAACTAAAATCTTTCATATTCGTAGTACCCGGAGTCGGTAAAGAACCACCTTCCTGCCTGTCAACGATCTGGCCATACCAATTTCCGCTAATATTGTTGTTATTAAACGAACTATTCAAGGCTGATTGTACCGGCACATTGGTCCCCCCACTGGCATCAATGAAAAGGATACCCATCGTCCAGTTATCGGTAATTTCTATTCCAATCAGAATCGTATTATCCGTTGTATTTCGGAAGAGCATACCGGTACGATTGAAATTGATGAGGTTGTTGTGAATGTTATTTCCGTTGCTGTTATTGATATCAATACCGGTTCTGTTCCCTATCAGTTTGCAGTTTTTTATCTCTGCATTGTTGGTTTGCCCTTGGATAGCGACGCCGGCGAAATTCAGGCCGCTATTATTCCAGTCCGTTACATTATTGCCGGCACGGGTGATCGTAAAGCCATCAAGGATCACCCCGGCGAAGCCACGCGGAATGTAGCACCATCCCTCCAATCTGGCCGACGACAACTGATTGGTCCATGCCTGCTCCAATTATGGTGATATCTTTATTGACGTTTACATCTTCGTTGAATGTGCCAGCCGCCACCTGAATCAAATTCCATTTACCGCTGCAGTGACAGCACCCTGAATTGAAGCGTGCGTCGTATTCTGCGTCACATTATAAACGATGTAATTCCTTTGGTCCGAAAGAGTTGCCCCATTGTTATTGGCGGATAAATTCGCCAGCGGATCGTAAGGAGCACCGAGCACGGTTCCGGCTAAAAGCGCAATATCAACGGCATTAGTCCCCCAGGTATTCCCAGAGAAAGTGAGAATCCCGCCATCTACTACCCATCCACGGTTTTGGTCAATATAATTGTTCAAAATCTGACCTGAGGAGTTAGGATTAAAGTAACCTGGCGCCTCAAACCTGTAATACTACAGTTCTGGATGATAAATCCTGTTATCGAGCCGGCAACTTCAAATGCGCGGCTTATATCAGGTTCACCAAGCACATACTGTCCGGAAAAATTGCAATTATCGAAAGTGACATTATTTGCCTGTAATCCAATTATGTTTGAGGGCCGGTTTTATCTGTTTTATGAAAGGTGATATTTTGAATGGTTGCGCCAGCACCGGCCCCTGAAATGAGCATAAAGTACTTGCCGCCTCCAATCGCAGGAAAAGTAATGTCCCCTTGAAAAAAGGTAGTGGTTTTATCGGTCCCATCGATGGTCACTGATTTGTTCAGGTTGATTTGTTCTGTATACGTACCAGCCGCCACAATAATCACATCCCCAGGATTAGCTACATTGATGGCCGCCTGTATGGTGGGCTGATCGCCCGGTACATTGATAATCGCAGCTGACACATCAGCCACAAAACCTGACAAGAAGAAAACAGAAAGTAATAAGGAAAAAGAAAGGCGCATGATACGATTGCCAGCCTTTTCATTCATGGAATTGAGTACGGAAGGTCGCATAATCAAAAGGGTTTAGTAATATATGGTGTAAAAAGGAGTACGCATCCTGAAAACAGGAATATCCTCAATGCGAATAGCATTCAGGCGGGGCTTCCCGTCGAACATAAATGGGGGACGATCTTGGATTGACTACCGAGCAAGTAATCCAGTGAGAGGTAGTAGTTTTACGTGTCCATTTCATAGGGTTCAATTGTCAATAATTCCCAGCAGGTACAGCAATAACCTGAACTTAGCTGGCAATGTATTTTTACCAAGCAAATACAAAAAGAGCCGCAAGATCAAGGGGGGGGTAGGATCCTGCAGTTTACATAGTATCGACTCTCGAACAAAATGGCTTCGAAAACAGTCTCTAATTAAGTGAAAATGTAACTACTGAGGGGGGAAGACTAATTCTGAATGACTTACAGAGGATTAGTCATTTTCATTTTCATTAGAGATCATATTTTGCGTAGCGCATACAAATTTAATTAAGTTTTGCTAACTTCCTATTGTCAAATTAGCGTCAAATCGACAAAAAGTCACAATAATTTGACATACAGACAGTTGGACGGATGAAATATTTCACTTGCTTCATATATTCATCTGCCGCTCTAGTCTCAAACCACTTCGACTTGAGACTACAATCTTACTAAAACAAGAATTTACAGCTAAAAAACAGTAAATTTTGGCATAGCTTAAAGAACCGGATAATTCTCCTCCTTCCTTAATTTGGATCGTATAATTTTCCCTACCTTCGATCCAACTGAATCCCCATAAACAATGAACCTCCAGGAACTCTCTTCACTCGTGCGCCAACAGATCGGCCAGGCCGAAACCGCCAAAGCCCTCCAATCCCTCGTCTCCTTTCTCCAGCAATCGCCCCGGCATAAGGCTTTCCTCGGGGTAGCTTTAAATATTCAAGCCCTATTTTCCCGCACGCAACAAAAAGAAATAAAAGGGACCCTGACCCAGGAACAAGCCTCAGCCAATTACAACATCGTCAACGATTCCATCATTCAGGTATTGGATCAGCTGGAACAAGGCCTGACCAGCCCAAAAGGCTTCAACCCCAAGGTGCAAACCCAGCGGCTGCAGGTCTGGCAGGTGGCCCTCACTGGTATTATCGCCATTGGGATCATAGCGCTGGTGTTTCTTTTCCTCCGCCAAAATGGAGCAAAACCGGTCAATATCGCTTGTCCCGGCTTTTCACAGCCCTCCCAACTCGATGTACTGCTCCTCCCCTTCCTCAATCTCTCGGAAGGCGAGCTCAAACCCGAATACACCATCAAAGAGCGGTTGGAAAAATACTGCGGCGATTATCAATTGAATACCCAGGTCCGGGTGTTTGACGAGTACTACCAGCGCCCCGACGCTGAACTCCCCAATTTCAACCTGGCCGAGGAGATCGGCTCCGAATGCCAGGCAGGGCTCATCATCTGGGGCACCGCCGAACGCCTCGCCAACGGCCGCATCGACCTGACTTCCAAATTCAAATTTCTCGGAAAAGGCGACCAGTTTGCCCTGCAACAAATTCAGTTTGAGGAGAAACCCAGGTAGACACGGTCCTTTCCATCTCCTCCATCGGCCGCCAGGGCAACATCACCAAAGATATCGAACAGTTGGTGCTCACGCTCTTCGGCCTCGTCGCCCACGAAGAAGGGCAACCACGAAGCAGCCATCGCCGCCCTCGAACAAACCCAGGCCTCCCAGGGCGCGGATACATCCAACGTGCTCCTCACCCAAATGGTGCTGGCCGACTCCTACCTCGCCACCCAACAACCCGAAAAAGCAATGGCCAGCTACGATCGCGTCCTCGAAGTACATCCCGACTACACCCTGGCCCGCAACAACCGCGGCTTCCTGCTCCTTCGGGATAAAAAACTCGACGAGGCTGTCCTCGATTTCTCCAACATCATCGCACGCCAACCCGATAACAAGGAAGCCCTCACTGCCCGCGCCGCCGCCTACACCGAGCTCCGGGAAACGCAAAAAGCGGAAACAGACTTTTCAAAAGTACGTCGTATCGACCCCGAAGCAAAACTGCCGGTGTTGAAAAAGTGGAGTCGTACCGGGAGATCAGGAGGCGGAAGGCGGTGGGCAGTCTTCAGGCAGTTGGCAGTTGGCAGTTGGCATAATTTGCAGACTGCTACTGCAGAGGCCCTGCGGCAGACCCCCACTGCCCACTGCCCACTGAAACCCTGCCTACTGCACCTGGAAACTATTCTCGCGCAAATTCGGAGACTCCTCCGCATCGTCCGTACTCACGGCCTGGACCTTGAAACTACCGGTTTGGTTGGGGGTGTACGTGGTTTCGAAGGTGTATTCGCCCGGGATATGCACGTGATCTTCGAAGAGCGTGGCGATGGGCTGATTGGCTGTATTTACAATGTACACATTGACGTGGTGGATGGTCGCATTGTCGGCCCGGGTGAAGACCACCTTGACGGGCATCGGCTGGTTGAGGGGAACTACCGCAGCCTCCACAGGACTTTGGATGTCGATGGTCACCAAATAGATATCGGATACCACCTCATTGGTGCAGCCCATGACAAGGGTAATACATGCAAAAGCGAGGAAAAGGAGATTTTTTTTCATTGAAGATGCTTTCTTTTTATTTAGTGAAGAGTGAAGAGTGAAGAGTGAAGAGTGGAGAGAAGTGACAACTAAAAACTAATCCCGATAACTATCGGGAAAAAACTGAAAATTAAATACCCCCATGACTCCCGAATTCCTTTACCTCCTCTACCTCCTCGCCGGTCTCGTCATCGGCGGACTAAGCGTATGGTTGTTCAGTAAATTCTACCACGCCGCCAATCAGGGAGCTATTTTAGAAAAAAATAAACAATTAGAAAATCAACTGATAAATCAACAAGCTGATTTCCAAAAGCTTCAGCAACAATCTCAATCGACATTTGAGAATTTAGCCAACAGAATTCTGGATGAAAAATCGACCAGATTTTCGCTGCAAAATCAACAACAAATCCAGGTGATATTGCAGCCATTAAAAGAGCCAATAAAAAGAATTTGAAGAAAATATCGACAAGAAATTTTTTGAAGACGCCAAGGAGAAATTATCCCTGAAAATCGCCATCGATCAGCTCCGCGACCTCAACACCCAACTCAGCGACGATGCCAACCGCCTGGTACTGGCCCTCAAAGGCGACAATAAAACCCAAGGCGATTGGGGGGAATACCAATTGGAAATGCTCCTCGAACGGGCCGGACTGGAAAAGGATATCCACTACCTGACCCAAACATCCTTTAAAGACGACGACAAAAAAGAAAAACGCCCCGACTTTATCGTCAACCTCCCGGAAGGCAAACACCTGATCATCGACTGTAAAGTATCGCTCGTGGCTTACGAACGCTTTTTCAACGCCGAAGACGAAACCGAGCGGGCCCAATACCTCAAAGCCCACGTGGAGAGCCTCCGGCAGCACGTACGGGACTCTCCGAAAAAAAAACTACCAGCAACTCCACCAACTCCAGTCGCCCGACTACACCCTCCTCTACGTGCCGATCGAACCCGCTTTTGTGCTGGCGCAACGGGAAGACCAACGCATCTTCCTCGACGCCCTCGACAAAAATATCGTGATCGTCACTTCCTCTACCCTATTGGCCACTATGCGCACAGTGTCCTATATCTGGAAACAGGAAAAGCAAAAGCAATCGGTCCTCGAGATCGCCCGCCAAAGCGGCCTGCTCTACGATAAACTGGTGGGCTTTGTCGAAGACCTCCGCGGCGTAGGCGCCAAACTCGATGCCGCCAACGACTCCTACCACAACGCCATGCAAAAACTCATGGAAAGCCGCAAATACGGTGACACCCTCCTCGGCCGCGCCGAGCGGATCCGGAACTGAAGCGCCAAAACCTCTAAGCTCCTGCCTAAAGAGTTGCTGCACGCTTCAGAGGATGAACAGGAAGTGAATGGGCTGGAAGAACCTTCGGAAGAGGATTGATCTTTGCGCCCTTTGCGTCTTGGCGGTTATTATTTTTTTTCTTCCAAAAAAAAGAACAACTCCTCACGTGCAGATCCTATCTCCTCCCGCTTTTCCGCATCCATTTGATGGAGTCTCCACGCATCCAGCCAATTGGCAAACCCCTCAAAAAACGGAAGGGAGTAGTAGCCCAGGAGGGGGAATAAGATAAAAGGAAGAATTAAAGCTGAGAAGTCCGCCTTCGCTAAGGCTACGGCGGACAAGGCGGACAGGGCAATAAAATATCCCAGCCAGATGAAGATGCCGGCCGTAAGCCGGATAGACGGGAAAAAAACCGGCGACGGCACCAGTTTCCGTATCAGCCAGTGCGTAAATAACAACGGAGGCGCATTGAGCAACCAGGCCAGGCAAAAAGGCAAAAAGCCAGCCAGGTAGCCGATGCCCGATAAAAGGTCGGCTTTTCCATGTGGATCGAACCTCCGCAAACCGGCTTCTGAAAGAAGTTTTTTATACCGTTCCAACGCACGTTGGCAGGCTTCTTTTTCTTCAGACGTCATGCTGTTTATTCGCCGCACCCGGGCCAACTCCCGGTCCAGGGCGCCAGTCTCCCCCTCCCCTTCCCGGGCAATGTCGAGCAGCGGATTGGCCCAAACCTCATCTTCGTCCCCGTCGATCTGGACGACTTCCCGGCGCATATTCCGCTCGAGGTCGTGCGTCAGCTGGACCACGGTTTTTCGGGGATCCTCCCGGTACGCATCCAGGTAGTCCTTCAGGAACAGGGGTTCTCCAAAGGAGTACATGGCCACCGACCGAAAACGCCAGACATTGCTGTAATTGACCCCATACGGGACCAGGGCCAGGTCTTCAACTCCGGTAGCCTCATAAGCGCCAAAGGCCAGCCGGGCGGCGCCTTTCTGAAGCGGCAGCAAGCGTTTGCGTTCCGAATTCCCGCCTTCGGCCATGAGCAATAGCGGGTTCTTTCCCCGCTCAATATCCGGTACGAGCGGTCAAAGGTTTGCTGATTTTCTCTCATGCGCTCAAACCCGTCGCGAAACCGGAAGATAGGCAGGGTATGCATCGCAAAGAGCAGGTTTCGCACCAGCTTATTGCCGTAAATATCTCCGCGCACCAGAAAATAGAATATTTGAGGAAGGTTTGCCGCAGGTACAATGGCATCCAAAAAAGCAGAAGGATGATTCCCTGCAAAAATAGCGCGCTTGTTTTGGGGAATACGCTGCCGGTTATAAAACCAAACTCGCCGAAAATAGACTTTTGAAGCGAGGAAAACCAATATTTTTAGCAAGTGGTATAGCACGGCTGTGATTTAGAGCTTGAAAAATACACCTATTTCCGTTCGGATTTGGTGCAATGTGGCCCGTGCCTCCGAAGGAATGCGCCGGTATTCTAAAAAGGCTTTCCATTTGCCCAAATGATGCAGATACCACAGCCCAAACCAACCTCCCGCTCCCAAGCCGAGCAAGACCCCCACCAATCCGGCCAACCAGCTCCACAAAACGGCTCCAAGTACAAATAAAGGAGTATCCAAAGTATATATAGCAACAACGCGGTGACCAGGGCCACTGAAGCTTTAAATTCGCGACGCGGCACCCGCCGCCCATAGCCGATCTTGCCGGCGATCCAAAGGGGCAGTCCGTGCAGGAGGAAGGTCAGCAAAAAGAAAGGCGCCCCCCCCAATAGCACGATGCCAGAAACCCAGGGTGTAGATCCGCCGGCCATCAGGCCCTTATCGGTGGACCGGTACCGCTTCAACTCCCTTGAATAGTGTTCCACCACGCCTTTCCAGCGTGTGCTGTCCGGCTCCCGAAGGCCATTCACCTGCACGGTAATCGATTTCTCCGCCGACAGGCGACTACCGTCGTAGACGGTTTGTGGCCCAAAGGAGTCAGCCTGGTTGTTGCGATAGATCTGCAATAATTGATCAACCCACGCTTCGTCCCCTTCTTCCTGAATGATGACCACAATTTGCTCCAATCCTACCCGCAGCGCTTCCGTCAAATCCCGAAGACCGTTGGAGGCGTTATCCCGGTAGGATTCCAGGAAATTTCGCACCGGTATGGGCTCGCCAAAATGGATCATGGCTTCCGAACGAAACCGATCGGCGTAGGTATAGTTCACACCCACCGGTACCAATTGAATACCGAGATTGGGGTGTTGATCTTCCGTACCCAGGGCAATGCGCGCCGTTCCTTTTTGAAGGGGCCGCAGGCGTTTTTCATGGATAGTAGCACCTTCTGCCAAAATGAGTACCGGATGATGCGTCCGCAATACCTCCGCAGCCTCTTCCACAGACCGGTAATTGGCTTTCACCCCGACACACCCGCATCGCTCATCCGGAACATGGGAATCATATTCAAATCGCGCAGCACCCAGTTGGACACCGGTTTGAGGAATAGATCGCCCCGCACCATAAAGTGGAGGGGCTTGGGCAACCAACACGCCAGAATGCAAGGCTCGATAAACGCACTGGGATGATTGGCCGCCAGGATAACCGGTTTGTTCCAATCGACATTTTCCATTCCCGAGAGGAATAACTTTCGGAAAAAGACAGAAAGGGCGATCTTTGCTAACGGGCGGGTTATTGGATAAAGCATGTGATAATTAATGTTCAGTCGTAAAAATACCAATCACGGGAAGGAGTTTTTAGTTTTTTCCCGATAGTTATCGGGATTAGTTTTTAATTTTCAGTTATTCAGATGAAATGAGCCCAACCAATAAATACCTGATCGTCATTGCGGGCCCAACAGCCTCGGGGAAAACGGTGGCTGCGGTTAACCTGGCTAAACATTTCCAGACGGAAGTCCTTTCGGCCGATAGCCGGCAGTTTTACCGGGAGATGCAGATCGGTACAGCCAAACCTACGCCTGCCGAGATGGAGGGCATTCCCCATCATTTCATTGATTCCCTGTCTATTTTTGACGAATACAGCGTGGGCGATTTTGAGCAGGATGCGCTTAATATCCTCGAACAGATCTACCAAAATCATCAGGTGGCTATCCTGACTGGTGGTTCGGGGCTCTTCATCCGGGCAGTTTGCGAAGGACTGGACCGCTTTCCGGAGGTGCCCGCCAAGGTGCGCAAAAAAGTAGAAGCGCTTTACCTCGAAAAAGGCCTGGAATTCGTACAGGATTACCTTCAGCGCGTCGATCCGGTCTATTTCCAGGAAGTTGATCAAAACAACCCACACCGCCTCATTCGCGCGCTTGCGGTGTACGAAGCTTCCGGAATGCCTTTTTCTCATTTCCGGAAAGGAACAAAAGCTAAGCGCTCTTTTATTCCAGTGTACTTTCTCCTGGAATGGGACCGGAAAACCCTTTATCAACGCATCGATAAGCGGGTAGATCAAATGATCGCCCAGGGACTGGAAGCGGAAGCCCGGGAACTGTATCCGCACCGCACATGCAACCCCTTGCAAACCGTGGGATACCAGGAACTATTCGATTATTTCGAAGGAAAGACCACGCTGGAAGAAGCGATCAGCCTGATCAAACAGCATACCCGGAACTATGCCAAGCGGCAGCTTACCTGGTTCCGGAAGCATGGAGAATGGATTCCTTTTGAAGCGGAAGACATGGAGGGGATGAAACGGCGTTTCTTAGAAATGGCGTTTCTCGAGGAGAAAAACACCACTTGATCGTTTTTTTGCCCGCATTCATGGAAATTTCTTGGGCAGATACCCCAACTTAGATTACCTTATAGACGTTTAGTTCTCACAATAAAACCTCATACATGATACCCAGTATTTTTGTTCCGATTATCCTCGCCCTGGTCATTATTTCCATGGGCTTATTTACTGTGAAACAGGCTACCGCCGTCATTGTGCAGCGCCTGGGAAAATTCCACAGCATCCGCCAGGCGGGCCTTCAGTTTAAGATTCCGCTCATCGACACAGTGGCTGGAAGGGTCAATTTAAAGATCCAGCAGCTGGATGTGAATGTGGAAACCAAGACGCTCGATAACGTCTTCGTCCGCATCAAAGTATCCGTACAGTTCCGTATTCCACCTGAAAACGTGTTCGACGCCTTCTACAAGCTGCAAAATCCCGGCGAGCAGATCACGGCCTATATTTTTGACACCGTCCGCGCCGAGGTGCCCAAAATGAAACTCGACGATGTGTTTGTCCGCAAAGATGATATCGCTATCGCCATCCGCCGCGAGCTGGAAGAGGCCATGAATGAATACGGCTACAATATCGTCAAAGCCCTCGTGACCGACATCGACCCGGATGAAGACGTGAAGCGCTCAATGAACCACATCAACGCCGCCGAACGGAAAAAACTGGCCGCTGAATACGAAGGGGAAGCCGAACGGATCCGCATCGTGGCTAAGGCCCGCGCCGAAGCAGAAAGCAAGCGCCTTCAGGGCCAGGGTATCGCCGACCAGCGTCGCGAGATCGCCAAAGGCCTCGAAGAATCGGTCGATATCCTCAACAATGTCGGTATCAATTCCCAGGAAGCTTCCGCACTGATCGTCGTAACCCAACACTACGACACCCTGCAGTCACTGGGTGAAAACGGCCGCAGCAGCCTGATCCTGCTACCCAACACGCCCTCCTCCGGCAGCGATATGCTCACCCAAATGGTGACGTCCTTCGCCGCCTCCCAGCAATTGGGCGAGCAGATGAAAGCGGCTCCGGAGGAGACTACGAATGGAAAGAAAAAGTAGGCAGTTGGCAGTTGGCAGTTGGCAGTTGGCAGTTGGCAGTTGGCAGTTGGCAGTTGGCAGTATTTTTACTGCCAACTGCCTACTGAAGACTGCCTACTGAAGACTGCCTACTGAAGACTGCCTACTTTTTAAAACTTCCCTTCCGAAAACTGGTACCACCACCGGTTTTCCTCAAATTCCTTCTCTGCTTCAATACGCAATACCTTCCAGGCTTCATCGCCTTCGTATTGCTCGAAAAGGTTCCAGTAATAAAGGGTTTCGTCGCCGGGTTTTTGCTGCACCCAGCAATCTTTCATGTCAAAACAGGGCGAGAAATCCTCCCGCTGGTCCATGACATTCCGGACGCTCTCCAGCACAAACTGGTCGCTGTACCAATTGTATTGGATCAGGTAGCACGTATCATTGCGCAAAGAGAATGAAGCATCGTTGTTGGTATAACCGAACGCATCATTTGAAAAAACGGAGATCGTCACCTCCACTGCCACAGGAGGGTCTTCGTAATAGTCCGTTTCTTCTTCCGTAAAGGAAGGTGCCGCCCAGGTGGTGTCGACAGCTACTATTTCTTCTTCCGGAGGCACGGCGCCCAGTTCTTCGTCCTGCACACTCTCCTCCTCTTCTCCGTAGTCCTCGTAATACACTTCTTCGTCTTCCCAATTGTAGTCATACCCGTAGGTATCTTCATTCCCATCGGAATAGATATCGAATTGCATACCCTCCGCTTCCAAAAGGAGCTGAATGGTATCCTGTGACAGGAAAATGAAGTTTCGGATGGGTAGTTGCGCCTGGAGGCTCAGCGCGCCAGTAAACAGGCTGATCGATAAAAGGATGCTATTACGCATAGGGCTGTTTTTTTTCTTTCGGACTAAGTTACCGCTTTTCCCATAAAAAAAACCCCCCTCCTGCGCACAGGAGAGAGGCTATCCCAAAAACCGATTACATTCTTAAAGGCTATAACAGCCTATTATTTCTTTTGAATTACTTATTGCACGACCAACTTGCGGGTCGCTGAGTGGGTAGGCGTATCTAACCGGTAGTAATACACCCCACTGTTATTCAATTCATTCAATTGGATCTCGTTATATCCCTTTCCAAAGTCGCCGCGGAACAGTTTCACCGTCCTCCCGGAGAGGTCCATCACTGTCACCGTCACCGGAGCCGCTTCAGGAAGATGGAATCCAATGGTAGTGACTCCTGTGAAGGGGTTGGGGGCGTTTTGGTACAGGGCAAAGGTAGCATTTTCCGGCTGACCCAGGAAATACAAATCAACATTCAGTCGTCCAGAAGTCGAATTATATGCTTCTGCTTCGGTGAACCGGCTATTTAGTGTTAAAAACCGGCTCAACGGGGCACTGGTCCGGGCATTCCAGATCACGGAGAACAGGATATCTCCCTCGTGGAGAGCCGTCGCTTCCGCAGTATTCCAGCTCATGGTGATGGCGCCTTCTTCCAGCAAAGCCAACCCGATGTTTTCCGATCCGACCACTCCCGGCAGGAATTCGGCAAACTCAAGGGCCTGGGGATCGAAATTCAGGGTAAACTGGAAGCCGTAAAGGTCCGCTTCCTGCGCCCGGAAGTCCACACGGAAGGTCTTTCCGGCCGTGAGTTCCTGGTCTGCTACCTGAATACCGAGGGTTCCTTCCATGCTGCGTTCTTCTGCATCGCCCGTCAGGCTGGTAGCTGCACTGCTATTCACATCCCCTACCTTGATCGCCACAAAATCGGCAAACAGGTGGTCGGCGCCCAGGTTGTTGAAGTTGATCACCTCAGGGAATACCGTCTGGAACGGGTTTGCCGGGTTGGGGAATACAAAATCTTTGTCGACGAAACGCCAGCTTGTATTGTTCTGGAAGCTGGTTTCCAACTGCAGGATCACCTTCCGGATCGCCACCATGTCGAGGGTAGTAACCGACTCGTTGTGGTTGGCATCGGCAGCGATGATCTTGAAGGGCGAAGTCAGCGGCTGTACCCCAAGAATGTGACGGCTGATGAGCACGATATCCCAGGTCGTTACCCCGTTGGATGGGGCCACATCATATAGGGCGGAAACCGAGTAGTCGCTGCCCTCGGGCACCGTCAGCACATAGGCGCCATCCATATCGGTATTGGTCATGAACATCCCACCGTTGGCGTTTATTTCCACATCTTCCACGGGTTCGTTCTCTTCGGTGGAGATATTCCCGCCAAGGGCCACGAAGACGGCGTTGCAGGCATTCATGTTATCTTGTACGATCAGGAAGGTTTCGCAGTAATCCTGATTGCCGCTTTCATCCGTCACCCACATGGTTACTACCTGCTGACCGAGGTCGTCGCAGGTATATATATGGTTGATGTCATTCACATCCGGGGAGAAGCTCAATTGCACAGGACCGCAGTTGTCATAAGAACCTGCATCAAAGTCGCTGGCCCATGCTTCGACCATACCGGTCTGCATGATCTCGATCACGAGGCCATTCACGCAGTACGCCGTCGGTTTCTTGCAGTCTTCCACCACCACGGTGATCGTCTGATAGCCCGTGTTGCCGCAGTTGTCGGTGATCGAGTAGGTTACTTCGTATTCGCCGATCCCTACATTGGGTATGCTCACATCTGCACTGATATTGTCGAAGTCGCCGAAATCACCCGTAATATTGACATCGAAAGCCAGGGAGCAATCGTCGGTGATGTCCGGATACGGCAGAATCAGGGTTTTTACGCAATTGGTGGCCACGATACAGCCATCGATATCGGGGATCGTGAAGCCAGGAGCTTCGTTGTCGATCACCTTGATGATCTGCTTGAAGCTGATAAAGCCGTCGGGGGTGCCGGGGCTCCCCGTCGAGTTGTACCCATCGCGGAAGGTGCGGCAGTCTTTGTCGCCATCGCCATCCCAATCGGCATTCAGGTTGCACTCGGCTTTGCCGGTTTCGCTATAGGCATTGTAACCGAAGTCGTCGTAGATACACCAGTTGATCACATTCCAGGTGCGTTCGATCTTGTAACAAGCATCGGGTACGACGGTAAATAGTTGGTCTTCGTGCGACACACCGATCAGTTCGCATTCATCGTGGAAGATCTGCGGCTCGCCCGTATCCGGGAGTTGTCCGTTTATACATTCTCCTGTAAAATCGGCAGGAAATTCCACCACCCAATCGGAGACATGCGTCACGTTGATCGTCTGTGTGCAGGTAGCCGAGCCGTTGGAATCACTGGCTACCCAGGTGCGTACGATCGTGCCTTTGGAGCAGTTGTCCAGATTGACCGCCACCGTATAGTTCAGGTTATAGTTGCAATTATCGAAGAAGGTCGGGGTTCCGAAGCCCTCCAATAAACTGTAATCGCCTTGCGCCACCGCGGCAGCATAGTCGTCCAGGTATTTATCACAGGTGATCGTTTGGCCTTGCGGACAGGACAGTAACGAAGGCGGTACCTTGTCGTTGACATTCACCGATACCATACAATCGTTGAAGTTGCCGAAGCAGTCGACCGCGCGGAACACCACCACTACTGCTTGCCCTGCATCCGAGCAACAGAACTCTACCGTAGGACCGAAGTCGTCGAAGCCACCCTCGCAATCACCGTTCATGCGACGGGCCTGGAAGAAGTCCAGGCAGCAGTTGTCGTAGGAACCGTCGTCAAATGTTTCGGCATATACGATGGCCAATCCGTCAGAAGTGACGTTCACATCCGTGATCTCATCACAGATAGCCGTCGGGACGATCCCGTCCACCACTTCAACTGTGACATATAGTTCGGTTAAATTGTTGCAAGCATCTTCTACCTGGTAAAGGATCTGGTAGGTTCCCAGGCCCAATCCGGGAGCGGGGATAAAGCCGCCCTGTGCGCCGTCTACGCCATTGACATAGTCGGCTTCCCCTGCAGGGGTAAAAATGCGCACGGTCCAGGTGTTGCAATTATCCGAAATAGCTGCCGGCAGGAGGAATCCAGTCGATCTGCATGGCTCCGGATGAGCAGCCGGTATATTGGCATTCACGGTAAATGGATCCAGTTCGACCGAAGGCGGCGTCGTGTCGAGCACCATGATGATCTGCACGTTGTCTTCGGTTTGATTGAACGTTACCACCCCGCCTGTACACCAGTCGAGCACGGTCCAGGTGCGTACGATCTTGAAGCTGTTTCCGCAGGCTGCAAGAACTTCGTCGGCGAAAATATAGCCGTACATGCAATACTGTCCGTCCAGTCCGCCCGGGATGCCCGAGCCTGTAGAGGCCAGGTTGCCGGTGAGCGGCGTGGCGTTGGTAATATTGGGAAACTGTGCATAATCATCGCATTCCCACTGGATATCATCCGGGAAATCGACGGTTTGCGGACGCAGGATGGTAATGGTCTGCGTGCAGGGCTCGGATTCGTTGCCGTAGTTATCAAATGCGATGAAGGTGCGCAACACGGTCACATACCCTTCGTCACAGAGCGCCCCGTCCAGGATTTCCTGGTTGATCATTTCGATTTGAGCGAACGGATCGCAGTTGTCGATGGCCAACGGGAAAGGCACATTATTGTAGTCGACCGAACAGTTGATCGTCACTTCATTGCAAAGCACCTGCGGGGCCAGTTTATCTTCGAATGTCACGGTGCCCCAACACTTGTTGCCGGTTTCGGGATCCATCACCTGGATATCCCACACCTGGCCGATATAGCTGCAATTGCCCGCATTGCCGATCGGAAAGCCAAAGCTGTTCAGGATGTTGACAATATAGTCGTCGTAGCAACCGTAGGGACCGCCTTCCAGGATATCATCGGCGCCGATAATAGCCGTGCCATACATATCCAGGGATATCTGCACCAGGTCGTTGCAGGCGAGGGTTTGAACCGGATTCGGGAATTCCAGCACGGTAACCGTGAAGCTGCAGGTGCTGACGTTGCCGTAAATATCGGTAGCCTCAAAAGAAACGGTTTCTTCCCCGATATTGAATGAATTGCAGGGGCAACCGGATGTTTGGGTAATGACCGGATCCGGATCGCAATTGTCGGTAGCAGTCACCGTGAAGTTCACGAAGCCATCACAGGCGCCCGGGTCGAGGTTGAGGATAATATTGGCCGGGCAATCAAAAACCGGGCCTTCCGTATCGTCGATCGTGATCGTTTGTGTATACACTGCATTCGGGCAGCTTCCGCCGAGGTTGGAGGTGAAGGTGCCTTCAGGAAACGGCGGATTCGCGTTTGCATTGGTGGTTGCCGGATCCAGGGCGTTGGGACCGCTGAAGAACCAGTTTTCGAGATGGAAAACCGGGCCGTCCGGACCTGTATTATTCACGCGGTAAGCCCAGCCATCGGTGTATTCCCAGGGCTGGCCGATACCGCTCATATTAATATCGCCGAATACATCGATCACCTGCCCGTTGCAGAACAGTTCGATGGCATCGTCTCCGTTGATACTGGAAGCAAATCCATCCACATAGGTAGGCGGGAATCCAAAGAATTGCTCAAACACCGTATACTCGGTAGCGACCCAAATATGGGTACCCTGTGCCACGGCGTCGGCGGGGAAGAAGAATTCAATGCCGTCGGAGCCGCCGCCGTTGTTGGCGCTTCCGAACCCGTAATTGCTCAGGTTGGGAATATCTGCCAGCGCGGTGAATTCCACTGCTTTGGGAAGGCCGCCCGGGATATTACCATCGACAATCCCGCTGATCACGAGGTTGCCGGAGCCCGATACCGTGTTGGTCACTTCATACGTACCCCGGTCGGAGCCCGCCAGGCTGATAGCGCCGTTCTGAGGGTTCAGGTTCAGGACCGGTCCGCCGCTAACCACGGAATACGTGTACAACCCATCGGTGCCGGTAGTATGCGACAGCACGGGGTCCGTTCCGTTGGGGCAATATATTTCAGCATCGTAGCTAAATTCGGCATCTGCTTCCGGAAGAAGGGTAAGGAATACATCATCCGAGGCACTCGTACAGGGACCGGTAGGCCCGTCCGAATCTTCGGCCGTCCAGGTCAACTGGATGGTCGTACCGATCTCCGACGGAGCAGGGGTATAGGTCGCAGCCGGGTCGTTGATATTGCTAAACGTACCCAACCCGCCCGACCATGTGCCCGTGCCGGAAGCACTCAGCGCCACAACGCTGCCACCGCAAAGCACCTGGTCCGGACCGCCAACAGCCTCGGGCGCCAGGTTGATCGTGATAATCTGGTCGCAGACAAAAATTTGCCCGCCTTGCGCACAGGTCAGGGTGTAGGTTCCGAGCGGGAACGGCGGATTGGCATTGGCATTCGAAGTAGCCGGATCCAGCGCGTTAGGGCCGCTGAAGAACCAGTTGGCCAGCACAAAAGTAGAGCCGTCCGGACCGGTTTCGGCCACGCGATAAGCCCAGCCATCCATATATTCCCAGGGTTGCCCTGTACCGCTCATATTAATATCGCCAAACACATCGATGACCACGCTGTTGCCGAACAATTCGATGGCATCATCGCCATTGACTGCAGCAGCGCTGGTGGTATAATCCGGAGGAAATCCAAAAAAGGCTTGAAATGAAACAGCTTCCGAACCAACATAGATATAATCACCTGCGGAAGCCGGAACAGCAGGGAAAGTAAATTCCTGCCCGTCGGTCCCTCCTCCATTATTGGCGGAACCAAACCCATACAAACTCAGGTTAGGGATATCATTTACTACGAAAAATTCGATTGCTTTGGGTAAGCCGCCCGACAGGTTGCCGTCGAGTACGCCTGTGATCACCAGGGCAGCGGAAGAGCAGGTATTGGTGTAGGTGAAAATGGGAAAAGGTATGGCTGCGGTGGCGTTGGAGGTTTCGCCATCCAATGCATTGATGCCGCTGTATATCCAGTTGCCCAGCACAAACGTGGACCCATCCGGTCCCGTATCTGCTACGCGATAAACCCAACCGTCCATGTAATCCCAGGGTTGCCCCGTACCGCTCATATTTATGTCGCCAAACACATCGATAACGACGCCGTTCTTGAACAGTTCGATCGCATCATCTCCGTTGATATTGGGTGCGGTACCATTGGTATATGTAGGAGGAACACCAAAAAAGGAAAGGAAACTCGCTGCATCGGTAGCCACCGTAATGTAGGTGCCTTTTGAAACAGCCACTGCGGGGAACGTAAATTCAACCCCATCTGTTCCGCCCCCGTTGTTGGCAGAGCCAAATCCAAACAAACTCAGATCGGGAATATCCTTCAATACAAAGAACTCCACCGCTTTCGGTATGCCGCCGGTAAGCGGACCGTCAACGATACCTGTGATCACCATCTCGGGCAATTCAGCACCGATGGTCAGGGAGTTGGTCACTTGATAGGTGCCCGGGTCGCTGGCAGCGACATCGATATCGCCAGTAGAAGCGTTGAGGGCAAGGTTGGATCCACCCGACAATACCAGATAAGAAAAAGCCCCTGCCTGGCCGACAAGTGTGATGACCGGATTATCCCCATTGGTGCAGTAAACGGACGCATCATAGGAAAACTCGGCTTCCGCCGCGCACTCTACTTGTGCTTGAACCGCCTGTAAAGCCCCAAATACAAAAAGGGAAGGTAAAAGGAGAGTAAAGATTCCTTTCTTCATGAGATGTGTGTTGTTGTGATGTAGCGCAAATCACCGGCTAAAATAGGCCATTTTCCCCGGTCTATCAAGGAAATGGAAGTAAAAAATAAAAACAAAAGGAGATGCTGGATGCATCTCCTTTTGTTTGAACAAATCTTTCGCCCTAAAACAGCGATAGTGGGCTGCGAACAGCGCCACTATCGTGTTTTCTTCCGGTCTGCCTTTCTTGTTACACGTGATTATAATTTGCTAGAAGCCGTAGCATGCTAGGACTGTAAGGCTCCAGAAGATTTTCGTCTTCTTTCCGGAACAAATGTATAGGTTTTAATTCCACAATGAAAGTACCCACTTCTGGGTATTTCTTACAAAAAAATGACGTAAGCAACTTGTTAAACACGCCATGCCTGGTGTCGAGCCCGTTTAAGTCCTCTTGAAAAAAAAAGCATTCGCAATCCGGATGACGAAATTTTCACCTCACCAACTGCACGCCTCCTTCATACAACACCACTTCTCCATCCCCAAATTCGATCTCCACAAAGTAGGCATATACCCCGATCGGCATGGGCTTTCCTCCAAACGTCCCATCCCAGCCCAGGTTTTTGGCAGTGGGATCGAAGCGTTGCCGCTCGAATACCAGCCCTCCCCAGCGATCAAATAGCTTGAAATCCCGGATCTGCACAGCGCCACCCCCGGCATAAGGCAGGAAATAATCGTTTATGCCGTCAAAATTGGGCGAAAAAGTGTTGGGGATGTATACATTTCGATCTACCAGCACCCGGATCAGGATAGAATCCATTGCCGCGCACCCGGCAGGCGATTGAACCGTCAGCGTGTATTGCGTCGTTTGGGTGGGGCTGGCGACCACATCCGGACAAACCGGGCAATCCAGTCCGCCCGGTGGGGTCCAGGTAAAAGTAAGCCCGCTCTGGTTATTCAGGAGCGCCTCAATGCCGATATGCTGCCCCAACTGAATGGAGGTGTCGGCCGGCAGAAAAACGACCACCGCCAGGGGCTCGAGGAATTCCTGAGGTGGAAGGGTGAAAATGCACCCGTTGCCATTTTCATATTCCACCAGGTACGTCCCCGCTTCCAGTCCGGAAAAGGTAGCTCCTGCCTGAAAAGGGCCTCCGTTCAAACTGTATTGGATATCCGGATCGGTACTTTCCAGGGTAAGGTCTCCGTCCGCTTCCCCAAAACAGCTGATTGCCTGTGTGAGGACGGTAACGGCGGGCTTGGGCAATACATGGAGCACCACCGACACCAGCGAATCGCATCCTGCCTGAGTCTGCATGGTTTGAGAAAACGTGCCTGCCTGGGTTTGGTACGTACCGAAAACCAGGGCTGAATCGCCTTCACAAATAGTATAGTCTTGCGATATGTCGTAATTGGGCAGTTCGCCCACCTGGATCATAATGGTGGAGTCGCAACCGCTAACGCCGGTCAGGTTGAGTGTCAGGGAGTTCCCCGCCGCTACCGCCTGCCCATTCCACATGAATATCTCCCCTGCGCACAAGGCCGTATCGATCACCTGCAGGGAACTAAATCCTTTATTGATCACTTCCACCACCACCGTAGAGTCGCAGCCATTGGCGCCCTCAAATACAAAAGGGGTAATACTGCCTGCGGGCAAGTTTTGGCCGTTGTATACAATTGCGGCATTATCGCAGACAAAGGTGTCCAGATGCACCAGCACCGTATCCAACACCGAAACGCTCACGGTATCGACCGAATAACAGCCGGCAGCCGTACTGGCCACGACCACATAGGTAGCCGAGGCATTAGGCTGAGCCGTCACCGTAGCGCAGGTATCGCAGTCGAGATAGGCGCCGGGGTACCAGTGGTAGGACGCAAACCCCGTCAGGGAAAAGGTCGTACCGGGCTCGTTTTCGCAGAATGTCCGGTCGGGGCCCAGATCCAGTTGGGTAGGCGGATCGACGGTGATGACGAGGGTGTCGGTGTATACGGTGCCGCAACTATCCGTAGCCACTACCCAAAAAGCGCCGGGACCATAGGCGGTAAAGGTCTGTTGGGAAGAAAGATCCGGCCACAGGTAGGAGTCAAACCCCGGACCGGCGTCGAGCGCAACCACCCCGTTCGCACACAGAAAAATGTCGGGACCGAGATCCAGTGAAAGGACGGTGGCGCAGCAGCAATCGCCAAAGAGGTCGGGGTCGGCACAGTCAATGAAGCCGTCGTTGTCGTCGTCGATATTGTTGCCGCAGATCTCCGTACACGCCAGCAGGTCGGAAAAATTAAAGGCCGTGCTGTCGGGCGGAAAGTTCACCTGGGCGTTGATAATCGCGCTGTCGAACGTCAGCGCCAATACCGGGTCGTACAGCTGGTAGACCAGGCTCGTATCGGCGCAGAAGATCAGGGTATCCGGACATGAGGAGACCGTGAAGGTCTCGACTAATTCGCCCGATTGCAAGATCTGCACCTCAAAGGGCGCCCGGCAACCGTCACAATCTTCTCCGCCTACCGGAATAACCACTTCCGAAAACTGGCTCAGGAAATAGTTGAACCCGTCGATCTGGTCGGGCAGATTGGAAATAATATTGGACGTCAACAGGTTAGGCTCCTGCGGGGTAGACAGGTCGATATCAGAAGGCGACAGGTTTTGCGGCATGACGTTGTTGGGATCGGGAATGACGTAGAGCGTATTATCCCCACTCTTGACGAAGTACAAATTTCCGTCAAATGCCGACTCGATACTCCCGATCGACCGAAAGGCATTTCCGCAGTTGGCCAGCGCACAACCGGCCCCGGATATGGGATCGTAGGTGTTTCCCGGGGTGGTTTGTATTTGCAACCGAACCTCTAACGGATTGGTTTCCAGGTCAATTTGAGCCAGGTAAGTGAGATTGGTCAGCCCGCCGCCGGCATAGCCCCCGGAAGTGACGTACAAGAACCGGCCGTTGGGACTGAATTCCAGCGGGGCCAACTTTTTTTCAAAATTTTGAAGAAACCGAAGCGGCAGCCCGGCATTGGAAGCGATAGCCTGTATCGTGCCACCCACGGGAAGGACGTTCGACTGGTCGTTGGCCGTACCGTCGGGCACGAGGAACAGGGTGCCGCAGGATATGGCTTGTACCGCCGTGTTGTTGAAGGCAACGGCATCGAAGAGCAGAAAGTCCTGGTAGTTGTTGAATTGGTTGCGATTGCACACCGCAATGCGATCTTCCGTCGGACTCAGTTCGATATGCGATCCGGCGCCCGTGAGGTTCCAGTAAGTAGCCGGCACATTACCGGTATTCGCAGTGAACGTGATCCCTGTATTCGTGATCAGGAAGCGGTCGAGCGAAATAGTGGTGCTGTTGACCGGACGGCGCGCCAAATAGAGGTAATGGGCATCGACATTGCCCGCCGCTGTGCGGGAAACGGCAGCTCCGTCGTTATACACATGCGCAATGCCTGAAGCATCCTTCAGTTGAATGTCTTTTTGCAACACGACCAGCCCGTTTCCGTCCAGGCGCACCCGGGAAAATAAAAAGGGATTAGGCGTATACGCGCCACTGTTGCCGGGAGCCCCTGCATCCGTAGCCCATTGGCGGTAAATGATGTACCACTCGTTGGTTTCCTGCGGCACGCGCACGACCTGGATCTCCTGGCCACCCTTTACGCCGTTTAACCCCGGGCCGTTGGAAGTACTATTGGAGAGCAATTCCGTGCCGTTGGGGGCATAGAGATTCAGGTTGTTGGCATTGGGGCTCCCTGTATGCAGGGCGTAGAATACCAGGTCACCACAGCCATCAAACGCAGCCCCGGTCGATCCGGGCGACAGGCTGACCCCATTCGGAATGGGCGCAATGTCGGGTGGTTGTTGCTGCCAGTCGATCGTCTGGCTCAACTGCCCCGCATTGGAAGCCAGGGGCCACACCGGCAATCCGGTTTGCGCCAGCCCGGTAGCCGACACGGTGATGATGGTGATCGCCGAAGTGTCCGCACAGTTGGCGTTGGAGGCCACCAGCTGTATGTCGTAGGTGCCGTTGGTATTGAAGAGGTTGCTCCACAACGTGGCATTGGATTGCAGCACTCCATCCAGGTACCATTCGTACTGCGTGGCATTTTGTGACAGGTTCGTGAAATACACCACCGTGCCCGGCATCACCTCCGTGCTGCTCGTCGAAAACTGGGCGATCACCGGACATGTCACCTTGATCTCCACCGAAAAAACCTCGTAGCAGTTGGGGTCGGCATTGGTGGCGATAAGGGTGATCAGGTAAGTGCCTTCGGCGCCGAAGGTATAAGAAGCGTTGAGGGAACTTGCAAAAGGCACGCCATCCAGCTGCCATTCAAAAACCGTGGCGCCGGTGGAGGTATTGGTGAAGGTCACCGGATCGCCCACGTCGACCAGCGTAGCGCTGGGGGTAAAAGCGGCGGTGATGGGGATCAGGCAGGGATCGTTGCACCCCGGCGAATCGAGCAAGCTGGCCCGGGCGCCGTCGATGAAGAAGCCCATCCGGTCTTTCTGCCCCTGGGTGAAGGCCGAATAGCAATTCAGGTCGCCGTAATCCATATAGTTGATGATCATGTCGTTCTGATCGGTGGCAAAACCGGAGTTGGCATCTGTAGTGCAGGAGTTGGTGGGATTGGCGCAAGGCACAGGAGCGGTCGACTGGTCGGGTGGGGTGTCGCAGACCCGGTCGCCATCGGCCAGGCAGTCGTCGTTGGTGCAGCCGCCTTCGAAGGTGTGGTATAGACCGAGGTAGTGCCCCATTTCGTGCACCAAAACCCCTGAATTGGCCGGTGAACTGCCCAGGTAAGCAGCTTCCACCATGATCCCGTCCTGGTTGGAACCGTGCGAGGAGGGGAAATAGGCATACCCTGCCACCCCGCAGCCCAGGCTGTTGCTACAGATCTCCCCCACGATCCAGACGTTGATATAGTTCAGCGGATCCCAGCGACTGAGGTCTTTCACATCGAGGTCATCCGTTTCCATGGTCATATCGGTCAGGGGCGAAGCCACATGGTTGATACCCGTGGTGTACAGCCCGTCGGGGTCTTGTTTAGCCAGGCAAAACTGGATCTGGGTATTGACGCCCGTGGCCGGGTCGTAGTAGCCCACATTTTCAAAAGCCTGGTTGAGGTGTTGAAGGCCCTGCAATACCATTGCATCGGGCAGGTTCTCGGGGCCGTTGTTGTGAATGACGTGGAATACCACCGGCAACGTATACGGAAACGCCTCGGGTTGATCGCCCAAATTCGACTGGCGATAGCTCTTCTCCAGGTTTTGCTGCAGTTGCCCCACCTCCGGATGCGCCAGTTGGTATTGATGGTTGATAAAATCGGAAGCACAGTAGTAGGTGTCGGGATCCGGTTGTTTCTGCCAGTTGAAGAGGAGTAAGAGGAAGAATAATGGGCTCCAGAGGTAAGGGTGCTTCATGCGAATAATCATTTCCTGGTTGTAAAGTCAATTTCTCAATAATAATTAACCGCAAAGACGCTAAGATTTTTTGGGTCTTTTTAGCCAATCATTGAATTGCAAGTACTCAATTTCTTCGCGTTCTTGGCGTCTTTGCGGTTTTATTTCTTTTTAGGATTTCCAATTAGGAGCAATATTTCGCCCTCTTTTCACATCCCCATCAACCGCAGCAGCACCCCATTCGTCCACCCAAAACCGTCTTGTACGGGGTATTCGCCACCTCCGGCTTCGAGAGAGAGGTCTTCGACGTTGTACTTCTCCACCAGTTTGCCCGTGCGTTGGTACACAGCGACATTCAACTTCACCCAGGCATCTTTGGCGCGGGTGGCCAGGTCGGTCTTTCCGTAATTCGTCAACCCCTGGATGCCGATCCATTGAAGGGGCGCCCAACCGTTGGGGGCATCCCACTGCTGACCGGTGTGGTTTTCGGTGGTGACAAATCCGCCGGGTTTCAGCAACCGGGCTTCCAGTGCGTTGGCTACCGCATCGGCCTGTTCGGACGTGGCTACCTGGAAAAACAGCGGGTAAGCCGCCGCCATCGTATACACCTGCAAGCGTTGGCCCGACGGGATATGGTAATCAAAAAAGAACCCTGCGTTTTTATCATAAAATAGAGCCTGGATAGCCGCTGCACGCTGCCTGGCCTTCTCCTGCATCCGTTCCGAATCGGCCTTTTTGCCGGCTACGCCATAGGCAGTGGCCAGGCTTTTTTCCAGGTTATAGAGGAGGCAATTGAGGTCGACCGGCAGGATCTGGGCGGTCTGGATGGTGGTCAGGTGTTGTCCGTCGGCAAACCAGCGGCTGCTGAAATCCCAGCCCGATTCGCAAGCCGAACGGATGTTGGTATAGATCTCCGGATAAGGACGTCCGGAAGCTTTGGCCGTTTCGACATCCTCGCGGTACGCCTCCGGACGAGGCGCCGCCCGGTCGTCCCAATAGCGGTTGAGGATCGTGCCGTCGGATAGACGTGCCACCCGGCGGTGGGAGGACTGCGTGTCGTTCAATCCCTCCGCGCCTTCCATCCAGAAAGCGTATTCTTTTTCCAGTGAAGGCAGGTATTTCGCCCATACCGATTCGCCTTTTTCGTCCGCTACCAATCCAACCATGAGGGAGAAGAAGGGCGGCTGGGAGCGGCTGAGGAAATAGGTGCGATTGCCGTTGGGAATGAAGCCTACCGTCTCGATCAGGTAGGCAAAATTATCGAGCATATTCTCGAGCATATCTGTGTTGCCAGAGGCCTGGAGGCCCAGCATAGTGAAGTAGGAATCCCAATAGTAGATCTCGCCAAAGCGCCCTCCCGGCACGATGTAGGGGTGTGGAAGGGGAATCAACGTACCTTGATAATCGCTGCTCCCCGGCTGGCGGGTCAGCACCGGCCAAAGCGCTTCGATATGCGCCCGCACCGGCCGGGAAGGGTCGGACTTAAACCCGGACGTATGGACCTCCGGCACGATAAAATGGCCTTGTAAAAAGGTATTCAGGTCAAATCCTTCGGTCCGTTTCTCTTCCTCATACGTAGCGCGGATCTCTGCGGGCGAGAAAAGAGGCGTGCAGTCCGGAAACGTCTTCCCATCGGCAAAGACCTGGCCCATCTGCACATCGGCAAACAGGGAGCCATACGCTTCATCAGGGCCGACCCAGACCGGTTTTTGGGTTTCTACCGCCGGAGCAGGAGGCGTTTGACGGCAGGCCGTCGAGAAAAGAAAAAACAGAAGAAGGAGATGGAAGTGGCGTTTGAGCATGGTACCTTTTTTGAATGAGGTTTAAAGGTACACGCACAGCATAAAATAAATAGCATGAAAGGTCAAGCGCCTTTCATGCTATTTTGAACCACCCCACCAACTTCCTTGGTGGTGAATAGGGGGGGGAAATTCCCCCCCCCCCCCGCGGGCCCCCCCCCCCCCCCCGCCCCGCCCCCCCGCGGCGCCCCCCCGGGCATAATAAATCATCCTCCCTACATTCCGGGCCGCTTCCTCCAGGTCGTCGCGTGTGCGGGGAAGTATTTCGGTGAGGGTACCCGGTTTGCGGGTTATCGAGAAGGCGGCCAACAGGCCCATATCGGTCATTTCTTCCGGAGTGACCTCTACGGCGCCACAGAGGGCAATGACGGGGAGGTGGTGTTGCATGGCTTTTTGACAGATCCCGTGTATCAATTTTCCGCTGCGGGTTTGGTGGTCGAGCCGGCCCTCTCCGGTGACTACCAAATCGGCCCGGTCGAATGCTTCTTCGAGTATGGGGTAGGACAGAAATTGCGCTACGCCGGACAAAAGCCGGGCTTTCAGAAAGGATAATGCCCCGAATGCCAGTCCACCGGCAGCGCCTGCGCCGGGTAAATCTCCGGAGATTTTTCCGTTTTGGGCATGGCACACCTTTTCGAGGTCCCGAAGTCCTTTGTCGAGCAACTTGATCTGCTCCTCGGATGCCCCTTTTTGGCGGGCAAACATAAACGCCGCTCCATTTGGACCGTAGAGGGGGTTGGTCACATCGGTCCATACTTCGAAATCCACTGATGCCACCCGGGGATGCACTTTGCGTGTTTCGTAGGTTTGAATTTGGGACAATTGGCCGCCCATCGCAGGTACGAGCCGTCCCCGGTCGTTGAGGAAATGAAATCCCAGCGCCTCTGCCATGCCAATGCCGCCGTCGACGGTGGCGCTGCCCCCTGCAGCTATGATGACGCGCTCCACCCCCCGCTCAATCGCGTGCTTGATGAGTTGCCCCGTCCCCACCGAGGAAGTCTCCCAGCACCGGCGTTCCTTGGGCAGCAATCGTTCGAGGCCCGAAGCCTGAGCTATTTCCACAAAAGCCGTCTTTTTATCAGGAGAAAGCCCATAACGGGCTTTAATGGGGCGATAAAGGGGGTCCATCACCTCCACAGTGACGGCGCTTCCATGCTCGAGGGCGAGCCATACCTCCAGGCTGCCTTCTCCCCCATCCGCCATCGGTATGGCAACAATTTGGGCATCCGGACAAGCCTTTTGTAAGCCGCTTTCCATGGCGCGTACGACGTCCACTGCCGGGAGCGAATCCTTAAACTTGTCCGCGGCGATCAATATGTGCATGTGTAATGGTTTTTGAGGATGGGAGTCAGGTCCAATCAGTTCGCAAATTATTGCTTTTTTAATTATAGTTTATGAGGTTTATTGGGTTTATGAGGTTTATTGGGTTTATGAGGTTTATTGGGTTTATGAGGTTTATTGGGTTTATTGGGTTTATTGGGTTTATGAGGTTTATTGGGTTTATGGTTTAGTTTGAAAATAAACTTTATAAACTTTATAAACTTCATAAACTTCATAAACTTCATAAACTTCATAAACTTCATAAACTTCATAAACTTCATAAACTTTATAAACTTTATAAACTTCATAAACTTCATAAACTTCATAAACTTCATAAACTTCATAAACTTCATAAACTTCATAAACCCTATAAACCATCCTGTGTTATACCCCCTAATAAACCATTATGTCATGAGAAAGTCATTCAACCTTATTATCCTATTTCTTCTGGGAATGTCGGCCCTGGCACAGGCTCAAAACGGCGTCATTCGTGGGACGGTGGTGGATGCGATCAATAATGATCCCATTCCGCTGGCGAATATTCTGGTGCTGGGCACCGATTTTGGAACCACTTCGGATCTGGATGGCAACTACGAACTCACCGATCTGCCACCCGGTTTGTACGACATACGGGCGAGTTATGTGGGGTATAAAGACAACACCCAATTTGAGATCCAGGTCAGCAACGCCCGCCCGGCGGAGGTGAATTTCCGGATCGAAGAATATTCGACCGACCTGGTGGAGATCGTGGTGAAAGCCTCGCCTTTCCGGAAGACGGAAGAAAGCCCGGTATCGCTGCGCACCATTGGGGTGGCGGAGATCCAGCGCAATCCGGGCGGCAACCGCGATATTTCGAAGGTGGTACAGTCCCTGCCCGGGGTGACTTCCGCTTCCTCTTTCCGCAACGACCTCATCATCCGCGGCGGAGCGCCCAATGAAAACCGCTTTTTCCTCGACGATGTCGAAGTGCCCAATATCAACCACTTTGCGACGCAAGGCTCTTCCGGCGGCCCCGTCGGGCTCATCAACGTCAACTTCCTCAACGAGGTCGACTTTTTCAGCGGCGCCTTTCCCGCCAACCGGGGCAATGCCCTGAGCTCGGTGTTCAACTTCCGGCAGCGCGATGGGCGCAACGACCGCTTTGGCGCTACCTTCATGGTCGGAGCCAGCGATGTGGGGCTCACCATGGAAGGACCTATCGGGGAAAAGGTGACGTACCTGTTTTCGGTACGGAGATCCTACCTGCAATTCCTGTTTCAGGCCCTGCAGTTGCCCTTTTTACCCACCTACAACGACGCTCAATTCAAGGTCAAATACAAGATCGACCAAAAGAACGAGATCTACCTGCTGGGGCTCGGCGCCCTCGACCAGTTTGCCCTCAACTTCGATGCCAACGACACCGAGGAGCAGCAATACCTGCTCGACCAGCTGCCCGTGACGCCACAGTGGAACTACACCAACGGACTGGTTTACAAGCACTACGCCGAACGCGGCCTGTGGACCGTCGTGCTGAGCCGCAACATGCTCAACAACGAAGCCACCAAGTACGCTAAAAACGACGACAGCAGCCCCGACAACCTGATCCTCGACTACCAGTCGCAGGAGATCGAGAACAAGTTGCGCCTGGAGCACACACACCAGCTCGGCAATTTCAAGCTATTGGGCGGCGCCGGGTATGAATATGTCAAATACAACAACCGCACGTTCAACCGCATTTTTACGTCAGCGGGGCCACAGACCATCAATTACAGTTCCGAATTGGCTTTCCAGAAATACTACGCCTTCGGGCAGTTGAGCCGCAAGCTCTTCGACGAGCGCCTGGTGTTGTCGCTGGGCATCCGCCTCGACGGCAACGACTACAGTGAAGAGATGGCCAGTCCGCTGGAGCACTTCTCCCCGCGTTTCTCCCTGGCTTATTCCCTGACCGACCGTATTTCCCTTAATTTCAATGCAGGCCGGTATTACCAATTGCCCCCTTACACCGTGATGGGCTACCAGCAAGACGACATATTCATCAACAAAATCAACGGCATTGATTTCATCCGGGCCGACCATGCGGTAGCCGGGGTGGAGTTCAACACCGCCAGCAACTCCAAGATCACGGTGGAGGGCTATTACAAGCACTACTCCGACTACCCATTCCTGTTGCGCGACAGCCTCACCCTGGCCAACCTGGGCGGCGATTTCGGGGTGATCGGCAACGAGCCCACCATTTCTCGTTCGGAGGGGCGGACCTACGGCCTGGAGTTTCTGTTTCAGCAGCGCCTCTTCAAAGGCTTTTACGGCATCGCCTCTTACACGTTGGGCTGGAGTCAGTTTCAGGATAAAAACCGCGCGTTTATCCCCTCTTCCTGGGATGCGCGCCACATCGCCAACTTCGTGATTGGCAAGAAATTCAAGCGCAACTGGGAAGTGGGTGTCAACTGGCGTTTCCAGACCGGTCTCCCCTACTCCCCCTACTCCGATGCGTCCAACCTGGTGGTCAACTGGCAGGTCAACAACCGCGCCATTCCCGACTACGCGCAGCTCAACACCCTGCGCACCGGCAACAGCAATACAATCGATATCCGTGTCGACAAAAAATGGTTTTTCCAGAAATGGAGTTTAAACCTATACCTTGATGTAGAGAACATCACCGGCAACGCCGTCGGCATTCCCGCTTTGATCCTCGACCGTCCGCTCGACGAGAATGGTACACCCTTTGGGGGCCCGACGATTATCAATCCGGAAGCCTCTTTCGATCAGCAGCGGTATTTGTTGAAGGAGATCAATTCATCGGTGGGTACGCCGATACCGAGTGTGGGGATTATGGTGGAGATTTAGGAGTTTTTAGTTTTTAGGTTTTAGTTTTTAGTTTCAGTTGGCAGTTGGCAGTTGGCAGTTGGCAGTAAACTGCACACTGCCTACTGAAGACTGCCTACTGAAGACTGCCTACTGAAGACTGCCTACTGAAGACTGCCTACTACCGAAAATTCACCCCAATCCCCACATTAAACTGGGTTTGATTGCTGTTGGTATCCTTTTTGGAGCTATTGAGGAAGACGTATTCTCCGAAAACACCAAATTTCTTTCCTCCCAGGCGGATGCCGCCAATCCCACCGAAGAACGTATTGCTCGCTCCCGGAAAATTCCGGTAGATAAAGCGCGGCGAGGCGTAAACGGCGACAGCGGTGATAGGATGGTAGGAAAAATAGGTCGGGATCGTCAGGTCGATAATGGTTGTGGAGCCACCACCCAGGTCGATAGAAAGGTAGCCAACCCCCAATCCAACCGATCCGGCAAAGGTGGATTCTTCATCACCCAGAAATTGGTATTTGGCATCGACCCCTCCGGTACCGATCAGGGTGAGTTTGCCGCCAACGTCCAATTTATCCGTAATTCCGTACCGTATGCTCACTTCCCCGGCAAACGATTGGAAATCTGTCGAATCGCCGGCGATGAGTTCCGCTTTGGGAAATAATACCCCCACCCCCCAAGCCACTTCGCCTTTCGGGGTAACGCGTGCGGTTTGCAGGGCCGAGGTCGACACACAGCTTTGCAACAAGAGTGCTGCAAAAAAGAAAAATACAACGAGTTTAAGGTTAACCTTTTTCATAGAGTTTAGAATTTGTTTTGATAAAAAAAACGCAATATAAAAATCAGGCTTTAATTACACAAAATAGTAGCTTTACTATTCAAATAGATAGTTTTACAACATTACCGTTTGCTGGCTGTTGTAAAAGAAAAACCATTGCCATGCAAGACAGCCATAAATCCATTTCCCTTGTAGTCCTCCTCCTTTTTCATCCGCCGTCATGCTCTCCGCACAAGGCCTGCGCAACGGCCAGGACCAGATCGGAAGGAACGTGACCAGCCAGACCTACGGCAACGACAACCTCTGGCACCTGCGTCAGGCCGAGATCCTGATCAGTCAGCAAAACATCGAAGAGGCGCTCTTAGAGCTCGACCTGGCCGTAGCTCAGGATCCCTACCTCGCCGATGCCTATCTGCTGCGCGCCAGGCTGAAGAACCAGATCGGCATGCAAACCGAAGCCCAACAAGACCTGCAGACCGCCCTTCGGCTCAACCCCTACGCAGCAAATCTGTATGGCTATAACGGGCCATTTGGTCAATTGCAGCTCCTGGCCACCCTTCGGTCGATCGAGGTATCTGCGGAGGGCACACCGAATCCACTCGACCCCTATTACCAGATCCTCGATGATTGGAACAACGACAACCAGACCGACCGCGAATTCGTATACTCCTCCACCGGTTCCGATCTGGAACTCGACTACCTCGAATCGGCTGTCTCGCATCTGGAACAAGGCCAATGGCAAAAGGCCCTGGGCGAGTTGGAGCACGTCCTGCTCTACAACCCCCGCTCCCCATCGCCCACGATCTAAAAGGAATGGTATTACTCCAAAATCAACGCCTGGACGAAGCCGAGTCCTCCCTCCGCAAAGCCGTCGAACTGGCGCCCGATTTTGCCCTCGCCTGGTATAATCTCAGCCGGCTCTACGAAGTCCAGGGAAAAGAACAAGAGGCACTGGCCCACCTCGACAAAGCCATTGCCCTCCAGGAAGACCTCGCTAAAGCCTACTTCGACCGGGCCCGCCTTCGCGGGGCACAAGGAGACACCCGCGGCGCCCTGGCCGATTACAACGAGGCCATCGCCGCCCAGTCGGAGCCCTACCTCCAGGCCTACCTCAACCGGGGCCTCACCCGCAAAATGCTGGGCGACTTCGGCGGCGCCCTGGCCGATATCAACCACGTCATTGAGCTGGAAGGCACCTCACCCGAACTGCTGAAGACCCGTGGCAACATCCATCTCATCTACGGCCTGTATAACAAGGCCCTGCTCGACCTTACCACCGCCATTCAGATGTCCCCTGACTTTGCCGAAGCCTGGTTCAACCGCGGCATCGCCCACCTGCTGAACGGCGACCCCCTCTCCGCCTGCTCGGATTTTCAAAAGAGCGCAGAGCTGGGGTATGAAAAGGGCAAGGAGAAGGTGAAGTATTTTTGTGTGTATTGAGGAGAGATAGAGCGAATTTTCAGTTTTTTCCCGATAGTTATCGGGATTAGTTTTTAGTTGAAATTTAACTGAAAACTGAACACTGAAAATTGAAAACTGAAAATTCACTAAATTGGGGGAAAATGACGCGTTATGAAACTACACATTTTCCTTTGGCTGGGGTTAGCGGGTTGGCTTGGTTGCAATACGACAGGTAGCACAGAAACAGAGGGGGCAGCCACGGGCGCGGGCGCCCCTGCATTCGAGTCCCAACTTCTCCCCTATTTCCCGGATCTGGGAAACATAGATACCCTATACGTAGTGAACGAAGAAGACGAGGTAGAAGGCGACAGCATTCCACCCGAATTGCTCTGGGCCGAATTGGACAGTGCGTTGTTGGCGCAGGTAGCGTATGGGCCCGATATGGAAAGCCTGGTGGTAGTGGGGAGAGGTTATTGGATGCAGGACAGCACCCACCGGGCCTGTTGGATGCAGGTGGAGCAATTTTGGTGGAAATTTCAATACGCATTGATCTACGATACGCAAAAAGGCATCTTCACCAGCCTGCAACCCCTGGCCGAATTTTATGGCGGCGAAGGCGGGCAGATCGCGTCCGTCAGCTGGGTATTCGACCGCGACGGCGATGGGGACCCGGATATTCTGACGCGTGCTTCGGAGCATTTCCTGGAAATATTGAATATGGATGAAGGGGAAGTGCAAGAACGCATCAGCGAAGAAGTTTATCTTTGGCAATGGACCGATGGCGCGTTCCAGGCCGTGGAGCCGGTCGATTCGGCGAGGTTGGTGAAGGGGTGGCCGGTGGAGTGGGGATGGTGAATTGGTCCCCGATAATTATCGGGGGGTGAAGGGTGAAGGGTAAACGTAGGGGCGCAAAATTTTGCGCCCTCCTTGTATTGTAAACACATAAAATTTTCCATAATGAAGTACATCATTGGGGGCCTATTCGGCCTTTTGTTTTTTGGGATGGGGTGTGAATCCCAGGAGTCATCCTCTTCAGATACTGCTACGCTGATTTCGTATTTCAAACCCATTGAGCCGGGCGACACGCTGTTTATCGGGTTGGAGGATGGATGGGATGGGGACACTATTCCACCGCAGTTCGTTTGGGCTGAACTGGACAGTGTGCTATTGACGGAATTGAGTCCGGACCCCGACAGTGCTGCCATGATCTTCACAGCCAATGGCAGTTGGATGCAGGACAGCACCCACCAATTGTGTCTGATGAACGTAGCGCAATCGTGGTGGAAGTTTCGGGTCCTGTTGGTGTATGACCAGGATCGGAAGGCATTCACCCGTAGCGAGTCGGTGGCTCTATTTTACGGCGGCGACGGCGGGCAGATCGCCACCTCCAGCTTCCTCTTCGACCAGGACGGCGACGGCGATCGCGATCTGGTCGTCCGCACCCGGGATCGGAGTCTGCGAATGGGCGAAGAAGGGGATGTAAACGAAGTGATTGAAGAAAGCGTCTACCTGCGGGACTGGGCGGTCGGAGGATTTAAGGATTCGCCGATGCAGGTGGATACGGTGGGGCTGGTAGCGCAGTTTCGGGTGGAGTGGGAGTAGGGACCAGTTTGCAGTGGGCAGTGAAATTCTCTCACTAATGGTGAGAGAATTTGCTACTTTGCCAAAATCGATATTACAAGCCTTCCAATCTCTCCTGGATTTCTTCTTTAGAAGGAAGCAGGCCGATTAGTCGATCGGGTAAATTGGCGGATACCGTATAAGTGGATACTCCTATAGGCTGCGAGGCAGTTTTTAATGCGTATTCTACGACTGTTTTATCTTTTGACTTACAAATAATGATCCCGATAGAATCATTTTCGGCTGGAAGTTTCACTTGTTCATTCAGGGCTATAAGGTAGAATTCCATCTTTCCCTTGTATTCCGGACGAAAGTCTCCGATTTTGAGTTCTACAGCAACCAGGCAACGCAATCGCCGGTGGAATAGCAATAGATCAATCGCATACTCTTTTGATCCGACCTGGAGACGAAATTGATTGCCGATGAAAGCAAAATCACCGCCCATTTCGATCAGGAAAGCCCGGATATTTTTGACAAGAGACTGCTCCAATTCCGATTCGGAATGGTCATCACCCATATCCAGGAAATCGAAGGTATACTCATCTTTGACCGCGAATTTGGCCTGAAGCCGGTATTCTTCGGAGACAGCCTGATCAAAATTGGTCTGATTCAGGAGGTATTTTTCGTAGGAGCGGTTTTCGACGTGGTGGATGAGGACGTTTTTGGTCCAGCCGTATTTTTGGGTCATGCGGAGATAGAATTCTCTCTCCAGATTATCTTTACACATGCCAACAATTACCATATTATGAGTCCACCTAATTCTCTCACCAATGGTGAGAGAATTTCATTTTCCCTGTAGGCAAGAAAAAAACTACGCATTCGCCACAGGTTTTGCGAGGAGAACCCCTTTGTCCCTGGAAATTCCATTTCAAGCTCTTTTGCCAATTGCTCGACCACAGATTTCCCCCAACCAAAGGCTTCTTGCTTCTGAACGATGAGCTCGCCCAAATCCCAGTAAAGCGCAAGTAACTCCCGATTCACCGCTTTCAGGGACTCATACTGTGCCCTACGGATTTTTTCCTTGACTTCAGTTACAAAATCATGGAATGGTTTCTGATTCGTTCTTTTCATTGTATTGGCTTTAGAGCTTGTTTGGAGGGGGTCATTTGGGCTGCAAAAATCAGCTTTAGGAACCTGTCTTCGGCTATTTTCTCGTCCGTAGCGCTGCTATGCACTCGAAAATGAGCCTCGTCAGAACCCTAAATCTGATTTTTTCGCCTCCAAAGCACCACCTCCAAACAAGCTCTTATGGGGGCCAATACAAATATACACATTTTTGTTTTACAACGCACTTATTTGTTTCAACGGAAGAGTGGAAGGCTAATTCTCCAACCAGTGGCTGGAGAATCTGGATCAGCTCCGGAAAACTCGCACCATTGGTGCGAGAAATTTTCTCTTCACTCTTCACCCCTCACGCTTCACTTTTTCCTCAAAAAACCATTATCTTTGCGTTCCTCAAAAGGAGAAGTGCCAGAGTGGTTGAACGGGCCGCACTCGAAATGCGGTGTACGGGTGACTGTACCGGGGGTTCGAATCCCTCCTTCTCCGCCTCCGCCCGCCGAAGCTTTAGCGAAGGCGGGCTTTTTTTTCCAAGGCCAAAGCCTTTGTCGGGAGCCTTGCTAAATGGGCTACGGCGAGACACAGTCCGCTTGCGTTGAATGAAAAACAACCCCTTGCAGGTTAGAAACTTGCAAGGGGTTTTGTATTTGTTAGCTGGACAAAAGCGTTGATACAGGACCTATAGGAGTCTGGACGTTCTCCCGTTTCCATCGTCGAAAGGATGGATCTTTACAAAAACCAGGTGGAGCAAAAGAGGCGAAGCCGCTACGTATTCTATTTTTCCATCAGAAGTAGTTACGTACATGTTACTGGTACGCAGCATCTCTTGCCTGTTCTTGGGCAAAAGGTGTTTGGTGAGCATTCGATGGGCTGTAGCGATGTTCTTCTGCTTGCACCTGGGTAATTTCTTGTATATCAGACATGAGGATAGGGCGTTTTTGCTTGTGATGGGCTTAAATATAGGGAATGGAGGGATAAAACGAGCGGGTTTTCCCAACAATAAAATACCGGGGAAACGACAATTTTAATTATTCCTCCACCAACTCATACCCCGTACTCCTCCCTCCTCCTGAGCCTTGTATGAGTATCCCCTTTTGCACCAGGCCTTGTATATCCCGCAGCGCCGTATCAGAAGAACATTTGGTCATTTTCGCCCATTTGGAAGTCGTCAGTTTGCCTTTGAAGCCGTTCCATAGTCTGTTGATCATAAAGCGTTGACTGTCGTTGAGATCGGTGAGCCGATGATGCTCCCAAAAGCGGGCTTTCGCTAAAGTACGGGACAGGATCTGCTCTGTACTGACCAGCGAACGCTCCAGGCATTCTAGAAACCACAAAAGCCAGGCGGTGATGTCTGTGCTGCCTTTTTGCGTTTTCTCTAAAACCTCGTAATATCGCTTCTGTTCAAGCCGAATTTGGGCAGACATGCTGTAAAAACGCCGGGAGCTCCCATCTGCTCTCGACAACTGCATATCGGTCACAGCCCTGGCTATCCGGCCATTTCCGTCTTCAAATGGGTGTATGGTTACCACCATAGATGAGCGACCGCAGCTTTTAACACAGGATCTATGTGCTCCTCCCGGTTAAACCAGGCGAGAAAAGCTTCCATTTCCTGGTCGACTATAAGAGCATCCGGTGCCTGAAAATGTACCCGCTCCTTTCCCATTGCGCCCGAAACCACCTGCATAGGCCCCTTGGCATCCGTTCTCCATTGGCCCACCTCAATCTTGTACATGCCGCTTCGGCCAGTGGGAAATAAGGCCGCATGCCAGTTAAACAAGCGCTCTTTCGTGAGTGGATGATCGTATTGTTTCGTAGCGTCCAAAATCATCTCTACTACCCCTTCTACATCCCGATCGGAGGGTACGAGCCCGGATATATCCAGCCCCAGCCGCCTGGCAATGGACGATCGAACTTGATCGACATCCAAAAATTCTCCTTCTATTTCCGTCGATTTCAATACGTTGAGGGTCTGGGTTTCCAGTTCCGCTTCCTGCTGCAAGTCAAAGCCCAGGGCCAACATCTTACCCATCAAACGCCCCTGTATATGACGAACCCTTCCCAAAGGAACCAGCAAGACGTTTTGATCCCATGAAAACGATGGCCAGTTTTTGTGTTGATGAAGGAACATCATTCGCCGCATAATTTGCGGTGAATATACGACTTATTCCCCGCAAAGGCAATCAATTGAACACGCCCAATGGAAAACATACCCTTGGAAAAGGGCATTGCAAGAGCAGCCTGCCGGTTTGTATCGAGCTTGCGCCAATTTATGGCTTACTTAATTCTACAATAATTTCGTTTTTTCTATTAAAAATATCATAGGGCGGATTATATCCTAAGAAGTGAAATCTGTCATAATAGGGGATACCCTCTGCATCTAAAGCAGACACCAGCTTTTCTTTATATTTTTCAATTTTCCGGGAATTAGCCCAACCACCAAATTTTATTGCAGCAACGGTTTTGGCAGGCTCTTGACGAAATTCAATTTGCGATTGGTTGGGTTCGGGAAGATCTTCTTTTTTGATTTTTTTTGGCACCATAAATAGCATAGTCATGGAGTCTTCCAATGACATAGCTACCGGCGAAGTCATGGATATTTTTTCATTTTTCTTATTCCCGCCAAAAATATATCCTGCTAAAATGGAAAAACCTTTGCTCGAAGCTTCTTTGTAATCCTTAGTTGGCAATTTAATGGCTGTGAATAAACTGGCTTCATAACTGCGAATCTCAAATTTATCGAAAGTCTTCAGGACTGTAAAAGGATAAGTTTCAATATTTCTTTGAGAGCTCAACGCAAAGATTTGGACGACTATAAAGACCAATGCGAACACGCCAAGAATGATTAAAAGGGCTTTCATTTTATTATTTTTTGAAAGTATGTTGGGACTTCTGTGAAACAAGCATTTTGAGAACCTGAAAAGGGTATAAACAATATTTTTGCGATGAGGTTCATGCCTGTCGATCCAAGTATCAATGAGATGAGTACTTTGAGGACATGTACTAGTTGAGAGTGGAGTGTGGAGAGTGAAGTAAAACGCATTTCACTCTCCACACTCCACTTTCAACTAAGATTTTGATCATTGTTTGAAATATCGGACATTAGTGCGTAACACCAGTGAATTACATGAAGCGGATAACATACATAAGCAGAATTTCCCACCCGCTATCGATTAAAGAAATTGAGGCAATCGGAAATATTTCTAGTCAAAATAATTTGCAAGTAAATATTACTGGCTTGCTGGTATATTTCGAAAAATTGTTTTTTCAGATCATTGAGGGGGAGGACAAGGAGGTGGACCAGCTATTTAAAAAAATAGGGAAAGACCCAAGACATAGGGACATTCTACGGTTGAAAACAGAATATGAGGTAAGGGAAAGACTTTTCCCTACCTGGTCCATGAAAACGATCAACCTTGATCATAATGTAGATGAGTTGTTGCGTCCTGTAGAAAAAAATAATTCTCTTTTCGGACATAGTATCCTACTCCGCAATAAGTGAGAAAAGGCCCATAGAAGATATATGCTCCTGATTTTGAATACCTATTTCAAGACATGTAGTCAGATCATTTCAAAAAGAGGAGGAGAAGTTAACAAATTTATCGGCGACGGGTTAATGGCGTATTTTGATATTGAACAGGCCGACAATGCCATACATTCTTGTCTGGAAATACTGGAAGCCTTGCAAAATTTACGCCAGAATGCTCCAGAAAATTCACCGCTTCAGTTTCTTTATTCCGGATTTGGGCTCGCCCAGGGCTCAGAGCTTGAAGGCAATATGGGGTCTGACTTTAAAACAGACTATACAATAATCGGCGATGCGGTGAACATTGCTTCTCGGTTAGAAGGATTGACCCGGGAAGTCAAATGTGGATTGGTTTTATCGGACTTGCTTACCCAAAGCACAAAAGAACCCTGGACCTTTATCAGCCTTGGAAAATACAATCTTAAAGGAAAAAAATACAATAGTGAAGTCTATTCCATTGACCACAGCCTCGTTAATGATTTTAAAGAAAACATATTTGAGACGGAATGAAACAGGCTTAGAGATGAGCGATTCAGTGGACAAAGCCAATTACTCAATCACCCAATTTTACACGCCGGAGCCCTGCTTGCAGCAGGCAGGTTTAGCGAAGGCGGGCTTTTTTTTGCCAAGGCCAACGCTTTTGCCGATAGCCTTGATTAATGGGCTACGGCGAGACGATGTCCGCATGCGTTGAATGAAAAACAAAACCCCTTGCAGGTTATAAACTTGCAAGGGGTTTGTTGTTTTCGAGGGCACGGTAAGAAGGAAATTCGAGATGAACTCCAGGGCTATTGTTTCACAAATTTCTTCGTAACAATATTCCCATTTGCTTTTTTTATAGAAACCAGGTATGTACCCGGATGCAGTTCACCCAGATCTATTTCCACCGCCTGCGAATTTGGCTGGAAGGATTTCACCAGTGAACCGGTCAGTGACATCACATTAACGGCACTGATTTCATCCTCCGATTGCAACATCAGGTAGTCTGTCGCCGGGTTAGGGAAGATGGAAACACCATCCGTTTCATAAACTGCAAGGGATTTGCTTTCCCTGCTGACCGGGTCAGCAAGCTGGGTGATTTTCTGTTGCTTTTCGCTGGCCATCATCGCACCGTTTGTGATGCCAGTTACCGTAACGGCATCAATGTAGATCCAATCATTTTTAGCATTGGCGTCGCATTGAAAGCGGAAATTGGCATTGGTCGGGAAGGTGTAAGATGCACTACTGACAGTGACCGTAGCTACATAAAAACTGCCATTGCTAAAACTGCTGCCACTGGTATACGCAGCCACCGTCGTCCAGTCAGCACCATCATAATACTGGACCAGGAAACCTTCGCCGCTTTCCATACTTCTAGGATAAAAGAAGAATTCAATTGCTAACTGATCATAGCTACTTGCATCAAAGGTTGGGGAAGTCATCGAAGAGGCAACGGTTGATTCATCCCTGAGCATGATGGAGTAATTACCCTCATAGGAATAGTTACTGTGACGCCTGGCACAGTCGAGACCACCGTCAGTCCAGCCATCCCAACCGGATTCGAAGTCGGAGCCAAAAATTACCGTGCTTTCAGGCGGGGCATTGACATCCAGGCGCTGAAGATTTTCCTGGGTAAAGGCGACTTTGTGGGCGACTTGAGCGGGGTTTTCGCCGGCTGCTAGTGTTGGTTGATGACCAAACAGCATGACAAAGGTCATCGTGGCTAATGCCAGTGTCGTAAACTTTTTTTTCATATTAAATTTTATTTATATATTAATGAGTGAAATTGAATCAATGCTATACTCAAGGAATGAAAATCGCCTTTTTTGTAAATATAAAACTTTATGCCAAAAGTGAAGGTGATTTTGAAATTTTATTATGCAAGTTGTGTTGTGAATAAATAATATACTGATGTTACGCGGAATGGTTGCTATCAAAATGTATAAGGGATTTCGAGGGATTATGGGGGATTGACAAGCAGATACCCATTTCCTATTCCGAACAAAAGCAGGCAGGCTATTCTAATCCAACTGGGAAACGCCATCCGGCAACACCGGAAAGCGAATGTACTGGGCGTGAAAGTGGGAGTATTGTTGGAAGGGATGGAGTAAAGGGCTTTATTTGGGGGAAGTGTACACAAAGCCCAAGCGGTGCAGCAACTTGACCACTCCTTTGGAGGTATTTTTCACCGAAAAAATGTGCCGGATATAATCGGCCACTTCTTTTGAGGAAATGTACAGGTTGTCTGTCAATTCTTGTCTCAGATGGACTTCCTGTTCCTGGCTCAGTTTACCGCTGTACGCCACATACCGGTTGTCCAGATAGGAATCTAGCCCATTTTCTTTGAATGCTTTCTGGTAGCGGAAACCGGTACTATCATCAATGCAGAATTGGCAATCGCTTCAGGCGAAAAAACCTGATCCAGCATCAGCAAAACGGTACCTTGACAAAGATGTTTTTATCCCTGCCTGCCTGCCGTTCAGTATAGAACTTGGAGAAAAAGAAGGCGACCCATCTCCTACCCTCTCAATAATGTAACATATTGTCATACCATCGATTAACAGAGAAATAACCTTCAAGTTTCCATTCTCCATTCTCCCGTTTCATAGTTACTTTTACAAGCCTACGAAAGGGCTTGGTAGTAGGATTTGCTGTTGATTGGGGGATGATGGGCTTTACATTCATATGAATACCGATCAGATCGATTATATTTTCATCAAATAACAACTCCTGGATTCTGAAATTTGAAGAGGTTAAATAGTTCTCAATAACTGTGTGAAGTGTGTCTTTTGTCAGGTGATCTACCTCAAAATGATCAGGAAGTTTGTCCTCTATCTCAGCCATAAAGCCATTAAACAAATCAGGACGCAATACCTCTGCAGCTGGTTGCTCCAATATCTCTTCTCTTTTGGATAATTTAGGCACGAGATCGCTAAATCCAAAATCGCAATAAAAGATCGCTTCCTCCTTTCCAACTTTTTCCGGGATGTAGTAATTAAACGAATGTTCATAAGTGGTACGATAATACTTTTTCAAAGAATCAACCACCTGAATATTTGAAGTGTCGTTTCTATCCTTGAACTTCCAATCTTGGCCGAGGTATTGAGCAGCCATAGACCACTTATCGTCTTGAACTGCTTTGAGGAAATCCTCAAATGCTACGACATATGGCATTCCTTTGAAAGCCTCCTGTCCACGTTGCATCATTTCAATAGGGTTTAAATCCATGTTCTCCCCACCGGCTCCCTTATCGGGGGCAACCAGGAATTTCGCTAACAAGAAGCCAAATGCAATACCGGCAATCAGAAAAAGGATATTCGCCGGAATTTTTTTTGATAAGGGAGCTGGATGAAATGAAGGCTCTGGAACCCCTCCCTCTCTCAGAAGCAAATCCGTCAAATAGTATACGACCTTACTATACTTTTTTCGGTTTGATTCGCCCTGCTTCAGTTCCGTGAAAATTTTCGGAGTCAATGTTACATCTATATCCTTATTCAGCACCTCCGTTCCATAAATAAGGTTGAGTTTGGTGATCAGGTCATTAACCGATTTTATTATCCCTTTATGGTACAAATAGTCGTAATGAGTCCGGTAAAGATCCTTCAATTTTTCTTGATCCCATTGGTACAATTTTTTTCAAACTCGACTTTTGCCTCCTCCGTGGAAAGTCCCTTTTCCAATATCGAAAGATATCGGATAAAAAAATCGGAAAGGTCAAACCCATTTAATCTTTGGCCTTGGTTCCAATCAAACTTGGGGGGAGATGCTTTCATACTTCTAAAAATTTGGTTGTAACCCCATCTCATGAAGGGATGTATTGACGTCCCTCCAAAGATAATCAAAAAGAGAGCCCTTTGCAATTTTAAAATAACAACACAATTACGGAGAGCAAATTTTTAATCTTCGGAAAAATTCCGAAACTTTTTGAAATCCTTAGAAATAATGGGAAAAAGAAAATAAGGGCAGAACAACGCGTTCATATTGTTCGTTCGCAGGTTTAAGTTCACATTTCAACAAACAGGCATTTAGTAAAAGATAAGCATACCGAGGTGTGCTTCTTTCTGCGCAACTACTTGACATGGGAATAATAACGGAAAAATCCTCGAGCGGAATGATAACATGCATAGATTCTCATTGTATACTCAAATCGAACTAGTCCCGGGTGATTTGACGGCCGGCGGCCGTCAAATCACTTTTGCTTTAGTATATCATCAAAAATTGTAAATCATGAAACGACCTGAAATTTTTCTTCCTTACAGAATTTTCCTCCCTGAGACCCTTGCACGGCTCATGCAGGAATTGACGCAAATCGTCTTCGTTATCCTTTTTATTTTGATCACCGTTCCCGGAAACGGCCTACACGCCCAGGAAGAGCTGTGCTCCTTCGTCGGCGAACTGACGCTGCCGGTTGCCACCTCCACCTCATTTGCTACCTGCCTGGCCACAGGTAATGCCCCAGCCTGTGAGATTGGGTACATAATCCTTGCATGTGAAGAAGATCCGTCGTGCAGCGGAGTGGTAGGCCGGCTCTCTGAAATGGGGTGCACCTATGTTGTGAAGAAAGTAGGCGAAGTCTATGAAATTACGGGGACTGCACTTGCCAGCAGCCTTGACGAATTGAAAAGGACTTACGAGTCCTTGTCAACAGTAGCGGGAATGCATTGGCTCAGGCAGTACTTTTCTTCTCAGTGATGATCTTTTCCTGGCTGCTCCCAGGCCAATCAGCCTCCTTCTCAACCACAGGAAAGCGATAAACCAACACTAATTTGGCGAAGAGACGAAAACATCAGCTATTCCAAAGATGCCTATGTCATGATAATTATTGATCAATCCAAATCTTTAATAAATGCAACCGATAAATTCACAGCAGTTTCCTGAGTCCCATCCAGCTTGGGGTTTGGCTTGCGCTTTGTTCCTCCTGGTGGTTCAGTTAGGAAGCGCACAACAAAAAGATTACAAAGACCCTTGGGGAAGCAAAAATTACTCCCAAGGCACCTATTTCGAAGAAGGTCAACTTCACAAAACTGGCCTTACCTTTTACTGGGACCGTATTTACTATGAGATCTATGAAGCCGCACAAAATCTGGAAATAAAGAGCGGCCCGTTTGGAAATATCGGGAAGGGCGGCAAATACTATGTGCTTCCAATCTTCTCCATCAACCAAGTCCAAGGCCCATACGTCACTTCAAATGGGGTTGTCCTCAATCTGGACATTAGGAGCCAATACCCCCCTTTTCTGGAAGTAGCTCAATATATCCAAAAAAATACCACTGATAGGTTGGTCACACCCGCTGACATAGCTCCGCTGAAGATATTCGGCTATCAGGTGATTGACAAAACATGGGGCATCTCGGATCTGATCACAGCCCCCGGAGGAATGGAAGTAAATGACAACTATCCGCTCCAGGTAACCCTTAAATACCCATCCCTGGAAGAAGCAAATGAAGCAAAGAATTTCCTGCTAAGCACTGGCAAGGTACAGTTTAGCATTCTCCTGAATTTCTGTGTGCTCGTGAGTGAATGTACCTTTGTGATCGATGCCGAAAGCATTCTAAATTCGGAAGCCTGGCGGAACATTATTTCCCCGGTTCGAGGAACCGAAATTACGGTAGACCAGGCGCTTGATCTCTCGAACAAGCTCACCAATGAACTTCGAACGGAATTCTACTGCAAAGGGAATGTTTCCCAATTCGAATCACTTGCTCAAAGTATCTACCAAAGCCTGTTTTCCAAGCACCATTCTGTCCCATTCGAGCAATTAAACGCAAAGAATTTTTTGATTGATATCAATGGAAAACGCTACCAACCCGATGAGATCAATCGATTAATGACAAAGATCAGCAAGGAATCTCTTAACGAATGGTGTGACAAGTATTCTGATGAAAAACGAGACTACGATGAGAAAAAAAATGATCTGCTCATTACTGGTGAAACGGGAGGAAGTTTCCTGAATATCTTGGAAGGCAGCGCATCTGCAACATACGACAAAGATACTTTCTCCAAGGAGGAATCATTCATGAAATACATCCATGATAATTGCGGAAAGATTTTGAACAAGCAGTCCTTCGACTTCGAGGTTGAAGGTTCCATGATCATTCCCAAAGGGATATTCCTAACGGAGGTCATCAACTCGGATCACGAATTTATCGACCGTTTTTCAGAAAGGTTTCGAAAGGTCAGCCAGGAGTATCTCCAAATTCCAATGCAGATCGGTTACCGGAAATGATCGGCCGTCCAGATCAACCTTTTCACCAAAAATTGATCCCTATGAAAACCATAATAAAATCAGCAATCCTTATACTTTTCGTCATCATTGGTGGCGGATTTTCGGCAACAAACGGTTATACACTCAATTTTGGCGAAAATGACGGAGCCAAATTGATCAAACTGATCGAAAAAAAGAAGTTCGTAGTATGGCTGGAAAAATGGGAAAAACTGCGCATTGACTCCCCAGAAAAGAAGAAAAACTTTGAAAACCAGGGGCAACTTGGCGCTGGATCGTTACTGAAAACAGGACAACAAGCCTTGAGATCCGGAGATGTAGGGATGGCTTCCTTTGTTTCCAGTAAATACCCCTTGTTAATCCGAGGTATAGAAGTCCTCTATCCGGATTTCTTTTCAAAAGGAACCAACAGCGACTTGCTGGAAGAGGTCGAGAATATGCGATGCCTTCTCTTTGTCATAAAATCTCAGAATCTTTTCAAGTCTGGATCTTTCGTTGGATCTATCCAGATGGCCGGCTCCTGTTTTTCCACTCTTTCGCAGGTAAATCGAAAGGACCTGCTCCTAAAGCTGCTGCAGAAGAACTGGGATCAACTCCACCAATTAGAGGAGAAAAAGGATCTCATCGGACAGGCCCTGCATATTGCCCATGTGGACTCCCTGGTGCTCGCACTTTATAATATCGGCGTGCAGCCATCAGAATTACCTTGTCCCGACAATGCAACTAATACCAGCTGTACCCAATTCAGCCAAACGCTGGAGTTTTCACGGAATAAATTGATCGGAACCCTTGAAGAACAAGGGAAGCTGGACCACAAAAAAGGGGAATACAAAAAAGGCCTCACCTTCCTCGATCATGCAATTCGAATTTGTGCTGGAAGTCAAAAAGAGAGATTAACCCAGGTCAGGGCCGAATTATTCCAATCAGCCGTAAATCAGTTGGAACAAAGGAAAATCAATTATATTGACAAAAATGATTGGCTCCAGGCGAAACAGACCGCAACAAAGATCGCAGAAATCGATCCGAGTTATCCGGTTGAACTGGAAATCCAAAAAATCGAATGCATTGAGTACCGGCAAAAAGGGCAAGTAGAATACGAAAATGCCAATTGGCTGCAAGCCCTGGAGAATTGGAAATATGAAGAAGAAATGAACTGCAATAAATTGATCTGCGCCGGATGCCCGAACCCTACGGAACTGGCCAACCGCCTGACCAACGTTCACAGGTTATTAGAGGATCAAATGAATACGTTTCTGCAGCAGAAGGACCTTGAAAGCGCACTTAGCTTGGCCGACCAGGTAAGTGCAGTTGACAAAGATTATTCGCTTGAGGGTAAGAAGAACAGGCTTCGTGCCATCTACTTCTTCGAAAAAGGAAAAGAAGCCTTGAATAATAGCGATGCCGACAATGCCCTTATTCTCTTAGAAAAGGCCGAGACCGCCAGGGCTAAAGCCGTGGAGTGCACCGGCTGTCCCTCTTTATTTGACATTGATGCTGCACTCCAGAAAGCCCGGTATTGGAAAGCCATGAAAATGCTCGAAGCCGCCGAAGAAAATTACAATGGAGGGGACTATGTATCTGCAGTACTATTAATCGACTCAGCACAGTCTCTGCTGCCAAGCATCCCGGAAAGGTATAATGCGATCCGAAAAGATGCCATGACTAAAGCTAAAAAAAAGCTGGCTGTAATCGTTGTTCAATCCGACCCAAGTGGAGCGTTTAACTCCAGCAACATGGGATCCTTGGCAACTTCTGTAAAGATCGAAATCGAAAACGCGCTTCGGGCGAATAACTACTATGGGAAATTCATCGATGTGGTTTTCAATCAAGGTCTTTATCAATCCAATACAGATATCATACGGGTGGCCAGAAATGCACAAGCCGATTACGCGCTGGTGGTCGACCTATCAAATGTCTACTACCAATTTTTTCCCGATTATTCCCCGGAAGTATATGGGTATTGCAAAAAAGAAAGGATCATCAGATGGACCTCCCCTACTAATTATTTTTACAAGGATGTGCTGAAAGAAGGGGTCAGCGTCGAAGCATACACGGACGTGGCTATTGCGCGAGCCAATTTCAAAACTTACATCCTCCATGTCAAAAACGGCACGTCACACGGCATGAAGGAAGGAGCGATTGAAAGAAAATGGGAAGAGGAGGCCTGGAGGTCCAATGTAGACCCCTCCTCTATTTACTACTGCAGCTACCCTCCAAGCAAACTTTCTTACAATCAAAGTCTGCTATTCGACAATACCCGGACTCCTCCTTCATCCTATGATTTTCTATTCACTCCCGTTAAGAAAGAAATAACCGGGCAAGCCAGTAATTGGGCTCAAACGTTGACGAATCTGGTGAAAGATCGGTAAGTAAATATGGGATTCACAAAACCAGCCGCCTCAAAGACTAAGTCCCCAACCCCAATCGAATTTCTTTGAAAAAGGAAGCGATGACTGGCAACTCTTCCCTTCCGAAAAAGCCCATAACAACTGTATGGGCTTTTTCTGTAAACAAAATCCATGTCAGGAGATTAGGGTCTTCAAGTCTCTCAGTTTCTGAAGCCTTTCTAATTCGCTCCCCCCTTCACCGGTAAGGCTCGGCATGCCGCATCAGCGGTAGCAAAATGGGAGCTGACAGCAGGAAGAATACCAATTCGAAGAGCAGGTTGCTGTGGGGCGCTTTCTGCCCTTTCAGCCTGCTTAGAAACGCGTCGAAGGTATTGCCGGACAAATTGCCAAAATAGATCATGCGGATCATCAGGATGATATCCCGGGCGGTGCGGTCGCCGTATTGTGCAAATAAGCGGTCGGTCAGCTCTTTGCTGGGATGCCGGTTGGTTTCAGCGAAATGCTGCGCATATAACAAGCCCATGACTTCATGATCCGACGCCCCGGCCTGAAACTGGAGCTCAAGCAGGTTTTTCACCTCTTCCCCACTGATGCCCGCCGCTACCGACTGTCGGGCATGAAACCAGGCGCAATAGGCGCATCCATTGACAGCGGTTACCACCGTCATGATCTTCTCCATGAAAGCCTTGCCGATCTGTTCGTTGCGCATGGCGCCCCGGATCTCCCCGAGGTGCGCAATGAAGAATCCCAGGTCGTGGAACAGCAAGCGGCCTGTGTATATTTTTCGGTTAAAAGTTGACTGGGTATTCATGTAAAGGAAGCTTATTCGCCGCACAATTTGCAGTGAATATACGACTCATTCTCCGCAAACGCAATTCCGGGTTTTTAGCCCCTGGGGGATAAAAATCATTGCTTCGGCACTCCTTGGAGGAAGTAGACAAGTCCAGGCTCACGAAGGATACGGGAGCTTCGGTGTCAAGATGGGGTTTGGTATTTTTGACCAAAAAGCCCTTGCTGATCAATAGTTTGCATGGCTTTTTAGTTTTATTTTCCAAATTTTTGCATTTTAGTGGCAATATGGATGCAAAGAAATTAGATAAAGTAACCGTTGGAGAATACCTCCAGATAGAACAGGAATCCAAGAATCGCTTTGAGTACCATGATGGATACATCTTTGCATTAGCAGGAGGAACCTTGAACCATGGACTAATCTGCGGAAATATTTTTGGGGAGATCAGATCCGGACTAAGAGAAAAGAATAGCTCCTGAATTGAAATATATAAACGCGAGGCCGGGCTTTGGAAAATTTCCCGAATTTCAGGACTTGGAGAAAGCATCCACCAAAAAAATGCTTTTCCTAGCGCGCTTACAGGCTACTAGATCATAACTTCCGTACATTTACCCCCTATTGATGGACTGGCATTAATCACATTCAAAAACAGGCATTCCCAAAAATGCCCCGGGCTTGTTCAACTGATCCCGAACGGCCTAGTCCTCAATCTCTTAACTAATGAAACCTTCCCGGCTCCTCCCCTTCCTATTCATTCTTTTTGCTGTAAACTTTACCCACGCCCAGAGCTTTGAGCTCATGACCGGTACCAAGCGGCTCTTTTTCGACCTCAAGATCATCAAGATCTTTGATGCGCATAAAAACCTGTCGTTGCTCCACCGCACGAGGGCGAACGCCGAGTACGACATACAAAACAACGACATCTTCGCAGGCACTTACCTGAACTACAGCTTCAAGCCCGGTTTCGGCCCCACCCTGGTGGGCAGGATCGCCACGGGCGGTTCGGGCTTCGATTTCGGCGTACACTACTTTAAAGCCACTCCCAAATTCTTTGCCTACATCCTTCCCGCCGTCCAAATAAAGGACGAGTTTCTGTTTACCGCGCTGTCGTTCCTGAGGTACTCGCCCGGGATAAAGAACGACTGGAGGCTCCACTCCAGCCTGGAGCTGTTCACCGCCTTTAACGACGGAGGGCACCTGAAGAGCCTGCAACGGATCCGGCTCGGGGTGGGCAAAAAGGATACAACTTCGGCCTGGCCCTCGATTTTGTGGAAAAGGCGGGTCGCTGGAGAATGTCGATACGAACCCTGGAGTGTTTGTAGAGCGGAGATTTTAGATAAGCGAAAATGAGTCATGCCGAATTTTTAAGATTTAAGGAAATCCCTGTCATCCGGCAGGCTGGCCTGGCGTTTCAGACCCTCCTCGCCAGCTAATCTTGTAGGGGGTACATATTGCCCGGGAAAATAAGCACTGTCCAAGGATTTTTGCACATTTTTGTCCCCCGCTGGCGGGGGTTGGGGGGTGGAAAAATACCTGCCATTATCTCTCATAGGGAGGAAATACTAGAAGTGTTATTCCACCCCAACCCCCGCCAGCGGGGGACAACAGCTTGCTATTCTAAAGGTTATACAATTTTTTCTGACCTACCATCACCCCCTACAAGATTAGGGCGAGGGACGGGGTCAGGGAGAAAGTGGGAAAATTCGCATGACTCATGTTTGCTAAAAACCTTGCCTTGCTTCCAGCAACAGCACTACCGCGCCGATATCCATCAAGGCGTGGCCGATCATGATGTAGGGAAAAAGGCGGGGGCGAAGTTTCAGGCAGAACCCTATGAAAAAAGCAAAGGGAAGGAACATTCCGAGACGCCAAAGGATGAAATCCATCTGGAAGATCAAGGGGATCCCGATATGCTGGAACGCCAGAAAAAAGGAGGCCAGGGCCCAGGCGAACCAACCGTTCTGGAGTTGCTTTTCGATCCGGGGCATGGCGTAGGAGAAATAGGCCGGTAGCTCTACCAGGCCTTGCGTGATCGCCCAAAAAAAGCCAAGGAAGATCACCCACAGGGGCAGTGGGCGAAAGAACAATTCGGTAGAAACCTCTACGGACCCGAACAGCCACTTCGCAAGAAGGGTGTTGGGGATCATGGAAATAGGGCCTGAAAGGATAAGCAAACCCAGGGCGATCAGCAGATCTTTCCACCACCCGTCCTTTGTAAAACGGAAATGGTCGAAGTAGCGGATGCCTTCTTTTTGGAAAAGGCGATACAAGAGGTAAAAGGTCACGCCGTTGGCCAGCAGGCCGGTCAGCACCCAATATCCTTCGGACAGCTTCCAGGGCGCCTCTTTTCCCAGAACCCAAAAAAGGAGCGCGATCAAGGCCTGAAAAGCGATGAACAGCGATACGCGAAGCAGTAGCATCAGGAAGGGAGCCCTCTTTTCCATAGAATTGGTTTTTCTTTTGTTCTTTCCTCACGCTGCTCCGATCACCACCGTCCACTCGCGCACCCACCACTCCACGATCAGCCCGTTCTTTACATACGGATCGTTCCGGGCAAAGGCCTCGGCCACAGCCGGGCTATCGCCTTTAAAGACCAGCAAGGCGCCGTCGGCCGGATTGGCGAAAGCCCCGGCGAGGACGATCTCTCCCCGGTCTTGGGCTTCCTGGGCGAGGCCTAAGTGTTCGGCACGGTAAGCGCCGCGCTTTTCAAGGTAGTCGTCTGCGGTTTTGTAGAAGAGGAGGTAGTACATGGTGTGTTTTTTATCTGCTGTTAATATGGCTTCAGTTCCATGGATTTTACGCATCGTTTAGGATCAATGCCTGCGGGAGCATCAGCAGGAAAGGCAGTGCATTGGAATAATCGAGGAGGTCGTATTCCAGCCCCAACAGCCGGATGTGTTGGTAGTAATCGCGATGCCGGAGGTAGTAGTTTTTCTCCGACTGCATGAGCCAGGCTGCTACATATTCGATCTTTCCATCCGGCTTAGTGACGTACATATTGCCTGTTTGCAACTTCCCTTGCCGGTGCACGGGTAAAAAGTGGGCCGTGAGCATGCGATGCGCCGAAGCGATATTTTCCCCGGTGCATCTGGCAGATTTGGCAAATTGGTAGGCGTTGTAAAGGTCGTCGGTCTTGCGTGTATAGTCCGGCAGGAATTCCATGCCAAACCGCTTGTGTTTTACATAAGAATCAAGCTCTATTTCCTCCCCTTCGATCCTGGAGGAAAACACGGCCGAAACGGAGGTATAAAAACTGAAGGTGTCGATGGACAATTCACTTTCTTCCAATTGCCGGAAGCGATTCAGGTGAGCCGGGGCAACCTGGGCGCGGTATTCATCCAAAAGTCCGGAAGGTAATAGGAGGAAGGTCTTTTCTGCCATGGATCAAAACCGGGTGATATTCCGGGGGATCTTTTTGAATTATTCATTTTTCAAATATACAAATTATCCCGGCAATCCATCCCGTTCAAAAATATGCCGCGCCGGGAAAAGAATCCTCTATTCAAAATACTCGTACCCGTCAATGATGTCTAAGTGATCTCCGTCAATCCTGCGTCGAGTACTTTTGCCAAATAGGAATCCGCATTGCCAAAGAGGATTTCCTGCCAGGTTGAATCCCAATACCGGACTTTGTAGTTCCCCTCCCAGTCCGGAAGGATCATCAGGCCGGCAAGAGATCAAAAATCAGAGGATACTAAATCAGCAAGGCGCCGTCGGAGGCTCCCACTCAATGACCCCGCATCTCCGAAAAACATAATCACAAGAATCAAAAAAATCACATAAGTCACAGTTCAGATTTTTTTTTTCATTACCTCCTCTTTTTCATAGCCTCAAATCCGGATACCACATCAAACAATTCTTCATCAATGGAACTCTGACGCAGGTGATGAAACTCCTGACCAAGCTCATCTAATAATTCTCCAATGTTTTTTTCTGCACGCTGCATGGAGGTCAGGCGGCTCGCATTTTCACTCGCCAATGATTCCGCACATGCTTTAAACAAGGAAACAAAAAGGTATTCACGGATTAGCGCATGTAGCGTTTGCTTTTTTCCACCTGCAATTTGGGGTAATTTTTTTGTCGGCCATTGCAGCTCATCAAATGTATTTTTCCATTTTTCATCTAAAGGCAATAATCGCTGAATGACAGGCGCATAACCTGCACCTCCTTTCGGTTGGTTATGGAAAATATAAACCTCCTCGACATTTCCTTTTTCCACTCTTTGCTGACTATTCATTAAAATTTGTCCAACCAGCGGGGTGATCGCTTCCACAGAACCGGGAACAGGAAAAAGCGTTGAAACGGTGAAACCCGTGTCCGCCAATCGCAATTGAACGCGTTCACCTACCGCCCAGACGTCTTTCTTGCCGGCCAAATCATGGAGGGAACGCACTACAAAATCTGCCAATGAATCATTGAACTGCCCTGCAAGTCCTGGTCAGAGCCAAAAACAATGGCGAAACTTATTTTTTCTCTTTTGGTTTTAAGCGCTTTTTCATCCTTATTCGTTTCCATTTTTTCAGACCGGAAATAAGCGGCAATCCTCAATGCAACTGTAAGGTAATAATCGGCAAGGGAAGCAACTGCTTTCTCATATTGTCCAATGTTGGCAGCCGCCATCGCTTTCATTGACCTTACCACAGATTTAAGTTCGCCGGCACTGTCAATTTTCCTCCGTAAGCTCGCTAACGTGTCCATTATTGTTGGTGCTGATGGTGTCCTGAAAGAAGCAAGTGTAGTTTCGGAAATTTTCAAAATAGCGGCGCTATCGGCCTCGCTCAATTCCGCATCAGAAAGTAATCGCTTTACAATTTCCGGAGGAAGTTCTTGGCTTCTTTTAATCAGCGATTCTTCTGCATCTTTCATTTTCTCAATAGGGATGTGGTCAAAAGGTTATTTGTTGAAGACAGCAACACCATGATCTGTTCGGGAACGGACATAGGCTGCAACTCATTTTGCTTGAGACAGATACGAATTCGTTTTCCATGCTCAATTATTTTTTTTGTGCTTTCATCTAACCGTGTGCCAAATCGTGAAAAGGTTTCTAATTCTTCAAATTGAGAATATGCTAATTTTAAATTTGCGATTGAACGATAGACAGGCAATTGCGCTTTACCTCCCACACGGGAAACGGATTTCCCTACATCCACCGCGGGTAAAATTCCCAACTCGAACAGTTTCGGAGACAGGTAAATTTGTCCATCCGTAATGGAAATCAGATTCGTAGGAATGTAGGCAGAAATATTTTGTGCCTCGGTTTCAATGATCGGAAGCGCAGTGAGCGAACCGCCTTTAAGTTCTTTACTCAGATGCGTAGCCCGCTCCAACAACCTTGAATGAATGTAAAAATATCACCCGGAAATGCCTCTCGTCCCGGAGGTCTTCGCAGCAAAAGAAAGCTCCCGATAGGGCCCTTTGCATGGTGTGTGAGGTCGTCATAAACAATCAATACATCCCGGCCTTGCTCCATGAAAAATTCTGCAATACTGGTGGCGGCATAAGGCGCAATGAATTTTAATCCCGGCGCATTGTCCCCCTCTGTTACCATAACGATGGTATATTCCATCGCCCCATTTTCCCTGAGGTTAGCGATAATTTTAGCCACAGAGGAGGCTCTTTGTCCTATTGCACAATACACACAAATGACATTTTTATCATGCTGATTGAGTATGGTGTCAATGGCAATGGCGGTTTTGCCTGTTTGCCTGTCTCCCAATATTAATTCACGTTGTCCACGACCGACCGGAATCAGTGCATCAATCACTTTCAATCCCGTTTGCATGGGCACCGTAACTTGTGCTCTATCCATAATCGCATGTGCCGGTCGTTCAATCGGAAGACGTTTGGTAAAGGTGATTGCGTTCCCTTCATCCATAGGCTCTCCCAATGGATTAATCACTCTTCCGATCAATTCCTCCCCAACCGGGACATCCATCACACGACCGGTTCGTTCTACTTCATCACCGGCATTTATCTGTGCAACCTCCCCAAGAAGAATCACCCCAATCTCCTCTTCGTCAAGATTAAAAGCGATACCGAAAATGTCTCCAGGGAACTTTAACAATTCTTCAAATCCGGCGCCTGGAAGCCCTGAAACCTTGACAATTCCCGCTGATACACTCTTCACATAACCCACTTCTCGAGGCACAAATGAGGGAATGAACGTTTTCAAGCCCTTATCTAACCCTTTGAAGGTACCATCTACAACCTTATTTAAATCATCAACCTGCATGTTCGTTAATCTTTTTCTCAAATGAATGAAGATATTCCGAAATACTCCATTCCAGCTTATCTCCGTTAGTGGTAAGTTCAATGCCGCTTATTAATTCCGGCACTGTACTGAATTGAAAATGTGTTTTTGCTCCGAGAATTTCTTTTATTGAAGTTTGAATTTCTTTTTCCTGTTTGGGAGTCAATGCAAAACTGCGTATCCCAACTGGTTCGGTACTGGATGTAAATGCCTCGATGAATTTTTTCTTTTCCTCTTTTTCTAATTCCGTCAGGCGCTTAATAAAAATATGCACCGCTTGTGCTTCCAAAGTAACGGAAGCAATTTCCGCTAGCGCCTTTCTGGAAATGGCAAAAACTTCCTGTTGTGTTTTTTGAGCAATTTCCTGATTGAATTTTCCCTGTGCAGCCTTAGCTGATTCTTCCAGCTTGGCGCTAAACTTATTGGCATCAGTTCTTGCTTCTTCAAGAAGTTTCTGGCGTTGCGCTTTTGTTTCCAAAATCGCTTTGTCCATTAACTCCTTCTTCTCTTTATCGAACGCTTCATTCTTCCCGATGAATTCTTCCTGCTCTTTTTTAGCATCTGCTTTTTCAGCTTTTGCCTCTTTTAGTTGAGCAGCAATCTTTTTCACGTTCGTCAACGGCCGTTAGTATGGGCTTGTAAAGAAAACGTCTTAACAACCACACCAAAATGAGGAAATTAATTACCTGGGCAATTACCGTGAACCAGTTAATCTGCATCTTAGGTTTTATTTGGCGATAATGTGATTCCAGAACGGATTAGCAAAAATGAGTATCATGGAAACCACGAAACAGTATATCGCGGTCGATTCTATCATAGCCAACCCAACGAATAGAGTTCTTGTTATTGTTGGTGCAGCGTCCGGTTGCTCTGCGAGGGAATTTAGCGCGGATGCCGCTGCTTTCCCTTCGCTTAATGCCGGAAACATACACCCGATTCCTGTCGTAAGCCCAGCAGTTACTATGGATGCTACTGCGATCATTGTGGTACTATCCATTTTATTTTTTTTATTTACTCGTTATTAAATTTGTTTTTTTCTTTGAATCCCGAACGGCTGCGGCAATGTAAACGGTAGCAAGTATGCTGAAAATATAGGCCTGAACCACGCCTGTAAGTAACCCAAGCAACTTCATAACCACTGGAAATATAAATGGGGAAATGCTTAACAGAATGGCGACAATCATTCCTCCGCTCATGATGTTGCCGAATAATCGAACAGCTAATGCAAGGGTGCGGGAGACTTCCCCAATAATATTGAAGGGCAGCATAAAGAAAGTCGGTTTGATATACGACTTCAGGTACCCTCCTATTCCACTCTTTTCAATACCAAAAAAAGGTACGGCCATGAACACACAGATAGCAAGTGCAGCGGTCGTGGAAAGCGAACCGGTTGGCGGCTCATACCAGGGGAGTATAATACACAGGTTAGAGGTAACAATAAATAAAAACAGGGTGCCGATAAAAGCTATATACTGTCTTGGCTGAGGTAATCCAACTGCTTCAATTTGCTCATTAATTCCTGTAACGAGCATTTCAAGTATGCATTGCCATCGTGAAATATGAATACCCGACTTAAGTTTCCGTGTAATTAATGCGGAAGCAACCACAAGCACGAGCATCAATGCCCATGTAGTAACGATGGTCAGGTTAATGGTTATAAAACCATATTGCCAAAAAACGGTTTCGTCAGGACTGAGCTTCATGACTGACCTCCCTTTTATTTTGCATTTGAAGTGCTGCTTTTGGCCTGGTAATATGCGCTACGATAAAACGGGCGACAATAAATCCTGCCAGCGAAATAAGCAGCCTTTGCCAACTACCGGAAGAGATAAAATAAAACCCAAGCATTATTATTCCAACTCTAAAAATAAAACTGCCGAAAATCCACAATGCCGGTGTTTTGGAGACAACCGATTTCTTTACGGTAAACCAGAGTCCGCCAAAGAAAATTGTACCTAAAACCAAGCCCAGCACAAAGGCTACTATCCTATATGAAATCTCATTCATCATTTTCGTCATTATGTTGATGCATCTCTTTATCTTCATTCGCCACCCAGTGCCAGGCAATCACACTGCCTGTTATTAAGCCTACAACCAATAGAGTCAGTGTCCAGGAAAAAGATTGTGGGTGCGTTTTATCCAGCCATAAACCTAATGCCGCTCCCGATAATGTGGGGACGACCACTGACCAACCAATCATTCCCATCATTCCCAAGCCAAACCAAACGTTGTTTTTTTATGGCGGGAATTAAGTTTTCGCTTTGCTTTTGCTTCAATCTGCTCGCTAAACGTTTTTTTTGTTTATTTCCTCCGGTTCCATTTTTTATTTGTGAAATTTATTCAAGCTAACAATTAATCCTTTCTCCAATTTTGCGGTTACCAAGACGTATATCTCTTTCCGCATCATTTAAATTTTTAAAATTCGTTTCTACTGAATCCTTAAGTTTACCAAGGTCATCACCGGCTACTGCATTACGCACCGAAACCATTACCTGGGAACCCGCTTTTACCAACACGCCCTCATCAATGGCTAAATAATGCGCCCCTCCTGTTTCTGTTTCATACGCAAATATCCCGGGTACTAATGCAGCCACACAATCGAGCCGATGTGGTAAAAAACCGTAGGAACCTTTGCTTGTTTCTGCCACTATGCTACGTACATTTTCAATATCTGCGAAAACACGGAATGGAAGTAGTATTTTTAAGTTCATCAATGTGTTTTCCATTTCAGTTTTTCTTCTGTATAGCTTCTTCAATTGAACCAATCATATAAAAAGCGCTTTCGGGAAAATCTTTAAACTCATCTTTTAAAATGCGCTCACAACCATCCAACGCGTCTTTCAAATTAACTTCTTTCCCTTTGATGCCACTGAATTGTTCAGTCGCAAAAAAAGGCTGTGTGAGAAATTTTTCTAACCGCCTTGCACGATTTACGATGTTTCGGTCGATACCAGATAACTGCTCCAACCCAAGCATGGAAATAATATCCTTGAGGTCTTCGTATTTAGCCAGTGTATGCCGTATTTCCTGGGATAGCTTGTAATGCCTTTCCCCAATTATTCCGGGAGTAGCCATTTTTGAATTGGACTGCAACAGGTCGATAGCCGGAAATAATCCTTCACTCGCCCTTTTTCTGGACAGAACAATAGAAGCAGAAAGATGAGAAAATGTATGCACTGCTGCAGGGTCTGTTAAATCATCGGCGGGCACATAAACTGCCTGGATAGAGGTGATCGCTCCGGTCTCTGTGTTTGCAATTCGTTCTTCAAGTTTCGATAATTCAGTGCCCATCGTTGGTTGATAACCTAACCGGGAAGGCATTTGCCCCATCAAACCAGACACTTCCATACCTGCCTGGATAAACCTGAAGATATTATCAATGAGTAGCAGCACATCCCGATGCTCCTCATCGCGAAAATATTCAGCCATCGTTAACGCAGCCAACCCCACACGAAAGCGGGCGCCTGGCGGTTCATTCATTTGACCAAACACCATCACCATATTTTTCAGCACATCTGCTTTTTCATTTCCTCATAAAGCTCTTGTCCTTCCCGGCAACGTTCTCCGATTCCGCAAAACATGCTGATTCCTTTGTTATGACCAACCATGTTATGAATCATCTCCGTAAGCAGCACTGTTTTGCCCACACCTGCCCCTCCAAACAACCCGGCTTTTCCGCCCCGCTCCAAGGGCACCAGCACGTCAATCGCTTTAATGCCTGTTTCAAAACACTCAGACTTCGTGGAACGCGTTCCTAATGGTGGAGGTGGTTGGTGAATATTGCGTTGCTCCACATTGGAAACAGGTTCGAGATGGTCAATGGAATTTCCGAAAACATCGAACATCCTTCCCATAATATTTTTTCCAACCGGTACGGTAAGTTCCTTTCCCGTGGTCTCTACCCGCATACCGCGTGCTAATCCCTGCGTTGGATTTAAGGCAATTCCACGTATTCGTTGACTCCCTAATTGGGTTAATACTTCGATGACTATTTGATTATCCTTCCCCGTATGAAGTACTGAATAAATAGATGGTAAATTATTTTCAAATTCTACATCCACAATACTGCCGCGAACGGAAGTTATTATACCATAATTTACGATGTTATCGTTGTGCTTCAGACCGTTTTCCATTCATTGAAATTCATGACAACGTTATCGGGATGTAGATCGGAAAATACTATTTCAAGCAGGACCAGTTTTCCGATGTAGTTGCTGCTTAATCCACGGATTTATACTCAGTAGAAAGTGCGCACTTTCTACTGAGTATATCCATATACAAAGTTCTTTATTGGAAAAGTAAAAAGGTTACACAATTTTGAAAAATAGTTACATAATTCACACAATTATACTCAACCCGAAGTGGTTTGGGAGTGTGTTTCCAGCCTCCGGCTGGCAACACACTTTTACTTTAGTATATACCCAACCCGAAGTGGTTTGGGAGTGGTGCGGCCGGCGGCCGCACCACTCCCAAAAGGTTTTCCAGCCTCCGGCTGGCAACCCACTTAATTTCTAGTATAGTTGTGTGAATTATGTAACATTTTCCAAGAATTATGTATCAACAATTCATGTGATAATGATCAACTTGGCAAGGTAGTGCTGCTGGCAGCAATACTCGCAAGTAAATCATTCGAAAAAAATTATTGAAGAAGCGCAAGGAAGTGTTCATGACGCTTTAGAAATAAGAGGAAAGACAGTATGAAATTGATGCCCAAAGCAGAAGAACTCATATCCAATATGAGGGATTTTTTTCAAACCAATGGCTCTGATCAAAGTTACTTACACGAGGAGCCTCTGAGGGCGGAATTATTCAGTTCTGATCAGATGGAACGTTTCGGAAAGGCGCTTGCAGGGTCTCATCGGTTGAGCACGAAACCGGCACAGGACCATTTACTCAAGCGGCTCGCGAATAATGAAATCGTTTTACACAAAGTTCGCAAGCTAATCACCGATTCAATCAAAAACAGAAATCAGATTTCGCCTGCTGCTGAATGGCTGATAGACAATTTCTACCTTGTGGAGGAGCATATCCACATTGCAAAAAAACATTTTCCAAAAGACTACAGTGAAGATCTGCCTCAACTGTCAGACAATGGGGCCGTAGGATTGACTCGCATCTATGATATTGTGCTCCAGATAATTTCTCACAGCGACGGAAGAATTGATATCGAAAGTCTGGGCAGTTTTGTAAAAGCATATCAAACTATTACCCCTTTGCAACTCGGTGAATTATGGGCAATACCCATCATGCTTCGTCTTGCGCTGATCGAAAATCTCAGGCGAGTTTCAGCCCGGATTGCTATCGACAGGGTAGATAGAAACCTTGCTGAATATTGGGGAGCGAAGATGTTTGAGACGACTGAAAAGGATCCCAAAAATCTGATATTGGTTATTGCAGACATGGCACGGTCAAATCCGCCTATGACGAGTCCTTTTGTTTCTGAATTAACCCGGCACCTGCGTGGAAAAGGTCCTGATATGGCGATGGCCCTTAACTGGATGGAAAGGCAATTATCAGAAATCGGATTGACGAGCCTGGAATTGGTAAATGCAGAAAATCAAAAGCAGGCTGCAGACCAGGTTTCTATGAGCAACAGTATCAGCAGTCTTCGTTTGCTCGGTGCAATGGATTGGCGTGATTTTGTGGAAGCACACAGCATCGTTGAGCAGACGCTTCGTGAAGATAACGAAGGAATTTATGGCTCAATGGATTTCTCCACGCGCGACAGATACCGGCATGTGGTGGAACATATTGCAAAGGAAAGTGATTCATCTGAATATGAAGTGGCACGTATCGCCATTCAATTAGCGCAAGAGAATGTACCTGGCTACGAGGACGATAATCGCACCTCACATGTGGGGTACTACCTGATCGGACACGGCGTGATACAAACAAAAAAGGTAGCGAAGGGGCATGTGTCGGGCATTCAAAAAATCAGGTACCTGCTGCGTCGACATTCTTTCATGGTATACCTCATTTCTATTCTGTTAATCACGTGTGCGATCAGTGCAGGTATTTTATTGAACGCCTATACGGATACAAAAATAACTGGCTGCTTTTTCTGTTGCGGTGCTTTCATTACTGTTAGCAAGTCAGCTTGCAATCGCTATCGTTAACTTTTTTTCCACGCTGTCGGTTAAGCCGCATTTATTGCCGCGAATGGATTTCGCCAAAAAGATCCCGGCTGAGTTCCGCACATTGGTCGTAATCCCCGCAATGCTCACTAATGCAGAGACAGTTGAAGATTTAGTGGAGGCATTAGAAGTCCGGTACCTGGCAAACAGAAACGATAATCTGCATTTTGGTTTACTGACAGATTTTACGGATGCTGCCCAGGAAACACTTCCAGGAGACCAGTCTCTTGCAGATTTAGCAGCGCGAAGAATTGAAGAACTAAATAAAAAGTACGGTAGAGAAAAAAAAGATTTGTTTTTTCTTTTCCATCGTCCGCGACATTGGAATCCGCAGGAAAATACCTGGATGGGTTATGAGCGAAAACGGGGAAAAATTTCTGAGCTAAATTCATTATTACGCGGGGGTTCAAAAGAGCGGTTTTCACTCCTCATAGGCGACCAATCCATTTTTCCATTCATAAAATATGTAATTACACTCGATGCAGATACGCAACTGCCGCTTGGCTCCGCCTGGAAGTTAATCGGAACGATGGCTCATCCATTGAATCATCCATGGTATGATGAAAAAAAGAAAAGGGTAACAAAAGGATATGGTATTCTTCAACCAAGAGTGACTTGTAGTCTGCCGGATGAAGGCAGTTCGCTATATACGCGGATGCATGGAAATGAGCCGAGCATTGATCCTTACACCCGTGCATCTTCAGATGTGTACCAGGATTTATTTGGGGAAGGTTCTTTTATAGGCAAAGGAATTTACGAAGTGGACATTTTTAAAAAAGTACTTGAAGATAGATTTCCGGAAAATGCCATTTTAAGTCATGACCTCCTCGAAGGTTGCTATCTACGGTCCGGATTGCTTAACGATGTGCAATTGTTTGAGAAATATCCGACAAGCTATCGTACCGATATGAAAAGGTTCTCGCGTTGGATTCGTGGAGACTGGCAGATTTTTTTCCAGTTTTTTACCTTTTGTTCCTGATGCGAAAAGACACTTGCAAAAAAATCCGATTTCAGCATTATCGCGATGGAAAATATTTGACAACCTCAGACGAAGCCTGGTTCCTGTTGCACTTACGTTGTTTCTGTTAATAGGTTGGATCGCATTGCCCTCGTCTTTTTTCTGGACAATCATGGTTTCCGTGATTATCATACTTCCGATTGTCATTACTTCCGTTTGGGACACGATCAATAAACCGAAAGATGTCATCTTAAGTCACCACATTAAAAATTCGATCCGTAACATTGCGCACATTTCCCAAAAAACTTTATTTGACCTTATCTGCCTTCCTTACGAAGCATTTTCCAATGTGCGTGCCATTGCGCGTACACTTTGGAGAACTATTATTACGCACAAAAATCTATTGGAATGGAATCCATCCGAAAAAGAAGAGAAAACGGTCAAAATAAATCTTTTCGCTTCTTATTCTTCTATGTGGATTGAGCCTTTTCTTGCTTTCACTGTATTTTTATTTTTAGCCATTTATTCCCCGTTAACGTTACCCGTTGCAACTCCTATCTTGCTCCTTTGGCTCATTGCTCCTTTCACTACCTGGTGGTTAAGCAAACCATTAGCCAAAAAAGTATCCTTGCTTACCCATACACAACATGTATTTCTAAGAAAACTTGCACGAAAGACTTTCAGTTACTTCGAAGAGTTTGTCACCGCTGAAGACAATTGGCTGCCGCCAGATAATTTCCAGGAACAACCGGTTGAACTACTAGCGCATCGTACCTCCCCTACTAACATAGGGCTTTCCTTGCTTGCCAATTTATCCGCCTGCGAGTTTGGTTACATTACCACTTCCCAGCTTATTGAACGAACAACGGAGACGATACGCACGATGAAAAAAATGGAGCAACATAAAGGACATTTTTACAATTGGTATGATACGCAATCATTGGATCCATTACTCCCAAAATATATCTCGACAGTTGACAGCGGAAACCTTGCCGGGCATTTGCTGATATTAAAGCAAGGATTACTCGCCATACCTCATCAAAAAACAGGAGGGCTGAAATTATTTGAAGGGCTCCGGGATACCTTGCATGTGCTGGTCGACACATTGGAAGAAAAAGACCACGCATTACTGAACCAATTTGATATTGATTTAGAAGCAGCATGTGGAGCTGATTTAACGTCACCTCTCGAGACGAAATTTCACATAGAGAATTTAACAAAAAGCTTCCAGTCTGTTTTTGGAAAACTGAATAACGATTCAGCAAGCGAGACATATTGGTGGAAACAAACATTGAATACGCAATTAGCGCATCTGAACGAAGATTTTAAATTATTTGCACCCTGGGATTTGTTATCTACTGTTCCTGCCCGGTTTACCAATCATTTTTCCCACAGTGCACATGCCACATTGATTGAGTTTATAAAAGCAGCAAAGGAATTAAAGGTTGAAGTGAATCGTCAGCAGCAGGAGCGTAATTCTGACAAGGAAGGAGAGTGGCTCGAATTATTTAAAACTTCGTTAGCGGAGTCCATTCGTCTTGCGGAAGATCGAATGGATTCAGTAGAAAATCTTGCGCAACAATGCAATAGTTTATCAGAAATGGAATGGGATTTCCTGTATGATAAATCAAGCAATCTGTTTACCATTGGGTACAATGTGCAGGAACATCAAAAAGATGCAAGTTTTTATGACCTGCTGGCATCTGAAGCCAGGTTTGTTGTTTTCATTGGTATTGCGCAAGGAAAACTGCCTGAAGAGAGCTGGTTTGCATTGGGACGTTTGCTGACAAGGGTTGAAGGCGAACCCATACTTCTGTCGTGGAGTGGTTCTATGTTTGAATACCTGATGCCGCTTTTGGTAATGCCTACCTATGAAAATACCCTGCTAGACCAAACCTATAAATCGGCCGTTAACTGCCAGATTAACTGTGTTAAACAAAAAGGGGTGCCCTGGGGAATATCAGAGTCCGGTTTCAATATGATAAACGCGAACGCTCAATTTCAATATCGTGCATTTGGCGTCCCTGGCCTGGGCTTGAAACGCGGGCTTGAAGAAGATTCAGTTATTGCCCCTTATGCATCTGTGCTTGCCCTGATGGTGGATCCGCAAGAAGCATATGAAAATCTACAACTTCTTTCCGAAAAGGGATTTGAAGGTCAATATGGATTTTATGAAGCGATAGATTATACCCCATCGCGTTTGCCACGCGGACAAAAGAGTGCGATTGTGTATTCGTTCATGTCACATCATCAGGGGATGAGCCTGTTGGCATTCGCATATCTGTTGCTCGATAAACCGATGCAAAAATTATTTGAGTCGGAACCACAATTCAGGTCCGCACTTTTATTATTGCAGGAACGTGTTCCAAAAGCGACCGCTTTTTATGCACACACCACCGATATTGCGGAAATCAATTATGAAGAGGGCGGAGCTGAAGCAAGGGTATTCAACACTCCAAATACCACCTTACCGGCAGTTCAATTATTGTCAAATGGCAGATACCATGTGATGGTAACAAACGCAGGTGGAGGGTATAGTAATTGGAAGAATCTGGCTGTTAGCCGTTGGCGTGAAGATGGAACCTGTGATGATTGGGGTACGTTTTGTTATATACGCGATTTGAAAAGCGGGAAGTATTGGTCCAATACGCATCAGCCAACACTCCAAAAAAGCGACAAATACGAAGCCGCGTTTTCTCAAAGTCGGGTGGACTTTCGTTCTACCAATAACGAAATTGAAACGCATACTGAAATTGTAGTATCTCCGGAAGATGATATAGAAATGAGGAGAATTCGTATCAAAAACGGTGCTTCTATCCGCAAAACTATAGAGGTTACAAGTTATTCCGAAGTAGTACTCACCTCCCGCAGCTTCAGATTTGATGCAACCCGCATTCAGCAATCTTTTTGTACAAACAGAGATACTCGCGCCTCAACATGCAATTATTTGTACACGCAGACCGCGATCAGCCCAGGAGAAGCCACCGTGGATGTTTCATCTGATGATCCTGCGGGGAAAAGTTTCGGAAGAAATATCCTTTGAAACGGACCGGATGGAATTTATCGGTCGTGGAAATACAGTTGTAAATCCACGAGTAATGACTATTCCGGGCCCGCTTTCCGGACATCAGGGATCCGTATTAGATCCGATTGTAGCGATACGACATAAAATAATTATTGAACCGGAAGAAACAGTTACACTTGAATTGATTACAGGCATTGGTGAAACGAAGGAAACTCGTCAAAACCTGATTGATAAATACCAGGATAAACACCATCAGGATCGCGTATTTGAATTAGCATGGACGCATAGCCAGGTAGTACTAAGACAAATTAATGCTTCCGAGGGAGAAGCACAATGGTATGGACGACTTGCAAGTTCAATATTGTTTATCAATTCTGTATTTCGTGCCGACCCTTCTATTCTTATAAGTAATCATCGCGGACAGTCAGGCTTGTGGGGCTATTCCATTTCAGGTGATTTGCCCATTGTGCTTTTAAAATTGAAGACCCGTCAAACATGGAATTGGTAAAACAACTTGTGCAAGCACATGCATATTGGCGGCTAAAAGGTCTTGCTGTGGATCTGGTGATCTGGAACGAAGCACATAATGGATACAGGCAGAATTTTCAAAATGAAATTGAGGCGCTCATTCCTATCGAATACAAAGATCGGCCGGGAGGCGTTTTGGTAAGAGCTTCCGATGAGATATCAACGGAGGATCGAATCCTGTTTCAAACCGTAGCACGTATTAATATTTCCGATACTGAAGGAACACTAGCGGATCAAATTAAACGCATTCAGTCTCCAAGAGTAATGATCCCGTACATCACCCCGTTACAAACAACTAAGTCTTTAACGCCAATTGAGTTGCCAAAAGATTTGATTTTTTATAATGGAACAGGTGGATTCTCCCCTGACGGAAGCGAATATGTTATTGTGGTGGATGACAAAAATAAAACGCCGGCTCCGTGGGTAAATGTAATTGCGAATCCCTATTTCGGAACCGTTATTTCAGAAAACGGAACTGCCTATACATGGACGGAGAACGCGCATGAATTAAGACTGACTCCATGGAAAAATGATCCTGTTTGTGACAAAGGCGGAGAAGCATTTTACCTCCGTGATTATGAAAGCGGACATTTCTGGTCCACTACCCTTCTTCCGGCAGGCGGTCAAACACCGTACATTACACGCCATGGATTTGGGTATAGCGTGTTCGAACACCTCGAAGACGGAATCTATTCTGAAATGACCGTGTATGTTGATTTGGAAGCAGCCGTTAAATTCAACGTACTAAAAATTCGGAATCAATCCGGCAGGTCACGCAAGCTATCGGCTACCGGATTTATTGAATGGGTGCTGGATAATAACAGACCGAAAACCATCATGCATATTCACACCGAAATTGATCCTGACAGCGGTGCGCTCTTTGCAAAAAATCCGTACAACACTGAATTTAATAATCGCGTTGCATTTTTCGATGTGGACGATCTTAGAAAAACGTTTACTGCAGACCGGGCCGAATTTATTGGTCGCAACGGCACTTTGAAAAACCCGGATGCAATGTCGCGACAAAAACTATCAGGAAAGGTCGGACTTGCGTTAGATCCATGCGCGGCCATCCAGGTTCCGTTTGATCTGGTAGATGGGGAAGAAAAGGAAATTGTTTTCAAATTAGGCGCAGGAAAAAATGCCCATGATGCCAGTTCAATTACAAAGCAATTCAGAGGAAGTGAGGCGGTATCTGATGCATTAGAAAAAGTGAAGAACTATTGGAAGCACACCGTTAGCGCGTTGCAGGTTGAAACTCCGGATGCAGCCCTCAATATGATTACGAACGGCTGGCTCACCTATCAAACACTTTCTTCACGGCTCTGGGGGCGCAGCGGTTTTTATCAATCAGGAGGCGCTTTTGGTTTCAGGGATCAGTTGCAGGATGTGTTATCGCTGCTTCATGTAGCTCCCCAACTGGCTCGTAAACAAATCCTGCTTTCCGCTTCCCGCCAGTTCAAAGAAGGGGATGTACAACACTGGTGGCATCCGCCAACCGGTAATGGTGTTCGCACACACTGCTCAGATGATTTTCTTTGGTTGCCATTTGCCACAGCTCTTTATGTTTTGCACACCGGCGATTATGGCGTGCTCGATGAACCGGTAACTTTAATTGAAGGAAGGCTATTAAATCCCAGAGAGGAGTCCTATTATGATACACCTGTTAAATCCGCTATATCTATCAAACTTTATGACCACTGTGTAAAAGCACTCAAACATGGATTCAATTATGGGGCACATGGCTTACCCTTAATCGGTACAGGAGACTGGAACGATGGGTTTGATAAAGTAGGCAACAAAGGAAAGGGAGAAAGTGTATGGATGGCATTTTTTCTTTATGATACGTTAACCCGGTTTGAAACGGTTGCACATTCCTATAGCGATTCCGTATTTGCGGAAGAATGTAAAAGGCAAGCCCGGCAATTAAAGGAAAATATTGAAAAACATGCTTGGGACGGTGCATGGTACAAGCGTGCCTGGTTTGATGATGGCACGCCGTTAGGATCTTCCGGCAATGAAGAATGTAAAATAGATTCAATTGCACAAAGCTGGTCTGTTTTATCAGGAGCAGGAAATGCGGAGCGCGCGCATACCGCTATGGAATCCGCATACAAAAACCTGGTACAAAAAGATACGAAAATTATTCAGCTATTAGAACCCCCATTTGACAAATCAGATTTAAACCCCGGATACATTAAAGGATATGTACCCGGAGTAAGAGAGAATGGCGGGCAATACACACATGCGGCGGTATGGTTGGCGATGGCTTTTGCAAAACTTGGAGATAAACAACGCGTGTGGGAATTATTGAATATGATCAATCCGTTGAACCATGGAAAAACTGCGGAAGAAATTTCGGTTTACAAAGTGGAACCTTATGTGATAGCGGCAGATGTGTATGCACGGGCACCACATGCAGGACGAGGCGGGTGGACCTGGTACACCGGTTCTGCCGGCTGGATGTACCGGTTTATCACAGAATCTTTTCTTGGTTTCCGTCAGGAAGGAAATAAATTAAAAATTGTGCCCTGTGTTCCTCCGGAGTGGGAATCTTTTAGCATGCATTATCGCTATAGGAACTCGGTCTATCATATTGTGGTTACACAAAAAAGCGGACCGGAAGAAATGAGTGTTATGGTTGATGGCATTCAGCAGGAAGATGGGGTTATCACCCTTGCAGATGATCGTTCGGAGCACCAGGTGCAAATCATGATGTTTACTAACGCTAGTGCTCCGAAAGTACCGGAAGGAATTTCGTAATAAAGATGCTGCTGGCCATTCAGACCTGCTTCATTTGGCTTTCATCCGACATAAGCAAATTCTCCCCCTTCTCATAGATCACATTCGACCGACCCACGATCAGCGGGTCGAGCTTGCCGATCATTCTGATATCTTTTTTATCGTAAGGGATCTTGTGCAGGATGTAGCGCATGGCGTTGAGGCGGGCGCGCTTCTTACAGTTGGACTTGACCACGATCCACGGTGCGTCGGAGGTGTCGGTATGGAAGAACATCTTCTCCTTGGCGTCAGAATATTCTTCCCACTTATCGAGGGAGGCGCGGTCTATGGGCGACAGCTTCCAATGCTTGAGCGGGTGCCTTTCCCTGTCCTTGAACCGCCTCTTTTGCTCTTCGCGGCTGACGCTAAACCAGAACTTGACCAAGGTAATACCGCTGCGCACCAGGTTGCGCTCGAATTCGGGCACCTGCCGCATGAACTCGGCATACTCTTCGCGGGTACAAAACCCCATCACGTTCTCCACTCCGGCGCGGTTGTACCACGAGCGGTCGAAGAGGACGATCTCGCCGTGGGTGGGCAAATGTTTGACATACCGTTGAAAATACCATTGCCCCTTTTCCTCCTCGGAAGGTTTTTCGAGCGCCACCACCCGGGCGCCACGGGGATTGAGGTGTTCCATGACCCGCTTGATGGTGCCACCCTTGCCGGCGGCATCGCGCCCCTCGAACAGGATGATGAGGCGGTTGCCGGTCTTTTTTACCCAGGCCTGCAATTTAAGCAACTCTACCTGCAGGTCATACTTCTGTGCCTCATAGGTCTTTCGAGACATGAGGTTTTTGTATGGATACCCGCCATTGCGCCCGCCGCTATCCAGCTCATTGTCGGAATGAATCCTCTTGGCCTTTCCCGTCAGCTTGATCTCCTCTTCATTCAACAGGGTTTTCAGGATCAGCTTGCGCTCTTCCGGCGGGAAGCTTTTGAGGTAGGCCTCAGTGATGGCCCGCTTGTCCTCCTTGGTTTTCTCCAGGATATCATCCAGCGCCGCGGCCTCTTTGTTGATCTTCGCCCGGATGCGTTTGTTGACGGCGTTAACGCGCACCTCCGAAGGGGTCTCGCCCCCCGTTATGTCACCTTCCCCAGCCTTATGAATGACTGTTTTTAACGCTTCTGCTTCGTCGATACGTGGTCTCTTTTTTGCCATAGCCCAGGGTGTTTGTATTTTGAAACAACAACATGGTAAAGGGAGAAATATAACGCGAAAAATGAAATGCACCAAGAATTGAAGTAATAAATGTTAGCAGATTGCTGTGGGGCGTCTTCTGCCCCTTACTCCCCTACCATCACCGTTTCCTTTTCCAATAATCCCTCCAACTCCCCAACCGCCAGATCCTTTTCGGCAGAAGACCGGACCTCGGCCTGCATCCGGCTGGCATTTTCCACAAAAGAAGGGTCTCCCAGGATCTGCTGCACGGCCTGCCGGATCTTTTCCGGCCCGGATTTCGGACTGAGCTTAATCCCGCAGCCGCGAAGGGCGACTTTCACGGCGTTGTCCTTTTGGTCCCGTCCCATAGGTATACAGATCAAGGGCAGCCCATGGGCTAGGGCGCGCATGATGGTGCCATGCCCGGCATGGGTGATGACCAGGTCGGTCTGAGGGAACACCTGGGAATGGGGGGCCGATTGCATAACCACCACATTCTCCGGCACATCCAACCCGTTGGGGTCGATGGCCGGGCCGAGGGTGACGAGCCCTCTGACATCGAGGCCTCCCAGGGCGTGAATGGCGTGCTGAATCACCTGGGCCTGGTTCTGAAAAGTGGAAGAAAGCGAGACCACCACCAGGGGCCGTGGATCATTATCGGCCCAGGGATTCGTCCAGCCGCCCACCCAGTCCGGATCGTCGAGCACGGGGCCGGTGTAGCGAACGTTGGCGGGCGCCGGTTCGATGGGAAAATCAAAATTCCGCAGGGTCTGGATCAACCGCAGGTCGGCCCGGTCGAGCAGGTCGGTCGCCCGGTCCAGTTTGCCCAGGGAGTAGGATTCCCGGACCTCGTTGACCAGGGGCAGGTATTTGCCGAGGGCCAGGTGAAACACCCTTCCCAACAAGCGGTCGCGGAGCCGCCCAAAGGGCCCTTTAGCCGGCTGCAGCCCCAGGATGCCCGGCGGACGGTTGGGCCCCGGCATATATTCCGGAAAATGAAAGGCGATCACGCTCGAAATGCCCATCGCTTCAGCGGGGATCAGAGCCGTGGGCAACAGGCAATCGGCCACCAGCATATCGGCGCCCGAACGTTTCAGGGCCCGTTCGGTTTCGGCAGCCACCGTTTTGGCCGGACCGAAGACGATATTGTCCATCGTCGGATCGGTCAGGGGGTTGCCTTTCCAGTCCTGGAAAATATCCGCGGTCCGGTCGGTGCGGATAAAATGGTTTTCAAACGGAATGTAGTCGAAGCCGAGGGCCCGGATCAGCTCTTCCAGGCAAGGTTCGGACAACACGGTGATGCGGTGTCCACGCCCGGCAAGGCGTTTGGCCAGGCCCAGAACCGGCTGGAGGTTGCCGCCGCCGTCGATAGTGACAAAAAGGAAGTGATGCGTTTTTTTCATAATGGGTGCATTAATTTATTTTTTACTGCAAAGGCGGTGTATTTATGATCCCTTCGATCAGCAATCGGAAAACCTGCAGCGTCTCCTCAACACTTTTCCCCATATCTTTCCGAAGCAGTTTCCAGAGGTATATTTCTGTAGCGGTGATAAAGGCGGTGAGTTTCCGTTCGTAACCTACCGCCCCTGGGTCTGGAAGGTAAGGTTCGAATACCCTGGCGCACCATTTTCGATGTTCCAAACGACCTTTCTCCAGGATTTTTGCGGCTGCGGGAAACTGTTCTTCCACCGCTATGGTGCGAATGATGGCGGGCCCCATCACCTCGTATTCGGCGAGCAGGGCACGGAGAATACCGGGGACATCCCCCGGCCGGGCTTCCTCGCGGGTCCGTTGCAGATCGACGGGGTCCTTTTCGATAGAAGCCTCAATGAGGCCTTCTTTGGAACCGTATTTTCGGAGAACGGTGCGCACCGTCACGCCCGCCTTTTCTGCGACCAGATCCAGCGTGATCTCGTGGATGGGCAGTTCCAGCCACAGGGAAACCATCGCATCGAGGATGTTCTGCTCGTTTTGGGCCACCAGGTCGGCCCGGGTGGTCATGTGGTAGGTCCGTTTGGGAGGTTGCGTCGATTTCATGTCACAAATGTAGACATTAAATTAATTCATGTCAATAGGTGTGACATAAAAAATTCAAAGGGGGGGGATTTAAGGGAGTTTTCAGGCAACCTTTTTCACATAATTCGCGGGCTCATAAAGGGGTTTGCCAGGAGTTTCACCTTACTATCACCATTCGCTCCGTTTTCACGGCCTCCCCCGGTATTTTAAGCGAATAAAAATAAACCCCTTCCTCCCACTGTCCGACCTGGACCTCCACCTCGTGCAGGCCGGCGGAGTATTCTCCCTCCGCCAATACCCAAACCTGAGAGCCGGTCACATCGTAGACGGCTAAAAAGACCGGCCCTGGAGCCGGAACAGTGAAGGCAATGGAGGTCTGCGCAACTGCCGGATTGGGAACACAGGGATACAATGCCAGCTCCAATTTGACGGCATTCGCATTTTTAGGCACTTCCAAACAATCCAGTTGATCGATCAGCGCCTGGGCGGCAGCGATCAACTTTTGCCCTTCTTCCTCAGAGAGCTGGTTGGGGATATAAGCCTCCACCAACGTGATGAAAACTTCCAGTTTTTGGATCGCTTTACATGGATTTTCGTTGGTGATCCCGTTCAATACTTTATTCAACTGGTTCATAAAGGCTTTATAAGGCCCATTCCCGATCAGCCCCTTTTCGAACAAACCGGTCACTGCTTCTATCAGGGCGTCGATCTTTTCCTGGGGAGTGCAGGGGTAACAAAGCTTATAGCCAAAGATCTCCATGTCGGCGCCGTCGGATCCCTGCCAAACAACGTAATCGCCGGAGATATGGGGGTATGATCCACCGAAGTCATGATCGGTAATCTGGGAAATGAGTCCTGTTTTGATATCATACAAAATGATCTCGTAACCGGTACCAGTATACCGGTTGTACACGATGGTATTCCCGTCCACTTCGCAGAAAAATTCACTGTCCGTTTCATTGGGAAGCTGCGTGATTTCCCCGGTCCCCATGTCGTAGAAGAAGACATCAGTTTGCCCCCCGTAAATGAGTGAAATATCATACCACACGATGTAGTTTCCGGAGATTTTGGGGAAATTATCCCAAAGTGCATTATCCGTCACCTGGATGGTAACCCCTGTGGACAGGTTGTGGGCGAAAATCTCCGAATCGCCCTCGCTATCCATTCCCTGCCAAACAACTGAATTTCCAGAAATATCCGGATTTTGCCTATTCCCCGCGCCCTGGGTTAGCTGAGCGGTCATCCCGGTTTCAAAGTTGTACCAAAAAATATGGCCATTCCCCATCCAAACCAGGTTAGGGCCCGAGATTTTGAGCCCCTGGTCATTAAAGGAATTATCGGTGATCCGGGTAATTTCCCCTGTTTCCATACTATAGCCGTAGACTTCGAAATCATCGCCATAGGTGCCCAACCAGGCGATATAATGATTGGATACAACCGGGTTAAAATCGTGGTAAAAGGAGTTATCGGTGATCTGGGTGGTCACGCCGCTCACCATATCGTACAGGAAAACTTCGGTATCGGCTCCATCACTTCGATCCCAAACCACAAAATTGTTGCATATCTGTGGCTCTCCGTCTGAGACCGTATTATCGGTGATCTGAGTAGTCACGCCCGTCTCCAGGTTGTACCCATAGATCTCATAGTCTCCGTCGTATCCCCTCCAGGCTACGTATTGTCCGGAGACGACGGGTTTTTCATCTGGAAGGGAATTATCGGTGATCTTGAAAATATCCTGCCCGGAGAGGAAGGAAATAGGCAAAAGAAAAAACAAGGCCGACGCACGGAAGGCCGCGGAGGTGAACTGGGTAGTCATTATGTTGGTTTTCTCATGTAAATAATGACCGAAAAAATAAGGATACCTGGGCCCTGGAACAATGATTTTTATCAACCACCAAACCCTTTTCAGCAAAGTAGCCTCTGAAGATGACGCTATTTTTCGTGCCCAGTAGGTCTTAAAATTTCCCCGGGAAGGTCCAGGGTATTATATTTACCCCATGCTCCACACTCCCTTCCAACTCCCCTGCGGCGCCATCCTCCAAAATCGCCTGGCCAAAGCCGCGATGACCGAGCGGCTTTGCCGGGCCGACCAGCTTCCTCATGAAGACCATGTCCGTTTGTACGAGAGCTGGGCGGAAGCGCGGGCTGGACTGATGATCTCCGGCAATATCATGGTCGACCGCAAGCACCTGGAATCGGGAGGTAATATCATCCTCGACGATGAAAGCGCGCTGCCGTCCTTGAGCAGGATGACGGATGCCGGCAAAAAATACGGACATCATTTCTGGGCGCAGATCAGCCATTCCGGGCGGCAGACCTCCGTGCTGGTCAATCGCCACCCGCTGGCGCCTTCGGATGTGCAATTGAAAAAAATGGGCCTCTTTGGCAAGCCCCGGCAAATGACGGAGGAGCAGATCGAGACCGTCATCCGGCAATTCGTACACACGGCGGTCCTGTGCAAAAAGGGCGGATTTACGGGCATCCAGCTCCATTCGGCGCATGGGTATTTGCTCAGCGAATTTCTCTCGCCCCGCACGAATACCCGCACCGACCAGTGGGGTGGTTCCATCGAAAACCGTGCCCGGCTGTTGATGCGGATCGTAAAGGAAACGCGGGAGGCTGTAGGGGCGGAATTCCCTATCGGCGTCAAACTCAATTCCGCCGATTTCCAGCGCGGCGGATTTTCCCCGGATGATTCCCTTCAGGTAATCCGGATGCTCCACGACGCAAAAGTCGACCTGCTGGAAATTTCCGGCGGCACTTATGAAAATGTGCCTTTTTCTGGGGAATGAATATGCCCCAAAAGAATCGACAAAACAGCGGGAAGCCTACTTCCTGGATTTCGCGCAAGAGGTACGCCAGATCAGCTCCATCCCCCTGATGGTCACCGGAGGGTTTCGGACACCGTCTTTCGCAGAAGAAGCCCTGCAAAACGGCGAGCTCGACATCGTGGGCATGGCCCGCCCCTTCTGCACCCATCCGGAGCGGATCCCTGCCTTTTTAGCGGGCGAAGACATAGAACTCCCCAGCCTGGCCATCCGCACCGGCATCCCTTCCATGGACGATTCGGCGGAAGGGGGGTATTATGCGTGGCAGATTATTCGGTTGGGGAAAGGGAAAGAAGTAAAGCTGGGGCTTTCCGGATTGTTGTCGGCGTTGTTTTTGATTGGGTGGGAGGTTAGGAAGGCGATGGGGCGGTTATCTGGATAAAAAAAACCTCCGTTTTTTAAGTTGCATTTTCGACCAGCCAAAAGAAAAATTCCGATGTTACAACGAGCAGCAGTCCTTCCAGGGACCTTGGAGCTTCTGAAAAGCATCATGGCAAATCCTTTTTAACGTGAGGTTTGGATGAAAAAAATAATACCAGATTACAATCGATAATGGCTGAAAATCAAGCATTTGCTCAACACCCCTAAACCCTCCCCCCGACCCCCTCCCTTGAAATGGAGGGGGAGCGCTTTGCCCTATAAACCAATGCATTAAAATGCATTTTTGCATGAACCTGAATGCCGTAATCCGAATTATGCCAAGCCCAAAAAGCTCCCCCTCCATTTTCAAGGGAGGGGGTCGGGGGGGAGGGTCATAAACGCCCGGAAGATCATGATTTTTAGTACAACCCTTTGCCCTAACGGAGCTCAGGGATTGCATATTTCTAACCTATTTCGATGATGCAGATCAGGACGAGGAAGTGGTATTGCTCAAAGAGGAGGTGAGCTGGGAGGTCGTAAAAAAAGCTATATTGAAGGAAGTTAAAAAATACTATGAATGAGAGGTTAGATAAGGAGATTGGTCCTTCCTCAAAAATTACTCCCTCAATTTTCGGTTGTACCCCTCTAGGCATTGCCCTACCTTTGCCCTCATCATTCAACCCGTTTATCGCTATTCAAGTCATGCAGATCACCGACCATAAAACCATTGCGAAATACTACACAGCCCTCATTGAAAAAGACAGTCAATTTACCGGGATATTTTACGTGGGCGTGAAAACGACGGGTATATTCTGCATTCCAACCTGTACAGCCCGGAAACCCAAAATGGAAAACGTAGTATTTTTTTCCACGACAAAGGAAATGCTGCAAAATGGGTTCCGGCCCTGTAAAGTTTGTAAACCCACTCAAAATGCTTTCGAGCCACCGAAGGAAGTACAAAAAGCGATCGAACTGATCCATGAAAATCCATTTGAAAAAGTCACGGATTTTCAATTGAAAAGCAACAATTTAAATCCGGAAAAAATAAGAAATTGGTTTAAAAAATACCACGATATGACCTTCCAGGCCTATCAACGGATGATAAGGATCAATTCGGCATTTCAGAAGTTGAAAAGCGGAAAAAACGTGACCGATACGGCCTTTGATTCCGGATATGAATCCCTGAGTGGATTCGGCTATACGTTCAAAAATATTGTGGGGAAAGCGCCGCGGCAAAGCCAGGATAAAACCGTCATTTTGATCAGCAGGTACACCTCCCCCTTGGGACCCATGTTTGTCTGTGCCACCGACAAGGGGATCTGCCTGCTGGAATTCACAGACCGGCGAATGCTGGAAACGGAATTTCAGGACCTCCAAAAGCGATTGAACGGGGTCATCCTGGCCGGAGAAAACGAGCATACCAAACAACTCGAAAAAGAGTTGCAAGAATATTTTGAAGGCGCCCGAAAAGAATTCTCGGTTCCCTTGCATACCCCCGGCACGGAGTTTCAAAATTTAGTCTGGGAACTTCTACAAGAGATCCCGTACGGCGAAACCCGTTCCTACCAGGAGCAGGCCGTTAGATTGAACAAGCCAAGCGCCGTCCGGGCAGTGGCATCTGCCAATGGACACAATCGCATTTCTATTCTCATTCCCTGTCACCGGGTCATCGGGAAAGACGGAAACCTCACAGGCTATGGCGGGGGATTGGAACGGAAAAGGTGGTTGCTGGAGCATGAGAAAATTCACTGAAGAAAAGGTGATTGGACGGATGGTGGCCGTCTAATCACCTTTACTTCAGTATATTAACAAAAAATTCTTGCCAAAATAAATTAATTATCTTAATTTATCTCAAGATTGGCCTTTTGCAATTGGATGTCTGTAAAGGTGCCACAACGGTCAGATCAAGTCTTTTGCTGTTACAATTTATTGAGCATGTTCTAATCCCCAAAAAACCATGCACCTATCACACACTCATTTCCGGCTGACGTTTGCAATCCTATTCTCCGGTTTTTCCTTGATGCTTTTCGCACAAGAAACCAACTCCGATGTCCTTCCCAGGTCCAATACTTGATCGCATCCAACCCTTCTTCTGCGCATGTGGGTGTCGAACCTGTGGGGAATATGGGCAATCTGGCCTTTCCCATCCAATTGGAGATCCCGCCTTCCCGCAGTGAGACCCAACCTGACTTGCAAATCCTCTACAACAGTGGAAACCAGCGGCACGGTTCATTTCTCGGCCAGAGTTGGTCCCTTAGTTTGGGCTATATCGAACGCAGCACCACTAGCGGAGTACCTTCCTACACCACAAACGACGAGTTCCAAATCTCGTTGGGGAAAGCCCAGGGGAAATTGGTGCAAATCGATACCCGCCCCGATACGATAGAATACCGCATGACCAGAGAACGGCTCTTCCTGATAATATACTTCATCCCTTCGCAAAACCGCTGGGTGGCTATCGACAAGAAAGGTACGCAATACGACTTCGGACGATCCTCAGCCAGCCAGATCGCCGATACACCCGCCCGTACCTTCCGTTGGGCACTCGATCGGGTATATGCTCCTCAATTCAACCATACGACCTCCTACCAATACCTGCTCCAAAATAATCAGCTGTATCCCCAATCCATTAACTATTTCCATGGACGGATCGACTTCGTCTATCAGGATCACCCACAACCATTTCGATCCTACAAGACGGGGTTTGAAATAAAAACTACTCAATTACTAAAAGAGATAAAAACCTTTTATCGGGACACACTGTCCGGGACTTTTGAACCTGCAGCCATTTATGGCCTGCGATACAAAAAGTACCAATGCGGGGTCGATGAATTGAACAACATCATTTGCCTCTCGCCTTACCTGGAATCTATCACCCGGTACAACGGCACAAGGACTGATTCCCTCTCCCACAGTATTCGAATATGATGACCCTCACTTGAGCTCGCCCAAGCCCGGTTGAATAAATGGCGGGTACCGTTAATTGCAGGAGCCGGGTTTACGGAAGACGATGGGGAAAATGACAACGCCCTGGTGCTGGTAGATGTAAACGGCGACGGATTTCCGGATCTCCTGCAGGGTGACGCGGAGGATCAGCGAATTACCTTGCTCAATAATCAAATTAATGTATGGAATGAATCTTCGAGCTGGAGACTCCCTTTGATTGACAATGCAGGTTTTACGGAGGACAATGGCGAAGGAGACAATGGGGTGCGATTGGCCGATGTCAATAATGACGGTTTTATTGACATTATCCAGGCCGATGCCGAGGACCAGCGCGCCACCTTTATCAATAATAAGGTTAATGGCTGGGTAACTGACACCCGTTGGCAGGTACCTTTGATTGATGGTGCCGGCTTCACGGAAGACAACGGGAAAGGGGATAACGGGGTGCGGTTGGCTGACGTCAATAATGATGGTTTTGTGGATATTATCCAGGCCGACGGCAAAAATCAGCGTGCCGCCTTTATCAATAATAAGGTGGATGGCTGGGAGGCCGACACTCGTTGGCAGGTTCCCGTGATTGCGGGCGCGGGCTTCACCGAAGACGACGACGGCGAAGGGGATAACGGGGTGCGGTTGGCTGACGTCAACAATGATGGCTTTGTGGATATTATCCAGGCCGACGGCGAAAATCAGCGAGCTACTTTTATCAATAACCAGGTTGACGGTTGGGTAGCCGTCAATCAATGGCAAGTTCCCGTGATCGCGGGGGGTGGCTTTACAGAAGACGATGGCGATGGGGATAATGGCGTACGGTTGGCAGACGTGAACAATGACGGCTTTGTCGATATCATTCAGGGAGATGGAGATAGCCAGCGCGCTACCTTTATTAACAATACGGTAGATGGCTGGGTGAGTGATAGTCGCTGGCAAGTGCCTGTCATCGATCATGGCGGCTTTACAGAAAATGATGGCGATGGCGATAACGGCCTACGCCTGGCAGATGTAGACAACGACGGCTATGTCGATCTTGTCCAAGCCGACGGTAATGATATGGAGCAGCACAATACCTTTATCAATAACCGCATCGACGGGTGGGTATTGGCAAGCTTACCCTTGTCCCGGCTCGATTTGGAAGGAAACTGGCAGGCCAGTTCCAACTGGGAAGTGCCGATCATGGATAAAGGCGGTTTTAATGAAAAGAATGGGGAAGGCAACAACGGCGTTCGCCTGGCGGATGTCAATTCCGATGGTTTTATCGACATCATTCAGGCCGATGGGGATGACAGCGACCAACACCTTACTTTTCTCAATAACAGAAAAAACGGATGGGAACTTTCCCCGCTTTGGCAGGTTCCAGTCCTGGACAAAGGCGGTTTTACCGAAAACAGCGGCGGGGGCGACAATGCGCTTCAATTGGCCGACCTCAACAAGGACGGGTATATCGACCTGATCCAGGCCGACGGAGACGACCCGGCCCAGCACCTGGCCCTCCTCAACGATGGGAAAGGGAAATGGGAGTTAAACCCTGGCTGGGTTATTCCCTTGATCGATAATGGAGGGTTTACCGAGTCGGGAGGGGATGGAGACAATGGCCTCCGCATCCTCGACGTCAACGGCGACGGCTACCCCGACCTCGTCCAGGCCGATGGTGTTGACCAACGGACCGTGTTTCTGAACGACAAGGTGTCCAATTGGTCTGTTTCTCCTTTGTATGAGATACCTGCGATTGATAATGGTGGCTTCACTGAAAACAGTGGCGATAACGACAACGGGGTCCGACTCTTCGATGTTAACGGCGACGGGTTGGCCGATATACTGCAAGCTGACGACGAAGACCAACGGGTCGTTTATCTCAATAACGGAAATGGAGGGTGGCTGGGACAATCAGCTTGGAAAATTCCGGTAATACACAATGGGGGCTTTACCGATGACGACGGGGGAGGCGACAACGGTGTCCGGTTTGCAGACCTTAACTTCGACGGTTTCATCGACCTCATTCAGGCTGACGGCGATAGCCAGCGGGATGTTTACCTGAATAATGGGTTTGATGGATGGGAAAAGGTGACTAGTTGGCAAATCCCATTGATCACTCAGGGCGGCTTTACCGAAAAAGACGGGAGTGGGGATAACGGGTTGAATATCTCCGATGTCAACGGGGACGGTTTTCCTGACTTGATCCAGGCCGACGGCCTCGAGGAACGCCGAACCTATCTGAATGCCATGACCCGTCCGCCCCTTTTGAGCAGGATCGATAACGGCATCGGGGGGATCATCGAGGTCGAATACGAAACCCATCCCGGAAGGCCGATCATATATACGGTGAGCAAGATCAGAGAGTCCGATGGGTTTACATCCAACCTGAGCCGGTTTGAATTTACGGACCCCTATTTTGATCAAAATGTACAGGAATTCAGGGGCTTTGGACGCTCCAGGTCTTCCGTTAACGGCGCTGTATTTGAGAGCTTCTACCACCAGGCCAACGGCGACGACCCGGCTACTTTCGAGGAAGGGGATTCACTCGGCATGGAAGGTTTCGTCTATTTCACTAAAACATACAAGGAAGAGGATCCTAATTTCCTGTACCAGGCGCACCGCAATAGTTGGTCGCTTCATGTCGACAAACTGGCGCCCGAATACAGTCTGGTCCAACTTCAAACTGAGATCAATTACGATTATGCTTCCAACGGCATTTTTCATACCAGCCAGGCAAAAGGGTACGAATACGACTCGCTGGGGAATGTGACCCGCCTTACCGATTTCAGATACGTAGCTGATGAAAACATGAGTGGCCATTTTACCGATATACTTCCCTCCGACAACACCGTTACCCTCACAGAATATGCCCGCGATATTGCCAGTTCAGATCATGTCAGGGGGTTTCCTTGCCGGATCATGGCCCAGAATGCAGATGGGGCTATCTTGCGCGAATCGAGGATCTTTTATGATGGGCTTGCGCTGGGACAATTGAATATAGGGTTGCCAAATATGGAACAAAAAATGAGGGTATACACCGACCTGGAACTGTATCCCACGGAATTTATCGGCAATTCCGACCCCAGCAGCCCGGACTACATACCTTACATGGACACCATCGCCACTTATGTATATGACGCCAACGGCAATATCGTCCAACGCTCGAACCCCAACGGCGATGTCAAATTCTATTCTTACGATCCGACCGGTATGTATGCCACGTCAGACCGTATTATCCTACAAAAAGGAAAAACCACTCCTCTTGTTCTGGTAAACCAGTATAAATACGACCAGCGCACAGGGAAACAATCTGAGGTCACCACTCCCACCGGAGCTGTTTCCCGTAAGACCTTCGATGATTTCGGACGCATCCTCGCGGTAGCCGAAAGCGTTCCGGACGATGTCTCCTCGGTGCTGACCAAAGAAACTTACAGCTACGAGTTGGTTGGCGTTTCCGGAGGGTTTACAAACAACCGGATCATTCATACCATGCACCAAGACGGCTACGACGTCATTGGACAGGAAATCACCTTTTTGGATGGGTTCTACAGAACGGTCCAAACTAAAAATCTCACCACCCTTTTGGAAACCCCCGATGCCACTCTTACCGGGTTTCGGACCCTTTGTTATCAATATAACCAGGAGGGGAAAGTAGCGCGAAGTTTTCAGCCTTATTTCACCCAAGGCGATTTCTTCACCCCCATCGACCTTAGCCTTCCACACATACTGACCCATTTCGACCCCCTCGGGCGTCTGATCCGTATCCAACCGGTAAATATGAGCGAACCGGATTCCCCCATGGCAGGCGAAACCCGGGAGTATACCCTGGCAGGCCAGCAACATGCCCGAATTATCCACCAGGGAGCACACGAAACCAAATACCTGTACAACAGCGGCGGACAGATTACCGATATTTTCCAGAAGAACGGAAGAGAGATCTTCCACACCCAATATTTTTACGATGTGCTCGACCGTCTGATCCGGATACAGGATCAATATGGGGCAACGACCACCTTCACCTACGACAGCATGGACGAGAAAAGGGAAATGAACGACCCCTCAACCGGGCATGTTTCTTACACCTACGACGGGGCTGGAAATTTATTGTCATACGTGGACGCAAAACTGGATACCACCTTCTTCGCCTACGATGAGCTCTACAGAATATCGTCGAAGTTGTTTTCCAAAAGCCAAGCTGAAGCTATTCACTACACGTATGACGAGTCCGGGTTTACGGGATTCTTAACTACGCTGCAGAGTAAGAACGTCGTTTCTACCTATAGATACAACAGCCTCGGGAAGGTCGTCTTCCACAAGCGGAAAATCGGGACCCGGGAGTTTTTGCTGCGATCGGAATACGATCCCTATGGAAGGATGTTGAACCTGACCTACCCGGACGGAAAAAAAGTGGAATACCAGTATTACCCTTACGGCGCCTTGTTGAAACAGGTGAAGATGGGGAATGAGATCCTGGCTTCCTTCGACTCTTATTCCGCATTGGCCAAGCCCGTTGTATACCGGTACGGAAACGGAGTAGTTACGGAGAATACTTTTTTTCCCTCGAATGAAAAAATTTCCACCACATCGACATTGGATCCCCTGGGCGCTGAAATTCAGGGATTCTCCTACCGCTTTGACGATTATGGGAATGTCCGTTTTGTTGAAAACCGAAGCCTCCAGAACAAAAAACGCTATGCCTACGATGACCTCAATAGGTTGGTCGAATCGGAAATGTGGGAAGGCGACGACCCGCAGGGGCAACAAGAACGCTTTGTCTACGACGCCATCGGAAACATCCTGAAAAAAGATGGGGTGGAATACGCCTATGAAGAAGACCGTCCCTACGTGTTGGCGAATCGGGGCGACCAGATTTTCGAACACGACCCAAACGGCAACCAGACCCGGGGACTGGATGGTAAAAAATACACCTACGATGTAATGGACCGGCTCATCGAGGTTCGCGACCATGCCAATAAAATCCTGGCTTCATACCTATACGACGCCTCCAACGGCCGTATACAGAAAACCACCCCCTCCGAAACCACAATCTACATCGACAACCTTTATGAATTCAACTTGAAAAACACCAAGGTTACAAAATATATTTATGCAAACGGCCAACTCATCGCATCCGTGTCGACTCCAAGTGGAGGGGGACTTGTTGGCACCAATTATTACCATTACGACCACTTGGGCAGTATCACCCTGATCACCAATGCGAATGGCCAGGTGGCAGCACAATTCGACTATACGCCTTACGGGGAGCAGCTCGTGGTTTCCGGCTCCGTAAAGCCTCATTTTGGATTTACCGGGCAGTTTTTGGATCCCGATGTGGGTTTGATCTATTATCAATCCAGGTATTACGATCCCGTACTGGGGCGTTTCCTGCAGCCAGACCGCTGGATCCCTCGCCCGGAAGATCCCCAGACCCTGAACCGTTACACCTATGTGGGTAATAATCCGGTCACGTTTATTGACCCCACAGGCCACTGGTTCGGATGGGATGACCTGATCGCTGCCGGGGTCGGCTTTGCAGTTGGTTTCACGGTGGCCCTGATCGCCACCGATTTCGACTGGAGTGTGGCCCTTGAAGCGGGTCTTTCCAATGCAATTACTTTCTGGGTTGCATACAACACGCTTTGTGTGGGAGGCCTTCTTTTCATCGGCAGTATGCAGGTGGCGGCCACGGTGTCAAACGAGGTGTTTTCCGGGAGCCGGGGAGGAGGGATTGGCGATGCCATCCAACTGATTACCACCTTTTCCGCCTCGCCTGTCACCAGTACGGTGGGGCTTATTGTTGGCGTATCCTATATCTTGTTTACCGACCGAACCTGGGCAAATGATTTCCACTATGTGGACGGGACACTGTGGTTCCAGGATCCGTTCCGTGGGAAAGACGCGATGACGACGGGCGCGGTAATGCATTATAAAGACAACGAAGTATTCAGCGAACAGGTAGTTAGCCACGAATTGATCCACCGCCGCCAGTTTGGGTTTTCCGGAGACGGATTCATCCCTATTTATTTCCTCGACATCGGCATACGAATGGCAACAGGCACTGACAAGGATTCCGCTTATAGAAACACCACTTTTGAAGCTGAAGCCTACGGCAAACAGGACCGGCATGGAAACCTTGGCTCCCCGGAGGAAGCCAAACAGATCATTCAGTTGTTCGACCAAAATATTTTGGTGACGGCGCCCGGAAGGTTCTGAGGAAAGGGATCGGGGCAAACACATCATTGGGTGGAAATCAATTGAACCCAGTCTCGATTACTGCTTATTCAGTTGAGCAATTGTTGGATTTTCGCCGTTTATCAAAGATTGTTCCGTTGAGATTATCAACGAGCGTCCTAAAAAAAGGAGACAAAGGCCCTAATGTAGCAAAACTTCAAGATGCTTTAAAAATGGCCGAATTCAACTGCGGCACCTCCGATGGTGATTTCGGGCCAAAAACAGAGACCGCCGTCAAAGAATTGCAAGGACATTCTCAAGGAGAATTGGAAATAGATGGAATATTTGGAAAACTTACAAGATTGTATTTGAAGAATCTCCTGGAGGTATAAACAGAGAAATTCCAACCCACGCTGGAATGGAAACCAGCATTTTATCACTTCAAAAACCACAATCATGAAAAAGCTAGCATTCTTTGTCTTATTGCCACTTTTAACCATAGCCTGCAAATACAATCTGGGCGATACCCTGACCATTCATTACGGGGAGACCATCGAGATTCCTTCCGAAAACCTGAAAATCACTTTCTCCGATCTCAACGATAGCCGTTGCCCAAAGGGCGTCCAATGTGTAACTCAAGGACAGGCAAGGGCGGTTTTAACAGTTGACAAAGGCGGGAATAGTGAATCGGTCGAATTGACCTCAGAAGGTCTCTGCTTTGATGAAACCGGTCCTTGCGGAAGTGAAGTAACTGCAATGGGTTACCGCTTCCAGTTACTGTACATTTATCCGCATCCCGAAAAAGATGTGACGGTGGATTTGAAGGGTTACAGCCTTAAGGTCATTGTAACTATTTATCAAACGAATTAAATCAAACCCAACCCGATGTCTGAGCATTCCGCCAACCCGCGCTATACCATCCTCCTCAAGGAGATCGACCTCATCGACAGCAACATCAAAAACCTCGATGACATTATCTACAAGACTAAAAATTTTGCCATTGTGCTCTGGGGTGGCAGCTTGTATTTGCTGGCGCAACATGTGAGGGTAGATGGCGCGATAGGTGGTATTCCCAAGGAAAATCTATTGATCTACCTCACTGCACTGATCCCCATCATTTTCTGGGCTATTCATTACCGCTGGCAGAAACACCTGTCGATGTGCAGTGCACGGGAGCGAATGATCTCCTGGTTTATCAACAGTCAGGCATTCCTGGCGTGGCTCGAAGGAGAGGAGTCGGTGGAATTTCCAGTCTACGATGTGCCCGGCTGGCTGTACACCAAACAGGCGGACAGAAGGGATTGGGAACGCCTGGGTGTACAGGCTGAAGAAGCCTACTTGCTTGACCATAGCCAACTCGGCTTTTGGAAGATCCTTTTTTACAAAGACGCCAAATGGTACTATTCGCTGATGATCGTGATTTCCTTTTTGTTTGGCTTGCTAAAAAACTAATCCCGATAACTATCGGGAAAAAAACTCAAAACTCCTCCCCCACCACCACCTCATCCACAAAAATCCAGCAGGGGTTCCCCACACAGGAATGCCACTCCGGACAAACCCCCTGATTCACCCCTCGCACCCGGATCGCCCGCACCCGCGTGGGATCAAAAGTAGCCTCCACCCTGCGCACGGCTTTCTCCCCATCTGGCACTATATCGATCGATTCCTCATGCACCGCCCGAAACACCTCCCCATCTTCCGAGATCTCGATCACCACCTTTTCGGGAAAGAAAACCCAGGACTGCTGATCCTGTAAAAACTGCACGGAGACGGTCCGGACCGCAGGCAATTCGATGGAGGGCCAATCCTCGCTCAGGCGGAGCGTGGCTTCGAAATCCGTGCCTTCAAATCCCAGCCAGTTGTAGTGGTAGTCGGTATCGCCTCGCTTGCCGTCGATCAGGATCAAAGGATCGCCGGCTGCGTATTTGGGGGAAGGAGGCTGGGCCAGGTCGAGGGAGACGACGGGAATGCCTTCAAAAGTTGCACCCTTGAGGAAAACGTGCCAGACTCGTCCCTCATCCAGAAAACGGCGGTAGTCGGCAGCGTATTGATCGGCGTCGTAGCCGCGTTCGTGCAAATGCAGGTGGTCCGTGCGTTTTAAGCCTTCGACGAACAAAGGCAGTAAACCCTCTGCCATGGGGTTCCTATACTTCATCCCCTTTTCCTCGTCGAACACAGGCACGAACGTCTCGTCCCGAATCTTTACCTGCTCCAGGAAGGCATACTGAACGGGCAGGGTAGCCTCAAACACATGGTCCTCGAACGGGGTATCTTTGGCGACTGTCCTGGCGCTGTCGAGCAGGGTCATGTACTCGCTGATCTGCTCAGCGGTGAGGAAGGAATTGGCCTCTTCCTGAGGCGTGCCGTAAATGCCCAGCCAGCGGTCGGATGCTGCCAGGTTTTGCATCAATTCATCAATGTATGCCTTGACAAAAGGTTGTGCCGGACCGTAATACCCCGGTCGAAATCCAACAAAATGGAATCGGCATTGGCCTGTGGGTCCCACATCAGCTTGGCCAGGAGGTAGGCGCGCCGGTCGGAAAACTCGGAGCGGTCGTGGCCGGAGCCTTGCTCGAAAAGCATGCGCACCCCGTGCTCATGAAAAAGCTGCAGGTTGGGCTGCAAGGTAGACCAGTTGGGAAACGGACTGATGTAGCTGCGAAATTGCACCACATAGTCCCAGATCATCAGGTTGTGGGTGAGCTGCGACCATTCGTCTACATCGCGGGCGAAATCGGTGCAGCCCTCCGCGATGGGCAGCCCCCGGTTGCACTCGATGCTGCACAGGCAGATGCTGACGTTGTCGGCGGGACGAATACCCTCCGGCGCTTTCCGGGTGTATTGGTAGGCCAGGGTGGAAATGGTTTTGTCGGAAAATTCGGCCGCCACGGCATTCACAAAGGCCAGCAGGGTGCCGGCGGGTCCGCCATAGTGGGCATCGGACGCGGCGCAGCGCGGGCATTTGCAGTAGTCAAAATTATCGTTCTGGCTCACCGACCAGTATTGGGCGGCGGGCTTTTCTTCGATCAATTTTCGAAGGGAAGCTATCACTATCTGCCGCACCGTATCGTTCGACAAACAGAGCTGTCCCGGCGAGTATTGGGCGCCGTTCCAGCTGTAATACTCGGGGTGCTTGGCGAAGTGCTCCTCCGCCGGGCAAAGTTTGTCGAAGGTGTGCACGAAAAGCCCCCATTCTGCATTTTTCTTCGGATTGGTCTTCAGCTTATGCCAGCGCGCCCATTCCTCGTCGAACGCCGGCTCGTACCAGAGTTCGCGATAGGGGAACGCGGGGATTGCGGTAGTAGGTGACAAATCCGGAAGTCGCAACGCCCGAACCTTGGGGATAAAGGCATCCCGGGGACTGTATTTCCGGCAACCCAATCGCTCAAGCAGGTCATACACGCCGTATTCGGCGCCCAGCTCTCCCCCACCGGCGATGAGGAAATGGCCGTTTTTTCCTTCCAAAAAATACCCATCTTCCGGCAATGCAGGCGGGGTATGAAAGCCAAATGTAGAAAGGGAAGGGTCGTACCCGATGAAAACCACCGTGGTATGGGGCTGGATGGTCCCAAAAGGACGCAGGTCGACAAGGTTACCCCCTGTCATTTCCTCCAGATAGTGCTGAAGGACTTTAGCCGCCCGCAAATTAGATTCGACGGCGGCATCTGCTACGACAACCACATTGGTTTGTGCAGAGAGCAGGCATGTTGAAAATGCCAGCAAAAAGAGCAGCGATAGGCCACGCATAATACTTAAATAGTCATCCCTTCGATTAAAAAAGAAGATTCCTCATCCAACAACCCCCTACCCTGCACTTCCTTCCGGATCAGTGCCACCGACCGTTTGTCTTTGAAGGGTTCAGTAGCCGCCGTGAAACGGAGCTTGGTCAATTTTCCGATCGTCGACACATTCACCTGATAGATATCTGCTTTATTAAACTCCATGAACAGTTTATCATCCTCCGAAATCAGCAGATCCCGGCTCGTTTCCCGTGGATGCACGATCTCCATATTCTCCAGCAACTCCTCCTGTCCCATCAAAAACCCGACCCGGTGCAGGCGTCCACTTGATTTAGTGAAATAGATGACTTTCCAGAACAGCGTGGGTATCCGCACCTGCTGTCCGTCCACTTCAGACACAAAAACCGGGTCTGAATCGGAGAGCACAGGGCCGGTAAAAAGATTGATTTTCAATCCTTTATCGACTGTTTCGCTTTTCAGAATATAGTCTTCCAGCCCCCGCCACAACTGCTGATTGAGTTTGGCTACCTGGGGCACCGCATTGGTATAATAGAAGGTGGAAAGGGCGCCTTTTTTGGCTTCTTCATCGGTATGGCCCCATTGTGCATCTTCCCGTTTCGTCATGTGGCCTTTATCAAAATCGCTTTTTTTCGCCGAATACAAGCTGGGGCCCCATTGGTGGGTAGCCTGTATCCGGGGTTCCAGCTGCCAATTGTCCTCCCGGGGCAATCTTCGAAAGAGGTTTCCATCGATATTGGCCGCTGTATAAATAGGAAATCGCCGTTGGGCGTGTTGCACTGTGCTGAAGTTCTGGTAGTCCAGGATGTTCTTGCGATTGTCGGTCACCGGGGCCACCTGCGCGCGTACGCCTTTGCTCAGCGTGGGAAAGCGCACTTTTAAGGTAGGTCCTAAAAAGTCTTGTTGGAATCCTTTGAGGGGGGGTAACGTTTCCATAATGGTTGATTTTTGGATGACATTTTGAGGAAAAGAAGCCTGAATATACGAAAAAGGGATTTTATTTCACTCCCCCACCGCCAAAAACGCCGCCCTTCTCGGGGCCGGACAAGGCACATCCACTCCCTTTACCGCGGCCCAGATCACCCGGCTGAACTCCAGATCGGGCGCCTGGTCTTCTTTCCCGAAATCGAATTCTTCGCTCTTTCGTTGCCATTCGTTCAGGGCGGTGTTGGCTTCGAAAAGGTCGGTTTGTGCTTCCAGCGCCTTAAATGGGGCCATACCGGGTTTTGCGGTGAAAGAACGCCACATAGGCTCGGCAGCGGCATCGTACTGGCTCATCGGCGGCAAGCCGAGAATGAGCTCCATGGTGCGTAGCATGCCGGAGGTGGAATACATCGTGTGGTCGATAAAATGCCGCTTGACATAGGGGCCGGCGAGGTAGGCGGTGGTGCGGTGGGCATCGACATGGTCCGGACCGTTCTGGGCGTCGTCTTCTACGATGAAAACCACGCTTTCTTTCCAGATGGAACTATGACTGAGGTAATCTATGAACAACCCCACCGCCAGGTCGTTGTCGGCGACCTCGGCAAAGGGGGTCGGACGACCCCGCCGCAAGCCTTCGGTGTGGTCGTTGATGAAACGCAGGGTATTCAGCTGCGGCACCTGACCGATGGCGAGCAGGGAGTCGAAGTCTTGTCGCCATTGGGAAAACCGGGTGGTGTCCATCACGGATTGATCCCAACTGGTGTAATACGGGCAAAAGTGATCCTCGATAGCGGGAATATTGGCTTTGTAATCGTCGGCAAACTCGCCGTAGGTGCGGTAGCTGACGCCATATCTTTTACAAAAATCCCAAATGAAACCGGCTGAGTTGTTAGCAATTTCGCGGGTCCCCTCGGCATCGTAGGAGCCTCCCCGGCCGCCGTAGTTAGTCGGCCAGTTTTTCTCCAGGTAGTCGGTAGCGTAGGCGCCGGTACTCCAGTTGTGCCCGTCGGCACTCACTTCGCCATCGACGTAAAAATTGTCCAGCAACACGAATTCGCGGGCGAGGGCGTGCAGGTTGGGAGTGATCTTTTCGCCAAAAAGCAACAAAGACGTGTCCCCGTTCCCTCCGGGAATATCGCTGAGCACCTGGTCGTAGGTCCGGTTTTCCTTGATAATATAAAACACGTGTTTGATGGGAGAAGGATCGCCTACCCGCATGGGAATGGGGTTTCCTGCTTCACCGGTGGCGCGTGTTTCTTTTTCTTTCGTATAGGGCGTACTGCGGTATACGGCTTGTGAATAGATAGCTAATTGCCCCTGTCCGGGCGCCGGAATAATGCTGAGGGTACCCTTGAACAAACCGCCGATATATTGCTCGTCCTTCTGCCATTTGCGACTCGGATTCGGACCTTTGGGATTGGGCCGGGAGGTGAATCCTTTCCCATTCGCCACATACAGGGTATTCTTCACCACCCGCACACTGGTAGGATACCACCCAGTCGGAATGAAGCCTTTGCTCCGGCTCTCCCCGGGTTCGGTAATATCAAATACCGCCAGGCAGTTGTTGTCCGCATTGGCGATGTAGAGCGTTTGGCCATCTTCGCTGATCGCCATTCCGTTGGGGGTGGACCCGCTGGGTGCATCCGGGAACAGGGCCGCGTTCAGCGTCTCGATCACCTTGCGTTGGGGCACATCGATGACCGACACGCTGTTGTCGTTGGCGTTGGCCACGTAGAGGAGCGTACCGGCAGCGTTCAGGAGCAATTCATTGGGGTTGTCGCCTACCGCGATCGAACCCGAAAGCTGCATGTGCTCCGTGTCAAAAAGTACCACCTGGTCGCAGCCCCAGCAGGAAGCGTAGAGCGTTTTTTTATCGGGAGAAAGGACGCAGGCATACCCCTCCCCTCCCAGCGGAAACTGATGGAGTATCTTTTTCCCTGCCAGATCGATCACGTACAGCGAATTGTTTTCTTTGGTGACGGCATAGAGCAACTTGCAACGATCATCCAGCGCAATGCCGGCAATGGAGATCTTCTCCGGCCAGGGCTCGCCCAGCACAATGCGGTCGGATTCCTCGAGTTTCCCGTTGTACGCGGAATTTAAGGATGTAATTCCCATTGCCCGCTGAAGCGTACAGGGTTTGGGAATCGTCGCTCCAGGCCAGTCCATACCAGGCCACCGGTACTTCTTTGGTATCGGAAATGCGTTTTTTGGCGGTGTGGATCAATTGAATACTCTGCACGCTTTGGCCGTTGTTGGTCACTGCCAGGTAGTTGCCATCGGGAGAAACTGCCTGGTTAAGCGGGAGGTCGCCCAGGGGCAGGCTCTTTCCTACCTGGGTGATGCCCCAGCCATTAGGCAGAAAGACCCGCCGGGCATCCAGTTGGGGAAGCGATTGAGCCGGCAAGCAAGAAGGAATAATCCACAGGGAAAGGAAAAGGATCAGGTGGGAGGTTTTCATGGCGATTATTTTTTGCTTACAATTACCCGTTTCACATAGTGTACGTCTCTCTCTTTCAAATAGTTCAACACAAATTCAAAGCACCGTTCGCGCTTCCCCACCAACTCCGGCGGAAAAACGCCTTTCTCCGCAAATAAGCCTTCCAGTACTAACTGGGCCGCCGCCGTAGCTGTATAGCCTGTGGTACGCGCCATTGAGGAGGTTTGGGTTTCGGGATTATACGCGTCATACAGGTCGTAGATCACTTCCTCCACTTGTCCTTGCGGGTTTTTCCCTTTCAGGGTTACCCGCATCACCGTGAACTCTTCTTCGGTCTCCCCCAGTTTCCATTCCGAAAACAGGATCTTGCTCGTGAAATCCAGCGGCGAAACCATCGCGCCTTTCACGTCAATTTTCGCTTCGGAGAAAAACCCGCTCTCCTTCAATACCCGCACATACTCCACATGCCCCGGATAGCGCAGGGTCTTCTCCTTCATATTGGGGATATGGGGCATGGTGTACAGGATCGAGCGCAGCCCGTCCGAGTTAAAGGATTCCAGGGTGCCGACCTGTTCAAACTCCACGTATTCGCAGTCGGTCAGGGGCTCTCGTACCACGACCTGTCCGTGCTCGACATACCGCGCCGGACGGGTATATTCCTCGATCACGTCGACCGGAGAGAAGGGCGCTTTATAGCAGAAAGGCCACTTTTTGACTTTGGGCAATCCGCCTACCAAACATTCAAAATCGGTGAGTTTCAGTTTTTCGTTGTAGTACCCCAGGATGAGGTTGTCCATGCCCGGCGCTACCCCGCAATCCACGATAGCCGTCACCTTTTTTTCCTTCGCCAGCGCATCCAGTTCCAGGGCGTTTTCGGGAAAAAAGGAGATATCTACTACATTCACACCTGCTTCGATAATAGTCTTCAGGGTTTCAAAACCAAGGAAACCGGGCACGGCACAGACCACCAGGTCGTGTTGTTTCACGATCCGTTCCAATTCGGGTTTATCCCCTACATCCAGGTGCCGCGTATGCAGCCGGTGGTCTTTCTCCCGAGCCCGTTCCAGGGCCTTGGGGCTGAGATCGGTCAGGGTCACCTGGTGTTTCTTCGCCAGGTCAATGGCCATGGCGCTGCCAACCATTCCGGCGCCTAGCACGATGATATTGCGCATGAGTGAAAAATTTATTAGGTCAGGCTATAAAATTTCAGGGAGCAAAATAGTGAAACCATTGGATTTTATTGGTGCGCCTCGCAATTGGAAGGCTCGGCAATGGAAAACTCCGGATTGGAAGGTAGAGGAGATACAATAAATATATAAATAATACTGTTTATACATATCTTTAGCCGAAAATTTATTCACCCCCTCAATTCTGTCACCTATTATGAAACTATTGCACATTATCGCAACCACCCGGGGCGCCGAGTCGCGGACCCTCAGCATTTCCAACGAATTCCTCAAGACCTTAAAAGAAAAGCACCCGCACGTTCAGGTCGACGAACTGGATTTGTCCACCACTGAACTTCCTCCCGTGCTTGACACCAACGTCAAGGCCAAGTACCTCATGATGATGGGCGGACAGCTCGATGACAAAACCCTTGAGTCCTGGAAAAAAGTGTCGGAAATGGCCGAGCATTTCATTTCCTACGACCTGTTCCTTATTACAGCGCCGATGTGGAATTTCAGTATTCCATACATATTGAAGCACTATATCGACGTCATTATGCAGGCAGGAATACTGTTCAGCTTCACGGCCAGTGGACCGGAAGGCTTTGCCAAGTACGAGAAAATGGTGTGTATTACCTCCCGCGGCAGCGATTACAGCCCGGGCAGCCATATGCATGCCATGGATTTTCAGGAGCCTTATCTCCGTGCCATATTTGGACTGGCCGGGATCGAGGAGATCCACTTCGTGCATGCCCAACCGATGGATATTGCGCCAGGCCTTACCCAGGCTGCGCTGGAAAAAGCAAAAGAAGAAGCTCGGCAGATGGTCGACAAATTGGCGATTACTGCCCAGGTTTAACCCCAATTAGCGTACAGTTTTACAGGTAACCCCCCATTGCTATCTGGTCAACCGGCCAGATAGCTTTTTTTTTGCTCCGGATTCAGGCGGGCTCCGCCACCATCAAGTCCTCCGCAATACCCTGGGCCCAAGCTTCAATGACTGCCCAATCCCGGAAGTCGCCCACCGGAGCTTTGACGTTTTTGATGATCCACTTTTCCCAAAAGTGCATCTTGTCTTCATCTAATACCCCTCCGAATACCTCGATATCACGGGGTTGAATGCGGGCAACAATCGGTTGCAGGCCCTCGGGCAATTTCTGTCCATTCAGCAGTTTTTCAGGATCGCCGTGGCCGGTCGGACCACTCGAGAACATCCAGACCTGCTTTTCCGTCAGTGCCTGTTCGTGTGCTTTTAGAAAGCGGATGGCTGCCCGGCGCCATTGACCGATATACACCGCGCTTCCCAATACGATAGCCTGGTAAGGAGAGGGGTTCGTCACCTCGTCCATAGGTAAGATATCGGCCGACAAACCGGCTTGTTTGAGGATTTCGTGAATCTTATTCGCAATGTCAGCCGTAGCCCCATGCTTAGAGGCGTAAGTCACCAGAACTCGTGGGTTCATATTCGATGGTATTTTGGAAAATAACAAAAAGGGGAGACATTGGAAATGCATCTGCAAGGTATAGCTAAAGGAGTTCCTACCCTAATATTTTTGGCGTTTCAGCATATCTTTTCGTATTTTGGTTTCCGGCGATCCAGCCCCGGCAAACAAAGAACGTATGCAGCTCATCGAACTCCTCGTCAACGATGTACGCTACCAGGTGGTAGTGGAACCACATGACACCCTGTCTACCGTTTTAAGGGAAAAGATCCACCTCACCGGCACCAAACTGGGGTGCGAACAAGCAAGCTGCGGGGCCTGCACGGTCTGGGTGGATGGAAAAGCGGTGCAAAGCTGCATCACCCCGGCTATGCGGGTGGCAGGAAGCTCCATTACCACCATCGAAGGCATCGCCGGACAGCATCAGCTACACAAGCTCCAGGAGAAATTTGTGGAAAAAGGCGCCATCCAGTGTGGGTACTGTACCCCGGGTATGGTCATGACCGCCCTCGATTTTCTGAAAGAAAACCCCGCTCCTACCCTCGAGGAAATAAAAGAAGCCCTCTCGGGCAACCTCTGCCGCTGCACGGGATATAAAAAGATCATTGAAGCAGTGGCAGCCTATGCCGTGGAAGAAAGTACCCCTCAGGGAGAAGCCTCCAAATTCGATATGGTGGGTCATGGAAGGCCCTACCTGGAAGCAACCCGAAAAGTGCGGGGTGCGGCTGATTATGCCGATGACATTCAAACGAAAAATGCGCTGCACTGCAAATTGCTGCGAAGTACTTACCCACACGCCCGGATAATTTCTATCGATACGTCAAAGGCAAAAGCGCTGCCGGGGGTGAGGGCGGTGATCACGGGTAAAGAGTTGCCCATTAAGTTCGGCGTGCTTCCCATCTCCCAGGATGAGACCGCTATGGCCGTGGATAAAACCCGGTACGTGGGCGAGATCGTTGCCGCCGTGGCAGCCGACAGCCTGGAAATAGCCCTGGAAGCCACCAAGCTGATAAAAGTCAACTACCAACCCATCCGGGCTTTCCTCGATATAGACGAGTCCATACAAGATGTCGGGGAGGATGAACAGATCCACCCGCACAGCAAATTCAACAACAACATTCACAAAAAAGCGGAACTTCGATTCGGTGATCAGCAGGCCGGGTTGGCTGATGCGGACTATCAAGTGCAAGGGGATTTTGAATTCCAGGGCGTCAACCACGGTTTTACCGAACCGCATGCCGCCACCGCCTGGTGGGATGAGAACGGCTTGACCATCATTACCGCCACCCAGGTTCCTCATTACCTGCATCGGTATCTGGCCAAAGTGCTGGAGGTCCCGATGAACCGGGTGCGCGTTATAAAACCCTTCCTCGGGGGAGGCTTTGGAGGGAAATCAGACCCTTTCCCCCACGAATTTATCGTAGCCCATCTCTCCCGGTTGCTCGGCCAGCCTGTGCGGGTGAGGCTGAACCGGGAGGAGGTCTTCCTGACCAACCACGGCCGGCATCCCACCAAAATGCATATGGCGCTGGGCGCCGGCAAAAATGGAGCGTTTCAGGTATTGGATGCCGATATCCTGATCGACGGCGGCGCCTACGGCAGTTTTGGCGTGGTGACCTCCTATTACAACGGGGTGCTCCTGCAAGCGCCTTATAAGATCGACAATTTTGGTTTCCGGACCAGGCGAGTCTATACCAACAAGCCGCAAAGCGGCGCCATGCGCGGCCACGGAGCCGTCAACCCCCGCTTTGCCGTCGAAACCCTGATCGACCGCCTGGCTGAAAACATGCAGGTAGATCCCTGCGCATTGCGCCTGAAAAACTTTTTTGACAGCAATACCCTCACGGTCGGCCAGTTCCGCATCACCTCCAACGGGAGCGCCGAATCGCTCCAAAAGGTGATGGAGCTTTCCGATTGGAAAAACAAGTTCGGGAAAATGCCGCCAGGCCATGGATTTGGCGTGGCTTGTGGGTTCTTCATCAGCGGAAGCGCGCTGCCCATCCACTTGAATGAATACCCCCAATCGGTGGTGCACCTGAAAGTGGACATGGACGGCCGGGTATTGATCACCTCCGGCGCCAGCGACATCGGACAGGGAAGCGACACCATGCTGGCGATTGTGGTGGCGGAAGTGCTGGGCCTCAGCATGGATTTTATCTTCGTCGTCGCCGCCGACACCACACTCACGCCTATCGACCTGGGTAGCTACTCCAGCCGGGTCACCTTTATGGCGGGCAATGCCGCCAAGCTGGCCGCAGAGAATCTCCGGGAAAAAATACTGAATGCAGTAGGTAACGTCCACGATGCAGACCCTGCCGAGCTGACCATCCACCACGAACGAGTGTATACCCCCGACCGGAAAGTAGACCTCAGCTGGGTGGAAGCCATCGAGATCGCCACGCGAAAAGTGGGGGCATTGAACACTTCTGGAGCTTACAACTCCCCGAAGCTGGGCGGCGACTTCAAGGGCGCGGGGGCCGGTCTGAGCCCTTCCTACAGTTTCGGCGCCGTCATTGCAGAGGTGAAGGTAGACCAGGAAACCGGAAAGGTAAACGTGTTGAATATCTGGGGCGCCCACGATGTCGGCAAAGCCCTCAATCCCCTGGCCGTAGAAGGACAACTGGAAGGATCCTGGCACATGGGATTGGGCCAGGCCATGGGCGAGCAGATGAAATACTACAACGGATTGCTGGTCAACGGGAATTTGCTGGACTACAAAATACCCACCGCGAAGGATACTCCTCCCATCCACACGGCCATTATAGAAACCGCCGACCCGGAAGGTCCCTTCGGCGCCAAGGAGTGTGGAGAAGGCGCCCTGCACCCCGTCATCCCCGCGATTGCCAATGCCATCTACGACGCAGTGGGGGTTCGGGTAACGTCATTGCCTATCAATGAAGAAGAGTTGTTGAATGCACTAATAAAAGAAAAATTGGAAATAATTGATAACAGTATTGCATGAAAATCTGCATAACGCCCTGAAAACCACTCACCCCCAACCCCTCTCTCCAAAGAGAGGGGAGCTTTTTGAGCTTAGCATTTTGAGCGTCTCAACTTTCAAATTTTTTCAAAGGGAAGGAAAAAAGAGATGCCTTCAAGTGCCAAGAACTCCCCTCTCTCGGGAGAGAGGGGTTGGGGGTGAGTGCGAAAAAGGACGATAATACTTGCCAATATGATCGCCGAAAAAAAATACCTCCTGCCCACCACCCTCCATGAAGCGTTTGAGATGGCCCACTCCAACCTGGGGTTTTTCAAATACCTCGCTGGTGGGACCGACGTGATGGTGAACCGTTTTCAGGATAATGAAAAGTCGCCCTGCCTGATCGATATCACCCGGCTGCCTGGCTTGAAGGGGGGTGAAAGAGGTGGGCGGGTTCTTGCGCATAGGCGCCCTGGAGCCGTTGGAATCGCTGAAACAATACGAGGAGATCCGAACCGAATTTCCCATGCTGATCGAAGCGGCCTTGTCGGTGGGAGCGCCCTTATTGCGGAAAACGGCGACCCTGGGCGGTAATGTGCTCTGCGAAAACCGTTGCCTGTACTACAACCAATCGGAATGGTGGCGCGAATCGGTGGGTTATTGCCTGAAATGCGACGGAGATATCTGCATCGCCACACAGGGGAAGAAAGCCTGTTTTTCGGAACTGGTCTCCGATACCGCTCCCGCGTTAATTGCTATGGATGCCGAAATCGAAGTGATCGACCTCGATGGCGCGCGGAGGGTAAAACTGGAAGACATTTACACCGGCGACGGCGTCAAGCCCCGCAACCTGCCGGAAACGGCGATTGTCACCGCGATCCTCCTGCCCCTGGACAGGGGTTTTTCTACCTCCTACTTCAAACTCCGGCAGCGGGAGAGCCTGGAATTCACCTCCCTGACCGCTGCGATTGCCCTGGATAAAACCGGGAAACTCAAAATTGCCCTGTCCGGTGTCGACCCCAAACCGGTAGTGGTGGTCGGCAAAAAAGACGACGATCCGGAAGGGCTGATCAAAAAAGCCATCAAGGGCGCCCGCGCTATCGACAACGATATGTATACCCGGAAATATCGGAGAGAAATGATCGGGGTGTATTTGAGGAGGGGATTGGAAAAACTCTAAATTCCCGCACCAACACTCTTTCCTCCGTCCACATACAGCGTCTGCCCCGTGATGAATTGAGTCTTTTCGTCGCATAAAAAGGCGACGGCGTTGGCCACATCTTCCGGTTGGCCCATCGTGCGGGTGGGTTGGGCCTGGATGAGCTTTTCGAGTACCTCTGGCGAGAGTTTTTGAGTGAGTGGGGTATCGATCAAACCAGGTGCAACGGCATTCACCAGCACCCCATATCTGCCGAGTTCGAGCGCTAACACCCGGGTCAAGGATACCACCCCGGCTTTGGAAGCGGCGTAATTCGATTGCCCGGGGTTGCCGAGCCAGGCACGGGAGGCGATGTTCACAATTCGCCCGTTTTTTTGATCCCGCATGCGGGCGGCAGCGGCCCGGCACATCAGCCAGGTACCTTTGAGGTTGATATCGATCACCCGGTCAAAGTCTTCCGAAGACATCTTCCAGATCAAATTGTCGCGGATGATACCCGCGTTGTTGACCAACACGTCGAGGTGGTCAATTTTCGCAAAAAGAGTGGATACAGCTGCTTCGTTGCTGATATCGCAGGTAATATACCGGGCATTTTCACCCAATTCTCGCGCCAGCTTTTCCCCGTTTTCCCCATCGACATCCACCAAAATAACGGCATACGCCTCCTGGATCAACCGGCGGGCGATGGCCTCTCCGATCCCTTTGGCAGCGCCGGTGATTAAGGCGATTCTTTTTTGCATATTCATAACTGATTAACAGGAGTCATCCTTGGTTCTTTTATTTGAGGAGTGGAAAATGTCCCGAAAAATAGCTTCTTTTTTTGCCTCGATACGCATTTGTCCCCCGCTGGCGGGGGTTGGGGGTGGATCACTCAACCGTTGATTCCCTCCATTTTAGGGGCCAATGACAGTTTTTTCCACCCCCTACCCACGCCAGCGGGGGTTGGGGGTGGATCACTCAACCGTTGATTCCCTCCATTTTAGGGGCCAATGACAGTTTTTCCCACCCCCTACCCCCGCCAGCGGGGGACAAGATCGTGCAAACATCCTGGGCAGGAACTTTTTTCCTCTTCCCCTACAAGATTAGCTCCAGAGAGAGGAGCCCGGGGTGCCAGCGCCGGTGATAAGGGCGGTTCTTTTGCCCATACTTAACTACTTTTTATCTCAAACACATTCCCGCTCAGGAACAGGTGGTTCAGCGAAGTGAATTTGGACCGTTCCTTTTCCAAACTGATTTGCTCCCGCAGGGCTTCGTCGTAAGCCGGGGTTTGGACCTTCCTGATGATCCCGGTGGCGATGGGAAAATGGGGCAGCTGCATCCGCACCAGCATTTGGTGCAGGGCCGGATTTTCCGTTTCCGCATCGTGCACGAGGAGATCGTCTTCCGTAACCCCGTTCTCGCCGATGGTCACTACTTTCAGTTGCAGGCAATCCAGCACCAGGCCTTTATTCCGCTCTTTGCCGAAGATCATCGGTTTCCCATGCTCCAACACCACCTGGTTGTCGTCCTTGTTTTCCTTTCCTGTGATTTCCTCATGGGCGTTGTCATTGAAGATGACGCAGTTCTGGAGTATTTCTACCAGGGAAAATCCCTTGTGTTTTTCCGCTTCTACGAAAACCCCGGTCATCAATTTCTGATTGGTATCGGGCACCCGGGCATAAAAGCTGCTTCCGGCGCCGAGGGCCAATTCGCCCAAAAGGAAAGGGTTCTCGATCGTGCCATGCGGCGAGGACTTGGTCACTTTCCCGCGTTGGGTGGTGGGTGAATACTGCCCTTTGGTCAGGCCGTATATTTCGTTATTGAACAGGATCAGGTTCATGTTCAGGTTGCGCCTGATGGCGTGGATCAGGTGGTTGCCGCCGATAGCGAGGGAATCGCCATCGCCGGAAATGATCCAGACGCTCAGGTCCGGATTGGCCAGCCGGACGCCGGTAGCAATCGCTGCAGCCCTGCCGTGAATGGTGTGAAACCCGTAGGAGCTCATGTAATACGGAAATCGGGAGGAACAACCGATCCCGGAGATGAAGACGGGCCGTTCTTTCGGCATTTGCAGCTCCACCAGCGCTTTTTGCATGGATTTAAGAATGGCGTAGTCGCCGCAGCCCGGGCACCAGCGCACCGGCTGGTCGCTGGCGAAATCCTTTGCAGTAAGGACGCAATTGGTCGTGATCTCTTCCATATTATTTCCTTTCAATTATTTCGTAAAACTTCCGCTTCAGCTCCGCAACCCGGAAGGGCTGCCCGGCAATTTTATTAAACGGTTCATAAGAAAATTGGGGGAGTTGCGCCCGCAGGTGCTTCACAAACTGGCCGTTGTTCAACTCGCAGACCACAATTTTCTCGAATTTACCGAAAATCTCTTCCGTATTCTTCGGCAGGGGATGGATGTAATTGAAATTGACCAGTCCGACGGATTGGCCTTCCTCCTGCATCTCTTTTACGGCGGCAACCAGAATGCCGAATTGACCGCCCCACCCGACCACCAGGAGTTTATTCGCGTCTTTTCCCAAATAGCGCTGAAGGGGAATATCGTCGGCTACTTTGGCTACTTTGTCCGCACGTGTTTTGACCATGTGGTGGTGATTAGCCGGGGTGTAGGACACATTCCCCGAGCCGTCTTCTTTTTCCAGTCCACCGATCCGGTGTTCGAATCCGGCCGTACCGGGCGTCACCCAGGTCCGGACCAGCGTTTCGGCCTGCCGCTTATAGGGGCTCCACTCCTCCCGGGAAACCGGAAGAGGCGGATGGATCTCGGGCAACTCTTCGAGGGTTTGGATCTTCCATTGTTCCGACCCGTTGGCAATATAATTTTCGGAGAGCAAAATGACAGGGGTCATATGCTCAATGGCGATCCGGGATGCTTCGAAGGCCCAGTCAAAGCAATCGGCCGGCGTACTGGCCGCCAACACGACCACCGGGCTCTCTCCGTTGCGTCCGTAAACGGCTTGCATCAGATCGGCCTGTTCGGTCTTGGTGGGCAATCCGGTAGAAGGCCCACCCCTTTGCACATCCACCACCACGAGGGGTAATTCCGTCATGACGGCCAGTCCGATGGCTTCGGTTTTCAACGCCATGCCCGGACCGGAGGTGGTGGTGATGGCCAGGTCGCCGGCAAAACTGGCGCCGATGGCAGAACAGATCCCGGCGATCTCGTCTTCCGCCTGGAATATCTTGATGCCCGTCCACTTGTGCCGGGCCAATTCCTGCAAAATATCGGTGGCCGGGGTGATGGGATACGACCCCAGGAACAAGCCCCTGCCCGCCTTTTGCGCGGCTGCCAGAAAACCCCAGGCCGTGGCCTGGTTTCCGGTGATGTTCCGGTACATACCCGGCGCCTTTTTGGCAGGCGGCACGGTAAAGGAAGAAGTAAACGCCTCGACGGTTTCGGCAAAATTGTATCCGGCCAACAGGACTTTTTTATTCGCTTCCACCACGACGGGGTTGACCTTGAACTTGCGTTCGAAGAACTGAATGGTCGGTTCCATCGGCTCGCTGAACAACCAGTAGACCATGCCCAGCACAAACATATTCTTGCACTGCATCATCTCCTTGTTGCTCAGGCCCATATCCGCCAGGCTCGTCTTGGTCATGGAAGTGACGGGCGCCTTGATCACCTGGAAATCATCCAAAGAGCCATCTGTGAGGGGATCGGCCTCCAACCCCGCTTTATCGAAGTTTTTCCGGTCGAACGTGTCGATGTCTACAATAATGGTGGCAGCCGGTTTCAGGTCGCCCATATTCGCCTTCAGTGCGGCCGGATTCATGGCTACGAGCACATCCGGCGTATCGCCCGGGCTATGCACCCCGGTCGACCCGAAGTGGATCTGGAATCCCGATACACCGGCCACAGTGCCCGTTGGAGCCCGGATCTCGGAAGGGAAGTCCGGAAATGTAGCGATCTGGTTGCCGATAAAGGCGGTCGTGCTGGTAAACAAGGACCCTGCCAACTGCATCCCATCGCCCGAATCGCCCGCAAATTTGATGACAGCTCCTTTTAACTCTTTGGCGCTCATGTATGCTTTTTCATTTTCCCGGCCTGCCGGGGATTTCAGTAACATGTTTCAAACGGAAGTTCCAAAAATAACAACTTATGCTACGCCCTTGATTGAAGTGTGGCTATTTTTCGAGAAAAGTACACCACCTGTTACCCATTCTCCCAAACGGGGCTTCTCTTTTCGAGAAAAGAGCGAATGCCCTCGTTGGCGTCTTTGGTCTCCATCAACTCGTCCACATATAAACCCGCCAGCCGGGAAAGTTGCTCGTGCATGTGCTGGTTAAACACCGACCGCGCCGCTTTTACCCCATACCGCAAGGAAGAGGCGCTTTTGGGAATGAGGTTTTTGGTCAACCATTCATTCACGCCACTATTTAAGGCGTCTTTATCTTCAAATACCTGATTGAGCAAGCCCAGTTTTTCGCCCTCCTCCGCCTGAATGCTCCTGCCGGTAAGTAGGAGCTCTTCGGCTTTGGCCTGCCCGATCTTCAAGGGCAGCATCACAGATGCCGGAGGCGGAAATACGCCGAGTACGATCTCAGGCTGCCCCAGCACTGCTGTTTTATCGGCGAAGAGGAAGTTGCAAAACAGCGCCAGTTCGAGCCCACCCCCCAGGCATTGGCCCGATATTTTTGCAAGGGTGGGAATGCCCATGTCCATCAGCACGATAAACAGTTGGTGGAAGGTTTTTAGCATCCCCGCTGCAAAGTCCTTTTGGTGCTCCGCCACGCTGGCCCCAAAGGAGAAATGTTTGCCGGCTCCCTGGAACGTAATGGCCTTGATGTCGCGGTTTGCCCGCAGTTCCTCAAAGAGCCCAAGCAGCTCTTGCATCATCGCATTATCCAGCACATTTCCTTTCCCGTCGTCCAACAGGATATTGGCTACGGAGCCGGCGTGGGTATAGTCGAGTTTTAGTTTTTCCATTTGAAAACACTTTTTTTATTGTAAGGGATTGAGAGGGATTATTCCAGCTGTCACTTCGCATTTGTCGTTTGAAATTGCGGCGAAATGGCCTGGTGCATCTCCTCATTCCATTCCATCCCCTGGGCGAGCATTTGCCGGAGCTTGATAAAATCGACCTCGCGATTATCTTTGGGACCCTCGTTGAACGCCCGGAATCCCGCTTTGGCTTCGGTCATCATATTCAGGGCCAGCCAGTCCCGGTTCGATTCCTTGTTTTTATCCCAGTGCTCCAGTTTCTTTTTGCGAATCGAATTGATGGTCTTGCTCAAACAGTTGGGAAAGGTCATCATCAGTTTGGTGCACATGCGCTCCACGGCGGCATCCAATAGACTGAGGTCTACTTCTCCGCTTTTGAGCAGGGCCTTTGCCTCCTGGAGGGCTTCGCCGTTTTTGGGCGTACCGTAGACGATCTTTCCAGTCGACTCCTCCACCCACCGGTCGGTCACCACCGTTGGATTAGGTACAAATTGCCCGTTCACTTTCAGGGCGGAAACGATCTCCGTCAATAATCCGTATCGCATGGCTTCATGTGCCGACCAGGGGTCGCAAACCGTACAGGAGAACATCGCCAGCTCCACCCCCACAAACAAATGCAGAAAATCGGTAGATCCCCCGTCGGGCGCACTGCCGTGTTTGGGACCAGCCTGCCCGAAGCGGGCCAGGTCCTGGGCAATGGTAAAATCGCAGGCCATGCCTATTTCCTGTCCGCCGCCGATACGCATGCCGTTGGCCCGGCAGATCACCGGTTTATCGCACATCAGAATGGCGGAAACCATGTCGTTGAACAACCGCATATACTGCTTGTACTCTTGCGGATTGCCTGCGTAATACTCGGCATATTCCTTGGTGTTGCCGCCGGTACAAAACGCCTTGTCACCCACCGCCGTAAACACCACCGCCACGACGCTCCGGTCATTGGAGGCTTCCCGGAACGCCAGGATAATTTCCTTTACCGCCTGGGTGGTGTAGGAATTATATTGAGAAGGATTATTGATAAGGATCCAGGCGTTGTATAACCCCTCTACCTTCTGTCCGGAAAGGTCTTTTGCCGGTCTTTTTTCGAACAGGATCTCCGTGTATTTGGCTTCGGTCAGATTGTGGCTTACTAGCATGGTATGAATGGTTTGGTTATATTAAGTAAAACAGCGCTTCCAACGTACCCCGTGCCGGCGCCCACACTCTCTCTTATTAGGGCTAATCTCGTATGGGGTAAGTAAAAAACGCCAGCTTAGGGTGAAGCACGGTTTGTCCCCCGCTGGCGGGGGTAGGGAGTGGATTCCTCAATCTTTGATTCCCTCCCTTTTAGGGCTAATGGCAGTTTTTTTTCCACCCCCAGCCCCCGCCAGCGGGGGACATGAGCGTATATATGCCCAAAACTAAAGGTGTTTTCCTGAACAACCTCCACATAACCTGCTGTAGAAGACCCAGTAAAGTGACCTGCTTTTCTGCTCCCTACCGAATTAGCACCAGGGAGGAGCCCGGAGGGAGAGTCCAAAATTGCCGAGCTGAGCATTCCGGATGATTCAAATTTGAATTTTTCTACCATTAAAAATCAGGTTTTAAAACGGACCTTCTGTGGTACTTATGCGCCAGGGTATTCCTGAATACTTCATTAATTTTTGACATCGGGAACACTTCTACAAAATCCTTGATATTCAGCTTTCCACTGGCGATCAGGTCGAGTACTTCCGGATACAGTTCCGGCTTGCAGCCCCAGGTGCCGATCAGCTTGGCATCGAAGGCCATGAGGTTGCTCAGGCGCAGTTCGAGTTTATCCATGGTAAAACCGACTACGCTGAGGGTGGAGGTAAAGGTGAGCAGGCTGTACGCGAGTTCCTGCCCGGGTTTAGTGCCGGAAAATTCAAAAATTTTCCATCCGTATTTCGGGGCGCCCAGTTCTTTGGCGATCCCTCTGACCTTTTCTTTTACTTCCTTGGCAGAAAGGCCGGCGGAATTCAGCGTAGCATCGATGCCGTGTTTCCGGGCGAGAGCCAGTTTATCGTCATTGATATCGATGGCCAGCACTTTGGCTCCCTTTATTTTGGCAATGAGGGCGCCGTACACCCCTACGCCTCCTATGCCGATGACGATGGCCAGGTCGCCTTTTTCCAGCTCCGATTTTTCCAGCACCTGGTACGGAGTGGAGATGGCGTCGGCCACCACCGCGAGTTGGTCGAGGGAATAGGTTTTCAGCACCTCGTCTGGCACCGGACAAAGGTGTTGATGCGGCACGACGATATGGGAGGCAAACCCGCCGTGGAAATCATTTCCGGGCATGAGCTGGTTTTGGCACATATTGCTCCGCCCTTTGTTGCAAAGTTCGCAGTCCCCACAAGGCAACACAGCAGGGATGATCACATTCTTGCCGCGCAGATGTGCAGGGCCCTCCACCACGGTTCCGCTTATTTCGTGGCCCAGGGTCAGGGGCAGCTCTTTTTTGGTTCGGACCCCGTCGTGCCAAAAACTCAGATCGGTATGGCAGACCCCACAGCCGGCTACCTCGACCAGGGCTTCCTTATCGCTGATCGACGGCATATCGCTTTCCACCAGGGTAAAGTCCTGTTGGAGGGCGGTCATTTGCCATTGTTTTATTTTTTTCATTGGTTAATGTCGTTTAGCTCAATTCACATGCTCAAACAAGATCGCCGTCCCCTGTCCCCCACCAATACAGGCGGAGGCGATGCCGTACCTTACGCCCCTTCGGTTCATCTCCCTCGATAAGGTCAGCGACAACCGGGTGCCGGTGGCCGCCAGGGGGTGACCCAGGGCAATGGCGCCACCGTTGACGTTGCAAATGCTGCGGTGGAGGCCCAGTTCGCGTTCGCAGCCGATGAACTGGGCGGCGAAGGCTTCGTTGATCTCGATCAGGCCGATGTCCTCCAGTTTCAGGCCGGCTATTTCGAGCACCAGGCGGATAGCGGGTACCGGACCCAGGCCCATGTACCTGGGGTCGAGGGCGCTGGTGGCCGAGGCGACGATCCGGGTCAGGGGTTGGAGCCCTTTTTCCTCCACGACGCTTTTATGGGCAACCACTACGGAGGCGGCGCCGTCTACGATCCCGCTCGAATTGGCCGCGTTTTGCACGCCGTCTTTTTCAAATACCGACGGGAGTTTGGCCATGGCTTCCAGGTTGGCGGGGCGGATGTTTTCATCAGTCGTGAAATTCTCCACCCCTTTGGGCAGCCGTACCTTTCTCGGGTTCAAGCCTTCCACTTCAAAAACTGTGGAATTTATCGGCGTGACCTCCCCGTCAAAAAAACCGGCTTTGGTAGCGGCAATAGCCCGGTCTGCAGATAACTTGGCAAATTCATTGGCATCTGCTTTGGAGATCTGGTACCGCCTGGCTACATTTTCGGCCGTACAGCCCATGGGTACGCCGGCGGTGTCATTCAACGCCTCCCAAAGCATATCCTTAAAGTCGATTCTTCCGAGCGGATACCCCATCCGGTTGCCGAAACTGACGGTAGGCGAAAGGGTCATATTCTCCGTGCCTCCGCACATGGTGGCCTTTGCTTTTCCCAGCGCGATCTGTTCGGCGCCCGCAATGATGGTTTCAAAGCCGGAGCCGCAGATCCGTTGCAGCATCACCGCAGGCACCTCCTCCGGAATACCCGAATACAACCCCACATGCCGGGGCAAAAAATAAGAATCGGCAGAGCTTTGGCCAATATTGGCGTACATAAATTGATCGATGTCTTCTCCGTCAACACCCGCTTTCTCCAGCGCTGCTTTGGTGGCATAAATACCCAGGTCGGTGGGAGAAATGCTGCCCAGGGTGCCGCACAGCTTTCCGAAGGGGGTTCTCGCGCCGTTCACCAGGTAAGTGTCGGTATACAAGATCCCAATGCCTTTTTTCTTATGGTGGTAACCAGTCATATCTGTGATTTCTGTATTGAATTTTTACCTGTTTACAAACTCCGCCTTCACCTTCGGCCCATTCGCCTTAAAATTCTCCAACCCGATCTGCATATCTTCGGTCTTCATGCATTCGCCAAACATTTTCGACTCATACACGAGGCCTTCTGCGAGGGGCAAGCGCGCGCCCTCATAGATGGCGTCTACCAATATCTCGTCGATTCGCTTGCTCAGGTGGCCGATTTCCAGTGTTTTGGGCTGGCCGATCCCGGTTAAAGGAGCGGTAGAAAGGGGTGTAAATGAGATCTGTCCATCCGCGATCTGGCGGGTCAACGCCACAGCTCCCGCGATCAGGTCTCCCTCCGTTTCCAGGCTGATCAATCCGATCTCCATGGCTTCTCTGGAAGAAACGGGCCTTCCGGTGCGCAGGATCTCTGCGGCTTTTTCTACTCCAACCAACCGGGGCAGGCGTTGGGTACCTCCGGCGCCGGGGATAAAGCCCAGGTTGACCTCGGGCTGACAGGCCATCACCTTCATGCCTGCTTTGGCGATCCGGGCATTACAGGCCATTGCCAGTTCATTGCCTCCGCCGAAGGCAAACCCGTTCAGGGCGCAGACGACCGGTTTTTTCAGGCGCTCGATATAATTGATCGTGGCTTGAAAATCCTGCGAGTTCTGGACTCCTTCTTCCGGGGTTTTCAGGGCCGCCAGCATCTGGATATCAGCTCCCGAGACGAAGGCTTTCACTCCGAAACCGGTGATGACCACGCCCTTGATGGAGGCATCCGCTTCGGCTTTTTCAAGCTCCGCCTTTAATTCATTCAATACCCGCAGGTTGAGGGCATTGAGCGCCTGGGGTCTTCTGATGGTCAGGACAGCCACCTCGTCGATCGTACTTCTTTTGATCCGGGAAATGGTCCAGCCACCTGCGGCGTTGGCTTTTTTCAGGGATTCCGGGAAAGGGAAATCGGGATGCTCGGCGCAAAACGCTTCCACCAGTTTAACTGATTCGGCGATGCCTGTTTGGTTCATCAGGGAAAAAGGAGGCGCGATGACGAGGCCAATTTCCGTAGCCATGTTCAGGTCGTCGACGTTGGTGATGCCTAGGTCGATAATGTAGGAAGCCAAGGCAAAGTAGCCGCCGAGCAGTTGCTTGCGCAGGGCCTCCGCTGTTTCGGGACTGATCTCCACGACTTCTCCCCGCTTTGCCGTGTCCCATTTTTCGCCCGATCGGGTAATGTCCTGTAAGGTTTGCGGCGAGCGGAACCAGGGAATATGCGTCTTTCTCATCTCCTCCAGCCCGTGGTTGGTGATGGGATTGCCCCCTGTGAGATTCAGGGCAGTGAAAGAGCCTACGCCTTGTTTCAATGATTCTTGCGCGATCTTATCGATTTGCTTGACCGTTCCGTACCCTTTTTCCAGGCACAGGATGGACACCTGGCACAACCCTTCGAAGATCGGGTCGATGGCATATCCGTAGGAGCTTTTTACTTCGATGGGTATTTTGCCGATCGTTTCATAAAACCCCAGTACCAGTGCGGTAATATCCGGGGCCGTCTGTGCGCCGGGCACAATTTCGATGACGGGGTTTCGCTCTGCAGGAAAGAAATAGTGCGCCACCAGGCATCTGGCCTTGTTTTCAATATTTTCGAATATCACTTCCGGCTGCATGTGTGACGAATTGGAAAGGAAGATGCAGTCATCGCCGGTCAATTTCTCCAATTGCCTGAAGATGAGGTCTTTCACCTGTCCGTTTTCTGTCGCTGCTTCGACCACCAGATCTGCATTCCGGGCTTTTTCGTAATCGGAGGTATAGGTGATGGCGCTTTTCATGCGCTGGGCCATTTCCGGTCGGAATGCGCCGGTCTCCTGGCCTTTATCGATCTTTTTCTCCATCCTGGCCTGGGCGTTAGAGAGGGCATCCTCCGATATGTCGATCAGGACCAGCTGCACGCCCTGGTTCCAAAACACTTTTGAAAAATGCAGGCAAATATCCGGTCCGATCTGGCCGGCGCCTATTACCACTACTTTTGAAAGGGAGCGCGTTTTATAAGAAAATGCCATGTTGAACTGGTTGAAAAGGTCATTCAATAACGGAACTAGGCATCAAAGGCCTCGCTGGCTTCGCTCACCAGCGGGCCTGAATTGACGGTCATGCTTCTTTTATAGTCTTTTAAGGCGGTAAGTGCAGCGCCCAGGGAAACGATATACTGCGGATTCTCTACGATTTCAATCGATTTTTCCAACTTTTGGCTCAGAAGCACCTTGAAATAGGGATGATGCGCAATGACCCCTCCAATCATATAGATCGGAAGCCCGGGGGCCAGACGCATTTTCGACACCCGGTTGGCGATGGAGAGGTAGACGCCCCGGGAAATATCCTGGCTGGTCAAGCCGTCGAAGATCCAGTTCATGATCTCGGTTTTGGCAAAGACCGTACAAAAACTGTTCAGTTCCTGGTCGTATTCCGAATTGGAAGCAAGGCCACTCATTTGTTGCGGCTTGATATTCGCCCTTTCGGCAATTTCTTCGAGGAAAGAGCCGGTACCCGCCGAGCATTTTTCATTCATGTAGAAACTCTCCGTACCATTGCGGTCGTTGCACTTGATAATCTTGATGTCTTCCCCGCCAATGTCCAGAATATTCTTTGCGCCGGAGAAGTATTTGGACACCCCTGTGGTCGCACAATTGACCTCCGTTTTAATGATGTCCGAATCGATAAAGTGCTTGCGGCCGTAGCCTGTGGCACAGCTGTATTTTATCGAAAAATGGGTATGAATGGCATTCATGAGGTGTTTGAACGTGTCCCGGTCCTTGTTTAAGGACCGAAGCGCATACTGGAAAATGGGGGTTCCCGCTTCATCTGTGATGGTGAATTTGGAATAAGCTGACCCCAGGTCAATTCCCAGGTAACAGTCGACGCCTTTGTAGTAAATGGGCATTTTACTGGTATCGACCATCCCCTTTTTCACCAGAGAAGTACTGTAGCTCTTGGTCACATTCACAATATCGGGAATGACATTCTTGTTGGTCATGGCCTTCACCATATTGGTAAAGGAGAGGTTCAGGGTCGTCCGGACGTAGTGTTTTCGGCCGTATTCCACGAGCTTCCCATTCATATAATCAATTTCGGTCGGCCGGTTATTCAGGAGGTCAACCGCGAGAGAAGGATAGTGATCGCCCCCTTTTTTCAGGTATCTCAGGCACTTGCGCAGGAAGTTGTCCGGAAATTTGATCTTTTCCTTTTTGGCTACCTCTATGCCTTCATTGATCGTCTGTTCGATCAATTCTACGGTATCGGGATCTGACATGGCTTCGCCCATGGTGAGTTTTCCCACGGCGCAAAGTGCGCTCAGCGAGGCATTCAATATGGTCTTTTCCCAGGCCCTTTCCAGCAATTCAAAGGAATCGACCACCGTGGTTTGAAGGCTCACCCCGTTCAACATATCGGCGAATTTCTCGGCTTCCTTTTTCCGGCTGTCGTCGAGCGAACCGATATAATTGGGTGGGTTGAAAAAAGTGACTTTGACCGAATTTTGTGAAACCGCGTTGCCCGCGAAATTGACCACCATGCGCAGGGTCTTGGATTCGGTAAAGGAAGCCGACAGGATCTTCTCCACATCGATGCCGTTCTGCGCTGAAATTACAGTGAGCTTTGCGGAGTTGAGGGCTTCCGCCTGCTTTACCGCCTCCTCCGTTTGATACGACTTGAGGGTGAAGATCAAATAATCCAGATCAAGGTTGGCCATCTCCTCGATGGTGGTATATACATGCTCGAACCGGGCGCTTGCCTGAATCACGTTTTCCAGCACGATCCCTTCTTCCAGGATCTTTTCTTTTTTTATTTTATCTCGCTCGCAGAGGTGCATTTCGCAGCCCGCTTCCTGCAGTTTGACAGCTAATATCATCCCTACATTACCCACACCGATGAGGCCCACTTTAATCTTTTCCATGATATTTTTTTTATTTTAATTGTCGTGCGACTAGATTTATCAACTCATAATTTTTGAATCTTCAATTTGCTCTAAAAAGGTTTCTATTTTGGTAATGCTCTGCCCTTCGGAAAAGAAGCGTAAATCGCACAGATCTCCTTCAATGACCAACGCCGGTACGCCTGTTTGCTCCTGCAGCCGGTGGGGCATGCCAAATTTTGAATTGGAATTATTGAAACAGGTTTTAGCATCGTGGAAAACGATGCCGTCAATGCGGTATTCCTTCATCCAGTTGCGCAGCATTTCCATCTTGGCGGTTTCACTCCGGTTGATGAAGATCTCTGTATACGCCCTGGCGGTGGATTCAAACGGCTGGGTTTCGTCAAACTGATCGAAGATCCAGCTGCTGCAATAGGTCGAGGCAAGCACCACTGCCTGGTTTTGAAGGAACAGATCGCTCATCATGCGCAGTTTGCCCCAGATCGGCATTCCTTCCCAGAAGATCCGGATCGAAGGTTCCGGGGCTACCCCTTTTCCGGCTTTTATATTTCCTTCCAGTTCTTCCAGTAATACCTCGTAGTAATCCTTTGCGACCTGGGTGCCTCTCAACACGACGATCGGCCCCATGTGAATGGCGCCATCGAAAAAGCTGATCGGCGTCATCGGCGCCTTCGCTGTTTTCAAAACTTTTTGCCAGAGCAACGTGGCTTCTTTACTCAGTCTCACCACGTCCCTGAACTTATCCAGGTCAAATTTGACGCCGCTAGTCTGCTCGCATACCGGGATCATTTTTTGGAATTGCTTCACCACCAGGTCTACTTCGTCCTGGGTCACCACATCCAGGTGTCTGGGCGGGTGCACGCCCACAATGGGACAGTCGTAGGCATGGGCATAGAACGTAAACCAGTCCTCTACCTCCCGGCACTGGTTGGTGTTGTAGACGATCAGGTCCGGTTTGGGCAACCCTTTTACTCCGTAATGATCCTGGAGCGGGGTGTCCTTCTTCAGGTAGGAACCGATGTCGGAAGTAGTGTAAGAGCAGACATGTCCCGAAAATCCGCATTTCATCGCTTCGGGAATATAGTCCATAGCAGTCCGGGTAGCGCCAAGCAGGGCGCCGTGGTTTTCGGGGAAATAGACTTCGAAGTCGAAGGCCCGGAGCAGTTCGGCCGGCCCTACACTCGTGCACCAGGCTACTTTCCGCTGTCCGCTGTCCAATACCTGGAAATAGTCCCCCATGATCTTCTTCAATAACTCGGTAGTCTTTATTCGGTACATCTGGACTTGGTTAAATATGATTAGGATTCAGACGGATCACATACACTTCCTCTTCCACCGGTATGTTGTCTCCGTACATGTTTTTAAGGTGGGATTTATACTTTTCCACCACATTTTTCGGGGCCACTTTCATGGAGGGGGTGAGCGTTCGGTCATCCAACGAGAGCTCATCCCAGATGATGGTGGCCGACTTTATCTTGGCAAATTTTTGACCAATGCATTGATTGGCTATGTGCAAACACCCCGTCAGGCACATGCCCAACTCGTCCAAACTTTTGGGACAGAAGCAGCCTTCTCCCGGCGTGAGCTCGTAATCCGGATTGGTCAATAATTTTTTATTGGGAAAGATCAGGGCGGCTGGATATTCTTCGCCGCTCCCGGCCACGATTGCATACTGCACGTAATGACACTTGAATTCAATCTGCTTTTCCAGGTCGGTGGGGATCACTTTTTCGCCATTGGAGAGTTTAAAAATCCGGTCCTTCCGGGTGATCAGCTTCATCCCATTATCCGTAATGGCTCCTACGTCTCCGGTGCGATACCACCCATCTTCGGTAAAGGCATCTGCATTGGCTTCCTCGTTTTTGTAGTAGCTCACCATGACATTGGGGCCTTTCACCTGGATCTCCTCATCAGGCGCAATGCGGATTTGTACGCCCGGGATGGGTTTTCCTACCAGTCCGGGTTCTCTTTTCAAGGAGGGGTTCGTCAGGGTACAGCATGGCGCCGTCTCTGTCAGTCCCCAGCCTTCGATCACGGAGATATTCCTTTTTTCAAATTCATCCGACAGCTTCTGAGGCAGGGGAGCTGCGGCGGTAAAGATGAATTTCAGGCCGCCGTTGAAAAATATGTCTTCGGCTTCCTTGTTGCCGCGTGTTTTGTCGACAAGCGATTGGTATACTTTCGGCACGCTAAAAAAAACGGTCGGCTTCACCTTTTTCCAATTTTCGAAAATGGAATCCGGCTCCTTGCCGTAACTGCTTTCCAAGTGATAGGTAGCGCCGTTGTACAGGGCGGTAAACAGCTCAAAGATCCCGCCAAAACTATGGTGCCAGGGCAAGTAAGCTAAAAACCGGTCCTGGTCGTTCAGTTCCCAGATTATATCCAGTGCCGCCTGCTGGGAGAGAATATTCCGGTGCGTCAATTGCACACATTTGGGTATTCCCATAGTCCCGGAGGTATACATATTCAAACAGATGACATCGGGATCGATCGAATCGTCGAGTCCCATACCCTCGTCGGGAGTGTGTTGCAATAATTGTGCAAACGGGGTCAGGTTGGAAAAGCGGTCGTCCTGCACCGGGTCGAAGGAATAGATCCTTTTCAGGTCGTGGTTTTCGCTGAGGTTATCCAACTGGGTTTGCCCTTCCACCGCCAGGTAGGTAGCATCCGAATGGCGGATCAGCAACTCCGCTGTTTCTTTTTTAAAGTGGGCAAAAATGGGAACCGCGATGCCCCCGTACGCCATGATGGCCAATTGCAATTCCAGCATTTCCAGCCGGTTTCTCGAGAAAATAACCATTCTCTCCCCGCGCTGAAATCCGGTCTTTTGCAGGTTGCAGGCAATGGTATTTACCTGGCGATAAAACTCCGGCCAGGTGATTCCTGCGTATTCGCCATCCTGGTTTTTCTCCGAATACACGACGCCCTGGCTAAATCGATCCACATTTCTGTGTAACAAGGACGCAATGTTCGGCACTATTTCTCCCAGATTAAACTCCGAATGCAATTCCTTCATAGAGCATTTTTTAAGCTACAAAGACGAATTGTTTTTCCTTTAATTTAAAATACCGGAACCCACCCCAAACAGCCGCTCCCAAGGCGCCCGAGTAGATGGCGTCGGGATGGGAGAGGAAGCTGTAATCCTTGCTACCGGATTCTTCGGCCAATTCCCTGATGGCCTGGATCATACCTACATTCATACCCATACCGCCTACCAGCACAATAGGCGATTCCGCTTTCAGGGAACCCAGCAATTTGATCACCCGGTTGGCAATGGAAATGTTGATCCCTTTGACGATATTGGGGGTGGAAAGGCCTTTCGATACGAGGTTGATGACATCCGTTTCAGCCAATACGGCACAGATCCCGGACGGGACTTCCGGGCAATCGGCTTTCAGCGACATTTCCCCGACCTCTTCTACGGCCAATCCCAGGTAGCGCGAAATGTTTTCGATAAACTGCCCCGAGCCCGAGGCACATTGTCCGGTCATTTTATAATCCATCACTTTCCCCCGGTGGTCGACCTTGATGGCCCGTACATAGAGCCCACCCATATCAACCACGGTTCTGGCTTCGGGAGCAAGGAAAATGCCGCCCCGCGAGTGGGCAGTCATGCTGTAGAAGTGCCCCGTTTTCTGTTCGACCATCTCTCCTTCCCCGGTCGATGCCAGATAGGCGATATCCTTTTCTTCCAGCTTGTTTTCCTCCAGCAACCGCCCGATCATCTCCAACGCCACGTCTTTGGGGTTGCGCTTCCGGATCTTTTCGGTCCTTTTGTCCAGGACCTGGTGTATCCCGCCGGTAGGGTCGTAATGAAGCAATACCCCTTTGGCATAGCTTCCCCCCATATCGATGCCCATGGTGTAGATCATCTTATCGTTCATTGTTTTTTTTTTTTAGTGAAGGGTGAAGGGTGAAGAGTGAAAGGTGAAGAGGTTTCCCTTCACTCTTCACCCTTCACTCAATATTTTAAATGCATGTATCCAAGTTTAATCAATTTATCGCTTTTGCTTTAGCTGGAAGATCCACTTTGATATTCCGCCGGGCAAACATGGCGCCGCCCAGGGCGCCCATGAAGATGGAATCGGTGTGGATATTCATGGTCACATCCCCGTAGGAATCTTTGACCATTTCCGTGACATACTTCAGTACGGCCTGATTTCTAGCCACCCCTCCGGTGAAGGTAAATTCATTGCGGACACCACCGGAGCGAGCAATCAGGGACATGGACCGTTGCACAATGGCCTTGTGCAGCCCGGCCAGGATATTGGGTCGTTTTTCGCCATTATTCAACAGTTCGCGCACTTCAGCCCCGGCAAACACCGTGCAGGTTGAACAGATATCCGTTTCCTTATCGGCTTCCATGGCTTCAGGGCCCAGTTCGTTGATGGAAATGCCGAATTCATCGGCGATGTAACCCAGGTATCGGCCACAGCCTGCGGCACACCGGTCGTTCATATGGAAACTGGTGACCAGCCCGTGGCTGTCGACCTGTATGGCTTTGGTGTCCTGGCCGCCAATGTCCAGCACTGTACGGGTGTTTGGAAAAACGGCATGTGCCCCGAAAGCATGGCAGAGGATCTCCGATTTGATGCAATCTTCCGGAAACGGGAGGAGGGCCCTTCCATAGCCGGTCCCCACCATGTTGACGATATGGATCTCTTCCCCGGCGATCTGATCGATGTGCCCGCGCAGGGAAGATTCCAGGCTTTTGAAGTTGTTCTTTACCGCGTTTAACTCGGAAAAATACCAGTCCTCCTTGTCTTCCTGCATATCGGCCAGCCCCTGGTACTTTACTTCCAGCACGCGCATCGATTCATCGACCAGTTCCTTGAAGTTAAACTGAAGCATCTGGTTTTCCACAGGCGTGATACTCTTGTCGAAAGCCAGCATCAAGGGCTCGAAATATTTCCGGTCCACTTTTTCGACCTCCTGGTTGTAGCGCTCGTTGATAATGTCGCGGAAAAACTGGTTTCTGGACCCCAGGTCTTCCTCGAGGAATTCATGCCTGATCTGCGGCCCGATGATATTGAGAATGTCGTTGAGCCGGTCGGCAATTTCATCCTTGTTGTCGTAGGCAAAGCCATCGACGGTCTCCCGGAGGGTCTTTTTGAGGAGGTCCATTCTGCGCTCAAATTGGCGATATTGGAATACAGAGCGGATATCCGCCATGTATTTCATAAACTCGGGGTATTCCGCGATCTCATTTTTCAGCTGTTGAGTCAGCAGGGAAAACCGGGCATCGTATTCCGCTTCTTCCCGGGCAATGTCGGCCGCCACTTTATAATTGGCCCGGGTGTTGGTGATACCCCGCCCTATTATTTCATCCTTTTCGTTGATGATGACGGCTTTGGAAGTCGTGGAGCCCAGATCGATACCTAGATAATATTTACTCATAACGTTTCACTATTGGGAATTCAGGAATATTAATCAAGCAAATTTCGCCGCCTCAGGCGGCGAAATTTGTTTATAGACACTGCGGTCGGCGGCCGCAGTGTCTATAAATTTATTATGGCAGAGAACAGCCTTCATACCTATACCACCTCTTCCGTTGCCGTGATAATTTTCCGTTGCTCGAGCATCTGGAAGAAGGATTCCAACCTGTTTTTGATGTTCGAGTAGGAGAAATACCTCGGGTCGACGAGATCCGATTCAATAAAACCGACGGGTATTTCGAGCCGGTCTTCGATCTCCCGCATCATGCCCAGTTGCCCGGCGGAAAATGAATTGCAGCTTTTGATGGAGTTGGTCACATACCCGTCTGCATGGTAGTCCTGAATACATTTGGACAGGAGGTCGATCCGCTGCGGGATATTGAGATTGGTATAGCAATTCATGCAATATTCCGCCAGGGATTCCAGGGGCCTTTCGGGATCATGCCGCCATCCCATGTCGTATACGCCCCCCACCTTGGTATAGGAGGACGCAACGATCACGGCCCCCATATCGTAGAATATTTTCCAGAATTCGCGGAAGCTGGTCCAGTTGGGAGGACCTTCGACTACCAGCCGGTATTTTTCCTCTTTCATTTCGCCTTCCGGAGTAATGGGTCCCAGGCCCAGATCTATCCGTTCCTGGATCTCACTATACAGCTCCTTGTAGTAATCGACCGCTTCCTGGGTGCCCCTAAAGCCGATATTGATGGGACCGATGTAGTACACCCCGGCAAAATAGGCGTCGATGGGCGAAGGTCTGTGCTTGGTGGTTTCGAAGATCTTGGTGATCCAATCCTGGGCTTCTTTGGCGAGTTTTAGGTGTTTTTTCAGTTTCTCTTCGTCAAACTTCACGCCCGAGATCTTTTCCATTTTGGGGATCGCTTCTTCCCGGAGTTGCTTGACCATGTATTCGGTCATTTCGGGCCGTATTTCCCCGTTTTCCTGGTAGGGGGTATGCAACATGATAACCTCTGCATTGGGGTACTCCCGCTTGAGGGTCTCAAACCATTTCATGAAGGTAAAACAGCCGGTATAGCTCAGCAACAGGATATCCGGTTCGGGGATCTTCTGACCGGTTGGGCCGATATTCCCTTTCAACATCATCCCCACATCGCACTTGACGTAGGTGCATACGTCTTCCGAATGGGCGTTCTTTTCGGCTTCTTTGATATAGGCCCCCGATTTTTTGCGCATCGCGCTCTGCAAGGCATTGATCTCGGGATATACAGGCAGCATATCGAACGTGCGGATCAACTCGGAAAGGTTGCCCGGAACGAAGGTATAGCAGACCTTTTTTCCCGTTTCTTTAGCCTTTTCCAATTCATCAAAAAGGCCGTTTATCATCTCCTTCTGGAGAATCATGCTTTTTTCCTTTTGTGCTTCTTGTGGCATATTGCTTAAATTTCAAAGGATTGATCTAATGGTTCAAATCACGATGGGCTCCTCGTCCCATAGTTTTATAGAATCGGAGAAAGCGCCGACCTGCTCCTTGATCACTTTAAACTGGTTGATGTTCTCGCTGAATTGGAAAGCCATGTAGCGGATACCCATTCTGTCGAATGCATTTTGAAAAATAGGCGCATCCAACAAGCTCGGGTCGCAGAAACTGGCAGAGGCGAATATGACTCCATCGGCCCCCCTGTCCTTTACGATCTTCGCCAGGCGAAGTTCTTTTGGGTCGTGTACGTCATAAATAGAAGAAGAATACTGGCTTTGCCGGATATAGGCACTGGCGATGGCTTCCAGTGGATTGTCCGTGTCGGGATCAACAGGGCCCATGATCATCCGGGAACCCAGCATATAATCATCGTCTACCACATAGCATCCGGCCTCTTCGATGGCCCGGATCAATCCGATGGAGGGTTGCTCGCAAAAAGCGCCGGAGATCACCACTTTGATCTTATCCTGTGGTTTTCCGATATCTTGTTGGATGTGGGCACAAACCTGTTTCAGGATGTCGTTGTGCTCCTCCACCGGGATCACGGTGCCGGCGCGAATCACATGGTAGACATCCTCGATGCTCAGGCGCCAGGGAAATTCCTGGCGGATGTGGTAGATCAACTCGATCAACTCCCGGTTCTTATTGTACAAGCCGATAGAATGGTTCAGGGCGTCTGTGGTCACTTCCACCCCGTTCAGGTCTTTGATGTACTTGAGTACGTGCGCCATCTCCTGTTGATAGTACACCCCTCCGATCTCCGGCAGGAAGTTTTGCGGAAAATCCATGTACTTCACAAACTTGCCGATCTTTTGCTGCTTGAATATGCCGGAGAGGTTCCGGATCACATCACATATGGAGGGGAAAATGTATCCGTCAAAATGGGCGGTATGCTTGTCGAGCACGAGCTCCATAATGCTTCGGGGAATCCGGCAAATGTAAGACTGGTAATAGGCATCTCCCTTGATGACCTGCTTCCGGTCGCCTCCCCCGAAAATACCTACCGGCAGGGCGCCGGCGGCATGGATGATCTCCCGGGGAAAGTAGATGGGCATATACCCGACCACTACCCTGCCCTCTTTTTCGGCTTTCCATTCCTTCGCCCGGGTAAAATGGAGGTCAAACGCCTGTGTGCTACATTCCGCGATCAGTTCACGTATTGCTTTCATTGTCACCTATTTAAATTAACAAACAAAGGTCCCCTCAATCGTCAAGGCGACGTGTTGCGTTAAAGTAGATAATAGGACCTGACTATCTTTTTACGAATTTTATTACGGTCGGCCTAAAATCTTTAATAGATGACACTAGCGTTTTGTTGCTTTATGAAACTTTGCCCAATTATTGGCTAATTTATCCAAATTTTTTTAAATGGAAGTTTATTTTTTTTCAATAAAGAAAAGCCTTAACGGTTTATGCAAAAAAAAGAGCCCCTGGAAACCAGGAGCTCTTCGCTTAACTTTTTAAGGATCAAAGCACTAAACTTACCTGACTAACACATATTTTTTCACCGCTCCCTGTCCATTTATATGTAACTGCACAAAGTAGGTGCCGGAGGCCAGCTCCGGCAGATTGACTTCTTCCTGTAAGCTGGCGGTTTGCGACCGAAACAGTTGATACACTTCCTGCCCGAGAACATTCACGACCGACACATTCAGGTCAGCAGCGCGATCCAGGCTGATGGTCAGCATAAATTGCCCGTTGCCGATCGTGGGATATAGGTTGAAGGCGGTTAAGCCATCGATATCCGCAACGCCGGAGTTGAGGATCGTGATCGTCTCGGTATAGGTCGACTCGCAGTTGCCGTTGCTCACCGTCAGCACTACTTCGTAATCGCCATCTTCCAGATAGAAGTGGGCGGGATTCTGGTCGGTGGAGGTGTTGCCATCCCCAAAGTCCCAGAACCAGCTCGTAGCGCCAACGGATACATCCAGAAAAGTCAGCTGAGCACCGCCCTGCAGATAGTCATACCCGGCTGTTGGCGCCGCTAATGGCTCCACAGTCACAGGCACTTGCTCGCTGAAACAGGACAACTCGCGGACCTGCCAGTTGTAGAGATAGTAGTAATAGCCCTGCGGGTTGGTCGTCGCGTTGGAACTGGTTATAGTCACAATGCCCGGCAATTCGTAGGGATATTGGGCGCCGTTGTTGTTGCGGTAAAGGTTGACGCCGGTACCGCCTATCTGATACATGCCCGGCTCCGGAATTTCCAGGTTGAGAGCCACCGTGCTGATTCCATAGGGCATAAATACCGTCACGGCATCGAGCTGGTTGCCATTCATGTCGAACAGTTCAATCAGCCTTTCGCCGTCATCCCCGGCGTCGACCCACACCGAATCCAGGATAAAAGGCACAAAAGCTTCAAACTGGAGTAGGCCCGTAAAACCGGTGTTGTGATAACTTCCGCCGCCGAAGAAACTATTGGGCGGCCCTACCTGTTGCAACGGCTTTTTATCTTCCGATTCGACCATATAGGTAGTCGGCCCGGAGATGGGCGGAGTTACAAATTCAATGCCGGAAAAGAGGAGTTTGCCATTGCTGTACCAGTTGACCACATAGCCGTTGTCCTGGGCGGTCAGGATCGCCGGACTGCCTTCACAAGAGGTAATATTGTCGATCACCGGGTAGTCGATAAAGTCGACCGTCACGGTTTGCGTCACGGTGTCAGCGCCCAGGGTGTTGGTGACGATCAGGGATACGTCGTAGCTGCCTTCGGCGTCATAGGTATGCGAAGGATTGATTTCCTCGCTGGTATAGCCATCGCCAAAATCCCAGAGGTAGTATTGGGGAATATCGGTCGATTGGTCTTCAAATTTGAACAAACCTGCACATTCATTGGAGAATGCCACGATGAAGCCTGCATTGGGCGGAAAATCGGGCACCAGACATATATTCGGTACGTCAAATGCCTCCACCTGGTCGGTACGGCTATCCGCAGAGCCTTGGGATGCGCTAACCCCGAGTCCACGATTGGCAAAAGCTTCCCAGATCAAACACTGGTTAGCGCCGTCATAAAGTTGTTGGTCGGCGAGGAGTATTGCATCGCGGCCATCCACAAAGCCGGGACCGCAAGGCTGTAGTTTCATCCCTTCCATGACCAGTTGCAGCGCCATGTTGTTGCCGCCTGTGCCGTTGTAGATATCTGGATCAAAGCCATATTGGTCGATGAGGGCCCAGGTCATATCCCACAACATCGTGCACCAGACGAAGCCCACGCCGTGGGGCTGAGAAATATTTTGCTCGTCGTTGCTTGCCGCATAGGTGTAGGGGTTTACCGACATATCGGTAGAGTACGGAGCCGGACGGATCCCCGGTCCATCGACAGGTTCGAAGACTGCGAAAGTACCTATCCCGCGCACATCCTCCCCCTGGTCTCCTTCTTCAAGGGTCATCATGAGGGAGAAATAATCGCTCCAGCCTTCGCCCATTTGTTCGCTATTGCTTAAACAGCTTCCGGTATTAGGCCCGCCCGTCAGGCGGTTCGAAATACCGTGCGCGTACTCGTGTGCGATGACGCCATTGTCGAAGTCGCCGTCACGCACCCCGATCTCATTGCCAAAGCCCAAAAGAGAGGCGGTAACGCCATTTGCCAGTTCCACTTTGATTACTTGACAATCAGCTTTGCTGATCATGATGGAGGGAATCGTAATAGAAGGACCATTTCCTGGCATGGCGATAGGTGGGTTGTCGTCGTTATTGCATACGATCACCGCCACGGCGCCGGCATTTTGCGCATTCTGTATTTTGGCGATGAACGTGCAGAGGCCACGGTCGACCATGGCAATCTTGCCGCTCAATTCCGCGCCGTTTACCAGGGTATTGCACCCTAAAGAAGGGGTCCCGCCCCCATCATTTACTAAAACCACCTCGGCAGTGATCGGCACATCGGTCGGCAGGCCGGGGCCAAATATGGCTTCCTTGCCGAGGTAGCCGCCCTGAATACCGGCGGGTGATTCGATGGTCAGCAGTTCAAGTGTTTCTGAGGCCGGACTACCAAACCACAGGTACATCTGCATGCGGCCATTGCCCCCATCAGAAGGCGTGAAAAAGTTGGCGTTGTTAGTACCGCCCCCATCCTGGGCTTCGGCCCGGACGTAGTCGTCACCTGTGCCTCCATTTCCATAGTTATTGAACTGGAAGTTGCCCGCCGGCTCGTCGAAGCCGTATTGATAGGTCACATCGTGCATGAGGTTGTTCCAGTAAAAGAGATTGGTCACGGCTGCAGCGCCGTACGTATCCGGGGTGGCATTGAGGTCGAGCGGAAAATCGAAGAGGAGGTCTGGTCCACCATCGGGTTCATCCCCTGACGACTGGTTGTTATCGAGCGTATCGAGGTAGGCGTGTACGTTGTTGCCGAAGGTAATGGTGGTATCGGCGCCCACTACGCCATCGAAGTCATGCCAGCCATAGGGAGATGCGAGGGCATTGGCAGGGTCGGTCACCAGTTCGCGGTCGCCATGGCTGGGGCTCTCGACGGGCATGGGGTATACGTTGTATCCGGAGCCGTTGAGGAAAGCCGGCGCAGGAGCTGTCTGGTGTACATGCCCCGAGCGGGAAGTCTGCCCGCCTGGACCAAATTCACAATGCAATACATCATCGCGCATGGAAAGGATCACGCCTGTGGCGGCATCGACCAGCGCAGTCCAGTGGTGGGCAGCGCTAAGCTCGTAGTATTGAACTTCCCATATAAGAGGGAGGGCTTTTTGATCATTCTGGTAATACGCCAGGCGCACGTTGATCGGTTCCAACGCATAGGTACCTTTTGCAAACTGCACTTTCTGCATGGGTCCGCCTTCGCCTTTCACCACGGGCAGTGCCGGCGGCAGGAGAATATCCAGGCGGTAGGCCACAGCCCGCACCGCTTGCTCGGCGGAGATAACCGGGCTGGTTTGAGTAGCTTTTCCGGCCAGGTTGCGTACAAAGCGCACATTCATATTGATCAGGGCGCCGTTGCGGTCGATGTTGGCGTTGCCGGCAGCTTGCAACACTTCAATCCCCTGGTATTGCTGACTGAAATACACATGGGTGATGCCGCTTTTCTTGCTCGAATAGGCACTCGTGACCCATACATCGGCTACATCGGCGGGGGTGATGCCGTAGTCGGTGCAACGGGCTTGCAAATGGTCGAGGGTGAGCCGGATGGCGGTTTCATGTTGAGCCGAGGCAGGAGCTGCGTGGAAGAGCCCGGAAAGCATCAGACTAAAAGACAGAAGCGTATACAATGTTTTTTTCATACTAGGAATTTTTACCCGGATGGAACAACGTGGATTACATTTGGTTGGCAAATATAGGCGGAAACCAAATGCGGTTTTAATTCCGGACAATTATTTGAAAGGAAAAGATAGGATGTCGGTGCATAACTGATTATTTTCCCGACTTTTAAACTATCTCCATCACGCTCACGTTCAATGAGTAGTGAATGCAGCGATTATATCAATTAATATGAACCAATCAGAAGAACTTACCAAACTCATACGAGAGGAGATTATCAAAACCAAGCAGCGGGTGAAGGAATACGGCGAACTCTCGCAACCAATCTCCCCTGAAAACTCCATCGGACGCGTATCCCGCATGGACTCCATCAACAATAAAAGCGTAGTGGAAGCCGCCTTACGGGAAGCCGAAAGCAAGCTGGCAGGCCTTAAATACGCCCTCTCGAGAGTTGACAACCCCGATTTCGGCATCTGCCTGCGCTGCCAAAAGCCTATTCCGCCCAAGCGGTTGCTGCTCATGCCGCAAAGTCGGTACTGTGTGCATTGTGCGCAGTGATTTTTTTACATTCTTTCCCCTTCCAAGGTTGAATAACTTATCAAAGTTCCGTACTTTTGCATCCGCCTTGAATGAAAGGCTTTTGGACCGAAGTTTTGCTGCGAGCACCTCCTTCGCTAAAGCTACGGCGCTCAAGGGTGATTAGCTCAGTTGGTTCAGAGCACTGCTTTGACAGAGCAGGGGTCAGCAGTTCGAGTCTGCTATCACCCACTGTGTCCGCCGTAGCCTTGGCGAAGGCGGACCTTCTAGCTTTTCATCTATTCAGAGGAGAAGCTGAACAATTTCCCCGCCATAAGCTAAAGCTGCCTAACAGCAGTCAAGTTTAAAGCGGGATAATCCACCTTCGCTAAAGCTACGGTGGAGAGTCCGGGGTGTAGCTCAGTCCGGTAGAGTACTCGTCTGGGGGGCGAGTGGTCGCAGGTTCAAATCCTGTCACCCCGACAACTTTAAAATCAAAGGCTTATGCAGTTTTGCATAAGCCTTTTTTTGTTGGTGGGTAAACCCGCCACAATCCATTTGACTTTTTTTAGAAAAAAATTCAAAATAGCAAGGTTAAATACCGATGAAAACAGTCTCCGTCAAAGAACTCAAACAGGAATTAGGTCAACGCTCCCCTAAAGAGCTCTTGGAAATTTGTGTAAGGCTGTCCCGGTTTAAAAAGGAAAATAAAGAACTGCTGACCTACCTCTTATTTGAAAGCGCGGACGAAGCAAGTTTTATTGAAGAAGTGAAAAAAGAGGTGGAAGCGCAATTTTCCCTTATCAATACCTCGAGCTTTTATTTCATCAACAAAAGCGCGCGCAAGATACTTCGGATCCTCAAAAAGTATATTCGGTATTCTCAGAAGAAGGAAACGGAAGTGGAGTTGTTGATCCATTTTTGTGCGGAACTATCGAAGATCCAACCTTCTATCCAAAAGAATACAAAACTTCAAAACCTCTACCAACGGCAGATCGTGGCGGTGAGAAAAGCCCTTTCTACGCTACATGAGGATCTGCAATATGATTACGAAATGGTGCTGGAGCAATTGTAGTAGAAATCCTGAATATCCTATTCAACCGTGTTACTTTCCCTCCCTTCCTCATTATACCCTCAAAACACCTTCCTTTTTCCACAAAATCTCTCCCCATGCTCAAGAATATCCTCTTGACCCTATGCTCCTTTTGCCTGATGGCCGGCTACGCACAAGAACACCTATCCGGAATCGTGCTGGATGCCCGTTTTAACGTGCCGCTGCCGGGCGCCCTGGTCTGTGTGGGTGATGCCACGGAAGGCGTGGTCACCGATGCCGAAGGCCAATTCAACCTGACACTCAGCGGTAGCGAACGATGGCTGAAGATCTCCTGCCCCGGTTACGAAACACGCAATTATGAGGTGGCGCCCGGCGATACCTCCCTGACGATTGAACTGGTAGGCCTGCCCATCGCTTACGACACCGTGATCGTTTTCGACCCCGAAACGTATGAAGAAAAGATTCAGGTGGTGCCGGTATCTGCGTACCGAATATCCTCCGCCCCGGCAGCAATGATGGGCGACGCACCTGCTGCAAATCCCGGCCAACACGCCCCCGGACAGCTTACCGCCGGGGAGGTCAACGACTTCAGCAAATGGGTCCTGTGGAATGACAAATCGCAGGAAGAACTGCGAATGCATCAGCAAACCTGGAAAATTTCTCCCTCCAACCGGTTTTCCGTCATGATCCAGGACCAAAAGGGAATCCCGGTGACGGGTGAAACTGTATTTTTGGTGAATTCAACTAAAGACACGGTCTGGTCGGCAGTAACCGACAACACCGGGCGGGCGGAACTCTGGGCCGGCATGTTCGGGGAGCAGGTTGAAGATGCACACACCTATTCGATAGCCGCCAATTATGGAAAAAAGAACCGCGACGCCCCAAAAGCCACTCCCTTTCAGGAGGGAATCAATCATATTACCCTAAAAAGGGATTGTAACCAGCCAAATGTGGTAGACGCCGTGTTCATGGTAGATGCGACGGGCTCTATGAGCGATGAAATAAACTACCTCAAAGCGGAATTGAACGATGTCATCGAAAAAGTAAACGAAAAGAACCCCGGTCTGGCGCTCAACCTCGGAACCGTTTTTTACCGGGATCACGGAGACCAGTATATCACGAAAAGATCGGCGCTTTCCAGCGATATTTCCGGAACCATCGACTTTATAAAAGAACAATCGGCAGACGGTGGCGGAGATGGCCCGGAAGCATTCGACGAAGCCCTTTTGGAAGCCCTAAATGACCTGAACTGGAGCGACCAGGCCCGGGCCAGGATTCTGTTCATGGTGCTGGACGCCCCTCCGCACCAAACGCCCGAAAACATCGAAAGACTTCAGAAAGCGGCTTATGCTGCCGCCCAAAAAGGGATCAAGCTCATCCCGGTCACCGGTAGCGGGATCGATAAAAGCACGGAGTACCTGATGCGTTCCCTGGCCCTTTGCACCAACGGCACGTATGTGTTTTTGACCGACCACAGCGGGATCGGGAATGCCCATATCGAGCCCACCACCGACAGTTATGAAGTAGAAAAGCTGAATGACCTGCTGGTCCGCCTGTTCGGTCAATTTACGACCGTAGTTGAATGCGACAAGCACATCCCGCTTCTGGAAGAAATTTCCGACACCACGGAAGTCAACGGTTCACTTCATTCGGAAACCGGCACATCGCCTGAAGACGCGTTCCGTTTTTTTCCCAATCCCACCACAGGGGCGCTAACTATTGAAACGGAAGGAGCAATAAAAGAACTGTTCCTCACCGACCTCTCCGGCAAGATCCTCCAGCGGATCGTTGTGGATGGGCGGCCGCGGTTTCAAATAGATATTTCCCCATACCCGAGCGGGGTTTACGCCTTGATGTATTTTGGAAAGAATGACAGGGCTGTAGGTGGGAGGATTGTGCTAATGAAGTAAGCTGAACTGTGATTCGTATGATTCGTGTGATTTTTTTGATGAGTTGTGCCCCCTGTACTTTTCAATCGTGGCAATCACAAAAATCACATGGATCATAGTTCAGACAGTTACGCCCCTATTTACGCTAAAAAGGTACGAAGAAGGGTGAAATAAATGCGAAAAATGGGGGTAAAAAGTAATGCACCTCCGTACTTGCCTCCCCTTTCGCTTTTCCGTAACTTGCAGTAACCAAAAAAAATGCGCATGCCCCTTGTATCTAAAAAATTGTGGACAGTAGACGAAGTACTGCATATGCAGGAGGCCGGTATCCTCACCCCCACCAGCCGGCTCGAACTGATCCGCGGTGAATTGATAGAGATGAGTCCGAGTGGAAATTTACATGCAGCTTTGGTCAACGATGTTTTTGCCCAGCTTTTAAAGCTGGTAGCAGAAAATGCGATCGTCTGGGGGCAAACAAATGTGCAATTGGATATCCATTCTGCACCGGAACCGGATATTGCCCTCCTCAAATATCGAAAAGACCGCTATTTTTCCAGACTGCCCGAACCCGAGGACATTCTTCTCGTAATTGAAATATCTGACTCTTCCCTAAATCTTGACCGGAAGATCAAAGCCCCTTTGTATGCCGAATTCGGCATCCCGGAATACTGGATCCTGGACCTGGCCCAGAACCGGGTGGAACGTTACCAACAGCCCGGGAAGGATGGGTTTGCACAAGTGGAATATTTCAGTACGGAGGTGGTGCTCCCACTGCCGGAGTTGGACGCAGAGATCAGTGTGGGTGCGCTGTTTGGGGTAAAATGAGCCCCCTCTATTCCTCTTCCCGCACAATAAACACCGGAATATTCACCCGGTGCCGCACCGAGTCTACCGTCGTGCCGAAAATGAGGTCTTTGAACAGCCGGTGCCCATGCGCCCCCAGCACCAGGAGCTCCGCGCCGAACTCGTGCACAGCCTTCGGAATGCTCGTCTTGGGATTGCCGAAGCCCAGATAGGTCTCGGCATTAAACCCTTTGGCTTTCATCTCCTGGGCGTAGTACTCCAGGCGTTTGGCATCATCGCCGGTTTCCTTATCCCGGATCTCATCGCCCAATAAAATGGCGCCGGCCGACTCGACGACGTGGATGAGCTGGTAAACTGTATCGGGCGTGCCCATTGAAATGGCATACCGCAAGGTTTGCACATCGATATCGCTGAAATCGATAGCAATCGCTATTTTCCTGAATGCCTTTTTTTCAAACACATCCAGACTGCCGGGCTTGGAATGCAGTTCCGTCTTGGGCTCCAGCAGAAAGGATTTTACGAAAGGGGTCACCGTGACAAACACCATCAGCCCCGCGGCTCCAAGCGCCAGGGGCACCACGGTGAGCCAGAGCACCACAGGGGAGGAGGATGCCCCGATCCAGGAAGCTATTTCATCGATCACCAGTTTGACGTTGAGTGTTACGATGATGAGGGCAGTTAGCCAGGACAATGTTTTCAACACCGGACCGATCGCCAGTTTGCCCATGCGCCGCTTGTCACTGACAAAATGGATGAGCGGGATGATGGCAAACCCCAACTGCAAGCTCAGCACGACCTGGCTCAGGATGAGCATTTTCCCCGTCACCGCTTCCCCCAGAAAAACGATGGCCAGCACCGCAGGACCGATGGCAAGGGTCCGGGTGATGAGTCGCCTTATCCAGGGCTGGATGCGCAAATTCAGGTAGCCCTCCATCACCACCTGCCCGGCAAGGGTACCGGTGAGGGTGGAACTCTGCCCGGCCGCGATCAGCGCGATCGCAAAGAACATAGGCGCCAGCTTCGAGCCCAGCAGCGGTTGTAAAAAACGGTGGGCATCCTGGATCTCCGACACCTCGAACATACCCGCTCTGTAAAAGGTGGAGGCAGCCAGCACCAGGATGGCCGCGTTCACAAAAAAAGCCAGGTTGAGCGCGATGGCCGAATCTATAAAGTTAAAGCGCAGGGCGCCCTTCGTTTCCACCATGTTATTGGTGAATTTCCGGGACTGCACCAGCGACGAGTGCAAGTAAAGATTGTGCGGCATGACGGTAGCGCCGATGATCCCGATGGCAATGTATAAAGCCGCGCTGTTGGGAATACTGGGAATAAATCCGGTGACGAGCGCACCCATATCGGGTTTGGCCAGAAACATCTCGACCAAAAAGGCAAGTCCGATGATGCTGATGAGCGCCAGGATGAACGCTTCCATGAGCCGCATCCCCCGGTGGATGAAAAAGAGTAGTATAAAGGTGTCGAAGAACGTGAGCACTACCCCCCACAACAACGGCAGTCCGAACAAAAGCTGGAGTCCTATGGCCATTCCCAGCACTTCGGCCAGATCTGTAGCTGCAATGGCGATCTCCGCCAGCAAGTAAAGTACAAAATTGACGGGCCGGCTATAGGTCTCCTTCGATGCCTGCGCCAAATCCCGTCCGCTGACAAGCCCTAGCCGGGTACTCAGACTCTGCAACAACAGCGCCATAAGATTGGACATGAGCAACACCCATATCAGGGTATATCCGAACTGGCTACCCCCTGCAATATCCGTAGCCCAGTTGCCCGGATCCATGTATCCGACCGAAATCAGATAAGCCGGGCCCATAAACGCGAAGAGCCTGCGGAAAAATCCTTTTTTCCGGGTTTCCACAGTGGCGTGGACTTCTTCCAGTGATTTGGGTATTGGGTTAGGCATGTGTGGGTCTGTGTTTCTTTTTCCCCAAGGCAAAGTAATGTTTTTTACGAATACACCCCAATAGCTATCCGTTTCCAGCCTGGTAAAATACCGAATATGAAGTTGTTTTTGTGTAAAATTTGGAATACCGCTAGTCAAGATTAACCATAATACTAAGTCATTGGCTATATTTATACCAACATCAAAATCATTGCACACATGAAAAGAATAATTACACTCTTCACGTTCCTGGCCTTTACCTGCTCCTTACAAGCCCAATCCTCGGTCACCGTCTCCGTGGGTAATGGGTATAGTACCCAAGTGTACTACACCATGGCCAACGACGCGGTCACTACCCTGGCAAATAATGCCTGGGATCTTGCGTTCACCACCGGCCCTACCGATGGCGGCGTTTTCACCAACGAAGCTGCTAACTCGGGATCCAATCCCGTACAACTCTGGCTCGCCCCTACCTGGGAATGGTCGGACATCATCAACCCGGCCATGCTGGAAGATAGCCTCTACAACCCGGAAACAGACTGGGAAACAGGCGCTTTCAATAGCGTGAAAGACCCGCTGGATCCTTCCGACTTCGGCTGGGGTTTCTATAGCGAGATCGACAACGAAGCCATCGGCGTGCGGGTCTATGCCCTGCAACTTCGGGATGGTTCCTGGAAGAAGATCATGATCGATTCGCTGATCGCCGGGGTGTACTATTGGCGATATGCCGACCTCGATGGCGCTAATGAAACCAATATGACGATCGACAAAGCCGATTTTGCAGGCAGTCCCCTCGTCTATTTCTCATTCGACACGGAGGCCTCAGTAGCTAGTCCTTCGGGCTGGGACCTGCTGTTCACCCGTTATCTGGCTCCACTGGAACTCAGCGGCGAGATCGTACCCTATCCTTCTACCGGCGTGCTTTCCGGATTTGGGGTGGAAGTGGCTGAAGCGCAGGGCGTAAACCCCGCTACGGTCAATTACGAAGATTACCTCGACAGCCTCGACACCCATCTGGATGTGATCGGACAGGATTGGAAAGAATTCAACCTTACCACCTTCTCCTGGGTACTCGATCCCAACCGGGCTTACTTTGTCAAACTAGCCGACAACAACCTCTGGAAAGTGGTCTTCACGGCTTTCGGCGGCTCCGGCACCGGCAATATTACGTTTGAAAAGACCTTTGTGGCCACGATTACGGGAGTGGAAGAAGCTGGGAGCAATTTTACAAACTTTGGAGTGTTCCCAAATCCGGCTGTCGATGAATTGACCGTGGCGTTTTCATTGGTGAAAAGCCAAGAGGTTATGCCGCTTACCCTGGTAAACAGCCTTGGACAGGAAGTGTGGCGCATGCAGGTCTCCGGCACCTCCGGGCTGAACGTCTGGCAAATCGACCTGCCCGGCTTATCCAATGGGCTTTATTACCTGATTGCAGGAAATGGAAATGAGGTAGTAAGTACCCCTGTGCACATTCAAAATTAGTGATCAAATCGACATTCAGGGTTAGGCCCTAATACTTTTTTAACCGCAAAGGCGCTAAGGGCGCAAAGAAGTCTGCCTTTTTCAAATGCACATGAGTTGCAATAGCTGAATTTCGTTGCGCCCTTCGCGCCTTTGCGGTAATTTTTTTCTTGGTCAGTGCTTCACTACCTGCCGGCTCACCACCCCTTTTTCAGTCACAACCTGCACTACATACACCCCAGCCAGCAAGCCTTCCAAATCTAGCGAATTGGCAGTTGACACACGCCGTATCAACTGTCCGTTAATATCGTATAACTCCACCTTTATTATTCCTTCCCCACGCACCTCCACCTGTCCCGTCGTCGGATTGGGGGAAATATCAATATTTAGCTTTAGATTATCCGGATTCGTTATTCCTGAAGACACTGCCGCTAACGGCAACTCCAGGCTGGAGGGATAAGCGGTACTCAGGTGCACCGAGTTCGTCGCCACCAGCGGATTGACCAGCGTGTCGATATTTCCGTTGGGGTGCATTTCTCCGCCGGTATTCATATTGCGATTGTAGCGGGGATAATTGGACGACGAAACGATCAGGCGCAGCTGGTGCCCAACGGGGAAAGTGACGGCCAGATCTTCAAATTCCAGGGTGATGAGGTATACTTCTCCGGGATTCATAAATGCTTCGGCCGCCTGGGTGTATCCGTTGCGAAAACGCATGCGCTGGATGCACTCGCCCAGAAGGATAGACCTGCCGTCCGGATAAACATCCGTCAACCGCAAGGTGAAATCGGTGTCGGGCCGGTCGGAAGACACGTATAGTTGGACCCCGATCTTTCCCTGAATGGAGATGGATTCGGTCAGGACCGGCGTACTGAACAGCAACACATCCGCTCTCGACTCCACTTCTTCCGCCTGGTCATAAGGCCCCTGCAACAGGTCGGGGTTGAGGGTTTTGCCGCCGATCGTGGGCGACGGGTCTTCGGGGTCGTAGGGAAAAGAAAGCGACGCATTGGGGGTGTCAGGCGCCTCCGGAAGGATGGTCCCATCGGCATGCAGGTAATAGGTCTGCGAAGTGCCTCCGGCCGGCGGCCAAATCTGGCTTTCATGCCATTCGTTATCACCCATCTGGAAATAGATATAGCGCGCCTGATCCTCCCAGCCGTTTTCCACGCCCCGCATATAGAAATCGAAGAACTCCAGCCCTTTTATATCGTTCCATGCCGCAGCTTCCGGAAAGAACAACTCCCCCTGTTGCCCCGTCCCTACGCTGGACTGGCTGGTGCCGCCATGTACCCACGGACCGACCAGGATCTTGTGCTTGTCGCGCACCGACTGGGGAGAAGCCTTGGATAAGGTATCGATCAGGACCATATCCCATTCGGTGTTGTGGTCGAACCAGCCGGCGACCAGCAGCATGGGCACATCCACCAACTCGGGATTCATGGAGGTATTTTCCGCGAATTGCCAAATCAGGTTGTAGTAGGGGTTGTCGATGACCAGGTCGTAATTCCCGAACAACGTCTGAAGGGTCTGTAAATGCTCGACGATGATACTTCCCCCCGGGTAATACTTGTGGTAGGTTTCCCAGGGCGCCGCCACCTTCGGAATAGCACAGACGAGGTGGGGAGGCTGTTCGTAAGCCGTCTGAAATTGCACATTACCCAGGGCCGAAGGACCCCAGGTCCCGACCTTGCCGTTGCACCACGGCTGGGCAGCGATCCACTCCACGGCGTCGTACCCGTCCTCGCCCCGGTTGGGATTGGCCGTGCATGCGCCGATAGAGCCGTAGAAACACCGCCAGTCAAGTACGACAAAGGCATAATTGCTCGAGGCAATGTCGTAGTCCACGCCCAAGGGCAAGCCCGTTAGTTGGTAGTAAAGCTTGTTGTAAGGGGTCTGAATGAGAATGACAGGAAAGGTACCCGTCGCATTGGGCAGGTATAGTTGCGCCGAAAGTGCCTTGCCATCTCGCATGGGAATGCTGATGGCCTGTGGATTGAGCTGTGCCTGAAGCCCAGAAACGGAAAACAGGAACAGGCAGGCTAGCCAAAATTGGGTTTTCATGTGGCTTGTTTATTTAAATGTGTGCTTTGACTTTTGATCATTGGACAAGTTGAATAGTTTTTCGATCATTTTGCTATTTAGAAATTTTCCAAATAAAATTTCAATCCTTCGCCATGTCCTCTGTAAAAAAAATGAATTTTCCATACTATGAGAAATGAACATTTGTTCATATCTTTATCCGAGCACAGGAAAACACCCAAAAAGGCCTTCCTCCAACAAGAGTTTTGAGAAACCTCACATACGCGATATTAAAAGAGAAATCCAAATAAAACTTCAAATATGGGTGAATTCACTGTAAACAAAGAACTGGACTGCAAAGGGCTGCTTTGTCCAATGCCTGTGGTAAAAACGAAAAAGGCAATGAATGACCTGGCCGTAGGGGAAGTTCTGGAAATGATTTCCACGGATCCGGGGTCAATGCCCGATATGCAAGCCTGGGCCAAACAAACCGGTCACGAACTGCTGGAAGCGAAAGACGAAGGCAACATATTCCGTTTTTTTATCAAAAAAACCCACTAAATCATGGCAGGTTCAACTGGAAACGGCAAGCCCAAACGCCTTGCCCTTATTTCCTCTAAGGGTACCCTCGACTGGGCATACCCACCCTTTATCCTGGCTTCTGCAGCTGCTGCTATGGATTGGGAAGTGGCAATTTTCTTTACTTTCTACGGTTTACCCTTGCTAAAAAAGGAACTCGATGCAAAAGTGTCGCCCCTCGGCAACCCGGCGATGCCGATGAAGATGCCGTTTGGCAGTGAAGGCTTTCAAAATATCAACTGGCCTATGCCCAATATCCTTATGGCCAACATCCCCGGCTTTGAATCGGCCGCGACCGGATTGATGAAAAAGATGTTCAAAAACAAAGGGGTTGCCTCGGTTGAAGAATTACGGGACGCCTGTGTGGAAATGGATGTCCGGCTCATCGGATGCCAAATGACCATGGATGTGTTTGGCTTCACCAAAGAAGAATTTATCGATGAAGCGGAAATAGCAGGGGCTGCTGCGTTCCTGGCATATGCAGCAGAAGCGGAAGTGAACCTGTTTATATAGGTGAAAAAAGATTTACCCATTCGATTGATCGATGCAGCGCGGGTTTCATCCCTGCACAGCCAAACGATCTACCACGCATTGGCCTATGCCATGACTCCCGACACGCCGGATACGGTGGTCCTCTCCCAACCCGGCAGTCCTTATGCCTGCCTTGGGTTTCATCAGGACGCCGGACGGGAGGTAGATCTGGACTATTGCAGGCAGCATCAAATCCCGGTCATCAGGCGGGAAACAGGCGGCGGCACCGTATTTATCGACGAGGATCAGCTTTTCGTGCAGTGGATTTTCCACCCCGAAAACCTTCCCCGGAAAATAGATACCCGCTTTCAACTGTTTGTCAATCCACTTGTGGATACCTATCAGTTCTTTGGCATAAAGGCATACCTCTATCCCCCCAACGATGTGCACGTGAAGGGCAAAAAGATCGTCGGCACCGGCGCCGCTGCTATTGGCAATGCGGAAGTGGTGACCGGCAATTTTTTGTTCGACTTCGACAGCACACAAATGGCAAATATCCTGCAGGCCCCCAATGCGGCCTTCCGGGAATTGTTCCGCCATAGCCTCGACCAATACCTCACTACCTTTAAAAAGGAACTGGGCACTGTGCCGGATATGGGATCGGTAAAGCAGGTGTATGCCGAAAAATGTGCAGCAGCACTGGGACGAATCCTGGAACCCGGCGACTTTACCGATGCGGAGATGGAATGGATAGAAAAGCTGGACCAAAAATTCAGAGCAGAAAAATGGTTGTTCAGCCATCGCCTGCCGCCTGTCCCGGAAAGGACGGTCAAAGTCCATGCAGGTGTGTATATCGGCGAAATAAAACACCCGATTCACGGCGGACAACTCTGCGCCACTATCCGGACGAAAGGGGAACTGATCGATCAAATTTCTTTCTCGGGCGATTTTTCCCTCCAACCCCCTTCCAAATTACCAGGATTGGAGAAAGCATTGCACAATGTGCCAATGGACGCGGAGAGCTTACGGGAAGTCCTTGAAGCTTTTTTTGAATTGCATTCGGCAGCCTCCCCGGGCATCCGCGTAGAAGACTGGGTGGCCGTAATTATGAAAATGAAAAAGTGAACCGTGGATGCCGATAGCAACGAATACAGCGCCGCTGAAATGGCGCAACTCTACCAGAAACACCCTAATGAATGGCTGCTCCTGGAAGTATTGGCTACCAATAAATCGGGACGGGCTGAGCGACTGAGGCTGGTGAAATACGCGAAAAATAAAAATGACCTGTACGACTACCTTATGGATGAAGTACAGGACTGGGATTGGAGCAAAAACTTCATTTTCGTCTATTCCGATCCCGATAAAGAATGTGATTTATTTTAAATTATTAGAACATCACCCCTCACTAAAAAAAATATTTATGGAAGACAAGGAAGGCAAAAAGATTCTCGTGATCCAAACCCATGGCGTAGATACGCCGACGAGAACCTACTCCCCTATCTATTACGCCGTGGCCGCCGCTGCCATGGAAATGGATGTAATGGTCTGGTTCACCATGAACGGTACCAATCAACTGCGGAAGGGGGAAGCCGAAAAAGTATGCCTGGTTCCCGGTAGCGGCGTAACCCTCCGGACGATGCTCGATATGGCGCTCGACAACGAAGTAAAGCTCCGCGTCTGTCAGCAAAGTCTTACCCTCTGGGATATGGTTCCCGATGACCTCATTGACGGGGTAGAAATCCTCGGCGCTACCAGCATCATCGACCTGGCGTTGGATTATGACCATGTAATGTACTTCTAAATAATTAGTGAAGAGTGAAGAGATGAAGAGATACTCTTTCCCTTCACCCTTCACCAAAAAAACAAACCTTATGGCAACCGAAAAAATAAACGAATGTGTGATCCTGAAAAACCTTTACTATTCGGTTCAGGACAACACCTGGGTACGCGTCAATGACGACGGCACCGTCACCATAGGCATGACCGACGTAGCGCAATCGCTGGCGGGCCCCATTCTCCACGCTCGTCCAAAAAAACCGGGGGTTTCCAGAGAAAAGGGGAAACCGATCGCCACCGTGGAAAGCGGCAAATGGGTCGGACCGGTAAAATCACCCATGACCGGTGAAATTGTGGAGGTCAACGAGAACCTGGAAAATAACGCTCAACTGGTGAATAAAAGCCCCTACCAAAATGGATGGATACTCAAAATGAAACCCGTCAACCTGGAAGAGGACCTGAAAGACCTGCTAACCGGCGATGCTGCGGTCGAAGCTTATCGCGCCAAGATCGACCAGGACGGCGTCACATGCACGCATATTGAAGGGACTGACGAATACTAATTTCAGTTTATAAAGTTTATGAAGTTTAGAAGGTTTATGAAAAACAGGATGAACCTTCTAAACTAATAAACCCAATAAACCTAATAAACTATAAAGACTATGATGGCGCTCGACCTATCTTACAATAAATACGCCGACGTTTCCCTCGACGAAAAAGAACGACTGCTCGAGGAGGTGAAAGCGGATATGCGCTACCAGGACCATGCGCTCTACGGATGCTATGAGTGTGGGATCTGCGTAGCCGCCTGTCCTTCAGCCCGGTTCTACGACTTCAGCCCACGGGTCATCGCCCAGGCAGCAGCCCGGGAAGACGCCGACCTGGTCTATACCCTGATGAACGACAGCATTTGGGACTGCTCCCAGTGCTTTTCCTGCGATCGCTGTCCGCGCCACAACTCCCCCGGCATGCTGATCACCATCATGCGGGAAGTGGCAGTGCGCAACGGCCTGGGTACCGCCAAGGCAGCCCTCGAAGGCTACGGCCGCATCATCTACAAGATCATGTCTACCGGCACCCAGGTGTCGCCCGATATGCTCCAGCCCAATGCATTCCCTGACTGGGGTGGGCACGTACACGAAATTGCGGAGAACCTCGACATATGGCGTAGGGCGCTACCTCCCGAAACCCTCCACACTACCGAAACCGGATGGGAGATCAGCGACAAAACCATCATCGAACTCTACCTGATCTGGCACATGACAGGCGTCATGGATATGATCCAGGAAATCGACGAGGGCTTGTATGACATCCTGGTGGATGTGATGGAAGAACGACTCGAGGAAGCAGGATATGACGACGTCTCTTTTTAACTTAAAAACTAATACCGCTTATGATACATTTGCCTGTCATTTCCTCTGCCAAAGACCGTGATTTTCAACTCGCCGAAAATCCGCCCACAGAGGATTACCACGAGCAGCTGGAACAACTGGAGAAGGATGGGGAAATCATCATCCAGCGAGTGCCCGAGCCTTATATTGAGGTGAAAACCAAATTCGGGCGCATCAAAAAGATCCCGGTTGAAAAAACCTGGCATCACAAGAGCTGCGGGCAGTGCGGCCATATTCCCGGCTATTCGACTTCTATCTTCTGGCTCAACCGCCAGTTGGGACTCGATTATCTCGACCCCAAAGACCAGACTTCCTGTACTGCCTGGAACTATTACGCCTCCGCTACCTCCAACCCGGAGGCGCAGGCGGCCGTAGCGATCCGCAACTTTGCCTCCGCGTTTGAAACGGGGTATTTCCCGATCATCCACTGTGGCACGAGCTTCGGCCACTACAAGGAAGTGCGGCAGGCGCTCATCCACTATCCCGAACTGCGGGACAAGGTGCGCAAGATCATGGCTAAACTGGGCAAGAAGCTGGTCATCCCGGAAGAGATCGTTCACTATAGCGAGTGGGTCTACGCCATGCGCGACCGCATCAAGGAGCGCCAGGTGGTAGACATGAGCCACATTACGGCCACCGTACACCCGGCTTGCCACTATCACAAATTGATCGAAGAAGATGCGATCTATACCCCTGAGATCTACGGCGCCCAGCGCACCGCCATCATTACCGGCGTACTGGAAAAATTGGGCATCAATGTAGCAGATTATTCCACCTGGTTCGACTGCTGCGGCTTCGGCTTCCGGCATATCCTCGTGTCGAGGGACTTCTCCCGCTCCTTCTCTGTGCAGCGCAAGATCGAAGTGATGATTGAAGAAGCCAACCCCGATCTGACCGTTACCCACGATACGGGTTGTGTGACCACCCTCGATCAAAGCCAGTTTGCCGCCAAAGCACACGGCAAAAAGGTCGGCCTGCCTGTTTTGGCGGATTCACAGGTAGCAGCCCTGGCCATGGGTGCACACCCCTACAAAGTATTACAGCTCCACTGGCACAATACAGACAATACGCGCTTTCTGGCCAAACTGGGCATGGACCCCGACGAAAAATGGGCCGAATTTGAAAAATCGGTCGCCAGGCTCCAGGACGGCTCCAAGCAATTCCTGACCTGGGAAGACGTAGAATAACCCGTACCGGCAGGGCTTGCCCCTGCCGCCACCGTACCGGCAGGGCTTGCCCCTGCCGCCACCGTAATGGCAGGGCTTGCCCCTGCCTGCATCATCATAAAAAGCATCATAAAAACATCGATAACCATGGCAAATCAAAAAATATTAGTGATCGGGGGCGGCCCTGGAGGACTGGAAGCAGCCAAAGGGATCGCCGAATTAGGCTACCAGGCTATTTTGGTGGAAAAAAGAGGCCGACTCGGCGGTACGCCCGATGAAGCTTCCTATGCAGCCCTCACACCCGACCTGCGCGATGCCGACGAGGCCCTTCGGGAAATGATCGAGCCGGTGGAAAACAACCCGGGTGTGGAGGTAATGCTCAACACGATCGTGGTCGGCGCTGAAGGCTCCATTGGCGATTTTCGCGTCAAAGCCATTCAACTCGGCAAAGAGATCGAGATCGAGGCCGGCGCCGTGATCGTCAGCACGGGCTTCAAACACTTCGACCCGGGACGGGAAACCCAAAAATACGGCTATTACGAGCACGACGACGTCATCACCCTGGTCGACTGCGAGAAAATGCTCAAAGCCCACAACTTCGTCCGCCCTTCCAACGGCGAAAAACCCAAACGCGTCTGCTTCATCCAGTGCGTAGGCTCGCGCGACCGCCAGATCGGCAACGAATATTGCTCCAAGGTCTGCTGTGGGATCGCTTCGAAAGAAGCCATCGAGATCCGCCAACAGGTGCCGGATTGCAAAGTCTACATTTTCTATATCGACATGCGTATGTATGGCTACTGGGAAAATGAGATCTATTGGCCTGCCCAGGAGAAATACAAGGTCAACTATATCAAAGGCATCGCCACCGAGATCATGAAAAAAGGCGATAAACTGCTCGTGCGCGGAGAAGATACCACCCTTCGCCGCCCGATGGAGGTGGAGATGGACATGGTCATTCTTTCTGTGGGTATGGAGCCGAGCGGCGGCACCCAGGAAATGGCCAAATTCTTCGGCCTCAACCAAAACAAATATGGCTTTATCGAGACCACCGGTGGGTCCGCTGAACACGGTTGCGACCAATGTGCCAGGGGTATTCGCCGCAGGTGCATGTACTGGCCCGGCCGACCTCGAAGATACCGTCTCGGCAGCCGGCGCAGCAGCGATGAAATCTATCGCCGCCTTACGCAAACTGAATGTAGTGCCTGTATAAAATGAATGAAATCGTAGACACGGCAAGTGCGAAGGAGTTTATGCTGGAAGTGCTGGCAAAAATCGCCCCCGAAGAACTGACTGCTATCGCAGGCAGCCTGGAGGTGAAAAGCCGGTATTTTCAAAAATCGCTGGCTCGCGAAGCGATTGGTAACCTATCTGATGAAGAGGTCTATCAGTTGCTCCGCTCGGTATTCGCTACGCGAAGGAGTGCGAAAAAGATCCTGGAAGCCCACCCGGCAAGCGACCTTCGGCAATGGATACCGGCGCTTCTGTACGGGGAAGCTCCTTTGGAAGCCCGCTTTCAAACCTTCTGCGATCACTTGAGCGAGGTTGACCCGAATCATAGCACCGACCTGGCCGGCGAATTGTTGCATTTCACGTTCCCCGATCAACACTGGCTCTGGTGCCGGTGGATGTGGGATCCGAAAACAAAAACCGGTTCGCTGCCCCTGGTCGTCACCGAAAATTTCGACCTCGGAGGGCAGTCCCTCGGAGAGACCTATTTGAAAGTGGGAAAAGCAGTCGCCTTTGTCCATCACACGGGTGAAGCAGCAGGGTTTCAAAATATCAGCCGAGCTCTTTACGGGACAGACGTGTTCCTTTGTTCCGTCTACGTGATCTACACCTATACCGTATTGCGCATGCGCATGACCCAGGAGTTTAATAAGGTCGTACCCGACCTGGCTGAATTTACCCGTAGACTCCTCGGCGTGCATCGAATGAATGAATTGACATGAAATGTATCGCCACATTTCATCCCTTTGAATAGCGCCGAAGGCGCTCCCAAAGAGCACTAAAAACTAAAAACTAAAAACTGAAACCTATTCATATGCCGGTAGATAAGAGTCAAATCAAGGAATTCGAAAAGGCCGTTGTGGATGGCATCGAACTAACTGCCGATTGGAACCGGATGTTCGACCAGCGAGTCGTTTTCGATTATGACCCCAACGGGGCTATGGATAAAGTCACTGATATTCCCGGTGGTGAATCCATGGGTTGGTGCTACCAATGTGGTCAGTGCATTCCCGTCTGTCCTGTCGATATCGCGGGCGGCGATTATGGTCCGCTGAAAATATTCCGGAAACTCCAGCAAGGCATCGAGCTCCTCCCCGATCCGGACCTCTGGAAATGTACCACCTGCATGAATTGCCTCCGGGTCTGCCCCAAGGCGGTCAATATGATCGAAATCATGCCCGCTACCAGAGAAGCAGCAGTACTCGACGCCAAGGTGCCGAAAGAGCTGCAGGATGTATTCGAAAGTACGTTCGAATACGGCAACCCCCTCGGGGAATCGCCTCGGAAGCGCGCCGACTGGGTAACTGAAACCGGATCGACCGTCTCCACCATGAAGGACCTGGCCCGCCCGGTCGATATGCTTTGGTTCGTGGGCAGCTATCCTTCGTACCATGCCAGAGGTAAAGATGCCAGCCGGGCACTGGCCAAGGTGCTCAACCTGCTGGGCGCCGATTTTGGTATACTGGGCACGGAAGAAAAAGACGATTGCGACAGCTTCCGCCTGGCTGGAGAAACCGGCTTGTTCGAGGAGTTTGCCGAGTACAATATCAAGACGTTCAAAAAGTATAAGGTCAAAAAGATCCTGCTCACCGACCCGCATGCACTCAATGCATTCCGCAAGGAATACCCGAAGTTGGGCGGCGATTTTGAGGTGATCCACTATTCAACCTTCCTGGCGCCCTTGATGGATAAGCTCGATTTTAAAAAGAAACTTAATTATAAGGTCACCTTCCACGACCCCTGCTACCTCGGACGCCACAACGGCGAGTTCGACGCCCCCCGAAATGTGCTCAAAGCCATTCCGGGTATTGATCTCATCGAAATGGGTCGCTGCCGCGAAAACAGCTATTGCTGCGGCGGGGGCGGAGGTGGCATGTGGCTCGACGGTTTCATGTCCGACCACGTCAACGAACGCCTGTCGGAAAAGCGCGTGCGCGAAGCCGTGGAAACGGGCGCCGATGTATTGGCGGTGTGCTGCCCCTACGAGGTCTCCCGCTTTGAAGACGCCGTCAAATCGACTGGCAATGAAGGCAAACTCATCGTGCGGGATATTGTGGAGTTGATGGAAGAAGCATTGGGGTAGGATTTATTAGTTTATGAGGGTATAAATTTTCTATGAAAAAAATAAAAAACTTCACTATCCGCACCGACCTCTTCTATGCCACCGAGGAGGGCTTCTGGCTGGATATTACCGGCAACATCGCCCGCATCGGCATGAGCCCGCTGGTGCAGGAAACGACCGGATCATTTGTAGCTGTCCGTTTTGAGGACGAAGGCGCCCGCTTTGGAAGAGGCGAAAGCTTTGGCAGCCTGGAAGCCGAGAAACATGTCGGCCATCTGAAAATGCCGGTTTCAGGGACGATCGTAGCGGTCAATGAGAAGGTGGTGGAAAATCCGCACCTGCTCAACACCGATCCCTACGGGCAGGGCTGGCTGGTAGAGATTGACATGACTGGCGGAGATGCCGGACAGGCTCACCTCCTCTCCGGGGAGAAAGAAGTAGAAGCCTGGTTTGAAGCCGAAATCGAAAAATTCGAAGATAAAGGCTGGCTCGCCGAATCGTGAACCAACTGAAAACAGAACATTGAAAACTGAAAATTTAATTACAAGTATCGAAGCCGGGCCCATGGATGCCCTGAAAGCTCAAGCTTTCGCGGTGCGTCGGGCCAACTTCCCGGATGAGATCAAGTTCTTCGCCCCAGGGCTAAAGCACTACGCCATTCCGGAATTTGAACAGAAAAATCCCTTGGCATTCCTGCCGATCAGCCTGACGGGCTCCGCCTGCGCACTCGATTGCGACCACTGCAACAAGAAGATCCTCGAGCCCATGATTCCCCTCGACCCTAAAGAGGGCTTGTTCAGTATGTGTGAAAAGCTGGCGAAAAAAGGCACCGAATCGGTGCTCATCAGTGGAGGTTCCAAAAAAACGGGCGAAGTACCGTTCATGAAGCATATCGACGACATCCGCCGCGTGAAGGAGGAACTGGGCATGCGCATCATCATGCACACCGGACTGGTACTCAAAGAATCGGAAGCGATCGCCCTGAAGTCGGCAGGCGTGGATGGAGTAGCCATCGATATCATCGGTTCCAACGACACCATCAAAGAGGTCTACCACCTCGATGCAACGGTCGAAGACTACGACCGCTCCCTTGCACTGCTCTCAGCCCACGGACTTAGCCTCCGTCCCCATATTATCCTGGGACTGCATTATGGAAAATTCGTGGGCGAATACGCGGCCCTCGACATGATAGCCAAATACCCGGTCCATTCGCTGGTCATCGTGATCCTCGTGCCCATGCACGAAACGAATATGTGGGGCGTCGATCCGCCGGATACGGCCGAAGTATCGGAATTTTTCTTTCGCGCACGCCTGAAAATGCCCGACACCTATCTCATGATCGGGTGCGCCAGGCCTTTGGGCGAGTATAAAAAAATAGTGGACCGTGCAGCCGTAGAAGCCGGCATCAACGGCATCGCTTACCCCGCAGAAGGGATCATCGAACTCTCGGAGTCTATGGGCTTGCACCCTACGTTCTTTGAAAACAGCTGCTCCTGCGGAAGCTGAAAACTGACCCCGATGGCTATCGGGACTGAAAATTGAACATTGAACATTGAACATTGAAAACTAAAAACTCCCTCCCTTGGCGATTAGTATGTGAAGACAACGTCTCCGCCGGCTACGGCCTGGCTGCCGACGAGTACTTCACCAGTGCATACGGGGCGGAAAAGACCGATACGGAAGCTACCCTGCGGCTTTATACCTACCGCGACCACTGTGCGCTCGTCGGTCGTTTTCAGCATATCCAGGCCGAACTGGATCTGGAAGCATGCCGGGCGGAAGGGATACAGGTCGGGCGACGGTTAACCGGAGGGGGCGCTATCATCATGGGAAAAGATCAACTGGGCATTTGCCTGGCATCCCATTCGAAACGCTTTGAATGGACAACGATCCGGGACCTGTGCGCACTGCTGTCTGTGCCGGTAGTGAATGCGTTGAAAAAACTGGGTATTGAGGCGACCTTCCGGGCGAAAAACGATCTGGAAGTAGCCCGGAAAAAGATCGCCGGACTAGGGGTCTATGTCGATCCCCATGGCGCTTTTCATTTTCACACGAGCCTGCTGGTGGATCTCGACATCCCGCAGATGCTGAAGGTGTTGCAGATACCGGTTCAGAAATTCAGCGATAAACAAAAAGTGGAGTCGGTCGCCCAACGGATTACCACGGTGTCGCGGGAGGCTGGCAGAAAGGTAGAGATGGCCGAAATGCGGCAACTGATACAGGCGGAATATGAGGCCTTTTTTCAAGTCCAACTGCAGGAAAAAGCCGTTTCTCCCGAGGAGCGGCAGCATATTGACCGGATAACTGAGGAGCGCTACCAAAATGAGGAATGGTTGTTCCAACGCTCCCCGCAAGCCGATATGACGGGGATGAGTTTGAAGAAAACACCCGCAGGCTTGCTGCGCACCTACATCGGTCTCAAAGGCGAAACGATCAAAAGCGTCCTCATCACCGGCGACTTCCTGGAGGATGCGGAGCTCTTCAGCCAGGTCGAAGCGCAGTTAAAATGGAGTCCATTGGACAGAGACGCCATCGAACGAACTGTAACTGGTATTTTTATAAAAAATAATCATCCAAATTTGAATATCAATCCCGAAGACGTAGTCAATGCCATTTGGTTGGCGGGCCAACGGGCCCATGCCGCTGAACGGTATACGTATGAGGGGTCGTGTTATTATCCGGAGGAGGGTGAGCGGTGAGCGGTGAGCTGTGAGGTGAGCAGTGAGCAGTGAGCAGTGAGCGGTGAGCAGTGTATTTCAGGCTGTGCTCGTTAGCGTCTCTGATGCGACACGGAGCGTCTGCAAGTCTCCCGACTTGCGTTTGGTGCAAGTCGGGAGACTTGCAGACCATACACATCGGGTCAGGAGACCCTCGCGAGCGAGATACTCGCGAGCGAGGCATGCGAAATGCGAGATAAGCCCCGGAGGGGCGGCATATTTATAGAAAATAAAAAAACCGTAGCCCTGCAGGGGCGACACAAAAAACGAATACAGATGGAGTTTCCATTACCCACAGCCTCCACCGAGGAAACCAAAAAGATAAGTCCGAACTACGTGCGGCTGAGCGGCGCGAGTGCCATGGCGTTGCGCCTGCAATCGGGTCGCTTTTCACGTGATTTCGACTTTGGCGGCATCAACCTGCTGCTCAACTACGACAACGGCTGCTTGTCCGACTGCGGCTATTGCGGACTGGCCCGAACCCGTCCCGGCGACTACGAAGACAAGTCGTTTATCCGGGTCGATTGGCCGCTGTTTGAAACCGATCTGGTGGTGGAGCGCATGGCCAAATATGCCCAAAAGTTGACCCGCCTGTGCATATCTATGGTGACGCACGGCTCCGCTTATGAGGATACGGCGGATATCACCGAGCGGATCGCGGCAAAGATCAAGACCCCGCTTTCGCTGCTGGTCGCCCCCCCTACCCTCAACCGGGAGCGCCTGCAGCACCTGAAGGACCTGGGCGCAGACATGATTGGCGTCGGGCTCGATGCGGTTTCCGAAAATGTCTTTTTCGACACCCGCACCAATGTGCCCAAGGGTGGACTGAAGTGGTCGAATTATTGGGATATCATCAACTATTCCCGCGAGATCTACGGCCCCTGGAAGGTCAACATCCATACTGTCGTCGGGCTGGGTGAAACCGACAAGGACCTGATCGATATGTTTTATGAATTGAAATCCAGGCAGATCCTGGCCTACCTGTTCTCTTTCAATCCCGAGCCTGACAGCCGAATGGGCAATCATCCCAAAGCGACCGTCCGCCGCTGGCGGCGCATCCAACTGGTCAAGCACCTGATCGAAACGTATGACCTCGACCCGCGCGCCCTCACCTTCGACGAAGAAGGCAATTTGATCAAACTGGAATCTACCGCCGCCCGAACAAATAAAGTATTGACTACCCTCGACGCCGGCATCCCTTTCATGACCAACGGATGCCCCGGCGAGAACGGCGAGCCGGGCTGCACGCGCCCTTACGGCAGCTACCGCCCCAGCGAGCCCTACCGCGATTTCCCCTTCCAACCCGTCACAGATGACCTGGTGCAGATCAGGGAGGAGTTGGATTTGGAAAACTTGATGAGTGTTTAATTTTCAGTGTTTAATTTTCAGTTGTATGAATTAATTGAAAACTGAAAATTGAACACTGAAGTCTTAAAACTGAAAATTGAAAATTAAAAACTGAAAACTATCAAATAATGAACATCATTGTACCCATCAAGCAAGTCCCCGACCTGGTTGAAGAACTGGAAATCGATTCCTCGGGGAAAGACCTCGACCGGGAATGGTTGAAATACAAGGTCAGCGAATTTGACGACCATGCGCTGGAGGAAGCCCTCCTTTTGAAAGAAGCCCATGGCGGCACCGTGATTGCCATTGCCCTCGACGGCGATGACATCGACAAAGCGCTGTTTGCCGCAGCGGCCAAAGGCGCCGACCGGGTGGTGAAGGTGACCGGCGATTACGCGGGCGCTTCCAACCATACCGCAGCCAAAGTGCTCGCCAATGTGATCGGTGGCATGAATGCCGACCTCGTGCTCACCGGCGTCCAGTCGGTCGAAGACCGCGACGGACAGATCGCCGTATTACTGGCCCACTACCTGGGCATACCCCATATAAGTGTGGTGACCGGCGTGGAAGTCAGTGGCGGAAATGTCACTGTACACAAAGAATACGGCGGAGGCACCGTAGCGGAATTTGAAGCGACGATGCCAGTTGTATTGGGCATCCAGGCCGCACGGGAAACCCCGCGCTATGTGCCCGTAGCCCGCGTGCGCCAGGCGATGAAATCCACCGAACTAGAAGAAATGGCAGGCGGCGACGCCGGCGTTTCCGCTGGTTCCTCCGTCAGCCGCATGTTCAAACCCGAAACCGGCGGCAGCGCGGAAATGATCACCGGCTCGGCTGCAGATATAGCAGCCAGGCTGGCGGAAATTATTAAATCCAAGATTTGACCTCTTACTTAATTTAAAATAAATGGTTAATCGGGATTAAAAGGGATAAATCCCTCCCAAAAAATAAAAACAATGGCAAACAACATATTCGTCATAGCCGAGCATATCAAGGGAAAAGTCGATGACGTGACCTATGAAATGCTGGGCAAAGCAAAAGAACTCGCCGCCGGCGGACAAGTCATCGCCGTGCTGCTCGGAAGCGGGGCCAAAGGCATGGCCGGAGATTTCGCAGCCGATAAGGTACTCTACGTCGATAGCCCCACACTTGCAGACTACAATCCCGAAGCGTACGAAAAAGTGATCGCGGGACTGGTTAATAGCCACTCGCCCAATGTGGTGCTGGTAGCTTATACCTCCCAGGGTGTAGATATCGCCGCCGGACTGAGCGTAGACTGCAATATGCCCCTCCTGGCTTATGCATTCCGCATTTCGGCAGGGAGTGTCACCAGCCAGCTATACGGCGGTAAAATGAACGTAGAATCCGCAGTAGAAGGCGATCGCTTTATCGCAGCCGTTATCCCTGGCTCGTTCCCCGCTGCCGCCGGAAAAGGTAGCGGCGCCGCGGTAGAGGAGGTCGCTGCGCCCGACCTGAGCGGACTGAAAGTCAAATTCAAAAAACTCATCGAGCCTGCAGGCGGCGATGTCGATATCACACAATCATCGGTGCTGGTCAGCGTAGGACGCGGTATTCAAAGCGAAGACAACCTGCCCGTCGTGCAGGCCCTGGCCGACAAGCTCGGCGCAGCCCTGTCTTCCTCCCGCCCGATCGTCGACGCCAAATGGCTGCCCAAAACCCGGCAGGTAGGTAAGTCGGGCCTGAAGGTCAAACCAAAAATCTATATCGCGGTGGGCATCAGCGGCGCCCCCGAGCATATCGAAGGCATGAAAGACGCCGAATGCATCATCGCCATCAATACCGACCCGAAAGCGCCGATCTTCTCCTACGCCCATTACGGGGTGACAGAGGATTTGTTTGATGTGGTGCCTGCATTGACGGACAAGCTATAACATAGAGGGGTGTCGCGCTGGCGACACCCCTCTATCTAAATTATTTTTTATGATTACCAGAGAAGTCTTCCGCCATTTCCCCTTATGGATGCAACTCATCTTCTACGTCGTCGGACTGGCGACGGTGGCGTTTTTCCTGTACGGCTTTTGGCGCCGGTATAAAAAGTACCGCAGAGGTACCGATGCCGAACGGTTTAACAACCTGGGCGGACGCTTTTTCAAGGCGCTTGGCGCGATGGCGACCAACCGTACGGTGTACAAACGCGATGCTTATGCCGGAGCGGCCCACTGGATGATCTTCTGGGGCTTTGTCGTGCTCTTTATCGGCACCGTCATCGTAGCGGTCGACCACGACATGGTCGAAATGGCTTTTGGGGCGGAGAACAGACTGCTTCAGGGAGGCTTTTATCAATGGTTTTCACTGTTCCTCGATGTCTTCGGCGTGCTATTCCTCGTCGGCTTGCTGATGATGTTGTTCAGAAGGGGCGCCAAGCCTCCACAGCTCGATTACAAGCGTCCCGACCTGAAAGACGGCCAGTACGACCGTTCGGGGTATAAGAAGGACGACAAGGCCTTTCTGTGGCTCCTCCTGCTCATTGGCGTAACGGGTTATTTGGTGGAAGGACTCCGCATTTCTGCAGACGGCATTCCCGCGTTCGAAGTGTGGTCGCCCGTGGGCCATACCCTGGCTCAATTTTTCGGCGAAGGGCTGGCCAATACCTTGCACCCCTACGTGTGGTGGTTCCACGGCATCATGGTGCTGATCTTCATCGCCTACATCCCCTACTCCAAAGCCATGCACATGCTGTTGGACTATGCCAACCTCATGTTCAAGGACGACATGGCGGCCAAGCGTTTGCCGAAGGTTTCCGAGGAAAAAATGAAGGAAGGCCAGGGCTACCGCAAGATCGAAGATTTTACCTGGAAAGAACTGCTGGATTTTGACTCTTGCACCAAGTGCGGACGCTGCCATGTAGCTTGTCCCGCCAACGCTTCCGGGGCGCCCCTCTCGCCGAGGGACCTCATCCTCGACCTCCGCACCTATGCCGATGCCAGTATCGGGAACGGCACCTCCGAATGGTTTGGACAAACCTATGCCGCCGGAGTAAAAGAAGGAAAAGCCGGCAAAGTAGCCGTAGCCGGCGATATCATCAAAGCCGATACGCTTTGGGCTTGCACCACTTGTATGGCCTGTGTGGAAGCCTGTCCGGTGGGTATCGAACACCTCACCAGCATCGTCAACCTGCGCCGCACGCTCGTCGACTCAGGTACCATGGAAAACAGCCTCCAGGACACCCTGGCCAATATCGGCGACTACGGCAACTCCTTCGGGCAGTCCGACCGTATGCGCGCCAAATGGACAAAAGAACTCGATTTCAAAATAAAAGACGCCCGCAAAGAGCCGGTGGAATACCTCTGGTTCGTGGGCGACTACGCTGCCTACGACCCTGCCGTGCAGGCCATGACCCGCAAGGTGGCCGGAATCTTTGAAAAGATGGGACTCGACTTCGGCATCCTCTACGAAGCGGAGAAGAATGCCGGCAACGACGTGCGCCGCATTGGCGAAGAAGGGCTCTTTGAAATGCTCGTGGAAGACAACATGGCCGCATTCGAAGAAGCCGAATTTAAGGAAATTATCACCACCGATCCACACTCGTTTAACACGCTAAAGAACGAATATCCCGAATTTGGGGCCTCTTACCCGGTACATCATTACACAGGATTACTCTGCAAACTGCTCGATGAAGGAAAGTTGAAATTTTCCAAAAAACTCAGCCACTACAAGGTGACCTACCACGATCCCTGCTACCTCGGCCGCTACAATGGCGAAACCGAAGCTCCGAGGAAGCTCCTCCGGGCGTTGGGCGTGGAGTTTCAGGAAATGCGGCGCTGTGGCGCCAACTCCTTCTGCTGTGGCGCCGGCGGCGGCCGCATCTGGATGGACGACTCCAAACTCGAAAAACGACCCAGCGTGCAGCGCATCGAAGAAGCCCTCGAGATCGATGGCGTCAACCTCTTCATCGTCGCCTGCCCGAAAGACTACACCATGTACAACGACGCCGTGAAATCCTCCGGCAACGAAGAGAAGATCGCGGTGAAGGATATTATTGAACTGGTAGAAGAAGCGATGTAAAGAAAAATTTTCAGTTTTTAGTGTTTAATTTTCAGTTGCCTTAACGTAACTGAAAATTGAAAATTGAAAATTAAAAACTATTCATAGGTGCTAAAAGAATACCTCCAAGACCCCCTCCTCTCCCAGCTCTGGGCCTCCATCAAAGCCGCAGGCCCTATCAAGTCCATTTCGCTGGATATCACCCATGTATGCAATTTGCGGTGTGCGGGGTGCTACTATTTTGAGGAAGGTATGGATCAGCACAAAAGCCCCACCGACGAGGCGGCGTTTGATGCGTTTATTCAAAAAGAAAAAGAACGGGGCACCACGTTTGTGACCATCGTCGGCGGCGAGCCCAGCCTGGTGATCGGGCGCATCAAAAAGATCTACGATAATTTCAAATGCAGCTTGGCTACCAACGGCATCCGGAAGATCCCTTACGAAGGATTGGAAAACCTGCCCATCGGGGTCGCTGTGTGGGGAAATCCAGCTACGGACAAAGCATTGCGGGGCCAGGGCAAGGCCGACATTTTTCAAAAAGCACTCAAAAACTACAAGGACGATCCCCGGGCGTTCTGGTACTACACCGTCGCACCCGGACATGCCCACGAGGTGGAAAGCGTGATGGAGCAGTGCATCGCCAACGGCAACAACGTGCTGTTCAACTACTATTCCGACATCGCCGGCCTGGGTGGAGAACTCGACTACCGGCTGGGGTTTGACAAAGTGCGCCGCGAGATCGACCGCATGATCGAGCGCTTTCCCGGTCGCATTTACATGACCTCTTACTTCAATCAGATCATCTCCACCGGACACCTGCACGGCGAAAAATGGGGCTACGACGTATGCACCAATCTTTCCACCAACCACCCCATCAACACCGAGCGGCTGGCAAGCGGACAACCCTACAACAAGCACTTCCGCGCCTACAACGCCGACTTCCTGTCCACACGCCGCTGCTGCACCGGCATGCACCGCAACTGCGACTCCTGCTTCGACACCTGGGAGCACTTCTCCTGGATCATGATCAACCTGCGCAAACACCTCGACACCAAAGAAGACTTCACCAACTGGCTCACCACGACCTACCTCTTCTACCTCATCACCCGCCTGGTCGATTTTGAGGAAGGGATCGGGTTACTGGCGGAGGTACAGCGGGTGGTGAAGCGCGCCGAATTGGTACAGTAACAGCGCCTTCCTATGCTTCCCACTTCCAACACCGACATCTACCTGCTCGATCAATTTCAGCGGGGCCGCATCCGCCGCGACATGCGCATCCTCGATGCCGGGTGTGGAGCCGGCCGGAATATGGAGTTATTCGTACGCCAGGGACTGGATTGCTACGGAGTGGATGCCCGGCTGGATAGTATTCAAAAAACGCAAGCGCAGATTGCCGAATGGAATCCCGCCTATAACCGGGAAAAATGCCTGGTAGCAGATGTCGCAAAATTGCCCTTCCCCGATGCCCACTTCGACTTCATCATCAGCAGCGCCGTGCTGCATTTTGCGAAAAACAGGGACCATTTCACCCAAATGATGGAGGAGATGGCTCGCGTACTCGCCCCCGGTGGCATGCTCTGGATCCGCATGACCACCAAGCACACCATCGCACATCTCGCCCAGTACCTCTACGACGATGTATATGCCCTCCCCGACGGCTCCACCCGCTACCTCCTGGACCGGGATTACCTGCACCAGTTGATGCAAAAACACGGCCTTCATTTTGTCGACCCTTTCAAGACGGTGAATGTGGATGATGTCAGGACGATGGCGGTGGTGGTGGTGGGGAAAGAGATAGCTTATTGATATGGGCGCGCGCACGCGCCCCCATATCAAATAAAGTCTGTTGAAATACTGGAAAATGGGGGTAAGTTTTCCTGCTTTGGCGAGCTTGCCCCATCCCCTCATTTCCGTTATCTTGTGGAAAAAAGTAAGCCATGCCCCTGGAGATTGCAAAACACAAACTCATAAAAGGATTAATCGCTGATTAATCCTTTTAAAAAACATACCCTTATGCCCCTGGAGATTGCAAAAAAGTTGTGGACGGTTGATGAAGTCCTGCGTATGCAGGATACGGGGATTCTCACCCCTGACAACCGCCTGGAACTGATTCGCGGAGAATTGATTGAGATGAGTCCAAGTGGTAACCGGCATCGCATTGTCGTCAATTGCATTAACAAGTTGCTGAACAAACTAATTGGGGAAGCTTACACCATATGGGTGCAAACCCCCATCACGTTGAACGAGCTTTCTGCTCCTGAGCCGGACATCGCATTGCTAAAGTGGAAAGGGGATTTTTATTCACCTCAGCCTCCTGGCCCCGAAGACATTCTCTTAATCATTGAAGTCGCCGATTCCTCTCTCTCTTTCGACCGAACGATCAAAGCCGCCCTCTACGCCGAATTCGGCATCCCCGAATACTGGATTCTCAACCTCCAGGAGCCTTGCGTCGAGCAATACCAACTGCCTGGCAAGGATAGATATACCCGCAAAACCATTGTTTCCAAAGAGGAAAAATTGGAATTGCCCGGGTTGGGGCAAGAGATCACAGTAGGGCAGTTGTTGGGGGTTTCTTGATAGCCACCGCAGTAGGTATACGGCGGTTGTTTGCGGAGGGGGTTTACCCACCAGTAGGAGCAAACTCCGTGCTCTAGACCCTCCCCCCTCCCGATAGCTATCGGGACCTCCCTTGAAATGGAGGGGGAGCGCTTTTCACTTTAAACCAATTCCTAAAAAAACATTTTTGCATGAACCTGAATGCCGTAATACGAATTATGCCAAGCCCAAATTGCTCCCCCTCCATTTTATGGTGAGGGTTTCCCATAAGTTGGAGAAAGCTCCTGGTTTTAGACCCTCCCCCCAGCCCCCTCCCTTGAAATGGAGGGGGAGCGCTTTGCACTGAAAATCAACGGTTTGATCACTTGTTTTGCAAAAGCTTCAACTATAAAATTTTCTGGAAATCAAGCTCAAAAAGCTCCCCCTCCATTTTCAGGGAGGTTACCGGGGGGGGTTGGGGGGGGGGGGGGGGGAGGGCCTCCAGAGACGACGCAATTCAACTATAAAATTTTCTGGAAATCAAGCTCAAAAGGTCCCTTTAGGGAGGGACGGGGGAGGGCCACCCAGGAGGAATTTTTTAGCCCAACAGAATTTGACGAGCAGGAAATGGCTCTCCCCTGTTTTCGCCTTATTTTTTGAAGAAGAAGAGTAAAACCCCATGTCCTACAGCAAAATCCTACTTCTAGCCCGTCAACTCCGCAAAAACCAAACGCCGGCGGAATCCTGCTTCTGGGAAAAAGTGCGGAGGAACCAATTATTGGATAAAAAGTTTGACCGGCAATTCATTATCCAGCACTCCGAGATCCTGGGGAGGAAGAAGTACTTCATCGCTGATTTTTATTGCCATGCACACAAATTGATCGTGGAGATTGACGGAGATATCCATCTACAGCAAGTGGAGTATGATAAAATCCGGGAAGATATTTTGAGGCAAATGGGATTTACGGTACTCCGGTTTAAGAATGGAGAAGTCTTGAACGAGTGGGAAATGGTAGAAGCGAGGTTAAAGGAAATACTGGGTTAAACCCTCCGGACGAGAGGACTCGCTCAGTCTGTTTAAGTGATGCAGAAATCCCTCCGTACCTTCTTCTTTTTTTCCCACAATATCCAACCAGGAGACCTGCTACACCGGCCGGTTATCCCCTTTGAAAAAAGAGGGGTTGTTCTCAGATCCCATCACCGCTTTCCACAGTCCCTGGGTAACGGGGAATTCGCCTAAATAAAAGGTATCCAGATCCACCTGATGAGCAGGTTTTTCATAGTCGTATTGGCCATTATCATCCCCCATCCAAAAGATGCCGCCCTCCACCTTGATCAGGTCAAAAGTGAAGTTGTTTTGAAGTTTGATAGAGATGCGGTCAGGTAGCATGAAGATATGGTGTTAGGATAGGGTACAAGATAAGGAATTTAAGGGTTTTTTTTTCCCCCCGCCCCCCCCAAGAGGGGGCCGCCCCAGAGAATACCATTTTCCCCTCCCTTTTGCATAAACTTGGCATTTGAGCTGGTCCAGGATGACAAGCTCAAAAAGCTCCCCCTCCATTTCAAGGGAGGTCCCGATAGCTATCGGGAGGGGGTGAGGGTCTGGAGCACGGAGCTTTCTCTTGATTTTTCAGCTAATTGCATGGAAATACCAAAACTTTTTCGGGCCTCCAAATATTTATGGGAAAACCCCCTCCATTTCAAGGGAGGTCCCGATAGCTATCGGGAGGGGGGAGGGTCTAAAACCTGGAGCCCCGGCGGGAGAGTCCTTCACATTTACTTAACCAAAACGCAACCATTTTTTAACTTTGAGCCCCGGTTAACCTTACCGGGTCCTGACCGGTCTGTCTTTTCATTAAATGCTGAGGAATGAAACGCGCCCTTCTTCTTGTCTCCCTTATGTTGACCGCACTGATTGCCGGCCGGGCCCAAGCCTTCTACGACGTTGAATCCATCCAAACCATCGAACTTTTCTTTCCCTTTTCCAACTGGGACGCCCAACTCGACGCCGCAAAAGCAGGCGACGATGGGTACATTATCGCCACCAAGTGCCTCATCAACGGGGAACAATACGACAGCGTGGGGGTCAAATACAAGGGCAATAGCTCCTACCAACCCAACAATACCAAAAATCCCTTTCACATCGAACTGACCACGGTCATTCCCACCCAGGACCTGAAAGGCTCCAACGATATCAAACTGGGCAACGGGTTTACCGACCCCTCCATGATCCGGGAGGTGCTTAGCTATGAGATCCTGCGCAACTATATGAAGGCACCACGATCCAACTTCGCCAAAGTGTACGTCAACGGACAGTACCTGGGCTTGTATTCGAACGACGAACACATCGGGAAAAAATTTGCCACCCGCAATTTTTACTCCAACCACCAGGCCTTCTTCAAATGTAATCCGGCCTCGATCGGCGGACCTAATGGCGGGGCATCCGACCTCACCTACCTCGGGCCCAACCCCTCTTCCTATTACAACCGGTATGAATTATCCTCCGATTTTCTATCCGACTGGCAGGAACTGATCAACCTCTGTGATACCCTCAATAATACCCCTCAGGCCCTCGACCATATCCTGGATGTCGACCGGGCGATCTGGATGCTGGCGTTCAATAACGTGGTCATCAACCTCGATAGCTATTCCGGCGCGTTCCGGCAGAATTACTACCTGTACCGCGATGATAATGGCCGTTTTTGCCCTATCGTGTGGGACCTCAACCAGTCGTTCGGCAGTTTCTCCCTGCTCGGCGGAGCACCAGGTCCTCCCAGTCCGCTGGATACCACTGCCATGAAAAACCTCGCACTCTCGGCCAATAGCACATCTGCCATACACCCCCTGATCCAAAAGATCTGGAACAACCCTATGTACCGCCGCATGTATATCGCCCACGCCAAAACCATGGTGGAGGAAATGTTCGCCACAGGTTGGTACTATACCCGGGCCCAGGAATTACAAGCGATCATCGAAGCCGATGTGCTGGCTGATAACAATAAGTTCTTCTCCAATGCCCAATTCTACAGTAGCCTGACGACCAATATTCCTGGCGGGCCAGGTGGCAGCTTCATACCCGGTATCAAAAACCTGATGCAAGGCCGCGTGAACTACCTGATGAATACGCCGGAATTTACAGCGCTGGCGCCCACCATATCGGGCATTGAGCTCTCCAACCCGGCGCCCCAGGTATTTGGAACCATCTGGATCACAGCGACGATTACGGATGCCACACAAGCCTGGCTGGGTCGCCGCTACGCTACGCCGGGCGCTTTTGCCAGATTGCCGATGTTCGACGATGGCATGCATAATGACGGAGCGGCGGGCGACCAGGTCTACGGCGCGCAGCTACCCCTGCAGTCGGCCCGGATCGAGTATTATATTTATGCCGAAAATAGCCAGGCAGGCAAATTTTCGCCTGTGCGCGCAGAGCATGAATTCTACGTCATCGAAGCTGCGGTGCCACAGGTCCAGTCGGGCCAGGTGGTGATCAACGAATTTGTAGCCGACAACGAAACCGGCGCCACCGACCCGAATGATCAATACGAAGACTGGATCGAGGTGTATAACAACACCACCATGCCCATCTCCCTGAAGGGCTTACACTTGTCGGATGACGCCAATGACGATACCCAGTGGAAATTTCCGGACTGGACCGTCATCCCTCCCAACGGCTATCTGGGTATCTGGTGCGATGAGGACAACGGCCAATCGGGCTTGCACGCCAATTTCAAACTCGACAAAGAAGGCGGGCTGGTGCAATTGGCCTATTCCGAAACCCAGATCCTGGATGGAGTGGGCTATACCTTTCAGGATAACGATGCCAGTGTAGCGCGTTGTGAAAACGGCACCGGAGACTTTACCCCAAATATTATTCCTACTTTTGCCGCATTCAACACCTGCTTTACGGTAGGTGTGGACGAACCAATCGATGGGACACCAGAGGTGCTGATCTACCCCAATCCGGCATCAACCGTGCTCCACGTTTCTTCCGAACTCCCCATAAAAACCATTGAAATATTCGACTTCTCCGGGCGAAAGATCTATTCCCGGGAGGTTTTTCAAGTGCATGAAATACAAATAGATACGGGGCATTTTATACCAGGGCTTTATGTAGTTCGGATCAATGGGATTTGGGCAAAAAAAATAATTGTTTGGTGAAGGGTGAGGTAGGGGCGAAAGATTTTTCGCCCCTACCTTCACCAAAAATAAAACTCCTTGTTACGACGATATTCCGGCATCCTTATCCTGGCTCTCTTCATCGCGGCGATCTTCTTGCCGGTCGATGTGCCGTATACGCTGGAAAGCGTGGCCAAAGTCATGCCGGCACAGGAATGGATACTGACCAAACGCCTGGACGGCTCCCTGACGGTTACCCTGCACGACCACCGGACCGGACAGTTAAAGCAAGCGGAAGGGTACCAGTTTGACCGGGGTGATCTGGTGCAAATGGAGTTTAGCCGGACCGACAGCAACAGTCTTTTTATTCAAAAAGGAGAAGTCGTCGCCACAATCCTCTCCAACCGCCTGGACGAGCAACTCATTCAACTCAAAAATCAACTGCAGGTGGAGCAGGCCAATCGCGAGGTGGTGGCCACAGGAGAGAAACAAGAACTGATCCGGCAACTGAAGGAAGAGGTCAATCTCGCTAAAGAGAACCTCAAGATCCAAAAGAAAATGTACGACCGGGCTAAAGTGCTCGTGGAAGACGGCGTCATCTCCATTGCAGAATGGGAGCAGGCCGAAAACGCCCACGACGCGGCCATCGTCCAGGTCAGGGTCGCCGAGGAAGCCCTGACGGTAGCCAATACGGGTGAAAAGGGAGAAACAGTTTCTTTGGCAGCCTCCCGCATCCAATCGCTCCAGCAACAGATCGCATTTTTTGAAAATAAACAGCAACGCTACCTGCTTACGCCCCTTTTGAGGGAATCCTCCGCACGGAGACCACACTGGATGGAGACCGGTTGGTGCTGGAAGACACCTCCGCCGCCATACTGATCATCCCCATCCGGGTGCGCGACAGCCGGTTTGTCCGGGCCAGCCAGGAAATAACGCTGAAATTCCCTGATAGCCAACAGACATTTACCTCCTCCGTGCTCGAAGTAGGCGCCCAGGTAGCCCTGATCGGACGCGAACAAGTGGTCACCGTTAAAGCATGGACAAAAGAAAAGGGCCTGCCTACTGGTATGCCTCTTCGATGTACTATAAATTGTGGAAAGGTGCGGATAATGGAGTTTTTGAAAAGATCAATACAATGGTAATAGAAAGTGAAGGGTGAAGGGTGAAGGGCCTTTTTCTCCTCACTCTTCACTCCTCACCCTTCACTTAAAAAAAATGAGATACGAATACAAATATATCATCCCCTACTCCAAGCTCCACAAACTGCGCGAAATGATGCAGCCCTTCATGCAATTGGATAAGTATGCGCAGCAGAACGGAGGGGAGTATACGGTGCGGAGCATCTACTTCGACACACCGGAATTGGGGTGTTATCTCGATAAGATCGCCGGAGTGAAAAGGCGCAACAAAGTCCGCCTACGGGGGTATAATGCCGGAGGGAATGGAGATAATGTGTTTTTTGAAATAAAGAAGAAAGTGGATGAGCCGCTCTTGAAAAACCGGGCATCCATGACGTTTGATGAAGCCCTGAATATATTACAGGGCCAACCCATGGAAAATGGGGTTGCCCCCGATAATGTCCGCCGGTTTCTCTATCACCTGTACGCACGCCGGATGCAACCGGTAGTGACGGTGGTGTATGAAAGAGAGCCATTTCAATCCCTCTTGAAAGACCGGGATAACGATCTGCGCATTACCTTTGACAAAAACCTGCGGGCTGTGCCTTACCCGACCCTGGAGGAGCTGTACAAAGAGGAATCCGCACGACCGATAGACGCAGCCAATTTTATTATGGAAGTGAAATTCAATCGCTATTTGCCGACGTGGGTTAAAACGGTCGTCGCCAGCTTCGGCCTGACCAAAGGCCCCGCCTCCAAATATGCGATGAGTGTGGAAGCTCTGGGTCTGGGAAGGGTCAGGCCTTTTAGAAGTAAAAAATGATATGCTAGAAGACTTTCAGCTAATAGACCTATTCCGACCCTCCATCTTCGACTTCGCGGCCAACCTGTTTGTGTCGCTGGGGTGCGGGCTGTTGATCGCGTTGGTGTACCGGTTTACCTACAAGGGCGCCAGCTACTCGTCGTCGTATGTCAATTCGCTGGTCTTGCTGAGCCTTATCACGACTGTGGTCATTTTGGTCATCGGCAACAACCTGGCGCGCGCGTTCGGCCTGGTGGGCGCGATGTCGATCATCCGTTTCCGCACCGCGGTGCGCGATGTGCAGGATATCGTGTTCATCTTCTTCTCTCTCTGCATCGGTATGGCCGCCGGCGTGGGACTCAACTCCGTAGCCATCATCGGCACGATCTTCATTTCGCTCATTATCATCCTGCTCGATACCACCGGGTTTGGACGTCCACCCCAGATCAAGCACCTGCTTCAGCTCACCTACTCCGCCTCCCCGGAGACTGAACGGGCCCTGCAAGAAGTATTGAAAAAATACTGCCGCCGCATCCAGCTCATGAACCTCCGCCAACTGGCCGACCGCGACGAGGTCGATGCCTTTTACCACCTCAGTATCCGCTTTCGAAAAAAAGAGAATGACCTCGTGCAAGCGCTACGCGAAATAGCCTCCGTCTCTCAGGTGAATTTGTTTTTTGAAGAAGAAGGAGGTGGGGCGCCGGCAGTTTAGTTAACTTTTAAACCGCAAAGACGCAAAGGGCGCAAAGAGGTTAGGTTTTAACAATTACCTGGCTTTGTAATAGTATCAGGCTCTTTGCGCCCTTAGCGCCTTTGCGGTAAATACAAAAAATGTCAAATATTATCCTACCAGCCTTTTCCCGTGCAGCCCCTTTCTCTTTTTCGTATTTTTAGGAAACAAACAAAAGACCCTTAAAATGAAAAAGACTGCCAACACCATCTCCTGCCTTTTCTTATTCCTCTTCGTCCTCCTCCAACCCCTTTCCGCGCAAAACAAACTCACTGTCATCAACCCGCAATGGGGATGGTGGGAGATAAACAATGGAACGATCGACGAAGCTGTTTACACCCTGAAACCCCAGGGACTCTATGTGGAAGTAGGGCTTTATTTCACCTTTTCCTGGCCCGAAAACCCTTACGATATCACCGACTCGCTGGAGATCGCATTCGACTTCAACCTGCCCAAGGAAGCCATTGTAACCGATTCGTGGCTGTGGGTGGGCGACCAGGCCGTACAGGCGGAAGTATGGGAGGTCTGGACGGCGCTGCAGACCTACGAGGAGATCGTAGACCGCCGGCAGGATCCCTCCATTTTATTCGAAAAACCCGAAGGGGGGCATCAACTCCGCATCTATCCCCTCGTGACCGGGGAATCGCGCAAAGTGAAGATCAGCTACCTGCTCCCTGCCCAATGGACTCAAGAGGAAGTGATCGCTACCCTGCCAACCGAGTTTTTATCGACTTCCGAAAACCCGGTCAATAGTTTCCGGGTATTGCTCTATCCCGACCCCGCCTGGCAAAACTACCAGTTGAAGGGTGTGCCCGGATTGGCTTTCGAACCCCTTTATGACCCCGAATATGGACAGTGCCTGGAAGCCGTGATCCCCTATGGAAACTGGGGATGGCCCCTTAAATTAGTCATGGATACCCCCATCCAGCCCAACGGCCTCTTCGTCGGTCGCCATGCCGGGGTGGCGGGCAATGTGTATGAACTGGCCTACTTCCCCCAGACGCTCCCTCCCATCGAAAAAACAACCCACCTGATGGTGGCCGTGGAGTACAAAAACGGCAAATCAGATATGACCTTTCCGGAATTGTTGGCTACCCTTCGTGCCCAGTTGAAAACATACCTCGACGATACTGATTTTTTCAACCTGGCTATCGGCAACAGCCAGACTATTTATACCGCTTCCCAAAACTGGATTCCGGCAGATGAAGCCTCCATCGACTTTGTGTTTAACGGCTTCACCCCGTCTACAGATGGGTCTAAAAAACCGCTGATCAACCTGCTCACCACCGCCGGCAACCTGATCGTCAATAATGGCGAAGGAGGCGAAATGCTGCTGGTTTCCAATACGGATGAATATTATGCTCCCTGGTACGCCAATCCGGCCATGGAAACCTTTATGTCCCTGTTCCAGGGCGCTTTCCCCGTGCATATCTGCGACTATCAATCAAAAAACTTCAACGAATATTGGGCTAATTGGTGGGATTTTGAGCCTTCTCATTATGGAAATGACATTTTCAATTCCTCGCTCTCCACCCTCACTGGGGGTACCTATTTCAACCTTAGGGGCCAGGGCGTAGATTTCCAAACTAACCTGACCATCCTTTTATCCAACTACATCGAGGGCATACCCATCCTCTTCGACCTGGATGTCGATTTGAATACCGGGTTTTCCTACCAGCGCTACCTGGTCAACTACCTGGGACAATCGGAGTACGCCCACCACCCTATCCTCCAGGTGGGCCGGTACGAGGGTGCCTTTCCCATGACAGTAGAGTTTTTCGCATTGGTCGATGGACAGCTCATTTCGGAAATCCTGACGGTAGAAGAAAACCAGGTCGTGGAGCTCGATACCCTGGCGCAGAAAGCCTGGGTAGGCAACCATTTTCAGTCGCAAGAGTCAACACAGAACGATCCGAATGAGATCAGTCAACTCGTCGACATGAGTATCGAAAACCGGGTGCTCAGCAAATACACCGCATTCATCGCGCTCGATCCGAACGTGGTGATCGAGCCTTGCTACATTTGCCCGTTAACGGGTCAGGGACCGGCCATAGTGGAGGTTGTAGAAGAAAAACCCGAAGGCAATGCACAATTGCAGGCGTTCCCGAATCCCTTCTCCCGGGAAGTCACCATTCAATTGGAGGGGATCGACGCACAAGAAGTCCGCATTTTCGACCATACCGGCCGCCTGGTCCGCATTCTGGAGCCGGCCCCTACCCTCTTGTGGGATGGGAGGAATGGAGATGGCGCGCTCCTGCCGGCCGGTTTGTATATCGTCGTAGTGATCGACGAGCGTGGAAAGGCGTATCATGTAAAACTGGTGAAAGGAGGGTGATATTAAATCCCGCTCCACACATACAACTGCAATTGCAAAGCCGCCGCTTTTTGGTTCAGTTCTTCGATGTACAGGGCTGTCTGCCAGTAGTGGTCGTATTCGGCAAAAAACTCGGTGTAGCTTATCTGTCCGGCGCTATAGGCTTTTTCCAGCAGGGCGAGGGTATTTAGGGTGCTGAATAGTGCCTGGAGCTCTTCCACCGCCTGCCGGGTGGCAGTAAGTTCCGCCACCAATTGCCGGAGCTTGCTTTGCAACGTCAAGGTCTGTGCCTGAGCTTCCTCGGCTACGTACAACTGCCGGGCTTTGGCCGCTTCTACGGCATTTTTATTTTCGAATAATGGAATACTTAATCCGGCATGAAACCCGAAGTAGAGCTGTCCGGCGTTGGTATCTTGCCGGTAGCCCGCTTCAAATTTTGGAAGATTAAAGGCTTTTTGTAAGGAAATATACTGGGTGGCCATTTGAACCTGGTCTTCCCAAAAGTGCTGCTGTGGATGCCTGGTCATTATGCCGGTCAAAAACGTATCGTTTACAGCGACCTGAAGAGGCAGAGGCAGAAGGGTATCCGAAATCTCATACCCCTCTCCCCCATTTAACTCCGCCACAGTCAATAGCAGCGATTGCCGCTGCACCTCCAAAAGTTGTCGTTCGCTTTTCGCTCGTGCCACTTCACTGCGCACCCGGTTGGCTTCAAAAATGGTAGCTTCGCCTGCATCTAGTCTGGTTTTGGAAACCTGCTCCAGTTTTACCAGCATGTCTTCCCGCTGTTTCAGGATCTTCAATTTGCGGTTGACCCCGATCAATGCGGCATACACGCCTGCTGCGTTGCTAAAAATAGCCAGCTTTGTCTGTCCGAGTGTGGCTTCTGTTTGGGATGCCGAGAGATGGGCGATATCTTTTTTTCGCGCGTACGTAGTTGGGTAATCAAAAGACTGCGTCAGTAGCATTTCGGAATAATTGCCGATCGGACTGGAAAGGCGGTCATAGCTCACCGTGGGGTTAGAGAGATAGATGCCTGCATAGGCCTGCTTTTTGTCTGCCTCGGCTAGCTGCCCTGCCGAAATTAATTGTTGATTATTCGCCGAAATACTATCCAGAAAAGCGATAAATCCTTCCTGCGAAAAAGAAAAAGAAGGGAGCAACCAAAAGAGGACGTATAGCAATTTTTTATTTTTCATTTTCAGCACGATTTATCAAAAAATAAACTGCGGGAATTACGAAAATATTGAGCAAGGTAGAACTCAACAATCCGCCTAAAATAACTTTGGCCATGGGGCTTTGAATTTCATTGCCGGGATGGTCGCCCTGCAGGGCCAGCGGCACCAGCGCCAACGCAGCAGTAAGGGCTGTCATGAGTATCGGACTCAGTCTTTCTACCGAACCTTCCAGAATGGCTTCGTGGAGCGGTTTATGTTGCTTTTTCAACAGGTTGTACCGGGCGATGAGCAAGATGCCGTTCCGGGTAGCAATACCAAGCAGGGTAATAAAACCGATAATTGCGGGAATACTGATAATGCCCGAAGTAGCCCATACGGTGAAAATGCCGCCTATTAAAGCCAAGGGTAGATTTATCAGGATAATAATGGCGGTAGAGAAATGCTTAAATTCTTGATAAAGAAGTAAAAAGATGATCAAAATAGAAAACAAAGAGGTGATGAGCAACACGCGGGAAGCCGCCGCTTCGCTCTCAAATTGTCCGCCGTATTCGATCCGGTAGCCTGGGGGCAAGGTAATATGCTGCGAAACCAAATCCTGAATTTCGTTCACTACGCCCCGCAGATCTCCTCCCTCCACATTGGCGGAGATAACCAGTTTGCGTTGCACGTTTTCCCGGTTGATCGTGTTAGGTCCCGAACTCGATACGACATCCGCTACGAAATGAAGCGGCACTTTTCCACTGCCATTGTGGGTGTCCATCAATGCATTCCGGATGGCTTCGATGGTCTTCCGGTTTTCGTCGTTAAACCGCACCACCAGGGCAAAGGCCCTGTTTTCCTCATACACCTCGGCCACCTGCTCTCCGGCCAGCGCCACATCCACAAAATTGGTAAACTCTTCAATGGAAATGCAGTATTTGGCCAGCATCTCCCGGCGGGGCTTAATCTGGATCTGCGGAATATCTACCTGCTGCTCCACATTGAGGTCGATCAGCCCTTCGATATCCTGAATCTGGGTTTTCACCTCATTGGCAAGCGTGTACATCCGGGTCAGGTCGGTGCCGAAAAGTTTGATGGCAATATTTGCCCGAGTGCCCGACAGCATGTGGTCAATCCGGTGACCAATGGGCTGCCCGATGATGAAATTCATCCCGGGAATGCCGGAAAGTTGATGGCGAATTTCGTCGAAAAACGCTTCTTTGGATCGGTCTGCCAATTCAAAGGGCGCTTCAATTTCGGTGGTGTTGACCCCAAGCGCATGTTCGTCCAACTCGGCACGACCCGTTTTGCGGGCAGTCGTTCTGATCTCCGGAATGCGCAATAAGGCCTCTTCGGCAGCTTTGCCCAACTTGTCGGATTCTTCCAGGGAAATCCCGGGTAACGTAGTAGTCGTAATGACCAAAGACCCCTCGTTAAATTCGGGCAAAAAGCTGCGGCCCAAATTAGTCATCACAAAAAGCGAGCCTATAAAAAGCCCGGCAGCCACTGCGGCCACCACCTTGGGGTATCGAAGTGCGCCGGACAACCAGTTGCCATAAATACCATTTAAAAACCGAACCAACCTGCTCTCGTCCGATTGCCGTGCCAGCATTTTTTCGTTGGTGAGCAGGTAGCTACACAGCACAGGCGTGAGGGTGATGGCTACGATAAGCGACGCAAACAGCGACACAATAAAGGCCACTCCCAGCGGAATGAGCATCCGTCCTTCTATTCCACTCAAAAAGAATAAGGGTATAAACGCCACAATGATGATCAACGTGGCATTGACAATGGAGGCCCGAATTTCTTTGGAGGCTTCGAAAACGACGGTGAGGGGGTTCCTGCGACTTCCAATTGGCAACAGGATGTTTTGCTTTAACCGCTTATACACATTATCCACGTCGATGATGGCATCGTCGACCAGGGCCCCGATGGCGATGGCCATGCCTCCCAGACTCATGGTGTTTATGGTGAATCCCAACAATTTTAAGCTCAATATGGCTACCAACAAAGAGATGGGAATAGCCAAAAGGGAAATAACCGTGGTCCGGAAATTCATCAAAAAAACAAACAAGACAATAATGACGAAAACCGAACCTTCCAGCAGCGATTTTTTCACGTTGTCGACCGCCGCTTCGATAAAAGTGGATTGCCGGAAAATATCCGTGCTGACGTGCACGCTCCCGGGCAAGGTAGCCTGCACCTCTGCAATGGCCACATCCAGCTTTTCCACGAGTTCGAGTGTGTTGGTGTTTGGCTGTTTTGTCACGGTAAGGATCACCGCAGGCTTGCCCTTTTCGGCAGCCATCCCGATTTGCGGAGCGGCGCCAAACGTCACCCGGGCCACATCTTCCAGTTTCACCGGAATATTATCAATGGCCTTGATAACCGTCTTGCCTATATCGCGAATATTGCTGGTGCGGCCAATCCCTCTGATGATGTATTCATTGCCGTACTGGTTGATGATGCCCCCGTTGGCATTCTGATTGCTCTTGCGAGCCGCCTCCATGACTTCGCCAAGGGAGATGTGGTAAAACTGCAGGCGTTGCGGATCGACCTGGATCTGGAACTGCTTGACCTCTCCGCCGATCACCACTACCTGAGCGACGCCCCCGATGGCGAGCAAACGGGGGCGCATCACCCAGTCGGCCATCGTCCGCAAGTCCATCGCATTTACGGTGTCGGAGGTCAGACTAATGAGCATTACCTCACCAAGCAAGGACGATTGCGGACCAAGCGTAGGCGACCCTACTCCTTCGGGAAGTTGCTCCTTCACACTGATCAGTTTTTCGCTGACTACCTGCCGGGCGATGTAAATATCGGTGCCCCACTCAAACTCAATCCACACCACCGAAAATCCTGTGGTGGAAGAGGAGCGCACCCGGCGCACATTCGTGGCCCCATTGACGGCCGTTTCAATGCGAAAAGTGACCAGGCGTTCTACCTCTTCGGGGGCCATGCCCTGCGCTTCGGTCATGACCACCACGGTAGGTGCGGTGAGATCGGGAAATACATCTACCTCCATCCGGGAAGCGACGAAAAGTCCTCCCAGGGTCAGCATGGCTGCAAAAACCATAACCAACATGCGGTTTTCGAGCGAATATCGAATGATCCTGTTTAGCATATCCGTGAGGTTTAATGGGCGTGACTGTGCGCCGGCAAAGCCGAGGACATCGAAGCGAGTTTCACCTGGTAAGATCCAACGGTCACAATCCGCTCCTTGGGTTTTAAACCCGAAAGAATCTCAATTGCGAGGCCGTTGTTCACCCCTGTTTTCACTTCCCTCTTTTCGAAGCTTTCGCCTTCTACTTGCACAAATACAAAGAAGTTGCCCTGTTCCTCCACCAGCGCACTAATGGGGATAGCAATGGCCGCTGCGGTGGGTTTTGCCAGCAAATACACCTCGATAAACGAGCCGGGAATTAGGGAGGCTGTATTATTCAATTCGAAAAAAACAGGAGCAGAATATTCGGAATTGCCGGCGTTTCGGCTGTAGGAGACCAGCTCCCCCCCCAGTTCCCGGGTATTGAATAATTTGCCGTCATAGGGCGTGATAAAATTGGCTTCCGTAATGCGGGGAAGGCAATCCCAATGCGTCTGCGAAACATCCGCCCGAATGAGCAGGCGTTTGTTTTGGGCGATGGCGGCAAGCGGCATACCCGACTCCACAAACTGGCCGTCGGAAACCAATACGCTTTTCAGGAAGCCTTTCATCGGGGCTGTGATCCTTTTGCGCTCGCCATCAAACCGGTTTTTGATATGGTCGAATGCCGTTTTGGCCTGCTCGTAGTTGGCTTTGGCTTCCAGGAAATCCTGTTCGCTCACGATCTTGTCGGCCACCAACGGCGCTATTCGGTCGTAATTGGCTTTGGCTTGCTCGTAGTCTGTTTTAAGTGCCGCGTAGCGCACCGAAATGTTATCTGCGTCCACTCCGTTACCTGTGAGGGAAAAGAGGTTGTCGCCCCGGTTTACCGTCATCCCCGATACGATGGAATTGCCCGCGAAGGAAACTACTCCGGCGAAAGGCGCTATGATAGTGGTTTCGTCTCCACTGGCAGGCAAGATCTGTCCCGAAGTGTATATTACCTCCCCAAAGGGCCGCGGCTCAACAATCTCCACCATAAAATCGGTATTCCAGGCCTGTTCCTTGGTGTATTTGGTGACCCCGTTGGAAGGTTTCGGGCCCTGGAGTGCCGTGTAGGCTTCCTCCAAGGATGCAAATACCTGTATGCTGTCTATGGTAAAACGTTCGATACGCCCCTCCTTCTGCCACTCAAATATGAGCTGGCAGGTTCCTGCCACAGCCGGTACAAATACCGGTCGGAAGATCCCTGGCACTGTCGACACCCCTGATTGGGCGGAAACATCCTGGCCGTTTCCATGAAGGGTAACGGTCAGGAGCCCGGATGCAAAAGGTTTATAATCGCCAAGCTGAGTGAGGTGCGCCCCAAACCGGATGCTATCACCCACGATGAGGGGCGTGAATTCGACAAACAACTCTGCGGTGGGGGTATACAAGGTATATGCCAGCGATATTTCATCCTCGTGTACTTCCTCCAAATGTGGTTGGTTGCATGCCCCCCATAGGAGCACAGATGCAACCACGAGAAATACGTTTCTCATGACAAAAGATTAGAATAATTAGGAAAATAAATAACCTGGATCAGGATTGTCAGGCTATCGCCGGAGGGCCACGGAGTAATCGGGGTGTTCGGAATTCTTTTGAAAAAACAGGAGGCGCACACCCAAGGGGCGCCACTATTCTGGGAACCTCCAGGCTGAAAACCATCAGCTGTACAGGTACCACCGCCACGTATTTGCCCATGGACGGCTTCACCGTCACTACATGCAAGTGGCAGACCAGTTCTGCTTCATGCGGATCCGCAGGATTTGAAAAGCCGCACTCATGTGCATCGGAGAGATGGACTAACCCGTTGCAGTCCGGTTCAAATACATCCTCATGGTGATGGTGCGGGATCGCGCCATGCAGCAGGAAAACCACCAGGCCCAGGTAGGTGAGGGATATTTGAAAGATTCGGATCATATGTGAAAGGTAAAGATAAGGAGAATTTTTTCAATCCTTCCCCGGGGTTCCTCTGCCGCCCTAATTCTCTTTCACCAACAGGATTTCCTCAATCGTCCCCGCTCTGTTCATTCGAAACAGGAGCGAGTCGTTTTGGAGTTTGGCGATTTTCACCTTCTTTTCCGCCTTTCCATCTTCTATGGTAAATAAATTATCTCCGGAGATCCAGTACTTGCCTTTTTCGGTAGCGTTCCCATTATTGGCCACATACCTTCCCTCATTATCAAAGGAGAAATCAACCGGTATGTCAATTATTTTATCATTGGTAATATCCATCCACTCCACTGCCGTCCACTTTCCCAGCAATTGATCATCCGTAAATTCACTTGTACATCCGAGAAGAAAAACCAGTAAGACCAGGATTAATTTTTTCATTGAATTATTATTTTGCTATCGTGTGAAAGTGCCTGTGCTGTTTTCAATTTAAAAACCGTTTCTATTTTAACGCCCCCTCGATCTCCTCCAACTCCTCTTTTTCAAATACCAGCTTACCAAGGGCGCCAATATTGTCCAGCATTTGCTTCGGACTGCTGGCGCCTACCAACACCGAGGTGATCCGCTTGTCTTTGAGCAACCAGGCGATCGCCATCTGGGCCAGGGTCTGTCCACGGCGGGTGGCGATCTCGTTCAGGCGGCTCACTAACTCAAGTTTCTCTTGGCTGATTTGTCCTTTATTCAGGTAGCGGCCATCGCGCACGGCGCGAGAGTCTTCCGGAAAACCATGGAGATACTTGTCGGTAAGCAGGCCCTGTTCGAGGGGGGAGAAGGCGATCGCCCCTACCCCGTTCTCTTCAAGGGTGTCGAGCAGCCCATCTTCCACCCAACGGTCGAGCATACTGTAGCGGGGCTGGTGGATGAGCAGCGGCGTTCCCATTTCGCGCAGGATGGTCGCGGCACGCGCAGCTTCTTCGGGCTTGTATTGAGAAATGCCGACATACAGGGCTTTGCCTTGCCGCACGATATGGTCGAGAGCCCCCATGGTCTCTTCAAGGGGTGTTTCGGGGTCGGGACGATGGTGGTAGAATATGTCGACATAATCGACGCCCATGCGGCGCAGGCTTTGATCGAGACTCGCAAGGAGGTATTTGCGGGAGCCGTAGTTGCCGTACGGACCCGGCCACATATCCCATCCCGCTTTGGTCGAGAGAATGAGTTCGTCGCGGTAAGGCGCCCAATCCTGCCGGAAAAGTCGGCCGAAGTTTTCTTCTGCGGCGCCAAATGGCGGACCGTAGTTATTGGCCAGGTCAAAATGCGTAATGCCGTGGTCGAAGCTCGTGCGCAGGATGTGCCGGCCGTTCTCCAGATTATCGGTGTGGCCAAAGTTATGCCAAAGGCCAATGGAAAGGGCGGGCAACTTCAACCCGCTCTTCCCACAACGACGATAGACCATTTGGTCATACCGTTGTTCGTTTGCCCGGTAGTCTCCGGGATCATATTTGTCATGAATCTTCATTTTCAAATAAAAATTTTAAAAAAACGTTAACATTTTAATGATTATTCTAAATATGCTGAACATCCAAGTATTTCCTCCGATTCGCCGAGTTTTGATATCCTTTCGTCGAGCAAACTAGGTATTGGAGGGGTTTTGGGGGCATATTTGTTTCATACCAAACGCAAAATAAAAAACACTGCATGAAAAAACGAACACTTACTTAACCCCTCATTTTTCTCAACCTTTAAAACTGCTAGTCATGAAATCCTTGTCATCTGTCCTCGTCCGGTTCTTTTTCTCCGCTTCTTTGCTGGCTCTTGTATCGCCCGCGTTCTCCCAGCGGCTCAACTACTGGGTAGGTGGCACACCAGGGATGGAGAATGACTGGAACTGCCCCAAAAACTGGAGCGCTTATCAAATCCCCAATGATCATTCAGACGTAGTTATACCTGATGTATCTTCGGGGTCCCGGTCCAACCCGGTCATCCAAAAAGGAGTAGCGGAGGTAAATTCGCTTTTCCTCGATTCCAATGCCGTATTGAACATACGCGAACAGGCCACGCTGGTAGTTTACAACGGTGTGCACGCTGTCTACCCGGAGGATTTGAAAATTAAAGGACTGTTGCTGGAGTGGAAAGAAGGCCCGCAAAAGCCTTCCAGCGATGTAGTGCTAAGAGTCCAGGCCAAGGTTAATGAATAACCCCAAAAAATTGATTATCGTTCAGCGGATAATGCAATATCAAATCGCTCGCCCCGGGTTACTCCGTGGGCGAGCTTTTTTTTACCCCTATTCCACGATTATTTTCTTCCCATAACCAGGTCCGCCTGGCAGGCTCAGCCAAACAGAACATTCTCCGGCCGTAACGCCTTTGAGCTGAAAGCGGACGGAGTTCCCATCCTTGGGTACCGTCATTTCTGCACTCGGCAGGCTGTTATTGATCATTACGATCGGGATTTCGGCTTGTGAAACAGTAGCAGTTACCGTAAAATCACCAACGGCAGCCTTCAAAAAATCAGCGCCAAAATCGACCACCTCCCCAACGGCGAGTTTGATATCTTCTCCCCGGGGCGGAACTTCCCTCACTTCATAGCCCTTTAACCATACTTCAGCGCTGGTGATTACTTTCGAAGCGGTGGGCGGCTCTGCAAACTGGGCTTCCGCATGCATCAGGAACGGCCCGCAAGCACTCATCCTGCCGGTCGGCAGCGCTTTGACGGTCGTCCCGGCAGAAATAGGCGCAAAGGATTCGGTAATATCGACAGGCAACATGTAGGGACAGGCATCGTCACCCGTATTCGGATCTTGTAGCGTCACTTTGAAAGTGCTCAAATCGACATCTGCGTGTATGTACACTCCCAGTTGCTCTCCGGGGAGTAACTCTTTGGGTTGTTCCTCGGTCCCGATGGCAGGGTTGGAGATCAGGACCGAAATAGCGGTATCGCACCCCTGCAGGGCCAGGAGGGCGAGGATACACAGAAAAAACAGTGGGGTTCTCATAAAAAAGTGGTATTGGTTTTGACACCAATACCACTTTTTTAGCTCATTCGCAATGATCTTCGTCAATCTTCGAAACAACCTTTCATTTCTTCCAGGGCGTTTTCTCCGCTCGAAGCAGCCGTAGTGGGCATTTCTCCTTTTTCAATTTTTTCTATGCGTGCCAACAAATCTTCCAAATGGTAGCGAGATACCTGATCGTTCTGCTTTTTGGCATTTTTCTTCAAATCTGATTTGAGGCTGCCCAGGGTGCCACGTGCGAGGGCTTTGATGTCGCTTTGGTCATATTGATCCGCCGTAGCCTGCATCAAGGAGCCCATCCTGTCTACAAATGCGCGCTGGAGGTTGCGGCGGTAGGGATCAATCGCCTTCCCGCTTTTGACTTCGCTAAAAATGGTACTTCGCACTTCGTTGAAAAGGGTCGCAGGCGCATAGGCGCCACTGCCGTTCAACGCTACGTTCTCGATCATCCGGTTCAGGCTGGCAGGGTCAAAAAGCACCATGAGCGCGTAGTTCTGCAGGCCCCGGATCTGATCCATCACACCGGTGGATGTTACGCGCGAAAGTATATCCTGGTCGATCAACCACTTAGGTGTTTGAAAAACCTGGGTATTGATAAACCGGACGGCATCCATTTGGTATTCCTTCGGCACGTGGGTGTATACCGCTCCATCCTCATCAGCCGTCTTGTCGTATTCATACACCCCGCCCACGTTGTTGCCTACATGACCGATATAGCGGCGAAATTGCCCGATCACCTGCCCGTACAATTCGTTTAATTCCGAGTAGTCCTTACCCTCTTCAGAGGTCCATTCGATCAGGTTGGCGGTAATGCGCTTCAAGTTGGCAATCCCCAGCGTGCTGGCTTCTACGGCATTGCTTCCAATGTCTTCTGTTTGGGCGCTGGGATCGAGCACGCGCCCTTGCTGTTGGCCATATCGGTAAAGCGGATTGCCTGCCCGTTCCAATATCCAGCCATTGAGTGTAGGCTCTTCAGCCTCGTAGCTGTCTGCTCCAGGGATATAGCGATAGCCGTAAATAATCGACCAGTCATCATAGGGTCCGATCTTGGGAAAGAGGCCTACGCCCTTGTCTTCCGGCTGAGCCACGTAGTTGAACCGGGCGTAATCCATAATGGAAGGCGCGACGCCCATGCGTTGCACAAATCCGGGTGCGCGCAGGGAATCGACCGGGTAGGCCACACTGGAGCCCATGTTGTGCGGTAAGCCCAAGGTGTGCCCAACCTCATGGGCTGCCACAAACCGGATAAGCTGCCCCATGAGTTCTTCGCTGAATTTGACCTTCCGGGCAGCCGGATTCACCGCTGCGGTTTGGATAAAATACCAGTTGCGCAGGAGGTTCATCACGTTGTGGTACCAGATGATGTCGCTTTCCAGGATCTCCCCCGTGCGCGGGTCGTGTACGTGCGGGCCCATAGCGTTTTGGATCTCGGTAGCTACATAACGGATGCAGGAATAACGCACATCTTCCGGACTCCAATCGGGGTCCTCCTCCGGACTGGGTGGGTCCTTGGCAATGATGGCGTTCTTAAAGCCCGCCTTTTCAAAAGCTGATTGCCAGTCTTCGATGCCTTGCTTGAGGTAGGGCCGCCATTCTTCGGGGGTTGCAGGGTCGATATAGTACACAATGGGCTTGACGGGTTCCACGAGTTCGCCCCGATTATAGGCCGCCACGTCTTTGGGTTCGAGGCGCCAACGCGTGATATAGCGTCGCTTGGCTGCTTTTTGCTCATCCAGTCCAAAATCTACCTGCTGGAAGGAAAAGTATCCCACCCGGTCATCGTACAGACGTGGTTGCATAGGCTCTGCCGGTAGCAGAATGAAAGACTGATTCATCTCCACCGACATGGTTCCTGTGACCTGGTTATCGGGCAGCTTGTCGCCTTTATAGGTCAATACGTGGCGCACCTCCACATTTTCCGGAAACGACTTAATGTAATTGATGAAACTGCGTTTTCCATCTAATCCTTTAAGGGAGAAAGACTTACTTTGCCCTTCCGACACAGCGCCGATCATGGGCACTTCCGTAGTGAAAAAACTGGTTGGATCGAAAACCAGCGCCGTGCTATCTGCATTGTAGCAGGCCAGGTCGAAAGACATGATGATGGGTTCAAAGTTGTTGTTCCGGACCGACAGATAGATGGGTTTTTCCGGATCGGCCACGCGGTCGTACGAAACCGAACGCATCAGGATTTTATTGTCCTTCTGCTGCCAACGGATCACCTGCTGCGGGCGGCTGCGCATGCCGGCGCCTCCGAAGCTGAGGTTGTTGACATAGCCGGAAATGCGGCTGGTCACGAGGATCTCCCGCTCCAGCAAGTCGGTGGGAATCTCAAAATAGTACTTCCCTTTGACCTGATGAACGATAAACAGTCCGCTGTCCGTAACAGCATCTTCGGTGATAATGTCGGCATAAGATTTCTCCTTGCTTTTTTTTGCGCCGTTATCTCCCGATTCCTCCTTGGCATCCCCGTCTCCGGGTTCGGCCTGCGAAATTGCCAGATTGGCCGAAAAAAGGACCAATGCCAGGGTCAATAAGTATGTCCACAGTCTTTTCATAGGTGTGAATTGAGTATTGAAGTAAATAATAAGTTGTGTATAAAATGGTTTATCGTTGAGCGTTGATAAACGCTCAACGATAAACGATAAACCATTTTATTCCCCTGGCAATAACAAAACCGGTAGCCCAAGGGCTGCATATTTCCGGTTAAAGCCGCCTACTTCTTTTTCGATAATGTGTTCCATCTCCGCTTTTTGACCAGCCCACTCGACCTGCAGGTCTTCCCACCGATGTTGTGATCCTTCTGTGAGGTGCGGATCGTGGCTGTCGGCCTGGGATTTGAGGTACAACAGCTCGGCATTGAGTTGGTTGGGGAAATTGATCACATCCTGAAAGGTTTGCTGCCTGGGCTGAATGAGGTGCGATTCCCATTCATTGAGCGCCTTCAACGTCAATTCTCCCGCCTCGAGGAGGCTTGAGTCCGCATCTATTTTCTTCAAAATTTTCATGCGTTCTTCCAGCTGGGATTTCACAGACCGCAGGCGGTTTACCGAGGTATGGACATCCCGGAAAGTTTGGTCAATCCGGGATAGAAATTCCTGCTGGATAGAAAAATCACCTGGAGTGGCATTCAGCCGCGGATCGGCCAGTATAGAAGCCTGGACTTCCCGGGTTTCCGCAGCGGTGGTCATCCGCAGGGTATAATTGCCGGGGCCTGCCGTACTTCCCCGGTAATCGCCCATCACAAAGACCCCATCGACAGCTGGAAGGGGTGCGCTTCGAAGATCCCAGTAAAACCGGTTGAGCCCTGGATGTGCAGGCAGGACAACCGGCGGCGGCGGGCCTCCCGGCCAGGTTTTAAAGTCTTTTTCCGGTTGGTTCGTGAGTTTGCGAAGCAAATTCCCTTCTGCATCGAGCACCTCCAGGGTGAGGGAAGAATTGTCGGACCAGTCATCCGGCAGGTAGTAATCAAATTGGAGCCCGTTCAAGGGGTTTTGGCCCCGGCCTTTCGGCGGTTCTGGTCCATTGCCTGTGTCGAACTTATAGGCGGGCTGGGGTTGGAAAAGGGTCAGGTGGCTGGGGTCTGGTTTTCCCATGGATTGTTGCAAACTACTCAAATCATCCAATATCCAGAAGCCTCGACCGGCAGTAGAGGCGATCAGGTCATTGCCATGAATAGCCAGGTCTGTAATGGCAAGACGGGGCAGATTTAACTGAAAAGGATGCCAGTGGGCGCCCCGGTCGAAACTCACATACAAGCCCCCTTCCGTACCTGCATAGAGGAGGTTTTGCTGCACGGGATCTTCCCGGACCACGCGTACGAAATGCGCTGCAGAAATACCTTCTCCCAATTTTTCCCAGGTCTGTCCATAGTCCCTGGTCATGTAGATCATCGGACTCCGATCGGCCCACTTGTAACGCGTCACGGCCAGGTAGGCGGCGCCGGGTTCGTGGGCAGATACTTCGATAGCGTTGATCAGGCATTCGTCCAGATTGGGTGGAGTGATCGCATTCCAGGATTGGCCTTCGTCGCGCGTCAGGTATACGAGGCCATCATCTGTGCCCACCCAGATCTCGCCGGCCTGATGGGGGGAGCAGGCGATATAGCTTATGGTGTTGTAGTTTTCGCCTCCAGCGGCTTCATTGGTGTAGGGTTCTCCGCCAGGACCCTGTTTTTCCAGGTCGTTTCGAGTGAGGTCGGGACTGATCGGGGTCCAGGTTCCACCTCCGTCTTCGCTGCGCAGAAGGACCTGGGCGCCGTGGTACAGAATCCGTGGGTTTTGGGGTTGAGCTACCACCGGGTTATTCCAATTGAAACGATACTTCATATGCACCGGTGTTTGTCCAAGGTTGAGCATGGGATACGCCATGATCGATTGAGTGGCTTTGGTCGCATGGTCGTACCTGTCGATCATGCCTTCGATTTCGGTGCCATAGATTACCTGGGGATTATCGGGATCGAACGCCAGAAATGCCGATTCGCCCCCTGCTACCGGATACCAGTCGGTAGCGTCGATCGCTCCTCCAAGAGCCCTGCTGGGAATGGCTACCGAGGAGTTATCCTGTTGGCCTCCATAGACATAGTAGGGAAATCGATTGTCGGTAATAACCCGGTAAAATTGAGCGGTAGGCTGATTGGCCTGGGTAGACCAGGTTTCGCCGCCGTTGAAGGTGATACAGGCGCCGCCGTCGTTGGCCAGGATCATATTGTCCGAATTTTCCGGATTGATCCAAAGATGGTGCTGATCGCCATGTGGATTGGGGATAGGGCGGAACGTCCTTCCTCCGTCAATGGATTTGAGCATAGGGGCATTCAAGACATAGACCGTCTCTTCGTCCTGTGGGTCGGCGAATATTTCGGTGTAATACCAGGCCCTGGTCACGGTCACGCGGTCGCTGCTGGTTTGCTGCCAGGTCTCGCCACCATTGTCGGAGCGGTACACCCCTCCTTTTTCTGCTTCAATATTGGCGTAGATGCGCTGGGGATTGGCGGGAGATACGTCTACGGAAACCTTGCCCATCGCTTCGGGAAGGCCTTTGAGAAGGGGTTCCCAGGTTTCTCCGCTATTGGTCGATTTCCAGAGACCTGAACCGGGACCGCCGCTGCGCACTTTCCAGGGATAGCGTTGGTGGTCCCACATCCCTGCATACAGGATGCGCGGGTTGGTGGGATCCATGCTCAGGTCGCAGGCGCCGGTGTGGTTATCGATGAAAAATACCCTGCGCCATGTTTTTCCGCCATCTGTGCTTTTGTATACCCCGCGATCCATGCTGGGGGCATAGAGTTCCCCCTGTACGGCGACATACACCAGATCCGGATTTGTGGGATGTATACGGATCTCGGCGATATGCCGGGAGTTTTCCAGTCCGATATGCTGCCAGGACTTACCGGCATCCGTGCTCTTATAGATCCCGTCGCCGGAGGAGGTCATTACCCCCCGTACGGCATGCTCGCCCATACCCACATACAGCACATTGGGATCGCTTTCGGCTACCGCGATAGCGCCTACTGATCCGGTTTGAAAGAACCCGTCTGAAATATTTTCCCAGGAAATGCCGGCATCGGTGGTTTTCCACACTCCGCCACCTGTGCTGCCGAAGTAATACACCAGCGGATTTCCAGGCACCCCTGTCGCGGCATTGGACCGGCCGCCGCGAAAAGGACCGATATTGCGCCATTGGAGAGAGGCGAATGGGGCCTCATTCCAGGTGGGAGGCGGGATCTCCGCAATGGTTTTAGGTTTCTTTTGCGCCCAGCTCGTGGAAAAACAGGACAGAATAAGAAGTAGGACAAGCAGGGTATTGCTCCTCATAGATATTGCTTTTGCCGAAAAATACAAAAAGAAAGAGGGGCAGCCATAGACTGCCCCTCTTTTATATAAAACATATCATGTGTACGCTCTATTGCACTTTAAATTCGTAGCGGATGGTACCGCATTGCCCGTCTGCACCCTTGGCGAACTTCCAACTGCGGGCGTTCCGGATGGCCAGGTCTTTCAACTGACTATCCTGGGTTGTAGAACCGGTTAGCGTATAATCGGCGGTAGTCACATTGCCATCGGCGTCTACACAGACTTTGAGCACCACTACCCCTGTTTTTTGGGAGGAGTCTTGAATGCGGGGGGAGCTTACTACTCCGCGGCTGCCCAATCCGCCACCTACTTGTCCGGCGCCGGTACTGATGCCTTCGAGATTTTTGGCGTTGGGGTCGCCATTTTTATCGCCCTGATTGCCTGTTTGTCCGGTATTGCCTTTTCCGGAGCCTTCGCCGCCGCCAAATGCGCCGCCGAGTTTATCTTTCAGCGCCTGGGCATCGGCTTTGGCTTTGGCGTCCGCATCGGCCTTCGCTTTGGCATCGGCATCGGCTTTGGCCTTGGCATCCGCATCTGCTTTCGCTTTGGCATCTGCATCGGCTTTCGCTTTCTTTTGGGCCTCTTCTTTTTGCTTACGCAGGGCTACCGCATTGGGGTCTTCCGTGGTCACCACTTCTTTCGTAGGGGTCGGTTTTGTGACCGGTTTTTCCTTCACCACTTCCTTTTCCGGTTGTTTTACAGGTTCCGGTGCGGGCTGAGGCTCCGGCGTGGGAGGGGTTACTTCTTCGACCGCTGCTTCCGGTTCGCCTTCCGGGGCATTTTCATCGCCCTGGCCAAAGTCGCCGCCCAGGTTTACCAAAATACCTTCCTGGCCGGGGGGCGGATCGGGATACGTGAGCAAGGGTAATATCAATATGGCAAGCAAAAGGGTATGAATGAGCACGCTGCTGATCATCCCTTTGCGCTTGTTTTGTTCTTCTTTCTTATTCATCAAATAGTCCATAAATAGTGGGAAGGTTATATTCGTTTTTATTAAAACGCGGAGCTTTCAACTAATATTCCCAAAACATCCTGTTTATTAATTCATTAACATCCCGCCTTCGCCTAGGCGTAGGCGGGGGGACCCCGCTTCGCTAATGCTACGGCGGGGGGACCCCGCCTACTTCTGTTCTGCGGCTAATATGGCCTCAATATTATACCGGAGGGCTATATCCATCACAGCCACCACCGCATAGGTAGGCGCCTGGCCATCGGGAGAAAGGACCATTTGCAATTTTTTATTCTGTTTGGCTTTCCTTCCCAGTTCTGACTCCAGATCTTGCAGGGAAGCGCGTCTTCCATTTAGAAAATACCGGCCGGAAACATCCACCGTTACATCGTCGAGGCGGTCGGTAGCCGGCATGGTTTGGCGGGAAGTGCCCGGCAATTTCAGGTTGAGGGCGTTGGGCGCCACCAAGCCGGAGGTCAGCATGAAAAAGATAAGCAACAGGAAAATGATATCGGTAAGAGACGACATACTAAAGGTAGCCGTGACTTTGGTTCGTTTCTTGAGTCCCATTCGAAAATTATTGATAGCGGCAGGGCAGCGTTGTCCTGCCGCTATATTGAATATTTTGTCTAACTCTTTTTGGGCTGAGTGGCCAAAATAGTTTTCACTTTTAGCCGCCCGGCTACCTGCATGACTTCCACCACCCGGTCGAAAGGCGTCTCTTTTTCCGCCACAATAGTGATCGTATAATCCTCCCGGTTTCCTGCATCCCGCAATTCACTGCGCAGCGATTGTTCCAGTGAACTCATAGATACCGACTTGCTATTAAGGGTGTATTGCCCTGATTTATTGACGGTTACAATGGCCGAGGTCGGTGCTACCGTCTTCGAATCAGACTCGGGAAGATCAAAGGCCTCTATTTTCACCAGCGTGGAGGTCAGCATGAAAAAGATCAACAACAGAAAAATGATGTCGGTCAAAGACGACATACTAAATTCTGCATTGGCCTTGCTTCGCTTTTTTAATCCCATAAGGTTTGTTTAGTTGAATGGTTGTGCCCGGTGCCGGGTTCAACCATTCATGATTCTCATGCCGTTGGTTCCTGCAAAAGGTCCATAAACTCCATAGAAGTACGCTCCATTTTGAAGACCACTTTTTCTACTGCGGCGACCAGCAGGTTATAGCCTACCAGGGCGAAAATACCGACGAAGAGCCCCATGGCAGTGGTCAAAAGAGCCTGATAGATACCGCCGGCCAATACATCCGGGGTGACGTTTTCCTGGGTGGCCATGTTGTAGAAGGCCATGATCATACCTGTCACGGTGCCGAAAAAGCCGATCATGGGAGCCGAACCGGCAATACTGGCCAGCGTGGAAAGGTTTTTCTCGAGTTTGAAGATCTCCAGGTTTCCCACGTTTTCAATAGCGGCGTCAATATCGCGGAGTGGCTTTCCGATCCGCATCAGGCCTTTTTCCACCATGCGGGCTACGGGTGAGTCGGTCGACTGGCAAAGCGCCTTGGCCGCCTGGATATTCCCCGAACCTACATTTGCGCGAATGTTGTGGATAAAACTCTCGTCGATCCGACCGGCGCGCTGAATGTTCAGGTAACGCTCCACAAAAATATACAAGGCAATAAAAGAAAGAAGGATCAGGACCAGTACGATCGCAATCCCCACCGGACCACTCTGAACGATGATGTCGAGAAGGCTTTGGCTCTTGACTTCCCGCTCAATATCGGTGTTCTGAAATAAAAACAACAGGCTTTCCGTATGCATTTGATAATGTTTAAGTGTGCAGTAAGTTTTCGCTCTTTAAAAGAGGTAGCTAAAATAGCAAAAGTTCAGCTTACAAAGGGTGGAAACGTGAAAATGCATTAGATTATTGAATAATTGAAAGAAATAAGACACAGCGGGTCTGACCCACTGTGCCTTATTTCTTTCAATTTTGTTTTTTAGCTTGCCTTTCCAGCGAATTTTCGCTAAACTTGCCTTGAAACTTTACCAAATAGCCATGAGAAGAATAAAAAAAGTTGTGGTACTAGGCTCAGGACTGATGGGAGCCGGTTTGGCCTGCCATTTTGCCAATGTGGGATTGGAGGTGCTGATGCTGGATATTCTCCCTCCCGACCTGCCTGAATCGAGGGCAAAAGACCCGGCAGCGCGGAATGCCGTTGCACAACGGGGACTGGACAACGCCTTAAAATCCAAACCTGCATCTCTGTACGATCAAGATTTTGCCCAACGCATCTCTATCGGAAACCTGGAAGACGACCTGCCTAAAATTGCCGATAGCGACTGGATACTGGAAGTCGTCATCGAACGCCTGGATATAAAACAGCAGCTGTTCGAAAAGGTCGAAAAATACAGAAAGCCAGGTACGTTAATCACGTCCAATACTTCCGGCATTCCCATTGGCATGATGGCTGAGGGACGAAGCGAAGACTTTAAGCGCCATTTTTGCGGCACCCATTTCTTCAACCCGCCCCGGTATCTCCGGCTCCTGGAAATAATCCCCACTCCGAATACGGACCCCGCAGTGATCGATTTCTTTATGGATTTCGGCAGCCGCTATCTGGGTAAACAGACCGTATTGTGCAAAGACACCCCTGCTTTTATCGCCAACCGGATCGGGCTGTTCTCCATGGGCAATACCTTTCAATTGGCAGGCGAATTGGGGCTGCGCATCGAGGAGATCGACCGCCTGACCGGCCCCGCCCTGGCTCGCCCCAAAACCGGGACGTTCCGCCTCGTCGACCTCGTTGGATTGGACACGGCGGTGCATGTCATCACAGATGTGAAAACCAACTGTCCGCAGGACAAAGACATTCAAGCGCTGGTACTCCCCACTTACCTCCATTTTTTGGTCGATCACAAATTTCTCGGGAATAAGAGCGGGCAAGGTTTTTACAAAAAAACTGACCAAAAGGACGAAAAGGGGAAATCCATAATCCATGTGTTGAACCTGGAAAGCTTGGAATATGAACCTTCCCAGCGAGTTAAATTACCCAGCCTCGACCTGGCAAAGCAGATCGATGATCCCCGCCAGCGAATTAAGGCCCTGTTTAAAGCCGAAGACAAGGGTGGCGAATTTGTAAGACGCTCCCTCCTCGCTCTTTTTGCATACGTCTCCAACTGCATCCCAGAGATCAGCGACGAATTGTCCCGCATCGACGATGCCATCCGCTCGGGTTTTGCCTGGGATTTCGGACCTTTTGAATACTGGGACATCATCGGGGTGAAAGAAGGTCTTGAAATGGCCACCGCACTAGGCCTGACCATCGCGCCCTGGGTAGGCCACATGCTCGAAAAAGGCCATACCAGTTTTTATAAGCGCGAAAAGGGTCAACAGTTGTATTACGATATTCCGGGCGGAAAATACCTGCCGGTATCCAGCATGAGCGGGTTTATCATTCTGGACAACTACCGCGACCAGACGCCGGTGCACAAGACCAGCGAAGCTATCCTCCACGATATTGGCGACGGCGTGCTTTGCCTCGAATTTAACAGCAAAATGAACGCCATTGGAGAAGGTATTCTCACAGGGGTGATGGATTCGATCAGAATCGCGGAGGAAGGCAAATGGAAAGGCCTGGTGATCGGCAACAACGCCCCCAACTTCACCGTGGGCGCCAACCTGATGATGGTGGCTATGATGGCCTACCAGCAAGAATACGAGGAACTGAACATGGCGATCAACCAATTCCAGCAGACGATCATGCGCTGCCGCTATTCGGCTATTCCAGTCGTAGCAGCCACGCAGGGGTATGTCTTCGGAGGTGGGTGCGAAATGGTCATGCATTGCGATGCTTCTGTTTGTGCAGCCGAATCCTATATCGGCCTGGTCGAAGTGGGCTCCGGGGTGATCCCGGGAGGCGGGGGTACGAAGGAATTCGCCCTTCGCTTATCAGATTCCTTCTTTGAGGGCGATGTACAAATCCCCTCGCTGGTCGAACGGTTCCGTACGATCGCCACCGCTCAGGTAGCTACCTCGGCCTACGAAGCCTATAAGTACGGTTATCTCCAACACCAAAAGGATGAAGTGGAGGTCAACACGCCCCACAATATTGCGCGCGCCAAGGAAAAAGTGCTGGACCTGTCCAACCATTACACCCAACCCATCCAACGGGATGATATCCAGGTGTTGGGGCGGGCGGGCCTCGGACCGCTCTATGTGGCTGCCAACGAATTATTGCTCGGAAAATTCGCCACCGAACACGATATCCTGATCGCCAAAAAAGTGGCCTTTGTGCTTTGCGGCGGCGATCTGACATTGCCACAACGAGTTTCTGAACAGTACCTGCTCGACTTGGAAAGAGAGGCATTCCTCAGTCTATGCGGAGAGCCCAAATCGCTGGAACGCATGCAGCACATCCTGCAAACAGGGAAACCGCTGAGAAATTAATTGAGTCTTCAATGTTCAGTTTTTAGTTTTCAGTTAGACTCAACTGAAAACTGAAAATTGAAAACTAAAAACTTACAAATGGAAGCATATATCGTAAAAGCATATCGAAGCGCTATAGGGAAAGCCAAGAAGGGCGGGTTCCGCCAATACCGTTCCGACGACCTGGCGGTGGATGTCATTCAATACCTGTTGAAGCAAACTCCGGAATTGGACCCCAGCCTGGTGGACGATGTAATTGTAGGTTGTGCCAACCCCGAAGGGGAACAGGGCCTGCAGATCGGCCGCATGATCTCCCTGCGAGCGTTGGGGAAGGATATCCCCGGCATGACCGTAAACCGCTATTGCGCTTCCGGGCTGGAAACTATCTCCATTGCCGTAGCCAAGATCAAAGCCGGGATGGGGCACATCTTTATCGCAGGTGGTACGGAGAATATGAGCATGATCCCCATGACGGGCTATAAGCTGGCGCCCAACTACAATGTGGCGGCCAATACGCCCAACTACATCGCCAGCATGGGGATTACCGCAGAAGAGGTAGGGAGAAAATACCAGATCACGCGGGAGGCTTCCGACCTGTTTGCGGTACGCTCCCACCAACTGGCCGGGAAGGCGATCGACGAAGGGAAGTTCCGGGATGAGATCGTCCCCATTACGGTGCCGGAAGTGGTCGTCGAGCATGGCAAACGGGTCGAGCGGTCATATGTCGTGGATACGGATGAAGGCGTGCGCCGGGATACCACCCTGGAAGGGCTGGCCAAACTGCGCCCCGTTTTTGCCACAAAGGGGATCGTCACCGCGGGCAATGCCTCTCAGACCTCCGACGGCGCAGCGTTCACCCTGGTGATGAGTGAAGAAATGGTCAAACAACTCAACCTCACGCCCATTGCCAGGCTGGTTTCCTGCGCGGTGGCCGGCGTCGATCCACTATTCATGGGTATTGGGCCCGTTGTTGCAATTCCAAAAGCGCTCAAACAAGGCGGTCTGAAACTGGATGACGTCCAGCTCATCGAATTGAATGAAGCGTTCGCTACACAAGCACTCGCTGTCATTCAGGAAGCCGGGCTCAATCCGGATATCGTCAACGTCAACGGAGGGGCGGTAGCACTTGGGCACCCACTGGGCTGCACGGGCGCCAAGCTTACTACGCAGATATTGAACGAACTGCGGCGCCGAGATCAGAAATACGGCATGGTCACCGCCTGTGTAGGTGGCGGCCAGGGGATTGCAGGGATTTTTGAATTATTATAAATAGAAAGAAGAGGCTGTTTCAAATGTCGCTTACACTCCTTTTGAAACAGCCTCTTCTTTCTATACTTTCTTACCGCACGAGGGTAATATCGCCCTTAACTATTTCCACCACCTGATCGATAAACTGCACTTCGGCAAAGAAGGTATAGACCCCTGTACCCACAGGACGCCCATTAAACGTCCCGTCCCAGCCGCGGGGCTCATCGCCGGGCTGCAGGCCGGTGGCAGAGAAAACGAGGGCGCCGTTGCGATCGAAGACCATGAACCGAGTGATTTGCTCCACGCCTTTTTTACCATAGAGGGTGAAGTAGTCGTTGACCCCGTCGTAGTTGGGCGAGAACGTATTCGGAATATATAGGCGGCGATCTTTATTCACCTGCACAAAAATGGAATCGGCAGCGCTGCATTTGGTCAGTGTGTCGAATGCCTGGACCGCGATCAGGCCGCTCTCGGTAGGGAGAATGGAAATATTTTGACACGATGCATCCAGGCAATCCAACACGCCAAGGTTGGTTATCCAATCAAAGATCGCCGTATTGCTATTCACTATCGCCTCTAAATCGACCGGCTCGCCGAGGGTGACAGTCTGGTCATCTCCTAATTCCAGCATGAGCACAGGAGGCGGTTGAACCGCTACGGAATAATTTTTTTCGCAACCCGTGGCATCCGCTACGAAAACGGTATAGGGACCGGCGGCGAGAGCCGGGAATGCCGTATCTGCCACAAACACACTTCCATCGAGGGAAAACAGGTAGGGGCCTACGCCTCCATTTACACTTTCCACCCAAATGGCTCCACCCACCCCTTCCGTCTCGCAGGTAATATCTTCGACCTGCACCTGGGCTACAATCTCCGTAGGTTGCGTCAAGGTAAGCTGCGCGTTGGCCGAGCAACCCAATTCATTACTCACCGTCACTGCATAGGCGCCTGGACCGAGGTTGGTGGCCGTAGAAGCCAGTCCCCCATTCGACCAGGAATAAGCAAACGCAATACCGGGACCACTGATCACTGCGGCCAGGATGCCATCGGCTTCGCCGAAGCAGGAGATCTCCTGTTGCACCTGGATCGACACCCCTACGGGCGCATTGGGCTGGGTGATAGTGGCCATAGCCTGAGCCTGGCACCCGTCCTGATTGGTCACGGTGACATCGTAACTCCCTGCGATCAGCCCCGAAATAGTAGCCGTTTGGCCACCATTGCTCCAACTGTAGGAAACAGGCGTTCCTCCGGTCGTACTGACCGTCAAAACCCCGTCGCTCCCCTGGAAGCAGGAGACCTGTTGACCGACCTGTATGGTAGCCACAAATTCCACGGGTTCTGTGATTGTATAGGTTTTAATAAAGGTGCATCCATTGGCATCTTCTACCGTAACGGTGTAAGGGCCAGCGCAAAGGGCCGACAACTTGGATCCTGTAGCGCCGTTGCTCCAGGTGTAAAGAAATCCCGGAGTTCCGCCCGTTGCTACTATTTCCAATTGGCCATCGCATTCCCCATAACAAGAGGCATTTTCCTGTAAAAGCAAATTGAAGCCGAGCGGTTGAGGCTCCCAAACTACCACGGAGACGGTTGTGTCGACAATTCCATCTGTAATATGGATCATATAGGTATTTGCAGGCAGGAAGGGTATGGTCACCACATCGCCCGGGTTAGCGATGGTACCATCGCCGAAAATCGTATTGCCGGTGTTTTGCCAGGTGTAGGAATAAGGAGGCGCTCCTCCTACTGCGGAAAAGGTGATTATGCCATCGGAATCGCCTGCGCAAGCAAGCGAATCTCCACTCACGGTAGGGGCGATAAAGGTGAAGTACGGCACTTCAAAGCAGGTGTCTGCCACACACCCGTTGTCGTCGGTGATCGTCACGCAAGCGGTCGAGCCGCCCACCAATCCAGTGGCCTGGGCGGTCGTCTGCCCGTCTGACCACAGGAAGGAATAGGGAAGCAAGCCACCGGTAGCGCCTGCCAATGCGGAGGCATCGGTATTGCCCAGTCCGCTGGCCATCACTACGTTGCTGATGGAGAGGATCAGCGGCTCTAAAACGGTCAGATCGGTAATGACCACGCTATCGCAACCACCTGGTAAAAGAAGGGTGTCGACATACAACCCAGTGGTGGTATAGGTATTGGGCCCTACGGTCACACTTCCTCCCGCACAAAAGGTAAAGGTTTGGTTGGTCACCGGGGTATTATCCCCTTCATCGGTGATGGTAATCGTGAAAATCCCGTCTTTGTTATTCGTTGCGCCATCGACCAGGAGCCAATAGGTTTGGCTGGGGTCCAGGCAGGAGACCAGAATAGATTCATCAAAAGAGACGGGAGAATAGGCTATCGCTACTTCGGAGAAAGTACCACTGCAATCATTGTTGGAAGATTCGTAAAGCGCCAGCTGAATATTAATCGGATCCAGCACATTGCTCAGGGCTTGGATTAAAACATGGCCGGAAAGCGGAGGTTGAAAGGCAAACCAAACCGGTTTGTCGGGAAAGAAACCACTTGGGTTGGGATCAGTGGTCGAGGTGGCGCAACGGTTGGTATACAGATCGGTGGAGACAGACCCCGCTTCAGGAACAACGCCCATATCGATGGCGTCGCAGCGCAGATCGCCCGCTTCCTGGACATCCCACACATGAATGCTCAAACCGAAATAGCCGTAAAGCTCAGGGGGCGAATCGGCGGTTCCATCCACCAGAATATAATAGGTCGTATTGGGTTCCAGGCATCTGGACAACAGGGTTTCATCCCAGTTGCCATTGATGAAGCTGGAGCTATGCAGGATAAAATTGCCGGTGCAGGTACCGTCGTCGGAGGAATAGAGCGCTACTTGTAGATTGACATCATCCCCAAGCCCTTCGGGGTCAGAAGTGGAAATGATTTCTACATAGGGCGTTGGCTCAGGGCCTGTAGTGAACGTAAACCAGAGGCCCACGTTGTTGTACCAGGAGGCGCCCTGGTCGGCAGGGCTGGGCTCCCCGGCAGAGGTGGCGCAATAATTGACCCAGGTGCTCAGACCGGCATCGCCCCAGGTATCGCCCAGGTTGAGTATTCCCGCATCGACTGCACCGCAAAGGTCTTCGTTGGGCATAGCGCCGGTACCGCTGGACGAGATCGTAAATTGTACGTCACCGCCGGAACTCAGGTTGTTGGGTAGCGCAAGGGTGTAGTTGATACTGCCCCCGGCGGTAGGGATCGCAAAATCCATGCAAATGGACTCCTCGCAATCGGGCGTAATGGCACAAAATCCGAGTCCGTCATTTTCAAAGGCCCGGAAACAGACCTGAATCGTGGGGGGCGCTTCATACAGACAGGTATAGGTTTGGCTGTATTGCACATGGGGCAGGGCCGTGTAGCAGGGCCCCTGAGCCGGGTAGTCGACCCAGCCTCCGTTCTCGATATTCACACTCCACAAGGGATCTGGAGCGCTGAATATATCCGTGCAGGTGGTGGTAGACGTGCCGCCGGTAATGGTCACCGACACAGTTGCCTGGGAAAAAAGAGTAGTTGAAAAGACCAGTAGAAAACAAGCCAGCAAGAGTATGCTCCAGTTTTTCATGGAAATGATTGTATAGTGAATTATGAAACTTGAGTTAAAATACGACTTCTTTCCACAAAACGAAAACGGCCTGCAGGATGTGCATCCTGCAGGCCGTTTTCGCATACATAGTTGATCCGGTTACCGGACGATGGTTACATCGCCCCGGATGATCTGTGAATCGTCAATATCCAAACGCAGTATGTAGTAGTAGGTGCCTGCAGGGAGAGGCCCTTGATCGGTGCTGCCATCCCAATCGTTCAGATAGGGGCTTGCCTGGAAAACCACATCCCCCCAGCGGTTGAAGATAATGATGGAGTTATTGGGGTAGCGGTCTGGATTCGCCAGCAGGATATCAAAGATAAACAGGTCGTTGGCCCCGTCGCCGTTGGGCGTGATACCGTTTGGCACGGAGTTGTTCAGATCGATATTCTTGTCGATCGTCACCCGTACGAATGCAGTATCGCAAAGGTTCGGGCAGGCGTTGTTGCACAGTTCATAGAAGAACAACACATCCCCGGCATAGAGTGGAGAAGCAAAGTAGGTCACCACCCCGTCCAATGGATTGATTGGGTCTACCACCCCGGGACCGCCAAAGGGCAGTACATTGAGGAAATAGTCTCCGATACCCAGCAACAGGTCGTTTGCCAGCAAGTTGATTTCTACGGACTCCACATCCTCCTGGTCAATCAGCCCGAGGTCGTTGTTGGCGATGGGCTTGCCTTCTACAAATACCTCCATGGAGAAGGAGCTGTAGTTGGGGCAGTTGGGGGAGGAAAGCGTCCAGTTTACCACGTTGATGCCCGGAGCCAGATTCAAAATACTTGTATTCGGATTGGCGGGGTCTTCGAAATCGGCCGTAGTATTCACCGTCCATTCCCCGGTGGTTCCTTCAGGAAGATTGCCCACCAGGAAGGCGTCAATTGCGCAGGGATCGCCATCGAAAGAAGCATCAGCCAAAGGCAGGCCGATAATCATGGTCACTTCTACGGTATCTTTACCCTGGCAACCGGTGTTCAGATCGGAAACAGTCAGGAAGTAAGTGCCGGACTCTTCCGCCAGGGCGCTTGGATCGGTGATCGTTCCCGGATTGAGCACGCCACCGGTGGTCGTCCACAGGTAGTTGATGTTCGGGCCGGAAGCCGAACCGGTACCGTCGAGTACCACCGAGTTGTCTTCACAACCCAATTCCTGATCGGGACCGGCATCCGTCACCGGAGGCAGGTTATTGGGGATCACGACCACGTCGTCGCTCCCCATGCAGCCATTCGCATTGCTGGTAGCTTGCAAGGTATAGGTACCCGCCTGATCAGCCGTATAGGAGATACTGGTTGCTCCCGGGATGGGATTGCCATCGAGGAGCCACTGGAAGGACAGGTTTGCGCCGGTCGTACCGCTGAGTTGTGCGTTAGGGAAGTTACAGGTAATTTCGGTATCCATACCCGCATTGACGTTTGGCGGGATGGTATCTGCCATGACAAAGGCGATATCGGTGGCGATACAACCGTTTTGGGTATTCTTTACTTCGAGGCCGTATGACCCAGGACCATTAACGGTGGGCGAAAGCGTTGTTCCACCACCTGTAATTGTCCCTCCACTCAACACAGTCCACTGATAGGTAAAGACCGCACCTTGGGAAGAGGCCAAGCCATTAAGCTGGATCTCCGTATCCGAACACTTGAACGAAGTGTTTTGTGCCACGGCGGTGGGTGAATTCGTATCTTCCGACACAAAGACATCCTGGGTAGACTTACACCCGGTGGCCGTATTGGTAACCGTAAGCGTAAATGTACCTGAACAACCTACCTGAGGCATAAGCGGCACCGTCGTATTGATGCAGAAAGGGCCACTCCAGGTGTAAGTATATCCAACCCCTTGGGAAGACCCGGTGGCATCCAGGGTGATGAAGTCGTTATTACAATCAATGATACCAGGCGGTGCGATATCTGCGATGGGCTCATCGCTAATGTCTAACACTGTCACGGTAGCAGTAGCCACACAACCATTGACGGTTTTGGTAACGGTCAGGGTATAAAGGCCAGGGCTGTTAGCGGTGGCATTCAGATTCGCTTCCGTACCCGCTTGCACCCCGGGGCCGGTCCACAAATAGGTGAACGCACCTGCGGCGCCTGTCGAAGAGCCCGTTCCATTCAGCGGGACGGAGGTAGTGATACAGGACAGCGATTGGGGAGCGCTGGCCACAGAAATTGGCGGTACAATGTCTTTAGTAACCAGTACGACCGAAAGCGATTGGCAGTCGTTGCCGGTATTGGTCACTGCCAGGGCGTAAGGACCGGGCGCTGTAGCTTGTGCATTGAGTTGATTGGCCGTACCAGGCACAATACCAGGGCCCGACCATTGATAGGTAAATTCACTGCCAGTGGAGGAGCCGGTTCCCAACAGGGTAACCGTATCTGTCAGGCAGTTTATTTTGCCACTTACAGCCGTGATGGCCAAAGGCAATTGCGTATCGCCAATCACCTCTACGGAATCGACCGACTGGCAGAAATTTTCGGTATTTGTAACGGTCAAGCTATAGATACCAGGATCAGAAGCGGTAGTCGAAATATTACTGGAGATGGGTACACCCAGCGGAGATACCCACTGATAGGCCATATTGGATCCGGTGGAAGACCCGGCGCCACTGAGCAGCACGATGTTCACGCTACACGTGATAGAGGTATCCGGACCTGCGGAGGCTATGGGTAGCAAGGTATCGACCTCGATCAATACGCTATCTGTAGTCGTACAGCCGCTGTTGATGTTCGTAACGGCGAAGTAATAGGTGCCGCCGGCAATGGCCTCTGTGAGGAGCGAATCTTCGTTGCCCGGCACGAAAGTCCCGTCGTTGGTTGACCAGGCATAGGTGATATTGGGACCGGTAGTGGATCCCAACCCGCTCAACTGCACCGTATCGGTTGCACAGTTAATATTGCCGCTCGCCGAAATTGCAGCCCCTGGAGAGACGGAAACGGCGATATTAATGGTGTCCAGGGTAGTACAACCGGAAGTTTGGTCAGTCACAGCCAGTTCATATCCGCCAGCGCCCACAATGGTTGGCGTGAGCGTCGTTTCGGTGCCCGGGGCAATAAAGCCACCGGTCAAAGGCTGCCATAAATAGGTGTATTGGGCGCCTTGGGAGGACGCAGTCCCGTTCAGGTTCATGGTGATCTCTCCACAGGGAAAGACTGTATTTGCTCCCGCATTGGCCACCGGCGCATTGGGCGAAAAGCCCACTGTAAAGGTTTCAACCAAAGAGAGGTTTCCGTAAATATTATCCGTAACCGTGAGGTTGTAGGTGCCATTGGTCAGGCTCGGCTGATCTTCAGTAGCGTTGTTGGGCGGCACGATACCGGGGCCGGACCAGTTGTAGGTATAAACGCCACTGCCTCCCGAGATGGTCACATCGATTGAGCCGGAGTTATCGCCTGAGCAATCTACTCCGGTAATATCTGCGGATTGGAGTTCGAGGAACTGGCTGGAGCAAATTTCTCCGTCAACGGTGATGAGGCCAATATTTACCCCACCTGAGCTGGCAGGAACCACCATAATTGGCTGAGGAACGCCCGTAACAGAGATGGGAGAACACTCTCCGGGATCTCCGGTCACGATGAAACACACTTCAAACATACTCACGCCGTTGGGCAGGCTAAGGCCATTGCCTACCGGGTCATACCACAAGATCGATAACAAGCCAAATGGGGCATTGCTCGCATCGTAACTACTGGAGTTAAAACTCGTCAGGTTTTGATTGTTGATGGAAGAAAATAAAAGGACGTTTGGATCCCAATTGATAGAAAAATAGACATCGGTAAGGCTAATGAAATTATTTACTTCAAAATCCACACAGACGATAGTGTTCTGCAGTCCGTCTATGCTGGTGGGGTTGACGCTGAAGTTATAGGGATTCAGCATGCACACCTCGCCCGAATTGGGTTCGATGCCCACGTTAGTGCCGTTCGATTCGCCGGTCACTACATCGATCAGGCAAGGAAATTCGGTGAATGAGATCGCCGAACATTCGAACGGATCACCAATGGCCGTAAAGCAGATACTGAAGATGGTGGATCCATCGGGGAGTGTTTCCCCTATTCCGGAAGGAGGCGACCATGACACACACAAGGCGCCAAAGTTGATAAAGGATTGGTCGAAGTTGGCAGCCGTCATACCGGGCAAGCCAAAGTTGTTCACCCCGGTATAATCCAGTATGGATGTTTCCCAGATGATGGAAAACTGGAGGTTTTGAATGTCGTCGAATTGTTGCACGTCAATATCCACGCATACCGATTCTCCGGGATTGGCCGATTGGGTACCGGCGACCAACACCACACCCGGCAATTGGCACACATCTACAAACCCATTGTAGGTATTGGGCGGAATATTATTGCCAAAACACTGTTTGAGCACTTCGATCTGCAAGGGGTTGCTGGTTACTGCCACCGTGGTGTTTACATCCCCCCCCCCGACAGACTCAAAACAGACTGTAAACAGGACGGACCCATTCGTGAGCGTTTCGCCAAAACACGAGGGGTCGGCCCAATCGACTGTAAGGAACCCGTTATTGACGGCTCCTGTGGTATTAAAATCGCTAATATTAAAGGTAAAAAGATTGCTATTGATGTTGGTGATACTGGTAAACTTGATCACGTCCGGATTCCAGTTTAACGAGAATTGCATCCCGACCAGGTCGTTAAAATTATCCGCTGTGATATCCATGCAGAACGATTCGCCGGGACAGATATTCACATCGGGGATGTTGATGCTCATCCCATTGGGGTTGAAGCAGTTGACGCTCACGGCTCCATCGCCGTTGAGGACCCCGATATCGACGCCCGCGTCACCTTCATAGGTAATCTCGATCTGCGTAGGAAGGCTGGTAATAGACACCGGAGAGGTCTGTCCACAGAAGCCCGTCACTTCGAAACATATTTGGACGATGGCAGTGCCGTCTGCAGCTGAATAACCTTGTGTGGGATCCGGGTTAAACCAGGATGAACTCGCCCATCCTTGCGCCTGATTGACGTTAAAGTTGCCGGAGGTCCAGCCCGGCAGGTTCAGGCCCTGGATCGAAACGAAGTTCAATACCGAAGGATACCAATTGATGGAAAACTGCAAGCTGACAATATTCGTAAAGTTCTCTACTGTCAGGTCCATACAGATCGTTTCCCCTGGATTGGCATTGACATAGGGCACATTGATGGTCAGCGGCTGGTTGTCGACTGCAATGAATCCATCGCTTTTGAAAAGACCGATGTTGAGGGGGCAGGAATTGGTACGGGTGACGTATATATCTTCCGGGTCGTCGGTAATCAGGATTTCCGAATACCCTTGCACCCCTTCGAAGCACAACTCGAACATAACCTGATCATCCGGGAAGAGGGTCACATCGGAGGTTGGACATCCGGGCACATTCTCCACTTTCCAGGTAAAGATTACATACCCTTCCACCTGGTCGATCGTAAAATCGCTAATATCCAGGTTGGTCATGTTTGGGTTGAGGCTGCCCAGCGGGATATCCACCAGGTCAAGTGCATCCGGGTTCCAGCGCACGGTAAAGCGCATTTCCTGAATGTCGGTAAAGTCGGCCGTGCGAAACTTGACGCATGTCTGTTCGAGGGAATCGATCAGCACATAAGATGGGTCGATATAAACCGTGGGTTGCGCGTATGCTTTATTGAGGCCCACAAAAAGAGCCACTCCCAAAAAAAGAAAGGACAGTAAACGGTTCATGATTTGAATATGTTTTGGGATGTTCCACATCGATCTCTGGATGGAAGCTTGGATTTTGAATTAGTTGGTGCCAAAGGTATACGTAAGGTTCACTTCGTGGGTTCCTCCCGTAAAGGGTCCATAATCAGTAAAGGCATAGTCAAAGCCATAGCCCAATCGGAGGAGGTTTCCGTAGCCTGCTTCCCCTATCAACAAGCCTCCTTCCAGGTGGAAGTTCTTGGCAGTGGAAACACCGGTACCAATCCAAAAATTATAGGCGGTTTGATAACGCAGGTTGAAATCGACGTTTACAGGGGTATTTGGCGCGTATTTCACCCAAACGGATGGTTCGAGGAAACTATATTCATCAAAGAATTTGTAAAAGCCGAAAATACCATAAAAGTGCTGTACCCGTTGAGTGGAGTACTCCCCCTGGTCGTTGCGGAAGGTGAGGTCCAGGCCCATAACCTGGGGCACGGAGATTCCGCCATAAACGACGTCATCCTCAAAGGCGCCTCCTCCCTCGAGTCGTTTGTACGCATAAATGCCGGCTCCTACATCGGGGTAGAGCTGCATTTGGTCGCCACCGGCTGCCACCACATCATCCGGGTCGCGGAAACGCAACTCGGAAGTCTTGAGCCGGAACTGAACCAGGCCCACGCTGATACCGATAGAGATCCCTCCGTAATAGGGATCACCGGTCAGAATGCCTCCCACCCGGCCATACAAGCCGGTGAGGCCGGTCGGACCGGTCACATCGTTGAGCAAATAGCCCCCTGCATACATGTTGAAGGAGTTGTTGTCTGCATTCAAATAAATCCCGTGAATAGTCTGCGTCGTAGGGTTTGAAGGGAACGAAGTCCACTGCGTCCGGTAGGACGCCCCGATCGAGACATTGGATTCATAGGTGAGATAATCGGCCGAAACCGCAGCGGGGTTTAAGACCCCGAGATTCTCCCGGTATTGTGTGAACAAGGAAAGCTGCTGAGCAGGTAAAAATTGGGCACACAAAAGGAGCGCAAATAGGAGATGTAATCTGTTCATGGGACCACTGATTTAACGGGGGCAAAGTTAAAAAAAATAACGTGTTCCCTCACGTTGAGGAGCGCAAAAATAACATACAATAATTCATAATTTAACAATTCCCATATAGGCTTACGGGGCGTGGTGTGTATTTTCTCCGGAGCGTGTAATTTGGTTGAGGAATCGGAGCGGAAGGTGTGAAAAAAAAAATGACCATCCCGGGTTAGAGAGATGGCCATCCAACGTTTTGAGAACACACTATGAGAAATACCCTTAATTAGCCATAAAAAAAATCAGGACAATTTTCCTAAATCCCGAACCAGGATCTTGCCTCGGTTGAAGTAGATCAGGTCGGATTTTCGAAGTTCATTTAGTACAAGGGTCACCGTTTGGCGGCTCGTACAGGTGATATTTGCAATGTCCTGATGGGTTAGCGAATGCTTCAGCAGCATTTCAAACCCTACTTTATGTCCGCGCTGTTCTACAGCGTCTCTGATAAATTCAATAATCCGGGTGCGGGCATCCTTAAAGATCAGCGATTCGAGTTTGCTTTCTGCCCGCATCAGGCGATTGCCAAAAGAGCTCATAATCCGGTCGCTAAGGCCAAAGTTGGAACGCATCAGCCGCCTGAAGTCCTCCACCCGAATGACAAAGAGATGCGCTTCCTCTTTCAGGGTCTGGGCAAAATCCTGGCGACGCACTTCTCCGATCAGCCCTAATTCGCCAAATATGGCCTTGGGGTGAATGAGATTCTTGATGATCTCTTTCCCATCGATCGAATGTGTACCGATCTTGATCGTGCCTTTTGCGAGAAAGAAAAGGGTATCAGAAGGCTCGTCTGCCAGGTAAATAAAACTGTACTTCGGCTTTACCTTAAATTCCACTATCTCTTCCAATCGATATTTCTCTTCCAGCGACAGCATATCGAACAGCGGAAACTGGTCTGCGAACAACATACGGGGTAAGGTTGCATTCATAATGCCCTGGCTTTAAAATCGTGATCTTTGCCAACCCTTATTTTGAGGATTGTAATACAGTAGACACAATTATTTCCAGATACCCCTATGCGGGAAATAAATTTTTATAGGGGAAATGACATTTTGTGTCATTTTTCCTATAAAAATTCTACTGCGCTGTTTCCACGCGATAAAAACGGGAGAGGAACGCGGCAAAGATGCCCTGGCCGTTATCAATATTAGAATACAGGATAACCGGCTCGGAGAAAGGATCCTGACTGGCCTGGTATTGGCGGGCCAACGAGCTGTGGTAGAGGTAATATTCGGGAGAAGTTGCACGCAATTCGATCAGGAAGTCCCCGAGGAGTTGGTCGCTGCGCCGGTATTGGAAGGTGCCGTGGAAGGAAAGCTTGCCATGATTGGCTTCCAGGGCATCGTCTGTGAAAAGTACTCCTCGGTCATCGATATACGGAACAAGCGGAATGGCATCATCATTGGAGAAAATGCTCAGAGGAAGCGAATAGAAAGCCGTCTTCAGGGTATCTCCTTCCGTATCGATGCGAAAATCAAAGCCTTGCATGTAGAAATTGAGGTGGTAATAATTGGATATGTTGGATGGATCCAGCACCTTAATGTCTACCGTGATATTGGCCTGGTTGTAGAACAGGTCCAATTCTTCTATTTCGATGCGAAGAGCAGTATAGCCCGTGTCAATTTCGACGGGGAAAGGCATCGTGCATTCGCCCTCCACCGGATCGAAGCCCAGGGCATCGACAGTGAGCCGCAGCCGCTCTCCCGCCTGTGGAACCACATCCGTGGAATAATAATATCCCGGTATTTGAGGAATGGGGGAAGGTACAAACCCCAGGCGATCGGCAAAGAAATCGTCGACATATAACTCTACGACTGCATCGGGTATGGCTTCCATCGGCCCCTGATCGAGAACTGACCGGCTCTTGCTCACCACGACCTCCAGCGTATCCAGGTCGGAGAAGTTCGCAAGGACCACCACCTCGGGATTTGATTCTCCCAAATTGAGGTCCACTTCCCGCTCACAAGCGGGAAAAAAGGAGAGGGAAAAGCCAAGCAAAACAATCGTTCGAATCCACTTCATTTTTCAAAAATAAGACAATCCAGGTAATTTACTATATATAAGTGGGTTGCCACTTGCGTATCGCTGTACATGAAAATTGTGATCAGTGTGCTTTCTCCCCGGTCCAGTGCACACAGTACCGGAGGGTGGGCATAGCTGGAAGTAGTGCTACTTCAAGGTATTTTGGGGCATAATGTCCCGTCGTTTCATCCAGTCGCTCCGCCAATATGTAATACAACGGATTAAACCGGTTGTACAAATTGTATACCCCTACGGACAGCTGGTGCCGGAATTGTTTCTTCTGCCATGAATAATCTACTTCCAGGTCGAGCCGGTGGTAATTCGGAAGCCGGATATCGTTCTTTCGGCCAAAATTGGATACCTCCAGGATAAATGGAAACTGGGGCGGCACATCGGAATACAGCAAATTGAATTGATTGAACTGATAGCTGCTCCGTGGAAGGGTCGTAGCGATCCCCGATCCAAAAGTCCATACGAGTGAGGTCTGCCAGCGACGCCCCAAAGACAAGGCTCCTGCCAAATGCAGGTTGTGTCTTCGGTCGAAACGGAAGGGAAAAGATTCGCCCAGGTTCACTTCCTCAAACTGCCGCCTGGAGTATGACAGGGTATAAGCCAGCCAGCCCGATAAACGGCGGCCGTTTCGTTTCAACAGCCATTCGGCGCCGTATGACCAGCCTTTCCCTACTGCGACCTTATTTTGCCAATTGGTGGCGTCAATCGAGGTAAGGAGCCCTTCCTGGAAGGTGGTCAGGTTATTCATGTGCTTGTAAAAACCTTCTATATTTACTTCCCATCCTGGCGTAGGGTTCCAATGAATGCCCCCCGTGAGTTGCCAGGAGTCGATGGGGCGAATTCGGGAGGTAGACGATACCCAAAGGTCCCTTGGAAGCCCGATCCCGGAATTGGTCAGCAGGTGCAGCGGTTGCACCAACCGCCCTACCCCGATGGAGAGGAGCCAATCGGTTGTCGGGTGGTAGTATACTTGAACACGGGGCTGGATATAGGTGAGCAACGCTCCGTTAACCTGTAGCATGGTGGCACGAAGACCTGCATTTCCACCAATTTCATTGCTCCATTGAAACTCATCCTCTATATAAAGCTCATATTCTCCTGTATTCTGTGCATTTCGCTCCAACAGGAATTCAATATTTTCGGCCGTGAGCGTATCTGATTGCACCGTTTCATCAAAGGATATCCCGCCCGGCTGGAAGTGGTGGTAGACCAAATTGGCGCCAAAGCGGATGGTATGATCGGGATTTGGCCGTAAATCAAAATCAGTGGCGATAGCCAGATCCCGGTTATTCGAATTGTAGCGAAAAAAGAGGTATTCCCTATTCAACAATAGGGTTTGTTCAAGAAGCTTTTCCTCATAACTATCTTGCGAGCCATAAAAGAAGCGGCTATAGGTAATGGTCGTATTGGAGAACAATTTTTCATTAAAAAGATGATTCCATCGCAAGGAGCCAATCGTATTTCCCCAATCCACCTCCTGCACCGCACGATCCAGAATGATGGAATCACTTTGATTGGTGGCATTAGCCTGAAAATTATCGTAATCGTCTCCCCCTGTATAAAAGCTGAGGTACAAGTGGTCCCGGTTGCCCCACTTGAAATTGATCTTGGCATTAAGGTCGAAGAAGTTATACCCCAATTCTCCTTCCCCTCCCCGTTTTTCCCAGATACTCCGGGTGATAGGCCGGCTGTAGAGATCGATCAGCGAGCGGCGCGCCCCGATAAACACGGAACATCGCTCCTTGATAAGGGGGCCTTCAATGGATGCTTTGCCAGAAGCGATACCCAGATCTGCTTCCCCTTCCCAATGTTTATTGTTGCCTTCTTTGGTTCGCACATCTACCACGGAAGAAACCCGGCCTCCATACCTGGCCGGAAATACGCCTTTCAGAAATTGCACACTCTGTATAGCACTGTTGTTGAAGACGGAGAATACCCCCAGCATGTGGGTGGCATTGTACACAGGCACCCCGTCGAGCAGTACCAAATTCTGATCGACATCTCCTCCTCGCACGGAAAGTCCGCCGAAGCCATCGGCGCCGGTTTGTACGCCTGGCTGCAGGTAGGTGAAGCGCAGGAGATCGGGCTCCCCATTCAGGGAAGGCAGCCGTGCCATTTCTTCCGACCGAAAAAATTGCCTTCCTGGCGTAGGATCCAATAGGGAAGCGGGAATAGAAGGCGCAGTAACCACCACTTCTTGCGGGGTAACAGAAGGCGTTAATTCAAGGTTGATGATCTGATTAGAGTGTAGTTCTATCGGCAAAGTGCGCATCTGGAAGCCCAGATAGGAAAAAACGACACTCATAGGCCCCTCCGGCAAAGTCAGGCTATAATAGCCATAAGCATTGGTAGTCGTTCCTTTTTCCAATTTCGGAGAATAGACATTGGCCCCGATCAGCGGTTCGCCGCTAATGGCGTCCCTGACATACCCGCTGAGCGAATACTTTTTAAGGACTAATGCAGGCGCGGGGAGAATCACGACCTGTTTACCGATCCATTGATGGTGAAAGCCCGTCCCGTCCAGCAGCACCGTCAGGATCTCCTCCAGCCGCTTTTGGTAGAAAGAATAGGTGAGGTTTTCTATTCTGGGAAGGGTAGAATTGCTAAACGCGATAGGTACTCCGGTGAGTTCTGCCAGGTCATACAGGGCCTGTTCCAGGGAGGTTTCCCTGATTTCCCAATCATAGCGCTGGTCGGTGATGGGTTGGGCAGATAGCTGCAGTGCGCCAAATAAAATAAAGGCCAGAAACAGATTTCGCATAGGTGCTCTCGTCATCGAAGTGGTAATATAACGATGACAGGGACAAATCCGCTTACCTGGACAGGAAAAAATGTAAAAGGGAAGAAGTATTACTTACAAGGAATGGCTCCTCTGCCTCCATTCAGGCGGTAGGCTTTCGGCCCTATTTCCATGTATTCAATGTTGGCAACAGCTTTGATCAGATCGAGCGATTCCCGAAGGCTCAGGCCCGACAGGTTGAAGGTGTGGCGGCAATGGAGGAAAGGACGTACCTTTTCCACATCAAATTTCACGTGGAAATATTGCTCCATAACGGGCAGAATTTCCTCGAACCTGGCATTCCTGAAATTGAGCCGGCCTTCCACCCAATAAAGGGGTATGGCGTCCGGGTCGGAATAGGTCTGGAGAGCCTGAGCGGACTTTTCAAGCACCACTCGTTCTTTTGGATTCAATTTTACGGCATCCAGTTCCTGGCCTGCCTGATACATTACCCTGCCTGACTGGAGGAAGACTTCTTCAAAATCTTCTTTTGCATAGGCCCGCACGTTAAATTTTGTGCCGGTAACCCGGACTTGTCCGCGGGGTGTCTGCACGATGAACGGATGCGCCGGGTTACTTTTTACCTTAAAAAAGGCCTCGCCTTCCAGATACACGCGGCGCTCGCCCTCTTCGAAGGTATCCGGGAATTTGAATTGACTATAGGCGTTGACCATTACTTCGGAACCGTCTGAAAGGGTATAGGTTTGGAAGGTATTCCCTCCATAAAATGCTTGTTGAAGCTGGGAGCGCACACCGGGCAGGAACAGGGTAGCCGCGGCCATGGCGCCTACGAGGAGCAACAGACTTGCAGCGACCCTCCAGACACGAGGTATCCGGATAATGCGGGCGGGCGCAGCGGGGGTGGCATGCATCTCTTTTTGAAAGCGATCCCATGCCCGTGCGGTATCAGGTTGGAATGAAGACTGAGTTTTGGCCGCTTTTTCCCATATTGATTCCAGCGACCTGGCCTCCTTTCGAAATGCTTCGTCGGAAGCCAGCCATTCTTCCAGCCGGGCCAACTCCGCAGGGGAGATCGAGCCCGTCCATCTTTTGTGCAATAGCAGTATGCGTTCCTGATCGTTCATATAAAAAAAGACTTTCAACTATATTAATAGGGACACAAAAAAAGATCCCTACCCCTATTCCTTATCCAAAAAAGATTATCCACAAAATCACCGACAACATTCCGTTATCTATAAAAGGCATAAGGGCCTCTCTCAATAACTTCAATGCCTTGACCATTTGGTTTTCTACTGTTTTAACAGAAATATCCATATCATCGGCAATTTCCTGGTAGGACATTTCCTTGTACCTGCTCAGTTTGAATACCTTTTGGCACCGTGGCGGCAACTGGTTGATGGCCTCATCGATATGGTCTTGCAACTCATCGACTTCCAACGTTTGGTTTTCGGGGGTTTGCAAGTCGTGCGCGGCATCTGAAAGCTCCTCGGTAAATCGATTTTTTTTGTCGCGCAGGAAATTAAGGCTCCGGTTTACTGCAGATCGACGAAGATAGGCTTTAAAGGAGGTGCTTATATTCAGCGAATGCCTCCTTTTCCAAATCTCCATAAACACTTCCTGGGAAATATCTTCTGCGAGGGCCGAATCGGAGACCAATCGGAAGGTAGCAAAGCTAACAAACGAGTAATACCTCTTAAAGAGCACTTCCATGGCAGCCTCATTGTCCTTTGACAATTGGCGCAATAATTCAATGTCGGTCGGTTCATTTAAATGAGCCACGGAAAGTTAGGTCTAAGTTCGGTTTTTACCGGTTATTTTGCTAAAGCTATTTGCAAGCGGGACGACGAAACGTCGTAATCGGGGCCAAAGATATACAAATCCGGAATATAATAGGGCCGGGCCGGGGTCTCGGAAAAATTCCATTTTAATTTTTTTGAATAAATGGGAGAAGTAGATACCTTAACGCTTCCAATGAATGAAAGATAAGCGGCAAACCACTTATTTTTTTTTACAAGTCATTTTTAAACGGATAGCAGCAACATGAAAAAACTCCTACTCAGCCTTGGGACGATGCTTTTATGCACCTATGGCACTTACGCACAGGAAACGCCTGTCTCTCAGGGATTAGATGACCGGATCAATGAGTGGGTGCAACCCGCTACCGATGCAGTGGAAACGGTCGTATTTTACGCTATCCCCCTTTCCAGAGACAGTTCTATTCCGCTTGTCGTTATCATCCTGCTGACGGCTGCCATTATTTTTACTGTGTATTTCCGCTTCGTGAACATTCGCCGGTTTGGGCTGGCTATTAATACGGTGCGTGGGAAGTACAGCAGTCCGGACGACCATGGAGAGGTTTCGCACTTTCAGGCGCTCAGTGCAGCCCTTTCCGGCACGGTGGGCCTTGGGAATATCGCGGGGGTGGCCATCGCTGTTTCTATCGGTGGGCCGGGGGCCACATTCTGGATGATCGTAGCCGGCCTTTTGGGCATGTCTTCCAAGTTTGTCGAATGTACCCTGGGGGTTAAATTCCGGGACGTCAGCGCTGACGGAACAGTGTTTGGAGGCCCTATGTATTACCTCAGCAAAGGGTTGAAAGAACGTGGTTTTTCCGGGCTTGGCCGGGTATTGGCCATCCTGTTTGCCATGATGTGTATCGGAGGCTCGTTTGGCGGGGGCAATATGTTCCAGGCCAACCAGGCCGCCGCACAGTTTAATGCGATGCTTGGCACTGAAAGCGGATATGCCGGGTTCATCTTCGGCCTGGTGCTGGCTTTTTTTGTGGCTATTGTAATCATCGGGGGTATCAAGCGGATTGGCGCCGTAGCCGAGCGCGTCGTTCCCTTTATGTGTGGCATTTACGTACTGGCCTCCCTGATCATCCTGCTGCTGCACCTGGATCACATACCGGCTGCGTTTGGCCAGATCATGGCCGGCGCTTTCTCTCCTTCCGGTATTACCGGAGGTATCGTCGGGGTATTGATCCAGGGGATACGCAGGGCCGCTTTTTCCAATGAAGCAGGTATCGGGTCTGCGGCAATTGCCCACTCGGCTGTGCGCACGGACTACCCGGCCAGCGAGGGGATCGTCGCACTACTGGAGCCCTTTATTGATACAGTGGTCATTTGTACCATGACCGCCCTGGTTATCGTAATCACCAATTTCGACGGGAGTATAATGGCATACGGCAGCCCGGAATCTGACGGGGTGGCAGCTACCTCCCGGGCGTTTGCCACCGTGCTTCCCTGGTTCCCTTATCTGTTGACGATCGCCGTGGTGCTCTTTGCCTTTTCCACGATGCTTTCCTGGTCTTACTACGGTCTTCAGGCATGGATGTACCTGTTTGGTCGCTCCAAGGCGGCAAACTTTTCTTATAAGATCCTTTTCTGTATCTTTGTGGTCATTGGGTCCTCAGCAAGTTTAGGGGCCGTAGTCGGATTTTCCGATGCAATGATCTTTGCCATGGCTATTCCCAACCTCATCGGGCTATTTTTCCTCCTGCCTGTCGTGCGAAAGGAATTAAAAATGTATCTGGAGATGGTAAAGAACTTCAAGGGATAAAAAATTGTTATTTTTTGGTTAGAGATTTGAAGCCCGTCCCCTAGTGGGATGGGCTTTCAATTTTGCCCCGGTACTTCTTCAATCCTAATAAACACGGTTTATACCATAAATTGGTCGTTATGAAATTTCACCTGGCTATGGCTCCTGCCCTTTTTTTCCTGCTGCTTTGCGGCATATCCCGGGGGCAATCCTTCGTACTTCCGGATTATGTAGAGGAACCAGACAGCCCGCATGTAGCCCTGATCGTGTTGTCGGAAAAATGGGCAGATGTCCGGGAGATCAGCGGGGAGGTCGTCAAATACAACCTGAAAAACTACCCGGAAACAGAGCTCATCTCTACCCGGGTGTCGATGCCCTATCTCAGCAATTTACCGGTGCTGTACGTCCATACTTTCGCCAATAAAAAAGACGCTATGGGCTACTACGATCGGCTGCATAAGTCCAAACCCGACTTTATGCAGATGAATATCGTCGAGTCGGTATGGATATTCTCCAAAGGCAATCTCAATACCTTTTTGCTGGAAGAGTCGATCAAGCGTTATGAGCCCTTCTTTCAGCAACATTATCTGACCGAGTGAGCATTAGCTAAGCGGCGAAAAGAACCGGCCTACCCTGCGTAGCAGATCCGGATTTTTCATCAGTCGAAAATGACCGTATCCATTGGTTAGCACGATTTGGGCGTTGGCCCAATGCGCTGCCAAAGTCAACGAATTGGCCACCCTGACCTGTGTGTCCTGCTTATCGTGCACCAATAGGATCTGCCCGTTCAACTGATGGCTGTTATTGACAGCATCCAGGTCGACGAGCGGCCGGCCGGCTATACGCTCCAGTAAATTCTTGAAGTGCATGGCCACGGAGGGGGGTAAGTCAAGGGTTCGGACTGTTTCTTCGAAGATACGCACCATACTTGCAGGGATGGCGATCAGCACTAATTTTTCGATTTTAAGACCGGGATCCAGCTGGGTAAGCGCATAAAGCGTGGAGGCCCCGCCAAAGGAGTGGGCAATAATACCGTGTACCCCACCGAGGTGTCGAATGACCGCCTGCACTGCCCCGGCGAAGTGCCGAAGATCTGTCCGCTTCCCATCCGAGTCGCCGTGCGCGGGCCCATCAAACGCTACCACACGGAACCCCATGTCCAACAGATAGGGAACAAAAGATCGAAGCGCCGTACCTCTCGATTCCCACCCATGGACCAACAGGATGGTTTGCTCACCTTCGCCCCATTCATAGCCCTTTAGCCGAAGGGAGCGGTAGACTATTTCAAAGTGGCCCGCCTTTTCCAACCACTCATCGGAAACCATATGCCGGGCTCGAACCCGGGGAGTGGAAAAAAAACGGTAGGCCATACGGGAAGCCATGCGTGGCGCCAGCGGACCCAGCCACCGAAACCCGGCCTGAATAAACGATAAGATCCGGGGGTAAGCCGGCTTCTGCTCCGGATTGGGATCGGTCCATTCGGAGGCGAGTAATTCTATATTTTTACCTTGATACATCTGTACAGATCTCTTCCAGTCGCTCCAATAAAGGCCGGGTCATGATATCAAAAGGCGCCCGGTCCTGCTGAATGCGGGCCAGCAAGATTCCGCCCTCCAGGCTGCCGATAAAGTACGTGGCAAACTCCTCCGGGTTAATCCCGTCGTGGATCTCGCCCTTTTCCATGCCCTTCTGCACGGTATGGACAATGCGGTCTTTCCACTCCTGAATGGCCTCGACGACCCGGGCCCGCAATACGGGCTGATTGTCATCGGCCTCTATGGCCGTATTTTGAATAGGGCACCCTCCTTCGACAGGGGGCGTAAAAATATGCTCCCGGTAAAATGCGATAACTGTCTTTAATTTGTCCACTGCATGATCTACCAACCGGGTCTGTACCCCTACCATTCCGTAAACGGAGTTGACGGCAAACTCAAATGCGGCCAGCGCGATTTCCTCCTTACCCTCTTTGAATTGACCGTACAAGGCGCCCTTCGAAAGCCCGGTCGCTTCCATTATATCCTGTAAAGAGGTGCCTGCATACCCCTTCTGGTTGAAAAGGGCCGCTGCTTGTTGAATGATATGCTGCCTGGTTCGCGATGACTTGGTAACCATAATGATCCTTGATGCCGGCACAAAAATAAACCAATCGGTCGGTTTTCGCAACCTGCATTACGCTCCATTTGTTATTTGGCATAACTAATGGGAAACCTTACATTTGCGAATTAACCTTTTCCACTATTCACCTTTTCTATTTTGTATCATGAGCAATCCCCGCCAACAGGCCCTGCTGCATTTGGGCAGCAACATGGGCAACCGCATGGAAAACCTAAAGGAGGCCTGCCGCCAGCTGGAACAAAAGGCAGGCCGAATCCTGCAAAAATCGAAAGTGTATGAAACCCAGCCCTGGGGAAAACCAGACCAGCCCGACTTTCTGAACATGGCGGTCCGCCTGGATACCAAATCCAATCCGGAAGCCTTGCTCCGGACCATCCACCTGATCGAGGCAGAAATGGGCCGGGTCCGGGAGGAGAAATGGGAACCCCGGATCATGGATATCGATATCGCGCTTTTTGCCGACCTGGTGATCCAGACTCCGGAACTGACCATTCCGCATCCGGAAATGCATCTCCGCAATTTTGTGCTGGTGCCCCTGCTGGATATTGCGGCCGACTGGGTACACCCCATCCTCAAGGAGAGCCTGGAGGACCTCTATTGGAGCAATGAGGATCCGCTCGATGTCATCATGCTGGAAGATTAATACGAACAGGTATGATCGAACCCTTCCCACACCAGTTCATTGCCATTGAAGGTAATATTGGCGCAGGAAAGACCACGCTATGTAAAATGCTGGAACGCGATTTCCAGTGCCGGCTGGTGTTGGAAGAATTTGCCGACAACCCGTTTCTGGCCTATTTTTATGAAAATCCGGAACGGTATGCCTTCCCGGTCGAACTCTTTTTTCTGACCGAACGCCACAAACAGCTCCAGGAAAACCTCATCCAGAAAGACCTCTTCCAGCATACCGTCGTGGCCGATTATTACTTCGTAAAGACGCTCCTTTTTGCCAAAAACAACCTCAACCCGGAAGAATACCGGCTCTTCCAGCGGCTCTTTCACATCATGAACGCCTCTTTCCCCAAACCCGACATCCTGGTTTACCTCCACCGGCCGGTGGAACAATTGATCCTGAATATTCAAAACCGGGGCCGCAGCTACGAACAGGAGATCTCCCCAACCTACCTGCACTCGATCCAGGAATCATACCAGGACTATTTTCGTGCGACCACCGACCTCCCCATCCTCCAAATCGATCTCGGCGAGGCCAATTTTCAGGCTACCGAAACTCACTACCTGGAAATTATCAGCCTGATCCGGAGAAAATACCCTCCCGGCATCCACCGCATCCAATTAAACACGGCCTCTCCCGCCTAAACCTTTTCATCCCTTCTTTTGCTATTTAACTTTGGGTGCTTAATTTCAAGGCCCCATTCACATTAAAAAAAGGAATAGTATGAAAAAACCCATTATCGCTTTGTTAGTCCTTTGCCTGGCATTCTTTTCCTTTCCGGGAAAAAGTTCGGCACAATCCAATGGAAATCAAGCTGTATTATTGCGCAGCGGCGTAGTCCTGCTGCCGGAAAACACGGCGTTTTTCGATCAGAAAGACGTGCTCCACAAAAGTGAAGTCGTAGGCGACCATTTTTACCGGTTGATCCAGTTTACCCAAATTCCTTCGGCCGACCAACACAGGGCGCTGGAGGAAGCGGGTATCCAATTGCTCGATTACATTCCTCATAAAGCGTATATCGCTGCACTACCGACATCTATTCAGGCAGAGCAATTGCAGGCGTTGGGCATTCGGAGTATTATGGCCATTCCGCAAAAGCTGAAGATGGCGGATAATCTTCGCGACCGGCCTTTTCCCGAGTGGGCGCTGAAAAAAGGCAAGGTGGATGTCCTGTTGAAATACTACGCCTCTATTCCAGAGGCGGACATCCTGGCGTTTTGCCGGATTGACGGCATCGAAGTGATCCGCCACAATGGCCTGAATAACTTCCTGCGGGTGGCTATTGCCGAAGACCGGTTAGAAGCCGTTTCCGGCCTCCCCTATGTCGCTTACCTGGAATTGGCTCCGGCTCCGGGCGAGCCGGATGATGTACCTGGCCGTGGCCTGCACCGGTCCAATGTCATTGATACGGAGTTTCCCTCAGGCAGGCATTATACCGGGGAAGAGGTGAAAGTACTGGTTCGGGATGACGGAATTGTAGGCCCACATATCGACTTTCACGGACGGATCAGTCAGGAAGAAGTCTATGGCGACGGTGGCATCAATCATGCGGATGGCGTAGCCGGGATCTTTGCAGGCGCCGGCAACAGGAATCCGCGCATACGGGGGATGGCAGCCGGGGCTTTTATTTATGTAATTAACTACCAGCCCGATTTTCTGGACAACACCCTTCCCCTCCATATAGATAGTGATGTGCTGGTGACCAATACGTCGTATAGCAATGGGTGCAATGACGGCTATACGTCCAATGCAGCCACTGTCGACCAGCAGCTCCATGACTACCCTACATTCCTGCACGTATTTTCTGCAGGAAACTCCAATAATCAGGATTGCAATTACGGTGCAGGAAACCAATGGGGAAATATTACGGGCGGCCATAAGCAGGCGAAAAATGCCATTGCCACGGCCAATGTAACGGAAGATGGCACCCTGGTCAATTCCAGTAGCCGGGGCCCTGCCTACGACGGGCGCTTAAAGCCCGATATCTCCGCGAATGGCGGAAGCCAGTTTTCTACCGATCCCGATAATGAATATTCTGCGTTTAGCGGCACCTCCGCTGCAGCTCCGGGTATTGCCGGCGTCACCGCCCAACTCCACCAGGCGTACCGCGAAGCCAATCCGGGCGAAATTGCGGAAGGAGCCCTTCTGAAGGCTATCATGCTCAACACGGCTAACGACCTGGGCAACCCGGGCCCTGATTTTAAATTTGGATGGGGCCATGTCAATGCCTACCGGGCAGCCCTTGCTATTGAAGAAAACCGCTTTTTCAGTGGTACGATCGATCAGGATGGTGCAAATAGCCACCAGATCACCATCCCGGAGGGGGTGAAAAAGGCTAAGATCATGGTGTATTGGAACGATAAAGAAGCCTCCGAACTGGCACTCAAGGCATTGGTGGCCAACCTCGATGCCCAGGTGACCAATGAAAATGGCGAGGTGTTCCAACCCCTGGTGCTCGACCCCACTCCCAGTCCTGCCATACTGAACCTGCCCGCCGTTCCCGGGGTTGATTCCCTGAACAACATGGAACAAATCTCCCTGACCGAACCGCCCGCAGGAGAATATACCCTCACCATCGATGGGACCGAGGTGCCTTTTGCCGGACAGAAGTACTGGGTGGTGTATGAATTTATCACCGACGACATTACCGTGACCTACCCCATTGGCGGAGAAGGGCTGGTACCCGGTGAAAACGAGATTATCCATTGGGATACGTACGGAGCGGAGGGAAACTTCCTGCTGGAATACTCTCTCGACAGCATGACTACCTGGACGGCCATCGGAACCCTCAACGGCGCTGCCCGTCTGTACAACTGGATCGTACCCGGTGCGGTGGTAACAGGCAAGGCCTTTGTGCGCGTTACCCGTGATACGGTAGTAGGACAATCACAGCAACCTTTCTCTATTGTAAACGTGCCGGCCAATCTGGAAGTCACCCAGGCCTGTCCGGAGTTTATCCGCATGGAATGGAATGCCGTACCGGGGGCGACAGCGTATGACGTGTTCCTTTTGGGTGAATTATACATGGACTCCATTGCAACAACCACGGAGTTGTTTTACGACATGCCCACCATCAATTTCAACCCCACGCTCGAGCACTGGCTTTCCGTGCGTGCCGTGGGTGAAGAGGGTGTTCGGGGACGCAGAGCGGTGGCCATTCCCTGGAATGCCGGCCTGCTCAACTGTCCGTTGGACAATGATGTGGCCATCACCGAGATCACGAGTCCGCCAGCGTTGCTCAGCAGTTGCGGGTCGCTTGACATAGCGATTTCCGTCAATGTCCTCAACAATGGTGCAACCGAGCAAACGGATGTGCAAGTCACCTACCAGCTCGGCAATGAAGCCCCGGTCACGGAAGTAATGGCGGGCCCTATTCCCGTAGGAAATGTCCTGCCCTACACCTTTTCTACCCCGGCTACCCTTGGCGTTATTCCGCCTGAATACTGGCAGATTGACAACCCCGATAACAGTTTCACCTTCCAACCCAGAGCGGATATCACGGGCGCCGACGGACAGCCGACCACCGCCATGTGGGTCAATAATTACGACTATCCCTCTGTCGGAGAGGAAGATGCACTGTTGACCCTTCCGATCGACCTGAGCGATGCCAACGAGAATACCCTACTGACCTTCGACCTGGCCTATTCCGTATACAACCTCAATCAATGGTGGGATGCCCTTCGGGTGGATGTATACACCGACTGTGGGGATACCTTTGCGGGAACTGTTTATTACAAAGCAAAAGATACCCTCGCCACCGTGCCCCCGCAAACACAGCCTTTTACCCCCACTAGTGCTGATCAGTGGCGTAAAGAGACTGTGAATCTGGCCGGTTTTACCGGAGAATCGGTGGTGTTCCATTTCGTCAACATCACGGGCTATGGCAATAGCCTGTTTATCGACAATATCAACGTGGATAATTTCACCCTTCCCGAGGCGGGTTTGTTGGTATCGGAAACGGCAATTTGCCAGGGGGATACTGTTACTTTTGAAGACAATTCCCAGGGTAACGGACTCTCTTATGATTGGAATTTCGGGGCAGGCGCCGTGCCTGCCACCGCTACCGGACCCGGGCCTCACGAAGTGCAATACAATGCGCCCGGTACTCAAACAGCTTCGCTCCTGATCTACGACGGCGTCTTCTATGATACGGCGTTTCAAAGTATCGAAGTAGCCTACCTGCCCGTTCCCGGTTTTACCTACAACAATCAAAACGGAGTTATCACCTTTACCAATAACTCCCAATACGGACAATCTTATAGTTGGAACTTTGGCGATACCGGAACCAGCGATATCGCCAATCCGGTGCATTCGTACACCGAGAGCGGGATGTATCAGGTAACCCTGGCGGTGACGAATGACTGCGGCACCGTACAATTCGGCACCACCATTAACGTGGTAATTAACGGGGTAAACGAATTGGCATTGGGTCAAGCGATCCAGATCGTGCCAAACCCCAACAAGGGACTTTTTGACGTGGTGCTGGAGGGTTTACCGGATTTGGACATCCAATTCCGGGTACTCGATATGACGGGAAGGCAGTTGTGGAGCCGGGATGTCGAAGCAAGCCCTCATTTCCGCCAGTCGATCGACTTAACTACACACCCCAAAGGCGTGTATTGGCTGGTGGTGCAGACCGACCAGGCGGTGCAGGCGTTTAAAGTAGTGGTGCAGTAAAGAGAAAAGCTTTCGATCAAAAAGGCCCCGGAGATGTTTATTTCTGGGGCCTTTTTAATTCCCCCCACCCATTATGACCACAAATACCACTTCAGATTCGACGATTCAACTGCACATCCCCGATTCCACTTATCCACGCGTCGTTATCGTCGGCGCCGGATTTGCCGGCCTGGAACTGGCCAAACGATTGGCGAAAGGGCCTTTTCAGGTGGTAGTCATCGACAAAAACAACTACCATCAGTTTCAACCCCTGTTTTACCAGGTAGCGATGGCAGGGCTGGAGCCCAGTTCCATCGTTTTTCCGATTCGGAAAATGTTTCAGCAAATGCCCAATGTGCATTTCCGGATGACTGCGGTGGAAGCAGTCGATACTGGAGCACAGTTGATCACTACCCCGTTAGGCACGCTTACATACGACCACCTGGTGTTGGCCATCGGGGCCGAAACCAACTTTTTTGGCAACCAGACTATTGCCGAAAAAGCCATCCCGATGAAATCCGTTTCGGAGGCTTTGTACCTTCGAAATACATTGCTCAACGATTTTGAGAAAGCTTTATCCACTGTCGATGAAGCAGAAAGACATGGGTTGTTGGATATTGTCGTAGTGGGAGGAGGGCCTACCGGGGTAGAAGTCTCCGGTGCGTTGGCAGAGATGCGCAAATACATTCTGCCAAAAGACTATCCCGAACTAAACGCCCAGGAGGTTGAAATCATGCTGGTGGAAGGAAGCCCTAAACTGCTCAACGGAATGTCGGAGGTATCGTCTGTAACTGCATTGAAATACCTGCAAAACCTGAACGTAACGGTCAAGTTCGAGACTTTTGTCACGAACTACGATGGCGAATGGGTAGAAATGAGTGATGGAACCCGGACCCGCGCCAACAAAGTGATCTGGGCAGCTGGTATTATTGGCAATAAAATGAAAGGGCTCTCCGAAGGCAGCCTCACCCGCGGAAACCGTATCGTGGTGAACCGGTACAACCAGATCAAAGACCTGGAAAATGTCTATGCTATCGGAGATATCGCCTATATGGAGGAAGAAGCTTACCCTAAAGGGCACCCGCAAGTGGCACAAGTGGCTATTCAACAAGGGAAAAATCTGGCAAAAAATTTGCTCCGGTCGGGAAGTCCGGAAAAATGGAAACCCTTTCGGTATAAAGACCTTGGTTCGATGGCAACGGTGGGGAGAAACCGCGCGGTAGCTGATCTTCCGCATTACAGGACCCAAGGAGCCTTCGCCTGGTTTATCTGGTTATTCGTGCACCTGTTTCAACTGGTGGGGTTCAAAAACCGGATCATCGTATTCGTCAACTGGGTCTGGAACTACCTGACCTACGACCAATCGCTGCGGCTGATCATCCGGCCCCGGAATCCGAAATACAATCCAATTAGTGAGGAGTGAAGGGTGAAGGATGAAGTAGGGGCGAAAAATTTTTCGCCCCTACACCGATTTACTTCCCAGCTACAAGGCTGATCGTCAGATCAAACTCATCGTAGATGACTTTGTCGCCCAGGGAGTCAAAGAAAGAGGCCGAACCATAACGCACATCGTATTTGGAACGGTCAATTTTAACGGCGGCATCGGCCATTACCTTATTGCCGGCTTGCTCAATCGTAGCTTTGAACTGGATTGGTTCCGTCTTCCCTTTGATGGTCAGATTTGCAGTCACATCGTATTCATTGTTGCCAAGGGAGGTCACTTTGGTCATCACGAGTGAAGCAGTAGGATAAGTCGTCGTGCCAAAAAAATCGTCGGACAAAAGGTGGCCTTTCAGCTTGTCGGCATATTCGCCCTGCATATCCTGCACTTCAATGGAGGTCATATCTACTTCAAATTGACCAGCCGTCAGCCTGCCATCCTGAAACTGAATAGTGCCGCTCTTCAGTTGGATTACACCGAAGTGTTCCCCGGTTACTTTGTACCCTTTCCAGGCCAGCTTGCTGGCGGAAAGATCTACTTTGTAGGTCTCAATAGGGCCGTTGCCGGCAAAAAGGGACAATGCAGGCACCAACATAAGTGCCAAAAACAAGGTGCGAAAAATGGATTTGCTCATGATTCTATTTTTATGATTTATGAAATGATAGTTTACACATTTAATGTTCCTACACTAATGGAGGGAAAAAATTTATTTATCCTCTGAGTTTGTCTAGCAGGTCATTCAATTGAACCGCTTCTTCTTCCGTCAGGGCATTGAAACAGTCCAGAATGCGGCTTTCAACCAGCTTTGACGCATTATCCACCAATTGGAGTCCTTTTTCCGTAATTCCCACATTTACTTTCCGGCGATCTTCCGGGCACTCGATCCGATAGACCAACTCCTTTTGCTTGAGTTTCTCTACCAGTCTGGATGCGTTGGACATTTTGTCGATCATCCGCTCGGTGAGCAATTTCACCGTAGCGGGTTCCGGATGCATCCCCTTTAGAATGCGCAAAATATTGAACTGCTGCCAGGATATGCGCAACTTCTTCAGCGCCTTGTTAACATGCTGATCCATCCACGAAGCCGTAAACATCAAATTGATCTGGGCCTTAATGAATGTATTCCGGAACACCTTTTGATTTATCTCTTCTTCGATTCGCATGGTGCAAATATATGTATATACATTAAATGCCGCAACATTGTTTAAAAAAAAGTAAAAAAAAGGTGCGGAAGAGTCCGCACCTTTTTTTAAGATCTATCTGATCAAGGTGGTAGTACCTTTATAAGAGGCTCTTGTACCATCCTCAAAGATCACTTCCATGTACCAAAGGAAGGCCCCGCTATTCATTAACTGGCCTTTAAAGCTACCATCCCAGCCCGAATTGGGGTCATTGACCAGGAAATTGCCGTTGTCGTAGACGAGTTCGCCCCATCGGTCAAAGATCTGGAAAACCCAAACGCGGGTGCCTGGTTTTCCGTGCACCAGCAACTTGTCGTTGCTGCCATCTCCGTTTGGTGAAAAGCCTGTGGGCACCATGACGGGATCTGCCTTATCCACCAGGATCCGGATAATATCGGTTCCTTCGCAGCCGTTTTCGTCGGTCACGGTGAGTCGGAAGGAGGCCGAATAGTATACCGGAAAAAGCGAGCTCGTTTCCGGGCAATCGTAGCAAGTAAGGGAGTCGCGGGAAATGGATTCCCAAGAATAGGAAAGGGCACCGGTGGCATTTTGCACAATCGCACTCAGGTCGACTGTCTGGCCTGCATCGATCGTCACATCGGGTCCCAGGTCGACCACCAGCGGATCGGGTTCGCCGATGACCACATCGTCGGAGATGTATCCACATCCATTGGCATCTCGAATAAAGACATTGTAAGATCCTGGAAGTAAGCCGAATAGCTGAGGTGCTCCGTAGTAATGGAGCCCATCCAGGCTATACGAATAAAGCGGCGTACCGCCATAGGTATCGAAGATCACCGTGCCATCCGCCCCGCCGTAGCAGCTCACATCCTGAGGGGTGAATTTCGATACAATAGGCGATTCGGGTTGGGGAACAATCGCCTCACTTTCCAGGTCGCAACCGTTGGCATCGGTAAGGGTAGCCTGGTAGGCCCCCGTGGCCAGGGCATCAAGGAAATAGCCACCCTGGCCTGTAGACCAGGAAACCACGTAGGGGGCCGTTCCACCGGAAGGTAAGGCAGTCAACGCGCCGGTGCTATAGCCATAGCAGTCGACCGGGTCAATGGAAAAGCTCAGTTTCAGCTGGGAGGGTTGCCCGACCACCGCCAAAGTTGTATTGGTGCAGCCTTGTGAATCCGTGACCGTCACGCCATAAGTGCCGGCTACCAAGCCGGTGGCTTCTTCGCCGAGCTGGCCTCCAGTTCCCGGAGCCCACTGGAACGTGTAGGGGGGAGATCCTCCCGCCGCTCCGGCCATTGCCGTACCGTCTTTACCTCCAAAACAAGCGGCGTCTTGGATCGAAACGACAAAAATGTCAATCGGGGGTGGGTTGCCAATAGTAATGGATTCTTCCACCGTACAGCCCGCCTGATCGGTGATAATGACCGAATAGGTCTGCCCGCCCATCAGGCCGGTTGCGGTAGCGGTGGTTTGCACCGGAACGGTATTCCAGGCAAAGGTAAAGTTGGCCGGATTAGCGGGATTGGCGCCATAAAAAATCCCGGCCACCGAAGCCGCTCCCGTAGAAGCGTTGTAACAAAGTGCGTCCGATTGGGATAAATTGGCCTTCAACACCTGCGGTTGGGTGATCTGTACGGAGCCGGTCTCTTCACAACCGCTGGCGTCTGTTACGGTAACAATATAAGCACCCACGGACAAACCTGAAATAGTAGCGGTGGTGGCATTATTGCTCCATAAGTACTCGTATGGGCCGGTTCCTGTCAACACCGTGACGGTGATTGAACCGTTTTGACCTCCATTACAGCTTACATTCGCCCCCTGCAGGCCGATCGTGAGATCTACAGGAGCCGTGAGTACTATATTATTGGTCATCTGACATCCATTGCCGTCTGTAATCGTGACAGTAGCCGTTCCGACAGGGAGGTTGTTGGCAGTTTGAGTGATCTGTCCGTTGCTCCAGACATAAGAATACGGTGGCGTACCTCCGGAAGGTGTTACGGTTGCAGACCCATCCGGGCTGCCGCTGCAGGTCAGGTTGGTACCACCCATCGTAGAGGTAAGCTGAGTAGGTTGCGTAACGGAGGTGCTCTGTACCGCCGTACAACCATTGGCATCCGTAACGGTCACAGTATAGGGGCCTGCGGGCAGGCTGGAAGCTGTGGGGCCCTGCTGGTTGTTACTCCATTTGTAGGTATAGGCCCCGGTTCCGCCGGTAGCCGTTACAGTGGCCGTGCCCGAACTTCCGCCAAAGCAAAGAGCGGGCGTGGAGGTAAGGCTGGTAATCACCAATAAGGCAGGTTCATCGACCTCGACCGTAGAAGAGGCCTCACAGCCGTTGGCATCGGTAACGGTGACGCCCGCAGTGCCCTGTGCCAGGCCCGTAGCTGTTTGTGTAGCCTGGTTATTGGTCCACAGATATTGGAAGGTACCGGTCCCCCCGGCAGGTACGACCGTGGCCGTGCCATCCGCACCGCCAAAACAGTTCACCAGCGTAGAGGTCAGGTCCAGCATAATAGCAGCAGGCTGGAACAATTCGAAATCGATGACCTCAAAACAGTCATTGGCATCGGTGATCGTGACAGATTGTGCGCCGGGAGCCAGGTTATTCCGGATTTGAGTAGCTGGTCCTCCATCGCTCCAGGCGTAGGTATATCCAGGGGTGCCGCCGGAAACGGTCAGTTCTCCAAATCCGTCGGCCAGGTTGTAGCAGGAGGTAGAATCCGTTTGGATAGCAACGTTCATCGCATTAGGAGCCACTACGGAAACAGACACAGAATCCTTACATCCGAGTATATCGGAAACGGTCACCCAATAGGTACCCACATCGAGCCCAGTGGCCGTAGCCGTACCTTGATTATTGGCATTGGCATCCCATTCATAAGTAAATATGCCCACTCCACCTCCCGATGCGATCACCGAAGCGGTGCCATCACCTGAAGAATTGCAATTGGCATCGGTGGAGTCAGTCGCCAACAGGATTGGACTGCTTTCATCGATCAGGAAACTGACCGCATCCTGGCATCCATTGACATCCGTGACGGTCAGGAAATAAGTTCCTGCGAATAGCCCATTAACCAAGGAAGTGTCCAGGTTGGTGGCAGTGGGATCCCATTGATAGGAATACGGTTCGGTACCGCCCACCACTTCCACAAAGGCTTCGCCGGTGTTATCGCCACTACAATTGATAAAATTATTGGAAGGAGACAACGCAAGCGGGTCGGGTTCTACCACATCGAAGATGCCGACAGATTGACAGCCATTGCCATCGGTAACGGTCACCTGGATGAGCCCGGGACTCAGTCCCACGGCAATGGAATCCGTCACACCCCCACCCCAATCGAAAGAATAAGGGTAGGTTCCTCCTGCAATCGCCACGGTAAGGACCCCATCATTGGCTCCATTACAGGAGATGGGCGTTACGATCATTTCATTCAGGGCTATTTCAGGGGGCTCCGCCACGCTGACGGTGATCGTGGTCGGGCAACTCACGGAGTTCATGACCGTAACCGTATAGTTGCCTGCCGACAGGCCCGGGAATGAACCTATCGTATCGGTAACTCCACCCAGGGTGTAATAGTAAGGTGGGTAGGGACCTGTTGCAGAAAGGGAGAAAGATCCATCCGAGCTTCCAAAACAAGAGGCATCCCCAAGGGCTGAGACGAAAGGAGAGGGCGTATCACAGTCGGGCGTAGTACAGGTTGCGGTACCGATCAGTCCATCACAGTTGTCGAGGGCACGCACCTGAATGGTCACGGTGGAATTAAACGACAACCCACAAACCGTATGGGCAAAGAGGCCGTTGGGCAATTCCCAGTTGACTCCATTGGTCGTAATCTCATAGTCGAAAGCGCCGGGAATGGGGACCCAGGTGAACGTAATGCAGGAATCGGTAATGGTTCCGCACTCCACCACCGGAGCGGGAAGGATATCTTCCACGAAAACGGTCATGGTGTCGAACGTTTCGCAGCCATAGGAATCGTATACCCGGAGCACATAAGTCGTGGTGGTATCGGGAAAAGCCAGAGGCTGCGGACAGTCCGGGCAACTCAGTCCCGTGCTTGGTATCCATTCGTAATAGATCTGGTATAAAGGATTGAAGGTGATCGTCCAGTCGAGCAATGTGCCCTGAAAACCATTTGCATCATCGATCATCAAGAGGTTCCATTCTCCATTAGTGGGGTTTTCCGGGCCGCTCCAAAGGTCAGACCATACGCCTTCAGCTGCAAAGGTGCCCGTATATGGAGCTCCGGATGCAGGAGGGGCAATATAGGTTATGGGCAGGCTGGCATCGGGGGTGAAACAGGTGCCGCTATAATCATCCCCGTTCGATCCGTTGTCTGTCGTCAATTCCATAAACTGGCCGTTGGGCGCCAGGAGGTAGATATCCAGGTCGGACAACCAGTTGTGGTCGATATTTATACATACGGATTGGATCACACCCGGTCCCAATTGAAAGGGTTGCACGCCTGCTACCTGAACCGGCGAATACACATTCGCGAAGGGGGGCCCGATAATCTGATCGTTCACATTGGAAAAGGATGGTGGAGGTGGCAGCGGAAGGTTGATCATGCCGTCCAGTTGGATCGTATCGAGCAGGCATATGATTTGGTCGGGGCCCAATTCCGGCGGGATGAGTTCATTTTCGCGAATACTGATATAAAAGGTATCCCGGTTGCATACGTCCCGTTGCACATCGATGCCGATAAATTCAAGCCCTTCGACGATCCCATCGTTGAACGCGTGGATCGGAATACTGATGGTGCTGTCTCCAGCAGGAATGATCAGGTCGACGGGTATTTCGGTATAGTCGACGCCATTCACGGCAGAGCCGAAAATATTGAAGTCGATGGGAAAATCGGATTCGGTGGGTGTCGGCAGGGTAAAAGTGAGCACGGCATCGGAGCAATCTTCGGTGATCGTCCCATCGAGGGATACCGTAGCGATATCGACATCCAGGGATCCGGTACCGAAGCTTTTGGCTTCGAGGAATACCCCTGTGTCAAAAATGGCATCCCCCACATCGGCAAGCACCAATTTGATGGTATATTCCTGGCAGGGAATCACCACCGCTTCGGCAGTGAACACATCCGTAAACCCGTCGTAAACGGGGAGGGTGGACATTCCATTGTTGTTGTTGTAATACTGCGCGTTGACCGGCGGGCAGTTCCCCCCGTTTTGGGGATGGAGGTTATTAATCGATACGTTTTGGCTGGTTCCCGGGATAAGCGCTATATTTTCCCCATTGTTTTGAAAAGGGCCGTTAATACCCGGGCCAGTGATAAAAAACCCAAACACGTCATTAAAGCTTGTACAGGCATACTCGGGATACTCCTCCGAACCAAACACAAACTTAAAGCGAAGGGTATCGGACGTGGGGATGAATGTGATCAGGTACTTGCAGCCGTTGTTAATACTTCCTGTCCCGATAGCTGCCAGGTCCGGGTCGGTGACCGTGCTGCCATTGTTGCTGGAAGCAAAGCTGCTCCCTGGATTGACAATACCCAAGGTGGTTCCGCTGTTGGTCACGCGTCCGGACGACATGACAATACCCCGGTCGATCCCGATCTCATCAAGTCCGTTTTTAAAGTAGCCCACGGCCGTATTCACCCCAAAGAACTGGACATCGATCACTTCGACGCCCTCGCCCAGAAATACGTTGGAGATAAGGTTTTCCGGTGTATAAGGGTTGGTAGCTCCATCGATGACCTCCAGGGGTTGGGCTTCCAGTTGATAGGTCCCAAAAAGGCCTAAAAAAAACAGAATAGTACATTTCAGGGAATGTAGCGTTAACTTCATAGTATCGTATTAAGCAAAGCAGTTTCGCAAATAGAATATCAAATTTAAGGATGCTATTCCGGTTTTCTGTAAAACATTGCAAAAATTTGCAAAGAATGCCGGATTGCCGCCAAAAATTTCCTCCTTTCGGCGGCAACTATTTTTAATGTAGACTAGGAAATCAGGCATTCCGCTGCCCCTCATCGACAAAATGATCTACTCATCCCCGGATTATAGGCATTGATCTAAAAATTAAGGCTGTCCATCGGGCTCCCCGTAACTTTAGAACCCAAGGAATGTTTTGAAGAGAAATTTTAGAAATCCATACCATGAGACAGTTTTTTAAATTCATGTTCGCCTCCTGTTTGGGCGTAATTCTGGCTGGCTTCCTTATTTCGATTATCGGCGTTGGGATCGTGGGCGGCCTCGTCAGTCAGGCCGAAAAAACCAAACCCATAAAACCCAATACCGTCTTGCTCCTCACGCTGGACCAACAGGTCCCTGAACAAACCAACAACCTGGAAATGAACCCCTTCGACGTGAAGAATCAATACATTCTGGGGTTGAGTGATATGGTTCAGACCATCGGTCAGGCCAGGGACGACGACCGGGTGCAGGGCATTTTTCTCGAAATAAAACAAGTAGCTCTGGCACCTGCCACCGCGAGCACGATCCGGCAAGCGCTGGTGGATTTCAAATCGAGCGGCAAGTTCGTATATGCCTACGGCGAATATTTCACGCAGGGATCCTACTACCTGGCATCGGCCGGCGACGAGGTCTACCTCAATCCATTGGGCGATCTCGACTTCCGTGGTTTTGCCATTATTCAGCCCTTCTTCAAAAATATGCTCGATAAGATCGGGGTGGATATGCAGGTCACTTATGCCGGTAATTTCAAAAGTGCCACGGAGCCGTTCCGGTATACCAAGATGAGTCCGGAAAACCGGTTACAGGTGCACGAATATGTCCAATCGCTCTATGACCATTTCCTCCAGGGCATCAGCGAGTCTCGTAACATGACAGTTGCAGAGCTCAAAGATATCGCCAATGGCTGGAAGGTCCGCAATCCCCAGGATGCCGTAAATATGGGCCTGATCGATGCGGTAGGATATCAGGATGAGGCCATGGATGCGATGCGCAACAAGCTGGGGTTAGAGAAGGATGACAAGATCCCTTTCATGAGCCTGACCAATTACTACCAGGCCATAGGATCGGACAAGGATTTTTCGGCCAAGGACCGGATTGCCGTATTATTTGCAGAGGGGAGCATTGAGGATGGGAAAGGGAAACCCGGCACGATTGGCGATGAGCAATATGTAAAATGGTTGCAACAGATCCGGAAAGACGATAAGGTCAAAGCGGTGGTGCTCCGGGTCAACTCCCCGGGTGGCAGTGCACTGGCTTCGGAAAATATCTGGCGGGAGATCAGCCTCCTCAAAGAAGGCGGCAAGCCGGTAGTAGTCTCTATGGGCGACTATGCGGCCTCCGGTGGATATTACATTTCCTGCCTGGCCGACTCCATCTATGCAGAGTCGAACACCCTTACCGGTTCTATCGGGGTATTCAGCATGATGCCCAACGTAGAGACCCTTTTTGAAGACAAGCTTGGGATCACCTTCGACACGGTAAAAACCGGCGACTACGCGACCAGCCTGACTCCCTTCTACTCCTGGACCGACTCTGAGCGCAAGATCATGCAGGAGGACGTCAATGAGATTTACGAAGTCTTTCTGAAGCGGGTAGCCGACGGACGGAAGATGACCCGCGATCAGGTGCATGAAGTGGCACAAGGCCGGGTTTGGACAGGTGAGCGAGCCGTCGAACTGGGACTGGTAGATGCCCTGGGCGGAATGGATGAAGCCCTGGCTACCGCCGCCAATTTGGCCGGCATTCAAAAATACCGCACGAAAGAATACCCTGTGGTGAAAGAGCCCATACAACAATTCCTGGAATCCATTATGGAAGAAGAAGAGGGCGTAAAAGCCCGACTAATGAGCAAGGAAATGGGTGAATATGCAGGGTTATACGAATATATTCGGGAGGTAAAATCGGCAAAAGGCGTACAAGCCCGGCTGCCGTTTGTACTCCTCTGGAATTAACGCGAAAGGTTTCCGTTGCTTCAACAAAAGGGGAGGCTGCAATTTGCAGTCCCCCCTTTGTTTTTTACCCGTTTCTTATATGGATTCAAGAGCGATATATGCTCTATTTTGCAATTACACAGGCATTCCTATAAAAAATATCGCTCAAGGCACGTTAATATACCATGCGCTTTGGGATATTTTCCTCAAATCCAAATAACTTTAGGGCCCAATCCAATTGACTCGTTAATATTTTTCTATGAAGGTATTGCTTACCACCTGCTTCTTTTTCTTCTCGATTTACCTGTTTGCGCAGCAGTCAACACCACTTGATTCACGTCTTTTGGCCGTTTATGACCGCGCTTACCTGGAGCAACTTCAGTCCGACAATCCTTTCCTGCTGGAACGACTCCACTTCTATCTCGACAATGCCTGGTACTTGTCTGACTACCCGGAAGACAAGGGCGGGGTCGAGTTCCCCGTTGTACAAATCAACGATCTTGCATCCATCAACATCCTATTGTTGGAAAAGGAGCAGGGCCTGCAAAAGGACTACCAAACCGAAGTAGTTTACAGTATCAATGGCACCCGTAAAGTGCTCATTTACAGGTCAGGCCGGGATTTCAACCGCCTGCTCAACGAACATTTGCAGCGAACCTACTCCGAACGTAATTGAGTTAAAGGACGGATTCCGATTCTTTTTTTCGGTCTGTTTTTTTACTTTCGCCAAAGGCCTTTCCGGCCCGCATGATCCCAATTCTTCCCAGAACATAGCCGTCGTCATTTGCAGCGAATTCAGGCTTTACCGTATCTCTGGTATATGCGGCAAGGCAAATTCGGTGTTTTATCAAATTTTGCCCACAATACTGCACCAATTACATTAGTATGAAGCAGCGTATTTTCTTTTGGCTTTTGCTCTTCCAAGCTTCCGCCATCTCCGTTTTCGGACAAAACTATCTCATGAACGGCACTCCCATTACCGATTGTGGAGGGTTCTTTCTCGATAGTGGCGGCGGCTCAAATCCCTACGGACCGAACCAAAATTTCACGACCAAGATTTGCCCGGACCTGACCACAGGTACCCATATACGCCTGAATTTTTCAGGGGTAGAGGTTTTCCCGACCGATTTCCTCTGTTTCTTTGACGGGCCAACTACTGCAGCGCCTTCCCTTGGATGTAGTTCTGACTATCTACCTGGAGCGCCGTTCATCATTCAGGCTACCGCTGCCAATCCAAGCGGCTGTGTGACGGTCACTTTTAATTCGGACGGGTCAGGACAAGGCGCCGGATGGGCTGCGGCTATGGAGTGTATCCCCGCTTGTCAGCTCATAACCGCGGTGCTAACCGATTCCGACCCCCTGGTAAACCCACCTGATACAGGCTACATCGATATCTGTCCGGGTGACCAGGTTTCCTTCCAAGGGCATGGGCTTTATCCGCAAAACGGGGTCTTATACAATCATTCCGATCTGACTTCCTCTTTCGAATGGGATTTCGGCGACGGAACGATCGGGTTGGGGCCCAATGTGGCGCACGAATTCGCCGATCCGGGCGGATATATCGTCCAACTAACCATCACGGATCAGTTGGGATGCCGGAACACCAACTTCCTCAGTCAGCGGGTTCGCGTGGCGACCATTCCCAATTTTGAGCTTTCGCCCGATTGGGACAACACGATTTGCGTTGGCGACACCATTGCCATCGGCGCTACGGTCGATCAGGATACTTCCGGATCAGTGCTCACTATCTTGCCGCCAACAGAGGGTACGTTCCAAAGCACCGGTATCCGTTCAGATTCCCTGCCGCTTCCGGACGGAACCGGGGCGTCTTATCAATCCAGCATTTATTTCAATCAGTTCGCCCCCGGCCAGGTTTTGAGCAATATCAACGACCTGCTCGGCATAGGGATCAATATCGAGCATTCTTATCTCAGGGACCTGGAGATCAGCCTGTCCTGCCCGGACGGCACCTCCGTCACCCTGCACAACTTTGCCGGGCAGGTAGGTGGAGAGGTTTTTCTGGGTGAGCCCTATGAAGCGGACGAAGGATTTAATCCACCGATTCCCGGGGTGGGTTATGACTATAACTGGACGCCCGGCGCCACCAACGGCACGTGGTTGCAATATGCCAACAATTTTTCACCTCCTACCCTTCCCGCGGGCGATTACAATTCTTTCGACCCCTTGAGCGATTTGTTGGGTTGCCCCCTTAACGGGGAGTGGATGATCACCGTGCAGGACCTTTGGGCCATTGACAACGGGTATATTTTCTCCTGGAACGTCCAATTCGATCCGGACCTCTATCCAGCCCTGGAGACCTTTACCCCAACTTATATCGATTGGGAATGGGATTCCATTCCTTCCATCACCTACTACAGCCAGGACTCGATCCAGGGCTCTCCGGAAAATGCGGGGATTGCCAGCTATACGTTCTTTCTGCACGATGATTTTGGCTGTACCTGGGACACCACGGTAATGGTCAATGTCTTGCCGTTTACCCATCCGGACTGCCACAGTTGTCAGGACAATATTAATCCTGTCCCCGACACCGTGGTCTGTGTCGGCGATCCGCTCACGTTGAATGTCGGAGTTGTCCCCTTTGCACCTGCGGTTACGTTCGAATCTTACCAGAACTATCCGATTGGGTTTGCCAATCACCCGCCTTCCAATCCGTATCAATCACCGATATTGGTAAACAGCATCACTCCTGCGGTCATTACCAGCCCGCTTGCGGATATTGCTTCTGTTTGTTTCGACCTGAATACCAACTTCTTAAGTGATATCATCGTACGACTCCGGGCCCCTAACGGCACCATCATGGAGCTAACCAGCAACAACGGTGGTACAAGCGACTTTTACACCCACACCTGCTTCACCCCCTCTGCAGTTACGCCAATTACTGCCGGCACCACCCCTTTCACCGGTAATTACCTGCCGGAGGGAAACTGGAATTCGCTGAACGGCGCCCCTGTCAATGGGCCATGGACATTATTGGTTTCGGATGGCGCCGGGCCGAACTTCTTCGGCAATTTCAACTGGTGGTCCATCACTTTTAACACGCAAAATACTATTACCTATACCTGGACCCCTAACAACACCCTTAGTTGTACCAATTGCGCTGCTCCGGTGGCTACCCCACAGGGTCCAACTTCTTATTTCGTCCAATCGCAGGACAGCTACAGCTGTCTTTCTGCCGACACCATCCAGGTCGATATTGCGCCCCCTATTTCCGCTCCTGTTGTAACGTGTAATTCTTCGGTTCCCGGGGAAATATTGTTTACCTGGACACAAGTGGACACATTCACCCAATACCAGGTGAATGTCAACAACCTCGGGTGGGAGGCTCCTAATAATGGAACCCTTTCCCACCTCCTTACCGGGCTTCCCAACGGCACGCTGGCAAGTATTGAGGTCCAGGTGCTCAATAACGGATCTTTCTGTGAGGCGGAGATCGGATTTTCAGACTGTATCACTTGTACCGTGCAAGTGATAGCCCAGAATGCTACTCCGGTTTCTTGTGTCGGAGTCTGTGATGGCTCCATTCAATTGCTGGGATTAGCAGGGCTTCCCCCATTTACCTATACAGTGGTCAACACGGTAAATCTGAGTACTTCGACCCAGGCAGGCAACGGGCTTTTCACAGGACTCTGCCCGGGTCTGCACCTCGGGATCGTGGAGGATATCGGAGGTTGTCTCGATACCATTTCATTTGTGATCGGAGGCGCCAACCCTCTTGGCCTTACGGTGGGGCAAACGCTAAGCGTCAGTTGTTTTGGGGAAAATGACGGAGAAGCGTTAGCTACCCCCGCAGGAGGTACCGGAACGTACACCTATTCCTGGGGAGATCCGTTAGCACAGATCCTTCCCACTGCTACGCTGCTCGCTGCCGGGCCAGTCACCGTCACCGTCACCGATGGGAATGGATGCCAGATCACAGGGGCCACCACGATCACCCAACCACTCCCCTTGCAATTGACTCCTACGAGCAGTAATGTGCTATGCTTTAACGGAACTTCCGGAACGGGCCAGGTTGCAGTTTCCGGAGGAACATATCCTTATTCGTATTTGTGGAATGACCTTTCCGCCACAACCGATTCCCTTATCGCCAATTTGCCTGCCGGTTTGTACGAAGTGCTGGTTACGGATGCACATGGGTGTCAAGCCAGTGGCAACATCAATATTACCCAGCCTGCGACGGCGCTTACTGCTTCGGCCGCACAAACCGACATCAGTTGCTTTGGAGAAAATGCAGGTCAGGCTATGGTGACAGCCAGTGGCGGTACCGGCGGCCCGAGCTATTCCTATAAGTGGAGCAATAATGCCTTGACGAGTTCAGTGTCGGGGCTGTCCCCTCAAATTTATTTCGTCACGGTAACGGACGTAAACGGGTGTCAGACCACTGCCTCTGTTAACATCGCAGAGTACGACCCCATGGAGATCACTGTCATCTTCTCTCCGGTGAGCTGCTTCGGCACGATGGATGGAGAACTGGCCGTAACCGCCATTTCGGGCGGATCGGAATCCGGCATAGTCGACTACCTCTGGAGCTCTAACCCCACCCTCAATTCCGATGTAATCTCCGGGCTGGCAGGCAATCAGACCTATAGCGTTACCGTCACCGATGACGAGGGATGCAGCGCTACCGGCAGCGTATTCCTGCAGGAGCCTTCCCCTATGTCCATTCAACTGAGTGGTCAGGATGCTTCTTGCTTCGGCCTGGATAATGGTACAGCAAGCGTGGTTTCCGTGCTCAATGCCACCGGCATGGTAACCTACCAATGGGGCCCAAATGCCAATAATCAAACCACGCAAACCGCCCTTGCCCTCGAAGCGGGCGTGTATTCGGTGGAAGTGACCGATGTGCTGGGTTGCACAGCTTCCGGAGACGTGGAGGTCGACCAGCCTGCGCCACTGAGCGCAGACTTTGACGTTTCCCCCAATGATTGCTTTGGCTTCCAGGACGGAGCAGCAAGCGTAACAGCGGGCGGAGGCGTAGGTGGATATGCGTACAACTGGTCAACCGGAAGCGGAGGAACCACCATCGACAAGCTTTCTGCCGGATGGTACTATTTAACCCTTACCGATGCCAATGATTGTATGCTTGAAGACAGTATAGAGATAACCCAGCCCGATCTCATCAATCCCGACCTGGAAGTCATTGACGTTTCCTGTTTTGGGGATAGGGATGGGCGGATCATCATCAATACCCAGGGAGGTACAGGGCCCTATCTATACAGCCTGAATGATGTCAACTACACCGGATCGAGCACCCTGGTAGGGCTTTACTCCGGTGATTATACCCTGTATATCCGCGATGCGAACGGGTGCTTCTGGTTTGACGAGGTCGTTGTCAACCAACCACCGGCGATGGAGGTCATTATCCCTCTGGCGCCGGAAGTGTCTATGGACCTTGGCGAGACCATTCTGCTCTCTGCCTATACGGAAAACAACCAGGGTCCTGCTTTCCTCACCTGGTCGGCTCCATACGACGGCACGCTCTCCTGCACGGAATGTGACGAAACCATTTCCAATACCGAAAATACGATCACCTATGAGGTCTTCGCCATCGACACAGTGGGTTGTGAGGCCAGCGCCAAGGTGATCGTCCGTGTGATAAAGAACGGATTGTCCTGGTACCTACGGCCTTTTATCCGAACGGGGACGGCAGCAACGACCGGCTATTGGTGCAGGGGCAGGAAGGCACTATTGTCAACATGTTCCGCATTGTTGACCGATGGGGAGAAGTGATCTACGAGGGAACAAACTTCCCCGTAAATGACCCGAATGTCGGATGGGATGGCACCTTTAAAGGCCAATCCATGAATTCAGGCGTATTCCTCTGGTATGTGGAGGTAAAATACATCGACGGCTTGCAACAATCATTTAAAGGGACGACGACCCTGGTTAGATAACCCATTATTTCACCCATTTATGACCATTATCAAACGGAGAAATATGAAACTTTTTTACAAGACAATTTCAGTTGTACTGCTCTTGGGTGGCATTTTCATAAGCGATACCCTTTTCAGTCAGGACCCACAATTCGGTCAATTTTACGCGGCGCCATTGCAAACCAATCCTGCAATGACGGGGGTGCACACCGGGCGATACCGCATAGCGCTCAACTATCGGGATCAATGGAATAGTGTAGTAGATGAGCCTTTCCGCACCTTTGCGGCCAGCTTCGACATCCGGTACCGGATCGGAAAAGGCGATTTTCTGGCTTTTGGAGCCAATGCGTTACACGACCGGGCAGGCGCTTCGCCCTATCAGCGCACACAGGGCTACCTGAATGCCTCTTATATGAAACAATTATCCGGAAGCCGCTATCGCACCAGTGATCAGTTCCTGATCGGCGGGTTGCAGGTCGGCTTCGGCCAGCATGCCCTGGATTTTTCCAAGCTCTGGTTTTCCAGCCAGTTCAATCCGGGTACAGTGTCGGTCGACTTTGGGGCGCCTACCGGAGAACAGTTCGGCAGCTCCAGTCAGGTAACCAGTGATATGTATATGGACTTTAACGCGGGGATCCTCTATTACGCCCTCTTAGACGACGACGCCAGCTTTTACATCGGCGGTTCGGCCCACCACCTGAATGGGCCTCAGATCTCTTTTCTGGACAACTCCTCCCAGTCTCTTTATATGAAATTGGTAGCTCAGGTGGGAGGGCAACTGCCTTTTACCGATGAATTGAGCTTGCTGCCCGCAGCCATGGTTGCCATTCAGGGCCCCTCTCTGACGACTATTTTGGGCGGTAATTTCCGCTATTCCAACAGCGATTGGCGGGAACTGGCAATCCGGGCAGGCGTATGGGCCCAAATATCCAAACAGGAAGACGCCAACGGCGCAGATATAGGGCTGCCTTCCGTCATTATTTCCACCATCCTGGAAATGGAGCGGATCAATATAGGGATCAGCTACGACATCAATGCCGGATACCTGAACCGACCCACGGACGGACGAGGCGCCATCGAGCTTTCCCTCATCTACGTGCACCCCGCGGAGCGCCACGAGCGGGTGAATTGCCCAAAATTTTAATAAAAAACATGAGTCATCCCTAATTTTCTAACATTGCACCTAACTCCTTGATTTTAAACTCATCCCCCGACCCCTTCTCTTCCAAGAGAAGGGGAGCTTTTTGGGCCTGGCATTTGGGAAAATCAACAAAATAGAATCTAAAGCATTGATTTTTAGCTTAAAACGCTCCCCCTCTCTTGGAAGAGAGGGGGCTGGGGGGAGAGTTATTTACTTAAGGCAAAAATTCGGGATGACTCATGTTTTTTATTCCACATATAAGGCTAATCCTTTTAAATAGCTGCTTTCCGGGTGGAAGAGCTGCACCGGATGGTCGGCAGGTTGCTCCAGGTAATGCATCACCCGGACCTTGCGGCCCGATTCGATGGCCGCGGCAACGATGGTGTTGTAGAATAACACTTTATCCACGACTTGTGAGCAGGAAAATGTAAACAGGATTCCTCCCGGGCGAAGGCATTTTATAGCCGCCAGGTTAAGCCGTTTATAGGCTTGCACCGCGTTGTGGCGCTTGGACATGCTTTTTGCAAACGCCGGAGGGTCTACGACCAGCACATCGTATTGGTTGTCGGTATGATTAAAGAACTGGAGTACATCCACCACAATCCCTTCGTGGCGTTCAGCGCCCAACCGGTTGAGCTCTACGTTTCGGTGTGTCCAGGCAATGGCCTTTTCAGACACATCGGCCGACCAAACCTGCCTGGCGCCTGCGGCCAGGGCATATACGGAAAAACCGCCCGAATAGGCAAAAGCATTGAGCACGGACTTGCCTTTTACATAGCGCCCCAGCAATTCTCTGTTATCGCGCTGATCCAGGAAAAAACCCGTTTTTTGTCCTTCCGACCAATCGACCCAAAAAGAATGTCCGTTTTCCTTTACAATGGCGCCGTTTCCTCCCCCCAACAGGTGGCCATTTCGGACCTCCGCAGCATAATGAGGCGGGAGTGTTTCCTTGCTCTTGTCGTAAAGTGCTTCCAACTTTTTACCTAATACTTCGGGTAATGCCGCGGCAATAAGGTGTCGGTTTTTGTGCATACCGATAGAGTGGCATTGCATGACGGCCGTCGTGCCGTAAATATCCATGATCAGCCCGGGAAGCCCGTCCCCTTCCCCGTGCACCAGTCGATAGCAATTGGTATCCGGATGGTGGGTGAGGCCCAGGCTTTTGCGGTAGGTATATGCCGATTTCAGTTTGGCATGCCAAAAGGCTTTATCCAGCGCTTCGACGGGTTCGAAGGAACACACCCGGACGCTTATGCTCCCTTTCTGATAATGGCCTACTGCGAGAAAATCATCCCGGTGGCTGCGTATTTCGACAGTTTCCCCTTCTTCGGGTTCCGCATCCCAACGCGCGATGGCGCCGGAAAAAATCCAGGGATGGAACCGGCGCAACGGTTCCTCCTTTTTGGGTTTGAGAACTATTTTTTCATACGTTTCAGGCCAGCCCACGACGCTTCACTTCCATATCGATAAGGGATAACTCCCGGCTCATATCGCCCGTCACCGAGGTGTTTTCCTTGGCCCGGCGCATCAGGTAAGGTATTACATCACGCACTTCCCCATAGGGAACATATTTGGAGACATTAAAGCCCGAATTTGCCAGGTTGAAGGTGATATTATCGCTCATCCCGTAGAGTTGGGCAAAGTTGAGGTGCACGTGATTTTTGGGCAATCCCTTTTCCACGATCAGACGGGCCATGAGCATGTTGCTGTCCGCGTTATGGGTTGAATTGCTGACCGCGACCTTATCAAAATGGTCGAGGCAGAACCGGATCGCGGTGTTGTAGGCATCATCTGTAGCTGCCTTATTGGGATAAATGGGAGAAGGATAGCCCATTTCTGCTGCGCGTCTGCGTTCTTTTTCCATGTAGGCGCCCCGCACGAGTTTGGCGCCGAGAAAATAGCCGCCCTTTTGAGCATCCTGGAAAGAATCCATCAGGTACTGAAGGCGGTCGTGCCGGTAGAGTTGATAGGTATTGAATACGACGGGACGTTCCGTATTGTATCGGGCCATCATCTTATTGACCAGCCCGTCGATGGCATCCTGTATCCAACTCTCTTCCGCATCCACGTACAACGTCACCCCTTTTTGGCAGGCAGCATGTGAAACCGAATCTACGCGCTTCAGCACATTATCATATTCAGATTGCTCCGCCTCGGTCAGGGGGCTTCCGGACTGGATCTTTTCCAGCAGGCCAAAGCGGGCCATTCCTGTAAACTTGGAGCTCACCACCGCATTTTCCGAAATAGAGCTGACATATTCAATAGCCTGGAGGGTTTCGTTCATCGTGCGGTTCAAATCCTCTTCCGTTTTTTTTCCCTCCGCTCCAAAATCGAGCACGGTAGAGGTATTGCGGGCGGCCAGGCGTTCAATGGTCTTTTGGGTTTCCAACAGCGTTCTTCCCCCGCAAAATTGCTGGAAAATAGTGCTCCGGACAATGTTGTCTACCAAAGGTAATCCCAGGCGAACTGCAGGGATACCAAGCTTTGTCCCCAAATTGACCAGCCAGGGCTTATTCATCATTTGAAATAGCCAATATGCCTTTTTTAACTGGGCATCGGTCCTGTCGGAAAACGCGATTTCTGTGTTGGAAAAATCGACTCCACCCAGAACTGGTTGAGCCCCGTTATTAGAGATCGCCTTTTTGACAACTTCGTCCAACTTGTCCATAGGCGTGTCTACTGGTTTGCCTTCCTTTTTCATAAACAGTCGATTGTTTTTGGTGAAACCACTTATTACTTTGTAACAAAAGTACTTTAATGTTTTTTATAAGGATATCTGCGGCCATGCGGCCGCAGATATCCTTATAAAGACTGAATGGGCGGGCGGCGCCCGCCCATTCAGTCTTTATAAACTAATTTAAGTTACACTGTACTTATTACTAAGAGGGGACATTTGGATAATACTCATACACGGAGACGGGTGGTATTCCAAATTTCCCAGGCACTTTCGGCTTGAAGATACAACATTTCCAATCCGTTTTTCACCATGCACCCTCGTCTCTTGCCTTCCAACATAAAAAGGGTTTCGCCCGGGTTGTATACCAATTCATAAAGGTAGTGATTCTGTGAAAGAAATGAAAACGGAATAGGTGGGGAAGTATCTAAATCCGGGCTCATTCCCAGGGGGGTGGTTTGGACAATCAGCAAATGCCGTTCAAAAACCCCGGCATCCAGCTCGGCATAAGTCCGCATTCCGGCCTTCGGGGTTCTGGAAACGAGGGTACAGGCGATCCCCCGTTTTTCAAGCACATATTGTACCGCACGCGAGGCGCCCCCGGTACCCAGCACGAGCGCACGGGAGGTGAATTCAGGAGGAAGGAAGCCCTCCAGCGATCGTTCAAAACCCCAGGCATCCGTGTTAAAGCCCAAAAGCCGGCCGGCTCGAATGGCCACTGTGTTTACGGCGCCAATGGCTTCCGCCGCAGGATCAATAGCTGTCAGCTGCGACAAAACCTGGATCTTGTAGGGAATGGTCACGTTCAGCCCTTCCAATTCGGGATGGCGCTGGAGCAGCGCAGGCAGCTCCAATATCGAAGACAGGGGAAATAATTCATACCGGCAATCGGTTCTCCCTTCCCGTTCAAATTTTTCGGAAAAAAACTGCCTGGAAAAGGAATGTCCCAGGGGGAAGCCGATCAACCCAAAAAGCCTCATGGAATATCAGGCTTCCTGGTCGAGGCCCCTACCCCACCGCTCGATGGCAAAAACGGCGAAAAACCCCACCACCACCAGCAACACAGCACCCACGATCAACGGGTCTCCTTCATACTGACCGGGCAATACGTTGGTTTCCCGGAAAGGCACCGGGAGGCCCTTGCTGTTTTCCCGGTATTCCAGGACATTTCTCCAGGGCCAGATCTTATTGAGCGACCCCAACAAAAAGCCGGTCAACAAGGCCATGGTAGGATTGGCGTAGCGTCGAAACAGCCAGGTAAGCAGCCGGGAAAATCCCGCCAAACCGATCAAACAACCTATGCCGAAAACCAGAATGACCTTCAAATAGGCCCATTCGCCTGTCTCCAACACGCCTTTGAGGGAAGAGATCACCAGGGTGTACATACCCAGTAGCAACAGTACGAAACTGCCGGAAATGCCGGGAAGCAACATGGCAGAAATAGCCAGTATGCCGGAGCCGAAAACCAACAGGAGCGATTCGCTGCCCTGAGAAGGAGAAACTACGGTAATCCAAAATGCCACCCCTACCCCAGCCAACAGCGCTACTACGGCCTTCCAATCCCACTTCACCGAACGTCCCAGGTAGATGGAAGAAGCAATGATCAACCCGAAGAAAAAGGCCCACAACACAGGCGGGTAATGCTCCAGGATATGGGAAATCCCGAATACGCCTGCAACCAGGCCACTGGCCATGCCTATCATCAGCGCCAGTAAAAAGGGCCCGTTCACCGCCATCCATGCGCCCCGCAGCCCATCGCTGCGAAAGGCTTTATACGCGATAGGCCCAAAAGCCCTGATGGATTGCAACAGCCGTTCATAGATCCCGGTGATCAGGGCTATGGTGCCGCCCGACACCCCGGGAATCACTTCTGCAATCCCCATCGCCAGGCCCCGGAGGCTAATCCCCAAAAAATTCGTTCTTCTCTTCATGCGGCAAAAGTAGACAGGATTTCCAGGATTTTAAAGGATAATCGGGATTGGATTACTCATGAGGCCGAGCCATCATGCCCCTCCATCGGGCAACGGGGCCGCTTTTGATGGAGTCTGATTCGGCGATGGCCGGCTGTCCGGATCCCAATCCTTTATTTAGCTTCGGCGAGCCGGCATCGACCCAGGCGGTATACCAGGCACTGCCTATGGCCTTTATCGAGGCTCGCATCCTGGCCTCCACCTGCCCGTCGAGCCGCGTGTGATAGGTTTGCGCATAATCCGGACATTGGGTGCGTGTGGTAAGCCCCGAGCGCTCTTCGTAACAGAATTGCCGGTCGGGGGGATAGGCCTGGCTGAGCGTCTTTTCGATAGCCAGTACACTATCCAACAGCATATGGCTGTCCAGCACTACCTCCCAGAAATACGACGCCGGGTCCTGGATGTATTGAGCCGGACCCACAAAATAGTCATACTGCTCGTCGGCAAATAACTCGGGTAAGCGGCTTTCCCAAAAGGCGTGAATACCGTCTTGCCCGGTCAGTTGCCCGTTGTAGTTTTCGGTGGTGTGGAGGGGCACATGCGCATCGGCAATATAATGCCCCATCTCCGTAGACAGCTGCAGGATGCGCTGCGGGTCGCCCTCCTCAAAAGCCCGGGTAAGCCGGCGCTGCATGGATAGCAGGTGGTAGGGCAGAATGCCAAACGCGGAAAATTCATCGACAGCCAGGACCTCCACGCAGCCGGGAATGGGCTGCCCGAGCAGGGAGTCCAGCGCGGCGCAGGAACAAGCCCAGGAGTCCTCGTAGTATTGTGGCAGAAATACCTCCCGGAAAAACCGGCGGTAGGAATCGGCGTCTGCGGGGAGCCCCTCTTCAAAAAGCGCCAAGGTGTCTCCCTCCTCCGTCACCACGCTGACCCGGGTATGCTTGATCAGGGCATCGGTCCAGTCGCGGGGCACTTCCAGAAAGGGATAGCGGTCCCAGTGAGCGATGTAGATGTAGTGGCGCACGGCCTCATGGCGGGTGGCGTAGCGCCGCTTGTCGGGATCGACGGCATGTTCAGTAATGTACTCGATGTGTTGCTTGTAAAATCCGATCATCTCCGGCGGAAGGGTAAATACCGCCAGGCGATTAATGCGGCGGTGGCCGAAAAAGCCCCAGGGAGGGTCTTCGGCAGGATGGGTGAACACGGAAATAAGCGGGGTGAACAGGAGGAGGCCTAGTGTGCAAACAACTAAAGCCCGTTTCATCATGGATTCACAGTTTGGTTTTTAGATTCTCTGAAATAATTTATTTAAACACACTGCGGCCGCTGGCCGCAGTGTGTTTAAGTATATTTTGTCGTACTACTTAGATTCGTCAATATAGAAAAAATCATACCCCCAAAGAATGCGGGTAATGTTCCGGTCCTGGACCAGCATAAAGTCGTTGTTGGGGAATACTTCGGCAAGGTAGCGCTCGTACACGGGAGGCGGGTCGTTCATGTCGGCGTTTTTGGAAATAGCAGGGTGCAGACGCACTACCTGCTCTGCGTTGTCTTTCGTACGCACTGTGATGATGCTGAAGGGAAGGCGCTGCACGATGGTGTCGCGCAACGGGTTGTCATTTTCAAAGGCCTCGGCGATAATACCTTTAAAGCCTTGCAGGTAATTTTCCGCACTTCCGTTTTTATAAGGATTGGTAATTGCCGGAGTCACCTCGTAAAAGGGACGAACGGAAAATGCCTCGCCATCTTTGCTCAATACAAAAGAACGGTTTTTCATCTTGGGGTATTCCACACTGACGAAAGTGATATCCTCCGGTTTCATCAGGAAAAGGCTTTTGTCGCGCCACAAGTCGCCGGTAACCGCATACCGCACGCGCAAGGCGCCCACCATATTGGGGATTTGGGTGACGTAGGGTTGGTTGGAGCCCTCCATGATCATGATGGTGCCGCGTTCGTCGGGCGTAGTACCGCCCACATAATAAGTCTTCAGCAACTTGTCTTTCTTGCCGTAGAGCTCTACTTTGATACCGTTGGAAGCGAGGTCCTCCACCATAGGCTGGGTGGCGCTGGCGGGCGGAATATACTGGAGTTCGACCAGGGAAATAGCCTCCAGCAAGCTTTTCATCACATTGGGGTTGGCCGGGAATTTTCCATTGTAAATCCATCCGTCTCCCGAACGTTCCAGAGTTGTTTGATTATCCCTTCGGTCGGCGAGGAATATCTTTTGGATGGAAGTCACGTCTTCTACCTTGAACGCGCGGTCCCACCCCTCGATAGTCGACTTGGAGTTGCGCCCGAAATAGAAGAAGGCTGCGGTCGCACCAGCCAGCAGGAAAAGTAAAATAAACAGGAATTTGTTCGTTTGTTTCATAGCTATTGCTTTTTAGCCCGTGTGGCGGGAACACGCGATCAGGAGGCGTATTTCCTCTGTCGCCAGAAGAAAAAGCCCAATCCGAAAAGGAGCACCACCAGCAAAGGTAAGGCGATGTTGAGCAACTGCCACCGAAGCTGATGAGCTGACGCCTGTACGGTATCGATCGGACGCATTTCGGTCTTCTTTCCCCTGGCTTCGATCAACCCATCTTCATGAAGCAGGTACTCGATCGTATTGATAATGAATTCTTTATTTCCATACATCTTTCGTTCGAAGACATTGTAGCCCAGCGGCATCACCCCCTGGTTCGAAACCGGATTGAGGATGACATCACCATCGGCGACGACCGCCATTCGATTGGGTGGGCTCTGCCCTTTAAAGGCCGTTCCGATCTCCCGGAGTCCTTCCTCCATTTCAGTTGTCACCCTATTTTCATACAAAGAGCTAAATTCCCCCTCCAGAAGCACAGCCAGAGGGATCTGCTTTTTGGTAAATTTGGTGGGGTCGGGGTCGTAGCGCAGGATCTCAAAGTTCAGCCGCACCGGATTGAACTGCTCCCTGCTATAGTTGGAAGAGGCTAGCAGGACCGTCTTTTTTATCGGGGTCTTGGTGCGAACCGTATCGATCGAGTTGGGGAAAAACAGGTTGACATTTTTCAGGCCCTTCAGGATGGGATGGTCCGTTTGGGGAATGACAATGGGATGATAAAACCAATCGAAAAACTCGATCTGTGGGTTACCTCCCTGGTTGCCTACCACCTGGGGTATCTGGGAGCACTGAAGGTCGAGCACGAGGTTGGGTTCGATCCGAACCCCGTAGTGGAAGAGCAGGTCATCCAGATCGAGGGGATATTCATGGGTAACGAAGGAGACCGAAGTCCGGAGACTGTCCAGTTCTGCTTGCAGGCGATCGAGGAGAAACAGCACCTTCCCTCCGTTCATGACGTATTGGTCGATCTTGAATTTATCTTGCTCCGAAAATTTTTCGGTGGGTTTGGCAATGATCAGCAGGTCAATCTGAGGCGGAATGACAAAACTGCTATCGAGGAAAAACCGGCCAAAGTCGTAAAAAGGACGCAGGTCACTGACCAGGTCGCGGGTCGACTGGTCGCCGGCTTCCCCTTGTCCGGCGGCAAAGGCGATCACTTGTTTTTGCTCAAGCTGAAGCTTTTGGATGGCGCTGGCAAACTTGTATTCCAGCATATCGATCGAGTTCACCAACACTTCGTCCTGGGAATAGCCCGGCTGGTTTTCCAGGAGGTTGACAACCACCTGGCGGCCTTTGTAGGAAAAGACCGCATAGGGGAAGATGAATTTCTCCTCGGTACCTTCCACGTCTTTCAGGCGGAAAAGAGTAGGTACCAGGCCTTCCTTGCGGAACTCTTCGCGCCGTTGGTTTATCTCTTCTATCGACCCTTCATTTGGATCGCTGTACTCGTACTGGATAAACGATTCGGAGGAAAAAACATGGGCCCAGTATTTCAACGCGCCCTCTGTACTGTCTCTTTTAGGCCGGGCCTGGCCGCGAAAATCGTCGAGCATTTCCCGGGTGGAGCGCTGCAGGCGCTTGAATCCGGCGGGAAACTCCCCTTCCAGCAACACCCGAACGAACACAGGTCCATCCAGATTCTTTAGCAGTTCCACCGTGGGTTTGGTCAGGGTATACCGGTTTTCTTCCGTCAGGTCAACCCGGGTAAAAAAGAAACTTCCCAGCACATTCAGGAAGACCAGAATACCGGTGAAAAGGACCAGTTGGGTTATGCTTTGATTCCGTTTACTGTTTTTGGACATAGCGATCTTTGGTTTACCACTTTCTCCGTTCCAGGGAAACCTTGGTGAGTGCAATAAAAAAGGCGATCACCGAGAAAAAATAGAGCAAATTGCGGGTATCCAGCACGCCCCGGCTGATGGCGTCGTAGTGATAATCGATGCCGAGTTGTTGGATCAAATCATCCAGTTTTCCCACAAACAAGGGTAATTTGCTAAAATAAAAAAAGCCCCAGTGAAAAAACACACAGAGCAAAATGGACAAGAGAAACGCCACGATCTGGTTGGTGCTTAAAGAGGAGGCAAACAACCCGATCGATGCAAAGGAGCCGGCCAGCAGGAACAGGCCAAAATAGGAGCCCAGGATAGCTCCGGAATCCAGATTCCCTTTCGGAACGCCCAGCTGATATACGGTGATGTAATACATGATGGTTGGCAACAACGCAAAGAACACCAGTACCAGGCTGGCAAAGTACTTGCCCAGGATGATCTGGAGGTCGGTCACCGGCCGGGTGGCCAGCAACTCGATCGTGCCTGCCTGCCGCTCTTCTGCAAAAGAACGCATGGTAATAGCTGGAATGAGAAATACGAAAACAGCAGGAGCCAGGTCGAAAAATGGCGCAAGCGTAGCATAATCGTACTCCAGCAGGCTAAAATCGGGCAAAAACCAAAGGATGATCCCCATAATAACCAGGAAAACCCCGATCACAATATAGCCGATCAGCGAACTGAAAAATGCATTGATCTCTTTCCAAAAAATACTACTCATATTGCTTCTTTGGTGAAGAGTTCACTCCTCACTATAAATATATGCTTCATTCCGATCCACGTAGATCAAAAGAGATTTAAAAAGTTTGGTATCCAGTTCCGTTTCTTTTAACGCCTGGACCGCTTTTACCAGATCCGGATCATCGGAGATCCAGTCGATCAGGTTTTCCCGGTTAAAATCTACTATTTCTCCCGTTTCAAAGAGGAGGATTTTAGGGTAAACCACCTCCAGTTCCTTATCCACCATTCCTTGTCTGAACGGCATGCCATTGACGGGGTTGTAGGCAGTGATAAGTACTTGCGTCGTGTCTTTCCGGTCAAATGAAAAGTAGCAGATCTTGCCCCTCAACTGGAGTGGTGCAAAAGTAGCCAATTCTTTTTGAATCCAATCTCTCGAAAGCCGTACATAGGGGATACCATGCAGGCTAAAACCCCAGATACTGTCCGGCAAGATCCCGGGCTGGCCGGTCCGGGAATGCAGGTATTCCAGTTGGGTGAGAAAGGTTTGCGGATTGGCATACCATTTGGCTTCCACCTCCTCCCAGCGAAGGTCGGGGGTATTGGTTTGAAAGGAGTGGTAGGTGAGGTAGATACCATCCTCAAACCGGAAGTTTTTGGTAACCAATGTGGGTTCCGATTGAGCGGGCCCCATGGAAGGGAACAATACTCCCGCCACAAGGATCAACACAAGACGAAAGCAGTTCATTGACTATTGGTTTTGGTGCGGGTCAATTCCTGGAAAATACTCTCTACGCTAGCCATTTCCCGGTGTATTTCCAGCAAGGTCCAGTGGTGTTGGGCTGCCATTCGGGAGATATCGGGGCGGATATCATGGGTGATATCGGTAGTGAGCTTCCATTTGTTATTGCCCAACGGCTCTAAATTCAGCAGGTGTGGCAATTTTTTCAATTGGGTTTCCGGCACCTCTTCGCCCAGTTCGAGCGTGAGGAAGATCTGGCCGCCGATCCTGGCCGATAATTTTTCGATAGGATCATCGGCAACGATCTTACCCCGGTTGATGATGACAACGCGATTGCAGAGCGCTTGCACTTCCTGCATGATATGGGTGGAGAAGATCACCGTTTTTTCCTTGCCCAATTGCCTGATCAGGCTTCTGATCTCCGCCAGTTGGTTGGGATCCAACCCGGAGGTAGGCTCGTCGAGGATGAGCACTTCCGGGTCGTGCAACATGGCCTGGGCCAGTCCCACCCGTTGGCGGTATCCTTTTGACAGGGCGCCGATCAGTTTTTTTTGCTCCAGGGTCAATCCGGTCTGCTCGATCATTTCTGCGACCCGCTGGTGGCGATTGGGCACGCCGTGCAGCCGGGCAACAAAATGGAGGTATTCCTTGACATACATGTCCCGATAGAGCGGGTTTTGTTCGGGCAGGTAACCGATGCGGCGACGCACCTCCATCGAATTTTCCTCTACATCGAAGTCGCATACCTTCACGGCGCCGCTTGTAGGGGGGATGAAACACGTGATAATCTTCATGGTCGTGCTCTTTCCGGCGCCGTTGGGGCCCAGGAAGCCCAGGATCTCTCCCTTATTGACCCGGAAACTCACGTCATCCACCGCATGTTGCTCCCCAAAAATTTTGGTCAGGCCTAATACCTCTACAGACATATCGAACAGGTTGAAAACTGAATCATTCTTTTTTTGTAAGATCCACCCGTCTACCGGGTTGGGTTTTTCCCCGAAGGATCCGGATAACGGCTTTTTTCAGCGCCGCATAATCGAAGTTATCGTCAAAAGCCTCTTCCTCAAAGAGGATATGTGTGTCTCCTTCCGTTTTTCCCAGGATGTATTTTTTACCTGCGAGGGAGGCTTCCGGAGCGTGTTCCGTTTGAATAATTTCGAGCACCTGGTTTCGGTCATCTGTCACCAAAAAAAGGTGTTTAGGGTAATAACCTGCGGGTTCTTCCAGGCGTTCGTAGGCATACACCCGTTTTCCTTCCCACATAAACTGGTCGAAACAAAAGCCCTTTTCGATCATTTCCTCCGGCAAAAGCCCTCTGGTATAGGCGCCATACAGTTGCATTTTGAGCGCGTTGCCTTTTTGGTATTGTCCATTGGCGAAATACACCTGTATCAATTTACTAACACCTTGGAAATCATCCGGTTTTGCAGAAAGCAGGCGGTCGTAGGCCGTTTCTGCCGCGGGATAATTCTCCCGCAGGTATTCTGCCTGCCCCAGTCTATGGAGGCATTCCCGGTAGGTATTGCCATGGGCATCCACCTTTTCCAGTGCTTCATACCAGGTGCTTAACGCCAAATCCAGCTGCTTATTTTCCTGGTAGGCTCTTCCGAGCAACACATAGGCTTGTTCGGGGCATTTGGAGAAGGAAAGGGCTTCCTGAAACGCAAAAATGGCTTCGGGGTAGCGGCCTGACTGAAAGAGCGCATTGCCTTTACCTACCTGGAAATCGGGCACCTCGGGTTTCAGGTAAATAGCATTATCGTATTGAATGAGTGCGTCTGAAAGCCGGTTTAGCTGCAGCAGGACTTCGGCCTTCATATAATAACCCATAGCCAACTCGTGATCCATCCGGACCGCCTGATCCAGGTACCCGAGCGCTTGTTGGTACTCAGCCAGTTGCATCAGGCACATGCCGCTGAGAAAACAGACCTGGGCGGAAAGACTATCTCTGGAATGCGTCTGAACCTGTTCTACAAACTGGTCACATTGGCCAGTGGCATACAACTCATGAAGCGTAGCCTCCTCCTGCCCGTGCAGGGGAGAAAGGAAGCACAACCCGATAATGAGTAACGTGTAGCAGTTTTTCATAGATTCCTGTCCAAAACGCTGCAACAAATCTACTAAAAAAATAAGGGGTTAGGGAAGTGCTGCTTCCCTAACCCCTTATTTAATAAAATCAAGGTAACTATTCAGCATGGTTATTGCGGCTGCGCCGCAATGAATAGTTACAATCAAGCTTGTTTAGGCCAGGGGCGGAATGCGAAGCATCTGGCCTGGGTAAATTTTGTCCGGATCAGTGAGCATCGGCTTGTTGGCCTCAAAGATCACCGGATACTTCATTGCATTGCCGTATTGGGCTTTGGCAATTTTGGAGAGGGTATCTCCTTTTTGAACTTCGTAAAAAACGGCTTCGGGCGCTGATTGTACGACTTCCAACCGATCGTCCACGGCAGCGATTCCGTCTACGTTACCCAGTACAAGAATCACTTTTTCCCGTTGTTCTTGTGATTCCACCTCGCCATTTACGATGACGGTGTCGTCATTCAGTTCCAATAGGAGGTCTTTGACTTCAAAGCCAAAGCTCTCTACCAACTCTCGGAGCAACTGGATCTTTTGGTTCTTGAGCGCAATCTGTGTGGCTAGATCGGGGGCGGCAGCAGGCGTAGCAGGAGCCACAGGTTTGGTCCCTTTGAACAAATTTGAACCTGCATTTTTAAGAAATGAAAATAATCCCATGACAATAGTTTATGGTTAAATAATGATAAATCTTCTGAAATAATTAGCACTGCGTAAACTAAATAAATTTGAAGCAATGATGGGTGGGCGGCGCCCGCCCATCATTGCTTCGTAAATTAGTAAAGAAGCTTTGTTTACAAAGTACTTAGTATGCAAGTGGTTAATAAGATTTTGGACCAGATGAAGGCTGGTTCAAATCTCTGCAAAAGTTAAAAAAAGTTCTCAACTTTCCTGCTTTAGACGCATAAAAGGAGGAAAGGGAACAAAAAAGCCGAAAGTTTTACAAAACCCCGTATATTTGCGGAGTTTTTTCGGGAGGGTGTCCGCTATTGGAGTACCCGGGGAAGCGCGGAGCGACCCGGCCCGTAACAGTGAACGATTGAATTTTGGTAACCAAAAAAACGAACACATGCAAGGGAAGGGAATTGTGAAATTCTTTCTCATCGTGATCACGATTGTATGCGCGGTGCAGTACATGTTTCTGCTGCCCACGCGCGGAGAAGAAAGAAAGGCGGAAAATTATGCCCAAACAGCAGCAGCTGCTGCTCCGGAAGCGGAAAAACACGATGCCTATAAGGCAGCTAAAGCGGCTTACCTCGACTCCATTTCTTCGGAGGTCGTGCTTCATATACCGCTTCTCAAGAAATATACGTATCAGGATTTGAAAAACCAGCAGCTCGCCCTCGGCCTCGACCTGAAAGGGGGTATGAGCGTATTGCTGCAAGTCGACCTTCGCGAATTCCTCATCGCCCTTTCTGGTAACAATGAAGATGAGACCTTCATTCAGGCACTGGATCAGGCTACTGCCAGTTTGAAAAATGAGCAAAGTGATTATATCACCTTGTTTACCGATTCTTGGGCGTCTGTGGCCAATGGAAAGAAATTATACACCATTTTCCGGTTTTCCGAAACGATCAAAGACCGGATCACCGCCAACACCTCTGACGGAGAAATGGCCCGTATTCTGCGGGACGAAGCCAACCAGACAGTAGAGCGCACCTTTACGTTGTTGAAAAAGCGGATTGACAAACTGGGTGTCACTCAACCAAACGTGACCCTGGATGCTGCGCGCGACCTGATCCTGGTAGAATTACCCGGTATCGACAACCCCGAACGGGCCCGGACTTTTCTGCAGGCTGCGGCCAAACTGGAATTCTGGGACTGCTACCGTATCATTGACGGCCGTATCGTGGAAGGATTTGTGCAGGCAAACGATCGCCTCTCCAAAGAACTGGGCACCACCGAAGCGAAGCCGGAAGGCGAAACCCAATTCCGGATCGACACGACCTACGCGATCGACTCCCTGGGTAATATTGACAGTACGCAGTTTGCCGTCGATTCGGTAGAAGTAATCGACACGAAGACCTTCGGCCAAAGCGGCCCGTTGTTCGACATCTTCGAAATCAACCAAAGCGGCTCTTTTGGCTATGCCATCATGGGTACCGCTGAAAAGAATAAGCGTGATGCCGTAATGAATTTCCTCATGCGTGAAGAAATTCGTGCCCTGTTCCCCCCCGACCTGAAATTCCTATGGGGGCGTGATCCGGTTAAAGATCCGGAAACACGGGATCCTACCAACCGCTATGAACTCTACGCCGTAAAAATGCCGGGTGGCAAGAACGTGGCGCCGCTCGAAGGAGATGAGGTAGTCAATGCATTGGCACAGCCTGACTCCCAAACCGGAGAGATGCAGGTATCCCTGCGGATGAACCAAACCGGCGCCCGCACCTGGGGACAAATGACCCAGAAGGCAGCTCAGGACAACAACCGTGAAATCGCAATCGTCCTCGACAACGAGGTTGCTTCCGCACCGCGGGTTATCAACCCTATCCTCAACGGAAACTCCTCCATCTCGGGGAGCTATACCGCACAGGAGGCCAAAGACCTTGCCAGCATTCTCCAGATCGGTAAATTGCCGGCACGGACAGTCATTATCCAGGAAAGCCTCGTAGGCCCCTCCCTGGGTAAAGATAACATCAACCGCTCGGTGACTTCTATGGTGATCGGATTCCTCATCGTATTGGCGTTCATGTTGCTTTACTATGCAGGTGGTGGTATTGTTTCCATCATAGCCCTGTTCCTCAACATCTTCTTTATCTTCGGCTCCCTCGCTTCTATCGGTACGGTACTAACCTTGCCTGGTATCGCAGGTATCGTACTGACCATCGGTATGGCCGTCGACGCCAACGTAATTATCTACGAGCGAATACGGGAAGAGTTGCGGGCAGGAAAGTCGCTGTCTATGTCCATTACGGATGGCTTTGCCCATTCTTATTCGGCCATCATCGACGCCAACGTGACCACCCTCCTTACCGCTATCGTCCTGGCCTACTTCGGTCTGGGCCCCATCAAAGGCTTCGCCGTGGTGTTGTTCATCGGTATTCTGTCTTCCTTGTTTACCGCCGTACTCGTTAGCCGCCTGGTGATCGACTGGTGGACATCCAAAGGACGGAGCATTTCGTTCTGGAGCAAATTGACCGAAAATTCACTATCCAACGTGAATGTGGATTGGATGGGCAAACGCAAATTTGCCTATATGTTCTCCGGTACGCTGATCCTGATCGGTATCCTCAGTTTTGCCATTAAAGGCTTCGAGTTGGGTGTAGACTTCAAGGGAGGTTACTCCTACAACATCGAATTTGCCCAGGATATAGAGGTTCAATCCGTCCGGGACGCATTGACCACCACGTTTGGCGCTACCCCTGTAGTAAAAGCAGTGGATACCCGCAACACGTACAACGTGGTTACCAGCTACAACATCGAGGATAGTAGCCCCGAAGCTGCTGAAAAAGTCGTTGCTAAACTGTTTGAAGGAATTCAATCTATCTCCGCAGATAAGCTGGATTTCGAAAAATTCCAGCAAACGGATGCGGAAGGCGTTACCCACGTGACCAGCTCCACCAAAGTAGGTCCTACCGTGGCTGACGACATTAAGGTCAGCGCTTTTTATGCAGCTATCTTTGCCTTGTTGCTCATATTCCTCTACATCTTTATCCGCTTCTCGAAGTGGCAGTATAGTGCCGGCGCGGTGGGTGCACTCTTCCACGACGTGTTGATCACCCTCGGGGCGTTCTCCATCCTGCACGGGGTGGTACCGTTCTCCCTGGAAGTCGACCAGGCATTCATCGCTGCTATTCTTACCGTGATCGGTTACTCGATCAACGACACCGTGATCGTCTTCGACCGGATCCGGGAATACATTGCTACCTATACCGGCAAATCGAGAGACGAGGTCCTCAATGCGGCGATCAACAGCACGCTGAGCCGAACCATGATCACCTCCCTGACCACCTTCTTCGTGGTGTTCGTGCTCTTCCTCTTCGGAGGGGGCAGCATCAAGGGCTTCTCCTTCGCCATCCTCGTGGGGATCGCGATCGGTACCTACTCCTCGATCTTCGTGGCTACCCCGATCATGGCTGACTTAAGTAAAGACATCGGTACTCGGAAAAAATCAGATCCTAAAAAAGGTGGATTCTCCAAGGCCGCTTCTAAGGCGCACTAAGGATCACGCTTCTTTTTAATAAAAAACGCCGCCTTGTTCCCGCAAGGCGGCGTTTTCATTTTTACCGGCAACAAAGCCCCGTTACCCCGCGTTAAAGGGAAGGAAAATAACTACTCTGCTATGCGAACCCTACCCTTCCTGTTCCTGCTTCTGCTGATCCCGCTCCTGCTTCCTGCACAAAAAATAAAGGATGGCCAACTGGCTTTCGAGCGGAAACAATACGACGTGGCTACCCAGTTGCTGGAGAAAGAGTATAACAAGGAAAAAAGCCGTGTGGAGCGCGGCAAAATTGCCTTTCTGCTGGCGGAAAGCTATCAGGCTATGCATAAAAGCCCCTTGAGCATCCGGTGGTACGGCATTGCCTACGACAACCAATACGGGGTGGAAGCCCTGCGGGAATATGCCTATGCACTGAAAAGAAACCAACAGTATGAAGAAGCAATGGCCTCCTTCAAGGAACTGGGACTGGAGATCGGCAGCCCATATGAATACCGAAAGGAGATCACCGCCTGTGAGCAGGCAAAAACCTGGCTGAAAGAACCCGACCGCTCTTTTGCCGTCAGCCTGGCCGATTTCAACAGTAACCAGTCCGATTATGCCCCTGCACGGATGGGCGAATCCCAGATAATATTCACCTCCGACCGCAGCAGCGCTACCGGAGAAAATACCTATTTATGGACCGGTAAAGATTTCTCCGATCTCTTTGTGGCCGACCTGAAAACCCATCTCGTCCTCCCACTGGAAATTCCAGCCATCAATACCGAACGCAATGAAGGAACAGCTGCATTCACCCCGGATGGGAAGGAACTCTTTTTCACCCGTTGCTTTACGAGTGAAAAACGAGCCGACCAGTACTGCAAGCTCATGGTGGCCCGTCAGGAGAACGGCAATTGGGTCGAGCCTGTGCCGCTTCCCTTTGTGAAAGACTTTATCAACTATGGGCACCCGGCCCTTTCTTCCGATGGCAATACCCTGTATTTTTCTTCCAATGATCCCGATGGATGGGGAGGGTACGACCTGTACTACACCCAACGGGGTCCGGCCGGGTGGGACGACCCCCACCTCATGAGCCGGGCCATCAATACTCCGGGGAATGAGCAATTCCCCTGCTTTGATGGAGATACCCTTTATTTTGCCTCAGATGGACATCCGGGGATGGGCGGGCTGGACATTTACAAAGTCTTCCCCATGTCAAACGGCAACTGGTCGTCCCCCTACAACCTCAAACCTCCGATCAATTCAGGCGCCGATGATTTTAGCTTCTGTATCGTAAACCGCACCCTGGATGAGGAGATACAACTGCAGGCCTATTTCAGCTCTAACCGGGATGGAGGAATGGGGGGCGATGATATTTACCTCGCGGAAAAACGAAAAACAGTGGAACCGCTGCCAGTAGAACCCACCGAACCCATCGTATATCAGCTTTTTCTGGATGTCTTTGTGCTCGAAAAAATATTTCAGGACCCCGGAAACCCCAACAGTCAGATGCTCGGGCGCAAACCCCTGGCCGGCGCCCAGGTACAGTATAGCAATAATGGAAAGCTAACAACGCAGGTGGTAGGAGAAGATGGATTGCTCAGCCTGGAAATAGAGGAAAACCGTTCCTACCAGTTCCTCGCCACCAAAGAAGGTTTTTGGAATAAAGAAGCGACCTTTTCTTCAGCAGGATTGGGGCGCGACCCCAACAACCCTATCCAGCGTTATGAACTCGAAATCGTGCTCGATCAACTATATGCCGACAAGGAAATTATCCTGGAAAATATCTACTACGATTTCGACCGCTGGGAGATACGGCCCGATGCAGAACCCACGCTCAATCAACTGGCCAGGGACCTGCAGCTCAACCCGGATATTCGCATTCGGATGGGATCACATACGGATTGCCGCGGTACTTCCCGATACAATCAGGAACTTTCCCAACGCCGGGCCCAGTCTGCAGTGGACTACCTGATCAACAAAGGCGTGGCGGCCGATCGCCTGCAAGCCACAGGATTTGGGGAGGAAGTCCCGGCGGTCAGTTGTATCTGCTCCGAATGTACGGAAGCACAACATCAAACCAACCGCCGGACGACTTTTACGATCATTGAGTAACGATCAGCAGGGCTTCTCCCAGGATCAGTCCCTCCGACCGGATCTGTACATGATAGACCCCGCCGGGCAATCCCGTCAGGTCGATTGGGATGATCCGTTCGGGTAAAGGAGTCATATGCTGTGCCCGAATGGATTGTCCCCATACATTCCGGATCACCAGATCAAGGGAATAGAAATCTCCCGGAGGGAATTCAAGCCAGGCTGATCCGCTCGCCGGGTTTGGATAGATCCGTAAATTCCCTGCAACCACTTCCTGGATGCCGTCGATGACATGGAAAGGCAAATAGATCTGAAGTTCCAGTACACACCCGTTGGCGTCCGTGACCGTGAGTTCGTAATTGCCCGCAAACAGGGAATCTGCCAGGGCCGTCGTATCCCCTGAGCTCCACAGGTAGGTATAAGGCATGGTGCCCCCTTCAATCGCCACGCCGATCGCCCCATCTTCCAATCCGATTGTCGCTGTATCGATAGCAATACCTACTACCTGGAGGACTTGGGGATTTGCCAACATGAATTGTGGGGTAATCAGCTGACAACCATTGGCATCCACTATCGTACACTTAAAATTGCCCGGGCCAAGCCCGGTTATGTCTTCGGTCAATTTTCCATTACTCCAGATAAAGTCATAGGGAATCGTTCCTCCGGAAATGGAGATATCGATAGCGCCATTTTTTACCCCGCTACAAAGAATGGGGGAAACGAGCACAGAATCGAGCGCGAGCGGTGCATCCGGTTGTAACACCTCAATGGAATCGAGAAAAATCAGGCATCCTTTACTGTCTTCCACCGTGAGAAAATAGGTTCCGGCAGCAAGGTTTTCCAGGAAGGGATTTGTACCCGGCACATTCCAGGTATAGGCATACAGAGGTGATCCACCGGTGGGAAATGCCGTGATAGCTCCTGCATTCGTGCCGAAACAAGCCAGGTGCTCTACCTCAAGGGCAACCTCAAAGACAAACAAAGGCTCGTCGACCTGGATATTCTCGATAGTGATCGTGCATTCATTCTGATCGATCACCTGGAAGGTATAGGTTCCGGCAGGGATACTATCGAGATTTTGGGAAAGGCCCACCGGCGCCCCCATCTGGTCCATCCATACAAACTGGTAGGGGGGCGCGCCTCCATTTACCGTGGGGTGAATATGCCCGTCATTGCCTCCCTTGCACTGCACATCCATAATGGAGGAACCGATCACCACCGCATTCAGCGGATCCGGGAAGGCGACCTGCACGGAATTGGAAGAAGCCACGCAGCCCGACGCATCCGTCACTGTCACTGAATAGGCATCTTCCTGAAGATTGCTCAGGGTAAGCGTATGACTGGAAGTTGTGCCCTGTACACCCGAACTCCAATTGTACTGAAACGGCGCCATCCCTCCGTGAATAGTAGCTTTCACGGTAGCGGTGCTCGCCGGATTATCACAATCGCCCGAGAAGGAGAAATCAGTCGAAATGCTAAGGGTAAGGAAAGGTACCGGGTCGGGAATCTTCAGGGAGGTCAGGCTATCTACACAGCCCTGGGCATCGGTTACCGTGACGGAGTAATCATCGGGTTGACTTCCCAGCACATAGGAGTCCATCTGCCCATTGCTCCAAAGGATTTGGTAGGGAACCGATCCCCCGGTTATATCCACAAACAAGGTATCCAGGGTATTGGCTGAGCAAATGATAATATTGTCGACTGCAGTCGCTTCCAATTGCAGCAGGGAAGGTTCGGGTAAAATAACGGGTTGGCTGATCACTGCGCAATTCAATGCATCTTCTACTGTCAACACGTAGGTATCCCCACCTATATGGAAGAGATCTTCCGTGGTTTCCTCGGTATTCCAGGTGAATTTATAGGGCGGTACGCCCCCCGAAACCCCCATGTCGATAGCGCCGTCATCCATGCCGAAACAGGAAATAGAATCCAGGGCAAGCAGTTCGATCACGATCGGAGGCGGATTTACCAATTCGACCGTGTCGATGATCAGCATACACCCGGTCATGTCGGTCACCGTACAGACGTAAAGTCCGGAGGGCACATCGAGCAGATCTTTGGTCTGTTGGCCGGTATTCCAGGAATAGGTATAAAAAGGCATACCGCCTATAGGGGTGAGGAAGACCTTCCCGTTGTTGCCGTTAAAGCAATTAGGACCCAGTGCAGTGACGCTGGCGGAGATTGGCTGGTTGTACCCCACATGGAAGGATAAGGCGCTCTCACAACCATTGGCATCGGTTACAGTTACGGGGTAGTCTCCGGTCCCCAGATTTGGCAACAAAGACCCTGTAGCCCCTCCTTCCCAAAAATAGGTGAAGGGTTGTTGACCGTTCTGTGGAACCAGGAGGATCTTCCCATCTTCCTTACCCAGGCAGGAGGCCTTGGTAATAGAAGGCAGCACCGAAACCGGGTTTGGCGCATTCAGGACGATCCCGTCCAGCTTTTGCGTGCATCCGTTGGAATCGTTCACCGTCACCCCGTACTCCCCTGCTGGTAATCCGGCGATGGGCCCCGTATCTCCGGTAGACCATATAAATGTATAGGGAGGAAGCCCTCCCAATGCGGTCACCTCAACCTGGCCATCCGATACGCCAAAACAGGAGGGAGAAATACTTTGAGCTATCTGGATGACCAGCGGAGGCGGATTGTCCAACACCACCGAGGTGTCAATGGCACATCCATTCAAATCGGTCAGGGTAAGTCCATAGGCGCCGGGGCTCAGATTCTCGATCTGCGGCAAATTGGACCCTGTGCTCCACAGGAAACCATAGGGTTCTACTCCACCGGTAACGATCGTTTCCAATGCTCCTTCTGCCCCATCTGTGCAGGGCACGGGGGTTTCCATAATCGTCAGGACAATAGCCGGGGGTTGAGTGACCTCATTGGGCCCAAGTACCAATTGGCAACCCCGGTCGTCGGTGATAGTTACGGTATAGGCTCCGGCTCCGGTATTCATCAAACTGGAGGAAGTAGCATTGTTCGACCACAAATACGAATAGGGCGCAGTGCCGCCTCCGACGACGACAATGACTTCCCCGTCCATAGCGCCAAAACAGGAGGCATTTTTCAGGAAAGCCGTTTTCCCTGAAAGGGTATCAGGGGCTTGCACGAAAATACCCGATAAAATATTCTCGCAGGCACCGTCTGTGACGGTCACCGCGTAGAAGCCGCCGTCCAGGTTGCAAAGGGAGGTGGTCATGGTGTCTCCGGTGCTCCAGGTAATCATTGGGTTGACCCCGGTTACCTGCAGTTCAATGCACCCGTCCATGGCCCCATAACAACTGACAGGTTGCACGGAGGAAATCGAGACCTGAGCCTGTGGACCATTCACAATAGCCAATGGAATGACAAAAGGGCAAGGTGTCGCCGAATTGTCCGTTATGGTAATGGAGTATGTTCCCTGCGAAAGTCCGGTAATCGTATAGGTAGAAGAGGCCGAATTGGCCGCTCCCGATTCCTGTCCATCCCAGGTAATCTCAAAGGGCGCAATGCCCCCAAGGATATTCAGGTTGATAGCGCCGTTGCTTCCTCCACAAGTACTCACATCCTGCTCATTGACCTGCACAGAGGTAATGGAACCGATCACTTCTACCTCAAAAGAATCGGAAGACCGGCAGCCGCCTGCATCAGTGATCGTCACACTATAGTTGAGGGTGCTGCCCAGTGGGCCGGTGGCCAAAATGAAAATGGAAGTGGCATTGGACGCATTGCTCCACACGTAATCCAGTGGTGCAATACCGTTACCCGCATCGATCACCTGGAGGACCTCGCTGGCGCCTTTACACAATTGGCTGGCGCCGACAATCTGGGCAATCGGACTCTCTTTTATTTGTACCACCACGCTATCCACATCCGTGCAACCCCCATCTGCCGTAGCCAGCACATAATAAGTGGTAGTGGCCAATGGATGCACAGTAGGCGGATCCAATTGATTGCCCGGACCCGGAGGAAACGCAGCATGGAACGTAATGGTAGCCAGTGTGTTGGAGAGGTCTTGAATGATCAGTGCCGAAAGATCGATCGTATCCCCGGCACAAACAGGCTCCAACTGGCCTTGGGGAATATACAGATCCGGTTGCGGCAGCACCGTAATGGTAGCCACCCCCCTGTCTACGGTAGCACAGCCAAACATATTGACCTCCTCGACATAATAGGTATACGTAGCAGGTAAATCACCAACCTGAAACGGAGGAGGATTAGGCAGGTAAAACCCTCCGGTATCCAGCGGCACGCCACCGGTCGGCGCCTCATACCAGATCAAAATTCCGCCATAGGCAGCCGTGGCTTCTACCAGGCCAAACCCGCCGCTACAAACCGTATCGCTGGAAGTGATGGGCGGCGGCAGGATCATCTCGTCGTCCATCCCGTTGCAATTGATATCAAACCCATCACAGGGCGTTTCCGGCAAACCCGGACTGATCTGGTCGGAGAGGTCGAAACAATCGCCGCCTACCAACGCAAATCCTGCCGGGGGAACCGGCGCACAAGCAGCAAAATAGACCTCACTGTTGCCATATCCATCCATATCCAGATCCTGATAATATACATATGGCGGCGCCCCCTGGTCGAGGGAACCATAAAAGATCAGGTTGTCCAGGGCAATATCCGAGCGCACATTATTTCCCTTTTTACCCACAAACCGGAGTTGAGCACCCTGCCCATGATAGGGGCTCAGGTCGATAAACTGCCGGATCCATTGTTCGCCCTGATTTCCGGATAGCATCCAAAGGCTTGTCCAGGTCGCTCCCCCATCCACCGTGATTTCCAACTGGAGCGAATTAACGGCTGTTCCATACATGTAATAATCAAAGGAAAAGTGGCAGGAAGAACCGGGAGGGGCCACGATCTCCATACAGTGGGAGTATAAAATAGCCTCGCTGTTAAATGTACAGGAGCCGGAGCCTTCGAGGTAGATATAGCGGCCTCCGCCTGGAAAATCATCGGTAGGACCCGTGCCCGGGGTTTCCGTTTCCCCTTCCAGGGCCAGCCAGTCCAGGTCATCTGCCCGGCTGTTGGCCCAAAACCCCGTCAGGTCACAAGGCGTGGAACAGATACCGATGCAAACGGTTTCATTGTTGAAATCTTCCCATTGCGTGACCGGCAGCGGAGCACATAACGTGGTCAGCGATACGAAGCAACTGTTTGCGGTATATCCTCCGGCAGAACAAGCCTCCCGAATATAAATATCATAACTCATCTCCGGGAGCAAGCCCGTCAGTGTGTAGGGGGGACAGGCTGCCATAACCACGGTGCCTCCCGTACCCGCATTTCCATCCGTGCCCGGAGTAAAACCCGGTGGGCCGTATTCGATTATCGTGCCCTGGCAGGAATCACCAGGCATCCAGGAAAGGTCGGCAAACGTGGAATCGACGCCATCGACCACCACACCAGTAGGAGCCTGGCAAATCAGGGGCTCAAAAACAAGCTCCACAAACTCCAGTTTACCCACATCATCCTGGGCATCGTCGCAAACCCGTAATTTCCAGATCGCATTGGGATTCACCCCGGTATGGAAAAGGGTAAGTGGCTCTTCCGGCAAAAACTGCCCGATAAAAGGCGCGGTTCCCTCCGTGATAGAGGGTAGTCCGCAGGCGCCAAGGGCCAATTCATTGACAAAGACCGTCACGCTTGAACAAGTGGGATCGGAAGGGTCGCCGTAGTTGTCATCATTCCCCCCATTATCCGAACTTAAATCAACCACTACGCCATCCGGTGAGATCAGGCTGAGTTCTACGTCGTCATCCCAGGTATGCTGCATGATCAGACGGACCTCTTTCAGGTACACATCTACTCCCAGTTCGGCGCCCGGTGCATTATCAACCCAAAGGTTGAAATTTATACATCCGTCATCCGGAACGGACAACCCCAGCTTACACCCTGAAGGGTTTGTCAGACCGGTGATAAAATAGCTGTTGTATTTGGCCCAGTTGCCGGGTATCGTATCACAGATTGGTCGGACGTAAAAATCGTAGGCTTTGCCGGAGGCAAGCCCCGGGTGCACAACCGGATGGGACATGATGCCCGACAAGGTCGGCAAACTTGGGGCAGGGCTGTTGTGAGGCACCACAGCTACTTCCCACTCTGTTTCTATCCCCAGTGGGGTCCAGTTCAGGGTGGCTGAGTTGGTAGTGATATTGGAAACAGCCAGCAGAAAAGGAGGGTCACATGCACCTCCGGCCCTGGGTTCTCCGATATTGGAATGGCTCCAAAGAGGAGTACCGATGGAGAAAAGGGACAAAACGAAAAACAGTATCCAATTCCGTTTCATGCGCAATTTGGTTGTCAATGATGGATTAGGAAGAAGAAAAGAGTTTTGTGTCCTTTGCCGGACTAAAATGATGCGTGGCCCTTTCGCGGGACCGATCCATGAGGAGATTGCTACAAATATAGGGAAACGATTTAGGAAATCGCCCTATAAAAATGGGGAAAAGTCATATAAAGCCCCCCCGGTGGGGTGCACGGGGGGGGCTCTGTCCGTCAATTAGCTACGATATTGATCATCCGGTTGGGCACGACGATGATTTTCCGAACCGTCATTCCTTCCAGCCATTTCTGGACTGCCTGCATTTCCATGGCGGCTTTTTCGACCTCCGGCACGGGCATTCCAACAGGCAGGTCAATCGTTGCCCGCTTTTTGCCGTTAATACTAATGGGATAGGTCACCGAATCCTCCAGCAGGTGCGTTTCATCCCATTCAGGGTATTTAGCTTCCACGACGGTGGTGTCATGTCCCAGCCTGTGCCACAATTCCTCTGCCACATGGGGGGCAAAAGGCGCGAGCAGCACTGCCATCGGCTCCAGGATCGATCGTTTGTTCGTATTCAGGCGCCGCAGTTCGTTCGTTGCGATCATGAACCCACTGACGCAGGTGTTGAAGGAGAAGCGCTCCAGGTCTTCGCGGACCTTTTTAATGCACAGGTGCAGGGTCTTGAGTTCCTCCCGGGTGGGGGCTTCCTCCGAGATATCCCATTCGCCCTGGTCGTTGAAGAACAGGCCCCAGAATTTGCGCAGAAACTTGGATACCCCATCAATACCTTTGGTATCCCAGGGTTTGGCTTGTTCCAGCGGGCCGAGGAACATTTCGTACATCCGGAAACAGTCGGCGCCGTATTCATTTACCACATCATCGGGGTTGATGACATTGAAATACCGTTTCGACATTTTGCCTACTTCCGAAACGGTGACCAGGTGGCTGCTTTTGCCTCCGTTTCGGGAGGTGAATACACCCTTTTGATATACACCCTGGGCACATTCGAAAATAGCATCCACAAATTCGGGGCGCCATTCGATGAATTGTTCGATCCCTTTGATACCGACGTACGAATGGGGGGAGCCATAATCCTCCACATATTCCACGTGGATGGGTATCCTGGCATAGGCATCCTCCTTATCGCCCACCATTTCTGCGCTCACGAAGCGACTTACGCCATCGACCTTCTCTTTTTGGAGGTACATATATTCGATGACGCCCTGGATCATCCCCTGGTTGACCAGTTTTTTAAACGGCTCTATGACAGGCACCAGGCCCTTGTCATAGAGAAATTTATTCCAAAACCGGGCGTACATCAGGTGGCCCACCGCGTGCTCCGTGCCGCCGATATACAGGTCGACATCCTTCCAGTAGTGGATGGCATCAGGGGAAGCAAAAGCCTCGCCATTATGGGGGTCCATATAGCGCAGGAAGTACCAGGAGGAGCCTGCAAATCCGGGCATGGTGTCTGTTTCCCGGCGCCAGCCGTTAGGCAGGTCGACCCATTCCTCGTGGCGTGCCAGGGGCGACTTCCCGCCTCCACTGGGCTGAAAATCTTCCAGGTTGGGCAGCTCGAGTGGCAGGTCCTCTTCCTTCATGGGATGAGCAACTCCGTCGGGATCGTAGATGACGGGGAAGGGCTCTCCCCAATACCGTTGCCTGCTGTATATGGCATCGCGCAATTTGTAGTTTACCTGGCGTTTGCCGATCTCCTTTTCCTCGATTCGATTCAGGATGGTTTTGATAGCCTCCGGAACTTCCATTCCGGTCAGGAACCCGGAGTTGATCATCACGCCTACTTTATCCTGGCGGGTAGCCCCCGGATAAGCTGATTTATCGATAATTTCAATCACCGGAAGCCCAAAATGCCGGGCAAATTTATAGTCGCGATCGTCGTCGCTCGGCACGGCCATAATTGCGCCGGTACCGTAATCTTTCAGTACGTATTCACTGATCCAGATGGGGATCTTTTCTCCGTTGAACGGATTGATCGCAAAGGATCCCAACGGCACCCCGGTGATCTCTTTTTCAGCCATGCGTTCCCGTTCAGAGCGGGCATTGGCATATTTCAGGTAGGCCGCCACCGATTCCTCGTGCTCCGGGCTGGTTAGTCCTTTCACCCAGTCGTGCTCAGGCGCCAGCACCATAAATGTGGCTCCGAAGATGGTATCCGGCCGGGTGGTGAATATCTCGATCTTCTTGTCCGAACCGTCGATCGGAAAAAAGAGCTGAGCGCCTTCGCTCCGGCCGATCCAGTTGCTCTGCATCTTCTTCATCGAATCCGACCACTCCAGGGTATCCAGGTCGTGGAGCAATCGCTCGGCATAGGCGGTGATCCGCAGTAGCCATTGCAGCATGGGCCGGCGTTCTACGGGGAAGCCCCCGCGCTCGGATACCCCGTCCTTCACTTCATCGTTGGCCAGCACCGTGCCCAGTTCCTCACACCAGTTGACATACGTCACCTGCCGGAAGGCCAGGCGATAATTCATCAGCACGTCGTCCTTTTGCTTGGGGGACATCGTTTTCCATTCCGAAGCAGAAAAACCGGCATGAGGGGTCCCTGCAGCGCGCACTTTTTCATTGCCTGATTGCTCAAAGCGGGCGACCAGTTCGCTGACCGGAAGCGCTTTGTCGGCATCCAGGTCATAGTAATGCTCAAACAGCTGCAGGAATATCCATTGGGTCCACTTATAGTAAGCCGGATCACAGGTTTTCAGCTCGCGATTCCAGTCGTAGGAAAATCCAATATTATCCAATTGGGTGCGGTAACGCGCGATATTTTCCGCGGTTGCCTTGGCCGGATGTACACCGGTTTGAATAGCGTATTGCTCTGCCGGGAGCCCGAAAGCATCATACCCCATTGGGTGGAGTACATTGTATCCTTTATGGCGCATATACCGGGCATAAATATCGGAGGCAATATACCCAAGGGGGTGGCCCACATGCAACCCTGCGCCCGAAGGATAAGGGAACATATCCAATACGTAAAATTTGGGCTTGTCGCTTTGGTGGCTTACCCGGTAAACCTGGTGTGTATCCCAATAGGCCTTCCATTTCTTTTCAATCTCGCGGGGAGTGTATTCCATACTTGCTGCAGTTAATATGCTGCGAAAATAGACAAATTCACCTAAAAGAGGAATGCCTTTGGGTTTTGCCTTTATACTCAAACCGAAGGAGTTTTTTCTTTCCGTATATCCATCAACAGGATGTGGCCAGTTTTGGGTTCCATTATGGAGAAAAAAGGAATTTTCTACCTCTGGTTTTAGTTATATCTTTGGACATCATGAAAATTTACCCGTTATGATAAAAACCATCATCCAGGTACTCGTTGTAGTCGTCATTTTTGTACTGGGCTACAATTTCTTTTTCGGCACCAGTCAGGAAAAAGATAATGCCACCCAAATCTTTCGCGAAGTCAAAGACGTAGGTGTTTCTGTAAAAGACCTGCTCAAGACAGAGAAGGAAAAATTTGACTCCGGCAAATACGACAATGCCATTCTCAAGATGCGCGAATTATTCCAAAATCTGGAATCGAATGCCAGGGAAGTCGCTCCTGAATACGTCGATCGGATCAAGGATCTGGAGAATCAACGCCAGGATTTGGAAGGGCAACTCGATGAGGCCAAAGAAACCGTCGAGGATGCAGGTGAGAAAGCCAAGAAAGTAGACGAGATCAATAAAGGTCTCGATCAGCTCATGAAGGAAACGGAGCAGATTATCAAGGAAATGAAAACAAAGAAGGAACCTGATTAGTCTACCTCCGCCCGAATACAAGTTTTGATCGACCGTACATTGTCGATCATGATATTCCCCTGGTAGGAGAAATCACTGCCTTCGGTATAGTTGGCTTCCAGGATAATGTAGTAGAGGGGCTCTTTCGGCACAAACTGGAATGAGTAGGTTTCCCAATCGTCGTGCTCGATAAATTTGGATTCGGCCAGCAATTGGTCTTTGCCACATTTGGACTTTCCACCCCAAATGCGCAATCGTATAGGCTTGTTATAGCCGGCATAGGTATTGGAATGAGCCAGGTCCAGGGTAATAGTATAGCATTCATTGGGCAGCACAGGAGCAGACAGGCGCTGGCCGATGCTTTCCCAGGTTCCATCAGCCCGCGTAATTAGTCCTACAAATGTTTCTCCTTCCGAAGGTTCATTGAAAACGCCCCATATGCCGGGTAAGATATCGGGGGTAGTACCCATTTTACAGGCATGCCATCCGGCAGGAACCGTTGCATCCTGGGGTTCGTCCCCCTCAAAAGAAGGATTGATCAGGTAGATCTGCCCGGAAAGCAGCAAGGGGAACATACTCCATCCGGCAATACTTAATAGTTTTCTCATTTCCTGGATATTTAATCTTCCTCTTCCAGCAAATCCGGCCGTCGCTCGCGGGTGCGGGCCAGTGCTTGCTCGTACCGCCAGTCTTCTATGGCCGCCGTGTTTCCGGAAAGTAGAATATCCGGTACCTTCCAACCCCGAAATTCGGCTGGCCGTGTGTATACCGGGGGGGCCAGGAGATTATCCTGAAAAGAGTCAAACAGCGCTGAAGTCTCATCGCTCAATACCCCCGGAATAAGTCGTCCAATGGCATCTACCAGCACGGCAGCCGGCAATTCGCCGCCTGAAAGCACGTAATCGCCGATGGATATCTCCATAGTAACATAGTGCGTTCTTATTCGTTCATCGATGCCTTTGTAGTGTCCGGCAAGAATGAGGAGATTTTTCTTCAGGGAAAGCCGGTTGGTCAGTCCCTGGCCCAATCGTTCTCCATCGGGAGTCATGTAAATGACCTCGTCGTATTCCCGCTGAGCTAGCAGGTCATCCAGGCAATTGGCAAGCGGTTCGATCATCATCACCATTCCGGCGCCTCCTCCGAATGCATAGTCGTCGACCTGATTGTGCTTACCAAGCCCATAGGTACGCAGGTTGTGCACCTCCACCTCCAGCAACCCTTTCAACTGGGCGCGCTTCAGGATGGAATGCTCCAGTGGGCTGGTGAGCAATTCGGGGAGAACGGAGATGATGTCGATACGCATGAAGAAAGTTTATAAAGTTTATGAGGTTTATAAACTTCATAAACTTTTACATCAGAGTAGTGTGACAATATGCTTAAAAACACTGCGGCCACCGGCCGCAGTGTTTTAATAAATTATGTCAGCGCCCTTAATTGATCCCAAGCAATTCCACTTCAAAGATCAACGTGGAAAAAGGCCCGATATCCGCACCGGCGCCACGTTCGCCGTAGGCGAGTTCGGAGGGGATAAAGAGTTTCCACTTAGCGCCGACATTCATCAACTGAAGGGCTTCCACCCATCCTTTGATGACGCCGTTAACCGGGAAGGTAGCCGGCTGGCCGCGCTCCACGGAACTATCGAACACGGTGCCGTCAATCAGGGTGCCGTGGTAATGTACCGTCACTTTATCGGTAGCTTTCGGCGAAGGGCCTTCTCCTTTTCTAAGCACCTCGTATTGCAGGCCGCTTGGCAAGGTTACGACTCCGTCGCGCTTGGCATTCTCTTCCAGGAATTTTTTGCCCGCTTCGATGTTGCCTTTGCTTGCTTCCTGCTTCTTTTCCACCATATAGCCCTGCACGATCGCATTGGCCTGATTAAAATCGATAGCTGTTTCCCCGCCTTTCAGGGCATCGGCCAAGCCTTGAGCAAGGCTGTTGGCATCCAGGGCATCAATTCCCTGGCTTTTCAGGTTTTGGGCTACCAGAACACCCACGCTGTAACTCAATGAATCCATTTGTGTTTCCAATTTTTGTGCCTGGGTGGTTCCAAAACCCCACAAAGCAATTAATAATAACAGAATAACTTTTTTCATAGTAAATTTTGTGTGTACACGAAAAAAAACAAATATAAGAGGTTTGAGGCAGCTGCAGGCTGCCTCAAACCTCTTAATCCAAATCTTCTTCCCCCCACCGGTAAGTTCGGATTTCGAACCCGGCCAGGTCCAACACGCGGTCGACCACGGTCTCCGCCACTTGCTCGATCGTTTTCGGACGGCTGTAAAACGACGGACTGGCCGGACATATTATTGCGCCGGCCAGTGTGAGGGTGCGCATATTCTCCAGGTGGATCAGGTTATAGGGCGTATCCCGGGGCACCAGGATCAGCCGGCGGCGCTCCTTCAGCATCACGTCGGCGGCCCGGGTGGTGAGGTCGGAAGAAATGCCCTGGGCAATGCGGGCCATCAGTCCCATCGAACACGGGCAAATGATCATCGTATCAAATTTAGCTGAACCGGAGGCAAAGGGCGCCAGGAAATCATTGGGCTCGTAATAGGAGAAGGGGTACTCCGCAAACTTCCGGTCACCCAACTCATACTCCCAGTTGAAGGCTGCGTTTTTTGAAAACACTACCCCTACCTCATCCACCTGAGAGGATAGGACTACCAGTTTATCTAACAACAATTTTGCATAAATAGACCCGCTCGACCCTCCGACCGCAACGACAACTTTTTTCATTTGTACTCTGTTAATCAGGAGAAGTACGCGCTAAAGCTCGCATTTCACCTTAAGCATAATAAGTACTTTGTAACAAAAGTACTTTAATGTTTTTTATAAGGATATCTGCGGCCCTGCGGCCGCAGATATCCTTATAAAGACTGAATGGGCGGGCGGCGCCCGCCCATTCAGTCTTTATAAACTTATGTGTAATAATTGTTAAGAGAATCCAAAAATAGGTTTTCATCAAGCATACAATACTCAAAATGAGTAATTTTGATACTTGTTTTCCTAAAACTTCATTCATTCATTAATACATTTTCATGAAAAAGGTTCTTCCCCTTGTTGCAATTCTCGTTATTGGTGCATTGATATACGCTTTTGTACCACGTCCGTCCGATGCTTCCACCACCCAAACTTCCGCTGTTGTCGCTGATGGAGAATTGAAGTGGTACTCCTGGGAAGAAGCGGTAGCGGCCAATAAAAAGGAACCCAAAAAGATCCTGGTCGATGTTTATACCGACTGGTGCGGCTGGTGCAAGCGCATGGACGCCACTACTTTCCAGGATGAGATGGTGAAAGACTTTCTGCGGAAAAATTTTTACACGGTAAAATTAGATGCCGAGCAGAAAGAGGATATTGTCTTTGACGGCAACACTTTCAAATTTCAACCTTACGGCAAACGGGGTGCGCACGAATTGGCTATCCAACTGCTCAACGGCCGGATGTCTTACCCCTCCATCGTATACCTCAACGAGGCTTTTGAGATCATCACCGTTTCCCCTGGCTATAAAATGCCGGAGGATATTATGAAAGAATTGCACTTTGTCGGAGATGAAGTCTACAAGAATCAGACCTGGGATCAGTTTAAGCAATCCACGGGGAAATAAGTGGAAATGGGGAAAAGTGAAAAAGGGGTCTTTTTCACTTTTCCACTTTTCCACTCAACAAGATGAACTTCCATTCCAGGGTCCTCGCCACCGGATCATGCTCAAATACCAGCACCTGGTCCGGTTCAAAATTGGTCACGTAGGCAGGAGCGCGGGCAGGGTCTGCAGAGTTGTTGATCCCGGAACCCAGGAACCAGATGCGGTCTGCAGTCTGAAATTCGAAGGACTTGGCGCGCTGGCCGAGATCTCCTCCCACCAGGATCACCTCTATTCCTTTCTTTCTGATCTGCATAAGCAGCGGATATATTGCTTTTTCAAAGGTGGCTGTATCAGGCTGGCACTGCACCTTCAGGAAGGGTTTGTAGTAGTTAAACACCGTATCCAGGTCGAATTCCCCTTGTGTCAACTCATTGGTTAGCAGATCGTAATGATGTAACATCACTACGTGAGAGGCTGCTGAAACGGTATCTGCCAGTGTTTGGAGCATCGTGTATTGCGCTTCCATTCGCCGGCAAAAGTCGGCAGGAGGACAGGCATTGGGCCATTGAAACAAATTGGTATTTAACACGACGAGCAAGATCCCGTCGACCCATTGCGCATAGAAATCCGGATGGCCGGTGGTTGCCTGGATCCAGTCTTCATGCCCGTATTGTACATCGTGGTTGCCCCAGGTCCAATGCACGTTTCGGCGTTGAAACTGAAAAAGGCTGTCCAGGTATTGGAGAATTTCAGGCTGAAGGGTAGTTTTGGCGCACACGTCCCCTCCTAGCCAGATTTGATCGTATTGCGCCAGAGGAAGGGCCGCCACACGGGGATCGACGCGGTCGCCCGAACCAATCCATTGATAGCAGTGGCCGAGGAACAGGTAGGAATGCGATTGGGGCGGCTTTTGGCAGGCCGACAGGAAAAGAAGGCTGGCTGCCAGGAATGCGCATAGTTTATTCCGTATCATTGAGCGAGCGGGTCATTTGCTCCAATTCCTGCTTGAGGGCATGCACCGTCTCGAGCGACTGGGAGCCCAACATGCGAAGGGATAGGTGGTCGATGGTTTCCAGATAGGTACGGTCGTATTCAATGTCGCTGCGCAATTCTTCCAGGTCGGCAATGTCATCCAGATTCTTTTCCCGCAGCAGCTTCAATTCTGCTTTCTTCTGGGCAAAGACCTTGCTCAGCTCGTAATTGTGCAGCACCATTTGGAGCTTTCTGGTGCAGGATTCCAGGAAGTTGATCTTCGCTTCCCGAAGCTCCAGTTCGGCCTGAAAATCCTCGATGAGTTTGCAGATGTACTGGCGGCTTTCCTCGGTGGCCTGGGTTGCCTGCTCGAGTTTTTCTTCCAGTTCCCGGATATTTCTCCGGATCTCTTCCATGGCTTTCTTGTTCTCCCCTATTTCCACCTGGCACCGATCCACCCTTTTTTCAATGATGCCTTCGGTACTTTTGGCATGCTGCCTCGACTCCCAGCGTGCCCGTAAGTGCCGGATCAGGTAGTATACCCCAGCACCAACTCCTCCCACCGCAGCCAACACCAGAAACATGCGGCCAAAGGCCATCATGAATTCGGATGCGAACAAGGCGGCTATTACCGCCACAGCGATCCAAATTATTCGAAATCCGGAGGGTGTTTCTTTTTCCATGCCTCTAAGTTGAAAAAAAAATCGGATAAATAAACCCTTTACTTCCACACTTGTTACTATCTTCATTCGGGGCTTTGCCCCCATTAGGCGCTAATGTTTTTTGTTTGTTTATAGTTTCAGGTACTCCAATTTACTGGAGTACCTTTTTTTTGTCTTTTTCGCTGAATCGCCGCAAATCCACTAAATTTACCGGACACCAGTCTCTCATCGGCGAGTCATGAATATTTTACAAAAGATACAGGGTAAATACCTGGCAGAGTTTGCCGAAAACATTCCCTTCGACGAATTCCTGTTGAACGTACTGCTCACGGCATTATTGGCGGGTATTCTTCGCTGGTATTATATCCGTTATGGCCATTCCATCTCCAACCGGCGGCGTTTTGGCAATAATTTTCTGCCCCTGGCCCTGGGTACCCTGCTCATCATTATGATCGTCAAGTCTTCCATCGCCCTCTCCCTCGGGCTCGTGGGCGCTTTGTCAATAGTGCGTTTCCGGGCAGCGATCAAGGATCCCGAGGAACTTACATTCCTGTTTATCGCCATCGGGTTGGGATTGGCCGGTGGGGCCAATGAGCCTGTTCTCGCCTTACTCTCCTTTATCCTGATCGCCGGGTTGCTCTACCTGCAACGCGGCCTGGGCCAAAAAAAAGGACTTACCCAGCGCTCCGGAGCAGTATATGTAAATATTCATACCGACCAGACGGACCTCAAGGAGGTTGCTGCGATCCTGACCGGTATTTTCCCCTATGTCGAACTAAAGCGAATGGATACCCTGGATCCAGGCATGGATCTGTCTTTTCTGTGCCAGGGCGAATCGATCGACCAGTTGGCAACCGCCAAAGAAAAACTCCTGGCGCTTTCCGCAGGAACCCGCCTATCGATTGTTGACCAGCCTGACCTCATGGTATGATCCTGTCCGACCGCAGAAAAAAGGAGCGAATGCCACGGATTTTCCTTGCCGGCATACTGGTATTGGCACTTGCTTTTACGGCGCCTCCTCTTTTCCACCATTTACAATCCCAATGGCGGCACAAGCGAGGGGTTGCCCCCGACCTCATCTTTTGCGATGCCGAATACCGGGAAGGGGCTTTCTACAGGAACGGCGCCTTCCAATTCGACAACGGGAATACCCAAAGCAGCGACCGGGCCCACTCCGGGCAATACGCCTGCCAACTCCTGCCGGGTGATCAATTGCAGTTCGGTATCGGCGTGCGGATTCAGGACCTCCGCCCCGGGAGCCTCTACCAGGCCACCGTCTGGCGCTACCAGCGTGCCGGCCGTACGAGTTTCCTCGCCGCCCGCTCGGAAGGAGGAAAAGACCCGTTCTACCTCACCCAGCCTTTTGCCAGCCAGAAAGATGAAAAGGGATGGGAACAACTCAAACTCCAGTTCTTTATACCTTTTGGCAAGCTTCCCGACTTTGCAGAGATTTACGTATATTCAGATGGGAAGGACACGGTCTATTTCGATGATTTCCACGTACAACTCCTCCGAACCTTTGAAGAAAGCACCTTTGAACTCCCAATGCTGGACCTTCGCCTGGACAAAAATGCGATGGATAAACTGGAGAAAAAACGGGCGAAAGCTCTCCAGGCAGGCCTGCTCGAAAGTGACCCGGACGACTGGGTAAAGGGTCGGATACAGTGGAAAGAACTCGGCAGCCCTGTCCCTGTGCATGTTCGACTGAAAGGCGATTGGCTGGATCACCTGAACACCGAAAAGTGGTCGTTTCGGATAAATCTGGAGGGCGACCAATTTTGGCGCGGCATGCAAACCTTTTCGCTTCAGCACCCGGGTACCCGCTATTTTCTTCATGAATGGCTATTGCACGAATGCTGGAAGCAGGAGGACATACTCACCACTGCCTACGATTTTGTCGAATTGCGCCTGAATGGAAGGTCAATGGGCGTTTATGCAGTTGAAGAACATTTCGAAAAATACCTGATTGAGCGCCAGGGACGCCGGGAAGGCCCCATCCTGAAGCTCGACGAATCGGGCTTCTGGGAAGGCTTACAACACCAAATCGCGCAGGTGGACCAGGTGGTCACCGGCATGCAACTGCCCACTGCCCGTGCCTCCAACGCCCCCATCGAACCCTTTGAAGCCCGGCGTACCAGCGAGCACCCAGACCTCGCCACGATGAGCCGCCATGCAGCTTCCCTGCTCGAACAATTCCGCTCCGGCGCCCGGCCTGCCAACGACTTGTTCGACCTCGACCAAATGGCCCGGTTTTATGCCCTAGCCGATGTGATGGACGCCCATCACAGCACTGCCTGGCACAACCTCCGGTTTTATTACAACCCGCTGAAAGACCGCCTCGAGCCCATCGGGTTTGATGGTTTCGGCACCGGACCTTCCGACCGGGCGTCTTTTCTCCTTCAAGGTTATTCCGGCCCCCGGGATGGCCAGTTCCTCGATTTACAGGACCTTTTGTTTCTCGATACCACTTTTGTCGGACAATATCTGGGCTATGTAGACCGGTTTTCGGCAGCTGGCTACCTGGAGGATTTCCTTCAATCGGTAGATTCTATCCGGTTGCCCCGCGAGTTGGCCTTGTTGCGCGAATTTCCCCAATATGTCTTTCAGGACGAGGAATTCATCCGGTCCGTACAGCGCAAACGCGTGATGCTTTACCCCCAAGCCGACTATGCATTCGAAGCCCGTCTATTCAGTACACCCGGGGGCGCCCTTCGATGGGAATTGCGCAACCTCCACCCCTACCCCCTCCGGGTGTTGGGGTATGCGACCCAAAAGAAAGGGGCCTTTCACCCCTTGGCGCAAAGCCAATGGTTCCCTGCTGCTCCCGACCGCCCGTTTTGGGAAGAGACCGGCCGCGATAGCCTGGGCGCCTGGACTTCCATAGACCAATTTCGGAGCATGGCAGGGAAGTTGCAGGCGGGAAACGGGTGGAGTGACCCGCAGCCCACAGAGATCCCAGCCACGGCTGGATGGGTAGTTTATCAGTTGCCTGGAATAGATTCCCTTTTCCGGCAGAAACTCAATCCCGGTTTATCCCCCCCTCTACTCACCCCGCGCCAGGAGCTTTTTGATCAACCCTTCGCCAAAAATGATCCACGCTGGGAAGTGCAGAACCAGGTGATCCGTTTCCATACGGGGCTGCATACCTTCTCCGGAATGCTCGTCATCCCCGAAGGGTTTTCGGTGGAAGCAGGCCCCGGCACTACCCTGGATTTTGTGAATGGGGCCGGGTTCATCTCTCAATCTCCCGTACATTTCTCCGGCAGGCCGGAGCAACCTGTGCGCATTACCAGTAGCGATCATACGGGAAATGGATTCACCGTGTTGGCCGCTCAGGCTGCTTCCTCCCTGGATTACGTGGTATTTGAGCATTTGCAGGCATTGCGGTGGAAGGGATGGACCCAAACAGGCGCGGTGACCTTCACCGATGCCCCCGTCGAATTGAAGAATTGCCTCTTTCGCTACACCTACAGCGAAGATGCCCTCAATCTGGTGCAGTGCCAGGTTTCGGTAGACCAATGTCTGTTCCTGGAAGTTCCTTCCGACGGGTTAGACTGCGATTTTTGCCAGGGAACCATCCGTCAAACTACATTCAGGCAGTGCCGCAATGATGGATTGGATATCTCCGGCAGCCGGCTGGAGCTTCGATCCTGTACCGTAGAATCTTGTGGAGAAAAGGGAATCAGCGTAGGTGAACGCTCCGACATTGCCCTATTCGATTCACGAATCACCAACTCCCCAACAGGCCTGGCCGTAAAAGACCAGTCGATCGCACTTGTCGATCAAATCCTGCTCGCCGGCTGCCAAACCGGCTTCGCCGTTTTTCAAAAGAAACCCGAATACGGCCCGGCACGCCTCGTCGTGCGCCAACACCAGGCCGAAAACCTGGAACGCCTTTATTCGGTGCAAAAGGGCAGTACGTTGCAGTTGGGGGAAAAAATGATCAAGGGGCGTGAGGAGTGAAGGGTGAAGGGTGAACGCGTGGCGTCATCGTAGAGACGCCATACGTGGCGTCCCCATACGTGGCGTCTCATACAATAACGCCACCGACAAAAAAAGCGGCACCATAAACAAATACGAAAACGGCACGTGCAAAAATGCATAGAAAATGGTGAGATACGCCTTCAAACTACCAAGCGCGTAGAGCCGCGAATCCAAGCCTCTTTTTTTCCAAAAATAAAACCCGATGGCCAGTCCGATGGCTGCCAGCAGGCAGACCCATACCTGCGCCGAACGGTTGGCGGCGAGTCGGTCTTCGGCTGTTCCATTGCCGAAATCGTAAAATAGCAGGGCGAAGCTGAGCCCCCGGTCGAGATGGAAGGGCTTGGCGCCCGGCTCTTGCCAGGGTTGGGTTTGCCACTGTCCGATGGCCGTTGTCTCGTAATAGTCCAGTCCGCGCTTCAATATGCCGGGGTCTTTGATCCAGAACGGGAGGATATACAGCAGCAGCACCCCTAAAAGCGTGTACAAACCGGTGGCAAAGGCCGGTTTAAACCCTTTCCCGATCCAAAGCATCACCAGGTATGCCGGCAGCCAGAAGGTAAAGGCATAGCGCGAAAGCAGGCAGATTACGATCCCCAGGGCCATAACCCAGGGCTTGGAATGGAATAAGGTAAGGGCCAGGAATAAGTAAAAAGCTACGATCGTCAATTCTACCGAATGGCCAAAGATGTGCCGGTCAAATACGATCAGCAGCCAAACCCATACAAAAGGAAGCATAGTCTTGAGGACTACCTCCATCAAAGGCCGTTGCTGCCAAAGCAGCCGGCCCACATAAATGCCCACGATCCCGTAAAACGCCCCCAGGGACAGCCACCGATAGTCGATCTTCAACAGCTCGGGGATAACGTAGGGCAACCAGGTCATGGTTAAGTATGGCGGCTCGATGGTCCAGGTAGAAAAAGGCATAGGGGCATAGACCGTTTCCCCGTTCAAAAAGCGCTGCACGTAGTATTGCATGGAAGGGATCACATCCGATTGATGGGGGTCGATGGGAAATTCGTCGAAGACGGGCCAAACCCGGAAAAGTACGACGAGACATCCTGCTATGTATACCAGGGCCACTAAGGTGATTTGCGCCCAGCGGGGAAGTGCCGGGGAGGAAATTGACAGCGGAGCGGGAGTCTGCCGGGCAAAGAGCCAAAGGGCCGCGCCGGCCACCGTCAAACCGGCCAACAACCAGATTACAGGGCTCCAGTAAGGGCCTAAGCCTTTTTTCCAAAAGGTTTGCAGTCCCAATTCCAGGACCATGCCCGCCAGAAGAAGTCCGTAAACCAGCCTTTGCTTAGTCAATAAATTCATATCGAGCCGTTAAAGCACTTCACCCACTACAAAAATACTGCCGCCGACAAAGATAACATCTTTGGGATTGGCCCCGCGCTTTGCCGCCTTAAAAGCATTGCGCACCGACGAATAGGCACGGCCCCGCAGGCCAAGTGCCAAGGCTCGTTGTTGCAGTATCCGGGCATCCATTCCCCGCGGAATATCGGCTTTGGCAAAATAATAGGTAGCTTCCGCAGGGAAATAGCCCAGCAATTTTTCCACCTCCTTGTCGGCCGAAAATCCCAGCACGATATGCAGGCGTTCGTATGGCAGCGACAACAGCCGTTCCATGATCGCCTCGAATCCTTCCTGATTGTGGGCGCTATCGCAAATAATGAAAGGGCGATCTCCCAATTGTTGCCATCGGCCGATGAAGTAGGTGCTTTTTTTGAGGTGCTTCAGGCCTTCGCGCAATTGGGCTTCATTCCAGCGAACGGAAGACCAATTCATTTGCAACACCGAATAGGCTTGCAATACCGTAGCCAGATTGCGGCTTTGGTAGGGCCCTCCGGCTTCCACCTGCAGGCCTTCATATTTCAGGAAATTGTTTTCCCATACATTATAAGTGGTGTAGCGGGAGTCCGCAGATACTGTTTCTACCCGGTAATTCTTTGACGCACAAAACAGGGACGACCGCTCGTGTTTGGCCTTTTGTTCAAAAACCGGTTGGGTTTCGGCATGGTGTTCGCCGATCACTACCGGAACGCCCGATTTGATGATCCCTGCTTTTTCAAATGCAATTTGGGGCAGCGTATTGCCCAAAAGGTCCATATGATCGTAGCCAATATTGGTGATAATGCTCACCACAGGCCTGATGACATTGGTGGAATCCAGGCGGCCACCCAGGCCAGTCTCCACTACAGCCACATCGACCTGGTGGCGGCGAAAATGGTCAAATGCCATAGCCACCGTAATCTCGAAAAAGGAAGGTTGAATCGTCTCGATCAGTTCCCGGTTGCGGTCCACAAAGTCGACCACTTCTTTGGGCCGGATAAACTGTCCGTCGATCTTGATGCGCTCGCGGAAATCCTTATAATGCGGAGAGATATAGAGTCCGGTCTTCAAGCCATGGGCCTGAAGGATCGCAGCCAGGAGATGCGCCGTAGAGCCTTTTCCATTGGTTCCGGCAATATGTATGGAGGTAAACTCTTTCTCCGGATGTTTCATATGCGCCATGAGCGCCCGGATATTGGTGAGGTCTTTCTTAAAAGCAACCTTACCTACCCGCTGAAACATGGGTAGTTTTTCGAAAAGGTAGGTCAACGTTTCTTTATACAAAGTTGGAAATGCGGTCATGGGATAGGCATTTGTGCAAAGCTAGAAAGAAAAAAGGCAACTCCATTGGAGTTGCCTGCATCAAAACTGAACTAGTATGAAAAAACCTCTTTATGCCTAAAACGACCCGAGGCGGAAGGTCAAACCGCCCATAAATCCACTGAAGTCTTCATTGGAATAGGACGCGGGCAAATTATCTACATCAGTCACCAGGTGGTATCCACCAGTGACAGCGATTCGCAAAAAGTCGGTTACATTTACTTCCAGGCCGGCTTCGGGCGTAAACGCGAAGATCCGGTCGGAATAATATGCGTCGCGGTCTTTGTCGTTCCGGTCTGCCTTAAACTGAATGCGGCCCCACCCGGTTTTAGCGCTTACATAGAGGTGGAACAATTTGTGCGCAGGGATCGTATAGCCCAGCCAAAAACCCCCATGCCCAATATCTACAGCGAGGCGATCATTATTATACACGGTTTCGGGATATTTGGTACCGATCCCATAGCCACCGATAAAGAAGTGTTGGAATTGAAGCGCTCCGCCTCCGCCCACCATCACGCCTTGTTCTCCAAGGATTTGACTGTATTCTACGAATGGGCCTCCAAAAGCACCGACTACACGGGCGTTGTCAAACAGGGTTTCTTCTTGTCCGGAGACAATGCCGAAGAATCCCAGAAAAAATCCCAGGCTAAGTACGATCGTTTTCATGGTTTTCCTTTTGGTTAATGATGGAGCAAATGTGGCGGATTTGACCACCAACAGCAAAAACATTTAGGCCAAAGACCTGAAAATTTAGATCAAGTTGCTTTTGTGGAATTCTTCTTAAAAAGGACCCGCCCCATCAGCGCCACAAATTCCGAAACCAGGTTGCCGGCTTCCCGCGCATGCTCCATGCCCGCGTTGTCAATTGGAAACCGGCCCAGATTTTCCCGAAGGGTCTTCATCCGATCAATGGAAGAAATGAATTGATTGAGCAGTTGCGGATCGGTAAGGGCATTTCCATTCTCTGCTATCCAATGAACGCCTTCTTCTACCTGCAGGTCCATAAGTTGAAGTACTTCCTGTTTCATAATGTCGGCGCTCTCTATATCGCCATCCGAAATAGCTTCAGCCAGGCGAAGCCGTTTCTCTTCGAGATCCTGCACCTGCAGCTTATTCGCCTCCAATGTAGTCTGGTCCTGATGGATCTGTACCCGGTTGGTAACCGGATCCTGTGCGAGGAGGACGCTGGCAGTGCAGCAAAAAAACAAAAGAAAGAGTGTAGTAATTTTCATAGATACAGAACTTTTTAAAGGAAAATAGATTTCACAAAGATATGCGCTTTATGCCTCTGAGCATGACAAATTTGAAACGACAATTTTGGGCTTTAAGTATCAAATAGCAAACACTTTGCCCGCAATGCCCTAATTTTGTCTTTTTAGCAGCAAATATGTTTACAGAAAAACTTTACCTGGACCATTTACCTCCGGCTTTGCTGGACCACTACCTTGCCAAGGGTTGGTACCGGATGGGCCAGTCCATGTTTACCTGCCGATTCCTCATGTTCCAGGGGCAATTGTTTCCCGCGGTTTGGGTTCGGCTGCCGCTTTCTGAATATATATATAGCAAAAGGCTCCGCAAATTATTCAGCCGCAATGCCAGCCAGTTTCAGGTAGTTACCCGTCCGGGAAAGATCAATATGGAAAAGGAACGGCTCTACCAAAAATACCGGAAAAATTTCTCCGGGCGACTGGCTCCTTCCCTTAAAGTATCCCTGCTCGACGATGGAAATATCAACCTGTTCAATACGTATGAAACCTGCATCTACGACGGTCCGGAACTGATCGGGTTTAGCTTTTACGACCTGGGCAAGGATAGCATTGCCAGTATTCTCGGCGTGTACCACCCTGACTACAAAAAGTACAGTCTTGGCTTTTTTACCATGTTGCTCGAAATTTCTTTCGGACTGGAAAACGGATTTGGATACTATTATCCCGGCTATATTGTACCCGGCTACTCCAAGTTTGACTATAAAACCCGGATCGGCAAGGTAGAATGCTTCGACGAACGGTCCCAGCTGTGGGTCCCCAAACCTGACTTTTCCTTCCAAAACCTGCCCACCCAACGGATGGAGCACTCCCTCAAGGAAGTGAAAGGATACCTCGACGAATTGGCTATTCAAAATACACTGGTCCTTTACCCCCCCTACGAAGCCAATCTGATCGGTTATTGGATACTCGACTACCTCGAATACCCTATGCTTCTGGAATGCTTTATTGCCAATTCCACAGCGCCAAAACGCACCGTATTGGCCTATGACACCATCCGGGAATCCTTCCTTTTGTACCAATGTTCGGTCTACGACGATCTATCCGATTTTTTCCACAGCAGTCTTCTCGACAACGTGACCGACATGCCCCTTCAACTGGAACTGTTGATCAAGGAGGATCTGATCGCTGAATCCGCTTCCGGAAAGGAAATGGCTCATATCATCGCTAATCTGGGAGAAAATGACTAGTGCTTTTGCCACACACTAACAGATCCGGGGCAGTTGCTCTCCCGGCAGCATATTGACCACACGGCGCCCACCGATGCTGCTTTGCATAATGACCTTCCCGGGGTGTGCCGCCACCATTTCTCCAATACAGGCTGCCTGGCTGCCTTCCTCTGTTTCCCGTAGAAAAGCCAGACATTCATCGGCGATAGCCGCATCGACCCATGCCAGGAAGATGCCCTCATTGGCCACGTATAAAGGATCGAGCCCCAGGATCTCGCAAGCGCTGTTGACCTGATCGTCCAACGGCAGGTCGCGTTGCCGGATCTCCACCCCCAAACGGGTATCGCGGGCAATCTCGTTGAGCGCCGTGGCTACCCCGCCCCGCGTAGGATCCCGAAACAGTTTTATGCCTTCGCCAAACCGGTCTAAGACCCGTTCGACCACCCCGTTGAGCGGGCGGGTATCGCTGAGGATATCGGATTCAAAAGCCAGCCCCTCACGCACCGAGAGAATGGCAATGCCGTGGGCAGCCAGATTGCCGCTTACCAGGAGTTTATCTCCGGCAGCTACCCGGCCGGGGTCGATCTGCGCCTTGGAATGCACCTGTCCGATCCCCGTCGTATTGACAAAGATCTGGTCGCCCTTTCCTCGCTCCACCACCTTCGTGTCACCTGTCACGACCATTACGTCTGCCATCGCACATGCTTTTCGGATGGACACCAGTACCTCCCAAAACTGGGCTACCGGAAGACCTTCCTCCAGGATAAAACTCAGCGAAAGGTATTTTGGGATCGCGCCGCACATCGCCAGGTCATTGACTGTGCCGTTGATGGCCAGTTCTCCAATATTTCCTCCCGGGAAAAAAATAGGAGACACCACAAAGCTGTCGGTCGTAAATGCCAGTCCTCCAGGCAAAAAGGCGCCATCGTGGCGTCGGTCCAGGTACTCATTTGACAATAGGTCAAATACGCCGCTGTCGAGTAACTTATTGGTCAGCAACCCTCCACTGCCGTGGCCCAGGGTGATGACATCAAAGTCCAATTCCGGCAGTGGGCATTCCCAGTTCAGGGATTTCTTATCGTTGTTCATGCACTCTTTTTTCTAGCTGATCAAGCGGTTTCCAATTCGCCCAAAGCTTGGTAAAAATGATAATAGGCGGCACAAGCTCCTTCGGAGGAGACCATGGGCGCACCCAATGGGGCGGATGGGGTACAGCCCTTCCCAAATTGTGGACATTCCTGGGGTTTGAGGATCCCTTTGAGCACCTGACCCGCCATGCAGAGGTCGCTTTCCACTGCCCGCTCGGCCGGTGACTGAAATTTGCGTTTGGCATCGTAGGCCGCATATTCTTCCCGCACTTCATATCCACTCATGGGAATGTTGCCAAGGCCTCTCCATTCCCGGTCGCGCACCTCAAAAACCCGCTCAATAGTTTTTTGAGCCCCCGGGTTGCCTTCCCTGCGAACGACCCGGCTATATTGATTTTCCACTACATGCCGTCCTGCTTCCAGCTGTCGCACCGTCATCAGGATGCCCTGCAACAGGTCGACGGGTTCAAAACCGGTAACGACGATCGGTACCTTGTAGCGCTCGGCGATAGGCTCGTATTCCTGTGTACCCATGACCGTGCATACATGCCCTGCCGCCAAAAAGCCTTTGATCCTCGATGCCTCATCGTTGAGCACTGCTTCCAGGGCAGGATGAACCAGTACGGGCGAAGTAAGGATAGGATCATGGGCAAGTTTTTGGTCTGCCGCATGCACCACACTCAGGGCATTGGCAGGAGCGGTCGTTTCAAAACCCACGGCAAAAAACACGACCTCCCGGTCCGGGTTTTCCCGCGCCAGCGTCACAGCCTCCAATGGAGAATAGAGGATGCGTACATCCGCTCCTTCCGCCTTGGCCTGGAGCAGGCTTTTTTGAGAACCAGGCACCCGCAGCATGTCCCCAAAGGAACAGAGGATCACCCCTTCCACCGAAGCCAAATGAATGGCGTGATCGATCAGGTGTAAGGGCGTGACACAGACAGGGCATCCGGGGCCATGGATCATCCGGATCCTGGCCGGCAACAGGTCAATAATCCCGTTTTTGACCAGGCTATGGGTTTGCCCCCCACAAACTTCCATGATCGACCAGTCCTGGGTGGTGATCTTATGGATCTCCTGAATGTATTGCTGTACTAATTCGGGATTTCGATACTCTGTTAAAAATTTCATACGGCTATTTTTCCGGAAAAAGAGGTTGATCCGGGGTCAATAATAATTCATTAATGCCAGGGTTTTTTAAAACCCTATAAGTTCGGAACCATCACCGCCGCCTCTGGCGGCGATCATTCCGGAAGCATGGGGAGCGCCTGAGGCGCTCCCCATGCTTCCGGAATTTTTTATTTAAAGCCCACCAGGCTTTTTAGAATGGTCACCGCCGCCTCTGGCGGCGATTATCGTTCTGGATAGAGGGGGTGCGCCTCAAGCGCTCCCCTCTATTCAGATTTTTTATTTAAAATCCATCAGGGCTATGGTGCTGCTGCTGAATGGAATACCAGGCCAGTTGACCAAAGGAAATACACTCATCATTGGGGGAAAGTTGTTGGTGAAAATACAATTCATGGGTCTGCCCCAACCGGTGGATCAGCAAGTCGACTAATAACTCATTCTGAAAGACGCCCCCGCTGAATGCCAGCCGTGAAATACCCGTATCGGCACTGATCTGCCCGACCGCCTGGACCAGGGTGTTGTGAAACTTGGCCGCTATTTTTTCGGTTGGTTCACCCCTTTTTACCTCGTCGACCAAGGCAGAAAGCAAAACCTTGATGGCCAAACGACCATGATGCGGATCGCCTGCGGGATAAGCTGCTTCATATTCCAGCCCCTCTTTTTCGAACCAGGACCGGGCTTGTTGCTCCACGTACAAGGGGGCTTCCCCTTCGTATTCTGCTACATCCAATATGCCCAGCAAGGAGGCAATAGCGTCAAACAAACGTCCCATACTGGACGTCTGAAGGTTGTTTGGTTTTTGCAACAGCTTTTGGTAGATAAACCACTCGGACGAACTGAACTTGGGCTGCAGGAGCGCATCGGCGCCGGGAATGCCCTGTGTGGCAGAAAGAGCGGCTATTCTGGGCTCTCTGGGCATTTTATCACCCAGGATCATGCTGAAATAGTCCAACTGACCGCAGCGTGTAAACCGGCCGCCTTCGTATTTAAAAAATTCCCCTCCCCATATCTGGCCGTCCATTCCCATGCCGGTACCATCCCAGATCACGCCAAGGATGGGGTGTGGGGTGGTTATTAAATGATTTTCACCCAATACGGCTGCAAAATGCGCAAGGTGATGTTGGACCTGGATGACCGGCAACGCTTTCGCCGCAGCCAGTTCTTCGCCCAATTGAGTAGAAAAATACTGCGGATGCCTGTCGACCAGTACCACCTCCGGAGAAGCCTCAAACAGTCCGACAAATTGATCCCTGCAACGGCGAAACCGCTCCTGGGTATCAAAGCTGTCCAGGTCGCCGAGATACTGGCTGATATAGGCAAAGGTCCGATGCAGAAAGCCGAAGGTGCTCTTCATGTCAGCACCCATGGCCAGCACCGTTTCCGACAGACCCTCAAAAGGGGGGTGTACAAAAGCGGGCGCCAGGCCTCTCGAGCGCCGAAGGAGAATAGGTTGATTATAGTATTTGGACAAACGAAGTACACTGTCATCCTGGGGCATGGTGATCTCCCGGTCGTGTACCAGGATAAGATCGGCCATTTTGGACAACTCATACAGGGCCCGTCCATCGCGATAAACGATGGGGGATGCGCTCTGATTGGCGCTGGTAGCCACCACCGGGCGTCCCAATTCGGTCAACAGCAATTCAAACAAAGGGGCATAAGGGACCATCACCCCAACTGGTCAAGCCCGGGCGCCAGTTGGTCGGCGCAGATCGGGAATTTCGGGTCTGGTCGCTTAAAAGCCAACAGGATGGGGGCTGCTGGTCCCGTCAAGGCATTTTTCCGTACAGGATCGAGCACAACGTCCAGCTCGGCAGCTTCCAGGCTGGGATACATGAGGGCGAAGGGCTTTCGGGCCCGTCCTTTCCGCTCCCGCAACAATTTCAAAGCGGCTTCATTGCCGGCATCGCACAACAGCAGATAACCTCCAATACCTTTCACCGCTACAATCCGCCCTTCCAGGATCGTGTGCACTACCTGGGCAATACAGGGCTCATAGTCGGTTTGAAGCAGCTTGAACGCGGCATCGTAAAGCGCTACCGACATCCCGCAGGAATCGCAGGAATTAGTCTGGGAGAAAAACCGCCATTCCGGAGGAGAGTCGTATTCATTCTGACAGACAGGGCACATAGGGAAAGGCGCCATGCTTGTCCGTTCGCGGTCGTAAGGCAAACCCTGAATAATAGAATACCGGGGTCCGCAATAATTGCAGGTAATAAACGGATACCGGTAACGCCGGTTTTGAGGATCCTTCAACTCGGAGCGACAGGAAGGGCACATAGCCAAATCGGGAGTCAAGACCAACTGTCCTGTGCCTTCCCGGTTACTCTTGACGATCTCGAATGAAGAAAAATCTTGATAGGGAATCGGGTCGGCTGTAAATTTGGCGATATGCGCAACCGGAGGTTTCTCCTCTTTCAGGGCATGAATAAATGCATCTACTTCCTCGTGCGCGCCCGAAACCTGGATATGCACTCCTTCCAGCGAATTATTGACCCACCCTTTCAGTTGGTATTTCTCCGCCTGTTGGTAGACAAAAGGTCGAAACCCGACCCCTTGAACCTGGCCTGTGATGCGAATGAAGAAGGTACTAAGCACAAGAATAATATTAATAAAGAGTTATCGAGCCTATACTGACTCGATAACTCTTTATTAATAAGCAATTTGCGGACTCTTGGCCCGCAAATTGCTTATTAATAATTTTGATTACTTGCTTATCCATGGCAATGGGTAAATACCGGAATTTCCTAAAATTAAGTCCTCCCCGCCATATTTGATAATAATTCTTTGAAAAAAGCCGCTTTAGGGCAAGGTCCTGCTTGGCAATTGGGAACGGGCTTTCCGGTCATCTTCAATTCGCTGCCGAAGTACCCCCAAATAGTTTTTACTCGATTTATTTCCCAGCTCGAGCCAGGCCTTTTCCGCCCATTCCACGGCTTTCTCCAGTTGCCCCAGGCGTTCATTGGCCACGGCCAGGTTGTGGGCCGCACGACCGGCATTTTTGATGTCTGCCGTAGACACCAGGGTTGTCCAGATTTTTGCGGCCTCCTCCCATTTGTCGCTGTCGGCAAGGCGAGCCGCCTGTTGCATGGCATCTTTATGCACACCTTTCCCCTTGGCAAAGAAGGAGCGGGAGACAGTGATCCAAACCGGGGCGATACGCATGCCATACCGTTGGCCGGCGCGATAACTCAAATCAAAAGAGCGGCTGACCGGATCGGGCAGATTGGCACGGGCCTGCCGTTCCTGGTCCCCGGTGGCGGAATAAGATTCGTCGAGGTGCACAGAGAATTCATCTTCGATAACCTTGGTGCTCGGATCGTACAATCGCCACCCGATGGTTACTTCCAGCGTGGCGATTGCTTTATAGCGAGTCCGGAAACGCTCTACGCCTTCTTTGTCCTTGTACTTTTCCTGAAAAGACTGGGTGGCGACAAGGGCATCGCTGTCGTATTGTTCGATAGCCAGGACCGCATCCGTGCCAAAACGCTGGCAGATCGACTCAATTTCCGGCCAGGGAAGTGGCGGAGCCATATTATTTCCGGTGTTGGTTCCCTCCAGTTCAATATCGGTAGGTTTGACCTGAAAACGGGGCGTACGGGTCAGGGAATGGGTCAGTCCATCGAGGGCGCGCAGTCTGCCGCGTTTATCCTGACCGATCGTTTCCCCGGTAAACAACCCTTCCAGCACATTGACAAAGCCGTTGGAGGGTTTGCTCCGGTCGATGGTGGCAATGGTTGTCAAATGCTCGGGTATCCGCATATCGGCGGGTTGTAAAACCTGCAAAGTAGTTGAATGCATACAGGATTGCAGACTTATCCCTAACAGGAAAAGCCATAAGAGATGGGGTATTGTTTTCATGTGCTGATCATTTGGTGTTATCTTCGAAATTCAGGGATTTCGTTCCTAATTAATTTAAGGCGCCAGCTCGTGGAAGGTATCCGAAGGGTTGGCAGTAGGCTGGTGTTGACAGGGGAAATCTTTTTCCACCACGACCTCCAGTGAAGCTCCTCCCGGCAAGGGGAGAGAAGCTTCGATTCCCACTTCTTCACTTTCGATCCATTTACGCGCAGCTGCTTCGGGCAGGTATACCACGAGTGTTTGGGCTTCCCAGGACACGGTTATTTCCTGATTCCCTGCATCTATTTTCAAGGCAAATCCGAAGGGAAGGCCGGCAGGCAGTGCGACAGATTCCAGCAAGCTGCCTACATTTCGGAGGTGGTCTATATCCGATTTTCGAACGCGGATACGGATTTGATTAGCGGAGCAACGAAGTTTCATCAGCGTGTTTTTTTAGGCGTCAAATAGAATCCTGTTTTCTCCTGTATAGACATTGAAGCTGTTTTCCCGGAGGAAACCCACCAGGGTCATTCCATATTCCTGTGCCAGTTCCACGGCCAGGCTGCTGGGGGCTCCCACCGCCATCAGGATAGGAATTCCTGCCATCAGGGCTTTCTGGACCAGTTCAAAACTAGCCCGTCCGCTTACCATCAGCGCCTGATCGCGCAAGGGTATTCGGCCTTCCCGAAGGGCTGCCCCAATCAGTTTGTCCAGCGCGTTATGGCGGCCCACATCTTCCCGAAGCGACAGCAATGTTCCATTGGGATCGAACAATCCGGCGGCATGGATACCCCCGGTACAAGAGAAAATTGGCTGGGCGCTACGCAGCCGCTCGGGAAACAAGCGCAAAGCAGAAGCGGCAATAGTAGGCCGGTGCTCAATGGGAAAAAAGCAAGTATGGGTTTTGACCAGTTCGATGGACCCCTTCCCGCAGACGCCGCAGCTGGATGCCGTATAAAAATGGCGGCTCAACTGCTGGGAGTCAAAGGCTAGCGTGGGGGCAAGTTCGACCAGGATGGAATTGTATTGCATGTCATCCTCCCATTGCGTTCCCACAAACCGGGTGGAAAGGACTTCGTTGGCCGCACTGATAATTCCCTCGGTAAAGAGAAACCCAATGGCTAGTTCCTGGTCGCTACCCGGTGTGCGCATGGTGACAGAAAGCGACTCCTGGTGGCGTTCGGGGCCTTGTCCAAAAGCGATCCGGATCTCCAGAGGCTCCTCGACGGCCAATTGATCGTCATGCCTGCTTAAGGCGCCGGATTCCATCTTCCAGATGGGTTTAGCCGATAAGGACGATATGCGTTTATTTTCATTCATTTTATCCATTGCCATCTACGGCCTTGCCTGAGGAGCGGATATTCACCATTTTGCGCAGCATATCAAACCAGAAAGGAGCGCCCAAAGAAATCGCTATTGCCGTGACAAGCCAACCAAACGCTTTGTGAAGCCACCCTTGCCAGGTCATTGTTGCCGGAGTTACATGCGCCCATCCAATGCCGAGGGGGCTTTTCAACTCTTCCAGATTCGCATTGACCAACTCGTATAGTTCTTTTTTCATGGCAAGCGGTTCATCCGCCGCTTCCTGACCTTCCACCACTTTCGCCGCTTCCAGGGCAATTTTATTGGCTGTCTCGGGGTCGCGCGAAAGTTGCCCGTATATCTGGAGCGAATCGACGTTGAAGGAGATCGCGATGCCCAGGCCCAGCACGATGAGGATGCGCTGCATTTGGCGTTTGTACCACCCCGAAGCCCGGTCCATGACATCGTTAAACCACAGTTCTACTTTTTGCTTAAACGCTTCCTTATCATGCTGCGCATCTTCTTTCAGTTGCTGAAGGACCGACTTGAGGGGGCTGTCAGGCATGCGGTCGATCCAATTTTCAACCTCATTCCCATCCTGATTTTTCCCGATGACGTGAAAAAGAATGGACCGGAATTTCTCGGAAGTCAAATAGGAAGGGGGTGAACTTTTCCCGATGAACCTCCCTGCCAATTGCTGGTACATGGGGCTTTCCTTAAATTCCTGAAACAACCCCGTATTATCGCCATCCAGCATATTCCGGAGCGCTTTCTCCAGATTCTTTCCACGGAAAGCCAAAAAGCTCGCCAACAGTTCCAGAATGGTGGTGGCGAAAAGGCTGTAGAGCAGAAAAACAAGGACCAGACCAACGACTATATTCAGCATATCGAGTGAATTTGGATGAAACGAACAAGTACGTAAAATAGGCCATTTTTCCCAGTATTCACTAACCGACCGCCGATTTTGCTGTTAAAGGCTTTTCATTTTTCTTTGTCAGGGTGATTATTATCATTGCATATGATCCTAAAGGGGATTTCCTTTGCACACGTAAGGATATATACGCGCACAGTGCGAATATATCTTCCTGAACAGGCAATGAGGAAAATGGGTAATAATTAGGGAGAGCCCTCTGCGAAAGAGGGCCAACTAGTCGTCTCTAAGAACAGGTGTTCCAAAAACCTAATGGATTTTTTGGAACACTTTTTTATTTTTCATGCGAAGAAAAGTCATTTTTAAAGGCAATATCGCCGCCTGAGGCGGCGATATTGCCTTTAAAAATCCTAGAATACGCGTTATGCGTAACTCCTGTTATACTGGAAATAAAGGGTTATCGAGTCTATATCGGCTCGATAACTCTTTATTAATACGGTTCCTTTGTTAATCATCCAAATTGGATATAAATTAGTGCCAGAATTGAGGTCTGCCCCTTCGTCTATCACCTCAAGTGTTGCAGCTATGAAGTTTTGGTTCCTTCTTATTATTTTTGGGTTAGGCAGCATACCCCGGATCTTCGCGCAATGGGATGGCGAAGACTCGCTGTGTGCGGTACCCGTTGGGGTGAAAAAAGCTTTTCAGGATCAGTACCCAAAAGCGGAAGAAGTCTATTGGGTAAAGGGAAAAAATGACTACCGGGCCTCCTTTTTCGTCGAAGGACTCTCCCATGAAATACGTTATTCTTCCTCCGGCCAGTGGATTTGCGCCTCTACATACCTCGATCTGGCCGACCTCCCCAAATCCATTCAGGACTTCCTCACCCACCGGTTCCCCGAATGGGAGATTCCCAGCGTGTTGCAAAAAATTGAGCGGCCCGATCATTCCTTCATCTACCTGGTCAACTTCGATATGCCCGAAGGAATGCTGGAACTTACTTTTAATAATAAGGGAACCATTACCAGTGAAAAAATGGACACTTACCACGACGACGAAGACTAACTTTCGGGAAGAATGCCTGCCTTCGTGAAAACTTCGGCAGACAAAAAAAGGAATGGATTCTTTGATTCATTGAAAGTTAGAAATTTAATACCAAAAAAACTAAAAAATAAGAATTTAATTCTGATAAATCAGCCAAATTCCTAAATTAAATTCTCATTTTCCGGATTATTTAAAAAATTTGGACGGAATGGGAATTCTTACCTTATTTTTGCGGTTCCTTCGTCGGATGCCTTCTTCATGGAAAATCCGTCGGAAGCGCTCCAAAAATTTAAACTGATCAAAAAAAACCCGATTCATGACTAGCACGAACAGGTATTCAGATACTGAATTGGAAGAATTTAGAGTGCTCATTCAAACCAAGCTGGATAATACCAAGAACCAGTTGGAGCAGCTCCAAAGCCAGATCTTCGAAATCACGGAAAACAGTGATGACGAATATGGCAGCGACTGGATGGACGACAGCAGTATCAACAATGAGATTGAGATATTGAACGATATGGCGATTCGCCAGCGCAAATACGTCCAGGATCTGGAAAATGCGTTGGTGCGGATCAAAAACAAAACCTACGGTATTTGTGTGGTCACAGGCGAACTCATCGACAAAAAACGCCTGCTGGCAGTCCCGACTACGACCAAGAGTATGGTGGCCAAAAATGCAGAGCAGCTAAAGGCTCCACCGCAAAGGAGTAGTTCACCGGGTGATTTCCGGGATTCGGAGGCAGATGATTTGGATATTTCCGATGCGCCGGCTCCTCCCAAAAAATCGCGCCCAACCACCCCGATCATTATCGATAAGGTCATTCGTAAATCTTCTTCGGGAAGTTCGCCGAAAAAACCTTCCCCGGTAAAAGGCGATGACGACGATGATCTGGACCTCTACAAGGACCTCGACATTGAAGACGACGACGATGTATATCCCGATTCCATGATCGACCCCGATACGATCAGTAGCGGAGACGACGAATCGGAAGATTTTTAGTAAACAAGTAGCATAACCGCTAAACGAAAAACGCTAAACGGGAAGTCCGTTTAGCGTTTTTCGTTTTTATTCAAAACTTGGGGCGTTTGACCGTAAATACCCTAGATATGTTAAATCCGAAACGAATGCCCCCCTGCCTCCAGTCGCCGATGGTCTCGGTGATGAACCCATGGCCAACCATAGCTGTGGAGTTCGTGAAATGGAGTTGAAATACATGCCCCCCTGTTTCTAAGTCAAACCCGACCGAGAGCGAATTGCGGAATCCCGGCGCCAATTGGTCGGGAAATACGTAAATGTACTCCCCGTTCAACGCGATGCGCCTGTTGAGCTTGATCCGGCCTGCCACGCCCAGGGCAAACACATCATTTTTCTCCCGGAGGGTTTTTACCAGATTGCGGTGCACCAACGTTGGAGAAAGCTGCAAGGTCAGGCTTTCACTGAATTTCCGGCCCAGAATCACCTGAAACACATAATTCAACCTGGACGAAAAATAATTCACCCGGTCGGGATTGGGCCAATTTACAGTTTTTATGGCCCCGGAGGCCAGCACAGCTGCGGTAAACGGCATTTTTCGCTTTCCTTTACTCTGCCGAAGGAACTTGTACTTGACAAACCCGTCATACGTCTTCTCGTAACTGCTCCGTCCAGCGCCTATCGTCAACCGGTTTGACACCCCATAATCGCCTCCGATGCGAATGGAGGCATTATCCAGGCCAAAAAGGTCATATATCCCTCCGTTCAGGAAACCAAACCGGTGAGATATCTTGAAGTCAAACACCCCCCCGGCTGTTGATTCCAGCGAATGCAGGTTGATCACCCGGTTGGTCTTAAAACTGGCGGTCGTGTATTCAACCTGTTCCTCCTGACCTGCATCCAGCAGCGAAAGCAGGTCTTCCTGGGCCCGGAGAACGGGCCCCATCAGCAACAAGAGCAGCGAAAGGAAAATAACCTGATTCATCCACTTTCACTTATGACTTACTTGCCAACGGCTCGTAGGTTACGTTCACCACCACCTGCATCGACTTGGCGATATTATCCCGCACCATCGCCGGAATCCGGATCCCGTAGTCTTCCGGGGCAAGTGCAAAGGAAGCGTGCGCAGTAAAGGCGCCATCCACGACCACGATCTGCCCGTCGACTGAAACCGGCTGGGTGACTCCGTGAATAGTCATATCCCCTTTTACGGTTACCGGATAAGCGCCGTCTTTGGAAAGGTTGACCCGGCCCATTTCAGCGATCATGCCTTTGAATTGAGCCTTTGGAAATTTGCTGCTCTCCATGTAGTTTTCGTTGAAATGCTCCTGCATGAGGGCCTTTTCAAACTGAAAGCCTTTGATCAGGACGGCAAATTCCAACTGGCCCGACTCCACATCCAATACGCTGGTGGCTTTTTGATTGTCGGCTTCAATTTTCTCCATCGGGGTTTCGGAGGTAAAAGTAATCCTGCCATCCCGGGTAAAGTATTTCTGTCCCCAGGTTTGCGTGGAGAAAACCAATACAAAGGTCAGGCTTAGCAAACAAAGTACTTTCTTCATTTTATTTCGTTTTTGGTTTAAGAAATTCGAATACAGCGCACCAATACCACATCCATCGACATCCCGGTACACAGTCCTTTAAAAGTCACCTCCTGCCCGGCCTTGAAATCCTCTTTCGTCCATGGCGAAGAAGATTGTAACTCGCATACCACCCCAAAAAAATCGTTTCCGGTGTCAAGGGTAACACGAACATTCCCTTCATCGTCCTGGACCACTTCTCGCACGCTTCCGGTCACCTGGATCACTTTATTCAGCAACCTCTTGTCTGACGCTCCCTCGTGTTCTTCAAATGCCAAAAAAGTGTCCTGGCATCCATCACGTATTCAGGAGCTGTCTTCGAAACGTTTTGATGAGGCTTGTTGTACATATAAACTCCCGCAACCAGAATGGCAGCGAGCGCCAGAAAAATATACTTCAGAGAGGGTTTCATATCCTACGAGTTAATTGTTTAAAGCGCCATTATTGATCCAGGCCTCTACTTTAGCGATCACACACTCCTGAAGTTTCGCCTGGTTTAAGGGCATGGGGGTAAAGCCCGCCTCCTGTTTTATAGCCCCAAGCAACTCTCCGCTGGCGACATGGGTGACTACCTGGTCGTATCCTTCCAAAATGATCCCGCCGAACTGACTTGCCGCATTATGGCATATATAGCAATTGTCCTGCAGCAAGGGCAATATTACACCCGAATAGGTCACATTGGAGGTGTCACATCCGGTATCGGAATAGAGTTCTTCCTCTACATCGTAATAACATCCTGCTTCAAAAATCAGGGAAAAGAGAACCAGGGTTCCCAAAAGCACTGTACTGATTAGCGTGGATATTTTTTTAAAATCCATGAAGGGTTTTAATTATTGAGGGCGCCTGCATCGATCCAGGCGTTTATTTTTTGAACTCTGCAATCGCTCAATGGGTTGCCTCCTTGTGGCATGGGTGAAAAGCCCTGCTGGTGGGCTATCGCCCCATACAACTTACCGCTGAGGGCCACGTCTTTAACCGCTTCATAGGTGTTCAGGCTAAATCCGCCTACCGGGCTGACCGAACCATGGCATCCGAGGCAATAGCTTTGAATAACCGGAAACACATACCCCGTGAAGGTCACATGGGTCGTATCACAACCCGCTGCATCGGGGTCACAACTCAGATTCTGGGCGCCCTGTAGTATCCAGGTGGCGATCAGGTTGATCTGAGCTGCAGAAAGCGGCTGCACAGGAGGCTGAGGCATTTGTTTGTCTGGGTTATCCTCTATAAGTACTTTGTACAACTTGCTTTCCCCAGGCAGAAAGGGCTCTACATCCGCCGTATTCATGATGGATTCATAGCTCACCAGTACCACATTTTCCTGATGGGAGTCCACATTATGGCAGCCGGAAATGGCACAGTTGGATATCAGGATCGGCAAAATCTGTTGTTCGAAATACACGACGTTCGTATCACAAGGCGCCCCCAGCGTATCGTCTGGGGGCGGTGGCGGATTAATCGTGGTATCAATTGGATCGGGATCAGGTATCACTTCCACCGGAAAATGTTTACAGGAAGATGCCCCGAAAAGTTCGAGTAAGATCAAGGCTCCAATGGCAACCACCACAACTATCCGGCTCATACACAGTACAATTTTATTCAAAAATAAGCGAGGGGGTAGTAAGGGGCAACAAAAGCGCCCCCAACGGGAATAAAAAACGGCTGAATGGGCTCTTTTCCCTATCGTGCCAAATACTGCACGAGGAGCACGATGCCGGTAACAATGCCGATACAAAGCAGGCAGACCAGGATAAATTTGAACGCGTTTGATTTCATCATGCTGGGGTTATTCATGGCCTGTAAGCCACTTTTTGAAAACAGGCGAGCGTTCGGTGCTCACAATAGTATCTAGGTCACAAGGCGGATTAAGCCGGAGTTTGACCCTTGATTTGGATACCGAATACATTTCCTGAATAGCTTCGATGCCGATAATAAATTGCCGGTTGATGCGAAAATACTGATCATCCGGCAGCATTTCCTCCAATTTCTCCAACGAGTAATCCAGCGGATACCGCTTTCCGGTGCGGGCGATCAAAAAGGTGATCTTGTTTTCCGTGTAAAAATACGCCGTTTCTTTGAGTTCGATCACCCGGAAGTTTTGTCCCAGGCGGATCAGGAATCGCTTATTCCAGCTGCCCTGCTGCATAGTTTGCGCCAACCGCTCATAGTTGATCCCTTCCATTTTTTTCCACCGCTGTATCCGAACCAATGCTTCTTCCAGTTCTTCCCGTTTGATAGGTTTAAGCAGGTAATCTACAGCATTCACCTTAAATGCCTGCAAGGCATATTGATCGAAAGCGGTGATAAAAATGACCGGACTTTTCACCTCCACATGTTGAAAGATCTCAAAACTCGACCCGTCAGCCAGGTGAATATCCATCAGAATAAGGTCGGGTGCCGGATTATCGACCAGCCAGTTGAGGCTGTGTTCTATGCTGTCCAGACAGTCTATTACTTCCACTTCAGGGGCGATCTCCTGAAGCATTTTGGTCAGTCGCCGGGCGGCCGCCGATTCGTCTTCAATTAAAAGTACCTTCATCTTTTCTCATTTTAGCAAGGGGAGTCGTACCCGAAACTCTCCTTCTTTTTGTTCGACCACTACCTGCCGGTCTGTTAATAATGCGTACCGGTTGATAATACCTGTCAGCCCAAACCCGGTGGAGGGCTCGGCCGTGAATTTCTGCTGCATATTATTGGCCACAAGCAAATAGTCGTCATCCACCTGTTCAATCCGGATGCGCAGCGGTTTGTTTTTACTCACCACGTTGTGTTTGACCGCATTTTCCACCAACATCTGCAGTGCCAACGGCACCACGAAGCCGGCGTTGGGCGTCACTTGTATGGACAGCGAAAAATTATCTCCGAACCGTTGGTTCAGCAAATAGCCGAAGTCCCCAACCAATTGGAGTTCTTCTTCCAGCGGGATGCGTTCTTTCTCCCGGTAAGCCAGGATCACCCGGTAGAAATCGGATAGCCTTTCCACATACTTGACGGCCAATTTGGGATTTTCCTCAATAAATGCCACGAGCGTATTGAAGCTATTGAAAAGGAAATGGGGGTTGATCTGGCTTTTCAACGCTTCGTACTGACTTTTGATCGTTTCCTGTTTGAGTTTTTCAATGCGTTTAATACGGGCATCGCGATTTTTGACAATTCCATAAAACAGGGCGGAAAGAGCTGCCATAGCCAGGAGGATAAACCATGGCCTCCGCCAAACGGGCGGCAGGATACGAAAGCTATAGGAAACGATCGGTTCGTCCTTAAAGGCGCCATTTTCTGTAGAGGATACCCGGAAGGTATACCGGCCGGGAGGCAGCGCCGAATACGTAGCCCTTCGATCGTTGGCATAGATCCAATCGCGGTCCCAACTATCGAGCTGGTAGCGGTAGGTCACCGACTCCGGATCGGTCAGCCAGATACCCACGTACTCGAATACCAGAAAATTTTCTTCGTGACTAAATTCATTTTTCTCCCACCAGTTGACGGGTTCGAGCATGGCGGATACCCGTTCCAGATGGGTTTCCGGGTGAATGCGAAGCTGGGGCCCCAAAGAGGTGAATCGAATGAGGCCCGTAGGTAAGCCGATCCAGATATTGCCCGAATTATCCGCGTGTAGGGTATTCAGATTGGGCTCCGCATCCGGAATGCCCACTTCCTGGTCGAAGTATATCAAATGGCCGGTTTGGGGGTTGAGCAAATCAATCCCGCTGGGATGTACAATGAGCAACTGCCCCCTGGCAGTGGTAGCGATACCGGAAATAGAGAGGTTTCGAATCCCTTCTTTGAGGGAAATGGTCGAAAAGTGTTGCCCGTCAAATTTGAAAAGTCCACGGTCAGGGGTGCTAAACCAGATTTGCCCCATATGGTCTTCGGCAATGGAATAAACGGCCTTCAAAGGAATGCTGTCGGCGTGAGAGTAAGTGGTGATAGCCCCGTTCTCCAATACGCTGAGTCCTTTCCCATCGGTGCAAAACCAGGTCCGGCCCTTACTGTCTACCATTACCCGGTAAATGAAATTGGTGCCCAATCCACTCTCCTGCCCGTAAGATTTACTGCGAATAGTCCCATTGTCCAACGGATCTCCCTCCAGGATAAACTCGGTGACACCTCCCAGCGTAGCCAGCCAGATCGTCGGACCGGCTCCGTCCATAGACAGCACACTGCCGTTTTGGAGTTGACGCCCTTCTCCGATGTGGCTGAATTTTCCATCGCTGTGCCGGTAAATGTATACCCCATCCCCAAAGGTCCCGATCCAGATATTTTGGAAGGTATCTTCGTAAAGGCTTATCACATTCAGGGGAAGTTGAGGGAGTATCGACAGGAACGTATCCCGGAGCACAGGTTTGAGGAAGAGCCCTTTCTGCGTACCTATCCAAACCTGCCCGTGTGGACAGGCCAACACCGACTGGATGTCGCCCGGGGAGTTTTCTACAAATTCAAATTGCCGGTTGGTAGAATAAAATCCGGGGGTATTGCCGGCTACCCAGACGCCTCCTTCACTATCCCGGAGGAGGGCATAGATCTTATTAGTGGGCCTACCCTGGGACAGCGGAAGCGGTTCCAATTCCATTGCTTTCAAATCCAGTCGAAACAAGCCATTGGTCTCGGTACCTATCCAAACTTCCCGGTTATGAAAACAGGCCAGGGCCGAGACTACTCCCAAATCCCAATCCGGCAATGAAAAATCTACTTTATGAGACCGGGGATTAATCCGGCAAAGGCCTCCATCGTGCATGCCTACCCAAATCCCGCATTGGCCATCTGTCAGGATGAAGCGAACAATCTCATCCGGAAGTCCCTGGTCGAGGCTTAGCTGTTCTACTACTTTGCTACCGTCTTTCCAGCGAACCAAACTGATTCCCTGGTCGGTACCACACCACACCTGCCCAAAAGAGTCAACTCCCATATCATAGATCTCCTCCCCACTCATCCCGTCTTCCCGGGAAAAATTATACAGGCGGCCGCCTTTCCAGCAATAGAGCCCTTCCCCATAAGTGGATATCCACAATTGATGCGCAGGATCTTCCCCAAATGCCGTAATTGCTGCAGCGGGATGGCCTTCCTCTATCTCCCACAATTGGAGCGCACCGGAATGGTCCATGAAATAAATGGCGCCGCTTTCCAGCCCGACCCAAAGGGTTTGTTGCCGGTCTTCATAGAGCGCCGTGACGGAAAAAGGCCCGCCGGGCTGGGGGAATTCTACGGAAAGAACCACCTCTCCGTCAAAACGAAACAGCCCATCGGTCGTGCCCAGCCAGATATAATTGCTCGAAGCCTGCAACATCTCATTGATGCGTACCTGTCGAAACTCTTCAGGAAAAGGATGGACCCGGAAAAAGGGTTTTTGTCCGGGTAAGACCCCCAGTCCGACAAGTAAACACGCCCCTATGATCCACCAACTTCGCACGTCAATTCGATTTGATACGTAAGGTAGCCGCAACTTCTACTTCGATCTCTTCCGCGATCTTTTGGTGCACCACCTTCGGAATGGTAATGGCGTGATCGGCAAGTAATACGGTGAAAGTGCCTGAAATGGTACACTTGGTACCCTCTACCAAAACGTTGGTCTTAATGATTCGTTCCTGAGAAATACCGTGAATAGTAAGCATTCCTTTTGTGCGAATAGTGTATTCGCCGGGTTGCCGGAGATCGACTTCTTCGATGATCCGGCCCGTAAATGTCGCATCGGGGAACTTATTGCTCTCCATGTAGTTCTCATTAAAATGCTCCCGTTGCAAAGGGCTGTTGAACCCCTGAAAAGAAGCCATAGGCACAGAGAAGGCAAAGGTCCGTTCTGAAGGAGATATGGCTCCCCGCATTTCGGTTGAAGCCGCTTGTATCAACTCGAGAGGTGCATCCGATTTAAACTTGAGGGTCCCTTCATTGGTGATAAACACTTGCTGCCCGGAAAGGTATCCAGGAAGCACAAATAGGGAGAGCATGAAAGACAGGGTTTGGAAAATTATGATTTCCTTCATCGTGTACCAATTGAAAAACTTTTTCAAAAATGCAAATTGTAGGAGAGCTCTGCCTTACATAAGATGCCGAATAGGGAATATTCCTTACTGAACAGGCAGAAATACAGATTTTAGGTTCTGCTTGTATTTTTTCCCTAAATTAGGGATAAATGCGCCCACATCCCGTTTAATTAAAATAGTAGCCATGAAATGGTCCTTAAAAATCGCGCGGTTAGCAGGTATCGATGTCTTTGTCCATTGGACTTTCCTGATCCTGCTGGGTTGGATTATCTGGTCCAACCTGCAGTCGGGCCAAACCCTGGCAGAAAGCCTGATGGGGGTTTGGTTTATCCTGGCCCTTTTCGCCTGCGTAGTGCTGCATGAGTTCGGCCATGCGCTCATGGCCAGACGTTTTGGGGTAGGCACCAAACACATCACGCTCCTGCCTATTGGCGGGGTGGCCAGTATCGAGAAGATCCCGGAAAAACCTGCGGAGGAATTGTGGGTTGCCCTGGCCGGTCCGGCAGTCAACGTCCTTATTGCCGCCCTTATCGCCTTGGGCTTTTGGGTAAGCGGCAAGGAGGGCAACTGGCTCGAGCTCTCCCAACCTATTCAGGGGAATAATTTCCTGACCGGCATGCTGTTGGTCAATATTACCCTGGTCTTATTCAACATGATCCCCGCTTTTCCCATGGATGGCGGCAGGGTGCTTCGTGCACTTTTGGCCATGAAAATGGGCCGGGCACCGGCGACGGAATGGGCCGCCCGGATCGGTCAGTTGCTGGCAATTGCGTTCGTGTTCCTCGGCGCGCTGTACAACTTCTGGTTGATCTTCATCGGGTTGTTCATCTACCTGGGCGCCAGTGCGGAGGCCAATTATGAAGCCACTCAATCTATGCTTTCCGGCTACCGGGTTCGGGATGTGCTCATGCACCAGTTTACGATCCTGCATGCCTCCAACTCCATAGACTACGTCGTCAAACTCCTCCTCGACGGACAAGAGAAAGAATTTCTCGTAGAAGAAGACCAACAAATCGCCGGGTCGATTACCCGGGATGACCTCATCAAAGGGCTCCAGCAATTCGGCAAGAAGGAGCCCCTTTCTCATATTCTGAACCGCCAGCTTCTTCGCCTGGATTTGGATATGCCGCTTTCGGATGCCTACCGGAAAATGACGGAAACAAACAACAAGATCTGTCCCGTTTATCGGGGATCAGACCTGGTAGGCGTACTGAACCAGGAAAATGTAATGGAAACGATAATGGTGGAGAATGCCCTGCGGGATAGCGCACGCAAAGTATAAAGAGGGTAAAGAGGCTGTCTCATAAGTCGCTTACGCTCCTTCTGAAACAGCCTCTTCATACTCTTTTTATCCCATAAAATAATACGTCAACACACCGGCCAGATACCCGATCAATGCCAGGAGGGAGATGCGCTTCATGTACCAGATGAAGTCGATCTTCAGGATACCCATAGACGCTACCCCGGCGGCAGAGCCGATGATCAGGATGCTTCCCCCCGTACCGGCGCAATAAGCCAGCAATTGCCAGAAAGGCGCATCGATCGCGTAGGTCGACAAGGGGTACATCCCCATGGCGCCGGCCACCAGCGGCACGTTATCCACCACAGACGACAAGACACCGATGATCGTGTTGATGATATAAATATTTCCGATAGAGCTGTCAAGCATTTGCGCCAACAAACCGAGGTGGCCTGCAGCCTGCAAACTGGAAACAGCCAGCAGGATGCCCAGGAAGAACAGTACGCTCGGCACATCTACCCGGCGCAACACGGCGGCAACCGTCAGGTTAGGTGGGGTGGTTTCTGCTTCCGACTTCCCACGGTGCATGATTTCGGTGACTACCCACAACACCCCAAGGCCAAACAAAATACCCAGGTAGGGCGGCAGGTGGGTCAGGGTTTTAAAAACGGGTACAAAAAGCAGGAGGCCTATACCAAGGAAGAGGATGGCTTTGCGTTGGCCCAAACTGACGAAGTCTCCATGGCCCAGCATGTCCCCATTTGTTTCGGGCCGCTCGATGTTGCCTTTCATAAAGAAGGATGCAATCGCCAGTGGCACAATGAGCGACACAGCACTCGGAATGAAGATATGCTTGATAATGTTGACCGACACTTGCCCACCGATCCAGAGCATGATGGTGGTCACATCGCCGATAGGCGACCAGGCCCCACCCGCGTTGGCGGCCACAATGATGATCCCGGCAAAAAACCACATGTCCTGCTTGTCTTTGATCAACTTGCGTAAAAGGGCCGACATTACGATAGCGGTCGTCATGTTATCCAATACGGCCGACATGAAGAAAGTCAGGATACTCAGGATCCAGAGGAGGGTAACCTTATTCGTGGTTTTGATATTATCGGTGATCACGGTGAAGCCTCCGTGTACATCGATGAGCTCGACGATCGTCATAGCCCCGAGCAGGAATACAATGATGGCGGCGATCTCCCCGAGGTGATGTTTCAGGGCCTCCAGCACCCATTCCCCTCCGTGGGTTGCAGCGTCCACACCGACTTCCATACCGGCCGGTTGAAATGATTCATGCCCTACCATCAGGAGGGTCCAGGTAATTACCCCAATCAATAACGCCGAAGCGGATTTATCAATCTTGATTGGGTGTTCCAACGCAATGGCCAGATAGCCGATTACGAAAACTACGATCATTAATGTAAACATGGGCAGAAAAATTTTGCGCGAAATTAACTATGTGTTCGCCAAACTACCCTATAAATGATCGTTTTTTTTGAATAAACATGAAATAAGAAAGAGGCTGTCTCAAAACTCCTCCATCGTTTTGAAACAGCCTCTTTCTATTTTATCCTATTAATAATCGTCGTACATGCCACCGCCGCCCGGAGGCATCATAGGTGCTTTTTTCGCCGGTTTTTCATTGATGGCACAATCGGTCATCAGCACCATGCCTGCGATCGAAGCCGCATTTTCAAGGGCGATACGCGTCACCTTCACCGGATCGATCACGCCGGCTTTTTTCAAGTCTTCATAGATATCTGTCCGGGCATTATACCCAAATGCGCCTTTTCCTTCCATCACTTTTTGCAGCACGACAGAGCCCTCCATCCCCGCATTGACCGCGATGGTACGGAGGGGATATTCCAGCGCCTTGCGCACGATTTGAATACCGATCTGTTCATCTTCATTGGCGCCTTTCAGTTTGTGTAAGGCTTCTATCGCACGCACCAGGGCTACTCCGCCACCCGGAACGATGCCCTCTTCCACCGCAGCGCGTGTGGCGTGCAAGGCGTCATCTACCCGGTCTTTCTTCTCTTTCATTTCGGTTTCGGTGGCAGCTCCGATATGGAGTACCGCAACCCCTCCTGCCAATTTGGCCAATCGCTCCTGCAACTTTTCCCGATCGTAATCGGACGTGGAATTTTCAATTTGTTGCTTGATCTGATTCACCCGGGATTTGACCAGTTCCTCCTCCCCTGCTCCGCTGACGATGGTGGTACTGTCTTTATCGGCAATGACTTTCTCGGCCTGCCCAAGCATTTCAATCGTGGTATTCTCCAACAGATAGCCCCGCTCCTCGGTGACCAATGTGGCGCCGGTCAAAATGGCAATATCCTCCAGCATGGCCTTGCGTCGATCGCCAAAACCAGGAGCCTTCACCGCCACTACCTGTATCGTGGACCGGAGGCGATTGACCACTAGCGTGCCCAATGCCTGCCCGTCTACCTCTTCGGCGATGATCAACAAGGGGCGGTTCAGTTGAGCCACTTGCTCCAGAATGTGCAGAATATCCTTGACACTGGAAATCTTCTTGTCGTACAGCAGAATGAGCGGATGATCATATTCTGCGATCATTTTCTCCGTGTCAGTCACAAAATAGGGTGACAGATACCCGCGGTCAAATTGCATTCCGTTCACCTCTTCCACATAGGTTTCCGTTCCCTTTGCTTCTTCAATCGTGATCACGCCATCCTTGGTAACCCGGCGCATGGCATTGGCAATAAGCGCGCCGATTTCTTCGTCGTTGTTGGCCGACACGGAAGCAACCTGCTCGATCTTATCCAGGTCGTCGCTGACGACCTCTCCCTGTTTCTTTATATACTCGATAACGGCTTTTACCGCTTTGTCAATGCCTCTTTTGAGATCCATGGGGTTGGCTCCGGCCACTACGTTCTTTAGTCCGGCACTGATCATCGCCTGTGCCAGCACCGTGGCCGTCGTGGTGCCATCACCTGCCGCATCGGCAGTTTTGGAAGCGACCTGGCGGATCATCTGGGCGCCCATATTCTCTACCGGGTCATCCAGTTCAATATCTTTGGCCACGGTCACTCCGTCTTTGGTGACCTGAGGAGCGCCAAATTTTTTCTGTAACACCACATTGCGCCCTTTTGGGCCCAGGGTCACACGCACTGCATCTGCAAGTTTATCAATGCCGGCTTTGAGCTTCTCTTGAGCGATCCGGTCAAATGTAATTTCCTTTGACATGTTGTTTCTTTTACAATAGAACTAAAACTATTAATAGCGCGTTCTGGCGGCCGATGGCCACCAGAACGCTCCTTACACTTCCCCTATCAAGGGAAGTGCCAATTCGAAATACCGGACAAAACGGTGTCAATTTGCATGAACCAGCGGACAAATTGACAGCGGAGAAGCGATTTGAAATGCCAATGGCTAGAACCACGCTCCGCTCAACCCTTCCCGGAACGGCCAGGGAATGGCCGCCAATATGATTAAAAGGGCGAAAAAGAGGAAGAAAAACTGGGTCTTGAATTTGGCCGTATCACTTTCTTTTTTCTGAGCCCTCACATAGCCCAACGTGATCAGGGTGATGGCGATGAGCATCATGAAAATATGCTCTACCGAATAAAAACGCAAGAGCGGGTCCTTCATCATGTCGCCCGTGAATTTCACGTAGGAGCTGGTAAAATAGAGCACCAGCCCAAGCAGCAATTGGACATGTGCAGCGATCATGGTGAACAGCCCCCGTTTCCGGTCGTCATCGGTAAAAGCGGCGCCTCCCTGCCAGTTTTTAAAGGCGGAATAAATGGTCCAAAGAAGGAGGATCAGTAAGATCCAGCGAAGGCCTGAATGGGTGTGTTGAACAATGTTATTGAGCATGGTAAGGTTTTTTTTTCGGTCCCAAGATAATAAACCCTCACCTTTCTGCAAGGGGTCCATTTTGCCTTCTGCCACAAAAGCGGCCCAATGCACCGGATGTGCATATTCCGGATTGTGCAGAAGCGCCATTTTGGCATCGTGAAGCGCCTGGTTTTTGGGCGATTTTTGAGCGAGGCGGGCATAGAATTCCTCCATGAGCAGCGCGGTAGATCGGTCGTACACGCTCCATAGGGAAGTCACCACGCTCCGGGCTCCGGCGGCAGCAAAGCTCCAGGCCAGGCTCACCACCCCTTCTCCGCGGCGCAACTGCCCGGCGCCGGTCTCACAAGCGCTGAGCACCACCATCTCGGCAGGAAAAGATTGGGCCATCAGTTCCCAGGCAAAGAGGGTGTCCAGCCCGCCGCCCAACAAGAGGAAGGACCGCTCGCCTTGTGCCAGATTAGCCTGCCCGTGGGTGGCGAGGTGCAGGATGCGGTATTGGGAGGCCTTTTCCAGAAATTGTGCCTCCGTAGCCGCCTCGTTCAGCAACGAATCGCCCCGCCAACTCCGGCAAATACTCCTGGCCTGCGGGATATTAAAATACAAAGCACCGGCATTTAACCGGGCTGCCAGCGGTTGTCCGGCCGAACCGGAAACGGCAAACTCGGGCGCTACGGCTAATAGCCCTCGGGGCGCACGCTTGTTCGGGTGGGATTGCTGCTCCAGCAGGCTGGAAGCCGAAAAACCAAAAGCCAGCACCTTCTCCCGGATCCAAAATGGATATGCTGAAAAGTTTTCATCATTGGGCTTCACTTCCCGGGTCAGCAGCGCCTCAAAAGGTAACAGGGCCAACGCGCCGTCGGGAATGATCCACAGTTGCTCCGGAAGTTGATTTTCAACTGGCCCGACCAGCAGGCGGTAAAATTTGCTCCCCCCATCCTGGTAGGTCTTCAATGCCGCGGCATGCGCATCTCCTTTCAGGTCGTAATAATGGCTGATACTTTGCACCCATTCCTGGATCTGCTCATTCAACCCCTCCGGACGTGAGACGGACTTCACCTGCAATCCATCGGACGTGAGCAGGAAAGTCACCAGGAAGCGGTCGCCCAGAAAATATTCCAGCAGGCCCTCGTTTTTACCCAACAACTCCCGTTGAATGGTTCCTATATCCGGCATTTGGGCAGGGAGAATAGCGGGCAACGCATTCCCGGAAACCAGGCGGTCGTAGGCGGTATTCAGCCCGGCTAACTCGTTGCGCAGGCTCCTGATCTTCTCCAGAACGGGTTGCCTGCGGTCGAGTTCCGTTTCCAGCTGGTCCCGAAGTTGGGCGATTTGGTGCCGGAGGGTGCTTCCTGTCTCTTCCTCCCCCATTTGAAAGGCCGTCTCTCTGGAACGCCGGATAAATTCATTCAGCAGGATGGCTTTGCTTTTTTCTGCCCACAAAAACGCTTCTTCTGCATGCCCTTTACCGGGCTGCAAGACATCCATAGCCAGGCTGATCAAGATGGCCCGTTCGTAGAGCGGGTAAGACCTGTCGACTAAAAAGCGTTTATCTCGCGGTTCCAAATAACTGCGCCCAAGGGTATCGAGTAGGTCCATCGCCTGACTGATGCATGAAAACGCCTCCTCGAGGAAAGCCTGGGTTTCGGGGCCGGGTTCTTCCTGCCAAACCTCCCAAAGCAATTCCGATTGGAGGTCCAGCGCCCGGATCAGGTCCCGGGTAGCTGCCCCATCTGCCAGCATCTCTTTAGCTTCCCGAACCGTATGAAGGGCGGCTTGAAGCCGACCGGCCCCGACCTGCAATTCGGATTTCAGGAGCAGGGTTTGCGCTACACTGACGTGCCGCGGCCCATAGAATGCTTTTCGCTGGTCGAGGGTTTGCGCGATAGACTGCAGCGCTTCCTCCCATAATCCTTTTCCCTGCAGATAAGAGGCCTCCCGCATCCGGAGCCTGGTGGCCATTTCCGGGGAAGCATTCAGGCGTAGCCCAATAGAAAGGTAGGTCCAGGCACTGTCGTATTGTTGGGTCTCCAAAAAATAGCCTGCCAGGGCGTCCAGCAAGGTAGCCTGCCGGTTGACCAACCTGGGTGTTTCGCCGGGATGCTGCCGAAGAAAACGGCGAAGCGAAAAATAGCCTTGCCGGTAAAACGAGATGGCCTGGTCTCGCTGCCCCTGCAATAGGAAACAATCGCCTATGTGCTTGTAGGTCAAATACTTAACCGACTCGAGGGGCTGAAACCCCTGGCAGGCTTGCGAGTAATCCAGGCTTTTGAGGTACCATTCGCGGGCGCTGACAGCCTCTCCCCATACCTTAAGGATACTGGCCCGGTAGAGCGTCGCATTTTCAAGGGATTTTGCCCCCTCATAGGTCAGCGGTTCCCGGTTTTCCAACAGCCGGAAAATATCTCCATACGCCGAATAAGCCTGCTCGTATTGACCAGCTTCGTAAAGGAAGGTGGCCTGGTATTGGCGAACGATCAGCAAAAGTTCCTCTTCTTGCGAGCCCTCCTCGATAGATTGACCTGCTACCAGCTCATCGGCATGGGCGGAAACGAGGGCCAGGTAGTCAAAGTCCTGCAGAAAATGCCCGTAATAGAGCTGCTCGGAAAGCACCCAAAGCCGATAAACGAGGCAAGATCCGGCGGATGTCAACTTTAACGCCTCCCCAAGCTGAATTTTCGCCCCTGCCACATCTTCCTGTTCCCGAAGGCTGTAGGAATTCTCAATATATTGATTCACCAGGGTGCTATCGGCACATTGGGAGAAGGCAGTGCTTGCGGGGAAGACCAAGAAGGAGAAGAGTATAAGGAGGTTTTTGGGAGAACGCATTTAAAGTGAGGGGTGAAGGGTGAAGGGTGAAGGGTGAGGAGTCTTTTCACTCCTCACTCTTCACTAAATTCAGTTATTTATCCGGATTCATCGGAATATCCAGGGTGCCGTCTCCGAGGGGAACCCGCAGGAACCCATCTGTAGGGATGGCCATGCCGGCTTTCAAGTCCGGCTCGACGAGCAGTCCTGCCCTTTCCGGAAGGGACGCTCCTTCCACCAGGCGAAAGCCGCAGACAACCTCCTTATTGGCATTCAGGATTTGTATGCCTTCCCATTTCGCACCCGGTCGGATCATCAGCTTATCGGGGCGGATACAACCGGAGCAAGGAGGTGGGGGCGGAGGTGGAGGTTTGATGCCCCCGATCACGTATCCACTGAAGGCTTCGTCAAATCGAACCATAGCAGCCAAGGCTTCTTCCACCAGCTTCCGGGATGCCTCTGCATCCCAATTTGCACTGGTGTCGGCCAATTGAGCGCGTAGTTTGCTGGTCATTTCGCGATGGACATAATAATCAAGCGGCATGGCTTCGGGGCCTACCATTCCGGGTACAGGGCCGCATCCCCCCAAAAACAAGGTGGTGGAAAAAAGGAAGAGTGAAAAAAGGATGGTTAATGTTCTCATTATGGTGTGTGATTGATTGCTAGTGGACTTTAAACAAAAAATTCTGGATGCAGTAGGAGCGCCTGAGGCGCTCCTACTGCATCCAGAATGATCACCGCCGCCTCTGGCGGTGATCATTCCGAACTTTTAGTGCTTTTTAAGCACTAGTCTTGAAGAGCAAAATACATAGGCAATTTAATAATTTGGCGGCGTTTTTTTGCGTCTATACCGCATTGCTGGAAAAATTCCTCATTTTTGATTACTTTCTGACCCGGCAACACACTATATGGATGAACGGTATGTACACAGACGATCAACTCATTGAACTAATCCGGAAGGATGGAGATGCCCTGGAGCGTGCGCTCCGCCATTTGAACGGCGACAAGGCCTTCCGGGAGCGCGTATTGCAGCATGTCGTGCGGTATGGAGGAAGCCGGGAGGACGCCGAAGAGATTTACAACAGCAGCCTGGTGACCCTGGTCTCGGGAATCCGGCAACAACACTATGCGCAAAAGGGTTCGTTGCACGCCTACTGGTTCGGCATCTGCAAAGGACTGTGCAGCAACCACTTCCGAAGTAAGGGATTCAAACAATTAGTACCCACGGAAGACGAGCACGCACTGGACACCCCTAACTGGGAAACTCCCGATCGCCTGCTGTTGAAAGAAGAGGTCAAGACGATTCTCCTGGACGTCCTTTCCCAGTTATCGGAGAAATGCAGAGAATTGTTACTCCTGTGGAGCAAAAGCTATTCGATGAGTGAGATCGCGGAGGCCCTGAATTACGCCGACGAAGATTCTGCCAAAAACAGGCGCCGGAATTGCCACCTCAGTCTGATGAAATACCTGAACGAACACCCCATGATCAAACAAGAGCTGAAAGACTTATGGAACTGGAAAAATACTTCGACCAATTAGACGCCTACCACTATGGCAGGTTGACCGGTGCGGAAAAGGAAGCCTTGGAATCCAGGCTTCAATCCGATCCCGAATGGAAGGAAGCCTGGAACCTGTATCGACTTTCCCTGGCTGCCCTGGAATTGCAACAAGATGCCACGGTACGAAAAACATTGGAAAAGATACAGCAGGAAAAAGGCCGCATTACCCCCCTGAATCGCCGCTTGATGGCTGTAGCTGCGGCCGTAATCCTGATCGTTTGCATGACAGGGTCGTGGTGGTATGCCTGGGAAAACTACACCAACCAGGCCTTATACCAGGCTAATTATTCGGTTCCTGCGGAAATGAACCCTGCCCGCATGGGAGCAGGAGAGGCCGCTTCCACCACCCTCGATCGCGGGCTGGAGGCTTTCCAAAATAAGGAAACGGAGCAAGCTGTAGAAATACTGGAGACCATTAGTCCGGACAATCCGGAATACGAAAATGCACGCTTTGCCCTGGGCCAGATCTTTCTCCAAACAGGAAAAGCGGAGAAAGCCATCCAATACCTCTCTCCATTGACGGGTTCCGCTTCTACTGCGCTGGCCGCCAAAGCCGAATGGTACATGGCCCTCACCTTGCTTCAGAGCGGAAAAAGCAACGAATGCGTGGAATGGCTGCAAAAAATCGCCTCCGATCCGGAGCACCCGTATCAGGAAAAAGCCGAGGAGCTGTGGAGAAAAATGGATAATTTATGGAGGAAGTTGATTACCTCTTTTCGCGGAACGACACCTACAAGATAAGGAAAAGCATAATCCCATGAAGCTAACCCCAAAATGCGCAAAGCCCTCCCGGAATCCGGGAAGGGCTTTGTTTTTTTCATAGTATGCTTGAGTCCCAAGTGAATTGACGGCCGGCGGCCGTCAATTCACTTTTACTTCAGTCTAATAAGGAGACGCATCTCTTTAAAAAAAGTAACACTTGGAGATTTTTTCCTAAATTAACAGCCCAATTGAAAACATTCTTTCCAACCCTAAAATGCACACCATCATGGTAAAAGAAAATCTGGTTCGACTATTGAGTATTGATGGCGGTGGTATCCGCGGTATTATTACAGCTACGATCCTGGCAGCTTTGGAAGATAAGCTCAATGAAAAATATAAGGCCAAGGAAGGGAAAGATCCCAGCCGTCCGTTGCGATTAGCGCAGTTTTTTGATCTGTTAGCAGGGACCTCCACCGGAGGTATTCTCACGGTAGCATTGCTGGCTCCGCACCCCGACGATCCCACTTATCCAAGATATTCCGCGCAAGAGGCCGTCGATCTGTACCTGAAGAACGGGCAATTCATATTTACCAAGTCTCCGTCGGCACGGTGGCCGCTCGGCACGGTTTTCTACAAGGCCAAATACCGGAAAGAAAACATGGAGAAGACCCTCCTCAATTACTTTGGAGATCTTCGGATGAGCGAGTTGATCAAGCCCTGCCTGATCACCAGCTACGACATTGAAAAGCGCCGGGCCGTGTTTTTCACGCAGCACGATGCGATCAAAAAAGGCGGCATGTACGACTTTTATGTACGCGATGTAGCCCGGTCGACCGGTGCGGCGCCGACCTACTTCCCTCCCGGTATGGCAAAATCCCAGGCCGATCTGGTCTACCACACCATCGACGGCGGGTTATTTGCCAATAACCCCTCGATGTGTGCGGTGATCGAATCGCTCAAGCTGTTTGGAAAAGACGACACCCTGCTCAACCCCAGCAATATGTTTATCCTCTCGATGGGAACTGGCACGGTGGAGAAGCAGTACAACCACGTCAAAGCCCAAAATTGGGGCATGGTCGGCTGGCTGACGCCCATTATTGACATCATGATGAGTGCGGTTTCGGAAACGGTCGATTACCAATTGAGAAAACTGTACGACTCCATGCATCTTAAGGAGCAGTACATCCGCATCACGCCGAGTTTGTTTACTGCCGACTCCGAAATGGACAATGTCTCCCCGGAGAACCTGGAGAACCTCCACCAGGCAGGCTTGTCAAACGTTATTAAATTTGAAGACACGCTCGATAAGGTAGCGGAAATACTGCTGAAAGGTTCAACGGAGGAGACCCCCAGAAGTCTGGTGGCTCCGGAGGCCTAAGATTGCTTATAACCCCTCTACCACATCCTTCAACATCCCTCCAACCTGCCCTGCCAATTCCAGGAGTTCCGGATTGTCAATGGCAGCCATGGAAGCTACGGGGTTGACCGCAGATACTTCCACTTTCCCGTTTTCAAGCTCTTGCACGATCACGTTGCAGGGGAGCATGGCGCCAACCTTATTTTCTTTTTGGAGGGCTTCAAAAGCGTAGTTTGGATTGCAAGCCCCTAAAATGTGATACGGACGGATCTCCTTGTCGATCTTCTTCTGAAAGGTGCCTTTCATATCGATCTCGGTGATGATCCCGAAGCCTTTGGTTTTTAGGGAAGCTATGGTATGCTCTTTTGCTTCCTCGAAATTCATATCCAATACTTTGCTGAAATAGTAACTCATGGTGTATTTTTTGACAAAGTTCGGTTACTCCTACTTCCCGGTCAGTGATCTGCGTCACCTTTGGTGGCCCACAAAACTCAAATTGAAGTGGTTTTCTCCACTACATTGACTACATCGCAGCATAAAGTAGAGCAAGTCTTCAAGGTCAATCCGAAACCCATAAACGGTTCATTTTATGTACGCGTTCAGGGCTCGAACCAATCGGTTATAATCGCGTTGACCTTAATCACTTGCATCATGAAAGCCACCTACCTTTTAAGTGTGTTCTTTATCCTTTTTTCCATCCAATCAGGTGCTGCCCAAAGCTTCGAGCTTATGACGGGTACCAAGCGGATATTTTTCGACGTCAAATACATTAAAATAGTTGAGGGGCACAAAAATTTCTCGCTACTCAGCAGAACGAGGGCGACTGCGGAGTACGACGAACAAAAGACCGACCTCTTTACGGGCACCTATTTGAATTATAGCATAAAAGCCGGTTTCGGAGGAACGGTAGCTGGCAGGATTGCAAGTACCGGTTCGGGCTTTGACCTTGGCGTGCATTACTTTACTTTAAAGCCAACGCCAAATTCATGGCCTATCTCCTTCCTGCGATCCAAATTAGTGACGAGCTCCTTTTAACCTGGCTTTCCTTTCTGCGCTATTCGCCGAATCTAAAGAATGATTGGAAAATCCACTCTAGTCTGGAGCTCTTCTCCGCCTTTGGTAACGAGGGCCATCTGAAGAGCGTACAACGAGCCCGGCTCGGGGTGAGCAATAAAAGCTATGCCTTTGGCCTTGCCCTGAATCTTGGAGAAAAAGGAAAATCGCTGGAGGAAGTGGACGTAAATCCAGGGGTGTTTGTGCAGAAGAGTTTTTAGAGGAGGTGGAGGTCATTACCATCCCCCCACCAAACATCTTTAAAAAAAGCATATTTGTCGTCCCCCTGACCAAGGGAAATTATCAGAAAATAGTTAGATTTGGCCGTTCTAACTTAGATTAGAGGATTCGTGCCAGATCATGCACCCTATCGTGAAAATCTGACCCCTTCCCCATACGAACATTCTGTTATCTAGAAACATAGTGTAGTCATGTCCCAACTAGCTCACCGGATTTACATTTACACCTTTGTATTCCTTGTTGTCCTGGCAACGGTATACTTGTTTTACAGGGGTATTCCGTATTACAGCACCAGTGAAGTAGAGCGCTTTTACCACCCCGATCACGACCTGTTCAAGCCCAGTGGCGCTTTTGGCCACGGATTGGGTATCATCGGTACATTGATGGTCTTATTCGGGGTATTTTCCTACATGGGCCGAAAAAGGTACCGCTTCCTTGTCCGTCTCGGCAGGTTAAAATACTGGCTGGAGTTTCACATCTTTCTTTGCAGCCTGGGTCCTATTTTGATCATGTACCACACTGCATTCAAATTTGGAGGCATTGTGTCCATCAGTTTCTGGAGTATGGTGGCGGTGGTGGCGAGTGGCGTCATTGGCCGGTTTATTTATATCCAGATACCCCGCACGATCGAAGGACGGGAATTGAGCCTCCAGGAAGTAAAGGAAATGAAGACCAACATTGGCACCTTCATCCAAAACTCATACAGCCTGGATCAGGAAAGTTATCAGGCTATCCTGGCGGCAACCACGGCATCCCCCCAGCGGGAAGGCGGGAATTTATTTTCCCGAATAGTGCACAAATACTTCGAAGACGGAAGGAATATTCGCGCCGTAAAGCGGATCCTTCGGGCAAATAAACTTTCCGGGGTCGATGTCCGAAAGGTGACGAAACTCATTCGAGATGAAATGGCGTTGAACAACCGGATCGACCGGCTTCAAACCATGCAGCAGCTGTTCAAGTACTGGCACGTCGCACATCTCCCTTTTGCAATAATCATGCTGATTATCATGGTAATACATGTGATCGTCACCATTACGTTCGGATATAGATGGATCTTTTAAGTGCTTTTATTTTATAATTAGCTGCCATGTTGCTGGAAAAATACATCACATATGGGATTGTCCTTTTGGTTTGTGTGGTGATCATAGCGATCTACCTGAGGAAACTCAAAAAGGCTTCCCAGGAAGTTGAGGCAAAAATTGAAAAAGCCAAGGAAGAGGGGTTGTTTGAACCGGTATCGCTGCACCCGGTCATCAATTTGAATACGTGTATAAAAAGCGGAGGGTGCATAACCGCTTGTCCGGAACAGGATATTTTGGGGATCGTAAATGGAAAAGCGACCCTGATCAACGCCTCCCATTGTGTGGGCCATGGGGCCTGTTTCCACAGCTGTCCGGTGGAAGCCATCACGCTGGTCATTGGCACAGAAAAACGCGGAGTCGACCTTCCCCACGTCAACCAAAATTTTGAGACTAATATTCCCGGGATCTATATCGCCGGCGAATTGGGGGGCATGGGCCTGATCAAGAACAGTGTCGAACAAGGGCAGGCCGCAGTAGAGAACATCGTCAAATCCGGGTTCCGGAAAAATCCGGCCACGTATGACCTCGTTATTATCGGCGCCGGACCGGCCGGCATTTCCGCGTCCCTGACCGCCAAAAAGCACAACTTGAACTTTATTACCCTTGAGCAGGATACGCTTGGGGGCACTGTATTCACCTTTCCCCGCTCGAAGATCGTCATGACGGCGCCCATGGACCTGCCTCTCCACGGCAAGGTAAAACTGTTTAACACCAGCAAATCGGATCTGCTCGACCTCTGGCAAACCGTGCTTGCGAAGAACAATATCCAAATCCGGGAAAATACCAAAGTGGAGGGCGTGCTCCTCGAAAACGGCAGCTTCAAGGTGATGACACTGAAAGGAGAAGAATTCAAGGCCCAAAACGTATTACTGGCCATTGGCAGACGTGGAAGTCCCCGAAAGTTGAACATACCCGGAGAGACCCTCGAGAAGGTCGCCTACCGGTTGCTGGAGCCGGAAAATATTACCGAAAAGAATGTGGTAGTAGTCGGCGGTGGCGACTCAGCGGTGGAAGCTGCCATCTCGCTGTCCGAGCAAAATAATGTGGTGCTGTCATACCGCAAGGAACACTTCAGCCGGGTGAAGCCTCAGAACAAGGAAAATTTACGGGTAGCTATTGAAACCGGAAAATTAGACGTCAAGTATAAAACCAACCTGGTGAAAATCGAAACGGATAAGGCCATCCTTACCCACGAGGAAGGAGGGAGCCAATTTGCCCTGGAGAACGACCTGGTCTATATTTTTGCCGGAGGCGAGCTACCGACTTCTTTCCTGGAAAAAGCAGGGGTGCAGATCTCCAAACGCTTTGGGTATACGATGAAAAAACATGGCTGATAATTCAAGTTACGCAGGTATGGATAATTTCTTGGCATTAAAAGGGATTATGAGGGATTGATCGGGATTGAGGGGATTGCCTCCGATTAATCCCCCTTAATCCCGATAAATCCCCTTCAATCCCTTTTGGTAACTGCATAAAACATCGGTTAATAACTTTATTCTGAGCACTTTCTAATGAGACTTCAACTACTTACAATCAGCATTCTTTGCGTTTTCACTGTCTTTCGGGCAGGGGCGCAGATCTCGCCGGGCGATCTGGCGAAATCGCATGCGGAGCTGGAGGGGATGTCCAACTGCACCAAATGCCACGTGTTGGGTGAAAAAGTTTCGAATGATAAATGCCTCGACTGCCATAAAGAGATAAAAAGCCGGATCGACAAGCGCGAAGGTTACCACTACTCCAAAGAAGTGAAGGGAAAAGATTGCGCCGAATGCCACAACGATCACCACGGCCGGAATTTTGACATGATCCACCTGGACAAGGATGCCTTCAAACACACCCTCACGGGGTATGAGTTGACCGGCGCACATAAAACGATTGATTGCCGCGAGTGTCACAAACCCGACCTGGTCAGTGACCGGGAACTCCGAAAGCGCACCAACACCTACCTCGGGCTGGATGAAAAGTGCGCGGCATGCCACGACGACTACCACCAGGCTACCTTATCGTCGACCGATTGTGCAAGCTGCCACACTACGGAGAAATTTGTCCCTGCTGAAAAATTCAACCACGACAAAGCGAAATTTCCCCTATTGGGAAAACACAAGAACGTGGAGTGCATTGAATGCCACCAGAAAGAAATGCGGAACGGCCAGGATTTTCAACGCTTTGCCGACGTTCAGTTCAGCAATTGCAGCAGCTGCCACGAGGATGTCCATTTCAATAGCCTGCTGTCTAATTGCAAGGAATGTCACACCGAAGAGTCTTTTGACCGCTTTATCGGAAAGAACCGGTTTAATCACAGCCGAACCGATTTCCCTTTAAAAGGAAAACACAAGCGGGTGGATTGCTTCCAATGCCACCAGCAAGACGCCACGCCACTCACTGTTTTTGAAGACAGGGATGGCGTCCAGCCCGACAATTGTGTCGCCTGCCATGAAGATATCCATGAGACGAAATTTGGGAACAAATGTGCGGAATGCCACAATGAAGATTCCTTCAGCTACAGTGGAAGCATGGATAATTTCAACCACAACCGGACAAGTTTCGTATTAGTTGGAAAACACGTGGCCGTCGATTGCCGGGATTGTCATACCGAAAAACTTACGGATCCGCTGCCGCACAGCGATTGTGCTTCCTGCCATACCGACTACCATGAAAGTCAATTCGTCCAAAATGGTTCAGGGCCAGACTGCGCCAAATGCCATACGGTCGATGGCTTTGATGTGACCCTTTACACCCTCGAAGACCACAACCGAACAAAGTTTCAATTGGACGGCGCGCACATGGCAACCCCTTGCTTTGAGTGTCATTTGCAAAAAGAAAAATGGCTTTTTAGAGAAATTGGCGAAAAATGTGTAGATTGCCACGACGATGTACACAAAGGATATTTAGATTCTAAGTACTACCCCAGCCAAACTTGTCAAAATTGCCATTTAAGCACCCAGTGGAAAGACAACCAGTTCGACCATAAACTGACTGGTTATCAGCTTGAAGGCGCCCACGCCCAGCAGAATTGTGCGGCATGTCATGGCAAAGACGAGCAATACCCCCAAGTTAATTTTAACGCCTTAACTCAAACCTGTACGGAGTGTCACGACAATGTGCACGACCGGCAATTTGAAAAAAATGGTACCACCTCCTGTGAGTCGTGCCATGGATTTGATAATTGGGACGCCAGTAAGTTCGACCACGACGCAACGGCATTTAAGCTGGACGGGAAACATGTCGAGGTGGAATGCAAAGAATGTCATAAAAAAATCGAGGTTGACGGAAAAAGCATTGTACAGTATAAATTTCAAAGTTTCGAATGCGTAGACTGTCACAATTAATATTATTTCTCGGACTATCCGTTAGTCTGTTTGCTCAATCCCCGCATGGGGATGGGCTGGTCATCGATTGTGCGGCCTGCCACAATACCGAAGGGTGGCTTATCCCAGAGTCCTGGAGGTTAAATACCCCTGCCAAACCGGAAACTTCCGGTACCACCGGATGGGTGTTGGATGATGCAAAAAAACGTTTTAGCCACGACCAAACGGATTATGAGCTCACCGGACAGCACCTGGTCGTCGACTGCAAAAACTGTCATACCTCGTTGGTCTTTTCGGAAGCGAGTCCCGAATGTGTTTCCTGCCATACCGATATGCACAACCAGACAGTTGGAATGGATTGTGCCAGATGCCATAGTCCGGAAAACTGGCTGGTCGACAATATCAGCCAGTTGCACCAGGACAATGGATTTCCGCTGGTTGGTGCCCACAGCGCCGTGACTTGTGCGGAATGCCATACCTCTGAAACAGCCCTCCGGTTTGACCGGATCGGAAATGATTGCGTCAGTTGCCACTTGCCTGATTATGAAGCGTCTACCAATCCCAATCACGAAAATGCCGGATTCTCCAAAGATTGTGCGGAATGCCACGATGTGTTCCGGTTCGGTTGGACGACCGAACTGGTCAATCATGATTTTTTTCCCTTAACCTTGGGACACGATATAGCCGATTGCGCTGCCTGCCACACTTCCGGAAACTTTTCAGATACCCCTAACGAATGTGTCGCCTGCCACCAGGCTGATTTCGATAGCTCAAATGATCCAAACCACCCGAGTGCCGATTTTTCTACCGACTGCGCATCTTGCCATACCACTGATACGGGTTGGATGCCGGCAGAATTTTTGGAACACGATGCCAGTTTCTTCCCAATTTATAGCGGCGGTCACCTGGGCCAATGGGAACGCTGTTCGGACTGCCACTCCAATTCTTCAGACTATTTGATTTTCACTTGTGTCAGCTGTCACCTCAATCCAGAGACGGATGAACAGCACGATGGGGTAATCGGCTATGTTTATGACGATCCGGCCTGTTTGGCCTGCCACCCCACCGGAAACACGGACGACCTCTTTGATCATAACACCACTAATTTTCCGCTGACAGGCGCCCACGTAACCACTGAATGCCTGGAGTGCCATACCAATGGATTTGCCGGTACGCCCATGGAGTGCGCCGCCTGCCATACGTTGGATTTCAACGAGACGACTAACCCTGACCATGAAACATTGGAGTTTCCCACCGATTGTGCCTCCTGTCATACCACCGATCCGGGCTGGATGCCGGCTACGTTCGACATTCACGATAATTACTACCCACTCAACGGAGCGCATGCGCAGATCGCCAATGATTGTGTGACGTGCCACAACGGGGATTACAACAATACGCCCAATACCTGTGCCGGCTGCCATATAGAAAATTACAACCAAACGACGGAGCCAGACCACCAATCGCTCCAGTTTTCTACCGATTGTGCCTCCTGCCATACGGAAGATGCCTGGGCGCCTGCTACCTGGGACCACGACGGGCAGTATTTCCCCATTTACAGCGGAGCCCACAATGGAGAGTGGGATCAGTGTGTGGATTGCCATACCAATCCGTCGGACTACACCGAATTTACTTGCATCACCTGCCATACCAATCCGGAGACCGATAACGTCCACGATGGGGTCGGCGGTTATTCTTATAACAGCCCCGCCTGCCTCGCTTGTCACCCCACCGGTAGTGCCGATGATAATTTCGACCACAACAATACCAATTTCCCGCTGACGGGCTCCCATACCACCGTGGCTTGTATCGAATGCCATGCTTCGGGCTATGCAGGCACGCCTACTGCCTGTGCGGCTTGCCATACACCCGATTTCGATCAGACGATCAATCCGGATCACAACACCCTGGGCTTGTCGACCGATTGTGCCATGTGCCACACCACGGCGCCCGATTGGATGCCGGCCAATTTCCCGGTCCACGACAATTACTATCCCCTCAACGGCGCACATGCGCTGATCGCTACCGATTGTGCCGCTTGTCACAACGGGGATTACAACAACACCCCCAATACCTGTGTGGGCTGTCACTTGAATGATTTCAACCAAACCACTGATCCGGATCACCAGGCTCTCCAGTTTTCTACCGATTGTGCGACCTGCCACTCGGAAAGTACCTGGGTACCTTCGACCTTCGACCACGACGGGCAATATTTCCCGATCTTTAGTGGAAAACACAACGGGGAGTGGGATCAATGCTCGGATTGTCATACCAATCCCGCAGACTACAGCATATTTACCTGTATCACTTGTCATACCAATCCCCAAACGAACAATCAGCACGATGGGGTGAACGGATATTCCTACAATAGCCCAGCCTGCCTTGCCTGCCATCCTACGGGGAGTTCAGATAATATTTTCGACCACAATACCACCGGATTCCAACTGACCGGCGGGCACACTTCGGCAGACTGCCTGGAGTGTCACGATGCGGGATTCCAAAACACGCCTTCCGAGTGTGTAGCTTGTCATAACCCTGAGTTTGTCCAAACGACCAACCCCAACCACAATGCCCTGGGTTTGTCTACCGATTGCGCCTCCTGCCACACGACGGAACCGGGCTGGAACCCGGCATTGTTTGCCGACCACAACAGTTACTATGCATTGAATGGAGCCCATGCGATTATCGCCAACGAGTGTGCCACCTGCCATAACGGGGATTACAACAATACTCCAAACACCTGTGCAGGCTGCCATACAGATAACTATAACCAAACGACCAACCCGGATCACCAGGCGGCTCAATTCCCCACCGATTGTGCCAGTTGCCATTCGGAAAACGCCTGGGTACCTTCTACGTTCGACCATAACAACACCAATTTCCCGTTGACCGGTGCACATACTTCGGTGGACTGTATCGATTGCCATACCGCCGGATATCAGAATACGCCCACGGATTGTGCCTCTTGTCATACGACCAATTTCGACCAAACGACCAACCCGGATCACAATGCCCTCGGCTTGTCGACTGATTGTGCCATGTGCCATACGACCGCGCCTGACTGGATGCCGGCCGAATTTCCGGTGCATAACGATTATTATCCGTTGAACGGCGCGCATGCGCAGATCGCCAACGATTGTGCCACCTGCCACAACGGAAGTTACAACAACACGCCCAACACCTGCTTTGGCTGTCATTCCGCCGATTACAACCAAACGACTAATCCCGATCACCAGGCCGCTCAATTCCCCACCGATTGTGCTATTTGCCATTCGGAAAGCGCCTGGGTGCCTTCTACGTTCGACCATAACAATACCAATTTCGCGTTGACCGGTGCGCATACTTCGGTGGACTGTATCGATTGCCATACCGCAGGATATCAGGACACTCCAACGGATTGTGCCTCTTGTCATACGACCAATTTCGACCAAACGACCAACCCGGATCACAATGCCCTCGGCTTACCGACCGACTGTGCCATGTGCCATACCACGGCGCCCGATTGGATACCGGCCGAATTCCCGGTACATAACGATTACTATCCGTTGAACGGAGCCCATGCGCAAATCGCCAACGATTGTGCCACCTGCCACAACGGAAGTTACAACAACACGCCCAACACCTGCTTTGGCTGCCATTCCGCCGATTACAACCAAACGACGGACCCGGATCACCAGGCTGCTCAATTCCCGACCGACTGTGCAGGGTGCCACTCGGAGAGTGCCTGGGTGCCCGCGACATGGGACCATGACGGGCAATATTTCCCTATCTATAGCGGCAGCCACAATGGGGAATGGGATCAGTGTGTCGACTGCCATACCAATCCGTCCAACTATGCGGAGTTTACTTGTACCACCTGTCATACCAACCCGGAGACTGATAATGCGCACAACGGAGTGGGCGGTTATTCCTACAACAGCCCAGCTTGCTTCGCTTGCCACCCAACCGGTAGTGCCAACGATAATTTTGACCACAACAACACCAACTTCCCATTGACGGGCGCCCACACTACGGCTGATTGTATCGAGTGCCACGCAAGCGGCTATCAGGGAACGCCCACGGATTGCTATGCCTGTCATACCGATGATCACGGGATGAGCCTGAATCCAAGCCACGTCGCACTCGGTATACCTACGGATTGTGCGACCTGTCATACTACCGACCCAGGATGGGCGCCGGCTTCTTTCCCCATTCACGACGATTATTATCCCTTAACCGGTGCGCATGTGCCGGTTGCCAATGATTGCGCCGGTTGTCACAACGGGGATTACAACAATACGCCCAATACCTGCTTGAGTTGCCACAGTGCGGATTATTCGCAGAGTACCAATCCGAACCACCCGGCGTTGGGCATTCCTTCTGACTGCGAGATGTGCCATACGACCGCGCCTGACTGGATGCCGGCCTCTTTCCCCATTCACGACAACTACTATGTGCTGAATGGCGCCCACGCGGTTATCGCGCAAGATTGTGCAGCCTGCCATAACGGCGAGTACAACAATACGCCCAACACCTGTGTTGGCTGCCATATCAATGATTATACCCAAACGACCAACCCCAATCACCAGGCCGCTCAATTCCCCACTGATTGTGCCACTTGTCATACAGAGAGTACCTGGGTACCTTCCACCTTCGATCACAACAATTTCTATCCGATCATCGGGGCGCATATTCCGATCGCCAACGATTGCAACGCTTGCCATAACGGGAACTATAACAATACGCCCAACACCTGCTCCGGTTGCCATTTGAATGATTATAACCAGACCACCGATCCCGACCACCAGGCCGCGCAATTCCCCACCGATTGCGAGAATTGCCATACGCAGAACGCTTGGGTGCCTTCTACTTTTGACCACGCCGTGTACTACCCGTTTACCGGAGCCCATATTCCGATCGCCAATGATTGCAACGCCTGCCATAACGGGAATTACAACAATACGCCCAATACCTGTGCCGGTTGCCATACGCCGGATTATGCACAAAGTACCAATCCCAACCACCCGGCATTAGGCATACCTACTGATTGCGCGATGTGCCACACTACCACCCCGGATTGGACGCCGGCTACCTTCCCCATTCACAACACGTATTATCCGTTGAATGGGGCACATGCAGTCATCGCGGAGGATTGTGCGGCTTGCCACAACGGGAATTACAATAATACCCCCAACACGTGTGTGGGTTGCCATTTGACCGATTATAACCAAACGACAAACCCCGACCACCAGGCGGCGCAATTCCCTACAGACTGCGAGAGCTGCCATTCGGAAAGCGCCTGGGTGCCTTCTACGTTTAACCATAACCAGTATTTCCCATTCACCGGGGCCCATATTCCGATAGCGAATGACTGTAATGCCTGCCACAACGGGAATTACAACAATACGCCCAATACCTGCAATGGGTGTCATACCGCGGATTATGCACAAAGTACCAATCCCAATCACCAGGCATTGAGCCTGCCTACCGATTGTGCGATGTGCCATACCACTGCCCCGGATTGGATGCCGGCCACTTTCCCCATTCACAACAACTACTACCAGTTGAATGGAGCGCATGCCATTATTGCCAGTGATTGTGCAGCTTGCCACAATGGGAATTACAACAATACCCCCAACACCTGTTATGGCTGCCATATCAATGATTATACCCAAACGACCAACCCCAACCACCAGGCGGCGCAATTTCCAATTAACTGCCAGGATTGCCATACGGAGGTCGCCTGGGTGCCTTCCACATTTGACCATGACCTGTACTATCCCTTCACCGGGGCGCATATACCGATAGCGAATAATTGCAACGCCTGCCATAACGGGAATTACAACAACACCCCCAATACCTGTGCAGGCTGCCATACACCGGATTATGTGCAGAGCACCAATCCCAATCACACGGCATTGAACATCCCTACCGATTGTGCGATGTGCCATACGACCAACCCGGACTGGATGCCGGCGACCTTCCCCATCCACAACAACTATTATCAGCTGGTCGGGGCGCATGCGGCTATCGCCAATAATTGTAATGCCTGCCACAACGGGAATTACAACAATACCCCCAACACGTGTGTGGGCTGCCACCTGACGGAGTACAACCAAACGAACGATCCAGATCACCAGGCTGCCCAGTTCCCGACAAACTGCCAGAGTTGTCACTCACAGACGGCATGGACCCCGTCTACCTGGAATCATGACAGCCAATATTTCCCCATTTACAGCGGGAAACATAAGAATGAGTGGGATCAGTGCAATGAATGCCACACCACCCCAGGAAACTTTACCTTATTCAGTTGTATAGATTGCCACGAGCACGATAATCCGGTACACGTTGGAAATCACCATCAGGGAGTGAATGGGTATTCATACTCCAGTCCGGCTTGTTACAACTGTCACCCTAACGGCAATAGCGATTAATACTTGACAGTCAAAAGCCGATAGCCGATGAGATTCCTCTTGAGCGTAGGTATTTTCACCTTCCTCTCTTTCTCCCTTTTCGGGCAGATCGAGGTGAAGTTTGACAAGGGAGTAATCACGTACCTCTCTTCCCAAAATGTGTATGTTAAGTTTGCATCGACGGAGACGATCAATGCCGGGGATACCTTGTATATCTCCCAGGCAGGTAAAATGGCCCCTTCGCTATTGGTCAGCAACAAATCCTCTATTTCCTGCGTCTGCACCCCCCTTGGTAATTCCCTCCCCTTATCCGTAGGAACGGAAGTAGTGGCCAAAAGGATCATTAAAACAGACGTAGTGGTCAAAAAGCAACCGGAACCCGTTGCGGAGCAGCCCAGTGAAATACCGGAAGCGTCTCCTCCCCCACCGAAGGTGGAAGAAGCAGAGGAAGAAGAAGCATTGAGACAAAATATTAGCGGGAGAGTTTCTGTGGCCTCCTATAGTAATTTAAACAATTCCAGTCCCACCCACCGGATGCGGTATGGGTTTTCCATGCGCGGGAAAAACATTGCAAACTCCCGGTTTTCCGCCGAATGCTATGTCACGTTCCGACATACACTTGGAGAGTGGGCCGATGTGCAGGACAATTTAAATAGCGCGCTCAAAGTATACTCCCTGGCGGGTCGGTACGATTTTCGGAAAAATATGAGCTTGAGTTTTGGCCGGAAAATCAATCCCAAAATATCCAGCATGGGGGTCATTGACGGCCTTCAGTTTGAGAAAGGGTGGAATCATTTTCTGGTTGGAGTCCTGGCTGGATCCAGGCCCAATTTTCAGGATTACAGCATAGATCCCAGCCTGTTGCAGGTAGGTGCATACATCGGCCACGCTTCGGCGAATGGCAATAAATACCAGCAAAGCACCTTGGCTATTGTCGATCAACGAAACCATTTGATCACCGACCGCAGGTTCCTTTATTTCCAGCATTCCAACTCCCTGATCAAAAACCTGAATGCATTTAGCTCCTTTGAAGTGGATCTCTTTCAGCAAGTCAATAACGAAGCCCGGAACACCCTGAGTCTCACCAATTTTTTTGTCTCGTTGAACTACCGTGTTTCCAAAAAAATGAGCATCTCCTCCTCTTATGATGCCCGGAAAAACACGATCTACTATGAATCGTTTAAAAATTACATCGACCAGCTCATCGAAGATGAAACCCGCCAGGGCTTGCGATTGGGCCTGAACCTCCGGCCGATCAAATTGCTCACCTTTGGGGTAAATGCCAGCGTGCGCTTTCAGAAAAGCGGGGAAAACGATTCCAAAAACCTGAATGGCTACCTGACGTATAGCAGGATCCCGTGGCTGAATATGTCCGCTACCCTTTCCGCCAATTTTCTTCAAACCAGTTACCTGAACAGCTATATGTACGGACTCCGCATTTCCAGAGAGATTATCAAAGGGAAATTGGACGGGGAAATGTATGTCAGAATGGTGGACTATCAATACAAAAAATACGAATATGCTACCACTCAATATATCGGAGGAATGGGGTTAAACCTTCGCATCCTTCGAAATCTGGGACTATACCTGTACTACGAAGGAACCATGAATGACCAAAAGGATCTTTACCATTTGATCAATACGAAGTTGATTCAGCGGTTTTAATTGCGGCAATTCCGTAGCTGGAAAAAATTCTTGGATTTATAGTTATCATTAACTCAAGTTACGCACGGACGCCTTTTTCGCACTCACCCCCGACCCCTCTCTCCCGAGAGAGGGGAGCTCTTGGCACTTGAAGAAATTTCAAATTTTTCCCTCTTTTTGCAAAAGCATTAAAGGTCAGACACTTCATACATAAAGCTCAAAAAGCTCCCCTCTCTTTGGAAAGAGGGGGGGTGAGTGGGTTGTTCGGCGTAATGAAGTTGTTTTGTGCGTAACATCAACCAATAAAACAAAATGCCCCCTATATCATATCAGGCAGAAACCACTCGCTTGCATATTCTCTCTTCTTCCTTATATTTACGCCTTCAAAGAAAACAATAATACGACAATGAAAAACTCAGTTATTTTTTCAGCAATACTGCTTTTCGGCCTTCTTTTGGCCTCCTGTGATTCCAAACCCAAAGTGATTGAAAGCGAATCCGGCTCGGGTGGAGGTAGCCCTGTTTTCCCGCAGGCAGAGATGGCTCAGCAGCCGAGCGAGGATCAGATGCATGAAGTGGTGGTGGAAGAGAAATTGGACACGGATAAATACTCCTACCTCCGCGTAACGGAAAACGGAGAGGAAGTTTGGATAGCTATTCCGCTTATGGAGGGTATCCAAGTTGGAAATACATACTATTACAAGGGTGGGCTGATGAAAAAGAATTTTTTCAGCAAGGAGTACAACCGGGTATTTGAAACCTTGTACCTGGTATCCAACCTCTCTCAAAAAGGAGGTACTGCCGTGGATGAGGTATTATCCAATATGCAGGGACAAGCTGGATCTGTGGAAAGTCCAACCACCGCTATTACGCCGGCAAAAGGCGCCATAAAGATCTCAGACCTGATGGCAAATCCTCAAAAATACGAGGGGAAGGTCATCAAAGTAACGGGTAAATGCGTCAAAGTCAACCCCATGATTATGGGCAGGAACTGGGTACACCTCCAGGATGGGTCCGGGAAGGACATGGACCTGACCATTACCACAGACGAAGTGGTTCCACTCGGATCTATCGTAACGATGGAAGGCACGATCGCCCTGAATCAGGATTTCGGCGCCGGATACCGGTATGACGTGATCATGGAAAAAGCCACGGTACAGCAGTAGCCTCACGCCATTTTGCCCACCGTTCGTTGTCGCCAATAGGCCAATCCGCTGATGGTAAGCAGGGTGGCTACGGTATAATACACAAAAGTAGGAATCGGTACCGGATCTCCAGCTGCATAGGAATGCAGGCCGGAAAGGTAGTAATTGACGCCAAAATAGGTCATCATTACTGTAGCCAACCCAAATAACGAAGCTACATTAAACGCGTAGGTGCCTCTAAATCCGGGTATAAACCGCATATGGAGGATAAAGGAATAGACCAGCACAGTGACCAGGGCCCAGGTTTCTTTCGCATCCCAGCCCCAGTATCTTCCCCAGGATTCATTGGCCCACACGCCACCCAGATAGGTGCCGATACTCACCATAAACAAGCCTCCGATCAGGGTCATCTCACTGATGGAGGTCATCTCTTTTATGATCCGGTTTACGTTTTTCTTATTCTTCTGGGTCATAAAGATCATGAAGATCAGATTCAGTACCCCGATGATCGCCCCCAGCAATAAGAAGCCATAACTACCCGCCTCCATCGAAACGTGGATAGTCAGCCAATAGGATTTCAGCACGGGTACCAGGGGCGTAATTTCCGGATCCAGCCAGCTGAGGCCGGCCACCATCAGGATGGTGGAAGCCAGGACAGATGTAGCGGCAAGGCCCCCAATCGACTTCCTCGAAAAGATAAGGCCCGCCAGCACCGTAGTCCAGCCGATATAGATCATCGATTCGTATCCGTTGCTCCAGGGCGCACGTCCGGATACATACCAACGCAGGGCCAGTCCGAGTGTGTGCGCGGCAAACGTAAAAGCCAGGAGGCCAACCGTAATCCGGTTTGGCCATTTCAACTTAGCGCTGGGTTTAAAGACGGAGGTGAAGAGCAGGACCAAAAAAACAAGTCCCAGCATCCCGTACATTTTACCCGCCCGGCCAAAAACGTCCAGTTTATTCAGGAAAAGCTCGGCATGTAGCTTGGAGTTGGAAGGTAAAATCGCGCCGCCGTTCTTTTGCTGGAAGGCGCCCAGTTCGGTAATCAGCTTGTCGGCCACACTCCAGTCATGATCATCCAGCGCTTTCTGGATCGTAGGGATATAGGCCGCGTAGAATTTATCCGCAAAATTAGGCTCCTGACCTACATTGTGCTGATGCGAACCGGCCGCAGGCGCTTGCCAGTGGTATTCCAGATCACCCGGCACCGGGAATGCCTTCATAAACGATCCGGAAAAGATCATACTGCAGATATTGACCCGCTCATCCAGTTTCATCAACTCTTTCTCCATTACGCCTCGTTCCCGGTCTGGGGTATTGTAGGCATTCCGGACCAGGTCTCTCAGTTTATATTCCCCTCCGGGCTCAAAGAAGTCGTTATACGCAGCAAGCCCTTCCGGCACATTCAACATATCCCGGATATCCTCATGCTTGCCCACCTTGATGAGCGGCACCGCATACCAATCGCCCGGATAGGCTGCCATTCCAAGAATGATCTGCTCGGCGGTCATCCCGTAAAGAGATTCCTTCCTGGAAAGCTTCCTCAATACCTCACTGGTGAACGTATTCATGGGCTTGAGGCGGCCTCTGCTGTCTTGCATCCATAAGCTCCCGAATTCGGTAGCGTGGTGCATATCCACTGTGGGGAAATTCAATTGATTGGGAGGGGCGCTATGCGCGGGGGTCGAGAAGGCCAGGAAACAGCCCACGAGCAAGACGGAAAGCGCTTTTTCTGCGGTTCGCATTTTTTTAAGATTTTCGGATAGTTGTCTGAAACGGGTTTTGGGACTAAAAAAGGTAAGGACCATGCCCAATGTCAGTAAAAAGTACCCGAGATAGGATATCCAGGTACCCAGGGCATCGTGATTCACACTGAGATAAGTGCCCAATTCATCTTTATCAAAGGAAGATTGAAAAAACCGGTACCCCTGGTAATTCAAAATATGGTTCATATAGATCCGTTGATCCAGCTTAAGATTTTCCCGGGGGTCTACCAGGGTGACCTCACTGGCATAGGAGGAAGCGCTGTTGGTGCCCGGATACCGTTCCATGATAAAATCGTGACATTGAATGGAGAAGGGCAGAAAAACCTCCTTCGCCCCATAGGATATGGCCAAACTCGTATTGTTGTCAAGTGAAATGATCTGAGGGCGGCCTTTCACCCCTTGGGCGCCGGCCACGTAGAACTGTTGTTCCTTTCCATCGGCCGTAACTTTCATATGGAGTGCCCCCATACTGGAACTGACCATCTTCCTGGAAGAAGAGGCGAGTTCTACCTTCCCCTGGGGATTAAAATCGCCGATCACAAAGTTCTGCGCCCCACTGGAATAGAGGCTCCGCAACATCAACGGCCGGTAAACGCCCGGAGATAACGTATCCCGGGTCTGGGTGGCCATCACCATTTGGGTAAAGGGGACATCGGTCATGAAAAGCAACTTCCCGTCTTCATACTTCACGTTGAATGCCACTGGGTCTTCCGGATTGCCGAAGTTAAAGATCGTGCCGCGAATGGGAGCCCGGTCGCCGAGTTTGACAAAATATTCTTCCCGGCCATCCGCACCCCCGATAACCACCTTAAACGTCGGCGCCCCGTCTAATCCTTCTGTCATCACTTCTGTCGGGTTTGGCATAAAATCCAGCACTTCTACCTGTACTTCCTTACCTCCCAGCAGATAGGACTTTTTCATCCGGTTATTGCCGAGGGTGGCAAACAGCACCGGTTCATCGAAAGCATATTTTTTACCCCCGAGGATTGCTTCGAACTGCAGATACGATTCGGCTGATAAAAAGGAATTTGACGCGCTGCCTTCCCGGATATGCATCATCCCTTCGCTGCCGAAGTAGCGGGTTGCCCCTGCACCGAGCAAAATGATGATCATAGCCGCATGGAAGATAAGAAGCGGCCACTTCTTATTCTGGATCATGCGAAACCGGAAGATATTGACGATCAGGGTGATCCCAAACAGCACTAACAGCAATTCAAACCACCAGGACTTAAAGATCAGTTTTTGCGCAGAGCTGGTGCCGAAATCGTTTTCCACAAACGTTGCCGCCCCTATGGCAAAGGCAAATAAGATGATATATAATCCAGCAGCACTAGTAGAAAATAGCCTGTCAGCGAAAGACTTTAAAAATTTCATAAATGGGATAATTTTATGTGGAACTCATCGGGCAGGTGAAGGGCGCAAAATAATAAGAATTCTTCGAATGAGACCGAAAGGATGACCCTATTAACTAAACATAGGCTCCAACACATTATGAGGACCACAAAAAGCCCCTGGAGCATATTAAAGCGCTCCCTCATTTTTTGTACCTACAAGAACCCGCCGGCCTGTCCGCCCTCCAGCATCCGGGCGCAGATTTCCAGAGACAGATCGTGAATAGCCGGAATAGCATCTGGTTTAAAACGCTTGCGTTTCCGGTAAAGGATAAACATATCTTTTAAGCCTTCCAGATACCAATTCGGACGCATATTAAAAAAATCGAGAAAATGCTCGTTCATCAGATACCGGATATCGGTTTCATTGGGCCCTTTTACAACGTAATTGCGGGAAAAACGGGGGTATAACTCAAAATCAATATCCGCATTGGAAAATAGCTCCATGAATTTATCCCCCAAATGAGCGGGGCGCATGCTAAACTGCGGAATATCCAGTTTTGGGCCCCGGATGAGCACGACCGACTGCCATTTGTATTCCTCATTGAGGCTGTAGCCGTAATCAAAAATATCGATATCGACCTCGAAATGCCCGACACACCCCGACAACACGTTGCGGATCTTCTGCTTTTTACCCCGGCGAAACAGCTCAAAAACCTCCAGGAACATCCACTCTTCAAAAGGGATATACTTGAAGTAGTCCATATTCAACTCCCCGGCTACGGCTTGCATTTTGTTGGATCGGGTAAAAGAGAACATACAGGGATGCTGGTTTTGGCTACAAATTTACCGAAAATATTAATCCCTCCGAATTTTCAGGAAATTCCTAATTTCATGCCTTTACCACACACCGATCACATAATGAACAAAATACCTTTCCTCTTGCTGGCACTGCTGGCCACTACAACCTTCTTTGCCCAAACCGAACCCGCTACCCGCTGGGCACCCGACACCTTCAAAGGACTCGAATTCCGGAATATCGGTCCCGCGCTTATGTCGGGCCGTATCGCCGATATCGCCATTAATCCGCAGGATGATAACCAATGGTATGTCGCCGTAGGCTCCGGGGGCATTTGGAAAACCACGAATGCCGGCGTAACCTGGAAACCCATCTTCGACGAACAAGCTTCCTTCTCCACCGGCTGCGTGACCATCGACCCCTCCAACCCCAATACCATCTGGGTCGGAACCGGCGAAAATATCGGCGGACGCCACGTAGGTTTCGGCGACGGCATCTACCGAAGCGGCGATGGAGGCGCCACCTGGAAGAATATGGGCCTGAAACAATCGGAACACATCTCCAAAATAATCGTCCACCCCGATAACTCCAACGTCATCTGGGTAGCCGTGCAAGGGCCGCTTTGGAAAAAAGGCGGCGAGCGCGGACTCTATAAAACCACCGATGGCGGCCAAACCTGGAAGCGCGTGTTAGGTGATGCCGAATGGGTAGGCGCTACCGACCTGGCCATTGATCCACGCAACCCCATGGTCCTCTATGCCGCCACCTGGCAACGGCACCGGACCGTCGCAGCCTATATGGGCGGCGGCCCGGGCACCGGATTGTACCGCAGTACCGACGGAGGCGATACCTGGGAAAAACTCACCAAAGGCCTGCCTGAATCCAGTATGGGCAAGATCGGCCTGGCGATTTCTCCCCAAAACCCCGACGTGCTCTACGCCGCTATCGAACTCGATCGCCGCACCGGCGCCGTCTACCGCTCTGCCGACCGGGGTTCGAGCTGGGAAAAACGCTCCGATGCCGTGTCGGGCGCCACCGGACCTCATTACTACCAGGAATTGTACGCCTCCCCTCACCAATTCGATCGCATCTATCTGGTGGATGTGCGCATCCAGGTTTCCGACGACGGGGGCAAGAATTTCCGGCGACTGAAGGAAGAACACAAGCACTCCGACAACCACGCCATCGCCTTCCGCGCCGATGACCCCGACTATTTGCTGGTAGGTACCGACGGCGGACTCTACGAAAGTTTTGACCTGGCGGAAAACTGGCGGTTCATCAATAACCTGCCCCTGACCCAGTTTTACAAAGTAGCCCTCGACGATGCCGAGCCCTTCTACAACGTATACGGCGGCACGCAGGACAACAGCACCGAGGGAGGTCCTTCCCGCACCGATACCTGGCACGGGATTGAAAACTCCGACTGGAAAGTCGTACTCGACTGGGACGGACACCAACCCGCCACCGAGCCCGGCAACCCCGACATCCTCTATGCCGAACGCCAGGAAGGGTACCTGGCCCGGGTGGATATCCGCACCGGGGAGGTGGTCGACATCCAGCCCCAGCCCGAAGCCGGAGAAGACTATGAACGCTACAATTGGGATGCACCCATTCTGGTGAGTCCGCACGACCCTACCCGCCTCTACTTTGCTTCCCAGCGGGTCTGGCGCTCCGACAACCGGGGCGACCAGTGGACGGCCATTTCCGGCGACCTCACTCGAGAGCAGGAGCGCATCGCCCTGCCCATCCTGGGTAGCACCCAAAGCTGGGATTCGCCCTGGGATTTTGAAGCCATGTCCAACTATAACACCATCACTTCCCTGGCCGAATCGCCCAAACAGGAAGGATTGCTCTACGCCGGCACCGACGACGGACTCATCCAGATCACCGAAGACGGCGGCCGCAACTGGCGCAAGATCGAAGTGAGCGCCCTGCCCGGCGTACCGGCTACCGCCTTTGTCGACGACATCAAAGCCGACCTCTTCGACGCCAACACCGCCTATGTAGCGCTCGACAACCACAAGTATGGCGATTTTCAGCCTTACCTGTACAAGACCACTGACCGAGGCAAAACCTGGAAATCCATCAAAGGCAATATCCCCGACCGGACCATGGTCTGGCGGCTCGTGCAAGACCACATTAAGCCCGGCTTGCTGTTTGTCGGCACCGAATTCGGCATCTATTTTTCGGTGAATGGGGGCACGAGCTGGACCCAACTCAAAGGCGGTTTGCCCAACATCTCTTTCCGCGATCTGGCCATCCAGCGCCGGGAGAACGACCTGGTGGGCGCTTCCTTTGGAAGGGGCTTTTTCATTCTGGATGACTACAGCGCCCTGCGCGCTATTTCTGACGAACAACTCAACGCAGAAGCCACCCTTTTCCCATCCCGGAAAGCCTGGTGGTTTATCCCGAAATCGCATATTGGCTTCGAGGAAAATGACAGTCAGGGCGCCGCGCACTTTTTGGCGCCCAATCCACCTCATGGAGCGGTATTTACCTATTATTTAAAAGAAGAAATAAAGACAAAGAAAGCCACCCGGCAGGAAAAGGAAAAAGCCCTGGCCAAGGAGCAAAAAAACGCTTCCTTCCCGGGTTGGGATACCGTAGAAGCCGAACGCCGCGAAGAAGCACCAAAAATCTGGCTGACCGTGAAAGACCGGGATGGAAACGTCGTGCGCCGCGTGGAAGGCCCTGTGAAAAGCGGGTTCCACCGCATAGCCTGGGACCTCCGGTATCCTTCTCCTGAAGCGATTCCGTTGGAAAAGAAGCCCACTGATCCGGAGGAACACGAACCCACCGGCCTGATGGCCGCACCCGGGCAGTATACCGTTTCCCTGTCCAAAGAGGTGGATGGAGTAGTCACAGAACTATCCAAGCCTCAGTCTTTTGAAGTCGTACCCCTGCGCAAAGGCTCGCTGCATGGCCCCACCCCCGCAGAGGCCGCCCAATTCTGGCGGGCTTATGAAGAAGCAGTGGGCGCCCATTCGGTCATTCAATTGACGATGGGGAATGCCCTGAAAAAAGTCGAAGCCATGAAAACTGCCCTGGCGCGGACTGCTGCTCCTCCAGGCCAGTTGGATACTCGCCTGCATACCCTGCGCATGGAATTGATGGACCTGGACGAGCAGTTGAACGGCAACCATTCCAAACAACAGCCCGGCGAGAAGACCAGTCCCACCATAGGCTACCGTTTGTTTGAAGTGAGCCGTGTCGTGAGTCAATCTACTTTTGGACCGACAGCCACGAGCCGCCGGATGCTGGAGATTGCGCATGCGGAGCTAAGCGATTTTCGGGTGAAACTGGAGGCTGCGACGGCAAAAATGACAGGATTGGAAAAGGAAATGAAAGCAGCCGGAGCCCCGTGGGTGGAGTAGAGCCTAATTACGGCCTTTTCTGATTTCTTTAATCACAGGAGAGGGAATTCCTTTGGTATTCCCTCTCCTGTTTATTTTTTGTTAGCGAACAACCCTACTAAAACCCAAACACGGGGGAAGGTTCTTTTAATTAATTTATAAACACTGTGGCCGCAGACAGTAGTGTTTATAAGCATATTTTGCCGCCTTCGGCGGGCGACAAAATATGCCTGATTAATTTTGTCGCACTACTTATCCAAAATTAGCGCTACTTTTACACCTTCTTATCTATGATAAGATTCGCATGTCACCTACCAGATTTGAATGGCTTCTTCTGAAGCTGTTCAGGGGCTAGTGGAGCCTCTTTTCCTCCAAGAGCATTTTTATTCAAATAATGGATATCGCCGCCTGGTGCAGACGTTTCCCTTATTAATCTTTTTGCCATGAAAAACGCACATTCGTTTCATATTCCGGTGATGGGGATCGGATTCTCCCTCGAGACCCCGTTGAAGGTGGCCCATTTCGGCATGGACTCTGTTATCTCCATCGGGGATGATATCCTGCTGGAGAAGTTGAGAAAGTTTTATTGCGATAAGGAGGGGATCCCCTATCAGGAGATCACGGATGAAACCGAAGATTACCGGGCAAAAAGGATTACCTCCTTTCTGAACCTGATCCACGACCTGTCCGTGAAGAAATTTGAAGCCTTAAAAAATGCGACCATTGAAAAGAGCAACGAACTGAAAGAATACTTCAATATGTTGCCCGACAGTTCCGCCGTGAAACAGGAGTTCCGGAAATTAACCGCCCAGAATTTCAGTTTGGATAAAGTCCGGAACTGGGTGAAGGAGAACCTTTACATGGGTAGCATTGATGTGAATATCATGACCAAGGTGGATAAGGAAAATTATCGCAATGACGAAAAATTGCCCGCTGAATACAACGATGCCCATGCCGGACTCCGGGGGTATATGAATAGCGACCTGAACTCTTCCATCGTGTTTTCGGCAGGGATGAACCCAAGGCTTTACGCCTACCTGGAGAAATTTGACGGCCTCTATCCCGATCAAACCGGGGAATTAAAAAAGAAGATCATACTCAAAGTCAGCGACTACCGGTCGGCCCTGATCCAGGGTAAATTCCTGGCTAAAAAAGGCCTGTGGGTGTCGGAATACCGGATCGAATCCGGACTGAATTGCGGAGGCCATGCATTCGCCACCGATGGATATCTCATGGGCCCGATCCTGGCCGAATTCAGGGATAAACGAGATGAATTGGTCCAGTCTATTCACCAGGTCCTGGTAAAAGCGCTTTCCGACAAAAATCGCCCCGTACCTGAATCCCCGCTACCCTTGAAGATCACCGCCCAGGGAGGGGTAGGCACGGCGGAGGAACATCAATTTCTGCTCGATCATTACCAGGTCGATTCCGTGGGTTGGGGCACGCCTTTTCTGCTGGTGCCCGAAGCCACGACGGTCGACCACGCTACGCTCAATAAACTGGTGGCCGCAAAGGAAGAAGATCTGTACCTGAGCAATATTTCCCCGTTAGGTGTCCCGTTCCACAGCCTTCGAGGCAATACGAAAGACCTGGAAAAAGCATCGCACGTGGAGAAGGGAAGAGCCGGGAGTGCATGCCCGAAACGGTTCCTGGCCCTCAATAATGAGTATACGGATAAAGCAGTCTGTACGGCTTCCCGCCAATATCAGCATTTGAAGATCATGGAACTCGACAAAGAAGGGCTGTCTCCCGAGGCGTATCAACGCAAATTTGATCAGATCGTGGAAAAATCCTGCATTTGCGTGGGCCTGGGTACCACCGTCCTGCTGGCCAACAACCTCGACACCAAGGTTGAAGGCAACGGCGTTTCCATTTGTCCAGGGCCAAATCTGGCCTATTTCTCGCGCATCATGAGTTTACGGGAGATCACCGACCATATCTACGGACGATTCAACGCGATCTCCCGAAGCGATCGGCCCCATATGTTCGTAAAAGAGCTCACCATTTATCTCGATTACCTGAAAAATAAATTGGAGGAATCAAGGCTCTCCATGACCGATAAGCAACAAAAATACCTGCTGACTTTTACAGAAAACCTGAAAGAAGGGGTCAACTACTATTACAGCTTATTCAGCGACCTGAATGGCATTTTTGAAGACACCAAGACCACCATTCTCAAGCAATTGAATGCGGGTAAAAGGGCATTGCAACTCCTGAGCATCGAAATAGAAAAGTTATCCGTTTGCGTGTAGGGAAAAGGATAAGGTTATTTTACAATAACTACATCTCCTTTCGCTTGCATTTTTTCGCCGTCTAAATACGCTATCTCCGCCAGCCAGACGAAGGTCCCTTCCTGGATTTTCCGTCCGTTAAAACTTCCGTCCCATCCAAAACCAGGATCGTTGGGCGGGAAGTTATATTGTTCAAACACCAGCTCTCCCCACCTGGAAAAGACTTTGAGGCTGTTTATCTGCCGGACGCTTTTTCCCGCAAACACGGTCAGACGGTCGTTAATACCATCAAAATTGGGGGAAAAGATATTGGGTACATAAATATCTCTGACCTTCAGTACATGCACAATCAGACTGTCGCTCCCGGCGCAGCCATCTTCCGATGTGACGGTAAGGGTGTAGGCCGTGGTTTCATAGGGTCCAGCCACAGGCGCCAGACAATCGACACAGGAAAGGCCGTAGGCGGGCGACCAACTACTAGTCTGCGGGTCCAGATTGATAATGACCTGAATGGGCTGACTCTCCCCCAGCATCAGCGTCAGGTCTTCTCCCACATATACCGCGGGGATGAGCGCTGCGGTGAGGGTACCCGTGGTGTTGGCGGTGCAGCCATTGGCATCCTGCACGGTGAGGGTATAGCTGCCGGAGGTCAATCCGACAAACACTGTATCTGTGCTGAAATCATTGAAAAGGGCGTATTGGTAGGGCGGCACGCCTCCCTCCACATCCTGCACGATTGCAAGCCCTGTATCATACCCTTCACAACCGGGATCGACAAAGAGGGCGGACAAGCTGAGGGAAGGAGGCTCCTGAAGGATAGCAGAGGCAGTAACCGTGCAACCCGCCATATCCGTAACGGTCACCGTACAATCACCTGCAGGCAGGCCGCTGGTGGTCGATTGGGTATTGCCGGTGCTCCACAAAAATGTATATCCAGGTACGCCCCCTTGAGGAAGGGCAGACAAGGTCCCGTCCTGGCCGCCATTACAAGATACATTGAACCCATTGAAATTGGACGCATTCAAGCTTGCAGCAAGGACAGGTGGCTCCTGGATTTCCCCAATTAGCACCACATCGTTTCCGTAGGTGTCGTTAATGGTAATGAGATAAGTTCCGGTGGGGAGATTGGGAATGGCCTCGGGCGTATTGATTCCCGGAAGGTTGCCGCTGCCTGAGGGAGTCCCTCCCAGCCGCTCCCAGGTATAGGCAAAAGGGGGCGTCCCATCCACGACAAAAAACGTCAACACCCCATTCTGATCACCATGGCAAATCACGGGCTGGCCGCTCACACTTCCGGTCATTTCACAAATAATGGCATCGAGCGTAAGGTTAAGGATGCTGTCGCACCCGTTGTACGCCGTCTCGACTTCCACATACTGCCCCGGCGGGAAATACCAGGAGTTGCCCACGTAGAGGCTATCGGTTTCGCAAATAGCGGCGCTCAGGTCGGTTATGGAAGTCTGCAGTACCGAAAGGGATACATGGACCGTACTGTCACAACCATGGAGGGTGGTAAGCAGAAATGAATAATTGCCCGGATCGCACAAGGTGGTATCCGCCACTTCGAAGCAGTCCCCGCTGCATATTTCCGGAAAAAGATCGGTGGTAGCCGGGGCAAAAACGTCGACGGTCATACAGGATGGGGCCACGGTGTCGCATACATTGAAGGCGGTGACACACAACTGGTAGTTGCCCGGGGAAGCGAACGTAATATCCGTCGAATTGCCGTCTCCGGCATACACGCCATTGAGGGTCCATTGATAAAAATTGGCCCCATTGATAGCCGGTATGGAATAGGTCGTCGGTTCGGAAATGCAAACCTCTATAGGTCCTGCCACCGGTTCTGCCGGCGGAAGCGGTGGCACCATGGTGCTACCCTGCGTGACATGGATGGTGTAGTGGCATACATCTCCCCAGTTTCCATCCATAGCAAAGAAATAGTACTGCCCAATGACCAGGGGTACGGTATTGGTAAAAACACCCGTCTCTCCCTGCATAATATCTCCATCGCAATTGGAGACGAGGTTGAAATTTTCGCAATCGAGGCTTTCATAAATGCCCACTTCCAGCCCATAGCCCGTATTGCAATTGGAAGCCGTCACCGTGATCGTCAGGTTTGTACTGCCGGCGATAAAGGCAATCCACTGCATGTGGTGCACGGTAGTGGTGCAGAAACCGGGAGGAGCCTCTCCCTGTTGCGGGTCGTCGTTGATACCGGTATAGCCGTCGATATCGCAGATGACACAGGCATCAATGCAAAAGGAAGTCATATCCGGCTCTGGGCCACAGGGAACAGGTTGGGCAACCGACGCAACTACCGAACCTAAAGCAAGAAGACAGACGTAAAATATCCGGTAGCTACTTTTTGAATAGCGGTAGTATCGTGGCATAATCAAAAAATATGGTTCAATAAGTATCAGGTGTTAAATGTACGCTTTACGTTGCACCGTTGCCAGGTTGAATTATATTAAATAGCTTTGCACCGCACCATGTCCACACCACTCGCACATACCACCCTCGATAAGCCATTATTTGAACAGTTGTTCAAGGCCCACTTCGTTGCCCTGTGCAACTTCGGCTATCAGCTGGTGCAGGATATGGACAGTGCGAAGGATATCGCCCAGAAGGTCTTCATCAACCTCTGGGAAAACCGCGAAGGCATCGACCCGAAACGGTCTGTCCAGTCGTACCTCTACACCTCGGTGCGCAACCGCTGCCTCAACCACATCCGCGACCAAAAGAAATACCGAAGCCAGGTGCTCGACCTCGAGATCATGGATATAGAGATCAGCATTGAATCCGACGACTCCGGACTGGAAGAACTTCAGGATAAAATAACGGAAGCCCTCTCGACCTTACCGGAAAAGTGCCGACTGGTCTTCGAAATGAGCCGGTTTCAGGATAAGAAATATAAAGACATCGCCGCAGAATTGAATATTTCAGAAAAAACGGTGGAGGCGCATATGTCCCGGGCGTTGAAGACGCTGAGGGAGGAGTTGAAAGAGTATTTTCCGCTCTTTCTACTCCTGGGATTATTATAAATATTTGAACCGCAAAGGCGCTAAGAACGCTAAGACGTTGTGTTTTTACAACTGACCCAATTGCAAAGGCTAGATCTCTTTGCGTTCTTAGCGCCTTTGCGGTAGAAAACAATGAAAAAATGATATAGGGTAAAAGCTATCCCAAGTGTATAACCAATAGAGAAGAACCATAAAATGAGCGAAAGCAATACACATATCGACTATTTCGCACTCATCCCCAAGTACTTGAGTGGAAATGCCAGCGATTCAGAGGTGAAGCTGCTGGAAGATTGGGTATTGGCCGACTCAGCAAATAAAGCCCAGTTTAACGCCTTCAAAAAGGCCTGGATTCTGTCTGCCATAAAGAAGGATGACCAACAAATAGACGTGGCGCAAGAGTGGCAATCCACTTCCAGCCAGTTATTTCAGGAGGCTAAAACGGTGTCGCTGCAACCGAAAGCCAACCGTGGGACCGCTTTTTTCTTCCGCATTGCCGCCGCTGTAACGGTGCTTATGGTAGCCTCGATCTGGCTTTTCCAATACCTGAACCGGGGCGAATCCATGGAGCTGGCCACTCAAAATACGGTAGAAGACAATCGCCTGCCCGATGGTTCCCAAATCGCCATGAACCAATATTCCCAGCTGAAGTATGCGCCTTCGACCAATAAAAAATACCGGCGGGTGGAATTGAGCGGCGACGCCTTCTTTGAAGTCGAACGCGACACGGCCCGTCCCTTCGTGATCACTACCCAAAACGTGGAGATCGAAGTGCTGGGCACCGCCTTTTATGTCGATGCCCGCGAAGACCAAACACAAGTACAGGTGATCGTCCAGTCGGGCACCGTCTCCGTGAAAGCCGGCAGCCAACAGGTCATCCTTACGGCCAACGAAATCGGCATCTACGATAAAGCCGCCGGTGAGTTGACGAAAAAAGTCAACGAGGACGTAAACTACATGGCTTGGAAAACGGGATTTCTGGTGTTCGAAAATTCAACCCTGGCACAGGTTGTTTTCGACCTCAACAGGAAGTTCCATTCAAAAATTTCCATTGCCAGGCCCGAGTTAAAAACCTGCGAGATCACCGCCAACTTTGACCATCAATCACTGGAAGCTACCGTGAAGATCATTGAAAAAACCCTTCACATCCAGGCGGAGAGAAACGGCGAGGAAATCGTCTTCTCCGGAAAAGGATGTGAATAGGTGAAGAGTGAGGAGTGAAGGGTGAAGTGACACTCTTCACCCTTCACTCTTCACCCTTCACTCACTTCAAAATCCCAAAAATGCGTAAAACCTTCTTCCTGGTTTTTATACTACTATCCGTCTACCCGGCCTTTTCCCAAACTACCGATTCAAAGATCACGATACAACGGTCAAAAATCAGGGTGGAAGAGGTACTCAAGGAGATCACGCGCCAGAGCGGTATCCAGTTTTCCTACAACCCGCGTTCCATCGATACCAAACAGGAGATCTCTTTTCGCGTGCGCAAAGCCAGCGTGGAAGAAGCGCTGGATATGCTGGCTTCCAAAACGCCCATCGAATACACCCTCATCGAAAACCAGATCGTGCTTAACCGCAGGGCGGAGGTGGGGAAAATCGAGCCCAAAACACCAAAGGAACCGGAGTTTTACACCATCAGCGGGTTTGTCAATGACCAGTCCTCCGGAGAAAGCCTTATCGGCGCCACTGTCTTTGCAGAGGGCACCTCGGCCGGCACGAGCACCAATGGATTCGGATTTTACTCGCTGCGGCTGCCCAAAGGAAGCTATTCCCTGCAGTATGCCTATTTAGGATTTACCACAGAAAGGGCAGAAGTGCAGTTGGGGAAAAACGAAAAAAAGGATGTCGGCTTGCAGCTTATCCCCTTACAACTGCCGGATATCCTCGTGGAAATACCCATGAGCGACATCATGGATCGCAAACAGTTGGGCCGGCTGGAGCTCAAGCCCAAAGAGCTCGACGATATGCCTGAATTTGGCGGCGAGGCGGGGTTGATCAGAGGACTGCAAGCATTGCCGGGCGTGAAAACCCATAGCGATGGCTCCGCCTTCTTTTTCGTCAGAGGAGGGGAAAGAGACCAGAACATGATCATCATCGACGATGCGCCCATTTACAATCCGGCACACCTGTTCGGGTTCTACTCCCTGGTAATCCCCGATTTTACCCGGGATATCAAAATGTATAAAAATGATATCCCCGTCAACTTGGGCGACCGCCTTTCTTCCATCATCGATGTGCGGACCAAAGACGGCAACCTGAACAAGTGGGAGTTTAGCGGGGCGCTCAATCCGCTGATCAACCGGTTTTCGTTGGAGGGGCCTTTGCGAAAGGAGAAAAGTTCGTTTTTCACCTCCATTCGCCGGTCCAATTTTCAGTGGTTGTACAAAACCCAGGTACCCGACCTCAATATGAATTTCGGGGATTTCAGTTTCAAATGGAATTACAAGATCAACAACAATAACCGTTTGTTTTTCACCCTTCTCAACGGCCGGGATGCCCTTGCCAATACCGGCGCCTTTTCCGGCAGTGCAGCCGGGATCCAATGGAACAACTTTGCCATGACCCTTCGCTTTAACCATATTTTCAGCCCCAAACTCTTTTCCAACTGGATCTTGTATACCGGCAACTATCAATACAAACTATCCGCCCCGGCAGATGTGTGGCATTCCGGCATTGCCAATTTGAGTTTGAAATCCGATTTCACCTACTACAACCGGCCCAACCTGACGACGAAATTTGGACTGGAATTGCACGGCTATAATTTCAATCCGGGCAAAATTCTGACGGGCGATCTACTGCCTCTTTTCCCGTCCATCAGCCAGGATTATTCCAGGCAGATCGTCTGGTACTATAATCTGGATTATCGCTTTACCGAAAAATGGCGGTTTAATGCCGGCGCCAGATGGACGCAATGGGCCAATCTCGGTCCGGCCCAATATTACACCTTCGATGAAAATTATGACTTGCAGGATACCATCTCCCCGGCCAAAGGGGTATACAAGAGCTATTGGCGGATCGACCCCCGCACCAGCCTCCAATACAGCCTCGACCGCACTTCCTCGCTAAAACTGAGCTATGGCCTTTACCACCAATACATCCAGCTCATCTCCAACTCCACCTCTCCTTTCAACTCGTTTGAAGTCTGGCTACCCAGCAGTCCAAACATCAAACCCCAAGGCGTCCACCAGGTAGCGTTGGGGTATGTAAAGTACTTCCCTAAACAGGGATTGGAATGCAGTGCGGAGGCATATTATAAGAAAATGACCAACCAGATCGACTACGAGCCCCATGCCCATACCCTGCTGAATCCGCTGATCGAAGGAGAACTCCGTTTTGGGCAACTGCAATCCTACGGGCTCGAACTCTACCTGAAAAAAGAACTGGGACGACTGGGCGGGTGGATCTCCTACACGTATTCCAGGGCCATTCGCCAGACCGATGCCATCAACGGAGGCAGGGCCTATCCCGCTTTCCAGGACCGTCCCCACGACTTTTCCCTGATGCTCAACTACCGGATAACCCGGCGCACCTTGCTCTCCGCCTATTGGACTTCGTACACCGGCTCCACCTTCTCCTCCCCCACCGGATTTACACGTTCAATGACAATACCGTGCCGATCTACGGCGAAAAAAATAACGACCGCCTCCCTGACTATAAGCGGCTCGATTTGGCCATGAAATTTATTCTGAACCGAGACCCGGATAACCGCTACCAGCACAGCCTGACTTTTTCCGTCTACAATGCCTTGCTGCACCAAAATATAGTGGCCGTCAATTTTAATAAAGTGATCGGGAATAATGGAAGCCCAATCGTCGAGGCCAATCTGCTGGCCGAACGCGATCTGGTGACGACCCAGGCGGATCTGATCCGATTTTTGCCGTCGTTGACGTATAAGTTTAAGCTATGAAGTTAGCACCCCCCCCGGCCCCTCTCCCAAGGTGAAGTTTATCCATAAGTTGGAGCAACCTCCAGGTTTCCAACCCTCCCCCGACCCCTCCCTCAAACAGGGAGGGGAGCTCTTTGCACTGAAAGATCAACTGTTTCTTCATTTCATTTACAATGGATTAGCAAAGGGGTTTCCTGAAAAGCATGCTCAAAAAGCTCCCCTCCCCTTTTTAAGGGAGGTCCCGATAGATGGGAAGGGGGGAGTAGATTGTGGGCGGGGCGGCGCCCGGGGGGGGGCGGGGGGGGGGGTGGGGCGCATTAAGTCCCAGGCTCGGAGTGGAAAACGGGGTTAAGCGGATGCTGATCCTATTTTGCTTTTTTCCTGCTTCCAGGCTGCGAAGCCCCTACCGACTGGACCTTCCATCCGCTCGAAAATGGTGCACTCGTGGTCGAAGCGATCCTCACAGATGAGCTGAAAACCCAGGAGGTCTCCCTGTCTCTCAGCTACAACGACCTGAATGGACAGCCGGTTTCTGTCACGGGCGCTGAAGTACGCATAACAGGTGGCGGCGCGATCCTTGACTTTGCCGAGGCCTCCAGCCGGCCAGGCACCTATTTGAGCACCCAGGTATTTGCCGCCCAATTATTCACCAATTATACATTGGAGATCAACTGGGAAGGCGAAACCTACGAAGCGGAGAACAGCATGGTGCAAGTCATTCCCTTTCAAAAATGGACGTTTAATAAAGTCGGCGCCACCGATAGCTTGCGGACCATCGCCTCGGTTCCGTCCCTGTACTCTCCCCACGAGCAGGCCATGTATGAGGTAGACATCGATTGGAGGCATCTGGCCGGTTCCGATTCCGCTCGGGCCAAAGTCTTCTACTACACCTTTAATACGGTAGACGTCAACGAGCTTTTCCGACCGCCTCAGGAGACGGTGGTCTTTCCCAAGGGCAGCATTGTTATCGTCAAAAAACACAGCCTCAACCCGGCCTTTGCCGCCTATTGCCGTGCCCTCCTGATGGAAACCGAATGGCAGGGTGGCGTCTTCGATGAAGCCAGCAGCAGCTTGCCGACGAATGTCAGCAATGGCGGGGTGGGTTTCTTTGGAGTGTGTGCGGTGGTGAGCGATACAATTATTGTTAATTGAAAGCGCGCGGCAAAGCGCGCGCTTTCAATTTTTTTTATTTTTCACTAAGGGTATCCCCCTCCCCCGGTGTATTAAAGGTGAATTCGGAACGCTCCGAGCACCATTTTTCACCAAAAAGATTGAAAGCAATGAAAAAGTTAAGTTTTGTAATCGCCCTTGCATTCGCCGTTTCCATCCTGTTACCCTCTTGCCAGAAAGAATCCCTGGTTGATCCCAACGATCCGTATGCAGGGAAGGCGGCGCCCCAATTGCCCGATGCGAAGACCTTCGTGATGCCCATGGATAAGGACTTCGACGAATTCAACGACCCCAATCCGGATCAGCGTACCATCACCAACTGGGGGCATTCCGCGGCCAACATCCTGGTTTGGAATACCATCCTGACTGCAAATCTGGCCGTGCCTGTATTGGCCTTTTACGAATCATTCAACCACCAGGCCGTATACCAAGGCTATGGAGTCTGGCTGTGGGAATACACCGTTTCGGATAACGGCGCTACGTACCACGCGAAATTGTACGGCGAGTTATTGGTTTCCGACGAAGTAAAATGGGACATGTACGTCTCCAAAGTCGGCGGCTTCCAGGACGTGCATTGGTATACCGGCATCGTGGCCTGGGATCAGTCGCACGCCACGTGGACCCTCAACTACAACCCCAACAACCCCGCGCCTTTCATCCACATCGACTACCAGGCCGATAATGGAAGTGGCATTCCCGCGATCCGGTACACCAACGTCATCCCGGGTAACGTAGGCAACGGCGGCTACATCGAATACCGCGAAGGCGCCTACAACGGCGGCGAATTTGACCGCGCCTACGATGTGTTCAAGATCGAACTCGACAACTTGCTCGAGATCAACTGGAACAGCCTCGACCACCACGGCCGCGTAAAGGACATGGAAAAATTCGGAGACGACCTGTGGCACTGCTGGGATACCAATTTGCAGGATACCCAGTGCTAAAATAAATCAAAAAAGAGAGAGAGCCCTGCAGCGGTATGTTGCAGGGCTTTTTTTGTCTTGAACAGGATTTTTAGGATTTATCTGATTTGTAGGATTTTTGAAGGGGCGGGAACTCCAGGTCAAGACTTTCGGTTTCTTTTACCGAACACCTAAAACCCTAATTTTATGAAATGGTTACCTGCCACCCTATTCCAGGACCCACAGAAAGCGGAAAAGGAAAAGATCAGCGCGCTCTTTGAAAAATACAACGAAGCCCTGCTCCAGGATAATGGAGAAGAGGCTGTCAATTACGTCGACAGCCGGACGCTGAAGTACTACTCCGAGGCGCTTGAGAAAGTCATCCACGCCGACCGGGCCGCCATCGAGGCTATGAGCTTTTTGGACAAACTGATGGTGCTCATCATCCGGCACAAGGCCACCCGGGAGGAGATCCTATCCTTTACTGGTCGGTCTCTTTTTGTATACGCAGTAGATGAAGGGATGGCGGGAAAGAACAGCATTCCCAACAACTCGCTTGGCAGAATCAAGGTTGTCGGTGATTTCGCGAATGCCCGGGCTCTTTCCCGGGGCCGGAGAACGCCCGTACACTATCATTTTTACAAGGAAGACGGCGAATGGAAGATCGACCTGACCTCTGTGTTCCCCGTTTCCGGCCTTGCCTTTAAGAAACTGGTTGAGAAAAGCGGACAGGAGGAAAATGCGTTCCTGTTCATGCTGCTGGAGATGGTTACGGGGAAGAAGCCGGGGGAAGAAATCTGGGAAAAAATAGCCTGAATCAGGGGATACTATCTCTGTTTGGGGATAAATAAAGTTATACTGACAAAAAACACTCGAGAGCCTGTTGTAGTGCCGAAGTCCCCTTCGGCACCATTGAGCTATAGTCAAAGAAAAGTGGTTTGCTTGTCAGCAACAATTGAATTAACTTGTTGACTATCTTGAAACAGCACATTCCAGAGTAAGCAAAATTATTCGCTAAAGCATTGCCGTCCTCAAAATTTAGCCAGATGAGAATCTTGAATTTCTGGAAAATTCCGATCAGGATCTATCCCTTGATCTCCATCGTTGGTTTATTTGCATTTGTAGATGGTTTCGCAACTAGTGCGCTTTGCACCCTGACCTGCCCCAATAATATCATCACAGAAAATGATCCCGGGATTTGCGGTGCCTATGTGGACTACACCATTGAACTGGGTGACTGTAGCTCCTACACGATGAGCCCGGACCTTCCTTCCGGCAGCCTGTTTCCCCTTGGGACGACCATTCTCACGGCAACCTCCGATGTGGGGACGAGCTGCTCCTTCTATGTTTTTGTACATGATGCAGAGATGCCTACGGCAAAATGTAAGGAGGATCTGATTGTGGAGATTGGACCACCTTTTTGGGAGAAAGTGGTAGCTATTGAGTTAGATGATGGATCATTCGATAATTGTGGGTTTATTGAGCATTACAGTTTTTCTTCGGATATAGCAGATACCACCGTTTTTTATACTTGCGACTGCGATGATCTGGGCCAACATTTCGTAGAACTTGGGTAACGGATATTTATGGGAATCAGGATTTCTGTGAAACCTTCATCCTGGTGCAGGACAACTACAGTTTTTGTGATGCTTCGGGAATCTCCTTCGGTGGCCTAATTGCTACCGAAGAAGGAGAGGGACTGGAAGGCGTCCAGGTTGATTGGGATTGGGGTATTGGGTTTTCTTTTCCTCAATTTACGGATGCTACAGGAAATTATTACTTCAGCTGTCTTACTGAATCACCCCCCTATACCTTTACTCCACACCTGGATACCCTTCCTGCAAATGGAGTAACAACCTTGGATCTCGCTTTCATTAGCCGTCACATCCTGGGGCTTCAGCTACTGGACAGCCCGTATAAACTAATCGCTGCTGATGTAGACAGGTCGAACAGCATCACCACCCTTGATATGTTGGAGATTCGCAAAGTGATTCTGGGGATCAAACAGGGCTTTCCAAACAATACGTCCTGGCGCTTTGTCGATAAGAATTATGTGTTTCCAGAGCCAATGAACCCCTTCAGTGAGCCCTTCCCTGAAGCAATCGAAGTCATTAATCCCTACAATGGAGGATTGGATAAAGACTTTGTAGCAGTGAAAGTGGGGGATGTAAATGGGAGTGCTGCGGTAAACTGAGTGATTAGGATTTAAAGAAGCGATAGACGAAACATACACGATCAGCCATAAAAAGCCTTATTCGAGAAGCTCTTTCAATGCCCCCAGCATAGATTTGGAACTTTCCTTCAAATAAAAATGTATAGGAATGAATTAATGTACTATATTTGCGACTCTTTTAGAGAATGCTTCCATTTGGGAAGCGACGGGGTATAGCGCAGTCCGGTTAGCGCATCCCGATCTCAGATCGGGAGGGCCGCAAAACGGAAGGCTTAAAAAGAAACGGGGTATAGCGCAGTCCGGTTAGCGCATCCCGATCTCAGATCGGGAGGGCCGCAAAACGGAAGGCTTTATTTTGATACGGGGTATAGCGCAGTCCGGTTAGCGCACCTGCTTTGGGAGCAGGGGGCCGCAGGTTCGAATCCTGCTACCCCGACGATTAAACCCACAAGGCTTTGCAGTTACAACAACTGTGAAGCCTTTTTTTTATCCAAAACTCTCATGTTTCACACCTACATTATCCAATCGCAAACGAGTGGAAGTTTCTACATAGGGCAAACCAATAACCTGGATGAGCGTCTCAGAAGGCACAATGGTAACCGAAACAAAGCAACGAAAGGTAAGGGTCCCTGGAAGCTTGTCTATTCAAAAGCTTTTGGTATCAGGTCGGAGGCCGTGATACTCGAAAGGAGACTTAAGAGTTTTAAAAACAAGGATTTTCTAAAAAAATGGGTAGAAGAGAACGGGGGTATCGTGTAGTCCGGCTAGCGCATCCCGATCTCTGATCGGGAGGGCCGCAGGTTCGAATCCTGCTACCCCGACTTGGACCGACGTAGCTTAGGCGAAGTCGACCAATGAAGGAGTTGTAACGACGGTTACAGCTCCTTTTTCTTTTTCACCCTCCCCCTTCAAATAATCCTCCCCCATCACCCGATCCAAATACCCCACCAAAAAGTCTACATCCGATCTACCAAAACACATGGGCGGCTTGATTTTCAAGACGTTATTGTAGGGTCCATCGGTGCTCATCAAGATGCCCAGCTCCCGCATCCGATTGGCGAGGTAGGCGGCTTCTTCGGTGGCAGGGAGCAAGGTCTCACGGTCTTTGACGAGTTCAAAACCCAGGAAGAGGCCGGGCCCGCGCACCTCGCCGATGAGGGGATGACGTTGTTGCAATTCCTTCAGTCCTTCGGTCAGATAGGCGCCCACCTCCCGGGCGTGCGCTTGCAAGCCTTCTTCCCGAACGATCCGCAACACCTCCCGCCCGATAGCACAGGAGACGGGATTGCCGCCGAAAGTGTTGAAATACTCCATCCCGTTGGCGAAGGCTTCGGCTACTTCGGGGGTGGTGACCACCGCACCGAGCGGATGTCCATTGCCGATGGGCTTGCCCATGGTCACGATGTCTGGCAAGACGCCTTGCAATTCAAAGCCCCAAAACGCATCCCCTACCCGACCGAAGCCGGTTTGTACTTCGTCGGCGATGCACAAGCCGCCGGCGGCGCGGATGTGGCGATAGGCTTCCTTCAGATAACCTTCGGGCAATACGATCTGTCCGCCGCAACTGATGATGCTTTCGCAGATAAACCCGGCGATATTCCGGCCCTGAGCCCGTACTTTTTTAACGGCTTCCGCCACGTGATCGGCATACTTTTTCCCCGCCCCCTGCGCATCCCGATACAGCCCCCGGAAGGTGTCGGGGATGGGCACGATGTGGGTGTGCGGCGGAGCGCCCTTCCCCCCTTTTCCGTCAAATTTATAACTGCTGACGGCCACGCAACCGCTGGTATTTCCATGGTAGCCGACTTCCACGGCGACCATATCCCGCTGCCCGGTGTAGGCCTCCGCCATCCGGAGGGCAAGCTCATTGGCCTCGCTGCCGGAATTGACGAAATAGACCACCGACAGCTCCGGCGGCAGGGTGTCGAGCAACTCTTCGGCGAAAAGCACGATCTGCTCGTGGAGGTAGCGGGTATTGGTGGTCAGCACAGCCAACTGCTTTTGGGCTACGCGAACCACATCCGGATGCGCATTGCCGACATGCGGCACGTTGTTGACGGTATCGAGATAGCGGCGTCCGTTGATGTCGTAAAGGTGCTGCATGTAGCCCCGCACGATGTGCAGGGGCTTGTCGTAGGAAACACTCAGGCTCTTGCCCAGCTTCTGACGGCGGATGTCCAGGATTTCGTCCACCGACCGAACCACAGGAATGGCAGATACCAGCGGCCCCGACAACAGCAAATTGGCATCGGGACAAATGCTCATCCATACAGCCCTTTCTTCCGGAAAGGCCGCACCGGGAAAATCGCCTTCCCAGCCCAGCATATCCAGCATCAACTGGAAGTGAAAGTGGGGTGGCCAATTCCCGTTTTGCGGCGGAGCGCCAATCGTGGCTATTTGCTGGCCTTTCTTTATGGCCATTCCTTTTTCCAACCCAATTAACGACTCCGATGACAAATGCCCGTAAAGGGAATAAAAGGTCAAATCTGCGGAGACGAAATGCTCCAGAATGATCGTCGGCCCATAATCGCAATCGTTGGCATTGTCCTGAAAACTGTGCACCACTCCATCCAGCGGCGCAAAAATTGGTGTGCCCGGCGGCGCCCAGATGTCCACGCCAAGGTGTACCGCGCGCCACTGCGGGCCCGAATTGCCTTCCACCTTATAAGCTTCTGTAACGTAAAAAGGACGCACCTCTCCGTAGCCGCCGGTGCCTATCTCGGCTCCGGCATCTTCCAAAAGCCGGTCGATGGTGCGGCAAAACGTAGGGATGGTTGCGAAATTGGCGTTATTGCCCAGGTCGAGACTCCCCACACTCAGGTCGAGGGGGAGGACTTTTTTTCCTTCAAAATCGACCACCGGGGCAAACTGCCCCTGGTGCTGTTGGGCCCAGGTCTGGAAGGCCGTGTGCTTCGGACAAGCTTCCCAGCCGCATGCCTGCCGAAAGGTATAGTGGGCAAAGGCAGGTGAAATATTCCGGAATTTCTGGAGCAGCTCCCACGCCGGACGTTCGCTGACGAGCAGGTAATCGTTGCCGGGTTCGTGGTGTTTGTTCCAGGCGGAGTGGGAGACCGTGTTGAGCAGACGCGCCGCAATGAGCGGGAATAACACTCCGACCTCTTTTTCCTGCAGGGGAAATAATTGGTGAAACCCCTTCACCACATGTGTCGCCGCCTCGATGGGATCGGGTTTATTCATGCAGGCATACGCGCACGCGATGGCCAGTTCGTTGATGATTTGGGTAAACACGGCGTCGCCGAAATCGATCACGCCAATGATCCGTGGGTTTTTCAAATCTTCATCCACAAGCAGGTTATGCTCATGGGCATCGTTGTAGTTCACGCGTTGGCGCAGGGTTGGAAGCGCAGGAAGGGCGACGGCTTCAAAGAGATCCCAGAAATAATCGGCAATTTCCCGCTCGGCGTCAGATTGAAAATGAGGGCGATATTGCTTCCCATGCAGGGTTTGAGAGGGATCCCATTTCTGAAACCGGTGTGCCGCGGGGTGGTCGAAGTCCTGCAATGCCCGGGCGAGGTGGCCGCAGGTCTGTCCCCACTGCGCCAACAGTTCCGGGCTGCGGGGGTGGACGTCCGACAGCATTCGTCCGGGCACCCATTTCAACAAGCGCAGCCAGCGTTCCTTATTATTTTCATCCACCACTTTCGTACGCAAGCTGCCATCCAGTGCAGGGATCACTTCCGGAAAATGGAGGGGCAAATTCTTTTCTCCCAAATGCGCCACCAGGGCGATCTGAAAATCGATCTCCTCCAGCTTCGCGTCCGGCCTGCTGAGTTTCAGGGTAAAGGCGCGGCCATCGGTCATTTCCAGGTAGAAGTTGAAATCGATCTCTCCCGGCAGGGGTTGTGCGGAAGCTTCGATGCCGAAGTATTGCAAGGCATAGGCGGAAGCCTGTGCGGCGGAGATGGTAAGACTTTGGTAATCTGAGTATTGCATAGGCCAGATATGCGTGTGCCCGCCTCTGCGATTGCGAAGGCGGGCACACATAAAACGTTGGCGGTGAGAGCGGGATTCGAACCCGCGGTACCAGTTTCCCAGTACGACAGTTTAGCAAACTGTTGGTTTCAGCCACTCACCCATCTCACCGGTTAGCTGAAGCTTTTTCAATTGGGCTGACAAAATTAGGAATCCTGTTCTGTATATGCAAGCCCTTCCAGGAAAAAACTGAAATATGTCACTTCCGGTTCCGAAGAGAGCTTAGTTTTTAGTCCCGATAACCATCGGGATTAATTTTTAGTTTTTAGTTGGCCCTAACTGAAAACTAAAAACTCAACATTAAACACTCCCTTAACCGCTTTCCCTTTCTCAAAAACCTGCACCTGGGCATACCCTTGAGGGCCCGGCTCTCTATACACCTCCACCTGTTCTTTTTCCAGATCTACGATCCACGTTTCGGGGATACCTGCTTTGGCGTATAGAGGGAGTTTTATTGTCCGGTCTTTGGCCAGCGAGGTGTCGGATACTTCGATGAGGAAGAGGATTTCCTCTGGAGTGGCATGAGATTCTGTATAATCATCCGGGCGTGGTTTCAGCACAGCCACATCAGGTTCGGGCTCTGAGAATTCATCCAGATTAATGGGGTTCTGAATACTGACTGGGGCCTGATGGCGCAAATTCACAAAGTCAGAGCCATCGTTAACCAGAGAATCATGCCGGAGGTTTACTTTGACAGGCGTCATTTCCACAATTTACCCATCCAAGAATTCCACCCTTGCCTCCCAATCCAAAATACCAACCTCGGCCAGCCGGTAATAATCCACCACGGAAAAGCGGTAATGCGTCATTACCGGCGTTTGTTCGAGTGTTTGCGTCGGCATATTGAAATTTTTGAGGAGAGAAGATATGGAAAAATGGTGTGTGAAGCAAGTCCTGCAGTATGGGGATCTTTCCAATCAGGCAAATCAAAATAATCACAAAAATCACAGTTCAGACAATATCACGCCGCCAGGAAATTATCAGAATCAGGGGAGGCTATCCCCATGTGGGGATAAATAAAGTTATGCTGACAGAAAACACTCAAGAACCTGTTGTAGTGCCGAAGTCCCCTTCGGCACCATTGAGCTAAATGTCCCGATGTTACGAAATGGGTCGAATCGATAATTGGGACATCCCTGTTTTTTCTGAAGGCTGGGTGTCGAAGAGGACTTCGACACTACATTTTGAAAGAAATCTGTCATGGGTAGGATTCACAGAATTTAAGAATTTAAGAATTTAAGAATTTCAGAATTTTTCAACTCCAGATACGGCCTAAATCCTGAAAATTCTCAAATCCTGAATCCCGATAACTATCGGGATGATTCAGACAAAAAAATCAAGGCAATCATAATAATCACATCAATCACAGTTCAGACAATAGCTAAAAATCTTCTGCAAATTTTCGGAACTAGAATGGGTAGCTGGCTTTTCCTCCCCCGCCCTTCGGGCGCCCCCTCCAGCGGGGGACAAGGGCGGAAGTGACAAATAGCCATTGCAACACGCTCATAATCAACGTAAAACGCCCCCAAATGCCCACAAAAACTGGTACAGACGCGATACCTCGCGTCTGTATCTCTCTTGACACCTCGTGTCTCTTCTCTATCCGACACCTCGCGTCCCCCTAAAAAAACTGAAAATTAAAAACCGAAAATTAATCCCGATGGTTATCGGGACTAAACCGTTCTCCTCAACTCCAACACCGTCACCTCCGGCCATATCCCCACTCTACCCGAAAACCCGAGGAACCCAAACCCGCGGTTGATGTGCAGATATTTGCCGGCTTCTTCATACACGCCGGCCCACTTGGGGTAGCGGTACTTGATCGGACTCCACCGGAAACCGGGAATCTCTACGCCCATCTGCATGCCGTGGGTGTGGCCGGAGAGGGTAAGGTGTACCGGGTTGTCGAAGGATTTCACCTGGGCGTCCCAGTGCGAAGGGTCGTGGGAGAGGAGTACTTTAAAGGTGTCTTGCGGAATGCCTTGGGCGGCTTTCTTCAGGTCGCCGCGCTCGCCGAAGCCCTGGCCCCAGTTCTCCACCCCGAGGAGGGCGAGTTGCTGCCCGTCTTTTTCAATGACGACGTGCTGATCGCGAAGGAGGTTGAATCCGGCTTCGGCGTGGTATTGGTATAAGCGCTCCATGTTGGCCCGCTTGGCTGCTTCCGATGCCCAGGGCACATAATCGCCGTAGTCGTGGTTGCCGAGGATGGAAAACTTGCCGTAAGGGGCGCTGATCTTTTTGAACATATCGACGTATGGACCGAACTCGGTCGCCTGGTTGTTCACCAGATCGCCCGTGAACACAAAGAGATCGGATTGCTGGTCGTTGGCCAGGTCGACCCCGCGTTGCACGGCTTCCGGATCGTCGAAACTGCCGGAGTGCACGTCGGAGATCTGGGTGATGGTGAAGCCGTCGAATGCCTCGGGAAGGTTGTCGAAAAAGAGGGTATGCTTGTGTACTTTATAATTGTATTTGCCCTTCGTGATGCCGTACAGGAAGGAAGCAAACGGAATGGCTGCAATGCCCAGTGCCAGTTGGCTCACAAAACGCCGCCGGTCGGGTAGAAAAGCCGTTTGCTCGGGCGTGCCTTTGATCCACTTGAAACCGCCTTCCACTACCCGCAATACATCACCCCCCATCAGCACGGCGACAAAGACGATCTTGGTAACAAAAAAGGTGATGAACAAACTGGCCGACCAGGTCAGCAGCGCCGGAAATCCTTTGGAGCGGTCCATCGTAAACACCGTCAAAAAAACCACCGCAGGCAACCCCAGGCTGACAATCCAATACCCCCAGCGTACCGCCGCACGAGTCAGGGAATTTTGAAGCGAAGCAGTCAGCGATTTTACGCCCTGGAAGACGTAAAAATCCAGCAAGAAAAGGATGGTAAAAAAGACGGCCATAAAGGCCAATGCTCGGAATGACATGGTATGGGTGCTTTTAGGAAAGGGAAACACCTAAAATGGAGGGAAGGTTTATCAGTAGGCAGTTGGCAGTTGCAGCAGTATGCAGTTGGCAAGTGACTGCCAACTGCATACTGCCAACTGAAGACTGAAGACTGCCTACTTCTCATTCAACGACAACCGGATCTTCTTCTCCAACTCCGCCACGGTCTCTTTAAAGATCATATCGGTATCTAGGAGGTCCTGCACGGTTTTGCAGGAATAGATGACGGTGCTGTGGTCGCGGCCGCCGAAGCGCTCGCCGATGGCTTTGAGCGATTTGTCGGTGAGGTTTTTGGCCAGGTACATGGAGAGCTGGCGCGCGATCACGATCTGACGCTTGCGGGTTTCGCCAGCCAGTTTTTCGACAGGCACTTTAAAATGGTCGGCCACCAGCTGCTGAATGAATTCGATGGTGATCTCCTTGTTGATCTCCGTGACGAAATTCTTGACCACTTCCTTGGCCAGGTCGAGGTCGATCTCGCGGCGGTTGAGCGACGATTGGGCTACCATCGAGATGAGCACGCCTTCGAGCTCGCGGATGTTGTTGCGGATATTGTAGCAAATGAACTCCAGCACGCTCTGCGGCAGGTCGACGCCCTCGCGGCCCAGGCGGGCTTCGAGGATGGCCATGCGGGTTTCAAAATCTGGTACCTGTAAGTCTGCGGATAGGCCCCACTTGAAGCGGGAGATCAGGCGTTCTTCCATGCCGTCCATGTCTTTAGGCGGACGGTCGGAGGTCAGCACGATCTGCTTCCCATTTTGGTGGAGTTGGTTGAAAATATTGAAAAATATCTCCTGGGTTTTGAGCTTGTTGGATAAAAACTGGATATCATCGACGATCAGTACGTCGGCCATCTGGTAGAAGTTGACAAAATCGCTGACGGCGTTGTTGCGGATCGATTCGATGATCTGGTTGGTAAATTTGTCGGACGATACATAGAGCACCTGCTTCTCCGGAAATTTCTGCAGGACTTCCGAACCGATGGCCTGCGCCAGGTGGGTTTTCCCCAACCCGACGTCGCCAAAAATGATGAGGGGGTTGAACGCGGTGCCGCCGGGGTTGCGGGCTACGGCGATACCGGCAGAGCGGGCGAGGCGGTTGCAGTCGCCTTCAATAAATGTTTCGAGGGAATAGTTGGGGTTTAGCTGCGGGTCGATCTTGATCTTTTTGATACCGGGAATGACAAAGGGGTTTTTGATGTATTGGGCATCTACCATCCCGGGGCCGAAGCCTTCCTGATGGCCGTTGCCGGCGCCGGTTTCCAGCACGGGTACCTTGGCCCGCCGTCTTTCCTCCAGCTGGTTCATCAATATCTGATACTCCAGCCGCCCTTTGTCTCCCAACTCCTTGCGGATGGTCATCTTCAGGAGGGCCACGTAGTGTTCCTCCAACCATTCATAAAAGAACTTGTTGGGCACTTGAATGGTGAGGGCATTCTCCACGAGCCTTACCGGCTTGATGGGTTCAAACCATGTCTTAAAACTTTGCGAATTGACGTTCTTCCGGATAGTGTGAAGACAGCTATCCCAAACGGTAGCATGGTCCCTAACCATTCTCCATAATGCTAAAGATGAATAAATACACTAGGCTTTGCCCTGCTAGTGCGATGTAACCGTGTTAGTATCAGTAAGATGTAGGACTGCGTGAGAATCCATACGGAACTTCCACGCTCGATTGGTGCTAATTGCAGTAATTTCGCCTAATGTGCGAGAAGGATAACAAAGTTGAACATTTTTTTCCAAAGAGGGAATGTAAGCGTTTTACTATGTTATATTTTTTTTTTTATAAATTATAAAGTCGCATTTTTTGTACGCAAGAGATGGAAAGACCCATTTCTCTAAGCAAAAAAGGGATAATTTTGACCGTCAACACATTACTAGGAGCGTCTTGTACAAACACTTCAACAAAGGGGTGTAATGTCCCTGATTTTCAATCATTCCACAAAAACAGAAAGGCATTTGGTTCTTTTTTAAAAAAAGCCTTTGCCTTTTATTAGAAAATTCTTAATTTTGCAATACTTAAAAGTAGTTTTTGTGTTTATTTGTTTGGGTTAGAGGCCCTTGCTTCCCTGAAGCAAGGGTTTTCTTTTTGCCCCAAACGCCTTTAAACAAAAAGCCCCGGATGAAAATCCGGGGCTTTTTTGTGAAAAGAGCGGCTTGAATTGCCCGCTATTATTAGTTGTTAAAGCCACCCGTGCTGGCAGGAATACCGTCTGGCTCAGTGGGCTTCGGGCTTACTTCACCCGAAATGCGCAGGGTACGCGTCGTAACACCTTCGTTGGTGGTCAGCGTAACCGTCTTGGTGAATTTGCCGATACGGTTCGTGTCATAGCGAACTTTGATCTCGGAAGTTTCACCCGGAGCGATCGGCTCTTTCGGATAGGTCGGCACCGTGCACCCACAGCTACCTTTTGCATTTTCGATTACCAGCGGAGCTTTCCCCGTATTGGTAAACTTAAATACCCGATAAGGATCCGCACCCTGCTCGATTTTGCCATAATCCACTTCTGTCGTTTCCAGGCTCATCACCGGTCCGTTTTCATCAACCGGAGCAGGAGTTACAGGGGCAGTAGTGTTCACTTGTGCGGCAACCCAAACAGAAGCCAATACCATTAAAGTCAATACGGAAAGCAATTTTTTCATCACTGTGTAATTTTTGTTTATGGAAGTTCGTGATCTAATTCGTGTCATCCTTCAACCGGACAACGTAACAAAAGTACAGATTAATGATGACAGATGGAACCATTCCCCATACCCAGCCAGGTTAATGAGTTGTTAATGATATCTGCGTATATTTGCATAATATTGTCCCAGCCACCAGAACCCCCATTTTCCAAATTTTTCCTATCTTTGAGTCGGTCTTTTTTTGAGTTTTAGTACTTTGTTTTAGATGTCTGCGTTCTTTTAAAGCTATGTTGGAAAACCCGCTAGCGAAGAGTCCGTCGCCATCCAATGGGCTAAAGAAGGAAGAAGCCTACCAACAGGAAGTTATCCACGATTATCGCGTTTGTTGTATCAGCAGGGAAGCCAGCCTGCTGGCTCGAAAGGAAGTGCTGACCGGAAAAGCTAAATTCGGAATCATTGGCGATGGAAAAGAGGTTCCCCAGGTTGCCCTGGCCAAAGTATTCCGAAAAGGGGACTGGCGTTCGGGATACTACCGCGACCAAACGCTCCTCTTCGCACTCGGACTCTCCACGGTCGAAGAATTCTTCGCCCAACTCTACGCCGATTCGGACAATGACCCTTTCTCCGGCGGACGCCAAATGAACAGCCACTACGCCACACCCACCGTCGATGCCCAGGGCAATTGGACAGACCACCGCGAATCCTACAATATGTCGGCAGATATGTCGCCCACCGCCGGCCAAATGGCCCGCTCGGTAGGATTAGCGCTCGCTTCCAAAAAATACCGCCGGATACCCGCACTCCAGTCGGGTACGCCCTTCTCCAAAGGGGGCGACGAAGTCTGCTTCACCACCATCGGCGATGCCAGTACCTCCGAAGGGATTTTCTGGGAAACGATCAACGCTGCCGCCGTACAACAAATCCCGCTCGCCGTTTCGGTTTGGGACGATGGCTATGGCATCTCCGTCCCGATCGACTATCAGACCGTGAAGAAAAGTATCTCCAAGGCCCTTGCCGGATTCCAACTGGATGAAAACGGAGAAGGAATCGATATATATACGTGCAAAGGCTGGGATTATCCAGCCCTTTGCGAGTTGTACCAGAAAGGCATCGAAAAGGTTCGCCAAACCCATATCCCTGCACTCCTTCATATCCAGGAGTTAACCCAGCCACAAGGCCATTCCACCTCCGGCTCACACGAACGCTACAAATCGCCCGAACGCCTCCAATGGGAACGCGAACACGATTGTATCCGGAAAATGCGGGAATGGATGATCACAAAGGGGATCGCTACCGCCGAGCAACTCGACAACCTGGAGAAAGATTCAAAAACCTATGTACGCCAGTGCCGCGACCGGGCATGGAAAGCCTATACCGGCCCCGTCCAGGAAGCTGTCCGCTACCTCGACGGACTCTATATCCAATTGGCCACACTGCCGGGCGTGGGAGAAGAAGTCCAGGCACTACACCGGGAATTGAAGAATTTTCTAAATCCCTTATTTTCCGAGGTCGTGCAAAATGCCAAACGCCTCTTTTACGCCACCATGGGCGCCCAACACCCGACTCTTGACGAATTGAAGCGGTGGCTGGGAGCCTCGGCACAAAAAGCCTTTCAACGGTACGAGACCCACTTATACAGCCAATCCGACCGCTCTGCACTGCGCATCCCGGTCGTACCACCCCAATTTAACGACAATACGCCGCATAAGAATGGCTATGAGGTGTTGAATGCTTTCTTCGACCAGGCATTTTCCAAATACCCCAACCTATTCGCCTTTGGAGAAGACGTAGGCAGAATCGGCGATGTCAACCAGGGCTTCGCGGGGCTTCAGGCCAAATACGGGGAAGACCGGATCTTTGACACAGGTATCCGGGAATGGACCATCATGGGACAAGCCATTGGCATGGCCATGCGTGGATTGAGGCCCATTGCAGAGATCCAATACCTCGATTACCTGATCTACGGATTGGAACCGCTTTCCGACGACCTGGCTACACTCCGGTACCGCAGCAACGGCATTCAGCAAGCGCCGGCCATCATTCGCACCCGCGGACACCGCCTGGAGGGCATCTGGCACGCCGGATCCCCCCTCGGTATGCTCCTGGGGGCGCTGCGTGGCCTCCATCTCTGCGTGCCGAGAAATATGACCCAGGCAGTCGGCATGTACAATACCCTGCTCCAATCCGACGACCCGGCTGTCGTGATCGAATGCCTCAACGGCTACCGCCTGAAAGAACGCATCCCCGAAAACCTGGCCGACTTCACGGTGCCGCTCGGCGTGCCGGAGGTGCTGGTGGAAGGATCGGATGTCACGCTGGTCACCTACGGCTCCTGTGTGCGCATCGCCCAGACAGGCGTTGAACTGCTTGAAAAAGCAGGCATTTCAGTCGAACTGATCGATGTGCAGACCATGCTTCCCTTCGACCTGGAACATCAGATCGTGGAATCGCTCCGGAAGACCAACCGCATCGTTTTCATGGATGAAGATGTGCCCGGCGGAGGAACCGCCTATATGCTTCAAAAGGTATTGGAAGAACAGGAAGGCTATCGCTATCTGGATGCGCAGGCCCGCACCCTGTCGGCAAAAGCCCACCGCGCGCCGTTCGGGTCGGATGGCGATTATTTTTCCAAACCGAATCCGGAAGATGTGTTTGAAACGATCTATAGCTTGATGCAGGAATCGGAGCCTAATCGTTTTCCGAATTTTTAATCCAAGTGAAGGGTGAAGGGTGAACCGTGAAGGGAAATTCACTCTTCACTCTTCACTCTTCACCAAATTATATGGAAGGAATTATCCCTAAACTGATCGCAGAAAGCCTTCAGATTCCCCTCCACTCCGTTCGGCAAACGATCCTGCTTTTTGAAGAAGGAGCTACCATCCCTTTTATCGCCCGGTACCGAAAGGAGCGGACGGGCTCGCTCGACGAGGTGCAGATCGCGGAGATCCAACAACAGTGGAAAAAGCTGCGCGACCTGGAAGACCGCAAAGTCTTCGTCCTGCAATCGATCGAAGAGCAAGGGAAACTTACAGATGACCTCCGCAAACGGATCGAGCAATGCTACGACCCGACCGAACTGGAGGATATTTACCTCCCCTACAAGCGCAAACGCAAAACACGCGCCAGTGTAGCGCGGGATAGAGGGCTCGAGCCCCTGGCACAGGCTATCTTCAACCAGACAAAAGCACAGCCCCATATCCTGGCTAAAGACTATATCACCGAAGAAGTCCCCACCATCGAAGATGCCCTGCAGGGTGCTCGCGATATCATCGCCGAATGGATCACCGAAGACGAGCGGGCACGCAACAAGGTGCGGTACTATTTCCGGAAAGGCGCCGTCATCCGCTCCAAGGTAGCCCGGGGTAAAGAGGAAGAAGGCGAGAAGTTTCGGGATTATTTTCAGTTTGAAGAGCCCCTTCAGAAGTGCCCCTCTCATCGATTGCTGGCCATGCGCCGCGGGGAAGAGGAAGGGTTCCTTCGCCTGGTGATCGAGCCCGATCCGGAGGAAGTGCTGGTCGCCCTCGACCGCATGTACCTGGCGCCCATCAGCCCCTGTGCCTCCGAGGTGAAGGAAGCTACCCGCGATGGCTACGAACGGTTGCTGGCGCCGTCTATTGAAACGGAGTTCCGCAACAGCTCCAAAGAAACGGCCGACAAAGAAGCCATTGAGGTTTTTGCCGAGAACCTGCGCCAACTCCTCATGGCCGCACCCCTGGGTCAAAAACGCGTGCTGGGAATTGACCCCGGATTCCGCACCGGCTGTAAAGTAGTCGTCCTCAATGAATACAGCGACCTCCTGCACTATACCACCATTTTTCCCCATCCACCCCAACACAAGGTGGACGAATCGCTCGACACGATTGGTAAGCTGGTGGAGAAATACCAACTGGAAGCCATAGCCGTGGGCAACGGCACAGCCGGACGTGAGACCATATCCCTGTTTCGCGCAGCGCCTTTCGCCAAACATATCCCGGTCTTCATGGTCAATGAAAGCGGCGCCTCGATCTACTCCGCTTCCGAGGTGGCCCGCGAGGAATTCCCCGACCATGACCTCACCGTCAGGGGTTCTGTATCGATCGGCCGCCGATTGATGGACCCGCTCGCAGAGCTGGTGAAGATCGACGCCAAATCGATCGGGGTCGGACAGTACCAGCACGATGTCAACCAGGTCCAGTTGCGGGAAAGCCTGGATCGCGTGGTGGAAAGTTGTGTCAACAGCGTAGGTATCAATGTCAATACAGCCAGCAAACACCTGCTCACCTACGTCTCCGGACTGGGACCGGCACTGGCTCAAAACATTGTGCAATACCGCTCGGAAAACGGGGCATTCAACTCCCGCGAGGAATTGAAGAAAGTGCCCCGCATGGGTGACAAGGCCTTCGAATTGAGTGCCGGTTTCCTGCGCATTCGCCAGGGCAGCCATCCGCTCGACAACACGGCCGTACACCCGGAAAGCTACGCCATCGTGAAACGCATGGCCAACGACCTGGGCTGTACCCTCGAAGAACTCATTGCCCGGAAGGAACTCCAACAGCAAATCGAGCCCAAACGCTATATCTCCGGCGATGTGGGATTGCCCACGATCACCGATATTATTAAAGAACTCGCCAAACCTGGCCTCGACCCCCGCGGCGAAGTCCACCCGTTTGAGTTTTCGCGGGAGGTGCATTCCATAGAGGACCTCCGTATCGGCATGCGCCTCCCCGGCATCGTCACCAACATCACCAACTTCGGCGCCTTCGTCGATATCGGCGTCAAACAGGACGGACTGGTCCACATCTCCCAGCTGGCCAATAAATTTGTCAAAAATCCCGCCGACGTCGTCTCCCTCCAGCAGGAAGTCCTCGTCAAAGTGGTGGATTTGGATGTAGCCCGAAAACGGATTAATTTGTCGATGAAGGAAAACTGAAAAATATGCCCCGACTCACCCAACTCTTAGCCCTCCACGCCGATTCCCCCAACGACACCTTTCTCCTGTTCGCGCTTGCCAAGGAGTATGAAAAAATGGGGGAAGAAGACAACGCGCTGGCCTACTACCTGCAGCTGCGGAGCGTCGACCCCGATTATGTGGGATTGTACTACCACCTGGGCAGGCTTTACCAGCGCCGCCAGGATTTGGACTCGGCGATTGATACGTATAAAGCCGGAATGGGCGTAGCCAAACGGCTGGGCGATTCACATGCCTATAGCGAATTGGCGGGCGCCAAGCTGGAGATCGCCGACGAAGATGACGAGGATTTCTAGCGGACAAATACTCCGCCAAAAACCATTTTTGTAGGACCGCAGAGCCAGATATCCCGGAAGCCTTCTTCTGTTTTTAGAAATCGTACTTCCAGGTTACCCCCTTTCGCACGTACCGGGATTTGAACGGGTTCTCCGGCAGGCAGGCCTCTTTTCAGGGAAGTAACCAATGCAGAAGCGGTGATACCGGTGCCGCACGAAAGGGTTTCATCTTCTACCCCCCGCTCATAGGTAGCCACGGCGATGCCGGCGTCTTCTTCCTCCACAAAGTTGACATTCGTGCCTTCCTGCCGGAACCGGTCGCTGTAGCGAACGGCCTTTCCGAGTGCACAGACATCTACAGCAGACACTTTATCGACAAAGCGCACGTAGTGAGGTGACCCTGTATTCAGAAAATAGAAGTCCTCTCCTGCTTCCACGACTTTCACATCCCCCATTTTCAATTCCACCCATCCCTGCTCGCGGAAGAACGCCTCGTGGAGTCCATCAGCCGCGAGAAATTGGTAGTGCGGCTTCCGGATGCCTACCTGGAACGCAAATGCCACCGTGCATCGACCTCCATTGCCACACATGCTACCTTCCCGGCCATCGGCGTTGTAGTATTTCATCTCAAAATCCAGTTCCGGGCTTTTCAGCAAGGCGATCAACCCATCGGCCCCAATGCCGAAATGGCGGTCGCACAGATGCCGGATCAGGGTTTCATCCGCAAGGTCTATGTGCGGTGATTCCCTGTGGTCGATCATGATAAAATCGTTGCCCGCACCGTGGTATTTAAAAAAGGGAAATGTGGCTGCCATATTATTAGTTTAGCGGGTTCAACCTTTAATGCTGTCCGTCTTGATCGAATCCTGTTGCACGGGTTCTTCGGTGGCCGGAATCCCCTTCATGGAAGGCCGGCCGAGTTGTACCCACCGGATATAGACAAGGCCGGTAAAAAACAGGATAATACCCAGGCTGATCAGGGGAAATTTCTTGCCCCAGATATTTCCGGATTTATCGGGATCGGGTTCTTCTTGTATCGGATTAAACCAGGCCATGTTTTGTATTTTCAGGTTGGACAAAATTACAGAAAAATAAAAATATGCCAGAGCCATCCTTTTTCCATAAAATAGCGTTAAAAAGGGTGACACCATTTTTGGCTTTTAAATTGGGCTTATGAAACAAGTTGGTTTGGTCGCGTTGTCCTCCGTGCTCAGTGCGCTGTTGGCTGTGGGGATTTACCATTTTTTGGTCCCCAGGCAGGAAGTCATCATCCACGAGACGGTCATGCCCGCCAAGAATCCGTATGAAGGGATGCTGTCCGCTTCAGAGAAAGGCCCTTCTCCTGCTCCTTCCTTTTTTGGCTCCAGTGCGCCTACCAGTTTTACGGAGGCTGCGGAAGAGGTAATTACGGCCGTGGTGAATATCAAGGCAGAAAACCGCCATTGGTTACGACGCTATCATGGGGGTATATCCACCGGTTCGGGCGTGATCATTTCCCCCGACGGGTATGTGGTGACAAACAACCACGTAGTAGAGGAGGCCGACGATTTTGAGATCACCATGAATGACAAGCGGGAGTTCAAGGCCAAGCTGATCGGCACGGACCCGAGCACGGATCTTGCCTTGTTGAAGATCGAAGCCACCGAGTTGCCTCACCTGCAGTTTGGCAACTCCGACTCCGTGCGTGTAGGAGAATGGGTAATGGCCGTGGGCAACCCGTTCAATCTGGAATCGACGGTCACCGCCGGGATCGTGAGTGCGAAAGGCCGCAATATCGACATCCTGGAAGGGGATTATAGCATTGAATCGTTTATCCAAACCGATGCAGCTGTCAACCCAGGCAACAGCGGGGGCGCGCTGGTCAATACCCGCGGCGACCTGATCGGCATCAATACCGCTATCATCACCCGGTCGGGGCGCTACGAGGGCTACTCCTTCGCCGTGCCGTCCAACCTGGCCTACAAGGTCGTGCGCGACCTGCGCGATTTTGGCAAAGTGAAACGCGGGGTCCTGGGGGTAGGCATTGAAGAATTGACCAGTGAACTGGTTAAGGAGCTGGGTATGTCCTCGGCAGATGGCATCTATATCAACCGGGTCACCTCCGATGGCGGAGCATTTAAAGCAGGCATCCGGCGGGGCGATGTGATCATACGTGTAAATGGCTACAAGGTGGGCACGATGCCTGAATTGCAGGAGCTTGTTGCCCGTTACCGCCCGGGCAACAAGCTCATCGTGGAATATTTTCGAGCGGGCAAACTGCAAAAAGCGGAGGTCACCCTTCAAGATGCGTTTGCCTCAAGCCCTTCTGAAAACACGGAAGAAGAAAGCTTCCTCCAGACCCTTGGGTTCGAACTTCGCGACCTGTCGGAAGAAGAACTGACCCGCCTTGGCAAGCCCGGGGTTTACGTAGCGAGCATTTTCCGCTTCAGCACCATTGAAGAAACGCAAATGGAGCCCGGCTATGTCATTACGCACATCAATAGCAAACGGGTGAAAACAAAGTCGGAAGCGATCCAACTCATGCAAAAAGGAGGTGCAGAAATCGTACTCGACGGGTATTATGAAGGCTATACCGATACATATACCTACACCTTTCGCCCCTAATGCTCATTTTCGTATCTTGGCGCCCCTAACTGAATCGACAAGCTATGGCAAAAACAGACCTGGAACGTTCCCGTAATGAAGATCACCTTAAACTGCTCGTCTACCGGATGCATCACCGAATGGAGCAGGTCAAACTCGGGGGTGGAAAAAAGAAAATTGAAAAGCTGCATGCACAGGGCCAACTCACAGCCCGGGAACGGATCGAATACCTGGCAGATAAAGACCGTCCAATTTTTGAGATCGGGGCGTTCGCCGGCTTTGAAATGTATGAAGAACATGGCGGCTGCCCTGCAGGCGGAGTGATAGTGGTCATTGCCTACGTCAGGGGACGGCAATGTATCATCGTGGCCAACGATGCGACAGTGAAAGCGGGGGCCTGGTTTCCCATCACGGGAAAAAAGAATCTGCGTGCCCAGGAGATCGCCATGGAAAACCGCCTGCCGATCATCTACCTCGTCGATAGCGCCGGCGTATACCTGCCGATGCAGGACGAGATCTTTCCCGATAAAGAGCACTTCGGACGGATCTTTCGCAACAATGCGCGCATGTCCAGCATGGGGATACCCCAAATTGCCGCCATTATGGGCAGCTGCGTGGCGGGAGGCGCCTACCTCCCCATCATGTCCGACGAGGCCCTGATCGTGGAAGGCAGCGGGTCCATTTTCTGGCAGGACCCTATCTGGTAAAAGCAGCCATTGGTGAAGATGTCGATAAAGAAACGTTGGGCGGCGCCCGAACCCAGACCGAGATTTCCGGAATTTGCGACTACAAACCCAAAGATGAAAAGGAATGCCTCGATACCATTCGCGATCTCGTGGATAAAATGGGGGCATTTGACCGCGCGGGTTTTGACCGGGTGGAGCCCAAACCTCCGAAGGCCGACCCCGCCGAGATTCTCCAATATTTCCCCGAAAATCCTGCCAAACCCTACGACACCCTGGAGATTCTTAAAAGACTGGTAGATGATTCCAAACTTACTTTATACAAAAAAGACTACGGAAAAACCATTATCTGCGCCTATGCGCGCATCGACGGCTGGTCGGTAGGCATCGTGGCCAATAGCCGTGAAGTGGTAAAAACCGCCAAAGGTGAAATGCAATTCGGCGGCGTCATTTATTCGGATTCAGCCGATAAAGCAGCGCGATTTATCCTGAATTGCAACCAAAAGCGTATTCCTCTTGTTTTTCTCCACGATGTGACCGGATTTATGGTTGGTACGCGGTCGGAACATGGGGGCATCATTAAAGACGGGGCTAAAATGGTCAATGCCGTAGCCAATTCCACGGTGCCCAAATTCAGCGTTGTGATGGGAAATTCTTTCGGCGCAGGCAACTACGCCATGTGCGGCAAAGCGTATGATCCCCGGTTGATCGTAGCCTGGCCCACAGCCCGGATTGCGGTGATGGGGGGTGAACAAGCCGCCCAGGTGTTGATGCAAATCCAGGTTTCCGCGCTGAAATCCAAGGGGGAAGAATTGAATAAAGAAGATGAAAAGCGCCTGTTTGAGGCCATCAAAGGGCGCTATGAACAACAAACGTCCCCTTATTACGCTGCGGCCCGTCTCTGGGTAGATGCCATCATCGAGCCGCAACAGACCCGGCAGTTTATTTCCATGGGAATCGAAGCCGCCAACCACGCTCCTGTCGAAAAATTCAATGTAGGTGTCTTTCAAGTATGAAAAAAATGGAAAAATCATCGAATCCGGAAGACGGAAAAACATCCGGCTTTAGCGTATGGGTAAAGCGGATGGGTATCGTCGGTTTTATGTTCTTTCTTTTAAAAGGAATAGGCTGGCTGGTACTCGGAAGTGTGGTCGGTAAATGCGCATTGGGATAGATCCCTCCATTTCTCAAAATTAGCCTCGTGCAATTAATCGCTAAAACATTTCACGGCATGGAGTCCGTTCTTGCGGAAGAACTTCGCGAGTTGGGAGCCGAATCCGTGGAAGAACTCACCCGGGCCGTTTTATTTGAAGGAGGACCGGAATGGATTTACCGTGCCAACCTGGAGTTGCGCACGGCACTTCGGGTGCTCGTCACGATCCATACCTTTACCTGCACCACTGAGCATGAACTTTACACAGGCGTTCGGGAGATCGACTGGCGGCCCTACCTCACTCCTCAGGATACCCTGGCCGTCGAAGCCGTGGTGAATTCCCCCTATTTCACCCACTCGCACTATGTAGCGCTGAAAGCCAAAGATGCGATTGTAGACCAGCTTCGCGACCACGATGGGCAGCGCCCCAGCAATGACGTGAAGGCCCCTACCCTGCCTATCCAGATCCATATTCGGGATAATCAGTGCACGGTGTTGCTCGATAGTACCGGGGAGCCCTTGTTTAAAAGAGGGTACCGCCTGGAAACCGGCCCCGCCCCGCTGAATGAAGTGCTGGCAGCCGGGATGCTGAAGCTGGCAGGCTGGCCCAGGGAAGATGCGGCATTCTTCGACCCTATGTGCGGCTCGGGCACCCTGCCCATTGAAGCAGCCCTCATGTCTACTCATACGCCTTCGCAGTGGTATCGCACGCATTTTGCTTTTCAAAACTGGAAAGATTACGATCCGGCGTTGTGGGAGACTACCCGAAAGGACGCAGAGGAAAAAATAGTGATGAAGGCGCCTCCGATCCTCGGTTCCGACAGCCACCCCAACGCTATCCGGATCGCCCGCAATAATGCCGCTATCACCAATGTATACGACCTGATCGAGTGGAAACACGTCCCAATGGAGGACGCCCCCATTCCTGAAAAGAAAGGGGTTATGATACTCAACCCTCCCTACAACGAGCGTATGCCTGTCGCGGAGATCGAGGCGCTTTACCAAATGATCGGAAGCAACCTCAAGCATCGCTTCTCCGGGTTTGAGGCCTGGGTGCTGTCGGCCAATGAAAAAGCCATTCATTCTATTGGACTTAGACCTTCGCGGAGAATTAGCCTTTTCAATGGCGCCCTGCCTTGTAAATTCCTCAAATTTGAACTCTATGACGGCAGCCGCAAAACCAAAAAGAACCTGGAGGATTAATATCGTTTTTTCACTCTTCGTTCTCTTCGCCGGATACATGGAAGGAAATGCACAAACCGGCTGGCAGCCTTCTGCGCAGGATTCGATACCGACCCTGCAGCAGGCGTTTCTCCAACCCCCCGGCGCCTTATGGCTACCCGCAACCGCCCCTACGAGCCTTTTTTGCCGGCTGGAATGGAATTGGGAGAAAAAGACACAAATCCCCCTGCGGATCCGGCTCGGCACTCTTGATTATGTAGATCAACTGGAGGGAAAAGGAAGTGACCTTTACACGAGATCGAATAAGTCGAGTACGCCCGGGGTACGGACAAACTGATACCCCTCCGCATAGTCAAAGCCCGCCGGACGGCCGAAAACGGCTCCCTTGGCCCGCAGAAAATCCATGAAAGACTTTCCGGAAATAGGGGTAGCCAGTTCCTGCGTATACTCATCGGCGTCGGGATTGAAAAATTGAGAGCGGAAAGCGAGCACAAGCTCCATTTTCCGGTCGATATAGGCAGAAATATCTACGACAAAATCGGGGTCGAGGTGCTTGTCCTGAATATAGTGATAGACGGCTTTCGGTCGCCATTGCGGTTGGATAGTTCCCTCCGGATCGTGGGTTTCGACTTTCACCAGTCCGGAAAAAAAACAGGCATCGGCAACCAATTTGGCAGCCCGTCCATGATCGGGATGCCGGTCGCTGAGGGCATTGCACAGGACGATTTCCGGCCGGCAAGCACGAATAGCGCCCACAATGGCGCGGATAGAAACCTGATCGTGTGCAAAAAAACCATCGGCCAGATCGAGGTTCCACCGGAATTGAGCGCCCATCATCCGTGCCGCTTCTTCCGCCTCCCTGGTCCGGATAGCTGCTGTGCCCCGGGTGCCCAGTTCACCGCGCGTCAGATCGAGCAATCCTACTGTTTTTCCCTGGTCGATATGCCTGAGTAAGGTGCCTGAACAACTCAATTCTACATCATCCGGATGGACACCTACCGCTAAAATATCTATTTTCATAAATTGTGGATTAATTCAAATAACTGCCCCGCCCGAGGGACGGGAGTTACGCATAATGCGTATTCAAAGATTATTAAAGGTAATAAATTGATTAAAATGATCCGAAAAATAGGCTTCTACGGGGCATCGGTGTTTTTATCCCTGTTTTTGCTGCTCCTGTTAGTCCTTCGAGTCCAATGGGGCGGAGGCGCTTCTTACCCGGATCTTTCCTCGACGCCCCTGTTTGACACCTCGGCATTGGAGGTGGTCTATGCATCTCCGGAGCCCCCCGGAAATGTAACGGTTTCTGCGTCGGGCCGGATATTTATGACCATCCACCCGGAGAGCCGCACAAATGGACCACTCGTGATGGAGATAGTAGACGGGAGAGCTAGTCCATACCCTAATGCTGAATTTCAAAAAAAATACCAGACCCCTTTGGGTGTTTTTATCGACACCCGGGATCGCCTTTGGATCCTGGACCACGGCAACCACGGCTTCCAACGGCCGCAACTTTTTGCGTTTGACCTTTCGGCCGATACCCTGGCCTTCCACTACCTGTTCACCCGCGCAGAGGCGCCTGCTGGATCCTATTTGAACGACTTGCAAGTAGCCGCTGAAAAAGAAGTCGTGCTGATAAGTGACCTGAGCGTGATGCGACAGCATCCGGCGCTGGTCGTGTTGGACAAAACGCTGGGACAGGCCCGCCGGGTCCTCGAGCGCGACTCGACCACCGGGGCCCAAAAATGGACCATCCCGGCGCTAACCCTTCCGGGGCGGCTTGCTTCCCTTCGCCTGGGCGTTGACGGGCTGGCGCTCGACCAGGCCGAAGAATGGCTGTATTACGGAGCCGTATGCCATGAAGCGCTATACCGGGTCCGGTTGTCCGATTTACTCGACAATGCCCTTCCTCCCGACGATCTGCGGGAACGGGTACAGTGGGTTGGGAAAAAGCCCCTGAGCGACGGACTCAGCATTGACCAGGAAAGCCAGGTGATCCTTACCGATGTTGAACACCATGGATTGATGCGACTGGGGCGGGACGGGATACTCCAAACCCTGGTGGCGGCTCCCGGAAAAATACGCTGGGCCGATGGCTGTTCCTATGGTCCCGATAATTATCTTTATTTTACCGATAGCGCCTTGCCCGATGTGATGCTGCACTCCAGAAAACATATTCGGAAAAAAAGTCCCTATTTTCTGTACCGGATCAAGATGGATTTCCCGGGTATTCCGGGACGATGAACACAAGCCAACGAAGAGTGATGAAAAACTTTTTTTTGTTTTTGATAGGAATGACCCTGGCGCCGGTTATCGGCTGGAACCAATCGGGTTGGAATGTGGATTTGCTTTGGGAGTACAACCGAGGGGAAGATCGCTTTTCGGGGAGCTGGTCCTATCAAGCCCCGGATGGTACGGAATACGCGCTGTTGGGCACCAAAAGCGGCACCGCCATCTACCGGCTGGCGGAGCCGTTCGCAGAAGTCGGCTTCATCCCTGGGCCGGTATCCAACTGGCGGGAGATTACGGTAGTGGGACAGCAGGGGTATGTGGTGACGGAAGGATCCGGGACCGGGGAAGGCATGCAGGTAATCGATCTGAGCCCATTGCCCGGAGAGCCTGTATTGCTGACCACCTATACCGCCACGTTTACCACGGGACATATCATACAGCGCGATATTTACAGTGAAATTCCAAGGGTTTACGTATGCGGCACCACCCCTACCAATGGGGTGCACATACTGGATGTCAGCAACCCGGCTGATCCGGTCCAGATCGGTGAATACCAGCCCGGCTATTACATTCACGACTGCCATGTGCGTGGCAACCGGCTTTACGGAGCTGCTTTTTACAACAAAACCCTGGATATCGTCGACATCACCGACCCGGCCAATCCGGAACTGATCACGACCCTGCCTGATCCAGGCACCAACACCCATAGCTGTTCGACCACCCCCGATGAAAATTTTTTATTTCTGGCCGATGAGGCAGATGGATATCCGGGGCGCTTGTTCGACATTTCAGATTTAGACAATATCACCCAGGTAGCCCAGTATTCGGCCAATGCGACAAGTCTGGTGCACAACCCTTACATCGCCGGCGATCTGGCTATTTTAAGTCACAATACCGAAGGACTTCGCATCGTGGATATCGCCGATCCTTCCCTGCCGGTTGAGGTCGGTTATTTCGATACCTACGATGGGGTAAGCGGCGGATTTAAAGGGCTTTGGTCGGCCTGCCCCTACTTCCCTTCCGGAAAGATCATCGGTGGCGACCGGACGCGGGGGCTGTTGGTGTGGGAATTTTCCGGGCAACGTGCAGCCCGCTTCTATGGCTCGGTGCGGGACTCCATTTCAGGGGCTCCCCTGCCCGATGCTACGGTGATGTTCGAATCACCCGTTGAACTATTGACCCTTAACCAAAATGCCCAATTTAAAAAAGGACTATTACCCGGCGATTTCATACTCACCGCATCGGCTGAAGGATATATTTCCAAGACCGTATTATTTTCGCTGGCAGCACAGGGAAATCTCACGCTGGACGTGGAACTCGTGCCTGAAAATTGGACCAGTGCCACCACCGAAGCCTTTAAGGATGGTAATTCTTGCCGGATTTTTCCCAATTTGTTTTCCGAACAGTTGTTCGTTAAATGCGAACCAAATGCGGAAGAGTGGGATATCAGGATCTTCGATGCCCGGGGCTCCCTCTGCTATTCGGGCGACATTTCTGCGGAAACCAAACTAAATATATACACAAATGGATGGTTATCAGGAATTTACTACTGCGAACTGATTTCGAAAAATGGAAAAAGACACGAGGTATTCAAACTCGTTTGTCACCATCCTTAAAACCAGGGTTATTTTTTGCATTTTTTTGTCCAAAAAGAAAAATAAAATTCAAAGAAATGCCTTATTTCTTTGCAAAGTCCATTAATTTTTCGGACTTTTCGGGCATGAAATAAAAAGGAAAATAATTCGTTTTTTCCTAAATAGCGTGAACGACCCCTATCTAACGGTCTGTTTTTGGCAAACCACACCTCAAAATCCTCTTAATCAGACTATTGTTTTCTACCCCTTAGAATACCAAACCGAAAGGAAAGAACGAAATTGCTCTTCTTTCCCGGGCTTTTTTCCTTATTAAAACCCAAAATTGGCTTTTCCGACATTGGAAAGAATGTTATTTATTTGTCTCATCCATCCTAAAACTTCCTAAAAAACAGTGCTTTACACAGTAAAATATTCAAATAAGCGCTTGTGACTATTTCTCAATTTTACGTCTTTGAATTATACTCAGTAGAAAGTGATTTGCGAGTAGTGCGGCCGCCTGCCGCACTACTCGCAAGTCGTCTACCAGCCGTTGGCTGGCAGCCCACTTAATTTTTAGTATATTATAATATTCGAACCCATTCATTTCAAAAATCAACAAATATGAAAAAAGATCACTTAAGCGCCCAGGACCTGGACGCTCTAATTGCGCGTTATTCTTCTGAAATACGAGTGTTAACCTATCAACTTCAGCAAAGTGAAAAATTGCTGGATGATGTCAAAAAACAATACGACTCTGTTACCAAAAGTGCTCCGAAAGCTTCTGTAGCGAAGGCTGAGACAACGGAAACGGTTGTCACTACTGCGGCTCCAGCGGCAAAAGAAAAAGCAAAAGCAAAAGTTAAAGCAAAAGCAAAAGCTAATGCACCTGCTACCGATGAACCGAAAAAGCGCCGTGGAAGGCCCCGTAAAGAGAAATCCGTTGAGAATGGCACTGCAGCAGCTGAAACCGCTCCAAAACGGAAAAGAGGACGGCCGAAAAAAGAAGCGACCGTAGTTGTCGTAAAAGGCCCCAAACCAGTGAAGGAATCCAAACCAGTGAAGGAGTCCAAACCAGCGAAGGTAAAGGCTATCAAAGGCATAAAAAAAGCAACCACTGAATTGAGAAGCCTGGCAGATGAGCAAAGTAAACCACAAGGATACCGCCTCTCCGAATGGGATATTTTCATTCTGAACACCCTTAAATCAGCCAAAAAAGTATTGATTTCGGCTGATTTTATGACAAAGGCAAAGGCAAAGGTCAAAAAGGAAAACCTGAATATTGACGAACAAACCTTAAATGGCAAACTCAACCGGAGCATCCACAAACTCGTCAACAAACGGATGGAACTCGTCAAGGCAGAATACCCTGGAAGAGGCAATGGATATGGATTGCCCGAATGGAGAGATGAGTCGGGTAATATCCAGGAAAAATACATGGAAAAAATAAAGGCTTAAGCACTCGTTCCAACTTACTGATCGGTCCCGGACGTACTCCGGGCGCGAAGCGGAGAAGGCAACTTCTCCGCTTTTTTTTGTCTGCGGGGCATAGCTATTTTTGCTACCTTTGCCCCGTTTAAAAAGGTATTTTTCGCTCCAAAAACGTACAACCATGCAGGCGCTGAAATTCTTATTGCTTTTTCTTCTTCCTTCCTTTTTTGCAGCATGCAATTCCGATACCTCCCAAAATAAGGTCGCGGAGACAGCTTCCGGAAATGCCACCACCACCAGTAATTCAGGTAAACAGGAACTGATGTTCGTGCTGGCTGATCAGGCCGTCTCCCAAGGCGATACGGTCTTCATCGATGTGGCTGTTCGCGATTTTACTAACATCCTGTCCATGCAGTACAGCATGAACTGGAATCCTCAGGTACTGAAGTTCCTGAAGCTGGAAAAGCTCAACCTCAAAGACCTCACTTCCAACAATTTCGGATTGAACAGGACCGACCAGGGCAAAATGGGCACCTCCTGGTTTGATTATGCCGTGAAAGGGATTTCCCTCCCCGATGGCACCCCGATCTATCAGGTTTGTTTCGTGGCCGTTGGCAAACCGGGGTCGAAAGATCAGGTCTTTTTCTCCAGTGAACCGGTAGTTATTGAGATTAGCAACTCCGCCGAACAATTACTGGGCCTGGCTTTCAAACGCGCAACGATCACCATTCAATAAGTCCTCATGAAAAACCTCGTTTTTTTTACCCTTTTTGTGGGGATAGTAGCCCTTTTTTCCTGCAAAAAAAACATCCCCACTCCGGCTGTTTCTTTTTCTCCTGCCACACTCGAGCGGCAGGGAGGGCCTGATTGCGCCACGGAAGAAGGACGCTGCGTGCGGCTGGAGATGATCTATCCGCTTGCATCCGGAACAAATGAGTTGCTGGCGCAAAAAATCAATGACACCCTGCAACAGACCCTCGCTCAAATTCTCTTCATGCTCAACCCGGAGGGCGATAGCACGCATAATATCGAGCAACTAGCCGATCAGTTTATCAGCAGCTATACCAGTTTTATCCAGGAGGTCCCGGATTATAGCGCGGGCTGGTGGATCGAATCCTCCCATGAAGTGCATCGAAATACCGGGAAGGTGGTCTCTATTGAACTGATGGTATCCTCCTTTACCGGCGGAGCCCACCCGCTGGGATTTTCCGAAACATTTAATTTCTTCGTGCCGGAAGGGACGCCGGTCACCCTGGATAAGCTGATCACCGACCAGGAGGGTTTTCTGGCATTGGTAGAAAAAGAATTCAAATTGACAAGAGGCCTTCCGGAGTCGGCCAACCTTCAGGATGAGGGCTTTTTCTACAACGAGGCCTTCGTGCTGCCGACTAATTTTGTGTTCACCGAAGAAGGCCTTTACCTCATCTACAACGTGTACGATGTCGCCCCCTACGTGATGGGGCCTACGGAGATTTTAATTCCGTACACGAAGCTGGAAGGCCTCCTGCAAGTCGATCAGGTCCTCTAGACTTACTGCTTGACCAGTCGCTTTACCCACTTTCCTTCGGAGGTGGATAGCCGCACCCAGTAGGTTCCCGCAGGCCAGCTTTCCCCATCAATAGTGTGGGAGAGCCGCGCTATTTGGCTCCACGATCGGGTCCACATCAGTTGACCATTGAATCCGAACACCTCCAGTTGGCAATTCGTAGACCCCATAAACTCGAGTTGTACCTCCCAACTGTGCTGGAAAGGATTGGGGCTCACTCCCCAGTTCAGTGCCGGAGAAGGCTCTTCCAGGCTTTGGACGAGCAGGAAGTAGGGGTCGGAAATGGCCGAACAGCCGGCCTCATTTGTCACTTCCACCGTATAAGGCCCATTTTGCTGAGGCATAAAGGAAGGACCCGTCGCTCCGGAAAGGGGCACCTCATCGAGATACCACTGGTAGGAAGAATACCCTTCGGGAACCGACAGAATGGTGTCATTCCATTGGATGACGGGGGCATTAAAGATCGCTGCGGTTACTTCCAGGCACAGGTTGACCTGACATCCATTCCCTCCGGTGACCTGGGCACAATAGGCTCCAAAACCCAGGTTTTCGAGGGCTGGCCCCGTATCCTGCGTGTTCCACAAGACCGATACCGGGTCATTTACCGGCGTCCATTCGAGCAGGATCGAACCGTCCTGGTTTCCTTCGCAGCTTTCATTTTGCACACTGGCAGCTATTTCGAAGGGCGTGCCGGAGGTTTCCGTCACCCGGTAAACCCGCCCCTGTGCGTGGCCGGTCACATACAGTTCTCCCTGATAATCCTCCCCAAAAGCGGTGTATTGCAGGCTGCTTAAGGTACTGAGGGTATATACATCCCAGCCACTTGCGCCATCGGACGCGATAGACCAAAACTGCCCGTTGCAGTAATCAGCAAAGACATAATGCCCATAGAGGTTGGGGTATCGGCAACCCCGGTAGACGACCCCTCCGGTGACCGAACAGCCGCCGGACTGGGCATGGGAATAGTCAAATACGGGAAAAATATAATTACCAATAGCCCCACAGCCGGAGGTGTTGAAGGCATGGTTTCCCTCGTAGCAGCGCCAGCCATAGTTTTCCCCTCCCGGGCTTCCGGCCGGTTGGAAATCGATTTCCTCCCAATCTCCCTGTCCGACATCCCCGATCCAGAGGTCGCCTGTCAGCCGGTCGAAGCTGAAACGCCATGGATTGCGCACTCCCACTGCCCAAATCTCATCCCGGATGCCGTCGGTTGGATCGGCAAAGGGATTGTCGGGCGGAATGGCATAGGAAAGGCCAGGGTCCTGGTTGTCGACATCGATGCGGAGCATTTTACCCAGCAAGGAGGTGAGGGTTTGTCCGTTATTCTGAGGATCATTGGCCGAACCGCCATCGCCCATACCGATATACAAGTAGCCATCGGGACCAAAAGCCACATTTCCTCCGTTATGATTACTGAAAGGCTGGCTGATGGTGAGCAACACTTGCTCGCTGTTTGGGTTGGCTACATTGGGATTGGTAGGGTCGACGCTAAAGCGGGAGACCACCGTTGCGCCGCCTGTACCGGTATAATTTACGAAAAAATAGCCGTTGTTGGCATAGTCGGGGTGAAAGGCCAGACCAAGCAGCCCCCGTTCGTTGCCCGAATCATTTACCGGGCCGGAGATATCCAAAAAAGGCGTAGGCAAAATCTGGCCATTTTCATCGAGGATACGAATGAGGCCGTTTTGCTGGGTGATGAATAACCGACTGTCATTGGCATGGGAAATGGCAACCGGTTTGTAGAATCCGGAGGCTACAATTTCAAGGGCGATCTGCGGTTGTGCGCACAGAAAGCCTGTCAAACCAAAAAATCCAATTAGCGTAATGATACTTTTTTTCATAGCTGGATGGCATTTTTTTCGCAATTTTGCTGAATACACTGTAAATAAAGATCACTCTATGATACGACTTTGTTTAGTTTTCGCCCTGTTGGCTGGTCCCGTTCTGCATCTTTCCGCCCAGATCTATACCAGCCACGTGTACTTGTTTACCTTGAAAACCGAGAACGACAAGTTGCGGCTGAGTAGCCCCAAGATGCTGACGGGTTTCAATCCGATCGGCTACAATAACCAACCCTTTTGGGTCTCCAATGAGGAGCTTTACCTCACGGTACGGACACTGAAAGATACATCTCAAACGGATATTTACGCCCTAAATCTCGCCAATGGCACCAAAATGCGCATGACGGCGACAAAAGAATCGGAATATTCGCCGATGTTGACCCCCAATCCCTACTTCTTTTCCGCAGTGCGGGTAGAGAGCGATGCCGACAAGACCCAACGGCTATGGCAGTTCCCCATTGACCGGCTCGAGAAAGGCAAACCGGTATTCCCCACCATCCGGAATATCGGTTACTGCTGCTGGATCAACCAGCGCAACGTGCTGCTGTATATCGACGGCAACCCCAACCTGATGATCATCGCCAATACCACCGACGGATCCTTTAAAAAGATTACCAGCGACATTGGCCGGTGCTTTCAGCGGATGAAGAACGGTAATGTGGCTTTTGTCAAGAAGGAAAGCCCCACCAAGTGGTCCCTCTGCGAACTCAATTTGCTGGACCCCAACTTCGGCTTTAAGCCAATCACGGGAACTCTTGACGGCAGCGAAGATTTTGCCATTCTCAGCGACGGCTCCTTTCTGATGGGAAGTGCCAGCAAGCTCTATCGCTATGATCCGACAAAAAACGATGAGGGATGGGTCGAAATTGCCGACCTGAGAAGTTACAACATCAAATCCATTACCCGCCTGGCGGTTAGTCAGGACGGAAAATTAGCCCTTGTTGGGCAATAACCCTTCCGCTATGCGATTGGCTTTTTTCAGCTTCCTGGGAGGACTGTGCCTGCTTTCCACCCCTTTGTCCGGACAAGTAGACAGCAGTTATGTGGCAGAAATCCTGCAACACCGCCAGGATTATGCCCGGGATTTGATCGAGGGAGAACGGGCGCCGCTCCGGGCCAGAGACACGGCCTATCTCGATTTTTTTCCGCCTGATCCGGCATACAAGGTACTGGCCGATTTCACCTCCACTCCGGAAGCGGAGCCCTTCGAGATGCCTACCTCCAGCGGTCGCACCAAGACCTTCGTCCAATACGGGTGGTTACATTTTTCGCTGGCTGCTGATACCTTCCGGCTGGCCGTGTATCGAAACCTGATGCTGACCATGGATATCTACAAAAAACACCTCTTCCTTCCTTTCAAAGACGGAAGCAGCGGCGAGTCGACCTACGGGGGTGGCCGGTATCTCGATCTTTCCATGGAAAATATCCAGGACGGAAAAATTATACTCAATTTCAATTTGGCATATAATCCCTATTGTGCCTTTTCCAATGGGTATAACTGCCCTATTCCCCCATCCGTGAACAGGCTCGACGTGGCAATTGAGGCAGGGGAAAAAGCGTTTACAAAGGACCACTAGAATTCTGCTGCATGAAGTTACTTTTCGCCTGCCTGTGCACACTTTCCCTGCTTCCGTTATGGGGGCAACCCACCGTGCTTCCTTCCCAAAAAGAAGGAGAATGGATACTCATGACGGCTCCCGAATCCGGGCGTCCTGCGATAGATCCGGCGATTCTGGTCCGGCCGCTCTCGGCAGAAGCCGGCGCTTATTTGCTCCGTTTCCCGGAAGCCCAGGAGGCAGTCTTGTCTCTTCAGATGAGCAAGCTTCCCGGCTTTATCGCCCTTCAACCCAACTACTACCTCTCCGCCCGCAGTATAGAACCTAACGATCCCTATTTTGGATCCCAATGGACCCTGGCCCGCATTCAGGCTCCGGAGACCTGGGAATTTACCACCGGGGGCAGCACGGCCCTGGGCGACCCCATCGTGGTGGCAGTGATGGATGACGGGTTTGACCTGGAGCATCCGGATCTGGTGGACAACCTGTGGGTAAATGAAATCGAACAGCAGGGTATCCCCGGGCTGGATGACGATGAAAACGGTTATGTGGACGATGTGCAGGGTTGGAATTTTGATTCGGAAACGAACAATCTGCCCATAAAATCCCACGGAACCGCGGTGCTGGGCATTCTGGGTGCATCGGGCAACAATGGAACCGGGATAGCCGGAATCAACTGGAACGTCAAGATCATCCCCATGGTCGTGCGCACGATCGGCGATATGATCGAGGCATATGCCTATGTCTACCAATTTCGGAAAAAGAACAATGAAACCGCAGGAATGGGGGGTGCACTGGTGGTAACGACCAGCGCTTCCCTGGGTTTCAACAAGGTTTTTTGCACCGATTTTCCTGCCCTTCAGTCGATTTTGGACTCGCTTGGGCAAATCGGCGTGCTCAATGTGGCTGCTACGGCCAATGGAGATTGGAACGTGGATGAATTGGGCGACATTCCCACCTCCTGTCCATCGGAATCCCTGATAGCCGTGACCAATGCCGACCGGGATGACGAGAAATTTGAGCAGGCAGCCTATGGGGCTTTATCGATCGACCTGGCAGCGCCGGGAGGAGCCCCCGAACAGGGGACATTCACAACGTACCCGCCCGGCGCCTACGAGGAGAACTTCGGTGGCACCTCCGCAGCCTGCCCACACGTGTCGGGGGGGGTGGCTTTGCTCTATTCCATTCCCAGCGCTGTGTTTGCCCAGCTGGTAAGAGAAAACCCCGCAGAAGCGGCCCGGGTCATCAAGGAAGCCATCCTGGAGGGAGCAGATAAGCTGGATGCCTTCCAGGGCATCACGCGGAGTGGAGGGCGGCTCAACCTGTACAAAAGCGCCCTTTACCTGCACGGTTATTCTCAGCAGATCGCCTTACCTGACCCGGGGCAGTATTCCGACCGCCGGCGATTAATCAGGGTTTTTCCCAACCCCCTTTCTTCCGGGGAGCCCCTTCAGATCGTCTATGGATCCAGAGAGTTGGCGCCTGTGACCGTGCGCCTTTTCAATTCGTTGGGGCAATTGTTGCAGGAATACACCCACACCCCAGTTCCTTTTACCGCGCAGCAATTTTCCCTGCCGACGGCCAACCTGGCCGCGGGCGCGTATTGGGTAGTGCTGGAAAATGGGATTAGTCCGTTGAGTTTCAAGCTGATCGTTTTTTAACGCAAAAAAAACTTTTTCAACGAGCGGAACTATTTTTTCAAAAAAGGCTTTACTAAGACGTATAGAACCCTTATCTTTGCCTCCGCATTTGAAAAAAGGGCCTCGTAGCTTAATGGATAGAGCATCTGACTACGGATCAGAAGGTTGAAGGTTCGACTCCTTCCGAGGTCACTAGTACACAGGGCCCTTTTTGCAGGCCTATATTGATTATAACGAGAAAAACGAACGTACAATGTCGAAGGTTTGTCAGTTAACGGGAAAGCGTCCGATGTACGGAAATAACGTTTCACACTCCAACCGGAAAACACGCCGCCGCTTTGAACCAAATTTGCAGCGCAAGCGTTTTTTCATTCCGGAGATAGACAAGTGGGTGACGCTCCGTATTTCTATGCACGCACTCCGGACCATCAACAAGAAGGGTATTCATGCCTACCTGACTGAACTCAAGCAGGCAGGAGTGGATATTGGAGTGGAAATTTGATTTTTGAACAATGTAAATTGGTCCAGCAATGGCAAAGAAGAGTAAAGGCAACCGTCACCAGATAATTTTGGAATGTACCGAGCACAAAACCACCGGTTTGCCTGGTACTTCCCGCTATGTCACGCAAAAAAACCGGAAGAACACCCCGGATCGTCTGGAGTTGAAAAAATTCAACCCCGTTCTGAAGCGCATGACCTTGCATCGGGAAATTAAATAACCTATCTTTGGATAGTTAGTACTTGTTTTCGCAATCAATTTAATTTTTAAGTAATGGCAAAGGTTTCTAAAAACGCAAAAGTAGCTCAGCGTGCCGGTAATGTCGGTTCGGGTCGTGATCATGTGAAAGTGGTAAAAAGCGTTAAAGACCCTAAAACGGGGAAATACTCCTACAAGGTTTCGATCGTTCACAAAGACAAAGTGAAAGAGATTTTTGAACAGAAATAACACGCTGTCCATTATACCTTTCATACTCAGGGTCCTTTAATTAAGGATTTCTGTACAAGGGCACGGCGAATTTCGTCGTGCCTTTGTAGTTTAAACTCACCCCCCAGCCCCCTCTCTTGCAAAAGAGGGGGAGCGTTTTGATCTGAAAATCAATCTCTTAGACTCTAATTTGTTGATTTCCCCCAAACGTCAAACCCAAAAAGCTCCCCTTCTCTTGAAAGAGAAGGGGTCGGGGGATGAGTTTAAAAAATCAAGCGATTTGGTACAATGTTAGAAAATTCTGGATAACCTCCTTTTTAATTCCTTTATAGTTATGAGCATTTTTAAAAAGTTCTTTAACAAAGAACGCGAAGCAGATCTCGACAAGGGCTTGGAAAAAACCAAGACCAATTTTTTCGATAAACTCTCCCGCGCGGTTGCCGGCAAATCCAAGGTAGACGAGGAAGTATTGGATGAACTTGAGCAAGTGCTCATCTCCTCCGATGTAGGCCTCGATACGACAGTAAAGATCATCCAGCGTATTGAAGCGCGCATCGCCCGCGATAAATACCTCAACACAAGCGAGTTGAACTCTATTTTGCGCGATGAGATCGTGCAACTCCTCGCCGATAACAACACAGATGACCTCGATGATTTCTCCCTTCCGGCATCTCCTAAGCCATACATTATGATGGTAGTAGGCGTCAATGGGGTGGGAAAAACAACCACTATCGGCAAGCTGGCCTACCAGTTCAAACTCCAGGGCAAATCAGTGGTCGTCGGCGCCGGCGACACCTTCCGGGCTGCGGCTGTCGACCAGCTGAAGATCTGGTCTGACCGTGTCGGGTGCCATTTTTACAGCAAGGGGATGAATACCGACCCGGCCGCTGTAGCTTATGAAACCGTGCAATACGCAGTGAAGAACAACCTCGACGTAGCGATCATCGACACCGCCGGGCGACTCCATACGAAGATCAACCTCATGAACGAGCTGACAAAGATCAAACGCTCGATCGATAAGAGCCTGAGCGGGGCCCCGCACGAAGTGATACTGGTACTCGATGCCACCACCGGCCAAAACGCTATCGAACAAGCCAAACAATTTACCGCAGCCACCGAAGTATCGGCCCTCGCACTCACCAAACTAGATGGCACCGCCAAAGGCGGCGTCGTGCTCGGCATCTCCGATCAGTTCAAAATTCCGATCAAATACATCGGGGTGGGAGAAGCTATTGACAAACTGCAGGTGTTTAACAAGCAAATTTTTGTGGAAAGCCTCTTTAAATAAAAAAAGAAAGCAAGGGGCACCCCTTGCTTTCTTTTTTTTACTTTCCCTTCCCTTGCAACAACACCAGCATAGTGTAAAAAAGGATCTTAAAATCCAGGGCCAGCGACATATTTTCGATATAGAGGATATCGAATTTGAGGCGTTGGAGCATCTCTTTGACGTTGGAGGCATAGCCGTATTTCACCTGGCCCCAGGAGGTGATGCCCGGACGCACTTTTAACAGATGCCGGTAGTGAGGCGCTTCCTTTATGATCTGCTCGATATAATACTTCCGTTCGGGACGTGGCCCTACCAGGGACATATCGCCTTTCAGTACATTCCAGAATTGCGGCAGCTCATCGAGTCGCCATTTGCGCATGATGGCGCCCCAGGGTGTACACCGGGGGTCGTTGTCGTAGGAAAGTTGAGGGCCACTATTCTCGGCATCTACAAACATAGACCGGAATTTGTAGATATAGAACGGACTCCCGTTGATCCCTATTCGTTCCTGTTTAAAGAAAACAGGGCCTTTGGAAGACAGGCGAACCCGCAGCATGATATAGGCGTATAAAGGGCTCATGAGCAGGATCAGGATCAGGGAAACCACGATATCGAGCAAGCGTTTGATCAATTGCTGCCATTTAGGCATAAGGTCTTGCTTGATCTCGATCAGTACGGCTCCATACACAGAGTTCATCTTTACGGCGCCCAGCATGATATCGTACATATCGGGGATGATCTTGACCAGAATTTGTTCGCCAAAATCGAATAATGTACTCAGGATCTCGCGTAAGCGATTATGCTCGGAAGTTTCTACGGCGATAATTACCTCTTCCACATTGTTGGCCCGAATGAGGTTTTCCAATTGTCCAATGTCGCCCAGGCGCGGCAGAAAGACGGAAAGCGGACTCCCCTGCCCTTCGTTGGGGTCTACATACCCGACAAAATGATACCCCAGGCTCTTTTTGCGGCTGGTGATCTCCTGGTAAAGATCCACCGCATTTTGGTTGCCCCCAATGATCAGGGTGCGGAACGTGATGAGGCCGGCCTTCAGCCGCCTGCTGGCCCGGGTGAGCAAGATCATGCGCACAGTCGTCGTCAACCCGGCATGTAGCAGGAACAGAACCGAAAAAGAGGTGTAGTAGGTCCGGTAATCACGCACGAGGTCATCCAGAATGAGGGCAAAAAAGAGAAAGACCACACCGAAAAAGCTGAGGAAAAGCGTTCGGGCCAGCGTGGCCATCCGGGAGAGCCGGTAAATATCATCGTATCTGTCAAAAAGGGAATAAAACAGCGACCAACCGGCCGGCACGATCAAAATTCCATAATAGAAATTAATATCGCTGAATACAGTGGTGTCGATTGGGCCCCCTTCCAGGCTTTTTCGATAAATAAAAAAACACGCCCAGGATATCAATGCCGATAGGAAATCGGCGATTCGATACTGCCAGGTATGCCATTGCCGGCGCCTGTGCACAGCAGGAGGTTGTTGGTTGGGCAGTGTTTTTTTTACCATGAGGGCAAAATCCTTTTATCAGCTACAGGATTGGTCCTTGGGATATCGCGCTAGTGGGTTTTAAACTATAAAAGTTCGGATTTCTTTTTGTTTAAAGTCCGCTAGAAAGATATCAATTTGATATTGTCCAGGTAGACTTTTGCCTCCGAAATCGCGAATTTTCCGTTTTCGATAGGCAAACCTCCGGTCACCGCAACCTGGTATTCATCGGCATTGGTAACCAGCACTAATTCCGTCAGGTTAAAATAAACCTTGTGCCAGGTATCCCTGGCCAATAAGCCATATTCAAAATTGCTGAGCACATGGCCTGTATTGTCGATTTCCAGCAATCCAAACAGCAGGTCTACATCGGTTTTGTAATTTACTTCCAGGTATATTTTCCCGCCCCCCTTCAACGCAAAGAGTTGCGCTCTGTTTGTGCCCACGTCAAAAAACGGGTTGAGGGTATCCAGGCTGATCAAGCCCGATTTGCTTCCTTCAAACACCTCTTCGGTAGAAGATTCCATAAAGGTCAAGGGGTTCCCATCCCGGTCTTCGGAAAATACGGGCAGCCCCGCTTCAAAGTCTTCGATGAAATGCACCCGGGTGTCGGAGCGGTAGCGGGTAACGGGCTGCAAGGTATCGATCTGGCCCGGATTCAGGTCTATCGTTTTTTCATAGCGTTCGTAAAAGGGATAGATCTGGATGGTGGTAGACACACCGTTGTCGCGGATACCGGCATCAAGAATCAGTTGCTGCTCGCCTTCCTGCAACACGGGGATGAGGGCCGGCAAGGCAAAGATGCCCAGAAATTCTGCACCTGCATAGGCAAAGACATGGGTGATCTTGTGGTCCAGGCTCCCTGCGTCTACATCCGGATTGAGTTGCAGGGTATAGGGCTCGACATAGATATACGAAGGTACCTGCTCTTCCGGATTGATCAGGTCGCAAGCGGAAAAGGAGCATAACGTAATTAGCAAAAGCAGAATAAACAGTAGGGGGTGGTTTTTCACGTGTGTGCTTTTTCGAATAAATAATCCCTTCTAGAAGGTAATACCGGATTCCTTGAACCGGGTTTCCCGTTCCTGAAGGTCGCGGCTGATCCACTCGGCCAGTTTTAACGCTTCATACCCATCAGCTAAGGGTACTTTTGCCGGCGTATTTTGGAGAATGCTCTGCCCGAAAGTTTCCAGTTCCATCTTGATGGCATTGACCTGCTCAATGGCAGGCATTTCTACCGACATCCATTTGGTGCCGTTGGAAGTAGGCAGCTCCAGCATTTGGCCATTTCCGGCGGCTGAAGCGGTGGGGTGGTCGAACAAGCGGATGACCTGGGCCTGTTTCTCGAGCAGGTCCAGGCTGATATAGGCATCTTTTTGAAAAAGGCGCACCTTGCGCATTTGTTTCAGGGAAATCCGGCTGGCAGTCAGGTTGGCCACGCAGCCATTGGCAAATTCGAGCCGGGCATTGCAAATGTCGGGGGTTTCGCTCACCACGGGTACACCGCTGGCATGGATGGAGACCACTTCCGAATCCACCACGCTGAGCACGATGTCCAGGTCGTGGATCATCAGATCGAGCACCACCGATACGTCGGTGCCCCGGGGATTGAAGAGGGACAAGCGGTGTGCTTCGATAAACATGGGCCGCATGGAAAGTCCGTTGAGGGAGAGCAGGGCTGGATTGAAGCGTTCCACGTGGCCTATTTGTACCACCAGCCCCAGTTCGCGCTGAAGCTCGATCAGGGCTTCGGCCTGAGCCAGCGTGTGCGTCACCGGTTTTTCAATAAACAAATGCTTCCCCTTGCGCATAGCTTTCGCTGCCAGTTCAAAATGCGTGATGGTCGGGGTTACGATATCTACCACATCAACCAAATCCAGCAACTGATCGAGATCCTGAAAACGCGGCACCCCGAAACGCTCGACTGCCTCTGCGGCATGGGTGTCTTCGGGATCGTAAAAACCCACTACTTCAAACAACTCGTCGATCATTGACAGACAATTGAGGTGGATCTTCCCCAAATGGCCAACACCCAACACGCCGATCTTTAACATTTGCAGATTATTCAGTGCTTCCAAAAAATTATGATTACGCTTTTCCTAAAACGTCCGAGTATCGGTTTTCGCTCCCGGTCAGATGCGCGCCAGTCCCGATGATTCCAGGATTACCTGGTTGATCAACTCCAGCACTTGCTCCAGCGCATTGGATTCCTTGTCGGTGAGATTCAGGGTAAAAGTGCCATGAATGGAGGGTTTCACCTTTTTGGAGGTAAGCAGGGACATGCTTTCTACCCGGTCCTTCATTTTCTCCATCATACCCACCAGTTCTTCCTCTGATTCCCTGGCATCTGTTTGTTCGATGGCCCTCCAGGTGGCCTGCACATCCCAAAACATTGCTTGTACGTGCTTGCGCAGGTTTTTGCGGTGGACTTTGCTCAACCGGTCCGAATTATCCAGGCCATTGCGCAAGTGATCTTCGATCAGCCCCCCATCGTTGGTAAAAATAAGTACGCCGTCATTCATCGCGAGGTACGTGCTACCGCCTGTTTCGCTACTGGGGATCTCGTAATAATCACCCATATTCACGAACATGCCAAAGGATTCGCCCAGGCGAACCAATTTCTTCATATTTTCTTCATTCCCGTAAGAGGTCATGACGAGGAATTCGGGAAATTGTTTTTTGATCACCTTTTCTACTTCTGAAGGGTTGAAATCCAAATCGTATTCATAGCTGGTCACGGGGATTTCTACCTGGCGGACGCCCGTCATACCCACAAAAATATCGCCTTTAAACAGGTCGTACAGCGCATCTTCATCGACGATGATTCCCACCACATCCATCATGCTGTTAAAGGTTTCTCCATAAAAGGGCATCTCGGCCATGGCGGCATACAGGATGTCTTTGAATCCATCGACCAGGGCTTCTACATCAAAACGAATGGTGTAATACCCCAACAGGTAGCGACCGTCGATGTATTTGAGCATCTTTCGGTTAAATTTTGTATCGTAGGCGTGCTGCATCACCTCGAGCATTTTCCCGTCACCGAGCATTTCGGTCCTCAGCTCCAGCGCGCCCTGGTTGAAATTCAGTGCTACGGAGAGGTAGGTGCCCTCGTAGAGGTCGACAAGAAATTGGTTGGCGGCGCCGAAAGCGCCCATACCCATACCGCCGCCCATGGCGCCGCCGCCCAAAGCGCCGAGTCCGCCACTTCCCATGGCCATAAACTGCTGGTAATCGATCCAGAAGTGGGCATCCGCCGGCTTGGCTACCGCGGAAAGGTAGTAGGGATTGAGACGAATGGACTCGCCAAAAGAGCGGGTAAGGATTTCTGTGGCCCACTCGGCTACTACATCTGGCACTTCTTCTTCGGTGTATTCTTCTTCCGCGTACCACTCTTCGGGTACCTCCTCCTCTATCTCTGCAGGCTCGTCCATTTCTTCGATTTCTTCTACGGGCGCCTCTTCCTCCCCATCGTATTCGTAGGGGGCTTCATCATATACGCCGAAGTCGAAATCAGTTACAGCCGGATTCCCGTCCGCGACGATGCCGACGGCATTGTTCCAGCCCAGGTAGTAACTTCCCAGGTTGACCAACTTGTATCCCTCAAATTCTTCGATGGAAGCTTGTTCGCCAAACACCGTCACCTGGCGTGCCACAAAAGCCTCGAGAAGGGACGGGTTGGTGAGGGGAAAAATGAAGGCATAGAAAGAGCCTCTTTCGTCATTTTTCCCCACCAGATGCATCGGCTGAAGGCTGTTGATGCCATAGGTTTCCGGGTTGGTAATCAGGTTGTAATATTCCTCCTGCTGGATCGAATCCATGCCCTGCACCAGTTCCTGAAAGATCAGGTCCATCGATTCCTGCTGCATGAGCTGCCGGGTATTGACCTTTTGGTTGACCTGGTCTGCATTCCAGGAAAAGAGAAAGGTAGCATCGACGGGGATATAGGAAAGAATATCCTGGGCGCTACCGGCACTACTGAAAAGGAGTGCAAAAATAATAAGCAGGTTTTTCATGGGTCGAAGGGATTTGAAAAGAAATAATACTCCTGTGCCAAAAATAGTGCAGGCAAGATACAAATATCCAAAGGAATTAACCGGAAAGCGCACGACACAACCGGCTAAAAAGCAATTGAATTGGCCATGGTACCTCCCCCTTTCATCAGGGACCCGACGGTGACTTCCAGCTTGATGGCACGCCGGTTGGGGGCGATCTCGGCTTCCGGATTGGAAAAATCACGGATGGACTGCTGAAACCGGTAAATGCTAACCACGCGGGCCTGCTCGAGCATATAGCGCTGGAGAGTGGTCAGCTCGCTGTAGTCCATCAATTCGACTGGATAATCAAAATACCGTCGAAACACATTGGGCGAATACCCGAAACTCCGGAACTGCCCGGCCGGCTCAGAATCGCGATTCATGGCGGCACTGATGCGGTCCATCGCCGCGTTCAGGTTTTGGACATTGTCAAATTGCCCCCCGATCGAGAAAATAAAATCCTCGAAATTGGAGAACGTGCGTACCTCGGAAATGCCTTTGCAGGCAGCCAGTGTCTTTTTCAAAAAGGCTACTTCCTCCGCGATATCTTCCCGGGTAGGTACTTCCTTTCCATTAAAAGTACCCAACCGCATATAGGTGGCCAGATTCGACTTGCTCTCGCTCATGTTGAGGGTGAAAGTGAACCGCCCGGAGCCGTCGGCCCGCAAGTCGACCTCTTCCCGGAGTTCAAAACAGCCGGTCAGGAGCACTAAATAGAAGGGGAGGAATCTTAATAAGATATGCATAATGGGTACATTCAGTTCTTGTCTAAACGATTATTTCGACAGTTCCATTTACCTGCGTGGACAAAAATATTTATAATAACACTTATCAGCTCCGGAGGCACTGATAAGTGTTATTAATTTTGTCCATCAACTTACCTGAAGTACATCAAAATAGCGCCAAAAAGCGTGATCAGCGCAATCAGCACGGTGGCCATGCGGATGGAGTAGCGCAGGTGGGAGGCGAATGTCAGTATTTCTTCCCGCATATGGGGGTATTGGGGAAGGATCTCCTCCTCCATCCGTTTTTTGTTGAACAGGTGTGCGGCGCCAAATTGTACGCGGTTTTTTACCAGCGTCTTATACGACTTAAAGACCTTCACCCGGAAATAGACATTGAGAAAAAGCATGGCCGCAAAGGCAGCAATGACACCGAAAAGAAGGATACCTACGAGTGCGTTATTCATTCTGGTGGAGAGTTGAGAGTTTATTGTGTAAAGATAATACTATCCTGAAAGTGAAATTCCCCTTTAAACTTTTCCACTTTCCCATTCCCGATAGCCACCGGGATCAATTATCTTGCTCCACACAACATCCTCCATTATGCAAAAAGTGCTGCTATCCATTTTCCTCGTGTGCTGCTGGGCTGCTGTATTACCGGCCCAAAATATACCCCTCTCCTATTACCTCCCTTCGATCGACTACGACCCGGCTGTTCCCACGCCTGAGCAAGTGTTGGGGTTCCCGATCGGAAAATGGCACCTGACCCACGATCAGTTGCTACTGTATGTCCGGGCCGTGGCAGCAAAATCGGACCGCATCCGACTGGAGGAAACGGGGCGAACGCATGAAGATCGACCGCTGGTCATACTGTATATCACCTCCCCTGCCAATCAGGGCCGGCTTGAGGAAATCCGGCAGCAACACCTGGCCTTATCGGATCCGGAGGAATCGAAAAAAGCCGATGTCAGCGAAATGCCTGCAGTGGTTTACCAGGGTTTCACCATCCACGGGGATGAGGCCAGTGGGGCCAATGCGGCGCCATTGGTGCTGTATTACCTGGCGGCGGGACGGAGTGAGGAAGTCCTTAAGCTTCTGGACCATACCGTTATCCTTTTCGATCCTTGTTTCAATCCCGACGGTATGCAGCGGTTTGCCACTTGGGTGAATATGAACAAGAGCCGTAATCTGGTGGCTGATCCGCAAAACCGGGAACTGAATCAGCCCTGGCCCGGCGGCCGCACGAATCACTATTGGTTCGACCTCAACCGCGATTGGCTTCCGGCACAACAACCTGAAAGTCAGGCGCGGCTTCGGGTATTTCAGGCCTGGAAACCCAATATCCTCACCGACCACCACGAAATGGGGTGGAACAGCACCTTTTTCTTTCAACCGGGGGTGCCCGAGCGCACCAATCCGCTCACACCGGAACGCAACCAGGAGTTGACCGCTCAAATCGGCCAATACCACGCCGCGGCGCTCGATGCCATTGGCTCCCTCTACTTTTCCCAGGAAAATTACGACGACTTCTACTACGGGAAAGGCTCTACTTACCCCGACCTCAACGGCGGTATCGGCATTCTTTTCGAGCAAGCGGGGCTGGAAGGTCACCTGCGCGAAACCGCCAACGGAACCCTCCACTTCAGTTTCCCCATTCGCAATCAGGTGACCACGGCACTGTCTACGCTCAAAGCCGCAGGGGAATTGCGCACGGAGTTGCTCGACTACCAGCGGGCGTTTTACCAATCTGGCGTGGAAGAAGCAAGAACAGACAAGCGGAAGGCTTTTGTATTTTCCGCCCCGGGCGATCCTGCCCGCGCACGCGCGTTCATCGAACTCCTGCTCCGGCACCAGATCCGGGTGCAGGAAGTGGAAACAAGCCTTCGCGTGGAGGAAAAAACCTTTGAGGCCTGCCAGTCTTTTGCCGTGCCGCTGGAGCAACCCCAGTACCGCCTGATCCGTACCCTCTTCGAAAACGTCCTCGAATTTCGCGACAGCATTTTCTACGACATCTCCGCCTGGACCCTCCCCCTCGCCTTTCAGTTGGAATACGCCTCGCTCGACAAGGGCCAATGGAAGGATATCCGGGACGGGAAGGTATTGAGCACGGCTCCTCCCCTCCCCCTGCAGCGGGTCGATTACAGCGCCTATGCCTACCTGATGCACTGGTCGGACTATTACGCCCCAAAAGCCTTGAATTTATTGCAACAAAAAGGCATCCGCACCAAGGTGGCCACCGAGCCGTTTGGCGATGCACAGGGACGGACATTTGAGCGGGGAACAATCCTGGTGGCGGTCCAGAACCAGGACCTCACTCCTGCGGCCCTGCACGAATACATCATGCGCGTATCGCAGGAAAGCGGTATTTCTTTTTACGCGGTAAAAAGCGGGTTGAATCCAGCCGGCATCGACCTGGGCAGCAACAACTTCCGCCCCCTGGAAGCGCCCCGGCCGGCGATGATCACCGGAGAAGGGGTTTCCTCCACCGATGCCGGGGAGATCTGGCACCTGCTGGATCAGCGCTACGGCATGCCCCTGACCATGCTGGATATGAACGATATGGGGCGTTATGATTTGTCGAAATACCAGACGCTCATCCTGGCGGATGGCCGGTACAATAACCTTTCTGCCGGCGCTACGCAAAATATCCGGCAGTGGGTGCAAAGCGGGGGCACACTCATTCTTCTGGAAAATGCGGTAAAATGGGGCGCCGAGCAACAACTGGCCAAGGTGAAGATGCTGCCGGAGCCAAAGCCCGATTCGGCTGGCATGCGCAGGCCCTACGCGGATCTGCAGGACGACTTGGGCGCCAAATCCATCCGCGGCACGATCTTCCCCGGACAGCTCGATCGCACCCATCCGCTGGGGTATGGCTTTTCATCTGACGATTTACCCCTGTTTCGCAACAACACCGTATTTTTCAAAGCGGCGGAGAATCCCTACGCCACGCCCCTCCTCTACACCTCCGGCGTGCCGATCAGCGGGTTCCGTTCTGACGTACATCAGCAAAACCTGTCGCAGTCGGCAGGCATCGTCGTCTCCGGTTTCGGGCGCGGCAGGGTGATCTGCATGGCACAAGACCCCAACTTCCGGGCGTTTTGGTACGGGACGAATAAGCTGATGGCCAATGCCCTGTTTTTTGGAGGGGTGATTGAAGGGAGAGGGATGGAGTGAATTGGTGCAGCCTATACCATCCCTCTCGCCGCCATCAAGGCCTTTTCCAACCCGTTTGCATCTTTCCCACCGGCGGTAGCAAAGAACGGTTGTCCACCGCCGCCGCCCTGGATATGTTTGGCGAGTTCGCGGATCATGTTGCCAGCGTGGAGGCCTTTGGATTCGGTGAGGGATTTGCTGATGGCGACCAGGAGTTGCGGCTTGTCGCCAACCACGGCGCCGAAAACGATCACCACATCGCCCAGTTCTTCTTCCAACTGATAGGCCAGGTTTTTCAGGGCGTTGGCATCGGCTAAGGGCACCTGGGCTGCCAGGAACTTGACACCACCGATCGTTTCGACGCGGGCTTTGAGGTCGTCTTTCAACGAACCGGCCTGAGCGGCGAGCAACTTTTCGATCTCTTTTTTGAGGGCCTTGTTCTCCTCGATCAGATTGGCCACGTTTTTGGCCGGGTGCAAAGGCGATTTGAAGAGGGTGCGGATCTCGTTGAGTTCGGCCAGCTCGCGTTCGAAGAAAGCCTCGGCTTTTTCAGCGGTCACGGCCTCGATGCGGCGAATGCCGGCGGCTACGGCGCCTTCGGACAGGATCTTGAACTGTCCGATCTCCCCGGTGGCAGGCACATGGGTACCTCCGCAAAGTTCGCGGGAGAAGTCGCGGTCGAAGGTAATGACGCGTACCTGTTCGCCGTATTTCTCCCCGAAAAGCATCATGGCGCCCGTTTTGCGGGCTTCGTCGATGGGCACGTTGCGGTCTTCTTCCAGTTGGATATTCTCCCGGATCTTTTCGTTGACGATGGTCTCTACGCGGGCGATCTCCTCTTCGGTCATTTTTTGAAAATGCGAAAAGTCGAAGCGCAGGCGCTCGGCGTCTACGTCCTGGCCTTTCTGCAGGGCGTGCATGCCCAGCACTTCATGAAGGGCGGCGTGCATGAGGTGGGTAGCCGAGTGGTTTTGGGAGGTAGCCTGGCGACGGGTGCGTTCGACGCTGGCCCGCACGTGTGCTTCCGGATTGGTCGGCAACTGGTCGACGATGTGGATGATCAGGTCGTTTTCTTTTACAGTGTCGAGCACCTTCAGCCAGTCGTCACCCACCTGCAGGGTGCCGGTGTCGCCCGCCTGACCACCGCTTTGGGCGTAGAAGGGGCTGACGTCGAGGACAATCTGATATTGCTCTGCGTTTTTCACCCGCACGATGCGGTATTTAAGTATGTGTGCTTTTTCTACTTCGAGTTGGTCGTAGCCTACAAAGACGTTCGACTCCCCGGCGTGCACGGCGATCCAGTCGCCTACTTGTTTTTGCGCATCGGCGCGGGAGCGGGCTTTCTGGGCCTGGAGGGCTTTTTCAAAGCCGGATTCATCGATGGTCAGGCCTTTTTCACCTGCGATGAGGCGGGTCAGGTCGATGGGAAAACCGTAAGTGTCGTAGAGTTCGAAGGCGTCTTCCCCGCGGATCTCCCCCTTGACGGGTTCAATGGTCTCGATGCGGCGAAGGCCGTTTTCGAGGGTATTGAGAAAGGATTTTTCTTCTCCCTGAATGATATTGGCCACTTGGGAGGACTGGGCTTTGAGTTCCGGAAAGACCTTGCCGAACGCATCGGACAGCAAGGGGATGAGCCGATACAGGAACGGCTCCCGAATATCCAGGAACGAATAATAATAACGTACAGCCCGGCGGAGTATCCGGCGAATGACATAGCCGGCGCCCGTGTTGGAGGGCAATTGGCCATCGGCAATGGCAAAAGCTACGGCGCGGATATGATCGCAGACGAGGCGCATGGCGATGTCGGACATGGCGTCGGGCGCGTAACTATTGGTATAGGCCTTTCCGCTGGCTTGTTCGATAAACCGGATGGAGGGTTGAAAGATATCCGTTTCGTAGTTGGAGCGCTTGCCCTGCAGGGCCATGGTCAGGCGTTCGAAGCCCATGCCGGTGTCGACGTGTTTCTCGGGCAGTTCTTCCAGCGAGCCGTCGGCACGGCGATTGAACTGGATGAATACGAGGTTCCAGATCTCTACCACCTGTGGATCATCGTTGTTGACCAGGTCACGAGCATCCTTTTGGGCTCGATCGGCGTCCGAACGAAGGTCTACATGGATCTCCGAGCAAGGACCGCAGGGACCGGTATCGCCCATTTCCCAGAAGTTGTCCTTTTTATTAAAAAGCAGGATCCGGTCTTCAGGTATCCATCTTTTCCAAAACTCTTTTGCTTCCAGATCCGGTTCCAGGTTCTCGGATGCATCCCCTTCAAAAACGGACACGTAGAGACGGTCGGGGTCGAGGCCGTATTCTTTGGTGAGCAGTTCCCATGCCCAGGCGATGGCTTCTTCTTTAAAGTAATTGCCGAAAGACCAGTTGCCCAACATTTCAAACATGGTATGGTGGTAGCTGTCGCGGCCCACCTCTTCCAGGTCATTGTGCTTGCCCGACACCCGGAGGCATTTCTGGGTATCGGCGATGCGACGGGAGTCCGGGATCTTATTCCCCAGGAAAAAGTCCTTAAACTGGTTCATTCCCGCGTTGGTAAAAAGCAGGGTTGGGTCGTCTTTGCTTACGATGGGAGCCGAAGGCACAATTTTATGTCCTTTTGACGCAAAGAAGTCGAGAAAGCGCTGGCGTATTTCTTGGGCTGTCATAATATGGTCAAATAATCCTGTAAATCCTTATTTTAATAAAGGTACAAAGCAACGGAATTTCTGGGACAAGGGCAATGGAAACCGCTATGGGAAGGAGGTAAATCATTCCTTTACACATGTGAATAAGGCTTCATTTCAAACAAAACAACAAAATGCTGATTTTCAGTTCTTTAAAAAAGTTACTCACACTAGTCCAGTGTGTTTCAACCGTATTTTTCGTTAAATTGTGGAAAGTTATCCACATCCATTTTTTTTATTTTAGGCCGTCTTATATTTTTTCGAGATATTTATGAACAATTTAGTTGTTGGGCACCTATTTGTTTCTTGATACAATATTTTGATTTAAAAATAGGAACCACACACTCATTCACAGTTAATTGATATTTAGGAAAAAAATTTTGGAATACTAAAACCAAATCCTAATTTTGGGGTCCTGAAAAGGGTGAACCCCTCCACCAACAAGAGAACACACAATTAAATGGTGGTGGAATTTATTCACCAACGCAAAGCTCATGGGAAAAGAAAAGTTCGTTTACAACACACATACCCTTCGGTATGAAAAGGTTGAAGTTACATTTAGAGAACGGTTTCTAAAGATCTTCGGATTTGCCAGCGTCGTTTTCGTTTCCGCCGTATTATTTACCCTGCTCGTCTGGAAGTTTTTTCCTTCTCCGCAAGAAGAAGCGTTAATTCGCGAAATCGACCAGATGAAGACAGAGTACATGAAAGTTACGGATGACTTCACCGTAATGAGTAAGGTGCTGGAAAACATTCAAGAGCGTGATGCCAGTGTGCACCGCATGATGTTCGGCATGGACCCGATCGATGCCAGCGTATGGAACGGGGGTGTCGGGGGCCACAACAAGTACTCCGATATTATTATGCACAAGCGCTCCGGGGAAGTCCTCGTTTCTACCATGGAAAAAGTGGACAAGCTCAAGCGCCAGTTGAAAATGCAGTCGGAATCGCTGGATACCATCATTACCCTGGCCAAAAACCGGGAAACAATGCTGGCTTCGATTCCTTCGATCAAGCCGGTCCGGTCTGATAAACTGGCCCGCAACGTACAGTTCCTCTCCGGTTTCGGCTATCGCATCCATCCCATCCTCAAAGTCCGCAAATTGCATACCGGGATCGATTTTACCGCCCCAAGAGGTACGCCGATCCAGGCAACGGGCGATGGTGTGGTAGAACGGGTAGAATACAAGGGATCCGGCTACGGCCACAGCGTAGTGATCAACCACGGCTATGGGTTTAAAACCCTTTATGGCCACATGCACCGCATCGACGTTCGCGAAGGCCAAAAGGTCAAGCGGGGACAGACGATCGGCGTCGTGGGCAATACGGGTACCTCTACAGCCCCCCACTGTCACTATGAGATCATTTTGAAAGGGCAAAAGATCAACCCCATCCACTATTGCATGGATGGTCTGACGCCTAAAGAATACCAGGAATTAGTGGAAATGGCTGCTACAGCCAACCAATCAATGGATTAATATTTTTGTATTTAAAGAAGCGGCGTCCTACAGGGCGTCGCTTCTTTATTTTAGGATAAAAAGAAAAAATGACCAGCACTTCAATAATACTGGAAAACAAAAACTTAAAAGACTTCCCCTCCGGAAGTCTTTTTTTCATCCTGCTTCTTATTCTGCTATCCCCTGCGCTCCGGGCTCAGAAAGAAGTCAACCCGACGATGTACTCCATCATCGGCGTAGGGGATATCATGATGGGGACCAATTATCCCTCTCCATCCTACCTTCCTCCCAATGATGGGAAAGATATCATTAAGGAAATGGTTCCCATCCTGAAAGATGCCGACGTCACTTTTGGCAATCTCGAAGGGGCGCTGTTGAATAGCGGCGGTACGCCCAAGCAATGTAAAAACCCGGATGTGTGCTATGTATTCCGTTCGCCGGAGCACTATGTAAACAACCTGGTCGAAGCGGGGTTTGACTTCATGAGCCTGGCCAATAACCATTCGGGCGATTTTGGCGGTACCGGCCGCTCCCGCACCAAAGAGGTGCTTTCCAACGCCGGGATCGGGTTTGCCGGGCTGGCGAGCACCGATGAATTTACGATCATCACCCGGGATAGCATCCGGTATGGCCTGGCGGCTTTTGCCCCCAACTCCGGCACTTGTGATCTCCGCAATATCAGCTACGCCAAACAGCTCGTCAGCAAATTGGCAGCCAATTGCGATATCGTCATCGTGTCTTTTCACGGGGGAGCGGAAGGCGAAAAGAATCAGCACGTACCGAAAGCCACGGAAACGTATTACGGAGAGAACCGGGGCGATGTGCATGCCTTTGCCCATGCCGTGATCGACGCCGGCGCTGATGTAGTTTTCGGACACGGTCCCCACGTGCCGCGGGCTATGGAAATCTATCAGGACCGGATCATTGCCTATAGCCTGGGCAACTTCTGCACCTACGGGCGGTTTAGCCTTAGCGGTTCGGCAGGCTTTGCTCCATTACTGAAAGTATATGTGGATGCCCAGGGCGCTTTTATTCAGGGAGAAATCGTTTCCATATACCAAATGAAGACCCACGGTCCCAAGCTCGACTCGCAAAACCGGGCGCTGAAAAGAGTGGCCGAACTGACGAAAGCCGATTTCCCCGATACCCCGCTCCATTTTTCGGAGGAAGGGATCATCACGCGGACTACCAACTAATTGCAGTATGAAACAAGGAGGCAAGGATACTGAAAACCGCTGCTTAAACTGCCACACCCTCCTGCCGGAAAATGCCATCTACTGCCCCAAATGCGGGCAAAAAGATAAAGACACCAAGGTGTCCTTCCTCCGAATTGTAGGGGAAGCAGTGGCAACCCTGCTCAACCTCGAATCCGCCCTTTTCCGCACCCTGCCCAATCTGTTGATTCCCGGTAAGTTGACCCTTGAGTTTTTCAAGGGGAAACAGAAAAAATACATGAACCCGGTACGGCTATTCTTGTGGGTATCCCTGATCCTGGTCGCGTTGCTTACCTTTCGCTCGGATGGAGCGGATGTAATTAACCTGAACAAGGAATTATTGAGCGAGTACAAGCAATCGTGGGAAATGAAAAGAGCGCTTTCCCCCCTTGATTCGGCTATGGAAAAGACCCAAAATCTGTTCCCCTATCAAAATCTGAGACCGGTTTTTGACTCCATACGAGCCCAGTATCTGCAGAATATCCCCCTTAAGGATTCGCTGGATATGAATAAAAACTTTCGGATGGGCGTGGAAGATTCGCTGGTTGTCAGCCTGGACGACCTGTATGAACTCAACCCCGATTCGTTGCTAAACAAATATCAGGTAGAGGGCTTTTGGAACCGCATTATCACCAAGCAGAAGATAAAATTTCTGGTGGATGGCAAATCATTTGGGACGACAGTCATCGGCAAACTAACCTGGGCGCTGTTCTTCCTGTTGCCCATGCTTGCCCTGGGACTGAAGGTCGTTTACATCCGCCGGGGCTTTTTTTATGTGGAGCACCTGATCCTTGCCGTACACGTGCATACTTTTGCGTTTCTGCTTTTCATTCTGATGCTGCTGGCCGAACCGCTGTTAAAAACAAATGTGGGCCCTGCCTGGGGAATTCTCCTGCTGGTGATCGGCCTATATGTACTCTTTGCCCAAAAACTGTATTACCGGCAAGGCTGGGCCAAAACCATCCTCAAATTTATCCTGATCCAAATTTATTATTACATTATGCTCTCCATCGCCATGGGATTGGCGCTGGTCATTGGGTTCTTTCTTTTTTAAGTCCGTATCCCGTTCACCCGTTAAATCTTTTTATCGTGCCTAAATACTTTTGGATAACCCTGCTTTGCCTTCAGGCATTTGCTATTTCTGCCTTCTCCCAGGCTCAGGAAGCCAAATTGCTCAACACCTGGTTCGACAACTCCCTCATCCCGACCAGTTCTTACAACGGGCGGTACAACGACATTTGGGGTTATGCCCAAAATGGCCGGGAATATGCGATCATAGGTTCTACAGCCGGCGTCCATTTTTTGGACGTGACGATCCCCGAAGCCATGGAGCAGATCGAAGCGGCTTTTGTGCCCGGGGTTGCCCAGGGCGCGCAACTGGTGCACCGGGATTTTAAGAATTTTGGTAAGTACCTGTATGTGGTGGCCGACGAAGGTCAAAGTACCCTGCAGATCGTCGATATGTCTTTCCTGCCCGACAGCACAGCGATCCTTTATAGTTCCAATGAGTTTTTGCGCAGGGCCCACAATATCTTTATCGACACCATTACGGCTCATCTCTACACCTGCGGCGTCACCACGGCAACCGGCGGCGTATCCCTGCAGATCCTTTCGCTGGATGACCCGGAGCACCCGCAGCTGCTGGGCGCCTATCCCAACGGCACGCTCAACCTCCCTTATGTACACGACGCCTACGTGCGCCACGATACGGCCTATCTCAACTGCGGAACCAGCGGCTTTTGGGTGGTCGACTTCACCGATCCCAATACGCCACAGGTCCTGGGTACCATGACCGACTATCCCCAATCAGGCTATAATCATTCGGGGTGGCTGGATTTGGCGGGACATTATTACTACCTCGGCGACGAAACCCACGCAAAAGACCTCAAAACCGTCGACGTGAGCGACTTCACCGATATCAAGGTCATCAACACCTTCAACGCCGAATCGCCGGAGCAGAAAACCATCCCCCATAACATGCTGCTGCGGGATAATTTTTTGTACGTTTCCTATTACTACGACGGCCTGCAGGTGTTCGATGTCAGCGATCCCCTCAACCCGGTTCATATCGCTTACTACGACACTTTTGCCGAGCCCAACAACGGCTCCTACCAGGGTGCATGGGGCGTATACCCACTGCTGCCCAGCGGGCGGGTGTTGCTCTCCGATATGCAAAACGGGCTGTTTGTATTTGATAAGATTGAACTGACTTCAGCTATTTCGGAGCCGGCGACTACCTTGGGAGCGCTCCGGGTTTTCCCACAACCGGCGAGCAGCCAGCTTACCCTGGAATTCAACTGGGATAACCCGGCCAGTGAATGCCGGTTCGCCCTGTATCAGGTGACAGGCACAGAAGTACTGCGTAAAGAGCTCGCCGTTTCGAAAGGAAACAACCAAATTACCTTAGAAATACCGGCCACCTTACCCAACGGGCTCTATTTCCTCCAAATGGAAGGCACGGCCGGCGTGCCGGTTTCCATTCAACATTGAATAAGATATGGGTCGGGTTCGTTACTTTTGTGACGATGAAAGAACGGCTTACTATCCTTTTTCTGTTTTTGGCGCTGAGCAGCGGATTTGCTCAGATCGAGGAAGATGATCCATTCTTCCAGGTCGACACTACCCTTGTCAAAGACAGCCTGGGGGGAATCGTAACCGATACCTCCGACGTCTATTGGCTCTACCCGGCCAATCCCTATCAGGAGTTTGCCCTGGATGATACCCTCTTGGGGTATTCCTTCATGCAGTACGACCCCATCCGGAAAGGAGTTGCGCCAAGGGGAAATCTGGGAAACCTGGGCTCTCCGGCCGTCAGGCTTTTCTACCAGGCGCCTTACAGACAGGGGTTTCATCTCGGCCTCGACGCCTACGACTACATCCGGAAGCCGCTCGACAGCCTGTTGTTTTACCGAACCGGACAGGCCTACACCCGGGCCATCTTTTCGCAGGGAAACAACCAGGAAAACACCGCCCTGGAGTTGGAGTTCGGGCGAGGGTTTGGAGAGAATATGGGCGTCTCTCTTTACTATAACCGTCTCAATAATCAGGGCGCCTATATCCACCAAAAAACTGAATTATCGGCGCTTGCATTCGGGATCTGGTTCAAACCCACCAGTAAACGCTACCAGGCCTTCCTGCGCTACGGCTCCAATGTCAATCAATTGGAGCATAACGGGGGTATTGAGCAGGAACCTACTTCCAACGGCGTGCCTGTCCTTGCCACGCCCATTACGATCCCGGTCCGTATCGAGAGTCCCCAATATCGTTATGCCACCCGCGAAGTAGGGCTTCTTCAGCATTTCCGGGTCTTCTCCACGGAAAAGGCCAAGGGCAAACGCGCAGGCCAATTGGATATCGTCCATGACTTCCGTTACCAACAAAATACCAGTAAATATTACGACGACAACCCCAGGGCAGACTCCTCTTTTTATGGCATCTTCCAGGTCGACCAGCGGGGCATCCGCAATTATATCAATGACAAAAGTGTGCGCAATGCCGTGCGCCTGCACTTTTTCACGAGCCTGCCCCCCGACAGCACGGGGATCCGGCAGCAGCGGTTGAGTTGGGAGGCAGGGCTGGTCCATACCTACCACTGGTGGACGCAGGAACCACTCGACAGTAGCCTGAACAACCTCTTTGCCACCTTCCGTCTCAAATGGCCTATCGGCAAAAAAGGGGTGCTCGAAGGAAATGCCCACCTGGGCCTGCTCGCCAATGCAGGCGACTACCGGGTGGAAGGCCGGTGGTTTGTTCCTGTGGCCAACTGGGGTGGGTTGGAAGCCTACGCCATCAACCAGCGCTACGCCCCCGGGTTGCTGGAGCAGCAATTGACCATCACCCAACAGGTGTTTTGGAATAACGCATTTAAACCTACCATCCATACCACGCTCGGCGGGACGTTGAGCGCCTTTAAGGGGAATGTGAAAGTGAGCGGGAATTACCACCTGGTCAATTTTCTGACCTATTTCGATACGCTAGCCCTGCCCCAACAGACCTCCCTGCCGGTCAACGTGCTTCAGTTGAACGCCTGGTTGCATCTGGGGATCGGACCGCTCCATTTTGAGAACAACCTGTTCCTTCAACAGGCTACACAGGATTTCCTGCGGCTCCCGACTTATTACGGTGCACATTCCCTGTATGTGCAGGGGCTGGTATTCAAAAAAGTAATGCTGGCCCGGGTGGGGATGGACCTCCGTCTCACTGGCGACTTCACCCCTTACGCTTTTCAGCCGCTGACCGGGCAATTCTACCTGCAGGATGCACTCTATCAGCCCTGGCAACCCCTGATAGACGCTACGTTGGGCTTCAAGGTGAAGAAGTTTCGGTTCTTATTCAGGTTGGAAAATATCCTGCCGTTGCTCACCCAGGATTACTACTATCTGGTGGCTGATTATCCGGTGCCGCAGATGACGTTCAGGATCGGGATTTCGTGGCAGTTTGTGGATTAAAGCTCATAATTCGGCTTCAACCGGTCCCCTCTGTCCCCTGAGTAAAACTCGGTGATAATCCGGATGACCTCTTCTTCGTCATCTACGATAGGCATCAGGTCCAGATCGACTTCGTTGATATTGCCGAAGCGCTCGTACATGATGGAGCGGATCCATTCTTTCAATCCCGTCCAAAATTCCGTGCCCACCAGAATGACAGGAACCGGAGAGATCTTTTTGGTCTGAATAAGTGTCAGTACTTCGAAAAGTTCGTCCATCGTGCCGAAGCCACCGGGGAGTGCTACAAAGGCCTGTGCATATTTCACGAACAACACCTTTCGGATAAAGAAATACCGGTGATTGACGTTTTTGTCGGGATCGATATATTGATTGGAACTCTGCTCGTGAGGAAGGTTGATGTTGAGACCCACCGATATACCTCCATACAAGGCAGCCCCTTTGTTGCCGGCTTCCATGATGCCGGGACCGCCTCCGGTGATGACGCCGAACCCCTCTTCGGTGAGGCGACGGGCTATATCTACGGCCAGTTTGTAATTTTTATCGGAAGGCTTGGTACGGGCAGAGCCGAAAACAGATACACAGGGGCCGATCTCGTTGAGGACTTCAAATCCGTCCACAAATTCAGAAATGACCTTGAACATGGTCCAGGAGTTCTCGCCTTTGATGCTGCTCCACTTCCTGCGGATATATTTGGGTTTTATCGCTTTGTCGTTAATGGGTTCTGACATGGAATCGTGCGTTTTTAGTACTATTTCAAAATAGCCGGAACAATAAAACACCGTTTCATACCTTCCGGTTCATTGGAAACCCCGGAGTTAGTTTTTCTGAAATGAAAGGTATTCCCGGGCAATAAATGCCTGAAGGTCCTCCAGATTGTCGTATTGGCGAAACAACCGGTGCAAGGGAGGCTGATCGGATGCAGCGGAAGGAATGACAAACTGCGCTACATCCTGTAGGGTAATGGTATCGCGGCTAAGGATCATCAAGCGCTCCACCACGTTGCGCAATTCCCTGATATTCCCCGTCCAATTGAGTTCCTGCAGCGCGTTGACCGCCTCCGGTTCGAACTTTTTGGCCGGCATATTCAATTCATCGGAAACCCGCCCGGTAAAGAAATCGATGAGCAAGGGTATATCTTCGCGCCGTTCGTTGAGGGAGGGCACGTGTATGAGGATCACGCCCAGGCGGTGATACAGATCCTCTCGAAAATTCCCCTTGTCGATCTCAGCCCGCAGATCCTTATTGGTGGCAGCGACCACCCGTACATCGACTTCGATGTCTTTGTTGCCTCCCACGCGGGTGATGCGCTTTGCTTCCAGGGCACGCAGCACTTTCGCCTGTGCCGACTGGCTCATATCGCCGATCTCGTCGAGGAAAAGCGTGCCGCCATTGGCCTGTTCAAATTTGCCAATGTGCTGCTTATCCGCCCCGGTAAAAGACCCCTTCTCATGGCCGAACAGTTCGCTTTCGATCAAATTGGCGTGAATAGCGGCACAGTTGACCTCCACGATAGGCCCCTCTTTCCGGTTGCTGTACTCGTGAAGCCAACGGGCAACCAGTTCCTTCCCCGAGCCGTTGCTGCCGGTAATCAGTACCCGCGCGTCGGATGGACCTACGCGTTCAATGGTTTGCCGGATCATCGCAATAGCCTGCGACTCACCGATGATCTCCTGTACTTTGCTTTGAGAAACCTTTTTTTGAAGGGTTTTCGTTTCGATGACGAGGTTGGACCGGTCGAGCGCATTGCGCACCGTGATGAGCACCCGGTTGAGATCGGGCGGTTTGGCGATGAAGTCAAATGCCCCTTTTTTCACCGCCTCCACCGCCGTGTCTATATTGGCGTGCCCGGAGATCATAATCACAGGGATATCGGGATACTTTTCCTGTAATTTCTCCAGCGCTTCCATGCCGTCCATCTTCGGCATCTTGATATCCATGATCACCACGTCCGGCTTCCACTGCTTGGCTTTTACCAGCGCCTCTACTCCATCGGCCGCTTCTTCCACTTTATATTCCTGAAATTCCAGAATTTCCCGGAAAGCCCGGCGAATATTGCCTTCATCATCTACTATCAATACCTTCGCCATAAGTTGAAATGGATTTTAAGGGGTAAAAATAATTAATATAATGAGTTTGAACGGCCTATGGTTGTTCAAACTCGTTATTTAAAAGGCATATCGCCAGCCAGGCCATCAGGCCGGAACCGGTTTCCAGTGCCGCTTCATCAATGTCGAAAGTAGGGGTATGAACCGGAGCGTTGATCCCTTTTACCGGATTGCCGGTGCCCAACCGGTAAAAACAGGCAGGCATGAGTTGGGAGTAATACGCAAAATCTTCGGCAGACATCCGCATGGGCAACTCTACTACCTGATCCTCTTCACCCAGGTACTCCCGTGCAAAAGTGCGAATTTGCCCGGTCAATCCTTCTTCATTGACCAGAAAAGGGTAGCCGGTCACAATCCGGACCTCGCATTTTCCGCCCATCCCCTCCGCCAGGTTCGTAGCCAGGGTTCGAATGACCTGGTGGGCTTCTTTCCGCCAGTTTTCGTCCATGGTGCGGAAAGTCCCCATGATCTCTACCTTATCGGGAATGATGTTGGTCGCCCCGCCCATCGATTGGATACGCCCGAGAGTGAGTACACTGGGCGTGGTAGGGTTGGCACGACGGCTGACCACCTGTTGCAGGGCCACTACGAGGTGGGAGGCGATCAGGATCGGATCGATGCACTCGTGCGGGGTAGCGCCGTGACCGCCTTTCCCGGTAATAGTGAGGAATATTTCATCGGAAGAAGCCATAAACATACCCGGACGCAAGCCGATACGGCCCGCTTCCAGCGAAGGGTGTACGTGTTGCCCCAGGATGAGCGCCGGACGTGGATGATCCAATACCCCTTCTGCGATCATTAAGGAAGCTCCACCGGGAAGCAACTCCTCCCCAGGCTGAAAGATAAGTTGCACGGTGCCTTCCCATTCCTCCGCGGTTTGTTGCAGTATTTGCGCCGTGCCCAACAGGGAAGCCGTGTGTACATCGTGTCCGCACGCATGCATAACGCCCTGATGTTGAGAACGATAAGGCACTTCATTTTCCTCCATGATCGGCAGAGCATCCATATCGGCGCGCAGGGCGATCAGCCGTTTTTCAGGGTTGCGCCCGCGAATCCAGCCGACCACTCCATGGCCAGCTACATTTTTTTTGTGAAAAATACCGAGGAATTCCAGCCGGGCCGCTACATACGCAGCAGTCCGCTCCTCCTGAAAAGAAAGCTCCGGATGCTGGTGGAGGTGCCGCCTGAGAGCCACCACCTCAGGGTGGATTTCACGAGCTAATTGGGCAATATATTCAGTTGTTAAGGCCATACGTTGTTTTTTCACCAGTACCTAAAGATCGGAACCCACGCCAAATAATATCCAGGTCATCGAAAGGACGGAAATCCTTTGCATAGAAGAAATTCAGGCGCTGGATGGTCGGCTCGTCGTGGATCGGATAGCGCAGCCCGCTAAGGGGCTCAACACCCCTTTCCGGAGGGCGGGCAGGGTATTGGCGCTTTCCCCCGCCTGTGCATAGCCTACCCACGACCGGTTGCCGGCCAGGACCCGGAAACAATTGCCCCACAGGCCTGTCTTTCGCCGCATCAGCCAAACCAGCACAGGCGAGGCCAACAACAGGGTCAGAGCCACGATGATATCCAACAGCCGCTTGTTGCGCCGGGCATTTTGAGTGGCGATATTGAATTGAATATCAAAAGTATAGATTTCTCCTTGCGCATTTTTGGAGCTGCTGCCGATGATGCTCATGCTGTCATCGGGTACGATTTTGTATTCCAGGTGCGGCCCCAGGTGCGTCATCCAGCGCATAATTTCCTGCGAACTGATATCACGGCCGCAAAAGATGATCTCATCCACTTTGTAGAGATAGACCACCTCGTCCAGGCGCGGAAGCGTACTGAGGTAGGTATCCAGGTCTTCGGTCTCAAAGGGCGCTACAATGCCGATAATGTTCTTGCGAACCTGGACCTGGTGCAACAAGTAACGCACCCGGTCGCTTTCTTCCTTTTGCCCCACAATGATGAGGTTGCATTCGCGCTCCCGTCCCAAATCCAGGTTGCGGAAGCGAAGGAAGTGCAGGGCGAATCGCAAGCCCACCGTCGACAGGATAGCCCACAGCGCCCCCATGAGGATAATGGCCCGGGAGGGGCGGTAATCGAGGGGCAAAAACCCGTAAATAGCAGCCAGAAACAAGGTGCCCCAAAGCAATCCCCGCACCAGGCGCCGAAGGCGGAGTGGCGGATCATAAGCTCCGCTGAAAAACAGCGCACTGAGCCAGACCGCGACATAAAGGGGGGTATTGAAATAGTAAAATGCAGGTTGAAAATAATCGGGATCTTTAAAGTATTGGGTAGCCCAGAAATTCTTTATAAACAATAACCCACCCACCATGAGCCCTGCGTCGAGGAAGGGAAGGGATAGCTTTTTTGTCCAGGCGGCAACCAGCGTGAGCATGGCGCGAAAATAGATCGCCAGTTGGATCATAAAAATGAACAGATGCATCTTTTCTCCCGAAAAATGCTTGCGGGCAAAGATGATCATCGCCTGGTAAAAGGTGCGCACATAATTCAGGCTCCCTTTTTTCGTGCTTTCTCCCTTGTAATGGATGATGGTCGTTTCAGCAAAATAGTAGTTTTTAAAGCCCGCCTGGACAATCCGGTACGAAAGGTCTATATCTTCCCCATACATGAAAAAAGTCTCGTCCAGGAGCCCCACCTGGTCCAGGACGGCCTTTCGGAGCCACATAAAAGCGCCTGAGAGGACCTCCACTTCGTGCGTTTGGTCGCGATCCAGAAAGCCCAGGTGATAATGGTTAAAAACGCGCGACTTGGGAAATAACCTGGAAAAGCCGAATGCCTTGAAAAAGGCGACGAGAGGGGCAGGAAACCCGCGCTTGGATTCCGGCAGGAAAATGCCGGCGCCGTCAATCATTTTGACGCCCAGGCTCCCGGCTTCGGGGTGCGCATCCATAAACTGGAGACACTTTTCGAACGTATCTTCTTCGACGACGGTATCCGGATTCAGGAGCAGGATGTATTCGCCTTTCGCGATACGGATAGCCTGGTTATTAGCCGCAGAAAATCCGACGTTTTGGGTGTTGGCGATCAGTTGGACTTCGGGAAATTTTTTCCGCACCATGGCCGTCGAGTCATCCACCGAGTTGTTGTCGACCACAAAAACCTCGACAGGCAGGTGCACAGAGGCCCGTCGAACCGAGAGAAGCGCTTGCTCGAGGAAGTACTTTACGTTGTAATTGACAATTACGACCGAAAGCCGGATGCCGCGCGGTTCATTCATGTAGTAGGATCATTCGGATTTATAGGGTATCCGGGCCGTGATCGACCGGGCCAGGGTCAGTTCATCTGCATACTCCAACTCCCCACCAAAGGAGACCCCGCGCGCGATGGTGCTGATCCGGACCGGATAAGCGCTGAGTTGCTTTGAAAGGTAAAAAATGGTTGTCTCTCCTTCTATCGTCGGGCTAACCGCCATGATCAATTCCTTCACTTCTCCTGAATCTACCCGGTTTACCAGCGAATCGACTTGCAGGCTTTCGGGCCCCACCCCTTCGAGGGGAGAGATCACTCCTCCCAAAACGTGATACAGCCCCTTGTATTGTCCGGTCTCTTCAATGGCCATCACGTCGCGAATGCCTTCCACCACACAGACCAGCGAGCGGTCGCGGCGTGGGTCTGCGCAGATCTGACATTGCGGACCGTCGGAAAGGTGATGGCAGTTTTGGCAAAACTGAATATGTTTTCGCATATTCAGCAGCGCTTCTCCCAGGCGCTCTGTGAGCTCAGGTTCCATTTTCACCAGATGCAATACCAGCCGCAAAGCGGTCTTTTTTCCGATACTCGGCAGCGTGGCAAAAGCCTGAACGGCTTCTTCTATCAGTTTCGATGAATAATTCATTCGGTAAAATTAAGGATTCCCCGCAGCTTCTTCGCGGTAAAAAATAAACCAATATGGTTGGCCAGTGTTGATAATACGTTAATTTTGTCCCCCAACGGGAAAAAAGGAAAGTCCGCTGGCTACGCCCGCCCTCCTTTCCTTTCTTCGCATTTTAATTTGACACCCATTATTTCCTGAAAGAAAATAAAAACCTATATGGCAGAGATTATCCGCATGCCCCGCATGAGTGACACGATGGAAGAGGGCAATATCGTAAGTTGGTTGAAGAACGAAGGGGAGAAAGTCCAGATCGGCGAAACCATCGCCGAAGTGGAAACCGACAAAGCTACCATGGAGCTCGACAGCTATGTGGAAGGGGTAATTTTACATATCGCCGTCAAAGAAGGGCCCATAGCCATCAACGGCGTGATCGCCGTGATCGGCAAAGAAGGGGAAGACTGGAAGGCTGCGCTCGAAGCTTCGGGCGGCTCCAATGGAGCCCCGAAAACACAGGAAACACCTGCTGCACCCCAACCTGTGGAACCCACACCGGTGGCAGCTGCGCCCGCTCAACCGGAACCCAACACGGAAGACCGGATCAAGGCTTCGCCCCTGGCTCGCAATATCGCCCAGGAATCGGGCATCGACCTGCGTCAGGTGAAAGGCAGCGGGGACTCCGGACGCATTATCAAGCGGGATGTGGAAGCCTTTCTCGGCGCTCCGGCAACCACCGAGCAGCCGGTCGATGACACCCACGCCGTGATTCCCTTTGCGCCGATGTCCAGCTCCGGTGGGGACAACTACGAGGAGAAACCGATCTCCCAAATGCGAAAAACGATTGCCCGCCGGCTCAGCCAAAGCAAATTCACAGCGCCGCACTTCTACCTCACCGTAGAGATCGATATGGAAAAGGCCATCTCCATCCGCAAACAGATCAACGAAGTGTCGCCGGTGAAGATATCCTTCAATGACCTCGTCATCAAAGCCGCTGCCGCCAGCCTTCGCCAACACCCTGCAGTAAATGCCTCCTGGCTCGAAGACCGCATCCGTTATAACCGCGATATAAACATCGGCGTAGCGGTAGCAGTCGAAGACGGACTCCTCGTGCCGGTGATCCGCCATGCGGACATAAAGACCCTTTCCCAGGTCAACCAGGAAGTAAAGACCTATGCGGAAAAAGCCAAGGTCCGCAAACTACAACCGGAAGAAATGCAGGGCAACACCTTCACCATTTCTAACCTGGGGATGTTTGGGATCGAAGAATTTACGGGGATAATCAATCCGCCCGATGCATGCATCCTGGCGGTAGGCACGATCGTGGAAAAACCCGTAGTAAAGAATGGCGAGATCGTGATCGGTCAGCGCATGAAAGTAACCCTTTCCTGTGACCACCGGGTAGTAGACGGCGCTTCCGGCGCCCGTTTCCTGGAAACCATGAAGGGCATCCTGGAAGATCCGATCCGGTTAATGGTTTAAAAGACTATAGGTTGCCTTTTACTTTTAAGCGCAATTATGAAAAAAAACAATCGTACTCGGCGCTACGCCCAACCCTTCGCGGTATGCATTCAGTGCAGTCGAACAGCTGCACCTGCGCGGACACGAAGTGGTGCCTATTGGCATCCGCCAGGGAACCATCCACGGAATTCCGATCATTAATGAAATGCCCATCGTGGAAGAGGTGGATACCGTTACGCTCTATCTCAACGCCGGACGCCAACGGCCTTATTACGACTATATTCTGCAAACCTTGCGCCCCAGGCGCATCATCTTCAATCCCGGCACCGAGAACTACGAACTCCTTAACCTGGCCCGTGAAGCGGGTATTGAAACGGAAATGGGATGTACGCTGGTTATGCTGGCTATACAGGCTTATTGAAAAAAAAAAGCGGCTGTTTTGAAACAGCCGCTTTTTTTATAGTGAAATGGGATTAGCAGATTAATAGCCCTGAATATTTCCTTCTACTTTTGGAGGCGCCGCGCCTTGCGGAGCAGGCATTTCTACATCTTGGGAGGAAGCCACCCGAAATTCTACCCGGCGGTTCATCAGGCTGCTGCCACTCGAGGGTACCAGCGTATTTGATTCTCCACCATACTGAAGCAACAATCGGCTCCTGTCGATACCATGGAGGTTGACCAAGTGGTCTATGGCCGCCTGTGCACGGTTGTAAGAAAGCACGCTATTGTAGTCGTCGGAGGCCGTTTTATCGGTGAAGCCCTGCACGACGACACGAATTCTCGGATTAGATTCCAGCACTTTTGCAATATTGGCCAGGTTGCCATAGTCTGCTTCCCGAACCTTATAGCTGTCAATGTTGAAATGGACCATAGGGAGGAACCACTCTACTACTGCATTACCTGCGCCACCACCACCGGCCAGCGCTTCATTGATGAGGCGATCCACTTCGTTGTGATCCACGTAGTTGTTATTCTGATATTGTGGGTTTTGGGACACCCCTTCCCCATCTACAGAAGTGCCCGGCGGAGAATAGGGCTCCCGGTCAAGGTAGTCGGCGATACCGTCGTCATCGCTGTCGAGTGGTACACCCCTGGTATCTACCGGTGCGCCTGGAGGCGAATTCTTATCCTGGTCGATAATGTCGATCACCCCATCTTTGTCAGAATCGGTGAGGTCGAGTATCGGGCGAGCTTTTAATTCGGAGATATCATTGAGTACGACATCCAGCGGGTTCACCCAATACAACGGTTCGGCGAGTTTGCCTCCTCCGCGAAGGTTAAAGTTGAAGCGGAGCGCGGTATAGTTGATGATATCGCGGAATTTGATCTCCACCCCGTCCATCAGGTCGGTGCGTTTCCCAAAAACGGTGGCGCCCTTGTGTTCGAGACTGAGGTTAAATCCGCCGGTGATCCGCACGGACACACCCGCACCGGCTTCCAGCCCAGCTACAAACTGGGAGGTCTGCCGCCCGGAAAGCGGCCCCCCGGGCACGTCAATAATGTCTTTATAGGAGAACAATCCTTTGGTTTTGGATTCGATGGCGGTCTGAATATAGGTTGGGCCCGCCCCGGCAAACACGTAGATGTTGACCTTTCTTTGGGGTTTATCCCAGCGCAGGTTGTTTAGCACCATGACGCCTTGTGCAGTCACAGAAGCGTATGTCGTCTTGTGCGTAAATGCATCGGAGAGAGTTTGATCCGCGTTACTAATTCTGTGTCCGGACGATTGGCTATCGCCTTTAGCCAGGCCATACATGCCATCCAACCGGAGGGAGAACACGTAGTCCAGTGCTCTGCGCACATGAAATCCGGCGCCAAAGCTGGGCCGGAAGGCCACGTCGCCAGAGGAAAAGAAATGGCCGCCGTGCAATCCGACTTCCCATGCGTACTTGGGAGTGGCTTGAATTCCTCCATAGGCAGCGCTATTATTGCCACTCTGACTGAATAGGTTTGTCATGGAAAAGGCAAAAAGCAGGAGGAAAGAAATTCTCATAGTTTCTCGTGATGTCATAGGGAACAAAGGTTATAATCAGTTTCTAAGGGTGAATGTGCTGAAGCCAGCTTTACAAATGTATTGTTTATTTTGCCTTGTGGCAAAAAAAAGTATTCCTTTTTGTCCGTCCTGACTTTATATGCCTTGCGTTTTGAGCCGGTTATGAAAACTAAGCAGTGACAGGAGGCTCTATAGCCATCAATTTTTTTATACTTTTTTCCAGCGCTCTCGAGGCTATTCCCAATGGACTGGGGTTTAACGCACGCACTTCTTCCAGGGCTCTCCGCATGGTTTGAGATACATCCAGGAAAATGGCTTCGTCCGTTACTTCTACCCCCGGCTGCATCAGATAGGCAAATATCCGGGCCATTCCGCAGTTGGCAATAAAGTCAGGGATCACACTGGTGTGGGCATCGGTGTAAATGGCAGTGGGTCCGAAAAAGATCTGATCGTCAATAAACGGCACATTGGCACCACAGGAAATTACCTCAATACCTCCTTTTAATAAACGGTCAACTTGCGCGCGGGTCACAATTTTGGAGGCGGCGCCCGGAATGAAAATATCCGCGCCCAGGTCCCAAATGTGGTCGTTGGCCTCTTCAAAGGGCAGTAAAGGCTCGGAGTATAGCTTATTGCCCCTTTTCTCATTGAATAGAAACTTTATTTCTTCAAGGCCCATTCCCTCCTCCCTGATGAGCCCGCCATGCCGGTCGATGATCCCCACTACTTTCACTCCCTGAAGCGCCAGGTAGCAAGCAGCGGCAGAAGCGACATTACCCCATCCTTGAATGATGGCGGTCTTACCGTCCAGGTCCCGGTGGTGGTAAAGGTCGTAATAGTGCCTCAATGCTTCCGACACCCCATAACCGGTGATCAGGTCGGCTACGGCATACTTCCGGGGCCCTTCCGGCACATAGCGAGGGTCTTCCACGATTTTGGCACACCCATATCGCAATTGTCCGATGATATTGATCTTTTCACCCGGCGCCGAATGAAAATGGCCATTGACGATCCCTTCCTGAGGATGCCACAAGCCCAGCGCTTCGGTAATAGGCACGACATCCTTCAACTCATCGACATTCAGATCGCCTCCGGTGCCGTAATAGTTTTTCAAAATGGGATAGGCTGCTTTGTACCAACGCTTCAATACCTCATCTCTGCGGGGGTCCTGCGGGTCAAAATCAATTCCCGATTTTGCGCCCCCGATATCCGGGCCGCTGATCGAGAATTTTATTCCCATGACTTTCGACAGGGAAACGACCTCGTCTTTGGTCAATCCTTCCCGCATTCGGGTCCCTCCGCCTGCTGCGCCGTTCCGCAACGTATCGATGACGATCCAGCCACGAGCTTCTGTCTCCGGATCATTCCATTCGAATACGATCTCCGGCTGCCGCTCTTTGTACTTCTTGAGCAAGTCTTCCATGATGTGGGGGTGATGGGTTAGGGGAAAAATGAAAAGATTAACGGATAGCGGCAAATTTCATGCGGTATTCCACCTCTACCTGCCCTTTCTTAATACTGTCCAGCTTTCGCTGAATGAGCCGCCGCTTGATCGGTTTAAGGCGTTCGACGAACAGCCGGCCTTCAATATGGTCGTATTCATGCTGGATCACCCGCGCTTCAATCCCGGTAAAGACCGCTTCATGCACCTCGAACTGCGTATCCATGTACCGGATCCGAACCCGGGGCAGACGCTCCACATCGCCCCTGATATCCGGAATACTCAGGCATCCTTCTTCATAGGGCCAGGGATCTCCTCCTTCCTCCAGCATTTGCGCGTTGAGAAATACCTGCTTGATGCCTTCCTCTTCCTTCTCTTCCTTGCTCAACTGAATGGTGTCCACAATAAACAACCGGATAGAACGGCCGATCTGGGGTGCGGCCAGGCCAACGCCGTGGGCATTATACATGGTCTCCCACATATTTTCGATCAACTCTTCCAACTCCGGATAATCCGGACCAACTTCCGCGCCTTTCTTCTTTAGTACCGGCTGGCCATAGGCGTAAATGGGCAAAATCATAACAATAACTACTTTTTTCAATATAACTTAGTAAACGGGGTGCGGCCTGCACACCGTTTGCTTTTTCAAGAAAATGACTGCCAAATATGGGTTTTTAGGTAATCCTCCAAAATGAGGACGGCACTGACTTTATCAACCAGGGATTTGTCCCGGCGTTGTTTTTTTCGGGCGCCACTCTGTAAAATGATTCGTTTGGCTTCTTCTGAGGTATACCGCTCATCCCACGTATTAACCGCCAGCATGGGGAAAAGTTTTTGAAGTTTTTTTACAAACTGCTCTACCTGAGGCGCGATTTGTGCTGGATTTCCATCCGGATACAAGGGCAGACCGACTACAATCCGCTCTACTTCCTCCGCCGCCATATAGCCGGTGAGAAAATCAAAAATGGCTTCTGTAGGAACGGTGTCCAACCCGCTGGCAATGAGCTGAAGGGGATCCGTTACCGCTATCCCCGTACGCTTGGTCCCGTAATCTATTCCCATAATTCGTGCCACGCGGCAAAGATAACATGGAATCCCATCAGTTTAACAGCTTTTTGCATTCAATAGCTCGTCGCACTGAGATTGACATCCCCTACCTTGATCGCCACGAAGAATGGCGGGGGCATACCGGCGCTTATGTTATTGTAGTGGATTACCTCCGGAAAAGGGGTTTGGAATGGATGAACCGGATCCGGAAACGAAAAGGCCATATCGACAAACCGCCAGGAGGTATTGTTGGAAAATTCGGAAATTTGAAACAGGATCAGCTTGCGCAACTCCACCAGATCCATAGTGGAAACGGTGTTTGACCGGTTTACATCTGCCGCTATTATCTTATAGGGCGAATCTAAAAGCTGGGTGCCCAAAATATGCCGGGATATCAACACCATATCATAGGTGGTGACCCCATTGAGGGGGGGTTGGTCTTTTTCCGGTATGACCGTGTAATCAGCTCCTGCCTCCAGGCCGGTCAGTACAAAACTCCCCGACGAATCGGTGAGATTGCCCGGAATGGAGCCGTCGTTGAGTTCCACCCAGACCTCGTTAACCCCGCCTCCCGCTTCCGTTTCTATTCCTCCAGCCAGGGTAAGAGGTACTCCCGGACATACCCCCATGTTATCCTGCACCAGCACCAGGGTCTGGCAATAATCCGCGTTGCCAAATTCGTCGGTCACCCACACCTGAACCACCAGCCCTGCAGGCGTACTGCAATCGATGAAGAGCGTGGTGTCCGCCGAATTATAAGGTGAAAAAGAAATGATCAGGTCTTCCTGCGCGGTGCAGTTGTCATAGCTCCCCTCATTAAGGGTAGAAATATTTACCGTGACCATCCCGGTTTGCATAAGTTCAACGACCACCCCGTTTTCACAAACGGGTGTCGGTTTTTTAGCATCCACCACCTGAAGCGTGTAGGAACAGACCGATATATTTCCACAATGGTCTGTAACGGTATAAGTGACCGGATACGCGCCCAGCGGTACATTGGGAAAGGGACCAAAGCCCTCTCCTAAAGGGCTTTCCACCGATATTTCCACATCGGGACTACAGTCCATTACTCCGGGCTGAGGCAGGGTGACGGTTTCCAGGCAATTCGGGGACAACACTTTCACGAACGAACTAAACGCACAAAAAAGCACGGGAGGGGTGTGGTCTTCCACTTTCAAAACCTGCACATGCTCCCAATACCCACCTGCCTCCGGATGACCCGGATCGTACTGGCACCAGTCGATAACCCGCCACGTGCGAAGGATCTTGAAACAGGCCGGGGCGGCAATATCGAAATACGCGTCTTCATAGTTAGTGGCTACCAACGCACAGGGATGGTCGTCGAATACCGGTCGTTGCGCGTATTCAGGCAAACTATCGGGATGAAAATATTCCGGGGTAGTACAATCTGTAAAGACTACATCTTCCGGCCAGGTAATTCCTGTTATGTCGAAAGGGGCCTCACTCAAAATGGTAATGAACTGCTGACAGGTGGAGCTATTACCCGAAGCATCTACGGCCTTAAATGTACGCACAAGGTCTCCCCATCCGCAAAAATTGGAGGAAAGATCCATATCGCTCCAGCCAACCACCACCAGGCATGCTTCAAAAACCTCGAGTTCCCCCGTCAGGGTAAGATCAACAGGGTCCTGGCTGCAGTCCAGTGTTACAGCTGGAGGACATTCCAGCAGTGGCGCCGTTTTATCCTGCACGTCGACCGACACCATGCAGGTTCCGGTATTGCCGTATGCATCGCTCACCTGCAATTCTACCGGAACGGGGCCGCCTTTTACATCCGCACAATTAAACGCGACCCACGGGGCAAAGTAATCCCCGATAATATCTAACCGGCGCACCAGAAAACTTACTTCCGTACACCCGTCATAGCTGCCGTCGTCCAAATCGGCAGCCGGCAGTTCTGCCACCCCGTCGGCATCCAGGCTGATGACCGTATATTCGTCGCAGATGGCGACAGGGGCCACCCCGTCCACCACCTGTAATGCCACCTCACAGGCAGCAACATTTTCACACGCATCGGTAGCTTTGTAGACCACCGCATATGGCCCCGGCACCAATCCTTCCAGCACCCCGCCGTTGCCTGCTATAAATCCGGCAGGGGTTTCCACGGAAAAAGAAATCGCGGAACAGTTATCGGAGGCCTCCAGCGAAGGTAATTCCACCGGACCGTCACAGGAAATACTGAGCAGGTTAGCGGTTATTTCCACCGGACAGACGATCACAGGAGGCTCGTCGTCGACCACCCAAATAGCCTGGGTATAGGTCAGCGGGTTCACTCCGGGTGTGGAGGGCAAACAAGCATCCCACACCGTCCAGGTGCGGATCATCTTCTGGGTGGTTCCGCAACCGGGGAAGGTCAGATCGGCGTAATAGGCGGAAATTGCACAAATATCTTCTGAGCCCATGCCAAAGGGCACCCCATTCAATGCAGGAAACCCGGTAAGTTGCGGGCTGGCATCCGGATTGCTGCAATCCAGCGCAGGGGCATCAAAGCCATTGAGATGAGGGGGAAACACGACCTCGTCCAGCGTGCCCCGGAGGAGGTGGATCTGCTGTGTGCAAGGAGCGGCGATGTTGCCCCAGGCATCTTCTCCACCCCATTGCCGGAATATTTTTTCCCACACCCCATCGGTGGCGCCGCAGCCCGGACTTTCTGTAATTTCTCCAAGAAAGGTAGGCGATATGCCGGTATCGCAGTTGTCGGTCAGTATTGGCGGGGGCACCGCATCGACATCCTGTCCGCAATACAATATGATGGGTTCTTCCGGGCAATCGAACTCCGGCGCCCATTGGTCGGAAACCGTCAGGGTCCCCCAGCAGCTGATTCCGGTGCAGGTATTGGTTACCTGCACGGTCAGGGTCATACCGATATGATTGATATCGACCGTATTGCCAAGCGCATTGATCCCATTGAACAGTTCCACTTCATAGAATACATTGGACTGAAGATCCCCTTCCAGCACCATATCCGGAAGGATCTCCTGCATACAAGTACCGGGCAGGGCAATTTGCACCAAATCGTTGCAGGCTATTCCAGACATGCCCGCTTCAATAGTCACTGGCTGGGCAGCAACCTGCACGCACCCCGGCATGCAAAAGGTGCAGGGAAAACTGTCGGGGGCCTGATCAAATGTATAGTGGACGATAAAATCCCCCTCCCCCAGCAGGGCTGGATCTACTGTAGTAGCAAGCGCCTGGATCAATTGTCCGTTGGCGTTCCATATGGAAAACGTACCTGCTCCGGGTGTACCATTGGACTGACCGATCAGCTCCATGGCCGGATTGTTCAGGCAAATGCCCTCGGGGAGGTTTTCGATCGCGATAGAGGGATAATGGCATAAATTGGATATACTGAGGGTGTCAGTGCCATTGGATACAAGGACGGAATACCCCTGTCCATCGGTATGAATACCGCTCAATTCATATTTACCGGGGAGCAATTCCGTCATAAGCATGCCCGACGAAAGCGGTTCCGGAAGAGCCGGGGGGGCGGGGCTGAAGGGGCTGTAAAATCCCGCTGTTTCCAACAATGTCCAGTCTTCCCCCGGCTGGCTCCATACCACCACCTTTTCTTCAAATTGTCCGGGAATTCCCGGTTGGCTGTTTCCCTGGGCGCCATTGCTCCCCGTGCGGCAAGCACAGGGGTTTTCCAGTTCAATGAAGGGAATTGAATCCTGGGCATGCAGCCCATTGCATGGAAACAATTGGGATACGATAAATACTCCTACTACCACATACCCAAAGCTGGGCATTCCCGGCAAGTTCAATTTCATAAAAATGAAATTTAGGTCCGGCTTTTCAGCAACGGACGAAACCGAATAAATTGCTTGCCATCAACACGCACGTGTCAATGGAGGAAATAGGAGTAGTGTCAATAACTGGGGGGGTAATGGAGCGGAGAAATTTACCTTCTTGAGCTAAATTCCAGATCAAAGATAACCCTTTCTCGTTTTTTTCAAAAATTGGTTTTCACAGGTTGAGTAAGATGCGCCTGTTGACAAAATTTGAGGATGGACTTTTTTTATCCATTTGCCCTTATAAAGCAGCAATCACTTGGTTTTTTCGTTTTAAGTCTGGTATGTTTGTACAAATGAAAAAAATCTTTGCCAGAAACACGGTAGGCCTCCTCTTTGGCATTCCCATCCTGGGGTGCCTTTCCTGTAATAAAGAGGTAAACTTTCCCGCAGACGTAGATATTTCGGTCACTTTTCGGATTGAAATGAATGAAAAACTTCAACCCGGACCACGATCCCTGGAATTCGAACTGAGTAGCCTGGAAGTACTGGATTGTAGCAACTACGACATCGATTACGAACTGGAACAGGGTACGCATATCATCCATCTTACCCTCAACGACTGGGTGCTCCACGAACCTTGTGAGCCCGGAACCGGTGTGGCAAAAGATATTCTCGACTTGGGAACCCTCGACCAGGGGGATTATCAATTATTGATCAGCCTGAAAGATGTAGTACAGAACGAAGGGCTTCTCCTCGTCCGCCCCGATCATTATTCCATCCGGATGGAGACCTCCTATGGCATATTGATTTATCCCAATACCTTGCTCCGCATTCCGGAAAATACGATTTGGGGCGGCGTATTCCCGCTAGTCGATACTTTATCCGTTTTGGCGGATAGTTTTATAGACAACTTGGAAATGCTCGTCGAGCCCGATTCACTTGCTTCGGGCGTCTACGGCCCTTTTGAGATTAATTCCGATCAAAAAGTAATCCTCGATGGCTCTAAAGAACAGGTAGATGGCAACACGTTTGCGTTCCGCTATGAGGGCACCCGCGATGATTTGGTCAACCTGGTTGGCTACTACCGGTCGGTTGGAAGCAGCGACCTGGTCATTTACCTGTTTGATGAAGAGGGCCATATTTACTGATCAGGCAGGTAGCGGAGAAGAAGGTTTTCGCTTCGACTCTTTCAATTCAAAAGAAAAGCCTTCCCGGACGAGTTTCTCGTATCGCTCCTGGGCAAACTGGTAGAGTTTTGCTGGCCGGTGCGCTACTCCTTCCTGCGTTTCATCCAGATCGACCAACAGGTTCATGGAAAGGATCTTCTTTCTGAAATTCCGTTTATCCAGACCGGTTTCCAAAATAGCTTCATAGAGGTGCTGCAATTCCGTCAGCGTGAATTTGGGCGGTAGCAACTCGAACCCCACAGGGCGTGTGCGGACTCGCTGCTTCAGGCGCTGGTAACAGGCATTCAGGATCTCATTATGGTCAAATGCGAGGGTGTTGACCTCTCCAAGCGAATGCCATTTAGCTTGCTGCGCAAAGGAAGCAGGCGTAACCACATAGTTGGAGATCTTGATCAAGCTGTAATAAGCCACGGTAATAACCCGGCCCAGCGGATGCCTGTTGACAGCGCCAAACGCATTGACCTGCTCCAGATAAACATCCCGAAGCCCTGTCAATTCCTCCAGCACCCTGCCCGCTGCTGAATCCAGGTCTTCATTGGGATATACCAAATCGCCCGGCAAGGCCCACATTCCTTTGTAGGGCTCCGCTCCGCGGTTAATAAGCAGGACCTTTAAATCGCCTTCATCAAATCCGAAAATCACGTTGTCTACGGAAAAGGCCGACTTGAAAAAATTGTTAAACTCCGTCATTTCTGTTTGTATTCCAGATTGGTTGGAAAAAATACCACTTTTTCCAAACCTCTGCAAAGATTCTGCATGGGGTTCATGTAAATAACACGCAAAGTCCCCTAATCAGGGTATTGAACTCCTTGACAAATATTCAGTGCCTGCAGCACATAAGGGGTAATTCGTTCAATTGCCGGGCGGTCGGCCAGGTAGATCACTAATTCGGACTGCGTGGTGACCAAGGCGCCCTTTTTTAGCAGTTCTACCGCTGGCTTGCCTCCCAGTGTCCGTACCCGTAATCCCGGAAAGTCTCCTTCGTTCAGGTCGGGGATCAAACTAAACCCGTTCGGATCCAGCGCCTGGAGATTTACCCGCGTCATTTCATCGCCAAATGCCTTATTGGAGATGGTCAACAGGCAGTTGGCATCAATCTCCACCGAAACCTTTTTGAGTCCGGGCATAGCGGCTTCCGACCTGGAAAATTCGTCCTGAAGGATAGACACGGTAGCCCGAAGCCGGCCATAGATATCGTTTTCATCAACAGCCTGGGCCCGCAGTTGCTCGAGTCCGGAAAGGGCTGAGGTGTCGGTACCGGAAGCGGCGCCAGGTTTCCGGTCATTAGATTGGCAGCTCCACGATGCCGCCAAGACAAAGAATAAAAGGATGGAGAAAAAATTTCTATTCATGGTCATCTGTTCATTTTTACCTTGAAATTCGGCTGGCAGATTAGCCGCGCCACAATATTAAGACCTAAATTTGTCCTGTTACTAAAAAATGCAAAAAATGATCAACCTGATAAGCGATACGGTTACCAAACCCACCCCTGCCATGCTGGAAGCCATGATGCAGGCCGTGGTAGGCGACGATGTTTTTGGAGAGGATCCCACTGTAAATGCACTCGAAGCCAAGGCCGCAGCCCTTTTTGGCAAGGAGGCTGCCATCTACTGCCCTTCAGGCACCATGACCAACCAGATTGCCATTAAAGTGCATACCCAACCGCTCGACGAGGTGATCTGCGACCAACATTCCCATATCTATCACTACGAAGTGGGGGGGTATGCCTTTCATTCGGGGGTGGCTGTCCAGCTTCTCGAGGGCAATCAGGGCCGGCTGTCCGCCACTCAGGTTGCCGCCGCGGTCAAACCCGCCTACGACTGGTTGCCTAAAAGCACGTTAGTCGTGTTGGAAAACACGTGCAACCGGGCTGGAGGGAGTTATTACCGGTTGGAGGATATGGAGGCGATCCGGGATGTTTGCCGGCAGCAACACCTGAAATTGCACCTGGACGGGGCGCGTATCTTTAATGCCCTTACGGAATCCGGGAATACTCCCTTGGAAATTGGCCAGGTGTTTGACAGCATTTCAATCTGCCTGTCAAAGGGACTGGGCGCTCCGGTCGGTTCATTATTGATGGGGAGTCAGGATTTCATCCGGGCAGCAAGGCGGGTGCGAAAAGTCATGGGCGGCGGTATGCGGCAGGCAGGATACCTGGCGGCGGCAGGCATCTATGCGCTTGACCACCATGTTGGCCGATTGAAAGAAGACCATGCACGGGCGCAGCAAATTGCTTCCGTACTGGAACAACAGCCCTACATCGCTCAATTGCGCCCGGTATCGACCAACATCCTGATCTTTGACCTGGCCCCAACCTTATCGGCGCCACAGTTTTTGGAAGCCTTGGGGAAATACGACATCAAAGCCTCCTCCTTCGGCACACATACTGTTCGGATGGTGACGCATTTGGATTTCACGGAGGAGATGCTTGAAAAAGTATTGGAGGTGTTGCCCAGGCTGTTTTAGGCATCGCCTTTGCGGCGATTGATCTCGTCCCGGATCCTGGCTGCCTGCTCGTAATCCTCTTTACCGAGCACTTCCTCCAGCATCTTGCTCAGTTCCTCCATCGAGTAGGAATTCAAAGGGGAGGACTTCGGCTTACGGGCTGGGGTTTTGCGGGGCGCGGTGGAGGCTTCTTCCGTCTCTTCCAATACTACGCCTGCCGCTTCCAGAATGAATTCGTAGGTAAAAATGGGACAATTGAAACGGACGGCCATAGCCAGCGCATCGGAGGTGCGGGAATCGATCTCGATGACTTCTCCATTCTTTTCACAAATAAGCCGCGCATAGAAAATGCCGTCCAGCAGGTTATTTATGATCACTTCTTTGAGGTCGACCTGAAATATCTCCATGGCGTTCTTAAACAGATCGTGGGTCAGTGGGCGATTAGGAGACATGCGTTCCATGGCAACGGCAATAGCCTGCGCTTCGAAGCCACCAATTACAATGGGCAACCGCCGGACGCCTTCGTGCTCGCCCAATACAACGGCGTAATTATGTGATTGGGTCACACTATGGGATAAAGCAACAATATCTAACTCGATCTTTTTCATCGCCAATTTCAGTTAAATCAACAAACCTCGACCGCTTTTGGAGCGGTTATTAAGGTACGCAATTATCGTCAATGCGTAAATGACATCTTACTTTTTCTCCAATCGTTTGGCCTGGTTCCAAAGGACGTCCATTTCTTCCAGGGTCATTTCCTTCAGGTTTTTGGGCGCATTTGCCTCAATGTACTCAAACCTTTGTTTGAACTTGATATTAACCCGTTCCAGTGCCGTTTCCGGGTCAATATTCAAAAAACGGGCATAATTGATCAGTGAAAACAATACGTCTCCGAATTCTTCTTCCTGATGTCCGTGATCCGTTCCATCCTTTACAGCTGACCGGAATTCGCCGATCTCTTCCTCAACTTTTTCCAGACATCCTCTGCTTCCGCCCATTCAAAACCGACCTGCGCCGTTTTATCCTGCATCCGGTATGCTTTGATCATGGCCGGCAAAGACCGGGGTACGCCCTGCAACACGGATTTTTTTCCTTCCTGAAGCTTCAACTGCTCCCAGTTTTTCTTCACATCTTCTTCTCCATTCACTTTCACGTCCCCATAGATGTGCGGATGGCGTTTTATCAGTTTATCGCAAATGCTGTGTAACGCATCAGCCATATCAAAGGCGCCTTTTTCTTCGGCAATTTTGGCGTAGAAAACCATATGCAGCAACAAATCGCCTATCTCCTCTTTGATCCCTTCCTGATCTTCCTCCAGAATGGCATCGGCCAATTCATAAGTCTCCTCGATGGTTAGGTTTCGAAGGGATTCAAAGGTCTGCTTTCTATCCCACGGACATTGCGCACGCAGGTCATCCATGATGTGGAGCAGGCGCGAAAACGCATCGAGCTTTTCTTTCAGCCGGGCTGTTTTTTCGAGCATTTTGTAATACTTTTGCCTGATCGTCAGGATTGCAAAAATAAACTAATATGGGCGACTCCGCGTTGTATTTACCAAACAATTATTCGAAGAGGGCCAGTAAAAAGTAGTTATATGGAATTCATTTATGTATTGGGGATCATTTTCGTAACCTTTCTCGTGTCTTTTGCGCTCATCAATCTGCGTCATATCTTCACGGGCAATGAATTTCGGGGTACTTGTGCCACGAATAACCCCATGCTGAAAAACCAGATTGGAGAATGTACAGTTTGTGGCCGGAAAGAAGGGGAAGAATGCGCAATGCCTGAGGTAAAGTAGTACCCTAAACCTAAAAACTGGCGAAGCCTAAAGAAAATGTCCCATTAACTCCTGTTTGGCTTTCAGGTATTTCCAGTTTTCTTTCTTTGGTTGAATGATGATCGGTACCCGGCTCACCAACCGGATGGTTGATCGCTCTATCGCTTCCAGTTTGGTGGGGTTGTTGGTCAGCAAGTGCACTGCTTCGATACCCAGGTCCTGCAAAATAGCGATTGCAACCTCATAATGCCTGCCATCCACTTCCAGCCCAAGATGCGCATTGGCGTCCAGGGTATTCATCCCCTGATCCTGAAGGGTATAGGCTTTAAGTTTATTGATGAGGCCAATCCCTCTTCCTTCCTGCCTCAAATAGACCACTACGCCTCCCTGTTCAGCTGCCAGTTCCATCGCACGGATCAGCTGCTCCCCACAATCACAACGAAGCGATCCAAAAAGATCACCGGTAAGGCACTCTGAGTGAATCCGCACTAATACAGGTTTAGAACGGTCTATCCGCTCATGTACAAGTGCCAAATGGGGCATGACATCACTTTGATCTTCCGAAAAAGCGATCATGGAAAACTCGCCCCAGGGAGTGGGAATAATAGCTTCAGCTTGCCGTTTCATATAACAAAAGTACGGAATTGAGGTGCACTATTGGCACATTGGCTCGTTGTGGAATAAACCCCTCGAAGGTTTGTAATGTTTCGGAATCGCCACTTAATTGTGCTCCATCCGAAAAAAGCTCCCAACCAATTTTAAAAACTGGTTGGGAGCATCCACAAAGGATTGATAATCATTATCCTCCGTTATTATCCCCGAAACAGGCCGGTTGTACATGCTCGGAAAGCTTACACTGGTATAGTTGGAATATTTCTCCCCTAGCGGTAAAAGGAAGTTGATACTGCCCGATAAATTGGCTGAGAAAACTGGCCAACGCGTCCGTATCTACATTCCGGGAAGTAGGTTTGAGGTGGAAACCAATATGGGTGATGGTACCGTCTTCATTAAAAAACACGTGAATCCACGCTTTTACCCCGTTCAATTCAAAGCCGGATTGTTTGGAATACGCTTCAATCTCTTCGACAAATCCGATCCAAAGATCAAAGGCCTGGGTCATATCGCTGCCACATACATCCAGTAGCGATTTTGAATAATTACCCGTCAGTGCCTCATACTCCGGCTCATAATCCCCAATGACAAAAACAGGGGGAATTTCTTTTAAGCGCTCTTTCCCCGACTGAGCCAGCAGGGAAACAGCAGTGAGGGCCCAGCACAACAAGATGGCGCCTCCAATTCGAATGGTACTAGTTTTCATCGAAACATTTTTAGACTATCGTGAATGGAAAAGTTTTGCACAAAAAGATATGGTAAGTACTGCGTAAACTAAATAAATTTATGAAACAAGGATGGGCGGCGCTGCCCGCCTGTCCTTTTTTACAAAGTAGTAAGCCTATTTTGTCCAATTGGTTCCGTTAGAAGATGAAGGAAATGGAAATTTCCACAGTGCAGGGTCAAAGTGTATAATTTGGAATAACAGTCCGAGTTAAACAGAAGTTCGGTCTCTCCTGGTATTGCGAATGGATAGTAAATGAGGCATCTTCGTCGGAAATTTCAGTCGTTTTGGCAAAATACCTTTGCAAATGGGGGGTATTGCGCTACTTTGCAGGCGTAAAAACGTCCTTGAATAAAGCAAAATAAGGATTAACAACGCGTATGGTAATCGACATCATTTTTCTCCTTGCTGCAATTTATGGATTCTACCTGGGATTTACAAAGGGGATCATCCGAACGGTCTTCAATGTGCTCTCCATTTTCCTGGGTGTGCTGGGCGCATTTAAATTTGCGCCTGCGGCTACTAAATTTCTGGAAACGGCCTTCGGCAGCGATAACCCGCTGATGTTTCTGGCAGGGTTCCTCATGTCTTTTGTAGTTACCATGATCTTCATCCGGATGATCGCCCGGGGGCTGGAAGGAGTTTTAAAAACGGCCAACGTCAACGTCCTCAATCAAGCTGCCGGGGGCGTGCTCCTTTCCCTGGTAATGGTTTTCCTATATAGCCTATTGCTTTGGTTTGGTGACATATCGGGCTTGATGGACAATGTCAAAGAGGATTCATTTACCTATGAGTACCTAGCTGTAATGCCTGCACAGGCCGGAAAGGTCTATGAGTTTCTCAAGCCCATGATCAAAGACTTCTGGACCGGGTCGGTCAAAGCTATGGACCGGATCAAGGAAATGGGTGTAGAACAGCAAGAAAGCGATCCCAACATTTTTGACATCAACGAAGACAATGACACCCCGCCTGCAGCCAAACCTGCTTCTGATTGACAATTACGATTCCTTTACCTATAATTTATGGGATTATTTTCTCCGGCTGGGGGCTTCCTGCCAGGTAATCCGCAATGACCACATCGATCTGGATAGGATAAAAAAGGAAGATTACGATGGCATCGTCTTATCTCCAGGTCCTGAAAAACCGGAAGATGCAGGATCATTAATGGATTGTGTCAAAGCCTTTCATGATACACTTCCCATATTGGGTATTTGCCTGGGTCACCAGGCAATCGGCGCATTCTTCGGCGCTTCCCTGGTGAAAGCCGGGCTGCCGGTTCATGGAAAAACATCTCTTATTACCCACCATGGGCATGTCCTTTTTGCAGGACTGCCTCCTCAGTTTTCCGCCATGCGGTACCACTCTTTGATCCTGGAAGAGCTGCCTGAGGAATTGGAGGGTATTGCCTGGACGGATAATGGAGAGATCATGGCGCTTCAGCACCGGCAACTTCCACTCGTTGGTATTCAGTTCCATCCCGAATCCATCCTCACGCCCCATGGGCTGGCCATATTACAAAACTGGTTGCGCAGTTCTTTTTCCGGCCATTCAGCTTTGTAGGTCAGATGGTGCCCCTGTTGTGAAGTCTCCAGACCGAAAGCAGCATGCGGAACGCAAAAATGATGACTGCAATCACACTCCCCACTCCAAAAAACAGGATTTCAGCCTTGACATAACCGCCAAATTGGGAAATATCTGTCAGTGACAGGCCGGGCATCAGCGTTTGAATACCTTCTTCATCCAAAAAGGTTTGGAAACCATGGATCTCGCCAATCAAATAGAACACCGAGGGGATACTGGCGAAAAAGAAGAATATTTTAAGGACCTGTTTCCGGGCCAAAAAGGTGGTGGGAAGCAGGAAAATATATCGGGAAGCCGTAATAAAGACCCAAACAAAGAGGAAATTAGTCCAATAGAAAGGAAATGCTGAAAATTTCACATAGATAGGAGCAGCCAGGCTCGCAAAGACCAACAGGGTAAACAGGAGCCAGATAAATTCCAGGCGGAGGGCGATTTGGAGCTTTTTTTCCATGACCAATTAACAGTAAATTGAGCAGGTTGTGTTAAACACAAACGCCCGTACAGGGGAACCTGAACGGGCGTAGTGATAGAAAAAAAAGTTGGCAGCGACCTACTCTCCCACCCAGGGGCAGTACCATCGGCGCGTGGCGGCTTAACTTCTCTGTTCGGAATGGGAAGAGGTGAACCCCCCAGCTATAGCCACCAACAAATCTTTGGGCTTTCCTCATTTCTTCTCGTCCGCCGTAGCGGCAGCGAAGGAGGATAGCCACCAACAAATCTTTGGGCTTTCCTCATTTCTTCTCGTCCGCCGTAGCGGCAGCGAAGGAGGATAGCCACCAACAAATCTTTGGGCTTGCCCCATGTCTGCGGTCCGCCCGTATCTTTTGTGATTAACAAGTTGTTGAGTTAATAAGTTATTTTTCAATAACTTATCAACTCATTAACTCATTATCATGACATCTGATTTGGAATAGTCTTACTCGATTTTTACACCCAAGCGCTCTTGCAAAGGACTTACGCGCGAGAAGCTTTCGGGTAATTAGTACTACTCAGCTCCATGCATCACTGCACTTCCACCTGTAGCCTATCAACGTGGTCATCTTCCACGACCCTCATGGAGTACTCATCTTGGAGTTGGCTTCGTGCTTAGATGCTTTCAGCGCTTATCCATTCCGCACATAGCTACCCAGCGCTGCACCTGGCGGCACAACTGGTACACTAGCGGTGCGTCCAACACGGTCCTCTCGTACTAGTGTCGGATCTCCTCAATACTCCCGCGCCCACAACAGATAGAGACCGAACTGTCTTGCGACGTTCTGAACCCAGCTCGCGTGCCACTTTAATGGGCGAACAGCCCAACCCTTGGGACCTTCTCCAGCCCCAGGATGTGACGAGCCGACATCGAGGTGCCAAACCTCCCCGTCGATGTGAGCTCTTGGGGGAGATCAGCCTGTTATCCCCGGAGTACCTTTTATCCTTTGAGCGATGGCCCTTCCATGCGGAACCACCGGATCACTTTAGCCTACTTTCGTACCTGGTCGAGGCGTCCCTCTCTCAGTCAAGCACCCTTGTACTAATACGCTCTGCGCATGGTTACCAACCATGCTGAGGGTACCTTTGCGAGCCTCCGTTACTCTTTTGGAGGCGACCACCCCAGTCAAACTACCCACCACACACGGTCTCCCGATAAATCGGGATTAGAACCTAAGTATAAGAAGGGTGGTATTTCAACGTCGGCTCCACCATAACTAGCGTTACAGCTTCATAGCCTCCCACCTATCCTACACATCTTATACTCAAGCTCAATGTGAAGTTATAGTAAAGGTTCACGGGGTCTTTTCGTCCCGTTGCGGGTAATCGGCATCTTCACCGATACTTCAATTTCACCGAGCTCGTGGCCGAGACAGTGCCCAGATCGTTACACCATTCGTGCAGGTCGGAACTTACCCGACAAGGAATTTCGCTACCTTAGGACCGTTATAGTTACGGCCGCCGTTTACCGGGGCTTCAGTTAAGACCTTCGCGCTTGCGCACTAAGCCCCTCCCTTAACCTTCCGGCACCGGGCAGGTGTCAGACCCTATACAGCATCTTACGATTTTGCAGAGTCCTGTGTTTTTGTTAAACAGTCGCCTGGGCCTCTTCACTGCGTCCCCCAATTGCTTGGGGGAGACTCTTCTCCCGAAGTTACGAGTCGATTTTGCCTAGTTCCTTAGCCACGGATCACTCGAGCGCCTTAGGATACTCTCCTCGACTACCTGTGTCGGTTTACGGTACGAGCTGTATATACCTAACCTTAGAGGTTTTTCTTGGAAGCTTGCTTGGGACCACTATCACCTCAGCATTGCTGCCTCAGTGTACTATCGTATTTCAGCTCAGGAAGCGGATTTGCCTACCTCCTTCAAAGCCTACGTACTTCAACGTGCTATTCCGTCAGCACGCGGGTCTTACGCTCCTTCGTCACCCCTTCGAAATATATACAGGTACGGGAATATTAACCCGTTTTCCATCGGATTCGCCTGTCGGCTTCTCCTTAGGTCCCGACTAACCCTGTTCTGATTAGCATCGAACAAGGAAACCTTAGTCTTACGGCGAACGGATTTCTCATCCGTTTTATCGTTACTTATGCCTACATTTTCTTTTCCAGAAGCTCCACCAAACCTCACAGTTCAGCTTCAGCGCCGCTGGAATGCTCCCCTACCACTTCAATTTACATTGAAATCCATCGCTTCGGTGAAGTGCTTGATGCCCGCTTATTTTCCGCGCAGGAACGCTCGACTAGTGAGCTGTTACGCACTCTTTAAATGGATTGCTGCTTCCAAGCAAACATCCTAGCTGTCTTAGCATCCCCACATCGTTCATCCAACTTAGCACTTACTTTGGGACCTTAGCGGTTGGTCTGGGTTGTTCCCCTCTCGGCCACGGACCTTAGCACCCGTAGCCTCACTGCTATATGCATGTCATGGCATTCGGAGTTCATCAGGGGTTGGTAGGCGGTGAAGCCCCCTAGCCCTATTGGTAGCTCTACCTCCATGACACTCTTATATAACGCTGCACCTAAATGCATTTCCGGGGAGTACGAGCTATCTCCGAGTTTGATTAGCCTTTCACCCCTACCCACAGGTCATCCGAAAACTTTTCAACGTTTACCAGTTCGGTCCTCCAGTTGGAGACTATCCAACCTTCAACCTGCCCATGGGTAGATCACTCGGTTTCGCGTCTACCCCTACTAGCTGCTCGCCCTATTCAGACTCGCTTTCGCTCCGCCTCCGGACCTGAAGTCCTTAAACTCGCTAGTAAGGTGTAACTCGTAGGCTCATTATGCAAAAGGCACGCCGTCGCTTGCGCTCCGACCGCTTGTAGACGTATGGTTTCAGGGTCTTTTCACTCCCCTGCTTGGGGTCCTTTTCACCTTTCCCTCACGGTACTGGTTCACTATCGGTCTCTCGGTAGTATTTAGCCTTGGAGGATGGTCCCCCATATTCAGACAGGATTTCACGTGTCCCGCCCTACTCATTTTTCACACAAATGGTCTTTTTACCTACAGGACTTTCACCTTCTTCGGTCTGACTTTCCAGACAGTTCGGCTAATTCCAATTGTGCTTTTGGGCTGTTCCCTGTTCGCTCGCCACTACTAAGGGAATCTCTTTGATTTATTTTCCTACGGGTACTTAGATGTTTCAGTTCCCCGCGTTTACGCTTTCGCAATGCCGCTTCACGGCACTGGGTTGCCCCATTCGGACATCTACGGATCAACGCTTGTTTGCAACTCCCCGTAGCTTTTCGCAGCTTACCACGTCCTTCGTCGTCTCTGAGAGCCTAGGCATCCACCATACGCCCTTCTTTTGCTTCTCTTTTGCCTTGTTTTAAACTGTCGCTTCCGCAACAGTTTGCCTTAGCGCTTGATTGTTATTATCGCGCTCGACTACTCCAATAATCAGATTGTCAATGAACTTTTCAGGATCCTTTTACCCAGCCTTGCCTCACATTAGCAGTCGCCGGAAAATCCCTTGGTTGATTCGCTGGTCTCGAACCAGAACTGCTCCATTGAGCAGGCGCCCCAAATGGGCTGAATCATAAAATAAATATTCCATTGAATATTGGGAAAGGAAAAGAACAGAGAATTAAGCTGCGAGCAGCTTGCCTTTGTGCTCTTAAAAGGAGGTATTCCAGCCGCACCTTCCGGTACGGCTACCTTGTTACGACTTAGCCCCAGTCACTGGTTTTACCCTAGACAGCTCCCCGTAAAGTCACCGTCTTCAGGCACCCCCAGCTCCCATGGCTTGACGGGCGGTGTGTACAAGGTCCGGGAACGTATTCACCGCGCCATGGCTGATGCGCGATTACTAGCGATTCCACCTTCATGGAGTCGGGTTGCAGACTCCAATCCGAACTGAGATCGGCTTTCTGGGATTGGCTCCACCTCGCGGCTTAGCGACCCTTTGTACCGACCATTGTAGCACGTGTGTAGCCCTGGGCATAAAGGCCATGATGATTTGACGTCATCCCCACCTTCCTCACGGCTTACGCCGGCAGTCTCTCTAGAGTCCCCATCTTTACATGCTGGCAACTAGAGATAAGGGTTGCGCTCGTTGCGGGACTTAACCCAACACCTCACGGCACGAGCTGACGACAACCATGCAGCACCTTGATACCGGTCCCGAAGGAAAGTCTACTTTCATAGACGGTCCTGTACCATTCGAGCCCAGGTAAGGTTCCTCGCGTATCATCGAATTAAACCACATGCTCCACCGCTTGTGCGGACCCCGTCAATTCCTTTGAGTTTCATTCTTGCGAACGTACTCCCCAGGTGGCTCACTTAACGCTTTCGCTTGGATGCGCAATCCGTAGACCACACATCGAGTGAGCATCGTTTAGGGCGTGGACTACCAGGGTATCTAATCCTGTTTGATCCCCACGCTTTCGTGCCTCAGCGTCAATCCAGGTCCAGCCAGCTGCCTACGCAATCGGTGTTCTATGGCATATCTATGCATTTCACCGCTACATGCCACATTCCGCCAACCTCAACCTGTTTCAAGTCTACCAGTATCAAAGGCAATTTCAACGTTAAGCGCTGACATTTCACCCCTGACTTGATAGACCGCCTACGCACCCTTTAAACCCAGTGATTCCGGATAACGCTTGCACCCTCCGTATTACCGCGGCTGCTGGCACGGAGTTAGCCGGTGCTTATTCATAAGGTACCGTCAACTGCACATGAATGCACAGAATTCTTCCCAAATAAAAGCAGTTTACAACCACTAGGGCCGTCATCCTGCACGCGGGATGGCTGGATCAGGCTTCCGCCCATTGTCCAATATTCCTTACTGCTGCCTCCCGTAGGAGTCGGGTCCGTGTCTCAGTACCCGTGTGGGGATCACGCTCTCACGCCCCCTACTGATCGTAGCCTTGGTAGGCCGTTACCCTACCAACTAGCTAATCAGACGCACGCCTATCCTTGAGCGCCTAAGCTTTATTTATTCAAAGATGCCTTCAAATAAAACTATGGGGCATTAATCCCAGTTTCCCAGGGCTATTCCCCGCTCAAGGGTAAGTTGCGTACGCGTTACTCACCCGTGCGCCGCTCTCAATTCAACCGAAATCAAATCTACCGCTCGACTTGCATGTATTAAGCCTCCCGCTAGCGTTCATCCTGAGCCAGGATCAAACTCTCCATAGTAAATCTCTTTCGGCCCGTACAGCCGCGACACATCGCGGCTTATAGTACAAACCACGACATCGTGGCCTGAAGGACCTTCGAGCCACGACGTGTCGTGGCTCTACATTATTTACGCTGGCATTTGAACCAAGCACTCAAAAGTTCTTGGATCCGCTCGCTTCTCAATCCTCGTTTAATTCTTATCCTTTCACCAATATGTCAATGAACTCTTTCGGGGAAAAATCCCCTTATCTTGGCATTTCAAGATTGCTACTGAAAATCCCCTTTTCGGGACGGACGACAAAGATACAGCGATTTAAACTACTACACAATTTATGTGGCTGTTTTTTTATCCACATCTACTCTTTCCACGTCTGTTTTTCATCCTTCGTCCATGCTTTCCTTCAAAAGCGGCTGCAAATGTAAAAGGCTTTTTGATACCACGCAATATTTTTTCAAAAAAAAATTACTTTTTTTCCTTTCGCTTCCACATCACATCCTCCATTCAAAAACCTAATTTTGCGCTTTACTTTGCCACCATTACCAAAAAGCATAACCTGATGAAAAAACACAACTTCAATGCCGGGCCTGCAGTGCTCCCAGCCAGCGTCCTGGAAAAAGCCGCGCAGGCTGTACAGGACATCAACGGAATCGGCCTCTCCCTACTGGAGATATCCCATCGCAGTCCTGAATTCTCCGCTATTATGGACAAGACCGTTCAACTGGTTAGAGACCTGATGCATGTGGATGAGGGGTATGAAGTCTTGTTTTTAACCGGTGGCGCCAGCTCTCAATTTTTTATGGTTCCGCTCAACCTCCTTGGACCGGACGAAAAAGCCTGTTACATCGATTCGGGCGCATGGTCATCCAAAGCCATCAAAGAAACTGGCCGCTATGGAAAACTGGAAGTGATCGCTTCCTCCAAACCGGATGGGTACACCCATATTCCCAAGAACTACTCCATCCCCACCGATGCCAAATACCTGCATTTTACCAGTAATAACACCATTTACGGCACGCAATTCCACGCTTTCCCGGAAACTGCCGTACCCCTGGTAGCCGATATGTCTTCCGATATCATGAGCCGCCCGGTGGATGTGCGCCCGTTTGGGCTTATCTACGCCGGCGCTCAGAAAAATATCGGCCCCGCCGGCACTACGCTGGTTATTGTCCGGAAAGACATGCTGGGCACCTTCGAACGGGATATTCCATCCATGCTGGACTACCGCAACCATGCCAGCAACAACTCCTTATATAATACAGCCCCCGTTTTCCCCATCTTTGTCAGCATGCTCACCCTGCAATGGATCCAAGACCTGGGCGGACTGGAGGCTATGGAGCAAAGGAACCGGGCCAAACAGGAATTGCTTTACCGGGAGATAGACTCCAACCCGTTATTTAAAGGACGTTGCGTGCCTGAAGACCGTTCCTGGATGAATGTCACTTTTGAGGTGACCCGTCCGGAACTGGAGGGCGATTTCCTGAAGGCCTGCAAAGATGCAGGAATCGAAGGAATCAAAGGGCATCGGTCAGCCGGCGGGTTCCGGGCTTCGCTATACAATGCGTTGCCACAGGAGAGCGTACAGGTCCTGGTCGACGTAATGCGCCACTTTTCAGCTATTAACCAGTAAAGACGCCATACCTGGCGTCTTTACCCAGGATAATCGCCATACCTGGCCTCTATATTCATATAGTATGTTTCGAAAACCAGCCAAACCCCGTCCAAGAGAGGTACTTCTAAAGGTAGACACCCTGGATGTGCCGGTCAAGATCGTTCGCGAACGCCGGAGTTCCATTCGCTTTGCAGTGGGTAAATCTGCGCTGCTGGTGCGTGTGCCGCAGTTTCTGTCCGACCAGGAAGAAGCACGCCAAATGGAGCGCCTTCAATCCTGGGCAAGCCAACAGTTCAGGAGGCATCCGAATATTCGCGAACGGTTTCAACCCTTTAGCTACAAGGATGGAGATGAAGTCCAGGTTGGTGCCCGGACTTACCGGCTGCGCATTGCATTTGAAGACAGGGGCAGTCATCGTGCCACGCTCCGGCAAGGCGATATCTTTCTTAAGCTTAGTCAACAAGAGCACCCGCTTGCCCTGGCCAAAGCTGCACGTAAACTCATAAGCCGGGTGGTCGGAGCTGATTTCCTTCCCGAGATCCGGCAACGGGTCTTTGAGATAAATGACCTGTACTTCCAGCAGCCTGTTCAGCGCGTGAGCCTTAAATATAACAGCACCAATTGGGGCAGTTGCTCCGCAGGGCGGAATATTAACCTGTCTACCAGACTGCTGTTTGCGCCTCCCGAAGTACGCGATTACGTGATCGTGCACGAATTGGCGCATCTGATCGAACTCAACCACTCGGATCGGTTCTGGAAATTGATTTCAGAAGTAATGCCAAGCTTTGAAGAAAAGGAAAAATGGCTCCGGAAAAACGGGCACCTGTGTGAGTTTTAGTCCTGCTCCTACTCCATTCGGACCAACACATGCCCCTTATCGACAGGTTGCCCTTTTTGAACGGGGATATTCCCGACGATTCCGTCGCCAGGCGATTTGATTATATTTTCCATTTTCATGGCCTCCAAAATGAGCAGGGCATCCCCTTGTTTTACTTTATCACCGGGCTTGACGAGAATCTGGAGCACAAGCCCTGGCATTGGAGCCCGCACGGTATCGACCCGATGGACCGTGTCCAACAGAAGTCCCATTTTATTGACCAACTGATCGTATGGGTCGGATATTTCCGCCTGGTAGAGGGTACCATTGATGGATAGTGTCAGTTTCTTTTCCTGAAAGTTGGATTCCATCACGACCACCTCAAAAGAGCGGGTCCCTTTGAGCACATGCAGGGAATTCTTCCCGGTCTGTACACAATCCAACGCTTCCAATTCTTTAGAGGTGACCTCGAAAGAGAGCGTATCATTGACGACGATCTTCAGCTTTTCCATATCCGGAGACGGGTTGCACCCTTCCTATTTTCATGAGGAAGTAGGTTTCAAAGATGGTAAAGGCCAAATATACCACAAAAAAAGGCAGGATAAAGTACTTGGATGCAGGTTCGGCAAATTTCAGATAGAGTACCAACACGACCATGGAAAGTAACATCTTGGCAAAAACGGATCCCATTACAAAGAGGGTGAAGGCGTTTTTATTTTCGCTCACCGCCAGTTTTTTGCCAACCACATAGAGGAGAATCGCCGTCAGAAAATAGAATCCCAACAACATCCAGTATAGCAGCTGGTGGTCGCCAAAAAGCGGGTATTGGTTGAGGATAAACAGGACGGCGGCGGTGAGAAAGGTAATCAGTCCCAATTGCTGGAAAAAAACCTTTGCAGATAGGCTATTCATCTTTAGGGTCTTTCGGCGGTTTTTCTACAAAGAACAAGTCTTTGAGAGATAAATAGAGCCCGGCAAAGAGCGAAAGCAGGGCCAGCAGTGCGGTGAAATAGGGGTGTTTAGTCTGGAAGTACCGGTCGAGACGACTGCCGAGAAAGGTACCCACTCCCAATACAATAGCCAGTTGAAAGGCCATGCCTGAATATTTCAGGTATTGATCAGCCTGCGTTTTCTTTGGGGGTTTTGGCATTTCCTGGAATATTTTCCCGTTTCACCTCGGGGGTGGCGGTATTACCCGGCTTGGCAGCTCCGGAAACTCCATTCATCCGAAGGTCGCCTACCAGCACTGCCCCTGGCTGAACCACCAGTTTCCCGTAGCGGATTTGGCCGTTCACATTAGCGGTTTCTTTAATCGTAAGCAGATCTTCCACGACCAGTGTACCCTGAAAGCGGCCTTCGATCACGGCGCTAACACACCCTACTTCACCTTCAATGCTCCCTGTAGGGCCGATAATTACCTTGGATTCACATTTCAGGCTACCCTTAATATGGCCATCGATCCGGATATCGCTTTTTGATTGAATGTCCCCCTCTACCGTAGTTCCCTGAACCAGGTTATTGAACGAGTGCGAAGTGCTTGGGGCGCTTGTATTACTTTTCGTGGTTTCTTTTGATTTATTACTCCCGAACATGTTAACCGGTTTTATTTTAGTTCACTTAAGGATGTTTGCTAAGGTAGGCAATTATAAAAGGTTTTTCCTGGATAACCATCCAAATCGCCGAAAATTTAGACGCAGACAGACTCTATCCTTTTAATATGTAGCCTGGCCGACGATTGTTCGGAGGGATACAAAAAAACGATTCCCTGCCCGGCATACCGCCAGGCAGGGAATAGAATCCACGTGTCCCTTACAGGAACTGGATTAGAAACGAGGGCAATAAACACCACGACGCTCTGGGCCACAGATCTTATAGATCAAGGCAAACTCGAATGCGCCGTTATTATTACTGGCCGGAACCAGGTCCGACACGTTTACATCGTAGCTAAAACCAAGGCTGAAGCTTTCATAGTCGAAGCGGGTTGACAAGATCAGGGCATCCAACAGCACCCCGGAATCGATCTTATTGGCAATCCGCGCCCAGGTACCGATTTGGAAAGCAGCGTAGGTCTTGCGGTTACCACTCAATAAAAACTTCAGGCTGGTGCCCGTATTCACCTGAAAAGAGGGGCCTTGCCACATGGCGATCACGCCTGGGATCAACCCGAAGCGGGCGCCGGCCATAAAGTCCCCACCTGCATGAAAGGTATAGCGGCTGTATAGGTCGTCTACCCCATCATCGTAGAAAGATTGGTTCGCGCGATTCAGGTGATGGAAGGCGCCACCGAAATACAAACTGTTGTTCTCATCAAATACAGAGAACCAGAGCACCCCTGCCGCCATATCGGCAAACAGAAAGTTGTCGTTCAACAGCGCTGTCTCTTCTCCGGAGCTAAGGCTTCCGTCGAAACCGCCGTTTCCATCGTGTTGGTTGGGCCAGCGGGCCTTCATGAAATCGATGCTGCGCTGGGCTACCCCACCTTCAGCGCCAACGACCAGGTAATGGGCTTCCTTACGGGACCCTCCCATTTTTTTGGCGTAGGATGCAGAGATCTTACCCGTCAGGGTTTTAAACTCGGCTTCCCCAGCCTTGTCGCCCCAAAATGTCCCGCCGACACCGAAGTAATCGTAACGGCCGACCGCAATACGCTGGTCATAGGACACTGAATAGGTGCTGTACGCGTAAGATTTAAGGACACTGGCCCACTGGTTGCGGTAGTTCGCAATCAAGCGGTTATTACAATTCATCACACCCGTCATCGCTGGATTGAGATTCAGGGGAGAAAGGTAAAACTGGGAAAAGTGGATGTCTTGCGAAAAAGCGCCCACTGAACCAGCCAGGATAAATAATGACAACAACAGGAGTCTAAAACTTTTCATATCGACCGTTTTGATAATTGCCGTACTGACAGTAGAGAATTATTGTGAAAGATGGGTTTCCAAGGCACAATTATAGTCATTGTTGAAGAAACTTGAGAATAATTTTGTGTTAAAAAAGTATTCGATTTTTCAACGCCGTTTGGAAGTAGACACTGCATATACATAAAACGCTGCTTATAAAGCCACTAAGTTTTACGCTGGATGCCCTGCCTTCCATAATTAATTGGAGTAGCAAGATGTAGCTTTTCCACAAACCGGCACGGAGTTTAACCCCGATTCTTTTCCGTGCCTTCCTTTCGCCTGGAAAGTTCCATTTCCAGCAGCAATCGCATATGTTCCAAACTACCCCGGGTGCCCAACCAGCTTTGCAGGAGGAATGCGCCTCCAAGAAAAAACAGTAAGCTAACCGGAAAGAGCACAAATGCAACTGAAGCCAGGGGAATCCACCCCATCAGCCCAAAAATAAACCCCACCAGTATCCAGGAAGGAGAAAGAGCGCCTGCCCACACAATAGCCCGCCGAAGGCGGTGGAACAGCACTTCCCGTTCCAACACCCGCCCGTACATCTCCAGCAGTTGGGCAGTAGAAAAAAAAACCGGACCGGTAGATAGCAACAGCGAGAAGTCCTCTTCGGCTTCTCTTTCCATCTTTTCCAATAATTTGTGCAGATGGGTATTATCCATTTTCTCCTGTGTCCTCATACCTTAAATATAACGGTATTCTCATAGATTTCAATATTTTTTCCTCAGGAGAAAAAAAAAGAGGGGACTGCCGAATCGGCAGCCCCCTCTTTTTATCATTCGCAGCAAAAATTAGCCTTAGTTGGAATTTCCCGCAAGGGCATTTGCATGCTGTTTTGCAATTTCTGCCAATTTGGCCTTGGATTGGGTCATGCGCTCGGTCCATGTACCCACCTGGGTAGTAGCTTCTGTAGCTGCCGTCTGTAATTCGGTAATCACCGCTTGAGTTTCTTTACCCAATTTTCCATTGGCCAAGCCATCCTTTAGCTCGGTCAACTTTTGGGTTTTCTCTCCCCAAGATGCTACAAAGCCATTTAATTCGTCGTTGATGGTAGCCATCTGCTGACTTTCCTGTTGGAACATGGACTCCAACTCACTCAACTTGGTTTTGCTGGCATCGTCGAGCTTCTTTAATACGTCTTCACTCACCTGCAGACCGGAAGCCATGGTTTGTGAATTCGCGATTTCCTGCGTCAACATGGTCGCAAAGTCGGTCACGCCAGTGGTTGCAGCATCCCATTGAGTGGAAAGCGCCTCGATCGGAGCTTGAAACTGTTTTACGTTGTTACATGCCACCAAAAGCATTCCTGCAACTGCGGCCAAAAGGATCTTCTTCATAGTTCTAAAGTTTTTTTAATGGTTAATCGTTATTAATGGTAGGTAAAATGCTTTGAAATTGTTCGAATTTCACATACAAAAGACGAAAAATAAATAAAAGGTAACATCAGGTGCCCAAAGGAATTTCCGAGATCTGTATGATATTTTCAGGATTGGAATAATCGAACTGGTATACATTGTCCGGGCCGACCACCAACAGCAGGCCTCCCAGGGGGATGACATCAAAAGCCGTAAACCCGGTAAAATGCTTCAGTAACTGGATATTCTCCGGATCGGCCACATTATATACTTTCAAGCCCTGTGAATCTTCACAAATGAAGAGGATATCGCCGTCCAATCCCACGCCTTTGGGGTTATACATATTGTACTGTGCGACGAGGAAGGGCTGGTACACGTTGGTGATATTGAAAATATTGAGCAGATTGACCTGCTCGTCTACCGACACCCGGCATCGTTGTATCCGGTTGGTGGTATTCAGCGTCACATAGGCATAGGTATCATTGGCTACAACAGGGTCGCAGGGCTCAAACCCGAAGTTGAATTCCGAGTAGAGGAATTGTCCGGCCGCCTGTGGTATACCGGTAGACCCAATAGTATACACATAAAGTCCAGACCCGGCTCCGATGAAGAGCTTATCTCCCAGGTTAAAGATGGTTTCAATATTGGAGCCAATAAATTGCTCGCTTAGATAATTGGGATCGGCTGGATTCTCCAGAGAGTAGGTCTTTATACTCTCCCGGTCTACGACGTACAGAAAATCGTCGACGATCATGAACCGCGCATAGGATCCGGCCACGCCCGTGGTGCCATCACCTGGAGCGATAGAATCCGACTTTTCTGAGTAACAGGATTGTAGCCAAACAGTGGCCAGAAGGATGGTGAAAATATATAGCTGTCTCATTTTTTTCTATTATAAATAACGTGAAGGGTTATTGCTGGCACTGCGGATTGTCCAATAAAGCGGTTTCCCACCCTACCACCGCACCTTTGGATGGATCGACACACTCGAAATACCCCTCATACGCTTCGGGGGCCAGTTGGTCCACTTCCGGGTACAGCCCTTCGATCCGCTTGAGGAGTACGATGTTATTCAGGTTGGAAATATCCAGGGCCACCAGGTCGGTGACGTTATCGGCATAAAGGATATTCCCTTTTATGGCGATGTCCTTGCACCCGGGGATCTGCAGGAATTTGATCCGAACGGGTTGGTAGGGGTTGGTGTTGTCGATGACATGAATACCCCAGCCGCTTTCAGTGACGTAGATCGTCGAGTCCTTGTAATAGATCTTACCCAGGTTATTCACCGGGCGAGCATCGAGGGATTGGATATCCTGCCAGTCCTGGCTGTAAATAGGGCGTAAACCTTCCACCTCTCCAACGGCCAGTTTAGTGGTCTCTGAATCGGTGAGGCAACCCGTAGCAAGCATCCCCCCGGCAAGAAGGGAAAGGATTAATATCCGCAATTTCATAGAGCAGCAATTGTGATTAATAATTATAGAGGGAATGAATCAGGTCCATTCCTTTTTAATAGAACGAAGATAAGGGGAAAGAGGCTGTGATCCGATGAAAAAAAACTTTTTAACGACAAAGGCAGCCGACAGGATGAAATAGTTTCCATCCATTGCTTCGGCTGCCTTTGTTCGTACCCTTGAGCCACCAAGTATGGTGACTCTCAAGCCACCAAGTATGGTGACTCTACTTGTGTGTGTTTAGTAATAGCGGCGATTCGTACGTGGAGCGGCAAAATCCAGGGCAAGGATTAATGAGCCGCCTAAAAGGAATGCACCCGCAGCGATGTACAGAATGAGCATAGCTAACCCGTTTTGCGTTTGATAAAATGTTACGTGTTCTCAAATAAATGTTTCCCACACGCAATATAAGGAAAAGTTTAATGTTGCCAACTTTTTTGTCAGGAAAAATACAAAACCCCAATTTATTACCCGAATGGGGAACTTTTGGAGCAAGTGTCATAAGTGCTTGAATTTACTGTAATGCAGGAGCAAAATTAGGGGAAAAATCCACAGGGTTCCCGTGAAATTATGTTTGGTGGAAGACAAATGTTCGGAAAGAATCCGTTTTTTTTCAATCTTCACTTTCTTCCTCAAAAAAGATGCGTTCGGAGTCGCCATTAGATGCTTCTGGGGCCAGGCGTTCGTTCATGACAAAGGCCTGGTGGTTGATCGATTCCTGGTGGATCGTTTTGAGCAGGGCCTTCATAAAAGCTTCGCTGAGCCCGTATTGGCGTCCAAAACGCAGCCCTTTTTCCAAAACCTGGTTCCAGCGCTGGGATTGGAGAATGGCGATTTGCTTTTCCCGCTTAAAACCACCGATCTGTTCGGCCAGTTGCATGCGTCTGGCGAGCAACTGGATCATATCCTCATCGATCTCATCGATCTGGTAGCGGAGCTGTTCGATCATCGCCAAAAACTCCGGATCGTCGGAAGAGGGCTTCCGAAGGACGAGGTTAGTGATCATTTCGAGGTAAGAGTCGGGAGTGATTTGTTGACTGGCATCGCTCCAGGCCGAATCGGGCGCCGGGTGCACCTCGGTCATCAGGCCGTCGAAATTGAGATCCATCGCCTTTTGCGCGGTATCCGGGAGAATATCGCGGCGACCGCAGATATGACTGTTGTCACAAATGAGTTGGATATCGGGAAGCAGGCGCTTCATCTCAATCGGAATCTGCCAACGAGGTGTATTGCGGTATTGGGTTTCTCCATAATAGGAAAACCCGCGATGGATGATCGCCATGCGACGGATGCCGGATTTGTACAGGCGCTCCACTGCGCCGAGCCAAAGCTTCAGGTCTGGATTGATGGGATTTTTGACCATAACCGGGATGTCTACCCCTGTCAATGCATCGGCTATTTCCTGCACAGAAAAGGGGTTGGCACTGGTACGGGCGCCGACCCACAGCACATCGATCTGATGTGCGAGCGCTTTTTCTACGTGCTCGGCATTAGCTACCTCCGTAGTCACCTTCAGTCCTGTTTCTTCTTTTACCCGGCGAAGCCAGGAAAGACCTGCCTCCCCTACCCCTTCAAAGGAGTCGGGACGGGTGCGCGGTTTCCAGATTCCGGCCCGAAAAAGATCGATGTGTTGAAGCGCTAAAGCCCTGGCGGTAGCTAATACCTGCTCTTCCGTTTCGGCGCTACATGGACCGGCGATGAGAATCGGCCGCCGGGAAGTGGAAAAAATGGGTTGAATATCCATATTTTGCATCAGGTTTCAATTTGGAAGATATGATTCATCTAGAGATGAAACACCAGATATAACATCCAGTTTAAAAGCAATTCTTTCGTGAACGGTGAACAGTGAACCGTAAAATCCGTTCACCCTTCACCCTTCACTCTTTTTGCAAATGAATGAATTTTATTTCAATACGCTGGCCTGGGGATGGATTCTTTTTTGCTCTTGCACTCATTCCCATCCAAATAAAGATCACTGCTCCCTATGGCCGGCATACGCGCAGCAATTGGGGGCTCATGATCAGCAACCGGTTGGGGTGGACGCTCATGGAGGTCGTCTCGCTCATCGTTTTCGCCTTTTTCTTCCTTAGAGGAGATGCGGAGAAGACAACAGGCAGTTGGATCCTGTTTGCCCTCTGGGTGGCGCACTATATCCACCGCAGCCTGATCTTCCCCTTGCGCACACATACCCGGGGCAAAAAAATCCCGCTATTCATCGTATTCTCCGCCGTGTTTTTCAATACCATCAATGGCTTCATGAACGGCTTTTACCTGGGCGAATTGCAGCCTCCCACCCTATTTGCAGACCATCCCCGCTTCATAGTCGGACTGGTGCTCTTCCTATTGGGCGCCGCCCTCAACCTCTATTCCGATACCCTTTTGCTCCGGTTGCGCAAGCCGGGTGAAACGGGCTACAAGATTCCCCGCAACCATGTCTTCCGTTGGGTCTCCTGTCCCAACCACCTCGGCGAGATCATCGAGTGGACCGGTTTCGCCCTCATGGCCTGGAATCTGGCAGCCCTTTCCTTCGCCGTCTGGACAGCCGCCAACCTCATTCCCCGTGCCCTTAGTCACCATCGGTGGTATAAGGCACAGTTTCCGGATTATCCGAAGGAGCGGAAGGCAGTGATTCCGTTTGTATTATAGTGGAGAGTGGAGAGTGATAATAGGCCGTCGTGGCTCTGCCACGCCGCCTTCCCATCACTCTCCACTCTCAACTCTCCACTATTCGCAATAAGGTGCGAAGAATGATCCGTAGATCCATGCCAAGGCTCTGCCTTTCGATATACTCCCGATTCAACTCCAGCTTCGCGGGCATAATTTCCCGGATATACGTTTGCTCCGGGTCCGGGCTTTGGGCCAGGAGGTTGGATTCTTCAAAATACCGGAGGGAAGCCAGGTCGGTGAGACCGGGTTTGACCAGAAGTACCTTCCGTTGGGTTTCCGTGTATAACTTGACGTATTTTTCCACTTCCGGTCGGGGGCCGACAATGCTCATGTCGCCCTTTAGGACATTCCAGAGTTGAGGCAGTTCATCCAGTTTGTATTTTCGAAGAAAATAACCGGAACGGGTGACGCGGGGATCGCGACCTCCGACGGTGAGCAGGCCTTCGAGATCGGCGGCGGGGCGCATGGTGCGGAATTTGAACAGCCAAAAGGAACGACCGCCCTGTCCAACCCGCTGCTGCCGGTATAAAGCGGGGCCTTTGCTATCGACTTTGACCCAGAGGGTGATCAGCAGAAATGCCGGCGATAAGATGATCAAGGCGATACCCGAGCACAAGCGGTCGAGCATATTTTTCCAGAAAGGGTACATGCGTATTTCTTTTGAAAATGAACCGCAAAGGCGCTAAGAACGCAAAGAGGTTTGGTTTTGACAATTTCCCTTGAGATGCAAATTCCTGATGTCTTCGCGTCCTTAGCGCCTTTGCGGTTATATTCTTTAAACCTCCTGCGAAACCACTTCCTTGACCGCTGTGGCCAACACCTTCACCACGCGCTCCTGCTGGTTGGGAGTCAGGTCGTAAAAGACAGGGAGGCTAATTTCACGGTGGTAGAAATCCAAAGACACCGGGTAATCGTTTGCCGTATAGCCCATGTCTCGGTAGACGCTCAGGAGGGGCAACGGTTTGTAGTGCACATTGACCGACACCCCCGCCTCCATCACTTTTTCGATAATGGCATTGCGCTGTTCCAGGGTGATGTCCCGGATCCGAAGCAGGTAGAGGTGGCAGGAGGACTGTTTTTCTGCCGTAGCGTAATAGGGTAATTCCGCCCAGGGATAGTCCTGCAGGAGCAGGTGGTAACGTGCAAATTGCGCCTTGCGCACGGGCAGGGTATCTTCTTCATACCGTTTTATTTCCACCAGGCCGATAGCGGCGAGTATATCCGGCATATTGCATTTATAGCCTGCTTCCAGCACGTCGTATTCCCAGGCGTTGCCCCCGAATTTGGCCAGGGCATCTTTCGATTGACCGTGAAGGCTTTGGCGGTTGAGGGTTTTATATATCTCACTATTGTCAAAAGGAGGAGGGAAATTCAGACATACAGCGCCCCCTTCTGCGGTGGTCAGGTTTTTGACGGCGTGAAAGGAAAATACGGTAGCATCCCCATAGGTGGCGGCCGGTTGGCGGCGGTAGGAAGCCCCGATCGAATGTGCGGCGTCGACGATGAGGGCGATGCGACCGAGTTTTTCCTGCTCCGGCGTGCGGGCCTGAAATTGGCTTTGCACAGCAGGAAGCTGGAAAAGGTCTCGCAACTCGCGGTAATTGGCCGGCATCCCCCCAAGGTCGACCGGCATTATGGCTTTTGTGCGGGGCGTGATCGCTGCTGCCACCTTTTCCGGATCGATGGTGCCGTCGGTATGCAGCACATCGACCATCACGGGTTTGGCTCCGCAGTGCACCACCACGTTGGCCGTCGCGCAATAGGTATACGCCGGCACGATCACCTCGTCGCCCGGACCTACGCCCAGCCAGCGGAGCACCAGTTCCATCCCCGCTGTTGCCGAACCCAGACAAAGTACCGCAGGCGATTGCGTGCGTGCGGCGATCTCCTTTTCCAGTTGTTTGGTCCGGGGTCCGGTGGTGATCCAACCCGATTGGAGCGCCGCCGTCACTTCATCTATGATCGCCTGGTCGATACGGGGCGGGGCGAAAGGGATCTTGTCCATAGTGCGGTGATTTTTGCAAAAGTAACGATTCTATTATTTAAAAGGAGGGGCGGTGTGCGCCCCTCCTTTTAAATAAAATAAAAAAAATCCCGGAACTATCCTTGGAATATTGTTGTTGAACCACTAGATTTGCACGCTCAACGCACAAAGGTGTGTTGAATTAAGATCGCGGAGTGGAGCAGTTGGTAGCTCGTCGGGCTCATAACCCGAAGGTCGTAGGTTCAAGTCCTGCCTCCGCTACAAAGAAAAAGCCCTGTAATCGTTCGATTACAGGGCTTTTGTTTTTTGATGGGTATTCAATAAAAACAGGACAAAAATCGCTCCAGGTTGGACCGATGTGCATCACTCACCTGCCTATAGCCCAGTGACTTCCTCCGCTTTTTTATCATATCCTGGATCATTCCTTTATCCGTATTCGGTATTTTTTTTACGGATCCACTTACAATTTCGGCTAATAAGGCAATTTCGAGATCCGACTTTTCATCGGTGTCCAGCGATTGAAAAACAAGCTTGATAACCAGGTCAAAGTCGTTCAATGGGCTATAATAAAGGCTTTGAACCGCCGGAAATTGGTCGGCTAAGCTTTCCTCTTTATCGGGAAAAGCAACCCGGGTATTATAGCTATCCACCAAAAACTTCAGCGCCTTTTCTGATCTTACTTTCCCTAAAGCCATAAAAGCCGATCGGCGAACCTCTACAGACTGCAGGGTATCCATTGCTACTTGGATTAAGGAATCCACCCACTGATCCTTATCCTTTTCCAGTTGTTCGATCTGACTCACAAACTCATCGATATTATTGGAATAGTCCGGGCTTTGACAATAGGTCAAATGGCTTCCCAAGAGCATACAGCCCAGTATAAACCAGCTTGAATACTTCATATTTTACTTTTTTGGTGGATGAACAAGTTACGGAATCCTGCCTACACCGGGTGACTAAGTGACCCGGCGAAGGCTGCGGGTGCAAAAATCGGCGAAAACACCTGTATTTTCAAGCCTTTGAATGATTTTGTCGGCCGATTGGATTGACCGGGTGACTAGTGACCCGGTCACTTAGCTGAAATAAATGTCGAAATCATCTCCCTTTCCCGCTTCCACCAGCCCTCGAATCGCGTTGATAATGAATCAACTTCCGCAAAAACGGGATTCCACTCCCCCGAATCTTCCCGGGCTTCCAACTGCACCTCGATCTTCCTCGGGTGCAATTTCATTCCCTCCCCCGTTGCTTTCATGACGGATTCTTTTACGCACCAAAGAAGATTGACATAGATGTCTTTTTGATCTGGGGGAATATCAGCAAGAAGACCTAGCTCCCTATCTAAAAAATAATCGGAAAGAAATGCAGGGCTCCGCGGCTCGATCAACTCAAGGTCGCAACCGATAGCCACTTGCCCGGTAGCGACCACCGCAATAGCATGCCCGGCGCGATGACTGATGCTCAGGGAACAGGGCTGAATATCCCCCTCAAAATGCATTTCGGGAGCGCCATTGCTCCCGCGCAAAATAGCCAGTGTCTGTGGACTGAAGTCTATTCCTTTTTTTTCCAAAAAAGCACCCATGCAAACCTTAGCTGTCCAACGGCCAAGGAGCCAGTCGTTGCGGCGCTTTTCGAATTTCAAACTCTCCAGGAAATGGCGCTCTGACGGATGCAGCCAATCCAGGTGAAAGGGAAGGTCCGTAATGGTCTGATGGCTGTAGTGAACAGGGGTGAGATCTTTCATAGATCTGATTGATAGGGATTGATAGGGATTGAAAGGGATTGATAGGGATTTTCCCAATCCCTTTCAATCCCCCCTTAATCCCTTTCCAATCCCTCTATATACCAAAAATCGCTTTCAACGCCTTATTCTTCTCCTCATCCACATTCCCCGGTAACGCCGAAGTCTGATATCCGGCTGCTGCCAGGTAAATTACTCCGTTTTTATCGACAATGGTAATATCGTACGTCTCTCCTTTTGGTCTACCACCGCAAAAAGCCGTGCCTGTGCGTTGGGTGTGTGGAAGAACCGTACATGCCCCCACCGCCGCAGGCAAACCCATCCGGTCGTGCCGACCCATCTCAATCAGGCCTGCAGCTTGAAAACAGGTCTCGATATGCCTCGGCATCGCCAGTAAGGAAGCCTTTTCCGGGACGTGGTTGGCAGGGAGGGCTTTGGCCATCAGTGCCACCAAGCGATCACCTTCGGTCCAGGCATTTTCCAATACCTGATAGGCTGGGCCGTGGAAATATAGCTCGTAAATATTGGCGGCGGCGACTCCTCCTTTCTTCGCCTTTGGCTTAAGGTCAAGGCTTTGTGGCTCGCCCTCCGGGCGCTTGGTCAGGCGGACTTTTCCGTGAAAGTGATCCGTAACCTCTTCTTCCTCCTTCCCATGTAGCTTGCGGGTGCCGAATAGCACACAGTGGCCAATTAGGTCGTCGCCTTCGGCCGCCACGAAGTAGCGGACGTATACAGTTCTCGGCTCCGAACGGTAAAACTTGAACGGGCTGTGAAATTCGACCTCAAACACCTCCTCTACGCGCCAATCGGGATAAAGCGTACGGACAGCTTCGGCCATGGCCTCTATGCCCATCACTCCCGGCAGCACAGGTGTGCTGCTAATCTCATGATCATAAAGGAAAGCCTGCTCTTTCGGGTTGAATTCACCGGATACGACGAAGCCTTTGTACAATCCAGCATTCTCCACTTGCTGGATCATCAATCCTCCGTTCTTCTGAATTACCTCATTCATTTTCTCCAGATCAACGCCTCCATTCGGTTCAAATTCTTCCAGCATGAGGCCCAGCGATTGGGCAACCACCATTTCCGTGGTTTCATTGCAAGCTGCAAGCGCTTTCTCCAGGAATCCAATCCCCGCATCGGGCGGCAGCATGTCGATCCCGGCTGCTTTCATGATCGTGGGGATTGAGCCCCGCGAAGCCATGCCGATCGCATCCCAAGCTGTCCAGTCGAGGGCAATGCCGATGGTGTCGGGCCGGGTTGTTTTCAGGTTGGACATGCTTTTGCACAGGAAATCGTTGGCGGCGCTGTAATCGGTCTGTCCAGCGTTTCCAAATCGTCCGGCGATGGAGCTGAACACCACGATGCGCCCGATCGGAAAATCGCCCAGCGAGGTCATCATGTTGTACCAACCATCTGCCTTCACGTCAAATACCAGGTCAAACTCGGCGGTCGACTTGTTGGGCAGCAACTGGCTGATCTCCAACCCGCCGGCATGCATCAGTACGTCGATACGCTTGCTTTCCTTGCGGATATTCTTCATCACCTTGGCCATGTCTTCGCTGCGAAGCAGGTTGACGCTGTGGTAGTGCGTTTTCCCTCCCACACTTTCGATGGCTTCTACTGCCTGTAGGGCCGCATCTTTGCGTTCAAGTCCGGCGAGTGTTTTTTCAATCATCACCGGGGTGACCTTCTTGCCCTCTGCGGTCAGGCGGGTGAACAGGGCGCGCTTGAGGCCTTCTTTATCGGTGCGGAACAGTTGCAGGTCGGGATCGCCCGGATCGGGTTTCTCGGCCAAATCGAGCAGATGGAATGTCCCTCCACCCACTTTTCGGGCCAGGTCGGCAATGATGGCGCTCACAATACTTCCGGCGGCGCCCGTAACGAGGAATACGGAATCGGACCCAAGTTTCAATTTTTCCGCTTCCACCGGCCAGGGTTGTACCTCCAGCCCGATCGTCCAGCGTTGGTCGTCGAAATAGCCAATTTCCACGATACCCGGATCGTATGCCAGCTCATCGAGCAAAGCCTTCAGGAGATCTGCCGGCTTTTTGATGTCTCCAAAATCGACCACCTTCGCCAGCGTTTCGGGGTGCTCCCGTTTGTAGGATTTTGTGAATCCGCAAACCGCGCCGCCAAGCGGGGAAATGGCGCCTTTTTCATCATATCCAAACCGGCCACCCAGGCGGGTTGCCGATAAGAGGAAAGGCGCTGTATCCTGTGTGCGGGTGATCGTACGCATAGTGGCGTGCAGCAGCTTAACATGGCGGTGGGTAAGGGCTTTCCATTCTCCAAAATTCAATTCCGACGCGGGCTGCACTACATCCAAAGACGAGAACCAGTATACGCCATCGACCGGTTGTTCGGCGATCCAGTTCTGAAGTTGTTGCTCGAGTTCATCCCGCTCGGCAGCCGGATTGAGAACCTGCACCCGGGCCTTGCGTTTTTTCAGCTCTTTTTCCAGGGCCTTTCCGGCACCTGCATCGTCCGACATCAGCAGGTACAACCCTCCTTCCCGGATTTCTACGCCGGTGGGCTTGCAATATTCCAGCCCCGGGCGCAGTTGAGCCACAGGCACCCGACGGAGTACCTTCATGGCTTCTGCTTCGCTTCCGGTTATGGTACCTTCTGGAATGGCCACTGCCTGAGACGTTTCCGCAACTGAACTTACCGTTGCTCCTCCCCCACTTGTCGCAGGGCGACGGTCGAGTACAAACTGGACGATGTGATTCAGGGTCGGGAACTCCGACAGATCAATAGAATCATCCCGGGGAATATCGTATTCGCCGCGTATTTCGGCAAAAAGTTCCGCCTGTTTGACGGTGTCGATACCCAGGTCGGCCTCCAGGTCCAGATCGGGATCCAGCATATCCTTGGGATAACCCGTTTTCTCCGCGATGAGGTCTAGTACCCTTTCCAGAACGGCTGCATCGGTCGAACCAGCTTTCGGGGCAATTGCCGGAGAAGCTTCAATGGGTGCAGCCGGTGCGGGCATGGTCTTAGATACATCCACTTTTGCCGCCAGGTCTGGTCTTCTTTCCAATACAAACCCAACAATGTGATTCAATGTCGGAAACTCGGATAGGACCAGGTCATCTTCACGAGGAATATCGTATTCGCCGCGTATTTCCGCAAAAAGCTCCGCCTGTTTCACGGTGTCGATACCCAGGTCGGCTTCGAGGTCCAGGTCGGGATCCAGCATATCTTTCGGATAACCGGTTTTTTCGGAAATCAGGTTGAGTATGGTTTCCAGTACCTCGTTGCTTTCCACCGCGGTTTCCTCCTTGCGAGCCGGAGCCGGAATAGGAGCCGGCACAGAGGCCTTGACTTCTGCTTTTGGCGCTACGGGCATCGCGGGCGCTGTGGCCAGATCAGGGCGCTTGTCGTATACAAATTGAATGATGTGGTTCAGTGTCGGGAAATTGGACAGATCCACAGAATCGTCGCGGGGGATGTCATAATTTTCCCGGATCTCGGCAAATAGTTCGGCTTGTTTGACCGTATCAATACCCAAGTCGGCTTCGAGATCGAGGTCGGGATCCAGCATATCTGCAGGATAGCCTGTCTTTTCGGCAATCAATGCCAGGACCGTCTCCATCACCGCAGAGGTCTTTGCGACCGGCGATGGCGTGGAGGCAGGGGCTGCGGCTACCACTTTGGGAGGGGCAGCTACCGGTGCAGTGGCGAGTTCAGGTCGCTTGTCATACACAAACTGAACGATATGCTTCAGGGTGGGGAAATCGGCGAGTTGCACGGTATCATCCCGTTCAATACCATATGCACTGCGCACTTCGGCGAAGAGTTCGGCTTGCTTGACCGTGTCGATTCCGAGATCGGCTTCCAGGTCTAAATCGGGGTCGAGCATATCTGCGGGATACCCCGTTTTTTCGGCGATCAGTTGGAGTACTTTCTCCTGTACGCCGTCGGCCGAAGGAACCGGTACGTCAGCGACTACTTGCGTGGGAGCGGTTGCAGGCGCCTGGATTTGCGTTTTCAGCTCCGGTTTCTTATCGAAAACAAACTGAATGATATGCCGAAGGGTCGGAAAATCACTGAGCAGGATACTGTCATCCCGCTCAATGCCGTATAGCTCGCGGATATCTGCGAAGAGCTCGGCCTGTTTGACGGTGTCGACACCAAGGTCGGCTTCCAGATCTAAGTCGATATCAAGCATATCGGGCGGATAGCCTGTCTTCTCGGCGATCAGTTCGAGGATAGCCGTTTCAACGGCATTTGTGGCGATGGGTGCATCGGCCACCATCGCTACTTCAGGTTGGGGTGCGAGTTCTTCTTCTACGACCAAAAAACCATTTTCCTTGCCGTTGGGCGAATGAAAATTAGGGGCGAGGCTCGGCTCTGCGATCCGCAGATTGCGCATATAGACTTCAAGTGATGGCGACGTTTTGTCGCTAATGGAACGCAACCAGTTATTCCATTTCTCCTGATCGGCGATGCGATATTGATAGCCCAGTTCGTCCGGTTTCCGGTGGCGGCCATCGGGGGTTGGTACCCACCGCATCAGGCACATGCTGATCTGCGAACCAAATCCTGCGGCCAGGCGGAGGGCATAGGTGACCGGGTAGGCTCCTCCCTTCGACAGATTGAGCATGCCGAGTTCCGGGTCTATTTCTTTAAAGTTGGCGACCGGAGGCACAATGCCTGTCTCGATCGATTTGATGCCGAGTACATCCTCAATACCCACTGCCATGGCATGGCCGGTATAGCCTTTGGTGTTGGCAATAACGATCTTGTCGGCCGAATTTTGGAACACATGGCGCAGGGCATGCACCTCCGCACTGGCACTGCCGCCCCGGGCGGGGGTGTAGGTTTCGTGGGAAATAAAGACGGTTTTGCCGGCAATTTCATGGCGGTCGATGCCCCAGTCTTTTTCCGACTGGTCGATCATTTCCGCCATGACGCCTTTGATGTGCTCCACATCCAGTCGGGTGCCGTGGAAGGCGCTGTTGGCTGAGATCGCGCCCAACACCTCGCAGATGGGACTCAGTCCTCTTTCCCGGGCTGCTTCCCCTGATTCCACGACCACAGCTGCGCTGCCCATCCCGATGATCATACCATGGCGGCGGCGGTCGAAAGGCAGGGCGGCATCTTCGATGCGCTCGTCGGTGGCGGCGGCGCCGCTGGCCAGGAATCCGCTGGCAAACCAATCCAGGGTTTCCTCACTCGTAATGTCATCGGCCGAAAGGATGATCACCCGGCGGCATTTGCCGGCTTCGATCCAGGTTTTGGCCAGGCCCATAGCCATGGTTCCACTGGCGCAAGCGGCATTCATGTGGATGTTGGGGCCGCGGGCGCCGATGTATTCGGCAAATTGGGAGTGCCCCATGCCCAATACCCGGAACAGGAAACGACGATCGAAAATATAGGGGTTGTCTTCCCTTTCTTTTTGGATGGCAGCGATTTGGGCATCCACTTGTTTGACAAGTCCGGATGCATCACCGGCAGCTGCCAGTTTTTGCCGAATGTCGGAGAGCAATTCGAGCTGCTTTTTCCGGCTCTGGTCTTCGTGGTAGCGCCTGATCTCACTGGCGTAGGCATTGTAGCCCGGGAAAGCCGATGCGAAGATGATGCCCGTATCGTCCCGAAGCGCCTCTGGCAACAACCACCGGTCGGGCAGTTTGGATCCGGTAGAAGTCGTCTTGTACGACATGGACAACGGGATACCTGCATCGCGCATCGCGTCGATCCCCGCGCCGATAGCCAGCATGGTCACAACGTCCAGGGCGTGGGTGCGTTCCTCCGGAAAATCGAAATCACGTACCAGGTCGAGGTTGAGTTTTTGGCCGGCCAGTTTGATGACGTCTTTGGTTTTGTCGATGGTCTCAAACCGCGGTCCACCTTTTCCTGTTTTGACCAGTCGCGTAATATTTTTATCGACCATAGCCTGCTGCAAATGATCGGGGATGGGCATGATAAATTGATCCCCATTCAGTATCCGGGCTACGTTCGAGTCTTTAAACACGCCGTCGACGCCGGGCAACCCAATGGCGGCGCCCGTAACCCATACCTCCCGGGTTTTCACCGGCGCTGCCTCTGCGTAAAAAGCATCCCTGGTTTTGTCCATAAAGTCGACGAACAGGCGGCCCAGTTTTTCGTATTTGTCTCCTCCTGTTGGTGGCGGAACCGAATAATTGACTTCCTGTGGAGGTCTTTCAGTAGAATGGGCTTTGGAAACTACAGGTTCCGGAACTAGTTGAACAATCACGGGAGCCTCCTTTTCAACAGCAGATTTCGTTCTCCCATGTCCCGCGGCATACAACCCGCACAAAGCCTGGTTGAACGATTCTACATCGGCGATCTTGGGCATATTGGTGAAGAGGTTAAATACATCGTCATTGTCAGACATAATATCCTTGACGAATCCGTTCAGGGCTTTTTTGGGGCCCATTTCGATAAAAACCCGGACCCCTTCTTCGTAGAGTTTTTTCACTCCTTTTACAAATTGTACGGGTGAGGCTACCTGTTTGGACAGAATATCCACGATCTGGGGTTTAACTCCGGCGCCAGACGGGTAAAAATCGCCTGAAATATTGGCAATAACAGGGATGGATGGACTTTGGATATGGAGGCCGTCCAATACTACTTTGAGCGGTTCACTGGCTGGAGCCACGATTTGAGTATGGAAAGCATGGCTTACCGGCAGTTCGCTGACATGGAATCCGGCGTCTTTGCACAATTGCATGGCTTCGAGCACCGGCTGGGTAGCGCCACCGATCACGGACTGACCGTTGCTGTTGATGTTGGCTATTTCTACGTAGCCTTCCACCTTTTTCAGCACTTCATAGATCTTTTCGTAAGGCGCAAAGATGGCGGCCATTTTCCCTTTATCATCCACCTGTACCTTGGCCATCTGGTGGCCTCTTGCGCTCACCGCTTCCAGGGCTTCCTCGAAAGAAATCACGTCGGCACATACCAATGCGCCGTATTCGCCCAGCGAATGGCCCATCACCATGTCCGGTTTGATGCCATAGGCCTGCATCAGGCGGCTCAGGGAGGTATCTACAGTCAGCACAGCCGGCTGGGTGATCTCTGTCTGCTTAAGCTGCTCCTCCGCTTCCTCCATTTTTGCCGCGTCATCCCCATCCACATAGATAAATTCGGAGATAGGTTTGCCCAGGAGGGGTTTCATTACCTGGTCGGCCTGCCGGATGGTTTCCGCCACGATGGGTTCGGCACGTCTCAGCTCGTCGAGCATATTGACGTATTGAGAACCCTGGCCCGTGAACAGAAAAGCTACTTTTCCCGGATTGCCGGTCCCATAGAATATGCCCTTGGCGTTGAGCACGCGCCAACTTCCGGGTTTATCGGATTGAAGCGCTTTGAGGGCGCGTTCGATTTTGGAAGCCAGTTCGCCCGCATCGGTAAAATCGACAGCGAGGCGGTGCGGGGCTTTGAGATCCCGTTCTTCCGGTATTTCAATGTCCGGGCAAAACCCGCCCTGTATTTTCGGAAGTTCGTCCTCCAGTATCTTAACCAGATTGTCCAACGAAGAACCCCCTCTCACATAGGCGCCTCTCAAAGGCTTCTTGGCCGGAGCCGGCTCACCTGTTTCCGGCACATTTACATGCATGGAGACCTGGGTGCGGGTTTCCTGTTTTATTCTTCCCGGAATGTACTCTTCCAATACGGCGTGGAAGTTCGTGCCCCCGAAGCCAAACGCGCTGACCCCACAACGACGGACCTCTTGTCCATTCAATTCCCAGGGTCTCAATTGCGTATTTACATAAAAAGGAGAGGTATTGAAATCGACATTGGGGTTGGGCTCATTGAAATTGAGGCTAGGCGGCAGCACTTTTTCATAGAGGGCCATCGTAGCTTTCATAATCCCTGCAGAGCCTGCGCCTCCTTTCAGGTGCCCGATATTGGATTTGACGGAGCCCAGTGCTATTGATCCCTTTTTATGCACATAATCGCCAAACACTTCGTGCAAACACTGCAATTCTACGGCATCGCCTACGGAGGTAGAGGTGCCATGTCCTTCAATCATGGAAACGGTGGCCGGCGAAACACCGGCATTTTCCCATGCTCTTTTCACGGCCAGTTTCTGCCCTACCGGATTAGGGGCAGTGATTCCCTTTCCTTTTCCATCGCTCGAGCCGCCAAATCCGCGAATCACCGCATAGATCTTATCTCCATCGCGCTCGGCGTCTTCCAGGCGTTTCAATATAAACAACGAGGCTCCTTCTCCCATGACGAACCCGTCTGCGCCCTTGGCATAAGGACGGGTTCCCGTTGCGGAAAGGGCGCCGATCTTACAAAACTTCACAAAGGTGGATGGACTCATATTGGAATCGATCCCTCCGGAGATGACCAAATCGTAATCGTATTCTTCCAGGCCTTCGATGGCAGCCGTCATGGCGGCCATGGCGGAGGCACATGCCGCATCGGTCACATAATTGGGGCCTCGGAAATTGTAGAGCGCCGCGATCCGCCCCGCTACAATATTGGAAAGCTCCCCGGGCATGGTGTCTTCGGTGATGCGGGGAAAAAAGTCATCGAGTTGAGCTTTCATTTCTCCAATAATATCCCGCTTCACCTTATCCGGAAAAGCCGCAAAGCTTCCGGAATTGGCCATCATCGTTTCATATTCGGGAAACAGGACCCGGGCGGAGGAGTAAAGATGTTGATCTCCACCCATCGCATTGCCGAGGATGACAGCCGTGCGTTCCGGATCGAATTGCTTTTCCGGATAGCCAAAATCCTGGAGCGCTTCGCGAGAAGCCGAAATGGCCCAGATCTGTGTCAAGTCCATCAGGTCGCTCACTTTGGGAGGGATGGGCAGGCGCCAGCCCAGTGGATCCCATTTCCAATCCCGGACCCATCCACCGATGCGGCTGTAGGTTTTGTCCGGGGCTTTTGGGTCGGGATCGTAGTAGAGAGTCGAATCCCAGCGATCTTTAGACACCTCACTGATGCTGTATTTACCGGTTTTGATATTGTTCCAGAATGCGGGTAGATTAGCTGCATCGGGCATGATGGCGCCGACACCGACAATAGCGATCGCTTTATGGTTGGAGTTTTTCATTTCTTACTCAAATTTTCAATAAAAGGCTGCTTATCAAGTGGTTTAATAGACTCAGAACATCTAAAGCGACCTCACTTCGCAAAGGGGGCATAGATGTCATCGCGAACCTGGTCCATATCTGCCAAAAGTCCCTGCTGGGCTTCATACACGCTGTTCATGTTCAAATTCCGGATAAAGGCGCGCATAGTTTCTTCATCGGTTTCCCTGGCGCTCATGATCCAGCGCAACCCATCTTGTCCCACCTTCATGGCGGCTTCGCGGGCAAATATCCTGCTCATCGCTGCGAGGGTGCTTGCCTCAAAATGCACATTGGATTTTTCATGGGTGTGCCCGTCCTGGCGCCTCGCTGCTCTACGTGCAAAGGCCGCAGCGCTTTCGGCATAGGCGATCCATTCACCGATGCGGAATTGAATGTGCTGATTTCTGGTGAGCCGGTTAATGCGGGCCCATTCCAGCATATCGGCCAGCAGGTGAAATCCGGTCGCGCAGATCTGTGCCCCCACATCCGGATGGGTAGCGTGGAGTTTCTCCATATCAACGGCCATATCGTGGTAGAAATCGCCACCGGTTTTGAGGTGAAGTTGCCAGCGGTCGCGGGAGATGGTCATCTCCATGATCTCGGATGTGCCTTCATAAATGGTGGTGATGCGCACATCTCTTTTGAACTTTTCCACCATATATTCCCGGGTATATCCATAACCACCGAGGGCCTGGATACTGGCATCAGCAGCCATATTGCCGGCCTCTGTGGCCAGGTACTTCGCGATAGCCCCTTCCGTGTTCAGGTTTCCGCCTTCCTCGTCCAGCCGTTCGGCGGTTTCTTCCACAAAGGAACGGGCCGCTTCGAGACGGCAGGCATGCGGCACGATCAGTTTATGGGTATATCCTTGTTTTTCGGATAGCGGGCCGCCCCGTTGGATGCGTTCGGTCGAATACTTGATGGCACGTGACAAGGCGGCCCATCCGGCGCCTAAGCCAAATGCGGCTACCATCAGGCGGGTGTATCCAAATACGAGTTGAGCCTGGAAGAGCCCTTTTCCTTCCCCTTCACCCACCAGGTTTTCTGCGGGGACAAATACATCTTCCAGGGAGAGCGCTGCGGTATTGCTGGCCCGAATGCCGTGTTTGTCTTCCGGTACCCCGTGTGAAAAGCCTTTGGCGCCTTTTTCCATCACAAACCAGGTAGGTCCGCCGGGCGCTTTGGCCAGAATGGTATACATATCGGCATAACCGCCGTTGCTGATCCACTGCTTATTTCCGTTGAGTTTATACCCGATGACCTTGCCATCCTCTTCTACCGGGGTGGCCGTGGTTCGGATCGAGCCCAGATCGCTTCCGGCTTCCGGCTCGGTAGCGCCATAGGCGAGCAGGAGTCCTTCCGACGCAATGCGGGTGAGCCATTTTTCTTTCTGGGCTTCCGTAGCGCCAAAGACGATAGGATCAGACCCCAGGAAGGTGGCAAATACGCCGGTGGCCACGCCGACGTCGACAGAGGCAAGCGCTTCACACACCCGATAGGAGTCATAAGCTCCACCTCCCATCCCTCCAAATTGTTCGGGAATAAAAATGAGATGCACACCCAGCCCGTCCCCACACACCTGGCGGATGAGTTCGATGGGAAATACATCGTCATGGTCTAACTGCAAGAGTTTCTGGTCCGTAAAATTTTCACTGGAAAAATCGAGGACAGCATCCACGATCATGTGGAGTTCGGAGGGGTTCACACCTTTTGCCATAACGGTCGTTCTTTTTGTCTGGTTAAAAGAATGTTCTATAGACTTTATTCAATATGGGCGCGCGTACGCGCGCCCATATTGAATAAAGTCTTATGTACAGCCTGGTAAAAAGACGAGGTCAGGGGAACCTGAATCGATTACCTGGTCTGAGGAAATTGGGCGACAAAAATGTTTGAAGTGTAAGTAGGAGCGTCAAATAGTTGTTCTCCTAATAATGGGTGTGCGAAACAACGATAAAAGTACCAAATTCGCGGCACTTTCAATAGAAAAGGCCCTTTCGTTTCCACGAAAGGGCCTTTTTTTTTTAGTACATGAAATGACCGTTAATTATCGGAATCCATTCCCCCCTCGGCATCATCATCGGCATCATCGTTCCACATATCCCGGATGCAGACATATTTGCCATCTCGTTTTTCAAAAACGGAAATGTACTTTCCCATGTGTTCTTTTCCAGCTGCATCTGTAAAGATACTTTTCCCTACCTCCACAGCCAAATCGCCTGCGGCAAATACGTCGACCACTTCAAAACGAATAGAATGCTCGGTAGTGTCGGAAGCCATTTTATCTTTCATACGCGCCAAAATCGCGGCTTTCCCCATAACAGGTGGTTCATCATTAGGGAGGTTAACCGCATCTTCGGCGTAATAAGCCATAACGGCATCTGCATCTTTAGCGTTTTCTGCCACCGCGTAGGCATCCTCCATTACCTGCAATTCGGATCTGATCTGATCTAAATCGGGAGCGGGTGTTTCGGGTGGCGCAGCGGTTTGGCACGAACTCAGAAACAGGCCGACAATAGCAGTAAAAAATAAATGGGGTTTGACTTTCATAACAATTAGTTTAGAGGTTAAAAGATGAAGATAAACAAATTGTCATGAAAGTCGAACCCGCCAATTACTCTTTCAACAACATAATGTACTTGACGATCTTCACGGCGTCTTCTTTCGTCACCGTAGGATGTGGCGTCATAACGGTATCTACCACCCAATTGCCTGAGCCTCCGGTCATAATCTTCTCGGCCAGCATATCCATTGCAGCTGCATCGCCCGCATATTTTTTGGCGATCTCCTGGTAGGGTGGACCAATCATATTGTCCTCCACTTTGTGGCAATTATAGCAGTCGTTCGCTACTACCAATGCCAGGCCCGGTTCATAATCCGGGTGCATGGTAATGTCCGTTGGCTGGGTAGATTCGGATTGAGTTCCGGCAGCATCCGGCGGTGTATTATTGCCGCAAGCGACAATGAAAAGAATGCATGCGATTGAAGTAAAAATTCTGGTCATAGCTTTCCTGTTTTGTTATTCAACAAAGTAAATAAAAGGGAGTGGAATCGCCATGATTTTTATCACTTTTTTCCCTGCTTATAGTCATCTATCCCCTGCAAGGCCTTCATATTGGAAGGGGTCTGAAGCAGGTCGTCAAAATTTTCCGGCTTTTCGTTTCGGAGAAAGACGGCCCAATACGCTTCTTTTGTCATGGAGTCCCAGTGAATGAGGCCCTTTTGATATTGGCGGGTTTGAAACCCACTCAAAAAGATCAGGAATCCCCAAACTACCAGGGTCAATACCCTGACCGGAATTTTTTGTCGAAACACCCATGTAAAAAAAGCCGCCAGCGGAATGGCCATCAAGCCATAGGAATCGATAGCGGGGCGCATCCCGTAGCTGCCGCCATACCACCAACTCCACCAGGAAAAGATCACATAGAAGTTGAGGGGAACGAATAACACCAGGGGCCAGAAAAAATCAGCGGCATATTTTTTCAGCAAAACAAGGCCGGCAAAGGCCAGTGCCATAATAGGGGTATAAATAAATAACCCTTTCCGATAGGAAAAGAAGCCGTAGAGCAGTTTGGGATCCGACCAGAAAAATCGTTCGCTTTCTCCATAGGAAAAGAAGAGCCATTTTCCCGATACATAGTGCCAGAATGCCATTTGTGGAATCCAGGGCAGGATAAAGGCCACGCCAAAAAGCACGACGGATGGCCAGTTTTTCCAAAAAAACAATACCCGCTCTTTCAGGTCCGCTCCTTTTTGCACGCCAAAAAACGGAAGGAGCAAGCCGACCAGGACATTGGTAGGCCGGATGAGCGCAATGAGCCCGAGCAGCAGGCCAAGCAGGAATGCGTTCCAAATACCGGGGTGCTGAAAATAGCGATACACCCCATACAGGAAAAAGCAAAACAAGCTAAAGTTGAACGCATGCACATGCAAGCCTTCCAGCGTGGAGTAGTACATGAGATTGGTGCCTACGCCAATGGATAAAATACTCAGGCCGGTAACCCAATCGGAAAAATAGGCCCGCAGCAATACTGACAGCAGGATCAAGGCCAGCATTACATAAAAATAAGTGCCATACACCAGAAAATTCTCATACGGTTTGGAGTAGCCGTTTTGGGGTTTGCCCGACAGGCCAGCCTTGATATGACCCAACCAGAAGAAAGGAAGGTGGAGATAGGCCAGCCCCATGGTAGTCTTGATATATCGTTTGCCAGTAGGCAATTCTTCACAAGTGACCTTATAGTGTGCCTTTAAATACCCTGGGAGGGTATCCATGTACTTGAGGTCGATATCTTTATAGATAAAAAAGGCCGGCAGGTAAGAATAATAAATAGCTGCATCATAGCGCAGCAGCGCTTCCTTGCGCCATTTCTTGTTGGCATCGTTGATATAAAAAAGCGAGGCGGCCACCAGCAGAATGGCCAGCGTCGAAACGGTGTGCCTCCAGTTGAGTCTTCTCCGGACTTTCATTTCAGGAAACGATAAACAAATAAGGTGAAAATGGCTTTGTATCCATCTTTCCAACTCAATTTTTTTCCTTCTGCTTTATCGCGCGGGTAGTAATCCATGGGCACTTCATCGATCAGGATCTTGCGCACACTGAGCTTAGCGGTGATCTCCGAACATACTTCAAAGCGATTGGATTCAATGTGCAGGTCTTTGAAAAGATCAGTTTCCAGCATTTTGTAGCAGGTGGGCTGGTCGGTAAGTCGCTGATTGCAAAACAGGTTGGCGAAAAAAGTTACAAGCCGGCCGCCGAGGTAGTACTTGAGGTTATAGATCTTATTGCGTTTCAACATCCGCGAACCATAGATCACCGGAGAGCCGGAAGCTTTTATCTTTTCCAGGAGTTGGAGATAATTCATCGGGTTGGTTTCCAGATCGGCATCCTGTATGATCGTGTAGGTGCCTTGTGCATGCCCCAGTCCTGTCTGAATAGCAGCGCCTTTCCCTTTGTTTTTGGAATGAAACAGCGCCGTCACCGGGTATTTCCCAGTCATTGCCCGGATGATCTCCCGGCTTCCATCAGTCGAGCCGTCATCCACGATAATGATCTCTTTTTCGACGGGTACATCCAGTACTTTTTGTACTATCTTTTCGACTGTCGCGGCTTCGTTATAACAAGGAATAATGACGGAAAGAAGCATTTACGATAATTTGAGACCATCAATTCGCGCGTGAGGCGCGATAAGGCGAAGGTAAGTATTGTTTTGTAGTAAAAAAAAAGCCCGAAAGAACCAATCGCTCTTTCAGGCTTTTTTCCCAGTAATACAATCAATTAGCAATAGCCCATGCTATTGCCATCCTCGTTGTAGTTAAGTTCTAATTGGGCAGCTTTTGCTATTTGTTGTGCCTTGAGAAGCTTCCGGTCTTTTCGGGAAGCGCCTCTCTGACCACTTAATACGCGCTTTGCTTTTCGCCGTGCCCGCAAGTAAACCAGAAGTTTTTTCATGATATGTCAGGGATTTGAAATTACGTATAATAAAGCTCTTTATTGACGAACGTATCCAATTGCATAGATGTTCCCTCTCAAGTGTTAAAATCAATGCTTTTTTTCGGATTTTTGGAAAAAAATTTGCAAAAGGCAATAATCCGTCAAAAAATCAAGTATTTCGAGCATCCGAGTGAGGTTAGACCGCCCCGCTGCCACTAATTGATCCATGAATTCAATCTTTAGAAACCCATGCACAAAATCCTTCGAATTGCCTTGATCGCCCACGATGGAAAAAAGCCCGAAATGGTCGCTTTTGTCATGCAACAACGTCCGCTTCTGGAGCAAGCCACCTTGTTTGCAACCGGCACCACCGGCTCCCATATCGAACGGGCAGGGATTCCGGTAACAAAATTATTGTCGGGGCCAAAAGGGGGTGACGCCCAGATTGCAGCAATGGTAGCAACCGAACAACTGGATCTGGTCTTCTTTTTCCGGGATCCGCTGGAAAAGCACCCCCACGAACCGGATGTACAGATGCTCATGCGGCTGTGCGATGTACACAATATACCGCTGGCTACGAATCCGGCTGCAGCACTATTGATGCTTAGAGGAGTGGAAGAGTGAATCCCGATTGCTATCGGAATTTGCGCCCAATACTTTTTCCTGGGATTCCCGGAAAAGGGAAAAGAGGATACCGCCGGCCAGGAAGCCCAGGATCACGACGAAGGAAAGCCATTCGGGGAGGTGTACGAAATGGATCAACAGCATCTTGACCCCTACAAATGCCAGGATGAACACCAGGCTGTACTGAAGGTACTTGAAGCGGTTGAGGATGGAAACCAGGACAAAGAAAAGGGAGCGCAACCCCAGGATCGCAAAGATATTCGAGCTAAAGACCAGGAAGGGGTCTGTCGTAATGGCGAAAATAGCGGGGATCGAATCGAAAGCGAACATGATGTCGGTCGTTTCCACAACCAGCAAGGCAATAAATAAGGGGGTGGCAAAGGTTTTACCCATTCGCTTAATAAAGAAATGTTCTTTGTGAATGGTGCGAATGACGGGAAAAAAACGCTTGAAGAAATTGACCACCGGATTTTTATTGGGGTCCACTTTCTCGTGCTCTGACCCCAGCATTTTATAAGCCGAATAGAGCAGGATGATGCCAAAAATATAGGTAATAAAACTGAAGCGTTGGATCAGAAAGACCCCTGCCCCAATCATAATACCCCGGAAGATCACCGCACCGACAATCCCCCAAAACAACACCCGGTGTTGGTATTGCCGCGGAATGTGGAAATAGGAGAAAATGATGGCGATCACGAAGATGTTATCGATGCTGAGTGATTGCTCGACAAGGTAGCCGGTGAGGTATTTCAACACAGCGGTTTGTGGTGGAAGTGAATGTCCCATTTCCATTCCCAATCCAAACCATTGATCGCGATAGGCGAAGAAAACGAAAAAGCTGAACAACAGGGAAATAGTCACCCATAAACTTGTCCACCCCAATGCTTCCTTAGTGGATATCACATGAGCCTGGCGGTTAAAAACCCCCAGGTCAAGTGCGAGAAGGATACCAATAAACAGGATAAACCCAATCCAAAGAAGCATACGTTACTGTTCTGCGGGATTTCATTAAAACAACCCCACCACCATCATAGATGTTCACCTTTGACTGGGTGGCAACGACCAAGTCACCTTGCTTTCAGACAAAAACCGATGAAATCTCCACGAGAATCGAGGGAAAGTAGAGGAAGCGGAAATCTACTCCCCTTCCCCGAGTCCCAGTACTGCAGGGTTCATTCCCATGGTAGAGAAGCCCCCATCGTGGAAAAGGTTTTGCATGGTTACGCAGCGGGTCAGGTCTGAGAAGAGGGTGAGGCAATAATCCGCACATGCTTCAGCAGAGGCATTTCCGAGGGGCGACATGCGATCGGCATATTGGAAAAACTCCTTAAAGCCTTTCACCCCTGACCCTGCGGTGGTCCATGTCGGCGACTGAGACACCGTATTGACGCGCACCTTGTTGCGGGTACCGAAGTGGTAGCCAAAGCTACGGGCAAAAGATTCCAGCAAGGCCTTGGAATCGGCCATTTCGCTGTAATCCGGAAAAACGCGTTGTGCAGCGATATACGTGAGTGCAAGGATAGAACCGTGATCGTTCATGGCATCCATTTGCCAGAGTGTCTGCATCATTTTATGAAAAGAAACCGCCGAAATATCGAGGGTCTTCAGCATGTTTTCGTAGCTCAGGTCCGTATAAGAACGCCCTTTTCGCATATTGAGCGACATCCCGATAGAGTGTAATACGAAGTCGATCTTTCCCCCACCCATAGCCTCCATTGCTCCTTTAAAGAGGTTTTCGAGGTCTTCTGTCTCGGTTGCATCGGCAGGGATAATCTGGGCCTGAATTTTTTCAGCAAGCTCATTGATCTTTCCAAAGCGCATCGCCACAGGTGCATTTGTCAGTACCATTTGTGCGCCTTCCTCTGCGCACTTTTCAGCCACCTTCCATGCGATGGAGTTTTCATCCAGCGCGCCAAAGATCACGCCCTTTTTCCCTTTCAATAAATTGTAAGCCATATTTTAGGTTTTGTTTTGCGAAAATTAGCTATCCTGCCAACAGTTCCCTCGCATTCCGGATTGCGGACTCGCTGGGCGGGCTTTGGCTCAACATGGTAGCAATGGAGATCACGCGCTCTTCTTCCGAGAGCAGACGCACCCCTGCTACGGTGCGGTCTTCTTGTATTTGTTTATAGACAAAATAGTGTACATCGGCTTTGGAAGCCACCTGTGGGGAGTGGGTGATGACCACTACCTGGTGTTGGTTGGAAAGGGTGCGGAGAATGCGCCCCATCTTCAGGGCCACATCGCCGGAAATGCCGGTGTCGATCTCGTCAAAGATCAGGGTAGGCAACGGAATAGCGCTGGCTACCAGCGATTTGGTCACCAGGGTAAGGCGTGAAAGCTCTCCTCCCGAGGCTACATCTTTGATCGATTGCATCCGTCCGCCCTTATTGGCTGCAAATAAATAGTTGACCTCGTCCATGCCGGTAGGCCCGGGATGGTTGAGCGCAGCTACTTCCACCTTCAGCCTGGCGTGTTCCATGGCCAAATTTGCCAACATATCCTGAACCTGGATTTCAAATCCCGGGATGACTGCGTTTCTTCGATCGGTGAGCTGGCTCGCCAATTTTTGCAGGTGGCGTTCCGCCTCCGCGGTTTTTTCCTGAAGCCTTTTTATCGCTCCGGAAATATCGTCGAAGGTTTGCAGCCGGGCCTCCAGGTCTTCCCGGATCCTCACCAGCTCTTCGACAGTCTGCGCCTGGTGCTTGTTTTGGAGCCGGTACAAAATATCCAACCGCTGTTGGACCTCCAGCACGCGCCCGGGGTCGAGTTCGGTATTCTCTGCTTGCCGTTCAAATTCGGCTGACAAATCCTGCAACTCGTACAATAGTCCCTGAAACCGTTGGTAGAGTTCCTCGATGGGTTGTCCGTATTTCCGGATACTTCCCACCGAGATTACCATGTGCTGCAGTTGCCCCAGCACCGATTGTTCGTCTTCACTGAGGTAGTTGTACACTGCGCCCAGGGTCCGTTGGATCTCCTCGGCGTTAGTAAGCCGGTTCAATTCCTCTTCCAGGGTTTCCTGCTCACCTGCCTGCAGGGCAGCCTCCTGCAATTCCTGCAATTGAAATTGGATAAAGTCGGATTCCTTGGATGCATTTCGATCCTGATGGATCAGCTCCTCTAATGCCCGCCGATCGGCCTGATACGTGCGGTAGAGCTCCTGATACTGGTGCAAAAGGGGTTTATTGCCCGCCAGCGCATCCAGCATGCGAAGCTGAAAGGAAACGTTGTGAATATCGAGGGAGTCGAATTGCTGATGCAGATCGACAAGCGCCTGACTCAAATCCTGCATCAGGTTGAGCGTTACCGGAGTGTCATTAATGAAAGCCCTTGATTTTCCGGAAGGAAGGATTTCCCGCCGGAGGATGACTTCTTCTTCGTAGTCGAGGTCGTTGGCTTCGAAAAAGCGGTGCAAATCGTATGATCGCACATCGAAATACCCTTCGACCAGGCACTTTTTATCGAGCTTATACAAGGCTTTTGTATCTGCTCTTTTCCCCATAATCAATCCCAGGGCGCCCAGCAAAATGGATTTGCCCGCCCCGGTCTCACCTGTGATGATCGTGAGTCCATCCGAAAAGTGGATAGAAAGCTCATCAATAATCGCGTAATTCTGAATAAATAAACTCCGGATCATAAAAAATTGGCTTGGGAGGGCCAGCGAGTAAAGGTACAAAAGTTTCTTTTGTTCGCTCTTTTTCCGTTATCTGGTATTGGATGCACAAGGGTTGTAATCCCGAAATTTGGCGGTCTCCAGGTCATTCCAGTTCGAAATTTTAGTGATACGGCTGCAAAGTTAAAAAGTAAGTGAGCAAATTCATTAACTCAAGTTGCGATATTGTCTTTCAAAAGCACTTTGCAACGCCTGAGGCGGTGCAAAGTGCTTTTGAAATCTGTTTTTGCGATTTTATCGCAACTTAGGTTCATTAGTCATCCGGCCACGAATAATATTTTGAATAAATAATGCAGCCCATGCTACATAAAGGATATCTTTAAGCAGCGTCACCAAAGATTAATCCGGTATGAAGCATTCAAAACCCAGCTGGTTGTATGGGGGGATTTTGTTGCTGCTCCTTCAAACAGGCGCGGTAAGCGCAGCACCATCCTTCCCCGGCGGCAGGTTTTTTGAAATCCCATTCGAATACAAGAACCATTTCATTCTCGTCCACCTGACCTTTCAACAGACGCTTCCGCTCACCTTTATCTTCGATACAGGCGCAGAAACGACCCTCCTGACCAGCGTGGAGATTGCAAGTTTGCTGGGGCTCACTTACGAAAGGGAGATTCAAATCGTGGGGGCCGACCTGGACAAGGAGCTCCATGCGTTTTTGGTCCGCAATGTGCATCTTCAATTGGGTAGTCTTTCCATGCCTCAACAGTCTATTTTAGTATTGGAAGAGGATGTGTTCCACTTCAATGAGTACACTGGAATAGAGGTGCACGGGATATTGGGCGCCAGCTTTTTCCGGCAATTTATCGTGGAGATCGACTACGAGAGTCAGGTAATACGGCTCATTCCTCCCGATGACTTTCGCCCCTACAAAAATGTAGAGGCCCTTCCCCTGGAGATCCACAGGAGCAAACCCTACCTGAATACCCTGGTCAAACCGCCGAATGGGCCAGAAATATCCGTCAAGCTACTGGTCGATACCGGCGCCGGCCTGGCGATGCTGCTCCACCCCAACACCCACCCTAACCTGGAAATTCCTCAAAAAGTCATTCCCGGTAATATCGGCATGGGGTTGGGAGGAAACCTGGAGGGTGTGATGGGCCTGATCCCAAGGCTCCAAATGGGTGAATACCAATTGCGGGAGATCCCCACACACTTCCAGGAAATTCATGGAATTATGGATTCCCTATTCCTTAACAACCGCAATGGAATATTGGGCAATAAGGTACTGGAGCGTTATACGGTCACCATCGACTATTTCCGGGGAAAGATGTACCTCCAACCTAACCGCCTGTTTAAAAAGGAATTTCCCATTGATAAAAGCGGAATGTTCGTCATTGCTTCCGGACCCGGATTGAATACTTTTATGGTGCATGCCGTGCTGGAGGGATCGCCAGCACAAAAGGCAGGGATACTGCCGGGCGATATCCTAGTCAGCATGAACTTAACCTCCTTCCGGTTCTTTGACCTCGACGCGATCTACCGGCTCCTCAGCCGCCGGGAAGGCAAAAAGATCTGCCTCAAAATCGATCGAAAGGGAGAAAAATTTCGGGTGGAGTTCCGGTTGCAGCATTTGTTGTAACACGTGGAAGCGTAATTTTTTTCAAAGGGCTTTTTCAATCCGGTGAAAATCATTATCTTTGCAGCCAATTTTTAATTAATAAATCATCAACCTATGTTTGCCATTGTAACCATAGCCGGTCAACAATTCAAAGTCGAGGAAGGGCAGAAGCTCTTCGTCCACCGGTTAGAAGCCGCAGCTGGCGACTCGGTCTCTTTTGAGGAGGTACTTCTTCTCGAAAAAGGAGGCAAAGTCCAGATCGGCACGCCGATGCTCAAAGCGAAGGTAAATGCCACCGTGCTTGATCATGTGAAAGGCGATAAAGTAATCGTTTTCAAAAAGAAAAGACGGAAAGGCTACCGAGTGAAAAACGGCCACCGCCAGTCATTCACTGAAATTCAGATTGATTCCATCGCCGGCTAAATCCGGTCCCCTATTTGTTCATAAAAAATAGTTTGTGTCATGGCACATAAGAAAGGTGTAGGTAGTAGTGATAACGGCCGGGACAGTAAAAGTAAGCGATTGGGTGTCAAGCTCTTTGGCGGTCAGGTCGCACTTGCCGGAAATATTTTAATTCGCCAGCGGGGAACCAGATTCCACCCAGGCGAAAACGTCTATATGGGTAAAGACTTTACCCTGCACGCAAAAGTGGACGGAACGGTTGTGTTTAACAAACGCCGCCTCAATCGCACGTATATCAGCATTCTTCCCTTTGAAGACCTGGAAGTAGTGGAAATCGTTGCGAAGGCGAGCACCAATGGCAAAAAAGAAGCTGCCCCGGTAAAATCCCGGGAGGTTGAAGCTACGCCAGTAGCTGAAGCCACGGTGGCTCCTGAAGCCAAAGAAGACAAGCCGGTAGCTGAAGAAGCGAAGAAAGAAGCGCCCAAAGCAGCCGAGAAGAAGGCCGTAGAAAGTGCGCCTAAAGCTGGCAAATCTGAAAAAATCACCTTACCTTCCGGAAAGAAAGTAACCGTCGATGACCTGAAACTCGTCGAAGGCGTCGGTCCGAAAATCGAAGGGTTGCTGAACGAAGCAGGTATCAGTACCTGGTCTGAGCTGGCAAACGCAGATTTGAGCAAATTGCAGGCTATCCTCGACGAGGCCGGTTCGCGTTATAAAATGCACGACCCCGCTACGTGGGCCAAGCAAGCAAGCCTTGCAGCTGAAGGAAAATGGGATGAACTGGAAGCATACCAGGCTCATCTTCACGGAGGCAAAGAACCTGATAAGGACTAGGCCTCTTAAAGAGTAGTTTTAGTTTTCATAGCTTTATATTTGGAGCCCTGTTTTTCTCAAAACAGGGCTTTTTTTTCCTTGTCAGAGATCCTCCAAATTTTCGGGCTGCACCCATCCTTCCTGGCCATCCGGAAGTTCAACCTTTATCCAGCCACCGATCTGGTCCAGCCGTTTCACTTTCCAGCCCTCATAAATGATACTGACCCGGCCGCTCTGGACGTCCGGTCCTACCTGCACCGGAATTTCTTTTGCCTGCACAATGGAAAAATTGGAAGAAAGCGCCCGGGTAGCACTATACGCCAAAAGCCAACTACATAAGGCCACGAATAGCAACCCCAACGCGCCGAAGTTCCAAATCCAGTCTTTTTCCCTACCCCGGCCAACCCACCACACGGCCAGGGCCGCCCAGCAGACCACCAGCCCAAGCAAGGCCCAGGTGTTTGCCGACAACCACCCGCGCAGACTGCCCCACAGCTGGGCCAACGAAAATTCAGGCCAGGGAAGGGGATCCCCGACCACGCCTTTCCTGGCCAACTTCAGGTTGTGCAGGATTTTCTTGTTGCCCGGTTGGAGCAACAATCCTCTTTCATAATTTACAATAGCTTTCCCTCGCTGGTCGGTTTGGTAATAGCAGTTGCCTAAATTGTAAAAAAGCGCAGCTGATACGTATCCCGAATCCTCCAGTTCCTCCAACAAGGTAAGGGCGCGTGCATATTCCGCCTGCTGATACACCTGCACCGCCTGTCGCATCACTGCCCCCGGGGGAGAGGCGCCAAAGGCCATTGCGCTGGTAAAAAGTCCTGCAACCAGAAAACTCCATCTGCTCATAGGGTCATTTATTTTTCTTGAAAAGATCGACGATTGATTTGGGACGCCGCTCGAACTCCCAGCGAAACCCCTTCAACTTTAAGCTTTCATGATCGGCTTGTTCCATGGGAATGAGCTGACCGGAAGGTTCTTTGTAAAAACGGATCTCCTGGAGTTTATTATCGACAAAAAAGAACAGCATTTCACTACACGCCGTTTTATTGACCCCAATATACGCATCTTCGTCGTCGAGGGCATAGTACAAGGTCTCGGCATTGCCCTCTACCTGCATGCGCCGAATCTCGCCATCGGTTAAAAATGCATGGATGTATTTCCCCTTGACCTGATTGAAATATTTCAGGTCGGATGAATTGATGATTAAGGATTGATTGTATAGATCGATCCGCTCAATGCCTCCTTCCGCCAGTTTCACATGGATCGTATCTGCGATAAATTGGGAGGTGTCCGACCATATTATTGGACCCTGGTATAGTCGAAAAAGGGAATCGCGGGTCGAATAAGACACCGAATCGCAAAGCGCCTGGAGATCGGACTTGAATATCCGCACCTGATGAAAAGCGGTGAGCAAGCGAGTCGTATCTGAATAGAGGGAATCCTGCTGGGTTTGCGCAACCAATGTATCTGCGGTCATATATAGCGAATCCTCCTCGATCCGGGAGATGAACAAGGGCCGGTTGTTGCGCCCGCCAGTGGCCAGCAGGTAACTTCCTTCCTCCCGGTAGCGTGCCTGCTCACAAAAGATAGAGATCCCTGCCGAGGTGTCCTGCCAGATTACATTACCCTGGGCAATACCCAGTCCTTCCTCCTTCTCATAATCGACCTGGTCGGCTTCGATCAGCTGGGGAGGATCGCTGATGACTGATCGTCCCCGGGTAGTGTAGACCTCCTTTTTTTGGTCATATGTAATGGTATCGGCGACAATGGTCTGGTCTTTCGATTCATACCGGGCATGGCCAATCAACAGGATCTCTTCTGTATCTTCCAAATAGGTAAGTACATCGGCCGTGGCTCGACGATCGGGTTCTTCAAAGAAGGCATCCCCCTGAAGTGTCACTTCATTTTTTTGTCCGTCATATTGGATGAGCTTGGCGGTAGCCCGCGATTCCCCTTTCTGATACTGGGGGTTTCCGGAAAACTGTGCCACCTGGTTGCGCACATCGTAAAAGCCCCCTTCACAATAGATCTTGCTGGAATCCTGGACAATAAGGGTCGGCGCCAGGAAGGTAGCTACCTGGGAGTCGGTATTGAAAGCCAGGGTATCGGTGCGCAGTTCAAAATTGGGATCGATGATCTGGACGCTATCCTTGAAAAAGATCTCTTTGAGGCCGACGTAATAATATCCTCGTTTGCTGATCAGCTGGGTCGTATCATTGGTGAGGATAGCGCCCTGATCGTAAGTGGCGATCTTGGTATTGAGGTCGTAATTGAGTTGAGTAGTAAAGAGTTTTTGGTTGCCGCTCATCAGGATTACCTCCCCATAGAGGTCAGCGACGCGAATGGCGCCCTGATAGGACAGCGAGTCGGCAAATACAGAGACCGAGTCGCCCTGTTGGATAATGACCTTGCTCATGGCAATTACATCCAATTCATTGAAAATAAAGGCCGAGTCGCAGTACATATACACACTATCCTGGTGGAGTTCTACCGAGCCGATGAGTTTCTGAATGGTCTGCCCTTTCTGTTGGATATACTCAAACAGGTCGCTGAAATCCACATTGACCGGGGTGGGTTCGTGTGGGGGTTCTGTCTGTGCGGAGGCTTTTCCGCAAGCCAGGGTCAGCAGGAGGAGCGCCATAAATTTCCCAAAACTCCAATTCACGTTCATATGGTAACTGCGTTGTATACTCAAGGAAAATTGCAAAATTAGGAATCCCTTTTAATTGCGGGGCATAACGTATCTTTGAAGCAGCGGTAGCCGCTATTTTTCACCAAAAAAGAAGGTACATGATACAACGTATCCAATCGCTTTTTTTGTTGCTGGCCGGTGGCCTAACCTTAGCGTTGCTGGGTATTCCCTTTGCCGGCACTCCGGAGACGGTAAGCGCTTCGGCCCTTTTTTCGGATGGGAGCTACTCGATCCAGGACTCTCCGGCGCTTCTTGCTTTTTATTTACTGGGCGGGGTGCTGGCCATTGGAAGTATTTTTCTGTACAAACGCCGGACGCTCCAGATTCGTGTCGGGATTTTCGCATTTATTGCGATCCTGATCGGGATGGTCCTGACCGTACTGCTGTTTTTACAGGATCCGGTCATGGCTCAGGCCGTGCAACCCGATGATCGGATTGGGGTTTATTTGCCCTTTCTGGCATTGGTTGCCTTGTTGCTTGCACAGCGGTATATTCGGAAAGATGAGACGCTGGTAAAATCGATGGACCGGTTGCGGTAAAATGAAAAAGGGGATGTCGGCAAGCGACGATCCCCTTTTTTATTCCTGATGCGGAAGCATTCTTTACTGTGGGGGGCGTACCCGGGCAGAATAGTTCACTTTTAGCTGTCCGGTTTTGCGGAGTTGCGTTTTAATATCCTGCACAATCCCCATGGTTACATCTCCGTCCACACGCAGGGAGGAAGTGATTCCGGGCTGCTGGGATTCCGGAACCGTCACCTTGTGTTTTTCGAGGAATAGAGGAATTTCTCCAACGGTAGCGAATTTATCCCCCAATTGAAGGCGTGGTTTGGTACCATAGATATCCTTGTATTTCTCGATAGGCCGGCCGATGTACAGGTAATTGACCAGGGATTTCTTTTCCAGTTTGGTCAATTCCGTGGCATAAGGTATGATGACCCGCACCTTGAGTTCCGCGTCCCTCAAAACCGTTACCACCATGAAAAAGAACAGCAACATGAAGATGATGTCCGGCAAGGAGGCCGTGGATATAGCAGGTGTTTCTTTACCCCGTTTCCGATCAAATTTTGCCATTGCTTAGCGTTTTGAGGTGAACGAATCACACAATTGGTTAGTAGATTCAAACGAATTATTCTACACCGTAGCTTGTAGGTTCTGCTTCCGAGATAACCAACGGAAATTCATTCCGGATAGTCCGTTTATTAGCATTGGAAAGTTGTTCATACGAAGTATTAAAACGTTTGAATGCTGCTTCCTCCCAAAGTTCGTTGTAAGCGGCCTGCAACTCGTTGTAGACTTCCAGGTAAGTACGGTAGTTGGTACCACGGTCGTTTTTCAAGGAGATGAGGGCTCTTTTCGGACTTTCGGACAGATCCTCGCGTCTCGTCGGGTTGGCGATAAACTCTTTGGTCTTATCGCGCAGTTCGCTGATCTTCATTTCTTGTCCACGCACCAGCAATTGGTTTTGTGCATTGACCAGCACCGAGTAGACGTTTCGCGTTTTGAACTGCTGCACATCGGCGGGCTGGTCTGACCATGGTGGAAGCTTGACGAGGATACCCTTGTCTTCTGCGATCGTGGTGGTAACCAGGAAGAAGATCAGCAAGAGGAATGCGATATCCGCCATGGAACTGGCGTTAATCTCATTCTTTAGCCTGTCTTTTGAGCGCACTCTTGCCATAAAGCTAATTATTTAAAAAAGTTCCGCACTTCCGAATAGACAAAAGACAACGAAGCTGCGATGGCCATGATCACAGCCAGGCCAATGCCGCCAGTAATTAATTTAGTCTGTGCGTCGGAAATGTTGAATTCAATTCGTGTTTTTCCCAGGGAACCTGTCACTTCGGGGGTAGCCGTAAAATAGATAACCAGAAAGACCACGACCAGGACTCCAACACCCAATATCCCTTTTAAGGAGCCTCCTGGGTTTGCGGCAATTTGGTACAAGGACCAGGCAACCAATACTACGATCCCGATGATCAACAGAGCGATTCCCGAATAGAGTTCAAAGTTTATAGCTGCGTCTTCCCCGCCGATCAGAAAGATCAGCACAAAGAGCAGGATGGGTATAGCGCCCAGTGCAAAGCCGAGGAGCTGTCCATATTTTGCCAGATACTTATAAATCATGAGAATCTTCTTTTAGATTACTTGAATACATTGTTTGCCACCATGATATCTACCAACCCGATGGAAGCGTCTTCCATCTTATTGACGATACCGTCAATTTTCGACACAATGTAGTTGTAGAAGATTTGCAGGATAATAGCGACGATCAGACCGAATACCGTGGTCAAAAGGGCCACTTTAATACCACCGGCAACGACCGAAGGCGAAAGGTCACCGACTGCTTCGATCCGGTCGAAGGCCTCGATCATACCAACTACCGTACCCATAAATCCAAGCATCGGGGCGATAGCGATAAACAAGGAGATCCAAACGAGGCCTTTTTCGAGCAAACCCATTTGAACGCTACCATACGACACGATCGCTTTTTCAACTGCCTCTGGTCCTTGGGGCGCATTTTTCAGTCCTTCGAAGAGGATACTGGCCGTTGGGCCCTGAGTAGATTTGCAAACTTCCTTTGCCCCTTCTACATCGCCTTTCTTCAGGTTTTCATCAATACGGGACAATAACTTGTCCGTATTGGTAGTAGCGATGTTGAGGGTAATAATACGTTCGATACAGAATGCCAGACCCAGGATGAAACAGATCAAAACCGTGCTCATGAATTGCCAGCCTCCTTCGATGAATTTCTCTTTCAGCGCCTGGAAACCAGTAGGCCCTTCTTTTCCTTCCTCAGCTGGGGCTGGGGCAGCTTCATCTTCTAACGGAGCTGCAGGCTCAACAGCCTGGGCGGTTGTATGGGGGGTAGTCTCCTCAACCTGTGCAGCCTCCGGCGGTCCCTCCTGGGCGAAAGCCATTGGAGTAGTAAAGGAAGCAAAACCCAGGACAAGCAGCAGTGCTAATAATTTACGCATAGTCAGTGAGGTTTTACGATTGTTGAATTATGGTATTTACTTCAGAAAATGTCAGTTCAAAAAAGCGGAGAGGGCGGGATTCGAACCCGCGATACCCTTTTGGAGTATACACACTTTCCAGGCGTGCGCCATCGACCACTCGGCCACCTCTCCTTTTTTTTACAAACTTTTGTCAAGGCTTTTAAGAGCCCCAGCAAATTTAGGAATTAAGCGCCTTTTAACAATTTTGGCGAGCACAAAAATTGAAAAAAGATGTCATAATTCAAAATTTTTCAATCCCACTGCCATGCGAGTGCATCACATTTGTGGATTTATAACCATTTTCATTGCTGGTAAGCGGAAAATTACTGCTATTATAGATGCAATGTTAGTCTATTTGGTTGGATGTCCGAAAATTTTTTGCGCATTTTCGGTAGTAATTTTTGCCACCTCTTCTATCGACACTCTTTTTACATCTGCCAAACGCGCTCCCACCAAGGGAATATACGCGCTTTCGTTCCGTTTTCCCCGATAAGGCATCGGCGCCAGATAGGGTGCATCCGTTTCCAGGACAAGCCGTTCCAGTGGCACCGCTTCCAGCACTTTGTCCAATCCGGCATTTTTAAACGTCAATACCCCGCCGATCCCCATATAAAACCCGAGGTCCATAATAGCTTGCGCCTGCTCGCGGGTTCCGGTAAAACAGTGAAAAATCCCGCGCAGGCGGTCATCCTTCTCTGGCTGCAACAATTCCAATATCAGGTCAATGGATTCACGGGAGTGGATGATGATCGGCTTCCCCAGGTCTTTGGCCCATCGCACCTGGGTTAAAAAGGCTTCTTTTTGGGCCTCGATATGGGTTTTATCCCAGTACAGGTCGATTCCAATCTCCCCTATTGCACAAAACGCACGCCTGCCCAGCCATGTTTCCACGAGTTTCAGTTCCTCGAGGTAATTATCCTCCACCGAACAAGGATGCATGCCCATCATTGCTACTACCTGTCCGGGGAATCGCCCTTCCAGATCCAACATCCCCTGGATCGTCCGGCTGTCTACATTGGGCATGTACATTGTTTCCACACCCTGCTCCAGCGCATGCCGCACCACCTGATCGCGGTCTTCCTCAAACTGCTCCAAATACAAATGCGTATGGGTGTCGATCCACATGGGTACTACTAATTTACATAAAAGGAGCGGGCACGCCCTCCCCTTTCATAAAGACTTATGGGGGCAAAAGTAGTGAAAAAACACCTGCGGGGCCCCCGCTCATTTAAATAAAGAATTTCATTTATCTTTGGCGCGATGGCCAAAACTGGAAAAAAGAAATACTACGTCGTATGGGAAGGGTTGACCCCCGGGATTTATGGATCCTGGCCGGCGGCACAGGCACAGGTAAAGGGGTATCCCGGCGCCCGGTACCAGGCTTTTGCTACTGAAGCGGAGGCCCGGCAGGCGTTTCACCAGGGAGCTCCTGTGCGCACCGCCGTCCCTAAAGGAGTCCCAAAGCCCACCTCGCTGCCGGAGAATGCCCCTATCGTATGGGAGAGTATTTGCGTCGATGCAGCCTGTAGCGGCAATCCGGGAAAAATGGAGTACAGAGGAGTAGATACCCGCACCGGGTATCAGTTTTTCCATCAGGCGTTTCCCTTGGGCACCAATAACATTGGCGAATTTTTGGCCATCGTACATGGGTTGGCTATGCTCCAGAAAAAAGGTAGCCAGATTCCGGTGTATTCCGATTCGCGAAATGCCATCAAATGGGTACGTGCGGGAAAATGTAAAACCACACTGGTACGCAATGCCAAGACGGCTTCCCTTTTTTCGGTGATCGAACGCGCAGAGACCTGGCTGGCTCAGCACACGTTTTCCAACCCGCTTCTGAAATGGGAAACCGAAGAATGGGGAGAGATTCCGGCTGACTTCGGACGAAAATAAGATTTGCAGAACAAGCTTCACGCTACACCATATGCTGGAAAACTGGCTTCGGCCCCTTTCGGATGACCTGCTCAGCTTCCGCGATCAATTGCCGGAAGAGTCTTTTGGACAAAAAATACGGATTTGGGGCAAAGAGGGCACGGATATCCCACCCGGCAGCCTCGTACTACTCGGCATCCAGGAACCGGCCAGCGAGTTGGTCCGCAAAGCGCTCTATGCGTTGAGCCCACCGCCGGAAGGAGTCACATTGATCGATTTGGGAAATGTGCGCAAAGAAGAGCCTGGGTTTATGATCCCCCTGCTGAAGGAATTGTTTGAAAGCAACGTCTGCACTTTGCTGGTGAGTTCCCACCCCAAATACCTTCAGGCACAGTTCCAGGCACAGGAGAACCTTCAGCGACCGGTTTCCATGTGCGTGATTGACGAGCAAATTGCCGGGCCTGATCAGCAGGGTACACGGAACAACTACCTGACGGAGCTTTTGAAAAAGCCACATCCCAACCTGTTTCATTTCAGCCTTCTGGGGTTGCAGAGCCACCTCACCGCTTCTTCGATGCTGCGGTCGTTGGAAAAACGCTATTTTGAGGTACTTCGCCTTGGGGCCCTTCGCGCCGACCTGACACAAACGGAGCCGTATTTGCGGGATGCCGATCTGGTGGGTTTTCAGTTATCCGCCCTTCGGCAAGCGGAAGCGCCAGGCGTCAGTCAGGCTACCCCCAGCGGGTTGTTCGCGGAAGAAGCCTGCCAGCTAGCGCGTTATGCCGGGATGAGCGATAAGCTCAGGGCTTTTGGCATTTACGGGTTCCGGCCCGATCTCGACCGGCGACGCCAGACAGCCCAGCTGTGCGCCCATTTGGTCTGGTATTTTGCGGATGGATTTGGAAACCGCAAGCAGGACTTCCCGATATCCACGGACGGGCTGTTAGAATATATCGTAGATTTTAAGGAGATGGACCTTCACCTCACCTTTTGGAAAAGCGCCAAAAGCGGACGCTGGTGGTTGCAGGTACCCGAGGCACCTCCCCATGAGGAAATGAAGCGCCATTGGCTCATACCTTGTTCGTACGCCGATTACACTCAAGCTTCCGACGGGGAACTGCCAGCCCGGCTGATCAATGCGTTGAAGCGATTCAAATAACCTCCAGCAGCCGTTCCAGTCCTATCTTCCGGGAGGCTTTCAGCAAAATATGTGTATGGGAGAATGGGTGGATTTTCACCCAGGCTACCAGGGATTCCAGGTCAGAGAAATGGCGAATGGAAAGGGTTGCCGCCACCTTTTCAAAAAGAGGCCCGACGAGCATAAGCTGTTGAAAATCATGCTGCATGGCCAGGGTAGCGATCTCTTCGTGCTCGGATGCCGCCACCTCCCCCAGTTCGAGCATATCGCCCAGGATAGCTACTTTTTGGTCTGCAGGCAACTGTGCAAAGGTTTCGATGGCATTGCGCATACTGGTTGGGTTGGCATTATACGCGTCCATTACCACCGTATTGCTTCCTTTGCGAATGAGTTGAGAACGGAGGTTGGACGGGGAGTAGGCTTCGATAAACTGTTTGATCTTTTCGGACGGCACCTTAAAGTATTTCCCCAGTGCGATGGCTGTGGCCAGATTGCCGAAATTATAGCGTCCGATCAGTTGGGAGTGCACAGTGATCGGCTCCTGGGCCGAATTCAGAAAAGCTACTTCCAGAAAGGGTTGCTCGGCCAGCAGTTGGATTTCCAGGATACCGAGCAGGCCGGTCAGCGCTTCTACCCGGCCATAGGCGATGATCCGTTTCACGCCTCTGGCAAGTTCCTGGAGAAAGGGCTCCTCTTTGTTGAGGAAAACCACGCCTTCATGTGTTTCCAGAAATCGATACAGTTCAGCCTTTCCGAGTTTCACGCCTTCTATTCCACCAAATCCTTCCAGGTGTGCTTTGCCGATATTGGTGATTACCCCGTGGCTGGGTTCGGCTATGGCGCATAATTCCCGGATATCGCCCTTTCTGTTGGCGCCCATTTCGATGACAGCCACTTCGGTATCCAACGGCATGGCGAGCAGGGTGAGGGGCACCCCGATATGGTTATTGAGGTTTCCCGCAGTAAAATGGGCTTTATAGTGGGAGGCCAGTACCCCGCTCAGGAGTTCTTTGGTGGTTGTTTTACCGTTACTTCCCGTAATGGCAATGACGGGGATATGGAATTGCCGGCGGTGGTGCCGGGCGAGATCCTGCAGGGTTTGTAAGACATTTTCCACCCAAAATATACCCGCCGTATTTTTCAGGGAAGGGTCGTCGGCAATAGCCAGCGAAGCGCCTTTTTTTAAAACTTCCAGCGCGAACGTATTGCCATCGAATTGGTCTCCTTTCAGGGCAAAGAACATACATCCGGGAGTGATCTTCCGGCTATCGGTGCTAACCTGCGGGAATTTCAGGTAGTGCTGGTAGAGTGACTCAAGGGCATCCATGGCAACGTGGCTTGGTGGTCAAAAAGAAAAGTCTCCACACAAGATGTATGGAGACTTTCAGGTTTGACTTGTTTAAAGCAGGTTTTAATAGCGTCTTTTCACCTTTTTTCCTTTCGCGTTGAAGTTATTTCCACCGGCGTCGTTATTTCCACCCGGCGAGCCCGTACGGGTCATCGCACAGCGGAAACCGATAGTCCGGTCAGCTTTATCTTCTTCTTTGAAACGGCGGGCGCCCGGAGACAACCAAAAGGCACGATCAGCCCAGGAACCACCTTTGATCACGCGGGCCTTGTCACTGATAAGGGTATGTACGCCGTAGTCGTACACTACTTCCGATTCTTTATCTCCATCGAGATAGTCATACCCCTGGCCACGCTTGTAGTTTTCGCGGTTAGCGGCTTCATCATCCTCTACATAGCGGTAGCGGAGGCGACCAAGGCTATCTTTTTCCACCGGATTGCCGTCGGGGTCGAGTTCCAGTGTCCGGAACTTATTCCCGCGGTAAGGGTTGAGGTCCTGGCTTTCCGCATCGCGGAGGTCGAGGCTCGTCATGGGGCGATACAGGTCGGCGGTCCACTCGCTTACGTTACCGGCCATGTGATAGAGGCCGAAATCGTTGGGCATAAAGGAACGAACCGGCGCTGTAATGTTGGCGTGGTCATTGAGGTTACCGGCCATACCCATGTAGTCACCACCATCGCGTTTGAAGTTGGCGAGGATTTCGCCCTGGTATTTGTTGCGTTTTTGGTAGCGAACCGTGTTGCCACTCCAGGGATAGATACGGCGATCAGTGATCCGTTCATCCTGTTCGGATGGCATATTGCCGATTAGTGCCAGGGCCGCATATTCCCATTCAGCTTCGGTCGGGAGGCGGTAGGAAGGCAGCAAAATACCGTCTTCAAAGCGCACCTGACGTTCGCCGCCGGTTTGATAATCTTTGAGGTTCTTACGCACATCTCCCTGATACTGGCCTACCAGGTAGGCTTCCGTATTGAAGTTTTCCGCATCCGTTTGTTCCGGATTGGGATTGAACACACCCCGTTCGATGAGGATAAACTCATTGACGCGGTCCGTTCTCCAGAGGCAGTAGTCGTTGGCTTGCAGCCAATTGACACCCACCACGGGGTAAAAGTCAAAGGAGGGGTGGCGGTAGTAGGTCTCCACCAGTGGCTCGTTGAATGCCAATTCTTCCCGCCAAACGAGGGTGTCGGGGAGGGCATTGCGCCATACTTCGGGGTAAGATTCCCCTACGACGCGCTTGAGCCAATGGACATATTCACGGTAGTCAATGTTGGCTACTTCCGTTTCATCCATGTAGAAGGATGAAACCGTAACCCGCCTCGGAATAGCGTTCCAGTCAAACGTTACATCCTGATCGGTGATACCCATTGAAAAGGTACCCCCTTCCACCAGGATAAGGTTCGGACCAGTAGCCTGGCCTTCGTAATCTACTTTTTCAAAACCTCCCCACTTCTGGTCGTTATATGCCCAACCAGTTGTAGAAGATTGTTCTTTGGAACCGCACGAACTGAGCAGTACCATAAGTACGAGCGAAATGGAGCTTAGCTTCAAGAGTTTTTTCATCACCTAACAGAAATTTAGCTATTTTGGAAACGACGGACAAATATAGGGAAAAATTGATTTAGCAAAAGAGGTCTTTTGTTAAATATAATTTTCAACAGGAATTAGATGGAAATAATGGTCTTTCAGGGTTACGAACATCACAAATTAACGGAACAATTGAAAGCAATCATTAAAACGGTTCTTTTGTTGTTGCCTTTTGAAGGCGTCACTCAGTTCAAAATTCAGGATCAGCGACAACTCGTGCGAACCACCTGAAGGTGCAGCAGCCAATTGGGAAAGGGTCAGGTCATAGGTATAGCCTATTTTAAATATCCCATAGCGCACTCCTCCCAAAAAGATCAGGGCATCGGGGTTGCTCCATGCGTGGCGGTACCAGGTTCCGACAAAGAATGCACCCAATCCGCCATAGGCGCCCACATTGATCTGCCCAAAGTTGGCCTGCCGTATTACAAGGATGTTCGGCGATATAAACGATCCGGCCCGGCGATTATTGCCCTTCTGCAACGTTATTTCAGTACCTACATGCAGGGAATAAAGCAGTGGCCACCCATCGGTTATTTGATCATTAACCCGCAACACCCCATCTTCTGGTTGGGTCAGGTGGCGTATGGAAAACCCGGCATAAAAATGCGGGGTATAGACTACCATCCCGGCGCCGATATCAAAATAGGTCACGGCAGTGTTTTCCGGCCGTTGTTCTGCGGTGGGATTCAGCGCCCCGGAAGGGTCCACCGGGCCGTTGAGTTTATCCAGCTGATCGAGAAAAATAAACCGGTCCCAGTCATAATTGGATTGATTAACCCCGGCTTCCACCCCGATTTTGACAAAAAGTCATCCTTCACCCGCAAGCGGTAGCTATACAATCCTTTGATCTGAGTAGATTTGATCAGCCCTTGTCCCTGGTCATCGCCCAGCAACATTAGACCAAGCCCACTGTTAATGGAGGGGACAAATTGCTCATAGGAGGCCGCATAGGTTACATAGGCATTGAGTCCGGGCCATTGATTCCGATAGTTGAATGCCAGACGGGGTGCATAGGTGGTGCCCGCAAGGGCTGGATTTAGCTGGGCAGGCGATGCATAGAATTGAGAAAAAACGGGATCCTGGCCCTTCAACCCCGAAATCAGGCCCCACACCAGCACAAACCACAGGAAATGTCTGCTCATTGACTTTTTGTTATAGAATTGTCTATTAACCTGCTTAACGGCCTCCGAAGACGCCCTTCAAACAGGTTAAATTATTTAGTCCACACTTTTTAACCTTGTGTGCTTTCAAAATTGTTACCATCTTTCCGCCAAACAATACGGTAATGACCAGAACGTTTTGATATCGGTTTGGATTATCCGGTTTTCCGGTTCTTTTACAACCGGAGTGACAAATAAAAGCAAATCCATGCAAAGAATGAAGTATCTTTTTACACTACTTGTACTTATCGGCACAATTTCCTTCGGCTTTGCTACCTTGCCGACAACTTTTCCGGTCCAGTTGGAGTGGAAATCGGACCCCATTCGGGAAACGGATGAGTCAGGTCTGTATACCACTGAAATCTGGCGTTTCACCGGCGCCATCTACGACGAGCACCACCCTTCCCTACCCTATTTCTTCCACCGGATCCCCCTCGATAGGTACAGCAAGCTGAGTGTTTCCATTACACAAGCCGTATACGAACCTTTTTCTAAAAATTCCGCTCCCGACGATGCGGTGCTCGAGGAAAATATCCGGATCAACACGTCCATAACGCGTGACCGGGATCAGTATTTCGGCAAAATTCAATTCATTCCCATCCGGAAAACGGGGCCCAACACGTTCGAGCGGCTGGTGAGTTGCATCCTGGAGATCAACCCCGTTCCCGCAGCCCCACCGGTCCCGGCTACCCGAGGCGGGGACCCCACTTATACCTCCAAGCTAAGTGACGGGGCCATTTACAAGATTGCCATCCCCAAAACAGGTGTGTACAAGATCGACTATAATTTTCTGGTCAACGAACTCCAGCTCACTCCGGGATCTTTTGACCCCCGCCATATTCAGGTACTGGGCAACGGCGGCGGTCTGCTACCCGAACCGGTTTCCGACCTCCGCTACGACGATCTGGTGGAAAATGCCATTGTGGTAGCCGGCGAAGAAGACGGCAGCTTTGATCCCCAGGACTATATTCTCTTCTACGCTCAAGGGCCCCATACGTGGTCCTATAATAACGATGCATTCCAGTTTCAGATGAATGTGTACGACCTGCGTAACTATTATTTTCTGAAGATCGGCACAGATACGGGCAAACGGGTGGCTTCACAGGCTTCCGTATCGGGTGCATACACGACGACGACCTTTGACGACTATCTCCGCAAAGAGGAAGAAAAGGTAAACCTACTTGACAAATACGACCTGACTCAAGGATCAGGCCGGCAGTGGATGGGCGACTACTTCAAAAACCAACGGTCTTTTTCCTACGATTTCAACCTGTCGAACCTCGACAATACCGAACCTGTCCAAATGCGGGTACGCTTTGCGGGGCGAGCCGATGCACCGACGACCTTCCGGGTCAAGGCCGCAGGGCAGACATTCACCAGTCCGAGTATTTCCGGAACGGTGCTGACCAATCCAAATGCTACCTTTGCTTCGATCGGGGAGTTGAATATTTGGACTTTCGGCGCAAATTGATTTATGATGGTTCACAGGTTTTGTTTCGCGATACCCGGACCCTCGACTATTCAAGCGCAACGTTCCAGATCGGCAGCGCCGGGGCTTCTCTCCAGGTTTGGGATATTACCGATCCGTTCGAACCTGCTGCCATTCAGGGCACACTCAACGGGTCGACCTATTCCTTTGGGGCGAATACCGATCAACTGCGGGAATTTGTAGCCTTCCAGAATGATGGTTCACTTCTGGTTCCCGAGTCGGGTGCGGCTATTCCCAATCAAAACCTGCACGGCATAGACAATGTCGACATGGTTATTTTGTACCACACCTCCCTCCAGGAGGAAGCACAGCGGCTGGCCGATCATCGCAGTAGCCACGACGGGTTGGAGGTTGCGCTCGTCAACGTGGCACAAGTCTACAACGAGTTTTCCTCCGGCAAGCAGGATGCGGTGGCAGTGCGGGATTTCTGCAAGATGTTGTACGACCGCAACGACCGCTTCCGGTTTTTGCTCCTTTTCGGCGATGCTTCTTTTGACCACCGGAATATCGGGGAGCAAGGCAACCAGTTGGTGATATCCTATCAAACGGTAGAATCCAACAGTCCTATTTTCGCCTATCCTTCCGACGACTTTTTCGGGTTGCTCAGCGAGGGAGAAGGCGCCATCAATACCAATGACGATTTAGATATCGCTATCGGCCGGATACCGGTTCGCGACCTGGATGAGGCAAAGGCGGTGGTAGACAAGCTCATCAATTACGATTCGAACCCCAACTGCCTGGGCGACTGGCGCAACCGCGCCGTCTTTGTAGCCGACGATGAAGACAACGACATTCACCGGGGCGATGCGGACGGTATTGCGGTCGACATTGGGGAAGCGTTTCCTGTTTTAAATATCGACAAGATCTACCTCGACGCCTTCAACCAGATATCCACTCCTGGCGGAAAGCGGGCGCCTTCCGCTACGGAATCGCTCAACAACCATTTATTCCGGGGGGTGCTTTCGGTCACTTACCTGGGGCATGGAGGCGCCAAAGGCTGGGCACAGGAGCGGGTGCTCCAGATACCCGATATTTTAAGCTGGGATAACTTTGACAAGATGCCCCTCTTTATCACCGCTACCTGTTCGTTTTCCGGCTATGACGATCCCGGATTCACCTCGGCCGGCGAGCTGGTGCTTCTAAACCGGAACGGCGGAGGGATCGGGTTGTTCACCACGGTGCGTGCGGTATATGCCAGTACTAACGAAACCCTTACCCGGGCCGTAAATGAAGAAATGTACATTCCCGAAAACGGGCAAGGCCAGTGTATTGGAGAGATTCTGCGCAAAGCCAAAAACAAGGCGGGGGGCAAAGAAAACTCCCGCAAATTCACCCTGCTCGGGGATCCAAGCCTCCACCTGGCACTTCCCCAATACGATATAGTTACTTCGGCAATCAACGGAGTGGATGTAAATTCGGGGCAATCCGATACGATACGGGCCTTGCAGAAAGTGACCATTCGGGGTGAAGTGCACGATGCGAACGGCGCGGTATTGGAGAGTTTTAACGGGTTGCTTTACCCCACTATTTTTGATAAAACGGTAAACTACAAAACACTGGGACAGGACGGCACGCCCATACGCACCTATGCGCTTCAGAAAAACGTGTTGTTCAAAGGGCGGGCCAGTGTAAAGCAGGGCAAGTTCGAATTCACTTTTGTGGTACCGAAGGATATCAACTTCCAGTATGGAGCGGGCAAGATCAGCTACTATGCCGAAAACGGGCAATTGCTCGATGCCGGCGGCGAATTTCGCGACTTGACCATTGGCGGTACGGACCCCAATGCGGCAGCTGATGACCAGGGACCAGTGGTTGATGTATTTATGAATTCCACCGATTTTGTCTTCGGAGGCATCACGAGCCAGAACCCTTTTTGCTGGTACAACTGGAAGACGACCTCGGCATCAACGTGGTAGGCAACAGCATAGGCCACGACCTGACCGGGGTATTAGATGAAAACACCCAAAAAACTTTTTTACTAAACGACTTTTACGAGGCTACGCTGGACGACTACACCCGGGGAGAAGTGCGCTTCCCGTTGGCAGAACTGCCGGAAGGAAGGCATACCATGCGGGTTCGTGCCTGGGATGTAGCCAATAATTCAGCGGAGGGCTACACGGAGTTTGTGGTGGCAGGCTCGGCTGAAGTAGCGCTCAAACACGTATTAAATTATCCCAACCCGTTTATCAACTCCACCTGCTTCCAGTTTGAGCATAATCTGGAGAACCAGGAGTTGGATGTACAGGTAGATATTTACACCATTTCGGGGCGTTTAGTAAAAACATTGGAAGAAAGAATATTTTCGGAAGGGAGTCGTTTATCCCTTGGCAATTGCATCCAATGGGATGGGAGGGACAATTTTGGCGACCCGTTGGCCAAAGGCGTATACCTCTATAAAATTAAGGTGCAAGCCCTCCTTACGGGGGAAGCTGAACTTCGCGGAGAGAGCGAATTTCAAAAATTAGTGATCCTAAGGTAAATTGCCAGACCTATGGAAGGGAACGATTCCCTATATTTGCAAATCCAAAATTTTAGGAAAAAGTACTTTAGCTCATGAAAAACGCAATACTTGGAATGCTTGTCCTGGCTCTAAGCCTTGGTGCGATCGAAGCAAACAGTCAATCGATCTGCCTGAAGGGAGCTGATGGCAAGTTGTATCTATTGGATGGCATTACGCCTTGTCCGAACACCATCATCACCGCCGTACCGTTTCTCCGCATCGTAGCGGATGCGCGTTCGGGCGCTATGGGCGATGCCGGGATAGCTATTTCCCCCGATCCCAACGCCGTGCATTTTAACGATTCAAAATTGGTATTTGCGGAGAAAAATCTCGGCGTTTCGGCAACCTATACCCCCTGGCTTCGTGCCCTGGGGCTCAATGACGTCTACCTGGCCTACCTCTCCGGCTACTACAAGCCCAATGACGGGATGCAAGCCTTTGGAATGGGGCTTAGGTATTTTTCGCTGGGAGAGATCAATTTCACCGACATCAACGGAGAGCCGCTGGGCAATGGTCGTCCCAATGAATTTGAATTAAAGGCATCCTACTCCCGTAAGCTGTCGGAAAAATTTGCTGCGGGCGTCGGCGCCAAATTCATCTATTCCAACCTGGCCTCCGGGCAAACCGTTGGTGGGCAAGAGATCACCGTTGGAACGGCAGGCGCTGCGGATGTGTCTTTCACCTATCAGACGCCGATCGACCTGAAAAGCATGGATTCCAAGCTTCGGTTGGGTGTGGCTGTGACCAATATCGGTTCCAAGATCACCTATACCAACGCCGCCAACGAGGAACGGGATTTCATCCCCACCAATCTCGGTATTGGCGCTACCTGGGAATTTCAATTTGACGAGCACAACAGCCTGAACCTGACCACAGATTTCAACAAACTGCTGGTGCCCACTCCTTGTTTTGAAGATTGCGACACCGATCAGAATGGTATTCCGGACTGGAAGGAAATGTCGCCGATCCGGGGGATGTTCAGTTCCTTTAGCGATGCTCCCGGCGGATTTTCAGAAGAGATCCAGGAGGTCATGCTATCGGTTGGGGCCGAGTACTGGTACGATAAACTCTTCGCCGTGCGCGCGGGCTATTATACCGAATCCCGGACAAAAGGCGCCCGGCGCTTTTTCACGGTAGGGCTCGGCCTGAAATACAATATCTTCGGACTCAACTTCTCCTACCTGGTACCTACGACCAACCAGCGTAACCCGCTCGACAATACCCTGCGTTTCTCCCTGGTCTTTGACTTTGGAGCAACGGAAGAATAAAATTAAAATGGGGTCCGATCGTACGACCGGACCCCATTTTAATAAAAAACTGCAGGCCTGTAAGCCGGATTCTGTTGCCCCAAAGGGCCCTCTATCATTTATCTAGCCCTGGCCTCACGACGCAGGGTCTATCTGCCTACCCTCCCCGGCATCTTCCGAAGAAGAACTTGGGCGAGCAACCCAATTCCAGGGAGCCGGGGTATACATGGCATTTCAACCCACAAGGTTTATCCCCCCGGTATATTGCTATACCGCGGCGTGCGCTCTTACCACACGTTTTCACCCTTACCCCGACAAAAGCCGGGGCGGTAATTTTCTGTGACACTTTCTGTCTTCCTCCTTCGAGAAAGCCCATCCGTTAGATGGTGTGGCGCTCTACGTTGTCCGGACTTTCCTCATTCCCGGCAATACCGGGACCGCGATAGAGCGGCCTGCAGAACCCACAAGGTACGGGCATTATCTAATACCTGCAACGCAAGGCTCATTTTGCCATGCCATATATTATACTTTTTTTATATAAACAAGCTGCAATTAATGCGTTAACTTAGCGGGTAAAAATAGCGAATACAACCTCAAATCCCTATGTCCCGATCCTCCAAAACAGCTATACTGATCCTTGCCTTGCTGGTGGTGTTTGCCACGCTGTTTCGGGGGTATTCAACCAGCGACCGCCACCTCCACCGGTATGCCCGAAAAATTGAACGTTTTTTGCAGGAGCGGGAAATCGAGGCAGGTCTGTACACTTCCCAGGTATCCTTTTCTCCCGCCATCGCCCTTCAGGAGCCCGTTCTCGAGCAATCCTGGGGGTTGGCGCCTTTTAATATTGCCTGGTATGCGGGCGATTCCCTGCTATTTTCCCTCCACAATCGTTTTTTACCCGAAAACAGCCCTCCCGAAGGCGCCACCACCTACTTCCTGCAAAAGGATCGTTCGACGACCTACATCGGAAAACGAGTTTCCGGAACGGGGGCCATGGCTGTGATTTGGTTGCCATTGTGGACGGAATACGCCGAAGAGCTGCCCTATTTGAAAAACGGATTTACAGGAATACGCGGTATCCCGGAGGGAATCATCCCCAATACGGTAGTGAGCGATTTTCCTATTCTGGGGGCAGAAGGCCTGCCCATTGCCTACCTTCATGCCGAAGAACCCTTTCAGGACCCCTTGGCGCACAAGGTTTTTTTCTGGCTATTTCTGGGTATAGCTGGGACACTTGCCTTTTTGGCCCATCAGATAGCCCTGGCGTTGTCGGCGCGCTATTCCCCATGGTGGGGCCTGTTCTCGCTGGTCGTTTTCATGGTGGGGATGCGCCTGCTGCTCAATCCCTTTCTGATGGCCGGTCCGGAGGGAAGTGTGCTGCCAGATCTCCTGCTGAAACCCATTGAGCAACAGACCCTGGGCGGTTTATTACTCAATACGTTCTTCCTCCTGTGGCTGATGCTGTTTTTTTACCAGAAATTTGAGGATCTGCGTTTCCCGGCAATGCCCAAGCCCTTCCTCATTCTGCTTATTGCCGCCAATTACCTGGCCATTATCCTGGGCATGCTTCTGATTGCCCAGACGATCCGAAATATCGTATTGTACTCTTCTTTGAATGTATATCTGGAAAACCTCTTTGCCGTCAATACGGGCGGCATGCTGGCAATAGCCGCGCTGATCCTCCTTTTCCTCTCTTTTTTCCTGTTCAGCCATCGCATGGGACGGGTCATTGTCAATATGGGGTTACGGCCTGCACAGCGCATGCTGGCGCTAGGGCTCTCGCTGGTCGCGGCGGTTCCGTTTTATTTTTGGGCAAATATTCCCTTTCCGCTTGAGTTGTTTGTGCTGGCGGAAGTGGTGTATCTGGGCGCGTTGGATTATTTCTCCGACACGGAAAGTCCCAACCTCACCTGGCTGATCGTTTGGCTGGTGATCTTTTCGGGTTTTACCGCGATGCTATTATCCAGTTTTCATTTGGAGAAAGAAGAAAAGATCCAGCAGGAGCTTACCATCCGCCTTTCTTCAGGCGGAGAGGGGTTGGTGGGTGCCCCTATCCGGACCGGAAGCTTTGAATCCCTGTTCCAACCCGTTAATCCAGGGCAGGAGGCGGAATACGCGATTTACCATCTGGGTGTGTTGGCAGAAAAGAGTCCTTCCGGCAATTTCCCATTGGAAGAACGGGGCCTTGTCGGCATTATGGCAACAGACACCTTGATACAGCGCGCGGGTCCGGGGCGTATTGATTGGATCTATGCCAATTCAACCGGGGATACGGCGGTGGTCAGCCGGGAAGTATCCGGTATCATGCGGCCTATCTCCGTGTTTTCTTACCTCCTGGCGCTGTTCATTTTGATCATTCCCCTGCTGGCCATATTTAATTATTGGTTCCGTTTTTTGCCCTACCACCTTGATTTCACGCAACTTCAAAAGCCTACCCTGAGCAATCGGATTCAATTTTGGGTCGTTGGATTTTTGCTGATCTCCTTTTTAATCATCGGGGTCTTTTCCATCTGGAATTTCCGGCAAACGGCGAATTACAACCAGGAGGTCCAGATAAAAGACAAGATCGACGCAATCCGGGAAGATGCACATCTGCGGATTCGGCAGGCAGAGGAGCCGGCTGCCCTTTTTTCTGCCACGTTGCCGGATGTAGGCCGGTTGCATCAGATGGATCTAATGATATACGATTCGACCGGTCATTTGGGGGGATCTACGTTCTCTCGTATGTTGGAAAAAGAATTGGCGCCTACGCGGTTGAACGGCGCCACTTACTACCGGCTCACCGAAGGCGGAAAGTCATTCGATTTGCAGGCAGAGCAAACCGGGGAGTTGCGGTACCGAACTGCCTACTTTCCGATCCTCCTGGAGCCGGGAGCCGCTCCATTTGCCTTTATCGGCTTGCCTTTTGCCGAACAAGCAAGCCTGTGGCAGCAGGAACTATCCGGTTTTATCAGCACCCTGATCAATGTCTACGTCTTTCTGTTGTTGTTGGCCGGTGCGGTGGCCATATTTATCGCCAACTCCATCACGGAGCCTATTTCGCAACTGGGCGATAGCCTGCGCAGGCTGGATTTGGGAGAAAATGAACCGTTGACTTACACCCGGAAGGACGAGTTGGGCGCCCTGATCGAAGAATACAACCGGATGCTGGAGAAGCTGGCGGAAAGCACCCAAAAACTGGCCGAATCAGAGCGGGACAGCGCCTGGCGGGAAATGGCCAGGCAGGTGGCCCATGAGATCAAGAACCCGTTGACGCCAATGCAACTGGGTATCCAGCAATTGCAACACACCCTGGCCACCCAACCGGAGAAAGCCACCCAAATGTTCCACAAAGTGTCGAAGACCATTGTGGAAGAGATTGAAAATCTCAAAGATATCGCCAACTCTTTTTCCAACTTCGCCAAAATGCCGGTGCCGGAGAATTCCCTCTTTTCGCTCAACGAGTTGGTCGATAACGTCCACACCCTTTTCATGCATGGGGAAGTGGAATTCGATATAACACTCCGTCTTCCCGAGCAAGCCTGTTATGTACTTGCCGACAGGAACCATTTGAGGCGGGTATTCACCAATATTTACAAGAATGCGATCCAGGCTTTTACGGAAGACCGGAGGGGGAAGGTCGACACGCAGGTTTTCCTGCACCAAAAAATGGTGGTGATAAAGATTGGCGACAATGGTTCCGGTATTCCGGAAGAAATGCGGGAGAAGGTATTTGTGCCAAATTTTACCACCAAAAGTTCCGGTTCCGGGCTGGGTATGGCTATTTCGAAAAATATCATCGAAATGGCCGGGGGGCGGATCTATTTCGAAACGGAACAGGGGCGCGGCACTGATTTTTTCGTGGAGCTACCTTTGGTGGAGACCCACGAATAATAAACCAAGCCTGGATTTCTTTGTTCGTACATACTTATACGTGAACCAAATAAATTGGTGAAACAAGGATGGACGGGCGCGCCCGTCCATCCTTGTTTCACCAATTTATTTCCAAAGTACTTATCCTTGAAAATTGGAATAATTGGAGCGGGAGTGGCCGGACTGGCTACCGCGGTGCGTATGGCCAGTCGCGGCCATGAAGTCACGGTGTTTGAGGCAAACACCTATCCGGGCGGAAAGCTATCGGAGATCCGGTTGGGAGGATATCGTTTTGATGCAGGTCCTTCCCTGTTCACCATGCCCATGTATATCGACGAGTTGTATACCTTGGCGGCGCCGGAGAAGACACCACGGTTGCCGTATGAGCGGTTGCCGGTAGTGTGTCATTATTTTTGGGAAGACGGCACGCGGTTGAAGGCTTACGGCGACCCGGTTGCTTTTTCGAAGGAAGTGGAAGCTGTGCTGGGCGAGCCTGCCGGGCGAGTGCTCCAGGCGCTGGAAGACAGCCGGTTCAAATACGAGGCCACGGGGCGGATCTTTCTGGAGCGATCCTTACACCGGTTGGAGACCTGGCTCAGCCGGTCCGTTGCCAAGGCGCTGCCGAAGATCCCGAGGCTGGATCTATTTTCCAGTATGGACCGGGTAAATCGCCGTTTTTTCACCCAGCCAAAAATGGTGCAATTGTTCAACCGGTATGCCACCTACAACGGGTCCAATCCCTACAAAGCGCCTGGCTTGTTAAATATCATTCCTCATTTTGAATACCACTTTGGGGCCTACTATCCCCAAGGCGGCATGGTAGCGATTACCCGGCACCTGATGGATCTGGCTGAAGAAAAAGGCGCCCAATTCCATTTTGGAAAGTGCGTAGATCGGATCGAGGTACAGAACGGACGCGCGGAAGGCTTTTGGGTAGACGGGCAATTACACCGCTACGACCGGGTGATCAGCAATATGGATGTGTTTTTCACCTACCGGAAATTGCTTCCCGACCAGCCGGCGCCAGCACGCACCCTTCGTCAGGAAAAGTCGACCTCTGCGCTTATTTTTTACTGGGGCATCCGCAGGGCCTTTCCCGAGTTAGACCTGCACAACATCTTTTTCAGCGATGATTACCGGGCGGAGTTTGCCCATTTGGCGCGGGGAGAGGTGTATGCAGATCCGACTATTTACATCAATATCAGTCAGAAATGCGATCCGGCGGATGCGCCGGAAGGCTCGGAGAACTGGTTTACGATGATCAATGTGCCATTTGACAGCGGGCAGGACTGGGATACCCTTATCGCCCAGGCCCGGGAGCAGATCCTCCGGAAGGTCAGTCGGATGCTGGGGACAGACATCAGTGCGCTGATCGAGTGTGAGGATGTGCTCGATCCGCGCACCATTGAAAGCCGCACCGGATCGCATCTGGGCGCGTTGTACGGTACCAGTTCGAACAATCGCATGGCCGCGTTTGTGCGCCACGCCAACTTTTCCCACAAAATTCGCGATCTGTACTTCGTGGGGGGCAGCGTACATCCAGGCGGGGGAATCCCCCTGGCATTGCTGTCGGCCAGGATCGTAGATGAACTTATTTTTTTATAAAAAATCTTATAAAGACTGAATGGGCGGGTACCGCCCGCTCATTCAGTCTTTATAAACTTATTAAAGTTACAGTGTACTATGGCTCAACGTGTGGCTATTGGTTTTTTGGCTCTGATGTACGTGGCCGGGGTCGTAGGTATCCATTGGAGGGTGCATCCCGATTTCATCCTGCTTACCCCATTAAACCTGCTATTCTCCCTGGTCGTAGCGCTTTATTTCCACCAAAACCGGAGCTCCCGGCTAACCTGGTTTTTAGTACTGAGCTATTTCCTGGGGTTTAGCGCAGAGCTATTTGGTGTACAGACCGGCATCCTCTTTGGAGAGTATGCGTATGGAGCGGTGTTGGGCCCAAAGATATGGGGCACCCCTGTGATGATCGGGGTAAACTGGATGCTGGTATCCTATACCGCCGGTATGGTGGTAAATGCAGTAGTGCCGGAATGGTCGTGGCAGGTGCGTGCAGTACTGGGAGCCTTGCTGCTGGTGGTCCTGGACCTCTTTATCGAACCGGTAGCGATGGCCTACGATTTTTGGCAATGGGAAGGAGGGGTAGTGCCTTTACGCAATTACGTGGGTTGGTTTTTGGTAGCTTTACCGTTGCAGGCTTTTTTCGCCTATCAGTTTAAAGGACAAAAAAACAAAGTGGCAGCTATGCTGTTTATCTTCCAGTTTGCCTTTTTCTTATTATTGGGTAAGTTTTAATGCTTTTTATAACCTTATTTAAGTTACAGTGTAGTAAGTAATGTGACAAAAATTTTGAACATGGAAGTCCTGTTTTATACGCTCATCATGATTGGAACGGCAGCCTTCATGGAATTTGTAGCCTGGTTTGCCCACAAATACGTGATGCACGGTTTTTTGTGGAATTGGCATGAAGACCACCACAAGCCCCACTATAAAGAGGGGCGATTTTTTGAAAAAAATGACCGATTTTTCCTGGTATTTGCCGTTCCCAGCGCGTTGTCCTATATTTTAGGCTCTGCCACGCCCAATACCTGGCTGTTTTTTGTAGGGATTGGTATCTCCATTTACGGCCTGATCTACTTTCTCATTCACGATGTGTACATCCACCGGCGGTTTTCGTGGTTCAGGCAACTGGACAATCCGTACTCGCGGGCTATCCTGCGGGCGCACGGGGCCCATCATTCGGTGCAGACCAAGGAAGAATGTGAATCCTTCGGGTTGTTGGTGGTGGATCCCAAGTTTTTCAGGAAGCGTAAAACCTGGGCGAAAGCAAAACGGGAGGCGGTTCAGTAAATCCCATTTGGCATTTCGGTTTACCCTGCCTAAATTTGCTTTATACCATTTCACACAATAGTGGCAGAACAAAGCTGGCTCGAAACCATTCTCCGTTCCCTGAACGTCGAACTACCTCTCCGGGAAAATCTGGACGAGTACCTGGACTTGATCATTCCGGAGGTTCGCAAGTGGGGGGAAGACCTTAGCGAAACGCATTACTATTCGAACCCCGGGGGGAAACCCTGGCTGGAGGTACGTGACGAAGAAAGTTTCCACAACACCATTGTTCACTTCTTTAATGAAAACGGCGAGTACCTGCGGTCGACGGATGGGAATGTTGTGAAGGGTCGTTGGCGGTTGTTGGAGGGCACCAACAAGATAATCATCGAAGCCGGCAGCGATAAGGGGGGATTGAGTGAATTGTATGAATTGGCCTATATGGACGCCTATTTCTTCATCCTTCGCAAGCACGGCAGCCAACACGGGCGGCGGCGTTACTTTGCCATGGGTTTTGAGCCCTATGTTCAAAACCTCGAATGGCGGGATTTCGCGGAGGCGTTGTTTAATACTTACCGAAGCAAGCACCGAACCTACCAGCTCACGATGGGTATTATCCTGGTTCTGGTTATTTTGATCCTGGCACTCTCTTTCTTATAAAAAAGGAAAAGGCCCGGGTGTTGCCCGGGCCTTTTCCTTTATGTTTATTTTTTCATCACCCGAAGCATGGTGCTTCCGATCTCTGCGGGCGAGTTGACCACATGAATACCGCAAGCTTGCATGATCGCCATTTTAGCGGCTGCGGTGTCGTCTTTTCCGCCGATGATGGCGCCGGCGTGTCCCATTTTACGGCCTTTTGGAGCGGTCTGGCCTGCGATAAACCCTACTACGGGCTTGGTGCCATGCTCCTTGATATAGTAGGCAGCTTCTGCTTCCATGCCCCCGCCGATCTCTCCGATCATGATAATACCCTCCGTTCCGGGGTCCTCCATGAGCAGTTGCACCGCTTCTTTCGTCGTGGTGCCGGGGATCGGGTCGCCTCCAATACCGATGCAGGTAGATTGTCCCAGGCCGACTTTGGTGACCTGATCTACCGCTTCATAGGTCAGCGTACCTGAGCGGGAGACAATTCCGATGGTACCTTTTCTGTGGATAAAACCGGGCATGATGCCGCATTTTGCTTCATCCGGGGTGATGACACCCGGGCAGTTGGGACCGATCAGGCGGCAGTCTTTGTCGCGCAGATAGGCTTTCACCTTCACCATATCCTGGACAGGAATTCCCTCCGTAATACAAATGATCACCTTGATACCTGCCTCCGCAGCTTCCATGATGGCATCAGCGGCAAAAGCCGGCGGCACGAAAATAACAGACGTATCCGCGCCGGCTTTTTGAACGGCATCCAGCACCGTGTTGAACACGGGCCGGTCGAGGTGTTCGGTGCCTCCTTTGCCCGGGGTTACCCCACCGACAACGTTGGTACCGTATTCGATCATCTGAGTGGCATGGAAAGTACCTTCTTTTCCAGTGTAGCCCTGGACGATGATACGGGAATCTTTGTTTACGAGGACAGACATATCTTTACAGTTTATTTTTCAAATTTCATTAAGTGCATGGACAAATATACTTATAAACACTGCGGCCGGCGGCCGCAGTGTTTATAACTTAATAATGTCAGAGAACTTATTCTTCTTCGATGATGAAGACTTCTTCGTCATCCTTTTGCATATAGTATTGTTCGCGGGCGAAGGTTTCTTTGTCTTCGGCCAGCGTCTTTTTCTCGGATTCGGCTTTCTTAATTTCTTCCTGGTAATATTCCTTGTCCTTTTTCAGGTTATTGACGGCTTGCACCAGGTGAAATTGCGTCAGCATGTTAGCACTGTCAAAAAATACCATCCAGGTAAGGAAAAGGGTGGCTGCGACAACATAGCGATTGCGGAAAGGCGGAGGCACCTTATCCATAAATCCTCTCCAAACGGTCTTTGCAATTCCCATGATAATTTTATTTTTTATCCACCGATCAATGCCCGGCCCGGGTAGATCCCGCTATCGGCGAGTTCTTCTTCGATACGCAGCAATTGATTATACTTGGCGATCCGGTCGGAGCGAGAAGCAGAGCCGGTCTTGATCTGTCCGGTGTTCAATGCTACGGCCAGGTCGGCGATAGTCGTATCTTCCGTTTCGCCGGAGCGGTGGCTCATGACACTGGTATATCCGTTGCGGGTGGCCAGGCGCACTGCTTCGATGGTTTCCGTCAGGGTACCGATCTGGTTTACTTTAACCAGGATGGAATTGGCTACATCCATATCGATACCGCGCTGCAGGCGCTGCGTATTGGTCACAAAAATATCGTCGCCCACCAACTGTATCCGGTTGCCCAGTTCCTTGGTCAGCAATTGCCAGCCATCCCAATCATCTTCATCCAGGCCGTCTTCGATAGAAATGATGGGATATTTATTGGCCCAATCTTTCCAGAAAGACACCATGTCGGACGAGCTCAGCTTGTCGCCTGACGATTTGTGGAAGTGATACACTTTTTCTTCTGCGTTGAAAAATTCGGAAGCGGCAGCATCCATGGCGATCATGATGTCTTCGCCTGGGCGGTAGCCTGCTTTCTCGATAGCCACCAATACGGTTTCAATGGCTTCCACATTGGAGCTGATATTGGGGGCAAAGCCACCTTCATCGCCCACATTGGTGGAATATCCCTTGCTTTTCAGTACGGATTTGAGGTGGTGGAATACTTCCACGCCCATACGAAGGCCTTCCGAGAACGTGGCTGCGCCCACGGGCATTACCATAAACTCCTGAAAATCGATCCGGTTATCTGCGTGTGATCCACCGTTGAGGATATTCATCATCGGCACGGGCAGGATGTGGGCATTGACCCCTCCGATATACCGGTAGAGAGGTTGGTCGGTTTCTTTGGCGCCCGCTTTAGCCAGGGCCAGGGATACGCCGAGAATAGCGTTGGCGCCCAGGTTTGATTTATTGGGTGTGCCGTCCAAATCCAGCATGAGGCGGTCGATATAGATTTGGTCAAACACATCTTCACCGATCAGGGCTTCCCGGATCGTCTCTTCGACGTTGCGACAAGCGTTAAGGACGCCTTTCCCCATGAACCGGCTCTTATCGCCGTCCCGCAATTCTACCGCCTCGTGTTTTCCGGTCGAAGCGCCGGAAGGCACCGCCGCTCGTCCGATGAAACCATTTTCCGTTACCACTTCCACTTCGATGGTGGGGTTACCACGGGAATCGAGTATTTCCCGTGCGCGAATGTCCAGAATTGAACTCATACTAATTGGTTTATTAATGTTCCGCAAATGCGGTTTCATTCGGCTAAGGCAAAGACATTTACTTTTTCGATTCCTGCATCAGGCGTACAAATTCATCGAACAGATAGCGGGAATCATGGGGTCCCGGAGACGCTTCCGGGTGGTATTGTACGGAGAAGGCATTTTTCCCGCGTACACGGATACCTTCTACCGTTTGGTCATTCAGATTTACGTGGGTCACCTCCACCCTGTCCATCGCTTTTTCGATCGCATCCGGGCTCACGCCAAAGCCGTGGTTTTGGCTGGTGATCTCACAATGGCCTGTGATCAGGCTTTTCACCGGGTGATTGATCCCGCGGTGGCCATGGTGCATTTTATAGGTAGGAATATCGATAGCCAGGGCGAGCAGTTGGTGGCCCAGGCAGATACCGAAGAGCGGTTTATCTTCTTCCAGCACCTGGCGGGCAGTCGCAACGGCATAATCCATAGAGGAAGGGTCGCCAGGACCGTTGGAAAGGAAGTAACCGTCCGGACCGAAGGTCTTCAGTTCTTCGATGCTGGTTTGTGCGGGGAATACCTTTACAAAGCAGCCTCTATCCACCAGGCATTCCAGGATATTGCGCTTGGTCCCAAAGTCCAATACTGCCACGCGGAGGCCGGCATTGGGATCGCCAAGAGTATAGGCTACGGAGGTACTTACTTTGGAAGCCAGCTCCAGCCCTTCCATAGGAGGCACTTCACTCAACAGGCGTTGGAGGGTTTCCAGGTCGGTGATTTCGGAGGAAATGATCGCATTCATGGCGCCTTTATCGCGGATGTGGCGCACGATGGCACGGGTATCTACATCGGAAATACCGACCAGGTTTTCCTTTTCGAAGTATTCCTGGATGGATTCGGTAGCCTGGGGGCGCGAAAATTGCCAGGTGAAATTTTTGCAGATCAGTCCTGCAATCTTGATATTTCCCGATTCGACTTCGGTATCTTTCGTGCCGTAGTTGCCGATGTGCGCATTGGTAGCGACCAATAGTTGTCCGAAATAAGAGGGGTCGGTAAAAATTTCCTGATAGCCGGTCATGCCGGTATTGAAGCAAATTTCTCCTGTGGTAGTTCCAACCTTCCCGGCAGATCTTCCGTGAAATACAGTGCCGTCTTCCAATAATAAAACCGCAGGTGTGGACTGCATAGGTATCGGTTGATTTTTTGACGGTGCAAAGATAACAGCCTTACCCGACTTTTCGGAATGCGGATGAGGTTATTCTATCACGACGATCTTTTCCTGCCGGACGGTGCGTTGCTGTTCGTCCTGGATAAAGAGGAAATACATGCCCGGGGTCAGGCGTTCCTTGTTGAACGACAATCTATTAGTACCTCCTTTTGCACGGCCCTGAAAGAGGGAACGGACAACCCGCCCATTCACATCGCTCAAAAAGATGTGGAGGTAGGTCTTTTCCCGGAGCTCCATTTCCAGCGTAAACATATCCTGCACCGGATTGGGAAAGATGGACGTAGTCGCCAGGTTTTCCACTTCTGCCACTGCGGCATTTGGGTCGAGGGAAAGCTCTGCGATCCAGGTGCCGTACGTGCTGTTGAGTTTGCCAAAACACCCCGATACCCACACGATGGGATTGGCCGCGCTGTGTTTACGGCATGCCCCGGCGTAATCGCCCCATCGCTGTACATTTTCTGCGGTTATATTAATAAAATATTCCCCGCCTTTTAACTCTACGGAAGGAGAAACACCCATTGCCTCATCGACCGAAACAGCCCGAAACTCCGGGAAGGAAGATTTACTTGACCTCAAAAAAAGCAATAAGTACAGACTGGTCTGAATTGTCTGCGCCAGCAGGCACCAGGGTTGGATAGCCGTAATCGTATAGATTCTGGCCATAATTGACATAGGTGATGCTCTGCCCGGTCACATCCATGCGGTTGTACCGGATACCTCCATAGCCTCCCCCGTAGTCCACTGCATGGATGTAGTGGATAACCCCGTCGGCAAAAAAACCGCCCAGTACCCGGCAATCTCCGATATCCAGGAGCTTGGTGGTAAGTAATTGTTCGGCATCAGCGGGAGGAGAATAGGCAGCTGTCCCAATTTCATAGGCAAAGATATCCTGTTCGTCTTCCAGGTTTCCGGTGATATCATATAAATGGGCATATCCCCCACCGCCAGACATGGTACTTACCAGGTAAATGCCCGGGCCATAAGACCCGTTGAAACCATAAGATACCGGAACGACGGTAAAAGACGACGCTCCCAGCCCATCAGTCACGTTATTAAAATATTCCCAATTGATGGAGCCTCCTGTAAAACCTGGTTGTTTATCTATCTGCAAAATGACAGCCTGGCTGAACACGTCGTTGGAATTGAAGAGGTTACCCGAAATGAAGAGATCTTCCCCGGAAACACCGATGCTGGGAAAATCAAACCAGGTGTTAATGTTCAGGAAATTGCCGGAAAACAAATAAGACCACCACCCATCTGCGGGGTTTTGAGTTTTGGAGAAGCTTACTACGATCTTACTGTTGGCAGGCGTATTCCCATGGAGCGCTACAATGATAAACTTGTCCTGATCGGCATCGTATATCACCTTCGGATCGTAGATAAAATCACTCAACCCCAGTGACGAAAAAAAATCTCCCAGAGGCTGGTCGAGAAGCTTGCTGCCATTTTCCGTATACACCCTGATGTTGGAATTGATCAGGGAAACAATATATCCATTATCGGAGATAGCCAGGGCATTGTCGGGCGGGTACCATCCATCAAATCCGTTGCCCTGAAAATTGCGGAACATCACGGGCGACAGCGCGGAAAGCCCTTCTTCGGAGGAATCTGTACCAGGAGCCGGATTTTTTTGTTTTTGGATCAGTTTGGCTTCTTTGATTGCATTGATTGCTTCTTTTTCAGGACTACCGGGGTGGTTAATACCTTTCAGGTTGGTTATCGAAAAATTCCAGTTGGAAGCAGTGGGGTCGGGTTGATGAAATGCGGTGGGTGCAAGGGGTTGCATGGTTACCGGTTTCAAATGAAACAGCGCGGAAGACCGATCCATTTGGGGCTTCATTTCCTGTCCATGAAGGAGTGGAAGAAATAACAGTGAAATCACAACAAAAAAAAGGGGGCGAGGTGTCATGACTGCGATTTTGGGGTGAAAAATAAGGGCATAAGATACGAGAAAATCATAGTTGAGGGCAAGTTTATTCCGTAAAGCCATACAATAAATCCTTCAGGCTGGAGCCTTTAAATTCCGGCACTTCGTATGCTTTATGAAACGATTCAACAGACTGGTTGATCTCAAATCTCAGCTGCATCCAGGCCTCCGGGAGATTTTTCTGACAAGCTGCACGTAGGGTATGATGATCCAGGATCAATTGGAACTTTTGATAATACCGTCCTCCCTGTTGAATATGAACCTGGTAATTGCGCATAAAGTTTAGCAACCTGTCTACTGAAAACTCGAGATTGATATGGTCGCGCAGAAGCTGCTGCTGGTCTGCAGGGGCTCCCGTTTCCATACGACGACGCATAGATTGAATATGTTGTTCCAGGGCCAGGAATACTGCTTCCCAATCGTCGGTGTTTCGGCATTGGTCCAGCGTTTTTGTGTAGCCGATCACCTGGGTGTAATCTTCAAACAGTTCGAGGCATTCCTGCTGCAGTTGGCTATTGGATTGGATCAGGTATGCTGTTTCATAGTAGATGAGGTGGAGGTCGGCATTAATGTCCAGCGCAAAATCCAGGAGACAAAAAAGTTGTTCCCGCGCTTCCGCATCCATGCCGGTTGGGCCCGGTTGTGCGTGCACCTCCGCCAGGAAGAAGCCCGCAGCGAGGTGAGGGTTTTCAAAAACAAAGGCCGGCATAGGCCGGCGGGAGGAGGCATGCATAAACTCCCGGAAACCTTCATAAGAACCCGGGGTGCACAGCGCCTGCACCAGTTGATCTGTGTGCATAGCGGAAAAGTGGTGATCCAGGCTCAGGATTTTCTCATAGAGCAAGCGGATCAACTCCAGCCCCTTTTTAAACCTCATTTGGGACAGCGCCAGTTCGTCGGTCTGGGGCATTTGGGAATTTCTCAAATCCGATCCAGACCCCAAAAGGAGGAGCACGATCGCTATCCAGCCAAAACCTGACCTTACATTCATCTCCTTATTTCTCTCCTTGTCCCTTCCATTCGAAATAGATTTTATTCTTTTCCCGGATACCGCTGATATGCTCCGGTGCGGCATTTCTTTTTTCAGCGGGCAGGAAAGGAAGGAAAAGAGCGGTTGGGAGGTAGCATACCTCCGCCGTACTATCCATTGACTCATCCCAGAAGATGGCCCAAAGCGTGAAATGGAAGCTGTTGGTCGAGTCCATCCAGGCTTCTCCGAATGCTTCCGGCTGCCACTTACCGCCCCATTCCACCTCCTCGATCCGGCAGATCTGCCCGCGCCCGGCACAATCGCGGGTAGGTTCCCCAAAGTCAACACCCACCAGTCGATGGGCGGGGTCGGAGGGAGCAATGACCTGAACGCATAAGGTCATAAAAAAAGCGCTTAATGGTTTCCATATTGGATTCATGTGTATCGTTTTTATTCCACCATGCCATACAAGAGGTCTTTCATCCGGGAGCCTTGTATTTCCGGGAGGTTGTAGGTATTGGTAAACTTGTCGATGGTTTGGCGGATATCCTTTTGCAGTTCCTCAAACTGGTAGGGCAGGTCCTGCTTGCAAATGGCTTCATTGTCGTAGGTGGAAATGATATTGTCAAATTTTTGGTAATACTGGGTTCCCTGGGTTACGAACAATTGGTACTTTCCGATGAAGTCGGCCACCCGTTGGGTAGCAAATTCCAGGTTTATCCGTTCCCGTGTCAGGCGATTCTTTTGGGTGGGATCCAGTCCGGACGCAGGAAGCGCCGTTTCCAATGTGCGTACAAATTCATCGAGCTCCAGATAGACGGTTTCCCAATCGTCGCTAATCCTGCATTTTTCCAGGGGTACGAGGTAACCCACCACTTTGACATAATCCTCAAAAAGGCGCTCACATTCCTCTTTAAGCGATTGATTGGCTTTTTTCAGGTACTCTGTTTCATGTTGGATAATGCTCAGCTCTGCCCCCATGCGGACGGTAAAATCGAGGATACAGGAAATCGCTTCAAATTCTTTTTGTTTTTCCTTGGGTTCTCCTTCACCGACAACGGTAGCTACCAGGGAAAAAGCCGCTGTCAGATAAGGGTTGGTATGCAGCAGTGCGGGCAATTGGAGTGCGTTTTTCTTTTTCAATTGTTCTTCCAGTAAATTCCGGGTTTTCTGAAAGTCTGGATATGTGTTGGGGTTGGATAAGACCAGAATATTCTGATAGATCTGCATCCCCGAAAAATGGTGATCCAGCGCAAGGATCTTTTCGTAGAGCAATTTGATGAGGTCCAGGCCTTTCTTATAGCGGACTTTTAGCAATTGCAATTCTTTTTCCGCCTCCAAATCCATTAGCTGCCGCTCGAGTTGTTGTTTTTGTTGCCAAAGGCGGCTCCATTGCCGATACCTTTTTGGGGGCGAATCCAACAAGCGGGCGTCCAGCCGCCGAATCTCGGAGACCAGAGGCTGTGCTAATGATTCGTAATGCAGGAATACCTGATCCAATTCGGCTTGTGACCGCGTCATCCAGGTATCCATGGAATCATTTTCCGTAAAACTGGCTCCACAGGCCAGATTCCACCCCAATAACAGCAGGCAGGACAAGAGATTTCTCCAATTCGATCCAGGGATTCCTTTGCATACCATTGGAAGATTGATTTTGGGTTAAGAGAACGGAAAAAAGGCTTGGCCCGGTTGCTACCGGAGCCAAGCGTTGGCCATTGCATGTCCCCACACACTTTTTAACACGAACAAATCACTCAATCGCAAGTAACGGGTGTTGTTTCCTGGGTTAGCAAGGCATTATTTACGAAGTAACCAGCACTCCACTCATTCGCTTTTTTGGCTTTAAAAGCTTTCCCTACGGCTTTGGTAATAGTGAGGCTCTTTTTGTTAATGGCCAGTTTGGTATTGGCGATATTAAACGGCAAATTGCACTTACACCCTTCCTGGGAAGCCAGGAATACATTCCCCTGCAGATCGATCTGCAGGTTGGCGTTTTCTTTCTTCCATTTACCGTTCGAGTTTAGTTTATAATGCTTTAAGGTAGAAACGACCCGGTGATACAACAGCGGAATTTGAATCTGACGCTGGTTGTATATGATCTGTTTCTGGTTTCCGGAGAAATAGAAAGTACCTTTTTTGGCGGCTTTGGCGCTGCAGCATTCATAGGAATTGACCTCGACGGGAATCGTGAAGAACCCGGAGCATCCCGAACTGGTTACAATGGACAGGGTGACAAAATAAGTCTTATCACAGGGGAACGTATGACATGGATTGGGCACATTGGCGCCGGCTGATCCGTCGCCGAACTCCCAGTCCCAACTGATCACATTTTGCATTAGCTGGGTATTGTCCAGGAAACAAACTCCTCCCTGTTGCCCGGTTTCATTGTAGATGAAAAAGGGAAGGCATCCTTCCCCGCCCACCTGTACCGATTTACATATCCGATCGGCGCAAGGATCCATTCCGGATGTTTCAATAGTCAGGCATACCGTGAATGTTCCTGCATTGGCGTAGTTGTGAACGGGATTTTTAACCGAAGAAACCGAACCATCTCCAAATTCCCAGAAATAGATCACCATACCCGTTTGTGGCTGGCCGGTAAAAGAGAACCCCACTGTAGTGGTATTGTAGGCGGTGTTGACCGAAAAGTCAGCCATACAGCCCCCTTCCGGTCCATGTACCGTTATATTGGGCAGGCCGTAGGGATTTTCAGCTCGCTCCAGCGCTGCCAACGCTTCCAGGTCGGCATTCGCGATGATATAGGTAATACCCGGTTCGGGCAGGTAATAGATATCGCTGCCTATCTGGACCTGATACCGGCCGTTGAACAGCGCAGCGAGGATCTCGTCTACAAGGTGATGGCTTTCAAATGCCAGGGGATCCCTGCCTGTGCTCAGCCAGTCGCACTCCTTTTGCAGGGTCGCTTTCCGGATGGAGTTCAATTGGTAGCGCTGCTCAAAAAGGGCGAGCACCACGTTATCGTCCGGACAAGCCTGCCCCGCAGATTCTTCGGGGGACGGCGCATTCGGATCGGCATTCCATTCCCCAATCCGCTGTTCCAAATCCTGGTATACCTGATCAAAAACGGTCTTACTGAAAAAAACCAGCATGTCATTCCGGACCTGAAGTCCTTCATAGGCTGGGATGGTTTCCCAAACCGATTGTGCATAAACTCCTTCGGCCAGGCAAAGCCAAAAGAACATAAGTGCGACAGCCCATCGCAAAGTTGAATTTCGCATAATTACCTCCTGTTTTGTAAATGATTAAGTTTTTTTGACAAAATTCATTTACACGACGGCCCTTGACCGCCGTGTGTTATAGATGTCTTTCTTCGAATGCTAAAAAAGGGATGGAGCGGCAACTTCTAAGGCACTGCAATTCACCCTCCTGATGCAATAATCCTTCAGACCAGTGGCCCCCTTGTTAGAAAATATTTAGAATCGGTCTGGTTGCCGCTACCAAATCCCTAAGCTCTTTAGCGTATTAGTTGTGGTTATGTGATTTTTGAAAAACGCCCGGCAGCTCTCCCCCTACTCCTACAATCCGCGCGCTCCTGATTAAGTGTCCGCTGCCGGGCCAGGCTTCTAGCCCAATGTTTCGTCTTCAATGACAATCCGGGAAGCCCGCTGCCTTGTCTGGTTGTTTTTAGTTGCCATAGCGTTTTTCGATTTGTGAATAAATAAGTGACAATACAAATGTATCCCCCTTAAGCCTACGTTGCACTGCCTCCAATTACGTTGACCTTACCCGTATTTTTATTAAAAACAAAAATTAAAACACTGATTATCAATTAAATAGAAAATTTAGTAGTTGCCTAGTTCTTACCCCTATTCTGTGAGACTCGAAGGATCAACGCCTCGATTTTTCAATAAAAACCATTGATTTTCCTGAGAAAGGCACTAATTTTAAATGAATGGATGGCGCATGACACAACAAGGAAGGCATGAGAGAATTGCGCGAACTGGTAGGGGTTATTACCCGTCACAAGATTAAATCAATTGAAACGTTGGGGCCTTCCCTGCCTCCCACCTCCAAAATCATGAAATTTTACCGGGGTATTTCTTCGGGTGTGCTAAACAGCGATGAGGAGGCGCTTCTTTTCCTTTACGGAGATCCGGATTCAGGCAGGAACAGCTATTGGAAGTTGAAGCACGATCTGAAGAAGCGATTGCTCAACACGCTTTTTTTTATCGATCAGAAGCAAACCCGGCAAACCGCGTATGAAAAAACCTACTACAACTGCTACCGGGAATTTACGGCTGCCCGGTTCCTGCTTCGTCGCGGGGCCCGGAAAGCGGCGATGGAGTTACTGCATAAGACCTACAAGAAAGCCCGGCAAATTGAGCTGACCCCGGTCATATTGGAATCGCTCCAATTGCTGCGGCATCATTATGGCGTGATCCTGGGCGACCGCCAGAAATTTGAGGAATATCACAAACGGGTGCAATATTACCAGCAACTCTACCTCGCAGAGGCCAGGGCAGATGGTTTTCTGGAAGAGTTGTTATCACATTATGTAAAAGATAAGAGCACCAAGAAGCACTACCACGAAATGGCGATGGAATATGAAATGATCCTGAAGGAAGCCCTTACACAAGTCCAAAGCAGGAAGCTTCAACACCGGATGCGTTTTATTTCGGTAGCCAAAAGCATGATCGTCAACGATTATGAAGCCACCGTGGATGGCTGTGTGGCTGCCGTGCAATACTTTAAAGGGTTCAGGCATATCCCGGATGCGTTTATCCGACCCTATTTGTACCAGCTGGTGGTGAGCTTCATTCAAATGGAGGAATATGAAAAAGGAGAAGCGGCCGTAAAGCAATTGCTTGAAATGCTGGAACAAGGCCAGAGCAACTGGTTCAAAGGGATGGAACTTTATTGCATCCTGGCGCTGCATTCCAGGTCCTACTACAAAGCCTTTGAGGTATGGAAGGAATGTACCAACCACCCTCAATTTCGAAACCTATATCCTTCGGCACGGGAGCCCTGGTATATCATTGAGGCGTTCATTCAATATACCTACCAAGCCGGAAAGATCGGACCCGGCCTTGAGCAATCCCGGTTCCGGGTGACCAAATTCCTCAATGAGGTGCCTGTATTTGCCAAAGATATGCGCGGGTATAATATTCCAATCCTGATCATTCAAATCCTGTTCCTGCTGCACCAGGGTGACCAGGAAGCAGTGAATGAGCGCCTGGATGCGCTTTCCAGGTACGCGTTACGCCACTTTCACCGCGGGGAGCATTACCGTACCAATTGTTTCATCAAGATGTTGAACCAGCTTCCAAAGGCTTTTTTTCGAAAAAGGGAATTGGAAAATCGAACGGCCAAGTATTTTCACCAATTGCAAAACGTGCCACTCGTGCTTGCCCGGGAAGCCCATGAGATCGAGATCATTCCCTATGAAGACCTCTGGGCGTTGGTGTTGGACGGGTTGAAAAAATGAAAAGAGGCTGTTTCATAAGTCGCTTACGCTCCTTCTGAAACAGCCTCTTCTTTTTTACTTAAGGCATGATCGCAGCCCCAATAAACCGGTATACTTTCCAGGACCGGGCGGACGTACCCGCCGTTTTTTCCAATTGCAGGGAAGGACCTACGGCAATAGGACTTGGCATACCCGAGGTAATTCGGCCAACTACCACGCCGTTAATGAAAAAAGTTGCTTCGGTATTCGTCTTGTTTAAGGATACGGCCATTTCATATTCCTTATTGGTTTCGACGGTTACCCCGCTATCCATCACGGTATCATTGCCGGAGCCGTCCCGGATATAACATTCGAATTTCCCGCCATTTACCTCGTGCCGGTAGCGTATACCCAAACTGTTGTTTTGATTCCAGAAACCCGAGGAGGGGTTATCCGCAATTCGCAAAAACCAATAGTAAGAATTGGAGGCATCGGATAATACCGCAGGCGTTTTACAAAAGGTCTTGGCCACGATATGGGAAGTACCGATATAAGCCATTTCTTCCGTTTGGCGGGCGTAAGCCATTCCACTCCCCCCACTCGGGGTTGATCCGCTATTCATATCCCAGAATACAAAAGGCTCATTTGGGGTGGGCGGGCCATTTAAAAGTTGAACGGACCCCCAGATAAAGAACGGGAAGTTTTCACTCACCGCCGTCGGGATTTTGGTGGGCATTTGATCGTAATACACCCCTCTGTCAGCCACCTGATACCCTGGAGCCGGCGAGACTATCGGCACCCATCTGCTCAGCGTTCCATCGTAGTAGATTTGCACACTTTCGCCTGCCGGAATAATAACTTCTTCTTTATACCTGATCCGGTTAGCTGCTGCACTTCCCGTATGTTCAGGAGCGAGGTACAGAGCATAAGCACCGACGTTTACCAGCGTCTTTATTTCCCCATTCGTTTCTGCGGCAAATCCATTTATAGCCCTTAATCCATTGTCGCCTGATAAACGCACGATCGTAGCATTGGCCCACCCGGAAGGTGCATAGTTGTTCTGAGCGGAGGTGATTTGACCAGGTGAAATGACGGAAGGCGAACTGCCTCCGCCTCCTCCCCCACTGCCGTTGCTCGCCGAGATGATCCGTCCATCGGCATCTACCGTAATATCGGCAGAGGTATAGGTACCCGGAACCACTGTGGTGGAAGCCAATTCGACGGAACCCACTGCATCGGCGGGGATAGACAGGGTAACTTCGGTTTCATCAGCCCCACTATCATCTGACAGCGTAGCTTCAATGGTTGGCGAAGATATAAAGTTGAGTGCTCCCCGTTGTGACATATCAACGCCTTCATCGCGGATGGTGTGTCCGGTAGCCCCCCCACTTCCGTTGCTCGCTGCCGTGATCCGGCCATCGGCATCTATGGTGATATTCGCGGCAGTATAGGAGCCCGGCGCTACGGTGGTAGGCGCCAATTCAGCGGCACCCACTGCCTCCGCTACGATTTGCAGGTTGGAAAAAGTCCCGGTCACATCGCCTCCGGCGTTGGTGCCCAGCGTAAGGTCGTCTGAAGCATCCGTGTCCCCCGTATTGGTCAGTGTAATGACGTTCCCTGCTTCACTGATCGCCAAACCGGACCCTGCGGTCACCGTCACGTCTGTAGAGCCGGAGGTATTACTGCTGATGATCGAGGTATTCGTTGCACCGGGCGCTACGGTAAGGCTACCCTCGTTCGTGATATTGGGATCGGCGGTGCCGTTGCTTGCCGAAGTCAGTCGGCCGTCGGCATCTACCGTAATGGAGGCCAGGGTGTAGGTACCCGCAGCTACCGCCGTGGAGGACAGCTCATTGGCGCCCACCGCATTGGCGACGATTTGCAGGTTGGAAAAGGCGCCTGTCACGTCGCCGCCGGCGTTGCTTGCTGTAGTAATATCGTCTGAGGCATTCGTATCTCCGGTATTGGTCAGCGTGATGACGTTGCCTGCTTCGCTGATCGCCAAACCGGACCCTGCCGTTACCGTCACGTCTGTGGAACCAGAGGTATTGCTGCTGATGATCGAGGTATTCGTCGCGCCGGGCGCTACGGTAAGGCTACCTTCATTGGTGATATTGGGATCGGCGGTGCCGTTGCTTGCCGAAGTCAGTCGGCCGTCGGCATCTACCGTGATGGAAGCCAGGGTGTACGTCCCCGCAGCTACTGCGGTCGAGGCAAGCTCATTAGCGCCAACCGCGCCGGATGGTATGGCCAATACGACTTCGGTTTCATCGGTCCCGTTGTCATCTGCCAGGGTGGCGGCAATAGTGGGGGATGAAAGGGAAATTGAGTGCACCGCGTTGGGGCATATTGACACCTTCGTCGCGGAGGGTATGTCCGGTTGCTGCCCCTCTGCCGTTGCTCGCGGCTGTGATCCGTCCATCGGAATCTATGGTGATATTCGCGGCGGTATAGGAACCAGGGGTCACAGCGGTGGAAGCCAATTCCACGGAGCCCACTGAATTAGCCACGAGTTGCAGGTTGGAAAAAGCACCCGTGACATCGCCGCCGGCATTGCTTGCCGTGGTAATATCATCTGAGGCATTCGTATCTCCGGTATTGGTCAGCGTGATGACGTTGCCTGCTTCGCTGATCGCCAAACCGGATCCTGCCGTCACCGTCACGTCTGTGGAGCCGGACGTGTTACTGCTGATGATCGAGGTATTCGTCGCGCCGGGCGCTACGGTAAGGCTACCTTCATTGGTGATATTGGGATCGGCGGTGCCGTTGCTTGCCGAAGTCAGTCGGCCGTCGGCATCTACCGTGATGGAAGCCAGGGTGTACGTCCCCGCAGCTACTGCGGTCGAGGCAAGCTCATTAGCGCCAACCGCGCCGGATGGTATGGCCAATACGACTTCGGTTTCATCGGTCCCGTTGTCATCTGCCAGGGTGGCGGCAATAGTGGGGGATGAAAGGAAATTGAGTGCACCGCGTTGGGGCATATTGACACCTTCGTCGCGGAGGGTGTGTCCGGTAGCTCCCCCACTTCCGTTGCTCGCCGCCGTGATCCGGCCATCGGAATCAATGGTGATATTCGCGGCGGTATAGGAACCTGGGGTCACAGCGGTGGAAGCCAATTCCACGGAGCCCACTGAATTAGCCACGAGTTGAAGATTGGAAAAGAGGCCGGTTAAATCGCCTCCGGCGTTAGAGGAGGTGGTAATATCGTCGCCTGCATTGGTGTCGCCGGAGTTGGCCAGGGTGATGACGTTGCCCGATTCACTGATGGTAAGGCCGGTGCCCGCAGTGACCGTCACATTGGTGGAACCGGGGGTATTACTACTGATGATGGAAGTAACGGAGGTACCCGGAATAACGGTGAGGCTACCCTCATTGGTCGTGCTCAGATCGGCGGTGCCATTGCTTGCGGCGGTCAGGCGTCCATCGGCATCTACGGTGATGGATGCCAGCATATACGTACCCGCGTTCACATTTGTCGAAGCAATTTGGGCAGGGCCTATGGAGCCTGCGGGAACGGAAAGGACAACCTCCGTTTCCCCATCCACACTGTCATCGGCCAATGTAGCCTCAATGGTGGGAGTTGAAATAAAATTAAGTGCGTCCCGCTGGGCCATATTAAACCCTTCGTCGCGGATGACGTGTCCACCGCTGCCCCCGCCGCTACCATCGCTGGCCGAGGTAATCCGTCCATCTGCGTCCACAGTGATATTGGCCGATGAGTAGGAGCCCGGCGTTACGGGAGTGGCGGCCAGTTCTGCTGCACCGACAGCATTGGAAGCAATTTGCAGGTTGGAAAAGGTCCCAGACAGGTCGCCTCCAGCGTTGGTCGAAGTGGTGATATCATCTGCGGCGTTGGTATCGCCTGTGTTGGTCAGGGTGATCACATTTCCTGCTTCCCCTATGGTAAGGCCGGAACCTACGGCCAGGGTTACATTTGTCGAACCGGCGGTATTACTATGAATGATCGAGGAAGTGGCTGTTCCTGTTTCCACGGTAAGGCTCCCCTCATTGGTAGAGCTGGGGTCTCCGCCACCACCTCCACTGCCATTACTCGCCGAAGTGAGTCGTCCATCCGCGTCTACAGTGATGGAAGCCAGGGTATAGGTGCCGGGAGTCACGCTGGTAGAGGCCAGTTGGTCCGGGCCTACCGCTCCATCGGGTATAGTGAAGGTCACCTCCGTTTCATTATTCGATTGGTCATTTGTAGCGATGGCCTCAATGGTGGGGGACGAAACGAAGTTGAGCGCTCCCCGTTGGGGCATACTGACCCCATCGTCGCGTATGATATGCCCCAATACAGCGGGGCCTCTGCCCAAAGAGGTAATACTTTCCCCAATCCCTAATACGATGGAAGCCAGGCGTGAGGAGCCCTCGCTTAAAGATTTAGAAGGAATGGGGGAAAGTCGTTCCGATACAGGTATGCCCTGTACGGGGATGACGCGTGGTTGGGGTTTTTGAACCTGGACGGGGTAAACCTGCGGAATGTATTGGGGGGTGACCTCTGCTGTTGTCCGGGAGGACATTTTCTCGGAATCTGTTTTCGGTAATCCGATGGAGATGCAGGCTGCGAAAAGCACAACGATGCCAATCGTAAAAAAAAGGTAGATTTTTTTCATGTTCTTAGAGGTTATAATTTGAGATGGTGCGTTGTTTACAAATAGCGAGTTATACAACCCGAACAGGCTCTATAACTCGCTATTTATACTACTCAGTTACTTATTTGGTTTTTGATATGAAAAGGCCATTATTATAAAGATAACTGGAATTATTGATAAAAAAAAGGCGCTTCCTGAAGAGAAAGCGCCTTTCGGACAGGTTCAAAGATGAACCGGGTTTATTCGTTTGTTTTTTCTTCGTCTTCTTTTTCTTCTGTCGTGTCATCCACTTCCGGCATTTCGTCCGTAGTTTCTTCCATCGTATCCTCCACGACATCTTCCACTTCTTCGATGGTTTCTTCCACCACCACTTCTTCAACAATAGCCGTTTGAACAGTGGTTGCGGCAGCGGGAGTGCTGGCTTTGGCGCTTCCGCCTCGGCGGGTGCGTTTCTTCTTCTGGCCGGCTTGCTCTTCTCCTTTCACATTGTATACTTCGTTGAAGTCAACCAATTCAATCATAGCCATTTCGGCTGCATCTCCACGACGAAAGCCCGTTTTGATGACACGTACATATCCACCCGGGCGGTCACCTACTTTAGCGGCAACGGGGCCAAATAATTCCTTGATCGCTTCTTTGTTTTGCAAATAGGAAAAAACAACCCGACGGGAATGGGTGGTATTTTCTTTAGACTTGGTGATAATCGGCTCAATAAATTGGCGCAGGGAACGGGCCTTGGCCAGCGTAGTATTGATGCGCTTATGCTCGATGAGCGAAATGGCCAGGTTTCGAAGCAGCGCTTTGCGGTGCTCGGATGTCCGGCCGAGATGGTTTACTTTTTTACCGTGTCGCATGGTAAGTGATTTAATCAGATGAACTTCGCAACACCAGAATAGTCGGATACGGCGCCGACGGGTAATTCCGGTTATTGCAATACAATTATGTGTTGTGTTGCCGTAATGCTTATTCTTCGTCCAGCTTGTACTTCGACAGATCCATGCCGAAAGTCAGGCCTTTATCCTGCAGGAGTTCTTCAATTTCGACGAGGGATTTTTTCCCAAAGTTGCGAAATTTGAGGAGCTCGTGTGTGTCGTAGCGAACCAACTCAGCCAGGGTGTTGATCTTAGCTGCTTTGAGGCAGTTGTAGGCCCGCACAGAGAGGTCGAGGTCTTCCAGGGATGTTTTGAGCAGTTTGCGCATGTGGAGGATATGCTCATCCACGATATCGTCTTGTCTGCTGGTGGCATCGTCGAAGGTGATGTTCTCATCGGTGATCAGCATAAGATGCTGGATGAGAATGCGGGAAGCTTCTTTAATCGCTTCTTCCGGGTGAATGGTCCCGTCGGTTTTGACAACGATATTGAGTTTCTCGTAGTCGGTACGCTGCCCTACACGGGTATTCTCGATCAGGTAGGAAACGTTCTTGATCGGGGTGTAGATCGCATCAATTGGCACGACGCCAATAGGTGCATCTTTAGGCAGATTTTCGTCGGCAGGTACATAGCCACGTCCTTTTGTCACCGTCAATTCGAGTTCGAGGTTGACATGAGGTTCCATATGGCATATTTCCAGGTCGGGGTTCATCACCTTAAACACATTGGTGTGTTCCTCTATATCCCCGGCTTTAAATACTTCTTTACCGGTAATGGTAAGGTAGATTTTTTCGCTGGAGACGTCTTCGTCCTGAATAAGTTGTTTCAGGCGGATCTGTTTGATGTTGAGCAAGATATCGACCACATCTTCCACGACGCCTTTGATGGTGGAAAACTCATGATCGACACCTGCAATGCGTACGGCCGAAATAGCAAAGCCCTCCAGGGAGGAGAGCAGTACCCGGCGCAGGGAATTCCCCACGGTTTGGCCGAAGCCAGGTTCCAGGGGTTTGAATTCGAATATCCCTTCGAAATCGTCTGCTTTTTGCATTACGATCTTGTCGGGTTTCTGAAAATTCAGGATACTCATAGATGAATTGCTGCTGTTTAGAAATGATTCAGGGCAGTCGAAGAGAGCGGTTACGTGGGTTGGCTATAGGGTTTTACGAAAATGCGAATCGAATTCATTCCGGTGGTCAACAGGCACTGATAAATGCCGGAGTGAACGGGAACCGGGATGAATTCGACTCTGGTAAGACCCTTATTTCGAGTACAATTCGACGATCAGTTGTTCGTTGATCTTTTCCGGGATATTTTCCCGTTCGGGGAAGGCTACAAAAGTACCTTCCAGTTTTTCAGGATTGAATTCCAGCCAGGGAAACCTGCGGGAATCCACCTTGCGGCTTACATTATCTGCAATTACGCCCAGGTTTTGGGATTTTCCACGCACCCCTACCACGTCTCCCGGACGCAGTTGGAAAGAGGCGATATTGGTGATGATCCCATTGACCGTAATATGGCGGTGACCTACCAGCTGACGTGCGGCGCGGCGGGTGGGGGCGATCCCCATACGAAACACCGTATTGTCCAGGCGGGCTTCCAGGAACTGGAGCAGTACGGTACCTGTGATACCACCTTTCCGGTGTGCCTTGTCAAACAGGTTGCGGAACTGCCGCTCCAATACGCCATAGGTATATTTCACCTTTTGCTTTTCGAGCAACTGGATCGCATAGTCTGAGCGCTGCCGGCGGCGGCGCGTATTGCCATGCATACCCGGGGGGTATTTTTTCTTTTCGAACGCTTTGCTGGGCCCGAAAATGGCTTCTCCAAACGCCCTCGATTTCTTCGTTCTTGGTCCAGTATATCTTGCCATTCTGACAGAAATTAAGATAGAGTTTTCAAAAAAAGTACACCAAAAATTATACGCGTCTGCGTTTCGGCGGGCGGCAACCGTTGTGTGGTACCGGAGTCACGTCCTTGATCCGGGTCACTTTGATCCCGGAGGAGTCAATACCACGGATAGCGGCTTCCCGTCCGGAACCGGGCCCTTTGACGAACACCTCTGCGAAGCGCAACCCTGCGTCATGCGCAGTCTTGGCCGCATCTGCCGCAGCGATCTGGGCAGCATAAGGCGTATTCTTCTTCGAGCCCCGGAATCCTGCCTTACCAGCAGTAGCCCAGGAAATCACATCGCCGTTCTTATTGGTGATGGAAATAATAATGTTATTAAAAGAAGCCTGGATAAAAGCCATCCCTTCCGGATCTACTTTAACCTTTCTCTTTTTAACCTTTGCGGATGCTCCTTTTTTACCTTTTGCCATGGAGTTGCAATTTTAAACCTGGTTCAATCTGCTTGGCGATTACGCGCAAATATTTATAAAATACTGCCGGAACATGCCGTCAGTGATTATTTCGTTACTTTTTTCTTACCGGCAACCGTCTTACGCTTCCCTTTACGGGTACGGGCGTTGGTACGAGTGCGTTGGCCTCTGGTCGGAAGGCCTTTCCTGTGGCGAAGACCCCGATAGGAGGCGATATCCATCAGGCGCTTGATGTTCATCTGAACTTCCGAGCGCAATTCCCCTTCCACCTTGTAATCTTCCTGGATGATCCGGGAAATGTTGCGCACATTGTCGTCCGACCAATCTTGCACTTTTACATCTTCACTGATCTCCGCTTTATGGAGAATTTCCCGGGCACGGGAATTCCCAATTCCAAAGATGTAGGTCAAACCGATGATACCTCTTTTGTTACGGGGTAAGTCAACACCTGCAATACGAGCCATATGCTATGTTATTTATTTCGTCTACAAGACCGGAATACCGGCTTAACCCTGACGCTGTTTAAACCGCGGGTTCTTCTTATTAATGATATAAATCCTGCCTTTTCTCCGCACGATCTTACAGTCGGCGGTACGTTTCTTTACAGAAGGTCTTACTTTCATGGCGCAAGGTTTTGTCTCTTGAGTTTACTTGTACCGATAAATTATCCGGCCACGCGATAGATCATAAGGGGACATTTCTACTGAAACTTTATCTCCTGGAAGTATCCGGATGTAGTTCATTCGCATCTTTCCAGAAATAGTGGCAATAATACTGTGCCCGTTTTCCAATCTTACACGGAACATGGCATTGGAAAGTGCCTCTTCGATTGTTCCGTCTTGCTTGATCAACGCTTTTTTGGCCATATAAAAATTTTCGGAGTGCAAAGATATGGTTTTTTGTAAAATTTTCGCACTCTTTTTTGCTGCTTTCTTTACTTTCCGCTTACAAAGCCGGATTCAACACGTCCACGGGCTTCAATTCCTTATTTTTCCTGACCTCTTCCTCTATCCCGGAATGGTCGCTAAGAATATCAGCTCCTTCCTTCCGCACGGTAATCGTGTGCTCGTAATGTGCAGCAACCTTACGGTCCCGGGCAATAACAGTCCAGCCATCTTCGGCATGGGTCACTTCTTTTTTACCCATATTAACCATCGGTTCGATGGCAATAACCAGGCCTTCCTGCAATTTCACACCCCTGCCCCGTTTGCCGTAATTAGGCACCTCCGGTTCTTCGTGGAGGTTTTTCCCGATTCCATGGCCCACCAATTCGCGCACCACCCCATAGTGATGCCTGCGTTCGACATATTCCTGAATGGCATAACCGATATCGCCAAGGCGGTTGCCTGGAATAGCCTGCTCAATGCCCAGGTAAAGCGACGTATTGGTAACCCGCAGGAGGGTTATTACGTCCTCCTTCACATCGCCAAGGGCAAACGTATAGGCACTATCGCCAAAATAACCGTTCCAGTAAACCCCACAATCTACCGACACCACATCTCCGTCGCGGAATTCCGCTTTGGAAGGGATGCCGTGCACCACCGCTTCGTTGGGCGAGATGCAGAGAGAAGCAGGGAATCCCCGGTATCCTTTGAAACCGGGATTTGCACGATGATCACGGATAAACGTCTCCGCTTCCTTATCCAGTTGCAAACCTGTGACCCCGGGGCGAATCAGGCTCGCCACGTGAGCCAGGGTTTTGCAAACCAGCAGGCAGCTTTCCCGAATAAGTACTATTTCTTCCTCCGTTTTATAAAAGATCATCGTTATTTCCTTTCCGCCGCAAATGCAAACGGATGTAAAACAGCCGTGCCGTCAGGAGGAATTTCAATTTGTCGGTCTTTCCGATCCTGCCGGCACGGCCTATTGTTTTTATTGATCAGCAATGGAAGGGTGGCATACCACTCCATTACATGTTTGCTCCAAGGCCCTGCATCCGGCTTCTGCCCTGAATGCGTCCTGATTTGACCAGACCATCGTATCTGCGCATCAGGAGGTGGCTTTCAATCTGCTGCAGTGTATCGAGCACAACGGCTACGAGGATAAGCAGCGAGGTACCACCGAAGAAAATGGCCAGCGAGGGGTTCACGCCAAACGCCACGGCAACAGCCGGGAGCACAGCGATAAGACCCAGGATGATCGATCCCGGCAGTGTAATTCGGGTAGTGATCGCATCGATAAAATCGGCGGTCGGCTTGCCCGGCTTGATACCCGGTATGAATGCGTTTTGGCGCTTCAAATAATCGGCATATTGCGTGGGGTTAACCAACAATGCCGTATATACATACGTAAAAATGACAACCATGAAAAAGGTGATCACGCTGGCCCAGAACGAAAACGGAGAAGACAGCGACTGCAACCAGGTCTGCGACATCGCATTGGGGTCATTACCTGCGATAAATTGCGCGATCGTTACCGGCAGGAACATCAGGGCCTGGGCAAAGATGATCGGCATCACCCCTGCGGCATTGACTTTGAGCGGGATATAGTCGCGTGCGCCGGCAACCGGCATATTGGAAGCGCCCCGGCCCACCATTCGCTTGGCGAATTGGATCGGAATTTTTCGCACCCCTTGTACGACCATGATCGTGGCCAGGATAATCAGGAATAACATAGCCAACTCGATCACGAAGATAAACAAGCCGTTGGATTCCAATTGCAGCGAGAATTCAGCCACGAGCGCCAATGGCAAGCGCGAGATAATACCTACGGTGATCAAAAGCGATACCCCGTTTCCAATCCCGCGATCCGTGATGCGTTCACCGAGCCACATGGCAAAAACAGTACCGGCTGAAAGGGTAATAATATTCGAGATCCAGAAGATACCCTGGGGCACCGAAGGATCAACTGCTCCTTGCGCACGCAAGTAAGTGAGATAAGCGCCCCCTTGTACCAAGGTAATAGCCAGGGTAAGCAGGCGGGTGATCTGGTTGAGTTTTTTGCGGCCGCTTTCCCCTTCTTTTTGCTGAAGGCGCTGGAAATAGGGCACTGCAAAACCCAGCAGCTGCACGATAATAGAGGCGGTAATATAGGGCATAATACCCAGCGCCATAATGGACGCATTCTTGAACGCACCTCCGGTAAAGATGTTGATAAGCCCCAGCAAATCATTGGCATTTTGCGTGGGGTTGTCCATTTTTGAGGCAATCACACCCGGAAGCACAATGAACGTCGCCAAACGGAAAACGCCCAGCAAGCCGAGCGTAAAGAGAATCCGCGTGCGGAGTTCCTTGATTTTCCAAATATTCTTAAGCGTATTGATGAACCGTTTCATCGGCAAATTTTAAACGAGGTTTACACTCCCACCTTTTTCTTCGATGGCTTGCTTGGCGGCTGCAGAGCAGGCATGCGCCGATACTGTCAATGCGGCATTCAGATCTCCGTGAGCAAGGATCTTCACCTTGTCGCCTTTTCCGACTACGCCATTGGATATCAGCCATTCCAGGTCGATCGTAGTGACCTGGAATTTTTCGGACATAGCTTGCAGGCGTGCCAGGTTCATCGGGACATATTCCACGCGGTTGACATTTTTGAAGCCTCGCTTAGGAAGGCGCATCTGCAGCGGCATCTGTCCCCCTTCGAAGTTTCTTTTATCCTTGTGACCCGCGCGGGATTTATCCCCTTTGTGTCCACGTCCGGCTGTGCTGCCCCCTGAGCCTTGTCCACGAGCTACCCGCTTACGAGCGCGTACTGATCCTTTTGCCGGTTTGAGATTATGCAGTTCCATTGCACAATTATTTTTACGGAGTTCTCCCGGAGGAGTAACTCAGTGGTGAATACTTAGACTTGTTCCACCGTTACCAGGTGGTCAACTTTTTTGATCATTCCCAAAATTTGGGGAGACACTTCATGCTCGACGGTTCTGCGGATTTTACCGAGACCCAGTGCTTTTAGCGTATCTTTTTGCCGCTGAGAGCGGTCGATACCGCTCTTGACCTGCGTAATTTTAACTTTCCCCATTTCGATTTTCATTTACGGACCCGGAAATCCGGCGTTCCTATTCATTAACCGTTAAATACTTTATCCATGTTGATGCGGCGCTGACGGGCAACCTCCATCGGGTTGCGCAGTTTGGTCAGGGCATCGATAGTGGCTTTTACCACGTTGTGCGGGTTGGAAGAACCCTGCGATTTGGCCAACACATTGTGAACGCCTGCGATTTCCAGGACCGCGCGCATGGAGCCTCCTGCGATAACGCCGGTACCATCTGCAGCCGGTTTGATCAGCACTTTCCCAGCGCCGAACTTACCCAACTGTTCGTGGGGGATCGTCCCTTTGTAAAGCGGGAATTTGATCAGGTTTTTCCGGGCATCATCCACGGCTTTGGAGATCGCGTCGGTCACTTCCCGGGCTTTGCCCAGGCCTTGCCCGACCGTACCATTTCCATCGCCCACCACCACAATAGCGGCGAAACTAAATGTACGCCCCCCTTTGGTCACCTTTGCCACGCGGTTCAGGCTCACCAGCTTTTCCTTCAATTCCGATTCTGTGGAGCGGACTTTATTTCTCACTTCTTTCTTTGCCATGATAAGGAGCAATTATTTCCATTAAAAGATTAGGCCTTTTTCGCGGGCGCCATCTGCCAGGGCTTTCACCCGTCCGTGGTACAGATAACCTCCCCGATCGAAAACGACGGTGGTAATATTCTTTTCCAGGGCTCGTTCGGCGAGCAATTGGCCGACCTGCTGGGCCTGCTGTGTTTTGTTCTGGGACTGATCGACGGTTTTTTCACGCGACGAAGCAGCGGCCAGGGTATTGCCGTTCAGATCGTCGATCACCTGGCAGTAGATTTCCTTATTGCTGCGGAAAACACTGAGACGAGGCCGTTCTGTGGTTCCTTTCACCTTCTTCCGGATACGATATTGGATCCGGCGACGGCTTGTAATTTTTTTCGAACTCATAAGATGAATTATTTAACCTTAGTGTAAGGGACCAAATCGCCCAGACCCAAGGCACGCGTTCATGCTTCCAATTATTTTTTCGCAGCTGACTTCCCAGCTTTGCGGCGCAGTTCTTCCCCGACATACTTGACACCTTTCCCTTTGTAGGGTTCAGGTTTGCGCAAGGAGCGGATCTTGGCTGCGACCTGGCCGATCAGTTGTTTGTCGTTGCACTCCAACCGAATGATCGGGTTCTTCCCTTTTTCCTGGGAAGTAGCCACATTGATCTCTTCCGGCAGATAGAAATAGATAGGGTGGGAATAACCAAGGGTCAATTCGAGGAGTTGACCGGTATTGCTTGCGCGATAACCGACCCCGACCAATTCGAGTTCCTTGACAAATCCCTGCGAAACGCCTTGTACCATATTATTCAGCAGGGAGCGATAGAGTCCGTGCAGGGCGCGGTGCCGTTTTTGGTCGGTCGGGCGCTTTACATGCAGGATTCCGTCTTCCATTTCGACCTGGATATCCGTGTCTACCTGCTGCGTAAGTTCGCCTTTAGGGCCTTTTATGGTAACGAGGTTGCCCTTGCTCACATTGACTTGCACGTTTGCCGGCAGATTGATGGGGGCTTTACCTATTCGTGACATGGTGGTATCATTTTAAGCTCAACAAATGCTTGCCCGAAGAGGCATTAATAGACGTAACACAATACTTCACCGCCGACGTTCAGGTCGCGGGCCTTTTTATCGGTCATCACGCCTCTCGAGGTGGAGATGATGGCGATACCCAGGCCATTGATCACACGGGGTAGTTCTCTGGAAGGCCGGTATTGGCGCAGACCCGGTTTGGATACGCGCACCAGCTTTTGGATGACAGGACTTTGGGTCTGCGGATCGTACTTAAGTGCGATCTTGATCGTTCCCTGGGTTCCTTTCCCCTCTTCGGTAAACTTATACTTCAGGATAAATCCTTGTTCATAAAGGATTTCGGTGATAGCCTTCTTGAGTTTAGAAGCTGGAATATCAACGATACGGTGGCCCGCCATTTGGGCGTTGCGAATACGCGTGAGGTAGTCGCCAATTGAATCTGTTACTGCCATTTTATATAGGTCTAGAGTTCAGACGTTCAGAGTGAATCGCAAACCGATAACCCTAAACTAAACCTGTGAAAAATTACCAACTCGCTTTTGTTATACCGGGGATTTTTCCCGACAGCGCCATTTCGCGAAATTTGACGCGACAGAGGCCAAAGCGGCGCATATAGCCTTTGGGACGCCCTGTCAGTTGACAACGATTGTGCAGACGTACAGCCGAACCGTTGCGGGGAAGCTTATCCAATGCATCCCAATCGCCTGTTTCTTTGAGCTGCTTACGCAGTTCGGCATATTTCTGCACCATGCGTTCCCGCTTCTTTTCTCTTGCTATGATGGACTTCTTAGCCATGATTATCTCAATTATTAATTCGCTGATTTTTAAACGGCAGGCCGACCAGTTTCAACAGGGCCAGGGCCTCTGCATCCGTCTTGGCAGTCGTGACAAAAGTGATATCCATACCGGTGATCTTGCTGACTTTATCCAGGTCGATTTCGGGGAAGATGATGTGTTCGGTAACACCCATGGAGTAGTTACCTCTGCCATCAAAGCTTTTGTCGTTGATTCCGCGGAAGTCACGTACACGAGGGAGTGCCACGTACACAAGGCGTTCGACGAATTCCCACATGCGGTTATTGCGCAGGGTAACGCGGGCGCCGATGGGCATTCCTTCGCGGAGTTTGAAGTTAGAGACCGATTTTTTCGCCTTGGTCGCAACGGCTTTTTGGCCGGCGATGAGGGTCAATTCGTTCAACGCGGTATCGACCAGTTTTTTGTCCTGCGTAGCTTCGCCGACACCCTGGTTGATACAAATTTTGAGCAGGCGTGGCACCTCCATGACGGAGGTGTATTGAAACTGCTCCATCATGGCCGGAACAATTTCATCCTGGTATTTTTTCCGAAGTCTGGGTTGATAGCTCATCACTTAATTATTTCACCCGATTTTTTCGAATAACGTACTCTTTTTCCGTCGACTTCCTTTCTACCGACCCGGGTAGGTTGGCCCGTTTTCGGATCGACCACCATCAGGTTGGAGATGTGGATAGGAGCCGGTACTTCGTTGATCCCGCCGGGGTTGTCGTTCGATGCTTTGGTATGTTTCTTTACCATATTCACGTTGTCGACCACCGCGCGGTTCTTTAGCGGAAGCACTTCCAGCACTTCACCTTGGGAACCACGATAGGAACCCGCGATCACTACGACCTTGTCGCCTTTCTTGACGTGCAACTTAGGAACGAAGCGCTTTTGTTGATTGGTTTTCTTCTTTATCATACCCTATGGGTTTCACCGGGGAAGCAAACATCCCCGCACAATTTACAATACTTCAGGAGCCAGAGATACGATCCGCATATAATCCCGTTCGCGCAATTCGCGAGCAACCGGTCCAAAAATACGCGTACCTCTCGGTTCATCTGAGGCGGTAAGCAACACCACGGCATTATCGTCGAAGCGAATATAAGAGCCGTCTTTCCGGCGAATTTCTTTTTTCGTGCGAACGACGACTGCTTTGGACACCGTGCCTTTTTTGACCCCACCGGGGGTGGCATCTTTCACGGAGACGACGATCTTGTCGCCTACTGAAGCATACCGGCGCCGGGATCCTCCCAAAACACGAATGCAGAGCACTTCTTTTGCGCCGCTATTATCTGCTACTTTGAGCCGGCTTTCCTGCTGAATCATGGCGAATGAGTTTTAATCTTATTTAGCTCGTTCAATTATCTCGACCAAGCGCCAGCGCTTGTTCTTGCTCAGGGGGCGCGATTCCATGATCAGTACCTTATCGCCCACATTGCAATCATTGTTTTCATCGTGCGCCATGAACCGTTTGGTCCATTTTACCGATTTGCCATAGATGGGGTGCTGCAAGCGGCGTTCCACCTGGACGCGGATCGTCTTGTTCATGGCGTTACCCACTACAACCCCGGAACGGGTTTTTCTAAGCTTCCTTTGCTCCATGTCTCTTATTTGATAAATGCAGAAGTTGCCTTCTGTTTTCGTTTAGCTTTTTTACTTGCGCCTTCTTCTTGCCAGGATTTTCGTCCGACCGGCCAGTTCTTCACTTGTCATTGCTTTGACTTCCCGGCTACGGATTTCCGTCTGCAGGCGGGCTATATCCCTGCGAACTTCCCGGAGGATATTCGGCTTATCCAGGCCTTTGATCGCATGGTCAAAACGCAACTTTTGGTATTCCAGTTCCGTTTTCTCCAATTCTGCAACCAAATCGCCGTCGGAATATTCTTTCAACTCCAAAAATTTCTTAGTCGCCATGCCTATAGCTTATTAATATTGAACAATTACCCCTCATAATCCGGGCGAATACTAACTTTAGTCAGGACCGGCAGTTTTTGCGCAGCCAGGCGGAGTGCTTCCACCGCGGTTTCCCGGGTCACTCCATCGAGCTCGAACATTATCCGACCTGGTTGTACAGGTGCTACCCAGTGGTCAACGGCTCCTTTCCCCTTACCCATACGTACTTCCAACGGTTTGGAGGTAATGGGCTTATCGGGAAAAATCCGGATCCAGACCTTTCCTTCCCGTTTCATATAACGGGTCATTGCAATACGTGCCGCTTCTAGCTGCCGGCTGGTGATATGCCCTGCTTCCAGGGATTTGAGGCCGAAAGAGCCAAACGCCACAGTATTGCCATTATAGGCCAACCCGTCGTTCCGACCCTTCTGCTGCTTCCGGTATTTTGTTCTCTTAGGCTGTAGCATTTTCTTACCGTTTTAGAAAACAACACCGCCACGCGGCGGGGTTGTTAAACCTGGGATATCTTTCCTGGTTTTAAAAAAAGCGTGGCAAAGGTACGGCTATTCCCGGTACTTTTGCCCGAAAAACGTAAAAATATTTTCAAATCCGCTGTAGGTCTAGCGGCGACGGTCTCCACCGCGTCTCCACCGCGGTCTCCACCGCGGTCTCCACCACGATCTCCCCGTTCGCTGCGTTCTCCTCCACGGCCACGACCACCCGAACGGGGGCCTGCACCGCGGCGTTTGGCGGCGCCACCACCACTGGGGGTACCGCTTTTCTCATTCTTCTCCGTACCGATATTCGGGAGAGATCGCGCTTGCCGAAAACTTCTCCTTTGCAGATCCACACCTTGATGCCGATCTTACCGTATACCGTCATAGCTTCCGTCAGGGCATAATCAATATCTGCGCGGAAGGTATGGAGCGGCGTTCTGCCTTCTTTATATTCTTCACGACGTGCCATTTCAGCGCCACCCAACCGGCCGGAAATACGCACCTTGATGCCTTCGGCGCCAGCGCGGATAGTCGACTGGATAGACATTTTGATAGCACGGCGGTAGTTGATACGCGCTTCAATCTGCTTGGCGATACTTTCCCCTACGATATTAGCATCCAACTCGGGTTTACGGATCTCCACGATGTTGATCTGTACATCCTTCTTGGTCAGTTTGCGCAACTCTTCGCGGATGCGATCCACTTCTTGTCCTCCTCTACCGATGATGATACCGGGGCGGGAAGTGTGGATGGTCACGGTGATCCGCTTCAAGGTACGCTCGATAATAATACGGGCGATCCCGCCTTTTTCGATACGAGCCTTGAGGTAATTTCGAATCTGTTCGTCTTCCACCACTTTGGATCCGAAGTCTTTCCCCCCGAACCAGTTGGAATCCCAACCACGGATAATCCCCAAGCGGTTGCCAATCGGATTTGTTTTTTGACCCATTGTCTATTTCATTAATTGCTAATGATTAACTTATTCGCTTTCCACCTCTTCCACTTCCACCTCCGCTTCGGGGTTGGCCTCGCGGGGCAGGGGAATACGGTTGGCCACCACGACAGTGACGTGATTCGACCGTTTGCGGATCCGGTTTGCCCGACCATGCGGGGCAGGGCGGAAACGCTTCAATACAGACGCACCATCGGAGAAGACTGCTTTGACGTAGAGTTCAAAATCGTCTGCACTCTCCACTCCATCCGTTTTGTTTTCCCAGTTAGCCACTGCCGAAAGGATGATCTTCTCGAGCCAAACGGCGGCTTCTTTTTTGGTGAAGCGCAGGATATCCAGCGCATCATCTACCCGCTTCCCGCGAACCAAATCTACCACAAGGCGCATTTTGCGGGCAGATAACGGACAGTTTTTAAGTTTTGATACTGCTTCCATCGTTATGATTTCAAAAGTTGAACGATGCTGGTCATGCCAACCGGCATTATTTCTTACGGTTACCTGAATGACCTTTAAAGGTCCGTGTGGGTGCAAATTCCCCCAGCTTGTGCCCTACCATGTTTTCAGTGACAAACACGGGGATAAAGGTTTTTCCATTGTGCACGGCGATCGTTTCCCCAACCATTGCGGGAACGATCATGGAAGCTCTCGACCACGTTTTAATGACCGTTTTTTTGTTGCTCTCCTTTGCCTTTTGCACGCGCTCCAACAATTTGTAGAAGACGTATGGGCCTTTTTTGATCGAACGTGCCATATTCGTTATCCATTTTTATCCACATGCCGAAGCAAGGGATGTGCGATTACTTAGATTTCCTTTTCGAAACAATGAGCCTGCTGGAAGCCTTTTTCACGTTGCGGGTCTTCTGACCTTTGGCCATGATACCGGTTCTGGACATCGGGTGTCCTCCCGAAGCACGACCTTCGCCACCACCCATGGGGTGATCGACAGGGTTCATAGCTACCCCTCGTACACGCGGCCGCCGGCCGCTCCAACGCTTCGAGCCTGCTTTTCCAAACACGGTAAGGGAATGGTCTGGGTTGGAAGTACGTCCCATGACCGCTTTGCAGGTCAAAAGCACCCGGCGGGCTTCCCCGGAAGGCAGCTTTATGATAGCATATTTTCCTTCCCGGCCTGACAGGATTGCCGTGGTACCGGCAGAGCGGACCATCGCAGCTCCTTTGCCCGGAGTCAGTTCTATGTGGTGAATTTCCGTACCAAGCGGTACTTCGCTCAGCAAAAGTGCATTTCCCGTATTAGGAGGCGCACCGGGTCCTGACAGGATCGTATCACCTACTTTGAGTCCGTTCGGTGCAATGATGTAGCGTTTTTCTCCATCGGCATACCAAACCAGGGCGATGAATGCACTGCGATTGGGATCGTACTCGATGGTTTTCACCGTTGCAGGAATCCCGTCCTTATTGCGTTTGAAGTCGATGACCCGATAAGAACGCTTATGGCCGCCACCGCGTTGGCGGACGGTCATTTTACCTGTGCCGTTACGGCCACCGGTCTTCGAGATCGGTTTGGTAAGGCTTTTCTCCGGCTTATCCGTGGTAATCTCCGTAAAAGCGTTGACTACCCGATAGCGGGTTCCAGGAGTGATTGGGTTATATTTCTTTACTGGCATTGCGAACGAATTTCGTGTTCTGAAAATTACCGGTTACCGGGGGTTAGAGGTCGCTAAAGAAGTTGATCTCCTCTCCGGATGCAAGCGTTACAATGGCTTTTTTATAGCTGGGTTTACGGCCCTTTACCACACCTGCCTTTGTATTGCGAGACTTCGCCTTACCTGGCACTACGGTGGTGTTTACCGATTCGACATTGACGCTGTACATTTTTTCGACGGCGTTTTTGATTTCGATCTTATTCGCCCCTTTATGCACCACAAAGGTATACTTCGTCAGTTTCTCCGACAGTTGGTTGGATTTCTCGGTAATGAGCGGTTTGATCAATATTTGCTTTCCCATGATAAGCGAAATTGTGCCTTTTAGGCGAACGTTTCAACAATTTTTCCAATCGACCCTTCCGACAAGACCAGCGCAGAAGAGTTCAATACCTGATACGTATGCAGATCGCCTGCGCGGGTCACCTGGGTATGTGGCACGTTGCGACTGGAGATAAGCACTTCCTTCTCATAGTCGGCGGTTACAAAGACCGTCTTTTTGCCAAAAACCCCGAGGTTTTGCAGGATTTCCAGGAATTTCTTTGTCTTGGGCGTTTCGAAGGAGAAATCTTCGACCACCATGATCTGTCCGGCATTGGCTTTTACAGAAAGTGCAGACCGGCGAGCCAGGCGCATTACTTTCTTATTGAGTTTGAAGCTGTAACTGCGTGGACGAGGACCGAATACACGGCCTCCACCCCGGAAGGTCGGGCTTTTGATATCCCCTTTACGCGATCCACCCGTACCTTTTTGGCGGTGCAGCTTGCGTGTAGATCCGGATACTTCGTTGCGTTCCTTGGCTTTGTGTGTGCCTTGGCGCTGATTGGCCAGGTACAGCTTAACAGCCAGGTAAACGGCATGCTCGTTCGGTTCGATACCGAAGACAGCCTCCGGCAATTCCACCGAACGGCCTGTTTTTTCACCCTGAATATTTAGCACTTCCAATTTCATCGCCTGCTATTTTTTTTCGATTATGATCATGGCTCCTTTATGACCGGGCACTGCACCTTTTACCAACAAGATGTTTTGCTCCGGAAATATCTTCACCACTTTAAGATTCTGGATCTTCACACGGTCGCCACCTGTACGGCCGGCCATGCGCATACCCTTGAATACTTTCGCGGGATAGGATGCGGCACCAATAGAACCCGGTGCGCGACCGCGGTTGTGCTGACCGTGCGTGCTGTCTCCAACCCCATGGAAACCATGGCGCTTGACAACCCCCTGAAAGCCCTTCCCTTTGGTCGTTCCAATTGCGTGGATAAAATCGCCTTCCCGGAAGATCTCTTCCACTTTGATGACCTCGCCCAATTGCTTGTCGACTGCATTAAAATCGCGGAACTCCACGAGTCTTTGCTTCGGGGCGGTACCAGCTTTTTTAAAGTGGCCGGTCATCGATTGAGTGGTATTTTTCACTTTGGCGTCGCCAAATCCAACCTGGAGGGCCGAATACCCATCGGATCCTTCGCTTTTCACCTGTGTAACGACACAGGGGCCTGCTTCGATCACTGTGCAGGCAATGCTACGTCCAGCTTCGTCAAAGATGCTGGTCATGCCGACTTTTTTTCCGAGAATACCGTTCACGACTCTATATTTTTATGAGGAAAAATGAGCAGGTCAGCGAGCGGCTTCAGACATTCGATGGCGGGGATGGTCTTCTTCCAAAGCGGAAGGAAAACCGGCAACAAAAACTAAATGAGGGAGGAATATTCCGTCCCGTAGAACCGTTACCGCAAAATGGCCACCGGATGCGAAGCTGCGGGAAAAACCCACTCTATACTCCTTATCCGTGTTTAAAAAGAACTCTTGCCAATTAAGTCAACTTAACTTGAATGTCTACCCCACTGGGTAATTCCAGCTTAGACAATGCATCCACTGTCTTTTGGGTAGGCGTGTAGATCTCGATCAGGCGCTTATGTGTGCGCAACTGAAACTGCTCACGAGATTTCTTGTTGACGTGCGGTGAACGCAGGACGGTGAAAATCTCTTTCTTAGTGGGCAGCGGAATCGGTCCAGTAACAACAGCACCACTGTTGCGGACCGTCTTCACGATTTTCTCCGTCGATTTGTCCACTAAATTGTGGTCATAGGAGCGGAGCTTGATACGAATTTTTTGATTCATAACCCAACAAACAATTTGTCAATTTTGAAAGATGAGGCGGCACTGTTGCCCCCCCTTTTGTTTCTTATAATCAGGCCTTTACCAGGCCTTTTGCTTTTTCAATGATATCCTTGGCGATACCTGCCGGCGCTTCCGCGAAGTGCGAAAACTCCATCGTAGAACTGGCGCGGCCGGAAGTGATCGTACGGAGTGCGGTCACATAGCCAAACATCTCGGCCAGCGGCACATCTGCCTGAACAGACACTGCGCCTCCTGTGCGGGGCTCCTGACCTTTCGGCATACCCCGGCGGCGGTTGAGGTCGCCGATTACGTTACCCACATATTCTTCGGGCGTCACGACTTCCAGTTTCATGATCGGCTCCATCAGTTTGGGATTGCATTTCGGCGCAGCCGCACGGAATCCTTCTTTGGCACAAAGCTCGAACGCGATCGGCTTGGAGTCGACAGCGTGCATACCCCCGTCGAACACCCGTACTTTCATACTGTCGATGCCATAACCGGCGAGGATACCGTTATCCATCATGGAAGTAAATCCTTCCGTGATCGGCTTGACATAGTTCTTATCGATCGCACCACCCACGATACCCCATACAAACTGGAGTTTTTTCTTGCCCGACTTAAACTCGTCGCTCTCCAGGAATTCTGCATCAGGAGGGCCGAGTTCGAATTCCATGTCGGCAAACAGACCGGAACCACCCGTTTGTTTTTTCAACCGCTCGCGGTGGGTAACCGTGTTTGTCAGTGCTTCTTTGTAGTTCACCTGGGGTTGACCCTGGTTGCACTCCACCTTAAATTCGCGGCGGAGGCGGTCCACGATGATCTCGAGGTGCAATTCGCCCATCCCACTGATAATAGTCTGGTTGGTATCTTCATCATAGCGAACCCGGAAGGTCGGATCTTCTTCTGCCAACTTGGCAAGTGCCATGCCGAGCTTGTCGAGGTCTTTCTGAGACTTCGGCTCCACGGCGATACCGATTACCGGTTCGGGGAAGACCATACTTTCCAGTACGATCGGCTTATTGAGGTCACAGAGGGTATCCCCTGTGCGAATATCCTTAAAACCTACTGCCGCGGCGATGTCGCCTGCTTCTACCCGTTCGACCGGGTTTTGCTTATTGGCGTGCATCTGGTAAATACGGGAAATACGCTCTTTATTGTCGGTGCGCGTGTTCAACACATACGAACCGGCATCGAGAAAACCGGAATACACCCGCATAAAAGCCAGACGTCCTACATATGGGTCGGTAGCGATCTTGAATGCCAGCGCAGCGAAAGGTTCGTCGACAGACGGCCGGCGAATTTCTTCTGCATCTGTTTTGGGGTTGATACCTCTAACCGCATCTACATCCAGCGGGGAGGGCAATGCCCAGCAAACTGCATCCAACACAGCCTGAACGCCTTTGTTCTTGAAAGCCGAGCCACAGAACACCGGAATGATCGCCATGTCGATAACCGCTTTGCGGATTGCATTGCGAATTTCGTCTTCCGTGATCGAATCCGGATCGTCAAAGAATTTTTCCAGTAGTGATTCGTCGTATTCAGCGACCGATTCCAGCAATTTAGCGCGGTATTCCTTTACGGTATCAACCAGGTCTTCCGGCATCGGAATGACATCAAACGTCATCCCTTTATCTTCTTCGTTCCAGGTAATTGCTTTCCCGGAGATGAGGTCAACTACCCCCAGAAAGCGCTCTTCTGCGCCAATCGGCACCTGGAGCGGCACTGCGTTTGAGCCCAATTTTTCCCTAATGTCTTTTACCACACTAAAGAAGTCGGCACCCGAACGGTCCATTTTATTTACAAAGGCAAGGCGGGGCACTTTGTAGTTGTCCGCCAAACGCCAGTTGGTTTCAGATTGAGGTTCCACCCCACTCACTGCACAGAAAAGGAACACCAGCCCGTCGAGTACGCGAAGCGAGCGGTTTACTTCCACCGTAAAGCCTACGTGGCCAGGAGTATCAATAATGTTTACCGCATATTGTTGGCTGGCCCAGTTCCAGGAAGTCTTGGTAGCAGCTGCGGTGATCGTAATACCGCGCTCCTGCTCCTGCTCCATCCAGTCCATCGTAGCAGCGCCTTCGTGTACTTCACCGATCTTATGGCTCAGACCGGTATAATATAGCACCCGCTCCGTAGTAGTAGTCTTCCCGGCGTCGATGTGGGCAGCAATACCAATATTTCGGGTGAACTTGAGGTCCTTTGTCATGGCGATTCTCCTGAGGAAGATTTTTTTAAATGAGTTCTATTCTATACTTGTTTCCAGCAAAACTATTTGCCTACACCCGGAAGTGTGCGAATGCCCGGTTGGATTCTGCCATGCGGTGCATGTCTTCCTTCCGCTTTACGGCTGCACCTTCTCCCTTGCTGGCGGCAACGATCTCCTGAGCGAGCCTTTCGGCCATTCCTTTACCACTGCGGGCGCGGGCGAAGTTGATCAACCACTTCATACCGGTGGAAACCTTACGCTTGGCGCGAATCTCCGTAGGGATCTGAAAGGTAGCCCCACCGATCCGGCGGCTGCGCACCTCCACCATAGGCATCACATTATTCAGCGCTTTTTTCCACACGCCGTGCTCTTCCGCACCTGTACGCTCCTTTACCAGATCCATCGCATCGTAGAAGATCTGGAGTGCCGTACTTTTCTTGCCGCGCAGCATCATATTGTTGACGAACTGCGTAACCATCGGGTCATTATAACGGGGATCGGCAGCGATCACTCGTACTTTTGGCTTTCTTTTTCTCATCGAACCTGGTTATATAGATAGCTACTCTAAAGTGGTTTATTATTTCTTGGGCCGCTTGGTACCATACCTCGAACGGCTTTGTTTGCGATCCGTAACACCTGCAGTATCCAGGGCGCCACGTACGATGGTATAGCGAACACCCGGCAAGTCTTTCACACGACCTCCCCGCACCAACACGATAGAGTGTTCCTGCAGGTTGTGGCCTTCTCCCGGAATATAGGCAATCACCTCAAGCTGATTGGTCAAACGTACCTTGGCAACCTTGCGCAACGCAGAGTTCGGCTTCTTCGGCGTAGTGGTATACACACGCGTACAAACGCCCCTGCGTTGAGGACAGGAATTCAGTGCGCGCGACTTGCTCTTGGTCACCACCTTCTCTCTTCCCTTGCGGACTAATTGATTAATCGTAGGCATAAACCCTATTTTCCGTTATCTAAATTTTCAAAATCCTTTATTTACAATGCTTTGGGGAGTTTGGACAAGGACTCACATCCTTTGTTCCCATGCGGCTGCAAAAAAGCGAATGCAAAGGTATAGGTTTTAAGCAGAAATCAAAAACCTAATTGAAAAATTTTTTAACCCTTTCCGGGCGAATTTTTCAAAGACTAGAAAGTGACTTCTTTTTCCAACCGTTCCGTACCCCTCAAAATAATCACCTTTGTCGTCTGGCCCTTTTCGTAAAGCCCCAAGCCTTCCATATAATCGTATATATCCTTGACCGGCATATCACCGATCTGGATAAGTATGTCGCCTCGCTGCAAACCCGCTACCTGTGCAGGCCGCCCATCAGTCACCCCGTCTATTCGCAGCCCCTCTCCCTGAAATACATAGTCGGGCATCACCCCCAACGACACTTTAAACCGAGCCGCCTGCCGACCTTCGTTTTCATCGACGGTTTTGGTAAATTCCAACCGTCCTTTTTTGTCCAACCCCACGATGAGGTCGAATATATAACGGGTCACCGATTCTATTCCTTCATAATTGATCAACTCGCTGTCGTCGGAAGGCTTGTGATAATCGCTGTGCTGGCCGGTGAAAAAATGCAGTACCGGGCGTTCGTTCAGATAGAATGAAGCATGATCGGATGGGCCCATACCCCCTTCGGAGGTTTTGATAGTAAGGCCATCCACCTTAATAGTAGCCATTACCTCCGGCCAGGAGGGAGAGGTGCCCACCCCGTGTACCAATAATACCCCGGCGCTGTCCAGCCGGCCGATCATATCCATGTTGAGCATGTAGTTGATCTTCTGCCACTCCAGCGTGGGATGGTCGACGAAGTATTTGGATCCGTACAAGCCGAGTTCTTCCCCTGAAAAGGCAATGAACAGATAGTTGCTCTTCTTTGGGCCTTTCTCTTTTAGCATCGTTGCCAAACGCAGCAGCCCCGCCACTCCGCTGGCATTATCATCTGCTCCGTTGTGTATAGCCGGCTCTCCGGTGTAAAGCGATCCGGATATGCCGTGCCCAAGGTGATCGTAATGCGCGCCGATAACCACGGTCTGAGCGGCCTTGTTATTAATAAACCCGATCACGTTGCGGGCCGTGCGGTTTTCTCCGCTCTCCGCATGGGGATTGGATTTTACTACCGCTGCGAATTCTTGGAAATAGCTGCCGTTATCTCCCTTTGGACTCAGCCCGGCCTCCTCAAAACGGGAAGCAATATACTGGGCAGCCAGGCGCTCGCTCTCCGTGCCTGTCTCCCTGCCTTGCATGAAATCGGAGGAAAGATAAATAACGTCTACGCGCAAATCCTGCAGGGCAGCACTCCCATTCTGTGCTGCTACCCCACCTGATATCAGGAGGAAAATGCCGCAAATACTCAGGAACTGTTTCATATTTCTAATAATTTGTCCGCAAATGGTGGGCAAAGATATACCAGTATGTTCAGGAATAAAAGGATTTTTGATAAATGAACCGTGGAAGGTTCGTAAAACACATAACTACCTGCTAATGTTTGACAAAAAAACAACTACTATGCAGATACGCATCCGGAAGGCCACACTTGAAGATATTCCCGCCATTCATGGGCTGGTCGGGGAACTGGCGCGCTATGAAAATGCGGAAGAGGAGTTTATCGCCTCTGTGGAAGAGTACCGGAAAGACTTTCTGCAGGAAGTTTTTAAATCGACAGTTGCCGAAGTCGACGGAAAGGTGGTCGGCATGATGCTCTATTACATGACCTACTCTACCTGGAAAGGGAAAATGCTCTATCTGGAGGATTTTGTACTGCTCGAATCATTTCGACGGAAAGGCATAGGCACCCTTTTATTCGATGCATTCCTCGAAGAAGCCCGCAACCTGGGGTGTCGACTGGTCAAATGGCAGGTGCTCGACTGGAACCAGCCTGCACTCGATTTCTATGAAAAATACCGTGCGACCATCGAAACCGAATGGTGGAATGGGAAACTATTCCTTTGATAACCAAATTCATAGCTTTTGTCCTCTTTTAAAAATTCATTTTCGGGTTTATTTTGTTTTGATCTTCGCGTTTTGTATTTTCGCGCAATGTGTTAGGTCTGTCCTCTAAATTTAGTGAATAAAGATTATAGTGTTTCATAGTGTGAGGGGTAACCGCTTCGGCGGTTGCTCCTTCTTTTTTTTTTTCAGGACTCCCGCACCAGCAACTCGGTGGCTAATTCCTCCAATATTCTTTTTCTGTCCGGGCTGGCCTGCACCTGTTCCAGGGCGCGAAAAGCCGCTTGCTGGTAGGTGTCCTTCGCCTTTTCGGCAAATTGCCGGATGCCCATTTCGTTCCACAGTTTCAATACCTGCCCGATCTTTTCTTCTTCCTTTTCGGGCCCCACCAGTTGGTCAAACCACTGTTGGAGCGCACTTTTTTGCGTCGGTGTGGCCACCTCCATGGCCTTCAGATACAGAAAGGTTTTTTTATGCTGGGCAATATCCCCTCCCACCTTTTTCCCCACCTTTTCCGGATCGCCAAACGCATCGAGTATATCGTCCTGAAGCTGAAAAGCGATGCCCATATTACGGCCAAATTCGTATAGATGGGTAGCATCCTCGATGCTGCTTCCACCAAGCAACGCCCCCATCTTCAATGCACCTGCGATCAGCACCGACGTTTTCAATTCGATCATCCGGAGATAATCGGGGATGCCGACCAATGTGGTCTTTTCAAAATCCATATCCAATTGTTGCCCCTCGCAAACTCCAATAGCGACCTTATTAAACACCCCCAACAAGGCCGGAAGCAACTGGGGTTTATCCAAATCCAGCAAGTACTGATATGCCTGGATCAGCATCACATCTCCGGTGAGGATACCGGCATTGACCCCGTACTTGTGGTGCACCGTGGGCTTTCCCCTTCTCAGTGGCGCCGCATCCATAATGTCGTCGTGTACGAGGGTGAAATTGTGAAACACCTCTATCGCCATGGCGGCGGGAAGTGCCGGTTGGTAGTTTTCGTCAAAAAGATAATGCCCGATCAACAACAAAACCGGCCGGAGGCGCTTACCTCCCAGACCCATGATATAATCGGCCGGATCGTAAAGGTTTCGGGGTTCTTTCTGAAAGGGATTGCGGTCCAAAAAATCCTGATAGGCTTGTTGAAATGGTTTAATAAACTCCATCTGAATAATTTTGCCGCAAAGGTAAGGAAAGATGAAGATGCCACACTTTGTTATTTTAGCCCCTAAAAGACCGTTCCATGGAATTATATGACCTGATCATCATTGGCGCCGGACCGAGTGGGATCAACTGCGGCATCTCCGCCAGGAAGAAAGGATTGCGTTTTTTGCTGTTGGAGAAAGGGGTATTGGTAGATTCCCTTTTCCATTTTCCCACCAATATGACCTTTTTCTCTACCTCTCAGAACCTGGAAATAGGCGATGTCCCCTTTATCTCTCATGGGGAAAAACCTACCCGAAGAGAAGCGCTGGAGTATTACCGGCGGGTAGCGGAAGCCTTTGAGTTGCCCATCCACTTGTATGAGCCTGTGTACGGCCTGCACCCTGGCGAGTCCGGCGGGTATACCGTGCAAACCTCCAAAGGACTGCATGCCACCAAAACGGTCGTAGTGGCCACGGGATACTACGGCACCCCACGTCTCCTCGGTGTTCCGGGTGAAGACCTGCCGAAGGTGAAGCACTATTATGACGAAGCCCATCCCTATATCGGACAAAAGGTGCTCGTGGTAGGCGCTGCCAACTCGGCATGCGATGTAGCGTTGGAAACCTATTACAAAGGCGCCGAGGTCACCATGGCCATCCGCGAGCGGGAGATCTATGAAAAGGTGAAATACTGGATACGCCCCAACATCGAAAACCGGATCAGGGAAGGGTCGATCCGGGCCTATTTTCAGACCACCTTATGCGCGATCACCCCCGACCGGGTTCAACTCCAAACCCCTGAAGGCCGGATTTGGATCGACAACGATTTTGTACTGGCCATGACCGGCTACCAACCCGATTATTCCTTCCTGAAAAACCTGGGGCTACCGATTGAACCAGGGCCAGTACAAGTCCCCGCTCACGATCCGGAGACCCTGGAAACGCCGCTTCCGGGTGTATATCTGGCAGGAGTGGTTTGCGGGGGACTGGACACCAGTACCTTATTTATCGAAAATACCCGCCACCACGGCGACCTGATCATTTCCCATATCCAATCCAAATAATTAATTTGCACTTTTTATAGATAAAAGGGATTGGAAGGGATTAAATGGGATTAACGAGGCAGGCAATCCCATTCAATCCCCCATAATCCCTCCAAATCCCTTATACATTTTGATAGTAACCATTCTGCGTTACATCAGTTATTAACCTTCAAAAATTTAGCTCATGCCAATAAGAATGGAACAAGACGACCCCCAAGGCGGCCAAAAGCCCAAACGGGAAGGGGGAACGAATCCGATACTGCGCTTACTTCCCATTATCTTGCTATTCGTTTTCCGGAAGCCCAAGTTGCTGATCCCTATCTTGATCGTGGGGGCGGTATGGTATTTCTTTCTGGGTGGGAAAAATTTCTTTTCTGCAGCGCCCGAAGATGATTTCTCTTCGGAATTTTCCCTCGGCGCCACCCTCGACCCCGAGGTATACGACAAAGCCGAGGTATTTGAACCCCTGACCTACGGCGCCATGGGAAGTTCCGGAGGGTTACCGGCATCCGTGTCTCTGCTCAAATATGCGCCCAAGCGCCTCCACCAGGGAAACCAGGGGTCATGCGTCGGTTGGGCAAGTTCGTATGCGGCCCGCACCATCCTGGAAGCCCAGTCGAGCGGAAAAGACCCCAACCAGGTCGCGTTCAGCCCCTCTTTCCTATACAACCAGATCGCCCTCAGCAATTGCCAGGGCGCTTATATGCTGGATGCGATGGAAACCATGCGCCAGGGCGGCGTGCTACCCTTCAGCGAATACCCCTACGACGATCGCACTTGTGCGGTAAAACCAGGTCAAACCGAGCTTATGCGTGCGCAGTCTTTCCGCATTAAAGGCTACAACCGCCTCACGCTGGGTGGTGAAGACTACAGTCCCGATATTCAGGGTATCAAGCAACACCTTGCCCAGGGAGCACCCGTTGTTATCGGGATGCAGGTAGGTGGCACCTTCATGCACGAGATGCGCGGCCAACGGCTTTGGACCCCCACCCAACGCGATTATAGTGGTTATGGCTTTAGCGGCCATGCCATGTGCGTGATCGGATACGACGACAACTACCAGGGAGGCGCCTTCCAGCTCATGAATAGTTGGAGCGAAAGCTGGGGCGAGAAGGAATAGCCTGGGTCCGCTACGGGGATTTTGAACACTTTGTCAAAGAAGCCTACGGTCTATACCCCATGGGCACGGCCCCCAAATTCAACGCCAACAAACTCGAAGTGCAATTTGGACTAGTCGATAACGCAACTCAAAGCCTGCTTCCCCTCACCCAGGCCAGCGATCGTGTTTTCCGCACCCGCACACCCATCCGGAAGGGGGATAAATTCAAGGTGGCCATCGCCAATTCCATAGAATGTAATATTTACGTCTTTGGAGAAGAAACCGACGGCTCCAGTTATGTGTTGTTCCCCTACACGGCCAAGCATTCGCCCTATTGTGGAATTACCGGCACACGCCTGTTCCCGAAGGACTACTCCATGACCGCCGACGAGTTGGGGAACCGGGACCGGATCGCCATCGTTGTGACAAAGGAGCCCATCGACTTCCAGGCGTTGAACCAGCGTATCAACCGCAGCACCGCATCCGGGTATGCCGCCCGTCTTCAGGCCGCACTGGCAGACCAATCTATTGCCAAAGTGACCTTTCAGGCAGCTGAGGCCATCGGCTTTTCCTGTGACCTGGGCGGACGAAATGCAGTAGGTACAGTCATAGAAATAGACAAACGATAGCAAAATTCAATTTTCATGTGTCACCCCTTTCAAAAACTGTTGTCCATGCTGTTCCTGTTGCCCGCTCTTTCGCTCGGGGGGCAGGTGACACCTACGGTTCAGGACTGCCTCGGCGCCATTCCCATTTGCGAGCAGATCTATTCCGAAACCCTCTCCCCTACCGGAGATGGCAACTACAACAATGAGATCAACCCCGCCATCAGTTGCACCGTCGGCGAGTTGAATTCCATCTGGTATTCCTTTACGGTTGACCAGTCGGGGCAATTCGGGTTTCTTATTACCCCCAACGATATTAACGACGATTACGATTGGTCGCTCTTTAACATCACCAATGCCACTTGTGCGGATATTTTCACCAATCAAAACCTGGTAGTGAGCTGCAATGCAGCCGGAGGAAATGTGTGTGATGGACTGACAGGCGCCACCGGGGCTTCGATCTATACCATTCAAGGGGGGGGATGTAATGCACTCACTCCCAATATCAATGCCGGTGGCACGCCATTCAACGACCTTATCCCGGTCGTAGCGGGCAACACCTATGTGCTGATGGTGTCGAACTGGACCGGCTCCAATAACGGATATACCATCGATTTTGGACTCTCGTCGGGCATCGGTATTATTGACAATACCCCGCCGGCCATTGCGTCCATTTCAGGGCCTGAATCCTGCGGTGGCCAGAATATCGACCTCGTTTTTTCCGAATACCTCGACTGCAACACCATTGACGACAGCAATTTTCAACTCAGTGGTCCGGGCGGGCCCTACACCATCTCGCTGACCGCCAATGCCTGCGACAACAGCAATGGCTTTGACAACACGCTTTCACTCCTCATCGACCCACCCTTATCCTCCCTCGGCACCTATACCCTTTCTATTAACACGGTCGGCGCTTTTCCTTTTCAGGACATCTGCGGCAACCCGATCGGGCAGGACGCCATGGCTTTCGACGTCACCGTGCCTATTGCGATATCAGTAGACATTGGCAATGATACCTCTATTCTATGCATAGGAGACACGCTGGTTCTCAACGCCTTTACCCAGGGAGGGAGTTACGTATGGCAGGACGGATCGACCGGCCCCCTGTTCACCCTTACCCAACCCGGGATCTATGCAGTGACCGTGACGGACGCCTGTGGATCCGGTAGCGACGCGATAGGCATAACCTATTTGTTGGATCCTCCGCAGATCGAACTGGGCAGTACGCAGGTATTGTGCATGGGAGAGAGCACTACGCTCAATGCCAGCAGTCCGTTTTCTATCTATTTGTGGCAAAATGGATCGACGATGCCTACCCTTACCACCAATTTAGAAGGCACCTATTCCGTCATTGTAACCAATGCCTGTGGGACTACCACCGATCAGGTCTTCCTCAATGCGGTTCCTCCCGTCAATTTAGACCTGGGAGGCGATCAGGTCGCCTGTCAGGGAGATACGGTCCTGCTGGATGCCACCAATCAGGAAGCCTCGTATTTGTGGCAGGACGGCAGCACCAACCCCACCCTGGCAGTCACCCAAAACGGCGTCTACTCGGTAGAGGTGAATACGCTGTGTGAATCTCAATCGGAGGAGGTGGAGGTGCTTTTCATTTCCGAAACAGCGCCTGATCTGGGGCAAGATACCACCCTTTGTGCAGGCGACACGATCTTCCTGGACGTCACCTTCCCCGGGGCCAGCGGGTATCTCTGGCAGGACGGAAGCACCAACCCGGTTTATCCGGCGACACTTGGAGGGGACATTTCCGTAGAGATCACGACCATCTGCAATACCTTTAAAGACGCCCTTTACATTTACTACATTCCCACCATATCCTTTGACCTGGGGCGCGACACCTTTCTCTGTGAATCGCAGCTCTTCCTGGATGCCAGCACCAACGGTCCGGCCAGTTATAGTTGGAAAGACGGATTTGACAAGTCCTACTATGTAGTCGAAGAACCCGGGGTGTACGAAGTGTTGGTTTACAACATGTGCGAAAGTGTGTCGGATACCATATTAATCAAGGAGTGTGAGAACTGCTCCTTTTTCTATCCAAACGTCTTCTCCCCCAACTTTGACGGGATCAACGACCAATTCAGGCCTGCTTCAGAATGCCCTCTGGAGCAATACGAATTGAAGATCTTCGATCGATGGGGGGCGTTGGTCTTTGAAAGCCGCGATCCTTCTGACGGGTGGGACGGCACCTACAATGGCCGGCCGGTCAGTTCGGGGGCATATGCCTGGTGGATGGAATTCACGGTAATGGAGAATGGACGACCCCGGTCCGATATAGCTACCGGCAGCGTGGTGGTCTTAAGGTAGGCAAGAATGGCGTTCGTCCAAAATAATGACCTGTAAGTAGAAGGGAATGGGATGGAACGAGTTAATACCAGTAATTTGTCACATTACTTAACTAATGGAAATTGGATGCAGGGGGAGCGCCTGAGGCACTCCCCTGCATCCAGAATGATTAAAAGCACTAGCTTCTTTTTAAATAACCAACTCAACCCATGCAAAGAAAAATGAAAGTTACGGGTTTTGCCCGGTTCGTAATCGTGATGGCCATCGTAGCGCCCATTGCCTATATCGGCGCCTCGTACTACAATGGCGAAGACGGCATTGCCAACATCAAGCACCTTCTGGGGATTGACAAAGGCGATACCGTGGAGATGAATGACGACCGGTTTGTACCTTCCCGGGATAAGGCGTCTTCGATTGAAGACCAGGACGAGGAGACCATGCGCAAGGAGCTGGAGGCCCAGGAAAAGCGCCTGGAGGAATTGAAGCGGGAAAACGAGCGGTTGCGCAAGGAAGTCTCCGAAAAGGAGCAGGAGTTATCCAATTTAAAAAATCAATAACCCCTACGTCATGGAATTTTTAATCAAGGTATTATTGAATGCCCTGGCGCTTTTTGCGGCAGCTTATTTACTTCGTCCCAACGTACAGATCCGGGATTTTGGCCGGGCACTAATCCTGGCGATCGTGTTGGCGCTATTGAACGGCACGCTGGGCAGCGTGTTAAAGGTGATCGCCCTCCCCCTCAATGTGCTCACGCTTGGCCTGTTCAGTTTTGTCATCAATGCCCTGATGATCCTTATTGCCGACTATTTCCTGAAAGGGTTTCAGGTAAAGGGGTTCTGGTGGGCGCTTGTGATGGCCGTTTTGATGAGTATATTCAATTCGATCTTATACCGCTTATTCCTGTAAAAGAAGAAGGCAGCCCGGATTGCCGGGCTGCCTTCTAATCATTCATAGATTAATCTACAAACCTATTAGTATTAATAGCGTTTGTTAAATCTTGGCTTGTTGTAACCGCCGGAGTTTTCTTCGCGGGGGCGAGCCACCTTTACAACGATCGTACGGCCATCAACATCCGTATCATTCAGGCTATCGATGGCTCTGTTTGCCTCACTGTCATTGGGCATTTCAACAAAACCAAAACCTTTGGAACGGCCGGTTTCACGGTCCATAACCAACTTTGCCGAAGATACTTCTCCGAATTCCTCAAACAACTCGCGGAGTGTTTCTTCCCGCGTGCTGTAGTTGAGCTTTGCTACGAAAATGTTCATTACTAAAACTATTTAAATAAAAAATTAAAAATACACACAGAATTACGTGTTTTCGTAGCAAACTAAAATCTCAGCATTGGAGGAAAAAGAATTGCTAGTACAAACAGTTCTGAAATTCGCGTCAAAGATATAGAAATAAATTTGATAATGCAATGCAGCTACGTCTGCCGCGAAAAAGATTTTTCCATTCCTATCCTACTGATTAAAGGGGTTTTAGGGACAGCGCTACCATCACGGGGAAGTGGTCGGAAGGATGCCGTTTGTCGAGGTGATCGGCAATGGTCACATACTCCTGAACTTTCCAAAAATCATTGACAAAGATATAATCGATCCGGGCGCCGTAAGCCCCCAACTGAAACCCATTGAAGGTTCCTTCCGGGCCATAGGGCGGATACCGGCACAAAAACCGGCTATCGGAAAGCATACTTCCTTCGAGCAACTGATAAGGCATGGAACCCGGCAACGAGTTGAGATCACCCATAAGCACGATCGGATCGGTTGGAAGGAGGGTAGCCAAACGCCGTAAAATGAGCAGGGCGCTTTCCTGCCGGGCTTTTGTTCCCCGGTGATCGAAGTGCGTATTGGCAAAAAACACCGTCCTGCCTGTGGCGAGTTGCTGGAGTTTCATCCAGGTGACAATGCGCGGCAGCGAAGCATCCCAGCCAGCTTCCCCCACTTTCTCCGGATCTTCCGATAGCCAGTACGTGCCTGACTCCAGCATTTTCCACCGGTCTTTCCGGTAGAAAATGGGCGTATACTCTCCTCCTTTCTTCCCATCATCTCTTCCTACCCCTACCCAAGCCCATTCAGGCAGGCATCCGGCCAGGTCTTCTATTTGGTGATCGAGGGCTTCCTGAAGTCCAAACACTTCCGGCCCATAGTGCCGGATAAGGTCAGCTACCCAGTCTTTTCGGTTGTCCCATCGATTTATCCCATCGTCAGGGGTGTCGTACCGGATGTTGAAGGTCATAGCCCTGAAAGAACCGTCCTGGGCTCGCAGGGCCGTAGATGCGGCAAACAAAAAGATCAGGGAAAAAAGCGGGATGGATATATGCTTCATTACCGGACAGGATTTTATGTTGTCTAAATGTAACAAACCCCGCAGGGATTATGTGAAACAAAAGGCCTAAAAAGTGCGCAGGATCACATTCAACTATGCGAAGCTGGTGTAATTTTGACCCACAACTCACCTTTGAATGAAAAATATTTTCCGTCCTAAACTCCTTACCGTCCTTCGGGAGGGGTATACCCGCCGGCAATTTGGCAAAGATCTCGTTTCCGGTATTATTGTGGGCATCGTGGCGCTGCCGCTCAGCATTGCGTTTGCCATCGCCTCCGGGGTGCCGCCGGAAAAAGGACTCATCACCGGCATTATCGCCGGGTTGCTCATTTCTTTCCTCGGGGGTAGCCGCGTGCAGATCGGAGGACCCACCGGCGCGTTTATCGTCATCGTTTACGGGATCGTACAACAGTATGGCGTCGACGGGCTGATCATCGCCACGTTTATTGCCGGGTTCATGATCCTCATTATGGGATTGGCCCGGCTGGGTTCCGTCATTCGCTATATACCCCACCCCCTGATCGTGGGGTTCACCTCCGGGATTGCGCTGATCATCTTTTCTTCCCAGGTAAAAGACTTTTTGGGATTGGAGATGGGATCCGTACCGGCCGATTTCATTCCAAAATGGGGTGCTTTTTTTCAGCATATGGACCATATCAATCCGGTTGCCACGATCATCAGTGTCGGCACGGTACTGATTACCCTGCAATGGCACCGCATTACGACCAAAGTGCCGGGGTCATTGATCGCCATCCTGCTCAGCACCCTGGCCGTCTATTTTTTCCACCTGCCGGTAGATACGATTGGCACCCGTTTTGGCTCTATACCGTCTACCCTGCCGATGCCCCACATTCCTTCTGTTGATCTGGAAACCCTCAAGCACCTCATTCAGCCTGCATTTACGATCGCCCTGTTAGGCGCCATTGAGTCGTTGCTTTCGGCGGTAGTATCCGACGGGATGATCGGGGGGCGCCACAACTCCAACACGGAACTCATCGCCCAGGGCTTGGCCAATATCGGGTCTGCGGTTTTTGGCGGTATCCCCGCTACCGGCGCCATTGCCCGCACCGCCACCAACGTAAAGAACGGTGGACGTACGCCCGTGGCCGGAATTGTGCATTCGCTGACGCTTCTGCTCATCATGCTGGTGCTGGCCCCGCTGGCCGTACACATACCCTTGGCGACACTTGCCGGCATTTTGGTGGTGGTGGCCTATAACATGAGCGAATGGCGGCCCTTCCTGAGTATTACCCGAGGTCCGGCCAGTGATATAGCCGTGCTCCTTGTCACTTTTTTCCTGACCGTCCTCATCGACCTGACCATTGCCATTGAGATCGGCATGGTGCTGGCTTCCTTTTTATTCATGCGCCGAATGGCAAAGATCAGCAAGGTGGAGTTCCTGCCCAATGTGGTGTACGCCCGCGACCAGTATGGCGATTTGAGGGAAGAGCCCATCCAGGTGCCCAAGGGGGTGGAGGTGTACGAAATCAACGGTCCCCTCTTCTTCGGCGCCGCCCAAAACTTCAAACAAGCCATCCAGGATATCCACCGGAAATCCGATTTTCTCATCATCCGGATGCGTTTTGTGCCTATCATCGATGCCACCGGGATGCACAGCCTCAAAGAATTGATTAAAGACTTTAAAAGCAATAAAACGCAGGTTGTACTCTCGGGGGTGCAGCCCGAGGTCTATGATGCCTTAAAAGAAGCCTCTGTAGTAGATACGCTGGGTGAAGCGAACGTATGCCAAAATATCCGGGACGCCCTGAGCCGGGTGGAGGAGATCAGAGAAGGGTCCACCCGCTTTTAAATTTTCCTTATCTTACCACCCCATTTCTCCATGCAAAAAGTTAATCATATGATCCTTCGCTACACCCTTCTATTGTGGGCCCTGCTCCTGCCTTTCTTATCCATGGCACAGGACACGCTCGTTGTCCAGGCATTTACCTGGGAATCCACCAACAGGGTGGGTGTGTTTTCTTTTCCCGACAACCCGGGCCAAACCTACCGCAAGATCCTGATGCGCTATAATATGCGCTGCCACGATGCGGCGGTCGGAAACGGAAGTGTCGGGTGTTACGAGTGGGATTACAGCTGTAATACCTTTATCACCGACTCGACCCGGGTAGATTCCAATGCCGCGACACACCCGAGCCATATCATTTCCAATTTCACGGGCACCACCTTCGGCTATACCACTCAGCCTACCTACACCTACCTGCAGTTCGCGCAATCGCAGGTAGATTACCTGAATATCCTTTCGGAAACCACCGCCACCATCGGCGACAACACCGATCCTTTTTCCATGGAAAACGGGGAATCAGTGGGCAAATATCAGTTCCTGTTCACCGCCTCCGAGCTGCAGGCAGCCGGCCTCACTGCCGGCCCTGTCACCGGAATGCGCTGGCATGTAGATACGCCAGACCAGCCCATTCATTTTCTGCGCATCCGCATGAAGGCGAGCGCCAAGACCGAACTCGACCCCAACGATCCCGATCTGAGCGGGTTTACGGGCGTCTATTTCCTGGACACCCCGCTTAGTACCGGGGAAAACAGCCTGAACTTCTACGAGCCCTTCCTCTGGGATGGCAGCTCCAATATCCTGGTGGAATACAGTTTCACCAATCCGGCGGGGCAATCGGCTTTCAACCTCCTCGAGGCTTCTGATGCAGGTTTCACGTCCACCCTGATCAACGCAACTTCCGATAACGCCATCCGGTTTGCCGGGGCAGGAAACGTGGATGTGCCGGGCGATGCCTTTGGCGCTGTTTCCCAGGAGATCACCATTTCCCTCTGGACCTACGGTGATCCCACCGTACTACCCGTCAATACCTCCATTTTTGAAGGCGTGGACAACAGCAACAACCGGCAGGTCAACGTGCACCTGCCCTGGAGCAACAGCAATATCTACTGGGACTGCGGCAACGACGGCTCGGGATACGACCGGATCAACAAAGCCGCCAATCCGGCCGATTTTGAAGGACAGTGGAACCATTGGGCCTTTACCAAGAATGCTACCACCGGGGAAATGAATATCTACCTCAACGGCCAGCTCTGGCATTCCGGTACAGGCAAGACCAAACCCATCAACATCCAGAGTTTCAAACTCGGCAGCGCGGCCAATAACACCAACAATTACTACGGTGCCGCACACGAAGTTCAAATCTGGAACAAAGCCCTCGACCAGTCGACTATCCAGGAATGGATGAACCAGCCCCTCACGCCCAGCCATCCTTTTTACGGCAACCTCATGGCCTATTACCCGTTCGATGAAGGTACCGGCACTACCGCCTATGATGCCAGCCCCAACGGGTATGACGGAACGATCAACGGATTCCCCTCCTGGCAGGTGATCCGGGGCGATCAGCTCTACAAAAATTTCACGGCCTCCACGCTGCGGCCAAAGACCACCTTTGTGCAGGGCGCCTATGACCAGACGATCACCAACCTGCTCGTGCTCGATTCGCTGGAAAACAACCTGCATTCCATTGTCACCTACGCCGTCGACGGCACAAACCTGGTGGTCCAAAACACCGAATATGTCTATCCCGCCGGCGACATGAATATCCTCGATGAATCAGGAGCTGTAATCGGTACGGTTTATGTCGAACCAGTGGACTCCGTCACCATTAGTACCCTCCACTATTTTGCGAAAACACCGGCCAAGTTTGAGCTGCTATCGCTTGTTACACCCTATGGAAACGGCCTGGATCTGGGACAAGAAGGCAAGACCTTTTTCTTCGACATTACCGACTATGCGCCTATCCTCCATGGCGACCGGCGCCTTTCTATCGAAATGGGCGGACAGAATCAGGAAGAGCTCGACATCCAGTTCTGGTTCATTACCGGCACACCCGAGCGAGAGGTGAAGGACATCCAGCACATTTGGCCCTTCGGCCGTGGTTGGTATGCCGATATCCAGAGCGATGCGGTATTTGAGCCCCGCAGCCTGCAGTTCAATCCCGACGGCACAGCGTTCAAACTACGGGCGGCAGTTACAGGCCATGGCCAGAACGGCGAGTTTGTGCCGCGTTCCCATTTCATCGATATCGATGGAGGACTGCCCGAATTCATCTTCGATGTGTGGAAAAAATGCGGAGAAGTCCCAATCTATCCACAAGGCGGAACCTGGATCTATGACCGGGCTGGTTGGTGCCCGGGAGACCCGACAGACGTACATGAATTTGAACTTACCGATTTTGTCACCCCCGGCCAAACCGTATCGATAGATTACGGAGTGAACGGACCTTACATGGACCAGGCCAACTACCTGATCAACGCCCAGCTAGTTACGTATGGTCCCTTTGCGCACAATCTGGATGCCTCGATCGAGGCCATTGCACGCCCCAGCAAACGAGTGGAATTCGAGCGAATCAACCCTGCTTGCAACAAACCGCTGATCTATCTGAAAAACGCGGGCTCCCAGTATATTCAATCCATGGAGATCGATTACTGGGTAAAGGGCAACGGCACGGTACTAACCCACAACTTTTCCGGCCTTATCGCCCCAGGTGAGACCGTCTCAATCGAGCTTCCTGTGCCCTTTGTCGGTTTCTGGAAAACCGACGAGGAACCCATCTTCTACGTGCAGCTCCAATCCGTAAACGGACAATCCGATGATCAGCCCGACAACGACCACATGGAGTCTGCGTTCGACTTACCCCTCATCCTGGATGACCAGCTGGATCTCATTTTAAAGGTACGCACCAACAACCGGGCCAACGAAAACTTCTACACTATCAAGGATCATTCCGGCGCTATTATCGCTTCGCGTTACGGCATGGCGAACAACACGACCTACGAAGACGATATCAACTTTCCGCCGGGCTGCTACACCCTTTTTCTGGAAGACCTGCAAGACGATGGCCTTTCTTTCTGGAACGATCCAGCCGCCGGCGCAGGGTATGTAAAGATTCAGCACCTGTTTAGCGGGGTGGGTATTACGCTTCAGTCCTTTGAATCGGAGTTTGGCGGAAGCCTGAAATTCGACTTCGTCGTCGGAGAGATCACTTCGACAGAGGAGGCGCCCGATACCCGGATTTTCTCCATTTATCCCAACCCCGCTTACCAGCAAACGACGATCGAACTCACCGGATTTGAAGGAGGCGCCATAGGTATCGAGCTAAGCGACCTCATGGGACGTAAACTCTGGAGTGAGACCCGGGAAGCCGGCTCCGGATTTTTCAAAGAGACAATCGATCTGCATCCCTTCCCTGCAGGCTTGTATTTTGTGCGCGTTCAGCACCAAAACAGGGTATGGGTGAAGGAGGTCGTGCTAGAACCTGGCAGGTAAATATGCATGTAAATACTTCGTCCACTGGCCGAAGTGTTTACTTTCTTAAAATATCATTTGGAACCCAAAACATGCATCTTTTTCCATTCAAAGCCATTTACCCCAACCTGGATCTCATCGCTTCCCCCGATGTCTTCTTTGGCAATGTAAAGGTGGAATACCCGAGCTACCGGAAGCATGGTTTCTTCCGGGAATGCCAGGAGGAAAGCCTCTATATCTACCGGATCGTTGATCCGACACGCAACTATACGGGGATCGTCACTTGTGTAGCCATTCAGGACTACCTGAGTGGCATGATCAGGAAGCACGAAAACACCCTGCCACCCAAGGAGCAACAACAAACCGAGCTGCTGCTTGCCCGTAAGGCGGTAGTCAAACCCGTGCTGCTTACTTACCCGCCCGTGGAGGCTATTTATGCCTTTTCCGAAGACCTCATCCTTTCCCAAAAGCCCTTCTTCGAGATCTTCTTCGACGCCGACAACCAGCTCCACCAGTTTTGGAACGTATCCGATCCCGGCCAGATACTCCTGCTCAAAGCGCTTTTTGAGCAGTATGTGCCTACTGCCTATATCGCCGATGGGCACCACCGCACCTCCACCCTGGCGCATATGTATGAAATTTCCAAAGGCCAATCGAATGGCTCCTTATACGACCGGATGCTCTGCGCTTTTTTTCCTTCTTCTGAATTGGAGATCCTGGACTACAACCGCGTAATAGAAGGATTGGAGGATATTTCCTTTACTACTTTCATGGCGCAACTGTCGCAGATCATGGATATTGAAGTACTGACCAAGCCGTCCCGCCCCAGGGAGAAACACGAAATGGTCATGTTCATCAATCGTGAATGGTTCCGGCTGCGCTGGCGGAAGCGGCTCATGGAATCGTTCCAGGGCGACGAGGTGCTCCTCGACGTGCAACTTCTCAACGAACTCATCCTGGAAAACATCCTGGGCATTTCCGATGTACGGACTGATGAACGGGTTAAATACATTGAAGGGCGCCAGGGAATTAAAGGGGTGAGCGAGCGGGTGGACAAAAACATCAATCGGGTAGGGTTCTTCCTCTACCCCGTTTCGATGGATGATTTCATGCGTATTGCCGATGAAGGGCAGATCCTTCCGCCAAAATCTACCTACTTTGAACCCCGGATGCGAAACGGGGTATTGGTGCAGGGGGTTTGAAAAAATTTCCTGGTTAATTCTTTTCGACGCAAGACCGGGGTTAAGGCGCAATATTTTTATCTTCCCCTTTTAAAATTGGTAGAAATTCGTTTCCATTATGCGAAAAATTGGAGCCGACCTTGTACTGCCGGTTAGTGCAGCCGCTATCCCCAATGGGGTTATCATCCTGGACGACGAAGGAAAAATACTGGAACTCAGTACGCTTTCGGAACATGACCCCGCTTCGGTTGAATTTCATTCGGGAGTGCTCATTCCAGGTTTCATCAATACTCATTGTCATCTCGAGCTCTCCCATATGAAAAGCCGGGTGAATACCGGCACCGGGTTGCTCCCCTTCCTGGTCAGCGTGGTCTCCTTCCGGGATATCGCCATGGAAGAGATCCTCGATGCCATCGAAAAAGCGGACCTGGAAATGTATGAAAACGGTATCGTTGCCGTAGGGGATATCTCCAATAAAGTCGACACCGCAGCTACCAAGGAGAAAAGCCCTATTCGATACTACACCTTTGTGGAGATGTTCGACTTCATGCAGGACGACCGGGCCAAATCTACGTTCGACGGGTATTACAGCGTGTTTGAAAAGCAAAGTGGCAATGGAAAGAACAAAAAAAGTTGTGTGCCACATGCCCCCTATACCGTTTCGCCCTACCTTTTCGAGCTCATTCGCAACACGAACCCGGAAGATTGCACAGTGAGCATTCACAACCAGGAAACCCGGCACGAAGATGAATTTTTTCTGCACAAAAGCGGAGGATTCATTGGGTTCATGGCTTCTTTCGGATTCACGCTCGAGCATTTCGAAGCCACCGAAAAGACGTCCATCCACTACGCGCTCGAGCACATGAGCCGGCACAATCGCACCCTCTTCGTACACAATACCCAAACCCAGCCCGAAGACATCCGGGCCGCACAAGCCTGGAACTCCAACGTCTTTTGGGCCACTTGTCCCAATGCCAACCTCTACATCGAGAACCGACTGCCTTTCTACAAACATTTTCTCGATGAAAATGCCAAAATGACCATTGGCACCGACAGCCTTACCTCCAACTGGCAACTGTCCATTTTGGAGGAAATGAAGACCATTGCACACTATCAATCTTATGTACCTTTTGAAGAATTGCTCCGCTGGGCTACCCTCAACGGGGCCGAGGCACTTGGCTTTGAGGACGAATTGGGGAGTCTGGAGATCGGAAAAAAACCCGGCATCAACCTGCTCAACCTGGATCATACCCTTGTGCTGAACGCCGATACCAAGGTAACGCGGCTGGTATAAGCTCAGGCAGACAGGAAGGCCTTACGCTCCTCTTCGAGGTCTAAAAATGGATATTGCTGTGCTAATGCGGTTATTTTGTTCAGTTGCACAGTCCGAAAAGCCCTGTGAGCCGCTGAGTTGGGTTGAAAAGGCCGATGCTGGGCCGCTCGCAAAATTGCTTCTACCTCTTTAATCACCTGCCGGGTTTTTTCGGAAAAATAGGTCTGGGAAAAGAAATCCCAAATATACTCCACTGCCTGTGCGCTGGGATGCACCATATCCTCGGCAAAAAAACGGTAGTCGCGCAGGTCATCGAGTTGTAGTTCGTAGGCAGGGAAATAGTGTACATGCGAAAACGCCTCTGCCAGCCGGGCCGCAGCCAACACCAGGGTGGCTTTGCTTCGTTGATTTTCTACCATCCCCTCGCGCAGATGCCGCACCGGACTCACCGTCAGCACGATCTCCAGACCGGGCTTCAATTGTTCCAGCAATTGAAAACAAGTGCCTAAGGCATCGAAAACTTCATCCACCGATAAACGACGGCGGGCAAAGGTCTTTCCGGGCAGTTTATGGCAATTGGCCACCACCTCCCCGCGTTCCAGATGCTCGTAAACCTGCGCCGTGCCCAGGGTGAGCAGGAGCCGCGTCGTCTTTTCCCGAAAGAAAATCCCTGCCGCCCCGATTGCCTGGTTTATGCCCTCCAGCAAGACGTCCCGATCCAGAGCCGAAAAGCGACTGTGGTGATAATAACTGTTCCACTGCCCCTGCCACTCGAACACATCCGCATCCTCAAAGCGGTGGCCTTCCGCAATCCACCCTAAAGTCTGCGTCAGCGAAAGGGGGTTGTAGAGAATGCCCGACGGATTGACCAGCGTCTTAAACTTCCGCGCTACCAACTTCGCCCCGATATGCTCCGCAAAGCAGGACCCCATGCACAATAGGCCGTCTGCGTGCGAAATGCTTATATCCGCAGGCCAGGAATCAATCTTGGTACGAAAATCTCTATTCCATTTTTCCACTTTTCCACTTTTTCCCTAAAAAAAACTCTCCCCAAATGTAGTACTTTTGTTTCTATGGGAATACTCGACCGACTCTTTGGAAAAGACGAGGCGGACAAATCCGGTCCGTCCATCAAATTTGGGCGCTATACCGACTCGTACAAGCAGCCCGATCAATATAAGGCATGGGATAAGTCCCTACAGGCTTTTGAGCAGGGCGATTATATGGAATCATACCGCACCTTCTTTAGCTACCTGCGCGACGAAGAATTGGACAATGTCCGTTTCCGGGAAACGGCCGACGGCATTGAATTCGAGCTTTTCCAGGGCTCTAAAAAAGTAATGGGCATAGCCAATCTGGAGCACCTGAAAGCGGAAGCGAAGGTGGCTAAAACCCAATCCATGAACATTGGGTTCCTCCGGCGCCTCATCGATCATAACTACGACCTGAAATATTCGCGTTTCGCCCTGGATAAGGAGAACAATATCTCCATTGTGTTCGACACTTATTCGCTGGACGGGTCCCCGTACAAGATCTATTACGGCCTGAAAGAAATGGCGGCTAACGCCGACAAGCAGGACGACCTCCTCCTCGATGAGTTTGCCGTCTTACAATCTATCGAGACCGACCACCTGAAAGACCTGCCGGAAGGAGAAAAGGAAGCCAAGTATCAATATATCCAACAGGAGATACAACGGGTTTTTGCCAGTCTGGACAGTGGCAAACCCGACCCCCAACAGTTTCCGGGGGCGATGGTCTACCAATTGCTCCATTTGTGTTACAAACTCGACTTCCTGACCAAACCGGAAGGACATATGATGGAGGTGTTGGAGCGCATTCACCGGCTCTATTTCTCCAAAGATGAACGCAACACCCTCCAGAAAGCCCACTTGCTTCGAAAAGAATTCCAAAAACTGTTCGACCGGCCCAAAGAAGATTTTTTCAAGGAAATGTACCAGGTGCGTTCCACTTTTGGCATTACCAGCCCTGTCAATCACGAAAAGGTGATCACCTTTATCGACGGCGAATTGCACAACATGGATTGGTATCTGGAAAACAAATTTCCCGACGTAGCCCTGGCCATACCTGGCTATATTGTGGGGTTCTGCCTGTTCAATTATGCGGTACCAAAGCCCGACTGGGACTTTTTCCTGCTCTACTTTCAGGTCACGGAGAGCGACTATTTCCGGCAGTTGGGGTTCCAAACCTCCTATTTCGATACCCAAACCAAGGCTTTCAACAAAAAAGCCCTGCTGAAAGCGATCCGGCATATTGAAGAAGTACATCACAGCGTCTACCCCCGGCTACATGCCCAAACCGGTATGCTGGACTATTCCAGTCTGCCCGCTTTTGCCAAATCATTCCTCTTGATGATGCGGCAATTGGATGTGACCAAAGCGGAATAACGCAACCCTGCTCCCGGTGCAGCTGTTTGAATGGTATGAACCTTAAAACGATGGAAGACAAGATCTGGACCCTGCTCGAATCCGTTACTGACCCCGAGATCCCGGTGCTGACGGTGGTGGATATGGGGGTAGTCCGGGAAGTAAAGGCGCATTCCGCCCAAGGGGTGGAGGTAGTGATCACGCCTACTTATTCCGGTTGCCCGGCCATGAATACCATTGAAATGGAAATAAAAGCCACCCTGGAACACGCCGGATACGGACCTGTTAAAGTAACAACCGTGCTCTCCCCTGCCTGGACCACCCAATGGCTATCCGAAGCCGGCCGCCGTAAACTGGAAGCATACGGAATCGCCCCTCCTGTAGAAGGAAGCCTCGACAAATCTGCGTTGTTTGCGGAAGAAAAACAGGTGCCCTGCCCCCAATGCCGGTCCACCCACACCCGTATGGTCAGCCAGTTTGGCTCTACGGCCTGCAAAGCTCTCTATCAGTGTGAAGACTGCCTGGAGCCGTTTGATTATTTCAAATGTCATTGAGGGAAGAGTGAAGAGTGAAGGGTGAAGGGTGAGGAGTAAAGAAAAACTCTTCACCCTTCACTCCTCACCCTTCACTATAAAAAAGCGGTGTCGGTGGAGTAAAAAAGGGAGCCCCCAAATAAGCTTGTGGCCCTAGCAGGTGGAAAGGTTTTCTACCACCAAGGGTTTCCAAGGTATCATTAGTCCCTTCAACTAATAATGCTTGGGAGCTCCCGTGACATCTACCCCACCGTCACCAGTGTGTTTCTGCACGAAGAGGGGCCTTTTGCCCCATCTCCCAAAAGCTGGAAATCCCTGAAGAGAAATACCGAAATCCGTTTCCAATAGTTGACGTGGAAGACCCCGATGGCTGACGCAAAAAATTATCAGCCGAAGGATAGACCTTCAGACACTGTACAACAACTAAAAGAAAGTGGAAACGAATGAACCTGTAATAGATATACAGGTAGAGTGGGTAAATCGGTTGTTCATGGGATAATCAGTTTTTGGTTAAATCAACCAGTTAATACCTGGCTTAACGTTTAACAGGACAAAAATAGGGCAAAAAACAGTTTCATGCATACCCTGAATTGGGTATTTTAGAAAACTTTTTTCCCTCTATCGCATTATATGCGGATAATTGTCTTTGACATTTAAATGACATACAACGGATCACTCATGAAAAAAATGCGCCTGCTCCTGCTCCTGGCTACATTAACCACCTCGCTCTTTGCCCAGGGTCCTCCCTTTTCCCGGCAGAATCAGGGCCCCTCCATCAAAGGCCGGATTTCAGGTTCCGTAATGGATTCTATCAGCCTGTCTCCCATTGAATTCGCAACAATTGAATTGCTCGACTCCTCGGGAGAAAAGCAGCTTACCGGCGATATCACCAATGATAAAGGGCAATTTAAACTGACCGATATTTCCAATGGCGCTTACACGCTTAAAGTGACCTTTCTCGGTTATGCTGCCCGCACCCTGCCCAATATAGAATTGACCCTGGAAAAGCCCGACCTCGATTTGGGAGATATCCGCCTGGCCGCCGACAACATTACGCTTGCTGAAGCGACCATCGTGGGCGAAACCGCTCTGGTGGAAAACAAGATCGATAAGATCGTTTACAATGCCGACAAGGATGTCAGCACCGCAGGAGGCGACGCCGCAGAGGTATTGCGGCGCGTACCGCTTCTCTCCGTAGACCTCGACGGCAATGTATCGCTCCGGGGCTCTTCCAACGTACAGATCCTGATCAACGGACGCCCTTCCGGGATCTTTGCCGCCAGCGTAGCGGACGCCCTGAAAACGATCCCTGCGGAGCAGATCAAATCGGTAGAAGTCATCACGACACCTGGAGCCAAGTACGATGCGGAAGGTAGTGCAGGGATTATCAATATCCTCACTAAAAAGAAAAATATAGAAGGCTTCAGCGGTTCGGTGAATTCTTCTGTTGGAACCCGCCAGAACAGCGCAGGGCTGAGCCTCAGCCTGGCCAAAGGCCGTTTGGGGGTCTCCGGAAACGGCAACACCTACTTCTCCTGGCCCCGGGCTGCCGCCCAAACATACTACCGGGAAGATACCAATGCCAACTATACCCGTGTCCTGGATCAATCGGGAGAGTCGATCAGTACCGTCCTCGGATACAACGGCTCCTTTAGTGCATACTACGACATCAATGCCTTTAACAGCATTTCTTCGACCATCCGATATAACGGATTCAACAACTGGCTGGACGGCACGACCGATGGCCTCCTTTCAGATACCACCACCCGTGAATTTTTCCGTACCAACATCAACAACCGCCTCAACAACGGCTTTGACTGGACCTCCGATTTCCGCCGGACCTTCCCCAATTCCGAGCGCGAGTTTTCCGTGGCTTTCCAATGGACCAGCATGTTTTCCAACCGCCTGATCGAGAACAACCAGACCGACCAGTTGGGTAATGCCCCGGAACTTGCCTCCAGAGACAACAACTTCAACGATGGCCTAAATTCGGAGTATACCCTGCAAGCCGATTACGTGCACCCTTTTTCCAAAAAGATCAAACTGGAAACCGGAGCCAAAGCAGTGATCCGCCGCATCGACAGCGACTACCTGTTCGAACAGTACGACCCGGTACTGGGTGATTATATCGTAAACGCTATGTTCACCGATATCTTCGCCTACGATCAGGATGTCTACGCCGGATACCTGTCGATGAACGCCAAGATCGGAGAAAACTATGGAGTGGTAGCAGGCTTGCGCTATGAGCACACCCGGATCGCCGGTTCCTACCAGTCGGAGTTGCCTCCGTTTGAAAACCAGTACGACAACCTCCTGCCCAGCCTGATCCTGTCGCGGACTTTCAAGAATTTCTCCACCCTTAAATTGAGCTTCTCCCAGCGCATTCAGCGGCCGAGCCTTTTCTACATCAACCCCTATCAGCAGGTGAGCGACCCCTTCAATGTCAGTGCCGGCAACCCGGACCTGGAGCCCGAGCGCTCCAGCCAGGTTGAATTGAGCTATGGCGCTTTTGTAAAAGGCTTCAGCATAAACGCCTCTGCATACTACCGCCTCACGCAGGACGTCATCGAGTCATACCTGGAGATAGACACGATCAGCGGCATTTCCCAAACTAGCTACCTCAATATTGGCAAAAACCAATCCGTAGGCCTGGACTTTTTCACCTCCGTAACGATCAAAAAGAACCTGACCTTACGTGGAGGATTCAACTTATCGACCTACAACGCCCAAGGGGTCGTCAACGGACAAACACTTGCAAATCAAGCAATCTTATTCAACGGAAACCTGGCGGGCAACCTGACGATAAAGGAAGTATGGAAATTTGAAATGTTCGGGTTTTACCGGGCGCCCCGTCAATCACTTCAGGGAATTACCCCCAACTTTTCCCTCATGAGCATGGGCCTCAACCGGGATATCTTCAAAAAACGCGGTACCGTTGGCATCCGGGTCGTGGAGCCTTTTTTCCGAAACAAGGATTTCAAATCGGAGCTATCCGGCGCCAATTTCACCCAAACCAGCAATTTTTCGATCCCCTTCCGTTCCTACGGCATCAACTTCAGCCTCCGGTTCGGCAAACTGGACTTCCGTGCCCCTCAGCGCTCGCGGCGCTCCATCCGGAATGAAGATTTGAAGGAAGGAGGCGATAATAACATTTAAAGAAAGAGCCGGGGCGAGCCCGGCTCTTTCTTTTTATTCCATGGATTCCCATCCCTCCGTATTCGCATACGCGTCAACTTCAGCCATCAACTCCTGGAGTGATTCGGGGACGCCGTAATAGGCTTTGATCTTTTTCGACCGACCTTCGCTTTCAAACGTGATAAAATTCATAGGCAGGTCGCTGATATCTGCGTAGTATTCATCCTGGTAGGCCCAGAAGTCGGCCTTTTGAAACTTCCTGAATAAGCGATTGGTCTCCTCCGGGGTGAAGGTCTTGGAATAGGTGCCGATCTTATCGACAAAGCGTTTGCCGAGGTAAGTGGCATGGCCATTGCCGTCGATCGTCAGGTCGTAATTGGGACAGGTACCGAAGCATACCCCTCTGCTCAGCTTGATCACCGAAGCGGGCTCCTGCTGATAAACTGTTTTTGATACGCCGCAGCCAAATAACAGCATACCGGAGAAGAATAGGAAGATCATGTTTTTCATAGAAAGGATTTAGAGTTAATTGGGTGGTTGGGTGGTTGGGAGGAGGAGCCAGCCTTTTGCGTCCATTTCGAAAAGGGCCAGGGTGGCGGTGATAGAGGCAAAAAATGGCGCCAGCACCGCACCTATCAAGGGGATAGACAAGAGCACATAGGTGGTCACTCCTACTACAAAGGCCAGGCCAGCTGCCTGTCGGCTCAAGATCAGGCTGGACTTGATAGGCATTTGATAACGCTCGAAATAGTTGTCCATAACGACAGCTCCCAGGAAAAAACACTGCACGATCCAGTTCAGGGGCGACTTCAGCCAGTCGGCATCCATGATACCCATCGACACGGATATCCCTACCGACAAAACCATTTCCGAGGCCCAGGCCAGGGCCGATATTTTCACCATGCGCACCTGAGCATGCAGGAAAGCCTTGAGGGAAGTATCTTCTCCCCCTCCCTTCAATATCTCCAGGGCACGGCGCACGACGTGAAATAACAAGACTTCTGTGAGGATCAGGACGATATACTTCATTCCCCCAAGAGAGAACAGAAAAAAGCCCCCATCGAATAGGCTGCTATAGAGGTCCAACACGCTGGCGCCATAAGACAGCGGGTCATCCACTGATCGAAGGGTGCCGATCCATTTGATCAGGATGCCAAAGAAATTCAGTCCGGCAATAATGCCGATCACCAGAAAGAACCGGGATAACCAGCCGTACGAAAAGACACCCGTCCACAAGCGGTGTTTGCGAATGAACGGAAAAGCCTCCCGAAGCGCTTTGATCCCCAGGCGCGCATCTCTGACAGGATACCCAAATAAGGGTGTTTCATCTTCCATGCCTGAAATTTACGATTTTTGTGGATATACTCAAACCGAAGTGGTTTGGGAGTAGTGCGGCCGGCCGCCGCACCAGGCCCATACCGCTTCAGTATAAGAAACCCGGATGTGGTTACTGCCATATCCAAAAATGAATAAAAAATGGAAGATTATCCCACAAAATTTCGAGATGCCCTGATCGAAGAAACGCGTCGCCGCCTGATCACGGAAAGTATCCCACGGCTACGGCATTGCCTCGCACAGCTTTCGGAGGAGGAGATCTGGATGCGTCCCAGTCCACAGAGCAACAGCGTGGGCAACCTGGTCCTACACCTGTGCGGCAACGCCCGGCAATGGATCGGTTCGGGGTTGGGCAAACAACCCGATATGCGCAACCGGCAAGCGGAATTTGAGGAGAAAGGACCTGTGGCCCGGGAAAACCTGTTAAAACTGATCCAGGAAACCGAAGTGCTGATCCAAACGACGTTGGAGAGGGTATCACCCGGCGACCTCTTGGAAAAGAGGCCCGTACAGACCTTTGAGGAAAGTGGATTGAGCATCCTGGTGCACGTCGTCGAACACTTCTCCTACCACGTAGGACAAGTGTCATTCTTTACGAAAGCACAAAAAGATATTGACCTGGGATACTACAGCGGAATGGAACTATAATGAAGTGAAGAAAAAATCCTTTCACTCTTCACTCTTCACTTAATTAATCAAATCCTTGAAAGAGGAAACAATACGTGCGCCAAAAACAATGGTCAACGACCATTTGGCAACGAAATACACTAAATAAACAGCGAGTGCTTTTTTGCGATTTCTCTTATACCATCCTTTCAGGAAAAAAACGAAGTTACTCATTACCATAAATGATTTGCGGTAATTAAACGGGGATTAATGGCAAGATGTTTTCAGGGAAATGTTAAAGTGTAAAAATCACCCTAACAATGCGGGACAAAGGTAAGGGTTCAGGGAATATGAAGTTGTTAAAGTTTTGTGAAAGGGAGGGAATTCACTCCTCCCCTCTCCAAATCGCCCCATACGTCTCCACCAAAATATTGTCGTAATCGTCGGCTTTTTGGAAGAGCCCTTCGAAGAGTTTCAACCCGGTTTCCACGTTGAAATACCGGTCGAAGATGAGGAGGGAGAGAATGACGTCCTGCCCGCGGACGCTAAAGGTAAGGCCGGCCAGGTCGTAATTCTGGCGGAGGAGGAATTCGTATAAGGGTTGGATATTGTCTTTCGGAAGCAGGCACAGGAAAGCATCGCCGGTGATCAGGCCTGATTCCTCGTGGTAGGCAATCTGTATTTTGGCGCTTCCGCGCTGGATCTCCCAGGCATCCGGTCCGCGACGGGAAAGCCCCACATCGTATCCCAATTGCTTGAGCATATCTTCGATCGTCAGGGTGAGGCCCACCGGTTCGTAGGGTTCCACTTTGTTGGGCATTTCCAGATTGGTGCCGCAAAACGGGCAGTATTCGCCCGCCAACTGGCTTTCCGCTACCACATTTCCGCAGGAGTAGCAGCGCACGGCCAACTCCCCCCGCTTATCCTTGTATTCCCGGATCGTTTCGGCCAGGTAATGGGCGGGGAGGGAAAACCCGATGTTATCGCCGTCGCGCACGACAAACGTGTTCACCCCCACTACTTCTCCGGCCATATTGACCAGAGGCCCTCCGCTATTGCCCGGGTTGAGGGCCGCATCGTGCTGGAGATAGTTTACATCGCCCATCTTGTGCATCGTATTCGAGATAATGCCCTGGGTGGCGGAGAATTTTAATCCAAAGGGGTGTCCGACCGCAATGACCGCATCGCCTTGTGCGATCACGCCGTTCTCCGCCAACGGCACATCCGGAATATCGCAAGTGTCGGGGACTTCCAGAAAAGCCAGGTCGAGCTTTTGATCGAAATAGAGCACCCGGACCAGTTGTTTTGGAAGGTTGAAGCCATGGATCACCACCTCCTGGTTACCCCGGATCACGTGCTCATTGGTGATAATGAGGTTGGGCGCTTTGAGGTAAAACCCGGTGCCCGTGCTGTAAGGAGTAGCTATCTGAATAACTACGCTCCGGAAGCGGTCAATGACTTCATTCATGTTTCAAAAATACGGAATCCACTTTATTAAAAGGCAATTTGTGGACTGAAGGTCCACAAATTGCCTTTTAATAAAAAAAACCAACTACCACTTCAGTCCCGGATGCTGCCGCTGAAGCGATTGCATCTCGGCGAGGATGAAACCCATGTACTCCGAGTGCAGGCCCTGTTTCCCGCCCTTTTGCATATAGGGTGACTCAGGCTTTATAAGTGTGGCCTCTTCAAGAATTTTAGCAACCCTGGCCTCAAATAAGGGTTTGATCTTTTCAAGATCCGGTACGATACCTGAGCTTGCCAACCCGGTTTCCAGCTCATTCATCTCCACGAGCTCTCCGGTGAACATCCACAGGTCGTCCAGTGCTTGTTGCATCTTTCGGTGGCTCACCGCGGTGCCATCTCCCAGCCGGATCACCCACTCCGAGCTGAAACGCAAGTGATAGGTAATCTCTTTGAGTGATTTTTCGGCGATAGAAGCAATGCCGGAATCCGTACTGTGCTGTAACTCGGCATGCAGGTAGAAGTTGAACACATCGAAAAGGAACTGCCGCACAATGGTGTAGGCCCAATCGGTATTGGGCTGCTCGACCAGCAATACATTCCGGTATTCGAATTCAGGACGCAGGTAAGCCAGGTCGTCTTCCGAGCGACCTTTCCCTTCGAGTTCGGCTGCATACTGCAACCAGCTGCGTGCCTGCCCGACCTGGTCGAGCGCGATATTCGTAATGGCTATGTCCTGTTCCAACACAGGTCCATGACCGCACCATTCCGAGAGCCGCTGCCCGATGATCAGGGCGTTGTCGCCCATTTGCAGGGCATAGTGGAATAAGGCTTCTTGACGATTCAAAGCGTTGGTTTTATTTGGGCGGGACAAGCCCGCCTGGCTGAGTTAGATATGGGTTACTTCATCCGGGAGATCGTAAAACGTCGGGTGCCGGTATACCTTGTCTTTGGCAGGGTCGAAAAGCGATTCCGCTTCTTCGGGGTTGGAAGCCGTGATGTGACTGGATTCCACCACCCAGATGCTGACACCTTCATTTCTGCGGGTATACACATCCCGGGCGTTTTCAATGGCCATTTCGGCATCGGCGGCGTGCAAACTGCCTGCATGCTTGTGGCTCAATCCGTTTTTACTCCGGATAAATACTTCCCATAAGGGCCAATCTTTGCTCATAACGAAAATAAATTTGGAATGGATTGGGCTTCACGCCATCCATCCTATGATAATTTATGCGACTTTTTCTGTTGCCTGCGCTTCCTTGCGCATGCGGCGTTTCTCGGCATACGCCATAGCGGCCTCCCGCACCCAGGCGCCTTCTTCGTGGGCCTTGATCCGGTCGTTCATCCGCTTTTTATTGCAGGGACCGTTGCCCTTTACTACCTGCCAAAACTCATCCCAGTTGATGGGACCAAAATCGTAGTGCCCGCGTTCGGCATTCCACTTCAAATCCGGATCGGGGATGGTGATACCCAGGAATTCAGCCTGAGGGACGGTCGCATCGACAAATTGCTGGCGCAGATCGTCGTTCTTCTTGCGTTTCAACTTCCAGTTCATCGACTTTTCGGTATGCGTCGATTCGGTATCGTTCGGACCAAACATCATTAGTGCAGGCCACCACCACCGGTTCAGCGATTCCTGGGCCATGGCTTTCTGCGCTTCAGAGCCTCTGCATAGGGTCAGCAAGATCTCGTACCCCTGGCGCTGGTGAAAACTTTCCTCCTTGCAAATGCGCACCATTGCCCGGGCATAAGGGCCATACGAAGTGCGGGTGAGCGACACCTGGTTCATAATGGCTGCCCCGTCGACCAGCCAGCCGATCGCGCCCATATCTGCCCAGGTCAGGGCCGGGTAGTTGAAGATACTGCTGTACTTCGCCTTCCCTTCGTGCAACTGGTCGATGAGCTCTTCCCGGGAAATGCCAAGGGTCTCGGCGGCGCTGTAGAGGTAGAGTCCATGTCCCCCTTCATCCTGCACCTTGGCCAGCAGTGCTACCTTACGGCGCAGCGAAGGCGCCCGGGTGATCCAGTTACCTTCGGGCAACATCCCCACAATCTCCGAGTGCGCGTGCTGGGCGATCTGGCGGATATTCATCTGCCGGTACTCTTCCGGCATCCAGTCTCTGGGTTCGATCTTGATCTCTTGGTCGATCTTGGCTTGAAATTGCTGTTCCAGATTCATGTTCAATAGACAGTTTTCAGTTATTACTTGTTTTCCAACCCACCCATTAACATCTCAACCACCTGGTTTTCGAGTATTTCCCGGGAGAGAGAAGTTTGCATACGCTGTTTGTGGTGCAGCCAGCGAATACCGGTGAGCAGGGTAAAAAGGATAATATGGGGATCGAGGGGACGAAATTCGCCACTCGAAATACCTGCTTGAATAATTTGCCGGAACCGCTGTTCATAGTCCCGCCGTTGTTCCAGAAATTCATGGAGATAATCCGTTTCCAAATGCTTCCACTCATCGCTAAAAACCGTGATCGAAGTAGGATCTTCCAATGCCGTCCGGATATGCAGGGAAAGCAAGATCCGTACTTTTCCCGACGGGGTGTTTTTCATTTTTTCCACCTCCTCCATGGCGTTGGTAAAACGGGTAGCCTGATCCCGGCATATCTTCTGCAGAATTTCCTCTTTTTTGCGAATGTGGCTGTATAAACTCGAGGCTTTCAAATTCACCCGATCTGCCAGATCGCGCATGGAAGCAGCGCTGTATCCTCTCTCCTGGAAAAGCTTTGCAGCCTCTTCAAAAATTTCCTTTTTCTTCGGCGTATCGGACATGGGAATCATTTAGTGTTTTCCCGATAGCTATCGGGATTAGTTTTTAGTGCCTAGTTTGCACTGCATACTGCCAACTGCATACTGTAAACTGCATACTATTCATCATACGATACCAACACCCGTTCAGAACGCGGGTGTGACTGGCAAGTGAGCACAAATCCGGCCTCCACTTCGTCCGGTTCGAGTGCATAATTGACCTGCATGGCGACCTCTCCTTCCATGATTTTGGCCTTACAAGTGGCGCAAACACCCCCTTTGCAGGCAAAAGGCAGATCAGCGCCGGCCTTGAGCGCCCCGTCCAGGATCGTATCTCCCCCGCTATCCAGTTCAAATGAAAACGCATTGCCGTCGAGCACCACTTCTATTTGCGACCGAAAAGTCTTATCCAGTTCGGGTGCAGGTGGCGTTTTGACCCCCAGCGTTCCCACCGGGGAGGTGAACAATTCGAAATGAATGGTTTTCGGATCGACCTCCAGGTCCTGGAGTTTTTCCTTCACGGAAAAGATCATCTCTTCCGGCCCACAGAGAAAGTAGGCGTCTACCTCTTTCGGATCCAGGAGCAGGCGGCAGAAATCCCCACAGCGATCAGTGTCGATGCGCCCATAGAACAGATCAGCCCCGGGATATTCGCGGCTGAGCACATGGTGAATGGAGAGGCGGTCCAGGTAGCGGTTTTTCAGGTTTTCCAACTGTTCGCGGAAAATGATATGCTCTGCGCTTTTATTACCAAAAAACAGGGTGAACCGGCTATGAGGCTCCGCAAACAGAACGGTGCGCAGGATGGATAAGACCGGGGTGATCCCACTTCCGGCCACAAAAGCCACGTAGTGCTTTTTATTCGAGGGATCGAGGGGTATCGAAAAGTTGCCCGAAGGCGTCATCACATCCAGGGTATCGCCCACCTGGAGCGCTTCGTTGGCAAACGTGGAAAACCGACCGCCCGGCACCTTTTTGATCGCTACCCGCAGCTCACCATCCAAGGGACTGGTGCAGATGGAGTAAGAACGGCGCACCTCTTCTCCCTGGATGCTAGCCTTGAGCGTAAGGTTCTGGCCGTGCACAAATGTATACTCCGGCCCCAGGTCAATGGGCACCTCAAACGCCACAGAAACGCAGTCGGCGGTTTCCTTTCGGACGTCTTTTACTTTAAGCGAATAAAACTTCGGCATGGATCGTATTAGTTACAAACGAACGATTGTTCGGCTGCAAATATACTATACTATTTTAAAAAAAAAGTGCCGGTCGCATCTCTGAGACCGGCACTTTTTGGCGGACACCAACGACAACAGCGAAGCCTGGCATGCAGACTTCGCTGTTGATCAGTATAATAACGGGAGGGAAATTACGCGGTCAACTTGTTTACATGGATCATCAGGCTGCTCTTGAGGTTAGAGGCCTTGTTGCCGTGCCAGGTATTGTTTTTCGACAATTTGTCGATCATACTCAACACTTTTGGCAGAAAGGACTTCGCTTCCTCCGGATTTTCCATCTCGCGCAGTTTCTGAATAGCCGTGCGGGCGGTCTTTTTGTAGTAGCGATTTTGTACGCGACGCTTAGCTTCCTGCCGCATTCGCTTTTGTGATGACTTATGATTTGCCATTGCTTATTTAACGTTATTCTTAATGCTTATCAAAACTGGGCTGCAAAGTTAGCGTTTCTCCGTAAAATTCCAAACATTGAAAGTTGAAAAAGTTCTGAACCCTTTTTTGGAAACCTTGCTGACCCTGTTTTGTTTATTTCTTAATTGTGTAATATCTCCTGCAGGATTCCAAAAAAACGCTCAAATTTGCACGGTTTTTCGAAATATGTAAATCGACTATGAAAGATTTTTCCTTCGTTTTCAACGCCCACCCTACTTATATTGAATCAATGTACGAACGGTACCGGGAAAACCCGGAATCGGTAGAAGAAGGCTGGCAGCTTTTCTTCCGCGGTTTTGATTTTGGCGCCTACCGCAACGGAGCCGCCCCGCAGGAAACCCACACCGATACGATACTGGCGGAACACAATCTGTCGGGGGACCAGCTATCGACCGAATTACGTGTGTTGGCCCTGATTATCGGATATCGCAACCGCGGCCACCTGATGTCCACAACCAACCCCATCCGCCATCGCCGCGACCGGAAGCCTCACCTCAAGTTGGAAGATTTTAATCTCTCGGAAAAAGATCTCGACACGTCGTTCTTTGCCGGTAAAGAGATCGGCCTGGAAGGCGCTACGCTACGGCAGATCCTCGCCAAACTGGAAAAGATCTATTGCGGCAATATCGGGTTTGAATTCCATCAAATTCCCGACCGGGTGCGCCGGCGCTGGCTGCGCACACGCATCGAAGCTACCGATTCAGATTCCTCTTATGGACTGAGTCACGATAAAAAACGCCGTATTCTGGAAAAGCTCAACGGCGCTGTGGTGTTTGAAAAATTTCTGCATACGAAGTATATCGGGCAGAAACGGTTCTCGCTCGAAGGCGGTGAAACAACCATTCCGGCCCTGGATGCCATCATACGCCTGGCAACCGAAGACAAAGTAGAAGAGGTCGTCATCGGGATGGCCCACCGCGGCCGACTCAACGTATTGGCCAATATCATGGGCAAGACCTATGAACAGATCTTCAATGAATTTGAAGGCACAGCCGTACCCGACCTAAGCTTCGGCGATGGCGACGTGAAATACCACCTGGGATTCTCCGCTCAAATGGAAGGCCCCAACGGGAAAGTGGTGCACCTCAAACTCGTGCCCAATCCCTCCCACCTCGAAGCTGTCAACCCCGTAGTAGAAGGATTTTCGCGCGCCAAAGCAGACGTGCTTTACCATAGCGACTGGGATCGCATCCTGCCCGTGCTCATTCATGGCGATGCAGCCATGGCCGGGCAAGGCGTGGTTTTTGAAACCGTTCAGCTCAGCCAGCTAAAAGGCTATTACACGGGCGGAACCCTTCACTTCGTGATCAATAACCAGATCGGATTCACGACTGATTTCGACGATGCCCGCTCCTCGATCTATTCCACCGCAGCTGCCAATATGATCCAGGCGCCTGTTTTTCACGTCAATGGAGACGATCCCGAAGCAGTGGTCTTCGCCGTGGAACTGGCCGTAGCCTATCGCCAGGAATTCAACACCGACGTATTTATTGACATGGTCTGCTATCGCCGGCACGGGCACAACGAAGGCGACGATCCCAAATTCACCCAACCCGAGATGTACCGGATCATCAACCAGCACGACGACCCGCGAAAGATCTATTCCCAAAAACTGGTGCAACGGGGCGATGTAGAAAAGGAACTAGCCCATGATATGGAGAAAAAGTTCTGGGATTTCTTGCAGGCCCGCCTCGAAAACGTCAAACAACACCCCCTGCCCTACCAATATCAGGAATCGGAACAGGCCTGGCGTGCGCTGAAGAAAAAAACCACTCCGGAGGATTACGACTACTCTCCGGCCACCGGCGTTGCGCGTCCTGTGCTTGAAAAAATTCTCCGGCACCTCCTCACTTTTCCCAAGGATTTTACCCCACTCGACAAGGTAAATCGCCTGCTGCGCGGCACGAAAAAAATGATCGAGGATAACAAGCTGGACTGGGCGTTGGGAGAATTGCTGGCCTACGGAACGACATTGATCGAAGGAAATGAGGTACGACTTTCCGGACAGGATGTCAAGCGCGGTACCTTCTCGCACCGCCATGCCATCTTCCGGGATGCGTCAACCGATGCCGAATACAACCGCCTAAACAACATACAAGACGACCAGGCGAAGTTCCGGATCTATAACTCCCCACTCTCGGAGTTTGCCGTACTGGGTTTTGAATATGGCTACTCCCTGGCTACCCCCAATACGCTGGTATTATGGGAAGCGCAGTTCGGTGATTTCCACAACGGCGCCCAGACCATTATCGACCAGTTTATCTCCGCCGGGGAAAGCAAGTGGCAACGGATGAGCGGGCTTGTGCTGTTGCTGCCCCATGGTTACGAAGGCCAGGGGCCGGAACACTCCAGCGCCCGACTCGAACGATTCCTCCAGCTATGTGCCGAATACAACCTCACTGTAGCCAATTGCACGACGCCCGCCAACTTTTTCCATCTCCTTCGGCGCCAGCTGGCCCGCCCTTTCCGCAAGCCGTTGATCGTCATGACCCCCAAATCGCTGCTGCGCCATCCGGAGGTCGTGTCGCCCATTGAGGATTTTGAAACGGGTAAAGGATTCCAGGAGATTATCGACGACCCGGAAGTAGGCCCCCGCAGTGGAAAAAAGATCAAGCGGGTATTATTGTGCAGTGGGAAGGTCTACTACGACCTCGCAGAGAAAAAACGGAAAGACAACCGGACAGACGTAGCCATCGTGCGTATGGAGCAACTTTACCCCATGCCGCAAACCCAGCTGCAAAAGCTCCGGGAGAAATACGACCAGGCCGAGTATTATTGGATTCAGGAAGAACCCGCAAACATGGGTGGATGGCAATATGTGCTTTCTTTTTTCTGCGGTCAGTTTGATATCAAGCTCATCAGCCGGAAAACCAGCGCCTCGCCGGCAACGGGATTCAAGAAAGTGCATGATCAGCAACAGGAAAGTATTGTGGAAAAGGCGTTTGCCTTATAACTTATTCCACCTTTCCACGATCCGGTCGCAAGCTTCATCCAACATTTCGAAGACCCCTTCAAACCCCTGGTCGTCGTAATACGGATCGGGCACGCTCCGCCCCTCGCCAGGGAATACCAGATCCAGGATGAGATGCACCTTTTCCGACAGGTCAGGCTGCGCAGCCAAATTAATCAGATTGCGGTAGTTACTGGTATCCATCGCAAAAATGAGATCGAAATCATCCAAATCTTTCGGACTGATCTGCCGGGCCCGTTGCGCCCGGATGTCGATCCCGTTTTGCCGGGCCACAGCTACCGAGCGCCGATCAGGGCCATCCCCTACATGCCAATACCCCGTTCCGGCCGAATCGACCTCCCAGTCCAGTCGATGTTGTTTAATTTTCTCCTTCAGTATGCCTTCTGCCAGGGGAGAACGGCAGATGTTCCCCAGGCAAACCATTAATATTTTCATGCCACGCTAGTCAAATAAAGACTTGTTTTTGGATATTTGTCTTTTAATCGGTTATAAGCTTAAATAGGAATAACGTTTTTAAAGACCTAATATAACTTCCTTCCGGCTAAAACTGAAGAAAAAGTGAGTTGATGCCCTCGGCCATCAACTCACTTGGGACTAGTGCAGCCGCAGCTGCACTAGTCCCAAACCACTTCAGTTTGAGTATATTTACCTAACAGGAACCAATGGAATTGGTTTTAATATAAATAAAATGAAAATCATCATTGCCGGAGCAGGTGATGTGGGCTTCCACCTGGCACAATTGCTGTCCTACGAAAATCAGGACATCGTAGTCATCGATACGAATCAGGATGTGCTGGATTATGCGGCTACCCACCTCGACGTGCTGACCCTCCGTGGAGACGCCTCTTCCATTGACATGCTTAAAGAGGCCGAAGCAGATCGAGCCAACCTCCTGTTGGCCGTAACCACGTCTGAAAACACCAACCTGGTCACCGCTATCCTGGCAAAAAAGATGGGTACGGCCAAGACCATTGCCAGAGTACAGAGCCGGGACTACCTGGAAGATGCAAGCAAACAACTTTTCCGTGAATTGGGCATAGACACGCTGATCTCCCCCCGGCAGCTGGCTGCCCGGGAGATCCAACGGCTGGTCGACCAGTGTTCTTTCTCCGACGTATTCGAATTTGAAAACGGCAAAATGTCGCTCGTAGGACTCACCGTGGAGGAAGGCTCTCCCCTGGTCAATCTCCAACTCAGCGACTGGAATAAGGTGCACCCCAACCTGGCTACCCGCCCTATTGCTGTCTTGCGCGGATACCAGACCATCCTCCCGCGGGGCAATACCGTCTTGCGCCGAAAAGACCACGTCTACTTCATCACCAACCGTTCAGATGCAGGCTCACTGGAACATTCTCTCGGAAAGGAAAAGGTCAAGATCCGCAATGTCATGATCGTAGGTGGATCCGGCCTGGCTTTCGACACGGCCAAGCTGTTGGAAGCCGACTACAAGATCACCCTGGTGGAAGCCGATAAAAACCGGTGTAAATACATGGCGGAATACCTGGAACGCACCCTGATCATTAACGGAGAGCCCAGCAACATAGACCTTCTCGAAGAAGAAGGGCTCAGCCACATGGACGCCTTTATCGCCCTGACCCCTAACTCCGAAACCAATATCATTACCAGCCTTACCGCCAAAAACCACGGGGTGTACAAAACGATCGCACAGGTAGAAAACAAGGAATATGTGCATATCTCCCAGGACATTGGCGTAGACAGCCTGATCAACAAAAAGCTGATTGCAGCCAACAATATTTTCCGGTTCATCCGGAAAGGACAGATCGAAGCCATCACCTCCTTAAACGGAGTAGACGCCGAGATCATTGAATTCATCGTGCACAAAGCCAATCAACTCACCAAAAAACCGATTAAGGATCTGCATTTTCCGGAAACTGCCATCATCGGTGGGGTGATCCGCGGGGAGGATAGCCTCCTTCCAAGCGGAGACATTCAATTACAATTGGGAGACCGGGTGATCGTTTTTGCCCTGCCGGAGGCCATTGGAAAGGTCGAACGCCTATTTCGCTAAGACCTGAACCACCAATCTATGATCAATTTTACGCCCATATCTTCATTCGTCGGCATTCTGCTCATCCTCGTAGGGATACTGATGCTGACCGCGTTGCCTTTTTCTTTCAATTATCCGGGAGGAAACTGGGAAGCTTTTGTCTACTCCTCCGCTATCACGATCACGGTAGGCATAATCCTCTGGCTCGCAAAATTCAAGAACGACAAGTCCATCACCAAGCGCGACGGGTATCTTATCGTAACCATCGGGTGGTTTTCCATGGTAGCTTTCGGAAGCCTCCCCTACCTGATCGGTGGGTCTATACCCAGCCTGACCGATGCAATTTTTGAAACGGCCTCAGGGGTGACCACCACCGGGGCGTCTATCCTTACCGACATCGAGTCCATGCCAAAGGATATTCTCTTTTGGCGCAGCCTCACCCAATGGATTGGAGGCTTGGGGATCATCGTCCTCACCGTCGCCATTTTTCCATTGCTGGGGTTTGGAGGCATCGAACTCTTTTCCGCCGAATCGCCTGGGCCCACTTCCGACAAGATCCACCCACGTATCCAGGAAACAGCCAAACGCCTGTGGTTGATCTACTTGGGTCTCACGGTGTTGCTCACCGGCCTTCTCTGGATCATGGACATGGATTTTTTTGATGCGATCAATCATGCATTCACTACCATGTCGACCGGCGGGTTTTCTCCTCAGAATGAAAGCCTGGCGGCTTACGATATACCAAGGGTACAATATACCCTCATCTTGTTCATGTTTTTGGCAGGCACCAACTTTACCGTCCTATACCTGTTTGTAACGGCACAGTTCAAAAAGGTAGCGATCAATGACGAGTTCAAGTACTACTTGTTTTTCACCCTCCTGTTCGCCGGCCTCATCACCGTACTCGTCTTGTGGAATACGGACATCACCGGAGAGAAAGCTTTCCGCGACAGCTTATTTCAGGTTGTTTCACTTATGACCACTACCGGCTATGTATCGGCCAACTACCTCGAATGGGGCAATGCCGTGTTGGTACTGGTCATTATTCTCCTCTTCCTTGGCGGATCAGCCGGCTCAACGGCCGGGGGGATAAAGGTTATTCGCCACCTCGTTTTTATGAAAAACTCCTTTTTGGAGTTCAAACGCATCCTTCATCCCCGTGCGATTGTCCCTCTTCGCCTCAATGGCCAGATCGTACGTCCGCAGGTCATGACCCATATCCTGGTATTCCTGCTGATCTACCTCATCATGTTTATATTCGGCACGTTTGTGCTCACTGTGTTCGGCCTCGACCTGGAGACCTCTATTGGCGCCGTTGCGACCAGCCTTGGCAACGTAGGCCCCGGCATCGGAAAAGTTGGCCCGGTGGACAATTTTGCCTGGCTGCCCGAAGGCGTCAAGTGGGTACTCTCCTTCTTTATGTTGCTGGGGCGTCTGGAGTTATTTACCATCCTGGTGTTGTTTACGCCTTTTTTCTGGAAGAGTAATTGAGGAGTCACCCGGTCAGAACAACTCCCGCATGACCTCCTCCTTATAATTGGCGCCTACCGGGATCTTTTCCTTCCCGATATGGATCATATTGCCCTCCAGTGTGCGCACTCTGGCGCGAGCCACGATATAGGATTTGTGTACCCGGATAAAGAGCCCGGGAGGCAGGTTCTCCTCCAGTGCTTTTAAGGACCCCAACGACAAAATGCGGCCTTCGGAGGTGTGGAAGGCCACATATTCCCGCATACTTTGAATAAAAAGAATATCGGCATACCGGATCCGGTAGACCTTGTGATCTGACTTGACGAGCAGGTAATCTTTATCGGGAAAGGCAGCCGAAACCAGCCTGAGGCGTTCGGCAGCTTTATTGGCTGCCTGCACAAAACGCTCAAATGAAATGGGTTTGAGCAGATAGTCCACTACATCCAATTCATAGCCCTCCAACGCATATTCCGAATAAGCCGTGGTGAAAATGACTAAAGGCCGCTGGGTCAGCGTGCGTAAAAATTCGATGCCGGTTAGTTCGGGCATTTGAATATCCAAGAAAAGCAGATCTACCTGTGTGGAATTCAACACCTGCAATGCCTCCAGGGGGTCTTTACACAACCCTACCAACTCAAAATTGGACATTCTCCCCACATATGCCTCCAACAAGGCCCTTGCCAGCTCTTCATCATCCACGACCAGGCAACGGATAGAGCTCATGTGAGTTCAATTTTCAGGGATACGGCAAAACGGTCGGCCTGTTCGCCCAGGTCCAGGGAATGGTGGCCGGGGTAAATGAGTTCCAACTGACGCTTCACGTTCTCCAGGCCAATTCCTCCGGTTCGATCCTTGGAATAGGCCCCATCAGGCAGGCTATTTTCCACTTCAAACTCCACCCATTGCGCTCCGGTTTTCAGCCGGATCCGTATCCATCCTTTTTTCAGATCTTCCACATGGCTGTGTTTGAAGGCGTTTTCGATAAATGGAATAAACAACATAGGCGCAATGAGCAACTCGGGCCGGGAGTCATCCAACTCGACAGAGACGTTCATCCCCTTGCTGTCCTTGAGCATTTTCAGGCTAATGTAGTTGCGAATATAATCAATCTCTTTCTTTAGCGGGACCCGATCGGCTGTACAATCATACAACATATACCGGAGTATTTCCGACAAACGCATCAGGTGTTCCGGCGCCGATTCGGCACGCAGGACAGTCAGTGTGTAGATGTTGTTGAGGGTATTGAACAAAAAATGCGGATTGATCTGGGACTTGAGGAACTTCAATTCCGTCTCCAATTTCTCCTTCTGCAACTGGATGGTCTCCTTTTCTTTCAACCCCGCATAGGCCGCTATTTCAAATAGGGAGCTTCCAATAAAAGCCGTAACAAACGGCACCGACCTGCTTATCCAACGGAATCCTTCATACACCTGGTGGGGAGGCTTGTGGTCGGCCCGCGGCCGATCGCTTAAATTGAGCCATTCGGCCCAGGGCGCCTGGTCCCAGTAGATCAATACCAGTAAAACGACCACCAGTACCAATCCCGCTACCACATACCAGCCTATTTTTTTGGGTAAAAATAGACGGGGCACCAATACTTCCAGATTGAGAAACACGACAATGCCTACGCCTATACCTATCACCAGGCCGCGCAATAGAAAACGCGACCAGTTCTCCCAGCCACCAGCCAAAAGAAAGGGGATCAACAACCAGATGACGCCCCAAAAAATGATTTGAATCCAAGTACTTTTTTTCCCAATCGGCTCATTCTTCAAAGCTGGGGAAAAGGCATCAGTTTGCCAAGTTTTTTCAATGAAGAAGAGGTATTTGTCAATGAAGGGCCGGGGTATGGGTAGGGGCGAAAAATTTTTCGCCCCTACCCATACCCCGGCCCTTCATTGACAAATACCGGGTGTTGATTGAATATTTTTCTCCCATTCCGGCCAAAGCCGCACTTTTGGGTAGCTAAAATGAAATGCCATGCACGTTTACCACCGTTTTTTACTTCTTTCCGTCTTTTTCCTGTCGCTTTCCTTTAGTACTAACGCCCAGCCGGGAAGGCATTGGGGCACACCCGAAGAGATGGCGGAAAAGCAAACCGCTCAAATGCTGGAGAAGCTGAATCTCACGGAAGAGCAAACCGTGCTCGTCAGGGAGATCAATCTGGCCAATGCCATTAAGGTCCATAAAGCCCGGGAAGAAGCCGCGGGCGACTTTACCAAAATGCGGCCCCTGATGCAGGCGCTGCGTGATGAAAAAAATGAACACCTGAAGGTGGTGCTCACCAAAAAGCAATTCAAAAAGTGGGAGGCGATACAGGCCGAACAAGCTGCAAACAGCAGATGGTCGGAAGGCCAGCACGATAACCGCAATAAATAACATTCCTCATGAAGAGTCTACTTTCTTTTCTCGCGCTTTTCCTCACCCTTTCTTTGGGTGCGCAAAACTATTCCATTCAAGGCATATTAACCGACGCAGAACAGGGCGCTCCGCTTCCCGGCGCACATGTCATGCTGATCAGCCAGGACAACGGGGTGTCCCGCGCCCAGGTGTCGCAAAACGATGGCCTGTTCCAGTTTGACTTCGTAAAAAACGGCTCCTATGAATTGAAGATCAGTTTCATCGGTTTCGAAGAAATCTCTCAAACGATCCAGGTTCAAGGGCAATCGGTCAATTTGGGAACCCTGAAGATGGGTGAAGATGCGGTCCAGCTGCAGACCATCCAGATCACCGAGCAAGCACTGCCTGCCATGCAGAAAGGCGACACCACGGAGATCAACGCACAGGCTTATAAAACTCTGCCCGATGCCAATGCCGAAGACCTGATCGCCAAAATGCCCACCATCTCGATGCAAAACGGAAAGATGCAGGCACAGGGAGAAGAAGTCAAGCAGGTCCTTGTAGATGGAAAGCCCTTTTTCGGCAATGATCCCAAAGCCGCTTTGCGCAGTCTGCCTGCAGAGGTGGTGGATAAGATCCAGGTCTTCGACCAGCAAAGCGACCAGGCACAGTTTACCGGGTTTCAGGACGGGGAGACCTCCAAAACAATCAATATCATTACCAAATCCAATATGCGGGCCGGTCAGTTTGGCCGGGTCTATGCAGGCATTGGCGAAGATGACCTCAAGGCGCCCGGTGTGCTTTACCAGACAGGGGGGCAGATCAACTTTTTCAATAAAGACCAGCGTATTTCCCTCATTGGTATGAGCAATAATATTAACCAACAAAACTTTGCCTCCGAAGATTTGCTGGGTGTAATGGGATCGAATAGCCAGCGCAGCTGGGGTCGTGGAGGAGGACACGGGGGAGGTGAAGACTTTTCGATCAACCAAAGCGGAGGGATTACCCAAACCCATGCACTTGGGATCAATTACTCCGATAAATGGGGCAAAAAAATCCAGGTCTCCGGGAGCTACTTCTTCAACTACGCCGACAATACCCAGAAGCAAACCATCAACCGGGAGTTTGTCAATACCGGTGAATTTCAGGAATACTACAACGAGTTTAGTCTCAGCCAAAGCACGAATATGAACCACCGGTTGAATCTGCGCATGGAGGTTGAGCTCGATAGTTTCAATTCCCTGATATTCCGTCCCCAAGCAACCTGGCAATCCAACGATGGGACTTCGCAGCTCTTCGGTGAAAACAGTCAGGGTTTAGCGCTAATAAGCGAGACCAACAACACCTATGATGCCAAGCTTTCCGCGCTGAGTACCGATGCCAACCTCTTGTGGCGGCACAAGTTTGCCAAAGACCGTCGCACCTTCTCGATTAATGTTTCCGGGGGCTATGCGCCCAAGCGGGGAGAGAGTTACCTGTTTTCGAAAAACGACTACTACGACCCGGCGCCTTCCTCCGACACCCTCAATCAGTTTGCTACCCTCGACGCCAATAACATGACCGCCGGGGCCAACCTGGATTACACCGAACCCATTGGGAAGAACGGCATGCTGATGCTTAGTTACCGTGGCAATTACCAGCTCGACGAAAGCGACCGCGAAACATACGATTTCCTGGAAAGTACAAAAGATTATAGCTCCCTCAACTATCAATTGAGCAACATTTTCTCCAACGACTACATCACCCATCGCCTGGGCGCGGGGTACAATTGGAGGAAAGACAAATGGATGCTCATGGCCCGGGGCTATTTCCAGCGCGCAGATCTGAATAACGAACAAACCTACCCGGAGGTCATAACCATCGAGCGGACCTTTACCAATTTTCTGCCCATGGCGATGATCCGGTACGATAAGTCGCGCAGTGACAACTTCCGCCTTTTCTACCGGGCAAGCACCCGCCAGCCCAGTTTTGAGCAAATGCAAAATATACTGAACAACAGCAATCCGCTCCAGCTTACGGTGGGAAATCCCAATCTGGTGCAGTCACTGCAACACAGTGTATTCTCCCGTTACTCCAAAACCAATACCGAAAAATCGACTGTGCTCTATGTCCTGGTACGTGGAAGCATCACCGACAACTACATCGCCACCAGCACCTACCTGGCACAGGGCGATGCCCCGATCTTCAACGAATATGATGTATCGCCCGGAGCCCAGATCTCCATTCCGGTCAATCTCGACGGCAATTATAACGCCAGTTCGATGGTGACCTACGGCTTCCCTTTCAAACCGCTCAAGCTCAATATGAATTTGGACCTTTCGGGCAGCTATACCCGTACCCCTGGCCTGATCAACGAGCAGCTCAACTATTCCAACAATACCAACGGAGGCCTGGGCCTGACTATAGCCAGTAATATTAGCGACAAGGTCGACTTCAGTATCTCCTCCCGCTCCAGCTACAATTGGGCCACCAACACCCTTCGTACCGACCGCAACTCCAACTTCCTGAGCCAAACCGCTCAGTTCAAGCTCAACTGGATCATCTGGAAAGGGATTACGTTCCGCACGGACGTGACCTACCAATACTTCGACGGCCTCTCCGCCGGCTTCGATCCCAACTATTGGCTGTGGAACATGGCCATCGGCAAAAAGATCTTCAAAAACCAACGCGGGGAGATCAACCTCTCTGTATTTGACCTGCTCAAACAAAATAACAGCCTGAGCCGCACCATCACGGAGATCTACACACAAGACGTGCAAACAAACGTCCTGCAGCGATTCGTCATGCTCAACTTCATCTACAACTTACGCAACTTCGGGCAAGCGCCCGAGCCGCCGAAAGAGGAGATGCATGGGCCTGGGCATTGGCATTAAGAGGTAGTTTTTAGTTTTTAATTTTCAATTTTCAGTTATTGGAAAAAAAGTGGTTTGCCAGCCGAATGCTGGCAAACCACTTTTGAAAAGTACGGCCTCAGGTTCTATTATTGGCCAATAAATTTTCCTTGAGTAAAACTGAAAATTGAAAATTACAAACTAAAAACTTCTATTGTTTCACCACTCTCTCCCGCCAAACAACTCCATCTCCACCAACCACTTCAATCCAGTACACCGCCGGGGGCAGGGATTGCAGTTGCAAGCTGTGACGGGATTCGCCAGGGATCAGCGTGCTTGCTACTACCCGGCGACCCCATAGGTCGTAGAGGGTGAGCTGCATGGATTCCGGGGCGGCGACACCCAGATCGAGTGTCAGATCGCCGTTGGTGGGGTTGGGGAAAAGACGGAAGCTGGTAGCCGGAAGCTCTTTCGTCGCATTGGGCGCTTCCAGGCAAATGTTGTCGACCTGGATGTAAGAGCGGGAAGCCGGGGTTCCATCATTGACAAAGTCATTTTCCACAAGAATAGTGAGATACTTTAAACTCGGCGAGAAAGGCTGCCAACTGTACACGTGGTGATACCAGGCCGTGTCCGAAAACTCGTGGATAGTAGCCAGGGTTTGGCAGGTGCCGGTGCAGTTATTAGAAGTTTGCAGCACATCAGACACCCGCACGATGAGCCGGGAATTTTCACCCGGGCGACTCGGCAAATACCGCGTCGCGTTGAGAGACAACTGATAGGTCTGCCCTACTTCCGCGGTAATCACCTGGTAGAAAGCATCACCTCCATTTTTATTCCCCGACAACACCATGAAGTTAGGATCGGCAGCACCCGGGTCTGGAACGAGATATGGAGCGCCGAAGGCCGGCAACCACGGATCTGCACTGCCATCTCCCCCAAGCACGCCGCGCTGGCCTTCCATTCCGGTGTTGGTGATAATACCGTCCCCACATGCAGTGGCATCGCCGCAGGCGGCAATAAACGCCCAGCACTTTTCAATAACCCCGCAGAAATTGCCGGATGGATCGGTACGGGTTACACGCAGGCATACCTCCCCGGCCCCGTTGGGCAGTTCCATAGGTACCCAATCTGTGCCCGTTCCGGAAGCCATCAGCGTCGCGTTGAGGTACCATTCTACCTGGTCGCAGGCCTCGATCCCTTCAGGGCGGAAGGACCGGTTACATGGATTTCCTTCAAAATAGGTGGAAGGCACGATGTCTATGCTATTGAACACAAAATCTGCGCAGCCACAAGCGGGCGCCGGAGCGCAACAACCGGGAGAGCCCAGAAGTGGATTGCCATTGGCGGTCGACACACTACCGGCCACACTTATGCCCGCACCCCCATATACCGTTTTGAGGTCAATAGTCAGCTTGTTTTCGCCCTCGCGGAATAGTCCACAATCGGCGGCAACAGGCTGGAAAAGCCAGTTGCCGGACGCCCCGTAAGCGGGGCTCAGGAACAAGGGGCCCGACACAGGTCGTCCATTGATCCGGATAGTAGCCAACGCCCAGGCCTTAATGCCCAGGTCGAACACCAGGTCTTCACAATCAAAAGGTCCGGCGGGGAGGCAGAAGGCAAATTCAATCGTATGATCGCGGTAGCCCGATGCGACCATGGGAACGATCCAGTTGCTGTTGGCAAGCGGAGGCTGGCCACCTATCTGGGGCGCCGTCGCCATGGGCAGTCCATTCGATTCCAGCCAGTACGTATCGGTGTCTCCATTGGCGCCATAAGGGGTTCCGTTGGCATAATCGTATCCGGTACGGATTGGCAGGGCTTCCAGTGCACAAGGATCGCCGCACTCCAGCGTAAGCGTCTCGCAATAGGTTGCTTCCCAGCAGATAGCGCCGGTACCTTCGTCCAGTTCAGCCACCAGCATGCATACTTCGTATTCGCCATTTTCGGCAAAGGTGTAGCTCACTTCGGTATTTCCCGCGAAAGGCCCTTCGGTAAAGGCCCCGTCGCCCCAACTCCATTCGAGTACATTTTGACAGCCGTTGAGTTGCTTGGGGGTCACCGTCAACTTACAGGAGCCATCTACCGCCCAGCTGAACCCGGCATTTACATTCATTACAAACCCCATTGAATCTACGCAGCAGGTATCGGTAGTTGGGAGAACCGTCACCATAAATGTACAGGAGATCGAATTGCCGGCATCATCGGTGGCCGTGCAGGTCACTTCGGTGGCGCCGATCGGAAATTCCGCTCCGGAAGTATAGGAACAAGTTAGCGAGGTATTGCCGCAATTATCGGTTGCTTCGGCATTGCCAAATTCCACCACAGCCGCAGTGGCGCCCGTTTCGGCTTCTATCGTCACATCCTCCGGACAAGTTATATCCGGGGCTTCTTCATCGGCTACCGTGATACACTGTTGGCATGCGCCCGAATTGCCCGCTTCGTCCGTAGCGGTCCAGGTGATGCAGGTGACGCCTAATGGCCAGGGGTCATCCAGTGCCAGGTTATCGTCCCGGATTCCTTCCACCATCAACGCACCTGGACCGGAGCAGTTATCCTGGGCCTCGGGGGCATCAGGTATGTATTTCACTTCGCAAACATTGGAGTCGGTGGCCAGGGAAAGTCCGGCGCAGGTCAGTACAGGGGCTTCCGTATCTGCTAATTCAATCGTTTGACAAACCATCTGCGTACACGCGCCATCCGTCACCGTGGCACAAACTTCAAACGTGCCAAAATCCGGGAAGGACGCGGAAACCACCGGGCCTTCCAGGGGTCCGCCAGGCACCTCCCAGGTCCAGGAATATGCCGGATCATCCGGAAGGCCGTCGAATGCCACGTTGGTGCATTCCGTATCGTAGAAGAAGATTGGGTTGAAAGACATGACTACATCCAGCACCTCACTGCTTTCTGCCGTACATCCCGAATCGGTCGAAAGCACCAACGAGACCGTGTACAAGCCGGTGCCCGGGAAGCTGTGCGCCGGTTCCGGAAGTACAGAGGTAGTCCCGTCTCCAAAATTCCAGGCGTAATTCAGGGCAGGATCGAGGAAAGCGGGTGTAAACACATAGGTATCGGCACAAGGAGAGCTGGCTTCTGCCACAAAAGCAGCAGATAGTTCTTCGGAGAACACTTCTATTGTAAAACTGCAAACCGCCGAATTGCCTGCGGCATCACTTGCCGTGCACACCACCGAAGTAGCGCCCAGCGGGAAGGTACTCCCGGAGATGGGATTGCAAATCACGGTCACCCCGGAGCAATTGTCTGTAGCAGTGGGGTCTGCAAATTCTACCAAAGCTTCTTCTGTGCCCTGATCCGCAACAACGCATTGTACATCCGGACAGGTAATAACCGGAGGCACGGTTTCCGTAACGGTCAGGGTGAATGTACAAGATGCCGAAACGCCCGTAGGGGTGGACACATTGATCTCCACCCCTGTAGCTCCTATCTGAAATTCCACCAACCCGATAGGCAAACCCAGTCCACTGCCATTGGTTACCCCTGTCAGGATATAACTGATCTCATAATCGTTCGGGCTGGTGCAATCATCTTCAAACACCACATCGAGTTGATCCAAAATGGCCACACAATCAACCGGATCGACTTCTACGCTAAAATCATCCGGGCAAGTCACTAGGGGTGGGGTCAGGTCCAGTAGCCAGATCACCTGCACGCAGGTATCGGCATTACCGGAAGCATCCGCGGCGATCCAGGTGCGGTCGATGCGGCTCGAGCAATCACCGGTCGGCACCAATTCATCTGAATAAGTGATCGTCGCCTCGCCGCAGGGATCTGTAGCGGTCGGTTCTCCCGTTTCAGCCGGATCGATAGAAGACCCGAGGGGCAGTGTCACATCTTCCGGACAAATAATGACGGGCGCTTCCCCGTCATCAACCGTTACCGTCACTTCGCAGGTCACAAACCCACACGCATCGACCACCGTAACGGTAAATGTATGCTGGCCGGCCGGATAGGGGCCGTTATACCCTTGGGAATAGCTTACGTCCAACAAATTATCGCAGGGGCAATTATCGACGACAGCCGCTTCCGGAAGTTGAAAACTCGAGTTTTCACAAGCACCGGGATCCACTTCCAGCATGGCATCATCCGGGCAGGTCAGGCCGGCCGGAGCACCCTGGATATCGACGGTAATTTCTTCGCAATACGTATCTGTACAACCTGCGGAAGTTATCGTCAGACAGACGTTAAAAGTACCGGAGGAGTAATAGGTAAATGTTGGATTGGCGAGCAGGGAAGTCGAATTGAGCGGGTCGCCAAACTGCCACAAATAGGTCAGCAGGGGGCCGGTCGACTGGTTGGTAAACGCGAAGGTTCCACATCCATTGGTGGGCTGCCAGAGGAAGGAGGCTTCACAAATTGGAGCTGGAAAATACTGGTCGCAAAACAACTGAGAAGGCGTAAAGGCATGACAGGCAGGAATCGCTAATCCCCCATCACAAGCTATTTCAGTCGGTTCAGGGGAGGTATCTACTGAAAATTCGGGTTGATAATTTTCTACCTGAAGAGACAATGGATCGAAGCAATCACAATTATGGAGGCTCCCGTTCGCGTCTGCACGCCCTACCCAGAAGAACCCGTCCGATGAATCAGGGCGAGGCCGGTAGCCGGAGAGCAACAGGCTGCCTTCAGGCGTCACATCGAGGTCGTAAGCCAGCGCATTATCGGCTGATTCATTGCCAAAGTTGCCCGGAAACAAATGAATCCACTGCACCATCCCGTCCGGGTTGGCTTTCAGCAAAAACGCGCGATAAAAGGAATCGTTGATCCCAAAGGCCGCGCCGGCGACAAACAGGTCGCCTGCATTATTTTTATCCAGTCCGTAGATCCGGTATCCATTGCCAAACGTACCGTTGGAGGCATTGGTCCGGATGCGACGTGCCCAAAGTAATGTTCCGTCTACCTGTCCACTCTGCGTAAAAGGCCGGACACTCAGCAGGAAGGCCTCCCGGTCAAGGCTATTCTTTTTGAGGTAGCCGGCTACGACCAGGTTTTCGCCGCTTTGTAAAATCCCGGTCGGGACAGGTGTTTCCTCTGGATTGGCAGGGAACATGTCATAAAGAAGCGGGCCCGGGATAGCCATTGAAAGGTCGGGCTGGAGCAGGTAAATGCCGAGAAATTGTTGTCCGGAACGCCAGTAGCCTCCCACGGCCACCGTAGCGGTAGAGTTGGGCAAACCCTCTACATTGGCAAGCGAGAAAGGTTGAAAATCATCGGTCGATGCCACGTTAAAAACCAGGTCGGTACAATCCTGCCCATTTATAGAAAACCGCAACAACTCCATGGTATTATCTCCCGTACCTGGGTTGTAGCGGCGCACCAATACGACCAGATCGCCATTGGGCAATTGGAGTACATCGCGGGCATATTCATCCGTCACCGGACGTTCAATAAAACGGCTCCACACCACGCATCCCGAATGGTCGATCAGGGCCGTGAGAATATCCGGGGTAGAGATGCCGCCTGGGGGAAAGACGGTGTTAAACATCGTGGCTGCCAGGAGGTAGCCCTGGGAATTCCCATTGCCGTCGAAGACCTCTGTCAGGTGGGCGTTCGATTGGGTTTCCGAATCGATCAGGGCTTCCAGTTCCCCTCCGTTATACGTAAAATCCAGTTGTTGGGGGTCAGCCAGGAGATTGCCTTCTCCGTCAAAACGGGTCAATACCAGGTCGAGGGAAAACGGGGAAAACGCCGTGCTCAAGCCCAGCACCACATGCTCGCCGTTGCTCGCTTCAAAGCCATCCAGGGCCAGTTCGATCTCCGAGGAGCCGCCTTCAGGCACCAGGATCGTGCTAAACGTATTGGTATTCACCGGTTCGCAGGAAGACCCACAGATAGCAATTTGCTGCCAGGCTACCCCTTCCAATGGCACATCTTGTGGCAGCGGTGTAGAGGCAGTCACCCCGGTCACCGTATAGGTATTGCTGGTCAGCGAAAAAGAGACCATGGATAAGCTAGGACCTGGCGCCGTGATGCAGGTTGCCAGGTCGAGGCTGCTAATCGACAAAAAGGCATCGCTTTGTCCAAAGCCGGAGGGATTGCCGGTCCGACCATCTACATAAGCGATCTGGTCGGGCGCCAAAAAGAAAATATTCCCGTTCAAATACGAAGCTTCTCCTCCATCCAGGATCTTGGTCCATTGAATGGAAGGAATATTATTGGTTTCGGTAAATTTGATCACCAGGTTGCGGCCTGTTCCATTGATCGAGCCGAAGCCCATGGCATACAAGGCATCATCGGGGCCGATCCAGACCCGGTTTAGAAATGATAACTGGGGATCGTGCGGCTCCAGACAACTTGAAAATTGGGATTGACCCGGCTGATCTGTGCAGGCGAGGAAGGCGAGGAAGACCCTACGAAGTAATAGCCGGATCCCGGGCGTTCCACCGCATCATTGATGCGCATTCCTGTAGCATAAGAATTGCCGGAGACTACGGTACCAGCCGTATTGATCTGGACTGACACGGCGGAACTGCCCGCATGTCCTACGAGAAAAAGATTCCCGTTAGAAAGGATTTCCAGGTCCCTCCAGAACTCTTCATCGGCGATGTTGCCGATGAGTTTTCGCCAATTAACCACGCCATCTGCATTGATATTCAAGAGGTTAATATCATCATTGGTCGAAGCATTCTGTTGCTGGGTTACGCCGAGAACATAGTAAGGAAAAGCCGGGTTGTCCGGATTGGGGTGCCGCACCACTTTAGAAAGTGTTTCCCGGTCGGCAAAGCTGTAATACTTTACCCAAAGGAAGGATCCCGAGGGTGTAGCCACGCCCATGAGGCCATTGGCGTTGACGTCATAGGGTGCGGTGCCGCCCACCAGGAGGAGATTCCCCTCGTCCGTTTCGATGATATCATTCCAGGTGGAGGGCACGCCCACACGTATGGTCCACTGCACCTGTCCCTGGAAATTCAGGCGGGTGAGGGTTGCATGTGCGGTAACCCCATCGGTTTTTTCGTCCGTACCGAGTGCATAGTAATCATCGCCTACCCGAATGACCTTGTTGAAGCGGTTGTCGAGTTCGTTGCCAAACAAGCGTTGGAACTCGATGGCCGCAAATGGGGGGTTAGGGCCAGGGGCGGTACGGGAAAAGAGGGAATGTGCGGAGAGCACAATTGACAGGCATGTCAAGAGGAGTACATGGGATCTCATAGTAATCGGTTGTCGGTGAAAGGGTACCGGTATCCGGAAGCCGGCGACCGGTTGTCGTGGGCAAAGGTATAGGAAGTGGGGATAAGAAACAATTAAAAAATTATCAATTGTTTTTTCTGCATCCTCAGTCTCTTTCCCTTGTCCTTAATCCGGATAAGCTCGAAGCCTGTCCAAAAAGGAATTGGTTTCGTCAACTAAACCTGGACCTACCCCCAGGGGTTTGTATATTTGAAGAAGGAATTATTCCGAACCACACATGAGCACCCGTAAACGTCAACTCGCTGCCATCGTTTTTACCGATATCGTGGGCTACTCGGCCATTATGAATGCCGATGAGGACCAGGCGCGACGCATACGCGAACGGCACCGGTCGGTGTTTCAGGAATGTACGGAAAGGCACGACGGGAAAATCATCCAATACTACGGCGATGGCACCCTGAGCATCTTTCAGAGCTCAGTCGAAGCCGTTGAATCCTGCATAGAGATCCAGCAGGCACTTCAGCAAGATCCCAAAATCCCCCTCCGCATCGGCATCCATACAGGTGATATCATTCTCGAAGATGAAGAGGTATATGGCGATGGCGTCAATGTCGCGGCCCGCCTGGAGTCGGCCTGTCTGCCGGGCGGCATCCTGGTCTCCTCCAAGGTGCACGACGACATCAAAAACCACCCCGGTATCCGGTGCAAATCGATGGGGAAACACCTTTTTAAAAATATTACCGAACCGTTCGAGCTGTTTGCCATCACCAACAAGGGACTGGCCTTTCCGCCTCAGTCTGAGTGGGAGGAAGCTATCCGAAAGGCCAAGAAGGTAGCCCCCGAAAGCGACAAAACAGCCGTTGGTATCCGGCGCACCAATCGGTTGCTAATCACTGGACTGGCGATTGTTGGTGCGTTTTCGTTGTTGCTCTCCGTGGTATATTTCACCCAGGGTCCGGCCTCCGAGCGAAAACTGGCGGCTCAAGCTACCCTCGTCGATCAGGGATATTCGATTGCGGTGCTTCCCTTCGCCAACTATAGTGAAGACTCCGAGAACGACTATTTCAGCGACGGCATCACGGAAGATATTCTAACCCTGTTGTCGAAGGTCAACGGTCTGAATGTCATTTCCCGAACCACCATGATGGGGTATAAGGACACCGAAAAAAGCATCCGCGATATCGGTGAAGAGCTCAACGCCGACTACGTGCTGGAAGGCAGCGTGCGCCGTCAGGATAACAAGGTGCGCATCGTAGCCCAGCTTATCGATGCCCACACCGACAGTCACCTTTGGGCCCAAACCTACGACCGCGAACTCACCGAGATATTCGAAGTTCAAAGTCAGGTGGCCATGGATATTGCCTCTGCCCTCAAAATGCAACTCTCTCCCGCCCAGCAGGTGAATCTCGACAAGAAAGGGACCGCCAACGTAGAAGCTTACGACCTCTACCTCCAGGGACGAAAATACTACTTCGAATATACCGCCAAGGACAACGAAGTGGCTATTCAGCTCTTCCAGAGCGCCCTGGCTATCGACTCCCTCTTTGCTCCCGCCTACGCCGGACTCGGCGATGCGCTGGCCCAAAAAGCCAACCGCTTCGGGCGCGACCTCCCGCTGCTCGACTCCGCCATGGCCGTCTGCGAACGTGCCATCGAGCTCGACCCCGAACTTTCGGAAGCCTATAAGGCCAAAGGGCTCGTGCTCCATTACCAGGAAAAATACGACGAAGCCATGGACGCCAACCTCCAGTCCCTGAAATATAACCCCAGCAACGGCATGGCTACCCTCAACCTGGCATCCATCTATTCCATGAACGGCGAAATGGTCAACGCCATCCGATGGGCCCGCAAAGCATTGGATCTCAACCCAAAAGATAAATGGACACAAGTGGGCCTCGCCAAAATGTACATGACGGTCGGGATGCACGACGAAGCCATCGAACTGCTGACCGACTGCCTCCAGCTCTATCCCGATTTCCGGACAGCCCATGAAATGCTCTTCGGGATCTACCTCCAACTCGGCAATCTCGGCAAGGCCAAAGAATATGCCCGGGAATGCGACAAACATGCCCCCGAAGCCACCTGCGAAACGCGCCTGCTCGTCATCCTCGAATTGTCGAAAGGAAACCTCCGCCAGGCCCGAAAGCTCCTCGAAGAAGCCGGTGTGCCAGAGAGATACGCCACCCAAAAAGACTATGAAACAGACTGGGATGCCCAGCTGGCCTACGCGTTCACCCTCCGCAAGCTCCACGACCCGAAAGCCTACGACATCATCCGCGACCTGCGCGCGCGCTTTGCCCGTCTCGGCCTCAAAAAAGACAATTCGGAATACTACTTCATGAACTGCCTCCTCGACGCGGTAGAAGGCGAAAATGAAAGCGCCCTCGACTATCTCCAGCAAGCCGCCGCCTACAACTGGCTCGACTACGGTGGCGCCCAAGCCAGTCCCTTCTTCTCCGACCTGCGCACCAACCCGCGCTTTTTCGAGATCCTTCAATCGGTGCAGACCCGGGTGGATCGGATGCGGCGGGAGATTGAGTTGACGGAAGAGGGGTAGATTTTTCCCGATAGCTATCGGGATTAGTTTTTAGTTTTCAGTTGGCTTTGCCTTCGTAGCGTCTATCGCGGTGAATTATTACAGTCTTAAGGAAAATCTGCTATCTTAGGTCCATTGAAAAAACTAACCGCGAATAGCAGACAATTATGCAGCGAATATCCATCCTCTTTTCCCTGCTGTGGCTCACTTCTATAGCCATAGCGCAGGGACCTCCCGTCGACAAAGAAACGACTACTCCACTCCCGACCATTGCCGAATTTACGGCGGAGATGGCGGAATATCCCGGCTATTTCTCCTTTTACTGGGATGCTAAAAAAGGCAAGATCTGGCTAGAAATCGATAAATGGAACCAGGAATTCCTCTACGTCAACTCCCTCCCTGCGGGCATCGGCTCGAACGATATCGGGCTGGACCGGGGGCAGTTGGGCGAAAACCGCGTGGTGCGTTTTTACCGCAGCGGATCGAAAGTATTGCTCCTCGAAAGCAACTACAAATTCCGGGCGGAAAGCGAGAATGCGGCGGAGCGGAAAGCCGTAGAAGAAGCCTTTGCCCAATCGGTGCAAGGCGGATTTACGGTGGCGGCGGAACAAGGGGAAATGGTGCTGGTGGATATCACCGACTTCCTGCTGCGCGATGCGCACAATGTGGCTGGCCGGCTGAAACAAACCAAACAAGGTACCTACAAGGCCGACCCCAACCGCTCGGCGATCTATATGGAGGGGACGAAAAACTTCCCCCAAAACAGCGAATTTGAAGCCATTGTCACCTTCCTGGGAGATCCCGAGGGCGATTTCATCAAGTCTGTGGCGCCCAGTCCGGATGCCGTGACGGTAAGAATGCACCATTCGTTCATTCAATTGCCAGATGACAACTACCAGCCCCGGGCCTTCGATCCGCGCAGTGGTTTCTTCGAAATACAATACCTCGACTACGCCCAGCCGATCGACCAGCCGGTAGTGCAGCGCTACATCGTGCGGCACCGGTTGGAGAAAAAAGATCCCGGGGCCAAGGTCAGCGACCCGGTCGAGCCCATCGTCTACTACGTCGATCCCGGCGCACCCGAGCCCATCAAATCGGCCCTGATCGAAGGGGCATCGTGGTGGAACCAGGCCTTCGAAGCCGCCGGCTACCGCAACGCCTTCCAGGTGAAAGAGCTGCCCGAAGGCGCAGACCCGATGGATGTGCGGTACAATTTCATCCAGTGGGTCCACCGGTCTACACGGGGCTGGTCATACGGCGCCACGGTCATCGACCCACGCACGGGCGAGATCATTAAAGGACACGTGTCGCTCGGGTCCTTGCGGGTACGGCAGGACTTCCTGATCGCCCAGGGGCTCATCCCCGGCTATGAAAAAGGCGAGACCCCCGATCCACAACTCGAAGCGATGGCGTTGGCCCGCCTGCGGCAACTTTCAGCTCACGAAGTGGGACACACCATCGGCCTGGCACACAACTTCGCCGCCAGCTACAACGGCCGGGCTTCGGTGATGGATTATCCGCATCCCTACATCACCCTCGACAAGAAAGAAAAGATGGACTTCTCCAGCGCCTACGACAACAAGATCGGTGAATGGGACAAGCGCACGGTACGCTATGGCTACCAGGATTTTCCCGAAGGCACCGACGAAGCAGCGGCGTTGGCAGGGGTGATCAAAGAAAACATCGGGAAAGGGTTCCTCTTCCTCTCCGACCAGGATGCCCGTCCGGAAGGCAGCGCCCACCCCTACGCCCATTTGTGGGACAACGGCAAGTCCGCCCCCCAGGAACTGGACCGGCTCCTGGAGGTGCGCCGCAAGGCATTAGCTGATTTCGGCGAAAACAACATCCCTCCCGGCACGCCTTATGCCGAACTCGAGCGGGTGCTCGTGCCCCTCTATTTCGGACATCGCTACCAGACCGAAGCCACTGCCAAGGTCATCGGCGGCGTCAACTACAGCTACGCCATGCGCGGCGATGGCCAGGTGATTGCCGAGCCCATAGCGCCCGAGGCCCAGGAGGCCGCCATGAAAGCCCTGCTCAATACGCTCAAAACCGAAGAACTGACCATTTCGCCCCGCATCCTGCAACTCATTCCCCCGGAGCCCCTGGGCTACAACCGCGACCGGGAGTTATTCTCCGGCAATACCTCCCCTATTTTCGATCCCCTGGCCGCGGTGGAAGCCTCTGCCAGTCAGACCATCCGTCTGTTGCTCAACCCCCAGCGCATGGCCCGCGTATTGCAGCAGCATTCGATGAACGGGAGTTATTTCAGTCCCACCTTCGTTTTCGAGAGCCTCTTCACCCGCGCTTTTTTCAACAACCGCAACAACCCCTACGAAGTAGAAGTCGCCCACGTGATCGAGAAAGTGACCGTCGACCACATGCTCCGCCTCGCCGGCGACCGGAAAGGCAGCAGGCAGGTAGCGGCCCTGGCTCTAATGGCCGTGCAGGACCTGGAAGATCAATTCCGCATCGAGCTCGCCAGTGCCGACACCAATGCCCGCAAAGCGCATTGTATGTATTTGCTGGAGGAGATCAAGCGGTTTCGGGCGCATCCGGAGGCGTATCAGTGGCCGGAGGTGGTGGAGATGCCGCCGGGGCAGCCGATTGGGAGTTGTGAGTGGTAGGAAACCCGGAAGAGCATGTGGTTGTTCTTAAAGCATAAATGTTCTTTTTTAACCGCAAAGGCGCGAAGGGCGCGAAGAGGTTTCGCTTTTACAATTCTGCATTAGTTGCAAAAACAAGATTTCTTCGCGTCCTTAGCGCCTTAGCGGTAAATAACAAACTGCCCGACCACCCCCAAAACGAAGATGCAATGCATTACGCTCTCGACGATACAATAACTGCCCTCTCCACCCCTCCCGGCATCGGCGCCATCGGCGTGATCCGCTTGAGTGGGCCGCGGGCCGTGGCCATTGTAGATGCCGTTTTCGAAGGTAAGAAACTCAAAGACCAGGCCAGCCACACCGCCCATTTCGGCACCATCAAAGATGCGGAAGGGCAGGCGCTGGACGAAGTGGTGGTGACCCTTTTCCGGGCGCCGCGCTCGTATACACGAGAGGATGTGGTGGAAGTGTCGTGTCACGGGTCGCCGTATATCTTGCAGCAGGTGTTGCAGTTGTTTATTGAGAAAGGAGCGCGGATGGCCAAGCCCGGGGAGTTCACCCTAAGAGCGTTTCTGAACGGGCGGATGGACCTCAGTCAGGCCGAAGCCGTGGCCGACCTGATCGCGAGCGATTCGGCGGCGGCGCACCAGATCGCGATACAGCAGATGCGGGGCGGGTTCAGCGACGAGATCCGGAAGTTGCGGGAAGAGCTCATCAACTTCGCCAGTCTGATCGAGCTCGAGCTCGACTTCAGCGAGGAAGACGTCGAATTTGCCGACCGCAGTCAGCTGAAGGAGCTCATGACGAAGATCCAGAAGTTGCTGCACGTATTGATCCAGAGTTTTCAGCTCGGCAACGTGCTCAAGCACGGCGTGAACACCGTTTTGGCCGGCCGGCCCCAACGCCGGCAAGAGCACCCTCCTCAACGCCCTGCTCAACGAAGAGCGCGCCATCGTCAGCGAGATCGCCGGCACCACGCGCGACACCATCGAGGAGACCCTTCACATCCAGGGCATCACCTACCGCCTCATCGACACTGCCGGCATCCGCGAAGCCGCCGACCAGATCGAAGCCATCGGCGTGCGCAAGACCATGGAAAAGATCGGTCAAGCCGCCGTGCTCGTGTATATTTTCGATGTGATCAAAAGCGGTCCGGAAGAAGTGCGGAAGGACCTGGAGAGCTTGGCACGGCCGGGGCTGCATTTGCTGGTGGTAGCGAATAAGATGGATTTGAATCCGTATACTGTTTGGGAGGATTATAGTGGAGAGTGGAGAGTGGAGAGTGATGAAGGGGGCTCGGCTTCTGGCGAAGCCTCGGAGTTTAAGGGGCCAGTCACCAGTCACCAGTCACTAGTCACCAATCAAAACTGGATCCCCATCAGCGCTATCAACTCCATGAATATCGAGTATTTGAAGGAAAAGCTCTACGAAGCCGTGCTCAGTCAGAAGGTCTCTGCCGGCGATACGATCGTGGCGAACTCGCGGCATTACGAGGCGTTGCGGAAATCATCCGAATCGCTGGATGCGGCGTTGAAGGGCATGGACGCAGGCGTGACGGGGGATTTTTTGGCGATGGATATTCGGAGGGCGCTTTCTTACCTGGGGGAGATTACGGGGGAGATTACTACCGAAGACCTTTTAGGGAATATATTTGGGAAGTTTTGTATTGGGAAGTGACCCGCCTTCGCCAAATCTGCCTGGCGGCAGTCAGGGCTACGACGGGGGGGCACCCGCCTTCGCTGAAGATACGGCAGAGGGAAAGGAACCTACCAGGAGATAGAAATGTTTACAAAAAAGCGTAAATTTGAAAAAAGCGGTTTATGACTTCTCCGATCATACAAGTACCTTTTCCAAAAGAATTAGCGTTGGCGCTACACATGCAGGAGCCGGAGTTGGCCCGCGAAATGGTGCGTTTGTCTATCATCAAACTGTATGAACTAGGCAAACTATCCTCCGGTATGGCTGCCAAACTGCTGGGATGTTCTCGGCTGACCTTCCTCGAACTCGCTTCAGAATATCAGGTCTCCATTCTTGGGAACCCGACACCTGATCAGTTGAAAGAAGATTTTGAGAATGCGTAAGATAGTGAGCAACACAACGCCTATCCTGTCTTTGCTCAAAATTGGGCAGCTTTCCTTGTTAGAAAAATTGTACACCAAGGTAATCATCCCGAAAGCTGTTTGGCAGGAAATTGAAGCCGGGAAGGACAAGGCTTTTTATGTAGATCTCTTCATTTTATCCTGGATAGAGATCCTGCCTGTGGAGAACCAGGACTCTGTGACATTCCTAACCGACCTGGATAAAGGCGAAGCGGAGGTCATTGTCCTGGCTCGTGAAATAAATGCCGATTTGGTGATCATGTGGTGGGGGGGGGGGGGGTCCCCCCCCCGGGGGGGGGGGGGGGGGGGGGGGGGGGGGGGGGGGGGGGGGGGGGGGGGGGGGGGGGGGGCTTCCCCCCTTTTTTTGGGGGGGGGGGGGGGGGTGGGGATCAGGTTTTTCAGCATGTTTTGGCTTTAGCTGGAGAGTAAGTAATTCAAGGCAATTTTCTAGCCCTGGCAATAGCGTTCCATCCGCTTCCTTTTTCTCCTTAAATATCTGGAGACACGACCTCTTTTTCCCATCGATTCATAAATTTGGAAAAATTCCCGAAATAAGGGATCGCGCCATACCGTCCCTGGATATAGTCCTTTTCGAAGGAACGATCTTTTCGGATCGTTTGTCCAAATTCAGTTGAAGACTTACAAGGGCCTCAACCCAGGAAAATACCCCGGCAACATCCGGCTGGATATTCAGATCGTCGATCTGAACGATGCCCCTTCCTTCACCGAAGAAGATTTCTGGAAGATCATCGATCAGATCATCCCGGATGAGGATGCAGGAGAAGAGGCCCTGGAGGCTTCCGTCCATGTGCTGTCTGAACGCCCTGTCAGCCACATCTACCTGTTTGAAGACAGGCTGGCGGAGAAGCTCTTTTTGCTCGATACGGAAGCCCACGCCCGGGCTGCTTATCCCGACGGACATATTTCGGCGGATGGGTTTTTATATGCCCGCGCAGCAGTGGTCGCCGGCGGCAAAACGCGTTATGAGGCCGTTTTGAATAATCCTTCCCTGATGCCTGTGGATGAAGGCTTCGAAGCTTTGCTCTCCCTTGCAGGGAAAGCGTTTCAGAGGAAGACGGGGGAGGAATTTCAGTATATTCCGATTCAATGCTATGAGACTTTTTCCAATCCGGAAGGGTGGGAGGAGACGTGGTGGGAGAGGTTAGAGTGACAAAGTAGACTTTCATTTCTTTCACATTAAAATAGTTGCATTTGTCTGCAATAAGTATTACATTGCGATACTTAACGCAGACAAGTGCAACAACCCAAAGAATATGATTATCTCCTGTCCTGGGTGGAAAGCCTCCGCGCAAAAGGCAGGCTGAGTTTCACCCTGGAAGAAGCGAGAAGCGCTTTCGAGGTGAGCCAGGACGCCCTGAAATTGGCCTTGATGCGCCTGTCGAAGGAAGGTGTGATCAAGTCACTGGTCAGGGGATTCTACCTTTACCTGCCTCCGGAATACCGGAAAGGAGGCATACTTCCGGCGAACCTGTTCATCGACGATCTGATGCGATTTTTGCAGCACCGTTACTACCTGGGGCTGCTGTCGGCGGCAAGCCTACATGGCGCTTCTCACCAGGCGCCGCAGCGGGTATTTGTCGTCACGGAATTACCGACCCTGCGCCCCGTGAAAGATGAGAAGCTATTCATCCGGTTTGTCCACACCCGTGATTTTCCGGAAAAGGGGATTGAACAAAAGAAAACCCAGACCGGCTACCTCCAGGTCTCCTCTCCCGAACTGACCGCTTTAGATCTCGTCAAATTCGAAAAACAGATAGGAGGGCTTCAACGCGCCACCGAAGTGCTGGAAGAGCTGCAGGAGGCCATCGATCCGAAAAAACTGCAGGAAATAGCCGGGCAATACCCCAACACGGCATCCTTGCAACGCCTGGGCTACATCTTTGAATACATTCTGGAGAACGAGGACCTGGCATCCGCCATAGATCGCTCACTGGAATCCCGGCTACGTCACTATCTGCCGCTCTCTGCGGTTGAAGGCGACGAGACGACAGCCATCAATTCGAAGTGGAAGATCAAAGTAAACACTGAATTAACTGCTGAATTTTGATACCACAGGCTTACATCGAACCCTCTGTGCGAGCCCGGAAACTTATTATTCCGTAAATTCGTTTACGAAAGACGATGCGATGGTAACCTAACAGATTAGCATCCAGCTTTTAACCAATTAAACGCAAGCGCTGTGAACGATCTCCTCAACCGCATATCTGCCGATCCGAAAATCTGTTTCGGCAAGCCCTGTGTTAAAAACACCCGGATATGGGTGTCCCTCATTTTGGATTATCTGGCTGCCGGAGAATCGATGGAAGCCATTCTCAAAGCCTATCCTCAATTGAAAAAAGAAGATATTCTGGCCTGCATTGCCTACGGTTCGGCTATGTCCAGGGAAAATATTGTCTCCATTAGCATTCCTGCCGCCTGATGACGCGAATCAAACTCGACGAAAACTTCTCTACTGCCCTGGCGGAATTGCTCCGAAAGAATGGATTCGACGCAGAAAGCGTTCTGGAAGAGGGATTGTCCGGAGCAGCAGATGAGGACCTCTACGCAAAGTGTAAGGAAGAAAAAAGATGCCTAATCACACTTGATCTGGATTTCAGCAATATTGTGCGCTTCCCGGCAGAAGGCACTGAAGGGATCATTGTGATGCGTCCCAACCGGCCTGCCAGCCTGGAAGTGATGACTTCCATGGTCGAGCTTTTTATAAAAGCACTGGAAAATCACGACCCCGCAAATTGCCTGTGGATACTGGAGCCCCACCAATTGCGTATCCGAAAACCACGGGAAAAGGAGTAAGATATGGAACTAACCACACAACAAGCTTCAGCTATCCTCCAGGTATCGCACTCCCACTTGGTCAAGCTTCTGGACTCGGGCAAGATCCCCTTCAATAAGGTTGGAAAGAACCGAAGAGTACTTTTAGAGGACCTGGAGAAATATTTGCGCGTCTTCCAGCTTGAACGGGAAAAAGCATTGCAGGAACTGACCGATCAGGCCCAGGAGTTGGATATGGGATATTGATGGCAAGGTAAATGGATCGATCTACAGCCATGCTGGCTGCCGCAATCCGGTGCAAGGCGGATGTTATTGTGACCAGCAACCTTCAAGGATTTCCCCGTCGATTACCTGACGGGATTTGACTTGGAAGTCCTCCACCCCGAGCGCTTTTGGGATAGAAGATTATCCTTCAGATATAGTTCAAACCTTGCAGATTTTGAGCCCAAAATCAGGTTGAATTGACCTCCAAGAATTTATAGCTCAAAAAACATATAAATAAAGCTCAAAAAGAGTAATTTTGAGCTGTTATTAGAACTTTTTGAGCCACAAATGACCTGCCATGGCCAAATCAACGGCTGAATTACAAGAGGCGATCCTGCAATACATCCGCAGGAATCCCGGTTGTCCTTCCAGTGAAATCCACGAAGGAATCCACTCCCCGGCGAGCTATGCTACGGTAAAAAGGGCCTTGCAAACCATGCTGGCCGGCAACCTGATCGAAGCAAGTGGCAGAGGCAAAGGTACCCGGTACCGGATCAACCGGTCGTATACCTTGCTCCTGCCTATCGACCCCGAGCAATATTTCCAAAAAGAGATCGATGAGCGAGAGATCATAGATTCCTTTAATCAAAGCCTGGTCAAGGACATTCTGGGTTCAGTTTCCCTTTTTACGGAAAAGGATATGGATACGCTGAATGCCCTTCAACGCACCTTTGAGAAAAACACGTCGAGCCTTTCGACCGAGGCATACAAGCAGGAGTTTGAACGCCTGGCCATTGACCTGAGCTGGAAATCTTCGCAAATTGAAGGGAACACCTATTCCCTTTTGGAAACCGAGCGCTTACTAAAAGAAAAAGAAACGGCCACCGGAAAGACGAGAGACGAAGCCACCATGCTGCTGAACCACAAAGCGGCACTGGATTTCATACTGGAACACCCCAACTACCTCCATCCCCTTTCGGTGGCCGGTATTGAAGACATCCACAGCATTTTGATCAAAGACCTGAACGTGGCCCGCAATATCCGGCATCGCAGGGTAGGTATAACCGGGACGAACTACCGTCCCCTCGACAATGAATTCCAGATCCGGGAGGCGCTGGAAGATATGTGTACCCTGATCAATCAACGCGCCAATGTCTTCGAAAAAGCCCTGATTGCCCTGGTGCTGATCTCCTACATCCAGCCCTTCGCTGACGGCAACAAGCGCACTGCCCGGATCATCAGCAATGCCATATTGGTCCACCACCGCCACTGCCCAATCTCCTTCCGAACCGTCGACTCAATCGACTATAAAAAAGCCATGTTGATCTTTTACGAGCAGAATAATATCAGCGCTTTCAAGAAGATATTTATGGAGCAGTATACGTTTGCGGTAGGGACGTATTTTTAGAAGGAAGCACCCAAAAAGCTACACACTGCGTAGCGAATTCGAGCACGTTGATTTTTAACAGAGACTGTTGATGAATAGATTTTTCATAAATTCGTCAATAAACCGCTTGTAGCTTCGCCTGAAAGGTAGACAGGAATTTCTCCGAAATCCCCCCGCCAATTTTAGCAGGATTCTTCATGATTATTCCGAACCCAAGAAAGGATTCTTTCAATGGAAAGGGGCATTGGAGGAAAGACTTACCTGAAGGAGGCTTCAACGACATCACCCTCCCAAGATCATAATCAATACAACAACCAATCATTTAAACTTCCTTCCCTGGAAATCCCCCCCCTGCACGGAGCGCCCCTCGCGGTCGCCCTGGTCGCCCCCCAAAGAAAAGCGGCCGGCTGCTTTTTTATTAGAGCGGGCCCTGTGGGGGCGGCCGCGAGGGCCGCCCCCACAGGGAATTGATATATTCCCCACAACTCCCTATCTTTCCCCTGATTCTATAAACCTGGTTCTATGGCTACTTCTCACAATCCTCCTGACTACCTGCTCGGCCCCCTCATGTCCGTCGAACTCGCCGTGCTGTCCGTTTTCAAAGCGCATCCCCAACTCCAGGACAAAGAGATCGAAACGATCTATGAGCAATTCAAGGATTTCTATCAAAACCTGGCAAAAGGCAAAGAAGTATATGAACCTGACTCTGGCAATGCCATCCGGCTGGCAGTCATAAGCGCCATTTTGGTGGCGCTGGATATGCGGGTAGAAACGGGAGCCGACGACCACCTCATCCAAAACGACGAGGTCCATCCCGGCGGCAGGTCTATCCCCAATGTAGAAGCGCTCTATGCTTCCGGGTTTAACTACCTGATCCACTCCACCCGATTCTGGCGAAAAGAGAATGGCCCAAAGGCTATCTCAAATTCATCTCCGAAACAATGAATTTCTAATACACTAAAATAATAGTAATTTGACGGCCGGCGGCCGTCAAATTACTTGGGACTAGTGCGGCCGCCGGCTGCACTAGTCCCAAGTAATTCATTTTGAGTATACACTTCAAACTCGGTAGTCATGCTTGCCGTAAAAGGTCAACTCATCCGGATCAAATCTGGGCAATTCGATAACGAAACAGGTATAAATATTTCAGGCTGGTCGGGCATGGTGCTCGGCACGGAAGAAGGAATGATCGAAATCGAATGGGACGCAAATACCCTGGCCCGCATGCCCACTTCTTTCATCCAAAACTCAGAGGAAAACGGGTATGACCACAGCCGCTATTGGATCGAAGTGGAATGCGTGGAGCCTTTCACCTCTATGCCCCTTTCTCTCGACGAGCCAGGCAGTCTCGGACGACGCTTACTTTCCATCCTCAAAGACATTCGCGGAAGCGGAGAATTTGCCGTATCGGGCTCACACAATTTCGTGCCCCCCGGCATGCAGGTCGAAGGCCTGGGCGAAATTGGCTTCCCCATCGTACCCATCCAGGCCAAAGCGCTTATCGACATCGCCAGGCAGGCGCCCTTCGGGCGGGGGAGCAAAACCATCACCGACACCACCGTGCGCAATACCTGGGAAATCGATGCTCAACTCGTGTCCTTCCACAACCCGGCCTGGCCCAAATTTTTCCAAAAAAACCTGAAAACGGTCAAGAAGGAACTGGGCATCAAAAGGGCCAAAGTGACTGCCTCTTTCTACAAATTGCTGATCTACGAAAAAAACGGGTTTTTCCTTCCTCATAAAGACTCCGAAAAGGAGAAAGGCATGTTCGGCACCCTGGTGCTCGGCTTGCCATCCACTCACAGCGGCGGGGAACTGCTCATCCAGTTCGAGGGCAAAGAGAAGCGCATCGATTTCTCAGAGGACACCGCCAATTACCGGATCCCCTTCGCTGCTTTCTACGCCGATTGCGAACACGAGGTCAAACCGGTCCGCTCCGGGTACAGGGTATGCCTGGTGTACAACCTCTTGCAGTCGGACAGCAAGGCCCCGGTCGACAGTCCCCGTTTCGGGGGTCAGGTCGCTGAAATCGCAGACCTGCTCCGAGCGATGGAACAGAATTTCGGACAGCCCCCCAAAGCCATCCTGCTGGGGCACCAATACACACCGGCCAATTTCTCCCTGTCCAGCCTTAAAGGGCAGGATCGGTCCCGGGCTGCCGTGTTGATGGAAGCAGCCCAAAAGGCCGGCTATTTTACCCGACTTGGACTCGTAACCCACTATCGACTTGGAGAATTGGAAGGCAAGGATTACGACTATGGTTATGGCAGGTATTATTACGACGAGAAGGAAGAAAGCAACATGGGAGAAGTCTACGAAGAGTATACCCTGGCCGAAAACTGGGCCGTCGATAACGAAGGCCCTAATCTTGGCAAGCTTTATATCCGAGCCGAAGATATCCTCTCCGAAGAGCCTATCGGCAAGGGGAAGCCCATCGACCAGGCGGAGGAGGGTTTTACCGGAAACGCAGGCATGACCATAGAATACTGGTATCATTACGGCGCGATTTTCCTGTGGCCCCAAAGCGCCCATTCCGACCTGTTCCGCAACCTTTCCGTTCCGGCCCAATTGGAATGGCTGGACTACTACGAACAGCATTGGGATGAAGACGCATTTTTTCCAAAAATGCATACCAGGAGCCTCCTGGCCTCCATGTCGGCAAAACTATCAGGCGACAGCAGGGAGACTCAACCCTGCTTCAACCCGGCCGCCGCCGCGCTGACCCGCATCCGCGATGAAGCTTTTGTGCGCGAGGAAGGGATCGCATTGCTGGAAACAGCCTTCCACCGCATCGATCCGGAACAATGGGCCAGCCTGCTGCAAGTATACGACCCGGCGCTATTCGAGCCGCTGTTTAGCAAGATCGCCGCCCGGGCTACCGTTCCCGATCTCGGCCACCTGCTGGATGCGCTGACCACCCTGGATAAAGCGGGTAAAAAAGCCTTCGTAAGCGGCCAACTGAAGCAGTTGCCACCCTTTCTGCACGAAGCCAGGCTTTTTCAATTGCAGCACGCCAAATATCATTTATCACGGGAAAAATTTTCATCCCAAAAGGCCGCTATCACCTCCATCCTGAAAAGCCTCCTGGCGCTCAGCCACTACCACGAACACGATGCGGAATGGATAGACCAAACCCTCCGAAGCCTCTGCGAAACCATCCCGCGTAATTACGTGAATGAGGTGCTGGTTCCGCTCCTTCGTTCCGGATTCCCCGCCTCCAACAAGCTGGCCATGGCTTTGCGGAAGGCAAGCGTCAAAGACCTGAAGAAAAGGGTGGAAGCTAAGCCATCGCCGCCAGCGGATTGGTCGCGGGAAACGCCCCGGTCCAGGTATTATCAGGAAGTCTGGAATCTGCTTCGCCCCTTCCTGAGCTCGCCCACGGAGACCACTTTTGACTACGTCGCCATTCAGGGTCATCGCGAGGTCATGGAGCAAGCGATCCGGGAAGTGACCATCGACCTGCGCATGGAGACTATCCGGAAAGGACGGCCGTTCACCCTGCGCCTCACCAAGACACAGGCTACCTACCAGCGTTCGACGAAGGAATGGGAAGAAGACGTGAAACTGTTAAAATCCATGCAGAACTCCTCCAAATGATTCCCCCTGCACTCCACCACCCCGAAAAAGCAAAAGCGCGTGGTTTCAGCCCTCCATTCGCCAGGGCCCACATCCCTACCCTTTCCTCATGCCTCAACTTCCCAAACACCACCTTGCGCAGACCATACGTCTGCGCCTGAGCGGCGATCTGTTGGAACGCTACATCGAAGCCTATTACCTGCCGAGGACAGAAAAGCCTCCTATCCTGCGCGCCCATAAATGATCAGAACTATGATTTGCGTGATTCATGTGATTACTATGATCGGGGCCCCCTCTCCCTATTAATCAAAGCAATCAAAATAATCAGACGAATCACAGTTCAGACAAGTGCGCCTGACCCAAGGACCAGGTTTTAAGCTGACGAGTAATCTACCCATGACAGATTTCTTTCAAAATGTAGTGTCGAAGTCCTCTTCGACACCCAGTCTTCAGAAAAAACAGGGATGTCCCAATTATCGATTCGACCCATTTCGTAACATCGGGACATTTAGCTCAATGGTGCCGAAGGGGACTTCGGCACTACAACAGGTTCTTGAGTGTTTTTTGTCAGCATAACTTTATTTATCCCCACACGGGGATAGCCTCCCCTGATTCAGACAAAAAGCGATCCGCCTTCGCCATGCTACGGCGGATAAAAAAGGGTAAAAGGGAATCCTCCTTCGCTACGCTACGGTGGACAAGAAAGTGCAAAGGGTTAATCCCGGGCCAACCGGAAACCGAAGTTGAGGAACCTGAGGTCCGGATAGCCGTAGTTCCGACTGGACACACGGCAGTTCCTATTGCTCCTCTCCCAATACCCGCCCTTACAAAAAAACAATTAGGCAATAAGCTCTCTCTTTCCAAACAAGCGGCACAGGCCATCGAAAACAGGGAAAAAGAAGGTTCCCTCACCCTCAAGGCGCTCCGGGAAGCGGCTAATGCCCTGGATATGCAGCTGGTGTATGGCTTCGTGCCCAAAGACGGCTCCATCGACGCGCTCATCGACCGGAAAGCCCGGGAACTGGCTACGCAGATCGTCCTGCACACTTCGCAGACCATGAAGCTCGAAGACCAGGAAAACTCGCCCGAGCGCATCAAAAAAGCCATGTTAATCTTTTACGAGCAGAATAATATCCGCGCTTTCAAGAAGATATTTAAAGAGCAGTTTGCCTTTGCAGTGGGGACGTATTTTTAGACTGAGAAAATAGAGGTGATAAATAAGCAGTGCAATTCAGACAAAAATATCGATCCGCCTCCGGCGGACAAGGAGTGCATTGGGTCACTGGGCCAAACGAAAACCGTAGTATTTACTTATGAATTTGGGATCACAACGATCCCGGCTGGACACTCGGCAAGCCGTAAACGGGTCGAAGAATGTGCCTCCACGCAATACCCGTTCTTCTCCAGAATTGGGTCCTTTGGGATTATCAATTGGACTGTCATTGTGATAACCTCCATACTCATCATCATACCAATCCACACACCATTCCGACACATTTCCGGACATATCATAAAGCTTTAACTCATTGGCCACTTTTGACCCTACAGGTCGAATTTTGTTGTCTGAATTGGAATAAAACCACCCCGCTTTTTCCAGATTGTCCCCTCCCGCAAATTTATACCCCTCGCTCTTTTTCCCTCCCCTGGCAGCGTATTCCCATTCCGCCTCACTGGGCAAACGGTATTTTTTATCCGTAAGTTTGTTGAGCGTATTGATAAAGTCCTCCGCCATTTCCCAACTTACATTTTCCACCGGGCACTTATCGCATCCTTTGTTTTCGCTTGGATTATTATGCATTACCGCTTCCCACTGAGCTTGCGTTACTTCATATTTCCCAATCCAAAAATCATTAATAGTTGCTTGGTGTTTGGAAGCTGTGAAAGAATCGGTTTTATCACACTCTTGTTCATCCGTACACCCCATCGTAAAGGTGCCGCCTTTCACGAAGATCATTTCGGAAGCAAAAGGATCTTTGAACGGTGGAGCAATTGGAGGTGTAGGTTGTACCACCTTGGTAGTAGAATCTTTTTTTTCAGGTTTGGGCTTATCAATAGGTTTAGGTAAGGTAGCCGGTTTAGGTAAAATATCCAGTTTATTAGGTAAAGTATCCGGTTCAGGTAAAGTAGCCGGGTTAGGTAAAGTAACGGGGTTGGATAAAGTGTCCGGGTTAGGTAAAGTACCCGGTTTTCCCATGCCAGATCCCGGGCTTTCAAAAAAAGGAATCAATAATTCCCGAATACCTCCCACATTTGTTGCAAGAGCGAAGGCGAGGCCTGAAAAGGCTATAAGCCCAATAAGAGCAAGGGCAGGGGTTGGCAAGGACTTTAGTTTTGTCGTTTTTTTACGGGGCTTTTCTTCCTGCGGTCCCACCACATATCCCGAAGCTTTAAAAGATACATCAGCCGTTTCCTCCACAGTTTCTGCCACGATCACCACGGTCTCTTCCAGCACAATATCACGCACCCGCTCCTTCTCTCCGATCTTCTCGATCACCGATACGCGAAGCAGCAGCGGGAATTGTCCTTCCCTCAATGGCCGGACAAAAAATATCCACTCCGTGTATTCGTCCTTCTCGATAAACTGTTCCTCCCTGTTGAAGGTCCGAATCGCAAAGGCAGGCGGCTCGGCAGAATCGATAAGTTCCACTTCCATTACCTCCGCGATACGCACTTCTTTGATCTTGGTATCGCGGGTCAGTTCGATATTTTCCAGCAGGGTATCTTCGTCGTAGGCGATGCGTACGCGACACCGGGCTTCATGTGCCACCTCCATCTGGTGGGGGATCTGGTATAGGAGGTTGCCGTGTTTCGATTTTTTGTCGCTATGTGCGGCTTCCAGGTCGCTTTCTTCCAAACTCTCCAGCCATTCCAGAAAGCGTTCGCGCAAGCTGTTGTATTTCACATCCAGGTCCGACTGGCTGATGGAGCCCCGCATCATTTTCTTATTCGCCTCTTTCAGATCGGATTCCAACAGGAGCAACTCGTTGTAGGCCTTGCTATTCTCCGGCAGCGCAGCTTTCAGGCTCTTGAGGGCAGGCCCCAGGCCTTCATCGACGAGAATGCGCTTTATTTCGGGTTTCATATCTACCATTGAGGTCATGTCAAGGCGTTTGAAAGTGAAAATAGGGAAAAATGCAATAGGTTGGGAATGAAAAAAATCTGAAAACCCCCTCCCTGATGCCTACCGATGAAGATTTCGAGCCGCTCCTTTACTGGCAGCCCTGGCCTATGAGCGCAAAACAAAATCTCCATTCGACTATATGCCTACAAGTTAGGAGACCTATGCCAATGAAAAAGGGTGGCTGTAGAATGGCCACGTGCGAAGCTGCGGAAGAAGATGAAGTACAGCTATACTTTGACAATAATGAACAAAACAAGCCCTCCAGATCGAGCAGATCAACACACAAATGCTCGCTTTCACCGCCTTGGGAAAGGTGGCGCTCCCTCCTAGCCGCCAATCTCCCCCCGTACAACCCTCGCGGTTGTCCCCCAAAAGAAAAGCGGGCCGCTGCTTTTTAAAAGGGCTGCTGCTTATTTCTATTAGAGCTGCCCCCACAGGCAGCCATCACAAAGGAAAGCCTTGAAATTCAATCCAAAGATTCACCATAGGATCTATGGAACTAGACTTTGGATACAAATCGAAGGCAGGTGATACACTAACAAGACTCCATATTATTTAGCCTTCAGCTTCATCAGGATATCCGTATTTTTCAGGGTAAGTTTATCGGCGCTCAATTCAATAATTTTGTACGGAGGCAGGCTCATATAGAAATTACTACTAACCAGTTCCCCGTTTTCATCAAATTTCAATAATGGGAACGTCGCTGCCGGGTCAAAATGGATGGTTCCGTTCTCCATGGTATAGGGTACCTCAAAACTTGCGCCTGATGTAATAGTCGTCCGGATTCCCTGACTGAAGTTTACCCCTTCTTTGGTGAATCGGTACTCATTTTTGTCCGTTTCTATATTTGGTGTGGAAACAACATCCGGCCCCAAGAAAACGATGGTGTCGACAACCCATACTTTGCCGTACAGGTAATCGTAGTTGAATTTAGAATTATTCTGTGATTTAGTAGCTGTTTTACAGGAGTATGCAGCCACTATTAATAAGGCGGAGGCCAATAAAAAAATAATATTTTTCATGCGTTGTTTTTATTCTGAAAAAAGTTATCCCTCCTCCCCATCCTTACCAGATAACTCCATCTCGAGAAGATGGATGAGTTTCAGCAAGGTATCTTCGGAGATCTCCACCTTTTTGGTCTTCTCTTTTAGCTTTTCCTTGTCCTTTTTCAGGTATTTGAGCACCGCATTCTTGGTGAATTTATAGCCGTCCTGAATGACGGATTTCCCCACCGTTTCAAGGATGAACACCAAAGCCCCGAATAAGAAGACCTCTCCACCCCCGACTTCCATAGATTCTTCCAGGTTGTTCCCTTTGCCGGAAAAAAGGGTGAGGTAGTTGCCTTTATACAGCTCATGGGCAGTTTTTTCTTCCGGGGTTCCGTATTCGGCGATGTACTCGTCAATAATGTTTTCAAGCGTACTCATCAGAAAGAAGGTTTGCATGGTTAATATGAATCCGCCGACTTAACAGGGTGACGACGAATAAAAAGAAAATTGTAGCTTCCAGGATCAGGACAACCGGGTCCAGATTGAGCTCTCCCAAAAAGGAGGTGATATCTCCCATAGCCCATTGCAGGTTATCCACCTTCATGCCCATGGTCAGTTTTTCGGGTATGTCCTTTAAATCCTTGAACCGGTAACCCGCCATGAGTTCGCTGGTGAGACTACCAAAAAAAATGCGATACACCCATAACCCTCCAAGAATCAGGAATAAGGCGGTGCCTGCCCGCTTGATGGGATACCGGTCGTACAGATCCTGGAAAAAGGGCGCAAAGTATTTCAGCCCGTAAATGAGGATGCTGACAAGTAGAATGGCTCCCAGCAATGACATAACCTGGATGAAGACAATCAGCTTAATTAAAAGTTGATATAAAAATTCCTTGTCTTCCCCCGTGTCTACCCGTTCCATTATAGCTATCAGCTGTTCTACCATTCTTGCATAAATCACTGCAGGCGCATCATCCGCTCCCATAATTTCATTGAATACGGGATAGAAGATGGTGATCAGTATGACGATCCAGCCAATCCCTACCCAAACAATGGCAAGCACGTAATTCTGCCAGCCCATGTCGCGCTTCCGGATAAATTGTACAAGGGCCAGGCCAAAAACCAAGTAAAATACCAGGAACGAAATATTGCCAACGGTGAAGAAGGTTTCACCAGCTACCTGGGTCACGCCCATTGCGGTTAGCAGCAGGAATACCAGTGACAATAATATAGCGTTAACAACCTTTGTGCCCATCCGGATAGTTTCCATATCATTCAGCTTTTTTTGCGCTTCGTTTTGCGATCCCAACCCCTGCGAAATACAACAAGAGCAAAAGGATCAAAAGGAGGTTCTCAAACCCGTTTTCGAGCATGGGATTTAGAACGAATTCACTGCTTCCATTCAGCGCATGCACTCTCAAGGCGACCACATTCCATCCGAGGAAAAAGAGAAGGATGGCAAGCAATAGAAGGAAGTGCTTTACGGAAAGGTCCATCAACTTAAAATAAAAAAGATCGCCGGCCAACGTTATAAAGACCAGGCCAAAAATAATTGCGAAAAAGAGAAGCCAAAAGAACCTGTTCCAAAAAAGTTGATATTCTGCAAAACCGCGATGAAAAAGAACAACGGGTAAATACTCAGCACCCTGTTCGCTCCATTGGCGTACCTCCATCTTAAGTCTCCTGGGGGGTGGTGCTGATCAGCCTTAAAATGAGAAATGTCGGGGACCGAGCCGATACGGATAGCGGCGATCCGGTCGGCAATGAATTCCTTGGCATAGGAAAACCAATGTTGAAGAAAGCGGAAACCCTGTCTGAACAAAAGAAATACACGATAGCCATCCCAAGATACATGAGTATCAATGCTACCATCCATGGACCGGGTTCTTCCACCTCGTCGATATCAACCCCTTCCACGAACAACATTCCTGCCAAAGCCGACAACAACGCGGTAAAAAACATTACAATATAAAAGACCGGAAGAAAGAATTTACGGGTATTGATCAGGAAATTCTTTACGACGGAATCCCGGAATTTCAGGTGCGCACGTTCGTGCTGAATGAGAAACCGACGATTCTCCGGGGAGGAATTCATCAGAAAATCCGCTCCCAGCACGATCCTTCTGATGGCAAAACCGTATGAAAAAGTGGCTCGCCCTAAATACCACTTTACTTTTTCCATTCCTGAAATGCCGGGATCCCCATCCGGAAACACGGCTGCCAGGTCAAGTGGTCGCACCCTGCCCTTTACGTTGCTCCACCCCCTGGCCAGCAAAAGAACAAGCAGGAGGAGCGCAGGAAACAGGATGAAGAGGAACGATGCTTCCTGATACCGCTTCATCAGGATCGTACTAAAATCTTCAGAACGCGCATAATCAAAAGCCTCGGACATGTCGTACTCGGGAATTTCACGCTGATGGCCCGTTTCGGGATCGATCACCAACTCCATCCCATACATCTCTTGCCACAGGCCATTGGTGAAGGAACGGATCAGTGCATCCCGGACAACGAAAAAAATAAGCCCTCCAATCAGGACAAGGGGCAAACCCGATATGAAATAGCCGGCAATATTCTGCCGAATGAGGCTTCTTTTATCCATAGTTGGCTTTTCTATCAAACAAATACGAATAAAAGGAAAATTCTTTAAAGTGGGAACGGTGACCGGTGAACAGTATTCATTTTTAAAGAAAATTGTAAGGCAGCGGACCTTAGCTGAGTGCATAGTCCTGTTTCGTAGGCATAGATGCCGGCAATTTCGTTCTCAGTGTCGATAACGGCACTGATATTCCAGTCGCCCGTCAGCCCGTGGGCCAACAGGAACTCAACCTGGATCTTGCCCAACTAATTTTCAGAATGAGATTGCCTTCCGCTTCCTGGGCAGGAGCATAGCAATTCGTTTTCATAATTTGTCTTCGACCGGCAACCGATTTTTAAAAACTAGCCCTCAAACTTAACCCCACCGGCGAGATCGGTATCTCATTCCAGTTCAGTCCGGTTACAGGGTAAAGACCAAAAACTCTAAAACTAACCCTGGCAGATTGCCTGGACCATTTGAAACTGGGGGCAAATCGATAACCCAGAATGGGATACCAAACATACCCGTTAGACCCCTTTCCGGATAAGTATGTCCCGCCCAATCCGATTTACAGTTGATTGTTCTCAAGCTTGTTCTTTGTTTTAAACAATCCCCTCCAACAGATAATTCCAAATATAGCTCTGACCCTATTTGGCCTAATCGCCCCTCGGGAATGGGGAAAATGCTCAAAAGATGGCGGCCCGGTGGGGACGACCCTCGCGGCCGCCCCCGCGAATCAACAACCAAAAAGCAAACCCGATCTCCCCCACAGCCATAGGCAAACTGAGCACCATCTCGATAGTTGCCAACTGATCCAGATCCGGGAAGAGTAATTTGATCCCATGTACGAACAGGTAGCTGAGCCCGGCAAGAACCAACAGGATCCCCCAAACCGTGTGGGCGTATTTCGACTGGAGCAACAGGTAGCCCAACAGCAAGAGGTGGATTCCGAAGATCACCAGGCCCATAGACCAGCCACCTTCAAAAGCGTTCAGATAAAATACCACCTGGTATCTAACCATTTCCGGAGCCATCATCAGCCCTTCATCCAAAAGGTTTAACACGGAAATGAGATTCATTATCGCCACACCTAACAAAGCGGTATATGCAAGCCGGAAGCAGGCGGTGAGTAGCGAGAGTCGCTGGTTGGCTTCTTTGAAGAAGAGGTAGAGTGCCCAGGCTACCACAATGTCCAGAAAGAAAATGAGGAGCCAGCCAAGGACACCTGCCCGGAATAGCGAAATCGAGGTACTGAGATTGGCCACCGTGGCTTCTGCATCTCCCTTCACCACCAGACTGCTTTGCACATAGCCGTAGGAAAATCCAGCCACCAGGGCCATGAGGAGGAGGGAAATGCCGGCAATCCATGCGGCCTTTCGCTGAGAAACAGAAAAGCGTGAATTTAAATTATTGTTCGTTTTCATGATGTTCTTTTTTTTTGTCTTTTCCAATCTATCTAATTATGCCCGAATGGTAATAACCACATTCCCTTTCTTGCGACCGGCATCGATATACGTGTGCGCTTCGGACACTTTCTCCAGTGGATATTGCCTGTCGATGACCGTTTTCAGGCGTCCTTCCAGGTAGATCTCCACCAACTCGGAGAGGAGAACCCGAAGTTCGGCATCGGTGCGGAGGCCAGTCGCGGCAAATTTTGCTTTCTTCCTGCTAAATGTGGAGGTCCATAGCATTTTCAGCAGGAGCGGAAACCGGAGCACAGGAGACAGGTACTGTCCGGATTCGGTTAGCGCATTTTTGCACTTTCCAAAAGAGCTTTTACCGATTGTATCAAAAATGATATCATAGGTCTTGCCCATCTTGGTGAAATCCTGCCGGGTATAGTCGATCACGTGATCAGCGCCAAGCGATCTAACCAGGCCCGTGTTGCGGGTACTGCACACCCCGGTCACCTCGGCGCCAAAATGCTTTGCCAACTGTACCGCCGCCGTGCCAAGGCTACCCGAGGCCCCGTTTATCAGCACTTTTTGCCCGGGCTGGATATGGCCGATCTCCTTGAGGAAATTTATGGAGGTGAGGTGTCCGTCGCAAAAGGTGGTGGCTTCCGCGAAGCTCATGCCCTCGGGCATGGAAAGGAGCACGCCGTTTTCGGGAACGACCACATATTCCGCATTGGTGCTGAAGCCCAGCGTAGTCTCCCCAAAAACGCGATCGCCAGGTTGGAAGGAACTAACATCCTTGCCGGCAGCTTCCACCACGCCCGCGAAGCCCGTACCGGGAATGGGGTGTTTGGGCTTGCGCAGCCCGATAAACAACCGCCCAAAATACGGGGTGCCGGTGCGGATCATTCCATCTGCGGTGGTCGCCGAGCTGGCGTGTATGGCAATCCGCACCTCGTTATCTTTGGGTTGCGGCATTTCTACTTGTTGCAGTTGGAGGACATCGGGCCCTCCGTAACCGTTAGCTACAATCGCTTTCATCATTTGGGTTTTCATGTGCATTGGTTTTTATGTGCGTAAAAAAGTGGCTTGTTTTACAATCAAATCACGATGCAAAGATAGAGGTAGTGCCCGGGGCGGGCGTTCGGGATCCCCTGTGAGGGGTTCGGAATTATAAATGCGAACCGATTGGTGGAAGATTGGGTAAGGGTACGCGCCTAATTATGCTGCTTTAAAAACTCCTTGGGCGTCATCCCCACTTCTTTTTTGAAATACGTGTTGAAAACCGTTTTGGAGTTGAAGCCGCACTCAAAAGCCAGGCCAATGAGGGCGATATGTGCATTGGCAGGGTCTACCGCCAGTTTTTTGAAATGTGCTACCCGGTAGCTGTTGATAAATTCGTTAAAGTTTTTCCCGAGACGGTTGTTGAGCAGCCATGACAACTGACTGGGGTGTATCTCAATCTGCCCGGCCAGCGCACGAAGCGACAGGTTCGGGTTCAGGAAAGGTTCTTCCTCCTGGACAAACTGGAGTAGCCGGGCCGCATAAGCCTCTGCCGTAGGGTCATCTAATAGCCGAGCTTTTTCCTTATAGCTTTCGGGGGAGATCCCTGATTTGTAAAGCTTCCTTCTAAACGTGGCATACCGCGAATCACTTTTCAGGAAATCTACTAATGGATCGGTATAGCTGAGTAAAAAAACGGGAGATTTCATCTGGATGGCCTGATCCAGCCAGGAAAATGCCTCATCTGTTTTTCCCATATTCGCATAAACCCAGAAAAGGTAGGAATGCGCCTGAAAGGCTGCCGGTTTTTGGGCTTCCTCTTGCAATTGGGCAAAATAGCGCTGGGCGTTTTCTTCGTCTTTTTTAAACAGGTAAGCCAGGCAGGCAATTCCCAGCCGGTCTCCCTCCGCCCCCATATCGTTCGGCAATTGCTCCAGGGCGGTCAGTACCTCCTCAAACCGGCCGAGTTTTAACAGGCAATAACACCAGGTGATGAAAGCCGGAATGTTTTTGGGGTTATTTGTCAGACAAGTCTCAAACTGGTACAAAGCTTCCTGAAAATCGCCTTGGCGGTAATGAAAGTACCCCTTATAGAAAAGGGTTTCTTGCGAGAATGGATCAATGCGCATCGCCAGCTGTAAATGCGCTTCCGCTTTATCCATCTCCCCGGAAAGGATGTACAGAAAAGCCATGAACTGCTGTGCCTCAGGGTAATTGGGCTTGAGTTCTATGGATTTGAACGTATGCCGGGCAGCTTCCTGAAAATCGCAATCCGTAAAGAAGGATAAGTTGGCCAATTGATAGTGTACCCCGGGATTTTGGGGGTTGAGGGAAAATGCTTTTTGGGTATTTGCCCGTGCAATTTGCCATGCTTCTCCGGGAGGCATAATCTCCGTGGCAGCCAGAAAGCCATACGCATCTGCCAGTCCGACATAAGATTCGGTGTGGGCTGGGTCAAGAGCCAGGGCTTTTTCATACAGGCCAATGGCGGTGCGCACATCATCCGGATTCCACTTGTTGAAATGAAATTTGGCCTCCAGTGACAAGGCGTATGCGTCCAGACTTTCTGTTTGCTTTTCGACCAGGTGATCGCTTATTTCAAAGTGCCCAAATTGCTCCCTAAGTTTATCGGCAATCAGCAGGCTGATCTCATCCTGGATGTCAAAGATATTTTCCAGCTTGCGGTCCCAGGTTTCTGCCCAAAAATGAAAATCATCCTCCGCCTGGATAAGCTGGGCGGTAATGCGAACGGTGTTACCTGCCAGCCGGATGCTACCCTCCAGGATCACCTCTACGCCCAGTTGAGCGGCTACTTCCCCGAGTGGCAAGGTTTTGTTTTTAAAGAAAAAGGACGAGGTCCGGGAAGTGACTTTCAGGCCATCGATGCGGGCGAGGGCGTTGATGATCTCTTCGGTGATTCCATCACAAAAGTACTCGTTCTCCGAATCGGAACTCGTGTTTACAAATGGGAGTACAGCGATGGTATTGGCAGTCATTTCCAGTATTTATCAGGCTAAAAATAGGGATTTTTTTCCGCATGGCCTTTCCGGCCTCCTTCTCCGAATCCCATATCTTTTATCCCGGCTCTCCTCGCGGAATCACGCCCCCAAAAAAATAATCCCGTACGGATAACCCTTGCGGTTGTCCGTTTTTTCCTTAGAGCTGGCCGCTTTTCCTTAGAGCCGGCCGCTTTTTTTACAGGGCGGCCGCTTGAGGGCCGCCCCGACGGGCCGCTGCGACGGGAATTGATAAATTCTCCACCATTTTTTTGATCAAAATCCATTTCTTCCTAATTTAGACACTTGGCTGGCCCCCCAAATGGATAGCCATGAAATTCAATCCAAAGATCCACCATCGCCGCAGCATTCGACTGCGGGGGTACGATTACAGCCAGGGCGGGGCCTATTTCATCACCATCTGCACAAAAGACAGACGGCATCTTTTTGGCCGGGTCGACAAGGGAGAAATGATCCTGAATGCATTCGGGCAAATTGCCCATCGGGAATGGGAAAAACTGTCTGATCGGTGGGGCCATGTCGAATTGGGAGCCTTTCAGATCATGCCGAATCATATGCATGGTATCCTGATTATCCATCCTCCAGTGGGGGCGACCGCAAGGGTCGCCCCCACTGAGACACTGAGACACAGAGGGTCGCCCCCACTGAGACACAGAGGGTCGCCCCCACTGATCCTCCATCCAACAAGCCCCCCGCAAGGGTGACCCTCGCGGTCACCCCCTCTGATCCTCAATCCGAAAACAAAGAGGATAATCCCACCGAAGATAAGGCGACCGCAAGGGTCGCCCCGACGGGGACTCCAACGGCAATACAATGGGCCCAAAACCCCACCGTTGGCCAAATCGTAGGAGCCTACAAATCGCTGGTCGTGACAGAATCTCTGAAATATGTGGCAGCCCACAACCCGGAAATGAAGATTGGAAAGATCTGGCAACGGAATTATTGGGAAAACATCATCCGGCATGACGGGTCGTTCGAGCGGATCAGCCGTTATATCATCAATAATCCGAAAAAATGGAAAGGCGATAAATTTTTTCGAAATGGAAATAATAAATGAGAATTGGAAAACCCAGGCCTAGAAGCTCCCTCTGTATTACCTGAATTCTTTCGTACTTTTACCCTCCCACAGCTTTACCAAACTATTGGACATGATACTCCGCCCCCTCCTCCTCTCCCTCCTCCTCCTGAGCGCTAGCCTTTCGACCGCTCAGATGCTGGTCATCAACGAACTGGATTGCGACACGCCCGGTATTGACGACCTGGAGTTTGTCGAACTCAAATCAGCGGCCCCCTTCACTGCACTCGATGGCTACGTGCTGGTATTTTTCAACGGCTCGGCGTCTGGCGGAAACACGAGCTATATGGCCCTCGATCTGGATGGCTACATCACCGACGTCAACGGCCTGCTGCTCATCGGCAGCACGTCGGTGGTTCCCTCCCCTCAATACCTCATCCCCGCCAATGTGATCCAGAACGGAGCCGATGCGGTAGCGATCTATGAAGGTGGCGCCGAAGATTTCCCCGAGGGCACCCTCGCCTTCGTCGACCAGACCCTGGTGGACGTCCTGCTCTACGATACCAACGATCCTGATGCACCTGACCTGATCGCCATTTTCCAGGCCTTTAATCCCAATATCCAGCAAATCAGCGAAGGGCCTGGCAATAACACAAATTCCATTCAGCGCGACAACGATGGCACTTATTTCACTGGCACACCCACGCCTCGTCAGCTCAACGACGGCAGCGGAGTTATCCTCAATGGCCTGACGACCAAGATTTCCCAAACCATGTACGACGAGGGCGACACCCTTCACCTCGTCTTCAACACCGAGCAAGCGCTGACCTCAAACCTGACCATTACCTTCTCCTTGAGCAACGGGACATTCACCCCCGCCGACTTCACCGGAGACACCTCCCTGACCATCCTCGCCGGACAGTATTCCGCTACCACCATCATTTCCCTGACCGACGATGCACTGGACGAGGGCGATGAAGTGATGGTGATCCGACTGGCCGGTTTGCCCGTCGAGTTCCTGGTCCTCAACGACAATATTCCCATCCGCGTGGTGGACAACGACTTCCAGGTGGCGCCTTTCGGCACTCCCATCGATCCGACCTACGGCGTGGTGACATCCACCCAGCCTACCGGCTACTACGACGGGTTGAACGGGCAATCGGGAGAAGCCCTTCGCAACGCCCTGCAGGCTATTTTGGCCGACCCCGATGTGGTCAGGGCACAAACCTATGCCGATGTGATCGACATCGTGAAAGAAGCCGATCAAAACCCGGAAAACAGCAACCAGGTCTGGCTGGTCTATCTGGAAGAAGGCCGGCCTAAGATCGATATTCAAACCACCATAAACAACACCGGCGTCTGGAACCGGGAGCACACCTACCCGCGCTCGCGCGGAGGCTTCGACAGCATCGCAGCCGACACCCTGGCCGACGGCAAAGACCTGTACTGGCCTACGAACGCCGATTCCCTGCGACACGCCAACTCAGATGCCCATGCCATCCGGGCAGTCGACTCCGATGAAAATGTGTCGAGAGGAAATCAGTTTTACGGGGAATACATCGGCCCCCCTGGTACCCTCGGCGGCTTTAGGGGAGATGTAGCCCGGAGTGTATTATACCTGGCCATCCGCTACAACGGTCTGGAAGTTGTGGACGGATACCCCGAAGGGCTGATCGGGCAATTCGGCGACCTCGCTACCCTGCTGGAGTGGCATCGCAACGACCCGCCCGACGATTACGAAATGAACCGGAACAATGTGGTCTATTCCTGGCAGCTCAACCGGAACCCCTTTATCGACCTGCCGGATCTGGTGGAATACATCTGGGGCGACAGCATCGGCTACACCTGGCAACAGCCCCTGAGCACCGGAGCTGCCAATCCGAAGCCGGTAGGTATTTTCCCCAATCCGGCAAAAAACCAGGTGCACATCACCGGCATACAGGCGCCTTGTCTGGTGGAGATCCTCAACTTGCAGGGGCAGACACTGTCCAGTCAGCAGGCGTTGGAAGATATTAGCCTGGATCTGGTTTTGCCAGCAGGTATGTATTTTATCAAAATAAGCGGACAGGGAGAAACGATACTGAAACGGTTGGTGGTGAATTGAGGGCTAGCACAATCGGCGCCAGAAGCTTAAACCCCCATTTTGCCCTTCCAGTTATTCCCCCTTTCTGGCATAGAGCAGGTAGCCCAAAATCACCTCGAGCACGCCAACACAAAAAAACAGGTATTGCAAAAAAGGGGTCAACCCGATCAAGTATACCTGGACGCAGATCCAGAGAACGAGTATGATCCCCAGTGCAAGCCCGATCAGCCCTGCCTGTTTTCGTCGCATTAAAGATAATATCCCTCCGACAAGTTGGCACAACCCATTGACCACAAACAAGAATAGACCTGGAATGAAATAGTTGGAAAATGGGGTACCTTCCAGCCCATCTACCGTCATCCCAAGACCAGATCCATCCGATTGGAGGATCATCATTACCCCTGTAGGAAGCGCGCCAAAGGCAACAAAAAGCTGGGTAATGCCGAGGAGAATAGCAATTCGTTTTTTCATAGCTGCGTTTTGACCAGCAACCCTTTCCGGGCGCCGATCTTTTATGAGTTTATAAAAAAAGGTGGATAGCGCACAGCGGAATGTCCATCCCAGGTAAATATACTGAAGTAAAAGAGATTTGACGGTCGGCGGCCGTCAAATCTCTTGGGACTAGAGCTTTGTCAATTTAACAATGAAAAGTTCGTTATACTCAACCACAATAGGTTTTGAGCATTTGTACATAGCTTATTGCGATGCAGAATAAATTGCTCGGGAAGATGCCTCCCGGCAGTTCAAAAAATTTCCCTACTTTTGAAATAGTACCGTTTACCCCATCGTTCGTATTCATACGAATTCCAAAACCCAAAAAAACAATGGCCAAACGATTATTACCCTTCCCCTTTTTCTGCTTCCTCTATTTTTAAGCGCACAACTCCTTTCGGAGGCGGATGTAGCCGAACCGGTTACCCGGGCTGTTATCATCGGGATTTCCGATTACGAAAATGCCCAGGTCAAAGACCTGCAATTTGCCGATAAGGACGCCGAAGCCTTCGGCTCTTTCCTCAAATCGAAAGCAGGAGGAAGTTTGCCCGATGCACAGATCCGCTTGCTAACCAATGAAAATGCCAATTGGGTCAACTTCTGGAGCGCCCTCGAATGGCTGGTCGATAATAGCAAAGAAAACGACCTGGCCATTATCTATTTCTCGGGACATGGAGGCGCCGAACGACTCACCCAAAACCGGCTGGGCTTTTTGCTGACGTACGACTCGCCTTCCCTCAAAATACCCCAGTCTGCGTTTATGCTGGAAACCCTTAAGTCGGTCATGGAAACCCTCTCTGAAAGAGGGGTGAAGATCTGGCTCTTCGCCGATGCCTGCCACTCGGGGACCATTTCTGGTGGAGAGGAAACAATCAATTCCACCACTGCCAGTCTGGCTAAACCTTTCTTTAACGAGATCAAACTGATCTCCTGTCAACCGAATGAGCTGTCGTGGGAAGACCCCAATTGGGGCGATGGCAGGGGCGTCTTCTCCTATTACCTGATCGAGGGCCTGATGGGCAAAGCCGATGCTGATAAGGACGGAGCCGTGACCCTCATGGAAATTACCCAATATCTGCAAACGAATGTAAAAAAAGACGTGTATAACCTCAAGGGCAAAATCCAGATCCCGGTTACGGTCGGCAACATGGAAACGGTGCTGGCCAAAGTGGATCCCGACCTGCTGGCCCAACTGAACGGGGATATACAGCCAGACCTCCCGCATGTAGCTAACTCCAGTGGTGCAAGAGGCCTGGAAGAAGATACGGGCACACAAGCGTCCGACCAGGTCAAATCGCTCTACGAAAAATTCACCGGCGCCATCGCGGCCGGCAACCTACTCATGCCCTTTAAAGATTGTGCCGATTACTACTATGATGCGTTGATCGCCGAGAAAGAAGCAGAAGCCTTCTTCCCCAGCCTCCGCCGCGATTATGCCGCCGCCCTTCAGGAAGTGGCGCTGAATGCCTATAACGAGTACCAGCAAGCCGATTCCATTCAACGGGTACATATTATCGAAACTGATAAGAATTTTGCCGACTATGGCTCCTACCTGGCCCGGGCTGCCGACCTCCTTGGCAAAGATCACTACTTGTATGGCTCCCTCAAGTCACGTCAGTTGTTTTTCGAAGGAGAAATAAAACAAATGCAGTACCTCAAAGAGCACAATCAGACCCTCCTCGAGGATATCATCGCTTCTCAGGAAAAAGCCCTTCAATACGAAGACTACAACCCCGACGCCAATTACAGCCTGGGGATCTCCTTTTTTCAACAGGGAGACTGGGAAAAAGCAAAGACGTATTTTGAAGCCGCTGTCGAACAGGCGCCTTTTTGGCATGAGCCCCTCATGTACCTGGGGTTCTGTTATGAAAACCTCGGCCAACCCGACCTGGCGCGTACCAACCTCGAAGATGCCGCCGAATTTTCACCCCCGGAAGCACGTCCCAATACCCTGACCAACCTGGGGTGGTTTTACCTGCGGCAGGGACTCCAGATGGAGGCTGGGGATGTCTTCACCCAAGCGGTAACGGAAGGCCCAAATGACGCATACGCCAATAATGCCTTGGGGAATTTCTATTACATGCAACCGGATTATCTAAGCGCGGAAAGCTACTTTAAAACTTCAATGGAAGCAGCCCCTGGCTGGGATATACCCTGGTTGTATTATGGGGTCTGCCAGATTCAAAACCAACAATATCAGTCGGCCATCCAAACCCTGAGTCAGCTCTTGGAAGCTTTTCCAAATCACCCGGATGGCACTTTTAATCTGGCCAGGGCGTACGCAGCGAATGGAGATTTTCAACCCGCAGAAACCCTCTTCCAGCAGGCACTCTCCTACCCCAATCAGGATCCGGTGCGCTATGGTTGGATCTATTTCAACCTGGGGGACCTGTACAACAACGCGAACCGCTCGGGAGAGGCCATTCAAATTCTGCAAAAAGGGCTCCAAAACGTGCCAAGTGACTTGCCCAACATCCAGGCTTTATACGATGAACTGGCAGAGGCCTATTATCTCAATGCGGATTACCTCAATGCGGAAAAGACAGTCCAATACCTGATCCAATTGAACCCGACTTATCCGGATTACTATCGCAAAATGAGTACGATCCTCACAGCCCAGGGACGCAATCAGGAAGCCCAGGAAATGAACCAAAAATACCAATCGATGATGGCGGGTACGGGAGGATAAGAATAATTACGCGTTATGGGCGTTTAGCCTAAAAACAACAACCATGCACAACCCCTTAACCAAGACATTCCTTCTCCTGGTCACTGCCTTGATCTTTTCCTCCTGCGACCCGGCACAAGTGATCGTCATTAGCAATCATACGAATGCCCCGGCAACCGTCACCTTTGTTTTTAAAGAAGGCGACCACGGCTACAAGTTTAGTGAAGGCTCCGACACCCTGGTGCTAAATTTGGGCGCCACGGACTCCACCTCCACCAAGGAATATTTCTTTGGCATCGGGACCTGGAAGATCCAAAGCAGCTTTGATGAATTGGTCGATGGCCTTGAACTGATTGAAATAGAAACCAATACCGTAAAAGAAACCTACCGTGGAGATACCCAACTACGCGGGTATCTCCAACCCCGGATCGGGGGGCCACAACAGGCGACGATTGAGTTGAAAATTGAATAAACCTATCCTCCTCCCCTCGCCTGCAACGCCCCAATCCGCTCCATCGTAGAAGGCCCATATCCTTTTTGGGACATCCAGTCCAGAAAATCGTTTACCACCTCCCAATGGGTGGCCAACTGCTCGTCCGACTGCTTTTCCAACAGGTACAGCACATTCCAAAGCCCTTCATTCGTCGTGGGATTATCGCGGCCGTATTGCAAGAGTTCGGGTATCAGCTCAGGATCAGCAGACCAGGCGCTGCTGGAAAGTTGCCGCCGTGCTTCGTTCCGGATATCCTCATAATCGGTATTGAAAAGGTCGACGATCAGTTGCTGACGGGTGCTAAGCGATTGTTCCGGTTCACCGGTTTCGATTTCGGTTTCAGTCTGTACTACTGCGGAATCCTCCATAATGGTATCTGTTTCTCCCGGTAATACCTCTTCATCTAATCCCCCTTCCTCTTGCATTCCGAGATCACTTTCTTCCGAGTATTCCTCCTGGTCGTACGTTGGATAATCGGTACCTGCCGTATCTAAATCGTACGAAAAGTAGCCGGAAGCCACAAATCCCACCCACCAAAGTCCGACAATGGCCAGCCAGTTGAGTATTCGCCATTTTCCCGCCGCTTTCCGTTGTTCGATTTTTTTCAATTGATAGTGCAGGCCGTAAAACACCAGTGCCAGGATGGGGGTCAGTGCAACCAACCCCAACAGGGTATAGCCATTACCCGCCAAGAAAGCATAATGCACCGCTCCCGTGGCCAGGAGCCCCCCCCCGCTGAAAAAGAGGAATGATTTCCCGAAAGACCTCCGCAAGTAGGCCTCCCGCCCAAAAATAAGCGCCGCCGCCAGGGCAAGGAACACGCCATCGGAGGCCGGGACCAGCATCAGCATGATCCATGAGGCAGGCAGAGCGTATACCAGCAAAGTCAAAAACTTCCGGTTCTTTAGATATTGCCAGGTTTTCCAGAGAAGGATCCCTATCAACGCAATGCCTGCAAACGCATCTAACAACTTGATCGTATTGTCTCCGGAATAATTTTGGGTAAGGATGGCAAAGGCGCCCCAGAGGGCAAGGGCCGCGACTCCCATCGGCAATAAGAGCCAGCCATAAAAAGCGCGGATATTTTCCTCTTTGTATTTACCAACGGCCCTATAAATGGGATACCCTACCAGGGCCAGGAACACACCTAAAAGGAGCAGTCCCCAAAGGACAGGCCATTCATGCGACCTGAGTGGGGGGTAGATCCAATTAATGGAAGGCTGTTTGTCTGCCAGTTGTTTGATTTGTTTTTTGGACAAACTCACGTTGTCCGGCAGGGTTTCAGTCGATCCGGTAACGGCCAGATACAGGCTATCGTAAAATGCTTTATTATACGGGTAGTCTTCCTGAATGGCTCTTTGAAAATCCCTTTGTTGTATTTTGTAGTATTCCTGATGTTGGGTGGTTTCGAGGTTGAAAAATTTGACCGAACCGAGCACCAACAGCAGGCTCACGATGCCAAGCGCTATGATATTTTTATAATTTCCTTCCTTGTAGTAGCGATAAGCGCTCATAGCCAGGATGCCAAGCGTAGCCCATATCAGCCCGTAAAACGCCACTTTTTTCATCGGTGCGTCTTCGGTTCCTCCAATCCAGATGCCGATCAATACCAATGTGAACAGGCCAAAAGCTGCACCGTATAATCCGAGTTCCAGGTAACTTTTCCGTTGAATGAACTGGATGATCGCGCCTGAAAAATAGAGGAGGGCATAGACCATGGAGAGCAGTAAAATGCCAATTGCCCACCATTTGGTACTGTCTTTGGTACCGGGGATATAGTCGATAAAGGTTGTCAGCCCATAAGCCTGCTTTTCCCCCAGGTCCAACTCGTAAAACTGGGGCCATGGGATGCTGTCATCTTGCGGATGCCAGTAAAAGACCTCATCCGATTTATGCGCGATGAGGTAGTAGTCGTCCGGGGTAAAGAGCTTTCCGTTAAAACCCTGGTTATACCGCTGGAAAGCATACGCATTGACCAGTTTCCCTTTGCGATCGAAAAGCTCGATCCGGTTATCGCTGGGAGACTGTCTGATGATATACTTACCATTGGAAGAGAGAAAGACTTGCTGGGCCAGTTTATCTTTGTCTTTGCCCGACCGAAGTACTTCGATGGGTTTCGCATTATATTCCCAACGCCGGATCTTCTCCTTCGGCGCCGGGATTACGGAAGCTCTCCCCGGTTCAAGGGCCACGGCAAACTTTCCATCCAGGCTAACGCTTGCATCTACCAATTGATCGCAGGAAACCACAAAGGATTTTTCTATATCCCTGTCGATATCCCAGTAGTCAATCCGGGCGTTCTCCTGTTTTTTCTTTTTCCGAAGGAAACCCAGGAAGTTGCCGCCTTTTGAAGTTCTTTTAGCCCCATCCAGCCCGATGATCAGGTGTTGGTGGTCTTCCTGAAAACGGGCAAAGACCATCGGATTCTCCTCTGCATCTTTGGGGTGGTAATCCTTCAGGGAGTTGTTACCTGCCGACCAGACCCAAACTTCTTTCGGAGAAAGGGTGACCAGCCGGGAACCGTCGACCGAAAATTCATATTTCCGGATGTTGGGATGACGGTAGGCATTCGCCCGGACGCCATCCAATTTCCAAATCACGACCGAGTCTTTGGTGATGGCGAAAAAATGCCGGTTATCCGGACTCAGCCCAATGTCGAGCAAACCCGAACCCGAATCCAAAAGAGGAACTAATGGGTACCCATCGGCATCCCGGATCATTGTTTCGCCATCGGGGCTTACTGTCAAAAAGGAATCTTTGGTGAGTGCAGCTAAATAATCGAGGGTGTATTCATAGTAAAACCCTGAGACAGGGTTACCACTGAATGACTGGGTATCCCAAACCAGGCAGGAGTTGTAATCGCCTCGAATGAGGCTTTTGGTCGCCCGCAGGGGAATTTCAACCTCTCTGCCTTCAGGTTTGCCGGCTTGGCTTAATTGGATGATGGAGTCGAGCACCATGCCGTTGTTGATGACCATGCCTACTCCTTTCAAATCTTGATAAACCGAGTCCAGGAAGATCCCTCGTTCAACGTCTATTAATTTATACTCGGATGAAAAGAGGTTGCTAACGGAAATGGTAGTTCCGTTAACGAGCAGATCCGGATCTCCGTATACCCGCATAAATTCATCCTGGGAATAGCTCAATCCAAATTCATCCAGAAATTTGCCGGTAAACAGGTCATACGTACCGATGCTGAAGGCGTCGTTTGTTACCTGGTCTTCTTCTTCATAGTGGGCGTCATCCTCCTGGTAATACGCCTCTTCTTCTGCGTAATAATCGCCATAGTCTTCTTGCCAATAAGATCTAACGGAAATGGTTAACGAAGGAGCGGGAACCAGATTTCCGGCCATTTCATATAAGGGCTGAAGTTCATACCGCATTTGCACCTGAATATTATTCCCATCTGCGGAGAACCCTGCGTTTAACTTGTTATAGTCCGATGAATCGACATTGCCCTGATACCATTCTTCGAGGTATGCTTTGACATCGATGGACTCTTCATTTTCTTTCCGGCCCTCCGGCCAATATTTGACGGTTCCGTTTTCCAGGCTAACCAGGGGCCCGAGCGAAGGGTAATAACTCAGTGAACTGATCTTCACACCAGGCCGCAAAGAAAAGGATACCGGTTGGTTGGAATCTGCCTTACCCTGGGCATCCGGGACATTATAAATGTAGGGGGCAGCAAGCTTGTAGTAGTCTTGCACCACGTCCAGCCGCATATTGTCCCCCTGTCCATAATAGGCAAATTGGGCAAGTTGCAAGGCCTGGCTATTTTCCTTATTCGGGCTGTCCAGCTGCTTCAATGATTCCTCATGGGCACGTTCCACAGCTACATTCTTCAGCTGTTCGGTTACCGACACCGAAAGCATGCCGGCCATCACGGCCAAAAAGAGGATAAACAAACCAGCCACGATCCCACCTCTCACCAGGATCCGGCGCAGGCGCAGGCGCTTTTCGCGCTCTTCCATACTGATCTGAAGGAGGGTCTTCTCCTCTTCCTCCAGGGCTCGCATACCCTTGATACCGCCAGTGACGACTTCGAGGTCGTTGTCGTCCAGGCGTACTTTTTTCTCCTCCTTCGTATGTAATGCCCTTACAAAGTCGGGCCGCTTGGTATCCAGGATACGGGCCGAACGCTGACCGAGTTTGTCCGAGCGGTTGTACTCCCGTGCAATGATGGGAGCCAGGGTATCGTGGGGCAAACTGGTGTATCCTCGCCCGTTGTCATTCAACAGGAAGACCTCCGGACTTTTGAGTTCGTTGACCAACTGATCCACGATATCCGGCTGCCCGGGATATTCCTCCGACAAGTGGCGGTAGCGCCTTCGGATATCATCGATGGAGCAACGCTTGGAAGTGCCCAGGTCGGAAATGTGAAACGCCAGAATGTCCAGCGCCAGGCCCGACTCGACGACCTCCGGCTTCCAGTCCCGGATCTTTTGCATCTGGGTATCGAAATACTCCTCCATCTCTTTGCCCTGGCTTTGCACTTCATTGTAGGCATCGACGGTGAAAGCCGGCTGATGATTGTTTTCCCGGTAAGCTTTGTTCCAGAGCTTGGTCAACAGGAGTTGCAACACCGGGGCTATCGGCGACTGTCCGGGAGATACACTTTCTTTTCCTGCCAATAATTGGTTGGCCACATGGTCGGGCAATCCATCTTCAATGGCGATATTGTAATGTTCTTTGACCACCCCGCTTTCCAGGCCCTGAAAAATATCCAGGATGTCTTTCCGGTTTAGTTGCTCCAGAAATACCGTACTGCGGGATAATCCATATTCTTTGACCCGTGCTTCGATCTTGGCGTTAAACTCCTCCCGGTAACCCAGGATGATCCGCCCTTGTATAACATCCTCCGTATGTTCGGCGGGAGTACCGAAAATATCGTAGAGCACCTGCAGAAGGTCCTCCAACTCTTTTTCCATTTTTGGATTGGGACGGGTAAATAATTCCTCCACCTGATCCAGGATGATCACGAGCTTACGGCCTGTTTTCTTTTCAATATTCAACCAGGCTTCCCGGAGTTGTGCCCCGGCAAACTGGTCCAAATCACCGGTACGGTAAAGGTTATGCCGGTATTCTGTGCCGGATTGGTAAGCCCGGATAGCTTTGTAGCGTTCGATGAGGTTCAGGAAACTACTGGCCGTATCCGCCTCCAATTCTTTGGCAAGGGCTTCAATAGCCTGGATCTTTTCCTGGTTGGGGTCTTCTTCGGCTTGTGTGCCTTCTTCTTCGGGTCCCACACTCGTCAGGGTGTAGTAGGAGAGCACATCCGCCAGGGTGCCGACCAGTCCCAGGTCCTGGTCCCTGCGTTGATACCGGACATCGAAAAGCAGGTTTCCCGTTTCAGGGTCGGCTGCGGCGGCCAGGCGGGGTTGCAACCCGGCATCCAACAATGAGGATTTGCCGGCGCCCGACTCCCCATAGAGTAGAATAATGGGAGGCGAATTGGGCTCGATGATCTTCAGGTACAGGTCGCGGATGTAATAGGAACGACCGAAAAAGATCTCTGCCTGCTCCGAGCCGTAGGGCTTCAGGAAAAGAAACGGTGACGGCGGCAGGTTTTGCTTCTTGGGCTCGGGTAGTCCAAACAGTGGCTGATTGGCTGCCCCGGGCAGGTTCCAGTTATTGAATATCTCCTTGGAAGCGTCGTCCTTGTATTCCACGTCCCATGGAAAACGTCCGGTATCAGCTTGTCTGAGTTGAAACCCCCTGTGTACATCATTCGGATCTACTCCGGTCATGACTTCCGCCTTGGCCTCTTCCCAGGCGCCGCCCAAGGTGAGCCCCTGGGCCAGGCCCTTGTAAAAGCGCGAAGAGATCTGAAGGGCCGTTTCATCGGGGATGGAGGTAGCGGTGCCTATGACGGTGGGCACCCCACGGCCTGTGAGATCCTGGGCAAGCTTTTGGGTCGCACATCCATTGAGGAAAACCAGTTTGAGGCTTTTCCGCCGACTGAGCAGCGAGATCAGGCCCCCGCCATGGGCGATCTTTCCTTCCCCATCTTTGCCCTGCAACAGCAACTGGTAGCCATCCGCGTGCCCTCCGTAGTGAAAAATAGCGATCCGCCCCTCGTATTTTTGAAACACGTCGAAAATATCCTGGATCGTCACGTTTTGCCGGACGACCAGTTCACACAAAGCCCTATCCGGATTTTCATTAGAAGAAACCGGCCCCAGGGCAGCGTAGAGCTGCTTGTATTCTTCAACCAGTTTGTTCAGGTACCGGCCTTCCTGGTATTCATTGGCGAAGGCGAGGAAGATAATGGGAAGGGGTGCACTCATTGGATAAGAGGTTGAGTAAAGAATCTGGGATAATTGCTCAAGTGAAATTAACCATTTTCTACTTAAAGCCAGTTGTGATTAGCATAACTTATTTGGTAACGCTCAATCCAATCCCTGCTCTACCCTATTTCACAAAGCACATTGCACTTTTTTGTTATAAAATAATCAATTTTAAACCAAATTGTTTCAAAAAATATTACCTTTGTAAAAGATGGATAGGCGCATTACACCACTTTTGCGTCCATGAAAATTTCTAATCTCCTCCAACAAATCCAGGAAACCCATCAGTGGTTTTCCGGACAAGCTGCACGTCAAATTAATACTGCGCTGACCTTACGGAATTGGGTCATCGGGATGTATCTTTTTGAGTACGAGCAGAAGGGTGAAGACAGGGCTCTAAAACGTACGTTCTACGAAACCGAAGCAATCGTCAACAACTGGTCGGTACGGGAACTGAGGCGTGCCATGGATAGCCTGCTTTTCGAACGCACCGGCCTAAGTACCGACAAACAGGGCGTACTGGATGAGCACCGTTCAGGCACCGGACTCAATCCGGCGGATGTGATCAAAGCCCCCTATGTGCTGGAATTCCTGGGATTGGAAGAAAAGCCGAAGCACTCGGAAACGCAAGTTGAACAAGGAATTATCGACCACTGAATTTTGGGTACACTTACAAGCAACGGCCCGGGGAACGGATTCCCCAAGGCCGTATACTCGTGGTTAAAAAACCTGCTTCTGCTAGCGGTTTTCAATAAAGATCACCTGAGCACCACCCATTTTTGTGTGCTGGGCAGTCCAGTGTTGCTATGCATTACACAGAAGTAGATGCCGGGTTCCAGGCTGGCGCCGTCAACCGGGATGTGGTACTCCCCGGTCCCATACCGGCCGCTCACCAGGGTGGAGATCCGTTGGCCGGTCGCGTCGAAGAGGGAGATGGTTATATCGGCAGGCCTGCTCACCGCGAAAGCGATCTCGGTACGCTGGTCGAATGGGTTTGGAGTGTTAGGAAACAGGGCAGCGGGGTTTTCCAGGGGGTTGGGCAATAATTCATGGGAGGCGCTGAGTATGGTTAGTTCCTGGGTAGAGGCCAAAAGGGACGAGCCTGAATTTCCACCCATAATCAATACGGTGGTATCACTTGTTCGCACACAACCGAATGCCCGCCGGTCGTATTCCAGAGTTCCGAACGTTTCCCAGGTGTCTCCCCCTGCTTTCTCCGGGGCGTATCCCTCCATGTCCATTGCCGCAGTGGTAATCGATTCAATGCCTCCGAGGGTAACGATCTTGTTGTACAGTGCCACACTTCCGTGAAGTACCCTGGGGCTCAGTAAATTTGCCGGATCAGTAACCCAACCCGCTTCCGGATTATCGAGATCCAACACCTCCACCGAATTGATCCCCATTCCGGTGGAAAAGGATTGCGTCCCTCCGATGACATAGATCTTGTGCCCAACTACCACACTCGTGTGGGCTGCTCTCGCCACATTTAAAGCGTATGGGGAGGTATCCCATTGGTTATTCGATGGGTCATAAATGTAGACTGTGTTCTGCGTTGCGCCCGAAGCACCTCCAGTACCTCCGGTAACAACTATTCTTCCATCAGGAGTTGTGCAGGCCGACAGGAAAGCCCGGGCAGCAGGTAAAGAGGCAATGGTGTCCTCATCAAATCCCGTGTCGGGATAAAAGCGATACACTTTTGAAGTCTCCAGGCCGATATAGGTGCTGGCCCCTCCGATGATATAGATCGCTCCATTGAGTTCCACTGCAGCCATCGCGCACATAGGTTGAGGCAGGGTGTAGTTTAATACGACCCACTCGTCCTGGTCCTTACTGTACTCCTCGATCGTATTCAAGGAGGTGCTAATGCTCGTGCCTCCACCGAACACATAGACCTTTCCGTTTTCGGCTGCGACGGCCGGGAAATAGGAGCGTCCCTCGTTCATGCTGGCCATGGCAACCCATTTCCAGGAATCTGGCATCCATAACGGCTGTGCATGGCCCAGGTTTGAGAGAAATAGGAAGGCAAGAAAAATGCCATAAGGAAAAAATGTTGCAGGTTTCATAATTCCAAAATTTTGGCTGTGATGAAAAATTCTATCACCCCAAAATTGGGCTGGCCTGCCTTTCATTTCTGGTACGGGTGTTGCAAAAGCTTGTACAAATAGTACAACTCAGTAAAATTTACTGATGTTACGTACTTATCATTTTCAAATATGAATCATCCCGAATTTTTAACTTTAGTAAATAACTCTCCCCCAGCCCCTCTCTTGGAAGAGAAGGGGTCGGGGGATGAGTTTAAAAATCAAGGAGTTAGGTACAATGTTAGAAAATTCGGGATGACTCATATTTGAAAAGACGAATTAAGCGCTGGGGCGTAACATGAGTAATTTATTTCCGCAGCGCCGAAGGCGCCATGCCAAACTCCTTGAAGAAGACCCGGGAGAAATAGGCCGGATCTTTAAACCCTACCTCATACGCGATCTCGGAAATATGGAGGTCGGTTTCGGTTAGCAGGGATTTGGCTTTATTCAAGCGGAAGGACCGGACAATATCGGAGGCCGACTGCCCGGTAAGGGCTTTGAGCTTCCGGAACAACTGCACCCGGTTGATACCCATGGATTGGGAAAGTTCGCCCGCATGGAAATCTTCTTCCCCCATATGGTTTTCGAGGGTGGTCATCAGGGTTTTAAGGAATGCTTCGTCATGGTTGGAAGGAGCCAGCTTGGGTGCGCCTGACAGGGCCATCGTGCGGTATTTTTCCCGAAGGCTATGGCGCAATTCGATCAGTTTTCGCACGCGGGTCAGGAGTTCCTGGCTGTTAAACGGTTTGGTTACATAAGCGTCGGCGCCTTGTTCCAGTCCTGTGATCGTCGACTCCGTATCCGCTTTTGCAGTGAGAAGAATGATGGGGATATGGCTTGTCCGAAAGTCGCTTTTCAAGGTCCGGCACAATTCAAACCCATCCTGCTCCGGCATCATCACATCGCTGATGATCAGGTCGGGTATCCATTCCAGAGCTCGTTCGATGCCCTCCCTCCCGTTGACCGCTACGCCGATCTGGTATTCCCCTTCCAGGATCGATTGCAGGTATTGCACCACCCCGGAATTGTCCTCTACTACCAGGACCTGAGGCCGCTCTTGTAGAAAAGTCGAAGGCGTTAGCTCGTGGAGGGACTCCTCCATATAGGATTCCAGGGGAACGGGTACTGCTGCCGGAGCAGGCGCCGCCGTCTGCGTAAAGGGAAGATACACCCGAAATTCAGCGCCTTGCCCCGGAGCGCTTTTCACCAACAGGTCCCCTTCCAGCAATTTGACCAGCTCTTTCACCACCGACAGGCCGATGCCCGTTCCTTCCGTTTCGGAAACGGGGCCGGGGTTAGCCTGGTAAAAACGATCGAAAATGCGGCTTAATTCCCCTTCCGAAATGCCTTTTCCATTGTCCTTTGCACACAACCCCCATCTTTTTCCCTTCATTTTCCTTCCAAAAAGGGAAAACCAGGATGGATCCTCCACCCAATCGTTCTCCGCAAGGCATACCGAGACCTGGATCTCGCTCCCTGCCGGGGAATGCTTTACGGCGTTGGAAAGCAGGTTGCCCAGCAGGGATTCCAGCTTTTCAGGGTCGAAATCCAGTTCCAGGTGGTCGGGAAGGTCCGTCAGTTGTACCTGACTGCGTTTTTTTTCGGCCAGTCGTTGGAAGGATTCCACCATGTACAGTAAGTAGGGAACGACATCCCCGCGGACAAGGTGGACCGGCATTACACCGGCCTCGAGTTTGGACAGGCTGAGCATCTGGTTGACCAGATGCAGCAGCCGGTTGCCGTTTTGCCGGATCAGGCCCAACCCGCTTCGGAAATGGTCGGCCGGCTTGGCCTCTATCTGGTCCGCCATGCCCAGGATGACGGTCAGGGGCGTGCGGAATTCGTGGGTGATATTGGTGTAAAAGCGGGTCTTCATGGCCGCCAGCTCCTGCAGTCGATCTTTTTCAGCCTGTTTTATCCTGGCATTTTGGCCGATCGAATACCGGAGCATAAAAAACACGGCGATGGTAATGACCAGAAAAAATCCGGAAAAAATGATCAACGTATTTCCGGGAGACATGTCCGGATCCGGTGTCAGGTAAGGTTGTAAAGCGATCTCAACAATGACGGTCACCACAAAGAACACCAGGAAAGGGACCGCCCATTTTTTGCTTTTCTGAAGTAATAAAAAATAGATCGGTCCACCTCCCCATCCGATAAAGACCATGCCTGCGGAAGCGACTATACCTCCTTGCAGGCAGACTATTACAAAGGAAAACAAGATGTGGAAAATGGCAGTGGCGAACACAAACCACTCAATTCCCCGGCGTATCCACAGAAAAAGGAGGGTTAAGGAGGTAAAATAGCCAAAATAAATCAATTGAAAATTGAACATGTTTTTCAACCCCAATCCGTACAGCCAGTGAAAGGCGCTGGCGGTGGAAAGGAAATTGATAACTACGATCGTCACCAACCAAATCCTTTTTATCACGATGGTCTCCTGGTCGTCCCCGGGATAAGACACGATCCGGGTCAGCCAGGCATCGGCTTTTTTGAATAGGGAATATGCCATAGGCAGGCATTTTGACGCCTTTCCAAATGTACGGAAACGGAATGAAGATCGGGAAAGAAACATCCGTCCAATATTTTGAAACAATCCTACCAGAATGAATATGGAAAACACCTCACCTTTCCCCTATCATTCATTCCTAAAATTTTCGATTATGAAAAACCTGTTCTTGTTTAGTTTCCTGCTGTTGTTTGCAGCTATGGGGTGTCAAACCGACCTCCTTACCAGCCCGCAAGATGAAACCCTGAATCTCCGCGCGAAAAAAATGGTGCCTTTTCACTCGGAAACGACCCAATGGATGGATCCGTCGAGCGGCCTCCTCGAGTGTACCACCCCTGGCTTTCCATTCTCTTTCCCCATCCGGTTCCTATCTGAAGGCCAGGCGACCCACCTGGGCCATGTGACCGGCTGGGTGGAAGGCTATTATTGTTCAGTTAACGAAATGGGAATACTTGAAGGCCATTTTAACGGGGCCTATAACGCCGCCAACGGAGATGAACTCCATTTCACAGGAGTGGTTGTCTTCAATTTGAATACCGGCGAGATCCTGAGCGTCGAAACCGAGTTTGCGGGCGGTACCGGCCGGTGGATCAATGCCACGGGTTGGGCAACCGGTGTAGCCACTCCGACGGAAACGCCAAACGTTGAATTCTACGTATTTGACGGGGAGATTTCGGCGCCGGGGAAAAAGTAAATTAAGGGAAGTGTTATCCTTCGTTGCTATTGTGTTCTTTATCGGTAGTGAGGTGAGTAAGCTCGGGATGGTCGCTGTCGATGTGGGCAAATACGTGTTTTTCATGCCTCAACAGATCAACAAAACAGGACATTTTGCTAAACGGAATATATAGGTCTACCTTTATTTTATTGTGTTTCCAATGATGCACTTTGGCAGGCGGCACCGGGCTGTCATCATCCACAAAAAGTAAGAGAAGCATATAATTATCCCCAAAGCAATTGAGTTTCCCTCTCACCTTGGCCTCTCCCCAGATCGGCAATTCCTGGGTCCAGAGCAAATAGGTATAATCCTTTACTTCCGAATAAATAATGTTTCCCATATTTCGACTCAGTTTTGGTGATCAGTAATAACAACGTCTTAAAGGGGTTGTGGGCTGCGCACGCAACCCCTTTGTACATAAATGTCCGATTGGAAACCAATTTCCGGCATGCGCGCCTGATTCAGGATGATTTTTGTCACTATTGAAAATGAGTTTTATCGCTCTATCGGAAAATTAAAGCGCCAAAGGCGCATTGCATCTGTTAGTCATTTTTGGCTCCTCTTGGCAGCGCTTCTTCCGGGAAGGGGAAGACAATGGTCGAATTCTTTTCTGCAGCGATATTCGACAAGGTTTGGTACAAGCGGAGTTTGATAGCGGAAGGCGACTGATCGATCAGTTTACCGGCTTCCAGGAGTTTTTCTGCGGCCTGTTGCTCCGCGAGCGCCAGGATGATCTGAGCCCGCCGCGAGCGCTCGGCTTCGGCTTGGTGGGCCATCGAACGCTTCATGTTTTCGGGCAGTTCGATATCCTTGATCTTGACGTCGATGATGGAAATACCCCACTGAAGGGTCTCCAATTCGACCATTTTCCGGACCTCCTGCCCCATTTCGTCCCGTTTGGATAATATCGTATCCAGTTCGACCTTGCCGCAAACGTCGCGCAAGGAAGCCTGCCCCAGGAGCGTGATGGCAAAATTGTAGTCCTCTACTTCCAGCACCGCTTTCTCTGCGTCCTGGATCTTATAAAAAAGAACGCCATCAATCCGGCAGGGCACATTGTCCTTGGTCATGACTTCCTGCGAAAGAATATTGTTGGTAATCACCCGGATATCAACGAATTGAGTGGTTTCTACTCCGGGAATAACCCAGCGGAGACCAGGGCGCAGGATCTTAATATATTTTCCAAACCGGAATTTCAATGCCCTTTTGTACTCAAACACAATACGAATACCGGTGAGCAAAAACACCAATACTAATCCGAGAATAAGGTATAACGTTGTCATGGCAAACGGGTTTATTTCCCGTAAAATAGACCTTTAAAAAGGGAAAACCAATGAGTTATGTCATTGCCGACTGCCGACTGCCGATTGCTAAGAAGAGTGGCTAACCACAGTGGATATACTGTTCAACCAGCTGCTCAATTTCTTTCTGTTTACCGAACAGGCGCTCGCTGAGTTTTTTGTCGTCATATTCTTTTAGCACCCGTACAAAGCGGTCGATCGTTCCCTTCGGGAAAATGCCGTTGGCTTCGAAGGCGGCCCGGTGTTTTTCGAGCGATTCGGCCGACTCCCAGCAGGACTGGGGCAGGTGATCCAGCTTTTCCAAAATGTCTTTTTGGCCTCGTCAAATATATCGACGTTGACGTACAACTGTTCCGCTTTTTCCAGGGCTTTTTCATCCAGCAAGCCGTGTTTGGCAGCAACCAGCATACCGGCCAGCAGGTGGTACAGATCAGCCGAACCGTCGGCCGCGCGGAATTCGACGGTTTGCTTGCCCGGAATATAGGGAATAGTGCCTTTCTGTTGAGGATTGGCATCTTTGATCATGCTCGTCTCGGCTACCCAGCCAAGGGGTACGCGTACCAATACGGAACGGTTGCTATCGCCCCAACAGATCATCGTAGGGGCTTCCTGATGGGGTACCAGGCGCAGGTAAGAAGTCGGGATCGAGTTGCCAAAAGCGGTGAGCGGACTGGCATATTCCAGAAGTCCGGCGATCATTTTGCGGGCGACCCCGCTGAGGGCGAAATTTTCGATCATCTTGTTTTCGCCGTCCTTTTCCAGCAGCATATGAATATGCAGGCCGCTCCCGGCGTTGCCCACTGCAATTTTGGGGGCAAAACTGATCTGCACGTTATAGAACTGCCCCAGCATTCGCAGGATCCATTTGGCGACGACGAGTTGGTCGACGGCGTCTTCTACATCCACAGGCATGAACTCGATTTCATGCTGCTCATAGGCATGGGTTTCGGTGGAGAAAAAGCCGACCTCAGAGTGCCCATATTTGATCTTGCCTCCCGACTGAGCGATCAGTTGCATGGCTTCAATGCGCAAGTGTTCCCAATTGGTAAAGGGGGCAGAGCTGTGGTATCCTTTCTGCCGGGGCGCCGGATACAGGTCGTCTACCTCGCTGCGGATATAATACTCGAGTTCGCCCATCGCTTTGAACGTGTAGCCTGTACTGTCCTTAAAATCCGCGTGAGCCTTGCGCAGAATATGTTCCGGCGCACTCTCCAACGGCAGTCCGTCGGCGGTGTAAAAGGAGCACAGGATATTGAGCGTAGGGATTTGAGCAAACGGATCGACAAAAGCCGTTTTGAACCGGGGAATGACATAGAGGTCGCTCCGGTCGGCATGGACATAGGAAAAAAGGCTGGATCCGTCCACCCGTTCGCCGGTCGACAACACGGCGTCGATATGCTCCTTGCTGGTGATGACGAAATTGAGGGTTTTCAGTCGGCCGTCCTCTGCCACGTATTTCAGGTTCAGCAACTCGATCTGCTGGTCATCGATAAATTTCAGGATATCGTCTTTGGTAAATTCCGCTGCCGGCTTTTGCAAATGCCGCACCAGCTTGTTGGGGTTGAGCAATACTTCTCTCTCTGTCATGGGGTGGTTTTTTCAGTTAGGGAGGGTGAAATTAAGGAGTAAAAAGTAGAACCCTATAGCAATCGGGAATAGAAAAGCGGAAAATATTTTTCACTGCATGAGCGTTTAAAATGAAATTATATATAAAAAATAAAAATTGATCAACTGAACAAATACCTGATCACCTACATATCCTTATTAAGAGAGAGCCAAAACCGATTTTGATGAAAGACAAACTGCTCGAACTGGTAGGCAACCACACAGGCATTCTGGGTATCACCCCTGGCGGGTATTACTCCCTGCGCACCGGCGCCGGTCGGTATCAGATCATCCGGATGGTAGCCATTGAAGAATGTGGCGTGCACTTCGTCATGTACGGGAAGCCATTTGAGGAGCCTCCCACCCACATTGATCCCCAAGAGTTAAAGCAAACGCCCCCGCTTTATATGCCGTTCCGCTGGTGGTCGCTTTTTGCCATGGGACCTCAGTACCTGATGGAAGAACCGGTCGATCCGGGAGAACTGGCCGATTACCAAAGATGGAAGAAAGAGGACGGGCGCTATTGGGGGGATTAATCCCCTCGTTCAGGAAACCTCTTGAAGCTTTTGTTTTAGAAACTTCAGATCAAAAAGAAGATCGGATTTTATGTTTTCGGGAATATTGGAAAAAAACTCAATAGCCTCCTGGAAGTATCTTTTGGCATCTTCCTTTTGGGCGGTAGCCGCATACAGGAAACCAAGATCTTTCAAATTATAGAGCTGATAAATGGCAAAGACCTTTCCATTGGTTTTCGCGAGCGCTTCGTCAATGGCCAGCGATCGTTTATAACAACCCGCCGCCTTTTCTGATTCGCCCATCTCCATAAACAGTCGCCCCATATTATTCAGCGTAGCGGCATACTCATCGGCATAGGCGTCCGGGTCTTCCCTCCATAAGGCTTCCCTCAGTTGTAGCGACTGCTCATAATGGATCCGGGCATTTTTCAGGTCATCGGACTTGCGAAAGAGCTTGCCCAGTTTGTGGTGGCTCTCCGACAACACAGGCTGAAAAGCTACCGGATTGATTGCGAAGTACTTCTGGTGGATGCGCAAGGATTCTTCCATCACCGGAAGCGCTTCCTCAAATTTCTTTTGCGCGATTAGCAGGTTGCCCAAATGCAGGAGGGCTTTTGCCAATTTCGGTTCGTATTCAAACGCATTCTCCAATGCCTGCTCCTTATAGATTTTCAGGGCTGAGCGATGGCATGCTTCCGCTTTTTCGTACTCTTTTTCATACAAATACATCTTCCCCATGTCCAAATAGTTGGTAGCCAGATAGGGGGTATATTGTTCGGGATCGGCTTTCGCAAGTGCCGAATCAATTTCCACGGACTCCAGAAAAAACAACTCCGCTTTTTCGTGTTCGTGCTCCTTCAGGTAGAGTTTGCCCAGATTGTGGAGGGTGGCAGCTACCTGGTCTTTGTAATAGTTGAGCTTCAGGTCTTTTTTCAGGGTCCACAGCTCCTCAAACCGGCGTTTGGCTTCCGATTCTTCCAGTTCCAGGCTATCGAGAAGACTCGCTTCCAGTTCATCTATTTTCTTCGAAAGTGTTTCCTTCAATTGTTCATTCTCCACTACAAGTTGTTTCCGGATCGAGAGCGCTTCTTCAAAAGAAGCTTTTGCCCCTTCGAAATCATTTGATTTCAATAAAAAGCGCCCCTGCTGGTGGAGGAAATTACTTGTCGTCAATGCAGAGGCAGTGCTGCGATCCACGATACCGGTCAGTCTTTCCTGACAAAGGACCTTCCCTTCTTGAAATTGATTTTGCTTGTATAGAAATTTCAGGTACGTATACAACACCTCGTAATTTTCCGGAGCCATCTCTGTGGCTTTTTTGTAGCAATTATCTGCTTCGGTAAACTTACCAGCTAAAATCAGTGCCGATGCTTTTAACAAAAAAGCATCCAGCAAATTCTTTTTACGGGTTTGAAGCGCTTTTTCTATTTCCAATACCTCTTTCATTTCTTCAATTAGCTCCTCTTCTTTCAACGCATCGATAGCCGATTGTATCTGGCCTTTCCCCAGGTATTGGAATGCTTTGAGCGTCTGTTCCGAAGAGTCCTCGATTTCGAGGCTTTTCAATTGGTCGGCAATGGAAGACACATACTCGTTGATGTTGCTCTTTTCCTGGAGGGTATTCGAGCTTCTGCCGATCCCTTCCTGGATGGCGATGCTGTAATATTCGGAGGCGTAGATGCTCCGTTTTCCCTCCGGACACATGATGATCTCCACCAGCTTTTGGTCCGGATCCCGGTCTTTTTCCGGGAAAATGGTAAGCGCTTCCCGGTTGACCACCTCGTATTGGGGCTTTTTGGCTTCGATATCTATTTTTTTCCCGATCCAGCTGTATTTCAGGCGCAATTCAAAATTACCGTTGCTGTCGGAACTCGTATTTATGTGCTTGCCTCTTCTGATCTCCACGCCCTCCAGGCCTGGTCCTCCAAGTTTTCCGGACACGACTGCGCCCATTGCCTCTTCTTCCGGTTCTTCCCACCTCCAGGGCGTCTGCTTGCCGTCTCGGGCAGAATTTTCCAAATGCCAGGGGAATTGCCTGTTTTCCGCAGGAGCCGTTTTCCAGAAACCGGACGTATTGAACCCGCGGGTATCTGCACCTCCAAAGCGCATCTTCACTGCATCTTGCGCAAAAGCAAACGCGTCCGGAACGGTTTGGCCTTCCCCCAGTTGCTGGTAAAAATGCCGGGCAAATGCGACTGCGGCTTCATCGTCAATTTCCGCATGCGTGGTGATTACGTGGCGTACGCCGACTTCCAACAGGGGAGCGCCGAAGTCGAAGGTAGCGCAGCCATTGAGGAACACCAGTTCTATTTCACCAAAATGGCCAAGAAAAGAAGCCAGCGCCTCTGCCTGAATGCCTTGATTTTGCGAGGAATTGAAAAACAGCACCTCCCCCTCCGCATGTCCGCCGTAGTGCAAAATGGTGGGCTTTTTTTTGCACAACTCCTCCACCAGCATATCTGTGTTAATGGCGGAGATAAATTTCAGCTCGCAAAATTCCTCCTTGGCTGACAGGGCTTCGCTGATGGCATCCCGTTCTTCGGCTACGCCTCTCAGCAAACGCCCCGGTTTGTCGTTGGCGAAGGTCATCAGGAAATAAGGCTTATCCATATTAGCGATTTGTAAAAAATGAAATTCCCCCATCCGGGTCAGGCAGTCTTCCCGGTGATTGGGGTTCTAATTTAAGCTTTTTTTAGTCAGAAAAAACGAGCCTGTCGGGCGCCCGTTTATACAAGCAGCGTTTTTGACTACATTTGCATCCATAAATAACAAGAAATATGGAGTGCGGTGAGCACTCCATATTTCATAAAAAAAAACTGTTCCCATGCAAAAAGTACTACTTGCCTTCCTTTTTTCGACCTGCTCCCTGATGGCCTTTTCCCAACATACGGGGCCGCGTTTATTTTGGGATATTCCCAATTTCTATGCTGCGGCGCCGGATATTTCGACCATTGAAAACCAGATGGGACTAGGCATCGGGACTGCCTTTAACGTCGCCACCTTTTGGGGCACCTCCCGGGTTGGTGGGGGCACCACGGTAACACTCGATCCAAAGTCCGCCGACATTGGCAATTCTTTTTTGGTTACGCCCTATATGTTGCTGGAAGGCGGCGCAGGCATTTACCGTTCCAACGGAAACCAGTGTGCGCAAACAAAACACAGCGCGTTTACAGCAATGGCGGTGCTCGGGCTCCGGTACGACATCGACACCCGCTCCCTGCGCCCTGCAGGGGAGACCAACAATTACGGCCTGAACTACGTGGTGGGGGCCGAGTTGGGCTATTTTTACATTCGAAACATGCTTCGCAATACCGAGATCGTATTGCGTGGCAATTATTTCCCAAAAGCAAAAATAGTCTCTGCCACCTTCGGGTTTAAATTCTTCCTCAACATCCGGGAGATGGGACGGTATTGAGGGAATAAAGGGACTGGCATAATAATTGCAGGTTTAATAGCCGTGTGCCTGGAGCGCTTACGCTGCTACAGACACACGGCTTATTTTTTATTAAACCTGCATGATCTATGGGCAACACCAACAGCATTCAATCCGTCAACCCGGGCGAGTATTATTCGCTCCAAACCGGCAAACAACGGTTCCAGGTGGCAAGGGTAATCGCAGTCGAGGAGGAGGGCGTGCATCTCACCCTTTCCCATCGAAAATTTCCCCATCGTCCCGACACCCTGGATCAGTCTTCCAATCAGGTAAACCCTACTGAAGGGGTGTATTTGCCGTTTCGGTGGTTTCCGTTTTATGCCATGCGCCCGCAGTACCTCACCCAAGAGCCGGTAAACGCCCGGGAATTGGTGGAGTATAAGGTTTGGCAAGCGGAAGGCTGTGTGTATTGGGGAGATTAACACAATAACCTTACATTTGGTGAAGAACCATAACTCTTTGCCATGCAACTACGTCACTCCTTTCGCCTGCTGCTTTTTAGCATCCTCTCCTTGCTATTGCTCCCCGATTGCAGGGTACCCATGGCTGCCCTTTCTCAGGAAAAGGAAGCCCAGCTCATCGAAAAAGACAGCCGGTTTGAAGAGATTGTAGCCCAACGGCGGATCGATTTGGATCTCCCCACCCCTAAAGGGTTTATGACTCCTGAACCTGGGCTGGATGAGACGCTGTTTTCGACCGTGCCGGTATACTACGCCACCGACCGGAAGCCGAGTGGAAAACTCGACCCCTACAAATTTTACTCCGGCAAACCCGACCCGGAGGGGCTGGCATTTGGAAAATGCATCGTCACCATCCCGGCAATCCACGAACTCGGAGAGCTCGAACGACCGAGTTGGTGGACATTGGAATTCTCCGAAAACACGGCCAGACACATGGTACTCAAGGAGGTATCCCCTCTTTCCGAATCCGACTTTTTTCAGGAGTTGCAACTCGCAGGCCTCACTTCCAATAAACACGAAGCCCTTGTATTTATTCATGGATTTAATGTCTCTTTCGACGAAGCAGCGCTGCAGGCAGCGCAGATCGCCTACGATGTGAGCTTTGGCGGTATCCCGGTTTTGTACAGTTGGCCCTCCAAAGGAAGCGTGTTCAAATACGGGAAAGATGGCAAGCAGAATGCCACTACCGTCCCGCATCTGGAATATTTTTTGGAAGCCTTGGCACAAAATGGAGGTTTTGAGAAAATACACATTGTGGCCCACAGTATGGGCAACCGCGCCCTCACCGAATCGCTGATGAACCTGGCCCGGAAAGAGCCGGACCAGCGCCTGTTCGACCAGGTCATCCTCGCCGCCCCCGATGTCGATTCGAAAGCCTTCGTGCAGGATATCGCCCCGCTTATCTACCAAACCGCGCAAAACGTGACCCTCTACGCCTCTTCAAAAGACAAAGCGCTCCTTCTTTCCGAAAAGATTAACAAAGCCCCCCGTGCCGGAGAAGCCGGCGAGCACCTCGTGGTAGTGGATCACATCGAAACCGTGGATGCTTCGGACATCGATACCGATTTTCTGGGCCACAGTTATTTTTCCAACACCTGGCTGTTGATAGATGACCTGCACAAGCTGATCGACAAGGGTTGGGTAGCGGAGAGACGGGAGTTGAAGACAAAGGAGCGGGAGAGGTGGAGGTATTGGTTGTTTTGAGAAAGTAAATATCTATTTTTAGCTCTGAGTGAGTGATTTTGGTTTTAAAATCCTACCTGGATTTTCTGCAAAAAGCTGAAAACCCAGGTAGGAAAAAACGCTCGGGTAGTATCCTTATTGCTTCACCACCTTCGCTCTGGCTACCAAGCCAGATTCATGGCTTAAGGCTATGAAATACAATCCCGCCGGTAAACTTTTCATTTCCAGGACTACTTCTGTTTTTCCATCAACGACTTGACGGGGCAAAACTATCTGACCCAATGCATCGAGGATGTGGATCTCAAACGGCCCCCTCATGTCGCCGGGAAAGAGTTGGACCGTCAAACTCCCATTCGTTGGATTGGGGGACAATTTCCAATCCAAGCCGGGTTGGAGTACCTCGTTGACTGCCACACTCATGCAGAAAAGAAGGTCGAAACTTGCCGTCTTTGTGCAACCGCCACAAACGACCTCCAGGGAATACATACCCCCATTTTCAACCTCAAAAGTGGGGTCAATGGCTCCGGTCACCAGGACGCCATTTTGGAACCATTGGTAGGTGCAGGAAGAGGTAGGAAGGGAATTCAGAAATTGTCCTTTCAGCACCTCTTTATTTCCTCCGCAAAGAAAACAAGGACCAAGCACAATCAAATCCCAAGGTTTTTCCAATTCTACCACATTGGATTTCTTGACTTGTCCCGGGCAACAATTGTCCTTTACAATTGCATAATAATTACCGGCTAATTCTTCAGGAATGGCAGAATGGACATAGTTGACGGGAGATGAATTATACACTCCCGTATGCAATAAGATCCCATCCTTATACCATTCTACCGTGTAATCGCAATTGCACCCCCCGCCATTAGAACAGGGAGCAAACCCAATATTCAAAACGACGGATGTGGGGGCGCATGGCGGCGCGTATGTGGCTGTCAGTGGACTAATACTCAGCGGAGTTTTTACATCGATCATAAAATCAACTACATCTGCCGGGCAGCCGCCACCTACCATTTTCACTACGCGGTACCAGGTGTCCATGAACAATTTATTAGTATTAAATAATGGATTGGCCGTTCCTGCATCTGGAAGCGAGCTGTAATTGATCCCATCAATGCTTTCATACCATTCCCACATCGATGGTTCGCCTGCGCATTCAGGGGTATACCGCAGTGTGGCATCTTCTCCCGGACAGAAGGGCATGGGTTCTACCGGATCCAGCACAAGGGTTCCTGCCGGCGCATTGTCGTTGTAGAGGCGAATGGCCGTCGAATATTGACGGGTACCGCAATTGTCCGTAATCTCTGCCGTGAATACGTGATCGTAAAAGCAATCTGTAGAGGCGCCCAAAAATGCCAACGCAGGAGGTTGATAACTCAATCCTGTTTCCCCTGCAATCGGGCCGTTGGCATCGTACCATTGCACCGTATAATCACATTCCGGGGTAGCCGGGATAAGGACAAGGGTCAAAAGGGCAGGAACAATAGGAGCGCCGGAATAACAATAGTCCTGTGCCCCGGATATCGAACACTCAATGGGGTCGCAAAGGGTTAGGGTAATTGGGTTTGTAGCGATGACCGTACATGGACCAGCATTCCCATTCTGAAAAATTTCTGCATACACACATACATCTCCCGGGAAATAGTGTGTGTAAAGTTCAAGATCATCACAAAATGCCAAAGGATCGGTGATAACCTTGAAGGGATCGCCCCAACTGGCCGGCGGGCACGGGGCAGGTGCAACGTACCAGTTAACCTGAGTGATATAGCTAAGCGCTGTACAGCCGATGAGTGGAATTTGCACAACCGATCCGGTGCAGGCTTGCACCTCATCAAGGCTGATAAATTCGCAGCACGGCAAAGGTTTTGTTTGGGTAACGGAGCAGGTAGCATTGGTAGAGCAAATGCAGTTCAACGTCATTTCAAAGGTAACCGAGGTAGGAACCGGAGGGCCGGTAACCGTAAAAACCCCACTCACAGTCCCAATATTTCCCACCCAGCTTGTGGCCTGGGATTGTATAAGCACATTGGAAGTGGAAGTAGTCACACTTATCATGCAATCCGGATCTGGATTTGCCTGGCCCGTCAGGTTGTTTAGGGAGATCGAGTACATGAACACATCGGGATCCGGAGTGCATTCAATAATAAAATCCATAGGTTCGGCACAAGTACAATTCACTGTTACGGTATAATTGCAGACATCTGTATTTCCGCTCATGTCGGTGGCCACACATTCAATTAAGATCGGGGGACCACAGGTGAATGTCACTTCCCCTTCCAAAGAACAGGAAGCCGATCCCATCGGACAGTTATCGGTAAACGTCGGTTGATCCAGGAAAAGAGTGGCTTGCCCGACACAGGCGGGCACATCTACTACGATGCTATTAGGACACATAACGACCGGAGGTTCGGCGTCTTCCACCGTAAGGAAGAATTCACATTCCCCTTCGTTTCCAAACGGGTCAACCACCGTGCAGGTTACCAAATAATTCACGCCCTTCGGAAGTGAAGCAGGAAGCGGATCGCCGCCAAGGGTGCAAGATATAGTAAGGGCCGAGTTGGGAAAACAATTGTCGCTGTAGGTAATATATGTCCCACTTAAGGTAGCAAAACACTCTCCTGGGTCAGTAGGCAGAATCAGGTCTGTACATGTCACCACTGGTGGCGAACTATCGACTGCCTGCACCATTGCCATATAGGTATCGATGCAGCCATCCGCGTCTGTGACTGTCAGGCACACCTGATGCGCGAGTATATCGGGCAATACCCATGTTGGGTTTGCTGAAGTGGCATCCACATTGCCGTCACAATCAAAATCCCAGGCATAGGTAAATGGCGCTACACCGGAAGATTGGTCCGTGAAATCCACTGTAAAACAGTTGACCTGAAAATCGAAAAAAGCGGTAAGTCCACAAGAACCACAAATAGCGTCACAGGAAAAAGGCAGGTCAAAGACATCCATTACGGAAATAAAAGGAGGCTCCGGAAGGAGGTTGGAGTTAATTTCCAACGGAAAAGATTGGGGAGTAAACGCAACAGGGTTCTGCGGGTAGGAAATGAGGCAAGGATTGTTGGACAGATCCAGGTCCAATGAAGAAACAACCGTGCCGAAAGTACCAAACGTGGCATTCGGGCTGCCTTTTATTCCCTGGGCATAAAAGATTCCATTAAGGTCCGGGGTTACATCAAAATGCCCCATTTCGAGAGGCGACCCACCTTCATTCAAATATGCGGAAATATCGTGTTGAAGGGAGTTTCCCGTGTGGATGATCCGGTTAATGACATAAAAATCGCCACCGCTTTTCAAGGGCCCAACCGCATAGATCCGGCCATCCGCATCCAACCCTATTTCTCTGAATTCTTTAATATCCGGATAACGCAATGCGAAAATTGGAACATGAACGTTGTCAAGCAACATGACGATTGCCTCGCCGGCACTAAAATCAGTCCCGGCCAGCGCTATTTGCCCGCTCGGAAGGACTACTCCTTCATACAGATCAAAATCGGAAGAATTATATAACCTTACAATCCCGGGAACCCCATTGAGCCCGTTCACCGGCACCAGCAACCCATTGTTGTCCGGAATATCATTTCCCGTAAAGACCACTCCTTGTCCATGTTCGAAAAAACCTCTCGAACCTTCCCATTCAATACTCGGCAAGGGCGTAATATAGTCTCGTACCCAATTGACATTTAAATCAGCATCGATGTTGAATACTACAGGGTCATCCCAGTAGGAAGGAGATGGAGGATAAACGGGGCTTGGGTCCGGGTTCTTGGTTCCAAGTATATAAAAAGGAAAATTCGGATTAGGCGGATTGGAATGCCGCAGGATTTGGGAAAACCCTTCCCTCCCCTCCTGTTGGTAAAATTTGGAGGCCAGTATATTTCCCTGGTCATCGAATTTCACGACCACAGATTTATTGTTCTCAAACCCGCTAGGGGTCTGGAATGGATCTGTTCGTCCAACGCAGATAAATGCATCCTCCTCCTGGATGTATGCGAAATCGGTGAAAAAGGTGGGTTCGCTCATCACCTTTTGCCATACCAGAGTCCCATCATTGATGTCATACTTCGAAAAGGTGGCGCGCACCTCGCTTCCGAAATTCCCTTTTACGCTGGTAACGTAAACCCCATCGTTGAAGGCATGTATCCGGTTAACGGTCTTGGCACTTGTGGAGTCGTTCCCGCAAAGAGCTGTCCATTCGCCCGGAATGGCACAAGCCAGGTTTTTCGTAAAATCATACGTGCAGGGATTTGCCGCAGGGATCGAACTATTCGTAAAGTTAGCCTGAAAATAGGCATCCACAGGAGGCTGTGGACCATTAGATAAGCAAATAATGCCCATCAAAACAGGTGCACCAAGGGTAACCGGAGTTACGAGGGGACCCGACGAATTGATCGTAACGATATTATTGGCGCCATTTATCGTGGCTGTCAGGTTGGGGTTGGTAAGGTTCACGCTCACCACCTCCGAGCCCTGGGCCGGAATCCAGTCGGTATTGATCGTCACCTGGTTGTATCCCATGGCAGTGCAGGCAATGCCGGAGGCGTCATTATCAAGGGTGTAGTACATTTCGTAGCAACAATCCGTGGTCTCTACGAAAGACATCTGGCAAATACATTGAGCATATGTGACTTGGGCCAGGAAAAAGGCTGCAAGGAATATAAGTAGCTTTTTCATCGCAATTATTTTTAAGGTTGTTTAGGCGGACATGGAATGATAGAGATATCATCGGAAGCAGTGCAACCGGAATCCGAATCGAAAATGGATAGAAAGAAAGTCGTGCCGGAGGCCGGGGGAATAACATTCATCAGATCACATCCCGAAGCAGATTGAGACACCCCACCGGCATCCGTCCAGGTCCAGGTATATGTGAATCCCGAATTATCCGAACAGGAGGCTGATGGCTCTGCGAAATCCGAATCGCAAGCGGTGATGGAAATAGCGGTCCCCAAATAAGCACATTCATTGATTGGCAAGGGACAAGAAATCTTCGGGATAATCTCGCAAACTTCCAGGCAAAACCAGGGGGTTTCCACTACCTGGCACCCGTTGCTGATCTCAACCCAATAGCATGCCGGTTCCGTAGCGTTGAAAGTTAGCCCGGTTCCAACCTCTTTTCCATCACAAAGCCAGGTATATTGAAGGTTAGGATCTGGAGTAGATACCGTCAACAGCGAAAAATCTCCCTTGCAGATCTGGCCGTCCCCCACAATGACATCCGGTTGAGGTGCTTCCAAAAGTCTGATCTCAACGATATTACTGAAACAAGGTATGCACCCGGAGGGGGTAGATAGCGGTTGGCATTCTACCTGATAAAAGATGGAGGTAGCGCCTAAAGGCCAATAGTAGGAAGGCAAAATATTGGTATTCTGCACGTTGTTGGAAATGCCCAACGGAAACCAGGTAATCTGGTCAAAGGAGTATTGCCAGTTTTTGTTACAATGCAGGAACGGAGTAGCTATGCCCACCGCAGCATCGTCGCCGGGACAGATAAAATACAGATCGGGATCATTTAGATCTGGAATAAGATTAGGTGGATTGGGCATGCCGGTTATAGTTCCACAAACGGGTTCCTGATCCACCGTGATGCAAGCAGTGGCCGTGAATTGTTTAGCGGCGCAATTGGTGATCACCACATCAAAGCATTCCTGGGGCGGTGAAGCGCCACTTACCTGATAATTTAAAGTAGACTGATTGTTGATTAAGGTCCCATCCGGCATCGTCCACTCTATGGATACCTGGCCCGCTGGATTCATCACAAAAGGATCAACCGAATTTAGCGAAACTGCAATGGTGGCATCGTCTCCTTCACAAAGAGCGGTGGCGGGGTTCAGGGAAATGGTGGCTGGCGAGATCGGGCAACAGACGCGAAGCGGGTATTCCTTTGAAGTAAAAGTACAACCATCAGATGACGTAATGGATGCTCTGAAATGCCGGTCTAAAAAGCCCGTAACACTGGCGGAACAATCCAGCGCGATCTCTCCTGGTGCAACCGGAAAACAGATCCCGGAATAGATGTTGCCAGGTAACGGGGCCCATCCTCCTCCATCGTTGTACTCCCAGGTTACTGAAAGGCAGGAGATATAGGCCAATGGAACCTGGTCTTGAAATACGAGGCAAAAATGGACCGGATCGCCACTGCATATCTCCTGGAGGTCTATTGTCCTGGTGGCATAGTCCTTTATGCTGATTTCAAATTCAAGGCACCCGGAACAAACAAAATTACTTGTAAGCCCGGGAGTTAAAGAAAAATTGAACAGGGTACCGTCATTCCCATTCGTAGTAAGATCGGTTACCAAATTAATGCCTGTATTATTGCCCGCCGGCACCCCCTGGTTCATTTTCCAATATACCTCCAGACCGGTTTCCGATCCGGTAAGGAAGGATGATTGAAAAGCATTGATCTCCATTTGTGTTCGGGCAATTTCCCACAGGCGGACCTCATCCACAGCTCCTTGCCAATTTTCATTTGGGGAAAGCGCTCCGCCCCATTGCCCGACGCGAAAAGTGGTGAAAGGACTGAAAGTACCCGGAACTACCTGATTATAAACCAGGGTTCCATCCAAATAAATGAAGATTTGACCTGGGTCGTATACCACTGCCAGGTGATGGCATGCTCCGTCCCGGATATTTGGGCCAAAAGAAACGGCGCCAGATGAATTGCCTGTACTTGACATCCAGAAAATACTTGGGTTCCCACCGCATTCTCCAACTTCCAGACGCCTACCGGAGCCTATAAATGAAAAAAGTCGTTTGAAATTGCCGTTACACGACGTACTGCCGCCCGAAGCGGCGGAACGGAATTTCGCCTCTACAGTGAACGCCCCCATCCCTGTAATCGGGCTGGGAGCTAGCTGAACCATGTCGTTTACCCCGTCAAAATCCAATTCCCGGTCCTCACAAGGTTGGGCAATTAGATAAACAGGAATAAACCAAAATAGAAGAATGAGAAAAGTCAAAATTTGATTTTTCATGATATTGATTTTTTAGGGATGGAATTAGGTAAAAGGAAAGGCAGCCTCGTGCTTGCCCCTCCTCAAAATGTTCGTCTACCTTATCGGCTAGCCCTTGCAAACCATGTGCCCGCACAGGGTGTAATACGATACATGCCGTTTATCTCCTTTATCGCTCGATACAAAGGTGGTGATCACATCGCCCTTCGCCAGGCTCAAGGAAGCAGCAAATGAACCGGACCCGGCCCAGCCTGCGCCTTCCGAACTCCAGGCCTTACCGACCACTACGTTGTTATGTTTGAGGAATATCCGCACATCGTCGAGCGTGCCTCCGTGCTTCAGCGCGTCTCGGACGAAGGAAACCACAAAGTGGTAGATCCCTGTGGCCGGCGCGACGAACTGCGTGCCGTCCCAGGCACTGCCTTCATTGGAATAGGTATCGGGGTAACTCAGTTGAAGATCCGCGCCTTGCGAAATATGAGATTCACCCGAAGCAGTAAACGCGACACAACTAGCCTCCACTTTCAGCCCATTGCACAGGTTGATCCGTCCCGAGCCTATAGGTTTATCCGTGGTGATAGCGTCGGCTGTATTTACGATGATATCGCGCACCTCTTCAAAGGTCAGGCCTGGGTTTTGAGCCAGCAGCAAGGCTGCCTGTCCGGCTACATGCGGACTGGCCATGGAGGTGCCTTGCATATATCCATACCCTCCGCCCATAAGGGTGGATTGGATATAGACGCCCGGTGCAGCCACGTCGGTGCCAGGGCCGTAGTTGGAAAACCAGGCACGTTGGTCGGTTTGGTCGGTAGCGGCTACCGAAATGGTTTTACTGTAGTTTTGTGGGGAGTAGTTGGCCGTCACATCGTCGTTGTTGCCGGCAGACATGATAAGGACCCCTCCTTTGCTGTGGACGTAATCGGCGGCGGCTTCCAGAACGGGATCGGAAGGATAGGGAGAACCGTATCCCCAGCTGTTGTTAAACACTTTAGCTCCATTGTCCACCGCCCAGGTCCAGGCCTGTGCAATGACGCTCGAATAGGCATTGGGGAAAATCTTGACGGCCATGATCTTGGCCTTGGGCGCAACGCCTACTACGCCAACGGCGTTATTGAGTTCTGCGGCAATAGTCCCTGCCACGTGGGTGCCGTGTCCGTAATAGTCCATCGCATCAGAATCGCCGTCGGAAAAGTCGTACCCGTGGTTCCCGAAGCCGTCTTTCCACATATTGTTGACCAGATCGGGATGAGTATAGTCTACCCCTGTGTCGACGACGGCAACCACTATATTTTCCCCTTGCGAAATATCCCAGGCACACTCCGCCTCGATCTTCGGCATGGCCCATAGATTTGCGTAATTGGGGTCATTGGAAGCAACATGCAAATCGGCCAGGTAATCGTAGCTGACGAACTGTACGCGCCGGTCGCGTTCCAGGGCTTGGCGAACAGCTTCCAGATCAGCGCCTTCCGGAAGGGCCAATTGGAATATCCGGTACATTTTCTTTTCCTCCGCAGTCATTTGTTCGTATGCCTGTTGGAAAACATCTTCGTCCTTGGCGACACTTCGTGCATTGCCACTTAGCGAAGCTTTTTGCTTTTCCACCACTGGCCCGACTTTCATCAGACGTTGAAATCCGATTTTTCCTCCGCTACTGCCTCGGCTTGCTGTTTGTGCAGAGGCCAGTACTTCCTCTGGATTGGCGCCTTCCATAAAGCATACCACCAGCGTTTTTTCTTTAATTTTTTTTTCTTTTTCCATGATTTAATGGGGATTTAAAAAGGTTGAAAAATAAAAAGCCGGGACCTCTCAGCCCCGGCCCAAACAGGTTTTAAATGCTATTCAGTTTTTTGGGGTAGTTCAGTATCTGTTCATGGGATTCATACTCAAAATGAAGTAAAAGTGATTTGACGGCCGCGGCCGTCAAATCACTTTTACTTCATTATATTTACCAATCCATGAAGCATGAAAAATGTTACCCTTGTTTTTTGAAAAAAATCAAAAAACAAAAAAAATAATGAATGGAAAAGACGGATGGCTACCGGTAACGGCGAATGAAAAAGCCGGCCACCGGCAATAAAAGCGCGAGGAAAATACCCCAAACCCAATAAGGGATATTGCCGGGAAGCGCCACCGTGCCATCCTGCCCGTAGAAGGTCAGGCCTGCCCAATAATAGGGCGATTGAAAAGCAGCGGAAGGCGCATCCTCCAGGTATTGGAGCTTGGCCTGCCGTAGGGCCTCCAGTCTGGACTGTTTTTTCGAAAGCCCCTGGTAAAATTGGGCCAGGATCTGGGCAGTGGTAGATTCATTGATCTCCCATTGTGCCGCGATCAGGCTGGCGGCGCCGGCGTAAGCGAATCCGCGCGCATGGCTCATGATGCCTTCACCGGTGGCGAGCTCGCCCAGGTTGGTTTCGCAGGCGCTCAACACCACCAGATCGCAGGGGATTAGCATGGCATATAACTGGGGAAGGGTGAGTTTTTCATCGTAAAATTCTACGCTGGGCTCCATGCCCGATTTGGCACGAGCATGGGTGGAGAGGTGGAGAATCCGGGCCCGGGGCGCCCAATCCAAAAATGCGGCGAGGGAAGCGGAGGCGCCGGACAATCGTTGGAGTGTTGCCAGATGCGCTGTTTCTTTCATTCCATACAACAGAGGCGCCAGGCCGCGTTCGCCATTCGGGAAGCCCGGATCAAACTGTACGATCGCCCCTCCTTCCCGATTGGGCACCGGACGCCAGAGCAACTCCGCCGACCAACTGTATTGAATGGGCACCTTCCTGATGAGGTAGGGTGCGTTGCCATAGCTCTTTCCAGCCCAGGATTCGGTGAGCAAGGCCTCAAACGGCAAATACCCCAGCGGTCCATCGGGAATGACTATGAGTTTGTCCGCTTGATCCAGTAACCCCTTAGCCTGTTCCGGTACAAGGAGGTGGTATAGATCGTATGCCACAGCAAAATAGCCCGCAGGGTCGGCCAGGGTAGCATCCGCATCCTTGAAATAATGGCCGTATTGCTGCAGAGCGACTTGCAGCGCTTGTACCCCGTCCATTTTTTCCAAAAATGCCCCCTGCGGGTGAATACCCAGGATATACACCGATTCTGTACCGTAAAAGTATTCCAAAAAAAGAGCCTTTTCTCCAGCCAGCTTCTGCATCACCTCTTTGAAGGGTGTATGGGAAACCTCCGGCTGCAGCCCCTGGAAACGGGGATCAAGGACTTTCAGCGCTTGCAAGACCTTTTCGTATCGGCGCTCCATTTCGAGCAGCCGCTCATTTGCTCCGTTAGATCGGGCTTCGGCTATGGACAGCCGGAGGTCTGCTTCCTCCTGGAGGAGCGTATCGGGCAAAGCCCCCCGGGTTAGAGACCTGTTGCGCTCCACGGCTTCCCGCAGCACATCGGCTTTCGAATCCTCCATGAGTTGGTAAATGCGTTCCAGACAGGCAGGGTTACCCTTTTGCGCGTAAAGCGCTGCCTGTACCTGAATGGCTTCCTCAAAATAGCCGTGGCTGTATTCTCCCATATAGAGTCGGGCCACATCCGAGCCGTAGGTCGTTTTCAGAAGGTGGATCTGGCGCAAGGCCAGGTCGTAGCATTGACCGGCATTTTCCAACTCATTTCGTGCCGCCATCATTCGGGCTTTGCGCGCCGGGGCGGTCATAGCCCAGGATTCAACAAACGCGAAGTCAGGCGCAGGGTTGTCCTTCAGGTCGAGGCTGTTAAAGTCGGGGTAAGCCTGCACGATCGCCTGCTGGTAGAGCTGCAGGGCTTTTTCGGGTTGGCCCGTTTCGGCAAAAAAATCACCGGCATTGACCAGCATTTTGGCGTGTTCGCGGTCTTTTTCCGGATAAGCAATAGCAGTGGCCTCAAGGGCTAGATTCCAATATTTGCCTGCCTCGGAGACCTTTTTTTCCGTGTAGAGCACTTCTGCAAGAGAAGCGAATATTGGGCCGGACTCAATTTCATCGTCCGGATTTTGCTGCATAAGGCTCAACGCCTCCCGCGCGTACTTTTCTGCGTTGGAATAATCTTTTTTTTTCAAGTAAAGGCCGACCCCGCTCAGTGCCAACATAGCCCTATGACGAGGGGATCCTCCCGCTTTCAGTCCTTTTTTCAGATTAAAAAAGGCTTTTTCATAATCTTCCTGCCAATAGTAACAATCTGACAAAAAACTGCAAACAGGGGCTGTGTACCGGTGTGCGGTATCCTGTTCAAGCGCTTTTTCAAAATAGGCAATCGCCTTCGGGTAGTTCAGGCGCATTTCCAGTATCTGCCCTGCATTTTTATAGGCATAAGCCACATTTGCGTGGAGGGTGTCGAGCCGTTCAAATATATCGATGGCTTTTTCCAGGGCCTCCAATTGCCCCGAATCATTATTCAGCACATTCTCGTTAAACGACCGGGCCAGGTATAAACGGGCTTGTAAAAACCAATCGATACCCGTCTGTTTTTCCAGAAAGGGCGTCCAATAAAGCAGCGTATCCAGTGCCTGCTGATAATCCCCCAGATCGTATGTAACATCAGCATAATTATAAAGGGCCTTTTGGCAAATGGCCCATTCCCTCCCCTTCCGGGAAGCCTCGAATACCTGATGAAACGCTTGTTGCGCGACAGGAAACTCCTCCGCTGCATAAATGGAATCTGCCGCATGCAGCTGGTCCTTGAGACCGACCTGCGCCACACAAATAGCGAAAAAAGAAACAACTGCGGCAAGGGTGAAAAGCAACTTCTTCCTCATAGGGCCTTAAATTCGGGGTTAGTGACTACCCCGAATTTAAGGAATTTAAGTGCTTAGACAAAAAATTTATACACATTCGCGACCTGCGGCCGCGAATGTGTACCAGGTACTTACGGTTTTTTCTTTTTGGAAAGCGCCATCACAAGGATGCCGGCAAGCACAGCCATGCTGATCAGGATCAACTTCCAGGGGAAGGACTTGGGTGGACACTCATAAGGAACGAGCACCGTCTGCTCCGCCCAACATCCGTTTACGGTGTCTTTTACAGTTAGATGGTAAACCCCGGGCGGACGATCGTAGAGACAAAAACGCTTGCCTTTCTTTTCTTTCGGTACATTATTTTCGCACTCCCAGTTCCACACCAGATTCGCTGCATTAGCAGAGGTGATCGCCTTCGCCTCGATGGTAGCCTTTACCCCGGTGGCGCAGTCGCGAAATTTTAATTTGGTGGAAATGGAGAGGTCACAATCTACTTCGACGGGAAACCGGAATAATTCGTAGGAACAACTAGCCCCTCTGACTACTGCCATATAATCCATTGCCCGAGGTGGGGAAACATTAGGATTTGTAGCAAAAGGATCGGAGATAAATACGGGAGGATACCATATTGCACCGGGAGCGGAAGATGGATTTCCGAGTAAGATCGGAGTCCCTGAATAGGTCGCTGAAGTATATGCACTGTCTGCAATAATGGCGCATGTACAAGTACCGCCAACAACCGATCCGGGACAAGCAATTTCTGCATGATAGAAATTGGTAAATATAGGCGGATTGCAATCAAACGTGATCTCCGCCCGGTTGATGATAGCCAGGCATGGATCGAAGTCCATACTATGGGCCTGAAAATAGGCGTCGTCAAATTCTACTACGAATTGAATGGAGTCCATGGTGGCTTCTTCTCCGAAAAGTGTCCCATAATCTGGATCACCTGTACCTTTTAGCCCACTGCCCCCTTTGAGCAATGTCCCGGATAAATTCCAGACGATTTCCCGGTTATTTACCGGGGTGGGATTTGTCATGCCAGCTGGATAAACGGTTTGGACGGAGCTTGTTGAAAAAAACAGCGGCAGATAGGTTCGCACCACCACCTCATTCGCCGTACCCGCTCCAATATTTTGAAAATGGATCGTATAAGTCATCTTATCTCCGGTTGCCACCGGTGCACAGAGCGATTTTTGGTTGGCTACGATATAATTTGGATCGTGTGATAAGGCAGCAACTGCAGTGGCGGATACCGTGCCTGCAGGGCATGTTTGTTCTTCGGCAAAAAATATTTCTCCGTCAATTCCAACCGTTTCCTCCTCTTGCACAGTGGACTTGACTTCAAAAGTGAGAAAAACCCGGCGTGCCAGGTTGTTGGGAAGGCTGGAGTTTGAAAGCTGGATGCGGATTTTCCCGCCGGTGAGATCTGTTATGGTTTCGCTGTGGAAATTCCTTGTCTTCGTGTCGTCATACGTTAATTTGTCAGAATCGAAGGATATTTCAATGTAGGTTGGGTCTTTGGGGCCTTCACATGGCATTCCATAACTCACCACATAGGTTATGGAATCTCCGGGAACGGGAGTCCTGTTGGGGATTAGCGTAAGCGGGGTCGCCATACTTTTTGGTTCCTGAATCTCATCTATTGAGTTGATGGGCACGGAGGTGAACCCACTGGTAGGCTTATCCCCTTTCTCGTAGAGCTTCGTCACTTCCACCTGTACATTGCGGTTGTTCATCCCGGAAGACCCACCGGGACCCTGGAAGGTATGAGAAACCGAATTGACAGTGGTAATTTCGTAAGATCCATCGTCGAAAAACCAAAAGTAGCTGTATTGGGCGCTGTCCTTTGGAACCCCATTGGCTGTAAATACATAACATGCCCCTCCACAAGGTGTGGATGTAATAGAAATTTGGACACTCCCCCAAGTAGAACTAGCGTTAACCTCCCACATCAAAATAAAAGCGCCCAGGAGCAACCCCAGGACGATCAAAATTTTCTTCATAACAATTGGTTTTTTGTGTTTTTATTGGTTTAAAATACAGGTATTTCCAGAATTTCTTACCTTTCTATCACAATAATTCAAATTTGTTACCCCTAAGGAATGACTTCTAATTCTCCCGCACATCCCGACCACCGCTTTATCGAAGCCTTGCTTGCCAATGACGATGGGCTCATCCGGGAGATCTATGACCGCTACAGCCGGGAGACCATACAATGGATCGCTCGGAACAAGGGAAACGCTGACGATGCCCGTGACATTTTTCAGGAAGCCCTGATTGCTATCACCCTCCGCGCGCGCAAACGGTCTTTCGTGCTGACCTGTTCCTTCGGCGCCTACTTTTTCCTGGTGGTAAGGGGAAAGTGGTACAATGAGTTGCGGAAAAGAAGTCAACGTATGGTAACATCCCAGCCGTGGGAGGGATTGATAGAAAAGGGAGAGGATATCGAAAAACTAGCGGAGGAGACGCTGCTCGAACACCAACGGGAAATGCTATTCCAGGAAAAATTAAGGCAACTTCCGGAGCGATGCCGCGAATTACTTCAACTTTCCTGGAAAGGCTCAAAAATGGAGGAAGTAGCCCGGCAAATGGGCGTTACTTACGCTTACGCCCGAAAGAAGAAATCGGAATGTATCGCGTCCCTGGTTGCATCGATTCAAGACGCCAAGGAATTTATTCAACTGTTTTGAGAAAAGCCCATGAAAGAACTATACGACTTATTCGAATCTTATTTGGAAAAAGAATTGACCGAAAAGGAAATCCAGGCTTTTGAGCTAAAACTCAAGGAGGATTCCCCGTTTCGGGAACAATTCGAATCCTACCAGGCCCTTCGTCGCCAATATCAGGATAGCTGGAAGCATGAAGAAACCGACCATTCGCTGAAACAAACGCTTCAAACCCTGGGCAACGAATATTTTGCGTCGCCACCAAAAAAGAAAATCGCTCCGCTCTGGTTTATCATTCCTACGCTGGCAGCCGCCTGTGCCCTGCTGGTGTTCCTTTTCCGTCCTGGCGCCGACCTCTACACCCGCTATTTTCAGGCGCCCCCTGCGGCCTTTACCGAGAAAGGAGATGGCCAACAGTGGTACCAACAAGCCGAGCAAGCCTACAACCAGGGTGATTTTGCCACTGCCTCGGGGCTGATGGATTCCATTTTACAGAAAAATCCAGATGCCGTACAGATCGCTTTCTACAAAGGCATCAGTCTCCTGGAGTTGGGACAACTAGCCGCCTGTCGTGCAGTGCTCGAACCACTCGCTGAAGGCACCTCTTCCTTCTCCGAAGATGCCCAATGGTTTGTCTCCATGGCCTACCTCAAGGAGAAAAATTATGCCGCTAGTCTTTCTGAATTGCAGAAGATCCCGGCAGGAAGTGTATGGGAAGAGAAAGCGGAGATATTGAAAAAAGAACTGAAGAAAAAATTGAAGTAATCAATCCCTTTATGAAACCACAAACCGATACCCTACCCCCTTCAACGTCACAATCTCTACCCCCTGGTCTTCCCGGAAGTAATCCCGCAACTTCGTGATATACACGTCCAGGTTGCGGGAATTGAAAAACGAATCGTCGCCCCACACTTCGCGCAAAATGGTCTTGCGCTCGACCTTGACGTTGCGGTGGCGCGACAAAATGAGCAGCAACTCGGTCTCGCGGTGGGAGAGTTTGCGCACGGTTTCCCCGTGGCACAATTCCAGCTTTTGCGGCCAAAACTGATATTGTCCCAGGACTATTTCTTCATCCACTTGCGGGACGCCGGTCTTGCCTTTCATCAACCCCAACAGGTTTTGAATGCGGAGGATGAGCTCTTCCATGCTGAAGGGCTTTTTTAGGTAATCATTGCCGCCGGAGGCGAAGCCCTGCACCACATCCTGGGTCTGGTTTTTGGCGGTGAGGAAAAGAATGGGCATGTGGGGATCCCGCTCGCGGATCTCTTTCCCGAGGGAGAAACCGTCGCGGTTGGGCAGCATGACATCGAGCACGCAGAGGTCGGGATGGAGGCGTTCAAAAGCGGAAATCACCCGGTCGCCGTCGGTCACGAGCTGTACCTCGAAATCGCGGCTTTGCAAACTCTCCACCACGATCTTGGCCAAGAAAGGTTCGTCTTCGACGTAGAGTATGTTAATCTTGCTCATGTGTTCGGGGTAAGGTGATCGTAAACTGCGTGCCTTTTCCGTCCCGATGGCTATCGGGATTGCTTTCCACTTCAATACGGCCATGATGCTGGCGGATCACGCTGGCTACATAGCTCAACCCTAGCCCATAGCCTTTCACGTTGTGCCGGTCGCCGGTGGGCACGCGGAAGAACTGATCGAAGATGCGGTCGAGGTACTCAGGGGGGATACCGATACCCTCGTCGTGGATGGTCAGCTGATAATCCAGGCCATGAGCCGAGAGGTGAATATGGATCACCGGACGACCTGGACTGTATTTCAGCGCGTTGTCGATCAGATTATAGACCACGCTGGTGAGGTGTGCCTGGTCGGCTTCTATCGGAAAAACGTCGCCTTGGGTTTGAAAATCAACCTGTGCGCCCAGCTTTTCAAAATGTAATTTCATGGAATTGAGTACCTCGTCAATGAGGTCTTTAAAATCGAAATCGGCGAGCTTGAGCTCCGGTTCTGCATCCTCAAAATGCGACATTTTCAGCACCTTATCGACGAGGATGGAGAGGCGGTTCAATTCGTGTTTGGAGATATCGAGGTACTCCCGGGTCCGTTCGGGATGATCCAGGACGTTAAAATCGCTCAGCGCTTCGATCGCCACGCCCACCGTGGTGATGGGGGTTTTCAATTCGTGGGTGACATTCCGGATAAAATCGTTTTTCAACTCCGTGAGGCGCTGCTGTTTTAACAGGCTTTTATAGACTACGTAAAAAGCCAGCAAAACAGAGGCAAAAAGCAACAGGGCAAAGAGGATCTGGGGCGTCATTTTCTTCCACAAATAAGGCTGAAATTGCCGGACCTCTACTGCATATTGATCCCCCTTCAGGATATCCTCGTAGCTGGTGGACAGGAGCGCATGGACATGCAGGGAATCGGCTCCCTCCCTGCGGATGAGTTGATAGGTATGGGGGAGGTCGCTTTCTCCAAACGTCTTACGCACTGCGGTATCCAATAACGGCCATACATCCAGGCTGTCGAGCCGGTATGGAATGGAGTCGACCATTTTTTCCCCTTCGGCCAGTGCGATCACGAAGGCCATCGATCCCCGAATAGGCTTTTCGCCCTCCGCAGGATCCAACTTGGCCCGGATAGATACCTGCAAATTCGAATCTACCCATTCTTCCTTTTGTTGAAAATAAAGCACTTTGGTGGAATCAAATTGCCGGTGTACGACTACCCGCTCCCCTTTCATCTGGTTCGAATCGCTGTGCATGGCCAGGGCAATGGGATTGACCAGCAACTCCTGAAAAAGCCCGTCCTCCATTTCCCGTACCGAATTCAAAAAGAGAAAATTGGTCTGCTCCTGCAAGCGGTCATATTCGTCCTGGTAAGCCTTTTGCAGCCATAGTCCGATGAATACGGTTAGCAACGCCAGGCTGGCGCCCATCAGGAATAAGGGGATTCTATTTTTACGCAAGAAATTCATTTTCAGTACAAACTTAGGGGTTTCTACGGCGGCGCGCAGGGCTATTAACCTTAATTAACTGATGCTACGCATTGTTGCATTTATAAAGCATACCTCCGCGCCTGAGGCGCGGAGGTATGCTTTATAAAGACCTAATTGCCGCCGCCGGCGGCAATTAGGTCTTTATAAATACTGATTCAGCAATGGCGCGCCATGCGCCATAAATTAACCTTAATTAACCTTATATCAAGGTTGATTAACCTGCTTTCAGGGCCAAGGGGATTAGATTTGTAAAAAAATTAATAGTAATGAAACAACTGCTCACACTCCTCGCTTTCGCCCTCCCTCTTTTTGCTTTTGCGCAAAACAAGGAGGGCCGGATCGTTTTTCAGGAATCCATCAAGCTGGACATCCAGCTACCCGAAGGCCATGAAGAAATGGCCATGAACCTGCCCACTTCTCAATCGTTTGACATGGCGCTGCGCTTTAATGAAGCAGCCTCCCTTTACGAAAACCACGAAACCGAAGGTAATCCAGATGCCGGTAATGCAGAATGGACCGGCTCCGAAGGCGGCGCCACCATTAAAATGATCATCCAGCGCCCGGAAAACATACTCTACAAGAACCTGCAGGAAAAGCGCAAGGTCGAATCGCGCGAATTTCTCGGCAAGCGCTTCCTGATCAAAGACGAGCTGGATGCCTTCCAGTGGAAAATCACGGGCGAGCAACAACTAATACTCGACTATCCGTGCATTAAAGCCGTATATCAGAAAGAAGACAAGACCACCGTGGCCTGGTTTACGCCTCAAATACCCGTTTCCTCCGGACCGGGCATCTACGGCCAACTCCCCGGCATGATCCTGGCAGTCGATGTCAACGACGGCGAACGCACCTTGACCGCCACCGCGATCATCCTGGGAGAAACGCAAGAGGAAATGCTCAAAGAACCCACCAAAGGCAAGGAAGTAACCCAGGCTGAATACGATCAAATTGAAGCGGATAAGCGGAAAGAGATGGAAGAAAGCGGAGATGGAGGGATTATGATCAAGATCCGGAACTAAAAAACAGCCCATTTCCCATGAAAACAATCTACAACATACTGGTTTTATTGCTGCTGGCTCCGGGCATGGTGCTCCATGCCCAGAGCAGCTTTTCCATCACCGGTATCGTGGCCGACTCGACGGGCGCCCCCCTGCCCGGCGCCACCGTCATGCTGACGGAACAGGCCGACTCCGTACTGGTTTCCTTCGGAATTACGGAAAACAACGGCGCTTTTTCTATTCCAAAAACCAAAAAAGGCGCGTATTTTTTGCAGATCACCTATGTGGGATTCGAAATGCATAGCCGGGACGTGCTGCTGAATGAAGACCTTGACCTGGGCACGATCCACCTGGAGGCCCGGAGTACCAACTTGCAGGAGGTGCTCGTAAAAGGCGAACATATCCCCATCGCCATCCGCAACGACACTATCGAATACAATGCCTCCGCCTTTCAGGTGGAACCCAATGCGCCGGTGGAAGACCTGCTCAAAAAACTGCCGGGGGTGGAGGTGGACCGCCAGGGCAATATCAAAGCCCAGGGCGAACAAGTGAATAAGGTGCTGGTAGATGGGAAAGAATTTTTCGGCAACGACCCCAAGATCGCCACCAAAAACCTGCCTGCCGATGCCGTGGACAAAGTCCAGGTATTCGATAAAAAATCCGAGATGGCCGAGTTTTCGGGTATTGAGGACGGGCAAGAGGAAAGAACCATCAACCTCGCCCTCAAGGACGACAAAAAACAAGGTTACTTCGGCAATGTAACGGGTGGCTACGGCACCGATAGCCGCTACCAGGGCAAGGCCAGCATCAATCGCTTCTCGAAAAAAATGCAGCTCTCGGCCCTGGGCATGCTCAACAACATCAACGAGCAGGGTTTCTCCATCAACGACTACCTCAACTTTATGGGAGGCATGCAAAATATGATGGCCGGCGGCGGGTCATTCCGCATATCCATCGATGGCAACCAGAGCGGCATCCCCCTCGATTTTGGTCAACACAACGGGATCACGACCACCACTGCCGGAGGCCTCAATTTGAACCTCGACCTCCATGAAAAGACCGAGCTCAATACCAGCTATTTCTACAACCGGATCGGAAACGACCTGCAGAGGGACGTATTTCGCGAAAACCTGCTAGGGGATAACGCCTTTTCCACCACCGAAAACAGCGACCAGCAGAGCCGCAACACCAACCACCGGTTCAATTCCACCCTGCGGCACGAGATCGACTCCACCCAGCGCCTGATCTTTCGCGGCGGACTGGGCTTCAACGATGCTTTCCTAGAAAACTACCGCAATAGCCAGACCTTCGGCAGTGAGAGCGTACTGAAAAATACCAGCCTGAGTAATTTCCGCAGCGATGGCACCAACCTGAACTGGGACCTCAACGGCACCTACCTGAAGCGCTTTCGAAAGGCCGGTCGCGTATTCACCACCAATCTAAGTCTGGGGAGTACGAAGAATGAAAGCACCGGCTTCCTCTATTCCGAGAATGCCTTTCTGCCGGATGATCTCCTTGGCTTTAGGGATACCGTCCAACAACGACAACTTTCCACAAGCGACCAACTCAACTACGGGGGACGCCTTTCCTACACCGAACCAGTCGGAAAAGGGAAATACCTGGAGGTCAACTTTGCCCACCAAAATTACGGCAATGAGGTGGAGAAAGAATTTTACGATAGCACCCCTACGGAAGAAGTCTTTAATTCAGGACTGAGCACGCACTACCTGCGCGACTACAACTACGACCGTGGCGGATTAAACTTCCGATACAGCCACAAAGACCTCAACCTGACCCTTGGCGCCGCCATGCAGCATTCGCGCCTGAAAGGCGAACTTGTAAATTTAGCCATTCCCATTGCCAAGTCCTTTACCAATTTTGTACCAAGTCTCCGCGCCAACTACGAGTTCACTTCTACCCGCCATATCGAGTTCGATTATGAGACCTCGGTGCGCGAACCCTCCCTGGAACAACTGCAGCCTATCGTCGACAACAGCGACCCGCTAAATAGCTATATCGGCAACCCGAACCTACGCCCGGAATACAGCCACAACCTCAGCCTTCGCTTCATGTCGTTCTCTTCGTTTTCCAACACCAACCTATTCGCCAATCTGGAAGGACGTTATACCACAGACAGGATCACCAATAGTCAATTTATCGACTCTCTTTTTCGCCAGTACACCACCCCCGTTAACCTAGCCTGGGATTGGGAAGGGAACGGCTATTTTTCCTTCGGCACACCTTTGCGGTTTATCAAGAGCAAGATCAACTTCGACATAGATGCCCGCTACAACCGCAGCCTTATTTTCGTCAATGCCGTCTCCAACATCGCCGATCGCTGGAACGGCACCCTTGGGCTGAGCCTGGAAAACAACAAAAAGAAATGGCTTGACGCCGTGGCTGGGGTGAAGTGGGGTTTCAATACTACCCGCCTCTCCGAGAGCGAAGCCCTCAACCAGGATTTCTTCGAGCAGACCATCTATGCCGATGTGCTTATCAAGCCCTCCAAAAACTGGTCGATCGATCAATCGGTAGACTTTACCGCCTACAAAGGAGACGCCTTTTCCAATACCGCCATAGGTCCCATATGGAAAGCTTCCGCCACCCGGCGGCTATGGCAAAACAAGCTGGAGCTCAAGCTCTCCGTCTTCGACCTGTTAAACCTCAATACGGGCATCAACCGCAGCAGCCAGTTCAACTACTTCCAGGAAGAGCGGGTGAACGTCCTGGGCCGGTATGTGATGCTGAGTGCCACGTATGCGTTGTCGGGGTTCGGGAGTGAAGGGGGGATGCATTTTGAGGTGAGGAGACGGTAGCTTTTTACCTCCATTTCCCCTCGTGACCCGGTCACTAGTGACCCGGTCACTAGGGGAAACGGATAAACACTTACTTAACGACTGACAACCAGCCACTTACGCCACGTGGATACTTTTTACCTAAAGGGGGGTCACTAGAGGGGTTGGGACTCCCCCTTGTTACCCGGTAAACTCCGGAAGGGAGGCTGGAAATATCCAGTTCAAATATACCTGCCACTGAATTGCGGTATTCTCGCTCCAGCACCACCCGCCCCATCAGATCATAAAGCGTGATCACCCCTTGCCCTTCGGGCACCTCTACCACCACCCGCTCGGAAGCCGGGTTCGGGAAAAGGTTAAACGAAACCTCCGGGCTTTCTTTCACCCCATTGATAACCGGCTCCAGCGCAAAGCCCCCTACTTTAAGCTTGACGTACTCCAAATTGGCTTCGGCATATACATCCAGCCAGCCGTAGAGCGTATCTGTGGGCATGAGGACGCGGAAGGCCATATATCCGGTGAAGTTATTGAGCCATTGGCCATAGCTGGTGAGGCCTGCGATGCCATAGAAATTAGCGGCAAAAGGCCAGCTATAACTAATGTTCCAGGAGGAGTCCGGGAGGATCGGGTCATTCAGCTGCAATTGAGTGACCTCGTAGCCGGTGGTCATGATCTCCACGTTCGGATTAATCGAAGAGACGTCGGTGACGCTGCCTCCGAAGTCGGGCACATTGGCGAGGGTGACGTGGAAGATCAGGTCATTCATCCCGTCTCCATCCACATCGATCGAATCGGTCATCTCCTCGATGCTGCTGGCCGGGAAGGTCAGTATCTGCAAATCGATACCGGTGGCGGTATATTCCAGATCATCGAGTACCCCTGCCTGGACCTGAGCGCTGAGCGGAATGCTCATTCCAAAAAGAAGAAAGAAAAATGGCGTAGTTGTTTTCATGGCTTTAGAATTAAAATTATTGATATAAACAAGCACCCCCGACGGCGAGCACTAACAGGATAGACCCCCTTTCCTGCAAAAACGTTGGGATTGGTCCAAAAAAAAAGGGTGCACCAGAGGCACACCCTTTTTTTAAAAAATGAATTTCTTACCGCTGGATCACCACTTTCTTGGTGATCAGGTAATCATCCATTTTGATATGCACTTGGTAAACCCCTGCCGGCAGGTTGCTGGCATCGAGCGGGAAGACCAGGTCGCCGTTCAGTATGCCGTAGTCGCGGAAGGCTACTTCTGCGCCCATGGCGTTGAAGATGCGCAAGGTCACCTGGCTGGGTGTTTCCAGATTCAGGCTGACATTGGCGGCATCGGAGAACGGGTTGGGATATACTTCTGCATATTCATTGCGGAATTTTTCGGTCGTACCGTTGACGATCTCCGTATCCAACAGTTCCTGGAAGGTCTGACTGTTGGCGTTAAGGATAGTGCCGTTGGGGCCGATCAGCATTGTCACTGCGAGCATATTGTCCGTGTTGTAGTCGGCGGGGATGTTAACTGCATCAAAGCCAAAGGTCACTACCTGACCTGCGCTTACAGGAGAAGGCACGCTATTGGGTGCACCAAAGAACCCGCCTACCAGAATACGGCCTACATGGTCGTAGACCATCTGAGCGGCAGGAACAGGACTGGGCAGGTTCTCATAGCCACCCATCGGGCCGCTACCGCCACCGGCATAGTAATTGGACTGGTTGAAACCAGAGGAAGTGCCCGTAACCCCATCTTCTACCAATACCACAGCGATCCGGTGGGTGCCGGTCACGGCGCTGGAGAAGTCAGCCTGGGAAGTGATCAGAACATCTCCGGTCGTGGCATTGTATTCGGCGCCACTGATCAGCGTGGCAGGCGGCGCATTTACGATGCGATCGAAGAAGCGGGTTTCGATGGCTTCTATCGTACCGAAGCCGAAGATCTCTTCCCGCATGATCGACATGGTAGGGAAGGCAGAGAAACCCATGTTGTCGTCGTACTCTGTGACCGTCATCGGGTCGCCGTTGTGTACGGCGATAGGGATGAAATAGTCGGGATACAGGTCATACATCTGATCCATAAACACCGCGCCTCTGGGGCACCAGCCACACCAGGTACCGGTACCTTCTTCCACCACTACCCGCTTGCCGGGAGCAGGTACAAGACCGGATACGGTAATCGATTTCAGGTCGTTGTCCGGATTGTCATCTTGTGCCAGTCCATTGACATTGGAAACCCAGGCTTCGAAGGTGTTGTCTCCCGCTGCCACTGTATACACAGCAGAGTGGATATAATTGTAATAGCCGAGGGAAGGCACATTCAGGCCGCTTATATTATCGGTATATTCACTGGTTCCATCCGACCAGGTAATATCCAGACTGGTGATCGGATTCACACCGGTATTCCGTACGGATCCGCTCACGATCAGTTCACTGCCTACGAGGCTCAGTGGTCTCACCGATACGGCATTCATGGCCGCATCCAAATCCGGAAGGACAGGAGGCAGGTATTCAAATGATACATCGTCCACATAAAACTGGGAGGTTCCGCTGGCGTACAAGGGGAATATATCCATGGAGGCCACAGAATTAGTCGCGTTGATGAAACTTCCCTGCGACACATCATTGATCAAAAGATCCCAATCATTGGTGGTCAGGTCAATACTTACATTGAGCTTGAACCACTCCCCAAGCGGGAAAGTGCCGCTGAGCCCTTTGTAGCTGACCACTCCATCGGGTGTGAAGGTCACATCCAACGCCCAGGTAGAACCAACTGCCACCTCACCCTGAAGGTTGAAGTAGGCGCCGGTGCCTGCTACGACATACATTTGCATCTCAAGATCGAAAGTGCCTTCTGTGTACTTGTCCCCAAAGGGAAGGATTACGTCACTTGGTCCGCCTCCAGTAGAAGTGCTGTAAAGTTTTAGGGAGTTAACCCCACTAAAAGCTTGCTCAGTAGAAATGGGCGCATCATCCGATCCACCTCCTGTGCCACTCCAGGTACTCCAATCAGGAGAAGATGCCCCGATCAGGGCCCCGGCTGTGTAGGATTCAAAGTCATCAAAAAAGGAGGCTTGTGCGGATAAGATACCGGTGCAAAAGAGCCCGATAGCCAGGAAGAGTATAATTTTTTTCATACTAAAAAGGTTGTTTAAATGTGGTTAAAGACCAAAAGTGGTGATGAATATACGGATATTTAGAATAATCGCTCATTTTTCCGCCCGTTCCAATACCTTTTTCCAAACGCGGAATACGTTTTTTGAGCAGATTTTTTCTATCTCCTCCTCCGTGTAGCCGTGCTTGAGCAATTCGAAAATAAGGTTGGGAAATTGGGACACATCTTTCAACCCCGTAGGCAGTGAATCCCCTACCCCATCGTAATCAGAGCCCAGACCCACGTGGTCGATGCCCGCGATTTCCACCGCATGGTCGATGTGGTCGGCCACCTTTTGCACAGTGGAAAACAGCCTGGGATTTTCCTTTTGGAACTGCTCAATGAATTGTTTGCCTTCCTCGCTTTTTTCATCGATTTGTCGGTCATTGAGCAGATTGCGTAATTCAACGCGTTTCTCGTCATTGTACTTGTCCAGCTCTCCATCCAGAAAACTGGAGCCGAAATTGATCTGAATAACGCCTCCGTTCTTTGCCAGGGCCCGAAGTTGGTCGTCGTTCATGTTGCGCTCAAAACCGGGCGTAAACACCCTGCAGGAAGAGTGCGAGGCAATTACAGGCACATCCGTGATTTCCAGCACCTGAAAAAAGGTGCTGTCTGTCACGTGCGAAAGATCGATCATAATGCCCGTGCGGTTCATTTCGCGGACGACCTCCCGCCCGAAAGGACTGAGTCCGTTCCAGGTGCGGGTCGTGTCGTAGGAGGAATCGCAGATCTGATTGTCTTTGGAGTGGGTAAGGGTAATATAACTAATGCCGCGTTTGCGGAAATAGGCCACATTTGCCAGGTCGTCTTCGATGGGCGCCCCGTTTTCCATTCCCATCGGCAGGGAGATAAGGCCTTTTTTGAACTGGGCACGCACCTCTTTAGGGGTAGTCGCCACCTGAAATTTGTCAGGATATGCCCTGGCAATACTTCGAACCATATTGATCAGCGAGTCGGCAAATTCCTTGGCGCCTCCTTCCGTCTGGTAGGAAGCCGGCACATAGATGGACATAAAAGGGGCATCCAGTCCACCCTTTTTGGCGCGCACATAATCAAAATCGCCCTGATCGGTTTCGATCGGGATGCCGATCAGTTCTTTGGTCAGGCGAAAGTTCTGGATCTTCAAGCGAAAAGGCAGGTCCACATGGCCGTCGGTGATGATATACTTATGGGCTAATTCATTGGCCAGGACTTCCAGTTGCTGATCGTCATATCCCCGCTGGAGGGGGCTGATCGTTTTGTGGGAGCAGCCAGATAGCAGCAAAAGGAGTGCCAAACAAGGTATCCAAGGGTTCATAATTGGAAATTTTAAGGTATCAAGGTAGGAAATTTTCAACACCCCGGCCCCTATAGAAAACCAGGAAAAAAACCGTATCTTTTCTCCATGGAATTTTGGCAAAACCTCGGCTTCAATGAAGAACTCCTGAAGGCCTTTCAGGAATTGCTCATCGTGTTGGGTATAGGCCTGTTATTGGGGCTGGAGCGCGAATTTGCCAAAGGGGTCAGGGACCAAGAACGGTTGTTTGCCGGGGTGCGCACCTTTCCAATCGTGGCCCTGTTGGGCTACCTGTCGCTCCTGCTGGGCGTCGAGTATTCGATATGGATATTTGTCGGTACACTGTTTGGCGCTTCGGCGCTCATCGCCATGTCGTATCTGGGGTCGAAAGACCAGCACCTGGGCACCACGACCGAATTCACCTTGCTGATCACCTTTCTGCTCGGCAGCCTCGTATTCACCGGGCGTTATCACCTCGCGGTGAGCATAACGGTGATCGTCACAGCGCTTTTGGCATTCAAAGCCAGGATGCACGAGGTGATACACTCCCTTTCGGAGAAAGACATTCAGTCTATCCTGACATTTGTGGTGATCACTGCCCTCGTACTTCCCCTTTTACCCAATAAGGATATGGGCCCTTACGGGATCATCAACCTGTACAAGATCTGGCTGATCGTGGTTATTTTCGTCGCCCTGAACTTTGTAGGTTATTTCCTGACCAAGTTTCTCGATCAGAAAAAATCCACCCTCATGACCGGCATCCTCGGGGGCTTTGTGTCCAGCACAGCAACAACCTGGTTTTTCTCCCGGCAGAGCGGCAAAAGGGAGCAGGGTGGGGTCATCGAATCAGCGGCTATTATTCTGGCTTCTTCCATCATGTTTCCCAGGCTATTGATCTGGTTGCTGCTACTCAATGTATCCCTGTTTAGGGATCTGTGGTTGCCTGTCACGCTTCTTGGCGTCGGTGGCATCGGCCTCGGGTACTGGATCGCCCGCAACCGGAGTGATCAGGTTGCAGAAGGTCCGCCTAAAGAGGTCAGCAACCCGATCAATTTGCGGGAGGCGCTTTTCTTTGCGGTCATTTACCTCGTTATTCAATTTATCGTGGGCTATTCAAACGAGCATTTTGGAGAAAAAGGCGTCTACATCGCTTCCGGCATTTCGGGTATCACCGATATCGATGCCATCACCATTTCCATGGCCAATTTCGCCAAAGGCGGGATGAGCGAATTAGTGGCGGGTACGGCCATTCTCATTGCCGCCTTAGCCAATACGCTGGTCAAATACCTCTTCTGCCTGACTTTTGGCAACCGTCGCCTAAAGAAATATACCAGTCTGGCTTTCGTGCCGTTGTTTCTGTTCGGGATCGGGTATATCGTATTTCGGTTAATGGCTTTTAATTTTTAACAAAAGTCTTAACCACCATTTTCTCATCCCCCAAAATTTCGAAGAACTCTTCGAGCGACTCCCGAACCTCCTTACACGCCCGCTCTTCCAGGAATTCAAATCCATTCACACACCGGAGAAGATCTTCTTTTTTTTCCAGAAAAAACCGGGCCGTTTGAAGGGCCTCCTCTTCTGTTACATCTAATCCCATAAAGTAACGCTCTGTCACGGATTTGATGGGAAAAGCTGCGGCTGGCACAGCATAATGGGTATTCACCAGTCCCGCATAGTCGAAGTCGTAGGGAATAGGTACGACCCGATTGGAATAATCGGGTACATGGACCAAAAGAAGATTATGGCGGTTGGGCACCGACCAATCGGTATTGGAGATCATGTATTCAAAAAAGACCATTTTCAGGTAGGCATCGCGTTCCAGCACCCCTGAGTTGATAATACCCCGGTCCACAATATCGCAATGGAGGCGGCTGGAAATTTCTTCTTCGTGTTCGATCAATATGCCGTAGGAGGAAAAACGCTCCTTAGTATCCCGAAGTGCTTCCATTTTGACGATCCTGGCGCGGATACAGATCGGATGAACCTGTTCGTATAATTTGTAGATCAGGGCCTCTCTGAACAGGTAGTCCAGGTCTTTTTTGGAATTCCCGCAGGGCAACACAAATTTAATTTCATTCATCGAATTAAATCCCAACCCACGAAGATCCCGCTTGGGTATCTTGACCTTGACCGGCGGATAGCTGCAGACCTCTTTTCGAATATTCCCACGGGTCTTGAGCTTGACATCCAGATCCGCCCAACTTCCATCGGCCTTTTGGAAGGAAAACCGGGCATCCTGATACTGTTCCGCCATTTTGGTGCGCAACAACAATCCCCAGTTTGTATCTAATTTCACAAGCGGCAGGGAGTCGTGTTGGTTGTAAAAATAATCGAAAATGGAAATGGACTCGGTTTCCTGGGCAGATAGGAAGGAGGCGGAAAGGAGGCAGCAAAATGCCAAAACGATTTTTAGTGACCTTGTCATTGCATTAAATTGTGAAGAGTGAAGAGTGAACGGTGAACGGCGATTCATTTCTCTTCACTCCTCACCCTTCACCCTTCACTAAAAGAATCACTTCAATTTGACTTTTTCCCCATTGAGCAACCCCCTGTAAAATTTCCCTTCTTCATAGACCAGTACCTCTCCTTCTTTACCGAGTTGAATCGAGGAATCTACCCCGATGATCTTTCGCTTAAAAAAGGAGGTGACTTTGGGAAACGGGGTATGCCCGACGATAATGTGTTTTTTTCCAAGCCGCTTGAGCAATGCCTGTGCCCTGGCTTTGGTAAATGATTCATTGAAATAGCCGCGATACCAGATCGGGCCATCCTCGCCATTCAGTACCCGCAAGATGGGGTCAGCCTGTATATATTCTTCCGGTTGGTCGATGATCCGCTCCTGGAAAGTGGTATTTATTTCTCCGAAGGAGAGATCCAGGTCGAGGCAGGTTTCTGAAAACCCGGCATGTACAAAGACCATATCGTTGATCGAAATAGCCACCGGCTTGGAACGAATCCACCTCCCAAGATAAGTGTCGGGACCAAATAGCTGGGGGTAGGGCTTGCGCAGCATGATCGTGGTGTATCGGTATTTTTTATTGACGTACCGGAGGTCGTTCCCCAAGTTCATCACTTCGTGATTGCCGATGAGGTAGTGTACCATTCCACCTTCCATTTCAGCCTCTTTTTCCAAATTGTATACCAGCCACAGGATGTCCAACACATCTCCCCCCCGGTCGAAAACATCGCCGACCACGACCAGGTGGCCTTCCCCAAACGTCCAGTGATTGCTATGGTCGATCACGCCATGTGCGCGGAGCAAGTCCACCATCAGCGTATACTGTCCGTGGATATCGCTAATGGCGACCAGGTTTTTCACCCCTTCATAAGCGGTCACGGAGCTGAGCTGAAAAGTGGTTTTTGGGTCTATAAAGGAAGGTACAAACGAGGAAGAAACTTCCGGCGCCAGGACCAGTTGCTCGCCCGCTTGAAGCGTATCTTCCTGTAATTCCCCTTCAGACACCCATTGAGCCACGAGTTGATCTTCCTGGTAAAAGATATAGGGGGCGTCGTAGAAGGTGCTATCTACTTTAAAAAAGGTCTGTGCATGGAGAAACCCGCTCAGGCAGAGGGTAAAAAGGAGAAGGTAAAATTTCATAGTTGCGGTTATAGTAAAAACAAGATAGGGGTATTTTTTCACTTTGTGCCCGTGCAGTTACGATCCTCCCTATCCATATTCCTTCACTTTCTGACTCACCCATTCCCTGATTTGCTTACTGTCGGTGAAAGGGATCAGTTTTTCGTTCCCATGCAGGCGCCGAATCGGCGCGGGTTGTGGTAATTCCGGCCAACAAAAGGTGAAAAAAAATGAATATAAACGGCTAAGTTTGAGTTCAAACAAACAAAAACAGCTGTTATGAAAAAGACCATCCTTCCTCTTTTGCTCCTATTTCTATTTGCAGGCGCACTCTTCTCCCAAACTTCCGGCGAACTTTCCGTCACCGTGACGACCAGCGCGACCCCGGGTAATTTCGCCCCCAAAAACATCGTCGCCATCTGGATCGAAGATGAGGCCGGAAATTTCGTCAAAACCCTCTGGCCTATGCCCAGCAACGCAAAACCCATCTGAATACCTGGCAAGCCTCCACAGGTGCAGCCGGGTCGGAGTTTAACGTGGTCGACGCCGTTACCGGAGCTACCCGGACCAGCCATGGGACCCGCAGCTGCACCTGGAATGCGACCCATTTTTCAGGAAATTTGGTCGACGACGGAACCTACAAGGTCTGGATGGAACTGACCGACAAGAACGGGACCGGCAACTTTTCCTCCTTTTCCTTTGTAAAAGGACCCGACCCGATAACCCTAACCCCGGACAATGTGCCCAGCTTTGCCAGTATTGCCATCACCTGGACGCCTGTGGCCCCCAGCGAGGTTACTTCCACCCGACTATCGGATGTATATTCAATTTTTCCCAATCCCGGCGATGGCCTTTATTCCATTTCCGGAAATATCGATCGCTACGAGGTCCGGTCGATCGCTGGAGATTGGATACAATCCGGTCGTGGCGCTACCGTTGATATTCGTCATTTGCCCGATGGGGTCTACCTCTTCGTACTGAAAACAGAAAACGGGGTTGTGGTAAGAAAGGCTCTAAAATCCAGTTTATAGGGAGCTACTTATTTCATCCCTTCACCCCCCAAATTCCCCTTCACATACACCACGATCCGCCGCACCGTCTTGCGGCGGATCTCCAGTTCCAACTCCCGGTTGATCTGTTTGAGTACGTATTGGAATTTGAGCGCCAGGCTGTCTTTGCGGATCTCATTTACGCGGAGCAGGAAACTGCCGGGTTCGATGAACTGGTGATAGTCGCGGATCGCTTCGCTCAGCTCGGCTTCCAGCTGTTCGATCGAATGCACGGCGCCCAGGCTCACTTCAAACTCCAGGCTGACGCGGCGGATCTGCTTCTTGGTGTAATTGACGATCTCGTTCGAAAAAACCTTCGAGTTGGGAATGTAAATGATGTCATCGTCCTCGTCGAGGAATGCGATCTTGGTCAGGCTCATGCCGATGATCTTGCCTTTGTGCGCCCCGATCTTGATGTAATCGCCGATCGACATTTCATGAGAGGAAAACCCAATGATGATCCCGGAAATGATCTCGGAGATATAATCCTTGGAAATGATTGCAATAGCCGCCGCCACAATACTCAGGGAGGTGAAGAGCGTCTTGGGATCGACGCCGAATAATCCGATCACCAGCGTAACCAGCGCGCCGGCAACCAACAGGAAATAGATGTTTTTAAGGGCCAGGATAATGTTGTCTACTTCCTCCTCTTCCATCCCTTTTCGTTGGCGGTAAATCCAGGAAAGGACAACCACTACCAAATCGGCCGACAGAAAAAAGATGAAAAACCCCACGATCAGGTCGATCAGTTCAAAGTTCTTTTCAAGTGCTCCCAACCATTGATGGTAGTTCAGATCGGAATAGACCAACAAGGTGAGCAATGTGATCCGAAGGACCAGAAATAATAGCTTCATTCTATTATCGTTTATGCCGCAAATAAGTGCCTGGACAAAAATATAGACATGTGGGCGACCGCTGGTCGCCCACATGTCTATAACAATTATCAGGGCCTCTGGCGCTGATAATTGCTATATTTATTTTGTCCTTTCACTTATGCAGCTTTTGATTTTCAAACAAGCGGACAAGTGTGTGGGCATATTTTGTACCTTCGCTTCTTCAGCAAAATACCAACGCCATCTCTATGGAATTCCTGGATATCTCTCTGACCGAACTCGTCGCGCTCGGCCAACAAAAACAATCCGAGTATAGCAGCGCCAACCCTTTTCCCAGTATCTACCTCGACCATTTTTTTCGCGAAGACGCGCTGAAACAAGTGCTGGCAGAGTTTCCGGAACTGGGCCAAAACGGAAAGGATGAAGTACACTACACCAACCCCAACGAAGCAAAATACGCCTCCAAAGGCGAATATAAATTCGGTCCGCTGACGCGGGAGTTCATGCATTTCCTCAACTCCCAACCGTTCCTCGAATTTCTGCAAAACCTCACGGGCATTAAGGAAACCCTCATCCCCGATCCCTACTTCGAAGGAAGGGGGATACCACCAGATCAAACCCGGCGGTTTTCTCAAGGTACATGTCGATTTTCACAAACATCAGACCATGAACCTCGACCGGCGTGTCAATGTACTGGTATACCTGAATGAAGATTGGAAGGAAGAATACGGCGGGCACTTCGAACTGTGGGAACGCGATATGAGCCAATGCGTGACCCGCATCGCACCGATTTTCAACCGGATGGCGATATTTTCTACCACCGATTATTCCTGGCACGGGCACCCTGACGCATTGACCTGCCCGCCCGACCGCAGCCGGCGTTCCCTGGCCCTCTATTACTACACCAACGGCCGCCCTGCCAGTGATGTGAGTGAAGCCAACCGAAACCGTATCACCACGACCTTCGCGGCCCGAAAAGGACAAGACAGCAGCCGGATGACAGTGTTCAATAACCTGGTAAACCTGGCCAATGACCTGTTGCCGCCGATCATCGTAAAAACCATCAAGCGGTTCCGGAAAAATTAAGATTTAGTTGCCCCGGACACAGCGACAAGACATCCCCATTTGCTGGTCAGCCTGTCGGCGAACGAGCTTTCCACCTGCCGGGGAAAGCTGAAAATACCAGGCAGACATCTCATCTGAAGAAGTGCCGGTCCAGAAATATCCGCCTCTCCCGTGGGCATCGAAGCCGCCTCTGGATCCACGCCATCCACCTAATGGCCCATTAAAGCCGCTATTGCCATCTTCGACGAGCATACTATTGGAATTGTACGGATCGCCTGATGACCGGTCTGTCAGCCAGTCATGATAGCCGCCGAAGGCCTTGGCGAGCGCGATCCACTCTTCATCCGTGGCCAGGTGCCACCCTTCCCCCAGGGCTTCGCATGCCTTTTTTGCCGCTTCCCAGCGAAATAAACGGCCCTCACTGACACAGTAGGCATTTTCGTCGCTATAACACCACGAGTCTGGGGTCTCCAGATCAAGGTTCTTCCCCAGCCAGGTAGTTCCATTCACGGAAATGGTTCCATAGGTACTCCCTTTAAACTCAAATGCGCCCTTGACGATGACGGTCTCTGCCACAAAAGGAGGCGGAGGTGGGGAAGTCGACTCTTCGGTATCGGTTTGATTGGAGTTGGTACAAGCAAAAAACAACCCCAGTACCAATAGTCCGCCTAATTTATAAAAACGCGTTTTCGTAATTTTTTTCATAGGTATACAGGATTATTCAGGATTTGAAATGGATCAACACGATTAAATCGGCTTGTTTTAACTCCCGTTCTTCACCCTCAACGTTCCTCTCCATACTTTATTTTGAACGCCTTCCGGTTCGGGAATGGTAGCCTGGATGATATAGACATAAATACCAGGCTCGACGGGCCTCCCGTTGTAATAACCATCCCAGCGGAAATGGGGTTCATTGGAGGCGAAAACGATCTGGCCGGAGGGGTCGAATACCTGTACCCGAAGCGCTTGGGGGACACAGGGAGAATATAGCTCAAAATAATCATTAATGCCATTTCCATCGGGAGAAAATGCATTGGGCAGGTAGAAATTGCAAGGGAGTTTCCTCCTCCAAAAGGCTTCTGTAACGAGCTGATTTAACGTGTCATCTCCTGCTGAAACCGGGGAAACTTCGTGGATTTCCTCCTCCGGGTCGTACACTTTCAAGACAAAAGAATCAAAAAAGTAGTAAGCGCCTGGGAATGTGGCGGTTGAGTAAAGGCGAACCCGGGTATATGCATCGTCCTGGAAATTACCCACCGTGATATACTGGTATGCCGCTGTAGCTACAAAAGTGAACCGAACCAGCTGCCAATCCGGCGAATACGAAACTTCACTTACCGTAAACAGCGGATCGACGGCTAACGGCATAGCGCCGGATTGCACGGGAGCTTCCACGGAAAAATGAACACCCAGGCCAGATATACCATAGCCGCCAGCCGTGCCTGGGCCTTGTTTTCCATTGGAAAGGTAGAAGGAACAAACATAGGTAGTACCTACAGTAAGGGGTTCGGAGAGCTGCTGGGAGAGATATTCCCTGAAATCGGACCTGTATGCACTCCAAAGCGAAGCACCCATCACTGCGTGGCCCTCGTGCGGAGAAACGACGCCAAAAGGTGTCTGGGCAATCGCCCTGAACCAGCAGCATCGACGCGCAAATAATCGGGTGTGCCACAATCGGCATTGGTCCACCCCGTAGCCGACTGCCACTGGCCGAGGCAGGCAGGTAAGTCTGAATTTTGCTCAAACCCGGGGTTGGAGATCAGGTTTTGACTTTGGGTAAATAACGGCAAAAAAAGGATTACCAATAAGGTGAATCCACCTGCGTATACTTTGCTCATATCGAAGAATAAATTTCAAAAAGACCAGCAAAAAAAATGCCACATAAACATGAGTCATCCCGACTTTTCTAACATTGAACCTAACTCCTTGATTTTTAAACTCATCCCCCGCCCCTTCTCTTCCAAGAGAAGAGCTTTGGAGCTTGGCATTTGGGGGAAATCAACAAGATGGAATCTAAAGCATTGATTTTTAACTCAAAACGCTCCCCCTCTCTTGGAAGAGTGGGGGCTGGGGGGAGAGTTATTTACTAAAGGTAAATATTCGGGATGACTCCTGTTTAGCGTTTATGAGGGGGACACAACCAGTCATTGGTAAACTCCCAATTATTCCTTAAGTTGCAAGGTTCATCAAACTTCTACCAATGAAAGCTAAATTTCTGTTTACCCTGATATTTGGAGCCTTGGCTATAGTGGGTTCCGCCCAACCGTTGAGCGGCGATTATACCATTAATTCGGCCATGGGCACTGGAGGTAACAACTTTCAATCTTTCACCGACTTCGCCGCCAGTCTTAATGCGAACGGCGTTTCCGGGGATGTAGTGGCCACCGTAGAGCCGGGCTCCGGCCCCTACGTGGAGCAGGTCGTGTTCAGCAGCATCGCCGGCACGGGGCCCAATGCCACCATCACCCTGGAAGGAAGCGGAGAGACCATCACAGCCCTTACCAATACCGACAATCGCCATGTGGTGCGGCTAGCCAATTGCCAGTATTTCACCATCAACAACCTCCATGTGGCCTGGGACCCGACATCGACCAGCGGGTTCTATGCCATTCACATTTCAAACCGGCAACCACATCACGATCAGCAACTGTAATGTTGACATGTCGGGGGCAACCAGCACGCTCATAGGCGCTTACATCGCCTCCGGATCGGAGACCAGCATCCTGGAGGGCGGCAACTTTCACGATATTACGATCACCCAGAACGTGTCGACCGGTGGGGATATGGCGCTTCGGTCTTCGGCCTGGCCTCTCCCCTGGCTACCCACATTGAAATTTCCTACAATGAACTGATCAGCGCCCATTCGAATTCGATTTATATCCGCGAAACCGATGGCGTGCATATTCATCACAACTTCATCGACAAACTCACCACGCAGGTAACCTCCTGGAATGCCATCCAGATCGCCCAAAACGCCAATATCAACGCCGACATCCACGACAACTACATCCAGGTGTCGCAAACCGCAAATGGCACCTCGTCGACCGTCAGGGGCATCTACCTGTTCAACGGTACCGGGCACAAGGTCTACAACAACGTCATCACCAATATCCAGCTCGTATCAGGCGATTTTACGGCCATTGAAGTGCGGACCGGAGCTACGGCGCCAGAGATCTATTTCAACACCATTTCCATCGATAACCCCGAAAATACTTCGGGCGACCTGGCCGGGATCAAGGAGAGTCTGACGAACACCAATAGCATTCTCCGGAATAACATGATCAGCATGTCTCAGCCCTGCACCGGGTTAAAATCGGGGCTAGTGCTTGCCACCAACTCCAACCCCATGACCGGCTTCAACAGCGACAATAACGACATTTATGTACCTGGAGGTAATGTGGCCCAAAAGGGATCTCTGATCAATTTCGTCTTCTACCCCACCCTGTCCGACTGGCAGGCAGTGAGCGGACAGGATGGGAACAGCTACAATCTCGACCCCGGGTTTTTCTCCCCGGCTGAGCCCAAACCGACCAACCAGGATCTGAACAACAAAGGCATCCAAATTGCCGGGATCAACGTGGACTACCTGAACGTGAATCGAAACAACCCGCCCGACATCGGGGCCTATGAGTTTGGCGATTGTCCGCCGCCCAGTCCGCCTGCGGCTATTTTCGGAGAAAATGAATTATGCATCAACACTGCCGATGCCGGCTATTCCATCGACACCGTACCGGGCGCCATCAACTATGTCTGGACGGTGCCCAATGGAGCGACCATTACTTTCGGTCAAGGTTCAACCTCGATCATGGTCGATTTTGGTACCCAGGGAGGTAATATAGGGGTAGCTGCGGAAGACACCTGTGGCTTAGGCCCTCCGGTGCTCCTGCCCATCACCCTGCTCACTGCCCCCCCTGCTCCAGGTATTGTTAGCGGTCCCGGCGCCGTTTGTGCAGGAGAAGCGGCTGTCACTTATTCTATTACGGATGTGCCTGGCGCGACTTCCTACACCTGGAGCGTGCCGGCAGGGGTGACCATCATCTCCGGGCAGGGAACGCCTATTCTGATCGTGCAGATCGGCATGAGTACAGGCGGCACTATCTCGGTAATAGCGGAAAACGATTGCGGAAGCAGTGCCGCATCCAATTACATCCTCCTCGTTTATCCACCGACTACCGTAACGCTCGACATTCCGGAAGATACCGTCTGTATCAACACCGAGCCATTTGAGCTTACAGGAGGTAATCCCGTTGACGGGGTTTTCTCTGGTCCTGGCGTCCTCGATGGGACCTTTGAGCCTGGAGAAGCAGGCGTGGGTACCCACCTCATCACGCTAACCTATCAACATGCGTTCGGATGCACCGATGCCGCTACCGATGCGATTGTGGTGGATGTGTGCGCTGGAGTCAATGACCCGTATGTAGGTAGAGGAGATTGGACTTTTACCCTAATCCTACTACCGGGGTGGTCCACATGCGAGGGGTCGTACCGGAGAATACCCATATCCGGGTATTTGACCGGCTGGGTCGTTTGATGTTGGAAAATACGGGCACGTCGACCGAGCTGGATCTTTCGGTGTATCCTGCGGGGCTTTACCTGATCGAAGTCCTCATTGATAAAGAAACACATGTACAACGAATAATAAAGCAGTAGACGCTTGGTAAAAAACTGGTCTCGAGGGTCTCGCTGAGGTGTTCGCTTGCGAGCGAGGAGATTAAGATCATTGCAATAGGGTGACAATAATCACCCCTTGAAACTTGCGAAAACCCCTAAATTGGGCCTTCAAACAGAGAGGAGTCCCGAATTTTGGAGAAAAGCTGGGCGTTTAAATTCCCGCGCGGGGAAGGGGGGGGGCCGGTCGTTTAGAAAAGTTCGGGATGACTCATATTTCAAAACCTAAATTATTCATTAAACGTAGAAGCAAATGAAAAACGTCGTATTTCTGGCTTTCCTGCTGGTATGCTTTCTGGGCGGCGCCCAAACAGCCAGCGCACAAGACTGGGCTGAACTAAAAGATTTCCATGGAGTGATGTCGCAAACATTCCACCCTATGCAGGAAGGCGATTTCAAGCCTATCCGCGAACGCAGTGGGGAAATGGCTCAAAAGGCAAAGGCAGTGGCTAAATCTGCCATTCCCGAACAATACAAAAACAAAGAGATCCTTCTGGCCGTGAAACAACTGGCAAAAGGCGGAAAATCACTGGACAAGTTGGTAAAAAAAGATGGTACGGACGAAGCTGTAGGCCAATCCCTGACGGCATTGCACGATGTATTTCACCGGATCATGGGGCTTTGTAACGATCATGAGGATCATTAGTGATTGGTAACTGGTAACTGGTGACTGGTGACTGGTAACTGGTAACTGGTAACTGGTAACTGGTAACTGGTAACTGGTAACTGGTAACTGGTAACTGGTAACTGGTAACTGGTAACTGGTAACTGGTAACTGGTGACTGGTGACTGGTGACTGGTGACTGGTGACCTGGTGACTGGTAACTGGTAACTGATGACTGGTGAATCGGGGTGATATGATTGATAAGACTATAGCTTTCGTGAAAGATACCCTGGCGGGTGCGGAGGCTGGACACGACTGGGCGCATACCCGGCGCGTGTGGAAAAACGCGGAAGAGATCGCGCGGCACGAAGCCGTTGATCCGCTTGTGGTGGCGCTTGCGGCGCTGCTGCATGATATTGCCGACGCCAAATTTCACGAGGGGGATGAAGAGATTGGTCCGAGGAAGGCGAGGGCCTTCCTCGAATCGATTTCGGTAGATGAATCGATCATTGACCACGTCGAACAGATCATTCGAAATATTTCCTTCAAAGGGGGCAACTTCGCCCCCTCTTTTCATTCTCCCGAGCTGGCTGTTGTGCAAGATGCCGACCGGCTCGACGCCCTCGGCGCTATCGGCATCGCCCGTGCTTTCCACTACGGTGGCTTCCGCAACCGGGAGCTCCACAATCCCGACATCGCGCCCAACTTCCAGATGTCAAGGAGGAGTACAAAAGCAGTACGGCGCCTACCATCAACCATTTCTACGAGAAACTCCTGCTGCTGAAAGACCGCATGCATACTGTCACCGGCCGGCGCATGGCCGAGAGCCGGCACCGGTATATGGAAGGTTTTTGGAGCAGTTTTTTGGAGGAGTGGGAAGGGAGGAGGTGAGCAGGAATAGCCCCCTTTATACAAAAAATTCACCAAACAAAGGTGACATCGGTCAATTCCGTTTTGTGCCAAATGTCATTTTCTCGTAATTTACCTGACTCTAATTTTAGCCCATCTTTATTCGCACACATTTACCATTGGTATTTCACAACGTAAAATGGATTTCTTGCCGTCCACTATCTAAAAATTGAAATCATGAGAAGATTTAATTTCATTCACCTTTGCTACAGCCCTTTTTGGTTGTGCTCTTTTTCAGTCAGTGTTTTTACGATACCATCGTCCCCGACCCCATTATATTACCTGATGAGGTCAGCTTCCAGGCAGATATCCTTCCCATTTTCAATGCCAGCTGCAATATGAGCGGATGCCATAATACGGGAGGTATTGCTCCGGACCTGTCAGAAGCCAATGCGTTTACTTCTTTGATCGCAGGGAGCTACGTAGTAAAGACCGCTCCTGAAACCAGCGTATTATATCAATGGATGCTAGGCAACGAGGCGATCAACATGCCTCCATCCGGGCCGAACGCTACCTATAACGCGTTGGTATTGCAATGGATAACCGAAGGTGCTTTTAACAATTAAAAACTAAAGACATGATTTCCAATAAATTTTCCCCCTCTAGCCTGCAGCTGATTTTGATGCTGCTCGTGTTTACGATTTCTGGCACTACCCTTTTTGCCCAAAAAGACGCTGATGTGAGCGCTATTCCCATTCTCAGCAGAGGTATTCAACGGGTAGGAAACACGTTTGAAAGCGCATGGCTTATCGACAACCAAACCACCCAGGTCCCCCTGAAAAGGACCGGTGAATTCGACATTTTGCACCGATTTGGAACCATCCAAAACGGATACAGCGACATGTTTGGATTTTATGCGCCATCCAACATCCGTATTGGCTTGAGCTATGTGCCCATCAACAACCTGCAAATCGGATTTGGTTTCACCAAAGAGCGGTTGCTCTGGGATTACTTCGCCAAATATGCCATTCTTCGAGAGGAAAAACAAGGTGGTAATTCTCCTGTTAGTTTGACTTACTTCGTCAATATGGGCCTGGATACCCGGCCTAAAGACAACTTCAAACACGTTCAAAACCGCTACAGCTTTTTCCACCAGTTGATGGTGGCCCGCAAGCTTACCCGCGACCTTTCCCTGCAGGCGTCCGTCAGTCTGTCGCATTTCAATACCGTACCCGGGGTCCTCAATGACAAAGGTGAGGTGGAAAAAGAAATGTTGCACGACCATATCGCAGTTGGTGTACTGGGACGTTACAAAATCTCTGACGCTTTTGCATTTATTGCAAACTTCGATATGCCTATCACGAATCACCCGACCAACAATCCGTTGCCAAACCTAAGTGCCGGGATAGAGATCGCCACTCCACTGCATGCCTTCCAGGTATTTGTGGGCAATTACAAGTGGATCGTTCCGCAATACAACAACATGTTCAACCAAAATGACTTAAAGGATGGCGCCTTCCTGATCGGCTTTAATGTAACCCGACTCCTGGATTTACAGGAAGAAAGCCTGCTGGACATGATGTTCCACCGCAAATCGAAAATGAATCTGGAGGAAGGGGAACACCACTAATCCTATCCTTTTTTCGTTAAGAGAGAAGCACATCGGCCGATGCCGTTGTGCTTCTCTTTTATTCACTGATGTCCCGCAGGAAATAACCTCATCACGCCTAACAACCACTCACCCCCGCCCCCTCTCTCCAAAGAGAGGGGAGCTTTTTGAGCTTTAAATATGAAGTTTCTGACCATTAACGCTTATGCAAAACGGGGGGAAGATTTGGAATTTCTTCAAGTGCCAAGAGCTCCCCTCTCTCGGGAGAGAGGGGTCGGGGGTGAGTGCGAAAAAGGCGTATCTGCGTAACTCGAGTTATTAACCCACAACCCATGCTCATGAAAGCCTTCCAGGACCACTACCCCCCGATTTCGCCCACTGCTACGGATGCGGGCACCTCAATCCCTATGGCCACCAACTCAAAAGCTTTTGGGATGGGGAGGAAACAGTTGCGGAATTTACCCCCCAACCCTACCACACCGCCATCCCCGGTTATGTATACGGCGGACTGATCGCCTCCCTTATCGACTGCCACGGCACCGGCAGCGCCGCTGCCGCTATGGCACGCTCCCAAAACCGGGAGATCGACAGCGAGCCCCCCCTCCGATTCGTGACAGCATCCCTAAAGGTCGACTACCTCCGCCCTACCCCGCTGGGGCCTCCGCTCAAACTTCGGGGTACCATCGCCGAAGTGAAAGGCCGCAAGGTCGTCGTGCATATCACGCTCTCCGCCAATGACGAAGTGTGTGCAAAAGGAGAAGTGGTGGCGGTCGTGATGCCCGAAGGGATGGGCCGGTGAGCAGTGAGCGGTGAGCAGTGAGCAGTAGTGACGCCATACCTGGCGTCCCTTTTTAGCCATACCTGGCGTCCCTTTTTAGCCATACCTGGCGTCCCTTTTTAGCCATACCTGGCGTCTCTTTCCGCACCTGCCGTATTTTACCACCATATACCATCTCCGCGGCACTACGCCCCGGTATCCGTAAAACCACAGACCATAAAAAATCCTCGCAAATCCCCTGCCGGAAGAAATAACTCCTGGCCCGAACCACTGCGGCTGGCGATACGCCGGCCGGTGAGATCGTAGAGCACCAGTTCCTGGATTTGGCCTTGTGAGGTGTGGGCCCATATGCCTTCAGGGCCCCAGGTAAGCGTGATCGGGTTTTCAGGATTCACCTCTGATACCGCATTTATTTCATCTCCACATTGGGTGTATAGGGAAAATGGCAGCTGCATGGTGGCAGTTCCCTGGTCAACTGTGCCGGACAATTGGGACGACCAGAATTGAGATTGCGCTTCGTACAATCCATAATACGGTTGCCCCCCTGTCGGATTATCGTCGGTGTGGATGGAGAGCGAATAATCGCCACTGGGCAAACAAAGCGTGTCCTGATATTGCTGCACCGTATCCTCCAATGAAAAGTCTTTCGAAACCTGCACGATTCCCAATGCATCTGTAATCGAATAGGTATAACTGGCATTGACCAAAGCGCCCCCAAAATTGGTCAGGTCAAAAACCAGGGTATGGCATACCGTGTCGGGGCAAAGCGGTTCGGAAATGTCGAAAGTACAGGCGAGGGAGTCGTAAAAACCAGTCCACAGTTCAAGGGTTCCTTCAAAAATGCCGGGCGGAATAGCAGCGTCGGGATAAATATTCATGGCAGAAATATGGTATTGCCCGATCCCGAAAAAGTTGACTACTTCTTTGGCGATGGTGTCTCCGTTGGTATCGTAGAGAATGAACCCTGGGTAGCTGAAAATATCCGGACTGCCATTAGCTACTTCGACTAACAAAACGGTATCCCGGAAGGCATCGTAGCGAATGTCCTGGATAGTGACCAAGTCACAGACAGACTGGGCAAGGGCAACTTCGTAGAAGCCCCCGAAAGCCAGCGTGCATAAAAGGTATATTTTTTTCATGCCGGCAAAATAAGCCCAAAATGCCCTCCTGCCAACAACCGCGCGCTACTATCTATTCGTTTGAACAAAGCGCGACAAATCACTGACACCCTGCAATCAACTTCTCCAGCGAAATGCGCAGGGATTTGGCGGCGATGATGTCGGCTACCTCAAACTGAAGCGTAGAAACATAACCCGGCTTCTCTTTTTCCATGCTGGAAATGATGTTTTGCTTTTTCAGGGTTTGTACCTGCACACCCACCGTCTTTTTATTGACCACGATCTTCACCTGATCCGGATCAAGGTCGTAGGCGTTGAACTCATAGGAGGACTCCGATGGTTTTTTCTCGTCGTTGTCCCTGACCACATAATTCCACTTGCAGTGTTCCTCCCCAGACTGAGCCGATAATACCTGGGAAATCCCACTATCCGGGGCCTTCCCTTCGTCTATCCAGCGCTGCACATCCTCAAATTTTCCAAAGTTCACCTCTTCCGGACATTGATCGATAATAGAGGGGAGCAAATGGGCTACCAATCGGCCTTTTTCCACATCGGAAAGATACAGCACAATTTCATCGTCGTAATTTTGTTGTGCCTCGTCTTTGGCCACCCAGATATAATCGTTCTTTTTTTCCGTACTAATGTGGATTTCCACCCGTTCATCATCCATTTCCAGTTTGACGGTCTTGGGGTCAAGGTCGCCAAAATGAAAGGCGTATTCCATCCTGGTGTCGCCCTGGACCTCCTTCAGGCGGCTTTGACAACCTGGGGTGAGGGATACGTCATACGCGTTTTTTCCCGCGGTAAATTTGCCGAGGTTATCCGTGATCCGGCTAAAATTTTCAGTAGCCTTTCCAGGTATGGGCAATCGATTTTGAATGGCTTTTTCGCCGAAAGGGATCAACTTTTCCAGTACAGCAACCAGCAGTTTTCCCTGGTCGGGATTAGCTACCCGGATATAGACAGCCTTGGCATAGTCCTGCTGTACGCCTTCCCTTTCCATATAGACCCAGGCCAGATTGTCTTTGGTGATCGCCTCGACAAGGGCATTGGCTCCCGAAATTTGAAGCCTTACGGCGCCTGGCTTCAGGTCGCCCAGGCTCCAGATCGCGGTTTCCTGTTTATTGTTCCGCGAAGTGCTCGCCACGACGTTGAGGTTGAATCGGTCTGAATAGTCCGGCATTTGAGAAAGGCGCTGGCGGTAGTCCGTTCCGTTGAGCGACAGGTCATCGACTAGACTCATTAGCTGCGCCACCAGCTGTTCGTCCGTTTTTCCCTCCATATCGGCTACTTTCCCCCATTCCAAAACAGCCTGGGGAACAGCCGCCAACAGGTATCCTTCGATTTCCCGGGCGTTGTCGATACCCTGCCCGTAAATGGACAGGTTGTCGGTATATCCGGAAAGGCTGCCGTCTTTGAAATATTGGATATACTTCTGCCCTTTATCCACCCGCAGGTTGATACGCAAGGCGTCTTTCGAATCTTCGACCCGCAGCGATTTGGAGTCGATATCTGCCAGGTTAAGCCGCCATTGTTCGTCGATCGACTTATCCTTCCCAGTGGTCGTAGTGCGCTGGTATATCAACAAATAGGGTTTTCCTTCCACCGTTTCGACAGATTGAGAATAGGTCGCTTTGGGTCCTTCCACTTCCTGCATGGATTTGGCAAGGTTGGCTGTAATAGCGGTGAGGGAAGCCTGGGCGGACAATCCAAAAGCGCCCAAAAGGAGCAAAAAAGTGCTTAATGATCGCATATAAATTGGTTTTTGAGTGGAAAAATGCAGTCCAAATATAACCAGGATTGAACAGGTTTAAAAGAGGCCCCGCAAACATTGACATAAGTCATTGTGGAAATATTCGTTTTGGGGTACCTATGTGCAAGCAAATTATCTTAACCATGAAACAACATATCATTCTTGCCAGTTTATGGCTGGCGCCCTCCCTCCTGGTTATAGGATGTCAAAAGGAGGCCCTTCGCACAAATGAACAACCTGTTTCCGATCAAATTGAATTTCGGACTATGGTTTCCAGTGTGGACCTTTACCTCTTCAACCCAAAATCGGGAGAAACGATGCAATTAAGCCACATGACCAATGCCGGGGAGTACGATGGGTCCTTCTCCCACGATAGCCGGTTGGTGGCGCATGATGCCTCTTTCTATTCCAGTCAGGGCATTTACATCACCGATTTACTGAGCAAAGAAAGTAAGCCGCTTCCCGGAGCTGAGGGTGGAGAAAATCCTTCCTGGTCGCCCAATGGCAAATGGATCGCTTATACCTGGAACGGACGAATATTCTTGCTTTCCTGTGAAGGAGGCATACCAAAATACATCACCGTTGGAAACGAGGTACATTGGTCGAGCAACAGCGAGCAGCTCGTATTTGAGGATGCGGAAAATATATACACCTGGGACTTGAACACCGGGGTGAAGACTTTTATATGTGAAGGCTACCATCCAGCCTGGTCACCGGACGGCTCGACGATCGCATTTGATCGGGGAGGCCAATTGCACCTCATCCCCGTTAGCGAATCGGGCGCACCGGCCGGCGCAGCCATACAGCTCACCAACTGCCCCGATCCTGCCTGTAAAGCCACTTGGTCAGCCAATAGTAAATACCTGGCCTTTTTCTCGGGCAATGAAACCGATAGTTACGACATCTGGCGCATACGCGTGGAAGACGGCGCTATGGAAAACATTACGAATACGCCCAACTACCACGAAATAGATCCAGATTGGTCTCCCAACGGACGATTTATCGTCTTTTCGAGGAAGCCGATTTAAGTTAGGATTGCTGTCTATTCAAAAAAATACTTAGTTTTAGGGTGTTCAAAACCAAAAACAACACCTGTGGCATTTCCCACAGGTGTTGTTTTTGTTTCTTAAAACGCAAAAAACCAATCTTAATGGCCAGCGACAACTCAATTGAAAAACCTGGTGCATGAGGCTAAAGACGCATGCCGGGTCAAGATGGACGCCCTAACCGAAAAGTTAGACAGCAATGACCCAAAGCTCGCTCAACTCCATACCCACCTCAACACGACATTTGACAAATTCAAGATCGAGGGTCTTTGGCTCCAACCTATCCCCTTCGACCAGGTTAAATTTGTCAAACACATCCTCGCCATCCGGATGCTCCCCAACGGCGTACTGGCAGATATGGAAGCACAGGCCCAAAAGCTGACCAAATTCCTGGAGGAAGAAGTGCTGGAGAAATCCCTGCGCACGCTCTCCCGGTCCATCTCCTCAGACACCTGGAACGTCGAGATGCTGGAAGCGTTGCGTAAAATCCGGGGGAATATTACCCGAAAAAAGAATTCGATGGCAGATGCCGGCGATGACCCAATCCAGAATTCAGCCTTCCGCACCCAGGATGAGCGCTTCAATGGCCAACTCGAGGACTACCGGACCAAATTAAAACCCCACGAAGTCATTTCAGACGAAAACGACCTGAAGATGGTAGGCCTCTACGACCAGCTGATAGGCGTAGTAGAAACCATGGTCCAATTTACGGCGCATACAAGTTGCTCAACGATTTCATTGAGAAAAAATCAACAGCAATCCAAGCTAATCTACAACCCATGAAACCAAATTCGCTATACTTTATCTTGCTCTCCTTTCTATTTTTTTCTTTTCAGGCATCTGCACAAAGCCTCTATCAGGATGCAAAAGCACTGGTTGCTGCCTCCCAATTACTGGACGAAAAGGGGTACGACCTGCAAGACTCCACTGCACTGGATGCCTTCTCTCAGATGATGGCTATCCTGTACGAATACGACAACCCCATGGCGCCGGAGATTTCCAATGCCCGCATGGCAAAACTCGCCAATCGGTACCGTGAAAATCCAAGAATTCCCAACCTTATTCCCCTGGATAGCCTGGCTGCGACATTGGACTCCACCCGTATTGAACTTATTGCTGCTTTCCGGGTGCATTCGGATTCCCTTCGCCAGGCGCCCCGCCAGAAAATGGTGGGCCTGCTGCGTGGCGATTACGGCGACTCTCCTGCTGAATACCTATCCGTATCGCGGGCACTGCGCGAATACAGCGTACCCCGGTCAAGACCACTGCAGCGCTCCAGCAAATGGCCGAAGAGAGCAACCGCAATGTCAAAATGGAGTCGTAAACCCTCAGGCCCTTATCGAAGGCCTGTTCTTGTTTGTGCTCGAACGGGCACAAGAGGAAGTAGTGATCAATTTTATGGAGCGATTCCTGACTAAAGAGGTAGTACAGTACCAGGAGTTGTTCCCCACGGTCGTGGAACAATTTAACGACCCCGGGCAGACCTACTCCAACTCCTTTATCGAACGGGTGCGGGATGCGTTCTACGAAGACCTCCAAATGCTGAGCGTTCGACTCCCCTCCATCATTTTGAGCGAAGAACGGTTTGCCGCGCTTCAGGAAGACCCGTTGATCTACAACCTGCTGGCGGTGTATTCCATCGTGGGCATGGCCCAAAACGAAGTACCGCTGGAAGAAATCCTCCCTATCACCTTTCGCAACCTCTACGAAAACTACTACCAGACACAGAAGAAAGTGAACTTCATGGTGGCTGAAGCGCCCTCCGATACCCCTGAATACCAGGAGCTCGTCCAGTTGACCAAGGCCTGTGTCGACCGCATCAAAGAGATATATCTGGCATTAGATGAGGGCGAATCCGAGATCCTTACAGGCATCAATCAAATAGTACTCGACGACCCCACAGGCGAAGGTATTTCGACACCTGGATTTGCCTCTACGTTGCTGCCAGCCTACAACCTCGAAAATGCTCATGGGGAATGACACCGCAGCCGACTTCCGGCTCAACCTGCTGCCTTCTCTGTTGGCCGGCCACCTCGACACGGCCTATGTCCTGGGGTTTCGGAATGTACAAGCCTACGATAAATTTTTCGGAGAAGAACGCACTCCGGGGCAATGGAAAGCTGCCGGTCTCGAACTGGCGCGCAACCTCAACGGCACCTGGTTTGCCGATAATTCGATCGATCAAATCCTGCGCAACTGGGCCGACGACCTGACGACCTACAAAATGGCGTATGAGCAGTGGAAAATGGACTTGATCCCCGGTTCGCTGGAGCGCACATTCCAGGAGCTGGATGGCCATCGGGAAGTTTTGCTCCAGCACGATACAAGAGACCAAATCCTTTTGGGAGCCTCAGCTTAGCGGCAACCGGGGGCTTGGCGTTGGATATGCTTGCAGCGATCATCAGCGATGATTACAGCGACATTCTCACCTTCCTGGAAGGGGTAGCCGGGTTGGGCTTGTCGGAGGACCAAATGCATGCCATGGGGATGGCAGACGTATCCCCGGAGGCCGAGACCCAAAAACTGATCGATGTCGAAACGCGTCTGATCGAATTGAACGATAAGATCGCCGCCGAATTTCCCGATGAGCAGACGGACAATCCGGTGCAGCTATATCTTTCCGGAAAAAATGGGGCACACCCCTATACCGGTGTGCTGGCCCAGATCGACCTGCTCACCCAAGACCTGCGCACCCTTCGCCAGCAACTCGACATCCTTGATCAGGTGTCGGCGCCGAGCGAAATGCGGATCATGGAGAATGCCCGCCCCATGCTGGGCCTTACCGAAGTGCTCACGCACCTGATGTACTGCCTGCGCTCGGGCTCATCTGATCCGGAGCAAAAATGGATCACCAAAGCCGAATTGGACACCCTGGTAAACAATCAGGCGCTGAACAAATGCGTTCAGGGCTTGCTGTACCAGCGCCTGTGTCAGGTACAGCACGTGAATCGCATCTCTCGAAGGATTGGCACGCCTGGTGCAACTCACTGTGAACGACCTCCCATACCTCATCGTACCAGAAGAGGCCGACACCCTGGAAGGATCGGAAAACCTGGGTTTTACTATACCGCTTCCTTTATTGTCAATACCCTGAACCGCGTATTGGATATCCCGCTTATCGTAGATCCGGCTTTTCCGGACGAGGTACTTCCACTCCATGAAACCAGTCCTACCCTGAGCAGCATATCCGAGCTTTCAGAATTGGTACTGGATCTTATCTATTACCTCAACATTCGCGACCACCGGCACGCAATGACTCCAGCGATCCGCCTTTTTGTGATCGTAGAAATTTGAGGCGGACGAATCCGTGCACGAGTTTCTGAAAAAATACGGATTCTTCATCGCCGACCTGGTCGATGCAGAGACGGGCGATGAGGTGCAGAGCCTGCTCAACGGCATCGCTGACCCGCCGGGCAGCTCAAGACTGAAGCGACAGAAAAGCCTCCCCGTTGGGCTTAACGCCTATCTGGGTGGCTCCGTGGGTAGCGAGACCTGGGAGCAGTCCTCCTCCACCGTATCCGACCAGTTTATCAGTATTGCCCCCCACTATGCCGATCGGAATTACGATGAGCGGACGATTGGGTAATGGCATTAAACCACCTTCTTTCTCGCTATTCCTTTCCCTGCTCGACCTGGGCAGTATCTTGTCCTACAGGGGAAGCGATAGCCCGTTTGGCGATTACAAACTGACATATAAGAATATGTTTCAAGCCCAGCCTCCAGATCCACTGGAACCTACCCGATTCGCCTTTCTAGGTAGGCGTCGGCGGACAAATCGGGCGACAATACATCAACGATCCACTGGGCGAAGACCAATCTGCGTTCGACCCGCTTTTTCTTCAACTTCGGAATAGATGTGCCGGTCAAGACGTTCTTCACGAAATAGCTTCCTGAAATACCCCCCGCCTCCAGCGGGGTATTTTTCTCATACTGACAAAAGTCATTTTCTTTCTCCTCCAAATCCCCAGCTTTTGGCAATCGAAATTAAATCCGATTGTCATGAAAAAATTCACACCTTCCTCACATTGGGCTTCTTCGCCCTCTTCCTGTTTAGCGCCTGTACCAAAGAGGCGACAAACGGAACCGTTGTGCTCCTTTTTAGATCAAAACGTCGCCGGGCAGGAACTGGTGACCAATGATTACCGCTACACCTGTCAGGCCGGCTACACGTTCAGCGTGATCCGGCTACAATATTACACCTCCAACTTCGTGCTCCACCGGGACGATGGAACGGAGTACCTGCTCGACGAGGTACACTACCGGGAGCTCGGGCTCGACGACACCCGCAGCATCACCCTGCCAGACGTGCCTCCAGGGAAATACACCTCCCTCTCCTTCACCTACGGGCTCGATGAAGCAACCAATGTCGACGGCGGCCTGCCCAACACGCTTACCAACATCAACATGGAATGGCCGTTGCCCGGCGACCAGGGCTATCACTACATGAAATTTGAAGGAAATACAAATTACCCGGATCTGAAGATGTCAAAGCCTTCAACCTCCATACCGGCCCTACCGGCAATAACCGAATTATATCCATATTACACTCCCACTTCAAAACATGAATATCGACGGCAACACCTGGAATATCACCCTGATGATGGACTTGAATGAATGGTTACAAAATCCCAATACCTGGGACTTCGAGGTCTGGGGTCCAATGATCATGGCCAACCAGGATGCAGCTAACCCTCAAGGCCAACGGCGCCACGGTATTCAGCGTCGAATCGATGAAACTAGAGTAGCGACGCCACACTGGCGTCTCCACACCGGCGTCTCCCCGGCGTCTCCCCGTAAAGACGCCCACACTGGCGTCTCTAAAACAAACGACTTATGAAAAGAACAGCATTCCTCCTCGCCCTAACGATCTTCCTCCTGCCCTTCTGCACGAAAGAAAAACCGCCTGATCCGGATATGGTATACGACCCGACGCCCTTCACCCTGGAATATCCCGACTTCTTTCCCATTTTGGAAATTCCTGCCGACAACCCCACTACGGTGGAAGGGTATTGCTGGGACGTATGCTCTATTACGACCCCATTCTGCACACAAAGACAGCACGGAGGCCTGTGCAAACTGCCACCAGCAGGCGCTTTCCTTCTCCAAACCGGGCAACATTATCCCCCACCTCAATTTGGGTTGGAGCAGCGCTTTTTGTGGAATGGAAAGGTGCAGGGATCTCTGGAGGATATCATGCTATTCGAGGCGAGGGATTTTTTCGAAACCGATTTGAGCCGGATCCAAAATCATCCGGATTACCCCAAGCGGTTTTTCGAAGCGTTCGGCAGCAAAGACGTCACGTATGAAAATATTGCCAAAGCCTTGTCCCAGTTTGAACGCACCATGATCTCCTCCAATTCCAAATACGACGCCTACCTGGATCCTGGGCAGTTGGTCTTTCTGGACGATGACGAATTCATGGGGTATGATATTTTCTTTACGGAGAAAGGGACTGTTTTCACTGCCACGGCGGGATATTGTTTACCGATAACCGGTTTCACAATAACGCCCTCGACGCGGAACCCGAGCCTGGTTTATTCGAGATCACGGGCGATCCAGAGGATGTAGGGCGATTTAAGACCCCTACCCTGCGCAATATCGAGTTGACCGGGCCGTATATGCACGACAGCCGGTACGAGACGCTGGAGGAAGTGATCGATTTTTACAGCGAAGGGCTGAAGCAATCACCTACGGTTGATCCCCTGATGAAGAATGTATACCAGCACGGCATCCATTTGACGGAGGAAGAAAAAGGGTACCTGCTCGCTTTTTTGAAGACGTTGACGGATACGACGTATTTGAATAAGGCTTCGCTGGGTAGTCCTTTTTAAAAGAAAAAGGGCGCAAAAAGCGCCCTTTTTCTTTTCGTGCTGGAAAGATCCTATTTAAAGACCTGTTGTACCTGATAAAATAGCTGGTAAAACTGATCGGCGGTGCCGTCTATGGTGCGGCGGACCCGAAAGCTGGGCACGACATAGGCTTCATTGGCCTTGAGGCCTTTCTGGATCATTTCCCCGGAAAAGCGTTCCAGGTAATTTTTAAATGGTTCATAGGAAGCGCCGGGCTGACCCGATTGGATGAATTCGGAATATACATCCGTCATTTCTTTATTATTGGCAAACCGGGGATAGGCATCCAAGTACACCTGCAGGTAATCTCTGACATGGCGCACGTAGAAAGGACGGATTTGATTTACAAACTCAGGGTTATTAGCCATAACTGCGATCAAACGTTCCAGCTTTCTCAGAAAAGCCGGATTGTAATACCCAAATTCCGTATTGTTTTTAGATCTACGTCCTCCCGTATGAGGTCCGGATAAGTATACGGGCTCTCCTATAAATTTTTCAAAAACAGCCGGATTCAACAATCCTTTCATGGCGGCATAGTGCCCCCGGATACCATCATTTGGAAGTTGACCTACTGCGTCTTCGGATAGATCAGCCTCGCGCCACAGTGTTTCCCAGGAGTTTACGACCTGTAAAGTGAGGGTGGAAAGTTCTCCTACTACCGGGGGTTTAGAGGTGTTTTTTGTCTTTCCACCCCGGCTCACACCCCAAACGATCATCGCAATAACGATCAAAGGCAGTCCGCCCATCAGGAGGAGCTTCTTCCAATTGACGGAAGCTGAAGGCGTGGAAGATACGGGGCTGGAAGTGGTCGGCCGACTTTGAGGGGCAGCGCCCAGCGGTGCAGCGGGTTTGGTCGCCACAGGTTTTGGAGCAGGCATGGGCGTTCCTCCCAATAGGGCCTGTACGCGCGCTTCAGCTTCCTGGATGTAACTGCCCTTGGGATGCGGTTCTTTGTGTTTCCGATAGCTGAGGATGGTATTGAGCCGCAAGGTATCAGCCCAATCGCGTTCGTCTTCCAGTTCGGCAACGCGTTTCTCGGCTTGTCGTTGATAGGCGCCTCTCGGATAGGCGTCGAGGTATTCGATGAAAGAAAGGATGTTATCTTCTTTTTCGGCGACCTTGAAGAGGGCTTCTTCCAAATGAGTACCTGCCGGATACATGGCCAGGTAGCGCCGATAACCCGCTGCGGTATCGACAGCGGTGGTTTCGCCCCAGTCACGCCCTTCATCCATTTTCAGGTGAAAGACGAATTGCCCGTTCTTGTGGCCATCCACTTTGAGTGGTTCGCCGATAGGCGATTGGTTGGCGTTGGCCTCCACTTGTTCGACTACATAAGAGCAAAGCTCCTGCACCCCAATCGGTTCACTGGAGGTTTTGAGCCGATAGAGCAATGCATCTGCAAACGGACTATGCATGCCCGGCTTTCCGTCGGAGACGATCTCCTTGCGACCGGCAGTCAGGCCCCAACGGGAAGGATCGCGTTCATAGCGCTTGGATACATTTTTGGAAGCGCCGCCTGCAAACAGCGAGCCCGCAAAACAGGAGTCGGACACCAGGAAGGTATGGTGGCTGTTGATCCGGCTGATAAAGCGCCGGATCATATCGTTGCCGATGTATTCATTGTTCGCTCCCTGATGTGCATTGACCGGGATCCAATATCCTTCATCGAGCACATTATCGAACTCTCCATGTCCGGAGTAATAGACCACCAGGCTTTGGCTTCGCCATTGAAGATGCGAACCACGTTTTCCGGTTCAAAGCGGTAACGATCGGTCATCAGTTCGATAAAAGCCTTCGCAGCCCGCACCGGATTATACAGGGTAGGCAGGTGGGTATACTCGTCGATGGCTATAGCGAGGAGGTAGTTGGTGCCTTTGTTTTCCATCAAACCACTATTCTCCTGGAGGGCGCCAATGCCTTTGGTGGGGTTGGTCATGCACTGTTTTTTTTGATTTTAACCGGTAAAATAAGCAAAAACAGTGGGATTTTCATCCTTACCCCGCCCGGTATATCTCCAGCAGCACTTTTGGCTTCAAAATGGTCACCTGTTTTTTGTCTAGATCAATCATGCCATCTTCCTTGAATTGCATCAGGGTGCGGGTCACAACCTCCCGGGAAAGGCCCAGCACTTCTGCCAGTTCGGATCGGGCCAGCGGGAGTTCAAAACAGGTGTTTTTATAGACCATATTGGCAAAGAAAAGCAAGACGCCGGCCAGTCGCCCGGGCGTCTGTTTATGGATAAGCTGCACGTAGCGCCGGAACGTATTCAGGTCGTCTTTGGAAATATCGATGATGATCTCGTGCCCAAAAGCGCCATTGTGCAGGATCAGGTGGTTGAAGGTGGCCAGATCGATCATGCAGATTTGGGAAGATTCCAGCGCAGTGGCAGAGTAGCGGTTAACACGGTCGCCGAAGATGGTAGGCAAGCCCAAAAAACAGGGAGCGATAGCGATCTTCCAGATGAATTCCTTATGCTCCCGCACCTTCATGTGCAATTTGACCAGGCCGCGTTTCAGGTAAAAAAATGTGCCCGTTCAGAGCGCCTTCCCGAAAAAGGTTTTCTCCCTTTTCAAATGTCACCCGCTGTACTTTCCCGTCCATCCACTCCTGTTCACGGCTACTGAGCACAGCTACAGCACAAGATTTATCGGGACATGTTACACAATCACTTTTTTTCGTTTCCATCGCGTTGTCTTCACGTTTTTTTGTGAATTACTGCACACGCAGATGGGTGACACTGCCGGGCTTAAAAATAGGGAAAATGGGGAAATGAGCCTATCTTATGGTTAGTTGAAAGTTACAGCTTATTTACCATAAAAACAAAAGAAATGAAAAAGCTTGCGTATCGACTCGGCTTCGTACTGCCCCTGGCAGTTTTTGGAGTTTTTGTCCTCCTGATCCTGCTGGGTATCGGTACGAATCTCCTGGGTTCAGGAGATCCATTCTACTGCAATATTTACTGCAAGGCTGGTGTAGGCCTGTTTGTTGCGGCAATTGTGATTGCCGTGCTTACACAGGTTACCGCCTGGTTGCATGAATCATCGCATGAACCACCGCATTTACCGGCGTAGATCAATTGGGCAGTCGGCAGTCGGCAGAGTGCAGTTTTTGCTCGCGAGGGTCTCCGACCCGAAATGTAACGTCTGCAAGTCTCATGACTTGCGAAAACTGAGATGAGTAGATTTAAAGAGGCTGTTAGCGATATAACAACTCGTAATACTCCTCTAACATTCGTTTAACCCCAAAATATTCTTTGGTATCCAAAATGCTGGCCCGCATCATCTCCACCCATTTGGCAGGGTGGTCGTAGTAGGTCGGCAACACTTCTTCTAGCAACACTTTATAGAGGGATTCGCGGTCGTGGTCGTCGAGTACGGTTTCGTCTTCATGCTCAAAGCCGTCGCCGATCTGCCAGCCGTTTACGCCGTGGCGGCAGGCTTCGGGCCACCAGCCATCCAATACGCTGAAGTTGAGGACGCCGTTCATGGAGGCCTTCATTCCGCTGGTGCCGCTTGCTTCTTTCGGACGGCGGGGGTTGTTGAGCCATACATCCGAGCCCCGTGTCAGGGCGGCGCCAATGGCCATATCGTAGTTTTCGAGAAACACGACCGATTCGGGGTATTTTCTGGCCATGGTTACCAGGTTGGCCGCAATTTCTTTTCCATTGTCGTCGAGGGGGTGCGCCCGTCCGGAAAAGACGAGTTGCACCTTGCGGTCTTTCAGAAGCGGGTCGATCACTTCGGGCCGGCTGAAGATCAGGTCGCTGCGCTTGTAGGGTACGGCCCGCCGTGAAAAACCGATGAGCAGGTTGTTTTCCTCCAATACTACCCCGGTGCGGGATTTGACAAACTGGATCAGGTCCCGCTTGTTTTTCAGGTGCGCAGCCCAGAGGTCTCCTCCGTTTTCAGCGGTTTCGAGCATATTGGAATCTACCCAGGTAGGGCGGTGGATCGCATTGGTGATCGCGACGATCTCGGAGCGGTTTTTCACATGGGCCCACATCTTATTGGCGGTTTCCCCGTGCAACTGCGCCACGGCATTCGATTTGCGCGACAACCGCAGGGCGCCCACCGTCATATTGAACGGGTCGCCGCCCAGCTTGACCATTTGGGCTTTCGTCAACCCCATATTGGCGCCCATGTAGAGCAGCCGGTCGATGGGATGCGATTCGTTGCCCTGGACGACAGGGGTATGGGTCGTGAACACGATTTCCTGGCGACTGGCAGCCCAGGCTTCGTCAAAGCTTTGGCCTGCCTCCATTTTTTCCCGAAGCAGTTCAAACCCTGCAAAAAGCGCGTGTCCCTCATTGAAATGGTACACATCGACTTCAATGCCCAGGGCGCGAAGGGCACGGACGCCACCTACTCCGAGTACGAGTTCCTGCGCAATGCGTTCTTCCCCAAACCAGCCGTACAACTGACCGGTGATCCAGGCATCGTCGTTGGCAGGCACGTCGGTATCGAGCAGATATAGCGGGGCATTCCCAAAACAATCCAATTTCCACACCTTGCAGTGCACTTCCCGCTTCCGGATCTCCACCGAAACCGTCACCCCGGTATCTTCGAGGAAATCGTATTGGTAGTTGTGGTAGGTGTCGTAAGGCTTCCCATCGGAACCGATCAATTGATCGGTGTACCCCTGCTTCCACTTGATGCCGATACCCACGATGGGATATTCGTAGTCTTTTGCACCTTTCATATAATCACCGGCCAGAATGCCGAGTCCGCCGGCATAAGCCTTGAAGCGGTTGTCTAAGCCATATTCCATGCAGAAATAGGCCACGCGAGGGTTGTTGCTTGCCATACTGGGATCTTTTTGTGGGGCCAAAGATACATTTTGCACCAAATTATGGTGCACAAAAATCATCCAACCTTTCCTTAAATTCTGATTATTGTCATTGTGGAATGTTCGATTTCGGCCTAAAATTACCACAACATTCAACATGAACATTTGCCGCTATTTTGGCGCCAAACGAAAACCATATTCCATGAAAAAGCTAATCACAGTATTCACTATTTTGCTATTCGGATCCTGGACCCACGTGCAAGCACAATGCCCCACAGGCGCCGTGAATTTATTCAACCAATCCGATATCCACGCCTTCGTAGCTACCTTCCCAAACTGTACGGAAATCGACGGAAACCTGGTATTGGGGAAAATGAACGAACCCTCTGATATTTATGACCTCTCCGGTCTCGCCATGCTCCACCAGATTACCGGCACGGTAAAGATCATGGGTTGCCCCAATCTCTTGTCCCTCGATGGTCTGCACCAGATCCAGACGATCGGCGGCGACCTGCTGATCACCAACTGCGCCAATCTGCCCTCGCTGGATGGACTGAACCAATTGAACCACGTCGGTGTCAACCTCTCCCTCGTCATGAATGAATCGCTGGCCAGCCTGGACGGGCTCCAAAGCCTCCAGACCATTGGCGGAAGTTTCATCCTCAGCTATCAGGAAGCCCTTGCTACACTCCAGGGACCAGAGAACCTGATGACTATCGGCAAGGATCTTTCCCTCAACTACACGCCGTCCCTCACCAACCTGCTGGGATTGGAATCACTGACTACGATCTATGGAAATTTCCTTTTGGAAAATAATGACCAACTCACCACGATGGAGGGGCTCGGCAGCCTGCAAATGATCGGCGTAGACATGATCATCCGGGGCAATGAATCGCTCATACGGCTCGACGGGTTGGAAAAACTGTCTTCCATCGGTCGCGATTTATGCATCGGATGGGAATATAATGACGGCAACACCGGCAACCCCAGCCTGTCAAACCTCGACGGCCTGCAAAACCTGACGACCATAGGACGAAATTTCCAACTTATCGATAACGGGGACCTGACCACTCTGGAAGGATTGGCAAGTCTTACTTCTATCGGGCAGGATCTGACGATCCGTTACAACTCCAACCTGTCTGTCTGCGCCATTGAGCCGATCTGTAAATTTCTGTCTGCAGGGGGAACGGCCGACATTGCCATGAACGCCACAGGTTGTGCCACGACGGAAGAGGTAAAGAACGATTGTTCGACCACCGGCACGAACGAGCAGTATATCCGGGCGCATATTTTGCTGCAGCCCAACCCGGCGTATGGATGGGTGAAAGTAGGTTACGACGGACCCCAGCAGATCGAGCACCTGTGGATCTACCACACAACCGGGAAACAAGTAGTCGACAAGCCGGCTCCGGGTGAACTGATCGATCTGAGCGGGTTACCAGCGGGATTGTACCTGGTACGTTTGCAAATTGAAGGGAAAGATTATGTGCAGCGACTTCTGATCCAGTAAGTTTCATTTCAAAAAACATGAGACATCCCGAATTTTTAAGATTTAAGGAAATCCCTGGCATTTCAGACCCTGCCCCAACCCCTCCCTCGCCAGCTAATCTTGTAGGGGGTACATATTGCCCTGGAAAATAAGCACTGTCCAAGGATTTTGCACATTTTTGTCCCCCGCTGGCGGGGGTTGGGGGTGGAATAGCACTTCCAATATTTCCTCCTTTGGGGAGATAATGGCAGGTATTTCTCCACCCCCTACCCCCGCCAGCGGGGGACAACAGCTTGCTAATTTGAAAGTTATACTATATTTCTGGCCCACTATCACCCCCTACAAGATTAGGGCGAGGGACGGGGTCAGGGGGAGAGTGGGAAAATTCGAATGACTCATGCTTACTTCTTTTTCCTACGGATCAGCCTCGAATTGATCAAAATGACGCCTCCGAGCAGTAGTATAGAGGCCAAAAGTGATTGGTTACTTATATGCTCCTTATTCAACCACCAGCCGAGGAAGAGGGCGACTACGGGGTTGACGTAGGTATTGGTCACCACTTTCTCCGTGGCCACTTTTTTCAATAGAAAATTGAAGGCGGTAAAGGCGAGGATCGACCCGCCGATTATCAGGTATCCAAGTGACCACCAGGCTTTATTGGTCACTTCGGCGAGGTGAAACGCCTGGATGTCTCCGTGGAGGAGGGCGATGAGGAGTAAAACCGCTCCGCCGGTGAGCATTTGTAAAGCCGCGGTTTGGAAAACGGAATTGGGCATTTCCGCTTCGGTCAGCCAAACCGACACATAGGCCCAACCGATCATTCCGATAAATATGGCAATCAGGGCTGTCATCCAGTGTGGATCGGCCACAAATTCGGGTTGCCCGACGAGCAGCAACATCCCGATGATGCCCAGCATGATGCCAAACAAGGTATCCCAGCCCGGTTTCCGGCCCCGCATTTTCCATTGAAAGCCCACCACCATCAGTGGCTCAAAGGCTACCATAAGGGCTACGATGCCGGAGTCGATGTATTGGAGCGCCCAGACCAGGGCGCCGTTGCCGATTACAAAAAGTAAAATGCCGGCAAACAAGGCATTGCGCCAATGCAACGCCGTCACTTTAGCCTGCCCCGCCATCCTGCCAATGACATACATGAGCAATCCGGCAAAGGTAAACCGCGCCCCTGCCAGCAGGAAAGGCGGAATGGAGTGCACCGCCCACCAATTGGCCAGGTAGGTAGATCCCCATACGAAATAGGTGATAGCAAATGCAATCAGGATCAGCCACAGTTCGGATCGCGTGCGACCCGTGGTCGGAGTGGAGAGTGTGCTCAGGGTATTGCGGTTTGGTGAAACGATGGGCAAAGGTAGATAAAAGACAGTGTCTTATCACCTGCTAATCACCAACCGCTCCGTAAACCGTGCTTTATCCGTCGTCAACCGCACCAAATACATCCCGGCCGGAAAATCAGCTGCGACGATTTGCTGCGGCGAGTTCAATAAACTTACTCTTTGCAATATCCGACCGGTAATGTCCACTATTTCTACCGAAGCATCCTCCCCGTCCAGGGCCCATTCGATCCAGAACTGGTCGCTGGCCGGATTGGGATAGATCCGTAAAAGACGGGCCTTCGACAACTCCGCCAACCCAGTCGTATTGTCGACCACCACAATCTCCGAGAGGAAGACGCATCCATTGGCATCGGTTATTTCCAACAGGTATGCACCTGCGGAAAGGCTATCGAGGTCTTCGTTGGAGGAGAAGTCTACCCCGTCTTTTTTCCAAAGGAATTCCAGGGGCGCTATACCACCAGTAACCGTCACCTCAATGGAGCCATCTGCCGGAATACTCATCTCATTGGTCACGGCATCGATAGTGATCGTCACCTCAGGAGTCGCCGCTACAGCCAGACTCACCACCCCAATACAACCAATCGAGTCCGTCACCAGGACGGTGTAGGTCCCTGCAGGCAGTCCCGTGGCCGTGCCTTCCGTTTGCCCCAGCAGGTCATCCCACAAATAGGAATAGGGAGGAATGCCGCTCTGCACCTGCGCAGAGGCGGAGCCGGAAGCTTCGTTGGGGCAAGCGGGATCCGAACTTGCACTTACGTCCAAACTATCGATCAACACCACCGCAAAACTGCAGGAGGCTGTATTCCCGTTTTCATCGCTTGCTGTCCAGCTCACGGTGGTCTCTCCTACGGGAAACACCGATCCGCTCGGCAAGCCTGCCACGAGTTCTCCCGTGCTCTCTGTGCAATTGTCCGCCCAGGAAACGGTATAGTCCACCACCCCCTCGCAGGAATAGACGGTGAAGGCATTGGGACAAGTGAGCATCGGTGGAGTAGTATCTTCCAGGTGCAGGCTGAATGTGCAAACATCCACATTGCCTTCCCAATCCTGGGCGGTGAGGGTGAGGATGGTATCCTGGTAAATTATGGTGCCGGGAGCCGGGTCTTGCAAGACATCCGGATCCGGATCGCAATTATCGGTAACGCCGGCTAATCCGGTTAAATTCGGGACTACGAGGGCACAGTTCGCATTCAATGAGGCCGTTTGCTGATCGGGGCAGGTAATGGAAGGCGGGGTTTCATCCGGCTGGTACAAGGGGGTTTCCCAAATGCCTCGTCCATAGGTTCCAGCCTGCAGCATGCCACTAGCCTGGTGTATTTCCAGATCAAAAACCGGCACATTAGGGAGGCCGGTGAAAAAGGGGATCCATTCACTCATCGTAGCATCCCGGTAAAAAACGCCCACATCCATACCGATATACACCGCATTATCCCCTGCTGTTTCGAAGGGGTCATAAATAATGCAGTTGACAGGCAGGTTGGGCAAATTCCCGGTCGCGTTCGACCAGGTAGCGCCGGCATCGGAAGAATAAAAAACCTTGTTGTTTGGCATATATCCGCCCTGGGTTACCCATACTTCAGCTGCATTGTCCCGGTCGGTCGTGATCATGGTAATGGTGCCGGGCGTAATACCGGCTGTAATATCGGTCCAGGTAGCGCCGACGTCCTGAGACACAAAAATCTGATCGTTGGTAGCGGCATAGATCACGTCCGTATTGGCGGGTGCAATGTGGATGGAACGGTATTGCCCAGCCCCCAATTCGGGCACAAAGCCTGTCCAATCCATTCCCCCATTCGTGCTCCGGTACACGGTGTCTGTATAGCCGGCATAGATTATTTCCGGATCGTTGGGATCCATGGCGAGGGGGGTAACCCAATAGCCGTTGGTATTACCAGGCTTAATTCCAAAATGATTTTGTCCGCCATTAATCGATTTCCGCAGGCTTCCGTTTTGCCGGGTGTGGTACTGGATCATGGAGTCTGTAGGATGGATCATGCAATCCATCCCATCCGCCCCATCGAAGTGAATGATCTCTTGCCCACCGGCCCAGCGATTGGATCCATTGTCCTGTGCCCCACCGATAATCACAGGGCTTCCCGGAAAACTGGATATCCGGTAAAACTGGGTAATGGAAAGCCCGGGAGCGCCCAGGCTGGAGCGGTCTTCCCAGGTGAGCCCATCGTCGAAGCTGGCAAAAATGCCTCCGTCGCTGCCGCACCACAAACTGCCGTCTACCGGATTATAGACCAATTCATGGATGTCGGCATGGGTATATTGAAGTCCGTTTTGGGGAAGGTCTTTAAAATACCAGTGAGAGGCGATTTCCAGTGTTTCACCTCCATTCTCACTTCTCCATACGTTTACACCTCCGGTGAGTACCGTTTCCGCATTGTCGGGATCTACGGCAAGTGCAAGGTCATACCCGGATTGGTCAGAATCATCATCTCCGTCAATGGGGTAGCCCAACACATTGGGCGTAGTAGCTTGTGTAGAAAAATGGAGCCCGCCATCGACAGACCGGTATAATCCTTTGAAAACCCCGTTTGCATCTGAAGGGCCGGCGAGCACGTATACGAAATCCGGATTTGCCGGGCTCACGGCGAGCGCGACCCGGGTTTCCCCGGTGGGTAAGCCATTTACGGAGGGGATATATTCCCAGGAAGCTCCGGCATTGGTGGAGCGATAGACCACGCTTTTGGTGGTGGCATATTGGATAGCGGGATTGCCTGTATTGAATTCTATATCCACGAAGTGACCTGCCTGTACATTGGTCCAGGTATTGCCCGCATTGGTGGTTCGGTAAATGCCCTGGGAAGTAGCGGCCAATAATATATTCGGGTCGTCGGGGTGGATGGCGAGCTTATAGCCCCTGACAAAATTGGAGGTCCCAAAAGACAACCCCGTTTCCTCCCAGTTAAGGCCTCCATCTGTCGACCGGAGCACCCCGAGGCAGTAGGTATCGGCGCCATCGCCATCACCGGTCAGGATATAGATCAGGTTGGGATTGACAGGATGAATTGCGATGCCCGAAACCCCGATACTGGGTAGGTTATCGGTCAGGGGTGTCCAGCTTCCACCCTGGTTGGTTGTCTTCCACAATCCACCCGCAGGTGTTCCGGCATAAATGGTATTGGCATCAAACGGGTGAAAAGCAACAACGTTGACCCGTCCTACACCGGGATTGTAGCCTCCCTGAGTGGTGGTATACCCCTCAATCGGCGCCAGGATGGACCAGGCCGCCTTACATCCGCCAATATCTTCGGTTTCGCTTACTTTGGAGTGGGTGGAGAAATTTTTGGCCACTTCCCAGTTCATCCGACTGAAATTGACCAGGCCACCATCTGCATCCAGGCGGTCATTCATGAGGTATTCCCAACGTTTGAACTGCTTGTACCCACTGCCACGCCCTTGATCATGGGTTTGGTAATACAAATTGGCGTCTTGTTGAATTTCCGTAAAAGGAACGCCTTCTTCCGCCTGGCGGATCCATTCCAGGTATTGCTGGGCCTGGAGGGTGGTGGAGCATATAAAAAGCGTGGAGAAAAAGAATAAGCGTATCCTGGACATTGGAATCTAGTTTACCGAAATTAAGGAAGGTCGGCGAAGATAATTCCAATCCACAAAAATGAAAAATACGACGTCTGGAATGTCTAAATAATGACAATCTTAGATATACTCAAACCGAAGTGGTTTTATTTATATTCCCTACCATCAGTATCTTCCCTCCACTCATTTCCTCCTGGTAGCTGGCCAGTGCTTCATTGATATCGGAAAAAGGCATCCGTTTTTTGACCGGGGTCTGCAATTCTTCGCCTAGCATCCGCTGCACCCTTCGGATATCAGCCAATATCTGGAGCAGATTCTTTTTCTGCATCCAATCGGAGAGCAGGAAGCCCACGATGCGTTTATTTTTGAGAATGAGTTCCCCCGGTTCAATCACGCAGGTTTCAGCCGACAGGCGGCCGTACGACAGGATGGTGCCCCCGCGAGGTGAAGCGTTCAAAAGTTGCCCCAGCATAGGGCCTCCCACCGCGTCGAGCATCAGGGAAACCTGGAGTTGATGGGTCAGTTCTTTCAATTTTTTCTCAAAATCGGGGGCAGTGCTATTGAGCACATATTTGGCGCCAATGGCACGTAATTGATCGGCTTGGGCTTCTTTTCGAACCACGTTGAGAAGAGGTACGCCCTGTCGGATGCTGAGGCGAACGAGCATCTGACCGAGTGCGCTGGCGGCGGCGGTATTCACAAAAGCCGGATGTTTTTTGAGACGGACGATATCCATAAACGCCAGTGCTGTCAGTGGGTTGACCAGGCTCATGGAGGCTTGATCCAGGGTGATTTTTTTTCCGACGGGGATACAAAGAGACGCATTGGTGAGCATATACTCCGCCCACGCGCCCCCGTGGCCCATTCTCGCGAAGCAGGCCACGCGCTTGCCCAGGAGCCGGCGAGCCATTAATCCGGATCCTACTGCTACTACGGTTCCACTCCCCTCATTCCCCGGGGTGAGGGGAAGCGGCTCCTTAAATCCGTAGCCCCCGAGCAGAAAAGCCAGGTCAGAGGGATTGATGGGCGAGGCAGCCATGTGCACCAACACCTGGCCAGGGCCTGGCTTGGGCACCGGTATTTCGCGTACGGCGAGCGGTTGTTCCATTTCGTCGAGTTGGACGGCTTGCATGGTGGCGGGAAGGCTTATTTTCATAGTAGGTGCATATTTGATCCTCAATAATACCACCTTGATAGGGAAAGAAGAAATATGAATGTCACTTTCGGTTGCCACAGTTCCAATTCTCTATTACCTTCGCACCTTAAGTGCAGGGTAAACTAAAGAATGAGTATTTTGCTCCTATGCAATTCCAACGAACCAAAATATACCGGTATTTCAGGCTTTTGACACACAAAGGTATCAAGTGGCTTAGCGCCAGAATCTCACAGCGCAACTACCAGATCCTGGTGGCGATCGCAATTGGTATCGTAGCGGGATTGGCTGCGGTAGTGCTCAAATTCTCTGTAGCCACTGTTCGGGAATGGATGAAGGGGAATGATCCCACACACGGGAAGATCGGCTTCGTATTTTTCCCCATTATCGGCATTTTGCTCACGCGGCTCTATTTTCGGTATGGACTTCGCCGGAAGCTTGAGATAGGTTCGGCGGGTTTGATCTTTGCCATTTCACGAAAAAAAGTAAATCTTCCCTCCTTCGAGACGTTCGCCCATTTGATCAGCAGTTCGCTGACCGTCGGGTTTGGCGGATCGGTAGGGTTGGAGGCGCCGATCGTGCGCACCGGCTCCGCAATTGGTTCCAACCTGGCCAGACTGCTCCGGGTGGGGAGGAAACGGCAGACTCTATTCCTGGCCTGTGGCGCGGCAGCCGGTTTAGCGGCTATTTTCAACAGTCCGGTAGCTGGTGTTATCTTTGCTTTTGAGGTACTCATTACTGATATCGGCCTACCCGCCTTTATTCCCCTGCTAATTTCTGCGGCTACGGGAGCTGTGGTGGCTCGGTTTTTCTACTACGAACAACTTTTCTACCTGCCCACCCACGGCTGGACGGCAGAAACCATTCCTTTTTTTGTACTTACAGGTATTGCCTGCGGATTCTATTCCACCTACCTCATCCGGAGTATACCTGTCTTTGAGGGGTTGATCACCAAGATCCAACGGCCTTTGGTCCGGCTGATTCTGGGGGGATTGGCGTTGGGTCTGCTCATTTTTCTCATGCCTCCGCTATTCGGGGAAGGGTATGAAACGATCAACCAGCTGTTTCAGGGCAGCTATTCCAAAATCATGGAAAACAGCTTGTTTTACCGCTTTGCGGGAAACAGCGTTTGGGTGATCATCGGGTTTGCGGTGGCGATTTTAATGGCCAAGACGGCCGCAACTTCTTTCACCATTGCACTGGGAGGCAATGGGGGAATTTTTGCACCCTCCATGTTTGCAGGCGGCACCCTTGGCTTTATCCTGGCTGCCACGTTCAACCAGTTAGGATTTCTGCAATTGCCGGTAGCCGATTTTGTCGCAGTGGGTATGGCGGGCATCATGAGCGGTGTTATCAAATCACCGCTTACAGGAATCTTCCTCATCGCAGAGATCACGGGAGGCTACTCCCTTTTTATCCCGCTCATGATCGTGTCAGCGATCTCCTATTTCGTGACCTTTTACTTTGAGCCCCACTCCATTTTCACCCGAACGCTTTACGAGAAAGGCATATGGGCGCCTTCTCACGAAAAAGACAAGATCATTCTCCAGAATATGGACTTACTCCAATTGGTCGAAAGCAATTTCTCCGTGCTTCGCCCGCAACAGACCCTTGGAGAATTTGTAAAAATTATCGCGCAATCCAAGCGGAATTTATTTCCGGTAGTAGATGAGGAGGAGCAATTCCTGGGTATCATTTTACTCGACGATGTGCGGGAAGTCATGTTCCAACCCCAACAATACAAGGAATTACTGGTTGCCGACCTGTTTCACCAGCCCCCTGCCATACTTCAATATGACGACTCCATGGACAAGGTTATGAACATATTTGAGGAACACCAGGCCTGGAACCTCCCCGTGGTGAAAGAGGGTAAATACATGGGCTTTGTGTCCAAATCCACTATCCTTGGGCATTACCGGGAGTTGCTGCAGGACCGGAGTGTGAGTATGTAGGGAGGTTTTTCCCGATAGCTATCGGGATTAGTTTTTAGTTTTTAGTTTTTAGTTTTTAGTTTTTAGTTGGTATGAAATGAGGTAGAATTCGTTATCAATTGGAACGAAACCTACAATGCCTTGTTATGGATGTTTTTCATGTATTTTTTTCCGGGTGCCTATTGTTCTTCTTTTCAAACCAATTAGTGGCAACCCCTCACCCCATCGTCATCGATGGGCGGATGGATGACTGGACGGACATTGCTCCTCTTTTTCAGCCGGAGCGGCCGGCAAAGCCTTTTGATCTGACCAGTTTATGGGTCACAGACGATGCCCAATACCTCTTCTTGCGCATCGACCTCAATCAGGATATTTTACTTCAGGAAAACAACAGCCTGGCGCTCTACCTCGATATAGACGGGCAAGGTGAAACCGGGGACCTGGCAGGGGCGGAGATCGCCTTTTTCTTTGGGGATCGAAGAGGGTATATTCAGCACGATGGAGAAAGCATCCCCATCGAATACCAGGCATTAGATCTGTATATCGCGCCTTCCACCATGGGGCATTCTTTTGAGATCAGCATTTCCTGGACCGCTCATCCGTGGCTGAAAAAGCTGGGGTTTGGCGAGCACCGCCTCGGCGTGATGCTGTTCGACCGCAGGGAAAAAGAGATTCTCTGCTATGCCCATTATTTCCCAACCCGGGAAGCGCGTCCGATCCTGCCCCTCACTACCCTCGATCGGGCTGATCCGTCGCATCTGCGCCTGGTCACCCACAACGTCAACAAACGGCATTTTCATCCGGATAAGCGAGATGTGTTTACCCGGATATATCAGGCGTTGGATCCCGACATCCTGTTGCTGGAGGAAGCTTATGAAGGTTCGGCGGAAGAAATACTGGATTATTTTCGTCCTGCACTGAATGGGGCTCCAGATTGGTACGCCTATAAAGCAGGAGAAGAAGCTACCGTGGTACTCAGCCCTTTTCCGGCTATCCAGGTGGTTCCGTTGGGCAACAGCGCCGCCTATCTGCTCGATCTGCGCCCGGCATATGAGGGGGAATTGGCCCTTGTCGTCCTGAGCATGCCCTGCTGCAGGGCCGACAGTGCCCGCCAGGCCGAAGCAGACCAGATCGCCGATTATGTTCGGGTATGGAAGGATTTTCAGCTCAAACCCGGCACCCCTATCGTGCTGGCCGGCGACGCTAACCTGGTGGGACCGGCAGCACAGCTCCTTACCCTCCTGGAGGCGGGTGATTGGGATGGAAGCCCGCTGACCGACCTTTGTCCCAAACAACTGCAACGTCCCATGGCAACTACCTGGAGGGGCGAGGACTTCTCCCCCAGCCGGCTCGACTACATCCTCTACAGCGACAGTGTGCTGAAGATCGGCCGCCGGTTTGTATTCGACACGGTGGAGCTGCCTTCGCCCTTGCTGCAGCGATACCAACTGAAACCGGATGATGCGCCTCGTACCTACAAGCATATGCCGGTAGTAGCCGATTTGATCTTTAAATAATTATTGTTTCATAAGTCGCTTACGCTCCTTATGAAACAATAATTATTTTCTTTTAATGCGACTGAGACAGCCTCCTGTTTCAGTAATTATGCTTCTTCCAACTCCAGTTCCGGTTCAAATTTTTCTTTCTCCCCTTTTTCTACCACCGGTGTAGCCAGCAGTTTGGGGGCTCTGGTAAAGGCCATAATAATCGCCCCGACCAGGCAAGCCACTCCGGCGATGATGAACGGCGTCATCCATACTTTCGGAGAAGCGCCCATGGCTGCGGCGTCTTTGAATACGCCGGCCAATAGTGGCCCGGTGATCCCTGCGACTCCGTATGCGGTGAATACCCAGCCATAGTTGCGTCCTACTTCCTTATTTCCGAAAAAGTCGGCGGTGATAGCAGGGAATAGGGCAAAAATACCGCCGTAGTTAAAGCCTACGAACGAAGCGCCGACAATAAGGCCAGTGGCAAGGCCAAAGTTGATAAAGCCATGATACAGCAACAACATGATAACACCCTGGATAGTCGACATGGCAATGATGGCAGCTTTCCGGCCGATCCGGTCGGAGATCATTCCCCAGAGGATGCGGCCCAAGCCGTTGAAGATGGCATACCAGGCCATAGCTGTACCGGTGATCACGACCGCATTTTCCACGCCTTGATATTCCAGCGCGTCCATACCGAACAGTTGGATGCAGTAGATGACCATCAGGCCCGCAATAGCAGAGGAGGCAAAGACCAGCCAAATCGCATAGAATTGTGGCGTGCGCATCATGCGGGCGGGTGAAAAACCTTCACTGCCCAATTTGGCGGCAGCCTGTGCCTGGGCAGGGTTCCAGCCTTCCGGTTTGTATCCTTCGGGCGGATTGACCATGACGATACTACCCAGCAGGACCATGGTGGCGAAAATGAGTCCATATACGAGAAATACGCTCTGCACATTTGGCAAGTCGAATACCTGGAGCGTATTCAGCAGCCCGCCAAACCAGGCGCCGGCAAGTTTCACCCAAATAGTGGCGCCAAACCCGAACCCAGCCACAGCGAGGCCGGTGATCATCCCTTTCTTGTCGGGAAACCATTTAACCCCCACCGCGATGGGCACGACGTAGGCTAACCCCACGCCTGCGCCTGCCAGCACGCCGACGAAGAAGAACTGCGCCCAGAACGTGCTTCCGAAAAAGCCTCCCAGCACGTAGCCCAACCCCAAGAGCAAACCACCCATGATCGCCAGCGGGCGTGGTCCTGTGCGCACCTGCCAACGACCTGCCAGCACCATCACAATCGCAAAAGTTGCCAGACCGGCAGAAAAGATCCAGGCCGTCTGCGTGGCAGAGAACCGATATATCCCTTCTGGATCAGTGAGAATTTTGGTAAAAACGGACCAGGAATAGAAAGCTCCCAGCGCCAATTGAATAAGGATAGCCCCAATGACAACAAGCCATCGGTTCAGTGTTTGAACAGATTTCATAATTGTACAGTCGGTGATTAAAAATATGGATCCGGCGAAAAAGGTTCCGCTGTAAACCCGCACAATTATCTGAAATTATTACCCGGCGACCAATGATTAAGATCACCATGGGGGGTGATCTTAATCGCCGGTTTCCTTTGCCGACAAATCTCACCTCCCCCACTGACCAAAGTCATTGTGTACCCTCCCCAATGCCACTATCTTTTGACCATTATTTGACCAAATAAAGGTATATGCGCAAACCGATAGAAAATATTCGCCAGGAATGGGAAGGCCTGAAAAAGGTAAAAACCCGTGTAGCACAGGATTTCAAGCAATGGAAATCGCTGGAAGAAATGGTTGCCCGTCTGTTCAATCAGCTCAAGGAAGAGTTGGTGTGGGACGCAGATCTTTTTATCCGGGATAATTTTCCCGAAGTACGCGATATCCGGTTCTCCATTCACCATATCTTTCCATTGGGAGACGAGCTGGTAGCTTATAACAACAGCGCTTCCCTCGTGTTTGAACAGCGCCTCTCCGGGCAGATCTTCATTTGGTATCTCTTCCCGCAGAAGGAGCATTTCAGCAGGCTGGAAGGGCTCCAGGCCAAACCGGCCAAGGAGTTCAAAATCGACCAGTTGCTGCAGGATGAGAACCTTATCCTCTTCCAGATCGAGACCTTCCTCAGTGAGCTGAAAGGCTGGATGCTGGAAGTATTGCCGGAGCCGGCTGAGGAGAAAACGGCTTTAGAATTCTAACTTTAATTAAAAAGGGATGGCGCAAAGCCATCCCTTTCTATTTAATTACTTTCCTTTTTTCCGCATATCGCGTTCGATCACTTCAGCCACCTGACTAGGTTTCAGGTTTTTGGCGATAATGGTGCGATCGGAATCCAGTACGTAGAGTTCGGGGGTATTGTCTACGAAGTAGGTAGCGTAGATAGCCCGGTTGGTTGGATCGAATACATTGATCCAATCCATGCCGTTTTTAGCTACGAAGTTTTTCCATTTGGCTTCGTCTGTTTCGATGGCGATGCCGAAAACCTCCACTCCTTTCGGTTTCCATTCCCGGTAGAAACGCACCAACTGAGGTGTTTCCTCAATGCAGTGTTCACACTCGGGGTTGTACATGTAGACAATAATATAAGGCGATTTGATCTCGTAGATAGACCGCAACTTTCCAGTGGGGTCCTTGGCTTTCACATCCGGTCCTTTCCCTCCTACCAGGCTGTTTTGCTGTTCGGCGGCGCGTTTTTGGATAGCTGCTACCTGGATGGAGTCCGTCCAGAAAGCCTTGTCCTGGGTGAAATAATTCTGGGCAATAAACACAAAGATGGCGTTGGGGTCCATTACCGGGGTTTTGCCGGGGTCGTAGTAGAGCGCGATGTAGTTGGTGATGTACTTAAAGTATTCGGACCCGAGCGGCAGTTGGTCCACCAGGAATTTGGTAGCTGCGTTGATCGAGTCGGCGTTTTGAGGCGTCAGCTCCGTGATATATCGCTTGAGTTTATTGGCGATCACAGGGGTGCGCAGGAGGCGTTCATCCTGAAAATCGACGCCTTCCCAGAACTTGGTGCGATAGAGATACACCTGGCGGGAAGTATCCATGGTTTTTCCATCTGCCTTGTACACATTAATCGGATCCGGGTTTTGCCCGGCGATCTTGAACTTGGTAAACAGGGAACTGGGATACTGGGTAAATATCTCATCGAGAAACGCTTTGCGTTCCTGAACCAGTTTATCCTGTGCCGCCTTGGCATTATGGTATTCCATGGATCCGTTCTCTGCACTCCGGATTTGGGCCGACAACGCTTCGAATTTGGGTTTCTGGTCAGCCTCAAATTTGATGGACCGGTAGAGCAATTGGTTATCGATACTACCTTCTACTTCCATAAACCCGTTCAGGTCATTCACCTTGGTTTTCATGGTGAATGTCTGGTCCTGATCAACCATCATCTGGAAAGCCGCTTTATTGGGCAGGTAGACGAAAAGCAAGCCGGAAGGATAGGGCGTATCATTTTTGAAGGTCATTTTTCCGGTTGCGTCTACCTGGGTAGAATCCAACCGGAATCGCTGGTCCGTAAACGTAGCGATCAGGAACGCAGGACCTGCCTGCAGGCCCTCTACCTCAATATGGATCTCCGGTTTTTCCGAAGGGCCGGTAGGCACGGAAGATACAGCCACCGAACTTGATTCCGGGGCGCCCGAACTACATGCGAAAATAAAAGTTACAAATGCAAACAGGAATAATGTTCTCATGAGTTATCGTTTTTTTTGGGCCCCAAAGATACAAAAAAAACTACTCCAATATTCCAAATCGCTCTTTCTGCTCGACAGTAAATGCGGTAGGCGGGCTGGCATTTTAGGTCAACACCGTTTTCCCATCGGGCAAAGAGATCGCGCGAAGGAAACATTTACCAATACCCCTTTCTGTGTTCCAATACTATTTTGACCACGGCTTCCGGGGCAGGGGCATAATGGGAGAAGGTAATGGAAGCCAGCGCACGGCCGGAGCTGAGGTTGCGCACCTGGTTGGCATAGCCGAAAAGCTCGGAAAGCGGCACGTGGGCCCTAATTATGGTGTGTGTACTCTTCACATCCAGGCCGAGGGGAATACCCCGGCGGCGGTTTAAATCGCCCATGATCCCTCCGGTATATTCGTCGGGACAGGTCACTTCCACCGACATGATGGGTTCTACCATGATAGAACTGCATTGCGGAGCTGCGGCGCGAAATGCTTCCCGCGCACAGAGTTCAAAAGCCAGGGCATTCGATTCCGCGCTCATTTTTCCACCTGTCACCCGCACTTTAAAACTATGCATCTCCAGTCCTGCCAGGGGGCCGACGTGCCACATGGACTCAAAGCCGTGGCGCACCGCAGGCAGATAGTCGGGTTTGATACTTCCTTCGGGAATGGATTCTTCAAATTGTACGCGTTGACGGCCGGTTTGAAACTCCAGGCTTTCCAGGAATGCTGAATCAGCCGGCCCGAGCTCGAATTCGAGCTGGGCATAAAGCGGCTCTCCTACGGCTCTGGTATATTCATGGGTAAACGAAACGGTCTGACTGAACTGCTCCTTATAGTTGACCTGCGGCCGGCCCATGTTGACCTCGACACGGTGTTCGTCGCGAAGGCGATGGCTCATCACCTCCAGGTGCAATTCGCCCATACCGTGGATCAGCATCTGCCCCGTCTCGGGGTCTTCCCCTGCTTTAAAGGAAGGATCTTCCTCTTCCAGCAAGCGTAAGGCATCCTTCAGTTTGTCCAGGTCCCGGCTGTGGCGGGCTTCCACCACCATGGCGATAACGGGTTCCGGGAAAGGGATGGTTTCCAGGATAATGGGATGATCCGGATCACAGATCGTATCTCCGGTGACGATATCTTTAATGCCTCCGAGCGCAGCGATATCCCCGGCGCTGACCTCCCAGACAGCATTGTGTTTGCCGCCGTGCAGTTGGTAGATATTGTTCAGGCGTTCCCGGTTTTGGGTGCGGGGATTAAACACCGTTTGGCCCCGCCGGGCCAGTCCGGAATAAACACGGAAGAAGACGATCTTGTGATGCTGTTCATCATGCACGACCTTAAACACCAGGGCCGCAAATGGTTCGCTGGCACGCAGGGAGCGGGTAGCGCCTTCCCCTGTTGCGGGTATTAATCCGTTGGTGGCGCCCATATCGGCAGGAGAAGGCAGGTAGTCGCAAATGGCATCGAGCAGAGGCTGAACCGCCCTGTTCTTATAGGCGCTTCCACAGAAAATGGGTACGACCTGCCGCGCGATGGTGGCCTTCCGGATAGCTGTCCGAACCATCTCTTCGGTAATCTCCTCCGGGGCTTCGAACACGTTGACAAACATCGTTTCATCAAATTCGGCAAGCGTGATCAGCATGTGTTGCCGGGCTTCAGCCACTTCTTCCCACATATCGTCGGGAACCGGTTCCACCTGCCAATCTTCCCCATCCCAAACCAGCGCTTTTTGGGTCACCAGGTCCACCACTCCCTGAAAATATTCCTCCTGCCCGATAGGGGCCTGGAGTGCCAGGGTACGCACGGCAAAGCGTTTGCGAATCTGCTGGATCACATCTTCGAAGTCGGCCCCCGGCAGGTCCATCTTATTGACAAATACCAGGCGGGGGATGTGATAGCGGTCGGCTTGCCGCCATACCGTTTCGGACTGCGGCTCTACGCCTTCTACCGCGCTTAGCAAGGCGATCAGCCCGTCGCATACGCGCAGGGATCGTTCTACCTCCACGGTAAAGTCCACGTGACCAGGTGTATCGATGATATTTATCGTGTAATGGTGATCCTTGTAGTTCCACTGCGCCTGGGTTGCAGCCGCCATAATGGTGATGCCTCGTTCCCGCTCTTCTTCCATGTAATCCATGACGGTAGTGCCATCGTGGACTTCCCCCATACGGTGGGTGCGGCCGGCGTAAAAAAGGATCCGTTCGGTAAGGGTAGTCTTGCCCGCATCAATGTGTGCGGCTATGCCGATATTTCTCAAAAGGGTTGCGTCTTCGTCTTTCATAGACTTGCGTTGCGAACCCTAAAAATAGTATAATTAGTGGAAAAGTAGCCCTTTTGCCAAGGTCTTAAACCATTCGTTTAATTATTCCACGGCATCCTCCTCTTTAGGTGTAAGATGGAGTCGTTTCACGATCCGGTAGCTCGCTCCGTAGAGGAATATCGTACCGGGAATGCCCAATAACAGCCCTCCGGTCAACAGGGTAAAAAAGATGTGGCTGTTTCCCATAAAAGCTTTAAAGACCGCCCCCAATCCTAATTCTTCCGGGAAGACGAAATGCACATCCGTGCCAAGGACCAGCCGCCCGAGCCCGAAGGCCAGGGTATAGAAAATTGGGCCGGTAAACGCGTTGATATGGAATACCCCAATGACGGCGGCAGGCCGGCTCCAGCCCAACAGAGAGGAGGCCAGCAGGGCGATCCATGTTTTCATGCCCACCAGAGGCGTCGTGCCCAGGAAAAATCCAAGCGCATACCCCCCTGCAATTTGCCGGGGGTTTGCCCGGATAGACCCCAACTTGGCAAACAAGCGGTCCTTCGCCGTATGCAAGAAATTACGTTTCATAACCAGCAAAAGTAAAAGCGTTCAACCGTGGGTGGTGGGTTTCGTCCACCACCCACGGTTTAGATTTATTTTATCGTTGGGCGTGCAGTTCCCTGGCTTGTACACAAAAAGAATTCATCGTGTCCAGCATATTATCCTGGACGATAGGATCGGTAATCCAGCGGGGTATACTGGACTTATTGCGGGTGGTGATCTTATAGGTCACCACCGTTTTGTTGCCGACAGGTTCGAATAACCAGCTTCCGCTCACGCCTTGCATGCGGGTGACCCCTTTTTCGGGCAGGTAGGAAGGATGGGAATCCGAGAAAAAGGATACCAGCGTGGAGGCGTCCACATTCGTTTGCCGGTAGCGGAGCACTACATCCTGATCTTCCAGCGGCCAGGGAATACTGTAGCGCACATAACTGATCCAGGAAGCACCCTTGTTTTCCACCAATTCAAATTCATCCAGACTCTGCATCCATTTCGGAGCCCGGGAAGCGTCTTTGAGGAGGTTGATCGCGGAAACCGTTCCGGCTTCTACGGTAAACACCGCTTTCAATTCACGGACCTTCAGGCCGGGTTCAACCTCAAACCAGCGCTCATAGAGCGAAACGGATCCCTTCTCCCTTACCAACTTGAACTCCCCTTCGCCCGGTGTTATCACCGGCGACTTTGCAATGGGCATCTTTGCTGCTTGGGCAGGGCTGGCGGTCCCGACAGCCCCGATCAGAAGCATTTTTAACACAAATGATCTCATACGGAATGGTTTATTAACGGTTTTGGGCAAAGAAAGTAAATAAAGAAATGGGCGCTACTCGCCCATTTCCTTATTCAGGTGTAGAATTCTCTGTTTTCAATTGGAGCTAAGCCGGGGCCTACAGGGCCGTTCAATAATAAGATGCAGCTACCCCGGCAATACCCCTATTTTGCTGGCGTTTCTTTTAAAATTTTCACCAAATAATTCCAAAACTTCTCTACCGAGGCAATATGTACTTTCTCGTCAGGTGAGTGGGGGTGCTTAATTGTAGGGCCAAAAGAGATCATATCCATCCCGGGGTAGTGCTCGCTGATGATGCCGCATTCAAGGCCGGCATGGCAGGCAGCTACGGAAGGTTTGGCGCCAAAAAGTCCTTCATATAAATCGACCATCACTTTCAGAATGGGCGACTCTGCATTGGGCGCCCAACCGGGATAGCTACCTGCGTTTTCTACTTCAGCGCCAATAGATTCGAACGCGGCCCGCATCGTAGCGGCCACATCGGCTTTACCCGATTCGATGGAACTGCGCTGCAAACTCTGGGTCACAAACAACCCGTCCTGCACAATAACGCGCGCAAGGCTCGATGAAGTCTCTACGAGGCCAGGAATATCCGGACTCATGCGAAATACGCCGTTCGGCGCGGCATAAAGCGCGTTGAGCACTTTGTCCTGATCGCCTGGGTTCATCACCCTGGCGGGCAAGGCGGTCGATTCGAGATCGATAGAAAGATCGGGTTCGACCGTATGGAATTCGCGCAAAATGGCTGCTTTACGCTGGTTGAATTCTTGTTCAAATGCCGGTTGATGGGCAGCGGGCACGACGACTACAGCCACCGATTCGCGCGGAATGGCATTGCGGAGGCTGCCGCCATCCATGGAGGCGATGCGCAGTCCGAGGGATTGAGTGGTCTGGTACAGAAGCCGGGTCATCAGCTTATTGGCATTGCCACGGCCGAGGTGAATATCGAGGCCCGAGTGCCCTCCTTTCAAGCCACGGATGCGGATCTGGTAGGCTGCGCTACCTGGAGCAACCGGATCTTCTGAATAGATAAAACGGGTATTCGTATCGATACCTCCGGCGCAGCCGATCGTGAGTTCGTCGTCTTCCTCCGAGTCGAGGTTGAGCAGGATCTTGCCGCTGAGCACGGTTTCATCCAGGTTTTTGGCGCCCGTCATCCCCGTCTCTTCATCGATGGTGAAAAGCGCTTCCAGTGGGGGGTGCGGGATCTCCTTTGATTGAAGCAAGGTCATAATGGCCGATACGCCGATTCCGTTGTCGGCGCCCAGGGTCGTGCCTTCGGCCGTTACCCATTCCCCGTCGATGTACATGCGAATGCCCTCCGTGTCAAAATCGAATTTCGTGTCGGCGTTCTTCTGGTGCACCATATCCAGGTGGGATTGCAAGACCACGGTGCGGCGGTTTTCCATGCCCGGGGACGCTGGTTTCTTGATGACGACATTACCGATAGCATCTACAAAGGTGTCCAGGCCCAGCCCTTCCCCAAACCGGCGCATGAATTCAATCACGCGTTCTTCTTTCTTCGAAGCACGGGGTACGGCGTTCAGATCAGCAAAATTACCCCAAAGTGGGGCCGGCGTTAATTGGCGAATTTTGTCAGGTGTATTCATGATTCCTCTTTTTCCCCTAATAATAGAAAAAAGGATGGAATTTCCATAATGGCGATTGGTGATTAGTGATTGGTGATTTGATCAAATCACCAATCACTAAAAATCAACAAGTTCTACCTGAAAGATCAACACCGCATTTTTTTTGATACCCGGAGGGGGATACGAGCCATAGGCCAATGCAGAAAGGATGAGCAAGATACCTCTTCCTCCTTTTTGAAACAGCGGAATACCTTCCCGCCAGCCTTGAATGACGTTGGCCAGTGGAAATGAGACGGGGTCGGCGCCCGTTTCATCAAACACTTCGCCTTTGAGGTCATACCCTTTGTAGAAAACAGTCACCTCATCGGAGAGCGAGGGGTGGCCGCCGGTACCTTCCACTTCGATGATGTAATGTAAACCCGAAGCGGTGGACTCGGCGGTAAGACCGTTGTCATCCAGGTAGTTCTGGATCGTGTCGGTGTCGTTTTCGAGTTGCTTTAGCGGGTCCTTGGTGCAGGCACCTAGCAAAAGCATAATGGGGAACAAGAGAAGGAGGAATTTTTTCATAAAAGCAAAATTAATAATTTAAAGACGAAGAGAGCGCCTCCTCGTCAATGTATTGCCCGGGATGCCGCGGATCGTACCCCGGCATTGGGCCGCCCCGCAACGGCATTCGAAGGGCTCCATGTGTTCGTCGTAGAAGGAAGCATAATCGAGCGTGAGCTCTTCGCCGGCAGCAATGGCACGCAAGGCGAGGATGTTCAAGCCGGCAAAACCGGTATTGGGGTTGCAGGAATGATTTTGCGGGGCCCATTCCGCCGGATCGGCCGACCATAGGATGAACACCTCGTCGCTGACGGGGTAGGCGTAGCGGCGGAAGGTCTCCCGGTCTTTCGCCGTCCAGGTAGCTTCTACGTGGGCAAGGGTGGTGACGCGTTGCATGCGCTCCTCCCCTTTCCAGATCACCTCACCCGGCTTGATATCCCGCACGGCATACAGGCCAAACCCGTCGATCGTATTGCCCCGGATGGCATAGTTCTTTTTTTTGCGCTGATGACGGGCGATACCTTCCGCGATAATTTGCCGGAGAAAGCCGGCCTGTCCGGTTCCGTCGTATTTCAGGATATAATCGGCGCTACCTTCATAGCCTTCGGGATAAAAGACCGAGCAGGTGAAATTGACCTCGAGAAAATAAATCTCGCCGGCCGTATCAACCCGGAAGTCGAGGCGGGCATAGCCCACACCTTCAAACCCGGTAAAAACCTGCCGCGCCGCTTCGCGCAAACGCGCTGCAAGATCGGGGTCGGCACAAGGCACATTGCGCTCGGGGTGCCATTGCGTAACTTTCAGATCGTAGGTTTTAAAGAGTGGGGCGCCCGCAAACACGAACTCCAGCGGCAAATAGGCGATCGGATCCTCCCCTGCCGCAACCAACACTGTGAATTCACGGCCCTCGATGTACGTTTCCACCATCGCTGCATCATATTCGCGGACGATAGCGGTTACCGCAGCTTTCAATTCTTCCTCCGAATGGACCAGAGAATGCTCGTCAATACCCAGGCTGTCGCCCGCCCCTGCGGGTTTGACGAACAGGGGAAAAGACAGATGGGCACAGGCAGCCGCCACGTCATCGTCCGGGCCAACAAGGGCAAAATCCGGCACCTTTACCCCTGCGGCATAAGCCACGTATTTCATCAACGGTTTGGGAGGATCAAACAACTGCGGGGAAGGGCCGGTATATGGGAGGTCCAGCATCTCCAGGGCATAGATGACCTCAAAGGAAGGAATATCCCACTCCGGGTAGCCTTCGCAGAGATTGACGAAGACGTCGTAGCCCTCCCGTTTCAGGGCTTTCAACTGGCGGTAGGCGGTGAGTTTGTTTAGAAAAACGTGGTCGACCTGCGCGTCGGGGAGCAGGTGGGACAGGTTTCTCGGAGGGTCGTAATTCCGGTAATCGACCTCGGAAGAACCGTAATCGGGTTGGAGGATGCAGACCTTTAGCATGGGAGGGGTTATTTTTTTCGGACTAAAGCTCCGTAAAGCATATCGCTCATCAACCGGGTAAAAGGGATACCGCTCCAGCGGAGAATCTGGCCGGTAGAGGATTCATTCTCGTCGGCGGAAATGCCGCAGTTGGCGTTGACCTCCAGGACGTAGAGTTCGCCGGTCTGTAGGTCCATTCGGATATCGACCCGGCCGTATCCTGTGCCGCCGACGGCGCAGTAGGCATTCCAGGCGAGCGCTTCCAGTCGTTTTTTCAGCGTGGGATCCGCAGGGCGATATTCGTATAAAGGTTTGCCATCCGGCGGCCGCGATTCTTCCTTAAACAATTCCCAGTACCGGTCGTAGGAGAAAAAACGCTCCATTTCCGGCAAGGCATTGTTAAAAGCCCGTTCCACCGGCTGATACACCCGGATGGTTTCCTGGACCCCCGGTATGCCCACCACTAATACGGTAAACTCCGGCCCGTTGATAAACCGTTCTACAAAAATGCCTCCTTCGGTAAATTCGCGCTGGTAAGGGCTATTGAGCAAGGTCATGACCTGCTCGTGCAATTCTTCATCGGAGTTGACGACTGATTTAAGGGACAGTCCGAAGCTCCCGGCGCTGACCGCTGGTTTGACGAACAGGGGCGCGCCCAGTTTTTCGCAGAGGCCGGGAATATCCCTTTCGGGGTCGGTGATCACTGCATAGGGCGCCGTGGATACCCCTTCCCGCAGGAAGGCTTCCTTCATCAAAATTTTGGAAGTCGAAATATGATAGAAAGAAGCATCTGCCCCGGTGAAAGCCAGACCAAGTTCCTCCAGGTGTTGGATGACATCGATCCCCGGGCCTCCAAATACGGGATCAGCGTCGCAAAAATTGAGGATGAGGGGCTGATTGCCGTTGGCCGATTGGAGGATGAAACCCACGGTTTCCCGGAGGTTGTCGGTGGTCACCGGCACCCAGGTCCAGGCCAGGCCCAGCGCATGAAAGACTTCGTCCAGTTCCCTGCGTGTCTGCGGGGTGTCGTACGATTCACTGACCAGATCCGGGCCGACTTGCCAGTAGGGGATAAATGCCCAAACGGCTAAAGGGGCGTCGGCCATGCCCCTGGTTTTCAGGTAGTCTGCAAATTTCATCGGCGATGCCAAGGTGGTCGCTTCCGGCAACCATGCTGCAATATTACTGCAAAGGGATGCTTTTATTACTAAAATTTTTGCAACCTGACTTATCCGCTTCTTTTGGTTAGGCCCGCGACGATTAATCATCGATTATTGCAGGGAAGCTTATTATGGGTATTGAAAGGGATTAATCCCCATCAATCCCTTAAAAAACTAAAACTGAACAGGCATGTCAAAACAGTACATTTACTTACTGGGAGCCCTATTGTACATGGCTCCTATCTGAGTCAAACTTCTCTCGAAGGAGTAATCACCGAACAGGAAACAGGCGAAGGCCTCATCGGCGCCCAGATAATCCTTAAACAACACAAGGTGTTTATCGCAGGCGCCCATACCGATTTTGAGGGGTATTACCGGCTGAACAATCTCGATCCCGGGGAATACGACGTAGAGGTGTCGTATGTGGGTTTTCAGACCCAACACATCAACGGGGTCGTTATTCGCGAAGGGGAAGTGACTAAACTGGATGTCGCACTATCGGGCGGTGTCGAGTTGGAAGAGGTCGTGATAACCGGGTATAAAGTGCCGTTGATCCAGCAGGATAATACCTCTACCGGGGGCTTTGTGACAGCTGAGCAAATCCAGCGAATGCCGAGAAAGAATGTGCGCGGCCTCAACGCCAATGCAGCGAGCGCCAAATCGAAGGATATGGGAGACGCCGTGGCCATTAAAGGCTCTCGGGCCAATACTACGGTGTACTATCTGGACGGGGTTCGGGTACAGGGTGCACCTTCGGGTCAAAAGATCTCCAAACGTGCATGGCGCAAAATGGAGCGAAAAATGGAGGAGGTCCCATCCGGCGATTCCTTCGGAATATGGGTGGAAAATGACTATATCTCTCCGGTCGATGAGGACTATTCCACCTTCAGCATCGATGTCGACCGGGCCTCGTACAGCCTGATGCGCACCTACCTCCACAGAGGAACGCTGCCGCCTGCCGATGCGATCCGCACTGAGGAATGGATCAATTATTTCACGTATGACTATGCCCAGCCTACGGGGCCGCACCCCTATTCGGTGCATACCGAACTCAGCGATTGTCCCTGGCAGGAAGGCAACTGGCTGATGTCCATTGGGCTTCAGGGAGAAAGCAAGTACTTCGACAATATGCCGCCCAGCAGCATGGTCTTCCTGTTGGATGTAAGCGGCTCGATGAATGACGCCAATAAGCTGCCCCTGGTGAAGCAATCGCTCGACATGCTGATCAACCAGCTTCGGCCGCAAGATCAGGTAGCTATTGTGGTGTACGCCGGCGCCGCGGGACTGGTGCTTCCCATGACCTCCGGGGCCTATAAGGATGTCATTCGGGAAGCGATCGGAAAATTGAACGCCGGCGGTTCTACAGCGGGAGGGCAAGGTATCGAATTGGCCTACAAGGTTGCTTCGGATCATTTTTTACCCGAAGGGAACAACCGGATCATCCTCGCCACTGATGGCGACTTCAACGTGGGCATCAGCCATCCCGACTCTTTGGAAGCCCTGATCGCCCGGAAGCGGGAGACCGGCATTTTCCTCACCACCCTCGGCTACGGCATGGGCAACCTGAAAGACAACAACCTGGAACGCCTCGCCGACAAGGGCAATGGCCAGTACGCCTATATCGATACGGAAAATGAGGCCCGCAAGGTCTTCACCCAGGAGCTGACCGGCACCCTCTACACCATCGCCAAGGACGTCAAGCTGCAGTTGCGGTTCAATCCGGAAACGGTGGCCAGTTACCGCCTCATTGGCTATGAAAACCGGATTTTAGCCAAGGAAGACTTTGACGACGACACCAAAGATGCGGGGGAAATGGGCGCAGGACACAGCGTGACAGCGCTCTATGAGATCGTGCCCATAGGCGGCAGGGATGCCCAGGAGGCACTGGCCACCCTGGAGTTGCGCTACAAAAAGCCCGATGAGAAGCAAAGTTACCTGATGCAGGAGCCGTTGACCCGCCAATGGCAGTCGCTGGAAAACACCTCCGATGATTTTCGCTGGGCGGCAGCGGTAGCAGGGTGTAGTTTGTTGGTGAAAAATTCGCCTTATATGGGAGATGTGACTTTTGAGATGATCGAGGAACTGGCTACCGGGGCGATGGGACGGGATGCGTTTGGGTTGCGGAAAGAGTTTTTGGCGCTGTTGCTCAAAATGAAAGGCATTCCATTGCCTCAATAATTTTTTTATCAACCGCAAAGACGCTAAGGACGCAAAGAGGTCAGATCATTATTGCTGGATGTCAGTTGTTAAAACTCGACCTCTTTGCGCCCTTAGCGCCTTCGCGGTTTAAAAATAAATGGCTATGAAAACCCGAAACGTCCTACTTATCGCTATCAGCTATTGCCTGATCCAATCAATCTCATATGCCCAAGCCCTGCGCCGGCCAGCCCTCGACATGGTCTTCGTCGTCGACGCGACCAGCTCGATGCGGGAGGAACTGGCGGCGCTTCCGCACAACCTCCAATACTTTTCCGGACAATTGGCCGATGCCGATTTGCGTACCGGCGGACTGGTCTTCCGCGATCAAACGGAGCGGTTCATCTACCGGGACTACCCCCTGGGCCCTGTGGTCGATAGCACCTGGCATTTCCTCACCACTTTCCGGGCCGTAGGCGGGGGCGACGATGCCGAGCCATTGAACGATATGCTTTTGCAAACTCAAAAATTCGACTGGCGGGAAGGCGCCGAACGACTGGTCGTCTTTCTTTCGGATGCTCCACCCCGGGAACCTGAACGAACGGATGAAATTATTGAAAAATTGAAGGAAAACGGGATCCGGGTAGTGGTTTTATCGCCTGACGCTTCGAACGAAATAGCGCTGGCATGGCAACAACAGGTGGCTGAATCCACCGGCGGGCTATTGCTGGATTGGGAAGATCCCTATTGGCACGAAGCGGTGGTCAGATTTTACTGCCCGGAAATGGATAATGCGACTCGATTGCCTGTAGACAACCCGGGTGGATTCCCGAATTAAATGTGGCATCGAAGGTCACCCGAAGGGTGTAATGGCCATCGGGCAAGGTGGATGGATTGAAGTCGAAGGTATCGTCGGTTCCCGATTGGGAATCAATCACCGTATTGTCGCTTTGGCGGATCAACTCGAAAAGCATGTCCTCTACAGTAGCTGTACCACTGTCATCACCCAGATCGGCCGTGACTGTCGCTGTCTGCGGGCTGGCCTGGCTGCAATATACCGCACTCAGGCCGCTGAGGCTCGGGTTCGGGTAGTAGCAGGTATTGGATGCGCTCAGCGTTACCGAGCCGTTGGTCACGGAGATGGCATAGCCAAGGGCGTCGACGTGGATCCCTTCCAGTGTATAAGTTCCTGCCGGGGCTTCCGTCAGGACTGTTCCTGTTGCCACAGGTAGTGGCGCTGCTGGGGGCGCCGGACTGCCTGTCTGGTATAGCCCTGAGCCACAACCACGGTCCACGTATCCCCAGATGGACCGGTCACTTCCACCGTCTCGTCAAACTGGCCGTTGGTCAGCGTCGTGGCATTGTCTTTGCAGACGCATGGATCAGAGACGGTGATGTCACAGGCAAAAACTTCTACGGTGATCGTGAAGGGCTGCCCCGGGCAACCGTTCAGGCCCGTCGGGGTCACCGTGTAGGTCACTGTTTTGTTGCCGTTGGCCGGAACCACCAGGTCGAGTTGGTTGTCGATCACGCTGCTGTTTTGGGTACCGGTTTCTTCACCGTTGACCGCGCCGTTATCTGCCGCTACCCAGCTGAAGTCGCTCAGTACCGAATTGCTGATCAGGCTTTGCAGGTCGATGTTCAGGGTCGTGCCCGTGCAGACTTCGTAGGTGGTATTGGCGCCTACCGGTTCCGGCTTTACGGTAACCGTCACGGTCTTGGTCTCCCCAATGCAGTCGTCGTCGCCAGCCTGGTCATCCTGCCCGTCGGGGCCGAAATGATACGGCGTCAGCGTGTATTCGAGAATGGCATCCTGGTTACCTACATTGCTCAACGCGTTGACCTCCAATTGATCGCCATCGCCCAGGTAGTACGGACTGGCCGTATAGCCGGTCGGCGTACCTTGTGTCACTGACACGTCGACCCGGAGGTTGTCGGTATCGGCGCCATAATCAACGGTGATCGGAGTGGTTTCCCCGCTGCAAAGTTCGTCGGTCATTGCGCTGGGTGTGGCCATTTTCGGGTCTTTCACGACAACCTCGCGCATGACCTCCACTGCGGCGTTGGTCGCGGCATCGGTCACGTTATAGGTCACCGTGTAGGTGCCTGCAGGGGTGGTATTATCTATGACATCCCCACCTATAGAGATACTCCCGGTCAAATTGCCATCGCAATTGTCAGCTGCCGTAGCCCCGGCATCGGTGTAGGCCGAGCCTTTGCAGTGGATGACGCTGGCATCGCCCAGGAGGGTGATGACGGGGATCTCATTGTCGTTTACCGTGACGGTGAACGAGCAGGCTATAGCCGTATTGCTCGACGCATCTGTCGCACTCAGCGTCACCGTAGTAGCGCCTTTCTGGAAGGTGATCGCACCGCTGTCGTTGCCGTCGGCAATACCGCTCAGGTCTGTCGGAAGGCCGTTGGCATTATTACTGAAGGTCGCATCCCAGGTCGCGCCGGAGCAATTATCGCTCAGTGGGTCGGCGATGGTGTACGTGCCCGTACAATCGCCCGTGCCGTTCGATGAGGTCGTCACTGTCTGGTCGGATGGACAGGTCACGACAGGGTCGATATTATCTTCAACGGTAACTGTAGCTGTGCAAGTTTCAGAGTTGGAGGCTTCATCAGTTACGGTAAGGATTACCGGAACGCCAGATGAAGTGGTTTCAAAAGTAAAGACTGCGGATATCAATCCTGTGTCATTGGAATTGGGATTTCGGACGGCAAGGACGATCTCATTCACTCCCGCTACCAATATGCCAGAAAGCGGATTTGAAGTTACCACATCAAACGGGATACGCCCATTGTTGCCGTTATTCACCGTTCCATCCCCTTCAATGGTGAATCCAAGGAAAGGAGAATTGAAGTTGGTCGCCGTCCAGGTACCTTCCAGCGCAATGAACTGACCGTTGATATAGATATCCACGCCATTATCGGCACTCACAAAGGCATCCAAAGAGACATTGTTGATGGAGCTCAGCGTAAAGGTAGAGCGATAGAAGTGTACGTTGTTGGCTGAATTGATCTTGTATTCGCCTCGGCAGGGCTCCATAACCTCCCAAAGAAATGGAAGGTGCCACCGTATAAGTGGAGTTCGCAGGAAGTGTGCCACTAACCCCACTCCAATTCGTTCCGGTGCTTCCGCCGTTGACCGTGGTTGTACTTTCCGTCCATCCCACGCCAGGTTCTGTTTTCAATACGGTTGTACTTGCTGTCCCACTTTCTACATCGTCACAATCAAAGCTATTTGGACTCACCGCCAAGGTCAAATTGGCCGGTGTCGTACAATTGTCCGTACTTCCTGTCCCGATATTGTCGATGTCGGTTTGCGTCAGCGTGTAATTGCCGGTAGCGTCGAGCTGCACGGTGATGTCGTTGCAGGCGGGGGTCGGATCGGTATTATCTACTCCCGCAGCTACCGTATGGGGTCCATCAGTATCAGTACAGGTATTATCATTTACATCAAATACCGTGATGGTGTAGGCGCCGTCCGGCAAATTATCGAAGAAACCGCTCGCCTGCGGGCTCACGCTGTTCGGGTCGGGGCTAATGCTGTAGCGAATGTCCGCATTACCGCCTGCGCAGGAGCCGCAAGTAGCCGTCACCGTGATCGTACCGTCATTCGCCCCCGGGCACACCTCGTCCGTCGGTGTGACGGAGGTGATGGAGATGTCGCAGAGCACTTCACCCAATACGTCGAACGTATACGGGTTCTCATCGCAATCGTCGTTGTCGATGCTGATCGTAGCGGTGTGTGACCCAGCCGCAGTCGGCGCGTAGCGCACCACGAAGGTCAGGCTGCCGTTCGGCGCGATGGAGGTACCCGAAGGCTGGGTGAATACGCTGAATTCACTGGCCCCGCTGATGGCTACGATGGGGGTGCCGGTCAGGTTGAGCATCGTCGTGCCGGTATTGCGGATGGTGAACGTATGATCGGTCGTACTGTTAACCGTCTGGTCGCCGAAGTCCGTATCGTCGGCCGGGTCGGGGCTGTTGTCACCGTTGGTAATTTCAACACTGTTGCCTTCCACGAGAATTTCCGGCGATTGGACCGTTACGGTCATCGTGCATTCGGCTGGATTGCCGGCCGCATCGGTAGCGGTCCAGATGACCGGTGTCGCGCCCAGCGGGTAGATGTCGGAAGCATCATCGGTATTGTTGAAATCATTGGTCAGGCTTATCGAACCAATACCGCCTCCCAAGGCCTGGGCGCCATCCGTCCAGTTGGACTGACATGGATCTGTCAAAGTACCGGTCAGGTCGAAGTTGGTCAAGGTGCCGTTGCTGTTCCCTGTCAGATCGGGTACCGCGGTCACTCCTACATTATTGCTGCATGCGGTCCCCTCATCCATAGGGAAGTACGCGACCAGTCCCGATTCTGTGCCCAAAAGCTGGTTGTTCATATTGGCCTGGATCTGAGCTTGTGTAAGGGCCACATCCCAGATGCGCACCTCGTCCATATCTCCATTGAAGTATTCTCCATTATCAGGCGCGGAAATGCGGCCGAGACGTAAATTCTGGTCAGTGGTGTTCAAATTGGAAGTATTGACCGAGTAATCCAGCGCGCCATCCACATAGAAATTCATCGTCGTCCCATCGTAGCTGATGGCCACATGGTGCCAGACGTTGTCATTGATAACGACTCCTGTGGAGGTATAATCATTATTCTGCCCAATGAACGCCAGTTTGTTATTGCGAACCGCCATGCCGTTGCGCAAATTATTTGATCGGCGCCCCCAACTGATGATATTTCCTATCGAAGTTTGTGTGGTTCGAATCCAGGCTTCCATCGTACGTGGCGCATCGCCTTGAGGCAGTACCCCTGAGCTGTTGGAAGTGGCTGTCGCATCCACAAAATCATTGGATCCGTCGAAGTTCAGTGCGCGGTTGGAGAGACAATTGTCGCCCACCAATGGAGTGGGTACCGTCACATTTGCCGTGCATACGCCCGGGTCGTTGGTGACGGTGATGTTGGCCGGGCAGGTGATGGTCGGGGGTGTCACATCCTGAACCGTTACGATCGCTTCACAGGACGCATCGTTGGTCGCTTCATCGGTCACTGTCAGGGTAACAAGTATTGATCCGGAGCCACTACCTGTGTTCAGTCCCGAAGCACCTGGCACCCAAGCCGTATTGGGATCCATATTATTCAGAACTGCAGGTACTCCACTCACTATTTCCGTGGCAGTGGGGCTGCCAGGACCATCTTCAAAAGCATAATAGGCGATCAATCCCGGCTCATTTCCAAAGATCGTTTGATCCCAGTTGGCTGCGACTTCTGCCGGGGTCAGTGCTTTGTCCCAAAGTCTTACTTCATCATACTGCGTATTTGCAAACTGACTAGTTCCGTTCTGGGCCCCCAAAAAGAAATCATTGAGATCTCCGATCGCGGTAGGGACAGTTCCTGAAAAATTTAAGGATTGCTGAACCCCATTTACATAAATTCGGATCCTGTCCGTCATGACCGGCTGCGTTCCATCATACACCGCGGTGAAATTAGTCCACTGATTGACGGTAATGACATCATTTGCCGTAAAGGCATTCCCAGTTGTCGAACCACCTCCCCACAAGGATATTTTCCCTACGTCGGCGCCGGCGCCTGATTCTAAGGATAGGTAAGCGCCCCCATTATTACTCTCCACATAAGACTGGTAATTGCTTAGGTTAGAAAGCGGGCGCATCCAAACCTGAATGGTTGCCTGGTCGGCAAAATCGA
>JADJTT010000004.1 GCA_016711045.1 Saprospirales bacterium
CTGGTGTTGTTGACAAAAGTACCCGTGAAGGTACGGCAACTGTATTGTGCGCCGCGCCTAAAGCAGCCGGATCAAATTGGGTTTCCGGGTTAGCATCAACGGTAAAGGCGCTGGTTCCCGGCAAAACTATTGGCTTCCGAAAAGCCCAGCGTAATAGGTGTGGCCAGTTCGCAAATCGAAGCTGGCAGGCTGGGATCAAAAGCTACCACGGGATACTGGCAATATTGGGGCATTCAGCGTGACGTTGCCCATGCTGCCAACCGGATTTGGGCCTTCTACCGAAATAGAGTAACCCGCATCGTCGTAGTGTTGGAACGTGATTTCGTGATGGTTAGCATTGAAGCTCAATGGTCATTTCCGCGATACCAGAGGGAAGAATGGCCCGCCGGTCAGGCTGTTGACGGCCGTTACGGTCCAGGTCATGCCCACAGTAGGTCGGACTTCTGCCACTGTTTCATTGAACGAACGTCCTGTGCGCCGTTGGCCGATTGGTCATTGTTGCAGGAGCAGGGGTCGGTGATATCGAACACCAGGGCCGGCGAAGCGCAATCAACCACGGTGATTGTCTTTTGCGCCGAGGCCGAGCAGGTGTTGTTATCGGTGACCGTATACGTTAGGGTGCGGATCCGGCTGTACTGCCGGTGATAGGAAGCCGTACCATCGTTGTTATTGGTTATGCTGACGCTGCCCGCACCCGATTGCGAAAAAAAGCATGCGCGTATGGCATTGCACCGCCGGCAGGGGTGCCTGTCAGCGGATGGCCGTCCCGATGCAGTCGAAGTCGACGCTGGTGAGTGGCGCAGCCGTGGGGTTGGCGTTGGCCATGCCCTGAATATCGAAATTGTAGGATTTTCATCGCTGTCGTTATTCGCGATGTTGACAGGTGGCGCTGCGAAGCCCCTGATACGCTGGGGTCGAAGGTGACGACAAAGCTCGTGGAGCTGCTGGCGGCAATGGTGGCAGGCAGCGTGATACCGCTCAGTGCGAAATCGCTTGCGTGCGCGCCCGTGATGGTGATGCCTGTGGCCCAGCGTCAAGTTTGCCGTGCCGGTGTTTTCGATAGTGAAGGTGCGTACCACCGTGCCACCGTTCGCAGGCATTGCCGAAGTCGGTATGATCCAACAAAGAAGGTGTTATGTCGCCGTCGGAAATGGACAACCCGTTACCTGTTACGTTTATTTCTGGTGCTGTTGGGGGGGAAAGGGTACACGGCGCTGTCACCCAATTAGAAGTTGACCCTGTTAAACTGAAACCATTTAAGGTTCCATCGTTCCCGCCCGTCTCGTCAATTGCAGTGGTCACGCCCGCATTATTGCCGCCTGGCGTACCGGAATTGAATTTCCAATAACCGAGGAGGTTGGGTTCCGAGCCAGAAAGCGCCGTGGTAGCATTCTGGGCTATTTCTGCCGGCGTCAATGCTCTTTGGAAAAGGATACCTCGTCCATAGTACCCAAATAATAAAAGGAGTCCCACCCGTCCTCTCCCTGCCGAGATAGGCCGGATTGCTGTTTGTGACATTCCAGCTATATTGAACATTGGTACTACTCGCTTGTTGAACGCCGTCAACATACAACCGCGCTCTACTTGGGCCACTACGGGACACTACCAATGCCACATGATGACACACATTATCGTTAACGTTTATGCTTGTAGCAAGATTTCCGTTTGTGCCATTATTTAATCTCCACTCCAATAAAAGTTTCCCCCAGATACCCAAAGTTGGTATCCGGTTATCGGAGTAGTACTCATTTTTGAAAACAGGCAACCATCTACATCGGTTGTTTTTATGACAGCCTGATGGTAAAGTCTGTTGATGACCCCACATTAAATTGGCTGGCATTAGCCAGAGAAACATAGTCTGCAGATAAAAATGCAGGGCATTATTCGGTGGGCTAAAACTTTAGGGCCTGAAAGGCTTATCAGTAATCCTGCCAGAACAAGAATTGAAAATTGAGAGTGCCTTAATTCGCGTTCATTACTTTTTGAAAGCGGCAACCTTCGGAAGGTTCGCGGATTGGCAAAAATAGGATTGCAGGCAGCGTAAAGATAAATTCATAATCAACCGTTTTTTTGGCTATGGATGATGAAGCGGTTATGCAAAATGAAATACACCGGAGTGGCGCCAACTTGGCGCGCCATTCCGGCTAAAAAGAAATTGCCCTCTCCGCTGGTACAGCAGAAAGTGCTCGTATTTTTTTCAAGAAAAGTATTGGAATTCGAAATTGTAGTCCCCAAAACATTCGAAAAACAAATCACCAAAAGGAAGCGAAGCATTGTACAGCTTGTTTCATAACCAAAAATTTTGAAAATGTGGGGAGCATTGCTGCCGAATATTTTCAGCAGGAAGGAGAGATAAACCCGGCTTTTTACGTAGAATAAGGGTAACGTGTTTTCATATCATCTACAACTTTAGTCAAAAAAGCCGGACAAGTCGTAGCACCCATTCCCCTACTACCTGAAGAAAGCTTCAGCACCTCCACACTCAATGATAATGGAGGTTTCTGAACTGGAGTTGGAATCTCCAAAGCGACTTTGGAGAAGGAGGAGTTTCATGTGAATTACAACTTGTATAGCGCCTTGCAAAGGTACTTTTAAATTCGGTAATTTAACTTATATTCAGGATGATAGACCAGGTTTTATTATCGGTTTCTCGTTATTCATAACTGATAATAATTACATTGGAATGAGGTTGTTGCAGGGGATTGAAAGGGATTATTCAATTGATTAATCCTTTCCAATCTTATTTAATTGCCATCCCACGGGAAGGTCCCGCATCCCACTTTCCGCACGTCAAATTCTGCTTCGATCGGCTGTACACAGCCCGGAATGCCAGCTGCATCGAAGGTCGCACGCAACGTGTAATGGCCTTGTGCGAGCGCAGCCGGATTGAAGTTGAAGGTATTCGCTATTCCCGACTGCGTCGCCACCGGTGTATTGTTGCCCGCCAGGAATAGCTCAAAGAGAATATTCTCCACCGTCGCCGGGCCGCTGCCATCGCCTAACTGGGCCGTCACCATGGCCACTTGTGGGACACTTTGACTGCAATAGGTATCATCCAGCCCGCTGAAGCTTGGATTGGGGTAATAGCAGGTATTGGACGTACTGAGGGTTATCGAGCCATTGGTCACCGAGATGGCGTAGCCCAGGGCATCGACGTGTTTGCCTGTCAGGAGATATATGCCAGATACGCCGGGCACCGTTTCCACTAGCGGCGTTCCAGTAGCGACCGGAAGCGGTGCTGCCGGAGGCGCCGGGCTACCTGTTTGATAGAGGCCAGGGGCCACTACTACCGTCCAGTTTTCGCCCGGAGGGCCGGCCACCTGGATCGTTTCGCTGAACTGACCGTTGGTAAGCGTAGTGGCATTGTCGAGGCAGGTGCATGGATCGTTAATGGTGATATTGCAGGGCTCCACCACCACCGTGATGGTAAAGTCGTCGCCCGGACAGCCATTCAGGCCGGTGGGAGTCACGGTGTAGGTCACTGTTTTTGCGCCGTTGGCCGGCACCACCAGGTCGAGCTGGTTGTTGATCACGCTACTCGCGGTGGGCAGGCTGTTTTCGCCGTTCACATCCGGGTTGTTGGCAGCTACCCAGCTGAAGCTGCTCGGTACGCCGTTGCCGTCTGTGTCAACGAGACCCTGTAGATCAATATTGAGGGTCGTGCCGGAGCAGACCTCGTAGGTCTGGTTGGGGGCGTAGGGCTCGGGTTTGACGGTGACTTGCACTTCTACGGGGGTACCCAGACAGTCGTCGGGGATCGTTCCCCCGTCATCGCCCTGATTAGGTCCGTAGGTATAGGGGGTAATGGTGTAGGTCACGACGATATCTGCGCCCGTCACATTGGATAGCGGGCCGTCGTTGATGGCGCCCGTGCCAAAGGACACGGAACCGTTTTCGGGGTTGGGCGTACCTCCCGTCACATCGCCGTATGCAGCGCTCCATTTGAATTTCGTTGCCGTGCCCACCACCGAAGTCGACACGTCGATCACTGCATTGTTGCCGCTGCAGATCATGGCTTGTTGGGGGGTGGCGGTGGCCTGGGGTTCGGGTTCTATAGTCACCTCCCTGGTCACCTGAGTGGCGGGGTTGCTGCAGGCGTCGGAGACGTTGTAGGTCACGGTGTAGGTGCCTGGTACTCCGGTTGTTAAGTCGGTGGGAATACCGGTGAGGATATTTGCCGAAATGTCACCTTGACAATTGTCAGAGGCGGTGGCGCCGAAGTTGTCGGTATAAGAAGTATTGTAACAGATAAATAGCGTGGCGGGGCCGGTGAGTAAGATGGCTGGGGGCGTATTGTCCTGTACCGTGATCGTTTGATGCACATCGGTATGATTACTACACCCATCCGTAACCCTGTATGTCCTGGTTAATATATACGGATCTCCGGAGCATCCACCTCCCCCATTATCAGTGGACCCGAAGTATGCCACTGACGGTGCACCCAAAGCCAGGTCACTGACCTCAGCCGGGCTCAAGGGCCGATCATACCATTTAATCTCATCAATAACACCATCAAACCATTCGGAAAATGGAGGTCCCCCCACATGGGTTATTTCATTTGCCGCTGCAGCCATTGGTGTGCCAATATTTACGAATGTACCATCCAGATAAAACCCATTAAGGCCATGAACGATCGCTACGTGATGCCAGGCATTGATGACAACCCCCATATTCTGGGGACCACACCCTCCCCACTGATTTTGGTATTGACCAAAACAAATCAGGCTACTTGGACCTCTGAAAATCTTCTGTGTCCCAAGCGAACGAACATACACCCATGCAGAAATCGTACCTGTAGGTAAATTAAAATTGGGAAGGTCAAAATAGTTGCCTGAGGAAAAGCTGACACCATTCCCATCAACCCCGGGAACAAAGGTCAATGTGCCCTGCAAGGTGGCATGGTATCCATTGCCACTTACATCGTCAAAATCAGCATCCAAAGGCCAATAGGCAATAAAATCCTGGGGGCCGCCACCTGAAACAGTGCAGTTATCCGCTTCATCCGTGACCACATTGACATCCGGAGCAGGTATATCAGCTATACATTGAAATGCCAAGGGCGCCGGATCGCTGGCCGTCGGTGCTTCGGTATCTCCACCTGTATATTCCACCACTGCATTGGCAGCAAAATTGTCGCATCCATCTTTCACGGTGTAGGCGTAGGTAGCGATCCAGCTACAATTGTCCCCCGTTATCGAAGAAGTGATCAGCGTCGCTGTCACCACTCCACAATTATCTGAATACTGGCTGGCTATCGCGGCTTCATCGGGCGCTGCCGGTGCATCGACTTTACAAACATTGCCCACTGCTCCTCCTGGAATAGTGCCCACCAACACAGGTGCCGTATTGTCCACTATAGAAATGGTCTGCACACAGCTTGTATTGTTGCTCGAGTTGTCCGTGGCGGTCCAGGTTCGGGTGATCGTATAGCTATAATCGGTGCACGTTCCATTATTCGTCTGTGTGCTTACATCCGTATGGCCGATAACAGGTGTATCACAATTATCCGTCGCAGTCGCACTGCCTGTGTTGGCCGGCAGGGATGAATCCTCGCAATTGATCGTAATAGCTCCCGGACAGTTAAGGGTGGGCGGGATCGTTTCAACTGCCGACGCATTTATGGTATTGGAAACCAAACTGCAAGCAGTGGTCACCACGACACCTGCCGAACAAGCGTCGTTTAAATTCGGCACCGTAGCCTGAATCTCCGTGATGCTTTCCGAAGTAATGGCCGCTGAAAACCCCCCGATCGTCACGCTATTGCCCGTGCTGGTGAAGTTTGTGCCGAATATCGTGACCGTTCCTCCTACTGTCAGGGGATCTGGACTGATCGAAACGATGCTGGGTGCAGTAACCCCATAGGGGAATGCATTGGACGTTTGCGAACAAGCCGTCGTCACCACGATAGCCCCAGGGCACACATCTGCCGGTACCGTAGCCACGATCTGCGTAGGCGTTTCCGAAAGAATAGAAGCTGGTACGCCCCCGATCGTCACACTATTGCCCGTGCTGGTGAAGTTCGTGCCGAATATCGTGACCGTTCCCCCTGCTGTCAGGGGATCTGGACTGATCGAAACGATATTAGGTGCAGTAACCCCATAGGGAAAGGCATTGGACGTTTGTCCACAGCTCGTCACCACGATAGCTCCAGGGCACACATCTGCCGGCACTGTAGCCACGATCTGCGTAGGCGTTTCCGAAATAATAGAAGCTGGTACGCCCCCGATCGTCACGCTATTGCCCGTGCTGGTGAAGTTTGTGCCGAATATCGTGACCGTCCCCCCTGCTGTCAGGGGATCTGGATTGATCGAAACGATATTAGGTGCAGTAACCCCATAGGGAAATGCATTGGACGTTTGTCCACAGGTCGTCACCACGATAGCTCCAGGGCACACATCTGCCGGTACCGTAACCACGATCTGCGTAGGCGTTTCCGAAATAATAGAAGCTGGTACGCCCCCGATCGTCACGCTATTGCCCGTGCTGGTGAAGTTCGTGCCGATTATCGTGACCGTTCCCCCAACTGTCAGGGGATTTGGACTGATCGAAACGATGCTGGGTGCAGTGACCCCATAGGAAAATGCATTGGACGTTTGTCCACAGGTCGTCACCACGATAACTCCAGGGCACACATCTGCCGGTACCGTAGCTACGATCTGCGTAGGCGTTTCCGAAAGAATAGAAGCTGGTACGCCCCCGATCGTCACGCTATTGCCCGTGCTGGTGAAGTTTGTACCGTTTATCGTGACCGTTCCCCCTGCTGTCAGGGGATCTGGATTGATCGAGGTAATAATCGGTGTGAGTGGGGTCACCGTCACCGTGAAAGAACAAGTAATCGCCGTATGGTTAGACGCATCGGTCGCACTGAGCGTCACGGTCGTCACTCCACTATAGAAGTCGACCACGCCGCTACTGCTTCCATCTAAGAGGCCTGTCAAATCGGTTGGAAGACCATTGGAGTTCCCGCTAAAAGCGGCGCCCCAGGTAGCCCCTGCGCAGTTGTCGCTCACTGGATCGGCAATGGTGTAGCCGCCCGTGCAGTCGCCATCACCGTTTGAGCTGGTGGTCACCACTTGATCGCCAGGGCACGTCACGATTGGATCAATAGCATCCTCCACCGTTACCGTCACCACATTCGAAATAGCTTCACATACGACCCCATTCAGCGTGCTGATGGCTTTTCGCTGGAAGTAGGTGGTCGAAGACAGAATGCCCGGGTCGTAGGTGGGGCCCACAGCCAGGTTAATATCCGTAAACGTACTATTGTCGGGGCTGTCCTGCCATTGGTAGGTTAAGCCGGTTCCGGCCGCAGGGGTAAGCTCCGACAAGGGGGCTGGGGCCGTATTGGGGCAAATGGATTGGTTGGTCCCAACCGTGCCGGCCGTGACATTATTTCCCGTTCCCTGGATATTGAAATTGTAGGGATTTTCATCACAATCGTTCGAGGCGATGTTGACGGAAGCGGTGCGGAGGCCTCCGGCACTTGGGTCAAACGTCACCGTAAAATTCAATGAACCATTTGGCGGTATAGAAGCGGGCAAGGATATGCCACTAAGGGAAAAATCGGAAGAATTGGCGCCTGAAAGGGTGATGCTACCGGATGGTAAAATCAGGTTAGCTGCACCCAAATTTTGGATATTAAATATATTGGGGTTGGTGCCGCCATCTACACAAAGTGTTCCAAAATCAGTGCCGTCTGATGTGTTGGGGGAAGTATCCCCATCGCTAATATCAATCCCATTCCCGCGCACATTGATTTCCGTTAGTGTAGAATAGCGGGCGGCTGCAAAAACGTATAGCCTGGGGTTAGTAGGAGAACTTACATTTTGCACATCTATTCGCGTAATCAATTTACATTGATTGGCCACAGAAATATTGCCCTGGAACTGAAATAGCTTTGGATTTGTGGGTAGTCCATCAAAGGACCAGGAGGAAGAAATTCTGTTAACCCTGCCTAGCCCCTGAATAACACCACCACCAGAAAACCAGTCTGAGACTGCCGCGCCGGTAGCAAGTACCTGGGAGGAACCGTCAGAAAAAAATACAGTAACCCTGGCGCTTCCATTCCCCTCCGTGCTCATCCACAGAAGGTAGATGTTATTTGCAATCGCGGGCGTTTGAAACGTTAAGCTAGCCGTTTGGTTATATAGGATTTTCGCCGCATTGGTGGTATTATAGGGCCGGAGGTTATAGGTTACCGGCCCGCTTGGAACAACCAGTGAATTGGGCATACCGTCTGTAGTAGAGGGAGAGCCGGGAAAGGATTGGGAGTAAAGAACCCAGTTGGAAGCGTCCAAAGCCTCCGTGGTAGTACTTGTCGGAGGCGTAGTTTCCGCCACTGCATCCCGATTGAACGACCCAGCAGTAAGCGGCACCGGATAATAAGGTTGGCTCTTTACCAGGGCCGGCAAACTTTGCAAGGCAATGATAAGGATCAACACCAACCAGCCGGAAAGCGGCCTTACCCGGCCAATAGAACGACTCAAATGGGGACAGGGAGAATACATGCTCGAAAATTTAGGGGAAATAAAAAGGAAAAGCCCATCACCCGGCACACGTACCGGAGACAGAAAATTGGAATAAACCCGCGATTGTTGAGTAGTACTAGTCGACTCATAGGCACAGGAATTGAAAAAATATGCTGTACCTCTAAGCCTAATGATCGAATTGATCAATGAAAGGAAAGTCGGGAAGGAGAAAGACTTTCCTCAATGGTTCATCAGAGTTATAAGATTCAACTTGTTATAATAGCGCAATTCAAAATTACTCTTTTATTATTTCTTATCCCGGATTTGGAGGTAATTATTTCCTTTTTTCGTGAGCGGTGAGCGGTGAACAGAATTTTATCCGTTCACCGCTCACGAATTTTCCCTACCTTTCGATTCAATTTAAACCCCATAAATAATGAACCTCCAGGACCTCGCACTCCTCACCCGCCAACAGATCGGCCAGGCTGAAACCCCCAAAGCCCTGCAATCCCTCGTCTCCTTTCTCCAACAATCGCCCCGGCATAAGGCCTTCCTGGGTGTAGCGCTTAATATTCAATCCCTTTTTTCCCGCACGCAACAAAAAGAAATAAAAGGCACCCTGACCCAGGACCAGGCCTCTGCCAATTACAACATCGTCAACGATTCCATCATTCAGGTATTGGATCAATTGGAACAGGGACTGACCCACCCCAAAGGCTTCAACTCCAAGGTGCAAACCCAACGGCTACAGGTCTGGCAGGTAGCGCTTACCGGAGTGATCGCAGCAGGTATCCTGGCAGTGGTCTTCCTCCTATGGCGCCCGGCAGCCGAGCCGTCTGCAGAAATTACCTGCCCGGGCTTTACCCAGCCCGCTCAACTCAACGTGCTGCTCCTCCCCTTCGTCAACTTGTCGGAAGGCGAGCTCAAACCCGAATATGCGATCAAAGAGCGCCTGGAAAAGTATTGTGGAGATTATCAACTGAATACCCAGGTCCGTGTGTTTGAAACATACTATCAGCGCCCCGATGCCGAATTGCCCAATTTCAACCTGGCCGAGGAGGTCGGCGCCGAATGCCAGGCCGGCCTCATCATCTGGGGCACCGCCGAACGCCTGGCCAACGGCCGTATCGACCTGACTTCCAAATTCAAATTTCTCGGAAAAGGCGACCAGTTTGCCCTGCAAAAGATCCAGTTTGAAGGAGAAACCCAGGTAGACACGGTCCTTTCCATCTCCTCTATCGGCCGCCAGGGCAACATCACCAAAGATGTCGAGCAGCTGGTGCTCACCCTCTTCGGCCTCGTCGCCCACGAAGAAGGCAACCACGAAGCGGCCATCGCCGCTCTGGAACAAACCCAGGCCTCCCAGGGCTCGGACACATCCAACGTGCTCCTTACCCAAATGGTCCTGGCCGATTCCTACCTCGCTACCCAACAACCCGAAAAAGCAATGGCCAGCTACGACCGCGTCCTCGAAGTACACCCCGACTACACCCTCGCCCGCAACAACCGCGGATTCCTCCTCCTCCAGGACAAAAAACTCGACGAGGCTGTCCTCGATTTCTCCAACATCATCGCACGCCAACCCGATAACAAGGAAGCCCTCACCGCCCGCGCCGCCACCTACACGGAACTCCGGGAAACGAAAAAGCGGAAACAGACTTTTCAAAAGGTCCGTCGTATCGACCCCGAAGCGAAACTGCCGGTTTTGAAAAAGGTGGAATCGTATCGGGAGATCAGGGAGGCAGTAGGCAGTTGGCAGTCTTCAGTAGGCAGTTGGCAGTTGGCAGTTGGCATAATTTGCAGACTGCCTACTGCCTACTGCCTGCCTACTGCAGACTGCAGACTGCCTACTGCAGACTGCCCACTGCAGACTGCCCACTGCAGACTGCCCACTGCAGACTGCCCACTGCAGACTGCCCACTGCCCACTGCCCACTGAAACCCTGCCTACTGCACCTGGAAACTATTCTCGCGCAAATTCGGAGACTCCTCCGCATCGTCCGTACTCACGGCCTGGACCTTGAAACTACCGGTTTGGTTGGGGTGTACGTGGTTTCGAAGGTGTATTCGCCCGGGATATGCACGTGATCTTCGAAGAGCGTGGCGATGGGCTGATTGGCTGTATTTACAATGTGACACATTGACGTGGTGGATGGTCGCATTGTCGGCCCGGGTGAAGACCACCTTGACGGGCATCGGTTGGTTGAGGGGAACTACCGCAGCCTCCACAGGACTTTGGATGTCGATGGTCACCAAATAGATATCGGATACCACCTCATTGGTGCAGCCCATGACAAGGGTAATACATGCAAAAGCGAGGAAAAGGAGATTTTTTTTCATTGAAGATGCTTTCTTTTTATTTGGAATTTGTGATAAAGATAATTCAAAAGTCATCCCCAATTTTTGGAATTGTGCGAATAGCTTTGAAAAACTTCCTGTTTTATGTGAAAACAAATTAATGTAAGTTTGGATTATTTTCCTATATTTAGGGGTGGAAATTAGTGAAGAGTGAAGAGTGAAGAGTGAAGAGTGGAGAGAAGTGACAACTAAAAACTAATCCCGATAACTATCGGGAAAAAACTGAAAATTAAATACCCCCATGACTCCCGAATTCCTCTACCTCCTCTACCTCCTCGCCGGTCTCGTCATCGGCGGACTAAGCGTATGGTTGTTCAGCAAATTCTACCACGCCGCCAATCAGGGAGCTATTTTAGAAAAAAATAAACAATTAGAAAATCAACTGATAAATCAACAAGCTGATTTCCAAAAGCTTCAGCAACAATCTCAATCGACATTTGAGAATTTAGCCAACAGAATTTTGGATGAAAAATCGACCAGATTTTCGCTGCAAAATCAACAACAAATCCAGGGGATATTGCAGCCATTAAAAGAGCGAATAAAAGAATTTGAAGAAAATATCGACAAGAAATTTTTTGAAGACGCCAAGGAGAAATTATCCCTGAAAATCGCCATCGATCAGCTGCGCGACCTCAACACCCAGCTCAGCGACGACGCCAACCGCCTGGTGCTGGCACTCAAAGGGGATAACAAAACCCAGGGGGACTGGGGAATACCAATTGGAAATGCTCAGAACGGGCCGGACTGGAAAAGGATATCCACTACCTGACCCAAACCTCTTTTTAAAGACGACGACAAAAAGAAAAACGCCCCGACTTTATCGTCAATCTCCCGGAAGGCAAACACCTGATCATCGACTGTAAAGTATCGCTCGTGGCTTACGAACGCTTTTTCAACGCCGAAGACGAAACCGAGCGGGCCCAATACCTCAAAGCCCACGTGGAGAGCCTCCGGCAGCACGTACGGGGACTCTCCGAAAAAAACTACCAGCAACTCCACCAGCTCCAGTCGCCCGACTACACCTTGCTCTATGTGCCGATCGAACCCGCTTTTGTGCTGGCACAACGGGAAGACCAACGCATCTTCCTCGATGCCCTCGACAAAAATATCGTGATCGTCACTTCCTCTACCCTATTGGCCACTATGCGCACAGTGTCCTATATCTGGAAACAGGAAAAGCAAAAGCAATCGGTCCTCGAGATCGCCCGCCAAAGCGGCCTGCTCTACGATAAACTGGTGGGCTTTGTCGAAGACCTCCGCGGAGTAGGCGCCAAACTCGATGCCGCCAACGACTCCTACCACAACGCCATGCAAAAACTCATGGAAAGCCGCAAATACGGCGACACCCTCCTCGGCCGCGCCGAGCGGATCCGGAAACTGGGCGCCAAAACCTCTAAGCTCCTGCCTAAAGAGTTGCTGCACGCTTCAGAGGATGAACAGGAAGTGAATGGGCTGGAAGAACCTTCGGAAGAGGATTGATCTTTGCGCCCTTTGCGTCTTGGCGGTTATTATTTTTTTCTTCCAAAAAAGAACAACTCCTCACGTGCAGATCCTATCTCCTCCCGCTTTTCCGCATCCATTTGACGGAGTTCTCCGCATCCAGCCAATTGGCAAACCCCTCAAAAACGGAAGGGTAGTAGCCCAGGAGGGGAATAAGATATAAAAGGAAGAATTAAAGCTGAGAAGTCCGCCTTCGCTAAGGCTACGGCGGACAAGGCGGACAGGGCAATAAAATATCCCAGCCAGATGAAGATGCCGGCCGTAAGCCGGATAGACGGGAAAAAAACCGGCGACGGCACCAGTTTCCGTATCAGCCAGTGCGTAAATAACAACGGAGGCGCATTGAGCAACCAGGCCAGGCCAAAAGGCAAAAAGCCAGCCAGGTAGCCGATGCCCGATAAAAGGTCGGCTTTTCCATGTGGATCGAACCTCCGCAAACCGGCTTCTGAAAGAAGTTTTTTATACCGTTCCAACGCACGTTGGCAGGCTTCTTTTTCTTCAGATGTCATGCTGTTTATTCGCCGCACCCGGGCCAACTCCCCGGTCCAGGGCGCCAGTCTCCCCCCCCCTTCCCGGGCAATGTCGAGCAGCGGATTGGCCCAAACCTCATCTTCGTCCCCGTCGATCTGGACGACTTCCCGGCGCATATTCCGCTCGAGGTCGTGCGTCAGCTGACCACGGTTTTTCGGGGATCCTCCCGGTACGCATCAGGTAGTCCTTCAGGAACAGGGGTTCTCCAAAGGAGTACATGGCCACCGACCGAAAACGCCAGACATTGCTGTAATTGACCCCATACGGGACCAGGGCCAGGTCTTCAACTCCGGTAGCCTCATAAGCGCCAAAGGCCAGCCGGGCGGCGCCTTTCTGAAGCGGCAGCAAGCGTTTGCGTTCCGAATTCCCGCCTTCGGCCATGAGCAATAGCGGGTTCTTTCCCCGCTCCAATATCCGGTACGAGCGGTCAAAAGTCTGCTGGTTTCCTCTCATGCGCTCAAACCCGTCGCGAAACCGGAAGATAGGCAGGGTATGCATCGCAAAGAGCAGGTTGCGCACCTGCCTATTGCCGTAAATATCTCCGCGCACCAGAAAATAGAATACCCGAGGAAGGTTTGCCGCAGGTACAATGGCATCCAGAAAAGCAGAAGGATGATTCCCGGCAAAAATAGCGCGCTTGTTTTGGGGAATACGCTGCCGGTTATAAAACCAAACTCGCCGAAAATAGACTTTTGAAGCGAGGAAAACCAATATTTTTAGCAAGTGGTATAGCACGGCTGTGATTTAGAGCTTGAAAAATACACCTATTTCCGTTCGGATTTGGTGCAATGTGGCCCGTGCCTCCGAAGGAATGCGCCGGTATTCTAAAAAGGCTTTCCATTTGCCCAAATGATGCAGATACCACAGCCCAAACCAACCTCCCGCTCCCAAGCCGAGCAAGACCCCCACCAATCCGGCCAACCAGCCCCACAAAACGGCTCCAAGTACAAATAAAAGGAGTATCCAAAGTATATATAGCAACAACGCGGTGACCAGGGCCACTGAAGCTTTAAATTCGCGACGCGGCACCCGCCGCCCATAGCCGATCTTGCCGGCAATCCAAAGGGGCAGTCCGTGCAGGAGGAAGGCCAGCAAAAAGAAAGGCGCCCCCCCCAATAGCACGATGCCAGAAACCCAGAATGTAGATCCGCCGGCCATCAGGCCCTTATCGGTGGACCGGTACCGCTTCAACTCCCTTGAATAGTGTTCCACCACGCCTTTCCAGCGTGTGCTGTCCGGCTCCCGAAGGCCATTCACCTGCGCGGTAATCGATTTCTCCGCCGACAGGCGACTACCGTCGTAGACGGTTTGTGGCCCAAAGGAGTCAGCCTGGTTTGTTGCGATAGATCTGCAATAATTGATCAACCCACGCTTCGTCCTTCTTCCTGAATGATGACCACAATTTGCTCCAATCCTACCCGCAGCGCTTCCGTCAAATCCCGAAGACCGTTGGAGGCGTTATCCCGGTAGGATTCCAGGAAATTTCGCACCGGTATGGGCTCGCCAAAATGGATCATGGCTTCCGAACGAAACCGATCGGCGTAGGTATAATTCACACCCACCGGTACCAATTGAATATCGAGATTAGGGTGTTGATCTTCCGTACCCAGGGCAATGCGCGCCGTTCCTTTTGCAGGGGACGAAGGCGTTTCTCGTGGATAGTAGCACCTTCTGCCAAAATGAGCACCGGATGATGCGTCCGCAATACCTCCGCAGCCTCTTCCACAGACCGGTAATTGGCTTTCACCCCCGACACACCCGCATCGCTCATCCGGAACATGGGAATCATATTCAAATCGCGCAACACCCAGTTGGACACCGGTTTGAGGAATAGATCGCCTCGTACCATAAAGTGGAGGGGCTTGGGCAACCAACACGCCAGAATGCAAGGTTCGATAAACGCAGTGGGATGATTGGCCGCCAGGATAACCGGTTTGTTCCAATCGACATTTTCCATTCCCGAGAGGAATAACTTTCGGAAAAAGACAGAAAGGGCGATCTTTGCCAACGGGCGGGTTATTGGATAAAGCATGTGGTAATTACTGTTCGGTGGTAAAAATACCAACCACGGGGGAGTTTTTAGTTTTTTCCCGATAGTTATCGGGATTAGTTTTTAATTTTCAGTTATTCAGATGAAATGAGCCCGAATAATAAATACCTGATCGTCATTGCGGGCCCAACAGCCTCGGGGAAAACAGTGGCTGCGGTTCACCTGGATAAACATTTCCAGACGGAAGTCGCTTTCGGCCGATAGCCGGCAGTTTTACCAGGAGATGCAGATCGGTACGGCCAAACCTACGCCTGCCGGATGGAGGGCATTCCCCATCATTTCATCGATTCCCTGTCTATTTTTGACGAATACAGCGTGGGCGATTTTGAGCAGGACGGCTAATATCCTCGAACAGATCTACCAAAACCATCAGGTGGCTATCCTGACTGGTGGTTCGGGGCTCTTCATCCGGGCAGGTTGCGAAGGACTGGATCGCTTTCCGGAGGTGCCCGCCAAGGTGCGCAAAAAAGTAGAAGCGCTTTACCTCGAAAAAGGCCTGGAATTCGTACAGGATTACCTTCAGCGCGTCGATCCGGTCTATTTCCAGGAAGTTGATCAAAACAACCCACACCGCCTCATTCGCGCGCTTGCAATGTGCAGAAGCTTCCGGAATGCCTTTTTCTCATTTTCCGGAAAGGAACAAAAGCAAAGCGCTCTTTTATTCCAGTGTACTTTCTCCTGGAATGGGACCGGAAAACCCTTTATCAACGCATCGATAAGCGGGTAGATCAAATGATCGCCCAGGACTGGAAGCGGAAGCCGGGAACTGTATCCGCACCGCGCGTGCAACCCCTTGCAAACCGTGGGATACCAGGAACTATTCGATTATTTCGGAAGGAAAGACCACGCTGGAAGAAGATCAGCCTCATCAAACATACCCGGAACTATGCCAAGCGGCAGCTTACCTGGGTTTCGCAAACACGGAGAATGGATTCCTTTTGAAGCGGAAGACATGGAGGATGAAACAGCGTTTCTTAGAAATGGCGTTTCTCGAGAGAAAAACACCATGATCGTTTTTTGCCCGCATTCATGGAAATTTCTTGGGCAGATACCCCAACCGATTACCTTATAGACGTTTAGTTCTCACAATAAAACCTCATACACGATACCCAGTATTTTTGTTCCGATTATCCTCGCCCTGGTCATTATCTTCATGGGCTTATTTGCTGTGAAACAGGCTACCGCCGTCATTGTGCAGCGCCTGGGAAAATTCCACAGCATCCGCTAGGCGAGCCTTCAGTTTAAGATTCCGCTCATCGACACAGTGGCTGGAAGGGTCAATTTAAAGATCCAGCAGCTGGATGTGAATGTGGAAACCAAGACGCTCGATAACGTCTTCGTCCGCATCAAAGTATCCGTACAGTTCCGTATTCCACCTGAAAACGTGTTCGACGCCTTCTACAAGCTGCAAAATCCCGGCGAGCAGATCACGGCCTATATTTTTGACACCGTCCGCCGGGTGCCCAAAATGAAACTCGACGATGTGTTTGTCCGCAAAGATGATATCGCTATCGCCATCCGCCGCGAGCTGGAAGAGGCCATGAATGAATACGGCTACAATATCGTCAAAGCCCTCGTGACCGACATCGACCCGGATGAAGACGTGAAGCGCTCAATGAACCACATCAACGCCGCCGAACGGAAAAACTGGCCGCTGAATACGAAGGGAAGCCGAACGGATCCGCATCGTGGCTAAGGCCCGCGCCGAAGCAGAAAGCAAGCGCCTCCTCAGGGCAGGTATCGCCGACCAGCGTCGCGAGATCGCCAAAGGCCTCGAAAAGAATCGGTCGATATCCTCAACAATGTCGGTATCAATTCCCCAGGAAGCTTCCGCACTGATCGTCGTAACCCAACTTTTCGACACCCCTGCAGTCACTGGGTGAAAACAGTCGCAGCAGCCTGATCCTACCCAACACGCCCTCCTCCGGCAGCGATATGCTCACCCAAATGGTGACGTCCTTCGCCGCCTTTCAGCAATTGGGCGAGCAGATGAAAGCGGCTCCGGAGGAGACTACGAATGGAAAGAAAAGTAGGCAGTTGGCGGTTGGCAGTTGGCAGTATTTTCCAACTGCCTACCTGAAAGCTGCCTACGGCGGCCTACTGAGACTGCCTACTGAGACTGCCTACTGAGGCGGCCTACCCAAGACTGCCTACTGAAGACTACCTACTGAAGACTGCCTACTTTTAAAACTTTCCTTCCAAAACTGATACCACCACCGGTTTTCCTCAAATTCCTTCTCTGCTTCAATACGCAATACCTTCCAGGCTTCATCGCCTTGCATGTTGCTGAAAAGGTTCCAGTAATAAAGGGTTTCGTCGCCGGGTTTTTTTGCTGCCCAGCAATCTTTCATGTCAAAACAGGGCGAGAAATCCTCCCGCTGGTCCATGACATTCGGACGCTCTCCAGCACAAACTGGTCGCTGTACCAATTGTATTGGATCAGGTAGCACGTATCATTGCGCAAAGAGAATGAAGCATCGTTGTTGGTATAACCGAACGCTTCATTTGAAAAAACAGAGATCGTCACCTCCACTGCCACAGGAGGGTCTTCGTAATAGTCCGTTTCTTCTTCCGTAAAGGAAGGTGCTGCCCAGAGTGGTGTCGACAGCTACTATTTCTTCTTCCGGAGGCACGGCGCCCAGTTCTTCGTCCTGCACTCCTCCTCTTCTCCGTAGTCCTCGTAATACACTTCTTCGTCTTCCCAATTGTAGTCATACCCGTAGGTATCTTCATTCCCATCGGAATAAATATCGAATTGCATACCCTCCGCTTCCAAAAGGGGCTGAATGGTATCCTGTGACAGGAAAATGAAGTTTCCGATGGGTAGTTGCGCCTGGAGGCTCAGCGCCAGTAAACAGGCTGATCGATAAAGGATGCTATTACGCATAGGGCTGTTTTTTTCTTTCGGACTAAGTTACCGCTTTTCCCCATAAAAAACCCCCTCCTGCGCACAGGAGAGAGGCTATCCCAAAAACCGATTACATTCTTAAAGGCTATAACAGCCTATTATTTCTTTTGAATTACTTATTGCACGACCAACTTGCGGGTCGCTGAGTGGGTAGGCGTATCTAACCGGTAGTAATACACCCCACTGTTATTCAATTCATTCAATTGGATCTCGTTATATCCCTTTCCAAAGTCGCCGCGAACAGTTTCACCGTCCTCCCGGAGAGGTCCATCACTGTCACCGTCACCCGGAGCCGCTTCAGGAAGATGGAGATCAATGGTAGTGACTCCTGAAGGGGTGGGGGCGTTTTTGGTACAGGGCAAAGGTAGCATTTTCCGGCTGACCCAGGAAATACAAATCAACATTCAGTCGTCCAGAAGTCGAATTGTATGCTTCTGCTTCGGTGAACCGGCTATTTAGTGTTAAAAACCACTCCAACGGGCACTGGTCCGGGCATTCCAGATCACGGAGAACAGGATATCTCCCTCGTGGAGAGCCGTCGCTTCCGCAGTATTCAGCTCATGGTGATGGCGCCTTCATCCAGCAAAGCCAACCCGATATTCTCCGATCCGACCACTCCCGGCAGAATTCGGCAAACTCAAGGGCCTGGGGACCGTAATCCAGGGGGTAAACTGGAAGCCGTAAAGGTCCGCTTCCTGCGCCCGGAAGTCCACACGGAAGGTCTTTCCGGCCGTGAGTTCCTGGTCTGCTACCTGAATACCGAGGTTCCTTCCATGCTGCGTTCTTCTGCATCGCCCGTCAGGCTGGTAGCTGCACTGCTATTCACATCCCCTACCTTGATCGCCACAAATCGCGGCAAACAGGTGGTCGCGCCCAGGTTGTTGAAGTTGATCACCTC
>JADJTT010000005.1 GCA_016711045.1 Saprospirales bacterium
ACAAAAACAATTAATACCATACAAGATGGTAAAAAATTAATTTTATCCTCGCCGCTAGCAACTATGTTTATGGTAGGAACAGTATTCACCGGCCGCCAGACAGCGGCTGAAAAAGAGCAAGCTGACCAGGATAGGTTAGAGGCAGCGCAAGCGACCCTTGATGCTGCGGCAGATAAACTGGCCACCGCCGAAGAATGGCGGGCTTTCAAGACAGAATCTGAAGAGAAAATCAACGACATTGAAATCCGCATTGCTGAATTAAAAGAAAAGATGAAAATTCTGGCAAGATACTGGATGGGCTATACGCTCAACGGATTGAAACGCTGGAACAAAAACAGGGATCTGAGAACGAAGATGGCAAATTACTGAGGAGAATCAAAGCGACCGGGAATCATTCAAGCGAATTTAATCATGACATGGATGAGCTCGGGCAGGCGTTGGAAGGATTTTACAGTCGACAATAAGAACTAAGCAATAAGTCAGCTTAAAAGGACGGATTGGATGTCCGTCTCTTTTTAAGTTTTTTGAATGCCAGAAATGACCAAAAAAATAATCATGGATACCACCGAACTTGAAAAATCAAAAGCACATATACAATAGAGATAATTGAATATCTCCCAAATTCTGTGGTCATCAAAACCATTCTGAAAAAATCAACCGGAAACATCAGCGTGATGTCATTTGACAGTGGAGAAGGATTGACGGAAAAGACCACGCCTTTGACACCTTTACTCAAATCATCGACGGCAAGGCGGAGATCGTGATCGACGGGGAATCCAAATTCCTGTTGACGGGACAGTCGATCGTAATACCTGCTCATTCGCCCAATTTTATCAAGCCAAACGGGCGGTTTTAAAATGATCCAAACCGTGATAAAAAGCGGGTACGAATAAATAAAGTCCAGTGAACTCATAGGCCCGGCGGACGATTGCCTTATTCCCCCATGATACTTCACCTGCATCCCATGCAGGAAGTTTCCCAGAAACTGATCTTGGCAAGAGCGGTATTGCTTTATGCGTTGGATTGCGAAAAAAAGCGCTTATTTCGTGTTTGCTCACTTGCAAATCGACCAGCCGAAAAATATCCAGGATGTCCTCATCTCTCAGGTTCAAGGGCGATCTTCAGTTTTCTGAAAATGATATTGTTATTCAGCTCCTCTTCGGGGGCGGGTTGCGGTCCTTCTCTTATGCCGCGTTTGTCGTTGATCAATCCATTCAGGAAAATAGCCAGTTGTTTGTCGGGAAGCGGCAGACAGGCTGGATCCTCCTCCTTTTTAGCCAATCGCTGATCTGTGCGCGTGTCGCAGGGTATCCCGCCAGGCAAATAGCTCCATCATCTTCGAATCACTGAAGTCGAATGTGTAGCGGATGCGGCGGAAAATGTCGTTGTTGTTCATAATTGAGGGAGTCTTGATCTCCTGAAGATATTTATATTTTACACAAACCGATTTGCAGTCCAGTATTATTACCTGCTATAAAATATCCGATCCAGTTCCGTATAACTCAATACAGATACATCTTCTGCCAGTGGATAGCCCTTCGGTACCGGGCACACAATAAAATTCGGGCGGTGGCCAGGTCGTTCTTAGCAATGAAAAAACCCTTGCTGGGTTTGGGGGTGGTCGAGTATTTGATTTCCACAAGCACCTCCGGGATACCACTTAGGGTTATGACCAGGTCCGCTTCGGTTCCATCGTGGGTGCGGTAAAAGTACAGGTCGGCCCGGGCAGGCAAACGAGCTGCAATTTCCTGCACAATGTAGGCTTCCCAAGAGGCGCCGAGCGCCGGATGGCTTTGCAAATCCCGCATGGTTCCGGTACGCAGCAGCGCGTGTAATAAGCCGGTATCGCGCAGGTAAATTTTCGGGGTTTTACCAGCCTTTTGGAGGTGTTGGCATGCCAGGGTTGCAGCTGCCGGATCAGAAAAGCGGATTCAGGAAATTGAGGTAGCGCCGCACCGTTGGAGCGCTGATATCCAGGGAGTTGCCCAATGCGCTTAAATTGAGCAACTGCCCATTGAGGTGGGCAATCATCGTCCACAAGCGCCGGATGAGCATCGGGTCGGCGCGCAAGCCCAATAGGGGAAGATCGCGTTCCAGGTAGCTGCGAATAAAATGTTCCCGCCAATCGAGGCTTTTTTCATCGGAATCTGCCAGCAAGGACGCTGGAAAGCCGCCCCGGAGCCAATGTTGGCGGTAGTCAATGGCGCCGGGCAACTCAGGTAACGTAAATGGGTGCAACTCGAAATAGGCAACCCTTCCCGCCAGCGATTCCGACGTATCGCGGATGAGTTCCGGCGAAGCCGAGCCGAGCAGGATAAAACGCCCGGGTTGACGGTGCCGGTCGATCAAACCGCGCAATGCCGGAAAAGGGCAGGAACCCGTTGCACTTCATCAAGAATGACCGTCTGATCCTTCAGGGGTTCAAGCAGCAAATTTGGGTTGGAAAATTGATTGAAGTCATCGGGGTTTTCAAGGTCATAATAGACCACTTCTCTGGGAAATTGGGCTGCCAACTGTTTGACGAGGGATGTTTTGCCCACTTGACGGGGGCCAACAAGCACGACGGCAGGATTGGTTTTCACCAATTGGGATACGCTGGCTTCCGCTATTCTGGTAAAGTATAACATTTTTGACCGTAAATTTAAATATTTATTTTAATTTACGGGGTTTAATGCGGTATTCCTGTTTACGGCCTTAACAAAACCCTCCTGAAAAGCACCGAGCTGTATATCTTTTTATTTCGTTAGCGGTTTGGATCTGCCTGACTATTTACTGGATCCAACCTAAAACCCCGTTAAAAAGACCTTTTTGAAATTCCACAAATTCCATTCCGGTATACCAGCACCAAATCCAGGAAAGAAGGGCATAAATGAGTACATGGGTCAGGAGAAATGCTTAGCGCCCTGACGGATACCAAGGGCTCTGCCGTCAGGAACTGGCGAGTTAAAGGGCCTTTCAGGGAGTATGCAGATCCTAATAGAGGAGGGACAGCACTTTTATGAATTTGACTATTCGATAGCGTGAGTGCAAAAGGAAAGGGTTCATCGGTTGGAAAGGAATCGAGCCACATGTAGTCGACGGGAAAGGAATAACTAGGGAGTTGCTTGTCAGCCTCTTTCCCATATTAGACAGGTCAAAAATGCCGCCCGTCGGTTTTTTTATCCTTTGAAAATTGAAGCTTGTATTTTTAATCCTACCCAATTGACACCCATCTTTCTTCCTATTTTTCGAGTAAATGACGGGCACATGGCTATGTTTGCAGACAAAATTGCTCCACAAACTTACGCGCGCATCGGCGGGATCCTCTATCTATTCATTATCGTCGCCGCCGGCTTCGGTGAAATATTCGTGCGGGGCAGCCTCATCGTATGGGGCGACCCTGCCGCTACCGCCGGCAATATACAGGGTTCCGAGACGTTATTCCGGTTGGGGTTGGCAGGAGAAATGCTCACGGTGGTGTGCGATATTTCGTTGGCGATGATCTTGTATGTGCTGCTCAAGCCGGTGCACCGGAACGTGGCATTGGTGGCTGCGTTTTTCAGACTATCGTTCATCAGCATCTATGGCGTGACTAAGTTGTTTGAAATCGCCGCACTGGTTGCTTTAGGGCGAGGGGGCTCCCAAACGGTCTTTGAACCCGGGCAATTGTATGAATTGGCGTACATGTCGCTCCAGGTGCATAGCCTGGGATATGGCGTCAGCCTGCTGCTGTTCGGTTGCTGCTGTATCTTGTTCGGTCACCTGATACACAGGTCGGGGTACTTGCCCAAAACCATTGGCATACTGCTGGTCATCGGTGGCTGGGGTTATGTCGTTTTTAGTTTAGCGCAGATACTGGCCCCTGCTTTCGCCGGAAAATACCTTTTTCCCTGGATCATTATGCCTGCTTTCCTTGCGGAATTAGGACTCGCCCTGTGGTTGCTCATAAAAGGGGTCAATGTGCAGAAATGGGAAGAAAGGGTGCGCGGCGACGCGCTCACTTCTCAATCTATAACAGGAGATGGCCTGGCTTTTTGAAATTAACCAACTCTAATTACGAAGGAAGGCTGGCGCCCAACTTATGATCCAGCTCACAACTTCCCTTTCGGCACGATAAAAGGCATCAACCATCATTACTCTATATCCAAACATTTCAAGGTCTTTATAATTGTCCAGGTGCTCAAACATTCCCTTCTTATTGAATGCTAAAAAACTCGCTTGTGGGGAAATAACCTGAAAAGAATGAAATGCTTTGTCGTCTAAGGTTCGCATAAGGGTAGGAGTGACAGCCATACCTTTTTGAAAAAAGTTAGTGGTGATATCCTTTCCATTACTATCAATCAGGTAGGACCTTAATATCCCATCAAGTACAACTAACTCTGAGAATACTATCTGATTTTCTTTTTCAATAATATCCTCATTTTTAAACTGCCTTATCCGGGTGTGTTCAGCTAAGGCAGTTGCTGTCACTTCGCTTATTTGGTGGTACAGGCTAAGTGATTTTCTTATTTTTTCCTGTATTGACGCATTCATTTTATTTCATTGCCAGTTTGATGTGGTTACTTTTTGAAAACCTCTTTGATTAACGACCCTGTACAGCCGGAAGGTACGGAGATCTTCAGCAACTCGCAGATAGTCGGGGCTATATCCTCGATCCAGATCCGATCGTAATCGTCCTTTGAGGCAATATGCCACCCCAGGAAAATGACAGGCACGTGGGTGTCGTACGCATACGAGGTGCCGTGCGTGGTACCGCCTTTCTCGTAGTATTCCCCGAACCAGCCGGGATATAGCTGTACATACAGATCGCCGCTTCTCGAGGGCATGACGCCCTTTTGGATCTTTTCACAAATGCGGGGATCGGTAGGGCAGCTGCTGAAATCCTTCAGCGACATGATGCCGTAGACGCCCGGAAAATCTGTCGCATAGGCCTTGATCTCCGTCACGAGCTTTTGCTCATCCACGGGGAGCGGCCTGGTGAAATAGACCTGTTCGTTGATGAAATATTCGATCGGGTCAGTCTTGAACTTCTTGACCAAATCTTTGCGCAACCCCTCTTCAAAGGCAGCCGCTTGGAAATATCCGGCGGGTGGATTCAGGTAACCCGCCACATCGGCGGCGCCATGGTCGGCCGTCAGGAACAATACAATCCTGTCGAGCCCGACGGTTTGATCGAGGTAATCGAGGAAGTCGCCCAATTCGCGGTCGAGGCGCAGATAGATATCCTGGATCTCGACGCTTTGCGGACCAAACTGGTGCCCGACATAGTCGGGTGATGAAAAGCTGACTGCCAGCAGGTCGGGGATGGAGTCCATTCCCATCTGCTCGCCTTCGATGGCGGCCTTGGCAAATTCGATGGTCAGGGTATTGCCATATGGTGTGGAAGGCAATACGCCATATTGCATATGGCCGCTTCCCATCCCGCTGAGCGCCCGGAGGTCATAGGGGAATACAGCCTTTGCCGTGCCGGGGAAAGGCTGTTCGAAAGGCCGGTCGTCGGGCAAACTCTCATCGTAGCGATCCATGGGCAGCAGGGGCGTCCATGTTTGTGCGAGGTACTGGTCCGGCAGGTGGCGGTCATTGAACTGAACGACCCAGCCAGGCAAGCTATCCATGTAGAAGTCACTGGTGATGAAATGGCCGTAGGTCCTGTCGAACCAGTAAGCGCCGTCGTTCAGGAACCCTGCAGGCAGGATCGCGCTTCGGTCTTTAATGGCGATACCGATGGTCTTTGATCGGCGGTTGGTAGCCAGTTCAAGTTGGTCGGTAATAGTAGTGGCCTTCAGCCGCCGGGGAGACATTTTTCCTTCCACCGAAGTAGAGCCTACAGTATTGGCTTTCTGATCTTCGACACAGTAAACCCTTGCCTTTTCCTCGCGGGCATACCATTCGTTCCCGACGATCCCGTTCAGCGCAGGGCTGGAGCCTGTATAAATGCTGCTGTGTCCCGGACCTGTAAAAGTGGGGGCATATTGATAATGGGCATCGTGCATGACACAACCATCGCGTAAGAGCCGCTTGAAACCGGTTTCGCTCAGGTCGTCCCAATATCGGTAAAGGTAGTCGTAGCGCATCTGGTCGATGATGATGCCCACGACGAGGCGGGGCTGTTCTTGCCCTGATGCCAGGGTCGAATAAATGAACAGGAAAAGCAGAAATGGAATGGATCTGATAGAGCGCATGGCGTAGCTTTTAGAAGATTTTCTCACAGTCTTTCTCGCTGAGTAAGGTAAATAGTTTGGATTAAACCAAAGGTTAATGGAGATGAAATTAATGTTAAGACCCAGGACCGGGGTGTTTTGAATAGAGTAGATGACCTGATCTAGTTTTTTGGGTAGAGGTCATTCCAATTACGGAAAAAATGCGGCGATTGTCGTTATTATTTACAAATTCTTCAACAATTCTTAATGGGAAGATCCATTCTGAATTTGCCCAAGTTTCCAACCTTTGAGGTAAAATTAAAAAGGAGCTGAAGCCCGAAGGCCTCAACTCCAAATGATTTAATTATTAATTAAAACTACAACAAAACTATGTTTCAATCTCGTCTCTTCCAAATCGGAGGCGCCGGCAGGGTGTTTTTATTCCTGCTTTTTTCATTTCTTACCGCCTCTTTTCCCTTGCATGCTCAGATGCAAATGAGCGTTTCCGGGCTTGTCCGGGACGCCGAAACTCAGGAAACACTGCTTGGGGTCAATGTCACCGTTAAAGGACAAACTTCGGGTACGGTTTCGGATCTGGATGGCCGTTATTCAGTCCAGTCTGGAGCCAATGACGTGCTCATTTTCTCTTATGTGGGCTATGAAACCCTGGAGGTACCCGTCGACGCTCGTTCCACGGTTGACGTGTTGCTCAGCGTAGACCGGGTCAATCTCAGGGAGATTACAGTAACTGCATTGGGCATCAGCCGTGAAAAAAAATCACTCGGCTATGCCGTTCAGGAAGTAGGGGGCGATGCACTTGACAAAGCCCGTGAAACAAACGTGGTCAGCTCTCTCGCAGGAAAAGTGGCCGGGGTAACTATCGTCAACAACCCCTCCGGCATCGGTAGTTCTGCCCGTGTGAGCATTCGTGGGGAACGCTCGCTGAACATCAACAACAATCAGCCGCTCTTTGTCGTAGACGGCGTGCCGATCAGCAATCAATTCGTCGGCTCCTCCGGGAAAAGCAACCAGGATGTCGACTATGGAAACGGAGCTGGTTTAATCAATCCTGACGACATTGAGACGATCACCGTTTTGAAAGGCGCCAACGCTGCGGCCCTCTACGGATCGCGCGCCAACAACGGAGTCATCCTGATCACGACCAAGACCGGAAAAGGTACAAAAGGACTGGGGTTTCCGTTAACTCAACCGTTTCTTTTGAAACTCCGCTCCGCTTGCCGGAATACCAAAACGTTTATGGCCAGGGCCTGAACGGCGAGTTCGAATTCGTCGACGGAAACGGAGGCGGCAACAAAGACGGGGTTGACGAAAGCTGGGGACCCGCCTTCTCCGACAACCTGTCTATTTCGCAATTTGACAGCCCGACTACCAACGGTTTCCGCGGTGGCGATATCGGCAATACCAACACGCAGATCGGTCCGGTCGACCTGCCGGCTCAGTTGGATGCACGGGGTGCGATCCAGGCAACGCCCTGGAATGCACAATCAAATAACATACGCGATTTCTTTGAAACGGGGGTGACCCAAACCCATAACTTCGCCATTACAGGCGCCAATGACGCAGGCGACTTCCGTCTTTCCTACACCTACCTCGATCAAAAAGGGACCGTACCAAATACCGGCCTGACCCGGAACACGCTTTCCTTTTCGGGCGGCTACAACCTGACTTCCCGTTTCAAGGCCCGCGCTGTAGTCAATTACATCAAAAACTTCAGCAATAACCGCCCCAACCTGAGTTATGGTACGGAAAACATCATGTACCTGTTCAACTGCTGGCTCGGCCGCTCCGTCAATATGGCCTCACTTCGCAACTACTGGATGGCCGGCCGCGAAGGACTCAACCAGTTCAACTTCAATTACAACTACCACGATAACCCCTATTTCAACGTCTACGAAAACACCAACAGCCAGGACATCGACCGTATCTACGGCCACGTGGCGCTGACCTACGACTTTACCGACAACCTTAGCCTTATGGTGCGCACCGGCACCGATGTGAGCAATGACTTCCGGGCCCGCCGTCGCGCATACAGCACCCAGCGTTTCCCACTGGGCAGCTACCGGGAAGAAAAGGTCTTCTTCGAAGAGACCAACTCCGATTTCCTCCTTTCATACAACAAAGCCGGTTTGGGCCCTATTGATCTCAACCTGGGTCTGGGTGGTAACCTGATGCTCCAGCGCAGCCGCTACTCCGACGTGTTTGCACCACAGCTGGCCGTACCGGGCGTATACAATCTGTCCAATTCCCGCGTAGCCCTGCAATCGGCTGCTTTCTACAATGAAAAGCGCATCCACAGCCTCTACGCTACGGCGCAGCTTGGCTATAACAACTACCTGTACCTCGACCTGTCTGCCCGCAATGACTGGTCGAGCACGCTGCCTTCCGACTCGCGCAGCTACCTGTACTATGCCGCCAACCTAAGCGCCGTTGTCTCTGAAATGCTGAACCTCAGCTCCCAAAGTGCGCTCTCCTTCGCAAAGATCCGCTTCGGGGTAGCTCAGGTGGGCAACGATACCGATCCGTACCAACTCCAGGCTATTTATTCCGCCCAAACCGCGGTGAAAGGCGCTCCCGCCTACGGTGAATCCAATGTGCTGGTCAACCCCGATCTCAAGCCAGAAATCTCTTCCTCCATCGAAACGGGCGTTGATATCCGCTTTTTCAACAACCGCATCGGATTGGATGTAACCTACTATAATACCCGCAGCCGCAACCAAATCCTGCCGATCCCGCTTTCCAATACCACCGGCTACGATGCCCGTATCATCAACGCCGGTCTGATCGAAAACTACGGCCTCGAGATCGCTTTGGCCGCCACCCCGGTCAAAAGCCGTAATTTTTCCTGGGACCTCGGCATCAACTGGTCGCGCAACCGCAGCAAGGTGCTGGAACTCTATACCGACCCGGAATCCGGCCAGGAGATCAATAACTACGTATTGGCCTCCCGCTACATCACTGTAGAAGCAAGGGTAGGCGAGCAAATGGGCTCGATGTACGCCATCGGTTTCGAACGCGTCAGCGATGATCCAAACGCCAGATTCTATGACCCTACCGGTCAATTTGTCGGCCAAATCGTCTACACCGCACAGGGTAAACCCGAGCGCACGACGAGCCGTGTCCTGCTGGGCAATTACAACCCCGACTGGTTAGTCGGTATCAACAACACGATCAGCTTCAAAGGCATCTCCCTCGGTTTTCTCTTCGACATCCGGATGGGAGGGGATGTATATTCCCATACCCAAACGGTAGGCCGGGAAGGTGGTCAGATCATCGAAACCCTGGAAGGTCGCGATAACGGCTACGATCTCTCTCTCGACGGAAACGGCGTCATCGGGGAAGGTGTAGTTGCAATCTACGACGGGGAAGGCAACGTCGCCGGCTTTGAGGACAACACGACCAAACTGTCGGCTCGCGAATGGCATACCTCCATCACACTTGGCCGCAACCTTCTGGAATCCATGATCTTCGACGCCTCATTTGTCAAACTTCGGGAAGTACGCCTCGGCTATACCATCCCTAACTCGGCACTGGGCAAATTCCTGTTCGCGATATCAACTTCGCTCTGGTAGGTCGCAACCTAGCCCTGTGGACCAAAGTGCCCCACATCGACCCGGAAACGTCTTCGACCTCCGGTGGCACCGTTATCCCAGGTGTAGAATCCGTCGCACTACCCTCCGTGCGCAGCATCGGGTTTAACCTCAATTTCAAATTTTAAACAGGATGTCCAGGATATTTCCAGATGTCCAGGATTATAAACGATCAAAATTTTTTACCATGAAAAACTTCATTCTCAAAGCCATAATCGTGTTAGGGGTGGTCGTTAACCTCTCGTCCTGCACTAAAGATTTCGACGAGATCAACACCAATCCCAATGCACCTACTGCCGTAAATTCCTCCCTACTTCTTCCCCAGGTCGTTCGCGACATGATGAACTCCCTGTTGGGGGAATCCTGGGGAATCGGAAACATCGTGATCCAGCACACGGCGAAAAACCAATTTGTTAACGAGGATCGTTACCTCTGGGGTGAACTGAATTCGATCTGGAATTCCGTATATTCCCAAATGCGCGACCTGAATAACATCCTGGTTCAAAGCGAGGAACTGGGCCAAAACAACTACAAGGGCATTGCCCTGGTCCTGAAGTCCTGGATGTTCTCCCTGGCGACTGATTGCTACGGTGATATCCCCTATTCCCAGGCTGTCCAAGCCAAGAACGGTATCAACTACCCGGTCTACGACACCCAGGAGTCCATCTACGAGGGTATCCTGGCCGACCTGGAAGAAGCCAATCAGATCCTGGGCTCCAGCGGGGAAGTAGTTGCAGGCGATGTTATCTTCGATGGCGATATCCTCAAATGGCGCAAACTGGCCAACTCCCTGCGGGTTCGCTTTCTCATGCGCATTTCCAACAAACGCGATGTGTCTGGCGAACTTGCGAAGATTGTGGGCAACCCCTCCGACTATCCGCTTTTCGAAGGTGTAGCTGACAATGCCGTGTATACCTACCTGAGTTCATCGCCCGGTCAGTTCCCCAAGTTCACCAACCGCATCGGATCGTTCAACGAATTGCGCGCCAGCGAAACGATGCTCGACACTCTGGTCAGCCTTGACGACGAACGCCTTTACATCTTCTTCCGATCCACTCCGGAAACTGAAGGCACCACAAACCCGGAGTACGTGGGCATCCCGAACGGCCTCGACGACGTTTCAGCCCTCCAGTACAACGGCGGTCCGCAAGCACAGTCGCGGATCAGCGCCTTGTACTTTGAAGAGGCGGTCACGTCAAAAGGACTCGAAGTCGCCAAAGGCGTCATCATGACCTATGCCGAGCTGCAATTCCTGCTCGCCGAAGCGGCTGAAAAAGGGATGATCACCGGTGACGCCGGCCAGTACTATACGAACGGGGTGAAAGCTTCATTTGAATTTTACGGACTGGAAGCAACCGACAGTTACCTCAATCAGCCTCAGGTGGCCTATACCGGCTCCAGCACGGAAAAACTCGACAAGATCGGTTTCCAAAAATGGATATCCTTGTTCTATCAGGGGTTGGAAGCCTGGTTCGACTGGCGCAGAACTGGCCGCCCGGCCCTGACGCCGTCTGTTGATAACCAGAACGTCGACAAGATCCCGGTCCGGTTCATATATCCGATCCTTGAACAAGCCTTGAATGGGGGAAATCGCGATGCAGCTGTTGCCCGGCAGGGCGTGGATGATATCAATACCAAAATGTGGTATCTGAAATAGATTTCAAAAACCCCCAAAAATCAAGTCTCATACTAATCCATTATGCGCCGTCGGAGTAAAGCACTCCGACGGCTTTTTTCACTCCTTCTTCTCCTGGGAAAGTATATCATAGCGCCACTGATCAATACTATCCCGCTTATGGCCAGCCCAATGCTGGTATACTTGAAAAAGGAAAGCCAGCTCATTTGCCCTTCCCCGAAATCCTTAAAAAGCAGAATTGCTGTGGACCCCAAATAACCGAACGCATCTGCCACGTAGATCAAAAATCCGGCGTTGCTCTTGTATCGGAAGGCCGCCACCATCCGGTCAAAAAGGATACAATTGAACGGCACATAAGCGACATATAGACCCAGGCCGACCACAATCATCCATAAGGCGCCGTTCATCGCATGAGCGTGGTAGGCCAGTGTACTTACTCCAACCAATAACGCGCCCCCCAGAATGAGCATAAAATTCGTTTGCAGGGCCTTGTCATTGTCCCGTATCATCATCGTTGACCCCATCAGGACTAATACCAACACAGCGATCGGGAGTTCAGACAGGGTGAAAACATAGGGCGCATCCCCAAAACCTATTGCCGTCCAAATTTCCACGGCAAAATTGTCGCGAAAATCACGGTAAGCCGTCAGTAGGGTGTAAAAGGAAATGAGCAGGATCAATCCAGGCGCCAATCGCCTGAAAAGGGCCAGCCGGTCGGCGCCTGTCATAGGCGCCCGCTCCGCACGCAACAACACGTCTTCCCGGGAAGGTGGAGGGATTTGTTCCAGCAAAAACGTAAATAACAACAAGGGAACCAGAAATATTCCTCCTACTGCAGCAGGCATCCAAAACTCGCTGATCCCGTAATGCAACATCAACCATTTTCCCACCGATTTCACCGCTCCCGACGAAACGATGAAGCTGACGCTCAACCCGGCGCCCAACACCTCGGAAACCCGGCGCCCCTCCAGGTAGGAAAATACAATTCCCCATATCATGCCCAGCGGCAAACCATTGAAAAACAGGAAAACCGCATTCCATGGAGTCGGAGTCAACGCAAACAATAATAAGGCTAATTCGGCACCCATGATCAACCCCAAAAGCAGAAAGGGACGGTACCTGTTTTTCATTTCCGAAATAACCTTGATACCGATAAACTTGGATAGGGCATACCCCACAACCTGGCTGATGACCAACAGACTTTTACAGGTCAGATATGACGAGCCAAAAGTTTCAATCCCTTCATAGGTAGCCACAGCAAAGGGCTTCCGGAAGGCATACATGCAAAAAGTAAACTCCAAAAGCGGCAAAAGAAGCATATGCGGCAAAGATGAAATTGCCGGAACGCTCCAGTCTTTCTTTCCACATCACCCGGTCAGTTCAAACCCCGCTCTTCCAAAAAGAAACGCAATTCTCCGGTGCTTTCCAGCAACCCGTCCGGGCTGGCAGCTTCCAGCTCTTCCCGGGTATGCACCCCGTTGAGCACAGCCAGGGTAAGCAGGCATCCTGCTGCTTTCCCTTCCTCCACATCCACCGGCGCATCACCGATCTTGATCACTTCTGTGGGATCGACAATGCCTAGTTTCTGCATTGCATACTGGATCATATCGGGGTTAGGACGGCCTCGTTCGTTCGTCTCGGTAGGTGTCACGGAAAGGTCAATGAAGGATTCCGGACCACCCAAATAATGCTTGTCCAACCCTTGATCCCATTGGAGCCGCTTGAGAATGATATTGGCTACCTCCCGGTAGAAACCAGTATTCAGGGCGACTTTGATTCCCTGCGACCGGAGCCAGGTAATGGTTTCGACAGCGCCTTCGGTTGGCGATACGGGCTCCGTCCGGTAAAAGTCTTCCAGGATCTTCCGGAAAACCGAAAAACTGGTCTCCACATTCGACTCAAAGTCGGGGTGGTCGGCGCCAATAGCTTCCGCCCAGAGCATTTCGAATACCTGCTTTTTTGGTAAACCGTTCATTTCGTGCACCCGATCCCATGAAACCTCCAATCCAGTAGCCTCTGCCGCACCGAAAATGCAGCTTTCCACTTCATGGTCATCGCGAACGGTCGTCCCTGCCATGTCAAAAACGACGAGTTTAATCTTGTTCATAGATAATGTTTTTGCGCCGCTTGTGGCGGCCGTTAAAATTCAGTTGATCAATTGTAAAAATACATTCCGGGAAAAGTGAAATACCACCTAGCCCATGAATTCACAAAAAGATAAGACCCTGTTTACATTAAGAATGCTAGCTTTGACCAAATCCACCGATTATGGAATCTCCAGATACCACCTTCGATGTTGCCATAGTAGGGGCTGGCATTGTCGGAATGGCTTTTGCCTACCATGCTGCCAGACAGGGACTGAAAGTAGCGGTCTTTGAACGCCACCCTCGCGCCATCGGAGCCACCATCCGAAACTTCGGAATGGTCTGGCCGATCGGTCAGACCCTCGAAACTTTCGACCGGGCCATGAGAAGCCAGGAATCGTGGCTGGAGCTCTCCAGAGAAGCCGGTTTTTGGGCCGGATCCACCGGCGCGCTCTTTCTTGCATACCGTCAGGATGAAATGGATGTATTGCACGAATTCTATGAAACGAGGAAGGATGGAGGGTACAGAAGACAGATCCTCAGCCCGGAAAAGACGATCGCCCTAAGCCCTGTGGTCAATCCCATCAACCTGAGAGGCGCACTCTGGAGCGCCACGGAAGTGAATGTCGACCCCAGGAAGCAACCTGAAGATTCCCCAATATCTCCGGGAGAATCTGGGGTCGCCTTTTTTTACAATACAGTCATCCATCACATCGATCATTCCACGCTCTATAGCCATCAGCGCACCTGGAAAGCAGCGCAGATATTTGTCTGTGGAGGCGCCGACTTTGAAACGCTCTACCCGGAGATTTACGAACAAAGCGGGATCACGAAGTGTAAACTGCAAATGATGCGGACCTCCCCCAACCCAAAGGCTGGAAACTGGGCCCGACCCTGGCGGCCGGTCTCACGCTCCAACATTATGCTTCCTTCGGGCATTGTGTCAAACTGACCGACCTCAAAAAACGCTTTGTTGCCGAGATGAGCGAATACAACCACTGGGGTATTCACGTACTCGTATCTCAAACAGCACTGGGGGAAATTACGCTGGGCGACAGCCACGAATATGGGCTTGACCTCAGCCCTTTCGACAAGGATTCTATCAATCACCTCATTCTGAATTACCTGCAGGGTTTTGCCCGCTTTCCCATATTGAATATCGCTGAAACCTGGCATGGGATCTATGCCAAACTCCCCGGAAAAACGGAGTTTATCGCACACCCCCAACAAAATACGACCATCGTGAATGGGTTGGGTGGTGCAGGAATGACGCTTTCCTTTGGATTAGCCGAAGAAATGATCAATAGACTTTGATCCGTTGATATCGCTTCTTTAGATCCGAATGGAGAGGGAGACCGAAACGCTCCGGCCCATGCCGTTGATCCCCGATCCATGATACCGGTAATCCTGGTTGAACATATTCCAGGCGCCGGCTCGAACGGTCATCCACTTCCAGGAATAAGATCCAAAGACATTTAATACCCACCAGCCGGGCGTGCCGCCTGCGGGAATTCGATTGTCGCTCTGGTCTCCCGAGGAGAGGCGTTGCTGCGTCCCAGCCGCCAGGCTTTCCACGGTGATACCCCAATGGGAACGGCTATATTCCAAACCAAGGCGGCCAAAAACAGGGGGAATGCGTCGCAAAGGCTCGTCTTTGGTGCGATTTTGCCCATATTGCCAGGGTGACAGCGCCTCGCAAGCGGAGCCGCTGCCCAAGCGTCCAGTCTGCTCGGGCCTCGGCTCCAAAAATGAACCCTTCTTCTGCATTTTCTTTTCGGTATACGGGGTAGCCTCCAATGCTGTCATCTTCAACCCGCACGCGAGTGATCAGGTTGCGGAGCTCGTTCCAAAAAGCGGACACTTCCGTCTGAAGTTTCGGGGTAACCAGCCGATACCCCGTCTCGGCCTGAGTCGATCTTTCCGGCTTCAGGTCCAGGGTTGGGACTTCGTAACGAAAATCGACGATCCCCAGAGAGCCGAGGTCGTCGATATTTGGCGCCCGGAAGCCCGTTTGAATGCCGGCAAACAGCCGCCCTGTATCGGAGATCTTTCGCAACAGCGCTGCCTGGTAGACCGTGGCGCCCGGGTTGAGTTGGGTTTTACCCAGCGTTTCCTCATTTACGCTGATAAAAAATTGGTTGTACCGCGCGCCCGCCGTGAGGCCCCATTTTTCCCAATCCCAATGGTTGATCCAGAATGCGGCCAAACTGGAAAAGACAGATCCATCGGGGTACAACCCTCTTTTATCGGTACTCAGGCTCGTCAGATTATCGATATCCACCCGTTGACTTCCCACCTGGTCGTTATAAAATTCAATGCCGCCAACCATCCTCCAGGCCTGCAAAGGATGGGCTTCCGCCTGCACCGAAAAACCTGCTGAAGAAACGGCATCAGCCTCCCTGCGAAGGACCGGATTATTATTTTTTTGGCTTTCCCGGTGTTCATCCGTCTGTTGAAAAGAAGCAGTCGCTGTAATTTTTTCGAAAAAAGACTTTTCCGGAAACCGCTCCCACCGGAAGTAACCGAGTTGCCGTTGTTGCAGGGAAAAGTGGTTGCGGGCATAGTCTTCCAACTGGATCTTGTGATAAACGGGCACATTGGTCTGCCGGAAAAACTGGTATGCTCCCGTCAAAATATTTCGCTCGCCGGCCATGACTTTGGCTTTGATGTCGAACGCCCCTTCGGGGTATCCGCTGGGCGATTGGAGGCCCGTAGTGTCGCCCCCGACGAGATCACCGAAGTCCCGGATAGTACCTCCGAGATGGATGGCCACCCGACGTGCGGAAAATTCGCCCTCCGGGTGTGCGGTCTTTTCCATGCCCTGACTACGCCAAAGGCCCAGGGCTTGCCCGGAAAACACGGGGTCTCCGGAGGAAAACGAAGGATCGATCGTCCTCACCTGGATGGTCCCGCCCAACGCATCCGAGCCGTAGGGTACACTCCCGCCTCCTTTCCAAATTTCCATCCGCTCAATGCTGAACGGGTCGATGGTATTGAGGTATTGATTTGGGCCATACCGGAATGTGGCGTTGCTAAGCCGGATGCCGTCAACCAACAATAAGGTCTGGTTGCCTGTAAGGCCACGTAAAAAGGGTGACCCGCCGCCGTGGTTCGTCTTCTGCACAAAAACGCCCGGCACGGACAACAACATCTCGGGAGTGCTGCGGTCCTGCCGGGTTTGAGATTGAACAGCAGTTATGGTGGAAATATTGAGGGGAATATCAGTAAGTGGTTCTTCCATTCGTTGAGCCGTGACAACGACCACAGCCAGGGTATCTGTCGTTTGTCCAATAACAACAACTGTCGTGTATAGCAGTACCCAAAGAACTGCGATATTTTTCATCATTAATGTTGTTTGTAAAATGATTCCCGTTGTTCCTTCTCATCATCCATCTTGGGCCCCTGTAAGATCTTTTCCCAATCAAAAGTGTGTTGATAGATATCCAGGGCTTTTTGAGGTTTGAAGACCATCGAGTCGGCAGGTTCGAGCGTGTAGGGGGTATAATCGGGTTGATCCGTGAAGAAATCCTGTAGCAGGGAAGCCGTCAGGTCATAATGATTGAGGTAATCGGCGCCGACAATATTATAGATCACCTTGATAAGGCTGCCGAAATTGGCATGGGTGTGCGACACATATCCCCTTTTTACGTATGGACCGGCCATGAGCAGCACCGAACGGTGTGCATCGACGTGATCGACGCCCCCTTGGGGATCGTCTTCCGTAATAATAACCAGCGTATTCTTCCAATAAGGAGTGCGACTGAGAAAATGCAACAGACGGCCCAGGGCCAGGTCGTTGTCGGCCATATAACTGTGCAGGTAGGGATAGCCGGCCTCCGGCCGTGGGCCAGTTCCATGGTCGTTGGGCAGTATGATCGTAATGACCTGGGGCATGGGCTCAAACGGCTGATCTCCCAACCAGCGACGGGAAAACTCAGCTTCAAACTGGTCCATTCGAAATTGATCGGGAACACTCATGTTGTAGCCAGGATAGGTGCGGCAAGTCCGGTCAAACAAAGGTTTGGGCATTGGGAAAACGACGGAATTCCGCGCTCCAAAAAGCGTGTCGCGCCAGGTTTCGGAAGGCCCGGTATATTCGTTGGCCTCCCCAAAATTGAAATAGGACACTTCATCTCTGGCGAGGTTTTCCCAGATGCCGCCTTTCTCATTGTAATCCTCCGGATCCATCGCGCCGGTGGTGCGAGGGAAGCGCCGTCCCGGCGCCGAGGAGAATGGCTTGAATTCGGCGCTTACCTGCGAATTGGTTTCCACATATTCATTGGGGATAGTACCTACCATCCATTTATGGCCGTGTATGCTCGCGTCGGAATCGCAGTAAAAATTGTCGGAAAAGGCAAATTCCCGGGCTATCTTCAAATGGTTGGGCATCACGTCTACGCCTGTCAGATTGTTTTCAGGATGGTCGGGGATAGTAATGTCCACTCCCACTCCAAACCGAGCCAGACTCGGATCGCCCAAGCCTTGGGACAATTGCCCTAATACTTCGTCGTAGGTGCGGTTTTCTTTCGTTACATAAATGATATATTGAATGGGCGTTTTTCGCAACGCAGGAAGTGGGGGCAATGGATTTTTCCGATCGTCTGTGATCCTGACTTCCCGGAAGGTGTTGGACAACACCTGTTGTGTATACTGCTCCAACCTGACCTCGTCGGGCGTCTGAACCACTTGAAATGTTCCCAACTGAATATCGCCAATATAAGTGCCCTGAGGCGGAGCGGCGAAGTCGGCGCCACCGTTCGGGCCCGCTCCGTAGCCGCGGGCAGATACGATAAATAAGGTTTCCCCATCCTTTGAAACGGCAACCCGGCTCGGCATCCAACCGGTGGGAATATATCCTTTTACTTTGAGGCTTTCAACGTCGACCACCGCAACCGCGTTCAGGCTTAAACAGGCCACATATAAGGTCCGTTCATCCGGACTAAGCGCGAGCCCGAAAGGCATAACGCCCCGGTGGCCATCCAGTTTCGGGTGAACCAACAACGGTATTTCCCCTACGATCGTCCCTTTTTGATAGTCGAGAATGGAAATGAGATCATTGGATGCGTTGGAAATGTATGCAAAGTCCTGGCCTACTGCCAGGGAGTTCGGATGCGCTCCGCCAACGACTTCATCCCCTTCAACCAGGTCTCCGATCTGAAATCCGGTCTTGTACTTCCCGTTTACTTCATCTTTATACAAATCGATCGTCCAAACGCTCATGGCTTCCGGGACCAATGGGCTACCCAATCCCGGAATCTCCCGCCCATCTTCCAAAGTCACTCCATCCTCCGCGTCTTTCGATGGTACCCCATAAGCCGGAAATTCCAGCATAAAACTGTCCTGACTCTCCGGGGTAACCCCGGGCACGAGCGGATATTCGTATAACCCGACATTTGCGACAAAAGCGGTGCTTTGATCCGGGCTCAACGCAATACCAAAAGGAATGCGCCCTACCGGAATGGAAGCGAGGATGGAATCGGTCGCCAGATCGATCCTGACCAGGCGGAAATTTCCGCGATCCAACACCAGCAGGTGATTGCGGGATGGGTCTACGATGAGATCGGAGGTGAAACTGTCTTCATACTTCCGCCCGTTGAATGCCCCGTTAAGACTGATGGATTTCACCTTTTGCCGGTTGACGACGTCGAAAAGCACCACATCGCCTGTACCGCCTCCGCTCAGCCAGGCGCTATTGCCATCCGGCAAATAGGCAACGCCCAAATAGGAGGACCCATCCAGTATCCTGGGGATCGTATCTCCAAAATCAGGGACGCGGGTAGCTTTCAGACCGTTCGAAAGATCCAGGAGCGTAACCACTCCATTGTGCAATACCAGTGCGGTTTTTTCGTCCGGGCTAAGTGCCATTCCGAAGGGAGCCCGGTTGATCCGGACCACCTTGCCCGCCGGAGTAACAAAACGACCACTGGGTAAAACGGTTGTTCCGGACGAATCGATCTTGCAATATTCCCCCGATCCGGGAACCTGCAAGGTGACTACCTCATGCTTGCAGGAAATTAGAATGAAAACACAAAAAACAGGTATGACAATACGATACATGATCTTTCTGGAATTGGATTAAAAAATTGGTTTGCGACAGACAAAGATTGGCCATTCTCCCCCTTACATTCAACAAGGTGATGCCAATAGTACTTCCACCCGGCAGGAATATTGGGCTCAACACACGGATGCGACCCGGCAGTGGCTGGAAGAAGATGCCCGTTTTTTTCTGCACCAGGCGCTTTCAACCCCTGTCATGAACATGCTCAGTCGGGCAGAAGGGGCTTACCTTTACGACTGGGATGGAAATAAATTCCTAGATCTGCACGGCAATGGTGTGCACAACATCGAATTTAATAATCCGGTGGTGATCGAGGCGATCAAACAGCAACTGGACGAAGGACTTTCTTTTTCGCCACGCCGTTATACCAATGCTCCGGCCATAGGCCTGGCAAAAAAACTGGTGGAGATGGCGCCGGAAGGCCTCAACCGGGTCCTGTTTGCACCCGGGGGGTCTGAAGCGATCGAAATGGCCATCTTGCTCGCCAAAATGATTACGGGAAAATGGAAGACCATCTCTTTCTGGGATAATTACCATGGCACAACCTGGCAGGCTGCGACAGTCGGCGGAACGGAACATTTCAGTAACGGCGCAGGCCCTATGGTCCCGGGCGCTTTTCATGTGGAATTCCCCAACTATTACCGGAATCCATGGGGATTGACTGATCAAGAGCAGATCGACGACCTTTATATCCGTCAAATTGAAGTGATCCTGGCCCGGCATCCCGACTCGCAGCTATCATCGGGACGACGATTACCTCCACTCCCGTTGTTCCCTACCTACTTTTGGCAGCGTGTGCAGGATTTTTGCCGGAGACACGACGCCTTCCTGATCTTCGACGAGGTGATCTGCGGATTGGGCCGGTCAGGTAAGTTCTTTGCCTGCGAACACTACGTCACTC
>JADJTT010000006.1 GCA_016711045.1 Saprospirales bacterium
ATGGTAAATTGCTGATTGTTCGTTGTTGAAATATAAAATGATGCCATCATAATCTATTTCGATAATTTCCTTTCTTTCCAGCTGGCTAATTATTGAGTCTACATTTTTTAGTTTTATATTCTCTGTTAGTTGGACTTTTAGTGGATTGAAATGACGGTGTCTTGTTATTTTAAACCTATTGAAAAGTATCATCTTTTAGTTGTGTTCCAAATTAAAGGAGAAATTATTTTCCCTGGTCTATTCAAGGAATAACTTGTGAATGAAGAAGGTTTTGAAAGTAAGTGAACATCAAAGCTAAGTACTTCCTCCAATGATTGAAATGTGCAGAGATTTGCAACTCCTGCTTTTATATTTATTTTATAATTTCCAGGTTTGAAAATCCCTCCTGGAAATTTAATTTTGATTGATAAAACTTTTATTTTTGATTTTATTTGGTCGTCATTGTCTGTGGCCAAATGACATGAATAATATTTCATTATTTTTTTTATTTCAAGATTTATAATGCCTCCGAATGTATCTTTTCAACAAAAATAATTTAAATTTAAAAAAAAAAATAGATTTTGTTTCAATTAATGATATTTGGTTTTCATTCATCAGTTAAGATTGCTTCCTATATTTCTATTTGACACGTATTTTTTTGTTTGTTCTGATACTTTGGTACATGTGGCATTTTCTTCTGAAACTCCATCTCTTTAGATAATATTCGATAATGCTTTCTGTTTTCCCTATCTTTGAAATCATCCCTTCTTCTAATAGTAATGTCTTTGAACAAAGATTTTTCACTGAATCTAGTTGGTGACTCACAACAACACAGTCCTCCCCCGCCCGAGCTAACCTCCTGCATCTTCCCAATCGCCTTCTTCTGAAACTCTGCATCCCCCACTGCCAGTACCTCGTCTACGATTAGGATTTCTTCCTCTAAAAAAGCTGCTACCGCAAAGCCCAGGCGTACTGTCATGCCTACCCCCGCAAAATCAACGATCTCATCCAGTTTTCAGTTTCACCTCCTGCTTCGTCATCCCCAAGATTGCGCCATTGAGGTAGATATTCTCTCGTCCCGTCAGCTCCGGGTGAAAGCCCGTGCCCACCTCCAGCAAACTGGCAATGCGGCCCTTGGCCATGATGCTTCCCGTGGTGGGCCCGGTCACCTTGCTCAATATCTTCAGCAGGGTGCTCTTCCCGGCACCATTCTTCCCAATAATCCCCAGCACTTCCCCCTGCTTCACCTCCAGGTTGATATCTCGCAGGGCCCATACGTATTCAGAGTTGCCCTGGTGGGCCCGGTCGTTGGTTTCCCGATCTTGAGGAAGGGATCTTCTTTGCCTCGTGCCCGGTACCACCAGCGTTTGAGGTCGTCGGAGAGGGTGCCGGTGCCGACGGTGCCGAGGCGGTATTGCTTGGAGAGGTTTTCTATTTTTATTGCGATATCGGACATAGCAGTTGAGTGTGGAGTGTGGAGTGTGGAGGGGGCCACATACAATTAGGGTTTTCTTAAGTAGGCGTTTCGCAAACCGGAAAGCATTCTGCTAAGGTCATCTGTTTGCTTCCGGATAGAGAGGTAGTCGGTTTCAGGAAGATAGGATAGTTCATGTGCAAGGATGCATTGATTCAGAACTTCCATTAGGCTACTGTAAGCTATTGAGATGAAGTGAGCCCGATCCTTGTCAGAATGGCGGGTACTTCCTTCTGCAAGGTTAGAGGCTACTGAAACAGCCGCTCGCCGAACTTGGTTGGTCAGGCCGAACAGTTCTTCTTTAGGAAAGGCTTTGGTTACTTGGTAAATGAGTTTCACGAGGTCTTTGGCTTTGTGCCAAGCGTGGAGTTTCTCGAAGGTGAATTGTTGCATTTTGTGGCAGATTTAAAAGGTGTAAGTAACAGGGGGCCTTTTATTTCTGCTTGGTTAGTGGAGTGTTGAGTGTGGAGAGTGGAGAAACTTCATTCCTCAGGTAGCTTTTACCTCCATAATGCTTTTAACCTTCAGTAGCTTTGCTGCAAATGTCAGACAAGCCCTGATGTCATCATCTTCCAGGTCAGGGTAATCGGCGAGTATTTCCTGATGGTTCATCCCAGCCGAAAGAAGATCCAATATAACCCTCAACTGGATACCGCATATTCCGGATCGAAGGTTTTCCAAAGGAAACCTTGGGGTTGATGGTGATGCGGCTTAAGAGGTCCTGGTTGTCCATATTGGTGAAGGTTGTAAAGGCAATTTTCTTTTTTTTGTTATAAGGTGAAAGTTTAGAGTGATGTTGCGGCGGCGTCGCTTTGCGACCGCGGTCTCATTTCACTCTCCACACTCCACACTCCACTTATTCCTTAATGATCTTACTAGCCTTATAAATGTCTATAATAAAATTGCCCAATATTTGCCCCATTTTATCATAGTTCGCGTTAAACCATTGACGTACTTCTTGATCCGGGATAGTTACTTTGACAGAAATTTCCTCTTCATCCTTATTTTTTTTAGCGATTTCTTCTGCTAGCAAAATTTTTTCTTCCCAGGTCATTCTGAGAGGTTCTTTACTCCATGTCACCTCATCAAAATCAGGATCATAGGCAATGTCATCATCCTTGTAATAGATGTTCTGTGCGGGTATGACTATGCCATATTCAGCCAGGATCAATGCATCCACTGCAGGCACTTGAGTTTCTTTTAAGTCTTCAATGATTACTCCTTCCAGGCTTTTATTGTTTCTGGCCAATTCTATTGCTTGCTCAATTTTCAGTTTCATCTCCTGATTGGTTTGAAAAACTATTCTCAAGATAAGCCTTTGTTTCCTTTTTTACTTGCTTGCCTCGCTGAAATTATCCGGATCGCTGCTGATCTAATCGTGTACACTACCGCAATTAATATTTTACTAAAAGTCTTTTCCTATTCTCAAAATCCTCAATTCTGTCGAAGAATCCCCCTCGGCGAAATTCAACCGCATTTTCATCTTGAAAGCCTCTTTGCTTTCTCAAAGCTTATCGAGTGTTTTTCTCGATCTGACTTGTTTTTATTTTCATCCCATTCAAATTCCAGCATATCGGATAGGCACTTTTGTATGATTGCAGATTTAAAAGGTTTGAGTTAACTGGGGCCTTTAAAAACTGCGTGGCGGGGTCACTTTTATCATTTGATTGGAAGAATAAAAATCATGGATCAACTTTTCAAGTAAATGATCTATTTCTATACCATGCTTTTGAATCCATGTAGTAATTTCTTTTTCAACTTCTATGCTGACCGTTAGCTTTTCTTTTAGACTTTATAGGGATCAATATCCGTTCGTTTCCATTCATAATCATCAAACTCCGGATCATAAACTATATCCGCGTCATTATACTCGATTACGTCATCAGGCACCTCAATACCGGCTTTACCCAGTTTGAAAGCATCCAGGGCTTTGACTTTTAATATGCTTACTGCTCATCAACCTTTCTTTTGAAGTTGTTTTTTTTAAATTCTTATTGTGTACAACTTGTCAACCACTTGCTGATGATCCCTGAAAAAATAGGAAAGGGTATCCGTATCAATAAGTGCTTCTTTCATAGATCAACCACGCGTCCGAAGGCTTGTTCTCCCGAAGATTTTGCTATCTGGAGGACATCATTGAAGTCTGTTTCTGACAAATCATTCCAGGCGCCTCGAAGGGCCAATATTCGGGAGCGGTTATCTTCTTTTGCCTGCAGGCTTTTTCGAAAGGAATGTAGGTAGTTATTAACCTGCTGAAGATGTGCAACCGGAATCTGGCTGAGACTCTGTAATATGGATTTATATAGTTTTTCTGCAGCTGTCATTGGCTTGGTATTCTGAAATAAAAAAACGCAGAAAGGAGGTTTTAAGTTTCCTTTGCTGCAAATTGCAGGCAGGCTTTTATATCTATCTCCGTCAAATTTGGATAGCTATCCAGGATGGCTTGCTGGGTCCATCCGCTGGCAAAGAGTTCCAGGATCAGTTCTACCGAAATCCGGGTACCTTTAATGGTCGGTTTTCCCAGGAGTATCTTGGAGTCAGAATGTATGTGATTGCGCCAATTGAGTTCCATCGAATTTCTTTTTTCTGGGTGTTAATATCCAAGGGGCGGGCCCGGGGGGGGGCCCGGGGGCGGAGGCGGATGTAGTTTTCAGAAGCTGGAGGATTTGTTCCAGTTCCAATGCACTTTCCGTTTCAATCGTGATGCGCATAAAATTTTGCATAACTGCAGATTTAAAAGGTGAGGTAACAGGGGGCCTTTTATTTCTGCTTGGTTAGTGGAGGCCACTCTCCACTCATTCTTTTATTCAGGCTGATAGGTAGTCCGGGTATGTTCGTGTAAAAACCGTTGCTCATCCTCTTCTGTCCATTTATTTGCATCCCAGACCTGATCGGCGATGTCCATCGCTTTCTGGGCGAAGTATTTGGCGAGTATCTTCCTGATTTCGAGCAAATCCTGGTCGCTTACCTCTCGGGAAAAAATTTTCAACAGCTCAAGCTGGAGGTTAGTCAGTGGTTTGGATTGTGTAGTTGCCATTTTTTTTTAACGCTGATTATCATGTCTGAGTGGCGGAAGACGCCGCTCGGACGGATCGCTCATCCTCCGTACATCCATCCACATTATGCCTAATCTGATAGGTGGCGCGCAATTATTCATTTTTTGTCCAATCCTCCAATTGAATTCCCTGTATTTTGCTAAAATGTTTCACATTTCCTGAAACCAAAATCAGGTCATGATGAACAGCTGTGGTACCAATTAGAAGGTCAAACTCGGCTAAAGGAGAACCGGCCTTTCGCAACCTCACCTTTTCTTTTGCATAAGTTCTCAGCGCGCTGTATATGGGAAGGATGCTAAATGACCTCTCGAATTTCTCGACTTCTGATATATGCTTTTCATAATTTTGGCTGTTTTCGGCTCCAAATAATAATTCAGCAATCGTAATTTCTGAAACATAGCAATTGTCAATGCCGATGGCTTCAATTTTTTCAGTCAGGCCAAACTTCCCTTGGAGGAAATACACGCATATATCGGTGTCGAGTAAGTAGCTGTTCATTATTCAAACGGGGGTATATCGCGCTCAGAAAGCCTATTCTTCCTAATTATGCCGGCCAGATCGTCTTCTGTGTCGCTCCATACGCCAAAGAGGCTTTTCCAGGAATCATCTTTTTCTTCGGCAGGTTTTACAAATTCGTTACGGATACTTTCTGTGAGTCTGGAAATGAGCTTTAGCTTCAGATCTAAACTGAGGTGGCGCAACAATGTCATGTAATCCAGTATCAGCCGTTCTTCATTTGACATGGTCTTTAATTTTATTTTTTATAACAAGCTCGAGACGTAGGGAGTTCCTTCACTTGAACTGATTTGTGTATGGGCCACGGCATTGATTACGTAGGTTCTTTTCATCAACTCGGTGGCAAATTGCAGGCAGGCTTTAATGTCCTCCATAGTCAGCGATGGATACTGTGCTAAAATTTCCTCCGAGCTATCGCCTGCTGCCAAAAACTCCAGTATAGTTTGAACGGTAATGCGTTTGCCCCGAATGGTGGGTTTGCCATTGCAGGTTTTTTCGTCGAGGGTGATCCGGTCTATCAGGTATTCCATGAGGAGGCGATTGTTTGCCTTTTGAATTGCTGGATGTAGTTTTAACGCCTGGCTGCTTGGGTTGGTTCCTTGTCTAGTGGAGAGTGGAGAGTGGAGAGTGATGTTGCGGCGCAGTCACTTTGTGACCGCGGCTTTCTTATCACTTTAAACTCTAAACCTTACGCCGCTCGGACGGAAAAGGCACTGAATGCGATATTGGTATCTACTACAAATTTCACGATGGCAAAAACCGGTGTTTATTCTCCTCCCACCAAGTTTTGTTGACATCACGAGCCAATTGATCTACATCTTCCTGCTTGGCTTTGCTGTCTTTCACTGCTTCCTTAAACAGTAAAAAATTGATAAGCCGTTGCACCCCTTCAATATCGACGGAAGCGGGAAGGGTAATAATGATTTGGTCGTTCTTGCGCTGAATAGTCATGCAGACATTACTTTAAAACTTTCAACTTTTCTTTTTCATCCATTCCAAAATGTGTTTCTCAAAATACTTCCCGATCTCTTCTTTCGAGATACGATATTTGGGTTGGAGGTGTTCTATTTTATCGTCGATGATATCATCCGTATAAACAAGGGCCATCTGGAACAATCTTTCATTCATTCCTGGCATCAGATTGGCAATGATTTCATACATTCCGGGAATGGTGTATTGTCGCTTATGAAGGGTGTAGAGGTCATAATAATCCCTGAATTTAGCCCTCAGGAAAAGCGTGTTCAATTTCATTCCTGTTAGCAGATCCAGATCGGCAATGGAGAGATTCTGATACAGAGGAAGCCGAGCCAGGAGTGCATCCCAGTTATTGGCGAAAAAGGTAACTTGAACCCCATCAATCCGGACATCGATCTGTTTTGGTCCGGTCTGTTCCAGGAAGAGCCGGTTGGGGAACATTTGCTCCAGACCTTTTATTATTTCAGTTTGATTAAGCTGTTCCTCCCAGGTAAACAGATCAATGTCTTCACTCAAGCGATGGTGGAGGTAAAGCGCTAATGCTGACCCTCCGACGAAGGTAAACCGTTCCAGCCAGGACGCATCAGCCAGCTCGGTAAGGACTTTCCGGGTCGCCGGCAGCAAGAAGTCGAAGTCGCTCAAGCCTGGGGTACGCACGAATATGCTTATTTAAGAAATTATTGATGTGGGGTATTTGAAAAAAGAAAACCCCCAAGTAGTAGTTGATCTTTCGGTGGCGTTCGTGTGGAAGCAACTGTTCTTCCCAAATTTTTTGAATCAGTTTTTTATCCCAAAGATGAAACAACTGTGTTAAATCGGGCACATCACCGTAAAGCAAAACCTGCTCAATAACCACCTCATCGGGTATGGATTGCTCCTCTCTCGTATCGTAAGACCAAAAGAGATTTTTGGGCAAAAGACTTTGTATGAATTCAGGTTTGGTCATTATTTAAAGATAGGAAGATTAGTTGAGAGTTGCCTCCTTCGCTAAAGCTTCGGCGGCCCGGTAGAGTTTAGAGTGATGTGGCGGCGCAGCCACTTTGTGACCGCGGTATTTGTTTCCAATGCAATTCCCTTCATTTCTACCAATCTCCTTCAATCCTTGAAAACTCAGCATCTACATCTGCCTGAATAGCTAAGGCTTCTTCATCCGAAAGGGTGCCCGCAAAGGAGAGAACCTGATCCCGGTTGCCCTTTTCTTTTTTCAGGTTCTTTTGCAATAGATGAATAAACTCCCAGATCTGGAAGAGCAGCCTGGAACTGCCTATTGACTGGATGTCTTGAAGGATTTGTTCTTTGATGGTCATTCGAGCAGTTTTTATCTAAAAAAAACGCTTTTTGAAGGAGAATGGTTCCTTGTCCCGCCGAAGCTTTAGCGAAGGAGGCAACTAAACAGTGTCCATAAAATTCCTCTCCGTCCTATTAAACACCACAATACCCAGCAAAAGCAACACGACCATAAACCCGCCGCTGTACGCCAGATTCCCCCACGAAAAGGTGCCGTGCCCCAGGATGCCGTATTTGAAGGTCTCGATCACACTGGTCATCGGGTTGAGCACGGCGAGGTGACGCCAGCGCTCGGGTACTTCGCTCAAGGGGTAGATCACCGGCGTGGCATACATCATGAGCTGCACGCCGAAGCCGAGCAACACCGACAAGTCCCGGTATTTGGTGGTCATGGAGGTGATGAGCAACCCGGAGCCTAGCCCCAATCCCGCCAGCAGCACAACCAACACCGGGAACAGCAAAATATAGACATTGGGCTCCAATGGCGCCCCTTTCCACAAAAAATACACATAAAAGCCGATGAACAGCAGCAGCTGAATGCCGTACTTGATCATATTGCTCATCACCACACTCAGCGGCGTCACCAGCCTGGGGAAATACACTTTCCCGAAGATCCCCTGGTTGCCCACAAAGGTGTTGGAAGTACCGTTGAGGCAGGCCGCAAAGTAGTTCCAGTTGGTCAGCCCCGCCAGATAAAACAGCATGGGCGGTATGCCGTCGGTCGAAATACCCGCCAGCTTCCCAAACACCACCGTAAACATCAGCGTCGTAAGCACCGGCTGCACGAAGTGCCACAACGGTCCCAAAACGGTCTGCTTGTATTGGGCTACGAAGTCGCGGCGCACGAAGAGGGTGAGGAGGTCTCTATATCTCCAGACTTCCTTCAGCTTTAAATCCAGTAAGGATCTATGCGGGGTTATTACGGTATCCCAATGTTCGTCTTCTGGGGTAATAGGCTGTTGGATCATTTAAAATTATTAACCGCGAAGGCGCAAAGGACGCAAAGTTGATTTTGCGTTTGCTTAGCGTCCTTTGCGTCTTTGCGGTTCATTTTTTGGTAGCTAAAAAACAAAAATCACGCTTTTTCCTCTTTTTTCTTCCGCCTCTTCTTCATCACCCCTCCCTTCTCCGTCTCCACATACCCATACCCATATCCGTAGCCATATCCGTACCCGTAGCCATACCCGTACTTCTTATTGAGCTTGACGCCGTTGAGGAGCACGGATACGCGGGGCAGTTTCTTGGCGCGATAGAGGTCGTCGATGAGCTGGAGGGAGCTCATCTGGGTGCGGTGGAAGCGGGTGACGATAATGGTGGCGTTGACGTGCTCGCTGATCATGAGGGCGTCGGCGACGAGACCGACGGGGGCGGTGTCGACGATGATGCAGTCGAAACGCTCCTTGAGGTGGTTGAATATGTCGTACATAAGCGGGCTGGTGAGCAGCTCGCCGGGGTTGGGCGGTATGGGGCCGGAGGGCACGATGAAGAGGTTGGGGCTGAAGGGCGTGGGCACGACCAGGTCTTCGAGGCTGGCTTCGCCGACGAGGTAGTTGGTGACGCCCATGCCGGTGGTCAGCCCGGTGTAGTTGGCGATCTTGGGCTTGCGCAGGTCGAGGCCGATGATGACGGTGCGCTTGCCGGCGAGGGCCTCACTGATGCCCAGGTTGAGGGACACGAAGGTCTTGCCCTCCCCGCTGATGGTGGAGGTGACCATGATGATCTGCGGCTTGGTGTCGGCCGTGAGAAACTGCATATTGGTGCGCAGGAGGCGAAACATCTCGGCGATGGCCGACCGGCTGCCTTTCTGCACGACGATGGGGCTGCTGTCTTTAGCGAGGCCGATGATGCCCATGAAGGGCGCCTTGGTATAGCGGCGAATGTCTTTTTCGGTGTGCACCTTATTGTTGAACAACTCGATGAGCGTGAGGATACCGGCGGGGATGCCGAGTCCCAGCATAAGGCCCAACATCCAGAAGCTACGCAGGTTGGTGCCAATGACGCCCGACACACTGGGGGCGTCGATGACGCGGGTATTGCCCACCTGGGCAGCCAGAGCCAGGGCGGTCGATTCGCGCTTTTCGAGGAGCATCAGGAAGAGGCTTTCTTTGATCTTCTGCTGGCGCATGATCTGGAGCAGCTCCCGCTCATTGGCCGGAGCGGCGGCGATCTGCTGCTCAAACGGATCGAGCTGGGCGCGGAACTGTGCCTGGCGCAACTCGATCTCCTGCCGCAGGATGTCCAGGTTGCGGCGGATGTTGCCTTCGAGGTAGTCCATCTGCTCGAGCTGGCGGGCCAGCACCGGGTTTTCGGGGGTGGCAAACTCGAGGAGGCGCTGCCGTTCGAAAATGAGTTGGTTGTATTCGCTGATGAAGCCGCTCAATCCGCGTTCGAACACGTCGGAGACCACCGGAAGTGGTTCGGAGCGGTTGGTGTCGCGGTTGAAGATGGCTTCGATGTTGTCGAGCAATACTTTTTGTACCTCCAGGTCAAGGATCTGCTCGTCGCGCTTGGTGGCGAGGCCGATATTGCGGCCCGCGTTTTCGTTCACGCCGAGCGGAATATCCCGGCTGCGCTTGAAGTTTTCGACGTCTTTTCTACGTCATAAAGCTCGCGGGTCACAAAGTCGAGGCGTTCGTTGACGAAGGCGAGGGTTTTGAGGTTGGCTTCGTTCTTTTTCTGGATGATATCGTCGCTATAGACCTCGATGAGCTTGTTGACGATGGCTTTGGCCTTGTCGGCATTGGGGCTGTTCATGCCCAACTTCACCACGTTGGAGCGGATCACCGGGTCGATCACCAGGCTACCGGCCAGGCTGCCGGCCACGGCGTCGGGCCATTGATTTTTGATCAGTATTTGGGCGCCATCTACAGGCATAAATCGATAGTCGACCAGCCAGGTTGCCTCGGCATAGCTGAAGGGCTCTCCGTATGTGCAGGGCAGGCTTTTATCTTCGTTAAGCACGAGGTTAAAGGTCTTGTCATCGATGGGATCGATGCGCAGGGTTTTGCCGTAGGCTTTATCCGAAGGCGCGGCAGAGGTCAGCACGACCGGAGTGTTTCCGTAAAACTCGGTGGTCTTTACGCGTCCTTCCACGAAATAACTCACATTGAGTCCTAGTGAGTCCACCACTTTGCGCATCAGCGTCCGCGATTTGAGCACGGTGAGCTCATTGGTGAGGTCGCCCGAACTGGAGCTTCCGCCTCCGCCGCCCAGCAGGCTGCCGAGGTCGAGTTCTTGCCTGCCGCCGGAATTGACGATCATCGTGCTGCGCACCTGATACACCGGCACCACATAGCGGGCCTTAAATTTCACATACCCCACTGCCAGGGCGATACCGATGGCAAAGAGGTACCAATTGCGCAGCAGCCGAAAGATCAGCGAGCGCGTGTCGAGGAAAAAAAGCTGGTCTTTTTCTTCTTCAGGTGGTGGATGGTTGTGTTGGCCGTTGCTGAGGCCGTTCTTGGGATAATCCAAATTTGGGGGCTTTTGGTAGTTTTCTCAATGTATATTCTCATAGAAAAAGACACTGGCCGCCGGCCAGTGTCTTTTTTACCTGGTCAACGCCAGCACGATCGATAAGATAGACAACCCCGCCGTCACATACCCAATAATACGCTGTGCGGGATCGGCGACGGTGGCGATGCGTTGGCGGAGGGGTTCTATATAGATGACGTCGTTTTGCGAAAGGTAGTAGTAGGGCGACGCGAAGAGCTCGGGACTTTGGAGGTCGACCGTGCCGTATTCGCGTATGCCGTTCACTTCGCGGATCACCAGGAGGGTGGCGCGGTTGGCGTAGAGGGTAAGGTCGCCCGCCATGCCGATGGCCTCGAGGATGGTGATGCGCGGACTGACCACGTTATAGGTCGATGGGCGGTTTATTTCGCCCATGATGGTAAATTTGAAATTGAGGAACTGCACGTTGATCACCGCATCCTTGAGGAATGGTTGGATCAGGGTGAAGAGCAGGTTGCGCACCTCGGTCTGGGTGAGCCCCGCTACCGCCACGCGCCCTACTACCGGGAAATCGAGGTAGCCGTCGTAGCCCACCGTATAGCCGAAGAGGGTTTGAGGATTGAGGCCGCTGTTATTCCCGCCGAAGTTCATATTGTTATTCTGCCCTGTACGGATCTTATTGAAAGGCTGTGCGGCTTCCTGGTCGTAGCTGGTCACCTGGATATTGAGGATGTCGTTGGGCTGGATCCTGGGTTCGAGCTCATTGAGGATCTCGACGGGCACCGACGCCGTGCGCTCGCCATCGCTCCGGAAGTTGACGAGTTGCTTGTGGTAGACGCAAGAGGGTGCGGTCAGCACAAGCAAAATGAGTAGTCCCCAAATGTAATTTTTTCTCATAGTGTGTTCAGGGATTCTGATATAGGGTACAATTTAAGATTTTTTTTATAAATAGTTGTTATTTCGCACTAACGCCCTTTTCGCACCCTCCCCCCGACCCCCTCCCTTGAAATGGAGGGGGAGCTTTTTGAGCTTTATTTCCAGAAAATTTCATCGACGAAGCTTTTGCAAAACAATTGATCAAATCATTGTTTTTCAGTGCAAAGAGCTCCCCTCCCTGTTTGAGGGAGGGGTCGGGGGAGGGTTGAAAACCTGGAGCTTGCTCCAACTTGTGGGTAAACCGCTCACAGCCCTGCATTCTTAAACCTGGTCCCCTCCAACACCTTCCGCACTTTCCTGTCCGACAATGCTTCTTTCAGTTTATCTGCGTGTTGTTCGTGGTGCATATCGGTGCCCAGAAAATCGATCAATCCTTTTTTGAGGAGTTTGAACGCCTGGTCGCGCACCGTGGTACCGTAATGTCCGGTGAGGGAAAGCAGGTTGAGTTGAAATTCGCATCCGTATTCCTTTAGACGCTCTACGGCATTGAAGTCACGCGTGTAGTAGGGATAACGCTCGGGGTGTGCCAGGAGCGGCTTATACCCTTTCGTCTGCATCCGGAACAGCAGGTCGTGCAGATTGGACGCCGGCGCTACGCCTGCCATCTCGATCAGCACCCGGTTGCCGGGCAGGGTGAGCAGGTCTTCTTCCTGCAACAGCCGTTCAAAATTTTCATCCAAAAAATACTCCGCCGCCACGTCAAATTCAATCCCCTCACCCCGATAGCCATCGGGGCCTTTCAATCCCTCCAACACCGCCTCCTTCCCTTCCAAAATCCTTTCCCTCGTATTCGGATAATGATCCGCCATCACATGCGGCGTGGTGATGATCTTTTTATACCCCATCTCCACCAGCCGCCGGATAAGCGTGAGGGATTCCTCCAGCGTGCGCACGCCATCATCGATCCCGGGGATGAGGTGGGAGTGGAGGTCCGTGCCCAGCGAGGAATAGGAGCTGGGCGTGGGTGGTTTTTTGGAGGAGCGGAAGAACATTTTCAGTGGGCAGTTTTCAGTGTGCAGTGTACAGTTTTCAGTGGGCATTAACTGCCAACTGCCAACTGAAAACTGCCCACTGAAGCACGGCTTCGCCGTCGATATGTCGCAGCGACTATCGGATTAATTTATTGAGAATGAGTGAACTAGAACAGCTTTTGTTGTTATTCAATACCCTGTTTGGCTAATTCCTGTCAGGGAAAAGCGGTTGTGTGTGCATGTGGGGTGTAATGGGAAGGACGAATACCGAAAGGCATCCATCTGTGTGTGGGTACGAATGGTTGCGTCTGCTGTTATGTTCACGGTTTCTGGAAAAATTATATCCAGTTTTTCGGGGTTGCGTATGAAATTGATCAGCAAAATTACTCAATCTTCGGGAAAAATGTCGGGAAAAGTACAAAAAATCCCGCCTACGCAAACCAGCCTAATAAACCTAATAAACCTGATAAACCTCATAAACCCTTTCCCCGGCACCAAACCTTATAAAAACTCATTACCTTTATCCTAAAGAAATTTTGTTTAACCATTATGCGTTTTTGTTGGTAGCACCAAAAGCCATTTAACCATCAAACGTCTTAAACCTACAGACATGAAAAAAATCTTGATTAGCCTAGTATGCCTGAGTTTATTGGTTGCCGTAGGCGCCGTATCGGCCCAGAAGCAGTTGTCGAAAGATGAAGAAAAAGAGTGGAAGAAGACTGCAAAGGAATATATGAAAAATCCGGCGGCCCTGGCGCAGTTGACGAAAGACAAGCAGGAGTTGCAGCGCATCAATAATAGCATGGAGAGCGATCTGAACCTGCTCAAGACCCAGGTCAACGCCAAGGACAACCGCGTGGCGTCGCTGGAGTCGCAGATCGACCAGCTGAGCATGCAACTGGAAGAAGCCCGCAATGCCGAGCCTTACCAGCCAGCCTACACGACGCCTGCCGATAGCCCCGGTGAGATGATTCCGATGGGCACCATCTTCCGCGTACAGATCGGCGCGTTTGAAAAAGAGAAAAACCAGATCCCCACCGGGCTGGAGACCGGTCAGGATATGGCCCTCGAGCAAGCCGGCGGACTGCAGAAGATCGTGTTGGGGCAGTTTACCAACAAGGCCGATGCCGAAAAATTGCAGAAGCACCTCAAGAAGATCGGCGTCAAAGACGCCTGGGTGGTGACGTATAAGGACGGCGTTCGGCAGTAATTTTTTTTAACCGCAAAGGCGCTAAGGGCGCAAAGAAATCTTGCTTTTACAATTACTTTATAGTTGTAAACGCATAGTCTCTTTGCGCCCTTAGCGTCTTCGCGGTTAATTTTTTTCTTTTCATTTGCAAATGCGAGTTTGCGCCCCTATTTTTCCCCCCACGAACAAATCCGCGCAGCTGACGGGTGAATTTTTTTCACCTCAACAGCCTGACAATGCGGAGATTGACACTGACAAGTATGCTCCTGGGTGGCATGCTCTCGATGCAAGCCCAGATCACCGACCTGCTCATTTCGGAGTACGTCGAAGGAAGTTCCAACAATAAATATGTGGAGCTATTCAACGGTACCGGCTCGCCAATTAGCCTGGCGGGCGCGAATTATGTGGTGGAGGTCTATGCCAATGGCGCGACTTTTCCCACTTCTTCCATTACCCTGACCGGCGTCATAGCGTCCGGCGACGTATTTGTGCTGGCTCACCCCAGCGCTACCGCCTGGAGCGGCACCCCCGACCAGACCAGCGGCGCCCTCAACTACAACGGCAACGACGCCGTGGCCCTGCGCAAAAATGGCCAATTGCTCGACCTTGTCGGCAATATCGGTTGTATGCCCGATATCGAGTGGGGCACAGGCCTGCTTTCCACGGCCGACAATACCATTCGCCGAAAACCAGGCGCCTGCTATGGGGTTACCATCGACCCGCCCAACAATCCGTGTCCATTCCCCACCCTGACAACCGACTGGGATGGCTTTCCGATGGATGATGTCTCTGGCCTGGGCGTTCATGCGACCATCTGTACGCCCATCCCTATCGTGGGCTTCCTTAGCGCCACCAGTTCGTTGATGGAGGGCAACAGCGGGGTCACCAACCACCCCGTAGCTGTTGTCATGGACGTACCGCCCACCTCCACCGTCACCGTGCTGGTAGCCAACGCGGGCACGGGCAGCGCGACGCCGGGCATTGACTATGTCTTTTCTTCCACCACCCTCACCTTCACCCCCGGAGGATCGTACCCGGCCACGAAAATAGCCGTCATCCCCGTAGTGGGCGACACTCAGGCCGAGCCCGACGAGACGGTAGATCTCATCCTCTCCGTGACCGGCGGCACAGCCGATCTGGGGCTCACGGCCCATACCGTAGCCATTATCAACGACGATGTGCCGAGCACGCTCTACTCCCAGGCCGACGGCTCCTGGCAAACCCCCAACCTGTGGAACACCATGCCCGACGGCAGCGGGGTATACGTCACCGACCCCAATAACACCCAGGGTCCTACCGGGCCTGAATACCACTGCATCATCCAGCCCGGACACGACATCCTGCTGCCCAGCACTAAGGGCATTACCACCCTCCTCATACAGGCGGGTGGCACCCTCAAGGCGGGCGCTACGTCGAGCCGTTACCTCGAGATCTACGGCAACTCGGTGCTCGTGAACGGGATAATGGGGAATGGAAATGCGAACGACGGCATCGGGCTCGAGTTTCACGGTCCCTCCGCTACGATCGCCGGTACGGGCACGATCGATCTCAATCGCATCCGGAAGAACGGCTTCACGGCTACCAGCCTGACCATTGCCCGTAGTTTGCAGCTGCGTTACAACCTGGGCGCCGCCCTCTACAACGACATAGCGGGCTATCCCTTCAACGTCACCATCCAACCCGGCGTGGCCGTCACCGTGACCCGTGGCGATGTCTCGATAGACGGGGTAGACGGAGCCAACAGCAGCAACCGTTGGGGCGCCTTCACCATCCTCGGCGTCCTCGACATTCAGCTTGGGGCGCTCTTCCTCCGCACCGACAATACCACCGCTGGCAGCCAGGACATTTTCTACGAAATCGGTCCCGGCGGCCTCGTCAAAGTTGGCGGACAAGTAATCGGCAACCAGGGCGTAGCGGGCAATGCGAAGGCCCATCTCATTATCCAGCCCGGCGCCCAGCTCGTGCTCTCCGGCGCCGGGGAGGTCATGACCGCCATCGACCCCGTGCGCGACCCGGTGACCTGCCAGCCCAACTCCCTGGTCGACTATGCGGGCGCGTCCGCTCAGCTCATTGAAGACAAGATCACCTACGCCAACCTGCGCAGCAGCGCCGGCGGGCTGAAAACCCTGAAGGGAAACACCACCGTCAATGGATTCCTCCTCCTCGTCAGCGGCCACGTGCGGCTCGATGCTTTCGATCTGACCATCGGTCCGGGTGGCAATGCCGGCGGCGGCTCCACCGCCTCCTACGTGCAGACTACCGGCACGGGTAGGCTCCGGCAGACGGTGGGAGCGGCGACACGTGTGTTCCCCGTGGGCCTCAGCGCCTACAACCCCCTCACGCTCACCAACACCGGTGTTACCGACGTTTTCGGCGCCCGTCTTTTCGACGAGGTGCGCAGTGAGGGGTTGACCGGCGCACCCTACACCAGCCTCGTCGTCGCCCGTACCTGGGTACTTGACGAGACCACCCCCGGCGGCAGCTCCGCCACCCTCACCGTGCAATGGAACGGCAATGAAGAGCTGCCCGGGTTTACCCGTCCGGAATGTTACCTCTCCCGCTACACCCCCACCGGCTGGAATGGGGATAACCCCTCTGCTGCTTCGGGCTCCAATCCCTACTACCAGCTGCGCGCCACCCTCTCCGAATTCGGCGCTTTCGCTCTCGGCTCCAACCAGGCCCTCCCCGTCGAGTGGCTCGATTTTCAGGCGCGTGCACAGGGGAAGGACGTGCTCCTCATCTGGTCCACCGCCTCCGAATCCAACAACGAGGCCTTTGCTGTGGAGCGCTCCCTCACCGGAGTCGATTTCGAAGAAATCGCTCAAATCCCCGGCGCCGGCACCACGAGTGAAGTACAGGAGTATGAATTTACCGATGCCTCCCCCTGCCAACTGCCGACTGCTACCTGCACACTGTACTATCGCCTCAAGCAACAAGACTACGACCACACCTTCACCTATTCCCCCGTGCGCGTAGTCGAGTTGGAGGGAGAAGAATCTGCGGTACAAATTTTTCCCAATCCGGCTTCTGGGTGGTTGATTATCCGGTTGCCGGAAATGCGCGTGAAGCCTACGGAGGTGCGGTTGCTGGACCTGTTAGGGCGGCCCGTTCGGGTTTTTGAGATACCTGCCGGGGTGGCGGAATGGATATTGGAGCTGGTAGGGCTTGGGGCCGGAGGGTATTGGCTGGAAGTTGAGGGGGCTGGGGGGTATCGGGTTTTTGTTGGGCAGTGAGGGGAGGCTGGGGGGCTAATCTTGTAGGGGGGAGGAAAAAAGCTCCTGTCTACGATGTTTGCACGATCTTGTCCCCCGCTGGCGGGGGTAGGGGGTGGAAAAATACCTGCCATTATCTCCCCAAAGGAGGAAATACTGGAAGTGCTATTCCACCCCCAACCCCCGCCAGCGGGGGACAAAAATGTGCAAAATCCTTGGACAGAGCTTATTTTCCCGGGCAATATGTACCCCCTACAAGATTAGCGCCAGCGGGGGACAAAGCTGTTTTTCGGGACAGTTTCTATCTTATCTGATCCATCGGCAGCACCACATTCCGCAAGCGCAGGATCGGTTGCCGGCTGGTGCTGGTAGTGGAGAACACCGCTACATCGAATACCAGGCGGGCCAGGGTATTGTCGGGGGCGGGGTGCTCGGCGGCTTGCCACTCTTTGACCTCGCGGGCGATCTGCGCGGAGAGGGAGGGCTCTGTGAGCGACGTATCGTTCTGGGGGCCGTCGAGGTGGAACTCGTAGGGCGGCACCAGGATGATGGGTAGCTTGATGAAAGGCTGCGCGTCGTCGTTGGCCAGTTTGTAGGCATAGCTACAGTCGAGCTGCATGGTGATGATCTTTTCCGTGCCTTCCATGTGGACATCCTTGAAGAGTTCGGTGAAGAACGTGCTCAGGTAGTTGACGAGCGGATTTTTGCCGGCGATCAACTCCCCGATATTGACCTCGATATCGTTGTTGAGCAGCGGGATGATCGGGAAGGGGAACTTCGTCTGTGGCGTGTAGTAGATAAAGTCATCTGCGCTGCGCTTCCCGGTGATCAATTCTTCATTCCGACTCAGGTAGACGGCGGCAATGGCGTTTTGATAGGCCAGGATGCGGAGTTGTTCAAACGTGAGTGCCCGCAAGGCCTCGGCATTGGCTGCGTCGTAGTTCAGGTCATATGAATGCAGCATATTCGTACGGGTGGTGGGCTCCGTTTGATCGGGGCCTACCAGGATGACCGGATCCGGGACATCGGGATCAACGGAAGGATTGAGGTCCTGGAATTCGGTGGTCAACAGATTATTGGTAGCGAATTCGCGGGCGGCGAAGAGTTTATTGTTGACGGCATCTTCCGGACCTACGAGCGCGGTGAGTGGCGGCACCCAGGAATCCCAGGTGTCGGCTACGTTGCGGGCCAGGTCGGCAAAGGCCATAACGGCATGGGCGGCCTGTTGGAGGTCGGCTTCCGGCAGGGTCTGGATCGATTTGGCATTTATACCCGGCAGGAGGGTCAACAGGTCGCTGCGAAGCTGGGGCCAGTGGAAGGTGAAGATAGCCAGTGCATCGAGAAGCGTCGTGGAGAAACCTTTGCCCATGGCGAGCGCAGATTCAGGAAGGTTGAATTGCACTTCCACCTGCAGCCAGTCTTGTGCAGTGAGGCGCTGGTTGTAATGGATCTGGTAGTCCCAACTGGAAGCGACATCCAGGATTTGCGCAGCGGTCATTCCGTCGACCATGTCGTCCGATTGACGGGCGGCTTGTTGGAGCAGCACAGGCGCTTCGGGGAAGTCACGCAACACGATGGGGATCTGCAGTACCCCAAGATCTTCTGCTGCCGGAGGAATGACGAAGCTCAGCCAACTGGAAGCCTGGTAGCCTTCAAAGCGGGCATCCGACTGGATGTTGTACTCCAGGTGGGAAGCTTTGAACTCGAGGTCGAGCTCCACGAAAGGCTCTTTGCGGGCCGTTTTGGTGGAAAATAAGAAATCGAGGTTGCTGGTGTCCGCATTCGTTTTGATCTTGGCATTAGAGAGACTATAGGGTTGGGTTGCATCGCTGCCGCTTTGCTTGATCACCGGGGCGCCATACAGACGGATCTCCTCTCCCGTGGCCGAGTCGAGGGTAACCGGGTAATGCACGACCGCATTGACGGAGTAGGCCTCACTCAATTCGGAGAGCAAGCGTTGTTTGAGTTTTTCGACGGCATCTCCCATATCCGCACCTGCGTCAGCTGCCAACACAGGCTTGAGTTTACCCGCTATGGCGGCAGCCAGGTCTTTCTTGGATTGGAGCACGTGCTTCAGTAGGGGTTCATCCATATAACCGTCCTTCCCTTCATAAAGCTCATCGAGCAAGAAAATGGCTCCGGCTAGATCAGGCGATAGGAAATTGTCGAACGCTTCGAGGAAGCTCCGCGCCCAGTCGTCCATATCGATCTGGGTAAATTCCTGTTCGTTGGCAGCGGTGTGATCGAATCCATCTTCCTTGGTGTACGTGCCCACATTGGCGGTATGCTCCTGAAGTTGAGTGGCCAGTGGCGGGAGGGACAATACGACAGGAGTTTCCTTTGTCCACTTCAAGTGCGCCATGCGTACGAGGAAGAGGTCTTTCTGTTGGTCGTAGTTGTCGAGTTCTACTTTGTCGAAGCCAATGGTGAGTTTGAACACGGGGAAGGTCGTTTCTATGCGTTCGGCAAACTGGCTGAGTGCCACTTCCCAGTTGTCCGTGCCCGTCTCGTTTTGAGCGGAGAAAGGTTTCACTGGTGTGCGGCCAAGGAAAATAGCTTCTTCTGTAGCGAAGTCGGGATGTATATGTTTCGTGCGGCGGAGTTGGATCTCGGTCAGCAGTTCGAAAATGACTGCGGCGTTGAGATCAGCAGCAGCAAACGTACGGGTCAGTGTGGCGGCAGCCGGACGCGAATCGGTGACCGTTTTCAGTTTGCGTTCCAGGTAATTACAGGCTTGTGCCACATAGGAACGTAGCTGAGCCAATATGTTGGCATCTCCTGTTCCGGAAGGCGTTTCTGCCAGGGTGTCTCCCAGAAGGGTACTGCGCAGATCTACTCGCATATGCGCTACGCCCCCGGCATCTTGCTGGAAGAGCTGGTAGTAGATCTTTTTGTAAAGACGCAGGTCGCGGTTGTATGCATCTGTTTGGGCCTGGAGGGTTTCAAGAGAAGTATAGACGGATTCGATCAATTGCAGGTCTATTTCAATGGAACTCGCGTTTATGCGGAGTTCGAGCCCCGTAGCCGGCCATTGATGCACGGGGATCAACGCGTCTGTATAGCCCATCAGGCTGCTTGCTGTATCTGCCGGATTGGGGATGGCGTTGCCGTAAATATCCCGGGTTTGTAGAGAGACCTCCAGGGTTTTACCCATGCCGGCATACGGATTATCGTCACTGGCAGGCAATATGGCATTCTGGAAATCGGGATCGTTTGCCGGGTAGGTGAAAAGCAGGGCGGTTTTATCCGCGAATTTGTAGGCAGGCACGATCTGCTCGTAGAGCCAGGTGGTAGGAGCGCCATTCTTCCGGGGACCAATGGGCGTCGAGCTGATGATCTCGGTTTCCGTGCCCAGTACAAAGGTATTTACAAAGTCCGCACTTGGTTTTACTTCGTAGGAAAGCAGCTGGAACAGGTCGGCGAAGGTGTTGAGGGTATCTCCCGCCGGTTTGGTCCGGGTAGCTTCGAGCAGTACAATACCGGGCTGCAATTCATTGAATTGGTCGGTGAAATTGTCGTCGCGTGCGAAGACCATATCGCTTTCGAGGTTAATATTTTGGTCGCTGAGGCCGCAGTTCATATAGCTTTGCGGAGCGACGGCGCCAAAGTCGATCATCAGGTATATCGTAGCGGTATCATCCTGGCCGAAGAGGTCGTCGGGCAGGCCTTTGCTGTCAAGCAGATTTTGATAATAGAGGTAATGGCCGCCGCTGCGCACGATACTGGCTGCCCAAAGCCGTTCGAGGAAATCCTGTGGATCGAGTACGCCTTCGAGGGTGCGATCGGCTGTAGTCAGGGCTGCGAGCATACTCCGACCCTGAATGGGATTGGTTTCAGTAGAGAGGTTGATCTGGGCGAGATATGCCACGTAGTCCGTATTGGCAGGCGAGGTCAGCTTTTTCTGACTCTGTCCGTCTGTGACCGGTCGGTAGAGCAATTGGAAGTTATCCCAGCTTGGATTGGCAAGAATGATCTTTTCCAGTAGCGCGATCCCGGCCTCATTGGTGCCGATGAGTTCGTAGGAAAGCGGGTTGCCGGTCTTTTTCAGGCTGAATTCAACGAGGGTTCCCCAGCTTTGATTGCCGGCAGGGCTAATGGTGAGTTGGCCATTAGTGGGCACAGCTACCTGTATCTTCAGCCCGTCGATGTCGCTGGCATTTTTACCCAGCTGGCGCTGAATGCTTTCTGAGAATTCCCAGATATAGCGGCTGTGGCTCTCCCAGTCTATCGCGCGGCTGAGCGGATAGGCGCGGGCCTGGGATTGAATGGGCGTAAGCATGGTCTTCGATGCAAAAGGCGGGGGCGTGGCGGCTTCCGTTTGTAGGGAAGAGAGCTTATTTTTCAACTCGGTAGGGACGGTATAAACGGCTGTCGGGATCGTCCATCCTGCGATGGTTTCCGAAGTGGTCAATTTCAATTTGGATTTGACGCTTCCAGCCAGGGTAAACTGTTGCCCCGTCGCCTGGAAGATGCTGTAGCGATCGTCGAAGGTAGAGGGCGCAGTGGAGAGCTTTAGCTCCACGTTTTTAGGCACGCGTTGGCCGCCCAAATAGAAGCGGGCGAGCATGCTGGAGAGGTTGCCGGCGGTGTTGTTGTTCTCCAGGGCGTCGAGTGCTGCGGCCAACGTCGTCTCATTGGCGTCAGTATCTTCCAGCCAGCTGATCGTTGCACCGACCATTTCGCGGGCGATGGTGAGGAAGTAATCCTCGAAAAGCTGCTCCGTCAGGCTGAGGTCTGCTCCCTGGGTACTGAAGCCCGCGGGGTTATAAGCCGGGTCTTCGGGCTGGGTGGCCGTAGCCTCGAAATAGGCGCTCAGGTAATTGAGGTATTGCGGGCTGCACTTGCCAAATGTAGCAAAATCGACGCCTAATATCTTCTGATCTTCGATAGTCGTTGTAGTGACCTGCTTGCCATCTACGGTCGTGGTCGTGGTGGTCGTCACTTCCTTGAACACTTCCATGGTCAGGAAGGGGAAAACGGGAAATGGCGTACCGGTGATCGCTGCTTCAGTACCTGTAGGGTATTTGATCTCCAGCTCAAACTGGGAGGAAAGGTGTGTTTTAATATCCGTGTAGGGCAACACATCGAGGTTGCGCTGGTAGGTTACTGTTCCATTCGTATTGATCTCTTCCACGCCGTTCAATTCTTCCAGCAGGTCCCTGAGGTCGGCAAGGGTCATCACCGTATCCGAACCCTGGGTAGACTGTATACCCTGAGTCACCCAGCGATAGATGCTGTCGGCCATTTTTTCAAAAGGCGTCGCTCCGGTAGCCGTGCCGCCAGCCGGCGGGCATTCCATCAGCAGGCCGAATACCATTTGAGAAGCGGCCACTTTATCCTGTCCCCAAGCCACAGTAGGCTGAAGGACGGCGAAGAGCATGAGTTTTTCTTTGGTCGCAGGGGCCGTAATGGGCGTCAGATCGAGGCGGGGCGCAGCTGCGGCCATCATACCGCGGGCGGCGAACAAAGATTTTGATTGTGCGGGATCCTTGAACCAGGGCGCTTGGGCGTGCGTGTCCTCACCCACTTCAAACGTAGCGCTGATATGCGCCGAGAAGGAGAATTCGACCCTGACGAAAAGGACCTTTATCGATACTTCCACTTCTACGCTGGCCGACAATACGAGCGGCATGACGCAATAGGATTCGTAAGTAGCCTGGACCGTAACTTTCAAGCGTATCAAGACCTTAGCCTTGATGACCTTGAAGTCGACCGCGCCTTCCAGGATGCCGATGATACCCAGGGTGCCCTGGATATAGAAATAATTGGATTTGTCGACGCTCTTGCTGGTGTCCGGCCCCTCATCCACTGCGGGATTGTAGGTGGCGATGATCCCTTCGATCATTCCCACCACGGTGAGGCTGAAGCGGGCGGTGAGCGGGCCTTTTTCAAAATACTTACCTATCCCGATCTGCATGCCGAGGCCGAAGACCATAATGGGGTTGAACTCCCCGTTTTCAGGCTTGAACTCGTTGTGGAACGAAACCGGTACGGGCCGTGGGGCGGTAGGGCCGCTGAGTTTTCCAAAATAAAATCCTCCCGAGCCCAGCACGGGGATACCCATTACGATTACGGTGATGGAGAAGGAGCGTTTGAAATCGAGGTTGTACGGGAACCCGAAGTCGATGAAGAAATCGCCGTTGGTAAATACATCGACGACGATGATGGGCAGCACCAGCGAAGCGGCGCCGACCTCGATATACCGCATGATATTGGGCAGTACCAGTTCGATGTGGTATTTCCCGATCGAGTCGTTGACCTTGGTATAGAGGATCTCGAATTTCAGGCCTTTGAGCGGCGGGATCTTGTCGCCGTTGATCTCGATGCGGAGGCCGTAGATATTGGGATCGTTGAAAAGCGCGGAGAGCTGGAGGGCATAGATGGGGGTAGCTGCCTCAAACGGCGGCACCTGCAGCAAGCCGAAGTCCAGGCCCACGAGCCAGTTGCTCTTGGGGTCGAAAAGGATGGCGTTGGGAATACCGTCATTGCCCGGTTGGGTAAATCCGCGCAAGGCCGTGATGGCTTCCTTCATATTGGTCATCTGCCCTGCATTCTGCAGCGCTACGTGCTGCCCCATGGCCAGGAGGCGGAGGTCGATGAGGCGTTTGCCCAGACCACCGGCATCGGGCGGAGAGCTGGCCGGATCGGCGGCATCCCAGGTTGTTTGGGTTCTCCAGGCCTGAAATTTTCAGGCCTACGTTCATTTGCCCTGTGTGCGTCCGGGTGATGTCTACCGACTCGACCGTTACGAGGCCAAGAATATCGATATTCAGGGGTTTGCTTGCGGTTAATTTGCCTTTTTCAGCGCCCCGGAGGGTGTATGTCAGGTTAAAATCGGCGGGTATTTTATCCATGAAATCCCAGGGCTCAGGGAGGCGGTAGGTGCCGAGGCCGGGATTGACCGTTTTCACCAGGAGCGAGATGATATCGCCGACCGATTTATCGGCAATGGTGAGGCTGATGGTAGCGGAGGTGGAGGATGAAGTATATGCCCCAATGATGCCTTCCCAGTTGAGGGTGATCTTGGTCTGATTAGGGGCAAAGGCATAGCTGAGGATCACCTTCATGCCGTTGAAAACAGCCGTGCCTGAGAGCACGCCGGTCGTTTGCCCGGCGCCTTTGTATTCGATGGCGAAAAGCAGGGATTCTGCGGAGAGGGAGAAGTCGCCGAGTTTGAAGCTCCAGAGGTCTTCCATGCCACAGAGGATGCGGAAGGTCTTTTTACCAGAAGCAGGGGGGACGATTATCTCTGCTTCGAGGACATTGATCTTCAAGTTGGTATTGAACTCCGTCGGCGGATTGATCCCGTTCCCGAGGAATTTTTTGGCGGTGTCGATAAGGGCCAGGTCGCCTTCCAGCTTGCCGAGGAAGCGCCAGGTTTTGGTCTCATCTCGGGAGGCCAACACGTGCATACGGGTATTGCCGGGGAGGCCCACGTAGCCGCCCAGTTGCGCATTGATCTTTGTCTGGTTTTCGGGCTTGGAGGCTGATTGTGTTTTCAGGTGGTCGAGGAGGGCTTGCATCGTTTCCGTGCCGATGGCGATGATCATATCGTCGGCCGATTTTTTGGCCGTTGTCGCATGGGTAGCGGCATTGGAAAAAAGGCTTCCCCGGAGGGATTTTTTGCAATCCTCGAGGGCTGTTTCCAGGGTTTTAACAGGTGATGGTTTGACGGGATTGGGGCCCAGACCCAGCTTATTCAACACGCCGTCGAGCACGGCTTTGTTGGGATCGTCGATCACCGCCTGGACTTGTTCCAGCTTCTCGATCTCCGACAATTTATTCTTGACATCTACCACAAAACGCTGTTGGATCCCATCGGTTTTTTGGAGGAATATCGATTGATACTCGGCTTCCAGATTGGCTAATTCACCGGGGTTTGCCGATGCGATAAGGTTGTTGGCCTGGGTGAGTTCTGCGGAGAGGTCATTGAGTTGTGTACTCAGGTCGCCCAGACTGGAAACGAGTTGCGCTTTTTCGGTTTTACTATAGAGGTCGAGTACTCGCACGGCATCCGCTTCCGGATTATCGGGCCAGATGATGTCGAAGGCGAAGTAGGGATCGGCGAGGCTGAGCAGGTTGTCTACGATTACCCATTCCAGATCGAGCCCTACGTTAATGCGGGTTTGAAAGATCTTTCTCCGTCCAGGAGAAAAGCGCAGGTAGAATTCATTGATCACCAACGTAGGGTCGGAAAGAGAATCCGGGAGCCACTCGTTGATGTCCAGATCGCCGGAAATAGCGCCGAGGAATCCTTCCGAATCGCTGCCGAATCCGCCTGAGGCGGTCATTTCCCAATCGCTGCCGTCGGTGGGGATGAAGAGTTCCACATCCAGGGTAGCAACGATCTGGTTGGAGCTGTTTCTTATTTCGTACCCTCCGCCGATAGTCGTTTGGATGACGCGATTGGGTTCGAACGGGTCGGTGATCTCGATGGCGAGCCGGGCATCTTTTATGGTCAGGCCGTAAAAGAGGTTCCAATTGCCCAAGCCCAGGGCTACTTTTAGGTAATTCAGGGAGCTGCCTGTGGAGGCATATTCATAGGTAATGGTAAGTTCGCTGAGGGTGAAGTTATCGGCGATATTGAGTTCGGCCGGCAATTCCTGGAAAATATTGACGCCGCCAACCAGTTGGAAGAGGTCGGCCAGGCTGAAGGGCTCGATGGGTTCACCAGGTTCCGGAGCAGCCAGTTGGAAAGTCCAGGGCCCTTCTACTACAGTAGGCAGGCTGACGGCTACCCGAGAGCCGGAATCGCCTACACTGAACATGCCGGAGAGGGTGAGTTCGCTGCTTTTCGCTGGATCGACATAGCCGGTATACAGTACGGTCGCATCGGAGAGGCGTGCGTCGAGGTCTGGGATGATCTCATAGGATTCTTTCAGGCGTGCCCCCAGAGAGAATGTAGCTGGACTCCCATTGGCAGTACTGCCCTGCAGCAGAAGTGCTGCAAACTCAAGTTGAGGCAATTCGATCGAATCCGGTATCCAGCCCAGGTTGTAAAACTGGGTTAGCTCAAACTGGTCGAAGGCGCCGGTCCACTTCAGGTGATTGCCGCCATTTTCCTCGTAGATATGGATCTCAAAATCATGAGAGTGGAGGGTCAGTCCTGCAGAGACCCCGGGAGGGGTAAATTCAACGGTCGCATTCTGCACTGGAATTTGCAGGAATTCAATGCCGTCCTCATCTGTGGCGAGTACGACGTCGGTACCCTTTATCTCCATCTGAGTAGCCGGTGATTTCATGGAGGTGACCAGGTCGTCGGTGCCTGCCACCAGGAAGTTGGCTTCGTCAAGGGGTAAAGTGCCAATGGTAGCAGTCCCTATTTGGCTGAGGATATGGTCTTTTATCGATTGAAGCGTCATGATCGAATGGTTAGCTGGGTGGCAGAATTGGGGTTAAGCATCTTTGTTGTACGCGGCATACCAACCGAGGTCTTTCGTGGCGCCGTCTGGATTGCCGAACAGGTAGAAATGGGTGCTGCCCCCCGGCGGCACTTTTGCCAGGCCAAAGAACTTGAGGCTGATGTCGTTGATCTTGAGGATGAAACCCTGCGTAGTGCTCACCAACTGGAGATCGTGGATGGATAGTTTCAACAAACCTTGTATCGATAGCATTTTGGCATTCGGGTTCACACCCGGAAGTTTGATGCCCATGAACAGGCTGTGCCGGCCGGGTTTGCTGTTGGGCGCCCAGGCCAGGAGCACGGGCGCAACGAGGTTGCCCAGGTTGGACAAACCGCCTGCGCTACCCATGTTGAGTACACATTCAAAGCCATACCAGTCTTCTGATATGGGCGCGACCTCCACGCCCGCCAATTCGACGGGCAGGTAGCCCAGCTTGGCGGGCAAGGTGTTTTTATCGCCAAATTTGAAGGTCTTCAGTTCGAGTGGCATCTGGTGCAGCAGGGAGCCTTCCCGGATCGGACTGCCGGCCAGGTTGAAGCGTACCCGTGGGTATTGCATGGAAAAGGTGCGCACCGTGGGGCTGTCGAGACTGAACGAGAAATCGAGCTGCAGATTGGAGAATGCGAGGCCGGGATTGGCTTCGTCCACTCCTTCCGTCCGGCCGAAAGAGAGCACGTCAAATCCTGCAAGGGGGATTTCAAAGAGGAGGTTGCCGATAAAACTGAAATAAGAATCGACCTGCCGGGATCCTGCCGCTCTCGGGTTGGTCTTAAAGACCGCCCGGTCGATCTCGATATCCTGGTACAAACCGCTGGTCACCTTAAACTGGACGGACTGCTCAGAGAGGAAGGTGTATACGTCTCTACCATTCTTTTTCTCATGGGTGCCGTCGAGGTCGATATAATCGGTGGCCCCTGCTACTACTTTCTCCTTGAATAATTCGCGCATCGTCACGCGGATCTTGCTGGAAAAGCGCTGGAGGGTAGAGTTTTTGAACAGGGCCATCAAGGTGAGCACCTTGAAGTCGAAGGTCTCCGGAGTGAAACTGGAAGGCCGGGCAGTGTCCGAATTGGTGTTGCCCTGGATCAGGCGTCGGTAGTTGATATCCTGGTAATAAACGAGGCCGAAGAGGGAGCTCTTTTCTTTATAGCTCAGCGCGCCGCCGCCGGTATTCTGCACCTGGTTGATCTCCATACCCACATGGTGGGCGTTGAAGCGGGTGACGTCGATACCTCCGATGAGCCCTTGTAGTTCGGTGGGCAGCCCGTCGAGTTTGACGTCTACTTTGAGGGCGAGCACGCCGTTCCAGCGCGGGGTTTGGACGATCTTGATAAAGTCCTGGAAATAGGGGTTGTCGCCCTGGTTGTCGATGGCGTCGTTGATATAGTCCTGCACCCAGCGGGAGATGAGCTGTAGTTCGAGGTCGTTGGGATCGACGCCTTTGGCGCCGTTGAATTCTTTAGGTTGGGTCCAAAGCGCGGGATTTTTGATGCGATCCAGCAAGCTTTCGTTACAGAATTTAAAAATGAGGATATTCTTGTAATCGCCCAGGCGCTGGTTTTGGCCTACCCGGAACATAAAGGGCCAGCCGGCGATGGTCAACTGGTTTTGGAAAACGGCGCCGGCCGCGGCGCCATCGGAAGCCAGCCCACCGATATTGGTGGCGTTGGTGATGACGAGGAATTGCTGGTTGGTTTGAAAAGCCTTTTGCAGGGGAAGCGGCGGATTGTCGAACCGGAGCTGGGTGGTGGTATCGTCTTCGCCGATGAGCAGTTCGGTCCAGTTATTGCCTTGCGGCTGGAGCTTGACCAGGTTGCCCTGCGGGCTGGTCGATTGGATGATCTGAGTGAGATCAGGTGCGGGTTTCGGCAGCTTGTCGACCCGGAATTTGCGGGTTGCGCTCAGGATCTGGTTTTCGAAGGCCACTTCCTGGGAAACGGCTTCCGTGGATGCGGCTGCGATTTTTGTTTGACCGGTTTGCACCGTAGCTATCCGCCGGTTTTTGGCGCCGTTGCTGGCACGGGCGACCGCCAGCTGACCGCGGTGTGGCACCAGGGGTAGACAGAAATCGGGATCGTCTACCGGTATAGGTAAGGGGATCGTAGTATCGAGGTAGTCAAATACAGGGGTGAGATCGTCCTCTACGTCGGGTTTATAGAGCGGCCCCCCATCGGGTTGGGAGATATGCTCCATCGGCAGTCCGTCTTCGTGTACGATACTCAGCCAGGCGGTATGGCAGTGCGCAGTCAGCGAGTCTGTTAATTTGAGGCGGTTGGTATGGCTGCTCGCCGGCGCCGGAAAGATCGAGGCGAAAGCCGGTTGGTGCGGATGAAACCGCAGGGATACCTTTCCGGCTTCGTAGGGGAACAGGAGCGTCTCGGTGCCCGTGTAGCCCGTCAGCCATTTGGCCTTGCCGTTGACGAGTCCCAGTTGGTTGCCTTTAGGGACGATCTCCATCAAAAAATCGCCGGAAGGCACCAGGTAGTAGTGGGCATCTGTGGCGCCGTCGCAACGCTGGCTGAATACCAGGCGGGCGTTGTTGGGTTTGGGTTGAAGGCGTATCGCATAGCCTTTCAGGGTGGTGAAAGGGGTGTCAAAAACCGTTACAGACTTTTCGCCCAGGCTAGTGAGGCGTTTTGTCTCCCCGGTAAATGTAAAATAGGTACGTTGAGTGTCGAGGAGGGCGGTGGGGTCGATGGCGACATTAAAGAACACCCCGCTCAATTCGGGGCCCTTGTGGAAGAGCGGAAAGTGCAATTCGCGCATTGCCTTTTCCCGGTGGGTGATAGCAGCGCTATCGCCATTGGTTTCGACGTTTTCTTCGAAAAAATATTTTAACCCCAGGTCGAAGCGGACCAGCTGGTCGTCGGGGGTAAGGTAGAGGTCGAACTGAAACTGGCCACAGTGTTCGCCGGTAAGTGGAAGCGTGATGATCTTGTCGGCATACTGTTGGGGTTTGATGATATCGCCCTGCACGAAGAGTTCGACCGGCGGCTGGGTGCCCTTTTTGAATTGAATGGCGGAAAAATCGGCTGTAAACTGGATCGCCACTTCCGAATCTCTTTTAAACTTGAGCTCCGAGAAGCCGTTGCCGATCATAAGGCTGGTATCCTCAAAAACCCGGAATTGCAGGTTGGACGGCTGGGTCACCGGGATAAGCCATACGTTATCTATAGTAGGCGTCGCATCCGGTTCCTGCAAAAAGACCATTGCGTTCCAGAGGAACTGCGGCGTCTTGTCGAGGATCACCTGCCACAGCGCATCCACATAAGCCTGGTTGAGTGTCGCCGGTGCTTTATGGGAAAAGAGAAAGGCTGCGCCGCGTTCGCGCCAACAGGCTGTAAGGGATATTTGGGAAGAATTGAATGTACTCTGATTGCTGAGCAGGAAAGCCGACCAGGAGGAGATGGGTGCGGCAGAAATAAATAAACGGTTCAGGACAGAGCTCCTGTTGTAGGTTACGCCTGGCATAAATTGGTCGATTTATCTTGCTTAAAGAATCTTCTTTCAATTTAGGCGTAACGCGAGGTTCTTTGGGGCTCTATGATCATTCTTGCACAGACGCGAAGACTGCCTTTAGAACGAATATAGTAAAAAAGAATAAAAATGCGGGCATGCCCGCATTTTTATTCTGTCAATTCATCGACTTCCCCAATCTGTTTTAAATACTCGAAGGTGGTTTTGGCTTCTTCCTCATCCACCACGCTGAGTGCGACGCCGACATGCACGAGCACATAATCGCCGATATTGGCTTCGGGTACCATGGAGAGGTTGACGTCTTTCATCACACCGCCAAACGACACTTTGGCCTGGCGGAAAATATCATCGAGCTGCACGTCGATGGAGATGATTTGACCGGGGATTGCGAGGCACATTTTTTTGGTTTTTGAGTTTATAAGGACTAAAGCAAAGCTTTTTCCCTGCGAAGCCAGGTGTACCACCCTTCCATCCCTTCCCCTGTCAGGGCGGAGACTTCGAGGAATTGGAGATTTGGATTGGCGTGGAGGGCGTAATGTTTCGCTTTTTCCACATCGAACGGCACGTAGGGCAGCAGGTCGATCTTGTTGATGATACACAGATCGGAGGTGTGGAACATATCGGGATACTTCAGGGGTTTGTCATCGCCTTCAGTGACGGAGATGATGACGACGCGGCGGCTTTCCCCGAGGTCGAAGAGGGAAGGGCAGACGAGGTTGCCCACGTTTTCGATCATGACGATCGCGCCTTCGGCAGGGCTGAGTTTTTTGACGGCGCGGTTAACCATATCGGAATCGAGGTGGCAGCCTTTGCCGGTATTGATCTGGACGACAGGCGCGCCGGTAGCGGCGATGCGGTCGGCGTCGCGGGTGGTTTGCTGGTCGCCTTCGATGACGCTGAAGGTCAGTTCGTTTTTGAGGTCGGCCAGGGTGCGTTCGAGAATAGCGGTTTTGCCCGAGCCCGGCGAGCTGACGAGGTTGAGCGCGAGGATCTGCTTGGCTTCGAAGTAGCCGCGGTTGCGTTCGGCCAGGCGGTTGTTTTGAGCCAGGACGTCCTGTTCGAGCTCGATCACGGTCTTGCCTTCATGGGTGTGGGTATGCCCATGTGTGTGGTCGTGGTCGTGGTGATGGTGATGGCCATGGCCATGCTCGTGGTCGTGGTCGTGAGGTTCGTGCATAACTTCAGTTTCTTCTCCGATTAAACGAATTTTAACGGCATCGGCCGGTTGATTGCATCCGCAGGTATCGCACATGTTTTTCAGTTTATGAGGTTTATGAGGTTTATGAGGTTTATAGGGTTTATGAGGTCAAAAAATAAACTTCATAAACCTAATAAACTTTATAAACTAAATCAAGAAACCACCAATGATTTCACCCTCAGCTCCCTTCCCTGGAGCAAATTGCTCAACGTTTCGCCACAATCGGGGCAGGGGGCGAACCACTCGGGCAGTTCGAACTCAGCTTGGCAATTGGAGCAACGGGCGCGGGCGGGGACCCGTTGCACGATCCGCTCGGCATTAGCCAGTACGGTGCGGGGCACGGCGGCTTGCCAGGCGAAGTCAAGGGCATCCCATTCGACGCCGGCGAGCGTGCCGATTTCCAGTTCAATGGAATCGACGGTAACGGCCCCGGCTTTCCGCACTTGTTCCTCCGCGATGTCGACTATACTTTGGACTATTGAGAGTTCGTGCATGATCTTTCGAAAAATTTCACAAAGAAAACAAAAATAGAGGCGGACAGGCAGGCAGGTGCATGACAAAAGTCATTACACGGGGTGATAAATGTCATCCAAATATGACAGGGTGTATTTTTAATTTTGAAGCCATTCGTATTGCATCATTTATATAGGTGCATAATAATATTTGGAAAGTTAATTAAAAACAGCGCTATTATGCCTTCCACTACAACAAAACGTCCCACCTATTTTGAAGAGTTACGGGAACGAGGTTATTCGCGCCGGGATTTCATGAAATTCTGTACCATGATGGCCGCCTATCTTGGCTTGGAGGCCAGTGGCGCCGCGCAAATTGCTCGCTCGTTGGAGAGCACCCCACGTGTTCCGGTAATTTGGTTACACTTCCAGGAATGTACTTGCTGCAGTGAGTCGTTTATCCGCTCCTCGCACCCGATCGTGGCGGATATCGTGCTCGACAAAATTTCCCTGGACTACACGGAAACGCTGATGGCTGCATCGGGTCACCAGGCCGAAGCAGCGATGAAGCAGACGATGGAGAAGTACAACGGCGAATATGTATTGTGTGTGGAAGGGTCGGTACCGACCGGTGCGGATGGGGTATATTGTTGTATTGGCGGCAAATCATCGATCGACATTCTGCACGAATGTGCCGAGGGTGCGAAAGCCGTTATCTGCTGGGGCAGTTGCGCCAGCAACGGATGTGTGCAAGCGGCGAAGCCCAATCCGACGGGCGCTACGCCGATCCACAAGCTGATCAAAGGCAAGCCGATCATCAAGGTGCCGGGCTGTCCGCCGATCGGAGAAGTGATGGCGGGTGTATTGGTACACATCATCACGTTTGGCCGCCTTCCGGAACTCGACCGGGTGGGCCGTCCGAAAGCGTTTTACTCCAAGCGGGTACACGACAGCTGCTACCGCCGTCCGTTCTACGACGCGGGGCTGTTTGTAGAGACCTTTGACGACGAGAATGCCCAAAAAGGGTATTGCCTGTATAAAGTAGGGTGTAAAGGGCCGAGCACGTATAATGCCTGCGGGGTTATGCGCTGGAATAACGGCACCAGCTATCCGATCCAATCGGGGCATGGTTGCTTTGGTTGTAGTGAAGAGAACTTCTGGGATAACGGGCCGATCTACCGGCAAATGGCCGCCTTTCCAGGATTCGGAATAGAGAGTAACGCCGATAAGATCGGCATGGTGGCAGCAGGGGTCACTGTTGCGGGTCTTGCCGCCCACGCCATCGGTACCAATCTTCGCAAGACGAAGATCATCGACAAGAACATCCAGGAAGGGCGGGAAGCCGAACAAGGACTGTAACCCATTTCTCTAACCTCATTATTTCGTCATGAGTCAACGAATTGTAGTAGATCCTGTCACACGCATAGAAGGCCACCTTCGCATCGAAGCCGATATCAGCGACGGTAAAATCACCGACGCGTTTAGTTCCGGCACTATGGTGCGCCTTATTGAAGAGATCCTAAAGGGTCGCGATCCACGCGACGCCTGGGCCTTCGTAGGCCGGGTATGTGGTGTATGCACCACGGTGCACTCCCTGGCGTCTGTCCGCTCGGTGGAAGACGCATTGGGCATCATCATCCCGCCCAACGCAGAACTGGTGCGCAACATCATGTTTTGCACGCAATATATGCACGACCACGTCGTGCACTTCTATCACCTGCACGCCCTCGACTGGGTAGATATCGTGTCGGCCCTCAAGGCCGATCCGAAAGCTACTTCCGAAATAGCCCAGAGCATATCGCATTATGCGAAGAGCTCCCCGGGTTATTTCTCCGACCTGCAGAAGCGCCTCACCAAGTTTGTAGAGAGTGGCCAGCTGGGCATTTTTGCCAACGGCTACTGGGGCCACCCGGCCTATAAGCTGCCTCCGGAGGTCAACCTCATCGGGGTGGCGCACTACCTGGAGGCGCTTGAGTGGCAAAAGGAGATCGTGAAAGTACACACCATTTTCGGTGGAAAGAACCCGCACCCCAACTACCTGGTGGGCGGTATGGCTTGTGCGATCGGGCTCGACGACGTGAGCGGTATCAACGCCGAACGCCTGGCCTATGTACACCAGTTGCTGAAAGGCGCCAAGGAATTTATCGAGCAGGTATACATCCCCGATCTGCTGGCGATCGCGCCGTACTACCTCGATTGGGGAGCTATCGGCGGCGGGCTGGGAAGCTATATGGTATATGGCGACCTGCCGACCAACGGTTACAACGACCACAGCAGCTTCAAGTTCCCCTCCGGTGTGATCCTGAACAAAGACATCGCCAATGTGATGGAGGTCGACCTGAGGTCGGACGCTGAAGTACAGGAATTCATTTCCAACTCGTGGTATGATTACGAAGGGGGGAATGATGTCGGGCTACACCCGTGGAAAGGAGAGACCAAGGTCAACTACACCGGGCCGAAACCTCCGTACGACAACCTCAACACCGACGAGAAGTACAGCTTCCTGAAGACGCCGCGCTGGAAAGGCAATGCAGTAGAAGTAGGTCCGCTGGCTCGTATGTTGGTGGGCTATGCCCGCGGACGCGAGGACTTCAAAGAGGTGGTCGACAGCACCCTGTCGAAATTGGGCGTGCCGATCACGGCGCTCTTCTCGACCCTGGGCCGCACCGCCGCACGTGGATTGGAATCCATTCTGATTTCCCAATGGGCGTTGGAATTTTACGATTCGTTGATCACCAACCTGCGCAACGGCGATGTACGGATGGCCAATATGGAAAAATTCAAGCCCGAGCGTTGGGCGCCCGAAGCTATGGGCGTGGGGCATACCGAAGCCCCGAGGGGCGCGCTGGCTCACTGGTGTGTGATCAAGGATCAAAAACTGGCCAACTATCAGTTGGTGGTGCCGAGCACCTGGAACGCTTCGCCGCGTGACAAGGACGGCAACCGCTCGGCTTATGAAGCCGCACTGATGGATACCCCTGTTGCCGATCCGGAACAACCGGTCGAGATCCTGCGTACGATCCATTCATTCGATCCATGCCTGGCTTGTGCGGTGCACCTCTACGACGAAGATGGAAAGCACGTCAGCCAAGTGAAGGTTTTATAAAAATGTAAGGGCATGAAAGATGTAGTATCAACTCGCCTTCGCCGCGTATACGTATGGGAATTGCCCGTACGTGTTTACCACTGGTTGAATGTGCTGGCCATCCTTGCGCTCTGCGTGACGGGATACCTGATCGGTGCTCCGCCCGCCGTACAATCGAATGCAGAAGCTTCGCACCGGTACCTGTTTGGCACGATCCGCTTCATCCACTTTGCCGCAGCCTATATCTTCTTCTTCAATTTCATATTCCGCATCTACTGGGGTTTTGTCGGGAATAAATATGCCGACTGGAAAAATTTCATTCCCACCAACAAGGCCTTTTTTAAGGATATGTGGGACGTGATCCGCATCGACATCCTGCTGCAGAAGAACAAGGAGCATATGGCCGTGGGGCACAACAAACTGGCCGGGTTTATCTATTTCCTGACCTTTATTGTGTTCCTGGTGCAGTGCATTACCGGGTTTGCCTTGTATGCCGATATGAGTACCTGGTGGTTTGCAGATATGTGGGTGCCGGTAGCCAGGCTGTTCGGAGAAGATTTTAATTTGCGCAACTGGCACCACGCGGCCATGTGGTTTTTCATTGTGTTTGCAATTATTCACGTTTATCTCGTATTTTTCCACGATTATGTGGAAGCCCGGGGCGAAGCATCCTCCATGAGTGGAGGTTGGAAATTCATTGAAGATGATGCCTGGGAAGAGGAGAAAAAAGAGGAAGCGGTATTTAAACGGGCTAAGCGGAGCAAGCAGAAAAGAGTTGCAAAAACGGAAAAATGAGAACCACTCCATCCACTGCCGAAGAGTCGGCGGGCGAGCCAGAAAAACGAATTCTAATCCTGGGCATCGGCAACTTGCTGATGGGGGATGAAGGATTCGGTGTACATCTCGCCCGCCGGCTGGCAGCGGAAGAATGGCCGGAAGGCGTCGATGTGGAAGACGGCGGTACCGCAGGCTTCCAGTTGATGAATTTTTTGGATGACTACCCCATGGTCATCCTCGTCGATGCGGCGCTCGAACCTGAGTCTGCCGGACAGATCCGGCTTATCCAGCCTCGTTTTTCCAAAGACTATCCCAAGGCGCTCAGTACCCATGATATTGGGCTGAAAGACCTGCTCGACGGCATGCAACTCCTGGGTCGCATGCCGAATGTGCAGTTATTTGTCGTCAGTATTTCCGACCTACAGCCGCTTTACATCGGGTTGTCGCCGCAATCGGAAGCCCTCCTGCCAGAGGTTGCAAAGGCAGTGAGGAATTTGGTGGAAAATAGTTTATAAGTTTATGAGGTTTATAGAGTTTATAAGTCTTATTTTTGATGAATAAATGAACATATAAACCTCATAAACTTTTGCCGATATGGTACCTGATTTTCTTATTCACCTCCAGCAATTGATCAGCCAGCCGTGGCCTTGGTGGTTTTCCGGCCCGATGATCGCGATTACGATGTTTTTTCTATTGTGGTTTGGCCGCGAGTTTGGCATTTCAGCCAACTTCAGGGTCATGTGCGCCGCCGATGGCGCAGATAATTTTGCCGACTTTTTCAAGTTTGACTGGGCTTCACAGGGGTGGAACCTCATGGTCGCGCTGGGCGCTATGTTTGGCGGCTATTTGGCTGCGCACTATTTCATCGGCCCGGATGGGGATATCGCCCACGTCTCGACGGCGACGGTAGCGACGCTGCAGAAGATGGATTATTTTGCCAACATGAACCTTCAGGAAGGGCAGATACCGTTGGTGCCGCCGTTCTATTCCTGGGAAGCGCTGTTTACCTGGCGCGGGCTGTTCATCATCGCCGGAGGAGGGTTGTTGGTGGGCTTTGGCGCCCGCTACGCCGGTGGTTGTACGTCCGGCCATGCGATCAGCGGGATGTCGGCCCTTCAATTGGGCTCCCTCATCGCGGTTGTCGGCTTCTTCCTGGGTGGGTTGACGATGACGTATTTCATATTTCCATTGATTTTTTAGTTTATCAGGTTTATAAAGTTTAACAGGTTTATTTGATTAAACCTCATAAACTTCATAAACCCCATAAACCTCATAAACATTGTAAAATGAGACTCAGCAAATTTATATTAGTCGGTATATTCTTTGGCGTTATATTATACAAATCGGAAGCGGTATCGTGGTTTCGGATTTTTGAGATGTTCCATTTTCAGTCCTTCCACATGTTCGGCATCATATTTTCGGCCATAGCAGTGGGTATTGGGGTGGTACAGGTTATCAAATGGCGGCACATGAAGTCGATTGAAGGGAAAGAGATCACGTTTACCCCGAAAGATAAGACCGTGCCCCGCTACCTGATCGGCGGGTTCATTTTTGGACTGGGTTGGGCGCTGGCCGGCATCTGCCCGGGCCCGATGTTTATCCTGTTGGGAAGTGGGTATACGGTACTCATCGTATTTTTGTCCACCGCGATGTTTGGTACTTTTTTATACGGACTTTTGCGGAAGTATTTACCGCATTAAAAAACGGCTATGCCCCTTCAACCATCTGCTATTGACCTGCAGGCGTTGATTCGGGATATTTCCCGGATCATCGCCGATTTGGAGGGACGGGAGCAGACCTATCGCGATTTGCTCGACCGTGTACAACCGCATTATCTCGAAAGTGCGCGCAACCTGCTGCACTACCTCACGCTGCGCACGTACGACCTGCGGAGCATACAGAGCCAATTGTCGACACTGGCCATTTCTTCCATCGGCCACTCGGAAGGGTATACCCTGACCAACCTGACCAACATCCTGCTGATGCTTCGCCTGCTCAACGGGGAAGAGATCCTCAATCCGCTGGATCAAATGTGCCTGCCACTCAACTACCGGCGAAGCAGGGAGCAGCTGACCGAAAATACAGCCCGTCTTTTGGGGGAATGTACGCGGGAGAATTGCACCAAGATCATGGTGACTTTTTCCACCGATATTGCCGATGATTATGACCTCGTCCGGGAGTTGATCCATGTGGGTATGGACGTGGCCCGGATCAATACGGCCCATGACGGGCCCGAAGAATGGCGGCGGATGGCTGGGCACGTGCGCCGGGCATCGGCAGAGCTGGGGCGACCGTGCATGGTATATATGGATCTGGCAGGCCCCAAACTGCGCACGGGGCCGGTACGTCCGGTAAAGGACGACGACCGGCCCTATATTCGCCTGTTCAAGGGCGACCGGATCGAGTTGATGCGTAAAAAGGTAATGGGCCGCCCGGGCCAGGTGTCAGCCAATGGAAGAAAGGTAAGTACTGCCCGGATTTCCACCACTATTCCCGAAATTTTTGACGATGTGCAGATAGGAGAAGCTGTCTGTTTCGACGATGGAAAGATCCGGGGGAAGGTCGTCGAAATCAGGCCTAAATCTTTTATGGTAGAAGTGACGAGCACCAATTTTAATGGGGCAAAACTCCGGGCCGACAAAGGGATTAATTTCCCCGATACCCACATCCATCTGCCTCCGCTGACGGAAACCGATCTGGAGCACCTCGAGATCATTGCCTCCCTGGCCGATGTAGTGGGGTATTCTTTCGTGCGCAAGCCCTCCGATGTGGAATTTTTATTGAACCGGTTGCGGCTGTTGGGCCGGCCAGATATCGGGCTTACGCTCAAGATAGAGACCAAAGAAGCTTTTGAAAACCTGCCGATGTTATTGTTTACCGCCATGCAGTGCCCCCGTATCGGGGTGATGATCGCCCGCGGCGATCTGGCGGTGGAGATCGGTTATGAGCGCATCGCCGAGGTGCAGGAGGAGATCCTGTGGATCTGTGAAGCCGCCCATATACCCGATATCTGGGCTACACAGGTGCTGGACAAACTGGCTCGCAAAGGTATTGCTACCCGCGCCGAGATCACGGATGCCGCCATGTCGTCCCGCGCCGAATGCGTCATGCTCAACAAGGGCCCGCACATCGTCGAAGCTGTTACCATCCTGGATGATATCGTTCGCCGGATGGCCCACCATCAATTCAAGCGGAAGAGCCGCCTCCGTCCTTTGGGGGTGGCGAAGCAGTTTTGGGGGAAAATGCTGGTTTAATAATAATAGACGGCCAGCCGTCTATTATTATTAATTTTGAAGCATCAACCAATCCACTGGATTTTCCGTTACTTTGAAACAGTTTTTTTCAAACACCACACTATGAGTAAGAGCCTGACTCGATGGATATCCCTGGTAGGCATAGGGATTTTGATTGTCGTATTCGTGTTGTACCGCATGGGATATATTGGGGAAAGGACGCCGGATCCGGCGGCCTTAGCGCCGGCAGCATCTCCGGAAAATGCCCCTCCGTTGCCCGTAGAAGGTTATTTGGTCAATGCCGCGGTGCTGACTGACAATATTGAAGTGAGCGGGTCGGCCATCCCGGAGGAGGAAGTGCAGATCACCAGCGAGATCGCGGGGAAAGTGGCGGCTATTTTATTTGAGGAAGGCAAGCGGGTGGAAAAAGGAGCTGTGTTAGTACGTCTCAACGACGAGGAATGGCGTGCACAGCGGGAGAAGCAGGTAGTACAAAAACACCTGGCGGAAAAGATCGCCAACCGACTGAAAGCGCTCTATGAGAAAGAGGGCGTCAGTTTGCAGGAATATGAAGTAGCCGCAGCCGAGGTCGACCGCTATGATGCGGAGATCAAGCTGTTGGATGTGCAGTTGGATAAAACGGTGATCCGGGCGCCCTTTGGCGGGGTGCTTGGCTTGCGCCAGGTTAGTGAGGGAAGTTACCTGTCGCCAGGTATGCCAATCGTTTCACTCGTGCGTGTCGATCCCATTCACGTACAGTTTTCCATACCAGAAAAATACAGTGGGGATCTGAAAGTAGGCGGGAAAGTCACTTTTCAACTAGCCGGCCTTGAGGGGAATTTTCCTGCCACTATTGTGGCCCGCGACCCCAAGATCGATGCCAATACCCGGACCATTACTTTTGAAGCCAAGGCTCCCAACCCGGGTGGGCGGGTATTGCCGGGCGCTTTCACGCTGGTGAAAGTGCAGTTGCGGGAATTCGACAAAGCATTGATGGTGCCGACGGAGGCCATTGTTCCTGAATTGGGTGGAAAAAAACTATTTCTCTATCGAAACGGCCAGGCTGTAGGCGTTCCGGTGATAACCGGCATCCGCCAGGATCGTGCGATACAGATCGTGGACGGCCTGCAGCCGGGTGATACGGTGATTACCAGCGGCATCCTTCAATTGCGCCCGGGAATGCCGGTAAGTATTTCAGGCTGGACCACCATTAAGTAAAGACGCCATACGTGGCGTCTCCCAGAGTAAAGACGCCATAGAGTAAAGACGCCATACGTGGCGTCTCCATGATAAAGTATAAAACTATGAGTCTCTCATCCGTAAGTATTAAAAGGCCGGTATTGGCGACAGTGATGTCGATCGTGATCCTGTTATTTGGAATCATTGGCCTGTTTTTTTTGGGTATTCGGGAATACCCAAATGTGGACCCGCCGATCATCACGGTGAGCACGAATTATACGGGCGCGAATGCCGACATTATCGAGTCGCAGATCACGGAGCCGTTGGAAGAGGCTATCAACGGGATTGCGGGGATACGGACCATGACCTCGGTGAGTCGGGACGGGCGCAGCACCATCACGGTGGAATTTAACCTGGAAGTAAACCTGGAAACGGCGGCAAATGACGTGCGGGACAAGGTGTCGAGTTCGATCCGGAGCATTCCCCCGGATGCGGATCCGCCCATCGTGTCGAAAGCGGATGCCAGTGCGAATCCCATCATATTCCTCAATATTCAAAGTGATAAACGGTCGTTGCTGGAGTTGACCGAGATGGCAGAGCGGGTGTTCAAGGAGCGATTGCAAACCATCAATGGGGTCAGCGAGATCCGTATTTGGGGGGAGAAAAAATACGCCATGCGGATCTGGCTGGATCCGCAAAAGCTCGCGGCGTATCAGCTTACCCCGCTCGATGTGCGCAGCGCGTTGTTGCGGGAAAACGTGGAGTTGCCATCCGGTAGCGTGGAAGGACAGTTTACGGAGCTGACCGTGCGCACCGCCGGTCGCCTGATGAATCCGCAGGAGTTCAATGAGCTGATCCTCAAGGAAGAAGTGGGCAATACGGTGCATTTGGGCGATGTGGGGTATGCCGAATTAGGGCCCGAGAACCTCCGCACGGTATTGAAGCGAAACGGGGTGCCGATGGTGGGGAATGCCATTATTCCGCAACCGGGCTCCAACCACGTGGAGATCGCCGAAGAGTTTTACCGCCGGTTGGAGCAGATCAAAAAAGACCTGCCTGAGGATATCAAACTTGGTATTGGCTTTGATACGACCACGTTTATCACCGATTCGATCCGGGAGGTGGAGCAGACGATCTTCCTGGCTTTTGGCCTGGTGGTGCTCATTATTTTTCTCTTTTTGCGCGACTGGCGCACCACGTTCATTCCGGTGGTGGTGATCCCGATTTCGCTGGTGGGAGCTTTTTTCATTATGTATATCGCCAATTTTTCCATCAATGTACTCACCCTGTTGGGCATTGTGTTGGCGATCGGGTTGGTGGTGGACGATGCGATTGTGGTGTTGGAAAATATATATGCAAAGATAGAGAACGGAATGCCTCCGGTCCAGGCGGCCCTGTTGGGGTCGAAGGAGATCTTCTTTGCGGTGATCGCGACGACTGTAGCCCTGGTAGCGGTATTTATGCCGGTCATTTTCCTGCAGGGTCTTACCGGGCGTTTGTTTAGAGAGTTTGGTATCGTGTTGGCAGGGGCGGTGATCATTTCCTCCTTTGTGGCGCTTACCCTCACGCCGATGCTAAGTGCCCGGATATTGAAAAAACGAGCGCGCGAGCCCCTTTTCTACCGGATGACGGAACCTTTCTTTGTCGCCCTGACCACGGGATACCGCAATGGCCTGAACTGGGTGATGAACCACCGCTGGATAGCTTTTGTGATCATCGTGGGTTCGATGGGCATTATTTATTACATGGGACGAACCTTGCCATCCGAACTATCGCCCCTGGAAGACCGGAGTCGCCTGCGGTTTATTTCGGCGGCGCCCGAAGGCGCAACGTTTGAATACATGGAGGGATATATGGGTCAATTGCTCGACCTGGTAGAAAAAGAGATTCCCGAGTCAGATGGCATCGTGTCGGTTACTTCGCCGGGGTTTGGGGCTTCCTCCTCTGTCAATTCCGGGTTTATGTTTTCCATTCTCACGCCGCCCGATACGCGCCAGCGTTCGCAGCAGGATATCCTGGATGAGATCACGCCCAAGGTACAGGCGCTGACCGGCGCCCGGACCTTTGTGACTCAGGAGCAATCGATCGGAAACCAGCGGGGCGGCTTGCCGGTGCAATACGTCATTCAGGCGCCTAATTTCGCCAAGTTGAAAGAGATATTACCGGTGTTTCTGGAAGAAGCCCGGAAGGAACCGATCTTCAGTTTTGTGGACGTGGACCTGAAGTTCAATAAGCCGGAGATCCAGCTGGAGATTGATCGGCAGAAGGCGCAGGACCTGGGTGTATCCATGCTGGATGTAGCCCAGACCCTTCAATTGGGGTTGAGTGGGCAGCGGTTCGGCTATTTCATCATGAACGGAAAGCAATACCAGGTGATCGGGCAGATCGAGAGGGGGATGCGCGACGAACCCATCGAGTTACTTTCGCTCTATGTGCGCAACCGTCGGGGGGACATGGTGCAGTTAGATAACCTGATTCGGCTCAAAGAGCAGACGAATCCGCCGACACTATATCGCTATAATCGCTTTGTGTCGGCTACCGTATCGGCTGGTTTGATAAAAGGGAAGACCATTGGCGAAGGTATTGAAGCGATGGATGTTATCGGGAAGCGGGTATTGGACGACACCTTTATTACCTCGCTGGCTGGTCCGTCGAAAGACTTCATGGAGAGTTCTTCCAGTTTGGAATTTGCCTTCCTGCTGGCCTTGATACTGATCTACCTGGTGCTCGCCGCCCAGTTTGAGAGTTTCCGGGATCCGTTAATCATCCTGTTTACGGTGCCTATGGCGTTGGCCGGGGCGGTGTTAAGCCTGTGGTATTTTGGGGAGACCCTCAATATTTTCAGTCAGATCGGGATCATTATGCTGGTCGGGTTGGTGACGAAAAACGGGATTCTGATCGTCGAATTTGCCAATCAGCGGAAGGCCCAGGGCCTGAGCCGCATGGACGCGATACTCCAGGCTTCGGCCGCCCGTTTCCGGCCCATTCTGATGACGAGTTTCTCCACCGTGCTCGGTACGTTGCCGATCGCCCTGGCTCTGGGCGCCGGTTCTGAAAGCCGCGTGTCGATGGGGGTAGCTATCATTGGCGGGTTGATTTTCTCGAGTATCCTTACCCTGTTTGTGGTACCTGTTATATACTCCTATCTGTCTTCCAAGAAAGCGAATGTGGTAGATGTGGAGGCATTGCTGAAAGAAGCCGAAGAGAGGTAGTGATTTTTAAGCACTAAAGTTTGGAATCATTTTGGATGCAAGTGGAGCGCCTGAGGCGCTCCACTTGCATCCAATTTTTTTGTTTAAAGTTCAGTAGTGACTTTTTTTCAAAGGCTGGTCTTTTCTCCAAAAAACACGAACTTATGCGTATCAATGGAGATAAGATGAGCTTATACTACCTGCTAGGGGTGCTGGTTATTGGATTAATGCTTGTGATCGGGATGTTGTTCCAGGCCTGGATGGGGTAATTCATTTTTCTTTTTTCTGCGCAGCAGCCGCGTGCGCGGATAGGGACGTTTGGTGAACATCAGGCGGAGCCGCATCCAGCTCACATCCCAGAGAAGTGGCACGAGGGTGCCGATCCAGAGGAAGAGGTAGATGAGCAGGAAGTTTTCCTGGACCCAAGGGATATCGCCGAAATAATACCCTCCCAGTGTTAGGGGCATGGTCCATATCAGTCCGCCGATGATGGTATAGAGCAGGAAGGCACGGAGGTTCATCCGGCCGATACCTGCGACGAAGGGTACCATGGTGCGGATGATGGGAATGAATCGCCCCAGGATGAGTGCCCTTCCCCCATGTTTTTCGTAGTACTGGTTCGTTCGGAGAATATGGCTTCTCCGGATAAGGCGGATTTTTTTGCCTTGTACCAGCCTGTTGCCCAGGTATTTCCCGATAAAGTAGTTGGACACATTTCCAAGGACAGCTGCCGACAAGAGGAGCGGGGCTGCATACCAGATTTCCAGTTTGCCGGCTGCAGCCAGGATTCCCGCGGAAAATAGCAGCCCGTCGCCGGGTAGAAAAGGCGTTACCACCAGGCCGGTTTCGCAGAAAATGATCAAAAAGAGGAGCAGGTAAGTCAACGCGCCATATCGCTCTACAAAATCGAACAATACGGCACTGGTCTCAAAAAATATGGCAAAAAAATCTTGCATTCGGCATGAAAAGTATGTGACCTCATGGGAAAATAAGGTCTTTAAGCAGAATTTTTAATGAAACTTTAACAGATTCGCCTTAGATTTGTTAAAATTTTTAACATCTACATTCAAAAAAGAACTATGAAAAAGGTATCAGTAATTTTCGCCATGTTGGCAATGGTTTTTGCAGTAACATTTTCAGCTTGCCGTAACGCCGGCACGGAAGCAACGGAAGAATCTACCGAGCAACCTGCTGACCAGGCAGCTCCTGCTGATCAAGCAGCTCCTGCTGACCAAGCAGCTCCTGCCGATGCAGATCAGGCAACGGAAGGTGGCGAAGCATCCGAAGAGCAGTAATTTACCGCTGGAAGCCATGGAAAGGGCGTTGGGGCAACTCAACGCCCTTTTCTTTTACCACAAAATTAACCGCATTTTTTAGCTATTCGCTGCCGTGCACGCGACAATCGCATTTTGATAGCAGATTCGGAAAGCCCGTATTTGGTTTCCAGGTGGTGAATGGACACTTTATGGAAATACTTGTCGATTAATAATTCGCGGTCTGTTTCGGGGATCTCGTCGAGCACGGTGAGGACCTTTTGGAACATGACTTCGCGTTCCATGGCTGTTTCGTGTGCTTCCGGGTCGTCGAAGCTTTCTGTGGCAAAAGCTGGGATCTGGTTTGTCCTGGAGGTGCTTTTGACGTGGTTGATAAAGCGGTTGTGGGCGATGCGGAAAAGCCAGGCCGGAAAAAGGTCGGGGTTGCGCAATTCGTCGAGGTGCTCGGTGATTTTGAGGAATACATCCTGGGTCAGGTCGAGCGCTAAATCCTGGTTTTTCGATAAGCTGAAGCAGTAGTTATAGACCCGGTCGAAGTAGCGGGTGTACAATTCGCTCAACAACAAGGGGTGGTGATTTTGCTGATAGGTCAGGACCAGATGGGAGAGCGGCATTTCGCGCAAGCTTTCCTGGCGACCCAGCATAGTTGTTTGCATGGTTTGATAATTAATGGGTCAAATGTAGGTTACCCATTAATGCTGGGGCAGCGTGAGAAGGCGTATTTTTAAAAATACCGGTAAAGGCGTACTTCTACGCAATTTACGTAGGGATGAGCCCCAGGCGGATGGCGTTCTTTACGAGGCCGGCCGTGTTTTTTACACCCAGTTTTTCCAGCAGATTGCGCCGATGGGTATCGACCGTGCGGATGCTGATATATAATTTCTCGGCGATTTCCGGGTTGGAATACTCTTCGGCAATGAGTTGGAGTACCTCGATCTCTCGTTTGGTGAGGGGGACCCCCGACATTTTCTCTTTTACTTTTTTGTTGCCACTCAGGTGGTGGAGCAGGGTTTGGGATACTTGTTGACTGAAGTAGGTATTGCCCGATGCGACTGCCCGGATGGCAGCTACCATTTCGCGGCTGCCGGCGTCTTTGAGGAGGTAGCCGGAGGCCCCGGCTTCCAGCATTTTAAGAATATAACTGGTCTCCGAATGCATAGAGAGGGCCAGTATTTTTATGTGCGGAAAGAGGCGGAGTATTTTTTCGGTGGCATCGATGCCGTTGGTGGCGCCGAGGGAGATATCCATCAAAACCAGATCGGGTTGCAGGCCGGGGAGCTGACGGAAAATATCTTCCTCATTGCCGGCTTCGCCGATCACCTGAATATCCTCTTCATTTTCGAGCAGGGAGGTGATCCCGTCGCGGAAAATTTTATGATCGTCGGCGATGAATACAGCAATCATGGGTTATGGTTTATAAGGAATATCAATGGTAGCGACGACGCCCCGTTCCGGACGGGTATCCAGCGAGAAAGTGCCGCCGAGGAATTTCACCCGCGTCTGGACATTTCGAAGGCCGATCCCCTCGGAATGGCTTCTTTTCATAGCTTCCCGGTCAAAGCCGATCCCATCGTCTTCCACCATCAGCAGGATACTGCCGGGGTGTTGGATGAGTTGAAGGTTGATGGTTTGTGCTTTGGCGTATTTCAAGGCGTTATTCAGCAGCTCTTGCGCAGTGCGGTACAGGCTTAGTTCGGTGTTTTGATCGAGGCGTTTGCTCAACCCCGAGTGAAAGAAGTGGACGTGCACCTGCCCACTTTCGTCGGCCATCTGGCAGAGCGTTTCGAGGGCAGATACCAGCCCGAAATCGAGTAAGACGCTGGGCATCAGGGCGTGCGATACATTACGGATCTCCTGGGCAATGGTGTGTAGCAGTTCTGTGACGTTTTCCACGCTCTTTTCCAGTTTTGGATCTCCAGCTGGAATCCTGTTGTGGACATTCTCGATGTTCAGCCGGAGCGTGGAGAGCAGGGGACCGATCCCGTCGTGTATATCTTTGGCTAGCCGTCTGCGCTCCGATTCCTGGCCTTCCAGCATGGCATTCAGCGCGGCGGCTTCTACCCTTTTCATGAGCGTCAGGTCATTGGTAGTGAGCAGCATCCCGTCCGCCATCGGGCGTCCCCGGAAGTTGAAAAATCCTTCTGCAATGGGAAGTTCCGTCAGGTCAAAGAAAAATGATCCTTTCCGGTATACCTCTTCGATGCGCTCCTGAAGCGGGGCGATGTGCGTAAGCCATTTGACCAGGGGTTTATTTCGCAGGACCTCCTTATGGGGCTCCAACCCCATATGAATAAGGGCCTGATCATTGCATAATCCCACCACTCCCTTTTCATCCAGGGTAATGATGCCGAAGGGAGAACTGTGCAGGATCAACTCCAGCCATTCAGCCTGGTCCGTATGTATTGCCGTTTTTTCAGAAGCCATCAACCGTGTTGAATTTTTCGGGTGTTTTTTTATAGACACAGTTTGGAATTTGGGTCACATGGTTCATTATGTAACGCTATCCGATCATTTTGCGTTTAAAAAACGAGGTTTTTGCGGGTTATTAGGTTTATGCGGGTTATTTTTCACCATTCCTAAACAGAATGATTCCTTTCTATGAGAACATCCTTCTTTTTGCTTTTTACTATATTCTTTGCCTGTGCGCCTACTTCCAACCCCACCCAGCCGGATCCAGGTACGCTGCCTTGGGAGGAACTCGTGCAACAGGCCAGGGGTAGCACGGTCCAGCTCATGATGTGGCAGGGCGACCCATTGATCAATGCCTATATGCAGGAATATGTGGTTCCGGCAATTGCGGAGCAATACGGCATTACCCTGAAAATAGCCGGGGGGCAGGGCAATATTATCGTGCAGCAGGTGATGGCAGAGTTGCAGGCCGGGAAAGAGACCAGCGAATTAGACCTGTTGTGGATCAACGGGGAGACTTTCTACCAGTTGCGGCAGATCGACGGCTTGTATGGTCCGTGGACAGGAGCGCTGCCCAACGGACAGTACATCGATTGGAAAAACCCTTTCATCGCCGTAGATTTTCAGCAACCCGTAGAAGGGTATGAGTGCCCATGGGGCAATGTGCAGTTGGCCCTCATTTACAACAGCGCCGAAGTGCCGGACCCTCCCCGCGACCGGGAGGCATTGGCCGCGTTTGTCAGGGCCCATCCGGGGCGGTTTACCTGGGATGTGCATTTCACGGGGTTAACGTTTTTGAAGTCGCTGCTGATCGATATAGCCGGGGGGGCGGACATGCTGAGCGGGCCGTTTGACGAGGCGAAATACCAGCGGTACAGTGCACAATTGTGGGCTTATATTCGCGAAATTCGCCCCGGGTTGTGGAAGGAGGGCAAGACCTTTCCAGAGGCGGTGGCGCCCATGCACCAATTGTTTGCGAACGGGGAATTGTGGTTTACCATGAGCAACAACGACAGTGAGGTGGACAATAAAGTGCGGCAAGGGATATTTCCGGAGACTACCAGCGCGTATGTGTGGGATGGGGGCACGATCCAAAACAGCCATTACCTGGGCATTCCGCGCATATCGGCCAACAAGGCCGGGGCGATGGTCGTAGCCAATTTCATGATCTCGCCCGAGGCCCAATACCGGAAACAGGATCCGGCGGTTTGGGGAGACGGCACGGTGCTGGACAAGGGCCGGTTGACGGAAGAATGGCAGCAGCGGTTTCGCGAATTGCCGCCGCGGAAGTATGCACCATCGCGGGAGGAGATGCAACTGCACGCATTACCGGAATTAGCGCCGGAGTATATGATTCGCCTGGCCGAAGATTTTCGAAAAAAGATATTGGAAGATAATTCATGAAAAAACCTCTACGTCTGCTATCCTGGGCCGTATTTCTGGTCCTGGCCGCCCTGCCGCTCCTTGCCGGCTGGGGGTATGCGGGAGCGTATAGCCTGGGCATGACCGGGTTGCTCCATAAAGGGGTCACTTTGGCACACTGGCAAGCCGTGTGGAGCGATGCGGCTTTCTGGAAGTCAATGGGGTTTAGTGTATACGTGGCGTTGACGGCCATTTCGCTGGCCACTTTTTTCGCGCTGCTGAGTGTGGTGGCCTGGCAGCGCGATTTCCGGCGCGGCTGGCTGTCGTACGCCGTCTACCTGCCGCTGACGGTTCCAGCTATGGTGGTGGGCTTTTTCACCTTTAATTTGCTCTCGAAGGGCGGGCTATTGTCGCGGATCAGCTACCGGTTGGGGTTCACTGATAGCCTTGTTGCGTTTCCGGATTGGGTGAACGATCCTTTCGGCATCGGCATCATCGTGGCCCATACGTGGATGGCTGTACCGTTTTTCATGTTGCTGTTTTACAACTTATTCCAATCGGAAGGGCTCGTCTCCCTGGGGCAGGTAGCCCGGTCGTTGGGTGCGGGTAGCGGGCAGGTGGTGCGGAAGGTATTCGTGCCTGTGTTGTTGCGCAAGGCTTCTCCCATCCTTGTTTTGTACGGACTATTCGTGATGGGATCTTATGAGATTCCGCTGTTGTTGGGTACGCAATCGCCCCAAATGATCAGTGTGCTGGCGATACGGAAATTGCAGCGGTTCAATTTGATGGATGTTCCGCAGGCGTATGCGGTCAGTGTATTTTTTGTGGTGTTGGTGGTGGGGGTATTAGTATTGGTGTCGGGTAGAGGGAAAAGATGGCGTCTTAAATCAAAAGATGGCGTCTTAAATCAAAAGATGGCGTCTTAAATTCTCAAAGATGGCGTCTCTTCAAGGCAAAGGCAATGAGAAGACGAATTTTACAAGGAATATGGGGGCTGATCTGGGTATTGCCCTTTCTGTTGCTGCTGGTGCTTTCTATTGGTCGGCAATGGCCTTTTCCGGCGTTGTTGCCGCGGCAATGGAGTCTGGCTTATTGGGCAGACGTGTTTGCCCGGGGTGGCAACCTGAATGAAAGCCTGCTTTTTTCGCTTGTATTGTCATTGAGCATTGCCGCGATTGCTACCGGACTGGGGTATGTGACAAGCCGGCAGATCGCCTACCATCCAAAAAAAGAACGGTGGTTGTTGCTGGCCTATTTTCCTTATGCCATGGCGCCGGTGATTTTGGCAGCCTGTCTGCAGCACTATTTTCTGGTGCTGGGTTGGTCGGGGAAATGGAGTGGGGTGTGGTTGGCCCAGTTGTGCATTACTTACCCTTTTGCGGTGATCTTTTTCTCCGGGTTTTGGAATCAGCGCATGCAGTCGATGGAGCATCTGGTCACTACGCTTGGGGGTACGTATTGGCAGGCATTTCGGAAAGTGTTGCTGCCCATGTCGAGTAGCGCGTTGTTGGTCTGTTTTTTTCAAACCTTTCTGATCTCCTGGTTTGAATACGGGCTGACTTCGCTGATAGGGGTTGGGAAGGTTCAGACCTTGCCCGTGAAAGTATTTCAATACGTGCAGGAAGCGAATATTTTTCTGGCGGCCCTGGCGGGGTGCCTGTTATTTTTACCGCCTTTGATCTTATGGTGGATGAATAAACGGTGGTTGTTTCGGCAGGGGTAATTTAAGTTACAGCGTACTTATGTTTTTACAAATTCGAAATATAACAAAATCCTTTGGGACAGAGCAGGTGCTTCAGGACCTGTCGCTGGACCTTGAAGCCCGGCGAATGTGCAGCATTCTGGGGCGGTCGGGCAGTGGGAAGACGACCTTGCTCAAGATCATCGCCGGGCTGGAGGGGGCGGATAGGGGTTCGGTGTGGCTGGACAGCCAGCCGTTGGATCCCGTGCCTGCCCATGCGCGGAACGTGGTGTACCTCTACCAGGAGGCCTTGCTGTTCCCTCATTTGAATGTATCGGAAAACGTGGCTTTTGGGCTGAGGCTCCGCCGGGAAGCGGGGCGGCAGGTGGAGAAGAAAGTGGGGCAAATGCTGGAGGAATTGGAATTGACGGCCCATGCACGCAAGAGGCCCGATCAGTTATCTGGCGGCCAGCGGCAGCGGGTGGCCTTTGGTCGAGCCCTGATCGTGCAGCCCCGGCTGCTCCTGCTGGATGAGCCCTTTGGTGCACTCGATACGGAGACGCGGCAGACCATGCAATCCCTGTTGAAACGCATCTGCGGGGAGCACGGGATTACCGCCCTTTTTGTCACGCACGATCTGAAAGAGGCCATCCGGATGGGCGATGTATTTGGATGGATGCAAGGCGGCAGGCTGAAAACTTATCCCGGGCTGGACGGTTTTTTGAATGATAGCGAAACCGGCATTCAGGACGAAATTGCCTTTTGGAAATCACTATACGACGATCATGAAAAAGGACTTTAACCACTGTGAATCGGTATACTGGGTATTCACCCAACTTTGCAACGACGAATGCGCCCATTGCTACAATCTCTCCGGGCCAGGTGGCGCGCGCATCAGTGCGGAGGAGTGTATGCAGATTATCGATAATTTACCCGAACGGATGGACCGGCTGATCCTTTCCGGCGGCGAGCCCTTGGCGGAGAAGAAATTGCTTTATGCCATCCTCGACCGGGTGCAGGAACGATATGGAAGAACTACCCAGGTCATGTTGCAAACAAACGGCGACCTGCTGACAGGAGCCATTTTAGATAAGCTGATCGCGAAAGGCGTGACTCGCTTTGATATTGCCAGCATTGACCGCTACCACAAACATGCCGGCGCCCGGCTGGAGAAATTGGCGGCACTTTTCGCCTCCCGGGGCGTGAATGGGGACGACAAAGATCCGCTGGTCGATAAAGAAACCTACCTGCATAAGAGCCACCTGAGTTGGGGTTATTGGGGCGCTACGGAAGATATGTGGTTGGGGGGCAACTGGGCGCGTGGCCGGGCCCTGGAAAAAGCAAATTGGAAGCGCGATCCGGAGCACAATTTCTGCACCATCCTCTCCGGTGCCCGCAACTTTTTAGGGGGGTACGAGGACATCCCGCAGGAAATCAGCATTCAATTGTGGCAGATCAACCCTTGCTGCCCGGGCACCAAGTATCCGATAGGCGACGCCCGGAAAGAGAAAGTGGCAGAGGTGCTGGCACGGGTGTCGAAGATGGAAGTTTTTCAGCGATTAAACGAGGGCGATCCCTGGCGTATGGGCGAGTCATTGGGCGTGACGGAGGAAGCGGCGCGGGCGCGTACCCGGGAATTGGAAAATGTGTGTTTGTATTGCGATGCTTTTTTTAGGGAGCATTTACAGGGGTTTAATTCGGGGACGTTTAGGGAGTTGCCGGTTGTTTCTTGAAAGATGGCGTCTTTTTTACTCTCAGGGACCTCAGAGATGGCGTCTTTTTCCAGAGATGGCGTCTCTTCTCCAGAGATGGCGTCTCTTCTCTTCTCTTCTCTTCTCTAGCACAAACCAATGATCGCCAGCATCCTTCCCGTTTCCCCTCCTTCTTTCCGGTAAGAAAAATAATCGGCATTGTGCAGCACAGTGGAGTAGGGCGAGATCTCTATTTGAGATTCAGGTACGCCGGCTTCCCGGAGTTGTGCCGCGTTAGCTGCTTTTAAATCGAGGAGGAACTTACCGGGGTGCTCCCCTTTGCGGCTGAATGCCGGGGCAAAATGTGCGACCACTTCTGCACCTACCTCATACGAACATTCGTCGATGCATGTGCCGATGAAAGCCCGACAGTCCTCCGCACGGGTTTGGAATGCAGCTTCCATGGCTTCAAGGCTTTTGGACACAATTCGTGCGGCAGCGCCCCGCCACCCGGCATGAATGGCGGCGACTGCCTGTTGCACGGGGTCGTATACCAGAATCGGGGTGCAGTCGGCGACCGTCACACTGAGGAAAAGACCGGGTTGGGAAGTGATCAGGGCGTCGTAGCCCTCATATTGGCCGGCTTGCTCCACCAGGAGGATATTATCCCCGTGCACCTGATGGGTATGTGCGACCTGTGCCTCTGAAATACCCAATGAATGAAACAAGCGTCGCCTGTTTTCCTGGATATTTTCAGGGTGTCCTCTGTGAAAAGTCCTAAATTCAAGGAAGCATATGGCACAGAACTAACTCCTCCATGGCGGGTACTCTCAATAGCCAGGAGTGCTGCAAACTCGCGAAAAATGAGCGGGCGGCGCGTAAATGGCGTTTCTAAAGACATGCCGTTTCTATGTCCTAGTGCAACGACAACTTTTTCGTATACACCCCTTTATCCGTCCGTAGCGTCAGCAGATACAATCCTCTTTTCCAATCGCCGGTATGAATGGTCAGGTTGTCTTGTTGGGCGCCTTTGGCAAGGAGCCGGCCGCTGATGTCGCGCACCTCAAATTCAAAGGAGGTCCCTGCTTCAGCCTGGATGTTCAGCTCGTCCTGAACAGGGTTAGGGAAGATGTCAAAACCTTCCAGCGTGATCTCTTCGGTAGAAGAAACCCCGATCTCTACGGTCGTGGAAAAGGTGTCCGAACAGCAGTAGTTCTCGGTGATGAGGGTGACTTCATAGGTGCCGGGGCCGGCATAGGTGTGCGGACCAGGATTGCGCTCTTCCGTAGTGGTTTGATCGCCGAAATCCCAATGCCAGGAAGTGGCATAGCGGGATTCATTGGTCAGTGTGACGGTATTGTCGATGAGCTGGGCGCTAAATTGAGCGGGAGGTTGTACCAGTCCGGGACCGCACAAGCTGAGTGTACTGATAAATACCCCGGAATCAAAAATGTTATCCCCAATGTCCGTAACCCCGATCTTGACGTGGTAGGTCTGTCCGTTGGTAGACGCGTAGGTGGCAGGAAGCACGGTGGTCAGTCCATCGTAGACAATGTGCTCGCCATTTTGCCCAGATAGTCGACAAAATAGGTGCTATTTGTGTTGGCATTGACGTTATTGATAGCTACTGGCGTTGAGGTGCCTGGAATAAGGGCAATATTTTCCATGGAGCCATTATCGTCGACAAAAAGGCAAAGACGTCATTGAAGGAAGATCCCACAAATTCGGGGTACTCCTCTGAGCCGAATACATATTGAAATTCCAAATCTCCCTCATCGCTAACCGTGATGTCGAACTCCAGCACAGCGGCGTCATAGGATTGGAAGCCGGCTAGTGCCTGGAGGTCCGCATCTCCTGGTGTTTGGTTATTTTGATTGGCAAATTCCGCAACGGGTTGCCCGATCAGGTTTACATCGCCTGAACAGATTACAATGCCGGCATCAACACCGAGATCGGTGTTGGCTGCTTCGAAATAGCCCATCATCAGAGGGCGCCATTGAAGGTGATATTGGAAGGCGTGACACAAGAGTTGTCGAAAAAGTCCATGATCATCTGCTCGGCTGTGTAGCTCGTGTCAATGAACAGGCCCGACTGGGCACTCAGGGACAGGGAGAAGGCAAATAAAAGCGAAAGTGTGTAAAAGAAATTTTTCATAACAAAAGGTTGAAGATTGGTTAGTAAGGTCAAATTTACGAATATCTCACTGGAGATGTTTGTCAAATTTCAGATATTGTCATAAATCAGCCTTATGTATAACACACTTATTACTGCAAAAGAGGTACTTGCGCACCTTCACGACCCCAATTGGGTGGTCATCGACTGCCGGTTTTCACTTCAGGATGCGCCGAAAGGCCGGGAAGACTATTTGGATGGGCATGTGCCCGGCGCTTTTATGCGCATTTGGATGAAGACCTTTCTGCTCGGTGGTACCCGGGAAGACGAGCCGACATCCGATGTTGCCGGTAGACCGCATGGTCGACCTATTCTCTTTCTGGGGCATAGATGATAAAGCGCAAGTGGTTGTGTACGACTACAAAGGAGGCGGGATGGCCGTTCGCCTTTGGTGGATGCTGCAGTGGCTAGGCCATGAAGCCGTGGCGCTGATGGATGGAGGATGGGCTAACTGGCAGGCCCAAAACTATCCGGTGTCGGTGGAGGCGCCCGGTAGGCAACCCCGGCAATTTATACCCCGGCTCCAGGAAGGGTGGACTATGGATGCTTCAGCTGTGGCTGCCGTCTCTCAAGACCCCGGCTATCGGGTGGTCGATTCACGCAATTACGAGCGCTACATCGGGCAAGAGGAACCCATCGACCCGGTAGCCGGGCATATTCCCGGCGCTATTAATATTTCTTTTGGAGAAAATGTGGACGAGGACGGATTTTTCAAAGCCCCGGAGGTGCTGCGGCAGCAATTTGAAGCGGGTGGACTAAAGGGAATTGCGCCCGACCATGTGGTGTTCTATTGCGGATCCGGCGTCACTTCCTGCCACAACGTGCTCGCAATGCTTTACGCAGGACTCGGAAGGGCCCGAATCTACCCAGGCTCCTGGAGTGAGTGGATCACCGATCCGAAAAGGCCTGTTTCGACAGGCGGATGAAATATATTTGTACGTGCAAATGAAATTTATTACTTTGTGCCTGTTATGATTGAAAAAAAATCGCCCTACTGTGGATGTTTGCTGTATTCCGCCAATGCATTGAGCCGGGTGATCACGAAAATGGCGGAGGAAGAGTTTGCCTCCATAGGGGTAGCGCCTTCCCATTGTTTTCTTTTGATGACAGTACACAACCAGCCAGGCATACAGCCTACGGAGATAGCGGAAAAAATGATGCTTACGCCTTCTACCGTTACACGGCTAATGGCGAAAATGGAAGCGCAGCGCTATCTGCAGCGCATCTCGGATGGAAAATTTACCCTTGTATATCCCACAAAAAAAACAAATGAAGTGTATCCTGTCATTTTGGAATCGTGGCGAAACCTCTACCGTCGCTACACCGCGGTATTGGGAGAGGAAGTCGCCCGCCAGTTGACAGATGGAATCTATTCGGCAGCCATTAAACTGGAAGCCAGGTAGATTTTTTTTGACTTTTCAATTGTATGTACAAATTAAATAAAAAATCAAAGCTCTATGCGTAAGAAAATTGGCATAATCGGATCTGGCGTTGTTGGAAAAGTATTGGCCGCCGGCTTTTTTGAAGCACGGCTATGAAGTCATGATCGGTACCCGTGACCCCGGAAAACTTGAGGAATGGAAACAAGCCTCCGGCGGATTCAAGTCGGAAGTTTCTCGGATGCCGCGCAATTTGGTGCATCGGTAGTCTTTGCCGTAGCGGGAACCGCAGCCGAGGATGCCCTTCAGCAGACGGGAGTGGACCACCTTGCTGGTAAGACCGTCATTGATGCGACGAACCCCCATTGCGGCGGCGCCGCCCCAAAATGGAGTGCTCCAGTATTTCACCGGCCCCAACGAATCCCTGATGGAACGCCTCCAGGCGATGGCCCCCCAGGCCCATTTTGTCAAGGCATTCTCCAGTGCAGGCAATGCCCTGATGGTAAACCCTCAGCTTCCCGATGGCAAGCCCACCATGTTTATTTGTGGAAACGATACCGGCGCCAAAAACGAAGTCACACAAATTCTCGACACTTTTGGCTGGGAAGTGGCAGATATGGGTGCGGTAGAAGGCGCCCGGGCTATTGAGCCCCTGGCCATGCTGTGGTGCATTCCCGGTTTTTTACAGAATCAATGGGGGCATGCGTTTAAGCTGATGAAACCCTAAGTATCTTAAGTCACCCGGTCACTCTGCACGAATCGATTGAAATCCCGCAAAATCTGGTTACCTTGGTGTTGGTAAATATCCACACCTATGGCTTTACGCATTTTTCTCCCCTGGTTATTGCGGGGTTATTCCGGGGTCTTTAATTGTTCGACGCCTGATGTGCATGTGCGGCATGTAGATTTTGTAAATCCTTTCATCGGCACCGGTGGGCACGGACATACGTATCCGGGCGCAACAGTCCCTTTTGGAATGGTGCAACTCAGTCCCGATACCCGGCTTGAAGGGTGGGATGGTTGTTCAGGCTACCACTTTTCCGATACGGCGATCTATGGCTTTAGTCATACCCACCTGAGCGGCACGGGGATACCCGATTACGGCGACGTGCTGCTGATGCCAGGTACCGGACCGGTCTTGTTTAACAATGGCGCCGATGGGCTCCTGGTTATCGGTCTTCCTTTCGGAAAGATACCGAACACGCAGAACCGGGCTATTATTCGGTTTACCTCGACGATCCCCATGTCAAGGCAGCGATGACTGCCACAGAACGCGTCGGGCTGCATCGCTATGTGTTTGATCAAGTGGAAAATTCGGCCCACGTGCTCCTCGACCTGACCCACCGCGACCGGCTCCTGGCCGATAGCTTGCGGGTGGTGAGCGATACAGAGATTGAGGGCTTTCGGGTGTCGACCGCATGGGCACGGGAGCAGCATGTGTATTTTGTAGCCCGTTTTTCCCGGCCTTTTACGGAGATGGTGAAGGATACCCTCCCCAAAGCCGCCTTTCTTTTTAATCTGAAAAGCGGAGATACCCTTCTGGTCAAAGTCGGGATTTCAGCAGTCGATATCAACGGCGCGCGCAAAAACCTGGATGCCGAGCTGCCGGGCTGGGACTTTGAGGCTACCCGCCTCCAGGCATCGGAAAAGTGGGAAACCCAACTCGCCAAAGTGGATGTGCAGGGAGGACCAAAGGTCAAACGGATATTCTACACGGCACTTTACCACAATAGTATCGTACCTAACCTTTTCTCGGATGTCGATGGCCGATACCGGGGCCTGGATCAACATATCCATCAGGCCGATCATCCGCAATACACCGTTTTTTCGATATGGGATACCTACCGGGCTACCCACCCGCTTTACACGTTGCTGGAAGAGGCGCGTACCACTGATTTTATCCACGCCTTTCTCCGCCACCACAAACAAGGAGGCGAATTGCCCATGTGGGAGCTGGCCGGCAACGGAAACCTATTGCATGATCGGCTACAATTCGGTTTCTGTGATCGCCGATGCCTACTTGAAGGGGATCCGAGATTTTGATGCGAAAAAAGCACTGGAAGCGATGATCGCCATTTCCAATCAGGACAAATTCGGGAAAGTACCGTATCGAAAATATGGCTTTATCCCCGCTGAAGAGGAAGGGGAGTCGGTGTCGAAGACGCTTGAATATGCTTACGACGACTGGTGTATTGCCCAAATGGCGAAGGCGATGGGGAAAGAAGACATTTATGCCGAATACCTGCGCCGGGCACAATCATACAAAAACCTCTACGACCCGGAGACCCGGTTCATGCGGGCCAAAAACCGGAATCGCTGGGCCAAGCCGTTCGATCCCTCGGAAGTGAATTTCAATTATACGGAAGCCAATGCCTGGCAATATAGTTTCTATGTGCCCCAGGATGTGGAAGGATGGAAGGAATTGCTCGGAGGCGAAGGCGCCCTTGCTGCGTTTTTGGATGAACTGTTTACCGCCAATTCAGAGACCTCGGGACGCGAGCAAGCGGATATCACCGGATTGATCGGGCAATATGCCCACGGCAACGAGCCCAGTCACCATATGGCTTATCTCTACAACTACGACGGGGCGCCCTGGAAAACCCAGGAGCGGGTGTGGGAAATCATGAGCAACCTGTACCACAATGCACCGGATGGCCTTTCGGGAAATGAAGATTGCGGACAAATGTCGGCCTGGTATGTATTCAGCGCCCTGGGCTTTTATCCGGTCTGCCCGGGTAGTGGCGACTATGCGCTGGGCGTGCCAAAAGTAGAGTCGGCTACTTTACACCTGGAAAATGGAAACACGTTTCAGGTGCATGTAAAAGGAAAAGCAAAGGAGACCCATTATGTACAGTCGGTGCGCCTCAACGGGCAGCCGTATTCAAAGACGTTCATCCGGCATGAAGATATCCTGGCAGGAGGCGTGTTGGAATTTGAAGTGGGAGATGAACCTAATAAAGAATGGGGCAGTGCCCCGGCCGACCGGCCTGTAAGCCGGATTAGCGAACACCTGATCACTCCCGTACCTGCCCTGGCAAGCGGCCTGCGTTCCTTTGACGACACAGATACCATCAGATTGAATTGTGCCCTTAAAGATGCGACCATTTACTACACAATCGACGGCACGGAGCCTTCGCCCGAATCGGGTAAACAATATGAGGCCCCATTCCCATCTTCGAAACCACTACCTTGAAAGCCCTGGCTGTGCATCCGGTGAGCGGTGCCGGTAAGGTCATCAGCGCGGACTTGATCAAACGGCCGCGAAAGATCGGCATCGCGCTCGCCCATCCCTATGGCCGTCAATACACGGCAGGAGGCGACCAGGCACTGGTGGACCGGGCTGCTGGGCGGCCGCGACTTCCGCACGGGAGAATGGCAGGGCTTTGAAGGGGTCGATGCGGATGCAACCCTGAACCTCGGCGAATCGGTCTATGTGGAAGAGGTCTCCTTCCGGTTTTTACAAGATGAAAATGCCTGGATATTCTTTCCCCTCCGCGTCGAGTTTTCCGTATCAAATGATGGAAAGACCTGGCGCAATTTGGGTGCAGTAGAATCGAAAATTTCCCCCTACGAGCCAGGTGTCCTGATCCAATCTTATGCCCGGTCGGTAAAAGGGCAGGTTCGGTATATCCGAGCCGTTGGTGTGAAGAGGGGTGTTTGTCCGCCCGGCCACAAAGGCGAAGGAGGCAAGAGCTGGATATTTGCCGATGAAATCCAATTAAAATAGTTTTTCAGTTTTCAATGTTCAGTTTTCAATTAATTTCGTGAAACTGAAAATTGAAAACTGAAAATTAAAAACTAATTCCTTTATGCGATTCAGCTTCGTCTCCCTCGTTGTCCTGTTCTTCCTTTGGGTGTGCTCACCTCTCTCAACGACATTCTCGTGCCGCACATGAAAGCCGCGTTTGAGTTGCAGCACTGGCAGGCGCAGCTCATTCAGTTTTCTTTTTCGGCGCCTACTTCATCATGAGTTGGCCGGCGGGCTGGGTGATCCAGAAAGTGAAGTACAAGCGGGATTGTGATCGGCCTGATGCTGATGGGGCTGGGGTGTTTTGTTTTACCCGGCTTCTATCGTAAAGATCTACGGCGTGTTTTGTTGGGCCTGTTTATTTTGGCATCCGGTATCACCATCCTGCAAGTAGCGGCCAATCCGTATGTAGCGATCATCGGTCCACCGGAAACGGCGGCGAGCCGGCTGAACCTGGCACAGGGATTTAACTCGCTTGGGCACACCGTTGCGCCGTTGTTTGGCCCTGGCTGATCCTCCAAAACCAGGAGGTGGTGGATGTGGAAACCGTGCAGGGACCCTACGTGTTTTTGGCCATAGCCCTCATCGCTATCGGGTGATTTTCTCGTATTTGCACCTGCCCGTTATTGAATACTCGGAGCCCGAGCGGAAGGGATTCAAGCTCTTGCGCTATCCGCACTTGTACATGGGCGCGGCGGCCATTTTCTGCTACGTCGGCGCCGAGATTGCGATCGGTAGTTTTTTGGTAGAATATTTCAAGTCTGAACCTACGATTTTGCTGGATAAGACGGCCGGAAGCCACGTAGCCTTCTATTGGGGGGGCGCGATGGTGGGTCGTTTTCTGGGGCCATCGCGTTGAGTGGGAAAAGACATTTGTACAGCGGGCCACGCAGATGTTGCCCATTCCGGTACTGGCGGTGCTGGTGGTGTTGGTGGTAGCCGTGTGGAACGACCTTCCGCTGTCGATGGTTGGCGGGGTTTTGCCGCGATGTTGTCCGCTGAACTACCTGGCTTTCCTTTTTGGGAAACATACATCCCAGGGTTATTATCCCTTTTGCCCTTTGCTGCATGGCACTTTTGGGCGCTACGATGCTGGGCATGGGGCTGTTGCGCTGTGGGCCGTATTGGGCATCAGGCTTGTTCAATTCCATCATGTGGTCGAATATTTTCACCCTGGCTATTCGCGATTTGAAGCAATACACCAGCATGGGTTCTTCCCTGTTGGTGATGATGATCGTGGGCGGCGCGCTTATTCCCCTGTTGCAGGGGGTGGTGGCTGATACGAGCCTGGGCGTGAAAGGAGCCTTCTAGGTGCCCTTTGTGGCGTATTCATTTGGTATTTTACGGGATAAAGGGTATTTGCGAACTTCCGCCGGTGGTGGTAGCGAAATAAGTACCTTGGGGTTTCGTTTTTAATCCTACAAATTCTTTTATGAAAAACCTTTCAATTTTCTTCCTACTGCTGGCGTCTTTTTCTCTTCAGGCCCAGCGGCAGACCAACGCTGATTTTTCCGTCGATTGCCCCTGCACGCTTGAGGCGCAGCAAAGCGGAGAGGTGACCACCTATTCGTGTGTCGAGTTTTACAAAAGCGTGGCATATAAGGTTGAGGTGGTTCATTATCCAAACGGCATTCCCGATGGGTTGACAGAGCGGGAGCATCTGGAAGGGTATTATAGAGACCTTGTCGCCCGCGATATTACGCCTGAGCTGGTCACTTTTAGGGATAATCTGGCGGTACTTTACCGCGTCAGCGAGCCTTTGTCCGTCAGTCAAATGATCATCTCCGACAACATCGTTTTCTTCTGGAAAGACAAGCGCTACGCTGATCGTCACCACGGTGAGTGGTACGAGGCGGACGCTGTTTCAGGATTTTACCAATTCGTTTGAGTTGAAATGAAAAAATTTATCTTACTCTACCAATACAAAACCGCCCACGCATACGGGTCAATAAACCGATCCCGCATTTCCAACTGGGCAGCCTTGAAGGCGTCTGGAATGGGCATCTCATCCTTAGCCAGTACTGGTAAAATGCGTTCATAAACTCCATGGTTTGCCTGTCGGGAACCTGCCACAGCGACATGATCAGGTACTTAGCCCACCAATCTTGAACGCACGTTGTAGGCCATACACCCCTTCGTTGCCTTGGATGTCGCCCAACCAGTCTCACAGGCGGAAAGTACCACTTAACTCAGTATTCGACAAGTCCATCTGGCTGATCGTGGGCCGTCAATATGCCGTCTTCCATGCCCGGTTGGATGGGCTTGCCTGTTTGCCATGCGTAATACCCCCGGCGAGGATAAGGCCGGAGCGGATCATCGGGGTGGTCGGACATTTTAAACACGGGTTCATCATCTCCCATCCTTAATTCCTCATCCCGATTCTTTGGGTCCGGGAAGAAATAGCCGTGGGTGGCAAGGTGGAGGATGCGGGGAGATGAACCGGTCCTGTTGATGGCTTTGAAGGATTCCTCCGTAGCTGTGTAGCCTTTGTGGGTATTGGTCTTGGTTCCGATAGCTGCCAACGTGGTTGCGATTTCATCCACTTCCTTTTCCGTCCATTTTAAGTAGTTCCAGTGCCACCCGGTTGGTGGAATCGGAAGGGCTGAATGTCAATCCGTCTCTGGTGGCTAGCAGCTTTGAACCATAATCTTGATTGGCCGCTGCGACGGCCATGCTGTCCATCTCGTATTGTATGCCCCCATACAGTATGGCAGATTGTTCTGCGATTGTGACATTTACCGGGATTACCAGCTGCCGGGTGCTGTTCATACCGACCAGTTGGAGGCGATCGGCCAGGGTTTCTTCATCACTGACAGGAATGGCCTCCAGGTTCAGCCGGTGCAGCAATCCGGAAGGGGAAAAAGTAAACCGTCTGGATGCCTGTCATTTCTTTTTCGAGTGGCTGCCAGATGAGTTGGTATAAGGATTTCTGTGGATGCATGAGAGGTCCCAGGCCCCTGTCGTAGTTGGTGTATAGGCGATTCACATAATCGGCTCTGCGTTCGCCGAGCGGGGACAAGAGGCTATCGAGGGAGCGTTCCTCAAAAAGTGGGATAAAGGAGGGGATGGCATTACCGGAATGTAGTACCAGCGCGGCATACATAGTGCTGTCTGTCGTTTCTTTTCGTTGTATTGGTAATGGACAAATTCCACTGCGGCTTCTCCTGGTTGAAGGATTGCTTGCATCTTCTGCCACCGCACCTGGCGTTTGGCTTCGCCATAACCGGCCACGGTGCGGGCGAGGTCTTTTCGAGTTCGTTGGCTTTGGTTTCCAGTTGGGTCACCAGGGCACTGTCACGGTCAGCAATAGGTTGACTGTACTGAGTGGCGAGTCGGCGTTGGTAGCCTTTAAGGCTATTGAATTTTTCGGTAGCGCTCTCTTCTGTAAGAGCCAATTGTTTGATCCGGCCTGCGGCCTGAAGGAGGAATCCTTTATAAAAAGGCTGTTGTCGTAGCAGATGGGGATTAATTTTCACGGTCAGCAATTTGGGTGTAGGAAAGGGTTTGGTATAGGCTTTTTGAATACAGGTTCAGGTAATTGAACAGTTCCCGTTCGGAAAGGTGGTACAAGGCTTTTCAATCAGGCGCTTGTTGACAATGGACAGTTCAAGGAAGAGCGGCTCTGCTTTTCGTATTGACCCATGCTATGGTACAAAAACCGCCAGGTCATTCAGGATTCCGGCATATTCGGGATGGTCTTTTTCCAGGGCTTTTTTCCCGGATGACTTTGGCTTCGAGGAAGAGAGGTTCGGCTTTTTTCATATTGGCCCATGCTATGGTACAAAACCGCTAGGTTGCGCAGGCTATTTGCATAACCGGGATGTTCCTTACCCAGGGCTTTTTCCTGTATGACTATAGCTTCGAGGAAGAGCGGTTCAGCTTTTTCGTATCCACCCATGCTATGGTAAAGAAGTGCTAGGTTGCTCAGGCTACTGGCATAATTAGGATGTTCCTTACCCAAGGTTTTTTCCCATATGGCTTTGGCTTCGAGCCAGAGTGGTTCAGCTTTTCAATTTGGCCCATGCTATGGTACAAACTTGCCAGTTGTTCAGGCTTGTTGCATAATTAGGATGTTCCTTACCCAAGGTTTTTCCCATATAGCTTTGGCTTCGAGCCAGAGTGGTTCGGCCTTCCGTATTGGCCCATTTGGTTGTACAGTACCGCTAGATTGCTCAGGCTTGTTGCATAATCGGGATGTTCCTTACCGAGTGCTTTTCCCGGATGGCTTTGGCTTCGAGCCAGAGTGGTTCGGCCTTTCCGTATTGGCCCATTTCGGTGTACAGTATCGCTAGATTGTTCAGGCTGGCGGCATCCGTCGGATGTTCCTTACCGAGTGCTTTTTTCCCGGATGGCTTTGGCTTCGAGCCAGAGTGGTTCGGTTTTTTCATGATGGCCCATGTTCCAATAAAGTATCGCCAGGCTGTTCAAGCAATCTGAATAGAAGGAATGGGTCCGATTGTTCAACCGAACTTCAAAAATCTCTTTGGCTTCCAGATAGAGTGTCTCTGACTTTTCGTATTCCCCATTTCGGTGTACAGTATCGCCAGGTTGATTAGGCTTCCAATATAATTAAGATGTTCTTTGCCAAGTTTTTTTTTCCCAGATGGCTTTAGCTTCGAGTTCGAACGGTTCGGCTTTTAAGCACTGGCCCATGTCTTTGCACAGAAGTCCCAGGTAGGTCAGGGCTGACGGCATAATCAAGGATGGTCCTTACCCAGGGCTTTTTCCCGGATGGCTTTGGCTTCGAGGAAGAGTGGCTCGGCTTTTTCGTTTTGCCCCCATACTATAGTACAGCACTGCCAGTTATTTAGGCTCGTTGCATAATCGGGATGGTCCTTACCCAGGCTTTTTCCCGAATGGCTATGGCTTCGAGGTACCATTTTCTGCTTCCTGATAATCTCCTTTAATATGCAGAACTCTTCCATGGTTAAAACCACAACTGCCATAGGCTGCAGACTCCCGCCCAGTTTTTCAGGGCTTTTTTTCTGCTTCTTCATTGACTTCAAGGCTTGTTGGTAATCACCCTGTCCTGTCAGCGCACGCGACACCTGAATAAGGCTATCCACCTGCAGGATGGCAGTGGAATCAACTGTTCGGCTATAAAATAAATGGAAAAAAAAAGAACAAAGGGGTTAGAAGGGGTTTCATTAGGGTAATTTTTTGGGGGACAAAACGGTATCATTTAAAGGTAAATTTTTTCTCCTTTTTTTTCAAAAGGAAACATACTAAAACCGAGTGGGTTGGGACTGCAGGCGTGCCACGCGCTAGTCCCAAGTGATTTTTCTTCGGTATATCAAATGATGGTAGCAGCAATTTATGATCTCTCAACTGGTCGTAAATTTTCTATGGGGAGTGGGGATAAATAAAAAGCCTGCACAACTGGCTGTTGTGCAGGCTTTTCTGTGCCCCCTGCAGGGTTTTCACTCCCTTTTGTTATTCAACAAGTTATGGCGTTACTTTTTTTGCCGGATATGAAACCAGCACGAAAAAATGCCTTGTTTTTTGGCGGAATCCACAGGGAAGTTCTCATATCCTTCCGCAACGCCTGCGCAAGCTGGCCGCCGTTTAAATAGCTATTCCCCGTTTCCTCCATTCAGATGCTTTGCGGCGTATTCTCCAGCTTGACAAAAAATCTCGACCACGGGAACAATGGCTTTACTATTTTGGTACAATAGTAAAGCTTTTATTTTTTCATCAAAAATCTATTACCATGATGTACAAAATGCTATTTGTTATCGTCCTTTCTACGGTATGGATGTCCTGTGATGATTTACTTGATATTTCAATCGATCCTGTCGAGTCGGTGGCGCCCGATTTTGTGAAAGGTGAATGGACGGTTAAGAAGTTCAAAGACGGGCTGGAAAATGAGACTTCTTCTTTTGCAGGGATTGTGTTGGTCTTTAACCCGAACGGTATCTTTGAGATGCGGCAGGGCGCCGATCTGATTGCCGACGGCTCCTGGGGACTGACCGATGGAGATCAGAGACTGGATATCCGTGTGCCTGCCTTCGCGAATGAGGATGAAAGTCTGGGAGAAGACCTGTACGAGGTTGCCGACGATTGGCGGCTGCATCGTATCTCAGACGATGAAATGCACTTGAAGGGAGGAAATGAGTCTTTTGAATTGTTGCGGCAGTAAATTCCCGAAACGCCATCTTTCGTCTCTTTTCCAACTGCGGGTATGAAACCTGGTACGAAACCTTCCAAATACAAAGGGGGAATGCCTGGATGATGATTTCCGGACATTCCTCTATCTATTTGAAAATCAAGTAGTAAATCTGAAAAAATTAGGGGTTGAATTTTCTTTGTGGTCCAGGAGCTCTACCTCCAGGGCGTGATTGGTGAGCCCTGTGTCCTTCAAGGAATAATAAGGACAGGGGCCGAACTTTTCGAATGTGGCCAATTGTTCTATCTTTATAGAATGTAAAATCTGACAAATGGATGAAATAAGTGTAAAATTTGGCTTGTTGGATCCCCATAAAACGCCAGAAATTCTGGATTTTCTTGATTTCCTGCTCAGCAAGCAGAAAAAAAAAGAAAGGAAGTTTCAAGTCTTACAAGGAGCAAATCCTTCAGGTTTCTACCTGGAGTGAGGAAGATATTTCTGCAGTACAAACCAATAGCAAAAACTGAGTCAATGGCAAGCTCCGGAATGGTAGCCGATTCTAGTATTTTCATTGAATTTCTGAGGGCTACAGACAAAACGAAAACGAAACTTTATCAATTACCAAATGATGCCGAACTGTATGTTTCGGTAGTTACGCTCTACGAATTATTGATGGGCGCTACGGACGAGATCAAAAGCGTGATGTTAAACTGCTTACTGAGCCGCTGCTTATTCTTCCGTTCACGAAACCCATCGCCGAAAAAGCTGCCGAAATATACCACTACCTTCGAAAGCGTAATCAAATGATCGAGTTCAGAGATATTTTTATTGGTGCTACGGCTATTGTTAACGATCTTCCTATCCTTACTCATAATGCAAAACACTTTGAGCGGATTGATGAGCTGACTATTGTGAATTCATAGAAGTGACTTTTTTACGGCCAACCCAAGTACCGAAGCCTCCAACTTTTTCATTGCGGGGTATGAAACCCGGTACGAAAAACTTCAAATACAAAGGGGAATGCCTGGATGATGATCTCCAAACATTCCCCTATCTCTCTGAAAATCAAGCGATAAATCTAAAAAGACTATGGCTTTAATTTTCGTTGTGGTCCCTGCAGGGCTCGAACCTGCGACCCTCTGATTCCCCTTCCAACGCTTTCACGATGGGGTAGGACTATATCACCACCATATCCTGGATATAAATCCGGGACTTAGGCGGGGGGCGTTCGTGGAGGGCTTATTGGTTGGTTATCCTCACCCTCTAGTCTCTGCACCTTCCAGGCTACAAAAAAAAAACCATTCACCTGGCTTGGCTCAGGATTGCCATCAGCGCGACCTGTTAAGGTTTCCCTGAATTAACCCCCTTCGCACCCACCGATTTCTCGATGGGGGCACCTTTGGTAAACTATTTTACCGGTTGATGAGTCAGATGCTCTAACCAGCTGAGCTAAGGGACCTCTTCTGGCGCTGCAAAAATACGTTTTTCAAATTCGTTGTGCAAGTGGGATTTTTTGTATCTTTCGAAAAGCTCCAAACCAAAGACCACGATCATGCGAAATCACCTCGTCTTACTGTTTTTGTTCCTGTGTGTCGGGCTGTTCGCGCAAGACCGCATAGCTCTCGACAATCCTTCATTTGAAGATACGCCGCGTGCAGGCGCCCTGCCTTCGGGCTGGGATGAAGCCAACTGCGGGCCCCTTGATCAAACCCCTCCCGATATCCATCCCAACGACCTGCCTCCGTATCACTTCTTTGGCGTCAAGCTGCGGGCGTATGATGGGTGGAGCTACCTCGGGATGGTAGTCCGGGAAACGGGCAGCCGGGAGGCCGTGACCCAAAAACTGGCCATTCCGCTTGAAGCAAATGGGCGCTATGCGTTCAGCCTTTTTCTGGCCCGTTCGGATACCTATGTCAGCGGTATCCCCGGCGATGCATACCGGCAGGCGGACTTTACCCAGCCGGCAGTGCTCCAAATCTGGGGCGGCATGGAACCCTGCGAAACCGGCGAACTGCTGGCGCTGACGGTCCCGGTTGAGAATACCTCCTGGCTGGAGTACGCATTCACCCTGGAACCTACACAACCCTGGACCTACCTCACGTTTGAAGCCTCCTGGGAGGGGGGTCGCACCTATAACGGACACATTCTGCTTGATGATTGCTCCAGCCTCGTTTCGCTGCCCAGGAAGTTCACCCGGGAAGAACTGGAAACGCTGGATGCGGAGGGGTTGGAAAAAGTAGTCCTGGAAACCATCGACCAATATCAAAGCATGGGTATGCTTTCCGATTTGACGACTGTGCCCCACATGGGCGTTTGCTTCATAACCCGGCAGTTTGAAAAACAGGCAAAAGAAACTGGTCTCCGTCGCCTGGTGATGAACACCCCTTTCGCTGCGCTCTCTTCCGATATCCGCGCGCTGGAGGCCATCCGGCTGGAAAAAAACCTGGCGCTGCTCAAAGATGTCACCCGCCTCTCCCTCCAGGATAGTAAGGAGATCAGCCCCACTGAATATCAGTACTTCGAACGTGCCGATATGACTTTCCGGGAAAATGAAGCGGTGGAGTCGATACGGGCGAAGCGACTGGAGTATATCCAGTTGCATCGCGGGGAGCTCATTGGGGAGTTAGTGGAATTGTAATGAATAAGGGATTAATGGGGATTAGAAGGGATTGTGGGAGTCAGCTAATCCCTTCCAATCCTCATGAAGTACCAACTTTTTTTTTATGAAAACCCTACTTATTTTGCTGTTATTCCTCAATGCGTTCCTGATGGCTCAGGAGCCCATTTATTTGAAAAACCCGTCGTTCGAAGATTCTCCCAAACAGGGCGCCCCGCCACAGGGATGGACCACTTGTGGGTTTGATGGGGAAACCCCTCCGGATGTGCAGCCGAGTGGAGATATCCAGTACACGTTTTTCGGAGTGACCCAAAGCCCCTATGCAGGAAAGACTTACCTGGGCATGGTCACCCGTGATAACGATACCTGGGAGTCGGTGAGCACCAATTTAAAGGAGCCGCTCCGGAAAGGAGTGGAGTACCAGTTCAGCCTCTTCCTTTGCCGGTCGAATAAATATATAAGCCAGAGCCGGCTGGATTTCAAAGCAACCAACTATACCACGCCGGCTGTTTTGCGCATCTGGGCAGGCAATGGGAGCTGTCCCTCCGGCCAGCTATTGGCACAATCCCCGCCGATCGACCACAGCGACTGGCGGGAATACCGCTTTACTTTTGTTTCAGATGGAGAATGGGAAGTCTTCCGACTGGAAGCCTGCTTCGGTCCGGATACCGGCGGCTGGCCTGCCAACGGCAATATCCTGGTTGACAATTGCTCGGCTATCGTTCCGGCGGGATCGGAGGTTTCCCTCCCGGAAACTTCCGCCTTGCCTAATCTGCCACCGACTACTCAGAAATTGGTTGAAAATATGCCCCCACCATACAGGCCCTTCAACCCGGAAGCGCCGCTCCCTGCCAAAACAGATCCGGTTTTCACCGTTGCCGAACTCTTGGTCATGGATGCCGAACAATTGGAAGATTACCTGGTTTGGTGGTTTCAGCAACCGAAGCCATTGAAAGGCTATAGTTGGATGGTTTTTAATGTGTGGAAATTTGAAACGGCAGTGGAAGAAACAGGCCTGGTCTCTGTGATCGAGTCCCTCGGCTTTTCCGAATTTGGCGTGCTGGTGGAAGACCTGCAAAGCATCGGCGCAGAAAAAACGCTCGAATTAGTCGAGCAGGTCGGCCGTATCTCCCGGAAGCCGGAGAATCTTCGGAGCGCCGAGGAGCAGGCCCTCTACCTCGCCGCCGACGATATTTTCGGGGATAATGAGATCACAGAGCCGCTTTGGCAAAAACGCCTGGAATATATCGAAACACACCAGAAGACAATCGCTAAAGAATTGGGTGCTCATTAGCAAAGGTGTCGCTCCTACGGAGCTTTTTCCGCATCTCGCATCCTCTTCACTCTTCAGAGGGCGCAAAATTTTGCGCCCCTACTCTTCCCCCTTCCCCTCAAACCGCACATACTTAATCCTTCTCCCCACCTCCAAATGCATCTTCTCATAGGTGGTTTTCAGCTCCAGCTCCTGCATGGGCAGGGGCTTGGCGTAGATATCGTCGTCGTGGTACAGGAGTTGGAAATCGCTTCGCGTGGCGAGCACCTCAAGGGTATATTCGTAGAGGGTGGGGTCGTCGGTTTTGAGGTGGATGAGGCCGCCGGGTTGGAGGATCTTTTTGTATGCTTCAAGAAAAATGGGCGCCGTGAGCCTTCGGTTCGGGCTATTGAGGAAGGGGTCGGCGAACGTGATCCAGATCTCGCTGATCTCTCCGGGACCGAAAAATTGGGAGATCAATTCGATGCGGGTGCGCAGGAAGGCTGCGTTGTCGAGTTTTTCGGCAAGGGCTTTCCGGGCGCCTTTCCAAATCCGGGCGCCTTTGATGTCTACTCCGATGAAATGGCGTTGCGGGTACATCCGGGCCAATCCAAGGGTATACTCCCCACCTCCGCAGGCGAGTTCGAGGGTAATGGGGTGGTCGGCCCCGAAATGGCGTTCGTTCCAATGCCCTTTCAGGTCGATGGGCTCGCCGTCGATGCCCGTCAGTTGAGGATCTTTGAAGGAGAAGTTCTCAAAGACGTTGGGGAACGTCAGCAGCTCTGAAAATTTTTCCAGTTTATTTCGTTTGCTCATCTTGTACGCTTAACACATTTTTCATCTCCGCCACATACTTATCAAAATACAACAAATTATTGTGCGACCCGCCGGGGATCTGGAAAAAACGGTCGTCGGGTTTTAGCGATGATTTGAGATAAACGGCCACTTTGAACGGCACCACGAGGTCTTCGTCGCCCTGGAATATGTAGACCGGCACAGTCACTTTTTTCAGCCATCGGTAATTGGGGAACAGGAATTTAAAAAGAATGCCGGCGGGAGGAACGGGAAATAAGCCCTGAACAAATGGCGCATACTGGCAAACGGTGTTTCGAGAATGACCATCCTCGCCTCTACCCGTCCGGCCAGCCAGGTGGCAAACGCAGAGCCCAGCGAGCGGCCAAAGATGACGATCTGCTCCGGGGGATAGTGCTGGCGGATGAAGTTGTAGACCGCCTGGGCGTCCTGATACATGAGTTGCTCGGTGCGCAGTCCCTTGCTCTTTCCGTAGCCCCGGTAGTCGTAGGTAAAGAAATCGTAGCCGAGCTGGGAAAAGAAATAGTGCAGGTGTCCCCAGCGGCGTAGGCTTCCGCTATTTCCGTGGAAGTAGAGGATAACCCCGTTGGCTTTGGGTTGTTGGTCCTGCCTGAACCACAGGGCATTGAGCCGGCCGTTGGTTCCGGACGATAAGAATAGCTCTTCGTAAGGCCGCTGGAAGACGAAGGTATACCCTTGAGAAAGACGCTCCGGACGAAAGATGAAATATTCCTGGATCACCCCGGTAAAGAGGTTGCCCAAGGCCATTGCTATCAACAAAAAGATCAGTGCGGTGATCCAATATTCCATACGGCGGCAAAACTAGGTAATTTTCAACTGGCAATGATTATGTTTGCGTTACAACGAACGCATGTATTCGATTGTCTCTACCTTGGAACACATTTTTTACCCATAAATACCATTTTCATGAAAGGCATTGTTACCTCTCTCTTCCTCCTCGCCCTTACCGTTTTCGGCGGTGCACAGGGGTTGACGTACGGATTTAAGGCGGGACTGAATTTTTCGACCCTGAATGGCGACCTGGAAAAGGATGACGCGGGTGTTACGGTAGAGGAATTTAACCGCGTGACCGGTTTTCATATAGGGGTGGGGTTTTCCTATAATTTCACGGATTATCTGGGCGCCCGGGCCGAGTTGATGTATTCCCAGAAAGGAGTTCGCTACCAGTATGATGGAGCTTCGTATGATACACACACCTCCAAGACCGGCACCCCCATAATTGGCAATGGAATACGTACCACTACGAATAACGTGCTCAATTCTTATATCGACCTGCCGGTTACCGTGTATGTCCGCCCGTTCGAATGGCTGGAAATCAGCGTGGGGCCTAGCATTGGGTTTCTGGTTGGCGCTACGGGCGCCGGGTCGACGACATTCAGCGGAAAAACGATAGGAGGAACCACCATTCCGGAACACTCCCTGACCTTGGCCTACAATTATCTGGGGGATGAAACAGGGGGCGCGGATTTCAACAATCCGACTACCATTAAAATTGGGAACCAGGAGGTAGAACTGCCCGGGAATGTAGGCGCCTATTACGACATTCCCCGCGGCGAGGGCAACTTCTTCAACGTATTGGATATTGGCCTCAACGCCGGGTTGTCGGTCTACCTGAGCAAGACCCTCTACCTCGGCGGCCGCTTGAATTACGGGCTCTCCGATGCGACGAATAATAATTACGATTTCTCCCAGGTTAAGCTGGATGCGGATAATGCACGCATTCCCCGCTCCGATTTTGACCGTAACGTGTCGATACAGGCGTCGGTAGGGTTTAATTTGAAGTAATATCAAAAGAAGGGCGCTGCAACGCCCTTCTTTTGATATTAGCACTTAATGCAGCTTATCAAAATCCTCTACGATATCGAGTAGCATCATGATATCTTCGTAGAATTCTCTGACCAGTTCGAAACTGATATTGGACTGGAAGAAGTAAGGCTCCAGGATGTTTCGATCGCCGGTGATGGCGAGGTATACATTTTTGTCGATGAAGGAAATGTAGATCTCTTTACCGGTCTCAGCGCGGTAGGCTACCAGGATGTTTTGCATATCAACCGACAGGAGGTCGCGCACCTTGGCGTCGCGGGTGGCGTAGGAGAGGAAGTCCTCCCGGAATTCTTCACTCCGCATCATGTCATTGATGTTCCGGGCTCCGGTACCTACCACATCCCGAATGGCGCGGGACAGATACTGCCGGTATTCGCGGGGGAGGATGACGATGGTGCCCTGCAGGGATTCTTCCAACTGGGCGTGGAGGAAGATGCCCTTGAATACGTAGTTGAGCCGGCTGCGCACCCGGGAAAATTCGCGGACGTTGAGCTCGCAGAGCTCGAAAGCGATGCTGCCGATACTCCCTTTGATATAATCCTCCGCTTCATACACATCTGCGTTCGTGCCGAAGAGCAAGCTTTCCAAAAATCGATCTTTGGACAGCCCCCCCTTTGCATCGTACTGTAGGGCGCCGTAGTTGACGCTGTCGTCGATGAAGTCCAGAATGAGATTGACCACCTGGGGTTTGAAGATCCGCGTGAACCGCCGGATACGGTACCCCAGGTAAGAGATGTAAATGCCAATGGGCAGGGAGAGCAGGAGCGAGATAAACCAGACGCCTACGAATATTTCGAAAAGGATCACTCCTGCCAGAAACAGCAAAGACAGGAAGAGCAGCAGTAACAGGCGCTTCCGTTGCTGGTCCAGCCGCATGAGTTCCGGATGGATCGTATGGTTGTAAAAAATACGGAATTCTTCCAGGCGTCGCATGTAATTCAGGTCTTGGTCAAAAGTGCCATTTTTTTGTCATTTCGTTGGCAAGCCGGCGTTCAAATTTTTTTAAGAGGCATGAGAAGGAATAAATATCGGCTCTTTTTTGTCGGTGAATTCCACTCCATTCCTTTCGTTTTGTTTATGCAGGAAATTAATTTTTCCGTAACTTTGCCAGTCGCTAATTCAGCGATAGTCTATAATATGGAATACGTAGTGTAGGATTTTTTTTACAAAAGTACTATTCCAGTTGCGGGAAAAACCTGTATGGTGAATGCAATTGGTATAATTATATCCATAGAAATTGGTCTGCAATAGTCATTCAGCCTCTCTTCCTTTCCTCCCTTCCACGAACGTGGATCACCAACCATTTTCTTTTAAATACCGGCAAAGCAGGGCGTTCAATTTTTTTTCGCACAAAAGAGGTGGGAGAAGGCAGCGTAACCTGGAGAAATCGCATTATTCGTTTAGGTCATTATGAAAAAAATGCTTTTATGAAGACACATTTACTGAGTAGAACCGCTTTTTATTTCCTGATGCTGTTATTGCCGGGAGCCCTAGTCGGCCAGTTTACAGGTACAGAAACCGTGGTGGATGATAACACCAATGAACCGCTTATTTTTGCCAACGTATTGGTGGTGGAAAATCCGACAGTCGGTACCAATACAGACTTCGATGGCGCATTTACATTGGAAGTGCCGGAAGGCAGCAAGCAGCTGAGATTTAGCTATACCGGGTACATCGAGCAAACCATTGAGATTGGTGCCAATCGCCAATTTGAAGTCCGGCTCAAGTCCGGGGTGGAGTTGGAAAAGATCATTGTCATCGGCTACACCACCCAGAAGAAGTCTGACAAGACAGGAGCGGTGGCCAGTGTGACGGCAGATGAGCTGAACCAGGGTCGATTGAGCGATCCGATCCAGGGCCTCCAGGGGAAAGCTGCCGGGGTGAATGTATCGAAGCAAGGGGGCGATCCCAATGCCGGATTCTCCGTCAATATCCGGGGTGCAGCAGGCCTTACTTCGGGAACGGGGCCCTTGTTCGTAGTGGATGGCGTGCCGGGCGTAGACCCCACCACGCTCAACCCCGACGATATCGAGTCTTTCAACGTGCTTAAGGATGCTTCTTCGGCTGCTATCTATGGTTCACGCGGCGCCAATGGCGTCATCCTGATCACCACAAAGGGCGCAGGACTTGGCAAGAAAAAGGACGGAGTTATAAGCAGCGTAGAGTATAGTGGGTTTGTTTCCGTGGATAATGTCGCCAGAAAGCTTGATTTTCTGGATGCGGACCAGGTGCGCAATTTCGCAAATCAGACGGGCGCTACGTTTATCGACAACGGCGCTAATACGGATTGGCAGGACGAGATTTACAGAACCGGGATTTCCAATATGCATACCCTTGCTTTTTCAGGAGCGACGGAAGTATCCGGTTACCGCGCGTCTTTGTCGGCAAACACCATCCAGGGCGTTTTGGAAGGGTCTTCCAAGAAGCGGTATATCGGTCGTCTGAACCTGTCGCAAAAAGCCCTTAACAACCGGTTAACCCTATCCGGGCGCCTTTCCGCCACTATCGAAAACAACGACTACGTGAACTATGGCGGGGGTATTAGCCCGAGCAACGTGATCTACCAGGCTTTCCGCCGGAGCCCCGTCGATCCGGTATATAACGAGGACGGGACGTATTTTGAAACAGACCGGTCTTTCCAATACTTCAACCCGGTAGCGATTATAAATGACTACCAGAATTTGCGGGAGGCAAAACGGTATTTGGGCAACTTCAGAGCCGACCTGGAAATCCTCCAGGGACTGACAGGATCGGTCAATATTGCCTATATCAGAGACGATGGGGAGAATTTCTATTTCGAACCCAGCTTTACACCTTCCAATACCACCGAAGGGTTGGGACGGAGGTCGTACAGCAATCATGAATCCAAGCTGATCGAGACGACCCTCAACTATCTGCGGACCCTCCCCGGAGGGCATTCGCTTAACCTCGTCGCCGGGCATTCCTATCAAGTGGATAACTACGACGGCTTTACAGCCCAGGGGCAGCAGGCACAATCCGATTATGTGACGTCGAATAACCTCGAAGCGCTGCTGTTACTCCAGCCGGGCAGCATCTCCTCGTATAAAAATCAGGCGTTGCTGGCGTCCTTCTTCGGACGGGTAGTTTACGACTTTGACAAGAGATACTTTTTGACTGCCACCCTTCGCCGGGATGGATCGTCCAAGTTTGGCCAGAATAACGAGTGGGGTTTATTTCCTTCCGCTTCGTTGGGCTGGAACTTGTTGCGCGAGTCATTCATGAGCAATGTGGACCTTTTCTCCCAACTGAAAGTCCGGGTCGGCTACGGGATTACCGGTAACCAGGAAATTCCGGCGTTTTTGGATGCGTCCTATTACGGACCTGCCGGAACGGCCATCAACCCGGAAACTGGGGAAATCGTTATTTCCTTCAACAACATCGGCGATGTAAACCCCAACCCGGACCTGAAATGGGAACAAAACGAAGAATTGAATGTGGGCCTGGATTTTGGGTTCTTTAACGATCGAATCGCCGGTTCGTTGGAATACTACCGCAAAACGACAAATGACTTGATCTATCGCTATGAATTGCCGGTGCCGCCCAACCGCAACCGGTATATTTATGCCAATGCAGGCGTTATTCAGAACAATGGGTTGGAAGCTACCATTCAGGCGTTCATACTGAATAAGCCGAGTGCCAAGTGGAAGACCATTCTGACCTTTTCCACCAACCAGCAAAAAACGGTGAGCTTGTCTAACGACAAATACGACCTGGATGAGATCCGGACCCTTTATGTGTCCGGCCGTGGCCTGGTCGGGGGCGAAAACTGGACGCAGCTCATCAAGCCGGGGTATGAGATCGGTACGTTCTTCCTCCCGGAATATGCAGGGCTGTCAGATGACGGCAAATTCCTGTTTTATACCGCTGCTGGTGGGGTGACCCGCGATGTGGATCTGGCCGAACGAAGGGCAGTGGGCAGTGCGCAACCCGACTTCATCCTTGGATGGTCCAACTATTTTGACCTGGGCAAAGGATTCGACGCCAGTTTCTCGGTGCGGGCAATGGTCGGGCACAAAATCCTGAATGTGACCCGCATGGTGTTCAGCAACCCGGCTGACCTGCCAACCCTCAACACCCTGCAAGAGGCGCTGGATGAATACGACAGAGGGCTTACCAGCAGCCCCATCGTGAGCAGCTACTACCTGGAAGACGGTTCTTTTGCCAAGTTGGATAACTTGGTGGTCGGATATACCTTTGGTAACTTCAACTCTAAGTACCTCAAGCGGCTTCGGGTATATTTTTCCGGCTCCAACCTGTTTGTGCTGACCAAATACACCGGACTTGATCCGGAGTTGAATTATGGCGGTCTGGAGTTTGGACGGGATCAATACGATGTATATCCCAAAACGAGAAGCTTGACATTTGGTATTAACGCAACTTTTTAATTGAATAAACATGAAAAAGATACTTTTCTTCATATCACTTTTATTCCTGGGCGTTTCATGCGTGAACCTGCAGGAGGAAGTTTTTGACAGGATCCCGGAATCGGAATTTCCGGAGAATGAAGGGCAAGCGGCCCTCCGGGTGGTACCGACCTACCGCGAACTCACTGACCTGATCGACGATGCAGGCTGGTGGTTTTGGGCACAGGAGGCATCCAGCGATGAACTGGTTTTCCCTACCCGTCTGACCGACTGGGAAGACGGCGGGAAATGGCGCGTATTGCATACCCATACCTGGGATAACAATACCGAGGCTGTCAACCGCATGTGGTCGAATTTTTATGACGGGGTTTTCGAAGCCAATAAAGCTATTGATGAATTGGCGCCGTATGCGGATGACCCTGCTGCAAAAGTCACCATTTCCAAGCTCAAAGCACTTCGGGCTTTTTACTACTACCTGCTGATCGACAACTATGGCGATGTGCCTTTTGTCACCGCTTTCTTCGATGCACCCGCACAACCTGAAAAGGAAGATCGCGCGGTGATTTACGCCGCGTTGGTACAAGACCTTGAAGACGCACTGCCCTATTTACCTGCCAGCGCCAATAATTTTGCGGTTAGTAAGGGGATGGCCTTCACGCTGCTGGCCAAGCTGCACCTGAATGCAGAGGTTTACACGGGCACTGCCAGATGGGCGGAGGCCGAAGCTTACTGTGACAGCGTTATCCAGTTGAACAGATATAGGCTGGAGAGCGATCCGCTCGGACCGTTTGTGACCGCCAATGAAAACTCTCCCGAAAATATTTTCACCATTCCCTTTGATGAGCTCAATGTGAAAGGATTCCGCCTGCACATGCGGACATTGCACTACCAACACAACCTGACGTATGACATGCCGGTAGGTCCCTGGAACGGCTGTGCCGCCACAGAGGATCAGTACAATTTATATGAGGCCGATGATCTCCGGAAAGCGGGATTCATCGTCGGGCCTCAATTTGCCAGCAACGGACAGCCTTTGTACGATGAGACTGCGGATACCGAGGTAGTTATTGATCCGCATATCGCGGCACTGGTGATGGATGCTTCCTATTCCTATGCGGAAATCCGCCTTTCCGGCGCCCGGATCGGAAAATTTGAGATTAAAAAAGGCGCAATGGAGAACTTGAGCAACGATTTTCCGTTCTTCCGATATGCCGATGTGTTGCTGATGAAAGCAGAGACCCTGATCCGCCAGGGTGGCAACGGCGATGATTATGTGAACGATATCCGGGAAAGAGCCGGATTGAACAAATGGAATGGGGTTACCCTGAGTATGCTTTTGGAAGAGCGTGGCCGGGAAATGTTCTGCGAAGGCCACCGCCGCCAGGACCTTATCCGTTTCGGTAAATTTAACGATGCCAGATGGGAGAAACCTGTTTCCGGGCCTGAAAGGAAGACATTCCCTATCCCGCAATGGGCTATTGATGCCAACCCAAAACTTGGAGAATAATTTTTTATTTTTTTTATTTTAACCGTTTAATGAATTGACAATGAAGGACTTATTATTTAAAACAGCAAGATTCGCCTCTTTGGTTTTGCTCCTTGGGGCCATCTCGATTTCGAGTTGTAAAAAAGATGATCCCGAACCCCCTGTAGTCGTAGAAGATGGATTCTATGTTCAGGGAGATGCTACCGCTTACACGGATTTCAACAACAAAGCCACGTTGCAGAAGACAAGGAATGAAGTAAAGCAAACAGAACGCGCGCAGCTTCTCGAAGTATTCGTAGCTGTGAAAGGTACCGGTGGATTTAACATCGTCGAAGTTTCCGGTTCTTCCAGGAAGACTTATGGCCCGGGTTCCACCTTTGGAGTTGTTACGAATGCCACCACGGATGAGCCTCAGGTAGAATTCCAGCGTGGAGATTTCATTGAGACCGCCACCAAATTTACCGTGCCCAGTGATGGATTGTACCATGTGGTAATGGACACGGAAGTTGGGATCATAGCGATTATCCCGGTAAAATACTGGGGTTTGATCGGCGCTGCTACTCCGAACGGTTGGTCTGGCGATTCCAAGATGGAATCTACCGGATTCGACCTTAACACGATGACATTCCGCGCTACCGACGTGGCTATGACCATTGGCGATTTCAAATTCCGCTACTCCGGTGGCTGGAAAGTGGAGATCGATCCGACCTTCGATTTGGGGGGTGGCGATATGGGTATTAAAGTGAACACCAACTTTGGTGGCGCTGTAGGTGCGCTGGTGCCTGGTGGCGACAATATGCCCAATACAGTAAGTGGTTATTACACCGCTACCATGACCTGGACCGCTGGTTCCGGCTTCACGGCTACGATGGTAAAAACCGGTGACCTGCCTCTCAAGGACTGGTCGAATATCGAACTTGGTCTGATTGGCAACGGCTTGGTTGTGGGTGGCGTGCAGCACGACTGGAACTCTGGTGTTTACCTGAACAAGCCTGCTGCGAATGGCTCGAAGTACACCTATTCCTGGCCGGGTGTGGAAGTAACTACCGCAGGTAGCTTCAAGATCCGCGAAGGAGATAATTGGGACAACGCGAGCTTTGGCTTCCCACAGGTGGTTATGGCCGGCGATGGCGCTGCTGATTTTGAAACCAACGGCGATGGCAACTTCGTTCCGAAAGTAGACGGAGCTATGTACAACATCTCGTTTGAAATCGACGCCGCTACGGATACCAATACCTTTACCGTAACGAAGATCTAATTTCAGTATTGAAAAGATATGCAGAAGCGGCCTCACCAACGGGTGGGGCCGCTTTTTTTGCAATATTTTTTGCTCCATCCAACCTTTCCGAACTTCGTTTCCCTCCTTATGGGTGGTCTTTGATGCCATCCAATGAAGTAATTCCGAAACCATGTTGAAAAATTTGTAATTTTGCAGCCCTATGAAGAAAATAGTCTGGGTTGTCGCCACCATCGTGTTATTTGCCCTGCCGGGTTGTAAGTCCGAATTTGAGAAGATCCGCACCAGTGGAGATGCGGATTCGATCTACAAAACGGCGCTGGAGTTATACGATAAAGGCGAATACCTTAAAGCACAGTCCCTTTTTGAATTGGTGATCGGCGCCTACCGCGGCCGGAAAGAGTTGGAGGATGTATACTTTAAATATGCATACACGTTTTATTACCTCGAGAAATTCGTGTTGGCATCCTATTACTTTGAAAATTTCTCCAACACCTTTCCCACGAGCCTGAACCGGCAGGAAGCAGATTATATGACGGCTTTTTCCTATTACCAACTATCGCCTTCGTACCGGTTGGATCAGCAATACACCGAAAAAGCAATCGATGCATTTCAGCTATTTGCCAATACCTACCCCGAAAGTGAACGGGTAGAAGAATGCACCCGCCTGATCGATATCATGCGGCAAAAACTGGAAACAAAAGCCTTCCAGGCAGCGTTATTATACTTCGACCTCCGGCAGTACCAATCTGCTACCCGGTCGTTTGAAAACTTGTTGAAGGATTTCCCGGAAACTAAAAATGCCGAACAAGTCCGTTACCTGATCGTGCAATCGGCCTATTTGCTGGCAGACAACAGCGTGTTTGACAAGCAAAAAGAACGGTTTGAATCGACGCTCAAATATGCCCGCGAATTTGTGCAAAAATACCCGCGAAGCGAACACAGAAGTGAAGTGCAAACTATTTTAGATACCTCGGAAAAAACATTAAAATCCATAGCCGATGGCAGATATCAAGAACAAGGTTCAGGGAATCGATCCTAACGTACGTGCCCGCGACGTAGGTGGTATGGCAGATAGATCTGCAAATATTTACGAAACCCTTGCCATCATCACCAAGCGCTCCAAGCAGCTGGCGATCGACATCAAACAGGAACTCCACCAGAAACTGGAAGAGTTTGCCGTTAACTCCGATACCATCGAAGAAGTGACGGAAAACAAAGAGCAGATCGAGATCTCTAAATTCTACGAGCGACTTCCCAATCCGGTGATCATCGCTACCGAAGAATTTCTGGCAGGCGACCTGCATTTTCACTATACGGATAAGAAGAAGAAAAAACAGTAATGTTTTTTGGTGAAAGGGAAAAAGATCATCCTGGGTATTTCCGGCAGCATTGCCGCCTATAAAGCGGCTCATCTGACCCGGTTGTTGGTGAAGGCCGGCGCTGAAGTTCAGGTATTGATGACCCGGGCTGCTACAGACTTTATCACGCCGCTCACGCTATCTACCCTTTCCAAACGCCCCGTTTTGTCCGATTTTCATGCAGAAGAAAGCTGGAACAACCACGTAGAATTGGGTCTATGGGCTGATGTCCTCGTGTTGGCTCCGCTCACCGCCACCACCCTGGCCAAGCTGGCTTCCGGGCTTGCCGACAATGTGCTGGTAGCCACCTATCTGTCGGCCCGATGCCCTGTCTTTTTCGCCCCTGCTATGGATGTGGATATGTGGAAACATCCCTCCACCCAGCGCAATGTGCAGTTGCTGGAATCTTACGGCAACAGGCTTATTCCGGTAGGATTTGGCGAATTGGCGAGCGGCCTGACAGGAGAAGGGCGAATGGCGGAACCAGAGGAGATCGTAGCATTGTTGAATGATTTTTTCTCCGAAGGCCAACCCCTTGCAGGCAAACGTGCATTGGTGACCGCCGGTCCCACCTATGAAGCCATCGATCCGGTACGGTTTATCGGTAATTATTCCTCAGGCAAAATGGGGGTAGCTATTGCCGAACGCCTCGCTGCACTTGGCGCGCAGGTGGATTTGATATTGGGGCCTTCTTCCCTGAATCCCGTCCATCCCCATATCCGCCTCCATCGGGTGCGCAGTGCACAGGAGATGTACGAGGCTTCCCTGGCGGTGTTTGATCAGACCGATATGGCCGTGCTCTCTGCGGCGGTGGCCGATTATCGTCCGGCGAACCCGGCCAGTGAAAAGATCAAGAAAGACAAAGCCGATATGCGAATCGACCTGGAATCCACCCCCGACATTGCCGCGGCACTGGGCGCCCGTAAAAAAGCGGGGCAGGTATTGGTCGGCTTTGCCCTCGAAACGGAAAACGAGCTGGAAAACGCCCGGGCCAAACGCCAGAAAAAGAACCTTGACTTTATCGTGCTTAACTCCCTGCGCGACGCCGGAGCTGGATTCCATCACGATACCAACAAGATAACCCTCGTCTTTGAAGGCAATAAGACGGAAGAATTTCAGTTAAAAAGCAAGCGGGAAGTGGCAGATGATATCGTCGCCGCGCTGATCCGCTTTGTTTAATGAGAAAAAAATGCACTCCGCTATGAATAAGTGGCTGTTTACCAGTTTGATAGGTTTGTTATTTTGGGGGTCGCTCCAGGCACAGGAATTGGAAGTGAATGTGACCGTTAATACCCCAACCCTGCAGTTGGCAGACCCACGGGTTTTTCAGGATTTGAAAGCCGCTATTCAGGCTTTTATGAATAACCAGAAGTGGACCAATGACACCTACCAGTCGGAAGAGCGGATCAAGGTGAGCCTCGTACTGACGGTTTCACAGGAATTTTCAGCGAATAGCTTTGGCGGAGAATTGGCCATCCAGGCTGTCCGCCCGGTGTATGGAAGCACGTATGAGACGCCTCTCCTTTCTCACCTCGACAGGGATGTGACCTTCACCTACGAACAGTTTCAACCGCTGGAATATAGCCAAAACAACTTCAATGACAACCTGTCGTCGATCCTGGCTTTCTATGCGTATGCAATTATCGGGCTGGATTACGATTCGTTTGTGCCTTTTGGAGGCGAAAATTATTTCCAGACCGCCCAGGATGTGCTCAATGCGGTACCCCAATCGGTTACTGCAAGCAACAAAGGCTGGCGTTCGATCGATGGAAACCGCAACCGGTACTGGATCATTGAAAACTTGCTCTCTCCCCGGGTGCGCAATTTCCGCCAGGCCTACTACGACTATCACCGGCAGGCCCTGGACATTATGCACAAGGACATAATCAGTGGCAGGATTTTGATGGTGCAGGCAATCGAAGATGTCGTCCAGGTGAACCAAACCTACCCGAATGCGATGATCGTTCAGATGTTTACCAACGCCAAATCAAACGAAATCCTGGAGGTTTTCAAACAAGGTACGGCCACGGAAAAAAACCGGGTCGTGCAAGCCATGTCGCGCATAGATGCCGCCAACGCATCCAAATACCGGGCTATACGCGGCTAAAATCTAAAATTCCCTATGAAAGGTATTGCCTGGATCACCGCTTTCTGCTTTCTGTTAGCCATCCCTTCCGGGTGGAGCCAGGATCCGGAAAACCCCTCGTTGTCGTGGGGACCCTCCTATCGGGCGGAGGGAAATACCACCTTGGAAAAAGTAGTCGGATTTACTCCTGAAGATATTTACTTCCTGCGGGTGAAGCACAGCGGCGCCTTTTCCAACCGGGACAAGATCTACATGGAGCGCTATTCCCGCGACCTGAAATTGAAGCATTCGGAGGAGATCGTGCTGCAGTACGATAAAACGGATGTAACCCTGGAAGATGTCCTGTTCCTCCATAACCAACTTTATCTACTAACCTCTTACGCAAATCAGTCGCACGAGAAAGTATATCTTTTCCTGCAAAAGCTAAGTGACCGGCAGATGCGACCGACCGGGGAGGCAAAAAAGATCGTGGAAGGACCGCTGACACGCAATTCCATTGGCCGGACCTTTGATTTTCAATTGTCGGCCGATAGCTCCCATCTGCTTGTCTATCATCAAATACCCACGGCTTCCAAAGAGCCGGAGCGGTTTGCACTGCATGTATTTGACCAGGATATGGCGCTTGAGTGGGAGCGGGAGGTCATGTTGCCCTATCCCGACGAGCAATTTTCGATCCGCGAATACCGGATCGATGAAACGGGGAGCGTATACCTGATGGGCGCAGTAATTGAACCTGGACAACGGAACCGCAGCCTTCCGGCTCACTACCTCGTACTGGAGTACAGGCCGGGTGATCTGGCTCCGGTAGAGTGGAAGATCGGGCTGGAAGACAAATTCATTACAGAGCTTACCTTTCGCATCGCCAAAAACGGGGACCTCATCTGCAGCGGGTTCTATTCGGAGCGGGATGCACAAAGTGCCAAGGGGATTTGCTATTTTCGACTGGATGCGGCTACCCGGCGCGTGGTGACACAGACCTGGCAGCCTTTTGAGTTCGAATTCCGGGCAGAGGAACTCAGTAACCGCGGACGGCAGCGGGCCTTCGAAGCCGAAGCTGAAGGGAACGAACGCCGCAGTGCGGAACTTTACGGATATAACCTGGACGAATTAGTATTGCGTACAGACGGCGGCGCGCTGTTGGTCGCAGAACAATTTTATGTGGAGGAGCGCTTCAACCGGTATTGGGATGGCACCCTCCACGTGACCTATCTCTACCATTACAATGACCTGATCGTGGTCAATATCCAGCCTTCAGGGACGATTGAGTGGACGGTGCGCATTCCCAAACAGCAGGTAAGTATCGATGATGGCGGGTATTTTTCTTCCTATTCGATGGCTACGGTGCGCGACCGGTTGTATTTTTTATACAACGACAACAGCCGGAATTTTGACCCAAAGACCCGGGAGGGACAGCTCTATTCGTTTAATGGCTCCCAGGCGGTAATTGCCCTGGCGGAGGTTCGGAAGGATGGCGCCTTTTCAGTGTCGCCGCTGGCTTTATCCGAGGGGGCTTCGATTATGGCCCGACCGAAAATCGGCAGGCAGATCGGTGGGCGGTTGTTATTGATAGTAGGCGAATGGGGCCGAAATCTTCGACTGGGTAACGTCGTCTTTCCTGCTCGATAAATGGTGCATCTAAGTTCCCTGTGAATTCCCTACCTTTGTAGCGCTTTTGACAAAAAAAGCCAAAGATCTGTTGACTATGAGTTTTAATCTTTTCTACCATTTCGGCCGATATGTCTCTATGATGGGGCAGGCGCTGACTAGGCCTGAGAAATTTTCCATGTACTGGAAAGAGACTATCCGGCAAATGGAGGCCATCGGCGTAGGGTCGGTAATTATTGTGGTGTTGATCTCCATATTTATCGGCGCCGTGTCGGCCTTGCAGTTTTGCTACCAGCTTGACGGTCAGTTGATCCCCATGTATTATGTAGGCTATATCGTTCGGGATTTGGCCATCATCGAGTCAGCGCCCACGATCACCTGCCTGGTGTTGGCGGGGAAGGTGGGGTCGAATATCGCAGCAGAGATCGGTGGAATGCGCCAAAAGGAACACATCGACGCCATGGAGATCATGGGGGTCAATACCGCGGCCTACCTGATTACACCCAAAGTGGTGGCTGCCATCGTGGTTATTCCCATGTTGGTGACGATCGGGGCCTTTGTAGGAATTATTGGCGGATACCTGGCCTCTGTCCCTGCAGGATACCTGACGGATATGGAGTATATGCGTGGGTTGCGGGCATATTTTGAGCCTTACAATGTATTCATCATGTATGTGAAGTCCATCACATTTGCCTTCCTCATTACGTCCATTTCTTCCTATTTTGGGTATTATGTTACCGGGGGTAGTATTGAATTGGGGAAAGCCAGCACCAATGCCGTAGTGATAGGAAATATCTTTGTACTTGCCGGGGATTATTTCATTGCGTTGTTGCTTACATAAGTACGTGAGCAAATTAAAATAGGATATAACAGCGCCGGAGGTGCTGTTATATCCTTACAAACACTGCGACCGAGGTCGCAGTGTTTGTGAAATTAAGTGTGCTGACATAAATAAATCTATAGAGTAGAAAATGATTCGAGTAGAAAATATTTATAAGTCATTCGATGGCAACGAAGTCCTGAAAGGAATATCCCATGATTTTTTCCCGGGAAAAACCAATCTGGTCATCGGCCGAAGTGGTTCCGGTAAAACGGTATTGCTCAAGATCCTGGTGGGCTTGATGGCGCCCACATCTGGCAGGGTGTGGTATGACAAGATCGATTTTTCTACCCTTGATAAAAAAGAAATCCGGGAGATTCGTATGCAGGTGGGGATGTTGTTTCAGGGATCAGCCTTGTTCGATTCGCTGACCGTGGAGCAAAATATCCGCTTCCCGCTGGATATGTTTACGAATTGGACTACCCGGGAGAAGCTGGATCGGGTGAATTATTGCCTGGAACGAGTGAACCTGGCTGGTGTAAACAGTAAATTTCCTTCCGCAACCAGCGGGTGGATGCAAAAACGGGTGGGTATTGCCCGGGCTATTGTATTGAAGCCGAAGTATTTGTTTTGCGATGAACCCAACTCGGGGCTCGACCCCAAGACCGCATTGCTGATCGATGAATTGATCCAGGATATTACCTATGAAAATCAGATCACCACGATCGTCAATACCCACGACATGAACTCGGTCATGGAGGTAGGAGATAATGTCATGCTCCTCTCCGGAGGGGAGATTGCCTGGACGGGCAACAAGGAAGAGGTTATTGCCAGCGATAATGCAGTATTGCAGGATTTCATTTTCGCCTCGCCTTTCCTCAAACGGTTGCGGGTGGATGCGTTGGAACAGCAGAAGAACAGCCGGGAATCCAAATAAAAAAGGCCGCCTTCCGAACTCGGAAAGCAGCCTGCCAGAACATACGTAATGCGTTATGATGCTATGGTCAACGAATGGCGGGTAGGTATGCGCTATTTGTCCAGTACCTGAAGGTCATAGCGCTCGATATAATCGATCACTTTCTTGTCGTAGCTCGGGTCTGTAGCGTAGCCCAACTCCTTGAGGCCCTGGGCCCATGCCTTATAGTCTTTCCCTTCGTTCAGCAATTTTTGATACTTCCCTTTGGCGAGCAGGTAGCTGTGCGCGCGCCAGCTTTCCCAGGCGCTGCTGTATATGCGGAAGAAATCCTTATGGTGATCGTCGGAGAAGTTGGTGCAATGCCCTTTTTTGCAGGATTTGGAGAAGCATTTTATCCCGAAATGGTTGTTGTTTTTCTTCGCCAGTGTGCTCGTGCCGGCCTGGCTTTCGATCAGGGCCTGGGCCATTTTTACGCTGGCCGGGATGCCGAATTTTTCCATTTCGGTTTTGGCTACGTCTTTAAAACGCCGGATGTAGGCCTTATTGCGCCGGTCTTCGTCATTGTCGCCGGCTACATCGGCAAAGGGGTCTTTGGGCCCCAGCAGCTCCGCGCCCAATCCTTTCACAGGTGTCGCCGAAACGGACTGGGATACAGGTAGGTACCCGTTCAGGGCCGCGGACTCAATACCTGGATTTTTGAGGTTGATCTGAAATTGCATATCCCGCTTTAATGCCATCCACACCAATAGTAACGCTATTGCGATCTTAAACCAGGGCAGTCGCCGCCCGCCTGGGCGGAAGTGGATAAGCTGGTAATGCAGCGCTACCAACAGTCGTTTCAATCCGGCTAACAATTTCTCCAAAAGGGAAAACAGGGATAGTTCGCCAAGATCAAAATGAGGCCGTTCGGGGCGTACCCCTTTGTTGGGGGCAGGTGCGGGGGTGTAACGGGAAGTTTTCATTTTTTTCGGCTTGAAAACGATTTGTATGTTAAAAAGCTGTATATTGATCTAAATTGTTTCTGGTAGAACAAAAGTAAAACAAAAAGTTTTTCATTCAAATATTTTTCAAACATTTTTGTTTAAAAATGAGTGATTTCTCCGACCATATTGTAAATCAGCGATTTAAAACGGTGTTCGAAGAACTGGAGCGCCGGCGCATGATCAAAGGCAAATCAGACATCGCCAAAAGTCTGGGCACCTATAATCACGTGGTAAACAGCATTTTAAAAGGACAACGCAACGTGACGGTCGATCAGTTGTCGAAGATGTTCCAGATATATGAAGTGAATGCCAACTACCTGTTCGGCCTGAGCGAAGACCTCTTCCTACCCTCGGCTAAAGTGCTGGAAAACCTGCCTACCCGCTCCCTGCAGGATCGCCTCTTCACCGGACGGCAAAATATCACCATGGTACCCAGCAGGGCAATGGCAGGATACGCCATGGAATACCAGGATAAGGAATTTTTAGAGGGGTTTCAGAAGTTCACCATCCCCAACATGGAAGGCGGCGGACTTATCGCCTTTGAGATCAGTGGCGACAGTATGATGCCCACGATCACCAATGGCGATATCGTCGTGTGCGAACCCATGGAACGCGGCGAACCCCTGCGCGACAACCAGGTTTACGTCATCGTTACCGATGTAGTAGTGGCCAAACGCATCCAACAGGTCAAGGAAAATGACCGGATATCCCATCTGGCACTCATCTCCGATAATAGCGCGGTCTATAAACCCTATGAAGTAGATCTCGAGGAGATCCGGCAGATACTGAGAGTTAAGTGCCGGCTTACTTCGTATGCCATCAGTTGATTTTTAGTGTTTAGTTTTTAATGTTCAATTTTCAGTTGAAATCTCCCCCTTAACTGAAAATTAAAAACTGAAAATTAAAAACTCACCAACGCTGGTCGTTGAGAAATTTCATGATAACAAATTACCCCTTCGCAAAAGTAATGCGCCACCATGCTTCGCCGGGTACTCCCTTTTTGCATGATGGGGCTTCCTCCGTGGAGTAGATTGGCGTGCCAGATCAGCACATCGCCTTTTTGAGCGTAGAAATAAGCTTTTTGTAGCCCGTGTTTTTCGATAAGGGCTTCCATATAATCCTCATATTTTTTGTAGCTGTTTTCTCCCAGGCGCCAACGGGTGTTCCCCGAATTGTAGTCGAGGCAGGTGACGTAGGGCAGGCGGTGGCTGCCGGGGTAGTAAAACAGCGGCCCGTTGCCTGCATGCGTGTCTTCCAGCGCTGTCCAGCTGGCAATGAGATACCCAAGCGGCTCGGTGGTCATATGTATGAAGTCGGAATGGGCGCGTTGCTCGCTGCCTTCCAGAAATTGAATGGTCTGGAAAGGCACGACCGGACGGCCCATAATGAATGCCAACAAATCGGTCATGCGGGTATTGCGGAAATAGTGCCGGTCGATCAGTTCCGATTCCTCATGGGCATCCATGATCTTCTTTCGGGTATAGTTGAAGCCGGTGGCGCCGCTGTCGAGCAGCCTGTCGACCTCCCGGTTGAGGGCGTCAACCTCCCCTGGCGTGTAAAACCCCTTGAAGATCAGGTACCCTTCGCGCACGAATTGACGCAGTTGAGCCTGGGTTGCTGCATCAAATCCGGCATAGCGCGGATCTGCCAGGAGGGCTGCCTCCGCATCCGGCCGGTCGAGCCAGGGGATGTCGGGGTTGGGCTCCTGAAAGTCGTGCCGGCCAATAGGACCAAAAATGCTTTTCTTCAACCCGTACTGCTGGTAAAGCGCCCTGTTTCTGTGCAATTTTTTTGCATGTAGGAAGTTATTCACTACATACACTATCTTTAGGCCTCTTAAAAATCCGGTGTATTTGCGAAAAAGCTTGGATAGAGAAAGCATATGCGTCAAGTCCTTTAATAACATAAATTTATAAAGACCGTGGCCGCAGGGCGCGGTCTTTATAAATATCTTCCTATAACTGAGCGATGAAGGTAATAGAACATTTTGAGAATGCTAAGGGCCAAACCCTGATTTCCTTTGAGGTGCTGCCGCCGCTGAAAGGGGGGAGTATGAAAACAATTTTTGACACCCTCGATCCACTGCTGGAGTTTAAACCTCCGTTTATCGATGTGACCTACCACCGGCAGGAATTTCTGTACAAAATGCGGGACAGCGGCTATTATGAAAAGATCGCTATCCGCAAGCGGCCTGGAACGGTGGGAATCTGCGCTTCCATCATGCACCACTATGGTATCGATGCGGTTCCGCACCTCATCTGTGGAGGCTTTACCAAGGAGGAGACGGAAAATGCCCTGATCGACCTCAATTTTCTCAATGTCAAGAACGTATTGGTGCTTCGGGGCGACGCACGCCGCTTTGACGACCGCTTTGTGCCCGAGCCTGGAGGGCATGAGTATGCCGTAGACCTGGTGCGCCAGGTCGTGAGCATGAATAAAGGCAAGTACCTCGACCTCGATATCGAGAATGGCCTGAAGACCGACTTCTGTATCGGTATTGCCGGCTATCCCGAAAAACACTTTGAGGCGCCCAATATGCGATCGGATATTCAATTCACGCGGGAAAAGGTGGAGGCTGGGGCCCACTACATCGTCACCCAGATGTTTTTTGACAATTCGAAATACCTTGAATACGTGGATAGTTGCCGGGAAAACGGCATGGACGTACCCATTGTGGCAGGCTTGAAACCCCTGACCCGGAAAAGTCAGCTCAGCTCTCTGCCCCGGCATTTTCATGTGGGGATCCCGGATGACCTGGCCCGGGCGGTAGAGAAGGCAACCAAACCCGAAGATGTGCGGGAGGTGGGTATCGAATGGTGCATCGCCCAATCGAAAGAGCTCAAAGCAAAGGGCGTGCCCTGCTTGCATTACTATACAATGGGCGATACGGAAACCATTCGCCGTATTGTGAAAGAGGTCTTTTGACGAAAATTAAATAAAGATCACCATGCGATATTTTTCTTTGGCCCTGTTGGGCTTGTTGCTGACGATCAGCACCCTCGGGGCACAAGGTTCGCTGCTTTCTCCCGGCGAATTCCTGCCGCATCCCTACGCACAACAATTCACGCCACACCATGTATTGGTGGACTATGTGGAGTACGTTGCCCGGGAGAGTGCGCGGGTGAAGCTGATCACCTATGGGTATACCAATGAAGACCGCCCTTTGGTGCTGGCCTTTATTTCTACTCCTGCCAACCTGGCCCGGATGGAAACCATTCGCCAGGACCACCTGAAAGCAGCCGGATTCCAGCAGGGAGAACCGACGTCGGACGAACCTGTGGCTATCGTGTGGCTCAGCTTCGGCGTGCACGGCAATGAAGCCGGCGCTTCGGAGAGCTCCATGTCCGTATTACATGCCCTGGCCGATCCGTCCAATACCCAAACCGGACAATACCTCGAAAATACCCTGGTCATCTTCGACCCTTGTATCAATCCCGACGGGTACAACCGGTATACCAACTGGTACCGGCAGGTAGCGCCGCTGGAAGCAGATCCGCTGAGCTTTACCCGGGAGCACCAGGAGCCATGGCCGGGAGGCCGGGTAAACCACTATATGTTCGACCTCAACCGCGACTGGGCATGGGGTACACAGGTGGAAACCCGGCAGCGCCTGATCCAATATCAGCGTTGGCTGCCGCATATCCATGTCGATTTTCACGAACAATTTCCAGATAATCCCTATTATTTCGCCCCCGCAGCCGAACCGTTTCACCCGGCTATTACGCAGTGGCAGCGCGATTTCCAGGCAGAGGTCGGAAAAAATAACGCCCGCTATTTCGACCGGGAAGGATGGTTGTATTTTACCAGGGAGCAGTTCGATCTCTTTTATCCGAGTTATGGCGATACGTACCCCACTTTTACAGGGGCTATTGGTATGACCTATGAACAGGCCGGTCACGGTATTTCCGGCCGGGCAATCGAAATGGAGAACGGCGACACCCTTACCCTGGCCGACCGCGTGACACACCACACGACTACTGCCCTGGCAACCATAGAAACGGCCTCGAAGAATGCGTCCGCCCTCAACCGGCAGTTCAACGCTTTTTACGACCGCGCTCGGAATCAACCTGCCGGGACCTACAAAACCTTCGTCATTCCCCATACCAATCATCCCGATCAGCTGGCTGCCTTCACCCGGTTTCTGGACATGCACCAGATCCGGTATGGAAAGGCGGGTAAAAAACATACTTCGGAAGGATATGATTACCAAACCGGAACAACCCACCCGGTCACGGTAGCTCCCGAAGACCTGCTCGTCTCGGCCTACCAGCCGGCAGGTACGCTGGCTCAGGTCCTGTTGGAACCCTCTGCCGCGATCTCCGATTCGCTGACCTACGATATTACGGCCTGGTCGATAATCCATTCTTTCGGGTTCGAGGCCTATGGCCTTACCGCCCGCCTCGACCCTGCTGCACCATGGCAGGCTGCTCCGTATGTGGAGCCCGAATGGCCAAAGGCTGCACCCTATGCCTTTTTATTGCCGTGGACTTCCCTCGAGGACGCCCGGTTTTTGGGGGCGTTGCTGCGCGAAAACATCCAGGTTCGGGTGGCTACCAAGCCCTTTCGAATCGAAGGACGCAACTTTGAAAGAGGGACCCTGATGATCACCCGTGCCGACAACCGGAAATGGCCGGGTTATGAGGCCCGGGTAGAAAGCCTGGCAATCGAACTCCAGCGCGACCTCGTGCCGGTTTCTTCCGGATTGGTGGAATTAGGGTTCGACTTCGGGTCGGAGGCGATGCAACTGCTGCGTGCTCCCCGCATTGCATTGCTGAGCGGAGAGCCCGTGGAGCCGGGATCATTCGGCGCAACCTGGTATTTCTTTGAACAGGTGCTGCACTACCCCGTTTCCATTATCGATGCCGCATCCTTCCGGCCTTCCAGATTGGAGAATTTTGATGTGCTCCTCCTGCCCAATGGCAATTATTCCTGGGACGATTCCGTCAAGTCGAAATTGGCTGAATGGATTCGGTCGGGGGGGCAGGTCATTGCTACGGGAAATGCATTGCGCTGGCTTCAGGGCATGGATGGCGTAAATCTCGTGGCTAAAGAGTCGCCCTATGGCGATGAAATCCCGGAAGGAGATCAGGTTCCACTCCGCTATGAAGACCGTGGGCGGAACTGGGCGTCTTCCTCCATTCCCGGCGCCCTGGTCCAGGCCGTGATCGATAATTCTCACCCGATCGGGTTTGGTTTTTCGGATCGCTATTTTTCCTTAAAAACAACGACACAGGCATATGCTTATCTGGATAAAGGGTGGAATGTGGCCTATCTGAAGGAAGACCCCCTTACGTTGGGTTTTGTCGGTTCGGAAGCAAAGAAAAAAATAGAAAACACCCTCGTACTTGGAACGGAACGAGTGGGGAGAGGAGCGGTAGTGTATCTGGTTGACGACCCGCTGTTCCGGGCTTTCTGGAAGGACGGTCAATTACTTTTTGCCAATGCGCTCTTCTTCGGAAGATTGTAATCTGCCCGGAATTGGTTACTTTTAACGGCTTTTTCTCTTCATGCTGATTCTTTGTTCCAATGATCAACGCTAACGACCCTTCGCTCAAATCCTGGATCGAGGTTCCTTCGGGAAGTGATTTTCCTATTCAAAACCTCCCTTTGGGGATATTTCGCACCGCGAGCAACCCCGCTCCCCGCATGTGTGCGGCCATTGGGAATTTTGTGATAGACCTCCCCGTGTTGAACTATATGTCCGTCTTCGATGAGTTGGATTTTCCTCCCGATGTGTTTGTGCAATCTTCGATCAACAGCTTCATGGCGCAGGGAAAGGAGAAGACCCGCCGGTTTCGCAACCGCCTGGCCGAGTTGTTGCACGAGGGAAATGAAGAGATCCGGGAGAATGCCTGGCATTTTCTGCACCCGATGGAGAAAGTGGAGTTGCTGATGCCAATCGAAGTGGGCGACTATACCGATTTTTATTCCAGTATTGAGCACGCCACCAATGTGGGCACGATGTTTCGCGACCCCAACAACGCGTTGTTGCCCAACTGGCGGCATTTACCGGTGGGTTACCACGGGCGGGCTTCTTCAATCGTCGTATCGGGTACCCCGGTGCGCCGGCCGATGGGGCAGACCCGTCCAAATGACGAGGACCCACCTGTGTTCGGGCCTTCCCGCCAGCTCGATTTTGAGCTGGAAATGGCATTTGTCGTAGGGCAACCTACTCAGATGGGGCAGTCTATCCCCATGAAAGAAGCAGAAGACTATATTTTTGGGATGATGCTCTTCAATGACTGGTCGGCGCGCGATATTCAGAAATGGGAGTATGTGCCGCTGGGCCCTTTCCTGGGGAAAAACTTCGCTTCTACCGTTTCTCCCTGGGTCGTAACGCTCGATGCGCTCGAGCCTTTCCGGGTGACAGGGCCTGCGCAGGAGCCGCCGCCGCTTCCCTACCTGCATTTTCAAGAAAAAAAGAACTACGACATCCAACTGGAAGTAGCTATACGCACCGAAGGCGGTGCGGAGAAAACCGTCTCCCATTCGAATTTCAAATACATGTATTGGAACATGTGCCAGCAGTTGGTACACCACACTGTTAACGGATGCAACGTGCGGGTAGGCGACCTCTGTGCCTCCGGTACGATCAGCGGCCCTACGCCCGACTCCTACGGTTCCATGCTGGAACTGGCCTGGAAAGGTACCCGTCCGATCGAAATGCCGGACGGAAGCAGGCGCACCTTTATTCAGGACGGCGATTCGGTCATCCTGCGAGGATGGGCCGAAAAAGAGGGCTTGCGGATCGGGTTTGGGGAGGCAACAGGGCGGGTTTTGCCGGCGTTATAGCATGTAGCCGTTCCATTATGAAAAGAATACTCTTTTGGTGGGTTTGTATGTTTGGACTGCTCTCCGGGGCGCAGGCACAAAACCCGTTGCAGACCGCTATCCATGTCTGGGTAGCAGACCAGGATCTTCAGCAGGCGAAGATCAGCATGGCCATCATCGATGCCGACACGCGTCAACTGGTGGCTAGTTGGGACCCTCACGCGCTCCTTACCCCTGCTTCCTCGCTCAAGGTGCTTACTACCTCTACGGCATTGGTTACCCTCGGTGCCGACTACCGCTTCAAGACCGAATTGCAATATGACGGGACGATCGACGCGAATGGCATTTTGCGCGGTAATCTGTACATCAAAGGGTATGGCGACCCTGTACTGGGATCCGACCAAATGGAAGGGACCGATAACCTGGATGGGGTTATGCAGGCTTTTCAGCAGGCAGTGAAGGAGGCGGGTATCCGGCAAATTACCGGCAGGGTAGTAGGAGATGCCTCCTTTTATTCAGGAGAACCGGTGCCGGCCAGCTGGAAGGAAGAGGATGCCGGCAATTACTACGGGGCCGGGGCCTGGGCATTGAATATCCACGAAAATTTCTACTATCTCCCCTTTAAACAGAGTGCGAAGCTAAACGGGGAGCCCAGGGCGTTGGATCCGTACCCACCTGTCCCGGAGATCACTTTTCTCAGCGAGGTGCGTTCGGGCGCCAGTGGGTCGGGCGACAATGCGTATATCTACGGCGGCCCCTACGATTATAACTGCCCGGTAAAAGGAACCATCCCGTTGGGCAGCGGGATTTTCAAGATCAAGGGAGCCGTGCCCGATCCGCCGCTGATGGCGGCACAGATATTGAGCAAGACACTGGGCATGGGAGGGGTCGAGGTGGTCCAGGCGCCTGTGTCTAAAAAAGAAGCCGGAGGTCCAGGCCGGAAGGTGATCTATACGCACTATTCTCCCAGCCTGCAAAAAATTGTGGAGCGAGCCAATCAGGAAAGCGTAAACCTGTACTGTGAAGCATTGTTGCTTGCCATTGGCATGAAGCAATACGGAGAAGGAAGCCGCGGAGCCGGGCTGCAAGCTATAAAAGCGTTTTGGGTTGACCGGGGTATCTCCCTCGACGGCAATGCGCTGATCGATGGTAGCGGCTTGTCGGTAGACAACCGCGTAAGCAGTTATCAACTGGCGCAGATTATCCGCAAGATTTATGCCGACCCTCAGTTATGGCCGTTATTCGGGGCTTCTCTTCCTGTGGCCGGAAAATCAGGCACCCTGAGTGATATGCTGAAGGGCACGGCTGCAGAAGGGCGAATCCAGGCCAAAAGCGGCTCGATGAAGTCGGTCCGTTCTTATACCGGGATCGTGCACACCAAGAGCGGCCGGTCGCTGGCGTTTTGCATGATCGCCAATGATTTTTCCTGTTCCAGTTATGCCATGCGAAAAAAGATGGAACAACTCCTGCTCCGAATGGTCCAGGAATAACCTTCGCCGTTCGTTTTTCATTAACTTTGTACAAACTGTCCCCCACGCATGAATACATCTACCGTTGCTTTTTTATTGCTCTTGCTCACCGGAATTTGGGCCTGCGGGAATTCCTCCAATCAGGCGACTCAGGAAAAGGACCCCTTTTCAGATCCCAGTCTCAGCACAGAAATACCTTCGCCCGGAGAGGAGAGCTCTTTTGAGGAGCGATTGGCTGCATATGAGAGTAAGGATCGCGTTTTTTGGCAAAAGCCGGACCTGGTGATAGACCTGCTTGGAGACCTTTCGGAGAAAACCGTGGCCGATATCGGCGCCGGATCCGGGTATTTTGCCCGCCGGATGGCCTACAAGGCCAAGCACGTGATCGCAATCGACATCAACGAACAATTTATCGAGTTTATGGATAGCATCAAACTCGTGGAATTGCCGACCGAAATACAGGATCGCTTTGAAACCCGACTCGCCACTCCCCGGGATTCGAAATTGAGCAACGGAGAAGCAGATGTCGTAATTTTTGTGAATACCTATATCTATATACCCAACCGGGTGGAATACCTGTCCCGGCTTAAGGAAGGTGTGAAGCCCGGCGGAAAGATCGTGATCGTCGATTTTAAGAAAAAACGGATGCCGATCGAGAACCCACCGGATGAATTGAGACTCCCGCTGCATCAGGTAGAAAACGAATTGGAAGAGGCCGGCTATCGTTGGCTGGCTTCGGATGATACCTCGCTGAATTACCAATACATTGTGATCGGCGAGCGGTAAATTACCCAGAATGATTTCTGAAAAGGAAGTCAAATCACTAAAAGGGCTTTCACAAGAAGAAGCCGCTTCACTGCTGAAACGGGATGGGTTCAATGAACTGCCGGATCATCGGAAACGCACGCTTTTGCGAATTCTGTGGGAAGCCCTCACCGAGCCCATGTTCTTGCTCCTACTGGGCTGTGGAACGATCTATTTTACCATGGGTGATCTGGCCGAGGCCCTGGTTCTCCCTTCTCTCTATCTTTTTCATGATCGGTATCACCCTCTACCAGGAAGGGAAGAGTGAAAAGACCGTAGAAGCGCTCCGGGATCTATCTTCACCCCGGGCCCAGGTGATCCGGGATGGGGCTTCTATCCGCATTCCGGGAAGGGAGGTGGTGCAGGGGGATATTATCATTATACAGGAAGGTGACCGGGTACCTGCTGATGCCCTGTTGATATGGGGCAACCATGTGCGGGCCGATGAGTCCATGCTCACGGGAGAATCGATGGCAGTATCCAAGACAACAGCAGACCCCAAAACCCCCATGGGAAGCCCGGGAGGAGATGGGATTCCCTTTCTCTTTTCTGGCACATTGCTGGTACAGGGACATGGAATTGCCCTGGCGAAAAATACGGGCATACACACTGAAATGGGTAAGATCGGCCAAATGCTCAAACAGATCGAGCCGGAGAAGACGCTGCTGCAATTGGAAACCCGGCGCCTGGTCATCATCATCTTTAGCCTGGCTATGGTACTTTGCCTGACAGTCATCGGATTTCAGTATGCCTATACCCATAGCTGGATGCAGGGATTGCTCACCGGACTCACCCTGGCTATGGCTATTATTCCCGAAGAATTTCCCTTTGTACTGACGATCTTCTTTGCCCTCGGCGCCTGGCGCATCTCCAGGAACAAGGTGCTGACCCGCCGTATGTCGGCCATCGAAACACTCGGCGCGGCGACGGTGCTATGCTCGGATAAGACGGGGACTATTACCGAAAATAAAATGCGCATCGTTCAACTGGCAGTGGAGGGACAGACTTACGACCTGGCACAGCGCTTGCGCGAAGACCTGCCCGAAACCTACCACGAGCTCATCGAATATGGCATATTGGCCAGCCAGCGCGATCCATTTGATCCAATGGAAAAGGCGTTTCAGGATATTGGAGAAGGGAAACTGGCTCAATCCGAACACCTGCACCAGTCGTGGAAATTGATCCGCGAATACCCTTTGTCCCCGGAGTTGCTTTCGATCGTCCACGTTTGGGAATCGACAGAGGGAGGGGATTTTATCATTGGGGCAAAGGGGGCTCCGGAATCTATCTTCGACCTTTGCCACATTCCTCCGGAGCGGGAAGAGGAGCTAAGCGAAGCAGTAGCCTCCATGGCAGCCGAGGGATTACGTGTGTTGGGGGTTGCAAAAGGGGTATTCAGCGGATCGAAATTGCCTTCTCGGCAACACGATTTTGATTTTTCCTTTATCGGATTGGTTGGCTTTGAAGATCCTATCAGGCCTACAGTACCCGATGCGATCCGGGAATGCTACAGTGCCGGTATCCGTGTAGTGATGATCACAGGCGATTATCCGGTGACGGCGCAGAATATCGCCCAACAGATTGGGCTGCGCGATACGGAACAGGTAATTACCGGTACCGAACTGGCCTATTTCCTCGAAGAGGAATTGCAGGAGAAAATCAAAAAGGTCAGCATCTTTGCGCGGGTGCTGCCCCATCAAAAACTCAAGATCGTCGAATTGCTCAAGGAGCAGGGCCAGATCGTGGCCATGACCGGCGATGGGGTCAACGATGCGGCAGCCCTCAAATCTGCGCATATTGGCATTGCCATGGGGGAGCGTGGAACTGATGTAGCCAGGGAAGCATCATCCATGGTGCTGCTTGACGATTCTTTCCCCTCTATTGTCGCGGCCATCCGGCTTGGGCGCCGCATCTACGACAACCTGAAAAAGGCTATGTCTTATATTGTGAGCGTCCATATCCCCATCGCCGGGGCGGCGCTGATACCTGCCATGCTGAACTGGCCGGTCGAATTGCTCACCGCCGTACATGTGGTCTTTCTGGAAATGTTGATCGACCCTACCTGCTCCGTCGTCTTCGAATCACAGGAAGAAGAAGCGGACATCATGTCCCGGAATCCGCGTGTCCGCACGCAGCCACTTTTTACACGGGAAACCCTGGCCTTTTCGATCACGCAGGGAATCATTGCCCTTCTGCTTGTGGTAGGGGCATTCTTCCTGGGCTTGTGGTGGGAATTGGATAAAGGCAATATGGGGACTACAGCCCATCTCACCGCCAAGACCCTGGCATTTGTCACCCTCATCGGCACCAATATCGGCCTCATCATGGTCAATCGCGACTGGAAGGGTGCCTGGATCAATGAATACCGGCACTGGTCGCCCGCCCTCCGTATGGTGGTTGCCGGCGCAATCAGTTTCCTGCTGCTGGTGATCTACGTCCCCTTCCTGCAGGACTTGTTTGGATTTGTAGCCTTGCGCTGGAGCCATTGGGGCATGGCCGGTTTGATCTTTCTGCTCGGGATCGTGCTATTTGGAGGCGTGAAGAGAGCTTTTTCACTTCTCGCCTCTACGCCATAGCCACTTCCGCTGCTTTCCGCAACCCCAGTTCCTCAATACTGAGTTCCCGCATTTTAAACTTCTGGACCTTTCCGGTCACGGTGAGCGGAAATTCGTCGGTGAATTTGAAGAATTTCGGGATCTTGAAGTGGGTGATCTTGCCCTTGCAAAATTCGGTGATCTCCTCAGCGGTCAGTGTTTCCCCTTCGCGGAGTTTGATCCATGCCATGACTTCCTCTCCGTATTTTACATCGGGTATTCCGATCACCTGGACATCCTGGATCTTGGGGTGGGTATAGAGAAATTCTTCGATCTCGCGCGGGTAGATGTTTTCGCCACCCCGGATGATCATATCCTTGATGCGGCCCACGATCTTGATATAGCCGTCTTCGTCCATGGTAGCCAGGTCGCCGGAGTGCATCCAGCGGGCGCTGTCGATGGCTTCGCGGGTGCGCTCCTCCTCATTCCAGTAGCCGAGCATGATGCTGTAGCCCCGGGTGCATAGTTCTCCTGCCTGTCCGAGGGGTAATGTAAGGCCCAATCTCGGGTCGATGATCTTGATCTCGAGGTGGGGGTGTATTTGTCCGACGGTGCTCACCTGCTTTTCGATGGAGGTGCCCGGGCGTGTTTGCGTGCTTACGGGGCTGGTTTCCGTCATGCCGTACGCGATTTGCACTTCGGGCATGTGCATTTCGGTTTGTACACGCTTCATCACCTCAATAGGACAGGGCGATCCGGCCATGATGCCGGTGCGCAGACTGGAGAGATCGTATTTATCGAACTCGGGATCTTCCAACTCGGCGATAAACATCGTAGGCACGCCGAATACTGCCGTGGCTTTTTCATCCTGCACGGCTTTCAATACCGCGCCGGCTTCGAAGCCTTCGCTGGGATAGATCATGGTAGCGCCATGGGTGATGCAGCCCAGATTGCCGATCACCATACCGAAGCAGTGATAGAGCGGCACGGGGATGATCACCCGGTCTTTTGGGGTGAACTTCATCGTCTCCGCCACGAAGAATGCGTTATTAAGGATGTTGTGGTGGCTGAGCGTGGCTCCCTTGGGACGGCCGGTGGTGCCGCTGGTGTATTGAATGTTGATGGGGTCGTCAAATGAAAGTTGACTCCGCCGGTGTGCCAGGTCTTCTGCACCGGCGCCATTGGAAAGGTGGAGAAACTCCTTCCAGGTCCAGGCGCCTGATACTTTTTCCTCACTGAGGTGGATGACTGTTTTCAGCTCGGGAAAGCGGGCAGACTGAAGTTTCCCGGGGGTAGAGTATTGGAGTTCGGGGATCAGGTCGTTGAGCATCTGGAGGTACTCGGAATACTTGAAGCGATCGGCTGTCACGATCATTTTGCAGCCGGAGTGCTGGAGCGCATACTCCAGTTCATGCAGGCGGTAGCTGGGGTTGATATTGACCAGGATGGCGCCCACTTTGGCGGAAGCGAGCTGCAGCACGGTCCATTCGGCGCCATTCGGTGACCAGATGCCTACCCGGTCGCCTTTTTGGATTTGCTTGGCCAGCAGAGCACGGGCACATGCATCGACTTGTTCGCTAAGTTGTCGGTAAGTCCAGCGCACCTGCTGGAAGGGCACGATCAGTGCGTCATTATCCGGATATTGTTCCACGATGCTGTCGAAAAGAATGCCTATGGTTTGGCCCAAAAGGGGGATGTCGCCCGATCCGCACACATAACTCAGCTTAGGTATCATGGTTTCAGATTATTTAGTGTGAACAATTTGCCGGATAAAGGAGGTCATGCGCTCCAGGACTAGATCCCGGGCTTCTACATGCAGGAAATGACCGGCTTTGGGCACTTCGAAATACGATACCTTTTCCCCGGCGGCCAACTGGATACTCCTGGCCTGCATCACGGTCCCATAGGGGTCTGCGGTTCCCTGCAACACCAATATCGGACAGGTGATATCCGACAGCTCCTTTTCGATATTCCATTCCCGGAACCAGGGTGCGAGCCAGGTCCCCGCCCAGCATTCGACGAGCTCCTCCGCCCGGTTGCCGTGGTATTTTTGGAGCCGGGTTACCAGGTCTTTCTTTTCTTTTAATGCTTCGCAAATACCCTCCAGGTTTTGGTTCTCTACCATCACATGTGGGGCTTCGGCGATGACTCCTGCCGTAGGAAAATGTGCGGCATATAACAGGGCAATGGTGGCGCCGTCGCTATGCCCAATGAGCAGTGGGTTTATGATGCCCAGCTGTTGGAGTACGGCAGGAAGGCGCTCGAGGGCTTCTTCGTGGAAAAACTCCAACCCGCGGGGTGTTAAGGGCTCATCGGAAGTTCCGTGGCCCAGCCTTTCTACGATCAGGGCAGGCAGGCCGGTTTGCTGTACCAACGCCATCGGAAAATCTTTCCATTGCGCAATAGAACCAAGCGCATGGTGCAGGAAAACAAGGAAGGGGCGCCGTCCTGTTGTGCCATTCGGATGAATGGTTTGAACGGAAATACGGATTTGATCAAACTCGATGTAGGTGTCTTCCTTCACTTGCAGTATCTATCGGACGATTTCAGGCGCAATAAACAACACAATTGCCTTGTATTTGCTGATCTTTATTCTGCCTGCAACTGATTTTTGTCAGTTTTTTTCGGCAGCCCGCCGAACTTCCCACTTGCCCCTTGCATTCTTTTTTATATTTTGAACGGTATTCCATTTTTATGGCTGGTTCGCGTACCTCTGGAAGGTGGAATGTCGTTAGTACCCTATATTAAAAAAACAAAGAGGGAGGCACATCCTTAAAAGAGATGCAAGACCATGAAAAGATTCTGGCTAATTATCGGGTTGTCTGTGGTGTTTTCGGCTTCCATAAGTACCTCTCTCTCGTACTACCTGTTTCGGAATTGGTGGATACAGGAGGTAGAATCCCTTGCCCAACCGGGAGAATCACATTCCTATAGGCCGGTATTGACCGATGCGGAGGAGCTGTGGGGTGCGCCAGACGACTTTGTGGCGATATCTGAACGGGTAACCGGTTCTGTGGTTAATGTCCAGGTTTTTGATGGGCCCTCTCCCTTGGGAGGGGGGTCCGGCGTAATTCTTTCGTCCGACGGATATATTGCGACCAACTACCACGTCGTTGAAGGCGCCTCCCGTATTCAGGTGACGCTGAGCGACAAACGGGAGTTGGCGGGCAAGGTGGTGGGCACAGATCCTACCACCGATCTGGCGCTGCTGAAAGTACGGGCAACCGGCCTGCACGCTGTTTCGTTCGCCAATTCGGATGAAGTGCGCATTGGCGAATGGGCCCTGGCGATCGGCAATCCCTTCAATCTGACCTCTACGGTGACGGCCGGGATCGTTAGTGCAAAAGCCCGTAATATCAACATCCTGCCGGGCACGTATTCTATCGAAAGCTTTATCCAGACCGACGCGGCGGTGAACCCGGGTAATAGCGGCGGCGCCCTGGTCAACGACCGCGGCGCCCTGATCGGCATCAACTCGGCTATTATGTCGGAAGGAGGTACCTATGAAGGGTATTCCTTTGCCATCCCATCCAATCTGGTGAGCAAGGTCATGAGCGACCTGAAAGAATACGGAAAAGTACAACGCGCCCTGCTGGGCGTCAATATTGCCGAAGTGAATGAATTTGTGGCGCGCGACCTCAACCTGCCCCTCATCGCCGGGGTGCTTGTGCGTAGCGTAACCCCCGGAGGAAGCGCCGAAGAAGCAGGCCTCAAAGCCGGGGATGTGATCCTCAAAGTCAACGGGATCGACACCAATTCCGTACCGGAACTTCAGGAGCAAGTAGCCCGTTTCCGTCCTGGCGATGCGATCACCCTCGAATATGTGCGAGAGGGACGGAAGTATACGAAGGAAGATATACTGTTGAAAGGGCTTAAATAAAAAGAAAAAGAGGCTGTTTCAAGAGGAGCGTAAGCGACTTTTGAGACAGCCTCTTCTTTTTTATTTGAATACCGGACTCATAATCCGACGTTTCTGCAGTACACCTTTGGACTTCGTGGCCATGAGGGCACCGGTGGTATTTCCTGATTCGATCTCGGCGGCATTGCCTTCGTCGGTATCGATGTGCATTTCCAGGATATAATCTTCCGAAACGCGGATCAGGACATTGCCGAAGACCAGATCCCGCTCCGTGCCGTTTATCACCGCTACATCGACCACGTCCCGGTCCTCTACTCCGAAGGTGGCAGCATCGGAAGGATTCATGTGGATGTGGCGCCAGGCGCAGATTACGCCCTCCGGAAGGAGAACTTCCCCTTTTGGGCCAATCAGCTTGATGCCCGGACTGTTTTCAATCTTCCCGCTTTCGCGAATGGGGGCATCGATCCCGATAAAAAATTCATCGGTACGCGATATCTCCACCTGATCGTGATCCCGGCATGGGCCGAGAATCCGAACGTTTTCGAGTTTATTCTTCGGCCCGACCAGCGTGACGGTTTCCTGGGCGGCAAACTGCCCGGGTTGGGACAACCACTTGTGTATATTGAGCTGGTGGCCTTTTCCGAACAACGCTTCTACTGTTTCCTGCTGAAGGTGCACGTGGCGTGCGGAAATGGCGATAGGTATTCTCGGGATGGGGTTGACGGTGTCTTTCCCTTCCACTACGGCTTTTGCTTTTCTGGCGATGGCGAGTTGCTCGTCGGTCTTGACGGCCAGCAATTGTACCCGGCTGTTATTGGACGAGAATTTGGCCACGGGTTTGCTATCCGTAAGTTGAATGTCATTGTTGGCGTCTTCCTCGAGGATGGCGCCGAGGTAATGGAGCTTTTGGGTGACGCGGTAGCGCACCACACTGCTGTTTTCCCCGATTCCTCCGGTAAAGATGATGGCATCTACCCCTCCCATCGCAGCGGAATAAGCCCCGATATATTTCAATACCCGGTGGGTAAATACCTGCAGAGCCAGCCGGGAATCTTCGTCGCCCGCTTCTGATTGCTCAATGATGTCGCGCATATCGCTGTGGCCGGACAATCCCTTCAGCCCACTTTCCAGGTTGAGCAGGTCGTTGAGCTCCTCTGCCGAAAAGTTCCCTTTTTTGGTGAGGTAGTAAAACAGACCCGGGTCAATATCGCCGCTCCGGGTGCTCATTGCCAGTCCTTCCAGGGGGGTCATACCCATGCTGGTTTCTACCGACCGGCCATATTCAATAGCGGTAACGCTGCATCCGCTTCCCAGGTGACAGGAGATGATCCGCAACTCGCGAATATCGCGATCGAGGTGAGAAGCGGCCAACTCGACGACATACTCGTGGCTGGTGCCGTGAAATCCGTACCGACGGATGTGGTATTTTTCCCGCAACCACTTGGGCAAGGCATAGGTGTATGCCCGCTTGGGCAGGGTATGGTGAAAAGAGGTGTCGAAAACAGCCACATGCGGCAAATCGGGAAAATATTCCATGCCGATGCGCACACCTTGCATGATCAATGGGTTGTGAATAGGGGCCAGGTCGTTCAGCTCTTCCAGGTCCAGTACGAGCTCCGGCGATAGTTGCACGGGCTGGTCGAACCGGCTGCCTCCGTGGGCTACCCGGTGGCCGATACCGCGCACGCCCAGGTCCCTTATCTTGGAACGCAGAAAAGGCATCAGCGCCCTAAGTACGGCCTCGTGGCCAATTTCCGGAAATTCAATTTGGGCGCCGTCAGAGAATAGCGCAACAGGCTGGGTGGGGACGCGCTCCACTTCCACTGAAAAACTGCGCAATCCGGTCTCACTATGTACAATTGCTGCTTTTATCGAAGAACTGCCAACATTCAGCACGAGGATATTCATGATCGCTTTTTAATGGTGAAGTACAAAATTACGGGCATTCCAAGGGATTGTAAAGGAAGAAGGGCAGGAATAAGAGCGGGCGGATTTTAGGGGTCAACCAACGACAACGCGAAAGGTAATGCCCTGTATAATAGGAGGTAACAGGGAGTGGGTACCCTGAATTCACGCAGAGTCAAGGGTGTTTTTCCAACGAAAATAATTTTGATTCAGGTTAATCGACAGAATTAAAAAGGGGTAAAACAAGCCGGTATTCCCTAACTTTAGCAAAAATTTTAACCCGTCGCGCGGTAAAAGGATCAGGGAATGGTTTCAAACCCCACAGATATCCAACATCGGTTGCAGTCTGACGACTCGTCTGCGTTGCAGGAACTCTTTAAGGTTCACTACGCAGCTATTTGTCGGACGATATATCGACTGGTGCAGGATAGCCACCTGGCGCAAGACCTGGCTCAAAATGTTTTTATCCGGGTGTGGGAAAAACGCACGGAAATAGAAGTACATACTTCCTGGGGAGCCTACCTCAACCAGATGGCCGTACGGGAGGGGCTCGCTCATTTGCGCAAGGTACATCGCATCGATGTGCGGGAAGAGATCCCGGAACAGGCAGATTCCGATACGGCCGAAGACCATGCCTTGCACGGGGATTTGAAAATGCACTATCAGCAAGCGCTGCAGGTGTTGCCTCCTCAGTGCCGGGCGGTTTTCCAGCTCAGCCGGCAGGAGGGGTTAACTTATCCCGACATCGCCAAAGAGATGGGCATTTCAGTAAAAACCGTAGAAAATCAAATGGGTAAAGCCCTGCGAATATTGAGAGTAGAATTGAAAGAATTTATTTCGACTTAATTTTTTTCCCCTCCGCATAGGGGTATTCCAAAACTGTCCGCATCCTAATATCAGAAGTAGCTACTATGGATCTTTCTACACAGCACCACCACGATCGGATCGCAAAATACCTTTCGGGGAATATGTCCCCTGAAGAGGGGGTCCGTTTTGAGGCATGGCTGGAGGAAGATCCGGCCAACCAACAGTTGCTAAAAGAAGCGCTGGGGGTTTGGCAAGCGGGAGAGGAAGAAACTTTCCCCGACTTTGACAAGGATGTGGACGACGCCTGGAAGAAGGTAGTTCCACACATCCAACGACCTAATTCGGGAACAACAACCCGCATGGTGCGTTTTTCGCTAAGCCGCTGGGCTGCGGGCATTGCCGCATCCGTCGCCATCCTCGCGATGGCCACCTGGGTCTGGTTTAATTTCCAGCCATCGGAAGTTGAGTCTTTTGTTTTTGCGACGGGTATTGGAGAGCGGCAGGCTGTTTTGCTGCCCGACAGCAGCACGGTCTGGTTGAATGAGCGTTCTAAACTCAGCTACACCGGCGATTTTTCCGTGCGCAGCCTGCAATTGGAAGGAGAGGCCTTCTTTGAGGTGCGCCGGATGGAAGAATCCCCTTTCCGGGTGGAAAGCATGGGTACAACCACAGAAGTGTTGGGTACCTCGTTCAACATCCGGGCTTATCCGGAAGAAAGCGAAGTAGAACTGACCGTAGAAACCGGGAAAGTGGCATTTGCCCGGGAGGATGCGCCGGAACAGCGACTCGAAGTGGTAGCCGGCTCTTCGGCTGTGTTTAAGCAGGAGGAACAAGTCCTGGCCGAAACAGCAGAAAAGATCGACAACGCACTGGCCTGGCGCACCGGTAGACTGGAGTTTGACGATGCAACCCTCGGGATGGTTCGCATGTCATTTGAGCGATTTTACGGTATCCACCTGGAAGCCACGGATCCGACAATCTGGAACTGCCATTTCACAGGTACTTTCGAGGGTGTTACGCCTGCTGAGGCGGCCGAAACCCTTGCATTTACCCAAAATTTGGAACTCCTGAAAGCAGACTCGGTCTACACCCTTTCAGGTAGTGGGTGCGACAGCCAATAATGCGACTGAACTAGCTATCCCATGCGTTATTTTTCGATCCTGATGATCACGATCTTTGGGCATGTCCTGATGGCGCACGCCCAACCGGAAGACTTGTCCAGGTTGGTCAGTGTCCAATACGACCGCATGCAGCTAAAGCACGCGCTCAATGACTTGCAACGCCGGTATGCCGTTCAGTTCTCCTATAGCAGCGACCACATTCCCCTGACACACCGCGTGAATGTGCACCGTGAACGAACCCCCTTGCGGGAGGTGCTGGACGATCTTTTCGCCGAAACACATGTGGCCTATTCCCCGATCGGGAAACAGATCGTGTTGAAATACGATCCGAACAAACCCATTCGGGACCCATGGGAGAAATCCTCCGGAAAAATGGACTACCAGCGGCCGGAAATTGAGGTCCTTCCGATCGGATCGCGCGAATTGACACCGATCGAAGTCCGCGTGGATGAACAGACGGTCAAAAACCAATCGATTGTGCTTTCGCAACCGGACGAGACGGTTCTTTCCCGCAGGGTAGCCAGAAGTTTTCTCGATTCGCTCAATACGGGCTTGCCCAAGAATAAACGGTTCTTCCAGGCTTCGGTTTTTCCGCCTTTCGGCACCAATGGCTTTGAAAGCGGCGACCTGACCAACTTGTACTCGGTCAACCTCCTTGCCGGGATGAGCGGTGGAGTGGAAGGCACGGAATGGAGCCTCCTGCTCAATATCACGGAAGGAGGAGATGTAAAAGGGTTGCAGGCTTCGGGTTTGAGCAATGTGGTAGAAGGCAATATGCGGGGCGTTCAACTTTCCGGTGGGCTCAATATTACGATGGGCATAGCCCGTGGCCGGCAATTCGGCGGAGTCGCCAACGGCGCCAGGCAAATGAGCGGCGCTCAGCTGGCATTCGTGACCAACGTGACCGGAGAGGAGCTTCGAGGAAAACAGTTGGCCGGTGTGTTCAATTTCGCCGGCGGCATCGGCGCACCCGGAAGCACCCAGATCGGCGGGTTCGGAAATTTCAGTACCGGAAAAGTCGCCTGGCAAGTCGCAACCACCTGGAATTTTGCCAGAGAGGTATCCAAGGCTCAGGTCGGCGCCTTCAACGTGGCAGGCCGGGTCGATGGTTCCCAGTGGGGGCTCATTAATATGGCAGATACCGTGGGGGGAGCAACCATTGGTATGCTCAACCTGGTCAGACGCGGATACAACCACCTCGAACTGGCGGCCAGCGAAACCCTTTGGGGAAGCGCAGCGCTGAAACTGGGTTCCCGCCCTTTTTACAACGTATTCTATTACGGAATGCGTTGGGGCGATAATCCGGACAGGCATATCTGGGGACTGGGCTACGGGATAGGCACCAATATCGGCCTTGGCCGGCGTTTCGACCTCAACCTCGAGGCGCTGAGTATTCACCTGAGCAAAGGAAGACACCTGATTCACGGACTCAACCTCCTCAATCAGGTGCGCCTTACCCTCGACTGGCGGCTGGCAAAGCATTTTAGCCTGTTCGCAGGTGGCACCCTCAACTTGATGACGAGCACCGTAGTGGATCCCGAAACCGGAAAAACCGGCTACGAACTGGCCCCATATACCTGGTACGAAACTACCTCCAAAAGCGGTACCATATTCCAGGGATGGGCTGGATTCCTGACAGGGGTTCGGTTCTGAACCCACAGCTCATCTGCCTATTAAGGCCATTGCCGGTGGTGATCTTTATTAACTTATTTCCAAGTTCTCTAAAAAAATCATTTATACACGTTGGGGCCAACGGCTCCAACCTGTATAAATATCTAACTGATTAACCTTTAATTAATCCCTTTCAAAATGAAAAGAATCTTTTTGTTAAGCGCAATCGCCATGCTGACATTCATGGTGCAAGTACAGGCACAAGTGGAGGTGCCAGAAGAGGAAAAGGCACAGGAGCCAGTAACGGAACAAGTTCACGTAAATGAACAAACACATACTTCGGTTCGGACGTCGAATCAGGACAAAACCCTTCTGGGGAGGAACGGTCGTGTGGGCTTTTTCGTGAGCCCTTATATCGAACAAGGGCCACTGAATGAACCCTGGCGGACTTCCCTTGGCGGGGGCGTCGGCCTCATCCTCGGAAATGCATTCCTGGGTGTGTACGGGGCGGCGGGCGCCGATTATGAGCAGGTCCTTAATCAAGACCAACTCGACCGGATCGACCTTGCACATGGAGGACTGTGGCTTGGTTTTACACCGATTCAGCACTGGGCGCTTCATCCCTATGGCACCATGAAATTGGGCGCCGGCGTCGTGAATATCGATACCAATGGATGGAATGATTACGTGGATAATGTCCTCGTATGGAGCCCCGAACTCGGGGTGGAACTGAACCTCACGCGGTTTCTCCGCCTCGCAGGCACGGCAGGCTACCGCTGGGTGGACGGAGTAAGCACCCCCAACCTGACCGACAGCGACTTTTCCGGATGGACCGGAACGCTTACCCTCCGCCTCGGCTACTTTGGCCGCGACCACAGACGCGACAATCGCTAATCCCCTTTCTTTTTTAACCAAAAACAATCTACCATGATGACTAACCTGAAATTGCTGGTAGCCGCTTTGATCGCTTCCCTTTCATTCAGTAGCTGCCTTTTATTTGATGATACGCCTTTTTCCTGTGAAAGAGGACAAGGGCCTACGGTTACCCGTGTACTCGAATTGCCGTCTTTTTCCGGCATTGACCTTAAGATATCCGGAAATGTAGTGCTCCGGCAGGGGAGTGAACAGTATGTGGAAGTGGAAGGGCAGGCCAACATTATCGACCTGTTGAAACTCAACGTAAACAACAATACCTGGGATATTAAATTCACCGATTGTGTGCGCGACCACGATGAACTGACGTTCTATATCACCCTTCCCGAAATCACCAATCTCGACATCTCCGGTTCGGGAAAAATTTATGGTGATAACCTTTTTGAAGGGGATAATCTCGATTTGCGTATCTCTGGATCCGGTGATCTGGACCTGGCGCTCGACTACCAAAAATTGGACTCCCGCATCTCCGGCTCGGGCGATATCCGGCTGGAAGGTGATGCCACCAAATTTGACCTCGATATCTCCGGCTCGGGCGATTACCACGCCTTTAATTTGAAGACGGAAAAGGGCGATGTCAAGATCTCCGGCTCAGGAAAAGCAGAAGTGTATGTGACCGACAACCTGGATGTGAAGATCACCGGTAGCGGCAGTGTCTATTACATCGGCAATCCTAATCTGGATATTCAGATTACGGGTTCAGGGAAGGTGGTTGATGCGAACTAAAAATTAAAAAAAATATGAATCATCCCGAATATTTACCTTTAGTAAATAACTCTCCCCCCAGCCCCCTCTCTTCCAAGAGAGGGGGAGCGTTTTGAGTTAAAAATCAATGCTTTAGATTCCATCTTGTTGATTTCTCCAAATGCCAAGCCCAAAAAGCTCCCCTTCTCTTGGAAGAGAAGGGGTCGGGGGATGAGTTTAAAAATCAAGGAGTTAGGTGCAATGTTAGAAAATTAGGGATGATTCATATTTTTAATATTAAACCGGTTAATTAGCCTTTACCAATCTCGTAGTAAGCACACCGGTTTCGGTTTGCACCACGATCACATAAATGCCATTGGGCAAGCCGGAAACCTGGATCTCCTGGCGGCCGGGTTGTGGGGCGATCAGCTGGATCACCTTGCCATTCATGTCGGCTAGGAAAGCCCGTTCGATCGGGCTGCGCACATCGAGTTGCACGGTAGCCACATCAAATGCCGGGTTGGGCATTACCTGGATGCCTTCTTCTTCCATTCCAATAACAAAGCTTTCTTGCGGACCGTTATTGCTATTGGCGCCAACTACAATGGTGTAGTCTTCCGTTTCACCCCACGTGTAGGTTTCGCAATAGGAAGGATAGCTTCCAAACTTCATCATCACCCGCATCCGGGTATTGCCTGGAACGGCATTGCTGGGCACGGAAATCGTCGAAGAAAGGGTGCCGTTGCTTCTGGAGCGCCGGCTGACCTCTCTTTCCCCGCTATCGGCAAAGTCGCCGTCCTGGTTCCAGTCGACGTAAATGCGCCAGTAGGCATAATCGCTGTTGGGCGAACCCTTGCTATAATAGATGGTGTAATTGATGCCGGGAGAAACGGCTGCAGCCAGGTTGGTATAATCTGCGTAGCCTCCGTCACTTCCGGTGGGATTGTTGAATCCGAATTGCACCAGGTCGATCCATTCGTCATTGGCGTTAGTACCGCCGGCGCTGCAATAGCTGCTAGGCGGCGGTGGAGCACTCGTAGTGAATGTAGCATTCGCAGACCATGCGGAGGTCAATCCGTTGGAACAGTTGGTGCGCACCGACCACTCGTAGCCGGTGGAGGCGGAAAGTCCCGACAAGTTTTGGGGTGAGCTCACGCCGTTCACCTGGGTATAACTACCGCCTACCTGGCGATAACGCAGGTCGTAGTTGGAAGCTCCGCTGACGGCGCTCCAGGAGCAGGTTGCGCTGGAGGAAGTGATGTTGGTCGTGTTTAATCCGCCGGGCGTATCGCAGGTTTGGGGGCCTCCGCCACTGATATCGATGGTGTAATCTTCTACTTCTCCATAGCTGAACGTCTCACAGGAGGTTTGGAAAGCAGCGTATTTCATGGAAACCCGCATCCGGGTAGCGCCGGTCAACGCGTTGCCAGGAATGGTGATGTTGCCGTTGACGGTGGTGGTCGAAGGTCCGCTAGAGAAGACTTCTTCCCCTGCGTCGGCAAAGTCGAGATCCTGGTTGAAGTCGATCCAGATCTTGTAGTATTCGTTGTACGTAGAGCCGGAGAAGCCGGGGGAAATGCTCACGTTATAGGAGCTTCCCTGGTTGGCGCTCACCGTCAGGCTGGTGAAATCGGTATAGCCGGCGCTGCCGGAACTGTTGGAAAAGCTGCCCACGGTGACGTTGGAGATCCACTCATAGGACGAATTGCTTCCCTGGGAAGTGCAATAGGAAGGCGGCGGCGGGGGCGGCGGGGCGCAATTGCCGCCATTCTGAGCACAAAGCACTGCCTGGTAGGCGTTGACGCGGCCATTGGCGTATTCCAGGTCGTAACCGGCGGGGCCCATATCGTCAGCAGTATTTTCGAGGATGGTTTTCACCTGCGCTCCGGTAAGGGTGTTGTTGGCAGCGAGGGTCAACGCGGCAACTCCAGCTACGGCCGGACAAGCAGCGGAAGTACCCCCGAAGGTAGTCGTATAATTTCCGGTGCTGTAACCAGCTGATCCCATACGGTCGGTGGTACGCACCCCGGCAGCGCCGTTGGAAGGAGCCATAATGTCGAGGTCAGAGCCGTAGTTGGAGTATGCAGAACGCACCCCTTGGTTCGTTACAGCGCCTACCGCGATGACACTGGCCAGGTTTGCAGGATAATCCACACAGCTCTTGTAGCCGTTTCCGGAAGCAAAGACCACGACGCAGCCCAAGCCTCCACGTCCGTTGGTTGCAGCGCTGTTGATGGCGTTGGTCAGTACGGAGTAGCTGGCGGTACAAGAGGTGTAGCCCCAGGAGTTGCTCAATACCGAAGCGCCGTTGCTGACCGCCCAGTTAATCCCGTTGGCGATATCGGTGGCCGTTTCGCTGCCGGCAAAGATGTTGACCGTCAGGAAGTGCGATTGGGGCGCTGCGCCGCGCACGCCAAGAGAATTATGGGAAGCCCCGACGATGCCGGCACAGGACTGGCCGTGTTGGCCGCTAGAAGTTGGGGCGCCGTTTCCGCCATTGAGCGGGGTATATCCGCCGACGATCCGGCTGTTGCCGTTGCCATCATTCATATCTTCGTGATTTTCCACCCCATCATCGATCATGGCGACGATCACGGAAGGCGAGCCTGTCGTAAGTGCCCATGCCTCGGGCGCATCGATATCGATGTCGTTTACACCGGGGTACCCGTCGATGGTCTGACCGGTGTTGTTCATCTGAAACTGTTCGGAATACAGCGGATCCTGAAAGCGTGTGACGGGGGCATAGAAGTCGGGGTGGCAGTATTCTACCATACCGCTGTTTTGGAGGGTATTGGCCATGGCGATCACCTGGTCGATATCGTCCAACTCGAAACGGATATTTCCATAAGCCTCGTCGTAGAACCGAATCTGGTCGCCACTCAGGTAAGGCGTTAGCATGAACCAATCCAGTCCCGGCTTCATGCGCAGCACGACCTGGTGGGTGAGCCACATCTGGAACCCATCTTCCAGTGTAACTCCAAAATGAGCGCTACGGATGGAGAAGTTGGCGAGCCCCAGCCGATCCACTAATTCATCTAACGTACCTGCTTGTGGCGCCTTGAAGTGCACTACCGCCCGGTTGCGGATGGAAAAGTAATCAACAGATTGTACGCTGGGCGCTGCTTTGAGCAGGTTGTCCAGTGCAGTGGGGTTTACCTGTCCATCAAAGTGGACCATTACGGAAGTACGATCTTCAAATAGCGGGTGCTGCTTTCCATCCGACCAATAGGATGCGGATTGAGCATGGGTGACATTAGCTGTCCAGGAAAACAGGAGAGCTAGCAGAACGAGCAATTTGGGAAATTGGTACATACTAATCAATTAAAATGGTGAGAAGATAGAATGAGTTATAGCCCAAACAGGAGGGGTGTTTGGATTTTGTGCGTTTTTAAGTTTTTAAGTTGGGCTAAATATATAAATACAAATGAAACTTTCGCCCAGGTTGGATAGAAAAAATTATAATTTGACAAAAAAAGAGTTATTCTTCCGCTTTTACATAGAAAAAAGATAGCTGCTCGTCTGTCAGATCATAGGTGAGGATACCTTGGTTTTTATGGATATTCATAAAAGCAGCCAGCGCGAAATCGCCGGCGCAGAAGGCGGTATGGAGGGTAAGTAAGCCCAGGGCAGTGAACGTCCAGGGAAAGGGCAGGAAGAGGAGCATAGCGATACTTGCCATAGAGACCACCGCAAAAGGGGGGAAAGCGATCCAGTAAAATTCCTTATCGTTGGTGACGAAGCGATCGGACGCCGCCATAAAGTAGAGCTTACGCCAATTGGCCCGATATTGTACGCTGGGTGCGCCCACTATTTTTAGCGCAATACCGTGGATAAGCTCATGAATTGGCGCCAGCAGAAAGGCAAGCGCCAGTCCGTAGGAAAAATAGGTTAAGATCCGATCCCAATCACCGGGAGTTCGGATGATCGACACGAGGATGTAGCCCATAGATACCCCTAGCAATCCCATTGTAAGTATCTGGTAGCTCCGGGCAATCCAGTTGTTGCTGCGCAGGTGTTCCTGCACGAAAGGGATGAGCTCCTGGTGGTGCAGGGAGGTGAGGAGGCGGTAGCCGTGGGCGGGGAGGTCTTGGGGATGTAGATGCATCCCCAAATATAAAATTACTTAAACAGTTCCCAAAACTTCCAGTTAAACCCGGATTTGCCCGCTGGCCGGTCTGCCGGATCGAGCAGTTGATTGGCTCTTTTAAGAATCGCAGTTTTCGTCGCTACTCCGGTGGTGCGGTCCACTAGTTCCCCATCTTTGAAGTAGAGCAGGGTTGGTATCCCCATCACTTTATACTTGCGCAACAGCTTCTGGTTTTTGTCGGCATCGAGTTTGAGGAAACGAACTTTGCCTTTCAACTCTTCCCCGGCGGCGGCGAAATGCGGCGCGATCATTTTACAGGGGCCGCACCAGTCGGCCCATACGTCGACTACCACCGGTAAGGAGCTATTTAATACGATCGCATCGAAGTTTTTGCTATTGATTTCCTGTGCCATTTGATTTCAGTTTTTTTGTCGGGTGCAAAGATGGGGGAGTGTACGGGGAAAGTTGGTGATCTTGCGCACAGAGGCTCCCGTTACGCCTTCCCTTTCCTCTTCTTCAGCACCTTATCCGCTGCCAGTTTGCCGGTCAAAATAGCGATGGGCAACCCCGAAGGGCTGTATGTCCACTGCCCGGCCTGGTAAATGGAGGGGAGACCGGTCTCTACCGATTGAGCGACTTTCAGCATTTTGTCCACGACAGGCATGTGGGGGTTGGTAAACGCCCAGCCGGTAATGGCCCCATCTGTCGAACGGGTGAGGTGTTCAATGGTTAACGGGGTGGAAGAGAAGTGTTCCACAATTTTTCCTTTTATGCCCGGAAAAATGCGCTGGTCCAGGATGTCGATAAAACATTGCTCCAGGAAATCCTTTATCTCGCCGGTCCAACCGGCTTCCTCGATCTTTTTCGCCAATTGGTAGTCAAATAGAAGGCTGACGACCAATCCGGTTTGTCCTTCTGGCGCCAGGTCGGGGTCCCGCAATGCCGGAATAGCGATCTCGAACGTATTTAACGCACAATACGCTTGAAGGTATTTTTTCACCTCGTTTTTCAGGTGTGTATCTTCCGGCTGAACTGTCTGTGCATTCAGGAATCGATCCAGCCCGTCTTTGTCCACGGTAGACAGGCCCTTTTTACTGGGCGTGTAGAAGAAATGGCCCGTGCAGATATTTGAAAAATAATCCCTGTTTTCCGCGACAATATAATAGGCAGTGTATACGGAATCTCCTCCTTTCAGGTCTTTCAGCTCGGCCCGCTTTTTCTCGATCTTCTCCCGCAATCCTTGGTCGTTCAAGTCCTCGATTTGGATCCTGCGGTAGAGCTGTTTCAGGTCTGCGGCCCAAATTAACTGATCGTATTCGAGGTGATTTCCCTGGTGGTCCAGCACATATTTTTGCTCGGGATCCAGGCGTTCGATGGGGGTGGATGTGTGGATCGCCCCGCCGTGCTTTTGGATGAATTCCACCATTTTATCAATCAGGACAGCGGTTCCGCCTTTGGGATAATGGTAGTCCAGATAGAGACTGAAATAGCCCAGGGCAAACGAGGTGGGTGTTTTTTGAAAAAAATGCTGCGCAATAATATCAATGAGCGCCTGGCTCTTGGTGAATCGTTTCAGGTATTCCTCCACGGGCTCCTTTAACCGGTTTATTTTCCGGATGGTCAGGATGAATTTTAGCATCCAGGGCAGCATCACTTTAAACAGGTAGCTTCTGTCTTTCAGAAAATCTATAAACGCAGGGTTGTCAATTCCGTAGAGCACGTCCATGTATTCCATGGTTTTTCTGACTTCCCGGATGATAAGATGGATGTCGTCTTTGTTTTCGGGAAAATGTGCCACCAGGAATGCTTCGTAATCCTTCAGGCTCTCCCGGTCTTCGAGCTTGAGTACTTGATCGGCAATGCCAATAGATACGTTGCTTCTGACGAATTCGATCTCAATGCCCAATTGTTTCAGCATCGGGAACACGATCCCGGAGTTTTCAATGGACCGCAATCCGGCGTCAAAAAGCACCCCATTTCGTACAAAAGACTGCACCAGTCCGCCTGCCTTGGCTTGCTTTTCAAAAAGCGCTACGGATTGCCCTGCCCTGGCCAGGTAGGCGGCGGCGGTTAGGCCGGCGATCCCGCCGCCGACTATGATGGTATCGTATTTCATAAAGGCTCTTTGACAAATTTAATTGACAGGAGTCATCTCAAAGAAAAAAAGAACCGCTAAGGCGCTAAGGACGCAAAGACACTTCGTTTTTGCAATCCAACTAAGTTGCAAAGGCTCGATAACTTTGCGTCCTTAGCGCCTTAGCGGTTAAAAAATTTCATTCTACCCAGTACCGGTGAATCATTTTCTATTTGTCATTTCTAAGCTTAGTTGAAATATTTTCTTCCCCAATTCCCGGTCCATGGCATGTGGGGCAGGGATCTCTTCATTCGTGAGGTGGAAAAATTTTCCGCTTATTCCATCCAGGTCGGGCGATGAAGCGAGGTAATAAATGGCTTCCCCGGAGATCTTGGGGTCCTTAAGCAAGGGCTGAATGATCCACCTGGAATACCAATTGTACAATTTTCCATTGTTGTGCCCAATATGGGACTTCACCGCTCCCGGGTGCATGGCATTGATCGTGACGCCAGTGTCCTTGAGCATATCATTAAACTCCCACACGGTCATCAGTTGAGCCGTTTTGGAGGCGCCATAGCCCTGCAATCCTTTATATCGCCGGTTTTCCCAGGTGAGGTCGTCTATTTTGAGCCCGTTGAACCGGTGTCCTTCCGAATTGACCTGAATAATCCGCGCGGGGGCGCTCTCCATCATCCGCTTCAAGAGCAGGTTGGTCACTAAAAAGGAAGCCAGGTGATTTACGCAAAAAGCGGTTTCATGGCCGGCTTTTGTGAGTTGGCGGGTAGTCATGTGCACGCCCGCATTGTTGATCAGCACATCGATCCGGGGATAATTGGCGAGGATGGCTTCCGCGGCGGCCGCCACCTGGTTCAGGTCCGTGAAGTCGGCTAAAAAATAAGCGGGTTCGTGGGGCGACAGGGTGCGGATCTCCTCATAAACACGCGCTGCTTTATCTTTATTTCGCGCGATCATTACCACTTTGGCCCCGGCTTTTGCCAGCTGAAGTGCGGCTTCATACCCCACCCCGGAGGTTGTCCCCGTTATGACACAGACCTTGCCGTCCATGGATTCATTAGACTGCTTTTGAGGAAGGCGGGCATTGGTGATGAATTTCAGTTCATCCGGAAGTTCGAATTTCATGTAAGCCCCTTTTTTATCCAAATTTTCTGACCAAAAAGCGCCGGTACATTTTGCCAAAACGCGGGATGTTATTGAAAATATCCCCCCACAGGTCATAATAGTCCCTTTGGTGGAGGATATACCCGTCGTCGCTAATGACGAGTTTGGTTGATCCATATAGCGGCGTACTGGGATACTTCTTAAACATCATCGTCATGATCCAGTCAAACAGGATCACATTCCCGTTTTGAGCGATGGATACGATCTCCATGTTCAGCTGTTGGGTGCGCTTCGTCAGCCGGGTGCACATGGCCATAAATTCATCAATTCCTTCAATTCGTTGTATGGTATCCTGAAAGACAACGTCCTTGTGATAATATTTGAATATATGCGACCAGTCTGGCTTACCTTCTGTATTGTAGGTTTGCGACCAAAGCTCTTTGATGGTTTCTATGTTCAGGGGTTTTCTTTGCATGGGTTGTCATTTTATTCGTGGCAATCATGCGCACGTCGTCGACCATCAGCATGGCGCCTGCAGCATTAAAAATAGGCAAGTTTTCTGATAAAGTAATTTTAGAAGGCGCTCGTCGCACTTCGAGCAACGAGCGCCTTTAAGATAGAGGGCACCGTGTTTCATTCCTCAATAATCGCGCAAATTTCATCGACAACCCTGTCCCTTTCCGGAATGGGCAGCATAGCCCAATCGTGTGGCATGCCCGGATATTCGCTGAAAACGAAGGCTTCATTAACGGAAGCAACCATTGACCTTAGCTTGATACAATCTGCATAAAACAGCTCTTCCGTGCCGTAGAATATTATGGTTTTGGGGAGGCCCTTAAATACTCCATTTATCGGAGATAGTAAATAATGATCCGGGTTATCGCCATTCGAATATTTCAATCCTGCATACCGGAGCATTTCCACACTCAGGATATGGTCCGAATGCTTCAGTTTCTCAATCTCCGGATTTGACATTGTCAGATCCAGCCAGGGAGACAAGAGGATATTTCCGGCAGGAGGTTTGGGGTAGTTGTCCAGGGCCAACTTTTGGGAAAGCGCCAGCGCCAATCCCGCGCCTGCGGAGTCGCCCATCAGGAAAAAATGGTCGTTGGGGTATGTGCTGACCAGCATATCGTAGGCGCCTTCTACCATTTCAAAGGTTTCCCTGTAATCGTGCTCAGGAGCAAGCGGATAATCCACAAGCGTCATTCTGCAAAAACGCTTATCCACTATTTTCTGGACCAATTTCCAGTGATAAGGGGATGCTTCAAAAATATAGGCGCCTCCGTGGAGGAAGATAATATGGGTGCTCGTTACTTTCTCCTTGTGTTCAAACGTGGCTATTTCCCTGGAACGGAGGGTTCGGATCGCAACCGAATAAGCCTTTTTCAAATGATTGGGCACAAAACCCTTTCTGGATCTCGCTATTTTCCCCAGTGCCTGTTTTTCCACTATCCTTTTAAAGTGGAGGACTTTCAGCACCCAGACAACTATTTTGGACACAGGACTTGGGCTCATCTTTCGCTGTTGTTAGAACGGGTTGGGAATTCGTGGTTTTTCCACAAATTTAAAATTTCCACCAAAACGTCCCCGAAGTGGGTGCTTTTCTGGGTGCTCCAAAAGAAAAAGCCTTGCAATTCATTGAATTACAAGGCTTTGTTCTTTTTCTTTGTAGACCCACAAGGATTCGAACCTAGACTGACGGTACCAAAAACCGGAGTGCTACCATTACACCATGGGTCTAAAACCAACTCTCAAAAAGAGCGATGCAAATTTATGCCGATTAGTGGAAAAGTGCAAGGGATTGGAAAAACTTTTTTACTCTTTTTCTTTCCGGAGGCCAGATACTATGCAACTAGCAGCGTCTTGGGGTCCTCCCCTTTTGCCAGCCGATTGAATAACTCCTCGTCATTGAGGATATCATATAGCCATTCGTGGTATTCTGGAAACCCGGGTAAGTTGTTGTGGCCACCGCCCTCAATGGTGATGAGGTGTACCATTCCGGGATTGACCCGCTGCAACATCTCACTCTGTTTGTAGGGAATAAGCCGGTCGCGGTCGCCGTGAAGGATGAAGACCGGACAGGATATTTTTTTCAGGTAAATATTAGTGCGGATCTTGTATTTCAACAACCACTTCAACGGAAGCAGGAAGGCATACCGGTGGATATGGTAGATGAAGCTGTAATACGGAGAGTCGAGCAGCAACATTTTGGGGCGGTTCCAGGACGCAATGCGGGCGGCAATACCGCTGCCCAATGACCGGCCGTAAATGATGATCCGGTCTTCGGGGTATTGAGTGGTGAGCCATTTGTAGACAAACTGCCCATCGTTATAGAGCGCATTTTCTGTGCGCTTACCCATACTCTTACCAAAACCCCGATAGTCCATCAGAAAGAAGTCGTAGCCCTTGCTGATAAAGTCGCGTGCAAATTTGCCCCACCCCTTGATGCTCTTGGAGTTGCCCTTGAAGTAAAACACCACGCCTTTGCTATTGGGCACCCGGAAGTGGATGCCGTTGATCTGCCCCCCGTCTTCCATATCGAAGTTGACCTCCTCAAATGGAAACGGGTACCGGTACTCAAAACTGCTGGGCAGGATCTCTGGGCGGAAGAAGAAATAGTCCTGCATTAAATAAAACACCCCCCACAGCAATATGTAGATCGCTGCTGTCCAGACGAGAATCGGAAGGAGGATGGTAGGCATGGAGTTTTTAGTTTTTAGTGTTTCCCGATAGCTATCGGGATTTAGTTTTTAGTTGAAACTGGTTTCCAATTTGGCCAAGAGGCTGATAAACTTAGTGATTTTTTTCAAACCCTCAAAAATAAAAATGCGATCTGTTCTTCGCTCTTTTAAGTTGATTTGGAAACAAATCAACTTAGAATATCCTCACGAGCAATTATTTTTCACCAATCACCCGCCTTCGCTAAAGCTTCGGCGGGCACAGCCAATCACTTCAACACCGCACACCCCACCGCACACTCCAAACACCGCTTGGGCTCGCAGTAGGTCTTTCGCCAGTGCAACAAGGCCTGGCTCTGCCCGGCAGAAGCGGGCTGTACGCCTATTCCTTTCCACTCGCGGATAATGCGGTTGGACTCGGGAGGGATGCGCTCTAGCAGGGCCAGGGCTTGCTCGCGGTAGCGGGATTGGCCATTCAACGTACCGAATAAAAAGGTGAGGGGAGCAAGTGCATTGATCGTGATCAGGGCAATGGTATCATCGCCGATCTGGCAGGGATGCGGCACGGCGGGCTTGTCAAACAGGTAGTGCACATGCCAGTACCAGGAAGGAGCCAGTTGCTGAAAAAAATACCGGATCGTGTCTTCGCTTGCGGATTGGATCAGTTCGCTAAACCAGCGGGGCGAATGACAGACAAGTGCCGCGAGTTGAGCAATCCGAACGGTAGGGAAAGCGGCAGGCCGCAAGCGCGAAAATTTCCACGCGGCGCCGGTCATGGGGGTGAGACGATGCTTGTTTTGCAGAAAACGATAATGGTCCTGAAGCTTGCGGGGGTATTCATCTTCGAAACTTCGCTCCAGCATGCCGGCTTGTCCGAACAGGAAGGCTTCGACCAGCTCGGGCTGATCTCGGTATTTCCAAAGCAATTGAATAGGCGCCAGCCGGGCCAGCTGCTCCATCGGTTCGGCATTGACCACCAGCCCCAGCCCTCGTGCTATTTGCTGGTAAAGCAGGGTCTCCCAATCGTGCTGCATATCCTTTAGCAGGGGTTCGAGCTGCTGGGTCTTGTGCTCCAGACGCTCCACCATCAAGCGCTCGATCCACCCCTGCACCACTACGGACTCCACCTCGTTAAAATGAAACTGGCAAGCTAACCAGTTGGTCTGGTAGCGAAGGTCCTGGTAGACTTGCCAGATGGAAGGCGCGATCCGGCCTTCGAGTTCGAGGGTGGGAATGCGCTCGCCGTTGGCGCGCTGCAGGGGTGTGTCTTCTTCCCAGACGACGTGCAAGATCACGTTGTCGTAGGCTGGGTCGAGGTGGTGTTGGTGGACCAGCCAGTCGGAAGCGCGGATGTGGATCTCCACATTGCCCACCCAAAGCGTGTCGTCTATATGGATACGGGCATGGAGAAAATCGGGTCCGGCATCGGAATTGTGCTGGCCAAAATGGAGCATTTGCACGGGGTGCCCGATTGTGGTGCGCAAGCCGTCCAGGTTAAAGCGCTTGGTGCGCCAGACAAAATGCAAAAATTCTTCCGGGAAGGTCCATTTTTTCATACGTCAGGTATTGAAGTTACCGAATGGCACCCCTTACCTGCGAGCAGGCTAGTTACTTTATTTTTGGGCAATGGACAAGTTGAGCAAAAGGCTGTTTCTTACCCCCATTTTTTGTGGGAACCCCACCAAATGGCTGGCGCCATGACGAGGTAGTAACCGAAAAGGAGAAAGTCCAAAATGGGCAGGATTCGCTGCAGATCCGGAGCTTTCAGCATGCGGCTGAGTGGATGGAATACCAGGGAGATTACCGCAAACCGGATACAAAAAGAGGCCAGGATCAGCAGCCAACTTCCGGTCAACAGTGCGAGTATTCCCAACCCGTAAAACCCCAAAAAACTCACTGCCCAAGCCCCAAGCCACACCTGGTGGACTGGTTTATATCGACGGCTGGTGCTCAGGTGCCTGGATTTCTGCCGGAAGAAGGCGCGCCAGGTGGCCGGAGCGGGCGACCAGGTGAAGCTTTCCGGATGGATCACGATCCGGGTATTGGTCGCATGGGCGATCGCATTTACGGTGAGGTCGTCGTCGCCGGAGAGGAGGTCTGCATGGGGCGAAAAGAGATCGGGGGGCAGGGCGGCTTTCCGGTAGGCGAGGTTGCGACCCACGCCCATATAGGGCTGTCCGGCCAGGGCATAGGAAAAATATTGAATGGCGGTCAGTACGGTTTCAAACCGGGCGAATGCATTTAAAAACCCGGGCTGTTTTTCCAAAGGACCGTACCCAAGGATCACATCTGTTTCGGGAGTAGCCTGGAGGGCGAAGTGGCTCAACCAATTGGCGCTTGCCGGACGGCAGTCGGCATCGGTCAGTACGATCCAGTCGTGGCGGGCCTCGCGTATACCGAGGGTGAGGGGGGCTTTTTTTCCGGGGCCAGTATCGTCGCAGCGCAGCCAACGCAGGGCAGGGAATCGGGTGGCCAGTTTTTCCAGTACCTCGGCAGTCTTGTCCGTGGAGGCATGGTCGACGACGATGACTTCGAAGTCGGGGTAATCTTGTGAAAGAATAGCTGGAAGCCGGGCCGCCAGATTGGCGCCCTCATTGCGTGCGCAGAGGATAACGGAGAAAGGGGGACGAAAAACCCCAAGGGGTGGGGTGTGCGTTTCCACAGCCAGTCGGCGAAAGCGCACACCCCAGAAAAGGAGTTGGAGAAGGGTAGCAAGCAGAAAGAGCGCTTGTATGCTTATGGATAGCACCTCAGTCCCCGTTCAATACCTATTCTTCATGATCGTGATCGTGATCATGATCCATAAACCCACCTTCGCCCTCCTGGGGATGGTGGTGCTGGTGTTCCAGTTCTTCGGAAGAAGCCTTCCGGATTTGGAGAATGTTGCCTTCAAAATGGAGGACTTTTCCCGCCATTACATGGTTGAAGTCGATCCGGGCAAACTCGTCGGTGTAGGTCACTACCTTGCCGAGATGCTCCTGGCCGTAGTTGTCCATCAGGGTGATAAAGTTGCCTTCTACGAGCACATTCTCCGGCACTTCTCCTTCTATTTTGAAATTTTCCATCGGGATGTCCACGATGTTTTCTTCGTTGGTATCCCCATAGGCATCTTCGGGTGTAAGGGAGAATGCAAAGGGCTCCCCTACTTTCAAGCCGCGAAGCTTGGATTCGAAGGAGGGGAGTAGTTGTCCCGCTCCATATAAAAAGGTAAATGGGTTTTCCGCATCGGTGCGTTCCAGTAAATCCCCTTTGCCATCCGTATCGCGCAACTCATAGCTTAAGGTGATTACATGTTGTTCTTCGACGATCATTATGAAAAGTTTTTAAGTTTATAAGGGTATACGTTTTTTTAAGGGACTGCAACCGCAGGTGGCTGCCACCGAAGGCGGTGGATAATGTGCAACTATTTTTCTTATTTTTTGAAGTATTTACTCCAAATTTGTAAGACAGGCAAGGTAAGTGCTTTTGCCTTTTTAACCAATAATTTCGCCAATGATCGTACAAGTTCCATATCAGGATGGCCTGTTGCAGGCTGATTTAACACAGCCGGTCGATATTTCCATCCCATTGCGGGAGGGGCATGAAACGGTAAATTGTTTCTACGCACCCTATTTGGAGACAGCGCCGGTAGTGGCAGGTTCGTTTATTGGAAGTACGGCAAAGGGCGGACCGGTCAATTTTTTGAACGTAAAACTCAACCCGCACGGCAATGGAACCCACACGGAATGTGTAGGGCACATCGCCAGGGAGCCATTTTCTATTAATGAGACCTTGACAAAGTTCCATTTCCTTGCGAAATTGCTTAGTGTTTATCCGACTCGAACCGATGCGGGTGACCGGGTGATCGGGAAAGCTCAGGTAGAAGATTGGCTTGAACCGGATGAAGTGGAAGCTGTTGTACTTCGTACCCTCCCCAACGAAACCGATAAATTGACGCGCCACTACTCGGGTACCAATCCGCCATACTTACATCACGAGGCGGTGGACTATCTGGTGGAGCGCGGCGTGCAACACCTCCTCCTCGACCTGCCATCTGTCGATCGGGAAGAGGATGAAGGCAAACTGCTGGCCCACCGAGCGTTCTGGAAATATCCGGGCACCGTGGAAGCCGGCCGCCGCCACTGTACGATCACTGAATTGATTTACGTACCGGATGACGTCCCCGATGGCTTGTATCTCCTCCAACTGCAAATCACCAGCCTGGAGATCGATGCCAGCCCAAGTAAGCCGGTGCTTTATAAATTGGTATAAAATGTTTATTAAGTTTATGAGGTTTATTTTCGTCATGACCTCATAAACCTCATAAACCTCATAAACTTAGCATTGAGCCTCTCCAAACCCGCATATCGTTCCAAACTCTACCGCGACTTCAAGAGCCTTGAAGGAGCCTCGGTACATTCCCGTATTCGCTTTTTCGAAAGCCATGAGAAAGCCATACGGCAATTGGAGGATATGGAGTTTGCGGAGTTGCTCTTTGCGTATGCGGAGGCCTTATTCCAGGCCGGCGCTTTCGCCAAATACAAGGTCGTAGCCGATGAAGTAATCGCCTGTTGTATGGAACGACACGTCACAGAGTTTCGGGGCGAAGACATTTTTTTGAATTCCATTTTCCGAAAGGCAGTAGCCTGTTACCATTTGCAGGAATACGACCAGGCGGTGCATCTTTTTAAGGAGTTGCTGCGCATGGATCCATCCAATTCTGCCGGGCGGCTCGGTTTGCGCCGCACACTTTACCGGATGAAGCCTGAAAAAGTGTTGACGGCCCGTGCTGTCAGTGTGCTGCTCTTGCTGGCCGCAGCCTTCATCACGGCAGTGGAGCTGCTTTTCGTGCGTTACTTTTTTTCTTCCTGGGTAAAAACGGTGGAATGGACCCGGATCGGGCTGTTCCTGCTCGGGGTCCTGGTGTTGCTAGGGAGCGACCTGTACCAGCGCCGGCGGGCTTTCAGGGAAGTGGCGCGTTTTTCTAAGGAGATGGAGATGAGGAAGCAAAGCCGGAAAAAAATAGAGGTGTCTTAAGGGATCATTTGCTTCCCACCCGGTATAATCCACAATTTTTCCAGGTATGAAGGGGCTCTGTAGCCCAACGGTCATCTACGGCCCGGCGGGCCCGATCTTCACACATCAAAATGGTGTCGCCGGGTGTCAACTCATGGGGGTATTTCCGGGTTATATCCTGCCCCTTTTCCCGATAGACCTTGGCATAGAAAGCAAGGTGGGAGTTGTAGTTGGTTTCAACGGCTACATACGACGGCCAGTCTTTCACTTCTTTCATGAAATCGGCATATTGCCGTTGCTCCCATCCGTATAAATTGTCGCGGGTATGATAGGATTGCAGGATTTGTTGCACAAACGGAATGGTGAACAGGCCAAACAGGAGGAGGCCTTTCAGTAGCCAAGCCGGGGTGGAGGAGTCTTCGATCCGGTCTACGATCACTCCTAATACGCCGCCTGTGGCGAGGGCTAACAGCGGATATACGGGGATGATATACCAGAACAGCTTGGTCTGAGCAACCGATAAGATCAACAGAAAACTAAGGGCGTTCCACAAAAAGAAAGCCCATTGCATGCGTCGGCTTTTTTCCGGGTCTCGAAAGCTGTACCAAATGGCAAGGGGAACAAATCCGATCCAGGGCCAGAATTCCCCTTCCCACATATTTTTAAAATAGAAATACCAGGGACCGTGGTGCCCTTCCACGACATTGAGAAAACGTCCGCCCAGTTCGTTTTGCAACACGGCTTCCAGATAGCCGGGGCCAGCCCATTCGCGGCCCAGGTAATAAGCGGCGACTATTCCGATGGAGGCTAATACGGAAAAATAGAAATGTGATTGCCGGAGCAGGGGCAAGAGGTTGCGACTTGCAAGGAGAAAGAGCAACAGCCCGGGGAGGAAGAGGAAAATGACAATACCCTTGGTCAGCACGCCGAGTGTAAAAAACAGCATGGCCAGCCAGAGGCGTCTTCGTTGTTTATCAGCGGCCGTGGCCCGGATGAAGTAGAAGAGTTGGATCAGGAAAAGCGTACTCCAAAGGGTGAGCAACGCATCGTAATCGCCGGTGCGGGTCGCGTGGTTGGTCACAAATCCAGGGGTGGTGAGCAGCACCAGGCTGCCTGCGAGGGAAGGGATCAGGGATCGGGTTTGCCGCCAGAGGAAGGAGAAAATCGCCAGGATAGTAGCCAGTCCAGCCAATGCCGAAGGCAGCCGTACGGCCAGCAGGTTGAAGCCCAGTGCTTTCATGTGCAAGGCTTGTATCCAGACTAACAACGGGGGTTTGGTGCTCCAGAGGTCGGGTTTTCCATCGTAATAGGTAACGAGCCAATTCCCGTTTTGCACCATCTCCAGGGCGCTATTGGCTAACCGTCCTTCGTCGTAGACGAAAAGAGGAAGCGAATCGAGATGCATGAAGAGTGGAAAAAGAGCCAGGAGCGAAACACCAACGAGGCCTCCCCATTGTGTTTTTTTCATGGTACTATTTTTTGCCTGACTTTTGCACGGTTTCGTGGGTGTAGCCAAGGATGCTCAGCATATCTTCCGGTATCTGGGCCCGCTTGTAGAGGCTATCGACCAGGTTGCCCTGCTCGTCTTTATACAACAGGACGTGCTGGGGAGAGGGGATCAGGCAGTGCTTGATGCCGCCATAGCCACTCAGTGCATCCTGGTAGGCGCCGGTATGAAAGAAGCCCAGGTATAGCGTTTCGGGGTCGTCTTTTGGGAAAATGGGCAGGTAGACCTGACTTTCATGGATCTCGGAGTTGTAGTAGTCGGAGTTGTCGCAACTCAGTCCGCCGATGTTCACCCGTCCGTATTCGTTGTGCCACTTGTTGATAGGCAAGAGGATAAAACGCTCTCCGATACCCCAGGAGTCGGGGAGGGTATTCATGAGAGAATTGTCGATCATGTACCACAACTCCGCATCGTTCTGTTGCTTACGGCCGATCACAGAGAAGATGGTGGCGCCACTTTCCCCGACAGTGTATTTGCCGAATTCGGTGAAAATATCGGGCTCAGGCACCTCCGATTCTTCGCAAGCTTCCATGATGAGGTTGACGATCTCTTTCACCATGTATTTGTAGTCGAACTCCGAGCCGAGCGAATTGCGGATCGGCATTCCGCCCCCGATATTGATCGCTTTAAGATCAGGGCAGATTGCACGCAGATCCCCGTAAAGTTTAACGGCTTTCTTGAGCTCCCCCCAGTAGTAGAGGCTGTCCTTGATGCCCGTATCCACGAAAAAGTGCAGCATCTTGAGCTTGAACTTCGGATTTCCGGCGATCTTTTCATTATAGAAATTGATGACCTCCGAATTGCGGATACCCAGGCGGGAGGTATAGAACTCAAAATTGGGCTCTTCTTCAGTAGCCACCCGGATACCAATATTGCAGGTGCCTTTGACCATCTCCTCGAAGAACCGGACCTCGTCGATGTTGTCCATCACAGGAATGACGTTTTTGAAACCGTCGTTGATGAGGTCGGCAAGCTTTTGAGCGTATTCCCTCGGTTTGAACCCGTTGGCAATGATGGTAATATTCTTATCGATCCTACCCTCCTTATAGAGGCTGCGGATGATATCGACATCAAAGGAAGAGGAGGTTTCCAGGTCTGCGCCGTTTTTGAGTACCTCGTTCAGCACGAAGCTGAAGTGGCAGGTCTTGGTACAGTAGCAATATCGGTAATCGCCACTATACCCCATAGAGCGCATAGCCCGGGTAAAGAGGTTCTTGGCGCGCTTGATCTGCGAACCGATCTTGGGCAAGTAGGTGAGCTTCAATGGAGTGCCGTACTTTTTAATAAGGTACATCAAAGGCACACCGTTGAATACGAGGTTGCCGTCTTCGATGTCAAAGCCTTCCTGTGGAAAGTAGAAGGTTTGGTCGATGAGGTCAAAATACCGGTTGGTCATTCTTCAGAAATGGATGATTTTGTTGTGGGAACAAATGGCTTCAATCCGGCAAAATCCTTGAAGTCCAAGGGCTTTTTAGATGTGGGCAAAGTTATTGGAAATTGTCAATATTTAAACATTCCCTCCCAATTAAGTTAGCTGACAAGATTAATTAACTCAAGTTAAGCCTATAAAATGGAGGAGGTGAAGAGCATCTCGCTTCGCTCGATGGTGAAGAACACCCGATTGCATCGGCTGGTGAAGAGCCACACCTGTGGTGTGGGTGAAGAGTAATCATTCACCATTCGACATAGTCGAATGCTTTTCACCCCTGACAAAGTCAGGGCTCTTCACCATCGAGCGAAGCGAGATGTTCTTCACCTTTTACCCCAGATTTTGTTGGTATTTCCAACATCGGTTATAAGTTATTTTCATAGAACTAATCTAAATAAGGCTTTGTGTGTTTACTTTTGTAAAGTGGATCAATAAAAAAATCTTACGAGATGGAAAACACGGATAATACGACTGCAAAGAGCCCGGTGCTGCTCTACACTGAACAGACTCCCAACCCGGAATCACTCAAATTTGTGACTAACCGCATGCTGTTTCACGGCACGGCAGATTTCCGCGAAGAGGGCCTTGCGAACGAATGGTCGCCTATGGCTGCAGAGTTGTTTGCCTTTCCCTATGTGAAAGGTGTCTATATCAGCAATAACTTCGTCACCGTTACCAAAGAATTCAACTATGGGTGGGAAGATATCATGCTGAAACTGAAGGATTTCATCAAAAATTACGTGGAAGCAGAGAAACTCATCGTCACAGATGGTTTTGCGGAAGCCATGCAACAGATCGAACAGGAACGTGGAGCCGGGTATGAGTATTCCGACGAAGACGCCGAGATCGTCACAAGGGTAAAGGACCTGATCGAGACCTATGTAAAACCGGCCGTAGAAATGGACGGCGGCAATATCGAATTCAAATCTTACGACAACGGGACGGTATGCGTGATCATGCAGGGTTCCTGCAGTGGTTGTCCCTCCTCTACCGTCACTCTCAAGGCGGGCATCGAAGGCATGCTCAAGCGCATGATCCCCGAGGTGAAAGAGGTTGTTTCTGAAATGGGATAAATGGCATTAAATAAGAATAGCGCATTTGCGCTATTCTTATTTAAAAATAAACCGTGCGGATTGAAACCGCAGGTCAATTGCGGGATTATCCGGATCGTCGAAGAAGAAGAAGACAAGGATAGTACCGCGTTCCTCTTTATGGAGGACCAGCAGTTCTCCGAATCTACGCTCGGCCACCAGGTTCTTGGGCGTAAAAAAATACACCACCCCCCAATCGGCATTAAATTCGGCTAGTTCTTTCGTGCCCAGCGAAAGCAGGGTCATGGGCACGTCCTCGGCATTAGTAGCTACGTGTGTAGCGATCCGGGCGGCCAAGATGTGGGGATATTGACTTTCCCAGTCGTCCTTCTGATAAGGCATAGCCAGGTAACGGATTTCCATTTTTTCACTGCGGGATCCAATAGCGTAGTCACACGTCTGAAAATCATCAGGGTGAGTTGGACGTACGCGGTAGTCGCTGTCCAGAGGGAGATATACCTCGACTTGCATGCTTCGGAGCTTTTCCTGAAGGAATGCCGGGAAGTCCAGGGGCTGGCCGTACAAAGGCCAAAACTGGAGGGCCAGGATCCCAACAGACACGCTTAACACCTGTAAATAGCTCGGCCTTCTCAAGGCTTGCCGGATTTGGAGGGTTGAAAATAAATAGGGTTAGGGGAGGAAGGACTTATGCAGGAGCGATGCCGATCTTTTCTTTAATGGAGTCTATCAGTGCGGGCGAAACTTTTCGGCGTTGAACCCGGCTTTTAATGAATTCGCGGAAGGACCTTTCTTTACTTAAATATTCCATGTAGCTTGGATTAGACCGCAATTCCTGGAGCAATTTATTTTCGTCTTCGTTTGATATTTCGTGGTCCAGGTACAAGTTCATCAGGCGGTAAAAATCCTGTTGGTCATGCGAATTTCTCATTTTACTGCAACTTTTTTTGTCCACTTGGCCACTGTTGTTGCGCAAAAAATCGCTCGGGGCTACCGGGCAAGGCGGTACAGCACCTGCCAGAAATGCCTCCTCCCACAAATGGTGGAATGAGGCATAAGGCAGTATCCTGTAGTCTTTTGAGTAGCGGATATGAAAATGGTATTTTCATCGAACGGATGTCTTTGCGTTTACCAGCAGGGCCGTTGGGCCGTGGGTTAAAAATTAGGAACGCTTATCTTCATAGCCGAGTTTCTCGGCGTAGTCTCGCAAGGTTTCCTTGAGCATGTTCCGTGCCCGGTGCAGTCGCGAGCGGACCGTACCGATCGGAATGTCAATGATCTTGGCGATCTCTTCATACGTAAAACCTTCGATGTCGCAGAGCAGGATAACGGTGCGAAAGTCGACCGGCAGCGAGTTTAAAGCAATGGTCACTTCATCGCCCATCATACTTTGGAACATCTCTTCACGCAGATCCATGTAGCTGGAATACGAAGAATCATCTTCGTCCTGATAGGCGACAATTTCTTCGTAATCTACTTTCGTAGGCTGTTTGCTCTTTTTGCGGTATTCGTTGATGAAGGCATTCTTCAGAATTTTGAACAACCAGGCTTTGGCGTTCGTGCCTTCCTTATAGCTCTCGATAAAGCGAAATGCTTTCAAATAGGTGTCCTGCACCAGATCGTTCGAGTTTTCGTCGTCGTACGTAAGGTGGAACGCAAAGTTGTACAATGCGTCCATCTGAGGAAGGAACTCCTCCCGGAAGATCCTGTCCTTCTGCTCCTGAGATAATATTTTGTCATCCATCACTATCATAAAGATAGAATTTTTTCGACCTGGTACAAATGGGTAAACTCTATCTGGCGGGAATTGGTTCCGGAGGTTTGAAATTTTTTAGTGTTCAATTTTCAGTGTTCAATTTTCAGTTGTCCCTTTTAACTGAAAATTGAACACTGAAAATTAAAAACTATTGTTTCCCAAGAGCTGTCCAAGTTGCCACACATCCTCAAAACTAGTATACATCGGCACCGGCGCCAGGCGGATGACATTCGGTTCCCGCCAGTCGCACATGACGCCGTGTTGAGATAGGTAATCGAATAGCTCGCGGCCGTGGCTGTCGGTGAGGATCGAAAGCTGACAACCCCGTTGATCGGGGTCGCGGGGGGTGAGGAGATGGTAGTGGTGTCCCGCCTGGTTGAGCTCGTCGAGGATGAATTCGAGGTAGGCGGTGAGCCGCAAGCTTTTTTCGCGGAGGGCCGGCATACCTGCTTGAGCAAATAGATCGAGACTGGCCTTATGGGCAGCAAAACTGAAGATCTGGGCATTGCTCAACTGCCACCCCGCTGCGCCGCGCATGGGATGGAAACCTTTCTTCATGAGAAAACGGTGCTCCTCGTCATGTCCCCACCAGCCGGCAAAACGCGGCAGATCGGGATTGTGGGCATGGCGCTTGTGCACGAAGGCGCCGCTGGGTCCGCCAGGACCGGAGTTGAGGTATTTGTAGCTGCACCAGACCGCAAAATCGGGTCCCCAGTCGTGGAGTTTCAGTGGCAGGTTGCCGGCGGCATGCGCCAGGTCAAATCCGACATAAGCCCCTGCCCGGTGCCCGGCCTCGGTGATAGCCGCCAGGTCGAAGAACTGGCCGGTATAGTAGTTCACGCCACCGAATAGGACCAGCGCGGTTGACGCGCCGGTTTCTTCGATCACCCGCAAAATATCTTCCGTACGGAGATTTTCCTCTCCTTCCCGGGGCGCTACTTCCACAATGGCGGTATCGGGGTCAAACCCGTGGTAGCGCACCTGGGTCTCCACGGCATATTGATCGGACGGGAACGCGCCCGCTTCCATGATAATCTTGTACCGCTCTTTTATCGGCCGGTAGAAACTGACCATCATCAAATGCAGGTTGGTGGTCAGGGTGTTCATCACCACGACTTCTTCGGGATTGGCCCCCACCACATTAGCCGTTTGTTCCGCGAGGAATTTATGGTAATACATCCAGGGCATTTCTCCGCGAAAATGCCCCTCCACGGCGTGGGTACGCCAGTGCTCGAGTTCGTGCAGCAAGGCTTGCTCGACGCCCTTGGGTTGTAACCCCAGGGAGTTTCCACAAAAATAGAGTACGTCTTTCCCATCATGTTGGGGGAAATAAAATTGGTCGCGGTACGCGCGGAGTGGGTCGGCCTGATCCTGGGTGCGGGCGTAGGTAAGGGTATTGTTCATGATAAGTGAGCAGTGAGCAGTGAAGCGTGAAGGGGCAGGCATATCTCTTCACCCTTCACGCTTCACCCTTCACTTTTTTTTTGCAAATATAAGGGGTCAATTGGAAAGCTCATTGAAACAAATCCCCTTGCCGGGCAAAACTCAGGGGGTTTTCCAGCTCAAGGAGCTGCCGTTTGACGGCGAGTCCGTAGAAGTAGCCTTGCAACTCGCCTGTCTTGGCGATAACGCGGTGGCAAGGCACCACAATGGCGATGGGGTTGTGGGCGTTGGCTTGCCCTACCGCCCTCACCGCTTTTGGGTTGCCGAGTTTGTCGGCGATGGCGAGATAGGAAGTGGTGTGGCCGTAGGGAATTTCCAGCAGCGCTTTCCACACTTCCTGGTGAAACTCCGGCTCCCCCGACCAGTCCAGGGGGAGTTTGAATTCCTGGCGTTTTCCTTCGAAATATTCCGTCAATTGCTGCATACAATTGTCCAGCAGATCGGGCATGGGGTCCGAGTCCTTTCCCTTCCGATCTACCTTCCTGATGCTGCGGATGCCCCGGAGGGTCGCGGTGATCTCCAGGATGCCGATAGGTGAGGTGCAGTATGCCTTGGATTCCATAAAATTTGCTAAATGAGGAGGTAGCGCAAAAGCTACCTCCTCATTTTTTATTATTGGAGGATTAATTTTCCTGAATGCAACGACCCATCATCCAGCATGATCTGGTAAAAATAGGCGCCGGGAGGCAGGCCGTTTCGTTCGACCAGTAGGGCCGTTTCCTGTACATTCTGGTATTGCCGGACAACCTGTCCGTTGGTATTGGTCAGCACGAGGTCGCGGATGAGGCCGCGGTCGCCCTTGATGAGGAACCAGCTTCCCTCCTGCATGGGGTTGGGGAATACCCGCACCCAGGATTGTTCGTAAGGCACGACAGACACACCAGAGGGTTGAGGGATATTCTTGATATCTTCGGATATCCAGTTGTAGAAGGCCACCAGGGAGTCGGCATCTTCGACGTAATTTTCGAGGTCGGGGCAGGGGTAGGGCTGATCATTCCACCACATGACGGCGTAGACGAATTCGTATTCCGTGCCGGGGAAGAGGTTGACGGGGCCGAAGTTCATGAGGAAGCGGCGGTCGTCGGGGTCTGAGTTGGCGGTGCATTCCGTCCAGGGCTGCCCGTTGTAGTTCGACCCGTCGAAGGCGTAAGGATAGGCGGGCGAGCCTGGATTATAGCCAGTGCCTCCCTGGGACAAGGGCGTGCCATCGTTCCATTTTCCGGACATGTAGTTGTAGTATTGAATAGGCGTGGCGGGATCTGCATAAGGGATGCCCAATGCGCCACCGGCATTCAGGTAATAGGTGAAGGAGGAGAATGGCAGATCTTGCGTAACGCTGTCGGCGTCGACGTACTGGAAGGGTTTGATCACCTTCATCGCCAGCACGGGGATCTCGTTGCCATAGCCATTGATGCCCAGGCAGTCTTCGTCAAAGTTGTCGCCGTTGAATACAAAGGCCATTTGCTGATCCGGCAAACAGCCGATGTAATCGTCCTGATAACAACCCAGGTCAGGGTCAACCCAGAGCGAGAAATAGGCATTTGCCAGCGGCTGTGTGCCCTTGTATTTGAGTTTAAATTCGTAAAAAGTGGCGTTGTCAATATAGGCACTATCCGGATCAGCTTCGGTATTGTAGGAGAATGCATTGGCCTGGACTTCCATATTCAGGGCATCTCCACCTGAGTCGGCATGGGTGTTTCCGGCATCGTTGTAGACCCACCAGATGGATACATCTCCTTTCAGGAGTGGGACGTCGCCGTAATTGGGTTCATAGATACCGTTTTCGTTACGGTCGTAGAAGGGGGCCATATTCTCGCCCGCAGGCAGGGAGAAGCCGTGGATTTGGGAGAAGAAAGGATTGCCCTTTGCCGGCCACCCCAGGATGGAGGTGGGGATGGGATCGTCGAGCACGCCATTGTCGGCAAAATCGTCCAAGAAACTGTTGATCTCGGTCCGGTTCACCTGGAAAAACTTATTCCAGTTAGCACATTCGGAGGGGGTAATGGTACCTGCAGGCGAAAGAGGCCCGGGCCAGTAGTCAAATTGGTTGGTTTGTGCACCATAGGTGGGAGCTGCTACGCGCAGGGATCCGCCGGGGGTGTATCCGCCCAGCCACAGTGCACCGGTGAAAAGAGCCGACACGTCGGCGGTCTCGGTATAGGGCACAATATACATGCCCGTAGTGCCATCCCACCAGATATCGCCGGTATTCCGGAGCCGGGCCTTCACGTTATTGACTTTTAGGTCGACCTGTGCGTTGCCCGGTGCGCATTGGGCCTGCAATTGGTCGAGCGGGAGGAAAGCAAAGATTGCAAGCAAGAGGAGTAGTAGAGGTGCATTTTTCATAGTCCATCCAGGTTTTTGACGAATTTTCCGAAAGTTATCGGAAAATAGGGAAAATTTCCAACTGTGGGGAGGATGAAGGGCAGAAAAGTGGAAGGGGGATCACTTAGTGACCGGGTGACTTAGCTGTCGTTGAGTGTTTATAGACGCTCAACGAGTTAACTTCTTACACATAATAATAGATCGCAATAAAATGGCAAACACTCCCGCCAAGCACAAACAGGTGCCAGATACCATGGTTGAAAGGCAGTTTTTCCCATAAGTAAAAAATGACCCCGAAGCTATAGCTCAGTCCGCCGGCGAATAGCCAGATCAGCCCGCCTGTCGGCAGGTTCTGGATCAGGGGTTTAATGGCGAAGATGGCCAGCCAGCCCATCAGGATGTATAGCACCGCCGAGATCGCCCGGTATTTGTCGCGGTAAAAAAACAACTTGTACACCACCCCGATAATGGCCAGTCCCCAGATCACCCCGAAAAGGGTCCAGCCCCAGGGGCCCTTCAACGTCAGCAGCGTAAAGGGCGTATACGTGCCTGCGATAAGCAGGTAAATAGCCGAGTGGTCGATGCGGGCAAAAATCTCCTTGAGTTTCTCAGCTGAGATGCCGTGGTAAAAGGTGGAAGCCAGGTACAATACGACCAGCGAAGCGCCATACACGCTGAAGCTCACGAGGCGAATGGCGCCGCAATCCCGGCAAGTAGCCAGCAGGAGCACAAGTGCAGTAATACTCAGCCCGGCGCCGATGCCGTGGGTGATGGTGTTGAAGCGTTCTTCGAGGGCTAATAATTTTGTTTGCGAGGGGGCCATCCTGTCTATATTTGGAATGAGAAATCTACTAAAGCGTTATCGAGTCCGTCAGGCTCGATAACGCTTTAGTAACAATTTTGATTGATCATTTATTATACTCCAACCGAAGTAGTTTCTTCAGAATAACGCAGGAAAAATAGAAATAAATATGGGCGACAATCAAGGTGGAAAAACAAAAAGCCCCTTAGCCATTTCTGACTAAGGGGCTTTCCCTCTTTCGTGGTGCGAGACGGAATCGAACCGCCGACACATGGATTTTCAGTCCATTGCTCTACCGACTGAGCTACCGCACCTGCTTTCGTCAAAGCGACGGCAAATTTATACGCTTTTCTGACTTCCCACAAGATTTGCCCGACTTTTTTTTTATTGGCGAAATCCTCTTCACTCTTCTTCACTCTTCACCCTTCACGAACGGTATTTAAAACTCAACCTAATTGGAGCACTTAAGGTTCCAAAGAGGCTAAATGATAATAAATATCCTCCCAACTCCTGGTCTTCAGGCTGATCACTTTCTCCAGTTCGTTCTTGGCGAAATGGATCTCATTGGCGCCCAGACCGGGGTCCTGGTTGATCCAGATGCCCTTGGCGCCCAGGTTTTTGGCGAGCTCCATGTCGGTAAGGCGGTCGCCGATGACGTAGGAGGTGGAGAGGTCGATCCCCTCATCAAGAAAATGTTGCAGCATAGCTGTACCGGGCTTCCGGGTAGGGGCGTTCTCGTGGGCGTAGGTCCGGTCGATGTGAACTTCCAAAAAATGGATGCCTTCCCCTGCAAAAGTCTTGATGATAAAGCGGTGGGGAGGCCAGAACAATTCCTCCGGAAGGCGCTCCTGACCCAGCCCGTCCTGGTTGGTCACCATGATGAGCTTGTAGTCCAACTCATGGACGATCCGCCCCAGCCAGTAGAAAACTCCAGGGTAAAAATCAATTTTTTCATAGGAATCGACCTTGTAGTCGGAGGGTTCCAGAACTATTGTGCCATCGCGGTCGAGGAAGAGGAAGCGTTGCATGATATGGGTGATTGGTCCCCGATAGCTATCGGGAGGTGATTAGTGATTGGCACACATTGAGTAGGCCGTTTTACCAAAGCACAAAAATAATAGAATGCAGGGTTATTAAGCAAAACCGCTCCAATGTTTCTATCTATGCTTAATTTTGCCCAATCACCCCCCGATAGCTATCGGGGACCAATCACCAATTATGTCCAAACTCCCCCACGTAGGCACCACCATCTTCGCCGTCATGTCGGCGCTGGCTAATGAATGCGGCGCAATCAACCTGTCGCAGGGCTTTCCCAATTTCGACCCACCGCAGGCATTGCGCGATCTGGTGACGAAGTATATGAACCAGGGGATGAATCAATACGCACCCATGCCGGGTGTGCCCGCACTGCGGGATGCCCTGGCTGCCAAGATCCAGGGGCTTTATGGGTTGCCTGTTGATCCACAAACGGAGATCACGGTTACGGCGGGGGGCACGCAGGCGCTGTTTACCGCTATCGCCGCGCTGGTGATGCCGGGCGATGAGGTCATCCTTATCGAACCGGCGTACGATTCGTATGGGCCTTCCGTTGAGGTACAGGGAGGGAAGCCGGTGTCTTACGAACTCCGTGCACCGGATTATCGGGTCGATTGGGAAGAATTGGCCAAACTCATCACGCCCCGCACCCGCATGCTCATCGTCAACACCCCACACAACCCGACGGGCAAAGCATTCACACGGGAAGATCTGCTGGCTCTGGAGCGACTTGCCGAGCAACACGACCTCCTGGTGCTCAGCGATGAGGTCTACGAGCACCTCATCTACGATGGACGCACCCACGAGAGTGTGTTCCGGTACCCGAAGCTGTTTCAGCGCAGTTTGGTGGTGTTTTCTTTTGGAAAAACCTTCCATGGTACGGGCTGGAAAATGGGCTACTGCGTGGCGCCTCCGGCCCTGATGCGGGAGTTTAGAAAGGTGCACCAGTTTAATGTGTTCTCTGTCAATACCCCGATGCAATATGCCCTGGCCGAGTTTCTACAATATCCGGAGGAGTACCTGCAACTGCCGGCCTTCTACCAGCGAAAGCGCGATTTTTTCCTCGAAGCCATCGCCGGCACAGGCCTGCGCCCCATTCCCTGCGAAGGCACCTATTTTCAACTGGTCGACTACAGCGGGGTGAGCGATCTGCCTGACTTCGAGTTCTGTCAATGGCTCACCCGGGAGATAGGCGTGGCGGCTATCCCCGTATCTTCATTCTACGTCCATAAACGCGATGAAAAAGTGATACGATTTTGCTTTGCCAAAACGGAGGACGTGCTGGCGCAGGCAGGGGAGAAGCTCAGGAGTTTTTAGTTTTCAGTTTTTAATTTTCAGTTATGTTCAGTTCTCACTGGGAACTGCACACTAGAATTAGCATGATGCGAGTCGCCGGCGCGCATCATGCTAATTCTAGTGTGCACGGTGAAACCGTTGTTAACTGAAAATTAAAAACTGAAAACTAAAAACGCCTAATACGCTCTTTCATCCCTATTCTCCATAAAATTCATAAACGCCCGGTTGACGACGCGGTTGCCACCGGGGGTAGGATAGTTGCCTGAGAAGTACCAATCGCCCTGATGGTTGGGGCAGGCGGCGTGGAGGCCTTCAATGGTCTGGTAGATTACCTCTACTTTGGGGACAATGCCCTCGGGGGTGACGATCTCTGCGATCTTTTCAGTAACCATTTCGTAGGGGAACAGGGCGTATAGGGAGGCCACCTGGTTGCAAATCTGATCGACGGGAAGGTTTTCCTGCGCTTTGCAGCGCTGGTAGGCTTCGTCCATCAGGTGGGTTTGCCCGGTTTCCTGCAGGAGTTTGACCAGTGCCTGGAAAGCCACAAAATCCTTCATTTTCGACATGTCGATGCCGTAACAATCCGGGAAACGAATCTGGGGTGCGGAAGAAAGAAAGACGATCTTTTTAGGCCGCAGGCGCGATACGATGCGGATGAGGCTTTCGCGCAGGGTAGTGCCCCGCACGATAGAGTCATCGAGGAGGACGAGCGTATCGACACCGTCTTGTACGATGCCATAGGTGACGTCATAGACGTGCGATACCAGTTCGTGGCGGGCACTATCGTCGGTGATGAATGTGCGGAGCTTTTCGTCCTTGACCACCAGTTTTTCCACGCGGGGGGTCATGGCGAGGATCTTCTCCAGTTTTTTGGGCTTGATGTCTTTGCCCATTTCCAGAATCCGCTCCTTTTTGATCTCGTTTAATTGTTGCTCAATGCCCTGGATGAGACCTAGGAAGGCGGTTTCGGCCGTATTGGGTACAAAGGAAAAGACGGTATGTTCGAGGTCGAAACCGACAGCCTCGAGCACGCGTTTGGTGAGTTGTTGCCCGAGTTTCTTTCGTTCGAGGTAAATTTCGCGGTCGGTACCCCGGGAAAAGTAGATGCGTTCGAAGGAGCAGGCAGCGCGCGGCTGCGGATCAATGAAGGGCAGTTCGGCAACCTTGCCATCCCGCTTGATGATGAGGGCATGGCCGGGCTCCAGTTCTTTTACCAGCTTATAGTTTACATCCAGGGCCGTCTGAATGGGAGGGCGCTCAGAGCAACAAACCACTACTTCGTCATCCGTATAATAGTAAGCCGGCCGGATGCCGGCCGGATCGCGCATCACAAACGCATCGCCGTGGCCAATGAGCCCGCCCATGACGTATCCGCCGTCAAATTTTTTACTGGACCGGCGCAGGAGTCGCTGGAGGTCCAGGTTGTCATTAATCAGGGTGCTTATCTCCATTTTGGAGTAGCCATCGGGCCTGTACCAGGTATAGAGGCGTTGCACTTCGTCGTCGAGAAAATGCCCGATCTTTTCCAGCACGGTCACGGTATCCGATTTTCTGCGATGAAACTGCCCCAGGTTGAGGAGTTCTTCAAATAGTTCGTCGACGTTAGTCAGGTTAAAGTTGCCTGCCAGTACCAAATTCCGGTTGATCCAGTTGTTTTCCCGGAGGAAAGGGTGCACGGTTTCTATGTCGTTGGTGCCGTGTGTGCCGTAGCGAAGGTGGCCGAGCAGCAATTCCCCCATGAAGGGAATATTGGCTTTGAGCCACTTCGTATCTCGTTTTTTATCTTCCTCCATGGTGTCGAAAGGCAAATATACCTTGTCGAAAATATCCCGGAGGGGCTGTTGTGCATTGCTGCGCTTGCGGTTGATGTAAGGCTGCCCTGGCTCCATCCCGATCTTGACGGTGGCGATGCCGGCGCCGTCCTGACCCCGGTTGCGCTGCTTTTGCATGAGCAGGTGGAGCAGGTTGATTCCGTAGAGGGGTGTCCCATATTTTTCCTGGTAATAGGAAAGGGGCTTCAAAAGGCGGATCAGAACGATCCCACATTCGTGTTTGATCGGGTCACTCATGGAGGGCTGCCGGTTTGAAAATGCAAAGGTAATACATTGTGAACGAAGTCCTGCCATGGCGTTCTGTATGGCAAGATGATTTTTTAAGAATGCGCTATTTCCAAAAAAGTTGTATATTAGTTCCGCAAGGAAAAAAGCGCACCATCCCCCCACGCGCTACACCCTCCCCCCCGCAAGGAAACAACAATGGACAACTGATTTTTTCACTAAACTTCAGCATATGAAGACTATTGTCTATTGCCTGTGCCTGCTTGTTATGGGAGTGGGGCCGGTATCTTTAAATGCCCAGAAGGGCGAAAATCCATGGGCTGTTTCGCTGGCTCTCGGGTATGGGTATGATTTTGATCAACTCAGCCCGAACTCGGTTTTTCCATTTCCATTGGTGATCACTACCAGTTTGGGGGATAGCGAGGTCCGGCTCGGCGCCCCCTGGTCTGTTCAATTGGGCGCGCATATTCCCTTCGGGAAGCGATGGGGTATGGAAACTGGGGTAGGGATGACCTCCAGGAGCATTCGCTATGAAACCCTTTTTCAGAACCCTCCTAATGGTCAATGCCAGGAATGCCTTGCCGGAATTAGCCTCCGCATGTACCGGGTACCCATTCTCCTCGACTGGATCCCGTTGAAAGGAAATGATTGGAGGTTCCACCTTAAGGCGGGCCTTTCCGTCGATTGGTCGGGTATGCCCGACGATGTATTTTACGGCGATGGTCCTTCTTCACTGGAAACGCCTTCGAAAGTGGAGGTCTTTGACCTGAATGAGGAGCAGTCGTTTATGTTGCTCATTACGGATGATGCATTGAGTGCCAGTGCCTTGGCTGGATTGGAATGGGAATACAACCTTGGAAAACCGGGGCGACTCGCACTGGGACTCACCTTTTCCCACCAGTTGAATTCATCGACCTCCCTGCTCCTCTGGGGCTACGACCGGAAGGCCGACAACCGGGAGGGAGGCTATGTGCCCAATATCCTGCAGTTTACTTCGGTAATGGGGTATGTGCGGTATGCATTTGCCTGGTAAGATGGTGTAGAACAGTTGAATAGCCGAAAAGGCTATTCAACTGTTTTATTTTTTCGCCACACTACAAACATCCCGATCGCGCCCAACAGGAAAAACGCCACCGCGATGATCTCCGCCTGAGTAGGGTGAAACCCCCAAAGGTCATATTTAATATTGACGCGGATCTGTTCGATCAGGAAGCGCTCTACGCCGTTGAGCATCAGGTAAAGGAAGAACAACATGCCCGCAATGGACAAGCGTTTGCGCATGAACCACAGGAAGCCGCCAATGAGGAATGCCATGAGGGTTTCATAGAGCGGAGTTGGATATACAGGGGGCTCCAGGTGTCGGCAATAAGTGGCGACACAATCTGCTAATGCCACGCCATCCTGAGCTACATTGTGGGGATAGTCGAATGCCCAGAGCCAGTTGGGGAGAAACCACCATTCAGGCTGTGCAGCAGCTGCGATACCCCAGTCGCCGTCGCCGGAAAAATGACAACCCAGGCGACCGATCCCGTATGCAATCATGAGCGCAGGCGCTACCGCGTCGGCCACCGGCCAGAATGGGATCTTATGCTGCCGGAGATACCAGCTCACGCCGAGGAATCCACCAATCAATCCACCGTAAATAGCCAACCCGCTTCCGGAGAAAAAGGTGCCGATGGGGTCTGCAAAAAAATTGGGCAGATCTTCGATGATGGCAAAGATCTTGGCGCCGACAATGCCCGATACTGCAGCCCATATCGTGATATCCCCAATACGGTCGTGGGGATAGATCATGACGGTCTTTTCCGTTGGCTTGGAACCCTTGTTCTTGTACTTCTCCCAATACTTGATACCAGCGAAGGCCAATCCGAAAAGAAGGCCGGCCCAAAGGGTACCCTTGGTCGAAAGCAGCACATCAGCGGCATCGCGCTGAAATTCTTCAAAGTGTTGCAACAGATAGACCAGCTTGAACCCTATGATAAAACCGAACACCCCATTGGAGAGCAACTCCGTCCAGGTAGCCTGACCTCCTTCCACTACCTTTACTTTTTCTCCCACGAAAATCCCTTCTTCCTTTTTGCGTCGTAGCTCCCGGAAGAGCATAAACGCTGCGGTCAAAATGGAGATGACGAGCAGCAGCCCGAACGTTTTGAAGATGGACGTCCAATTGTCGGGCTGTGAGCCGAAGAGGTCGTGAAACAGGTAGGAAAGATCGGGATACATGCGGGTGTATGGGTTGATTTACAGGCTAAAATTAGGAAAATTGACGGGATTCCCGGCTTCTACGACCCCATCCGCTAACATAGTTTCTAGCGAAACAGGCTGGATGGAATTCAGAAGCCCTTGATCATTAGGATATTCGATCTTGATATAATTATCGGTAAACCCGGAAAGACGAGTCGGATCGCTGTGGTTTTCGAATAATACCGGCCGGATTTGCCCCAAATGTGCCTCGTAGAATGCCCGGCGTTTCTTTTCCGATAAGATCGTCAGCATCTCATTTCGGCGCCGGCGTTCCTCCATGGGTACGATGCCCTCCATCTCCGCAGCCGGTGTATTAGCCCGCTCGGAGTAGGTGAATACGTGCAGGTAAGAAATATCGAGGCTGTGGATAAACCGGTAGGTTTCAAGAAAATCTTCCTCCGTTTCACCGGGAAACCCCACGATCATATCCACGCCAATGCAGGCATGAGGCATAAGGGATTTGATCGTGGCTACCCGCTCGGCGTAGAGTTCACGCTTGTAGCGACGACGCATCTGCTGCAATTGCTTGTTGTTGCCCGACTGCAGGGGCATATGAAAATGGGGCATGAATCGCTTCGACTGTGCGACAAATTCGATGACCTCATCCGTACACAGGTTGGGCTCAATAGAGGAAATACGAAAGCGCGGAATTTCGACTCCTTCCTCCAATGCCTTGATTAGATCGATAAAAAGCGCTTCTTTCTTGGGTTTCACGCCTTCGATCACTTCGGTGCCATTGCCGAAATCACCGATATTGACCCCGGTGAGTACGACCTCCCGGATGCCCATTTCGGCGAGCTTCCGGGCGTTAGCTACTACGTTCTCTACGGTATCGCTCCGGCTGCGGCCCCGGGCTTGGGGATGGTGCAGAAGGTGCATTTGTAATCGCACCCGTCTTGAACTTTCAGGAAAGACCGGGTCCGATCGCCAAAGGAAAAAGCGTCGACAAAGTCCCGCACTTCCCGCACTTCGCCTGCTTGTACCATGCCTTTACCGGGCGCTTTGCTCAGGCCGTCGATATAGTCCAGGATACGGAATTTTTCACCGGCGCCCAATACGAGGTCTACCCCGGGAATTTCAGCGATCTCCCGGGGCTTGAGTTGGGCATAGCAGCCCACTACCACTACAAATGCTTCCGGGTTATTTCGGAGGGCTTGCCGTACCACCTTCCGGCACTTACGGTCGGCAAAGTCGGTCACTGAGCAGGTATTGATCACGTAGATATCGGCGCCGTCTTCAAACGAGTTTTCCCCATAGCCAGCTTGCTCGAACAACCTGCCTATCGAGGAGGTCTCGGAGTAGTTGAGCTTGCAGCCGAGGGTATAAAAAGCAACTGTTTTGGGTGTAGCCATTAATACGAATACTATTGCCCGTGAAGGATGTCTGCTATCCGCTGCCAGGATGCGTCCCTTGCTTCTTGATTTTTGGAATCAGTTTCCGCGGGGTCATCACCCTTGCGCATAAACGCATGCCCGGCGCCTTTAAAAACGATATAATCGTAGTCTCTATTCACTTCGCTCATGATGTCCATGGTAGGGTCAATCGTGCCGTTCACCTCTTCGTCATCGCCACCATAAAACCCATATACCGGGCATGCAAGGCGTTTTAAGTCTTTCTTGTTGGTAGGCGACATGCCATAAAAAACTATGGCTGACCGCAGGGCGGAGTTATTGGCGGCATACCGGAAAGACTCGCTGCCACCCCAAGAGAAGCCCAAGACCGATACTTTTCCATCACAGGAGGGAACCGCCAGAATATAATTGAACGCAGCATCCAGGTCCTGGGTAATCTGATCTTCATCCAATTCGTAAAGGGCATTGCGCGCATCATCGGAGGAGGAAAAATCGGACGTGCGCATATGGGCTAAGTCAAAGTCGGACAATAGATCGGGGGCGATCGCGATAAAACCCAAGGCAGCTACCTGATCAGCTGCACTGCACACCCAGTCGGTCAATCCCGTGTTTTCATGGATCAACACCACCGCCCCTGTGGGCTCACTTGCTTCCGGATAGGCTACAAAACAATGCACCATCCGTTCGCCCGATTGAACATCCACCCACTCATGATGGCGAGGGGAGTCTTCCAATTGTTTTTTGGCATAGTCCTGCGCCTGGAGTGGATTCCAGCTGAAGGAAAGGAGAAAGAGTAAGCTGATCGAAATTCTCATGATGGACTTTTTTGGTTTTAACGGATTAATGAATGCAAGTACTTTGTAACAAAAGTACTTTAATGTTTTTTATAAGGATAACTGCGGCCATGCGGCCGCAGTTATCCTTATAAAGGCTGAATGGGCGGGCGCCGCCCGCCCATTCAGCCTTTATAAACTTATTTTGTCAGAGAACTTAGGCGCAAATATCGTAAATAATGAAGGATGAAAAAAGGGAAAACAAGCTTATGCTATTTCGTGGCTGGGATTCATGCTATTCTCCCTTATGCAGCCAGGCGATGATGTGCGGGTGTTGCACATACCATTTTTTGCGCCGGAGGTAGTAGCGTAAAGGATCGCGGGTTTTCGCCAGGGGGCCCGGATTTTGCTGAATGAGCACAATTTCCTGAGAACTAACCTCGGCTACAATTGCTACATGGCCATAGGTATCGTAAGATGCTTCGTTAAAAACTATGATATCATTCTTGCGGGGCGGCGCCATACTGGGAATGGTGTATTGCACCAAACCGGTTTGGGGGTTCACCTGTCCATCCGGAATCTCGGGATCATAGAAATCCATACCGAACTGCAGGGAGTCGGGGAGTGCAACGCCCATTGCCTCCGCATAATAGCGTTTTACAAACTCGACCGGAGGGTATTTCATCGGTAGATCAGGATCTCCGGTGGGTTCGTCGTAATAGATAAATACCCCGTTCAGGCTGTCGATCGGCTGACCGATAACCGGATCTAATTTTGGATTTGTACAGTGGGTAGTAAGTGCAGCTATTACGATGCACCAGGTTAATCCCTTAATCCAGGCTTTCATTGCCGTTTTATTATTATTATTTAGTATAAACATTCGCGACCGGCCGGTCGCGAATGTTTATACTAATACGTATTACACCAGTAACGAATTGGATGCAAATCTACGTATCCTGGTCACCCGGTGAAGCTTTTTTTGAACAAAACGAACGTAAGTTAATGGGCTCAATTCGTACTTTTCCTTGCATGCATCTTCCAACTCGCCCAAAACAACCCGCCCAGCAAAAATAAACTTCCCGAAATGACCACATAAGCCGACCAGTGAAACCGGCCCCAGGTGGTGATCAGGTAGGCTATGCCCAAGGCCAGAAAGACAACGGTCCCAACCCATTCCCAACGCCACGCGAGCACGAGCACCAGGACAATCAGGAGGGTGGGGATCAGGTGAATGGCCAAAGCTGCCAGGGTCTTCCAGATGTCCTGGCTTCCGTCAAACACATCCAACGCAAAAATGCTGATAAATGCGGCAAAGAGAATGGTGAGCAAGCGGGGCGCCCAATACAGGACTCTTTGAGTGGTGGGTTTCATATCTCCTTCATTTAATGATATGTAGAAAAGAAGACTCCGTACTTTTTATGAAACGATTATCCCCCCGTAAAAGATTCGCTTAATCGGGTGATAAAGAAGAACTGGCTGAAGCGCTGACCTCCATATCCGCTTTCGTTTTTTCTTCCTGTGTATAATGCTTTGTCCCGGCACTGCGCACGGTGGAGAAACGGCCTTTCATGCGAAGGAAAGGTTTTTCAAAGTACTCGTACGAAAGATAGGCCATCAAAATGGTGATACCTGTTACCGCTACATAGGCTATCAGGTATTTGAAAAACGGAATGTCGAAAGAAAGGCCGGACGTTAACTTTGCTACCACCACCAGCACGAGGGGGTGAATAACATAGATGCCGTAGGATATCTTTCCCAGAAAGTCGAATGCATTGGTCTCCAGGTTGAATATCTTGTGCTTGGCCATAATCTGCCCCACAATCAGGATTACCGAAACTACGGAGATGAGCTCATGGTCGATTATGGAGAAAAAATGAAAGCGGTTAATGGCAACCAAAAAGAGGGCAAACCAGCCCACAGCCTGTGTCCCTACATGGGTGTTGATCCAAAAAAATAATTTGTTTTTATGAAAATGCATCATGGCGCCCAAGGCACCGATGAGCATACAGTCGAACTTGACAATATACATCGTGGTCTCGAAATAGGACCCGGGATATACCAGGTGGGCGAAAACTTTCAATGCCAGAAAAAGGAATACGATCCCTATGGTCACCGGAATGATCCGGTTGATATTTTTCTTCACGCCCAACGGCCATAGCAGGTAAAATTGCTCTTCTACGCCCAAAGACCAGTAGTGGGATAGGAGGGGAATTTGATGGCTGATAATTTTAGGAATATTCGCTGCAAAAAAGATGTAACACAGGGTGGTTCCGGTTGTATATTCGTCACTCCAAAGAACCGTTAATGTCATGGCTATCAGGAAGTAGGCGTAGTACAACGGCCAGATACGCAGAATCCGCCGGATGTAAAAATTGGGGATGTTGATGGGCTTTTGGCTATCTTCTGCCAAAAGTAGATAAGTGATCAGAAATCCGCTGAGCGCAAAGAAAATAGTGACGCCAAAATCTGCCAGGTCCAGCGACCGGGGGTTTCCGTTTTCCAAAACTCCAAACAAATGAGGATCGAGATTGAACCGGCCTAGTTCAACCGTCGTATGCGATACCACTACAGCTAGCGCAGCAATGGCCCGAAGGCCGTTCAACCCCGGGAAAAAAATAGGCTTCCCTTTGTTCATGGTAATATCCCCCTTCTTTTGTCTATAATGTGCTGATTTTTCGGGGATAGATACGGGCAATTTATATATTTAAGTGCATGGATTGTAAACATTCGCGACAGCAGGTCGCGAATGTTCATACAAACACTTATAAACTTACCAGTGCAATAAATATACCAAAATTGTTTTGTCCTCTTCCATGAATTCAAATTGAAATTCATGGAAGGCGGGCCGCCTGAGTTTGCCGGGTTTTAAGTTGGAAAATCCATACCCCTCAGTTGGTTTGAACCAACGATAATCCATCTTCCCGTTTTCATTTTCATCATCCAATACCACCACGCCGTATTGGCCAGGGGGAAGGTCGGAAAAAGGCACGGAGAGTTGCCCTCCTCGCATGCCGGTTTTGGGGATTATCTTTTCAAATTCAGGGATTTCCCGGTCAAACTCCTGACTGGTAGTGAAGAAGGAAATCCGGATTACGCCTTTCGTATTCTGGACGCCGTTAACTTGTACGGTGAGCGTCTGTGCGGACAGGGACTGGAGGACCAGAAAAAAAACGGCAGAAAGCAATACGTATTTACCCTTCGGTTTCAAAGCTTCTCCAGATTGGCGGTGGAAAAATAAGACTCCTCAATGGAGGTGCCCAGTTGGAATTTATCGATAGAAATGACCGACTTGCGTCCATTTTGTATGTTTTCCATTTCCAGAAGAAAGGCAAAGTACTTGCCGTTGGACTGCTTTTGGTACTTACTCATAGTCATGACCTTGAACAACTCGCCGTCCAGGTCATAGAATTCAATCTGTTGGGTCAGGTAGGTCGATTTTTCGATGAAGGAGATCTTTCGACTGAATCCGTATTCTTCTTCCACGCCTTCATCTTTGCAGGTGGCCTCAATCTTCCAACAGTCTTTCCCATTTAGGGTCGCAGATCCCAGCAGCCGGTACGAAAACTGATCGAGGTTGGGCTTGCTCATGTCGGCGTTGGAGAATTCAGAGCCCATAAAGCTTTTGCTCTTTTCACTGCTCACAATTCGACGGGTTTTTCGCAATGCCGGCAGGTAGATCCACATGTCATCGCTTTTGTCTTCGTAGTCGAAGATCAACATGGCTGTGCCCTTCACATCGGAGGGAGACAGGAATTTCATCAAGGTCTTGGAGGTATTCCCGTACTTTTTGCTGGCGTTGGCGATCTGGCGTTGGCGCTCGTTCCCCTTTGCATCGGTAATCTTCAGGGTGGCTACCATTTCCATCCCGTCAAAATCGATAGCTTGCCCGGCTTTATCGGAGAGCTGCCGGGCATCTTGTGCCCAGGTATGGGTGGGGAAAAGCAATGCGGAAACCAATATGGCTAAAATGAGGGTGGTTTTCATGATGGATAAATTTTTTCAACTACTTGTAATGGTTCAAATTGAATGCCTTCGTCGGCCCGACTCAGGAACCTGGGACGAAGGAGTATGCACAGTGCAGGAATTAACACCAATGCGCTAAGCAGGCACAGCAGCAGGGAGAAAAGAATGAGCAGGGCGAAGGTCTTGAGCAGCATCAATCCCGAAAAAAACAGCACGGAAAATCCCAACATCACGGAAAGCGCATTGATCGCAATGCCTCTGCCCGTAGTGCGCAGGGTGGCCTTTACTGCCCCGGCATAATCCAGACTCCCTTTCAGTTCGGCCTGCAAGCGCCAAAACAGGTGGATGGTATAGTCAACCCCGATGCCAATAGCGATGGAAGAAAGCAGCGAACTGGCAATATCGAGCTCCAGTCCAAGCCATCCCATGAGCCCAAAGTTGCATATCAGGGCAAAGACGAGGGGCAAACTGCCTAATAATCCCGCCGAAAAGGCCCGGAAGATGAGGAAGAGCAATATGCCGATAGCAAGGGTGGCAAACAGGAGCGAGTATATTTGTCCCCGGACAATAGCTTCCGCCAGGTCTTTTTCCAGCAAACTGCGTCCGCCTATTAAGGTCAATTGGGGATCGTGGGCGGTGAGCGTCTTGATCCGGTCGACTATTCGGTTAAAGGAACGAATATCCGGTGCACTAAACTGGATATTAAAAGCCCCCTTGGTATAGTCGAAATCTACCAACTGCTCAAAATCGGCAGGATCACCGCTCATGGAGTAGAGTTCGAGGTACTGCGCCACCGCTTCCCGGGTTTCTGGTATTCGGTCGTATCCCTCCTCGCCCGGATCGTTCAGTGCCTGACTCATTTTGCGCAAAACGGTGGAGAGCGAGACTACCTTGCCCACTCCGGGAAGTTGCTCCAGCTCTCGCCCGTATGGATCCATTCGCTTCAGTAGGGCCGGGTCTTTCAGGTCGCCTTCAAAGAGCAAGGTGATATTTTTGGTGCCTCCAAAATGGTCGTTGGCAATTTGGGTAGATACTCTTAGCGGGTGGTGGGTCGGCATCATTTTTTCGTGATTCATGCTCACCTGCAGGCGAAATATCCCTGCGCCAAAGAGGAGCAGAGCCAGGGAAAAGGCAAACACTACCAGGCGGGGCCTGGTAGTAGCCAACCGGCCGAACCATTCCAACAGGCGATCGATGGGGGTGTGCCGGGGATGAGAAAAGCTCGGTTGCACCTTTCCTTTTTTCATCCCCACCAACAAAGCCGGGATGAAGGTCAGGCTGAGGAGCAGGGCAAAGGCAATACCGATCGCCGAGACGATGCCCATCTGCCGGGCCGGGAGCATGACATGGGCCACCAGTCCCAAAATACCGACAATGGTGGTCAGCGCGGTAAAAAGAATGGGTTTTTTCAGGTGATGGATCGCCTCTGTCACGATTTCCCGCATGCTCCAGTCGGGGTGAAAGGCGTTCAGTTCCTGATAGCGCGAGATGATATGTACGCCATAATTATTTGCCACTGCCAGCATCATGATGGGCACCAGAATGGCTATTATACTTAACTCCCATCCAAATAACGGCAGCAACCCCATGGATAACACAGTGGAGAGTACCACTACTGCAAGGGGAAGCACCACTCCCCGTTTTTCCCGAAAGGAAAAAAAGAGGAACAGGATCATGACCAACAACCCCAGGGGAAGCAGTACAGCAAGGTCGCGCGACGTGCGGGTCTGGATTTCGTGTTTGAGGTAGGGAGTGCCGTTGAGGTATACCTTTTCCGGCCCCGGAAATTGCGCAAGTAGGTCTTCGATCCGGGCTATGGCCTCGTCGTCAGACACTTCCGGAGAGGGATTTGCGAGGATCATGGCATAGCGAAAATCTTCGGAAACGACCAGCTTGTAGGCCAGGTCATTGGCCCGGATGGACTCCCTGAGTTGCGCACGCTGCACGGCCGTTTTGGGGATACGTTTTACGACGGGGTCCACGATCATCGCGCCGTCTTCTCCCCGGATGTTTTTGGTGTCGAAAAGGGAAATGACCTGCCCAAATTCAGACATCCGGTTTAGTTCCCGGCTCAGATTTTTAATTCGAATCAGGGTGGTATCGGCCAAAATATCATCGGCTTCCAGAAAAATAATGACCGGCTCGTACTTGCCGAAGATCGCTTCCAGTCGCGCCAGATTTACCTTGGCCTGGATTTTATCGGGGAGATAGGTATTCAGATCGGGATTGATCCGGGCCTGCCGCAAAGGGATCAGGAGGGCTGCGGCGACAACCAGAGGGAGCAGGATCCACCACCATTTATGCTGGAATATGATTCGTTCTATGTCCACGGTTCAGGATTTAAAAGGTCACTTTCAATTCGGCAAAGGCGCCGTTTAGCACGCCTTTAGACAGGTCGTAGATGGATTGGTCGGGTCCGCCCATGATATGTGCGCCCGCAGAAGCGGAAAGGGCATCGGTGATCTTCCATACCAGTCGAGGCCGCACGAAGAATTCTTCGGAGGTAATGTTGTAATAGCCCGACAGCTCTGCTCGCAGGTCTTCATGGGCAAATGCCCGGCTGAGCGATAAGAAAAGGGCGTGGTTGCCACGTTCCTGCTGCTGAAACACTTTTCGGTTGAACAGGGTAGACTCATAATCGATCCGGTCCTGGATGTACGTAAACAGGATGGTGGGGTCGAGGGGGTTTTCGAGCAGCGGTTCCGTTATTTCTTTAAATTGGTGGGTATATTGGCCGACATACTGGGCAAGCACCGTGATATCCCAGATATTCCGTTCCAGCCCCAGTACATACGAAAGTCCTGGGTTGGGGACATACATCAGGGTGTCGTAGCCCTGTGTCCATTTCCAGGCCATTTCTCCCCTTGCAATCCAGGCGCCCAGGGGGATTGCAAAGTCGCCGCCAAGCGCGTGTTTCCGAAAAATGCCGGCTGGTAGGAAATCTCCGGGTTCATAAATTGGCTCATATCCACGTTCATCAGGTCGAAGCCGTAGAAAGGGTCGTATCCGTTAAAATAGGAAACCGAGAAGCCGATATGAGGAAATTCGGCATTCAGGCGAGCTGCCAGGGCTCCGTTTTTATAGCTGGCTGTAGGCAAATCTGTTGCTAAAAAACGGACATTCTCCCCCATATCAAAGAGGTCGTAGCGGTAATCGGAGGGCCGGAAAAACGGAATGGCTATCCCCTCCAGGTAGAGTTGTGGAGACAGGTGGTACTTGGCCCGCAACAGAAAATTGGGCAGGGTTTGGTCATCGGGCTCTGCGGTCAGCAAGAAATAATTGCGGGGGGTAATGCAGTTGGTGGGGTTAAACCCATCTGTGCGTCCCCATGTCACAATCTGGTTGCCGAGATAGAGGTCGATCTTTTTAGATTGGTACCCGGCGTAGGCTTCTTTCAATTGGAGGGTGGCGCCTACCTCCTTAAACTGCAATCCTTCGCGCAGGCGCATATCGGCAAAGAGAAAAGCTTTTCCAATAGCATACTTCCCCTGAATTCCCACTTCTCCAAAAACGGAAGAATAGTCAAATTGCTCGGCGCCCCCATAGGCGGATCCGCGAGCATAGCCGCTCCATTCCATCCGTTTTTGGGGATCGTCCGGAGGCGTTCCAGCGGATTCAAATAGTCCCTGGGTATACCCGGGAAAGGCAGCCATCAAGGCGAAGAAAAAGATTGTCAGGATACGCATCTTGTACTGTTTTCCTACAAGATGCCCGTCTTTTGGGGAGAAGTGGTCCGAATGGCGAAGTTCGGACTGCATGTTGTGGTGCGGATTATGCGTTGGAAAAAGCAGACTGACCGGGGGACTAGTCACCCGGTCAGTCTGCTTTTATTAAATTTAAACTCATAGCGCTGATATTCAATTATTTGCAACGATTTTTATCTCAAGTAGAGTCACCGGGTGACTTAGTCACCCGGCGACTCTAGGCTCAGAGGTTTCAGGCCTTAAATCGCTGATAAACAAACATGTAATTGGAGGCGACCTCTCAAGTTGACTGACCCGGTCACTAGTGACCGGGTCACTTAGGGCAACTTAGCGGCGATGCTGTTCCTGATACTGCGCAGGAGTCGTCTCCGTAAGGCTTTTAAATACGGAAAAAAAGGTGGACTTGCTGTTGAAGCCGCAGTCGAAACCAATAGCCTCGATGGAGATGTTACGGCCCTTGGGGGAGATAAGCATTTGCTTGACAGCTTCGACCCGGTACTCATTGACGAATTGGTAAAAATTCTTGCCGAGGGTGGTGTTCAGCACTTCGGTGAGCACGTGGCGGGGCACTTTGAGCGCGGTGGCAATATTTCCTATGGCGAGCTCGGGGTTGAGGTAGGGTTTATCCGATTCGAAATAGGTGAGCAGCCTTTGCTTGACCCGTTGCTTGTAGTCTTCCCGCAGTCTCGACCGCTTGTATTTTTCGCTTCCCTCCTCTTTTTCTTCGGGGAAGATCGTTTCCTGCTGCAAGCCATAAAACCCCATGATGTAAGTGAGTGCAAGGAGCACCGGATAATTGTAGAGGGGCATCAGCGCAATCTTTCCGGAGAAAGAATTATATAACCCGACAGCCAGGCTGGAAGTCCAGTAGAGCATATAAAAGATAAGCACAAAAAGCAACCAGCTGATTCGCTTGTAGCTCTCGATTGTGGAAAATTCGTGCTTGAGGTTCAGTCGGTGGCGGTGTATTTGCACGATGCTGAGCGTGGGATAGAACACCCATGAAACAAGGGCAGCGATCGCGAAGAAAATACGGAACCACAGCGTGGCATTATGCTCAAAAAAGAGACTCAACTCCCGGCGTTCGCCCAAAATATAAGCCGTTCCTTCAAACGCAATGTAAGGCATCAGGTGTAGTAAATACACCCACCGAAGCGTAAATTTCTTGTCGGTGAGCGAACGGGCGTAGAGGTAAAGGGCGGGGTTGAATAGCAGAAACGGGTTGCTCAATAAAGGAGTCGTGCCAAAAACCATTAAATCGATGCCGAAAGTCGCAAATTCAATCGCCATAAGGATCAGCCAAGCCGACAGGAGTTTATCTGCCACATTTCGCCGCTTTTTCGCCGCAATAATAAGACCGGCGAATAGCGCCTGAGAGAAACCGATCCATGCAATTGTTTCCATACGGGTGATTGTACCCCACAATTTAGGGCAGTCTGAATAAAGAAGCAAGACGCTGGGATAGGAGGATATTACAGCATCTTGCTTCCCGTTGAGTTACTCCTTCTCCTTGCGCGGCAATAGCTCCTCGCGCATGGCAGTTTGCCAGACAAAAGAGGCGACAATGGTAGCGGCCTGCTTCAGGTCGTCGGAAAAAAGATGCTCCCAGGTATCCATATTGGAGTGATGGGTTCGGGTGTTGTATTCGACGGGGTCCTGAATGAACTGGAAGCCGGGAATGCCCACCCGGTCAAACGAAAGGTGGTCGGTGCCGCCGGTATTGGACAGGGACAGGGTGGCAGCGCCGAGATCGGCCCATGGGTCTAGCCACTCCCTGAAAATGGGCCCCACTGCGGCATTGCCCTGCTGGTAAACGCCCCGGATCTTCCCGGTGCCGTTATCGAGGTTGAAATAGGCGGAAATTTTCTCCTGCTCGGGTAGGAATGCGGTAATCTCCCCCGTGGTATCGCGCACGGCAAAGTGCTGGTCGCAATAACCGCGCGAACCGAGAAGTCCCTGCTCTTCCCCGCTCCATAGGGCAATGCGCAAGGTGCGGCGCGGATGCATACCGGTTTCCTTGATCAACTCCTGAATAATGCGGGCTGCTTCCATCATGACGGCAGAACCACAGCCGTTGTCCGTGGCCCCGGTGCCGGTATGCCAGGAGTCGAAGTGGGCGCCGAAAACGACAACCTCGTCCTTCAGGTCCGAGCCGGGAATCTCCGCTATGATGTTGCGCTCCATCGGATCGCCTTCGTTATAGGCTGCATCGAAACGCATGCGGAGTTTCACCGGCGTGCCGGTTTCTATCATGCGGAAAATCCGGTTGTAGTGTTCGATCGCCACCGTCGCTTGCGGGATAATTTGTTTGCCTGTGTCGTAGATATTTTCGCCTGCACGCGCGCGTGCACCTCCGACAAAGACCGTGCCGTAGTCGCCTTTATAACTCCGGTCCAGCACGGCAAGGGGTTGTTCTTCGTAAATAAAATTCCAGAGAATACGGCCGAAATTCTGGTTGTCGTAGCCGCGCCACCGGCGCCCGCCTGATGGATTGGGCATAGGCGTGTTGGCCAGCTTCAGCAGATCTTCCGCATCGCGTCTTACAGACAGGGGCTTGTTCCATTCTTCTGCCTGACGCAAGGTATCGAGGAGAACAAATTTGCCTTTAAGTTTGCCTCTGTATTTTGCCAGGTCCTCTTCTGAGCCGGCATCCAAATAGATGACTTCCCCGCTCACTGTGCCTTTCACCGGGCTCGACCAGGCTTTGGGGTAGGCGATGAGGGGAAAATACTGCGGACTTTCCGCTTCCAGGGTGAATTCCTTCAGTTCCCAGCCGCGGCCAAAGGGACCCCATTCTTCGGTATGTACGTTTTCCAGGCCCATCTCCTTTAATTGCGCCAGCGCCAATCCCGTGGCTTTGTCCAACCCAGGGGAGCCGGTGAGCCGGGGGCCGTTTCCATCGGTAATAGCCCATGCGAGTTCCATCACCTGGCTGTTTTCCAGGCCATGCTTCCGGAGAAGGGCGTTGATACTATCCGTACTGATCTCCTGCGCATAAAGCGAAACGGTGAGGGAGATCAAGGTGAGCAACAGAAGGTTCATCTTTTTCATGCAAGGGATGTTGATTTAATGACAGAATGCGATGAAATAGTGGCTAAAATAGCTTTTTTGTAACTTGTACGTTTAAACTACCCGCCCCTGATGAAAAACTTTATCATCCTGATCTGCCTGCTTCTACCGCTTTGGAGTTTTTCCCAAGTCTTTTCCGGAACAGGGGGCCCTATTTCGGACAACGGAACCCATAGCTATTTTCAGCTTTCTGTTTCCGGACTTCCCTCCGTGATCGATACCAGTTTCGGGCTGGAAGCCGCTTGTGTAAATATCACCCATACGAACGTCAGCGATCTGATCATTTCCCTTATTTCCCCCAATGGAAAAGAGGTGGAACTCAGCTCCAGGAATGGCGGCGATGGCGACAATTATTCCAATACGTGTTTTAATAGTCAGGCTCCTACGCCGATATACCTGGGGGCTGCTCCATTTTCCGCCTGGTATGAGCCCGAAGGCTTTTTGTCGTTGGTCAATACAGGCCAGGATCCAAATGGAATATGGACGCTGCACATTTTTGATGCGGCCCCTTTTTCCTTTTCGGGAAACCTGACCAGTTGGTCACTGGAGTTTGGACCTCATCCCTCCGTTCCGTTTTCTTTTACCCATTCCCAACTACCATTGGTGGTCATTTCCACCGAAGGGGTACTTATCCCTGATGAACCCAAGATCGTGGCCCAAATGAAGGTGATCGACAACGGCCCGGGACAATCCAATTTCCTGACCGATACGGGCAACGTATACCAGGGATGGATCGGAATAGAGGTGCGAGGAAAAAGCTCGTCCTGGCAGCCGAAAAAGAGTTTTTCCCTTGAAACGCGCCATGCGGACAGTACGGGGCTGGAGGTTTCCCTGCTCGGTATGCCGGAGGACGAAGACTGGGTGCTGATAGGTAATTTTGCAGATAAATCCTTGCTTCGAAATTTCTACGCCTATCACCTTTACCGGAAAATGGGCCGCTGGGCCCCCCGCATGGAGTTTTGTGAACTGGTGATCGATGGAGAATACCAGGGTATCTATTTGCTGGGCGAACGGATCAAACGCGGAGGCGACCGGGTGCCCATTGCTACCATTTCTCCCGAAGATACCCAGGGGACCGAACTTACCGGTGGCTATATCTTTAAACTGGATTGGGAAGATCCGGGAGATATCGGCTGGAATTCAAACTACCCGGCGATCAATGCCAGCTGGGCACTCCGGTATTTACTCGTGTATCCCAAACCGGAAAATACACAGCCTGCCCAGGTCGCCTACCTGAAATCGTACGTCGACAGCTTCGAATATGCGATGATGTCGCCCAACTTTGCCGATCCGGTGCAGGGTTACCGGCAATTTATCGATGAAGCCAGCTTTGTCGATTACATCCTGCTCACGGAGTTGACCCGGGATATTGACGGCTATCGGCTGAGTACCTACTTGCATAAAGATAAAAATGGGGAGATCGTCGCCGGTCCCCCATGGGATTACGATCTTTCCTGGGGCAATGCCAATTATGCAAATGGCTACCTGACTTCCGGGTGGAATTACCAGTCACAAGCCACTTATTCCAACCAACTTGCCTTCTGGTGGGTAAAATTTTTTGAAGACCCCCAGTTTAAAGAGGACCTGAAGTGCCGATGGCTGGAGCTGAAGGAGGATGTGCTCAATCCCCAGCAGATGAAGAATGAAATGGATTCGCTGGCGGCTGTGCTGAGTGTGGCTACTTCAAATAATTTTAAAAAATGGCCTATTCTGGGGATATATGTGTGGCCTAATACCTACCCTTATCCCCAGACCTATCTCGGGGAGGTAACGAATCTCAAGAACTGGGCAAGCGAACGCATCACCTGGCTGGATACCCGCTGGTCCGGCAACTGTACCATTGGTACTACGGAGCATCCTGGATCTATCCCCTTGCGCATCTCCCCCAATCCCAATAGCGGCACGTTTTTTCTGGAAGTGCCGGCCGGAGAGGAACCGGGAGAAGTAGTGCTCACCGACCTGAGTGGCAGACGGATTTTCCAGGAAACCCTTACTAGTTCTCCCGCACAGTTTAGTTTAAATCTCGTGCCGGGTATCTATTTTTTAACCTACCGGAATGCCAATGGGATCCAAACGGAGCGGATGGTGGTGGAGTAAGACAAGATTATTCCTGGTAATACAACTTCTTGCCCTTCGTTACCCCCCAATATTCCAATAATTGAGCGTTCCATTCCGAATCGCGGGGATCCGCAATCGGAACCCAGGATAGAACCGGGCAATCAACGGGCAAACGGACAATCGCTTCGGTTGACCGGGATAAGACTTCCAACCCTTGTCGCTCACAGGTATTCTGGGTGAATATGGGCTCGTCAGCTACCGTGAACAGAAAGAGGAATCCGGCCAGTACGCCCAAATACCATTTTTTTAGACGGGGCTGAAGGTGGTAGATCAGAAAATAAGCAGACCAGCCATACAGGAAAAATAAACACAAGAACAAGGGCATCAGGGTGTCCCTGCGCACAATATTCGGGCGGTATTCGCGGTAGCCCCCCAACGGGAGCAGGAGGATATAGACGATGGCAAACAAGCCGATCCATTTCGCCACCCGCAGTATCTTTTGCGCCACCGGATCTTCCTTGAACCGGGAGAGGAGGAACAGATTTCCCATCACCATACTCAACAGGAGCGGAGGACCCAATTTCAAGGTGAAAAGACTGAATAAACCCTTCGGGACAAGCAGGTATCGTTCCTTGAGGGAGATGGTATGGGCAAAATTTTCCGCATTGTGCAAGCCGATAAAAAACGAGTAAAGGCTCAGCGCGCTTATGAACAGGAACGTAAATAAAAGCGGGCGCGACAGCTCCTTTCGTCTCCATTGATACAAAATCAGAGAAGGGCATACGATGAGCACGATGCCGGGTATGAGGGGACCGTTGAAGGAGAGCACAATGGCTAATAGAAAGAGCAGGCCTATTTGTGCCGGACGGAATGTCTGTTTTTGTTCCTGAATTTGACTCCTGAAAAAAGGCAGAAAGAAAAGCAACAGCAGCCCAAGTGGCAGGGCAAAGAAAAAATTATACGTGATAGACTTGTCAATAATGCCCATCAGGCTATTGTAGCCAGAAGTTTGAAAAAGCGGAGTGATCAGGACTGCCGCCACCAAAAATTCTCGCCGGAACGGATTCCCTTTTCCGCTGATATAGGAAGCCAGCAGCCAAATAAGGAATAGTTGGATTAGTGTTTTGGCTAATGCGGCCGTGGCGTAAATGCTGTCAATCGGGCTGATAAATCGCTGAAAGAGAAAGGGTGTGGCCTTGAAATAGTGCGACATGGTCCAATGCGCGAAAAACCGGTTGGGTGCGGCGTAGCGGTCGCCCTTAAGTAGCACCTGCAGTCCGAACGGATCATTTAACACGGGCTGATACCACTCCGAAGGCAGAATGATACCGGCCATATCCCCATCCAGCGCCACGTGGTAATGTTGGTGGAATGAATAGCCTAAATCCAGCAGGAGGAGCAGAAGTAAGAGCGGATACAGCACGTGCTTGCTCATTCAGCGCCTATTTTTTCTCGATCTTTTCAAAAGAGGCTACGATCCCCTTGATGAGGGAAGAGCTAAAGCCGTTGTGTTCCATTTCATTCAGTCCCACAATGGTGCAGCCTTTCGGAGTGGTGACCTTATCGATCTCGTGCTCGGGGTGTGCTTTGCGTTCGATCAGCAACCTGGCTGCGCCCAGCACGGTCTGATTGACGATCGCATTGGCCGTCTTGGTGTCGAAGCCGATCTGGATACCCCCCTGGATCATAGCCCGTATGAAACGCATGACGTAGGCGATGCCGCAGGCGCCCAGGATCGTGGAGGCCTCCATCAGGTGTTCATCGATATGGATAGCGGTCCCGATCCGACTGAACAGGTGGTCTACAACCTCCACATGCGTAGGCTGGGCGTTCTCCTGGCAGATGCAGGTGACCGATTCTTTTACATCGGCCGCCGTGTTGGGCATGACGCGAAAGATGGGCAACGTGCCCTGCACCACCTCCTGAATTTCCCGGATGGTCACGCCCGTTACCGCCGACACCAGGATGTGGCGGGAAGGGGCGAGCGCTTCTTTTATTTCCTCTAAAATAGAACGGATGTTGTAAGGTTTGACGGCAATGAGGATCACGTCACTGTCCCGTACTGCCTGTACATTATCGGAAGTCACATGAACGCCCTGGGCCTTGAAATGAGCAAGCGATTCCGTATTGCGTCGGGTGGTGGTGATATGTGCAGGTGGCATGGTTTGGCCTTCCAGGAGTCCTTTAAGGATGGAAAGCCCCAGGTTGCCACACCCTATGATGGCGAGTTTACGATCTTTCATTCTTTATTGGGTGATTTTTACTTCGATTTCGACTTCTTTTTCCCGGTTAAACCCTTTGATCAGATTGGGATTTCGTTTGTCTTCGTAGAGAAAATACTGGCCTATGGGTTTCATTTCTTTCACGGTCAGGTCATCGTAATCGACCCAAACCAACTCCGAATTTACCGGGTGCGTATCAGCAGGATTTGTAGATAAGATAAGTCGTTGTAGGAGGATGCCATTTTGAAACTCCTTTAAAAATGCGGTAATAAACCGGCCGTGAATTCCATCAATAACGGGATTGGTTTTTGCTAAAAAGAGGCATTCAGCCTGGTTGTTCGTCATGTCACACCACTCGTCAAGTAGCTGCCCATAAGATTCTTCGATATCCTGCAGGCTTATTTGAATGGTATCGTTTTTTATCAGGTCAAATGCAGTCTTATGAACTGATTTTTTCCCTTTTGTCCCAAACATGCCCCTTTTGGTTGTTTTTCCATAAATAAAGCTAAAAAGGAGCGAGACCCCGTATGCGGCAGCAAACACCAGGATAACCGGAGCGAGCAAAATGACGAGCAGAATGCTCAGTCCATTTTTACCGGACTTCTTTACCGGGGTCTCAGTTATATGAAGTTCGAATTTGTCCATTTTAGAAGTGCATTATCAAATATACACATTCATTTGTATACTGGAAATTAAGTAATTTGACGGCCGCCGGCCGTCAAATTACTTTTTCTTTGGTGTAGTATGCCAATCCCAAACCCTATTGGGCCTGATAATTAAAATTGGCCAACAGCTCTTTTTTAAACGGATGCGCTTCGGTGGTAAAGATGTAATCGTCAAAGTGGAAGCCGTCGTCTTCCCGGAAAAGCAGGTAAAAATACTTCATGGTCTCCGCGAAGAAGAAGGTCGCCATATAGTCGCGTTGCTCCATGGTTTCCACGTTTTCTACAGCGGAAAAGGCGATCTCGGTTTTGCAATATTTCAAGATGTCTGCAAAGTATTTTTCGCCCATGGCCTTGTATTTTGGATCTTTGGTGAAATGGTACAGGTAATACGCCGACTCGATGATCTCCGGGTTGAGGTCGTAGACGGGATAGGTGGGCTTGCCGGTTGCATAGTCGTATGCCATGGGCTCGAGGCCGTAGCGGTTCCAAAGCCAGTTCCAGGTGGCTTGCATCTTCTCGGCCCGCACCATATCGCCGGAGAGTGCCAGGACAGCGGGAAAAAAGGCGTCATACAAGGTGACGACCGAGCTCACGTGTTTGCCGGTATACATGTCCACGCGTCCGTACCAGAGGAGGGAATCTTTCATTTCGGGGAGGTAGGTATGCACGGCCACGATGCTGGTATCCCAGATCGCTTTCAATTCGGGATCCCCGAAGAGCAGCCAGCCTTTGTAAAGGTATTCGTAATAGGAGTCGATCCCCGCGCAGATATGACTGGTGGTCTTGGTCCATTCACCCGTTTCCACATCAATGTCCTGCCCGATGAGATCAAGCGATGAACGACGGTCGTAAATGGCCTTGGTGGCCCTTTTGGCTTTTTCGTAGTATATGGGATTTTTGGAAAAATGGCTCAGAACGCCCATCTCCAGCAGGTAGGTGCCCGCTTCCGCCACGTTGACTACCTTGCCGTCCACGGCCCCGGTTTTCAGGTTGACCGAGTAGTAGGGTACCCCCGTCGGGGAGTCGAATGCAGGCAGGATCCTGTCGGCAAAGTCGATGGCTTTTTGCAGCACCTGCTCATTTTCGGAGTATTGGTACATGGCCAGCAGTCCTCCCAATACCCGGATATTCACTTCGAAGACTTTCACGGAGATATCCTTGTCAAAGCTTACACTGTCAATGATGTAGGTTTCGATCTCTGCTGCCTCTTCATCCAGACCCATCACTTTCAGGGTGCTGTAGGCATCGATCGGGGAGATGTAAAGGGGCTCCTCGTACCAGTTCTCGGCGCCTTTGGAGATGGGGAGTAAGACGTCTCTGCCCCAGGCATATTGCTTGTAGGCTGCCCAGGCACGTTGGGTCTCCGCTTTTACCTGTGTGGCCAGGTCGCCGATTGGTGGGGTGGGTTGAGGCGGTTCGGTGGAGTCGCAGGAAAAGAGCGTGCAGATGCAGAAAATTAGGAGAGCGGTTCGCATAAATTTGCATTTTTAAGGGGAGGGCGTGACGTTGAGGAGAGAATGGTTTCTTGTCAATCTTTTGTCCAATGTATTAATAGATTTCGGTAGGTATTTAATTCCTGAATTCAAAATCCACATGATAGTGATCGTCATGCACCCGGTTTGTCCATCCGGACATAGATTGGGCGAAGTAAATGCCTTTTTGTTTAACCTGCTGGCCGCTCTCTGTTTGATAGAAATCGTCTTTAAGCTCTATACGCAGCAGTACTTTTTTAATGCGCAATCCGTTCTCTTGTGCGGCCTGGTCCAACGCTAAAATATGCTTCCCCATCGTCTCAAAATCAATTGTTACCGATCGGTCAAATGTGAGGGCGCCTGTTTCGGTAAATTCGAGCAGGTAATGCCAAAGTCCCAATTTGTCGTAAAATCTGGACTGGCTTTTCCCCCGTTTTTTAGGCACCATAAAATCGGCACTTAATCCATTTTGATGGGTGCGGTGGATCAGCATTTGGCCACCGGTTTTGTGGCTCAATTCCATCAGCCGAAACCGGATATCCGGACAGGTTTCTTCACATGTTCGATATGCTTCCAGAATGGTGTGGTATACGTTGGAATGGGTGTAGGCATTGTCCAGAAGGTAATAGCTCATGGGGCTGAAATAGCAAAAATTAGCCCCATGATAGGGCAGCAGATAGCCATTTTCGAGTTGCCCGTCCCGCACACTGCCCAGCGATTTGCTATTGCCCGTATTGCGGCCAAATAGTTCGGGAATGGAAAAAACCACGAGCGTGAGGCCGGCAATAAGCAAGAACCATTTGATTTTTTTCTTCCCATTTTGATACATACTTTCATGGTTTTTATGCAGAATCACTCACCACGTCTTTTCAAAGCTATCTGGTTCAAACGATCGATTCACTTCTTCAAAAGTACTCTTTCGCGTATTGCGCAACAGCAGCGGATCTTTTTTGCCCACTAATCTCGAGAGCAGCGCGATGGGCGTCAAAAATAAAAAAAAGATAACCGTGAGGAGGATGTTCGGTACGATCAGACTCAACAGATAACCTAATCCCATCCAGGCGCGCTCCACTTTTCTGCTCAAATAAGGAGAAAACACCCCGAGCAGGGTGACTGACAATGCCGTCCATGCTGCCCATTCCCATTTAAAAAAAATGAAGCAGGCCAGAAGCCCGACCGATATCGTCAGGGTCGTATTGGAAGGTCTGTGCAAGAACGATTTCCAGCGCATAATCCTGCTAAAAAAGCGTATAAATAAAAGGCGCCAGGGCACTGCCTCCGCCAAAAACGATGATGACGGCCAATAAGAGCAGCACCACGATCACCGGCGCCAGCCAGTATTTTTTCCGCTCTTGCATGAATAACCAGAGGTCTTTTAAAAAGTCCATTTTGCGTGTGCTTTTGTAACTTATTTTTCTCAAAAATATAATCCCCAATCACCAAAATATCCATTTCCGTGCGCATAAAACAGCGATATGCATCGAGCGGACTGCACACAATGGGCTCGTCCCGCACATTGAAACTCGTATTTACCAGCAGTCCATACCCGGTTTGTTGTTGAAAGTTATGGATTAATTTCCAAAAACGGGGGTTGTCATCCTGGCGCACTGTTTGCACCCGGGCGGAAAAATCGATGTGCGTCACCGCAGGAATGTCGCTTCGCGGGTGGTAGAGTTTGTCCCATAAGGGAAGTTCATGGTAGTTGTCAGGCAGGGCTTTACGGCGGATTTCCGTGACGGGAGCCACCAGCAGCATATAGGGCGAGGGGCTTGGCAGGTCAAAATATTCCGCCGCATTTTCCTCGAGTACGGAAGGCGCGAAAGGGCGGAATCCCTCCCGGTTTTTGATCTTCAGGTTGAGCTTTTTTTGCATGTCCGGATTGCGGGCATCGCCCAGAATACTCCGGTTGCCCAATGCGCGCGGACCAAATTCCATGCGTCCCTGAAACCAGCCAACTACCTGCCCTGCGGCAATGCTAGAGGCGATGAAACTGGCTAGCGCTTCAAAGTCCTCGTATTTTTTAGCGACGCCTTTCACCTCCTCGATCATCGTTTCTATTTCCTCATCTGAATAGCAGGGACCGAGATACACGCTGGACATGGCGCCGGATGCAGGTCTGGGTTCTTTAAAATAAAGATGGTTTACCGCCAGGGCCGCTCCAGGCGCGCCTCCCGCATCGCCGGCAGCGGGTTGAATATAGACGTTGTCAAACAGGCCTGCTTGCAGAAGCTTTCCGTTTGCGACGCAATTTAATGCGACTCCGCCCGCCAGGCAGAGATTTTTAGCGCCTGTGATCCGTTGGGCTTCGCGAGCCATTTTTAACACGATCTCTTCCGTCACGCGCTGAATCGCGAGGGCCAGGTTGCAATGGCAGGGGAGAATATCTGCTTCAGGTTGCCTGCGGGGAAATCCGAACAGGGCAGCCCATTTGCGGTCAGCCGTCATGCGGAGGCCTGTGGCATAGCGAAAGAAGCGCGGATTGAGCCACACCGAGCCATCTGCTTTGATGTCGACCAGGTGTGCCCTGATCAATTGTGCATACTTCTTTGTTTCCTCCGCCTGCGGGTTTCCATAGGGCGCCAATCCCATCAATTTATACTCGCCCGAGTTGACTTTAAACCCGAGGTAGTAGGTGAATGCGGAATACAGTAATCCTACAGAATGGGGGAATTTCATTTCCCGCAGGAGCTTGAGCTCGCTTCCTTTTCCCATGCCAATGGATGCCGTGCACCATTCGCCCACCCCGTCAATGGTCAGGATCGCGGCTTCGTCGAATGGACTGCAGTAAAAAGCGCTAGCTGCATGCGACAGGTGGTGTTCGGAGAAAAGCAGTTTGACCTTTTTCTTGTCAAAATCCCCGATCTCTTTTAGCCCGTCATATAGTAGCTTTTTGAGCAACAACTTCTCTCGCAGCCAGATCGGGATCGCTTTTAAAAAGGACAATATCCCGCTTGGCGCAAAGGCGTAATACGTTTCCAGCAGGCGTTCGAACTTCAGCAGGGGTTTGTCATAAAAAACGATGGCATCCAGGTCTTCTATTTTCAGCCCGGCCGCATCGAGGCAGTATTGGATCGCATGTTGGGGGAAATCAGGCGTGTGCTTCACCCGGGTGAAGCGCTCTTCCTGGGCGGCTGTGGTCACCACTCCATCGATCGTAAGTGCCGCGGCAGCGTCGTGGTAATAGGCGGATATGCCGAGTATTTTTTTCATTTGGATAAATACCTCCTCATTTTCTCCGCCCAAATCCCATGTGCTACCCCGTTCGGGTGCCCGTCGTAGGGCAGGTTGAGCAGGCTTTTATCCGTATAATCGATGGAAAGATCTACTGTATTGATACCTTTTTGAGCGCAAAATGCAGACATAGATTGGTGGCTGTCTTCTTTTAACAGGGCAATCAGGAAGGGAATGCCGTTCGCCTCACAGTGCGCTTTTATGGCTAAAATGGCGGCTTCGGTCACTTGTTTCGCCTTCGTTTTTTGAGCAAAAAGCCGGTCGTAGATATACTCTAATTGATTGATCAGGGCAGAATGGGTGCGCAGGGAAGCAAACAGGTTTTTGGTGTGCAATCCGGAATGCCGGATGTGTAGTATGCCCTTGTCATCGAGTGCCCCGTAGGGAAATTGAGCATTATGGGTCAGGTCTTTGCCGGTAGCGTTGTTGACCCGGCTTTCCCGCCCCAGCAGCTGGGTGAAAGACCGGGCCAGGATATTTCGATTTTTGTGGTCGTCGATGTAATGGTAAATAAGGAGTTGGGGACGAATGTCGAGCTCAATTAGCCGGTCGAGCAGCAAGAGGGTTTGTAGGGTGCCATGCGCAGGCACCGCCGCATTGACGATATGGAAATTGGGAAATTGGGCTTGCAACCGGTACGGGTACGTCAGGCTGTCGTCTACGCCCATGCCGTAGGTGAAAGAACAGCCGGTGAGCACGATCAGGCTGTCGGAAGAGCTAGACAGCAGGGAACGTGACCCCGTGGTGCGGGCTGTGCACCACTTGTTTTCCACATGCGTAGCCGTATACCGCAATTTTTCATTGATGGTAATGGAATAGGCGCCGGGGTTGAGCGTGAACCCCATTTCTTCACTTGGCAGAAGACAGTTTTGGGGGGCGGAAACAATAGCGTAGGGATACAGGCTGGTAAAACCCAGCAGCCGGAGTCCCCCTTCAGCCAATACCAGTGTGACCAGGAGGTTGATCAGTATGATTTTCAGGATCTTCATGCGAATACTGCAAAGGTAGACAAACATGTGGGGACTATGTCTGTTTGTAAAAAGGTAAACCACCAATACATGAGTACCCAAATCGCCAAGTCTTTCCGTGAATTAGTCGCCTTAAACTTTCAATTGTACAACAGCCTTTTCCTGACCCTGCCGCTGGATGCAGTGGAACAGACGGGAATACTGCTACCACTCCTGCAGGAGGCCTGCAGTGAGGGCTTTGAAAAAGGAGGAGACCCCATTTCCATCATCGAACAATTTTTTGCCGATCATAAACCCGGTTTTTCAGAACAAGATCAAATCAATTTTCTGTTCAAAGTCATCCAATATGTAGAGCGGCAAATCGTGCTGGTCGATGCGTTGGAAGATGCGGCGTATGGGAAAATACACCGGATTGGAGGGCCCGATTCCTGGAACCAACTGGCAGAAAAAGCAAAAGCGGAAAATCTGGAAAAAGAGTTGGGCAACGTACTGGCCAACTTTGGGATTCGCGTAGTGCTGACCGCCCACCCCACGCAGTTTTACCCCGGGCAGGTGCTGGCCATCATTTCCGACCTTACCGACGCTATCGCCGCCAATAAAGCGGCCTTTGTACGCGAGCTGTTGCAACAATTGGGAAAAACGCCTTTTTTTCGGAAAATCAAACCCACTCCCTACGATGAGGCCCTCAGCCTGAACTGGTACCTCGGCCATATTTTTTATCCGGCTATCGGCAAATTGGTGGATCGCATTGCGGAAGATTTTCCGGAAGCTATAGATAAAAACGGAGAGCTCATCTCCATCGGCTTCTGGCCCGGAGGCGACCGCGATGGAAACCCTTTTGTATCCATCGATACCACCCGTCGCGTGGCCGCCAAATTGCGCAATACCGTGGTCTCCTGTTACCAGCAGGATCTTAAAACCCTCAAACGCCGGCTGAGTTTTGCGGGGGTGTATGAAAAACTGGAACAGCTGGAAGACCTGCTGGCGACGGAACTGCATGGAGAAGATAAAGTCGATCTGTCCGCCATAGAAAACGGATTACAAGAGGTGGAAACCTTGCTTGTCGAAAAGCATCAAAGCATGTTTTTGGACAGGTTGCATTCTTTTCAACGGAAGGTTGGGCTCTTTGGGCTTTTTATGGCCAGTATCGATATCCGGCAAGACAGTCGCGTGATTGCTAAAACGGTCGAGGCCGTAGTAGACGCCTACCCTGAAATGTTCCCTCCGGGCTTTTTAGCGATGCCTGGGAATGAACAGATAACTCACTTTCTTCAGCTTAGCGGGACGGTCGATCCGGCTCAATTTTCAGACCCAGTGATCAAAGATACCCTGGAGTCCTTCTTTGTGATCCGGGAGATCCAACGGGAAAATGGCGAACGAGGGGCTCACCGGTATATCATTAGCAACTGCCGTGGCCCGCTGGACATGGCTCGGGTGATTGGACTGTTTCGGCTCTGTGGCTGGGCAAATGAACTCCTTTCGGTTGATGTCGTGCCCTTATTCGAATCGGTAAATGATTTGGCACACGCCGGGGAGTCGATGAAGGAAATCTATGACAACCCGATCTACCGGGGCCACCTCAAAGAACGCGCAAACAGGCAAACCGTAATGCTCGGGTTCTCGGACGGCACCAAAGACGGAGGGTATTTTATGGCCAATTGGGCCATTTTTACAGCCAAGGAAGATATTACTGCCACCTCCCGCCAATCGGGTGTGGAGGTCGTTTTTTTTGATGGAAGAGGAGGTCCGCCTGCCCGGGGTGGAGGCAATACCCACCAGTTCTACGCCTCGCTGGGCGACAAGATCGAGAGCCATCAGATACAAATGACCGTGCAAGGGCAAACGATCAGTTCGCACTATGGGATCGAGGAGTCGGCGGTGCACAACCTTGAAAACCTGCTGACCGCCGGGCTGCAAAATAATTTGTATAAACGTCCGGAACGAAATTTGACCGATCCCCAACGAATCCTGATCCAGGCCTTGGCGGAGGATAGCTACCGCAAATATGAAGCACTGAAAAACCATCCGCTATTTGTGCCCTACCTGGAAGAGCGGAGCACGATCAAATACTACGGAATGGCCAATATAGGCAGCAGGCCTGCGAAGCGCAGCCAGAGCGACCGGCTGCAGTTTGAAGATCTCCGGGCCATTCCTTTCGTGGGCGCCTGGAGTCAATTGAAACAGAATGTACCTGGCTTTTACGGGGTAGGCTCCTCTTTGAAAGCACAAGAAGAAAAAGGCAATTGGGATGCATGCGTCCGGTTGTATAATGAATCGAGCTTTTTCCGGGCGCTGGTTTCCAACAGCATGCAGAGTATGAGCAAGACCTTTTTTCCCCTCACCCGCTATATGGAAAAAGACGAGCGGTTCGGGGAGTTTTGGAAATTGATCTATGCGGAATTTGAATTGAGCAGGGAAATGGTGCTCAAGATCTCGGGCCAGCATTGGTTGCTGGAAGATAATTCCCGCAGCCGGATGAGCATCCAATTGCGGGAGCAGGTGGTTCTCCCGTTGCTTACCATACAACAATATGCCCAGATAAAGATCCGCGCTGCCGGACCGGACCTGGTGCCGCTCTACGAGAAAATGGTGATGCGGTCGCTGTTTGGGAATATCAATTCGAGCAGGAATTCTATATAGAGAAATTTAAATTTCTTTAAGTTTCTTCCTCAGCGCCTGCATTTCGTCCCGGTACTGCGCAGCTGAGATGAAATCGAGATCTTTGGCGGCGTCTTTCATTTTCTTCTCGGTCTCGTTGATCATCTTCTCGATCTGGTCGCGGTTGGCGTATTGAAGTACGGGATCGGCGGCAAGGCTGGGTTTTTCAGGCTCGATATAGGCTTTGGATCCTCTGCCCCGGATGTCGAGGATAGAGCTTTGGTGCAGGATGTCTTCGCGGCTTTTGAACACGGTTTGGGGGGTGATCCCATTATCTATATTGTATTGCGTTTGGATGGCGCGCCTGCGGTTGGTCTCATCAATGGTGCGCTGCATGCTATCCGTAATTTTGTCGGCGTAGAAAATGACGAGTCCGTTGGAATTCCGGGCTGCCCGGCCGGCAGTTTGTGTCAGGGAACGGTCGTTGCGCAGGAATCCCTCTTTGTCGGCGTCGAGTATAGCGACGAGCGATACCTCGGGCAGGTCGAGGCCCTCCCGCAGGAGGTTGACGCCCACCAACACATCAAACTCTCCAAGTCGTAGGTCCCGAATGATTTCTACCCGCTCCATCGTATCGACTTCGGAGTGGATGTAGCGCACCAGAATGTTCATGCGCGTAAGGTATTTGGTGAGCTCTTCGGCCATGCGCTTGGTAAGGGTGGTCACGAGTACCCGTTCGCTAATTTTGACACGCTCGCGGATCTCGTCCATGAGGTCGTCGATCTGGTTGCTGCTGGGGCGCACTTCGATCGGCGGATCGAGCAGTCCGGTGGGGCGGATGAGCTGTTCGACGATGACCCCACCGGTCTGCTCCAGTTCATAATTGCCCGGCGTGGCGCTAAGGAAGATAATCTGATTGATCATGGTCTCAAATTCGTCAAAGCTCAAAGGCCGGTTGTCCATGGCAGAGGGCAGGCGGAACCCGAAGTTGACGAGGTTGTTTTTTCGGGCCCGGTCGCCACCCCACATCCCGCGCACCTGTGGGATGGTCGCATGGCTTTCATCGACGATGAGGAGGTAATCGTCCGGGAAATAGTCCAGCAAACAGAAGGGCCGCGTGCCGGGCTTGCGTCCGTCGAAGAAGCGGGAATAGTTTTCCACCCCGCTGCAATACCCCAGTTCTTTGATCATTTCCAGGTCGAAGGTGGTGCGCTCTTTGACGCGGCGTGCCTCCAGCAGTCGCCCTTCCGATTCGAAGTATTTGACGTGCTCGTTTAGTTCATCTTCAATCTCCTTGATGATCTGGTGGATGCGATCCTTGGGGGCTACATACAGATTGGCCGGAAAGATAGCGGCGTTATCCAGTTCACCAATGCGTTTGCTGGTGTCCGTGTCTATCTGTTCGATCATTTCAATTTCATCTCCGAAAAAGGTAATGCGGTACCCATAATCCACATAAGGCAGGTTGATCGCCACGGTATCTCCTTTCACCCGGAAGGTTGCCCGTTTAAATTCCACTTCCGTGCGGGAGTATAGGCTTTCCACCAGGTTGTAGAGGAAGGTGTTGCGTGAAATTCGTTGTCCTTTTTCGATGCGGATAATGCTGTGCTTGTAGTCCTCCGGGTTCCCCATCCCATAGATACAGGATACCGAGGCGACGATGATAATATCGCGGCGTCCGGAGAGGAGGGAAGACGTAGCCCGAAGGCGCAATTTGTCGACTTCCTCGTTGATGGCCAGGTCTTTCTCGATAAACGTGTCGGTGACCATAATGTAGGCCTCCGGCTGGTAATAATCGTAATAGGACACGAAGTATTCCACGGCATTATCCGGAAAAAATTCCGTCAACTCCCCATACAATTGGGCAGTCAGGGTCTTGTTGTGCGTGAGCACCAGCGTGGGTCGGTTGAGTTGGGCGATGGTATTGGCAATGGTGAATGTTTTCCCGGAGCCTGTCACCCCCAGCAATACCTGCGCTTTTTCACCACTATTCACGCCGTTCACCAGTTGTTGGATCGCCTGTGGCTGGTCGCCGGTCGGTTCGAAAGGGGATGCGAGTTTGAAAGCCATGTTGGGTTGTTGGGTTATTGGGTTGTTGGGTTGTTAGGTTATTGGGTAAAGACATCCAATAACCCAATAACCCAAAACCCCTCTTTAAAGTTTTCTGATCAACAACACCCCGTCTCTGACCGGCAGCAATACATTTTCTACCCGGGGGTCGTCGTGAATTTTTTGAATAAAAGTCTGGATAGTCCGGGTGTCGCCATCTTTTGCGCCGGAGATGACCTTGCCGTCCCAGAGCACATTGTCTGCCAGCAGAAAGCCGCCGGGACGGACTTTGTCCAGTACCAGGTCGTAGAGTGCGGCGTAGTCGTCTTTCCTCGAATCGATGAAGGCCAGGTCGAATGTTTCTTCGAATGTGGGGATGAGATCGAAAGCATCGCCGATATGGGCAATGATCCGGTCGGCCAGGCCTGCTTTGGCGAAATATTTTTTTCCGAAATAAGCCAGTTCGGGATTGACTTCAATGGTGTGGATAAGGCCGGTTTCAGCTAATCCCTCGGCGAGGCAGATCGTGCTGTAGCCGGTGAACGTGCCAATCTCCAAAATTCTTTTTGGCCGCAGCATCCAGCTCAAAAAGCGGAGGAACTGCCCTTGCAGCCGCCCGGAAGCCATTTGGGGGGCGATGGTTTTTAAATAGGTCTCCCGCTCCAGCTCGTACAACACCGGGTTGGGCGGCGTGGTGAAGGATTCGCAAAACAAGGCGAGTTGGCGGAGGTTCATGAAAATCGTTTTCGCATCATCGGATAACTGAATACCGCTGCCAAGATAATCAACACGCCCCAATAGAACCCGGGCTCGAGCTCTTTATTGTCGCTTAAAAGGAGCCAGGCCAGGATGATGCCGTACACAGGCTCCAGGTTGATCGTGAGGTTGGAGGCAAAGGCAGAGAGGTGGTGGAGTGCCCGAAGCGAAAGGATATAGGGCAAGGTCGTGCAAAGCAGCGCAAGGACCACCAGCAAGATCAAATCCATCCGGGATGGCAGGAAGGCCATATCGGGATTGGCTTTCAGCACAAAAGGAAGGATGAGGGAAAGGAAGATCCAGGAACTGCCCAGCTCCAGAAAGGTGATCTGGTAGGGATGGGCTTTGGCTACCAGTTTTTTGTTCAGGGTGCCAAATGTGGCGGCGAGAAAAGCGGCCGCCAGCCCCACCCAAAAGCCGGCCATCATGGAGATGTCCAGGTTGTTGACGATGAGCGCCATGCCCGGAATGATCATCAGCCCCAGCGCGATTTCATAGCCTTTTATGCGTTGCCGCAACAACAGCGGCTCTAAAAATGCCGTAAATAACGAGGTGGTTGCCATACAGATAAGCGATACCGAGGCATTGGCGAGTTTTATGGCGCCATAAAAAGCCAGCCAATGAAGCGCGACTAATACGCCGATACCCATATATTGCAGCACCAAATGCCGGGGCATGCTCCGGAGGGCTCGAAAGGAGCGCATCAGGAAAAGCAGGCTGATCGGGGTGATCAATACCCGCCACCAGACGAGCACCAGCGCCGACAACTGGATCAGGTCGCCCAGGATGGCGGTGAAGCCCCAGAGAAAGACGGCAATATGCAATTCCAGATAAGCGCGCTGTGTGGGATTCATAGGCTACAAAACATTGCTGCCCCTGAGTTGTTTTTCAAATCGACTGGCAAAAATGTTTGGCAAAGGAACAAAGTTGTACAGGAATCTTTATCTTTTATCAATAAAAACTGACAATGATTATGGCACTCAAAATTGGAGATCAAGCCCCTGATTTTACGCTCTACGACAGCGATAAACAGCAAGTTTCGCTTAGCGATTATCGTGGATCTAATGTGGTCTTGCTCTTTTTCCCACAGGCATTCTCGGGAACTTGCACGAAAGAACTCTGCAGCATGCGCGACGATATTGCTTATTATGAAGGGCTCAATGCACAGGTGCTGGCAGTTTCTGTCGACTCGGTGTTCACGCAGGCCCGTTTCAAAGAAGACCAGCAATTTACCTTCCCCCTGTTATCCGACTTCAATAAAGAAGTGGCACAGCGGTATAATGCCTTTTACGACGAATTCGTCTTCGGTATGAAAGGAGTCGCCAGACGCTCTGCTTTCGTCATCGACGAAGAAGGAACGATCCGTTACGCCGAAGTACTGGAAAGTGCCGGAGATTTGCCTAATTTTGAGGCGGTGAAGGAAACTTTACAGGAACTTTCATAGTTCATTCTTTATGAAGATGCGCGCCGATAGCGCCACGCGCTTTCGGCGCGCATCTTCTATAGTTTTTAATTTATGCTTCATAATACGCCCTCAAAAGAACTGGAAAAGGAAAAGGAAGATGTAGCCGTTGCGGAGGATGAGTCTGACACCGGTGATCTGTCCTATCTGGTCGTGTATAACGATGACCATAACTCGTTCGATTGGGTGATCGAGTGTTTCATGGAAGTATTGGATCATACTTTTGAACAGTCGGAACAGCTTGCGCTGATCATTCATTTTAAAGGGAAAGCAACGGTAAAAACAGCTCCCCTTCAGGAGCTTAGACCGAAAAAAGACGCCCTGACCGAACGCGGCTTATCTGCCGTTATTGAATAAACATGTCCATTTTTTGGCTATCTGACGATTCACTTGCCTTTCCGGAACCCGAGCTCGCCAACCGGAACGGCTTGCTGGCTGTGGGCGGAGACCTTTCGCCGGAACGGCTGCTGAAGGCCTATCAAATGGGCATCTTCCCCTGGTATAACCCCGAAGAAAATATTCTCTGGTGGTCGCCCGACCCGCGCTTCGTCCTCTTTCCTCCTGAATTGAAGGTGCAGCGCAGCATGCGGCCGTATTTCAATCAATCCAGATTTCAACTCACGATCGATCAGCATTTCGAAACCGTGATGCGCGAATGCAGTCAAACCCTTCGCGCTGGGCAAAACGGCACCTGGATCTCCGAAGAAATGATCGAAGGGTATGTCCGGCTGCACCAGCTCGGGTATGCCCATTCGGTGGAAGTGTGGGATGGATCGGCGTTGGTAGGCGGACTCTACGGCATTGCCCTCGGCAAGTGTTTTTTCGGAGAGTCCATGTTCACCAAGGTCAGCAATGCGTCCAAATTTGGTTTCATTGCCCTCGTGCAGAGACTGGAAGCATTGGGGTATACCCTGATCGACTGCCAACAACAAACCGGACACCTCGCCTCCATGGGCGCACGCCCTGTCCGGCGGAAGGGTTTTTTGGATTATTTGGAGAACAATCTTTCACATCCTACGCACCAGGGCAACTGGAGTCGCATTATGGAGGAAGAACCGCCTATCGAAGGATGAGTTTTCTGACCCATTTTTCCTCTTCCCCCAGTGCTTCCAGCCAGTAAACCCCGGGTGGGATGTCTTCAACCGGAAAAGTCCAGCTGGCGCCGGCGCCAGGATTCATTTCCCGGACCAATACACCCTGGGCATTCCACAAACGCAAAGTAGTTAACTCGATCATCTGAGGAGAGCTTACCTGGATGAACCCATCCGCCGGGTTGGGAAATATTTCCAGCAGCCCGGCAAGCGGCACTTCCGTTACCGGATCGAGATCCTGGTACAACACCACCGAATCCTGGTTTTGAAGGAGCGGGATTAGCAATTCCTCCTGCAAATTGAGGAAGAGAAGCTCACTCACGTCGAGCTTAAACGCCCGGAATACAGTATCGCGCTGGATATCATCTACGACGATGAACGATACGGTGGCCACGAGCGTAGCGTCTTTGAAAAAGGCGTTTTGCCCCCGCCCGGCAGCCGCTAGCTGGAGCCTTCCCGGGGATGGTAGCCGGTATCCAAAGGCATCTACACTGGTCGCAGTGACAAACATAAGGGTTTCTTCACCGGTGTTGGGAATCACTTCCACGGAAGATTCCACCACCAGGTCGGGGTCGTAATTCAGTTCCACCCCAAGCCCCAGCGCGCCAATATCCGGGGGAATGGTTTCGGGATACAGAACGCTGATGAAGGCCTGAAAAGACTCGTTTACTTTTACCGAATCTTTATCGTACGAAATCGAAAGCACAGGCGGAGGACAGGTGAAACAAGTAATGTTGTGCTGCCAGGGGATGGGCATGGCCGTATCCTGCATCATGTCGTAGTTGGCCACAATAGCATCCAGATCCAGGGTGTCGATGAGCGCATCCCCGTTGGCATTGATGAAGCCGCCGTTCACCCAGGGTGTGGTCGGTAAATTGTAGGCCCATAGGATAAACGGCTGCGCAAACCAGTTCTCCGACGCCAACGGCCGCGGCTCCCCCTCCACCCCAAATGCAATACCGATCGGCAACAGATCGAGGTAGTTCGCCACCCCGTCGTTATTCGTATCCCCCGGATACATCACCTGCCCCCCCACTGAACTTACCCCCATGATCCAGACAACCAAAACCAAATATCTTTTCATAATACTAATTTTCACCCCTTCACCCTTCACCCTTCACCCTTCACCCTTCACTCTTCACCCTTCACCCTTCACCGATTTTTCCCTAATTTACAAAAAAAATACCCTTCCACATGCGGCAAAGCAAGCTTTTAGACCTCCTTCGCGCCCTAAACCCCCGGCAGGCTAGCCGCCTGGAGGAGTACCTGGCTTCGCCCTTTTTCAATAAAAATGAAGACCTCCTGGCATTTTATCGCTTCTTGAAAGACTATGCGCCCGACTTTTCCCATCCCGATCTGGATAAAGCGGTGGTGATGAAAAAAGGCGTGAAGGGGCAAACGGTCGACGGTAAGCGCCTGGCCTACTGGATGAGCGATTTATTGAAATTGACGGAGGGGTTTTTAACGGTGGAGGCTATGCTTGAAGACACGCATCTTACCCATCGGACCCTTTTGGAAATCTATCAGGAGAAAGGCCTTTTCAAGCACTACAAGGCCATTATGGACAAGGCCGAGCGGCAGCTGGAGGAATATCCCTTTCGGAATGCGGAGTTTTACGATTTGCAGTTTAAACTGAGGCAGTTGGAGTACCTGCACAGCGATCAGAGCCAGCGCACGTTTAATCCACATTTGCAGGAGGCCGCTAATGCCCTGGATGTGTTTTACCTGGCAGAAAAACTGCGCTTGTCTTGCGCGATGGTCAATCTGGTGCAATTGCTCGATGTGGATTACGACCTGCGCTGGACGGAAGAGGTAATGGAAATTGCCGAGCGCAGCCCGGAACTGCAGACCCCGGCGATCCAGGTATATCTGGCGTTATACCACCTATTGAAGCACCCCGAAGATCCTGGGTATTATTCACCGGCGAAAAAGGAGTTGTGGGCCCATTTTGACCAGTTTGATAAAGCGGAGTTGACTACGCTTTCCATCGCCCTTTTCAATTTTTGCAGCCGGCGGATCAACCGCTATAACGATGCATTTTTTTGGAAAGAGTACCTCGAGGTGGGTAAGTTTCTCCTTCAGGAAGAGCTCATTCTGGAAGAAGGACGTTTGTCGCCCTGGTTATACAAAAACCTCGTCACCGCCGGCTTGCAACTGGAAGAGTTGGCCTGGACGTACGACTTCATCCAGGCCTATAAAGACCGCCTCCCGGCGTCTTACCAGGAACCCTTGTACGAGTACAACCTGGCGCATTATTTTTACCATCGGCAACAATACGACGAGGCGCAACGCACCCTGATGCAGATAGAGTTTAAGGATGTGTTCCTGGCGTTGAGCACCCGCAGCCTGTTAGTCAAAATATTTTACGAAACCGACCAGGTCGAACTGCTTTTTTCCCATTTGGAAGCTTTCCGCATATATATTATCCGCAACAAACTCCTGCCCGAGGCCAACCGGCGGCAGGTACAGCAGTTTATCGATTTTACCCGCAAGCTCGCCCGGATAGACAAGCCTGAAGCCGGTAAACTGCCCGACCTGGAAGCGCAACTTCCCGATGCCAGCCAGGTGTTGCACCGCGAGTGGCTGTTGGAAAAAATGAGGGCAAAACGAAAAAAATTCAAGGTGTGAAGAATCACCCTATCTGTACCACGATCTTTCCTCTCAAGTGTGCGCTTTCGCTGAGCGCCTGTGCCTCTGCGATTTGCTCAAAAGGAAAGAGGTGTTCGACATGGCTGCGCAACTGATCGGCTTCCGCCATTTTTTTCAACTCCCATAGGTCGTCTTCCTCGACGTGGAGTAAAAACGTTTTAGACTTCTTGGGGGTGAAGCGGGTCAGGAACATTTGCAGGTATTGGTACGGACTGGGCATAGTGGAAATGAAAATGCCCTTGGGTTGAAGTACGGGAATAGATTCGCGGAATGTGCGGTTGCCGATCGTGTCGAAAATGACATTGTAGCGGTCGGGCTTTTTGGTGTAGTCTACCTGCTTGTAATCCCAGGCTTCATCTGCGCCAAGGTCGGTGACGAAATCCTGGTTGTCGGGACCGCAGATCGCGGTGACGTAGGCGCCGAAGAACTTGGCGATTTGTACCGCGTAATGCCCCACCCCCCCCGCTGCACCATTGATGAGCACATCCATACCGGTCTGCAGGCGGCCTAAGTCGCGGAGCGCAATGAGTGCGGAAAGGCCGGCAGTAGGTATGGCGGCCGCTTCTTCAAAAGACATATTGGCGGGCAGTGTAGCTACATTTTTTGCCGGCACGGCGATGTATTCGGCATAGGAACCTTCGCCCCGCAGGGCGCTGACCGCGCCAAAAACGCGGTCGCCAATTTCATAATCGCCCACCTTGCTACCCACGGATACGACTTCGCCGGAAAAATCCTGTCCGAGGATGATGGGGAATTTCTTGCGCATAAACCAGCGGGCCACCCCTTTGCGGATTTTCCAGTCGATAGGGTTAATGGCAAACGCATGAATGCGAACGAGCAACTCGTCCTCATCCGGTTCAGGGTCAGGTACCTCCGTAGGCTCTAACACTTCTCTGGCCCCGTATTGTCGGATAACAATGGCTTTCATGTGTGGTGTTTGGCTTATTAGTTTTAACAATAATAGGGGTAAACTTTTATTGTTCAAACGAATGTCGCCGATAAATTCATCGGAATGAAAGATATACTGGCTTTTTATAAAAAAATCCCCTTACTTGCTGCGCTAATTTAACAATGCGGAGACGCGCGCTCCCTCCTAAACAACCTTTATGCGTTGGGTAATGCTTTTGGTGCTCTTCTTTGCAGGAGCTGCCTTCACCTCTTTTGAATATTTACACCTGCCTTACCCACAGGGGTATTTCCATTGGCCGGTCAATTATGCGATCCGGTTTTCGGGGTCCTTCGGCGAGTTGCGTCCCAACCATTTTCATGCCGGAGTGGATATTCGCTCCAGCGCTGGCAGGGTAGGCGATCCGCTCTACGCTGCTGCCGAAGGGTTTGTCGCCCGGATAAAGGTAGAGGAAAGTGGCTATGGGAAGTCGCTTTATATTGCTCACCCCAATGGGTATACCACTGTCTATGGCCACATGGATCGCTTTACAGAAGAATTGGAGCGGTTTGTCAGGCAGGAACAGTATGCGGAACAATGTTTCGAAGCGGACCTGTATCCTTCACCCCATCTATTCACGTTCCGACAGGGGCAATACATCGGCAATATGGGCAATACCGGCGCTTCGGCCGGGCCGCATGTGCATTTTGAAGTGCGGGAATCTGTTACAGATAAGGCCTTCAACCCGCTGCTGTTCGGGTTTCCGGTTACAGACAAAATGGCCCCCAAAATCTATACCCTCAAGCTCTACCAAATGGATGGGCTGGGCGTATACGGCACGGAAACCAGAAACGTTTCCGTGAAGGCACGGGACGGGTATTTCTACCCTGAACCGGAAACACTTGCCGTCAATACGCCTTTCGCCGCTTTTGCCCTCAATGCGTACGATATGCAAAATTCCACTTCCAACAGGAACGGAATTTATAAAATGGATATGCAGGTGGATGGAGTCCGGCGTTTTCAATTTGCCCTCGATGAGGTGCCGTTTGAAGATTCCCGGTATATCAATGCCCACGTGGACTACGAGGAACAGGTGACCAAACGCAGCTATTACCACCGTTGTTTCCGGCTTCCCGGCAACCAGTTGCATATTTATCCGGTGGAGATCAACCACGGGATCATTCCCCTGGAAACAGGGGAGGTGAAATTGGTGGAAATACGGGTTTCGGATATGGCAGAAAATGAGTCCCTCCTGCGGTTTTGGGTGCGCCGGGAAGGTGAAAAGGATCCGCCCTTGCCTGGCCCCTACCAGTACTACCTCTATCAGGATCGCGACAATCTGGTGCAGACGGATAATTGTTCCCTGTTTATTCCCCAGGGGACAATTTACGAGGACCTTCCCCTGAACTACCGCACTGTTGCAGCAAGTGGTTCTTCCTATCTCTCGGAGGTATTTCACATTCACAACTACCTTACCCCCGCACATCAATTCTACGTGCTCTCACTCAAATCCGACCGGACATTGAAAGAGTCCGACCGGATAAAGGCCTTTATTGCGTACATCAACCCCAAAGGCAGCATCCTGAACTGTGGGGGTGTCTGGCGGGGTGACGTTCTGACTACCCCGGTGCGGCAGTTTGGCCCCTACGCCATCATGGTAGATAAAACGCCTCCCTCCGTCAGCCCTTCCTATTTCAAGTACGATATGCGGGGAAAGAGGGCCATGTCTTTCCGGATCAGCGATAACTTTTCTACCGCCCCCAACATGGATAAGTTGTATTTTTCCGCCACCGTCGATGGCCAGTGGATCCTGATGGAGTATGACCGGAAATCGGGACGAATCACGCACCAGTTTGACGGACGGATTTCGTCAGGTAAACACCAACTGCGCCTGGAGGTGACCGATGTAATGGGGAATAGCACGGTGTATGAAAAAAGCTTTTTGCGATAAACCTCTGTGCGGTCTGTCTGTTTCTTAGGAAAGCGATAAAATAAATAGACAAAATATGACACCTTTAAAAGTAGGCGATAAAGCCCCTTCTTTTTCCGGCATCAACGAAAAAGGCGAGCCCGTATCCCTGTCCGATTTTAGTGGAAAAAAGCTGATCCTGTTCTTTTACCCGAAAGCCAATACGCCCGGGTGTACCGCAGAGGCCTGCAGTTTGCGCGACCATTATTCAGTGTTGAGAGAGAAAGGATTTGAGATGCTGGGCGTAAGTCCAGACAACGAAAAGGGGCAGCAGAAGTTTATCGATAACTACCAATTTCCCTTCCACCTGCTCGCCGACAAGGATAAAGAAGTGGTGACCCTCTATGGGGTTTGGGGGAAGAAGAAGTTTATGGGTAAGGAGCACATGGGCGTATTGCGCACCACAGTAGTCATCGACGAAAAAGGGGTGATCGAACGGGTATTCGATAAGGTGGATACCAAGGAGCATGCCCAACAAATTCTGGAGACCTACTAAGTAATAATAAAGGAGGCTGTTTCAAGAGGAACGTAAGCGACTCTTAAAACAGCCTCCTTTATTATTTTTTAAAAAGGCAGATCGTCGAAAGAACCCGAATCTCCCGGATCGTCAGAAGCGGTGGGGAAATCGCTCGCCCCGGCACTGGGGGGCGGTGCTTCCTGACTTTGAGAGGCAGTGGGTTTTTCGATGCGCCAGGCGTTGAGGTTGGTAAAATACTTTCCATTCCATTCGCGGCCGCGCAGGTCGAAATGAACCTTGATATGCTCGCCTTCCTCATAGCCATCGATGAGGGTACAGCGATCTTGCACCAGTTGGAATTTTACGGCCTGTGGATAGTTTCCACTACTAACTTCAATGACAAATTCGCGGGCCTGGAACGTACCGGTCTTGTTTTCGGTATCGTATTTCTTGATGAGCTTGCCTTCAACTTCAAATGACATGTCGGAATGGATTTACGTGGGCAGATAGATGATTGCGGTGCAAAGGTATAAAATGCACCGCATCCATCAAACGCGTAAATCCATATATCGGCTATAATCCTATGCCGACTTCTTCGATCAGTTTCAGGATGTCGGTGGCATTTTCGCAAAAGATCGCCCTTTTGCCTCTCATGGCGATAGGGGCCCGGATCAGGTCCGGATTGTTTTGAATGACCTTGAGCCAACATGCTTCGTCGAATTCGCATCCGCGGATGTGTTGCTGGTAGTAAGGGTGTGCTTTGTTCAACAATTCCTTCGGGGGGATGTCCAGTGCCTGGAGAATTTGCTGCCAGCTGGTCTCGGTAGAAGGAGCTTTTTCAAATGAATAAGCCCTTACATACTTGGAAAGCGATTGCGCATAAGCTACTGTTCGTCGGTGTGCGCTGGATTCCGGGTTGTAGTAAATCAATAACTCTCTCTGATTGGTCCTCATGTGTGTATTGGTTTCCTCTAAAGTTACAAAATAATTATTTAAATAGCTTGGTTTTTACAAAATTTTTTCACAATGAATTTACTGCTGAGCCAAATGTGTGAAAAATGAAAAATGCGGGTTCATTTGCTGATTTTTGACAATTTGAGCGCCTGACATAGAGTTTTTTTTAATTTTGGATCAACTTGCTGTTTACCTCAACTAATTCACTTGGCCCATGGGATCCCGAAGTTATCCGTCGAAAGTGCTTCTCTTTGGCGAGTACGTCATCATCCGGGGCTCCCGGGCATTGGCTATTCCCTACCACGATTTTGAGGGACATTGGGCCTATTCCGAAACAGGGGCGGCAAGTCCGAATCTGGAGAGCCTGGGCCATTATTTGGAAAACCACCATCGCAGCGGCCAATTGCTGACGACACTGGCGCTCGACCGGTTCCAGGAAAATCTTTCCAATGGGCTGTATTTTGAATCCAGTATCCCGGTAGGATATGGGCTAGGTAGCTCCGGGGCGCTCGTGGCAGCGGTGTATGAGTCCTATTGTACCCGAAAAGAGCCACAATTACCTTTGCTCAAACCCATTCTGGCTCAAATAGAGAGCTATTTTCACGGTTCCAGTTCCGGGGTCGACCCGCTGGTTTGCCTGCTCGACAAACCCTTGTTGCTGAGAGACCGGCAGCGGGTGGAGGTCGTGGCGATTCCGGAGCAGGCAGAAACGGGTAATGGCGCGCTGTTCCTGATCGATACCGGGGTTAGCCGGGAGACCGGACCGCTGGTCAGGGTCTTCCTTAGCAAATGTGAAGACTTGTCATTTGATTCGATGGTGGAAGATGAATTAGGCGGGTTGACCAATGCTGCGATCCAGGCATTCCTTCGATCTGATTGGCGGGTACTGCAGCCGGTTTTTGGCGCCATTAGCCAGTTCCAGTGGAATTACTTTCAGGAGATGATCCCGCTCACTTTTCGGGAGGTATGGGAGGCCGGTCTGGACTCGCCCAATTACAAGCTGAAGCTATGCGGGGCAGGTGGAGGGGGATTTTTACTGGGCATCACCTCCAATCTGGAAGCAGCCCGGGAGGAATTATACCCACTGGGTTTGCGCGTGGTGCATCAATGGATGCAATAGCCTACAGATCCTCCAGATGCTCGGCGGGGTGCCAGAACAGGCGGTCAAAATCCACCACCCGGTTGTCGACAACTTTTACCCCTTCCTGCTCCAGCAGCTCCTGCATTCGTGTCGGCGGAGCAAAATGGTGGCGACCGCTCAGTTCCCCTTTCCGGTTGATGACCCGGTGGGCGGGAATGTCGTCAAAAGGCGCACATTTGTTCAGCGCCCAGCCGACCATGCGTGCTGATCCCAGTGCCAGACTATCTGCTATAGCGCCGTAGGTCGTTACGCGACCGGGAGGAATGCGGCGGGTAATGGCATATACCCAATCGAAATAGTGCTCGTTTCCCATCCTTTTATCAAATGGTTTGTACTTTTGTAAAGCTAACGTAAATTGCGGTACTTATCCTACAACCCACCGCTGCCTCCGGTAGCGGTGGGTTGTATCTGCCTCTTGGATCAATTCTACCAAAAAGGGCTGATGCCCTGTTTTTATGCTGAATACACTCGTAAAAGCCAGCGCGATTACTAACCTGACGGATGCCCGTTATTTTGCCGCATGGGAGGCAAAATGGCTGGGATTTTGCCTGGACCCCGAATCCCCCGACTTTGTCACCTTTGCCCAGATACAAGCTATCCGGGAATGGGTTGATAGCATAGACCTGGTGGGCGAATTTGGCGGGCAAGACCTGCCATACATCATTCAAACAACCGAAGAACTGAAACTGGATGCCATCCAGCTTACCCGGACAATTCCGGTGGACTGGCTACCCGACCTGCCCAAAGTGCCTGTTATTCAGGAATTAGTGCCTTCGCACGATATTTCTTCCGACGAATTGCGCGCCCAACTCATGGCTTATGGTCCATACGTGTCTTATTTTCTGCTCGACTTTACCCGGAATAAACTGACCTGGGAGGAGATCCAGGAGGACCGGGCGCCGCTCCCGGTCGGCCTTCTGCGTTCCTTCTGCAATGAATTTCCCATTCTGCTGGCGTTCGACTGGACGCCCGAGAACCTGGAAGAAATCCTTTACCATATTGCCCCCAGTGGAATCAGTATCAGGGGAAGCGCCGAAGAAAAGGTAGGGGTAAAATCTTTTGAAGAAGTAGACCGCCTGCTCGAATTTCTCCAAATAGAAGAATAGCACGTAAGTTGTCAGGGAAGTATCTTTCATATACAGAGGCGCTTGTGAAGGCCCAGCGATACTGTGCCTATCAGGACCGCTGCCATCAGGAGGTTCGATACCGGCTGATACAATGGGGGGTCTATGGCGACGACCTCGAAAACATTTTGATTGACCTGATCCAGGAACGTTTTCTGGATGAAGAACGCTACGCCCGCTCTTTTGCCCGCGGCAAATTTCGCATGAAACAATGGGGGCGCCAGCGTATTGTCCGGGAACTGAAAAAACGCGATATATCTGAATACTGTATTCGGGCCGGTTTAGCCGAGATCGAGGAAGAAGAATATCTGCAAACCCTCCATGAATTGCTTTCCCGCAAAAAAGAGCGCCTGGATACCAACCTCACTGCATTTGAATGCAGGCAACTGCTGATCCGCCATGGATTGTCCAAGGGGTTTGAAATGGATCTGGTACAACAGGTTGCCTTCCAGGTCGTTCAATAAATTTTATACATTCAGGGTAACTTATAGCGGCTGTGCCGCCATGAATAATTACGTTGGATCGATGCTTTTTTGAGCGCCTCAGGCGCTCAAAAAAGCATCGATCCAACATAAAATATTTTCGTCGCCGAAGGCGGCGAGCCATGCTGAATAGTAAACACACTGTATTTATTGAAAAATCAGAAAACTGACTTTAATGAAAATCTGTTTTACTTCTTAGGAAGAGAAGGGTTATATTTGAAAAGTGGAAGTAGTGTTTGTGAATTCCATGCGTTGAAAAAGGTTGAAAAAAGGAATGATATGGCAAAGGAGAAAAAGACATTGAAGAAATTTGAGGCGGTGGCCTTGCCCAAAGAAAAGGCACAACAGATCAAAGGTGGGTACCGGGATCTCTCGGCTTTTCCGCGCACCGATCCCGCTCCTTCGTTTGTGGGGTGGGGCGAAGTAGAGATTCGTAAACCTGTATCTGTATTTGCAGGTCTTACGTCCGGGCCTCCTGCTCCGGGCAGCGGGCGTTAAGCCGGACTACGCTGTCGAAGTCGTACCACATCCCCAAAGGGAATTTGGCGGATATGGCTCTCCACCCAGGCCTGAATGTCGAACAGATCGAGCATCGGGCGTTCGGAGGGCTTATCGTACAAGCTTTCCAATTGTGTTTGCAACAATTGGAAAGCTTTTTTTTCTTCGCCTTTATCCACTGCCCGAGTGGAGGCTTTTATGAATTGCAGCACAGCTCGTTCGTACTCGAACATGCGCTCCTCTTTCTGGAGAAACCGCTGGGTCGAACGGATGAGTGACTCGAGCAGCAATGTATTTCCCATCTCGAAATGGATGATGAGGTTGAGGATACGCGCTACGCTCTGGAGGTCTTTACGCTCTATATTTCCCGATAGCGACAACCATTCATTCAGGTAGGCCAGCGCCTGCTCATAATTGCCGATGCCAAAATAGATGTAGAAATATTGGTAGTAAAACGTGTTCTTGCGAAAGAACGAATCACTGAAGCGCTGCACTTCTTCCTGGTGTTCCTCCAGCGCGTGCAAGCCCTCCTCGAAATCGCCCTGGGCAATGGATAACCCAAACTTATTCATGTAGTACTGCCGGTGGATCTTGAGCTCGTCATCCGGGGTGTTGGGGCGTATCTGTTTGAATTTCTTCAACACCGCTCTCAATTCTTCAATCTTTTGGAGGTAGCCGCAACTCAGAGCCATATTGCTGAGTGCGGAGATATATTCCGATACGTCTTCCCGCAATAGGTCGGGGCGCTCCTCCATCAGCCCGATCAGGGCGCGGTTGAGTTCATAGAACCGGGGGTAGTCTTTACGGGCATAACTGGCTACCGACAGGATCCGGTAGTAGTAGATTCGTGCCTGATGAGAAGTGGCCAGGTCAATGTGCTGAAGCTGTGGGTGTTCAAGGAGCTCTTCGATATAGCGGGTCTGCTCCTCCCGCCGCATGGAAGCATCTTTGCGCAGGCTGGTTAGCAATTGGAGAAATATGTTCCGGTAAGTGGCCAGGTTGTCCAGCTGCGTTAAATATTCCCGTTCCTCCCGCTCGATACGCGCCAATTCAGCGTCCAGAAAGGCTATGTCGGTTCGGGCGTACGCGATTTGCTTTTCCCAGTTGACCACCTCCACCATGGAGGTGAAGTGCTCGTATTGCCAGGCAATTTTGCGAACCTTGTTCAGCGAATAGAGTGCATCCTCATACCGCGAACGCCGAAAGAGCGCACGAACGCCCAATAGCATGGATTTTATGCGGTAGTCGGCAGAGGTTTTTTCATCGTAGGCCTGCAGGCTTTTCAATACCCATTCGAATAGATAACTTTTCAGTTCAGAGTATTTCCGGCTCTCGATCGATTCCGATCCATATATTGCCTGCTTCAACTCCTCTTCGTCAAACTCGGTTTGTTGTTCAATGGCTTCAAATAACCGCAGGTACTTGTTGTCTCCTCCCTTTCCTTCCCGTGCAAATAACTTGAAATACCGTTTTTCACTCCCCGTTAGCGAGTGGATGAGGTTGAAAAGCCGGTCAGAAGGCGTCTTTGGCATGAAAAAGCATTTAGGAATCTGACTTATCGCCAATTACAATATCGAATAATCCACAAAACTCTTCTTATTCGGGTAATCGGTAGTGAAGTGCAACCCCCTGCTTTCAGTGCGCATATTTGCGGAGCGGGTAATGAGGTAGGCGATGGTGACCAGATTGCGCAATTCGCACAATTGGGGCGAAATCGAGGTGGTGTTGTAAAGGGACTCGATCTCCTTGTAGAGCAGATAAAGACGGTCGTTGGCACGCTTGAGCCGCACATTGGAGCGGACGATCCCCACGTAATAGCTCATCGCGTCCTTGAGTTCTTTCATGCTCTGGGTGATGAGGACCATCTCCTCGGGATCGGTAGTGCCTCGGGCATCCCATTCCGGAATACCGGTCTGAATGGATAAATGGTCGATTTTGGGCAAAATGTCCTCCACGATTCGGTGGGCGAAGACCAGTCCTTCCAGCAAGGAGTTGGAAGCCAGGCGGTTGGCCCCGTGCAGGCCCGTGCAAGTGCATTCGCCACAGGCATACAGGCGTAGTACGGAGGTACGCCCCATTTCATCCGTGCGCACTCCGCCGCACATATAATGGCAAGCGGGGGTGACCGGTATGTAATCTTTCATGGGGTCGATGCCGATGGACATGCACTTTTCATAAATATTGGGAAAATGATTCAGGAACCCTTCCTTGTCCAGGTGGGTACAGTCGAGGTACATGCAATCTTCTCCTCGCTGTTTCATCTCCCGGTCGATAGCACGGGCCACGATGTCGCGGGGCGCTAAAGACCCCCGGGTATCGTATTTCTTCATAAATTCTTCCCCCTCCCGCGTGCGCAGGATGCCCCCAAAGCCACGGACCGCTTCCGAGATCAGGAAGGACGGATTTTCGCCGGCGGTATTATACAGGCTGGTGGGATGAAACTGCACAAATTCCATATTCTCTACCAGCGCTTTCGCCCGGTAAGCCATGGCAATCCCGTCACCGGTAGCGATAGAGGGATTGGTCGTGTTTTTGTATACCTGCCCGGCGCCGCCTGTTGCCAGGACGGTTGTTTTTGCCAAAATGGTCTCTATGCCGCCTGTGCGCTTGTCGAGTACATAGGCGCCGTAGCATTCGATGCCAGGCGTGACCCGGGTGATCGAATAGCCCATGTGGTGTTGGGTAAGAAGGTCGATGGCGAAAAAATGCTCATGAAATTCGACATTGGGATATCGGTCCATTTCTTCCAACAGCGTACGTTGGATCTCCCAACCGGTGATGTCTTTGTAGTGGAGGATGCGATTTTCCGAGTGGCCACCTTCCCTGCCGAGGTCGTATTGGTCTTCTGCCTTTTTTTTTTCAAAACGGGCCCCCCAGGTGATGATCTCTTTGACGCGCTCCGGACCTTCGTGGACGACGATATCCACAATTTTTTCATTGCAGAGGCCATCACCCGCATCAAGCGTATCTTCAATGTGTTTTTGATAGGAATCTTGTTTTTTATCCCATACCGCCGCTACGCCGCCCTGTGCCCAGGCCGTGTTGCTTTCATTTTCATTGGTCTTGGTCAGCACGGTGATATGGAGGTCGGGCCGGGCTTTGGCGAGTTTGATGGCGGTGGTGAGGCCGGCGACGCCAGCGCCAAGTATGAGGACATCGGTTTGTTGCATGGAAAAGAAATTTTTTATGGGTAAACAAATGTACTATTTTCACCCACAGAGATGTAATACCTGTCGATTATTATGCAAATAGCCGTCAATGCCCGCTTCCTGCTTCCCGGCAAACTGGAGGGGATCGGTTGGTACACTTACGAGGTAGTACGCCGAATGGCTGCCGCACATCCGGAAGATACCTTTTTGGCTGTTGTTCGACCGTCCGTTCGACGAGCATTTTCGCTTTGGATCGAACGTTCATTTGCAGGTGGTATTGCCCCCGGCAAGACATCCATTGCTTTGGCTGGCCTGGTTTGAATGGAGCATCCCCGGGTTTTGAAACGCATTGGCGCAGACGTATTTCTGTCGACCGATAATTATTGCTCTTTGTGTGCACATACCCCGACGGCAATGGTGTTGCACGATATTGCCTATGCCCATTTTCCACAGCATATTCCCTGGCTTTCGAGGCAGTATTACCGCTACTTTGTGCCCCGGTACCTGAATCGTGCCGAGCAGGTCATTACGGTTTCGGAGTTTTCGCGCAAAGACCTCGTCCAAACTTTGGGCATATCACCGGAGAAAATACAAGTGGGCTATAATGGGCCAAGGGACGTGTTTCAACCCTTGCCGGAAGCGCAGCAGCAGGCGATCCGGGCGCAGTATTCTGAAGGGAAGCCTTACTTTCTGTACATTGGCGCTATTCATCCCCGAAAAAACGTGCACCGACTGATCCGGGCCTTCGATCGGTTTAAAGCACAGACTGGTGCGCCTCATCAATTATTGCTGGCCGGCCGGTGGGCCTGGCAAACAGGGGAGGTGCGTACAGCCTATGAGGCTGCCAGGCATAAAGAATCTATTCGTTTCCTCGGGTATGTAGATGACGAATTGCTGGCCTCGGTATTGGGCGCTGCTTTTGCCCTGACCTACGTCTCCTTATGGGAAGGCTTTGGCCTGCCGGTATTGGAAGCGTTGTATGCCGAAGTGCCGGTCATCTTTGCCTATGCAACCTCTCTGCCGGAAGTCGCCGGACCAGCAGGATTAGGGGTTGACCCCGAATCGGAGGAAGCAATCGCATCTGCCATGCATCATCTGGTGGAAAATAAAAGTCTTGGCCCGGCACTGGTGGAGAAAGGTCGTCGACAACGCACCCGGTTTAGTTGGGATCAGACGGCGGAAGTGGTATATAATGTGTTGGAGAAAATTAGTCACCCGGTCACTCAATAACTCATTTTCACCCTCAGAAACACCGCCTGAATAGGACTCCTGAATGTCTTCCCTTCTTTCTCTAAGGCGATTTGTCCTACTAAATCTATATCCCAATTTTCGGCGATGGAATAGGTGATCGTCGGGTTAAGAAAGGTGGCATGCACCTTGGAAGGGCTATAGATCAATGCCAGTCCGCCATTGAGCAAGGGCGTAATGGGGTACCCGCCTTGCAGGAAGATCGAGTATTTGTAAGGGTATAAATTTTTGGCAGAAAGGGCAAAGTCGAAGAGGCTGGCCAGGCTGCCATCGGTGGCGCCGTTGGAGTTGAACAGGAAGCCGCTACTGAGGTAGAGCGATTTTCCGGTCATATAATCAACTCCTATCGTGGCGGCAATGCTGCCGCTTTTTTTCTTTTCCAGGGGCTGGAAATAGGTGAATTCCCCTTTGAACCCTGCCCCTTTGATGTTGCCTGCCCAACCGCCTCCGAGCGCCAGTTCGTTTTCTACCAATCCCCCCAGCACCTGGAAGTCGTACCCGCCGGTATTAAAGCGCCACATCCCTGCGATCACGGCAGCCTCAATGCTATCGGCCATTTTGGCGGCCACCTCTATACTGGAGGCGAAACCGGTGTAGTAACGTACCCGGAGTGCATCTGACCCGGGCCGTTCTTCATAATCGAAATCCGTAAAAGAAAAGGCATTGAAGATGTCGTTGGGATTCCATACCGTGCTGATACCCCAGTTGATGCGCTGTCGCCCCAGCCGCAATTCCCAATTGCCCTTTATCCACTCCAAGTACAGGCGGTCGATCATGGCGTGGTAGGCCAGCCCTTTGTCGTTGCTCTTCCCGATGGAAAGGTCGAAATAGTCGTTGGCGGTATCCAGCCCGTCGATCATAGACTGGGTAGAAAGATCGCCCCAAAACAGGCGATTCCGGAAATCGACCTTGAATAACAAACTGGGAGCTACCTGCCACTTTACGTTGATCCGGTTGTGAATCTGGTTTTGATCGTAAATAAAAATATCGCCCAGGGTCGATTTGGCATTGAAGACAAACACGGTCTGAAGGTCTTTCACGTAGCCGTCAATCGTGAGTTTTGGGGGGGCTTCCGGTTGAGAAAACGCCATTGTTGCACTGAAAAATAGTGCGGCGATAGTCAGCGTTGTTGCGTTTAGGTTCATTGTCTAGCATTCTATAAAGCTCACTTTTCGGGATTCTGCAACTCATCCGTCGCAATCTTTCCATCCACGAGTGTAATGACCCGGTGTGCCCGGTCGATGACGCGCTGGTCATGGGTGGAGAAGACAAAGGTGATGCCTTCTTCGTGATTGAGGCGCGCCATGATATCGAGCAGGTTTTCGGTCGATTTGGAGTCGAGGTTGGCGGTGGGCTCATCGGCGAGGATAAAGTCGGGCTTGGGCGCCAGTGCGCGGGCTACTGCGACGCGTTGCTGCTGTCCGCCTGAGAGTTGAGCGGGGCGGGTGTTCCGTTTGTCGCCGAGGCCCACTGCTTCGAGCAGTTCGGTAGTGCGCTGGTCGCGCTCTGCGCTGGGTCGGTTTTGGAGCAACATCACAAATTCGACGTTTTCCTCTGCGGTCAGCACGGGGATAAGGTTGTAGGCCTGGAAGACGAATCCGATGTGCTCCTTGCGGAATTCGATCAGCTTGTTGTCCCGCATTTTCGTGATTTCGGTACCGGAAATAGTCACCGAACCATGTGAGGGTTTGTCCAGCCCGCCAATGATATTGAGCAGCGTGGTTTTACCCGATCCAGATGGACCCACAATAGCCGTAAATTCGCCTTGTTCAATTTCGAGATCTACGCCGTCCAATGCGACGACCGGTATCGTATCAGGGTTGTAAACTTTGGTGATTCCCTTGGTGATGATATTCTTCATTAGAGTGCTTAGTTTTTCCCGATAGCTATCGGGATTCAATTTTCAGTTTTCAGTTTCATATGGCGTGCTGTTTTCGCAACTGAAAACTGAGCACTGAAAACTGATTACTAGATTCTGCGGATGGCTTCCACGGGTCGCAACCGGATGGCTTTCAGCGCCGGGTATATCGAACCGATCAGTGCCGTAAGGATCACCGCTATTGCCAATTCTGTAAACATGCTGGGGCGAATAGTGGTATATACCACCCTCGACATCCCGAATTGGCGCATAGCCTCCGACCAATTGCCCAGGTCGATCCCCGTATGGTTGAAGTACAGCACGGTCAGATATGCAAGCCCCAGTCCAATTGGGCCTGCCACCAGGCCGAGCATAATGGTTTCGAACATAATCATAAAAAAGACCCGGGCTTTGTTCATGCCCACAGCCATGAGCATCCCCAACTCTTTGATGCGTTCCAACACGGCCATCAGCATCGTATTGATGATGCCGAAAACCAGGGCGAGCATCAGGATAACCGTGAAGATGGTGGTCGACAGCTGCATTTGGGAGTCGAAAAGGGCAATCTCCGGTGATATCTGTTTGTAGGTCTCCACTTTCAGGTTGGGAAACTGGGCTTGCAGCACAGAAAACACGGTGTCGAGGTATTCGGGGTCTTCGAGGAACAGGGCTGCTTCATGGGCGATGTCCCCTCCTCCCAAAACTTTATTGAAATCCTGGCGCGTGGTGTAGACTACGGCATCATCGACCATCGTGTTGTCGGTTTCATAGAGGCCGACTACCCGGAAGGCGGCGGCGGTGATGTCGCCGTTCAGGTTGGTGAACGTGAGCACGATCTTGGACCGGATCTTGATATTCATCTTTTCAGCAAGGCTCCTGCCCAGAAGGATCTGGTTTTTCTTTCCCTCACTGAAATATTCGCCTTCCACCACCTTGGTGTCGATGCGAGTGACCGCCGATTCGTTGGCCGGATCCACCGCTTTGATCTGTACGCCGCGGGCTCCTTTGGCCGAAGCGATCATCGCGTTGGACAAGCTGCGGACGGTGGCTGCCTTGACGTGTGCGGTGGATTGCAGCGCTTGTTGTAGGGAGGAAGCATCATCGATGACATATTTTACTTCCTTGTCTTTCAGGAAATCCGGTTGGTGGAGCTGGATATGAGAGATCTCACTCTGGATGGCATTGTCGATATAACTTTTTACCATCCCTTCCGAAAAACTCATCAGGAAGATCTCTGCCCAGATTCCTACGATGATGGCGCCGATCACGACCAGGCTTCTGGTGCGGCTTCGCCAGATATTGCGCCAGGCTATTTTGAGTATCATGGAATTTCGTTTTTAAGCCCGCATGGCTTCTACCGGCTTCAGACGTATAATCTTGAGCAACGGATAAAAAGCCAGCACAGCAGTGATGAGGAAAACAACCAGGGCCTGAACCCAGAACACACCCGGCTCGAAAGCCGTGGGAAATATGGGATCAAATCCCCATTTTTCATAAATCCCGGTGGCTTCCTCCGACATTTGGCTAAGGTCGAGTGGATGGGTATTGAAATAGTAAACCAATGGAATAGCGCCCAGAATACCTGCAATCGAGCCCAAAATACCGAGCAGGATAATCTCTATCCAGATGGTGGCGCCGAGCTTCAGGCGTTTCATGCCAATGGAGATCAATACGCCGAATTCGTACTCGCGCTCTTTGGTCATCATGAGGATGGTGCCGTAGATCCCAAAAGCAATGATCACGTAAAGCACGAACAACATCAGGTAAGCGCCGGCGGCATCGGCTTCCCGTGCTTTCATGAGGTCGGGCATGAGTTGCTTCCAGTCCATCACCTCGTATTCTCCACTTGGCAGGGCCTTTCGCAGGGCCTTCACCGCAGGAGGCACGGCGTCTTTATTTTCCAGGTTGAGCGCTACCGTAGTAACGAGGTTTTCGGCGCCAAAGAAATACTGGGCTACTTCCAAAGGCAGGTAGACCATGCGCTTGTTCAGATCTGGAGAAGGGAAGTTGACAATCCCTACAATGGGGTATTTCCCCGCTGCATTTACCCCGTGGTAACCCTGGCTGATGAGCACCAGGGTGTCATTGACCCCGAGTTTCATGTTTTGGGCAATCCCTTCTGCGATGAGGGCGCCTTCTTCTCCCGGCAGCAAATACCGCCCGCTGATAACACGGGTGCTTAATTTGGTGAGGGAGTCTTCGGCTACCGGATCGGTTCCGACTACCAAGACCCCGGTGGTATAATTTTCGTGGGAGGCCAGGGCGAAGGATTCAATGCGTGGGACAATACGGATATGATGTATGTCCTGTGGGGTGGATTGCAATTCAGCAGGAATGGCAAATGCTTTGTCGATCGATTGCTCTTTCCAATATCCCTCCTGATGTACCTGGGCATAGCCGAAGTAATACCCCACCACGTTGTCGATCATGCGATCCCAGGCCCCTTTCTGAAAGGCCACCATGAAGGCGGAGAGGAGCACGGCGAAAAAGATCGACGCCATGGTGATGAATGTGCGACGCCTGTTGCGCCAAACATTGCGCCAGGCCAATTTAAAAATTGTGGTCATGGTGTCGCTTATTTAATCCTTTTCATATTCTGCACCGAGAAGAAGCTTTCGTCCATAGGCGTATCAAACTCCATCCAGGTATACTCCAGAATAGTTTTATTACCATCCTCATCGGCGGGGATGACCTCCATTCGGGTGGGGAGGAGTTTCCCTCCCATCATCTTGACATCTTTTCCCAGCATGGTATTGACCAGGTAGCCGTCTTCGTCGTAAAACTCGGTCTTGAGCTCCAGATAGTCGGTCTTATCGATCCAGGATATCACTTTACCCCAAACTACCGCGGCATCTTCATGGGGGATGAGTTCGATTTTATAGCAGGACCGGCCGTCGATCGTCTCCATGCCGAGCAGCTTGTGTGAAAAGTCGTTGACGGTGGAGGTCTGCTGCACCAGGTCGTCGTTTTTGAAGTCGGAACCCAACCAGGACTGGCTCATCATCGAAGGCGGCATTTTGATGACCCGATCGATGGTGGGTTGCCAGTTCCAGATCTCTTTTCCCCGCTTCAAAAAGGCCGTGCCCTTGTCGCGGTCGGGAGCCGTGACGAGCACGAGGGCGTAGTCGTTGCCTTTACCCCAGGTTTTCATGACCATCTCCCGAGTCCAGGTAGGGCGGATGATAGTCATTTTCATCTCCGATTTGTTGGAAAGACCTTTCAACTTTTCGTCGGCCTTGCGCACGATCTCTTTGGCATCAGGGGTTTGGGCCATGGAAAAGCTGCTTAGCAGCAGGCCCGCAAAAAACAAAATCCAGTTTTTCATAATTAATGGAGTTAAAAGAAGACAGGCGTAGCCAACCTCCTTTATCCTTTTAGTAATTGCAGAATCGATTGATAAACATAGTTTTCATTTCATCCAGCGGGTATTTTTCGCCGGTGAAAAAATAGTGGAGCATAATCCCGTCCAGGGTGGCTCCCATAAGCAATGCTTCTTTTTCGGTGTCTTCAACGCCGAGCTGGCCAAGCAAGGTTTTGAACGCAGCCAGCGTGTCTTCCCACTTGTGTATGTGTATCCAGTCGATCTCCTTGGAGATCTCGGGCTGGAAGGAGAGGGAAGTAAGGAGTTTCCAGTAGTGTTCGTGGCTTCTGACCATTTGAAAAGTGCCCTCCACAATGGCCAATAATTGGGCCTTGGGATCAATGAGTTGAGCCATGGTTTGCATCATCAGCCCATCCGCCTCTTCAAATGCGCCTTTGATGATCTCGTGCAGCAGCTGTTCCTTGCTTTCGAAATAATTATACATCAATCCCTTCGATATGCCGGCTGCTTGGGCGATCTGGCTAATGGATGTGCTGGAGAACCCTTTGGTGGCAAACAACTCCAGTGCAGCCTCCATAATGGCGGCTTTACTCTGCTGTCGAATCTCTTTGTATTGTGCTTTTGTTTTTGGCGACATTTTTTGTTGACCAAACGTTTAGTCAAAAATAAAGCAAAAAAGGTGGACCGGCAAAGAAACTAGGATGAAAAAGTAAAAAACTTCGACAAACAGATGGAAGCGGTCTATTAATGGAGCGGGGGATTTTTCTTCAGGGCTTGCTGAAGGGCGGCGTGATTGGCAAATCCCATTTGCAGGCCGATCACTTTGGGGCTTTGCTTCTTGTACTTGGGGTCCTGAAGGCAAGTGTAATAGGATTCCAGTCGTTTAGCCTGCAGAAATTCCTCAAATCGCATTCCTGTTTTTTCCAGGATGAGGCGGCGGATGCGCTTAGGGGAGCGTACACTCAAAAATGCCAGGCGGTAAATGTGCAACTCTGGGTCCTGATGCACTTTATCCTGATCAAACCAGGCAAAAAGCTGGTCTTCGGGATCGACCCGGGGCCAATCATTCTCGGAAGAGAAGGCCTGAAGCTGGCTTTTGGTGGGGTAAGCCACCCCAAAGACGTACTGGTAACTCCGTAAAGCGAGCCAAAGCAACATGGCGGCAAAGGAGAGATCGCCCAGGTAGGAGAATCCCTTTACGCTGTATAGATTCCAGCCCAGGAAATTGTAGACCGTGAAGTCCATCACGATATAAGAGGTATTCAAAATAGCCAGCACAAAAAGGACTTTGAGGGTCCATGACAGCCAAATGGACTTGCTGTATTCCCAAAAGTGGCCTTTTCTACGGGCTACGGCCTGTTTGTATTTGACATATCGGAAAGACAAGGCAATATAGGTGAAGAGCAGGATGACATAGCCCATGCCCTCAAAGGTCTTGTAGAATGGCTCGAGAAAGTTTGCCCAAAGAGCGGCCTGGTTGCCGGGACCTGAGAAAAATATACTCCAATAGAAAAGACCCTGGGCAAGGGGCAGCAGGAAGTGTTTGATATCCGTGCCGCGGAATTCGTATGCGGGGTAGAGGGTGAATTTGATGAAAAAAAACAGGGTGGGTCCAATGCTCAGCGTGTACCAGATCGGTACGAAATATTTCTCCTGGTAGGGATAGAGGACGCCGGCGTGGACAAGCAAGTTATCGAGCACACACAGGGAGAAAAGCAGCAATAGCAGCCCGGATTGGATGTTGGCTTTTTTTGTTTCCCCTTTTCCGAAGCACAAATATCCAGCCCATCGCCCAACCGGCCAGTATGGAGCACATCAAGATTACGGAAACGATCAGGTCGGCCATTGGCGGCATTTTTCGGAACTGACCAAAGATAGGCAATTTCAAATACTGTAAATTATTTTGAAACAAATTGTTTTTATGTTTTTAAATAAAACAAATTGTTTCTACCTTGCTGATCTGAAAATGAATCGGCATGGAAAAATACATTTCGAATCTCTATCTCGACCTGTTGGACAGGTGGGCAAAATGGAAGGAGAAAGCCTGGCGGTGGCTCCAAAAGTATCAATATAAATTGTATGCGCTAGGTTTACTGGTATTGGTGGTATATACCAAAGACCTGCAGTTCACCATTGGGCTGGATGGGTATACCATTGCAGATTTTCAGGCACTTCGGCCTATTCCGAGGCTGATGTCCCAGGTATTTTCCGGCATGGACGAAGGGATACCGGAGGTATCTATCAACTGGGATAAGCTATTGGGGGAGGAAAAGGGAAAGCCGGGAGCGCTGCCGGCTAAACCTGCCAACTCCAAACCGGTTGCGGAAAAGGTAAATCTGCCGGCGCCCCGTTCGGAGAAGCAAAAGGTTCAACTGGCCTACGTGGAACGGTTTGCAGAAGTAGCCCGGGGAGAGATGCAAAAATATGGCATCCCGGCCAGTATTACATTGGCGCAGGGGTTGCTGGAAAGCGATGCGGGGAAAAGTCGCTTGGCAGTGCGGGAAAACAACCACTTCGGGATCAAGTGCCACTCGCGCAAATGCCCAAAGGGACATTGCGTGAATTATGCAGATGATACGCCCAAAGACTTTTTCAGAAAGTACGGTACAGCCTGGGAGAGTTTTAGGGCCCATAGCGAATTTCTCAACCGCGACCGGTATCAATCCCTCCATAAATTGAAGCCATCGGATTACAAAGGGTGGGCCAAAGGGCTGGAGCGAGCCGGATATGCCACGGGCGACGGATATGGGGAAAAATTGATCCGACTGATAGAGGATTTAAAACTGTACCAATATGACAAGCTCTAATTCCTATTGTTCTTCTTCAGTTTGTGCTTTCTTGGGTTTTTCTTCTTCCTTTTTTTCCAGTTGCTTGCGCTCGGCTTCCCGTACCCCTTCCTGAAATTCGCTCTCCAGCGACCGGCGGGCCGTGTTAAATTCATTGATCCCGCGTCCAATACCACGCATCAATTCGGGAATTTTTTTCCCTCCAAACAGCAGCAGGATGGCGAAGAAGATGACGAGCATCTCCGGTCCGAAAAAGTTGAACAAGAAAATCGTATTCATGATTGAAAAATTTTATTCGTTAAGCAAAGGTAACAGTTTTTCCCATCGCTTCTTTCAGATATAGAACGAGCTAAAGGGTTTAACTGTTTGGAGATACTTTTCAAAAGACTTCAAATGTCGATTTGGTTTCGCCTGTGGGAGAAAATAATTATTTTTTCAAGCCAATCTCCCGCAACCGCTCATCCAAATAGACTCCTGCCGTGATCGGGCCATAGGCCAACGGGTTGCCCGGGGTGATGCATTGGGGCAGGCAATCCAGGGCCATATTGCTCACGGGATGTAGAAAGAACGGAATAGACAGGCGCGGAGTATGCCACTCTTCTCTGGGAGGATTTACGACCCGGTGCGTAGTAGACTTTAGATAGTTGTTGGTCAACCGCTGCAACATATCGCCCACATTGATGACGAGCTCGCCTTCTTCGGGCACGATGTCCAGCCATTGACCTTCCATATTGAGCAGTTGAAGTCCTCCGGCAGAGGCCCCCACCAACAATGTGATCAGGTTAATGTCTTCGTGCTGTTCTGCGCGGATGGCGCTATTGGGTTCTTCGGTGATAGGCGGGTAGTGGATGGCGCGCAAAATACTGTTGCCGTGGTGGATCTGGGCGTCGAAATAGTCTTCCGGCAACTTCAGGTGCAGGGCGATGGCCCGGAGCAAATGGCTTCCCGCTTTTTCGAATGCCCGGTAGAGCTTGCCCCCCAGGTCGGTAAACGCGGGATTTTCCCGGGTATGGATGTTTGGAGGGTAGTCGGAAGCCGAACGATGACCTTCAGGCACCTCCTGCCCGATTTGGAAAAACTCTTTTAGATCAGCTACTTGCGACTGTTTGGCGTGTTCCTTTCCAAAAGAGGTGTACCCACGCTGGCCGGCAAGCCCTTCGATCTCGTATTGCCGCTTAAGCGACGCAGGTTGATTGAAGAATGCCTTGGCTTCCCGGTAAAACCCTTCGATCAATTCATCGGAGATACCATGATTTTTGACGCCTACAAACCCGATTTCGTGAAACGTATTGCCCAGCGCTTCGACAAATGCCATGCGCTCCGGAGTGTCTCCATGTATAAATTGAGACAGGTCGACCACGGGGATTGCTCTTTTGCCCATAAGAAAACCATTGTTTTGGTAAATAAATAGTCGAAAAATTAGCATTTGGATCGGCAGAAGGCCGGTCCAAATGCGCTTATACAACCCGGTCTGGGTTGTCCTGAATAAAGCTTGCCCACCCCTTTCCTTTTGACAGATTGGATAGGGGAGATTGTCGTTGCATATGGTGGCAGATTGCGGTGGCCAGTGCATCCGTGGCATCGAAAAAGCGGTTGTCGAGCGTGGTTTTCAGCATGTGGCCCAGCATGGCTGCCACTTGTTCTTTAGAAGCATTGCCGTTGCCGGTAACCGATTTCTTGATCTTCTTGGGCATATATTCCGTGATGGGCAAGCCTTTGGTCATAGCTGCGGCAATTGCTACCCCCTGGGCTCGTCCCAGTTTGAGCATCGATTGTGGATTTTTCCCGAAGAAAGGCGCTTCGATCGCCAATTCCTCCGGGTGGTACTGATCGATGATTTCCTGTACCCGTTCGAAGATAGACTGTAGTTTTGCCTGTGGTGAATCAAGGTGCGTAAGCGTCAGAACGCCCATCACGGTGAGGTTGACTTGCTGACCAAGCGTGTGGATCACCGCATAGCCCAACACATTGGTACCCGGGTCAATGCCAAGGATGCGCAAGGGGCTATGGACTACTTTTTTATTCATTCCCTAAAGGTAAAAAAATTAGTAAAGCAGGGCATCGCTTGACCTACTGGGTAATAAACCCTTACCTTTAGGCGGTATCCTTTAAAGAGTCGTTGCTTGATCACAGTTGTTGCCAACCGATTACGTGTAGTCTTTGCTCAAAAGCCGCATCCCGCCTACATTTTCCTGTTGAAAGTAGCCCTGTTGGCAGCTTTGGGCTGGGCCGTTTATCATCAGGTCTGGTCCCGGGAAGACGCGGCTTCGCTATTTCAGACCTTTGCCGGCCATTGGGCAGGCAGCGGAAAATGGTTATTGTGGACGGCTATATTGCTGGTTCCTTTGAACTGGGGGCTGGAAACCCAAAAGTGGCGTTCTTTGCTTCGCCGATTTATTCCTATCTCCTTTTGGCAAAGTTACCGGGCTATTTTGGCAGGGGTAGCTATTTCCCTTTTTACCCCAAACCGGATGGGTGAATACGGTGGCAGGGTATTAGCGGTAGATGCTCGACATGGCTGGAAAGCGGTATTGGCTACGCTGGTGGGTAGCATGAGCCAATGGCTTGTTCTTTTTAGCATGGGGCTTCTGGGGCTTGCCCTGTTTTCCTCCTATGTGGCTTTTCGCAATGAAGCGATCCTGCCCTGGCTTTTTGCGGGAGGGTTGGTCCTGGTCAGCTTGCTTGCATTTGTATTTTTCCACCTTCACCGGTTGCCACACTGGCTGCGACGCCTGCCCTTCTATCTGTATTTCCACCGCTATGTCCGGGTGATCGCCTTTGTGCACCGCTACCGGAAACGGGATCTGGCCAAGGTGCTCGGCCTTTCGGTACTCCGGTATGCGACGTATTCCCTGCAGTATTTTTTGCTGCTACATTTCCTGGGAGTGGGCATTTCACCTCTGGTGGGATTTGCAGGCATTTCCACACTGTTTCTTTTTCAGACCAGCCTTCCGCTGCCCCCTGTGGTAGGTCTGTTGGCAAGGGGAGAAGCAGCCCTTTTTGTATGGGGGCAATTCAGCGACCAAACCCTGTCGATCCTGGCGGCCAGCTTTGGCCTTTTTATAATAAACCTCACTATCCCGGCGTTACTTGGAGCGATAGTAATAGTCCAAACTAATGTAAATAAACTGCTTGGATATGAAAAAGAAGAGGTTAAAGTGGATATGGGCGGTTTGTAGTTTTCCCATTCTGCTGGGCTTTGTGCCGGTTCCTCCTCAAGCCGGAGGGCAAACCGGGACTAACGGCTTCTCCAGTTTCGATGCCTGTACGACCAACAACAATGCTTTCCAACACGGAGAAGAGCTGACCTACAAGATTTACTACAACCTGAATTTTATATGGGTGCCTGCCGGGGAGGTCGTCTTCCGCGTAGACGAAGTGGGAAACCAGTTCCATTATTCGGTAAAAGGGTCGACCTATAAGTCTTATGAATGGTTTTTTAAAGTGCGGGATTACTACGACACCTATGTAGAAAAAACCACCTTATTGCCCGCCCTTTCCATTCGGGATGTGCATGAAGGGGGATATACCCTGTACGACAAGGTAGATTTTGACCAAAATCGAAACACTGCCTTTTCTACCCGTGGACGCTCGAAAGACAATATCAAGGAGCAAAAGGAATTTAAGGTCGATCCCTGTATGCACGACATACTCTCTCTGATCTATTTCACCCGCAACCTGCAATTCGACCAGATGAAATCGGGGGAGCAGGTGCCTGTTAAAATTTTTATTGATAAAGAGGTTTGGCCCTTGAATATGACCTTCAACGGACGTGTGGCTGAAAAATCCATTAAAGGGTTGGGTACGTTCAATGCACTGGAATTCAGCCCGGAGGTGATCGAAGGAGAATACTTCAAGAAAGGCGCTACTATGCATATCTGGGCTTCCGATGATGCCAACAAGATCCCGCTCCTCATCGAATCGCCGGTAGCGGTAGGGTCGATCAAAGCGGTATTGAAATCCCACAAAGGCCTGCGCCACGAACTCAGTTCCAAGCTTAGTGATTGAACAAAAAAAGAGGGGCCGGGAAAACATACCCCGGTTAAATTTGAAAAGAACCGAAACAATCCTTATTTTTGGAAGGCAAGATTCCACGAATAAGAACAACAGACCAAAGGGCTGTAAGAAACGCTATTCTTACAGCCCTTTATTTTTTACAAAAAAGCAGCTATGAAAGTAGATCAGTGGACGATCCTGTTATTGGCCCTCATGTTTGGGGCTGGTTTTTGGGTGGGAAGGACCTGGCACCTTGGCGGCTCCGGGGCCGGGCCGCAGGAAGAAGCGCAGGTATTGGTGGAGAAGATCAGGCAAGTGAGCAAGTTGGTGACCATCGAAGGCAATTTCGTAGAATATTACGACTATGAAAACAGGCCTTCGTTTTACAGTTCACACTATTGGATTACCGACCAATTCAAGAAGACTGTACAGCTTAGGGTGCGTGCAAAGGTATTGGTCGGGTATGACCTGCACAATATCCGGGTAGACGCCTACCCGGAAGAGCGCCGGATCGTGATCAGCAACCTGCCGGAACCGGAAATCCTGGCGGTCGACCATCAAATTGATTTTTTCGACAAGGAAGCCACCGTTTTTTGGCCATTATCTGACGAAGATTATCTCAATGTGTCAAAGGGTGCAGCTGATCAGATACGCAAAGCGGCGTTGAATAGCGAACTGATACCCCGGGCCAAATCAGAGGGCAATGAATTGTTTGATATTATGGCATTCATGGTCACCAACACGGGATGGTCGCTGGAGATTGAAAATCAACCCCTGAATCCCCTTTTGAATTAAGCGGCCAAATCGAGACAAAATGTAGCCGTAGCTTACCAAAATATGTCAAGGAAATAGGCTGTTGCAGAATTTTCATCGTCGCGCAGTCAACTTACGTGCTAAAAAAACTATATTTGGCAGTCATTGGCATTAAAAACTAAACAAAAACAGAACCATTATGCATCCAGCGTATAAGTTGATGCTCATTGCCTGGGTAGCTGTAGCTGCCTGGGTGGCATTCGTAATTTTCACGAACAGAAAGGTCCATCCCCGGGCGTTATTCGCCCTGTTCATGGTGGAACTTTGGGAGCGATTTAGCTATTATGGGATGAGGGCTATCCTCGTCCTGTACATGACTTCCGAATTGATAAACGGGGGGTTTGCATTTGATGATGCCAAAGCCTACGGTATTTATGGGGCCTATGGGGCGCTTGTATACCTGACACCCATTATCGGAGGGTATTTTGCCGACAAGATGATGGGCTTCCGGAAGGCCATCCTTTGGGGAGCACTCCTGATGGCTGCGGGCCAGTTTACCCTGTTTATGGACAACCAGACCACGTTCTACATCGGTTTGGCCCTGCTCGTTGTCGGTAACGGCTTCTTCAAGCCCAATATCTCCAGTATGATCGGCCGCTTTTATAAGGACGGAGACCCCCGTCGGGACGGCGCTTTTACGATCTTTTACATGGGGATCAACATCGGTGCGTTCCTGACGCCGCTTACCTGCGGTGCAATCGGGGAGATCGAAGGTTGGCGTTATGGCTTCCTGACGGCCGGTGTAGGTATGTTGTTGGGTTATGCCATCTTCCAGTGGGCCCAAAGGAGTAAGTGGTATGAGGAGTATGGCCTGGTACCTGAGGGTGCGAATGAAGTCAGTTTTATTGGGATGAATGCGAAAATTCTCCCCTATGTGACCACCGCTGTATTGATCGGGATCGCATGGTTGTTGCTCAAGAATGACGACATCGTAGATATAATGCTGGCCATAGTTGGCAGTAGTGTGTTGGCCTATTTGTTGTATTCCTCCACAAAATATGAAGAGGTGCAGAAACACCGGATCTGGGTGATCGTCATCTTGCTCCTGTTCACCACGGTGTTTTGGACTTTCTTTGAATTGGCGGGCTCCGCACTCAATCTTTTCACCGCGCGGAACGTAAATAAGAACCTCTCGAACGGGATGGAGTTGACGACTACCTTCTTCCAGGCTGTCAACCCCTTCTTTATCATGATCTTTGCGCCTGTCTATTCATGGCTGTGGATCAAACTGGCCAAAGCAGACAAGGAGCCTGCGGCGCCCTACAAGTTTGCTACGGGTCTCGTTCTGTTGGGTCTGGGTTTCCTGGCGCTGAACATGGGCAAAAGCGCTGCGGTAGCAGGACTTATTCCTGCATTTTTCCTGGTGGCCCTCTACCTGCTTCACACGCTGGGTGAACTGACCTTGTCTCCGGTGGGACTGTCGATGGTAACCAAGCTGGCTCCTGCCAAGATCGTAGCGGTCCTCATGGGAATCTGGTTCCTTTCTTCCTCGATCGCACACCAGGCCGGTAAGTACATTGCCCGCTTCACGGCAATACAGGAGACCAATATCCTCAAGGGGGATAGCTTCCAATCTTGCATGGAAGATGATGTCTTGAAAAATGCGGTGAAAAAAGAGTTTTTCATCGATTGGCTAGCCGATAATTCCAAGGTCAAACCGGGAGATTCGGATCCCTGTCAAAAATACCTGACCAACGGCATCGACAGTGTACAGTATATGCTTTGCCATGATCCTCAATCGCTGGAAGCCAGCCTGATCCACCCGCAGTTTATTCAATACCTGAATGAACAGGCGGGAGGCAGACAAACGTATCAGGTCGGAAGGTTCCAGTACCTGGAGTACAAGGAAAAAGCGGAAAAGATAAAGGATGAAAAAGCAAGGAAGAAAGCGCTGGATGAAAGTTTCCACAGCTTCCTTACCATCAATTCCGAATATTCCGATCCCGGTAATATCAGGATTGTTCCCAAAATGGAAGCCTGGACCATGTTGGATCAGACGTCCTCCGGAAAACTGGTTGCATGCCTGAGACAAGACTCGCTGGTGCTTGCGCTTAGCGTGTTCCGCAAATTAGGCCTTTTCGCCATAGCTTGTGGCGGATTGCTCTTCCTGTTAGGTCCCATCATCGCAAGATGGATGCACGGTATCAAGTAATAAAAGGGCTGCCCTTTTTAGTATAAAAGAAAAGGGGCGCTACCTTCCGGGTAGCGCCCCTTTCTTTTTTTTTAGGGTTACTGCTGTTTCCATTTGTCCATCCCCGGACCATCGGCAAACATTGGATCAATGGAGATATAAGTGCTGCGCACCTTTTCCTGTATCCAATCACTTAAGTAAATGCTCTTTTTTTCCTCAATGGCAGCGATCTGTATTTTGGCGTAATCTTCCTTGAGGTTGGCTCGGTGGGGGTTGGTCTGGGACATGAGCTTGACGACCCGGTAGAGTACCTCCCCGTTGGGCGCCCGGTAGGAAAAAGGCGCGCAAATGCCGCCTACTTTCATTGTATCGAGGGCAAAGTAGACATCGGGGTCCAGATCGGCAATTTCGAAAAAGTTATTTCCTGTCCGGGGGTTGATCATCCGTCCGTCGTTGTTGTAGCTCTGGACATCTTTATATCCGAAATCTTTTACGGCTTTTGAAAACGAAAGGGAGTCGGAGACAATCAGGGTCCGGACACTGTCCAGTTTTTCCATAGCCAGTTGAAGGTCGGCTTCGGTGATTTCCGGGCGAACCAATATATGCCGGGTGTGGATGGTGTTGCCTCGCCGGCCGAGGAGTTGGATGATGTGAAAACCGAATTCCGTTTCAATGATCGGAGAGATCTCATCTACTTCCAGGTTGTAGGCTGCTGCCTCGAATTCGGGTACAAATTTGCCCCGTTTGGTCCATCCCAGGTCCCCGCCGATACGAGCGGAAGCAAAATCGTCTGAAAATTTGGTGGCTACTTCGGCAAAATCTTCCCCGTTGACCAGGACGCGGTCGCGTAGTTCCGACAGTTTTTTCATTGCTTTTTCCCGCTCTGTCTCGTTAACTACAGGGCGGAGAACGATCTCTGCAACTTCCACTTCCGAGTTGAAGTAGGGAAGGCTGTCGACAGGTATCCTGCTGAAAAAGGCCTTCACTTCAGCAGGGGTAACGGTGATATCGGAGATCACCTGGGCGCGCATCCGATCGGCCAGAAGCTGGCTGCGCAGATCTTCCCGGAATTGGTCTTTCACCTGATTGACGGATTGCCCGTAGTAGTCTTCGAATTGCTGGTAGTCGTTATTCATGTATGCCAGGATCTGTTCGATACGGGCATCCAGCTGGGTTTCCACCTCCACGTCGAGCACGGAGATGCTATCCAGATTGGCCTGATTGACCAGTAGTTTTTGAGCCAGGATATTATCCAGGATCATACAGGAAGCATCAGGTGGCAGCCCACCCTGTTGCGCGTCCAGGAGCGCTTTTTGCTCTTCTATTTCGGAAAGGAGCACGAGTTCACTTCCCACGGATGCGACCACTTTATCGATGGTTGTTTTTTGGGAAAAGCCTGTTTGTGGCGCCAGGGCTACGAGCAGGGCCAGCACAGCGGCGTGCCGGAAAAGGAAAGAAAGATCAGGCATAGGAATTTTTTTTTCGAGGTCGTTTGCTAGTTCTGGAAAACGTTTACCTGATTGCGCCGGAGCGCATCCTGATAGATATTTTCCCGGGTTTCATCGAGGAGCTTCATTTTTCGCTGGTGAAGGATCACTTTTTTCAGCTGATCATCCACATACCCTATTGGGGAGAGCTCTTTTTTTCGCATGAGGTTGTTCAGCTGGAAATAATACAGGAAATTTTCATCCCTGCGGGTGAGCTTCCGGCCGGGTTGAAGGTTGCTGAGTTCCGCTGCGCCCCCTGGCCAAAGCGCACCCAGGTCGGGGAGGCTGTACCAAAGGCTGTCGTCCAGTATTTTTGCCAGCGCATGGTCGTTGCAGTAAGACACCAGCATTTGGAAATCTTCGATCTTATCGCTTTTCCACCATTCCTCAAATTGTTTGAGATCCTGGGTGTTGCGGGGCATTTTGATAAAACGGCAGCGTGCAATGTCGGATTCCAATGGGAATTGATCCTTGTTCTTTTCGTAGTAGGCTTCCAGTTGGGGAGCCGTAACGGTCGAGTCGAGCAGTTCCTCGATGAGGATCTTCTCATACGAATGCCGGATAAGGGAGGCCCGATAGTCCCTGACCAACTTGTCGATATTGAGGTCTTTGGGCACATTGCGTTCTGCCTCATACATCAGGGCTGCATCCCGGACCCACCGTTCGACAAAGGCGTTGATGATCTGGGCACTGTCTTCTGAAGAAGTTTCGGACGGGATCATTCCTTCCATATCTGACAGGTACAGGGTCTTATTGTGTACCCTTGCCAGCGCGCGGTTGTTTGGATCTTTTTTGTTTTGGGCAGGTTGACAGGTCCATGCCAGCATCAACACCAGGATACCAAGGACCCCCCAAGCTGCGCTAAATGATTGTTTATACCTCATAATCCCCTTCAATCCCTTCTGATTAAGTAACTGATCAAATCCATTTTACAACCACTTCGACCTGCGGTCGCAGTGGTTGTAAGGATATAACAGCGCCGGGGGCGCTGTTATATCCTATTTTAATTTACGCACGTACTAAAGTAACTGATAAAAATTTATTTTATCATACTTCGGAACACCTCCTGATTGACCTTTATGGGGTATTCTTTTTTCAGCTGCTCCACCCATTCTTTCTCCAGGAAGTCCTGGTAATCGGCAATGACATATCCTCTTGCTTCTGCCAGGGTCTTATTCACCGGAGGTATGATGCGATCGATCACCACGAAATTCTGTGACTTTTCCCGTTCATTCACTTCGGGCTTGGAATAGGCGCCTACCTGCCAGGGCATATCTTCGACCAGCTTGCTGCGGCCTTTTTCAACAGCCCGTGTTCCTTGAACGAGAATAGGTTTATCTTCTGAGGTGTTAAATTTTTTGAGCACTTCTTCCGGTGTATTTTTGGAGGCAAATTTTTGCACTTTGTCAAGGAGGTCCGGATCATCGCTTTTCAGGGAGTAAATGCTCAAATCTGCCCGCTCTTGCCACTTGTATTTCCCTTCGATGGTCTTGAAGAACTTTTCGAGGCCAACTGTATCCTGTGCCGCTTTATCCCACACGACCATTTTCGTCACTTCAAACAGAAGAATGCCTTCTTCATATTCACGCATCAGCGCCTTGAATTCCGGGTATTTTACTTCCAGTTGTTGCTCTTCGAACTTCAGGGAATGGTACTCGACAAAATCGGAATAAAGGGCATAAACTGCATTTTGGGGGCTGTCATTTGACCCCATCCGAGCCCGCTTCTGCTTGGAGTTTTCGAGATATTCCGCAAAATCGCCCAGAGATACCTGGTATTTGCTGCCAAAAACAAAGAGCAGTGCCTTGGATTTTTCCTCCGGAGCCTTATAAAGCCACGATTGGAAGTTTTCTGGTAAAGTGTCGATAAAGTCGTCGAGGGTTGTATTGAATTCCCGGAAACCGTTTTCTTTTTTGATCCGTTCGATCATAGCCTTTTGGGCTTCATCGAAGCGACTGTCGTTCTTCACTTTGGCCATCAGGCTGGGTTTAACGATGTCGTACGTACCCACAGGGCGTTTGCTGATCAACTTGATGATATGCCATCCGGCGGAGGTTTCAAAAGGCTTGGAGTATTCCCCTTCCTTTTTCAGGCTGAAGGCGGCGTCTTCAAAAGATTTTTCAAAACGGTTGATCCCAAATACACCAATATTTCCGCCTTTAGCGCCGGTGCGTTTGTCATCCGAACGAGCCATGGCCAATTCCTCGAAATTGGCGCCTTTTTGCAGTGCCTGGTAGATGCTGTCGATAATGCCTTTTGCATCTATTGCCACGCCAACTTCCTGTGATTTCCGGATCAGGATGTGTGCGCATTCTACCTCCCCGCGCGCCGGCCGGCGGCCGTGCACGATCATGAGGTGGTAGCCGGCGTCGGTGCGTATCGGGCCGATCAGGGTGTTTTCAGGACCCGTGTAGGCCGCTTTTTCCATGTTGTACAGCCCTTTAGGGAAAATGGCGGTGACATAACCGACATGGCCGAAATTGGATTTGGCCGACTTATCGTCAGAGTATCGGACGGCTACGCTGTCAAATGGTTCTCCCATCTCCAACATGGTTTTCGCTTCGGTAATGCGCTGGAATGCCCTGGAGGTATCCTGCCCCGTACCGGATAGCGACACCAGGATATGGCTGATGTCCACATCTTGCAGGCTGTGCTGGTAAGCCTCCTCTACCAACCGGTCGGTCACTTCGCGGTCCACCAGATAGGAATTGGCCAATTGGCGGCGATATCCCTCGAGTTCCTTTTGAAGCGACGGAATGGTGTCCAATTGCATCTCTTTGGCTTTCTGTACCTTAAGCTTGAATTTTTCATACAGGTCGAGGTACTCTTCCAGGGACGCCTTGGAGAAATTGGCCTTGGGGCCGTTGGTCTTTGTGTAGATATAATTGAATTCCGAAACCTTAACCGGCTCGCCATTAACCGTGAAAAGGATGGGGTCCTCCGACGAGGAATTCTGGGCGTTTGAAAAAACAACCCCTATGCACATCATGATCAGGAGCGAGAAAATTCGGGTGCGTGTCATTGGGAAACTATTTTTAATTTAAAATCCAGTTGCTGAAAAACGGGGCAAAGTTAGCAATTTTATGACTCAATCCTGCCAATAAACGCGTTTGAGGCGTTCCGACAGGTTGGTGAGCACTTCGTAAGGGATGGTGTGCAACGCCCGGGCCAATTCTTCTACCGGGATTCCTTTTCCAAACAGGACCACTTCATCTCCTTCCGTGGCTTCCGGTATTTGGGTCACATCGATCATGGTCATATCCATACAGACGTTGCCGATAGTAGGCGCCCGCCGGCCACGGATCAATACCTCAAAACGACCGTTTCCGGCCAGGCGCAGAAGTCCATCGGCATACCCGATACTGATGGTGGCTACCCGAAGGGACGCCGCAGCTTTACCCTGCCTGCCATAGCCGATCGTCTCTCCGGCAGCTACTTCCCGGACTTGCGAAACGGTGGCTTTGAGGGTCAGCACCGTCTGCAATTGTCCCTTTAATTCCCGGGTATTTTCTATGCCATACAGCCCGATACCCAAACGCACCATGTCCATTTGGTATTGCGAAAACCGGATGATGCCGCCCGAGTTAAGCAGGTGGCGAAGTGGCCGGTAGCCAAGCCCTGTGGCAAGTTGTTCGTATTCATTTTCAAACAAGAATGCCTGCCGGTGGGTGTATTCGTCTTCCAGAGGGTCTTCGCTGGCTGCCAGATGGGAAAGCACGCTGGCAACGCGGACCACAGGGGTGGATTGGAGCAATTCCAGGGCTTCCGGGAGGTCTTTTTGAGAAAGGCCCAGGCGGTTCATTCCCGTTTCCAGTTTCAGGTGGATGGCGGCTTCAGCTGCATCTTCCGGGATCGATTCCAGATACCGTCGGAGCAGGGAAATGCTGTAGATCTCCGGTTCCAGTTGGAATCGAAAAAGGGCGTCGAAACTGGCTTCTTCCGGGTTCAACACCAGGATGGGGAGCCTGATACCCGCTTTACGCAATTCTACGCCCTCGTCTGCGTAAGCCACGCCCAGGTAGTCGACATGCTGGAATTCGAGCAGGCGGGCTACCTCTGCTGCACCGCTTCCATAGGCGGAGGCTTTTACCATGACGAGGAGCTTTACATTTGGTTGAAGCTTCTGCCGGAACACGCGGAGGTTGTGCCGAAGCGCGTCGAGGTCAACCTCCAGCGTGGTTTTATGGGCCTTGTAGGATAAGCGATTAGCGATTTGCTCAAATTGAAAAGCCCGGGCTCCTTTCAGCAGGATGGTTTGGTTGCGAAATCCATACTGGTCAAATTTGCGCAAAAACTGGGCGGTATCCGGATAAAAACTGGCTTCGATATCGGGGGGAAGGAAAGGGCGAATGTGGAGCACTTCCTTTCCAATTCCAATAAAGGAATGCACCCGTTGTTCTTTGACCAGTTCCGCTACTTTTTGGTACAATTCCGGTCCCGGTTCACCACTTTGCAGGATGTCGGAAAGGATAAGTGTCCGGTTGGCATGGCCGCTTTGCTGCTGGAGAAAATGGAGGGCAATGGCCAGCGAGGTGAGGTCGGAATTGTAAGCGTCGTTGATGACCGTGCAATTGTTGATACCGGCTTTCAGCTCCAGGCGCATGGCGACGGGTTCGAGAAAGGCGAGGCGGCGGGCCGCTTCTCCGACCGGATAGCCGAGGATCAGCAGGACGGCCATGCAGTGCAGGGCATTTTCCAGGGAAGCCTCATCCCTGAAAGGGACGTCAGCTACAAAGGATTCACCGAGGTAGTCTCCTTCGAGGCGGGCGCCGGTCCGGTGGAACTGCTTGTCGCGAATGCAAAGGTCGGCCTCCAGGCTGGTAGTCGACCACGAAAAAAGCCGGCGATCAGGATACACTTCCCGGATTACCTGATCGATCATCGGATTGTCCCGGTGGTAGATAATCGTGGAGGCAGATTGAAACAGGTTCAGTTTTTCCCGCAGTTTACTTTCCTGGCTGGGAAAGCCCTCGTTATGGGCATCGCCGATATTGGTCAGCAGACCGATCGTGGGGGCGATGACGGGAGCCAGGTGTTCCATCTCTCCAACCTGGGAAATTCCCGCTTCGAAGAGCGCCAACTCATGAGTCGTCTGCATCTGCCAGACCGACAGGGGTACACCGACCTGGGAGTTGTAGCTTTTGGGACTGCGCACCATGTGAAAATCGTCTCGCAATAACTGGTAGAGCCACTCTTTTACGATGGTTTTTCCGTTGCTGCCCGTAATGCCGATCACCGGGATGGAAAATTGCCGGCGGTGATAGGCTGCAAGCACTTGCATTGCCCGAAGGGTGTCATCCACTTTCAGGAAATTGGCTTCGGGAAAACGGCCGGTATCGACCGGGTTGGAAACCACGAAGTTGCGTACCCCTGCTCCATATGCTTCCCGGATAAAGCGATGTCCGTCTTGCCGGGGCCCGACGAGGGCGAAAAACAGGGACTGATCGGGGAAGAGGATTTGCCTGCTGTCGTGCAATAAATAGTCGATCGAACACTCCTGTGGAAGGTCGTTCAGCCAATCGGCATCCAGGATTTGTTGGATGTGGGTTGCAGAATAGTGCATTTATACGAGGTCGAACCCGATATCCTTTCGGTAATATTTTCCTTCAAATTTTACTTTTTCCGCATTTCTCAGCGACCGCACCAACGCATCGGGCATGGAGGCGCCGTAGGAGGTGAGCGCCAATACCCTCCCGCCGTTGGTTTTTACCTGATTCCCTTCCTGTATGGTTCCTGCGTGGAAGGGGATGCTGTCTTCAATGCCTTCCAATCCGGTGATTGCGATTCCTTTTTCATAAGCTTCGGGATAGCCGCCCGACACCAGGAAAATAGTCGCGGCGGTACGGGGGTCAGCTTCGGGGTAAGTGCTGCCCAGCTTACCCGATGGCACGGCCAGGAGGAGTTCAAGGAGGTCGGATTTAAGCCGGGGGAAGACCACCTCTGTTTCGGGGTCGCCCATCCGGCAGTTATATTCGATGACGTATGGATCGCCGTCGACCCGGATCAATCCAAAGAAAATGAATCCGTGGTAGGTGATGCCGCGGGCCTGAATGCCCCGGATCGTGGGTTCAATAATGCGGGTGCGCACGTTGTCCATGAGTTGGGCATCGGCAAAGGGAACGGGTGAAATAGCGCCCATACCGCCGGTATTCGGGCCTGTGTCTCCTTCTCCGATGCGCTTGTAGTCCTTGGCTTCGGGGAGGAGTTGCCAGTCCTTGCCATCGGTCAGCACGAAGACGGAGAATTCAATGCCGCTCAGAAACTGTTCGATGACCACGGTGGCGCTGGCGGATCCGAATTTACCGCCCAACATGGCCCGAAGTTCAGTTTGTGCTTCCTCCAGGGAATTCAGAATCACTACGCCCTTTCCCGCAGCAAGCCCATCGGCTTTGAGCACATAAGGAGGAGGCAGGGTGGTCAGGTAGGCGAGTCCCTCTTCGAGCCGGGAGGCTGAAAACTCCTGGTAGGCTGCGGTGGGGATGCCGAATTCCTGCATAAAGGCCTTGGCGTATGCTTTACTGCCCTCCAATTGAGCGCCTTCCTGCGAGGGGCCGATGACCGGGATGGTTTGCAAGCCTGGCGTGGAAGCAAAAAAATCGAAGATCCCCTTCACCAAAGGGGCTTCCGGCCCCACAATGACGAGTTCGATCTGGTGTTGCTGCGCAAAATCTCCGAGAGCAGGGAAATCTTCGGGGGAGAGAGGGACATTTTCTCCACAGGATGCCGTGCCTGCATTTCCGGGAGCGATGTAGAGTTTGGAGCAAAGCGGGCTTTGGCTCAATTTCCATGCAAATGCGTGTTCGCGCCCGCCATTACCCAATAGCAAAATATTCATGCACTTTTTTGCCGGCAAAGATAACGGCTTTTAAGCCTGTACAAGCTTGCTATCCGGAGAATTTATCCTGCAATCGTTTATTTTCGTACATTTGTACCCCAAAATAGTGAAGGGTGAAGGGTGAAGAGTGAGGGGGAAAACGCTTCACTCTTCACGCTTCACTCTTCACTCTTTTTTAATAGATGCGAAATCTAAGGGAGCAATTATGATCCACCACATCAAAGGGCTGATCACGTTCAAAAGTCCCACTTATATCGTGATTGAGGCAGGCGGAATAGGGTATCAGGTCTTTATTAGCCTGAATACCTATGCCCGGATCGAGCCGCTGGAGCAGGTGAAACTACTTACCTATTTTCACGTCAAAGAAGACGGACAAAGCTTGTTTGGGTTCGTCGATGAACAGGAACGGGTACTTTTTACCCATCTGATCTCCGTTTCGGGGATCGGTCCAACCACAGCTCAACTGGTCTTGTCTTCCCTTTCAGTCGATGAGATCCGGTCGGCCATTTTATCGGAAGATGACCGCCAATTCAACCGGGTAAAGGGGATTGGGCCCAAAACCGCCAAGCGCATTATTTTGGAGTTAAAGGACAAGGTGCAAAAAGATGTGGGAGAAGATTGGATACCAGTGCCCTCCGCAGACAATACGATCCGTCAAGAGGCGTTATCTGCCTTGATGGCCCTCGGATTCTCCAGGATACCGGTTCAAAAAGCCCTTAACCAGCTTTTAAAAGAAAACCCGGGAATAAACAGTGTGGAAAAACTGATCAAAATGGCGTTGCAGCAGTTGTCTTGATAAGTATGCTGGCTACTTCATTATTTTTGTTAAATTTTTAATGGAAGACAAAAAGAAACGAAGGGGTACGTTTCTCCCATTAGATAGTACCTGAATTTCATCCCTGACTTAGTCGATTCTTAGATCCTTATGAATAGAGTACATATACGTTTGTTTGGTCTGTTGGTATTTCTCGGCACAATAGCAGGTGTCCGTTCTTTTGCCAGTGCAAATCTGGAGGACCCATATTCCCCTGAGGTGGTATTGGGTGTACGTGATACCATCCCGCTTGAAGAGCGTTACGGCGACTTTCTGACCGACCCCTCCGGAAACCCTTTTGATCTCCAGGATCCTTCCATCATCGAGCAAACGGTGGAGTACGACCCCGTAACGGGCAATTACCTCATCTCCGAACGTATCGGGGATGACTTTTTTCGCACGCCCTCCTACATGACTTTTGACGAGTATATGGAATACCAGGCGAAGCAGCAGGAACGGGCTTATTTTCAGCAGTTGCTGGGCGTGAATGGCGCTGACCCGGGTACTGGACGAGTGGATCCTATCGCCAAGTTCGACATCAAAAACAGCCTGGTCGACCGCCTGTTTGGGGGCTCGACTGTCGATATCCGTCCCCAGGGCTCTATCGACCTCACTTTCGGGGTCGACTTCCAGAATGTCGAAAACCCTGCGTTGCTCGAACGGCAGCGCCGGCAAGGGGGCTTCGACTTTGACATGGCTATTCAGACCGATGTGCAGGGCTCAATCGGGGAAAAGCTGAAGCTGTCTTTCAACTACAATACTCAGGCTACCTTCGATTTCGAAAACCCCATGAAGCTCGACTACAATGCCGACAACTTCACGGAAGACGAGATCATCAAAAAAATAGAGGCGGGGAATGTGAGCTTGCCGTTGAGAGGTACCCTTATTCAGGGCAACCAAAGCTTGTTCGGGATAAAGACGGAGCTTCAGTTTGGACGCTTGCGCCTCACGGGGCTCGTCGCACAGCAAAACTCCGAACGCGAACAAATAACCCTGGAAGGGGGAAGCCAATTGCAGGAATTTGAAGTGCGTGCCAATGAATACGATGAAAACCGGCACTTCTTCCTCTCGCATTACAACCGGGATGTATTCGAAGAATCGCTGGAAAACCTGCCCCAGATCAAAACCCTGTTCCGGATCGAAAAGATCCAGGTCTGGATCACGAACGACCGCCGCGAGTTTAACAACGTGCGCGAGATCGTGGCCATTGCCGATTTGGGAGAGCCCAGCCGAAACCGGATGACAGCCTCTACTCAGGCGATTCAACCCCCGCTGTCCCCCCGCTATCGCGACCTCACGGGAACCCACGGGCTGCCGGACAACAACGCCAACCCGATTTACAGCTTATTGCAGGCCAACCCACGCACGGAATTGGTGGATAAAGTGGTTTCGGAACTGCGTCTTCCGCCGTTTGCTTTCCAGCAGGCCCGCGACTTTGAAAAGGTCACTGCCCGGCAGCTTTCTCCCACCGAATATACCTATCACCCCGAACTCGGTTTCGTCTCGATCAATATCAATGTCAACCCCGATCAGGTGCTTGGGGTAGCGTACCAATATTCCTATAAAGACAGCACCTATCAGGTCGGTCAGTTTGCTGACGATGTGCCCCAAACAGGCGACTCCATTCAGAATCAGAAGATCCTCTTTGTCAAAATGCTGAAGAGTACGACCCAGCGGGTAGATGTGCCGGCCTGGGATCTTATGATGAAAAACGTGTACTCCATCGGCGCCTTCAACGTCAACCAGCAGGATTTTAAACTGGATATTTACTACGAAGAGCCTGCCGGTGGAGAGAAGCGCTTCCTGCCCGACACGGATATCAAGGGCAAGCCGCTGCTCAGCGTATTCAATCTCGATAACCTGAATACCCAGGGCGACCCACAGCCGGATGGCGTATTCGACTTTGTGCCGGGCGTTACGATCAACCCGCAAAACGGGCGGGTCATGTTCCCCGTACTCGAACCCTTCGGGAGTTCGCTGGCCAGGCAGATACCCAGCCAGTTGGATAGCGCGCGCTATGTGTATCAGCAACTGTACGACTCGACCAAGATCCGCGCGATCGAAGCGGCTTACCTCAACCGGTTTGTGTTGCGAGGTAGTTATAAATCATCCGTATCCAACGAAATTTCCCTGGGGGCTTTTAATATCCCGCCCGGCTCTGTCCGTGTGACGGCAGGAGGACAGCAACTGGAAGAAGGCAGGGACTATGAGATCGATTACAACATTGGACGGGTACGCATTTTGAATGACGCCTTGCTGGCTTCCGGCGCACCTATCCGGGTTTCATTTGAAGATAATACCCTGTTTGGGTTTCAACGAAAGACCATGCTGGGCTTACGAGCCGATTACACGGTGAATAAAAACCTGACGATCGGCGGTACCTACCTTCATTTGTTTGAACGCCCATTTACGCCGAAGGTCAATATCGGGGATGACCCCATCAATAACCGGATCTACGGATTTGACATTAACTATAGTAAAGAAGTGCCCTGGGTGACCCGTATGGTGGATAAACTGCCGCTGTTGCAGACCAAAGAACCCTCCAACCTCGCCTTTATGGCAGAGACGGCCATCCTGAAGCCCGGTCACGCCCGTGCCATCAATGAGGACAGCGATGAAGACAGAGGCGGGGTTGTCTATATCGACGACTTTGAAGGTAGCGTCTCCGCCATACCCCTTCATATCCAGCCCAACCAATGGGTAATGTCCAGTGTGCCTCAAAATGATGAGCGCAACAGCAATCCCTTCTTCCCGGAGTCGGCGGAAGAGAATACAGTCCTCTCCGGTGTTAACCGGGCTCAACTCAACTGGTACCGGATTGACGATGCCGTGCGGGGAACGGATGTGGAGAACCCCTACACCCGGAGGATACCGACCAAAGAGGTCTTTCGCAACTTCAGTAACCCCAGTCTCAACCCGCTCCTGAATACCCTTCAGACCCTGGACCTGACCTATTACCCCAATCTTCGGGGATCGTTTAACTTCGATGTCCCGATGGGAACCCCTTATTCTGCGGGGTTGAACGCCGACGGCACACTGAAGAACCCGGAAACGCGCTGGGCCGGGATCATGCGGGCGATCAATACCAATGACTTTCAGGCAGCCAACGTCGAATTTATCGAATTTTGGTTGCTCAGCCCATTCCTCGATCCCGACGGAAGCGGGAATGCCATTCCCAACCCTACGGACTACGAAGGGGAGATATACTTCAACCTGGGGAATATTTCCGAGGATATCCTTCGCGATTCCCGGAAGTTTTTTGAAAACGGACTTCCCGATCCAACTTCTGAAAATCCGGAAAGTACCGTCATCGAGACCCAGTGGGGCCGGGTTCCCATTACGCCTCAGATTACCACGTCTTTTGATGCAGACCCAGCACGCCGCGCCGCACAGGATGTAGGGTTGGATGGATTGAACGACGAACAGGAAAAAGAATTTTTTGCCGACTACCTGCAACAAATTCAGCAAGGGGGTGCTTTCCGGGCCTATCCGCGACTCCATTTTTGCCGACCCTTCCTTTGATAATTATGTGTACTACAACGACCGGAATGCCTATGGGGAAGATCCGGACGTGCTGAAGCGTTATTTCCGCTATAACAATACCCAGGGGAATACACCCTCTGCCTCCGAAGCCAGCGGCAACAACACGGTCACCTTCGGCCGTACACAGCCGGATATGGAGGACCTAAACAATGACCTTACCCTCAACGAAACAGAATCCTATTTCCAGTATCGCGTGCCCATTAAATGGGATGGAAACAGAGGGATCGATATGCGCAGCGAGTTTGTGACCGACTCCGTGATGGATTCGGGGCAGAAGCGCATCTGGTATCGCTTCAAAATTCCACTTGACCTTCCTTCTGATAATCCCAATTTCAGGCGGGTAGGGGGTATCCAGGATTTTCGGGCTATCCGCTTCATCCGGATGTACGTCAAGGGATTTGAAGCCCAGACGACCTTCCGTTTTGCCCGCCTTGACCTGGTGCGCAACCAATGGCGCCGCTACCTTCTCCCGGATGGACCCACGGGCCTGCAGGGGCCGGTAGAGGAAGGCGATGCGTTGTTCGATGTAAACGATGTCAATATCGAAGAAAACACCAGCAGGCAGCCCTTCGGGTACATCCTGCCTCCGGGTATCACGCGCGAGCGGGCTATTGGGGTGAACCAGAATGCACAGCAGAATGAAGCGGCCTTGTCACTCAACGTCTGTAACCTTCGCGACGGACAGGAAAAATCGATCTACAAGCTGGTCGACCTCGACCTGCGTCTTTACAAAGGCCTCAAGATGTTCGTACACGCCGAAGCCAAGCCCAATGACCCGCAGTTGCAAGACGGCGATCTGAGCGTGTTTATCCGGATCGGTAGTGACTTTTCACGCAACTACTACGAATACGAAATTCCGCTTAAGCTTTCGGATCTGGAAAATATCCTTCCCTATAACCATCCGGATTATCCGCGGTCGGTTTGGCCGGAGGAAAACGATTTTGATATTAATTTTGAAATTTTCAAGACACTGAAACTCCTGCGAAACAACTCCGGGGTGGATGTAGGCGCCCTTTATCCATTAGCTGGTTTTGCCGATCCGCTTAAGCCCGGAGTCAAGGTGCGCATCAAGGGAAATCCCAACCTGGGAGATGTGAAAGGGGTGATGATCGGGATCCGGAACCCCGCCAACGACAACCAACCGCATTGTGCCGAGGTATGGGTGAATGAAATGCGGGTATTCGGGCTGGATGAACGGGGCGGCGGCGCTGCGCTTGCCCGGCTCGATCTTACACTGGCTGACCTGGGTAACCTGAGTGTGTCAGGAGCCTACAGCAGTATCGGCTTTGGCGCCCTGGATCAACAATTACAGGATCGGGCCCGGGAAAATGTGACCTCCATCGATATGTCCACCAATCTGGAACTGGGTAAATTCCTTCCCCAGAATTGGGGCGTGCATGTTCCCTTCTACGCACAGGTCTCCAAAACAGTCAGTACTCCCCAGTTTGATCCTTACGACCTCGACCTGACTCTGCCCGAAAAACTGGATAATGCACCCATTAATACCCGGGATTCTATTCGAAACCAGGCCCAGGACATTATGTCCATTCGAAGTATCAACTTTACCAATGTCCGAAAGGAACCTGCTAAACGGGATCGGACGCCCATGCCGTGGGATATTTCCAATTTTGGGGTCTCCTACTCCCGGGCTGTGACCGAACGAAGGGATCCTATTATTGAGAGTGACAAACTAACCCGCCATCAGGGCTCCCTCGACTATGGGTTCAGCCGGAAGGTAACCTATATTTCGCCGGTCAAGAAACTGATCAAGAAAGATATCAAGGCGATCCAACTACTTACGGAGTTCAATTTCAATCCATTGCCCAACTCCTTCTCTTTCAGTACCCTTATGGACCGGCAGCTCAATCAGACCCAATACCGGTTTACCGGGGGCGACCCACAGTATACGACCTTCTTTAACAAACGATGGACCTGGGACCGGTCCTACAACCTGCAATGGGACCTGACCAAGTCACTCAAATTCAATTTCAATGCCGTCAATTTTGCCGTAATTGATGAGCCCGACGGACTGATCGACACGGAGGCCGAACGGCAGATCGTCTGGAATAATATTCAGAATTTTGGTCGGAATAAGAACTACAACCACAATTTCAGCCTGAACTATACGCTGCCCTTCAAACTGATCCCTGTGCTTGATTGGGTCAACGTGCGGGCTACGTATGCGGCCTCCTACAGCTGGAATGCAGCAGCGCTAAACACGATCGAGTTGGGGAATGTCATTCAGAATACCCAATCCCGTACCGTCAACGCGGACCTGGATTTTGAAAAGTTGTATAACAAATGGAGTTTCCTCAAGCAGGTCAATACCAAATCGCGTGTGGCGCCTTCCCGGTCTGGGCCTGGCGGGAATGACCCAAGCTCTTCCGGCGGTAATGACACCGGAGGTGGGAAATCGAAAAGCAAAGGTGGCGGGGGAGGCAATTCGTCCGCCATGGATGGAGGAAAAGGAAAAGATGGAGGTAATGCGCCTGCTTCAGTAGAGGACAGAGAATCCGGCGCTTCAGGGCGCCCTTCCCGCGGAGGAGGAGGCACTGAACAAGAAAGCGCCGGCAGCAGCAGCAAAGAAAAGAAGAAAGGAGAGCTCAGTCCGGGGCTGAAAGCGATTATTCGCCCATTCTTGCTCGTTCGCAAAGCACGTGCATCGTTTTCAGAGAATTTCGGAACCGTGGTGCCTGGTTTCCTTCCGGAGACTAAATTCCTGGGCCTTGGCAACAATTTAACGGCGCCAGGCTGGAATTTTGTGGCGGGTGGCCAGCCCAATATCCGTACGGAGGACTACTATTCTCAATCCGACTGGTTGCACCAAAACTGGAATTGGATCTCCGGCGATCAGCTGCTGAATCAACCTGTAACCCAGGACTACAGCCAGGTGCTTGACGGGCAGTTGTCGATCGAACCTTTCAGCGATTTCCGGATCGATATCACCGCCAGCCGGAATTATTCCAACTTCCACTCGGAATTTTTCCGCCGGGATACTATTTTGGGAACAGGCCTTGATCGGTTCCAGCAGGAGTTCGAGCACCTGATCCCAAAAGATGTCGGATCGTTCACCATCTCCTATTTCTCCTTGAATACGATGTTTGTCGACCGGGTTGCTGACCTGGTTGGGTTATTCAGCCAGTTTGAAGATAACCGGGTTATTGTGGCGAACCGGCTGGGTACAGGCATTCACCCGGATTCGACCCAGGCAATTGAGGGCTATCCTTACGGCTATGGCCGTGTGCAGCAAAGCGTGTTGATTCCCGCTTTCCTCGCTGCCTATACCGGCCAGAATGCCAATGATGTTCCGGTGTCGTCCGACTATACCCAGGTGATGAAGAGCACGCTGCCCAGACTGAACTGGAATCTGACCTATAACGGCCTTTCCAAGCTGCCAATGTTTAAGGATATTCTTTCCAACTTCAGCCTCCGTCACGGCTATAAGTCGACATTGACCGTCAATGCGTTCCAGACAGATCTGTTGTACAGTACCTATAATCCGGGCAAACTAAACCCGGAAACCGGTGATTACTTCTCCCGTTTTGAGATTCCCTCTATAGTGATCTCCGAGCAGTTTTCTCCGCTCATCGGGATTGATATTCGCACCAAAAACAATATCTCTCTCCGGATGGATGTGAAAAAGACGCGCAACCTTCAGCTTAGCTTTCTGGACAATGGATTGAACGAGACCAAAACGTCCGAATACGTTGTGGGCTTTGGTTACCGGATGAAGGAAGTGCAGCTGCCTTTCCTGAAGAAGTTACAAACCTCGGGTAAAAAAGACCAACCTCTTACGCCAAGCAGTGGCGGTCGTCAAAGCCAGGGTCGCGGTGGCGCCTCCGGTCCCCGGAATAACGGAGACCTGGATTTCAGCTTCGACTTCTCGTTGCGCGATGACGTGACTACCCGCTACCTGCTCGACCAGCCGGTTAATGAGCCGACCCGGGGTACCCGCGCTGTTTCCATCTCCCCGGCAGCAGAATACCAGGTCAATAAACAGTTGGCACTGCGCTTGTTTTTCGACTACCGCCGTACCGTGCCGAAAATTTCTCAGTCGTTCCCGATCACGAATACCTCAGCAGGTATCGTCGTTCGCTTTACGCTGAACTAGTTAGCGGGTGAGCGGGTGAGCGGTGAACGCTCACCCTTCACCGCTCACCCTTCACTAGTTAAAATGCTGTTAAAACCGTCGAAGGCCCCGGTCATTTTGATTACTTTTATTTTTCAGGCGTTTATTTAGAGAGAGAATTGCGGGCAACACGCAGAGGCTTAGCTCTTTCACCAGATTAATTAGTTGATATTGTTTTTTTATGATGAGCAAGAGAGCCATATGGGTTATCATTGGGCTGATGAGTGCAGCGCTCTTGGGCATCTGCTGGCTGCAGGTAAACTGGATCCGCTCATCGATCCGGTTGAACCAGGAACAATTTGACAAAAACGTCTTTGCGGCACTCAATAAGGTTTCCGAACGACTGGAATACGACGAACAACTCAACTTCTACAACTTCCTCAATAACGGTTTTGTACGTTCCTACATGGAAAATAAGCTCATGGAACGCATCCGGGATGGGGAGGTCACCGTATCCCTGTCATTCGAAAACGAATCGTATGATGAGGTGAAGCTTTCCCGCCAGGACCTGTTGACCATTCTCGTCTCCGAGCCCCTTTGCGACTGTGACAAATGTACCTCCGAGCGGGTAGGCAAGTTTGCCCAAATGATGAAATACTATGAAGGGCTCTATTACACCACCCTGGAAAACCGGATCGATCTGGAGCATTTGAATGAATACATTTCCCAGGAGCTCAACAACCTGGGGATCGATACGGAATTTAAGTATGGAGTCTATTCCCGTAGCAAGAAGAGTTTTGTCATCGGAAATAATCACTTCCTGGTCCCGGACAACCAGCCCCAGGTAACCCAGGAAGGCTACAAAAACCTGTATACGTCCAAATACAGGGCCAACCTGTTTCAGCCTCAGAAAGGACAGGCACCGGGGTTGTTGATGGTCTTCTTTCCTGCGAAAGCCAGCTATGTATGGGCCAATGTATGGCGCAACCTGGCTGCAGCCATCGTTTTTACCGCTCTTATTCTGTTCTGCTTCGCATATACCGTATTTGTGATCTTCCGGCAGAAGAAATTGTCGGAGATGAAGACCGATTTTATCAACAACATGACCCACGAGTTTAAGACGCCCATCGCCACGATCTCCCTGGCAGCGGATTCCATTTCGAGCCCGATGGTGTCTGGCGATTCGGGCAAGGTCATGCGCTTTGCCAATATCATCAAGCAAGAGAACAAGCGGATGAATAGCCAGGTGGAGAAGGTGCTGCAAATGGCCTTGATCGATAAGAAGGATTTTGACCTGAAGCTCACTAATGTCAACCTTCACGAGGTGATCAACCGGGCGGTAGAGAATATTTGCCTGCAAGTAGAAAAAAGAGGGGGCACCGCAAAATCACACCTGGAGGCCAGCAATCCCTATGTGGAAGCAGATTTGATCCATATTTCCAATATTATCAACAACCTGCTGGATAACGCCAATAAATATTCTCCCGATGCACCCGAAATTTCGGTGCACACGCGCAATGTATCCAATGGTGTGGAAGTTATTGTCAAAGACAAGGGCATTGGTATGAGCAAGGAAGCCCGCAAGCATATCTTTGACAAATTTTACCGGGTACCTACAGGCAACCTCCATGACGTGAAAGGGTTTGGGCTTGGCCTGAGCTATGTGAAGGCCCTGATGACTGCCCACAAAGGGCAAATTGACGTGAAGAGCGAGCCGGGCAAAGGCAGTAGTTTTATCCTGTTCTTTCCCTATCTGGTAGAAAGCCGGCATTCTACCGGCGCTTCTGCATAATTAGTTGCCCTAATCAAGCGTTTAACACTTTTAAGAAAAGAAAATCCAACCAGACTATGACAGCGACATCCAATAACAAAATACTCCTGGTAGAAGACGACCAAAATTTCGGGGATGTACTCCGTTCTTATCTGGAAATGCACGACTACGACGTGACCCTTGCCACGGACGGGGTACAGGGTTTTGAAAGCTATAAGAAAGGGGTTTTCGACCTCTGCATCTTTGACGTGATGATGCCTAAGAAAGACGGATTTACCCTCGCTAAAGAGATTCGCGAGCGCGATGCGGAAATGCCCATTATTTTCCTGACGGCAAAAACGCTGAAAGATGATGTCCTTCAAGGGTTCAAGATCGGCGCCGACGACTATATCACCAAGCCATTCAACTCGGAAGAACTGTTATACCGAATCCAGGCGGTCCTGAAGCGCAGCAAAGCCAAAGGGATTGACCTGGATGAAGATATCCGCGAATTCTCGATCGGTAAATTTCACTTCAATTATGCACTGCGCATCCTGACCTACAACCCGGACCGGGCAGATGAATCAAAGGAAAAGCTTTCGCCAAAGGAAGCGCAGCTTCTACGAATGTTTGCCTTGTACAAAAATGATGTATTGCCGCGGTCTGAAGCGCTCACCAAGATCTGGGGCGAAGACAATTACTTTACGGCCCGTTCCATGGATGTCTTTGTGACCAAGTTGCGTAAATACCTCAAGAAAGACGACAATATCGAGATTGTGAATATCCACGGAAACGGCTTCCAGTTGCTGATCCGGGAAGAAAAAGAAGCATAAAAAAAGCCCCGATCCTGGATCGGGGCTTTTTTTTTAGTCTGCGGTCAGGATTTCCGCTTCACTGTCTTCCGCGGCTTCTCCTTGGGATGCCGTGCTTTCGTGGTCGGCCTGACTGGCTTTTTCACCGGGAGGAGGACCGAAAGGACGAGGTCCGATGAGTCGTTCTACATCGGATTTCAGGAGCACTTCTTTTTCCAGGAGTCTGCTGGCGAGTATTTCCAGCTCTTTCTGCTTTTCACCCAAAAGGGCTTTAGCCCGGTTAAATTGAGTCTCCACCATCCGGCGTACCTCTTCATCGATCATGCTGGCCGTTGCTTCCGAATACGGACGCATGAAACTATCGTTTTGCAGGCCGTAGAAAGACACCTGTCCTACTTTTTCGTTCATTCCAAATACGGTGACCATACTATACGCCATTTTGGTTACCTGATCCAGGTCGTTCTGGGCGCCGGTGGATATCTTGTCAAAGATGATGGTCTCCGCTGCCCGGCCGCCAAAAGTCATGCACATGCGATCGAGTAGCGCTTCGGTACGCGTGATGTATTCGTCTTTTGGCAGGTATTGGGCATAACCCAGGGTGCCGATTCCACGCGGAACGATGGTCACTTTTACCAATGGGGACGCATTTTCGAGATACCAACCGCAGATGGCGTGGCCGGCCTCGTGGTAGGCAATGATCTGCTTTTCTTCGGGAGAGATCAGCATATTTTTCTTTTCCAATCCTCCGATCACCCGGTCTAATGCGTGGTTGAAATCGTCCATATCGACCGCTTTCTTGTTGCGACGGGCGGCGACGAGGGCGGCTTCGTTGCAGACGTTCGCGATCTCGGCTCCGGCAAAGCCCGGCGTCATTTCCGAGAGCACAGCGGCGTCTATATCCGTTGATAGTTTGATGTTTTTGAGGTGGACCTTAAAGATCGCTTCCCTACCCTTCAGGTCGGGACGGTCGATGCCAATTGGGCGATCGAATCGCCCCGGGCGCATCAAGGCGGAGTCAAGTACATCAGGCCGGTTAGTAGCGGCCATGAGAATTACCCCTTTATCAGTGGGGAACCCATCCATTTCCACCAGCAACTGGTTCAGGGTACTTTCCCGTTCGTCGTTTCCGCCCTGGAACCCGTTTTTCCCTCGGGCACGGCCGATGGCGTCGATTTCATCAATAAATACGATACAGGGCGCTTTTTCACGGGCCTGGCGGAACAGGTCGCGCACACGGGAGGCCCCTACGCCGACAAACATTTCCACGAAATCGGAACCCGAGATCGAGAAGAAGGGCACTCCGGCTTCCCCTGCCACGGCCTTGGCCAGCAAGGTTTTTCCGGTACCTGGAGGGCCGACCAGCAACACACCTTTGGGAATCTTCCCGCCCAATGCAGTGTATTTTTTGGGATTTTTCAAAAAATCCACGACTTCCACCACTTCTTCTTTTGCTTCATCCAGCCCGGCTACATCGGCAAAAGTGACATCCACTTTAGCATTCTGGTCGAATAGGGTAGCCTTGGATTTTCCAATATTGAAGAGCTGACCGCCCGGTCCGCCACCGCCACCGCCTACCCGGCGCATGATAAAGAGCCAAATGCCGACAATGATGGCGACAGGCAGCACCCAACTAAGGATGGGCGCCAGCCAGTTGGTACGATCGATAAATTCGGGATGGATTTGTTTGTCGGGCGGCAGGCTTTCGTTTAATTTTTCCAGGTCGTTGGCAAAGATTTCCGAAGGCCCGATGTTGAACGTATAATGCGGGCGGGTGGACAAGTTGCTCTTGGACGCATCCTTGTATTCTTCCTTGGTGAGGCTCGATTCTTTTAAAAATACCTGAGCCACTTTCTCGTTAACGACATCCAGACGCTCCACATCTCCCTTTTTTACCATTTCAGCAAACTCCGAAAATTTGATCGGGTCATTGCCTGCATTCGAAATTTGGTAGAAATTGAGCGCGATCAGGAATAAAGCGATAAGACCGTAGATCCAATAGGTGTTGAACTTCGGTCCGGCAGGTTTATTTTCAGGATTTTTGTTATTTTCCATTCTTAAATTACCCCTTTTTTAGGTACAGTATTAGTGCTTATAGACACCGTGGCCGGAGACCGCGGTGATTTATTGGAAAAATATGCGTCAGTATTCCAACCCCCAAAGCGGGGAATTCGTTCCTCCATGGCTTGTTGGGAATACAACGAATAAGATGACGAATCGTTAAAGGATTTCGACCAAAATTTGGTTGCAGGTTATAAATTCTCGATTTCAGTAAATAAAGCGTCGCTCCAAAGGTCTTCCAGTTGGTAAAATTTACGGGTCTCCGGATAGAAAACATGGACGACAACGTCGAAGAAGTCGAGGCATATCCAATGGGCGCTTAGCTGCCCTTCATGGTGAAGCGGCGCATGGCCGGTATTGTCCTTTACTTTTTTGTAAACGCTATCTGAGATAGCTTTCACCTGGGTAGTCGAGGTGCCTTCACAAATAATGAAGTAATCGGTGGGGGCATCATCCAGGTGGCGAAGATCCAGTTTCAGGATGTTCTGGCCTTTTATATCCTGGATGCTGTCAATGATCAATTCGTTTAGTTCTTCAAGGGACTGGCGTTTGCGGATACGCGTTTCCGTGCTCAAATTTTAGTGTTTTTAGTTTAACAGATAAGTACTGAATTACAGACCAACGATAATATACTCAAGGAAAATTGGTTTGGGAGTAGTGCGGCCGCTGGCCGCACTACTCCCAAGTGGTTTGCCAGCCTTTGTCTGGTAAACCACTTTATTTCCAGTATAAATGTAATAAGTTTACAAATTCTTACTAAAAGTATCAAAATCTGCCAAGTTGACCAATTTAAACACCCGTTTTATAGGAAAGGTTCTCCTTGCATTCCCTGAATTGGAATCTACCCAGGCTTATGCCCAGGAACTCCTGTCTAATTCGAGACCGGAAGAGGGCACGGTTATCCGCACTTCCTATCAAACAAAAGGGAAAGGGCTCTTGCGCAATACCTGGGAAAGTGAAGCGGGAAAGAATTTATTGTTCACCGTGTTATTCTATCCCACTTTTTTGCCGCTGAACCGGGCTTTTCTCCTCAGCCAGGCCATGGCGCTGGGGGTACGCGATTGGGTGAGCAGACACGTGGCCGAACACGTGCAGGTCAAGTGGCCCAACGATATTTATATCGGCGAAAAAAAGGTGGCCGGTATACTCATTCAAAATGGTCTTTCGGGCACCCGCCTGGTCTACACCATGGTCGGGATCGGGATCAATATCAACCAAACCGAATTTCCTGCTGAATTGCCCAACCCGGGGTCGCTCACGCTGGCCACGGGTAAGACATTCGACCTCGACCTCTGTTTGTCGGAGTTGTGCTGGCATTTGGGGTATTGGTACCTCCAGCTCCAGGCAGGCGACTGGAGCGCCGTGCATACCGACTACCTCCGGCAGTTATATGGCTATGGCGAACTCCGTACGTTTGGCAGACCTGATGGCTCCCAATTTCAGGGACGCATTACGGGGATTGCGGAAAACGGGCACCTGGTGATCGAGTCGGGAGGAAAGGTGTTTAATTTTGAAATGAAGGAAGTACGATTCATATGAAAGTTCAATTACTTACCATCGGAGACGAACTGCTGATCGGGCAGATCGTGGATACCAACAGCGCCTGGATGGCCCGGCAACTCAATGCGATCGGCGCACAAGTGGTCGGAAAGGAGACGGTAGCGGATACCGCCGGGGAGATCGTCGCAGAGCGGCAAAGGGGGGTAGGGAAAGCAGATGTAGGGCTAGTAACCGGCTGGTTGGGCACAATCCGCGACGATGTCACGAAAAAAGCCCTGGCAGATTTTTACGAAGAGGGGTTCGTATTTTCCCAGGAGACCTTTGACCATATCACGCGGTTTATGACCCGGCTGGGGCGTGAACCGTCCGATTCGCATCGCACCCAATGTTTTATGCCCCAAAATGCGGCACTGCTGCACAACCGAATGGGTACCGCCCCGGGCATGTGGTTTGATGAAAAAGGGAAGGTGGTCGTGTCAATGCCCGGCGTACCGTATGAAATGGAATACCTCATGGAGGTGGAAGTACTGCCGCGCCTGCAAAAGCGCTTTCCTGGATCCCCCATTATCCATCATACTATATTGACGGCCGGGGAAGGTGAATCACGCATTGCCGAGCGAATCTCGGAGATAGAAGACAATCTGCCCAACGAGGTGAAACTAGCCTATTTGCCCGGGTTGGGACAGGTGCGGCTCCGGCTTACTGCACGTGGAGAAAACGAGGGGCACCTACGCAGGCTTTTGGACCAGGAGGCCCGTAAAATCCAGGAAACACTGCCGGATATTATTTACGGACAAGGAGAAGAGACGCTGGAGCAGGTGATTGGCGTCCTCTTGCAGCAACGAAACTGGCTGCTATCCACTGCGGAAAGTTGCACCGGAGGCTACCTGGCCCACCGGATCACTACGATAGCCGGTTCTTCCGCCTATTACAAAGGTAGCGTGGTCGCTTATTCCAACGAGCTGAAAACCAAACTGTTGGAAGTCAGCAAGGAGACCCTCGACGAGTTTGGCGCCGTGAGCGAAGAAACAGTCCGGGAGATGGTAGCAGGCGCCTTAAAACTCCTGGGCACGGATGTGGCAGTCACCATATCGGGCATTGCGGGCCCAGACGGGGGAACGCCCGAAAAGCCTGTCGGAACCATCTGGGTGGCAGTGGGAACAAAGGAGAATGTGCAGACCTACCACCTCCAATTGGGTAAAGATCGATTGAAGAATATCCAGTATACAGCTATCGCTGCATTGAATTTTCTTCGAAAGTTCCTGCTGGAGGAATGAATGCAAACGGACGGGGCGGTGGTTGGTAATGGCTGGCAATTTGCGTAACTTTGTATTTTGATTTCTAACCGAATAAATTTTCCAAATATATGGCTCAGATTGATCTGATCATGCCCAAAATGGGCGAGAGCATAATGGAAGCCACGATCCTGCGGTGGGTCAAACAAGTGGGCGACCAAATCGAAGCCGATGAAACGATACTGGAGATTGCCACCGATAAAGTTGACTCGGAAGTACCCTCTCCGGTGAGTGGAACCCTCGTGGAGATTCTTTTCAAAGAGAACGATGTCGTAGAGGTGGGCAAGCCCATCGCTGTCATTGCCACCGAAGGGGAAGCTGCTGCGGCTGCTGCGGGCCCTATGGTCGCGGAAAAAAGCTCCAGCAACGGCCATTCCAGCGAACCTGTTTCCCATCCTGCGACTCCGGGCACCACCACACCGGTAGCGCAGCCTGAACTGGCAGGAGAGATCCCCAAAAGCAGCGGGACACGGTTTTATTCCCCACTCGTTCGGACCATTGCGCAAAAAGAAAATATTACCAGCTCGGAATTGGAGCGCATCGCCGGTTCGGGAGCCCAGGGCCGCGTGACCAAGAAAGACATCCTTGCCTATATGGAATCGCGGACCAAAGAGGCGCCCGTAGCTCCTGTCGTGCAGCCGGCTGCTGCGCGTACCAGCGTTCCTGCTTCGCAGACGCCCGTTGTCCCTGCCCCGGCGGTCAGCACCGATGGCAATGTAGAGATTATCGAGATGGACCGCATGCGGAAACTGATCGCGGACCATATGGTCAATTCCAAGCGCACTTCTCCCCACGTCACTTCTTTTGTTGAGGTCGATGTGACCAATATTGTGAATTGGCGAAATAAGATCAAAAAGACTTTCGAAGAGCGCTACAACGAAAAGATCACCTTTACGCCGGTTTTCATTGAAGCAGTCGTTCGGGCTATTCACGACTTCCCCATGATCAATATCTCGGTTGACGGGACGCAGCTCATCCGGAAGAAAGATATCAATATCGGAATGGCAGCAGCCTTGCCCAGCGGCAACCTGATCGTACCGGTGATTAAGAACGCAGATATGCTCAGCCTGGTAGGATTGACTAAATCAGTCAACGACCTGGCCAACCGGGCCCGGGCCAACCAGTTAAAGCCCGATGAAATCCAGGGAGGAACCTTTACGCTGACCAATGTGGGCACCTTCGGAAACGTAATGGGCACCCCCATTATCAATCAACCGCAAGTGGCTATCCTCGCTACAGGCGCAATCCGGAAAAAACCGGCAGTCGTGGAGACGGAATACGGAGATCTGATCGCCGTGCGGCAAATGATGTTCCTGTCGCTGTCGTACGACCACCGGGTAGTAGACGGGGCGCTGGGAGGCTCCTTCTTGCGGAAAGTAGGCGATTACCTCGAGGCTTTTGACCCCAATCGGAGCCTGTAAGACCTTTGGCAATAAAACGGAAGTATGAGGCATAAATTGGTCACCCTTTTCCTTTTCTCCTTGCTGGCATGGGGAGCATTGAATGCACAACCCGATACGAAAGGGTATAAGCGGGTGGCAGAACAATACTTTAATCTGGAGAAATACCAGGATGCCCTGCAGAATTACCTGTTGTATCAGCAAAATGATCCCGGCGATCTGGAGATTCGGTTTCGCATTGGGATATGCTATTACGAAACGAACAAACTTCAGGATGCTCTCCGGTATTTTTCGGACCTCCAGCAGGCGCAAAAATTCTCTAATCCTCAACTGAACTATTACCTGGGCCTTTGTGCACAAGCCTCGTTCCAGTTTCTGGATGCGATTGGCTATTACAAGGAATACCTCCGGCACATCGATAATAATAACCCGCAACGGGCTGTAGTAAAAGACCAGATTCGGCGTTGCGCATTTGGCATTCGCATACAGCAGGCCAAGTCCGGTATTATTGTGGAAAATATGGGCGCTGCAATCAATTCGGCAGGTGACGAATTTCGGCCTATCCCCAGCCCCAACCTGAACAGCAAGCTCTATTTTTCTTCCTCCAGGGAGGGAAATGTGGGTGGCCTGCGCGATGCCAACGGGAAGGAGTCCGGAATAGAAGGAACGTATACCAGTGATATGTTTACCTCTTCTTTCTCGGGAGGGAGTTGGACAAAACCCGAGCCCCTGAGTTTTTTGTTGAACAGCTCCCGCAACGATGTGCTGCTCGATTTTAACAAAAACGGCTTGCAGCTTTACTATTTCCAAGGCCTGACCCGTTTTAGCGGCGATATTTATGTAGATACGTTCCGCACTCGTCCGGAGGAACGATCCCTTTTTTCGCCTGCTTTCCAGGGGCCTATTCATTCCTGGGAAGGCGACGGAGATATTCATTTCTTCCAGGATACGATCGTGCTTTTTTCCAGTCAGCGTCCAGGCGGATATGGCGGGTTCGATCTGTACATTTCCATTTTTTCGAATGGGTTTTGGACGGAACCGCAAAACCTGGGCCCCAAGATCAATACCAGCTATGAGGAGCGAACGCCCTTCCTGGCGCTGGATGGACGAACCCTTTATTTTAGCACCAACAATCCGCAGCGGAGCCTCGGTGGGTTTGACGTGATCCGCATATTTTTTGACGATGCTACCGAAAGCTGGCTGGACCCCTGGAATCCCGGCGTGCCGGTAAATTCGGCTGGGGATGACCTTGATTTCCGGCTCACCCGCGATGGGATGAAGGCCTATTTTTCTTCCAACCGGAAAAGTGGATATGGGGGAAGCGATCTGTATGCTGCGTTCTTTCGGGAAAGCCAGCGGGAGCAAGCCCGCATGATGTCCCCTATTGTGTTTAGCCAGGTGCGCGATTTTAAACTGGATTTTGCCCGTCGTGTAGGATTGGTCGAAGACCCGGCGGCCCACTTTTCGGAAGATCAGATTGAAAAATATTTTCTCGAACCTCTCTATTACGATGAAAACGGGGAGATCCTGACCGGCAGGAATATGCGAACATTGAGCACCATTGCAGACCTGATGGTGCGGTTCCCGCAGCTTGAACTTATACTTACCAGCCATTCCGATGGGGCCGATCCGAATAATGTCGATTTGTTCTTCTCGGCAAAACGCGCAGAAGCCGCCGCTGAATTTCTGTCGCGAAACGGAGCCAACATAGACCACATTCGGATCAAAGCCGTAGGCAAGAACTATCCGAAAGCCCTGCTGATGCTGGATGGCGTGCCAAACACCACCGGGAAGCAGATCAACCGGCGCATCGATATTGCGTTGTTGCAAACAGCTGGACTGCCACTCCGGATCCGGGTGAAAGATCCCATCGTGCCCGAGCAAATGGTGAGCCAATCCTGGGACTATTACGCCAAAACGATTGAAGGTTTATCCTATAAGCTACAAATTGCCGACACCCCGCAGATGTATTCCAACGACTTGCTTTTCCGGTATCCACACGGCACGATCGAAAAAGAAAAAGGCACGGGCAACTATCTGTACACGGTCGGATTGTATAAAACATTTAAGTCGGCTAGCCAGTTGCAGCAAGACCTGGTCCGCAATGGAGCCCTTGATACCCGGGTTATTCCGTATATTGACGGAATTCGGATTGAAGAATCACAGCTGGCGACGTGGGCAAAGGAATATCCAGACCTGGAAAACATTCTTCAACGTTGAATTCAATTGGCTAATAAACGGGGAGCCCGCATCCTGTTTATTCATTGTTTGTTTAACAATAACACATGAATCAAAGCATTCGCTTTTTCCAGGAAGGGATAAAGAACCTGAAGACCGTTGGCACGATCACCCGCAGTTCCCCGTTTTTATGCCGAAAGATGACGAGTATGGTCGATTTCGGAGAAGCCCGGGTGATCGCCGAACTTGGGGCAGGAGATGGCGCGATCACGCGGCATATTTTGTCTCAAATGCATCCGGACGGCAAATTGCTGGCCTTTGAAGTGCTTCCTCAATTGTGCGAACTGCTGCATCAGATCGATGATCCCCGGCTGATCGTGGTAGAAGATTCTGCGGAACGTATTTCCGCCTACCTGGAAAAAGAAGGCTTACAACAAATTGATTACGTCCTCTCTGCGATCCCTTTTGTGGTCCTTCCGCAGGAACTGAGCTTGAATATCCTGGCTGCATGCAGAGAAGTACTCCGTCCGGGAGGCTTGTTTGTGCAGGTGCATTACAGCTTATTAGCCAAAAAATTGTACGAAGAAATTTTCGGTAATGTGCGGGTACACTTCATGCCCTGGAATATCCCCCCGGCCTTTGTGTTAGTCAGTAAACGAACCTGAAAGGAGTTTTCGCTTCATGGAAAGAGATACCGGATTAGAGATGTCCAACCCCCGGATCGTTTGGCTCGATCGTGTTTCCAGCCTGATGGATAACCGGTTTCGCATTCCCTTTACCAATATCCGCTTTGGATTAGACTTTCTGATCGGGTTGGCGCCCGGCATTGGCGATATCTTCAGCCTGGCTATTTCAGGCGCACTGGTATTGGGGATGGTGCGCTATGGCGCCGGCGGCCGGGTATTGCTGCTCATGCTGGGCAATATCCTGCTGGATACGATCGTCGGCAGCGTACCGGTGTTGGGCGATATCTTCGACCTGACCTACCGGTCCAACCGGCGCAATTTTGAATTGTTCCGCGCCCACCACAACGAAGGGAAAAATAAAGGGAGTGGCTGCGGCATGCTCCTGGCTGTGCTTTTCGTCCTGATACTCTTGTTGGGTCTGGCAGTCTGGTCCTTTTTGCGGGTTGCAACCTGGGTGCTGAGTTGATTGTTATTGTTGACGAAAATACCCGTTTCATTCATAAATTATCAGCTATGAGCAAAAGTATCATTCGAACTATTTTTTCGGTATTGCTGCTTGCTGCAGGGTTTATTGCCGGGGCAAGCTGGAAATCGCGGGAGGACCAATCGCAGCCCGCTGAACCTGAAACGAACAAAGAACAAGTGGTATTAACCAACCAGGAAGCGGAATCGGCCGGAAGCGGAGATCTTTATGCCCTGGAAAAAGAGACTATCCGCCTGTTCGATGAATCCTCCCCATCGGTTGCCTTCATTACGACTTCCAATATCCGGATGGAGTTCTTTTCCCGCAATTCGACCGAAGTGCCCCGAGGCTCGGGCTCCGGCTTTGTGTGGGATAAAAAAGGGCATATCGTAACCAATTTCCATGTGATACAGGGCGCCGATAAAGCACAGGTGGTGCTGGCGCACGGCAAGTCTTACTCGGCCAGTCTGGTAGGGTATGATCCCAAAAAAGACCTGGCGGTGTTGAAGATTGATGCGCCCGCCAATGAATTGATCCCGATCCCGGTTGGCACGTCCCAAAATCTGCGGGTAGGGCAGTCTGTCTTTGCCATTGGCAACCCCTTTGGCCTCGACCAAACCCTGACCACAGGGGTGATCTCTGCCCTGGGCCGGGAGATTGAATCCGTGGCGGGGATACCCATACGGGATGTAATCCAGACCGATGCGGCGATCAACCCCGGCAATTCAGGCGGCCCGCTCCTCGACTCGCACGGACGCCTCATTGGGGTCAATACGGCTATCTATAGTCCTTCCGGCGCCAGTGCCGGTATCGGGTTTTCCATCCCTGTCGATGTGGTCAACTGGATCGTTCCCGAGTTGATCCAGTATGGAAAAGTGATGCGTCCGGTGTTGGGGGCAGAAGTAGCGTCGCCCCAGTGGGAGCGCCGGCTGGGTATTGAAGGTAAAGGAGCCCTGGTCATAGAGGTGACGCAAGGTAGTCCCGCCGAACGGGCTGGGCTCATTCCTGCCATGCGCGATCGTGCCGGAAATATCCGGTGGGGGGATTTGATCGTGGGGGTTGAATCAGAGGCTATTACCTCCGGCAATGATTTTAGCCTGGCTTTGGAGAAATTCCGTCCGGGCGATCAGGTCACCGTGAAACTAGTGCGCGAAGGGAAGGAGATGACGGTGGAGGTGGTGTTGGCGGCCCCGTAGCCCCGCGATACCTCGCGGGGGCATGGGAGCCACGACGTATCGTGGCTACAGGAGTGAATCATCCACCAAATTCGGTAACGTGATCACCAGATCCGGGTTTTGTTCCATAGCTCTTTTGGCCGTGAACATCGCTTCCGGATTGCGTGCCCAGCTGCGGCGGGCAATGCCGTTGTTGACATCCCAGAAAAGCATGGATTGAAGTCTGCGGGCGCTATCCTCGCTGCCATCGAGCACGAGGCCGAAGCCGCCGTTGATCACTTCGCCCCATCCTACGCCGCCGCCGTTGTGCAGCGACACCCAGGTGGCTCCACGGAAGCTGTCGCCGATGACGTTGTGCACCGCCATATCGGCAGTGAAACGGGATCCGTCATAGATGTTGGCGGTTTCGCGGAAAGGACTGTCGGTGCCGGAAACGTCGTGGTGGTCGCGACCCAGCACAACCGGACCTTTGAGCTCGCCTTTGGCAATGGCCTTGTTGAAGGCGCTGGCAATGCGAATGCGGCCCTCCGCATCCGCATAGAGGATGCGCGATTTAGAGCCGACCACGGGCAGGTTGGCATCGGCAGTGGTGATCCACAGCCAGTTGTCGCGGAGCTGTCCCTGGATCTCCGCTGGGGCTTCCTGGCGCATTTCTTCGAGCACATGTGCAGCGATGGCATCGGTTTTATCGAGGTCTTCTTTCAGACCGGAGGTACATACCCACCGGAAGGGACCAAACCCGTAGTCGAAACACATGGGACCCATGATATCTTCGACATAAGAGGCGTATTTGTACAGGCCTTCAGGCTGGTTTTTCCAGATATCTGCACCTGCATCACCTGCCTCCTTCAGAAAGGCATTGCCATAATCCCAGAAGTACATGCCCTTCGCAGCCATGGCGTTGACGGCCTCGACGTGGCGGTGCAGCGACTGACGGATGGCCTCCATGAATGCGCCTTTGTCGCGGGCAAGCAGTTCCTGGGCTTCTTCGAAGGTGTAGCCCACCGGACAGTACCCCATATCGTCGATATTGTGCAGGGAGGTCTGGTCGGAGCCCAACTCGATGAACACGTTTTCGGCTACCAGTTTTTCCCACAGGTCGACGATATTGCCGTGGTAGACCAGGGCGATAGCGTCTTTGGCTGTCCGGCTTTTTTCAATCTGCGCAAGCAGTTGATCGAGATCGGAAAACACGTTTTCTTTCTTCACATATCCGTCGGTGATGCGCTGTTTGACGGCATTACCGTCAACTTCAGCCACTACGCCTACGGCGCCGGTGATCACCGCCGCCAATGTTTGGGCGCCCGACATGCCACCCAGTCCGGAAGTGACATAAACCTTCCCCCGGAGGTCGTCGGCGCCCAGATGCATCCGGCGGCCTGCGTTGAGCAGGGTGATGGTAGTGCCGTGTACGATGCCTTGCGGGCCGATATACATGAAGGAACCGGCAGTCATCTGGCCGTATTGGGTCACGCCGAGGGCGTTGTATTTGTTCCAGTCTTCTTTTTTCGAATAATTGGGGATCATCATCCCGTTGGTGACCACTACGCGCGGGGCATCGGTGTGGGAGGGGAAGAGCCCAAGCGGGTGGCCGGAGTAGAGCACCAGGGTCTGGTGGTCGGTCATCTCCGCCAGGTATTTCATCGTGAGGCGGTACTGGGCCCAGTTTTGGAATACTGCGCCGTTGCCTCCGTAGGTGATCAGTTCGTGTGGATGTTTGGCTACCTTGGGGTCGAGGTTGTTCTGGATCATCAACTGGATAGCCGCCGCCTGTGTGGACCGGTGCGGGTAGTCCGTGATGGGTCTGGAGAACATGGGATAATCGGGGCGAAACCGATGCATATAAATGCGGCCATACTGCTCGAGCTCTTCGGCGAATTCCGGGGCCAGCACCGCGTGTTGATCAGGGGGGAAATAGCGGAGGGCGTTGCGGATGGCCAGCTTTTTCTCTTTATCGCTCAACACCCCATCGATGATGCGTTTGGGGGCATGGCTGATAGTTGGGTCGTATGATTGGGGAGTGGGGAGTTCGTCGGGGATGCCCTCCAGAATAGCGGATTGGAAGGAGGTTAGGGCGTTCATAGTTCACATTTTATAAAAAAGAGGCCGGCCACCGGCCGGCCTCTTTTTATTAAGGATTTACTTACCCTTGTTGTACCAAAGTACCGATGGCGGCTGCATAGGTGCCGTCGTCGAGCTTTTGCCGGGCCTCTTTAAATGCCTGGATCGTAAGATCGATATCCTCCAATGTATGTACGGCGGTAGGTATAATCCGAAGGATCATGGTGCCCTTGGGGATGACCGGATAGATCACGATAGAGCAGAATATCCCGTAGTTTTCCCGGAGGTCTCTGACCAACACGCCGGCAACGAGTGGTTCGTCGGCCTTCATATAGACGGGGGTTACAGGGGTATTTGTATCACCGATATCAAACCCGGCTTCCCGCAAATTGGCCTGCAGGTAATTGACGTTTTCCCACAGCTTGGCTTTCAATTCCGGCCGGGAGCGAAGTAATTCCAATCGCTTGAGGTTGCCGATAACCAGCGGCATAGGGAGCGATTTGGCATAGACCTGGGAACGCATATTGTAGCGCAGGAAACGGATGATTTCCGGATCGCCGGCGATAAAGGCGCCAATGCTGGCCATCGATTTGGCGAAGGTAGAGAAATAGAGATCGATATCATCCTGTACGCCTTGTTCTTCTCCGGTTCCAGCGCCGGTCTTGCCCAACGCGCCGAAGCCATGGGCATCGTCAATGAGCAGCCGGAAATCGTATTTTTCTTTCATGGCGATGATCTCGCGCAGTTTTCCCTGGTCGCCCCGCATACCGAATACACCTTCGGATATTACCAGGATGGCTCCGCCTGACTTTTCAGTCAGCTTGGTCGCGCGGAGGAGGTTCTTCTCCAGGCTTTCCATGTTGTTGTGCTCAAAAGCAAAACGATGACCCGGGTGCATCCGCATGCCGTCCACAATACAGGCATGGCTTTCCGCATCGTAGACCACGACATCTTTGCGGTCGAGAAGCGCATCGATGGCGGACATGATACCTTGATAGCCGAAATTCAACAGGTAAGCGGATTCTTTACCCACAAAGGCAGCCAGTTCTTTTTCAAGTTGCAAGTGGTATTTGGTGGTGCCGGACATCATCCGGGCGCCCATCGGATAGGCCAATCCCCACTCTGCGGCCGCATCTGCATCTGCTTTGCGCACCTCCGGGTGGTTGCCCAACCCAAGGTAGTTGTTGATACTCCAGCAGATCACTTCCTTGCCCTGAAAATACATCCGGTTGCTGATTTCTCCCGTTAATTCGGGGAAAGCAAAATAACCGTCGGCAAAATCAGCCCATTTGCCGATAGGGCCCATGTTCTTCTTAATCTTATCAAATAAATCCATGTCAATGCGTTTAAAATAGTTCTGATCTCAAGCGGTTCGTTCCTGTCATTCCAGGCCCCAAACACCACGCAAAGGTAAGCAATAAATCAGATTTAACACCCTGGCTATCGGACTAAACCAATTCTCTTCGATACTGTTTTATCCGGATATGCAGACAACTTATGACTACATCCTGATCGGCGGCGGATTAGCGGGTCAAAGCCTTGCCTTTCACCTTTTGCAAGGCCCTTTACGCGATAAGCGCATCGCGCTCATCGACCTGGAGCCCAAGACCAGCAACGACCGGACCTGGTGCTTTTGGGAGCAAACTCCCGGGCCGTTCGACGACATCGTCTGCCAGCGTTGGGATCAACTCGACTTTTTAGCCCATCTTTTTCCCGGACCCTCGACATTGCGCCCTACACCTACAAAATGATCAGGGGGATAGATTTTTATCATTTTGTGGAAAAGACATTCGCATCGGCGCCATCCGTCGATCGCATTTACGGGAAAATACAGGGATGGAACACCACCCCGGACGGAGTAGTGGTGCATATGGAAGATGGGCGAACGGTTGCGGGAAAGTTTGGTTTTAGCAGCCTGCCTGCCCGGCCAATCGACAAGCAGCGCTACCACTACATGGACCAGCATTTTAAAGGGTGGGTGATCCGAACCAATGCGCCGGCTTTTGATCCTGCCACCGCTACGTTTATGGATTTTCGGGTGCCGCAGAATCAGGGATTGTCTTTTCTGTACGCACTTCCGGTTGACACGCACCGGGCGCTGGTAGAACTTACTTTTTTTTCGAATAAGCTATTCACCAGTGAAGAATACGACGAACAGCTTCGGGCATTGATTCCCGAATTTGTGACCACTCAACCCTATGAAGTGGAGCACACCGAAATGGGGGCTATCCCGATGACGGACTTCCCTTTTCCCCGTTCCGAAGGGCGGATCGTGTACATCGGCACCGCCGGGGGGTATACCAAACCTTCGTCGGGGTATACTTTTTGGCGGCTTCAGAAAAATTTGCGGCGCCTGGTGGGGCAATTGGAAAAAACGGGTTCGCCATTTCCTTTACCGACATTAGCGCCCGCCAGGTATGGGCTCTTCGACAGCACCCTACTCCATGTGCTGGATAGCGGGGCGCTTTCTGCAGGCGACCTGTTCGCCGATCTCTTTCACCACAATCCCCCTGCTCGCGTGCTCAAATTTCTCAATGAAGAAACCACCTGGCTCGAAGACCTCAAAATTATGGCTTCCGTTCCCACGGCTCCCTTTCTCAAAGCCTTCATAGTTGAAATGAGGAAAAAGCTCATCGCACCCACTCCCGGATCCGCTTAATGGCCTCCAGCATATTCGGCGCACATGTCTTTACAAAAGCGGCGTCGAGGGGTTTGTCTGCATAAGTGGTAGATGCCACTTCGAGCGCCTGCTCGCCGTCGAAGTCCACGTAGGAAAGGCGTGCGGTCAGTTCTTCGGAAGGCCTTCCAAAGTCGAGGCTGGGCAGGAGGGCCACGCCTGTTTCTTCGAGCAGCCGTTCGCACATGAGCTGGCTATTGTGTATTCCTTTTCCAAGCAGGCGTTCCCGGTAGCGGCCAAAGTCCGGAAATAAGTAGAACCCGCCCTGTGGCTTGGGGGCTGTAATACCCATGTCATGGAGTTCAGTGTGCAGGGTTTTGCCGAGGATGCGCAGGATTCGCCGGGCTTGGTGCAGGTAGGCTTCGATTTCTGCGCTTTCTTCAAAAGCCGAAACGGCTGCGTACTGAATGGGCGCGCTGGTGGCGGTGAACGTTTCGCTGGCCACTACCGCCATTGCATCTAATAGCCAGCGCATCGTTTTGGGGAAAGAAAACATGCCGAGCCGCCAGCCGCCGGCGCCACACCACTTGGATATTCCGCTGCTGATGATCGTACCTTCCGGGTAATACCGGGCGATGGATACGTGTTGGCCCAGGTGATGGAGCTCTCCGTAGATCTCGTCAGACAAGAGTATCACCTTGTATTTGCGGGCAATTCCTGCAATTTCTTTTAACTGGTCGACCGAATAGGTAGCTCCGGTGGGGTTAGCGGGATAGTTGATCACCACGATCCGCGGCCGGTCGGGGTCGAGCTGGCAGATGGATTCCAGCTCTTCCGGGGTAAGCCGCCAGTCGTCTTCCGCATGGGTTTTGACCCAGTTGACCCGCCTTCCCACAATCAGGGCTTGCGGGTAATAGGATACCCAGCTGGGCGTCGGGATCACCAGGTCGCCATAGTAGACCAGCTGCAGAATAAAGAGGAGTTCCTTCGATCCCGGTCCGATGAGAATATCATCCGGGCTGAATGTAAGTCCTTGTTTTCGCTCCCAGAAGTGAGAAATAGCCTCCCGAAGCGGGTAGAGGCCCTTGACAGCGAGATAATCCTTTCGCCAGGCATTTTCCCGGAGTGTTTCCACTACCGGCTTAGGTACGGGAAAGGGAGATTGGCCAAATCCAAGGTGAAAGACTTCCTTTCCCTGCGCTTGTAAAGCCCTGCATTTCTCATTGATCGCCAGGGTAGCGGAAGGGGTAAGGCCCCTGATATTCAGATTGAGATCGACTCTTACGGTTTGTTTTTCCATTGATGGGAATATAGGCAAAATTGGGGGTAAAACCAAGAAAATTGAAGGGGAGTGGCCAACCTTTGTGTTAAAAAAATATATAATAAGATTGGAATACTATAATTTTGCCCCCGCAAGAAAAACACATCCCATGAAAAAAATCCTGATACCGATTACAGGACTGTTGCTCTCCGCTATTGCGGTCGTGGCTCAGCCTCAGCTCCTTGAAAATTTTGAATCCGGAAACCTCAGCAACTGGACCCTTATAGAAGGGAATGCCGGGGTGACGAGCAGCCTGGTTTATGGCGGCAACAACTCCCTGGAGATGGGAGTCTTCCCGGACACATCCACCCTCCTCCTGCACAAAAGCTTCAGCGGTTCCTTCGGAAGATATCAAATGTATTTTTACTGTGAAGGTCCGACGCCTGATTTCAATTTTTATTTTCAATACCTTGGCTCCAACGACTTTTACCAGGTCTCCTGCAAGCCACTAGGGACGGATAATCCCGAGTTGCGCTTGTTCAAGGTGGTCAACGGGGTGTATGAAGACTTGGCGGTCGAGAATGCCACCTTTGCAACCGACCAATGGCATGAACTGGCGGTAGAACGGTCCTGTAATGGGAACATAGAGGTTTTCATCAACGGCGCACTCCAGATTTCAGTGAATGACCAGGATATTCAACTGCCGGGCTCCATTGGCCTGGGCGCATGGGCTGAATTGGCGTATGCAGACGATTTGAGCTTTGAGCGGTATGTGGCTTCGGTAGAAATATTGGGAGATACCACTTTTTGTTATGATCCGACCCTACTGGAAGCTTCGGGCACTTTTTCGCAGTATTTATGGAGTACCGGCTCAACCCGTAAGAGCGAAGAAGTCAACGATCCAGGGATGGTTTGGCTGGAAGTGACGGATGCCAACGGATGCAAAGCCAAAGATTCGGTGCTGGTGCTTACCTTTTGCCCTTCCCGGTTTTATGTGCCCAATATTTTCTCTCCCAATTACGACGGGGTGAACGATCTTTTTCAGATCTATCCCGAAAAGAAAGTCTTCCAATTTAGCATGAAGGTCTTTGACCGTTGGGGGGAGCTGGTATTTGAAACACAGGACCTGGAGGATGGTTGGGATGGGACATACCGTGGGAAAACCGCTCGCCCGGATATGTACATGTGGATCGCCCAACTGGACCAGTTTCAGCTTAGCGGCAATGTGGTGTTGGTCCGGTAATCGGGTCTTTCGTTCATAACTCTTTTACAAAAACCCGGCGCCTGCGGTATTCCCGGGGACCGTAATCTTTAAATAAAGCTTGGGAAGCCTGGTTTTCTTCCAAAACGGGATTGGTATAGACCTTTTTCACCCCGTTTTTTTTGAAAACGGGAATAGTGTTGCCAAAAATAAGCGCATTCAAGCCTTTATTTCTCCATTCTTCTACCACCCCGATGAGCAGCAGGTCGACGGTATGGTGAAAGCGACGGGTCCAGAGCAGGTGGAGCAATCCAAAAGGGAAAAGCCGGCCATTGGCGCGGATTAGCGCTTTGGAAAAAGAGGGCATCATCACGCCATAGCCGATGAGTTGCCCCTCCGCATTTTCGAGTATGGCTAAATATTCAGGAAGAAGAAAGGCAATATTCTGGGCCAAATAGTGGTCGATCTGTTTATCGGAAATTGGCACGAAGGAAGGCAGCTTTTTATAAGTATCGAGCACCAGATAGAACACCTCTTTGGCCCGTTTTTCAAAGACGGCCTTGCTTCCAATGGGTAGCTGGCGGATACCGAATCTTTCCTCTATAATGGGTTGAAGGCGTTTTAATTTTTCCGGTATTTCAGCGGGGACCTGTTCTACGACGGACTCAAGGTAGTCGTAAAGCTTATCAAATCCGGCCTCTTCCAGGTGTTTCCGATAATAGGGGAAGTGGAAAGGGGCGCCCATGGTGCCCAGTTCATCAAATCCTTCAATGGTCATACCTGCGCTTTCAAGGTTGGAATATCCAAGAGGGCCTTTGAGCCGGACAGCGCCCTGGCCTTTGGCCCAGTCGGCGGCAATCTCGAGAAGCGCCCGGCTGGTCATGGGGTCATCTTCGAATTCCAGCCAGTTGAACCTGGCGTGTTTCTCTCCTCGTTTCTGGGTTTCCAGATCATTGATGAAACACCCGATCCGGCCCGTAATGCGACCTTCTTTTTCCGCAACCCACAGTTTTTGTACACAATGGGGTAAAACCGGGTTCTGGTTCCGGTCAAATTGGCTGATCTCCATCCTTTTTATAGGAGGGATCCAGTATGGATGGCCTTTGTAGAGTCGATAGGGGAAATTGACAAAAGGAATAAGGTCGCTTGACGGATTGATCTCCCGAACACTAACCGAAGCCATGGCGTTTTCAATTTGGGTGATTGGATTTGGGTAAATTATACATTTTGAAATTCCCGGGGGGGAATTACAACACCTTTGAAAAAAGACGGCGCCGCCGAAATTCTCTGGGGGCAAAATCTTTGAAAAGGGAAAGGGATGCGAGGTTTTCTTCCAGTATCGGATTGATTCGCACTTTTCGCACGCCCTGCTTGCTTACCGCGAGAATGGACTTGGCAAAAATAAGCGCGTTCAGCCCTCGGCCCCGCCAGGCCTCTACCACCCCGATTAATAAAAGGTCTGCCACCTGATGGAACCGCCGGGTCCAAAGTAAGGGGAAGATCCCAAAGGGATACAACTCTCCCTTTGCCTTCACCATTGCTTCGGAAAAGGAAGGGACAATCAATCCAAAGCCCAACAGATTGCCGTCCTTGTCCCCAACCAGGGAGATGTATTCCGGCTTCAGGAAGGGCAGGTATTGGTCGATGTAATCATCGATCTGATGATCAGTGAGCGGGACGAATGAGGGAAGGTCTTTGTAGGAACTGGTTACCAAAAAAAAGGATTCGCGAATCCTTTCCCGCAATTCTTTTTTGCTATTGATCTGGAAGTTTTGGATGCCAAACTTTTTTTCCAGGATGGGCTGTAGTCGTTGCATTTTTTCAGGGACTTCGTCCGGCGCCTTATCGAGCACTAACTCCAGCCAGTCGGCTAATTTTTCAAAGCCCAGTTGGTCCATGAACTTCCCATAATACGGATAATGGAAGGCTCCGGATATGGTCCCCAATTCCTCAAATCCTTCCACCGTCATTCCGGAGGGATCGAGATTGGTAAAGCCTACAGGCCCTTTAAAAAGGACGGCGCCTTTAGCTTTTGCCCAACGTTCAGCTGTTTCCAGCAAGGCACGAGGGATGGCAATATCCTCTTCAAATTCCAACCAGCCAAAGCGGCCGTGCACTTCTCCGCGTGCCTGGGTTTCCAGGTCATTGATGATCCCTACAATACGCCCAACTACTTTGCCTTTTTTTTCTGCAACCCATAGCTTGGCTTCTGCATGTTCGAAAGAAGGATTTTTGGCCGGAGTGAAATGCCGGACCTCCCCCCGCTTGAGCGGAGGGATCCAATAGGGGCAATTTTTATAGAGCCGATACGGGAAATCAATAAACGGTTTAATCTTTCGGATATCATTTATTTCGCGTACCTGGATCATGAAGGCATTTTTTCTTGTTATACTAAGGGAGGATTGTTCGTGGGCTTAAAATAAGAAACTTCCCTCCTAAAAGTATCATTCAGGTGCTATTTTGCCGAAGTTTTTAACCCATCATTATTATGTATCGATATTGTATTTTTTTCCTGATATTTCTCCTGCACGGCAGTTTCAGTACAGCACAGGAACTCAAGACCAATCGTTCCGACCAATTGGATAAACCCTATTTAATACTCATTTCCCTGGATGGGTTCCGGTACGATTACGTCGAGCGGTTTAACCCACCTCATTTGAATGCGCTCATTCGCGAAGGAGCCCAGGCGGAGTCGTTGATCCCTTGTTTTCCTTCGAAAACCTTTCCCAATCATTATTCAATTGCTACAGGCATGCGCCCCATGCAGCATCGACTTATAGGGAATACGTTTTACGATGCTAAAAAGCAAAAGATGTACTCCATCTCGAAAAGGGAGGTGGTGCAGGATGGCAGTTGGTATGCCGGGACGCCCATTTGGGTGAATGCCGAACAACAAGGCATGGTTTCGGCCAGCTATTTCTTCGTAGGATCAGAGGCTGATATCAAAGGTGTGAAGCCTACTTACTATTTCCCGTACGATGGATCGGTACCCAATTCCCGCCGGGTCGATCAGGTGCTTGATTGGCTGCGTTTGCCTGCCGGAAACCGGCCACATATGATCACTGCCTATTTTTCCGACATGGATGATGCCGGGCACCGGTATGGTCCTAACAACGATGAAGAACTGAGTAAGGCGCTCCTGCAGTTGGATGAAGAACTGGGCAGGCTTTTCGACGGAGTCCGTGCGCTGGATATTCCGGTGAATATTGTCGTGGTATCAGATCATGGGATGGCGGAAGTGCAACTGGACCAGTTGCTCCCGATCGAACCGCTGGAATCAGAATCGGAATACTTGTTGGCAAGCGAAGGGGCTCTCTTGCATATTTACCTGAAAGAAGGCGTAGATGCCGATGCGGTTTGCCAACGCCTTCAGCGCCTGGAATGGGCTGACCACTATTCCGTATGCAAAGCGACAGAATTTCCTTATTACCTGGGCCCCAAACTGGATCCCAGGGTGGGCGATATACTCGTCATGCCGGATTTTCCCTACTATTTCACGTGGGCCCGCACCATGGCTTTTTTAAAAAGCACCAATCGAACTAAAATGGGAGAGCATGGCTACACGCCAGCTTATCAGGATATGCACGGCATTTTATATGCCTGGGGCCCTGCGTTCAAGGCCGGAGCAAAAGTGGGGTCTGTAGAAAATATACATATTTACCCCCTGATTTGTGAGATCCTGGATTTGCCGATCCCGCCGGAAGTGGAGGGCAATTTGGAGGTACTGAAGCCATTGTTGGCCGAATAAAAAAAGCCCCGAAGCATAGCTTCAAGGCTTTTTAAAATTGCGCCCCAGGTAGGATTCGAACCTACCCCCGATAGCTATCGGGGTACGGATTAACAGGCGCGTGGCGGAAACCGGTGTTTAAGTCGGAGAATAATGTGCGGAAATTTCTTGAGGTTGTGGATGAAAGTCCGGCTTTTCATTTTCTTGATATGGCGTTCGATGGCAAGTGCCTGGTGCCAGTCGATGCAGTGGGAGTAGAAGAACAAAGACCATGGAATGCCTTTAGCGGAAAAGCTACCTGGATAAATGGCGTCATTATGTTGCTGGAGGCGGGAAAAAGGATCGTCAGCAGCACCGATATAAAAACGATCGAGCTTGGTTGAATAAAGGATGTAAACACAAGGCATGGGAGAAAGGCATAAAAAGGTATTTAGAATGTCCTTGTGAGAAAAAAGCCATTACCCTCCAAACAGGAAGATAATGGCTTTTAAAATTGCGCCCCAGGTAGGATTCGAACCTACCCCGATAGCTATCGGGGTACGGATTAACAGGCACGGGGCGGAAACCGGTGTTTAAGTCGGAGAATAATGTGCGGAAATTTCTTGAGGTTGTGGATGAAAGTCCGGCTTTTCATTTTCTTGATATGGCGTTCAATGGCAAGTGCCTGGTGCCAGTCGATGCAGTGGGAGTAGAAGAACAAAGACCATGGAATGCCTTTAGCGGAAAAGCTACCTGGATAAATGGCGTCATTATGTTGCTGGAGGCGGGAAAAAGGATCGTCAGCAGCACCGATATAAAAACGATCGAGCTTGGTTGAATAAAGGATGTAAACACAAGGCATGGGAGAAAGGCATAAAAAAGGTATTTAGAATGTCCTTGTGAGAAAAAAGCCATTACCCTCCAAACAGGAAGATAATGGCTTTTAAAATTGCGCCCCAGGTAGGATTCGAACCTACCCCCGATAGCTATCGGGGTACGGATTAACAGGCGCGTGGCGGAAACCGGTGTTTAAGTCGGAGAATAATGTGCGGAAATTTCTTGAGGTTGTGGATGAAAGTCCGGCTTTTCATTTTCTTGATATGGCGTTCAATGGCAAGTGCCTGGTGCCAGTCGATGCAGTGGGAGTAGAAGAACAAAGACCATGGAATGCCTTTAGCGGAAAAGCTACCTGGATAAATGGCGTCATTATGTTGCTGGAGGCGGGAAAAAGGATCGTCAGCAGCACCGATATAAAAACGATCGAGCTTGGTTGAATAAAGGATGTAAACACAAGGCATGGGAGAAAGGCATAAAAAGGTATTTAGAATGTCCTTGTGAGAAAAAAGCCATTACCCTCCAAACAGGAAGATAATGGCTTTTAAAATTGCGCCCCAGGTAGGATTCGAACCTACGACCTACGGATTAACAGTCCGGCGCTCTAACCGACTGAGCTACTGAGGCAAAAATGCCCTTTCTTTCAAAGGCGAGGCAAATTTAGATCATTTCCTTATTTTGCGCAATCTTTGCAAAGAAATTATTTTTTTTATAACCAGCTCCTGGTGCAAAAAGCAGGAGGATTCGGAAAAAGTTCCCGTAATTCGCAGGTAAAACCCGTTGGATCACATGAGTTTAATGACTGTAGGCACTGTCGCCTTCGACAGTATCGAAACCCCCTGGGGGAAAGCGGAGCGCATTGTGGGAGGCGCCGCTACGTATATTTCCCTTGCCGCTTCCTATTTCAGCCGTCCGGTACATTTGGTTTCTGTAATAGGGGACGATTTTCCACAAGTGGAGTTGGAACACATGCAAAGCAAAGGGGTGGATCTGGAGGGGCTACAGGTGCGCAACGGAGAACGCTCTTTTTTTTGGGCCGGTCGCTATCACGACAACATGAATTCGCGCGACACGCTCGATACACAACTGAACGTCCTGGCCGGGTTTGATCCCTTGCTGCCGGAACGCTTTCGCCGCCCGGACTTTTTAATGCTCGGCAATTTGACGCCTGCCGTACAGCAGCGGGTACTCGACCAGCTCGAACAACGCCCCAGGCTGGTCGTGCTCGACACGATGAACTTCTGGATGGATACGGCGCTGGACGCACTTCTCCATGTGATCGGGCAGATCGATGTATTGATGATCAACGACGAAGAAGCCCGGCAGTTGTCCGGCGAGCATTCGCTGGTAAAAGCTTCGGAAAAGATCCTCAAAATGGGTCCCAGCACACTCGTTATCAAAAAAGGAGAGCATGGCGCGCTGTTGTTTTTTGGAGATTCCATCTTTTTTGCGCCTGCACTGCCTCTAGCCGAGGTGTTCGATCCCACCGGTGCAGGCGATACGTTTGCAGGTGGGTTTGTGGGATACCTGGCGCAAACCGGCGACCTTTCTTTTGAGAATATGAAACGGGCCGTGATCTATGGCTCTGCAATGGCCTCTTTCTGCGTGGAACGCTTCGGCATTGAACGATTGAAAGACCTGACGGATATTGAGATCAAAAAACGGGTGGAAAGATTTGTCAACCTGGTCAATTTTGATGCCCAGCTTTAATAAAAAAGCCTCTTTTCTTTTATTGTTTATTGGCCAATTGCCCGCAGGCCGCATCGATATCCTTGCCCCGGCTACGGCGCACCGTGACCATGATCCCTTCCTTTCGCAGGTAGGCTGCAAACTGGTCGATACGCGTTTCATCCGCCTTCTCAAACAAAACTCCATCGACAGGGTTGTATTCGATGATATTGACGCGCACCGGATAGCGCCTGCACAATCGTGTCAGGTTGGCGGCATCCCGAAGGCTATCGTTAAAATCCCGGAATGCGATATACTCGTAACTGATGCGGTTTTTGGTCTTTTGGTAGAAATAGTCGATAGCGTCTACCAGCGATGCGAGGTCATTTTGCTCGTTAATGGGCATGATCTCGTTGCGCTTGGTATCATCGGCCGCGTGGAGCGAAAGTGCCAGATTGAACTTCACCCCGTCGTCAGCCATCTTCCGGATCATCTTGGCAATGCCTGCGGTACTGACGGTAATGCGCCGTGGCGACATATTCAGTCCGTCAGGAGCCGTGATGCGGTCGATACTTTCCAGGACACTGGAGTAGGCCAGGAGCGGTTCGCCCATTCCCATAAAGACGATATTGGTCAGCGGATGTTCGAACGTTTCTAGCGATTGTTGGTTGACGAGCACGACCTGGTCATAGATCTCTGCCGGGTCGAGGTTGCGCACGCGCTTCATCTGGCCGGTGGCGCAGAAGGAACAGGTCAGGCTACATCCCACCTGGCAGGATACGCAAACCGTGAATCGGTTTTCGTCGGGCACGGGGATGAGCACTGATTCGACCAAATGGCCATCATGCAGGCGGAAGCGCGTCTTGATCGTGCCGTCATGACTGCGCTGCACCTTGTCTTCGACGATCGCCTGGATGAGGAATTGGGCTTGTAGCTGCTCCCTCAAAGGTTTTGACAGGTTGCTCATCTCCTCGAAAGACCGTACCCCCTTTTTCCAAAGCCATTCCCATACCTGCCGGGCGCGGAACTTCTTTTCCCCCAGGTTTTCCATGACAGCCTCCAGGTCGGGAAGACTGCATTTTCGAATGTCCAGTTTTGCGGTGGTGTCGATCATAATGAAAATAACAAATAAAGCGCTGTTTGGATCATTTGAGGCTTCTTGGGGTTTGTTTGGGCAGTTGGATGGTGAAGGTCGTCCCCACATTTTCCTCCGAGCGTTTCACGAAGATCTTCCCCGAATGGTAATCTTCGATGATGCGTTTGGCGAGGGAAAGGCCCAATCCCCAGCCGCGCTTTTTGGTGGTGAATCCGGGTTCAAAGACCGTACGGAATTTACTGGGCGGTATCCCTTTCCCCGTATCGGAAATATCGATAAAAATATGTTCCGGGTCGTGGTATACCTCGGCGGAGAGCTGGCCGGTGCCCTCCATCGCATCCAGGGCATTGCGCAGGAGGTTCTCTACTACCCAGGCAAAGAGGTGGGGGTTGATGTAGACCAAAAGCGGGGGTTGTGCCGTGCCGGGGAAGTTGAATTCCACCTTTCTCGGCGCCCGGGCTTGCATGTATTCACGGGCTTTTTCCAGTTCGGAAAAAATATCGATCGGCTGGAGCTCGGGAGAGGACCCGATCTTGGAAAAACGGTCGGCGATCAATTCCAGGCGGCTGACGTCGTTGCGGAGTTCCCGCACAATTTCCATCACGTCCTCGTCTTCTTCACGTATCAATTTCAGGTGCTCGATCCAGCCGATGATCGCGGAAGTGGGGGTGCCCAACTGGTGGGCCGTTTCTTTGGCCATGCCGACCCATACCCGGTTTTGCTCCGACCGGCGGGCCGTGCTGAATCCAATATATCCAAAAGCGATGAACACGCCAATGAGGCCGAGCTGTACCAGTGGGAAATACTCGAGCAGGGTGAGCAGGTTGGATTTTTCGTAATACAATTGCTGGGCAAACCCTTCAATGGGTTCGACGCCCTCGCTCTGCAGGTGTTCCAGCTCTTTTTTCAGAAATACCTGGTCGGTATCCTTCCCTTCCCCGAAGTTGAAGGCATCGATGATGGTGCCGGTCTCCCCCACCAGGATCACGGGAATGGTCGAATTGGCTTTTAAAATCTCGGTATGCAGGGTAAAGTCGATACAGGGGTCGCATTCCGCCGGTAGCGGTTTGGCAATGGCTTCCTGGGCCATCAGCCAGTGCTGCACCTTATTGTATTCCTCTTTGGCCAGACGGGAGGTGACATAATTGGTGTAGACCATGGAAATGGCCACGATCAGCAGCCCGCCTGCGGCCAGGTACCATTTCCATTTGGATTTATTGTTGTAAATGCTCATACAATTGCTCGTTTGAGAGCGCTGCAAAAATAACGAATGAAAAGGCTTCCTATGGTGTGTAATGGCATCAGAAGCCAAAATAAATGTAAATTTGGGCCTTTGAACAAAAGTAAAGAATTAAGGTCGGCGGCGATCTTTATAAAATATTTTCTTATGAAAATTGCAGTAATAGGAACCGGATACGTGGGCCTGGTCACCGGCACTTGCTTTGCCGAAACAGGCAATCAGGTTATTTGTGTAGATATCGACGCCCAGAAAGTCGCCCGATTGCAAAACGGGGAGATCCCGATTTTCGAACCCGGCCTGGATGTGCTTTTTGATCGCAATACCCGTCAGGGAAGATTGAAGTTTACCACCGACCTGGCTACCGCAGTAGAAAGCGCTCAATTTATTTTCCTCGCCCTGCCTACCCCGCCAGGTGCCGATGGCGCTGCCGATTTATCGTTCGTATTGGGCGTGGCGGCAGATTTGGGCAGCATGATCGTGGATTATAAAGTGATCGTCGACAAGAGTACGGTTCCCGTAGGAACGGCGGAGCGGGTACATGCGATCCTGGCAGAAAAACTACCTGCGGACCTGTTCGACGTGGTCTCCAACCCGGAATTTCTCCGGGAAGGGGTGGCCGTGGATGATTTCCTCAAACCCGACCGCGTAGTGGTAGGTACGCGATCTTCCCGCGCCCGCAAGCTGATGGGGCAATTGTACGAACCCTTTGTACGGCAGGGCAACCCCATCCTGTTTATGGACGAACGCTCGGCCGAAATGACCAAGTACGCGGCCAACTCCTACCTGGCTACCCGGATTACTTTTATGAATGAGATCGCGAACCTGTGCGAATTGGTCGGAGCCAATGTAGATATGGTCCGGCTCGGTATCGGGAGCGATACCCGTATCGGCAAACGCTTTCTGTTCCCGGGAGTGGGCTATGGAGGAAGTTGTTTTCCCAAAGATGTACAGGCGTTGGCGAAAACAGCCCGGGAATACCAATACGATTTTAAGATACTCCATTCGGTTATGGAGGTGAATACCATTCAAAAGATCAAATTGGCTGATAAGATCAAGGCCTTTTTTGGGAAAGACCTCAAAGGTAAAACCATCGCCCTTTGGGGACTGGCTTTTAAGCCCAACACCGACGATATCCGGGAAGCGCCTGCGCTGTATACGATCGATGCACTGTTGGAAGCAGGGGCCACGATCCGGGCGTTTGATCCGGAAGCTATGGAAAACGTGCGGGCGATCTATGGCGATACGGTTTTTATGGCCAAAGACCAATACGAAGCACTGCTGGGAGCTGATGCCCTGGCGATCATCACCGAATGGGCCGTATTCCGCTCGCCCAGCTTTGAAGTGATGAAGGAGTTGCTGAAAGACCGGCTGGTCTTTGATGGCCGAAATCTCTACGATCTCGTACAAATGCAGGATGCGGGATTCTATTATGAAAGCATCGGACGCGATGCAGTCGATGGAAGAAGTAAATAGCGATTAAGAAATCGTGCGCGCATACCTTATCAGGGCGAAACGGCGTTTCAAAGAAAAACCAGCAAATATGATACTCCGGGCATTTTTTTTAATCGCTATCACCACCCTGCTTTTCTCCTGCGGAGAGACCGAACGGGTAAAAGTTCGCGATGAACAAGGTAACGTAGTCGAGGAATATTGGCGGGATAAGACCGATTTTGCGAAGCAGGGAGCTTATATCGCCTATTTTCCGGAAGGAGGTAAACAGGAAGAGGCCAACTATGTGCGCGATACCCTGGACGGGGTGCGCATGATCTATTACCCCAATGGAAATACCCAAATTGTGGAGCATTACCGGATGGGGCTGTTTGTGGCCTTTATCAGACCTTTTACGAAAGTGGAAAACTGGAACTGGAAGGGAATTACGTCAATAATGTCATGGCGGGGTCCTGGAAACGCTACTACGAAAATGGCCAGCTGCTCGAAGATGTACAGTTTGAAAACAACGAGGAGAACGGCCCTTTCGTGGAATACTATGACAATGGCAATCTCAAGGCCAAAGGCGCCTATTTGAACGGCGACCATGAGCATGGCCTCCTGGAACTATACGATACCACCGGCCAATTGGAACGCAAAATGAATTGCGAAATGGGCCTTTGCCGTACGTTTTGGACCCCCGATTCGACTGCCGTGCAGGATTAGTCCCCACACAACTAAACCCCAACCTATGCGATCATTTATACTGTTTCTCGTTTTTTCGGCATTCTCTATTTCCATTCAGGCTCAAATTGGCGGGGCTGCGGTCTACCAATTTTTGCAGTTTGCGCCTTCCGCGCGCGTGTCGGCACTGGGCGGCAACCTGATCACCGTGAGGGACGACGACGTCAACCTGGCGTTTGCCAATCCCGCCCTGCTCAATGCCCGGATGCACCACGCGCTGTCCTTTAGCCACAACCTCTACCTGGCCGGCATTCAAAACGGATATGTGGCCTATGGGTATCACCTCCCTAAGGGGGACATCACGCTCCACGGAGGCTTGCAATATGTGAGCTATGGAACCTTTGACGCCACCGATGACATCGGTACGGTAACGGGTGATTTCAAGGCGGCGGAATATGCGATTACCGTAGGGGCCGGGAAACAACTCTACGAGCGGCTGTCGGTGGGCGCCAACCTTAAGTTCGTCACTTCCCAACTCGAGAGTTATCATTCTGTAGGACTGGCTGCCGATCTGGCTGCTACTTTTTTCGATACCACCCGCAATTTTGCCGCTTCGCTGGTGTTGCGCAATATCGGCGGACAATTATCGACTTACAGCGAAGGCAACCGGGAAAAGATCCCCTATGATATGCAGGTCGGAATTTCCCAGCGGTTGCGCTATTTGCCTTTCCGCTTTTCCATCATTTACCACCATCTTCATCGCTGGAATGTCACCTACGACGATCCCAACGCGGTGGAGTCTGTACTTTTTCTGGGAGAGGCGCCGAAAGAAAGCCAGTTCAGCCTGTTTGCCGACAACCTGTTTAGGCATTTCATTTTCAGCGGCGAATTTCTCTTTGGGCGCAACGAGCCTCTTCGCCTTCGTTTCGGATACAACCACTTGCTTCGCAAAGAGCTGTCTGTCGAGAATTTTCGAAGCCTGACGGGGTTCACCTTTGGCATCGGAATTAAAGTGAACCGGTTCCGCATTGATTATGGCCGGGGGATCTACCACCTGGCAGGCGGATTAAACCATTTTACCCTGTCTACCAACTTGTCGGAGTTTTCAACTAAACGACTTTTGGACAAATAATATAGGACTTACGCACTTGCGAAGAAAAAAAGCCATTCTTCAAAGGCAATATCGCCACCTGCGGCGGCGATATTGCCTTTGAAAATCTTTGAATACCCGTTATGCGTAACTCCTGTAGTAAATAAAACAAACGCACGACTCGTTCTCATAAAGATTGAAATAACCGTGCATAAGTGGTTATTTCCGTGTAAATTGTAGAATAAAAGCAGCGAAAAGCCCTGTCCAGGAGTCTTTACCTTTAACAGAAAACTTCCGAATCTTTGACCGATCGAGCGCTAATCGAAGGATGCATCCGGGAAGAAAGCCGGTGCCAGATGGAGGTTTTCCGGCGGTATGCCGGGAAAATGATGGTGGTATGCCGTCGTTATGCCCGCCATGAGCTGGAAGCCGAAGACATCCTCCAGGATGCTTTCATCAAAGTATTTGACAACCTGGGTAAATTTGAATTCAAAGGTTCTTTCGAAGGGTGGATACGCCGTATTGTAATCAATACCGCATTGAAGAACTTTCAGCGCGCCAGTTTTCAAAAAGAACAGTTAGGCCTTGATTCGTTCGAAGAACAATCGATCGATCCGGAGGCCGTCTCGAATCTCCAGGAAGAAGAATTGCTGGACCTCATCTCCAAGTTGCCCGATGGGTACCGGGTGGTGTTCAACCTTTATGTAATCGAGGGCTATAGCCATAAAGAAATCTCCGATATGCTGGAGATTGGCGAAAGCACCTCGCGGTCCCAGTTGGTCAAAGCGCGGAAGATGTTGAAAGAACAGATTCAAAAAATTCAAATGATCGTATTATGAGCAATCGCGAGTTGGATCGGATAATGCGGGAGCGATTGGAGCATTTTGAGATGGAACCGCCCATGCATCTCTGGGAAAATATCGCTGCTGCACGCGCCGGCGCCCAGCGTCCTCTCCGGCCATGGATGTGGTGGAGCGGAGGTTTTGGCGTATTGGCACTCAGCGCAGGCATCGGGATATGGCTCTTGCTAGGGCAAACTTCCTGGATGAACCGGGAAGCTGATTTTACGGCGCCCAAAATCCAGGCGATGGCGGATCCGGATGCCGATCCGTGTACCACGGTCGCATTGCCTGCTGATGTGTCAACAGAAGAAACGCAAGAAGCCTTGCCTGTTGCCACGGTGGCTGTTTCGCCTGCATTGGCCCGCGAATCAGGGAAGCATGTCCAGGCATTTACGGTAGCTGCGGGGGAGGAAGTTCCTTTCCTTGCCGCCGCTTCTTCCATGTCTTCTCTTCGCACATCAAGCGCGTTCGACGGATTACATACCGGGTTGAAATCAATCAACTGGAATTACCGCCCGAAAGATGGTTTCCCGGAAAAGAGTTGCAATGCGTTTTCAAAAGAAAAATGGAAAATGAACTGGCACCTGGAATTGGTGGGCTCGCCGGAATATGTGTTCCGGACGCTGCATTCCAGGACCCCGGAGTATGCCGACTACGCGGCAGCGCGCAATGAGATGGAGGAAATAAGAGGTGGCTTTACCGCCGGCGTTCGGGTTTCAGCCGTTACCGACTTTGGGGTGTCCTTGCGGTCGGGCATCCAATACGCGCAGATCAATGAAGTCTTCAATTACCGGGACAACAACGATATCCGGACTATCGTGACCAATGTGTACGATGGGCAAGGGAATATCATCGGATCGGATACTATTTTTGAAGCGGGTACCCATATCAAGGTTACCTACAACCGGCACCGGATGGTTGATATTCCGGTTATGGTTGGATATGAGTTCCAATTCCCCCGGTTTTCCATGGCGGTCCATGGAGGCGCTTCTTTCAACCTCCTGTTCCGCCAAAAAGGCGATATTTTGGGGCCACAAGAAGAGCCGGTAGCTATTTCCTCGGATGCATCAAATGGGTATCCCGTTTTCCGCGACCGCCTTGGAGTGAGTTTGGTAGGTTCTATCGGTTTCAACTATCGCTTGACACCGGAGTTGCAATTCATTTTGGAGCCTCAATTCCGCGTCATCCTCGACCCGGTCACCCGGCAGGATTATCCGCTCAGTCAGGAGTATTTCCTGACGGGGATAACAATGGGGGTGAGGCAGCGGCTTTGAAAAAAAAGGCCGGGCAAATGCGCCCGGCCTTTTTTTTTACTTCTTCAGCAAATCCCTGATCTCTGCCAGCAACTGCTCCTGTGCGGAGGGTGCAGGCGGAGCAGCGGGCGCTGCTTCCTCTTTCTTCTGCATATTGTTATAGGCTTTCATCACCATGAAGATCGCGAAAGCGATGATCAGGAAGTTGATGATCGTTTGGATGAACATCCCGTAACGGAGATCGACGGCTTCTTTGACCACAGCTCCATCAGCGCCTACTTCAGCGGCCTGGAGGTTAACGGCCAATTGGGAGAAGTCGACGCCGCCGAGGAGCAGGCCGAGGGGCGGAAGAATGATATCGTTGGTAAAAGAGGCCACCACGGTGCCAAAGGCTCCGGCGACGATCACGGCAACGGCCAGTTCCAGCACATTGCCCCGCATGATGAAGGCTTTAAATTCTTTTAACATAGGTCTTTCTGTTTTGTGAGCAATTTGAAAATAAGGACTGTGGATGAGCCCGCAGCCATTGTTCCGACAGTTAATTTGACACCAGGTCACATTTTAATGTGTCGACCACTGAAAAAGTACGTTGAAATTAATGAAAAAACAAAGGAGAGCCAAAATTTGACTCTCCTTTGTAATGCACCTGGATGCAGGGGGGGTTAAGCGCCCAACTCCTCCCGTATCTTATTCAGTGCCGATCCTGCTTTCACCCACTCGATCTGCTGTTCGTTGTAGGTGTGGGCTACTTCGAAGGTGTCCTGCGTACCATCGGTGTGGTGCAATACTACTTTCATATTTTTACCTGGCGCCATTTCTGCTAATCCCATGATATCGATGGTGTCATCCTGGCGAATCCGGTCATAGTCGGCAGTATTGACGAAGGTCAATGCCAGCATGCCCTGCTTCTTGAGGTTGGTCTCGTGGATGCGGGCAAACGACTTGACGATGACGGCCTTCACCCCTAAATAGCGGGGTTCCATGGCTGCATGTTCGCGGGAGGATCCTTCTCCGTAGTTCTCTTCCCCAAACACCACCGTGCTGACACCTGCTTTTTGATAAGCGCGTGCGGAGTCGGGTACGGCCATGTATTGGTTTTCCACGAAGTTGAGCACCTTGTTCGTCTCCTCGTTGAAGAAATTGATCGCACCGATCAAGCAGTTGTTGGAGATATTCTCCAGGTGGCCGCGGTATACCAGCCAGGGACCGGCCATGGAAATATGGTCGGTGGTACATTTGCCCTTTGCTTTGATCAGGGCGCGCATGCTTTTCAGTTGCGCCTGGGTGATCGGTATGAAGGGAGTCAGTAACTGCAGGCGGGTTGAAGTTGGGGCTACCGAAATAGCTACGCTACTGCTATCGGAGGCGGGCTCCACATACCCGGCATCGCCCACGTCGAAACCTTTAGGTGGGAGCTCCTGTCCCGTTGGCGGGTCGAGTTTCACTTTTTCACCGGCCTCATTGAGGAGGGTATCGGTGAGGGGGTTGAAGGCCAGGTCGCCGGCGATCGCCATAGCGGTGACGATCTCGGGGGAAGCCACAAAAGAACGGGTCTGCGGGTTGCCGTCGTTGCGCTTGGAAAAGTTGCGGTTGAAAGAGGTAATGATCGAATTGGCGCGGTTGGGATCGTCGGTGTGGCGGGCCCACTGGCCAATGCAGGGGCCGCAAGCGTTGGCCAGCACGACGCCTCCGATATCTTCAAATGCACCCAGGAGTCCGTCGCGTTCCACCGTAAAGCGGATCTGCTCGGAGCCTGGGGTGACTGTAAACTCGGATTTTACCTTCAATTTTTTGGCTACTGCTTGCCGGGCAATCGAAGCAGCCCGGTCGAGGTCTTCATAGGAAGAGTTGGTGCAGGAGCCGATCAGGCCCACTTCCAGTTTCTGCGGGTAGCCGTTCTTTTTCACAGCTTCGGCAAATTTGGAGATCGGCCAGGCCAGGTCGGGTGTGTACGGGCCGTTGATATGCGGTTCGAGGATCGAGAGGTCGATCTCGATCACCTGGTCGAAGTATTTATCGGGTTCCTGATAGCATTCGATATCGCCGGTCAGGTGATGGGCGATGCGGTCGGCCATTTTGGCTACTTCCTCGCGCCCGGTGGCGCGCAGGTATCTGCTCATCGATTCGTCGTATCCGAAGACGGAAGTGGTGGCTCCGATCTCGGCGCCCATGTTGCAGATGGTACCTTTGCCGGTGCAAGACATTGATTCAGCGCCGGGGCCGAAGTATTCTACGATGGCGCCCGTACCGCCTTTCACGGTCAGGATGCCGGCCACCTTGAGGATCACATCCTTGGAGGAGGTCCAGCCACTCATCTTGCCGGTGAGTTTGACGCCGATCAATTTTGGCATCTTCAGTTCCCAGGGCATACCTACCATCACGTCGACGGCGTCGGCGCCGCCTACTCCGATAGCAATCATGCCAAGACCGCCGGCATTGGGCGTATGGGAGTCGGTGCCGATCATCATCGCGCCGGGAAATGCGTAATTTTCCAGCACGATCTGGTGAATAATCCCTGCACCGGGCTTCCAGAAACCGATGCCGTATTTGTTGGAAACAGACTCGAGAAAGTCGTAAACTTCCGAGTTGTCACTGATAGCGGTTTTAAGGTCCTGGTCAGCGCCGGTCTTCGCCTGGATCAGGTGATCGCAGTGTACGGTGCTGGGCACTGCTGCCTGGGAGCGCCCGCACATCATAAACTGCAAAAGTGCCATCTGCGCGGTGGCATCCTGCATGGCTACGCGGTCGGGAGCAAAAAAGACATAATCCTTGCCCCGGTTGTACACGTGCAACGGAGAATCGGGGTGAAGGTGCGTGTAAAGGATCTTTTCTGCCAGCGTAATCGGGCGGCCGAGTTTTCGGGTTACCTGGTCAATTTTTTTGGGTAACGACTCGTAATGAGCCTTGATCATATCTAAATCGAAAACCATGTCGGAAGGGTTTAATTAATAAAAGGAGGCACCTTGAAAAGAATGACAAAGGTACAACTTTTGCGTCACTTACATAAAGCGTTGGCGCCGGGGAATTGTTTAAAATATAGGATGTGGACACAGGTCACATCTCATATTTTATTTTCATTGTCTTCATAAAGCAAATATACTTTATAAGGTTAAATGGGCTGCCACAGGCAGCCCATTTAACCTTATAAAACATATCTCCCCGCGTGCGGCGGGGAGATATGTTTTATAAAGTTTCAAGTCTTGAGTTAGGCAGCGAATTTTCGCTAAATTACATGAAATTCCTTATTTTTGGGGAATGAAGATGTCTCCAGTCCACGAAAGGATCTTGTTCGGCTTGAAGGTCAGGCAGTTTCGAAACAGTCTGGAACTTTCCTTTGCTGCGTTATCGGATTTGTCGGGCCTTTCCGTGTCCTACCTCAACGAGATCGAAAAGGGAAAAAAATACCCAAAACCGGAAAAGGCCAGGGCGTTGGCCAAGGCCCTGGGGGTATCGGTGGTGGAACTCACTTCCTTGCAGTTGGAAGGAAATCTCGCGCCGGTGGGTGATTTGCTTCAATCCAATTTTTTGGAAGAATTGCCCCTCGAATTTTTTGGGATCGAACCCGCCAAAGTAATCGAGCTCATTGCCCAGGCGCCTAAAGAGGTTGGCGCGTTCATTTCCACATTGGTAGACCTGTCCCGCAACTACTCCCTTCGGGAGGAGAATTTTTATTTCGGGGCACTGCGTGCCTACCTGGAGATGCACCACAATTATTTTGAAGATCTCGAAGAGGCGGTCGATCGTTTTCGGAGGGAGCATGGCCAGTTGCCTGTGGGGGATAAGGATGTGGTGGCCTTTTTGAGGGGGCTATTGGAGAAACAGTATGGATACGAGATCGTGCAGAACGGGTTGTCGGAGTACCCCGAATTGGAAGACCTTCGGGCGGTATATCTTCCCCGCCACCGGCGGTTGCTTTTGCATGCCGGACTTTCGGAAGTGCAGCGGGCTTTTCAATATGGGAAAGAACTTGGCTTCCAGTATTTAGGGATTTCCAGTCGTGCTCAAACTTCTTCTTTGCTTCGGGTACATTCGTTTGAGGAAGTATTGAATCATTTCAAAGCCAGTTATTTCTCTGCGGCTTTGTTGATCGACAGGAAAGCCTTTGTTCAGGATCTGCGGCATTTCCTGGAGCAGGATCACTGGGATGAAGGGATGATGCGCCATTGGTTTGTCAAGTATACCGCTTCCCCGGAGACGATTATTCAGCGCATGAGTAATCTGTTGCCGAGCGAGTTCGGAATCCGGAAATTTTTTGTCTGGCGCTTCATTCATACCCCTGATTCCGGTGCGGTGGCCATGGACCGGGAACTCAACCTGGTGCGCGACCGGTTGCCCTCCCGGCATACCGCCCAGGAACATTTCTGCAGGCGGTGGTCGGCGGTACGATTGCTGCATGTCGTCAACGGACAACACAAACCCCTGGCGTTGGCCCAACGTGCCCGGATCCATGATACGGATGATACGTACCTTTGCTTTACCATGGCACGTCCGGCTTTGCCGGAAGTAGACCACAAAGTCAGCATTACCCTTGGCTTGCTGATCGATGAAACGCTGGGTGAAAAAGTACAATTTTTACAAGATCCTGCCCTTGAAGACCAGGTAGTCAACCATACCTGCGAACGATGCGGCATAACAGATTGCCAGGAGCGCGTAGCGCCTCCCACACTCTTGAAAGCCAGGGAAAAGAACCACCGGATCAAGGAGACGCTGAAGCGACTCAACGATGCAGGCGCCATGTCAGCATAACAAATCCCTTAAGTTGAAGCGTGTTTGGGCTGCAATTCCGGCCAGCGCTGAGGAACCTCCTGGATCCCATCTACGGTTCTTCGCATACCTTCTTCCAGGGAAATAGGCCGGAAGCCGAGGTCTTCCCGGCTTTTCCGGGTGGAAACCAGCCAGTCGGTAGTGAATTTCTCTGCCCCATGGACAGTGAGGAGCGGGCGCCTGTGGGTCCAACGGGCTAGAAACTCGCCTCCCTTGCCCAATAACCGCATCAGGAAGGGAGGTATCCGGAACAAGTTGAGGTTTCGTCCGCTTATATGCTGCAGGATATCGAACAGCTCATTGTACGTGGCATTTTGCCCACCGAGAATGTAACCTTCTCCACTTTTGCCCTTGTCCATCATCAAGATCATGCCTTTCACTACATCTTCCACGAATACGTAATTTCCATAACTTTTGCCGGTACCCGGGATGATCCGCCAGGTGCCATTGAGCGTGCCTTCAATGATAGCTGTCAAAGAGTTGCCGTAGCTTTTGAGGCCAGGCCCATATACCCGGGTGGGGTAGGCGATGAGGATTTCCAGCCCTTCATCCAGGAAATTTTTAGCTACTTCCATCTGGTGGTATTTCGACAGCTCATAAGGTTCGTGGAGGTTTGCGAGATTATCGGTTTGCTCATCCACCATCCGGCCGTTGCGGGAAGGTCCGAAAATGCCGCAGGAAGAGCTAACGAGGACCCTCCTCACGTCTTGATACCGGCAAGCCCGCAACAGCGTTTGGGTGCCAAGCACATTGATGCGATGGAAAATTTTGGGATTTTCTTCCCAGGGGCTGACGATAGAAGCCAGGTGAAAGGCAGCATCGCATCCGGCTGCTGATCTTGCCACATCCGGGTAGCTCAAAATATCTCCTTCGAACAGAGTGATGCCGGGATGAAGGAGTTTAGAGGTGTCTGTTCCCTGGAGAATGAATGCGTTTACGGAATGTCCGTGTTGGAGCAGGGCGTGGACGAGATGGGTCCCGATATATCCGTTTGCTCCGGTAACCAGGTATTTCATGTGATTGGGTTTTAGGTTTGTATAAAAATCAGGATGCCTGAAAACGTATGATAGTGGAACGAACCGACCAGAACAGGAACAGGGCTATGGGAATAGCCACGACCAAACAGCCAAACGACAGTACCAGGAAAAAAGCCCCATCGGCCCACAGCGCCTGCCACATGGTACTCAGGTCCCAGTTGTCGGCGGTCCCCGTATCCTTTCCCGTCAAAAGACGGCCCACCGCATAGGCCAGCGCGTAATAAGGCGGCCCCGTGAAAGGATTGATGAGGAAGATCCCAAGCAGGGTGGCCGGTTTATTCCATTTAAAAAGCGTGGCCAGCAGAAAGGCAATACCGATGCGAAGAGTGAAGATAGGCAACGTGCCCACCAGAAATCCGACTGCATACCCTGCGGCGATTTGATGTGGGGTGGCTTTGATAGCCCCCAGTTTGGTACGTAAATACCGCGAATATCGCTGTGCTACTGCGTTTTTCATGGCTTTCGGATCAAATCAAATTCCACGATCCCCGCATCGATATCGACGCGCTGGAGGTCTTGGTTTTTGTATTGGTAAAGGGTCTTTCTGCCTTTGGAATTGGTCTTTTGGTAGGTAAAAGGGGCATCTTTCTCCAAGGAGAAAAAACTGCCGCCCTCTTCTGAATAGGCCTTATCTACACCCACTGGCTCGTCGAAGAGTAACATTATAGATGAATAGTAGATAGGATACTCCAGGGTGGATTTAAGTTTTTCATCCTTAAAAAACTCGTATACACTGCCAGCTCTTTTCGTCACGGTATGGGAATACGGATTTCCATTAAGTGTGGTTGTCACATCTGCCTCCTGAAGAATGCCTTCCTGATAGACTACTCTGGTGTAATATTGCACCTCGATCTTTTGGATAATGCGGGTGCTAATGAAGGTGTTGTTCGTGAATATTTTCTGCTTGCCATCCGTTATTTTGGTAGCAGTGACCTCCCCTAGGGCTTTTCCGCGAAAGATAAGTTGAAAAGCAACAGATTCAGCAGAAGGAGAGAAGGCCAGCGATAAACATAATGAGGATAAAAGGACCAGCGCAGTCATAGTGTTGATTTTTTGTTGTCAAACGAGGGTGTCATGGTATGATAGTGGGCTTTTTTTGGTGTCGAGTTTTTTGATTGAGTCAAGGTTGTTTCTGAACGTATAATCCAACAGCCAGGGAACAAACCGGGATACCAGGTAGTACACTTTACCACTCCATCCCACCACGGTTTTAAATTTTTTTCTATCCAGGGCGCGAAATACCGCTTTTGCTACCCGGTCCGAGTAGCCGCAAAAGGGTGATTTCGCTCGGGCAAGCTTTTCCAGGATCCATCACTGAAGATAATTCTTTTTTCAGGGTCGTTTTTGGTAATGCCTACGTAAATAATACCTACATGGGTACCTTTCTGGTATAATTCTGCCCTAAGTGATTCCGCCAGGGCTGTCTGGGCCATTTTCGACAAACAGTATGGGCATTGGAAAGGAATTCCCCGCAAACCGGCCAGAGAGGAGATAAAAAGGATGTGCCCTTTGGATGCTTTTATATGTGGGAGTGCCTCCCGAGTTGCATAAAGAGAACCCAGTAAGTTTACGTCTACCACCTGTTGAAATATTTCAGGATGTGTATCTTCGAAAAATCCTTTTGAACTTATCCCGGCATTATTGATGAGTATATCGATACGACCGTACTTACGGAGGGTATGGACAATCAATTGCCGGCAATCTTCCGGGCTGGAAATGTCAGCTGGAAAAGAATCTGCTTCTATTCCACTTTCGCTGAGTTGAAAATGCGTCCTTGCAAGTTTGGCAGTGTCCCTTCCATTTAGCACTACAGTGGCGCCTTCTTCTCCTAATCGCCGGGCAATAGCTCTCCCGATTCCCATACTGGATCCGGTTACGATGGCTACTTTGTCTTTTAGTTTCATGATGGTAGGGTTTTTAGACTGTATCCCCCCGGACATTTCCGGGGGGAGTTCGTCAGGTTTTAGGTTCCCATTCAGAGGGGGTGTCTATTTTCTTCCCCTCAAAGATGGGGGCAAAACCCCCTTTTTGCTAAAGCTTATTGTTGCTTAAGACGCCCTGATTGTTGCATGTCGGAAAAATGATGGCAACTATTGTGTCAGGTGTTGCATGGTTATGCCTGGTTGCGAAACTCTCCGGGTGTTTTCCCGGTTTCTTCCTTGAAAAGCCTGGAAAAATAATTGGGCTCCAAGCCGATCTGGAAAGCGATCTCCGAGATGGTCAGTTCGGTTTGAAGGAGGAGTTCGCGGGCTTTTTGTACCCGAATGGCATTAATGAAGGAGGAGGCTGAGTGGCCGGTAAGGGCCGTGATCTTCCGGTGCAATTGGGAGCGGCTCATCGCGGTTTCTCGAGCCAGTTGAGTGGCGCCGAATCCCTCCTGACCAAAGTTTGCCTCCACGATGGTCCGGAGTTTTGCCAAAAAGGCGTCTTCCACTTCAAAATACTCCCTCAGACTAGGCTCCGTGCCAAGCGGAAGTGGTTGTGCAGGGGTGAGTTTGCTGTATCGTTCCTGCAATTTTTTCCGTAGCTGTACAAAATTTTGCAGATAAAGGAACAATTCTTTCTGATTGAAGGGCTTGGACAGGTAGGCGTCGGCTCCTCGTTGAAGGCCGGTGAGCCGGTCCTCCATACTGGCCTTTGCGGTAGCCAGGATGATGGGGATGTGGCTGGTGCGTTCGTCGGCTTTAAGGGTGGTGCACAGTTCGAGACCGTCCTTTTCTGGCATGACGACATCGCTGAGCACGACGTCCGGAACAAGGGCAATGGCTTTTTCAATACCTTCTGCGCCATCGTAAGCGACCACGACATTGAAATCCTTTTCCAATAATTGCCGCAGGTATAGCACGACGTCGTAATTGTCTTCAACGATGAGCGCCAGTGGTTTTTCCTTGTCGTATTTTTCAGGTTGGAATTCCTGTTTATCGGGCTCTCCCTCCATATCGATCTCAATAGGGGTGAGCTCGCGGAGGGGCGCCTGAGGCGCCTGCCGGGTCACCGGGAGGTATAGACTGAACACGGACCCTTGTCCGGGATTGCTGCTTACGGCGATGGTTCCCTTCATAAGCTTAACCAACTCTCGTGTGATGGAAAGCCCTAATCCACTTCCCTGGCCTTTTTTCCGGACGGATCCGCTTTGATAAAAGCGTTCGAAGAGGTTATCCAGTTCTTCTTTATTCATTCCGATGCCTGTGTCCTTAACCTGGATCATGAGCGTTCCTCTGTGCGGACCGGTGAGCGGGGCTTTTACCAATACCGTGATTTTTCCTTCTTCCCCTGTGAATTTAATGGCGTTGGAAATCAGGTTGGTCATGATGTCCTGGATCTTTTCCGCATCGAAGTCCAGTTCCCACTTTTCCAGGTCGGTGAGGAAGGTCAGGTGGATGCCCTTACTCCAGGCAAAGGCCTGGAAAGAAAAGACGAGATACCGCATGAACTCTATAATGTCGCCCTGCCGAAGCTGTAGGTCCATCCGCCCTGATTGGAGCTTGGACAGGTTCAGCATCCGGTCGAGGAGCCGCACCAACCGGTCTCCATTCTGCCTGATCAATGACAGTTTTTGCAATTGCTTGTCGTCGTGGAGCCCTTCGCTCAATTGCGCTGTAAATCCCTGAATGACGGTAAGCGGGGTGCGAAATTCATGGGTGATGTTGGTGTAAAACCGGGTCTTGAATGCATCGGTCTCCTTCAACACCAATGCCTCGCGCTCTTCTTTAATAAGTCTTTTAAGCCGGTAGCCCAACCCCAGGGTAAACAGCAACACTTCTCCAAACCCCCCAACCTGGGTGTAAATGAATTTAATTCCCGTGCCAGCCACGACAGATAGGGCGTTGGGTACGATGCCCAATGTGAGCAACAGGGTACCGCCAAAAATGAACCAGCGGTGGCTGCCACTTTCCTTGGTAAACCAAAGAAAAATGACCATTCCCAAATATTCTGCCACAATAAATAGCGCCGTGAGGTTGTCGGCAAGGGGCATTTTATGAAAAATATAGAAAATGATCGAAGAAGCTATCAAAAAGGCTATCCGTAAGGCCATCAACACTTGGACAGCTTTGTCCCAACGGGGGTAAGTTCTGGGTAAGTCGAGGAACACCCGGATGAATTGGAGGTAGGAAACATCCATCAGGCAAAGGGCCAGGTAAAGCACCAATTGAAGAAACATTGGGTTTTCGCGCAAAAAAGGCAGTTCAATCAGAATGCTGAAAAACTCCAGCAGGTAAATGAAGACGCCTAACTGGAAAAGGGAGTGGAAGAGAAATGCTTTGTCGCGCGTGACGATATAAAGGAGCAGGCTCAAGGAAAAAAAAGTCAGCAAAAATCCAATGAAAAACCAATTTTTCTGGATGGTGATTACCTTGTTCCAGTTGTGAAAGAAGTCTTCACGGGTGAGCCTGGCATCCAGGCTGGGCTTCCTGTTGTTTAGGGGCTTTAATTGAAAATAGAGGGTGATGGTGTCCTGGCTGAGTTGATTTAAGGATACCCGTTCTGCATACTGGTTGCCGTAGCTAAAGTCTTTTTTTCGGCTGGGGATCAATAGCCCGGTATACATGGTGTCCAGCACATTCCCTTTATTGTCTTGCAGAAATATAGTGGTGTGGTCTCCTTTTCCGGTAAATAAATACCAGGGCCCCGACCGGCAGCTTTCGGGGAGCTCGTTGATCAGCGTAACCCGGGTCCAATAGATTTTTCCGGCATCGAGCCTTACAGGCCGGTCAGGCTTTCGCTGGGGGTAGTATTGGTCGAGAAAGGCAGTATAAGGGATAAATCGATCGCTCCAGACGGGCTTGCGCAGGTCTTGCAGAGAGACCTCCTCCTTGTCGAGGGCCAGGATGAACAGGTTGGGAAGGAGGTCGTATTCCTCCTGGAGGGCAGTAATATGAAAGGTATTGGATTGGCACAACGCCGACACGCTTGCCAAGAGTGCAAGCAGAAATACAGCAGTTAGGGCAGGCCACTTCATCCGGGAGGTTTTAAGGTGTGACGGATGTGCAATGGGAAAATGGCCTATCCCCTAAAATTAAGCTGTTTTTTGATATTTCCAAAGTAGGAAGGAAGGGATGGGGCTGTCCCAAAAGTCGCTTACGCCTCATGAAACGGCCCCATACCTGAAAAGTCAATTATTCGGTGCTCCGTCGTTGATCCAAAGCTGGATCTGTTCAATGTAACAGGCGGGCATCTTAGATACGTTGGGCGGCATGGGCTTAAATCCGGCCTGATGGTCGACAGCTCCCAATAATTTCCCGTTATCCACCTGGGTGATGATCTGGTTGTAGTTGAGCAGTTGGATACTACCGCCTGGGTTCACATTGCCGTGGCAACCTTCGCAGTGGGTTTTCAGTAGTGGCGCGATCGACCCCGCAAATGTCACGTTATCGGTGGTGCAGTCGTCGCAGGTCAGATCCTGGGCGCCCTGAGTGATCCATTTCAAAATCACAGCCTTTTGATCGGCCGTCAGGGCGGGCTGTGGAGCTTGTGGCATACGGTCTTCCCCACTGGCAAAGAGGGATTTATAAATTTTGGAGTTGGAGGGATTGCTCACTTTGATACCGCCGGTAGAAAGGACATGGGCGTAATCGACCAAAATAACGCCTTCCTTGTGGCTGGCTACATCGTGGCAGCCGGACATCGTGCAATTGGAGATCAGGATGGGCAATACATCTTTTTGAAAGTAAACGGTATCCGGATCGCAAGGGTGCAGATTCCATGCAATAGTGTCGTCGGGGATGGTATCGATGATGATGGGCAACGTATCGATCGGTTGGACCCACAGGTCGCCGATATATACGGGTTCGCGTTGGCATGACTGGAACTGGAAGGCGAAAATTACACCCAGAAGTACCAGGCAATAGAAGAAAAGTTTTTTCATGACTTGACTGTTATGTTCGTTTTGAAGGAATGAGATTATTTGGTGACTTCCGTGCAACGGTTGAGGACCACGTCGGTCAGATAGCCGGTGCAGATGCCTTTGAAACAGACTTTTTCTCCGACCTGGAAATCGGTGCGGAGATGTTCGCTCAGGTTATCCAACTCGCACAATACGCCCCCGAGCAGATCTCCTGCCTCCAGTTGGATCGTAACGACGTCATTTTCATTGGAAACTTGCGCGACCGTGCCGCAGACCTGTACGATCTTGTCCAGGTATTGGCTGTTGGCGGTGGTCTCGTCGGTTGAATACTGGTTGAAGAGTTCTGTGGCCTCCAGGGTGATGTCAGCTTTGGCATCCACTACATCCCGGTGGGGCTTGTTCCACATTTTGTATCCGATATACCCGCCAACCAGAAAGGCAAGCGCGAGGCCTATTAAGCCATATTTTACAATTGCATTCATCAGAAAGAAGGTTTAACGACTTGAAATACGCGGGAAAGGTTGAAACCAAACTGAATATCGCCCTTGAGCCAGGATCCGTTGTCGTCGGTGATAAAAGCGCGTTCGTTCATGCCTACCGCGTTGGAAAAATGGAGCTGGAATACGTGGCCCCCGGTTTCTATGTCAACCCCGAGGGTGAGCGGGTTGAATACCGGATCGTTCGGAAAACGGTTGATGGCATAGTAGTAGTCCCATACCAGCGCAGCCCGCTTGGAAAACTTATAGCGGCCTCCCAGTCCAACAGCGTAGAGCTCGCTGGGAATCAGCCGGTTCTGCACGATATTCCGGTGCACCATCGTCGGAGAAAGCTGGAGGGTGAACCGTTCGCTGAACTTGCGCCCCACGATAACCTGATGGTAGTACGCCAATCTGCGCCGGAAAAGGGGCTCTACCTCCGGATTGCCGACAGGGTCTTTCAATCCGTTAACGGTCATTCCACTTACCCAAAGCAGGGAGATAGGCATGGTTTTCTTTCCGGTCGATTGCCAGAGGATGCGGTATTTAACGAACCCGTCTATTTCCTTTTTATTCGTGCTGCGGCCAACACCGACCATCAGGTTTGGCGTGACGCCGTAGTCGAAGGCCAGGCGCATAGAAGCGTTGTCGAGCCCGAATAGCTGGTAGGCGCCCAGGCTGAACTTGCCAAAGCGGTGCAGAATGCGAAAATCCAGGACGCCGGCGCCCAGCATTTCCATACTGGCTCCATTGACCACCCGGGTAGATTTAAAGGCGTTGGTGACGTGCTCCGTGGTTTCTTCCTCGCCGCCCAATAGATCGAGGAGGGAAGGCTCCTCCTGGGCCTGGGCCATCGAAGCAGCCAGGCACAGGAAAAGGACCCACATGTGATTTTTTAAAAAAGAGACCATGCTATTTTGCCAGTTTACTGAGTGAGGTATTGACGTTTATTTTTACTTCTTTGGAGACTTTATTGCCCACCAGCGCGGGGATCTCAATGTCGTAGTCGCTGACCAATACGATAAAATCTGAGGAGGCTGTAATAGCGCCCTTGGCTATCGTAAGGGTGCCTTTCGCTGCCAGGTCTTTCGTTACCCCGTGCAACGTCATTTTCCCGGTAACGGAAATGGGATAGGTCCCGTCTTTTTCCCACCTGATGGCTTCCGGATTTTCGATCATCCCTTTGAAGGAAGCTTTCGGAAATTTGCTGCTTTCGACGTAGTTTTCATTGAAGTGCTCCTGCATGAGCGCATTCTTGAACTGGAAACTTTTCATCAATACAGCCCATTCCATCTGCCCGGTGGAGGCATCGATCACACAGGTAGCGGTATTCGTTTTGGCGCGGATCTCTTCGACGTCGTCCAGGGCTCCTTCGGCATTAAAAGTAATGGCAGCCGATTTGGTGAAGTAGCGGTCCTGGGCAATTGCCTGGTGTACAAACAGATTGGCCAGCAGAAGAATTGAAATGATTATGGTTTTCATTAAAATATTTTTTTTAGAAAAATTAATTGTTTGGCGTGCCTGCATTTACCCAGGCCTGTATCTTGGCGATTTGGCAAGCTGGAAGTTTACTGCCTCCATCTGGCATGGGCTTATAGCCGGAAGCGTAGGTGATGCTCCCCACTAAGCCTTTGTTGTCGGCAGATATTTTTACGGAATTATAGGTAGTGAGATCCAGGCTTCCAGAGGGGGCGCTGCCGGAGTGGCACCCGTTGCAGTAGGCTCCCAGGATGGGGAGAATATCCGTGGTAAAAGAAATATTGGTCGTATCACAAGCAGTGGCGGTGCAAACGGTATTGTGCGCTCCCTGGTCGATCCAGAGCGCGATATTGGTGACCTGCTCGGAGGAAAGCCGGTTGTGCGGGGGAGGGGGCATGGAATTTTCCCCAAAAGAAGTGGCAATAGATTGGTAAATCGTACTGCCCTTATAGTTGCCGGGTATGATACCACGTTTGATGATGGATTCATAGGAGGAAAGGTCATAACCTTCTTTCTTTTCAATGCTGTTATGGCAACCGCTTTGAGTACAGTTGCTCACAAAAACGGGCAGTACATCCCGCTCAAAACATACTCCGTTAATGTCTTCGATATATTCTTTGGTACAGCTGGGCACGGAAAGTAAAATACCTATCAATAGAAGGATTGACGGTAAGGCCAGTAGTTTCATTTTCGGAAAGTTTTTAGTCGTTTGGTGATTCTTATATGCACATGTAAATAACGAACGATTTGTTCGAAAGAAAAATTTGAATGCCCCGTTTTTACCGAACGGGAATTCTTTTGGTCTCAACGGGAAAATGGATGAAAAAAAAGCGCCCCATAATAATGGTGCAAGGAAGGCTATGAGGGTTGCATGTCCTGCCAAAGATAAATAAAAGTTCCTGCAAAATAGGCCACTACATCCCATCTATCTGCGGTAGATCCGGAGGAAATTCGTGGAAACACCCATTCAGAAACAACGGAAAGGAGCGCGGTCACCAAAAAGGCATCCAGGAGGGTGTGTTTTTCCCTTCCCCAGAGCCAGCGTTGCTCGACCTGGAAGCCAGGGAGTAACAGCGGCATACACAGCAGGTTGTCGAGATAGTTGTCTGCAAAGGGGATAGAAAGGCCCCACACTTTCTGACCGAGTTGGTGCAGCACAAACAGGACCGCAGCGATAAGCGGAACAGGACGGAAGTAGGCTGCTTTCATGAAAGAGGGGATTAAAAAACAGCGATAAAGGCAATAAATAGCCCGATGAACAGAAAGGGAGAAAGCAGGATCATAAGGATTATGCCAAGCACACGGAGGGTCATCTTGCCTGCAGCTACCAGCCGGCTGTCGCTTTCCTGGATGGTTAAAAAGCGATCGAATTGCTGGTAGGATTCCCGGGCGTTTTCCACCAGTTGCTTTTGGGGTGACGGGTCCATAGTTGTAGTTGTTTTTTGGTGGGATAAAAGTAGGAGAATTCTACGCAAATCCCCCTATTTACCCGCCTATAATGGCCTGCAGCCCCTTTTCTTCGAAGATCGCTACGATGCGCTGCTGCTCCGATTCGTCCGGTTTTTCCATACCCTCTGGACTGTATAGCTGGCCCAGTTTTTCGTGCTTTCTACTGGCAATAGGGTGGTAGGGTAGCAGGTTGACGACCCTTTTTTCACCAGGCAAACGGGCGATAAAATCAGCTGTTTGACGAATGTTTTCGGCATCGCTATTCACCCCTTTGATCAACGGGATACGGATCTGAATGGGGACCCCGGTTTCTGCCAATACTTCCAGGTTTTTGAGAATTTTTTCATTGTCTACCCCGGTCCACTTTTTGTGCTTCACCGGATCCATCAGCTTGAGATCGAACAGGAACAGGTCTGTGCGTTTGGCCACTTCCAACAGGATCCCTGTTTTTGAAAATCCGGCAGTATCGACCGTGCGGTGGATACCTCTTTTTCCACATGCATCCAGCACTTCTACCAGAAATTTGTAGTGCATCAGGGGTTCCCCACCGGAAAAGGTGACGCCGCCCCCCGATTGATCAAAAAAGATCGTTTCCCGCTCGATTATCTTCATCAGGCCTTCCACCGTCTCTTCGTGACCGGACAACTCAATGGCTTTGGTCGGGCAAGCTCGGGCGCATGCGCCGCACAACTGGCAGGCGTCCATGTCGGTAACGATGCCATTAGGGGTTAACGTCAGGGCCTGGTGGGGACAGGCTCGGACACAGTCCTGCGCGCCGATGCATTTATTGGCGGAATACATTTTCTGCACCCGGCTGGATTGGCTCTCCGGGTTGTGGCACCAGGCACAGGAAAGGGGACAACCCTTGAAGAAGATCGTCATCCGTATGCCGGGTCCGTCATGGATGGCGTACCGTTTGATGTCGAAAATCAGTCCGGTGCGCATTCAAAAGGATTCATTCTCGGTGCGGTCAATAATCTCCTGCTGCAAATCTTCATTCATATCGTTGAAATAGTCGCTGTAGCCGGCCATGCGCACCATGAGGTCTTTGTAATCTTCGGGGCAGGCCTGTGCAGCGCGCAGGGTAGCAGTATCTACGACATTGAACTGGATGTGATGCCCTCCAAGGGTAAAGTAGGTGCGGATCAGACTGGCCAATTTGGAAATGTCGGGGTCCCGTTGAAGCAGGCTGGGTAAAAATCGCTGGTTGAGCAAGGTACCTCCCGATCGAACCTGGTCGATTTTGGTCAGCGATTTCAACACGGCTGATGGACCATGGGTATCTGCGCCATGGGAGGGGGAGGTGCCGTCGGAAATGGATTTTCCTGCCAACCGGCCATTGGGCGTAGCGCCTGTCACTTTTCCAAAGTAGACATGGCAGGTGGTGGAGAGCATATTCAAATGGTATTTTCCGCCTGTCTTGATATTGGGCTTCCCGTCGATGGCGTCGAGGAGGTCTTCATAGATCCGTTTGGCAATGTCGTCGGCATACGCATCGTCATTCCCAAAGAAGGGCGTATTGTTCCGGATGCGCTGCCGCAGGGATTCTTTTCCTTCAAAGTTATGGGCCAACGCATCCAACAGCACCTCCATGGAGCAGGTCTTTTCTTCGAAAACATGCTTCTTCAGCGCCGCTAAGCTATCGGTGATGGTGCCCAATCCGGTGCATTGGATATAGCTCGTGTTGTAGCGTGGCCCTTCGTCGTAGTAGTCTCTTCCCTTGGCGATACAGTCGTCGATGACCACGGAGAGAAAGGGTGCCGGGGCATATTTGGCAAACATCTTGTCGATGTAATTGCTCACCTGGATCTTTTGGTCGATGACGAAATTCAGTTGCTTGCGGAAAGCGGAATAGAGCGCTTCGAAGGTCTGAAACCCGCATGGGTCGCCTGTGGCTATTCCAGCCACCTTGCCCGTCAGGGGATCGATCCCATTGTGGAGGGTGACCTCCAGGATCTTGGGCACATTCAGGTAGCCGGTAAGTAGGAAGGCTTCTTTCCCGAATGCGCCTACTTCGATACAGCCGCTGCAGCCGCCTTCACGCGCATCTTGCAGGGTTTTTCCCTGCCGCAAGAGCTCGAGCACATAGATGTCGGGATTGAACACAGATGGAAATCCATGCCCTTGGCGGATGACCTTGCAGGCGGTATGCAAAAACCGGTTGGGTGTTTTGGAGCTGATGTGCACGGAGTTGCCGGGCTGGAGAATATGCAACTCTTCGGCTACCTCCAGCAGGAGATAGGACACTCCGCTGACGCCATCCGCTCCGTCAGCCGTAATGCCTCCGATATTGATGTTGGTGAAGTCGTTGTAGGTGCCGCTTTCCCTGGCGGTGATGCCCACTTTGGGCGGCGCAGGGTGGTTGTTCACTTTTATCCAAAAACAACTCAGCAACTCCTTGGCTTCGTCTCTTGTGAGCGCGCCTTCCGCCATTTCTTTCTCGAAAAAAGGAGCCAGGTGTTGATCGAAATGGCCGGGGTTCATGGCATCCCAACCATTGAGTTCGGTGATGGTGCCGAGGTGTACAAACCAGTACATCTGAATAGCTTCCCAAAAAGTACGGGGTGCATGGGCCGGTACCCAACGGCAGACGGTCGCTATTTTTCTCAATTCCTGCACCCGGTCAGGATTCTTCTCTTCTTCCGCCATCTTTTCTGCGAGATCGGCATGGCGCTCGGCAAAGAGGATGGCCGCGTCGCAGGAAAGGACCATGGCTTTCAACTGATCGGCCTTGTCGGTGGCTTCCGGATCATTCAGGTAGTCGAGCCGGGCAAGGTGGTCGGCGATCTCTTGCTTGAAATCGAGCAGTCCTTTTTGGTAGATCTTGCCGTCCAGTGCGGTATGTCCAGGCGCTCGTTGCTCCATGAATTCGGTAAACAGTCCCGCCTCGTAGGCGGCTTTCCACGCAGAAGGAACGTGCTGAAAAATGCGCTCCCGCTGGGTTCTCCCTTTCCAAAAGGGAATGACCTCCCTGGCGTAGGTGTCAATATCTTCTTGACAGATCGCATATCGCTGTTGTTCCCTGGAGCGCAGCACGTGAAAATCCTCCACAGAATGGCAGGTGAGTTCAGGGAAAGTGGGGACTGCTTTGGGCGTTGGTCCTCTTTCCCCGACTATGAGCTCGTCTGCGCCGATGTAGATCGTTTTATTCTTGCAAATCTCCAGAAAAGTGCGCGCACGCATTTCGGGAACGGAGTACTTCCCGAGGTTTTCCTTATAGAATTCCGTTTCGATCAACGCCCGTTCGATCGACAGGCTCGGCTCCGTTTCCACGCTGAGCTTGCGCAGTCGTTGAATGCGGAGATTCATCCCCGGACCGATCCCGTTTTTGCGAAGCGGATAAAAGTTACCTTCGGTGCCTCCTGCACGGGCAGGGGGTTTGTGTTCAGTGGTCAGGGGAGTTTCCATGACAAACAGGCTATATAGTGAAAGACGCGCAATATGCATCTACCTTGGCAATCATTCGGTCCTTCTCTTCCTCCGACAAAAAACTGGCGCGGAAGGAGTTTTTGGCCAACTGGGCTAAGGTCTCTTTTGACAAATTCAAAGGCCTGGCTATGCCGAGGTAGTTTTCATTGATATACCCGCCAAAATAAGCCGGGTCGTCGGAGTTGATGGTGATCAGGAGGTCGTTGTCCAACATTTGCTGGATGGGGTAACCGTCGAGGGTTTGAACTACTTTTAGCTCCAGGTTGGACAACGGGCAAAGAGTTAGGGCAATTTGGCGTTCCGCTAATACCTGCACCAGCTTCTCATCGTCCAGACAACGGTTTCCGTGGTCGATTCGGGCGACGTGCAGCAGGTTCAGCGCTTCCCATATATATTCAGCGGGACCTTCCTCTCCGGCATGTGCCATTACGACAAAACCTTCCTGGCGGGCTTTTTCAAATACCCGTTCAAATTTGGATGGCGGGTGGCCCATTTCGGAAGAATCCAATCCTATTCCATAGATCCACTCTTTGAAAGGCATCGCTTCGGCGAGCGTTTGGAAAGCCGCTTCTTCCGGCAGGTGCCTCAGAAAACACATGATCAGCTTGAAGCTGATGCCCAATTGTTTTTCCCCATCCTCCAACGCCTGATGAATACCATTGATGGCGGTGGCGAATGCAATGCCCCGGTCGGTATGCGTTTGGGGATCGAAAAAGATCTCGACATGGACCACGTGCTGGGCATGCACTTTTTGCAGGTAAGCCCAGGTAAGGTCGTAGAAATCCCGCTCTTCGATCAGCACATTGGCGCCCTCGTAGTAGATGTCGAGAAACTCCTGGAGGTTGTTGAATTTGTAGGCTTCCTTCACTTCTTCCACCGAGTTGAAGCGTATTTTCCGCTTGTTGCGCCGGGCGATTTCGAACATCAGTTCCGGTTCGAACGTACCCTCGATGTGCAGGTGGAGTTCTGCCTTGGGCATTCCGGCGATGAATTTTTCGAGTGTGGGGAGCATGTGCCTGGGGTTTGATGGTATTCGAAAATCGGAATAAAAATACGGATTTTTAAATTAATGAACACGCTCCCCCCATTGCTTGCTTAGAATGTAACCACTACCGACTCCCCCTCCGAAATAACTTGCCTGAATAGCGGTTTCCCTTCCTCAGCAAGAATAAGCACCTCTAACTTACCACCTTCCCTGCTCACCTGGATATCAAAGCTCGCCCCAAAGGCCTGGACTTTTTCCAATGCCATTTCATTCCATCCTTTGGGCAATCTGGGCGTAAGCCTGAATTGATTAAACCCCGTCGGGTTGATCCCAAAGAGCCCTTCTGTGATCACCCGGCAATACAGGGCGCTCTCGGCAGAGAGGTGTGCCATGTCGCCTTCGGGATAGGCCTCTACCACATAGGGGACGCGATCGCCGAGCAAGCGTTTTTTTGAAAAGACCAACAGTTTTTCCAGCGACCTTTCAGTCTCTCCGGCAATGAACGTGCCGCGCAATGCATAGAGCGTGCCCCGGTCCCAGAAGATCTTCGAGATCTCGGGGTTGTCGGAGTTCTTTTCTACGTTGACCCCGTTTTCGGTCCATAGCCTGTCAAACAGCGCTTCAATGGTGGCGTCTTTTCTATTGGGAATGCCGACCACCAGGGGCAGGCATATCCAGTGTCGAAGGTGTTGATGTTCCTTGAAATATTTGTAGGTGTCCAGGCCTTCTACATGAGCGCCGAAATAGGTCTCAATGGCCTGCCCCAGCGCTTGTTTTCGGGCCTTTAGCTCTTTGATCTCTGCATCGGGTCTGCCCAATGCAGTGTAGTAGGGGATAGCCAGGTCCAGAGCGCCATAATACAGGGAAGAAGTCGAAAGGTTGGCACTGCCCGTTTCGATCCGCCCTTCCATTTCATCCGTATCGGAAAGGACCACGCCTTCTGCATTCAGTTTTTTGTGGTTGTAGGTAAGGCACCATTCCACCATGGGAAAATATTCCTCGCCAATGGCCCGATCTCCGAGTGCCAGGAGGTAATGCAATCCGCCAAAGGCGAGCATGGCTGCATCTCCTCTGTCTCCCCCGCAGCAAGGGATCTGCCCGTCCATTTCAAATGAAGACCAGAGGTTTTTATTGTGGTTCGGAATTTCCTGCATTTGTGCGTAAAACTTCTTGTAGGCATTCAGCGCCGCAATATTCCCTTCCCGATAGCCCAGGTAGGGAAAAAATGGTCCGGAATACTCTCCCTGGTCATTGGCCCAAACACCAACGTAGTATCGTCCGCCGCCGGGCGAATGGACGAGCCCCATGCTGGAGTCGAAGATGTTTTCGGCTGCCCTGATCTTTGAAAAAGCGAACAAGGTATTAAGGACAGGCTCAGGGGTCTTTAGCACGAGTTTCGATTGCACTTCATCCAGGAATGCATTCCGCAATGCCAACTCATCCTGGACGACGAGTTCCTCTTCTCCTGATCTATGGGCTGAATAGTGAATGCGGAAGGTATATCGTTCATTGGGTTGCAGTCGTACCAGTTGATCTGCATCGCTGGTCACTTTCCGGGTGTACACACCAGATACGCCATAATCTTCTTTCTCGTTGGAGACATTTCCTATCTGAATGACCTTGGTGGAATCGGTCGCGTTTGCGATCGTCCATTGCTCTACAAATAACCGTTGGGTGCTAGAGGGGTAGAAGATCCGCTCTATAGAAATTCCGCTTTTCGAGGGGGCATACTTGAATACCAGGGTACCATTGATGACTATTTCGGCCACTTTCCCGGGCACCAATTTCCTGTCGTCTACATAAATGGAGGGAAGGATTGCGTCTTCCAACGTCTCTTTCAAATAAGCTCTATAAACGGCCCACCTGTTGGCGGTGTCATCCGTATATCTTCTCAATTGGGGGAACAGAAGCTCCCGCTCTACGGACAACACGCCGGTGCTGTCGATATCGTAATAAATGATTCCGGCGACTTTTCTGCCCGTTATTTCAATATTGTCGCGGTAGGAGAGGGGGTTCTTTTTGGAAATGGTGTGGCTGTCGATTATCGTCCAATCCTGTGCGAAAGAAAATTGGACGAGGCTTAGCAACAGGAGGATAAGCAGGTGTCTCATGTGGCAATGATTTTGTGGTGTGCCAATGAGTCTAAAGGTACCGAAAGTATACTACACATTTTTTGACAGGCGTGCTTAATTCCTGACTTTCCTGCCTTCATAATACGCCTTCAACACCCAAAAGGCCTTCTTCTTTTCCCCCATCTCCGAGATCAACCCTTTCCGGTTCCAGTGGTCCTGGATGCCGGGCAACACCCTTCTGGGCGATCGGAAATCCATCAGGATCCAGGGGGATATGCCTTGCAGCTGGGGTATTTTATCCAGCATCTGCAGGGTTTCTTTGGACAGATTTTCCTGGTATTCCTCAGACCACCGGGTCAGGCTGTCGCCGTGAACGCCATACTTGGCCCCTGCCCCAAACTCCGAAATGATTACGGGTTTGTCCTGTGTGATCTTCCAGGTTATTTCCCGGCACTTTTCAGGCAGGCCATCGTACCATCCGATGTATTCATTGAAACTGAGTATGTCTACTGTTTCGACAAAGGGGTCATCGATGGTTCTGACCGAGGGGTTGCCTTCATAGTCGCGTTGCTCCAATGCGGCGCTGATCAGCCTGGTGGGGTCCAGTTGGCGGGCATGCTGGGCGAGTTTGGTGAGGAATTGGTTTCGGGCATCACTGGTAGGCGTCTCGTTGGCCATCGACCAGATGAGCACGGAGGCCCGGTTTTTATCCCGGGTTATGACTTCGGTCAACTGGTTTTCGGCGTTGAGGTAGGTGGCTTCATTGTCCCAGGAGATCGTCCAGTAGACCGGATTTTCTTCCCAAACCATGATCCCCAGCTGGTCTGCAAGCCGCACCATGTGTTCGTTGTGGGGATAATGGGCAAGGCGGACATAGTTGCATCCGAGTTCTTTTGCCCAGGTCAACAACTGCATGGCATCTTCTATGGAATGGACTCTGCCCCCGGAAAAAGGACGTTCTTCGTGTATGGAGATCCCTTTCAGGAAAACAGGCTCGTCATTGAGTAAAATGTGATGCCCTTCGGTTTTTAGCGTGCGAAAACCAATTTTATCCACCATCTTCTCCGCTTGAGCGGTCAGTTCGACCGTATACAAGTGTGGAGTGGAGGGAGACCAGTACTCCACATTCTTCAGCTTGATCTCTACCAGCGCCACGCCTTCGCTAATGGTGATAAATTCCTGGTTAATATCGAGTTCGGGAATGGCGATACGAACGGTCTTTCCCCCGACTGCCCCGCCACTCAACTTCACATAACCTGTCAGATGGTTTTTGTTTTCGGGATTTAACTGAATGAAATAATCCTGGATGAAAGTTGCAGGCGTCTCTATCAATTTCACATCCCTGGTAATGCCTCCGTAATTCCACCAGTCGGTATTCAGGGTGGGCACGCCTTCTTTCTTTCGCTTGTTGTCGACTTTTACGACCAGGAAGTTGTCTTTTTCCTGCAGTTGGTCTGTTACGTCAAAATTGAACGGGGTAAAGCCACCGATATGTGTGCCCAGTTTGACACCATTCAAATAGACGTCAGCCTGGTAGTTGACGGCGCCGAAGTAGAGGAAGACTCTATTGGTTTGATTGGTTTTGGAAAAATCAAATGCCGTTTTATACCATACCGTTCCTTCGTAATAGTACAGGTATGCACTTTGGGAGTTCCAATCGCCAGGCACGGTCAGGGTAGCTGACTGGTCGAAGTCATATTCGACCAGGTCTGTTTTATCCGCGGGCTTGGAGTTCAGAAAGAAAGCGCCTTTTCCCGGATATTCCTGCTGGTCAAAAGGCTCATAGCGGTAGTTATAAAAACCGTTTTCGTATGGGTCTACAATGTAGTTCCATTCCCCGTTCAGGCTTTGGAAAGGGCGGTTGTAGACGTTGCTCAAAAGGCTGTCCTGGGCAATCGAATACATCCAGCAGCTAGCGATGAACAGGATAAGGAAGGAGATTTTCTTCATGCGATCAATTTTTTACTACCAGATTGCCGGCTGCCAGGTTCTTTCCCCCGAACAAAAATTCCATTCCGTTGTTTCAATCCTTTGTCCCCGGGCACATCAGATTAAGCAAAATGAACCCCAAAGTTACACATATGCAGATCAAAACCAGGAAGGCTCCCCTATGGGCCGGCTTTCTCCTGCTCCTGCTCGTGAGTATGTCGTCTGGGGTCTTACCGAAGTACCCGGATCGCTTTTCCTCCGAACCAATGGAACTTGCCGAAAACGGGGAAAACGATACCGATTTTGAGAAAAAAGGAGAAAAAAAATATAGCGAGACGGATGACTACCTGAAAGTGGTATTCGATCACTCGCTTTGGCGCGCGGAAGAAGTGCCAGGTCTTTTCGCTGTTTCTGTTTATGTCGAATATAATTTTTATATCGATATTCTCACCCCACCTCCCGAGCAGGGCTAAAACCTGTATGTAGAGATGACCTCTACGGTTTCACCGTGAAAACTAATAGTTGAATGAGGTGCGCCGCCGGCGCACCTCATTCAACTATTGGCGGTATTTCCCAATTATTAGAGAACGACAAAACCAGCATGTGTGTGGAAGGCAGCTGAAGCTGATTTGGTCCATGCCGGGCAAAACGATCATTTACATGAATAGTCAAAAAAATAACGGGTTCTTTTCGAACCTTCGATACGATTTTCCGGCCAGTATGGTCGTGTTTTTGGTGGCAGTTCCCCTTTGCCTGGGCATTGCGCTGGCCTCCGGCGCCCCACTCTTCTCCGGAGTCATTGCAGGCATGGTGGGAGGACTTGTGGTAGCCTTGCTGAGTGGTTCTTCACTAGGTGTGAGCGGGCCGGCAGCCGGGCTTGCGGTCATTGTGCTTTCCTCCATACAGGAATTAGGCACGTTTGAAGTATTCCTTTTTGCGGTCGTTATAGCCGGAGTTATTCAGTTGATATTAGGGATAATGAAGGCCGGGGTGATCGGTTATTACTTCCCTTCCGCAGTGATCAAGGGAATGTTGTCGGGGATTGGAATCATTATCATCCTCAAGCAGATACCCCATGCGTTTGGGTACGACAAAGACCCTGAAGGCGATTTTGCTTTTTTTCAACAGGATGGTCAAAACACGTTTAGTGAATTGACCAATATGTTCAATTACATCAGTCCCGGAGCGATAATTATTACCCTGGTTTCCCTGGCTATCCTGATCCTGTGGGAGCGACCATTTATGAAAAAAATAAGTGCGCTGAAGGTGATCCAGGGGCCTCTGGTTGCTGTCATTGCCGGGATCGGATTGAATATGGCCTTTAGCACTACACAGGGGTTTTCTCTGCGGGTAGATCAGGTAGTGAATATTCCGGTGCCTGAAACCCTGGCCGGATTTTTTGGTCAGTTCACTTTCCCGGATTTTAGTCAATGGGCCAACTCGCAGGTGTATGTCATTGCCTTAACGATTGCGGTGGTCGCTAGCCTGGAAACCTTACTCTCTGTCGAAGCCACGGATAAGCTTGATCCGCAAAAACGGGTAACCCCTACCAACCGCGAATTAATGGCGCAAGGCGCCGGTAATATGATCTCGGGATTGATCGGCGGGCTGCCGGTCACGCAGGTGATCGTGCGGAGTTCGGCCAATATCCAATCGGGCGGGCGAACGAAAGCGGCAGCCTTTATTCACGGTCTATTGTTGTTGGGGAGCGCCATGGCCATTCCTCATGTATTGAACATGATCCCGTTGGCGAGCCTGGCAGCTATCCTGCTCGTGGTGGGATACAAACTGGCAAAACCTTCTCTGGTGAAGGAGATGTTTGGAAAGGGCAAGTCACAGTTCATCCCGTTTGTGGTAACTATTGTGGGAATTGTATTCACCGACCTGCTCATCGGTATTGCGATGGGTATGGTGGTGGCTATTATGCATATTCTTTGGAACAACTACAAGATCCCCTTTCATTTCGACCCTGATAATTACGTAAAAGGGGAACCGATACGAATCCAATTTTCGGAGGATGTAAGTTTCCTGAACAAAGCCAGCATCCTGCAAACGCTGAACCATATGCCGGACAATTCGCACGTGATCATCGATACGTCGAAAACAAAAAACCTGCACCCCGATGTGCAGGAAATTATTGATGATTTCAAGCAGAATGCGACAACCCGCGATATTACGGTGGAGATTGAAGGCGGATCTGGAAGGAACCGCCAAAACCCGGTGGAACAGTTTGGGCAGGCGGTACTTGATCAACCTGTGTCTAAGAAAAAGAAGAAACCGGTAAGTTTTCTTTAATAAACAATCAAAGTCGGCCGCTATTGGCGGCCGACTTTGATTGTTTGCTGATGTTACGCATTGTTTACTTTTAAAAATGCTAATTAAGCACTGGTGCGTATCTTGTTTACATTCGAATGATCCGCAATTTGGCAAATAGCCGGATGATGGGGTACACGGGGTCAATCTCGAACCACCTGACGCCGAAGTTGGGTCTGCTACTATACTTATGGTGGTTGTTGTGATAACTTTCACCCAGCATCAGAAAATCAACGGGGAGCAGGTTTTTGGAAGTATCTTCCATTTTGAAGTTGACATAGCCATAACGGTGCGCAAACCAATTGATGATAGCGCCGTGTAACGGGCCCATTACAAAATGTACGGGCAAAAACAGGAACATCCACCATTGGGTAGCGAAGAGGATATAAAATGTAGTATAAAATAGCATCCAGAAGATCCTTGCCCCCCAACTGTTGGCAAATTTTTCAAATGCCAGCCATTCCGGCACGCCCTTTTTAAATCGTTCCTCTACCTGGGTTTTGCCCCGGTAGATGTCCGTTAAAATAACCTTGGTGCGCCACATCATGACGAACAGGTTTTTATCATAAGTGGGAGAATGAGGATCCATCTCCGTATCCGTGTATGCATGATGCATTCGATGCAAGATCCCGTATGCATAAGGGCTTAAATAAGAGGTGCCTTGCACGATAAAGGAGAATACAAAAAATACTTTTTCCCATACCTTCGACATGTCAAACATCTTATGGGCTGCGTACCGGTGGTGGAAAAAGGTTTGGGAAAATAAGGAAAGGTACCAATGGGTAACTATGAAAATGAATATCGCCATAATTCGGATAGATTTTTCTGGATGAAAGATGTGAATATTGAGGGGGTCTCTATGACCGTCCCAATATACGCAATAATCTTTTGACACTAAGACCCTGCGTGTCGACCCTATCCCGGATTTGGGGGTAAAACCTTTATAAAAGTTTTCAAACGGCCAATACGACTCCATGAAAATCAACTTTAGAAACTATCGGGTTTTAAATAAAAAAGGGGAAGCAAGAGCCTTCTCGCTTCCCCTTTTTTATTTCTCCCTGATCATTTAATCAATCCGCAAATCCTCCAAATAGCAATCCGGACAGTCGGCCTTGTTCCAAACGAAGGTAGAAGCAGGATAGGTCGCATTGCTCTTAAAGGTGCTGACCGATAGCGTATACCGCGACCCGTCTTTTGCAAAAGCCTTGATGCGCATGATCTGGGATGTGCCTTTCTCCACACTCAGGCGCATTTTGGAATACTCGGAAGCAGCGTCCAGTGGCTTAAATTCAATGTCCTGAACGATTTTCCCACCCTCGGCATATTCATTCGACAGCACATAGACAAAATCTTCCCGCTCGTAAATGCGGAGCAGGTCCATAGGCGATAGGAACCCGCTATCCTCATCCTCTTCGAAGTTGTTGATCTGTACTTCCTTGTTGTTTTTCAGGTAGAGCCAGATGGATTTTCCGTCGCAGAGGAGATGTTGGGATGGCAATTCGAGCCGGTACTGTACGCCTTGCTGAATCAATTTACCCGGTTGCTCCTCGACAGGCTGGTTGGGAAGCTCGATGCTGAGTGTGAAAGCGGCCTCAACCGATTTGTAGGCTTCGTACTTGACTTTTACTTTTTCCAATATAGCTTTGGCTGCGGGGTCAGAATCACCGGCCTTGGAATATTGATTGGTAGTGGGCTGGGCAAGGGCAGCGGCTGCAAAGAGTCCCAGGCACGTAGTGAATAGCATCGATTTAAGCATAGTCGTGGTGTTTTGTCGATTATGAACGCTTTCCAACTGCAAATATTGAAAAAGGAACAGTAAGGCGTCGTTAAAGTTTGTTAAGAGGATGAGTGCTTTCTGGCAGGGTTTTCCTATTTTTTCTGTCTATTTCTTTTTGACTATGAATTTTTGGCCCCGTCGACTTCCCTTTTTTCTCCAACACGACGCTACCGACTGCGGTCCGGCAGTGCTGCGCATGGTAGCGGGCTACTATGGCCTTTCGCCCTCTATGCCTCACCTGCGCGAGCTGACCGGCGCCAACCGGGAGGGCACCTCGCTGGAGGATTTGGCAGGCGCGGCACGGCAACTGGGCTTTCAGGCACTGCCGGTCTGGATGGGGATGGAAGCGGATGAAGCCCCCGGCCTTGAAGAGGCTCCTTTGCCTTGTGTCCTGCATTGGGAACAAGACCATTTCGTGGTACTCTACCGACTCGGCCGCCACCACGCCTGGATCGCCGACCCTGCCCGGGGCAAGCGAAAAATAGCGCGTGCCGAATTGGAAGCTTCCTGGCAAGGTGGCGAAGATAAAGGGAGTGCCCTATTGCTGCTTCCCGGCGAATTTCCACGCGAAGAAAAGGGAACCCAACCAGCCGTGCGGCTCACGAGTTTCGTATGGGCTCACCTCCAATTTTATCGCAAACCGCTCGCATTATTGCTGGGGGGCGTATTGCTGGGAAGCCTGGTGGCAATGGGGGCGCCCTTTCTGGCACAAGCGGTTGTCGATGTGGGAATGCCCAACCGGGATCTGCCGTTTATCGCCCTGCTGCTGCTCGGGCAATTGCTGCTGGCGCTGGGCCAGCTCAGCCTGCAATGGTGGCAAAACTGGTTGTTGATGCAGCTGGGCGCCCGTTTTCAGGTCAACCTCCTCAGCGGCTTCCTCCGGCGAATGGTGTTGCTGCCCCAACGCTTCTTCGACCAGCGCCAGACGGGCGACTTGTTGCAACGCGTCGAAGACCACCAGCGCATCGAGCAATGGTTTTCGGGCGACCTCATGCGTATCGTCTATTTTTCCCTGTTCGGCCTGGTATTCGGTCTAGTGCTGCTACTCTATAATCCCCTGTTGTTTGCAGTATTTGTGTTGTTCAGCATCGTATATGTCATTTGGGCCCTTGCTTTTCTCCGGGCTCGTATCACGTTGGACTACCAGCGTTTTGAACAATTGGCCGGGCATCAGGAAACCCTCCTGGAGCTGATACAAGGCATGCCCGATGTCAAGCTACAAGGGAGCAGGCAACGCCATTATGCCAAGTGGGGGGGTATACAGCTTCGGTTGTTTCGCACGAACCTTCGGGCGCTGTATATCCGGCAAATGCAGGATGGCGGGGCGGGGGTCATCAATCAACTCAAGGACCTGCTGCTGATCTTCCTGGCGTCTAAAGGGGTGGTGGATGGGGAAATGACCCTGGGTATGTTCGTGGCCGTGCAATTCATTATTGGCCAGCTCAATGTACCCATTGCTCAGTTAGTGCCTTTTATCCGCACTTTTCAGGATGCCCGTATCAGCCTCGAGCGGGTGCAGGTAGTAGCACAGGAAGAAAGAGAAAGTGAAATGGACTCGTCGGCAGCGCTCCCTGTGCCGGATTTTTCCGGAGCAGTCGAACTCCGGGATGTGTCCTTTCGCTATCATTCTTCCGGCCCCTGGATATTGGAGCAGCTCTGTCTTTCTTTTCCTGAAGGGAAAAAGGTAGCTGTCGTAGGCGCTAGCGGAAGCGGTAAGACGACCATGCTGCGACTACTACTGGGGTTGTACATACCCGTGGAGGGAACCATAACGCTTGGATCTCACCTGTTGGGGAAAGATACATTGCAGTCCTGGAGAGCCCACCTTGGGGCTGCCCTGCAGGATGGATTTTTGTTTTCGGATACCATCGCCCAAAATATTGCCGAATCGGATGGTGCGCCTGATATGGTAAAGGTGCGGGAGGCTGCCCGAAAGTCTGATATTGACGATTTCATTCAATCGCTTCCGCATGGCTATCAGACATTCATCGGTCCGAAGGGCATCCAATTGAGTCAGGGACAGCGCCAGCGTGTGCTGTTGGCCCGCGCCTGGTACGGGAACCCCGGATTTTGGGTCCTCGACGAAGCCACCAGCGCCCTCGACGCACCCAGCGAAGAGTTGGTTTGGGAGGTGCTCGACCGACAGGAGCCTCCGGCTACGGTGGTATTCACTTCCCACCGCCTGCGTACGGTACAGCGGGCCGATTGGATCGTGGTGCTCGAACAGGGCCGGGTAGTGGAAACAGGCACGCCGGGTGAGTTAATGGAAAATGGAGAAGTGTTTCGCCAGTTATTTGGGTAAATAATAACGGGTCTAAAACTGGCACCCTACCGCGCTTTTTCGTAAATTGTCGGTAACCAAAAAGTCCTGCCATGGCTACGCCACTATCCCCGACAAAACTCAGGAAAACCTACGATCCCGCCACGCTCAACATCGAAAAACTCTCCAAATCCTCCACCCCTAAAGCTATTATCGGACAAGAGCGTGCCGTGAAAGCGCTCCAGTTTGGTTTGGGCAATAAAAGCTCCGGGTTTAATGTCTATATCTCCGGCTATGAAGGGGAGGGTAAGATCGATGCGGTGCTGCACTTCCTCAAGGATCTTGCGCACGATGAATCCGTGCCCTATGATTGGTGTTACGTCAACAATTTTGAGGATACGTATTGTCCAAAAAGGCTGAGTTTGGCTAAAGGGCAGGCAAGGGTGTTTAAGAACGATATCCAGGATTTCATCGATGAAGCCCATGTAGCCCTGGTACGCTCTTTTGAAAGTGAAGAATATGCCTCCAAGCGGGAGGAACTCAACCGCTATTTTCAGGAGCAGGAAAAAGAACTATTCGCCAGCCTCGATAAACGGGCCCGCGAGGAAAAGTTTTTTATCAAAAGAACCCCCGTGGAGGTGATCTCCGTGCCGCTGGTAGATGGGAAGCCCATGACCGATCAGGAGTTCTATGCCCTTTCAGAAGAGGCACGGGCAGAGATTTTGAAAAAGCAGGAGTCGTTTAAGGATGAACTGAAAGTCATTGCACGGCGTGGTCGGGATATTGAAAAAGAATTTGCAAAAACTGTGTTCGATTTGGACCAGAAAGTGGCTCTGTATGCCATTGAGGCTATTTTGGAGGAGTTACTGGATACCTATAAAGGCCAGCAGGAGGTGATCGATTACCTGCGGGCCATCAAGGAAAATATCCTGGAAAACCTCCAGGAGTTTATCCAGGCGGGCAATTCGACAAAAGCCAAGGAGCGCAATAACAACGCATTCCGCAAACAATACGAGGTCAATATCGTCGTCGATAACTCCAGTTTGGAAGGGGCGCCGATCATTCTGGAGCTCAACCCCACGTACAACAACCTGTTCGGTAAGATCGAAAAAGAATCCATGATGGGCGCCCTGGTCACGGATTTCACCCTGATCCGGGGAGGATCCCTCCATACCGCAAATGGCGGATATATCGTCATTCCGGTAGACGACCTGCTGCGCAATCCATTTTCCTGGGAAAGCCTGAAACGCGCATTGCGCAACCGGGAACTCGTGCCGGAAGACGCCATCGAGCGATTGGGGTATATGTCGACCAAAGGCCTCAAACCGGAACCTATTCCGCTTAATTTGCAGGTCATCCTGATCGGCCGGCCCGATTATTACTATTTGTTATACGATTTGGACGATGACTTTAAGGAACTCTTCAAAGTGAAGGCCGATTTTACAGCGTTTATGCCCAATACAGAAGAAAATATCCGCGATTTCTGCTGCTTTGTCAACAACTTGTGCAAGGAAGAGGATACCCTCAGCCTGGATGCCTCTGGTATGGCTACCCTGTTGGAGCATGCCCACCGGCTTGCAGATCACCAGGACCGGCTCTCGACTAAATTTGGGCGCATTGCCGATGTGATCATAGAGGCCAACCATTACGCCAAGAAAGAAAATGAAAAAGCCATCACCAGGCGACATCTGCAGCGGGCTATCCAGGAGCGATTCTTCCGCTCCAACCTGATGCAGGAGCGCATCAATGAATTTATGAAAGAGGGGGTCTACCTGCTCGATGTGGAAGGCGAAAAGGTAGGTCAGGTAAATGGACTAGCCGTGCTAGACTTGGGCGATATTTCCTTTGGCCGCCCCAACCGGATTACCGCCAGTATTTCTGTTGGCAACGCCGGCATCCTCGATATCGAGCGGGAGGCTAAGCTCGGCGGACCGCTGCACACCAAGGGCGTACTAATCCTTTCCGGATTTTTGGGAGAGACCTTCGGCTCCGACAAATCGCTCAGCCTTCAGGCTTACCTGGTTTTTGAACAAAGCTATGGCGGTATTGACGGCGACAGCGCCTCCAGCACCGAGCTCTATGCGTTGCTCTCCGCGCTCTCCGGTTTGCCCATCCACCAAGGGATCGCCGTGACAGGCTCGGTTAATCAAAGGGGGAAGTGCAGGCTATCGGCGGCGTAAATGAAAAGATCGAGGGCTTTTTCGATGTATGTAAATTGAAAAGCTTGAATGGCCAACAAGGTGTAATGATCCCTGCCAGCAATGCAAACAACCTCATGCTGAAGGAAGAAGTAGTAGAAGCGGTCAAAAATGGCCAGTTCTCTATTTGGGCCGTAAAGTCCATCCAGGAAGGCTTCGAGATACTAACCGGCGTTCCTACCGGTAGTGTGATCAAACACCCTATCACCGGCGAGCTCTCCTTCGAGAAAGGCACGGCCTTTGACAAAATCAATGAGCGATTGATCCAGCTTGGCGCAAAATTGACGCCCCCTAAACCCCCCTCGTCCTCGTAAAGACGCCATACCTGGCGTCTCTCCTACCCTGGCATCTCCCCATATCTGATCCCCATCAGATACAACCCCTCCGGCGGTACGCTCCAGCTTTTTTCCAGCCGCGTCTGGGTATCGAGGGCTTTTCTTACGTCGTCGAGCGCTACTTGTCCCATACCTACGTTCAGGCACATACCGACGAGGAGGCGCACCATGCCTCGAAGGAAACGGTTGGAGGTAATGAAAAAGTGGAGCCGGTCAGCATCGGTGTCGTGCCGCCACTCGGCCTGCTTCAGGTCGCAGCGCATGGTATGGGCATCGGTGTGGGATTTGCAGAAAGGGTAAAAGGATTCGTATTGAAGCAGCAGCCGGGCGGCTTCCTGCAGCAAATTGATGTCGAGACGTGCACCGAAAGGAAAAAAATAGGCCAGGTCGGTGGCGAAAGGATTTTTCGACAGATCGATGATGTATTCATAGCTCCGTTCCACCGCATCAAATCGGGCATGAGCCTCGGCGTGGACCGGATAGAGTTTGCGGAAGGCTATATCATCGGGCAAAAACTTGTTGAGCCGAGGTAGAAAACCCTCCGGAAATGCCCCGTCATAGTCGAAGTGCAGTACATACTCGCGTGCATGCACACCTGTATCGGTACGACCGCAGCCTACCAGCTCAATGTCTGCACCCAGAATAGTGGACAGGTGGTTTTCGATAGTACCTTGCACGGTAGGCCCTTGTTCGGGCTGTTTTTGCCAACCCAGATACCGGGTGCCGCGATAGGCGATTTCAGCGAAGTAACGCATAGAAAAAAATTGAGGGGCTATGACTGCTGCCAAAGCCCCTCAAAATAAAAAACTTTCTTGAAAGCTATAAAATCAAACAGGGTTTGTCAGGCTGCCTGAAGCTTGTGGAATTTTGAATCAGAGAGCTTGCTTTGTGTGTAGTTGAGGTCCACTTCAAACTTGTCGACGCCTTTTTGGGAGGGTAGTTCAAACATGGCATCGGTCATGATCGCTTCGCAGATAGATCGGAGTCCTCGGGCGCCGAGGCTGTAATCCATAGCCTTTTGGGCGATAAACTGGATCGCCTCCGGGGTGATAGAGAGCTCAATTCCCTCCAGTTCAAACAGTTTTTTGTATTGCTTGATCAGCGAATTCCGGGGTACTGTGAGGATGTTGCGGAGCGATTCGAGGTCGAGCGGTTCGAGGTAGGCCAGCACAGGCAGACGGCCCACCAACTCCGGGATCAGTCCATAGGATTTGAGGTCCTGATGGTTGACGTATTGGAGCAGGTTGTCCCTGTCGATATTGGGCTGGTTCTTGTTGCCGAAGCCGATAACCTGGGTGTTGACCCGACGGCCAATGACCTTTTCAATTCCATCGAAAGCGCCTCCGCAGATGAACAGGATATTTTGGGTGTTGATCTTGACCAGTTTCTGTTCGGGGTGTTTGCGGCCTCCCTGGGGTGGTACATTCACATCGGTGCCTTCCAGCATCTTCAGGAGCGCTTGTTGCACCCCTTCCCCCGACACATCGCGGGTGATAGAGGGGTTGTCGGACTTTCGGGCGATCTTGTCGATTTCGTCGATATACACGATACCGCGTTCGGCGGCCTGGACGTTGTAATCACAAACCTGAAGGAGGCGGCTGAGGATACTTTCCACATCTTCTCCCACATAGCCGGCTTCCGTAAATACAGTGGCGTCGACAATAGAAAAAGGCACATTCAGAAATTTGGCGATGGTCTTGGCCAGAAGGGTTTTTCCCGTACCGGTGCGGCCGACGAACACTACGTTGGACTTTTCGATCTCCACATCGTCGGTGGCAGTGTGTTTCAGCCTTTTGTAGTGGTTGTATACCGCGACAGAGAGATACTTTTTCGCATCGTCCTGGCCGATCACGTATTGGTCCAGGTGACTTTTAATCGCCTTGGGGGTAATGTTTTCCGGGAAAAAGAAGTCGGTGGACTTCACTTGCTTACGTTTGCCCTGCCCGTCGTAGAGTTCTTCCTGAATGATCTCCGTTGCTTGTTCGACACACATTTCACAGATATGTGCATCGATCCCTGCAATGAGGATCAGGGCTTCGGATTTATCCCTTCCACAGAAGGAGCATCTGTAGCTTGGTTTATTCTTACGCATGAATGAGGTCTTTTAGTTAGCCACCTGATTACTTTTCCTTACGCGGGCTATTCCGGTCAAGTACTTCGTCAACCAATCCATAAGCCTGGGCTTCCTGTGCGGTCATCCAGTTGTCGCGGTCGCAATCTTGTTCAATCTTTTCGTAGGGCTGGTTCGTGTGGTGCGCGAGGATATCGTAGAGCGATTTCTGCTGCTCTTTAACGAGTTTGTAGTAGATCTCCATTTCGGTGACCTGGCCCTGCATGCCCCCCAGCGGTTGGTGGATCATGACGCGGCTGTGCTTCAGGCAGGTGCGTTTGCCGTGGTTTCCGGCAGCGAGCAGTACGGCGCCCATGGAGGCGGCCAACCCTGTACAGATGGTGCTGATGTCAGGAGCCACGTATTGCATGGTATCGTAGATTCCCAAACCTGCCAATACCGAGCCACCCGGGCTGTTGACAAACATGGTGATGTCGCGCTTGGGATCAGCCGATTCGAGGAAGAGCAGCTGAGCCTGGACGATATTGGCTACATCATCCGTCACGGCCGTGCCGAGGAAAATGATGCGGTCCATCATCAAACGGGAGAACACGTCCAGTACGGAGACGTTCAATTGCCGTTCTTCGATAATATAAGGAGTGAGGTTGCTCACCTGGCCAAAGGACCGGCCGTTGTGCAGGGAGTACTGTTCTACTTGATGGCTACCCAAACCCAGATGTTTGGTGGCATATTTCAGGAATTCATCCTTTGGGAACATAAAGATTCATTTAGCAATTAAAAAACTCAATTAGCAAAAAGATGTAAGTGCGATATGACAATCGCTGCTACCTGACGAGCGATTCTGGTATAGAAACGCCTTGTGCTCCCAACTGGTTGAAAAGGAGTTTCAAATTTGCACGTAAATATCGGTAACAAAGGGAAGTTAGCAATTTTACGCAGAAGCAGCGGCGTTTGATTCGTAAAGCGCCATTTCTTTTTCCGACAGGTCTTTAAAGCTGATGGGCTTCTTTTCTATACCGACGGCGGCTTCGATAGTACTGTAGACTTTCTTTTCCAGAATGTCTTCGGCCACGCGTTCGAGCTGTTTTTCATCCCCCATAAGCCGGTCGATGGTACTGCTGATTACGATGTCGTCGAGTTGGTAGCCTACCGATTCCCGGATGCGGTTGGCGAATTCGCTGCGCACTTCTTCTTCGGTCACGTCCAGCTCATTGTCGCGTATCAACTTATTGCGAATCAGCGACCAGCGAAGACTCTCTGCAAAGCGGTCGTATGATTTCTCCACCAGTTCCGGGGTGTTTTTCTCATCTGAGGTCACCAGCCAGCGTTTTAGAAATTCATCGGGCAGGACCAATTGTGCGTGGTTGAGGTCCAGGATCTGCTGGCGCAGCATTTGGAAGAATAACCCATCGGCCCGGCGGTTGAAGTATTGCTCCAGTTCCTTGCGGAGGTGCGCTTTGGCTTCTTCTTCGTTGCTTACGACGCCTTCCCCGAAATAGGAATCGAAAAAAGCCTGGTCCATCGGCGGTAATTCAGCGCGGCGGATCGCCTCGATCCGGCCTTCAAATTCCGTACTGATCTCCCGGTCGAGCTCTTCTTCCAACCCCAGATAATAGCGACGGACGTAGCCCGCATTGGCTTCTTTATTGATGGCAAAGGGATTGAACGTAAACGTTTCGCCCACTTTGCGTTGCATGAGCTCTTTTTTGAAGGTTTCGTCCAGATCCTCATCCAGCCGGAGTTGGAAGTGGTGGTGGATGCCTCCGTGCATATGTGCCCCGTTCTCCAATTCTTCAGTATGAATGGTCAGCGCATCATCTTCCTGCATGACGCCATCTTCCACATCCTCCAGTTTACCCATGCGGCGACGTATACCCAGCAGGTCTTTTTCTAACTCCGCTTCGGTGATGTCGGCCTCAAAGCGCGCCACTTTGGTATCGGCGCTCAGGCCAATAATTTCGAAATCAGGCGCTTTGCCGATGTCGAATTTGAATTCAAAATCACCGGCGCGGTCGAGATCGAAAGAAACGGGCGCCTGGTCAGGAGAGGGAATGGGGTGACCCAGATAGTTGGTGTCCTTGTCATCGCGCAGGAAGTTGTTGATCTCCTCCTGGAGCATATCGTTTATGACATCCGACAGGATGCCCGGACCGTAAGCTTTCCTCAAAAAGCTCTCCGGAGTTTTTCCCTTTCGGAACCCTTTGAGTTGGGAGCGATGTTTATAATTCTTAAGGGCGGAATCAAAGCGGCTGGCATAGGAATCCTTGTCGATGACCACGGTCAGGGATGCATTGAGCTGGTCCAAATCTTCTTTTACTACTTTCGACATAATAGTCCGAACGGTTCTTTAGTATGAAAAATAGGTGGTATCAAATGAGAAGCGGGTGATCCTGGTATTAACGTCTCAAGTGGGAGAAAAGATCATGAGAAGTATTTGTGCGGGTAGAGGGACTCGAACCCCCACGCCTTGCGGCACTAGATCCTAAGTCTAGCGCGTCTACCAATTTCGCCACACCCGCTCAATAGCTGGGGTACATACCCCTTTTTAAAAAACGATGCAAATATAGATTTTTTTAACGCAAGTTTCGATAATCAGAAACCAAATAAGTACGTGAGCAAATTAAAATAGGATATACCAGCGCTGGAGGCGCTGGTATATCCATCTTAGACACTTAAGTACGTGAGCAAATTAAAATAGGATATACCAGCGCTGGAGGCGCTGGTATATCCATCTTAGACACTTAAGTACGTGAGCAAATTAAAATAGGATGTACCAGCGCGGAGGCGCAGGTACATCCATCTTAGACACTTAAGTACGTGAGCAAATTAAAATAGGATGTACCAGCGCGGAGGCGCTGGTATATCCATCTTAGACACTTAAGTACGTGAGCAAATTAAAATAGGATGTACCAGCGCGGAGGCGCAGGTACCTCCATCTTAGACACTTAAGTTCCCAGGCAATATTGATTGGCTATTTTCGCCGTATTTGGTGGCGAAAAATAGCTTTAAACAAAGCAAATGAAGGCGAGGTTTATATTTTTTGAATCAGATCCATATTTTTGGAGAAACGTTCGCGGCACTTTAAACGTTTCAAAATTGTTTGATTGTTATGCTGAAGAAAAGTGATTTGACGCCCTTTAGCCGTAAAATCACATGGGAGTAGTGCGGCCGGCGGCCGCACTACTCCCAAACTACTTCGGTTTGAGTATAACAGATTATTTCCAATCGGGATAAATCGATTAAATTTGTAGGCTACCTTTAAACGGGTATGGATATTATATGGGAAAAATGGCGGAGGTGCCGATCATACGGGAAGAAGAAAAGCAGCTGATACAGCGGGCATACAGGCAACTGCTAAGGTCCATCAAATCGGATATGGACGAGCAAGACCAGCGCAATATTCGCCTGGCTTACGAAATGGCAGTGGATGCCCACAGCAAGCAGCGACGTAAGTCGGGGGAACCTTATATCCTTCACCCGATCGAGGTGGCGCGTATTTGTGCGGAAGAAATAGGGCTTGGGCCTACGGCCGTGGTATGCGCACTGCTGCACGATGTGGTAGAAGACACGGACGTGACCCTGGGAGAAATCGGACAAAAATTTGGTGAACGGATCGCCCGCATCGTGGATGGTTTGACCAAACTCGACGGATCGTATAATAAGGATACCAATCAGGCGGAGAATTTCAAGAAAGTGCTCAGCACCCTGGTGGATGACGTACGCGTTGTGCTGATAAAAATGGCCGACCGGCTGCACAACATGCGCACCCTGGGGTCTATGCCCCGCCATAAACAACTAAAGATCGCCGCAGAGACGAGTTATATTTATGCACCCCTCGCCCACCGGTTGGGGCTTCATGCCGTAAAAACAGAATTTCAGGACCTCTGTTTCAGGATCACCGAACCGGAAGCGTATGCCGAGTTGTCCCAAAGATTGCAGGAAACCCGGCGCGAGCGCACCCGCTACATCAATGAGTTTATTCGCCCCCTGACTACCAAACTCGATGAAATCGGGGCGCCCTACCGCATCTTCGGGAGGCCTAAAGCTATTTCTTCGGTCTGGAGTAAGATCAGGTTCAAACTGGTGTCGTTCGAGGAGATCTACGACCTCTTTGCGGTTCGCATAGTGGTCGATGTGGAGCCCATTCGCGAGAAGGCCCTCTGTTGGCACGTCTATTCGGTGGTGACTGATGTGTATAAGCCGATCCCCGAACGCCTCAAGGATTGGATCACAACCCCCAAGTCCAATGGGTATGAGTCGCTGCATACCACGGTCATCGGCCCCAAAGGGCGCTTTGTGGAGGTGCAAATCCGCACTGAACGCATGGACGCCATTGCCGAACGGGGCTTTGCGGCCCACTGGAAATATAAAGGCGTGAACAATCAGGCCGATGTGTACGAGACCTGGCTGGAAGGGATCCGCGAATTGTTGGAGAACCCCAACAGCGATGCGCTGGAATTTATCAGCGACTTTAAGACCAACCTTTTTAGTGAGGAATTATATGTCTACACCCCGAAAGGGGATATGAAGGTCCTTCCCAAAGGAGCTACCGCCCTGGATTTTGCCTTTAGCATCCACTCGGATGTCGGATACCACTGTACAGGGGTCAAGGTCAACGGCCGCCTGGTGCCGATGGGCTATGAATTGAAAAACGGAGACCAGGTGTCGGTTATGACCAACCGCGCCCAAAAGCCCAACGAGGGGTGGCTGAAAATGGTGGTCACCGGCAAGGCGAAGTCTAAAATCCGCTCCTCCATGAAGGAAGAACGGAGAGAACAAGGGATGATCGGCCGGGAACACCTGGAGCGCAAACTCAAGAATATGAAGGCCGACTTCGAACCAGCGGTAGAATTCCTGGTCAAACACTATGGGTTTGCCTCCCATATCGATTTCTATTACGCCATTTCCACCGAAGCTTTCAATGTACGGGAGGAACTGAAGCAATTCCGCGTAGAAGCAGGCAGGCTGCATGAACACCTTCCGGAACTAAAACCAGTGCCGGTAGTGGAAGAACCGGACCAACTCCTGGTCAAACCAAAGAAAGATTTCACCGGGAAAACCCGTATTCTGGTAGGTGGAGAGCCGGCAGATCAATACAATTACTCTTTTGCATCTTGCTGCAACCCGCTTCCGGGCGACGATATTTTCGCTTTTCTTTCGCAGGCGGCAGGCCTGAAAATCCACCGTACGTCCTGTCCCAATGCCGTGCACCTGATGGCTAATTACGGCTACCGCATCATGAAGGCCGAGTGGGTGTCTTCCCCCGATTCCACTTTTGTCGCAGATCTTAAGATCACGGGAATCGATGATGGTCCGGGTATTATCGAGCGTCTGACACATGAAATATCGACCAAGCTGGGGGTGAATATCCGTTCCTTCAATATCCATGGAGACGAGGGGTATTTTGAAGGCAAAGTCAGCCTTTTTATCGCCAATACGGACCAATTGAACATGGCAATCCGGACGTTGAAAAACTTGCGGAACGTTTCGACTGTTACTAGAGTGGAATGAGTCTAATTAACCAAAACGGAGATACGTGTCGCACCCAGAAGGCGACACATGCCTTTGTTGATCTTCCGGTGAAGCAAGATAGTATGAATAAAAAAAACGAGGACGAGTTAGTCAGGGAGGTAAAGGACATCTTCTCGGGTCATTTGGAGCAACAGGGTTTCCGTAAAACCCCTGAACGGTATGCGATTTTGGAAGAAATCTACCGGCGAAACGATCACTTTGATGCGGAGGCGCTTTACATCCATATGAAGAACCAAAATTACCGGGTGAGCAGGGCTACGGTCTATAATACGCTGGATCTGTTGGTCAATTGCGACCTGGTTAAAAAGCATCAGTTCGGCAAAAACCTGGCTCAATACGAAAAATCCTATGGGTATAAGCAGCACGACCATTTGATTTGCCTGGATTGTGGGGAGGTGCTGGAGTTTTGTGATCCTCGTATCCATCAGATCAAGAGCATGATGGGAGAGGTGTTGAAATTCCGGGTTATCGGCCATTCGCTCAACCTTTATGGGCAATGCAATGGAGCCTGTGCACGTACCCAGGGTACTGCATCCGAAGAGCAGGACTCGAAGAAGGAGATAATGTCTTGATTTTTAGAGGCCAGAGGCTTCCGTGTAAAACCCATGAATGAGGAGCGGTGAACGGACATTTTTCTGTTCACCGCTCTCCATTCACCGCATAGCGGTTTTATTTTCCATAAAGGAAGAATTCCGTTAACTTTGACGGCCCTTTTTGAATGATGGTCGACTCGTTCGACAAAAAAAAATACCAGCATGGCTGTTGATGTCCTCTTAGGCCTCCAATGGGGAGATGAGGGAAAAGGCAAGATCGTCGATTCTCTCGCCAATAACTACCACATGGTTGCCCGCTTCCAGGGCGGACCGAATGCAGGCCATACCCTGAAGTTCGATGGCAAGAAGTTTGTCCTGCATACTATTCCCTCGGGTGTTTTCCGGGAAGGGTTGCTCAACCTCATCGGCAACGGCGTAGTGATCGACCCCGTAATCCTGCAGAAGGAGGTACGCAATCTGGAGCAAATGGGGATCGAATTTCGCGACCGCCTGCTGGTGTCGCGGAAAGCCCACCTCATTCTGCCCACGCACCGTTACCTCGACGCCGCATCGGAGGCTTCGAAAGGAACCGACAAGATCGGGTCTACACTCAAGGGTATCGGCCCAACCTATATGGACAAAACCGGTCGAAACGGTTTGCGGGTCGGCGATGTAACGCTGCCTGACTTTGAGGAAAAATATCGCAACCTGCGTTCCAAACATATGCGGCTCCTGCGACTCTATCCCGATATTGAATTTGATTTGGAACGGGAAGAAGACGCCTGGATGGAGAGCCTGGAGTTGTTGCGGAGCCTGCAACACGTCGACGGCGAATACTATATCAATGAAATGCTCAAAGCAGGCAAAAAGATATTGGCAGAAGGGGCACAAGGCTCTATGCTCGATATCGATTTCGGCACCTATCCGTTCGTCACATCCTCCAATACCATCACGGCCGGCGCTTGTATCGGACTGGGCATCGCGCCCCGGCAGATCGGAGAAGTGATCGGGGTGACCAAGGCGTATTGTACCCGGGTGGGCAGTGGTCCGTTCCCTACCGAACTCGATGATGAAACCGGCGAAACCCTTCGTCGTGAGGGCGCCGAATTTGGCGCTACCACCGGGCGGCCTCGCCGCTGTGGCTGGCTCGATCTGCCTCAGTTGCGCTATTCCATCATGCTCAACGGAGTAACCCAACTCGCCCTTACAAAGATCGATGTGCTCAATCAATTTGAAACCATCAAAACCGCTACGGCTTATAGCTATGATGGAAAGATTACCGACCAGCTGCCGTTTGATCTTTGTGATATTCAAATAGAACCTGTGTTGGAAGACCATCAGGGCTGGAATCAGTCATTGGATTCGGCTACTGATTATGAAGAGCTGCCTGCTGCTGCCAGACAATATGTGGAGGCATTGGAGCGCTACCTCCACGTCCCGATTACGATGGTGTCTACCGGTCCGGAACGCAAGAAACTTATTTTGAAAGGGATGAATACCCAGGGGTAAAACCCGCCGAAAATTGATAAACAGCGCTGATCATGAATAAAATTATCATAACCAATACAGAAGACATTCCGGGCTACGAAATTGTCGAAATGCTGGATATAGCCAGAGGCAGCACGGTGCGTGCACGCCATATCGGGCGGGACATCATAGCCGGATTTCGCAATATTGCCGGCGGGGAAATTCGCGAGTATACCCGGCTCATGGCGGAAGCCCGCGAACAAGCCATCGACCGTATGTTGGCGGATGCGGAAGGCCTGGGAGCCGATGCGATCCTCAATGTGCGGTTCACCACGTCAATGGTCATGCAGGGTTGTTCGGAAATATTGGCCTATGGAACCGCGGTGAAGATCCGGAAGTTGAATGGGTGACCAGCCAAAACGGTACTACTACTGAGCGAAGCATATGGAAAAGAAGAAAAAGGGAAAAGTAGAGATTGTCAACCGGCGGGCTAAATTCGAATACCACTTCGTCGATACCTTTGAAGCCGGCATTGCGCTATTGGGCACGGAGATCAAATCCCTGCGCGGAGGCAATGCCAATATCAATGATGCATTTTGCCTATTTGAAAATAACGAGTTGTACGTCAGGAGTATGTACATCAAAGAATATGCATTTGCCACGTATTTCAACCATGAGGCCCGGCGTACCCGCAAGCTTTTGCTGCGCAGGCCCGAGCTGCGAAAGCTGGAGCGAAAGGTCAAGGAGAAAGGCCTGACCATCGTGCCCTACCGGCTTTATATTACAGAAAGGGGTTTTGCCAAACTGGAAATTGCCCTGGTACAGGGTAAAAAATCGTACGACAAACGGGAATCCCTCAAGGAAAAGGATTCCAAACGGGACCTGGACCGGATGAGGAAGATTAAATTATAGATTTTCAACCGTATGCGCATAATATGCACCTGGCCGAGTTGAAGGAAAAGGAAGAGGGTATCCTCCTGCGCTTTGAGGATGAGCGACTAGCCGTCAAACTGATGGCTATGGGTGTATTGCCAGGTAGCCGGTTGCAGGTGATCCGGAAAAATGGATCGGGAAATACCCTCTACATCCGGGTTGATCAAATGCATTTGGCAATTCGGAAAACTGAAGCGGAATGCATCATCCTGAAGTAAAAGAAACCCCTGCCGAAAAAAAGCGTAAGCGCATGAAGGTCGCTTTGTTGGGCAACCCCAACAGTGGCAAAACTTCCGTTTTCAATAAACTGACGGGGCTCCGTCAGAAAGTGGGCAATTTCCCGGGCGTGACGGTTGATATTAAAACGGGAAAACTGCAAATGGGCAAAAGCCTTGATGTGGATCTGATTGACCTTCCCGGCACATACAGCCTGTTTCCCCATTCCAAAGACGAACGGATCGTCGTCAATACCTTGTGCAATCCCGGGGATGAAAATTTTCCGGATGCCATTGTCTATGTGGCCAACAGCGCACAACTGGAGAAACACCTCCTGCTCTTTACCCAGCTCCTCGATTTGAATATTCCCATCGTGTTGGCTCTGAATATGGCTGATGTGGCGGAAGGGAAAGGCATGAAGATCGATAATGCCCGGCTAAGCAAGGAATTTCAAACCCCGGTGCTTTCCGTCAATGCACGCACGGGAGACGGGATCGATCGCCTCAAAGTCGTGTTGGAAGAAATGCTCTTTCACGGAGTGCAGGCTGGAGGGTTTAAAGGGTTCCGTTCGTTTTATGCCTTATCGGCAGAGGAAGAAAGCATGGCTGAGGTAGCCGGGGAAACGACCGGTGTCAAAAACCTATATCAGGGATTGCTCATTGCTCATCACCATTCCTGGCTGACCTTTTTGGAGGAGTGGACGCGGGAGACCCTCCATGGGGCTTTGGAAAACCGGAATTTTCCGCTGCTGCATTACCAGGTTCGGGAGACCATGGACCGGTTTGATAAACTGGGGCCCATGTTGAAGCGAAGCGTATTGCGGCCCAAGGATCAGCCCCTCTCGCGTACGGAATTTGCAGATGGGATACTGACGCACCGGTTTTGGGGGCCTATCATCTTCTTTGTGCTGATGTTCCTGGTCTTCCAGGCTATTTTTATTGGCGCCAGCTATCCGATGGACTGGATCGAGCAACTATTCAGCGGCCTGGGTCATTGGGTGCAAACCACCCTGCCCGACTCCTGGTTTGTCGATCTGTTGGTCAAAGGTATCCTGGCGGGTTTGGGCGGTATCCTGGTCTTTATTCCACAAATTGCGATTCTGTTTTTCCTGATATCCATCCTGGAAGAAGTGGGCTATATGGCCCGGGCCGTATTTTTATTCGATAATTTGATGAGTCGTTTTGGGCTCAATGGGCGAAGTATCGTCGCCCTGATCTCCGGGGGCGCCTGTGCGGTTCCGGCCATCATGTCAACGCGCACCATCAGCAACTGGAAGGAACGCCTCATCACGATTATGGTCACTCCGTTGATCAGTTGTTCGGCACGCATACCGGTATATGCCCTGCTCATCGGTTTTGCGATTCCTTCGATTCCTGTGCTGGGGATTTTTAATCTTCAGGGAATTGCCTTTATGGGGTTGTATTTGCTGGGTATTACTGCGGCGCTCGGGGCAGCGCTGGTCTTTAAGTTGATCCTGCGCAGCGGGGAGCGGAGCTTTTTGCTGATGGAATTGCCGGATTACAAACCGCCACAGTTGCGCAATATTGGGTATGCCGTGTATGAAAAGGTGAAGACGTTTACCCTGGAGGCTGGAAAGATCATCCTGGCTATTTCTATCGTCTTGTGGGTGTTGGCTGATTTTGGGCCCGGGAAAAAAATGGCGCAAGCTGAAGCGGAGGCCCGGGTGGTTGCTGTGCAAAATCAATTGGATGAAGCTGCTACCGCCGATCTGATTGCTGCACATCAGATCGAAGGATCCTATGCCGGTTATCTCGGCAAGTTCATTGAGCCCGTTATCCGCCCATTGGGGTTTGATTGGAAGATCGGTATTGCGCTGATCACATCCTTTGCTGCACGTGAGGTATTTGTAGGTACCATGGCCACCATTTACAGCATCGGCAGCGAGTCTGACGAATTTGCCATTCGCGACCGGCTGGCCCAGGAAAAGAATCCGGTTACAGGAAAACCCGTCTATAATATGGCAACCGCATTATCGCTGCTCATCTTTTACGTGTTTGCGATGCAATGCATGAGCACCATTGCCGTGGTGCGCCGGGAGACCCACTCCTGGAAGTGGCCTATCATCCAATTCGTCTTTATGAGCGGACTGGCCTATTTGGGAAGCCTGCTGACTTTTCAGGTGGTTTCTGCTTTTTAAGGAATAAAAGAAAAGAGCGCGCCGATTTAGTCTACATATTCTACCACGCGTAGAAAGCGAAGTCCAAAAGTTATTTCCAGCGTAATATTGGTAATTTTTCGCTCTGAGGTAGTACGATTCGTACCGGTATAGGGATCGTAGACGTTATCGAAAGCTGGTTGATAATACTGTTTGGAGAGGTCCGGATTGACTGTAAATTCCAACAGTCCGCCAATCAATTCTCCAAATGGGAATTCAAATCCGCCGCCGATGGTCATGCCGTAGTTGAGCCTTCGAACCCATGAATCTGTAGGCCAGGTGGTGAGGAAGGGGAAATTGGGGTTTTCATATTCCTTGAGGTTGGTATTGATGGTATACTCACCCCGCAAGCCCAGCATGTAATAGGCTTTGGAGTCACCTCCCGACCCCATATTGTGTTTCTTCTTGGCGCCTAAAGTGAGCGAAGCATTTCGAAATTGAAAATCCTGCGCCGGCACGGAGCCTATATTTCCACTGATCGGGTTGGTAAACCGAAGGTTTCGCAGGGCGCTCCCTTTCACATGGTAGCCCGCCTGTGCAAAAAGGACGTTGTCTCCAAGCGATTCGATAAAGACGATGCCGTGGTAGCGAAAGAGCGGTTGTTGTTCAAAGTCATTCCACTTTTGGAAGCCCATCGTCAGGCCACCTTTGATGCCGAAGGCGGAGCCTTGTCCCCAGCTGGTCAGTGCCAACCCGGTCAGAACGAAGAGGAAATACCATTTTTTCATGTGCGAGGGTATATTTTTTGGAGGGTTATTTTATCCGCAATTGTTGTCCGATAGTGATCAGGTTGCCGGTCAGCCCGTTGAGTTGGCGGATGGCCTCTACGGTAGTGTTGTATCGTTTGGACAAGCTGTACAAGGTGTCGCCGGCCTGTACGGTGTGAAATACCATGGCAGGTTCATTCATGTCTGGGGCTGGGGGCGTCACCATGGGAGGAGGCTCCACCGGCAGCTCGTTTACCGGGGCTATATCGACGGGTTTTGGCGGTATGATGGGCGGAGGGGGAGGAGGCGTTTTCTCGGGCACAGGTTTTTCAATCACCTCGCCGAAAGGATCCTCTTCCGGGGGCCAGGCGAAGTCGTCGATGTCGATCACGTCTGGATAGGGGGTCTTATTGATAACTTCAGAAACCAGTTTTGGGCGGTCCTCTTCTTTTTTGACCCTGCCTCTGAGCAAAATTCGCTCGCCTTCTGCCGGTTGTGAATTGGCAGGCAAGCGGTTTTTCTTATAGAGTTTTTCCAGCTTGACCCCGTATAGCTGGGCGATATCGTACATCGTTTCTTCTGCTTTGACATAGTGAATTTTGCGGTCTCCGCGGTAGCTGTTGCGTTTGGGTTCGAGAAATACGCGGTCTCCTTTTTTCAGGGGCGTATTGGGTTTGGTCAGCATTTCGTTGTACTGTAGGACCTTGAATACATCTCTGCCCGTTCGTTCTGCGATACTGGCGGGGGTATCACCCTCGGCGGCAATTACTACATCGATATCGTTGACCTGAAATATGCCGATGAGCATGTCTTCGTAGGTATTTTCTACCACGTTGACGAAGGGGTCGACAACAGGTGGTCGATCGTATTGAAAAAGCTGATATCGCTCAATGATGGCGATCAGCTTGGAGTCGTAGGTGGCGCTGGTCGCATATCCGGCTTTTTTTAGTCCGCTGGCCCAATTTTTATAATCGAGAGGATCGAGGTGGAAAAGAAATCCATACCGCCATTCTTTTTTGGGATCCCGCAGGAACTCTGAGTGGGCGATAAAGGAGTCTTCTGGTCGCCGGTAGGACCGGAAGCAGGATTTGATGAGTTTTCCGTTTTCATCGTAGTCGTCATCTTTTCTGTAATAATCCTTCCCATCCCAGTCGGGGCCACACTTGATGCCAAAATGGTTGTTGGCGTGCTGAGCCAGCTCACTTTGGCCGGCATTGGATTCCAGGAGCGCCTGAGCGAGTTTGATGCTGGCAGGAATGCCAGCTCGTTCCATCTCCTGGATAGCGATATCTTTATAGTGATCAATATAAGCGCGTTGCGCTTCGGTTTGGGAAGCGGCCAGAAGCGGTATCCAAGAGAGGATCAGCAAGATGCCTATACGCATAGGAAGATAGTTTTTCGTTGGGAATGGGGATAGAAAGGCATTTCAATCGATAAATAACGCAATATTTCGTGAAATATAGTATAAGAAACACCCATTAGTGCACCGCAAATGCATAAATAAAAAAACTCCCGACATCTTGGAAAGAGGCCGGGAGGGATGGATAAAAAACAGCAGACTACGGTACCACACAGGCCTGAGTGGTCTGGTGATGCCAATATGAACGCAAAACGGGAAAATAGTTAGAGGTTACTAATTCGCCGGATTACCTTATAGAGCCGGGTGTGAATATTGACCTCTTCGATGAAGGGGTCGTGCTCGAGGTGGTTGGCGGAAATCAGTTTCAAGTGGGTAACGCGCCCTCCATGGAGGATGCGCTGCGCGTATTTCACCCATACGGAGCCGTTATTTTTGACGGCATAGATCTGGTTATCGCGTACCTGGCTAAGGTCTTCCAGTTCGCGGCATACGACCACATCTCCATCGAGGATGAGGGGCTCCATACTATTTCCGTTGATGGGAAAGGCAACCATTCCGGAGCCGGACAGCCCTGGCAGCGAGAAATAGTCCAGGTTTTCTCCCCGGAACCCATCCACATCCACTGCGGAGCCGGCGAAGGCTTCAGTAGTAGTGAACAAAATGTTGCCCCGGTAGCCGTGTTCTTCCGGTTCGGAGACGGTTTTGGGAAGGTCGAGCCCGAAGGGGGAACCCATGCCGTCGAGCATAAAGGATTCATTGACGCTAAACTCCCGGCAGAATTGGCGTGCCTGGGAATAATTGATGACCCGCTTATCGTCCGGGTTTAGAAAAGCCCGAATGATATGCCCATAGGCCCGGTTGCCGAGTATTTTCTCCGCAAAGTCGCCCATGCCCTTTCCATTACGGTCGTTCTTTACAATTACACCCCGTGCTTCCAGCATATTGAAAGCGCGGATAAATCGATCATTTAGTTGCAGCCGGTCTTCACCAATCATAAAAAGATGGGTTTTTGTTTGGAAAAGTCATCAGGAGGATGAATTTTGTTGCAAGATAAAACAAATCAGTTTACCTCGCAAGGGAACTTAAAAAAAAATGTTCGATTTAGAAGACTTATTTACCCGGCATTCGCCTGAAAGGCTAAATGTAACAGGAGTTTTCAACGTTTCGTTTTAAAAGAGTGAAAGAGAGGGAGTGAAGGGTGAAGAGAATTTTGTATCTTTACGTTGGAAAACTAATTTCACGAAACAGATTTTTGAAACACTTATGGGTAAAGTCATTTCACTGCTCAACCACAAGGGCGGTGTGGGAAAAACCACCAGCACCATAAATATAGGAGCCGGATTAGTAGCATTGGGAAAGAAAGTATTGCTGGTAGACCTCGATCCACAGGCTAATCTTACCTTGTCACTCGGTATCCCCAGGCAGAAGGTTACGATCTATGAATCCCTGCGGGGCGATTCGGAACTGATCCCTTATACCGTTAAACCGAATCTGGACGTCATTATCTCTTCACTTGATCTCTCCGGGGCCGAAATGGAACTCATCAATGAAGCGGGACGTGAATACCTGCTGCGTGAATTGTTTGAGCCGGTGGTGGGGGAGTACGACTTCATCCTCATCGATTGTCCGCCCTCCCTGGGTCTGCTGACGCTCAACGCCCTGACCAGTAGCCATTTTATCATTATTCCCCTCCAAACGGAGTTTCTGGCCCTTCAGGGACTTACCAAGATCAAGCAGGTGATCGATAAAGTGCGGGTACGGCTCAATAAAAGTGTCCATATCATCGGCGTCGTAGCTACTATGTACGACTCCCGCAAGATCCTCAACAGAGATGTGGTCGATACGATTAAGAAGTTTTTTGGAAAGCGGGTCTTCGAAACCATGATCCGCGATAATATCTCCCTGGCAGAGGCGCCTTCGAAACGTGTAGATATTTTTGAATACAGCCCCGGCAGTATCGGCGCACAGGATTACCTGGCGCTGAGCAAAGAAATACTCGAACGGGTTGAAAATGGCGTGCTTAAAGAAGAATCGGAACCATCCGGAGAATAATATTGTTGGATTTTCAGTTTTTAACCGTGGGTAAGAAAAAATTAAAAGACGGTCTGGAAAGCCTCTTCCTGGATATACAGGAAGATTCCCTGTCCAAAGAAAGCCCCCTGCTGTTCGAAACCGACCAGCAGAAGGAGGCTTCCACCCAGACGGGGAGACATTTGCCGGGAAAACACTTCTCCGACGAACTGGAACTCTTTTTTCAGGAAGCACTGCAGGAAGAGCATATTTCCGACCAGCCCCGACGCACTTCCAAACCGAAAGACGGACTGGATGCCCTCATCCGGCGCACCATTGAAACGGGAGAGATGGAGCTTCTCTACGACGGAACCAAAAAACGGATCGCTTTTTCTTTTAATGAAGAGGATATCACCAAACTCAAAAAGATCGCCCGAATGGAGAAAACCCTGCTGAAAGATATGATCGCCAGGGTCGTAGCCGATTATATTAAAGAATACGAGCAAAAGACCAAATTGTAAAAATAGCAGAGGCCGCAGCCCCTGCTATTTTTTAATAAACGTTGTCACCCATGAAAACAATCTTACCCCTGCTGGTGCTGCTGCACAGCGTCTTCCTCCTTTCTGCCCAATCATCCGCGCTGCGGGTTTATGAGATTTTGCAGGAAAACTGCGTAACCTGCCACAACAATGCCACTCCCGAGGCCGGACTCGATATGGAGGGCGCCGGAGCTACCCTCCAGGAAAAAGCCCTGGATGTGTACAACAACCTGGTCAACGTTACCCCCGCCAATTCATATGCCGCCGCACAGGGGTATAAATATATCTACCCGGGCCGACCAGATAAAAGCCTGCTTTTCCGAAAAGTCAATCAGGGACTGGACCCTTCCCTCGTGCTGCACGCCGACGAAGGCTCCCCATGCCTTTTTACAGCAATCCGATCACCAATCTGGAAAAAGAACTCATTCGCCAGTGGGTGCTCTTCGGCGCCCCGGCTACCGGTACCGTCGTGGATGAGCAAATACTGGTCGATTACTATGCCGGGCAAGGCGAAACCAGCTTTCCGACACCTCCTCCCGCTCCGGCGCCCGGCGAAGGATTTCAGATCAAGATCGGTCCTTTCTACCTGGCTCCTGCCGGACAGGCCGGCGGCGAACTGGAATATTTCCTCAAGTACGAGCTCGATCTGCCCGAGGACCTGGAAGTCGATCGCCTGGATATCAAAATGTCCGGATTTTCACACCACTTTATCCTATATAATTACACCAGCCAGGCTGCTGCCAATAATATACCCCCAGGATTGCGGACCGAATCCTATCACCAGGATATCGGCCTGTTTGCCGCTGTGCAGGAAGCCACCGACCTGGACCTGCCCCAGGGTACCGCCTTTTTTTGGGATAAGAACCTGGTGCTGGATCTCAACTCGCATTATATCAATTACCTGGCAGGGCTGGTCTATCAGGCGGAGGCCTATGTCAATGTATATACGCAACCGGCAGGATCTGCCGCTCAGGAAATGCAGACCACGCTCCTGGCCAATACGAATATATACATTCCCAATAACGGCGATCTGGTCACCAAAACCCAGGTCATCAACTACAACCTCGGGGAGGTATACCTTTGGGGCATGATGGGGCATACCCATAAATACGGAGAAGGGTATAAGGTGTATGAGCGGGTACTCGGCACCCAGGGCGATCTGATCTACAACGGAGCCTGCCCGCAGGGCATCCCCGACTGTGTATCGCCTTTTTTCGATTATCAGCACATCCCCATGCGGTATTTTGAGCCGCTCCGGCCTGTAGTGATGAATACAGTCAATGGGCTTATCCACGAGGCTTCATGGATCAATGATGGACCCGACCCCGTCTGGTTTGGACCCACTTCCTCGGATGAAATGATGGTGCTCGTCATGATGTATACCCTGGATTCTACAGGGGTGGTGATCGCCGGAGATGGGGCATTGCCCCCGCAGGAAGCGCCTGTCACAGCTGTCAACCCCAATCCGGTGCAGGACCAGGCTTTGTTAACCCTGCCCGATAGCTGGGGCAACGCCACTTTCCGGCTTTACAATGCCGCAGGTGTATTGCAACGGGAAGTAAAAGAAATCCACACGCCTGAATGGACCTTCGAACGCGGAGACCTTTCGGATGGCATTTATTTCTTCCGATTAGAGGATGCTTCCGGGCAGTATTCTTCCGGAAAACTGGTCCTCCAGCGGTGATAATAAATGCTTAAACATGTTATCCTGAATTCCAAAATTGAGCTAACAACTCTGCAGTTCTAGCTCATCCCCGCTCCCTTCTTTTTCTCCAAAGAGAAGGGGGCGTTTTGAGCATTCTGACCATTGTCCAGGTCTATTCCTCGAATTGTTGAGGAAAATTGCTTCTATTTTTGGCGTAGGCAAGGCTGTTGTCCCCCGCTGGCGGGGGTAGGGGGTGGAATTTCCTATCGTCACTCTTTTTTCTTTCTTCGTGCAGCTCCCATTTGACATGTTTTTTGTTGCGGAGGGAACTCCATCAATGTGCAAGGGAATAGAGATATGCTGAAAAATGAAGTAGTAGTTCCACCCCCAACCCCCGCCAGCGGGGGACAAGATCGTGCAAAACCCAAATTTTTAGCAATTTTCCTGAACAAAGAACAAGAAAAGCGAAAAGTTTCACCCCCACTACAAGATTAGTTGGAGGGGAGGTGAGTCAAAAAGCCGGGCTTAAAACCCGGGATGACTCATGTTTTTAAATTTCTTTACCATGCGTTTTTTGTGGATCGCCTTATGCTTGTCATACACCCTAGCCTTGTCAGGCCAACCCTATACACTGGATTGGAAACGGGAGTCCTGGATCGGGGGCGTCGGACTGACCATTCTCGCCGTCGACATCGGGCTCCATCAGTCGATGCAACCCTTGAGCGTAGCCGATATCGCCCAATTAGATGCCCGGGATGTTTTCTGGCCGGATCGGTCTGCTATCGACAATAATTCTGCCGCAGCCAACCGGAGAAGCAACATTGCCCAATGGAGCTCTTTTGTGATGGCTGGAATGGTATCCGGAGGGCTGGTGGGCCAATCCTATCGTCAGGAAGGTAAGGCGGCCTTCTTTCACGAAGGGTTTATCGTAGGTGTCATGCTGGCGGAAACAAACCTCCTTGCGCTCGACGGCACCTATTTGATGAAAGGCAGTGTGCGCCGCCCCCGGCCCTACGTGTACAATGCTCAAGTCTCTATTGATCGGAAAACCACCACAGAGGCCCGGCGTTCGTTCTTCTCCGGGCATACCTCCCTTGCTGCCGCAAATACTTTTTTTGCCGCATCCGTCTTTTCCGGGTATTTTCCTGAAAGCAGGTGGAAACCCCTGGTGTGGGGGGTAGCCATAGCGCTCCCCGCCTGGACCGGGGTGGAGCGCGTGCTTGCCGGCAAGCATTTCCCTACCGATGTGTTAGCAGGCTATGCTTTTGGTGCTTTCACGGGGTGGTTGGTACCCCGGTTGCATCGCCAGCAGGGAAACTTGGATGTTCGTCCTTTTTCCGGGGGCGAGTCGATAGGCCTGGAAATGTCGTTGGTTTTTTAACCATTTTCCGTACTTTTAGTGCTCGTTCCAATGTCGCCCATTGCTATTTCTTCATCTGCATTAAAACTAGCATATGTTGTTCCAACCCGACATGGAGACCCTCCCCCTCGAAAAACTTCGTTCCCTCCAAAGTGAGCGTATACGCAACCTGGTTGCCTATGTGTATGACCGCGTCCCTTTTTACAAAAAACAACTCGACGAACACGGTATCAAACCTTCGGATATCAAAGGCATAGGAGATATCCATAAGTTGCCTTTTACCGTAAAAACCGATCTTAGGGATAATTATCCTTTCGACCTCTTTGCCGTGCCCATGTCGGAAGTGATCCGTATCCATGCCTCAAGTGGCACCACAGGCAAGCCCACGGTGGTAGGTTATTCCAGAAAAGACATCAATATCTTTTCCGAAGTCGTGGCCCGGTCTTTGGCCGCTGCGGGTTGCCGGCCCGGCATGAAATTGCAAAATGCATACGGCTACGGGTTGTTTACCGGTGGGTTGGGGCTGCACTACGGGGCAGAAAAACTGGGTATGGCCGTCATCCCGGTTTCCGGAGGGATGACCGACCGGCAGATCATGCTGCTGCGCGATTTTCAGCCGGAGGCCATGAGCTGTACGCCCTCCTATGCACAAACCCTGGCCGAAGAATTTGCCAAGCGCGATATTCCCCTCGACAGCATCAATCTGAAGATCGGGATCCTGGGTGCGGAGCCCTGGACGGAATCCATCCGCAAACAGGTGGAAGCCGGATTGCACCTCGATGCCGTTAATATCTACGGATTGAGCGAGATCATGGGGCCGGGTGTATCGAATGAAGATATTGATGAAAAAGGAACCGGCAGTTATATCTGGGAAGACCACTTCTTCCCGGAGATCGTCAATAAAGATACCGGCGAGCCCCTGCCGGAAGGCGAATTTGGGGTGCTGGTCTTTACTACCCTGACGAAGGAAGCCATGCCTCTGTTGCGGTATTGGACCAATGATATCACCAATATTTACTACGAACATTCCTATAAACGCACCCATATCAAGATGGGACCCATCCGGGGTCGGGCAGATGACATGCTCATCATCCGGGGCGTCAATTTATTCCATACACAAGTGGAGGAAGTGATCCAGCATTTTCCAGATCTGTCTCCCTATTACCAGCTGGTAGTCACCCGGGAAGGCAACATGGATGAAGTGGAAGTGCGGGTGGAGACCAGTCCCGAGATGAACCACGCCGAAAACATGGAAGGTATAAAAGGCAACCTTCGCAAGAAGATCAAAGACAATATTGGGTTGTCCATGAAAATCACGCTGGAAGAACCGGGCGTTATCCCGCGCAGCGAAGGCGGCAAATTGAGCCGTATCGTGGATAAGCGGAAGGTGTATTCCTGATCTAATGAGTTGCCTGGCCACGGAACCCTGACAGACCATGACGTTTGTCAGGGTTTTTCTATGAATAGGGCCCCCAAATGATGACAAACGTCATCTCATATCCCGTTTAGGATTGCCAATTTTGGGGCGAAAAAATAATATTGCCGCCGCAGGGGTAGGGCTCGCCCCTACCCCTGCGGCGGCAATCAAATAAACCAGATTAGAATATGGAAAGGAGAAAAATGCGCAAACGGTCCTGGGCGGAGCCCTATAAGATCAAAATGGTGGAACTGGTGCACATGACCACCCGCGAAGAACGTCAAAAGGCCCTGGAAAAGGCCGGTTATAATACCTTTTTGTTGCGTTCGCGCGACGTGTATATCGACCTGTTGACAGACAGCGGTACCAGTGCCATGAGCGATCAGCAATGGGCCGGCCTCATGCGAGGCGATGAAGCCTATGCAGGGAGCGAAAACTTTTACCACCTGGAAGATGCCGTCCGGAAAGTGTATGGATACAAACATGTCGTGCCCACCCACCAGGGGCGGGGCGCCGAACATATTCTTTCGAAAGTGTTGATCAAACCCGGCGATATCGTTCCCGGGAATATGTATTTCACCACCACCCGCCTGCACCAGGAATTGGCAGGAGGAACCTTCGTCGATGTTATCTGCGACGAGGCCCACGATGCGGAAAACCTTTTTCCATTCAAAGGAAATATTGACCTGAACAAACTGGAGAACCTGATCAAGACCCACGGCGCCAAAAAGATACCCTACGTATCAATTGCGACCACGGTAAATATGGCAGGAGGACAGCCCGTTTCGCTGGAAAACCTGCGTCAGGTGCGCGAGTTGACGAAGAAGCACGGGATCCTCGTGATCCACGACATGACCCGGGTGGCTGAAAATGCCTATTTCATTCAGCGCTCTGAGCCGGGCTATCAAAAGACGCCGATCCGGAAGATTGTCCACGAGATTTGTTCCCTGACGGATGGGGCAACATTTAGCGGAAAGAAAGATGCCCTGGTCAATATTGGAGGATTCCTGGCACTCAACAGGCGAAAAGACTATATCGAAGCCAGCAATCTCGTAGTGGTATACGAGGGGTTGCACACCTACGGCGGATTGGCCGGACGCGATATGGAAGCGATGGCCATCGGGATTTACGAATCGATAGATGACGACCACATCCACGCCCGGGTAGGGCAGGTGGAATACCTCGGGCAGCAGCTCATCGATCACGGGGTGCCCATCGTACAACCTATTGGCGGACACGGTGTTTTCCTGGATGCCAAGCGTTTCCTGCCTCATTTGCCACAGGCATCCTTCCCCGCACAAACACTGGCGGCGGAGATTTACCTGGATTCGGGAGTACGCACGATGGAACGGGGTATTGTCTCCGCCGGACGGAACAAACAAACAGGGGATCACAACTATCCCAATCTGGAGCTTGTGCGCCTCACCATTCCACGGAGGGTGTATACACAAGCGCATATGGACGTAGTGGCCGAATCGGTAGAAGATGTATTCGCCAAACGCAAGAAGATAAAAGGGTTGGACATGACCTATGAACCTAAGTATCTGCGGTTTTTCCAGGCACGGTTCAAGCCCTTGAAATAAAAAGTAACATGCAAAAGCTCAAAGCCCAGCTTCAGGAAGAAGTAGACGCTGGTTTCCTCTACAGCAAACTGGCTGAAGCGCAGGAAGACCATACCACTGCTCAGGTATTGTCCAAATTGGGACAGATCGAGGAGGGCCACGCCAAAAAGCTGACAGCCCGGCTCCGGGAAATGGAGCCGGGGTTTGTCGCCCCTCCTCCCAGTCTGCGCGCCCGTATGCAGTGGAAGCTGACACGCTTCTTTGGCACGAGCTTTATCATTTCGAACTTATCTGAAATGGAAAAGGGCATGGCCCAGGCTGCGATCAATAAGAAAAAGGGAGAAGGAGCGGCCGCCTCAGGCATGGAACATACCCATTTACGCATCATCGAAGCCGTGGCCAAACAGCCCTCCACCACTGTGAGCGGAGGGTTACTTTCCCGGTTTGAAGGCCGGCACAAGTCGGTGGGAGGCAATGCCCTCCGCGCTGCCGTGCTGGGCGCCAACGACGGCCTGGTCTCCAATATGAGCCTGGTCATGGGGGTAGCCGGCGCCACCGAAGCCCAAAGCGCTATCCTGATCACAGGCCTTGCAGGACTGCTGGCCGGCGCCATCTCTATGGCCCTGGGTGAATGGTTGTCGGTACAAAGCTCCAGAGAGTTATACCTGCGCCAGATCGCCATGGAAGCCGAAGAACTGGAAGCTTCGCCCGAAGAAGAAAAAAGAGAGTTAAGCCTCCTGTATCAGGCAAAAGGCATGGACATGGCAGAAGCTGACCGCCTGGCTGAAAAAGTGATGGGCAACAAAGAAGTTGCCCTCGACGCCCTCGTACGGGAAGAGCTCGGCATCGACATGGAAGAACTGGGTGGCTCGGCCTGGGAAGCTGCGTTTGCTTCTTTCTTCTTGTTTGCCGTGGGCGCGATTATCCCGGTGTTGCCTTATCTCTTCATGGATGGCGGCCCGGTGATGTATGTGAGCCTGGCACTAAGCGTGGTGGGCTTGTTCCTGATCGGCGCGGCGATCACGCTGTTTACCGGGCGTAGCATCTGGTCGTCGGGAGCCCGGCAGGTGTTTTTTGGGCTGGCAGCGGCGGCGGTGACGTATGGGATTGGACGATTGATTGGGGTGTCGATGGCGGGGTAGGGGGAAGTGAACTGGTCTGAACTATGATTTTTGTGATTCATTGATTTTTGTGATTATTTAGTTGGGAGAGGCGCTGCGGGGATTGAAACCTCGGTAGGGTCGTTCCGGAAATAAGTTCCGGAATTGGAGCGTCCGGGAGGTAGTGTCGAAGTCCTCTTCGACACCTATTCAGCCTGCCGGGGTTGTGAGGGGTATACCGAAAATTCTCTGCATCTGAGCGCTATGTGTCGAAGGGGACTTCGACACTACTTTTCCAAATCGGGAAGCTAGGCTAAGAACGATCCTTTAGGGGTGGCTATGTTAATAGCAAGAATGGATCCTCCCCCCTTTTCAAGCTCCGGAGGAGCGACACTATTTTTCATTCCCGCATTTTCCTATATTTGTCAGCACAAGATTTTTTCCCGCATGCCTGAGCCCTCGAAAGGAATAGGAAAACACGATCAATCCGTTACTGGCGCAACTACATTCCGCCGGAAGTCCTTCCTGTTGGCTATTGGGATCGACGAGTATGCACACGCCCCGAGGCTGTATAATGCTGTGCAGGACGCCAAAGAGTTTGTCTCCATCTTGCAGGAAAAATACCAGTTCGATCCCCAATACACCACTGAACTTTACGACCAGAACGCCACCCGTCGCAACATATATCAGGCCCTCGACAAACTAGTCGATACCCTTACGCAGGAAGACAACCTGGTGATCTATTTTTCCGGGCATGGAGAATACCGCGACCAGATGGACGAAGGCTACTGGATGCCGGTAGATGCGGAAAGAGGGGCTTTTTTCGATTTCATCCCCAATCAGCAGATACAGCACTACCTCAAGCGCATTCCCTCCCACCATTCGTTTGTGGTGGTCGATTCCTGCTTCAGCGGCACCCTCTTTGCCAGCCGCAACCTGGGACCCACCGAGCGCCTCGAAACCGTGCCCTCCCGGTGGTTGCTCACCTCGGGACGCAAGGAGCCGGTATCCGACGGCAAGCCGGGCGATCATAGTCCTTTCGCAGAGAACATCCTTTTATTTCTTAAAAAGAACCAGCAATCTACCCTGCCCATCTCCCGCCTGATCGATGACGTGGTGCATGCCACCGCCGCCAATGCCAAACAAACCCCGCGCGGCGAGCCCATTCAGGATACGGGGCACAAGGGTGGGCAGTTCTATTTCCACCTCAAACACGACGAAGCCCGCGATTGGGCAGAGGCACAAAAACAGGGTACGGCGGAGGCATTTCGAAATTTCCTGACGCTTTACCCCACTGGCACGTATGGCCAAGAGGCCTCCTGGGCTCTTGCCGGCAAGGAAGACACCATCTCCGCTTATTGGGATTTTCTTCAAAAATACCCGAGCGGCGCCAACGCCCCGCAAGCCGAATTGCGCATCCTGGCCCTGGAAGACGACCGCAACTGGCAAGACGCCCTTCGGATGGATTCGCTGCTCGCCTTCCGCAAATACCTGCAAAAGCACGAGAAAGGGAAATACCGCGCAGAAGCCGAAAGCCGCATTCAAGCCTTGCTGGGACGAACACCCGCTACCCCACGGCCCTCGACACCTAAACCGATACCCTCAAAAAGGACGCCGGCACCCGCCCCTTCCTTTGACCGCATCAAACGAATCCTCCTCATCGGCCTGCCTATTTTGGTGGTGGGGATGATCGTGATCTGGCAGCTGAGTAAGGGCGCTGAAAAACCTTCCGTCTGGGACTGCAAAGCTAAATACGAGGAATGTCAGGAGGTCGAGAGCACCGATGGCCTGTTTTACTTCGTCCGGAATGGCGACAAATGGGGCTATGTGAACGAAAAAGGAGAAGAGCTGATCGCACCGCGGTTTGAAGAACTACCAACCTTCGACACCAGCGGCCTGGCCCAGGTGAAGGAAAACGGCAAATACGGATGGATCGACCGGAAAGGGCAGATGGTAGTCCCTGCCGAAAAAGAAGGGGAGACGTTATTTATCGATACCCTGGCCGGGCGACCGACGGAAAAAGACGCCGTACTTTCTCCAGTGGTAGATGAAACGCCCAAGGAGAAACCGAAAGTAATTACCCCACCCCCCCCAAACCTGAACCTAAACCCGAGCCTTCCATTGCCCTTCCCAAAATGGTCTCCGTACCGGGCGGCACTTTTACGATGGGCTGTACTTCGGAGCAGGGAAGCGATTGTGATGGCGATGAAGAACCAGCCCACCAGGTCACCCTAAGCAGCTTCAAAATTGGGAAATACGAAGTGACCCAGGCGGAGTGGAAAGCCGTGATGGGAGAGAACCCGAGTAGATTCAGTGGTTGCGATCAATGTCCGGTTGAACAGGTCAGCTGGGACGATGTGCAGGAATTCCTCAAAAAACTAAACCAGCTGACCGGGGGCAACTACCGCCTGCCCACCGAAGCCGAATGGGAATACGCCGCCCGGGGCGGGCAAAAAAGCCAGCAAAACAAATTTGCCGGCAGCCAAAACCTGGATGGAGTGGGGTGGTATGATACAAACTCAGACAGCAAAACGCATCCGGTAGGCGGCAAAACGCCTAATGAACTGGGCATCTACGATATGAGCGGGAATGTGAGGGAGTGGTGCGCAGATCATTGGCACGAAAACTACAAGGGCGCCCCGACTGATGGACGGGCTTGGACGAGCGGAGGTGATAGTGCCCGTCGGGTGGTCCGCGGGGGATCCTGGGGCAGTGTCGACTGGTACTGCCGTGTTTCCCGTCGCTACAGGAACGGCACCGATCTCCGGGGCGTCAACGACGGTTTCCGGTTGGCCCAGGACTAACCCTTTATACTTTTTATTCTTTTACCCTTTCCCTGTCCGCCGAAGCTTTTGCGAAGGCGGAGTGAACTTGTCTGAACGGTGATTTTTGTGATTGTGATTGATGTGATCACCTTGATGGGTAAGCTTCAAACTATGATTTTTTCCTCTCGATCATCGTATTCAAAGAAATCACATGAATCACATCAATCACAGTTCAGAATATTGACAGGTTCAAGGCAAAGGGTGAAACTTGACAGCGTAAAGTCCGACATTAAGTTGCCGCAGCGTCCTCTGTGAGAAGCGCTGCTGGGGAGCCGCCATACCTGGCGGCCCAGTATTGAACCCGTGAAAAAAGTAATTTATGATCAAGGTAGTAGCCGGCATCTTATTCGTATCAGGAATGTTTCTTTCGGCCTGTACAGAAAAACCCGCCCCTGCAGCCTGGAAGATCGCCTACAACGTCTGGGAAAACACCGAAACAGACAATTACGAGGTCTATATCATGAATATGGACGGATCGGGGAAAAAGAATATCACGAACCATCCCGACGTGGCATGGGTGTATTATGCGTGGAAGGACAAGCTCTACTTCGTCAGCGACCGGGATACCTGCCACCGTTGTTATTTTTTGTATGAAATGGATTCGGAAGGAAACGGGGTCCGGAAGGTGACCAGCCTGCCAGTGGAGGACTCCTGGATGGGCAGTCGCCTGGATGGAAAAGAAATGGTGATCACCGGACGCATTGGCGATGAATTGCGCTATCAGCTTTTTCTGATCGATGTGCAGACCGGCGATTTTCAGCAACTCACCCACGATACCACCGCCCTCCATCGCGATCCGGTTTTTACCCCCGACGGGCGACAAATCGCGTTCGTCTATAAAGCAAACCGCCGCAACCGGAATACACCCGAAGAACTCTGGATCATGGAAGCGGATGCAAAGAACCCCCGCCAACTCACCCATTACCCCGCTGCCGACACTTCTGCCGAATGGTATGCCTATCATGCAGGTCCGCCGCGCTGGCATCCGGGGGAAGGCTATTTCTCCTATCAATCCAAGCAGAAAGGCAAGTATTCGCTCTTCGCCGTCACTCCCGATGGCAAGCAGCATCTTCAGCTCACGGATCAAACTCAAAACGAAGGCCGGCACGACTGGAGTCCCGATGGCAAATGGCTCGCCGTCGAGCTGTTTGACGATGCCCAAACCACCTTCAATATCTACCTGATGAATTGGCAAACCCGCGAATTGAAGCGGCTGACCGATTCAGCTAAGTACGAGCAAGCACCGGTTTTTGTAGAGTAAAAACTATCGCCTATCTAATTTTTGCCCCCAATTGAAAAGAGACAGGCATTTTGTGGGGTTAATATGCCTGATAGACACTGCGGCCACAGGCTGCAGTGTCTATCAATTAATAATGTCAAAGAAGTTCATTTACCAAAAATCCAACACCATGAAAAACAGGTATCTACTCTTTCCACTTGCAGTGCTCTCACTGCTGATCGCCTCCTGTAGCCAGGAACCCGCGCCCCGTGAAGTGAAGCAATACTCCATTGAGCAGTTTTATGCCAATGAACAGATCGGCAATGGCCGGTTTTCCCCGGATGAAACCAAACTCCTCATCCACAGCAATAAATCGGGGATCTACAATCTCTATGAGATCAACCTCTCCGATGGCGCCCAAACACAGCTGACCAACTCCTCCTCCGAGTCGTATTTTTCGATCGACTACGTGCCGGGCACAAACCAGAAACTATACTTTGCCGATAAGGGCGGGAATGAGATCGATCACATATACCTGCTTAAAGAGGACGGTTCTTCGCAGGACCTGACGCCTGACCCGGAAGAAAAAGCAAATTTCTATGGCTGGAACACGGATAAAACGGCATTCTACTATGTCTCCAACAAGCGCGACCCGAAATTTTTTGACCTCTACCGCATGGATATCGCCGGATGGAATGCCCAAATGATCTACCAAAACGATATGGGCTACAATATTGGCGGCATTTCCTGGGATGAAAAGCTGGTAGCGTTGGTGGAAAGCATCACTAACAGTGAAAACCGGTTATATCTGCACGAGTTGTCTACCGGAACTACGACAGAAATTTCCGATCCGGAAAAGCCGGGCACCTACAGCGCGGAGGGTTTTTCCAAAGACAACCAGACCTTCTATTTCACCACCGATATAGGTAAAGAATTTACGTACCTGGTTGCCTATAATTTGGCAACCAAAGAACAACAAGTCGCTTTCGAAGCCAATTGGGATGTGATGTATCAATATCTTTCCGAAAACGAACACTATCAGGTGATTGCCGTTAATGAAGACGGGAAAAACGTGCTCCAGGTCGTAGATAAAACCTCGGGGGAAAAGGTGGTTATTCCCGAAATCCCGGATGGCGATGTGCTGGCTGTGTCGATCTCCCCCAGCGAAAAGCTCATGCGGCTGACGGTAGGCACCTCCAAGGCTCCCAGCAATCTGTACCTCTATAACTTCGAAACCAAAGAACTCAAGGAACTGACCAATACCCTGAATCCGGAGATCAACCCGGAAGACCTGGTTGCCGCAGAGGTAGTGCGCTACCCCTCTTTCGACGGGTTAGATATCCCGGCTATTTACTACAAACCCCTGCAAGCCTCTGCGGATCATAAAGTCCCGGCCCTGGTTTGGGTACACGGTGGCCCCGGTGGGCAATCGCGCGTGGGCTATTTCGCCCTGATCCAGTACCTGGTGAACAATGGCTATGCCGTCCTGGCAGTCAACAACCGGGGGAGTAGCGGCTATGGAAAGACATTTTACAAAATGGACGACCTCAACCACGGAGAAAAAGACCTGATGGATTGCGTATACGGCAAAAAATACCTGCAATCCTTGGACTATATCGATCCGGACAAGATCGGCATTATCGGTGGCTCCTACGGCGGGTACATGACGATGGCCGCGATGGCCTTCCAGCCCGATGAGTTTCAGGTAGGGGTCGATATCTTTGGCGTGACCAATTGGCTGCGCACCCTGAAATCGGTACCGCCCTACTGGGAGTCTTTCCGCAAAGCCCTGTATGCCGAGCTGGGAGACCCGTTCAGCGCCGATTCTACGCGGCTCTATGACATCTCACCTGTGTTCCACGGCGATAAGGTCAAAAATCCGGTCATGGTGCTGCAAGGCGCCAACGATCCCCGCGTATTGCAGGTAGAATCGGATGAAATGGTAGAAGCCATGCGCAAGAACAACGTGCCGGTCGAATACATGATCTTCCCCGATGAAGGACATGGGTTTGTCAAGAAAGAAAACGAGATCAAAGGCTACGGCGCTATTGTCACTTTTTTGAATCAATACCTGAAAGGCGACCAGCCGGTAGCGGAATGATCCTGGATTTTTTATGGAATTAATTACTCCAAAGAATCCTTACCTTTATTCCACAAAATAGTTCCTAAATCAGAAGGAAGAGCCGGTAGCGCCGTGCACTACCGGCTCTTCCTTCTGATTTAAGAACATAAATAAACCCATTATCATGAAAGCTTTAAAAACAATTTGTACTGCACTTGTATTGCTCATGCCCCTGTTTATGGCCGCTCAGGAATCACTGGTAGGCAATTGGACCACTTCTGTACCTGCGGGCGAAGATGGTTCGGTCATCCCTCTAAAAGTAACCATGACGGATGCGGGCACGTACACCCTGGATTTCGGCGCCGACGGACAGGTGGAAGTTAGTGGAAAGTACATCGTTGATGGCAATCAGGTTGTCATCATGGATGAAGAAGGGGGAGAGTGTAAAGGCCAGCGAGGTATTTATACCTTCACGGCAGATGCCACTTCTTTGATGATGGTACGCACCCAGGATGCTTGTGAAGGCAGAGGCGGCCCGGAAGGGAAGATGCGATTTACCCGCGAAAAATAGGGAAACACGATGACTGCAATCGAGCGGCAGCTTAGTCAGACCAGTATCGGTCTTTTGCTCGAACAACCTTTTTTCGGGCACTTGTTGAGCGATATCGCCAAAGAAGCTGACGACGACTCGACCACCACGATGACGATCCGGTACGAAGAACCGGTTTTTGTCATCCGCATACATCCGGATTTTTGGCAACACCAGATCCGGAACGAGCAGGAGCGGATGGGACACTTATTCCATCAGCTCCTGCATCTTTTTTTCGGCCACCTCTACCTGGCCGCCGATTACGCCGATCCCTTCCTGTTCGGTGTAGCGGCCGACCTCCAGCTCAATCAGTATATTCCCCCTTCCTGGCTTTGGAGTAATGCCCTTTTGTTGACGGCCCTTTCGGATTTTCCATTGGAGCCCGAGCAATCGGTTTCGCATTATTACACGCAGTTGGCCCTGTTGAAGGCCGACGAGGGCAAGCGCTTTCCACAGGCTTATGCAAAGCTGACCGAGTGGTATGCCCAGCGGGAGATCTTGTTTGAATCGCACCGGCATTGGTATCGAAGTGGACGGCAACCAAAATCAGAGAAGGAAATGGCCCGCTGGAGTGCCCGCTCCCTGGTTCGAATTGCCGGAGAAACGGCAGGAACGCAAGCACTCGCGCAACTTCCCAACGGACTGCGTCTGGAATTAGACAGGGAACAAACCTCGGTTCCGGAGATCAATTGGCGGAAACTGATCCGGCAATTTGCCCAATCGAGCCGAAGTACGTTTTTGAAAGAAACGATCCACCGGCCCAGCAAGCGATACGGAACAACCCCGGGGGTGCGTGTACGCCGGAGACAGCGGCTGTTGGTCGGGGTAGATACCTCGGGTTCGGTATCCCGGGAAGAACAACAGGCTTTCTTTCAGGAAATTCGTTTTTTGAGCCGCACCAGTGCAGACATCACCCTGGCTGAGTTCGATGCAGAGATCCAACGCGTATATCCCTACCGCGGGCAAATGCCCGATTTTGTGGTAGGGGGTGGAGGCACCAACTTCCTGCCCATTCTCGAATACGCCAATACCCATGGGCCCTGGGATGGGGTTATCCTTTTTACCGACGGGTTTGCGCCCATACCCAAAATTGGTGTGCGTCCTCCTTTGTTATGGGGCATCACGCGGCAGGGCTTGGCGCCAGGCACTCCCATGTACCAGGCATTGCCAGGGATTAAACTTAAATTTTTTAATTTCACTGCATGAAACGTCCCTTTGATTATATCACCTACGGTGCATCCAGTTCGAGCGAAGAAGTGGCCCGACTCCTGCGGTTTATGCTGGAATCGACTTTTCGGGGAGACTACCGGGAGCCGCCGGTACCGGTGTGCATCTGGGGACGACACGGCATTGGAAAGACACAGGTCGTGCGGGATCTGGCCCGGAATCTGGGCGCCGCTTTTGCCTATCTGGCGCCTGCGCAGTTTGAAGAAATGGGCGATCTGGTAGGTATGCCACAGGTGGTGGCAGATGCCCAGGGGCAGAACGTATCTCGCTTCGCCCCACCCGACTGGGCGCCACGGGAAGAAGGCCCCGGCATCCTGCTCATTGATGATGTCAACCGCGCCGATGACCGTATTTTGAGAGGGCTGATGCAGTTGTTGCAAAACTACGAGTTGGTCAGTTGGCGCATTCCTGCCAAATGGCATATTATCCTCACCGCCAATCCTGATGGAGGCGACTACTCGGTCACGCCCATGGACGATGCGTTCCTGACCCGCATGCTGCACATCACGCTGGAGTGGAACCTCGATGCCTGGGTGCGATGGGCGGAACGGGCAGGGATAGATGCCCGCGGCATTGCCTTCGTGCAGGCCTATCCCGAATTGGTAGATGGCACCCGGACCACACCCCGAACCCTGGTTCAGTTTTTTCAATCCATCGCGCCCATTTCTGATTTGACCAAAGACCTGGCGCTGGTGCGCATGTTGGCCGAGGGATGTCTGGACCCGGAAACCACGGCTGCGTTTCTCACTTTCGCCCGAACCGAGTTGGAGCAATTGATCAGCCCGGCGGAGATCCTCCAGGCCAATGATTTTCAGGCAGTGGCTGCCCGCTTGCGTGAGAGGGTCGTACAACCTGTCAAACGACTGGACATCCTTTCCCTCACCTCATCCCGCTTGATTGCCCACCTTGAAAAAGGGAAAGGCTGGACCCCAGCGCAACTGGCCAACCTGGAGCAGTTTCTCCTGCTCGATTTCATTCCCGCAGACATCCGTTTCCGCCTGGCTCAATCGCTGGCGAACAGTTCACAGCCTCTGCTTCGGGACTTTGTGGGCCGTCCCGCCATTGGAACCATCCTGCTGGAAGGGCTCTCTTAGCCCTATTCCATAAACAAATTTCCTTATCTTCGGGCTTTGGAAAAAGGCAAAATCCTAACCTATGCAAAGTCAATTGCAATCCACACAGCTGGAAGCATACTTCGAGCCATTTCGGAGAAATATTGTAGGCGTCGACGCCAAATTTTCAACGCCATACGGAGAAATGCCGCTGGTTTATGCAGATTGGATCGCCAGTGGACGGTTGTATCGCCCGATCGAAGAGGCGTTGTTAAACCGCTTTGGTCCGATGTTGGGGAATACCCATTCGGAAGCCAGTGAGACCGGGCAATGCATGACCCATGCCTACCACCTGGCCCACAAGATCATCAAGCAACACGTCAACGCCAACGATCAGGATGTCATCCTGACCTGTGGATCCGGCATGACCGGTGCGCTGGCCAAGTTCCAGCGGATTTTGGGCTTGCGCTTGCCGGAGAAGTTGAACGCCTATCTCGATATCCCGAAGGAAGAGCGACCAGTGATATTTATCACCCACATGGAACACCATTCCAACCAAACTCCGTGGCTGGAGTCTATTGCAGAAGTGGTGGTATTGCCACCCGACGAGAATTTGTTGGTGCAGCCAAAAGTACTGGAAGAGGCTATTCGCCCGTATGCGGACCGAAAGATGAAAATTGGTTCCTTCTCGGCCTGTTCCAATGTGACGGGCATCATGCCTGCTTACCATGAGTTGGCCAAGATCATGCACCGCCATGGGGGCTACTGTTTTGTGGACTTTGCCGCTTCGGCGCCTTACGTGGAGATCGATATGCATCCTTCAGACCCTGCGGAGAAACTCGATGCGATCTTCTTTTCCCCCCACAAATTCCTCGGAGGGCCAGGTAGCTCCGGGGTACTCATTTTTTGTAAAGAATTGTACCATAACCGCATCCCCGACCATCCCGGTGGCGGTACCGTGACCTGGACCAACCCCTGGGGCGAGCACGCCTACTTCGACGATATTGAATTGCGGGAAGATGGGGGGACGCCTCCCTTTTTGCAAGCCATCCGGGCTGCCTTGTCTATCCGGTTGAAAGAACAAATGGGCGTCGATCAGATCCGGGAGCGGGAAGAAGAGCTGATCGAAACAGGATTTGAACAACTCCGCGACATACCCGGGTTAAAGATCCTGGGGGATACCGGAGTGCCCCGGCTGGGCGTTTTTTCATTTTACGTAGAAGACCTGCACCACAATTTGCTGGTTCGCCTGTTGAATGACCGGTTTGGCATTCAGGTACGAGGAGGCTGCTCCTGTGCGGGTACTTATGGGCATTACTTGCTAAACGTAGACCGCGAGCTCTCCAAAGAAATCACCTCGCGGATCAATCAGGGCGACAACTCCGCCAAGCCCGGTTGGGTGCGACTATCCCTGCATCCGACCATGACGGATGCGGAACTGCGGTATATCATCAACGGAATCCGGGAAATAGTGGCGCACGTGGCAACCTGGGAAAAAGACTACGAATACGATAATAAGTCTAATGAATTTTTTCACAAGCGTTTCCGCCGGCCGGAAGGAGAGATCATGAATTGGTTTTCGATATAAGAGGGCCCGAATCGCCAATATGACACCGGAAGAACACCAGAAGTTTGTTGACACGCTGGAGCAGTGGCTCCACATGGAAATTGAATAAAGAAAATGAAAAAATCCCCCTTCCTGTTTGCTTTTCTATGGAGCGCCTTGCTGGCAGCTCAAGCGGATACCACTATTTATCAAGTGGTAGATGAAATGCCCCGCTTCCCAGGGTGTGAAGAACTGGATACTACTGCCCAGGTTAAACAGCAGTGTGCCCAGGCCAATTTGTTGCAATTCATTTATCAAAACGTGCACTACCCTGAACCCGCCCGCCTGAATGGCATCGAAGGCACCGTCGTGCTGCGCTTTGTCGTCGAACTCGAAGGGACGATCTCTCAACTGGAGGTTGTCAAGGATATCGGCGGCGGTTGTGCAGAGGAGGCCCTGCGTGTGGTTGGGGCCATGAATGAAGTGGGGGTGCGCTGGACCCCCGGCAAAAAAGGTGGCCAATCCGTCCGGGTATTTCAGGTGCTACCCATCCGATTCAAGCTGGAGGAACCACTGCCCTATACCCTGATCGGCCGGGATTCGGTGTACACGGTCTTTGACGACACCCTTGCATTTGAAGGAGGCCATGCCGCACTGGAGGCTTTTATAAAAGAAAAACTGATCTATCCCCCTTTCGGATTAGACAGCTGTCAGGTGGGCGATATGTTGGTGGAGTTGCTGGTGCAGCCCAACGGCCGGCTCAAGGTCATCAACGTGGATGATTACAACAACCTGGGGTTTGACTTCCAGTTTGAAGCCATCCGGGCGTCTACTTCTACCATGGGGAAATGGACGCCTGCCAGGTACCAGGGCCGGGCTGTACCTACTTTATACGATATTCCAGTGCTGTTTGCCCCGAAAGACGCCCGTTGTGCGACCAGGGTAAAATCCTTCCTGCAGGCCAAAGCCCTGGCGGAGGAAGGTGCAGCGCTCTATAATACAGGTAAAAAGGAGGAAGGCTTTGACAAGCTCTCTCAGGCAATAGACCTTTTCCCCGAACACGCCAATTTTCGCTATATGCGCGGACAGGCCTATATGAATGAGAAAGAAATGGAAAAGGCCTGTGAAGACCTGCAAATTGCCCGGCAGGTGCTGACCCTGTCCTTTTTGGATAATTTGTTGTCGATAATTTGTAAATAAAGGATGCTACGCAGCAAAACCAAAATTCAGGGTTAAGAGGTGAAGAACATCTCGCTCCGCTCGATGGTGAATAACCCTGACTTTGTCAGGGGTGAAGAGCCCCGATTTTATCGGGGGTGAAGTAATCATATTCACTCTTCACCTCCGACTTTGTCGGAGTTCTTCACCATCGAGCGGAGCGAGATGCTCTTCACCTTCTCCCCTTTAGTATTTAGTTCTTCACAAAACGCAACGTCGTAAAGCGATCGCCGGCGCGGAGCTGTACAAAGTACATCCCCGGAGTAAGCTTGCTTACATCCAGAGCGGTCTGCAAGGTTGTCTGGAATACGTCCCGGGTATCGGTAAATTGCACTTGTCCCAACGCATCGACGATCGAAACCGTCAACGTGCCGGGATTGTCCTGGAATACCATGGTGAGGCGCAGGGATTCTGAAGCCGGGTTGGGGCTTAGTACCGCTTTTACATGCAGGGTGTTTTCGGTCGTGCCCACGTTTTCCTGTACATCAATGGTCATCGTGAAGCTGGAAGTACTGTATGCCTGTCCATCAGTTACCTTGAAGCTGAAGCTGTCGTAATTAACGCCAAACTCATTGGCGTTAGGGGTAAATACCAGCCCGCCAAGATCGGCAGCCGCAATTTCCTGGTTGAGCACCACCGGATTTCCATTATAGGTCAGACTGCCCACAGAAACAAGCCCTGTGATCTTGATACCCTCCAGCATGTCGTCCAAATCCGCATCGTTGAATGGGAAATCGGTTGCTGCAAAAGTGTAGGGTACGTTCTCCTGCGTGGTGACATCCGCATCATTCGAAAGGGGAAGCGCGTTGGTGGAATTCAGGTTTTCGTAATAAAACAATCCACCGTTGTCAATGTAGGTGCCTACGAAGAGGTCTTCATCCCCATCGTTGTCGATATCCACGAAGGTGGGCATATTCAGGTAATAGCCGTTGATGAAGATATCTGAAGGTCCCTGTACAGGGGTAGCAAAAACCGGTGCACTGGCCGTTCCGGTGTTTTCCATAAAGAAAACAGCCGAAGCGTATTCATCCCCGTTGAGATCGTGGTAGAGAAGGTCCTGATCTCCGTCGTTATCCACATCCGAAAAATCAAATGTACGCACGACGGCGTAAGGTGGCGGAGTGATTCCAAAAGGATTGTTCACCGGCGCTGCGAAGACGGGCGATTCAGGCGTACCGGTATTTTCGTAAAACCTCGTAACCGCGTAAAACTCCGTGGCAAACATATCGAAGTCCCCATCATCATCGATGTCTACAAAACTGATGAAGGGGAACAAAAGCAAGGAGCCAAGTCCGAATGGATTGGTCTGTGTTGGGGCAAAAACGGGTGCGGTGTTGGTGCCTGTGTTTTCGCGGAACCAAATATTCCCGTAGTAGTACTGAGGCATGAACAGGTCCACGTCTCCATCGTTATCGATGTCTACAAATACCGGGTTGAACATGTTCAGGTCGTCGAGGCCGAAGGCCTGGTCGACCGGTGCGGCGAAATCCGGGGCAGCAGGGGTGCCCACGTTTTCGTAAAAGCGAATAGAGAAATCTCCCGATCCACCATAGGTGTAGCCCGATACAAACAAGTCCTGGTCTCCATCGCCGTCAATGTCCGCAAAGCCTGGGAGGTTGTATTCGGCAATATTGGCAAAGTTGAAAGGGGTAACCACCTGAGGTCCAAAAGTCTGAGCCTGAGCAGAAGGGTTCATTCCCAGTCCGAGGAGCAGGGCAGCGCCGGCCAGGGCGCCACGGAGTTGCCGGGTGGAGAAGACCTTGCTAAGTCTCCGGTACAAGGTGCGAAGTTTGCTGATCAGATCCAGTTGCTGACCCTCTCCCATTTGGTGAAAGCGGCCGCTTTCCAGTAGCCGGTTTACCTTTTTGGAAAGATGCCTGAACTGGCGCACTTTACGTGCGTAAGGCGTGAAATTTCGATGCATAGGTTAAATATTTTTTCAAAGATAATATATAAACAGGATGTGAGATGTGCCCGCGCCCTGTTTATATATTATCTTTTTGATCCGGCCGCGCCCAATAGGTAGCTTCCGGAGTGGAAAGCCCCATTTTGTATTCGGGCTTGTCCGTATTGAGAATTCCAGGACGAACCAGATCAGGCAGCACCTGCACGTCGTAGATCTCATCGACCGACATGTGGTATTTGATGTCGCCGACAAAGGCGCCGGTGGGCAGGTGCACTACTGCAATGCCCGCCTGGTTGGCTACATCTGCGATCTTTAGCTTGGCAAAAGTGGAGGAGTTCTTCCGCAACCGGGAAAGGCCTATGAAGGCATAATCCCCGTAACGTGCCAACCCGCGCACAAATCCCTTGACCTGGCAGATCACGTCGTATTTGCCGGAATTTATATCCATTCGAACCAGTTCACCGGTAGCAGAAAGCAACAGGTACAGTTGGTCGTCAAACAGCCGGGGAGAATGCGGCATGGGCACGTTTCTGGCAACGAGTTCATTGCTGTCTATATCCATGACGACCCCATCGGTGGTGACTACTTCCCGCCAGGACTGAGGCGTATCCCCTGTACTAAACGCGGTCACGTATTTGGGTTTCCCTTTGCGCATGGCCATGCCGTTGAGGTGGCAGCGGTCTTCCGAGGCCAGGCGGCTGATAAAGGGCGGTTTCCAAATAGGGGTAAAGCTATAGTTGTCGTCGATTTTGATCAGGCAGGAAAAAGAGGTGTTGACGGCATATAAGGACCCATCGGCCCCATAGTCCAGGTCGTGGATGTCGATCTGTCCGGTATAATAGGCGGCCCGGGGCATGAACAGCGCGTCGTAAGTCTGCGGCTGCCGTGGATAGTGCAATGCCAATTCCGGGGAGTTGGCCAGCACGACCACTTCTTCCATCGTGGCGATCGCCATTTTGTTGTCATGGAGGGCCATCCCCATGGCCTTTTTAAAGGTCCGGGGGAGTTGCACCAGGTTTTCTCCATCGGGCTTGGGACTGATGAAGACCACCTTGCCGGCCTGGTAGGTACTGATGGCAAGGGTACAGCGCAATTGCAGCAGCAACTCCGGAATGTTGGGAGAAAAACTGCAACTGAAAGGAGAAAGCGCCTTGGGCTGTTCGGGCATGAAGATGCTATTTACTTATTTTTTCAATTAGTTCATCCAAAGGGAGCTGCTGTTGCTCGCCGCTTTCCATGTGTTTGAGGGTGAGCGAGCCGCTTGCCATTTCTTCACTACCGATCAATACGACGTAGGGAACCTTGCGGTCATTGGCATACTTCATCTGCTTTTTCAGCTTGGCAGGCTCGGGGTAGAGGTCGGCAGCAATACCGGCTTTGCGGACCTGGCTCAGGCAACGAAATGCAAAGCGATGCGTAGGCTCGTCGAAAGCCACAAACAAGACGGAGAGATCCTCGCTCAGGTTGGCCGGAAACAAATCCAGTTCTTCCATGACGTCGTAAATGCGTTCTGCCCCAAACGAGACGCCGACCCCGGATACATTGGGCAGGCCGAACACGCTGGTAAGGTCGTCATACCTGCCGCCACCGCCGATACTGCCCATCTCCGCACCGATGGCCTGTACTTCAAAAATGCATCCGGTATAATAGCTCAATCCCCGGGCCAGGGTAGGGTCGAACACCACTTCGTTGGTCAGCGTGGTTTCGGCCAGATAGGCCTGCATGGTTTCGAGTTCTTCAATCCCTTTTTGGCCGGTTTCACTATTGGCCAGTTCTTTCTTCCAGGCGCCCAGCGATTGGTTGGCAAGGAGGTTTTCGATCAGGGAAATACTGCCCTCGGCGATCCCGCGTTCGGCCAGTTCCTTTTTCACGCCGTCCATCCCGATCTTATCCAGCTTGTCGATGGCGATCGTCATGTCCATGAATCGGTCGGCGATCCCGGCTACTTCAGCCATGCCGGCCAGTACTTTCCGGTTGTTGAGGAGAATGCGGACCTTCAGTCCGAGTTGGGTGAAGACTTCGTCGTATATGACAGCGAGCTCGGCTTCATAGAGCAAGCTGTCACTGCCCACTACATCCACATCGCACTGAAAAAATTCCTGATAGCGGCCTTTCTGCGGGCGATCCGCCCTCCATACGGGCTGGATTTGGTATCGCTTGAAAGGGAATGACAGCAGATGTTGGTTCATGACGACAAATCGTGCAAAGGGCACAGTGAGGTCATAGCGCAGTCCACGGCGGGCGATAGAAGGCGCCAAGCCTGCTGAATCGCGGGTTTCCAATGCTTTTTCGTCTGCCTTACTTAAAAAGTCCCCGTTGTTGAGCACTTTGAAGAGTAATTTATCCCCTTCCTCCCCATACTTTCCGGTGAGGGTAGACAGGTTCTCCATCGCAGAGGTCTCGATGGGCTGGTATCCATAGCGCACAAATACCTGGCGAATGATATCAAAGAGGAAATTGCGCTTACGCACCTGCTCGGGGGTGAAGTCTCTTGTTCCTTTTGGTATAGAGGGTTTCATAATTCTTTTTTAGTAAAGCGTGAAGCGTGAAGAGTGAAGAGGATTCTGCTCACTCTTCACCCTTCACGCTTCACGCTCAAAATGCCGACTTGAATTGATTCAGAAAACGCACATCATTCTCAAAGAAGAGGCGGATGTCGTTGATCTGATGCAATAGCATAGCCTGCCGTTCGATGCCCATGCCAAAGGCAAAGCCGGTATAGCGGGAACTGTCGATCCCACAATTTTCGAGCACGGCCGGGTCGACCATGCCACAGCCCAGGATCTCCACCCACCCGGTCTGTTTGCAGATCCGGCAACCACTGCCTCCGCAGAGGAAGCAGGATACGTCCATCTCGGCGCTGGGCTCGGTGAACGGGAAGAACGAAGGCCGCAGGCGGATACGGGTATCGGCCCCGTACATTTCCTTGGCAAAATACAGCAAGGTCTGTTTCAGGTCTGCAAAGGAGACGCCTTCATCGATGTAGAGCCCTTCGACCTGATGGAACTGGCAGTGCGACCGGGCGGAGATCGTCTCGTTCCGGTACACCCGTCCCGGGGCTATGATCCGGATCGGGGGCTTTTGATGGGTCATGACGCGGGCCTGTACCGAGGAGGTATGGGTGCGGAGGAGCATCTCTGTGCTATCCTTCAGGTAATAGGTGTCCTGCATATCGCGGGCAGGGTGGTCTTCCGGCGTATTCATGGCCGTGAAATTGTGCCAATCGTCCTCAATCTCCCGTTCTTCGGCCACCGTAAATCCGATCCGGCTGAAGATATCCACGATGCGATTCATGGTAAGGGTAATGGGGTGGCGTGAGCCAAGCGGCATCGGTTCACCGGGGGCAGTGAGGTCGAGATGTTGCACGGCCGCTTCTGCCTCGGCCTGTTCGACCAGTTCTTTTACGGACTGAAAGACCGTTTCGGCAACCTCCTTGGCCTCATTGACCAACTGCCCGTAATCTTTTTTCAGCTCATTGGCAATGAGCCTTATTTCGCCCATTAAGGGCTTGATCACGTTCTTTGTGCCGAGAAAGCGCAGGCGGAATGCTTCCAGTTCCTCTTTATTGGAGGGCTTAGCCGAGCGAATCTCTTCTATCAACTGTTTTACGCGGTCAAAAACTTCTGTAGACATGAAAGTTTTCAGTTTTTAATTTTCAGTTTTTAATTTTCACCCTTCACCTTTCAGAGGGCGCAAGATTTTGCGCCCCTACCCTTCACCTGTTTTCAAGGTGCAAAGTTAGTGTTTTGAAAAATAAATTGGCCCTATGCGCCCAGATAGAAACAATACGATTATTTTTTGCGGCGTTTTGCTCTAATAGCCACCTTAACAAAAACGAAGGCCACCGAATTGAAACTTTTTTTACAATCCTATAAGGCGTTGAGCATTTCCTTGTTCATGATCTGGATGGTAGCGATGGTATTTTCCGCCGAGTTCATCCTGTCGCAGGTCATGATCCTGTTTGTCGCAATGGCTTTATTCGAATACCGGCCGGGGTTTCCCTGGCTTCGCTGGCGGCGCGAGTTGCGGGATAATACGCGTACGTGGTGGTGGTACCGGCCATTTCTGTTTGTGGCCATTCCCTTTTTGCTGGTATTGGTTTCGGCAGCGTGGTCGTCCGATATACCCTATACGCTGGAGCGCCTGCGCATCAAGGCGCCTTTTTTGGTACTCCCCTGGGCCTTAGTGGGTATTCCACGGATCAGCCGGAAGGAGTTCCACTTCATCCTGTACTTTTTATTGGCCCTGATGACCATTGCCTGTTTGTATGTAGGGCTTAACTACCTGGTACACTTTCAGGAGATCAACGACATGATCGGAAGGGGAAAGCCAATACCTACCCCGTCCAACCATATCCGGTTTAGTTTGGTTCTGTGCTTTGCCATTTTGTCGGGATTTTTTCTGATCGCAGAGCGATTTTTCATTCGCTATCGGTGGGAGCGTTGGCTCATTCTGGGGTTGACGATGTTCTTATTGGGCTTTATCCATCTCCTATCCGTACGAAGCGGATTGCTGGTTTTGTATTTAGCGGTGCTGGTTTGGCTACTTCGCTATGTCTTCCTCACTCGCCGATGGGCAGTAGCGGTGGCTTTGGGAGTTTCGTTTGTATTTTTGCCTATTGTGGCCTATCAGTTGTTTCCCAGTTTTCGCACAAAATTGGAATATGTGCGCTGGGATCTGGTGCAACATCAGCACGGTACCGGCGCCAATTACTCCGATTCAGACAGGCTCACATCCCTGAAAGTAGGTTGGGAGATTGGAAAAAGGAACCCGATATTCGGGGTAGGGGCCGGAGATCTGAAAAGAGAGGTTAATCTGGAATATGCACGTTCCTTTCCGGATGCGCCCACCATCAAGATGCCTCATAATCAATACGTCACCTTGTTTGCCGGAACGGGACTGGTTGGGGTTGGGGTGTTTACCCTTGGATTTTTTTATCCGCTTTTCTACCGGCGGCATTACAAAGACCCCCTTTTTCTCGCGTTGCATGTGGTGGTTTTCGCCTCTTTCCTGATGGAAAACACACTGGAGAACAACTTCGGGATATCTTTTTTCCTGTTGTTTCTGCTTCTGGGGCTCAATCGTCTGAGGCCGGATCCCACCCGGATTCCTCCTCCTCCGGGATAGCAAGGCCCCGGTTGCGCAGCAAGCGGAAATAAAATCCCGCCAACAAGCCGAACCCAAACCCGCCAATATGGGCCCACCAGGCAACGCCCTGGCTTTCCTGTGCCACTGCTTGCAGTGCTTCCGTCCCGGCAGCCCATTGCTGGAAGATCCAGATGCCCAGAAATATGAAAGCGGGGAGCCGGAATGGGAACACAAAGAAGAAAAGTTTGATACGCGATTGGGGGAAAAGCACCAGATAGGCGCCCATCACGGCCGCAATAGCTCCACTGGCTCCGACCATGGGGGTCATGTTGGCGCAGGCGACGATCCCCCCCGAACAGGGAATGCCACCCTCCCCACAAGGGGCACAGCAATATGCGCTTTCCCCAATGTTGAAATAAATATGCGTGGCCACCGCGATCACTCCGCCCAGCAAGTAGAATAGCAGGAATCGGAAATTGCCGACCGTGGCTTCGATGTTATCGGCAAAAATCCAGAGGAACAGCATGTTGCCAAGGAGGTGCATCCACCCACCATGCAAGAACATACTGGTGAAAAGCGTATACCATTCTCCTTCGTGTAAGACCTCATAGGGGATAGCGCCGTATTGGCACACCAATTGGCCGTCAAACTGCAATTGAAAGAGGAAAATAAGAATATTGAGGGCAATAAACCCATAGCTAAAAAGCGGGAAATGCCCCCCTTTTACCTGGTCGTCGCCATAGGGGAAAATCATTCGATAATAGGTTTTAAAAATCAATAAGTACTTTGTAACAAAAGTACTTTAATGTTTTTTATAAGGATATCTGCGGCCGTGCGGTTGCAGATATCCTTATAAAGACTGAATTAAATAAGTTGATGTAACGTTGCGTAACATCACTTACTTCAACGCATACGCCCTAAAATACTGACACTCCTTCAGTACTTCCTGATAAAAACGGGTTTCTGCATAATCCTTTTTCAGATGCCGGTAATACACCGAAAAATCTTCGGGTAGTGCGGGGATCTGGTTACAACAGGGCGGAGGCTGGTACGTATCGCTCATATAGTAAAGCAACCGTTCGCACTTGGCCGCCATGAATGTGGCCCGCGCAGCCAATTCCGGGTTTTTTGCATTGGTTCGGGCCAGTTCCAGGTACCCAAGGGCTCTGTTTACATTCAAGACCTCCTTGTTGCCGAAAGGGGCTTTGCCATATGGCTGCACATCGCCTTTCCGCAGGTTGTTCCAGGTAGCTCCGGAGCGGAAATAATCCATGGCTTTCCAGGATCTCCCAAAATAGGAACAGTTGTAAAGCGCAACCCCGATCCGGTAGTAGTAGATCGCGTTATTATCGAACTCGGCTTTGGCTTTGTATTCCAGGTCGATCAGGGTTTCCAGCAGTTCCCCCCGGTTGTATTGATCGAGGGTGTCTCGTTCTTCCAGACAATTAATGCAATCGTTGATCTTTACCCGGAAGGGGTGGAATGTGCCAAATTGATCCCAGTCGGCATTGGGAATGTTGTTGTACAGGCTAAGCGCAGCTTCCAGTTGGTAATCCTGAAACAGCAATAACGACCACATATCCCACAGGGCGCTGTTCATCGTATTGCCTTGTTCGTCCTTGAGCAGAAGGAGCTCCAGGTTGTTGGGGGATGGTTTTTTTGCGACCTGTAGCAGGTCCTTGATCACTTCATCCTGGGGGTTCATCCGCAAATCCCGGAAGGTGTACTGAGATCGAAAAGCCTTACCGGGGTGCCCATTTTCTTCATAAAGCGCAGTGAATTTATCACGCAACAGATCGGGAAGGTCTTTGTATTTGGAAAACAACTTGTTGCGGCGGATCTTATACCCCATCTGTTCGATGGAGTCGTTGAGCACGTCCAGGGCATAGATCTGCTGGACCAGCATAAAGACCTGAAGTTGCTCTTTAAGGGCTTTGTTGGTCAGGATATCTTTTACGGTTTCAAACGTTTTTCCCGCGGCATAATAATCACCCGCCAACAACTCCAGGTACCCTTCTGCCAGGAACCACAGATCGAGACGTGCTACTTTCTCCTCTTCCCGGACCAGGCGGGCAAATTTTTGGAGCTCGATCACATAATTTCCGGCAAAGGCACGGGGCCTGCCGTAATACCGCTTGTTGTAGAGCCGGTTGTTATTGAAATCCAGGCCCAGCAGGTCTTTTTCCAGTTCCTGAATTTCCTTGACGAGCAAAACTTCCAGGTATTCGTTCCGGGGGTCCAGCTCGTAGATCATTTTCATTTCCTCCAGGGCCTTGCTGTCAGTCGCCGAACCCCGGATCGCGTAGAGGGTGGCCCGTTCTTCATCGCTTTGGCAGCGCAGCAGGCATTGGGTCCATTCTTCATCATTTTTCAGGAAAAAACTCTGGTAAGCGCTGGCTCTGCGGGTAGGGCACTGTTGGAAGATCAGGCTGTACAAATAAGAGGCTTCCACGTTTTCGCCCAATGCCCGCAATGCGCCCGCTTTATGGCCGAGCACCCAATAGTAGATAAGGCTCTTTTTTCCTTCTATGATGGGGACATCCAATTTGGGCAGCAGGTAGTCGTAAAGTTCGATCGCCCTATCATAGAGTTTGGCGTAATGGGCCAGGCGCACCACCTGGTAGGCATATCGCAGGCGAATATTGTCGGAATCCGCTTTTTTAAACAGGTCGACACCCTCCTCGATCAAGGCTTCCATGGCGGGTACATCGCGTTTTTTTTCTTCCCAGGCTCCCTGTGCGATGACATGGGGCTCGCATCGTTTGGCAAAGATGAGGTAGTCGACAGTCTGCACGCAGCGGTGTCGTTTCAGGTATTTGGCAAACGTGTTATTCGTCAGCTCGTAGGGCAACGGCATATTCTTGCTCAGGATTGAGGTTCGGAGCAGTTCCAGTGTTTCAACGGATACTTTGTAGACTACCCGGTGAATATCAGCCGGATAGGCATCCTCACAGGTTCGCGATACCCACTCCGAGATGTTGCCTTCTTTTTGCCGGATGACGGTACTGTCGATATAGAATTGGTATATGTCCTGGAAGCGGAGCAGTACGGGGTAATCCTGGATCTCGGGTCCCAGGGAACCAGGAGAAAGGAAGGAATACCCTTTGAAACCCTGAGTGGAGGGCCCACAGGCGTCAGCTAGGGGCTGTTGCACGGGGAGCACTGCAAGAAGCCCGATGAAAAGAAGGGCCATGAATCTGCTAGTTTTCCAGCAGGCGGAAGATCGTTTCCAATTCCTCATGGGAATAGTGTTTTATCGTTTCGGGGGCCAGGTGGTAAAAAGACACCCATTTGGGCGGCCGCGGCAATACCCGGGCTAAATCCCGGGCTGCGGATTGCAACAGGCCTGCAGAAACCCATTCCAACCGGATCTCGTCGCCCGAATACAAAAAATATCCGTCAAGATAGGTACTTTTTCGGACCTCCACATGGGTGGTGTCACGGAATGCGAACCGGCTCGTGTCCTGCAGATCTGGGGTAGAAAGGCCGTTGAGGAGACGCACCATCTTCCCGTCGCGCAGCACAACCCCCCATCGAAATAGCGGCAGCGCCAGGTCGAGGGGGAGGGGATAGGTGTCAAAATTGAAATAATACGCACTGGCTGTATGCAGGTCCAAAATGGAATTGGCGGTTTGCGGATCAGCCAGTTCACCCATATTGTAAAACATGAGCATGCCCCGGTCTACGGGGGGCACCCCTGTGCGGCGATAGTATTTTACCTGGTGCAGGCGGATGGTCACGGATATGCTCAAGCCCTCTTTTTTCAGCTCCCGGTTCATCGTTTCCAGAAACTGGAAATAGCGATCCCGTGCGTTTTCCGTCCAGTCGCAATCGAATTGCCACTCAGGCACGATGGGGTTGCCGAGTTGTGTGCGAAGCTTGAGCCTGGCCTTGCGCAGGAGGCGCATAGCCAGGGTATCTGTTTGTACTGTGGTCAGGTGCTCCAAGCTGCGGTTGGTGAGGAAGAAGGTGGGCACGATCTCCCGGGTCTGTGTGGCGACCGAATCAGGAACTTGCAAGACACCTACCGGCACGGCTTCCTGCAGGCTTTCATCCCAATCGATATCAAACAGGCGAAGGTAGATCCGGTTGATATGTTGGTCGTCCAGCCACTGCTGCTCTTCCGGGGTAGGGGCAAATGTGCTTTCCCAGTGGTAAACGGCCGAACTGGGAGGGGGTGCATCGGTTCGACATCCCCAAATGGCGCTGCCGGCCAGGAGGAGCAGAAAGAAGCGGGTCGCTTTCACAGGAGTCCTTCTCTTATGAGGTCGTGCAGATGGATGATGCCCAGGTAGGCCTCGTCATCGGCCACAATCAGTTGGGTAATGCTGTGGTGGCGCATCAGTTCGAGTGCGTGTACGGCGAGTTCGTTTGGACCGATGGTCTTTGGATGTCGGTTCATGATCTGGCTGGCCTGCAGATTGGTGAATTGTGTTTCCCGTTCCAGCATCCGGCGCAGGTCGCCGTCAGTGATGACGCCGACCACTCGTTCCTGGGCGTCTGTTACGACTGCACAGCCCAGTCGCTTGGAGGTCATCTCCAGAATGGTCTTATGGAGAGGGGTGTCTTCATAGACTTGCGGACGCTCGTTCGACGGGTAGAGGTCGCTCACCCGGAGATAGAGTTGTTTGCCGAGCGCGCCCCCGGGATGGTATTGGGCGAAGTCGTTGGGGGTGAAGCCCCGGAGTGCGAGCAGAGAGGTAGCCAGGGCATCGCCCATCGCGGTTTGGGCGGTCGTACTGGCCGTGGGAGCCAGGTTGTTGGGGTCGGCTTCCTGGTCAATAGGTGTGTGCAGGATCAAATCGGCCTGTCGCCCGAGGAAGGAGTCGGTTTTGCTGATCATGCCCACGAGGAGGTTGCCCATATGCTTGACCAGGGGGACCAGCAGTTTGATCTCGGGCGTTTCGCCGCTTTTCGACAAGCAAATCACCACATCATCCGACTGGATCATCCCCAGGTCCCCATGGATAGCATCGGCCGCATGCATAAAAAGGGAAGGCGTACCGGTGGAGTTGAACGTGGCCACAATCTTTTGGGCAATCAGGGCGCTCTTTCCGATTCCGGTGAGCACCACCCGTCCCTGCGACTCGTAGATGCGTAGCACACAAGTAATAAAGTCTTGATTTACACCCTGTTTAAGGGCTGCTACGGCCTCGCTTTCGATGCGTATGGTGCGGAGTGCAGTTTCTACTATGATTTTTTCAGAATTCACCAATTTTTTCTTAATTTTGGAAGCTTTTTGAAAAGGGGTGGTTGAATTAGCTGTAAGTGCTTGGAAACCACCGGAAAAAAAGCTATCTTGAAGTGAGATAAAGGAGGTTTTTTTCGTCCTAGTCATGCTATTTGAGTTTCCCGCTTAAACCAAATCTAGATCCCTTTGTATTATTTGACCAAATTAGCCAACTGGCAAGTGTGGCGCCGGCCAAAATGATTGAATTTTTTTTGCATCGGATTGCTCTGATTTGAGCTAATCTCCAGTTGAAATTTGTGTTCCCATGATTGCAACATCTAACTATTTACAAGAAGCCCTTCAGAAATATTTCGGCTTTGACCAATTCAAGGGAAATCAGGAATCGATCGTACGCAGTGTTTTAGAAGGCCGGGATACATTTGTCATCATGCCTACCGGTGGGGGTAAATCTCTATGTTACCAGCTGCCTTCCCTCATGATGGAAGGTACTGCGATCATCATTTCCCCCCTTATCGCCCTCATGAAAAATCAGGTGGACAGCATCCGTGGCTATAGCCAGGAGGACGAAGTGGCGCACTTTCTCAATTCTTCCCTGACCCGCGCACAAATGAAAACAGTGAAGGAGGATATTGTCAGCGGGAAGACCAAATTGCTGTATATAGCCCCTGAAACACTTACCAAGGACGAAAATATTGAATTTTTCTCCAATGTTGACATCTCTTTTGTCGCAGTAGACGAAGCGCACTGTATTTCGGAGTGGGGGCATGACTTCCGGCCCGAATACCGCCGCATTCGTACGATGATCGACGCGATTGGCAAAGATATTCCGATTATCGCCCTGACTGCCACAGCTACCCCGAAAGTACAGTCGGATATTGTCAAGAACCTGCTGATGAAGGAGGAGAACAAGTTCGTATCCTCCTTTAACCGGGATAACCTGTACTATGAGGTGCGGCCAAAAGGTAAGAAAGACCAGGTGTTCCGGAGCATGATCCAAATGATCAAGAGCCTGCCCGACCGTTCGGGTATCATATACGTGCAGTCGCGAAAATCAACCGAAGAGATCGCCAAATTCCTCAATGTAAACGGGGTGAAAGCAGCGCCCTACCATGCCGGGCTGGACCCCAAGACGCGGACACAGACCCAGGACGCTTTCCTCATGGAAGATATCGACGTGATCGTGGCCACCATCGCCTTCGGGATGGGAATCGACAAACCCGATGTCCGGTTCGTCATCCACTACGATATTCCCAAAAGCATTGAAAACTACTATCAGGAAACGGGCCGGGCCGGAAGGGATGGCCTGGAAGGCATCTGTGTAGCCTACTACTCTTATAAAGATATTCTGCGCCTCGAAAAATTCCTGCGCGACAAACCCGTTGCCGAGCGGGAAATGGGCGCCCAATTGATGCAGGAGATCATGGCTTACTCCGAAACCACTGGCTGCCGCCGTCGCTTCCTGCTTCATTATTTTGGGGAAGATTTTGACGACCAGCACTGCAAGGGCATGTGCGATAGCTGCAGGCACCCCAAGGAGCGTGTGGACGTGAAGAAGGAAATGCAGCAGGCGTTGAAAGCGGTTGCAGAGCTCGACGAAAACTTCCGCATCAAAACCATGGTCGATTTTATCACCGGGAAGGAAACCAAAGAGATCAAGGACTTTCGCTTTGACGAGCTGCCTCTTTTCAGAGCGGGCGCTACCCAAGGTGAAAATTTCTGGAACTCCGTCTATCGGCATTCCTTGCTCAACGACCTGCTCAATAAGGATATAGAATCGTATGGCCTGCTGAAGCTGACCAAGAAAGGCCGGAAGTTCATCAAGAACCCCGACCCGATCTCCATCCCGCTCAACTACGATTTTGAGGAAGTGCACGATGAAGTGGATGCTCCATCTCAAAAGTCAGCGGTATTGGATGATGCGTTGTTCAGTATGCTGAAATCTTTGCGGAAAAAGGTGGCCAAAGATAAAGACGTCCCGCCTTTTGTCATCTTCCAGGATGCTTCTCTGGCCGATATGGCCACCCAATACCCGGTAACGATGGACGATATGGCCAATATCTCCGGAGTGAGTAAAGGGAAGGCGCTGCGCTATGCCCGGCCCTTCCTGGAACTGATCAAACGGTATGTGGAGGAAAACGATATCGACCGGCCCACTGATTTTGTGGTCAAACAGGTGGCTAATAAATCAAAAGCGAAGGTGAGTATCATCCAGGCTATCGACCGCAAGATCCCACTGGCCGATATCGCCGGCTCCAATGGGCTCAATATGGAAGAATTGATGCAGGAGCTCTATGCGATCGTGGCTTCCGGTACCAAGCTCAACATCGATTATTTCATTGAGGAGGTGGTCGACGAATCCGCCCGCGAAGAGATTTATGAGTATTTTATGGACGCGGAAACCGATTCGGTCGAGGCCGCCTATGCCGAACTCAAAGAAGACGATATTACGATGGAGGAGATCCAGTATGTGCGCATCAAGTTCATGTCGGATCTGGCAAATTAACCCTGCATGAAGATTCTCATTCTGAACGGCCCCAACCTCAACCTGCTGGGGCAGCGGGAGCCGGAAATTTATGGACGGCAGTCTTTTGAAACCTTCTTCGAAGCCCTGCAACTCGAGTTTCCGGGGGTGACCCTGCATTATTTCCAGAGCAATCACGAAGGGGAGTTGATCGATAAACTCCACGAAGCCGGCTTTTCATACGCAGGTATCGTGCTCAATCCCGGCGGGCTGGCCCACACCTCCGTTGCGTTGGCAGATGCGGTATCCGCTATCGAGACGCCCGTGGTGGAAGTGCATATTTCCAATATCTATGCCCGGGAGCCTTTCAGGCATCATTCCTACCTCTCGGCTTCTTGCGTGGGCTGTATTGCCGGCCTGGGCATAAAGGGATACGAACTGGCGGTAGAGTACCTGCTGAGCTAGGGCTTCCCTTCCGGAATGACCCGCATATCGAGTATTCGAAGTCTTCTCCTTTCCCCCATGTGGTAAGTGCGGTGGTGAAAGAGTTTTTGGAGGAGGAATCCGGCCCCCACTGCGGTTACGGTTACCAACGCATCGCCTACGGAATAGGGATCTTCCTTGTCAGCGATCCAGGCGCCCAGGGCGAACCCCGTCCAGCTTGCTCCAAACAGATACAGGTTATTCCCGATGGGTCGTGACCATTTTTGCGGATGGAAGGACCGGATCGCTTCGATCTCCGAAGGGGCAATGTACCGAGTGCCTAGCAGGATGCGGTTTTCTTCCGGCAAAATGCGATCGAGCAAGGCCGTCTCCCACTCTTTTTCTCCCTGTAACCGGAAGGTAAGCTCGGTGCCGATCCCAAATTTGGTAGTTGCTGCTTTGCCATATCGCTCCATTTGGAGGAACAATTGTGCAGGAGCCGGACAGAGGCCGGCCAGAATGATGACCAGTAGAAAAAACAGGCGCATGCGTGTGTGGATTTTCAGGAAGCAGGGATGTTTTTTTTCAGAAATCGCTTTATGATCAAGCCCATGGCCTCCTCAATTTGGGCAAAAGGAAGGGGCTCTTTGGCTGTGTAAAGGAGCATCCATGCAAATTGATCGGTTGTATGGCTCATCCCCTGCAGAAGCACATTTTTCCTCAGGCGATAGGCTTCCCGCATCTGCCGTTTGATCCGGTTGCGCTGCACGGCGGAGCGGAAAGCTTTCTTGGGCACCGTTAATCCCACCTGTACAGATTCCGTGTGTTCGGCTCCTTCCACCTTCGCGAATACCAGCCTCAGCGGAAAGACGGGAAATGACTTCCCTTCCGAAAAAACCTGCCCGATCAGCTTTCTGCTTTTCAAGCGCTCCATCCTGGTAAACTGAAATGACGACATAACGGCAAGGTAGTATTTTGTCCACAAGAAAGGGCGGGCCTGCGCCAGCCCTTTCTAATTTATTTTCTGTGCTCGGAAAAAATTGTTATTTTTAAAATTCCTTCCTGTGCAAATATACTCTTCACGCAGTTTGGCCCTGCAAATTTGAACGATATGGAGACATATCCTTTCCGGCAATTGCCGATCAAAGCATGGGCCGAAGACGATCGGCCCAGAGAGAAGATGGTATTGAAAGGCCGTCAACAACTTACGGATGCCGAATTGTTGGCGATCCTGCTCGGCTCTGGTTCCCGTGCCGAATCTGCCCTCGGGCTGGCACAACGCATTCTTCGCTCAGTGGAAAACGACCTTCATGCACTGGGTAAATGCTCCTTGCACGATCTCATGAAATTCAAGGGAATAGGTCAGGCGAAGGCCTTGTCGGTCGCCGCAGCCCTCGAACTGGGCCGTCGCCGCCACCTCACCGAAGTGCGGCATCGCCCACAGGTGCGCGGGAGTCGCGATGCGTTTCAGTTGCTGTCCGGCCTGTTGGAGGATCTGGCCCACGAAGAGTTTTGGGTACTGCTCCTCAATCGCGCCAACCGGGTGATCGGCAGAGAACAGATCAGCTCGGGTGGCACCGCAGGCACCGTGGTAGACAGCAAGATCGTTTTCCGCAAAGCGCTTGAGTGCCGGGCTTCTTCGATCATTCTTTCCCACAACCACCCTTCCGGACAATTGCAACCCAGTCAGGCCGATATCAACCTGACAAAGAAACTAAAAGAAGGCGGGGCGTTGTTGGATATCCATATCCTGGATCACCTCATCGTAGGCGACCGAAACTTCTACAGCTTCGCCGACGAAGGATTGTTGTGACCGTGCCTGGAAAATGCTACTTTTGCCTTTTAAACTTTTTAACCAATTAATGGATACCTCCAACCGGATCAACATAAACGTCTTAGGTAGAGTGCTGGCATTGGCCAAACCCTATACCTTCCTTTTTGCCATGGCCGGCTTCCTGGCAGTGGTGCTGGCTCCGATTGGTATCCTGCGGCCCTACCTGGTGCAGGTGATGGTCGATGATTATATTTTTCAATACGACCTCCCCGGCATGACGAAGATCATGGGCTTGCTGTTTGTCGCCCTTATTCTCGAGTCCGGGTTCAGGTATTTTTTCATCTACCTCACCAGCTTTCTGGGACAATCGGTCATCCGCGATTTGCGGGTGAGCGTATTCAACCACATCACCAGCTTGCGCCTTTCGTATTTCGATCGTACGCCTATCGGGACATCCACTACCCGGACGATCAATGATATCGAGACTATCAATACCGTTTTTTCCGAAGGGGTGATCACCATTTTGGCTGACTTGTTGTCGCTGATCGCGGTGCTGGGTATCATGTTTTACACCAGTTGGCAGCTAACCCTGGTATGCCTCATCACGCTGCCTTTCCTGATCATTTCCAGTTATATTTTCAAGGAAAAAGTAAAATCGGCCTTTCAGAAAGTGCGTACCCAGATCTCGCGCATGAACGCGTTCATGCAAGAGCGCATTTCCGGGATGCGGATCGTCCAGATCTTCAATGCGGAACAGCAGGAAATGGATAAGTTTCGCCAGATCAACCGCGAATACACGACCGCTAACCTGAACAGCATCTTGTATTACGCCGTATTTTTCGCCGTGGTGGAAATTATCTCCGCGGCCTCCCTGGGCTTGATGGTTTGGTGGGGCGCTCGCGGGGTGATCGGAGGAACGGTAACGCTCGGAGCGCTGGTGGCTTTCCCTATTTACCTGGGCATGTTGTTCAGGCCCATTCGTATGCTGGCCGATAAGTTCAATACCATGCAGATGGGCCTGGTCGCCGCCGACCGCGTATTCTCCTTACTGGATCGCCGCGACCGGATCGAAAATGCGGGCTCCTTTGCGCCCGATCGAATCCAGGGCGAGGTGGCCTTTAAAAATGTCTGGTTTGCCTATAACGAGGAGGAATACGTATTGCGCGACATCTCTTTTCAAATCGAAAAAGGAGAAACGATTGCATTGGTGGGTAGTACGGGCTCGGGCAAAACGACCATTATCAACCTGCTCAACCGGTTTTACGATATTCAGAAAGGAGCTATAGAAATTGATGGAAGAGATATCCGGGATTTCGACCTCATAGCCCTGCGCAGGCGCATCGCCATTGTGCTTCAGGATGTGTTCCTGTTTACGGGGACTGTGATGGAAAATGTCACTCTGCGCGACGATTCCATTTCCCCGGAAACCGTCATCGAGGCGGCGAAGATGATCGGCGCCCACGATTTTATCGAACGACTTCCGGGAGGCTATGAATATAATGTGCAAGAACGAGGGGCTACGCTGTCGATGGGCCAGCGCCAGCTCATTTCCTTTGTCCGGGCCCTGGTGTTCAATCCCGATGTACTTATTCTGGACGAAGCCACCTCATCCGTCGATCCGGAAACAGAGGGCGTAATCCAGTACGCGATCGAGCAACTCATCGCCAAGCGCACTTCTATTATCATCGCCCACCGCCTTTCCACCATCCGCCATGCCAGCCGGATCGTGGTGATGCAAAAGGGAAAATTGGTGGAGTTTGGCTCCCACGATTCACTTGTTCAAATTGAAGGAGGGCATTACCGCAAGCTGTACGAAATGCAATTCCTCGAAGTGTCGCCCGGGATGGAATAGCTTTTTCATTAATAGAGTATTGCCCACTGTTTGACCGGAATTCCCTGTTCGCGGTCTAAATGACTTTATTGCCACGGGCTTTTTTCGTATTTTCATGAAAATTAAGACAAACGGGGCGCAGTCCGCACTCCGCTTGTTTACCTAAAAAATTTCTTATGGAAAATCGGAAAGAATTTCAGATAAAAGGGAATACCTGGGGCGCGATCCTCGTCCTGGTCATCGCTTTTATCGCTGTTTTCTTTATTGCCAAGAGTATATTCTGGCTCCTTTCTCTCGTCGCTCCCGTGCTGTTGATCGCCGCAGTGATCATTGACTACAAAGTGCTCACCAATTACATAAACTGGTTGGTAAGCCTGGCCAAGCGCAATTTGCTGGTGGGCCTGGGAGCCATCGCTCTCTCAATCATTGGCTATCCAGTCGTATTCGCCCTTCTGCTGGGACGGGCGCTGATGAACCGGAAGCTCAAACAAATTGAAAAACAGCAACAGGTGCACAGGGACGGCGAATTGGTCGACTTTGAGGAATTGGAATCGCAAGCACCTCCGCCACTGGAACTTCCCAAGGAAGAACCGGAAGCGGGCTACGAGGATATGTTTAAAGGTTAAATGGCCACCTGGTGGTTCCTGGGCGTGTTGGCGCTTACCGGGCTCTATGCCTGGCTCATGGAATCCCTCGGAAAAGGATGGGAAAGCCTCCCCGAGTGGAAGCCTTCCCATTCTTCACCCCCGGAGACGCGGGTGAGTGTGGTGGTGCCCGTTCGCAATGAGGAAGCACACCTCGAACGCTGCCTGACCTCCCTTCTTCAACAAGATTATCCTCCTTCTTTTCTGGAGATCATCGTAGTGGATGATTTTTCCACAGACAATACAGTGGCTATTGCCAGCGAATTTGCAGGCCGCGGTGTCCGGTTGCTCCGGATGGAGGAATTAACCCCGGGTGGCGCAGGCCGGTCGTCAAAAAAGAAAGCGCTCCAGGTGGGTATCCAGGCTTCGAAGGGGGCGCTTATAGCTACTTTTGACGGGGATAGCTGGGCCCCTCCTGCCTGGTTGTCGACCATGGTGGCGTATTACGAACACCACCATCCGGTATTACTCGCCGGACCTGTAGGCTTTACTGAAAATGGAAGCCTGCTGGAGCAATTCCAGGCCCTCGATATGTGCGGGATGACCAGTATTTCCGCCGCCGGTCTGTTCAAGGGGTGGTTTCACCTGGGCAATGGGACCAACCTGTTGTACGAGCGCGATGCTTTCCTGGAAATAGGCGGCTTTGAAGGGGCCGACCACCTGGCTTCCGGCGATGATGTGTTCACCATGCAGAAGATGGCAAAGGCTTTTCCGGGGCGGTTGGCTTACGTAAAGAGTGGCGAAGCATTGGTATGGACCGAACCGGTCTCCAGTTGGAAGGCTTTTTGGGACCAGCGGCTGCGGTGGGGAAGTAAAGCTTCCGAATACAAGGAATGGCAATTGACCGCTGTGGCGGCCCTTACACTGGCAGTTAGCATGGCTATTTGTTTTTCCTTTCTGCTCATTCCCTGGGTGGGGGCATGGGCGTTCCTGTTCGGGTTCGGCTTAAAAAGCGCAGTAGACTACCGTTTATTGAACCGGGCGGTGCATTTCTTTCACCGCGAATCCCTGCTCCTCCTTTTTTGGAAAGCTCAATTGCTCCATGTTTTGTACATTGTGTGTACCGGTTCGGCTGCCCTATTTGTGAAAAATTATCACTGGAAAGGTCGGCGGCTGAGATAGTTCCGGACGGGGGTATGAAAGCATATAATCTAACGGTCGCGCGGCAATACAAAGACCAGGTCACGGAGTTATATCTCCATGGGCTGGGGATGACCGAATGTCCGGATCTGGTGTTTGAGTTACCCCAATTACAGGTACTTTGCCTGAGTGGGAATCGCCTTCAGGAATTGCCCGAAAAGATAAATTCTCTGCCGCATTTGCAGGTCCTGGATCTGAGCGGAAATGCGCTTTCTTCCTTACCCGGGCAATTGACGAGCCTGCATTCTTTAGCGGAGGTAAACTTATCGGACAACCAGTTTAGCCGGTTTCCGGTGGTGTTGGGAAAACTGCCCAATCTCCAAAAGCTCGACCTGAGCGCCAACAAGCTTCGCAGCCTGCCCAAAAGCCTGGGTAATGTCCAAAACTTGCGCCTTTTGCGCCTATCGGATAACAGCCTCCGGGAATTGCCTGCCGAGTGGCCCTCCCCGATATACCTCCGGGAACTCCATCTCGACCACAACCACCTCTCCGCGCTTCCAGACTGGGTTTGGGCACTACCCGGACTACAGGTGCTGAGCATCGCCCAAAACCGGCTCACTGTGTTTCCGCTTCGCACCGGCCAGTTGTCCACGCTGGAAATCTTAAACCTCCAGCGAAACGCATTGACCCAATTGCCCAATGCCATAGGGAATCTTCGGTCATTACAACGCCTGTGGCTGGACCATAACCTTCTTACCGAGTTGCCTGTACAGCTTGAAAAGTTATCAGCTCTTCGCCAGCTTAGTTGCCAGGGAAACCAGTTGCAGCAATGGCCGGTTCATCTGGGGCAGCTGCCGCGCCTGGAGTTTTTGGAGTTGGGGCACAACCAATTGCATATGCTTCCCGATTCACCCGGGAAGTGGCCGGCGTTACAACAGCTGGGATTGCAGCACAACGCACTGGCCGAACTTCCCGATGCCTTTGCCCGGCTTCCCCGGCTGAAAGAGCTTCTTTTGGGGCGCAACCGGTTTGTACGCTTCCCGGAATCGCTGGTGGCATCTTCGAGCCTGGAGAAGGTGTCCGGGGTCGCAGGTGCTTCCCGGGCTATCCGTTTTATGCAGGCTTGTCAGCAAGCGGATTTGCCGGAAGCATATTGCTTGGCATTATTCAGTCTTTGCTGTGGAAATATCCAACCAGAATCAGTACCCCCGGAAATCCTTTCACAAGGATTGCGCTTGCCGCTTCCTTCTCTCCAAAAGACGATCCGGGCCTATTTACTGCAGCGGAAATCTTTGCCCATCGATCCTTCAAAAGCCATAGTTGGCTTGGTGGGCCGAACCCGCCTATCAAAAAGTGCGTGGAAAGAACGGCTGGAGAAAGCCGGGATTCAGATGACCATGGCGCCGGGAAGCGGGCCCACCCATGTGATCCTAGGAGGTGGAATCATCGAGATCCCGGAAGGCTGGTTGCGAAAAAACGTCACTTTTCTGGAGGAAGCTACCCTTTTTCAATACATCCAGCACAAGGAGCAGCGCTATTTGCACCAACTGGAAGACCACGGTCAGTTGGGACGTCTGCTGCAAAGCAAGCAACCCGGTTCATTGCGGCTGGCCCTGACCCTCCTGAAAAATGGAGGCGTGCCCCCAACTGTCATGACCGATCTGTACCTGGCCTGGAAGACGGCCCCGGAGCCAACCCTGAAAAAAGATTCCGGGACCTGTTGCTTTTACATGCTTCTGAATCCGGCCGGCGCTTTTTAGAGACCTCTTTCACTTTTCAATCGCCGGACCAACTTCGGGAAGCCTGCCTGCACACCGAGTTTGATGCCGACCGCATTTGGGCTTCTCTCCCTTCTTGAACTTATTTCCTGGATTAAGGTTAACTAACTAGTTACTCAGGGAGGCATCCTCCCTCTTCCCCTTTTGAACTTTTCAACTTTTTCCATGAATAGCCTGCAATACGAAACCAGCCCCTATCTGCTTCAACATGCACATAACCCGGTCGATTGGCATGCCTGGAAACCGGAGGCATTTGAGAAGGCCCATCGGGAGAACAAGCCCATATTGGTGAGTATTGGATATTCGACCTGCCATTGGTGTCACGTCATGGAGCGGGAGTCGTTTGAAGAAGAGAAAACGGCGGCTTTCATGAACGCGCATTTTGTCAATATAAAAGTAGACCGGGAGGAGCGGCCGGATGTTGACCATATATATATGGAGGCCTGCCAGATCATTTCCGGATCGGGTGGCTGGCCCCTGAATTGTTTTTTGTTGCCCGACAAGCGTCCGTTTTTTGCGGGCACTTACTACCCGCCCAAGCCAGCCTTTAACCGGCCATCCTGGATGCAATTGCTCCAACACATTGCGAACTTATACCAGAATGAACGTCACGTGGTAGAAGACCAGGCAACCCGCCTGACCGAGATTATTCAAAACTCCGATACCGCGTTGGTGCAGCGATCCTGGAGTGGGGTAACTTACGACAACCCTATCAATCCGGTGGTGGTCCAAAACGCCTATTACCATTTAAAAGACAGCTTTGACGCCGAAGACGGAGGATTTGGGGGTGCGCCCAAATTTCCCGGCGCCATGAACCTCCAGTTTTTACTGGGGTATGCCCATTTTTTTGGAGCGGCTGAAGCGTTCGACCATGTGGCTTTTTCCCTGAAGAAAATGATTGGCGGCGGGATCTATGATCAGCTGGGTGGCGGCTTTGCCCGGTATGCTACCGACAAGGCCTGGCTGGTGCCCCATTTCGAAAAAATGCTCTACGACAATGCACTCCTGGTGCAGGTTATGGCCGAGGCTTACCAACGGACGGGGGAGGACATATACCGGCGGGCTATTGAAGAGACCCTTCAGTGGGTGGAGCGGGAGATGACCCATCCACAAGGCGGTTTTTTCTCGGCGCTGGATGCCGATTCGGAAGGAGTAGAAGGAAAGTTTTACGTGTGGGATAAACAGGAGATAGATGAAATTCTGGGGGAATCGGCCTTTCATTTTAATGCCATGCACGGAGTAACCGTGGGGGGTAATTGGGAAGGGAAGAACATTCTGTGGCGGCCGATAGACACCGCATCCTATGCCCGGCACATCGGGTGGGAAGAAGCCAGGCTCCGCACGGAGCTGGAACAATGGAAATCACGTATGGTCGCCGAGCGCTCGAAACGGGTTCGTCCGGCGCTGGATGATAAAGTGCTTTTGGGGTGGAATGCCCTCCAGGCCTCGGCTTACGCACATGCGTATGCCGCGTTGGGCACTGAATCGTATAAAACCACCGCCGAGCGCAATATCCTTTTCCTGCTGGACGCCCTGAAAAAAGAAGAAGGGGAAGGACTTTACCACACCTGGAAGGACGGCAGCGCCCAATACGATGCCTTTTTAGACGACTATGCCTTGCTCATCGAGGCGTTGCTCGACCTCTATTCCATCACCTTTAAAGCGGAATACCTCGAACAAGCCCGGAAGTGGGCCCGGTTTGCGTGGGCAAATTTTCTGGACAATGAGGTGAAATTATTTTATTTTACGGGAGCAATGCAGCAGGATATTCCCATTCGCAGGAAAGATATCTATGATTCGGCGATGCCTTCGGGCAATTCGACCATGGTGCACAACCTGTTGCGACTCCGGGTGCTGCTCGATGAACCGGAGTATGGGGAGTTGGCGGTGGCCATGCTGGAAAAGATGCGGGACGTGATGGAGCGATACCCCAGCTCCTTTGGCCGATGGATGTCGGCTTATCTGTGGGCGGTATATCCGCCAAAGGAGATCGCAGTGGTAGGCAGGGATTGGAAGGAGTGGGCAAACTCGATCGCAGGAATGTATTTGCCGCACAAGATCTTGATGGCTGGCCATGAAGGAGACGACCGGTATCCGTTGCTGGCAGGTAAGGAAGGAGGCGAAAAGACGTATATATATGTATGTGAGTCGTATGCCTGTCAGATGCCGGTAGATTCTTTGGCTGCGTTCACACAATTAGTGACGGGAAAAAAGAGTTAATTGCTTGAAACAGATTGCATATTCTTTCTGCATTCATATGAAAAAAATCTACTTTCTACTCCTGGGAATGGGGCTGGTCTTTTTTGCGCATGGCCAGCAGTGGCCGCAATATTCCCTGTATTCCTGGAATCCGTTTGGTTTTAATCCTGCCTATGCCGGTCTGGATGGCTCGCTCAGTTTTACCGGTGCTTTCCGCAAGCAGTGGGTTGGATTGGAAGGGAGTCCCCTGTCGCAGCAGGCAAACGTGCATATGCCGGTTAATTTCCTGCACAGTGGCTTCGGGTTATACCTCAGCAATGACCAGGTGGGTGCAGAACACACCCTCGGGGTGGGGGTAGCGTATAGTTACCAATTGGAATTAGGCGGGGATGCGGTGCTTTCTGCCGGGGTAAACGGGCAATGGTTGCAATATACATTAGAGGGTGACAGGTTGCGAACTCCACAGGGAAGTTATGAAGGCGGGGCGATCGACCACAATGATGCGGTGCTGCCGGAAAGCCGGTTTAACGCTTCCACCAGCACGCTGGGCGCCGGGCTGTATTTTCAACATCCGCGGATTAGCCTGGGGTTGTCAGTGCAAAATGCATTAAGCCCATCACTTTCCCAAAATGATGTTATTTTTACGCTGGACCGCGCCTTTCTGGCGTATGCCGGTACCCGCGTGGATATAGGCAGACACTGGCAATGGCAACCTTCGATACTGGCTAAGACCAATAGCCGGCAATGGCAGGTGGACTGGACAACTATTTTTGGATATGACGGCAATTTTTTCGGAGGCTTTTCGTTCAGGGGTTATGACCGGTTGAGTATCGATGCGGCCGTGGTATTGGCCGGTGTCCGGCTCAATGAAAAGTTCTTTCTCGGTTATGCGTATGATTTTTCCATTTCTTCCCTTCGTCGCGTCAATGATGGTTCGCACGAAATCGTCTTGCGATACAATTTGCGCAAGGCCATAGGGAAGGAACGAATACCCCCAATTATATACTCTCCCCGGTTTTAATAGGGGAAGCCCCGTTAAACCCTACTCGAAATACTGTTTTACCATACTATTTAACAATCTCGTTGCGTTGATATCAATGCTTTGTTTATCTTTGCAGCCTGCTTGACAAAAATCAAAAATTTAGTTTTGTAGATCTTTACAAAGAATCTATATTTACGGACGTTTTTTAAAATGAAGGAAAACTCGGGTGTCACAATGAAAAAATCACTAAGAACTTCACTTGCGTTGCTGGTGTTAGTAACGCTGGCCGCTTCGTGCGGAACGCGTCAAAACGGCCAATTGCTGGGGGTAATGGACCGCCCTAATTGGAAAGGGATCAATCCCTATGGAATGGTGTACGTTCCTTCCGGAACTTTAACCATTGGTAACAGTGACCAAGACATCACCAACACGTTCGTCCAAAGACCGAAATCGATTTCTATCGCGGGCTTTTACATGGATGATACGGAGATCACGAACAACGAATACCGTCAGTTCGTATTCTGGGTAAAAGACTCGCTTGCACACGACCTGCTCGATCATTATTATGAAGATGAGCGGACAGGTGACCAGTACATCGACTGGGATCAGGATATTGACTGGGAAGATGAGACCCTTGAAGATCTCTTTTTCCAGGGCAATGATCGTTTTGCCGGCAGAAAGGAGTTGAATACAACTCGCACGGTATACGAATATCAATGGTATGATTGGAAAGCTGCCGCTGCCGATCGTGGCCGTTCACCCCGTTCTTCTTTCATCAAGCGCAAGAAGACAAATGTGTATCCCGATACGATGGTATGGGTTCGCGACTTTTCGTATTCCTACAACGAGCCGATGACTCGTAACTACTTCTGGCACCCGGCATTCGATGATTATCCCGTTGTAGGGGTAAACTGGCACATGGCCAATGCGTTCTGTTTCTGGCGGACGCAGCTGTGGAATGCATATGAAGCAGATACAGAGGCAGGGGTTTACTCAGAAGATTTCCGCCTGCCGTATGAACACGAATGGGAATACGCTGCACGTGGCGGGCACGATATTGCCCCATTCCCCTGGGGTGGTTACTACCTGCGCAACTCCAAAGGTTGTTTGCTGGCCAACTTCAAGCCTGGCCGCGGTAACTATCCGGAAGATGGAGGTCTTTACACCGTAAAGGCCGATGCTTACTTCCCGAACGATTTCGGATTGTTCAATATGTCCGGTAACGTGGCTGAGTGGACTTCTTCGGCATACTACGAAAATGCCTATTCATTTATCCATGACCTGAACCCGGATATTCGCTACGATGCGAAGGATTCTGATCCGGACGCCTACAAGCGCAAAGTGATCCGCGGCGGTTCCTGGAAAGATATCGGATTTTTCCTGCAAACCGGAACCCGTCACTGGGAGTATGAAGACACCACCAAATCCTACGTTGGATTCCGTTGTGCCCTGACCTTCCTTGGCCGTTCGATTAACGACTTCTAATCGAAAAATGGATGAAGCCAGATGGATACTGTTGAAAAAGCAGTATCCATCTGGCTTTAAATCAGCCGCTTAACTTGTTTCCTGTTATTTTTTATTTGGAAAAGTGTTACTTTTGGCCCGGCCCGCATTAAAGGGTAGGGAAATCAACGATAACCCTTCATTTACCAACACAATTATTAGCTAACCTTTTTAAATCGAAAGAGATGAGTTTCGTTAAAACCAAAGGGTTTAAGTATCTCAAAAATTTGATCATCGGGATTGGCGCATCCATCGTCCTTTTGGGTGCCCTTTTCAAGCTGGAAAGCTGGGAATATGCCAGTACGATGTTGATCATTGGCCTTTCTGTAGAGGCATTTATCTTTGCCTTCCTCGGTATTATCGGTCCTGAAAAAGACTACTACTGGGAAAAGCTCTATCCGGGATTGGACGACTATCATTCCCATATCGCTCCACTCACCGCTGGAGAAGTTGTTGACACGACTTCTACACCGCAATTGAATGGGGAAGTTGTAGAACGTCAACTGGGGGGCATGCTTAACGAGCTGCAAACCATGTCGAAAAACTTGTCGGCCCTCCGTGCCCTGCAGGATGTCGATTTCACCGGCACCAGCGAGCAGATCAAGTCGATGAACAATTTTTACCACAAACTCAACGAAGCAATGGCCGACTTGGGAGACTCCCTGGAAGACACCAAGCAATACAAAGACCAATTGGCTGTGTTGAATAAGAACCTCGGTTCGCTGAATTCAGTTTACGGTACTGTGCTGTCCGCTTACTCCAATCTGGGAGGTAAGTAATCAGCGTTTCCGTAAGCTCATCCAGCTGATTTTATCACTATAAAAAAATTGTGCTATGTCGATTCCAAAGGAGCCGCGGCAGCTGATGATCAACCTCATGTACTTGGTGTTGACAGCGCTTCTGGCACTAAACATATCGGCCGAGGTAATGAACGCTTTCTTCACGATCGATAAAGGTATCTCCAATAGTAATGCTATTGTGGAGAATACCAACCAAACGATCATGAAGAATATCGAAGCCCAGGTCGAAGCTTATAACAACGAAAAAAACCAGGCTTATTTGGCAGCCGCCAAAGAATCTAAAAAGGTATCCGATGATTTTGTAAACTATATCGAAGATTTGAAAAAAGAACTCTTCGAAAAAGCCGGGGGACCCTCGGAAAAAAATCCGGAACAACCTAAGCGTATTAAGGATAAAGATGTGACCACACGTCTGCTCGTAGGCCTTGACAATGAAAAAGGGAAAGGCTATGAATTGATGGATCGCGTTACTTCTACCCGGGAAAAAATGCTCGAACTCGTAGAGAATGATCCAGCTATCGCCGCTGTACTTCCCCTCAAGATCGATGAAGAAGCGGTGATCAAGTCGAAGAAAAAAGACTGGGTATATTACAACTTCCAGCAAATGCCGGTAGCTGCCGTATTCCCGATCCTGACCAAGATTCAGAATGACTCGAAAGCTTCTTCTACCACGATACTGAACCACTTGTTGGCGAAAGTAGCGGGCAAAGAGATCATATTTGATGCGTTTGAACCGGTGATCTCTGCCACAAAAGGCTATGTGATCAAAGGGGAAAAGTACGAAGCGGATATCTTTCTGAGCGCCTACAGCACGTCGAATACCGACAATACGAAGATCTACGTAAACGGCTCTAATTTGCCTGTAGAAAATGGTAAAGCTGCTTACTCGACTTCCGCTAGTGCGATCGGTACGAAGAAGTACAAAGTTAAAATTGAGATCTCCAACCCGCTGACCGGCGAAGTGAAATCTTACGACAAGGAGTTCGAATACGAAGTAGGGGAACGTTCTGTGACGGTTTCTGCCGACAAAATGAACGTATTCTACATCGGTGTCGACAACCCGATCTCCGTTTCTGCCGCCGGTATCTCGAGTAACGAACTCAAAGTGAGCGTAGCAGGTGGCGGTGGATCCATCACCAAGGTGGGTAGTGCCAATTTCATGGTGCGTGTAGAACAACCCACCGACGACTGCCGGATCAACGTATCCGGCGGGGGCCTGTCCGATAGCAAGGTCTTCCGCGTGAAGCGTATCCCCGACCCGGTTGCCCGCTTGGGTAACAAAGAAGACGGTTCGATGGGTAACGGTGAATTTAAAGCACAGAGCGGTCTGATCGCCTGGTTGGATAACTTCGACTTCGATGCGAAGTGCGATATCCAGGGCTTCAAACTCGTTCGCGTGCCGAAACGTCAGGACCCGATCGAAGTACTGAACTCCGGTGGCCGCTATACGGGCGATGCAGCACGTATCGCTGAACAGGCCAAACCAGGTGATACGTTCTACTTCTTTGATGTGAAGGCACGTTGCCCGGGCGACAAAGCCGGCCGTAAGATTAACTCCTTGGTATTCAATATCAAATAATCATTGCTAGCAGGATACTAGCACGCATGCATCTTGCGTTCTACTTCCTGCTAGCTTTCACTCCTCTTTTTGAAGAAAAAACTCAAAACATCATGAAGATTGCTCTGAAAACGGTAGGTTTCGGCTGGTTGATGACGATGCTGCTCGCTTTGCCCTTCGTAGTGCAGGCCCAGCTTCCCGAAAGCATCCTCACGGAATCCAGTGATCCGAATGCCAAAAAGCCTTTGGACGATATCGTCGAAAAACGTACGACGCTAGAGCACCGCGTATTGCCTTACGATCATCTGCGCGAAGCAGATATTTTTTGGGAAAAGCGGATTTGGCGCGTAGTGGATGTCCGTGAAAAAATGAACAAGCCTTTTGCCTATCCGGAGCGTCCGTTCTTTACCATTCTTATGGAAGGCGCCATGGGTGGCGACATCACGGTGTACAGCACGGAAGACGATAAGTTTACCGCCCCGCTAACCCCTGATGAAGTAGCCGCTAAAAGCGCCTCCATCGATACGGTTATCACATTCGACCCGGAAACCTATGAGGAACAAATCCAGGTCGTTCGGAACGAATTGAACCCGGAAGACGTCAAACGCTTCCGCTTTAAGGAAGTTTGGTTCTTCGACGAAGAATCTTCTACCCTCCAGGTGCGCATCCTGGGTATCGCTCCGCTGATCGACGTCACCGACGACAATGGTAACTTCCTCTATGAACAACCGATGTTTTGGGTGTATTATCCGGAAGCCCGTAATATCCTGGCTCGCGAACGCGTGTATAACTACGGAAACGACGCCAGCCCCATCACTTGGGAAGACCTGATGGAAATGCGGTATTTCGCCAGCTACATCTACAAAGAGTCTAACGTCTACGACCGCCGTCTTCAGGAATACCTCACCGGGGTAGACTTGCTGCTGGAAGCCGACAAGATCAAACAAGATATCTTTAACTTCGAGCACGACCTTTGGTCTTATTAATGTAAACTCATTCTTGTATATAAAGGGCGCCCCGACTGAATCGGGGCGCCCTTTTGTTTTACAGCATAAATTCCCAGGCAGTCTGGTAATGCCCTTTGCGGTCTACATAATCAAGCAGCGCCTGGTAAAAGTCATGGGTGGCAATAGTGGCGCTGTCACCCACCACCACCAGCAACTTCCGGGCCCTTGTCATGGCCACATTCATTCGCCGGAAATCACTGAGAAACCCAATCTGCCCTTTTGGATTGGAACGCACGAGTGAAATATATACTACGTCCCGCTCCTGTCCCTGAAACCCATCGATCGTATTGATAGTCAAGGGTAGAGAACTGAGCAACGCATCTTCTTTTACCACCGATTCCATATGTATCACCTGTTCGCGGTAAGGAGAGATCAGGGCAATACTCGGGAGCGGATGATCCCCATACGATTCGACCAATTGATACAAATGCTCGCACAGGATATGGAACTCTTGCGGGTTGTACCGGCTCTGGAATTCCTCCTTCACCACTTCTTCAAAGCCACATCCCGCCGTGTCGATAAACGTGACGGGTTCGTGCCCCCCAAACAGTAAGCGATGGTCGTGGATCTCTTCAGCCGCGCGAAGCAAGCCTTTATAGAAAATTTCATTGGAGAAGCCCATGATCGCATGGTGCATCCGGTACTGTATGGTGAGCAGGCTCACATCGTCCCACTGGGCGATGCATCGCTCTATGAGTGTTACGTCCAACCCGCTGCGCTGGGCTTCGATCGACTTGACAGTGGGCGGCAACTGATGGGGGTCGCCGGCCAGCACCACCCGGGAAGCCCGGATAATGGGAATCCAGGTAGCGGGCTCCAGGGCCTGTGCCGCTTCATCGATGACCACCGTCCGGAATTTTCGCCCATCCAAAACCGGATGCGCAGCGCCTACAAGGGTGCAGGTGATCACCTGTGCCCCGGTTAATAGCTGGTCGATCAGGCGGTCTTCCAGGTCCCTGGCCCAGGCGTCCAGCTCTCCCGCTTGTTTGAGGAGGTCTTTGCGTTCGTCATATTCTTCTTTTCCGAAATGCCGCCGGAACCGCTTTGCCTGTCGCCGGAACTCCGCCGCCTGTATTTTGACCTTTTTGATATTCTTGCTCTCCGGGTGCTTGCTCAACTGCGCTTCAAGCGTATGGCTGATGATTGATTCATCGACCCGGGAAATATTACCAACCCTTATGACCTCCAGCCCCAATTCCGAAAGCCGCTCCGTGAGGAGATCGGTAGCCGTATTGCTGGGGGCTGTGACCAGCACCGTAGCCTCCGTTTCGCAAAGGAGTTTGATGGCTTGTACCAATGTAGTGGTCTTCCCCGTTCCCGGAGGCCCGTGCACCACCGCTACATCCTGGGAGGCCAGTATCTGGTTGACCGCCTGGTTTTGGGAGGGGTTGAGCTGTGGGACCTCCACCGGATGACTCACAGGCGCTACCAGCCGCTCTTTGGCGCCCATGAACACGGCCCGCAATTCGGCTATCCGGCCTTTTTTGGCTTCGCGAACGATCTTCACCGCTTTTTCCATTTCCTGATAGGTGCGTTCGTCAAACTGCAGATCGACCCCGGCTTGTCCTCCGTGCATCCACTCCGGCAGGTCTTTGGTATTGAGAATGATCTTCATTCGTTTTTTATCCACGAAATTGACCACTCCTGTGCGCTCTTTGGCCTTGCCATCGGCCAGTTGGACAAAAAAACGAACCGTCTTTCCACTTCTAAACTGATGGGTAAAGCCGGCCGGTTCCTGATGCTCAATGATGACGTAGGCCCGTTCACCGTAGGTGTAGCCGGATTTCCCCACGAGCACGGGATACCAGGTGAAACCTTTCGCTTTGCGTTCAGCCATTGTCAGGCGCGCCACCAGATCCCGGTATTGCGCCAGGTCCGACTCCTTCTCCAGGTGGATCAGGTCGGTTAATTTTTGAAAAAAGGCTTCATGTGATTGCATAATGGACGCAAAGTTACTCCCCGGAGGGCACGATTGAAAACCGAATGGAGGGTTAAAAGGTTCTTGAAGAATGAAAAGGTATACCGAGTTACCTATAAAACATACTTTAATAATTTTAAAACCGCAAAGACGCTAAGAACGCAAAGAAATAGGGCATTTGCATTGAAGGCGGGTGTAAATACTTGATCTCTTTGCGTCCTTTGCGCCTTCGCGGTTATTATTTTATAAAATAAGATCATTTGAAGGATCAATTACGTGCGCTTCGAAATTTACCTGCTTTTTTTCGGATGGTCTGGAAAACCAGTCCCGGCCTGGCCATCAGCAATGCCTCACTGCGTTTGTTAAAATCAGGTATCCCGGTGTCAACCCTTTATGTGGGGAAATTGATCATCGATGAGGTCATATTCCTGATGGGCCATCCGGATGCAAGCAGGCAGCAACTGTGGCTATGGGTGGGGGTAGAGCTGGGCCTGGCCCTGATCTCCGAGGTCATTAGCCGGGGCATCAACCTGGCGGAGGGGATGCTGGGAGACCTTTTTGCCAACAAAACCTCTGCCGAGATCATGCGCCACGCAGCCACCCTGGATCTCTATCATTTTGAGAATGCCGACTTTTACGACAAGATGGAACGAGCCCGGCAACAGACCTATGGACGTACGGTGCTCCTGTCGATGATCCTCTCCCAGGTGGAAGACTTCATCACTATTCTTTTCCTGGGTATTGGTTTGGCCGCCTTCAACCCCTGGTTGCTGCTGATCTTGTTTGTCGCCGTATTGCCGGCTTTTGCAGGGGAGAGCTATTTTAACCAAAAAAGTTACTCGCTTACCCGCAGCTGGACGCCCGAACGCCGGGAGTTGGATTACCTGCGCTTCATCGGAGCAAGCGATGCGACCGCTAAAGAGGTCAAGCTTTTTGGCCTGGCTGATTTTTTAGCCAATCGGTTTGAGGAGCTCGCCCAAAAGTACTACGAAGCAAACCGGAAATTGTCGCTACGGCGGGCAGTATGGGGCACCGGACTCTCCGGCCTGGCTACCCTGGCCTATTACGGCGCCTATGTCTTTATCCTCATCCAAACGGTTGGCGGAACACTGACCGTGGGTACCCTTACCTTTCTCGCAGGCTCCTTCGCCCGGATGCGGGGCCTGTTGCAGGGTATCATGGGCCGTTTTTCCAAAATTGCGGAAAGCGCCCTGTACCTGCAGGACTTGTTTGATTTTTTTGCCATCCAGCCCATCATTGAAAATACGGAAAATGCGCGGATGGTTCCCAATCCGATCGTGAAAGGGTTTGTCTTTGAAGGGGTTAGCTTTAAATATCCCCAGGCGGAGCGCTGGGCGATCCGGGACCTGTCCTTTGAACTTCGGGCCGGGGAAAAACTAGCCCTGGTTGGCGAAAACGGCGCCGGGAAAACAACCCTCGTCAAATTGCTGGCGCGGCTGTACGAACCGACCGAGGGGCGCATCCTGCTGGATGGGGTGGATATTCGGGAATACAACCCCGAATCCCTGCGTGCTTCCATCGGCGTGATCTTTCAGGACTACCAGCGGTTTCAGCTGAAGGTGCGGGAGAACATTGCCGTAGGGGATATTGAGCAAAGGGAAGACGACCTGCGCATCCAGGATGCAGCCCTGAAAAGCCTGGCCGATTCTGTGGTCAACGGACTTCCGCAAGGGTATGAGCAGCGGCTGGGCCGTCGCTTTGCGGAAGGGGTAGAACTCTCCGGCGGACAATGGCAGAAGATCGCCCTGGCCAGAGCCTATATGCGCGATGCGCAACTCTATATCCTCGACGAGCCAACCTCTGCGCTGGATGCCCGGGCGGAGTACGAGGTATTCCAGCGGTTTGCCAAGTTGATCGAAGGCAAAACAGCCGTGCTGATCTCCCACCGGTTTTCGACGGTACGGATGGCCGATCGCATTTTGGTATTGGAAAACGGACAACTTACCGAGCTGGGTTCCCATGAAGAACTCCTGGAAAAGGGAGGGATGTACGCAGAACTATTTCACCTGCAGGCGCAGGGGTATCAATGAGGGGAAAACCTCCCAAATCAAATACCCTCCCACTACGCCATATTCCAGCCACGACACCCATCCGGGTAAGTGCACACTGGGCTCCAGGTAAGCCAGGTAGGTGAGTGGGACCAATGCCGACCACACGATCGGGAACCGGTAGTTGGTCAGCGCTGCAAAAAAAACGGGCATTGCCAGGTACCAGGGATGGACGGTCGTGCTGCAAAACAGGTAGCAACTGATCGCTGCCAGCCAAAGAACCGGGAGCCTGGCAACCTCTGGTTTTTTCTCCAGCCAGGCCATCCGGATTATGAAGAAAAAGGTAAGACCTGCAAGCGCTGGACCGAGATAGGCGATGAGGTTGTAGCCGGTGAGGAGTTGCCCCACTCCGCGCAGGAGGAAATACAGGCTGGCGTTGAATTCAAACTTCCGGAAATACAGATCCAGGCTCGATCCCAAATGGTGCAGGAACCAGGCGTTGAGCAGGGGTATGAAAAGTACGAGTAGTCCTGCACCCAATAGCAAGAACCAATACGCCCATTTCGGCCATCGAAGCCTTCGGATCAGAAAAGGGAGGAACATCAATGGGAGCAACTTGGCCCCGATTGCACCCACCCAACCCCAAATCGACTGGTACCATTTTCCATTGCTTATCCACCACAAGGTCAGGGCCAGGAAGAAGATCATCCCCGCCTCAAAATGGAGGTTGCCGGTCAGCTCAATGAGGATGAGCGGATTGAGTGCATAGATAAGCACAGCCCTTTTGGGCAGGCCAAACCTGGGAGCTATTCGTTCGAGGAGGAGGATCGTACCAATGTCCAGCGCCGCATGGATGGTCTTTAGCACTATGGTGGCGCCCCAGATACTTTTTGGGAACAACCATACGCTGGTCACAAAAGTCAATTGTGCCAGTGGCGGGTATATCGTGTGGTAATCGGGCGAATTGAGTTTTACGAACAGCGCCGCATTCAGGCCTGGCAACAACTGTGCCTGCTCCATGTAAAAACGAGGTGGATGGTCAAACGGATTAATCCCATGAAGTGCCAGTCGTCCATCCCAAATAAACCGGTAGACGTCATCCGATAAATTGGGAATCGCAGCAATCAGGGCAACACGCGCCACGATGGCCAGCCATTTGTAAAAAGAATAGTCATCAGGCGTGCTCTTTCTCCACATCACTCCATACCAGCCAAACAGCCAGGCATACAATCCCACCACGACCCACCCGTCCTGTTGGGCCGGGCCGTAATTCAAGGCGATTGCTCCTCCGAGGAACAGCAGCCCTACTGTCCATCTCCAAAGCTGGGCGCTCTTCATTCATTAATTTTTCAATCGCAAATGCCTTACCGAATAATAACAAATCGTGCCATACCCGATCACCAACAGGAAATGAAACACGAAAAATGTTTCATTCTTCAATTCGAACCCCAGCCAGATGGCGCCGAGGAAATAGATGGCCAGCAGTCCTTCCAGCACAGTGGTCAGGGGGAGTTTTTGGCTGAGATACTTCTTTGTCTTCAAGGAGTCCTGGATCCCCTGGATATTAAATTTCGGGGTACGGATAAAGGGCGTTTTTTTACCGAGATACCCTTGCAGGACGGCTATGGAATTGTGGAGTGAAAGCCCCATGGAGAGCGCCAGGAACAAGGGGAACAGTACGATAAATTTGCCGGTCTTTTTCCACATGGGCTCCGGCTTGAGGGCGGCTTCCACATTGGCTACGTAATAAACTACTCCAATAGAGAGCAGGGAAGCCAGGAAAACCGTCATGAACGCCGGGTGAATCCCCAGGTGTGGCATGGCGATGAGTAGCGGCACGCTGAAGACCCCGGCTACGAATACAAACAGGAAGACTGCGCTACCCAGGAGTTGCATGGTGCCGAAGAACTTTTTCCGGAACGAAAAATCCGACTGCCAGAGCGGGGGCAGCATCTTTCTCGCCGTTTCCGCCCCGCCTTTCATCCATCGAAATTGCTGCGATTTCAGCCCGTTCATTTCTGCCGGCAATTCAGCAGGTGATTCGAACTTTTCCAGGTAGACGATCTCCCATCCTTTCAACTGAGCCCGGATGCTCAGGTCGAGGTCTTCGGTGAGGGTATCGGCCTCCCAACCACCGGCGTCTTCAATAGTTTTTTTTCGCCAGATACCTGCTGTGCCGTTGAATTGGAGCAGCAGCTTCCCCCCTTGACGTCCTTGTTGTTCTACTGTAAAATGGACGTTGAGTTGGAGGGCCTGCAGACGGGTGAGTAGGGAGTAATCTCGATTGATATGCTCCCAACGGGTCTGTACCACCCCGGTTTTCGGGTTTGAAAAGAAATAGGGGAGGGTGGCCCGGAGGAAATCAGGACGGGGCACAAAGTCGGCGTCGAAGATGGCGACATAATCGCCTTTGGCTTGCCCCATCGCTTCTTTGAGCGCCCCTGCTTTAAAACCCTGCCGCAAGGTGCGGCGAATCTGCTCAATTTGAAAGCCTTGGCTCCGGTAAGCCCCTACCAGCTTTTGCACGATACCCACGGTTTCATCTGTCGAATCGTCGAGAATGTGGATCTCCATTTTTTCTTTGGGATAGTCAAACCGGGAAACGGCCTCGATCAGGCGCTCCACTACATACATTTCATTGTAGATGGGCAGCTGTATGGTTACGAAAGGGAGGTCCTTTCCCTGGAGCGGAGCAGGCTGAGGCACGCCGCCTTTTTTCCAAAATTTCCGGTAATAATACAGGAGGTTGAATTGGAGCAGGGTAAAGATCGTGATGTAGATCAATGCCAGTAAATAGATGACAAAGATGATATAGTAAAGGGTGTGCATAGTCAAATGAGTTTAAAGATCGTCCACAGGATCTTGTGCCCTGCGAGCAAGGTACCCCGGATGGTACCGGAGACTTTGGAAACCCCAATGCGTTGGCGGTAACTCACCGGTACTTCCGTGCATTGGAGGCCCATTTTGGCGGCGCGCACCTGCATCTCTACCGTCCAACCGAAATCGGGATCCACCATGCCCAGCGCCATCAACCTGTCGAAGCGAATAGCCCGGAAGGGGCCCAGGTCGGTGAAGGAATACCGGTAAAACCACCGGATCAGGGTAGTGGCAAGCCAGTTGCCGAAGATTTGCTGGGGTTGCATAGCCCCTCTTTCCAAATTGCCCAATACCCGGGAGCCGATCACCAGATCCATGCCTTCCTCCAGAATGGGCGCAATCAGGGCAGGCATTTCTTCGGGGTAATCAGAATAGTCGCCATCGAGAAAGACCACGATATCGGGTTGTTGACTGGCGGGTTTTGCCTGCAGGTAGTCCATTCCTTTCAAGCAGGCACTCCCATAGCCTTTGCGGGGTTGGTGCAACACTACGGCGCCGGCATCGCAGGCCACCTCCGCAGTCCGGTCGGTACTTCCATTATCGCATACCAGCACCTCGCGGACCAGTGGCCGCGGAATGGCATCCAGGACCTTGCCAATAGACCGTTCTTCGTTGAAGGCAGGGATGATGACGTCAATGACAGGGACTTCGCGCATAGGTGGGTTCATTTTCCCCGCAAAAGTAGGGGATAAGTGTGCAGGATTGGCAAAAGAAAACGTATTTTGAATTATAAAATGGCTCCGTGGGCATATTTTTGCACCTTTGTGGGGATGAGAAATATTTATTGTCTACCGCGTTTAATATGCAGAAACAACTCTTTTCCTGGATTGTCTTCACAGGGTTGATTAGCGTCCTGATCTTAATCAGTTGTCGTCGGGAGCAGCTATTCCTGACGGATAAGGACGCCAAACTGGAATTTTCGACCGACACACTTCGCTTTGATACGGTCTTTACGGAGTTGGGCTCCGCTACCCGGATTTTGAAGGTATTTAACCCATACAGCAAGTCCGTTCGCATTGCTTCCGTGTCGATCGCTGCCGGCGAAGCGACCAAATTCCGCATGAATGTAGATGGTATTCCCGGCAATGTGCTCAATGAGGTGGAAATAGCCCCTAACGACAGCATATACATTTTCGTGGAAGTGACCATCGACCCGGATGCGCCGCTCTCCGATAGCCCGTTTATTCTCTATGACGCCATCCGGTTTGAGATCAATGGAAATGAGCAGGACGTGGTGTTGGAAGCGTGGGGGCAAAATGCCAATTATTTACCCAACCGGTTTGGAAAGGGAGGCTTGGCGCTGGTGAGTTGCGACTTTGGGGAAGTAACCTGGGATGACCCCAAACCCTACGTCATCTATGGGATACTCCTGATCGACAGTTGTACGCTGAACCTGCCGGCGGGCACCCGCATTTACGTACATGGAGGGGTGGCCAAAGCCCTGGATGACCAGGGCAACCCGATCATTTACAACGACGGACTGATCTACGTGCTTCCCAAAGGGAAATTGATGATGGAGGGCACCCTGGAGGATCCGGTCATCGTGCAGGGCGATCGCCTGGAAGCGGCATTTGAGGAGCAAGCCGGTCAATGGGTAGGTATACGTCTGGGCAGCAAAGGCAATTCTTTCCGGAATTCCATCATTAAAAATTCCCTGGTCGGCGTGTATGTGGATTCTGCGGGAGGCGTCAATCTCGATAAGATGGCCATATACAACACCAGTGGTCCCGGCATCTTTGCCCTGCATGCCAAAGTGGATGCTCAAAATTGCCTGGTATACAATAACGGCAGCACCAGTGTTCAACTGGGGTATGGGGGCGACTACAAGTTCGATTATTGCACCATGGCCAGTTACGGAGTGGATGCTTCTGCCCTAAGCCTGAGCAATGGAATTTGCTACGACCTCCTCTGTTCCAGCTACGACGTGTACCGGATCAATGCCACCCTGCGCAATTGCATCATTTTCGGCTCCCGGCAGGACGAACTCCTGCTCTCCGATTTTACCGATGGGGCTATTCCTTCTCAGTTCAACATCGACATGCGCAATTGCGTGGTGCGGGTCAATGATTTGCTCGATCCCAACAAAGGCGGGTACCCGGATTTTTTTACCACTTTTTGCCAAAATTGCGTCGATGGCTCCCCGGCACAATTGTTGTTTGAAAATCCCAACGAAGACGATTACCACCTCGACTCGCTCTCTATCGCCAATGGGGTGGGCGTTCCGATCACCGGAATTACGGATGATCTGGATGGCATAGCTCGGAGCACACAGAATCCGGATGTGGGGTGTTATGAAAGAGAAGAATAGGAAAAAGATATATTTGGAAAACCTGCTCCCCGGGAAGCTGTTTAAATTTTAAACAAAAAAAATTCTGGATGCAGGGGAGCGCCTGAAGCGCTCCCCTGCATCCAGAATGATTACCGCCTTTGGCGGCGGTGATCATTCCGAACTTTTAGTGATTAAAAAGCATTACCCATTTTTATAACAAAATTCATTCAGGAAATGAAACAACTAATTTTTACGCTTATTACCTCTTTGTTCGTAGGCGGAATGGCCTTTGGACAGATCAAGACACCTGCGCCCAGCCCTACTTGTACCATCAAGCAGGCGGTTGGATTGACTGACGTGGAAATTGAATACTCTCGCCCCAGCATGAAAGGCCGGAAGATTTATGGGGATCTGGTTCCTTTTGGGGAAATGTGGCGCACGGGCGCCAACGCTTCGACAAAGATCAGCTTCAGTACCGATGTGAAAATTGCCGAAAAAGACGTAAAGGCCGGACAGTATGCCCTGTTTACCATCCCGGGCGTAGATAACTGGACGGTCATCCTGCACAAGGACCTCACCTCCTGGGGATTACCCAATCCCTACAAGCAGGAGGATGAAGCCGTTCGCTTTACGGTGAAATCCAAAAAGATGGATATCACGGTAGAAACGCTGTTGATCAACATTGGCAGCATTCGCAACAATACGGCACAGATCGAGATCATCTGGGAAAACACCCTGGTGGAATTCGATGTGGACTTCGGCACGGACGCATTGGTGCAGTCCGGCATCGACCGCGTACTGAACGGGCCTTCAGCCGATGATTACTATCGGGCTTCCCGGTACTACAAGGACGAAGGAAAAGACCTCGTCCAGGCGCTGACCTGGGTCCGGAAATCTAACGAAATGGATGCCCGCTACTGGCGTTTGTTCCTCCAGGCTCAACTGGAAGATGAACTGATGCAGTACGATGCGGCAATTGCTTCGGCTGAAAAGGCCAAAGTGATGGCTCAGAAAGAAGAAGCTCCGGATTATGTGCGCCGCAGTGACCAGCTCATCGCGGAGGTGAAAGCGAAAATGGGAGGAAAGGGCAATGAGCCAGGAAAAGTGAAAACTTCGGGGTCGACTCCGAAGATGTAACAAAAAAGAGGCTGTTTCAAAAGTCGCGTACGCTCTTCTTGAAACAGCCTCTTTTTTAAACCCGTGCTTCTTGGGGGCCCACCCCGTTCTGAATGGCCTGAAACAGCATGCTGATCAACAAGACCAGCGTACACCCGATCAGGTTGAGCCACAGGTAAGCGATCTGGAAAATTTCGTAGTAATCCAGGAAAAACACACTGATCACGATCGCCTCTGTGATCAGCGCCGCCAAAAATACCGCCCGGCCCCGCACGAATTTGACAAAGAACGCAACGAGAAAGACACCCAGGATGGTGCCGTAAAACAGCGACCCTACGATGTTAACGGCTTCGATCAGGTTCTCAAACTGGGCCGCCACCATGGCGAAGAACAGCGCCATAAGTCCCCATAAAAAGGTGAACCACCGGGAAGCGTGAAAATAGTGCTTATCGGTCTTCTCCCGGACAAAGGAACGCCGGTAGATATCGATCACCGTAGTCGTAGCCAGGGCGCTCAACTCGGATGCAATGGATGACATGGCCGCAGAAAATATCACCGCCAATAGCAACCCGATCACCCCGATAGGCATATTGTGCATAATGAAGGTGATAAAGACGTAATCTTCGTCTTTGGTGTCCGCATCTTCATCCACCTTTTTGATCAAATCCTTTGCTTTATTCCGCACCTTTTTTTCCTCCCCCGCCAGCTGCTTGACCGTGGCCTGAAGGGCGTCCACCCGGGGTTGATCGTGCTGGTTGGATGCCAGGACCAACTGGTTGGCTGCATCCTTCTTTTCTTCGAAAATGGTCGCAAATTCGGCCTCCAATGCCTGGTAGTCATCCTTATATTCGGAAGCGATTACTTTTTCGACATTCGTGGTATTGAAATGCAATGGTTGGGGCGAAAATTGATAAAATACGAACACCAATATCCCCGTCAACAACACCAGAAATTGCATGGGCACCTTGACGACCCCATTAAACAATAGACCTAATCGGCTCTGGGTAAGCGACTTACCGGAAAGATATCGCTGCACCTGCGACTGGTCGGTGCCGAAGTAGGAGAGAAAGAGAAAGGTGCCACCCAGAATGCCCGACCAGAAATTATACCGGTTTTTCAGGTCGAAGTTGAAGTCCACCACATTGAGCTTCCCCATTTTTCCGGCCACGGTGAGTGCATCGGCAAATCCAATATTGCCGGGCAGTTTCCATACTACGATAAGCGCGGCGAGCAACATTCCGGTGAGGATAACGATCATCTGTTGCTTTTGGGTGACGCTCACGGCTTTGGTGCCCCCAGCCACCGTGTAAATAATGACGAGGCTTCCAATGGAAATATTGGTCCAAAACAGCGACCATCCCATGATGGTCGAAAGAATGATGGATGGGGCATAGATCGTGATGCCGGCAGCAAGCCCGCGCTGGATCAGGAAAAAAAGCGCCGTCAGGGAGCGGGTCTTCAGATCGAAACGTCCTTCAAGGTATTCATAAGCAGTGTAGACATTGAGGCGATAGTAGACAGGCAGGACAAAAATGCACAGGATTACCATGGCAATGGGCATCCCAAAATAAAACTGCACAAACCGCATGCCGTCGTCGTAGGCCTGTCCCGGCGTAGATAGGAAGGTGATGGCGCTCGCCTGGGTAGCCATGATAGACAAGCCGATCGTCCACCAGGGCAAGTCTCGGTCGCCCTTTAGGTAACTACTGACATTTTGGACACTCCGCGTTCTCCAAACGCCGTAAGCCACGATCCCCAGCAGGGTGCCCAGCATGATGATCCAGTCGAGTAAATGCATATAGGACTTTATTATTTAAGAGCGTGTGGGCACCCGCACACTTTTAAATGGGTATAATTAGGCATACGCTTTTGTAAACCAATAGAACAGCGTGATGATCAACGCGTGAAAGACCAATACAAAGAGATAGAACTGCCTCCAGGATCTGAATATAGGCGGTTTTTGGGTCTTTTCAACGGCTTCAAATGGTTCTTCTTCCATTGTTCAGGTCATTTATCAGGTTCCGGATTTCCCGACGGAAAGCAGGTTGGCAAAAACACGGTAGGCTCCGGGCACACCTGCAGGGAGTTGCCGAAACCAGGCCATACCCGTGTAAATATAATGGCCTTTCCCGTAATGTGCGAGGAGGAGCCCTCCCGACATAGGCGATTCACCGGGGTCGTTCGTAGAGAGAATCGGTTCAAACCGCTCATCCCATTCGCTGGGGAAATAGAGCCCTCGTTCCTGCACCCAGCCATCGAAATCTTTTTCCGTAATGACATTGGGAAAATTCAAAACCGGATGCCCGGGATTCAGAAAAGTGATGGGCGCTTCTTCCACGGTGACCCGGTCGTGCGATAGTTTGAGCGGGTAAGGCGCAATTTCTTCCATGGGAAGAGCCAGGCCGGAAGTCGTGTTGAACTGGATGATCAACGTGCCTCCGCCCTCCACATAGGTGAGCAATTCGGGCTGAATAAACCGGATTCGTTCGATGGTATTGTAGGCGCGGATACCTACCACTACCGCATCATACTCCTGAAGCCGGCTGGCGACGACCTCACTGGGGTCGAGTACATCCACCTGATAGCCGATCGCTTCCAGGCTTGCGGGCATCTCGTCGCCCGCGCCCATGAGGTAGCCGATTCGGTCGCCGGCTTTTTTGAGGTCCACTTTGACGATGCGGGCCCGGGCCTGGCGCAGTACGCTTTGTACAGGTATGTGGTCGTAGCTGATCCGCACCAATTCCTGGCGGTAAGTCTTGCCTTCGCTTTCCGCTATGGCTTCGAGCCATCCTTCGCTTTGTGCTGCGGAGGGAAATAAGCGAAAATCGAGGGCTACCTCCTGATCTTTGAGGGGAAGGGAGAAGGCCTGTGCAGTGGGTTCAACCTTCCAGCCTTCGGGAACGACCGGGCGAACGCTACCTGAAACGTCCGCTTTGCCCGCCTTCACCAGGATCTGGATGGTCTTCGGCTCGTTGTCGCCAAAGACATAGACCGGGTTTTTCAATCGGACAAATACGGGCGGGAGCACCTCGAAGGGTCGGTAGACTTCTCCTTTCACCCGATCCGTGTCCTTGTAAGTCACGTCTTTGGTCCAGGAAACGGGGACGCCCTGTATTTTCAGGTTGAAACGCACCTTTAGCAGCCTCGGTGTTTCCGGAATACCGCGAAGGGTTTGGTCGGGCACATCGTACATCCCCAGCGGATGGTCTCCATCCACCCAGTAAGGGCTGGTATAGGAGGCGTTAGCAGGCACGACTACCTTGTGCTTAAAGGAGAGTGGCGTATTGGGTTGAAGCGGAATAGTCGAGAGGGTATCTCCGTTTTCCGGCAAGAACGCCATGGAGATGAGCTCGGCAGAAATAGCCGAACGGTTGATAAGCTCCATGGTTAGGTCGACGGTTTGCCCGGGGGCAGCGGAAAAATCAGCCGCGCTGGCTTCGAGAAAAAGCCCCATACACGCCTCGATTACCTCGTGTATCTCTTCGATCTTGTGGGCTTTCCAATGGCTGTCCGGAAGCCGCTGGATAGCCTGATAGATCTCGAGCAGAAGCGGTACGCTTGCTGCCGGGTTGTCGTACTGGTAGGTTTGAACGGCCTTATCGACAAGCGGTTTTATCTTCTCCCCACCGGGCAATCGCGACCAACTGATGTCGATTCCGGAGAACAAATCGGATTTATCAGCGGGCTCGCTTCCCTTCAGAGGCCCGAGGTATTCGAGTTGGGAGCCACGGGATGGGGTTCTGCCCATTCCCTGGCATTTGTGCATACTACGGCTTTCGGCGGCAATTTCGGTATTCGATTTGCCCCTGGAAGGGTAGTAAACTCCTGCATCTACTGTGACAAGATTAGATTTGTCGGCATTTTCAAACGCCTCCCGGCTGCCGTAAAACCACCAGGAAGTATTGAAATAAAGCCGTTTGGGTTGCCATAGATCGACATACTTCAATTGTTCGGGGAAGGCGTTTGGATCGGCTGCCAGGTCGAAAGCCTCCATCGAAAGGATCGCAGAGGAGGTATGGTGGCCATGGGTCTGGCCTGCGGAGTTGTGATCAAAGCGGTTGATGATAACGTCGGGCTGGATACTTCGGATCGTCCAAACCACATCTGCCAGCACTTCCTCTTTATTCCAGATCCGGAGGGTTTCATCCGGGTTCTTGGAATAGCCAAAATCGTTGGCCCGGGTGAACCGTTGGTGTCCTCCATCAATCCGGCGGGCGGCGAGCAACTCTTCGGTACGTATCACGCCCAGCAGTTCGGCAATCTCAGGACCTATGAGGTTTTGGCCTCCATCGCCCCGGGTGAGGGACAAATAGGTAGCCTCTACCAACCGCTCATTGGCCAGATAAGAAATGAACCCGGTGTTTTCGTCATCGGGGTGGGCTGCGATATACAAGGCGCTGCCGAGCACGTTCAGCTTCTTGATCGATTCGTAGATGTCGGCAGAGGTTCGAACCGGTGGGGCTTGCGCTTGCAAGCTGGCAATAGCAATCAGGATTGCCCCCACCATTAGCATTATGCGTCGTAGCATAGTTTTGATAAATGGGTGAGGTACAAAAGTAGGATAATGAAAGGAAACTTTCCATCTATTCCACTTCTAAAGGAGCCGGCTTCCGCGTGAGGGGATATTCTTTTTCAAAGAAAAACTTCTCTTTCCCGAATGCGGGGCGAAGGTCGTTGAGCCAAATAGCGCCGGGGTTGTATTCGGCGTGGAATGGCCGGCCAACCCAATCGGGGTTCCGCCCCTGAAGGAAGCTCAGGACAAACACTTTTTCGCCCATGATCTCTGAAATGCCCAGTATCTGGATCTTGCCAGGGCCAGCCGACATGCTCGGGCCGCGCGCCGTCCGGGCCAGCCCGCTGACGCGCTGGTAGGCGTTGCGGTAGATCTGCCAGGCATTTTCGAGGGTAACGGCAAAGAAATGTTGCGCACCCGTATCGCGAGCGAGGAAGAAGTAATAGGGCGTCATCCCCATTTCCACCTGTCGCTGCCACATCAGCGCCCAGGCGTCGGAGTTGTCGTTGATATTTCGCATGACGGGCGACTGGGTCCGGATCACGGCGCCGGTATTCAGGATGCGCTCTGCGGCCAGTTTTACCTCGGCAGTACGCAATTCGCGGGGATGGTTGAAGTGGGCCATAAATGCCAGATGCACACCTTTCTTGACTGCTTTTTCAAACAAACGAAGCAGCTCATCGGCATCTTCATCCTTGGTGAAGCGTTGTGGCCAGTACCCCAGCGCTTTGCTGCCGATCCGGATAGTCTTCAGGTGGGGCAGATTGGCATCCAGGAGTGCATTGATATACGTGGAAAAAACTTTGGTTTTCATGATCATCGGGTCGCCCCCTGTGAATAACACATCCGATATATGTGGGTTAGCCCGCAGATACTTGACCATGTATTCGGTATCGCGCATGGCGAATTTGAGGTCGTTGAGCCCTACAAATTGAGGCCAGCGGAAACAGAAGGTGCAGTAAGCATGGCAGGTCTGCCCCTGACTGGGGAAGAAAAGCATTGTTTCCCGGTACTTATGCTGGATGCCCGTCAGGCGGGCGCCCTCAAATTCGGGTACGTTTTTCTCCAACTGACCGGCGGGATGTGGATTGAGTTCGATGCGGATCTTGTTGGCGATCATTTTTAACTCCGCTTTGGAAGCATCGCTACGGAGCGCTTCTGCCATCTCCCGGTAATGAGCAGGCTTGAGCATGTGCTTTTGCGGGAAAGTCAGGATGAATATGGGGTCGGTCTGGTAATGGTTCCAGTTGATCAGCTGGTCAACCACGTAGTTGTTGGTTTTGAAGGGCAACACATGGCCCACCACTTCGATGTCAAATTGCTCTTCTTCAGTCAGGTGTTCCATTACCTGGGGAATCTCCCTGAAGTTGCGCAATGCGTAAGATTGGTACTTTTCCATTAGATTTTTTTTGAAGTGAGAAAATGGCGGGCGCAATTCCAGTTAATAGAATAACATCCCTTTTCGATTAATAGTTTCTATAAGAACTATTTTATAAATTAATTATGTCATAGCGCTTACATAAAAAACCGAACCTCTTTTCCCTAAAAGCTGTTTCCCGGAATTATTTCTTCCTTGCAAAGAAAGCCTTACTTTGGGGCGGCAAAAATGAAGTTGCACATATGAATACCTCCAATAAATTTCTCTGCATCCACGGCCATTTTTACCAGCCTCCGCGGGAGAATGCCTGGTTGGAAGTGATTGAGATGCAGGACTCTGCGGCGCCTTTCCACGACTGGAACGAGCGGATCAATTTTGAGTGTTACGCACCAAACACGGCTGCCCGTATACTCGATGAGGCGAACCACATTCGCAAGATCGTCAACAACTACACCCGCATCAGTTACAACTTTGGGCCTACCTTGCTTTCCTGGTTGGAGAAGGCGGACGAACCGACCTACCGTTCGATTCTGAACTCGGATAAGATCAGTCAGGCCAAGTACAATGGCCATGGAGCGGCTATAGCGCAAGTACATAGCCATTTGATCCTGCCGCTGGCGAACCGGCGCGACAAAGAAACCCAGGTGATTTGGGGTATCCGTGATTTTCAACACCGCTACGGCCGCCTGCCGGAAGGGATGTGGCTGTCGGAAACGGCGGTGGATATGGAGACCCTGGAAGTATTGGCCGAAAACAATATCCGATATACTATTTTAGCGCCCCGACAGGCCAAATCGATCCGGCGTATCGGAGAGGAAGGTTGGCAACTGGTCGGTAGCGAAACGATCGATACCCGTCGGCCTTATCTGTGCAAACTGGCCTCCGGGAAATCCATTGCCCTGTTTTTCTATCACGGAGGCGTGTCGCAGGGAGTGGCCTTCGACGGCCTGCTCGACAACGGCAAACGCTTTGCAGAGCGCCTGCTGGCAGGGTTCGACGACACCGAGAACCCCCAACTGGTGCACATTGCCACCGACGGAGAAACCTACGGGCATCACCATCGCTATGGAGAAATGGCGCTGGCCGACTGCCTCAACTATATCGAGGAAAACAACCTGGCTATCCTGACAAATTACGGAGATTTCCTGGATCGCTTTCCGCCGGAATACGAAGCGGAGATCCACGAGAACAGTTCCTGGAGCTGCGCGCACGGCGTGGAGCGGTGGCGCAGCAATTGCGGCTGCGAAACGGGCAGCCATCCGGGGTGGACCCAGGCGTGGCGGGGGCCGCTGCGTGATACACTCAACTGGCTCCGAGATCAGCTCATCCCCATATTCGAAGTGGAAGCCGGAAAGTTACTCAAGAACGTATGGACTGCCCGCAACGAGTACATCCGGGTTATGCTCAACAGGGATGAGCCGTTTGTGGAAGCATTTATACAGAGTCATGCCAAGCGCAAGCTGGACAAAAAGGAGATCACGCGCGCGCTTCGACTGCTGGAAATGCAACGGCAAGCCCTTTTTATGTTTACTTCCTGTGGCTGGTTTTTCGATGAAATATCGGGCATTGAGACGCTGCAGATCATGCAATACGCCAACCGGGCGATTCACTTTGCCAAGCAAGTGAAAGGGGTGGATCTGCATGAAGGGTTCCTCCAGCGACTGGAAAAGGCGCCCAGCAACGTATATCCAACCGGAGCAGATGCCTACCGGATCAAGGTGATGCCTGCAGAAGTCAACCTCGAGCGCGTGGGCATGCACTACGCAGTGGCATCCCTGTTTGAGGAAGAACCCGAACGGATCCACATATTCAACTACCTGGCGGAGAGTGATTTTTTCGAACGCCGCCTTGCCGGCGCCCAACGGATGGCAGTAGGCAGCACGACGGTGAAGTCCCGAACCACTCTTTCCGAAAAGCGCTTTTATTTCGCGGTCCTCTACCTCGGACAGCAAAATATTATCGGGAATATCTCCCGGGAAATGGCGCCCGAAGACTTTGACCGGATGAAGGAACGGCTGTTCGACGCATTCCGCACGACCAACCTCGCTACGGTGATCGGGATCATGCAGGAATATTTTGGAGAAGAAAAATATACGATCTGGAATCTGTTCCACGATGAAATGCGCAAGATCCTGGAAGATATCACCCAGAAGAGCTACGCCCAGATCGATTCGGCTTTCCGGGAATTTTATAACGACAATTACCAGCTGATGAGCGGTATGCTCCAGATGGGCATCCCCATTCCTTCCGCCTTCCGCAACGCCGTTCAGTTGGTCGTGAACCGCGACCTGCATCATTTCTTTGAGAACGGCGCTTTCTACGATGTAAATGAGCTCAAGCACCTGGTGGAAGAACTCGGCAAATGGTCGGTGGAACTCACGCAGCAAAAGACGTTTAAGCTTGCGGTCAGCGAACGCTTTTACAAAGAACTCCTTAAACTTGACCGCTCCGAACTGTCTCTCCCCCAGCTCAACCGGCTCAATTCGATCATCGATATCGTCTACAAAATGGGGGTCAAGCCCAATGTATGGAAGATTCAGAACCTCTATTTCTCCATCCTCAAAGGCTTCAAAAATGGCGACTGGGTATTTGCCAGTAAAGAGTGGGAGGAGGCGTTTTTGAAGTTGGGCGGGCTGCTTAACGTCAAAATATAGAAGGGAGCGCGCCGGCCGGCGCGCTCCCTTCTTTTATTTCAAGGAAGAATGAATCTCAGTCGGGCTCAATAAGGTTTTATGCACGGGGCACTTGTTGGCAATCTCCAATAGCCGCAGGCGCTGCTCTTCGGAAAGGTCGCCTTCGATATCGATGAGGCGTTCGAAATGGTCGATCTTGCTTTGCTGGTCCTCGCTCGATTCCAAATCCTTTGCATAGTCTTTGAAGTGGGAGAGGTGCACGGTGACCTCTTTCAGCGGCCATTTTTTGCGCCGGGCATACATGTGGAGGGTCATGGCGGTGCAGGCGCCGAGGCCGGCGGATACGAGGTCGTAAGGAGATGGGCCGTAATCGTTGCCTCCTTTTTCTTCGGGCTCATCAGCGGTGAGGCTGTGGTGGCGCACCATGACTTCGGTGGTATATCCGGTTTCTCCGAGTCTTACGGCTACTTCTTTTTCCACGTGCAAGGCCTTCTTTTTTTCGAGGTTTATATAGCGCTTTGCCCAGGAGGCAATCAGGTCGCCGGCATAGTGGGCGTCTTCTTTGCGAGTGAGCAAATGGTTGGCCCCATCCAGGGAGATGAAACTTTTGGGTTGGGGGATGGCTTGGAAAATATGCGCTACTTGCTCGATGTCTACCTCTTCATCCTGAGGGGAATGGAGCAGGAGGTAGGGCTTATTGATCTGGTTCAGGAGGTCGGCATGTGCCTGCTCCAGCGGGGCGCCGATAGTCGCAATGGCTTTTACCCGGGGCAATTGGGCTGCGGCCTGGATAATGGCAGCGCCACCGAGCGAATGACCGATCAGAATGGAAGGGGTGTCATAGCAGGTTTCCATGTATTGGGCTGCTGCGATCAGATCCTCTACATTGGGCGTATAGGCTTTTTCGGCAAAATCGAAACGCAGCACCGCGATGCCCGCCTGGTTGAGCGCGGAGTATATCTGTCGCAGGGCATTCCAATCGTTGGTGCAAGTGAAACAGTGGGCAAAAAGCGCGCAGGTATGCGGATTCTGGTTGACGGGGAGTTCTACCAGGGCGGAGAGCTCCTGCCCCCGGCCGTTCGGGAATGTTACTTTCTTTTGTGCTATCATGAGTCGGGAGATTGTTCTTTGGGCTAAGATAACCATTTCTTAACAAGCAGGTTTCTTTCAAAATGATAACTTGTAGTATAGACCAGGAGTTACGCATAACGCGTATTCAACGATTTTTAAAGGCCATATCGCCGCCTGCGGCGGCGATATGGCCTAAAAGACTTTCGGCGCCTCTGGCGCCGAAAAAGTCATTTTTAACGTTTTTTTTCTTCGCAAGTGCGTAAGTCCTATAGACTTTATTCTAAAAGATTTGATATGGGCGCGCGTACGCGAGCCCATATCAAATCTTTTAGAATAAAGCCTTATGTTGAGCAAAAATATATCCCAAAATGATGTCCGAACTTTCTGCACAAATACACGCCTTTTTTCAGGAACGTCAGATTCAGGTTGATTTCAACGAGGAGGAGTTGAAACGCATCCCGAAGGATACCCCTTTTTTGATGGTCAGCAACCGCTTGTTGGAAGGGGTCGATGAATTATTGTTGTTATACCTGGCCGAACAAAGCGGCACCCCTGTTACCCTTTTCCCAAACGGAGCTTCCTTGCCTTCGGAGTTTAGTGCGTTCTGGATGAAAGACGTGGTCGTGACCAGTGAATCCAATCGCCCTTTTGACTATTTCTCCCAATTGGTAAAGGGGTTGAAAAAGGTAGACTGGGAAGCACATGGGCTGGGACTGGTGGTCACTTTTTCCGGGACCCGCATCCAGGAACTGCGCCGTAACCGGGGGCTCAATCGCCTGGTGAAGGCGTTGCGCGGGTTTGAGCTACCCATTGTCCCCGTGCGGATATACACACCCGATTCCAGGCCTCTGGTCGGGACCCGCCTGATGCAATTGCTGCGTCCCGGGCCCATGCAGATCACCCTTCGGGTGGGCAATCCCATCCGGGTGGAAGACCAGCAGAAGATCGACAGCAACGACCGGTTGAGGCGTTATATCCAATCGAAGATCTACGCGTTGGGGACCAACCTGGAGATCAAGCGGTTTTTTATCCGCCCGGTATTTTCAGCGCCGACCGAGCCGGAGCTTATTGCCGAAGCCACAGATCCAGCGCTGATCGAACAAGAGATCAGCCATCTAAAATTTAAGAACCTGGTTGCTTCCCAAGGCGAATTCGATGTGCTGACGGCCCGGGCTACGGATATTCCCAATACCTTGAATGAGATAGGCCGTTTGCGCGAACTCACCTTCCGGGAGGTGGGAGAAGGTACGGGCAAAGCCCGCGACCTGGATGAATATGACCTGTATTACCACCAACTTATTATCTGGGACCGCGAGGCCAGGCGCATCGCCGGCGGATACCGGATGGGGAAAGGCGATGAGATCTTCGATCGCTTCGGGGCAGGGGGCTTTTACGTATCCAGCCTGTTCCGGATCAAACCCGGGTTTTTCCCGATCATGGAGCGGTCGGTCGAGCTGGGACGTTCCTACATCATTCCCGATTATCAGCGAAAACGCCTGCCCTTGTTTCTGTTGTGGAAAGGGATTTTGTTTTTTCTCCTTCAAAATCCCCAATACCGTTACCTTTACGGTCCGGTGAGTGTGAGCAAGTACTATTCCCATATTTCAAAGAGTCTGATCGTGGCCTTCATCAAAAAGTATTATTTCGACGATGAAAAAGCCACCTTTCTCAAACCCCGTAAACCCTTCAAAGCCCGTCTGGAAAAGATCGATATCGATGTGCTGACCGAAAGCCTGGGCAATGAAATGAAAACCCTCGATAATTTCATCGAGGACATCGAACCGGAGCATTTTCGTATGCCGGTGCTCATGCGCCAATATGTAAAACTGAATGCACGGTTCATCAGCTTTAACGTAGATCCGAATTTTTCCGACGTGCTCGACGGGTTTATCATCCTGGATCTGGAGGATGTGCCCTTGTCGATGCTCGAAGCATTGAAAAAAGAGAGTTGATCCCGAGCGCGTTCGGGATCAACGCTCAAATAGAACTTATGATAACCTACTTCCGCGGTATTTTCCGTTTCTTCATTTTCCTCTTCACCTCCCTTTACTACCTGATCCCAATCCTGATCCGGGCAGCGATCCGGGGGGATGACCTGGCGCATACGTTGAAAAAACGGCGCATTTGGGCCAATCACTGTACGCGATTGGTGGGTGTGCGTATCGAGGTGAACACACCTCCTGATGTAGAGGGCCCATGTGTATACGTGAGTAACCACCGTTCCTATTTTGACCCGGTGGCGGCATTGCGCGATGTGGAAGCACTGCCGGTGGCTAAAGCGGAGGTGAGCAGTTGGCCTTTTATCGGTTTTGCGGCCAAAGCCACTGGGGTGATGTGGGTCAAACGGGAGAACAGGGACAGTAGGCGTCGCACGGTGGAGGCGATTGAGGAAACCTTGAAAGAGGGATTCTCCGTGTTGATCTATCCCGAAGGTAGCACCCATATCGAACTCAAATCGCATCCATTTCGCCAGGGCGCCTTCCGCGTGGCGGCTGAACTGGGTGTGCCCGTCGTGCCCATTGCCATTGAATACAGCCGTCCGGAAGATGCCTGGGTGGGGACAGATACCTTCATTCCTCATTTTTTATCCACCTTTGGCCGCAGGCGTATCTATGTCAAAATGCGGTATGGGCAGCCGATCACTGGAACAGATTTCGAGGAGTTGGTGCAGCGGACGCAGGATTGGATAGATGCGGAGGTGGTGGAAATGAGGAAAGGGTGGTACGAGGAAGGCTTGACTTAAAAACTACTGGAGACCTTCCATAGCTGGAAGATCCCAAGTCCCAAAAACAGGCACACCAAAAACCAGTTAAAATACCTCATCAGCGTCGAAGCCCGCTTGATGAGCAACATACCTAGCCCGGCATAGAGCAGGAACACCAGAAAGGCGCCCATCATGACTCCTCCGGCAAAGAAGGTAATATCCCGATTGCCGAGGTTCATCCAGCCGTTGGCGGCGAGGTAGGCGCCGTAAAAGATCCAATAGGGAAAGACCATCACATTGAGGCTGCTGATCAAGGTCCCCCTAAAATAATCAGGCACTTTCGGGAAACTGCTCACCTTGGCTTCCCGGGAGACAGCAGGCCTTCGGGCTGCCCGGAAGTACACTGCCGCCAGTATGAAAAAGATGAAGAGGGCGATAAGGTTGAACGTTTTTTCCAGTATCGAATGGTGTACAAAAAGGTCGATCAGTTTGAGGGATGCCCATACCTGAATGAATTCAACCATCGCTGCCCCGGCGGCTACCCACAAGCCCGCGCGGAAACCCTTTCGCACTGTCGTCTCGGCCACCGTCATATTGATGATGCCGAAAGGGAGCGAACCGAGGAAGCTCAAGGCGAGGCCGAGGGAGGTGACCTGGAGTATTTCACTCAACATGAAATGATTTTTAGTAGATGTCGCTAGTTAGCGGTATCTACGCTCTTTTTATAGGCCCAATACATCTTCCACGCCCTCCACGCTTCCCCATAGCCCATGGCGCGAACTCCCGCCCTTCGCTGCACCCGGTAGATCCGGAACATGATCTCCCAATGCCGGTAGATGTCGCGATATTTTTTCCAGATGGGAATCGCGGGGTCATAGATGTGGGCGGGGTCGCTGGACACGCCGTTGTATTCGAGTATTTTAAAGCCATTTCCCTTGCGGAGGTCCTCTATGCTCGAGACTTTCATATCAAAGCGTCCGTAATGGATGCCGTCCATGTCCTGGGAGATCCTGTCGAAAACGGCGTTCAGTTGTGGGTCGATGAGGTGGTTGCCGCTCAGGAATTTGGTCCCCCGGCAGTGGTTGCCGATGGGCTCGAGCAACACATCCTCGCCCGGAGCGGGTACCTGATTGAGCACTTTGGGCTTTTCCAGTTCGAAACGGCCCACCTGGAGATTAGCACGGGGGTCTTGCTCCATCAGATCCCGGATGGAGGACAGGCCGTCGCCCCTAACGTGCAAAAACTCCTTCAGGCAAATAGAGGTAATAGCGCCTTTGTCCTGTCCCGGAAACCGGTGATATAGGATGCTTACCTCCAGAGGCAGTCCGACAAAATCCTGTACCAGAAAATCCAGTTGGTTTTGGGTATGATATTCACGCAGCATTTCTTCCCGCTCTACTTTCAATACCTGAAAACCGCGTTCGCCCACATTGGGCTTGGCAATGAGGGGATAGCTCATTCCTTTCTCCTGCATCTGCGCGTAGATTTTTTCCCAGGGCGTGTCTTTGGGTACAAAAACCGTTTTTGGCAGGTGTGCCTCCGGCAGATACCGCATGATATCGATCTTGCTTTCCCCCATCATCCCCCCCGTCTCAATGGCCGGATTGACCGCCGAGAAAAAAAACAGACGCCGCGCCCGGAGCGCAAACCACAGCCAAAAGAGCACGGTTGGTACGATGGACAGCCCCATGGGCCAGTATTCCCAAACGAAGAGTTTGAGGTAGAGGGGGGAGGATTGGATACGTCGGAGCATGGGTAGGGGCGTATTGGTAGGGGCATATGATCGTGGGGCGGCTCGTTGGGGCGAAAAATATTTCGCCCTTACAACGCCCTTACTGGACCCATTCCAGGAGCTTCACTTCATCCCCCAGCCTGATCACCCCACCCTGTATCACCCGCGCCGTCAGACCGCCGTGGCCGCGCATAGCCTGGTAGCCGCCAGGACCGAGGTTTTCTTCCATGCGGGAGCAGGGCTGGCAGAGGCCGGTTGTTTCGAGGATCACAGAGTCCCCGATCTGGAAGCGGGCGTCTTTGAGGGCCAGCAGGTTGAGTCCGGAGATGAGTAGGTTGCGCCGGGTCAGGGAAGGGTCGACGTGGTCGCGGTGTAGCATGCCGGCAACGCCTTGGAGGTGTTCAGCCTGAATGAGGGTTACCTGGCGATCGCCGCCTTTTTTGCTGTAGTGATCGCCGATCAGGCCCTCGTCGGGGTCTATGGTAGCTTCCTGTGCCGGGACTACGGGTTCTCGTCTTCCCGGCCGTAGGCCGATGAATTCCAGCTTGCCTGTTTGGGGGAGCCGGTGCATGAGTTTGTTGAAGTCTTGGTCCATATAGTTTGTTTTAGAGACGCCATGTGTGGCGTCTTTACGAGGGAGACGCCATGTGTGGCGTCTTTACGGGGCTGGAATAAACTTCATCGAGATGGAGTTTACACAATGCCTGGTATTTTTGGGCGTTAACCTTTCGCCGGTGAACACGTGTCCGAGATGACCGCCACAGTTGGCGCACAGGATTTCCGTGCGGCGGCCGTCGGCATCTCTTTCGTGGCGCACGGCGCCGGGGATCTCGTCGTCGAAAGCAGGCCAGCCACAGCCGCTGTCGAATTTGTCTTCCGAGCGGTAGAGCGGGGCGTCACATTGACGGCAGATATAGGTTCCGGCGGCTTTGAAATGGTCATATTCTCCTGTAAAAGGGCGCTCGGTTCCTTTATACAGGATTACCCGTTCTTCTTCGGGGGTGAGGGGATTGTAGGACATAAAAAAGATTTTTGGATGGAGCCCGATCGCGATCGGGCTCCATCCATTCAACGATTACTCCATTTCGTGTTCTTTGAGGATCTTTACAGCTTCTTCGGCTTTCTCCGGCAGGGTATACAATTCGACAAATGTGGTGCCGGGGAATGCAGAATCGGGTTTGTTGAAGATGTGGCTTTCGATGCCATGTTGCTTGAGAATATCTTCAGCCAATTTTACCTGAATCAACTCCAGGGAGCTGAAAATTTTTACCCAGTTTTCTTTCATGACGTGTATTTTGTGTTTCGTTCAAAAATGTATCACTTTCTGCTACTTTCCAAGTGAAATTTAATACTTTTTGGCGTTATCTGCAGGTTTAAGTAGGTAGAGTAACAGTGAATTTTAGTCTGTAGTTGCTAGCTATGTCAACTTTTCATCAAAAGCACTTAATTTACAGGATAATAGAGCGAGCGATAAAAATAACAACCGGCATTTTTTGCCTGCTTTTTTTGATAGCAATACCGTTTCGGGCGTCGGCCCAGGATGCGGATGCCCGGTCATTCCTGAAAGTGGCGGATAGTTTGGCCGAAGCTAAGCAATTTAACGAAGCGATTAGCCTCCAATTGCTGGCAATTGCATACATGGAACGGGAATTGTTGCCCAACCGCGAGGAAGTCGTGCGCAGCTACCTGGCTATTTCCCGGTATTTTCGAAGGGATGGACAGTTGGACTCCACCTTTGCCTACCTGAAAAGGGCCCGGCAAAGTGGAGAGAAATGGCTGGAACCCGATAGTCCTGTGCTTTCCGATGTGTACAATTCTATAGGCATTTATTTCTACTATCAGGGAAACTGCTCAGAAGCCCTCCGGTATTACAAGCTGGCACTGGAGCGCAGGCTCCTGTGTTACGGCAGGTCGAACCCCCGCGTCGCCGATTCCTACAACAACCTGGCGGTCTGTTACGATATGCTGGGGATGCACCAGGAGGCTATTGAACATTACGAGGAAGCACTGGCTATTCGTCTCACGCTCTTCGATGAATGCGCACCTCCGATTGCCGAATGTTACCTCAATATCGGTGTGGGCTACCACTATATGGCCAAATATGATAAAGCCCTGGAATATTACGATAAAGCCCTCGTAATATGGGAGGAAACGCTGCCTCCGGAGCACCCCGACTTCGGCCTGATCTACAACAACATGGGCTTGTGCTATCAAAGTAAGGGCGACTACCGCCGGGCCCAGGAAATTTTGGAAAAAAACCTCCGGCACCGGATCAATGCCTACGGCCCCGACCATTTTGAAGCGGCCAACGCCTATAACAATCTGGGATTGAATTTCTACGAACAGGGCGACTTCGGAAAAGCGCTGATCTATTTTCAAAAGGCCCTTGCTATCCGGCAAAAAAACTTCGAAGAAAACCATCCCCTGATCGGCAGCCTCTATAATAATATCGGCAACTGTTACCGAAAGCGGAAAGATTTTGCCCAGGCGTTTTCCTATTGCGCTCGTGGGTTGGAACTCCGGCTGGAGGCTTATGGTCCCGACCACCGGGAAGTAGCCGACTCCTACAACGACCTGGGATTGTATTATCAGGATGTAGGCGATTACGCGCAGGCCCTCGTCCATTACCAACGCGCACTGGAAATCTATCGGCACAGTGAAGGAATAGAACCGACTTTATTGGCAGAAAGCTACCTCCGTATGGGGCGCTGCTATTTGCTGCAGGGCGAGTTGGCCCGGGCCCGGTCTTTTTTCAACGATGCCCTCAAGATCAAAGAGAATGCATTGGGCTCGGAACATCCGGAGGTGGCTGAAGTATTTACGGAACTGGCCCGAAGCTATCCCGATGACCTCCGTACCGGCCTGAAATACATCGACCTGGCTTTACAGGCGCTTAAGATGGATCGCGCCAGCAAAGCTAACCAGATTCAGACCACCCTCGCTCCGCTACAGGTGTTGGCCACCCTGAATACAGAGGGTGAACTACAGCTATCCCTGTACAGGCAAACGGGAGAAGAAAGCTGGCTTCAGGAGGCTCATTCCACCTTCCTGATGGCGCGCCGGGTCGTAGAACGCACGCGCCGCTCTTACCAGGAACCAGGGTCTAAACAAATGTTGCTGGACCAGTTTTTTGAAATATTTGAACACAGCATCGAAGTCGATCGGCTCCTGTTTGATCTGTCGGGCGACAGGAAACACCTGGAGGAAGCGCTGGAGATTTCCGAAAACAGCAAAAACGTCCTGCTGAACGAAGCCCTGCTCAAGGCCAATGCCGATCAATATGCCGGTATTCCTCCGGCCCTGGTACAGCAGGAGTCTGACCTGCTGATCGATATTAGTTTTTACGAAGCCCAACTTTTCGCCGAAGAACAAAAAAAGAAAAGGGCAGACCTTCGCTTGCTGGACCTCTACCGGGAAAGTGTGTTCGACCGGAAAAGCGCCTATTACAACCTGCTGGACACGATCGCGCTGCAGTACCCGGACTACTATGAGTTGCGGTACAAACCGACTGACTTTTCACTGGTCCAGTTGCAGGCCACATTAGCTCCGGAACGGGAGACGTTGATCGAGTATTTTCTGGGCGACGAGCAACTATTCATATTCATTGTCAATCCGGATACGATCGTACTCCTCAGTCAAACCTCAGGGACCTATCTCAGCGGGTTGGTCAGGGAACTGCGGCGACAAATATCGGTGTTCGATCCCCTGGCGTCCGACCCTTCCCAGGCCCGAGAGGCATTTATTGAAACGGCTTTACCGCTCTACCAATTGCTGATAGCTCCCGTTGTTCCGCTGATCCAATCCTCCTCCCTGATCATCGTGCCCGACGGATTGCTGGGGTACCTTCCCTTTGAATGCCTGCTGACACAAGAACCCGATGGAGACGGGTCCTGGAAAAACATGCCCTACCTGATCCGCGATTACCGGGTAAGCTATGAATACGCGGTGGGCCTGCTGGTGGAGGGGCACCCCGATTCTGATCTGTCTCCGTATGCGGAAATACTGGGACTGGCCCCTGATTTTGGGTCCGGACCTGGCGCCCTTCACTACAATCAGGAGGAGGTCAAGTTACTGCGCAATCAAATACCCGGCCGCTATTTGTTGGGTGCGGAAGCCACCGAAGCGCATTTCAGGCAATATGCCGACCAGTACAGGGTCATTCACCTGGCCACACATGCACAGGCAAACGATACGATCGGCGCACAATCCTACCTGGCCTTTAGTCCAATTGCGGACTCGCTGGAAAATGAATTTCTCTACCTGCGCGACCTCTACAACATGCACCTGAAGGCAGATATGGTTGTGCTGAGTGCCTGCGAAACAGGTATGGGAGAATGGCAACGCGGCGAAGGGATCGTCAGTCTGGGCCGCGGATTTTTATTTGCCGGCGCCAAGAGCATTGTCACTACGCTTTGGAGTGTCGACGACCAGCCTTCTGCACTGATTATGGATGCCTTCTACGCCCGGCTGAAAGACGGACTTCGAAAAGATGAAGCGCTGCGGCTGGCCAAACTCGAATATTTGGAGAAAAACAGCGCCCTGCGTGCCCACCCGCTTTTTTGGGCAGGCTATATTCCGTTGGGGGATATGCAGTCCATCACGTTCAGAGAGAAGCCGGCATATTGGATGATCCGGATTTTTGCCGTGCTGGGCGCCCTGGTGCTGGGTGCATCGGTGTTCCGGTGGTTTAGGAAACCGCCGGTAAAAAAGGAAACGCCCATTTCAAAAAATCCGGCATGACCTGGCCCCAGGTTTGCTGCTCGTGCTTTCCGCCCGCTACTTCTACATAAGTTATATCGCCTTCCGGATAACCGATCGCCTTCAATTCCCGGATCAGGTCGAGCGTGTCGTCGATCGAATCGATGACGCCGTTTTTATTGCGGTCGGAGGTTTCGTCTTCGGTGCCTGCTTGAAACCAGAATTTCAGGCCCGGGCGCTTTTCACCTGTTTTGACCAACTGATGGAGAATGCGGTCAGCATCAGGATCTTCTTCCCGGAAAGCTTTGGCGCGCCACCATAGCGCGCCGGAAAAAATACCGGCTTTCCCAAACAGATGCGGGTGATTCCAAACCAGGTCGAATGCCGATAAGGCTCCAAGGGAGAAGCCTGCGAAGGCGTGGCGTTGGGGGGCGGGATCGACGGGGAAATCGCGTTTGAAGCGGGGCATGAACTCATGGGTGAGAAAATAGGCGTACTCTTCCGCCCGGCTGCCACGCTTCAGGTAGTCGGGGTGATGTATCACGCCGTACTCCTGGAGCCGGTCGCCCGCATGAAACCCTACGGCGATCAGTGGTTCGATCTCTTTTTGCAGGATCAGACGCCGCAAGGTGGCCTTTAGCTGAACGGCCCGGAGGTCCTGTCCGTCATTGAAAAAAACAACGGGAAAAGTCCGGGTGGGGTCGGCCTGGGAGAGCGGCTCCGGCGGCAGGAATACATCCACCCGCACCTTTCGCTTCAGGGCAGCGGAGCGGATCACCCAGATCCGGTTGGGTGCAAGCGGATCTTTTAAGAGCCCTGTCCTTTGCAGGTATTGCCCGATCCGGGCCTTGATATGGGAATGGGAAGTACTCATTTCGGGCGCAATATAGTGGAATGTAGACGGTTCCAAAAAATCTCTTTTCAAGTGCTGACTGAAAATGTATCTTTGTGCGAAATTCGTACTCAAAAAAAAATCGACGTTGAAAGAGCAATATTTTCGATGGTATTCACCCAACCTGAGCAGTGATATTGAAATGCTTGTTTGGGGGGACAGGGGCTATCCGGTCATTATTTTCCCGTCCACGATGGGGCGCTACTATGAGAGCAAGGACTTTGGATTGATCGAATCCGTGCGCTGGTTTGTGGAGCAGGGCCTGGTGCAGATCTTCTGCCCGGACAGTATGGACAAGCATAGCTGGTACAACAAGAAAATTCATCCGGCACAACGGGTACGCAACCATATCTGGTACGACAAGATGGTAATGGAGGAGATCGTGGAAAAGATCCGCTGGAATACCGGTGCCGGCCGGGTTTGCGTGTCGGGCGCCAGTTTTGGGGGATTTCATGCGGCCAACTTTGCCTTCAAACACCCCGAATTGGTGAGCCACATTATCTCTATGAGCGGTTCCTTCGACATCCGTTCTTTTCTGGACGGCTATTTTGACGATAATGTCTATTTTAATAACCCCGTCGATTTTGTGCCGGGTTTGAACCACCCTGACCTCTGGAAGATGAAGATCATTCTGGGCACCTCGGAGTGGGATATTTGCCTGGAAGGAAATAAGCGGCTATCCGAAATTCTCACAAACAAAGGAATAGACCACTGGCTGGATATCCGCGGCTGGAAACCGCATGACTGGCCGTTGTGGAAGGAGATGTTTCCGCATTATCTTTCTTTGCTTTGAGCAAATTGAGTTTTAATGACAAATCAAATTTTAAACAATAATCATATGAATAGTTTATGAAGTTTATCGGCTTCGCCTGTTTATGAAGTTTATTTCAACTCATAAACCCCATAAACCTCCTAAACCTCCTAAACGTACTTTTTTATGAAAAAAATAGGTATCCTCTTCGGCCAGGAACGCAGTTTTCCGCAAGCATTCGTCGATCGTATCAACAGCAAGAAAGTAAAAGGCATACATGCTGAACTTCTCCATGCAGAAGAACTGATGCAGAATAAAGGCACAGGCTATGCAGTCATCGTCGATCGCATTTCGCAAGATGTGCCCTATTACCGCGCGTACCTGAAAAACGCAGCTGCCACCGGTACTGCGGTGATCAACAACCCCTTCTGGTGGAGCGCCGACGAGAAATTTTTCAACAATGTATTGGCCGAACAGATCGGTGTGCCGGTGCCCAAGACGGTGCTACTGCCCTCGAAAGATCACCCTGACGATACGAATACCAATTCGTTTTCCAACCTGAAATATCCGATGGATTGGGATGCGATCTTTGATTACCTGGGCGGATTTCCGCTTTTCTTCAAACCGCATTCCGGTGGAGGATGGAAGAATGTGTACAAGGTGCACAATGCCGACGAGTTTTTCCGCGCTTACGGCGAAACGGGGCAACTAGTGATGATGCTGCAGGAAGCCATCGAGTTTGATTCTTATTTCCGTTGCTACGGCATTGGGCGGAAGCATGTGCGCATCATGCACTACGAACCCCGCAATCCGCACCACTTGCGTTATTCGGCTGAGCACAAGGTGCCGGCTTCTCTGATGAAACAGATGGAAGCGTATGTCATTCGCATCAACGAAGCGCTGGGCTACGATTTCAATACCGTCGAGTTTGCCGTGCGCAACGGGGTGCCCATCGCCATCGATTTCTGCAACCCGGCTCCCGATGCGGAACGCACGTCGGTAGGGGACGAGAATTTTGAATGGGTCGTGGAGACGGCTGCCAATTATGCCATCGAGTGTGCGCAGGCAAATCAGGAAGGGAAAAACAATTTGACCTGGGGTACGTTTGTACAAAATTCGGTAGCAGATATGAAGAAGGCGACGCCGGCGGTTAAAAAAGCGGCTCCGGCGGCAAAAAAAGAAGCCCCCAAAAAGATAACAGGCCGTTCTAAAAAATCGTAAATGAGGGATTGAAAGGGATTAGAAGGGATTGGATGGAATTAATCCCTGCTAATCCCCATTCAATCCCTTTTAATCCCTGTTAAAACATACAAATGACAAGACTAGCCATATTAGATCTCTACAACGGCGAACCCAACCTGGGTATAGCCTCCATCGAGAAGATACTCGGTAAATACAGGGACCAGATCGACTGGGTGCGTTTTGATGTGCGGCAGCGCGCAGAAGTACCTGCCATAGAAGATTTCGACCTGTTCATCTCCTCGGGGGGACCGGGCAACCCGCTGGAAGGAGACGGGGTATGGGATCGCTTATGGCACGGCTGGGTGGATGAATTGTGGGAGCACAACCTCGAACACCCGGAGGCTAAGAAGTTCGCGTTCTTTATCTGCCATTCCTTTCAGATGTTGTGCCACCATTTTCATCTGGGCGATATCTGTGCACGAGATGCCAAGAGCTTCGGCACGTTTCCGGTACATCTGACCGATGCAGCGTTGGTTGATCCTATTTTCAAGCAACTTCCCAATCCCTTTTATGCGGCTGATTTCCGGGATTTTCAGGTGGTGCGACCGGATGTAATGCAATGCCAGGCATTGGGGGTGGAGATCCTGGCGCTGGAAAAGGTACGGCCCCATTTGCCGGAAGATCGCGCCCTGATGGCGATCCGGTTTTCGGAGGAGATCCTGGGCGTGCAGTTCCATCCCGAAGCTCATGTGCGCGGGATGTTGAGCCATTTTCAGGAAGAGTCCCGGATGGTACACGTCATCAACCATTTCGGCAAGAAGAAATACGAAGAAATGATCAAAGACCTAAGCGATCCGGCCAAGATCCAGCTTACGCATGATGTGATTTTGCCGACGTTCCTGGAAAAATCCATGGAATCGTTGAAGGAACACAACGTTCTCGCTTGACACGCCTTAATATTGTGATATGATACCCTCGCTGCGCCGCTCTTTCAACGAGAAATTTACCGTCGCCAAATACGAGGCGATGCAGGATTGGATCGCCCGGCAACACGGACATCGTGCCGTATTCCGCATTGCAGAAACTCCGGTATTTATTCCGGATGACCTGTTGGAAAAAGTCAAAAAAGCCTGCGACGATGTGATCGATGTCATTTTGCAGCCTGATTTTAAAACGCGGACCCAAGGCGCCCTGGTGATGGATAAAAATGTGCCCAATGAACCGGCACATTCGACCTTCCTGCAAATGGATTTCGGGATCTGTGAAGATGGGAATGGAGGGTTTACTCCCCAACTGATCGAACTTCAGGGGTTTCCCTCGCTTTACTGTTACCAGGATCTGGCAAGCAGGGCCTATAAAAAATTCTTTCCCGTTCCCGATGATTATACCCATCTCTTCAATGGCCTGACCAGCGAATCCTATATCGAATTGCTGCGGGAGGTCATCGTAGGGGATACCCCCCCTGCACAAGTAATTTTATTGGAACTGGAGCCGCACAAGCAAACGACCCAGATCGACTTTTGGGCAACGCGCGACCTGCTCGGCATCCCTGTCTTATGTATTACCGACCTGAAAGTATCGGGCAGGAGTGTGTATTACGAAAAAATGGCAAGAAGATCCCTGTGCGCAAGATCTACAACCGGGTCATTTTCGATGAGCTCTGGCCCCGCACCGACCTGAAGCGCGAATTTTTCTTCCCGGAAGACTATGACGTTACCTATGTCGGCCATCCCAACTGGTTTTTCCGCATCAGCAAATACACGTTGCCACTGATCCACAGCCCGTACGTACCGGAAACCTGGTTTCTCGACGAGTTGCCGGTTATCCCCGACAACTTGTCGGACTACGTGCTCAAGCCGCTGTTTTCCTTTGCAGGACAGGGGGTGCTCATCAATCCTACGCACGAGGATATCGAGTCGTTGGAAAGCCCGGAGCAGTATATTCTTCAGAAAAAAGTGCAATACGCTTCCGTTATCGAAACCCCAAACGAACCCGCTAAATTCGAGTTGCGCATGATGTTTCTCTGGAAAGACGGCGAGCCACGTCCCACGTTAGTCAACAACCTCCTTCGCCTCAGCAAAGCGGAGATGGTGGGCGTGCGGTACAACAAGGATAAAGATTGGGTCGGAGGGAGCGTCGGGTTTCATCGCATTTGAGCATTTTTTTTCGGTCAACTGTTATAAATAAGCGGATTGCTGCGCAGCTAACCCCGCTTATGTTGAAGTTATCCTATGCAATCAGACTTGGCCATATTGAAGTCATCACTTATCTGTATTGCCGTTTGGACAGGGATGATGACCCTCACTGCTCAAACCGCTCCTCCCGCTCTATTTTTTGATCACCTCAGCACGGAGGAAGGCCTTTCCTACTCCCGGGTGCGTGCGTTCTGCCAGGACCGTACGGGCTTTGTTTGGATCTGTACCGAGGCAGGCCTGAATAAATACGATGGCGCTGGTTTTACCGTATTTAAAAGCCACCCCGAATACCCGGGAAGTTTAGCTTCCAATTCGATCCCCATCATTTTAGAGGACAGCCGGGGCAATTTTTGGATCGGCACCAAAAGTGGACTGCAATTGATGGACCGACATAGAAATACCTTTTTCCCTGATTCGGATAGATCACAGTCTCCTCTTGCCCGAATCAATCACGTATTGGTCTTGAAGGAAGACCGGTCCGGCCATCTTTGGGTGGGCACTACAAATGGGCTCTACCGGCTTACCCTGCCGTCCAATCCTATCTCTTCGGCTGAAATGCTTCGGGAACAGGCTGAAAACGGCGACTTATTACTAACAGCCTTTTCACGCGACGAACGCGACCAGCGGAGCTTGAGTAACAACCGGGTTTGGGCTTTAGCGGAAGACCAGAAAGGAACGATTTGGGTGGGTACGGAATCAGGACTGAATTTCTTTAACCCCCAAACCAACACCCTAAACCGGTGGCCTTCATCAGGTCCACAACCGGATATTCCAGCGCTAGGCAATACCGCTATTCGTGCCCTGAAAGCCGATCATAATGGATTTCTATGGGTGGGTACTTCCGATGGGCTCATTCGCCTGTCTGCTGACCGAAAAAGTGCCCAACTATTCAACGCAAAAGGGAAAAGTCCGCTCAGCCTAAGCGATGATTTTATCACGGCGATTGAGGAAGACAGCAGGGGCAACATCTGGATCGGATCAGATGGGGGAGGGCTGATGCAATGGGTCCCGGGCGAGAATCGATTCATCTACCACCTGCACATGCCCAATGAACCCCGGAGTTTGGGGGATAATAACATTGAATCTATTTATGCAGACAGGGACGGAGGATTGTGGATCGGGCATCACAAGGGGATTAGCTACCTGAATAACTACCGCAAACCCTTCCAGTACTGGGCCAACTATGGAACCCCCACTTCCCTGAGCCCCGGTATGATCACCTGTTTTGCCGAGCGCCCCGATGGAAATGTATGGGTTGGCATCGATGATGGAGGCGTAGACTTGTTTGACCGGAAAACCGGAATATTTTGGCACTTGAAAAACGAAGCCGGTAATCCCCAAAGCCTGGGCAACAACGATGTGATTTCCCTGCTGGAAGATAGCCGTGGAGAGCTGTGGATAGGAAGTTGGGGAGGAGGTCTCACCCGGTTTGTCCCGTCGACTTTTCAGGGACAACCCTCCGGCGTGTTCACCCATTATATGCCGGATGGAAAACCTGGCAGTATCGAGGCCATTGAAATTTGGGCGATCTTTGAAGATCGTGAAGAAAAGATCTGGCTAGGGTCTGTTGATAGCGGGTTGGCTTTTTTCGACCGGGAAACCAATACGTTCAAAAGCTTTCGGTACGAAGAAAATAACCCGAAAAGCCTACTGGAAAACTGGGTACTGGACATTTGTGAAGACCTGGAAGGCCATTTGTGGGTGGCTACTACCGGGGGAATTAGCCGCCTGGACCGGGACAAGCATACGTTTGAAAATTACCCGGTCGGAGAGCAAGGCGCCAATGTGGCCATATATGACATGGTGCCTGAACCGAATGGGAAATTCTGGATGGCTACCCGAAACGGGTTGAAGCTATTTGATCTGGCAAGCCGCGAAATCAAGACCTGGGGGGAACGCGAAGGGTTGGCGGACAACTTCGTCAGCAGTATATTGAAGGACGATCGAGGCAACTTATGGCTTGGCACTGGAAAAGGCGTTTCCAAATTCGATCCGCAATCAGGGACTTTTCGGAATTACGATTCGAGGGATGGCCTGCAATCCGGTGATTTTTCGGGGGCTCATTTGAAGTCGGCTGCAGGAGAGTTGCTTTTTGGGGGAATAAATGGATTTAACCTGTTTGACCCGGATAGCATCCAGGATCAGCCCCTGGTGCCACCTATTATCATTACCGATTTTAAGTTGTTTAATCAGTCCGTTCCCGTCCGGGCCTCTGCAGGAGATACGTTGGCCTACTCGTCTCCTCTAAAGCAGCCTGCTTCCCATACAAAAGAGATAAAACTCTCGTATTGGCAGGATGATTTTTCCTTCGAATTTGCTGCACTCAACTACCTCAGCCCCGAGAAGAACAAGTATAAATACCAGCTTCTTGGGAATGATAAAAACTGGATCGAAACCGATGCCGCCCGCAATTTTGCCAATTACACGAATTTAAAACCCGGCACCTATACTTTCCGCGTCATCGGGTCGAATAATGATGGGGTCTGGAATAAAACAGGCGCTTCGGTTTGCATTGTCATCGCTCCGCCCTGGTGGCGTACCTGGTGGGCTTATGTGGTCTATTTGTTATCCCTTGGGGCGATAGGTTTCTTTTTGTGGAGAAATGAAACGCGCCGCCAACGCATGAAGCACGACCTGGAGCTAAAACAACTACAGGCCGACCAGTTGAAGGAACTGGACCAAACAAAGACCCGGCTATACACCAATATCACCCACGAATTCCGCACGCCTCTGACGGTCATCCTCGGGATGGCGGATCAATTGGAAAAAGACCCGAAGAACAGGCTGCAGGAAGGCCTCAGGTTGATACGCCGCAATGGTAGCCATCTGTTGGCCCTCATCAATCAGTTGCTCGACCTGGCCAAACTGCAGTCTAACCGCATGGTCGTGCAGCTCATACAGGGAGATATTGTGGTCTATTTGAAATACATCGCCGAGTCATTCAACTCTATGGCTGCGGCCAAAGACCTGCGTATCTCGACCTACAGTGACCCGGAATCCATCGTGATGGACTTCGATCGGGATAAGATTATGAAAATCGCATCCAACCTGCTATCCAACGCGGTCAAGTTTACGCCTCCAGGTGGGGAGATCATCCTCCGGATCAGGCTCGAAAAAGAACAGGGAAGCGATGCAGAAACACTCGTTTTCGACGTCAGCGATACGGGGATCGGTATTCCTCCCGATCAATTGCCCCATATTTTCGAACGATTTTACCAGGCCGATTCTTCCAACACCCGCAAGGGGGAAGGTACCGGGATCGGGTTAGCCCTGGTGCAGGAATTGGTGAAACTCTTTGACGGCCAAATTTCTGTGGAAAGCGTTCAGGGAAAGGGAAGCACATTTACAGTCCAATTGCCGATCAGGCATACGGCGGCGCTGGAAACCGAACTCCACATACAGGAAATGCAGCCTCTTGAAGAAGCCGTATCAGAAAGGGTGCCTTTGGTTGAAGGAGGAAATCAATTCAGTGGGAATGAAGATTGGCCCTTGATGTTGATCGTGGAAGACAATCCGGACGTGCGTACCTTTCTGGTCGGGTGTCTCGACCAACAATACCGGATCGTTACTGCGGAGAACGGACAAATAGGCATAAATAAAGCGTTGGAACTCGTCCCCGACATCATTATCAGCGATGTGATGATGCCGGAAAAGGATGGCTTTGAAGTGTGTGATATCCTTAAAAAGGATACTCGTACCAGCCATATCCCCATCGTGATGCTCACCGCCCGGACCACGGTGGAAGACCGGATCACCGGCCTGGAAAGGGGGGCGGATGCCTATATGGCCAAGCCCTTCCATCAGGGCGAACTGATAGTCCAATTGCAAAATCTTCTGGATTCACGTCGTCGCCTTCAGGAACGGTACCGCAACCTGGATTCTCCTGCCGAACAAGCTACTCCCGATGAAAAGGTGGAAGACGCTTTTTTACTGGAATTGCGCGGCATCATTGAATCTCAAATGGCCGATGCCGGCTTTTCCATCGAATATCTTTGCCGTAAAATGGCGATGAGCCGAATGCAACTCCACCGAAAGATTAAGGCCTTGACAGACCAGTCTACTTCTCTATACATCCGCAGTATCCGCCTCCAACGCGCCCGCCACCTGTTTACCACCACCGAATTAAACGTTTCGGAAGTAGCCTATGAGGTGGGGTTTGATGACCCCAAATATTTCAGCCGGGTATTTTCGGAAGAGTTTGGAGTGGCGCCGAGTGATTTTAGAACCAAATGAGGCCGTTTTGGCAGTGTTAATAACGGATGTTCCGCAGCCAGAAATAATTTAGGGATTAATGGGGATTGGAAGGGATTGAATGGGATTTACGAGGCAGACAATCCCATTCAATCCCTCCAAATCCCTTATACATTTTGATAGTAACCATTCTGCGTAACATCAGCCTGTAAAATTTGCCATATCAAATAATGCGCATAATGATTTGATTTTCATGTTCTTAAGCGCATTGTTACATAGCTCCACCTCTTTGTTACAATAGTGGGAACGGTTTTCTCCAAACAACTGCACATTTGGAAAACCGAACCAAATCCCACTACCATGATTGCATCCGTCTTACTATTTCTGGCAGTACTTGGAGGGCCTGTTGACCGAACGACAGACATCTCGGTAACCATCCCCAATATTAAGGAGGTGAAAGGGGAGATCGTGATTGCGATCTACGACCAAACCGAAAAATTTCCGAAGGTCGGGGAAACTTACCGGACGGTCCGGTTTAAGGTGCGCTCCGCAACCGAAACCTACACGATCAAAAATGTCAAGCAGGGTGAATGTGCCCTGGCTATTTACCACGACGAAAACTCAGATGGGATTTGCAACAGCAATTTCTTTGGGATACCTAAAGAGGGATATGGGTTTTCTAATAATATTAAACCCGTTTTTCGTGCGCCGCCCTATGAAGCATGCATGATCCGCATTCCGGAAAACTCGAGCATCTCGGTCAAGTTGATCTATTAACCAATGTCACCCAACTCAAAATTTCCATTCCAATGACCGCTACCCCCATTCATGCCAACGCTGCCGAAACGAGCCTATTACCACCTCCGCCCTTTGTGAAAGGGCTGCCCCTGATCGGAAATTTACTCGATTTCTACCGTGACCGGATCGGATTTTTGCGTAAAGCCCAAAAGGAACATGGAAATACATTTGCGATCCAACTCGGTCCCCGGAAGATAGCAGTACTGCTCGAACCGGACGATCTGGAGGCGGTTTTCATGAAAAACGACCTGACCTTGTCGGTCGGGCAGGCCTATAAGTTCGTCGGCACGATGTTCAGTCCCGACTACCTGTATATGGCTGATTTTGAGGAATACCAGGAGCAACGGAAGGTCTTATTGCATGCCTTCAAAAGCGAAAAACTGGGCAACTACCTCCAGGCCATGCAGCGGGAATTAAAGGATTGGATGCAGGATCTCGGAGAGGAAGGCGAATTTGACGTGGTGCCGGAAATGAGCAAATTGGCCCTGCACATCGCCGCCCGTGCCTTCATCGGAGAGGATTTTCGGATGGCCCTGAATGACCAGTTTCTTCCCTTGTTCAAAGACCTGTCCGACGGCGCCGAGCTGGTCTTTCCGTTGAATTGGCCATTGCCACACCTGATTCGCTGCAAGGCGGCGCGTGTAAAGCTGGGCAAGATGGTCAAGGAAGTCTTTGATGCCCGGGAGGGAAAAGAAGACGCCCCCTACGATTTTTTGCAATATTTGTCGGAAGCCCGCTACCGAGACGACCAGCCTGTTCCGGAGGAGATCCGTATCAACATGGTACTGGGCATCACTTGGGGAGGCTACGAAACGACAACCGGTACCATGAGCTGGGCCTTGATCCACCTTCTGCAAAACCCTGATTTCCTTCGGAAAACGGTGAAGGAGATCGACCAGGTATTGACTTCCGGAGATCACAAAGAACTGGATACCTGGCGCTCCTTGCAGCATCTGTTGATGGCATTTTGGGAATCGGAGCGCCTGGAGCCTGTAAGCGATGTATTGATGCGGTATAATGTGCAGGCCTATGAAACAGGTGGCTATCGGATTCCGGAAGGTTGGTATACCATCGTTTCTCCTTCTATCACTCAGCGGCTACCCAGCCTCTACACCCATCCCAACGCTTTCGACCCCAGCCGGTACCTGGACAATCGCAAGGAACACAAGCGCCACCGGTTCAGCCAGTTGGCTTTCGGCGGCGGACTACACAAGTGCCCGGGTATGAATTTTGCCCATACGGAAATGCAAGTGGTTATAGGCAGCCTCTTGCGCGAATACGAGTTAGAATTGATCGATCCGGAACCCCAAAAACAGAAACTGGCCGGCATTCAGCGGCCAGGAGAATGCCGGGTGCGCTACCGGAAACGCACCCCTGAAAAATTGCTGGCAGACAAGACCCCCAACAAAGCTGCCAGTGCATGCCCTTTTCACTCACACGGAAGCTGACCATTTATTATGAAAACGCTTTTGACTGGCGCTTTTGGCAACATTGGCGCTACAACCCTAAGGTTTCTGTGTGAAAAAGGCCATCTGGTTCGTTGCCTGGACCTCCCCACCAGGCATAACCGGAGGAAATACCGCAATCTGTCCCGGCGCTATCCCCTGGAGGTGATCTGGGGAGACATCTGTGATCCTTCCATCGTTGGGATGGCGCTACAAGGGATAGATGCGGTAATCCACCTGGCGGGGATGATTCCTCCGGCCAGCGAGCGGAATCCCGTGTTAGCACAACGGGTAAACGTGGAAGGAACGCGAAATTTGCTGCAGGAAGCAAAAAAACAGGAAGTGCTTCCGTCGATACTCTATGCTAGTTCCTATACTACGTGCGGACCTTCCTCTCCCAATTCCACCCCGCAAACACCGACCGACCCTCAGTTGGCGACTAATCACTATACCCGGCACAAGATCCAGTGTGAAAAAATGGTGCGGGAAAGTGGGCTCCGCTGGAATATCGTCCGGCTTTCCCTGGTGATGGACCCCGCAAAAATCGCCCAACTGGATACCGAGATGTTCGAGATCCCCCTCGACCAACGCATCGAATTGCTGCACCCCAACGACGCTGGTCGCGCCCTTGCTGCGATCGTGGATTCCGGCATGCAGGAACAGATCCTGATGTTGGGTGGTGGCGGCGATTGGCAGCTCACCTACCGGGAAATGCTTAACGCCTTCATGCCGCTCTTTGGGCTGCAACTACCCCCCGAAGCAGCCTTTCGTACCCCGGCGAAGGAGGAAGATTGGTATTACACCAACTGGATGGACACCACAGAGTCGCAGCGATTATTGCAATTTCAGACCATCTCTTTCACGTCCTTTTAGGAAGAATGCCGGCGAAAGAACCAGTGGTTGGGGGCGTTGGCGCGGCCATTCCGGCCCGTCATTGAGTATTTTCTTTTGCGGACTAAAAAGATCCTCAAGCATGAAAATCGGTATCATCGGCGCCGGAGTAGCCGGGTTGACCACAGCCTGGATGTTGAGTGAGGAGCACGACGTGACCCTCATCGAAAAGCAGCACCGACTGGGCGGCCACGCCAATACCGTGGAGGTCGAACATATGGGTGAGCGCGTGTCCATCGATGCGGGCGCGGAGTTTTTTTCGGAAAAAGCATTCCCTCATTTTCACCGTTTGTTGTCGATTCTGGACGTACCGACCAACTCCTATCCGATGAGCGCGACCCTCTATTCAACCGATCACCGGCACGTAACGATGATGCCTCCGGTGAAGAATGGTCGGATTGTATGGTCCATGTTGGGTCCCCGGCAGATTTCCAATCTGTTGCAATTTCAAAAAGTGTTGAAACGGGCCCGTCCCCTTATGGATGCCCGCGATACATCGACCACGATCGATGAATATCTCCGGTCCCTGGATCTTGGGAAGAATTTTTTGGAAAATTTCATGTATCCCTTTCTCCAGTCCGGCTGGTGTATTGAGTTGGAAGATTACAAACAATTCATCGCCTACGATGTGCTTCAATTTGCCTATAACCATCAGCCTGCCGGACTCAGATCGGTCAAATGGTCGGAAGTGGTGGGCGGCATGAGCGCCTATGTGCGGGAACTGGAAAAACAGCTGGCCGCTGTGCAGATCGAGAAGGGGAGCGGGGTGTCGGCTATCACCCTGGAGGGGGAAAACTATCAGGTGCAATTGGCTTCCGGCAAAAAACTGGCATTCGACCAGTTGGTCCTGGCCACCAATGCGAAGGACGCCCGGAACTTGTTGGGGTATTTGCCCTGGGCTGAGCCCGTGCGGAATATCCTCGGGGGCGTTGATTATTTCAAAACCATCATTGCGGTGCATGCCGATCCGGGCCTGATGCCTGCCAATCAAAAATACTGGTCGGTGGTGAATATGCGCTACGACGGAAAGCAAGCGCATACCACCATCTGGAAGTCCTGGAAGAGTGCTAACCCCTTGTTCAGGAGTTGGGTGACCTACGAACGCAGGTTGCCCAACCACCTGTTCTCCACGGTGGAGTACGACCACCCGAAGACGAACCGCCGATATTTTCAGGCCCAGGAAGCACTGGCAAAAGAGCAGGGTAAGCGGGGCCTGTGGTTTGCCGGTATGCATACCCACGATGTCGAGACCCACGAGAGCGCCATCATTTCGGCGATAAAAATTGCCCGGGAACTCGCGCCCGCCTCCATTGCTTTAAAAAAAATAACCTTGGAAAAAGAGGTAGGGTGAAAATTTTTTCACCCCTTCACCCTTCACCCTTCACTCAAAAAAAAATGGTAACCGATTCCTTCATCCCCCAATCTGATCTCCCGCCCTTTCCAAATGCCTGGTACGTATTTGCCCTGTCTAGCGAACTGGCTTCCGGCAAATTGATCGCCCGACGGTTTGCGGGCCAGGAGGTCACCGTTTTTCGCACCGAATGCGGGAACGTAGCCGCAGTGGAGTCCTACTGTCCGCATCTGGGGGCTCATTTTGGGTATGGCGGCAAAGTGAAGGGAGAGGTGTTGCAATGCCCCTTCCACGGGTTTGAATTCAACGGTTCGGGTCAATGTACCGCCACGGGGTATGGCACGGCCGTGCCCCCGAAAACCCGATTGAAAACCTGGCCGGTCCGGGAGCAAAACGGGTTTATTTTGGTCTATCACCACGCCCAGGGTATGGACCCCGACTGGGAAGTACCCTCCATTGATACCACAGAATGGACCCCGCTCATCTGCCGCACCTACGAGTTGAACGATCATCCCCAGGAGACTACGGAAAACAGCGTGGACTTTGGGCATTTTACGTATGTGCACGATTACCAGGCGCCCCGAACGATCCGGGATCTGGAGATCAAGGGGCCTTTTCTATTCACGGGTTATGAGGTAAAAAGGACATTTGATGTACTGGGGGTGAAATTAGGCGAATACACCCTTACGTTTGAACCCCATGTCTATGGACTTGGGTTTTCCATGGTCAACGTCCGGGTGCCTGTATTTGGCGTGGAGGGACGTTTCTGGGTACTTCCCACCCCTACGGACGAGCGCAAGCTGACCCTCCGTCTGGCCCTGCGCTTGAAAAAATGGCCGACCAGGTTAGGGGCGTTGGCAAGTAAGCTATTGGCCTATTACATCCTGAAAAACTACGCCAAAGACGCCAGTATGGATTTTCCCATTTGGGAAAACAAGCGGTATCTCCCGGTGCCCGCATTGGCAGAAGGCGATGGGCCTATCTGGAAATACCGGCGGTGGGCCCGGCAGTTTTATGGACAACCTGCCACGATAGTGACCGGGTAACTTAGTCACCCGGTCACTGGCGTTTATCGTACCAGCGTCACTCCTCCTTTCACCATCTCCTTGTCTCCATTCTGATATTCCACTGTAAGCATATAGGCGTACACCCCGACGGGGCAAGGCTTCCCAGCAACCGTCCCGTCCCATCCCTTTGATTTATCACCGGGGAGCATCTCGGCCTGTTCGTAGACCGGGTTGCCCCAACGGTCAAAAATTCGCCAATCCACGATGCGGGCGATTTGGCTACCTCCCTGTGGGAAGAACCGGTCGTTCTGTCCATCAGCATTGGGAGAGAAGATGTTGGGGAGGTAGACGCCGGCATCCTCAAACACCTGTATGGTCAATGCGGCCTGGGCGGTGCAACCGCTTTCGGCTATGGCCAGGATGGTCAGGGTCGCGTTTTCGAAAGCCTCAAACTGGAGCGTTAACCCCGAATCTGGCTCCCCGTTTACCAGCCAATTGACCTGTTGTGGGGTGAAGTTGTAGATCGGTTTTATTTCCACCAAAGTTCCTAAAGGCACTTCCAAATTGGGCCCCGGGTCGATCGTAAGTTCCAGGGGTAAATCCCAGTTGATAGCCTGGGAAAGCGAACAGCCGGCTGCATCGATCACCTCTATGCTATGCGGCCCGGCCGATAGCCCTTGAAATACCGCCTGATCGCTGAGCGGCAGATCGTCTATCTGATACTGGTAAGGCGCAGTGCCCCCGATAACGTCGGCGATTACGAGGGTACCGTCGTTTTGGCCGAAGCACAGTGGCGGGGTTTCTTCCAATGTCATATCAGTCGGACCTTCCGGGTTTCCTGTTACTTCTACGGTGGCCAACCCAATGCAGCCGGTCAGGAGGTCTTCTGCTTGCAGGGTGTAATTGCCAGGCGATTGTACATCCAATGAGACTCCGGCGCCTATTTCCTGCGTTCCCTGCAGCCATTTGATCTCCAGCGAAGGACTTCCACCACTTACTGATCCTGACAGGGTGACCTGGGGCTGGAAGCAACTCAACGCACTTGGCGTGGGGATGCTGACCTCCGGTTCCGGGTAAAATAGGATGGGTTGACCAGGGGAAACAGCCAAACAGACGTCATTCCAATCTATTTGACCACCCGAAGCGTTGCCCACTACCGAGGATAGGTAATAGGTCGTGCCGAAGCTCATCAATGCGGCATCGTATTCGACTTCGGGGGTTGAGGAGATCTTTAATGGCGTACCCAATGTGGCTCCGGGCGACGTATGCAGGACGAAAACCTGCTGGTCATTTCCATCCAGCACGGCGCCGCCCAGATAGTCGCCGGATATCACACTGCCGGGACAACCGTAAAGGATGTTGGAGCGGTGATCGGCACTACTTCAGCGGGCTCGACCTCGATCACAAGAAGGTATTCATCCAAACATCCATTGGGTCCCGGTTCAGTCCAGGTGAAAAAACCCGGATCGCAAAACAACTGACCATTCCAATCAAAACAATCGCCTTCACACAGGCTGATCGTACCCAGATCGATTGTTTGAGAAGGCAGTACCTGGATTTCAATGTATTCGAGCGAGTCGCAACCATTATAGGTCAGTCCATACCAGTCATACGTTCCCGGATCGCAGAGAAATTGGCCATTCCAAAAAAAACAGTCTCCCTGGCAGATCTCTACGAAACCGTAGTAGGTAATTTGTGGAGGAAGGAAGTAAACGGGCTGTAATTGAAGCGTACAACTATCCCAGCATGAATAGGTGCCTTCGGTACAATATAGTTCCCCGCAAAAATCTACACATTCCCCCGGGCAGATGCCGATAGGAGGGAGCGTTTCGATATTGAAAATGACATCCACATCGATGGAGAATTCCTTGGGGCATAGATCTAAAATGATCAGATTTCCGCAAAGCACATAGCAGGAACCTTCGATCCAGACACTATCCTCCAATACCGGTACGATCTGCGCGGTAATGGTTCCGCCGATAGTATCGGTAAACCACATCATGATGGACGACCCGATGCTGTCGGACAGCCATTGTGCCGCCGTGTCGGGAATGGTCCAGATAGTATCGTAAGCCGTAGGATAGATCCAAAGAATGGAATCAGGCGCATCCCCGCAAACCTGTTGGTAGGGGATGGGGCAAGACGAATTGCCATCTGCAGTGATTGACCATTCGCAAATTGGGGGAATGAGGGTGTAGGTAGTTGGGGAAAAAGGGCATACCTCGGTGGGCCCATCGATGTATCCGTCCACTAACACCTCATTGATGGCCGTAATATCCATGTCCTCTGACAGTCCAGAGAGGTGGGTGAGCTGAAACTCACAGATATCGCCATCCACGCCATCGATCAGGACGAGGTAGAATGCACCGGGTGTGAGGCCCGAAAAGGACAGCGTGTCGGTGAACCCGTTGCCGATGGGTTGCAGCGCTGAAACCAATTGCAGGTTGGCTCCCGTGGAGTCGGGATCAAAAAACAAGGCCACTTCTACCCCTCCATTTTGAGCGCAATTGTAGGCAAAACATTCAAAAACCACTTCGCTTTCACAGGCCTGAAACCGGAACCATTGTCCGTTGTCGAGGGTGTCGCCGGAGAGGGTATCTGCCATATAGCCTGCGGTAGAAGAGCAATAAGGCAGGAGGTTGGAGGCGCAAAACAAAGGTGCGCCACTCAGGGAATCCGAAAAGGGGATGGGCGACTGGTAGTCTATGCAATTGGTATTCAGGTACCATACTTCGGTGAAAGAGGTGGAAGCACATTGCGAAATGGTATCCGTCACGGTCAGGGTATACCAGCCTGGCAGGCTGATCTCAGGATTGGGTACATTGGAGCTGACACCGCTGATGCCGGGGCCTTCCCAGAGGAGTTGAGTATGGGTGGGGTCGCCCATTAGGATATAATCCAGCAGATAGGTTGCTGCTCCGGGCGACAAAGTATCAGGCGGTAAAATAAAGCAGTTGATCAGGTCGGGTAACAAGACCAGCTGCACGATGGTCGAAGGGTCGAGGATGATGTTATAGACGCCAGGCTGGTAGAACGTTTCGCCGTAGGCTTCATACACATCGCCGTTGCATATATAGGCCGTATCGGTCAGGATGGTGGGGGGCAGGACTTCGACCGCCAGGCAGATCTCAAAATTGGGGCCACAGGTGGTAGGGAAAGATGCGCATACTTCGCCACCTGTATTTCCCCAGACCCGGGGGGGGGGGGGGGGGGGGGCGGGGGGGGGGCGGGGGGGGGGCGGGGGGGGGGGCGGGGGGGGGGGGGGGGGGGGGGGGGGGGGGGGGAGGATAGTGTAGGATCACATCGATCTGGTAGTCGCAGCAATCGCCGGCATATCCATCGATCATGAGATAGTATACCTGGCCATACCCCAGTCCGGAAGCAGTCAGGGTAAGGGTATCGGGAAGCCCTACTTCACAAGAAGACACCGAATAGACGTTGGATACGACACTTGGGGGGCTGCATTCGATGCCGTATACTTCAGCCTGCACGCCACTGCCAGTCGGCGTCCCCGTGCAATTACCCGGTGTGATGGTAAAAGTAATATCGCTAAATGTAGCGATGAATCCGAGGAACCCGTTGTTCTCCACAGTTCCACAGAAAGGGGGCGGTTCAAAGCCCGGGAATGGGAAGTAACAGGTGTTGAACTGGTACCCATCAAGCAAACAAATCGGCAAAAGTGGCGCCTCTTGAGGCGTCTTTCCAGGGTCAGGAGCCTGGGTCCAGGCATAGGTCATCCAGCAGCTGAGCGCCAGGGCTAGCAGGTAGCGTAGGTTCATACCAGCATACAGTTTTGAGAAATGTGGAATTGAAAGGTAGACCCGGGAAGGTGGGGAAATGCTGCTTGTTAAGGCTGCTCCTTTTTAGTTTATCGGCTTCGCCTGCTTATCGGGCTTCGCCCTGTTTAGAAAGTTTAGATAAAAAAACTAAACCTTATAAACTGACGAAGTCACTAAACAGGCGAAGCCGCTAAACTTCATAAACCCTTTCACGCCGTTTTCTCCGACCCCAGCGACGCGCCCAAATACTCCCTATTCATCCGGGCGATATTCGTAATGGAGATCCCTTTGGGGCATTCTGCTTCGCAGGCGGTGACGTTGGAGCAGCGGCCGAAACCTTCAATATCCATTTGTTTCACCATGTTGAGCACCCGTTGTTGGGCTTCCACTTTTCCCTGTGGCAGCATATTGAGGTGGGCTACCTTGGCGGAGGTGAACAGCATGGCCGATGCATTGGGACAAGCAGCCACACAGGCGCCACATCCGATACAAGTGGCGGCGTCGAACGCAGCCGAGGCCACATCGGTTTCGACGGGAGTAGAGTTGGCATCTTGCGCCTGACCGGTATTGACGGAGATGAAGCCGCCGGCCTGGATGATGCGATCGAACGAAGAGCGGTCGACCACCAGGTCTTTCATTACGGGAAAAGCCTTTGCCCGGTAAGGCTCGATAACGATGGTGTCGCCGTCCTTGTAGTGGCGCATGTGCACCTGGCAGGTCGTCGTACCGTTCATCGGGCCGTGCGGCTGTCCGTTGATGACGAGGCTACAGGCGCCGCAAATGCCTTCGCGGCAGTCGTGCTCGAAAGCCACGGGTTCCTTTTTTTGGTTTACCAGCTCCTCATTCAACACATCCAGCATTTCCAGAAAAGACATGTGCTCGTTGGCTTCCACTGTGTAGGTCTCCAGCTTGCTTTTAGCCTGTGCATTTTTCTGGCGCTATATTTTGAGTTTGAGTTTCATCTTATCGATTGTTTAAAATGAGCGAATGGGTTATTCGTAGCTACGGGTTTTGAGCTCCACGTTTTCAAACTTCAGTTCTTCTTTGTGGAGAATAGGATCCTTGGAAGTATCGGTCCATTCCCAGGCAGCTACGTAGGCAAAATTTTTGTCGTCTCGCTTGGCTTCGCCTTTTTCATCCTGGTATTCATCGCGGAAGTGGCCGCCGCAGCTTTCGTTGCGGTTCAGGGCGTCGAGCATCATGAGTTCGCCCAGTTCGAGGAAATCTGCTACGCGGTGGGCTTTTTCCAATTCGGGGTTGAACTCATTGAGTTCGCCGGGCACGAAGAGGTCTTTGTAGAACTCTTCCCGCAATTCGCGTATTAGTTGGCGACCTTTGGTGAGGTCTTCGGCGTTGCGGGACATCCCGCAATTATCCCACATGATCTTGCCCAGACGGCGATGGAAGCTCTCGGCGGACTGATTGCCTTTGATATTCATCAATTTGCTCAGGCGCTCTTGTACCTCCCCTGCTGTTTTGAGGAATTCAGGTGCATTCGGGTCGATCTTCGGCGTCCGGATCTCGCCGCTAAGGAAGTTGCCAACGGTGTAGGGGGCTACGAAATAGCCATCGGCCAGGCCCTGCATGAGTGCAGAGGCGCCCAGGCGGTTGGCGCCGTGGTCGGAAAAGTTGGCTTCGCCCAAAACAAAAAGGCCCGGTATGTTGGTTTCCAGGTTGTAATCGACCCAAACGCCACCCATGGTATAGTGTACTGCCGGATAGATCTTCATCGGCAGTTTGTACGGGTTCTCCCCGGTGATCTTTTCGTACATCTCGAAAAGGTTGCCGTATTTTTCTTCGATCACTTTTTCACCCAACTGACGGATGGTAGCCGCATCGGCGTCGTGTATGCCTTTGACATGGGCCTCGGAGCGTCCGTAGCGTTCGAATGCGGCGGAAAAGTCGAGGAATACGGCCAGTCCGGTAGGCGCTACACCCAGTCCTTCGTCGCAGGCCACTTTGGCGGCGCGGGAAGCGACGTCGCGCGGCACGAGGTTTCCAAATGCGGGGTAGCGGCGCTCGAGGAAATAATCGCGATCTGCTTCGGGGATATCGGTTCCTTTTTTTCGCCCTTCCTGGATTGCTTTTGCGTCTTCTTTTTTCTTGGGCACCCATACCCGGCCATCGTTGCGCAAGCTTTCCGACATAAGCGTGAGCTTGGATTGATAGTCCCCTGATTGCGGAATGCAGGTTGGATGGATTTGGGTAAAGCACGGGTTGGCCATGAGGGCGCCGCGACGAACGGCTCGCCAGGCTGCAGTGGCGTTGCAGTTCATCGCGTTGGTGGAGAGGTAGAACACGTTGCCGTAGCCGCCTGTGCAGAGGAGCACGGCGTGGGCGGCGTGGCGTTCCAACTCGCCGGTCACCAGGTTGCGGGCTATGATGCCCCGCGCTTTCCCGTCGATGGTGACGACGTCGAGCATTTCGTGGCGGTTGTACATTTCCACGCTACCCCGCGCGATCTGGCGGGAGAGCGCCTGGTAGGCGCCGATCAGCAATTGCTGCCCTGTCTGGCCTTTGGCGTAGAAGGTACGGCTCACCTGTACCCCGCCGAAAGAGCGATTTTCGAGCAATCCGCCGTATTCGCGGGCGAACGGCACGCCTTGTGCCACGGCCTGATCGATGATGTTGTTGCTCACCTCTGCCAGGCGATGCACGTTGGCTTCGCGGGAGCGGTAGTCCCCCCCTTTGATCGTATCGTAAAAAAGGCGATACACGCTATCGCCGTCGTTGGAATAGTTTTTCGCCGCGTTGATCCCTCCCTGTGCGGCGATGGAGTGTGCCCGGCGGGGACTGTCGTGGAAGGTGAAGCATTTGACGTTGTATCCAAGCTCACCCAGGCTGGCAGCAGCGGCGGCCCCGGCGAGGCCTGAGCCGACGACGATGATTTCCAGTCGGCGTTTATTGTTGGGGGCTACCAGTGGAACCGTACTTTGGTAGGTCGTCCACTTTTCGGCAAGAGGCCCTGGAGGTGTTTTTCCGTCGAGTTTCATATTCGGAATGTTTTATGTTCAGCTCGAAAGCTAGCGTGATCAATGAATTATTTGAAGAAGAAATAGTAGATGGGCATGGACGCAAAGAGCAGTGGTACGAAAATGGAGTAGACCCATCCCAGGAACCGGATCACCGGGGTATATTTCTTGTGTTTGATACCCAGTGTCTGAAAAGCGCTTTGGAAGCCATGCAACAAGTGGAAAAAGAGCCCTACCATAGCAAGTACGTAGATCGCTACGATCCAGCCAATTTGGAAAGAAGCCCCTACGAGCGCAAAAACATCCTGGTATTCTTCTCCATCGTACATGACAACAGGGGGAGCGCCAAATTTCACTTTCCACCAGAAATCGCCCATATGGATACCCAGAAAGACCAGGATAAGCAGGCCAAGGTAGGCCATATTGCGCGAAGCGAAAGAGTTAGTGTTGGTCGTACGCGTCACCTTCACCGCATAGTTTTGTCCGCCTCGGGCACTTCGGTTTTGCACCCACAATGCGATGCCTTGAATGGCGTGTAATAAAATGAAGAGATACAGTAAAATGGCAATGGCTTCAATGACCGGGTTGTGCGTCATGAAATGGGAAAAAACGTTGTAGGCATAACCCTGGTCTCCCTTGAACAACTGCATGTTCCCATAAAGGTGCACGCAGAGGAACAAGATCAGAAAAAGGCCGGTTAAACTCATTACGAGTTTTTGGCCCAGCGATGAGGTAATGAACTTGGTAAACCAACTCATGTGTTCCGTTTTGTTTTTTTTCTTGAAAAAGTGCTGTCACCGCGCCCGGGAATCACTGTTTTTAGGCACTTACCCGTAATTTTAGCGAGATGAGCAAAAGTATCTAATAAAAGGGATTTGCCCAATACTGGTTCATGCTTAGGGCAAAGAGAGGAATTATTTAGAATCTATCTAAAATGCAAAGGCTTCAATTCTAGTGACCCGGTCACTAGTCACCGGGTCAGTTAGAACATTATGTTCCACGGCTCTCATGGGACGGGAGCACCTTATTTTTTAGGGATTACGCAACTTAGTTGAGGGTTGTAGCATTTTATTGTAGTGACCGGGTGACTAAGTGACCGGGTGACTTAGTTACAGTTTAATACCATCCGTAAATGGCCGAACATTCACACGAACACACCGAAAAACGGGAAATCCGCATTCCTTTTTCCCAATTCCTGGAGCACTTTCCAGAAGTCCCGCTGCCGACGATATTGAGCGAAGAAACAGCGCATAGCTTCAGTAAGGAAAATGAAGTCCTCCACTCCCTGATCATCGATCAATATTTCATGCCGCTGGAAGGGGATATGGATGAATTTACAGAGATTGTGCCCTGCTTCCGTTTTCCCGAAACCAAAGATTTTCACGCGATCGTTTACTGGAAAGCCGGGCTATTGCAATACTATTTCATCCTGGTAACGCTTTCGCTCAAAGGGGAACTCATCGACAGAAGAGTGCTTGCCGGAACTTTTGTTGACGGGGAAACCGTTACACAGTCAGTCGCGACCATCGATGAAGATTGGATCATTACGATTGTGACGGGACAGGCCAAGACGGATAGAGGTGCGCTGTACGACGCCACTGCCAGTAAAACGACCAGCGTCGAGGTGATGCCCGATGGGTCCATTATCGATAGCGAGTAGCCGAAAGGCGAACAATAAGTAGAAAATTAGAAAACCAACATGACGAAAAAGAATTTCAAAAAAAAGAAAGAAATCAGATTACCCTCAAAAGACCTGCAACAAACAATCCTGAAACTGTTCAAATCCGATCCGAAGAAGCGACTCAATCCCAAGCAAGTCGCCAAAAAACTCCAGATAGACAACAACAGAGACAGCGTGCAAAGTGCGATGGAGCAATTAGTCTCCTCCAAACAGCTCATTGCATTGGGTGATTATAAATTCAAAATAAGCCCGACAGCTATACCCGCACCGGAGAAAAAAACGGTAGAGGGTGTAGTGGATATAACCCGCACCGGTTCGGGTTTCATCGTTTGCGAAGGGATGGAAGAAGATATCTTCGTGCCCTCCAAGAGCATGGGTTCCGCACTGAATGGCGACCGGGTGAAGATCGCTTATTGGAGAGGTCGCGGCCGCCGTAAAATGGAAGGGGAAGTACTGGAAGTGATCGAACGGGCCACCGAATACTTTGTCGGTACCATTCGGATCTCCTCCCGATATGCCTTTGTCGTGCCCGATCCTTTCAAAATGCCGGTCGATATTTTTGTACGACTGGAACAGATCAACGGCGCACGCGATGGCGAAAAAGTCGTCGTGAAGGTCGTCGAGTGGCAGAGCGATAAAAACCGCAATCCCGTCGGGATCGTGACCGATGTGCTGGGCGCCGCCGGCTCCAGCGATATCGAAATGAAGTCGATTTTGATCAACAACGGCTTCCAACTGAGTTTCCCCCAATCCGTATTGGATGAATCCGAATCGCTCAACGGAGAGATCATGGAAGAAGAAGTAGCCAAACGGAGAGATTTCCGAGGAGTGCTTACCTTCACCATCGACCCCGTCGACGCCAAGGATTTTGACGATGCGCTTTCTTTCCGAAAGCTGGAAAACGGTAACCTGGAAGTTGGCGTGCACATCGCCGATGTGACGCACTTTCTCACGCCTGGCAGCGCGCTCGACCAGGAAGGCTACAAGCGCTCCACTTCGGTGTACCTCGTCGACCGGGTACTGCCCATGCTCCCCGAAAAACTGTCGAACGAACTGTGTTCCCTTCGCCCGAATGAAGATAAATACACCTTCTCCGCTGTTTTTGAATTTGATGAAAATGACCGGGTGGTGAGCCGTTGGTTTGGCAAGACTCTCATCCATTCCGACCGCCGATTTGCTTATGAAGAAGCGCAAGCGATCATGGAAAAAGGGGAGGGTGATTTTTTTCAAGAATTAGGGATACTCAACCGCATCGCCAAAAAGCTCCGCAAACAACGTTTCGAATCCGGTTCGATCGATTTTGATGCCGATGAGGTGCGGTTCCGTCTGGATGAGCACGGGGTGCCGATCGAAGTGTTCATCAAAGAACGCGTCGACGCCCACATGCTGATCGAAGATTTTATGCTCCTGGCCAACCGCGAGGTGGCTACGTATATCCATGAAAAAGGGAATGGGGAAGAAATTCCCTTTGTGTATCGTATTCACGACGAACCCGATCCGGCGAAAGTAGCTGAACTGGCTGCCTTTGCTAAGGAAATGGGCTTCGAAATGCGGATCAACTCCCCCAAGGATATCGCCAATTCCTTCAACCGGCTGGCCGAACAGTCCAAACTCGATCCGGGGCTGCGACTCCTCGAGCCCCTGGCCATCCGCACGATGGCCAAGGCCGCTTATTCTTCAGACAATATCGGCCACTACGGACTGGCCTTTCCCTATTATACACACTTCACTTCGCCCATCCGCCGCTATTCCGACGTACTGGTGCATCGCGTGTTGTTTGAAAACCTCGGCGAACAAATAACCCGGGTCAACAAAGCACACCTCGAGGAGCGTTGCAAGCACATCTCCATGCAGGAACGCAAGGCCATGGGCGCCGAGCGGGAATCCATCAAATACAAGCAGGTGGAATTCATGACCAAACACATCGGCGAAATATTCGAAGGCCGTATCTCCGGCATCATCGACCGCGGTATGTTTGTCGAACTGATCGAAACCAAATGTGAAGGCCTCATCGGCTTCGAAACCCTTGGCGAACCCTTTGAGATCGAAGACAATCGCCTGCGTGTCCGGGGCCTTCGCTCCAAGCGCATCATCAAAATGGGCGACCTCATCAAGGTGCTTATTGTGGATGCGGATATGGGGAGACGGCAGATTGAGATGGAACTTGTTGAGTAGTTTTCAGTTTTCAGTGTTTAATTTTCAGTTTTATGATGGTAATTTTCTCAACTAAAAACTGAAAATTAAACACTAAAAACTAATAAACCTTCTTCCCATCCATCCCCCGCCACTCTGCAAATAGCTTCAGCCCTTCCTCGCGCAATAGCTGCGTGGCAGGGATTGCACGGACTTCCAGCGGGAGCTTCAATTCATCGTAGATGAACTGATCGTCGAACTGAGCGTGCTCAGCCGCATCCTGATGCGAGGTGGCGAAAACGATGCGGGTGGGACGAGCCCAATAGATGGCCCCCATGCACATGGGGCAGGGCTCGCTCGAGCAATAGATCGTACAGTTTTCCAATTGAAAATCGTTCAACACCCCGCAGGCCCGGCGGATAGCCGTTATTTCGGCATGCGCGGTGGGGTCGTTGGTGGCCAGCACTTCGTTGTGCCCCTCCCCGATGACCCGGCCGTCCTTGACGATGACAGCGCCGAAGGGCCCGCCGGCGCCTTTGCGCATGCCTTCGTAGGCCAGGGCGATAGCGCGTTCAAGAAATTGACGATCTGTGGAGGTGGTATGCATGAATACAAAAATAATATAAAAAGGGTGTAGGCGCAGTCGGCGCCCTTTTTATATTATTTTTGGATCTATGGAACCCATTTTTACCAACGACGCTATCGTGCTGGGCATTATTCTGGCGGTACTGGCCGGTATTTTCGTGACCTCCCAATCGGCACACCCGTTTTGGAAGACGTTTTACAAGTTCGTGCCGGCACTGTTGCTGGCGTACCTGATCCCGGCCTTGCTGCACTGGCCCCTGGGACTCATTTCGGGCGACCATTCCAACCTGTATTTCATCGCATCCCGCTACCTGTTGCCCGCGAGCCTCGTGCTGCTCTGTTTGAGTATCGACTTTAAGGGGATCATTAACCTGGGTCCCAAGGCTCTGATCGTCTTTTTGGCAGGAACACTGGGCGTGGTACTCGGCGGACCGGTCGCTTTGCTCACCGTGATCTATTTTTTTCCGGGGCTGATACCCGTCTCACCCGACGAGCTTTGGCGTGGCCTTTCCACCATCGCCGGAAGCTGGATCGGCGGTAGTGCCAACCAGACGGCGATGAAAGAGATCTTCCAGGTAGACGACAACCTGTTTGGTACCGTGGTCATTGTCGATGTAGTGGTAGCGTATGTCTGGATGGGCGTGTTGCTGTATGGCGCCAATGTCACCGAGCGGATAGACCGCTGGCTGCAGGCCGACACCTCTGCCATCGAGGCCCTCAAGGAGCGGGTAGCCGCTTTCCGGGCGAAGGTGGAGCGGATACCTACCACTACCGATACCCTCACTTTGCTGGCGGTGACGTTTGCCTGCGTGGGACTGGCCCACTGGGCCGCCGATACTATTAGTCCCTGGCTGAAAATACAGCATTTTTCGGGGCTCAACTGGCTGGAGGACGGCTATTTCTGGCTCATCGTGGTGGCAACAACCCTGGGTTTGGGCTTGTCCTTTACCCGTTTCCGCGACCTGGAAGGAGTAGGCGCTTCCCGTTATGGCACGATCTTCATCTACATAATGGTGGCCACGATCGGGATGAAGATGAACCTGCGCGAGGTGTTTGAACACCTGGGGCTTTTTGCAGTGGGCATCATCTGGATGTTGATCCATATTCTGGTCTTGCTGGTGGTGGCAAAATTGATAAAAGCGCCTTTTTTCTTTGTGGCCGTAGGCAGCCAGGCGAATATCGGCGGAGCAGCTTCGGCGCCAGTGGTCGCTTCGGCTTTTAGCCCCGCCCTGGCCCCTGTAGGTGTGCTGCTGGCGGTGCTTGGCTATGCGTTGGGCACCTATGCGGCGCTGCTTTGTGCCTGGCTGATGGAACTGGTAGCTACCGGACAAACCATTGGTTGATCACCTGTTCGGCTTTTTTCCCTTGCGGGGTATAGTCGCGCTCCGGGTAGCCTTCGTGCTCTTCGGTCCCGGGAAACCATTTCCACAAAAAGCTCCCTGCCCACCAGGGTTCGTCCCAAAAGGTGGCAAAAAGTGCTTCCAGCGCGTTGGCCTGCGCCTGTTCGTTGACCGGAACGCTGCGCACGTGTTTTTCCAACTCCCAGTTCTCGTAGGCGCATTGGTCAACACTCAGGTAGCCATATTCGGTAAAAAGCACCGGCCGGCCATATCGTGCGGAGGTCTTTTTGATCTTTCGCACAATGGGTTTCCAGGCTTTTTGCAGTTCCTGTACCGATGGGGTAGGGGTTTCGCTCAGCGGAAAATACGCGTCGATGCCGATAAAATCGACTGCGTCCCAAAAAGTGATACCGGCGTATTCATCCCAATTGGCGGCATAGACGAAAGGCCCTTCGTAGCAGCCGCGGAGTTGGCCAGCCATATCGCGCCAAAAATCCGGACGCTGGGTGGCGCTCAGCTTGATTTCCGTGCCGATGCAGAGTAAATCGACATTTATCTCCTGGGCAAGGTCCGCCATATAGCCCATAAAACGGAGGTAATTACATTCCCATTCATGCCAGTCGGCTTCGTTATCAAAATGGATGTCGCCCGGCCAGCTGCCATGCAGGTAGAGCTGTGGTTTGAGCATCACCTTCAGGCCAGCCTGGTGGGCCAGTTCGACGGTGCGTCGGAGTCCTTCCGGTCGTTCGCCCCACCATTGCCACGGAGCGATATCGTAGCGGATATCGGTCTGCCCCTGTCTGGAAAAAGCGATCGGCACCACGGCTATCCAATCGGCGCCCAGTTCGCAGAGCGGCGTCATGGGATCGGTTTGGTAAGGCGACCGGGTAGACACCAGGGTAATGCCTTTGGCTTTGTGTATGGCCTCGGGAGACACGTATGTACCCGGGATTGATAAAAATAAGGGTAGAAAGAGTAAGTTGTAAAAGGTGCTCATAATTTGGATTTGCTCGAATAGGGCCGTCGTTTGAGCGTACCCAGGAATTCCAGTACAAATTGCCACATTTTTTCATAAGGTATGACCTCCATTTCCGTAATTTTCAGGGGAAGCTCTTCCGGGGGTACAAGCATTTTCTCCAAATAGGGCTTTCCCCGCCATGCTACTCGCTCTGCATTGTAGCCCACCTTTGGGATGTCAGCCAGCATTTTCACCAGTAGATCGCATCGGAACAGCTCCGGATAACTCTTTTTATACCGGCCGATATACGCTTGTAGCGGAGGAATTGCTTCTTCAAAATCTTCAAACTTCTTGCTGGCCAGTAAGATCAATACATACAAGATCCGGATCGCCAGGTTCTGCCCTGCTTTGTCTTTGGAAAACTCGGGCATCTCGTTCATCAATTTGCCCAATCGCAACTTTGGTTTTATCCGTTCCAGGCTCTCCGAAGGCGGTATCTTGTTTAGTTTGAGGAGGAGAAGAAGGAGGAGGCCGTATTGGCGCCAGGATTCGTTGTGCTATGTTTGGTTTTGATAGAGTTTTGCTCGGAGACGGCTTTATCAAAAGATCACATAAATTTGAGTAATCATCAAGACGTACTTGAATGATGAAATGCAATTCAATGAAAGGGGCTCTATTGTTACTTTTTTTGTTCGATTTTTTTCGGCATGTTTTAATGCCTTTAACGCATCTTGATATTGATTAAGGTGGATTAAACATTGGGTTTTTAAAAGATCAATTATGTGGACTGTGCTTATGCTTGATTTTTTTAACTTAGCAAGTCCTTTATTACAAGTATTAATTGCTTCTTGGTATTCCTGTCTGAAAATCTGACCAACTGCCTTGGCATAGAAATAATGAATATTTATAAGGGGACTAAAGGTTTAATTTTGCCCTTCAAGGCTTTTAATCTTTATTAGGCTTCCGCTTTATTTCTTTTTGTACTTCCCTCCCTTTACAAGATTTATTACTAGTGTCTCGTATATCCTAGAATTTTTATTTCAACAAGAAGTATCCCTAAGAAGCCTTCAGAAACCTTAAAATAATGAAATTTTTGATTTAATTTGCATTGTTTTTCTCTAAAACAAATTTGATTACTTAAGAGGAAAACCAGATGTCTGGAAGCTGTTTTTTATTGCCTGTTTTATTCCCTCTTTGCAATAACTATGCCGAATGACATATTCGCCAATTCCTTTTAGTATTTTATTACATGAATATTAATGTAACAATCAAAAAGGATCTACTTTCTTTTCCTGGAGATTTTTTTGATGTATCCTAATAAGAATAATTGGAGGACTAACTTTTCAAAAAACCGTTCCTTCAGCCTTCTATAGGCATTGAGATATGGGGCTTTTGATATAATGACTCTGAGGGCATCTTGGTCGTCCTTAAAGTCCCCATTAAAATCCCTTTGTATAAAAGCTTTCCAGCTTGTTTTTATGGCCGATTATTGGCTAAGTGGAAAATCTTGTTATTGCCATGGAAAGAAATTTTGAAATAAATTTATTTAATTAAGTCAAAATCAGCCATTTTAATAATTGTTTAAATATTCATGATAATTTATTTAGCGATAAAAATTAAATTTTAAAACATAGAATTTTTCAGGTTAAAATTAGTTGATTGTCTTCTTGCTCGCCATTTGGTTAAATCCTAACTTTGTAATCAATCATTCTACCAGTAGGCCTTTTAAAAAAGTAATGCGTATGAGCATTTTTCAACGTTTGGAACGCACCAGGCGATTGGATTCGCTTATCCGAAAGCGAGCGACGGGAACCCCGTCGACCCTTGCCCGCCGGTTTGGTGTATCGGAAGCGACGGTGTATCGCTGGCTCCAGGAGTTAAAAGAGTTTGGCCTGCCTGTCAAATACTGCCGCAGGAGGAAGACTTATTTATACGAGAAAGGGAAACCTCCACAGGCATAGGGGCAAAATCGGGGTTTACACTCTCATTTTTTGAGAGTTTGGAAAATTCTTCAAAAAAAATGCAAGACGAAAAGCTATGAAAACAAAACTTCTCCTCTGAGGGAAGGGCAATGACAAGGTGAATCCTTCACACTTGTCCTTGTGGGGAATCCCGGCCGGAGACGAGCCGGGCATTCGTAGGGGGTGCTCCTTATTCCGTGACGGCGTGCAGCGTAACACTCATTATTGTTAACCAGTAATGCGCCTATCCATTCTCATCGCGCTGTATCCGTTCGGAGAGGGTGCCCCTTTTTTTTGGAGTCGACTCGATCCGCTTTGTTTTGGGTTTCAGCTCCAGTGATTGAAGCACAAAGCGCCAGAGTGTTTCGTAGGGAATGAGCTCGATCTCCCCCCCTTGTCTGGCTGTTTCAATGGGGACTTCTTTCAATTGATCCATGAATTTTTGAGTGCGTCTTACTGTGGCAATCCGGTTGAAATTTGCCGCGGGCACCTGCAATAGCATTTGGATAAAGCAATTGCTCCGGAAGGTATCGTCTCTGCGCAAATACCGGTGGCGGTACATATTAAGCGCTTCCACCCGGTCAATGATCTGCCCAAATTCCCGCTTGTGCAGAAGGAACAGGGTTTGAATAATAATGATGGAGATGTTAACGCCTCGCTTGTCTCTCGAAAAGGTCGGCACTTCGTTCAGGAACTTCCCGACCCGGAAACGCTGGATCTGTTCTTTCCCGGTAGTCGACCGGATCTTTTCGATGCTGATGAAATACTGCACGTAGGCCTTGTATATGGTCCATTGCTCCCGCATGGCTTCGGGTAGTTTTTTTTGACCCGGGTGGCCCAGCGCTATCCGCAGCACTTCGTATGCCTTTTGAAATTTATTGGTGTGAAAGGCCAGCATCAGGTGGAGTTCCAGCACAAAAAACCAGTTTGTGCTGCCCTCCGGTACCAGCGAGAGACACTTTTGAGCTGCCTGGGCTCCTTCGTCAAAGCGCCGCAACTGGATACAACTCTGCAGGATGTTGAAGTGAAAGATGAGCAGGGCGGTGTTCGTGTTTAACGTTGGGTCGTTTTCAATGACATCAAGCGCCTCTCTCGATATGGCGATGGTATTTTCGTAGTCGTTCTCGATTTGATAGCGCATGGAGAGTACCCGGTATCCATTTAATACCAGGCGGTAGGTCCGGAATCGTTTCAGGTATTCCTGCACTTCGTGGGTGTACTGCACGGCCAATTTGGCCATCTCGGGCTTGGAGGATCTGGAGCGGGAAAAATGCACCGCTAATTCCTGGAAATACGCTTCCGTTTTTATTTCAGCCTGATACAGCTCAAACTGCTCAAACATGAGTTGCTGGTAATATTGAGCTTTGTTCTTCCCGGTTCCGGAAATTCTGTATTGGGACATCAGGTTCCTGGCCAGTTCCATTGTCAGGTAAGGGAATCCGTATTTTAGCGAACGCTGGAGGACGTCTTCTCCAAGGGATATGGACGAGGCCACCAGGTTTTGTCCCAGGAGGATCTTGTATATGGCATAATCTTTATGGCTTTGGTAATAGGCCTGCAGGATATCGTTAAACCGGGGCTGGTTGAGGTCGATGAAGAATAAGGTGTTATGCAGGCGAGTTCTCAATTTTTGCATGAGGCGCCTCGCGTACTGCAATTTCCTTGGGTTGGCCTTGAAAAAGTGGGCCGCTATGTCCTCTTCCGTCTGAAAGCGCCCGTCACTAATCCCGTCGTACAGTTCCTGGATCTGACTTCGCCCCTTTTCCTTTATCCCGCCGCTGCCCATCCATTCCAGCTGTTTTATTTTATTCCTGGAAATGAGACCTATGAGTTCCTGGAGTTCATCCATTGATTTTTATTTAATTGAAAACCAGCTGGAAAGGTAAAAAAAAATGAACTAACGGAAAAAGGTGATATGTTGATTTAAAGTTTTCCTGTTAATGTGCATGTCCCGGTTCAGCCATAGTTTTAAACTAAATTTAAAAAGTTTAAAACTATGGCGCTGATCATTGCTCTGCTAATTTCTTTGGGAATAATTTCCACGCCGGATCAGGTAACTAACAACCTGGCTCAGCAGTATGAATGCCAAATCATTGTGTTGGAAGATCAAACTATGTGACACCAGGTTTCGACGTGTGGTAGAAGTCATATAATTAAAATCAATAAATGTGATTTTTTAGGTGCATTGTGATTTCTTATTGTTTGAATTTGAGCTATTTGTGAAATTTATTGTGCAAATAGATGAAATTATGGTATGTTGTGAAATGCCATTTTTGTAATAGTTTTACAGGTCCAGATGCCCTTACTTTGTAGCATAGTAATTCATTCCTTATTACTACTACTTCCGCCAAAAACGCTCCGAGGGGGCACTGAACGCTCAAATTCAGTGCCCCTTTCTTTTGGGCAAAAAGAACCAGGCTTTCCGTTTTGGAGAAAGCGCATTACATTTTTTTCAATGGGATAGATGCACGTGAATGAGTATACGGCGCCGCTTATGGGGGGAGCGGCACATACAAATATAACAAGGATATCTCAAATCGCCTAAAATGCTTTTGCCGGGCTTAACTGAGGGTTTTGAAGCATTTGAAGCCGGTTGGACTTTCCAGCGGCTCTTCGTATGACTGCACTCCGGGTAAAATAATGGTGGTTCTTTAAAAACTTGATTTGCAGGTCCTTCCATACATCTTCATCCAGTTTATTTCCGGTGGCTTCCCATTCCAGGCGTAGCGTTTTGGCGATTGGCTCATAATCATCCCTGCCCAGGTAATCGAGATCTGCATCACACAGTATGGATTCCAGATGGGAGGAAGGATTTTGTGGGATCCTGGTGGCCATGATCATGCCGCAAATTTTCTCAATTGACTCATTGTCAAATCCATAGTTCGGAAGATGTGCTTTGGCAAGTACACAGCTTTGAGCTTCATGTCCACTGGAGGTGACTGTAAATCCGGTATCGTGGAACAGGGCGGCTGTTTCAAGCAGGAGCGTGTGAAAAGGGTCTACCTGCTCCAGGCGGCAGAGTTCGCGGGTAATCTGAAGCACATCCTCCGTATGAGCGGGAGTATGGTAGGTCAGATTTGCCGGCAACTCCCGCTCCAGCATATTGCGGACGACATCCTGCAATCTGGGCCAATCGACGCGCGACCGAAATTCCAACTGCTCCGGGGTGGCGTGATAGAGCGGATATCCCTCTACAAAATACATGTCCATTTCTCCTTTATTCTTTGCTTGTACTTTTCCTCTGGGGGTGCAGTGAAAGTGGTCTTTTACTAAAACGAAAGTTCTTTCCGAAATATTGACCCTGCCGGGCTGACCGCTGGATTCCATCCGCGAGGCTATGTTGACTGTATCGCCCCAGATATCGTATGCAAATTTTCTGCTTCCCACGATACCGGCTACCACCGGTCCGGTATGAATGCCAATTCGGATCTCGAATACGGGACGTCCTTCCGCTTTGCGCTTCGCTGCATGCGCCTCCATAAAGGTTAGCATGTCGAGGGCTACATGCACTACGTCTACCGGGTGAGTAGGGTTGGGAAGCGGCAGACCGCCTGCACACATATAAGCATCCCCAATGGTCTTGATCTTTTCGACTCCGTACCGCTCCGTAATCCGGTCAAACTCCCGGAAACACTCGTCCAACTCGGCTACCAAATATTCAGGGGGCATCTTCTCCGCAATCTGGGTGAAGGACTTGAAGTCGGTGAACAAGACGGTCACGCTTTCGTATTGCTTGGCCTCGGCTTTTCCGTGCATTTTTAGTTCGGTGGCCGTAGCTTCGGGGAGGATATTCAACAAAAGGTTCTCAGACCGTTCCCGTTCCGTTTCGATGATCTGGTTTTTCTCCGCCAATTCGCGGTTGGCCCTGGTTTTGAGCCGGTAGCGGTTGTAGAGCAGGAAGGCGAGAAGAATCAGTGCAAAGGTGCCGCCAAAAAGAGAGTATTGCAGGATCTTGGCCAGACGCAATTCGGAATCCTGAAGCCGGATTTCCTGCTGTTGCCGGTCGATCTCATATTGCTTTTTCCGGTCGCCGTAAAGCACTTCACGGCGGGCATTTTCCCGGATCCTGTCTTCGTTAAACCGGTCAGTCTTGGTGGTTTCAAAAGAATCGACATAGGTAAAGGCCAGGGGGAAATCCTTTAGGGCGTAGTGCAGTTTATAAAGGTCTTCGTAAGCTTCCTGAATGAACTTCATGTCGCCGATCTGGCGCGCAATGGCCAGTGACCGATTGGAGTATCTGACTGCTTTCCGGTATTCCTTCATTTGACGGTACACATCGCCATACCCTTCGTATATCTCGAGCACTCCTTTTTTATTAAGCAGGGTGTCGCTCAGCAAGAGGGCGGTGTCGAGGTAACTGAGGGCTTTGTGCCAGGCACTCAGGGCTTTTTCTTTTTCATTAATTTTATCCCAATACTTGCCCTGGTCTTTCAGGGAAACCCCCATGTTGTGGTATACTTCAGCCATAGCTTCCCTGTCGTCCAGCTCGGAGGTGATCTTGAGCGCTTGTCGGTACAGGTCGAGGGCTTTATTCGACTGCTCCAGGGCGCCTTGATTCAGGCCTTCGTTGTGGAGCAATTGGGCTTGCATGTCTTTGAAGTTGCCCAGGTTATTGAGCAGGGTAGAGACTTCCCGGCTGTTGCCAAGCTCCTGGTGCATGGCCAGCGATTTGAGGTAGGCTTCCCGGGCATCTTCAAACCGGGTCACCTCGAAGTTAATATTGCCCAGTACATTGTAGGCATTTGCCACGCCATCTGTCGTGCCCATGGGTTCCATATTCTCCAGGTAGCGCAGGATGAAATCTTGTGCTTCCGGGTAGTTGCCCATGCGCTCGTACATGTCTCCTATATTGTAATAGAGCCGGTAGATGCGCAGGGAGTCTTTTAACTCTTCGCGAATGCGCAAGCTGCGGTGATAGTTTTCCAGGGCGTTCTCATACTGGCCAAGCTCGTCGTAGGCGTTGCCGATATTGTTGTAAAGGTTGGCGACGCCACGCCGGTCGCCCAGGTCTTCGCGGATAGGGATGGCTAGCTGAAAATAGTGAATAGCCGAATCCACAGCGCCCACTTTGGATTCCAGCACCCCCCGGTAGTTGAGGGAATTGCCCTGTCCTTTCAGGTAGCGAATCCTGCGGGCATAACGGAAGGTGCTGTCGAGGTATTGGCGGGCTTCCTCCGGGTTGCCATCCGTCAGCTCCCAGGCAATCTCGTTCAGGATATCGACGCGCTGGGTGTCTTGTCGGATTGCCGGTAAGACGCCCCGCAAGCTATCGAGGATAGACAGGTCTTGTCCGTACGCACCCGGGAGCGCTAGCAGGCAGCTTCCAGCCAGCAGTATTCCTATAAACAAGCTATTATGGTGGGCGGTACGGCTCAACGGAAAATTGGTTTTACACAATCAATATATAAAAATGGCGCCTTTTGTTCAAAGGCGCCATTTTTATAATTAGAGAGGACATGGACTAACTTATTGTTTGTCAGTGCCTTCGTTCATCAACAAAACGCCAGAAGCCAGAAATTTAATTTCTTCCTGAGGCTCGGTGATCTGCTCGATCTCTTCTTTCGACAGTCCTTCGTCTTCTGCAAAGTGCCGCAAATCGTCTACCGAAGTAACCGAACGGTAGGCATATCCGTCAAGCACAACGGTGCGTCCGGTAATATCTTTGGGTACGAAAAAGCCATAATCCTTAAAGGATACCCGCATAGGCGGATTTCCTTCGGAATTGGACACCAAATCCATCCAGCAGCCTTTTACCTGGCAAACGGAGCCAGTGGATCCCATTACTTTGGCGGGGATGGAATCGGTTTCGGCCATTTGGGCCAGGAGCGCTTCATAGGTGATAGCGCCTTCCGCTGTGATCGTTTCCCCGAAATGGACGCCATCGCCTGCCAGGGTGGTTTCGGTAGCGCCTTCTTCTTCGTGATCATGGGTTTGACCGGAGGTATTATTGCATGCAAAACCCCAGACGGCCAGAAAACAGGCAAATACAAGATTCTTCCACATACGTAATTTGCGGTTTTATGGTTTGAAATGAAGGACAAAGATAAAATTTTATCTAAAAGACACCGCTTCCTCAAGCAACAACACCTTTTGCTAACTTTTTTATCCTGCAACGTACTAGACTATAGAACGTGTATCGTTATTTAAGTTATACGTAACCCAACTTTAACGTATAGGGTAAAATATAATTCGAAAATTCCCAGTTTTACTATCACTTTCCTCTCTAAACCGTGCTTATTGATTCCATTGCTACACTTTTCTCAGGCAAGTTCGCGGGCAAAATTCACATTATCCTTTCGGGTAATTCAACATTCAAGGAGCACGACTTATGTTAAAAGTATTGGGATTAGTAGCAATGACCCTGTGTATTCTTCCACAAATTGCCCTGGCCGGGTGTGTGAAGGGCGATTGTTTCAATGGCTACGGAAGCTTTGAATATGCCAATGGATCCAGGTATATAGGAGATTTTCTGGGTGGGAAACCTCATGGGAAAGGTATTCTCTATTTGGAAAACGGCAATAAATACATCGGCCACTGGATCAACAACTTCCGGGAAGGGGAAGGCCGGTTCGTTTATGCGGATGGCCATGAATACCGCGGCCAGTTTCAGCGCGATGCATTTCACGGATATGGCGTCATGACCTATGCCAATGGCGACCGCTACGAAGGCAACTGGGCCTATGACCGCCAGGAAGGATGGGGGACGTATTTCTTCAGCAACGGTCAGCGCTATGAAGGGGAGTTTGTCGGGGGGCGCTTCCACGGGGAAGGCACTATGTTCTATGCAGATGGCTCTCGCTACGAAGGGCTTTGGGAGCAGGGCAAACAGCATGGCGAGGGCATCTGGGTCTACCCGGACGGACAGCGTGCTACCGGGCAATGGGCGCAGGGTATTCCCAGCGCTGAGGAAGATGTGTTCGACCCCGCACAGGAAGGTTCGGGGACCTTTGACCGCAATTGCAATGCGGTTTTTTGTAAAGACGGCACCGGCAATTACACCTATTCAGACGGTTCGCGCTACCTTGGTGAATTCCTGGAAGGTCAGCCGGAAGGGAAGTGCACGGTCTATTATGCTAATGGCGATAAATATGCAGGGGAGTGGAAACAACACGCACCTCAAGGGAGAGGAACCCTTTTTTATAAAAGTGGAAAGATCCTGACCGCAGAGTGGGAGCGTGGACGTCCTATCCGGGAATTGCCGACCGATACTCCCGAAGCACCTTCTCCTCCGCCAGTGACTTCCTCCCCGGAGGTAAAGATATGGGCGGTGGTCGTAGGAGTGGCTCAATACCAGCATATGCCGGTACTTCGATATACCGACGACGATGCCTATCAGGTATTTGCCTTCCTCAAAAGTCCGGAAGGTGGTGCACTTCCGGAAAATCAGGTACGCCTCCTTATCGATGAGGATGCTACCCGGGTAAATATTATCACGGCTATGCGCGAAATTTTTCTGCGTGCCGACGAAAATGACGTGCTCATCTTTTATTTCTCCGGACATGGCTTGGAAGGGTCGTTCCTGCCTTTCGATTATGACGGATATTCCAATCAATTGATGCACGAGGAGGTGCGCAATCTCATCCTCCAAAGTAACGCCAAACACAAACTGGTGGTAGCCGATGCCTGCCATTCCGGGGGCTTGCTGGCTATGCGCGCGGCTCCCCTGGACCCTTCCCTGGACAAATTGTACGCTGCTTTTGAAGAATCTTCGGGCGGACTTGCACTGCTCCTTTCTTCCAAAAATGAAGAATATTCACTGGAAGATGGCGGCCTTCGCTCGGGGGTTTTTAGCCATTATCTGATCAGCGGATTGAAAGGGGCTGCCGATTTTGACGGAAATAAACTCATTACTATCGGAGAGCTGTTTGCCTACGTGGAGCAAAAGGTTCAGGCGTATACGGCCAGGGCTCAAAACCCAATATTGAAAGGGCGCTTTGACTACGATATGCCCATTGGGATGATCCGCTAGGATACGTTTTTTGGAAATGTGTCCCGAAAACCCGACATTCGACCAAACAAAACGGTAAGTATTAATATAATAGGGAAGGGAAATACCTCCCGCTTTTTGATTTCGTTTTACGCGCGTTGTTTCGTTAAATCAATACCCCTGTGATGAATAAGAAAATTTTTATAACCATTTCCCTGCTTCTGGTTGCCCTGTCCCTTTCCTGGGGCCAGTGTGTATCAGGAGATTGCACCAACGGTACCGGGATTTACCTGTTTCCCAGCGGCGCCAAGTATATCGGTCAGTTTAAGAACTCAAAGATTGAAGGCATAGGCTCCTGTTATTATACGGATGGGAGCAAATACCAGGGCGAGTGGGAAGATAGCTATCCGCAAGGCAACGGGATAAAAACCCTGGCAGACGGTACGAAGCTAAAGGGCCAATTCCTGAAAGGGGAATACCAGGTTCCTCCTCCTGTGCCTGAATCCGCTGTTGAAAATGCGTTTGCCGCTGCGGAGCCCGATCCTGTGAAGGAGGAGATCCAAAAGGAAGAGCAGCAAACGGGCTGTATTTCAGGAGATTGTAAAAACGGGAAGGGGATTTACATCTATCCAAGCGGCGCCATCTATATCGGCGAGTTTAGAGATGGAGAGATCCACGGCATCGGCGCCTGCCACTATTCAGATGGAAGCAAGTACCAGGGCGAATGGGTCTATCGCTATCCGGAAGGCCGTGGTACAAAGACGCTTCCCGATGGGACCAAATGGACCGGGCGTTGGAAAAAAGGGCAACCTGTTGATGAAAAAGGAGATGTCGTCACCAACCTTTTCCCCGGGAAAGAGATTGCGGCAGAGGAAGGGGACGGAAATATACAAACAGGTTGTGTGTCGGGCGACTGTCAGAATGGCGATGGGGCTTTTGCCTACGCCGACGGCAGCAAATACGAAGGCCAATTTGCGCACGGAAAACCCAATGGGAAGGGCGTTTTCGCCCATTTTGACGGCGATCGTTACGAAGGCGGTTTCAAAGAAGGCTTTCCTCACGGACAGGGGACCCTCTATGGGAAAGACGGTGACGTGACTTCCGGTATTTGGGAAAAAGGCGAATATATCGGCAAGCAGGCAGTAGTGACAGCACCCCAATCGGGCTGTATCGAGGGCGACTGCAAGAATGGCCGGGGTACTTTTGTGAAAAAAGAGGATGCTTCCAGATTTGTAGGCTCTTTTCGCAATGGATTGCCGTACGGAGAAGGGGTCATGTATTTTGCCAATGGAGAACGATATACCGGCCAGTGGTCGGATGGTAACTTCGATGGAAAAGGATCCTTGCTTTTGATGGATGGAACCGAAGTGAAAGGCTTCTGGACTGCCGGTAAATACGTGGGAGAAACCCTGCCGAAAGAAGAACCCGTGGAATTGCTCGCCGACACGCGCAAATTGCAGGGGAATAAAGTATGGGCGGTGGTCGTCGGTGTGTCTGCCTACAACCATATGCCGACCTTGCGTTATACCGACGACGATGCCTATCGCATGTACGCATTCCTCAAAAGCCCGGAGGGCGGCGCACTGCCCGATGATCAAATCCGCATCCTCATTGACGAAGATGCGACCAAGGATGAGATCAAGATGGCAATGGAAAATACGTTCTCCAAGGCGGGAAAGAACGACCTGGTTTTGCTCTATTTCTCCGGACATGGCCTGAAAGGCGCCTTCCTGCCTATCGATTTCGACGGGTATAACAACAAACTCGAACACGACGAGATCAACGCGATCCTCGCCAACAGCCCCGCCAAATACAAATTGCTCATCGCCGATGCCTGCCATTCGGGCAGTTTGCTGGCCATGAAAGGAGGGGAGGTGAAAGGCATTATGGAAAATTATTACAGCACCCTGGCCCAGGCAGAGCCCGGCACTGCGCTGATCATGTCTTCCAAGTCGGAAGAAACCTCCCTGGAATCGAGCGGCCTCCGGCAGGGGGTATTCAGCCACTTCCTGATCCGCGGCCTGAAAGGGGAAGCGGATGCAGATCGCAACCGGGTCGTATCTGTGCAGGAGTTGTTTGACTACGTCACGGAAAATGTCAAAAAATATACCGGCAACCGGCAATCGCCCGTCATTAAAGGCGATTATGATCCCAATATGACCATCAGCGTCATCCGGTAAACGCATAAAAAAAGAAAGAGGCTGTCTCAAAAGTCGCTTACGCTACTCTTGAAACAGCCTCTTTCTTTTTTTGTGCGTAGTTGCTTGTGTACTCAGAATGAAATCCTTACCTTTGCAGGCGCTTTGGAAAAGACCATAGCTTTTCAAATATTTTTATTAACCACTATGTCTGATTTATGAATCATTACGAAGTAACGTTCATCGTAGACCCAGTGCTGTCGGGCGATGAAATTAAAGCGACAGCTCAGACATATGTCGATCAACTCACCAACGTGGGATGCACGATCGTACATGTGGACGAAATGGGGTTACGTCAGTTGGCCTATCCGATCAACCGGAGGTCTTCTGGCATTTATTACTGTGTAGAAGTTTTCAACACATCCGGCGAATTCCTGGACAACCTGGAATTATCGCTGCGCCGCGACGAGCGGATCATGCGTTTTCTTACCGTTCGCCTCGACAAGTACGGGGTGAAGTACAACGAAGACAAGCGCAATGGCCTGATTGGCAAGCGGAAGAAGAAAAGTGCCGAACCGGCAAAGGAAGAAACGTCCGCACCGAGGGCGGCCAGGGAGGAAGCTCCTGCGCCTAAGGCTGTCAAGGAAGAAGCTCCTGTACCTGAAGTTGTCGAAGAAGAGATCATCATTACTCCCATCCCGGAAGAACCTGCAGCAGAACTCACGCCCGATGTGGAGGAGATTGTGGCAGAATCCACCGAAGCAGAGGAAGATGAATCCAAGGATTAATTTGACAACCTATTCTTCATCCATTAAACTTCCCGAAAATGGCTAATAAAGACGATATTAAATTCCTGAGTAATCCCAATATCGGACAACAGCACAAGAAATACTGCCGGTTCCGTAAGTTTGGTATCAAGCATATCGACTACAAGGATCCTGACTTCTTGCTGCAATTCGTCAATGAGCAGGGCAAGATCCTGCCGCGCCGGATTACAGGTAACTCGCTGAAATACCAGCGCAAAGTGGCTTCGGCCGTGAAGCGTGCCCGTCACCTGGCTATGATGCCATATGTAACGGACTTGCTTAAATAATTGGCGGCTCCGCCGCTTTTGATTACCTTAAATTGTCTGTGACATGGAAATCATCTTACTTCAAGATATTGACAAGGTTGGTGACAAGTTCGACATTGTCAAAGTGAAAGACGGTTATGGTCGCAATTTCCTGATCCCTCAGAAAATGGCCATTATCGCCAACTCCGCCAACCGCCAGAAACTGGACGACTATAAAGCAAATGAAGCCTCTAAAATGGCAGAATTGCTTTCTGAGTTCCAAGCTATTGCGGCTCAACTAAAGGACAAGGTCCTGAGAATTGGCGCCAAGGCCGGAACCAGCGGCAAGATCTTTGGTAGTGTTACCAACGTGCAGATCGCTGCTGCCTTGAAAGAACAGTTCGGCATCGAGATCGATCGCAAAAAAGTGGTTGTTCCCGAAGAAGCTAAAGAACTGGGAACCTATACCGCCGTGCTCAACCTGCACCCGGATGTAGATACCCGTGTAGTCTTCGAGGTTATCGCAGAGTAACACGCACGCGATTCGTCCAACTAAAAAGGGCCCGACATGAAAGTGTCGGGCCCTTTTTAGTTTAACCCAAGTTGCGATAAATCGCCCTATAATTTTTTTTTAGAAATTGTTAAAGATGCGCTTATCGCAACCAGAGTTATTTAATAGTTTTTCTTGAAAAACTCCGGATACCCGTCGATCACTTTGTTTTTCAGCATCTGCCGGTAGTTGTTTTGGGAGATGGGGAACACCTGATAATCAAATTCAGCAGTCAGGAAGTCGGGTTTATTTGCTTCGACCCCTTGCAGGTATTCCATTGCCTTATTGCTATTGTCAAAACTGCGCACTACTACGATGGGGGTACGGTCGTCGATCTCCCCGAGATAGATATTGGAAACCCGCAGCTTGTCGAGTTTGTGGTACTTGAGGTGGTAGTCAGACATTTCCACTTTGGCGGTTTCCAACGCGATATTCCCTTTAAATACGACGATGATGTAGTGTTTGTCTTCAGGCTCAAACACATAGGTTTCTTCTTCGGGTTTGAGGTTGTACCACCGGGTCCGCTTGCGGTATATTCCCCTAGCAGGCGGAGCAATTCGCGGGCTTGCTTTTGCTCAGGGGCGTTGGGAAATCGTTCGATCAGGTCTTTCAGGGCAGCTACATAAGCGCCTTTTCCCTCCATATTGCCCAGGCACATAGCTTTCAGCAACTCGAAGCGGGGCGTGTGGGAGTTGTTGCCGCCAAACATATCCGGGGCTTTCTTGATTTGTTCAAAGGCATCCCGGTATTGGCCTCGCTGGAAGACGGCGTACACCTCGTTGTAGTATTGGTTGATGCGCTGCTCCCGGTCTTTGGTCTTTCGCAGAAAGTCCGGATCGGTAAGCATCTGGGCATAAGGCGAGTCGGGAAATTCAGCGGTGAGCAGGTCATAGTAACGCTTGGCATCACTGGGTTTCCCTGAATCGGTGTAGGCCAGGTAGAGCAGGTAGAGCGCCTCCGGCCGGTAATTGGTCTCCGGGTAACGATCCAGCAATTCCTCCAAAGCGGCAATGGCTCTAACTTCATTGTCGAGCTTTTCGCGATACAGGCGTCCCAGTGCAAAGAGGGCCTCCATGATTTTTTTATCGGCAGCCTCAATATCCTCCGGCGTCTTGGGGACATCGCGGAAGATCGCATCTGCCTCTTCTTTTGTCAGGCCGGAAGATCCGGATTCCTGGGAGGCATTTTCCTCTTCTCCTGTATTGACAGCGAAGGAGGTAGATCTCCGGCGCCAGTTATCCTCGAGCGGGCGGTTGCCCCATTTGCGTTCAAATTCTTTAATCCCTCGTTTTACGGCACGGTCGTCGTAGGCAAAGAAATCACTTTTCAGCCCACCTGCTTTGGGGCCTCCATTATTGCCAATGACACCCGGCCGGGCCAACTCATTTTTGGCAGATTCCAGCAATGCTTTTCGCCGCGCTTCATCCTGGGCTTTTTTGATTTCCGTAGCCACGGCAAACCGCTCTTCCTCACTCATTTGGCTGAGGGTAAGTAAGCTGTCCTGGAGTTGGATGACTTCGAGGTTTTTGGCAATATCAGTCAGGTTGGAGGCCAGTTTGCTCACCGATGGGTAACGTTCATCGGTGGTGGGCAACACCATCAGGGTGCTGTCCAGGTATTTTTTGGTTTCGACAAACTTTTCGGATTCGAAGTAGAGGTTGGCCAGGGTGTAATAGGCTTCTGCTTTTTGGGCTGACGATCCGGACGAATTGCTGCTCGCCAGGCTGTTGCGCAGGTTTTGAATGGCCTGCTCCTTATTGCCTTCTCTCAGATCGATCTCTGCCATGGCATAGTAGATCTGATCCTTGTACTCGATGTTTTTTATGTCCTTGAGCATGCGCTCCAGGTCTTTACGTGCAGAATCCATGGATCCGCCACTCTTGGCCCAACTCATCTTCGTCAGGTTCAGCCGGGCGCTGAAGTCCATTTCATAGCCGGGCTTCAGCTTGACTACCTGCTGAAAGGCTTGAACAGCCTGTTCGGGTTTGTCGAGGCGTTGGTAGATCTGCCCCAGGATATATGTGTACCGGGCCTTTAGAATCTGATCTTTTGTCAGGTCAATACCCCGTTCCAGGGGCGCAATGGCATCGGCAAGCCGCTTTTGCTTGAGGTAATAATAGGCTTCGACCACGGCCAAATCCCGTCGTATATAGGGGAAGGTGCCGGGGTTTTTGGTCAATTGGTAGATGATTCGATCTGCTTCGAAATAGTTTTCCCGCTCAATATAGGTTTTGGCCAGCCACAAGAGTCCTTCCTGATAGGCGGGGCGGTGGCGGAATAAATAAGACTCAGGTTTTCCCTCCTCTACCTGCACTTTATTTTCTCCGAGGGTGATTTTGGTCACTCCGAGTTCGATCTCCTCTTTTTTGGGCGCTGAGGTACTCGACTTTTTAGAGGAAGGCGTTTTTTTCCGCTTCTTGGAGTTCTTTTTGCGTTTTTTCTTCGAACTGGAAGGCTTTTTTTTCTTTTCTACCTTCGCCTTTGTCTTGGTTGCCTTCAGTGTGCTGGGTTTGAACTCGGAGACCATATACTCCAGTGTCTCTTCCGCCGCTTCAAAATCCTGCTTGAGGTACTCTGCCTGCCCAATGAGGAGGTAGCAATCGTCGGTCCAGTTGCTGTAGCGGTGCAAGGCTACCACCACCGATGTTTTTTCAATGGCGCGGTCCAGTTTTTCCGCCACGGCCTTGGGGTTGCTGGCCTCCCGGTATTTGTAAAGAGGGAGTATTCTGTTGTAATTGTCCTGGTGCTGCAACTCGAGATCGAAGATACTTTCGACCATCAATACGTCGGCATTGAAGTACCCATTGTACTCCGCAGTCGTATTGTGGTAGAATTTGCCAAGCGGGGAAAGGTCGCCTTTGCGCTTGGTGGTCTTACAACTGCTGCCTGCTACGGAGAGGATCAAAATGCCGATAAAGAGCCGGAAAAGAGTACAGGTTTTCAACTGTCCTGGTTTTTTTATGAAATGCAAGCGCACAATGGGAAGGATTTTGATTTCCCAGAGATGCACATGCTTTAATTGCTTAATTTTGTCGTGGTTGAGGCTGTAAAGAAGGAAAGTTTCATCAACTTTGCCGGGTCACCAACGGTTTTCTGGAAAACAGCCCCAAAATTACACCTTATTAACTGGAAAACCTGAAATTTATTTTACGTTAATACAGTGTGTATTAAATAAATAAAGATCGCTACCACCACCGGCGACAGTAAGACTTATAAAAATCATTAAAGTACTTTGGTTGCAAAGTACTTAGATACCTTTGCCGGCAAAAACTCTTTAAACCATTTTTACGTTAGTAACCGCAAAGAGGTTGTTGATATGAGTGAAATACCTTCGGAGAAAAAATCCTGGCTGGAGCGGATGAAACATACGTACCGCCTGGTCATTATGAATAACGAAACGTTTGAAGAGATAGGCTCCTACCAGCTCTCTCTCTTCAACGTCTATATTTTTCTGAGCACCCTCATGGTGGTAGTGGCGTTTTTAGTCATCTCCCTCATCATATTCACCCCCTCAAGCGGTATATTCCGGGATATGGGAACGCCAGCGCCCAACCGGAGTTCATCCGCCTCAACCAGGATGTCGATTCACTCAAGGAGCTGATCGATGCCCAGGAGGTTTACAACAGCAGCCTTCGCAAGATGCTTGCGGGTGAAGGCGAGACACTGCAGGAAGTGCCGGAAGGGCAATATGCGCCAGGTGACAGCAATCTGCATATCGACCGGATCGAAGAAGACGAAATGCTTCGGCAGGAAGTGGAAATGGATGAAATCCGGGCCATCGGCCAAACGGAAGATCTGCGGACCCAGCGAGTGGCCGAAGTGCCCCTGGAGCAGCTTTATTTCACTCCCCCGCTTACCGGGGAAATCAGCGCCGGGTTTATGCTCGATAAAAAACACTTCGGAGTGGATATCCTCGCACCTCGGAATACCCCCGTTAAGGCTGTAATGGACGGGTGGGTCATCGCTTCAGACTGGACGCTGGAAACGGGAAATACTATTGGTATTCAACATGATAACAACCTCATTTCTTTTTACAAACACAATTCTGCCCTCCTGAAGGAAATTGGAAGCTACGTCAAAGCGGGAGAAGCTGTGGCCATCATTGGCAATAGTGGTACGCTCTCCGATGGCCCGCACCTGCATTTTGAATTGTGGCATAAAGGGGTTCCGGTAGATCCGGACCAGTATATTAACTTCAATTGATCCCTCCCCCGGAAAACCTGCTTTATATGGAACAGAAGCCTTTGCTATTACCTGCGTTTGACCCAAAAGGAGACCGCATTAGTCCGGTACTCCCGGATGGTGTCAAAAATTTTCTCGTCGATATTGACGGAACGATCTGCGACGATGTGCCCAATGAGGAGCCGGAGCGCATGGGCACGGTATTGCCTTACCCCGATGCCTACAAAATCCTCAATAAATGGTACGACGAGGGCCATGTGATCACCTTTTTTACTTCCCGCACGGAAGCACACCGGGAAATAACGGAGTTTTGGTTGCAAAAGTACGGATTCAAGTACCACGGGCTGGTAATGGGGAAACCGCGTGGAGGCAATTACCATTGGATCGATAACCATATCGTCCGGGCTACCCGGTTTAAAGGAAATTTTACCGATCTGGTCATTGAGAACAAGCCTATTGAAGTGTTTAAAGGTGGGTAGTGGAATCAAACGAAAAAAATCTGGATGCAGGGGGAGCGCCTCGCTCTCCCTGCATCCAGATTTTTTTTGTTTAAAGTGTCCAGTATTACTTTTTTAATAAAGCTTCCAGCGCTGGGCTCAATTCTGGGTATTGGAAGGTGAATCCCGCAGCTACTGTTTTCTTTGCGGAAACCCGGTTGCTGTTCAGGATCACATCGGCCATTTCGCCCATGGCGGTGCGGAGCAGGAAAGCAGGCACCGGCGCGATAAGGTTAAATCCTCCCCGTACTTTCGCGATCGACTCAACCAGTTCCTTGTTGGTGACGGGATTCGGCGCCACGGCATTGTAGATGCCGCGCATATCTATATTTTCCATCGCATACAGAAAAAGCCGGCATACATCTTCGATGTGTATCCAGGAGTACCATTGCCGCCCATTGCCGAAATAGCTGCCCACCCGTCCCTTGAAAGGGAGCAGAATCTTTTCCAGCGCACCTCCTTTTGGGGTCAATACGATACCGATACGCAAGGCGACGGCCCTGATGTTTAGTTTTTCCACTTCGTGAAAGGCATCTTCCCAAGCTTTCGTACTCTCCGCCAGAAAGCCTTTTCCCGTGGAGGCAGTCTCCTCGAGCCACTCCTCGCCTGCATGGCCGTAAAACCCGATGGCGGAAGCGGAAAGGTAGGTCTGTACGTTGTTAGGGGTAGATTGTATGGCTTGCCGAAGCAGCGCTGTCGACTGTGCACGGCTCTCCACAATGAGGCGCTTTCGGGCAGCGGTCCACAAGGTATCGGCAATACCGGCGCCAGCCAGGTTAATCACCGCATCGGCTTGCTGGATGGCCGTCAGGTCGATGGTCCCCCGGGCAGGATCCCATTGATAGGTTTTTATTTTACCGGAAGCGCCAGGTTTTCGACTGAGTAATGCCACCTGGTGTCCGTTTTCCTGCAAGCGTGTGCATAACCTGGATCCGATAAGCCCGGTTCCGCCGGCGACGAGTATGTGACTCATTTCAATATTATTTAATCCCTTCAAATTTCGCTCAATCCTGGTTTCCTTTACAACAAGATTACCAAATAAAGGTTTCCACCTGCTTTTCGCAGAAAAAATTGTCCTAATCCGGTCAAATCCCCTATTTTAGGACATCCATTTAACTACAAATCCAAAAAACGATGAGGTTTCGTTCAACTACCCTTTTTTTCGCACTCCTTCTGGCAGTGCTCCTATTGTCTGTAACCAATTGCAAGTCAGATAAAAAGCCGGTCACCAACTGGAAGCGCACCTCCAATGAATTGGTGATCCGCCTGGCAGCAGAGCCGGGAGGACTGAACCCCGTATTGTCGTTGACCGACCAATATGCTACTCAGGTGATGCGCCATCTCTTTTTGTATCTCATGACCATCGACCCTCAAACGGGGCAATTGGAGCCATCATTGGTGATAGCGGCCCCCAAAATCGATCCTATTACGGAGGGCCCCTGGGCAGGAGGTCTGCGCTATTCGTTTGAGATCCGGCCGGAGGCCCACTGGGATAACGGTACACCTATCACCGGCAATGATTATGTGTTTGCGTTGAAGGCTGCTTTAAACCCCAAAGTCCCGGCTCAGCGGATCCGCCCCTATCTGGGGATGATCAAGGATGTAGAGGTCGATGCCGCCAATCCAAAGAAGTTTTCCGTTCTCACCAATGAAACGTACATCCTTGCCCTCGAGGCAGTGGTGAGTACGATCCCTTTGTTCCCGGCTTACAATTACGATCCGGAAGGACAAATGGCCGAGATATCCCTGGCCGATCTCATCGATCCGGCAAAGGCAAACGCACTGGAAAGTGACCCGCGTGTGCAGGCATTCGCCGACCGGTTCACTTCGGAGCGCTACTCCCGGGATCCCTCGTCGGTATTGGGTTCGGGGGCTTATTTGCTGGAAAGTATTGGAGAAGATCAGCGGTTTACGCTGGTTAAAAAGCAGGATTGGTGGGGCGAAAAAATAAGCAATCCACCCTCTTCTCTGCAGGCCTACCCGGACAAACTGATCTATTGGCCTGTGCGCGACCAGGCAGCCGCGGTGTCGCTGGTCAAGTCGGAAGAGCTCGACATAGCAGTGGGCATCGACTCCAAAGATTTTGTCGATTTAAAAACCCTGCCGGGGGTGACGGATAACTACCAGTTTTTTACGCCGGCTACCTATGCCTACTATTTCATTTACGTTAATACCAAGAATCCCAAATTATCGGACAAGCGGGTCCGGCAGGCACTGGCGCACCTGTTAAATGTAGAGGAGATTATCGAAACGGTGTTTTACGGTCTGGGCGAACGGGTCAACGGGCCGGTACTCCCTATGAAAGACTACTATAACAAGGACCTTCCATTGATCCCCTATAATGTCGAGCGTGCCAAGATCCTGCTGTCGGAAGCGGGCTGGATTGACAGCAACAACAACGGCACCGCCGATAATATGGTAAACGGCGAGCGCATCGAACTGAAACTGACCTACCTGATCACCAATGTGCCTGCCCAGGAAAAGATCGCCGCTATTTTCAAGGATGCGGCTACCCAGGCAGGTATCGATCTGGAGATCATATCCAAAGAATTTCAGGCTCAGCGCGCTGACCTCAATACCCGCAACTACGAACTGGCCAGCGGGGCTTTGATCGCCCCACCTGTGCTGGACGATTTTTATCAGGTATGGCATACGGACAGCGATACCCCCGACGGCACCAACCGAACCAGTTTTGGCAACGCGCAGTCGGATGAGCTCATCGAGCGCATCCGGCAAACCCTCGATAAAAAGGAACGCGATCAGCTTTATAAGACCTTTCAGAAAATGGTGTATGAAGAACAACCCATGCTCTTTTTGTTGACTCCGCAATCCAGGATCCTGGTGCATAAGCGGTTTGATGCTTTCGCCTCGCCCCTGAATCCGGGATTCTTCCCGAATCAGTACCAGTTGTTGGAATCGCTGCGGTAAGCTTGGGTACATGGGGGCCTATCTGTTAAAACGTCTGCTTCTCTTCCTCCCTACCCTGGTGATCATTTCCTGGGTAGCTTTCGGATTGAGCCTGCTGGCCCCCGGTGATCCGGTGATCGGCTTGTGTGCCGACCAGGGCATCCTGGTGGAAGGAGCGTACGAGCGGTGTGCCCGGGAGTATGGGTATGATTTACCGCCCTTTTATTTCAGTTTATCTCCTGCTGCTTTTCCGGATACCCTGCACCGCATACAGCCGCAATACCGGCGGCATATGCTGGGCAACCTCGTGGCGCTGACGGGCAATTGGCCCGAAATATCCAGGTATGACCAGCAATTGGAATCGCTATTGCGCAGGGCAGCTGCTATGCCGGATTCGCTGAACCGGCAGCAAAAGATCGATATCAACCAGACCCTTCGGGAATTGCGCACCACCTTTAAACCTGGACAGGTCGATTTTCGGCTGGCACGCCTGGACAGTATGGCGCAGTTCTCATTGTACCAGTCCTACTTATCCCAGGAATCAGGCGCTTTGCTTCAGCAATGGGAACTCGTAAAGACCCAGGCTACTCCGATATTATTAATCCGGCCCGACTGGAAATGGTACGGCACGGATAACCGTTACCACCGCTGGATGTCCGGACTGGTGACCGGCGATTTCGGGATCTCCTTCAAAGATAAACGGCCGGTGGGAAGCAAGCTTCGTCCTGCCATTTTCTGGACACTGGCGCTCAACCTGAGCGCCTTTGCCCTGGCGCTGCTGCTGGCCATTCCCATCGGGGTTTATTCAGCGCTGCGAAAGGGCGGGCGCATGGATCGTTTTTTTACGGTGACACTATTCGGGTTGTACTCCCTGCCCCGGTTTTGGGTAGCGACTATCCTGGTCATTTTTTTTACCTCCGGCACCTATGCCGCGTGGATGGATTGGTTCCCATCGATAGGGCTGGGGGAGATCGCGTCGGATGCATCGGGGTGGGAGCGTTTTTGGGTGCGGACCAGTCACCTCTTGTTGCCCATTCTCTGTCAAACCTATGGATTATTGGCTTTTTTTGCCAGGCAGATGCGGGGCGCCATGCTGGAGGTCATTCGGCAGGATTATATCCGCACGGCACGGGCAAAGGGATTGAAGGAGGAGGTGGTAGTTTGGCGGCATGCCTTCCGGAATGCGCTTTTCCCAATAATAACGGTATTGGCTTCCCTGTTCCCGGCTTCCATTGCGGGGTCGGTGGTGTTGGAGGTCATCTTTGCGATACCCGGGATGGGTTTGCTGACCTATGATGCCATCTTTGCAGCTGATTGGCCGGTTGTTTTTTCAGTGCTGATCCTGGGCGCCCTGCTGACCATGATAGGGATTTGGGTGTCCGATTTTTTATATGGAATTGCCGACCCCCGGGTACGCCTGGGGCGGGGTGAGAAAAATGGAGCCTGATGGCACGCGCTAAAAAGACGAGCGGGTTCTGGCGTTCCCAGGTGATGGAGCGCTTTCGGAGCAAACGGTCTGCTGTTTGGTCCCTGCGTCTGTTGTACGTCTTTTTTGCTATCGCGTTGCTGGGCGATTTTCTGGCGAATGAGAAACCGTTGTATTGTGTAATAGAGGGCAAGACTTATTTCCCCGTACTCCATCAGTATGGCGTAGATCTGGGGTTGACCGAGTGGTCGCCTGAACTGGTGCGGGCACGATGGCGGGAATTGGATTATGAGTCGGTCGTTTTTCCGCCCATCCCATACTCGGCAACTACCCGGGATATCAAGAATACACATTTTGCCAATCCCTTTCGAGGACAGCGGGTGGCGTCACCACGCTTCTGGCATTGGCTGGGTACCGATCAATTGGGGCGCGATGTAGCGGCAGGCTTGATTGCCGGCACCCGTATCGCTTTGTTGGTAGGACTCGGCGCCATGGCGCTGGCTACCCTGATCGGGTTATTTTTGGGCACCCTGGCAGGTTATTGGGGCGACCATGGGTTGAAAACCTCCTGGATACGGCTGGTGCTCCAGGTGGTAGGGCTTTATTTTGGATTATTTTTCGGATTTATCAGCCGGGCATATAGTATTGGGGAAGCAAATGCCGCAGGAGGGGTTCCCGCTGCATTATTTACCGGGTTGATATGGCTGGTTGGCATGCTGGTATTGGCAAATGGCCTTGGATTTCTGATTGAGCGAGTATTTCGGTTGCGCAAGCAGGTTCGCATACCGGTCGATCTGCTGGTCATGCGCAGCGTGGAGGTCATGGAATCGATTCCAGGGTTGCTGTTAATATTGGCCTTAGCGGCCTTGATCCGCAAACCATCCATCTGGTATGTCATGCTGATCATCGGGCTGGTGGGGTGGACTTCCATTGCCCAGTTTGTACGGGCCGAGATGTTAAAGGTACGGCGGCAAACCTACATTGAAGCAGCGCAAGCATTGGGGTTGCGTGCATCCCGTATCATGTTCCGGCATGCCTTGCCCAATGCCTTGAGCCCGGTATTGATCCTTATTGCTTTCGGCGTAGCCCGGGCCATACTTTCGGAAGCCACCCTATCCTTCCTCGGCATCGGATTAGGGCCGGAAGAGGTGACGTGGGGCAAGCTACTCAGTGAGGCTCGTTCCAATTTCAATGCCTGGTGGCTGGCTGTTTTTCCCGGGGTGGCGATCTTTTTCATGGTCCTGCTCTTCAATCTGCTCGGTGAAGGTCTTTCCGATGCCCTCGATCCTAAACGGGATGAAAGTGGTCCTAATTCCTAGCCCCCCTGCTACCTATGCTTTCGCATATGCTTGGGGAATAAATTTGAATTCCCCCTTTTTTCGATAGTTCTCCCTTCCGATTGGTGGGTGCATGAGCCGATTCATAGGCAGGACAGCCATATTTGGGGCTGCATCCGGTGGTCGGCACAAGGAAAGAACCTAATGCCATAAAAACGAGAAAAATGATTATTTTAGATTTCATAAATCCTTGATTATCAGCTAAAATTTTGACACAATTTTTTTTAAGTTTCTAAAAAAAAGAGGATACAAAGGTAACCCTTCCGACCTGGAATACCCAAGAACCCTTATAAAATATAGCATTCCAAGCTTTTTTTAGATCAAAATACTTGTTTATACAATGGGCAGCGACTAAATTTGCTCTCGATTTATCATTCTAGTCATCAAAAGCCAAAATAATGAATAAAGGAGATTTGGTTACTAAGGTTGCTGAAGCGGCCAACATTACGAAAGCTCAAGCTGCCAGTGCAGTAAACACCATTTTCGACTCTATCGCTGACGCGCTGCATGCAGGTGATAAGGCCACATTGATCGGTTTCGGTACCTTCTCGGTATCCGAGCGTCAGGCTCGCACGGGCCGCAACCCGCAAACGGGTGCTTCGATCAAGATCAGTGCCAAGAAAGTGGTTAAATTCAAGCCGGGCAAAGAACTGAGTGAATCGGTGAACAAGAAGAAGAAATAATTTCTCCTGCTTCATTGATCGAAGGTTATTCGAAAAGGGCCATTCAGGTACAAACTTGGATGGCCCTTTTATCTTTTTGTCTGGTGGAATTCCTACCTTTGCACTTCCATTTAACGTTTAGGGCCTACCACTTTGTTTTGACGGAAGGATTTTTTTAAAAATGGTGGGCATCCACTAAAACTCAAGGCTATGGCCGATTTGGTCCAACTCAAGCGAATCGCCACGCAAGTGCGTCGGGATATCCTTCGACAGACTCATTACGCCGCATCCGGCCACCCCGGCGGATCCCTTGGATGCGCGGATTTTTTCACCGCACTCTACTTTGAGATTCTCCGAAAAAATGACGCCCACTTCTCCATGGAAGGCAAGGGAGAAGATCTTTTTTTTCTCTCTAACGGCCACATTTCACCGGTTTGGTATAGCGTGCTGGCCCGCTCGGGGTATTTTCCTCTCGGAGAATTGGCCACGTTCCGGAAGCTCAATTCCAGGCTTCAGGGACACCCCGCTACCCACGAAGGGCTGCCCGGGATACGCGTAGCTTCCGGGTCGCTGGGCCAGGGACTCAGCGTAGCTATTGGCGCTGCCCTGGCCAAACGCCTCGATGGCGACGACCATCTGGTTTACTGCCTCACCGGTGATGGGGAATTGCAGGAAGGGCAGATTTGGGAAGCAGCGCTCTTTGCCGCCCATAAAAAGGTCGATAACCTGATCCTGACAGTTGATTGGAACGGCGTACAGATCGATGGCCGAAATGATGACGTTATCTCTTTGGGTGATCTGCCCGCCAAGTGGACCGCTTTTGGCTGGGATGTACTCCACATGCATGGCAATGATATGCAGGACGTGTTGCGGGGATTGGCAGCCGCTAAAGCGCGCACGGGAAAAGGAAAACCGGTCGTCGTGCTGATGAAAACAGAAATGGGATATCCCATTGACTTTATGATGGGCACCCATAAATGGCACGGCGTAGCGCCCAACGCCGAACAGTTGGAAAACGCCCTTTCCCAATTGGAAGAAACACTGGGGGACTATCCCTATGTCGAAAAATATCAACCCGAAGGGGCTTAAACTAATAAAACAGTGTGCCTATCCCACATTGGTTTTCTAATATCTCAAACCAAATAACATGTTGGATCAGCTCGTAGTAAATGGCAAAAAAGCAACTCGTGACGGTTTTGGCGATGGGTTACTGGAAGTAGGCCGGCAATATCCCCAGGCAGTCGCACTTTGCGCCGATCTGGTAGGCTCCCTGAAAATGGACGCCTTTATCAAGGAATTTCCAGACCGGTTTTTCCAGGCAGGAATCTCAGAAGCCAACATGATGAGTATGGCGGCCGGGTTGGCTATAGGCGGGAAGATCCCCTATACCGGTACATTTGCCAATTTCTCTACGGGAAGGGTCTACGACCAGATCCGCCAGTGTATTGCCTACTCGGAAAAAAACGTAAAGGTGTGTGCTTCCCATGCCGGTGTGACGTTGGGAGAAGATGGCGCTACCCACCAGATCCTGGAAGACATCGGCATGATGAAGATGCTGCCGGGTTTCACGGTGATTAATCCCTGCGATTATGCGCAGACCAAGGCCGCTACTATTGCCATTGCCGAGCATCAGGGACCTGTATACCTGCGGTTTGGTCGCCCGAGCTGGCCGGTTTTTACCGAAAACATGCCTTTTGAGATCGGGAAGGCCCTCCTGCTTCAGAAAGGTACCGATGTGAGCATTTTCGCTACGGGACATTTGGTCTGGAAGGCCGTGGAGGCAGCCAGGGAGTTGGCTGCACATGGAATAAGTGTAGAGCTGGTCAATATCCATACGATAAAACCGCTCGACGAGGAAGCTATTCTCGACTCCGTACAGAAAACCCGCTGCGTGGTCACTGCCGAAGAGCATCAAATAGCCGGTGGCCTGGGCGAGAGCATCGCCCAGTTGCTGGCACGTCGCATGCCGCTTCCCATGGAATTTGTCGGCGTCCACGACCAATTTGGAGAAAGTGGCACCCCTGAAGCACTACTCGAAAAATACGGCATGGGCGCCAGCCACATCGTCGAAGCCGTACACCGCGTATTGGCCCGTAAATAAAAATAAATCCCATTTCCATGAAATTCGGCACGAAAGTCATCCATGGGGGACTCGAACCCGACCCCCTTACCGGCGCTGTAATGACGCCTATTTATCAGACTTCTACTTATGCCCAGGAGGCTCCCGGCAAACACAAAGGCTTTGAGTACGCGCGTACCCAAAACCCGACCCGCAGCGCCCTGGAACGAAACCTGGCTCACCTGGAAAACGGAACCCACGGGGTCTGCTTCGCCAGCGGCCTGGCCGCAATGGATGCGGTCCTTCGCCTGCTGAATCCGGGCGATGAGATTGTGGCCACCAACGACCTGTACGGTGGCTCCTACCGCTTAATGCGCCGGATTTACGAACGCTTTGGCGTCGCATCGCACTTTGTCGACATGAGCAATCCGGATGAAGTGGCAGCCGCGATCAACGAAAAAACAAAGCTGTTGTGGGTGGAAACGCCTACTAACCCGATGCTGAAAGTGGTGGATATCCGCAAAATGGTGAGCCTGGCCAAAGCCAAAGGCGTCCTGGTGGCTGTCGACAATACCTTCGCTTCCCCTTACCTGCAGAACCCACTCGACATGGGTGCGGATATCGTGCTTCATTCTGCCACCAAATACCTGGGCGGCCACTCGGATGTAGTGATGGGCGCGCTGATTGTGAAGGATGAAACACTTGCCGAGTCATTGTATTTCCTGCAAAATGCGGTTGGGGCCGTGCCTTCTCCAAACGATTGTTTTCTGGTACTGCGCGGCATCAAAACGCTGCACCTTCGCGTAGAGCGGGCTTGTGCCAATGCGAAGCGTATCGCCGAGTTTGTCCGGCAACATCCCACTGTCCGCAATGTGTATTTCCCCGGGTTTGAAGACCACCCACAACATGCCATTGCTAAAGCGCAAATGCGGGATTTCGGTGCGATGGTCTCCTTCGACCTGCACCGCGATACCTTTGAAGATGCCGTGAAAGTGCTGAGTAACACCCACTATTTTACCCTCGCCGAATCCCTCGGTGGCGTTGAATCGCTGATCGGTCACCCGGCATCCATGACGCATGCGTCTATTCCGAGGGAAGACCGCCTCAAGGTGGGATTGACCGATTCTTTGATTCGCCTCAGTGTAGGTGTAGAAGATGTAGACGACCTGATCGAAGACCTGGACAAGGCCTTGTCGGCTCTCTAGCGGCGTATCTCAAAATGGGGGAGGGCGATCGGTTCTCCCTCCTCCATTTCCATACTTTCGACCTGTGCCAACGGCGGGCCGTTCCTGCACCATTCCACCATTTCGTCCACCTGTGCAACGGGTCCTTCGATCTCTGCATACACGCTTCCATCCGGCCGGTTTTCCACGAAACCGCAGAGCCCTAACTCCCGGGCTTTCCGGCGGGTGTGCGCCCGGTAGGCCACGCCTTGCACACGGCCTTTGATATGTAATTTCACGTGTTTCATGCTATGTAGCCGCCACGTATAGCGGCTCTACTAGTCGCCCGGATGGTTGGGCACGGGCGCGCTGGTGTGGTAATCGCGATAAACCGTTTCCGCATATTGATCCAATAACTCCAAGACCCGGTCTTTGCGGGTCGACTGCACGATGAAGCCTACGTGGTTTTTCTTATGCAGGTGCCAAACGACTTCCGGAGCCTGGAACGGGGACATGTCGGGTTGCTCCTGCCGGGACAAGGTGATCAGTATCCCCGCGTAGTCCTTTCGGGTGTCGGGGAGTGTGTAGGTTTTGCCCTTAACCAGGGCATTTTCCAGCTTGGCCCATTCGGTCCAAAGGTCTATTCCGGAAGATTTTTCAACCATATCAGACAAGTGGGCGCCGCCCACGCGGGACGAAGTTTCCAGGAAATAGAACGCACCTGTTTCCCGGGAGCGAATAAACTCGGTATGGGAAGCGCTTGACCGCATGCCAAATGCCGACATCACTTTACCGGTTAGTTCTTTCAGGGCAAGGTCTTCAGGGCTGTCGAAATCGACGGTCATGGATCGGAAAATACCGCCGCCGTGGGCTACATCGAAGGGTGGCGTGAGGTATTTGGAGGTGCGGCAAAAAAGTGCCTTCCCATTCAGGTATAAGGAATCGGCGTGGTATACGTCACCTGGTTTGAACGATTCGATCAGGAACCGGTGCCGCTCCTGCCCGAGAGATTCGAGGACGGGCCAAAGGGCCTCGGCCGATTCAATTTTTTTAATACCCGTTGCAGAGGCCTCTGATCGGGGCTTTACCAGCCAGGGGCCGGGCACGTGTTGGGTAAAATGCCGGATATCATCGTCGTTGAACAAAGACGAGAACGCAGGCACGGGGATGCCGGCATCCTGTGCCTGGATTCGCATGGCCAGTTTGTCGCGAAAATAACGCGCGGTGGTCGAGCCCATACCGGGAATGCGGAACTCTTCGCGGAGATAGGCTGCCTTTTCCACGTCAAAATCATCCAGGGCTACGATTCGGTCTATCTTGCGGGTTTGCATCAGATGGGCCAGGCCCAGGCTCAGGTTGTGCAGGTTTTCGGGGGAGTTTGCATCGGTGTCGAGGAAAAAGATTTCATCGAGCGCCTCCCGGGGCCAGTCTGCGTGTTCCAACGATTTTTTGGTAACCAGGTACACCTTATTCCCTTCCGCCTTTAAGGCTTTCAGGAAATTATGTCCTTTCAGAAAACAGGTGATGCATAAAAAAGAGAGTTGGTTTTCCATGTTCGCGCGTTACTTAAGCCTGTGATTTATGTTGGATAAGTGCTTCGAAATAGTCGAGCAGGAGGCGCACTCCGTAGGCGGTGGCTGTTTTTTGAGTGCCAAATTCAGAGTCTGTTATCGCCACCCCGGCTATGTCGAGGTGGGCCCAGGAAGGATGATTGTCGATAAAAACTTCCAGGAACTTTGCCGCATAAATGGCCCCGGCAGTGGGCTTGCTGCTGAAATTCTTCACATCCGCGATATCTGATTTGATCCCGTCTTTGAACTCGTCCCAAATCGGAAGCCGCCAAAGGCGTTCGCCGCAGGTATCACCGGCATCCAAAAGGTCTTTGGCCAGTTGGTCATTATTGGTAAAAAGCCCACCGGCCGCATAGCCCAGGGTGCGGATGGTACTTCCCGTCAGGGTAGCCAGGTCGATCAGCACATCGGACTGGTAATTGCGCACGGCATAGCTGAGCCCGTCGGCCAGGATAAGCCGTCCTTCGGCATCGGTATCAATGATCTCGATTGTCTTGCCGCTGTAAGAGGAAATGACCTCGTTGGGTTTGAGGGCCAGCGCATCCACGCTATTGTCGGTGGAAGGGATGAGCCCGATAACCCGTATGGGGAGTTGCAGTTTGGCAGCGATATCCACGGCTCCCAGTACCGCGGCGGCTCCGCCCATGTCGCTTTTCATATAATGCATGTTGGAGGAGGGCTTGATAGACAGGCCTCCGACGTCAAAAGTGACGCCTTTTCCCACGAGGCAAACGGTGGCTACCGGCTCCCGGTCCGGGGGTTGGTAATCCATGGTGATAAATACTGCGGGATCGATGCTGGCGCGGTTTACGGCCAGGAGCGCATGAAAGCCTTCCTTTTCCAGGGTAGGCTTATCGAGTACCTTGACCTGGAACCCCCGGATTTTGCCGGCTTCCTCGGCCCATGTCGCCAGGGCTTGAGGGGTGATATAATAGCTGGGCTTGTTGACGAGGTCGAATATCTCCAGTTGTGTAGCGGCCACTTGCTGGACGCGGTGCGCTACTACCTGGGCTTTTGCTACCAGATTTTCGGAAAGGAAGACCTGGATTTGGGCATTTTCTTGCTGGAAAGGCGCCAATTTGTTGTCATCCGTTTTGTACATACCCAATTGGTAGCGCGCCAGCAGCATCCCGTTGAGGGTGGCTTCCAGGTGGCGAAGGGACGGGCCGTCTTCTGCCAGATGTTTTAGGTAGAGGCCTATACAGGAAGGTAACTTGGAGCGGTTCCGATGGGTGAAACTCCGCAAAGCATGGAGCACCTGGCTAAACCCGGGGCTTTCACCCAATCCGACCAGGTAGATCTTCCTGTTTTTACCATCCCAGGGGAGATAAAAGCAAGAGGTTTCTTTTAAATCGCCACAAAAATCCTGGGTTAATTGCTCAGGCGATACTCCTGTGGAAGTAAACCACTGCCTGACTTCCTGTGGAAACGGCTGGTTCTTCCAACATGGAATGAGGAGCGTATCGGCGCTATCGCTGGTAATTTGGGTCTTTATTTCTACAAGCATGGGCTGGTCCATTTCCGGTTCTCATATGCACAAAATCCAAAAGTACAGATATGCCCCTTCTTTTGGAAGGATTGGTTTTCAATTTTTTATATAAACCAGTGGACCAGCCGGAAGCCGGTCCACTGGTTTATAAATTTTATGATTGCAAAGGCATCATTTTCCTTATTAAAAGAATAGCCATTCCAGGGCTTTGGGGAATTCCCGGCCCCAGTGTTCTTCGCTATGGGTGCCTTCCGGGTCGATGGAGGTCCGGAAGTCGATGTGCGACATATTCATCCCTTTTCGTTCCAGGGCATTCCGGTACCGGTTGATATTGGGGATCATAGAGCTGCCTTCTTTGCCGCCGGCATAGATATAGATCTTTGCGGGCAGGGGGTCGTCAAAGGGGAGCCCGAAGTCAGGAATATTGGGCGCTACCCAAAGGCTGGGGGAGAAGACCATCAGCCGACCGTATACTTCCGGGTACATCAGGCCTGCATAGATGCTAATCAGCCCGCCCATAGAGCTCCCGCCGATCCCGGTGTGGGTCCGGTCGGTGAGGGTGCGGAAATGCTGGTCGACGAAGGGTTTAAGGGTGTCAGCGAGAAAACGGGTATACTTCTTTCCATCGCCCACCCCAAGCCTGGTTTGGTAGGAGGGAGTGAATTCGGCAACCCGTTCTTCTGCAGCGTGGTCGATCGAAATAATGATAATATCGGCTATTCCTTTTTCGGCCATGACCGCCAGTTTTTTATCTACCGCCCAATTGCCGAATGGGGCGAAATCGTCGAAAAGGTTCTGGCCGTCTTGCAGATAGAGCACGGGGTAGCATTTGTCTGTCTCGTGATAATCGTGAGGGAGCAAGGCAGCGATACGCCGGGTTTTGATGAGCTGCGGGATCTCAAATTGCTCGGAGATGACCTGGATTTTGGGAAGGAATTCAGGGTTATAGGCTAACCCCTTGAATTTCCAGCGGGGCACATGGTCGATTACCCTGGATTCGGCTAGGTCGATCCGCCGGTTGGGGATGGTGCTGCCGTATTCATCGGATTCTTCGTCCTCCCAACTGCCTTTGACGTATTTATACTCGAGTGGAAATGCCGGGAGTTGTGCTTCCGGAAAACGGAACTGAAAATGGCCAGGCCCCAGCTGCCCGAGTTGAAAGCGCTCCAGGTCGATCTGCCAGTTGTTGAAATTACCTACGATGCATACAGGACGTTCGTCGGTCGCAGGCGTATACAGTTCCAGCCACAGATCCCCCTTGGTGTCTGTCTTTGGAGAAAACCTTTTTTCGTTACTTGATCCCATGCCATGGCTTATTGACAACTCCTTACTAAAATTGTAAAAGCGGGTAAAAATACGGAAAAGTGAGTAGGGATTTCACTCCTTTTTGTCCCATGCCTTTCCAATGGGCACACCTCCTTTGATGCCAAAATCGAGCGTTCGAATGGGGAATGGGATCGTGATACTGTTTTCATCGAAAGCTTTTTTGAGCGCAACAATAGCCGTGTGGCGAATCTCTAAAAACGTCAGTTGCTGGGTATCCTTCAACCAAAAGCGGAGCAGGAAATTGATAGAACTATCCCCGAAGTCGGTAAAAAAGAACTCGACAGGTTTTTTGACATCATAGGCAACTTTGTCCTTGATTGCCGCAATCGATACATTTTTGACTTTTTCCAGATCGTCGCCATACGAGATCCCGCAAACGATCTCCACCTGGCGTTGGCGGGAAACGGTATAATTGATAAAAGGGTTTTGCAGCACGACCTTATTGGGTAAGACGACCTCCTGTCCCTGAAAGTTGTGGAGTACCGTCGAGCGCAGGTTGATATTGTCAATGATCCCCAAATAGCCATTAGTTTCCACCAGGTCGCCTACCTTGAAATAGACCCGGGTGGACATGATGACCCCGGAAAGGAAGTTAATAATGGGTTCCTGCAGGGCTAAACCAATAACCAAGCCTGCCACTCCGGCAGTTGCAAGCAGTGATTGCAGGGCCCGTTCCAGGTTTAAAATGCTGAGTACCAGAAAAAGTACCAGCAGCATGAATCCTGCCGTCGTGATATTCGCCAGCAGGCGGTTGACGGTCAGGTTTTTGGAAAACCGGGACAAGGCCTTTGAGAAATATTTTTTCACTACCCGGGAAAAAAGATAGCCCAATACGGTCACCACAATGGCGAGTGCAATATTGGGCAGAGAACGCACAAAATCATCTATCCAGGTGAGGAGTTCCTCATTCAGGGATTTGAGCGATTCGAGAAAATGCTCCCAAAGTTCTTTCATCAGGATCCGTTTTTTTCTTCAGCAATATAGGAAACCGGGCCGTTTTTTAGCCGGCAAATTGCGGGTTTATGCAAATTCATTGCACATGCGCTCTTTTCTTTGGATATTTAGCGACCAGGGAATCATTCAAAATTAAAAGCAGGTAGCCCGTTGGACTATCGCTCCAGCTGACTACCTGCTTTTAACAAAAAAGCCACCAACAATGTCTAAATCTTTACTGTTCACTGGCCTGATTGGCCTGTTTTTTACATCCTTTCTTCCCGCTCAGAGTTTGACCGGTAGTTTCGAGCACGAAGGTTACCTGCGCGATTACCGGATATACATACCAGCGGCCTATGATGGGACCCAACCCTGGCCCCTGGTTTTCAACCTGCATGGGTATACTTCCAATGCCATTGAGCAGGAGTTTTATTCCCAAATGGATATGGTGGCGGATACCGGGCATTTCCTGGTCTGCTACCCCAATGGGATACTCAATTCCTGGAACGTAGGCCTGCCAGGCGCCTCCACCGCCGATGATGTCAGTTTTATAAATGCGCTGATCGACACGCTGTCGGCTCATTATTTAGTTGACCCGGCGCGGGTGTTTACCTGTGGCATGTCGAATGGTGGATTTATGAGTTACATGCTCGCTTGTCAGCTCACTGATCGGTTTGCGGCGATAGCTTCTGTTACTGGCAGCATGGTGCCAACCCAGGCCGCGTTGTGTTCGCCAAGCCATCCCATACCTGTGTTGGAGATCCATGGTACTGCCGATCCGGTTGTGCCCTACGATGGACTTGTCAATACCCTGAGCATACCAGATCTGCTGCTTTTTTGGACGCAAAAGAACGGGTGTATTGGGGACCCATCGGTTGAACCTGTGCCCAATACTGTGTTACTGGATGGATCAACTGCGGAGCTCATTAAATACAATGATTGCGAGGCAGGCACAGAGGTCTGGCATTACAAAGTGTACAATGGCGGCCACACCTGGCCGGGCGCTGTGGTTATAGTCGGCGTCACCAACCAGGATTTCAGTGCCAGTTCAGCTATCTGGGAGTTTTTCCTTCGCCATTCACCTGAAGGGCCCAGTGCGGGGACAGAGGTGAATGCCAACGAGAAGGAGGTACTTGCTTTTCCCAACCCTTTCTCTGAGACCCTGACTGTCCGGCTACCGGAGGGGCAACCCACCGTGGTGTCCGTTTGGGACCAATGGGGGCGATTAAGGTGGAGCGGTGAAGCGGCGGAAGTAGTTTCGCTGGATACCCATAATTGGCAATCCGGGGTTTATTGTATGTCGGTGCGAAGCCAGGATGGGGTATTGAGGACCAAGATGTTATTGCGCCAAAAATAATCCTGCAAAAAAAAAAATGGCCATTGGGGCCTAAGCCCACAATGGCACATTCGGAAAGATTATATTTTCGCCCGGAGTGCGAGATTACGATCTGCGCACCGTGGTGTTGGCGGAAGTCACGAAGAGCACGAGTTCCTGGTGAAAGTACAAATTCTCGTCCCGCAGTTGGTTCCACTCCATAATTTCGTATTTGGTGCAACCATGCTGATTGGCGATCGAGTTGATGGAATCGCCTGCGGCGACCAGGACGGTAGTTCCTCCTTTAGCTTGGAGGGATTCTTTCTGTTCTACGGAGACCAGGTCCGTTTTGATGTCGCTATTGCCCGACCAGCGCAGGTAGTCCTGGAAAGCCATGATACCCAGTTCCGGCAGGGTAAGGAAATGCCCTTTGGTGCTTGCGGGAATGATCCCCTGGCGGTAAGCCGGGTTGAGTTTCCGGATCACGTTGATAGAGATACCGGTGATCGAGGCCACTTTATTGAGCGGCAGTTGGCTGTAGACCCGGATAGTGCGGGAAAAGCGGAGGTCGTATTCCGGGAATACCGGTTGCAAGCCGTGCTGGGTGTAATACTCAGCGAGGTAGGCCGCCGCAATAAAGCGCGGTACGTATACCTGGGTTTGTGCCGGGAGGTATTCGCGGATTTTCCAGAAGTCCTTGCTTCCACCGTTCCGGATAGCTTTCGACACATTGCCTGCGCCACAGTTGTAGGCGGCAAGTGCCAGTTCCCAGGATCCGAATTGCTTGTACAAATCGGCCAGGAAGCGTACGGCTGCTTCGGTGGAGCTGTGCGGGTCACGGCGTTCGTCCACATACGAGTTCACGTGCAGCCCCAATTGCTGGGCGGTCGAGGGCATCAATTGCCACAGACCGGCAGCGCCTACCTCCGACGTAGCGTTAGGGCGGAGGTTGGATTCTACCATTGCCAGGTACTTCAGTTGGCTGGGAAGCCCGTACAGGTTGAGGTAGTATTCGAATGTGGGGAAGTACAGTACCGCGCGACCCAACATGGCTTCAGAACCTTTCTTGCCATAGGTGGTAAACTCGCTGATAAATGTCTGTACGGAAGGCGTAAACCGGACGGAAACCGGTAGATTGAGCGCTTGAAGCCTCGTTTGAAGCAGCGTCTCGTCGAGCTCAACGACGTAAACGTCGGAGTGGGTGATTTTGTTGGCCGTGCTGTGGGGTACTGCAATAGCAGTTAACGCCAGCAGCAGCAGGCTCATTGTCCATGGGAATTTCATAATGTTCACTTTGTGCGAAAGGCCACAAACGGATTTTTCCCCCAGCTACTTATTTACGGTATGTAGCAAAAGCCACATCCCGCCGTTTAGAGGCCGACCGCATCGGTTTTTGTCAAAATGCCAAAACTACTGGGCGTGCGTGTAGAAATAGGCAATAGCTGGTGGGAGTTAAGGGATTAAAAAAGCTCGTTCGTTCGGTTGTTCAAAAATGTTCGTTCGTTCTTGGATTGTACCGCAAAGGTATTTGCTTTCTATCTATCAGTCAACTATTCTTTAAATTTATTTTCGGATTTGGAATTATATTGGGTAATTAATGCGAATTAAGCCCGATTTATTGCCTGGAAATGCGATAAAAAGACCAAATGTTCTTATAAAAATTCCTTTTTTAATAGAGGGGGATTTACCTTCAAATCCAGGCTATTAGGGCTTTTTAATAGCGTATTGTGCTGTTTTTCAACGAATTTTGATCTTTAGACGCGAAATGCGGGGCAAGGTAACGGAAATGTTAATTTTTTTTTTCGCATTTGCGGAAGAAAATGTGGAAAAAAATTCGAATTATCATTTTTTGGATTATAAATTAATGTACTATACTCAAACTGAAGTGATTTTTCTTCAATATATCATTAAAATGATGATAGTATTAGCTTTGGCCGAGTTTGTTATTTTTACATCTTTATCAATGGTATAATGCGTGCTGAAGGCGCGGATCGTACCATTAATTTACCTAATTTACAGCGTACTTAGCCGATTTGAAAGCCTTAAGAATATGAGTCGTTGGAGTGTATGGTTGATAGTGGTGTTGGCCAGTCTGGCGGGGTGGAACCTTCGTGCGCAGGAACTGGAAGTGCAAATCAAGGTGTTGGGCTTTGAAGAGGGGCTCTCGCATCGCAACATATACAAGATTCAGCAGGATACCATGGGATTCGTTTGGCTGGCCACCTTCAACGGGCTGAACCGCCACGACGGCTACGAATTTCTTTCCTTTGAAGTGCCGGATAGTATTTCGGGACAGGCAGTAGGGCCTGCCCTCGACTTATTTGTAGGCCCCCAGAACCGCCTTTGGCTGGTTCGCCCCAACTTTCATTTCCGTTTTCGACCCCATGACCCTGGCTTTTCAGCATGTACGCATCAATGAAGGCAAGTTGCTTCGAGGGGAAGAGCATACGGCCAACCATGTGTGTCCGGGAGCAGACGGGGATGCCTGGATGGTCACCTTTGCAGAAAAGCAGGCGGAGTGCTACCTCCAATACTACGACAGGGAAGGGCGTCGGCAGGTAAACCTGCTTTTGCCCGGTAAATACGAAAGCCGCCCCTTGTTGTGGGCGGGAGACACCCTTTGGTTGGGAGGCAATGAAAATGAACTTTGGCAACTCAACCTTCGAGGGGAGGTAGTTGACCGGTTCAGTTTCAGCTATTGGGGGCGCTCGCCCGGGGTAGCGCGCATCGTAGCGCTGGAGGAGGGGCCGGGAGGAGGGCTGTATGTGCTCCTGCAAAACGGACAGGTATACTATCGGCTGCCCGGGCAGAAAAAATTTTCCCTGCATCCGGTTTCGGAACTGATTCCCGCAGGGAAGCTTTTTGATGCGCTGTGCGTGGAACCCGATGGGAATATGTGGCTGGCCGGCGAAGATGCGCTTCTTTACTACGATGCGCTTCATCAATCGATGCGTGATTTCAACCAGGACGTGCGGGAGATCACCAAGCACCAACCTATCTACCGGCAGGTGCTCCGGGACGAAAGCGGCGTGGTTTGGGTCGCTTCCGACTTTGGAGCCATCAAATTCGTCCGGTCAAAAAAGCTGTTCACCACCTACCTCAATGGAGGGAGCAGTTATTGCAGCAGCGGATTTTGCAGCATGCGGGGCTTTGCCGAAGATGAACGGGGGAATATTTATTTCTCCTATTACAACTCTATACACCGGCTGGATCCTCAAACCGGCGAGCTCAAGCCGATTTTGATGCGCAGCAATTTTTCGAATGCACCCTTTGGCCTGGCCTGTTACAAAGAAGCCCTTTTTACCGGCAATGGCCTTCGGATCGACCTGGCCAGCGGACGGATCGATTCCATGCTCCAGGGGAAATTGACCGAAGAAGGCGTGCTGCTTACCGATCACACCAACCAGCTATGGCTTGGCAATAGCCATGCACTTTATCAATATGTGCCTGCTGCACGTGCCTGGAAACCTTTCCGCGATGCGGCCGGAATACTGGATACGTTTCCCTACCGGATTTCGTTTCTCCATGAAGGGCAACGAAGCAAGGCAATCTGGATATGTACAGCCGAAAACGGCCTTTACCGGCTGGACACCGCTACCCGAAAGCTCACCCCTTTTCCGGCTGATATCTCTCAGCTCCGGCATCCGCGTGTACTAGCTTGCTACGAAGATCCGAATGGGATTTTGTGGGTCGCTACAGCCAAAGGCCTGCACCGTTTCGACCTCGTGAACAACAGCGTGGAAGTATTGGGTCAGGAGGAGGGAATGCACAACGATTTTATCAACGGCTTGCTTCCGGAAGGCGACAGCTGTATTTGGGTCAGTACCGACAACGGCCTGGTGCGGATCCGGCTGAAGGACCGGAAAATGGACCATTTTTTCCTGGAAGATGGCCTGCCTGCCAATGAATTTAACCGGATCAGTTTTTTCAAGGCCCGCAACGGCCGCTTTTATTTTGGCGGGCTCAATGGAGTGGCCGCTTTTACCCCTGGTCCCGGGTTTCAGGCAGACCGCAAAAAGCAGGATGGGCGCCTGTTGCTCACTTATTTCTCCAAACTCGACGGCAAGACCGACGATATGGTGATGCGGGTACAGGGGGTGCCGAAAGACAAAGGAATCCGGCTTTCCTACAAGGATAAACTGTTTACCCTGGGCTTTTCGCTTGCGGATTTTGCCAACCCGAGGGAGCATATGTACAGTTATATTTTGGAAGGGTTTGAAAAGGAATGGTCGCCGCCATCCAATATTAACTATGCCAGGTACAACAATCTCCCCTCCGGACACTACACCTTTCGCGTTCGGGCTACCAACGGCAATCACAACCTGGAGGCGGAAGACCTTATTATTCCCGTGTTTGTAGAACAAGCGTACTATAAAAGTCCCTGGTTTTTCCTGGCCTGTACGCTGGCAGTATTGGGTATCGGGTACTCTTTCGCCCGCTACCGGATCTATACCCTTCGCAAGCGGGAGCACTACCTGGAGGAGCAAGTAGGTATCCGAACGGCCGAGTTGGAAGCGGAGAAACAAAAATCAGAAGACCTGTTGCTGAACATTCTTCCCGAGGAGACTGCCCGGGAATTGAAGAACAACGGTTTTGCCAAGGCCCGCTTTTTCGATGCCGTCACTGTCATGTTCATCGACTTTGAAGGATTCACCAGGGTGGCAGAGGAATTGCCGCCGGAAGAACTCGTAGGGGAAATTGATTTTTGTTTTCGTGCTTATGACGAGATCATGGAAAAATACGGACTGGAGAAGATCAAGACCGTGGGGGATGCCTACTTGTGCGTTGGGGGCTTGCCCGGCGAAGAGGTCAAATCGGCCGTACAGATCGTACGAGCAGCCCTGGAGATCCAGGAGTTTATGGTCAAAGTAAGAGAGGAGCGCTCTATGAGTCATTTGCCTTTCTTCCGCAGCCGCATTGGCATCCACACGGGATCTATCGTTGCGGGTATTGTGGGGATTAAGAAATTTGCCTACGATATCTGGGGCGATACCGTCAATACCGCCTCCCGTATGGAGTCCAACGGCGAGGTCGACCGGGTGAATATTTCCAAATGTACCTACGACCTGGTGCATCCCTATTTCGAGTGTGTACCCCGGGGTATGATGGAGGTGAAGAACAAGGGACAAGTGGAGATGTATTTTGTCAATGAAATGAAGACCACCGTAGAGGGCGCCATACCTGGCGCCTTGAATGGCCGCCATAACAAAATTATAACACTATGCAATTAACAATACTGGCATTTGGCATTACCCGCGATATACTGGGCGACTCAGAGTTGAAGCTCGAGCTGCCCGATGGGGCTAATGTAGAAGATTTGAAAGCGGAGTTGGTAAGGCGTTTCCCGGAATTCAGCAAGCTGAAGGCATTGGCGTTGGCGGTAAATAGTGAATATGCAGAGAAAGGACAGGCGTTATACGAGCGGGATGAAGTGGCATTAATACCGCCCGTCAGGGGGCGCCGTGGAGTACTGGCGCCATTAACTGGCGCCTAAAAAACACAAGCCATGATCGACATAGCATTAAAACAAACACCACTGGACCTCCAAACCTGCATCGACTACGTCTCCAGTCCGGAGATTGGCGGCATCAATATCTTTGTAGGCACGGTGCGCAACCATACCAGGGGCAAGCGGGTATTACACCTCGACTTCGAAGCATACGAGCCTATGGCCCTATCGGAGTTGCGCAAGATCGCGGAGACAGCCAGATTCCGTTTTCAGATCGACCGGATCTGCATCCATCACCGGACGGGGCGGTTGGAGATCGGGGAGGTACCCGTGGTGATTGCGGTAGGGGCAGCCCACCGGCAGGCCGCTTTTGAAGCTTGTCAATATGCCATTGACGCCCTTAAAGAGACCGTGCCTATCTGGAAAAAAGAATACTTCGAGGATGGAGAAGTTTGGGTGGCAGCGCATCCTTAATTGCCGTGGTACCGAAGTGCAAAGAGGGTATAATCATCGTGTTGAGGCGCTTTATTCACAAATGCCTCGACAGCCACTTTCAATGATTGGACCAGCGCATTCATAGATTCATGATACTCCTTATTCAACACATATTGTGTTCGAGCTACATCGAACATGATGTGCTCCGAATTGGTGGCTTCCGGTATGCCATCGGTGTATAGAAGCAGGGAATCACCAGGTTCCAATTGCAGTTCAGTGACGGGAAATTTGGCCTGATCCAGTATCCCGATAAGGGTTCCTCCCGGCAAGTTCAGGAGCTTGAAATCATCTCCGCCAAGTGCTGCAAAAGGTGGATTGTGTCCTGCATTGACATAGCGGAAGAGGCCCGTTCGAATATTGAGCACCCCTGCAAAAATGCTGACGAACATCATATCCCCATTGTTCCGGACCAGCATGTTGTTGACGGATGGAAGCACCTCCTCGAAGGGGGTGTTGTTGCTGATCAGCAACCGCAAGGAGGTGAAAATTTGCATCATAAAGAGTGCCGCCGGCATTCCTTTCCCGGAGACATCTCCAATCGCCATATAGACATGGTCGTCATCCAGTACCAGCGCATCGTAAAAATCGCCACCCACTTCGCGGGCCTGGTTCATCAGGGCATAGGCATCCACTTCAGGGCAGTTGGGGAATAAATTTTTTCCATCGGGCACGATATGAGACTGGATCTTTCCCGCCGTCTCCAACTCTTTTTCCAAAAGCTGGTATTTCAACTGCTCTTCCACCTTCTTTATCAGCTCCTCATTATTTCGTTGAAGGCGCTGTGCCATCATACTCAGCAGATTTCGTACCCCGTGGCGGGTCACAGCCAACTGGTTCCAAAAAATATCTTCAGGGATGAAGAGTACCCGGCTTATATGATGTGCAACGGCCAGCGCCGATGTGGGGCCTCCTACTACCAGGGACATTTCTCCAAGGCATTCTCCCGGAAGAATAGGAATCGACACTTCCACCTCGTCTTTTTCCAACACGACCCTAAGCTCTCCGTCGATCAGCAGGTAGAGTGTATCGTTGGAGGTTCCCGGAGAAATGAGGATCTCGCCAGGCTTCAGTTGCACCACTTTTCCGGATGCCAGAATTTGCCAGACCTCTTCCGGGGAAAAGCCCTGAAAAAGGCTGAAAGTGGTGATGGTCTTGAGTAATGAAGAAGTGGCCATGGTGAGGGTAAAAGTACGCAGATTTTTGTCTTGGCACTAATTCCGTATTTTGTACCATCTAAATAATTTGAAGGAAGGGACGCGGGGCTGTCGGCCCCGCGTCCCTTCCAAAAAAAATACAAAATGTCATGGCAGATTTTAGAACCCCTGGCTTCTGGGCCAATCTTTTGAAGAAGATCGTCGCAATCCTGTTAAAAAGCGTAGGCGCCAAGGCTAGTCCGACAACGCATCATCAGCACGTAGTTCCGCATCCGGATGGGTGGGCCGTGAAGGGAGAGGGCAATGAAAAGTTCACTGGAGTCTATCCATACCAGGATGATGCGATCGACCGTGCCCGGGAGATCGCCGAAAATTACGGCTCCGATGTCATCATCCACCGGGCGGATGGCTCGATCCGGGAGCGACGGAGTTATAAGAAGAAGTAGTTTTTTTTTGCAGGCAGGTCAAATGAGCAGATCACTTCCTTTGACCTCCAGGTTAAAGGCTTTAAACTGCCAGGTATCTCCTTTGCCGTATGTGTTTTTCTCTTGGTACGCCCCATCTTTTGGCCGGCGATACACCTCCACGATCTCCTCTTCCGGAATGACGATCCAGTATTCGGGGATGCCGGAGCGGGCGTATTTCTCCAGTTTGAGGGTACGGTCTTTGGCCAGGGTTTCCAGCGATACTTCGACCATAAGGAGAATGTCCTCCGGACCGGGTTGCCGGTCACTGTAAAAGTTCTCGCGAAACTTCAGGATGGAAATATCGGGTTCGGGCTCGGAATAGTTATCCAGGCGGACAGAGCCCTGGGTTCGGATATTGGCTTTACCTGTCAACCTGGAGAAAAAAAATTGAGCGACCTTATCCACATGACTATTGTGGTAAGGCGAAATCGGGCTGCGCACCAGGATCTCCCCGTCGATCAGTTCCACCCGGGGCTGGTGGTCGAAGATGCCGATCTCCCCCATGCGGTGGTAGTCTTCCACGGAGATGCGGAATTTTTCGCAGAAATCCTTTTGCGCGTAAGCGTTGCTTGTTGAGTTCATGAAGCCGTTTTTAAGGGGGCTTCTAAAAATAGGAGTTTTTTGGGGAAAAGGCAAGGGGGGAATCTGCCTCAATTCCCATCCCACGGAAAACTCCCACAATTCACTCTCAGGATTGTAATGGGAGCCTGGTCGGAAATGCCGTTCGACTCCAGGATCAGATACACCTCTCCGTTCTGAATGTCCGCGTTACCCAATGAGTAGGTCATGGCCACGCCGAACACCCCCGTGCCGGTGTTCGTATCGTCAAACGTGCCATCGCCGCTGGTGGTCCAGGTGCCGGCGAAGTTGGCGGGGGTGATGGAAGCGCCGATGGTGGTCAGGTCGACGGCTTTGCTTTGGCAGATGCTTTGTGGGTCGCCGGCTTCGACGATCAGGATAGAGGCGTTGGCGCCGAATACGGCAAAGGGCGAGAGGCTCACGATGCCGCTGCGGGTTTGGGTGTAGGGATCGCCGCCGTTGGCCGGGTTTAAAATGGCATCCCGCTCCAGATCGGTCATGCGGGGAATGAGTATGCCCTTATCGGTGCTCTGCACATCGAGTATGGAGGAAGGATCCGGGTCGGCGCCATTTTCGGAAATGCCGACCTGGGCTTGCAGGCCGAAAGGAAGGAGACAAATAAGGAAAGCGAGGTTGCGGATGGTAGACAAGTTCATGGTTTGATTATAATTTTAGTCAGATACGGTATTTTCAAAATAACTTAAATGGTATTGCGATCCAGCTGGAGTGCGCCTAACAAACGGCTCCATTCCTTTTCAGACCTCAGCCAAAATTGGGGGGCAGTGGCCGATCGCTCCGGGAATGGCAGGCGAGGAACCTGCCGGCTGCAACCCATCATCAGGGCGTGAAAATGCGGGCCTTGAAAACGAATGACCGGCAAGCTGTAGCCGGATTCTTTTTCCCAGGAAAGCATCTCTATCTTCAAGTCGCTGAGTGTCCCGGAAAACAGAATGTTCCGTCCCCGAATGATGAACAATGCATCTCCATCAAAATGAAGGAGCAGGTTCTCTTGTCCGCGAGCGGCGTTTTGGAGGAAGTAAAACAGGTTGAACAGGATGATCAACACCGGGATCCATGCCACCAGGTAGGAACGGCCATGCAAGTCCAGTACCTGGGCGAAGAGCAGATGCGCTCCTGGGAGGAGCAGGAGGAACAAAAGGACGCCAGTCGCTTGCCGGCTCCATCGTTTTTTGATGCTTCGGGGTTTCAGAATAAAATGACCATTTTCCAGGTTCGTTCTTTCCCGGCTGGTTTCTTTGGTTGCAATAGAAGTGACCATAGTGGTGGTGTGTGTGCTACCGCAAATATGTGCCTATGGCGCACAGACAAACGCGCAAAAAACACTTGGTAAACAGAAACGGGGACTGAGAAAAACGAAATTTCACTCTTCACTCCCGATAGCTATCGGGACACTCTTCACTCAATACTCACTGGGTTTTTTGCCGTAGCGCTGTTGGAAGAGCGTGGAGAAGTAATGCGGATCTTCGAACCCCACCTTATAGCTCACTTCTGCCACCGTTTGGAAGGCGCCGCTTTCCAGCAGGCGGCGGGCCTGTTCGAGTTGGATCTCGCGCTGGTATTGTTTGGGGGTGAGGCCTGTGATGGCCTTGATCTTTTGTTGTAGGCGACGGGTGCTCATCAGCATGTCGTCGGCCAGGCGGGAGAGGTTAAAGGAGCGGCTGCCCAGGTTTTTCAGGATGTGCTGTTCGATCTCCTCCAGCCAGCGGAGGTCTGCCGGGCTTACTTTGGTGGGGGCGTAGGTGGGGGCGTCCTCGGATTCGGAGGAGGAAGCGGGCTGGTTGGCGCGGTTGCGGAGCAGGTTGGCCACCCGGGCTAATAGTTCATCTTCTTTGAAGGGTTTCACCATGTAGTCGTCTACGCCGATTCGGAGTGCCTGGAGCTTGGTGTCGAGGCTCTGTTTGGCCGTCAGCATGATCATGGGGGTGTGGCAGAGCTCGTCGTCGCCTTTCACAGTTTCCAGCAGCTCCAGGCCGTCCATGACGGGCATCATGATGTCGGAGAGGATGAGATCGATAGAGGATTCGGTGCGGAGGATTTCCAGGGCCCGGGCGCCGTGTTCGGCGGTGAGGACGTGGTAGTCGGCGAGAATAAGGCCGATGAAGTCACGTAGGCTGGCATTATCTTCGACGACGAGGATGGAATATTTACCGTACCCCTTGTTGGACTCCGGTTGAAGTGCAACGGACCCTTCGGCTTCGACAGGTGCGACAGGAGGTGTGGGAGAGCTTGCCTCCTTTTCGAAGGTCTCGATCAGGGGCAGTTCGAGGTAGAAGGTACTGCCTTGTCCCTGTGCACTTTCCACCCAGACCTTTCCGTCCATCAGTTGGGCGAGTTCCCGGCAGAGGGAGAGGCCGATACCGGTGCCGTGCTGGTCGTTGTTGGACGATTGGAAAAAGCGGTCGAAGACGTGTTCGAGGTCTTCGGGCGGGATGCCGATACCCGTGTCGCGGACGGCGATTTGGAGGCGATTGGCTTGTCGGGTTACGGTGAGGCCAATTTCTCCTTCCTTCGAGGTGAATTTGATGGCGTTGGACAGGTAGTTGGTCACGATTTTTTCCACCTTGTCGGTGTCTAGCAGGACTTTGAGATCCCGGTCGGTCTGGAAATCAAAAAGCAGGGATACTTGCTTCAGGTTGGCGCCGCCTTCAAATCCCGCCAGCATCCTTTTGAGGAAGTCGTAGAGCGTGACGGGCACGGGTTTTACGGCTACTTTTTTAGCTTCTATGCGCGATAGTTGCAGCAGTTCGTCGATGCGTTTGAGCAGGAGTTCGCCGTTCTGTTGCATCAGTTTGAGGTAGGTGAAGTCGCGGTTTTCGAGGCGGTTGTGTTTCAGCACGCTTTCGAGTGGGCCCAGGATCAGGGTGAGCGGGGTGCGCAGTTCGTGGGAGATATTGGCGAAGAAACGGGATTTCAGTTGGTCGAGTTCCTGGAGCTGCTCGGCTTGTTCCTCGATCAGCTGTTTATCCTTTCGGATCTTTTCGGTGCGCTCCCGCACCATTTCTTCCAGTAGGACCTGTTGTTTGCGCAGGGAATGGATCCTCCAGTAACTGATCTGCCAGGCACTCAAGCCAATGGCGAGAAGAAGGGTGATCAGGAACCAGTATTGAAGGTAGAACGGCTTCGGAAAGGAGAGTGGAATGGAAAGTTCGCTCAGTGAGTAGCGTTTGTCAGGGCCCCGGCCCCGCACTTTCAGCTGATATTTCCCATAGGGCAAATTGCTCAGTTGCAGTTGATTGCCGTTTAATGGGACCCATGTTTTGTTCACGCCCTCGATCCAATAGTTGTATTCCAGCTGATCGGAGTAGAAATAATCCTGAAGCGCGAATTTCAGGTCGAGGTATTTGTCGCCGGGAAGGAAAGTGATCGGCTTGCCGGCGAGGACTTGAGCTGTGATTTCTGTCAGGGAGTCGGTTTTTCCGGAAAACAGCCCTGCATAGGAAAGGCAGAGTTTGGGGTTGTAGGGAGGCAGTCCGTAGAAGTCGTCGGGGTGAAAAGCGGTTACTCCGTTCAATCCGCCAAAATACATTCGTCCGGAATCGTCCTTGAATTGGGAGATGCGGTTGAATTCATTATTGGTGATCCCGTGTTCTTCGAAATAGGAGTTGATCGAAAAAGTCTTTTTGTCGAACTGTACCAATCCGTTGGCTGAGCTGATCCACAGGTGTTGGTGATCGTCTTCGAAAATGCTGTAGAGTTCGTTGCTGGGCAGCCCATCCAGGCGGGTGAACTGCTGCACACGGAGTTGTGTATCCTGTGGCGTGTTGATCAGTTCGCCCTCATCAATGCGAAGGAGACCGGAGGATTCGGTGGAAAGCCACAAGATGCCTTCTTTGTCCTTGTATGAATAAATAAATCGGTCGGCAGGCAGGTAGCGGTTTCCGGTTTCATCGGAAGCGAAGCGGGCGACGATCCCTTTTTCTCTATCCAGGAGGTAGAGCCCTGAATTGGAGGAGATCCAGATCCCCACCTCCGAATCGAGGAAATGCCACTTAAAGGTAGTTCGCAAGCTTTCGAAGCCATTGTATTTTTGAAAGACCCGGGGGCGTTCGTCTGTCGTCTTATTGAACTGGACGATGGCGGAGTTGGGGCCGATCCACCAGGTTTGGTCTCGGTCCTGCATCAAGGCCCAAACCCTTCCCGATACGCCTTCCTCCGGAAGTGGGATCTGCTCGATCCGATTGCCCAGGCTGTCCATTCTGCAGATCTGGTTTCTTGCCCAGCCCCAGATCGCTCCTTTTGCATTGACAAAGAGGGGCCATCCTGAGTACGCCCCCCCGGGCGCCCAATTTCCGAAAGGGGTTGTTGTACCGGTCTTTAGGTCGACGACCGAGCTTTGTACCACGGAGGCTACCAGCATTTTATCTCCCCTGATGGCGATACCCCGGGTTTGGTAAATTTCGCTCCCGAACGCATTTTTCAGGTAGGGCGTAAACGGTGACCATTGCCAGTCGACCAGGGTCAGGCCTTCCCGGTGCCCACGCCAGATCAAACCGTTTTTGTCGAGGAAAAAGTTTACGGTATTCCAGCTGTCGAAATTTGAAGAAAGGCTCTGGTGGTGATAGCTGATCTTCAAGTTGTCGTCTAATTCAAACACTTCCTGGTTTAGGAAAATGAGGACGACTTCTCTTTCGGGAAGCGGAAGGATATGGGTCTCCGGGAATCCAAATTTTTTTCCAAGGTTTACAGGGGGCGTCTTTCCATTTTCATGGACCTGAATGTAGGATCGCTCGTATCCCGCTCTCCTGTCGGGAAAGGCATCTGCCAGTAAAACCCAATGCCTGCCAAGATGATCCCGGACGATCTGCTTTACTTCTGCCCGTTGGTGCAGGGGATAGGAGTGGAGGATCTCGCCATCCCGGCTGATCTGAAGCAAGTTCCTTCCTGCAACCCCCCAGATATCCTTTTCTCCAAAACAATCCACCAACCCAAATCCCTTGGGGAAGGGCTGTTTACGGAACCCATCGGAGAGGCTATAGGCGTAGGCATCCCCGTTCTTTAAACTGAAGATCAGGCGGCCATCGGGCATGCTTTTCAAGAGCTGGATGTCCCCAACCGCAAAAGGCGCATTGCTTTCCAGTTGCGCTTCCCAGGGCGACACTTCGAAGGTGTACGGATTGAAGAGGTCGACGAAGAAGTAGGTCCGATTGGCGCCTGGATTTTCCCAATGGGCCAGCCAGAAGGATCCGTTCTCTCCGTGCAGGATCTCTGTCACCTGATTCCCGCTCAGTGCGTACTGGCTTTTGGTAAACCACTGGAATTCGTAGCCGTCGTAGCGGTTGAGGCCATAGGGGGTGCCGATCCAGATGATCCCGTTGGTATCCTGGGTGATGCACAGGACTTCTTTGTGGGAAAGCCCGGCTTTGGTGTTGATCTCCCGGGTATTGACCAGGTGGGACTGGGCAATGCCCGGAAGGCCGCCTGCGAGCAGCAAGAGTAAGGTGATAAAGGTATGGGCAGCAGGCTTGTTCATAGTTCAAAAATAGGGAAACAAAGCCGGATGTAAAAAGTGGGCCTACGCGACAAGAAAAAACCCTCCCGGCAGGGCCGGAAGGGCGTTGGTCTTTTGAAGCGATTATAGGGGGTTGATCAGCTGAAGAGCTGGACAAGCGTTTTGCCGACGATATACATCAGTGGAAAGACGCTTAAGCAGAGTGCACAGGTGAAAAAATGGGCTGTTTTGTTCTCCTGAAGTGGTTGTTTTTGGGTCTGGGCGGCTTGCTCGTAAGTTTTCATCGTCCTGGATTTTTTAGTGATGGGTGAAAAAGTTTTGGCGTTGATGACACGACAAAGATGCCCATCTGGCTTGCGGACGAAGGCGAAGACAATGCTGAGAAAGGAGAAATGGGGTATGAGGAATGCGAAATTTCGGGTTTGTCAGAGGGCCACCGCTACCCAAAAAGGCTTACGATCACTCTCCCAACGATATAGATCAAGGGGAAAATAGCGACGCATAACGTGCAGGTACATACTTTACCGAACTTGCCTTCAAATAATTGAGGTTCGGAAACGGCGGTTGTTTGAGGGGAGGTTTTCATGATAGTTTGGCTTTAGAAAATGGGTGTGTAAATATTTCCGGCTATAAACGCCAGGAAACCGTTAGCAGTCGGGGAGAGCTCCCTGATTCGGAAGGTAGGTATTCAAAGATAAGCAAAATTGGCATTCCAACAAGTCGGGAGAATTACAAAACCCCAAATTGATCGTACATTTAAACCCAAACTTCTTTTTCTCGTTCTCCATCAAACAACCTATTGCTACATGAACCTTCGCTTATCCTTGTTTCTTCTGCTACTTCTTTCTTTGCTGGCTGCCTGCAATTCAGATTCCGGGGATGTCCCAACCGTTGGATTCGTCGACGCTTTTGAAGACAATACCTTGGCCCAGGCCAAAGACGGTTTCCTGGCTGCCCTGAAAGATGGCGGCTTTTCGGAAGAAGCAGGCACCCTCAATCTGATCTACCGCAATGCCCAGGGCGATATCCCGACCCTGACGCAGATCGTTAAATACTTCACTTCCCAACAGGTAACCCTCATCGCCTCCAACCCGTCGATCTCGACGATCACGGCACTGCAGAATACCGACGAAATTCCTGTATTTATGATGGTCTCTCCGACACCGGAACTGATGAAATTGGAGGATGCCGAAGGCAATGGGCCGGCCAATTTGTTCGGAGTGGGAGAGGAACTGGCTTATATCGACACTTCCTTTTCCCTGATCTCCAAACTGATACAACCTAAAGGTGTAAAACTGCGTGTGGGCTTGTTATTCAACCAGTCGGAACCCCAGTCGGTCGAGGCGTATGATCGGCTGCAACAACTGGCTACGGCGCTAAATGTGGACTTGGTCGCCCGTCCGGTCAATGCCACCGCCGATGTACAACTCGTCACGGCTGCCCTGCTCAACGAAGGCATCGACGCTTTTTTTGCCAATCCCGACAATACGGTATTCGGGTCTTTCGAAACCATCACCAAAGCCTGCGACGAGGCAGGCGTGCCCATCTTCACCAGCGAAGCCGGATTGGTGGCTCGTGGGGCAGTGGCCGCCTTCGGCGCCGATATGTATCAATGGGGCTATCAGGCCGGTGAACAGGCCGCCCAATTTCTGAAAGCCGGTTCAACGGAAGGCCTGCACTGGGAAATGGTGAAGGTTCGCCAGCGCGTGTACAACCCCGAAGTAGCGACCCGGTTTGGGATCGAGGTCCCCAAAAACTATAACCCAATAACCCAATAACCCCACACCCCAACAATGATCTTTTACCTCACCGCCCTTGTCCTCGGTCTTTGCCTCTCTGCTATGGGCCTGGGGATCTTCATCACCATGAAGATCTTCCGGATACCGGACATTACGACCGACGGCAGCTATACACTGGGGGCGGCGGTGACGGCGGTGCTGCTTACCAGGGCTGGCCGTTGCCCGCAGTGGTGGGGGTTACGATGGTGGCCGGCGCGCTGGACGGGGTACTGACCGGCCTGGTCCATACCCGCTTCAAGATCGATGCCCTGCTGGCGGGTATTCTGGTGATGACGGGACTCTATTCGGTTAACCTCAGCATCCTGGGCCGGTCGAATATTCCGTTGATCAACGTGGAAACCATTTTCAAGGCCTTGGCTTTGTTTGAAAAGCCGATCTACAACGAGCTCTTCATTGGGCTACTTTTTTTGGTCGTGCTGAGTGGGTTGCTGGCTTATGTGCTCCGCACCGATTTTGGAATTGCTATGCGCGCCACAGGCAACAGTGAGTCGATGACCCGCGCCCTGGGCATCAACAACGACCGGATGAAGATCATCGGACTGGCCATCGCCAATACGCTGACGGCACTAAGCGGATTCCTGGTAGCGCAATACCAGAATTTTACCGACATCAATATGGGCATCGGCATCGTGCTGGTTGGCTTGGGCTCGGTGCTCATCGGCGATGCGCTGATCAAATGGATCGGTATCCGGAATATTTGGCTGCAATTGGCCATGGTCATGGCAGGGTGTATCCTTTTTCAGCTGGTGTTGGCCGTGGCGCTGTCGCTGGGGGTCAATCCCAATTTGCTCAAGTTGATCACGGCCGTGTTTGTATTGGCGATCGTTGGAATTCCGCGGCTCCTGCGGAAAAAAGTTTAGCACATGATTGAATTACGCCATATCACGAAAATTTTCAATAGAGGGCAGGTCAACGAGGTACAAGCCCTGGATGCGGTCGATTTGCAGATCAAAAAAGGCGAGTATGTGGTTTTGGTCGGCTCCAACGGGTCGGGAAAAACGACCCTGCTGAACATCATCGCCGGAGCCGTGTTGCCTTCCGAAGGGCAGGTCGTATTGCATGGGCAGGACGTAACGGCCTTACCCGAATACAAGCGCAGCCGTTGGGTCGCTCGGGTGTTCCAAAACCCACTCGGCGGTACGGCGCCTGAGCTGAGCATCCTCGATAACTTTCGTCTGGCAGCATTGCGTACCCAACGCAAACGACTGGTTATTGGTATTGATGAAAAATTCAAAAAGCGCGTGAAAGACCAGATCTCCGTGCTGGGACTGGGCCTGGAAGACAAACTCCAGCAGCCTATCGGCACCCTTTCCGGTGGGCAACGCCAGTCCCTCACCATGCTGATGAGCGTCATGGATCATACGGATATCCTCCTGCTCGACGAGCCCACGGCAGCGCTCGACCCTAAGTCGGCCACGGTGGTCATGCAGACAGCTGAGCGGCTCATCGCCGAGTACGGGCTCACCACGGTATTGATCACGCACAATATGCAGGAGTCGCTGCGCTACGGCAACCGGCTCATCCACATGGCAGGCGGAAAGATCGCACGCGACCTGGATGCGGAGGCGAAGGGGAAGTTGGGGTTGAAAGAAATGGTGGAGTGGTTTTAGGAGGTCCTCATTTTACTGCCCACACCTGAAAGATCCGGGGCAGGCTGACCAGCGTGTGTCATCTTCTTCAAAGGCCTTGAGTTTGGACAAATGAGCTTCAATTGTTTCTCTGGAGGCCAACTGATGCCTGATCAGGGAATTGGCAATGCGTTCGAGCGTGAGGGGAGAATTGTAAAATCCTTTAATTTTGTTATAAAATTCAGGACATGAAAATAGCTGTCGGGAGTGATATGAATACCCACGTAGTCAACGCAGTGGTCGATGAACTCCGCAAGCGTGGGCATGAAATACAGGTCTTCGGCGCCCTGGTTGAAACCCCGGCGATGTGGTCGAAAGTGGCCCTGGAAGTAGCCGAAAAAGTAGCGGATGGCGCCTTTGATCAAGCTGTGCTTTTCTGCTGGACCGGCACCGGCATTAGCCTGGCGGCCAACAAGGTGCGTGGCATTCGCGCGGCGCTCTGCCAGGACGCCGAAACTGCCCGCGGCGCCCGGCTATGGAACGATGCAAACATCCTGGCGATGAGTTTGCGGGTCATGTCGGAAGCCGTGGCAAAAGAAATTCTGGATGTCTGGTTTGCCACTTCGCCTAGCACCAATGCCGAAGATGTGGCCTGTTTGGATTTTTTGGCGGAAGTGGAAAAGAAACAGTAATAAATCGTTATCTTTAGTGCATCAGGAAGCCCATCTGAATGCTTCGGACAAAAGTAAACTATGCCTACCATTCATCAATTAAACTTGCCCAAACATTTATTCTGGGAGTATGATCTTGAGCACTTCGATGTGCAGGAAAATTCCAGGATAGTGATCGAACGTGTCGTGGAAAGGGGGACCATAAAAGATTGGAACGAAATCGTGCGCTTTTTTAGCAGATCCAGAATTTTGGAAGTTGTGGAATCTAGTAAACAGCTTTCCAAGCGGGACAAGGCATTTACTGTCATTTTTTTGCGCTCATCCTTTATTCATGCTGCATAAGGAACCTGATATTATCTTACCGGAAACCTTCGAGTTACTTCAAAAATTACAAAAGGATGAGGAACTCAGAACATTCTTCCTCGTAGGCGGCACTTCACTAGCTCTTCAGATCGGCCATCGACTTTCAGTAGATTTGGATCTCTTTTCTTTGAATCCTATTGAAACCCAATCTTTGACTGAATACCTTCAAATAAATTATCAATTTCAGTTGTCTTCAGTTGGCAAAAACACAATACTGGGTTCAATCGAGGGTATAAAAGTGGATTTTCTCACCCATGCCTATCCATTGGTTCGGGAATTTGTCACCGAAGGAGGGCTAAGGTTAGCTGCTATTGAGGATATTGGAGCAATGAAATTAAATGCCATTGCCCATAGTGGCCAGCGACTCAAAGACTTTATCTATATTTTCTTTATACTGGAACAGTACTCCCTAAACGCTATTTTGGAGGCCTATCAGGTAAAGTATTCCAATTCGAATCCCATTGTTCCGCTCAAGGCCCTTACCTATTTTGATGACTTGGATCCTGAAGAAGATTTTCCTTTGATGAAGAAAAAGATTCAGCGAAAGGCAATGGAAAAGCGATTGGTGGCTGCTGTGGAAAATCCTACAATAATCTTCAAATAATCTTCAGATAATCTTCCTTCCCATCCACATCCCGAAAAAACGCCTCTTCACTTACCTGAAATTCAACTAGTTGATCCCGGTGCTTCCGGATCACCTCCCGGCATCCTTCCCGTTCCTTGCATGCCTGGATCTCGGCAACATACCTGATATCAAACACTACTGGGTGCCCTTTCCTGTGTCTATCTGCAGGCCGGACAATGGGAGCCGGACAGACCTTTTTCTTTTCTTCAAAAAAATGGATCAATGCTTCATAATGCGCGGCGGTGAGCAGCGGCATATCCCCCAGGCAGACGAGAAAAGCATGGCAATCAGGCGAAAGCGCCGACACGCCCACCTGTATGCTGGAGGTCATGCCCAAATGATAGTCGCTGTTAAACTCAAACCGGAGCGGCAACCCCTCCAGTGCGGTGCGCACCTGCGGCTCTTCATGCCCTAATACGACGATGACCTCATCCAGGGGAGAATCCAATAGCTGTTTGGCTACCTGGCGCACCATGGGGTTCCCCTTAATTGGCAATAAGAGTTTGTTGGTATCTCCCATTCGTGAAGAGGTGCCTGCTGCAAGGAGAATAACGGAGATCATTTTTATTAACCGCAAAGGCGCTAAGAGCGCTAAGGCATCCTGCCTTTGCATTTACTTTAATTGTCAAAATAAAACCTCTTAGCGTCCTTAGCGGCTTTGCGGTTTTTTATTTCATCATTCCAGGCTTTTCACAAACGGAAACTTGGACAATCGCTTCCCCGTTGCCTTATACACTGCGTTGGCAAAAGCCGGCGCTGCCGGGGGAAAAGGCGGTTCTCCCAGACCGGTAGGCGCAATGTCGCTCTCCACGAAGTGAACCTCTACCTCCGGGGCCTCCGACATGCGGATCAGGCGATAGGTGTCAAAATTATTGTAGGAGGGCTGTCCATCGGAGAAGGTCAGATCGCCGAACATTGCATGGCCGATGCCGTCAATGATGCCGCCTTCCGCCTGGTTGCGGGCAGCCAATGGGTTGACGACGATGCCGCAGTCGATGGCGCAGTAGATCTTTTTCAGCACGGGTTTACCGTCCTTGAGCACTACTTCAGCCAACTCCGCTACGTGGGTGTTGTGGCAGTAGTAGGCGCTGAATCCCTGGTACACCCCTTCCGGAGCCTTACCCCAGTTGCCTTTTTCGGCGGCCAGTCGGATTACGCCCTGCAGGCGTTCAGGGGAGTATTGAATGCGGTCGTCCTGGATCTCTTTGACTTTTTCCAGCATATCGAGTCGCATCTGTACCGGGTCGGCTTTCAGGGCTTCGGCGAGTTCGTCAAAAAATGTCTGGTCGACGAAGGCATGGAAGTTGGTATGGGGGGCCCGCCAGGCGCCGGTGGTGATATTGCTCTCCAGTGCATGGGCCCCAAAAAGAAAGTTTGGGATGAGCCCTGCCGGGAAAAAATTGGCGATTGAATCGTACAGGTGGCTGCTCATTGCCGCCTCGGTGAGTTGGTACCCGGTGATCTGTCCGTCCTTGATCGCCGCGCGGACCTTGTATTTGGTCATCGGCCGGTAGGTGCCGGCGGTCATATCGTCTTCGCGGGTGAAAAGGAGTTGTATGGGTGTGTGGGCAAGGCTCGAAATTTCAGCGGCTTCTTCAGCGAAGTCGTTGTACAAGCGGCGCCCAAAACCGCCACCTTGACGGGTTATCATCAAACTGATCTCTTCTTCCTTCCGGTCCAATAGCCGGGCCACATCTCCCCGGGCGCCGGCAGGGGTTTGGGTTGGGCCTTGTAATTCAATTTTATCTTCCCGCACATCGGCGTAAAAGTTCATCGGCTCCATCGGGTTGTGGGGAAGGAACGGGGCTTCGTACACTCGCTCCAGCACCTGGTCGGCTTCGGAAAAGGCTTTGTCCACATCGCCGTCTTTGCGCATGGGCTCTGAGACGGGTTTGTCGAGCATGGCTAACAATGCTGTATCGTGCTGTGCCGTACTTTCCAGTGGGGTGTCGACCGCCCATTGCGCCCGCAGGGCCTTTTTGCCCTTGATGGCGGGCCAGGTCGATTTCGCCAGCACGGCGATTTTATTCCCAAACCGGATCACATCCGTAACGCCGTTGACCTTGCGCGCTTCGCTGTCGTCGAACGACACGAGTTTCTGGCCGAAGGCCGGCGGGCGGAGTACCACGGCGTATTGCATGCCTTCCTTCCGGGTGTCAATCCCATAAAGGGGTTTCCCGGTGATGATCTTGTCGATATCCACGTTGCCGCGTCCTGTTCCAATAATCTTGTATTCAGTACTTTCTTTTAGGGCTACCTCGTCAGGTATCTCAATCCCGGCTGCTTCAGTGGCAATTTCTCCATAACCTATTTTCTCTCCATTTTTTCCGGAAATAACACCATTAGAGGTGGTGCAATCACCGGGATCGATGCCCCATTTGGCTGCCGCTGCCGCAACCAGCAAATAGCGCGCCGTGGCGCCTGCCCTGCGCAGCCCGTCCCAGCCTTGCCGGATTGACTGACTGCCCCCGGCCACCTGTCGGGTATAGGCTTCGGTGTCGAGAGGGGCTTGTTCGACTACCACGTTGCTCCAGTCTACGTCTAATTCTTCAGCCACGATCATGGGCAGGGAAGTCTTCACGTTTTGCCCGATCTCCGGGTTGGGGGCCATGATGGTCACCACCCCATTGTCCCCGATCTTGAGAAAGGCGTTGATATCAAACCATTCGTCAGGGAGTACGAGCGCTTTTGCGAGCTCTTCTTCCCGTTTGCAGGCTGTTAGCCAATTGAAGCCAAGCAGCATGCCGCCGCCCACGATGACGGTGGATTTGAAGAAGGAGCGGCGGGATATGTGAGTTTTTACGAGAGTCATAATTGAAAGGATTTTAGTGAAGGGTGAAGGGTGAAGACTGTCTACTGCCTACTGTCTACTGCCGTCCTTACTGCCTTCTTGATCTGCGTATACGTCGCACACCGGCAAATGACGCTGTTCATGGCGGCGGCGATCTCCTCGTCGCTAGGGTTGGGGTTGTCTTTGAGAAAGGCGGCAGCGGTCATGATCTGGCCGGGTTGACAGAAACCGCATTGGGGCACGTCGTGTTGTTTCCAGGCTTTTTGGACTGGGTGGTCTCCATTTTCCGACAGGCCTTCGATGGTGGTGATCTCGGCTACGCCGATGCTCGAAACCGGAAAAGTGCAGGAGCGCATGGCGACGCCGTTCATGTGTACGGTGCAGACGCCGCATTGAGCCACGCCACAGCCGTATTTGGTGCCGACCAGCTTCAGGTCGTCGCGCAGTACCCAGAGCAGCGGGGTATCGGGATCGACATCGACCGTGCGCTGCTCGCCGTTGATGGTTAAGGTGTATTGTGCCATTTGTGATGAGATTTATTTGATGCCTGAAAATAAGGAATTACCTGGGGAGTTCCAGCAGAATTTTAAATTTGGGGAAATAAAAGGTGTAGTGAAGGAGATAAAAGCGATCATTCAATTTTACAAAACATACGCCACCAGCGGCCTGAAAATGACCCTGGCCACCGTTGTCCACGTCGAAGACTCTTCATACCGTCGTATCGGCGCCAGAATGCTCATCCTGGAGGATGGAAGGTGGGTGGGTGGTATCAGTGGGGGGTGCCTGGAGGGCGATGCACTGCTACACGCCAAAAAGGTGATGCGTAAAGGGGAGTCCAAAGTAGTGACCTACGATACCCGCGATCGGGATGCCCATCAAATCGGGGTGGGGCTGGGGTGTGAAGGGCGGATCGATGTCTTCCTTCAGCCAGTTTCGGAAAGCCTCATGGAGGTATTGGAACAGTGCCTGTACCTGCGGGAAAGCCTGGTACTCGTCACCCCTTTTCAAGGTAGTCGGGCAGGCGATTTGCCTTTTTTTGCAGGAGTAGTGGAACCCTTGGGAAAGCAGTCGAAGGTGGTTCAGGAAGGAGCCGATAAAGTGCTTTACGAGACCATTGAACCCAACCTCCACCTGGTGATCGTGGGGGATAATTACGATGTGTATCCCATGCTGAGTATCTGCCGGGAAATGGGCTGGGAGATTACCCTGGTAGGCAAGCAGCGCAAGCTAAAAAAAGAGGGACTGGAAGGAGTAGGGCAGGTTGTGGCATTAGAAGAGATCGGGGGGATTAGTGTCGATCCCTATACTGCCGTCCTGTCCATGGCACACGATTATGCGACGGATCTGGAGGTGCTTCGCCATTTTTCCAGCGAACCTATTGGCTACCTGGGTTTGCTGGGTCCCCGCAAGCGGTTTGAACGGATGATCGGGGAATTGGGATGGAGTGAAGAAAGCGTTCAGAGTGTCCATAATCCAATGGGGCTGCACCTCGGCGCCAGCACACCGGAGGAAATTGCCGTTTCGGTGGTGGCGGAAGTTATTAGGGTCTTTAGGGGTGGAGATGGGAAATCGTTAAAGTATAAGCAGGAGCCTATCCATAAAAGAAATTGATAACCGCAAAGGCGCTAAGGGCGCTAAGTCGTCTGGCTTTGGAAATGCCAAAAATTACTCAGACACAACTACTTAGCGTCCTTAGCGCCTTCGCGGTTGAAAAAAAATTATTCTACCGGCCGGAAATAGATCGCCGTCCCGCCTCCCGGCGCCAGCTTCAACTCCAGGGTGTCTCCTTTTTTAAACGGCTTATTCTCAATGGTGTACGATGTGGGGTTTTTGTCCCAATGTGCATCCGGCCCGTCGGCATAGATGGTGGCCTCGTAAGTTTTCCCTTCGGGAAGAAAATCGATGGGGATGCTGAATGCGCGTGGGTTCTCATCGGTGATGCTACCGAGGAACCAACGGTCTGCACCGCGCTCCTTGCGCACGATGGTGAGGTAATCACCGATCTCGGCATTGAGCACGTGGCTCTCGTCCCAATCGACCGCTACGTCGCGAATGAACTGCAAGGCCGGATGCCCTGCATAATTTTCGGGCAGATCGGCCGCCATCTGGAGGGGGCTGTAGATCGTTACGTACAGCGCTAGCTGCTTGGCCAGGGTGGTATTGACCTGATTTTTGTCTTTGTACTTATCGAATTTGAGGTCGAAGATCCCGGGGGTGTAGTCGATCGGTCCGGCGAGCATGCGGGTAAAGGGGACGATGACGAGGTGCTCAGGCGGGTTCATGTCATTGCTCCAGGCATCGAACTCCTGCCCACGTAACCCTTCGCGGGCCATAAAATTTGGCCAGGTGCGCCGGATGCCGGTGTCTTTAATCGGTTCATGGGCATCGACCATAACCTGGTGCTGTGCAGCTACCTCTACCACGTGTTGATAGTGGTTAACCATATACTGCCCGTGGTGGTAATTTCCCTTCGGGAAAATGGTGCCCACATAGCCCGTTTTGACGGCGTGGACGCCCAGTTTTTCGAGGTATTGGAAAGCGGTGTCGAGTTGTTTTTCATACTGTTCGACGCCTGAAGCGGTTTCGTGGTGGGCGATGAGGGCTACGCCTTTTTCCTTCCCGTAACGGATGACTTCCTCGATGTCGTAGTCGGCATAAGGAGTGACGAAGTCAAAGCAGGTCTCGCGGGCTGCCCCCCACCAAACCTCCCATCCAGTGTTCCAGCCTTCTACCAGAATAGCGGGGATATTGTTGGCGGCGGCAAAGTCGATGTAGCGTTTGGCGTTTTCGGTGGTGGCGCCGTGGTGGGCGCCAGCCATGTCCCAGGAACTCATACCCAGGTGCATTTCCCACCAGATACCGACATATTTGGTCGGTTTGATCCAGTCGGTGTTTTTGATCTTGTTGGGCTCGTTGAGGTTGACGATGAGCTTGGATTCGATCAGGTCGCCGGGCTTGTCGGCGATCTGGATGGTGCGCCAGGGTGTGGTAAACGGGGTTTGAACAATGACTTTATACTTATTCGGTCCGCCTACCAGGCAACTCGTCCATTTAAGGTTATCCTTGTCGACGAGAAGGGTCATGCCACTGTAGTTATACAGCGCCGCCTCGTGAAAACTGAGGTAGATTCCATCGTCTGTTTTCATCGTGACCGGCGTATTGACGGCATTGTTGGGAATGTAGGACTGCGCCAGGTTGGGATGGTCGCGTTTGGCGATGGCGTCGATCTCCGAAAAGCGGGTCGTATTGTAAAGGTGCTCGTAGATATCCCAGTCGCCCGGCTGCCACCAGGTAATAGGATCGCCGGTGAGTTTGAACTCGGTATTTTCCTCTGAAATCCGTACCGAGGAAAGGCCCTCCTGTTCGGGAAATTCGTAGCGGAAGCCAATGCCGTCGTCGTAGATACGGAATACCACCCGGAATTGACGCTTGGGCGCAGCTATTTCTTCCAGCCCTAGGGCCAGTTCGTGATAGTTGTTCTCTACCATGCGGTCTTCGCCCCACACGGTTTCCCAAGGTTCGGAGAACGCAATATTTTCAGCGCTCTTCACCATAAGTCCACCAGCAAGAGGCAGTTGCCCCTCGAAGGAGAAACCCAGGAGGGAGGTATCTATTACTGTTTTATCCCCGAACAAGATTTGATAGGCAGCTTGCCCATCGGCGTTGAGGAACACATGTGCGGTGACCTTTTGCCCGGGCGACTGCACAGTCCAGGAAGTTGGCAATTGATCGGATTTGCAGCGGGTGAAAAGGGAGATGACCAGGAGAAGGAGAGAGAGGCGAGGTAGCATGATTTCGGGATTGAAGTTGGTGAATCCCGAAATTAACTAGAAAGTTGAGCCCGACGGCCGTCGGGCTCAACTTTTCAACTCGCTTAGTTGGCCAGCAAGAACTTTTGCTTCTTTTTCTTCTTGTCCATGGTGACAAAAAGGCGGGTGTCGGTCAACAGGCCGGTTTTCATTTTGATTGTCATCGGCTTTTTCAATTCCTTGGAAGTGAAGATCATGGCAGTTACGGCGGCTCCGTTGGCCACTTTGAGCGAATAAGCGCCCTTTTCATCGGTGAGGGTGCCATTGGTAGTGCCTTCTGCTACTACTTTCACGCCTTTCATGGGCATGCCATCGGCCGAAGTTACGGTGCCGAAGATGGTCTGGCTAAACGCCATCATAGGGAAGGCGAGCAATAAAACAAACAAGATGGTTTTCATACGGAATATGGTTTTGATTAATGATAATTTTCTTTTCAGAGACGGCAGATATGGCGAGACGTCACATTTGGCGAGACGCCACGGGGGGGGTCATGAGCGTTGGTTCATTAGGTTCAGGTATTCTTCTTCGGTATTCACATTCTTCAGCCAATCGGGATTGGGCGCCTGTAGCAACTCGATATCCGAATTGATCAGCGCTTTGCGGGGACAGGAGTAACCTTGAGCCAAAAATTGCAACAAGGTGAGGTAGCTCTTGGGCTCCCAAATGGTCAGCAGCGGGTCTGGAAATTCATTGACCGGGCTTTGAAATGCCGTAGCCATCTTCGCCGGATTGCGGTGTGCGATCAAAAAACGCAAGGCCTCGGTGGAAACGAGGGGGAGGTCGCATGCCAGTACCAGCCAGGCTTTGTCGGGGTGTGCCTGGAATGCGGAGAGGATGGCGCCGTATGGGCCGAGGCCAAGCATCACATCCGGAAGGGGCTGAAGGGTGTCTGGAATATCGGTCACTTGATCGGGCCGCACGGACAGGAACGTTTCTTCGCATACCTCCTGCAACAAACTGTAGGCGTATTCCCGTTGGGGCATGCCGTGGTAGTCGAGCAAGCCTTTATCTTTTCCCATGCGCTGGCTTTTGCCACCGGCCAGCACCAGTCCGTAAATTGCAGGCAGGGCTTCCTGTAACTGATTCTCCAGGAATCGAGCAACCGCTTCTATATCAGAAAAGGAAAAGGCAGGTAGTTCAGCCAGTTGAGGCATTTGCTCCATCAGAAAGGGATGCAGGGCTTCCGTGCCCTCGGTATAGAGTACCAGCTGCACATCGGTGAGGCGGTCCATTTTGCGCTGAAGAGAGTCGGCCTTTTTCGAATCGATTACCAGTATCTGTTTCTCTGCGGCAAAGTGGTTGCCGTTGATGAGCACCAGGTCCTGTTCATTGAGTAAAGGACGAAACTGGAAAGGGGTTAGTTTACCCTGGAAATCGAGGCGGTGGTATTGGATCTTATCGGTGTATTGTAAATAGGTGCCGGCGGGCAGGGTGTTTTCGTCGTCATGGTGGTCGGCATCGATGTAGGCCGCTTTCCAACGTGTCCCCAGCTCGCGGATCACGCCAGCGGCCAACTGCTGGATATTTCCGCAGGGCGTTCCGATAATGGCCCATTCCTGGCGACCGAAGTTACCGGAAAAAGGACGCGTGAGTTTGGCGTGCTTAGTGTGTTTCGACATACGACAAAAGTAACCAATAACCTAATAACCCAACAACCCAAATAAATACTCCCCTCCCTTGATCGAGGACCACTCCCCACTAGTAACCTTATGTTCTACCTGCTCCCATTGTTCTTTGACGGAGGGGTTTTCGAAGAAAAGCTGGGTTAATTTTTCCTGAATAAATTCCAGGAGCCAGTATTTGGCTTGTTCCTGCCGGTGTTGTTGGAAATAGCCGGATTCTTTGGTCGTTGCCTGATACTGAAGCACTTGTTCCCAGATCTCGGAGATTCCCTCGTGGTGGAGGGCGGCACAGCGCAACACGGGTGGGTTCCAGCCGCTTTCTTTGAGGGGTAAAAGGTGAAGGGCATTGCGATAGGAGCGCTGGGCTTCTTTGGCTAGCGCTAGCCGGTCGCCGTCGGCTTTGTTGACAGCGAGGAGGTCGGCCATCTCGACGATTCCACGCTTAATACCCTGGAGTTCGTCGCCGGCCCCGGGCAGGAGGAGTAAGAGGAAGAAATCGACCATGGAGTGCACAGCGGTTTCGGATTGTCCAACGCCCACGGTTTCGATAATGAGTACGTCGTAGCCGGCCGCTTCGCAGAGGAGGATGGTTTCGCGGGTCTTGCGCGCTACGCCACCGAGTGACTCACCGGCAGGGGAGGGGCGGATAAATGCGTGCGGTTGGGCCGACAGCTGGCTCATGCGGGTTTTGTCGCCAAGGATACTGCCTTTACTCTGTTTGCTGGAAGGGTCAATGGCCAGCACGGCTACCTTGTGCCCTTGCTCGATCAGGTACATGCCCAGCGATTCGATAAAGGTGCTTTTTCCTACCCCCGGCGAGCCGGTGATGCCCAACCGAATGGATTGGCCACTGTATGGCAGGCAGGCTTCGACGACCTGTCGGGCCAATGCGGCATGTTCCGGTTTGTGACTTTCGACCAGAGTAATGGCCTGTCCAAGGCGCACACGATCACCCTGCCGGATACCCTGGAGATAGGCCTCCGGAGTTAGCAACGGCTTCCTTTTTCGCTGTTTTGGGCTGTTTTTACCGGGTTCGGACAAGGTTAATGTTTTTAACGGTTTTTCAAGCTCGTTTTAACGTTTTGCGTAAAATGCTGATATGTAGTGACTTGTGGAGCAGGTTGTTTTTTAACATTCTTTCTCCTCATACGCGAAGATCGTTAATCTATCTTAAACCAGGGGTAAGGGCAGGAAACCCTCTTGCTGGTGCAGATAGATAGTTGTTTTTTTGTCAGGCGTACCCTTCCTTAATTCCTCATTGATAAACAAATAAAAACTCCCTTATGAGACCCACAAAATTACTAATTCCTTTTCTGCTATTCGCATTCAGCTTGTCAGCCCAGACGCATCAAAACACCCTTACTATTAAAGGTGGGATCGAACACGGAAAGACCCCGTATGAATATTTGAATGCCTATGGACCAGCCCTTCAATTCGATTATTCATTGAGCGATCGGTGGACGTTAAGTGCCGGATTGGGGCATATTCGGGGGGCATTCGTCAGCAAGGGGACGATTAGCGGGACCGATGAGAATGGAGACTATTTTAGCAACTCATTTCAATATACCCAAAAAGAACAATTTAGTCATCTCGATGCGACGATGCTGTACACCTTATTTGGCAAAGACTCGCGCAACCAGTTCAAGATCGGCGCCGGGGGGCTTTGATATATGAGGTATTTGAATACCCGCCTGATCTCTACATCAGCAAAGGTATTATTGAGCAATTATCCTACACCCGGCATATAGTGATCTTGCCCATGCTGAACTTTATGCTTGAGGATAATTTTCATATCACCAATCGGTTAATAGTCTTTGGAAGAGTGGAATTCCGCACGAGCATAGAGGAGAAAGCGGTATTGGAGCGAAAGGTAACATACGTGGGTGGCGGCGTTGCATCTTCCACCTCAGGGATAAGGAACAACTATAGTTTATCCTTTGGTATCGGGTATCGGCTTTAAGTTGTCCGACCATAATAATTAAACATCTTTCGCCGCCTCCTGCGGCGAAAGATATATTGCTTTAACCTGTGAAAACAATCTACATCGATCATTGGCAGGTGGTTGACCATTCCGATGGCACATTATTGGATCACCAGTAATTACCACTCTCTCTCTTACAGCTTGGTTCAACCACCTCCAAATGAACGCAGCGGCAACTGGTCCCCCCGGTTGCCGCTTTTTTATGCGCCCTTAAATTCGGGTGCTCTTTTCTCTAAAAAAGCAGCGACGCCCTCTTTATAATCTTCCGTCTGCCCGGCGAGGCTTTGCAATTCTTCCTCTATGGCCAGCTGTTTGTACAAGGTAGATTCGAGCGACCTGTTCAGGGCCCGTTTGGTCAGGCCGAGGCCTACGGTAGGCATTTGGGACAGTTTTTCGGCCAGTTTCCACGACTCTTTTTCAAAATCTTCCTCGTTATATACCTTATAGATCATGCCTATTGCCTCCGCATCGGCTGCGCTTACTTTTTCGCCCAACATCATCAGGGCGGCAGCTCTTTGCATACCTACGAGGCGAGGCAGGAAAAAAGTGCCGCCGCTATCCGGTATGAGGCCGATCTTGCTGAATGCCTGGATGAACGAAGCGGAAGCCTTGGCCACCGTGATGTCGCAGGCCAGGGCAATATTGGCTCCTGCGCCCGCTGCTACTCCATTGACGGCGCAAACCACCGGCTTCTCCATTTCCCGGATCAGTTTGATGATGGGGTTGTAATGTTCACCTAAAATGGTGGGGAAGGAGGGCGGGTTGTCGCCCGTCACTTCCTGAAGGTCTTGTCCAGCGCAAAAAGCTTTGCCTTCCCCGGTCAGGTAAACCGCGCGGACCGTTGCATCATCAACTGCCTCTTGAAGGGCTTTTTGCAGAGCAAGTGCCATCTCCCTGTTAAAGCTGTTGAACACCGCAGGGCGATTGAGTGCGATCCGCGCCACGGCGCCTTCCAGGGAGTATAGTATCGAATTCATGTGGTCAACTTTTGCTGCAAGTTAAGCAGATGGAACAAAAAATGGTATCTTTGGCGCCCTTATAAACCTCCTAAATGAAGTTATATACATGCAATCTTTTTCCCCTTTCCATATGCCCTATGCGGCGGATAAAAATTACGACAAAAAAATCGCCTACTTCTGTATGGAGTTCGGCATTGACCAGGCGCTAAAGATCTATTCAGGTGGGTTGGGCTACCTGGCCGGCTCGCACATGCGTTCGGCATTTGACCTGAAACAAAACCTCATCGGGATCGGTATTCGCTGGAAATACGGCTATTACGACCAGACCCGCAAGGGAAATGGCGAGATGGATGTATTGCGTCGCGAACGCTTTTACAACTTCCTCCAGGACACGGGTATCACGTTTGAGATCGATCTCAATCGCGCACCGGTGAAAGTCAAGGCGTTTTACCTGGCGCCGGAGGTTTTTGGAGCCGCGCCGATCTTCCTGCTCTCTACCGATCTGCCGGAAAACGACTGGCTGGCACAGACGACTTGCCACCACTTGTACGACAGTAACACTGAGGCAAAAGTGGCTCAGTATATTCTTCTCGGGAAAGGGGGCGCCAAGCTGCTCGACATCCTGAACTGGGAGCCCGAGATTTACCACTTCAATGAAGCGCATGCCTTGCCGGCGGCTTTTCATCTGTATGAAAAATACCGCGACATTGAGGAAGTGCGAAAGCGTGTGGTCTTCACTACCCACACCCCTGTAGAGGCCGGCAATGAAAAGCATGACCTCTACCTCCTCGACCGCATGAGCTTTTTCGGTGACCTAACCCTGCCGGAAGTCCGTGCGGTGGCCGGAGTGGACGGGCATATCTTTAACCAAACCCTGGTGGGCTTACGCATGGCCAAGCTCGCCAACGGTGTCTCGAAAATGCACGGGGAGGTAGCTCGTCAGATGTGGGGGGAGTTTGAGGGCATTTGCCCGATCACCCACGTGACCAACTCTCAGAATCATCTGTACTGGCACGATCCTGCACTCGACCAGGCATTCGAAGGTTCGGATCTGGAAGGCATGAAAAACCGTAAGCGCGAACTAAAAGAACAGCTTTTTAAGATCGTGGCCGATCAAACCGGCAAACTCCTCGATCCGGATGTGTTGACCATCGTATGGGCGCGCCGTTTTGCCCGTTACAAGCGCGCCGCCTTGATCACGCGCGACCTGGCGCATTTCGAGGCTTTACTAAAAGACACCAAACGTCCCATCCAAATTATCTGGGCGGGTAAGCCTTATCCTACGGATTACGAAGCGGTAGAGCTATTCAACCACCTTGTTCACCTTTCTCACCAATACCCCAATATGGCGGTGCTGACCGGCTACGAGTTGTCGCTCTCCAAAGCGTTGAAACAGGGCTCTGATATCTGGCTCAACACGCCCCGGCTCACCCGCGAGGCCTCTGGCACCAGCGGTATGACCGCAGCTATGAATGGCTCTGTCAGCCTTTCTATCCCAGACGGCTGGGTGCCGGAGTTTGCCGTACACGGCCACAACGCCTTTGTCATTCCCGCCGCCGACCCCGCCTTGCCCGTTGGGGAGCGCGACGAGATCGACCTCAAAAGTCTTTACCGGGTTTTGGAAAATGACGTGTTAACGACCTACTACGACCGTCCCGACGCCTGGTGGCAGCTGGTAGCTACCATGATGAAGGAGATTCGCCCCTTCTTTGATGCAGAACGAATGGCGAAGGAGTATTATGAGGTGATGTATGGGGCTCGTGTTGCTGTAGTGACCGGGTGACTAAGTCACCCAGTGAAGTTCTCCTAGCAAAAAAACAGCTGGATAGCTATTATTTACTGGGGGTTTCGCCGAAAATGGCCCGTTGTCTATTGACCCGGTCACTAGTGACCGGGTCAATAGACTTTCGCTCGTTTTTACGATATATACTTGATTTGCAGCGATTTGTGGCGCTTTATTCTCTTAAATAGAGTGACCGGGTGACTTAATCACCCGGTCACTCCATTTTATTTTTTAGCTCCCCTCTCAAGCAACGATTCCCCCTTTCATCGTATCTTCCTCTTATATTTTACCAAAAAATATCCCATGAGGAAACCGTTAACTCCCAAACCGATTTTAATCCTGATCGTATTTTTGAGTTTTGTTCGACTTGCCAATGCGCAACTGGATACGGTCTTTATCGTAGGTCCCACGGAAGTCTGTCTCGGCCAATGTGCTACGTATTTCGTAGAAGGGTTATCCCCCAACTGTCCCAACCCCAGTATTTGGTTCCTAAGTAATGGGATTACCCTGGGTAGTTCCGGAGGAACGCTTAACTCCATCACCATTTGTTGGGATCAGATTATTAGCAACCAGCCAGGGGTTTATACACTTTTTGCCGAAGTGGATTGTTTCACAAATGTGATCCCATTAACGGTCGTGGTGCAAGGGTTCTCCCAGCCGGAGATCATCCCTATTTCCAACTCGCCTTGCGGGGTCGATAGCCTGAATACGAGCGCGGATTGCCAGAAGGCATGCGCGTTTAGTACGATTACTTACTATACGCCAGTGTCCAATCCTCCATCTTCCAATTTCCTCAACTGGACCGTATCCGGCGCGGAATCATACACAGTGGAGAATAACTTCATCACAGTCACCTGGGGTGGGCCGGGACAGGGCTATATCGGCCTGTTCATCGACGGGATCTGCCCGGGGGAAAATTCTATTTGCGTAGAATTGCTAGATGAACCTACGGCTGACTTTTCTACCCAACCCCCTGCCAACGCCGGGGTGGTCAGTATTTGCGAGGGACAAACCGTGTTTTTCGAAAACCAGAGCCTGGGCGCGGAAGTGTACGGATGGTTTTTTGATGTACTGGGCGTTTCTGCTGAGGTGGATCCGGATTTTACATTCCTCACGCCGGGCTCGTATGAGGTGAGCCTTGTGGCGCGCAACGAATGCGGGTGCAGCGACACCACGACCCTGATTGTCGAGGTGGAGGCAGCCGAACCGCCTACCCTCGATTGCGTAGGCGCCGTGTGTGCAGGCGAAACGGTGACCTACACGACTGGGGCCAACTGCACCTCCTTCGCATGGAACGTGGTAGGCGCCGCCAATGTGCTCGGCGGCGGCGGCCCGGCCGATAATTTTATCACCATCGAATGGGTGGACGGGCCTTATGGCTTCATTGAACTGGATGTCAGCGCTTGTGCCACCTCCTATTGTACGGCCACGTTGGTTGAACGCATTCCCATCATGACGCCCAACGCGCCTATCGAAGGCCCCGCAGAGGTATGCCGCAGTGAAACGGCAACTTACGCCGTACCCGAGTACGATGGCTCCAGCTACGTCTGGACGGTGTCAAATCTGGGGCAGATCCTCTCCGGACAAGGCACTAACCAGATCTCCGTGCTTTGGGACGGCCCGATTACTACCGGACTGACCCAATGGGTGCAGGTGGAATACGACAATTGTTTCCTGGAATGTGCCGGTATGAGCAACCTGCCGGTCGGTATTTTGAACGAATTTTATATCAGCGGACCGATCCTGGTCTGTGAAGGGGCTTCGACCGACTATGCCGCCATCAATGTGTACCCACTGGGAGGGATGAACTGGAATTGGGAGGTGCAAAGCTCCGACGGCACAGCCTTATGGGCATCCGCAGGCTCTTCTTCTATTGCCACGATCAATTGGATTTTCGGCCCGGGAAAATACCGCCTTGTCGCCAATACCGCCAGCCCTGGTTTGTATTGCCAGGATAGCTACTCCATCATTGTGGACGTAAAAGCGCTGCCCGGACCTCCAAATGGAATCATTGGAGCCACCTTGATTTGCCCGGGCAATCCCTATTCTTATACGGCAGATTCGGGGCAACCCAACAGCACATTTACCTGGACTGTACATAATGGAGGAGCGGTCACCACAGAGGAGGGAAATTCTATTATTATTAACTGGGGTCCTGCACCGCCTTACGAACTGGCAGTGACCCAGACCCACCCCGCTGCGCCTGTTTGCGCATCGCCACCAGCTATGCTGTCGGTCCAACCGCTCACCACGCTGACAGTGAATGGCCCCTCCGAAAGCTGCATAGAAAGTACTTCCATATTTACCGCCGATGATATTGGCGCCACCGGGTATAGTTGGACCACCATTCCCTTTGATGCAGGCACGGTGTTGTCGGGCGCAGGTACCAGCACGGTGGAGATCCTGTGGCATGTCTCCGGACCGGTGACGGTGGAGGTGTCGGTCTGTGGGCAGTTGGCTGCTGCAAATTTAAACATCGAGCCGGAACCGGTTCCCGATCCCTTATATCCCTCCGGCATTTGCCAGGGAGGGACGGAACAAATTACCACCCTGACGCCATTTGCATCCTACCAATGGCTGGATGAAAACGGCGTATTGCTTTCGACCGACCCCGATCCGCAACTCGGCCCGGGCACCTATGAGCTGGTGGTGACTAATACGGCTGGATGTGAAGGAAATACCAGTTTTACGATCGAATCCTATCCAATACCCGATATTCTTGTCTCCACACCCGATCCGACAGGTTACTGCACCGGTCATCCGCCGGCCACGCTGTATGCTACCACCACCGGTTTGGGCTATTCCTACCAATGGTTTTACAATGGGAACCCGGTTGGCGCCGATGCTACGAGTTTGGTGGATATGGGTTTTGGAAATTACTGGGTAGCGGCCACAGACGTCAATGGCTGCACGGCTATTTCCAATACGTTGGAGGTGTTTGAATATTGTCCGCCCAGTGGGGCCACTTGTGGGGGCGGCTGTAGCAATCCAGGTGGCGGCGGAGGGAGCATTATTACCAATTGTGAACCGGGCACAAGTGTACAATTTCAGATTCTCCCGCCTACCGGTAATTGTGCCGAAGGGGTATTTGAAGATATCTCTCCCGACCTGTTGCCCGGCACCCACGAATGGAGGTTTGGCGATGGTACGATCACTACAGACCCCGGACCTATAGTAACCCATTTTTATACCCAAGCCGGTTTTTACGATGTAGTGTTGATTGGCACATCCATCTCCACCGGCGAAAAATGCTGGGATGCCCATATTTTCACCGTGCCTGCCGCGGCCGATTTTTATTCCGCGCCGAGCTGTGCAAACGGGACCACCCAGTTTGAGGATCGTTCCACCTTCGTCCCTACCGAATCAATCATTGCATGGGATTGGGATTTTGGCGATCCTGCCAGCGGGGCAGCGAATACCTCCAGTCTAACTTCGCCTACCCATTTTTACGCCACAGATGGCTTCTACAACGTGACCCTGACCATCACTGCCGGGAGCGGTTGCCAGTCGACTATTACCAAGCAAATTGAAGTGCATCCGCTACCAACGATGGCGTTTGACCTGCCGCAGGTGACTTGCGAGGGCACGCCCCTGCCGTTTGAGGCGATGGTGCCGGCCGAGGTGATCGGGGTGGGCTGGCAGTTTGGCGATCCGGCGAGCGGGAGTGCGGATCAATCGAGCAATTTTTCTACCTTTCACGCCTTTTCCGGGGCGGGGAATTACGATATCAACCTGTTTGCTACCACTATTTACGGTTGTTCGGATGGGATTCAGCAAAGTATCTCCATCGATCCAAACGGGTTGAGTGGCGCTATTTCGTCCGTTCCTGCGCCGCCCCAGGTTTGCGAAGGCGACCTGGTGGCACTGACGGCTCCCCCTGGTGGAGTATCTTGGTCCTGGACGGAAGGGCAGAATACGGAGTCGATAGATGTAACCCAAGAAGAAATTTATTCCGTAACCATCACTGACGCCATGGGCTGCGAATATGCGCCCGACCCCATTTCGGTCGATGTGATTCCAGCCCCCAATGCCGTCATCTCGGCGGTGGAATACAACGAATACGGACAGCCGGTCGGTATTTTCTACAATGCGTATTCGACCTGTGAGGGCGAAGATGTGTACCTGCAGATCGAAGGGAGCCCAGGCTATACTTACACCTGGTCGAATGGGGATATCGGCAATGAAACCGTTTTTGCCGATTGGCGAAATAACCCGCTTCCTGTCGGGTCACATGACATTATCGTGCAGGTGGTAGATCAGATTACGGGATGTACCAGCACGATCGGGCCGTTTCCGGTGACAGTCAATGCGCTTCCGAATCCCTTCCCGATCCAGGCTTCCAATGCGCCGGCTTGCGCCGGACAGCCGGTCACGCTTTCCGTACCGAATCCTGACCCAGGGCTCCTATATGTATGGACCACAGGAGAAGCTGCTACAAGCATCGAGGTGGTATTGACCGGACAGTACAACGTCGTGGCCATCAATTCCAGTGGCTGCCGACGGGAGAGCGATACGCCCATTACCATTGAGCCAGGCCCCTACCTGGGTGCTGTCCCCTCGGGGTGTCATACGCAGTGCAAGCCCGATACGATCTGTTTGCCCAATCTGCCCGGCGTGGTGAGCTATCAATGGTATTACAACGGTTCACCCGTGCCAGGCGGAACCATTGCCGACCTGCCCATTACCGAAAGCGGTACTTATTATTTGGAAATGGTTGATTGGATGGGCTGCACGGCCACGTCCGACCCACTGTACCTGGATCTGTTTGACGGATTTGGCTCCATTTCCGGGAATGTGTATATGGATGTGAACGAAAACGGGATCATAGACGGACCGGATACACTGGTGCAAAATATCGGGATCGAATTGTGGGAAAATGGACTGTTGGTTGACGACATACTAAGTGGACCCAATGGCGCGTACATTTTCCCCAATATTCTATCGACCGATTATACCGTACAACTCGATACCAACAGCATTCCGGGCGTTGCGTCCTATTACCAAATTTGGCAGGCGACCGCCAGCCTGGTGGGTTGTGATGATAGCGAGCAGTTGGATTGGCTCCTGACGCCGACTTGTGTGGCTAATTCGGCGACTTTGGCCCTTGCTGCCTGTCCCGGCGAATTGATCGATTACCAGGGGACGTCTATTCCCGCCGGGGGGAGCCAGGTCTTTACCCTGCAAAATTACCAGGGCTGCGATTCCCTCCTGACTGTTATAGTGGGGGTTTTGCCAACCGATCAGACTACGCTGCACCTGGATGCTTGCCAGGGAAGTACAGTGGCATACAATGGACAGCAACTTCCTGCGGGTAGTCAGGCAACATTTACTTTTGAAAATTTCAACGGCTGCGACTCCGTAGTCACGGTCATTGTCGATGAATTGCTGCCAGACCAGGTGGCCTTACAGCTAAGTGGTTGCGAGGGGGAACCGGTGATCTATAATGGAACCTCTTTGCTTCCAGGTACTCAAACCACTTTTACCTTAACGAACAGTGCTGGCTGTGATTCGCTGGTGACGGTGACCGTACAGACGCTTTTCGCAGACACGACGGAAGTGGAACTGGAAGTATGTCCCAATGAGACGATTACCTACCTGGGTCTGGTGTTGGAGGCAGGCGATGAAGCGGAGGTCGTGTTGACCAATATCCAGGGCTGCGATTCACTGATCCTGATCTCGGTGGTTGCTTATCCATCCGTGTCGTGGGATGCTGCTTCAGATCCCAGTTGTTGGAATACCGATAACGGGAGTATTACGCTGAGCGTCCTTCAAGGTGACGGGCCGTTTCTGTTTTCGTGGAATGGGAGCCCGCCTTCAGGCGAGCTGCAGTACGAAGGATTGGCTGCGGGAAATTACACCCTGGAATTGACGGACGGGTACGATTGCCCCTATGGCGGAAATGTGATTGTGGAGGCCATTCCTCCCATTGAAGGAAATGTGGAGGTAGGAAGTTGGGATTGCCGGTCGGCCAGTGCTACGGTTTACGCGTCTTTCCTTACCGGGCAGGGATCGATCACCTGGCCCGACGGCTCTGTGGGGCCGTGGTGGGATGCCAAGGCGCCCGGCGCCTATTCGGTGGAACTGAGCAATGATTGTGAAACCGTGAAGCGTAGTTTTGAGGTAGTGGTGGCAGAAGACGAGGTGCTGAGCCCGATTTACTTACCCAATATTTTCTCCCCCAATTACGACGGAGTCAACGACGAATTCCGGGGCTATGCAGCCGTAGGCGTGGACGTATTGACGTATGAATTAATGGTGTTCGACCGTTGGGGCAACCTCTTGTTCCAGGCAGATAAGTTGGAAAGTGGATGGGATGGTCGATATGAGGTCAAGGACCTGGATACGGGCGTATATGTATATTACCTGCGCGCCAACGTAGTGAGTTGTGGGCAGGAGCGGTCCATATTTAAAGAAGGAGACATTACCTTGATTCGATAAACCTGAACCTGCTACAAGGACCTCAAGAGATTCCTTGTTAGCTCCTTAATAAGGAAGTCCCGCCTTTTTGGCGGGACTCTTTTACTTTTTATCGTCGTCATCGCCATCGTCAATAATGGCATCGTCGATGAGGTGGTCGCCATCCCCGTCGAGGTCGTCGAAGCCTTTGATCGCCCCTCCGTTATCCTTTTTCTTGGGCTCATGGGTGGGATCTTCCGAGAGGGTGATCTTCCCTTCTTCCGTTTTTTTGCCCGTGCCATGGTAGTCGCCTTCTGCGAACCGTTTCGCTTTCTCAAAAAAGTCGTCTTTTCCGGCTAGTTCGCTTTTGCCCAGATTGGGTGAAGTTTTGGGCGGTTCGTCGGTAAACTCCTTGGCTTTGGACATGAAGTCCTCCATTTGGGAGGTCGTCTCGTCTATCGTCTTTTTAGCGTCTTTTACGATGGATGATTCGGCTTCTTCTTTAGCGGCTTCCTCCTGCGCTTTATCGAAGAGCGCTTCAAATTTATCGCTGGCTTTTTCCGCAGCGCCTTTGAATGTGTGGAGCATATCTTCCCCTTTTGTCTTGAGCTGTTCGCCCACTTTTTCGGCAAGCTCACTGGCTTTTTCCATGGCTTTATCGCCTGCGTCGAGTACCTTTTCGCCTACTTTCTCCGCGGTAGAAGCAGCTTTTTTCAGCAAAGGGTTGATTTCGGGTTCCTGCGGCTCATCCGGAGCTTCGAGCAGGAGATCGGGGTCAGTGATAGGGGGGTGTGAAGCGGTGGTATCTGCCGGTTTGGTTTCCGTGGGCTTGGGTTCGGGTTCCTTTTCATCGAAAATGTCATTGGTGACATCTTCGGCAAAGGATTTGGCCGAGTCGTAAGCTTTCTCACCTGCAGTGAGGATCTTACCTCCCACATCTTCTGCGATATCCCGGGCTTTCTCCAGCACATCGCCGGCTTTATCTTTGGCTTTTTCAAACATTTCGCCCGAGCGTTCCATGAGTTCTTCTCCGGCTTCTTTTCCGGCATCCACGGCTTTGTTAGCGGCCGATTTTCCCACAGCTTTGGCTCCGAAGAGGAGCTTTTTCATGTCGTTTATTATTCCCATGATCGTTATTTTTGGTTAATAGGGGCAATTTAGGTTTTTTATTATTTAGGTGGCCAATAATTCGCCAAATCCTGGTGGTTTATCGATAGGTGACATCTCCTGTAATCCAATAAACGGCGTTTAGACTTCAAACTCTCAAAAAACATGGTTAACTTTTCGCCAATCAACCATTCTTAAAAATATACAACGCTATGTTTGACAAAAATATTTACCAGAAAAGAAGAGCGGGGCTCTTGGATAAAGTGGACAAAGGATTGATCCTGTTGCTCGGCAATGTGGACGTAGCCTACAATTATAAGGGCAACACCTATGCCCATTCCCGGCAGGACAGTTCGTTTCTCTATTACTTTGGGCTGCAACAAGCCGGACTGGCAGCTTTGCTGGACGTCGAATCAGGCGCCATAACACTCTTTGGCGATGACCTGACCCTCGAAGATGTCGTGTGGATGGGGCCGCATCCGAGCCTGGCCGAACTGGCATCCGAGGTAGGTGTTCCCCAAACGGCGACCTTCGCACAGTTGGCGCCACAACTGGCAAAAGCAAAAAGCGCCGGTCGCCCCATTCACTTCCTGCCTCCCTACCGCTATCGCAATATGTTGTTGCTGCATCAATGGATGGACATTCCAGTGGATGATTTAAGTAAAAAAGCCTCCATAGCATTGGTGAAGGCTGTAGTGAGCCAACGCTCCCACAAGGGGCCGGAGGAAGTGGCAGAGATGGAAAAGGCACTGGCTGTCACTGCAGAGATGCACCTGTCCGTCATGAAAGGCGCCAAGCCCGGCCGGACCGAAGCGGAACTAGCTGGTCTTGCAGAAGGCATTGCCGCTTCCCATGGCGGTTACCTTTCCTATCCCATCATTCTTTCCATCAACGGACATATCCTGCACAATCATGACCATAGCAACGTGCTGAAAGCCGGCGACCTCCTGCTGGGTGATTTTGGAGCAGAAACCGCTAGCTGTTATGCCGGGGATATCACGCGTACCTTCCCGGTCGGCGGCACGTTTTCTGCACAACAAAAAGCGATCTACGAGATCGTGTTGCATGCTGAAATGTCGGCTATTGAAGCCTGTCGCCCGGGCATTCGGTATCGGGATGTGCATCTTCAGGCTGCCCGCAATATGGCAGAAGGGCTAAAAGGGCTGGGCCTGATGAAGGGCGATCTGGATGATGCCGTCGCTCAGGGTGCCCATGCACTCTTTTTCCCTCACGGCCTGGGCCACATGATCGGCCTCGATGTACACGATATGGAAGATCTCGGCGAACAATACGTAGGCTATACCGACTCGGTGCATCGTAGCGACCAATTTGGCACGGCCTACCTGCGCCTGGCACGCGAGCTGGAACCCGGATTTGTCTTCACCGTCGAGCCCGGTATTTACTTCATTCCAGAATTGATTGATCAGTGGAGGACAGAAAAGAAATTTGAAGCGTTTATCAACTATGAGGCGATCAACCCCTACCGCCATTTCGGTGGGGTACGTGTGGAAGATAATGTGTTGATCACGGAATCGGGCTATCGGGTATTAGGCCCACCTATTCCGAAACAGGTGGAGGAGTTGGAGACGTTATAAATGCAATTTTATGAAAAAGCTAATTCTTCTCCTCGTGTTGTTTGCCGGGTTGGAGATTTCTGCTATTGCGGACACTTTCTATGAATACCATACCATCTATTGTGGGGCCATCCTGGAATTGGGTCCGGTGGGTTATGTGGTTTGGAACCCTGCCACGGTGATAAAAGCGCCTTTGCATGGGCAGGCTTTTATTTTCACCGACTCCCCCTTCCCCGATTCGCTGGTCTACAAATCGGACTACGGCTATCTGGGGCAGGACACCTTTGTCGTGGCCTGCGCGCATGCCAATCAAATCACCTGTGATACGGGTATTTATATTATCTCTGTGGCAGGATGCCCACCCATTCAGTCGTTTACAGAAGTACACGAAATTGCTTGTGACAGCACCTTGCTCATTCCAGGGCTGGGGTTTCCCACCTGGGTGACACCGGAAATCATACAACCTCCTGCGCACGGAACAGCTAGCCTTTCCCTTGACAGTACACTTTGGCATACGCTCCAATACCTGCCGGAGGCAGATTTTAATGGCATCGACACCATTGTCGTAGAATGCGCCCATGCCACGCAAATTACCTGTGAAACCGGGATTTTCATTATTCAGGTATCTTGCTTAAACAGTGTAGGGGAGGTTCGATTAGGAAAAGACTGCCTCGTGTATCCAAACCCTGCCACCAGTTTTATTGTAATAGAAAGTGGGGAAGCAATAGAAGAGGCAAGAATCTATTCCTTGAATGGGAGGGTTTTATGGGAAAAGCAATGGAGTGAAGGCACCTTTGTGGAAAAGTTGTCTGTCGACGGGCTTTCCCCAGGAATTTACCTGCTGGAAATTTGGGTTTCCGGAAAACGGAGCATGAGATTAATCGCGAAATAACCAAAATACCACCAATATGAAACAACTTGCAATTGTGGCGGGTGCATTGGCCATCCTGGCAATGCCATCCTGTTTTTTGTTGAATGATGACGAGGTCTGTGTAAACGGTCGTGGAGACCGGGTTACGGAACTGTTAGCCATTCCCGATTTCACCGGAATTGAATTGAACATCGCCGCAGATGTATATATCGTGCAGGGACCAGCGCAGAAAATAGAAGTAGAAGCGCAGCAAAATATTATTGATCTGCTCAAGCGGGACGTACGGGACGACGTTTGGAGGATTGAATTTGACCGCTGTACGTTCGACTATTCATTGGTGGAGATCACCATTACCGTACCTGACCTGAACCTGATACGGATCAACTCTTCGGGAGATATCAATGGGCTCGGCCAGTTTTTAGCCAACGACATGGAATTAGTGCTCACCGGCTCAGGCGACCTTCAACTGGATTTGGTAGCCGGAAAAGTAAATACCCGGATCAGCGGCTCGGGCGACCTTGAGCTGGATGTGGACGCCAATGAACTGGATGCCACCATCAGTGGTTCAGGGGATTTTCGCGCAGCTGGGCAGACGCAAGACCTAAATGTATTGACCAGTGGATCCGGGGATTTTAAAGGCTATGAGTTGGAGGCTAAAAATGCAGCGCTGAAAATTTCCGGATCCGGAGATATTCAATGCCTTGTGACCGATAATATGGACGTGACGATCACTGGCAGTGGGAGCGTCCACTATAAAGGCTTCCCAGTAATTAATGTGACCATAACCGGTAGCGGCGATTTGGTGAACGAGAACTGAAAAAGGGGGGCGGGAGGAGCCCCCCTTTTAATTACTTTTATGAAGGACTACTTACTATCTTTGTGGCCAATTCTGGAAAAATGATCGGCAAAGATTTACAGGTGGCCAAATCCCTGCTGGAGAAAGGGGAATTAGTCGCTATACCTACAGAAACGGTATACGGGCTGGCAGCCAATGCGTATAACGAAAAAGCCGTTTCGGAAATCTACCGGGTTAAAAACAGACCTTCTTTTGACCCCTTGATCGTGCATATTGGGCGATGGGAGCAAGTGAACGAATTTGTAAGAGAAATACCTGCCCCTGCACAAAAATTGGCCACGCTGTTTATGCCGGGTCCGCTGACCTTATTGTTGCCCAAAAACGAACGGCTTCCGGATATCGTTACTGCCGGTTCCCCACAGGTGGCCGTGCGGATACCCAACCACCTCCTTACTCAGGAATTACTCCATTTGCTTGACTTCCCATTGGCGGCTCCCAGCGCCAATCCGTTTGGATATATTAGCCCAACTACTGCACAGCACGTCGCCGATCAACTGGAGGAACGGGTGCCCTATATTCTGGACGGAGGCCCCTGTATCATTGGGATCGAGTCGACCATCCTGGGATTTGAAGACGGCATTCCTACCGTGTATCGAAAAGGCGGCTTGACCATCGAAATGATCGAGGCAGAGATCGGTCCGGTAGCTTTGAAACCCTATTCTACCTCACATCCCCAGGCGCCAGGTATGCTCCAAAGCCATTATGCGCCCAGAATTCCGTTAAAAACAGGGATAGTGCGGGAACTTTTGCCCGGTTTTGACCCTAATAGAACAGGTCTGCTGGTATTTCGGCATTTAGTGCCTGGTGTTCCGGCAGCACATCAGGTCGTTTTATCGGAAAACGGCGATTTCGCAGAAGCGGCGAGAAACCTCTTTGCCGGCATGCGTTATCTGGACGGCCTGGATCTGGAAATAATTCTGGCCGAACCTGTTCCGGAAATGGGGTTGGGACGCGCTATCAATGATCGCCTGAAAAGAGCTGCGGCTCAGGAAGGCTGATCGCACCGGGGAACCTTTATGCAATCTGAAAAACGAAGCTGGCGCAGCTACTGGGATATCATCCGTTCTTCGCTGGATGGAACGGAGAAGGTCTACACTTCCGGAAGTATCAACCGGGCCATTGTGCTATTGGCTATTCCTATGGTGCTGGAAATGGCCATGGAGCGTTTATTTGCTATTGTCGATGTATTTTTTGTAGCGCGTGTCGGGGTAGATGCAGTAGCTACGGTCGGCCTGACGGAAGCGGTCGTGACGATCATCTATGCCCTGGCCATGGGACTCAGCATGGCGGCTACCGCAATGGTAGCCAGGCGGGTAGGGGAGGGCAAATATGACGCTGCATCCTGGTCGGCTGTGCAGGCCATCTTTATCGGCCTGGTTGTTTCCACTATCCTGGGTGTGTTGGGGTGGGTGCTTGCCGAAGACATCCTCCGCGGTATGGGGGGATCTGAAAAGGTGTTGGCGAATGGGGTAGGTTATACCCGGATCATGTTGGGAGGGAATATTGTCATTACCCTTTTATTTTTGCTGAACGGGATTTTCCGGGGGGCCGGCGATGCCGCATTGGCCATGCGCTCGCTCTGGATTGCCAATGTCCTCAATATTTTACTGGATCCATTCTTCATTTTCGGATGGGGTCCTTTCCCCGAGTTGGGCGTGATGGGTGCTGCGGTAGCCACTACTATCGGACGTGGAGTTGGGGTGTTGTTCCAACTCACCATCCTTTTGCGTGGCTCCGGGTTGTTGAAATTGTTGAAACGCCATTTCGTGATTAACTGGAATATCATTTGGCGATTGGTCAAAGTAGCGGCAGGCGGAGCCGGGCAGTACTTTATCGCCTCCGCCAGCTGGGTCTTCCTGATGCGGATCGTTTCCCAATTCGGTAGTGAAGTGGTAGCCGGCTATACAATCGCCATCCGCCTGATTATCTTTACGATCCTTCCCTCCTGGGGCATATCCAATGCGGCAGCAACCCTGGTGGGACAAAATCTGGGCGCCGGACATCCGGAACGTGCGGAGGCATCTGCCTGGAGAGCTGCTTTTTACAATATGATCTTTTTGTTGCTGGTCGCGGTGATCTATGTATCCGGCGCACCCCAATTTATCCGCTTTTTCGCAGATGCACCTGCGGTGGTCGATGCCGGCGCGCTTTGTTTGCGCATCATCAGTGCCGGCTATATCTTTTTTGCCTATGGCATGGTAATCAGTCAATCCTTCAACGGTGCAGGCGATACGCGCACACCTACCATCATCAACTTTTTCTGTTTTTGGATGATGGAAATCCCGCTTGGCTACCTGCTGGCTACCAAGACAGGGTTGGAACACACCGGGGTCTATTGGGCCATCACCATTAGTGAAACGACTATGGCGCTTATCTGTATCTGGTTGTTCCGGAAAGGCACCTGGAAGACGGTGCAGATATAAACGGGTCAATGATCGGCCGGCAATGTCTTCACTAATCGTGCAGGCACCCCGGCTATCACACTGTAATCTGGGAAACTATCCCGAACAACTGAACCCGCGCCTACTACGCAGCATTTTCCCAATTCCACTCCCTGGAGCAGGATAGCTCCCGCCCCGATCCAGCATCCCTTCCCTACGCGGATCGGCGCTTTTTTTCGGGGATACCAATGTGCCAGCATCCGCCCGCCAGTGTCTTCATGGGTGATGAAACGCACGCCTGCACTGATCACACATTCTTCTTTCAGCACAACCTGATCGGGCAGATCAAAGAAAACACCTGCCCCGATATAGCACCGGTCGCCGATCTGCAGACGAGAGAAGTCGTTGGTCGCATCCTGATCGCCGGATATGTTGTCGATAAAAAGAGGGCTTTTAAAGCGCACATCCACGCCAATATTTCCACTATACCTGCTGAGGAGCGCTGCGATAAGCCTGGGATGGCATCGGGTAAGTAGCCTGCAGATATAACCCATACCAAAGAAGGATTTGCCAATGGCGGCTTGTGTGAAGGCCAGCGCCAGCCATGCGCGTGCAAGGAGCGAAAGAAGCCGGGAAGGCAGATATGACCGATTTAGTACTGCAGGCGTCATAATTGGGTAGATTGTGTTCCTAAAACTACAAAATAGGGTATATTTGATGCATCTGAACCCCACTCAATGAAAACTCGTGGTGGGATTCCTGCGTTTCTAATTCGTCGCCCATCGCATTTTGATAATTTTTTTAAAAATTGTATCATAATGGGCAAGCTATTCCCTCTAATCACCATCTTTCTTTTATCCATTTCTTACTCGATCTTCGCTCAGGACGGAGATTCAGACAAGGATGTTTCTACTTGCATCGAGTCAAAGATCCACTTTAATGAGGCCCTTTTAAACTACCGGGGCAATGAGGCATCCGAAAATTTTGACCTCAAATACTACCGGCTGGAATGGACGGTCGATCCGGCTGTCAATTATATCCAGGGGGTAGCTACCGCCTATTTCACGCCCAATGAAAACAATTTTATCGCCCTTAATTTTGACCTGGCCGATGCGCTGACGGTTGATAGCGTATTGTACCACGGCCAACCGGTCTTCGCCAACTTTGTGGACGCCTTTTTATTGAAAGTGGACCTCCCTCAGGAGATCGGCACAGGCGTGTTGGACTCGGTGACCATCTATTACCAGGGGGCGCCGGTTTCCACCGGATTTGGCACTTTCGTCAAAGGGCAACACAACGGTACGCCTGCGCTGTGGACGCTCTCCGAGCCTTATGGCAGCCGCGATTGGTGGCCCTGTAAGCATGACCTCAACGACAAGATCGACAGCATCGATATATACGTACATACCCCGGAGGCCTACCGGGCAGCATCCAATGGCGTGCTGGTCGGCGAATGGCAAGAGGGAAACCAAAAGGTTTACCACTGGAAACACCGCTATCCCATTCCCGCCTACCTCGTGGCCTTTGCAGTGACCAACTACGTCTACTACAGCGATTTTGTACCCCATCCGGAAGGGGATATTGAAGTGCTGAACTACGTTTATCCGGAGAACCTGAACCAGGCCATGATCCAGACCCAGGAGATTGTGGAAGTGATGGAGCTGTATAACGAAATCAGCGGCCGGTACCCGTTTGCCGAGGAGAAGTACGGGCATGCCCAGTTTGGCTGGGGCGGCGGCATGGAACATCAGACTATGAGTTTTGTTGGAGGCTTCAACTACGGGTTGATTGCCCATGAACTGGCCCACCAGTGGTTTGGCGATAAGGTGACCTGTGGGTCCTGGGAAGATATTTGGCTCAACGAGGGCTTTGCTACCTATTGGACGGCTTTGACCACGGAAGCATACGACACCCCCCAAGCCTGGACAGACTGGAAGTCCAGCCGGATCAACCAGATAACCAGCCAGCCAGGCGGCTCCGTTTGGGTGGATGATACCACGAGTGTGGGCCGCATTTTCGATGGCCGGCTTTCTTATACCAAGGGCGGCATGTTGTTGCATATGTTGCGTTGGAAACTCGGCGATGACCTTTTCTTTGAAGGCATCCGCAATTATATCGACGATCCAGCGCTGGCATTTGGATATGCGCATACTATTGATTTGCGTTCCCATCTGGAAGCTGTCAGCGGCCTGGACCTCAAGGAGTTTTTTGTCGACTGGTTTTATGGCCAGGGCTATCCAAGTTACCAGCTGCTTTGGGATTATCACAATGAGAAATTCTTTCTGATTGCCAATCAGACCACCAGCCATGCTTCGGTTTCTTTCTTCGAAATGCCCATTCCGCTCCGACTGATTGGCGATACACAGGATACGCTCATTCGGCTGGAACATACCCAGAACGGGCAGCTCTTTGAAGTGGCCCTGCCTTGGGAGGTCAAGGCGGTGCACTTTGATCCGGATTACTGGATCGTTTCTGCGGGAAATACCGTGACCAAGTCGCCGATCGATAGTGCGCTTCAGCGGAATCTCCAGGCGCAGATAGCTATCCGGCCCAACCCCGGTGACGAAAACCTGGAAGTGTCTATCCTGGGTGAACGTCTATGGCTGGAGCGCGTACGTATTTTCGACGCCTCCGGACAACTGATCGATGACCGTTCCACCGGACATAGCATGTCGGAAAAATGGGACGCCAGCGCCTGGCCCTCCGGATCGTACCTGATTTTCGTACAAACCGGCGAAGGGTATGCGTCTCAGTGGTGGGTGAAGAAGTAGTTATTTTGCATGAAGGAGCTTCAGGTCCTGCATGGTAAAAAGCGCATGTAATTGGACGCCGTGTTCCTCGAGGAATTTGTAGGCTTTCCCGGTGCGGAGAATGACGCAGATGGCTTTGTTAATCGTGCCACCCTGTCCTTGTATGGCATTAATCCCGTCGATGATTTGACCGCCGGTGGTGACTACATCCTCTATGAGACATAGGTTTTTACCTTCAAAATCAACTCCTTCGATCGATTTTTGGGTGCCGTGGCTTTTGGCTTCTTTCCGTACAAAGATGCAGGGCAAGCCCGTTTCCAGCGACAAGGCCGTGACGAGGGGAATACCCCCCAGTTCCATACCTGCTAATAAATTGATTTCCGGAGGAAGCAGTTTGGCAAACTCCCGGGCAATGGCCCGGAGGATTTTCGGATCGGATTCAAACCGGTATTTGTCGAAATATTCGTTCGAAAAGACCCCGGAGCGAAGGATGAAGTTGCCGGTTAGATAGGAAGCCGCAAAAATTTCCCGGCCTAATTCTTCTCTTGTCATGGTAGTTAATTGTGGGGAAAGTCCGAAATTAGGCTAAAGGTGGGCAATAGGCAAATATTTTGCTATAAATGTGGGTAGTGGAAAATCCAGCCACCCAATTATAAGTTGTTACGGTTAATAGGGCATAAGTTCCCCGACAATTTTTTTTTTCAAACCGCTCTTACCGTCGCGCCAGCCCAGCCGCGACATGTCCGCTCCTGACATGGTCTACACGATAGCGCTGGTTCACTTTTTTACTCAAAAAAAAGGCATTTTTTTCAAAATTCTATTAGTCGGTCGTTCAGTCGTTGCAAAATATAATTCCAAATAATGCACTTTTTTAAAAATATGTGCGGATTTGTGACAAAAATCACTATCGTTTCATAATTTTTATCACCATTCGCTTAAGTAAGGTTTGATACCTTGGACGAATCAAAATCCTTACCCATGATGCAACGATGGCAGTTGCTTGATGAGTTGTGGCGCATCCAGGATGCACACGGCTTTTTGCCGGATGGGGAAATACATGCACTAGCAAGCAAGTTGGACATTTCGCTGGTCGAATTAGAGGGGGTAATTTCCTTCTATCATTTTTTCCAGCGCAAGCCTACCGGCAAATTCACTGTTTATTTAAACAAAAGTATCATCGCCGAGATGAACGGCCGCGAGGCAGTAAAAGAGGCCTTTGAAAAGTCTACGGAATGCAAATGGGGTGGGGTCGAGGAGACCTGCACCTTCGGACTTTTCGATACCTCCTGTATTGGCCTGAGCGACCAGGAGCCGGCGGCACTGATCAATTTTCATCCCTTCACCAGGCTTACCCCTGAAAAGGTCAACCGCATCGTAAAGCAATTGCGATGGGGTACCCCAATCGAGGAAATTGCCGACAAAGTAGAGAGCAAGGTGCATTTCCATCAAGCAAAGGACAGGACCATTCTTTTGCGCGATTTTGAGCCCGGCTCGTTGGTGAAAAAGCTTTCGGAGATGACTTCCGATGAAGTGCTGGAAATTCTTGGAAAATCCCAACTTTCAGGACGGGGCGGGGCAGATTTTCCGGTTTCCACAAAATGGAAAACCTGCCGTAGTTTTGAAACAGGCCCAAAATATGTCGTCTGCAATGCCGACGAAGGAGAGCCCGGAACATTTAAGGATCGGTTCCTGCTGATGGAATATCCGGAGCTTGTAGTGGAAGGGATGATCCTGGCCGGTTTTGTAATTCGTGCCAAAGAAGGGGTTCTTTACCTTCGTGCGGAGTATAAATACCTGAAAAAGACACTGGAAGGGGTGCTGGAGGATTACCGTGCCAAAGGCTGGCTTGGCAACTCCATTGCAGGGATCAAAGACTTCAATTTTGATATACGCATCCAACTTGGAGGAGGCGCCTACATTTGTGGAGAGGAAACCGCCCTGCTCGAGTCGATGGAAGGCAAACGCGGCGAATCGCGGGTGAAGATCTTCTTTCCTGCCGAAATAGGTTTCCAAGGCAAGCCCACCATTATCAACAACGTAGAAACCCTTGCTACTGCAGCCCGGATTATAGAGCTCGGGGCTACTTACTTCAACCGGCTTGGCACGGCCAAGTCTAAAGGTACCCGCCTGCTCAGCATCTCTGGCGATTGTGCACGGCAGGGGATCTATGAAGTCGAATGGGGAGTGTCCATTGGCCAAATCCTGGGACTTTGCGGAGCGAAAGATACCTTCTTTATGCAGGCCAGCGGGCCTGCAGGCATGCTGCTTAGTCCCACTCAATGGGAACGCAGTCTTTGCGCCGAGGATGTACCGTGCAACGGGTCCTTTATGGTGTTTAATAAATCACGTTGCCTGATTTCTACCCTGCTCAATTTTTCTGAATTCTTCAAACACGAGTCTTGCGGAGTTTGCACCCCTTGTCGGGCCGGCAACTTCATCCTGAGCCGGAAAATTGGAAAGTTTCAAAATAGCCTGGGGGTACCCTCCGATATGCGGGACATGGCCAATTGGGGGGCGATCATGAAAATGACTTGCCGTTGTGGGTTGGGGCGCACCGCCCCCAATTCGCTGGTGGATGCCATTCAGCTATTCCCCGGCGTATTTGACAGCCATATGTGTAAAGATATTTCTCCATTGGAAAAAGGTTTTGACCTGGAAAAAGCAGTCGAGGCCTATGAACGCGCAACCAACTATGAAAGATCTTAAAATCCATATCACCGTAGACGGCAAGCCTTATGAGGCCCAAGAGGGGCAAACCCTCCTGGATTTTGCCAAATCCAATGAGATATTCCTTCCTTCTTTGTGCCATTACAAGCATATTTTCCCCCCACTCGGCACTTGCCGGGTCTGCACGGTAAAAACGAACGGGAAACCTGTAGCTGGTTGCATGACCACCTTGAAAGATGGAATGTCCATTGAAATACATACCCCTGAGCTCACGGATATCCGCAAAGCGATGGTCGAAATGCTCTTCGCCGAAGGAAACCACTTCTGCCCGTCTTGTGAAAAGAGTGGCGACTGCGACCTCCAGGGGTTGGGCTACCAGTTGGGCGTACGGGTAAGCCGCTTCCCCCACCTGTTTGTCGACCGCATCATCGACTTCCGGCCCACCCGGATGTTGGTCGAACACAATCGCTGTATCCTTTGTCGCAGGTGTATGGAAGAAGTGAAAACCAAGGATGGTAAAAAGGTTTTCTCCTTTGTAAACCGGGGCAATCACACCGAGGTAGCTATTGACTACGAGCAAGAGGCAAAACTGACCAAGGAGGAAGCACAGCACGCTATGCATATCTGCCCAACAGGAGCCATTTTGGTAAGCGGAAGGAGCCTGACCCGACCCATCGGCGAACGCAAGTACGACATGGATGAAACCAATCCGGTCGAAGCCGAAAGGATTAATATCAAGCCTATCCGGCACGAAGGAAAACTGGTAGTAGCCACGACCTCCATGGCAGGCTGTTTCGGCTGCCATATGTCGCTGCTCGATATCGACGAAGGCTTGTTTGATGTGTTGGAACTGGTGGAATTCAACCGTACTCCGCTGACCGATATCAAAAAGTTCACCAAACGCTGTGATATCGGGTTACTGGAAGGCGGGTGCTGTAATTCCGAAAACATCGAGGTACTGAAGTCCTTCCGGGAAAATTGCGACATCCTGATTGCAGTGGGAGAATGCTCTATTTGGGGTGGGTTGCCCGCTATGCGCAACCCCATTCCGCTGCAGGAATGCCTGGAGGAATCGTTCTTCCACTCACCTACGACCGACCAGACGACCATTATTCCTGAGGACGAGGACATTCCCAAGATTCTTGACCGGGTGTATGCCTGCAATGAGGTGGTTCACATCGACTACTACATCCCGGGTTGCCCGCCCAGCGCTCAGCACATTTGGAAAGTGATTAAAAACATCGCGCTTGGAACGGAATATTCCGTGTTGCGTGAAGAATACAAATACGATTAAAATACCTGTTCTGTGGGACAAAAAATAGTCATCGACCCGGTTACCCGCGTGGAAGGCCACGGCAAGGTACCCCTCCGGCTCGACGAAGCGGGAAAAATTGAAAAAGCATTATTTCACGTCGTAGAGTTTAGGGGCTTTGAGCGCTTTATCCAGGGCCGGCCTTACTGGGAAGCCCCCGTGATGGTGCAACGGCTTTGTGGTATTTGCCCGGTCAGCCACCATTTGGCGGCTGCAAAAGCTATCGACCGCATTGTGGGCATCGATCCGGAAAACCTGCCGCATACGGCTACTCAGATCCGCCGCCTGTTGCACTATGCGCAAACCCTTCAATCGCATGCCTTGCATTTCTTTTACCTGGCTTCACCAGACTTATTATTTGGGTTGGATGCCCCGAAAGAAATGCGGAATGTGGTGGCAGTAGCCACAGAACACAGGAATTGGCAAGAAAGGGCATCCTGCTTCGCAAATACGGACAGGAATTGATCCAGGTAATTGCAGGTAAAAAGATCCACGGGATCGCTGCGATACCCGGTGGGGTGCAGAAGTCGCTGACCGTAAAAGAACGCGACCGCTTCCTCAACGGGGTCGACTTGCCGTCTATTGAAACCGTGATCGAGTGGGCTAAAGAAGTGCTCCAATTCATCAAGCAATACCACGAAACGAATAAGAGCTGGATGGACAATTTTGCGGTCTATCCCTCCAGTCACCTCGGGATGGTGAAGGAAGACGGGGCGCTGGAACTCTACCACGGCCGTCTCCGGGCAATCGATTCCACCGGAAAGCTCATCCTGCCTGATATTCAGGATTACAAATACCTGGATTACTTTGCCGAAGGGGTTGAGCGGTGGACCTACCTCAAGTTTCCATACCTCCTGGACAGAGGCCGCGAAAATGGATGGAACCGCGTAGGCCCGCTGGCACGGATCAATGTGTGTGATTATATCCCTACCCCGATGGCCGAGGAGGAACGCAAAGTTTTTTTCGAACTGAGTGGGAACAAACCATCGGACCGAACCTTACTCTATCACTGGGCCCGTTTGATCGAAATGCTGCACTGCGGGGAGTTGATTCGCGAATTGCTCCATGATCCGGCCATTTTGGGTGGCGAGTTAACTGCAACCGGAGAGCGGAGAGCAGTAGGGATCGGCGTGGTCGAAGCGCCTCGCGGTACCCTCATTCACCACTATCAGGTCGATGGCAAGGGCCGTATTGAACGGTGCAACCTCATCGTTTCCACCACCCACAACAATGAGCCAATCAACCGGGCTGTGCAATCGGTGGCCAACCGCCTCCTCGATGGCACTCAGAAGATCACGAACCAATTGCTCAATCAAATAGAAATAGCGGTGAGGGCTTATGACCCATGCCTGAGTTGCGCCACGCACGCACTGGGGCAAATGCCCTTGTCCGTAGAATTATTAGACCATACAGGTACCCTGATTGATGTACGCACCCGACCTGAATGAACTGGTGATCCTCGGTGTGGGGAACGACAGCCGCGGTGATGACGGGCTGGGCTGGGCCTTTCTGGATGCCCTGGAAGGCGACCGGGAGGTGCGGGCTCAGCTATTCCACCGCTATCAGCTCCAACCCGAAGATGTCGATTTGATCGCCCAGGCAAAAACGGTCGTTTTTGTGGATGCTACAAAGGAAGAACTGGAAATGGGTTTCGATTGGAGACCTGAAATGCCGGAGCGGCAGCCAACGATGCATTCCCATTGGCTGCCGCCCGCTTCGGTTTTAGGCTTCTGCCAGGAAGTCTATGGTACCTGCCCGGATGCCTATGTGCTGGCTATCTCCGGAGAACAATGGGGGCTCGGCCAGGGCCTGAGCGCCGCTGCAAAAAAGAGACTGGAAGCCGCCCTGCACTTTTTCCGCCAATGGCAACAGGGGAGGATTTTCGCCCCATGATCTTTCTTTTTTTTTAAAAATAAAATGAAATATTAATTTGAAATGCCGTCTTCAAGATGGCTGACTTAAAATTTTATCTATTTTATTTTATTTTATTCGATTTAAAATTTTAGCTAAATGAAATTTTGATAAAAATCATAGCCCAAAGTGACTCTTATCATCGATTAGTCTTACAGAGATAAATATATTGGGTAGTGAATCGTAAACTGGCTGAATCAAGCTGGATAAATTAACTGCTGTATGAACATGAATCTGTCTTTTTCGAGCGGAGCATTTACTGCGGCATTGTTGCTGGCAGTTGTTCTGGTGATTTCCACCATACTGATCTTGAGAGGATACCTGGCGGCTAAAGAAAAACAAAACCTTACCGCCAAATACGAAGGAAAACATTGGAAGTCCCCGCTGGAAGCGAGGGTGAAATACCCGGATGTGGATGCCTTCCAATACAGAAGTTCCATCATGCGTATGAGTATTGCCATTGCCTTGGCATTGATCATCTTTGCCTTCAACTGGACGACCTATGAAAAGCAGGAGGAATATCAGCAATACACCCTGGCTTTAGACGAGGAAATTTCTATCGAACCGCCGCGGAGCAAGGAGCTTCCTCCGCCTCCGCCCCCACCTCCAGCCCCATTGGTCGCAGAAATAGTGGTGAACGATGTGGAGGAAGATGCGCCCGAGTTTGCTGACCAGTCGATCGAAGCGGAAACCCGGGTAGAAGCCCCAGTCATAGTTGAAAAAGCAGCGCCTCCGCCTCCGCCCCCTCCCAAAATGAAAGAACCGGAAGTGGAAGAGATCTTCAAGATCGTCGAGCAGATGCCGCGTTTCCCGGGCTGCGATAACATCTCTGGCGACAATTCCGCCAAGTCGGAATGTGCCAATAAAAAACTGATGGAATTCATCTATGCCAACATTCAGTACCCTGCAATTGCCCGCGAAAACAACGTGGAAGGAACCGTAGTGGTACAGTTTGTAGTCGATACGGACGGGACGATCTCGAATGCCAAAGTGGTGCGCGATATCGGCGCCCAATGCGGAGACGAAGCCTTGCGTATAGTAGAACTGATGAATAATATGCCGGAAAAATGGACACCCGGCAAGCAGCGTGGCCGGCCGGTTAAGGTCTTGTTCATGCTGCCCGTCAAGTTTAAGCTTTTGTGATTAGCAACACTCCCTTAATGTTGCGCCCAGGATATTTTTGACAAATTCATCCTGGGCGCTTTCTTTTCGCGTATTTTTCTATTTTTGCCAAAATTTTTCCATTGCGATTATTGGCCAGATTATTTCTCGTTTATTGGATATTGGGGAGCTTTTTCCCCCAGGCCGATTTTTCGCAAATGGCTAACCTGGCCTCGTTATACCAGCATTTTAAGCTGCACCAGGCCGAGGCTACCGCCACAGGGCAATCCATTACAGTGGCTGGTTTTTTCCTTTTGCACTACCCGGCCAGTGTCGCACATCAACACCCCGGCGCCCCTCAAAGCCACCAAGATCTGCCCCTCAAATCGTTGCAGGATGTACACTGGGTGGATGGAAGACAGGTGTTTCTGCCTCTTTTTCGTCCAGCTGACACCTCTTCCGGCATGCAGCGGGCCGCGGCGGATTCACTCCAGGAAGGGATTCCGTCAACTGTCTTTCGCCCTCCGCTGACCACCTGATCTAATCCGTTTTCTTTTTTTCTCATTTCAATTGCCTGAACGGTGACAGAAGTGGCTTGAAAAGCCGCTGACCTTTTCAAGCCACTTCCAGCGCCCAAGGCAATTGGCAAACCAAGACTTATGGATTTGATTGGAATCATACTCCACTTTTCCGTCCGGAATAAATGGTTGGTAGCCCTGGCAATGGTCGCATTGATTATTGGAGGAGGTATCGCCCTCCGGACCTTACCCATTGATGCAGTTCCCGACATTACCAACAACCAGGTACAAGTTGTGACCGTATCGCCGTCACTCGCCGCCCAGGAGGTAGAGCAATTGATCACCTACCCGATAGAAGCCGCATTGGCCAATTTGCCGGGGATTCTGGAGATCCGCTCCATTTCTCGCTATGGCTTGTCGGTTGTGACTGTCGTTTTTGAAGAGCGAATGCCGGTGCTCGAAGCGCGGCAACTGGTCAAAGAACAAATTGGCATCGTGGAAAGCTCCATCCCTGCCGAGTTGGGCGTGCCCGATCTGATGCCGATCACCACCGGATTAGGCGAGATCTACCAGTATGTGCTGGAAGTTCAACCCGGCTTTGAAGATCGCTACGACCCGATGCAATTGCGCACGATCCAGGATTGGATCATCAAAAGGCAACTGGCTGGCACTAAGGGGATCATTGAAGTCAGCAGTTTCGGCGGCTACCTGAAACAGTACGAAGTAGCCCTCAACCCCCTCTACCTTCAAAGCGCCGGCGTCTCGATCGCCGATGTGTTTGAAGGACTTTCCAAAAACAACCAGAACAGCGGAGGAAGCTATATTGAAAAAGATGCCCGGGCCTATTACATCCGGACCGAAGGCTTTGTCAGTAATCTAAGCGATATCGAACATATCGTGGTTTCCAACCGCAATAACATACCGGTCTATATCAAGGATGTCGGGCACGTACAATGGGGGAGCCCCAAACGCCTCGGCGCCATGACGATGGACGGAAAAGGGGAGGCCGTAGGGGGCATCACCCTCATGCTGAAAGGCGCCAATTCATCGGACGCAATCGCCAATGTGCATAAACGTATGGAAGAGATCAGCCAGTCCCTCCCCGAGGGCATTGTGCTCTATCCCTACCTCGACCGATCCAGATTGGTGGATAAAACGACTCATACCGTGCTCAAAAATCTCCTGGAGGGAGGACTCATTGTCGTGTTGGTGCTTATTTTCCTGCTGGGCGACTGGCGGGCGGGCTTCATCGTGGCTTCGGTAATCCCGTTGTCCATGCTTTTTGCCATCATCCTCATGAATTATTTTGGCGTGTCCGCAAACCTGATGTCGCTGGGAGCCATCGACTTCGGTATTGTGGTCGATGGGGCCGTGATTGTGGTCGAGGGAGTCATGCATACCTTGTTTACTTTTTATGTGGGAAAAAAGTTGTCCCAAACAGAGATGGATGCGGTGATCACCGACTCCGCTTCCAAATTGTTTCGGACCGCTATCTTTGGGGTGTTTATCATTCTGGTGGTCTTCATTCCGATCATGACACTGACAGGGGTGGAAGGAAAAATGTTCCGTCCCATGGCATATACGTTCAGTTTTGCCGTGCTGGGCGCCCTGCTTCTTTCCCTGACCTACGTGCCCATGATGGCTGCATGGATATTGCCTAAAAATATCCGCACACACCAGGCATTTGCCGACAAGGTCGTGGGATGGATGCGCAGGCGTTACCGGCCCTCTGTTACATGGGTGATCAAACGGCCTGTGCTGGTCTTGTCGCTTGCCGGCGCTTTATTGGTTTCGGCTTTTCTTGTCTTTCAAAGCCTGGGGTCGGAGTTTATTCCTACCCTTGAAGAAGGCGACCTGGCCATGCAGATGGCAATTCAGCCCGGTAGTTCCCTGCAGGAAAGTATTGAGACATCCACCAAAGCAGAGGCGATCCTGCTCGACAACTTTCCGGAAATCAAGCATGTGGTATCAAAGATCGGGACGGCAGAAGTGCCCACCGACCCTATGGCGGTAGAAGATGCAGATATTATGATCGTGCTCAAGGAGAAGGGCGAGTGGACCTCCGCATCGACCAGGGAAGAGTTGGTGGAAAAGATGAAAGCATCGCTGGAGGTTATCGTCGGCGCTTCTTTTGAATTCACCCAGCCGATCCAATTGCGCTTCAACGAATTGATGACGGGCGCCAAAGCGGACATTGCGGTCAAAATTTTTGGCGAGGATACGGAAGAACTGAAGCGGCTCGCAGATGAAGCAGCTTTACTGATGGAAGGGATACCTGGCGCTGCCGACATCAAGGTTGAACAAACCGAAGGACTTCCTCAACTTCTGGTTCGCTTCAACCGGCAAAAAATCGCGGAATACGGTCTTTCCATACAGGAATTGAATACCCTGATCCGGACTGCCTACGCAGGGGAAACGGCAGGCATGGTCTTCGAGCAGGAACGGCAGTTTGAGCTGGTCGTGCGTCTGGACGAACCTTTCCGGGAATCGCTTAACCTTGAACAACTCTATGTTTACCTGCAAGACGGTAAACGCCTTCCCCTCAGTGAGGTAGCTTCGGTCAATTATGTCGAGGGGCCTATGCAGATCTCCAGGGAGAATGCCCGCCGCCGCATCAACGTGGGGGTCAATGTACGCAACCGGGATCTCGCCGGATTGGTAAAGGAGATCCAGCAAACCCTGGGCGACCGGCTGACCTTGCCACCCGGGTATACGATCCGGTATGGAGGTCAGTTTGAAAACCTGCAGGCCGCCCAGCGCAGGCTGAGTATCGCGGTGCCTGCGGCGCTTTTGCTTATCTTCCTGCTCTTGTATTTTACCTTTGGCAGCTTCAAAGATGCAGCACTCATCTTTTCTGCCGTGCCGCTGGCCGCAGTAGGGGGCGTATTTGCCCTTTGGACCAGAGGCATGCCTTTTAGTATCTCGGCGGGAGTAGGGTTTATCGCGCTCTTTGGGGTCGCCGTACTAAATGGCATTGTATTGATCAGCTATTTTAAACGACTGGAAGAGGAAGAAGGCATGACCGACTTGCTCCAGGTAGTCGTGGAAGGAGGATGCGTGCGCCTGCGTCCGGTGATCATGACGGCCACCGTAGCGGCTTTAGGGTTTTTACCCATGGCCTTGTCGTCTTCCAACGGAGCAGAGGTGCAGAAACCTCTGGCTACCGTAGTGATTGGCGGCTTGGTCACCGCCACATTACTTACCCTCATGGTGTTGCCCTTGCTGTATTATCTGGTGAACCGGAAGAAAAAAATCACACCTCCCACACAGGCAATGGGGCTGATCGGTGGGTTGTTGGTGCTGGGTTCCCTGGGCCTTCAGGCGCAACAGCAGGTACTCCCTATGGAAATGGCGGAACAATATGCGGCCCAAAATCACCCGCTTTTGCAAAATGCCAGCCTCCAGATTGCCGCTTCAGAGCGTGAAATGGAAGTGGCCCGGCAATTGCCGGCGTTTCAGGCTGACCTGTTAATGGGGCAAATCAATACCGGAAAAGTCGATTTTAACCTCAGCCTGGTCCAGCAGCTGAACCCCTTGCGCCTGAATAGCCAGCGCAAGGAATGGGCGGGCGCCCAAAAACAACTGGCTGAGGACGAACGAAATTTGCTGGAAAGGCAGATCCGGCATGCGACGAGGCAGGCCTGGATGACCTGGGTCTGGCGCTATTACCGACACCAATGGTTCCTTTCTCAGGAAACGGTATATGCTTCTCTATTGGAAAAGGTGAATATCCAATGGCAGCAAGGAGAAACCGAAGGTCTTACCCGTGCGCTTGCGGAAGCTGAACTGACAAAAGCCAGGCAAGCTACAGCCGCTGAATGGGCCCAGCTCAACCGGGCCTTTGCCGAACTTCGGCAGCTATCATCCCTGGAGGAAGGGCCACGAATACCTCCGGCAGATACCCTTTCCCCTCTTTTCCTTCCTGCAGAACTGAACATGGATGCCTCGCTGTTGGCTTCCTGGCAGCAACAGGAGATTGTCGCCGGAGAGGCGGTCGATGTGGAGCGGGCAAAGGCAAACCCAGCTTTTTCAGTGGGCTATTTTAACCAGAGTATCCGGCCCGACTTTCCGCTACAGGGCGTGTCGGTGGGCCTGCAATGGCCCATTTGGCGGAAAGCCTATAATGCCCGAACCCAGCAGGCACAACTCGAACAGCAAATGGCGATCAATGAAACCCACTATCAGGGACAGCTTTGGCAAAATCAATTTCAGGCAGCCCGTGATCGTGCCGGATACCTGGATGCGCAATGGGGCTCCACAGGTGGATCGCTTGCCACACAGGCAGTCGCTATCCGCAACCTGGCTCAGTTGCAATGGCGTGGAGGAGAGATCAGCTTCCTCCAATACACCCAATTGCTGCGCATGGCGCTGGAAAATGACCTGGCATACCTGGATTTGGGCTATGAACGAAACCAGGCTATCCTGGATGTAATCTTCTTTCTTCCTTTGAACTAATAAATCAACGAGATATGTTTTCTATGAAAAATATGCTTTTTGGCGTTTTTTCTCTTTGCCTATTCATCGGGATGTCGGCTTGCAGTCAGGACTCTCCCGCAAGCGACGAATCGACTGATCCGCCCACCGGGAAAGAAGGAATCCACCTCTCTGTCCAGCAAATGGAATTGGCCGGTATTGAGGTCGGGCAGGCCACCCGACGGATCATGCACAACTACCTGGAATGTATCGGACAGATCGAAGTGCCTCCGCAGAACAGGGCTTCCATCCATTCGCCTATTCATGGGTTCATTCAGGAAGTACGCTTTTTGGAAGGCGATTTAGTCCGTAAAGGCACCATATTGGCCGTCCTTTCTCACCCCGATCTGATCCGTCTTCAGCGGGAGATGCTGGAGTCGAAAGGCCGGCTGACCTGGTTGAAGCAGGAAATGCAACGCATAGATACGCTGGCTGCAGACGATGCCATCGCCCGCAAAGAGCAGGGAAAGGCCAGGTCAGATTACCAGATCGAGAAAGCGCACTTCGAAGGCATAAAAGCCGAACTGAGCCTGATCGGGCTTCCGGTGGAAACCATCGAACAGGGGGAGATCCAGCAAAATCTTTTCCTGAAAGCCCCGGTGAGTGGGTATATCACCGGTATCCATGCCCATTTGGGGGAATTGGTGGAACCGGGTAAATCCATTTACGAAATGGTCGATCCCGGGCATGTCCACCTGGAATTACAGGTCTTTGCCAAAGACGCTAGCGCAGTTCGACAAGGCCAGGCGATCGAATGTTGGGTGCCGGGCCTCGAACAGCGCTACCTTGCCGAAGTGCATCTGGTTGGAAGGGAGATTGACCAGGAAACCAAAACCGTGCGTATCCATGGCCATTTTGAAAAAGAACCCGGCCATCTGCTCCCAGGTACTTATGTGCAGGGCCAAATAACCACCTCGGCTGACTCCGTCTGGGCGGTGCCGCAAAGCGCAGTGGTCCTCGAAAAGGGCGCTTCAGTGGTGTATGTCCAAAAAGGTGATTATTTTGAGGCAGTGGAAGTAGAAACGGGCTTCCAGGACGGGGCGTTTATTGCCCTTAAAATGCCTCCTGAACTGCAAAAGTTGCCCATGGTTATTAAAGGAGCCTACTATTTGAAAGGCGCTGCTGCAGGAGCGGAAGAATAAAACCAAATGACATGCTTGTAAACGGAAAACCCCAACGAACGATATGGCTGGACCCCGATGATCCGGCAAAGGTCTGTATCATTGACCAACGGGCGTTGCCTTTTGAATGGATCGTAGAATCCCTTCTTACCGTATCGGATGCCGCCCGGGCAATCCGGGAGATGCACGTCCGCGGCGCACCACTCATCGGGGTGACAGCGGCTTTTGGCGTCTACCTCGCTGCCCTGGAATCGACTTCCAATGTGTTTTTAAGCGAAGCAGGAAATTGGTTGAAGCATACCCGACCTACTGCTGTCGACCTTTTCTATGCGGTGGATCGCGCGCTGCGGGCGGTATTAGCGATCCCCGAAGGCCCGGACCGGGTGCGTATTGCCCGGAATACTGCCCTTGAAATGGCCGAGGAAAGCGTGCGATCCTGCCGCCAGATTGGCACACATGGGTTGCCCCTCATCCGGAAAATCAGCCAGGAAAAAGGAGGCGGTCCCGTGCACATCCTTACCCACTGCAATGCCGGTTGGCTGGCTTGTATCGACTACGGCACAGCCCTTTCTCCGATCTACCTGGCTCAGGAGGAAGGCATCTCCATGCATATTTGGGTGGACGAAACAAGGCCGCGCAACCAGGGCGCCCGTCTTACTGCATTTGAACTTGAACAGCAGGGGATACCGTATTCCGTCATCGTCGACAATGCCGGTGGCCATCTGATGCAACAGGGAATGGTCGACCTGGTATTGGTGGGCAGCGACCGCACTACCCTCCATGGAGATGTGGCCAATAAGATAGGTACTTACCTCAAAGCCCTGGCAGCTTTCGACAATCAGGTCCCCTTTTACGTGGCCCTGCCCGGCACGTCGATCGACCCGTCGCTGACAGATGGGATGCGCACCATCCCAGTTGAACAACGAGGGGCAGTCGAAGTCAAATCTATCGAAGGGTGGGATGGCCGGAAAAGAACGGAAGTCTTATTGACCCCGTCCAATACCCCTGCCGTAAATTACGGGTTTGACATCACCCCTGCCCGCCTGGTCACCGGATTGATCACCGAACGCGGGATTTGCCGGGCAAGCGAAGAAGGCATTTTAACGCTATTCCCGGAATGGAAATCCCCGTAGAGACGCGATACCTCGCGTCTCGATACCTCGCGTCTCGATACCTCGCGTCTCCATCCGTAAAGACGCGATACCTCGCGTCTCCAACATAAATAACATGGAAGAAGGATACATAAAATTTAAAGTAGACTGGGACAAAGGAGAGCCGGTGGCGGAGGCTTTTCTGGAAGAGCTGATACAGGTGCGGAAGCAAGTGTATCAGGCCGGGTGGATTGGGGTATATCCCGACGGAGTGGGGTATGGAAATATCAGCAAACGATGGGATTCCAAGGGGCGGTTTGTGATCAGTGGGACGGCTACCGGGCATCTGGAAGACTTGAGCCCCGCTCATTTTTCACTGGTGACGGAGGCGGTGAGTGCCGAAAACAGTATCCACTGCGTGGGGCCGGTCCTGGCCTCTTCCGAATCGATGAGCCATGCAGCGATCTACCGGCATTGTCCGGAGGTACAGGGAGTGATCCACATACACGACCTGGCCCTTTGGAAAAAATGGATAAATCGGGCGCCTACCACCCCGGAGTCGGTCACCTACGGCTCACCCGAAATGGCAGATGCCATCTCCCGGTTGCTAGACGATCCGGCGCAACGCGACTGGCAGTTTTTTGTGATGGCCGGTCACCGGGAAGGGTGTATGGCGTATGGGAAAGACCTGGGAAAGGCATTGGAAGTTTTAAGGCACTTCCACTATTCTGAATAACGGCTTTTCCATTATTTTTACGCCATGTCAATGCCGCATCCGCTCTATATCGATATCCACACGCATCTTTTTTCTCCCGATCCTTCGGTTTGGGCGGTGCGGAGTTTTCACCAGCAGGAAAAGCAGGAAGCGGCGCACGATGCAGGTCCCCTTTCCATCGGATTGCATCCCTGGTTTCTGGAGGCGGCGAATTTGGAAAATGATTGGACTTGGCTGGAAAAGGAGAGCGCCCGCAGTGAAGTGGTGGCCATTGGCGAAACCGGGCTCGACCGGATGCAAGGACCGGATCTTTCTTTTCAGGAGGAAATATTTCTGCGCCATATCCGGTTGGCCGAAGCGCGGAACAAACCGCTGATCATTCACTGCGTACGTGCCTGGGAGGAATTGGAACGGGTGATCCGGCAGGCAAACAGTCCCGTGCCAATGGTCCTTCACGGGTTTCAGAAAAAGGAGGACGTACTCGAACGGTTTCTTTCCCTCGGGCTCTATTTTTCATTTGGGGCGGCCCTGCTTCGGGAGGGAAGTACCGCTCAAAAGGCCTTCTGCGCCGCCCCGCTCAATCGGGTATTTCTGGAAACCGACGATGGAACGCATCCCATTCAATCCATTTACGAAAAGGCAGCCACCTTGCGTGGGATGGAGTTGCCCGAATTAATTGAACAGATCCACTTTTTCAATTAAATTCATGCATAACAGGGACTGGTTGGTCAGAACAGAATTATTGATCGGAAATGAAGCGCTGGACCGCCTCGCCCATTCCAGGGTATTGGTGGTTGGACTGGGAGGCGTGGGGAGCTTCGCAGCGGAATTTCTGGTGCGGGCTGGCATCGGTAGCCTCACAATCGTAGATGGGGATATAGTAGACCCTTCCAACAAAAACCGGCAACTGCCTGCGTTGGATTCCAACCTGGGGAAATCCAAAGCCGCTGTCATGGGACAGCGCATGAAGGATATCAATGCGGCACTTGACCTGGAAGTATATGAACAATTCCTGGAGCCTGCAGATATGGAAAAGTTGCTTGCCCAACCGTTCGACTTTGTCCTTGATTGCATCGATAGCTTTCAGCCCAAGTTGAAACTCCTCCTGCAGTGCCTGAAATTAGGCCGGCCATTTATCAGTTCCATGGGTGCGGGGGGGAGGACGAACCCAGCCTTTGTGCAGGTCACGGAAATTTGGGAAACCCACCATTGTCCCTTCGCCCAACAGGTCCGGAAATTTCTCAAGCGGGAGGGTGTTACGGCTTCGTTCCCGGTCGTGTTTTCCAGCGAACCTGTCATTCCGGGTTCCATGCAGTTGACGGAAAACAGCCCGTACAAAAAATCCTATTACGGGACGATCTCCTACTTGCCGGCGCTATTCGGCATCCATATGGCGGGGCACGTTATTCGGAGCCTGGCCGGCCTTGCATGATCCGTTGCCGGACCACCTCAAACAGCAGAATAGCCGTAGAAGCCGACACGTTCATCGAGTCCACTTTTCCCTGCATGGGAATGATGATCCGGGTCTCGGCCCGTTCGATCCAGAAAGGGGAGATACCGGTGGCTTCCGCGCCCATTACCAAGGCTACCGGTCCGGTCAGTTTACAAGAATACAAAGATTGGCTCGCTTCGAGGTAAGTTGCAAAAACCGGAATTTGGCGTTCTTTTAGCCATGCCGCAGCTATTTCGGAGGAAGCAGAAACGACGGGGAGCGTAAACAGCGCTCCTAAGCTGGCACGGATGGTATTTGGATTGTACAGATCAGTAGCTGGATCGCAGACCAGCACTGCATCGACGCCGGCTGCATCGGCAGTGCGGAGGATGGCGCCCAGGTTGCCCGGCTTTTCGATAGCTTCCAGTACCAGCACCAATGGATTTTCGGGGAGTGCTACCTGCTCGAGCGCCTGCTGGGGCATTTGGAATACGACCAACACATTGGGCACCCCGCTGCGGTAGGCGATCTTTTCAAATACCGCCGAGTGGATCGCAATGATCTCCGGGTCTGCAAACACGGACAGGCTGCAGAGTTGATGAACTACTTCCAGATCGGTGAAAGCCGGGTCGAAGAGAAGTTGCCTGGGTTCATATCCCGCGTCGAGGGCAAGGCCTGCTTCCCGCAGACCTTCCACTACAAAAAGCCCCTCGCGTTGCCGTTCGCGCGACTTGGTGGTAAGGAGGTCAATTTTTTTGACGAACGGGTTCTGGAAACTGGTTATGGTTTTCATATGCTACGGAGCCAAAATACGAACAATCTGTCATAAGCCCACATTTTACAAATCTTGCAAACCGGTGACAACCCATTTAGGACGGAACATTAACTTTGCCAAAATTTTTTACCGTGGCAAAACATACCCCTCTCCTTGTTGCACTATTGAGTTTCGCGTTTTCCCTGCAGGCCCAGAAAGCCATAATAGAAGGGCAGGTAGTAAATGCAAATAACAATGAACCCCTGGCATTCGCCACGGTGTCCGTATTGGAAAAAAACGCAGGTACTACCTGTGATAGTGCCGGGTATTTCCGGCTGGAACTCGATCCGGGTTTATACAATCTGGAAGCCTCCTACCTGGGTTTTTACCCGTTGATCCTCCACGAGGTCATCGTCAGTACGGGAAAGCCCGTTTTCCTGGAGTTTACCCTTGATCCGGGTACTGCCACTCTTCAGCAGGTGGAAGTACGGGCGGAAGCTTTCCGGCGCACGGCAGAGAGTCCACTGGCTATGCAGAGTATCACGTTGCACGAGCTGGAACGGATGCCGGGCGCCACCATTGATATTTCCCGGTTTGTGAAAACCCTGCCGGGGGTATCTCCCCGCACCTCTTTTGGGTATAACCTCATCGTTCGTGGAGGCGCTTCCCTGGAAAATCGCTTTTACCTGGATGAAGTGGAGATCCCCGCAATCACCCACTTTACCGTGCAGGGCACCAGCGGCGGGCCCAATGGCCTCTTGAACGTGCGTATGTTGCAGCGGGCCGACATGCACTCGGGCGCATTCCCTGCCGGCAAACCCAATGCATTGAGCAGCGTACTGGAGGTTTACCAACGCGAAGGACGCAAGGATCGCCTTGGCGGCAACTTTACCCTGGGCGCTACCGATTACGGTTTTCTGGTCGAAGGTCCGATCGGAAAAAAATCCAACTTTATGGTCTCTGCCAGGGAGTCCTATTCCCAGCATATGTTCAAAGCAATCGGCATTCCGGTGTTGCCTTTTTATTCGGATGTGCAATTCAAGAATGTGATTCGCTTCAACCCGAAGAATGAATTGATCCTGACCGGTGTCGGTGGGTATGATAAATATACCCTTAACCTGGATGCCAAAACATCCGAATCACTGCTCTACAACACCGGCTATATTCCAGAAGGGAAACAGATTGTGTATGCCGCCGGAGCCGTGTATAAACATTACCTGGACAACAGCTATTATACCCTGGTGCTGAGCAGAAACGGGTTTATCAATCAGGCCAAAAAATTTCTGGACAATACCTACAAACCCGAAGACCTGGTATTGGATTTCAAGTCAAGAGAGGCGGAAACCAAATTGCGTCTGGAGCACAAATTGTTCCGCGCCCCCTGGGAGATCAATTATGGAGTGAATGGAGAACACGACAATGTAAAAACGGATAACTATTCCTTGTTCACATTCCGCGATGGGAGTATTGATACTCTTTCTTGTAATTCCGACTTTCAATTCTTACGCTATGGGGCGTTCGGCTCCATTAACCGAACCTTAGCCGGCGGGCAGGTAACGCTTTTTGCCGGACTTCGTCTGGATGGGAATACCTATAATGCGGCCATGCAAAACCCGTTGCCTCAACTCTCTCCCCGCCTGGCCCTGTCCTGGAAACTGTCCGAAAACTGGTTGCTCAACGCCAGCTCGGGTATTTATTACCAGCTTCCTCCTTATATCCTTATGGGATTTATGCAGGACGGGGAACTCGTCAATCGCGATCGGCTCGAATATATGCGCAGCAAACAGGTCGGGTTGGGACTGGAGCACACCACCAGCAATGGATACCAGGTGAAGCTGGAGGGATTCTACAAAGCTTACGACCAGTACCCGTTCCTCTTGTTCGATTCGATCTCCTATGCCAACGCCAACGCCAGCTATGTGCTGATCGGCAACCAGCCGGCCGATGCTTCTTCCAAAGGCCGTGCCTACGGCGTGGAATTTCAGGTAAAACAAAAATTGACCCGCAGCTATTATTGGATGCTGAACTACTCCTTCGTCGTCAGCCAATTTCAGGATGTGGACGGAAGCTATACTTCTTCCTCCTGGGATAATCGCCATTTCGGTACGATTGCCGTTGGAAAAACCTTTAAAAAGAATTGGCAAATGGGGCTTCGGTGGAGTTTTTCCGGTGGTAACCCTTATACGCCTTACGACCTGGCGCTGTCCTCTCAACGTGCTATCTGGGATTTAAACCGTCGTGGATTGCCCGACTATTCCCACCTGAATCAGGCCAGGTTGCCCTTTTTTCATCAACTCGATTTTCGCGTAGACAAACAGTTCAATTTTCGGAAATGGGCTATGCAGATCTATTTGGATGTGCAAAACGTGTACAGCGCCCCCATTACCCTCCTCCCATACCTGACGGTCGAGCGGGATGAAGGGAATAACCCGTTAGTCGATCCGAATGATCCCTCCCGCTATCTTGTTAAAACGATTTCCAGCGATACCGGGAGAGTAATTCCTTCCCTGGGTATTCTGCTGGACCTTTAATTTATTCCTTTTATCGCACTATCTTATTCCTGTTTTTTTATCTTTGTTATACTCGAGATAAAATCAATTTTACTTGAGTAAGGAATGTGACAAAATTAATTGATAAACACTGCGGCCACAGGTCGCAGTGTTTATCAATTAATTTTATCAACCAACGTATAAATTGGGAAAATAAAAAGGTTTATTTTTGATTTCCTTTTTTTATTCCAAAAAACCAGTCATGCAATATGAACTTTTAAAGGAGGTAATTGCGCAGTTAGAGGTTTTCGATAGGGAAGATCATGGGAGCGATCTCCGCGATTTTACGATGTGGTTGTACAATCAACTCAAAGTTGAAGAAGACAAGATAGAAAGCACTCCTCATTTGGATGGCAACTTAGATCCACAAATTTCTCAGTTGATTAACATTTTCAACGCCCACTCCAAGCACTATACCAAAACTGCACTGAAGAACAGTCCGTTGGTCAGTGTGACAGATTTTGGATTCCTGATGTCCTTAATGGAAGAGGGGAGTATCCGAAAAACAGACCTGATTGCCCGAAATTACAGTGAACTGTCTCCTGGTATTGAAGTGATCAAACGCCTGCTGAGGCAAGAGTTGGTCGAAGATTTTAATGACCCTTTAGACGGCCGCTCCAAGCGGGTTCGGATCACCCCAAAAGGGGCGGAAGTGTTCCAGAGTGTGCTGTCGGAAATAAATCGCGCTGCCCGGCTCATGAGCGGCAACCTGGAAGTAGAAGAAAAGCTGCAATTGCTCGCACTGGGGAATAAGTTAAAGTCCTTTCACCAAATCATATGGGATCAGGCCAGAGGACAGGACCTGACTGAATTGGAAAACCGCTTCCTGCCTGATTACGAAAGGGTACAGGATTGAAAAGCCTGCTGGAAACCGCTTTTTTCAAAATCGATCTAGATTTTTACAGAACCCGACTCCCGTTTATTGGTGGTAAACAGGTAACCCAATCCGCCCAGTGTTAAAATTCCCAGAATGAAAAAGGTGCGGCCAAAATGGGTGGGCTGGTTGTCGTAAAGCCAGGCAGATAGCAGGGCGCCGAGGCCAATTCCCAATTCCATGGCTATATAGACGGTTCCTACTGCCCGACCTCTGCGTTCATCTGCACTCTGATCGATCGTCCAGGCAAACAACGCAGGCCCCACCATACCATGTGCAAAACCCATGCCCCCCGATGCCAGTAACAGCACGGTGCCCGTATGGGCCATTCCCATCCAGATCATGGAAATAATCAGGATAAATACCCCAATCTTCAGGACCGGTATGCGGCCATAGCGGTCGGATAGTGTTCCCGCAAAAAAACGGGAAGCCAGGGAGAAGAGCGTGAATACCGAGTAAAACCAGCCTTTATTGGATAAACCCAGAAAATCGCTTTGGTCGGGAATAATGGTCAAAATGGCTCCGTAACTGAGATAGACCAGGACCGTTAGGATCGCAGGAGTTATTGCCGAGCGTTCGAGCACTTCCTTTCGCGACAACAAAAGTAAACGGAGATGAAAAACCTGCCGGTTGGAGAGTGTTTCACGTAGGCCAAGCAAAATGACGATAGATACCAGCGCTACTCCCGACGATACCAGAAACATCGTGTTCAGCGTAGTGAGCTTCACGAGCCAACTGCCAAACGCCGGCGCCATCGTTGCGCCCGTATTCATGCTGATACTCAGGATGCCAAGGGCTTCTCCCCGTCGCTCGGGAGGCGCCATATCTGCTACATATGCCGTTGAAGCGGTAGGTTTAAACCCGGTGGAAAGGCCGTGGAAGAAACGCAACAGCAAAAATCCCCCGACAGAAGTAAGCAGGGGGTACAACAAACTGCAAACCACGCATATTAAGGTGCCGAAGATCATCACTGGCACCCGGCCGACCGTATCCGCGAGCTTGCCGCTGAACGGCCTGGAAAGCCCTGCGGTCAGCGTGAATAAGGCAATGATCAACCCTTTATATTCGGCGCCACCCAATGACGTAAGGTATCCCGGCAATTCGGGCAGGATCATGGTAAAGCTGCCGGCAAAAAATGCGTGACTCAGGCATAATAAGCCGAAAGGAAGGGTATACAGGCGGTTACTCATCAAATCCCGCATCAACTGGCTCCCACAACTCGATCTTGTTCCCCTCCGGATCGAGCAAATGGATGAATTTGCCATAAGGGAAGGATTCGATCTCGTCCTCAAACTTCACCCCTGATGTTTGCATTTGAGATACCAACGCCTCCAGGTCATCGACCCGGTAATTGATCATATACTCCTTTTCCGAAGGCGCAAAATAAGTGGTGTCAGCCGCAAAAGGGCTCCACTGCAAATACCCCTGATTTTCCGGATGATCGGATTTCGAGAATTTAAAAAGGTACCCGTATTGATCCGGCTGGAAGCCAAAGTGGCTGCTGTACCATGCTTTTAATTTTTCAGGATCTTTGCACTTGAAAAAAATACCGCCAATACCGATTACACGTGCCATGATTTTGTAGATTATACTTAAGAAAAAGTGGTTTGCGAGTGGTTTGCCAGACGAAGGCTGGCAAACCACTTTATTTTCAGTATAGTTAAAAAAATGTGCAAATATTTGCACGTACAAAGATAATTTGTAGCTTTGAAGGCGTGCTATTTTTAGTTGATCTAATTTAGCATAGTATAACCCCACAAAAGAGGTTTCCAATCTCACCCTCAAAACCTATTACCGGGGTTGAACCCCGCCCCGGTAATTTTTTTCTTCCGAGTGACTTTTCCCTCCGCCATCGGTCCTAATAACGGAATTTTTTCGTGGCGTTGAAGCAGAAAAAATATTTATTTTTTATGAATACTTGCGTTTAAGCACAAATTTTCCATTAATTTGCTGCTTAATCCAGCGCTCAACGCTACCCCGCATCATTAACCTTTCATAAGGGCTTCCGAAAGGAAGTAGTCTCCCTTCACGATCGTTGTCTCGTAATTGGTTACGACCATTTTGTGCCTACTGACCTTTGGGTCGTATGTCGTTGGTCGCCTTTGATGTTTATTCTTCCTATTGAACAAATTATTAATTCTATGCAGAAAACTTACTCCCTTAAACAACCGATTACTTTTCTCGGACTATTGGCATTTATGTTCCTGTTTGTCCAGGAAAGTATGGCATCACATGCCTATGTACTTACCGACACCCTTAAGATCACGCTTTCAGCAGAGCCTACCGGCTGCCTGAATGGAACGGACGGGTTGATCACCGTTGGCATCACAGGCGGCACGCCTCCTTACAACGTCGAGGTCTCCCCGGAGATCAAACGGCGGACAGTCTACAGCTCGATTACCCTGCCCGGGATATTGCCCGGCACCTACGATGTACTTGTTACGGACCAGCTCGGAGAGCAGGCATCCGGTACAGTTGAGGTAAATACCGGCACGGCGCCTCCGATTCCCGATACCTTATTCACGTTTACCATGCTGGATGGCTGCCTGACGGAATGCCAGGGGGCACTCGAAATCAGCCTGGATACCTCCTACATCTTCCGGTGGAATGGCAGGAAGCTTGTCTCCGATACCCTGACCCTGCTCTGTGCAGGCAATCATCTGCTGCAGGTGGAGCGTATCAACCAAAATTGTATCGTCAATTACCCGGTAAATCTCCCCGAGCCACCCAATGAAGAGGCCCTGCCTCAATGCCCTGGCGATACGACTATTCAAATCGCCCCCGATCTTTGTGCGTTCGTATTTGACTATGGGCTCCAGGATTGGGCTTCTGAGGCATGTGGAGTGGGAAAAGATTTCCTTATGACCACCGAAATGGTGGACGATGGATATGGCCTTGCAGGTACCATGTTCGATTTGAAAAACACCAGCCCCGATACGTTGGTGATCACCGGATGGGACTTGCTGCTCGACCAGGGAACCTGGGATATTCAGGTTTACCAAACCCGGATATCACCCACTTTTGTGGGCAATATCTTTAATGGCACGAATGCATCTACCAACTTGAACTGGCGATTTAAGGGCCAAACGACCGTATCTAGCGATGGGGTTACCGACCCCACTCATATCCCCCTGGGTGGAATCATTCTCCCTCCAAACAGTTCCAGCGGGATCTACATCACCTCGACACGCGACTGGATAAACGGCCCGATTTCCCTTCAGGAATCTACTCCCAGTGCCGTAATTTCCAACTGCGACCTGCAATTGAGCGCTGGTATCGGCATGACCAACCGGGCAGGCTTGGGATTTAGCCAGGGCCAGGGCGACCTGATCTTCGGCAACACCACTCAATCCGGTGGCAATAACAATAGTAACTATCGCCTGATTGAGGCCAATATCTACTATGTACCGCTCAATAAAGGCATTTTCCAGATCGATGGCACCGGGCTCAGCAGTCTGTCTTCCTTTCCTGTAGGGTCTACCAGCCAGGCACTCTCTTTCCTCAATAATGGGAAAGTGGAGGATGCGGTCTGTAGCTTCACGGTAAATGTCGTCGAACCTACTCCGCCAACTTTTACCACTTGCCCTGCTGATATCGCTGTCATGGCGGATGCCTCCGATTGCAGCGCTACTGTATCTTACGACCTGCCTGCTTTTATCGATAATTGTATGGATCGCGAGCTGGCGCTGACGCTCAATAAAACAGACCTCATCACGGCATCTGCCCGGTGTTACAACCAGCAGACCGGCGAATCGCCTCAGTCCGCTCACATCCGGATTTTCGACCTGCAAAACCACAACCTGGTATCTCCATTCCTGCTCACTGAAGTAGCGGTCGGGGTATCTGAATCAATTGGTAATGAGGAAGTGACAATCAATATCTACGAGATCCATCCGGATAGTGCATTGACCTACGCCAATATGAACCTGCTTCAGACACAGGCCTTTACGCCTCCTGCCGGAACAGAGTACGTACATTCGGTAAACGTCAGCGCCTCCATTCCTCCAGACCGCAACCTGGTCGTGGAAATGGTGGATCCGGCGGAATCGGAATTCATCGCCGGATATACGGAGGAAGGCAACGGAACCTCCTACTTTGTGGGTTGCGGATATCCGGAACCTACCGATCTGCGCGAGATCAATTGCATCCGTCGCCATTTCTATGTAGAAGTGAATGGGAGCTCTTCTCTTCCCCTCACACTGGAACAGACCGACAGCACCGGATTGGCTTCGGGCGACTTGTTCCCGGGCGGAACGACTGTCCAGGAATTCACCGCAACTGATGCTTCGGGCAACACGGCTATTTGTAGTTTCAAAGTAACGGTGATGAACGACCTGAGTTTGACGTTGGAGCCCACCAGCACCTCTTGTGCTACGAACGAAGGGGCAGTCACCACCACACCAGAAGGAGGGTTGGCTCCCTATTCTTTCCTCTGGAACACCGGGAGCACGGAACAGAACCTGACGAGCCTTTCCCCGGGCACTTACGCCCTGACGCTTACCGATGGCAACGGATGTACTACTACTGCTGAAACCACGGTAGAAGGCGATCTGGCGCCGACTTTCACCCTGATCAACATGGAACCCGCCCTTTGCGGCAACGGCAACGGAACAATAGAAGTGACCGCAGCGGGGTTCAATGGCCCGATGACCTATTCATGGAGTACAGGCGATACCGTTAGCTTCATCCAAAACCTTAACCCTGGCCTCTACACGGTAACCGCTACCGATACCCTTGGCTGCATAACCGCGGAGAGTATTGAAGTGACGGAAATACCAGGCCCTTCCATTACGTCCCTATCCGCGTTGCCCACCTATTGTGGTAACGATAACGGAAGCGTTGAAGTCGTACCGGATGGCGCCAACGGACCATTTACCTATGCATGGAGCACCGGAGCAACCGACAGTTTGGCAGTTGATCTGGGCCCCGGCACCTACCTGGTGACCGTCATGGACGCCAATGGATGCGTGATCAGCGACTCTGTTGTAGTGGAGGAGATCAACGGCCCCGACCTTAGTTTTGTCCTTACTTCTCCCACGCTATGTGGTGGAGCGGATGGTACAGCGGGCGTAACGCCTTCCGGCAATGGCCCGTTCACGTATGAATGGAACACAGGTGGAACCGATTCCCTGCTCGTAGATATAGCCGCAGGCGCCTATACAGTCGCTGTGGTGGATAGCAACGGGTGTGTGACGGAACAGGAAATATTGGTAGAAGACCTCCCTGGCCCGGAATTGACCTTTGAATCAACTATACCTTCAGGTTGTATCATTCCCGATGGTACGGCTACCGTAATACCGGTGGGTACGGGGCCATATACTTACGTATGGAACAACGGCGCTCATGACGCCCTGGCTATTGAGCTCCTTCCTGGTGTATATGACGTGGTGGTCACGGATGCCAATAACTGCGTCTCGGCAGGAGAAGTGGTGGTGGAGGCTCCGGATGGACCTGCGCTAACGCTTGTATCCACCCCCCCCACTACCTGTTTGGCAAATGACGGGACTGCCGAAGTAATGGCAGAGGGGATTTGGCCCTATGTCTTCCTCTGGAACACAGGTACGATGGATTCTGTCGCAACCAATTTGGTTGCCGGCGCCTATACAGTACAGGTGTTCGACGCGGTCGGCTGTGTATCCAGTACGCAAGTGGTGCTCGAAGTGATCACAGACCTCGCCATTTCCGATCAGGTTATCGTGGGAGCCTCTTGCGAGGAAGCCAATGGCTCGATAGAAGTGACGGTAAATGGGGGCACAGCTCCCTATTCTTACGATTGGAGTAATGGTGGTCCGAATACCGATATCCAACAAAATCTTCCACCAAATACCTACTTCGTCACGGTCACGGATTCGTTGGGCTGCGTGGTAGAAGAGACCTTTGTCGTAAATGACCTGGGTACTCCCCAGATCGATAGCATTGATGCATTTACTTCCTATTGCGGACAGCCCACCGGGGCAGCTGAGGTGTTTTTCTCCGGCGGCTCGGGTAATTATTTCATAGCCTGGAGCAATGGCGTAACCGAACCGGCAAACACGGATCTGACTCCGGGTGAATATTCCGTTTCAGTTACCGATACCAATGGCTGTGAGGTCTCCGGGAGTGTCACTATTGACGATGCGTCCGGGCAGGTTGCGGTGATTTCAGTGGTTCAACAGCCTACGGCCTGCATTGGGGAAGACGGCTCCCTGGAAGTGCAGATCGACGGAGGAGTAGCCCCCTATTCCATTACCTGGAATACCGGCGCTACTACCGCAGTGATAGAAAATATCCCGCCAGGTGATTATTCCGTAGGAGTGGTGGATTCATTGGGATGCGAAGTAGTTGCCACCGCTACACTGATCTCCCTCCACGGCATCGAGCTCGACTGGTCTGCTACCAACGCTACCTGTGGACACGATAATGGCTCGGTAAATGCTAATATCGGCGGTGGAGAAGGCGTCATTCAGTACGAATGGATCTTTAACGGGGATGTGCTGGAAAGCGATACAGCCGACCTGTCCTTCCTGTTCTTCTCCGGGTTGGAAGGGGGCAACTACCAATTGGTACTCTTCGATTCGACCGGATGTGAGGAAGTGGCCCTGATCGAAATAGCGCAAGCAGGTGTCCCTGTCATTACTCCCGGCTTTACGCCAACTTCCTGCGGACAGGAAAATGGGGAAGCCTGGGTAGAAATTTCAGGAGGTACCTATCCCTATACCTTCATTTGGGATAACGGGTCATCTGATTCGCTGCTCACCAATGTCCCTGCCGGAGAATATGCCATTGCCATTTTAGACGACAATAACTGTCTAAGCACCGGAACGGTGGTGGTGGAAGACCTCGGCCCTCCGGTGGTGGAAGCATTGGAAATCATACCTGCTACCTGCAGCATGCAGAATGGACAGATCACGCTCGATATCCAATCGGCTACTCCGGAGTATACCATTCTCTGGAGCACAGGCGATTCAACCCTGGTGATCGATAGCCTGGAAGCGCTGACCTATTCGGTGGTGGTAACCGATCAAAACGGATGCGAATCCATTTTGGTCGGCCTGGAGGTAATTGATATGCCCGATACCGAAGCCCCTGTTTTCACGGTTTGCCCGACAGACATGGAAATACATTCTTGCGACAGCACGGTGGTATATGATCTGCCCGAGGTAGAGGACAACTGTGGTATCGCAGCCGTTGAACAGATCGAAGGATTGCCTTCCGGAGCTGCCTTCCCGGCTGACACTACCGTTATCACCTATCAGGCGGCAGATGCCTCAGGGAATACGTCTTCCTGTAGCTTCATGGTTGTGCGTATAGAAGACCTTGCGGCGGATGCGGTTTCAGGGAATGTTACCTGTTTTGGAGATGCCGATGGCACGGTAGGATTGACCATTTCCGGTGGGTCTGCGCCTTATGCCATACTGTGGTCGACCGGTGATACAACAGAAACCATTTCCGCGCTGAATCCCGGCCCCTACACTGCAACTGTTGCCGACCAGGGGGCTTGCCTGATCGAATTGACAGTGGAGGTAGGCGAACCGGCCCCGATTTCAGTCGCATTGGATTCGCTCATTGCAGAAACCATGCCCTGCTTAAATGGAGCTATTTATATTAGCCCGTCAGGCGGCACAGCGCCTTACACTTTTCAGTGGGCGAACCTGGATAGCCTGATTCTTGCAGGTACTACTGAAGATCTGGTAGACATACACGGAGGTACATATGAGTGCCTGATCACCGATGTAAACGGTTGTGTGCAAACATCCGCTACTTTCGTGGTGCCCGGCTGCCCGGTCAACACCCTGGAACGGGACGCCCTGGATGCTGCGCTCGAGTTGTTCCCCAATCCGACTGACGGAATACTGACCATTCAGTTCATTACTCCGCAACTGGAGGATATCCTGTTTGTGTTATTCGATGCACGAGGCGTGGAACTGGCCCAATTCTCCTCCAAAGATTCGGCGACACAGCAGATACAACTGGATCTTTCGGGTTACGCCCCAGGCATGTACTGGCTGCGGGCCCAGGTGGGAACCGTTGTTATTGCCCGAAAGGTGTTACTGACCCGGTAAGGCATTTTGAAAATAAACGAAAAGGGGACGGCAATTTGTCGTCCCCTTTTCATTTAAAGCATTCCGTTATCCAAACAAACCGCTACTTAGTGCGTTCGATTGAAAAGACATTTTCAAAAAACAGACCCATGACCCGACTTCTTTTTACCGCTCTTTTTGCCAGTTGTATGCTGGCCCTTTCCGGCCAGTCGCAATTCTTTGAACGGCCGCTCGATCCGGCTCGGCTAAGCCCCGGTGGTGACGTAATCGAAACAGGAAGAGATGAATACCTGATCTCCAGCTTCTTTTTCCCGGGGGGCTCTATTCTAAACGGCGGGCAGCTCAACCTTACCCGCTTGCAACCTTCGGGTAATATCTTGTGGAGCAACGATTATGTGTTCCCGTTTCCACTTGTTTCCGGTGCGCTGGAAAATTGGAAGAATCATCAAGCTTATCTGTTTGGCGGGCTTTCCTTCGAAAATGATACCCTGCCAACCGCTAACCTTGTTCGCTTGAACCAGGACGGTTCCGTGCTTTGGTCAAAGAAATATTCGTTGGGAAACAGCATCTATTGGAGCAATCGAGGGAAGGTGGATGTCCTTGCCCTGGAGGATGGGAATGCCCTCCTGGGCGCCGGCCCCAACTCTTTTGCCACCTCTGATAGTACCAACGACCTGTCCCTGTTAAAGGTCGACCCCCTTGGAGAGTTGCTTTGGGGGAAAACCTATTGCATCTCCTGCCAGTCCGACGCGGAACTGACCTTCGGAAATGTGGTAGCCGTGGCTGATAGCGGGTATGTCGTCTGCGGAGGGATCCAATATCCCGCTTTCCCGGGTATTAACCGGGATGTATTCCTCATGAAAGTAGACACGGCAGGGGTTTTGCAGTGGGCAAAAAGCTACAATATTCCGGATTCACTCAGTTTTATTTCCCAATCATCGGGTTTTGAAGCAGCCATATTGTCCAATGGCCATATTGCCATCGTCGGCAGTTACGATTATGCCGATTTGACTAACTTGAGAAAAGACGGCCTCATCCTTCAAACGGATGCCGATGGCATTCCGCTGAATGGGCTGTTGCTCAACCTGAACTTTTCCAATCACGATATTTACTTCAACCACCTCGTTGCGCTCGATTCCAATACATTGGTAATTCCGGGCAGCTCCATTCAGGATACCATTCCCTCTGTGGGATTGGAGTACAACTTCCTATTTCAGATCCGGTTGGATGATGGAGGGATCGACTGGCAAAGTAATTATTTCACCGAGATTGTCCAGGGGTTTGGCACCTTTTCAAATGGGTTCACCCCTTTGTCCGGAGGCTATGCCTACCTGGCCAATTACGCGGAAGGATTTGATTCGTATTACCCCTACCTCATAGTCGCTGACCTGGATGGCCGTACCGGCTGCCAGGACACCATCGGGTTGATCGTCAATCCGGTACTTGCTATTGAAACCACGGATGTGTTTGCCAGTACAAATACGCTGGACCAGGCAGATGACCTTATGCCGGTAGTTGCTCCATTTGACGGATATTCCATCGATGTGCCGGTGCTGGACCTGGGGAATAGTGCGTTTTTCTGTGACCCCACCATGCTTCCCCTGGATGCCACTGTTGCAGGTGCGGAGTCCTACGCCTGGAATACCGGCGCCACCACGCCCCAAATCCTGGCAGATGTACCCGGGACCTATTTCGTGGAAGATACCTCTAATTTGCAATGTTGGATTCTTCGGGATACGGTTTCGTTTAATATTTTGCCGCCTCCATTTGTCAGCATTGGCGTTGATACCACCGGTTTTTGCGAGTTGGGCGTGGCGACGCTGGTGGCTGCTGCCGTGGGCGCCGAATCCCTGTTTTGGTCGACCGGGGCTACCACGAGTACTATTTCCGTATCGACTTCAGGTACCTATACCGTACAGGGGGAGAATATGTGTGGAACGACTATTCAGACCCTCAACCTCGTACTTCCCAATTGTACCGGAGAGCCGGCGGACTGCCACCTCGAATTTCCCAATGCCTTTTCACCTGATAACGATGGAAGCAATGACCATTTTAGCCCACTTAGCAATTGCAAGGTCTATGAAGAGTACTACTTGCGCATTTATTCCCGCTGGGGCCAACTGGTCTTTGAATCGACCAATCCCACCCAAGGATGGGATGGACAGTACAACAATAAGCCCATGGCCTCCGACCTCTATGCCTGGGTACTGGAATACCGCTTCCCCAATGATGCGGAAGTGAAACTGGAAAAGGGAGAAATAACACTGTTGAGATAAGTACTGCGTAAACTAAATAAAGACTTATTAACCCATTCAGTCTTTATAAGGATAACTGCGGCCGCGCGGCCGCAGTTATCTTTATAAAAAACATTAAAGTACTTTGTTTACAAAGTAATAAGTGATTTTTAGCGGATTGCGTTAGAAAAAATGATTCGAATCACAGTTTTCACTTCTTCCGTTTGTACCTGGAGCAGGTAGGATCCGGATGGCAGGTTAGCAGGCATTTCCAGCCATTCGGAATGGGCGCCTTCGGGTCTGCAGATATCAAGCAATGTTTCCACCTTTTTCCCCTCCGGGGTGAATAGACTGACTATGATATTGCTCCGGGCAGGGAGGTCATAGTCCAGGCTAAACACACCAGGCGATATGGGGTAGGGATAAACATCCATAAAAGGAAACTCATGCGCCGGACACAAATGCCCCGCATTTAACATGGACAAGTAGCGAACCAGTAGTATTCCAGTATGCGTGTCCGATTCACTGGTATATCCTTTGCCTCCCAGGATAGCCGTTTGGTCATCCAGCACGAGCAAGGAGGAAAGGTAAGAAAAGCCGGCCAATTCGGTAAAGACCACCCCATTGTCTCCAAACCCGGAATCGGGCTGTCCCTCTTCCGAAAATCGTGCGCCAAAGAAATAAAAATAGGGCGCAAAATCAGCACATCCTGATCCGGCCAACAATATTTGACCGGTTGGAAGAAGCGTCATCTCCCATGCAGTTTCCGGCAGCGTGAACTGGACTAGTCCGTTTTCTCCAAAGGAAATATCCAACTCTCCGTGTTGTTCCAGCCGGATAAACCCTGCCTGGTTGCCCATTTGGCCCATGACTAATATCTGATTGGATGCCGTCACTATCCCCAGGAGGGATTGCAAGGGCGTATTCGCATCCGGGAAAGACCCGTTGAATAGACCATCGATGGCGAAGGATCTGTCGAATTTTCCATTGGAGAGCAGGCGTACGATGTCAAACCCCCAGGGTGGATGTGCATCGAGTAGCAGAATCTTGCCGTCCTCTTGAAGCATAAGCGCGGAAAAAGTACCACTGGGGAAATGGCGCAATGCACAAAGTCCTTCAATACCGAAAGTGGTATCTGGTTGCCCATTGGGAAGCAGCCTGTAGACAACCAATTCCCTGTCGAGCGTTTCCGGGTTTTCCATATCTCCTGCCAGCAGGATCTTGCCATCTTTTTGGAGTGCAAGGGCGCCCAAAACATCAAATGGACCCCGGTCGAAGGTGATCAATCCATGGTTGGCAAACGTAGTGTCCAGACTGCCGTCCGGATTCAGGCGGCAAGCAGCAAAATCCAGGTCGTGGTGCTGGGTTTGTAAGGCCCGCATTCTCCCTCCCACGATCAGTTTCCCATCCTGCTGCAATACGGCATCAATGCCAACAATTGAATTGGGTAAATGAATGGAGGTGTACCCCCGGTCGGAAAAAGTGGGATCAAGCGCGCCATCGCTTTCCAACCGGATAGAGAGGATCTCGGATTCAAATGGTTTCTCTACGGTTCCTGTGGCGATAATGCTGCCGTCTTCCCGCGTAAGAATCTTGCAACATTCTACGTTAAGGGGGTTGCTTCCACCCCAAACCGAAATAGCCATGCCGTCCTTTCCAAATGGCTTGACCAAATGGCCAGATTCGTCCAAACTTGCCAGGGCGCCCTTAAAGTTTACCGTTCCTCCGGTCAGCAGATGGCCGTCAGGCATGGCTTTTAGGAAAATGCCGCTTCCCTGGAAATATTCTTCTTCAAAGCATGGGACGACATATCCTTTGGCGCCAAAATCCTGGTCTGGGGTCCCGTCTTCCAGAAAGCGCCGGATGATGAAATAGCTGGTTTGGCCGTAAACTTTGCCCATCCCTGCAAATAGCCATTTTCCGTCCGGCTGGACGAGTCCTGAAGCGGCTACTTCCAACGCTTCTTTGGCATAGAGCACACCCCGGTCGCCAAAGAGGGTATCCAATTGCCCATCCGGCAATCCCTTTACGGCAATAGGCCATCCTTTCTGACTGGCTTGACCACTGCCCAGCACCATCCAACTGGAATCGGGGAATTGAAGCAGGTCGTATGGCCGAAAGCCGGAAATCGGATAATACTTGCACGCCTCCTCCCCGAAGGTCAAATCCTGCCTCCCATTAGGCAGGAGTCGGCCCACTATCAGTTTTCCATCCTTCAATGCCGCCAGCATAATCCTGCCATCAGGCAGAGAGGCCAGGGACATTAAATGGAAAGCGTGAGGAGAAGGAGGCGGCGGTTGTGGATCGAATTCGGGATCAATCTGGCCATCCGACAGGAGGCGGATAACCCGGCAAGTATGGGTGTTGGTTTCCGGATTTTCCTCAAAACCGGCAACCAGGATAGCGTCGTCTTCCTGGAGGAGCATATCCAGGAAATGGGTTGGCTTGGGAACAGGAACCCGCAGAATACCCTCCTCTCCAAAGGTGGTATCCAGGAATCCATCTTCATAGAACCGGGCCAGGAAAAGGGCGCTTTCTGATTTGGGGGGATTAAAGAGCACCAGCAGTCTGCCTGCACTCGTTCTTGCTATCCGAACCATATACTCCCAATCAACCGGGATGCGGAGCTCGCTGAGCCCCTCATTTTGGAAGCTGCAATCCGGTGTTCCATTGGGCAGAAAACGGGCCAGTGCCAGGTAGTGAACCCCTTTTGATAACACGGTGCCGGTAAGGGTGAAAAATCCTTCCGGGTGCACCACGGCATCTGTCCATATAAACTGACCTTCGCCAAGTTCAAAAGAAAAAAAAGCATTCCCCCTACCGCCAAGCGGGCCATATCCTTCTATGGGGATCGCTTGGTTCCATGCGGAGGTGGCAACTATCAGGGAAAGACAAACGATTAAGAGCTGTTTCATTTGGTGTGGAAAGCAGGCATTAAGGCTACTACTTCCAATTTGTTAGGTAGCCCCTTTTCGCCAAAATTCCAATGACATTCCTCATGAACGAGGGTGATTTTTCCTCCTTATTTAAAGTGCGCTAATTCTCCCTCGCCACGTCTACCGCTACTACTTTATACTCCGGGCATTTGGCCTGCGTATCGTGTACCGAACTGGTGATCTCATTGAGCATAACCTCCGGGAAATGGAAGGTGGAGCTCAGTACCCCCGGCTTGACGACCTCGCTGACTTTCACCCGGATGGAGACGCTACCCCTGGGCGAACTCAATTTGACCTTCTCCCCGTCGCGGATGCCCTTTTCGGCGGCATCCTCTGGATTCATGTACAGGAAATCTTCTCCACGAATTAAGGCGTCATTGGTTCGGCGGGTCATGGAACCGCTGTTATAGTGCTCCAATTCGCGGTTGGTGGTCAGGATATAAGGGAATGCCGCTCCGTTTTCCCGAGTTTCGGTACTCTCTTCATAGTCCACAAAATAGAGGCGACCTTTCCCGATCTTGAAGGATTCGGTATGTAGAATCTGGGTGTCGGTACCATCTTCTGCAACCGGCCACTGCAACCCGTTTTCGCCGAGTCGTTCCCAGGTAATACCCTTGAAGAAAGGCACGATTTGCGCGATCTCTTTGAGCATTTCTGCTGCATCGTACTCCGGTTGAGGGTAGCCCATACGGTTCATGATATCCACCACGATCTGTCCGTCTGGCTTGGTGCCGGGGAGCGGGTCGACAACCCGGTTGACGCGTTGTACACGTCGTTCTCCATTGGTGAAGGTGCCCGATTTTTCAAAAAAAGAAGAGGCAGGCAGGATTACATCGGCGTAATTGGCCGTGTCGGAGAGGAACAATTCCTGCAGGATGAACAAGTCGAGGGATTTCAACGCCTCCCGGACGGCATGCGTATTGGGTTCGGTTTGCACGACATCCTCTCCCATGATCCACAGCGCCTTGAGCTTGCCCTGGCGGGCAGCCTCAAACATTTCCGGAATTTTGAGCCCTGGCCGTTCAGGCATAGGCACCCCATATACTTCTTCGTACATATGGCGATACCCTTCGTTGTGCATATCGAAATAGCCGGGACCCTGGTGGGGCTGCACACCCATGTCAGCGGCCCCTTGTACGTTGTTTTGGCCCCGGAGCGGATTGACGCCCACCCCGCGGCGCCCTATATTGCCCGTCACCATCGCCAGGTCGGCGATCAACATAACGCCATAGGTTCCCTGGTAGTGTTCGGTCACACCCAGCCCATGGAAACTCATAGCGCGGGGCGCAGTTGCATAAGCGCGGGCGGCATCGCGCACCAGGTTGCGGTCTACCCCGCATTCCCGCTCCAGGCGGGCAATGTCCAGGTTGAGGATCTGCTGACGGAATTCTTCATACCCGTCCAGTCGACTTTCGATAAACTTTTTGTCTTCCAATCCTTCCACTAAGATGTAGTAGAGCATCAAATTCATGACGGCTACATTCGTACCCGGCTTGAGCTGGAGGTGGTGTTGCGCCATTTTGGCCAGATCCGTGCGGCGGGGGTCGATCACGATAAGGGTCTTACCTTTCATGATCTGCTGCTTGATCTTGGCCCCGGTAACGGGGTGCGCAGCGGTAGGATTGGCACCGATCAGCATGATACAGTCGGTGTCTTTCAGGTCGTCGATGGAATTGGTGGCGGCGCCTGTACCAAAGGTCCGTTGCATCCCCAGTGCCGTAGGAGAGTGGCATACCCGCGCGCACCCGTCAATGTTGTTGGTGCCGACAACTGCGCGGATGAATTTCTGCATCAGGTAGTTCTCTTCATTGGTACAGCGCGCCGAGGAAATACCGGCAATTGCATCGGGGCCGTAATTCGATTTGATGGTATTCAGCTTTTCTGCAATAAAGTCATAGACCTCGTCCCAGCTCACTTCCTCCAGCTTGCCGTTTTTGCGGATCATCGGAGCGCGGAGCCGGTCGGGGTGATTGTAAAAACGGAAGGCATACCGTCCTTTCAGGCAGGTGTGGCCCTGATTTACTTCAGCATCGTAAGGAGCAGTAATGCTCAGAATAGAGTCGCCATGGCTGGCGACTTCGAGGTTACAGCCTACGCCGCAGTAGGTACAGACCGTACGCGTATGGTCGGTCGCATGTTTTGCTGCCGACTGGTAAATATCCGTGATGGCAGCTGTGGGGCACGCCTGCGCACAGGCGCCACAGGAGACGCAGTAGGAATCCGCAAAGGAAGTATCCAGGCCTTTAATAATGTGGCTGTCGAATCCACGACCGGCCATACTGAGCACAAATTCACCCTGCACCTCATCGCAGGCCCGCACGCATTTCGAGCAGTTGATGCATTTCGAGAGGTCGGTGCGCATGTAGGAGTGGCTTTCATCCATAGGCCGGTCGAGGTGGTTTCTGCCTTCCGGGTAGCGCACCTTGCGGATGCCCACCTGTGCCGCTACATCCTGCAGTTCGCAGTCCCCATTGGCTTCGCAGGTCAGGCAGTCCAGCGGATGGTCTGTCAGAATCAGCTCCATGATGTTTTTCCGGAGGTGTTGCACCGATTCGCTATCCGGATAGATCTGCAGGTTTTCTTCAATCGGTGTATGACAGGAGGCCACCGTTTTCAATGCGCCATTTCCGGGACGCGCCACTTCTACGCTGCACATCCGGCAGGAACCGAAAGGCTCCAGATTGGGAGCATCACAAAGAGTGGGCACGTAATTCTGTCCCAAATGCCGGCGAATGAAGGTGAGAATGGTCTCCCCCTCTTTAATCTCAAATGCCTTATTGTTGATATAGGCGATCTTATTCATTGCGCTATACTTTTTTGGGTGTGGATACTGGCTGATTTTCTTTAAAATAAGCGCGCAGCTCATCCTGGAAATAGGCCAGGGCATTGCGCATAGGGAGGGGAATGCCGCCGCCCAGGGCGCAAAGCGATCCTTTCTCCATGGTGGTGAGCAGGTCGTGAAACAGTTCCGGGTCGATGGTATAATCCTCGTGTTGGGCCTTGTGAAGCAGTTCCTGTCCGCGCACCGAACCGAGGCGACAGGGGAAACACTTGCCGCAACTTTCGTGGGCAGTAAATTCGAATAGATGCTCGAGATAGGCCACCATGGGGTAATCTTCGGGTACGCCGACCACGGAAGCATGTCCCAGCAGGAAGCCTTGTTGAGCAAAGGACTCAAAGTCGAGCGTCAGGTCTGCGATCTTATGTACCGGAACCAGTCCGCCCAGCGGGCCTCCGATATGGAGTGCTTTGGTGGGTCGGGAGAATCCCTGCCCCAGTTTTTCCACAACATCCTGTAGTGGGGTACCCATATCAACCTCATAGACGCCCGGTCGACGGAAGGAGCTGTCGAGCGAGACCAGTTTCGTACCGGTGGAACGGCCACGCCCCAGTTTGGCAAAAGCATCTCCCCCATGGGTGAGGATATAGTAGAGGTTGGCCAGGGTTTCTACATTATTGACCAGGGTGGGTTTTCCAAACAAGCCCTCTGTAGCCGGAAACGGGGGGCGAACCCGCACTTCGGGGCGCTGTCCTTCAATGGAAGCCAACAGGGCTGTTTCTTCTCCGCAAACGTAGGCGCCTTTCGCCTCGATCAATTTAAATTGAAAATGAAAGTCGGAGCCAAGGATGTGTTGGCCGGCCAGATTTTTGGCTTCCAGTATGGCTATCGTTTTCCGGATGGTCTGGATGGAAGCGGGGTATTCGGCCCGGACATAGACCACACCTGCTTGGGCGCCAATGGTATACCCGGCGATCAGCATACCGATAAGCAGCCATTCCGGGCGTTGTTCCAGGATGTAGCGGTCGGAGAAGGAACCTGGGTCGCCTTCATCGGCGTTGCACACGACGAACTTTAGGTCGCCGGCTGCTTCCAGGCAGGTTTGCATTTTGATCCCGATGGGAAAACCCGCTCCGCCACGCCCGCGTAGCCCCGATTGCCGTATCGAATCCAGTATGGTCTCCCTGGGTGTTTGCAGCAGGTTGCGTAGCTGAGCGGTGACCTCTTCCCACGCCGGGAATGGTGTAGTGAGAATCTCGGCGCCCATGGCTTCTACCGTATAGGTATCTGTGCCGTCTTGTATTTCCCGCTCAATGATCCCTGCCAGTTGTGCTGCCGATTTGCCCGAATAATTATGCCCTTCGTAGTGGAATGCGCCATTCTCATGGCAACGACCCAGGCAACACATTTCCCCAATTTCCGTTGTGTCAATATGCGTGCCTATTGACTTTTTTAGTTCATCCTGGGTGCCGGCAACCAGGCAGGAACTACCGTTGCAGACATATACTTTTTTGCCCTTGTTTTCAGGCCGGGTAAAATCGTAAAAACTGGCGGTGCCATAAAGGCTGGCAGGTCGTATCAGGAACTCTTCAGCCAATTTGGTAAGGTCTTCTTTTGACGGGCTTCCCGTCTTTGCCGCCAACTCACCGATGCGTTCAAACAGGTTATCGGTCAGGCCTTTTCTGCCGGATAAATGAGAGAGGTTTTTTGACATAGGTCTTATTGGTTTAGCTTACAGCAGTTTTTTGTGGAATGGGCTCTAAAATACTATCTTGAAAATAGGTATTCGAGCCGAAATACCAAAAATACGCTATAATTTATTAAAAGCCCCCTTACAGGTAAATAGCCCGTATATTTGTTAGGGAAAAAATTGGCAAGTTTTTTGATTTTATATGATCTGATCCTTTTGTATACATCTTTCGTCTATATATTGAAGTAAAAGTGATTTGACGGCCGGCCGCCGCCGGCCGCACTAGTCCCAAACCACTTCGGTTTGAGTATATTTAGAGGATTATGCGTTTTGGCAAAAAAATGTACTATGAGAAAAGGAATGCTTTTTACTATGAAAAGGGGCCGTTCTATGCTTAAGGCACAACGGTTTAGTTTGCTTTTGGGCTTTTTTTTACTGAGTCTTACCCTCCAGGCTCAGGGAGGAATGACCCTGTACAACATGCCGTACATCCCTCAGGCCAGGTACCTCAATCCGGGTAATACCCCGCATTGTAACTTTTACCTGAGCTTGCCCGTGCTTTCCGGTGTCGGGATTGGGTTAAACAACAACTTTTTCTCGATCAAGGATGTGAATTTAGGATTGGGGACGGATTGGCAGAATTATGATGTCGACAAACTACTGTCTTCTTTTGCGGATGTAGCCCAGCTTAGCAACAGCCTGGGCCTGCGTGGAGGCGTCGACCTGTTTGGCTTTGGGCTTCGCTCCGAAAAACACTACATCAGTTTTTACATCCGCGAGGAGTTTCAGGCAAACCTGGAATTTCCCGATGAGTTGTTTCGCTTTCTGGATGATTATCAGAAAGATGTGGTGGCAAAAAATGTCAAAAATTCCGATTACCTTATGAGTGGGAGTCAGTTCACGATTTCCCAATACCGCCCGTTTACGTTGCAGTATGCGTATGATATCTCGCCCATGTTTACGTTGGGAGGAAAAGTGAGTTATATCTCCGGTATTTATACGCTAAATGCCACCAACGATATGCTTATCGCAGTACCCTCGGATGTAAAAGAAAAGGGATACGATATTATTGGGCAGATGGATATACAAACGGGCGGATTTAACGACTCCGATACGGCCAATATTACCAACGTATTTGTAAATCCACAAAATAGCGGCTTTTCTTTTGGCCTGGGCGGGCGGCTGACCACGATGGAAGATCGCCTGGATATTTTGTTCAGTGCGGTGAACATTGGAAAAATATTCTGGACCCAAAAGGTCGGCGCCACCTCTTTGACCGACAACTCGTTTGAGCATGCGGAAAACCTGGGAGAAATCCTGGATACCCTGCTGCGGGTAAACGAAAAGCCCAATTTCTCCTTTAACCAGGGCCTAACTCCGGAGTTCTTTCTGGGCACCAATTACTATTTGAATAAAAATATGAGCGTGGGTGCATTGATGCAGGTCCAGACGGTGTATAATACCCTTCGCTCGGCATTTGGGTTGACTTTCAATGCCCGGGCCGGCAAATGGCTCGGGTTTTCTACAGGCTATACCTACGCCAATCGTGCCCACAACGTGCCATTGGGACTAGCTTTGCAACCAGGCCCGATAGAGCTCTATGTGGTTACCGACAATGTACTTGGTTTTTTGGCGCCTTCTTCAGCCCGGCAGTTCCATCTGAATGTAGGCCTCAATCTTACTTTTGGAAAGACGGAACGACCGTGGACGGAAGCTCCACCCACACTACCGGAAGTGGATAGCTACCCGGGGGTCTATTTACCCAGTGTGGAGGAAGCCCCTGCTCCTTCTGAGCCGGATCCAATAGTTCCCCACCAGCAGTCAATAGGTGTACCTCCTAAAGATACCATCTATTCCCCCGACGGTCCCCTGTATATGGAGGATGAACCGGATGTAACGAGCTACCTGGTTACCAGCCCGATATTCCTTTATCGCGGGCCCAGTAGTAATACTACGGTAATGGATACCATTCAGCCCAATACGACCATGACAGTGCTTCAAAAGAAATTACCGGATTGGTGGTATGTAGAATACGGCAACCGCTCGGGGTGGATACAGCCCCGCAGTATTCGTCCCTCCTTTGAATTACCTGCTTCCATTCAGGAGGATTCAGACATTCCCGATCCGGTGGTTCAATTTACCCCGTTAAATTACATCATGTTGGATAATACGCCCATGCGGGAAGGGCCCTCTGAGACAGCCCGCGAAGTTCATACTACACGTAAATGGGACGAAGTACTGGTGCTGGAAAAGACCAATTCGAGCTGGTGGAAGATCCGGCATGAAGGAACTGATGGATATGTGAAGTCGGCTATGCTGAATCCGCGGCCGGAAAACTATGTGCGTCCCGAACAGATAGATACTGCGCCACCGAAGCCGAAACCACCAGTTGCGGCAGCTCCTTCCGTTGTGATAGGCATCTATGAGATCATTGAATCTACGAGCCTGCGCAGCCAGCCCACGCACACCTCCAGTTCCCTGATGCGATTGCGGAAAGGCATGGAAGTCTCCGTGACCGAGAAGACGAATACGTTATGGTGGAAGGTAGAAGTTAAGGGTATGACAGGCTATGCGAAAGCGGCAAACCTACAGGAAAAATAATTAATAAAGGGTGGGAATACCAGAGGCATTCCCACCCTTTATCTTACTGAACAGATCTTATAAACATCTTAGTACGGTGTAACTTAAATAAGTTTATAAAGACTGAATGGGCGGGCGCTGCCCGCCCATTCAGTCTTTATAAGGATATCTGCGGCCGCACGGCCGCAGATATCCTTATAAAAAACATTAAAGTACTTTTGTTACAAAGTGCTTAGTTCCCAATTACATTGATGGATATCCCCAGGAAATAGCCGAGTTGGTAGCTGTTTCCGGTGGGTACGCCCAAAAAGGGGTTGTCGAGAACATCACCAACCTTGTATCCATTAGCAAGATTTTGTACCCGTGCACCCATTATTCCACCGGTTAGGGTGATGCGTTGCGCGCCACCAAGAAACAGGCTTGGCCCAAGGAAAAAAGCGATAGATTGATCACCCTTGGAGTTGAACACCGGCATCCCAACTCCAAAGGAGCCTCCGATGGAAACCTGGCCTGGTTTGTAGTTGTAGAAATGCAGGAAGGAGGAAAGATAAGGCACAAAGCTGTCTTCATTGTCTGCAAGGATGATTGAATCCCGCACAAAATACGATTGGGGGCGAGCAAAAAACTGGCCAAAGCCTATCCCTACACTGCCGTTAATCTTGAGCCCTCCTTTAGTAGGCACCTGAAAAGAAGCCAATTTTCGGCTGGCCACCCGGATATTGTCGGGCAAGTCTTCCTTGGGGTTTAGTTTCACCGTCAACTCTGTCAGGTCTTGTTTGGCGGTAGTTTGGTAGGCAAAGGAAAAGTCATTGGACATGACCTCTTCATACGTATAACGAAGCTTGATTAGCTGCTGGAAATCCTCGCCACTCAATTCGGAAACGACCTTTTCCAAGTCTTCATAGGTTTTATCCAACCTGCTAAACTCCTTGGTACCTTTCGTCAAGGAGCCTTGAATAGACTGTTCGATCTTATTGTACACATCCAGTACCTGGGGGGAGTAAATTCGATCTTTGAGGGGGACAATGGCTTGTCCAATTTGTTGGATTTCACCCATTTTCGCCTCGTAGTTCGCCCGCTCGGTCTCAATGTCCTTAAGGCTAAGCGTCAGCTCCTGTCCTTTCTGGTGAATTTTCCAGAGATAGTCCATGTCGATCTCGGAAGGGGGTGTATTGGAAAAAACCATTTGGAGGTATTCTTCCGACAGTTTTTTGATCTGTTTGACAGAGAGATTGGGATTGAGCTGAAGTTTTCGGATCTCTTCCGAAGCCATGGACTGAATAGCTTTAGCGTTGACGAGTCGTTCCACGTTCTGTTGGATGGTCATCAGGCTGTTTTCAGTGCGGGCCCAATCCTCCAGGGCTTTTTCATATTGAAATTCCCAATCCTGCAACTGCTGAAGGATCATAGCCTCTTCATCATCAGCGGCAAAGCCTTTGGAGCCAAATGACATACCTCCCAGGAAAGAAAGCTGCCCGCCGGCTAACTGGTTAAGGCCGAGTAAGCCACTGGGGTTCATGATGGTAGAGATCAGGTCGAAGGCAGAGCTTCCACCGGGGCTCTTGGCGAGGTTGGATCCCAACTGGCTGGTATCAACGCCCGTGGAGAAATAGGTCGTTTGCTTCTGCGATTCTTCAATCTCCACTTCATACAGATAGTTATTAAAGTTGCTCAGGTACAAATTGATCGTTTCGCCCCTTTTTACAACCGGTTTTTCCAACGTATCTTTCCCGCATACATAGGAGGTTTTGCCGGAAGCGGCATCTACGTATATCTTTAAGGACTGGGAGTAGGAAGAAAAAAACAAAAAGATAAAGACCAAAAAGGAAAGGAGGGTTTTCATAATATTTGGATGTTAGTTTCAGAATCCGAATTAAGTAAATTTTTTTTAAAATAAGCCGGATTTTTTTTTCGCTAGTTGCTTTTTATATCAAATAGATGAAATTCCGAGTAAAATCCACGATTATTGGGTATGGCATTTTGGAGAAAAATATTTGACTGGAATACGCTGATCATAACGGCACTGACTTTTGTGTTCATCTGGATGTTCCAGGTCTTCTTCTTTAGTCGGCATTTTCTGGACCCCTTTAACAATGGACTTCGTGATTACGAAGTTACGGATATTGTATATTCGAAGTTCCGAAATGCCAATTCGGTGGATTGGGTGAAAGAAATCGTGCTGGTCAATGTCGGACAGCCCAATCGGGCCTATCTGGCAAAGGTGCTGGATCGGATAGGTGCTTGTGAGCCAAGCGTGGTAGGCCTGGACATCGAATTGGACGGTCGCAAGGACCCGGCGACCGACTCTCTGCTGAAAGCCTCCATTGAAAAGATCCCGGTTATGGTAATGGCCAGTCGCCTGATTGCCTTTGACACGGCTGCCAAGCTGTTTGAACCCCCTGCGTATTGCGACCCTTACTTTAGGGATGGAAACCTGCGCGCATTCACCAATTTTGTGTCGGAAGATACCAGCATTATCCGGCTTTTTTCTCCGAGGGAACAGACCAAAGAGGGAGAATTTTATGCGTTTGCTGTGGAAGTGGTTCGCCAATTTGCTCCTGATAAAGTGGATGAACTGCTTCGCCGGGAAAATCCGGTGGAAAGGATCTGGTTTACCGGCAGGGAAAATTTCATTAAAATAGAGGGGGATCGGTTGCTGGAGGACCTTTATTTTCAAGATCTACAGAAGCAGGGGACGTTGAAAGATAAAATGATCCTTGTTGGGTATGTGGGTAGCCATCAACCCGGAGAACCGGAGTTGGACCGTTTTTTCACTCCGCTCAATTCCAGGTACACAGGCCGGAGTTATCCAGACATGTACGGTCTGGAGATCCATGCGAATATTGCCACTATGGTTCTTCGGGATAAATATATTTTCCAGTTGCCAAAATGGGTGGAAGAATTGATCGGTTGGCTGTTCTGTTATTTCAATGTCCTTATGTTTCACTGGATTTACGTGCATGTGCATTCCACTTTTCATGGCATTACCCGCTTAATCCAATTAGTAGAACTGGTTTCCATCTTTTTCTTTATTGCGTTGTTTTTCTATTACTTCCGGATACAGTTCAATCTCGCTGACGGTATTTTAGCTATGCTACTTTCGTATGACGTCATTATGATCTACGAGAGTTTGATCAAGAAGAAAATTAAATTCCTTCAGAAATTATGAAAAGCAGACCCCTATTCCAAGCGGCCATACTCTTGTTGTTGGCCAGTACCCTTTCCGCACAGGGTACGCAATCCTTTATCGTCATGAGCGTCATTGGGACGGTTCATTGTGTGGAATACCCCGGAGCCGATCAAAGCCGCCTGGTCCAGGGACAGGCCCTGGGCATGGAGGCGGTGGTATCGCTGACAACTGGCGCTTCGGCGCGCTTGCTATACCAGGATCAGAGTATAACGCTTAAAGAAGCAGGCAACTACCCCTTGAAGAGCCTCGTGGCCAACCTGCCTTCCAACTCCTCGTCATTCCTGAAACGGTTCTTTAACTATGTCTACGAAGGAATCGTAAACACCAGCGGATCAAAGCAGATCGAGAAGTACCATGAGCTCTATCTCACCCAGTCCAGTGGAGGTATCAAGGGATTTGCCGGAGCAGACTACGGCATTTCGCTCACACAGCCTGTTATGGGAAATATTATCCCTTTCCCGGCCCGGTTCGAATGGTTCTCTGCCGGTGATTCGGTACTGTACGATTTCCAGATCGTCGATTTTCAGACAGACGGGTTAATTTTCAAAGCCCTTCTGCGCGATACCATGATCGTCGTGAACCTGGAGCAGTTGGCGGTGGAACCTGGTCGTAAATACTATTGGGTCGTTCAGCAGAAACGACTGGGCGAAATGGCCATCGGATTTCCGCTTGCCGACGATCCGTACATGCGTTCCCCCAAAGTGGAATTTGTCATCTCCAACCAACAACTATCGGACCTTACAAAGGACCTTGAGGCTTCTGAAGCGTATAAAAATGGCGTTGAGATCGACCGGTTTCTGATGATGGCCCAAACCATGGAGGAAGCAAATTACCCATCCTGGGCCAATCGCATACTGCTTGAAGCGCTCGGCAAGGAGCCCGCTAATCCCCTGATCCGGAAAGTTTACGCAGCATTCCTCATCCGGCAAGGGTTGTGGGAAGCGGCACAGCACTATCTTTGAATTTCTTAGAATATTTGGCAACAAACGCCTATATTCAACTTTAATTCGTAATAATTAATATAACCCCTCTCATTATTATGATTGTCAATTTTCTTTTCTCCTTCGTCATTGGGCTGGCCATCGGGAATCCCGCGAATACGCCGGTCGTTCCTGAAGGAAATCCCAAACTCGAGCATGCACAGAAGATATTCGACAGGTTGGTGGAGGCTCGGGGAGACCTGAGCATGAAGACCCCTGTATTAGAATGGACCGTCGAGGCTTCCAATGGGGCCTATTACCTGAACGGGACCAACAAGATCACCCTGGAAGAACGAGCTTACGATGTATGCGCCTCTTTCGGAGAAAAAACAGATGATGCCCTGGCTTTCATCCTTTCCCACGAGTTGACCCACTACTATAAGCAGCATGGCTGGGAAGCGAATTTTGGCGACAAATTTGCCGATTTAGAGGTAGGAAGCGAGGTCATGGAAAATCTTCGCGACATTAAACAACAGGAAACCGAGGCGGATCTGGTAGGTGGCTTTTTAGCCTATACCGCCGGGTTTAATACGGTCGGGATTGCCCCGGATTTTTTGCGCAAGCTGTATGACAGTTACCCGAAATGGCCCAGGGTGAATAGCGCCAAATACCCGAGTCTGGAGGAGCGGATTTTAGTAGCCAGGAACACCGAAAAAGAACTGATCAATTTTATCCAAATGTTCGAAACGGCCAACCTCCTGGTCGCTGTAGGGCATTTGGATGATGCCATAGAATATTACAACTACATTCTCTCTTTTTACAAAAGCCGCGAATTGGTCAACAACCTGGGCGTAGTGTCCTGTATGCGCGCCATGAAGGAATTTGAAGATGGAAAAATCAAGTACCTCTATCCGCTGGAACTTGATGGGGAAGCCCGGCTTCGCCTGGGAAGCAAGGGTATTGACCATGAAGATCCGAAAAAGAAACTCAGGGATTCCCTGCTCAATGTGGGTATAAAGCAGTTCCAGGAAGCAATGTTGCTCGACAATGAATACCATACGGCCCGGCTTAACCTGGCCTGCGCATATTCCCTGCTTGCCCTTTCCAATAAAGGCGTGGATGCGAGTGAAGAGGAGATGAACTACGATTTTGCTTCGCTCTATTGCAAGCAGGTTGTGCGGCGTGCCAATAAAGCAGATGATGCCAAACTGAGCGCAGATGCCACGACCTTGATGGGAATTATTGCATCGGAAACAGGGGAAGGGGATGCGGAAGCCATTTTTGTATCCGCCCGGGAAAAAAGCACCCTGGCTGAAGCCAACCTTGGCATTTTGAAAAAAACACCCGCAAGCGGCTCGGCCCGAAAGCCCCAAAGCTTGATCCGGGAATCTGTTGATGACTTCAACATGGACAGGTTTAGAGGACTAACAGATACCTTGATCATCGTAAATGGTACCAAGGTGAACAGGCAATGGGGATACTACCGGAAAGGACCCGGTTTTACCCGGTCAAAGATTCTGGTCGACTACGTAAATGCCAATCAATACGTCTTTTTTCACCTGACCGAACCAGGCTATGAAGGCGCCACCGAACAAGGATTGAAATTGGGCGCCTCACGGGCAGATATTCTGGCTAAATACCTCACGCCCGACCGGGAGATCCAACTTCCCAACGGGTATTTTCTTGTCTATGGCGCTGATCAGCTTATTTTCTGGCTGGATCAGGATAAAAAGCTGAAACGTTGGATCGTCTACCGGATGAAGCCGATCGAATAATTGTAAAATTAAAATATTCCCCCATATGAAAAACGTAACCCCCCTTTTACTCGGGCTATTGTTCGGAGTCGTTTCTCCGGGCTGGAGCCAGGGTGGCCAACCCCTGGTCGTCATGGAATGCCAGGGAAAGATCAAGTATTATGCGCCGGAAGGTAAACCGGTGAATGTCATTAGCGGATTGCTAATCGACCCGGAAGGAACCCTGAAAATAAAAGATGGATCCAATCTACAGGTGCTAAGCGGCGCAAAGGTGGTTCCGATCGATCAGGCCGGGAAGGTGAAAGTCCAGGATATGCTGCCCACAAAATCTCAGGGCATGAGCCTGGGCTTTAGCACCGACTTTCTGACGATGGTTCAATCCACTATGAAAACTTCCGCCCGGCCTCCAGGTACGCTCATTGGCAGGAAAGGCGCTGGTGGAGAAGAAACTCCACCGCCAACCAGTACCGGCAGGAAAGGCGCTGGTGGAGAAGAGGTTCCGCCGCCAACCAGTACCGGCAAGAAAGGCGCTGGTGGAGAAGAGATCCCACCGCCAACCAGTACCGGCAAAAAAGGTATGGGCTATGGCCTATCCATGGTAAACTGGAATTTCCCGCTCAAGGGAAAAATTTATGCGGCATCCGACCCGCTTTTCTTTTCCTGGGAAGGGTATGTGGAAGGGGAAGGCCCCTGGGTATTTACCATCAAGGATGCAAAGACCAATTCGGAGGTATTCAAAAAAGATACGCCCGATCAATACCTCTCGCTCACTACTATCCAGGCAAAACTCACCATAGGTAACACGTATGTATGGAAGGTATCCAATGCCAAAATGCCCGCATCTGCACTTAAAGCCTTTGAATTTACCCTGACGCAGGAAAGCACTGAAAAAGATATTATGGAGGCAGTAGAAATGGAAGATCAGTACCAAAGCGCAGGCCTTGTGCAAAAGCTGCTTTGGGAAGCCTACGCCTACGAACAAGCCGGTTTCTTATATAAAGCAGATAACCTGCATAAGAAAGCACTGGCGATGGAGCCCGATAATTGGTTGGCTGTGCAGTTGTACAGCGCCTTTTGGGGGCGCAATTGGTAAAAAAAGCCCCGATGCAGATCGGGGCTTTTTTTTTTATTCCGGAAGGTACTTTTGGACTATTTTCTGGAATGCCTCCGTATCCCGGAGTGACTCAAATTCAGAAGCTTTCGTGATGTTATCCTTATTGGAATACCCTTTTTTCAATGCGACCTCCAACCAGGAGAGCGCTTTTTCGGAATCGTTTTGTGCCGCATAGAGCGCTGCGATATTATAGGCTGGAGTTGGGTACCCGGGGGTGATCTCCAGGTTCTTTTGGTAGGCCGCTATAGCTTTCGGAACATCTCCCTCCTTTTCCAGTGCGAGCCCTAATCCGAAATGTGCATAGGGATGTGCGGGATTGAGCAGGATCGCCTGTTCATACAGTTCACTCGCATGTTTGAAGTGTTCGGTTTTCAGGTTGATCGTCCCCATGAGGTAATAGGCTTCCGGGTCATTTGAGGCCAGGTTCATGGCTTTGGTGGCATACGCTTCGGCTTTGGCGTAGTCTTTTAGGGAATAATAGTAAAGGCTCCCCAAATTGGTATAAGCCCAGCTGAGTGTCGAGTCGAGTTCGATGCTCTTCAGGTAGGCTTTCTCGGCTTCGGGCACATTTCCCTGGTTTAAATAAATCCTGCCCAATTGATTATAGGCGGGCGCAAACCCGGCGTTTAGCAATATTGCTTTTTGTGTCCACCACAGTGCGCTGTCCAATTCATCCTGATTGAAAGATAATATGCCGAGGTTATAAGCCGGCATTACCCATGCCGGCGCTAATTGATGCGCTTTTAGGTATGCTTCCTTTTCTTGGGCAAGATGGTCCAACCCGCTTTCGATCAGGCCCATTTCATTGTACAAGTGTGCGCCCCTGGGCTCGAGTGTAATAGCGGCCTGGAGCTTTTGAATCCCTTCCTCCAGCAGCGCCGTGGAGCCGGTTTCCTCTCCTTCCATACGCAGGAGCATGGCTTCAAAGTAATATTGTTTGGAGCGGAGATAGGGAATGATGTAATGTTCAGGGCCTAACAGTTCAACCGATTTGTCGAGGTAGGAAGGGATGTAGGCGTATGCTTTCCGCCCCTCTTTCCAACGGCGGGCCATTTCCTGAGGATCGGCCTTCAAGTACGAATTGACAGCTTCCTGGGCATCGTCTTGTAAGGCAACCGCCAGGTTTTGGCGGATCGTTCCTTCCATGGGGGCAAATTCGGGCAGCTGGGCCAATTGCTGAAAGTAGTAATAGGCCGAATTGCTTTCCGGGCTCAGCAGGCGCTTTTCGGATAAAGCAAGCTGGTATGCCTTATACAATTCCTGTCCGGAAGAATCGACCTGATGGATAAATTTTGCTTCTATGCCCCGTGTGGCTACTGCCGCAAAAGAAGTGGGAGCCCCGGATCTTTCCTCTTTAAGGCGGGCTAAAATATCCGGATCAACCAGGGCAACCGAGGCATTCCGGTCGAAGATGATCAGTGGGTATTGGCTATCGGGAGCTGTTTGAGGCGGCACTTTGTCTTCCAGGTACCTGCGAATCTCGTACAGGTTCACTTCATAGTCCCCGTTCTGGTCGGCCAGGCCCATAAGGCCATCGATCAGAAAGAAGGAGAACGCGCCGCGGCCTCCGCCCCATTGCTCCCCTTCCTGGGAGAGCTCTTCCGGGCCGCAGGCGAGGAACTTCACTTCATTGGCGTATTTCAATTGAAGGTTTTGCGCTGTGATCTGGGTGCCACCCACGGCCGATCCTGCAAGCTGTCCGGAATGGCAGGCATCGGCCACCATGAATACCTGTGCTTTGTTTTGATTGGAGAGCGTGGCGATGATCCGTTGGAGGAAAGACAGGTCGATGGCCCCGGTGACGTAAACCCTTGGAGGAGAGTCATACGGCAAGAGGAATCCAAACATGCCATTGATCTCTACGTCTCCATGTCCGGAGAAGTAAATGAAGACCTGATCGCCTTCTTTCACTTTTTGGACCAACCCGTACAAAGCCGTACAAATCGCCGCATTGGTCGCTTTTTCATTGAGGAATAACTGGACCTGCTCTCCCGGCACACTTCCGCCTGCAGGAGAGGTGAGGAAGTCATAAAATGCCTTCGCATCGCGGTGTGCAAAATGCAGGTCGGTAATTTCCGGATCCTTATAGTCTGAAATTCCGGCAATGACCGCCCAGGTTTTGGGGCCGTCGCCTCCCAAACTTGGGATTTGCGCGTGAAGTGTCAGGGTGGCGAAGAGGAGTACGGGCAACAATAGAATTCGCATGGGTTATTTTTTCTTTAATTGAAAAATACAAATAAAAATGTATTTGCATAGGGGATGCGCACTTTGCACGCTTTCCACAAGATCTGGAAAGCTCGGTATGGAACTTCTAGACAATTTCCATCATTTTATCGATATTCGTTTAGAAGCCGGAATTATCCGGAAGGAATGCATGTTCTCTTTGAATCAAACCCCCACCCTCCATGAAAAGATTGCTTTTGCCATTTGTGCTGATCATCGCGAGTTTTGGACTCTCCATGGCCTCTCCTCCGGGAGCTGCATCGTATAAAGAAGGAACAGCCCGCCGGGTGTTTGACCAGCTGGTGCTGGCGCGCGGCGATTTTGGATTGCCCAAGCCCCAGTTTCAATTTGTAGACCATCCGAAGGAAGTGGCCCGATTTTCCGGGCAGACGGTGTTTCTCGGGGTGAAGGCATATGATGTATGCGTATCCTTTGGCGCCGATTCGCTCAATGCTCTTGCTGTGCTGTTGTCGCATGAACTGGTGCACTATTACGCAGGGCACACGTGGGAGGAAGAGTTTTCCCGCGATTTTGCAGGCACCCAGTTGCCGGATGACGTGAAAGACAGTTGGCTGGAAGACGAGGTGCAGGCGGACCTTTGGGGTGGATTGCTGGCCTATTCTGCGGGGTATGATGTACGGGCCGTAGCTCCCAAATTTTTTCCGGCACTTTACAAGACCTTTGAACGGGATGAATCGCTGGCGGGCTATCAAAAGTTGTCAGACCGGATCTTACTGGCCAAGCAGACAGGGGCAAAGATCCAATTTTTGCTCGGTTATTTTGAAACGGCCAACTATCTGGTGGCGCTGGGCCTATATGAAGATGCGCAGGGATACTACGAGACCATTTTGCAGGAAGGGTATCGTAGCCGGGAACTATACAACAACCTGGGGGTGTACAAGGTAATGGCAGCCCTTCCGTTGTTTCGCAAAACCGAAATGCCCTACGGGCTGCCGGTAGAGCTCGACGCCGAATCGCGGATTGGGCACAGCACGAAGGGAGGTGGGCCAGTGAATCCTCAGGAAGAGCGCCTGAAATTATTGAAAGAAGCCAACCAATATTTTGAAACGGCCCGGAATATCGACCCAGCCTATACTACTGCATTGATCAACCAGGCCTGTGTGCAAGCCTTGCTCGGTGTTTCGGTGGCCAGGGATGACAAGGATGAAGCAGACCTTCAGTACACCCAGGCGCTGGTATTGGCCAAAAAAGCCGAACGGGAAGCCAAGGGAAACGCCAAAAGAATGGCGGATGTGCAGGTGCTACGCGGTATTTTAGCCACATTTGAAGGGGACCAGGAAGAGGCTCGAAGCTGGTGGGAGAAAGCAAACTCTCCACTTGCCCAAACAAATTTACAAATCCTGAAAGAGGGAGCTTTTTCCGTGACAGGGGAGCGCCTGCCGGCTTCAAACACGCCTGAGCAAATAGAAGAACTTTCACTTGACCTTTTCCTCCGGAAACCTGCGTTGGATACCCTGGCCAGTCTTGAGGTAGCCGGTAGCAGGATTCAGTGGGGAAAATCACGCATCAAGTCAAATTTGGTGCATTCTTCGGTTTATCTCCATTTGGTCAGTACGACGCATTTTGCCACCTTGCAAATTACAGATCCCGATTATTCGGGTCAGACATCGTTGGGTATCCGTATTGGGGACTCCAGGCAGAAGGTCCTGGATACGTATAAGACTCCGGACACGGTTATGCAGCTCGCCCGCGGGGAGTTTCTCGTATATCCGACCCGGAATATCCTGTTCCAGCTGGATGCACAGCAAAAAGTAGAAGGATGGTGTGTGTTCAGGGTAAAAACCTGACGCATTACTTTTTTCGCACTATTTTTTTCAAATACCGGTCCATCTTTTCATTGGGTATGGTAACGGCGAGGTTGTAGTGTTCGATCTTCCACCCCTCGGGATAGAGTCGCAATACGCCGGAGCCACGGCAATGGCCCATCCAGGTGTCCAGTTTTTCTTCAAACCAGGCGATGGTTTGGGCATCGTTGAAGTAAATGTGCCGGTCGTGGGCCGTAAATGCCCAGGCCGAATCCTTTTGAAAATAGGGTTCGGCCCAAAAAGCCATGTAATTCCGGTTCCAGCGCTCTTTGGCGTCGGTACCCAGGTAGATGGCCTTGCTGGCCATGCTGCCAAAAAAGGTATCTTCATCAGCTACCGCAGCCGCGTGGTGCCAGGCGTCGAGAAATGCATGGAGGGTATCTGTCAGGTTGTACTCCTCGGTCCGGCACCCTTCCTGCCTGCGGGTATCGATGATCTGGATGATCTTCCAGCCATCCTGCAGGTATGCCAGTTGAAAGGCGTTGGTGCCACAGTGGCTCACTTTTCCATTTAAAAAGAAGGTATAGTCCGTTACCGCGCTCGCAATGGGCGTGTCGACACGGATATCGTAATTCCAGAGCTTTTCGTGAAAAAAGCCGGGCCCTTGGGAGGTGGCGATTGCCTCCATAAATTTATCGATAGATTCATCGATCAGCGTTTGATCCTTTAGCGAGACGCCCATCAGTCGAGCTTCGGTTGCGAGGGTGGAGCGGATGAGGGCGGTATCGCCCAGGTAGATTCCTTCAAAAAACTGGTCGATGACAGCCCGGACAGTAGAATCTTGTATAGCTGCCTGTGCGTGGGAAAAGACGGGGAATAGGTGCAAAAGCCCCCAAATCCATAGGAATGAATAACTTTTCATGGAAGTGTATTTAGCGGGGTTAACCAATTTTCAGAAAGGTAAGTAATACAGTGTAACTTAAAATAAGTTTATAAAGACTGAATGGGCGGGCGCCGCCTGCCCATTCAGTCTTTATAAGGATATCTGCGGCCGCACGGCCGCAGATATCCCTATAAAGAACATTAAAGTACTTTTGTCAACAACTTACGAAATTATTCCGGCTACATAGTAGGGCGGGCGGTCCTTTCCATATTCGGGAAGGCGCCCTGGTCTACCTGATTGTACAATTGAACACAGCGGTTAACCGCTTCAATCAGGTCCATGGTTTCCAGTTGGATACTGAAGAACAGCATACTGTTGCGAAGGCCGTAATCCGAATTTTTCACCCCACTGATCTGCTGGTCGAGCAAGCTTTCCAACTGGAGGGCAATTCGATGATGTTGGTTCATTAAGGGCTGGATAGACTGAAATTGCAGGTCGTGCAAGTACTGGCTGGTTGACATCAGGAAGGCAGAGACCGACTCAATTGCTTCCATCAGTTTTTCCGACTGAAGGGAAGAGAGCGGGCTGAAGTGGTTTTCCACGTGCTCTGAACAGGCATCAACGATGTAGGTGGTCGACTGGTTGATGTCCTGTTCCAGGTCGTAGAGGTACAAATAAAGCCTGCTGAGTTCAGTTTTCTTTTCCTGGATGCGTTGGATGGACTTATAGAGTTTCAGTTTGAGGCTTTTGTTTTGGTTTTCAAGCATAATCAGGTCTTCCCTCGCTTCCCGAATGAGGTCCCGGTCTTCCATCAACAAGCCGTTCAGCGCATTTTGGTACGCATCGTTGATGAATTGAAGGAATTCGGCCATTTTATAGGCAGTATCTTTGATCAATTGCTTGGAAGATATCTCGTCGGTTTGCTGTTCAAAGAAGCGAATATTGCTTTTAACCCGTTCTTTCTTTTTATGGAATAAATAAGTTCTGGAAATCAGGAAAACAATCAACGCCAGCAAACCTCCGACAGCCCATGCTCCCAGGAAATAGATCAGTAAGGCAAACAGCCCTGAAACGGTAAATGCCACCAGGGCAGTGACAAACCAGCCGCCGATCACATTGAGTACCCCGGCTATCCGGAAGACTGCGCTGTCGCGTCCCCAGGCCCTGTCGGCCAGGGAGGTTCCCATTCCCACCATAAAGGACACATAAGTGGTAGAGAGCGGAAGTTTGAGCGAGGTCGCAAACGCGATCAGTACGCTGGCCACGGTGAGGTTCACGGAAGCCCGAACGAGGTCAAATGCCGGTTTATCTTTTTTCTGCCCGTTTTCCAGGGATGATTTAACAGGTTCGAAACTCTTGTGGGAAGAGTTCCTCCAGGTTTCGGGCAACAGCCATTGGAAGCCTTTGGCGAATACCCTGGAAAAGCCGACAATGCTCCTGGCAACGGCATTGGAAGCGAAAAATTCAGCCCCTTCATCCTGGCGTGCAAGGCTGACCTCCGTATCGGTCACGCTCTTAGCTTTTTTAGACAGCCATAGTGTAAGGGTCATAATAATACCTGCCAGAACCAGGTACAGGGTGTTGGTCTTTATGGGGTTGGCGAGCACATCCATTGGATACTCAGAAGCCGGGATTCCTGAAATCCCCCAGGCTTTATAGGATTCCAAGCCTGCAAGCGGCACCCCAATAAAGTTGACCAGGTCGTTGCCGGCAAATGCCATGGCCAGGGAGAATGTGCCGAAAAGGACAATGAAACGCAGAATATTGACCTTGAATACGGAAATGAGGACTTGTGCTAACAAGCTCCAAAAAATAAAAGTGCCGAGCATCAACATGGGGGTGCGGGCGGTCACCCAAGTAATGAATTCATCCGGAATAAAAGAAGCGCCTTTCATACCCTTTATCAGGAGGAAATAGGTGATAAAAGAAAGCGCCAGGCCTGCCCAAACCCCACCTATCCAGGGTAATCGGCGCTCATAGTGAAAGGTAAAGAGCAGGCGGGAAACATATTGTACCAGAATACCACAGGTAAGAGCCACCACAATGGAAGAGAATATCCCCGAGATGATGGTCAATGCCCGGGAAGAATTGATATATTGGGATAAGGCCGCGATCCCTTCCCCATTTTGAGTCACTTTTATGAGGGCTACCACCACTGCGGCGCCCAGTAATTCAAAGACGATCGAAACAGTAGTGGAGGTTGGGAGCCCAAATGTGTTGAAGAGGTCGAGCAGGATAATATCGGTGAGCATGACCGCCAGGAAGATGACGATGATCTCCGAAAAGAAGAAGAAATTCGGATTGAAAATCCCTTTTCGGGCAATTTCCATCATACCGCTGGAAAACGTGGCGCCGATAAAGATCCCGAGGCTGGCCACGATCATAATCATGTTCCTGGAAGCGACCTTGGAGCCTACTGCGGAATTGAGGAAATTTACGGCATCGTTGCTTACCCCGACGACCAAATCCGCAATAGCAAGCGTGAAAAGAATGAGGATGAGAATGAAAAAATAATCCGGCATTTGTTATACCTTAGAACAACTTCTTTAGAATAGGTAAGATATTCAATTCGCATTAATCCAATGTTAAGTAGGCGTTAAATTATTGGGAAGAATGGACAGTAAATCCCTGCCCAAAATAGAATTGCATTTGCACCTGGATTGCTCGGTGAGCTACCGGGTAGCTTCCCTTTTTGAGCCTGGCCTCCCCATGGCCGATTTCGAAGCGCACTACGTGGCGCCGGCCAAGTGTCTGAATCTTCCGGATTTCCTGAGCCGTGCGGCTCAGGGTATTCGCATGACCCAAACAGCTGCGCAACTCCGGGCCGTCACCCTGGATCTTTTCGCGCAATTGCAACAGGAGAACGTACGCTATTTCGAAGTTCGGTTTGCGCCGCTGGAGCATTTGCAGCAGGGGCTACGTCCGGAAGAAGTTGTAGAAACGGTATTGGCATCCCTGGAAGAAGGCAGCAAGGCAACCGGTATACGGGCAGGGCTGATCGTATGTACGCTTCGGGAGTACCCGGCTATACAGAGCCTGGCCTCCGCTCAACTGGCAGTTCGCTATCATGGGCAGGGCGTGGTAGGGTTTGATATGGCGGGCAATGAAGCAGATTACCCCATCGATGCCCATGTAGCCAGCTTCCGGCTTGTCTGCGACCAAGGACTGCCCTGTACGGCCCATGCCGGAGAAGCCCGGGGGCCGGAAAGCGTATGGGATTCCCTCCGGCATTTTGGTATCAGCCGGATAGGACACGGCGTACGTAGCGTGGAAGACCTTGAACTGGTGCAGTACCTGGTGGAAAACAACATCCATCTGGAAGTTTGTCCCACCAGCAATGTTCAAACCAATGTCTATTCGACGATCGAGCAGCATCCTGTCGATCAACTGTACCGCGCCGGGGTATCGATCGGTATCAACTCCGACAGCAGAACGCTGACCAACACCACATTGGAGCAGGAATACAACCTGCTTCGAGCCCAATTTGGGTGGGGATTGGAAGAGTTGCTTCAGTGCAATTTGAATGCACTGGAACATGCGTTTCTACCGGCGGCGGAAAAAGCAGCTATACGTGATCAATTGCTTCTAGGGTATAATAAAACTTAAAAGAACGGTATGAAAGGTGCGCTGTGTGTCTTTTTTATCTTACTTCTCGGCTTGTGGACAACAGATTTGTCCGGCCAGGCTCCTGAACCGGAGGACGCCCAGCAGGCCCGGTGCGGCATTTACCTGATGAACCTCTACGACCTCAACGTCAGTGAGTACTCGTTTTATGCCGACTTTTACGTGTGGATGAAATGGGAAGGCGACCGGGATCCCATGAATATTGAATTTGTAAATGCCGTGGAGAAATGGGGCTTCACGCAGCTCGACTTCAGCGACACTGCAGAGGTGCTTGAGGACGGGAGCAGCTATAACGGCATGCGTATCGAAGGCCGTTTTTTTCATTCATTTGATCTGCGCCGCTTTCCGCTGGACCGCCACGAGTTGGATATCCGGATCGAGAATGTGGACTATCCGCAGGACTCGTTGGCGTACATTCCGGAGACAGAGGGCGATTTGTTCCGCAAAGATTTTGCGATCCCTGGCTGGCAGGTTGAAGGCGCCCGCATGGAGACCCACTCCAATTTCTACAATACAGATTTTGGGGACCCGGGGGCCAAGGATTCTACCTTTAGCAATTTTACATTCAAGTTGGTCATTTCCAGGCCGTTGAGTTATTTCTTACTCAAATTGTTGCTGCCCCTTTTGGTGGTCATTATGGCGAGTTTGGGAGGCTTGTTGATCCACCCCAACCACATCGATGCCCGGATATCACTACCCATTGGAGGGTTGCTCAGCTGTGTGTTCCTACAACAGTCCTACAGCTCCGCACTGCCCGATGTGGGGTATATGGTACTGATGGACAAGATATACCTTCTTTCCTACATGCTAATTGCCGCCATTATGCTGCGCATTATCGTGGTGGGCAATCGGTTGAACCGGAAAGAAAGAAAAGATCCCGACGTGGTTTTTCGCCGGGATCGCAGGTATACCTTTTATTTCTTTATCCTCTTTTTGATGGGAGCGGGGGTGTTGATCCTGATTAGTTAAGTGCATTAAGCCAGCACCTGGGCTAATTTCTCCAGTGCCAACAATTTATTCCAATTATCATCCGTATGTTCCTGGATATCTTCCAGCATCACTTTGTTTTCTTCGCGGAAGAGGTGTTTAAACCGGCCCTGATGTTTGAGGCATTCGGTTACCGGCAAGAACGTTTCTGGTTTGTAGGTCATTTTGTAGTGTTGCCGTTCGATCTCATAGAGTGGGAACAGGCGCGCATCTACTGCCAGGCGGGCGATGGAGATTGAATCGCCCGGTTCGGTCTTGTGACCGGGAGGGCAGGGGCCGTCGATCATGAGGAGGCGGAAGCCTTCAGTGTCTCTAGCCCGCATTACTTTTCCCCGAAAATCCTCCATATAGGCCAGGGAGCAGGTAGCTGCATAGGGAAGGTTGTGGGCGGCAATGATGCCCATCAGGTCTTTCGGCCACGATTTCTTGTAGCCTTCCCCGGGGTTGGTGGTAGTGATGGCTCCGTAAGGCGTTGCCGTGCTGCTCTGGATGCCCGTATTCATATAGGCTCCGTTGTTGTTGACGATATAGAGGATATTTTCGCTTCTTGCGGCTGCACCGGAGAGGGCTTGCAAGCCGATATCGAACGTACCCCCATCGCCGGCGAGCACCACTACGTGGGTCTTTGTCTTGCCCTGGCGGTCGAGTGCGGCGCGCACGCCGGTGGCAGTGGCCGGTGCAGCGGCAAACAGCGTATGTACTACATTGGCTTTCAACTCACTGAGCGGGTAAGGCCCCGAAATGATGGAAAAGCAGGAAGCCGGAAGTACGTATACGGTGTCGGGCCCGAGCAGACTGGCCAGGTGCCGGACGAGCAAGGACCATCCACAACCACGACAGCTCAAGGCGCCGGAAAAAACCTGTTCTTCTTTTATAAGAAATTCATTTGCTGGTTTCATATCCTGAAAAAATTTTACAGGAACACTGCGAACGAAGGTCGCGGTGTTCCCGTATAGATTAAGCAATATCTACCCAATTCACCTCCTTCGGGTTGGTGCGGGCCAGGTGAATAATCTTTTCAATGGTATCCGGTGGCACGTCTTTCCCGCCGGCGCCGGCGTAGAAGTCGTACATTTTGATGGGCATCCCGTACAATGCGCGTTGCATTTCCTGGAAGATGGCGCCTTCGCGGTCGCCCAGGAAGTTGCGCTCTACCGGCGCCAGAATGGCGTCTTTGGGCAGGTCTTTCAACGCTTCCTGCACCGAAGCTTTTGGGAAAGGTTTAAACAAGCGAATCTTCAGCAACCCTACGTCCGGATATTTTTTGATCACCCCACGTGCGGTGGAAGTGATACTGGATACGGTAACCAGGACAAGCTTGGTCTTTGGACCGATATTGATCGCTTCCACGTTGTGGTATTCGCGGCCAAATTTTGTGGCGAAATCGGCAGCGATCTGTTCCGCTTTTTCCTCTACCTGTATCGCATCCCGCCAGTAAGTATAGTTGAGTTTGTTGTAATGTTCAGGAGGTACGAGGCCGCCAAATGCTTTCGGATTTTCGAGGTCGATGCTCATGGGGCCGGGCACTTTGGCCGGCAGGAATTCGTCGACGAGGTCGATGTCCGGCACCCAAACGTTCTCACTGGTATGACTTTGGTAAAAGGCGTCGAGCACCACCATGACCGGCAGGTTGAGTTGCTCGGCGAGGAGATAGGCCTGAATCATGGTGTCCAGCACTTCCTGAGAGCTTTCCCCATAAAACTGTACCCAACCGGTGTCGCGTTGCGACAAGGAGTCGGACTGGTCGGACCAGATATTCCAAGGGATGGAGGGTCTGCCAACATTAGCAACCACCATTGGGAGGCGGAAGTGTGCGATGGCATGGAGCACTTCGTGGGCATAGAACAACCCTTGACCGGCGGTAGCCGTAAACACCCGTTCTCCACCGAGGGCAGCGCCCATTGCGGCGGCAAAAGCGGAGTGTTCACTGTCCATATTGGTGTATTTCGCATCCATTTCTCCAGTGGCAACCATTTCGGAAAGGCGCTCCACGATGGTAGTCTGGGGCGTAATGGGATAGGCGGGCACATAGCCGACGCGGCACAGCTTGGCCGCTTCGGCCGCTGCATAGTTTCCTTTCATGATCAATTGCTGGTGCCGGGGATATAGGGAGGTTTCCGTTTTATGGCGGATGCCCGAGGTTTTTTCAAGGATTTCTGTTTTCATGATGCCATTTCAGTTAAAGTGAATTCGATAGCAGAGCAGGGACATTCTGTGGCGCAGATACCGCAACCTTTGCAGTAATCGTAGTCGATGCGCATCCGGCCGTGGTCGTCGATATGGATGGCGGCATCGGGGCAGAAGTTGAAGCAGTTGCCGCAGCTGTAGCAGTCCCCACAATGCAGGCAGCGGGATGATTCGGCGACGATGTCCTGTTCGCGAAGGCCCGAGGAGATCTCCTCGAAATTCTGATACAGGTCTTCCGGGTGTTTTACCCTGTCCTTGTGCTTCGGAATGGGCAGGTAGTAGGTGAAGTTGATGTCCTTAGGCAGGACCACATCCGGAAGGGTTTCTTCGGGGTGGTAGTCGAGTTCCTGTAGAAAGGCATGTACTTCTTCGGCCACTTTGTTGCCACTGCCGATGGCTTCGGTGACGGTACCGCCCCATGCCATATCGCCGGCGCAGAAAACCGGAGTGTCGTCTTCCCACTTGAGCCAGCCCTGTTGCGGCTTGACCTCTTTACCGAGGAACACATAATCGTCAAATCGTTGGCCGATGGCCTTGATGACTTTATGGAAGCAGAGATTCTTCTCCGTACCGGGCACCGGCGCGGGGCTGCGGCGGCCCGATTCGTCGGGTTCGCCCAGTTCCATATCGATGAGGGTTAGTTCGGTTTGTCCTTTTTTGTTTTTAGCAATACCTGTCGGCGCAGTGAGGAAGCGGATGTGGATACCTTCCGCCAGGGCCTCTTCAACTTCCTGGGCGATCGCGGGCATTTCCTTGATGGTTCGGCGGTAGTAGATAGTAGGCACTGCGCCAAGACGCAGGGTAGTGCGTGCCACGTCGATGGCGGTATTGCCGCCGCCGATAATGGCTATTTGGTCGCCTTTTTTGATACCGGCATCTTTCCCCGACAGTTTAAACTCCCGGAGGAAGGTGATGCCGTCGAGGGAGAGGTTTTCCTCATTTTCGAGGCGAAGGGAAGTGCCCAGGTGAGAACCGACCGCCGTGATGACGGAGGAAAATTCGTCGGTTAGTTCCCCAATATTTACCCGTTTATTTAGGACGATCTCGACGCCTTTTTCACGGATTCGGTTGATCTCCATATCCAGCACCTCATCCGGCAGGCGGAATTTGGGAATACCGCTGCGCATCATACCACCGGCAAAGGGGAGGGCTTCGAAGACGGTAACGGCATAACCTTTCTCACATAGGCGCAGGGCGGCAGTCAGGCCAGCAGGACCGGCGCCGACGACAGCGATTTTTTCTTTTTGCGTTACCGGCACGCGTTCAACGGGTATATTCAGGGCCTGGTTGCCGAGGAAGCGTTCGATGGCGCCAATATTGAGGCCTTCGTCAAATTCGTTGCGGTTGCAGTTTTGTTCGCAGAAATGGGGGCAAACGCGGCCGCACACGCCCGGGAAGGGATTGTGTTCGTAGAGGGATTGATAGGCTTCTGCGTATTTTTTCTCCCCAGCCAGTTTTACAAACTGGCGTACATCGGTGCCTGCTGGGCAGTTGTGGTTGCAGGGAGGGCGCCGGTCGACGTATTTGGGAGTGACCACCCGCCAGTTGCCCGTTTTATTTTTAGAAAGGGGCATTGCCCAGAAGGGAGCATCGATTCCGATATTGGGTTCCGTTTGTTCCACGAATTGGAATTTCACCGATTCTTCTTCAGTAAGGGCGTGCAGGCGTTGGTGCAGATAGGTGTTGGGAAATTCCTCCCCCACCACGCTTTGGAAAGCCACCTTTGCTGCTTTTGCATTGGCATCGGGTTTTGCCGGCACATTTTTCCGGATCGTTTTCTGGATAGTATCCAGGTCGGCTTCAAACAGAAATCCGATTGCACCGATCATGGCCGCATTGACAATGGGAAGAGATTTGCTGCCCAGGCCATGTTCGAGAGAGATCCGGGTAGCAGGGATGGTGTATACCGTCTTTCCCAGATCGGCAAAAGCGGACCTGGGTTTTTCGGTGTTGATCAATACTGCGCCCTGGTCTTTTAGTCCATCGAAAACCGGCACCATATCGAGGAGGCTTTCGTCGAACACCACGATCAGGTTGGGGTTGTAAATGTTGCTGCGGTTGAGGATCTCTTTTTTTGCTACCCGAAGGAAGGCCTGGATGGGAGCGCCGGTGCGTTCCACGCCGAAAGCAGGAAAAGCTTGTACTTGGAAGTCGCCGAGTTGACTGAAGGTTTTCGCCAGAATTTCAAAGGCGGTGACCATCCCCTGGCCACCTCTGGCGTGCCCGCGTATTTCTAACATAATTTGGTCATTTTTGGCATGAGCGAATAAGCCTATAACGCTTAAAACATTGCATGATAGGAGGATTTTCGCAGGTGCAAAATGACATTGGTTAGTGCGGGGTGTGATTTTTGTCAGTAGAAGAGAAGAAAAAGGCAGGAAACGGCATTTCTAAGAAACGCCGTTTCCTGAAAACATTGCTTAGGCCTTGGCCAACAAAATAATCTTCTTTGAAATGATCTTATCTTTCTGTTGAATGGTAAGCATTAGCAGGCCTGGTTGGGCATTCTGCAGGTCCACCGGGCGGGGTATTGGTTTCTACATCGTCTAGCGCCAGAATAATATCGCCCGATTGCAGACGGGCTGCTTCTGAATAGCTACATATTCCGCATTGTCCAGCTTAAATTCAGGGATGATGGTCTCCAGGTCCTGGTCGGTGGTGATGTTTTTCTTGATCACGGTTTCGGTACCGTCGTCATTAACGATTCTTTGGATGAGCACAATTTTGTTGGGGGTAGATTCCTGTGCGTGTAGCATGAACAGTCCTGCGATCAGCAAGAACAATGTAGATAGCAAGCGCTGTGCAGATGTGGTTTTCATTGGGGGTGGATTTGGTGAGTGAAAAGGAAAAATCATTTTGAAGGACAGGCGGGGAGGGAGGGTGTTGTATGGAAAAATGTTAAAGTGGCAGAATAAAAAAGTGGAAGTAAGTGAATCTATTCCGAAATGTTCTGCGCAGTTAAAAAAGATGGCGTCTATCTTCAAAAAGATGGCGTCTATTTTCAAAAAGATGGCGTCTATTTGAGGATAAAAGGCCTAAATTTGAACGAATTGCCGGGAATGCCGTTGTGTAAAGACGCCATCTTTTTTGAATAGACGCCATCTCTAAAATTAACGCAGTATGTTCGACGACAGGCCAGTAACGGATTGGCTACCTATTACGAAAGAAGAAGTGGAATTGCGTGGATGGGACGACCTCGATGTGGTGCTTATCTCAGGAGATGCGTATGTGGACCACCCTGCCTTTGGTTCTGCCGTGATCGGCCGTATCCTGGAAAGTGAAGGACTCCGGGTAGCGTTGGTGCCCCAGCCTAATTGGCAGGATGACCTGCGGGATTTTAAAAAATTCGGTGCGCCCAGGCTCTTTTTCGGCGTTACTTCGGGGTGCATGGACTCCATGATCAACCACTATACGGCAAGTAAGCGGAAACGCTCTACCGATGCGTATACCCCCGGAGGACAATCCGGCTTCCGGCCCGATTATGCGGTGACCGTCTATACGAAAATCCTCAAGCAACTCTATCCCGATGTACCTGTACTGATAGGTGGAATTGAAGCTTCGCTTCGGCGGGTGACCCACTACGACTATTGGGCCGATAAACTCTTTCCCAATATCCTGGAAATGAGCGGGGCCGATCTGTTGGTCTACGGCATGGGCGAAATGCCCCTGCGCGAGATCATTCGCCTGCTGAAGAAAGGTGTGCCTTTTTCCTCACTCACCACCATACCCCAAACCGGCTTGATGCGCCCTTTTTCCGATCCGCTGCCGGTGAACAAGAACTGGACGGATATCCAGCTGCATTCGCACGAAGAATGCTTGAAGGACAAGCGCGCCTATGCCGGCAACTTTAAACACGTAGAACAGGAGTCGAATAAGGTCCAGGCTCGCCGCATTCTCCAGCGCGTAGGTGACAGCCAACTCCTCATCAATCCGCCTTATCCGCCCATGATGGAGGAGCAGATCGATGCTTCCTTCGACCTGCCCTATACCCGGATGCCGCACCCGAAATACAAAAAGCGCGGCTCCGTTCCGGCTTACGAAATGATCCGCTTTTCGGTAAATATGCATAGGGGATGTTTCGGAGGCTGCAGCTTTTGCACCATATCCGCTCACCAGGGTAAATTTATCGCAAGTCGCTCAGAGGAGTCGATCTTGCGGGAAGTGGATATCGTGACGAAAATGCCTGACTTCAAAGGCTATATCAGCGATCTGGGCGGACCCTCCGCCAATATGTACCGCATGAAGGGCAAAGTGCAGGAAATATGCGACCGCTGCGTAAGCCCCTCCTGTATTCACCCGGTCATCTGCAGCAACCTGGATACCAGTCATAAGCCGATGACTGAATTATACAAAAAAGTGGACGCCCATCCCGATGTGAAAAAAGCCTATGTAGGTAGCGGAATCCGCTACGACCTGCTGGTGGATAGTTACAATAAAAATAACGACGGGAGCCTCGACGAGTACATGGAGCAAGTCGTGACCCGCCACGTCTGTGGTCGCCTGAAAGTGGCGCCCGAACATACCTCCGATGCCACCCTGCGCATCATGCGGAAGCCTTCTTTTAAACACTTCCACGAATTCAAGAAGAAATACGAAAAGATCAATCAAAAACATGGGCTCAACCAGCCGCTGATCCCGTATTTTATCTCCAGTCACCCCGGGTCTCAAATGGAAGACATGGCCAACCTGGCTGCCGAAACCAAAGACATGGGCTTCAAACTCGAGCAGGTGCAGGATTTTACCCCTACGCCCATGACGGTGGCCACAGTGATCTACTACTCCGGTCTACACCCCTATACCTTGCAGCCGGTCTATACTCCAAAATCGCCCAAGGATAAAAAGAACCAACACCTGTTCTTCTTCTGGTACAAACAGGAAAACCACCAGCTCATCCGCCAAAAACTCATAGCCATGGACCGCGCGGACCTCATCCCCAAATTGATCGAGGAGAAAAAGCGGCACGAGAAACGGGAGATCGTGAAGGCGAGGCGGAAGCAGGGCGGGAGGAACCGGAAATAGTTTTTAGTTTTTAATTTTCAGTTTTCAGTTTTGAGGTAGGCCTTCTTAACTGAAAACTGAAAATTAAAAACTGAAGACTATTTCAACAGCTCCAGCAGCGCGGCACTCATCGTCAATACCCCCGTTTTAATCGTCGGTTCCGGAAGGGGGATGTATTTGGAAGAATGGAGAGAAGGAAGGCCTGTTCCGCTTGCCTTTGCTGTTTCTACTTTTTGAGGATCCACCGATCCGAGCCAATATTGGAGAATGGGCACGCGGGGCTCCGTACGGCCAAAGCGGCCGAAATCTTCACCTACCATATTTGGCGGCACATCTACCACATTTTCATTTCCAACGGCCGATGAAAAAGCCTTCCCCACTATTTTGGTGAGGTCGGGATCGTTGTATAGCGCGGGTGTATATTCGTCGCGTACCTTGATAGTGGGGTACATCGCTTCCGGCAGTCCTGCAGCCATGGCTTCGCCGTTGCAGATGCGGGTCAGCTTTTCAATCATCGCATTGCGCACTTCGTCGGTGTAGGAGCGGAGGGTGAGTTCCATTTTTACTTCATCTGGGATCACGTTGCCTTTGGATCCGCCATGGATCGAACCCACCGTGAGCACCCCAGGTTCGCTGGGCGGCAGTTCACGGCTTACTATGGTCTGGAGTGCCAGAATAATGCGGGCCGAAAGGACCACCGGATCGAGGGTTTGGTGGGGGAGGGCGCCGTGCCCCCCTTTGCCGTGTACCGTGATGTCGACCATATCGACATTTGCCATTGCGTAGCCGGGACAGAGTCCCACCGTTCCGGCAGGCAGGTTGGAATTGACGTGTAGGGCCAATCCATAGTCGGGATGGGGAAAACGTTCATATAATCCGTCTTTCAACATCTCTTTGGAACCGCCGCTTCGCTCTTCGGCGGGCTGCCCGATGAAGACAAGGGTGCCGCTCCACTGATCGCGCATGGAGGCCATCGCGCGTGCCGTACCTGTCCAGACGGTCATGTGTATATCGTGTCCGCAGGCATGCATCACGCCTACGGTTTTACCCGATTCATCGGTGGCAGTCACGGTGCTGGCATAGGGAAGTCCGGTTTCCTCCGCAATGGGGAGTGCATCCATATCGGCGCGAATCAGGATGGTGGGGCCTTCGCCGTTTTTCAAGACGCCCACCACGCCGTTGCCGCCCACTTTCTCGGTGACCTCATAGCCTGCATGGCGCAGTTCTTCCGCCATGCGTTGGGAGGTATTAAATTCGTAGAAAGAGAGTTCGGGGTGCGTGTGGCAGTGGATGTACAGGTCATGCAGGTAGGGGTAATCGCTGGCGATTTCGGATTTTAGTGCAGATAGAGGATCCGTTTGAGCCTGGAGCGTCAAACTGAATGCGCAGAGGAAGAGGAGAATGGGTTTCATAAGGAAAGAGACTTAAAGAAAAGAACAAGATAATTCTAGGTCTTTACAAATGTTGATTTGGCGATCGTGCGTAACGTGAGTTAATAATTTTCACCTCCGCCCCAAGAACGCCTCCGTCCTCACCCGTGCATTTTCCCGGATATCCACATAAAACAGGTTATAATCCGCGATGTGGTAGTTGCGGCGCCAGAAAAGCGCGCTACCCGGAAATTTGGGTTTGTGTATCCACAACAGTCCGTCGTGCACCTGGGCGTCCACACGTTGGGGCAGGTAGCCGTCATAAGAGGGTACGACAAGCCCTTGTGAAAAATCCTTTGGGGCAGGGGTGGAGGAGGTATTCCACAGCAGCGGGTTGGTAGCTAGCACGCCGGAATTGGGTTGGTACCAGGGCGGGAAGTACCCGTATTTGAAACTGCGCCAGGAGCAATAGCAGCCCACTTGCTCGGGCGTTTCGCAGGGGGGGATTGTCTCAAAATAGCCGGCTTCTACCGGGATACCGACCAGATAGGCCGCTACCAGGCGGGTCTGCAAGGGTTTACCCTCGAAGTAATCTTTGAGCAGGTGCTTGGCGTGTGTAGTCCCTTGACTATGAGAAGCGATGATAATCGGTCGGCCCTGGTTGTAGTGGTCCATGTAGTATTCAAAGGCCCGCTTCACATCGGCATATGCCAGGTCGAAAGCCATAAACGCAGAGGCGGAATCCTCATTGGCAAAGTAGCTGTGCAGGTGCGCCTGGCGGTAGCGTGGGGCATACACCCGCGCTGTTTCGTTAAACACACTGGCCTGGTATTGGATGGTACTGTTGTCGGTTCGCTCGTTGAGGTCTGGGTCATCGATAGGGCCGTTCCAGCCATTCTCTCCTTTTTTTCCGATATATATGGTGGGATGCAGGAAAAATACATCCACCTCCGCTTCGGCCTGCTTGTTGAGCAGGTCGGGGGCGGGGGTCCAGTCGGCCTTATCGTCCCTATCCGGCAGTGCGGCCCAGCTGGAGGCCTGGGAATAATCGGGCGCGGAGGGACGGGCTTGTTGGGTGAACGGGGCATTGGGTTTTACGGCGCAGGAGGCAAAGAGGGCCATACCAAGAAAAAAAAGCAGGAAACGCTGAAACATGACACTTCGGTTTTTAAAGCAACGGGTTATTTTGGGAAAGGTTATCTTTAATGGATTCTCAAGTGAGATGACGGCCGCCGGCCGTCATCTCACTTGAGAATACTATAACCAATATTAACGGAAAAATGATGAAACACGGGTACTTATTATTGCTTTTATTTACCATGGGGGGGCTCCATGCCCAATCCAACATCCAAATCACCAACCCTGAAGCCGAAAATATCCTCCTGGGCAATTTCGATCCGGCAGATTATGCGTCTGCCTTCCCGGTCGAAGACCCGGCCTGGATTGCCGAAATGATCGCCACCCAAGTTTCGGCCGACTCGGTAAAATCATACCTGGAAGTAATGGCTTCCTTTGGAAACCGTAACACAGGCTCCGATACGGTGAGTACCACTTCAGGTATCGGCGCCGCCCGGCGCTGGGTGTATGAAAAATTTAAAGCCAACAGCGAATTTGTATCGGGCCGCCTGATCGTCTCCTATTTGCAATTCGACCAATATGTCTGTGGCATGGGGCAGCACCGGAACATCTTTGCCATTCTGCCCGGCCAAGGTCCTCAATATCAGGAAGTGGTGCTGGTCGAAGCCCACCTCGACAGCCGCTGTGAGGATCCGTGCGACATCACCTGCGTGGCAGAAGGGATGGAAGATAACGGAAGCGGTACCGCCCTGGTACTCGAGCTGGCCCGGGTGATGAGCTTGTACACGTACAATCGCTCCATCGTCTTTTTGGTCACCATCGGGGAGGAACAGGGGCTTCTCGGCGCCGATGCATTTGCGGAATACTGCTACACAGAAGGAGTACAACTGAAAGCCGTGCTCAATAACGATATCATCGGCGGCATCATTTGCGGCCAAACGGCTTCCCCTCCGGGCTGCCCGGGATTAAACGACATCGATAGTATCAACGTGCGGATCTATTCCAAAAACGTATTTGATTCCAAGCATAAGCAACTGGCGCGGTTTACCAAACTGGAATATCAGGAAATGCTCCAGCCCTTCATGGCGGTAAAGCCAGTGGTTAACATCATGACTCCCGAAGACCGCACAGGCCGGAGTGGCGACCATATTCCCTTTCGTCAAAAAGCCTATCCGGCCATCCGTTTCACTTCGGCCAACGAGCATGGCGACGGCAATCCAGGTGGCACCTCCACCTATGAAGACCGCCAGCACAGCATGGATGATATCCTCGGAGTGGATACCAATAACGATATGATCCTGGACAGCTTTTTCGTCGATTTCAACTACCTCTCCCGCAACGCCATGCTCAACGGCAACGCCCTGGCCATGGCTGCTGCGGGCCCCGTAACGCCGATAAACCTTGAGGTCGAACCCGTCAACAACGGCTTTGAAGTGTCTTTCGAAGATCCCAATGAATACGGGGTGTACCGCGTCGGCGTGCGCAAATACTGGACCAACGACTGGGATACGGTATACACCATTTACAGCACCCTGGACACGATCTACGGCCTGGCGCCGGATCCGGCAGAAGATTATGCCGTCTCCGTAGCCTCGGTGGATGGAAACGGCGTGGAGAGTTTATTTTCCGGAGAAAAAGCGATCACTTTTACCACAGGGATCAGGGATATTCCCATCCGGGAAAAAGGAATAGCCTTGCTTCAAAACTACCCGAATCCCTTCGACGAAGCTACGGTGATCGCCGTGCGGGTAGACCAGTCGATGCCCTATAAAGAGGCCTATATCGCGGTATACAGCATCGAAGGCCGGGAACTGGCACGACTGCCCATTGAGCTTCAACCTGGCCTAAACGAAGTGGTTTATGGCTACGAACACCATCAATACGTGCCAGGCACCTACGCCTATAGTTTGGTAGTTGATGGCAAGGAAGTGGAGTCGAGGCAGATGGTGTATGCGTATTAATCCTTCCCTGCCCCTACAAAATAATCTTCCTTGTCTCTAAAGAGAATATTAAACGTAGTCATACTCCCGTAGCAGCGGGTGATGTACTGCTGGAGGTTGACCTTGTCTTCGTCGTCCAGTTTTTTGTGGGCGTTGATGTTTTGCTCGAGCACGCGCATGCGATCGCGCATCATGACGATCTTGTGGAAAAAGGATTCGATGGGCACCTCTTTGGATTGGTAAGAAGTGTCCTCGGGTTGGAGGATCATGATACCGTTTTTCCAGCGATCGCCGAGCGGTACCTTTTCGAGGCTGACACCCGCCCATTCGCGCAGAATTTTGGCGAGCGATTTTTCCGCTTCGGTAAAGGTGACGGATTCTTCGGTAGGAATAGCTTCGATCACTTCCCATCCTGTATAGGTCTTTCCGATCGTTTTCAGACCGGTCTGAATAAAGCACACGTCATAAGCGGCGGTGTGGAGGCGAACGATGACCCCATCGCCAAATTCGGGGTGTATAATGCGTGAACCAACTCCCAGCATAAGGTATATTTTTTTATGCACTGAAGGAGGGGCTGCCCTTCTCCAATACATGCGGGTTTGAATGGATGCAAATTTCTGAAAAATTATGGAAAGGGGATGTCCGGTTTTTCCATATCTTAAAGAGATTTTTTGACAGCACCCCTGCGCATGACGAAAAACCACCTGGTCTGCCTGGTCCTCCAGCTTTGTCTTTTTATCCATCCGGCCATTTACGGACAGGAGGAGGGGAATTTTTGATATCTGCCAGCGACCTGAAAACCGACAGCCTCTGTTTGTTGGGGTTTGCAGGGCATTACTGTGACTCGACAAACAGGCTTGATTTAACGGAAATACGACAGCGGTTGCCCTCTTTCGTGCCTGTTTCGAATTCTGTCGGGAATTATGATTTGCGTTTTTTGCATTGGTTCTTCGTCCGGATAGATAATAGTACTACGGATACGCTATTTCGGCAGCTCCATACACATCCTCTTTTTCAGCTCACGATCTACCAGATAGACAGCCGGGGGATACGAACCAAGAACCTGGGGCAGATAAACCGCCCTTTCCGTAATTTTTCCGGGTCTTACAATATGGCGGAACTGGAAATCCTACCCGGGGAAGAAAGTCTTTTCTTTATAAAGGCAGACGATCGACCCTGGGAGACGAAGGGATGGTCGAATGGAATTCAATTGGATCTGCTCACTCCGGAAAAGGGTAAAGAGGCCATTCAGCAGGCTATTCTTAAGGATTTAGATTTCCGGGTCGCGACGGTTGCCTTCCTGGCAGTCCTGTTCTTTCTGATCGTTTTCACCAGCTTTATGTATGTGCAGAACAAGGAGTCTGTATATATTTATTACGCTCTTTATGTGGGGGTGATCTTTATTTTCTACATGGCGCGCCGGTCTTATTTGCTGCATACGCCACTCAGTTATGTAAACGGCTGGATGTTGTATTTAGAGGCTCTTCTTGGATTGGGGTTTTTCATTGGATACGTTCATTTCATCCGGATATTTTTAGATGTAGATCCGGAAAGAAGTCCGCATTTATACAGGGCAATTCGGGGGGCAATCCAGGTGTTGTGGGGGGCGGTTTTTGCGGAGATCCTTGTTTTGCTGATCAGTCCGCTCAGTGAGGCCTTGCTGTTTTCGGAATGGATGCGAAATGGACTTTACCTGGCAGGAGGGTGGCTTGTATTTCGGGTATATCAGGAAGGGGGAAAGCTGTCCAAGTTCATCATTTGGGGCACCTTCGCGTTGGTGACCGGAGGGGTGCTGGTATTTGCCACTGACCAGCTCGCGAAGTATACAGGGATCAACCTCCGATTGCATCCGATATCGTATACGCAGATAGGGGTGTTGACCGAAACGCTGATCTTTGCGCTGGGTTTGGGTTATCGCACCAGGCTGGTGCGGGAGGAGAAGATGGAAGCCGAGTTGAGGTATTTGAAAGCCCAGATGAATCCTCATTTTGTATTCAACAGTTTAAACTCGATCAAGGATCTGATCCAGCGGGGGCAGTTGGAAGAGTCGGAAGCCTATCTGACCAAGTTTGCCAGGCTGCTTCGCGGGGTACTCAGTTTCAGTGAGCGGACGCGGATCACGGTGGAGGAGGAGTTGGAATTGTGCCAACATTATTTGCGGCTGGAAGCATTGCGCTTTGATCACCGGTTCCATTTTGAGATCACGGCCGATCCGGAATTAATGGATTACGCCGTGCCACCGTTGATCTTTCAGCCTTTTCTCGAGAATGCCATTTGGCATGGGCTGTTGCCTCAGACCGGGGAACGCTGGGTGTCGCTGCGCGTATTCCGAAGAGGCGATCAGGTGGTGGGCCAGATTGAAGACAATGGAGTAGGCCGGGCCCGGGCTGCTGCCTCAGCCGATCCGGAAAAGAAAGGGTCTTTTGGAGTACGCCTGGCCAAGGAACGGTTAAAACGACAATTGCTTCATGCAGAGGTGCTTTTTTTCGATAAATTCGATAAATTTGGAGCGCCGGAAGGCACTATTGTCGAATTGGCCCTGGGCCACCTAACACCTAGACCTTGAAACCAATAAAAGCCATTCTCGTTGACGACGAAAAGCACTGCCTGGATACCTTGTCCAGGGATCTCGCCCGCCACTGTCCGGAAGTGCAGATAGAAGCTACTTTTGACAATCCGGAACCAGCTCTTGCCTGGCTTCGGGAACACACGCCGGATGTCGTTTTTCTCGATGTAGTGATGCCGCAGATGACCGGGTTTCAGCTGCTGGAACAATTGCCCGCGCATTCCTTCGATGTTATTTTTACCACTGCGTACAGCGAATATGCAGTGCAGGCCCTGCGCGTCAGTGCGGTGGACTACCTGCAGAAACCCATCGACAAGGACGAGTTGAGGGAAGCGTTGTCTCGGATCCAACAAAAGGAACGGAATGGGATTCCCAAGCTTCAATTTGAGGCTTTGCTGCATAATTTGGAGCAGGCCAACCATATCAAACGCATAGGCCTACCCACCCGTCTCGGGTACGACTTCATTCAAACCGCCGATATGCGCTATTTTGAAGCCGACGGAAATTACGCGTATGTTTTCCTTCAGGGAAGCGATAAGTTATTCGTCTCCCGTTCACTCAAAGAACTGGAGACCATGCTGGCGGATTTTTCCTTTTGCCGGATCCACCATTCTTTCTTAGTCAATTTAGGGCATGTGAGCCGCTATATTCGTGGGGATGGAGGGGAGGTAGAGATGAGTAATGGCAGTGTCCTTCCTGTTTCCCGAAACCGGAAGGAGCATTTTCTCAGCAGGTGGATAATTTGACCTATTCCATACAAGACTAAAAGAAAAGAGGGCCCCCACGCATCGCGTGAAGGCCCTCTTGTACTAATGCCAGGTTAAACCCTCAATCAATTATTTTACCAGGCTCAGGCGCTTGGTGATAATTTGCTCACCAGCAACCAGCTTGTAGAAGTAAATTCCATTGGCAGCAGGTACGCCATTGGCGCCCATGCCATCCCATACCATTTTGTGCTGGCCGGCAGGGAAAGTGCCATCAGCCAATACACCTACCAGTTGTCCTTTCATGTCGTACAGTTCCAACCGTACATCCCGGATGCCGGGCAACGTGAAGAGGATGTTGGTCTCATCAGAGAATGGGTTGGGGAAGTTTTGTTCCATCTCCACTTGCTGCATTAGATCGAGCAACTCCACTACACCTTGGTGATGCATAGCCATCGGAATATCATGAGGGATTGGGCCTACATAGAATGGGCGCATCATCTCATGGTCTTCATGAGAGAGGATGTGGCAGTGCCATACATAGGATCCAGGACGGTCGTAATGGGCGATAACTTTGGCCATCTGACCCGGGAATACGAGCACTTCGTCTTTCCAGCCATTTTCATGCGGAGCAGGACCACCCAGGAACTGCGGAACGCCCGGATCGGACATGATGGCTTTAGTACCACCTGCAACTGGATCGAGACCGATGATCTGTGCTTGTCCAGCATGTGAATACCGGCCTTGGATCTGGAAAGCTACCTGGTGAATGTGCATCGGGTGGGCATCCATCGTGGTATTGTAGATCTCCCATGCTTCCGTGGAGTTCAGTGCTGGGTTTTCGGTAATCATTTCATCCCACTGCAAGGAACCATTCACTACAGTAGCAGTGGCGCCTACATTGAACTGCATGATTTGGCCTGTCGTAGCAGGATCAGCGGTTCCGTCCATTTCCGAGTTGCCGGTGAAAGGTCCATCAGGTCCTGTGTTTTGGAGAATAACACTTGTATTGGCTGCGTTTGAAAAGTCGATCACTACATCGTAACGTTCGCCGGGGCCCATGAGCAGGGTATTCACCTCTACAGGATATTCCATGAGGCCGTCATCCACACCTACGATCATAAATGGAGCGCCATTGCTCAAATTGAAATTGTAGAAACGGGAGTCGGAACCGTTTAGCAAACGATAGCGATATTTACGAGGCTCTACTTCCATTTTAGGCCAAGTCATACCGTTCACCAGGATGAAATCGCCAAAGAACTCAGCAACCACACTGGGGAACGGTAGCGGCGTAAGCGGGTTTGGAACCGGGCAATCCTCCAGATCAGCTTCCCCGAGGAAAGGCATGAAAAGCGCACCGGTAGTCGTGAACATGCGGTCCTGAATAGCCAGGCCATAACCGTAGCCAGGCAATACATTGGTATTGACCAGGTTTGTTTCATTGGCATCCGTTTGGAGGAAGAACCCAGCCAGACCCGCATACACGTTCAAGCGTGTGATACCCAGGCAATGGTCATGGTACCAGGTCGTAGCAGCCTCCTGATCCATAGGGTAGTGATACCACTTATTATCGCCGTATTTGTTCTTGAAGTAGTGATACCAGGGGCCGGCCTCTGACCAGTTGCGGGTGTACCAGGCTTCTGTATTGCCATCGCTGTGTTCATCCACATGCCCGCCATGGAGGTGGGTCACGATCGGAATACCGTTGCGGGGCTTCCACTTGGCCATGTGCAAGGAGTAATCGATGGTCATGATATGACCGTTGGGCAGTTTGTTATCCCACATGATGTTGATGGGATTGCCTTTCATACCGAGGATCGTCGGACCAGGGTAGGATACATTCATCCCTTCGCCGTAGCCATATACATTTGTATAGAGCTTGGCGCCTCCCGGGCTCCGCAATCCCAGCCATTGGCTGGTCTTCCGCAGGTTAATTACTTTGTCTCCTCCCGCGGTCATATTAATTAAAGCGGGCACGGGAAGGGGCTCAACAAACTTGGGGTGTGAAACAGGATCCAAGGTAGGGATCTGTGCGTGGAGCTGCCCTGCGAAAAAGACCCCAAGGGCCAATGTCAACAGGTAGCTAATTTTGAGTGAGGTAAACTTGGACAACATAATATGAAATTTTTTTGGTTACAAATTGGGGAATAAAAAACCACTACTTAGTCGTCAGACAAGTACATTTTTTATTCTGTATTTCTCTTAGTGTGGTTTGTTTGTAATAATCGGCTGGGAGACTTCAACCTTGATAGAGGAGCTAGTTTTGGAGTGTGTAAACTCAGGAGAAAAAAGATTCGCTCTACAGGGTCTCGGTTTTTTTACATCCTTAAATTGTTGAATGTTCAAGAATGATTGTAAAGATAGGCCAAAGTAAAAAAAAACAAAGTTGATTTAAATCACCGGAAAGAGAGAGAACGTTTTTTTCTCCTCTAAAAGGCAGGCTTTTTTATTTTAAAACATTGACAATCAATTAGTTGATTTGAATTGGTGGCGTATTGGCCAAAAAACCACTTTGCAATATGCATGACAATTTCAATACATACATCATGGAGCCAATATCCATTCATCCAGAAAAATCCAGGCCTCATTGCCTGCTCCCTGGGCTCCGTCAGGTATTTTTCCGAAGCGGGTGATTACCATTTTCCAATACCTGGCTTTAGTTTCCGGAAAGGTCAAACCGAAGCTAAGTACAGACTCGGCGGTTGATGGCATTGCTTCCCGGGCAACCGATTGAAATTGAATCCCATCATCCGAATAAAACAGCTCTACTTCCCGGGGCAGATAGATCCATTGTCCTTGACTTTGGAAAAAGCGCAGTTGAAGGTTCTGGATAGATTGCGGCTCTTGAAGGTCAACCTCCAGTTCCACATCACTTCCCCACCAGCCGAGCCACTCCCCGTCGCCATAGCGATTCTTGTTGCCCAAAATACCATTGGTGAGCGCTTGTGTGCCTCCTAATTGATAATTCGGATGAGGAGGAGTGGTCCAGGTGACTCTTTTTCCGAAAGCGGCATGGGTGTGAAAATCCAGATCGAGTAGTCGACCAATTGGTTCTCCATCCGCAGCGGCCCGCCAGGCCTGTATCCGGGTGTCGGTCAGAATGGGGATTGGTTGTGTATATAGTGCCGGCGATTGGCCGCCCGCCTGAACCCACATAGGCAACCCCATCCGGTTGGAAAGGAGGAGCGCGGCGCCATCCAGTTCGTACCGGATGTCGAACAAATGGTCGGCGTAGTGGATATCCAGTTTAGGGAGGTATTGTGCCAACCGATTCTGAAAGGATAAGAAGTCTCTTTTACTCAAAGGACTCCACAACACTTCTGCGAGCGCCAGGGCCCGGGGGAATGCCATATACTCCACTTGTTCGGTGGTGGGTATATATTCGGTCCACACATTGCCCTGAGCGCCCAGGATATGCATGGCTTCTTCCTGGCTCAGGGTTTCGGGGACGGGCTCAAAGGCATAGACTTTTTCCAGGGGCAGATACCCGCCTATTGCCAGTGGCTCATTGGGGTGTTTGGATTGGTAATAATCGAAATAGCAGTGGGAGGTAGGCGCCATGATGACGTCGTGTCCGCCCTGGGCGGCGTCGATACCGCCCTGCATACCGCGCCAGGATAACACCGTGGCGTTGGGCGACAATCCGCCCTCCAGGATCTCGTCCCAGCCTACCAGTTTTCGGCCATGTTCGGTCAGAAAACGATCGATGCGGCGAATGAAGTAGCTCTGGAGCTCATTTTCGTCTTTTAGTCCTTCCTTTTTCATAAGCTCCTGGCAAAAGGCGCTTTCCTTCCACTGGATTTTCGGGCACTCATCCCCTCCGATGTGGATATAGGGACCAGGGAATAGATCCATTACTTCCAACAGTACATTTTCCATAAATGTAAACGTTTCCTCGGTGGGGCAGAGCACATTCTCAAACACGCCCCATTCGGTGGCTACCTCCACCGGCTGGCCGTGGCAGCTCAGTTCGGGATAGGCCGCCAGCAGCGCCTGCGCATGTCCGGGCATTTCAATTTCCGGGATGATGGTGACAAAACGTTCCCGGGCATATTGCACTACCTCCCGGATTTCCTCCTGGGTATAGTAACCTCCATACAGCTGCCCGTCAAATTGGTGGGGCTGGTCGCTGTAATGTCCGACCAGCGTTTCCTTCCGCCAGGCGCTCACCTCCTGCAGGCGCGGGTATTTTTTGATCTCGATCCGCCAGCCCTGGTCTTCGGTGAGGTGCCAGTGGAAATAATTCATCTTGTGCATTGCCAGCAGGTCGATATATTCTTTGATAAACTCGACCGGAAAGAAATGGCGTGCCACATCGAGGTGCATGCCCCGATAGGGGAAGCGTGGGGCGTCTTCAATGTCCAGGCAGGGCAGGGAGCCATCCGTGTTCTTGAGTTGTTGCAACGTTTGTTTGGCATAAAAGGCGCCTGCGGGTTCCCTGTAATAGACCACGACTTTCTCCGGTCGGATTTGGAGGCGATAGCCTTCCGGATTCACGATAGAGGAGTCCTGGATCCAGTTGATATCTTTTTCTGAATGAAGCTGGTTGATACCAGGGGCCGGGGCCCATTTGGCGGGGAAGGGGATCAAGGCCGGCTGATTCGCAGGAAGAATGGATTGAGCGACCCCGATATTTTGAAGAAAGGAAACCAGGTAAGCGATCAGGATAATTTTTCTCATTTCGGATATTTTTTGACTATATAGTCACCCGGGCACTATATAAAAAAGGTTTCGTAAATTTAGCACAACTAATTTTAATACCCCCTCACCCATGCCTACACTCTACGCCCTTCTCGTTGGAATTGATCAATACCCCACCCCCCGTCACCAGTTGCAGGGATGTGTGCGCGACCAGGGGGCGGTGAAGCAATACCTGGAACAATTTGCCGCCGGGGTCGGCTTACAATTGGAAATGCAGGAATTGATGGACACCGCAGCGACCCGGACGGCGGTTATTCAGGGGTTTGCACATTTTCAGGCGGCACAGAAAGATGACATCTGTCTGTTTTCCTTCTCTGGACACGGCTCCAGAAATGATGCCCCCGAAGCATTCTGGCACCTCGAACCCGACCGGCTCAATGAATCAATCGTACTGTGGGACAGTAGGGTAGAAGGGGGCCGCGACCTGATGGATAAGGAACTCTCCTACCTCATCTGGAATGCCACGAAAGACAAAGACATCCAGTTTATTGCGCTTTTAGACTGCTGCCATTCGGGTTCCGGAACGCGGAAGGATGATGGACTCCGCTCCCGCATGGCGGAAAAGGGCAACGATATGCGTAGCCCCGAAGATATGGAAGGGTACGCCTTTTATGAAAAGGGAAAAGATGGCCTTTTATCCCCACCCCGTGGCCGGCATATCCTGCTGGGCGCAGCGCGCGATAACCAAACGGCCAAGGAACTCACTTTTGAAGGAGCCACCCGGGGCGTATTTACTTACAGCCTGCTGGAAACACTTCGTCAATACAGCAACCAGTTGACCTATGTCGAACTGCTCAACCACCTGCGCATTCGCCTTGCCCAGCGTGTGAAGGAGCAGTCTCCTCAATTGGAAGCGATTGCGGGCGCCGATCCCAACCTGCTGTTTTTATCCAACACGCGTACCTCGGGCCGACCGGTCTATCTGGTAGGCTATGAAAACAGCAAAGGCTGGCATGTCAACGCCGGCGCTTTTGACGGATTTAAGGGAGGTAGTGCGGCATCCCCCACTGAATTACAACTGGAAGCCGACAGCCGGACACTAAGGGTTCTGGATGTATACCCGGGCTATTCCACCGTGGAAGGAATGCCCGCTGATGCGCCTCCTGAAGGGGTTCACCGGGCACTGGTAACCCGATGGGGGAGTGGAGGACTCAAACTGGCCTTTACACCGGAGTCGGATGCGGGGACCAAAACCATGATTTCCAGTCTTTTGGAAAAACAAACCGACGGCCTGTTTCAATTGGTGGCCGATCCGGCTCAGGCTCGCTATCATATTCATACAGGTGATCAATCGCTCAGCTTGCTTCTTCCCGGAGAAAAGTATCCTCTTTTTCAACGAATTCACGGGCACGAGCAAGCAAATGGATCCGAATTCCTCCAGCGCGTGGGGATGGTAGCCCGGTGGGTGCAAATGCTGGAATTGGCCAACCCGCAAACTACCCTCCAGGATGGAGAAATAAAGATCGAACTCTTCCGCCTCACCGAACCAGGCAAACAAGCCGACAGCGATCCGGCCGTACCGGAAGACTGGCGACAGGCCGTGTCTTTTCGATATTTTTACCAAGAAGGGAAATGGACACTTCCCGCTATGCAACTGAAGCTGACCAATACAGGTACGCGCACACTTTGGGTGAGTGTGCTCTACATGACCAGCAATTTTGGCATGTTTAATCCATTACTTCCCAAACAGGAATTGGGCCCCGGTCAGGAAGCCTGGTTGCTGGATGTAGCCCATGGCGTACCCCACCGGTCCATCCTGCTGCAAATGGAGCAGGCCTACCACTCCTGGGGTATCAACCAAATTAGCGATTATCTGAAGGTCCTGGTTTGTACGGAAGAGTTTAGCACCGACAATTTCAATCAGGCCGGCCTGCCACTCGATGAACGGGAGGGAGGCACCCGGGGTTTTGCCCTGTGGGAAGACCTCTCTCAGACCGATTGGCTTACCCGGGAAATCGAATTGCGCGTAGTGCGCCCCTTTGATCCGGTGGAAGTTAGGGAGATTTTCACCCAAATGCCGACCGGCTTTTCAGGGAAAGCCATGCGAAATACGTTGCCCGAGGCTACCGCCGCATTCCCCGTAGCCTATGCACCCCAACTGGAGGATGGCGGAGAATTCGCCGCTGCCGGCGACCTTTGTGTGCTGGAATTGTGGAATTGTCCGGATCAACCTATCGATGCAGCTAATCCGCTGCATTTTTCATCGCCCGAAGGCGTGATTCCCTACCGCTGCGATCCTCAAACCGGTCGATTCAAGGTGCTGGCCCATAGCCGGGAAAACGATACACTGGTATTGCAGGAACTTCCACCCGAAAGTCCTTCTCCATACCAAGGGTTACCGGCCACCCGCAAGATCTTTTTTCACCAATCGCTTTAGCGGGCAGGTATGAAATTGTACGACATTACGCTGCTCACCGAATCACGCTATGAACGGCCGGTGAATCCGGACTGGTACAAACAAAACATCCTCACCGAAGACCGCCTGCTTCAGGAAGCCCTGGAACGCAGGGGGGTGAACGTAGCTCGCGTAGATTGGGCGCGGACAGATTTCGACTGGCGCTCGACCAGCATTGCCCTGTTTCGCACCACCTGGGACTACTCCCATCGCGCTGCTGAATTTTCGGCCTGGCTGGACAAGGTCTCCCTGCAGACAGAATTGGTCAATCCCCTGGCATTGATCCGTTGGAACATGGACAAACACTACCTGCACGACCTGGAGGCCCGGGGTGTGCATTCGGTCCCTACCCTTTTTTTAGAACCGGGTGAAACGGCTACCCTTAGGGAACTGCATACCCGCACCGGTTGGATACATACTGTGCTCAAACCTGCCGTTTCGGGTGGCGCAAGGCATACCTATCGGCTTAACCCGGAAAACCTGGAGGCCCATGAAGCTATATTCAGGCAATTGGTCGCCTCAGAGTCCATGTTGCTGCAGCCTTTTCAGGAAAATATTTTGACGCAAGGCGAAAAAGCCCTTATGGTCCTGGGCGGCCAGTTCACCCATGCCGTATTGAAGCGAGCCAAGCCGGGCGATTTTCGGGTGCAGGATGACTTCGGAGGTGCTGTCTATGCATACAACCCCACGAAGGAGGAAATCGACTTTGCCGAATTGGCGTTTGCTGTTTGCGATCCTTCTCCTCTATACGGCCGCGTCGATTTGGTTGCCGACAATGAGGGCCGGTTGGCAGTCGTGGAGCTGGAGCTGATCGAGCCGGAGTTGTGGTTTCGCTATTACCCCCCTTCGGCAGATGTGTTGGCCGATTCGCTATTAGCCTTGTTTTGAGGCATCCAAAGCCAAACTTCCATTTTTTCACCCTGAAAAATATCGCCTTCCTTTCAAAGCAGGTAAAAAATAGACTTTATTCTAAAAGATTTGATATGGGCGCGTGTACACGCGCCCATATCAAATCTTTTAGAATAAAGTTTAATGGGGAAAGGTTTTGAAAAAAAGACCGCGGGCAGTAGTTTGCACGACAAACGAAATACCAGGAAATGAAAAAACAAGTACAGACTTTGCTGTTCGGCCTTTTATTAGCGTATTCGCTCCCGGCTCAAATCTCCTTTCAGGACATTCCCAACTTACCCTTTTTCGATGACCAGGGCTATTTGCGGGGGATCACCTGGGTAGACGTGGATGGCGACAACGACCTCGATGTGTCGGTGTCGGGTGCGACAGGCACCTCTCCCAATTTTGTCAACGCCACGGCTATTTTCATACAAGACGGCAGTGGGGCATTTTCCAATACAGGGTTGATCAGCAGCACCCAACTCAACGCCTTTGGGCAGGGGTGGGCCGACTACGACAACGACGGCGACCTCGATGTCTATTACGGCGCAACCTGGAATAGCGGCGGCGTCAACGAACTGTGGCGCAACGAAGGGGGCGCCGGCTTTACCCAAATCACCAATAGCGGTTCCACACCCAATACACCTCAACCCTATGAGGGCACGGTGAGTTGGGCCGACTATGACAACGACGGCTTTGCCGATCTCTTCCTGGCCCGTTGGAATCAAATGACCAATCGCCTATACCACAACAACGGTGACGGCACGTTTACCGATATCACCTCCGGCGCCCTGGTAGCCGATCCGGGCTGGACTTCCGGAGGGTATTGGGCTGATTTTGACAACGACCGCGATCTCGATCTATACGTGGTAAATTACCAGATCGGGGCTGCGGCGCCCGGAGCCAACGACCTGTTCCGCAACAACGGAGATGGCACTTTCACCAAGCTCACTACTGCGGGAAATGTCGTCACCGACGCCCAGAATTCCCGCTCCGCCAACTGGCTCGATATCAACAATGACGGCTGGCTCGACCTGTTCGTAGGCAATCAGTTCAGCCAGGACAAGATCTATTTCAACAACGGAGATGGCACCTTCAGCACCCAGGCATTGGGCGATGCGGGGTACACGACCTGGTCTTCCAATTGGGGGGATATCGACAACGACGGCGACCAGGACCTCTTTACCATGGGTTTCTGGGGGTATGAAAGCAGGTGTTGGCGAAATGACGGCAACGGCACATTCACCGATATCACCGCTTCTTTCCCGAACATCTATCCCTTGCAAACCAGCGGCTCGGGAAGCAATGCCGTCATAGTAGTCGACTACGACCGGGACGGTTGGCTCGATCTCCATATCGCACAGCCCGATGCCATTGCCGACCATTTGTATAAAAACCTGGGCGATGGCTGCCAATCCTGGCTGGAGGTCGAATGTGTAGGCGTACAAAGCAACCGGGCTGCGATCGGCACGACCCTTCGGGCCAAGGCTACGATCAACGGGACGGCGGTGTGGCAGATGCGGCAGGTATCGGCCCAGACAGCGGCTACCGGCCAAAATCCGCTCTGGCAGCACTTCGGCTTTGGCGATGCTACGGTCATCGACTCGTTGGTTGTAGAATGGCCCTCAGGCGCTACGTGCGTGTTTGAAGGCGTGTCCGTAAACCAACTGGTGGAAATAGAGGAAACTTGTTCGATACAGACGATCTTGTCGAACCCGGCGGGGTATGCAGGAGAAGATGCGGTAGTCGATTGGTGTGAAGGAGCCGGCCCAATAGACCTGTTTCAGTCGCTTGGCGGCAATCCAGACACCGGCGGGCAGTGGGTAGATATGGATTTTGAACCGGTATCGATGCCGGTGGAAGGCGCCGGATTGTGGTACTACCTGACCGACGGGCCCTGTCCCGATACGGCCAAGGTGACGGTAAACAGTCACCCGCTCCCGGTAGTGACCCTGATGCCGGGCGATACGACCCTGGACGCCGGCAGTGTGCTGAACCTCCTGGCCATGGGGGCGGATACGTATACCTGGGCGCCTGCAGACCAACTCAGTTGTGCCAATTGTCCCGACCCGGAATTTACCGCTGCGGAGTCGGTGGAGTTGACCGTGACCGGGGAAGACGCGTTTGGTTGTCAGGCTTCCGCTTCGATTGGCATTACGGTCTTGTCGAACGACCTTCGCTTTGAACTGCCCAACGCCTTTACCCCCGATAATGACGGATCGAACGATACCTTTAAACCTATTACGGGCGGGGTGATTTTTCAATCCTACCTGATGCGGGTATATAACCGCTGGGGGGCGTTGGTGTACGAAACCACGAAACCCGAAAATGGGTGGAACGGCCAATTTGATGGCAAGCCTATGCCTTCGGATGTGTATGCCTTTTACATGCAGTATACCCTGACGGATGGAACCGCAGGAACAGAAAAGGGCGAAGTGACCTTATTGCGCTGATCACTTTCGTTCGACAAAATACATATTGACCTTGCCCTTGTTTTTGGCGTAGATCTGCCCGCGGGGCGTGCATTCAAACTGGTCTTTGACCAATTGGTAAGTCGATTCCGAGATATTGATCCGGTATATTTCACTGGATTCTTCCATCCGGGAGGCCATGTTGACGGCATCGCCCCAGATGTCGTATTGGAATTTTTGATCACCCACAATTCCTGCCACTACTGAACCCGTGTGGATGCCCATTCGCGCTTTGAAAGCAACGCCATCCCGGCCCACTTGTTTTTCTTTTTCGATTAAATAATCGAGGATATCCATGGCAACTTTCACGATGGTTTCGGCATGGTCGGCGGAGGGGACGGGCAATCCGGCAGCACAGAGGTAGGCGTCGCCGATGGTCTTTATTTTTTCGATATCATAGTTGCCAATAATCCGGTCGAATTCGCGGAAATATTCGTCCAGGGTTTCTACCAACAGCCTGGGGTTGAGCCGTTCAGCCCATTGGGTGAATTCGGCAAAATCGATAAACAGGATAGATACGGACCGGTAAAACCGGGGTTCTGCCCGGCCGTATTGTTTGAGCTCTTCCGCGGTCTCTTCGGGCAGGATGTTTTTCAGCAGCCGGTCGCTCTTGTCCTTTTCTTTTTCCAGTTCCTGGGTTCGCTCGCGGACATTGTGTTCCAGCATCACGTTTTGCGTGCTCAGGAGTTGCTCCTTGTCTTTGAGGGCATTCATGGCCACTTGCTCGGCTTCCAGTTGTTTTTCTTTGTAAAAACTGTATTTATCGCCCATGGCCAATCCAAAGAAAAGGATCTGGGTTAGTGCGCCGTAATGGGGCGCATTGGCCAGAAAATAGGATGCAGGTAACAATCCTTCTCCGTAACCCACATAGAGGAAAGCGGTCACAAAGAAAAAGAAGAAGGCCATCAGGTAGTATTTGGCAGGGGAATAGCCTTTGCGTATACTGATAATCCCCATGACCAGGGTATAGAGCAACAACAGCAATGCCGCCTCTCCGATAATGGAAGCCCCCCATGACCGGGCGGGCGTAAAATCCAGGATGATCAATAGGGTGTTTTGTCCGATAAAAAAGAATCCCAGCCAATACCAGAATCCATATTCCTTTCGGGTGATATGAAGGAATTTCATGGTAAACAACACGAGAAATAAGCCCGTGAGTGCTTGCACGGTAATGAGGTGGTCATTGATCGCAGGGCTGTTTGGGTATAAAAACTCAAACCCGAAAGACTTGTAAAAAGCCAGGGTAAAGGTGTTTGAAAGTACGTAAAGCACATAGAGGAGTTGGTCGATCTCTCCCCGTTCCGTGATCCAGATCAGCAGTTGGTAGATGGCGATGAAGAGCAGCGCGCCAAACAACAGCCCATCGGCAAAGTCATTCCAGTGGTTGACGGTCAATAATTTATGTGATCCGTAAATACTGAATTTAGGGTTGGTCAGGTTGGTTTTGGGATGCACCAGGTAGTAGTCGTGGGTTTCACCTTTGGGAATGGCCAACTCGAACAGGGTCCGGTTATTTTTCAGCGACCGGTTGCGGTAGGGGATATCCAGGCCTGTCACCTGCGTACCCAGCACTTCCTCATTTGCCCCTACATGATAGAGGAAGATCGTGTCCATGAAATAATTTTCCCCCTGGAGGTATACCGGTTCATCCAACTCATTGGTCACTTTAAAATGCACCCAATAATGCCGGGATTCTGCTTGGGGCCCATCGCCTCCATACTTGATAGCTTCAAGCGGGGAAAAAGGAAGCGCCGAGCGCAACAGGGTCACAGACAGGATATCCAGCTGCTGGCGTTCGTCGACAAAAAAAGAGGCATACGGCAAAATGGACACCACCTCATCTTCCCGGTCCAGCACCATGGGCGAAGGGAAATGCGATTGCCCGGACAGGGGGACGCTGATCCACAGCATTCCGGACAGAAGTATCCAGGGTAGTTTTCTCATTGCTGCAGGGGGTTATGCAGGCGCCAGGGCTTGTGCTTCTTTCCGCATTTTTATAAAAAGTACCAAGTACCAAAGGTCAAACACAAAACATAAAGCGCACAGCAAGTGCACCATGTAAAGATGCGGAAAATAATTAACCACAAAAATGGAAAAAGCCAGATTTCCCGTCAGCTTGAGCCAGGCAATGGCGTATGATTTTTTCTCGAGCCCATCCCGGAGCAGCAAATACCAATAGAGAAAAGACACGAAAATATTGAGCATATAGGCCGAAGTGGAAGCCGTAGGCGTATCATACCCGCCAATCTGGAAGAAGTAGAGGAAGAGGGTCCACATCGCAAAGGCAAACAGGCACAACGGCGCAAAATACTTCCGGATGAGCGGGATCTGCTGATACGACCGCATGTGCAAAAAGACCGCGGTGAAAATGAAGATGTCCAGAATAAACGCGGCTTTGTAGCCGAAGGACAAGACATTTCCCATTGCCGTCTTGAAATAAAAGCCCCAGAGCATTTCCCAGGCGATGTTGGCACATGCTGCAAAAATAGGCATTTCGACATACTTCAGCTTGTAGCTGTTGCGCAGCAGGATGACGTAGTACCACAGCCAAAGAAAGGTGCCTGCCAGCAGCATTGCCACCTGGAAGGGGGAGAACATATCGAGGTCGAGGAGGTGTCGGAGGTTCATAAGAGTTTATGAGGTTTATCGGACTTCGTCCTGTTTATTGGCTTCGCCAGTTTAGTGGACTTCGTCCTGTTGATCGGCTACGCCTGTTTATAAAGGGGATAAACTTCATAAACCTTCTAAACAGGCGAAGCCGATACACTTTTAAAGGTCCCAATCTTCTCTAAGAGACGGGGGTATATAAAAATCTACATCCTTATAATCATTGTACTGGCGGATCAGTCCGCGCATCAGACGCATTTTGAAATGTTCGAGCAGTTTTCCCAGGAGCCTGGCGGGGTGTAGTCCGTCTTTGTGGGCAAATACCCGGGGCAGGAGGCGGTAGGTGAGCCAGGTAACCGGATTGCGGGGCGGATTCACACCGAGGTATCCGGCGATCTCTTCGCCTATCAGAAAGCGCACCATGGCAGCGGGCACGCTCCCAAACAGGAATTTGAGCGGCATGTGCGTCTCCATAAATTGCAGGCTGGCCTTGGTGAGGATCTTTCCTTCTTCGGAAGGCCCTTTTTGCCGGTCGAGGATGGTATGGCCCAGCCACGTCGCTTCTTCCAGCGTATAGGGGATCAGGTCTTCATCGAGCCCCACGATATACCCAACTACGGCCCAGCAATGGATATAGGCTTCTTTTTCTTCCTGGGTGAGGTCTATGCCGAGTTGTGCCATGCCTTCGAGCACCAGGGCAGAAAAGGAGAGAAAGGTGCCCGCCATATCCTCCTGGTTGATGGGTTCGCCGAGGCTTTTGGCATCCCATCCCCCCTGTTTTCGGATGTAAAAGCGGATGGACCCGTGTATCAGCCGGATCTTTTGGGCAGTGACCAGGCCTACCCCTTCCGGCATTAATCCGCCCGCCGACATGACGTTGATAACGAATTGGGAGGTTTCCATCAAACGGCGGGTATAACGGATCTCGTGGTCGACCCCGGTCATGCGCCCGGTATCGAAGAGCACTTTGGCCCCCCGCCAGGAGGAATAGCATTCCGGTAAGGCTTTGGCAAGCAAGAGCATGGAGGCGAGTATGCCATGGCGACGGAAGACCGATTCACCGAGTCTTATTTTTTCCCGATCGGCCCAGGTGGGCAGGGTGGCCGTTTCTTCAAAATAATCGCGCAGGAAAGGAGGAAGCGCTTCGTAGTCCATGTGATGCGGGAGCACAAACATCTTGTAAAACTCCTTCAATTCCTCTTGCTGATGGTGTCCTGCAACCTGGCCTGCTACCCGGTCGCCAAGCGGATCGGTATGCTTTCGCTTCTCTTCCAAAAAGAAAGGAGTCCATAAGGGGTTGGGGGATTTCATACTAATTTGGTTTTCTGTGGGAATAAAAATAGTATTTTTTTAACAAGGGTAAGCGCACCAATTGTGCGCTTACCCTTGTTTGCTCATTATTTTTTTTGTTTGTGTATCTTTGATGTCTACGAACAAATTATAGGCTTATGAATCTCAAATTTACATCCTGGGCCCTTTGGGCATTGCTGTCTTTTTCCTTCCTTTTTTCCACTACCGATCTAAAATCTCAGGATGTGATCCTGCAGGGATTTTACTGGAATACCAGCCCTGGAGATATTTCGGCCGGTGACGGCGTATGGTGGGATACCATCGCCGGGTTGGCGCCCTACCTGGCCGATGTGGGCTTTCAAACCGTGTGGACGCCTCCGGCCAATAAAGGCTACGGTGGAGTCTATGATATGGGATACGGCATTTACGATTACTACGATTTTGGGACCTACAACCAAAAAGGATCAACCCGCACCCGGCATGGAAATAAAACGGAGCTGGTGGCTATGCTTCAGGCCCTCCACGATGAAGGCCTGCTCGCCATGGCCGACCTGGTGCTCAACCACCGCGGCGGGGCGGAGGCCAGGCAACTGGAAGATTGCGACAATGGAGACGGGCTACAACTGAGGTGGAATGTATTCAATCCCCTCAGTGGGCGGTTGCCGATGGATGCAAGCTTCTTCCATCCTAATTCTCAGCCCGGGCATTGCGATTATAACAGCCCCTACCACGATACTCTTTTCTTCGAAGATATCTGCTATTTCAACGACATTAACCAGGTGCTGGATCCGCCGACAAACGACTGGTACTTTGGCCCCCACAATCTGGGTAAGGCCGGCGACTCCCTCATCGTTTGGGGGCGGTACCTGCTCAATGATATCGGGTTCGACGAATTGCGCCTCGATGCGGTAAAACACATCGAACCCGGGTTTTTGGCCCCATTCCTGGTGGAAATGGGCACGCCCAATCAGCCCTTCGCCGTAGGCGAAACTCTTCGATGGCAGTCTGGCTACCTTAAAAGGCTACCACGATGAGGTAGAAAGCTTTGTCTCTACTTATGGCGTGGGCAGTAAAGACGCCAATCTCGCCATTTTTGACTTCAACCTGCGCTATGCCCTGCGCGATCTATGCAATGATGGCAGTGGAGGCTTCGATATGTGGAACCTCAACAACACGGGGCTGGTTTTTGGTGGCGGACTCTCCGGATACGACGTGGTCACTTTCGTCGAAAACCACGATGTGGACCGCATCGGATGGCAAGTAGTGGATTGTGGGGATCCGCACGAGCAACAAGTGGGAAGTACCTGCTTAAAACTGTACACCGACGGTACCCATGACCCCATATATTCCGACAAAGAGGATATGGGCTATCCTTACATCATGGCGGCTGAAGGCCGGCCTACGGTATTCTGGAAAGATATGTTCTGGTATGGCCTCGACGACGATATCCAGTGGCAAATGGCCATGCGCCAAGCGACGGCCACAGGTGGTTCGGCGCCCATTCAAAGCCTGAATCCGTTTTTTACTTCGGGTAATGGAGGCGACTTGTTTGTTCTGAACCGCTACGGCACGTCCGGTGGCGTCACGGATGGCATGGTGCTGGCGCTCAACGATAATCCGAGTGCGGAGGCTTCCGTTTGGGTCAACACGCCTTTTTCGAATAAATATTTAAAAGATTATTCCGACGGCTATTTGTTTGTCACTACCCAGGCCTATGCCGACACGCGGGCCAATGTAAAAGCCCAGTCGCGCGACTACGCCTGGTGGTCGGTGACGGGCCTCTATCCCCAATCGCCCGGTACGGCAGCTGCGCATTTCAATATGGACGCTACCCCGGGTGGAGCGCCTCACTTTATTGCCCTTCGCCTCGCCGATGCGCCCAATATGTGGGTTAACGGTGCGCCTATCGCGGTGGGCGATGAGGTGGCGGTAAAAAACAGTAACGGCGATGTCGTTGGGATTGGCCGCATCGGTCAGGGCACACAATGGGATGGGGTGCACGATATGCTCATCGAGGTGCTGGGTGCACCTTCTGCAAATGGGATGGGGAATGGGGAGCAATTTACTTTTGTGGTGTACGATGCCAGCGCTTCTTCAGAAGTGACGATCGGCTATGTACAATACGCCACAGTTGGTAATACGTTCAGCTTTTCCGCCGACCGCCCCGGTTCGCCCAACCGGAACGGGAATTTCTCCACCTTCAATGTGACGACGACACGGCAGGGTTTGTATGCAGGAGAGGGGATCTCGCAAGTGCTGGCGTTTGATCCGCCGGTTCCCCTGGTTCCGTTGGTAGCGCTTTGCGGGGCGGCTTCGCAGGCTGATGCTGGGGTGTATAACGATGGGCTGCAAGCAGGAGATAATGACGGGGCGGGCTTTGGTGCCTGGACTAACTTGAATCCGGTGCCCAACAATGGGAATGCAGGATTTTTTGTAGCAACCTCTACCGTCAACGGGAATGGCGATTCCAACAACGACGGAGATATCAATACCGGGGGAGAAGCTTGGGGTTTTTATGCCAATAATGGCAACCTGGCAGAGGCTACAAGGCCTTTCACTATCCCAATGACTCCCGGGTCGTCACTTTTTCTGAAAATGGACAACGGGTGGCTCGATGATGTCAATGCCAACGGAGTAGTAGGGATAAGTTTACGCAATGCATCGAACCAGGATCTGATGGAATTTTATTTTTCCGAAGGCAGTTCCAATTACACGATCAATGATGCTTCGAATACGGACTCTGGTATTCCTTTTACCGACGAAGGGCTTGAGATCGAGATATTGATGCTTTCTTCCACGACTTATGAATTACGGGTCACCCGCTTGGAGGGGCCCACTTCTTATACATTTTCCAATCGGACATTCAGCAATTCAGGTTCCCCCGACCGGATACGCTTTTTTAATTTTAGTGCGGGGAACGGAGATTTTATCGATGGAGTTTCTGAAAGAAGAAACACCTACTTCAATTCCCTTCAACTCTGCAACCCGCCCGCCCTGGTCATCAACGAGATCGATTACGACCAACCCACATCCGACGATCAGGAGTTTATCGAATTGAGAAATATGAACACGGTAGCGATTGACCTGGATCCCTTCATCCTCCAGCTTGTCGATGGGACTGGTTCCGTGTATGACAATATTGATCTACCGGCTGTTTCGCTGGCGCCAGGTGACTACTACGTGATCTGCCGCAGCGGTTCTAGTGTGCCCAATTGTGACCTGACCTATTTTTCCAGCGTCGATCAGATCCAGGATGGGGCGCCCGATGCCGTGCGCCTCCAGTGGAACGGCGTCACGGTCGATGCAATGAGCTATGAAGGCGATGTACCGGGAGCGGTGGAAGGGTCTGGGACCGGATTGGCTGATAATAGCACTGCAACGGGAGCAGGCCTCTCCCGTGCGCCCAACGGGGTGGATACCGACCAGAACAACGTCGATTTTGAGTTGGCTTGCATCACCCCTGGTGAAGCCAATACGTCCGATAATACCGATACCGATGCCGATGGGGCGCCCGATGGGTGCGATACCTGTCCGCTGGCGCAAAATGAAGATGCGATTGCCAATTTCAATACCTCTACCTGTGCCTGCAATACGGGCTATTATGCGGTGACGACGACGGTTAATGGCCAGGAAGTGATCACGGGCTGTCAGCTCTGCCCAGTGGGATCTTTTTGTCCGGATGGGATCAATGCCTATTTGTGTCCGGCTGGAGAATATCAGGACCAGCCTGGCCAGACCCAATGTAATGCGTGCTCGCCTGGCTATTTTTCCGGAGCGGAAGGATCGATTTCCTGCACGGAATGTCCGGCCGGTAAATTCAATCCCGTATTTGGGGCTACTGCATGCCAGAATTGTGTCCCCGGCACTTTTCAGTCTAATGCCGGAGCGGTTGAATGTATCAACTGCCCTCCCGGAAAATTCAATCCCGTATATGGGGCTATTGCTTGTCAGAATTGTGATCCGGGGTTTTATCAAGCCAATTCTGGTGCGACGCAGTGCGACGCTTGTCCGCCAGGTACCCACGGAGAATTCGCAGGTCAGGCCCATTGTGAAACCTGCGAGCCTGGAACGGAAGCGCCGTTTGCCGGGCAGGTTCTCTGCCAAAATTGTATACCTCCATCTTTTAGTGCTTGTCCAACAGTAGCCGCTGTAAACAATACCCCGGGGCAATGCGATGCATCGGTGACGGTGCCGAAGCCTTCCCTTGACCCGGGCTGCACCCGCAATCACGCCCTGGATTTTGACGGGGTGGATGATTATGTGTCTGCCAGTCCCGATCCTTCCCTCGATTTGACGGGCGATGTTTCATTCGAAGCCTGGGTCTATGTAAAAGGCCCCAATTCGTATGGCTCCTTTCAAAGCATTATTGACAAAACGGAAACAGCTGATCTGGCCAACTACCGGTTCTATCTTACCCCGATGAACAAGATGGGGTTTTTTAATGGCGCCACGGTTGCCATTTCTACCTCTGCGGTACCCTATGGCCAATGGGTACACCTGGCCTGGGTACTCGAATCCGGCATGATGACCTTTTATCAGAATGGGGTTCAGGACGGCACGGTGGCTATATCCCTGGGTGCTGTCAATAATGGACCCTTGAGCATTGGCCGGGATAATACTCAAACCAACCCGGATGAGCGGTATATCAACATGGTGCTGGATGAAGTGCGGCTTTGGAATATTCCCCGGTCCCAGGCTGACATACTGGCTGCTATGAACCTGGAGATCAACCCGACATACCCTGGACTGGTGGCTTTCTACAATTTTAACGAAGGGATCTCTTGCTGCGACAATACAGGCCTGACGACTTTGCCCGATGGCATGGGCGCCCACGATGGCACTTTGAATAATTTCGCCCTTACTTCCGGCTGTGCCTCCAACTGGGTGCCTGGGGCGCCGGCACTGGGCGATCCGTTGACGTTGGAGAATGACTTTAACACTTCCTGTGATGCTTCGGGCGCTTATCCCGTCGGCACCACAACGGTGACCTGGACGGCTACGGGTGCAGACGGGGACGTGGCTATCTGTACGCAAACGGTGACGGTGGAGGATGCGGAAGATCCTTCCATTGCCTGTCCGGCGGATGTCACACAAAACACGGACCGCGGGGGGGCTGCGGTGAGGAATGTGCTAGCGGCCCCGGGGGGCGGGGGGCGGCCCGGGGGCGTCTGCGATCAGGGGGGCGCCACTTCTGCCCAATCGGATTCTTGGAATAACATTGGGATTGAGGGCACATGCAAAATGCCGGACAGGGCACTGAGGCAGGCTCCTACGGAACTGCAAGCACCGACGGCGGCGGGCGCGGGCAGCGGGCCGACGGGACTCGGGGGAGAAGGGGGGGGCGGGCGGCTTCCCTCGAAACAACGCCTCCATGGGGGCCGGCCGTGGCACCTACGGCGGTACGGGCCCACCACCCCTTCTTCTCAAACGACTAAACTGAAGCCAAGCTGATACACCGGCGCCACGTCACGGGTCACCAGCGCTGGAACATGCAATTGCGAGGGACGAGAGGGCCCCTAATGCAAATTGCCAAGACATCATCGTCGACCTCGTCAGCCCAGGTACCTATACCTTGACCGCTGCCGAGATCGACAACAACAGCACCGACAATTGTCCGGCCACTCTGGACCTGAGCATCCCGGCCACCACATTCGGTTGCGCCGATGTGGGCAATACGATCCCCGTGACCCTCACCGTTTCAGACGGGACCAACTCGACCACCTGCACGGCACAGGTAACAGTGGCCGACGGCAATTCCTATTGCAATGCTTCTTACGACATAACCATCTCCGATCCCTGTACCTGCCTCGACAACGCCACCACGCTGAGCGATGGCCAATTCAGCGAGACGGTACAGTTAGCAGGCCCTGCGGGGGATACCTGGACAGTGGTCGTAGCGCCCGGCTTTTATCAAACCGGTAGCCCGGCGCCTCCCGCGGCGCCGCTTCCCGCCGGGGTGGGCACGCCTCTGGTGGAAGGGCCTTCCGGGACCTATACCCTGACTGGGAAACACATCGATGCCCAGGGATACTCCATTACGATAACCAATGGTAGTGAAACGCTCAGTATTTCCAATACCTGCTACTACCCCAACCCGAGCCTCAGCGGCCTGAATGCGGTGTACTGCAGTCAGGACGTCCAGCAGACGGCTACGGTGACGGCAGATCTGGGTGATGCCAGTGGCACAGCTACCGTAGAGAACGTCCTCTTCGAGTTGATCCGCCAAAGCGACAACACCGTGATCGGCTCGCAGTCGGGCGCCAGCGATACTTACAATTTCGATCCGTCAACCCTGCCCGGCGGCCACTACACCCTTCGGGTTACCTTTGATGCTGCATATGATGCGATAATCCACCCGGGCTGTGTACAGGAGATCGAGGAGGATTTTGAAGTGCGGAGCGTCGGGTGTGGGACGTTTCCGTGGAGTGGGAATTAATGATGAGTTTTTAGTTTTTAGTGTTTATTTTTTAGTTGTTTCAGGCTTTTCTCAACTAAAAACTAAGCACTAAAAACTCAAAACTCCCTACTTGCACCCCCGGCCCTTTTGGCGTATTTTTGCAAAAAGCCATTTATGGAAACTGCCAAAGTGCCCATCACGGACATCTCCCAACTCGACCCCGAAGGGAAATATACCTATGCGGATTATCTGCTGTGGAAATTCAAGGAACGGGTGGAGTTGATCCGCGGTCGGCTATTTAAAATGACCCCGGCGCCCAATACCGTGCATCAGCGCATTTCTCTTGAATTGATTCGTCGGGTGGGAAACTTTTTTTACAAAAAGCCATGCCAGGTCTTTCCTGCTCCCTTTGATGTCCGTCTCCCCAAAAAAGGCCAGCCCGAAATTTATACCGTGGTTCAGCCCGACCTTTGCGTGGTTTGTGATGCCGGTAAACTGGACGAAAAGGGTTGCGCAGGCGCGCCCGATCTGGTAGTAGAGATCCTCTCTCCCGGCAATACCCACCGGGAAATGCGTGAAAAATACGAAGTATACGAAGAAGCCGGGGTGAAAGAGTATTGGCTGGTCAACCCCTGGGATAAGATCGTCTTGATCTATATACTCAACGAGGCCGGAATCTTTATCGGCCTGCAACCGCTGACAGAGGCGCAAGACCTGGAATCCAGGTTGTTTCCCGGGTTGAAGATCCCGCTGAAAGAGGTGTTTGAAATACCGGATTTGCAGTAAGCAGTCTCCAGTAAGCAGTCTCCAGTAAGCAGTCTTCAGTAAGCAGTCTCCAGTCTTCAGTGGGCAGTAGTTGAGACTGCCCACTGCATACCGCCTACTGAATTTTAGGGCGTTTCCCATCTCATTTCAAAAATCTTGTCCTATCTTTGATAATAAGGAATGAGGAATAACTTCATTTCTTTTCCCAATTTCCGGTTTTACTCTTAAGTGTTGCTACTACAAGTTGATCTCACATGAAAATGTTCCCGCTTTTTTGGCTGGTGGAGCAAGCAGACTTTGCTTGTGTAGCGATGGATTTATGCCATTCATTGTAAAAACCATCAGCGTTATGTTCACACTTTTACCTCGCTTTTCCCAGCAAATTGGTTCTGTTATTGCCGGCTCCCTATCGGCAGTGGTCTTGACATTGCTGTTTGTTCAGACAGCCCAGGCCCAGGACACCGAAGTCACCCTCTCCGGTGGCATTCTCACCGTCACCGACATCACCGGAGGGAGTTCCAATGATAACCTGAGCATCAGTTTTTCCGCAGGCGTCTACACCATTACCGACAATGGAGGCTTGCTCCTCAGTACCGTTATTGCCGGGGCAACAGGCAGCGGTACTTCCACGGTGACGGTTCCCAATACCGGCGTGAACGGAATCAATATTCAAACTTTGGGAGGCAATGACGTCATCACCATCCTGAGCGTGGATAATTTAACCGGCGACTTCACGATCAACGCAGGCACTGGAAACGATGATGTTTTCATTACCGGCGCCACGATCAGCCTGACCGGAAATGGAAATGATGTCAATATTGAGGCGGAGCAAATTGCCATGAACGGAACCTCTCCCTCTGTTTCCGTGACGGGCACGGGTTTGATCAATTTTAAAGCCAATGAGAGCGGGGCATCGACCTATGCTCAAGCGGGAATCGCATTTGCCAATTTCTCACTCAGTGCCGAAGATGGGGATATTACCCTGATCGGAAAAAAAGCAAATGTTTCCACTAGTGGTCTAGCTCCAGGAGTTCGTTTGGATGGGGCAACATCAGAAATAGTAACTAGCGGAACCGGAAATGTCTCCATTACGGGACAGGCAACCGGCTATCAAGTTGGGGTACTTATTGATGGACCTTCTATAAAAACGGAAGCTATTGGAAATATTACATTGGATGGAGCATGCGTTTTGGGGACGGGTATTCGGATTGAAAATACAGTTGCAAATTCAAATCCCAATCTTTTTGCAGTCGATGGCGATATCGCTATTAATGGACAAACAGGAGGTCCCAATTTTGGCATTTGGATAAACTCAGATGCTAAAATAGTAACTACTGGCACAGGAGATATTGTGTTAAATGGAACTGGTGTGCCGGGCAATGCTCTCGGGATTCAATTCGGGTTGACCAATATCATGGTAAAAGCCAGTGGCTCTGGAGATATCCAAACTACTGGTAGCGCTGGTGGCCCCGATATTCGCTTTGCGGGAGGGACCATAGGCGATGCGGCAGGTACAGGCAACATCACCTTTATTGCCAATGATTATGATCTCAATTATAATAGCTCCATCATTCAGGGTGCAGGAAACCTTTTTTTTGAACCGCGCACAAGCGGCGCCACGATGGGGCTGGGCGCCGCTTCAGGTCCCCCCTCTATTCCGAATAGCATTATCAATCAAATCCAGCCCGGTTTCAACAGCATCACCATGGGCGATGCCGTCAAGACCAGTGTCGTTATTGCAGGCGGCGCAAATTTCTCCGCAGCCAACACATCTGTTATCCTTCGGGGAACGACCATCCGGGATTTGAATAACGCAGGTACGGATATCACCTCTACCTCCGTTACCGGCGATGGCAATCTTTCTCCCGGCGCCTCCCCGGGTATCTTTGCCGTTTCCGGGAACTATACCTTCGCCAATAGCTCTACCTTCACGGTAGAGATCAACGATGCCGGAACAGCCGGCACCGATTACGACCAGTTGGATGCCACTGGTACAGTCCTCATCGGAAGCAACGTAACCCTGAGCCTGAATATAAATCCCGGCTATATCCCTACTGCCGGTGACGAATTTATCATCGTAAAAAGTGGGACAGGCCTGAGTGGGACTTTTGACGGCCTGGCCGAAGGCAGTTTCGTGACTACATTCGGCGGGCTGGATTTTTATATTTCTTATTCCGGGGGCGATGGAAACGATGTAGTGGTTATGGCCCCTCTTCCCGGCGCAGCCCTCAGTTTTGACGGCTCCGACGATTATGTAGGTTTCATCAACTCCCTGTTCGACCCCAGTGCCACCAGCTTCACTGCCGAGGCCTGGGTGAAACCCACGTTGGTTGATGGAACCGGCCATGTCTTTATTCAGCAAAACGATGGAACGGGGACTGGTCGAACCTTCCTTGGCATTGGAGGCAGCGATAAATTCTATACCTTCCTGGGAGGCTCTGCCCTTTCCGGAACGACGATACTTTCGGCAGGTACCTGGTACCACGTAGCCGTGACCTATGATGGTACGACCCTGCGCCTATTTGTCAATGGCGTGGAAGAGGCTAGTGAACCAAGAATACTGGAAGCAGCTGATGGCACGATGATCCTGGGTACGGGCCAATCGGGTGGGCTTGGCTTTCAGGGCGCCCTGGACGAAGTCCGTTTCTGGACCCGTCCCCTCTGCAAGGAAGAGATTTTAAACAATATGAACTGCGAGTTGGCGGGCTCGGAAACCGGGCTATTGGCTTACTATCAATTTAATCAAGGATTGGCTGGCGTGGCAAATCCCACGGAGACCACCCTCCAGGAATTCAACAATAACTACGACGGAACCCTCAACAACTTCGCCCTCACTGGCGCCACCTCCAACTGGGTAGAACCGGGAGCGGTGACGACGGGAGGAAGTTGCACGCCTTTTGCTACTGCTATTGCCCATTACAATTCCGGCACCTGTGCCTGTGAGCTTGGCTATTACGCCACCCTCGACGGCAACAACAATATCACCGCCTGCACACAATGCCCTCCGGGCACTTACTGCCCCGACGGGGTCAACCAATACGATTGTGACCCCGGCAACTTTTCCAGTGCATCAGGCTCGATCTCGTGTACCCCATGTCCGGCAGGATATTTTCAGGGTGCCTCAGGCGCTTCGAATGCGAAGCCTGCCTGCCTGGTACGTACCAGGATCAGGCCGGATCAATTAACTGCACTGCCTGTGAGGTAGGTAAGTACAACCCGAATACCGCGGCGACTTCTTGCCTGGCATGTCCGGAAGGTACGTTTGGCGCCGCCCAGGGCCAGGTCGTATGCGAAACCTGCGAACCAGGTTCGGTAGCTGCTGCTCAAGGACTGAACGCGTGTGCAGATTGCGGCGATCCGGTTTTCAGCGCGCCTTGTCCGACCCTCACGCCGGTGACGGTAAATGCAGACCCCGGCGCCTGCAGCGCTTCGGTAACCCTTGCCATACCGACCTTAAATGAGGATTGTACGCGGAACCATGCGCTTGATTTCGGCGAAACGAGCGATTATGTATCGATCGGTAACTTGGGCGCGGTTTCAAACTGGACCATAGAGACCTGGTTTAAACACAATGGCTTGGTGAACTATGAGAATATTTTCCATTCAGATGATGTGAATGCGAACAATGGCGTCAGATTGGAAATAAGTGCCAACTATATACCTGGTGGGCATTTATATCTTGGTGTAAACGGTTCTTTATTCACCATCGTGCCGCTTGGAGATCCTCTGTCCAGCGACTGGCATCACATCGCCATTGTGGGGGATCAAACCAATAACCGGATTGATATTTATTTGGATGGCGTGAAAGAAGTTGATGGCGCCGTACCTGGCAGTTGGCCTGCCACCTTCCCGAATTTTGCCATTGGCAGAGGATTCAGTAGTACCTTGGCAGAGAGAGATTTTAATGGTGCTGTGGACGAATTCCGTATCTGGAACTACGCCCGCAGCGAGGCAGAGATCCAGGCCACCAAAGACCTGGAGATCAACTCCACCTACCCAGGCCTCATTTCCTACTACAATTTCAATGAAGGCATCGCCTGCTGCAACAATACCGGCCTGACCACCCTGCCCGATGGCATGGGCGCCCACAACGGCACGTTGAATAATTTCGCTCTCAACGGTGGTTGCACTTCCAACTGGAGAGGCGGTGTGCCGGTACTGGGCGATTCGCTTTGGCTGGTCAACGACCTGACCAACGATTGCAGCGATCCTTCCGGCGTATTTTCCGTAGGCACCCATACGGTGACCTGGACGGCCACCGGCGCAAATAACGCGACGGCGACCTGTGCGCAGACGGTGACGGTGCTGAGTGCGCCCGGTGGGGTAGGAGATGAACTTACCCTCTGGTTAAAAGCCGATGCGGGTGTGACGACATCTGGAAGCGATGTGACGCTTTGGGCAGATCAGTCGGCCGGAGGTAAGGATGTGACGCCATTGTCGACCAGTCCGGTATTGAATGGTAGCGATGTCAACTTCAACCCGGGCATCGATTTTACCAATGATATCCTCACCACCAGTACGAATGGGATCATTCTGCCGAATACGTCCTACACGAAAGTAGCCGTATTTAAATTTGATGGGGCGGGAACGAACAATATCATTTCTTCTAGTGTCGATAATGCCACTGCATTTTGGGGTTCAGGATCCACTACCAATTTACACCTTTGGCACAATTTGAATAATTTTGTCACAGCCAACAATGTGGTCAATACCAGCCGGTATTACCTTGGCACAGGGGTGTATGGGCAACCTAGCGGGCAAATCAATCAGGTGCGCGTAGATGGCAACCTCAAAGCATCCAATACAAATTCCATAGCATTTGGCACGGATGCCTTAGTCCGTATTGGAGGTCATGTTGCAGGCAATTTCCTCAATGGCAGAATTGCCGAGGCAATCGTCTTTAATCGGGATCTGACCGCCAGTGAGTTGCAAAAGGTAGAATCCTATCTCAGCCTCAAATACGGCATCACCCTCGACCAAACCGCTGCCCAAAATTACCTGGCCAGCGATGGCTCCACCCTCATGTGGGATGCTTCGACCACAGGCAGCTACAAGCACGACATCGCTGGTATCGGCCGCGACGACTGTTCGACACTCGATCAGCGCCAGTCCAGGTCGGTAAACAGTGACGCCATCGTGACGATGGGCCTGGGCGCTATTGCTGCGTCCAACGCCGCCAATGCAAATGCCTTTGGCGCTAACCAGCAGTTCCTGGTATGGGCCAATAACGATGCCGCTCCTGCCAAAGCCAATTCTACCACCACCAACCTGCCCTCGGGCGTCAACGAGCGCATGACGCGGGTATGGCAAGTGGAAGAGAACAACGGCGATGTGGGTACACTGGAGATCCAGCTGAATCTCAGCAGCCTGGGCTGGACGCCGACCTCTGCCGGCGATTACTTCCTGTTGATCGACGACGACGGCAGTGATTTCTCGAATGCGACGAAGATCACGGCAAGTTCCTTCAGCAGCGATATTGCCACCTTCACCGGTGTCAACCTGGCAGATGGGCAGTACTTCACGCTCGGGGTGTCCAGTTGCGACATCTCCATCACCTCGTTTACGGTGATGGATGAGGTGTGTCCGGGAGCGAATGATGGTCAGATAACAGTGGTGGCTGTGTGCAACAGCTGTGGAAGCAGCTTGGATATCCGCTACAGCATCAGTCCCGATCCAAACAGCGTGGGCCTGCAGACGAGCAATGTGTTCTCCAACCTGCCGGATGACACCTATACCATTACGGTAGAAGATGTGAATGATCCCACCTGCACCGATAGTGGTTTGCAAACGATCAATCCGGGTGTGGATATTACTGCTCCCACCGTAACCTGTCCAACCCCTGATCCTGTGGCCAACACCAGCGACGACGGCACAGGAGACTGCTCCACCGTCATTTCCGGTTTACAGGCCACCGGGGCAGACAACTGCACAGTAGCAGGCAACCTGGAATTCACCTACTCGGTAACCGGCGCCACGACCCAGGCCAGCACCAATGCAACGGGCAGCCCGCTGGATCTGAGTGGCATTGCCTTTAACACCGGTCTAAGCACCGTCAACGTTTCGGTAACGGATGAGGCATCCAATACGAGTACAACTTGCTCGTTCACCGTGACGGTGAATGATGATGAAAAACCTTCCATTACCTGTCCGTCGAATATCGTGCAAAGCACGGATGCTGGAGTATGTACCGCCGACGTGACCGTACCTCAGCCTACCGTTGACGACAATTGCCCCGTTGAGACGCCGGTGGCGACCACCAATACCATTACGATCGAAGCGTGGATCTACCACGAGGGAATACAGGGAAATGCAGACGGAATCGTTTTCACCAGAGATGGGGGGCCCGCAGTAGGATTGAATATTGGTTGGTTAAGCAATTCAAAGATCGGGTACCATTGGAATAACCAGGGAAATACATACAATTGGACAGGCGGACCCACTTATGCGCTCAATGCCTGGAACCACGTTGCGCTCGTGATTGAACCTACCAAGGCCACCATTTATCTGAATGGAACGCCCTATGTCAACAATGTGTCCCATCCCGTTTTGGACCTGAACCGGCTCTGGTTGATCGGCCTGGATCCCTGTTGCGGCCGTTACTTTGACGGTTCTATCGACGAGGTTCGGATCTGGGGTTACGCCCGGACCCAGGCCGAGATCATGGGTACGATGAATGTAGAGCTGACAGGTGGTGAAGCAGGCTTGCTTGCCTACTACAACCTGAACCAGGGCGTTGCCGGAGGTTCCAACCCGGGTGAGACAACGGCCATTGCTTCCAAAGGAACTGACGGAACGCTCATCGGCTTTGGACTGACCGGCTCTTCCTCCAACTGGGTAGCCGGACAAGCAGGTTTTGGAAATAGCCTGAATTTCGACGGTACAGATGATGAGGTCACCTTTAATCTCACTACCAGTTCTTCCCTGTTGACGCTCACGAACGACTTTAATAATTCGACCAATGCCTCGGGCGCCTATAATAAGGGAACGACCAATGTGGTCTGGACGGTGACCGACGCTGCCGGCAACAACACCTCCTGCACGATGACCGTCACCATTACGGACGACGAAGCGCCTGTGGTGACCTGCCCTGGCGGCCAAACCGCCAATACAAGCGCCGACGCTACAGGCAACTGCAGCACCACGATCGCCGGCCTGCAAGTCAGCGCGACGGACAATTGCGATCCGGCCGCTAGCTTGAGCTTCACCTATTCGGTGAGCGGGGCCACGACGGTGGGCAGCACGACGACAACCGGCAGTCCGCTGGATCTGGGTAGTATTGCCTTCGACAAAGGTGTGAGCACGGTCTCGGTCTCGGTATCGGATGCGAACAGTCCGACACCGAATGTAAATACCACCTGCTCGTTCACTGTGACGGTGAGCGACGATGAAGCGCCTTCCGTCACCTGCCCGGGTCCGCAAACAGCCAACACCAGCGACGACGCTACAGGCGATTGCTCAACGACGATCGCCGGCCTGCAAGTCAGCGCGACGGACAATTGCGATCCGGCCGCTAGCTTGAGCTTCACCTATTCGGTCACCGGGGCCACGACGGTGGGCAGCACGAATGCCACGGGCAGTCCGCTGGATCTGAGTGGTATTGCCTTCGGCAAAGGCGTGAGCACGGTATCGGTCTCGGTAGCGGATGCGAACAGCCCGACGCCGAATGTAGATAACAGCTGTTCGTTTACCGTAACGGTGACCGACGACGAGCCCCCCGTCATCACCCTCCTGGGCGATGCCAGCGTCATCCACTGCAAAGGCTCGGCATACATCGATGCCGGTGCTACGGCCGCCGATAACTGCGATGGCGATATTTCTGGAAACATTACCGTTGGAGGCGACGTTGTGGATGTAAATACGGCAAACACCTACACGGTGACCTACAACGTATCCGATGCGGCGGCCAACCGGCTGCAGAAGTCACGCGCAGGTGTCCGGTGATCGACCCGAAAAGGCCACAGCCAGCGCAACGACCGATGCCTTCTGCAGCGGCGGCAATACGGGCATCACCGTAGATCTGAACGCCGATGCCGACGCCTACCTGGTCAACGTGACGTGACACGAGGCCGCCTTCGGGCTATACCAGTCCGCAAACCAATAAGGGCGATGGCGCTCGGTGCTGGAGCCAACGCGATGAGCAATACAGGTAGCGTAGATGCGGTTATCGAATACACGATCACCCCTATCATTACGGACCCAACGGCGAGGAACGAACAGGCTGGCGGCGACGATTGCCTGGGCCTGAGATCCCAAGACCGTGACGGTCACCGTGAAACCCGAGCCGGTAGGCGCCAATACCACCTACGAAGTCTGCACGGGCACGACCCTGAACATCGACCTGCAAAGCCTGATCAGCAATTCGGTACTGAGCGACTTCAGCTGGGTAGCGGCAGATAACGGCGCGGTCAACGGTGAAGAAACCGGTACCCAAAACAGCAGCGTGATCGACAACCAACTCGACCTGGTGGTTCCGGCCAACGGCAACAAAACAGTAACCTACACGGTGACCCCGACGGGCCTGAACGGTTGCCCGGGGCAGCCCTTCACGATCACCGTAGTGGTTTTGCCTGTGACATCACCGTCTCTGATCCATGCGTCTGCAAAGACAATGCCACGACGCTGACCAACGGGCAGTTTGACGAGACGGTGGAAGTGACCGGTCCATCTGGGGATACCTGGACGGTGGTTGTGGCTCCAGGGTTGTACCAGACAGGCAGTCCGGCGCCCCAGCACGCGCCACTACCTGGGCAACAGGAACAGTCCTGACGGAAGCCCCGGCAGGAACTTACACGACCGGAGGATCCACGTCGACGCCCTGGGCTATGCCATCTCCGTGACCAACGGCGCGGTGACGCTGAGCGCTTCCAATACCTGCTACTACCCGAATCCGAGCTTCAGCGGCCTGAATGCGGTATATTGCAGCCAGGACGGCCCACAAACAGCGACAGTCACGGCCGATCTGGGTGATGCCAGTGGTACAGCTACTGTAGAGAACGTGCTTTTCGAATTGATCCGCCAAAGCGACAATACGGTGATTGATTCCCAATCGGGAACCGGCGACGCCTCTAACTTCAATCCATCCACCTTGCCCGATGGCCACTATACCCTCCGGGTGACCTTCGATGCGATTAATTCGGGAATCCACCCGGGTTGTCTACAGGCAATCGAGGAGGATTTTGAAGTGCGCAGAGTAGGGTGTGGGACGTTCCCGTGGAGTGGGAATTGATAATTAGTTTTCAATTTTCAGTGCTTAATTTTCAGTTATTAGACTTGGTTTGATAACTGAAAATTAAGCACTGAAAATTGAAAACTACTTCACCACCACCATCTTCACCACCTCCCCCGGTTCCCCCTGTACCCAATACACTCCAGGAGCCCAGTTTTCAGTATCCAGGGAAAAGGTAGTTGCGGAAATTTCATTTTTGGAAAAAATTTCTCGTCCCTGATTATCCCAGATCTGGATCAAACCGAGCGGCCCGGCCGGGGATTGTATAGTTGCCGTCTCCCGTGCGGGATTGGGGAAAATAGATAGGCCGGCGGAGACGACCGTCTTTTGCGTCGCATTGTCCATTTCCGGGCAGTACAATCTGACCACAGCTTCATGCCAGTAAGGGTCTTCCCAATCCAGCAATAGCCCGCCGGTGGATTCAGCCACCTGTTGTTGCCAGGCCAAGGCCGCTTCGTTGGAAGCGTCAGGCGATAAAACCACTACCCGGATCCCGTTTTCCTTCAATTTTTCCATAATTTCATCCGTTCGTTCAGGTTCCCGGTGGAGCATCCGAAAGAAAGACGACCAGTCGTTCGGCGCCTTCCCGCCAGTCGAATTTTTGAGTTTGCAAAAGCATATCGTTCAATGGCTCGGCATCGTCGCCCCCGCCTACGGCCCGGAAAGTGGTGAGGAAATGCCAGGTGCTATCGACCACAGGGCCCAGGGGGTAGTCCCGGTAGATGAACCGCTCCGTTTGATCGCGGAAGACCAGTCCGCCGGTACGCAAATCGGCATCGGCCAATTGTCCGGAAAAGTATTGGAGGTTGTGCGGAAGCGCCGCCAGTTCCTCCCGCATCGAGCTGGTCGCGTCGACGACGAAGACCATGTCGAGAGGCTGGCCGGCGCAAGGGGACTGGGCATATGAGATTGATTGGATCAGGCAATAGCTGATAGCGATAAGTAGGACGTTTCGGGTTTTCATAGCCATTTGATTTTTTAAACCGCGAAGGCGCTAAGGGCGCAAAGAGGTCGAGTTTTAACAACCTGACATCCAGCAATAATGATCTGACCTCTTTGCGTCCTTAGCGTCTTTAGCGGTTGATAAAAAATTATTGAGGCAATGGAATGCCTTTCATTTTTGAGCAACAGCGCCAAAACTCTTTTCCGCAACCCAAACGCATCCCGTCCCATCGCCCCGGTAGCCAGTTCCTCGATCATCTCAAAAGTCACATCTCCCATATAAGGCGAATTTTCACCAACAAACTACACCCTGCTACCGCTGCCGCCCAGCGAAAATCATCGGAGGTGTTTTCCAGCGACTGCCATTGGCGGGTCAACGGCTCCCTGCATCAGGTAACTTTGCTTCTCATCGGGCTTTTTGTAGCGCAACTCCAGGGTGGCCAGTGCCTCCTGGGCATCCCTGCCGCCGATGGGCACGATCTCATAGAGCGCTCGTCACGCTGTGTCCTGCGCCCATTTCCCCGCATCTTTGGTGTCGTCGTCAAAGTCTTCCTTGGCCAAAATCCGGTTTTCGTAGCCAATGAGGCGGTAACTGGCCACCGTTTCCGGATTGAACCGCACTGCAGCTTGACGTCCTTGGCGATGGTGTAGAGGGTGCCGGTCAGCTCCTGGGTGAAGACCTTGCGGGCCTCATTTTCCGTATCGATAGGCGTACTGGCCATTGCCCTTGTCGGCGAGGCGTTCCAGGTTGTTGTCTTTCAGGTTGCCCATGCCGTAGCCGAGGGTGGTGAGGAAAATGCCGGTCTCCCCGCTTCCGGGCGATCAGGGCTTCCAAAGAGTCGGGATGGCTGATGCCCACGTTGAAGTCGCCATCAGTGGCGAGGATGATCCGGTTGTTCCTTCGGGTAAAATGATCCGAAGCAACCTTGTAGGCCAATTCGATACCTTGCCCTCCCGGCCGTAGAACCGCCGGCGTTCAATTTTCCGATCGCTTCCCGAATGACATCCTTATAGGCCCCGGAGGTCATGGGAAGCACCAGTCCCGCGGCGCCGGCGTACACCACAATAGCTACCTGATCTTGCGGCCGAAGCTGGTTGATCAGCATGTCGAGCGATTGCTTCACCAGGGGCAGCTTATTGGCGTCATTCATCGAGCCGCTTACATCCAACAGGAAGACCATGCTGCTGGGCGGCATATTGTCGAAGCATTTGCTTTCTCTCCTGAAGCCCAATGGACATCAGCCAGTTGCCTTCCTGCCAGGGACAATCGCTGAGTTCGGTATGCACCGAATAGGGGTGCGGCCCGTAGGCTGGGCATAGTCACACGTGAAATAATTGATCCATTCCTCAGTGCGGATCGCATCGGCAGGCGGCAGCGTTCCTCTGTGGAGGTAGGTGCGCATCAGGCTGTACGAGGCCCGGTCGACATCGATGCTGAAGGTGGAGTAGTCCTCGTCGACCGGAGAGATATAGTCATTTTCCACCCATATTCCGAAGGAATCGCCGGATGGGACCTCCTCCATTTTTCGCTCCATTTTGCGCCATGCACGTTTGGAGATCTTTTGGGCGGAAGTGTACCTTTACCCGAACCCCGTCCAGATAGTACACCGTAGTATTGGCTCGAGAGCCTTTAATGGTCACGGCGTCTCCTTTATCCTTCGATTTGACGCCTGCAACATTGGCGTTGAGGCCGCGCACATTCTTTCTCGGCATTCGCTGGATCTGTTCAGCTGTCACATAGCCCCCGGTAGAGGTATTATCCTGCTGGATCAACGGCACTTTATACCCGGTTATCACGACCTCTTCCAACTCGACACCGCCCGATAGTGCGACATCCAGTTTAGTCACTTCCCCTTCGCGAATAACGACCCGTTGATGTGTTGGGTCTGAAAACCCACATACGACACCTCTACGTCATCCCCGGGATCGAGATTGTTCAGCCGGTAATACCCCTCAAAATCGGTATGGGCGCCTGCGATAAACACCTTGTTTTGTTTAAGGATTATCTGGGCGCCGATGAGGCCTTCGCCTGTTTCCTGTTCGGTGATTATTCCTTCGAGAGAAGTTTGACTCCAGATCGGAGCCATGTACAATAGGGCCCCAGTAAGTAAATGTACTGTTTTGACATACCTGTTCAGTTTTAGTTTTTTTAAGGGATTGATGGGGATTAATCCCTTACAATCCCCATAATAAGCTTTCCTGCAATAATCGATGATTAATCGTCGCGGGCCTAACCAAAAGAAGCGGATAAGTCAGGTTTCAAAATTTTAATGATAAAAGCATCCTTTGCAGTAATATTGCAGCATGGTTACGGAAGCGACCGCCTTGGCATCGCAGATGAAATTTGCAGACACCTGAAAACCAGGGGGCATGGCCGACCCCTTTGGCCGTTTGGGCATTTATCCCCTACTGGCAAGTCGGCCCGGATCTGGTCATTGAATCCTACGACACCCCGCAGACACGCAGGGAACTGGACGAAGTCTTTCATGCGCTGGGCCTGGCCTGGACCTGCGGTGCCGGTGACCACCGACCTCCGCGAAACCGTGGAAGTTTCATCCTCCAATCGGCCAACGGCCAACAGCCACTCATCCTCAATTTTGCGACGCTGATCCCGTATTTGGAGGTCCAGGGATCTGATGTCATCCAACACCTGGAGGAACTTGGTCTGGCTTTCACCGGAGCGGATGCCCCTTTCTACCATATTTCGACCTCCAAAATTTTGATGAAGGAAGCCCTTCCCTGCGGGAAGGGGTATCCACGGCGCCCTTTGCAGTGATCACCGACCCCGAAAGGGATATTCCCGGCCTCTGCGAAAAACTGGGCGCGCCCTGTTCGTCAAACCAGCGATCAGCGCCGGGAGCTTCGGACTGTCCCTTAAATCAGTCGTCAACTCCGATGAAGAAGTGCACGAGCAGGTCATGACCTTGCTCAATAGCCTTACCAGCGCGAATTTACCGAAGGAGGCATTTTTGTGGAACGGTTTTATCAACGGTCCGGAGTTACCGTATTAGTGGTGGAGCACCGGGGGTCCGGAACCATCGGGGTGTATCAGTTCCGGTAGAACGGGCTTTTTAACAATGCCTTGCCGGAAATGGAGCGGTTTTCCCTACGACCGGTACTGGGAATTGTTTAAGGAAGATCGCGGCCACCGGATGGCAAACCCTGTACGAATATCTGCCCCTGCGGATCCCACGCTGAAAAAAAAGCCTGGAAGACCTCGCCTGGAATGCCTACTGCGCCGTCGGCGGCCAGGATACCGGCCGGGTCGATATCCGTGTATGGACCGGCAGACCGGCGAACCCCCTACGTCCTGAGGTCAACGCCAACGCGGCATTTCCGCCGATGAGAATGAATCTTCTACCGCCAGATTCTCCGCTGGAGTGGTATCCCTTTACCCGGTTGATGAGCGATATGCTTTACGGAGCTTTAGTCCGAAAAAATAACCCCTCCCAATGCTAAAGGTCTGCATCCTCCAACCCGATTACGGTTCTTCCGAGGTCGATTACCGGAATTACGACCCTCCGAGAAACCTGGCCCACCTGCTCCCCGACGCGCAGGTCGACCACGTTTTTCTAAACAAACTCACCGCCTACCGCCAGTTGAAAGCCCTGAAACGGGGAGGGCTGGACGATGTTCGTCAATCTCTGCGAAGCTACCCGGAGTGGGATATTCCTTCCCTTTGAGGTCACTTCTATGCCCTGGAGATGCTGGACCTCCCTTACACCGTGGCCCTTCCCCCGCAGCTGTTTGATCCACCTAAGCCCCTGATGAAGACGTTGGCCCTTCGCCGCAGGGGTAAAGGTGCCGGATTTTGCCCCGGCTTGTGGGCCCGGACGATGACGTGGCGGCTGCCTGTGCCCATCTGTCTTTCCCCTGTTCGTCAAACCCGCAGGGGCGGGGCGACAGCCTGGGTATTGACGAGCATTCCCATGTCGGAGGAAGAATTGAAAGCTGCGGTAACCGCTATCGTCCGCGATGCGATGCAGCGCTGGTGGAAACGTACATCGAGGGCCGTGAATTCACGGTATTGGTTGCGGCAGGGGAGGAGCCGATCGCCTATTTGCCGCTGGGGTTCGTGTTTGCGGGCGACCCACTCTTTAAAACCACGATCTGGAAAGTCACGCAATGGCACCCCGAGCGCAATGTGCCTTGTGCCGACCCCGATCTTACAGCGCGTTTGCGCAAGCGGCGCGGCAGGTTTTTACCGGGTTTGAAGGCGTGGGCTATGCCCGCCTCGACTTCGGGTTGATACGGCCGGGGAGATCCTATTTTCTCGAGGTCAATTTCACCTGCGGTCTTTTATCCCGGAAGGCTATGAAGGTAGCGCCGATTATATATCCTGAAACACGACGGAACCGGACGGAGCCGGCTTTCCCCGGCAAATTATCGCGCAGGTATCGCCCGTCACCAGCGCAAAAAGAA
>JADJTT010000007.1 GCA_016711045.1 Saprospirales bacterium
CTTCGTTCCATACATCATCTTCCAATTCGTTTACTTCGTCAAACTTGGCTTGCAGTTCGTCACGTCTTGCTTCGTTGTCTTTCAGTTCTTTCAGCACTTCCGGAAACTGGCTTTGCAGTATTTCGTCATCCGGAATGAGTTCGGCATTCCATCCGCTGGCTATTACACTTTTAATGTCGTTGGTAATGCTGTTCCAGTAAGCGGCAAAAGAGCCACGGCTTTTAAACTCATCCAAAATGGGGAGGGCATTCAGTTTTTCGGTAAGCGTTGGCAGAAAAGGTATGATACAGGTCAAACACACTGGTTTTCTGCTCGGGCAATTGTTCCAATAAAGGCAATTGCTGTTGCCACCACTCGCCAATGGCTTCGTTGTATTGGGCAAAAGCGGTTTTATTTCTTCGCTTTCGTCAAACAGTTTTTTGATTTCTTCTTTGTGTGCAATGCTGTCAGAAAATTTCAGGTAATTTGGTTTTAGCGGCTCAAACAATTTGGCTTCTAATCCTGCATAACAGTTAAAATAATCGTTCAATGCTTTTACTTCACTTTCAGGAATGCCGCCTTGCAAATGGGCATGTACATCCTGCGGTTCGGGTGGTGGTGCATTATCCACAAACCTGCGGATGTTAAAATTGAAATCTTCGTTTTCCAAATTATTCAGTTCATCAATGGCTTTGCTTTTAGCCACCAACTTGCTGTATTTGGGTGTTTCTTTTTTGTGTCGGTAGGTGTAGGCAATTTTTTCCAAGGTCTTCGGGTCGCAGTTTGTTTTGGTTTTTACCTTCTTTGAATTCTCTGTCGGCATTGATAAAAAGCACATGGTCTCGTTGTTGCTCCGCTTTGTTAATCACCAACACACAAGCCACCAATGCCTGTTCCATAAAACAAAGCAGAAGGCAAACCAATTACCGCTTCCAAATAGCCACGGTTTACCAAGCCACTCCCGAAAATTTCTTTTCCTCACCGCCCCGATACAACACACCGTGCGGCATCACCACTGCCATACGTCCGGCATTGTTCAGCGAAGCCACCATGTGCTGCACAAACATGAAGTCAGCTTTGTCTTTAGTAGGCATCCAAAAACTAAAGCGTTCTTTGAATTTCATATTGGTAGTAGCATAATCCTGCGAAAAAGGTGGATTGGCAATAACGATATCAAAGGTTTTCAGTTCGTTTGTCTCTGTCGTAGTGCAAGGGATTGAGTAGCGTATCACCGTTTAGGATTTTGCTGTCGTAAATGTTGTGGAACAGCATATTCATTTTACATAAACCCCAAACGGTTCCGCTTTTCTCCTGTCCGTAAAGCGAAAGGTTCTTTGCAGTTCCGTAACGGCTCTCCACATAGTTTTTGCATTCAATCAGCATACCGCCACTTCCCACGGTCGGGTCGTAGATTTCGGCATCCTTGCCGGGTTCAAGAATGTTCACCAGCAGTTTTACAATTTCGTTGGGGTGTAGAATTCTCCGGCTTTTTTTTCCGGCACTATCGGCAAAATGTTTAATCAGGTATTCATAAGCCGCACCCATCAGGTCAGGGAATTCCAGATTGTCGTCACGCAAACTGATCTTGTTGAATTTCTTAATCAGTTCCCTTAAATCCTCATCGCTGATTTGCTTGTTGTTTTTGCCAAATGTTTTGTTGAAGTTGATGTTGTCCTGATTGAATACACCTTCCAACTTGTCAAGGTTGGCTTCCTGTAGAGCAGCTAATGCTTTGTTCAGGTGGTCTCCAATTTCTTCTTGCAGGTCTTTGATGTAATTGTATGGTTGTTGCTTGCCTTCATCGTCTGTGTAGAATTCCGGGTCACCGTCCAATCGTTTCCAACGTGCAGCAAGTGGAACATAGAAGTCGTATTCCGGTGCATTTTGCCTTTCCAGTTCTCCGTAAATCACTTCGGGATCACTCACTCCACGAACTTCAATGAGCGTTTTCTTTCGTCTGTCACGGTGTACCTCAAACTGGTCATTCACCCGTTTGAAAAACAGCATTGAAATGATGTATTCCTTGTATTCGGAAGCATCCATGTTTCCTCTTAGGATGTCACAAGCCTCAAAAAGGAATGTTTCTAAACGTGAAAGAGATATTTTATTAGCCATTTATTTATCATCAAAATTTAGTTATTGAATATCGGAAATTTATTTAGCTGCCGTTCCCAGGTTTAAATTGAAGGATTATCTCTCTCTACTCGATTGGCCACAGCCTTCTTTTTTATTTTCCATTATTTATCTTTTACAAAAGAAATGCTTGCTTGAATATAAACTTCATTATACGAAAATTCTAAAACCTGAAATACCATATCGAAATATCCTAATTCAATGAGGGGGTTGCTGCTCCCACCCGGTAAAAATAGTTACATGAAACCCATCCTCTTGTTTTCTGTTACATAGACAAAACCTGTTTCCCTAAAAATATTTCATTATGTCGACTCTTTGTGGAACTCGCATTTTGGTAGTGACTATTGTTTCTTCGCCATCTTGCCCTTCGCCTCTCAAAGAGGAAATCTCGGTTCTTTTTTATGAGAAAATAAAACGATAAATTGTGAAGGTTGATCTAAAACTTCAATTTTTAAATCTTCTCCAAATTCTTCATTCATCAGACTTGCTGAATAAGTAACTCCCTGCCTTGCAATATCTACGAAATTAGAGAAGAAAATCATTTGGGTTATCAATATAGTCACTCGTTTTTAGAAGGAAATTCTGTGCGGCAACATTAGGATTTCCACAGAAGATTATTATTAAGATGAGGCTAAATATTCCTTTCATATCTTTCTTTATTGGTTGTGGCGAACGTTACGTTTCCCGAATATGGGACGCTTAGGAGGCATTTGGGGGAAGTGATTGTAGGTAGTCGTTTTAGATTTGCTCCTCTATTTTATTCAATAATTCATCGAAGTAATCATCTGGTTTCTCGCACATGTAATACCTGATAGCATCGGTCTCGATAACTTCTTTGGAAGTACATGCTTTGTTAGCAAGCACCTCTCCATATTTATGGTGATCAAGATCCCTCTATGGTTTTAAAAATTTCTTGCGTGTCAATATTGTAATATTTGTTCAGCAGACCTTGTACTCCTTCATCTAGAAACACTTTTTTTCAGGTGGCATCGTCCCGGGAAAGGAATATAATCCTTCCTTTTCATTTGGCCCTGCATCTGCATCGCGGACTGCAATTGACTTAACTCCTAAATCTCGAAGATGATTTATCATATTTGCTACGGCATCCTTATCTCCTACCGGCGCAATTTGAATATCTCTTATCAATCCAGGTTTCTTTTTTTCTTAGTGCCTCAGATAGTAGATTTTTTGCAAAATTATCTTCAACACATATTGTTAATGCTTTTCTTTACCATCAGATAGAATAGATTTAGCCCTATACGCCCTTATTCTATCAAGTATTTTCACACCTTCCCTATCGCGCACTAAAACTTTCTCCCCTCTGGAGGAAGAGCTTCAAGTATTGTTGAGGAGTGGGTTGAGAGAATTATTTGGTGTCCTTTCCTATTAACAACATCCATCAAATACTTAATGAACCTATATTGAGCATCACCGTGAAGTGACGTTTCTGGTTCTTCTAAGACAAAAAGACTATTTTGAGGTTCGTTTTCAAATAAATCAATCATGAACATCAGCCTACCTTCACCAAAGCCCATATTATTTTCTGAATAAGAATATCCATAACGGGATACAACTCCTATTTCATTAGTTTTGTCATTAGCTGCTATCCCTTGGAGTATATGTCCTCATAGTCTGTATTTAGAATTGATGAAACCTTCTGTTTTACTTCGGCGCTGAGTTCACGTCGTTCAGTAAGTTGCAAAATTATTTGAATGATAAATGCTAATTCCTCTTTTTTCTATTTTGGGATGTATGCCGCAAACCCAATATAAAAGCAATGTCTTTCTGGCTTGCCTTTTATATCCTGACCACTCTACATTTTGTCTTGATACAGTCACTTGTTGTAATTGCGGAGTATTGGTCCCATACTTAAATATCACCTTGGCTTCATCTGTAAATGGATTTGGATCAAGATCAGGAGATTTTGGGAAAAAGTCTTTTATATACCGCCTTCGATAAATCCTATCTGTAGTAGGCTTTTTGTATCCTGATACTGCAATTTGTCCAATTGTACTTTTCCCAGAACCATTTGTGCCGCTTATTGCTGTAATCGGATATTCAACCTTTAAGGTTAGATTACGCATTCCTCGAAATCCATCAATTTCTACTTCCTTGAGATATGCCCCGAATACACCATATGCATTTTGGATTTTAAATTTATCGAGGAGCTTTTTGCGAATGTCTGCCATTATATTTCTGTTACTTGTTCATTTTTAATGACCACTAACCATTGTACTACTGCCACCTAATGGTGGATGTAAACCTTCCTTGATCTTGAAACCCTCCATTTATGGCAGATAATCCCAATTCTGCGTAGGGCTCATACATCCAAATCATCCAACGGACTTCTCAATTTATCCCACCTTTTCTTGGTGATACGTGTATAAAAAAGCAATGGAACGAGCGCTTCAAAAAATATAGCCAAAGTGATAGTTTTAGGTTCTACAAAACTATTCAATCCAATTACCTTCAATTTATGATTATTGTCAATAAAGAAAGTGCGTTTTGTCATTGTGCAGGCCAAAAAATTATTGCAGCCTTCTTATTGTCTTAGCGCTTCTCCTCCGGCTCCTGGCCTCCAAAGAATACATTCTTACTAGCCATCATCGCATTCTCCTCCGCCGTTACTCGGATATAATTCAGCAAGGTCTTCTCGGTCCTGTGGCCTGTTATTTTAGCGATGACTAGGGTAGGGACGCCAGCTTTGTGCGCGTTGGTAGCGAAAGTCCTCCGGGCGGTGTGGGTGCTTATCATTTCCCATTTCTCCAGGATGACCTCTTTCCTCTTCCTCCGGAAAATTCGTAACTCACTACCTTCTCAGTGAGTCCGGCCATTTGCAAAGTTCTTTCAGGTAGGTGTTATATTTCTGGTTCGAGATCCCTGCCGGTGGATTGTATCCGTACTTCTCCAGGGTTCGCATAGCCTTTGGCTTGACCGGTATAGTGACCGAGTTATCGGTCTTCGTCTGTGTAAGGGAGAGAAGTGTCACCCCGTCCGATACCCGGAAGTTGTCGCTTTAATTTGGTGCACGTCTGAGTATCGGACCCCGTCCAGCAAGAAAGCAGGAAAAGGTCCCGGATCCTTTCCAGCCTATGACCTTCGGGGAGAGAAAGCTCCTCTATCTTTTCAAGCTCCTTCTCGGAGATGTATACTTTGAACGTCGGGACGGTAGCGACCCTGAATCGGGCTCCCTTATAAGCGGTCGGAACCTCTATTCCCCTGGACTGAGCCTCGGACAGGAAAGACTTTAGCATCTGTATGGACTTGGCCACCGTATTAGTGGCTAAGCCAGGTATGCCCGGAGCTCCTTTAAAAAGATACTCGGTGAAGGAATAGAAGAAATCCAGGTCAATCTCCGCGAAGGGGAGGCGGGTGTCATTAACTCGGCTAAATTCCTTGAGGTGGTTAATCAGGGTGACGTATGATTTGATCGTATTCTCCTTGAAGCCTTTACTTTGTTCCCGCTTCTCTTTAGCCTCCTCAATAAATTCTACGAGGTTCTGGCTTACCGGAGCATCAGGCACCGAGGAGCGCATAGTGATTTTATCCAGGCTTAGCCGGAGATCCCTCCAGTCCAATCCCTTTCCCTTAGCTACCGACTCGGCATAAAAGGCGTTGCCTTCCTCTTCGATCTTTCCGAGTATCGTATTTATCGCTGCGCCTGGTCGGTATAGGTGAGGGCTTTTTATCCGGCCCCTGGAGTCATCCCAATATTTGAGAGGCACCTTTTGGCCTGTGCTATAAACGAAACGGAAACCTTTGACCCGGAGGATCATCAAGATGAGTGCCGGATCGTCTTGCTTGTTTTTCAGGTTGAAGCGGACGTTAGCCATTTTTTTAGCCGGATTGGTTGGTAAGTATAAGTAGGGATTAGTTGAGTTGTCGGATCAGTTGAAAAAGTAAAATGTTAAAGCCCTGCAAGTTGATAGCTTGCAGGGCTTTTTCTTTTGTGGGGTATATGGGAATACGGACAGATTATACAAAATATCTTGTTGGGTCGTTCCCCTTTATTAGCTCATTCATCCAAACTCACCCAACAGCCTCCAATATTCCCCCCCTTTCCTTGTGAGGTGTGTATGGAAACCCAACGGAACGAGCACTACAAAAATCATAGCCATGTTGAATGTTTTAGGTTCCCACCAAAACTATTAAACCCTATTACTTACAATATATGATTTTCGTCAAAAAAAAAGTACGTTTTGCTTGGTAGGGGACTCCAGCTCCATCCTCGTCTTTTCGAAAACGCCATTTCCCGATTATACTTCAGGAGTATATGACGCCCGGAATTTTTTAAGAAATAAAAAATATTGGTGTGGTTCTCATTTATTTTTCACAACCCGGGCCGAATATTTCGTCCCATTCTTAGTGTCGATACGCAGAAGGTACACACCTGCGGGCAAATTACTTATATCCAGTTCACCGACAGGCTGCTCAAATTTGGCCACTTTTCGTCCCAACCAATCATGGATATCCACTCGATAAGCTTCAACTCCATTCAACGACAATTTCCCTTCGGTTGGGTTGGGAAAAATGTGGATGGATGTGCGTTGAATGTCGGTCACCGCATCAGGAGTAAGGTTAGTGATTTCAAGGCAAAATTCGCCATCAGCTATAAAACCTGGTTCTTCAAAACCATCGATCATCATTAAGTAGTTGACTCCTATCTCAGTTGGTAATTCCAGATAGATATTGAACAAACCAGTAGATGTACTCTCGTCTTCGTTGCAGGCAACAGCAGTAAGGTTATCGCAATCGCCAGAATAGACGGCAACCTGGGTCTCGCCCTCATTAATGTAGTTAACTGCATTACACTGAACGGTTCTGATGCTGTAAGTATTCCCGTCTCCCGTGAATGTATACCAAATGGTGTGTTGCAAACCTTCATCATCAAAGCATTCATAGCCCATGGCCGGGTCTCCATCTGAAGTGTACTCGGTGTTGTCCCATAATCCAGATGCTTGCGGTGTGTTATAAGCCTGCCCGAAGAGGCTATTAATGTCGTTGGCACCATCACAGAAGTTGTCAGGAGGAGGAGGGTTTTTCACGGTGATAGTACCGGAGGCTATACCGCTACAACCATTCGCATCGGTATAGGTGTAGGTGATGGTATGCGTGCCTAGACCCGCTTCCATAGGATCAAAGCTATCGCCTGAAATACCAATTCCGGAGTAGATGCCACCGCCTGGCATGCCCCCCGTCAATATCACAGGGGTGTCATTGACGGTGATTGGACCAGGGAGCGTGAGCGATACGTCAGGGACAGCCAAAACCTGGATCCCCTTTTTTGCCGGAACCCCGTTGATCGTGTAGGAAATAATATGTATACCGGGTCCTGTTTCTTGGGGGGCAAATGAAAAAGTAGTGCCGTTTCCATCATCGGTCACGCCAGAGCCGGAGTAGATTCCTCCTATGGGCTCTCCTCCACCAAGGCCTGTCTGTTCACCGTCGTTGCTGCAAAAGATGGCTGCTGGCTGGAGAACACCACGGGGTAGGTGGATATAAAATTCCCAGGTGAGGTAGGGGCATCTCCAACGGGTATCGTAGCTTCTACTGTGTTGTCGGCAGTGTTAATGACGCTGACGTTATCTGAACTCCAATTCGCCACATAAGCTTTCGACCCATCGGGACTGACCGCTACTCCAATCGGCCAACCCCGACATCTATGGTCGTAGTCACTGTGTTATCAGTAGCGTTTATTACGCTAATATTGTCGGAACCGGAATTCGTGACGAATACCTTTGAGCCGTCAGGGCATACAGCTATGCCCTGTGGCTTACTCCCGATACTTATAGTAGCTATCACCATATTGTCTGAAGCGTTGATGACGAGAACCTCTTCGGTATCGTAATTTATCACGAATACCTTCGAGCCGTCGGGACTGATCGCTATGCCCCGCAGTTTACTCCCGACATCTATGGTCGTAGTCACTGTGTTATCGGCAGTGTTGATGACGCTGATGTTGCTGGAAATATAATTCGCCACATACCCCTTCAAGCCATCGGGGCTGACAACTACGCTAATCGGCCAATCCCCGACGTCTATGGTAGCAGCCACTGTGTTGTCGGCGGTGTTTATGACACTTACGTCGTCGGAGTCGGAATTCGCTACGAATACTTTCGAACCATCAGGACTAACCGCTATGCCTGTCGGCCAATCCCCGACATCTATGGTAGCAGTTACTATGTTGCCGGCAGTGTTAATAACTCGGACATCGCCAGATTCGGAATTCGTCACGAACACTTTCGAACCATCAGGACTAACCGCTACGCCAGACGGCTTAATCCCAACGGGTATGGTCGCAGTTACCATATTTTCGGAGGTGTTGACGACCATGACATTATTGTCGTTTTTATTTGAAATGTATGCGGTTTGGGCACCTGCAAAAGTAATTGCCAGGGATAGAGCCAGGTTGAGGACAATGAGTTGTTTCATTGAAATGAATATTGAGAAAAAAAGTGATAATTCGGTAGCACAGGATTGATGTAAATGAGACACAAATGATATCATTTCATGAATCGATGGACTTTGGCCATTGGTCGAATGAACTTTTGTTTCAATCCCCTTGCAGTGCTTTCTATTTGAAATAAATGGCTAAATGGGATTCAATAGCTTTTTTTATGCTATCGTCATACATGGCAGATAAATTCGCGCTCAAGACGAGGCCCTGAATATAGCTATGGTGAAATTTTTGGTTTCTGTCAAAATTATTCAACCCAATTACTTTTTACATATGATTTTCATCAATAAGGGAATTGCGTTTTGTCATTGTGCAGGCCGCGAAAATTATTACATCCCCCTGGACTGAGCCTCAGATAAGAAAGACTTCAGTATCTGCACTGACTTAGCCACCGGGTTAGTGCTCCACATTTTTCCCAATCTGGTAATCCCCCGGACAATACCTCAATCATCCGGGCCGTATGCCATTTTCTTTTTGTATTATTACTCACTTATTGCTGAAAACTCACAATTCGACCCGTATTCGTTCATTTTTTTTCAACACAAAATATCATGAAAAAGGTAGCATTCCTGTCTATGGTCATGATGCTGTGGATCACAGCGTGCGAAAAAGAAAAACTCACGCCCACCGACCTAAATGTCGAAGACCGTGGTCAAAACAAGGTGACTGTCTGCCACATCGCCGGAAACGGGGCGTTCCACCCGCTCCAGGTAAACCAGAATGCGCTGGCCAATCACCTGTCGCATGGGGATTACCTGCCTGATGCCGACGGCGACGGCTACACAGCTATTGGGGCCTGTACCGGTAGCCAGGACGACTGCGACGACACCGATGCCGCGATCCACCCCGGTGCAGAAGAGGTGTGCGACGGCATCGATAATGATTGCGACGGGCAGACGGATGAAGAAGACATCAAGTCGCCGACATTGGTATGTATCAATGGCCTGGCTGTTAACATGCCCGCCTCCGGTATGGTCACTCAAGCGGCATCATCTTTCCTGGCTTACGCCGAAGATAATTGCACGCCTTCAAACCTGTTGGTATTCTCCATTCGCAAGGCTGGCCAGGGCTCAGGCTTCCCGGTTGATACGTTTGGAGACCCGATCCCATCCGTGACATTCGACTGTAGTGAACTGGGCACCCAACTCATAGAATTGTGGGTGAAAGATCTGGCAGGCAACGTCGATTACTGCGAGACATACCTCCTTTTGCAGGATAATCAATTCGTGTGTCCAGATTAAGGCTAATCTGCAATCGCACATTAACTGGGTTGGCAACTTTCTCCGGGAGATGAAGGCGTGTTCCTGAAATCTCCCCCCACACCCTTGATCCTCCTCAATTTTTCCCTATCTTTACTGGATTATTTACCCAAGCCGATCCTATGAGAAAAATTTACTACCTCCCTGGCATTATTTGCCTGCTATTATCATTTGCCCTCCCGCTTTCTGCCCAGCTCACTATAGAGGGCGACCCCATTTTTTTGCGGGATGCCTTCCAAATGGCCCGCGGCCCGATCCAGCTCAGTACGTATGAGCTGCCGGCCCCCGATCTTTCCACCCTTCAACAGCTCAATGCCCAACATCCCGAAAATCCGCTGAGCTCGGCGCCTGTGGCTGTATCCTGGGATTTGGAGACGGCAGGGCAGTGGATCGAACTGGGCAACGGCGACCGCCTGTGGTTGCTGCAAATTCATTCAAAAAATGCAAAAGGGCTGGCCGTGCTCTATGATCATTTCTATATGCCGCCCGGTGGAAAGCTGTTTATGTACGAGCCGGAAGGAGAGGCTATCCTGGGCGCGTATTCTTCTAAAAATAATAAAACAAGCGGCCGTTTTGTGACGGGTTTCATCCCCGGCGAAACAGCCATTTTGGAATACTACGAACCCAAATTTCAACGCGGGAAAGGGATATTGTCCATTTTTCGCGTCGACTACGCCATCACCCCGGATATCGTCGACGCTTTCGGGACCCGGGAAGCGGGTTATGGCTTCGGCGAGTCCGACTCCTGTCAGGTGAACGTGAACTGTCCGGTGGGCGCCGATTGGCAGGATGAGAAACGGGGCGTCACCCGCATCCGGATGGTGCTGGAGGAAGGAATGGGCTGGTGCAGCGGCTCGCTCGTCAACAACACCAATAACGACGGTACGCCTTATGTGTTGACAGGCTTCCACTGTCAGGACGGGTATACCCCCTTGTACGACTTCTGGCGTTTTGATTTTCAATATGAAGGCGCTACCTGCGATGATCCGGCACAGGAGCCTGGTTATTACTCCATCGTGGGCTCCATGGAACGCGCGGGCCGGCAGGCTTCCGACTTTTTGTTATTGGAGATCTCCATCCCGATACCCGCTTTTTTCAATGTGTATTTCAACGGGTGGGACCGGTCGGCGGCTCCGCCTTCGGCGGGGGTGTATATTCACCATCCCAAGGCGGATATCAAGAAGATTTCTTTCGACAACAATCCCCTGGTCATTCATCCCAGTTCCTTGAATTGGAGCAATGGGGTGACTACACCTGCCAACCACCATTTCAGGGTTGTCCTGGATATTGGGAGTTTTCAGGTGGGATCCTCCGGGAGTCCCTTGTTCAACGGCAGTGGCCATATAGTGGGCCAGTTGCACGGGGGCTTTTTGGGTTGTACCCAGGTGACTACCTTCTCGGGCCGGTTCAGTATTTCCTGGAATGAAGGCGCCACCTCCGCCGAACGGTTGAAAGAATGGCTCGATCCCAATAATTCCGGAGTGATGGTACTGGATGGGTATCAGCCTCCCGTTCCTGCTTCGGCGGGCCTCTCGGGCAGAGTGAAGACCTCCAATACCAACAAAGGAGTGGCCGGGGTTACGGTCATTTGTTTTGGCCCTGACACGCTTACCCAGGTCACCGATACGACCGGGGCGTATTCCTTTACCAATCTTCCGAATGGGGAGAACTATTATCTCGCTTGTGTGAAAAATACGGGCTTGTCTCAAGGGGTGACGACCCTCGACCTGGTATTTATCAAAAAACACATTCTCCTGCTCGAGTTGCTAAACGGACCTTTTGCCATGATCGCAGCCGATGCCAACAAGTCTGGTTCGATCACAACCCTCGATATGGTGGAAATTACCAAAGTGATCCTCGGCATTTCAACTGCTTTTCCCAACAATTCCTCCTGGCGGTTTATCCCGACGGATTATGTGTTCCCCGACCCGCAAAACCCCTTTTTCGAGCCTATTCCCAATGCATATGGGATCACCAGCCTGACCATGAGTCTTGAAGATCTCGATTTCTACGGGGTAAAGGTAGGGGATGCGAATTTGTCGGTGAATCCGTATCAGTAGTTTTTAATTTTCAGTTTTTAATTTTCAGTTTTAATGCCACACAATCGTATGTTTACTTAAAGAAAATTGGTTTGCGAGTAGTGCGGCTGCAGCTGCACTGCTCGCAACCCTAACTGAAAATTAAAAACTGAAAATTAAAAACTTTGAAACCATACACCCTCAATTGCCAGGGCAAACTCCTCCCTCTGGACCACCCCCTGCTCATGGGCATCCTGAATATTACGCCGGATTCCTTTTTCCCGGGGAGCCGGGTTTCGGGGATTGACGGGATGTTGGAAAGGGCAGAAGGTATGCTGCGCGACGGAGCCACCTTCCTCGATGTAGGCGGGATGTCGTCCAGGCCAGGTGCGGAGTTGGTTTCGGAGGAAGAAGAATTGCAGCGCGTGCTTCCGGCGGTGGAAGCCTTGCATGCCCGGTTTCCGGAAGCGCTGATCTCGATAGATACGGTTTGGGCTTCGGTGGCGCGCGAGGCCGTGGAGGCTGGCGCTTGTATGGTCAACGATATTTCTGCGGGACGGTTGGATGCGGCGATGTATGAAACGGTGGCAGCCCTTCGCGTGCCTTATGTACTGATGCATATGCAAGGCACCCCCCAACATATGCAAGAAGACCCGCAATATGACGATGTGGTCGTTTCCGTGCTGGATTTTCTGATTGCCGAACTGGGCAAACTCCGCGCGCTGGGGATACACGATGTGATCCTTGATCCTGGCTTTGGCTTTGGCAAGACGGTAGAACATAACTATTCCTTGCTCAAAAACCTGTCTGCTTTTCATATCCTGGAAGCGCCTTTATTGGTAGGCCTGTCCCGCAAATCCATGATCACCCGGGTGCTGGACGTGTCGCCTGGCAATGCCCTCAACGGCACGACTGCCTTGCACATGGTCGCCCTGCAGCAAGGGGCGCAGATTTTACGGGTGCACGATGTGAAGGAAGCCGCAGAAGTAGTCAGGATATTTCGCCAATTGGCCAGTTAGTCTGTATCTTTGGCAGATTGACCACACTCTCCGAAGATATCGTCAAAAAAGTAGCCTTACAATTTCTAAAAGGCTACTACAAATACCGCCCCAGGGGGGAAGGGGAGACTATTGCCCGCCTGGATATGATAGCTCCGGGAGGGATCGTCGCAGACGGGCACTTGACGTTTAGTAAGGAAGACGGATCGCCTTTCCTCGCCACCTTTGAAGCCACGGCCAATGATAGCAGGGAAGAGGTGATCTTCCACCGGCAACCGGTGTTGTTGAATATGGATGCTATGGCAATGGCAATGGTTACCACTACCGTGATATTGGGGGTACTGTATGCGGAAAAATGGCCGGTATTTCCGACACTGGGCAAATATGGAGCTATCGCCATTTTTATCCTTTTGGTAATGGCGCTGTTTTTGCTGGTTCGATTGTTGGTTAGGCGGTTGCAGCGGTACCGGTATATCTATGCCATCGAGCAATTTAAACACTATTTTGCCGACCAGCAATGGATCGCACTGGCGGAAGACGTATTTGAAAACCCCTTGGATAAGAATCTCAAAGAGCTCAAGCAGCAATGCGTTGCTCAGGGATTTGGCTTGTTAATGATCGATCACCACCTCAAAGCCCATTTGGTGGTCACCCCGGCCCGGGTACAGGCATTGCGCAAAAAACGCCGGCTGGTGCGCTTTGACGATGCGCAGGCCTGGACGCGGAAGATGACCGACAAGCTTCAGTCAGGGTGGTGGGCTCAATTGCCGCCCTGGTTGACATGGATCAACAGGTTCCGGTTTCCAGACTTTTCCTTCAATCGTTTTCAGCGTTCCTACTTCAACCAGCTGACGGTCCTGGCCGCTGCCCTCGCGGCGAGCATTGCCATCTTCCATGATCTTTACAAGATCCCGCCGGTAATTTTTGCCGATGAAGAGGCATATACCGAGGAATTGGAGATCCTGACCCAGACCACTCGTCCGGAAACGGGAGAGTATTTGATCGATACCCCTTTTCTGGAACAGTATAAAAAATTGCCCCAATCGCCTAATCCTATGGATGAGGAGCCGGTCGCTAAGGTTGGTGCACCATTAGCCAGGGACACGGTATTCAGTTCTCCGAAGGAGCTTATCCCCGGATTAGACAGCGTGCCGCTACCTCCTGAAAAACCCGCGCCACAGCGAGCTAAACCTTCCGGTATCAACGCCTATGATTGCGACCGTTTTTATGGAATAAAGGGACCGCGGTATCTCGTATTGTACGACCTGGTGGGGGAGGAAGCACTGGCGCGGCTAAAGCTGGATACGATTTACAATGCAGGAGTGGAGGGTGGTTTGTTGTGGATGGGGTGCTTTGACACCGGGTCGGGTGAATTTGCCATATACCTGGGCACCATCTTTAAAACGACGGGCGAAGCTTCCAGTCAAAAGGAGAAATTGGAGCTCGTATTGCAGGAAGAAGGATTGAAAAATGTTCGACTGAAGATCAGGCCGCTTGTGTTTAAAGGAGGAGGATAGATTAAACTTTAGTTAAACCAACCATTTTCGATGTAAAGTTGTCATTTTTGGTGTTAGAATAGTGCTTCCTTATTGATGTTACGCTGTAATGAAAACTATCAATAGACAAAAGGGATTGGGAAGGGATTGAAGGGGATTGAGAGGGATTGTCTGTCTGATAAATCCCTCTCAATCCCTTTAAATCCCTATTAATCCCAAGAAATTTTAACATCAGTTATTTAAAAAAAATTGTCTTTAATGTCCGATACCCCTCCATCCCCCCCTTCGCAAGAAACGACCGAGCTCCCATCGCTCTCGCGTCGGGCCTTCCGTTGGGTTCGGAAAATGATAATGAGGGTTTTTCTGGGCACAGTGGGCTTGCTTTTCCTGTTATATGCCCTTTTGCTGTTGCCTCCGGTTCAGCATTTCGCAGTGAAGGGCATCACGGGGTTTCTGCAGGAAAAACTTGAGACTGAAGTAAGTCTGGGTGGGGTCAGGTTGCAGTTGTTCGACAAATTTTCCCTCACGGACCTGGAAATAAAAGACCACAACGGGGAACCCCTGTTAATTTCGGGCCGGACGGAGGTCAATTTTCAGGCGCTGATCCTGAATCTGCTGCGCAAACGGCTGGTCATCCAGGATATTACCCTTCAACATGCCCGCATCAATTGGGTGCATCCATATGGGGCTATGGAGCCCAATATCCAATTTTTGTTCGATGCGCTTAAAAAAAAGGACCAAGAGGATGACCCAAAAAACGGAAATTCACTCGACCTCCGGATAAAGACCTTTTTGCTCGAAGACGTGCAGTTGGTCAAACTCGACAGTGTGCGTGGCAATAAGCTTACCATTTCCATCCGGGAAGGCGATGGCCTGGTAAACAACCTGGATCTGCAGACCGGAACTATTGATGCCAAACACCTGTTTGTCGACGGCCTCCAGATCGGGGTTGATGTATTTGACGCCGATTCGGCCACCTGGGCTATCCTTTTTCCGGGAATATTCGAAAGCCAACCGACGGGCCCGCTGGTGGAGGTTCCGGCGTTGGCTGGATTCCCAAACCTGTGCGTCGATATGTTTCACGTCCGGGATGGGAAATTTCTTCTTAATAATTACCGGAAGGAACCCGTTCGACTCACCTCCGAAGAAGTACTGGACTTTAACTACCTCGATGTCTTCAATATTGATATTGTCGTGCGATCGCTTTCTTTTGCCGATCAGCAATTCCATGGTATTGTAGACTTGATTTCTTTTGAAAACAGCACTGGTTTCAAGCTGGAAAAACTAACCGTGAAGGATGCTACCGTTTCTGACAAAACGGTTACGTTATATGATATGCGGCTCATCACCCCCGAAAGCAGCCTGGGGGATACGCTTATTTTAACCTATAAATCGTATAGCGATTTTACCTTCTTTCCGGATGCCGTAAAATTGGATATGCGGCTGCGCAATTCCTCTGTGTGGATCAATGATATTGTCACCTTCGCCTCCGGCCTGGAGCGCAATCCATTCTTTCAGAAAAACCGGAATGAAGTGGTGGACCTAGATGGCCACATCACCGGTAAGATCAACAGCCTGAGGGGGAAAGACCTGAGTGTAAGACTGGCGAAAAATACCCTTATCCAGGGTGATTTCAGTTCGCTCTTTTTGGCTGTGCCCGACCTGACGAGCTTAAACCTTCGTCTCAAAAGGCTGGAAACCAACATGAAAACGCTTCGGGAGTTGATTCCCGGATTTAACCTGCCTCCCAACTTCGACAAACTGGGCCGCCTGGTGTTTTCCGGGAGCTTCGACGGCTTCTTTACCGACTTTGTTGCCTATGGCGATTTGCGCACCGAACTCGGCCGGGCTACCATGGACATGAAGCTCTCCGGGGGGCAGAAAGAGCCTCAATACAGCGGGGAGCTGGCGCTCCTCGACTTTGACCTGAAAACATTTACCGGTAATCCCGAATTTGGGAATGTCACCTTCACTTCCCGGGTAATTGATGGAAAAGGACTAACCGGCGCTACGGCCAATGCGCGCGTCGAAGCTGCGATCGACAGTATGTCCTTCCGGGACTATATGTACAAAAATCTGGCACTGGAAGGTCAGTTGAACCGCAATCTTTTTGATGGAGCCTTTGGCATCCAGGACCAGAATATCGATTTCAACTTTATTGGAACCATAGACTTTACCCAATCGGTGCCGTTTTTTGATTTTTCAGCCGATGTCCGCCGGGTGGATTTAAAGCGCCTGAACCTCTCCAAAAAAGACTTTATCCTTTCCGGGCAGATCGATTTAAAGATCCAGGATATTGACCTGGCCAACGCAAAAGGACAGATCGCATTGAAAAATGTGCTGGCCCTGAAAGACCATGAAAAGGCATACACCCTTGATTCCTTGTTGATTACCGCAGAATCGAACGGAAATCAAAAACGCCTGTCCCTCGATTCGGAAATGCTGCATGGGCAGATGGAAGGACGGTATAATCTCAAGGAAATTTCCGCGGTGTTTTTCCAATTCCTGGAACGCAACTATGCCACCTTCTTCGCCCGGATGGGTATTCCTAAAACCGAACGCATACCCGATACCAGCTCTTTTCAGTTTGCGCTTTCCCTGGAAGATACCAAAGATTGGATGGAACTGCTTATTCCCACGTTGGGACCTATAGTAAATGGGAACGTCCAAGGCTATTTCAGCAATGAAAACGACTCCCTGTGGCTGGAAGTGGACCTGCCTTCTGTGCACCTGGGCGAAATGGTATTTGAAAACGTCTATCTCAATGCCGATGCCCTTCGGGACACGTGCGTCCTGGATTTTGGCATCTTTCGCACCATATTGGGTTCCAAGCGCGAATTGGCGCCGGTATCCCTACTCGGCTTGATCAACCGGGATACCATGAATTTTGGCATCACCGCCATCGATTACGACAAACTGCTCAACAAGCTCGAAATGGACGGGGTGTTTTACCTCGACAACCAGGATTTCTTTATCCGGTTTGCCGAATCCAAAATGGTGATCCTGAACGACGAGTGGCAAATTCAAAAAAACAACTTTATTCGGTTTGGGAAGGACTATGTGCAGACCCGCGATTTTGTCCTGACCTCCGGCGACCGGCGTATTATTCTTCAGAGTCTGGACCGAAGAGGCTTGCAACTCTACCTTCGCCAGTTTGACCTGGATGAACTCAATGGGATTCTGGAGTACTAACCTATTCATTTTGCCGGCGGTATCGACCTGGAAGCCTCGATTGATGACCTGTTCAACCTGAGTGGGTTGCATGTGGTCGCACAGGCAGATTCCCTGATCCTGAATACAATCGATTACGGAGCCTTGCGCATCGATGTGGAAGCGGAAAACCTTCGAAGTGCGTTCAATGCCAATGCGACGATTACCAAAGGTCCTCAAAAAATAGCAGCCTCCGGATTTTACAATCCACCCAATTTTCAGCCTGACAACGCCAACCGGAGTCACCCGGCTACCCAAAACTATATGGATGCCAAAGCTGATCTGTCAAATTTTCCGTTGGCTTTTCTGGAAATTTGGATTGGAGACGGGGTATCCGATACGGAGGGCCTGGTGACGGGCAATGTCATGGTTAAGGGTCCCCCGGAAAAGCCGGAACTCCTCGGGAAGGCTATGGTGCGAAATGGCGCTACTACCATTGATTTTCTGAACACCCGCTATTTCATCGACAAACAAACCGTGGAACTCACCAGTACAATGATCGATGCTACCGGCGCGACCATTACGGATCAATTGGGAAACAAGGCCACCGTTTATGGCGGGATCACCCATGACCACATGAAGAATATGGGCCTGAACGCCCAAATCAGATCCGACAATTTTTTGATGCTCAATACCAAGAAAGGACAGAATGAGTTGTTTTATGGCACCGCTATCGCTTCCGGAAATCTCCTTTTTACCGGCCCCTTTCCCAAAGCGGACATTTATGTAAATGCCACTTCCAAAGCGGGGACACATATCGTGCTGCCTATTTCTTCCAGCCGCAGCGCCTCCGAGGTGAATTTTATTCACTTCACCCAGCGATACCGGAAACCCGATCCGGATGCCATGGTCCCCAAAGCACAGGAAGAGTTGGGCCTGAGCGTGGATATGGACCTCAATATCACGGACGATGCCATTATTGAAATGGTGTTTAACGAGCAAGCCGGCGATATCCTGAGAGGAAGGGGAAATGGCACTATCAAGATGACCGTGCCCCGGAACGGAGATTTTCTCATGTTTGGAGACTATGCCGTTACCTCCGGGGATTATTTGTTTACCCTGATGAACCTCGTCAACAAGCCTTTTGTGGTGCGAAGAGGAGGGACTATTCGCTGGTCGGGCGACCCCTTCAAAGCGGAGATCAATATTGCTGCGGAGTACAAAGACCTGAAAGCGTCGCTCACCAACTTCCTGGCGGAGTACCTGGTGAATGAGACCGGTTCGATCAAGGATGCGGCGCGCTTGCCTGCCGATGTAGACCTGGTGATGAACCTGAGCGGGGAGCTGTTGTTGCCTACCGTGGACTTTGATATTCAGTTTCCAAGGGTTCCCAACGAGCTCAAAAACTACACCGATAGCAAACTCCGCATTTTGCGGCAAGATCAGAATGAGATGAACCGCCAGGTATTTGGATTGGTGATTCTCGGCCAATTTCTTCCGGCCCAAAACGCCTTGCAGGGACAGGAATTGGCCATCGGGATCAATACCCTGACCGAAATGCTTTCGCAGCAATTCAGTAACTACCTCACCGGTCTGGTGTCGGAATGGCGTTCAGAAGAGGGCCTGATCTCGGGAATTGACTTCGATATTGCCTACAACTATATTCAGGGGACCGATGTCAACGACCCCGATCAACTATACCGATCCAATGAGGTTCAGGTTCGACTCAAGAATTATCTGTTTGATGACCGCCTGGCAGTGAACGTGGGTGGAAACTTTGACCTGACGGGAGGCAGCAGTTTTCCCGGTGCGGCGACCTCCTCCGGAATCTTATTTGCCGGCGACCTGGCCGTAGAATACCTCCTGACCAAGGACCAGACCCTGAAGATTCGCTTTTACCAAAGCACCGAACCTGCTATTGAAGGCGGGCGGCAAAATAAAACAGGCCTGGGACTTAGCTACCGAAAGGAATTTGACACCTTCGATGAGTTCATCAAAGGGCTGAAGGGCGTCACAAAAAAAATGGGAGGTTCCTAAATCCGAGCTGCATTTTTTTGTAGTACAAAGTCGGCCAGCACCAATGCAGCCATGGCTTCCACCACAGGCACCGCTCTGGGCACTACACAGGGGTCGTGGCGGCCTTTTCCCGTCACCGTGACCGATTCTCCCGCTTCATTCACCGATTCCTGTGGCGCTACAATCGTAGCCACCGGTTTGAAGGCACAACGGAAATAGATATCCATCCCATTGGAAATGCCGCCCTGAATACCGCCGGAGTGATTGGTCCGGGTTTTTATGACATCCCCCTCGCGGAAAAAAGCATCGTTGTGCGCGGAGCCACGCATGGCTACTCCGGAAAATCCGCTCCCATATTCAAACCCTTTACAGGCGTTAATGCTCAACATCGCTTGCCCGAGGCTGGCGTGAAGTTTGTCAAAAATGGGTTCCCCCAAACCGGGAGGGCAACCTGTGATCACCCCTGTGACCACTCCGCCGATCGTATCGCCCGCTTTGCGTACCTCCTCGATCAGTGCGATCATTTGGGCGGCCGTATCGGGATCCGGACAACGCACCGGAGTGCTTTCGGTGAGGCTCAGGTCGAGTTCGGTATAGGGGAGAGACGTCAGGATGGTTCCCACCTGGCTGACATAGGCATGGACATCAATGCCCTGGGTTTTTAGCAGTAATTTGGCGATAGCCCCTGCCGCTACCCAACTGGCTGTCTCGCGTGCGGAGGAGCGCCCGCCGCCACGGTAGTCGCGGATGCCGTATTTTGCCTGGTAAGTGTAGTCGGCGTGGGAAGGCCGGAAGGCCTGTGCGATATGGCTGTAGTCGCTTGTTCGCGCATCTTCATTGGCGATGAACAACGCAATGGGCGCTCCGGTAGTCACGCCTTCGTATATACCCGACAATACCTGCACTTTATCCGATTCCTTTCGCTGGGTGGTAAGCCGGGATTGCCCCGGCCTGCGGCGGTCGAGCTCGCTTTGCACGAAATCCATATCCATAGCCAATCCCGCCGGACAACCGTCGATGACGCAGCCTACTCCCGGGCCGTGTGATTCGCCAAAGGTAGTTAGCGTGAAAAGCGTGCCGAAGGTGTTGGGCATTGGGGATTGGTATTTTTGTGGCTAATAATTGAACGGAATGGACACTTACATGGTTTGTTAAAGGTAATTCAATAATTTGAGCTGGCCAACCAGTCACCAGTCACCAGTCACCAGTCACCAGTCATCAGTCATCAGTCATCAGTCATCCGAGTTTGTAAGATAGAATCATGCTGCTACTGCCTAAAGACGTACTTGAAAAGTTGGAATTTACCAAAGTCATTGATCTGTTGGTAAAGGAGTGCTATGGAGAATTGGGCAAGGAAGCCGCAAGGAATCTGCCATTCGAAACCGATCGGAAACGGATTGAGCGGCTGTTGACGGAAGTGTCGGAACTGAAGCGGTCGATGGAACAGAATGACCGGGTTCCGATGGGCCCTTATGAAGATATTGAAGGAGACCTGAAATTTCTGGATATAGAGGACTACGTACTCGACCTGGAAGGCATTCAGCGCATCGGGGCCATTTTGCGGCTTACGCAGGAAATTTTTGAATTCTTCAACGCCAACCGCCAGCCGATTTACCCCGCCCTTTCGGAGTTGATCCAACCCCTGCAATATGAGGCTGGGTTAATTGAGGAGATCGACCGGGTGCTGGACGATCATGGGCAGGTTCGCCCGGACGCCTCGCCGCGTCTGGCCAAGATCAGGTCTTCCATTGGCGCGAAACAGAAGGAACTGGATAAGCAATTTCGCTTTTTGGCCAATGATTACCAAAAGAAAGGCTGGTTAACCGACAACGTGGAGAGCTTTCGCAACGGTCGGCGGGTGCTCAGCGTACCGGCTGAGCACAAGCGCAAGATCCGGGGGATTATCCACGACGAATCAGCTACGGGTAAGACGGCATTCATCGAGCCGGAGCCTATTATCGATATCAACAACGATATTTTTGACCTCTACAATGAAGAACGCAGAGAGATCTATAAAATACTAAAGGATCTGTGCACCGTCCTCCGGCCTTTTATCCCTCAGATCAGGGAATATGCCGGGTTGCTGATCGCCTTAGACGTCATTCAGGCCAAAGCCCGTCTGGCCTTTGACATGCGCGGACAAATGCCCAAGGTCATCAACAAGCCGCATTTCTCGATACAGATGGCCTTTCACCCCTTGTTGTATGTCAAAAACAAACAACTTGGCCGCGAAACGGTGCCTTTTGATCTCGTCCTGAATGGCAAAAACCGGGTGCTCGTGCTCAGCGGTCCCAACGCCGGGGGTAAATCGATCACCATGAAGAGCATAGGCCTGCTGCAGCTCATGGTACAAGCCGGTCTGCTGGTGCCCATGGATGAAATATCAGAAATGGGCATCTTCCATGAGATCTTTGCCGATATCGGCGACCAGCAATCGCTCGAAGATGACCTGAGCACCTACAGCTCCCGCCTGGAAAATATGCGCAATTTTCTGGAAAAAGCGGGCCCTCGTTCCCTGATCGTGATCGATGAATTTGGTTCCGGAACCGACCCTCAGATCGGGGGCGCCATTGCAGAAGCCATCCTCCACGAATTGAATACCAAGATGATCTTTGGGGTGATCACCACCCACTATTCCAACCTGAAAATATTTGCCTTCAAGACAGAGGGGCTGGTCAACGGATCCATGTTGTTTGATAAAGAACAACTGGCGCCGACCTACCAACTGCGCATAGGCCGTCCAGGCAGCTCCTACGCCTTTGAGATCGCCCAGAAAAGCGGCTTGTCCAAAGAAGTATTGCACTATGCCAAGAAGCGAACCGGCCGCAACGAAAAAGCGGTAGACGAACTACTGGTCGACCTGCAGCAGGAAAAGCTGGAACTGGAGGAGAAGTTGAGCCAAAACAAAGACCGGGAAGCCCAACTCGAAAAGCTCATCAGGAACTACGACCAGTTGCACCGCGACCTGGAATTCAAGCGCAAGCGGTTGAAACTGGATGAAAAGGAACTGGAACTGAGCAAAGCAGCCCAGGAAAACCGGGCCTTGAACCAATTGGTCAAAGAACTCCGGCAACAAAAAGACGTAGAGAAAGCCTCCGCGCGCATCAAAGAACTGAAGCAGGAACAGGTGCAGCTGAGCGAGCAAGTGGAGGAGGTCAAAAAAGAGATCTACGAAGAACCCCAATTCGCACCTTCCAAAGGAAAACCGGTGGAAGTGGGCGAATACGTGCGTTTGCGAACCGGCGGAGCCACCGGCGTAGTGGAGGCGATTCAAAAGAAAAAAGCCACCGTGCTTATGGGCGATATGCGCATGACCATCCAGTTGCGCGACCTCCAGGTGGTCAAAGAACCCCTTAAAATTGCCTCTACCCGAAGTGTCGGTACCGACACGGTAGATGCAGCCTCTAAATTTGAAAATAAACTGGATATCCGGGGCATGCGTATGGAGGAAGCCCTCAAGAAAATAGAAGAATTTGTAGATAAGGCTTTGATCTCCAATGCGCAAAGCCTGAAGATCCTCCACGGAAAAGGCACAGGCGCTCTGAAAAGCCTGGTGCGCAATAAGCTCAAAGAATACAAAGCCGTACAAAGCATCAGCCATCCCGAAGAAGAATTTGGCGGCGACGGCATTACCCTCGTGGAGTTGCACTAACTCACCCTTCACTCTTCACCCTTCACTCTTCACCCTTCACTCTTCACCCATGGCTTTTTACCGCATCCTAGTCATCCTCATCATTTTGGCAGCCCTATTTGGGTATATCAATGTGCGTTTTTTAAAGCTCCCGCTGACCATAGAATTGATGGTGGTATCCATTTTCTTTTCTTTGGGCCTCATGCTGGTAGGCTCCTGGTATCCGGAGCTGGTGGAGTGGGAGACCTCGCTGGTGCAGGAGGTCGATTTTCAGAAGCTGCTCATGGAGGGGATGCTGAGTTTTCTACTTTTTGCCGGGGCGCTGCACGTCAATTTTGACCAATTGAAAGCGCAGCGATGGCCCATTCTGACATTTGCCACAATCGGAATATTGCTTTCCACCTTTTTAATTGGAGGGGCCACCTATGGCTTATTGTACTTGTTGGGGTTGGGGCAACCACTTATATATTGTCTGTTGTTCGGGGCACTCATCTCTCCCACTGATCCGATTGCGGTGATGGGTATTCTGAAACGGGCTGGTGTGCCCCAACAACTGGAGGCCAAGATCGCAGGAGAGAGCTTATTTAACGACGGTATCGGCGTGGTGATCTTTCTGACCCTGTTTGGGATCGCTCAGGCTGGCAGTGGGGAGGTACATATAGGCGAAGTATTGACCCTGTTTGCGGAAGAAGTGGGTGGAGGATTGATCCTCGGGGTCCTGCTTGGCGCCATTGCCTATTACCTGATGAAGACCATTGACCACTACGAGGTAGAGGTGCTGATAACCCTGGCGATAGTAATGGGCGGTTATTGGCTGGCCGCCTGGCTGCATTTCTCCGGGCCGCTGGCTATGGTGGTCGCCGGATTGATGGTGGGGCACGACCGATTCCGGTCTTCCTCCATGTCGGAGATCACGGAGCGGTATATCGATCAATTCTGGGAACTGCTCGACGTGTTGTTCAATGCGGTGCTATTCGTGTTGATTGGATTGGAGATCGTAGTGCTATCGCTCAAAGGGCAATTTGTGCTGGCCGGGTTAATTTCCATCCCGATCGTACTACTGGCTCGCTATATTTCGCTGGGCATTCCCATCAGTATTATGGGACGTCGCCTGGAATTTCTACCCCACACCAATCTCCTTATGACCTGGGGTGGCTTACGCGGAGGAATCTCTATCGCACTGGCCTTGTCGCTGGCGCCCTTCATGGCGCGCGATCTACTGCTTACGATGACCTATGTGGTGGTGGTCTTTTCCATCGTCGTGCAGGGGTTAACGGTGGAGCGGGTGGTGAAGAAACTCGTTTAGTGTTCAGTTTTTAGTTTTCAATTTTCAGTTGCCTTAACTGAAAATTGAAAACTAAAAACTGAACATTAATTAAAACATCTCCGTCACTGCAAAGTGAAACGCAGACTCAATCGCGGCATTATCATCCGAATCGGAGCCATGCACGGCGTTTTCGCCGACGTTTTTAGCGTAGAGGGCGCGGATAGTGCCCGGAGCGGCTTTAGCAGGGTCGGTAGCGCCGATGAGGGTACGGAAATCTTCCACGGCGTTATCTTTTTCCAGAATAGCAGCTACAATAGCGCCGGAGGACATGAAGTCGACCAGTTCGCCGTAGAAGGGGCGCTCTTTGTGGACTTCATAGAATTCGCCGGCTTTTTGTGAAGACAGGTGCGTCATTTTCATCGCGACGATCCGAAATCCGGCGCCATTGATCATTTCGAGAATAGCGCCAATATGCCCGGCTTTTACGGCGTCGGGCTTGATCATTGTGAAGGTTCTTTTTCCAGCCATGGGACTGTTTTATTTTTATCGGGTTAAAAAATCGTCGCAAAGGTAAGGACTTATTCCCTAAACTATATCTCCCGTTTGGATTAGTGGGTTATTTTTGGGAAATTCGCCCCCAATTATGCCAAGCATGGAACATTTAAAGGAGCTGAAAGCGTTTCTTTCAATTCCAAAAGACATTGTGATTACGACGCACCGGAACCCCGACGGGGATGCGGTAGGATCCTCGTTAGCCCTTTTTCACTACCTGAGCCAGATGGGGCATACGGTCCGGGTCATGGCGCCCTCCGAGTATCCCGACTTCCTCTCCTGGATGCCCGGCGCCACAGAGATATTGGTCTTTGATGTGCATACGGAACAGGGCACCGAATGGCTCCAGCGGGCAGATATGATCTTTGTACTCGATTACAACGACCTGGAACGGGTGGATAGGATGGGGGAGGTGATCGCCCCGCTGAAATGCCCCAAGGTGATGATCGACCATCATTTGTTTCCCGACCCCTTTGCAGACTACGTCCTATCCGATACGACGGCCAGTTCTACCTGCGAGTTGATTTACGATTTTATGGTCATGATGGGGCATCTCGACCGGATCGATCCCAAGATCGCCGACTCCCTGTTCACAGGGATTTTAACCGATACCGGGTCATTTAAATATTCCACCTCCTCCAAATTATACCGCATCGTGGCCGATCTGGTGGATCGAGGGGTCGATGATGTGCGCCTGCAAGACCTGATATTTAACAGCATGGATGAAAAACATCTCCGGCTATTAGGGCATTGTCTGTACAACCGGATGGAGATTCTGGAAGAATACCATACAGGTATCATCACCTTGACAAAGGAAGACTACGAGAAATACAGCATTTCGCGCGGAGACACAGAAGGCATTGTCAATTTTATGCTCAAATTGAAAAATGTCAAAGTGGCTGCTTTTATTCACGAACAACCCACCATCACCAAATTATCGCTTCGTTCAAAAGGCGATTTTTCCGTTCAGGAGATTGCGAAAATGCACTTCAAGGGAGGCGGACACCGGAATGCCTCCGGAGGTTCCTCTTATGCCGGATTAAAGGCTACGGTAAAGAAATTTAAATCCCTTCTTCCCAATTACAAGACGCAGTTGGATAATGCCTAAATTTTCAGTAAAATCTTTAAAAACATGATACGTAGCATCTTATTTGCAGCAGCAATCCTGCTTGTCGCAGCAGCTTGCAATACCTCTTCAGAAGAGGTCACTTCCAGCGGCTTCAAGTACATTCATCACATAAAGAATGAAGGCGCCAAACCTCAGGCCGGGGAATACGCTTATTTCCATGTGACTATGGACAATGGAGACTCTTTGCTTTTTGACAGTCACACCCAGCCCGATATGCCCCTGGTGCTGATTCCCTCTCAAGAAGAAATGATGGGCCAAAAGCCTTCTCCGGTACTGGAAGCGCTTTTGCTCATGTCGGTAGGCGATAGCCTGACGGTGTATTACCCCATCGACTCCCTGGGCCAGCAGCGTCCGGCAGGGTTTGAAAATGCCGAGTTTGTGGTGTACCACCTCTCGATGAAGGAGATCAAAACCGCCGAAAAATACCAGGAAGACTTTGCTGCCAAGCAGGCAGCCAACGAACTGGTACTGCAAGGCGTGCGGGACCAAACCAGTGCCATCCTAGCCGATTTCAAAGCCGGTAAATTGGCTGATCAGCTCCAGAAGACAGAATCTGGCCTGCAATACCTGGTCATCGAGGAAGGAACAGGACCTGTACCCACTGCCGGCCAAAACGTCAGTGCTAATTACTACGGCATTTTGCCGGATGGCACCGAATTTGACAACTCCTTCTCCAAAGGCAGAGAATTCAGCTTCGCAGTAGGAATGGGCCAGGTAATCCCGGGATGGGACGAAGCCTTTACTACGGTCAAAGAGGGTACGAAAGCCGTCTTGTTCATCCCTGCGAACCTGGCTTACGGGGAGCAAGGTAACTCGGTTATCCCACCCAATTCCGACCTCATATTTTACGTCGAACTCAACGGAGTTAACTAAGTAAACGGTAGATGAAAAACGCTAAACGGTACTCCCGTTTAGCGTTTTTCGTCTACGATTATAATGGAAGCCATAATGCGGTATATACTGCTTTTTGCAAGTTTTTTGTTTTTCGCTTGTTCGAGCCTTCCCAAAGGGAATGAGGTCTCGGAAAACCTGACGGCAAACGGCTTCCCCTACATTCACCACATTCAGAATGAGGGCCCCAGGCCGAAACCCGGCGACTATGCTTACTTCCATGTGATCATGGCAAGAGGGGATACCGTGCTTTACGACAGCGATACGCAGGCTCAATTGCCTATGTTGCAAATTCCTTCCCCCGAAAACCGGCCGGACAAACCCTCGCCGATCATTGATGGGCTGGTGTTGATGGCAGTTGGGGATAGCCTGACGGTCTTGTATTCCATAGATTCGGTTTCCCAAATGACGTACCGGTTTGCCTTGAAGAAGATCTCCGGCGCGGAGCAATATAACCGGGAGCAAAGCGTCCAACGACAGGCACGCGATGGCGAAGAACGGGAGGTACTCCGCCAAAAGGAGGAGAAGGCCATGCTGGAAACGCGGTTTCTCTGGAAACAATACCGCACCGGCCAGATAGGGGCCGCGCTCCAGGAGTCGGCTTCCGGGCTTCAGTTTGTTGTGCTGGAAGAGGGGATGGGCGCCATCCCAGAGCAAGGCCAATGGATCTGGGTGCACTACTACGCAATCTGCACGGATGACGGCAAAGAAGTGGCCAACACCTACGCACAGGCCCGGAAATTTCCCTTTCAACTCGGGCAAGCGCAGGCGCCTCCAGGTATGGAGGAAGCAACTTCCAGGATGAAACCCGGTTCGAGAGCCGTGCTGTTTCTGCCCTCCAAATTGGGCTATGGCGAAAAAGGGTACATGAATGTCCCGCCAAATACAGACATTGTGCTGTATCTGGAAATTTTGGAAATAGAATAGGTGAACCAATTTTTGAATTCATTGGTTACCTATCCAGTCGATTCGACAATAATCTTTTAAACCCTGTGCATCATGACAACTGATCAGCTTAAAGCACTAAAAGCCCGTTTGGGATTGTTAAGGAGGTATCTTTGACGTCGGTAACCGGTTAATTCAAATTGAAGAAAAAGAACAGCAATCCCTGGACCCCAAGTTCTGGGAGGACCCCAAGAAAGCCGAAGTAATACTTAAAGAACTAAAATCCCACAAGAACTGGGTACAGACTTACCGGGCAGTGGAAATGCTCGTGGATGATGCAGAGGTATTGCTCGATTTTCAAAAAGAAGGCGACGTCACGGAAGAAGAGGTAGATGCCAAATACCAGGAAACGCTGGAGGCAATGGAAGACCTCGAATTCCGCTCTACCCTCGATCACGAAGAGGACGAACTTAGCGCTATTCTGGAGATCAACGCCGGTGCAGGAGGAACGGAAGCCTGCGACTGGTCTGAAATGCTGCTGCGCATGTACCTCATGTGGGCGGAAAAAAGCGGGTACAAAGTATCTCAACTCAATCGTCAGGACGGCGACGTGGCGGGTATCAAATCTGTAGAACTGGAAATTGCGGGCGACTATGCCTACGGCATGTTAAAGGGAGAGAACGGCGTACACCGCCTTGTTCGGGTTAGTCCCTTCAATTCGCAGGGTAAGCGCATGACTTCTTTCTCCTCCGTGTTTGTACACCCCCTCATCGACGACCGCATCGAAGTGGAGATCAATCCTTCCGACCTGGATTGGGATACCTTCCGCTCCTCCGGAGCCGGTGGGCAGCACGTCAATAAGACCGAATCGGCCGTCCGGGTGCGTCACCTTCCTTCCGGGATCGTAGTAGAATGCCAGGAAGAACGCTCGCAGCATATGAACAGGGATAAAGCCCTCCAAATGCTCAAATCCCGCCTCTATGAGCGGGAATTACAACTGAAAATGGAGGAAAAGGACAAAGTAGAGGCCCAAAAGATGAAAAATGAATGGGGGTCCCAGATCCGAAGCTATGTGCTGGATGACCGCCGCGTGAAGGATCATCGTACCGGTTATCAAACCAGTCAGACCGATGCCGTGCTCGGTGGCGATATTGACGCCTTTCTCAAAGCCTTCCTGATGGGGGCAGGCGCTACCACAGATGGGAGTGAGGAGGAGTGATAGTTTTTAATTTTCAGTTTTCAATTTTCAGCTATTTTTTTGATCAACTGAAAATTGAAAACTGAAAATTAAAAACTATTTCGTTTCTTCACTCCCTCAACCCATAGCCATGTTTACCCCTGAGCGCCGCAAGTGGATATTCCGGCTCCTTCAATGGGCTACGGTAGGCGTCCTGTTGGGACGGGCCTACCAGCATTGGTTTTGGGATGCCCCTTACCGCTCGTTGCTTTGGGATGAATCCTTCATGACCCCGATCCTGGAGCGGTTGTTTGGCATTTCCTGGACCGATTATGCGGGCAATGTGCGGATCGACCAGGGTATTCAGGTAGCGATGCGGATCATTGGGAGCGTATTTGGGATAGGCGCCGTGGTAGCGGCATTTCCCCGGTTTTTTCCTCCCCGGGTTTGGAAGTTGTGGGTGGGCTTGTCCGCCTGGCTTGGCTTTCTCGCTTTCCTGTACTATAAGGAGCAAAATTATCAATTCGGCCAGTTTATTGAATACGCGTTGCAGGCTGCCACACCTCTCTTTTTTTACATATTGGTGCAACGCGGGGAGTTAAACATATCCTGGGGCCGTTGGATGCGGGTGGCTACCGCCCTTACTTTTACGGGGCACGGGCTATATGCGATTGGGTATTACCCGCGGCCGGGGCATTTCACCACGATGGTCATCAATGCGATGCACATTCCACCCGACTGGGCCAACCAATTGTTGTGGACGGCCGGAATACTGGATTTTGTGGCGGCCCTGTGGGTGTTGCTGATCATTCCCGGACGTGGGTACGCGCTGGCCTATTGCATTTTCTGGGGTTTTCTTACTTCGGTGGCACGCGTATGGGCTAATTTCTACCCTGACTTCTGGGCAGCTTCCCTGCATCAGTGGTTTTTTGAGTTCGTCTATCGAACGCCTCATTTTCTGATCCCCGCTGCCATTTTCCTGTTAGGTCCGCCCCCCCGGCGACGCCGGTTAAATCGCCAAAATCTCCGCCAGGTTCAATAGTTCATCATTGATCCCTTTTTCCGTTTTGATCGCGGCTTCTAAAGGCGTATAGACAATCTTGTTGTTGACTATTCCGGCCATCACATTCCTTTCTCCTTTCAGCAGTCCGTCGACAGCTGCGAATCCCAGGCGGCTTGCCAGTACGCGGTCGAAACAACTTGGGGCCCCACCGCGCTGCAAGTGGCCGATAATGGTGAATTTGACATCGTACATCTCGAGTTTTGGGCGCACTTTTTCGGCGATCTGGCTGGCGTTGCCGTGTTTGTTACCTTCAGCTACGATGACCAGGTAGAAGAGTTTCTGCCGCTTGGCATTCATGCGCAGGGAGTCGATCAATTCCTCCAGGGGCATATCTTTCTCCGGGATGAGTACGCTTCCTGCACCGCTGCCGATAGCCGTATTTAATGCGATAAATCCGGAATGGCGGCCCATGACTTCAATGAAAAACAACCGGTTGTGTGAATCGGCCGTGTCCCGGATACGGTCGACGGCCTCTACAGCGGTATTGACTGCCGTATCAAAGCCGATGGTGCGATCGGTGCCGAACAAGTCATTGTCGATCGTGCCGGGGATGCCAATAAAGGGAATATCGAATTCCTGTGAAAAGATATTGGCCCCGGTAAAGGTTCCGTTACCCCCAATCGCCACACAGGCATCGATGTCGTGGGCCAGGAGGGTTTCATAAGCCGATTGGCGGCCTTCCTGGGTCATGAAACGCATGCTGCGGGCCGTCTTGAGCATGGTGCCGCCCCGTTGGATAATGTTGGCCACATCGCGGCGCTCGAGTCGATCCACTTTGCTGTCGATCATTCCTTCATATCCTTCGTGGATACCAAATACGTGGAGGTCGTAATAGGTTGCGGTTCGCACCACTGCGCGAATGGCTGCATTCATACCGGGGGCGTCACCGCCGGAAGTGAAAACGGCGATTCGCTTGATTTCTTTTTGGTTGGTTGCTTTTTTAATTGGCATAGTTGGGTTGATTATTGTGGAAAGGGGTGGCTACCGCGGTTACATTACATCCTTGAGATGATAACTTACCAATTCGCCAACTGGTTTGGACAGGACCTTTCCGAGATGCAAGTTTCTTTCTTCACAGCATTCGGCCAAGGGGGCTATAAAATGATGCGCAATAGACCCTACAAAGTGGACCGGTAAATGTGCGTGTCCCTCATATTTGAGTACCTGCCGGTCCAGAAATTTTCCAAAGGACCGCTTAACCAGTGCGTGAATGTAGGGATGCGTAGCATTATCTCCAACCCAGGAAGCAAAGGAAGCCAGGAAAAGATTCGGTTTTTCGTTTCCGTATATCTTGTCGAGTATGTCTGTCTTTCCGCCGGGAAAGCGAATCTGCATCCCTTTCGCCAGTTCAGGGGGCAGCTCCCGGTAAAAATAGGCGCGGATGATCATTTTCCCCAGATGACTCCCGCTGCCTTCATCGCCGAGCAGGTAACCGAGGTTTGTCACATTGTCCACGATGTCCCTGCCATCGTAGAGACAGGAATTGGACCCGGTGCCCAGAATGCAGGCGATGCCTGGCTTTTCTCCACACGTGGCACGGGCTGCCCCGAGGAGATCGTGTTCGATCACCAACCGGGCATTGGGAAAAAACGATTGAATCCCTTGTATGATGACCTCAGCCCGCTTTTCATCCCAGCAGCCGGAACCGTAGAAGAATACCTTGGTCACCTCTTTCAGGAAATCCAGGTTGCGAAAGCGCTCAGCCAGTTCTGAGGAGATCTCTTCTGCCCGGTGCAGCACCGGATTGAAACCGGCGCTGGTTATGGTCTGTTGAGTCCCATCATTTCCAATAAATACCCAATCCGTTTTGGAGGAACCGCTATCTGCTACGACGATCATACAAATTTTTGCTGCAAAGGTAGTGTAGGTTTTACACTAAGGGGGAAAATAATGGATTTTTTTTGAGGAGTGAGGAGTGAGGAGTGAGGACAAACATCTCTTCACTCTTCACTCCTCACCCTTCATTAAAAATAAACAAAATGTTTCTTAAAAATTTGAATAATAAAACAAAATGTTTATTTTTGAAAATCATTTGATCACATAAAACACTTCCACATGGCACATTATCAATCTGCATACGGAACAATGGCCGCTGCGGCTCAGGCGCCCCGGAGAGGGGTGATCGATTGGATCGGGAAATATTGGTTCCAGATCCTGCTTGTTTTATTGGGTTTACATATCTTTCTTCAACGAGATATTAGTATCCGGGTAAATATGCGTTCGCTGAGCAGCCTGGAATCGACCAGTGGGGAGCGCGCAGCTGAGGGAGCGATGAAAGTACTTCCCGCTTCGCTGAAATCCAGCGCCAGGCCTGCAGCTTTTTCCCTGCTTGACCGGGGCGGATCCGGGGAAAATACCCGGCAAGGGGCGGCTTTTTATTACCTGTTGAATCCCAAAGCGGCCAAAAAGGACAATGTGGCACGGGATATTTTAGTACAGGAACTGGAGCGTTCCAGAAAACTGGTCGAGCGATTTGCTAAGGTGGCATTGGCGGAACGGGCCAAGTTCAACCTACCTGCAGGCATTATCATGGCCCAGGCTATTTTGAGCAGCCAAAACGGAGCCAGTCCACTGGTAAGCGAGGGCAATAACTACTTCGGCCAAATGGACGGAAAGAAGGTACGCCACTTTCACTCTGCCTGGGAAAGTTTCCGGGAACACAGTCTGACCATGCGTGGAAATGAATTGGAGGCCCTGCAGCGAATACCATTGACCGATTATAAAGGCTGGGCAAAAGGATTGCAGGAACTCGGTTTTTCCGCTGAACCTGATTATGCCAAAAACCTGGTGCGAATAGTAGAAATATTGGACCTGGACCAGTTCGACAGGGTGTAAAAAAAAGCTACCCCGCGCTTTTGGCAACGGGGTAGAACCACACACTTTGAGAACACCCAATATTCTTATGCCCGAAGGCTTTTTTGCTTTGCTATAAATTATTGACGAAAAATTCGGTTTGAAGCCACACTTTTTCTGTTATTCTTTTCAATACTAAAAACAGAAACCCTATTTTAATGTTGATTGTCAATTAGTTAAATTTATTCACAACCTATGTTAATTTTTTTAACGCGTTGGTGGAGGGTTTCGGGTTTCTTGCCCCGGAGCCCTTTTTTTATTCGATACATCTCGAATTGACCGTGGATTGTTGTTACTTTTGCGACACTTACCGGCCAAAACATTCCACCGTTGATTAGTGACCGATCCAAACAGGAGATTCTAGAAGCCGCCAAGATTGAAGAGGTGATCGGCGATTATGTCAACCTCAAGAGGAGAGGGTCTAACCTGGTTGGCCTTTGTCCTTTCCATCCCGAAAAAACACCCTCTTTTGCCGTTTCTCCCTCCAAAAACCTCTATAAGTGTTTTGGCTGTGGGAAAGCCGGCGATTCGGTCACCTTTTTGATGGAACACGAACACCTGACCTTTCCCGAAGCGCTTCGTTTCCTTGCCGGAAAATTCGGCATTGAACTCGAAGAAAAGGAATGGAGTCCGGAAGAAAAGGAAGCCCGGGAGCATACCGAAAGCCTGTTCCTGGTCAATGATTTTGGGCTTAAATACTTCCAGCAACAGCTATTTGAGACCGACAGAGGCAAGAGCGTTGGCCTTTCCTATTTTAAAAAACGGGGATTCCGGGAGGAAATCATCCGGAAATTCGGACTGGGATTTGCTCCTGATACCACCGATGGGCTTACAAAAGAGGCTACCCTGGCAGGCTATTCACTGGAGCACTTGCAACAACTCGGGCTTACCTCTGAAAGCCAACGCGATTTTTTCGCAACCGCGTCGTATTTACCATTCACAATCAATCAGGAAAGCAGTGGGCTTTGCCGGCCGTACCCTGACCAACGATAAACATAGCCCCAAGTATCTCAACTCCCCGGAGTCGGAGATCTACCACAAAAGCAAGATCCTCTACGGGATGTTTTTTGCCCAGCGAACCATCCGCAAAGAAGAGGAGTGTATCCTGGTCGAGGGCTATACCGATGTGTTGTCGCTTCACCAGGCAGGTATCGAAAATGTAGTGGCCTCGTCAGGCACCTCCCTGACAGTGGAGCAGGTGCGCCTGATCAAGCGTTTTTCACCCAACCTCAAGGTGCTTTACGATGGAGACCTTGCCGGAAGGAAAGCGGCGCTACGGGGGTCGGATCTGGCATTGGAACAAGACCTGAATGTCCGCGTGGTCTTGCTTCCGGATGGAGAAGACCCCGATTCCTACCTTCAAAAAGTGGGCGCCGCGGTGTTCCGGGAGTACCTGGACCAAAATGCGGAGGACTTTATTCTGTATAAGACTGCGTCCCTGCTGGAAGATGCAGGCCACGATCCCATTCGCCGCACGGTGGTCGCGAAGGATGTGCTCAGTAGTGTGGCCCGCATTCCCGATGCCCTTAAGCGGGCCATGTACGTAAAGGAATGCGCACGTCTGCTGGAAATGGAAGAACAATCCCTGCACAGCGAACTCAACAAACAGATCCGGCAGATCCTCCAAAAGAAACTGAAGGATCAGGGCGGGGAAGCAGCTTCCGGTTCAGTTGTCCGGGACGATATTCCTACCACCGGGCTCAGCCCGGAAGACGCCGAACGGCTTCGGCAAGAGAGCCGGAAACCAGGTCCTCCGACTAAGGTCGACCAATTGAGTGAGCGTGATATCGCGCGCATTCTCATTGCCTACGGCGATCAAATCTTCGATAAAGACCAAAATGAATCCGTTGCTGAATACGTCCTCCGGAACATCGAAGAGGTGATGGAACATTTTGAACATGCGCTGTACCGGCAAGTAGCGGAGCTAACCCTGGAACGCCTGCAGAATAAGGAACCGGTCAATACCGCATTTTTTGTACAACATGGAAACGACGCGATCCGAACCCTGGCCATCGATCTGTTGCAAAGTCCGTATGAAATCAGTCCGGGATGGTCGGCCCGCTTTGATGTATACCAGAAACTGCCCGATGAGAACTTTTTTAAGGACGCCCTTATTAGCGTATGGCAGATCAAGCTGGATAAGTTGCAGCGCCTGATCGAGGATAATATCAATCAAATGAAAGCGCATCAGGGCCAGGAAGACGAAATGGACTATGTGCTCATTCATCAGCATTTACTCGAGCAACGGCAATGGCTGGCCGAACGATTGGGTACCGTGGTGCCTCGCTTTAAAAACTAAATTTATGTCTATTTGTCTATCAATAACTACCCTTTAGCAATTTTCCTAACCTCTTTCTTCTAAAAATTGGCATATTCACGCCGCTCAAAAAAAAAATCTTGCTTATGAAATTCCGGATACTTTCACTCAGCCTGATGCTGCTGCCTATGCTGGCCTTCAGCCAGATGAATCGCATCGAATATGTGGAATACGATCTGCCCAACGGGCTGCACGTCATTCTGTATGAAGACCATTCCACACCCATCGTGGCAGTTTCGGTCATGTACCATGTGGGCTCTAAAAATGAAAACCCGAACCGCACCGGCTTCGCGCACTTCTTTGAACACCTTCTTTTTGAAGGATCGGACAACATTAAGCGCGGGGAATTTGATGATTATGTCCAGAAAGCGGGGGGCATGAACAACGCCAACACGAACTTTGACCGTACGTACTATTTCGAGGTATTGCCTTCCAATCAATTGGGCCTGGGCTTGTGGCTCGAATCCGAGCGCATGATGCATGCCAATGTGGAAGAGGTAGGTATCGAAACCCAACGCCAAGTGGTGAAAGAAGAGCGCCGCCAGCGGGTGGACAACCAGCCTTACGGAACCTTTATGGAAGAGAGCATGAAACGCGCATTTACCATGCATCCCTATAAATGGCCGGTGATCGGTTCGATGGCGCACCTGGACGCTGCCGAAGAGAAAGATTACAAGCAGTTCTACGCCGACTTTTACGTGCCGAACAATGCCGTATTATCGATTGCGGGGGATATTAACGTGGAAGAAGCAAAGGCCCAGGTCGAGCAGTTTTTCGCTTCTATTCCTTCCGGTAAAGGCCCGATATACCGTCCAAGTGTGGTGGAGCCTCCCCTGGCAGGAGAAGTGCGCGATACGGTTTTTGACAATATCCAATTGCCTGCTGTTATTCAGACGTATCGTATTCCCGCACAGGGCACACCGGATTTTTATGCCGTGAGCATGCTTACCACGCTGTTGTCGCAGGGAGAAAGCTCCCGTTTATACCGCGCACTGGTCGATGAGCAGCAAAAAGCGCTTTTCGTCGGAAGTTTCCCGTTCAACCTCGAAGATCCAGGTGTATCCCTGGCTTTGGGTATATGCAACATGGGAGTCGACCCTGCGGAGTTTGAAGCCGCCATGGATGCGGAAATCCGCAAAGTACAGGATGAATTGATAACGGAAGCAGAATTTCAGAAACTGCGCAACCAGACTGAAAACGACTTTGTGACCAGTAATTCGACCGTTGCCGGAATCGCGGAGAGCCTGGCTAATTACCACATGTACTTCGGGGATGCCAACCTCATCAACACGGAGATCGAACGGTACCTGGCCGTCACCCGGGAGGACATTCAACGGGTGGCAAAGGAATACTTCAATCCCGGCAACCGGGTGGTGTTGTATTACCTGCCGAAACCGGCTCAGCCGTAAGGGGGAGTTTATGAGTTAATTAGTTTATGAGTTTTTTGATTGTCAGTAAAATTCTATACAATACTATTATGAAACGGATCCTATATTTTGTACTTATCACTGCTTTGGGTTTTGCGGCGTGTACGCCCAAAACAGGGGAACACACCTCTTCCAGTGAAGATTTCCGGAAGACCGCCCCTGCGCCCGGGCCTGCGCCCAAAATCGAATTGGGTACCTACGATCAATTTCAACTGGATAATGGGCTGAAGGTCATCGTGGTGGAAAACCACAAATTGCCCCGCGTGTCTTTCCAGATCTTTGTGGATGCGCCTGAAGTGCATGAGGGTGAACTGGCGGGCTTTATCGATATGGCCGGCAGCTTGCTGAACAAAGGCACGAAGAATCACACCAAGGCCCAGATCGACGAGGCGGTAGACTTTATGGGCGCGAGCCTATCTTCTTCCGGCTCCGGCTTATTTGCCTCCTGCCTGTCCAAGTATTCCGAAGACCTGCTGGATCTGATGGCAGATGTCCTGATGAATCCTACTTTCCCGGCAGAGGAGTTTGATAAACTGAAAAAGCAGACCCTATCTGGCCTGGCAAGCTCGAAAAACGACCCGAATGCCATTGCCGACAATGTCGAAAATGTGCTGAATTTTGGCAAGGACCACCCTTATGGGAATGTGCAATCGGAAGTGTCTACGGAGAAGATTTCGGTAGATGTGTGTAAAGCCTATTACCAAACGTACTTCCGGCCCAACATTTCCTACCTCGTGGTAGTGGGAGACATCAATCCTGCCGATGCCCGGGATCTGGCAACTAAATATTTCGCCAAGTGGGAGAAGCGCCCGGTGCAGGAAGTGGCCTACGAAACGCCAAAAGCACCCGACCAGGCTCGCGTCGCATTTGTCGACAAAGCAGGCGCCGTGCAATCGGTAATCCACGTTACTTACCCAATCGATATGAAGCCGGGGTCTCCGGATGCCATCAAAGCCAGTGTGATGAATACCGTGTTGGGAGGCTATTTCGGTAGCCGCCTGATGAGCAACCTGCGGGAAGACAAAGCCTATACCTATGGCGCCCGCTCCTCCATCGAAAACGACCCGCTCATTGGTTCTTTCCGAGCCTACGCCAGCGTGCGCAACGAGGTAACCGACAGCTCTATGACGCAGTTTTTGTACGAACTTAACCGCCTTCGCACCGAAAAACTGGGTGAGGAGGAGTTGAATATGGTGAAGAATTATATGTCCGGTGGTTTCGCACGCTCCCTGGAGTCTCCACAAACGGTGGCCCGCTTCGCTCTCAATACGGCCCGGTTCAACCTGCCACCAGATTATTATGCCACATACCTGGAGCGTCTCCAGGCTGTCACCGCCGACGATGTCCAGGCGATGGCTCAAAAGTATATCCACCCCGATAAAGCGTACTTACTGGTCGTGGGCAATAAGCCTAGTGTGGCCGAAAAACTGCTGCCGTTTGACAAGGACCAAAAGATTGAATTTTATGATACTTTCGGCAACCTAATGCCGGAAGAAGGTATGGAATTGCCCAAAGGGCTGACGGCTGATCAGGTTATTGAAGACTATGTGGTTGCCCTGGGTGGGAAGGAAGCGGTAGGAAATGTCAAGTCTCTTAAGCTGGCTATGAGCGCCGATTCGCCTATGGGTAAACTGGAAGTGATGAACCTTTGGGTGAAGCCCAACATGTTCATGAATACATTCGGAATGGGCGGCAATGTCATGCAGAAAATGGTATTTGACGGGGAAAACGGTCAATTGGAAGCGATGGGGCAGAAACAACCCATGGATGAAGAGACCTTGGCCGGCCTTAAAGAAGATGTCTTTTCCTATTTTGGAGAGATGAACTATGCGGCGAAGGGCCATAAACTCAGCCTGGTAGGCATCGAAATGGTAGAAGGCCAGAAGGCATACCGAATCGATGTGGAATCGCCCTCCGGCAAGAAGAAAACCCAATACTTCCTCACGGAAAACAGCCTGAAGGTTCGTGAAATGGAAGACCAGGAAGGGCAGGGCCAAACGGTGACGGTAATTACGGATTTTGGAGATTACAAAAAAGTGGATGGGGTGATGATCCCGCACCAATGGACTATCACCGGGGTAATGCCCATTCCGTTGAAAATGACGATGAATACAGTGGAAATTAACGGGGAAGTAGATCCCGGGCTGTTTAAGATACAATAAATAAAAAAGAGGCTGTTTCAAAAGGAGCGTAAGCGACTTCTGAAACAGCCTCTTTTTTATTATACCTTTTCATATACGTTGGCTTCCCGCCATTCGTAGGTCCGGGCGCCGATGTGGGCATGATCGGTGGCCACATCTACCAGCGCGAAAGCCCCCTGGGGAGGCGCAACGCTGCGGGTGGGTTGTCCGCGATGCAATTTTTCATAGGTAGGGTAGTCGATCTCCTGCCGTTGCGCCAGGGTATCGAAAAGCCCAAAACGCTGCACTAGCTGCTTCCATTCCGGCTGGACTACCGCTTCAAATACCTTGGATTTGGAACCGCTGCCGTAGGCGAAAAAGCCGATCCGGCTCCCCGTAAGGTCATTGCCTTCATGCAGGTCTGACTCCAGGGTGCTCATCAACGACAGGAAAATGGAGGCTGTATAGAGATTACCTACCTGACTGGAGGCGCGCTGTCCTTTTTCAATGGCCTGGTGGAGGTAGGCCTTGTATTCTTCTGTTTGCGAAACGCCCTTCAAAAAGCGGGTATAGGCTTGTGTGAAGTCCTCCTCATTTTCAAAATCGGAGGCTAGCGGACAGCTCAGGTCATAGGCTTTCAACCATTGGGTTGCCTGTTCGGTGCGTGCCATTTCCAGATAGAAAATTTCCGGGAACATCCGCTTGGCCTGGAAGGCGTAAGGTAGATGGAAGACCAGCCTTTCCCAGCGATCGAGCACGGTATGGCCATTGCTGATCAGCCCGGTACGGTTGGCTTGCACCCGGAAATCGGCCAGCGCCTGGCGGGTTCTGTCCTGGTAACAGGCATTGGAATAAGGACCGTCAAATACAGGGGTATCTTTTTGCAAAAAGAGGAAGTGGTCGTTTTCATCCAGAATGCCGGTGATCTCAAGTTCCTCCGGCAGGCGGGCGATTATTTCGAGAGGGTCCAGGTGCCCCATGCCGCTCAACCGCAACACTTCTTCAATGAGCTGGATCTTATCGACCGGCCGGATGGGTTTGTAAAAGTCGTATACCCCTTGCGTAGCTACCCCCCATACATTTTCGAGGGCCAGCAACCTCGGATTTTGGCGCACCAGCAATGCCACAGCTCCGGCGCCCTGGGTGTATTCTCCGGTTGAACCGAGCTCGTATTGCGCGACGTCGGAACTGACAACCAGCCCGATTCGATCCGTGCCTCCATGCACCCAGTCCAGGGTGTTCTGCAGGGCATCGACTCCGGCAATACAGGCAAAGGTGAGATCTACCACATCGCAGTGGAGAAAGCAATCTTTCCCGAAGGTAGATTCGTATTTCGTCTGCAACATTTCCAGCACATTGCTGGCAACGGGTTTCGCCCCATCCCAGGAGCTTTCCGTGCCGAGATAGATACGTCCGATCATCCTTGGATCCAGTTGATTGCGATCCAACAGGATGGCGATCGCATTGGCAGCCATGGTGGCTGCGTCTTCATGCACATCCGGCACCGACATTTGGGAGAGGCCAAGGCCCTTGTTCAATTTGTCGTATTCCAGGTTGCGTTTTTCCGCCAATACGGAGATGGGCAGGAATAATTTAGGCACATAAAAGGCCATATCATCAATACCGGCGGGGAACGAAACATTGCTTGTCATTGTTGACCAGAATTAAAGGATTTACAGATTTTTCTTTCACGGAATAAAAAATACCTTTCTCCCGGTGCGAGGACCAGGCAGTGGTGGTATTTCTTTTTGGTATTACTTGGCGGGAAAGTGTGAAGAAAAAACGGCGGAGAGTATTAACTTTACGCCCTTATTTCCCTGGGTACTAGAAGAGGCAAACAGCAAATAAACGGAACTGTTGCCAATTTTCACAAAAAAATTTTCCGGATCAATGTCCGGACCTTTCATTTATAGCATGGATTCCATTATTTCAGTCATTCAAAAAGGGGTGGGGAAGGCCTTCAAAAGCCTTTACCAGCAAGAATTGGACGAAACCCAGGTCCTTGTTCAGGTCACCCGCAAGGAGTTTGAGGGGGATTATACGATCGTCGTATTTCCACTGACGCGCCTGACCGGGAAGAAACCAGATGAATTAGCCCAGGAATTGGGCAATTTTTTGGTAAATGAACTGGAGGAGATCAGCGCCTTTAACGTCATAAAAGGTTTCCTGAACCTCACCGTAGCCAATGTTTACTGGGGCGCATTCCTGCAGGAAGTAGGCAAATTGGCACACTACGGTCAATTTCCGCCTAACGGGCACAAGGTGATGGTGGAGTTTTGTTCACCCAACACCAACAAACCGCTGCATCTGGGGCATATCCGGAATATCCTGTTGGGTTGGTCGTGCGCCCGTATCCTGGAAGCTGCCGGCTATGAGGTCGTGCGGGTGCAAGTGATTAATGACCGGGGTATTGCCGTGTGCAAGAGCATGGTGGCCTGGCAAGACTATGGCAACGGCGCGACACCGGAGTCGACCGGTATCAAGAGCGACCATTTTGTCGGCGAGTATTACGTGGAGTTTGAAAAACGCCTCCAACCTGAATACAAGACCTGGCAGGCTTCGGAAGCGGGGCAACAGGTATACAGGGAAAAGGCCAAGGAAGGACAATCCCCCGAAGCCTTTTTCAAAGCGTTTAAAAACCAGTATGTCAACGAGTATAGCGAATTGGGCAAAAAAGCTTCCGATATGTTGCTGCGTTGGGAAGCCGGCGACCCGGAGACGGTAGCGCTGTGGAAAAAAATGAACGGCTGGGTATACGAAGGTTTCGAACAGACCTTTAAAGATTTGGGGGTTCGTTTTGACAAACTCTATTACGAATCTGAAACCTACCTGCTGGGGAAGGATCTCGTGGAGAAGGGCTTGAACGAGGGCGTATTCTATCGCCAGGACGATGGATCGGTATGGGCCGACTTGTCCGGGATCGGGATGGACCCAAAGATCGTGATCCGGAGCAACGGTACGTCCGTATATACCACCCAGGATATCGGTACCGCGCATTTGCGCTACCAGGACTTTGGCGTGGATAAAATGGTGTATGTAGTGGCCGATGAACAGAACCATCACTTTCAAGCCCTGTTCGAGATACTCAAGCGCCTGGGCGAACCTTATGCCGAAGGCCTTCACCACCTGGCTTATGGCATGGTAGAACTGCCGGAAGGGAAGATGAAATCAAGGGAAGGCACAGTAGTCGATGCCGACGACCTCATCGCGGAGGTGATCGAAGAAGCCAGGTTAAACGCATCCGAAAGGGGAGAGGTCGCCGAGTTGTCTGCAGCCGAACAGGAAATGATCATTCGCCGGGTAGGATTGGCGGCGTTAAAGTTCCACATCATCAAAGTTCAGCCCAAAAAATGGATGACCTTCGACCCGAAAGAATCGGTGGATATGCAGGGCCAAACAGGGCCTTATATCCAGTATGCCTACGTCCGGATCAACGGCTTGATCAACAGGGCGCGGCGTGAAGGCATTGACTTCGCCACCGGCAGTGCCTACCTCGACTTTCAACCCGCGGAACGGGAGCTACTGCAGCAACTGTATCAATTTCCCGATACCATCCAGGAAGCGGCTATGGGGTATGATCCCTCGACAGTGGCTAATTATTGCTATTCATTGGCAAAGGCCTACAGCAAACTCTGGCACGATCTTCCTGTCTTCAATGCAGAAGACCCGGCAGCCAAGGCCTTCCGGTTGCAGTTGAGCCGCGTTACAGGAGATGTGCTCCGGTTTGGGATGGACCTGCTCGGCATACAGATGCCGGAGAAAATGTAACAGCGCGTAACATCAGTAAATAAACAAAACCACTGCCAGCGGCGGTGGTTTATAACTCATAAAGTCTTTATCCCGATGGAAATAAACGAAGCCAACGAACCCAAAGAATCTCTGAATTTTATCGAAGAGATCGTGGAGGAAGATATCCGGAATGGAAAGCATGGAGGACGTGTACATACCCGCTTCCCTCCGGAACCGAACGGTTACCTGCATATCGGCCATGCCAAGGCTATCGTGGTGAGTTTTGGCATCGCCCAGAAATACGGTGGTATCACCAACCTGCGCTTCGACGATACAAACCCGGTTACGGAAGACACGGAGTATGTGGATGCGATCAAGCGGGATATCCATTGGCTGGGGTATGACTGGGATGACCGGGAGTACTACGCTTCTGACTATTTCCCCAAATTGTATGAGTTTGCCGTAGACCTGGTGAAAAAAGGCCTGGCCTATGTAGACGACTCGAGCCCGGAAGAAATAGCCCGCATGAAGGGCAACCCTTCGCAGCCAGGTGAAGAAAGTCCCTTCCGTCTCCGCTCGATCGAGGAAAACCTCGACCTGCTGGAACGTATGCGCAATGGGGAATTTGAGGAAGGCTCGCGTGTCCTGCGCGCCCGTGTAGATATGACCTCGCCCAATATGCACATGCGCGACCCGATCATTTACCGGATTAAATTCGCTCATCACCACCGTACGGGCGATCAGTGGTGTATCTATCCGATGTATGACTTCGCGCATGGGCAGAGCGATTCTATTGAAGAGATCACCCATTCGCTTTGTTCGCTGGAGTTTCGGCACCACCGCCCGTTATATGACTGGTTTATCGAAAAGCTGGAGATCTTCCCCTCCCGGCAAATTGAATTTGCACGGATGAATGTAGCGTTCATGATCACCAGCAAGCGCAAACTGTTGCAATTGGTGAAGGAAGGCTACGTCACCGGCTGGGACGATCCGCGTATGCCTACCCTGACCGGCATGCGGCGCAGAGGCTATCCGCCGGCGGCCATTCGAATGTTTGCCGATAAAGCAGGGGTAGCCCGACGCGACAATATCATTGAGTATGAACTCCTGGAAAGCTGTGTGCGCGAAGAGCTCAACCGGACCTCCGCAAGGGTAATGGCCGTGCTCAATCCGCTGAAAGTCGTGCTCACCAACTACCCGGAAGGACAAGTGGAGCAGATGGACGTGGAGAACAACCCGGAAGACGATTCCATGGGTACCCGCCAAATGCCATTCTCCAAAGAATTATATATCGAGCGGGACGATTTCATGGAAAATCCGCCCCCAAAATACTTCCGCCTGGCTCCAGGTGGAGAGGTGCGCCTCAAAGCAGGCTATATCATCCGTTGCGACGAGGTGGTAAAAGACCAGGCGGGCGAGATCGTGGAATTGCGCTGTGCATATTACCCCAATAGCCGCAGTGGCTCCGACACGTCGGGGATCAAGGTCAAAGGAACGATCCACTGGGTTTCGGCCCCTCATGCCCTGGAGGCAGAGGTCCGGCTCTACGACCGTCTTTTTACCGATCCGACTCCCGATCAGCACGAAGGCCAGGACTTTAAAGAGTTTGTGAATCCGGAATCCCTCAAGGTTCTGGAAAAAGCCTATGTCGAACCCGCGCTTGCCGAGGCAAAACCGATGGATCAGTTCCAGTTCCTCCGCATGGGCTATTTTTCGGTCGACCCGGATAGCACTTCCGCAAAAATGATCTTTAACAGGGCTGTGACACTGAAGGATGCCTGGGCGAAAGTGCAGCAGAAGGGGTGAACTAGTAAAACACAAACCCATTCGGGTTCACTCCGGCCTTAAAAAACTGGATCTCGCTGCCGTCTGGTGTGTAGCGGTAGACAGTGCCGCGTTGCATAAAATCACCGGCGTCGGAAGTGAAGATTTCACTGCCGGAGGGCTGGATTTCCAGGGAGTATAAGTTCCGTCCATTTGCCGCGATGAGGGGAGTGGTGGGAAGCGCTACTGCGTCAATCTCCATCCGGTAAATAGCTTCTTTCAGGAAAAACAGCACATCCCCTGCGGAATTGATGCGGATCTTTGCCGCGACACCCGTATGATAGTCTGGAAATTCAAACCGATGCTCAATCTGCCGGGTTTGAGGATCGATGCACAAGATGCCTCCCGGGAGGGAGGAAGATTCATCTCCGGTGCAGAGCGTCCAGAGTTTTCCGTTTTTATCTACCACAAGGCTCGTAGGATCAAAATCCACAGACATCTGGTCGACTCCGTTCGTCAGGGTGTCGATAATATAGAGATTGTTGGAAAAACGGCTGGCTACAAAGACTTCCCCGCCAATCCGGACCATCTCTTCCGTCCATCCGGTTACCTGAATGGAATCTTCCAGTTTTTGTTGGGTGTTCAGGTCGACCCGGTATATGAAATTGCTGAACAAGTCGGTGACATAGGCTTTCCCGGAGGGCAGGGGGAGAAGGTATCGGGGAGAGGTAAAGGGCGCGATGGTGGCGGTGCGGATGAAATCGTCCGGATGGACCCCCAGGATTTTCTGGGAGTTGTTGACCACGATAAATGCCTGGTCCTTCCAAATCGTCATGCTTTGCAACACATCGCCGAGGGGTAGGCCATTCTGCTGCGCAAAAAGTCCGGAGAAAAGCCGGTTGTCGGCGTAGCGGAAATAATCGATCGAGGCGTTTCCTGCATTAAACCCACCTTCGTTCAGGATGTACACGCCGGTGCCCTGTTCAATGGGTACCGGCGAATTCTCGGGGAGGGTAGGGCCGTCATCGGCGCAATTCCACCAAAGGAGTGACAGGAAAAGGATAGGAAGTAATTTTTTCATCGGGTAATTTTTTCTTTCAGGATGATCCCCACTTCCCAGCTTCGGCCGGGCATAGGCCGGTATTGGACCACCTGAAAAGGGGTGTTGAAGATATTTCGTAAGTTGCTGAATAGCAACATAGAAAAGCCACCTTTGTTAAACGTATACTCCAAGTACAACTCCTGGAGCCAATAGGCAGGCAAGGAGTCGGAATGATCGGTGAGGGTGTACACTTTACCGGAGTATCGCTGTTTCCAGCCCAGTGAAAACCCGTTCCACCGGGCGGTAACGTCGCCGGTGAGGGTGTGCAATGGGGTATAGATCAGTTGTTTGCCCACGGAGTCGTCGTTAGGGGACAGTTTTTTCTGGGAAGTAGCCCGCACGCCTGAATAGGCAGCGATGAGCTCCAGTCGGACAGCGCCCAGAGGGAGTTCGGTGCGAAAACTGCTTTCCATGCCTCTGCTCCAGACGAGGGCCAGGTTTTGGGGCGACCAAAAATTGCCGGCGGGCCTCCATAGTATCCAATCCTCGATCCGGCGGCTATATGCGCTGAGTTCCAATTCCAGCGGTAATCGTTTCAATAGCCCGGTTCCCTTCAGGCCCAGTTCGCCTCCCCAACCTTTTTCGGGTTGTAGATCCGGGTTTCCACCGGGCGTCCAATACAGGTCATTCATCGTGGGCCATCGGAAATGCCGGCTTAGTTGAAACCGGGCGTGTAGCCAGGACAAAGGTTTCCAGGTTCCGTTCAGTGCCGGACTGAACGGGGCAAGCTGTCCGCCGCTCCATTCCTGGCGGATGCTGGTTGTGCCCACCCATTTCTGATTGCGGCTCTCCAGCCGGTAAGAGGCAAATGCCGCTTGCCGCATTTGAAAGGGATTTCCCTCGTAATAGTCGGTTTTTCCATTGAGCCAGGTCTGGTGCAGTCCCACCGCGAGCAATTGATGTGGGCGAGGCGCCCAGTGCCATTCCTCTTCCATGATAAATACCTGCGAACGGCTCCAATCATTCAGCGCTATGGCGGGGTCCTGGTAATCGATCACATCGCGGAGGTAAGCGCTGCGGAGATGCAGGGCCCATTTATTTTTGGAAAAACCCCAGTGTACGGCCAACCGAACCGATTGGTCGGCCTGTGTGGCTTCCGATCCGGATTGAAGCAGGGTAGGAGGTATCTCCCGCTCAGCGCCCTGGACCCAGATATGCGCGTCCAACTGGTGGTGTTTTTTTCGAAAAAGCAGGTCTTGCGTGCCCCCCAACTGCCGGAATGCCGCGTGCGGTTGCTGCATAGGCAGGCCACTGAGGCCAATGAAGGGGAAATCATTTTGCTGCCGGATGCGAAATACCCGGGTCTGGATACTGAGTTGCCTACCACCCCATTCGAGGGCCAGAAATTGCGCCTGTTGGCTGAAACTACCCAGTTCAAACCCTTCCTCCAGCAGCAGACCGGATTGAGAGGCAGGCATATCGTTTTTCAAATGTACGGCGCCACCGATGGACCCGGAGCCCCACAGGGCAGCATTGGCGCCCAGATCGACCCGAATTTCGGGAAACAACAAAGCGGGTACCAGCGAAAAGTCGACCTGGCCGTGCATGGGATTTTGCAGGTTGAACCCGTTCCAGATCAGGGCAGTATGCGCCGCCCCGGCGCCGCGAAGGGAAAGGCTGGCCAGTTGACCCGGCCCATAGGACTTCATATAAACAGGGAGCGCTTCCAATTCCCCAGTCCACTGCCTGGCGCCCTGGCCAAACAGTTCCTGCCTGTCGGCCAGCACCAACGCGGTGGGCAGCTCGGCAATTGTATCGACTGCCGGGGTCTGAGCCTGGCACCACAAGAAGGCTAAAAGGAGAAGAAAGGAAAAAAATGGTCGGCGCATACACAAAATTGAAGCGGGCCAAAATTACAACATTCTCCTCCTTCTCCTTATCTTTCCTTCCAATTTTCCCATGAAATGGATTACACCCAAATTCTAACCCAGTTGCGGCGCCTGATCCGGTCTGTAAACCTGGAGAGCAAACGGATCGAGAAAGAATACGGGATTAGCATCCCGCAATTGCTTTGCCTGAAATTTTTGAGCGAAAGACCGGAATCCAAAGCCTCCCAACGCGAAATTGCAGAATACCTCAGCCTCAATGCAAGCACCATCACCGGGATCATTTCCCGGCTGCAGCGCAAAGGCCTTATTGAGAAATTGCCCAAAGGCGCCGATAAACGAATCAATTTTATAACCCTGACACCCAAAGGGCTGGAGCTGATCGATCATTCGCCGGAGTTGATGCATGACCGGGTTACCCGCAAACTCCAAACTTTCGCTGATCCGGAACTGATTGAATTACAGAAATCGTTCAATGCGCTTTTTAAATTGCTCGATATTCCGCTTACCGGAAATAATCTTGATAAATAATCGGCAGACCCGGCTAAAACCAGTAATTTTGGTGGCTATTATCCAACCTGCAATGAAAATATTTTTACCTGCCTTACTGTTCTTCATGCCTCTTTGGCTGTTTGCCCAGGACTTTTCCTTTAGTCCCGCCGCCAACCTGACAGGGGAAATGGACGTGGACGGGTATGGCGTGCATCAGATCGATATTTTCAATGAAACAGCGGATAGCCTGTGGCTAACCTGGCGACTGGTGGAAAATACCCTTCCCGACCAATGGGAGGTCAACCTGTGCGACAATGTACTCTGCTATGGGGTCATGCCCACTTCGGCCAATATGAAGCCCATCGCCCCGGACAGCGCCGCCTTTATCCGCATGACCACTTACCCCAACAATTTCCCTGGAAGCGGCGATCTCCATTTCTGGATCTACAAAACCGGCTTTCCGCAAGATTATGTCTCGATGACCTTCCACCTCTCCGCTGGAGTGACCGGGACTACTGAAAAATTGGTCATTCCCGAAGGGGCTGCGTATCCCAACCCGACCACAGGCCTGTTCTATGTGGACCTGCCTGACAAGACGCTCACTTCCTGGATCCTATACAATTCCCTCGGGCAAATACAGGAAAAAGAGAACCAGCAAATCGCCCCCTTAAGATTGGATTTTGCTACCCATCCACCCGGGATTATACTGGCTTCAAATACGCCAAAAAAGGAACACCACCACTATACCAGTGCAACGCCAATAAAAATCTTTTCCACTCCCGATAACTATCGGGATTCACTATTCCACTTTTTTACACATGAACCGTTACCTACTTCTTCTCGCTTCCATGCTGCTTGCCCTCGCGGGCCGGGCACAACAGTCCACTACCATTGAACTCGTTTCAGACAATGAAGGCGCTACGGTGCTTCGTTTTGAGGTGAATGACTTTACCTCACAATCGGTGCAAACGCCCAATGGAGAGGCTTTTGTCATTTGTGTACAGGATGGCACCACCATGTTGAAAGCAGGCGCCCCCGATCTGCCCGAGCTGAGTGCATCGATCCTGCTCGAAGACCAGGTGTCTACCCAGATCAGCGTGGTCGGTTCCAAATACACCGATTATCCGGGATGGGAGATCGCGCCCTCGAAGGGCAATTTGATGCGCGATGTGGACCCTGCCGCGGTGCCTTATATTTACGGGGATGGATATCAGGTAGATCAATTTTACCCCGAACAGCTGGCTTTCCTGCGCGCCCCATTTATTTTCCGGGATGTGCGGGGACAAAGCGTGGTCGTGCACCCGATTCAATATAACCCGGTCACAAAAGTGCTCCGGGTGTATGAGGAAATTGTCGTGAAAGTGAAAAAGTCGGAAGGCGATGCGATCAACCCGTTTATCCGGCCCACCGACCGGACACAAGCCATCAACGAACCATTCTCCCAATTGTACAGCCGCCGCTTTCTGAACTACGCCACTCAATCCGATCGCTATGCGCAGGTGTCTGAATTGGGCAGTATGCTCATTATTTCCTATGGCGATTATATTGCAGCCCTGGATCCCTTTGTAGAATGGAAACGCCAGAAGGGTATCCCCACCGAAGTGGTCGATATTGCGACCATTGGAAACAGTCCTTCGGCAATTTATGACTTCCTGGCTGATTATTACCACACGCATGGCGTGACCTATGTCCTGCTGGTAGGGGATGAAACTACGATAGCGACTGATCAAACCCCCGCCAATAATGCCTGCGATCATTGTTATTCCTACCAGGATGGCGATGATCACTTCAACGAGTTCTTCATCGGGCGTTTTAATGCAGAAAACGTGGCGCAGGTGCAGACGATGGTTGACCGTACGCTCGAGTATGAGAAAGCCCCTTTTATGGGTAATCCCGACTGGTTTCATACGGGAATTACTTCCGGGTCTAACCAGGGCCCCGGCGATGATGGGCAGTACGATTATGAGCACCTCAACGTGATAAAAGGCGAAATGCTCGACTATACCTATGACGCTGTATACGAATTTTACGACGGCAACCAAAGCGGCTCTTCACCCACCCCGGGAGATATCACGGCCGATGGTACCGGTAACCCCCAGGCTACGGCCATTGGCGATGTGATCAATGGAGGCGCCTCTTTTTACCACTATTGCGGGCATGGCAACCACACCAGCCTGGCTACCGGTGGATTCAGTGTCAATACGGTTAACAGTTATCTTCAAAACCAGGGGATGTACCCTTTCCTGCTCGTCGTAGGCTGTTGTGTGGGTGATTTCCAAAATGACTTTGGCAACGGCGATTGCCTGGGCGATGCATGGATTCGGGCAACCGGGCCTTCAGGGGAACCTACCGGAGGTATCGGAGGGCTGTTTTCCAGTATCCTTCAAAGTTGGTCGCCGCCCATGGAAGGACAAGATGAAATGAACCTGTTGCTGGTCGATGCTGCCGCATACCATATTCGCCATTCTATCGGGGGCATTGCGGTGCACGGATTTGGCTCGATGATCGAAGATTACGGGGCCGGCGGAGAAGAAATGGCCGATACCTGGAATATCTTCGGAGATCCCTCTGTCGTATTGTGGACGGATACGCCCGATGAAATGGTCGTCGACCATGTCCCGGTTGTCAATGTGGGAACTTCCCAAATGCAGGTATTCTGTGACGTGGAAGATGCACTCGTCGGGCTGTACTACCAGGGCGACGTGCTTGGTAGCGGACTGGTTTCAGGTGGCGTGGCTATCATTGACTTTGATCCCGTACTCGTGCCCGAGCAAATTTTAGTTACAGTGACTGCCTTTAATTACCTGCCCTACCAGGGGCCGGTGGAGGTGATCGTTACCCAGGGCCCCTTTGTGCTCCTGGCTTCACAAGCGATTGACGACTCGCCCGGCAACAACAACCAAAAAGCAGATTTTAGCGAAAATATCCTGATGAATGTTACCCTGGAAAACGTCGGTACGGAAGTGGCGCCCAATGTAGTCGCTACCCTGAGTACGAATGCACCCCAGATTACCATCACGCAAAATCAAATGATTTTCGGTGATATTCAGGAAACCGCTCAAATCACCGAAAACGGTGCTTTTGCATTTACAGTCGCCGACCTTATTGTCGACCAGGAAATAGTATTCTTTGAGCTGACGCTGAATAGTGACGGGAACAATTGGACCTATACCCTGCCTGTCAAACTCCATGCACCGGTAATAAAAGCCCAGCCGATCTACACCCTTTCGGATGATCAGTTTGGCAATGGCAATGGCCGGATGGACCAGGGCGAGCTATTCAAGATGTATATTCCGGTGAAAAATACCGGGCACAGTTTGTCGCCCAATGCGATTGGTACCTTGAGCACGAACAGTCCTTTTGTGACGGTGCTTTCCCCCACCTTTGACATGGGCGCTATTGTGGAGTCCGGGGGAACAGGAATTGCGGAATTTAACCTGATCGTCGCGCCGGAAGTGCCCATTGGGGAGCAGGTGGAATTCCAGTTTTCGGTAGCTGCAGGGCCCTATGGAGATGACATGCTGTACGAAGGCGCCATCAACCTGGTCGTCGAAGACTTTGAAACCGGCCTGGATGAAAATTTTGGATGGGAACAACTGACTACTTCCGAGTGGTTTTTGACCGATTGGACGCCTTACGAGGGAGATACCTGCATGCAGTCCGGGGCTATTCCTGACAATGCAAAAACGCAGGTATCCATGAATGTAGAGGTACTGGAACCCAGTCATATCCGTTTTGCCCGCCGTGTTTCCTGCGAGGGGGATTGGGATTACCTGCGATTTTTCATCAACGGAGTAAAAGTCGGGGAATGGACAGGCGAACTGGGATGGGGTGAAGTAGACTTTTTTGTAAACCAGGCCGGCCCGACGGAGTTCAAATGGTCGTATGAGAAAGACACCTATGTGGCCAATGGAGAAGATGCCGCCTGGATCGACGAAATCATTTTGCCGCTCATCGCAATGCCTGAAGATACCACCACCACCGGTGTGGCGGACCTTGAAACAGGGAGCCAGTTCAGCGTATTCCCCAACCCTGCCCATTCGGCTGCTCAGGTGAAGTTTAGCCTGCCGCAAGCTGCCCCGGTTAGCCTGGTGTTGTACAATGCCCATGGCCAGCAAGTGGTTAGCGTCTATGAAGGGGAACTAAGTGCCGGCGCCTACGCCAAAGGATTCTCCGTAGCTTCGCTTCCTGCTGGGGTATATTGGCTTACGCTGCGGGCAGGGGAGGAGGTAAAGACGTTGAAGGTAGTTCGGTAATCCTCAAAAGAAGATTGGCATGAAAAAAATTAAATCCCTGCTCTTTGCTCTTTTGGCTATTCCAGCCCTTTACGCCCAGACGCCGGTAACGGTGGCTGATCTCACGTTGAAGCTCAACGCCAAGTCGGAAGAAGTGCTGCATTACGGCTTTGCAGCCGGCGACAGGGTAATCCTTTCTTTAGAAATGGTGGAAGGGAAGTCCCTCAAAGAGGTAGAGGTGATGGAATACCCGGGTAACGTCCGGTATAAGGATTATGAGGTGGAAACTATCGGGAAGCGAACCATGGAAGTACCCCAAAAGAGTATCCTGCAATTTCGCTTTGCCAATGCCGATGTCCTGAAAGGCCGGGTATGCCGGGTTACCATACAGCGTATACCGGCCAAGCCCGAGGCTACTCCTTTCCACACGGCTGTATTGTGGAAGGAGATCTTCGACACCACCTACGTCATGGTCACCAAAGAGGTCGATCATGGGGGAGAGGAGTGGCAGGTGGAAAAGACCCGGAAGGTGTTGGTCTCCACAGATACCAGTGTGCAACAGGTGCTCAGTCGAACCGAGCGCGTCCATTCCCGCACCAAGATCCAGGCCGACAATGAGTCGGAGGTTTGTTTTGAGTTGCCGAAAAATCAGTATGAGCCCAATGAGAGAAACCCCTATTACTCCTCAGAGGTGGTTTCCTGGGCTTATACCATCACGGTAGGAGAGTCGGGCAAGCAATGGTTTCAGGAGGCCAACGTCAAGGCCACGGCGAAGGCTGCGACCAGTGTGGCGGTGAAGCTGGGTGTCGTTTCAACCGGCTACGGAGCCTTGGCCATGCTGGCCATAGAGGGGGTATCGCTTTTCACCAATCCGCCCTCCGGCGATAATATCCAGTACGAGGTCTATTCGGTGATCGGAGAGGAAAAAAAAACTGCTCGATGTCGGCAATTCAGTGGCTTCTTCCAAACGTATCACCGACTACAAGCAGGGACGGTTCTGTTTTGTCCTCCATAACGACAATATCATGGAGGGTATCAACGCTGAGCTTACCGTGCTTGCGGTGATGGTCAACAGGACCTACGGGGACGAAACCTACACTGTGACCGAAACCGGCCCACGACGGGAGAAGATAGAGGTGCGGGAACCCAGGGTAGTGATAAAAAAAGTGCCGGTGTTACAGGAGAAGCCGTAGGCCTTCTCTTTTGGTGAGCCCTGCTAACCGGTGGTTCTCCACAAATGCCACTACGGCTTCCGGGTTCGTCCTGGAATACTCCCGCAGGGCCCAGCCGGCGGCTTTTTGGATGAAAAATTCTTTGGAATCCGCTCGACGCAGGATGTACCGGAACAAAAGGTCGGCATCGGTGGCTTGTTTGTATTTGAGCTGAAACAGGATAGCAGTGCGTTGTAGCCAGATGTTTTCTCCTTCGATCCAGCGGTCGGGTACCGCGGGTACCAGGTCAGGATACCGCTTGAAATGGGTGCCCACCATTTTGTTGGCAAGCCAGTCGACCGTGTCCCACCAGGATTTGGTGGTGACGAGTTCCTCCAGAAAGTGGATGAAATCCGGTTCCTGTTTTTTAATGCGCTTTTGCACCAACTCCAGTGCGAAATAGTGGAGTTCGCGATATTCTTCTTCCAAACACAACCGAACCAGGTCTATTAATTCTTTGCCGGCCGGAATGCCCATTTCCTGCACGATCTCCTTGGTGAGTGCCTGCCAGACAGGTGCTTTCAACCCGTAATAGGCAAACTGGTTGCGCATATACTTCATCTGCATCGGGGCAATCTCCGGGTCCCCTTTCTCCGCAAACAGTGCTTTTACTGTTTCTAAGTATTTTTCCATATCAATAAGGTTGGTCCTGGCAATTAGAGTTGTTTTTCTCCCTCAAATTTCCTTTATTTGAGATAAATTACTCCGAAATAGTAAACGCCCCATATGAAAGCCTTTTCCGCCGAAACCGTATATGCCTTGCGTGCACTACTGTATTTGGCCGGACGCCGGGATGGAGAAAGCTACCTGAGCATTCGAAAGATATCGGAAGAATTGGAAATTTCCTTCCATTTTTTGACCAAAATTCTGCAAATGTTGACGCAGAAAGGAATTCTCACTTCCTCCAGAGGTCCGGCGGGAGGGGTTCGTTTTTTCAGGGCGCCCGATAAAGTCTCTGTGATAGAAGTCATTCATGTATTTGAGGGGAATGACTATTTCACAACCTGTATGATGGGGCTGCCAGGCTGTTCCGACAAAGCGCCATGCCCCGTACACGACTTGTGGAAAGAAGTGCGGACAGCTATGAAGTCCCGGCTGGAGGATGTGACCCTTGCGGAGATGGGAACCCGCACGATGCTGGAACGATTGCGCTTATCGCCCTAGTAAGTCTGTTTTTGCGCTTATCCTCAAGTGGTTAAATTGGAAAAACAGCGGTTACTTTTTGATTATCAAGCAGTCTTTTAAAAAATATTGTAAATTTGGATCGCTATTAACGACCTTAATCTCATCCATATGAAAAAAAATTACACGTACCTGGCTTGTGCCACCTTTTTGCTCTTTCTCATAGGGTGGTCTACTTCCGTCTCTGCACAAGAATACCGGACCCTGAATGGGTTGAATAATAACTTGTCACACCCTGAATGGGGCGCCGCGGGCGAGAACCAACTTCGAATTTCCTCTAATGGCTATGCGGATGGGATGTATCTACCGGGGGGTACTACCCGGCCGAATCCACGCCTGATCAGCAATATGCTGTTTTCGCAAAACACCCTGTCAAACGATCCCTTGGAATTGAGTGCTTATGTATGGGGCTGGGGGCAATTTATCGATCACGATGTAACGCTGACCTCCGACCACGCGCTTGATGGTCTTCCGATTGTCATTCCTCCATATGATCCCTATTTCGATCCTAATGGCACGGGCAACGTAGTCATTCCGTTTAAACGTTCGAATTACGATCCGGCCACCGGCACGAATCCGGGCAATCCCCGCATGCATCCCAACGAAATCACGGCATTTATTGATGCATCTGCCATATATGGCTCTGATCCACAGCGTGCCGCCTGGTTGCGCACCTTTGAAGGAGGTAAATTGAAACTGTCAGCGGGCAATCTGCTGCCTTACAATACCACCACCGGGGAATTTGATGCCCCGGTCGATCCCAATGCTCCGGGCATGGCCATGCCGCTGCCCAATGCCAAGTATTTTGTTTCCGGCGATGTCCGTTGCAACGAAAATCCTTTTCTGACCGCTTTCCACACGCTGTTTACCCGCGAGCACAACCGGTTGTGCGAGGAGTTGGCCGCAACGCATCCCACGTGGACCGACCACCAGCTTTACCAGCAGGCCCGGAAGTTAGTCGGGGCTTATATGCAGGCAATCACTTACGAAGAATGGCTTCCTGCGATGGGCCTGCAATTGGAGCCTTACCTGGGCTATGATCCCACGGTGAATCCTCAGGTTATGAACGAATTTGCGGCGGCTGCATATAGGTACGGACATACGACGATCACCGGCGTTCTTCCCCGGATGGACAATGATGGCAATACGATTCCGGAAGGTGATATTCTTCTCCGCCATGCGTTTTTCAACCCAAGTGCCATTGGGAATATCGGCGGCGGCATCGATCCTTATTTGGTTGGTATGGCTACGCTGGTTCAACAAAATTTTGACTGCAAGGTCATCGACGATCTCCGCAATTTCCTCTTCGGGCAACCGGGCGCCGGTGGAATGGACCTTGTCGCTATCAACGTCATGCGCGGCCGCGATCGGGGTCTGACCGATTACAATACCATGCGGGTTGACTTCGGATTGGATCCACTGGCTGATTTTAACGAGCTCACCTCTGATCCGCTGATGGCACTGGCTCTCCAGGATGTGTATGGCACGATCAGCAATGTAGACCCCTGGGTAGGCTTCCTGGCAGAAGATCATATGGATAAGGCCCTGTTTGGACCAACCGTGATGGAAATTGTCAAGCGCCAGTTTAAATCGATGCGCGATGGCGACCGGTTCTACTTTGAAAATGATCCGTGGTTGACTCCGGATGAAAAGAATGAGATCCGGGCTACCCGCTTGTCCGATATCATTCGCCGCAATACGGACATCAATTCTATCGATGACGATATTTTCATCGTGGGTACGCTGACTACCTCCAATTTCGATGCCCGGACACTCCCGGTAATTAATCTCACCGTAGCGCCCAACCCCACCAAAGGTCCGGTAACAGCCCTTATGCAGGTGTCGGTAAATCAATCGGCGAAACTCCAGTTGATCGATTTGCGTGGAATCGCGCTTTGGGAGCAAGACATCGAGTTGAATGTAGGCGATAATGAGGTGCAACTGAACCTGGATGTCAATTATCCCGCCGGCATGTATTATTTGCTCGTAAAAACCGGCCTGCGGACCTCCACCTACAAGACAATCCTTAAATTAAACTAATCCGGACAACGAAATCAAAGGTCTATTGATTCCGGATTTCAAAAAATATCGTAGCTTAAAGCTGCCCTTTTCAAGAGGGCAGCTTTTCTTTTTTTAACTTCCTTGACAAAAATAAGTTTATAAAGATAACTGCGGCCGTGCGGCCGCAGTTATCTTTATAAAAACATTAAAGTACTTTTGTTACAAAGTACTTAGTCCTTACAAACAAGAAACATGAGTATGGAAGGCTTTAAAACCATCATCGAACCGTTTAAGATCAAGATGGTAGAACCCATTGCGATTACGACCTATTCGCAACGCAAACACTACCTCGAATCTGCGCACTATAATCCATTTCTCCTCAACTCCGATCAGGTGATGATCGACTTGCTCACCGACAGCGGCACCTCGGCGATGAGTTCCGAACAATGGGCCGGAATGATGCGGGGCGACGAATCATATGCCGGCGCACGAAGCTGGCGACGTATGAAAGACGTGGTGCACGAACTTACCGGATATCCCTATTTGTTGCCTACCCACCAGGGACGTGCGGCAGAGCGCATCCTTTACACCTACTTGGGGGGGAAGGGGAAGACATTCATCAGTAATACGCATTTCGATACTACCCGCGCCAATATTGAATTCTCCGGAGCAGAAGCCTTTGATATTCCCATTCCGGAAGGCACCATCCCCGCGCTGGAGCACCCCTTCAAGGGAAATATGGATCTGAAAAAGCTGGAAGCGCTGATCCAGGAAAAAGGCGCGCCAAATGTGGGGGCCGTGATCCTTACCGTCACCAACAACAGCGGCGGCGGACAACCCGTAAGCATGGAGAATGCCCGGGCGATCAGTTCGATCTGCCAGAAATACAACGTGCTGTTTATCCTTGATTGTTGCCGGATCGCTGAAAATTCCTTCTTCATCAAACACCGGGAACCAGGCTACGAACATTTCGACTATAAAACCATTGCCCAGGAGATGTTCAACCTGGCCGATGGCGCCATTATGAGCGCCAAAAAGGACGGGTTGGTCAATATGGGAGGATTCCTGGCCCTGCGCCATAAGGAGCTTTCGGATGCCTGTCAGAACCTGCTCATCATCACCGAAGGGTTTACGACCTACGGCGGGTTATCCGGACGGGATATGGAGGCCATTGCCATAGGATTGGTAGAAGTTTTTGAACCGGATTATTTGCTCTACCGGATAAAAAGCACCGGTTTTTTGGGCGATCACCTGCATTCCCTTGGGGTGCCTATCATTCGGCCGGTGGGTGGACATGCCGTTTATGTAGATGCAAAGGCCTTTTACCCGCATATTCCGGTTGAGGAATACCCGGGCCAGGCGCTGGTTTGCGAGCTCTACCTGAAAGGAGGCATTCGCTCCGTGGAGATCGGGTCGGTGATGTTCGGAAAATATGACGAAGAAGGCAAACTCATTCCCGCTGCCATGGAACTGGTGCGCCTGGCCATACCCCGAAGGGTTTATACCCAGAGCCACATGGAGTACATCACCGAAGTGTTTGAAAAGTTAATCCCGGACAAAGACAGCGCCACCGGATTTGAGATCACGCAGGAACCTGCGTTTCTGCGCCATTTCACCTCCCATTTCCGGAGATTAGGGTGAAATATAAACGAAAAAAGGGGCAACATTTGCCCCTTTTTACTTTAAAAGATAAAATCCATTTCCTGCAGGTACTTGCCGTGCACCCAGCCACGGGCTTCCGACTTTTTGGGGTGGTTGACCACCTGTACAAATTTCCATACTTCGAAGGAGTTCAGGATTTCTACGCGGGTATTTTCTTTGAGGGGACTAAACTCCAGCGGCGGGTAATCTACACCTGGCCCGGAGCGGATATTGAGGTCGGTAGTCGTTTCGTAGAGACGGGAAGAATCGTCCAGGCGTCCCATTACTTTGGAGCGGAAGCTCATCATGGGGAAGGCCGGTCCCGGGTCGACTTTCCGGGTAGGAGCCACATCGTCATGTCCAATCACCTCGATCAGCCCGTAGAAGTTTACCACGGTGAGCGCCACTTCGACCGCGGCTTCTAATTGCGGGGCAGTGAATAAATGCCAGCCTGCCATTTCCTCTTCATACTTGTGCACGGCTTCCAGCACTTCATCTTCATGGTAGAGCGAACCAAACCAGGAGCGCCAATTGTTGCCGGTATGGGGGGTTAATTTGCCCGCGTTTTCCAGCTCAATCCCGATGGAATAATTATTCATTCCCACCAGGTTGTTCCATTCACTCAGCCCGGCATGCCAGGCTTTTTGGTTGAAAGGGATCATTTGGGTGACCTCTCCGCTTCTGGAGATGACCACATGGGCCGAGGCCCGGCTCTTGGGGTTCTTGAACCAGTTGATCGTGTTTTCCGCAGAAGGGGAAGCGGTATAGTGCATGATCAGGAATTTGGGTTCAATCGTCTCTCCCTTGTTGTTGGTGGGAACATAGGGCACCTGGGTGTTGTCATCCTGATACAGCCGGTGATTTTTTATTTTCATAAAGCAAAGGGACTTTTGTAATAGCACAAAATACAAAAAAAAAGAGCGTCTGCGATCAGACGCTCTCCGTATGGTTTTGAATAAAGGAGAATTCGTTTGGAAAGCAGGAGCCTGGAGAGAATACAAATCTATGCATTGCACCTCATATAGGGCAATGGCGTGGCATTAAAGTTTCCTTAAAATTCGGGTAGCGAACGCATTAAATAACCCGTACCGCCCGGACAAAATAGGTCAGTACAAAGGGGAGGGCCAACCAAAACCATTCGGAGGCATACATAAGGAGCCCGATGATGACGACCGTAGAGATCAGGAAAAGGATCCAATCCATCATCGTTGATTTCTTCGCTGTTTCCATATCGCGTTAAATTTTTATGCACGCAAAGATAAAAGCCCGGACCCAATTCACAAGTATTTTTTCCTTTAAAGCGGTTGGCAGACAAAAGCAGGCTTAAATAACCCATATTGCAGATAATCGCAACAAGACCTTATAAAGTTTCTTTGCGGCTTGGATTTATAAAAAATCCTTTATTTTTGCAGCGCAAAAAAATTAACTGTAGTTGATATGGGACGCGCATTTGAGTATCGCAAGGAACGCAAGATGAAACGCTGGTCGAGCATGGCTAAAGCGTTTACCAGAATTGGCCGGGAGATTACCATCGCGGTTAAAGAGGGTGGCCCTGACCCAAACTACAATCCTCGCCTCCGGATGGCTGTGCAGAATGCGAAGGGCGCCAATATGCCCAAATCCACCGTGGAGAGTGTGATAAAAAAGGCAACGGCCAAAGACTCGGAAAGTTATACCGAAATCGTGTACGAAGGCTATGCCCCACATGGGGTTGCGGTATTGGTAGAAACGGCAACGGATAATACCAACCGCACGGTTGCCAATATCCGGCATGCCTTCTCCAAATACGGGGGCTCTTTGGGCACTTCCGGCTCGCTGGAATTTGTCTTTACCCGGAAAGGCATTTTTAAGATCAAACAGGAAGGGATAAACCTGGAAGAATTGGAACTCGAACTGATCGACTTCGGACTGGATGAAATCAAACAGGACGAAGACGCTATTCAGCTATATTGCCCGTTCACCGATTTTGGCTCCCTGCAAAAAGCCCTGGAAGAACGAAACATCGAAGTGGAAAGCGCAGAATTGGTCCGCCTCCCCAACCATACCAAAGAGCTGTCGGACGACGAAGTGGAGGAAGTCATCAAACTGATCGAAAAACTCGAAGAGGATGATGATGTGCTCAATGTATTCCACAACATGGAGGAGTGAGTTTTTAGTTTTTAGTGTTTAGTTTTTAGTTAGCGCACTAGTTGTTTGGGCTAACTAAAAACTAAGCACCAAAATTATAGTAGCTTTGCGGGGACCAACCCCTGAAGCTATGTCAAATGTACTGATTACTGGCGCAAATGGCAATTTAGGCCGTTCCGTAGCCGAACGTTTACACCGTGATGGATATCAAATGGCCGCTTCCCTTGAGCCCGGCACCGACGTCCCCGACGATTGGGAAGGGTTGTCTATTCAGGCTTGTGAAGTGGATTTGATGAGCGCTACGTCGGCCAGAGAGTTTGTAAGCAAAGCTATCGAAAAAATGAATGGCCGCATTACCTCCGGTATTCTATTGGTCGGTGGATTTTCGATGGACTCGGTTTCTTCGGCCAGCATTTCCGAAATGGAGAAAATGTTCCGGCTCAATTTCCTGACAGCCTACAATGTACTCCAGCCGTTGATGGAACACTTTGAATCCTCTCTTCTTGGAGGACGTTTCATCCTGGTAGGCGCAAGACCTGCCCTTGACCCAGGCGCCGCGGCACATACCTTCTCCTATGCCCTCAGCAAATCACTGATCTTTCGATTAGCCGAGATCGTCAATGCCTACGGCCAAAATAAAAACATCACAGCTTCGGTCATCGTGCCTAGTATCCTCGATACCCCCGTCAATCGGGTCTCCATGCCAAAAGCGGATTTCGACAACTGGGTACCTACCACCTCCGTCGCGGATGCTATCGCCTACCTGCTCTCCGAATCGGGGAGTGCATTGCGGGAAACGGTGCTTAAATTGTATAGCAACGCTTAAGTAGTTTTCAGTTTTTAATTTTCAGGGTTCAGTTGAAATTGTTCTAACTGAAAATTAAAAACTGAAAATTGAACACTAGAATATCTCTTTCCTGTGCAGCATCAACACCCCTGCGCAGCATACAAAAACGGTCAATGCCAGGTAGAACAACAGCCCCCCGTCGCCCTGCACTTCGATGCCGAGTTTGGTGAGGTGAGAGAAAATGGCCCCTCCAATCACGGCCAACCCCAAGCCAGCGCCCATCCAGGTGGTGCGAGGGATCAATAACAAGGCGGCTGCGATCAATTCGGCTACCCCGCTTCCGTATCGCCCCCAGGGTTCGATGCCCATCGTTTGAAAAATGTATACGCTCTCCGGCGCTCCGGTGAATTTAAAATAAAGCGTCTGCAAAAATATCACTGCAGCAATGATTCGAAGTGCCCATGACAAGGCCTTCATCCATTTGGGTTGTGTCGTTTCCATTGTAGATTTTTTGATGCTGGGGTCAAGATACGTGATTTCTTGCGCCCAATCACCCATCACCAGATACCATAATTTTTCATAACTTACTCCAATGCAAAAGGTCACACAAGAATTACGAAAATTTGGTACCGCTCCGGTTTTCTTTACCGCTATATCCACTATCCTTGGTGCGATCATGTTCCTTCGTTTTGGATTTGCAGTAGGGGCAGTAGGTTTTTTGGGCACGGTGGTGCTCATTCTGATCGGACATGCGGTGACTATTCCCACCGCCATGGCTATTGCAGAGATTGCTACCAACCAGAAAGTGGAAGGGGGAGGGGAGTACTACATCATTTCCCGGTCCTTTGGAGTAGTCATCGGCTCCACGATCGGCATTGCCCTGTACTTGTCACAGGCGATTAGCGTAGCTTTTTATATCATGGCCTTCACAGAGGCGTTTACGCCCCTTTTTTCCTGGCTGATCGAACGGTTTGAGCTGCCGCGGGCAGTGGTTTGGATACTGGAACAAAGGCAAACCGTAGGGATTCCGGCCCTTTTGCTATTAACCTATATCATGTTGACCAAGGGCGCCGATCTGGGGGTGAAAGCGCTTTATGTGGTTGTAGCTACCCTTGCCCTCGCACTTATCGCTTTTTTTGCTGGCACTACACTCTATAGCCAAACAGCTGCTTTCGACCCAATAGCCACGGCAGATGCAGCCTTGGGGGAATTTGGATTCTTTACCGTATTTGCCATCATCTTTCCTGCATTTACCGGAATGACGGCAGGAGTGGGCTTGTCGGGCGATCTGCGCGATCCGGGTAAGAGCATCCCGATGGGCACCATGGCCGGCACGTTGACCGGTATGGTCGTGTATTTGTTTATCGCCTATAAATTGGCGACCTCCGCCAGTCCCAATGATTTGGCAGATACTTCCCACCTGGTCATGTCTGATATCGCCTGGCAGGGGTGGTTGATCATTCCCATCGGACTGGCTGCGGCCACGATCTCTTCCGCGCTGGGGTCTATCATGGTGGCGCCGCGCACACTCCAGGCAATTTCCCGGGATAATGTGATGCCGGTTCCGCCGCTTTTCAACCGGTGGCTTTCGAAGGGAAAAGGCAGGAACGATGAGCCTTACAATGCATCGGTACTGACCATTCTGATCGCCGGCGCATTTATTCTTGCCGGTGCGTTGGACAGCGTAGCGCAAGTGATCTCCATGTTTTTCATGGTGACCTATGGATCCCTGTGCCTGATCTCGTTCCTCAACCATTTTGCAGCAGACCCTTCTTACCGTCCCAAGTTTCGGTCCCGGTGGTATTTTTCGCTGTTCGGAGCCCTGGCTTGTTTTGGATTGATGTTTTTTATGAATTCCGTTTATGCTATCCTTGCCATTGGTTTAATGATCGGACTTTATTTCGTGATCAGCTATTTCAATCCCGATAAAAAGTCGATTGCACTGATCTTCCAGGGCGCTATTTTCCAATTCAGCCGGCAATTGCAGGTGTTCCTGCAGACGGCAGAAAAGGAGCAATCCCGTAGCTGGAGACCATCCGCTATTGCCCTGACGGAAAACACGTTCAAGCGACTTGGCGCCTTCCATCTGTTGCGTTGGATTGCCCAGAAGTATGGTTTCGGCACCTATATTCACCTGATCAGGGGGTATTTATCCCGTCAGACCAACCACGACGCCAAGGAACTTCAGAACCGGCTCATTCGCATGGCAGAGGCCTCCAACAGCAATATCTACGTCGATACGCTGATCAGTCCATCATACACCTCGAGCATTGCACAGGTCATCCAGTTGCCCGGAATGGCCGGTACGGAGAATAACCTGCTCATTTTCGAATATTCCAAGGTGATTTCTGATAACCTTCCCGACATCATCGACAATTTTAAGCTCATCAAATCAGTCGATTTTGATGTGGCGATCCTGGGTAGCTGCGAGCGCGGTTTCGGGCTCAAGCAGGAGATACATATCTGGATCACACCTACCGACTTTCAGAATGCCACGCTTATGATCCTGTTGGCCTATATCCTGATGGGGCACAGCGATTGGAAACGCGCCAAGATCAAGATCTTCGCCATATTTCCAGAGGGAAGGATTGAAGAAGAGCGCGACCGTCTTTACCAGCTTATCGATACAGGCCAGCTTCCCATTTCGCTCAACAACGTAGAGTTTATTTCTCAAAAGCACGAAATCAAATACAAGGACATCATCAACCAGAAATCAGGAGATGCCGATCTGGTCATTCTGGGGTTCCTGGATGAAGCGCTCCGGCACTCGGGTACCGAGGTCTTCGAAGGTTTTGACCGGGTGGGGAATGTGTTGTTTGTCAATGCGTCGGCGCAGAAGGAGATTAAGTAAGCGTTTATTACAGAACGTATCCCCGGCTCCAGCGGGGATACGTTCTCCTTACCTAATTTTTCTGAACCGAAACGACCATGATCCCGAGTTTATCGTTCATCCCCATGATGGGGACACTGATCTCATCCGGCTTGGTAAACGTGATCCTATCCAGGGTCAGGAGGGTTGGATCTTCAATTTTAATGCCTTCGTCCTTTTTATCTGAGCAAATAAAAACGGTACTTTCCTTAGGATCTACCAGGGAGACCTTACGGATCCCTTTTTCCTTTACAAAAGTGGAGAACAGGATATTCACCTCCTCCTGATTGGCACGGATCAACTCGGCACGAACGGACCAGGAAAAGACCTTTATCAATTGTTCTAAGCGCAGGGTTTGCACACTGTCGATCTTGGTGATATATTCCTTTACAACCACCTGCTTTTCCTTGTCAAACCGGGAGTGTAGCTGGTTGATCTTGAGGAAGTGAAAGCCGGCAAATCCTACCAGTAAAACGGCCAGAAGAAGGGGCAACCAATGCTTTTTGTAGAACGGGGTGGGGGGCGATGTATTTTCTTGATTTTCCATAATTTATTTTTTATTTTGTTGTCCCAAGGTAGAGGTTAGCCCATAATTTGTCAAATCCTGGGGGTTTTTTATCCAAAGATTCACGTCTGTATTAGGGAAGACAGGCTTCTTCATTTTACCTTTTCATAGAAAATATTTACTATTTTGGCATGTTAAAGCCGAAACCAACAAAGCGGTTACGTGATCATGTCCACACCTTTGCTAAAGGATATTGAAAATGCGCTCCAGGCGGGCGACCCCAAAAAAGCGCTGGAAAACCTCCAGGAGTGGGTACGGAGCTATTTGCCGGATGTGGAAAACGAGGTGATCACGACGCTTTCCCGGCTGAATAAGGCAAACAGGGACCGGATCCACAACGATATCTCGGAAGATCTTTTTCAAACCGAATTTGCCAAGATCCTGCAAGTGGTGCAAGGGATTTTGTCGACCTGCCGACATTCCGGCGTGCGTCCCGAAGAAGGGCAAGTACTCCAAATTCACCACAAGCATACCTGTGACCGCATTCCTCAAAATGACCGGTATCAGCAATTGTCGCTGGAATCTCCGGAGAAAAAAGCGCGTTTTTTCTACCTGTACGGTGATGAGCAACAATCGCATGAAGGGTTTTTCAAACGCATCTGCTACGAGCTGGAAGGCCGCCTGTTCGACTACCTCAATCCCGAATTGCGCACCTCTTGTAAGGTGGAAATGGCCGAAGTGACCTTCGATTTTTCGCAGGATCCCAACGTGTACCGGATCAATGTGCTTAAAGCCTTCTTTGCCAGCTTGGGGGTGCAGTCTAATGAGCACGAACCCTTGCTTCAATGTAACCTGCTGGATGTATATCAGCGAAGCCCCATCGTGCAGCAGCTGGGACCAGGGGATTACGTTTGCGTATTGATCCACATCGGGCAATGGGATTGGGACCCACAGCTGACGCCCGAAACGGCCCGCTGGTTTATTTACCAATTTGCCAAAACGGCACTCCCCGCCAATGGCCCACGTTTTCTGTTCTTTATGGGCGTAGAGTTTGACGGCACCGATGATACCGTTCGCAAACAAGTGGAAGCGGCTGTGGAGGAAGGAAAAGATCTGCTGGCCTTGCCCGAACTGGATATGGTGCAATTCAACGATGTGGGCCGGTGGCTGAGTAAATACAAACTCCTGGCGCCTACCGCAGCCGAACAACGCCAACTACTCCAACAACATTTCAACGATAGCCGCCAGTTCTACATGGAAGAGGTGGAAATGCGGCTCGAAAAAATAATTACCGAATTCAATAACCGCCATTTGCGATGAAAATAAAAGTATTACCCCCGGTCGCCAAAGCTTTCGACCCCGAAACCTACGTCATGGACGAGGAATTGAAAAATGCGGTGGAAGTGGCCATTGCCCTCAATCAACCCATCCTGCTGACCGGTGAGCCGGGCACGGGCAAGACCCGCCTGGCCGATAAGGTGGCTTATGAACTCGCTAAGGATAAAGGGAATTACAAATTTCACTCCAAACCGCTGCTATTTTTTACCAAAACGACCTCCACTGCCCGGGATCTGTTTTATACCTATGATGCTTTAGGCCATTTTCAAGCCGCCAATATTAAGCGGGAGGAGACGCAGAAGGTGCCGAAAACCGCCGACTTTATCGAGCTGCAAGCCCTGGGACTTGCTATCGCCCAAACCAATCCCGGCGAACTCGACCCCTCTAAATTCAAAACCCAAGTAGGGAAGGAAGGACAAAGCTCGGTCGTCCTCATCGACGAGATCGACAAAGCGCCCCGCGATTTCACCAATGACCTCCTCAATGAGATTGAGCGCTATGAGTTTTTCCTCAAAGAAGAAGACAATTACCCCATCCGCCGAGGCGACGACCAGCGCATCGTGGTGATCATGACTTCCAACTCGGAGAAAAATCTGCCCGATGCATTCTTGCGTCGTTGCGTGTTCTACCATATCCCTTTTCCCAACAGCGATCGCTTGCTGGAAATTGCCAAGGCACAATTAGGCGGCGCCACGCAGTTTACCGACCAACTGCTCAAGGAACTCATCGGTCGTTTCGAGGAAATACGCAGCAAAGCCCTTCGCAAGCCTCCCGCTACTGCCGAGCTCATCGGTTGGCTCCGCATCCTGGAGATGCAAGGACTGTTGGATGGGGACGCCAAAAAACAACAAAAAGCCCTGCGGGATAACTTATCCATTCTGGTGAAAACCAAGGAGGATCTGGATGCGGTACGGACCTTGTTTTAAATAGTGTTCAATTTTCAGTGTTCAATTTTCAGTTCATCCAACCCAAAACTGAACACTGAAAATTGAAAACTGAAAACTATTATTTCCATCGAACGGAATTCCCCACATATCACCCTCCCCCTCGAAGGCTTGCTCGAAGCCCTCACCCTGGCTGGTTTCCACATCACCCCTGTGGAGTACCAACAGCTTTGGCAGGCATTGGCTGGCGCAGGGAAGGCCTATCTCGACGAACCTACCCGCTTGAAGTACATCCTCGCGCCTGTCATTTGCCGCAATGCGGCGGAGCAGGCCCGGTTTTATGAAGTGTTCGATCGGTATTGGGAAGACCGTGGAGCGTGGAGTGTAGAACGCGCACCCCTCACTCCTCACCCTTCACGCTTCACTAAATTAATGCTGGGCATTCTTGCCTTGGTAGTTGTTGGGTTGTTTGGGTATTGGGTGGTTGGGCTGTGGGGGGGAGGGGAAAAGGTGCCTGTTCCCAAGTTGAAGGTCGATCATCCCTCCGGTATTACATTAGGGGATACCTTGCGGATCAATAATACCTCCGAGGATCTGGATACGAGCAAGTACCAGCTTCGTTGGGAATTGAATACCGTGGATTCGGCCCGAAATTATTTCACTTTCGCAGCCGATAGCAATCAATATCACTGGTCGGTACCAATCGATACCGTAGGGGAAATACCGGTTTTTCAGTTGAAGTTGACGGCTTTTCACCGGGAGCAGCGGGATACGGTGACCACCGAATCTATGGTTCTGGTACAATGCCCGAACCCACCGCCGGAGGTGAAAATTATAGCGCCAAGCGAAGCCGACCCCGGGCAAGAGGTCCTTTTCTCCATAGCAGGCTCTCCTGATCCAGGCATTCGCTATCGGTGGATATTTGAAGCGATCGATACAGTGGCAGGCCCTTCAGTCAGATTTGCATTTAAACTGGTGGGCGCACAAACCGTAGTGCTCCTGCTTGATCGCCCGGGTCAGGTTGGCTTCTGCCAGACAGAAGTCTTCCACTCCATCCAGATCGGCCAGGAAAAGGTGTTTCTGAATACCCTGCCCCTGGTCAAAGTCCCGCTGGAGCCCCACATGCAATTTGCACTTGGTACCTGGTTGTTGCTGGGGCTGTTAGGAATTGCCCTTCTTTACTTCTGGCTCAAATGGTTGGGTCGAAAGCCTTCACCTATTGACGAGTCACCAGTCACCAGTCACCAATCACCCCGCTTCACCGCCACCGATCGCGCTCCCTACTTCATCCCCTTTCGCGACCGCAGCATGCTCATCCGTCCTTCCAAAGAGCCATTGCGGCTGGCAGATGTGTTGCGACAGCGGCAGGAAGGACTTCGGCTGGAAGTAGACGTGCCGGCTTCTGTAAAAGCAACTATTGACCGGGGTGGTTTTCCGCAATTGAAGGAGCGGTTTAATACCCAGCCCACCGACTACTTGTTTTTGGTAGATGAACAATCGCCGGTGAGCCACCAGGCCCGGTTGTTTCAATACCTGGTGGCGATGCTCCGGGAGCAGGACGTGCATTTGGATGTATTTTTCTATAAAAATGAACCGGGGAGGGTCTGGAATAGCGAGTTTCCGAATGGCCTGTCACTCGAACAGTTGCAGCGCCAATACGCCATCCACAAACTGGTGGTGCTTGGGGAAGGACATGGCATGCTGGATCCTTTCGCTGCCGGTCAGCATCGAATACGTGCTACGTTAATGAGTACGCTGCGTGCCTGGAAACAACGCATCCTGCTCACGCCTATGCCCCCGCGTTCCTGGGGATTTCAGGAAGCGACCCTGCAGCAATTGTTTGTCCTGTTTCCAGCCGATCTGGAAGGGATGGGACAAGCGGCCGGCTATCTCGAAGCAGGGCTCGACCCCAGCGATATGCCGCTGACGTTCAAAGCCTGGAAAGAACAACTGGAGCATTCCCGCAAGGAACCCGATCCACTTTTCCGCCGCTGGCGCACGTTGGCCGAGCATCAGGATTACCTGAAGGATCACCCGGAACTGTTCCGCTGGCTCTGTGCCATCGCCGTCTACCCCAAACCCACCTGGGAACTGACTATCGCAATAGGAGAGGCCCTGGGCATCAAGGTGTCTTATGATGATCTCCTCATCCTCTCCCGCATCTCCTGGCTTCAAACCGGCGACCTGCATCCCCGCCTGCGCCAGGAGCTGCTCCACTTTCTTACGCCTGAAGAAGAACGCCTCGCCCGTGAAGCCGTGCGCCGTGAGCTCTCAGCTGTGGCCGACCTCACTAGCCGTGGCGCCGCCAATCAGGAACTCCAGGTGCACCTCGCTATCCAGGATTTTGCCCTCGAACCCGAAAACCCCGAGTTTCAGGATACCATCCGCCACCTCCTCGACCAGGGACTGATCAACCGCAAACAAGAAGCGGAATTGGACCAAGTCGTGAGTCGGAATAGGATGGCAGAAGAGATGAGCCAAAAAAGCATGGAGTTTGAACCTCCTAAACAGGGCATTCGAAATTACCTAAAAGACCAGTCACCAGTCACCAGTCACCAGTCACGCCCCCTCTGGACCCCCGCTTTGAAATGGGCCCTCAGCTGCTCTGCCCTTTGGTTAATCCTGTTCCTCTCCATCTGGATCATGATTAACCAGGGTACGCTGGAAAAGTGGTTCCCGCCCACCGACCAGCAGCGCAATTTCTTTTTCGTAAAAGAGAGTTTCTACATCGATAGCGCCGCGCTCTACAACAATGCCGGGGTTGATACTTTCTACGCCAACCACGCCGATGATATACGCCTGATGCAGTACCTTCCCAACCAGGATCGGTACGGGACCAATGCAGCCGGATTGTTTCAACGCGCGCAAGCCCTGAGTCAATCACCTTCCCTGGCAGATACCAATCTGCTCAAACTGTACTACAACCTCGCTATCCAACAATACACCGCTTTCATCCAGGGAGGAGATAAGGCATTGGAAGAAGGAAAGGCAAACCACCCCCCCCCCGTGGAAAACGGGGGGGGCCGACGCCCCGCCTCCACAAATGCTACGGCGGGACAAGCCCAGTCACCAGTCACTAGTCACCAGTCACCTTTTTTACAAGCCTCCCTCCCATACCTCCACCGCGCCGCCTCTTTCCCCGCCTCCCTCCACGCCCTCGGCCTCGTACACATCTACCTGGATGATCGCGACTCCGCGCGGGTTTATTACGACCGGTTATTGGCGGAGACGGATAGCATGTATTTCGATACCACGTCCATATTTCCGAATCTCGAATCTTTGTTGTTTCCCAACCGGCCGCCCAAGATCCAGGAGATCAAGGTGGAGGAAACACAGGAAGGTGGATTAAATGTGTATGTCACCTATTTCCACAATGAACGCCTCTACCCGCAGCTCAGCCTGGAAGCCGTGCCCTTGCAAGCAAATGGACGTATCCCAAGAGGTTTTACCCCATCTGCACAAGTACTCCGTGCAGGCAGAGGAGAGACGATACTGGCATTATCCTTACCAGTCACTAGTAGCCAGTCACCAGTCACCACTACCACTCTCCGCATAAGGATGCGATCAACCGGCGGCTACGTAGTAGAAGAAAAAATCTTCCCCTACAAGTACCAATGGAAAAAACCGGCGATGCCAACGCAGGTGGGCAATGGTCAGCTGGCCCAAATACTGGAGGAGATCTCCGGCTCCTGGGATGCGCTGAAAGCTAAGGCGGATCTGTCTTATGAAAATACAAAATCTATATTTCCCGAGGTTGGTATCCGGGGGCGCTACACGATCGTGAAATCGATAGTAAACCCCACTGTAATGGAGAAGATTGTCGGGGAGCGTGTTTTCCTTTCCGGCCCGCACCGTGGAGTTGAAATGGATTGGGAAAATACCCGGTCGGCAGGGCGGTACAACCCCGCTTTTCTCTCGAAGCTAAAGCCAATGCTCTCCGGCGCACTGGACAACCGCATACTGAAATCCTCCCTTCAATCTTTCTACAACCGGGAACTGCGCAATTACCTCCGGGTGTATTACCTCGCCTATCCCCAATTTGCCAATAATCAGGAAGTTCGGGATGCCTACCTTGAAAAGGTCAGGAATGGAGAGCCTGCAGGTCCTTTTGATCTTCAAGACTATAATTACTCATTTGTGAGTGCGGTAGAGAAAAAAGGGTATGATCTGCTGGAAGCCTACGCCGTTTCTGCCTTCTGGGTGCGCCGTACGGTGGATGGCACAGAGGATGAGTTTTACGACCTGCTTAAGCTCATGCTCCAAACTTTTGACGCTTCCTTTTTGCAGGAAGCGACTGATATTCAGCAGCAGATCCAGCAGGGGCCCCCGCCGGGGAATAGTGGGGAAATGGAGCAGAATCAGCCGGCCCCTAAATGGGAACCAATTTTGCCCGAAATGGTCTATGTGGAAGGAAGTACATTTATGATGGGGTGTGATCCGAAGGATAAAAAATATAGAAAAGAGGGGGTGTTCGGAGGGATCTGAACCCTCCCATTCCGTGACCCTTTCCTCCTATTCCATTGGAAAATATGAAGTGACCAATGAGGAGTTTGCAGTGTTTTTGAATGAGAAGGAAGCTCAGCAAGCTGTTGATTTAACTTGGGCACTATTTGGGGTTGGAATAGAAAAGGTGAATGGGAAGTTTCAACCTGTTTATGGAAAAGAAAAACACCCAGTCACCATGGTCTCCTGGTTTGGTGCACTTGCTTATGCAAAGTGGTTGAACGAAAAAAATCCCGGCGCCAACTATCGCCTGCCTACCGAGGCGGAATGGGAATACGCTGCCCGGGGTGGGCAAAAGGGATTGAAGAATAACTTCCTTTATTCAGGTAGTGATAATTTGGAGGAGGTGGGGTGGTACGATTTAAATTCCAGCAATGACACCAAACCCGTTGGAGGGAAGAAGCCCAATGAATTAGGCCTACATGATATGAGTGGGAATGTTTGGGAGTGGTGTGCAGACTTTTATGGACCCTATTCTAGAAAAGGCTATAATTAATCCAAAAGGACCTAAATCAGGTGGCCGAGTGTTGCGAGGCGGCTCTTGGGACGCAGAACATCTGGAACTGCCGTGTTTCCGATCGGAGCAATAAGGATCACCGGGAGCAAGACCAGACCTCGGTTTCCGCCTCTGCCAGGGCTAACCTTTGCACTACTGACCCAGGCAGTTTTGCTCGTGAGGATCTCCTGATCCAAAACGTACTGTCTGCTGGTCTCCTGACTAGCCTCAACCATCGCTGGCAGGTTGATGGAAAAGGCTGTGCTAAGAAGTGGATACCAGGATTACCCCCAGATTCCATAAATCACACAGATTTTGAATCCTGTGTAATCTATGTAATTTGCGTAATCTATATAATCTGTATAATCCGTGTCCCCCTATTTTCACCCCACCAAAAGCCGCACCCATGAACAACCTGAATACCATCCAACCCGTCCTTTCCGCCATCCCCGCCTTCATCGGCCACACCGAAAAAGCGACCGACCAGCGTACGGGAGATTTAGTGCATAAACCATTCAAGATCAATTCGCTAAGTGAATACGAGCAGTATTACGGCGGACCCCAACACGAAGCCAATCTCCAGGCCATCATCCATGAGACAAAAGATCCACGAGGCCGCATCATTCGCACGGAGGTGACGGCGGAATGGGTAGGGCCGAGCTCCAGGCATTTGCTGTATTACAGCCTGCAAGCGTACTTTGCCAATGGGGGAGAGGCGTGCTATATCGTCTCGGTGGGGGATTACGAGCGGCTGGGCGCCGATCTGGGACCGGGAGATCCCACCACAGGCACTCATTTTTTCGCCGCACTGAAAGCCCTTGAAAATGAAGACGAACCCACCCTGATCGTGATCCCGGAGGCACAGGGCATGGGGCGGATAGAGGATATGCGCGCACTGTACGACGAAGCATTGGCACAAAGCCAGCGCCGCGGCGACCGCTTTGTGGTCATGGATCTATACCGGCACGATGAAAATAGCCAAATACTTGCCGAAGCGAACCGCTTTCGCCAGTATGGAGTAGGCGCGGATAGTTTGCGTTATGGAGCGGCCTATGCACCCAACCTGGTGTCCAATATTCCATTTGCTTCACCGGAAGGACGACGGTAATCCAGGAACTTTCCACGAGAGAAGGCCCTCAATCCAGCAGATATAGCCTGGCAGAAGTGGAGAAACGGTTCCCCCGCATTTACTCGCAGGTGGTGGCAACGTTGCAGCAGGTACCCAATGTGCTGCCTGCTTCCCCCTTTGTAGTCGGCGCCTACGTGGCGAGCGACAAAGCCAAGGGTGTCTGGAAAGCCCCTGCCAATGTGGAGTTGAAAGCGGTGCGCAAGCCGGTAATCGAGATCCCCGAAAGCCAGCAGGATATGTTGGTCATTGACAATGTGGGAGGTAAATCTATTAATGCCATCCGTTCCTTCAGCGGCCGGGGCACAGTGATCTGGGGCGCCCGCACCCTGGCTGGCAACGACAATGAATGGCGCTATGTGCCCTTGCGGCGTTTTGCCAATATGCTGGAAGAATCCATCCGAAAAGGTACGAAATACGCCGTTTTTGAACCCAATGACGAGCCGCTTTGGGCAAAGGTGCGGGGGGAAGTGGAGAACTTCCTCTTCGGGTTTTGGCAGAAAGGCGCTATTTTAGGCAGCAAACCAGACCAGGCCTTCTTCGTGCGAATGGGCCTCGGGCAGACCATGACCAGCCAGGATATCCTCAATGGAAAGTATATCCTGGAACTGGGTTTCGCGCCGCTGAAACCGGCGGAGTTTGTGGTGCTGCGGATCGGCTTGTAAAGTCAAGCTAAGCCTTGATGACAAAACCTCTCTGCGGGCCATGATCACCTGCTTCCCGGGTCGTCCTCGACTTTGACAATAAGGTCGTGGGCTACCTATTCCGTTTGAAAGAGATCGCCCGAATGGCGTTCCTGATCTTACAGATCAACCCGGAAGCGCCCCGGTTGAGGCATTTATTGATCCGGAAACACTATGAGCGCAAACACGGAGCACATGCTTATTACGGACAATCATGAAAGGAGTCATTTTCGACCTGGACGGCACGATGGTAGATAATATGAACACCCACCATCGTGCCTGGCAAAAGAAACTCGCATCGCTGAACCTTGACTGGGACCTGGAAACGGTAAAACGGGAAGTACACGGCGTGAACGAAGAGATCATTGAACGGATTTTCGGAGACCGGTTTAGTCCGGAGGAACGTTGCCGGATCTCTGCCGAAAAAGAACTCGAGTACCGGACCATTTTTCGCGACCACCTGCAACTTGTCGCCGGTCTGCCCGGGTTGTTGGAAGAACTTTCAGCTGCACATATCCCCATGGCGGTCGGAACGGCAGCTCCAATTGAAAATGTAGACTTTGTGCTTGATCATCTTGGTATCCGGCATTACTTTAGAGCAGTTTTGCACGCGGGAAATGTTTCAAAACGACCACCCACCATCAGGATGAGTTCATGGGGTTTGCCAATGTGGTTGGGTTTGTTCCCGATTTTTCGGAATTGAATATTGAAAAGATCAATAAAATAGCAGGCTTCCGGTAAGCTGACACGAAACGAGACCAGTAGCAATCACTTTTAATGAGCAACTATGACCGTTTTAGCAACAATTGACTGGATCATTATTCTGGCCTACTTCTCCCTGATCATGGGGATCGCATGGTGGGTTATCAAACAAAAGAACGACACCTCCGATGAAGATCAGATTCCTGTCCGGGTCCGCTACAAAGCCTTGTTGACAGGTCATGATGAGATCCTGGCTTATATTCGGGAAGCCAACAGCGCCGAAAACTGCATCGGTTTAATTGCCTGGATGCATTTCTTTTCACCTGCCAAGATGTGGATCGCGGGCTTGAGCAACTCGCGAAAACGGAAGATCGTGGTCGGCCATTGGCAAACCGAGAACGTGCAGTGAAAACTGGGCATTTGATCCCGTGTCGCCTTGGGATGGCATGAACTTCAACACACCAAAATTGCGCGCATTGGCAACAATATGCGGCAGGTCGCCGTCACCTACACGCTGACCAACGCCAATGGCCTGGATGTGCTCTATGAAGCGACTACCGATAAGGCGGATGTGTCGGGCACGCCATTTGATTTCCGCGCTGCAAAAACCATCGGACAGGATTCCCTACTTGTTTTTCCTCCATTCCCACGGTGCAATCGGCTCCTTATCCGCCCAAAGCCCTCGCCGGGCCTGGCGGGCTTCTTCTTCCAGGTCAGCCCAGCGAGGGTCTTTGTTATAGCGTTTGTAATGCCAGGCCATGCCGAGTTGCAGCATCTCTTCGTTGACGCAGCGGCCGTCCTCCAGCCAGACATGGGCGAGTACGCGGCCGTAGCGGTCTTTGCCATGCTCTTCCAGGCGGACGTGCTTTCCGAAGACCATTTCGCTCAGGGCCTCGCCGGCCCGTTTACCGAAAGCCTGACCCCGCTCCGGGCAGTCGATGCCCTCCAGCCTAACCCGGATCTTCTCCTGCCCTTGCATCGCTGTAAATGTATCGCCGTCGGCAATGCCGATGACCTTTACCTCGTCGGGCGCGGTAGCGGTGCCACAGGAGGTCAGGTAGAGGAGCAGAAAAAAAGGAAGGAGAAGGATTCGCATTTTCAGGACCATTTCCCAAAACTAAGAAAATTTTACCGCGACGACGCAACGACCGCCACGTTCCCTGTTCAGGAGTTGAGCCTATCCCGGATTTCCATGATTAGCTTTCCCAATAAGTTTTCGCCTTGCCTTGTCTCCATATCAAAGCCCCAGAATGAATCACCCCAATAGTTGCCTTCCTGGAGGTATTCGTCCCCCGTTTCCAACAGCCAGGTTCGGAAGGGCTCCTGGGTGAATTTCTGTTCCAGGCATTCCCGCATGACTTCTACCCGGATGTCGTGCCAGTTTTCCAGCAGGGTAATCTCCCTACTCATATACTTGATTTTCCCGGGCTTGATGTCGGGGTCGGCGCATTGCTCCTTCCATTCCGGGTCGTCGCTCTTGGCGCTCATGTAGGCGTGTTCGACGCTTGCGTAGCGCGTACCCTGATAATTGATTTCGCAGAGAGTAAAGTTGCTCAGCCATTTATACTGGCCTTTGAACATAGCGATCATTGTTTTTCGGGTTTTAGTGTCCGAACAGTTCCTGCCGGACAGACATCAAAAAAATTTCCATTTTAAATACCGGCTTCGAAGAGCCCGGCACATGGTGGGTGATCTTGCCTGTACTCCCTTTCAGGGCTTCCCCCGCTTTAGGGTTTTGCAGGATCTTTTGCTTACTGGCTTCCCTGATCAATTGGCCGTGTGCTTCGCTTCCATAACGGATCTCCTGTCCGCCGATCTCTAAGGTTCTGATCTTTTTCCCTTTTCCGGCCATTTTGGCCCGCATGCCCGACAGTCCGAAAACATACAGGCGCATATCGCCTTTGCATTTCAGCCCCTGCCAGAATCCTTCCACCGAGCCGCATTCATACACCTCTTCCCCGATCTGGAGGGTGAACGGGGTGGAGGCGAAATTGGAAAGGATTCTTTCTTTCCAGTCCTTACTTTTGGAGTAAATATTCATGATTGGTTTTCCTGTTTGTAAAATCAGGTTATTCTACATTTTTGGAGAGGATTGGGTTCCCGGAAGACATGGATTTTAAATAAAAGCAGCGCAATGCCCCTTTTTATTTCTTGCCCGAAATGTTCCAGTTTGCCTGTGGAAATGGGGACATAGAAGCAGGAGGTTTGGTTTTTGGCAGAAAGGCGCTATTTTAGACAGCAAAATGGAAAAAGGCGTTAAATTGAAAACATTTAAAATCGGCATCATCGGATACGGCGGCTTCGGCGCCTTCCTCCATCAAGGCTGGAAACAACTTCCTCAGGTGCAGGTCACCGCTATAGCAGAGGAGGATGCTTCAAAATTGAAGGGACTGGATGGAGTTAAAATCACTTCCAATTGGCGCGACCTGTTGCAGGATCCGGATATCGACCTGATCGCCATTGTCACGCCTCCGAGTACACACGAAACGATGGCCATTGCTTGCATGGAAGCGGGCAAACACGTTTTCATTGAAAAACCGCTGACACTGACGGTGCAAAGCGCCCAAAAGATCATGGAGGTGCGCGATCAGACAGGCATGGCGGTGAGCACGGATTTCATCATGCGGTTCAACCCCCTCATACGCGAGCTCCGACGGCTGACCCAGGAGGGTGTTTTTGGGAAATTGCGAAGAGTGGATGTCGAAAACTATGCCCAGGACGAGCAACTACCTCTCGACCATTGGTTTTGGGAACCCGAACGCTCCGGGGGTATCCTGATCGAACATGGAATCCATTTTTTCGATATCGTCCATTTTTTATCCCCGTCGAAGGTCCTGACTGTAAATGGCTTACATCATATGCGTAACCCGAGGCAGGAAGATCAGGTGCTGGCGAATGTGGTTTACGAAGGTGGGCTGATTGCTACTCACTATCATTCCTTCGCCCGGCCCGGGTTTTTCGAAACGACTAAAATAAAGCTGGCGTACGACCTGGCCGATCTGGAACTGCATGGATGGATACCGCTATGGGCGGATGTCAAAATGCTGGTCAATGCACAGACCAAAAAAGCTATATCCTCCAGTTCATTCTTTGAGGTTTTCGACTCGACTCCGGTTGATCGGGCGGCCGATGAATCCCGACCTTCAGGTTGGGGCCTCGCCGATGGGGGCGAATTTCCCCGGCGCCACATTAAATCCGGGGGACTTGAATACCAAGTGGAAGAAGTACTGACAGGCAAATTCAATACGGGCCGTTCCAAAGAGGAGGTGTATACCAGCTGTGTGCAGGACTCGCTGCTCGATGTCCTCCAAAAGATGGATAACCCGGCTCATCTACTCACCGCTCCGCTGGAAGCCGGCCTCGCGAGTCTGGAGGTCGCTATCCGGGCTACGGAGTTCAATCATCGGCTATGAAATTCATCCTCACCCTCGTCTTCTATCTTGCGCTCGATCTACTTTGGGTGGGCGGTTTTGCTAAAGGCTTTATCGCCCGGCAGGTAGGTTCCTATTTATCGCCAAAAGCCGACTGGCTGGCGGCTATCTTGTTTTACCTGATCTTTGCGGCCGGCTTGTGGTATTTTGCAATCAGGTCGGCCCACACACCCACTGAAGCCCTCCTTAATGGCGCTTTCTTCGGCCTGGTGACCTACGGCACCTATGAGCTCGTCAATCGAGCCTTGCTGGCCAACTGGCCCTGGACGTTAGTGGCGGTGGATATGGCGTATGGGGTGGTGGCTTGTGGGGTAGTGAGTTGGGGGGTGGTTAGGATTTTTTCATAAAAAATAGGGCCTTGCAGCAAATGCCGCAAGGCCCTATTAATTGTACCCGGAGCGGGGCTTGAACCCGCACGACCGCAATGGTCACAGGATTTTAAGTCCTGCGTGTCTACCAATTCCACCATCCGGGCGGAAGAAACGGGTTAATGCATTTCACTAACCACTGCAAAAATATAAAAACCTCGGAAGTTTCCGCTCTTTTTGAAACGTCGTGAAAATGAAGGAAGTTCAGAAAGGGGAGAGGTGGAGGGGAATGAAAAATAAGTGCCTGATTATCAGTCGGCATACCATTTTTCTTTAAATTGGAGGACGAAGTGAATTTATGCGCAATTTCGCCCTCCTTTCCTTATTGGCCCTCCTTTGGAGTTCATGTGGTCCCAAAGCAGATAATGCAATGGGCGGCCAGATGGATGCTCGTTACGGCGAAGAGGAGCCATCTGTGCTGATTAATAGTCTTGGGGATACGATTCCTACCGGGGTGCCGATTCCGGCCAATGGGAAATGGATCGATCCGGATAGTGTGGCGCAGCCAGTGCCTCACCTGATAAAAGGGCATCCCGAGGTCGTGCCGTTTCAATCTAACAGACACCCCGCGGGTGTTCCCCGTGTGCTAGCACCGCCTGTAGAAGGAGCTGTTTTCATCCCTGGACAAGATACTGTGCCTTTGCCAACGGTTATAAAAGCGCCAGGTAAGGCGGTACCTGTTGCTCAACCTGAACCCTTGGAAGCCCTGTCACCCAGGTTAAAAGAGGGGGCTTGTGATAATTTGCAATACATTGATGTGGAGCAGGGATTGCCCTCTATTCTGGTTGCCTCTTTTATGGAAGACAGCCTCGGCTTTCTATGGTTGGGCACGGGCGATGGAGGGGCCTGCCGGTATGATGGAAATAGCTTCACTGTTTTTTCGAAAAAAAATGGATTGACGGGAAATGCCATTCTTTCGTTTCTCAGGGATAGCAAAGGTCATATTTGGATTGGAACAGATGCGGGGATTAACCGATACGATGGAAAACACAACACCCAATTCACGGTGCAAGATGGGCTGGGGAGTAATACGGTCTTCTCCATGTTGGAGGATCGGCAAGGTTATTTTTGGTTTGGAACTTTTGGAGGTGGGGTGAGTCGATATGATGGCAAAAACATTACCCAATATACTGTAGCCCAGGGGTTAAATGGTAATACGGTTATTTCCATGATGGAAGATACCCTCGGCCGTATTTGGTTTGGAACGGATGGGGGCCTATGCAGGTACGATGGAAAAAGTTTCATCCGTTTCACCGGAAATGAGGTCTTAGATGGAGGGCGAATCTGGCCTGTGGTGCAAGACTCAAAAGGCGTGATTTGGTTTGGAAGTACGATGGGATTGAGTCGGTACGATGGAAAAACCTTTGTTCAATATTCCGAAAAAGAGGGTTTAGCGAGTAACTATTTCCGGTCCATTTTGGAAGATAGTCAAGGTGACATCTGGATTGGGACCAACACCGCTGGCGTAAGTCGTTTCGATGGAGCAACTTTCACCCAATTTACGGAGCAGGAAGGACTGGGTTACAACAGAGTTTGGGCCATGCATGAGGACAGTGGGGGCAATATCTGGTTTGGAACGGGAAGTGGAGGAGTGAGCCGCTTCAAGGATAGAAGCTTTGTCCATTTTACGGATATCCAGGGTCTTAGCAACAATAAAATCAGATCCGTTTTGGAGGATAGTCAAGGTAGCCTTTGGTTTGCCACGGAGGGAGATGGGGTGAGCAAGTATGATGGAAAAAATATCACGCATTTTACCGAAATGGAGGGATTGAGTAACAATTACGTCTTCTCGATGCTAGAGGATAGTCAGGGCCGATTGTGGTTTGGAACAAATCAGGGCGCGAATCGGTTTGATGGAAAAAGTTTCACTACGTTCACGGTAAAGGAGGGTCTTTGTGGGAACTCAATTTGGGCTATGCTGGAAGATAGCCAGGGCAATATTTGGTTTGGTTCAGAGGGAGGGGTTAGTTGTTATGATGGGAATTTTTTTATTCAATACACTAAAAATGAAGGCCTGAACGTCGATTTTATTTTCTCTATTTTAGAGGATAGCCAATGTAACATTTGGTTTGGAACAAACGGTGGGGGAGCGATCAGATATGATGGGAATAATTTCACCCATTTCACTACCTCGGAAGGACTATGTGGAAATGAAGTGAACACTATTTTTGAAGATAGCCATGGAAATTTATGGCTCGGTACTGAATGTGGAGTATGCTGGTTTGATGGAAAAAGGATGACCTCATTCTCGCAAAATAATATCCTTTTATCCAGCTCTATCTCTTCGTTTTTGGAAGATGACCAGGGGAATATATGGATAAGCACTCTAAAGGGTATTGAATTAGCTATTCCTTCCCGTGTGAAAGGGGAACAAGGTTTCCAATTGGTTGACTTTGAAAAACCTGACGGATTACAAACCACCGATTTTTTTCCGAATAGTGTTTGCCTGGATAAAAAGAATCGCCTTTTGTGGGGGACGGCGAAAGGCCTTACTATACTTGATCTTAATCGCTTTGAATTGCCCACCGCACCTCCAAAAAATATTACAGTCGATCAGGTTAAGGTAAACCAACATTTTTTGGATTATCAAAGACTGGAAGATAGGGCTTACTGGCAATCACTCCCTTTTGGAAAGGCCCCAAACCCTACCTTCGATTCCATTGCCCCTTTCTTCAATATCCCGCTGAATCTAACCCTTCCACACCAGCTCAACCACCTGACTTTTCATTTCTCCGCCATCGACTGGACGGCTCCGCATAAGATCAAATACAGTTTTTTCATGGAAGGGCTGGATCAGACCTGGAGTATTCCGCAGTCTGAGCCCGAGGCTGACTACCGGAATATCCCTCCGGGAACGCATACGCTAAAAGTAAAAGCAATCGGGGCAGCCCAGGTTTGGAGCGAACCGTATGAATATACCTTTACCATTCGCTATCCCTGGTGGCAAACCTGGTGGGCGTATTCCATTTACGGAGTAATTCTTATTACAGGGCTTTACGCCCTCAACCGTTTTTGGCTCCGCCGGAAACTCCAACTTGCTGAAACGCTTCGACTCAAAGAGCTAGACCAGGTGAAAACCAGGCTTTACACGAATATTACCCATGAGTTTCGCACCCCGCTAACCGTTATCCAGGGCGTGAATGAGCAAATCCGCGAAGCGGCAGAAACACTGGAAAGCCCGGGGATAATCGATAAAACCCAAATTGTCCACCGCAACAGCCACACGTTGCTCACCCTCGTCAATCAAATGCTGGATTTGCGCAAGCTGGAATCCGGGAACCTTCCCGTTCAAATGGTGCAAAGCGATATCATTATCTACCTCAACTACCTTCTGGCGTCCTTCCACTCCCTGGCCGAAGCCAAAGAAATCCGCTTGCACTTTCATAGTGATGAAACCGAGCTGGTTATGGATTTTGACCCCGAAAAGATCCAGCACATCATTTCAAATTTGATTTCCAATGCGATCAAGTTTACACCGGAAGGAGGAGAGGTATTTCTAACGATAAAAGAGGAAATGGAACGGTGTGCGATCCGGATCGAAGATACCGGTATAGGCATCCCGTCCGATCAGCTTCCCCATATCTTCGACCGTTTTTACCAGGTGGATGCTATATCTACGCGCAAAGCTGAAGGCACAGGTATTGGGCTTACCCTGACCAAAGAACTGGTGAAACTATTGGAAGGGGATATTCAGGTGGAAAGTATGCAAGGGCAAGGCACCTCCTTCCTGCTTTGGCTGCCCATTCGGCGAACAGCTCCCAAAATGGGAACTACCCCCAATTTAGACTTGGCAGGAGGGAGCGCAGGGGAAACGCCGTTGCCAGAATCCCTGATACCGCTGGACTCCGTCTCGCTTCCCCTGGTGCTGATTATCGAAGATAATAAGGACGTATCCAATTACATCCATTCCTGCCTGGATGCGGAATACCGGTCTGAAAAGGCCTATGACGGCCAGCAGGGCATCGACAAAGCCATCAAACTAATCCCCGACCTGATCATCAGCGATGTGATGATGCCCGAGAAAGACGGCTTTGAGGTATGCCGTACCCTAAAGAAAGACCCTCGCACCAGCCATATTCCCATCCTCTTGTTGACGGCAAAAGCCGATATTGACTCCCGGCTCCAGGGGCTCGAATGTGGCGCGGATGTATACCTGCCCAAACCTTTTCACAAGACCGAATTGCTGGTTCAACTCCGGAAGTTGCTGGAATTGAGGGAGACGCTTCGCGCCTATTACTTATCCCTGGCAACCGATGGGAGGGGAGAGGGGCAGAAATCCGTTCCACAAGAAGAAAATGAATTTGTGCTCCGGATTCGCCAAAAAGTGGAAGCGCATCTTGCCGACCCCACCTATTCCGTGGATCAATTGTGTCAGGACCTGACCATGAGCTATTCCCAACTTCATCGTAAATTGAAGGCTCTTACCGGCTATTCAGCCAACCAATTTATTCGCTACATCCGTCTCCGAGAAGCCCAACGATTGATGAAGGAAAACGACTACTCCATAGCAGAAGTGGCATTTAATACCGGGTTTGAGGATCCGGCCTACTTCTCCAGGGCTTTCAAGAAAGAGTTTGGGGTGACGCCAACAGAGTGGCGGGAGGGGTAATTTGCCAGATTTGTCCTGGGGTTTGCCAGATTTGTCCTATTCTCACTGGATTTTCCTGTGCAATTTGGAGTTCATGATTTTTCACAAAACAAGGTAATCATGAACCTGAAAAGTACACTTCTCCTTTCTGCTCTATTTCTCTTCCCCTCTCTGGGCTTTTCCCAATGGGAATCTTTGGGAACTGATATTATTCCATCAGGGTATCGGACCTATTCCCTGAAAATCGCCGAAGATCATTCCATCTGGGTAGTTTCCACCTATGATGCTTTTCCCCCTCCCTCCTGGCACACCCCGAAAGTCCATCGATCCATCGATGAAGGCGCTACCTGGTCGACAAGTACCATTTTGGATGGAGGCTCACTCTATGGGCTAGACCTGGCGCCTATTGACAGCTTGAATGCCTTTTTGGCTCTTTCAAAGGTAAATGGGTTGTATAAAACAACCGACGGGGGGCAAAATTGGGAAGGTGTAGTTACCTATCCCTATACTCCCTGGGCTGTTCATTTTTTCAATGAAAACGATGGGTGGGTCCTGGGGTTGGATAGTATCTCCGCACTTCTTTCGAGGAGGGTAATCAGCCTTACTTCAGATGGTGGAAATACCTGGACCCATGTAGGCGGGCAAAACTGGGATCAACCTCCCGGTACGTCATTGCCGGAAAATGGTATTGACGTACAGGCTGGATTCACGTTTTCCATCCGTTCCTCTTATGACTATACCGATCATTCTCTCCTTATTGGCAATTCAGATGGAACGATCTGGATTAGCAATGATAAAGGTTATAACTGGCAAGAAATTACGACACCACTTGTGGAACAAAACCTGTTGGCATCCTGTGTAACCCTGAAAGATGACCAGACCTTCATGGTGGTAGGAGATACGAAGCTAGGTTCCAGTATTGGTGTCTCTTCGGTTTCCTATACGACCTTGGATGGAGGGGGAACCTGGATAGAAGGAAATCCGGGAGTCACCGCGGGCGCATCCCATTACATTCCCAATTCGGACAGTGTTTTCATCGTTTCGGGACATAATAATTTCGGAGGGGGACCTTTAGGTACCGCCATTTCTTACAACTACGGAGAAGACTGGGAGTACTTCGACACTCAACGCATATTGGCGATGGACTTCAATAGTTTGGGACAGGGCGTTGCTTCCTGCTGCAACAACAGTTGGCTAACAGCCCAGGGTCAGATCTTTTTCTGGAATTCTCTTTTCGTTTTTGCATCCGAAATCTCTAAACCCCAAGGGGTGAACCTTTTCCCCAATCCAGTTCACGATATCCTTAATATAAGCCTGAACCTTCATTCGCTGGGAAATGAAATCAACATACAGATCATATCGGCCGATGGGAAAGTTCTTCGATCCTTGTCCGACCTTCAAGACCCCATTATCGAGATTGACTTGACCAACTTGCCCGCAGGGATGTATTATGTCAAAGTGATGGATGAAAACCTGGTGTGGTCTGAAAAAATTGTGAAGCTATAAGGCCTGGAAAAAGTAAAATCTCTACCATTTTAAAACCAAAATTTCAAGACTTATGAATCTTTTTAACAAACTCCTTCTTCTGTTGCTTCCCACGGCAGCTACTTCCGTTCAGGGTCAGGATTGGCCTATACACTACCTCCGTACCGATCTTATTGACGCCTGGACACGAGGCGGTGATTTGGATAATGATGGCGACCCGGATATCCTGGTCCAGGCAGGCGATTCCATCTTATGGTACGAAAACAATTACCCGGATGAATGGGCGCCTCATTTGGTCGACCCTCATTTTTATAATTCCACTTATGGATATGTCGAACTATTCGATCTGGATGCAGATGGGGATTTGGATGTGATCCAAAACCCCATCTATCAAAAGGGGGAAGATTCACTGAGTTGGAATGAAAACCTGGGAGAAGGAGCATCCTGGGAAAAACATTTCATTACAAAATCTTCTTACTTCTTTGCCTGGATGCAGTCCTCCTATGGCGACCTTGATGGAGACGGGGATATTGATATTGTTGTTGGGGAACAGGATACCTATCCGTCCCCACTGGGCGTCTTGTACTGGTTGGAAAATGAGGGAGATGGAGGCTGGGCAAAACACGATCTCGATACGGGTTATTATTGGTTCTCCACCGTAGCAGACATAGATGGGGATCAGGATCCGGATATCATTGTTTCAAAAAGTGATGTATTCTGGTTGGAAAATACCCTGCCAGATACTTCCTGGACCTTCCACCTCATCGCTGAAGGATCCCCTTCCTCTAATTTTTCCAATGTCGCTGGAAATTGTGCAGATATGGACAATGATGGAGACCAGGATGTAGTCTCTGCCTTTAATGCAAATGGAGATCTTGTGTATTATGAAAATCCGGATTGGATAAAACGAACGATCTTTTCACAAGGGACGGTTCTATATGTTTGCGAATTTGGAGATCCGGATGGAGATGGAGATCTTGATGTACCCTATGGAGGGGCAGGGGGAGAGAACATACCTTGGGGGTGGGTCGAAAATCCGGAAACAGTATGGGGGTGGTCTCCTCATCCCATCGCCCCATCGTCAACGCTTCAACAAATTCCCAATACTTTTGCAGACATAGACGGAGATGGCGATGAAGATTTGGTTTCCCTTTCTTTTGATCCTAATACGGGATTCGGAGCAGCTCTTTGGGCCGAAAACCCCCTTCTATCCAGCACCCATTCCGTTCCAGTTGATCCTGCAAACGCCCTTATTGCCGTATCTCCCAACCCTTCCAACGGCCAATCCCTCATCCAATACCAACTCCTGGAACCAGGCGACATAGAATTGACCATCTACAATTGCCTTGGCGAGCAACTTGCCATCCTCGATTCCGGTTGGAAACCAATTGGCAATTACACTGCAACCTGGAATGCGTCCGAGGTCCCCTCAGGTAGTTACTTACTCTGCCTGACCCTGAACGGAAAACCGTTGGTTCAGCGACTCTCCCTGATAAACGACTAGACCCAAACAAAAAAAGAGGCTGCCCATTTGGACAGCCTCTTCTCGTTTGAGCGGAAAACGGGACTCGAACCCGCGACCCCAACCTTGGCAAGGTTGTGCTCTACCAACTGAGCTACTTCCGCTTATTGTATACTGCTTTCTTCTAAAGCGATGCAAATATAAAACGAGGTGGAGGATTTTGCAAGGAAAAAGTATGTTTTTTTTGCTAAACGCTATAGGCACACTCATACTCAATCCCATAGGTCTCTCCCAAGCTTGCCAGTAATAGCCCTGCGCCTTGCGCTACACAGGCTTCAAGCACGAGATGGAGCGCAATTTCGGTGTTGAGGGCATCGAGGTGGCTGAAAGGCTCGTCGAGGAGGAGGAAGCGAAACGGCTGACTCAGGGCCCGTAGCAGGGCAATTCGCTGCCGCTGGCCGTAGGAAAGCTGATGCACCGGCTTGGCTAATTGGTCATCGACATGAAGCCGTTGGGCCCACTGGTGAAGCACACCCGCCTCGATCACAGGCTGCAGCTGCGCGTTGATCCAAATGTTTTCCCAGGCCGTGAGCTGGGAAAAAAGACGCAGATCCTGAAAAACCACCGACAGGTCTTTCTGCCTCACCATCGCCCATTCATTGGGGGTGAATAACGAGACGTCTTTCCCGTCCAATCGGATGGAGCCTGTGTAATCCTTCCGAAGCCCATACAGGCAATGCACAAGGGTTGATTTCCCTTTTCCCGAAGGCGCCGACACCAGGTAGTGCTTGCCCTGCTGAAAATCGCATTCAGCTTCAAAGATCTCCGAATCGGGATTGATACCGAGGGAAACGAGTGGGGCAGGGCGCAAGTTCGATAACTGGATCATGGTGTGGGTTTCAAACAGGCGTTCAAAGTACGATTTCCGCACCAGCAGAAAAAGAAAACCCCGGCAAAAGACTTTGCCGGGGTTTGTGGCTTTTGCTATTGAGTTATTGACGTACCGGTGCTTTCATCCCGGGCGCCTTCATGATGGGCGCTTTTTCAGTTGCCACGGCATCGTGGACTTCATGGTACACGATGGACAATTTTCCATCCGTCACCTTGGAGACGTTGACAAAAGTGCCACCGTCCGAAACAGGCTCTCTCGTCGCCTTTTTCACGGCATCCACCTGATAAGTTCCGGAAACCAGTACATAGTTGTCCGCAATAGGAACAATGTCGTAGACCTTAATGATAATTTTCCCTTCCTGGTCGGCAAAAGTCTTTTTATAACTTCCTCCAATGGTCTTGCGGCCATCCATAGTACCATAAGGAGATACCATGGAAGCATCGGTAGCGAAAGTGCTTTCCAGCTTACTGGCGTTACCCTCGTTGTAGGCATTTTCCCATTCACTGACTGCATCGAAAGCTATTTGCTGCAGGGAGCCGGGACAGGCGCCTGTACGGGTGGAAAGAACGCCATTCCGCTCGGCGTCGCATACATTGGAATAGGTCCTACCATTGCATCCGCAGACCGGTTCATAAACCCGCTCACATTGAATGTTGGGATTGATCCGGTTGTCTTCCACACATTTTTGGTCGGTAGGAGCGGTAGCGGTAGGCGTTTCGCTGGTCTTGGGCTTTTGTGCCATGGTGGCAGCGAGGCCAAGAAAACCCCACACCAGGGGGAGGATTAATAAAATTCTGATTCTGGCTTTCATAATACTTGAAATTTTGGTTTAATGAAACAAATTTAAAACAAGAGTCTAAAGAAAGTCAAATGTCACAATTTTATTAAAAGTATTCTTTCAAGGATAAGTGTGATTACACACATACATATAAAAAAACCGGCAATCCAAGATTGCCGGTTTTTAAGGAGGCTATTTCGCCAATTAATTTTGAGCAGGAGCCTTTTGCTTTGGAGCCTTTTCCATCAGAGGCTTATCCATCACAGCCCGGCCCGGTTCGACATTGAGGTGGTGTCTGACGATCTTCCACTCGCCGCCTACTTGATGAGCAACGGTCACATAGGAACCTTTGATTAAGTTGGCCGGCTGGTCGGCTTTGGATGCCGTCTCTATCATGTAAGTACCGGAGCTGCTTACAAAACCATCGCACAAAGGCACCACATCAGCTACTTTGATGGTAGCTACGGCCTTCTGATTGGCAAAGAACTTCTGGTACCTTTCGGCAATGTTTCTGGAGCCTTCCACGGCTGACCCATCTGGCAAAAACTGCACGGCATCATTGGTAAACATGGTCCCCAACGCCCGGTAATCAGCTTTGTTGTAAGCCGCTTCCCAGTCCTTGACAAATTTGGTGTAGGATTCCTCTACAGATCCTGCACACGTGCCTGACGTCCACTTCGTGACGCCGTTGCGTTCTGCTTCACAAATGTTGGCGTAAGTTTGACCATTGCAGCCGCATACCGGATCGTCGAAACTACGTGGGCAGGTTTGCTCCGGCTGAACCTTGCGTTCGTCAATACACTTTTGTGCAGAAACAGTTGTCAGGCCGGCAAGGCCCCAAAAGGCAATCAACGCAAAAATGAATTTCAAAGGAGTTTTCATAATAATGAATTTTTGGTTTGTGAAATAGCGTTTTGAGTAAGAGTTAAAATTAACCAAAAATCATAATTTATGTGAAAACCTTACTCTTCACCCCTCACTCTTCACAAAATTCTATTGAATCTCCCGCCGGTCTTCCTCAAACCTTCGCTCGGCGCCCATAAACATAGCTTTCAGGGCATTCATCTTTTCTTCGTTCATCCGTACATTTAGCTCTGCCCTTTTGCGGGAAACCTGAATGTCTACATCCTTCACCGAAGCGTCGTCAAACTCTTTATTCATGGCACGCAGGGCGTTGGCATTGAAAAAGCCGTAGAACAAATTTTTGGTGCTCTTCTCCAACAAATCTCCTTTGAGCCGTTCGGCTTTTGCAAATCCGCCGCTTTCGAGTTTCTCTATCCAGCTCTCATCTCCGCATACGAAAAGGATATTGTCTTTGACTAGCAGTCGCGGCGCCCCATCGTCGAAGGTGATTTTAAATAAATTGCCGCCGCTATTACCAAGCTGTATCGCCTTCACCTTGTATTGGTTGTCCCGCTCTTTTTCCAATAGATCTTTCTCCATGGCCAACGCAAGTATCATATCCAGTTTTTTCATATCGAGAATGTTAGTGGCAAACAGGCCCACTTTCTTGTCACTGTCTTCCTGACCTACCGCTGCCAACGCGATATCTCCCCCAAAGGTTTCGCGGATGTCTTTGGTAGTAAGACCGTATTCTTTCATGGAAAATTCCAGGAAGCCTTTGGACTGGGACCGTGCACTGAGCACCTCGTCGATTCCCCGGATGCTGATCGCATTGGTCATCAGCATGGCTATCTGGTCATTGGGGAGGGATTTGGAAAAATCGGTCTCGATATGGTCGTTGAACAATTTGTTCAGGTCTTTGGTCAGCTTCGTTTGCAGATCCAGATCGGCCACGCCTTCGATACGCCCTTCGAGAAAATCCAGGTGTCCGGTGATGAAGTTATCCTTTAAGGCATCGGGATCCATCTCGGCCAGCGATAAACCCATTTGGATGTCGGGGGATTCGGAAAGTGGGTTGGAATCGAACCACAATGTCAGGTCGTGTGCTTCCGCAAATGCGGTTTGCAACTCCTTGTGGTGGGCTACCGACTCAGATTCTTTGGTGTCAAAGATTTGTTGGGCTTGCTCGACGAGGTTGAGTTGGGCATTCGAAAAGCCAAATAATGCAACATCCTTTGTCCAAGCGACAATTCCGTCCTTTTCTCCCATCGCATAGCGAAAAGAGCCTTTAGCAGTGACCTGTGCTTCCGACTTGACCAACTCCTCAAATTTGTCCGCATCTGCCAGGCTTAACATAAACCCTCCAAAGGATTCACGCGGATTCCCGGCTTCCACCTTCATAAACAGGTATCCTTGCTTATTGAGGTCGACCCCCGACGATTCCGGGTTTTCCATGACCTTGGCCAGGGTAGGGTTGTCTTCCCGGGCATCAGCTACCGCTTCGCGGAACATGTCGCTTTCCCGAATGGCTTCAAAATCCGATTTTTTCAACAGGGCAGGAATGTCAACCCGCACTACGGAAAAGGCTTCTTGGGGAATCAGGCCCAGCGCATCATCCGTAGTGACCAGGTCTTTTTTGCAAGCAGCCAGGATGGCGATCAGGAGTAAGGCGCCTGCGATTGACGGCAAAATCTTTTGGGTATTCATTGCGTAGTTAAATTTTATTCTCCGCAAGCTAAAGGGGAAAAAATAACTATGCCTTTTACTTGGATAAATCCCGAAAGGAAATCGACTAAGGGTAGGAAATCCCTACTCCTCCTTCCGCTTCAAATAAAAATACGTTTCCACCTGGGAGCGGATTGCAATATCCGGCCCGCCTTTCCGGTAAGCGTTTGATTGCTCGGGGCCGATGATACGTGCTTTGACGTTATCGTGGAGCTGGATCTGGATAACATCCTTGATACGTTTGGCGATCTCTGGATCGAGGACAGGAAAGGCTGTTTCGATGCGGTAGCTGAGGTTGCGCACCATCCAATCGGCGGAGGAGAGGTAGACTTTTTCCTCCCCATCGTTGTGGAAGATGAAAACCCGGGAGTGTTCGAGGTAGCGGTCCACGATACTGCATGCGTGTATATTTTCGCTAACCCCCTTTAACTGGGGAACCAGGCAGCAAATACCGCGGACAATGAGTTGGATCTCCACCCCGGCCTGACTGGCTTCATAGAGTTTTTTGATCATCACCGTGTCCTGAATGCTGTTCAGTTTGAGAATGATCTGGGCCTTTTTTCCCGCTTTGGCGTTTTGGATCTCCTGGTGGATCAGGTCGAGGAGTTTGCCCCGCAAATTAAACTGGCCGACGAGCAGGTGTTCGAATTTTTGAGAGGGCACCTGCACGGTTTCCAAAAAAGAAAAGAGCCGGGCCACTTCGCCGGTCATCCGCTTATCGGCGGTGAACAGGCCATGGTCTGAATAGATTTTGGCGGTCTCTTCGTGGAAGTTGCCTGTACTCAGGTAACTGTAAAGTATAGGGCCATTGTCCTCCTCCCGACGTATCAGCGCCATTTTGGCATGTACTTTCACCCCAGGAAAACTATAGCGCACCCGCACGCCTGTCCGTTCCAGATCTTCGCCCCAATCGAGGTTGGCTTCTTCGTCGAAACGGGCTTTTACTTCAATGAAGACAAAGACCTGCTTTCCAGCCCGGATAGCCTCTTTCAGGGCATTCATGATCCGCGACTGGCGAGCCACCCGGTACTGGGTGATCTTGATATGGGTGACGCGGGGATCTTTGGCGGCATCTTCAAAAAAGCGGATCACGGATTCGTATGAGTGATAGGGAGGGTGAATGAGGTGGTCTTTCTCCCGAATGGCGTCAAACAGATCCCAGGAGTCTTCCAGGCTCCTGAATTTCTGCGGGGGGAGGGGCGGATTCTTGAGGTGGGTGAAACCGAAATCTGGAAAACGGAAGAAGTCGAAATTGTTGTGATACCGGCCTTCCACCAGCAAATCGTACTTGTCCAGGCCAAACGATTCTTTGAGAAACTCCATCAGCGCAGATGGCATCTCCCGGTCGTAGACGAATCGGGAGGCCGGGCCCACGTGGCGCTTGGTCAGGCTGGTCTTGATCTTCTGGATGAGGTCGCCCGAAAACTCATCGTCGATATACAATTCTGCATCGCGGGTGAGCTTGATGGAATAGGTATCGATGATATCGTACCCTGGAAACATCCAGGAGATACTGTGCCGGACGATATCGTCCAGAATAATAAGGTCGTGGCGACCCGGTGCCGAAGGTAACTCGACGAACCTTGGAAGGTGGTCGGAGGGTATTTTGACGATCGCATAATTATCTTTTCCCTGCGAGTCTTCCTTGTCGCGCAAACAGACGCTCATGTAGAGCTGGGCATTGTTGAGGAAAGGCCGGATCTTGTGTTTAATAAGGAGCACCGGTTGCACAAAGGGAAGCATATGTCCATGGAAATAGGATTCGACAAACTCCTTTTGCTCCTCGTTCAGGTCGAGGCGCCGGAGCAGATAAATCTTATGCTTGCGCAACTCCGGAACGATCTGTTTTTCAAAGATCTCCAAACTCCTCCTGGTGGCGGTCTACGATCTTGAGGATATCTTTGAGCACTTGCTTGGGATCGTAGTCGATCTCCTTTTTGGTCTTTTTCCCCACCCGTACCAGGTTGCGCAACCAGGCTACCCGCACCCGGAAAAATTCATCGAGATTGCTGGAGTAAATGGCCAGAAATTTCAGGCGCTCGAAGAGCGGCACCGAAGGGTCTTTGGCTTCCTGCAAAACCCGGTAATTGAAGTGAAGCCAACTGATATCGCGGTTGATGGTAGGTGTGGGTGTGTCGGTAGTCATGATGTCATTTTTTCGCACTCACCCCCGACCCCTCTCTCCCGAGAGAGGGGAGCTCTTGGCACTTGAAGAAATATATATTTCCCTTTCATTCTGCAAAAGCTAGTAGGTTAAGTTATTCTATTTCAAAGCTCAAAAGCTCCCCTCTCTTTGGAGGGAGGGGTCGGGGGTGAGTGGTTTTTCAGGAAAATAGGTCCATTTGTCATCCCCCTTTGTTGGGAGTTGGTAATAACTCGGGTCCCCGGACCCGCGCATCCGAGATCACCGCCCGGATCCTTTCCAGCAAATATACAGATAACTCGGGGGCCAGCAGGTTGTCGGGTTCGTGGGCGAAAAAATATATCTCCTGGATTCCGTTTTCTACCCAAAATTTCAATCGCTCCATCCATTCATCGATGCGGCTGTAATCGCTGGGCACCAGTCCGTTGCCCACGAACCGGATCACGGTGAACGGAGCGCTCAAGCGCATGTGTGCTACATCCCGCCGCCCGGCTACGTCGGTAATCACCGCGCCCGTGCCAAATTCTTCGAGCATTGGGAATAGGATTTTTTCGCCCTCTGGTTCAAACCAGCTGGGGTGCCGAAGCTCTACCGCCAGTGGAATATGATTGGGGAAATGTGCGAGGAAGGTGCGCAGGACGTTCCATTGACCTACGTCAAAATGCTGTGGCAGTTGCATGAAGCAACTCCCCAGTTTTTCCTTGAGTCCCTGGATGACTTCTACAAATTCCATGGTCATCCCGGTGCCAAACCCCAGGTCGTTGCGGTGGCTGATCGCCTGTGGGATCTTGGGACAAAATTTGAAATCGGCTGCAGATTCGGCATACCATTTTTCCACCATTTCCGGCGTAGGCACCCGGTAGTGGGTGGTGTTAAACTCGATGGTGTTGAATTGACGGGAGTAGTAGAGCAGGTACTCGTGGGTTTTGGTTTTTGGGGGATATACTTTACCGATCCATTCTTTCATGCTCCAGCCCGTGCAGCCGATGTAGGTGGTGGAGCCCCCTTCGCGTTTTTCCGCGCTGGCTAACAGTTGGCTATTGTGCGGATGCTCGGGCCGCAAGGCGAAGTTTACAGTTGATAGGTCGGTTAATTTTCCGAAATCCATTGACGTCTATAGTTTCAAAAGTCTAAAAGATGGCGTCTTTTTCTGTTCTCTGCCCATAAAGACCCACAAAGATGGCGTCTGTAAGACTAAAAAAGACGCCATCTTTTGCTGTTCCCTCTCATTAAATGCATCTGGACTAAAAAAGATGGCGTCTTTTTTGACAGAGATGGCGTCTTTCTTTACAAATGAAACCGCCAATTTACCCCCATCCGTATCCACCTCCCCGGCATCTCTACCTGATTGGTCTCTACATATTTCATATTGAGGAGATTCGTGCTTTCCAGATAAAACCCGATTTTTTTCCCTTCGAAGTAAAACCGGGCGTCGAGCAGCTCAAAGTCACCGAGGTTGACGCGATCGACGAACCGGAAGGTGGTATTCAGAAACCAGCGGCGGTAGACGTGCAACTCCAGTCCGGCACTCAGTTGGTGACGCAGGTTGTCGAGGGCGTAGCGGGAGAAAAGGTATTCATTTTCCAAAATATCGGCATTGATATAGGTGTATGCCAGATTGAACCGGTGCAAAAAGCGCTGCCGGGGTATCAGGATGGGTAGTTCGAATAAGGCAGAAAGGTCGATTCCGCCCATGGACACATTGCCGAAGTTGAGCGGTTGCCAGGGATCGGTGACCTGCTCCTTGGTCCAGTCGATCAGGTCGCGCCCATCGCGCTGGAAGTAGCTCGCCTGAAACCGCCAGCCGTAAAAATTTCCTTTGATACCTCCTTCATAGGATATGGCCGACTCGGGTTGCAAATCTGGATTGCCCAGATTGGCCATGTCCGTGTAGTAAAGATCTGTGTAGGTGGGAATGCGGTAGGTTTTGCCCACGTTGGCAAATATCCTGAAATTCCGGTTCAGGGCAAACCCGGCGTCCAGTCCGGGGAAAAAGAAGGGACCAAAATCGGTGAAATAGTGAAACAACACGCCGGGCGTAAGATCGAGGCGGCCGGATAAGAGTAAAAATCGTTGCTCTGCAAAAATAGCGACGGAGGAACGTTGTCTTTCGCCCAGGTTGTTGCTCACCAGCCAGTTGCGTTGCAGGTCGATACCCAGGCCGGTAACGCCCAATTTGGTGCGTTTGCTAGCATTTGTTTCGAAGCCGGCTACGTTGCCCAGGTGGAAATTGCGGTAAAGGGAAGGATTGCGGCGCACGAAAATGTATTCATCCTGGTTGCGGCGCCAATACAGTCGGGGGGTGATGGTCCAACCATTGGATTCATGGCTGAGCTCTAATGCAGCCAGGCTCGTTTGGACCGCCTCAAACTGGTCTGTAAACAGTGGGCTTGCATAAAACCCGTTGGCTCCAAATGTACGCTCCGTGTAGCCTGCGAGGAGCCGCACCTCATTTTTAGCCCATTTGTGCCGGAGCTGGTAGAAAAAGTTGTTGATGTCGTAGTCGGTATTGTATCGGTATCCCTGGGAGAAATCTTTGGAGAAGGAGATATATTGCTCCATGCCTTTTATCGGTAGGGAAGCGGAAAACCGGACGCCCCCCAACCCGTGCTGACCCGCTTGTAGCTGGAATTGGGCAAAGGACTCCGTTGGTGTTTTGGTCACGATATTAATAGCTCCTGCGAATGCATTTTGTCCGTACACCCTTGCTGCAGGCCCTTTGAGCACCTCAATGCGTTCGATATTGTCGAGATCGACGGGAAGGTTGAGGGCGTGGTGGCCGGTCTGCGGATCGGTCATTTTGATGCCATTGATCAAAATGAGGGTTTGATCGAAAGTGCCACCCCGGATGCTCACATCTGCCTGCACGCCGTGTACGCCCCGCTGCCGGACATCCACGCCTGCCACGTAGTGCAACAATTCCGCTACACTGATCACCGGCGCCGACCGGATCTGTTCCTGCGTGATCACTTCCATATTGCGGGAAGCCTCGGAGAACTTAAACTCCTGGCGGTTTTCACGAATGGTGATATCCGGTAAGTCCATCAATACCAGCGTATCCTGTTGGCCGACAAGGACGCCGGGCAACAGCATGGACAATACCCAAAAGAAATGTATGATTCTCATTGTTCGATTTTTTGCGGGCAAAGGTAGGGAATAAAAAAATCCTTACTTTTGCCCGTGCAAATATTTACGTCTATTCCGCACAGCTCCCCCCGGAGGCGGAGAGCCGCACTGAATAATTAAACTTTAACTCCACATGGAAAAGAAACGCAAACATATCGTTGCCGGCAACTGGAAGATGAATACGAACTACGAGCAGGGCAGAGAGCTGGCAAAAGCGATAATGGATAAATTGGCTCCGTCGGACGTACGGGTCATTCTGGGGGCGCCTTTTACGCACCTGAAGGTCATTCACAGCGTGATCGTCGATGTAAACAACCTCTTTTTAGCGGCCCAAAACTGCCATCAGGCTGAGTCGGGCGCCTATACCGGAGAGATCTCCGCAGGCATGTTGAAAGCTGTCGGAGTAAAATGTGTGATCCTGGGGCACTCCGAGCGTCGGGAGTATTTTCAGGAAAGTGATGCATTGATCGCACAGAAAATCGATCAGGTGCTTCACCACGACATGCTCCCCATCTTTTGCTGCGGCGAAAAACTGGAAGTGCGCGAAAGCGGCGGGCATCTGGATCTGGTCGCCTCCCAGGTATCCAATGCCTTGTTTCACCTTACCCCGAAGATTTTGAGAAAGTGGTCGTGGCCTACGAACCGGTATGGGCCATTGGCACCGGCAAGGTGGCTTCGCCTGAGCAGGCGCAAGAGATGCATGCACATATCAGAAAGACAATAGCTGGTCATTTCGGAGCCGAACTCGCGGACAAGACGTCGATCTTATATGGAGGAAGTGTCAAAGGATCCAATGCAAAAGAACTATTCGCAAAGCCCGATGTAGACGGAGGCTTAATTGGAGGAGCGGCATTGAATGCGGAGGAGTTTGTGCAGATTGTGAACTCGTTTTAGTGTGGGTGTTTTTGTAAAATACGAACCCCCGGGGGTGTGTGGCACAAATACGCCTGGCTGAAGGAACGCAAAACCCACCAATGTCACTTTTTTGGTGAAAAATTTTGCCTAAAAGCTGAATCTTTAGGAAAGTGTCTTATTTTTGGTAATACTGACATGTACCCTTTGGCTTCACCCTTCACCACACGGAATGTCCAACATCGTATCGCAACGGTTCATCAAGTGCCTGGAAAAACTTCGGGAAGACAACCGGGTTCGGTCGAGCCGGCAGTTTGCAATAGCATTGGACTACCTTCCTCAAAGTTTGAGCGAGATCCTGAAAGGAAGACGGGATGTGACGATCGAACTGATCCGCAAAGCTATCGAGATCTATAAGTTTAGCCCACTATACCTTTTCTCCGGAGAAGGGGCTATGTTCCTCTCAGAAGAAGATCAGTCGGGGTTCCGCATGCTTACCATCGTAAAGGATACCAGCGAGGAAGACCACATTATCCATGTCCCGGAACCCGCGCAGGCAGGTTATGCAGGGGACAAAACAGAGCTGGACTATATCCGCGACCTCCCCACGTATACACTGCCGGATTTTAAATACAAATCGGGCATTCACAGGTCTTTCGATGTGGCCGGAGATAGTATGGAACCTACGCTTTTTGAAGGGGATAAGGTCGTGTGCAGCTTCCTCGAACCGGGCCTCTGGGAGTCGTCCATCAAGAACAATTATGTGTATGTGATCGTCACCCGGGGCGATGTATTGGTCAAACGCCTGGTCAACAACATCCGAAATGACCGATCTATTGAATTGCACTCCGATAATGATTTCTATAAAGCCTTCTCCCTGCCCATTGGGGATGTGCGCGAACTGTGGTACGCCCGGGTCAAGATCAGCGCTTTTTTGCCCTCTCCCCAGAAAATCATGGAAATGACCTATGCAGAACTCAAAGAGTTGCGACAATCCGTCCAGGATCAGTTTCGCCTCATCGAAGGTATGCAACAATCGATCAATAAATTACTTCCCGACTAACTAAGCTGATAGCAGGAGCTTACCGCACTTTGCGCTGCAAACTCCCGCTATAAAATCTTCTTTATGGCAAATCTGCATAAAATTCAAGGCACCGTTTCCTACCAGGATATCGGCCCCGGCTTTTGGAGCATCATCGACGATCAGGGCCGCAAGTGGCGCCCCGTAAAAATGCCAAAAGAACTCCGCAAAGCAGGCATCAAAGGAACTTTCGAGATCGAAGAGGTCGAGGAAGGGATGTCTGTTTTTATGTGGGGGGTGGCAGTGAAGGTGGTGGGGTTTGTGGTGATTGGTGACTAGTGACTGGTGATTAGTGACTGGTGATTAGGAGTTCTTCTTATTTAGGGAATTAATAAGGCCGTTTAATAGTCTGCCAATTTGGTTCAGGTCATCCCTTAACTGATGAAATTCCTCTGTTGAAATGAATTGAAGATCCTTGGCCAATATCAAATAATATTGACATTCTTCAATTGAACCTCTCGAAATCACCAAGAATCGAATTATTTCTTTAATGGAACTTTTACCGGTTCCTTCGGAAATGTTTGCAGCAATCGAAACGGCTGCTCTTCTAAACTGATTTGTCAAACCAAATTTTTCCTCTGTTGGAAATTTCCCTGTTAGTCTGTATACTTTCAACGTAAATTCATGTGCACATTGCCAGGCCTTTAATTTTTCAAAACTCTTTCCCGAAGAATAATAGCCATTTGGTTCCTCCAAGAGGAATGAAATTTCAGTTTCCATCGCTTAAATTTTTATTTTCCAGTCACCAGTCACCAGTCACCAGTCACCAGTCACCAGTCACCAGTCACCAGTCACCAGTCACCGATGCTTCTGCCAATTCGTCCCCCCTTGCTCCACCACTTTCAGCTGCTGATGATCCAGCTGAAATAATCGGGCGGCGATCAAGGCGGCGATCTCTCCTTCTTCTTTTCGTTGTGCTTCGAGGGCTTCTTGGGTGAAATACTGATTGACGAAGCCCGTATCGAAATCTCCGGTGCGGAAGGCGGAGTGTTCCATCACGAATTTGCCGAAGGGGAGGGTAGTGGCAATGCCTTCTATCTTGTACTCCTCGATCGCCCGGTGCATGCGGTTGATGGCCTCGTCGCGCGTACGGCCGTAGGTGATTAGTTTGGCGATCATGGGGTCGTAGTAAATGGGGATATCCATGCCCGCTTCATAGGCGTCGTCCAGGCGAACCCCTTCTCCTTTGGGGCGCTGATAGTCAAGGATCTTACCGATACTAGGCATGAATTGGTGGAAGGGGTCTTCGGCGTATACCCGCAGTTCTACCGCATGTCCCTGCATCTGGATCTCCTCCTGATCGAACGCCAGGGCTTCTCCGCGGGCGATCCGGATCTGTTGCTCCACCAGATCGATGCCGGTGATGAGCTCCGTGACGGGGTGTTCCACCTGAAGGCGGGTATTCATTTCGAGGAAATAATAATTCATTTGGTCGTCCATCAAAAACTCGACTGTGCCGGCGCCCAGGTAGTTGCAGGACTTGGCCACGTTGACAGCGGCTTCGCCCATAGCTGCACGGATGCCGGGGGTCAGGATGGAGGAAGGAGCTTCTTCCACCACTTTCTGGTGGCGTCGCTGGATGCTGCACTCCCGTTCGAAGAGGTGGACGGCGTTGCCATGGGAGTCGGCCAGCACCTGGATCTCGATATGGCGAGGCTTCGTGACATATTTTTCGATAAAAACAGAGCCGTCGCCAAAGGCAGACTGGGCTTCGCTGATCGCCCGGTCCATTTGCTCGATAAACTCACCCTCATTTTCCACGATGCGCATCCCTTTGCCTCCGCCGCCAGCAGAGGCTTTGATCAGGATCGGGAAGCCGATAAACTTGGCATATTCCTGCGCTTTTTTGGGATCGTCGATCGCCTTGTCGAGCCCGGGAACCATGGGGATATGGTACTTTTTGACCGCTTCCTTAGCCGCCAGCTTGCTGCCCATCAGTTTGATCGCTTCGGGATTGGGGCCGATGAAGATCAAGCCCGCTTTTTGGACCGCCTTGGCAAAGGTGGCATCCTCACTCAGAAAGCCGTAGCCGGGGTGAATGGCGTCTGCTCCGGTCTTTTTGGCGGCTTCCAGGATACGTTCCTTGTTGAGGTAGGATTGGATAGAAGGGGCCGGGCCTATACAGATGGCTTCATCAGCGCGACGCACGTGCAGCGCTTGTCGATCGGCTTCCGAATAGACGGCTACGGTGGCAATACCCATCTTGCGGGCGGTACGGATAATACGGAGGGCAATCTCTCCCCGGTTAGCAATCAGGATCTTTTTCATTGCAAAAGTTATATGGGTCAGGAGTTACGCATAACGCGTATTCAAAGATTTTTAAAGACAATATCGCCGCCGCAGGCGGCGATATTGTCTTTAAAAATGACTTTCGGCGCCTCTAGCGCCGAAAAAGTCATTTTTAAAGTTTTTTTCTTCGCAAGTACGTAAGTTATATGGGTATACATACTGCGGTCTGCAAGCCGCAGTATGTATGAACTTGTTTCGTTTGCCAAAGTAAGAAAAAGATTAGAAATTCCAGGTTAGAGATCGGGGCGGAGGTAGGCATAGCGCACCTCGTCCAACACCTGGCCGTCTTTGAACACGGCTTTTCGCAGGACGCCTTCTTTTTGAAATCCGGCTTTTTCCAATACCCGTTGGGAACCGGTATTAGTGTGGTAAACCCCCGCGTAGAGCCGCCAAACATTACTGCGCTCGAATGTCTTCTCGACCATTAATTTTACGACCTCGGTCATGAGCCCTTGACCCCAGTAGGGCTCTCCCAGCCAATAACCAATTTCCGCCGAATACCGGTATACGTCTTCCTGCACGAAGTAGCCGATCGCCCCGACCGCCTTCCCGTCTATTTCAATGGCAAAGACGTGGGTGGGCTGGTCTGCCGTGACCATTTCAATAAATTCTTTCGCGTTTTCAAGGGTGTAGGGATGGGGGAACGCATCGCGGACACCGGCCCAAACCTTTCGGTTGTTGGCAAGATGGGCAAATGAAGGTGCGTCTGCCAGCGAAAACTCGCGAAGGATAAAGCGGTCGGTCTGTACCAGGATCATTGTTCATCGATTGTACCAGTGAAAAGAAGAAAAGTCTCCGTCTTCCCATAAACCAACCAATGGCCGATAAAATTCAGCCCAAAGGGTGCTTTTTAGGTCGTGTTTTTCGAAAGTGCGCACCCAACGAATGCCCCGTACTGCATTGGAGAACCAGATCTCGTCCGCTTCCTGGCATTCCTTTATGTCGATGGGCCGAATATTCAGCGGGACTTGGTTGTCTTTGGCCAGTTGAATCATCACTGAGCGCATCACCCCCGCCAGTGCACCCTCACTGACCGGAGGCGTAAAGAGCTGCCCATCTTTCACCACAAATAGGTTGGAATGGCACCCATCAGCGACCTGCCCCGCCTGGTTGAGCAGCACGCCCTCTTCCCAGCCCATCGCTTTTTTTGTCCGGGAAGCCAGCACGTAGGGAAGGCTATTCGCCGTTTTAAAAGGGGAAAGAACCCCAGGGGTTATGGGATAAGCCGACAAAAAACCGGATTGTTCAATGAACGCGGGCGGAACCGGAATCCGGTGCGGAAGCGGCTCCCATTCGAGCAAAAAATCCACTTCGTCTGTTTCCGGGGTATACAGCCCCCCATCTTTCCGGAAAATGGACAGCCTGATCCGGGCATCACCTGGCCCCGGGTCCATTTTCTTGATCTCTTCTTTAAAGAAATTTTGGCCGAAAATACCTGGAATGAGGAAACCTAATGTGTGCATCCCATGGGCGAGTCGCTCCAAATGCAAGGAAAGCATAGGGACTTGCTCCCTGGTATAGCGCATGGTCTCAAACAGCCCATCGCCATACCGAAAACCTCGATTTGACGCTCCGAACAGAGGGGTGTCGTAGGGGAGAATCTGGCCGTTGTAGTTGATCGAAGCCATAAAAAAATAAAGATCACCCCAGTCTCAAACCGGGGTGATCTTTATTTAACTCAATTTACTTTCACAAACGATTTCCGCAACACCCAATCACTCTCCAGACTTCTGATTACCAGTACATACCAGCCATTCTCAAGCCTGTCGACAGGCAGTTGGTATTGGAAGGTATTTCCAGGATGCATGAGTTGCTGGGGAAGTAACTGCTGTCCCAGGGTGTTGAAACAAACCACTTCAACAGGTCCCTGCGGAAGATCCTCCACCGAAATGTAGAGTTGCTGGCTAACCGGATTGGGGAACAATCGTATTGGCTGTGCCGCCACTTCTTCGTCCCAGACCCCGGTACTACAGTCTGCATTCGGATTATAGGTTTCCTGGCTGCTGTAGGCATTGGCACAGCCCGTCACTAAATTGACCACTTCCAGGGTGTATTCGGAGGTGCCTTCCGTAAGGATACAGTAATTCAGGCCATTGGCGTCGGCAATAGCTATGCCGTCCTGATACCATTGGAGGGAATAGTCGGCGGGCAACCCGTTGGGATTGGTCACGCTCAACAGGTTGTTGGTGTTGAGGAAAACAGGCAGGCTGGGCAAGGGCAGGAATAACAATTCCACGGGCTCGGAACTTGCGGTACAGCCTTCTTCACTGGTGTATACCACCCAATAGGAACCACTTTCGGTGGCTTCGAAAATGGGGTTGATGGCGCCAGGAATAGGCAGCGAGTCGATGTACCATTGCAATCCCGTGGTGTAGTTGGTTACTTCCAATGGCGTACTTTCCCCTGTGCAATATTCCAGCCCCATATCCAATACGAGGGGATTATCGGGTACCGGATACACATACACGCTGTCCACGGTATTGATCGTAGTAACCGGATGGTTAATGTTGAGGCTGACGACTAAGGCGCCGTCCATTAGATTTCCGGTGGTCGATTGGGTGAAGTTCACCGATCCGCAATCTTCGGTACCGATCAGGTCGTCATCGGATACTTCCACGCTGTAATTGCCGGTTCCCAGTTGTAAGTTGAGGAAGAAGGTATAGGGGATAGTGGCATTGTTGGCGATGGGAGATGCATACAAAGTAGTGCCGCCGGAATTTTTGACCTTGATAAAAAGATCTGGTTTATTCGCGCCTGCGGGAATGTTGATGTCGTCTTTACAATCTGTAGCTACAATAGTGACAGCCGTCAGGTAATGCCCCACCGTGTCGACGACGGCGGTATAGGTCACCGGATACACGCCCGGTTCGCTGTAGAGTTGCGACCCCGGGTTTTCCAGGATACTTGTATTGCCATTTCCAAAATTCCAGGAATAGCTAAACCCGTTGGCGCCGTTGCTGGGAATGTTGTTGGTGAAGCTTACGGTGGTACTGCCACAACCGATATTGTTGATCATGCTAAAGCCCAGGTTGGTAGTTGCGGCAGGGGAAATATAGATCGGCAGGGAAAAACTGGCGGACTGCACGAGGCCAAAGACATTGGCTGTCACCATCACCTGGACAAAAAAGCTGTCAGACAGGGTAGGGGTGCCACAAAATTTCACGCATCCATCGGTATCGCCGGCTCCTACGTTGTAGTTGAGCTTGCTTGCTTCCCAGCTCAGACCGGGAGGCAGATTCGTTACGGTCGTAATATTGATCTCTGTAATGGGAAATCCAGGAGGCACAGTAGGATCAACCACAGCTACCGGAGTGGTTGATTTCGGTAACCGGAAACTGATATCTTCATCGTAAGGGAGGCCGACCTCTCCATCCGGAGCAGGGGAGAGATAAACGGTATCGGCAGCCATACCGGGTGGCAAGGTGATCACGCAACCGGGACATTGGGCATCTAGTTGAAAAGCGGCGCCCAGTAGGAAAATAAGGAGTAAAAATCGGCTTAGTGTCATATTGAAGTGTACAGATTAGTGACGGTTAAATAAGTAGTGCGACCTAATAAATATATAAACACTGCAGCCGCCGGCTGCAGTGTTTATATATTTATTAGGTCAGAGAACTTAAAATTGCCCTGCATATCCAATGAAGGGAAAGGGGAACGTGGTGGAGTCAACACGAACGAGACTCCATCCGAATTCCAGGCGATTTTTTTGGAGCAACCAGTTCACGCCCACAGAAAAGAGTAAAAGCTCAGGCTCATTGACCGGGAAAATGCCTTCCCCGAAAATGCGCCAACTTCTGGCAAACCGGTAAGACCCTCCAGCCTGGGCGACGAATATTCCCTGGTTGGCAGGGTTGTCAAATCCGAACCCATACCCGCCTCCCAGCGTTAAGTGGCGTTCTGGACTACCGATGCTTACCACTCCCGTACCGGCGCCTCCCACATAAACCGGCTCACCGATGATAAATGTGAAATACCCATTGGCATTGGCGCTGACATGCAAAAATTCGGCCAGCGAGGCGCCCGCCCGAAGCTTCAATTGAAAAGCATTGGCCACGATCAGGGGAATTCCCCCGATACCGATATTTATATTATCGGAAACCCCGTATTCAATGCTGTTGTAAAATAGGCCGCTGTTCCGGTATTCTGCGGTCCCTTTTGGGAGCAAAAAACCACTGGGCAGATAATAACCTCGCTCATGGCCCGTCATGGGTTGTTCCGCTTGTTGGTACTCTTTCCGGGATTCATTATACGTATAATTTCTGCCCACCTTGTTGGGGTCCACTATGCTAATTTCTTGTAAATCTTGCAGTTGGAATGTCAACTCAATGGATTGGTTGAACAGAAAATGAACCTCGGTATTTTCAATTTGGGTGATCCTTCCCAGGAAAATATCCCCTCTTTTGGTGACAACCCGGTGGACTTGCGTGGTATCTCCAATGAGTAGTTCGCCTTTTATGACCTGTCCATTTGAAGAAAATGGAAGGAAGAATAAAAATACCAGCAGGGAGATACAAAACTTGGTAATGGTGTTTTCCATACGGCTTTTATTAGGAGATTTTGTTGTACTTTTTCCACGCGAAAATTAAACCAAAATGGTCAAAAAGGAAAAATTATCCACATTATGCGTCAAACTACTTCTCATATCCTGATGGTTCGGCCGGCTGCCTTTGGGTTTAACGAACAGACCGCCGGGAGTAATGCTTTTCAATCCAAAGATCCAAATTTTTCTGAAGAAGAGATTAGCAGGCAAGCTACCAAAGAATTTGATGATTTCGTAAAAGCCCTCCAGACCAGGGGTGTGGATGTGATCGTGATGCAGGATCCTGAAAAGCCGGTGAAACCCGATGCGGTTTTCCCCAATAACTGGGTGACCTTTCACGAAGATGGTACGGTGATCTTGTACCCCATGTTTGCGCCCGTCCGGCGATTGGAGCGCAATGAGTCTTTTCTCGATACGCTTCGCGAGCGGTTTATTATCAAACGCCGCCTGCATCTGGACTATTTGGAAGCCAAGGAAATTTACCTGGAGGGAACAGGTAGCCTGATACTCGACCGAATAAACCGCCTGGCCTATGCCTGTCTCAGTCCGCGCACCAATCCCATTTTGCTGGATGAATTTTGCAGAGAGATGGATTACGACCCTGTCTTATTTACGGCAGTGGATGGGTTGGGGAAAGAGATCTACCATACCAACGTCATGATGGCACTCGGGGAAACCTTTGTGGTCATTTGCCTGGATACGATAAAGGATCCGGATGAAAAGGCGCTGGTGCTTCGCCGGTTTGAGGAGACGGGAAAAGATATTATTGAAATAACCCTCAACCAAATGCTCCAATTTGCCGGGAATATGCTCCAGATCCGCACCCGGTCCGGCAAACCCCTCCTGGTCATGAGCGAACAGGCTTTCCAGTCGTTATTCCCTCAACAATTGGAACGACTCAAGCGCCACACGGATATTCTTTCCGTACCACTCAATACGATCGAGACGTATGGAGGGGGGAGTGCGAGGTGTATGATGGCGGAGGTGTTTTTACCTGTAAAATCATGAGCCCAATGCTTCGGACTCATGGTTTTAGACTTTTCTATATTTCAACCGGATCGAATTGCCGATCACCACGATATCTGAAAACGCCATAAAGAGGGCTCCCCACATGGGGTTCAGGAAGCCCATGGCGGCGATCGGGATGGCCACCACGTTGTAGGCGAAGGCCCAGAAAAGGTTTTGTTTGATGGTTTGAAGGGTCGCCCGGCTAATCGATACGGCATCGATCAGGCGGTGCAATTGGCCGTTGAGCGGGATGATCTGCGCCGATTGGATGGCTGCCTGGGAGGCGTTGCTCAGCGAAACGCCGAGTGTGGCTTTGGCCAGCGCTGGAGCGTCATTGATGCCGTCGCCGATCATTGCGGTAGGCATATTCGCAGATAGCTTTTCTACGACCTCGAGTTTCTGCTCCGGAAGTTGCTCGGCATAGAAGTGGTCAATACCCAGATCTTGGGCAATCTGTTGAGTCTTCGCTTGCCGGTCTCCACTTAGGATGACTGTTTCCAGCCCCAGTTCTTTCAAATGACCTATCGTCTGTTTGGCGTCAAACTTGAGGGCGTCGCGCAAGTCGATGGTGGCCATGAGTTGATCATCGCGCGTGAGATACAAGCTATGGGTACCGTTGGCGCTGTTTTCCTGAATGATCCGGTGGGATCCGATCTGCCAGGAATGGCCTTTCTGGTCGGTGGCTTTTATGCCCTGACCTTTTTGTTCCTGGACGGATTTAAAAAATGGCGTGCCGTTCCCGTTACCGGGGAAATAGGCCAGCAGGGAGTGCGCGATGGGGTGTGAAGAATGCAGTTCCATCCCGGAGATAGCTTTTCGAATTTCTCCCTGATCGTGGCCCAGGTAATCGACGGCGCCCACTTCAAATTTGCCGGTCGTCAGGGTACCTGTTTTATCGAAAATAAATTGGCGAATGGAGGCGAAGGTCTCCACGGTTTGGCCTCCTTTTACCAGAATACCGTTGCGGGCAAGCCGCCCAACGCCCACCATCACGGCAGTAGGGGTGGCCAGTCCCATAGCGCATGGGCAGGAGATGACCAGCACGGCGATGCTGTTCATCAGGGCTTTCTGGAAGGAGATATCAAATGCAAAAAAGCTGACAAGGAACGTAAGCAAGGCAATGCTGACGACAGCAGGCACAAAGATGGCGCTGATCCGGTCGGCCAGGCGTTGGATGGAGGGTTTATCCTGTTGAGCGGTTTTGACCAATTCGATCATCCTGCTCAGCACCGTCTGCCGGCCTACAGCTGTGGCACGCATCTGGAGGGTGCCGTGCACGATCACGGAAGCGCCGATCACTGCTTCCCCAGCTTGCTTGTTTACCGGTTCGCTTTCCCCTGTGAGCATAGACTCGTCGAGGAGCGCATCGCCTTCTTCAATGGTGCCGTCGGTGGGTATTTGGTCGCCTTCATTGACCTGCAACAAGTCGCCAACTTCAATTTCGTTGGTGGAAATATTGACCACAGCGCCAGAAGGCATGATCTTGCGGGCCGTGGGGGCCTGGAGGTTACTCAATTCTCCAATAGCCGTGGTGGTTTGTTTTACCGAACGCTTTTCCAGCCAATTTCCGGTAAAGACAAGCGTGATGATGGTAGCCGTAGTTTCAAAAAACAAATAATCGGGTTCGTTCAGGATCGCGCCTACCAGGCTGTAAATAAATGCAGCGGTGCTACCCAGGAAGATCAGAACATCCATATTGGGCGTCTTGTTTTTCACCGAACCCCAGGCACTGACCCCAAAATGCCAGGCGCCCAGGATAAAGACCGGGAGACAAACCACCAGTTGTACCCAGGGGTTGTGCAAGGCATGGACACCGTGAAACCCGAAGGCCATTACGATGTGTTGCAATAGCAAGGGCGCCGTAAAGACAGCGCTTACCAGCAATTTACGGTCGAGCGACCAGAACACGGGCACTTCCTCCGGCTCGGCCACATGGTATCCCAGTTTGGCGATGCCCTTTTTCAGGAGGTCCATATCCACCGCCTGATCGCCAGGCTGGAAACGCACTTCCCCAGTGGCATAATTGACATACACCTCCTTCAGTCCCTTGCGTTCGAGGAAACGGGTAATGCTGGTCGCGCAGTTGACACAATCCATTCCTTCCACATTCCATTCTATCTGTGCTTTGCTCATTGCGTGGTATTGGCTAATTTCGTGGAAACAAATCCCAGGCCCTATAAAACAAAAGTAGGTGTTTTTACCTTTACACTACAAACAACTAAATCGTTCAAAGTCATGAGAGCACAACCATTTTATTATTTTTTGATCCTTTCCGGTATCCTGACCTTCGGCGCCTGGGCTTGCAACAACAGCAGCTCGGAAGGAGCGGAGGAAGCCTCTACTGCACAAGCCGACACTACTGCGGCCGTAACCCACACCTATACCTTGACGCCTTTCAGCGAATCTGCGCAATTTTCCGATGCGTCTATCGAAAAAATGACCTTTAAAAACGGCAAATTTGACTTTACCCTTGGCGGAACCTCCTACAAACTTGGGGAGCAAACTTCCGATGCACCTCAGAAAATGTGCGCCAACTCGGGTGAAGGACAGCACATCCACCTCATTGTTGATACGGAACCCTATGCGGCCAAATACACCTCTTCGTTCGACTATCAAATCCCCGATGGGGCGCATTACGTATTGGCTTTCCTGAGCCGTTCCTACCACGAAAGCATCAAAACCGATAAAGCGCACAAAGCGGTCAAAGCCAACGTGACGAACAACGCATTCACCTCCGTAGAACCTGTATCCGGGCCGATGTTGTTCTACAGCCGTCCCAAAGGTACCTACGTAGGCAAAGAGCAAACCGATAAGGTCATGCTCGACTTCTACCTCGTCAATGTGCAACTGGGAGAAGACTACAAAGTGAAGGTGGAGATCAATGCGGAGCAAACGATGATGCTCGACAAATGGGAACCATACTATATCGAGGGCCTTCCGATGGGCGATAACAAGATCAAGCTTACGCTGGTCAATAAAGAAGGCAACGCCGTGGACGTACCGAATAACCCGGTGGAGCGGGTCTTTACCTTGCAGGCAGATCCGGTAGAATAGAAAAAAAGTGGAAAAGAAATTTTTCCATTTTCCACCTATCATCTTTAACCGGAACTTTTCTATCTTTGTCACGCTTTTTAAAAAGGGTCATTCGGACCCTTTAAACGGTGGCTATAGCTCAGCTGGTTAGAGCGCTGGATTGTGGTTCCAGAGGTCGTCGGTTCAAACCCGATTAGCCACCCAGACTAAACCAAAAAAGGCGGTTCACGGAAACGTGGCCGCCTTTTTTCGTTAATTTCCCAACCACCACCGGATCACTCCCGGAAACTCCCTCGACCAATACCACTCCGAATGAGCGCCATCTTCATCAATATCTACGGCGATCTGATCGGCGGAGAACCCGGATTCCTGCAGGGTGCGCGCCAGGAGCCAGCATTGTTGCTCCATGGTTTCAGACTCGTACTTTCCAGCGAGGATGTAAAAGCGCATCGAACGCTTTTGGCCCGTTTGCCGCACTTGCTCCAGCCATTGATCCGACAGCCACAGGGAAGGGGAGAAGATGCCGGCAAAACCAAAGGTCTGTTGGTATTCAATGGACGTGTAGAGCGTGATCAGGCCGCCCATGGAGGAACCCATTATGCCCGTAAACCGGCGGCTCTTAAGGGTGCGGTAGTTTTTGTCGATGTAGGGTTTGAGGGTTTGAGTCAGGAAGGCGGCGTACTCATCGCCTTCTCCTCCACCATATTCACTCAGCCAGGGCGAATATTCATCTATGCGGTGTTCGCCGCCATTGTCAATGCCCACGATAATGCAACCCTGCCCTCCTTCGCCTGTACGCCATTCCATAGCTTCGTCTACGCGCCATTCGCCGGAAAAGCTATTGGCGGCATCGAATAGGTTCTGACCGTCGTTCATATAGAGGACCGGATAGCGCTTGGTACTGCCGTCGTAATCGACCGGCAAGCAGATCCAGATGCGGCGCTTGCGGTTGAGCTGTGGGATATCGAAATCGGTGGCGATGATCTTTACGTTGGGACCGGCGGTGCTGCCTCTTGGTGCATCGATATGCTCCCAGCTTTGAACGGCCAATCGAAGCGTGTCTGTTCCTCCCTGGTAGGAATAAGTGCGATTGGAGGTGAAATCCCCATTTGGATTGCCTTCTACCGCAGCCCAGGAGCCTCCGGTGAATTTGAATTCAAGTACATAAGGTGAGGCGAGATCCGGGAGGGTAAGGCTATATTGCGCATCGCCCTGGCGTTTTAATTGATAGGTCGGATCGCCGGGATTCCACCCGTTAAAATTTCCCGCTACAAAAACGGGCATATTTTCAGGGGTTGATGCTGGAAGGGCGTAAATTTGGAGGGTTAGCTGGCCAAAGCCAAGGAAGTGAAAAAACAGGAGCGCTATGGCTGGAGTTACTTTTTGGAAAAACATGTGTTAAATTTTCGGCAAAAATAGGCTTTTGCACCCAACCATTTTAATTCTTTATTCTGTCTGTTGTTGCAGACTGATCTGAAAAAAGAAACCCACTTATGACTGGAAGAATGAACAAACCCTGGTTACTATTCACCCTGGCTTTTTGCTTGCTCGGCGCCCTGGCGCTTCACGCACAAACCGAACCCGCGTATACTGACATGGTCTACCTGAAAAACGGGAGCATGTTTAAAGCCCGGATCATCGATTACAGGCAAGGCGATACCATTACCATTGAAATTGCCGGCGGGCACATCCTGAAGTTTGCCGAATCGGAAATCGAGAAGATCCAGCAGGTAGGACAGGCGGTGGTGGAGCAGCCGGTGTATATCCGGGAACGGAGACAGGGTATTTCCCGCGACGCCTACCCGGTGAAGGGTGGATACGGATTTGGTAATTCTGCCTTTTCAGGGCAGACCGATGGGGTATTTGGACCCACTGCTTCTATCATCAATTTTGAGGCGGGTGGCGGCTACCAGTTCAACCAGTGGTTGGGTGTAGGGTTGGGAACAGGCTATAATCTATACGATAATGACCGTGGGGAGAGCGTTATTCCGCTCTATGCAGAGACTCGGATACATCCCTTTAAGAAGAACCTGGGGCCCTATTTTCACCTCATTGCGGGATATGGCTTTGCCTTGAAGCAAGAGTCTTTTGGGATCGTAGATGCGAAAGGGGGAATCTTGTTTCACCCGGCCATAGGCTGGCGGGTGGCAGCAGGCGAAAAGTTTTTCTTCACGTTCGATATTGGCGCCCGGTTCCAAAAAGCCCAATACACGGAAGAAAACCAGTGGTGGCTGCCCGGCCGGACCGTGCGGGATGTACTCTATCAGCGCACGACATTTCGGATTGGCATCCAGATCTGGTAAGTGTAAGAAATGAGGAATATGGATCAACCCTTGTCGGAACGGGATTTGGTGGAAGGCTGCGTGCGCAACGACCGGATATATCAGGAACGGTTGTACAGGCGCTTTTTTCCCACCATGATGCAGATGTGTATGCGGTACGCATCCGACAGGGATGAAGCCATGTTGATCGTGAACAATGGTTTTCTCCGGGTATTCAAAAAGATCGACACCTTCGCGTTTAAAGGTTCTTTAGAAGGCTGGATACGCCGACTCGTTTTTCACAGTTTGTCCGATTACTTTAAGAGTCAACCGAAAAACGTACATTTTTTGCTTTGGGAGGAATGGGATTCCAGGAAAGAAGACAATCCGGCGCTGCCCAATTTATACCTGGAAGACCTGATGGGAATGGTTGACCAACTTCCTCCCGCGACCAAAGACGTCTTTTACTTGTATGCGATTGATGGCTATACGCATGCCGAGATTGCCGAACACCTGGGCATGAGCGAGGGAACATCCAAATGGCACCTCCATGCTGCGCGGAAACGCCTTAAGGAACTCATCGCTCAACAAAACATGAACCAATTCTATGTCGGATAATTTTAACCATATCGACGATGCCTTCACCGACTACAGTTGGTCGGAAATGAAGAAGCTGCTGGACCGCGAAATACCGGTTCGCGTGATTCCGTTCTTTTGGTTCCGGAAAAAAGGCCTCTGGCTTCTGTTGCTCCTGATCCCCATTGGCGCCGCCTGGGGCTTCCACTATTTTGGCATGCCACGTGAAGCAGCTAATCCACCCGTGGAAGTTCAGCCCATGCCTGTGCCATCCCCCGCTGTGCAGCCCGTCGCTTCCCTGGAGCCTGAAGAAAAATGTGACGAACCAACCCGGAATCTTGTGCCGGGCAGCTCAAATCCGGTAGCCCATTCCACCCACAAAAGCTTTATCCAAGAGGAGAATCCTATTGCTCCTATTGTATCCTCAACGTCAGCAGATATCCGACATCTCTCCACTCCAGCTTATTACCCTGTATCCAGCAATCACCCAACCCTCGAATCATCTCCTCCCATTCAGGTTTCGCAACCTGTACCGGCGAAGAAGAAATGGGCGATCGGCCTCGAAACCGGCCCTTTCGCCAGTGCCGGCTTCCGGTTTGGAGGGGCCTCGGGTGGCGTCCGGATCCAGCGTTCGTTCGGGCAGTCTGCCTGGGGAATGCAAACAGGCATTGGGTATTCTAATTATTCCAGGCCCTTTGCGGCGTTGCTATTGAGGGAGCGCGTCGAACTAACTGATTTGGCCAACCAGACTGAAAGCCTCGTAGATCCTCCTTCGTTTGATGTAAATTCTTCGGTGGAGGCCTACGCTTCTTCTACCGACTCCATCGTATCCCGGTTGCATTTTCTCGACATCCCACTGGTGGCAACCTACCAGGCAGGAAAACGCTGGCAACTATATGCAGGAGGAGGTATCAGCTTCCTGCTCGCCTCTCAAACCGAGTCGGGCACCGATGGCGGATCGGGACTTCTTCGACTGAAAACCGAATTTGGAGCTGATAATGCGCCTGTTACAGGACTGCCAGCATCCACGTTGTCTCCCAATGTCAAGGTGCTCAATCCATATCTGGAAGGCGGGGTCACTTTCTTTCCCACAAAGCGCATCGGTATCAGCGCCCAGGTTGACGCAGGTCTGCGCGACTTATTGTCCAACTGGCCTGGGGATCAATATATCAATAAAGCCCAGCTGAAGGTTTCGTATTGGTTTCGATAGTTTACTTTACGGGTCGATTTAGCTATTTTTGATCTTCAGCTTTCAAGAAATCGATCCATGACCCGACAACTGCTCCTTTTTCTGGCGTTGGCCCTGTTTATTGCGCTGGCCTCTTTTCTTCCCGTCAACCACCCACAGGCTACTTTTCATTCGGAAAAGGAGCTGGAAGCATTTCGAAATGGGCACTCCCCGGAGGTGACCGTCGATACCTCCCTGATATTTCCGCATTCCAACGCCTGTTTGGGCTGCCACGGGTTTGACGTCAACGGGCATGCCTCTTTGACTGCGGAAGGGCAGGACGTAAATGTCTACGATGACTGGAGCGCCACCATGATGGCCAATGCAGCAAAGGATCCGTTTTGGCGGGCCAAAGTCAGCCACGAGATCCTGGTCAATCCGTCGCATAGCATAGCGCTGCAGACCAAATGCACTTCCTGCCATGCACCGCAAGGGCATTACACGGCCATTCTGCGGGGCGCCGACCACTACACGATAGAAGATATGCTCGCCGACACGATCGCCCTGGACGGCGTCTCCTGTGGCGCCTGCCACATGCAATCGACCGAGCTGCTGGGGGAGCTCAACTCCGGCAACCTTCGATTCGATACCAACCGGGTGGTTTACGGCCCTTACGATATTCCGTTTGCCGCGCCCATGATCCAATATGTGGGCTATGAGCCGCTTTTCAGCGAGCATATCAATGATGCAGGCATCTGCGCCGGCTGCCACACCCTGATCACCCAAACCGTAGATTTGGAGGGCAATTTCACCGGAGGGGATTTTGTAGAGCAGGCAACCTACCACGAATGGTTGAACTCTTCCTACGAAGCTAACGACGTCAGCTGCCAAAGCTGCCACATTCCGCGCCTGGATGAACCCATTGTCATTTCTGCCAATTACCTTTTTCTGGAAGGCCGGGAGCCTTTTGGACAGCATGAATTGGTGGGCGCCAATACGGCGATGCTTCAGTTGATGAAAAATAACCGCGACACCCTGGGCATTACGGCTACAGAGGCGGCTTATGACGAAACGATCGCCAGGACTATGACCATGTTGCAGCAGAAAAGCCTGGAAACCTCCCTGGAATTTGTGGAATCACACAACGATACGGCCTTTTTCAGCCTGTGGTTGACCAACAAGGCCGGGCATAAATTCCCATCCGGTTACCCCAGTCGCCGGGCTTTTGTCGAATTTTTGGTGACCAATGAAACGGGCGATACGCTCTTTCACTCCGGTAAACTGGATGGAAATTGGGAGGTGGAAGGGCTGGATACGCCTTTTGAACCCCATTACACCGCCATCGATCAATCCGGGCAAGTGCAGGTCTATGAAACGGTGATTGCCGATGTGACAGGAGCCACTACCACTGTGCTGGAACGCGCCGCCATCACGCTCAAGGATAATCGCCTGCCGCCGCAGGGTTTTTCCACCGGGCATGCCGCTTATGACACGGCCCAAATAGTCGGCGTAGCTGCCTCCGATCCCGATTTTAACTGGAAAGATGGCCTGGAAGGAAGCGGCGCCGACCGAATCTTTTACCAAATACCACTTGGCGGGTACGTCGGCAACCTGAATGTAGAAATGCGGGTGCACTACCAATCCCTGCCTCCCCGTTGGATGACGCCCATTCTCGCCGAAAATACCCCTGAGATCGATCTTTTTCGCGACCTGTTCGACGTATCCGACAAGAGTACGGTGGTGGTAGCCGAACAAAGCCTTGAAGACGTATATGTAGTCGGCGGTACAGCAACCCGGCAACAGCAATTACCTGCCCACCTGATCCGGATATTTCCCAATCCCACCTCCAATGGGCAGTTGCAACTCCAGGTGGAAGCGGGTGTAAAAATACGTGCCATCCGGTTGTATGACGTCCACGGAAGGCAGGTTTGGATAGCTAAAGGCAAGCTGGAATGGATTCCTTTGCCCGGCGCTGGCGTATTTTTTGTCGAAGTGCAGACCCAAAAAGGCCTTTGGGCAGAAAAGGTGATTGGGTATTAATGCTTTTTTGTAGTTTAGTCCGAAGATAATTAACGCATAATACTCCTGTCAGGCCGATGCAGCTGCAGGAGGCTGCATCCCAACCCTATGAGACCATTTAAAGAATTTCTCATATTAATCGGAAAGCAAAGCCTCTACTTTGGCGAAGGTCGCCACAAGGATACCCAAAATTTGCAAAAAGGGGAGGTGAAAGGGACGGAGATTGAGCTCTACATCGCCAATTTGCTCCGGCGTATCATCAATTTACAAGTTCAGAGCGACATCCTTACCCGGGAAGACATCTCGCGCCTGGGCAAGATGCTTTACAGCTTTCTCAAAGAATGGAACCTGGATGTGGCTTTCCGGCGGTTTTACCGGGAGATTGCGGAGATAGGCACTGCGGATCCGGCTGTTTCTCCATTTGGCCGGATTTACCTCGAATTTGTGGAAGATGCAGACCTGCTGGCCATCCTCCCGTGGGAATATCTTTCCTACGGAGAAAAAGACTATTTCCTGGGCGCGCACAAAGACTTTAAATTCGACCTCATCCGGCGGTATTCCTTTCAATCGGATCAGGGTGTTTTTTCCTATACCCCCAAACCCAAAGCGACCGAGAAAATAAATATCCTTCTCATCGTTTCGGAGCCGAAGACCAAGACGTATGAATTTGGCGGAGACCAACTGATCGAATACTTTGAGGCGTTGCACGGGGAGGGACAGGTCGGTTTAAAGATCATCACCCAACCGACTTTTGCGGATTTCCCCGTCCAATTGGCCTTGCTGCAACAGGAGGGCTTTCAGCCCGATGTCATCCACTTTGCCGGGCATGGAGAGATCCATGAAGATCAGGGATTTGTAGGATTTGTCGACGCAGGGAATGAGGCGGTTACCGATTGGGTGGAAGATCAGCAGTTTATGGGTTTTCTGGGGGTGTTCCTGCCTCAGGTCAAGCTCGTTTTCCTCCATTCCTGCAGGGGTGGGGTGGTTGGCGATTACCGGACCAAAAAAGGGGTTGGGATGCAGTTTTTTCAAAGCAAAACTCCAGCCATAGTCGCGATGCAGGCCCCTGTGAAACCCCAGGTGGTGTTTGATTTTGCCCAGGTTTTTTACTCGGCCATCCTGGCTGGGGAGGATGTGGCCCGGGCTGTGACTGCCGGGAGGAAAAAGCTTTGCTTTGAATGGCAGGAAAAGTCCGATGACGAAGCCGATAAAGATCAATTTCACAAACGGGTCAACCCTTATGGCGATAAGTCCTTTGGCGTACCCGTGCTGTATATTACTACGGAGGAACCGTTTTCCATAGTCCGGACCGAAGGTGAAGAAAGTACGGAAACAGAAGAGCCTACGGTGTATTTCGAGTGCCAAAACAGGCCCAATCCGCGGTGTCTGCGCATCAAATTAGTGGAAAAGGACGATCTGGGTTGCCCGGTCTGCGGGGGCCCATTGGTGGCTATTCAAAAAGCAGGTGCTTCCGCTTCAGGAGGCCAGGGAACCCAGGTTGCTCAATCGGCACAGAGCAGTTCCTCCGTGCGGGTATCCGCTCCTGAAAAAACGAAGGAGCGAAAGGCCTCGGCGGTTACCTTCTCGGGGCTTCCTACCACAGGAGAAAAACAACCCGCTTCCACTGGTACAGAAGTACAGGTTATCCTTTTTCTGGCAGCTAACCCCAAAGATTCGTCCCGGCTTCGGTTAGATGAAGAGGCACGCCGGATCCAAAATGCGCTGGAGCGCAGCAAACACCGCGATAAATTTGACCTTGAACAGCTTTGGGCGGTCCAAATCCCCGACTTGCGCCGGGCGTTACTAGACAAGCAGCCAGGTATCATCCATTTTTCCGGACATGGCTCCCAATTGGGACGCGTCTATTTGGAGGACGCTGCCGGAAATGGACAGGAAGTATCTGCGGAAGCGCTGGGGAACCTGTTTAAGCTCTTTAAGAAATACATTAAGGTAGTGCTCCTAAACTCTTGCTATTCAGAGATTCAAGCTACCGAAATTGCAAAACACGGAATACCGGTTATTGGCATGAAATCAGCGGTGCCCGACCAGGCAGGCGTCGTATTTAGCGAAGCGTTTTATGATGCCCTGGGCGCCGGAGAAGATATCGACTTTGCCTTTGAGTTGGGATGCAGCGCCATTGAGATGTACCAACTGGCAAAAGAAGACCTGCCAGTGCTTCATAAACCCTGAAAAACTGTTCAATCTGATCTTGACGCCATGAAAAAGGAATACATTTCCCGGGCACTAGCCGACACTTACTACCAGGCCGCTGTGGAGGGCCGGGATATGCGTCGTGTCGCTGATCAGTTGGAAAACCTGCGTGCTTCCATTGTAGAGAAATCCCTATATCAAGCCTGGCGGGATGTGGATAAAGCAGTTGGGCAGGTGCTGCTGCAGGCAAACGAAGAGCTTTTTGCCATACTCGACAGCTTCCGGCAAGCTTTTGTGTCCTGGGCTTATGAGCTGGCGATGGCGCAAGTGAGGGAAGGTTTCCGGGAGAGTCCGGCCAAAGGCTGGAACGCCTTTTTGGAGGTGTATGTCGAAGCGTTGGTGCACTGGCGCTACCAGATCTATACAGAGCTACCCAAGGAACTGGATCTGGAGAAGATCCCCGAAGCGCAATTGGCGCTGTATTTGAAGATTTCGGAGAAAACGCCCTTTATGCTGGAAGCCCGTTGGGAGCAGGTGTACGATCTGTTTCTGGAGTTGGCTGCACTGGATCAAATAGAACCGGATCACAAGGTTAACCTCTTGTGCTCGGCCGGGCAGATCGACCTCTACTTTTTCTCCGATACCCCAAAAGCGCTGGAACTGTTTGAACAAGCCCGGAAAATCGGCAACGGCAAGGAGCACTCCCGGGTAGAACAATCCTTCGGGGAGCTCCACCTGTTGGATTGGCAGCTGGATGAAGCCCGTAATTGCTTCCAGAAGGCTTCCATGCTGGATCCGCAGAATGAATTTGCCTTGCTTTTTATGGGGGACAGCTACCGCGAAGAAGGGCGCTATTCCATCGCCGAAGCCTGGTATGGAGACGCCCAAAGCCTGTTTCCCGGGGGCACCGATGTCCTGTCGCGGTATATCCGATTGTACGAGAAGCGCGATTATTTCAAAGCCCATGATCCAGAAAAGATCAAAACCTATGTAGACCTGACCACGCGGTTGTTGCCACTGGAAAAATATACGGCACTGCTGGACGGAGGCTTTGTTTTTCAGTCGAACGACCAGTTTGACGAAGCGGAAAAATGGTTCCGGGAGGCTATTGACCTCAACCCCCAACGTGGAAGCGGCTGGATTAACCTTGGGTACATCCTGGAAAAAAAAGAACAATACGGCGAATCGGAGAAGGCTTTTCAAAAAGCCCTCGAACCGGAGCCCGATTATTTTGATGCCCATTGGGGACTGGCATACCTCTATGAGCGAATGGAGGGGCAAGAAACAACGGCCATTCAAACCCTGGAAACCTGCCGCCGGTTGCGTCCGGCGTGGGAAATATTTATCATTCCCAGGATAGCGGACCTGCACCGAAAGCTGGGAAAGGTAGCGGAAGCCAATGCGCTTTTGCTCGATTGTTTGAAAAAATTCCCCGACAAAGATGCCGAACCTTTGCGCCTTTTGCATGAGGATGTGAACAACCTGCCCGAAGAAGAGGCATTGGGTTTGTTGGAGCGCATTCGCGAATTGAAAGGGAAAGCGTATGCCGATAATTTTGCCAACCGGGCCGGCAACGTCAAGTTCCAGTACCAAAAATTCGAAGAAGCGGCTGCCTATTATCGTCAGGCGCTCGCCATCGATCCGAATGTGCCGATCTATCACTACAACCTGGGTCTGTCCATGGACCGCCTCGAGCGCCTGGACGAGGCCGAAGCTGCATTTGGGGAATACCTGGCGCTGGAGACACCCAGTCCTGAAAACCTGAATACCATCGGTGTATTTTACTACAAAAAGCGGCAACAATATGAAAAGGCCGCTTCTTTCTACCAAAAGGCTATTGAGGGAAATCCCCAAAACGACAATTTCCACTACAATATGGCCCTGGTGCAGGAGAAACTGGAGCAGTGGAGCGATGCCGAGGCCTCCTACCTCAAAGCGATTGAATGTGACCCGGAGGATCCGGAAAATTTCAATGGATTGGGCGTGTTCTATTACAACCGCCGGCTGTATGAACAGGCTATTGAAAACTACCAAAAAGCCATAGCCCTCAATGCGACCGAAGCCTTATATTTTGCCAATTTAGGGCTTGCCCATCAGCAAATGGGGCATCAGGAAGAAGAATTGGCAGCCTATGGGCAAGCTGCCGTGCTGAACCCCCGCTACCGGATGGAAGTGGGCCGGGTGTATTATAACCGGGAACAATATGCGGAGGCCATCCAGGCATTTGAACAGGCGGGCGACCTCATCGACCAGTACCCGGTAAACCTGGCGTATTGGGGCCTGGCTTATGAAAGCCTTGGAAAACCCGACCTTGCCGAACCTCTATTCCGCAAAGCCCTTGGAAAAGACCCTACGCTGGATGACTATTTCTATAACCGGCTGGGCATCTTATGCTACCGGCAAAACAGGCACCAGGAAGCCCAAACTTTATACCTGGCCGCCATCAAGGTGGCGCCGGTGGCCGTGTATTACGAAAACCTGGGCTTAACCTACGAGGCCATGGGAGAAGAAGCGGAAGCAACGGCGGCCTACGAAAAAGCGATGGAACTGGAACCCGATAACGGGCAGTACCCCAATCGAATGGGGGTCTTTCACTTTGCCAATAACAGGAACGAAGAAGCTATCCGCTTCTACGAAAAAGCGCTGGATCTCGATCCGGAGAACGCGGTGTATCAAAATAACCTGGCCCTGGCGCTGGAATCGCTCGGTCAGATGGAGCTGGCGGAACAGGCCTATAAAAAAGCCATGGCACTTGATCCATTGAATGCCACATATCCCAATTTTTTGGGTGGCATGTATTTCCGGGCGTTGCGCTATGAAGAAGCAGCTACCTGTTTTGAAAAGGCGGTCGAGCTGGATCAAAGCCTGGCGTATTACTTTGAAAACCTCGGCTTGGCTAATGAAATGCTCGGCAAAACCAATGCCGCCGAAGAGGCGTTTAAGAAAGCCATCGCTGCCGAACCTGCGTCACCTGTCTATCAAAACAGGCTTGGCCTCTTTTACTTCAACCAGGGCCGGTATGCCGATTCAATCCCTTACTATCAATTAGCCCTGGAAAAAGAACCCGATAGCGTCATCTACCTCACCAATATGGGGTTGGCTTATCTGAATCTCGAGGAAGGGGAGAAGGCTGCCGGCTATTTTGAGAAGGCTCTCCACTATCAGCCGAAGGATCCGCAGTTGGAGGAGTATCTTGAGTTGGCCAGAAAGGGGTAAGGATCAAGTGAATCTCATGCAAGAAGCCCTGCCCGGAATTTCCGGACAGGGCTTCTAAGTTGAATCAAAACGGTGAAAATGCTCAATTCACCTTAATCATCATCTTCTTCTTCATCGCTGCCGGTTGCTTCGCCATTGGCGGGTTGGATTGAATTTTGTGCTACATCAGCCCGGATCTCCGTATGCCGGATGGCCCCTCCTGTGCTACCCGTTTCCGCGGCAGGGTACATAGTGGCAATGGAAGCTATGGCAACCACCGCGTAGAGCGCACCGCTGAGTTTCCAGGAGAGTAGGTCTGCAATCAGGGTGAGGAGGGCCAGCGCCCCCACAATTCCGCTGGCTGCCAGAAAAAAGTCGGCCATCTCTTCATGTGGGCCGATGAATGATTCGCTGACGCCCGCTAGCCCTTCAATGGTTTCTTCAGCGCCTTCGCCTGTAAAATAGGCCAGGGCTGCAAATCCGGCGGTGAGCACAAACGCACCCATGGCGGTTCGTTTTACGTTGCTATTGCGAAGCAAAAAACCGGAGAGAAGGATCAGGATGCCAAATAACGTACCGATAATGGGAAGGTGGTTGACCACCAGATGAAGATGCGCTGGGTTCATAGCAATAATTTTTTGTGAAGGATAAATGGGTGCAATAAATTAGGCAGAAGTGATTAGAATAAAACGATCGCCGGAGGTCATCGAAATGCCGCAACGCTTGGGTGCTTTATCAGCATAGGTATTCCCACAAGTTGGACAGAGATAATACTGGGTGGCTAGCGTGGATAACTGGTTGGAGCCCAGTGCCGCAATAGCCTGCTGATAGAGCACCTGGTGCTTTTGTTCGGTCTCATAGGCATACTTGAGGCTGATCAGGGCCAGTTGCGCGTTGGCTGATTGGGCATTGGTCATAAATTCCGGATACATGGTATTGATCTCGTAGGTTTCGCCGGCGAGTGCATCATTCAGGTTTTCAAGGGTAGTTTTAACGGCGAATTCGGGTGTCACTTCGGGAATCGGCATGCCGAGATCTTCCAACACTGCTTTGTGGTTATTGGCGTGAATGGCTTCAGATTGAGACGCGGTTTTAAAGAGCAGGGCAATTTCAGATTTTCCTTCTTCCTCTGCTTTTTGGGCGTAGGCGGCATATTTGGCACTTGCAGTTGTTTCGCCCTTGAAGGCATCATTCAGGTTTTCAATAACGAGCGCCATACTGCCGGCAGCTTCCGCTTCGGTTTTGGGTTCTTGCATGTTGGTCGTTTTTTCCTGGTCGTTGGTACAGGAGAACAAGAAAAGTCCGAGGCTCAGGAAAAGGCCCAATGAGAATATCCATTGCTTTTTCATTGCGAGGTTGTTTTTGGTTGAATAAATTAATGATACAAAGGTGCACCCCTACGGGTCAAATGGGCCTTAAAGGAATCTTAAAATCAGCTTAAGTTCTCAGAGGGGGTATTTTAAAAAGCCTGTGGTTGCGGCCACAGGCTTTTTAAATGTCTGATAAAAGCAATGATATTAGTGGGGGAAGAAAAGGCAGAACGTAGCGCCTTGATCCGGCTGGCTGCCCACTTCGATGCGAATATCGATCAGGTCGCTCAGTTTTTTGACGATCGATAAACCGAGTCCGGTGCCTTTTACGCGGGAGTTGCGCGATTCATCGGTCCGGTAAAACCGGTCAAATAGTTTGGGAATATGCTCGGCGGGAATACCTGGTCCGTCATCGGTTACGGCCAGGCACGAGTGGTCGGGATCCCATGTGCAGTGAATAGTGCCCCCGATATTGCCATACTTGATAGCGTTGCCGACCAGATTGCCGAGGATGAGGTCCAGGAGCCCGGGGTCCGTATAGACGCTAATGTCGCCGGATACATGGATATTCAATTGCATCTGTTTTTCTTCCAGGGCGGGTATCCATGGTTCACGGAGTTGGGTCAGGAATGAGTAAAGGCTGGTTTCCTCTTTTTCTACAAGGATGTGCCCTGCCTCAAGCCGGGCTAGTTGGAGGAGCTGATCGAGCAACTGATCCATCCGGTCCACTTCGCGGATCACTTTCTGAACCTTTTCTTCATAAAATTCGGTTTCCCTGGGCTTTCGAATCAGCACTTCAAGGGTACCGCGTATAGCAGCGAGTGGGGTGCGCAACTCATGAGAGGCATCCGAGGTAAATTGTTTTTCCCTTGTCATCCCTCCTTCAATCCGTGAAAGGAGTTCATTGATGGTGGCAGCCAGGGAGTAGATCTCATCCTTGTGAGCGGGAAGTGGTAGGCGATGGTGGATGGTCGTGTCATTAATGCCCGAAGCTACACGGATCAATTGGTTGACAGGGGCAATGGATTGGGAAGCTGCCACGGAAGTGGCCAAATACAAAACAACCAGAAGGAATGGAAAGGAAATTAGCAGCGTGGCACGGAGATTTTGTAACACCGAAGTTGATTCTTTACGAGACACCCCGATGCTTAGATAACCGATAGTTTGCTTTTTTTTATTTCGGATGGGGTATTGTCCTACGCGGACCAATTGGTCGTTGATCCGACTATTGAAAAAAGTGGGGTGATGCACAGTGGTGTCAAAAAGCAAGTGGTCCTCCAGCATATTTGCCGAATGGAAAAGCCGGCGTCCCCCCACTTCGACAACTTGTAAAAAGGTCGGATTGACTTCGATCTGTCGGTGCTCCTGCTCTTCCCATTCCGGGAGCTGGTCGATGTGGATGGAATCTTCCTGCCAGGCAATGCTGCGGAATACCTCATCGGCTTCCTGCCTGATATCGGCATCCAGGTGATTGTAGGAGGTTTGGAAAACGACAAAATAAACCAGGGTGAAGACAAGGAGAGACGCTACTGCGGCGGCAACTGTATTGAAGAGCGCAATCCTGTTTTTGAAGTGAACCTTCATGTGTGATCATTGACACGGTATCCCACCCCCCGGATGGTCTGGATAAAAGAAGGCTGGTCGGGGTCGTCCAGTTTTTTACGCAGGAAATTAATATACACGTCTATTACGGAGGTATCGTAGTCGTGGTGAATATCCCAAACGGTTTCTATGATCCGGGTACGGCGGGAAACCCTGCCTTTGTTGCGGAGGAGGTATTCCAACAGGGCAAATTCCTTTTGGGTCAATTCGACCTCTTCACCATTTTTAAACACCTGGTGCTTGTCGATATCCAGCTCGATGGCTCCGGCCCGAAAAACTTGCTCATCCCCATCTCTGGTGCGGAGCAGGACCCTTATCCGGGCGAGTATCTCTCCAAAGGCAAAAGGTTTGCGAATGTAGTCGTTGGCTCCGGCTTCCAGCCCGAAAATCACCTCGTCGACCGTATCTTTTGCCGTCAAAAAAATGATGGGTATTTGGGTAGATTCTTTCCGAACCAGGCGGCAAATCTCAATCCCGCTCATTCCAGGGAGCATCCAATCCAGTAACAGCAGGTCATAATCTTCCAACCCGTCCATGGCCATCTGTAGGCCCTGCCGGCCGTTTTCAGCCAGATCAACTGAAAAGCCTTCCTCTTCCAAGCCTTCGCGAATGAAATTGGCGATGCTCGATTCGTCTTCCACTAAGAGAATCTTCATGCACGAAAGATAGGAAATTGGTTGGTGGTTTCCAGTTTATTCGGGTTCTGAAGTGGAAAAATCAGGCAGGGCCAGTTCGACTCCGGCTGCATGTTTAAACACCAATTCTCCACCCCGAAACCCGGTGAGGGAAACGGCTGCAATGGCCAATACATAGAGCGAAAATTCTAATACCCGAAACCAGGTGTATTCCTTTTTCAGGAAAATTCCGCCTATGCGCATAGCGGAGGCTGCCAAGGCGATCCATAAGGTGATCACTGCCGCTTGTTCATGCGCTCCAAGTGCACGTCCGAGGGCGCCTTCTTCCATGCCGTCTCCGGCGGCTTCTCCGCTGAAATAAGCGGCGATGGCGCCTGCCGTACCGAGCAGTAAAAGAAACAGGCCTGCCTTGCGGAAAAAAGTATTTTTAGCAAATAAGGCAATAACCTCTGCCAGGAACCCTGCGATCAACAAGGCAATTGGAAAATGCACCACCATGGCGTGTAAATGGGTAGCCGCTATCATAATTTATTTTTTACAAATATGGCGGCAATAAGCTTGAGTGCGGGTTAATACAGACTTAAAATCCGCTTAAAATTAAGGGATTTGTGCCATCGCATACTCGCTCAGTGCCGTAATCGTCAAGCTTGGGTTCACGCCCGGATTGCAGGGCATGATCGACCCGTCCAGGATGTACATGTTGGGGTAGCCAAACACCTCGAAACGCTCATTGACCACTCCTTCTGCCGCATCGCGTCCCATGGGACAGCCTCCTAGAATATGCGCGGTGGAAGCCATGTTGAACGCGATCTCCGTCAGGGCATTCATCGCGATGCCGCCTGATTTTTCGGCATACCGATGCATGACGTCTTGTCCTTTGGGGATGAAGGCGGGTACACGCTGATAGTCCGCCGCGCTGTTGTCCATGCGCATGCGGCCGTTTTTCCAAACCATGCGCATGGAGTTGTCGAGGGTTTGCATGACCAGTAGCACTACGCCGTTGGAAGCCAGGTCGCGGGAAAACAAGGCGCGCATGAATTTGCCCGGGTGTCGGAATATATTTCCTACTAGTTTAGCAATCCGGACCAGAGGCGATCCATCTCCGGTAGCCAATGCCCCAAGGCGCAGCATTAATCCAGACCTGTCGGAGAATTTACAAAGCTCAATATTGGTGTGGGCATCAGCCTGAATGATGGAGCTGATCGCCACCCCGTTGTTCAATTTTTCATCGGCATCAACTACTCCGCACAGCGACTCGGAATTGGTGCGGAGGTTTTCGCCCAGCCTGTCGGAAAGCAAGGGAAGCGTGCCGTATTGTTGTTTCTGGGCCAACAATAACTTCAAGGTTCCCAGTACGCCGGCGCTGAACACGATCCCTTTGGAATAGAAAGTCTTCTCTTTCTTGCCGAATGCGGACGTACTGCTGCGGGTATGCACCGCGTATTGTTTGGCTTCCGGGTCCCATTCAACTTTGTAGGCCAATGTCTCCGGTAACACCTCGGCGCCTTGCTGCTCGGCAAAATAGAGGTAGTTTTTGTCCAGGGTGTTTTTGGCGTTGTGCCGGCAACCGACCATACATCCGGCGCATTCGATGCAGCCATTGCGCAGCGGACCTTTCCCGTCGAAGTAAGGATCGACCGGGGTGTCCGGATCGCCGTAGTACACCCCGACGTCCACGCCCCGAAAACTCTCTTCCTGGCCCATATCCCTGGCTACAGCCGCCAACAGCTTATCATCGACATTGGTGTTTTTGGCGGGGGTACTCCCCAGCATATACCGGGCTTTTTGATAGAAAGGACCCAGTGCGGCCCTCCAATCCCGGAAGTGCGCCCAGCGCGGATTTTGGTAAAATTCATCGCCCGGTTCCAGGTGGGTGTTGGCGTAAACGAGGCTGCCGCCGCCTACGCCCACGCCGTGGATCACAAAAACCTCTTTGAAGAAAGAGAGTTGCTGGATTCCAAAGCAGCGCAGGAGGGGCGCCCAGAGGTATTTCCGGATATTCCAATTGGTCTTTGGAAAATCTTTCGACTGGTAGCGTTTGCCTTTTTCCAATACAAGTACCCGGTAGCCTTTTTCAGACAAACGCATGGCAGAGACGCTGCCGCCAAAACCGGAACCGATGATGATGTAATCGTACACAGGGAGTTTTTAGTTTTTAGTCCCGATAGCTATCGGGTTTAATGTTTAGTTAGAGCAAGTGTTTTGCCTGAAGCTCCCGGTGCAATGTAGCAAGATTAGGCAAGGCTTGCTCTAAGTCAAGGATAGTGTCTACTTCAAGCTCCGTAGCGACCTCGTGCAATTGCTTGTAGCGTATCCAGAAGGGCTGGTTTTCGCGCTGGAGTCGGATCTTGTTTATTTTTTCCCGGATAGGAGCGAGGAGCCTTTCGTATTGCTCCAACATGGGCAACTGCGGTAGGATCGCCTGGTAAACCACCTGTATGTCCGGGTTATTTTTATCGTTTCGAACGAGGATGCTTCGGGCACTGCGGTAAATCCGTGGGTAGGAATAGAGGATGGACTGGTGTTGAGCAATGAACAGCTCAAAATCGGAAAGGCTTATGGACGCTGTACGTTGGGGTATTATCGGGGAGGCTGGGGTGTTCGGAATGTTTTCCAGCGCGGCTGTCACTTCCGGATTGGTAGCGGGATTCAGGTCAGCCAATTGGAGTTTGTCGATCAATTCGATCGCGCCGGCCCGGATCCGGTTGAGTTGCAACAGGCGAAAATTGAATTCGATAATGCCTTTTCGGGTTTCCGCTTCAACCTGATTAAATGTGCCTTCCAGTTGCAAGAACTCGTTGATCAATGGAGAAGAACGGGAAAGTAATGGAAATAACTTTTCCAGTGTTTTTTCCAGGTCTTCCGCCACCCCCATTTTTAGTTCGGTTTGAAGCGATTGCAAATAGGCTAAAGGGTCCATGTTCGGTCGGTCATTGATCTTATGTGGAAAGATAGGATTTTTTCTCTACTCCTGGCTCTCGAAAGAAATCCGGGATTGAAATCCCAATAATATGTATATTAGAGTATATACTGAAGAAATACCACTTAGGTTTGAGTATAAAAGATCTGTAAAATCCCTCTGGCATGAAAATAGGACAATCCTATGAGATCGAATTTCAATTTTCGCAGGATCAGGTCGATCAGTTTGCTCGGGTGACGGGCGACGACAACCCGATCCATTTGGATCCGGTGTATGCAGCTAAGACTATATTCCGGAAACCGATCATGCATGGCTTTTTGTCTGCGTCCATTTTTTCCCGCATTTTCGGTACCCTGTTTCCAGGGGAAGGTACGATCTACCTGTCGCAGCAATTAAATTTCCTCAAACCGATGTACGTGGACCAGTTGTACAAGGCTGTGGTTCGGATCGCAGAGATCTTTCCGGACAAGCACCAGGCAAAGATAAGCACAGAGGTACATGGGGATAATGGAAAATTAACCATTTCCGGGGATGCCCTGGTCTTACATTGGGACAAGTTTTGAAAATATGTATTAATACACCACAAAACCAGGTTTATGACGAGTTTCAGGATACGCCCTCGTTTTCAGAAGGTTGTTCAGTTGCCGCCAGACAAGTTGGAGGAGCGGATGCAATATGCCCTGCAAAAGCCGAATTGCCCTGTTTCCGGGGTGATCACCTCCGGCCATACCTACCTCAAGATCCCACCGGGTGACCGGCATTTCTGGTCGCCTGAGTTGCACTTGTCTTTGGAACCTCATGAGGAGGGCACCCTGGTCAGCGGGCTGTATGGCCCGCACCCCGTAGTGTGGTTTTATTTCCTGATGGGGTATATGGCCCTGGCTGTTTCCTCCCTTTTCGTTACTATCATCGGTATGTCAAGGCTGACGCTTGGCCTCTCTGCCAATATCCTGTGGTTGCTGGTGGTGTTCGGCATTGTCACCCTGGTCATGTACCTGGCCAGCCAAACCGGGCAGAAGCTGGGGGTGGAGCAGACCTTCCGCATCCATCATTGTTTTGAGGATATGTTGGGAGAGCAGGTGCATATCCAGTGAAAGTCAATTACTCTCCAATCACAACCCCTTTTCTATAGATCCCATTGGCACTGATCACCTGCACCCGATACAATCCGGGCGCCCAATCAGCTCCGTCAATAGCGTGCGTGCCTGAAATACCTTCCAGGTCCCGTTCCAGCACCAATTGCCCATTTGCGCTCCACACGCGAAGTTGCTGGCTCTGGACAGGCAGTTCCACCTGAAAAGTGCCGGACGATGGATTCGGATAGACATTCAGGGTGCTTGCGATGGGTATTTCCGATAGGGCGCTGACATCCTTGTAGACTGCTTCCACCGGAACCCGGGCACTGACGCAACTATCGCCGGGAATCACGACTTGCCAGTCATAGAAATAATAATAATAGTCTTCGCCGAAGTTGGAGTTTTTCAGCATGGCCACGCCTTCGATCCAGTAGGGATACATGACCCCCGAACTGCTGCGCTGTAAGCGCGGGCTGATAAAACCGTAGGTCGTCAGATTGAAGTCGGAGTTGGTAGTCAGGGACAGGTCGACGCCGGGCTGTACGTCAAAATCGAGGAAAATCTGGCTGGTGCCATTGGGAATATCGACCTGTTTGCTGAGCAGCACATCGCCATTGCTGTTGCGCAGTTCAATGACCCGTGGACCCGGGGTGTCGGTATATACTTTTACTTGTTTGAGTGTGAAAGGCTCCAGACAGTCAAAAATCAATTCTCCAAGGAACTGATTGCCACCGAACAGGCTCGCGCCGGTGTGGTCCGGCATCCCTCCGTTAAACGTGCCGCCCCCAAACTGACCGAGGTCTTCGACGTAAAAAGTGGTGGTTTCCAGGATGACCGGCGTCACATAGGTATTGCCGGTCCCTAGCAGGTTACCACCCGTTTGTGCGTCATACCAGTGCGGATCGCTGCCGGTAGCCATTAAGGTAGCTGTGCCGGGCGAGGTGATCGTATCGGGTTCCACCATTGGGGCATCGACAAGGTAGACTTCAACTTGCTGTGCCGGAGAGGTAAACTCCGCACAGAGGCCCTGGATCGTAACCGTATACGCGCCTCCTTCACTCGCCGTAATGCTTTGGGTGGTTTCGCCGGTGGACCAAAGGTATTCAGCGGCTTCTTCCGTGGTGAGTATCACCGATCCTCCTGCACAGAAAGCCGTATCGCCTTGGGCCGTCACGATGGGCATCTCGATCGGATCCACCGTAATTTGGATCCCGCTCCCAATGCCAAAGCACCCGTTATCGTCTGTGATGGTTACGTTGTAAAGGCCGGCTTCCGTTACCGTGATCGATTGGCCGGTTTCGCCGGTTGACCATTCGTAGTTGAAACCTTCCGGAGCGGTCAATTGCACGCTTTCCCCTGAGCAAAAGGTAGTGGCCCCATCAGGAGTGATGGAAGCTGTAGGCGAAATGCAGTTATCTTCAATGATGGTCAGGTATTGGTTAACCACAGGGGGCTGATAAGTCTCCTTTATGCCGCTGGGCCAATTGATGACCAGCGAATCCAGAGTTTCTGCGGCGCCCAGACCGAAGTATTGTATGAGGGAGTTCATGATGCCATAGCTTTCCCCTGAACGCACTTCCCGGATTTGCACTCCCCAGGGGCCGTATATGGCCAACCGGGCGCCGATGGCGTTGCGATTGCTTTCGGTGCCTACCAGGTTGATAGCCAGCCAGTTATTATTGTTGCCGGTGTTCATCCACAAGACATCCGCAATAGTGCTGGGCGTGGTATAGATCTGTGCATAGCCGCCATAAATATCCAGAAACCCGTCGTGGTTGAGGTCGCCAATGGCATAGGATTCCATGTCGTTGGCATTGAAGGGGTTGGGTACAAGGGTGAAGGTTTTGTCGCCATTGTTGCGGTACAGGTATTGGCTGCTGCCTGCTACCAGAATATCCACAAAGCCGTCGTTGTCGAAATCGCGCATCACGCCCTGAATAGGCAGTCCACCAATAAAAAGCCCGCTGGAGGCGGTGATGTCGGTAAAAACCCCTGTGCCGTCATTCTCCAGCAGCTGGCTGGGCACATCGTGGTTGGTGATGAAGCAGTCCATATCTCCATCGTTGTCGATGTCGTTGAAGTCTGCCGTCCACGATTGAGCGCCGATTTTCAGGTTGTAGTCGCCTGCCGCTTCTGTGTAATTGTTGTTGCCGTCATTGACGAAAAGGGCATTGATACGTCGAGGGTCGGTAGGATCGTTTACCCCCTGCCGGCACTTGGCGATGTACAGGTCGAGATCGCCGTCGTTGTCGAAATCGGTCCATATGCTGCCATAATTGCCCGAATTATCAGAAGGCGGCGAGGTAGCCATATCGATCCAGTTGTCGGCCTGCGAAAAGGTGCCGTCACCGTTGTTCGACCAGATGCGGCTTTCTCCGTCGTCGTGGCAGGCAAACACATCCACAAATCCGTCATTATTGATATCTGCAAAATTGGATCCCTGCACGAAAATGCCCGGCCCGGGAAGGGTTGACTGGGTATACGCGGTTCCGTTCGCATTGGCCTGATGGATTTTGGCGCCGGTGTAAGCGCCTCCGCAGAACAGGTCATTGAAGCCGTTGTTGTCAAAATCTGCCAGGCACAAACTCCACTGGTTGCCTCCCGATACCTGCCCATATTGGTAATTGGAAAAAAGTCCTCCTCCGGGAGTCTGGTATTCGATATTCCATACTTTGGCCTGATCCAGGCGTACGATATCATCTAATCCATCCCCGTTCATGTCTACGACGCCGATCGCCACGCCGCTGTGCACATTGGTATTGAGCAGCAGGGCATTTTCATTGGTAAAGGAGATTTGGGCGACCATCAAATGAGGAACCGCCAACAGCAAGAGTACAATACGCTTCATGTGCAAATGGCCTTATAGGTTTGAAATGAAAAATCTAGCCGGCTGAAGGCCGGAAGGAGAACAAGATACGAAAAGGCTGCACTTACAAATGCAGTCTTTCCTTTTTCCTGAGAAGCATTTCTTCCGTTTCTACGCGCTCGGGGTCGGGCACACAGCAGTCTACCGGGCAGACGGCAGCGCATTGCGGTTCCTCATGAAATCCTACACATTCCGTACATTTATCCGAAACAATGTAGTAAAATTCGTCTGACACCGGTGCGATTCGGCTATCTGCATCGATCTTGCGCCCATCTTCAAGTGTATAGGTCCCACTGACAGTGTTCCCATCCGAGATGGCCCATTCCATTCCGCCTTCGTAAATGGCGTTGTTGGGGCATTCGGGCTCGCAGGCGCCGCAGTTGATGCATTCATCGGTTATCATTATGGCCATGATGTACGGTGTTTTTTGTGCAGTTAAACAATGGAATCCGGAGGCAGTTCCGAATTCTCCCATGCAAAAGTACAGTGCTTGGGGAAAAAAATACAAAGGAGCGATAGTTTATAGTAGAAACAAATTGCTTTTCCTGTAATTTCCCGGAAAATAAAATGCCACATGCAATCCGATTGGGTATCCCGGCAATCTTTTTGGCTGCTGCTGGCCCTTGTGCTCGCCGGGATTAACACGCTTATGCTCAACGAACTGAATACATGGCTGCCAGGTGCGGAAGCGCTTATGGCAGGCTCGTGGGGCAGCGGTTTGTTGTCGCATCCTTTTCTGCTCCGCCTGCCTGGTCCTTTGCTATTTTTTGCGACACTAGCCGCGACCTATTGGTTGGGGAGACGATTTTTTGGAAAAGAAGCCGCGCTCCTGACGCTTTTTGTCCTTGCCGGATCCTTCCTGTTGGTAAATAGTGTCAAATGGGCCACGGGCGATCCATGGCTGTTACTGTTTTTGGTCCTTACTTCGCTGGGCATGTTGGGCTATTTGAAGCAACCTGCCTGGTCGTGGCGTCTCCTGACCTGGACCAGTGGCGCGGTGTCGATCCTCATTCAACCTTTATGGGGGTTGGCTGCATTGCTGGGTATGGCGCTGGTATGGCGTTTCCGCCACCCGGACGGCAAACGGCTGGATGGGCTGTATCTGTGGATCTGGGGACCGGCGCTGGTGGCGCTATCGTGGTGGTGGAAGGGAGACGTCTGGAGCACGCCATTTTTGTATTGGACCTGGACTTCTGGGCATCAGGGGTGGGTCATTGGCGCTCAAATTCTGGGAATGCTTCCCTGGTTGGGCCTTCTTGTCGCAGGTATCGTAGAGCTGATCCGGAACCAATCGAAAGGGGAGGAGCTGTCCATTTTGCTGGGTGGCTTGCTATTGGGAGCCATTTTGAGCGGTTCACTTCTCGTGCAATGGGCCTTTGCCCTGGTGATCGCCAAGCAATTGCAGCGAATATTAAAACCCGGATACCCCTATGAAAACATGCTAAAGACAATTACCATTCTCCAATTGCTAGGCGTATTGTTACTGGGCATAATTGGCATGATCTACGGGTATTTGGAGCTGGGAGCAATGGGATTCCGGATGGGAATGAGCCTCATGCTCGCCTACTGGATGCCGGGCTTATTTGGGGCAATAGGCCTGTTTGGCAGAAACCAGCGGCTCCTGGTGCTGGGCAGTGCGTTTGGGGCGCTACTCTTTTCCCTGGCATTCTGGGCGCAGGCAGGTCCCTGGATAGAAAGTAAACGGCACTCCCCACAAGACCTGCTGGGCGAACTGGATAGGGAAAATCCTGCTTTCCAATCTGTTCCAGCATGGAAACAGATTGGAAAAGCCGAGATTTGGGGGGTGGCTAAGCGTTTGAAAATAGCAGGTACATCAGGATCATTACCACAATGACGATCCCGATTACATAGTAGATAAATTTCTTATTGGCGACCTTATCCTGGGCCGCCATTTTTTTCTTTTGTCTGGCACTGGTCATGGTACAATGAGTTTTGTGGCAATTTAGGAAATTGGCGAATATTTTTTTATAAATGCTGTTCATAAAACTCCACGACCCGTTCATCCACGAGGATATCCTGTGGACGAAGTTTGGCCTGGAGAATGATGCCATCCAGGGTGCGGCATCGACTGAGCGCCACATAGGTCTGTCCGTGCTCAAAGGCGCCCCGTCCCAGATCGATGATAACCCGATCGAATGTCTTGCCCTGGGATTTGTGAATGGTGATTGCCCATGCCAGCCGCAGGGGGAATTGTTCAAAAGTGCCTACCACTTCGGTTTCAATTTTTTCAGGGTCGTCGGGGTGCATCTTATACCTCAGGATCTCCCATTCGGCCCTTCCCACTTCGATCTCTTCCGTGCCACCGTCTGGCTTAAGCGTTTCGACCCGGATCCACTCGGGGTCCAGTTCGGTGATCTTGCCGATGGTGCCGTTGACAAACCGGCGTTCCGGGTCGTTTTTCAGAAACATCACCTGGGCATTTTTCTTGAGTTCAAGGCGCAGGTCGGTAGGGTAGAGCTGTGGGTTGAATTCCCCGCCCACAAAGGCCGTGAAATACCGGGGAGACTCCGTCAATTTGGCCAACTCCCGCTGGTTGATCGAATCGACGGTGGCATTCCGGGCGGAGAGGGTGATAAACCGGTCGCTCGCTTCAAAGTCGGGCATGAACCGGCGATTTAACTCCTCCAGGTCGCTTTCGTCGGTCCGGTTCAGGCGAATGGCATCGAGCAGGCGGAGGAAGTGCCGTTGCTCCTGCCTGTAGACGTGGCGCAATTCGACCATTTCAAATTCAAAGGCTCCATGGGCGAAGACCTTGGCGGAAAAGAAATATGGGGTCGAATAATAGGTCTGAAAATATTGGCGCTCCATGACGCTGGCCACCACCGGCGGCAATTGGAAAAGGTCGCCAAAAAAAATTAACTGCACCCCGCCGAAAGGCCTTGGGTCTTCCCGGTTTATCCGCAGGAAAACATCCATGCAATCCAGTATGTCTGCCCGCACCATGGAGATTTCATCGATGATGAGCACCTCCAGGTTCTTATATAGTTTCCGGAATTTGCGCTTCTTGATATCCTTTTGGTCGATCAGTCTCGGAGGGAACCCGAAGAAAGAGTGGATGGTTTGCCCCCGCACATTGAGTGCAGCTACCCCGGTGGGCGCTAGCACTACTGCTTTTTTTTTGGTCGTGTTTCGAAAAAGCTGCAAAAGTGTAGACTTTCCGGTGCCAGCCCGACCTGTAATAAAGAGATTTTTGTCAGACTTTTCCAAGAGGTTTAAGGCCTCCTGAAAATCGCTGCTCAATACAAAGGGCTGTTTTTCCATAGTCAGTTGGGAAAATTAAGGAGATCCAGGCACAGCCTGCCTTTCATTAAAAAGTTACACTTACTCTTTTGAAGGACAAGGCCCTTTCGTCCACCGTTGAACCCCTGCATTTTTTACCTCACAGGTGTTGGGATAGGTATGCCCATCACAGCCACACACCGGTTCGTAGATATCCGGACAAGGAGACCTCCGTATTTCATCCGGATTGATGCACGGATCGCATTCCCCTTCAGTGAAGGAAGTTACTCCCGAATTTTCTGCGACACAAGGGTTGGGATACGTTATTCCATCACAACCGCATACCGGTCTGTATTCGCGGGTACATGGCGCATTGGGTCGAATGCGGGAAGAATCGATACAAGGGACGGCACACGGTCCTGCTGACCACCCCAACAACCCGTTCTTTCTCGCCTCACAGGCATTTGAATAGGTTTTTCCATCACACCCGCACACCGGATCGTACTCCATCGTACAGATCTGGTCGGGATTGATGCGTTTGGGATCGATACACGTGTCCGGACTGGGTTTTGGTACACAGCATAGGGCAAGTAATACCAGTGAAAATAAGAAAGTGTATTGCACGTCGTTAGATTTTGTGCAATAATATAGACAGGATTTTCAGGAATCCATTGGATAGGCCGGATTTTTTTTACTTCAATGCTTCCACCGGACGCTCAGGTGAATGCCTGCTTCGGGTATCCAGAGGGTATAGGGCTGTGTAGTAGGGGCTGCTGCGCTTGCGGATTCGGGAAAGAAAGGCAAGTGGCCAAAATCAGCCCAGTTGCCGTCCCATAACCGCGTGATACGGCCGTAAGGGGTTATAGTGATCCAATCCGACAGCCCGAAGTCGATGCCGGCGCCCAGGCCGAGGCTGTATGCCCAGTCTTTTTCATCGGCATAAATGGACAGGCTCTGGCTCGATTGGTAGGACTGTATCAGGTAATGCACTCCGGGTGTAAGCTGGAGGAAGAGGCCTTTTTCCAACCAGGGATCTTGTTTGGAGAAAGTCGGACAATCACAATCACCGAAAAAATTCAGGGGATAGACGTTGGTGTTCCAGTGAAAAGAAAAGCTTTGCCATTGGAGCGTGCCGGCATCATAATCCGATTCCGGGGAAGCTTTCTGTTGTGCATAGCGTACTTCCGGTAAAAACTCGATCCGCACATTTTTGAGCCGCAGCCAATAATCTGCGCCGACCTGAAAGCCATGCCGGAAAAAATAAGCATCCTGATAATCTCCGATTTGCTCGTCTAGGAAAGTCTCCCATTCATTGGCGACAAACCGGGTGTAGGAGCCCGAGAAGCCGATCTGGGCAGAAAGGGCGGTGTGAAACGAAAGCAGCAGAAGAACGGGTAATAGTTTTTTCATAAAAGCAATATGCGCTATTCCTCAACGTGAATAATCAGTGGTCGAAAAGGATATGTATTTCAAAACTCATTTGCCGCAGAAAAGTTTCCTCCCGGAAGTAGGGATCAGTATCCGGATTCCGCAATGCATTTAGACCCTCCCATTTCACCGAAGGATAAAAAGAGTACCGGAATACCGGGGCCAGGGTAATATGTTTGCCATAAGGCAGGAAAAAGCCGGCACCCAATCCAACTAGCGGGGCGTTGGTCGCATCTTCGAGCTGAACATCCACCTCCTGGTGCCTGAAGTTCCAGCGACTCCAGCCCACGAATCCTTCCGCAAAAAGACCTCGCCTATAAGCAGGACAATCACAACTGAGCAAAAACTCCATGGGGAAGACACGCAACCCTGCGCGCAGCTGAAACAAATGCGCTTCATTCAGGCTGGATCCGGTCGGCTTTTGCTGAAAAAACGCATAGTTCAACCCAGGGATGAAGCCAAAGCTGCCTTTCGACAGCGGGATGCGATACTGTACGCCTGCACCAAACCCGTGCTGAAAAAAGCTTGGCCCTTTAGGGTTTAACAAATTCCAATACGGCGCTTCGAGGTTTTGGTAGGAGACGTACAACCCTGGCTGGGCTTGCAAGCCCAGGCCCATGCTCATGATCAGCAACACTACAATAATGGCTATACGCATATTCAGGTGATTGAGTGGTGGTTTCTTAACGAACCAGCGGGTTAAAAATTATGATGGGGGCGTTCCTTAAATGGCAGAACAAAATGCGCCGAACCGACTATTGTATGTTTGGTTAATTATGGGTAATTTGCCTCGCTCCTAAATTGAAGGCAAATTTCCTTTCTTAACAATTTAATTCACATGTTTATGCAACCGAAACATTTACTTCTTATTTTCTTCTTTTGCGCAGCTGCATTTGCGCTACAAGCACAAGACAATGTCGAAGCAAAGGCTAGTTATTACGGAACGGTTTCGTCCGTAGAATATGTTTCGTCCATGTTGTCAAGGCCAGGCGATCTTATCCCTTCTGATAATTCTGTAAAGGAGGCAGAAGATAAAAGGTCATTAGCCAGCCAAATTGTACCGGGTAAAGATCCCCAGACAGAAGATGATTATTTCGTAAGAAACAGACACGAAAAGGAGCAAAGCATGAAAATGGCATCTCCTCCCAGCCTTGTGTTTGATGCCTATGCCTCCGGTTCTCAACCCACGGATCCTTCCCTGGCCGTTGGGCCTAACCATGTGATGGTTGTTTACAATACCGGCTTTACTATTTATGATAAATCCGGAAATATGTTGTTGGGGCAGACATCCCCTAACCCGGCGATTTTTCCTACCGGAGGCTGTTGCGACCTTACGGTATCCTATGATAATGCTGCGGATAGATGGGTACTTACTTTTTTGGGAACAGGCGCTCAGATAGCTGTTTCTGACGGCCCAAATCCGCTAACCTCGGGTTGGTATATTTATACCATCTCAGCTATCCAGGATTATCAAAAATTATCGGTTTGGAGCGATGGGTATTATATTACTGAAAATACATCCGGTTCGAACAAGGTCTGGGCATTAGAAAGATCCGCTATGTTAGTTGGCAGTCCCACTGCAAAAATTGTTGGCTTTAACCTTCCCGGTATCGCTACCAGTGGCTTTTATAGCCCTCAAGTCTTTAATGTGACCAATAACAACTTACCGGCAGCCGGTGGAGCTACGGTGGTATACCTCCAGGATGATGCATGGGCAGGCGTATCCAGTGACCACATCAAGTTATGGACGATTAACGTAAATTGGACCACTCCTGCAAACTCTACTGTTTCTGCCGCGCAACAAATTCCTACCACGCCATTTATCAGTGTATTCGATAATGGAAGTTTTTCCAATTTAACACAACCGGGGGGCGGTTCGGCAATAGATGCCTTGCAGGCTACCATCATGAATCAAGCCCAGTTTAGAAAGTTTTCCGGCCACAATTCAGCCGTATTTAATTTTGTAGTCGATACCGATGCCAGTAGCGGCGAACGGGCAGGGGTGCGTTGGTTTGAATTTCGGCAAAGCGGGGATAATCAGCCCTGGTCCTTATATCAGGAAGGGACTTATACCGCACCGAACGGAAGGCATGCCTGGAATGCCAGTATGGCGATGGATGGTCAGGGAAATATAGGTATGGGGTATACTTCCATGTCCGGCCCAACTACACCAACTACCGTACGGGTAAGTTCCTATTATACCGGAAGATTGAGTTCAGATCCGCTGGGAACCATGACGGCTACGGAAGAGCTCATCGCCAATGGAACGGCAAATTTCACCGGCACGAGATATGGCGATTATAGCAAGATTGATGTAGATCCTTCGAATGATCAATCTTTTTGGTTTATCGATGAATATATCAATGGTTCAAGAAAAGGAGTGGTCGGTGTATTTCAAATCCAGGCTGCCGGACCTCCGGATACCCAACCACCCACCGTCCCAACCAATTTGGCTGCCAGTAACATCACGGGTGATGGGGCAACACTTACCTGGACTGCCTCCACCGATAATGTAGGGGTGCATCATTATAATGTGTATATCGATGGCAATTTGGTAGGCACTTCCACCAATACTTCTTATAATGTGACAGGCCTTTCGCTTTTAACCACCTATGCAGCTTCGGTCAATGCACAAGATGCTGCGGGTAATGTTTCCGGATTTGCCACTACCTCTTTCACCACACTCGGCGCTTCTTATTGTGCTTCTGCCAGTACCAATGTGAATGATGAATACATTGGCAGGGTCCAATTGAATACGATTAATAACCCGTCCGGAGCGCAATTTTATTCAAATTTCACTTCCATTTCTACCAATTTAACGCAAGGTCAAAACTATACGGTGACCGTTACGCCTACCTGGACCGGAACGGTATATCCGGAAGGTTATGCCGTTTGGATTGACTATAATAATGATCAGGATTTTGGCGACGCCGGCGAATTGGTATGGTCCAAAGCTGCTTCTACCAATACACCCAATAGCGGATCCTTTACGGTGCCAAGTGGAACTTCACTAACTTCCGTGAGAATGAGAGTTTCCATGAAGTACAACGGAATTCCTACCTCTTGTGAAACATTCACCTATGGGGAAGTGGAAGATTATACCGTTAATTTAATAGCGGGTGGAGGAGATACGCAGCCTCCAACTGCCCCCACCAATTTGACCGCTTCCAATGTAACCAACACCAGCGTAGATCTTTCCTGGAATGCCTCATCGGATAACGTGGGTGTTACGGGTTATGAGGTTTTTCAAGACGGAGTCAGTATAGGAACGGTACCCGGGACGTCAAAAGCTGTTACCGGTTTAACAGCCAATACCGCGTATGCATTTAAGGTCCGTGCTTTTGATGCCGCTGGAAATAATTCTGCATTCAGTAATACCGTAAATGTAACCACCACGGGTGGCGGTAGTGGTCCGGGGGTAATTGCCGGCTATTATTTTGAAACCGGTTGGGAAGGCTGGTTAGATGGGGGAAGTGATTGCGCGCGCGTAAATTCGCCATCGAGATCCTATGAAGGCAACTATTCTATTCAAATTCGGGATAATAGTACCACTTCCAACGCGAGGTCTCCAATCCTGAATCTTTCCGGAAATACACAGGTCACCATTGAATTTCACACCTATGCATTCAGCATGGAAAACGGCGAAGACTTTTTTGTGGAGTTTTACAATGGTTCGTCCTATCAGGTTATCGGGCAGTATGTAAGTGGTACACATTTCACCAATGGATCGTTTTTCTCTCCGCCTCCTATTGTACTTAATGCCGGTACCTATAACTTCAATGCAAATAACAGGTTCCGCTTCCGGTGCGATGCGAGTGCAAATGATGACCTGATTTATTTTGATCAGGTTATTATTTCAGGCGATAATGTGCCAGCTTTCAACAAGGAAGATCCTGCCAAACTGGTTGATGGGGATAACACAACGATGTTAAAGTCGTTTGCTCAAATTTCCAGTGACCACATTAAACTCTATCCAAACCCAGCGAAGTCTGTGCTTAACATAGAGATTTTAGAAGGTAATTTTGATGAGATAGTAGTGATTTCTTCCTCTGGGCAAATCGTTCATACCGGAGAACCGGGCGTTGATGTGCAAAGTATCGATGTTTCCCAGTTAGCGCCGGGAATGTATTTCGTTCGGTTTGTTTCAAACGGAATGGCTGTGACTAAGCGATTTATGAAAGAATAATTTTAATTCTTTATTGCTTGAAAGGCCGTCTTCTTTAGGCGGCCTTTCTTGTTTAATTCTTGTCGGTATATTCGAAAAGGTTGATATGGGTGCGCGAACGCGCGCCCATATCTAATCTACAAATAGTATTACCCCATGGCTGAAAGAACATATTTTGAAGAAAAGGAATACACGGGGATCGACTATTCCCGCGAGCCGTTTCCAAAGGGCAGTTATGAAAATTGTACATTCCGGAACTGCAATTTTTCTGGTTGCGATCTGGGCGCCACAATTTTCCTCGACTGCAGCTTTGAAGATTGTGATTGCAGCAATGCCGGGATCGTACAAACCGCATTTCGAACTGTCCGGTTCCGGAACTGTAAGTTATTCGGATTGCTGTTTGAGCACTGCAATAACCTGATGCTTTCCCTGGATTTTGAGGGGTGCTTGCTGAATTTCACCTCTTTTTATCAACAACCCCTGAAAGGAACCCGTTTCGCGAATTGCCGGCTCGAAGAAGTAGACTTTACCGAAGCCAACCTGACGGGCGCCCATTTCGACCGCTGCGATTTGGCTGGCGCCGTATTTGAAAATACCAACCTGGAAAAAGCTGATTTCAGGACCGCGGAGAACTACCGGATCGATCCCGAAAAGAACAAGGTGAGGAAGGCCCGGTTTTCCACAATGGGAGTTGTAGGGTTATTGAGCAAATACGATATTGAGATCGAAATGTGATTGATTTATTTCGTCGCACTTCTTAATGAATAAAAACAATGAAGCTAACCACGCAAATTGCCAATCGATTCCGCGAAGTTATTTTAAACGGCACATGGGTCGCTAATACCAATTTCAGGGACCAACTGACCGGCCTGACTTGGGAACAAGCTACAAAGAAGGTAGGGTCTTTGAACACCATTGCTGCGCTTACTTTCCATATCCATTATTATATAGCAGGTGTCTTGAACGTATTAAGAGGAGGTTCGCTTGACATCAGAGACAAATACAGCTTTGACCTTCCGCTTATCCAATCACAGGAAGATTGGGAAAAACTGCGGAACACCCTTTGGAGCGATGCCGAAGAGTTTGCGAATAGGGTGGAAAAGATGCCAGCCGACCGGTTACAGGAAGTTTTTGTGGAGGAGAAATATGGAACTTACCAACGGAATCTGGATGGGATGATTGAACATGGCTACTACCATTTGGGGCAGATTGTGTTGATCAAGAAATTGGTATTAGCGATGGAATAATCCCGCCCTATTTTCTATCCAAATAAAGGACTTACCTTTGCCCCGAAGTGCATCAATCTATATGAAAGCAAAAACCATACGGACCGATAAAGTCAATGTCATCACCTTGGGGTGCTCCAAGAACACGGTGGACTCGGAGAACCTGATCACCCAATTGCGGGGCAACGATTTCGAGGTGGTACATGAAAGTGACAAAAACGACGCCAATATCGTCATCATCAATACCTGTGGGTTTATCGACCTGGCTAAGGAGGAGAGCATCAATACGATCCTGGAATACGCGGAGGTGAAAAAGCGGGGAGAGATCGACAAGCTCTACGTGACAGGTTGCCTGTCGCAGCGCTACAAGGATGACCTGGAAAAGGAGATCCCCGAAGTCGATGCTTATTTCGGGACCCTGGAACTGCCCGGACTTCTGAAAAAGCTGGAGGCCGATTACAAGCACGAACTGATCGGAGAACGGCAGATTACCACGCCTTCGCACTACGCCTACCTTAAAATATCCGAAGGCTGTAACCGTACTTGTTCCTTCTGCGCGATCCCGCTGATGCGTGGACAGCACGTATCCCGTCCCATCGAAGAACTGGTCTTCGAAGCATCCAGCCTTGCCCGAAGAGGGGTGAAAGAACTCATGCTCATTGCCCAGGAATTGACCTACTACGGACTCGATCTTTACAAACAGCGCCGGCTCCCGGATCTGCTCCACGCACTGGCCGATGTGGAAGGCATCGAATGGATCCGCCTGCACTATGCCTATCCCTCCAAATTTCCGAGAGAGATATTTGAGGTAATGGCGGAGCGAAAGGAAATTTGCGACTACCTGGATATTCCGCTCCAACATGCCGACAACGCCGTGCTGGAGCGTATGCGCCGCCAGATCACCGTGGAGGAAACGCGTGATTTGCTGGCCTATGCCCGTGAGAAAGTGCCAGGTATAGCCATTCGCACCACCTTTCTGGTGGGCTACCCCGGCGAAACAGAGGCCGAGTTTGAATCTTTGTGTGCGTTCGTGCGCGAACAGCAATTCGACAGGGTAGGGGTGTTCCAGTACTCGCACGAGGAAGATACCCGTGGCTATGAAGTGGAAGACGATGTCCCTGCCGAAGTGAAGGAGGATCGAGCCAACCGCCTAATGGAAATTCAACAGGATATCTCCCTGGCTCACAACCAAAAGAAGGTGGGCACTGTTCAAAAGGTGTTGTTCGATCGAAAAGAAAGCGGTCATTTTATCGGCCGTACGGAAGCAGATTCACCCGAAGTGGACAACGAAGTATGGGTGCCCGCCGCCGACAACTATGTGCGCCTCGGAGATTTCGCCCAAATCCTTATCACCGATGCCACTGAATACGACCTGCATGGGGAGTTGGTCAGTAGGCAGTAGGCAGTATGCAATCACCCCCCGATAGTTATCGGGGACCAATCACCAAAAATGTCCGACTACGAAGAAAACTCCCTCTATACCAAAGCCTATAACCCCATCCTGCTGGCCGGGGTGATCTTTGGTGCACATATACTAGTGGTGATGGGCTCGATACTGGTTAGGCTCTCGGGATTGGTGGAGGTAGGGCAGCGCTTTCCCTGGCTTTCTGCGGCGTCCTTTCTGCTGTTCTTTGCGGTTTTTAACAGCATTTTCAGCCTTTCATCCAAAAACGCAGGGCAGTACTGGTCGCGGTCGATAGCTAGCTTCGCTGGTCTGGCTATTGCCAATGGCCTGGCAGCCTGGCTTTTTTCGGCGCTCACCATCAACCAAGCCGGGTCTTTCCGGTGGATATACGTAGTTGTCACCTTTGGCTACCTGGTTTTCATGTCCATAATGAACATGATTAAGCGGATTGTCGAGTTTGCCCAGCGGGAGGAATGGAACCAACCCCGTATCCGTAACTGGAAAAAAAGATCCTGAATTATCCCATTATCACCCATAATCGATACCCATGCGTACGGAACTATTTGCCTTTATTTTCCTGACTTTCTTCACCGTTTCCTGCAATCAGGCACAGGAGCCCACACAGGAGACCTTCCCGGTTGCAGCACCTGAACAACTGGAACCTTTCTTCATCAATGCCGCAGGCGACACCATTCGTCGTGTTTTTAAAACCGACCAGGACTGGAAGTCCCAACTCAATGAAATGGAATACTTCGTGTTGCGGGAAGCCGGTACGGAACGCGCCTTTACCGGCGATTTGCTGGATAATAAACAGAAAGGCGTCTATACCTGTGCGGCCTGTGGATTGCCGCTCTTTTCTTCCAACGCCAAATTCAATTCAGGCTCCGGCTGGCCCAGTTACTACCAGCCTTACGATCCGACTCATATCATCGAAAAGACTGATGCCAGTAATGGTTGGAACCGGGTCGAATTGCTGTGTGCCCGTTGCGGAGGGCACTTAGGCCATGTGTTCGATGATGGCCCCAAGCCTACAGGGCTTCGTTACTGTATCAACTCGGTGTCGTTGGATTTTGAGAAGCAGTAACTACAGACTCCTTCCGCTTCTTCTTTTGCTCATTATTACTCTCATAGATCGTGTACTGCTCGTACTTGAGGGGATCGCGTTCGGCCCAGATATCTTTGCCGATATCACATAGCACGACGATCTCTTCGTACAGCTTGTTGCCTTGTTCGATGCGACGCTCTACGGAAATGTCGCGGTCAGAGACGCGGTCCTGTTGGATGTTGACGGCATTCTCGAAGCTTTTACACGCCTCGGTAATGCGGAGGAGGATGTTTTCGTTGACGCCCACATCGGCCAGGAAGTCGAGCTGCGCTCGCGCTACCCGGACCACCCTTCGGCCGCAGAAGATCAGCTGGGCATCGGTCATATCGCCCATTTTGGCGGTGCCAAACTTGCGATAGCGTCCGCTGCGGTTGTTGAATTTCATGGCCACCCGGGTCATGAGGCTGCGTATTGCCGATTTTAGCTTCTCTGCGGCTTCGTATTTCTTATCCGTCATTAGCATTTGATCGCCCACCAACTCATCGTCGCTCGGCAATTCTTTGAACGCGTCACACAAATTGTGAAAACGCTTCAGTCGCTCCAGGTCGTAGCCGTATTGCTCAAAGTATTTGGCATCCCGGTGGGCAAAGCGGATGCGCTCTACACATTGGAGGTAGAGGTCCGCATCCGGAAAGTTGTGCTTTCGATGAGAGGATTGCTTTTTCATTGAAAGTCAATTTTTTACAAAAATAATCCATTTCCCCGGCAGAAACAAATATTTGTAATAGAAAAACATCTTAGGTTTATACTTTTTTAAATTTTACTCAGTCGTAATTTTCTTACAACTTTATAATTTATAAAAAACAAGCCGGTAGAAGTTGCTGTTAATCCACTGTAAAGCAAAAGTTTCTAAAAAGTTACGATTTTGTCCTTCGGGAAAATAATCGTTACTTCCTTCCTGAATTACGAAGATCAAGTTCTAATTTTGGACGTTAAACCAACCGTTCACCGAATGGAAAAGGCAAAGATCCTGGTGGTAGATGATGAGCCCGATATACTGGAGTTCTTAAAATACAACCTGGTTAAAGAAGGATTTGAAGTAATCACGGCCTCCAATGGAGCGGAAGGATTGGCCCTGGCCAAGCTCGAAAAACCGGATTTGGTGGTGCTCGACATCATGATGCCTAAAATGGATGGGGTAGAGGTATGCCGCGCCCTTCGGGCAAACCCTGACTTTGACCAAACCATCATTGCCTTTCTCACGGCCAGGGAAGAAGATTATTCCCAAATAGCTGCCCTGGATGTGGGTGGCGACGATTATATTACGAAACCCATCCGCCCACGGGTGTTTACCAGTCGTATCAAAGCTCTTTTGAGGAGACCCAGCCGGGTCACCGGAGAAGTGGAAGGCGATAATGTGCTACAGATCGGAGACCTGCTCATCGACCGCGACCGGGTGGTTGTCAGAAAAGGGGAAGAGGAGATCGAGCTGGCCAAAAAAGAGTTCGAACTGCTCAACCTGCTGGCCACCAAACCGGGAAAGGTCTTTACCCGGGAAGAAATTTTTCGGAAAGTCTGGGGCACCGATGTGATTGTCGGCAACCGTACGATCGATGTGCACATCCGGAAACTGCGCGAAAAAATTGGCGAAGGGTATATCAAAACGATCAAAGGGATTGGGTATAAATTCGAGTTTTAATGCTGAAGAATCCCACTCCACAACTAATTGCGATCCTGACCTCCCTTTGGATCTCCCTGATCATGGTGCTGTTTGGCGCCACCCTGGCGCTCCTGAATCACTGGGCGTTTGCCGCCTGGTTCCTCCCGCTTTTGACCCTTGTGACTTTTACCACCTCATTCATTGTCTTTTTCTTCTACTTGCGCAAATACATCTACCGCAAGATCAAGCTCATCTATAAGACTATTCACCAGCAAAAACTGCGACCGGAAGAAAAGTCCTCTTCCGTGGATATGTCTACCAATGTTATCGACGATGTAGAAAAGGAAGTAACGATCTGGGCCGATAATCAGGTGAAAGAAATCCAACAACTCCGCAATTGGCAGGAGTACCGCCGCCGTTTTCTGGGCGATATTTCCCACGAGTTAAAAACACCTATTTTCAATATCCAGGGCTATCTGGAAACCTTGTTGGACGGGGGCGTAAACGATCCTTCCATCCAAACTGTCTATCTGGAAAGGGCGGTGAAGAACGTCGAGCGACTCAATACCATTGTAGAAGACCTCGAGGTGATCTCCCGCCTCGAATCGGGAGAGCTCATCCTGGAAATGCAAAATTTTGATATCCGCGCACTCACCGATGAGGTGTTTGAGGAGCTGGAAATGAAAGCGGAAGAACGCAATATCAAATTGCATTTCAAACAGGGCGCCGACCAGCACTTCAAGGTGCGGGCCGACCGGGAAAGCATCCGGCAGGTATTGGTCAATCTGGTCAACAACTCCATCAAATACGGCAATGAAGGCGGTGTCACGAAAATAGGATTCTACGATATGGACCGCAATATCCTGGTGGAAGTCGCCGACAACGGTATTGGGATCCCACCCGAACAGATCAACCATGTGTTTGAACGTTTCTACCGGGTGGATAAAAGCCGTTCCCGCGAGCGTGGAGGCTCTGGCCTCGGGCTTTCGATCGTAAAACATCTCATCGAAGCCCACCATCAAACCATCAACGTGCGCAGTACGTTTAATGTGGGTTCTACATTTGGTTTCACCCTGGCTAAAGCCTGAGTAAAAAATAGGAAATGGGGCGTGCAAGAGGTGCGCCCCATTTCATTGTTAAATATCCCTGTCGGCGGCGGGGATATTTATTATCTTTGCGCCTTTCTTTTTCAATTGCACATGATCACAGCAACCAACCTGTACATCCAATACGGCAACCGCGTCTTGATGGACGATATTAGTCTTGTCATCACAGATAAAGACCGGGTCGGTCTGGTGGGACGAAATGGCGCGGGCAAGTCTACGCTTCTGAAGCTCCTGGCAGGGGTTCAGCGCCCCGACAATGGCACCATCAGTCGTCCTGCCGATTCCACCCTGGGTTTTCTGCATCAGGATATGGTCCTGCCGCGCGGACGCACAGTACTGGAAGAAGCCCTGACTGCTTTTTCAGCCGTTTTAGCCATGGAAAAACGCCTGGAGGAACTCCATGAAATCATAGCCACCCGCACCGATTACGAAAGTCCGGCTTATCTCAATATCCTGGAGGAGTTTGCCCTGCTCAACGACCAGTTTGAGCTCATGGGTGGAGCGGCGATGGAGGCGAATGCGGAAAAAGTCCTGAAAGGCCTTGGTTTCAAACAAAGCGATTTTAGCCGCCAGACCACCGAATTCAGCGGGGGCTGGCAAATGCGCGTCGAATTGACAAAAATGCTTCTCCAGAAACCGGATTACCTGTTTCTCGATGAGCCGACCAACCACCTCGATATCGAATCCATCCTCTGGCTGGAATCTTTTCTCAAAGACTATCCCGGCGCGATTGTGGTGATCTCGCACGACCGGACTTTTCTCGATAAGGTCACCACGCGCACGATCGAGATCGAATCGGGCAACCTCTATGACTATAAAGCTGCTTACAGCAAATACGTCGAACTTCGCGCCGAACGCCGCGAAAAACTGCAATCGGCTTTCGACAACCAGCAACGGGTGATCGCCGAAAAAGAGCGGACCATCAACCGGTTTATGGCGAAAGCCACGAAGACCAAAATGGCCCAATCCATGCAAAAGCAGCTGGATAAGCTGGAACGCATTGAATTGGATGACGTGGATATCTCCAGCATGAATATCCGCTTTCTCCCGGCGCCGCGCTCCGGACAGGTCGTGCTCGAAACCAAAGGCCTGGCCAAAGAATACGGCAACCTCACGGTTTTTAAGGGCGTCGACCTGCATATGGACCGGGGTGACCGCATCGCTTTTGTCGGCCAAAATGGCCAGGGAAAAACCACGCTGGCCCGGATACTGGTCCAAAACCTATCCGCTACCCATGGCAAAGTGGAATGGGGCCACAATGTGCAAATCGGGTATTACGCCCAAAATCAATCCGAATCGCTTTCTGGAAACCTGACGGTACTCCAAACCATGGAACAAGCCAGTCCGGCAGAGATGCGACCCAAACTCCGCGGACTCCTCGGCGCTTTCCTCTTCAGCGGGGAAGACGTGGAAAAAAAGGTCTCCGTGCTTTCCGGAGGCGAACGGGCTCGCCTGGCGCTGGCCAGTCTGCTCCTTAAACCCATGAACCTCCTGCTTCTCGATGAGCCGACCAACCACCTCGATATGATTTCCAAAGAGGTGCTCAAGGAAGCCCTCCTGAAATTCGACGGCACCCTTATCGTGGTCAGCCACGACCGGGATTTCCTGGCCGGCCTGACCAACAAGACAATCGAATTTCGGGATCATGAACTCAAAGAATACCTGGGCGATGTGAATTTCTTTCTGGAAAAGCGCGCCCTGGACAATATGCGGGAGGTCGAAAAGCGCAGTGCTACTTCCGCTGCGCAGGCATCCGCTTCTCTTCCCCGGAAAGAACTGTCTTACGAGGACCGCAAAAAGCTGACCCGGGCTGTTGCCCAGGCCGAAAAGAAGGTCGAAAAACTGGAAGCCGCCATCGCCGATTTCGAAGCAATCATGGCCAGCCCCGAGTTCTACGCCCGTCCCGATGCCCAAGAGCAACTCAAAGCCTATGAGGACGCTAAAGAAGCCCTCGAGATAGCTTTTGAGGAATGGGAGTTGGCGGAGAAGGAGCTCGGAGATTCCTGAAAATCAGAGTTCTCAGTGTTTAATTTTCAATTTTCAGTTTGCTTCCTACCTATAACTGAAAATTGAAAATTAAACACAAAAACTCTTTTGCCCTGTGTTGTGCAACCATAGGAATAATTTACTGTCTTTGGTTCTTTTGAGAACCAACACCCCGGGAAATGAAAACGATCTTTACGTGCTTGTCCTTCCTCCTGCTTATCTCCTTCCAAGTATTCGGTCAGAACGGTTCTACGGAAATTGCCAAAAAACAATACCACACCCGTTCCCTTGGAAATGAAACCATTCAACTCGACGGAATATTAGACGAACCTGTTTGGAATACGGTGGAGTGGGGCGCTGATTTTGTGGAGTTCCAGCCCAACGAAAACACGCCGCCGGCCGAACCCTCTCAGTTTAAGATCCTGTTCAGCGAAAAATACCTGTATATCGGCTACCGCGCGTTTGATAGCGCGCCCGACAGCCTGGTCGCTCGCCTGAGCCGCCGCGACGAGTTTCCGGGAGAGTGGATGGAAATCAATATCGACAGTTACCACGACCTGCGGACGGCATTCTCCTTCACCTTTTCGGTGAGTGGAGTGCGGGGCGATGAGTTTGTCACCAATAACGGCGACAATTGGGATTCCAGTTGGAACCCGATTTGGGATGGAAAAGCCCATATCGACAGCCTGGGCTGGACGGCGGAGGTGAAGATCCCCTTTAGCCAATTGCGCTATGGTAAACAGGCCGAGCCGGTTTGGGGCATCCAGGTGATGCGCCGCAATTTCCGAAGGGAGGAACGCTCCACCTGGCAATATATTCCCCAAAATGCGGGGGTATGGGTGAGCGGCTATGGAGAGCTCCACGGATTGCGGAACCTTCCCACCAACAAACAAGTGGAATTGGCGCCCTATGTGGTGGCCCGGACCGAGCGGTTTGAAAAAGAAGAAGGCAACCCTTTTGCGGATGGTTCCCGGAATGGGTTCAGCGCAGGCATCGATGGCAAAGTGGCGGTCACCCGCGATATGATCCTTGATTTTACCGTCAATCCCGATTTTGGACAAGTGGAAGCGGATCCGGGGGCAGTACGACTCGATGGCTATGAGGTGTTTTTTCAGGAACGGCGGCCGTTCTTTGTCGAGAGCCGCAATTTATTCGACTATCAGCTTACCGGTTCTGCTGCCGGGGGAGAATACGATGCCGACCTGCTTTTTTACTCCAGGAGAATCGGTGGAGCCCCACATGGTCGTGCCAATTTGCAGGTGGGAGAATTTGTGGATCAACCTCAGCAAACCTCGATCCTTGGCGCCGCCAAATTTAGTGGAAAAACGGCCAAAGGACTGTCACTCGGCATTCTGGAAAGTATTACCAAAAAGGAATATGCAGAGATCGACCATGCCGGTGAACGGAGGGATGAGCTGGTGGAACCGCTTACCAGTTATTTCGTCGGACGGGTCCTCCAGGATTATCAGGAAGGAAATACCATTTTCGGAGGAGTATTCACAGCGGTGAACCGGGGCGAAGGGCTCGATTTTCTGCGCCGCAACGCTTATTCCGGAGGCCTTGATTTTCAGCGCTTCTGGAAAAACCGATGGTGGTTTATGAAAGCCAACGTCCAGTTCAGCAAGGTAGATGGCACCCCGGAGGCCATACTGGATACCCAAACCGGATTTGTGCATTATTTCCAACGTCCCAACGCCACGCATCTATCGGTCGATAGCACGCGAACCAGCCTGACCGGTACAGGAGGCACGTTTAAAATTGGGAAGATCGGTGGAAAGGGGAACGAATACGGCGGACTTTGGAAATTTGAAACGGGCCTTACCTGGCGCTCTCCCCAATTGGAACTCAACGATGTGGGTTTTTTGCTCGCCGCCGATGAGATCAACCATTTTACCTGGGTGAGTTATAATATCCAGAAGCCCTTTTCCATCTTCCGCAATTTGAGGATCAATTACAACCATTGGGCACGGTGGGATTTTGGCGGGCAATTTCTATACTCCGCCTTCAATACCAATGCCCATGCCTGGTTTAACAACAATTGGCGGATGGGCAGCGGGTTCACCTTGAATCCAAATGAAATTTCCAACAACGCCCTGCGCGGGGGCTCCTCTTTGCGGCGCCCTCCCGGAATGGGAACCTTTCTTTATGTGGAGTCCGACAGCCGGAAAAAACTCATTTTTTCAACGAATACTTCTTTTGCCTGGGGATTTGGCGAGACTGTACGCTATCAGTATGTAAATGCAGGCCTTACCTGGCAATTGATCGATGCCCTGCGCATTAGCCTTTACCCAGAATACGACCGCTCCTGGCGCAAGCAGGATCAGTATGTGGCCCAAACTGAATATAATGGGGACCTGCGTACCGTTGTCAGCGAAGTGGAGCAGCGCAGCCTGGCGTTGACCATGCGCATCAATTTCAATATAACTCCCGATCTAACGGTGCAGTACTACGGGCAACCCTTTATTTTCAGGGCTTTGTATCAAAATTATGGCTACGTGACCGACCCACTGGCAAAGGAATACGACCGGCGGTTTCATCCATACACCGCCAGTGAGATCAGTCAAGTGGACAATACATTCTCCATCGATGAAAACGGCGATGGGCACACAGACTACCAATTCGGCCAGCCGGATTTCAACTTCATCCAGTTCCGCTCCAATATGGTGGTGCGCTGGGAGTACATCCCCGGCTCGGAGATCTATCTGGTCTGGTCGCAAGGCGCGTTTCCGGATGCGTATGGCGATCTGGAAACACCCTTGCACCAAAGCCTTTTCGGGAATGTGTTTGATGGAAAACCCAAGCCCACCAATATCTTTTTGGTAAAAGTGACGTACCGGTTTTTGAATTAGGATGCTTGCTGCAGGATAAATTTCCTGAATTTGAAGCATTGGGAGTGTTGCGTGTGGACTAAGCCAGGGGTTAGCTCTTCTTGGGCCGGTCGTAATGGCAACAGGAGTGCAGATTTTCGTATACATCGTCCTTGGCCCGGAATTTGTCTGTGTCGTGACCAATTTCCGCGATCTTTTTCTGGATGGCATCCAGGGAAATGACATCCTTGTCAAAGGAAACCGTAATCATCTTGGTATCCTCATCCCAATCGGCAGACTGAACGCCCTTTAATCCGGTAACGGCCTTTTCGATCCTGTCTTTGCACATCCCGCAATTGCCATAAACCTTGAACGTCTCCGTCTGGGCTTCCGCATGAAAAGACAGGAATAGGAAGAAACAGAGGCTGATGATGGTGCTAAAATACTTCATGTGTAATGACTATTAAAGGTTAAAAAATCAAAAGGATAAACTCGCGCCGGAAGGCACGGGAAAGGGATAATTTAGCAATGAGTGCAAAATTATATATTTTTTTATTCTATAATATATTTATTTAAATAATCTGCAGTATTCGTTAATTTATCGTATCGGTCACCTTCCCGCATTTCAGCATTTTATCTCCGAAGTAGGGATTGCGGATCTCCTCGTGGAGGCTGAGCCAATCGGCGCCCGTATTGTTGTCTGCCATGGGGCAATGCTGTACGTAGATGGTATTGTCGAAAGGCTCAAAGGCTTTTGCCAGGGCTACCATTTGACCGGAGAGCGGTTTGAATTGCATCCGGGCCTCCTCCACGTCTTTTGCGAAAAGCATTTGGCTCAGTGCTTTTTCGGCCGCATTGTCCGCGTTCATCCAGAGCTGATGAGCGGCTCCGGTGAAGAGGGCCCTATTTGTTCCGATGAACTGTTTTTTCAGGATATCTGCCTGTTTTAATGAGGTGACCAGATCGTCCAACACCAGGGCGTCCTTGAGCGCGAGATAGGCGGGGAACAATTTTTGAACGGCATCTTTGGCTGCCTTCCCGGCTTCCAGGCGGTTCTTGTGGGCATTCATCATGCTGGGTTTTCCGGCGAGTTGGGCTGCTGCGTCGATCGAAAACGTGCCGTTGACGGCGACCTCTTCTCCCGGATCCAGCCCTTCGTCGATCAGGTATCCCTGGCCGGTAAGGGCCCCAAGCACCACTTCCCGCAGCTGGAAACTTACCCCGGATTCCTTTTCGTTTTTCACATAAACGACCGATCGCTTACCGGTCCACATCACAGCTGATTTGGGAATGAAGAGTTTTTCTTTCTGGGAGGTCAATTGGGTGTGGACCAGCCCACTGGCAAACATTTCAGGTTTGAGTTGAAAGCCTGGGTTGGACACTTCCACCCTGGCTGTCGCCACCCTGGTCGCGGGATCGATAACAGGATCGATAAAGGTGACCATTCCGGAAAAGGACTTCCCGGGCAGGGATTGTACCGTAAACTGGACCGTACTACCCACCCGGATCCAGGGCATGTCGTTTTCATACACATCAAAAAGCACCCAAACCCTCGATAGGTCTGCCACTTCGTAAAGCGCCATCCCTCGCATGAGGTAATCTCCCAGGTTGATATTTTTTTTCAACACGACACCATTGACATCCGCCTGGATAGGGAATTGCTCCTGAGGTTTCCCTGCAGCGAGGATGTCTTCGATCTGGGAGTCGCTCAGCTTCCAGTTTTTCAGTTTCTCTTTTGCGGCCGAAAAAAGACCGGGCTGCACATCTTTGATCTTTTGTGCGGAAAAGAGTTCCTCCTGAGCCGTGACTAGCTCAGGCGAATATATGCTCGCCAGTTTTTGACCTTTTTGCACCTGCTCTCCGGTAAAATTGACGTAGAGTTGTTCCACCCTTCCGGTGAGGTGGCTTACCTGGGAATACCGCAAGCGTTCATCCGGCTGGACTTTGCCATTCATGCGCACGTCCCGGGAAGCGGTGCCAAAGCCGACCACAGCGGTTTGGACATTGGCGAGTTGCATGGCAGTGGGCGACATGTTGAGCTCCATCGGGCCTTCTTCAGATTGGTTGTCGTCCAGGGGGATGAGATCCATTCCACAAAGGGGGCACTTTCCCGGCTCTTGCTGCCGGATCTGGGGGTGCATGGAACAGGTCCAGGTTGTTTCCCTGGAAGGGGAGGAGGCTTCCGCACCGTGGTCCATATGGGTTTCTTCAGAAGTGGAAGGCCTCACCAGCCAACCCAGCAATATACCTGCCAGCAGCATAGCGGCGGCAGTGATCAGGGTGGTTCTATTAATTTTTAGCTTTCTCATTTTAGCTTGATTTATGGTATGGCAGAGACGCCAGGTATGGGGTCTTCACCAGGACTAGCGGCCTGTCAGGTAATCCAGTTTCGCGCATGTCAATTGATACTGGGTTTGCGCCGATACTTTTTCCATTTGATAGCGAAATAGTTGTCGCTGCATACGCAGGATCTCTTCGAAATCTTTGCCGGCATTGCTGTAGGAGGACAGCAACAGGTCGATGGCCTGCTGGGTCTTGACCGTTTGGGTGTTTAGTAACGCATATGTCTGTGCGTTTTTTTCCAGGTCGTACCAGGTCATTTCATACATGGTGGCGAGGTCGTTTTCCATTTCCAGTTTCCGATCAGCGAGCGCGATCTGTTCGAGGCGAGACTCTTCCACGGCTGCATCGTATTTTTTGCTCCAGATGGGGATAGTCATGGAGGCCATGGGCATCACCATATCCATTCCGGTATTGGGAAAAAGATCCCTTGACGACCGTTTGACCAGGGGCATGTATTGTATCCCGGCGCCGATCACTGGTTTTCGCATGAATGTCCTTGCCTTCTCCTCTGCAGCGGAGGCCTGTATCCGGTTGTTGAAGACAGTTAGAACGGGGTTGTGGTCGAGCAGGCTGTCGCGACGCGCCACTCCTTCGGGTTCCGGCAAGCCGCCGGAAATGGGAACGGGGGTATCGTCTTTTCTGTTCAGTAAGCGATTGAAGGCCACCAAAAGGGGCTTGCGCTTTTGTTCGAGTAAGGCGATCTCGGTTTTCACTTCATCGATCATGATATCGGCCCGGATAGCGTCGACCATCGGGGCTTGTCCATATTGAAACCGGTCGGTAGCCAGTTCTTTGCCCGCTTCCAGAACGCGGAGGAGATCATTTTGGATGCGAATTTTGGCCTCCAGTTCGAAGAGCGGATACCAGGCATTTTTGACCTTCCAGATTAATTCGTTTTCTGCGACCCGGATGGACGAATTTTTTACCTCTGCTACCCGGTTCGCCTGGGTTGACCGGGCCTTTAGCGATCCGATCCAGGGGAACATCTGCATGACAGAGATGCTGCCGAGTTGGTTGCCCATCGGCAGCATCATAGGGCGGGGGAATACAGAAAGATTCAGCGTGGGCTCGGGCATGGCGCGAGCTTGCGGTACTTTTTGCAGCGCAGCCTTGTATTCCATTTTACCGGCCATGATGCCGGGGTTATTTTCGAGCGCTATGTTCAGGTAATCTTCCAGGGTTTGTCCCGAAAGTCCTACTGCGCTCATCACGGATAAAATAAAAATGAATATTCGCATGATCAAATGGTTTTCATAGTTAACAAATAGCCTATTGCCGGCTTACCACTCGCTCCCTCCAGAAGGACTGAAGCACCGGTACCACAAACATGGTCATAAGCTGAATGGTCATCCCTCCGAAGGTGGGAATGGCCATGGGCACCATGATATCGGCGCCCTTTCCGGTAGAGGTGAGCACGGGCAGCAAGGCAATGATTGCCGTGGCAGCCGTCATCATGGCCGGTCGTACCCGCTTTTTACCGGCGACCAAAACCGCTTCCCGGACTCCGGCCACGGTGGTTGGTTTGCGCTCTTCGAAGACCTGGTGGATGTAGGTGCCCATGATCACCCCGTCGTCGGTGGCAATTCCGAACAACGCGATAAACCCTACCCATACGGCCACGCTGAGGTTGATGGGGTGCATCTGGAACAATTCCCGCATTTCCACCCCGGCTACCGAAAAGTTAAGGAACCAACCCTGTCCGTAAAGCCAGAGCATGATGAACCCCCCGGCAAAAGCGACAAATACGCCTGAGAAGTGAATGGAGGAGGCGACGACCGTTTTAAACTGGAAGAACAATAGGAGGAAGATGGTGACCAGACTGATGGGAATGACGATGGAGAGCCGCTTCATTGCCCGCAGCTGATTTTCATAGCTTCCAGAAAACTTGTAGCTAACTCCTGCCGGTACGATCAATGCGCCCTGGTCGATTCGGTCCTGGATATAGCGCTGGGCTTCTTGCACTACATCTACCTCTGCATACCCCTCTTTTTTATCGAACAGCACATAACCGGTGAGAAAGGTGTCTTCGCTTTTGATCATCTGAGGTCCCGGGTTGTATTCGATGTGGACCAACTCGCCCAGCGGGACCTGAGCGCCGACAGGGGTCGGCACCAGCATTTTTTGAATACTTTCCGGGCTATCGCGCAACTCACGGGGATAACGCACCCGCACCGGGAATCGTTCCCTGCCTTCTACGGTCGTGGTCACCTCCATTCCTCCGATGGCGGTTTCGATAAATTCCTGTACATCTTCGATGTTCAATCCGTAGCGAGCCGCAGCTTCCCGGTCGATATTGAGAAGGAGATAGGGTTTACCCACGATCCGGTCGGCAAAGGCTGCCTCGGCTTTAACGGAAGGCACTTCCTTCAGAATAGCTTCGAGTTGCAGGCCGAAGGCCTCTATGGTATTCAGGTCGGGGCCGTAAACCTTGATCCCCATGGGCGCCCGCATTCCGGTTTGAAGCATCACGAGCCGGGTTTCGATGGGCTGAAGTTTCGGCGCGGATGTCACGCCGGGTAGCCTGGTCACCCGGACGATCTCGTTCCAGATATCGTCGGGCGACTTGATCCCGGAGCGCCAGTTGCGGAAGTATTGCCCATCCGGATCCGGGATGAGATCGGAGGAGGCCACCCCTTGCAAAAGCGCTTCTTCATTGCTCAGCGTGTCGCCCGACACCAGGATGAAGCGATCTTTTTTATCCGTTCGGAACGTTTCTCGTTTTCCTTTTTCGTTGATCAGAAATTCGGGCTTGTAATTGATGACATTCTCGTACATGGAAATAGGAGCGGGATCCAGGGCCGTCTCGGCACGGCCGGCCTTTCCGACGGCTAGCTCCACTTCGGGGATATTCGCCAGCAGCATGTCGAGCTGCCCGACTACCCGCCGGTTTTCTTCCATCCCGGAGTGGGGCATGGAAGTGGGCATCAGCAAGAAGCTGCCTTCATCCAATGACGGCATAAATTCCTTGCCAAGACCAGGGAATTTGTGAATCATGCCACTCCACAGGCTTGTCGTCCGGATATTCCAGCCCGCCAGGTCTGTACTTTTGGCGATAAACCCGAAAGTCTTGTTCCAGCCGAGCCAAATGACCAGCCCGAAGAGGATGGTAAACAGGGGGATCACCATGAATTTACCCTTATTGGCAAGACACCATTTCAACACAGGCTCGTAGAAATGTACGATCGAGAGTAGCGCTCCCAAAATGACACCGAGGAAAAACAGCACAAACAGATAGTTGACAAACAGGGAGTTGTGGTGCCCGAGCGGGACCCATTCTTTCGTTAAAAAGAAGGTGGCCACCAGCACGACCACGCCGATGTTGATGACCTTTGGAAGAGATTTCCACCGTGCTGGCCACCGACTTTCCAGGAGATTGTTCAGACCGATTACCACCAGCCATGCGGGAAGCCAGGTTTTATAGGCGATCGCAAGCAGGATACCGCCCGCCATCAGGGCTATATTCCAGACGCTACGCCCCCGTTTTTTGTCAAAATTCAACGACAGAACGAGGTGGGCTATAGCGGGAAGAACGACAATGCCCAGGACGAAGGAAGCCCCAAGCGCAAAGGTCTTGGTAAAGGCCAGTGGTTTGAACAGCTTGCCTTCCGCTGCTTCCATGGCAAAGACGGGCAGGAAGCTGACTACGGTGGTAGCCAGGGCCGTGGTGATCGCTCCGGAAACCTCGACGGTTGCCCTGTAGATCACCTCCAGTAAGGGACGACCCCGGGCGCCCTGGTTTTCAGGCAATTCCAGGTGGCGCACCATATTTTCTACGAAGACGATCCCGACATCTACCATCACCCCGATGGCAATGGCGATCCCCGACAAGGCCACGATATTGGCGTCGACCCCGGCGTAGCGCATCACGATAAAGGTCATGAGCACAGCCACCGGCAACATGCTCGAAATGAGCAGAGATGCCCTGAGGTTGAACACCAGGATAATGACAACTATGATGCTGATGAGGATCTCGTGGGAAAGAGCCCGTTGCAGGGTGCCGAGGGTCTCGTATATGAGTTGGGTGCGATCGTAAAACGGAACTATGGTCAACTGACTTACCGTGCCGTCGGCCAGGGTCTTTTTGGGCAGACCTGGAGCAATTTCAGCGATCTTGTCCTTAACTCCATTGATGACGGCCAGCGGGTTGGAGCCATAGCGTGCTACCACTACTCCTCCGGCGACTTCCGCACCGTCTTTATCTAGAATTCCCCGTCGTGTGGCTGGTCCAATGGTGACCACGCCAATATCTTTGACGCGAATAGGGACGTTATCGTGTACATCAACCACGGCCAATTCGAGGTCTTCGACTTTTTTGAGGTAGCCCAGGCCTCGCATCAGGTATTCCGCCTGGTTGATTTCAATGGTTCGTGCTCCTGCATCGCGGTTCGACCTTTTTACGGCTTCCACAACCTTCATCAATGGAATATGATAGGCTTTGAGGGCATCGGGATTCACATCTACCTGATATTCCTTGACGAACCCGCCTACGGAGGCCACTTCAGAAACACCTTCCACTGCGTTGAGGGCGTATTTTACGTAGTAATCCTGGATGGTACGAATTTCCTGAAGATCCCAGCCTCCAGCCACGTGGCCCTCCGGATCGCGTCCCTCCAGCGTGTACCAATACACTTGTCCTAGCGCCGTGGCGTCCGGGCCGAGGGCTGGACGTACACCGGGAGGCAGGAGCCCGTCAGGCAGGGAGTTCAACTTTTCAAGGATTCGGCTTCGCGACCAGTAAAACTCAATTTTTTCATTAAAAATGACATAAATGCTGGTAAAGCCAAACATGGAAGTACTGCGAATCGATTGGACCCCAGGGATGCCGAGCAAGTAAGTGGTCAACGGGTAGGTGATCTGGTCTTCTACATCCTGAGGCGACCGGCCCATCCACTCTACAAACACGATCTGCTGGTTTTCCCCAAGGTCGGGGATTGCGTCTACCGGTACCGGATCGGAAGGAAGAAAAGTCTTCCAACCGAACGGGGCAGTCGATATGCCCCAGCCGATAAACCCTGCCAGGATCAATAAGGTAACAAACTTGTTCTCCAGGAAAAAGCGAATGCTTCTATTTAGCATGATAGATCATCTGTTTGGCACAATGGATAGCAAAAGCAGGCATAATACACCCTAACCCCCTGCGGTCAGCATGACCGAGTGGCAATAATCAAACAGAGATCCTTTATAAACGGAACGTCTGCAGCAAGACCTGAAAATCGCTACAGACAATAGGCGGTTTAAAGAGTTGATAGAAGGGTAAATGGGAGCCGGAAGCCGAAAGACTGGAAAATGGAACCACGAGCATCTCGATGGGTCCTACCGGTTTTTTCAAAAGTTTAAATCCAATGGGCAGGATTTGCTTATCCTGGTCAAGCTTGAAGTGTGTGATGGAATTGTGGCAACACCCCTTTTTATCCTTTTCCTGGTGCATGGCACACCCGTTGTGGCCCTTGCAGCAAGGCATCTTTTTGACATGCTCGCACTGTGTCGGCGGGGCAAAAAAACCAATCCCCTGTAGCTGATTCCGGCAATAGTGCCGGCTCAGCGTAAACCCCGTCGTACTGAAAAAGACCGAAAGGGCAAGGATCGTATGGAGGATTTTGCTCAACATTCTATATTGTAATGATTACAAAAATAGATGTTTTATAGTTCCCCTTCGTTGAATAAGGAGCACAAACCCTGCAACCTCCACGACAAATCTTTGCCTTTTTCTTCTATTAGTAGGAGTGGGCGGGGCGAAACCCGGCCCACTCCACATCCAACTATTAAAAAATAGGATTGCTGATAAACTCCCAATCCGTCAGCGTTTGTAAAAACTCGATGATGAGTTGTTGTTCATCCGTGGTAAGGTCGATACCCAGTTTGTTGTTTTGCTGCAATTCAGAGGCGAGGGTAGGCGACATTATGACGCCCTGTGCATAGTGATCAAGCACTTCTTCCAGGGTGTTGAATCGACCGTCGTGCATATAAGGTGCGGTAATGGCTACATTCCGCAGACTTGGGACTTTAAACTTCCCCAGATCTCCATCCCATTCGGTGATCCGTGCGCGGCCTTCATCCATGAATACCGTGTCCAGCCCGTTGTTGCGGTAATCCTGATTGGTGAAGAGGACGCCACTATGGCAACTTGCACATTTTTCTTCAAAAAGTTTCATCCCTTTCTGCTGGTTGGCAGTTAAACTGCCCTTGCCCAGGTAAAATTGGTCATAGGCCGAATTGGCGGAAACGAGCAGGTTCATGTATTGAGAAAGCGCGTAGAGCATCAGTGGGGCGTTGATCGAATCGATCGGGCCGAACACCTCCTGAAACAAGTCCGGGTATTCTGAATGGGCATTCAGTTTCTGGACTACATGAGCGAGGGTTTCGTTCATTTCTACCGGATTTTCGATGGCGTTGGGCGGCACGAAGTCCAGGTGAATGCCCCCACCATCCCACAAAAATTCTTTCATAAAGGCCATATTGGCAATGCCAGGCGCATTCCGGATGCCGACCCGTTCGAACACCCCAAGGCTCAGGCGGTGCTGCGGATCGGCGAAGGCAACCGATTTGACGTGGCAACTGGAGCAGGCAATAGAGTTGTCGATCGAAAGGATCGGATCATTGAATATCTTTTTCCCCAATTTGAAACCATTTTCGGTTACCGGGTTATTCTCAAAAGTATAAGTGGGCTCGGGAAAATGTGAAGGGCGGACAAATTGATAGGGGTTTTCAGGGTCGTTCCCGTCATCTTTTTGACAGGCCAAACCCATGAGTATGACCAAAACAAATAGTATTGTCTGTTTCATGTTTGCTGGATTTGGAAAAAGCCCCCGGACCGAAGGATACGGCCGGGGGCTTTTTTATGCGAAGAAGTTACTGGTGAATATGGTCGTAAATGAACGCGGCATCCAGATTCTCTGCGGCAGCCTTGCCGTCGGAGGGTTTGTGCACGTTGTTATTCCCCGTAAAATCGATCGTGTTGACGCCTTTAAACATCTTGAGGACGTCGAAATAAAGGTGTACTTCGGGGGCTTCACTGCTGTTGACAATGGCCTCGGTATCGAAGTTCAGGGTCAGACGGCGGTTGTTGTAGACGAAAGGAGTTCCGTCAATGTCTTTCCAGCCTCCAATGTGATAGACCATTCCCTTGGGATTATCGGTCATTACGGTTTCACCGCTTGCTCCTCCGATGGAAACATCCGATTGGCCTTCAAATTTTACCCCAATGTAGCCGGAATTCCAATTCCAGAACATTTTGTTGGCAGGATCCAATGCGCCGCCTGCAGCGCCTTCCAGGACGCCGTCTTCGTCTACGCCGACCGTGAAAGACAATTTGTTATAGCGGCCTGCGGGCACGTTTTCCAATTCAACAGCCTGCGAAGTTGCATCGCTTTCGTCGATCAGGTAATATCCCTTTGAATCTGTTGCACTCACGCTTACCTCGTCTTCAAAATATTCGCCATTCGGGCCTTCAAGAACGATGTGGGAGATGTAATAGCGCAGTAAGGTGACATTGAACTGTTGGTCCATGCCGTTCATCAGATCGTATTCGGTATCACCGATCGTCTTCAGGTTCAGCTGGCGAACGATGTCATTGATAATGGCCACGTTGTCGAATTCCAGTCCTACAGGACCGGGCTCGTCCACTGGATCGACAGATTTGTCGGTGCAGCTGGCAACAAGGAACAGACTAAATAGAATAGCGAGCAAAGAAATATTTTTCATGATGATTTTTTTTAAAAATGGTTAGAAAATAAATGCAACATTGGCGGAGATCCGGGGTTTAGCGATCACTTCCCCTTCCGAGTAGTTTTGAGAAAAGGGGTGTGAATAGCTCGCCCCAAACAGGCAGTTATTCCACTTGACATTGAGTGAAGCCATGGCGTAGTAGCCTTCCCCACCCGTGGTGTGTGGGTTTTTCCCGTACGGATAGTCGTCCTGACCGATCCGCTCGTAGTAAACTCCTCCGAAAAGTGTGCCATCCAGCTTATCGCTGACGGATTTTCGGACAAACAACATTCCCGTCAACGCCAGTTGGTCGCCAAAGCGATAGCCGGAAGAGGTGGCGGAATTAACCTGGTAATTTCCCGTGGCTGAAGCACCCCAACGTTCCTGCTTGTATAGGAGACGAGACTGTAACAAGAGGCTCCAGGCCCCGTTCCCAACGTTGAAGTTATCGGGGAGGTCCTTTTGGTAGATATCCTCGTCGTAACGCCCCGTTGGGAAGCGAACACCCGCTCCTGCATCCCAGTATAGTTGGGAATGCGCACCCAGCGGTTTGTTATCGAAAAAGGTGTAACTACCGACTATGCGCAAATCGGAAAGGCCCTGTGCGGAGAGGTCCTGATCATCGGTAACACGGTTGTTATACCGATAGGGCAGGAAGGCCGATACCTGAAGCCGGGGAGTAATGTGGTAGTTCCCGAAAAGTTCTACCGTGTGGAAATAATCGCGCGTGTTAGAGCCCAGGGCTTCCGATCCCCGAAAGGGGGAATAAAACCAGCTCAGCCCCAGAGTATTGTTACGGTACGCCGTAAGCAACCCCATTCCGCTTCCCGTGATGCTGCAACCGCAAGCTTCACAGGCCATTCCTTGCACGCTAAGAGACATAGCAATACAAAGGCCAAGAATGTACTTGATCATTTTTCATAAGATTAAAAAGTGAAGAAAAAAGAGGATCAAGCAGCAATGGGAGGGCAGAAAAGGCCGGGCCTGAAATACCCGGTCAATGGGGGGTGATAGCCGAAAAAGGCTTTCCTTTCCCTTTTCGGTGGGGCGGAAAGGCTTTTTTCCGCCAAATAATCTTCAAAAAATATCGTAAAATCGATATTGGATATGGGCAAGATAAGATTCCTGCTCGACCCTTGCGCTTTGTTTTTCAGCAGCTGGGCCTTAAGATAGCAGCTCCCTTTACACCCTAATTCCGGTGAAAACCGGTTGATGCAACACTCCTCGGTAATATGCTTCTGATTGATTTTGAAGCATACGCAAACAGCCGCATCTCTCCAATGGAAAGAAAGAAATGCAATGGAGAGCACTATGGCTGAAATTGGGTGCATGAGGTCAAAAGTAATATTTTTAATTAAAATATGCCAATTCATTCATTTATTCATTTTCATTTTACGGATCCACGCCAATATCTTTTTGCCCCGCCTTTTTAAACCGGCAGACGAATAAGGGAATTGGTCTTCAATTATACTCAAAACGAAGTGGTTTGGGACTAGTGCGGCCGCCGGCCGCACTAGTCCCAAGTGATTTGACGGCCGATAGCCGTCAAATCACTTTTGTTTTAGTATAGTTCTGAAGCAAGGTTCATGATGGTTGAAAAGAATGAGAAGATAAATTTACTAGATTTTCCTAATTTGGTCCATTCGAAAAAAACGAACCAATGGAACCGAAACAAGAAGAATTGCTCGAACAGCTGAAAACCAAATACGACGCCATTGGCCAGGATGTAAATAAGCATTTGAACGGGTTGCTGCACGCAAAGCCCATAACCTATTGGGATTACATCCACACGGATGCCTTGCTAAGCTTGCAAATTCAACGAACCACCCTGCCCGACGAAATGGTGTTCATCATGTATCACCAGATCAATGAGCTGCTCTTCAAAATGATCCTTTGGGAGATTGAGCAGGTCGCTTTTCACAAGGAACTCACTACGCAGTTTTTTGCCGAAAGGCTGGGCCGGATAAGCCGGTATTTCGACATGCTCTCTTCCTCGTTCGAAATAATGGGGATGGGAATGGAGGTGGATCAATACATGAAATTCCGGGACACCCTGACCCCGGCCAGTGGTTTCCAGAGCGCGCAGTACCGGATGATCGAATTCGCCTCTACCGAACTCATCAATTTAATTGACATACGCTTCCGTGCCACCATCGACCGGGATACGCCGTTTAAGCATGCATACGACCATTTATATTGGCAGGCGGCAGGGAAAGACTACGAAACAGGCCAAAAATCCACCCTGATCCAATTGTTTGAAGAGCGGTATATGGATGACTTTATCGTCTTCATGCAAACGTATAATACCCTGAACCTGTGGTCGAGATTCAAGTCCCTGCCCGAAGAAGAACGCAAAGATTTGCAACTACTTAACGCCATGCGACATTACGACCATACGGTCAATGTGCTGTGGGTGATGGCTCACTACAACGCTGCGGGAAAATACCTCGATAGTGGGGAAAAGAAAGTCGAAGCCACAGGCGGAAGCGACTGGAAAAGATACATGCACCCGAAGTACCAAAAACGGATCTTCTTCCCGGATCTATGGTCGGAAGAGGAATTGCAAAACTGGGGAATCGATAATCTGGAAGGGCATAAGGTGTTGACAAAAATCTAAGAACTTTACTCCGGTTTCTGCCTTTCAAAGAACACAAACCCATTCTTCCTTCCTACCTCTTTCAATTCGGGGTACTGCTCCATGCGCTTGGCTTTATGGATCTTTGTCACCACAAATACATCTCGGTCTATCGGACCGGTGGCGAACCATTCCAGATCCCCTTGCTCCGGAGCGCCGCCAGGTTGTTTTTGGGAATAAAACAGGTGGGCATAGCTCTTAAATCCCACCGTTTTTACATAGCATTCTTTTCCCTGAAGCGATTGGTAAAACTCAATGGCAGCGCGCTGCGAATAGCCTTCCACCCGCGCCACGAAGAAGATCAGGCCCATTTGCAAAAACAGGGCTGTGCCGAGAAAGAGGAGAGTCGCCCGTCCGGTAGAAAAGAGCCGTTTTTTTGTCGCTACCCACCACAGCACCAAGCCCAGCAACAAGGCGCCGGGGAGGAAGGTCCAGGCGTTCCAATGCACGTCGGCATCGAGGTTGGCCAGCGCAAATGGATCTTTGGCAAAAAGCGGCGTGACCAGGTCGAGGTGCTGACCGGCCCAGGCAAAAGTCAGGGCAGCTGCGGCAATTAGCAAGCCCATTCCTGTAATCCCCCAGTGAATCCCGCTGTTCAACGACTTATTTGCCGAAATTTGGCGAAACAGCGTCGTGGCCGCCAGGTAAGTGAGCGGAAAATACGCCATCGAGGAATAGTGCACGATCTTGGACTGCACGATGGAAAACAGGATCAGCACGACCCAAAATAACGCCACCATCCACCAGCGGAACATCCGTTCCTTTTCACCTTCCAGTTGGGAACGCCAAAGCGCTGGAATCGCGAAAATGGATGCAGGAAAACACCCGAGTAAAAGGACCACTACGTGATAGCCTGGAAATCCTCCATGCCCTGCATCAGGCGTACTGAGCAACCGGATCTGGTATGTGATGAACTGCTCGACAAACCAGGTGCCGTGTTGCAGGATATCCAGTCCAAACCATAAGCCGGTGACGCCCAGCGCAGAAAAGCCCACAATTACAAAATCGACCGGCCGCACATACCAGCGAAACCGCATCCGGATCCAGTAGGCGATCATGACCAATCCGGGCAACAATAAGCCCACAGGCCCTTTAGTCAATACCGCTAATCCGAGTATGATCCCGGAGGCGAGAAAGAATTTTTTGGATTGCTGCCATACGCCTTCGATAAATACGTACAATCCACTAAAAATGAATAGGTTAAACCAGGGGTCGATGATGCCTGATTTGAAATAGAGATGGGGGAGGAGCGACCCTAAATAAGCCAGCCCCCATAGCCAACCGAAGGGTTTGCCGTGCAGGCGGTTGCCTATGCGATAGAGCAAGGCCATGGTTAGTAACCCGGCCAGGGCATTTGGAAGGCGGGCTGCATAGGCACCCACTCCAAACAGCTGCATGGAAAGTGCCTGCATCCAGATGAAAAGGGGAGGCTTTTCCCAAAAGGGTTGAAAGTCGATCTGCACCTGCCCATAATTGCCTGTCAGGATCATCTCCCGGGCACACTCGGCGAAGTTGATCTCGTCCCAATCGAAGAGATGGACACCCCCTAGAAGAGGCAGAAAAAAAATGACTCCTAGCAGCGTCAGTGACCAGCCTGATAAAACTAGTCTTTTGGGGAAAGCAAAGCCCATTTGCGCAATTGATTTACGACGGCTCCAAAATCTTTGGGCCATGGCGATTCAAATTCGAGAAACGCCCCACTTGTGGGATGGCGGAACCGCAAGCGATGGGCATGCAAAGTGACGCGGGTCATCAGCGGACGTTCCTCCTCGAATTTGCCGAGACGGAAACGACGGCCTTTAATTTCGGAAAGCAAAAAGCCCTCGCGGCCTCCATAAAGCGTATCTACCGCCAATGGGTGCCCAATGGCCGCAAAGTGTACCCGTATCTGGTGGGTTCGTCCGGTCTGGATGTCGGCCTCCAGCAATGTGAAGCCTTTAAACCGTTCCAAAACCTTATACAGCGTCAGGGAGGGTTTTCCCCGTCCTTTTACCTCCATTTTACCCGGCTGGGAAATGTGTTCCCCGATCGGCAGGTCTATCCGCCCTTCTTCCTCCGCAACCTGCCCCTCCACCAGCACGAGGTATTGTTTGGTCACCTGGCGGTTTTCAAATTGGAGCGACAGATCCCGGTGCGCTTCCCGGGTTTTGGCAAAGATCATGATCCCGGAGGTTTCCCGGTCCAGCCGGTGTACGGTAAATACTTCCTCCCGGCCTTCCCGTAGCTTGTCCAGCAGGTTTTCTTTTTCCGGTACAAACCGATCGGGAATACTGAGCAGGGAAGCCGGCTTCTCCACTATAATAAGATCAGTATCTTCAAACAATATATTTACCTGAGTGCTATTCATCTTTTCTACTATTTCACTCCCGATAACTATCGGGATCCACTTTTCAACCGTTTAAAATACTTTCTTCCTTTCACAAAATACTGCCAAACCACGCTTCCGGGGTAGATGCCACCAGTATCCATCGAAGCATGGATGCTAACTTTTTGGATCAATTCTTCATAGTGTTTGCGATCTTTCCAGATAGCCCACATCTTTGGGTAAAAGTGCCAATGTGCCTGAATAACGGAAAAGATATGCCCCTTTTTTCCTTGTACCAGAAATAACATCCCTGCCATGCCGTCCATGACGAGCCGTAAGGGGATCAGCCAGCACAATTTGCGAACCGGCTCATTTTTCCAAAGAGTGATGAGGTTGTTTCGGAAATTGAGGTACGTTTTCCGGGGCGATTGATAATCCAGGGTGCCGCCTCCGATATGGTAAACGGCTGCTTGTGGCACGGCCAGGATTTTGTACCCCGCCCGTTTGAGTCGCCAGCAAAGGTCGATCTCCTCCAAATGTGCGAAGTATCGGGGGTCGAAACCACCCAATTGCCGGAACAGGGAAGCCCGGATGCAAAATGCGGCTCCGGTGGCCCAAAAAACAGACTGGATTTTATTGTACTGCCCTTCGTCTTTTTCCACGGTACCAAAAATGCGTCCCCGGCAAAAAGGGTAACCAAGTGCATCTATCCAGCCGCCCGCCGCGCCGGCATATTCAAATTGATCGCGTCGTTTAAAATCCAGGATCTTGGGTTGTGCGGCGCCCACCCTGGGGTCTCGCTCCATCTCCACAATCAGTATCGACAGCCAGGAAGGGGTCACTTCCACATCGGTGTTGAGCATTACGAAGTAGTCGCATTCCACCTGCTCCAGCGCCCGGTTGTAGCCCGCTGCAAAGCCATAATTTTCGGGTAGTTCGATCAGGCGAACCTCCGGAAATTGCTCCCGGACAAGGGCTGCAGACCCATCCGTCGACCCGTTGTCGGCGACATACAGGTCCATATTCGGGTAGTCGCTTTTCAACACAGCGGGGAGGAGTTGCTCGAGCAGGTTCCGGGTATTGTAGTTGAGCAACACGACGGCTGCCTTTGGCCAAACTTTTTTGGGAGCGAAAGGGATGCTGTATTCGGGCGCCTGTGAGAGTGCCTTTTCAGAAGCTTTTTTATCTTTCCCGAGCTGTTCTTTCAACGCTTCCAGCCCCTTAAAAGTCTGGTCTCCACGGATATGTGCCACCAGTTCCAGTCGGAGGCGTTCTCCGTAGATGTCTTTGTTGAAATCGAACAGGTTGACCTCAATAGTTCTGTTTTTCTGGCCGGGAAGGGTTGGGCGGTTTCCGATATAGAGCATCCCGCCATAGCGCTTTCCCTGGCCGTGCACCCATACGGCATAGACCCCATCGGGTGGGATGAGTTTTTGTGGCTGGGCAATATCGAGATTGGCAGTGGGGTATCCCAGTTCCGAACCGATTTTATTGCCGTTGACTACCGTGCCGGAGAGCAGGAAATAATGTCCCAGAAAACGGGCCGCGGTTTCTACCGACCCGGTATCCAACGCATTGCGGACCTTGGTCGAACTGACCGCCAGGTTGTCCACTTCCTGTTTTTCAATCTCCAGCACTTCAAAACCCAATTTTTCGCCATACCAACGCATGTAGTTGATGTCGCCTTGCCGGTTGAGCCCAAAACGATGGTCGTATCCGATGACCACACATCGCGGCCGGAATCGCTCGAACAAAAAGTTCTCTACATACTCGTCGGCGTTCAACTGCGAAAACGCTACCGTAAATGGAACCACGACCAGATGATCGATACCGAGCTGTTCGAGCAGCAGGATCTTTTCATCGGTGGTAGTCAGCAGCCGCAGACTGGTATCCCTGGGATAAATGATCTGCCGGGGATGCGGGTGGAAAGTCACCACAACGCTCTCTCCGCCGTAAGACTTTGCCAGGTCGATCAATTGCCCTATAATCTGCTGATGCCCTGCGTGGACACCATCGAATGAACCAATGGTGACCACGGCATTGCGAAAGGAAGGCAATTCATTCAGGTCGTGGTGTACTTGCATAGCGGTGCAAATCTAGGAAAATGCCTCGAATGTATGGTCTTACCCAGACTTCAGGTTGTCGGATTTAGTTATATTTGCTTTTTTGTGTTTACACGGTCCCTTCACCGTCTCTCGCAGAGAAAGGTGCTCGGACTAAACCTTCTAAACTATAATTTTCTTTGTCAAAAAATTCCCAAACGCCTGGCGACGCCAACACTACTCCCTTGATGCAACAATATTTCAAGGTGAAGGCAAAATATCCGGATGCAATCCTGCTATTCCGGGTGGGTGATTTTTATGAGACGTTTGGGGAAGATGCTATCAAGGCTTCACAGGTGCTTGGTATTATCCTGACCAGCCGCAACAACGGAGGCAGCAAGGTCGAACTGGCGGGTTTTCCCCATCATTCGGTCGATATGTACCTGCCCCGGCTGGTCCGTGCCGGATTCCGGGTGGCTATCTGCGAACAGCTGGAGAAGCCCAGTCCACTGAAAAAGATCGTCAAGCGAGGGGTCACGGAGATCGTCACTCCCGGATTAGCGATCGACGAACAGCTGCTCGACATTAAATCCAACAACTACCTTGCCTCTCTGGCCTTTGGAAAAGGCGATACCGTGGGTATTGCTTTCCTGGATATTTCTACCGGCGAATTTCTGGTCAATGAAGGCGATTGGACGGGTATCGAAAAACTGCTGCAGAGCTTTCAGCCATCCGAAGTGCTCTTTCCAAAATCCAGAAAGAAAGATTTCGAACATCGGTTTGGCGAAAAATTCTATTCTTTTCAACTCGACGACTGGGTTTTTACTACCGACTTTGCCCGGGAAAAACTGCTCTTCCACTTCGATGTAGCTTCTTTGAAAGGGTTTGGAGTGGAAGAAATGGAATTGGGGCAGATTGCTGCCGGCGCCGTCCTGCACTACCTGGCCACCACGGAGAATAAAAACCTGCAGCATGTCAACACCATCGGACGCATCCAATCTGACAAATACGTCTGGCTGGACCGGTTTACGATCCGCAACCTGGAGTTGCTCCATCCTCAATTTGACACGGGGATACCGCTGATCCAAATCCTGGACCATACGATTTCGCCCATGGGCGCCCGGTTGTTAAAAAAATGGGTCGTGCTGCCGCTCACTTCCATTCCGGAGATCGAAGCGCGGCTCGAAGTGGTAGATTACCTGCTGCAGCACGAAGACATGATCGCGGAGGCAGAAGGGTACATCCGGGAGATGGGCGACCTTGAGCGGCTTATTTCCAAGGTCCCAATGGGAAAGGTAAATCCCCGGGAAGTCGTGCAGCTGCGCAGAGCGCTGGGAGCGGTCGAACCTTTGCAAAAATTGCTGACGGCTACCGGCTTGCCCTATTTGCAAAAAATGGCGGAAAGCCTGAATCCCTGCCCGTCCCTGCAGACGATGATCCGAACTCGATTGGTGGAAGAGCCACCGGTTAACCTGGCAAAAGGCGGGGTGTTTGCCGTGGGATTCCATGCGGAATTAGATGACCTGCGTCACGTAATTTCCCACAGCAAGGATCTCCTCCTCGATATTCAATTAAAAGAAGCCAATCAAACCGGTATCGACAACCTCAAGATCGGCTACACTACCGTATTCGGGTATTACCTGGAGGTGACCAATAAATACAAGAACAAAGGCCTTATTCCTCCTGAGTGGACACGCAAACAAACCCTGACCAATGCAGAGCGGTACATTACCGAAGAACTGAAGAATCTGGAGAGCAAGATCCTGGGCGCCGAAGAACGCATTCTCGAGCTGGAGCAACGGCTTTTTGAGGAATTAGTGGCTGCGCTGGCGGATTACATCCAGCCGGTTCAGCACAACGCCGCCTGGGTGGCCCGGTTGGACTGCCTGATGTCCTTTGCCAAAGTGGCCCGCAAACACCGCTATGTAAAACCCGAGATTGACGACGGACTGGTCATCGACATCAAAGGAGGGCGGCATCCCGTCATTGAGCAGCGGCTCGAATTGGGCGAAGATTATATCCCCAACGACGTCTTTCTGGATGGCGAAGAACAGCAGATCCTCATGATCACGGGACCCAATATGTCGGGTAAATCAGCGCTCCTGCGCCAAACTGCCCTGATCTGCCTGATGGCTCAAATGGGCTCTTTCGTGCCGGCGACCCAGGCTCGGATGGGCTGGGTGGATAAGGTCTTTACCAGGGTGGGACCCTCGGATAATATTTCCTCCGGAGAATCGACCTTTATGGTGGAAATGAATGAGACGGCGACGATCATGAACAATATTTCCGACAGGAGCATGATCCTGTTGGATGAGATCGGGCGTGGTACCAGCACCTACGACGGTATTTCCATCGCCTGGTCGATCGCAGAATTTTTGCACGACAATGGCTGGGCGCGTCCCAAGACGCTTTTTGCCACCCACTATCACGAATTGAACGAGTTGGCGAACCAGTTTCCCCGGATCAAGAATTTCCACGTTTCTACCAAGGAGGTGAACAACAAGGTACTTTTCCTTCGCAAGCTGGTGCCCGGCGGGAGCCAGCACAGTTTCGGTATCCATGTAGCCCGCATGGCCGGCATGCCAAAAACCATCGTCGAACGCGCCAACGAGATATTGGAACAGTTGGAACAAAAACATATTGGGAATGAGGAGTTAACCGAGGATAGCGGCGTCAAAGCCCGCAAACCCCGGACCGATCAGCTTTCCCGCACCCTGCAACTCAGCATTTTTGAAACCGCCGATCCACTGGCGGGCAAACTACGGGAAGCCATCCTCTCCCTTGACCTCAACGGCATGACGCCTATCGATTGTATGATCAAATTGCAGGAATGGAAGAAGTGGATCGAGGAATAATGAATATAGAGAAGGGCGCCCCCAGCGCCCTTCTCTATATTAAAATGGTTTTTTCGGCATATTCATCATGTTGCCTTTGCTGAGCTTGTGCATCATTTTGCGCATCTGATCAAACTGTTTGATAAACATATTGATCTCGTGGATGTCGCGACCGCAACCCTTGGCGATGCGCTGCTTGCGGCCCATGTTGAGCAATTCGGGATCGGCTCGTTCTGCAGGGGTCATAGAGAAGATGATGGACTCGATCTTGATGAATGCCTTATCGTCGATATCGAGGTCGCGGGTCATCTTGTTCATTCCGGGGATCATATTCATGAGGCTCTTGATATCGCCCATGCGCTTGATCTGGTTGATCTGACTGACAAAATCGTTAAAGTCAAATTTATTCTTCTTGATTTTCTTTTCCAGGCGTTTGGCTTCCGCTTCGTCGAATTGGGATTGGGCGCGTTCGACGAACGACACGATATCACCCATACCCAAGATGCGCTGTGCCATTCGGTCGGGGTGGAAGACGTCGAGGGTGTCCAACTTTTCGCCTTCGCTGACAAATTTGATGGGCTTACCAACCGTGTATTTGATGGATAAGGCGGCCCCCCCGCGGGTGTCGCCATCGAGTTTGGTGAGCACCACGCCCTCGTAATTCAGGCGGTCGTGAAAGGCTTTGGCCGTGTTGACCGCATCCTGACCCGTCATCGAGTCGACGACGAAGAGCGTTTCATTGGGTTGGATCGCTTCTTTGATTTGAGCGATCTCCTTCATCATGTCCTCATCGATGGACAAACGGCCGGCGGTATCGACGATCACGACGTCGAAGCCGTGGTCCTGTGCATGTTTGATCGACTTGAGGGCGATCTCGACCGGGTTTTTGTTTTCCACTTCCTTATAAACCGGCACCCCGATCTGTTCTCCCAATACGGAGAGCTGATCAATAGCTGCGGGGCGGTATACGTCGCAAGCTACCAGCAGTGGTTTCTTCTTGCGCTGGGTTTTCAGGAAGTTGGCCAGTTTTCCGGAGAAAGTGGTTTTACCAGAACCCTGAAGACCAGCGATGAGCACGACGGCAGGACTGCCCTTGAGGTCGAGTTCTTCGGCTTTTCCGCCCATCAACTCCACGAGCTCATCCATGACGATCTTCACCATCAATTCGCCTGGTTTGACAGACTTCAGGATGTTATCCGAACCGAGGGCTTTATCCTTGATCGTATCCGTAAACTCCTTGGCAATCTTGTAGTTAACATCGGCTGCAACCAGTGCCCGGCGAATCTCTTTGATGGATTCGGCAATGTTGAGTTCGGTCAGTTTATGTTCGCCGCGCAGGGTTTTTAACGCGCCTTCCAATCGGTCACTTAAGCTTTCAAACATGGTATTTGTTTTAAACTGAGTGCATTGGCTGCAAGCGTGCCGCGGCATACTTGCAGCCAATGCACTCAGCTGAATTTCTTTTTTAGCGGGGCAAAGATATGGAAAAATGGATTCAAATAGGATTGAAAAAGGGGCAGTGGAACGCCCCCCACACCTGTTTTTAATAAATATTTAACATTTCCATCAAAAGAAACCTAAATATCAATGGTATTTGGTTAATTTTATTGCGATACCTCTCCCACGGACATATTATTGTTGACACACTATTCCATAACCAACTTTTTATTTATGAATACCCTTACCAAGTTGCTCCTGTGGTTGATCCCGGTGATCCTGCTGGCGTGGCTCTGGTTCGGCCCCTGGTATCCCTCATGGGAACATCTCTTCGTGCCCGAGTACCACAGTATGGCGGGAGTAGAAGAGGAGGCCGGCCAGGAAGAGGAAGATGTCCTCCGCATGCCCCTGGGCTTTAAGTGGACCGATCCAACTCCTTACACGTCTGAGAAATTTGCCGATTTCAAAAAGGACCTGCTTTCCAAGAAGAATGAGGACAATCTCCTCGAAATCACTGGCTTTTACTATGAAGAAGAACCCAAACCCGAGGGAGCTGACAACTTGGGCTTTGCCCGCGCCGAGCTGGTAAAGGCACTGCTGGCTGACGGCATTGCTGCCGATCGGATCCAGATCCGTGCACGGGTTCAGGACGAAACGGAAGGCGTACGTACCAAGTATTTCAAAGGCGCCGATTTTCGATGGGTAGAAGTGGAGAAAAAAGATGAAGTGGTGGCGGTGGATACCTTTCCCGACCGCACGATTATCCGCTTTCCCTACAAATCCACCGAACGTATCCGCAATCCGCAGATTGAAAAATATCTAAAGGAAGTGGCGGTAAGGGTAAAAGGCACCGGAGAACAGATCCGTCTGACCGGTCATACCGATAATGCCGGAGAGGATGAATACAACCTGGAATTGGGAAGGCTGCGGGCCGAAGCCATCCGGAAATTACTGGTGTCCAATGGAGTGCCCACCGGGCAGGTTACGGTCGATTCCAAAGGAGAATCGCAGCCCGAAGCCTCCAATGACTCAGAGGCCGGCCGGGAGCAGAACCGCAGGGTGGAGCTTCGTTTGATCAAAAAAAATTAAAGAATTAAAACCAACTCGTATGTTTTCCGATATTCTATTCCTCCATGTCGCCGAATGTCCCAATTGCCTGACCAAGGCGATTGTCTTATTCATCCTGGCGATCCTCCTGGGTTTGATCCTCGGCTGGATTCTCTGGGGCCGATTCCTGAGCCGGATGAAAAAAGCCGAAGAGGAACGCGACGATTACCACACTCGTTTTACCGAATTGGAAAAAGAACATGTCAGCCTCAAATACGCCCACGATGAACTCACCAAGGAAGCCGGTACTTTCCGCTCCCATATCGGGAATCTGGAGGCGGATAAGGCTGTACTCCAAGCTCAATTGGCCCGCCTGAAGGAACAACATATGGCCGAGGGAGAGGAAGCAACCAAGAGCCGGGGCATATTGGCTGGCACTACCCCAAGCCATGACGACGACCTCAAACTCATCGAAGGGGTAGGGCCTAAAATTGAAAAGTTGCTAAAAGAGGCCGGTATTCGCACTTTTCAGGACGTAGTGAACTCGTCTGCCGAAAAGATCCGGGAGATTCTGGATGCCTCGGGACCTAATTTCAAATTGGCTGATCCCACTACCTGGGGAAAACAGGCTGGACTGGCCGCCGAAGGCAAATGGGATGAACTGAAGGAACTTCAAGACAAACTGGATGGAGGACGGGCTTAAATCCGCCCTGTTCAGTTTATTCGTTTTTTCCACGAAACCTGGGGAGAGGTCACTCTCCCCGGGTCTTTTTTACTCCCAAATAACCCTTTCCGGGCGATTATACCAATCCAGATACCGGCCGGAATGGATCTTTTCCACTTCATTTCGCTTGATCTTCAACGTGGGGGTGAGCAACTCATTCTCTACACTCCATCCCTCCTTCATGATGACGACCTTGTTCAATTTTTCATGATGGTCGAGTTTTCCGTTAACTATGTCAAGCGTTTCCTCCAGGCTCTCCACTAACTCTTCCTTCGTTTTGGCCAAGGCAAATTCTGATAATACGATCAGCGCTATTGGCTGGGGGAGATGATTGCCCACTACACAGACCTGGTCGAGGTCCTTGTTGGCCACCATTTTCATTTCGATGGGACTGGGGGCTACATACTTTCCTTTGTCTGTTTTGAAAAGGTCTTTTACCCGTCCGGTTATCTTCAGGAAGCCATCGGGGTCGATATACCCTTCATCCCCGGTACGAAGCCATCCGTCCAGAAACATCTCCTTGGTCATTTCGGGCTCTTTGAAGTATCCGAGCATCATGCCGTCATGTCTGATCAGCACCTCGTTGTCTTCACCTAGTTTGGCTTCCACCCCGGGCATCGGGGCGCCTACATAACCGATCTTGATCTTCTCATTGAGGGTAACATGCGAGTAACTGACATTTTCCGTCATTCCATAAGCCTCCTGAATATGGATACCCAGCCGTTTGAACCAGCGCAAAAGCGAAGTGGGCGTGGGGGCAGCGCCAGTGAGGATGTTGGTGGCCTTTCCAAGGCCGAGTCCATGTTTTACTTTTTTGCGAATAAGACTGTTGACGACGGGAATAGCCAATAAAATAGCTAACCGGCCCTGAGGCAGTTTTTTCAATATGCCTTGCTGGAACTTGGTCCAGATCCTGGGCACGCCAAGAAAAACAGTCGGTTCGCTGTCAGCCAGGTTTTTAGGAAAACTCTCCAGCGTCTCCGCAAAAGAAGTGGTGCCCCCGTATACAAACCACACATTTCTACCAATACCCGCTCTGCAATATGACTGAGTGGCAAATAGGAGAAAAACCGGTCATTGTAGTTGAGCTTGACCCTGTCGACAGCCAGTGAAGTGACGTAAGCGAAATTGTGAAAACTGTGTACCACTCCTTTGGGCATGCCCGTAGTTCCGGAGGTGTAAATAATCGTGGCGATATCCGTTGGCTTACGGACTATATTGCCCTCCATAGGCTTTACGCCCTGTACTAATTCATCCCAGGTTTCGTAGCCGGGCTCCGTGTAAAATGGGAAAGCGATACCGCGTACCCCGTCCGGTAACCCGCTGCGCATGGAAGCCCAGTCGTCGAGTTTACCGACAAAGAGCACTTTGGCATTTGAATGGACCAGGATTTGCTGGAGAGTGGCTGCGTGCAGGTTGGGGTATAACGGCACAGAAACGTGCCCGGCCATCATAATTGCAAGATCAGCCAGCAGCCAGTGCGCGCAGTTCTTGGATATCAAGCCGATGGAAGTATCCGGAGGCAAATCCATGGCCTGCAATGCAGCTGCCATTTTCCGAACTTCCTGACCGGCCTGTTGCCAGGTCCATTCGTGCCAGGTCCCATTTATAGGCTGGCGCAGGTATATTTCAGCAGGGCGTTCGCGCTCCCATTTGTAGAGCATCTCAAGAGGGGTAAGATATGCATATTGAGCCATAACTTATATGGTGTTGATTCGTTGGTAAAATAAGGTTTTTCACTTTACTTTTATACGATGGAGGTATTCTATACGAGATATTCCTTCTCTTGGTAGGCCGAAATCTATTCTTTGTCTATTCCTGTGAAAGAATCGTCCGGACGTTTTGCAGAGACCCGTGATAAAGTTATACCTTTGCGAAAATTTTGAGCTAAGCGGCCGGTAATTATCTGGCCATAATAATACACGATGGATAGAAATGCGATAATTGGTTTTGTGTTGATCTTTGCTATTTTGCTGGCCTGGCAACAATTTATGCCGAAGCCGGATAAAACACAGAAGGATGCATCTGCTCTTACGGATAGCACCGGCCAGATTCCCCTCATTGATACTTCGCTTGTCGAGTCTCCGGATGCGGCTTCCGGCATCGTTAGTGAGATTCCCGACTCCGTTCGGATAGCCCAAATGGGTAGCCAATACGGAATATTTGCTCCGGCTTTAGTTGGAGAAGAAACCACCCACGTATTGGAAAATGAACTGATCCGTGTCACGATTTCGAGTAAAGGCGGCCGGATAGTAGAAGCAGATTTGAAACAGTACAAAAAGATCTCGGAAGGAGAGCGGAATAAGGAGATCGAATCGCCCCTTCTCCTGCTGGAAGATCCCAAAAACCGGTTTGAATATTTGCTCCCATTGGCCGGCACTCCAGCCAGGATAGTCAGTACCCAGGACCTGTTTTTTGACGTGCAATCTGAAGGAGAAACCTTGATCTTCCGCGCGAATGCGGGCGACGGGCGCTTCTTTGAACAGCGCTATTCCCTGAAACCTGGCTCTTATGAAGTGGATCATTCCATCAGCTGGGCAGGACTGGAATCTTTTCTGGACCCCAATAGCGGAGGGATGACCCTCAACTGGGTCAATTACCTGGATAAGCTCGAAAAGAACGTCAGTTACGAACGAAACTATACTACTGTATACTTTAAACCTTCGGAAGCAACCCCGGATTATTGTTCCTGTACCCGCTCGGATGAGGAAGCGGTGCCTGACACGCCGATCAAGTGGATTTCCAATGTCAATCAATTTTTCAACAGCTCGCTTATCGCAGAAACGGCCTTTAAATCCGGGGTGTTCACCACGGAAGTATTGACTGAACCTGCAGACGACCTGAAAAAACTACAATCCCGGGTCGTAATTCCTACCGACGACCGTGCTTCTTTCGATATGGCCATGTATATTGGCCCTAATGAATTCAAGCGACTCCATGCCTACAACATGGAATTGGAAGATGTCATTCCTTTTGGACGCAGCATCTTCGGTACTATCAACCGGTGGGTGATTCGGCCTATATTCACCTTCTTGTCCAGCTTTATCGGGTCGATGGGTGTCGTCATCCTGGTGCTGACACTTATCGTGAAGATGTTGCTCTTCCCGCTGACCTACAAGATGATCCATTCACAGTCCAAAATGGGCGCCCTGAAGCCCCAATTGGCCAGCCTGCGGGAAAAGTTTAAAGACGATCCGCAGAAGCAGCAAATGGAAACGATGAAGGTCTACAATGAGCATGGGGTCAACCCGTTGGGCGGCTGCTTGCCTACCGTACTGCAGATGCCCATTTGGTTTGCCTTGTACCGCTTTTTCCCGGCTTCCATCGAATTCCGGCAGGTGCCTTTTCTTTGGGCTACCGACTTGTCTTCCTATGACGTAGCGTTCAGCTTGCCCTTCGTGATCCCGTTTTATGGAGATCACGTGAGCTTGTTTACCCTGCTTTGGGCCGGTACTACGGTTTTATACACCTACTACAACGCACAGAACATGGACATGTCCATGAATCCGGCTATGAAGTACATGCAGTATTTCATGCCGCTCATGTTCCTGTTCTTCTTCAACAACTTCGCCGCAGGTTTGACCTGCTACCTGTTGTTCAGCAACCTGATCAACGTAGGGCAAACCATCATCACCAAAAATTACCTGATCAGTGAGGATCGAATAAAAGAGGGGATGGAGGCGTATAAGAAAAAACCGAAAAAGAAGGAGGGGTTCTCCTCCCGCCTTCAATCGGCGCTGAAAGAGCAACAGAAAAAGGCAGCTGAAGCAGAAGCCAAGCGCCCGAAAGGGAAAAAATAGCATGAACCGCTACGGATTTATAGTTGCCTTTGTATTGGGAGGGTCCCTGCTATCCTGTCATTTGTTTCAGAAAAGCAGCATGTCCGAACCAGCCCTTCCACCGGTTCCGTCAGAGCGACCATTAATAACCGAGCAAATTGATTCGCTTCCCTCGCTTCCGCTGCCTGCTCCTGCATCCATATTGGTGCGAATAAAACAGGCGGGATGTGGCGGACCCTGTCCGGAGTGGGAAGCCCGGTTTTATGCCAACGGAATCGCTACCTTTATTGGGCTGAATGGCTCCATTCCGCAAGGCGCTTATAGCCTGGAGATACCAGAGGATATGATTGCCAACTGGCAACACCAGGCAGAAGACATTCTATTTTTTTCGCTGCCAGACTCTATTCCTGCTTCCGAAAGTTTTCTGCCTGAACTACCAACCTGGGAGATCGAGATTCGCAATGATTCTCTTTTGTACAGGGTCGTACATAATCATCATGGCACTGTATCACTCCGCACTTTCGAGCAACAACTCGAATCCTGGATCTTTTCCCTGCCCTGGGAACGGATCCAATAAAATGGTTGTTCCCCCTTTTTCGCGAAGCAAACTGACCGTTTCCCCATTCCATTGCGCGTTTTCAAAAATCCGTCCTGGTATTTGGACGCGCAAACGCTTGTATGGCGGGGAATATGCGCCCTCTTGATGCATACGGACCGTCAGCTTGTCGCCCTTTACTTCACACGTAAATTGACGCACCAGGAAAATTCCGGCACTATATCCATATCCTTCCCCTTCGTCTTCGTAGAGGGTGGAATGGAAAACTCCATCGGGCCCCGGATAGAGGCGTAAGATCAATTCCTCTGCCGGGATGGTCGTGTTGGCGCGCACCGGATGGTGGGGGAGGACAGCTCCTGCTGCTACCAGGATGGGTAGTCGGTCTAACTGAAGGACTAACCGGTGCTTTTTACCTCCTTCATAGTGTTTTCCGGTTTGATAATCCAACCAGATTCCCTTCGGGAGGTAGATGGTTTTGGACTTTTGCCCGGCCTTGAATACCGGAAATACCAGCACGTGTGGTCCGATCCAGACCCCTTCTTCGTGGTGGTGGAGCAGGGGATCGGTCTGGTCGTAAAAAACCAGGCTTTTTAGCATGGGAGTTCCTTGCTGGATCCAGGTCCAAAAACAGGTGTAAAGGTAAGGGAGCCATTGATAGCGCAACTCAATAGCCTGGCGGTTTAGTGCTTCCCATTGAGCCCCAAAGGCCCAAGGCTCCTGGTCGAGCCGGTTTTCGGCTTCTTGGGCATGCACCCAATTGGGGTCGTGTAACCCGCCTCCACTGAGGTTGTTCCCCATAGAGTGGATGCGGAAAAATGGATGAAAAACCCCCATTTGCAACCATCTCAGCATCAATTCTCCATCGGGTTCGTCCATGAATCCTCCAATGTCGGATCCCGAAAATCCAAAGCCGCAAATGCTGAGCCGCTGCGTCTGACGGTGGGCAATTTGGAGGTGCTCCCAGGAAGCCATATTGTCGCCAGTCCAGGTAGCCGCATGTCGCTGCCCACCTGCAAAGGTAGCCCTGGTGAGGACAAAAGGCCGGCGCGCCGGATCGAGTTTTTTCAATCCTTCATAGGTGGCTCTGGCCATTTGTTGCCCATAAATATTGTGGGCTTTTTGATGGTTCGTGGGCTGGCCGTCGTAGTCGTGCCGGACCTCATCCGGAAATGTTTTTATAGTTACCTTGAATACCGCTGGTTCATTCATGTCATTCCAAAAGCCGGCCACGCCCTGATCGAGATATAACTTCTTGTATAGCATGCCCCACCATTCGCGAACCCTCGGATTGGTATAATCGGGAAACACACATTCCTGCGGCCAAACGGGGCCTGTCATTAAATCTCCATTCGTGCGGTAACAAAAGACATCTTGCTCCATTCCATCCCGATAAACGGCGTATTCCGGATCGATCTTGATGCCCGGGTCGATCATGACCACCGTGTGAAAGCCCATCTCTTTAAATTCCGAAATGAGTTTTTTGGGGTCGGGGAAGTGCGCCTGATCCCAGGTAAAACAGCGAAATCCATGCATATAGTCGATATCCAGATAGATGGCGTCGCAGGGGATATTCTTTTCGCGAAAAGTGCGCGCCACTTCCCGCACTCGCTTGTCGGGGAAGTAGCTCCAGCGACTTTGATGGAAACCCAATGCCCAAATAGGTGGCAATTCAGGGGCGCCGGTCAGGTGGCTGTACTCCCGGGCTACATCCAACAATTGTGGGCCGTAAATGAAATAATACCGCATTTCGCCACCGGCAGCCTCGAAGTGGAGTTCATCTGCCTTTCTTTTGCCAAAATCAAAACGCGACCGATAGGTGTTGTCCAGGAATACGCCGTAGGCAAGGTCTTTCCGGAGACCGTAGAAAAAAGGAATGGACTTGTAGAGTGGATCGGTTTGGCTTTGGTAGGAATACGAGTCTGTATTCCAGTTTTCAAAGTCTTTTCCATTAAGACAAAGGGAGCAGGCTTTTTCCCCGAGGCCGTAGTATAGATCTTCGGTTGTTTTTTCAATGGAAATTGCCAGTCGGATCATCCCGCGCAGAATGGTCCTGCGCGTGTAAAAGCCTTGTTTTTCCTTGAAGATCGTTTGTCCTTGATTGTCAGAAAGATGTATGCTGAGTGGATTTATTTCCACGATGCACCGTAGCTTGGAAGAGGCAATTAGGTAATGATCCGGATGTGTTTCAACATGCAAGGAGGGAAGTGCAGTTGATTGGAAATGTGGATCGACCGCATAGGAGAATTCCGGCTCGAAGGTTCCGTTCCACGAATAGCGAAAACGCACAATTTGATCGCTGACCCAATTGACTTCCAGGCAAACGCCGGTTGCACAATAGAAGAAAAATACGTGATCTTGCCGGGCCACACGGGTTACCTCAGACGGCGCAGTGTCGTAATGTGCGTCCCGTTCCCGGTCATTAACCGTAATAAGTTCCTGGGCAACGGTTTCGTCGCTGGAAAGGGGGAATGGAACCTTTTTTACCTTGGTCATTCAACATAATTTTTTGGATGGCCAAGGTAAGGTTTTGTATTAAACGCCCAATACTTTGGCTGCCCGGTCGTAATCTTCCGGTTTCAGGTACATCACATACCCGTATTCTCCTTTGCCGTCTGTTACCCCGGAGGAGGCATAAATGTTAATTCGTGCCCGATAGAGTGCATCGTGCACTTCCACTAAGGCGCCCAATTGATCATCTCCATTGACCAGGAAAGCGTGGTGCGGACCAAAATACTTTAATCCAGCCAGCTTGGCTTTTTGTTGGAAATTGACGGAGCTTTCCGGAAATAAAGTCATCTGAGCGGAGCCCGGACCAGTCGGAACAGCTGTGAAGGCGAGTAGATTGATTCCAAGACTGGCCAGCTGGGATAAGAAGTTATATGCTTCGCCGGGTTCATCCTTTACCGAGACGTAATAATAGTCGACGCGACGGATTTGGTATGCCATACCTAATGTTTTTGTTGGGGCAAAAGGTAGTCATTTTTCCTCGAAAAAAAAATGACTTGAGGCAAGAGAATTATAAACGGGTTGCCGAAACAATTCGCTTGACTAAATTAACTTCTGGAAGGGAAAATTCCCTGGATGCAGATAATGTAATTCAGGCCAAGAGAAGGCTGGCGGATATCCGTAGTTCCCGAATTCAGGACGAAGGTTTTTCCATTGCGGTCGGGCATCACACCTATCACAGGAGCGGCGGAAATTTTTTCGGAGCCTATCTTTTGTCCGAGTCTCATATCGGTCAAACCCGGTCCGTTTCCCGGATGCATAGGCACACGACCGCGCAGATCAGGCAGGGCAAAAGTAGTGCGTCCATCGCCCCCATAGGTGGTACCCAGGATGCTGAATAGTGCCTGATTACTATTGATAGCAAGGAGTTGTCCATCGCAAAAGCCCAGCCTCTTGGAGCGAAATTGCCGGCAAACAGGCGGATTTCCCCGATCATCCCTTCGTCGGATACGAGTGTGCTGGTTTCACTGTTGGGTTGAGCGGCTTTTGGGGATAGCGCGCTCTGCAACAGCAGGGTGCCTGCCACCGCGATCGTGGCAATGCCAATGGCTTGAAAAAATTGGTGGATTTTCATAATGATATGGTTTGGTTGATGACAAAAGCAAAATTATTATTGCCACAAAAGGCGCGAAAGCAACTTTTGATACCGCCTCGATCCAGCGCAGACGGGCAAAGCAATCTAAGATAAGAGAAAAAAAAGGAAAGATTTCCTATTCGACTTGTTCAGGAGGGATAATACCAAGGGCTTTGGCACGTTTTTCCCAGTTTTTGCGCGCCAGCAGTTGCATGTCGGCGATATTGTCAAATTCATCAAGGATCTCCATGCCGAGCAGGGTTTCGAGCACATCCTCCATGGTTACCAGCCCCTGCATGCCACCAAATTCGTTGACGACCAGCGCGATATGTTCCCTTTTTTCCATCAGCTGGTTGAATAGCTCCGGCAAGTGCAGGTTTTCGATGACAACAAGCATGTCGCGGCGAATTTCTTTGAGCGGGGCCTTACCTCCATGGTTAATGATATTGGTAAGCAGGTCGTCTTTAAGGATAAACCCGGTGATGTCATCAATATTCTCCCGGTAGATGGGAATCCTGGAAAAGCGCAAATTTTTATTCAGCTGGTGGAATTCCAGGGTTGTCATGTCTTCCGGCGCTGCTTTTACCACCGTTCTGGGAGTCATGATATCCTTGGTCCGGATTGTATCGAACCGGATCAGATTCTGGATGATTCGCGATTCTTCCTGCTGAAATACCCCTTCCTGTGCGCCGATCTCCGCCATAGTGGAAAAATCGGATCGGCTGAGCACACTCCGGGATTTATCCTTTTTCAACGCACGGGTAATAAATTGGCTAATTATCACGAAAGGGTAGAGGATGAGCATGACTACGCGCAGGGAGCGAATGGTAAAGGGAATCAATCGCTCCCAATAATTGGCGCCCAGGGTTTTTGGAATGATCTCTGATAAGAGCAAAATGCCGAGGGTCATGGCCACTGGAATGACCACTGCGGTCATCAGCGAATCGCCCCATATCTTCACCCCCTGAGCTCCGACGCCAATGGCGCCTACCGTATGTGCTATGGTGTTGAGTGTGAGGATAGCAGCTAAAGGCCGGTCGATATTGTCCTTTAAGTGCTTGAGGCTTTTTCCCACCGCATGCCCTTCCCGGTACTTGATCTCGACCACAGTAGGGGTGATACTCAGCAGTACTGCTTCCCAGATCGAGCAAAGGAACGAGAAAAAGATGGAGATCAGAAAGAAGAAGATTAAAAGGCCCATGGGTTGAGTTAGGAGTTGGATGGTCTAAGATAATGCCTTTTTGCGAATGCTCTCCCGGAACCTGACTTCAGATATTTCTCAAATGCTAAAGCCTGGTACTTATTTGGGAATGCAGTACAACATGAAAGGACTAATGGCCTTCTCTTTGCCGTAAATTTTACATCTCCATTCTGATGCCGTTGTAATCGGGCTTTCAGATTCGAAGTGTATCCGACATAGGGTTTCCCGTCACTGCACTTTAGGATATAGACAAACCACCACTGTTTCATAGTCCAGTAATTTGGTGAAATAATCAATCTTAAGTCCAAGTGGGGAAATGACAGGACTGGGTCCGCCGAAGCCAATGAGGGCAATATATTAATAAACGTCCAAGTGGGGAAATGGCTGGACTGAGTCCGCCGAAGCCAATGAGGGCAATGTATTAATAAACGTCCAAGTGGGAAAAGTACGGACTGCGTCCGCCGAAGCCACTTGAGGGCAATGTATTTATAAACGTTCAAGTGGGAAAAGTACGGACTGCGTCCGCCGAAGCCACTTGAGGTAGGGTATTTCAAAACGTCCAAGTGGGGAAATGGCTGGACTGCGTCCGCCGAAGCCACTTGAGGTAGGGTATTTCAAAACGTCCAAGTGGGGAAATGGCTGGACTGCGTCCGCCGAAGCCACTTGAGGTATGGTACCCGGCAAAAGAATTGGCCTTTGCAACGGGATAGCCCGCCTTCGCTAAAGCTTCGGCGGGCGAAGGCGGAGGAGGAGGGATTCGAACCCCCGGTACCTTGCGGTACGTCGGTTTTCAAGACCGGTGCATTCAACCACTCTGCCACTCCTCCGTGTTGCCCGTGGGAGAACTGCAAAAGTAAAATACCTTTGGGGATTGCGAAATTCCCGGGCCAAATTTTTTCATTTCGGAAAGACATTACTTATCCACACCTTTGCGGCATAATTTTCCGGAATGTGGAAAACTATGGATGTATATTCTGATATTTTTAAGAAACATTATTTTTTGTTTCGAATTAAAAAAAATGACAAGGGTGTAAAAAAATTTAATTCTGAAAAAAGGTGCGGAAGATTCAGATAAAAAACACTGAATTAATATTAATTTAACGTTAACTTGGTAGTATTGCACATAAATCTGGAGCACACAAAGGTGTGTCCGGGTAGCGGCTCACGGAGGAAGTGTAGTAAGGTCGGAGGTGAGAGCCCCCCGTCACTCAGCAACCTATTTTTTTCACCAAATACTTTGCAATGAGAACCCTTACTGCACGGCTTATTTTTGCCACGTTGGCGATGGTCTTGAGCTTCTCAATGGCCTTTTCCCAGGGTGTAACGACCGCCTCTATGAACGGTCGCATCCAGGATAAAGCATCAGGAGAAGCGCTTATCGGCGTCAACATTGTGGCAGTGCATACGCCCACTGGATCTACCTATGGGAATAGCACAAACCTGGACGGTGTTTACCGTATTTCCAACATGCGCGTTGGCGGCCCTTACACCATTACTGTATCCTACACAGGATATAGCGATCTCAAGATGGAAGATGTGTACCTCCGCTTGGGAGAAGCCAAAAAGCTGGACTTGACCATGGAAGAGTCCGCGATGGAACTTGGCGTGGTAGTGGTAACAGCCCGCGCGGGTACCGCTGGCGCTAACTCCGGTACCAGTACCCAGATCACCAGTGAAGACATCGACGTGATGCCTACACTGAATCGCGATGTGGCTGACTTCGTTCGCTTGACACCCCAATCCACCGGGTATGGTGGAGGAACTTCTTTTGGCGGGATTAACAACCGCTACAATGCGATCTACATCGACGGGGCGGTGAGCAACGACGTATTCGGTTTGTCCTCTCAAGGTACCAACGGGGGACAAACAGGTATTGCTCCCTTCTCGATCGACATCATCGATCAGTTCCAGGTCGTACTCTCCCCTTATGATGTCTCCCTCGGTGGTTTCGCCGGCGGTGGTATCAATGCAGTTACCAAGTCCGGTACCAACGAATTTAAGGGAACGGCTTATTACTTCATGCAGAACCAAGGTCTGGTAGGGAAAACGAACAAGACCATCACCGACATGACAGGCTCGGAGCGTACCAACGTAGCTGACTTTTCCCAGCGCACCTATGGTTTGTCCCTGGGTGGACCTATCGTTAAGGACAAGGTCTTCTTTTTCGCGAACGCAGAGATCCGTAAAGATGAAACGCCTGCGCCTTTTGACTTTGGCACCTATGACGGAGACGCTTCTGAAGCCGATCTGAATAACCTCGCTGGTTTTCTCCGGGAAACTTATAATTATGACCCCGGCACCTTTGGGGATGTGAATGATGAGTTGAACGGATTGACTTTTTTCGGGAAGTTGGATTTTAACCTCAGTGAAAACCACCGGTTGACCCTGCGTCATAACTACACCAAGGCAGAACAGATCAACAGGAACGGTTCTTCCTCCCGAATCATCAACTATTCCAATGACGGGATTTTCTTCCCGAGTATCACAAATACCAGCGCAATTGAATTGAACTCTACTTTTGGTTCCAACTTTAGCAACAACCTGATCCTGGGTTACACCACTGTACGTGACGACCGTGATCCGATTGGCGCCGACTTCCCCCACTTGACGATTTTTGATGGAGCTGGTACACTTGAGATTGGTTCTGAGGAGTTCTCTACTGCCAATGCACTGGACCAGGATATCTTCACGATTACCGACAACTTCAAGATATACAAGAATAAGCACACGATCACAGTGGGTACGCATAACGAGTTCTACAGCATTTATAATTTATTTTTGCCTCAGAACTACGGTACTTATGAGTACAATACTATTGATGACTTCATCAATGGAAGTCCGGCTTCTGCCTACGACCGTTCCTATTCGCTGGTCGAGAACCTCACCGGTGATGGATGTACTGCGGCAGCTGACTTCAACGTGATGCAGTTGGGATTTTAGGCCCAAGATGAGTGGAACGTGTCTCCTGCCTTTACGCTTACCTACGGGTTGCGCCTTGATGTGCCGATTATCACGACAGATCCGGCAATCGACCCGACCTTCAACACGACTACGCTGCCGCTCGTACAGGCGCAATATGACGTGGCAAACAATATCGAAGGGGGCAAGGCTCCCGACGGGCAGTTGATGTTCTCCCCACGGGTGGGCTTCAATTACGACTTGAGCGGGAATCAAAGCACCATACTGCGCGGTGGCGTAGGTATCTTCACCAGCCGTATACCTTTTGTCTGGCCGGGCGCCATGTACAACAACAACGGCCTCACCACAGGCCGTGTTGACGAAACCAACATTGTGGGGGACGTTATCTTCATTCCCGATGTCAACAAGCAGTATGATAACCCGAATTTCAAGGTTCCTTCCGGAGATATCAACATCTTCACCAAGGACTTCAAATTCCCGCAGGTCTTGAGAGGTAATTTGGCGTTAGATACCGAACTGCCAGGTGGCATTACTGCAACTCTGGAAGGTATTTATACCAAGACACTCAATAACGTACTGTACACCAACGTGAACTCGGATACGGACGTGAAATTTAACTGGACTAATACGGGTGGCGATGATCGCCCTGTATACGTACGGAAAAGCCTGGATCCCACTTATTCGACCATTTATGTGGGTTCCAATACCAGTGAAGGTTCGGCTTATACACTTACCGCAGCCTTGTCCAAGGATTTCAACTTCGGCTTGCGTGCAACCCTGGCTTATACCTATGGGGATGCACAAGCGGTCAATGAGGGTACTTCTTCCCAGAATTCCTCCCAATGGCGTGGTCAGGTCAACACGGATGGTCGCAATACCCCTGTGCTGGGTCGTTCCGACTTCGCACTTGGTCATCGGGTGTTGTCCTCGCTTTCCTACTCGATCGATTGGAATAAAGCTAAAAATGCGACCACTACCATCTCGTTTCTCTACGACGGGCAGGCCGGTTCTCCTTATTCCTATGTGATTGGAGGTAGCGGTGGACGAAACCTTAGCAATGAAACCGGTAGCACGAGCAGCAACCGGAGCCTGGTATGGATCCCCGCCAGTGCTTCCGAGATCAACCTGGTGGAGAAGAATGGCGTAACGCCCGCCCAACAGTGGGAATTGTTGAACGCCTTCATCGAAGACGATCCCTACCTGAGCCAAAACCGCGGTGCTTATGCAGAAAAGAACTCCAACTGGATGCCTTTCACCAGCTTCCTGGATTTGTCCGTCCGTCAGGATTTTGGAGTAGAACTGGGTGGGAAAATGCACAAGCTCCAGGTTAGCTGGGATGTATTCAACCTCGCCAATCTGCTAAACCCCGCATGGGGCGTTCGCTACTCGGTTCCGGGTGATTTTAACAACTACTACCTTTATACCTTTGATAGCTATGCTTCTGACGGCACCACGCCTCAGTTCTACTACACAGAGGAAGGTGTGGGTACTGATGCGTTGAACATCAGTGACTTTAGCTCGCGCTGGCGTATGCGTTTAGGCTTGCGCTATATCTTCAACTAAGAAGAAGCACGTTTTTAATTGAAAAGGCCTCCCGGCAAATCGGGAGGCCTTTTCTTTTTATACCAACTCCTCGATCTTCTCCATGATCCATTGCGAGCTGGCAACGCCCTTACTGCTTTTTAGCTCTTCGCGCAGGCTTTCAATCCGCTTGCTGTCTCCCGGCATGGTCTTGGTGAGCTTTTTGACAAATCGAATGAACTGGAGGAAACTCCTGCGCCGACGGGAGGAAATATCCTTGTGGCGGTTGAGGTACGCCCGAAAACTCTCCATCAGCGAATAGAGTGGTTCGATCTCATCGATCTCAAAATAGGTAGTGAGCAGAAGTGTCTTTGCATTGAGGTTGGTGATCACATCTTCGTATTCCACATGGCGGAGTGTTTCGATCACCATGTCGTAGTCCCGTTTGTAGAAATAGAGCTGAGAAAGGTTAAAGGAGACAGTGTTTTCCCGCTGTGCCTCCGGCAGGTAATGCTGGTAATCGAGAATAAACTGTTCGGTCCAGACCATTTCACCCAAACGCAGCCCCACTACGACAATGTTTCGGAAAAGCCCGGGCTCCATTTCTCCCTCCACGATCAGGATATCCTTTTTCAACAAGTCCTTATACAGGTCGAAATATTCCCGCAGGAAAGACTGGTTGCCCTTGTTGATCTTCCGGGTGCAATAGTTAATGGCGAAGGTGTATATCTCCTGTGCTTCTTCTTTGGGAAATTCCAGACCATGCTTCTCCAGCAGGTCTTTCAGTTTGAAATAGTGGGCCTCGTTGTCTCCTTCGGTATAGGCCAGGTATATCTGAAAATAAACGGCGATAGGAGGGACCTCTTCGTAGCGATACCTTTTGATGTGGGCGATGATCTCCTCCAGGAAAAGGATTTCATACTCAAAGGATACTGAGTACTGTTGGCTGAGCACATCGCAGTAGTATTTCAGCTTTTCTGCCAGGTAAAACCGGTCGAGGTTGTTGGCGATCTCCTCCACATTGGTTTCTATATCGCGCTTTCCGAGGGATCGATTGAGGCGATAGTAGTTTTTTTCGATCTGGTATTGGTGGTAGTAGTAGTTGGCCGGACGGTAGTGCTGTTGGTCGGACAAACGGCGGGCGGACTTGAGCGTGTTGTTGAACAACTTGCTGATCTTGCGCTGAATTACCGCATCCATCAGGTAAGTCGCTTGATGGAGGGGGTTTTCCTGAAAAGCCTCCTGGGCGATATACCCTTCCAACTGCTTCATCAGATCGGAAAAATACTTGCGCATGCGAACGTCATCGTAGGGCTTGTCCGGGTTTAATTTCTCCCAAAAAGCCTCTTTTGGCACTTCCTGCTCCGGGTCTCCCGCCATGCTGTCAACCAGGTGGTCGTATAAGTCGATAAGATCCTGATTGGCATTGAAATAGGGAGAACAGAGAAACTTCCGGAAGCGGTTCTGTTCCACCTTGGAGAATTGTTGGATGACGGCGTAAACTTTAAGATTTTGCATAGCCTGATTTAATGCCAATTATCTGCTGCCTAAATTTATGAAATCTTGGAAGAAAATCACTCTATTTGGGCTATTGGTCACCCTCTCCGGTGACTTGTCCTTTATTTGACGTCCAAACTGCAAAATTTGTTCGAAACGGTATTGGCGCGAACGCATAATTAATCGTATATTGCTGGCGCGAATGTAAATGATAAACCACAATCCATGAATATATCTCGACTCGGTCTAAAACTCGTGCCTTACTTCCTATGGGGGCTAGCAACCCTATTTGTGGGAAGTTCTTCGGCCCAGGCCCAGGGAGATCTGGAGTATCTTTCTTTTGACGTGCTCATCGGAGACACGTTATCATACTCTTTTTACTCCCAGCCTCCTTACCTTCCCGAAATCGACCAATACGGGACATATCCCTCCTATGGCACTGCTGATCTTCCCGGCCCGGGTCACCTGGGTGTGCCGGGAAATAATACGTTGACCTATATTCCTACCGTTTCTTACCCCGTTGTCGATACTATTTACCTGCAATACTGGCGCTTCACGAATGGCATTTACCGCAACGTTACCGTGGTTATTGAAGTAAATGTCGTGCCTTCTATCGTTACTGCCGTAGATGACTTCGCAGAAACGAACGAAAATTCACCTGTCACAATCGATGTGTTGTTTAATGATTTTTGGACAGGCGGATCGCTCAATATTGCCGATGTAGTCCTTGTCAACAACGGCTCCTTTACCCTCAATGCCGATAGCACGGAAGTGATCTTTACTCCTGCTTCCGGCTTTAATGGTATCGCCCACTTTAACTATACGATCTGCGACAATATGGGGGTTTGCGATATGGCTACGGTATCTATCGCCGTCATGGCCTCCAATAACCCTGTTGTCGATACGGTTTATGTAATTGCCCGAAAGAACGTGCCACGGGAACTGCTCTTTGCGCTAGATGGCTACAGCCTTGTGAGTGGCCCATCACATGGGACCATCGATTTCACTTCCGAAGATTATCCGATCTACAAACCGGCTACCGGTTACTCCGGACCGGATAAAATTGTATTCGAAAAGACGGAAAACGGCACCACCTTCCAGAAGGTTGTCATGGTGGATGTACTCAATATCACCAAACCCAACGTTTTTGTCTTCGATGATTTCACGTCTACCATCGCCGACCAATCGATAGAGATCAATGCCCTGGCTAACGACCTCGGCGGCTTTTATCTTGTGGGGGTGGCCGTGGTAACTCAACCTGCGCATGGTACAGTCGTTAACCTGGGAGGAGGGATTTTTGAATACACACCCCATCCGGGCTATACGGAAGGCGTTGATCATTTTGTATACCGGGCCTATAAACCCAATTACTCCGCCTTGGAGTATGGAGATGTCTATGTGACCGTGAGCAATTTCGTTCCTGCTCAAAGTACGTTCAACCTCTCCACGCCACAGAACGTACCGCTTGTCCTTAGCTATAATATTCCCGTTACGGAGTACGACCTGACTATTACGGTGGAGCCGGATCATGGCACCATTCAATACTATCCGGGCAACCAGACTGTGACCCTCTATGGGCAAACCATAGAAGGGTTCAATTTGCTGATCTATATCCCGGATTCCAACACGGTTAATCTAACCGACGATTTTGAGTTTGAATATTGTACCGCTACCAGCCAAAACTGCCCCAATAAGGTCGTAAAGATTTATGTAGACCTGCTGGATATCACGGTTGCTCCCAACCAGTTCTGTGTGGGCGACAACTGTGTATGGGCGGGAGATACCAACTCCGATGGGGTGGTCAATATGGAGGACATTCTTCCGCTGGGCCTTTGCATGGGGGATGTCGGCCTTGCCCGACCTAATCCGGATCTTTCCCAGTGGTTTGGCCAATACGGCGACAACTGGAATAATATTTTCTTCGACTTCCCTGTTGACCAGAAACATGTCGATGCAGATGGCAACGGGATCGTCGGAGGTGCGGATACGGTTGCTATTTCCAATTTTTATCTGGAACAACACTCCTTTATCCCACAACCTCCGCCACCAGCGTTGGATGTGCCCCTTTACTTCTTTGAGCAAAGCATTACACCTGTAGAGGAAGGCGACCTGGTGGTCTTGGAAATTTGGCTGGGCAACCCCAATGAAGAACTGGCTGTAGATATGTATGGCTTTACTTTTGGAATGACCTACGAGACAGATTTGGTTATCCCCGAGAGCGTACATATCAATTTCCTTCCGGAAAGCTGGATGTCTTACAATTCTCCGGTCCTTAATCTGGTGAAAAAACCATTCGACGGTCGGATCGATGCGGGTCTGACCCGTACCAGCGGTTTCTCTGATACGGGATATGGCATTGTAGCTACCCTTGACTTTGTCATCGTCGAAGATATCGAAGGGATTCGTCTCAAAGATGACTTTATCGACCTGAAACTGGAAAATATTCGTGCGATGAACAGTGCCGGAAAGGTTGTGAGCCTCCCGGATAACGCCATCCGCATTCCGCTTCGCAAAGACTCTGGATTGGCGACTCAGGAGAACCCACTCGTGGTATTCCCGAATCCGGCCAATCAATACGCACAAGTGCATCTGAACGGAAAAGAAAACCTGATCCAGGATATTCGCCTCCTTACCATCGCCGGTTCACAGGTAGCCGAGTATCGCAATCTGGATCTGAAAGATTTTGTTATTCCGGTTTACAACCTGACCCCTGGTTCTTATTTCGTCCAAGTGAGGGCCCAATCGGGTGAACTGTTCACCCAAAAACTGCAAGTGGTGAGGTAGACCGGCTCCTGGTTCGTGTTCGAGATTATTTCATTTATATTCGTGGAATTTTATTATTGCTAGAAGTCGCACAAGATGTGCGACTTTTTTTTTGTGCAGCGTGTGGAATGCTGATTTTTGTGCTCTTAATTGTAAATACTTCCACTGGCGGGAGTTAAACAACTACGCGATATCTTCCTGCAATGATTCCTTGGTTAGAGATTCGTTAAAATTCTACAAGGTGAAACTTTCAACGAGAGATCGTTGTATAATAATTAGAATTGTGCAAATGAAGTAGAGGAGAATGCCTCAAAGAAGGCCACAGAAGAGACTAAAGAGTGTTCATGGGATTATAATTTGTTAGTAGGAGGCCGTCTTCGAAAGAAGTCGGCCCTTTTTTTTTGCCCCAATCGCACCTGCACCCAAATGAAAAGGGCCGGCGTAAAAGCCGGCCCTTCGTGTGCATGGGATTATAAATCGTTAAAGCGGTCTTTGATGACCATCAAATGTACGAAGAAGGATTCTACTGACCAACGACTCGCCAAAATATTTTATGTGTTTTTTTTTAATTTAACTTTTCTCCCCATATCTGCCCAGGATCTCGCGAACCGACCCCAGATAACTTTCCCCAAAAAGGTTGAGATGAACCAGCAGGTAGTAGAGTTGATAAATGGGCAAACGGGCTTCAAACCCGGGTGAAAGTGGAAAGGCTGCTTCATAACTACGGTAAAAACGCCAGTCAAATCCACTGAACAAACGACTCATAGCCAGATCCATTTCCCGATGGGCGAAGGAGACAGAGGGGTCGATTAATACGGGGTCCTGTGCCTTGGAGACCAGGTAATTGCCACTCCACAGATCGCCGTGTATCAACGCAGGGGCCTCCACCGGCATGAGTTCGGGCAGCCGGTTATACAATCGTTCCAGTTGGTCCAGGTCCGAGGAATGAAGCAAGCCCTTTGAATGGGCAAGTCGGGCCTGAGGGGCTAACCGCCTGTCGCGATAAAAATCAGTCCAGTTATCCATAAATCCATTGGACTGAGGGAGGTTACCAATAAAATTGTCAAAATGCAGGCCGAATTGAGGGGCGCTATTCCGATGCAATTGGGCCAGACCGGCGCCGAAAGATTCCCAAAAAGCCTCGTTGGCCCATCCGGGTTCATAGTATTCTAACAAAAGATAAGCGTACCCGTCACTGGAACCCTGAGATAGCACGTCGGGAATGCGAATAGGGGAGTGGTCGCGAAGTAAATCAAGGCCTTGTGCTTCCGTTTCCAGAAGCCGGTCAGCTTCCGGCCCATCCTGGTATTTGAGAAAAAAAGAACCCCGTTCCGATTTCAACAATCGGGATGTGCTGATATCGCCACCGCCCAGAAAATGGACTTCAAATACAGGCCCGACGATTGCTGCACACTGCCTGTCGAGTCCGAAAGGAAGGTTCACAAACGGCTTTTATCAATTAATTCCTGAAGTTCGTCGCGGTAGTTTTTGCCGATAGGCAGGTGTTTTGGCTGCCCTTTTTCCATGATTTCCACCATGTTTCCTATGATGGCATGGATCTTGTCAATATTCACAATGAAGGAGCGATGAATGCGCTTAAACGTGTTTTGGGGAAGTTTATCTTCCAGACTCTTCATGGTTTGCAGGGTGATGACCCTCGTTTGATCAAGGCGAATGATCACATAATCTTTCAGGCCTTCGATGTAGAGGATCTCCTCATAATTGACTTTTACCAGCTTTTTATCGGCCTTGACAAAAAAGAAATCTTCTCCATCCTCTTCATGGGCATGACTGGCACGCTGTAGTTTGATCTGGTCTACCGCCCTGTTTACCGATTTAAGAAAGCGGTCGAACGAAATAGGCTTGAGCAAATAATCAAGCGCCTCCAATTCGAAGCCTTCCAGGGCATAATTGGGGTAGGCCGTGGTAAAAATAACGAGCGGGGGGTTAGACAGGGTTTTCAGGAAATCGATTCCTGTTATTTGTGGCATTTGGATGTCGAGAAACATCAGATCGACGGGATTTTCTTGCAATACTTCCCTGGCTTCCAGGGCATTAGTGCAACGCTTGACCAAATGAAGGTCTGGCGTTTTCTCAATATAGGTCTCCAGCACATCCAGTGCCAAAGGCTCGTCATCCACAATAATTACATTGATCATAAGGCAGAGAATTTCTCGAAAGTAAGAATTTTTTATGGGCTTATGTTACGCACTTATGCTAAAAACAACATTTTCAAATAGAATTAAGCGCTGGTGCGTATCATGAGTTATGGGTTTATGAATCTAAATTCAGGGTGAGTTCAATGGCATATGTCCGGGGTGCATCATTGAGCCGCAGTTCATATTTCCCGGGATAAAGCAGATCCAGTCTTCGCCTGACATTGACCAGGCCAATACCTCCGCTTCTTCTCGAATGATCTGGAAGGGGCAGGGATTCGGGCTTACTGTTTTCAATGAAGAGCCGAACGGTCTGGTCCTTTACATCCAATTGGATTTTGATATACCCCTGCGAAATATGGTGGCTCAACCCGTGCTTGAAGCTATTTTCCAGAAAGGGGATGAACATCAGCGGAGCGATCTTTTGGTCGCTTATCTGGCCATTCACTTCAAAAGTAACCTCCACATTACTGCCCTGCCGTAGCGCTTCCAGGTCGAGGTGGTTTTGCAGGTAGTTGACCTCTTTGCTGAGCAGGACTTGCTTTTCATTGCATTCATACAACATATACCGCATCATCTCCGACAGTTTCAACACAATTTCCGGCGCCAGGTCTGACTTTTTGAGCGTCAGGGCATAGAGGTTGTTCAAGGTGTTAAACAAAAAGTGGGGGTTGATCTGGGACTTCAGGAACCGCAGCTCCGATTGCATGGTTTGGGTTTCCAGTTCCTGCATTTCCCGCAAATGGCGTACCCGATCGATCACGATCTTAATTAAGGTAGAAGAAGTGGCAATCAGGAAGGTGGGGATAAAATAAAAATTCATTTGGTTGACCAACTCCTCCTGGGCATTGGGAATATGGGAAAACTTGAAATAATAGATGACCACTTTGATGGGTGTGACCGTGAGCACAATGAGAATAAACAGACCAAAGTAGGTCAGAAAGCGCTTTTGTGCCAGATAATTGGGGATGAGATAAAAGATGTTCATGTACACCACCCCTGCGTATATAATGACGTTGATGTATTGGTTGTCCAATGATTGCCGGAAGGTAACCCCGGAGGTATAGGCGTCCAACGAGGTGGCCGCCACCAGAAACAGTGCCCAGAATAGGGTATGGTATACTATTCGCTGGGACAACACCGAGAAAATCCGGCTTCGAATAAATTGTCCGACCAAAGTGCTCATCTATGCGTTCATTTCCTGGCAAATATGAGGAATAGATTAAAATTAAGGTACCTTATTAGATCAAAAGCGCAACCCGGCAGACCAATGCCCAAATCTTCGTACTTTTGGCTTTCGAATATACGCAGAAAGCCGAATACGATTGTGAGTAAAAAAGCAACCCCATGAGTTACCATAAACAGGAGGAGTATGACACCGAAATTACGAACCAATTAAAGGAGCGTTTTTACGATATTGTAGACCTGATCGGCGAAGATTTGAGCAGGGAAGGGCTCAATAAAACACCGGAACGTGCTGCCAAAGCGTTTCAGTTTCTGACTCAGGGATATGACCTGGATGCAGAGGAGATCCTCCGGTCGGCCATGTTTCGGGAAGATTACAGCGAAATGGTCATCGTCAAGGACATTGAGTTGTATTCGCTGTGCGAGCACCATATGCTGCCGTTCTATGGGAAAGCGCACGTGGCCTATATCCCTAACGGTTATATAGTGGGGTTGAGCAAGATTCCCCGTGTGATCGACGTGTTTGCCCGCAGACTTCAAGTGCAGGAACGGCTAACCGACCAGATATTGCATGCCATCCAATACACTCTCAATCCTTTGGGCGTAGCGGTCGTCATCGAAGCTGCCCACATGTGCATGATGATGCGCGGGGTGCAAAAACAAAATTCCCTTACTACCACCTCCGCATTTACCGGAGAGTTTCAGAAGGTGGAAACCAGAAATGAATTTTTAAACCTGATAAGCGCCAAGCTTCACTAAAACCAATTTACTATGAAGGCATACGTTTTCCCTGGTCAAGGTTCCCAATTCGAGGGAATGGGTAAGGATATGTATGAAGAATCTTCCCTGGCAAAAGAGCTGTTTGAACAGGCTAACCAACTCCTCGGGTTCCGGATCTCGGACGTCATGTTTACGGGAACAGCAGAGGACCTGAAACAAACCAAAGTAACCCAACCTGCAGTATTCCTGCACGCTGTAATAAAGGCCGCAATGGCGGGCGACTCCTTTCAACCCGATATGGTGGCCGGGCATTCCCTTGGAGAGATTTCCGCATTAGTGGCCAATAAAACGCTCACCTTCGAGGATGGCCTGCGCCTGGTTTTCCAGCGTGCCATGGCCATGCAAAAAGCTTGTGAAATACAGGAAAGCACCATGGCTGCCGTATTGGGACTCGACGATGCACTTGTCGAACAGGTTTGCCGGGAGATTGAGGAGGTTGTTGTTCCTGCAAATTACAACTGCCCAGGCCAATTGGTGATTTCCGGCTCTGTGCCCGGCGTTGAAAAGGCGGTAGCTCGTTTGCAGGATTTGGGGGCTTCCCGGGCGCTGGTTCTTCAGGTAGGTGGAGCTTTTCACTCCCCACTTATGCAGCCGGCAAAAGAAGAATTGGCCGCAGCTATTGCCCGTACGCCATTCGGTCAACCCATTTGCCCGATTTACCAGAATGTAGATGCAAAAGCCACGTCTGACCCGGAGACCATTCAGCGTAATCTGATCGACCAGTTGACTGCTCCCGTGCGATGGACACAAACCATGCTCCATATGATTGGCGACGGCGCCACAGAGTTTATTGAAGTCGGGGGAACAGGAAAAGTGCTCCGCGGGTTTGTGGCACGGGTCGATCGCCGTTTTCCCACTTCCACCCTTTAAAGATGGCTCCGGGTATTGCGAAAGTCAAATATCTGGAGCATATTTGAATTATGGGCACAAACAGGACTAATCGAATGGAATCAACCGAGTTAAAAAGTGGGCAAATTCTGATATCAGAACCCTTCATGTGGGATAGCAATTTCAAACGCTCCGTCGTGTTGCTTTGCGATCACACCGAGGAAGATGGGAGCGTCGGGTTTATTTTGAACAAACCTATGGAGATGCGCATTGACGAGTTGGTCACCGACTTTCCGGAATTTGACGCCCCGGTCTTTTTCGGAGGTCCCGTGCAAACGGATACGGTACACTACATCCATGCCGTAGGTGATCTCCTGGAAGGTAGTACCAAAGTAGCCCCGGGCGTCTACTGGGGAGGGGATTTTGAAAAACTCAAAGTGCTGATACGTTCCGAACTCATCAAACCTCAAGACATTCGGTTCTTCGTCGGCTATTCCGGCTGGAGCGAAGGCCAGTTGCAGGACGAACTCGCCGTGAGCTCCTGGGTTATTTCCGATATGCATGCCAACTATATCTTCCAGTCATCTCCTGAGGAACTCTGGAAACAAGTACTCACCAATCTGGGCGACACCTATACGGTTATTGCCCAAATGCCGGATTACGTGAATTGGAATTAAATGAAAAAAAAAGGGCCGATGTCGACATCGGCCCTTTTTTTATAGGGTAGGTAAAACTGGACTTTCCGTACTTACCTTCTCTTCCTGGTTGGAGCTAGGCTCTTGTCCCAGCATCTTCAGGTATTTATCCCGTTCGACAATAAAGCCGGGCATTTCTTCTTTTGGAAGCGGAGCCGGGGGCGGGAAGGAAAGATTGAGGTGGTTGACTTGCTTGCCATTTTTCCAAAAACGGAAGCACACGTGAGGGCCCGTAGCCAGACCGGTTGAACCGACATATCCGATCACTTGTCCCTGCTTCACATGTGCGCCCCGGGAGATACCGGTGGCGAACTTTTGCATATGGAGGTACTGGGTCTGGTAGGTTTCGTCGTGTTTGATCTTTACAAAGTTGCCATTTCCTTTTGTAAAAGAAGCGTCCATGATCACTCCATCGCCTACGGCGTAAATAGGAGTACCGTAGGGCGCTGCATAATCGGTACCCAGGTGCGGACGTGTGCGCTTCAGGATCGGGTGGAAGCGGTTCATGTTGAAGTAAGAGGAAATGCGGGAATATTTTACCGGGGACTTCAGGAATCCTTTCTTCATAGGACGTCCTTCCAGGTCATAATATCCGGAGATGTCGCCATGCGCATACCAGATTGCGTAGAATTCGGTTTCGCCGGTTTTGTAATAGGCTGCATACACATTGCCTACTCCTACCTGCTCGCCTTCGATCTGATTTTCTTCGAAAACCAGGTGGAATTCATCCCCTTTCTGCAGGTGGTGGAAGTCGATCGACCACTGTAACGCGTCTTCCATTTTGGCCGTTAGCTCATAGCTGAGTCCGTTATCGACCATCGTCTGCCAAAGAGAACTCTCCAATACCCCGTCGGCAGTACGTATTTCCTTTTGAACCGGGCGTTCTGTCCGCACTACCTTATAGTCGTCTTTGAGGTGGAAGACGATATATTCATACACGTTTGGCTCGTAAATGAAATAGTCGGCTCCGTTGGCCTCGTCCTTGGCCAGGATCATATATGGCTTACCGCTTAGCAGTTTGCGCATATCGAAGATCCCGTTTGCATTCGCCACAATTTTATCAATAGTAGGATAATCCACTCCGTGCGGAGTAAGCAGATCGCTGAATACCCGGTTGGGCTCAATCACTCCTTCAGTAACCTGAAAAGTGTCAATGGCAAAGCCGTACTTGATGGTGGGTACTGTAATAGGGAAGGCTCCCAGTGGTATATCGTTGGCCTTCGAGACGGAAGCTGTCATGCTTTGCTGATTGGTGCTTAGTACGACAGCTACTGTACCTGCAAATAATAATCCGCTACCGACGAATAGAAGGGAAGTCTTCCTTAGAAGCTTTCCCGAAAGATTTTTTAAGTTCACTTTTCCCGTTTTTAAGCAATGCAAAACTCCCTGTAGAGGAGTATTTCTCAATAAGTGTGTGAATTAAGTTCTGCAAATATATAATTCAATACATACAACACCTAAACTATAATGTTAAAAAACATTCACTGGATAAGATTCACATCGGCTTATTTTCCACATTCCCAATGAAAATTTGTCGTTTTATCGTTTTAAACAACCACCAGAGCTGCTGGCTCCGGTGGTTGTTTAATTCTCTTACTTACTTACCTTTGCACAAACCTATTGTTATGGCCGAATTGTCCAAATATGACAAGCGAGGGGTATCCGCTACCAAATCGGAAGTACATGCCGCTATTAAAGATCTGGATAAAGGATTGTATCCCAGTGCATTCTGCAAAATTCTCCCGGATGTGGCGGGTATGGATCCCGCCTATTGCAATATTATGCATGCCGATACCGCAGGCACCAAGACCAGCCTGGCTTACATGTATTGGAAAGAAACGGGCGATCTTTCGGTCTGGAAAGGTATCGCACAAGATGCGATAATCATGAATCTGGACGATATGGCTTGTGTAGGTTGTTTAGATCAGATTATTTTGTCTTCGACCATTGGACGCAATAAAAATATCATTACAGGAGAAGTGATCCAGGCGGTGATCCAGGGTACTACCATCCTTCTGGACGAACTCCGCCAACTGGGCATTCATATTCACCTTGCGGGGGGCGAAACCGCTGACGTAGGCGATGTCGTCCGCACCATCGATGTGGGGTATACGGCATTCGCCAGAATGAAGCGCAATGAATTGATAATCAACAATATAAAGGCTGGAGATGTAATCGTTGCCTGGAGCTCGAGCGGACAGGCTACCTATGAATCCGCCTACAACAGTGGTATGGGAAGCAACGGGCTCACCTCTGCCCGGCACGATTTGCTCTCCAATTACCATATAAAAGCTTATCCCGATAGCTTCGATTCGAATACGCCCAGAGAAGTGGTCTATACCGGCTCTAAAAAACTGACCGACACCGTGGAAGTGGACGGGAAAACGTTTACGGTGGGCCAGCTCATCCTTTCCCCCACACGGACCTATTTGCCACCGCTTTCCAAATTGCTGGCCACTCACCGGGCGCATATTCACGGGTTGATCCATTGTACAGGAGGCGGGCAGACCAAGGTCATCAAATTTGTTGACGGAAAACGGATCGTAAAAGACAACCTCTTCCCTGTACCGCCGCTGTTTCAATTGATCCAATCCGAATCGGGGACGGGGTGGAAGGAAATGTATCAGGTTTTCAATATGGGACACCGGATGGAGGTATACCTTCCCGAGGCCCATGCCCAAGCCGCTATAGATGTGGCGCAATCCTTTGGTATTGAAGCTCGTATTGTTGGCTATGCGGAAGACGCCTCCGAGTCGTCTGTTTATCTGAAAACACCACACGGCGTTTTTGAGTATCATTAAAACTCGATTTTTTAGCCTCCCGGGGAACTATCCATCTCCTAACTTTTGTACTATCCATGCCGAAGGATATCGGCTTTCATAAACGAGGGATCGCCGAAAGCGCTGCCTCGTATCGAATTTTTAGAAAATGGGTAAGTCAAAAATCAAAGGCAAAGAACTGATCAAACTCGGCTACCCCAGCGGTAAATCGATAGGGCTGGCGATTCAGGAGGTGCTTCAGCAATATAAGCGGGAAGACCGGGATACGCTGTTGCAGCTATTCAGGGAGGTGCTCGAACAGCCGGAGCGCTTTGAATCACATCCGGTGTTGGGAACACTTGTTTCGGAGTTGAGAGGAGGGAAGGTTCGTGATGACCGTACCTTTGAGTTACTGCCCGATTGCCCGGATTATCCGGTCTACGGTGCGGAAGGGATTGAACAGGGGGCCATCGACCAAATGGAGATGGCCATGCGCCTGCCCATCACTGCGAAGGGAGCACTAATGGCCGATGCCCACCAAGGGTATGGATTACCTATCGGCGGGGTTTTAGCCACTAAAAACGCCGTGATCCCCTACGGGGTTGGCGTCGACATTGGGTGCCGAATGTGCCTGAGTGTATTCCCGCTGCCCGCTTCCAATCTGGAGAATCAAACTGTCAGGCTGACTAAAACGCTTGAAGAAAATACCCGTTTTGGATTCGACCAGTTTGAGAAACCTATGGATGACGAGGTGCTTCACTTGCCGGTGTTCAAGGAGATCAAGCTATTGAAACAACTGCAGCAGAAGGCGGCCGTCCAGATCGGCACCTCTGGCTCGGGCAACCACTTTGTGGAATTCGGCGTTGTGCACCTTTCGGACCCTGATAATGAATGGGGATTGCCAATTGGTGAATACTTCGGCTTGCTGTCCCACTCGGGCTCCCGGGGGCTCGGCGCTAATATTGCACGGCACTTTACCCAATTGGCAAAAGATACGTGTCACCTTCCACGGCATGCTGGGCACCTGGCCTGGCTCGAGCTGGATAAAGAGGAAGGAATAGAATACTGGAAGGCAATGACACTTGCCGGCCAATATGCCGCCGCCAACCATGCCCATATTCACCACCGGATTGCTAATGCATTGGGGGAGAAGCCGCTTTTCCGGGTGGAGAATCACCACAATTTTGCGTGGAAGGAGCATTTGGCAGATGGTACGGAGGTAGTGGTGCACCGCAAAGGGGCGACGCCTGCAGGAAAGGGTGCGTTGGGTATTATTCCTGGTTCTATGACTCTCCCGGGCTTTATCGTGCGGGGAAAAGGCAACCCCTGAATCCCTGAACTCCGCGTCCCACGGCGCAGGCCGTATCTTGTCGCGCACCCAGGCCAAGAATCAGATCACCTTCCACGAGTTGAATAAAGTGCTCGAGAAAGCGGGGTCGTGTTAATCGGCGGCGGACTGGATGAAGCGCCCATTGCCTACAAAAATATCTGGGATGTCATGTACGCCCAACAAGACCTCGTGGAGGTGGTGGGCACCTTTCAGCCGAAGGTTGTCCGGATGGATAAATAACTTACCGGCTCACCAGGTAACTATGACTTACCGCTAATTCGGATTCAGGTATCCCGGAAAATTCCCGGTGTATTGGAACGGTGCGCAGGACGATCACATCGCCGGGCCGGTTTTCTTCTTTAATTATGGAAATTCCGAGTTGTTGGTACAACTGCCGATAGTGCACAATGCGCCAACGGTTCTGAGGTTGGATCGTGTTGTCTATCCAACTCCATTGTTTTTTGGAAAAGCGCAGAAAATGATAGATCGTGATGGTGGGGTCGAGGTGGGCAAAATGGTCAGACATGTCGATAAAGTGGCTCATCAGGCCATCTGGTTCCAAGACTCGCTTAAATTCTTCCAGTATAGCTTCCAGAATTTCGGGATACACATGTTCAAAGGTATTGTTAGAGGTGATGAGGTCTATTGAATGGGGTTCAAGTGATAGATGGCGCGCATCCGCGATGTGATACTGTATATGGAGTTTTGTCAGCAGGTCATTTAGTCCGAGCCCTTGTTGTGTGCTCAATGCGTTGAGTTGTTCCCAACGTTCCGGCAAAGGCTTCAGGAATTGCTGCAGCCTTTCCTCGCCCTCCAATCGAATTAATTCCCGAAGGGTTTGCTGAACCTTTTCGGCAGTCAGAAATGGGGTGATGTCGACGGTATGAATGCGTTCGGCGCCGGTGAGGAAGAAGCATACCGGGACAATGGGGTACCAGCCTGTACCCAGTTCCAGGATCGTTTTTCCCGACGGATCACCTGAAAAACGGATGTGATTCCGGAAATGAATCAGTTTATCGTCCAGATATTCTTCCGAAAGTCGGACACCCCGGGTCACGTATTGCTGAAACAGGTAATTGATCCGGTGCGGGTAGGGCAGCCAGGAGATAATTTTTTGAATCACGGCCTTGAGTATCCATTTCTTCATGGGTGCAATCAGGGCTTACCGATGTAATTGAAAGGAGTAATGGCTTTAAGTTCGGCCTTTACGGCATCGGCAACCTGGAGCGTATCGATAAATTCATGGATTTGGGTCTGGCCGATATCTGTCTGTCCACGAGTCAGGGCCTTTAGTTTTTCGTAAGGCTGGTCGACGCCTTCTCTACGCAGGATGTTTTGAATGGCTTCGGCTATCACCATCCAGTTGTGATCGAGATCGGCATGGAGCCGGCTTTCATTCAGGAATATCTTGCCGAGGCCTTTCATCAGCGAATTCAAAGCAATGTGGGTATGCCCCATGGGAACGCCCACATTGCGCAGCACGGTGCTGTCGGTCAGGTCCCGCTGCAGGCGGCTGATGGGAAGTTTTGAAGCCATGTGGTCAAACAGGGCATTGGCCAGGCCCAGGTTGCCCTCCGCATTCTCAAAGTCGATCGGGTTGACCTTGTGCGGCATGGCAGACGATCCTACCTCATTGGCTACCGTTTTTTGCTTGAAGTACTCCATAGATATATACGTCCATACATCGCGACAAAAGTCGATGAGGATGGTATTGATCCGCATCAGCGCGTGAAAGATGGCGGCAAGGTTATCATAGTGTTCGATCTGGGTAGTCGGATAAGACCGGTTGAGGCCGAGGTCTCCGGCTACAAAGTGGTTGGCAAAGACATGCCAATCGATATCCGGGTAAGCGATATAGTGGGCATTGAGGTTGCCGGTGGCGCCCCCGAATTTTGCCTTGTGAGGGATGGATTTCAGCTGTTGAAGTTGCTCGCGCAGACGAGCAGTGAACACCTGCCATTCCTTGCCCATCGTAGTAGGAGAGGCAGGTTGTCCATGGGTCCTTGCCAGCATGGGTACGCCTATCCATTGTTTAGCCATGACGCTCAGCTGGGCTAGCAATTTTTCCATTTGCGGGTAATACACCTGTTCCAATGCGTGTCGCAGCAAGAGGGGAGTGGCTGTGTTGTTGATGTCCTGAGAAGTGAGGCCGAAGTGAATATACTCCTTATAGGCGCCCAATCCCAATTGGTCGAAACGCTCCTTCAGAAAATACTCTACCGCCTTGACATCGTGGTTGGTTTCCTTCTCGATTGCTTTGATCCGTTCCGCATCTTCCAGCGTGAATGCGTTGACCAGGCGAGTCAGTTCGTCAAAGACTGTATCCTCCATTCCTTTCAATGCGGGAAGGGGGATTTTGACTAAAGCCTTAAAATATTCCACTTCGATAAGCACCCGGTAGCGGATGAGGGCATATTCAGAGAAAAAATCGGACAATACCCGGGTCTGGGAAGCGTAGCGCCCGTCTATGGGAGAGATTGCTGTCAGCATAAGTTGCGTCTGAAAGGATGGTGATTCGGACGCAAAGGTAAGCTTTTGAGTTTATTGGACTTCGTCCAGTTTATAAGTTTATGAGGTTTAAATTTGATAAACCTCATAAACTTTTTAAACCTCATAAACCTTTTCCTACCACCATCTCCTGATCAGCACGACCTTTGTCGTACCATCGGGGCGGGTAAGGGTAGCTACCTTGTTGCATTCGCCATCACCGTAGTCGAGCGTCCAGGTGTGGTCATTGACGTTGACCGTCCGGATGCCGCTGACGATCCAGGGGCAGGCACGGGGTTTGATGAGAGGCTCGGTGATTTCCGACGTGAAGGCTTTTCCGTGGCGATTAACCCCATTGGAGCCTCCTTCGATCTGCATTACATCATCAAAGCGCTGGGGCGTGCCGGCACCTTCAATGAGGGTAAGGGTCTGGGTTGCGTTCCACTCGGCGACATCGCCATTGGGGAAGGTGAGACTGGCATCGCTCACCACGCGGGTGAATACCAATTGGCCATCGGCATTGAGGCCGTTGTTTGTAAAAGTCTTTGTGCCGGCAATCTGCACGTCATCTACCGAGAAGTTGACGAATTCGACTGTGCGCATCGCTCCTTCATTGATCATCGTGTCGGTGACAGTGATCAGAATGATCCCTTTGCGGATGCGGCCGTTCCAACCTTCACAACCTTCTATGCCGTAATCGATGGTGATTGTCCGTGGGTAGGTGCCGTCATTGGGATCGACTGTGATGATCGGGCAATCATCTTCCGGATCGCGGTTTTCCAGTTCGTAGTCGATTTCTTCCTGGGTGTCTTCAATCAGATCCTGTGCAGTCAGCACATCTTCGCTGGTGGTGATTTCCGTGTCATCCGCCGGATCCTGGGTGTCCTTATTGCAGGCGGTAAAAAAGAGGGGCAATGCAAAGAGCATGCTTAGTAAAAGGAGGTTCTTTTTCATGGTTGAATTGCTTTTTGTAATATGGTACTTTAAGAATGGAAAGTTAGGAGAATGGGCCCTTTCAAAAGATCACTTCATAGACTTCCGGAAAGGAAACCCGTTTAATCGGCACAAAGATTTTTTTTAATTTCTGGGAGCGGTAACAGGAATGTGTATATTTGTTGCCGGCATGGATAAAGGAAGGATCATATTAAATCAGGAACAATTCCAACTCACGATCGAGCGGCTTTGCCAGCAGCTGATAGAGGAATTTCAATTCTTCGAAAAGACCTGTCTCATTGGTATTCAGCCCAGAGGTGTATTGCTGGCCAGCCGGTTGCACCAACGCCTTCTTTCCATCTTAAACATTCCCTCCATCGAATACGGTATACTCGACATTACCTTTTACCGGGACGATTTCCGCATCCGGGCCAAGCCGCTAAAGGCCAGTGTCACCGATATGCCTTTCCTGGTAGAGGGAAAAAATGTGTTGCTGGTCGACGACGTGTTGTATTCCGGTCGTACGGTGCAGGCTGCGCTGACAGCCTTGCAACATTACGGCCGTCCTAACCGGGTGGAACTGGTCGCCATGGTCGATCGCCGGTTTAACCGGCACCTTCCTATCCAACCCGACTTTACCGGATTGCGGGTAGATGCGCTTGATGAAGCCTATGTGAAGGTGGAATGGAAAGAAAAGGAACAGGAAGACCGAATTTTGCTTTTCGCGAAAAAAGAAGATTCTGAATTGCCATAAACTTCTCTCAAGACCCGATAATTATACCCTTTAATGTCAGAACAGGCCCAATTGAGTACCGATCATTTGCTGGGGATTAAAGACCTGAACTCTGCGGATATTCATCTTCTATTCGAGACGGCGGATGAATTTAAGGAAGTGATCAACCGGCCGATCAAGAAAGTACCCTCTCTTCGGGATATTACGATCGCCAATATTTTCTTTGAAAGTTCAACCCGCACCCGCATTTCATTCGAATTAGCCGAAAAACGGCTCTCTGCGGATATCGTCAATTTTTCAGCTTCTTCCTCTTCTGTCAATAAAGGAGAAACCCTGCTGGATACGGTCAACAACATTCTGGCCATGAAGGTCGATATGATCGTCATGCGTCATCCAGCGCCGGGCGCTCCCCATTTTCTGGCCAATCACATCAAAGCCAATATTATCAATGCCGGCGACGGCACGCATGAGCACCCTACTCAAGCCTTGCTCGATGCCTACTCTATACGCGAACGGCTCGGGGATGTAGCAGGAAAAAAGGTGGCCATTTTTGGTGATATTCTGCATTCCCGCGTGGCGCTGAGCAATATTTTCTGCCTGCAAAAACTGGGTGCAGAAGTAATGGTCTGTGGGCCTCCTACACTTATCCCCAAATATATCTCCACACTGGGGGTAAGGGTTTCACACGATGTGCGTCAAACTCTTGCGTGGTGCGATGTGGCCAACATTCTCCGCATACAGCTGGAACGCCAGAATATCAAATACTTTCCTTCTCTTCGGGAATATGCGCGCTATTTTGGGATCAATAAAGCATTGTTGGATACCCTTGACAAAGAGATCCTTATTATGCACCCGGGCCCCATCAATCGCGGAGTGGAAATAACCAGCGATGTAGCGGATTCTGCACACTCTATCATTCTCGATCAGGTGGAGAATGGGGTGGCTATCAGGATGGCAGTATTGTTCCTCCTGGCCGGCAGGAGAAAATGAAATACTTTCCTTCCCACCGAACATATCACCACCTATAATACATATTCGTTTGAATCAAATTTTATTATCTTGCTCCATAAAATCTTCGGGCATGAAATATTTATTAAACCTATTATTTGGGAGCTTGCTTCTTTTGCCAAACATACTCCCCGGCCAGTCTTGTACGGAATACATTGCGGAAGACAAAACCCTGGGGGGACTGCATTATGTTCGGACAACGACGCAAACCCTTGTAATCAGGGGAACATACGAATACAGCCTCGAATTATTCTCCGACAGTAAAGGGGTGTTGGGCCGGATGCGGTCCAAAGGTGGGGTGGATTTTAACCAGGGCGATGAGTTGATCCTGGTTGACAGTAATAATGTCCGGAAGACCTACCGATTTATCGAGATGGGACAGATGAGCACCGAAGGCGGTACGCCTATACACCAAAACGTGGTGCAGATGGATCTCGCTGCTGTTAATTGGCTGGCGAATTCCTATATTTCGCTCATCTACATCAAGAACAACATCAGCAATGAGATCCGCAAGTTTACCATTATTGCGAACAGGCAGGTGGCTTTGCACAATATGGCGATCTGCTTCGGTCGCACATTGGATCCATCCGAAGTCCAGGACACCCCGTTGGCGGATGTACCTTCTCGTCCCAACAATGCTGCTGCTTCAGGGAGTCAGGCATCCCGGCCAGTGGATGTCAATTCGCTCAACGATCAGGAATTGAATGATTTATATAAACAACTTCGGGAGACCAAGGAGCGTGTTCGTGCCGAGATCAGGCAGGAGGAACAAAATGGGGCAGAGATAAAGATGCAATTGCAACAAGAGCTGGCGCTTTCCCGGGAACAAGCCAATCAGAAAAAATCTGACTATGCCCAGGAAGTATTGGAAGCCCGTAAGCGTTCGCAGGGCGAAATGGATAAAGCCCAGCAGGAAATCGCCAATATGGTAGCGGATGCCCGCAAAAAAGCCGATACCGAGATCGAAAAGATCAATCTCAATGTGTTGGAAGCCAAGCAGCTTGCAGCCAAGGAAGTACAGGACGCCCGGCAGGCTGCTGCCGAAGAGGTTGCCGCTGCCCGGGATAATGCCGCCAAAGAGATCCAGGATGTCAAGAAGAAACTGGAATCTGCCAAGGTGGAATATTCGGATGAAGTCGCCAGTGCACGTGAAAACTCCAGTGCGGAGATCAACCGCATCCGGGCAGAGACTGCAAAAAACATCGAGGAAGCACGCACGAAGGCTGGCCAGGAAAAAGAACGAACCACCGAAGAAGTGATTACCAGCAAAAAGACCGCTTCGCAGCAGATACTCCAAATCCAGGAAGAAACTGCCGCAGAAATTTCCCGAATCCGGGAAAATGCGGTGCTGGAGAAGCAAAAATCTGCCTATGAAGTAGCCGAAGCTAAACGGCGCTCTGCTGAAGAAATAGCACTGGTACAACAGAATACCGCTGCAGAATTGGGTGATATTCGGGAAGTGGTGGCTAAAGAAAAAGAGGCCGCTGCATTAGAAGTATCGGACTCCAAGAAAAGGGCTACGCTGGAGGTCAACCAAACCCTGCAACAGGTTGCCGCGGAAAAGGAACGTGCAAATCAGGAGATTGCTGCCACCCAACAAAAGTCAGCGCAAGAGGTTGCGCTTTCCCGCCAAAATGCAGAGCGGGAGAAAGCGGCTATCGCTCAGGAAGTTAAGGTTGCCAGGGAGAAAGCCACTCAAAATATCGAGCAGATCAACCAGGAACAAGCGAAGGCGATCCAGGATTCAAAAGCAAATGCGGAAGCGGAAAAAGCCCGTATAGCCCAAGAGGTACAGGAAGCCCGGGCTAATGCTACCAGAGAAATAGCGCGCATTCAGGCGGAAGCTCAGGCAAACATCCAAGCCATTAAGGCGAATGAAGAAGCAACGAAGAAGCAATTGGCACAGGAAGTTGCCGACGCCCGCGAACGCGCCAATGCGGAGATATTCAAAGCACAGCAGGAAGCTACGCAAACCGTCCAGGAATCTCAGAAAAAAGCGGAATCAGCTCGCGGCCAATATACTACGGAGTTGGCCCTGGCACAGGAAACTGCGCAGAGTAAGATTAAAGCTATTCAAGAAGAAGCAGCAGCCCGCGTAGCTGAAGCCAAACGCCAGGAAACTCAAGTCAAAGAAATGTCGACTTCTGAAGTGGTGTCGGCGCGCGACAAAGCTGCAGCAGAAGTGCGTATGGCGCAGGAAAATGCGGCCAAGGATATTGCCAAAGCAAAAGAAGCCGCTGCGTTGCAGCAGCAACAAAGTGCCAATGACATCTCCGAATCGCGCAAAACCGCTGCCGAGGTTATCTCTAAGATACAACAAGAAGAAGCAGAAAAGGTGAAACAAGCGCGCGAGAGCGGCGCGAAGGAACGCCAAACGCTGGCTGGGGATGTTGCAGGGGCTCGAGAGAAAGCAGCCCAGGAAATTTCTACTATTAACAGCCAGCTGGCTACAGATATTCAAATGACGAAAGAAGCCGCAGCCAAGGAAAAAGAACGTATTGCCCTGGAAGTACTTCAACAACGCCAGTCATCCGCAGAAAGCGTGGCCAAGTCCCAGGAAACAGCTGCCCAGGAGATCGCTGCCGTGAAGCGGCAGGCTTCGGAGGCTATTGCACAAGCCCAGCGCGAATCGGAACAGCGCAAAGCGGAATTGGCCGCCGAATTGAAAACCGCCAGGGAAGGAGTAGCCTCCGAAATCGCAGATGCCCGCAAAAAGGCAGAGGAGCAAAAATCCGGATACGCTCAGGATGTAGCTGCCGCTGAAGCAGCGAGCCGCAAAGCTGTAAGCGAGGCCCGGGCCAATTCGCTCGATGAAGTCAAAAAAGTGCAGGAAGAGACATCTTTAAAGAAAGCACAATATTATAAGGAGGCAGAAGAGGCCCGAAAAAAGACTATGGAGGAGATCGGCGCCGCACAACAGGAATCGAACGATGCCGTGTACCAGACCCGTCAAACAGCCACCGAGCAAATCACTCGTATCAAGGAAGAAACTGCCCAGGTGATCAATGAAGAACAGGCTAAAGTAGAAGATGCCCGCAAAAAAGCCATCGAAGAACGCAATAAGCAGGCTGAACTGGGCTCCAAAACCGCCGGTATGCAAAAGGTGATCGAAGAAAAAGAAACCAAAATTGACAGCCTGGAAGCAGAGATCCAAAAAGCAGAGGCCGAACTGCGCCGACTCCAGACCGAAATAAAGAAAGCAGGAGGGTAAAACTTTTAGCTTTTTAGTATTGTTTCGGCTATATTCAAGGTAAATTGGCTTGCGATTAGGGTGACTTCTGGCCTCCCTAATTGCTAAATTTCCAGAATAACACAATAACATATTGAAGGAAGAGTTGAAGAGTAGAAAAGTGGAAAAGATTCTGTGAATCTCTTCCACTTTTCTACTCTTCAACAGAAATAATGACTCGTCTTATGAAGCAATCACTCTGGATTATTGGCTTTTTTTTCTTTTTTACCTCATTAGCCTTTTCTCAACAAGGCCACGAGATCAAGGTGAAGATCGATAATTTCCAGGAAAAGGAACTCTACCTGGGCTATTACCTCCAGGATAAACAGTATCTGCTGGATACCACTCAACTCGGCGCCGATGGCTATTTTACGTTCTCCGGAGACGGAATCACCCCCGGTGGACTTTATCTCATCGTCATGCCTCCAGACAATCAGTATTTCCAGTTGCTGATCGATGATAAAAGCCAGCGGTTTTCCATGCATTGCAAAAATCCGAAAAACCCCACGGAGGGGATGGAGATCAAAGGCTCGGAAGATAATAAGCTCTTCTACGACTACCTCAACTATCTTTCCGTGAAACGCCCCGAAGCCGCTAGCCTGCAGGAAGCCATGGATAACCCGGAAACGCCTGAAAAGAAAAAAGCCGACCTTCAGGAGAAATTGGACAAACTGAATCAGGAGGTGATGGATTACCAGGCAAACCTCATCAAAAAATACCCGACTACCCTCACTGCCGTTGTCATTAAATCCAACCTTCCACTGGATGTGCCAGAAATAGAGGGTGAAGACCAACGGGATATCGAGGTGAAAAAATGGCAATACGCCAAGCAACACTATTTCGATAATCTGGACCTGGCCGACCCACGCATGTTGCGCACGCCCTTCCTTTTCCAACGCCTCGACCATTATGTCAATAAGATGACGGTACAGCATCCGGATTCGATTAACCAGTCGCTTTATTACCTGCTGGAAAAGATGAAACCCTCGGAGGAAACGTTCAAATACTACCTGATCCATTTTCTTAACACGTACGCCAAGTCGCAGATCGTGGGCTTCGATGCCATCTATGTGTTCCTGGCCGATACCTACTACGCTTCCGGTCAGGCACCCTGGACCGAAGAGGAGCAACTGACCAAGATTATCGAAAATGCCACCCGGCTCGAGCCGCTCCTTATCGGGAAGATCGCCCCGAATATCAAGATGCAGACCCAGGATAACAAGGAAATCTGGTTGCACGACTTCCAGTCGCCTTACACCGTACTTTTTATCTGGGATCCCGACTGCGGGCATTGTAAAAAATCGATGCCCCAAATGATCGAATTCTACAATAATTACAAAGATAAGGGCGTAGAAGTGTTTGCCATCTGCACCAAACTCTACGACGAACTACAAAAGTGCTGGGATACCATCGAGGAAAGAGGTATGGGTATCTGGTTCAACTCTGTAGACCCCTATAACCGCTCCAAATTCCGCACCATCTACGACGTCAAGACTACCCCTCAGATCTATATCCTGGACTATAAAAAGGAAATTCTCTCCAAACGCATCGGCGCCGAGCAATTAGGGGATGTGATGGACCAGATCCTCAAGATGCAAGAGCACAATTGATGTTAGTTTTTAATTTTCAGTGTTCAATTTTCAGTTACTGTATACTGAAAAAAGTGATTTGACGGCTTTCGGCCGTCAAATCACTTGGGGTTGAGTATAACTGAAAATTAAAAACTGAAAATTAAAAACTACCCCCCCCTTACGTCAGCTTCGCCTTCTTCAAAATGCTTGACAAAACCCTGGGAAAGAACCGCTTCAAGTACACCGCGGCCATTTCCCGGAAGCCGCCGATGAGGATATCCTCTTTGGAGCTGTCAAGGGCCCGGATAAGTTGTTCGGAGAAATCTTCGGGGCTCATGGCTTTGTGTTGGCCATCCCCTTTCTCGTTCATCGTACTTCCATCTCCTTTGAGCCCTTTCATGGTGATCTGTGTGCCTACGTAGCCGGGTATGACCAGCACCACGCGAATGCCGTCCGCCCAAACCTCGCCGCGCAGAGAGTCGAAAAAGCCGTGGAGGGCATGTTTGGGAGGAGCATAGGAGCTGCGCAACGCAGTACCGAATTTTCCAATTACGCTGCTCATCACGATGATCAACCCTTTTTTTCGTTCGAGAAGCTGCGGCAATAGCGCTTTGGTGAGTGCTACCGGCCCAAAATAATTGACATCCATCATCCGTTTGTCGACCTCCAGTTTGGTCTCCACCGCCAGGCCCCGGCTGGTCATTCCTGCATTATTCACCAGAATATCGACGGGCCCCAGTTTCTCAGTCACCTGCCTGACCAGTGCCGGCATACGGTCGTGGTCGGCCATATCCAAGGGGTATATCCACACCTTTTCGGGGTCGGCACACGCGGCGCGCACGCGAGCCAGTTCCTCCATGCGGCGGGCGGTGAGGATGAGTCGGGCGCCACGTCGAGAGAACGCCTTCGCCAAGCCTTCGCCGATGCCGGAAGAAGCGCCGGTGATCCAGATGAGTTGGTCGTTGAAATCCATTATTGGGAAGTTTTTTTAGGAGGGATTAGAAGGGATTGAAAGGGATTTTTGGGGATTGTAATGGCGGAACAAAATAGGAAGATGGAGGCAGAAATGGCGCTTTTCTGTTACATTTACCCCATAAAATAATCCCATCAATCCCTTCTAATCCCTTTCAATCCCCTCTAATTCAGTGAATCGCTATTTCCAACAACAAACCCTCTTCGCGCCTCTGATTGAGAAGAAACCTTCGCTCAACCTGGGACTGGTGCTGGTCATCCCCGTCCGGGAAGAGCCCAGACTGCTGGGTACGTTGATGGGATTGACCAAATGTACGCTGCCTTCCTGTGATGTAGAGGTGATCGTGGTAGTGAACGGCTCGGAAACGGACTCCGATGAATTGCGCACTGCACAGGCCCAACTGGCACAACAAGTGCGGGAATGGGCGGAAAAACTGCGATTGCAAAGCCGTCTGCGCTTCCATGTGCTCGAATATCCGGACCTGCCCAGGAAACATGCAGGGGTGGGGCTGGCCCGTAAGATCGGGATGGATGAAGCGTGTTTCCGATTGGAAAAAATTGGGAATCCAGGGGGCATCGTCGCTTGTTACGACGCCGACAGCCGCTGCGACAAGAACTACCTGATCGAAGTCGATGCATTCTTTCAGCAGCACCCCGAGCTGCAAGCCTGCTCTATCTATTTTGAACACCCACTGGAAGGGATTGACTTTCCAGATGAGGTATACACCGCCATCACTGAATACGAGCTACATCTACGTTATTTCATTCACGCCCAGCGTTTTGCGGGCTTTCCATTTGCTTTCCAGACGGTAGGCTCCAGCATGGCCGTGCGTGCCGATGCCTACCAGCAACAAGGCGGAATGAACCGCAGGCAGGCAGGGGAGGACTTCTACTTTTTGCATAAATTTACCTCCCTCGGCGCCGTAGGGGAGTTGACGACCACCCGGGTGATCCCTTCTCCGCGCCCTTCGCACCGGGTGCCTTTTGGTACCGGCAAAGCTGTGCGCGAGTTGCTGCATTCGGGCAAAGGCTACCAGACCTATCATCCGGACCTTTTTCAACATCTCCGGACTTTTTGCCAGGATGTACCTGCTTTGTTTACAGAAGATGAAATTGAGGTGCAAAATTGCGTTCAATCCTGGGCGCCCACCTTGCAGGATTTTCTTTCAGAAAATGATTTCCTCGCCAACTGGCGCGAGATCCGCGCCCATTCCGCCAAGCCGGAAACTTTCCAAAACCGCTTTTTTCGCTGGTTCAATGCCTTCAAACTGATGAAATACCTGCACTTCGCCCGGGAGAAGGGATTTCCGGATGTACCGGTCACTGAGGCGGCACGATGGCTCTTATCGGAACTTCAGCCAGGGACTGAGGGGGAAGGAGCGAAGGAGTTGTTGCTGGCGTATAGAGCGGTTGATAGGGGGAGTTTTTAATTTTCAGTTTTCAATTTTCAGTTAAGGCAACTGAAAATTGAAAATTAAAAACTGAAAATTAAAAACTATCAATGTAAAGCCGCCCTTATCTCCAGCCCATCGATAATCTCCGATTCTTGCTCGACCCACCATTCCAGGCGATTGTACACTTGATCTTCGGGGAAATAATTCAAGGCCATTTTGACGTAGATATGGCCGTGTTTGGCTTCGGAGGTCCACAGCATTTTGTAGAAGCGTTTCAGTGCACCTTCTTCCAGCGCTTCTTCTACCAGGCGGAAACGCTCAGCGCCGCGGGTTTCGACGATGGAGCCGATGAGGAGGCGGTCGAGAAAGCGCTCGAGACGGCCGGAGTGACAGCGTTTCAGGAGCTGCTTCATATACAGATCTTCCGGGATCTGGTGCGCCAATTGAATGCCCCTTTCCGCCAGGACGGCATACACATCGCGGAAATGCTCCATTTCTTCCAGGGCCGTTTCAATGAGTTCGGGGATGATCTCCACGCGATCGGGGTATTTGGCTACCATGCTGAGGGCCATAGCCGAAGCTTTGCGCTCACAATCGGCATGATCCTGCAGGAACGAATCGAAATCGGCCATCACGGCTTTTATCCATTCGGGCTTGGAGGGGGTAGCGACGTCGAGGTTGAGTTTCATGGTTGGTGAAGAGTGAAGGGTGAAGAGTGAGGGGTCTCAGGGCGAATATACTGAATCGAAGAATAAAAACACTGCATGCGGAGATGGCGCAAACTCCTTCACTTGAAATTTGTTTAACTTTGTGCGAGCAAAAAAATCTCTTCACCCTTCACTCTTCACCCTTTACTGAAAATCATGATTGAAGAATCAAAGATACAACAAGCCCTCTCTACCGTGCGTGACCCAAAGACCGGGCAGGACCTCCTGACGGTCAAGATGATCGAGGATCTGAAGATACAGGACAACCAGGTCAACTTTACGTTGGTGCTGCCGTCCCTGAGCGTCGACTATAAATTCGATTTGCATAACGCCATTACGCAGGCGATACAGGCCGTTTATCCGGAAGCCGAAGTGAATATACACATGTCGGCCCGGGCGCAGAGCGCGAACCAGCCTAATAGCAACGTGCCGCATATCAAGAATATCATTGCAGTGGCGTCGGGGAAAGGAGGTGTGGGGAAATCCACCGTATCGGCCAATTTGGCGTTGGGATTGAAAGAACTGGGCGCCAAAGTGGGTTTGCTCGATGCCGATCTATACGGCCCCTCTATGCCTACTATGCTGGGCTTGAATGGGCAACGGCCTCAGATCCAGGACATAGGCGGACGGCCGAAGATTATTCCGCTCAGGGCGCATGGGATGCCGGTCATGTCGATCGGCTTCATTATTGAGCCTGAGCAGGCAGTGGTGCTGCGTGGTCCGCGGCTGGCAGCTATTATCCAGCAATTTTTCAATGATGTGCTTTGGGAAGAACTCGACTACCTGATTGTAGACCTCCCTCCGGGCACCGGTGATATCCAGCTCACATTGGTGCAAACCGTCCCGGTGACCGGCGCTGTCATGGTGACGACCCCGCAGGACGTGGCCGTAGCAGACGCCATCAAGGCCATGAATATGTTCCGCATGCCGAATGTCGACGTACCCATTCTCGGCGTGGTAGAGAATATGGCCTGGTTCACTCCAGCCGAATTGCCCGATAACAAATACTTTATCTTTGGAGAAGGTGGCGGTAAGAAGCTCGCGAAAATGGCTGAATCCATGCTCCTGGGGCAGATTCCCATCGTGCAAAGCATTCGGGAAGCCGGCGATGAAGGTACCCCCATCATCTTACGAAACGAACCCATTACCCACAAGGCTTTCCTTGAAGTAGCGGAGAATGTAGCCCGGCAGACGGCGGTGCGCAATGAACTTTTGGGGCCTACCCAAATTGTGAAAATAACGACGGGGTAATTTAGTTTTCAAAAAAAAAATATGTCAAATCCGACCCTTCAACAGAAAGATCTTTTGATTCGCGTGAATGAAGCACTAGAGACCATCCGTCCTCACCTGGCGGTAGATGGGGGAGATGTAGAGGTCATAGAAGTGACCGCAGACAACCGCGTGCTGATCAAGTGGGTGGGCAACTGCATCAACTGCTCCATGTCGGCAATGACCTTGAAGGCAGGGATCGAACAGGCGATAAAGGGGAAGATCCCGGAAATTGTAAGTGTTGAAGCAGTAAATGGTTAGTTTTTGAATGACCCGACAAGAACTTATTACTCAAATCAAGCAGAAGCGTTCGTTCCTCTGCGTAGGCCTCGATCCGGAGTTGGAGCGCATTCCTACGCATCTACACGGGGCCGACGATCCTGTTTTTGAATTCAACAAAGTCATTATCGACGCCACCAAGGATCTTTGCGTGGCGTATAAGCCCAATCTGGCTTTTTACGAAAGTCAGGGCTCCAAAGGCTGGGCTACGCTCGAGAAGACCCTGGACTATATTCCTTCCGACTGTTTCACTATCGCCGATGCCAAGCGCGGCGATATCGGAAACACCTCCCGGCTCTATGCCAAAGCTTTTTTTGAGACTTTCGACTTCGATGCCATCACCGTAGCGCCCTATATGGGCTCCGATAGTGTGGAACCCTTTCTGGAGTTTTCGGGCAAGTGGGTCATCCTGCTCGGGCTGACCTCCAATAAAGGTAGCGCCGATTTTCAACTGCAAGCTACGCATAACGGGGAGCCCTTATATGCCGAAGTATTGCGCAAAGCACAGGAGTGGGGGAGTCCCGACAACCTGATGTTCGTCATTGGCGCGACGCATCCTTCCAAACTGGCGGAGATCCGTGAGATAGCGCCCGATCATTTCTTTCTCGTACCCGGCGTAGGCGCCCAGGGTGGCGACCTCCAGGCTGTTATGCGCTATGGGATGAATGCCAATTGTGGGTTACTCGTGAATTCCTCTCGAGGGATCATTTATGCAGGCAAAGGGGAGGATTTTGGGGAGAAAGCGAGAGCGGCGGCGGAGGCTATTCAAAAAGAGATGGGAGACAAAATTGGAGCATAGCTTAATATGATAATTTACCCAATAATTTGGTAAATTTAAGGGCAACAAAAAGCCCTGCGAAATGAGATCCTACCTCCTTCTCCTGATTTCCTTTCTCCTTACTCCATTCCTCTTTCTTCATGCACAATCCGGCACACTCGATCCGACCTTTGGTACAGGAGGCGTGACGATCACTCCTGTAAGCGTTGGGTATGACGCGGGCTATGGCCTGGCCATCCAGCCTGATGGAAAGATACTCGTCTCGGGCGAAAGTCAGAACGGGACGACCGAAGGAGATTACGACGTCACTCTGGTGCGCTATAAAGCGGACGGGAGCCTCGACGCCGGGTTTGGAAATGGCGGTATCGTCGTCAAGCATATCAGCAATGGCTGGGACCTCAGCGGCTCCGTGCTGGTTCAACCAGACGGGATGATCGTAGTGGGTGGCCAATGCTGGTCGGGATCGACCTACGACTTTGTGGCCCTGCGCTACAAGGCAGATGGGTCTCCGGACAATGCGTTTGGCAATGGAGGTATGGTGAAGATCCCCGTCGGGTCATCGCAAGACAACGCCTGGGATTGTGCCTTGCAGCCTGATGGGAAGATATTGCTGGTGGGCCCGGTGATCAACGGTTCCAATTATGCCTTCGGGGTGGTTCGGTTAAATACAAACGGCACGATGGACAACAACTTTGGCAATGGAGGCAAGGTGATTACGTCGGTAGGACCTGCCGACGACTTTTCCTGGTCCTGTGCAGTCCAACCGGATGGAAAGATCCTGGTTGCCGGCCGTACTGTGACCAACAATGTGCCGGCCTTTGCGCTGGTGCGGTACAAACCTGACGGCACCCTGGATAGTAGTTTTGGAAACGGAGGCAAAGTGAAGACCACGGTCGGAGGCGTCTCTGACCGTGGCCGGGTAGTGGTCGTCCAGCCGGATGGAAAGATTCTGGTAGGCGGTACGAGCACCATCGCAGGATCCGATGATTTTGCCGTGGTGCGGTATAAATCCGATGGCACCCTGGATCCTACCTTTGGCAACAATGGTATCGTAACGACCCCTGTGGGAACCGGAGAAGATGTGTTGTGGGATGTGGTCATAGAGCCCACCGGGAAGATCATCGCAGCCGGATATGGCATCAATCCGGTGACCGGCTATGATTTTGCCCTGGTAAAATTCAAGGCAAACGGCACGCTGGATACCTCCTTTGGGCTCAATGGTATCGCGTTTGGCCCTATAAGTGCCGGTAGCGATTTCGCGAATGCCGTAGCGCTCCAGGACGACGGCAAGATCGTTATGGCAGGTACGAGGGTGGGCACGAGTTACGATATCGCCGTGGCGAGATTCGAGAACACGCTGACCGGGGTGTTTTCACTAATAGGAGCGGATGCGATCAGCTTGTTCGAGTGTTTCCCCGATCCATTTGAGGCGGCTACACAAGTGCATTTTCAGCTCGAACAGGCAGGCTTTGTGATCCTCACCGTACATGACCTATCGGGACGAGCAGTTGCGAGGTTGGTGAGCGAACGGTTGGCGTCCGGAAGGCATACGAGAACCTTTGACGCAAATGGCTTATTGCCAGGGTTGTATGTGTTCAGATTGCAGGTAGAGGGGGTGGAGCGAAGCATAAAGGCGGTTAGGGTAGGGGGATAGATAATAGTAAATATTCCTATCTTGACGTCCAGCTACCTGGCAATATCTATGGAACCCAAGCTCAGTCTGATCATTCCTGTGTATAACGCAGCGTCTTTTATTCTCGATACACTCACGCGGTTAACCGGGTGGAAACGCGATATTGATTATGCCGTCCAAATTATTTTGGTCAATGACGGTAGCCGTGATGCGACCCGATCCCTGATTGAAAACTATATTCAAATGCAAGACCCTTCCATGGAGATCTGCTCTTATGAGGTGAACCAGGGGAAGGGATTTGCCGTAAAAACAGGAATGTTGGCGGCGGTGGGCAGGTATCGGATTTTCACAGATGCGGATATTCCTTTTGGATTTGAGGCAATCGACCGGATCTTGTACTATCTCGATTTCAAGGAATTTGATGTGTGTATAGGCAACCGAAAATCAATCAATTCCAAGTATTTTGTCAAGGTGAGCACGCTCAGAAAGCTGTCGAGTTTGATCTTTACCCTCCTGATTTCCAGGTATGTGGTGACGGGAATAAATGACACCCAGTGCGGCTTAAAAGGGTTTAGAGCGGAAGTGGCTGATACCCTTTTTCCAACGCTGCGAACCAAAGGATTTGCCTTTGACGTCGAGTTGTTGTATTACAGTTACAAATATGAGTTTGATATAAAAAGGATCCCGGTCACCTTCGAAGGGAATTATGAGTCTACCATCAATTTGACCAAAAGTTCGGTGCAAATGCTATGGGATATTTTGCGCCTGCCTTTCCGGTACCATTTTTCAAAAAAGCAATAATTCCATGAAATTGTCGAGGAATTTCACCAATCCTTTTAATTGGATGTTGGACAATTTGGTACCCCCATTTGTCCGGGATTCAAAAATATTTTCCAAGCCATTACTGTGGTTGCTTTTTGGAAAAAAGACAAAGCTTTTCATGGATTTCAAGGAGAATGCGCTGTCTTTTACCGCAGAACAAATGGTGGCGTACTACGAGAATCTCTCCGATGTGCATATCAAACGCGAAACGGATTTGAACGAAGAATCCGTAACTTATATCCTGGAAAATATTGTAGGTGAAACGGTGTTGGATATTGCCTGCGGCAGGGGCTATTTAGCCAATAAAATAGTAGCGCATCTCCCGGTAAAAGTAACGGGTATCGATTTTATTATTAATGAAGCATTTAAAAAATCAATAAATCCCACTTTTTTGGTGGGGAATATCGAGCAAATCCCTTTCCCTGACAATCATTTTGACACCGTAATATGCACCCATACCCTGGAGCATATTATCGATATTCAAAAAGGCATTGCCGAGTTGAGAAGGGTGTGCAAAAAAAAGCTAATTATTGTACTCCCCAAGCAACGAGAGTATAAGTATACCTTCGATCTGCACCTGCATTTCTTTCCGTATGAATTTTCTGTTTTAAGACTATTAGACAATAAAGACGGCCATTGTTTTTGCATTAAAAACGATTGGGTCTATACGGAAGAAAAGGTGATTTGACGGCCGTCGGCCGTCAAATCACTTGGGACTAGTGCGAGGGAAAATAATCATCCTTTCCAAACAGGCAGTCTCCCGGGCGTATAGGGCGCTCCTGCCTCTTCTAATGCTTTTTCCAGGTTATCTATGCGGTCGTTGAGCTTGTAAAGCACGTCATAAACCGTACCAAGTCCCGCGGCAACTTCTTTGTACGCCCGTTCAAAGGTGGCAGTCTGGCCAGAAGTAGTGGTCCACAGCGCTTGCGTGAACAGGTTGGCCTTGTCTTTCAGGGAGGTGCGTCCCTGGCCTTCGAACCGAGGCAGTAAGGGGTCTCCATTCAGCTGCTCGCCAAGTGCTTTCAACTCTTTTTTTAGCATGGCAAGTTCTTGTAGCATTTCAGGCTTTGTACCTGACGCATCCAACACGGCTTTTTCAAGGTAGGGCAATTGTTCTTGCAGGTAATCACGATGTGCATCGGCAGCCATTACCGCCCGGGCCATGTCGGCGGCCTTTTTGTTAAACTCGTCCAGGCCTCGCTGATCCTCCGGGGGCAGGCTGGTGATATTTAGCGGACGGCAAACAAACGATTGGGGATCGACCAATTGCGTGAACGCACCATTTTCATATTTGGAGAGCGAAACTTTGTAGGTGCCCGGTGCGACCATATAGCCCACTTCGGCGGCATCCCAGGCATAGTCGCTGGAAAAGGGTTTGAGGGATACAGGCCCCACCGGACTGTACCGGAAGTCCCACACCAGGCGTTGAACGCCTGCTGAAAGCGATTTCTTGATCTTCCGCACCACCTGTCCTTTTTCATCCGTGATGGTAAAAAGCAGGTAGGGGTCTTCCTCTTCCCGTTCTTTTCGGAGCGTTTCGTAGTTGGGGTGTTTTACGTCTTTGCCGGCCTTCTGCAATTCTTTTTCCGCTTCCCTGCGCTGGTCCTTCAGCGATTTTGGCTTTTCTTTGAGGTAGTAGGTAAATACAGCCCCTACTTCCGGATTGGGCGCGGTGTAATAGCTCGCTCCTTGAAATCCGACGCCCGGGAAGCCGAATGGGTCGGCTTGTACGAACATTAGCCCGTCTTCGATCGGGAAGATGGCGGCTTCCTTTTGCAGCATCTCCGGAGAAATAGTACGGAGCGGGGAGTAATCGTCCAAAATATAAACCCCACGGCCATAGGTGGACACCACGAGGTCGTTTTCATCCCGTTGCAGGTCAATATCCATCACGGAAACGGATTTGGGAATACCTGCGGATAGCTTCACCCAGTTGGGTTCCGGAGTGTTGGAGACAAATACCCCGAACATCGTGCCGACAAAGAGGAGATTCGGATCCACGTGATCTTCTCCCACGGTGTAGGTAGAACCCCATTCGGGTAAATTGGCGTTGATGGACGTCCATGTTTTGCCCCCATCGGTGGTCTTCAGCAAATAGGGCTTGTAGTTGCCTGCATTTTGATCCTGACACGCGGCATAAGCCACCATTTTATCGTGTTGGGAAGCGATGATGTGGTGGATGCGGGCTTCTTTTGGCACTCCCTCCGCTTGACCAAGCCCCCAGGTTTTGCCTCCGTCCCAGGTGTAGTGGATCAGGCCGTCCCCACTACCGGCGTACAGAATCTTTTCATCCAGTGGCGATTCAGCCAGGGTAGTGAGTTGTGCCAGGGATGAAATTCGTGCCATTTCATCGATGCTCCAGCTCCGGCCCATCAGGGGCAGGATTTCGGTTGGGACACCCCTGGTCAAATCGGGGCTGATCTCTTGCCAGGTGCTGCCCATATCATCGGAACGAAGCACTTTATTTCCTCCGTGGTAGAGGCGCTTGTGATCATGCCTGGAAACGATCAAGGCCGCATCCCAATCAAACCGGTAGGCAGTATCGAGCTCATAAGGCCGGATATATAACCGTTCCCCACTTTTTTTATCATAGCGTACCAACCCGCCGAATTGTGATTGGGCGTACACGATATTGGGATCTTTCCAGTCTACCTGGGTTTCAAATCCATCGCCTCCCCAGGTGAAATACCAATCTGCATTGCTTATGCCACCGGAATTGAGGGTGCGCGACGGTCCGCCCAGGCTGTTATTATCCTGGGTGCCGATGTAGACGTTGTAGAAAGGCTTAGCGTTATCGGCCGTGACCTTATAGACTTCGGCGATAGGGATATTGGCTTTGAAATCCCAGGTCTTGCCCATGTCGAACGATTCGTAAACGCCTCCGTCACAACCGGAAAGCAGGTGACGGTTGTCGCTGGGATCGATCCAGAGGGTGTGGTTGTCGACGTGTTTCTTGTCTTCCCCCAGGACATTCCAGGATTTGCCGCCATCAGTGCTGACGTGGATTAATATATCCATGGCGTAGACCCGGTCCACATCCTTGGTGTCACAGAACAGTTTTTGCATGTAGAAAGGGTAAGCCGTATTGTAGCCGCTCTGCTTGGCCCAGCTCGCCCCACGGTCGGTGCTTTTATAGACGCCGCCGTTTTCTTTGGCTTCCACCACGGCGTAGAGCATATCCGGATTGACTGGGGAAATAGCCATTCCGATCCGGCCCACCATTTCCTGGGGCAGGCCGCCTTTCAGACGGGTCCAGTGGTTGCCGCCGTCTGTGGTTTTATAAATGGCACTTTCATCGCCTCCAGTAATAACGGTGTAGAGGTGGCGTTGGCGCTGGTGGGCTACGGCGTAGAGTACATCCGGATCGCGCGGGTCCATGTGGAGTTCCCAGCAGCCGGTGTAGTCGCTGATCGATAGCACCTGCTCCCATGTTTCTCCGCCGTCCTTGGTGCGGTACACACCCCGGTCTCCTCCTGCTGCCCGGTGTGGGCCATAAGCCGCTACCCAGACGATGTTTGAATTTTCAGGGTGAACGACGATGGCGCCGATCTGTTCGGACTTACTAAGGCCTTTATTCGTCCAACTTTTGCCGCCATCTGCACTTTTATAGACGCCATCTCCCGGGACGGTATTGGAGTGGCTGTTGTTTTCTCCGGTGCCGACCCAGACGATATGCGGATTGCTGGGGTCGATAGTGACCGCGCCCATGGCAAACGAGTTTTGGTCGTCGAAAATAGGGGAGAAGGTGACGCCCCCGTTTGTGGTCTTCCAGAGCGACCCGTGTGCGGAAGCCGCATAGTATTCGCTATGATCCTGAGGGTTGACGTCGATATCAATGATCCGCCCGCTCGTCACAGCCGGGCCAATGGTTCGGAAAGACAGGCCATTGAGCGAGACTGTACTAAGGGATGGAGTTTCTTGAGGCTTAACTTCCTCATTGACATCTTTGGCTTTTTTTACTTTTCCCTGGGCAAATGCAGGATGTGCATAGCAGCACAGGAATGAAACGGCTAGAAAAAGGAGGAGACGTGTCATAGTGGTTGGATTTGTTTACCGTGGCCTTAAAAGTAAGGAAAAGTGGGGAATGAATTGTGGAATCTGACACAATCAGAATTCTTTGTTAGGATAAGGTGAAGTAACTTACAGGCTGAAGCAGTCTGGTTTTAGCAGACCGGATAAAGTGGCGTCTATAAAACCCAGTTCAAGATGCACAAATTGATTATGAGTGTGGTATTCATTCTCTGCTTTATGGCAAGCGGGGAAGTGTCAGCACAGTCACGGAAGAATAAAACCGGAATAGCAGAAGGAGAAATGCCGGCATTAAGCAGCCGTGATCTCAAGGAGTTTCGCAAGAAACCCTTGAAATGGTGGACCGAAAACATGTTGCAAAGCCTGTATTTTCAAAACGGTAGAAGGCGGGATGTCCAACTACTTAACCTTAAGACCCGGGAGGATGCGTATAACGTCAGTGACTTAGGTCTCGTATTGAAGGCTTCGGAACAGATTAAGGCAGTTCTGGATGAAATTCCCTTTTTGTCTAACAGTAAGATTGAGGGATGGGAGCTAAGTCCCAATATTCAGGTGGATGAACGCGTAGTCAAAGGCTTCAGTCCCCGGATGGAGTTTTTTCGGGCTGAGTTTGGACCCTTACGGGGCGTATTCCGGACCAATCTGGGCATGCACAGCGAGCGATTGACCCTCAAAGAGCTGTTCGGCGCAAAAGATGCCGATGGAATAAGCAATGTGGCTACCACCTTGCTTATTGGTCAGCGAGGGTACCCGCTGGGGGGAGAGGCTGTCCTGGGAATGGATGTGCTGCAGGCCGTCTTTGGAGGGCGGAAGTTCCGGATTGAAGCCGGAGGCAAAAATCCGTGGTCGTTTGCAGCTTCGGCAGACCTGGGTTACGGACTGGCCTTTGATCTTTCGAATGTGTACAAACTCCCGGAAGACTGGACCTTATTGGAGGAACTTGTCGTGCAATCACTTTCCGAACTTACGCCTGGAGACTCGCAAATAGAGCGCAATATCGTCAAGGTTGCAGCCGACCTGATCATTAAAGATATCAGCATCTGGAAGTCGCCAACCAGCAGGGTATTCGAGACCGGGTTCAATTTTATCGCAAAGAAAAATCTCAAGCCCCGGCTGAACGGAGCGGCCCCCCGATACCGGCAATTGGGTGGGTATATTTCTGTGGGGAAATCATTCTATAATCCGAAGTCCGAGGGGGCGCCCAATTATACCGTGTCTTATAGCGGGATCGGGGTGTTTTGGAAGACCTTTTTTTAGGAAAATCAGGAGGTTTATCTCGGTATCAATAGAGGGCCCTTTCGGCGACATCTGGTACTGGTGACTTTGTCCTCGATAACCACCAGGTAGGCGTAAATGCCGGGATTCGCTTTCTCGCCTCCGATGGTTCCATCCCAACCGTATACTTCCTCTGAAGGGCAGAAATCATTTTGTTCAAATACCTGGTTGCCCCAACGGTCAAAAATGAGCAGCTTTTCGATGAGGTATTCTTCACAATTCCCGCCGACGACGAACCGGTCGTTTATGCCGTCTCCATTGGGGGAAAACTATTCGGGAAGTATAAGCTTATGCTGTCGCAATTGGTCTTGCATCGTTTTACCGAAAGACGAAAAAAATCCTCTGCTATGCAATCTTCCGCGCTCACAGCGCGTATCCAATTCTTTCCCTTCCAGTCTTTGTCGATAAACCAGGGGTGGTTTAGGGAGTAAGCGTAACCATCGCCATTGATCCATTCGTAGTAGGTACTGTCTTCCTCGATTAGTTGAATGGATAGCGTGTCCCCATCGCATACTTCAATATCCGGAAACGGCGGCAATTCAGGAAGAAGGCCAATCTTGATGTAGGTAGAGTCTTTGATGACACAGCCATTCTGGTCCACCACCTCCAGGTAATATTCCCCTGTAAGGTATTCAGCGGCCGTAAAGCTCACGGCACTGCCCACTTTTTCACTCCCGGTGGGCAGGGTCCAGACATGGTAACCTTCCGCCAAATTTTGGCTGAGATGGACAGTCTCCCCGACACAGGCAGAGCCTGGAGCTTCTATTTGTATGGTACTCACCGGGTAGAACTCAAGGATGTGGCTGGCTTCGGTATGACAAGGGCCATTGGTGATGGTTACCTGATAAAGCCCGGGTTCCGTCACGGAAATGGCCTGGGTGCTATCTCCTGTAGACCAGCTATACTGGAGGTTGCTGCTTACGTTTGAAATGGCCGTTAATAGGGTGCTGTCTCCGACACAAATAGCGGAAGGACCGCTGATCACGGTGGTTAGATCCTGGTAGGTGTAGATCGTGGTAATTGTACTATCACAACCACACATCGTTTCATAGCTCTCTACCACTACCACTCCGGCGCTATCCGGGTTGCAGGTGGGCACCATAAGGGTATCCTGGTAGGTGGGGTTTACAGGAATCCAGCCGACAGACACAAAGTTGCTGTACGGGCTTCCTATTGGCACTCCAATAATGACGATGACAAAACTTTCCTCCACCAATAAATCGCCCAGAAATTCGGTACCTATCAGTGTGGCTGACCCATCCGGGTAGGTATAAATGCAAAGGGGTTCATGGTTGGGCGCCTCTACCCATAACCCGGACAATATATCTCCTGAACAGGGAATCAGGTCCGGATCGTCGAGGGTTATCGAGTTAGTCCCGTAGGTGGGCATGCTGTCATTGACACAAGGGGAGTCGGTCAATGCTTCGTTAATAATATTCAGGATAAAGTTAGGCGGGTATACACTTGGATCGATCTGGTCGATGCCGAACTGGACCTCTCCGCAGGGGTCCTGTGCCGTTAAAATGAAGGGAAAGAGGAAGAGCAGGAAGAAAAATTTCTTCATCCGGGGTCTATGTTTGATAAAAGAGGCATTGTGCGAATATAACAGACTGATCGGGTAATATTGCACAAAAAAAGGGAGGAATAAAAAAGCCCCTAATTGAAGTCGGGGCTTTTTTATTCCGGATTTTCAGGCACTTTAGTACGTATCTGCAAAAGAAGTAGCCACTACGCTCCGTGCATAATCCTTGACAGAAGTGAGCTTAATCGGAAATTCCTGCAGCACGGGATCCATATTGATGGGATTGCCGGTTGCGGCACATGTCATTAAGGCAGAGAACGATTTCTGCATGGGGTCGCTGGCTTCATCCATTTGAGTGCGCAACGCCTTTTCGGAGACGTGTTGCACCTCAAACTTTTGTCCGCTGACTTCTTCAAAAATCTGGACAGCTTTCAACTGGGAAATTTTTTCCGGTCCACCCAATTCGAGTGAGGTGTTCCTGGCTGCAGGATTGTCCAAACTTGCTGTCGCAAACCTGGCTACATCCAACGCGGAAATATAACTGATCGGCTTTGTCCCATCCCCGCAAATCTGTGCTTTAGCGTTAGCGAAGTCAAATCCTGCGGCTGGGGTTAACCAAACTTCCATAAAGTAGCCTGGTCGCAGAATAGTGTATTCCATTCCACTTTCCTCAAGGTGCTGCTCGACAGCGCGTTTGGCGCGGAGGAGCGGAAAACTAAGGTCTATGTTTCCTGAAAAGGAGGTGTAAATGAAATGTTCCACCCCTGCAATCTTCGCATGATCGATAAAATTCTTCACCCCTTCCAGGTCCACTTTTTGGATGTCATTTTCTCCGGCAACATAGGAGAATGGCATTGAGGAGGTGGTGGTGATGACGTTCGTAACTCCTTCCAATGCAGGGCCGAAGGTGACACTTCTCCGCAAGTCTCCCCGCACAATCTGAACGCCCATGTCTTTCAATTTTCTAACCTTTTCCGGATCGGCGGTATCTCTGACCATCGCTCTTACTGTTCTGCCTTCCGCTGTAAGTAATCGGCAAATTTCGTTTCCTACCATCCCTGTGGCGCCAATAATCAAATTCACTTCTCGATTTAATTTTTTCATGATTTAGTTTTTTTAGGTTATTTGGAATAGGATTCATTTTCTCGTGGAAGAACAGGCAGAGTCTTAAGTTTTTATAGATTTAAATTTTGAAAATAAAATTAAGACGAATTTTAATTTTTAAAAATGTCACCATTTCCGCATAAGTGGCTGTGTTTTAGGGAATGTAATCTTTTTACTTTTGTCACACAATGACAAAAATCATTGGGAAGATATTTTTGGAAAATCCCAACGTAGCGCTATCTTTATTCTTTCGCGTAAGAACTACCCGGAGGATACTTCTCGAATTTCCAGCAATCATAACCCTGACTGTGCCCTTATTTATTGATGGAGTAGCGCGTTAGTTGCATTTCAACATATATTTATTTCATTATTAATATCAAACCATATGAACACTTCAAGAATATCTATCCTGGCTTTGCTTGTCCTCATACTGGGATTCACTACCACCGCTTCAGCTGAAGACATCAAGGAAACCTTCAAAGTTTGGGGCAACTGTGGCATGTGCAAGACAACGATCGAGACGGCGGTGAAAAAGGTCGACGGCGTGAAAACCTGCAAGTGGGATGCGGAGACCAAGATGCTGACCGTCAAATTTGACGACCAGAAAACCACGCTGGATGATATCAAAAAATCTATCGCCGCAGTAGGCTATGATACGGAAGAATTCCGGGCTCCGGATGATGTGTACAGCAAGCTGCACGGTTGTTGCCAGTATGATCGTCCGCCGAGCCTGGATAAAATAAATAACTGAATCTATCTCCCATTTTCCTCAATGCATCCCTGATATGAAAAAGAATTTCATTCTCAGCCTGATAATTATTTTTAGTGGCATAGCGGCTTTTGGCCAGACCACCGCCACCGATTTCACCGCCACCGATTGCGATGGGTTTTCTCACCACTTGTTTTCAGAATTGGAAGCGGGGAAAGTAATTGTCATGGCGTGGGTCATGCCCTGTGCCGCTTGCTTGCCTCCCTCTCTTGCTGCTTTTAGTGCGGTAAAAAATTATGTCGACGACTACCCTGGGGTGGTGTCTTTTTATTTGGTTGATGATTTTGGAGATACCCCTTGCAACACTATGAAAAGCTGGGCAGGGGCGAATGGGCTGCCAAAGGCTAATGTATTTTCTACCGCAACCATCGATATGGGCGATTATGGGCAGTACGGAATGCCGAAAGTCGTGGTGCTGGGCGGCGGAGCTGACCACACGATCTTCTACAATGAGAATTACTCTACCGTCGGCGTCGGTGAGGCCATTGAAGCAGCACTGGGTCTTACTTCTATTACCGCCAGCCCACGGGTAGACCTGGGGGTGATTCTTTCCCCTAACCCGGCCCAGAATGAATTGCACATTGCTTATCGCTTGCCACAAGCGGCCGAGTTGAGCGCAGAAGTGTTGAATATACTTGGAGCTGAAATCTTTAGCATAGTAAAGGATGAAAAACAAGTAGCAGGCGCGCATGAAATGCAGGTCGATATTAGCGGCCTAAGCAATGGTGTATATTTTTTCAGGCTGAACACGACAAACGGCGCGCAAGTCGTCCGGTTTTATGTAGCTCAATAAATCAGAGATCATGCGGTTATTTATCCTCACATTACTTCTGTTGTGTGGCGTCGCGAACACCTATGCCCAGGGCTGTTGTTCGGGCGGGAGCGGAAGCCCCATCGTAGGAGGCGCAGCCACAGGCGTGCTGGAGGACCACCAGGTCGAATTGGCTGTCAACTATCAATATTTTCAATCCAATAAATTCTTTGCCGCGGATCGTGACACCCTCGCCTTGTTCGACAATTTGCGGAACAATTACCTCTACTTCCGGGCCGATTATGGGATTTCCAAGCGATTTACGCTATCCGTGGCTACCGGTTATTTTCTCGATAAGACGCTGGTGGAGTTGGAGCACACCAAAACGATCTCTTCCAGCGGCTTAGGGGATTTGATCCTATTTCCGAGGTACAACCTGATCAATAAAGAAACGCCAAAAGGGCGCATGGAATTTACCCTGGGTTTGGGATACAAAATCCCCCTTGGCGCCCATGCCAGTAAATACCTGGTGTATTCCGATCCTATTTCGGGAACCAATTACTACACCACATCTCCTCCCACCGTGCAGTGCACGAATGGCTCCCAGGATTTGTTACTCTATGCCTTTTTCTACAAAGACTTTCCTTTGAAAAAGCTCCGTTTTTTTGCCAGTGGATTGTACACCCGAAAAGGATGGAATTCCCTGGGTGAAAAATTTGGCGATTACGGAAGCCTGAGTTTGTATGCAGGCAAGACCATCTTTCGAAAACTGGGGCTGACCGCCCAATTAAAAGGGGAGTGGATCGGGCAAATGAAGGCAGCAGAAGGGGTAGACCTCCTCGCCTTGTACAATGTGCAACCGGAATCCACCGCCAGCCGGAAATTATTCTTTGTGCCCCAGGTCAGCTATAGTTTCAAATCCTTCACCGTATACGCACTCAGCGAGATCCCATTGTATCAGTATCTGGAAGGGATACAAGTGGGGTCTCAGTATCAGGTTACAGCCGGGCTTTCGTATAGGTGGTATGTGAAGAAGAGGGTTAAAGAGAGTTCATGAACGTTTTTACTTTTATCGGGCTATGGTTAAGTTGCTCAGCGTTAGCGCGGTAGTTTTTATGCCCAGTTTTGATGTGCCTTTAGGGATGTAAACCTGGAATTTTGACTGCGAATGCGCCATACGGAATTGACGTCCGTATGGCGCATTTTTTACTAACCCTGCAACAATAAGCCTATATTTTCCCGCCCTTCCTGCCACATCAGTAAGGTAGTTACAACAATAGGATTTAGTCCTATAGCCATTTTTGGGCCATATTGCGAGTGTAATCAATTAACTGAAATCCTATTCTTGCAACTAAAAATTTAGCTTATGAAACGGGCAATTATCATTTCCATGATGCTGATGATTCTCCATTTTTTTGGAGGAACTTCTTCCGCACAAACTACCGACTCCAGGCCGACTATCGCCGTGTTGAATATCGACACCGAAAACCTGGATATGACCCCCGAACAAATGGGGAATCTTACACGTCTCGAACTGGATAAGCTGGGCATTTACGATGTAATGGATCGCTACGACGTTGCCTATATGGTGAAAAGCAAAGGGATCGAATTGGAGAATTGCTATGGGAAGATCTGCATGATCGAAGTCGGCACGAAACTGGGTATGGACAAAATGCTTACCGGAAATGTCGAGCAACTCGGTGATGTCATCATTGTCAATTTCCGCCTTATTGACGTGGCTACCGGGTCGATAGAAAAATCGCAGGTACTGGAATTTCTCGATCTCAGCCAGCAATTGCAAATGATGGTAAGTCTCACGATCCATGAACTGTTTGGGCTGAAAGTGGATGAAGACATCCTGAAAAAACTCACCCAGAAATTCGATTTTGAAAATACGCTCAATTATCCGGAAACCGACCGACTCCGGCTGGACGGACCGAGAAGCGGGATCGTTTTTTATACAGGCGAAACTGCCAAGATCTATCAAAGTCCGAAATACGAAGGTGGCTTCGACGGGTACCCGGTACTCTTTCAGTTTGGCTATCAATTTGAAACCAAATACCTGAATTCGGGCAACTTCCAGGCCTTGTTTGAGTTCATTCCCTCTATCACTGGGCTGGACCAGGGACGGGCCATTCCCAGCCTTGCTGTGCTCAATGGGTTGCGAAGCAACAAGATTGGTTGGGAGTTTGCCTTTGGACCGATCTTCATTTTGGTCAAAGAAGGGAAAGGCTATTACGACGAAAATAACGCCTGGCACCTGGAAGAGGAGTGGGGGGATTACGAGAACCCCAATCCAAACCCAATTGTAAAACGGCTAGATAGCAGGGGCAAATTAAGCCTGGCTAGTGGATTCCTGTTCGGACTTGGGAAAACCTTCAAATCAGGCCGGCTCAATATTCCGGTGAATGGGTTCTTTATTCCTGGTAAATCCGGACATCGGTTCGGTTTATCCGTAGGCTTTAATGCGAGCAAGTACAATAGGCGGAAATAAGAGCCCAAAGTGATTTGACGGCCGGCGGCCGTCAAATCACTTTTATACTCAAGGAAATTGGCAATTTGCCTCAGGAATACCGAAGAGTTATACGTAATTTGTAAAATAGATTATTTAACTCGATGAAAACAGAACAACCAAACTCCATTGACGAGTATATCGCAAGTTTTCCGGACGAAATTCAGGAGATCCTGGAACAAATCCGGGAAACCATTAGAAAAACGGCTCCACAGGCTGAAGAAGCAATCAGCTATGGAATGCCTACATTCAAATTGGATGGCGTATTGGTTCACTTTGCAGCCTTCAAAAATCATATCGGGCTTTACCCTGCGCCGGTAGGCATTGATGCATTTAAAAAAGAGCTTTCTGCGTACAAAGGAGGCAAAGGTTCGGTTCAGTTCCCGCTTGATCAGCCGATGCCTTTGGGGCTGATTGCTGAAATTGTAAAGTTCAGGGTTTTGGGAAATCTGGAGAAAGCAAAGAATAGAAAGAACTAAAATAAGTTATACTCAAACCGAAGTGATTTGGGACTAGTGCGGCCGGCGGTCGTCAAATCACTTGGGACTTTTTCTCCCTGCAACCTCCTTTCTACCGAAAAGCCATAATACATTGGATAATGAGTGCGAAGCAAAAAAGACCAGCTATTCCAGGCTTGAAAAAGCAATAGTAGAAAGTGGGAAATTAAGAAGAATAACATAAAAAAAATAAATCTAGCCAAACCCTCTGCAATGAACCTACGCGAGATCGTATCTGTCACCTTAATTCTCTTTTCCATCATAGACACACTGGGAAACCTTCCGGTCATCATTGGCATGAAAGAGCAAGGCAAGGTCATTGAAGCAGGCAAGGCCACTATTTCGGCAGGTGTTTTAATGGTCGCCTTTTTATTTGGAGGGGAATCCATTTTAAATTTGCTGGGGGTGGATGTGGAATCTTTTGCCATCGCAGGGGCGATTGTCATTTTTATCATGGGGCTGGAAATGATCCTTGGGGTAACGATCTTCAAAGAATCCCTACACAGTAAGTCAACTTCTATTGTCCCGATTGCTTTCCCGATGATCGCGGGCTCAGGGACATTGACCACCATCTTATCTTTACGGGCAGAGTACTCGGTTCAGAATATTGCCATTGGCATTGCGGTAAACCTGGTGCTGGTCTATTTGTCGTTGCGTTCTTCTGGCTGGATACAGCGAAAAATCGGGCAGGGAGGCGCAGAAGTATTGAGGAAAGTATTTGGGATAATCCTCCTGGCCATCGCGGTAAAATTATTCAGGAAGAATTTGGGGATATAAAGCCCCCAAAAACCTCCCCTAAATTTCTTATATTTAGCCTGTTATCAACCAGACTTAATGGGCACAAAAGATATCTTCCGTACCACCTTCCTGTTTCTATTCTTTTCCTGGGCTTTTACCTCTTGCAGTAAAGACCGTGTCAACCGCGACAATGAGTTGTTATATTGGTCGTCGAACAACGGGGGAGAGATCCAGTTTTCGAACTGGGCCGTGGATCGCTGGAATAGCGCACATCCGGATAACCTCCTTAAATACCAGCCGGTACCGGAGGGACAATCAAGTGAAGAGATCATCCTTGCCGCTGTAGTGGCTAAAACTACCCCCGATATCTATTCGAATATCTGGCAAGGCACGGTGGAGTTTTATAGCACCGCGGGCATTCTGGTAGCCCTCGACACCCTTGAAGGATTTATCGACTTTATTCAACAGCGCTGTGACCCGGCTACGATCCTGGAAATCACCTCTGGCGATGGACACATATATCAGGTACCCTGGAAGATCAACCCCATCATGACGATCTACAACAAGCGGCTCCTTGCCGAAATGGGCCTGGATACCTTGCCGCAGACCTATGCGGCCTATATGGACGCTGCGAAGCGATTCAAAAAGGATACGGACGGCGATGGCTACGTAGATCAGTGGTTTGGAAATACATCGGTCAAGCTTGCCTGGTACCAGCGCCTGTTTAATTTTTACCCCTTGTATCTGGCCGCCTCTGGGGGGATGCCCCTGATCAAAGATAACCGGGCCAATTTCAACAACGAATACGCCATCGGAGCTTTTCGGTTTTTGCAGGAGCTGTATCGGGAAAATTATTTCTCCAAACAAGACCAATCAGCCGGACAGGATCTTTTTGTCGCTGAAAAATATGCTACCAAATTTACCGGTCCATGGGAGATCCAGTACCTCGACCGGTTTAAACGGGAAGGGTTTGAATACGGGTTTTACCCCATGCCGGTACCGGATGACCATGAAGGACCCATTTATACCTATTGCGACCCCAAGAGCATCGTCATTTTTAATACTTGTTCGAATCCACAGCTGGCTTTTGAGTTTGTCAAAACGATGGTGAGCGAGGAAGGTGATCTGGAATTCTTGCGAACCACCAATCAACTTCCCAGGCGCAAGGGGCTGGATTCGATTCCGGACTTTCAGGCGTTCTTTTCCCAAAATCCTCAGCTACAGGTTTTTGCCCAACAAGCCAAACATGTGAAAGGGGTCGATAATTGCGAGGTGCTGACCGAAGTGTTCGACATCATTTCTCAGGAATACGAGGCCTGTGTGCTCTATCAAATAAAGACGCCCGAAGAAGCCATTGCAGACGCCGAACGAGCGGTCAACGTACTGCTGCGGGTGAAAAATTGATCGAAACTTAAAACATCATATCCCACTCCATGTCCGCACCCAGAAAGAAAAGAAATCCACTTCGAAGAACGGTTCTGCCTTATTTTGTGGTATCACCTTACCTGATACACCTGTTGCTTTTTGTCCTTTTTCCAGTGGTCTTTTCAATTGTGCTGACCTTTCATAAATGGAATATCATTTCCCCCATGGAGTATGTAGGGGTGGATAATTTCCTCCGGCTCTTTCAGGACCGGCTGTTCTGGAAGGCGATTTTGAATACGTTGTTATTTCTGGTCGTTCACATCCCGCTCCAGATAGTGGTGGCGCTTACACTGGCCTATTTCCTGACCCAGAAGCTCTTCATCCGTGGGTTTTTCAGGGCTTCTTTCTTTTTGCCGGTGGTGATCTCGGGGGTGGTGGTCACCATCTTGTGGCAACAACTCTATGGAATGGAATCCGGCGTGATCAACCGCGTGCTGACCAGCCTGGGTCTGGGCCGCGTAGAATGGCTGACCAACTGGAGAATAGCAATGATTTCCATCGCCATTATGGCTACCTGGAAAAATGTGGGATTGTATGTCATCTTGTTCCTGGTGGGGCTGCAAACTGTCCCCATCAGTTATTACGAAGCGGCCGATGTCGAAGGGGCCACGGCCTGGCAAAAGTTCCGGTATATTACCTTGCCAGCCATTAACCCGACCATTTTCATGGTGGTCATCCTTTCCACCATCGGCGGCTTTAGTTTATTCATCGAACCATACATCATGACCGGTGGCGGCCCGTTGAACAGTACGCTTTCTGCCATGCTCTACATCTACAAACAGGCTTTTGAGTACTACCACATGGGTTATTCGGCCACATTGGGCCTTTTTTTCGCCCTGCTGATCATGCTGGTGGTGGTGGTGCAGAAGTTTACCATTGAATCGGATGATTAATAAAAAAACATGAAACCATCCAAGATCATTCTCTTCATACTGCTCTCCGGCGCTGCGCTATCCTTTCTTTATCCTTTCTATTGGATGATATTGGCTTCACTGACGCCGGAAGCGCAGATCGGGGAACTGGGAATCGTGCCGAAGGAGTTGACGTTCAGCAATTATACGCAGATGTTCAGCAAGATCCCGATATGGCGTTCGTTGCTCAATAGTACGATCGTGGCGAGTTTGTCGACCCTGGGGGTGTTGGTGTTTGGATCGATGACGGGCTATGCGCTGGCGAAGCTTCGCTTTAAGGGCCGGGAGGTGCTGTTTTTTACCATTATCTTTACCATGACGCTTCCTTTTCAGATCAGCCTGATACCCAATTATATCTTGATGGTGAAATTTCAGTGGGTGGATACGATGGCAGCGCTGATCGTCCCTGCCTTGAACAATGCCTTTGCCATACTGATGTTCCGGCAGACGTTCAAGAGTATTCCAGACGATTTGATCGATGCGGCGCGGGTGGACGGTTGTGGCGAACTACGGATCATCTATCAGATCCTGTGGCCCAATATTATTCCCACGATCATCACAGTCGCGATTATCACGTTTATGAGTTCCTGGAACGATGTGCTGTGGCCATTGATTGTGATCCGGGAGGAACACCTGATGACAATGCCCCAACTGGTTACGTTATTTGCGGTCGGTGGCCGGGCGGAGCCTCAATTGGGGGTGAAATTGGCATCCGCTGTATTGCTCGCGTTGCCTATTATTGTAGCGTATGCCATCTTCCAGAAACATTTTATCCGGAGCATGGCGTCTTCGGGATTGAAAGGATAAGGGCTTGATATTTTGAAAACGAAAAAAATGGATTCGATAAAAAGATCTACGATTCGGCTGAAGGCAGATCCACGCAGGGTGGTGCTAAATTTTTTAGATTTTGGGCGGGCTGAGCGCTTTGAACCGGTAGTTGCCTATGTACTCGGGTTGGATGATCAGGCGGTGGAATCCCAATTGGAAGGAATTTATGCGGAGTTTGAGCGGAGGCATTACGATCTGGACGGGGTTTTTCTGAAAAATTATGAACGACTCATTCCTTTTGTTTCAGGAGAGCCTTCCATCGGCCAGAAACGCTTGCTGGGAGCTTATTTCTCCCATGAATACAGTGTCGAGGCAGCTGCATTGTTCAATCCATCGATCGTACCCCACCCGGACCAAAGCGGGCTTAAAGAGGGGGAGCTCCGGTTTATCCTGTCACTCCGTGCTACAGGAGAGGGCCATATCTCCTCCATCGCTTTTCAAACAGGGGTGATTGGGCTGGATGGGGAAATTCAGTTAGACCCCAGGGCCGAAAAGTTATCATCCGGAAACAAGAAGGCGGATAGTTGGCCAGACAAACCCGATGCGCAGCACGATAATCTGAATTATACCCTTGAATTTGATCCAAAGGTGCCTTTGTCGGGACGGATATTGTTCCCAAAGTCAGCTTCCGAATCAAACGGGATGGAGGATGCGCGTTTTGTACGGTTCACGGACGGAAAGGAGCAGGTTTACCTGGGCACTTACACCGCATACAGCGGCAGGGCGATCCGGCCTCAACTGATCGAAACCCACGATTTTCAACATTTCCGGATCCGGCCTTTTTACGGTAAGGCTGCTTCGGATAAAGGAATGGCGCTTTTTCCGGAAAAAATAAATGGAAAATATGCGATGATCGGCCGCCAGGGAGGGCGGAGCCTATCGATCATGTATTCCAACGATTTGTATTTTTGGGAAGATTTTCAGTTGCTGCAACAGCCGGAGAGAAGTTGGGAGATCCTGCAAATGGGCAATTGCGGCAGTCCGGTGAAAACCCCGCATGGCTGGTTATTACTCACGCATGCGGTCGGCCCGATGCGCAAATACGTGTTAAGTTGTTCCCTCCTCGATCTGGAGAATCCAGGTATCGTGCTGGCCAGGTTGGACCAGCCGCTGTTAAGTCCCAATGCGGAGGAGCGGGAAGGCTATGTCCCCAACGTGCTTTACACCTGCGGGCTGATCGAGCATGGGGATAACCTGATCATCCCTTATGCCATGTCGGATAGCGCAGTGAGTTTTGCGGTGGTGGAAGCGGAAGCGGTGATAGGAGCGTTGCTGAAAAGAAAAAATAAGAGATTTAGGCACATCGTTTTCAATAGAATACCATGGGAAGAATTAAAAGATATTTCAAACAGAATTCGCATAACAAATTATTTAAATCCCTCGCCGGATTTGGCAGGTCTTTAAATCGTTTTTATGAAAACAGAAACCATGATTCCTATAGCAATGGCGAGTTGATGCTTTTAAGGAAAATAGCTAAATTAAATCCCACTGTCATTTTCGATGGAGGCGCCAACATAGGCAAGTATTCCTTGCTGGTTAATTCCGTTATTCCTGGTTGCGAAATTCATTCTTTTGAACCGGTAACTCTTACTTTTCAAATATTGAAAAAAAATATCAAAAATTTCGACAACATAACCCCAGTGAATAAAGGCCTTTACAAGGAAAATTGTAAAAAAGAAATAAATATTTTCAACTCCAGCACGCACTCCTCCATATACGACATTCAGGGTCTTTCTTATGCACCAAAAGAAAAGGCGGAGATTGAACTCATTCGTGGAGATGATTACGTGGCTGCGCATCAAATAGCCCAAATTGATCTGTTAAAACTGGATGTGGAAGGCGCTGAATATGAAGCGCTTCAGGGATTTAAAAATTGCATAGAGGCAAAGAAAATAAGGGTTGTTCAGTTTGAATATGGCTATATTAATATTTCTACAAAAAATTTACTGATCGACTTCTATAATTTTTTTCAATCGAACGGATATCGGGTTGGTAAAATTTTTCCAAAAATTGTGGAATTCAGAGATTACGAATTTAAGTATGAAGATTTTTTAGGCCCTAATTTTATTGCCGTCAGCGAATCCGATGACCAATTAATCCAATTATTGAGTAAAAAATGATCAAAATCCATCCTTTACTTTCGATAAGTGGCGTTTGTATCTTGCTTTCCGCCTGTACCACACCTGAACCGGCCACTTCAGACACCCTGATCAACACTGCGCATCTGGACCATTTATATGAGGAGGTCTCCATTGGGGATGCGGTGCTTGGCACGGTTTGGATCTACTGCGAAGCGCCTGATTACCATCTGGTAGGGGATTCCGACGAAGGATTTACTTGCGTGGATGATGTATCGAGGGCCTTGGTCTTTTATTGCCTGCAATATCGAAAAACGCCTTCTCCTGAAATCCTGCACAAGGTCCGATCTATGACGGAATTTCTGTTGTACATGTGGTCAGACAATGGGTTTTTCTACAATTTTCTGCTACCCGGTCCAAAAATTAATAAAACCCATCAGAACAGCCAGGCCATACCGAACTGGTGGTCGTGGCGGGCGTTTTGGGCCTTATCGGAAGTCAATAAACTGGATTCTGCCGGGCTGACTGACCTGAAGGCCCGGATTCTTCCGGTTATGGACCTGTTGGTGCAACGAATGCAGCAATTGTGTCGCGCTCCTGCCGATCCGGTTATTTTCGATGGGGTAGGGGTTCCCGGCTGTTTAGTGGACCTGGGCGCGGATCAGGTCGGTGTAATGATGACCGGGTTGGCCAATTATTACCAGATGAATCCCAGCGAAGAAATCAAATCCTTGTTGCTGGCCTTCGGGAATCTATTGCTGGAGGTGCAACACGGAGATGCCGACACCTGGCCGTACTATGCGATCATGAGCTGGCGCAACCAATGGCATGCCTGGGGTAATTCGCAGGCCTACGCCTTGTTATTCACAGGACGTGTCCTGGAACACGAACCATTTATCCAGGCAGGCCTTAACGAAGTGCGGTATTTTTATCCGTACTGTCTGGAAAAAGGTTTTTTCAGTGGGTTTAAAGTAGTGAAAGATGCAGACAGCCTGGGCATGCAGGATTTTCAGCAATTTTCACAGATTGCTTATAACGTTCGCCCCATGATCTTTGCTTCTTTGGAAGCTTATTCCATCACCGGCGATTCGACTTTCGCGGCAACCGCCAGCCAATTGGCCACCTGGTTTTCCGGCAATAACCCGGCTAATCAACAGATGTATGACCCAGAAAGCGGTCGCACATTCGACGGCATTGGTTCGTCAACGGATGTAAACCGAAACTCCGGCGCCGAATCTACAATTGAGGCCTTGTTAAGTTTACAAGCAATTGAGACTGCGTCGGAAAGGAGATTGAAAAAATAAGATTCAGGTTTATTCGATTTTATTCTGTAAATTCTGAAATTCTGTAAATTTTGATTCAGACAAAAAAATGGCAGCCATAAAATTCGCACACGTTTCAAAGGTCTATGACAAAGTCATGGCGGTTAAAGACGCCGACTTCGAGATCCGGGATAAGGAGTTTATGGTGCTGGTGGGTCCTTCGGGATGCGGCAAATCCACCTTGCTGCGCATGATCGCAGGGCTGGAGGAGATCAATTCCGGCGAACTGTACATCGGAGGCAAATTGGTCAACGACCTGCCACCCAAAGACCGGGATATTGCCATCGTTTTTCAAAACTACGCCCTTTATCCACACATGACGGCTTTTGAAAACCTGGCATTTGGATTGAAGATCAGGGGACTGAAAAAGCAGGCAATCAAAGAAAAAGTGGAGGAAGCGGCTCGGATCCTGGAGATTGAAGCCTTGCTTGACCGGAAACCAAAGGCTATGTCAGGGGGACAACGGCAGCGAGTGGCTATCGGCCGCGCCATTGTCCGGGATCCAAAAGTGTTTCTTTTTGACGAACCCCTCAGCAACCTCGATGCCAAGCTGCGTGGGCAGATGCGGATTGAGATTGCCCGCCTTCACCAAAAACTGCAGACTACTGTTGTCTACGTCACGCACGACCAGGTGGAAGCGATGACCCTGGGGCAGCGGATCGCGGTCATGCACAAAGGCGAGATCCTGCAGATCGATACGCCGGATAACCTGTATACCCATCCCAACAGCCTCTTTGTAGCAGGCTTTATCGGGACGCCACCTATGAATTTTGTCGAAGGCCGCATTGTAAAAGATCAAGCCGGACTCTATTTTCAGGATCATTCCCAGGTCCTGATGGCCCGGATCAGCAATCGTCCGGCGCTGGAGACCTATGTTGACCGGGACATTACAATGGGTATCCGTCCGGAGCACACCCATGCGCATCCGGCAAAAGGTGCGGCGCATTACGCCGCATTTAAAGCCGAAATCCAGTTCCTGGAAAGGTTGGGGCATGAAAGTTTTGCCTTCACCAGCCTTCAGGGAAACCAGTTTATCGCTCGCCTTTTACCCGAAGAAATAGTAGAGCCACCAACCGGGATGACGCTGTTTATAGACCTTGAAAAACTTCATTTTTTCAATAAGGAAACGGGGGTAGTGATTGGCGATTAGTGAAGAGCCGCCAAAATCTTCTGGACGGAAAAAGTTACGCCGCAGATCACTTCATCTGAAGCCCCATAATACATGGTGATTTTATCCCCGTCAACCAAGTGGCCGTTGGTAAAAACGACATTGCCGAAAAAGCCGTTCTTTTCGTATTCGGCATCGGGTTCAAAAATCGGGGCTTCGGTTCTGGCCAGCACATTGGATGGATCCTCCAGGTCGAACAATACTGCGCCAAGGCAATAGCGATGTTGGTGATCGGCTCCATGGTAAATTTCCAGCCAACCGTCTTTGGTCTTTATTGGCGCCCCTCCGGCGCCTACGCGGGCACTATCCCACCAACCTTCCCGGGTATGAAGCACGCATTGGTGGTTTCCCCAATGCAGCATATCAATCGAAGAAGATATCCACATGAAATTGCCGCCAAAATCCACCCCCGATGGGCGATGGAGGCAGTAGTATTTGCCACCGATTTTCTCTTCGAACAAAGCACAATCTTTGTTGTGGGGCGGGAAGATCATACCCTCGCGGGAAAATTCACGCCAGTCACGGGTGCGCATCAGGCCTACACCTACGCCGCTTTCAGATACCTGCGTGTAAGTGAGGTGATAAACCCCGTCAATTAAGCTTACCCTGCAATCTTCGATCCCAAAAGTTTCGAGTGGCCCGTGGCCGTGTATGCTGGCCGGAAAATCATCCGGTTCGTGAAAATGAATGCCGTCGTTACTGCATACGAGGCGCAGGTGTGAAATGGTGGAAAGGTAGGTCGTTCCCTTGTATTTCACTTTTCGAGGATCGGACAGATTTAATTCCGGATCGTTTGTTTTGAATTCGAGTATTTTCATTTGGCCATCATTCCCTATTACCGGAAAAGAGACCAGGCCTTCTTTTTGCACGGGTCGTTCCGCTACCCGTAACAGCAGCCAGGTTTTACCCTCAAATCGGAAGTCGCCGGGATTTAGTACGCATTCCACTACAAAATCAGGCTGACTAGGGGCAATGTCTTTTGGACCAAGGATTGGGTTGTTATCGAAACGGTTTTTCATAGGAAAGGAGGATTAATAGAGATTAAAGGGATTAGAGGGGGATTGGATCTATTCCAATCCCCTACAATCCCTTTAATCCCCTCAAATCCCTTTTAAAATTAATGCTTATTGAACATCAAGGATCCCAGGTTCTTGCCGCCCAATACGAAGTTGAGCGTATACATCCCTTGTGGGTAACTACTTGCATTCAAAGAGAACTGTCCGGTAGATACTTCTCCTTCACTGAGGCGAAGTTGGTCGATCTGCCTGCCTTGCATATCAAATACCCGCAACAGAAGCTGCTGGTTGGAAGGCAGTTGGTGCTTAACCGTCAGCACATCGCTGACCGGATTCGGGAATACGTCCTGTATGTATGCTTGAAGCAAGTTCGTAGGTTCATCGGTACCGGAAACCCCGGTTTCGAACAAATTGAGGATTTCCTGCGCCGTCAACGCCTTGTTGTAGATCTTCACGTTGTCAAGTGCACCGGTGAAGTAGAGTTTGCCACCCACCGGGTCGCTCCCGAAATTCAATGGCCGTCCGGTAGTGTTGAGTTCGCCATCTACGGGATTGGAGTTTGCTTCTGCTCCATTGACATAGATGATGTCGTTCGTGCCATCATGGACCATGGTGACATACCACCAGAAACCCACCACCATTTCGTTGCCATCCCCGCTGTCCATATTATGGATCAACTCAGGGAACTGGGCGTTATTGTAGTTGGTCGTCCACACGATTTTGAGGTGCTGAGGAATGGAAATTTTCCAGCGCTCATCCCAGTGGCCGAAATCAATGACATAACATTCCGGATCGGTAGTTACCGCGTCCACCCGGATCCAGAAGGACACCGTCGCGTAGTCGGAGATCAATTGGGGCGCGTTGGGTACCAATACGGAATCCTGCATCCCATCGAATTTTATGTTCTGGCCTCCGAACCCGTTGGTGGCTGCTTCGAATACCGGATCCCCGCCAATAACCCCGTCGTTGTGGTAAGGCGTGGCATCCTTGGCATCGCCATCGAATGGATAATGCGCCACCAAACCAGGCTCACTTGTTACAATGGGTTCGGTCGTACTGATCGTGAGTTCGGAATTGGTGGAGTTGTTGCCCGAGAGGTCGAAGGCATACACCTCAAAGGTGTAAAGCGTCAAGGGTTCCAACCCACCTACGTAGTAGGAAAGCGAGGATGCGGAAATGGAATCTGCATACACCCCGTCTACAAACGTCACGTAACCAGCTACCTGCGTGTCGTCAATAGAAGCATCCCAGGTAAAAATGATCGAGTTGGAGGCGGCATTACCCTGGAGGTTGCCAGGAGGAGTGGGCGGCGTAATATCCGGTTCTTCATCCAATCCCGTGGTCACGTTGCGGGTAGTCATTACAGACTCATTCCCTTCCGCGTCGATGGCCGTAACTCCAAAAAGGAATTCCGTCAAAGGCGTTAGTCCGGGGAAATAAGCCGTCAGGTTTGCCGTTGTGGCAGCCAATGCCCCATCGATGTACACATTATAGGCTACTACGCCCACATTGTCGATGGCAGGGTACCAGGACAGCGTGACGTGGTTGAACACCACTTCTGCCGTCAGGTTGAGCGGTGCATCGGGCGCTTCGGTATCCGTCACAACCGGAGGAGTACTCTGTGCAGCGTAGAGGTCTGCGATTTCGGAAGCAGAAAGAGCTACCTTATAGATTTGCACCTCGTCGATCATCCCGTCAAACCAAAGGCCGTTGCCAGGGCTATAGCCAATACCAAGAGGCATAGTCGTGTTATTCAGATCACCTACGACATCTTTCTCGGCCACCATGGCGCCGTCCATGTAGATGATGTCTTTCAGTCCATCGTGTACCATGACCACATGTGTCCAGACGCCGACCTGCAATTCATTCCCGCCGCCGGAGTCCATATCGGAAATACCGCCGGTGTAATTGGTGGTGAATACGGGCTTGCCGTGATCGGGCAGCGATATTTTCCAGCGTTCACTCCAATCGCCATGAGAAAGCAGGTAAACCTGGCCACTAGCAGGAAGGCTATTGGGGTTGACCCAGAAGCTGATCGTGGTTTTGGGCGTGTTGAGTTGGGGCGAATTGGCTGCGGTAACCTCGGTGCTCGTCCCATTAAACGCAGCTGCATTGTTAACTCTGTTAAATTGGTCGGGAGCAAAAGCTACTCCTGAAGAATGGTTGTGATAATCCGTTACATCCCAGCCATTCCCGCTAAATGGATAATAGGCTACCATGTCGCCTGCCACCACAGGTTCCGGATTCTGAAGGCCATATAAGGCTGCAATTTGCGGGGCGCTAAGGGCAATATTGAAAATCGCTACGTCGTCGATCGTTCCATCAAAAAAGAGCCCGCCGCCAATGGGGTCGTAGCCGATTCCGAGTGGATGGTTGGTGGTATTGAGGTCGCCAACCACATCTTTCTCAGCGACCTGAACGCCATTCATGTAGATCAGGTCTTTCAGCCCATCGTGCACCATGACCACATGCGTCCAGACGTCGACCTGCAATTCGTTGCCGCCGCCAGAGTCCATGTCGGAAATGCCGCCGGAGTAGTTGGTGGTAAAGACAGGTTTCCCGTGGTCGGGAAGCGAGATCTTCCAGCGCTCTTGCCAGCCTCCATTTGATAACAGAAAAACTTCTCCAGAAGGAGGTAAACTGTTTGGTTTTACCCAAAAACTGATTGTCGTATAGGGTGTTTGCAAGGCAATGGAATTATCTGCGGTAGCAGACCCGAATAGTGCATTGCCTCCCCAGCCGTGGCGATTGGCAACTGCCACTGCCGCATCATCCAGTTGGGCGGTGTTGCCAAACTGAGATTCGTCCAATCCGTTTCCATTCAGGCTGTAGCCAGCCACCAGTGGACTTGGTACACCAGGAAAAGTGGATTGGGCCGTATACAGATCACCGATTTCTGTGGCGGAAAGGGCGTAGTTATAAATTTCTACCTCGTCAAGTACTCCGTCAAACCAAAGGCCATTACCCGGACTATATCCAAAAGCCAGTGGTGCAGAAGCGTTGTTGAGTTCGCCGACCACATCTTTCTCTGCGACCATTGCTCCATCCATGTAGATAAAGTCTTTGGCCCCATCATGTACCATAACTACATGGGTCCACACGCCTGGCTGCAATTCATTGCCGCCACCGGAATCCATATCGGAAATACCGGCAGAATAGTTAGTCGTCCAAACGGGTTTACCATGATCGGGGAGGGAGATCTTCCATCGTTGACTCCAGTCACCAAAGGAAAGTAAGTACACTTGTCCGGATACAGGCAGGCTGTTGGGCTTTACCCAAAAGCTAACCGTCGTGTAGGGTGAATTGAGTTGGGCCCCATTGGGCGCTGTCACTTCTGTACTGGTGCCGTTGCAAAGCAATGCGCTGTTTCCATACCCAAACCGGTCGGTCGTAATTTTGCCGTCGACCATGTTGGCATGGTTGACGAAACTGCTCCCGTCTCCTGCATTTCCATCAAAGGAATAGGACGCCACTTTGCCGGAGGCCACTGTAGGCGGGGTGTTTTGGATCGCATATGCGGCTGCAATTTGAAAATCTGACAAAGCCACATCGAGCAAGATCACTTCATCTAATGCGCCATTAAAGAAATAATCATTGTCCAATGGGCTATACCCGATACCGAGTGGGTGGGTGGTAGGGTTGAGGTCGCCAACCACATCCTTTTCAGCCACTTTGGCCCCGTTTATGTAAATTTTGTCTTTTGTGCCATCGTGTACGCACACGACATGTGTCCAAACGCCGGGTTGCAGTTCATTGCCGGTACCCGCATCCATGTCGGAAATGCCGCCGGCATAGTTGGTCGTAAAGATGACTTTTCCGTGGTCGGGAAGGGAAATCTTGAACCGTTCCTGCCATCCTCCCAGCGAAATAAGGAATACTTCGCCTGAAGCAGGCAGCTCGTTTACATTGATCCAAAAGGCAACAGTTGCCACAGGAGAGTTGAGTTGTGCGGCGTTCGCAGCGCGTACATAACTTTGTGTTCCATCAAAGGCCATGGCGCTGTTCGACCAGCCGAAACGGTCTTGTGTAAGTAAAGCGCCGTTCACAGTTGCATGGTTGGCAAAGGCAGACGCATCTTTTGCATTTCCAGAAAAAGGATAATAGGCCACCGGAACTTGCGCCTGCAACCCCGTGGTGGCCCATAGCAAACCAGTTAGAAGAAATACCTGATATAAAATCTTTTTCATACACCGATTGTTTTTTGGTTTAAAATAAATTGGTTAGTTGATCTTGATAAATCGTGCAGTATAATGTGTCTTTCCAGATGAACAGGAAATTAGATAGATACCGGACTGGTATTGTTGTACATCCAATTCTACCCATGTTCGTCCTTCGCTTCGCTCTTCGTGTAACAGGCGGCCTGAGAGGTCGCGCACTTGCAGTAGGGCCTCCTCCGCCAATGGGTCCGGAAATCCGACGCTAAGGGTCTCGGATACCGGGTTGGGGAAAAGCGCCAGCTGTGCATGCTCTCCGGCAATCAATTCTTGTAGTGCAGTCAATTGTTGTTGGTATAAGGCTTTAACCGAATCGGGCACGAGGGCGTAGTCGTACAGGTAAACCTCGTCTATCACGCCCTTGAAGTTGTATTGTGCTTCACTGGGCAGCATCTGCCCCATGAGGAAGGCAAAACTGGAGAGGTGGATCTGCCCCGTCAGCGGCTGGTAATTGCGTAGCTCCCCATTCAAATAAAGGGCGAGCAACGCTCCGTCGTAGGTAGCGGCCACGTGGTAAAAGCTGTCGGTAGCCACCGGCACATCCATATCAAGGTCGGCAATGGAACTTACGGTTTTGACCGTCCATCGGATGATTTTCTCCGGGGTTATGGAAAGCTTCCACCGGTTTTGCCAACTGCCATGTGAAAGCAAAAAGGTCTCCTTATCAGGCAAGTCGTAAGGATTGAACCAGCAACTCACCGTGATCCCGTCCTGAAAATTGAGTATGGGGTCGTTGTTCACGGCAATATGCTGAGGCCCCCCATTGAAATAGTATGCGTTTTGTGGTTTGCCAAATTGATCGGCGGTCAGCAGCGCACCGTTCACCTGTCCGTGCAGGTCATTGCCGCTGACATCATTGGCATTTCCCGTAAAGGGGTAATAGGCGATGAGGTTGCCGGCCGTGGCATTAAAGACCTTCACCAGCATATTGGTCGTTGCCGAGGTGGATAAGCCCTGGTCGTCGGTGACTTTGACGGAAAGCTGGACAACGCCTTCGGAGAGCGGAGCCGTCCATTGCACCAAACTGCCTGCCCCCGTAAAACTTCCCTGGGCACTGGTCCATTCGTAGAGCAAGGCGCTGTTTTCCGGGTCAGAAGCAAGGCAGGTTAGCTGAACCGAAGCTCCGGGCGCTGCATAAGGCGGATCTTTCTGGATCTCCAAAATTTGCGGTGGATCGTTGATCTCGGGTACGATGGACAAGATCAGGTTCGCGGTGTCGCTGTTGCCATCCAGGTCTGTGACGATGCATTGAATTTCCGCATCGCCCGGCACCGCGGTCGCCTTGAACCACACTTCGCCGGTCGTTCCAATGATTGATCCAGCCGTAGTGGTCCATTGGAAAGTGAATTGCCCGGAATCGGCGTCTGAAACAGATGCGTAAATCGTGGTGGAATCGCCCACCTCGATCGGATCTGTTTCTGCTGCAAGCCCTTTGATGCGCGGCGGCCAGGTATAGGCCTGGGCGCTCTGGTTGTAATCCACTACCACGCCGTCGACCAGCATTTGGTTTTTATCGTAGGAGATAGCGCCTCCTGCCGGGGTAACTGTGATCAAAAATGCCTCATTTGCCGGAATGGTCAGGTCTACCACACCAGAAATATTTTCCAAAATAAACGTCTCTGAAAGCGCTTCATACACATCGACCAGATCAGGCCCGGCATCGAATTGTATGGCCTTGGCAATGTTGTAGGAGTTATAGAACAGGTAGGTTGAATAGGCGTCGTTTCGGTAGAAATCAGTTTTGAGCAGGTCGAGCTTCAAGATTTTAGACACATTGGTTTTTTCCACGATAGCCCCGAGGTAGCCAATAGAAGAGGTTCCATAGAGCGCGAGGTTGGTAGCTGCCCACCCCCCTTGCAACGCATCGCCGGTAGAATAGGGCGAGTTGCCTTGCCACACCTCCCGCAGCGCTTCATAACCGATAACCTGATCCGGATCATTTGCGGACGACCAGGCAGAAGCATCCTGTAAGCTGGCCGGCAAAAATCCAGGAAAATACAACCGGCTGGCATTGGCCAGGTTGAGTACCCATTTGCCGATGGCGCGGGCAAAGCGTTTGTCGTAACGCACCATGGGAACCAGGGCACCAGCTTGCTGCATGCCGTTCATCTGGAACGCGTAGTCATTACCGCCGTCATTCGCTTCGCCAATAAGCCCGGATACATCAAATCCGCCCCAGTTGCCGACGATCGTACCCCAGCCACGCAATTCCCCTTTGTCGAATGACCAGTTGACCATTTTCTCCACGTCGTAATCCGTGCCGAGTTCGGCGTTCATTTTGGCTGCAGTGAGGGTGCCGTATGGCAGTTGCAGTTCATAGGAAGGATTGGAGGACCAGTTATTCAAAAATTCGATAGACCACTCGGCGCCTTTCAGATATTCAGGGTTTCCGGTTTCTTTCCAGGCGTTGTACAACACCCAGGCAAATGTGCCGGCAGCTTCCGGCTCCGGCACGCCCGAATCGTTGGGTTCCATGGTCTTGAATTTCCATGCCCGGTAATTCATGTAGGCAGGTTCCCAGGGTGCTTCCTTGCCGCCCATCGCACGCACTGCCTCCAGAAAGAGATTGGCTATTGTGGAGAACTGTTGTTCCCCTTCGCCTCCCATGTCAGGATAGAGGTCGTATAACTGGTAGAAATACACATTGGGCATCATATCATACCACCAATCGCCGCCACTGCTCGCGCCTGCATTATTGAGGTAGAGGTTCTCTCCGTTGGCTTTGTTGTAGAAGTCCTGGCTCATCAACAACCAATCTTTACCAAACTGGTCGCTCTTGTCCACTCCTACGAGGGTGGCGCCGACCATGGAAGGCAAGACATTGACGGCTTCGTTGCCAAGCGGGGAATTGGTGCCTACATACGTATGTAGCCTGAAACTTTCGTTTTGGGGATAGTTGACTCCGGAGGGCATCAGGAAACACAAAGGCAAATATTGGCCGGTTTTTGTAATGTCGTACAAAAAAGCATCGTAGTTCTGTGCCACCTGCTTCCAGTCCCGCACGTTGTAAGGAGCCGGTTGATTCGGCATCATCTCCACCCGTGGCACCGCAATCTGCCCGGGTTGACCAAAAAGTAACGCAGCCACACCTAAAAAAAACGCCGTAAATACGCTATACCTAAAAATTTTCATTCGCATCTCTCATTAATGAAAAAAGTTCTCTTCTCTTCACTCTTCACCCTTCACTCTTCACCTAGTTAATAATTCGGATTCTGCTCTAACGCATTATTCAAATCCATTTCTGTTTGCGGCAATGGAAAAACCTCGTGTTTCCCCACCTGAAATCCGAGTAGGAGGTCCTGGGCAATACCCCATCGTACGAGGTCGAAAAAACGGTGCAATTCAAACCCCAACTCTACCTGACGTTCATGTCGAACCGCCTCCCGCATGGTTTGCTGGTCGGTAGTGGTGATGGCGGGCAGGGCAGTGGCTGGATCTGAAGCCTGTGCACGGGCGCGGGCGCGCACCTCTTCCAGCGGAGCCTGGGCATCCTGCACCTGGCCCAGTTCGGTATATGCTTCGGCCTCCCAGAGCAATACTTCGGCATACCGGATGGCGGTATAATTGATGTCGCCGTCCGCTTTTTGGGTCACCACGGAGTCGGATTGCAAATACTTCCGTGGGCTATATCCTGTCGATGAGAAGGAGGGCTTATAGATCACTCCAAAATAGTCCTGGTTATTTTGGGCCACGGTGAACCTGAGGCGGGGGTCGTCCGGTTCGAACGCATTGACAAATGCCGCCGTCACTTCTGCAAAACCGTACCCACTAACTTTTTTGGAGGCCCACCATTGATTGAGAAAATTGCCGACGCCCAATTCGAGGTTGGCATGCTGGATCTCCCAGACGGATTCGGAATTATTTTGGGTCTCTTTCCGGAAATTATCCCCATAATCGGGCATAAGAGAATAGAGGCCCAGCGCTTTGATCTTGGACACATATTCCAGTGTTTTCCCCCAATTTTTCTCATATAAATAGGCTTTGGCAGCAAGGGCATAGGCAGCTCCTTTGGTGGCGCGTCCTACATCCGCAGGAAGGGGTACTTCCGGCAATAATTGAGCGGCGCGCTCGCAATCCAATTCAATTTGTGCGAAAATTTCGGCCTTCGGGGTGCGGGGAATTTTCAGTTCATCAGGTGGAATGAGCTCGGTAAAAAGCGGCACATCACCGAATACCTGCACCAGTGAAAAATAGTAATACGAACGCAGAAAAAGCGCTTCCCCCCTGATGCGCTCCCGGAGCGTTTCATTCATATCAATGGCATCCAGGTGGTCGAGCACGAGGTTGCACTGGGTAATGCCGGTATAGGGTACCTTCCAGAAATCGTTGAATTCTTCTGTCCGGGGTGTATAGGAAAAGGCTTCCAATTCGGTGAGACCCGGACGGGAGCCGTCGCCCCCGGTGATGGCTTCGTCGGAAGTGATCTCGGCAAAGGCCCAGAAAAAATTCTTGTTGTCGTTGTTCAGCAACAACGGCTGATAAGCTGCATTGATCGCCTGTACGGCATCGTCTTCCGTTTGGAAATACGAGCCTGCGTCGAGGATGGCAATCGGCTCCTTGTCGAGGATGCCCTGACAGGAGGTCAGGACAAGCAGGCAGCAAAGATATATTATTGACTTCATCATGTGGAATGGTCGTTTTTGGTTAAAACTTCACTTGAATGCCTCCGATAAAAGTTCTTGGCGCGGGCACGGTACCCCAGTCAATTCCCACGGCGAGATCGGGAGAAAGCCCCAGGCCCCGGGTGTCGTTTGAATTGGCCTGGATCTCCGGGTCAAGGCCGGGATATTTGGTAAATGTGAAGGCGTTTTGGACAGACATATAAATTCTCAGCCCACCTATGTTTTTCCACTTCAGCAAATCTTTCAGATCGTATCCCAGGGTAATATTCCGGAACCGTAAATAGGAACCGTCTTCGAGAAAACGGGTCGATGCCCGGCGATTCCCGTTGCGGTCGTCTACGCTCACCTTGGGAAAATCCGTATTCGGATTGTCGGGCGTCCAGCGGTTGAGGATATCGCGGTATGAATTGAAGCCACGCAACTGCGCTTCGTAGGCAAAATTGCCGTATAGGAAATACACATCATTGCCCTGAACCCCTTGAACCAGGGTAGAGAAGTCGAAATTCTTCCAGTTGAAACTCGCCTGGACACCGTAGGTGAAATCAGGGAACCCATTTCCGAGATGGGCGCGATCCTTGTCGTCTATAATGTCGTCGCCATTTAAGTCGGCGAATTTCACATCGCCCGGACGGGTGTATTGGCTTTGGAAAGCGCTGGCCTCAATTTCTTCCTGTGATTGGAAGATACCTTCCATTTCATAGATATAAAAGGAGCCGATCGGATAACCTGGTTCTGTTTTGGTGAGTGCCCCATCAGAGAGCCCAAACCCGCCGAGAATCGGCTCGCTGTCAGCAATGGACAGCACCTGGTTTCGAATGACGGCGATGTTGGCGCCGATATTGTACGAGAAACCGCCGAGTTTTTCTTTCCAGATCAGGCTCAATTCCAGTCCTTTGTTTTCCACTGATGCGGCATTGACGAAGGGAGGCCGTTGAGAGCCTCCTGCTTGCGGCACGGGCACCCGAACGAGGATATCGTCGGTGCGTTTGCGGAAAATATCGGCGGTAAGGGAGAGACGGTCTTTCCAGAAGCTCATATCCAACCCCAGATTGGTTTGGGTACTCGTTTCCCATCGGATATTGCTGTTGCCCGTTTCCTGAATGCTAGACCCGGTCACGATATTATCTCCGAATACATACACATAGTCGCCGGTGCTGACCAGCGAGCTATACGGGTAAATGCCGATCTCCTGGTTACCTAGTTGACCCCAGCTTGCCCGGAGCTTCAGACTGGAAATGAAATCTACGTTTTCAAAAAACCGTTCATTGGATACGTTCCACGCGGCCGAGACAGATGGGAAAACGCCCCATCGATTATTGGGTCCGAATCGGGAGGAGCCGTCTCGTCGAATAGCTGCGCTAAGGACGTAGCGGCTTTTGTAAGAATAGCCCGCCTGTGCAAAATAGGACAAAAGTGCCCACTCGGTAGCGATACCGGAGGCGCCTTCGTTGCCGAGCTCCAGAGGGGTACTCCCGTCAATATAGCGGAAGAGGGGATCCGTGCGGCGGAAGTTGTTGGCCGACGCCCCCAGGTAATCCGTGTGGTTTTGGATAGCTTCCATCCCGATCAGTGCAGATATGCGGTGGTGTCCGAACGTGCGCTGAAAATCTGCGGTGTTGTTCCAGACCAGGGTTTGATTGAATACCCGGCCTTCATTGAGTGAAGTGGGGTCGTACACAGCGGCAGAAAGGCGCTCTTTAAAGAGTTTTTCCCGTTCGAAGAGGAAATCCCCGCCCAGCGTGCTGCGCAGTTTTAGCCCCTCGAAAACTGAAAATTCGGCAAACACGCTCCCGAAAACGCGGTAGCGGCGGATTCGCCAGTCGGTGTGGTCTATAAATACGATAGGATTGGCGTTGCCATCCCCAAACAGGGTCGGGTCGCCGAGTTCGGCGGAGGTATTCACATAGGTGCCGTCGTCATATTGTACAGGAAACACAGGCGCAGCGATGAGTGCATACCGGATGCCGCTCAATTCGTTGCCAGGACCGTACCCATCGCCCGAAGCGCCGAGCACCTGGCGATCGGTGTGCGAAAATGACAGGTTATTGCCTACACGGAACCAACGGTTGCCCACCTCGCCATTGAAGCGTACCTGGTATTTGTCAAAACCTTGCCCTTTGAACACCCCATCTTGCGTAAGGTACTCGCCGGAGATGAAGAAATTGCTCGTTTCACTTCCCCCCATGGCAGACAGAGAGATATGGCGCATCGGAGCAGGGTCGAATACCAGATCCAGCCAATCGTTATCGGGAAGCGTATCCAGTATGGAAGGATCATAGGTTGCCAGCTGATTTGCCGGATGGCGAAGTGCATTGGCATTGGTGATCGCTTCGTTGCGTATAGTCAGGTATTCTTCTGCATTGAGCAATTCCGGCAGGTTGATGGCGGTTTGGATACCTGTATAGCTTTCAAAGGAAAAAGAAGGTTGCCCGGATTTGCCGCGCTTGGTCGTGATCAAAACCACCCCATTGGCTGCACGTGCACCGTAGATAGCTGCGGCTGCCCCATCTTTCAAAACCTCGATTGACTCAATATCGCTTGGAGAAAACATGTTGATATTGCCGGTAGTTGGAACCCCATCGATTACATATAGCGGGTTGTTGTTGCCTAACGTGCCTGCACCCCGGATACGCACCGCAATATCGTCGCCCGGCGAGCCGGTCACTTGTGTGACCATGACGCCAGGCGCCTGGCCCTGCAAGGCCTGGTCGAGCCCGACTACCACAAGTTTTTCAATGTCTTTTGATTTTACCGAAGTGATGGCAGAGGAAATATCACTTCGAATTTCCCGCCTGTACCCGGTAACGATCACTTCCTGCAAGAGCTCAGAGGCAGGCTCCATAAGGATGGAAAACTCTGCCTTGCCAGCCACCGGTAATTCCAGCGTTTCAAAACCGATATAACTTAGCTCCAAAACTGCTTGCGAGGAAGCTACGGTTAGGGTGAACTTGCCGTCAAGATCTGTAACAGTTCCATTGGGGGTGCCTTTTTCCAGCACACTTACCCCGATCATAGGCAGGTTGTCTTCCTGGGAAACGACTACCCCGGAGACCGTAAATTGCTGGGCATTGGCCTGTTGAAAGGAAAAAAAGAACCAGAGCAGGGTGATCGGAAGGAAACGGGAAGCGCTTAATAGTACTTTACCAAATCGAACAAAACAGGAGGTAAAAATTGGACTCATGGCAACCACGTTTTAGTGTGTCACTAAAATTACCTCATTAGAATACAGGTATATAATACAATGATGCAAAAAAGTAGTACTTTAAAGAATAATTGCCATTCAAATGAAATGTTATGAATGTCTATCGTGAAATTACGCCGCTTAAAGGGTCGGATGTGTTTGTGGTGCTGGACTCCGTGAGCAACGGGTTTGATTATCCTATCCACAACCATCCGGAATATGAAATCAACCTCGTGATCGGGATGTCGGGCACGCGCATTGTGGGCGACTCCACCGAGCGCTACACCGACGCGGATTTAGTATTGCTCGGGCCTTATATTTATCATAAATGGGACGGCGATGCCCATCTTCAGGAGAGGGGGCAGCCCTACCGGGTTATTACCATTCAATTCGCCATGGATTTGTTCAGCGGGCAATTCTTTCAGAAAGAGCGGTTTCTCAGGGTCCAGCAATTCTTGCGGGAATCTACCCGGGGTATCCAGTTTTATGGCAAAACCTTCGAGCAAGCGATGCCGATCCTGATCAATCTCACCGAAGACAGGGGATTTACCAATATTATCGAATTTTTACAATTGCTGGAACTACTGTCCCAATCGACCGAATCTACCTTTTTGGCGAGCGCTGGGTTTTCTACGGATACGCCCCGCTCGAAAAGCAACCGGATACAGGTGGCTTATTCTTATATCCTGAAGCATTTTGCCGATCCGGAGTTAAGAATTGGGGATGTGGCTGCGCAGGTCAATATGAGTGCGTCGGCATTCAGTCACTTTTTTCAGAAATACGCATTCCAATGCTTTACCCAGTTTCTGATCGATGTCCGGATCGGCCATGCCTGCAAACTATTGCTCGATACCGACGAGCCCATCAAAACGATCTCCTACAATTCGGGGTTTAACAACCTGGGGAATTTCAACCGGCTATTTAAGAAATACCGCTTTTGCACGCCGGTGGAATACAGACAGCGGTACTTCCAGAAAACGGATTTTGACTGGACCAAACAGGTGACCCCCTGGCAATTTTTGCCCGGAAAGTCAAAACCTAATGCCATCATCAAGCCCAGGGATTATTCGACCAGATTGTTGCATTTGTAGGGCCGATTTGGACCAGATGTCGGATTTCTTGGATACTTTTGATATCCATATTCCACTTGAAATTAGTACCACATGAAAAATTACACAATTACCCTGCTCGCCTTTTTTCTTTTCCTGGCAACAGGCATTTCCCAAAATTTTCCCAATAGCGCCACCGACGGGAAGTACTATGAAGTAAACGGAGCCCAAATCTGGACCGTGAGCTTCGGGCAAGGCGATCCCCTGTTCTTTATTGCCGGCGGACCTGGTGGGGCGCATCCAGGCCTGCGGAGTTTTGATTCTCTTTCTACCACCCATACGTTGGTCTATTTCGACGGCTTTGGCCGGGGTAAATCAGATACCGCACTGGATGTACGGGAGTATACCCTGGACCGGGATATCGATGACCTGGAAGGCTTGCGGAAAGCTATGGGATTTGATAAGATCAATGTGCTGGGACATTCATACGGTGGGTTAGTAGCGCAGGGATATGCGATAAAATACCCTGAAAGCGTAGATCACCTGATCCTGGCCAACTCCTTTCATAGCTACCTGATGTGGCAAGCCAATGACGACAACTGCAACCACGAGATCAAGACGAACTACCCGGAGGTATGGGATACCCTGATGATATTGCGCGCCCAGGGCGTGATTTCAAGCGACCCCATCCATCAGGAGATATACGGTCGGGTGCCATACGGTTTCCTGTACTCCTACAACCCCGACAATTTTTCCGGCCGCAGCCGGAACCCTTATCCCAACCGGTTTAACCCGAAACTGTACTATCAAATGGTGGGTAAAGACGGTGATTTCATCGTGGGCAACGATATCGGCAATTTCGATTTCCGCAAGGACCTGAAAAATCTGAAAATGCCGATTCTCATCATCGGAGGCAGGTACGACCGCGTAGCGGTGCCTGCAGAGATGGTCAAATTCAAAGAATACTGCCCACAGGCGCAGTTTGTCCTATTTGAAAAAAGCGGTCACAATCCGCAAGTAGAAGAGCCGGCGAAAGAATTTGCCTTGATCCGGGAGTTTTTGAAACAATGAGGCCCTGTCAGACGCTTGATGAAGTAATCGACCGGCTGCAGCAAATTGTTGCCAAAGCAAGGGAAGAAGGGGATCCACTTGGGATCTTTGCTTCGGTTTACTTGGGAGTGACCAGAGATGTAAAAGAGGGTGTCCTGAATGGTCGATTCCAGGATGGCCCCAGGATGGAGCACCTGGATGTTACTTTTGCCAACCGCTATCTCGAAGCATTTGATCAATTCCGGAAAGGCGTTCCCTGTTCCGAATCCTGGTTGGATGCGTTTCAAGGAGCGACCCATACTGGTTTGATTATTTTACAACACCTTTTCCTGGGCATGAACGCCCATATAAACCTGGATCTGGGCATTGCATCAGCGGAAGTTGCCCCCGGAGACCAACTAAGTTCCTTGGAAGGCGATTTTATGGAAATTAACAAGCTTTTAGGATCCAGGATCGATTTGGTACAAGCCAAGCTGAGTGAATTATCGCCCTTGTTCTTCCTGCTGGATTGGGCGGGTGGTATCCGGGATGAAAAATTCGCCGAGTTTAGCCTGAATAAAGCGAGAAACCACGCCTGGAGCACTGCGCAAAAGCTTGCCTACCTTAGTGGAGAGGAAAAAGCAATCGCAATAGCTGAACTGGATGGATATGTCTCTACCTTGAACAGCCTTATTACAAATCCGGGACGGTTATTGGGGATGGTATTAAAACTGATCAAGCGGTTTGAAAACAAGGACGTAAAAACCATTATGCAGGTGATGGGATAAAAGGGATACAGCACAACATTTTCCTGGTTTTTGGCATCTTATTTAGGAGAGATTTCTTGTATTACTCCATCAAAAACCACGGCAATGAGAACCTTTGTGCTTTCTACCCAAACGTTTATTTCCCGTTTCTTCGCTTCTTGTCTGTTTTTAGCTTTGTATACAGGTGTTTTTGCCCAATCAGAGCCTACATTGGTGAAGGATACCGTTGTTTATTTTGATCCGGTTACCTTCACGGAAACAATGACGGTCACCCTAACGGAAGTGTTTCAGGAGGTGGATCGATTACCTGTATTCGGCGCTTGTACTGACTTGATCGGGGAAGAGTTGGAAAAATGTTCGTTTTACAATCTGGTCCAGTACATTTCAGCTCATTTGCGCTATCCGGAAATGGCTAAAAAAGACGGGGTTGAAGGTACTGTATTGGTTCGTTTTATCGTACACTCCAAGGGCGAGGTCGGGAATATCTTTATCACAGAAGGGGTATCGCCGGACTGCGATAAGGAAGTAAAACGCTTGATCCAGGACATGCCTGCCTGGCAACCAGGGGAAGTGGCAGGCAAACCCGTAAATGTGGTAATGGTACTTCCTGTGAAGTTCAAACTTTAAGGAAGTTTCGCTCCAAATAAATTCAGTTTGCCTCTTTCGAATGCTAAATTTATTTGGGGTTAAAGGACTTTTGCTTGACAATAGTGTAAAAAATACATTTTCTAGTCTCCTGCACTTTCCTTTTCCCAAATTATTCGATACATTGGTCCCCTAAAATAACATCACGACATGGCAAATACAACGAAATCGAAAGGGAGAATTGGTATTCTGACAGGAGGGGGGGATGTCCCCGGGTTGAACCCCGCAATCCGTGCTGTTACGGTACGCGCAATGCGGGAAGGATTTGAAGTGATCGGAATACGCAGAGGCTGGGCCGGCTTAATAGATATTGTCCGGGATAAAAAAGCAGACAACGACGAGAATTTTGTCTTGCTGACCAAGACGCATGTAGACAAAGCCGCCCGAACGGGTGGTACGTTCCTCCATACCTCGCGCACACGGCCGAGTGCGGTACCCAAGAGCGTGGTGCCGCTCCATTTGAGAGACACTTACAACGCCGAGAAGAACGACCTGACGGAAGAGGTATTGAAAAACCTGGAATGGCTTGGTATCGATTACCTGATCGCCATTGGTGGGGATGACACGCTGAGCTATGGCGTGCACCTCTACAAAAAGGGCGTGAAGGTGATGGCTATCCCAAAGACCATGGATAACGACGTGCCAGGGACTGATTACTGCATTGGATTCTCCACTTGCGTGACCCGGACGATCAGCTTGACTAACAACTTGCGCACGGCTGCCGGCTCCCACGAACGGTTTATGGTGCTGGAGGTTTTTGGCCGCTATGCGGGCTTTACGGCTATGCTGCCTACGATGGCAGGCGCCGCGCACCGTTGTATTATTCCTGAATATGAGTTTGACATCAACCGGCTCACAGAGCTCCTCACCGAAGATCGCAACGAAAATCCCAGCAAATATTCCATCCTGCTGGTGTCGGAAGGCGCCAAGTTTCGTGGTACGGATATGGTGTTTGAAAGCGCGGAAATGGATATGTTTGGCCATGCCAAGTTGGGAGGTATTGGAGATATGGTTTCGGCAAAGCTGAAAGAACTGTCTCCCGAATATAACAAGGGCAAACAGATCAACGTCATCAACCAAAAACTGGGATACATGGTGCGTTGCGGCGATCCGGACTCGATCGACTCTATCGTACCGATGGCTTTTGGGACCATGGCCTTAGATCTTATCCTGAAAGGCATCCACGGACGCCTGGTCGTGCTCCAGAATGGCCGGTACGACCACGTGCCGATCGAGGTGGTAACAGCAACCAAGAAAGTGGTGAATGTGAAGCGGTATTACGATACCGAGCGCTACCATCCTTTTTACCGCGATTTTGAGATGCTGCCCCTGATGATCATGGGGAATGACTAAAAAATATATAGGCAGCAATTCGGATACCTCCCCAATTGCTGCCTATATATTTTTAAAGACCCTGGCAAGCGATAACCCTGGCGCTTGCATGTTCAGGTCGAGGAAATAGCCAAATGGGGTTTGGCTTACTTCATACCCCGTATTGATTAGCCGCTCTTGAAGGTGGTCAAACAGCCGTTTGGTGAACGCCGGATCAGCCTTACTTTCCCGCTCCACATCTTCTTCTTCTGCCTGGATGAATGCTGTTTGCACCTCTGCAAAGGATGCAGCATGAGCAGGGTCTGCCATTTCGAGCGATTGCACATTGGGGTGATAGGGAAAATGAGCGCTATAGATCAATAAGAGTTTCATATCTGATGAAAATAGGCATTTCTTTGGAATACCTGATGATTTCGAAGCCTGTATAACTAATCCTCCCTTTTGTCGAAATACTTTTACCCTTCTCGAGTTTGCCTGTACTTTCATCCCATTGATTTCGATAAAACAAACGAAAATGACACACAGCAATCAAAGAAATGCCTTTCTCTTCCTTACCTTAGCCTTTGTCGTATTGCTCTTCTCCAGTTGCGCTCAAAGCGAAGTGGTCGATGCCTGTCTACAAGGCCATACGTATGGATTTTGGGGCGGACTATGGCACGGGATCATAGCCCCTATCGACTTTGTAGCCATGCTGTTCCGCGATGATGTGACCATGTATGCCCAGAACAACAACGGCGGGTGGTATGCCTTCGGCTTTCTGATCGGTAGCGGAGGATGGGGTTTCCTCGGAGGCCACGGCACCAAAAAAGCCCGCCGCCGGTAAAGACGCCACACCTGGCGTCTCCCATACGGTAAAGACGCCACACCTGGCGTCTCCCATATCGTCGCCATACCTGGCGTCTCCTTGCACCAGACGCCATGTGTGGCGTCTCTACAAACCTACCACCATGGTAAAAAACGAAGGAGATAAACTAAAACGGGTAATCGTCAGCTCTCCTGGAAAAGAATACGTTTCTTTCTGGGATAAGGATGCTCACCATATCACAGAAGTAGCAGACCTCGAAAAAGCAAAGCTACAGCATGGTATCCTGACGACCATTTTGGAAAATTCGGGATGTGAAGTAGTCGACGTGCCCGAGCTTTTTGGGCATCCCAATTCCGTATTTGTGCGAGATGCGGCTCTGTGTACGCCTCAAGGATACCTGAAGCTGAAGATGGGGCTGGAAACCAGAAGAGGGGAGGAGGACTGGTTGGAAAAGGCACTTCAGGCGCACGGCGTTCCAATGGCTGGCATACTGGAACTTCCTGCCACTGCAGAAGGTGGCGATGTAATTCTTGCCGACCATGTAGCCTTTGTCGGACATTCCCACCGCACGAATGAGGAGGGCGTACATCAACTATCTGCCTGGCTGGGATATATGGGGTATAAAGTGCGTACGGTTAAAGTCCCCGACCGCTATTTGCACATTGGCGGCGCGATGAGCATGATCGGTCCACACCGGGTGCTTTGCTGTGAAGGAGTTTTTCCCGAGCATTTCTTTGATGGATACCAGACCATCGTGGTGCCCGGGGATAGCTTTATCCACGCCAATGTGATCTGCATCCAGGATGGGGAGGTCATTGCAGAACGCACGAACCGCGAGACTATTGCCGTGCTTCGGCAGGCAGGGATAGAGGTCCATGCGCTCGATCTCTCCGAGTTTGTAAAAGGAGCGGGCGGCCCGTCTTGTTTGATTATGCCGGTTGAGCGGGTGGGGAAGATTTAATTCCCTCCACCCACGCGTCCTGCCTCCGCCTCCAATCCCGTTTTGCGTTTGAGCGACTTGACGTTTTGGTTGCCAAAGTTATAGCCTAGACTCAGGCTGACACGGCGACTGTCCCAGCGACCTGATCCGTAGGAAACCAGGCCGTTGAACTCGGAAACGCCATCCCATCCTGATTCATAGAAAATATCGTTGACACTGAGGCGGGCATTGAGCCGGTCGGCCAAAAACTTGCGTTGCAGGCCGAGGTCCAGGCTCCAGTTGGCGTTGTATTTAAATACCCCACCCCATATACCTGGCCCTGAGTAGTAGCCGGAGATTTCTCCCTTGAAGCCGGCAGGCAGGTCAAAGGTTTGTTGCGAGAAAAGGTTATAGGTGAATGCCTGTAAGTCGACCACCGCGCCGTTTCCATAATCCGCCTGGTTGTCGAGGTAGGAGGCATTTATGTTGAAATAGGCGTTCCATCCCTTCGTGATCTCTATAGGAGCGCTGACGTTGAGGCTGACAATCGTTTGGCTGGCCAGGTTCTCCCAGGTGATGAAACTGGCCCGGGGATCGTTCTCGTCGGGCCCGATCAGGCGGGTGATCTGGTCGGTGGTGCGGCTGTAGGCCAATTTGAAATTGTAGCGGTAAGCCAGGGTATAGCCAAGCTCCAGGTTATTGACGATCTCGGGACGAAGAAATGGATTTCCCTTGCGGTACGACAATTGGCTGAGCTGGCTGTTGAATGGATTGAGCACATCATAGTCCGGGCGATTGATGCGGCGACCATAATTCAGCGACAGGCTGTGTAATTGGGCTACTTGCCAGGTCAGTCCGGCACTTGGAAACCAGTTTCGGTAGTTAAGCACTACCGGAGGCTCTTGCAATTCAGGCAAAAAAGCCTGCAAATCACCAGTAGCATCCGTTTGCTCTACGCGCAAGCCGGCGGAAAAATTCCACTTCTCCCCAAGCGGACGAGCGTAGTTGATATAACCGGCATATACATTCTCTTCATATTCAAAACGATTGGACAAGGTGTCATTCTGGGTGGGGACTTCATTCCACACATCGTACACAAGAAACGTATTGTCGGAATATACGCGGCTCAGTTTGGTGCCGATTCCCAACTTGCCTCCCAGCAGGTCCTCTTCATAATCGATCTTTAAGGTGTAGATGTCGATGTCGGAAGGCGTGTCGAAGTTGTTCACGATTTCAGTGAGGATGTTTTCTCCGGAGGCATCGTAGTAGTAGTTGGGTTGGTAAAGTTCATTTTCATTTCGGTAGCGTCCGTAATCGGCGTCTACGTTTACACTGCGTCCCTTCCCATTGTCAAACCGGTAGTTGAGGTTGAAGGTCTGCTGTGCACGGTTGCCTGTGGATTCATTTTCCGCCACGAGGATGCTATCGATTAGGGTAGGGGTATTCTGGTCTGAAATTTCAATGCGATTGACCCCGGGCCTTGTAGACGCTCCGTTCCGCACACCGACAATGAATCCGAGCGTATGTTTTTGGGCTACGAAGAAATCCGTGCCGAGGCGGTAGTCATAGTTTTCGGAACGATGGCTACTGGTGTTGGACTCATTGAGTATGAGCCCGTTTTGATAGCTTAAAAACTCCATGTTGTGAAACCCGGTACCGGAATTCAATCCGGCACTGGCAAAGGCGTTGAGTATCCTGTTGCGGAAATTGCCGCTAGCACCGATGTTTTGGCGGGCGTAGCGACCTTTGCTGTACGTACCGTTAACGGAGCCGTTTGCTCCCAGGTTTTTATCTTTTTTCAAATGGATATCGATGATCCCGGCATTGCCCTCCGCTTCATATTTGGCCCCTGGGTTGGTGATAATATCAATGCGGTCAATTTGGTCCGCCGTCAGGTTTTGCAGGTAGTTACTCAGGTCCTCCCCGCTGAGCGGAAGGCGCTTTCCATCCACATACAACAGTACTCCGGAGCGCCCCAGCACATTGATATTGTCATTATTGTCGACCGTTACCCCTGGCGCTTTGCGGAGCAGGGACAGGGCATCAGAGCCCGCACTGTTGATCGTTCCTTCTACGTTGAACACCGTGCGGTCCGGTTTGATCTCGACAAGGGCGCGGGATGCAGTAACCGTGGCTTCTGCCAGTTCAATGGCGGCGGCGGAAAAAGTCAACACGCCTAAATCGGTTTCCAGTGCTTCCTGGAGTGATATGTCTGATTTGTTTAGATCGGCAGATCCGACATAGGTAGCCACAAGGTAGTAGTTACCTGGCAAGACCTCATTAAAAATAAAGTGCCCGTTTTCATCGCTGGTTTCCACTTTAAAAAGGGTACTGTCGGCGGCGTGATACAAGGCTATATTGGCGTAAAGCACGGCTTCTCCGTCTGCATGCTGGAGTTGGCCGCGAAGGCTGGCAATTTGAGCGAAGCTGCTCAGACCGAAAAAGAGCAGCAGAAGGGTGGAAAAAATCTTCATACGAGTGTTTATGGGTAACATTAAGGTGTAAGAACACCTGTTTTTTGACAAGGTTGCATTGGGGTGTTTTTTTATTGCAATAGCGCGTAAAAAGGGGTATATTTCTGCTCCACCAGCATCAACTAGCCATGAAACAGTGGTACGAATCTTTATTTGAAAACTATGGCGCCCAATACGATCAGGAGTCCTTTACACAAGGCGCCCTGGGTGAATGTGATTTTATCGAAAAAGAGATTGGGTTTAACAAGCAGGCTAACATATTGGACATAGGCTGTGGCACCGGCCGCCATGCCATTGAGTTGACCAAACGGGGATATATTGTTACAGGCGTTGACCTCTCTGAGTCCATGCTGGAGAAAGCCCGGGAAAAAGCCAACGCACAAAACCTCCAAATTGATTTTCAAATTCAGGATGCCCGTGCCCTGCCTTTTGTAGAAGTATTTGATTTGGCTATCATGATCTGCGAGGGGGCATTCCCGTTGATGGAAACGGATGAAATGAATTTCCAGATCCTGCAACAAGCCGCTAACGCATTGAGACCGAATGGGAAATTGATCTTCACCACTTTAAACGGACTGTTCCCCCTTTTTCATTCGGTGAAAGACTTTCTCGCCTCTGCCGCCGCCGAAGGCAACGCCACGTATGACCACCATTCCTTTGACTTGATGACTTTCCGCGATCACAATGTCACTTATGTAGAAGACGATTCAGGCCATAAAAAAGAACTCACCTGCAATGAGCGGTATTATGTGCCTTCTGAGATTATCTGGCTGCTGAAATCGCTTCACTTTCGGCAAATCGATATTTTTGGCGCCAAATTGGGAGCTTTTAGCCGGGAAGACCACCTAACCACGGAGGATTTTGAGATGCTGGTAATCGCGGAGAAGTAAAAGTTCAGGATATACAATCTCATACTATTTTTCTCCGGGGGATCGTTTGCAGTAGGAACCCAAAAGCCTTGCAATGAAAATTTTCCTGCTGTTTTCCCTTTTCCTCCTTACCCTTTTTCAGTTTTGCGGTTATGTCCCCGCGCAGTCAACTCCACTCCAAATGCCTGAAGTGCAAGCGGATACCGTTAAATGGGAGGAGGCTGCTCCAAGCTATATAGACAAAGAAGGAAAAGATATTGCTCACCGAATTTTACCGCCGCCCGGTTTCGAGCGGGTAATGGTGCCTGAGAACTCCTTTGCCGCCTACTTGCGTAACCTTCCTTTAAAAGCGGACGGAGCTGAAGTGCTGCTATACGACGGTACGGCTAAACCCGGATCAGGATATCATGTCGCAGTGGTCGACGTGCCCATCGGCAATCGAGATCTCCACCAGTGCGCCGATGCAGTAATACATCTTCGGGCTGAATATTTATTTAGCCAGCAGCGCTACGAGGATATCCACTTCAATTTCAGCAACGGTTTCCGGGCATCCTATTCCGAATGGAGAAAGGGAAACCGGATCAGGGTGGACGGTGGGGCTGTTTCCTGGATACCCACGAGTGCTGCATCTACCTCGTATACCAGCTTTTGGAAGTATCTGGAAATGGTCTTTGCCTATGCAGGCACCGCTTCCTTGTCGCAAGAATTGCGATCGGTCGCCTTTACAGATATGCAAATTGGGGATGTGTTTATCATCGGTGGTTCCCCCGGTCATGCAGAGATCGTGGTCGATATGGCGGTACATCAGGAAACCGGAGAAAAGATCTTTTTGCTGGCACAAAGCTATATGCCGGCCCAGGAAATCCATGTGCTGGACAATTTGCAGGGACAAAATTTGGGTCCATGGTATAAATCTGACTTTGCCGGTGAACTACAAACCCCTTCGTACACTTTCTATAAGAATAGTTTAAAACGATTCTTGCAGTAATATTAATCCCTGATTATTATGGAGTGGAGACACCTTGGCGCAGCCCTTTCTCTTATTGCCCTGAGCCTTACCTGGGGCGCCTGTAATAGCCAACTTTCCCAAACTGGAGGAGTCTCGGTATCCGGAGTGATAGAGCTCGATGAAAATTGGGCCCCCACGCTTTACCTTCTTCGACCCACTTCTTTCCCAAACCTGTTGGCGCCATATCAAATGCCGGTGGTAGCCACCATCGAATTGGCCGCGGATGGTTCCTTTCATTGGGAGAAAAACCTCACTCCGGAAGAAGAGGGGCTTTACGTGTTGCTGATTCAAAAGAAGGGGAGCAAGTATCAGAATGCTATTGAATCGCTGCCGATGGAGGAGAACTACGTGCTGCTCTCCCTTCAGGAGGGAACACAGATCAACCTCCAGGGACAAGCAGCCCGCCTGACCCACTCCTGCACGTTTTCCGAGGCGAATGAAGAAACCAGGCTATTGGCGCAACTGCAAATCTTCCGTGAACCGCTCGTGCGTGAAATCGAGAAGCAATATGCTGAAAACACGGACCCCGATGGGTTTCAGTGGAATATGCACGGCAATGAAGAGGTAGCCGCACAAATGAATGCCGGGTTGGACGGGTTTATCGAAACCTGTAACACGCCTTTGCCCATCCTCGCCGCCTTGCGATTGCGCGCGCCCGACAATGAATACCGCGACCGCCCGGAGTTTTTTCTCGAGGTGTCGAAGCGGCTTAAAGAATTGGCGCCGGGTCACCCCTGGGTCGCTGAATTGGATGCCTTCCTGACTCCTGACAATTTGCCGGTATTGAAAGGGGATCGGATGCCCGACTTTGCGTTGCCCACGCCCGAAGGCGACACCCTTCGGCTGGCTGATACCAAAGGTAAATTGGTGTTGGTAGATTTCTGGGCTTCCTGGTGCGCACCCTGCCGCAAGGAAGTACGGGAAACGATCCGCCCGCTATACGAAGAATACCACGACGAGGGGTTTGAAGTACTGGGCATTTCTATCGACAGCGATCGCCGCTCCTGGCTGAATGCCATTGCCAAGGACGGTGCTGTCTGGCTCCATGCCTCCGACCTGATGGGGGATGAATCTCCCGTGCGGGAATCACTCAAATTTGAGTTTATTCCTGCTTGCTACCTCCTGGATGAGGACGGGAAGCTGGTGGCCCGCAATTTACATGGAGAAGAGTTGAGGCGGTTTTTGGCGGACTACTTTTGAGGAAAGGCAAGTACCCTTACTTTTTTTCCTTCGATGAACCGTTTCACTAACCGGTTTTCCTCCGCATTGCCTTCCGCTCGTTTGACAAGCCCTTTCCAATCGTCCAGGTTGTGGGCCTGGTCGTCTGGAGACACATAGCCCCAGCCGAAGAGCCGTCCGTTTTCGACCACGACTGCAGCTTGCTCCTCCTGGGTACGGCCCTTGTCCAGGATCACAAAATGGCCATCCAGCACGGCCGTTAGGGCTTCCTGGGCTTCCTGAGCCCGGAGATTGTATGCCTCCGGAGACTCCTGCTCGATGCAAGCGCCCAGGCAGGTGCCGAGTTGGTAAGGAAAACAGGGCCCCGGCCCTGCATCCAGCCCGACCCGTTTTTCGCAGAGCTGAAAGCGCTCTACCATAGCTTGTAAGTGATTTCGGGCACTTTCGAGATGCGGATATTCCGCCAATAGCGTTTTTTCTTTGACCAGCTTGTCGCTCGTCTTGGCGGGCATGAAGCACAAATACCCATCTGCGGAGGTATACGAAAAGATCCCGTAGGGATATTGCCGGTTCCGCTGCGCCCGGTTGATCAGGGGGTGAAGGCGCTTTATTTCCCGCGATTCCAGCAGCAGGGCGATCAACTCACTTCCGGTGAGTTCGTAGGTGACCTCCCGGGCATGTTCCTGGAGCTGTCCGGCCTTGTGGGTTTTATCCTGGAAATGCGAGGCGATCCGTTTTTGGATGTTGATGCTTTTGCCTACGTATACTACATCCCCTCCATGGTTATGGAAGTAATAAACCCCACATTCTTCCGGCAGGGCCGCGATTTTTTCAATGCCGAATCCGTTGGGCAGCAAAGATTCCTTTATGCCCATTTTAAGCAGATGGGTAAGTTGACTTTGCCCTTGTTGGGATTGCAGGATGAAGGTGAAAATCTCGGTGGTCGCCAGGGTATCGGCCATAGCGCGGTGGCGTTGATCGACGGAAATCCGGAAATGGCGGATGAGGTTGCCTAGACTGTAGGAGGGAAGACCGGGAAAGCTTTTCCGGGAAAGTTGCACCGTGCAGAGCGTTTTGCGGGTGTAGGTATACCCCAGACGCCTGAATTCCTCCCGGATAAAACTGTAATCGAAGCGGGCATTGTGCGCGACGAAGATGGCATCCTGGGTCATCTCCACTACGGTGCGGGCCACTTCAAAAAACCGGGGTGCATTGGCTACCATCTCATTGGTAATGCCCGTCAGCCCGGAAATAAAACCGGGAATGAGACATTCCGGATTGATCAACGTCTCAAAAGTATCGAGTATCTTTTCGCCGTCGTGCAACACGATTGCGATTTCCGTAATTTTATCGCGTGCGGCCTGGCCGCCTGTCGTTTCTACGTCAATTATTGCAAATCGTGTAAGTCCCATGCAGTTGGGCTTTGACTAAACAAATCTAGTGATTACATTGTCGGACAAAGCCAAATATCCGGAAAATTCAGGGAAAAACAAATGTTTTTAAGGATACACCTTTTTGTTGGACTTCTTTTTACTGCACTGGTGCTTTTCCTGGCAGGCTGCGCCTCCTTTGGACCGGTTGGCAGCAGAGACCCCATTTCCGAAAAGTACGAAAGAAACGCCCGGCTTTTGGTGGGCGCTGAGCGCACCAGCTTGTATGTACCCACTTTGTTTGGAAAACGGATTGGGGTAGTAGTCAATCCCTCCTCCCGGATTGGCGACCGGTATTTAGTGGATTCCCTGCTGGCGCGAGGCGTGCAAATCGTTCAGATCTTTTCCCCGGAGCATGGATTTCGCGGAAAGGGCGATGCGGGAGAAGTAATTCCAGATGGTAGAGATCCAAAAACGGGATTGCCCATCATTTCCCTTTATGGGAGCCATAGGAAGCCGCTTCCGGAAGACCTGGCCGGTCTGGATCTGGTCGTCTTTGACCTACAGGATGTGGGTACCCGCTTTTACACTTATCTCTCCACGCTCCACTATGTAATGGAAGCTTGCGGAGAGCACGGCATCCCGGTCATGATCCTCGACCGCCCCAATCCCAACGGGCATTTTATGGATGGTCCGGTATTGGACCCCAAGTTCCGGTCTTTTGTCGGTATGCACCCCATTCCGATGGTGCACGGGATGACCTTGGGAGAGTTGGGACAAATGATCAACGGGGAATGTTGGCTCCAGGATTCGGTAAGTTGCCATCTCACCGTCATTCCGTGTAAGGGATACTACCGGGGGCGTGTCTATGACCTGCCGACTCCCCCTTCCCCGAATCTGCCTAATATGCTGGCTATGTATCTGTATCCCAGTTTGTGCTTGTTTGAAGGGACGATCGTTAGTGTGGGGAGAGGTACGGAGGCGCCCTTCCAGATCTATGGTTCACCTGACTTCGCACCGGGCGAATTCCACTTTATTCCCACCCCCATGCAAGGGGCCAAACAACCACTCTACGAAGGAGAGATCTGCAACGGATACGACCTCCGCCGGTTTACCCGGGAACAAATCCGCCAGCAAGGTCGGCTGGACCTGCATTATCTGCTCGATTTCTACCGCCAGTACTCCGATTCTCTCGGGTTTTTTCTTCCCAATAAGTACTTCGATCTCCTGGCCGGAACCGACCAACTCCGCATTCAGATTCAAAAGGGATGGACGGAGGAGGAGATCAGGCAAACCTGGGAGAAGGGATTGGCCGGATTCAGGCTCCAACGGCAGCCTTATCTTTTGTACAAAGAGTTGCGGTAGTCCTTTCATCAAAAGCTCCATTTTAATTGTATACCGACTTCCGACCGTCGGTTTCCCGGCGTCGCATCGATACCTGTGCCGATCTCTATATTTCCGGGAAAAAAAGAGGATGCGTAGCGCAACTCTGCCGTCAGATTTCGAATCCCTTTATAACGAACATTAACGTAAAATCGGGCGCCCCGGTCATAATAGGCAGGGATGGCAAAGTTGTAGAGCAGCCCATTTTCATAGGCATAAAAGCGAACATCGTACCCATCCGTGTCGAACAAGCCGAACCGGGTAGTGAAGGAAAGTGGAAATCCTATGGGTTTAAACAAAAAGTCCTGGTAGAAAAGCATCCCCGTTTGGGGCGCCGGAGCGCCTTCCACGGAGAAACGCCCCAATTCTATTCGGGTTCGCCATTCGATGGACTTGCTGAGCGAAAAGCTGAAATGCATGCGGGAAAAAAGGAGCGCGCGCGTGGCCAGGGTGTTGGTCTTCCCTTTTTTTTCGGGGTCGTTGCGTTCCTTGCTTTCTCCACGTACCTGCCAGTATATTTCCCACCTTCTTTTTTTGAAGAGGGTAAGCCGGAGCAACCATTCGTATCCCTCAGATGGCAAGTCGGTCTGAAATCGAAGCCAGGGGTGTTTCCAGGCGTCAAAGTAGGCGTGTACCTTCAGTAGCTTGACGGGGCGGACCTCTATGCCCACATAAAGCCCCGTCTCATTATTGGCGATAGTTTCGGAGAATGGGGCGCCGTGGAGGGTCTGGTACCTGGGCGGATAGTGGCGGATTAGCACAGACAGGTCGACTTTGCGGTCCAGCCCGGCCAATAGTCCGTTTACAGTGGCTAATGTGTTGTTTTGACTCCAGGCAGTTTCGCCGAAAAAATGGAGATTCCGAAGGCGCCAGGAGTAGTCTATGCTGAGATTGAGCAGCCGGTCTCCATTGAAAAAGAAGCCATTGTATGGGGTCGGATTGCGGATCAGGGGTAATTCCAGGAGATCGTACACCGCATTGGCAGCAATATGGCCTTTAGCGAGACGTCGCCTGAGCTGCCCACCGAGGGTCGTTTCCCGATAGGCCTTTTCATCGGCGATCTCCGCGGGCGTGCGGTGCAGCCCTGCAAGAAGTATGGAGGAAATGGTCAGGGTCGAATCGGGCCTGTTGGCATCTTTCCGGTGGCTGGAGAAAAAGCCGGTAGCCTCCCAGTTTTGCCCCCAGGCCAGGGTAGCAGCAATACCCCGGAAGAAACCGGCTTCATTGACAGAAGTGAAAGGGGAGAGGATGCGTCCGCCCCGTTTAATATCCATGGTCGCGGGGCTCTTCCCGTAGCCGAACCCATTATTCAAAATAAGCCCTTGTCCCAGGCTGACGGAATAATCGCCCAGCGCGATAGCCCTGAACGTTTTGGTATACTCTTTTAAAAAAATATGGGCAGACATGAAGTCAAACCCAGTGGGGTTGCTCCCTTTGAAAAGCTCCTCTCCTGGGTCCTTTTCGCCGGTAAAACCGATACTGAACCGGTTTTCATAGGCGTGGCGGAACCGAAGATAGAGTTGATCCGGATTACCCAAAAAGGGAGTAGAGGCAGTGGGCAGGAATCCTTTTTTGGCTTCCAATTGCCGTTTCCAACGCAGGAACAGGTCGTTGCGCCCCACCGTGAGGAGCTTCTTCAGGGGAATATGGAGGTCTTCCAACTCGCCGCCGACCGTCAGATAGGGGAGTATCTGTGCAATCCCCTGCAGGTCAAATCCGGGGATTACCTGCAATTCGTAAAGCGCCAAAAGCGGACCGGTTTGATCGCGGTATGTGAGCAGTTGGAGGAGTTGGGAGGGGCTAAAAAGCCCTGATTCCCGGAGTTCCGTTTCGTCGGCCGTATTGAGGTTAAGCGGCCGTTTGCGCAATGCGACAGATACTTCGTACAAGGGTTGGAAGTCGAATTCTTCGGCTGCCTCATCCCGGCCTTGAAGAAGATCTTCGAGTTGGATGGCCGGATCGAAAAGCGTATCGGGCTGCGCCTGCAAGGCTATCAGCGGGAAATAAACTGAAGAAACCCATAAAAAAAGCCACTTCTGCATGGTAGTATGCCATTAGAAGGGGCCGGATCGAAAGATAGGAAAGCCCTTTTACTTTTGCAAAAAAATATTTTTGGGCAAACCCCTTTTTCGGTAGTATGTATTTTCCTACCTTTGTCCCCATTAAGGGCGCGGCATGGGTTAACTAATGGAGCGTTTGTATTTCCCGCCTTAACCAGTCAACAGCAAAACCATTTCGAAAAACTTCTTCCAAGCAGTTGGGAGTTTAACACAGCCTGCACGGCGCAGGTCTGGCTTTTTTATTTTAGGCTAATTGCAAGTTTCCGGTATACATTTTCCACAACAACCTCTTTCAACATGGCTAAATTTAAATTCGAGTACATCTGGTTGGACGGCTATCACCCCGAGCCGAACCTGCGCAGTAAAACCAAGGTTCTGGACATGGATTTTTTCCATGGCGACCTGAAAGTCTTACCGATTTGGTCTTATGACGGCAGTTCGACAAAACAAGCTGAAGGCCACTTCTCCGATTGTTTGCTGAAACCCGTTCGGGTAGTACCCGATCCCCAACGGATCAATGCGTTTCTGGTTATGTGTGAAGTGTTCAATCCGGATGGAACACCGCATGAGACCAACACCCGTGCTTCCATTGAAGATGACGAAGATTTCTGGTTTGGTTTTGAGCAAGAGTACGTGTTGACGGTGGAGGGCATTCCCGTGGGCTTTCCCAAGCATGGATACCCCCGCCCACAGGGCCCCTATTACTGCGCTGTCGGAACGGGCAACGTATCCGGCCGCGACCTGGTAGAAGAGCATTTTGACACCTGCCTGGACGCAGGGCTCCACATTACCGGGATCAACGCAGAAGTGCTGCTTGGCCAGTGGGAGTTTCAGATATTTGGCAAAGGCGGCAAGCGTGCAGCCGATGACCTTTGGATTGCCCGCTACCTGTTGCACCGCATTTCGGAGAAGCATGGTATAAAGGTGGAATTCCATCCCAAACCGATCCAGGGTGATTGGAACGGCTCAGGTATGCATGCCAATTTCTCCAACCACATGATGCGCGACGTGGGAGGAAAAGAATACTTCGACTCCATTTTTGAGAAAATGACGATCACGCATCCGGAGCACATCTCGGTATACGGTTCGGAGAATGAAAAGCGCCTGACCGGGATGCACGAAACCCAGTCGATCCATAAATTTTCCTATGGCATCAGCGACCGGGGTGCTTCGATTCGCATACCGATTGCTACGGCACAAGATTGGAAAGGCTACCTGGAAGACCGCCGTCCGGCATCCAACGCCGATCCCTACAAAGTGGCCGGTCGGATCATGAAGACCGTAAATGGCGCGCTGGTAAAGGAAAATGGCGCCGTGAATAAAGAAAAAGCCGCTAAGAAAGCGGAATAATTCCAAAAGAGGTGGTGCAATGCGCCACCTCTTTTTACTTTTACGGGGACCAATTAACCACATTGCTATGCGCATTGCTGTTTTCCCCGGGTCTTTCGACCCCATCACCACCGGCCATGTCGATCTCATTCGACGGGCTGTACCGCTCTTCGACAAGATAATTGTCGCGATCGGGGTCAACTCCCAAAAACAATCCCTTTTCCCCCTGGAGCAGCGCCTGGAATGGTTGCGGAAGGTGTTTGCACAAGATCCGACTATTGAGGTCGACTTTTTTGAGCACCTCACCGCGCATTATTGCCAACGTATCGGAGCCCGGTTTCTCCTGCGCGGCCTGCGCAATGCATCCGACTTCGACTATGAAAAAACGATTTCACAGCTCAACCACATCGTGGGACATGGGCTGGAAACCGTGTTCCTGATCAGCCAGCCAGGTCTTTCCCACATCAGTTCAACCATTGTCCGGGAGATTATCAAAGGGGGAGGGGATGCCACCCCGTTCCTGCCTCCTGAGATCGACATTCCCCAATCCTATTTCAACTCCTAAGCCATGACCTACCAATGGCTTATCTTCGACGCCGACAATACCTTGCTCGATTTCACCCGTTCGGCCCGGATCGCTTTTACCGAGACCCTCCGTTCTATTGATCTGGAACCGGATGGGGCATTTTTTGAAGTTTACCACCAAATCAATGTGGAGTGCTGGGGCGACCTGGAAGCGGGCCGGATTTCACCCGAAGAATTGAAGATCCTCCGGTTTTCCCGGTTCCTTGACTATCTTGGCAAGGAGGGCAACCCTGGAGAAATGAACGCTTATTATTTTGACGTTTTGAAACGATCTACCTTTCGGGTGGATGGAGCGTTAGATCTGCTGGAAGCCCTCCGTCCTCTAGGTATCCCCATGGCGATTGCGACCAATGGATTGGCAGAGGTACAACGGCCCAGGCTGGAGCAAGCCGGTATTGACCACTTTTTCGAAGAAATCATTGTATCGGAAGAAATCGGCTATTTTAAGCCCAATCCCGGGTTTTTTCATACGACTGCCGAGCGGTTACGGGTACAGGAGTCCGACCGCATATTGATGATTGGCGATAGCTTGCACTCCGATATCGAAGGGGCCCAGCGAGCAGGCTGGGATACATGCTGGTATAATCCAAACGGTGATAGCCATTCGTTGGCTTCTTCCCCCAGTTTTATCATCAGCCGCCTACATCAGTTAATGGAGATTCTTACCTGATCCGGGGGCAATTTGCTATCTTTGCAGGCCAATTGTACTAGATTTCTTGTACAGAACTTCATTTTCTAACCGTAATAAACCAATCCATTTATGGCAAATGCATTTTATAAAGTGCCCGTAGCCAAAAACGAACCCGTTTTGGCTTACCGCGCGGGTTCCCCGGAACGCACTGCCCTCCAAGCCGCCATTGCGGAATTTAAGTCCAAAGAGACCTTGATCCCCATGACAATTGGAGGAAAAAAAGTAATGACGGATGATCGCCATGCTATTCATCCACCGCATGAATTAAAACACACCCTTGGTTATTTTGGGAAAGGCAATGCATCCCATGTGCAACAAGCCATCAGTGCAGCAATGGCCGCCAAGCCGGCATGGGAGAATATGGCATGGGAAGATCGCGCTGCTATCTTTCTCAAAGCCGCCGACCTGCTCGCAGGACCATACCGGGCCAAAATGAACGCCGCTACCATGCTCTGCCAGTCCAAATCGATTTATCAGGCAGAAATTGATGCAGTGGCCGAGTTGTGCGATTTTTTCCGGTTTAATGTGCAATACCTCACCGAGATCTATCAACAGCAACCGGAAAGCGCTCCCCTGACCTGGAACCGCATGGAATACCGGGCGTTGGAAGGCTTCGTTTTTGCATTAACGCCTTTTAACTTTACCTCTATAGCAGGTAATCTGCCCTCCGCACCGGCTTTGTGTGGAAATGTCGTGGTCTGGAAAGTCGCCGAATCACAGATCTTCTCTGCGGCGGTGATCATGGAGATTTTTGAAGAAGCAGGCCTCCCGCCTGGTGTGATCAATCTGATGTTTGTTAGCGGCCCCACCGCTGGGGACGTGATCTTTAAAGATCCCAATTTTACGGGAATCCACTTTACAGGAAGTACATCGGTCTTCCAAAACCTGTGGAAGACCATTGGGGATAATATCCATATTTACAAATCCTATCCGCGTATCGTAGGGGAAACCGGCGGGAAAGACTTCGTTGTGATGCACCCCAGCGCCGATTCAAAGGAAGTGGCTACGGCCCTGACCCGCGGCGCATTTGAATATCAGGGACAGAAATGTTCTGCGGCCTCCCGGGCTTATATACCGGAAAGCAAATGGCCAAAGGTGAAAGAGTTTCTGCTGGCAGATCTTAAATCGATCAAAATGGGCTCGCCGGAAGATTTTACCAACTTTTTTAATGCAGTGATCGACGAGAAAGCTTTCGACAAGATTGCCACCTATATTGAGGATTCGAGAAAAAACCCGAGGGTGGAGATCATCGCCGGTGGCAAGTACGACAAGTCGGAAGGCTACTTCATCGAGCCTACGGTCATCCTCTCACAAGACCCGTATTCGCTGACGATGTGTGAGGAGATCTTTGGTCCTGTGTTGACCATCTACACGTACAAAGATGTCGAGTTCGAACAGACGCTGGAGCTGGTGGACAATACCTCTCCCTATGCACTGACAGGCGCTATCTTCAGCAAAGACCGCGCTGCCGCCCGGTTGGCTTTTGAGAAGTTGCGCCATGCCGCCGGCAACTTCTACATCAACGATAAACCTACGGGGGCAGTAGTGGGCCAGCAGCCATTTGGAGGGGCTCGTGGCTCCGGTACCAATGATAAAGCGGGTTCGGTACTGAATCTCTATCGCTGGATCGCGCCACGTACCATCAAGGAGAATTTCGTGCCGCCGAATGATTACCGCTATCCATTTCTGGAAGCATAAAAAAAAGAGGCTGTTTCAAGAGGAGCGTAAGCGACTTTTGAAACAGCCTCTTTTTTTAAAATTCTAAGGTCAACCCTATCCCCAGTTCCTTTGGACCCCATTTCAAGCTGAGGTCGTCGCTCACATCAAAGGAAGAGAGGTGGCCGTCGACGAAGGATTCCAGGCCAGCCAGGCCATATACGGCTACGAACCCGATGTAGGAGAGCTGGGTGTTTTTATCCGCTTGGTCGCGATAGCGCTTGAGCGCGGTGGAACTGTCCAAACCACCCTGTCCGCTCAGGTCATGCGGCAGTCCTCTCACCTTTCGCCGGTAGGCGCGTTTGAAATAAAGATAATCGGTACTGTTGCGGTCGATCAGGTAGATCATGCCACCAAGTGCGCCATACACGATCGGTATTTTCCACCAGGCCTTGTTGTAAGCTTGTCCTCCTCCCGGAAAGAGAGAGAAGAGCAACGCTCTTTTTGGATTTGGATACGAGTCGGTCAACCAGCTTGAAAAGGTTTTTTTCTCCGACAAGCTATCTGCTCCCGGGGTTTGCAGGGTATCGACGACCTGTGCGCGAAGCCCAAATGCACTTAAAAAGAAGAGACCGAAAAAGACGATAAACTTCATACACTCCAAACGCTTGCTCAGGGAAAAAAGTGCACTCATTCTTTCTCCAGGAGATCCAACAGCCGGTTCAGGTCTTCATTGGAAGAAAAAGGGATAACGATCTGTCCTTTGCCTTTGTCGCTAGTCTTTAGCTGAACCTTGGCGCCAAAGAAATTCCGCAGGTTATCCTGTACTTGGAGATGAGAATCGGAGATCCGCTTGCTCCCTGCAGCTGGTTTGCCTTTTGGCTGTTGATAATCCCGGGCCAGTTGCTCGGTGTCCCGCACGGAAAGCCCCTTGGAGATAATTTCATTGAAAATGCTCAGCTGGATGGCTACGTCTTCGATGCCTCGCAAGGCCTTGGCATGGCCCATGCTGATATCTTTATTCTTGAGGGATTGTTGGATTTGGGGTGGCAACTTCAGCAGACCGAGAAAATTGGTGACCGTACTTCTTTTTTTTCCCACCCGGTCTCCCAGGTTTTCGTGGGTCAAATCGCACTCGTCGATGAGGCGCTGATAGGTGATGGATATCTCGATCGGGTTGAGGTCTTCCCGCTGAATATTTTCCACCAGGGCCATTTCCAGCATTTCCTGATCATTGGCAATGCGGACATAGGCTGGAATTTCTTTTAACCCGGCAATGCGCGATGCACGAAGACGCCGCTCCCCGGAGATAAGTTGGTATTCCTTGCCGCTGAGCCGACGCACTGTGATCGGCTGGATCAACCCGTGCACCTTGAGTGAATTGGCCAACTCTTCCAGGGCTTCTTCGTCGAAGTCTTTCCGTGGTTGGAACGGGTTGACCTCAATTTGAACGGTTGGGATCATCGCTACGGTGTGGGAAAGTTCCCGAACTACCTCTTCCTGCTTCTCGGGCGGTTGTTGTTCATCCAGATTGGACAACAAGGCCCGGATGCCCAGACCTAATTCTTTCTTTTTGACGTTTTTTGCCATTTTAATCCTTCTTTATTACTTATACCTCCATCTTGGTGGAAGCAATGGGGTCGCCATTTTTTTGCAGAAACTCCTCGGCGAGGTTGAGGAAATTGGTCGATCCTTTACTCGTCGCATCATACAAGATGACGGGTTGATGCAAGTTGGGGGCTTCGCTTACCTTGGAGTTGCGGTGGATAATCGTGTCGAATACTTTGTCCTGGTAAAATTCCTTCACTTCCTGTACCACGATATTAGCCAGTCGAAGGCGCTGGTCATACATGGAGAGTAATATCCCTTCAATCTCCAGGTCTTTATTCAAATTCCGCTTCACCAGATTGATGGTGTTTTGCAACTTGCTCAATCCTTCCAGGGAAAAGAACTCGCATTGTACAGGCACGATTACGGAGTCAGCGGCAGAAAGCGCGTTGATAGTAATCATACCCAATGAGGGCAGGCAGTCGATAAAGATATAGTCAAAGTGGTCCCGCACCTTGTCGATTACGGCATCCTTCATGACGTACTCCCTTCGTGGATGTGTGACCAACTCTATCTCGGCGCCCACCAGGTCGATATCAGAGGGCAAAATGAATAGATTCGGGGTTTCGGTCTCCAACACGGCCTGTAAGGGATCAGCCTCGTTGACCATACAGTCATAGAGGGTGGTGACATCCTCATTCCCTCCGGCGCCTACTCCGGAGGTGGCATTCCCTTGCGGGTCTGCATCGATCAGGAGCACCTTTTTCTCCAGGATAGCCAGACTGGCAGCCAGGTTAATGGCGGTAGTGGTTTTCCCTACTCCTCCTTTTTGGTTGGCGATTGCGATTACTTTTCCCATGTGTAATTGTATAGAACGTTAAACCTCAATGCTTTTTCCGATGGGCAGCAAAACTAACTCTTTTCCCCTGGCTTTAAAAGCGTCGAGGACATGTTGGTGGTCAATTTTGATCAGGCCAAAGGTATCATAATGTATTCCCAATATGCGGTTACAGTGAATAAAATCGCTGGCAATAATGGCTTCCTCATATCCCATGGTAAAATTATCGCCGATGGGCAACATGGCGATATCGAGCCTGGGGCAAAGCTCGGGGATCAGTTTCATGTCCATGGTCAGTGCCGTATCCCCGGAGAAGTAAAAGCACCGGGCGCTGTTCCAGATTACAAATCCCCCGGGATTACCCCCATTCGACCCGTCGGGAAGGGAACTGGAGTGTACGGCGTTGACATATTTCACGGTACCAAAGTCAAAATTCCATTTGCCGCCATGGTTCATCGCATGGCCCTTCAGCCCTTTACCTGCCGCCCAGCCTACGATCTCTGCGTTGGAAATGACCGTTGCATGTGTTCTTTGGGCGATGCGTTCCATGTCCAGCACATGATCCTGGTGCCCGTGAGAGATCAGGATGTAGTCGGCGGGGATTTCATCAATAGCAATGGCAGGGGCAATGGGGTTGCCGGAGATAAAGGGATCGAAAAGCAGGTGCTTGCCACCAAATTCTACGGCAATGGTAGCATGACCATAGTAGGTGATTTTCATAGCTTTAGATTATAATTAATTGGAAATCAGAAAGATGGATTGCACTCAAGAATGAGTCGCTATCCTAAATATAGGGGCTTTTCGTTGAAGTTTGGGTCAATCAGCGATTATTTTCCGCATTTTTAACCAATTCCTTGATTTGCTGTTAAGTAACTGAGCAAATCCATTTTAAAAACACTACAACCTGCGGCCTCAGTGTTTTTTAAGAAATAAAAGCGCCGGAAGCAGCGACAAAATAAGTTTTAATAATAGCATTCATGATCACCGTAATTTCAGCTACCAACCGAAAAAATAGCGAAGCGTTGGATTTTGCCCGATTTTATATCCAGGCGCTGCAGGTACAAACCAAGGAGGAAGTAAAATTGCTGGCCCTTGAACAAGTAGCCCACGATTGGTTTCATCCGGATATGTATGCGAAGAATGGCCAGACGCCAAGCCTGGCGGCCATACAAAACGAATATATGTTGCCGGCAGCGAAGTTTGTGTTTGTCATCCCCGAATACAACGGCAGTTTTCCAGGTGTGCTTAAACTCTTCCTGGACGCCTGTTCGGTCCGCGCTTATAACGAAACTTTTAAAGGAAAAAAAGTAGCCTTACTCGGTATCGCCACTGGCCGCGCCGGCAATCTGCGAGGCATGGATCACCTCACCGGTATCTTACACTTTTTGGGAATGATCGTATTGCCCAATAAACTGCCTATTTCTTCCATAGAGAAACTCAAAAATTCCGATGGGGATATAGTCGATCCGCATACCCGGGAAGCGATTGAGCAACAGGCGGAGGAGCTGCTGCACTTTTAATGTTTCCGGAGAGCGCGATGTGGCGCTCTCCGGAAACATTACTATTACTGTGATTCCCAATCAGCCAGGAACAAGTTGGTATCTCTTGTATCCCCGTTGTTGCGGTTGGAGGCAAAGATGAGTTTTTTGCCATCCGGACTAAACATGGGGAACGCGTCGAAAGTAGGGTCGAACGTGATCTGCTCGAGATTTTCTCCATTGAGATCGATGGAGAAAAGGTTGAACACCCGGCCGCTCTCCGTGTGGTGGTTGGAGGAGAAAATGACCTTCTCGCCATTGGGGTAAAAGTAGGGCGCCCAACTGGCCCCGCCGAGGTGGGTGATCTGTTTCAGGTCGCTGCCATCGACGTTGCATACGAAGATCTCCATATTGATGGGTTGCACCAACCCGTTGGCCAGCAATTCCTTATAAGTTTTCACCTCTTCTTCCGCTTTTGGCCGCGAGGCGCGGAATACCAGTTTTTTCCCGTCGGGGGAGAAAAAGGCGCCGCCATCATACCCCAGCTCGTTGGTCACCTGTTTTACATTGCTTCCATCCGTGTTCATAGTCCACAACTCAAGGTCGCCCGAGCGGGTGGAAGTAAATACGATTTGGGATCCATCGGGAGACAAGGTTGCCTCTGCGTCGTAACCGGGTTCGTTGGTGAGTTGCCGGAGCACATTTCCCTTCATATCTGCCACAAAAATGTCGTATTCGGGATGCACAGCCCACACATATTTCCCCTGATAGGCGCGAGGGGCTTCCGGGCAAGTATCCGCAGCCAAATGGGTAGAGGCGTAGAGGATGGTCGAGTCTCCGGGTAAAAAATAGGAACAGGTGGTCCGACCTTTGCCGGTACTGAGCATCGGCGGCTTTTGCCCCTCGGTGCCTGACAAGGGCATGACGAATATTTGATCGCAAGGCACTTCCCACGCGGGATTAGTGGCTTGAAAGACAATCTGTTGTCCGTCGAAACTAAAATAGCCTTAGGCGTTATCGCCACCAAACGTCAATTGGTGCATGTTCACCAGGTGGTGCTCTGCTTCGTACCGGAGGGTATCAGCCGCTTGGGAGGTTTCTTCACCTGATGGAGCACCGGATCCGCCGCAAGCAGATAGTACGAGTAATGCTGGGAATAAAAAGAAAAATGTACGCATATTTTTTTTGCGCAAAAATACAGAAAGGAAGGGTAAAAAGGAGGTTTTTTGGAAATATTACATCCCTTTGACTAATGAAACGGAGCCAACTGTTTTGCTTTCAAAACGAATTTCGAGCACCTGCCAGGGCATCCAGTCAGAAAAAGGCAGTTCAATTTTTTGATTTCCGGCAGGATACCTTGTTTTTACCAAGTGGACAGGGGAATTTCCCCGGCTCCCGTGCAAATCGATCTCAACGAGCCCGGGATAAGGAAGGATGATGGAAAGGTGGGTGGGTAAACCATCGGTAGGATTGGGAAATAGCTTCAGAGAATTGGATATTTCTGCATAAGAAGTCACCTCCTGGACCACATTCGTTAAACATCCGGTCGGATCGGGTTCTATTTCGGCCTGAAAAGTCAGGTAATATTCCAGGTAACCCGCAGTGACGGGAAAGATGTCCTGGTTCAGGATCGACCGGTTTGGAGCGATGAGCACCACGGTTGGAAATGCCCCAATGTTGTAGAGGTCGAATACCTCATCTCCGCCGCCATTAACCCCGCTAATTTGGGGGAGTAAACTGCCGTAGGTTTGCTTATAGGAAAGTAGTTCTTGTTGAGTGCTGCCGTGGTCAATAGCCAGGAAGAATACTTGGCCGTTATTACATCCGTATTCACTGTAAATGGTATTCAAATCAGGAATAATGCCCGTGCAGGAGGGGTATTGTGTGCTAAAAAAAACGAGTACCACGTACTGTCCCTGATCGAGGCATTCGAACAGCGAATAGGATTTCCCTCCTATATCCTGTACGCTGAAATTCAGCGCAGTATCCAGTGAAGTCTGTCCTTGCAGGATCCCGACTGTGAACCAAAAGAGTATTCCTAACCTTATTAGCATACCCGGCATTTAGCTTTTCCGCTTGTTTCCCGAATTTCGGGGTAATTGCTTGGATCGCATGTAAAAAAAACAGAGAATGTAAGCGGGGGGACATAAAAAGGCGAAATTCTCCCTACCTTTGTGCCGCTTTTTAAAAGGGGGAAGCGAAATTCTCCTGAAAAAACCATATGGAACAAGTTGTTTTTAAGGACCTTGGCAGGATTGCATATGAGGAAGCCTGGGAACTCCAGGGGCGCCTGCATAGAGAGTTGGTGGAAGCCAAGCTCTGGAACCGGAATCCGGCTAACCCGCCACGTCCCAGGAAACACTACTTGTTGTTCTGCGAACATCCCCCGGTCTATACCCTGGGGAAAAGCGGAAAAATGGACCATCTGTTGCTCGATGAAGAAGGGCTTCGGGAAAAAGGGATATCCTTCTACAAGATTAACAGGGGAGGAGATATCACCTATCACGGCCCAGGCCAACTAGTGGCTTACCCCATTTTCGACCTTGATGGTTTTTTACCGATGTACACAGGTATGTGCGCGCGCTGGAAGAAGCCGTGATTCTAACCCTCCACAGCTACGAGATTCCCTCCACTCGTGAACCGGCATACACTGGCGTTTGGCTCGAGGGAGATGCAAGGAACCCTAAGCGAAAGATTTGTGCCATAGGCGTACATCTAAGTCGTTGGGTGACCATGCATGGACTTGCCTTTAATGTAAACACCGACCTCTCCTTTTTCAGGCATATTGTGCCCTGTGGTATCGACGACAAGGATAAGGACGTAACTTCTATGGCTGCAGAGTTGGGGCAACCCCAGGATATTGATAAGGTAAAGGCAGAATTGAAAGCACAATTCGCCCGTTTATTTGACTTCGAATATATTTCTGATGATGAAAAAAGATATTCCAGTGCAGAAAGTTGAAGATTTGGCTATTGCCATTGTTCCACGTCCGGAGGAAGAACCCGGCGAAGAATTATGGGATACTTTTCTGATCAACTTGAAAGATGAATCTATCTCAAATGTACTGATCAGTACTAAAGGATACGGGGAAATCGAGGGAGAAAATCGCAAAACCACTACATTGCGTCACTTTTTTGATGAAATTGGCCCCCTGGCCATTCAAATGATCGAACCGATCCACAAAGCGCTTTTTGACTTGACCAATGAGTATTGGGTGAGCTTCACCTTTGAAGGGTTTATGTTCGACAAGCGTTATGTTTTTGTGCGTGGAAGCATTGTGGAAGAAAATTTCACCCAAATTCCTTTCCTGGATAGGAAAGGCGTTATGATTCGCTAAATACCCCATATACATGAAACCCAAAAAAGTCGCCGAGTCTCAAACAGTCATGTCCGAAATCGTTATGCCCAACGATACCAACCCGCTTCACAACCTAATGGGAGGCAACCTGATGCGTTGGATGGATATTGCCGCCGGAATTTGCGCGGGCAAGCACTGTGAGAATTATGTGGTGACGGCATCTGTGGACCATGTATCCTTTCAACGCCCGATCCCACTGGGGGATGTGGTGACCATTAATGCATCCGTCACACGTGCATTCAATACTTCGGTGGAAGTTTATGTAGAAGTTTTTGCCGACGATTTGAAGGGGGGGAATGCCCGCCGCTGCAACCACGCCTATTTAACCTTTGTGGCAGTCGACAAGGTAACGATGAAGCCCTGTCCGGTACCTCCGGTTCTTCCGCTGAGCAATGATGAGCAAAACCAATTCGAGAGCGCCAAACGCCGCCGCGAAATGCGCCTGATCCTTTCCGGTCGCATGAAACCCTCCGACGCGCCCGACCTTCGTTCTCTTTTTTTGGGAGAGGAAAAGAAAAAGAGTGAGTAAAGTTGAAACCAACTTTACGCACTCTTTTTCTTTCAAAAGTCTTATTCCCTGCCGCTGCGATCGACCAACATAGCACTGGCTTGTTGAGCGCTGGCGATCACCACATCGTGAATACTGACATGTGCAGGCGTACGGCATATGTAGAGGATCAAATCAGCCACATCGCTTGAGTTGAGCGGATGAAAATCCTCGTATATTTTGGCTCTTTCGGCGTCGCCATCGAAACGCACCAACGCAAATTCTGTTTCTTCTACATGACCGGGACAAATCTGACTCACCCGTATCCCATGCTGGAAAAGATCCATACGCATAGCTTTGGTCAGGCCGTCTACGGCAAACTTGGTGGCGCAATACACATTGCCTTTGGGATAAGCTTCTTTTCCCGCGATAGAGCCAATATTGATCACCTGTCCTTTCTTTCGTTGCACCATCCAGGGTGTCACTACACGGGTGATGTATAGCAACCCTTTAAGATTGGTATCGATCATGGTTTCCCAATGGTGGAGCTCACCCTCATGGATGGGCGAAAACCCCTTGGCCAATCCGGCGTTGTTAACAAGAATGTCAATATTCCGCCAGGTTTCATCCAGTTCATTCAGGTTTTCGGTCACTTCTTCCGCATCGCGGACATCGAAGCAAAGAATCCGAACCGGAACGCTGTATTTCTTCTTCAGTTTCTCTTGCATTTCCTCCAACCGGTCCTCCCGGCGCCCGGTGAGGATCAGGCTGTAGCCTTCCCTGGCAAAAACAGTGGCGGTCGCCTTGCCGATTCCCGAAGTAGCTCCGGTGATGAGTACGATACCCTGCGTGTCGGAAGGTTGTTCCTTCTTGTGTTGCTTCTCCGGTTTTTCCTGGCTGGCAGGGGGGGCGGTATCGGAAGCAGGACTTGGTTCAAAATGGAAAGCCGCATCATTGTCGGGGGTTTGCAGTTCCGCATTGTTGGCAATGGCCTGCTGGTAGTAATGGAAAGCTTTTTCACCTTCACCCAACCCGTGATAAATGAGGGCCAGATCATAATTGGCAAATGGATGGGCAGGTTGATACTTCAGCGCTTTCCGCAGGGCTTTGACCGCCTTTTTGAGATTGCCCAGCCGTTCGTATTGAATGGCGCCGTATTGGTAATAAGCATCGGCAAAGTGTTTGTCGGACTTAAATGCCTTCCGGAAGTATTTGGCGGCTTGTTTTTCTTCTCCTTCAAAGTGATTGCTCAATAGAAGTCCGAGACGGAAGTACCCTTCGGTGAAATCAGGGTCGAGGTACACGGCATGTTCGTAATACTGCCGGGCCTGCCTGTATTGGTGGCTCATTTCTGCTAATTCACCCAGCATAAACCAGGAGGGGACATGTGCAGGGGCAAGGCGGACCAGCTTCTCCAGTTCCAGAATTGCTTCCGGGGCATTTTGTGCATGATGCAACAAGGACTGGGCATAGTGGTATCGAATTTGGGCGCTCTGGGGGAAGTCTTCGATTGCCTGACTTAGCAGATTCAATCCGGCTACTACCTCACCCTTGTCAAACTGATGCTGAGCTTCTTCCAGGATGGCCTGGGCTTCCTCCGGCTCTTCCGCGATCTCCAGTATATCGTTGCCTACCTCAGTTTCTTCATCTTCTTCTTCGGATACAGCTTCTTCGAAAAGATTTTCCACTTTTTGGAGTTCGGAATGCGGGTGCTCTACCGGCTCGGGCGTTTCTTCCCCCACCGAATCTGCAAGGGGTTCTTCTACCTGAACTTCGGGCTCTTTTTCCTGTTGTTCCTCGGCGTGTTCTACCAGCTTTTTGATCAGATTGGAGACGGATTCCGGCTCCTCTTCCTGGTCCGAAATTTCGGGAGTTTCAGGCGGAGGACCACCCAGTGCGGCAATTCCCGGCAATTCGGTCCATTCAATAACAGGCGGGATTTCTTTTTCTAATTCAACCACGGGTTGAGGCTCTTCGGCAGGTAAGGGCTCTTCTGCCGGAATGGGCTCCTCTATTGGCTCAGCCGGGGGCTCGGACATCTCGACCACCTCCACATGGGGTTCCGGGGCTTGATGTGCTTTAAGCAGGGAATGCCCGGCGGGGTATTGGACCAACCGGAAGAACAACTCCCAATTGCTTGCCTGTATTTGTTCCCAGGTGTAGTGCTTCACCACCCGGAGGTGTCGCAGGTATTCTCCGATCTCAGAAGAAACCTGCCGCACGATGCGAAGCGCTTCGTTGATCTGATCGAGGTCGTCCCCCTCATCCGGATGACGTCGTTTTTGCCGTAAGTTGATGTATTCGTCCTGCCAATAGTTCAGGTATTGAATGACATCCCCCACACGTTCAAAAACCGTGGTTATGGTTTCATTTTCATATTCCCCATCAATTACAATGGGAATGATCCGGTTGGAACTACTCAGTTGTTGCACCGCTTCCAGCCCCCCATACATACACTTTTCGTTTTTCAGCATATTATCGCTAACCAGGAGGAGGATGTGTTCGTTGCTGGACAGCAACCGGCGGTTAAAATCGCCAGGTTCTGCGGTTTCAGCAGAAGAAAGAAGGTTGAAGGAACACCCGGAGGGGGTTAATTCTTCTTTTAACGCGAGCGCTTTAGCCCGGTTGTTTTCGTGGAACGCTATAAGAAAATGCTGGGTATTATCCATTGATGATCGATTAATGGCAAAAACCTAAAGTTATCTATTTTTCAGCTAATAATGTCTGCAAATACTGGTCAAAATCTGCCTGAAAAGCAGCATATTCACTGGTTGCCGGCCCGGAAAACCCGGTGTGTATCCGCCGGATCCGATTCTGCCGGTCGAGAAACAACATAGTCGGGTAGGCGTTGATACGGGGTAGCATGGGAAATACAGACTCCGCTGTAGCCTGATCCTTCAACCCGGCCAACAGGATCGGGTAGGGGAGTTGCAGGTTTTCCACATACCGGCGCAGGGCATTCATCGCTTTTTCCTTTTCCTGATACCGCTCAAATGCCACCCCAATTACCGCAAAGTCTTCGTTGGGGTGGGTTGATACATATTCGCGCAGGAAAGCGGTCTCATCGCGGCAGTTGGGACACCAGGTACCCATTATCTGGATCACTTTCACCTTCCCGGCAAATTCCGGATCATTGATCGAAACGACCTTTCCAAACGGATCTTCCAATTGCAGATTCACCACCTGTGCACCATCCCTGGCCATGGTGATGGAATCTGCATCCCGGAGCTGAAAGTCAGGGTTGCGCTTTCCTTCCCAAACAGTCTGGTATTGAGTGCCGGAGCGAAAACTTCCCACCAGGGTGCTGTCTGCCAGGATTTTTCCTTCAAAAAGAAATGCATGTGCCCCGTCGAAACAGGAGAGGTAGAACTTGTCCGCCTGTACGGTGCCTTCCAGATACCTGTAATCGCCCGTTTCGGTAAGGAAAGTACCCGTTAAGGCATTTCCGTCCTGTTTAAATTCGCCAATTGCCGGGTAGGGTTCTTCGGTATCGACCTCAAATGCGACTTCCCATTTTCCGGTCAGGTCCATCACCGGCGCTTTCTTTAGTTCGGTGAATCGATACCCGCGCCCAAAATGTGCAATGAAGGGAATGCGATAATTGTCTCTGAAATTGATGACCCATTCTCCTTCGATCACATCGTTTTCATGCAGGGCTTTGATGTAAGAATCATAAACGGGAAAGTCGATCAGGATCGTATCCTTGGCAGTACTTGGATCTCTGCCAAACTGGATGTGGTCGACACGCAGGCGCTCCTCCCCGTTGAGGATTTCCAGGTGGAAATGCGTGTCGTCATCATACACTACGTCAAACAGAAAGGGCAGTTCGCCCTCCGTTACCTCTTCAAATTGAATATTGGCAAATTCGGATTCATCGGGAGGCGCCAAGGGGCCCTGGGTGAGTTTTAATACCCCGCGCCAGCGACCGGGCGCAATGGCAGCATGCGGATGTTCTACCACCAGACAGCTAGTTTGAAGGAGTAATGAAAGTAGAAGGAATCGCAGAAAAAGAGGGCTATGCATCTTCATTGGTATCGTCAATTGGTGGATAATTGTCATCCCATTTTTTCTCCTTCGGATCGTTTAATTTGCCGAGGGACTTGGCCACTATCATAGAAACCGATGCGTCGCTGGTAATGTTCGTTACCGTACGCAACATATCCAGCGGCCGGTCGATGGCAAAGATCAGTGCCAGGCCCGCCTCCGGAATTCCGGCCTGCGCGAGCACGATCACCAGCATGACCATACCTGCGCCAGGTACGGCTGCTGCGCCGATGGAAGCCAGGAGTGCCGTCAGTACGATGCCCAGCTGTTGGCCAATGGTCAAGTCTATATTGAGCGCCTGGGCTATAAAAACAGCGGCGACAGCTTGATACAAACTGGTGCCGTCCATATTGATCGTGGCGCCGATGGGCAGGACAAAACTGGCCACTTCCTCATCTACCCCGAGATGTTCCTCCACACGCTCCATGGTCACAGGGAGCGTGGCCGCACTCGAACTGGTAGAAAACGCCAATAATTGGGCGGGGGAGATTCCTTTAAAAAAGAAGGAAAAAGACCTCCCCGTAATGACCCGAACAAGGGTCGGGTAAAAAAGCAAAAGCAAAATTCCGAGCCCCACCACCACGGTGAGCCCATAGCCAAGCAAGGCGTACAACATATCAATGCTCGGGAAATCGACGATAAGGCCGGCAAGCAACGCAAATACGCCATAGGGCGCCGCGAGCATGATCAGGTCGATGATCTTCAGGATCACCTCGTTAAATCCATCGAAAAACGCTTTTATGGTCCTGGATTTTTCATCCGGGATAAGCACAATCCCAATACCGAAAAGGATGGCGAAAAAAATCACCTGGAGCATGTTGCGGTTGTTGGTCGCCGCCGCGAATATATTGTCGGGCACGAGATCTACAAGTGGTTGCAGGGGCCCTTTGCCTTGTTGCTCTGCAGCTGCCTGGATGGATTTCTCCGCGTCAACCCCGTAGGTGGTCATGAGGCTTTCCCGGGTTTCGGGCGAAAGCAGATGCCCAGGATCGACGATGTTGACTAGAAGGAGCCCCAGCGTAATCGCCACCACGGTGGTAAATAGATATAGCAAGATGGTCCGCCCACCCATTTGGGAAAGGGTTGACATGTCGCGCAAATCAGAAACCCCTTTGATCAACGAGGCCAGAATGAGCGGGAGGGCAATCAATTTCAACAGATTAATGAAAATGGCGCCAAAAGGGGATATCCAATCCCGGACGGCTTTCTCTCCGCCGATGTTCGAAGCGATCAATCCAACGGCAATGCCTAAAACCATGCCGAGGAGGATTTGCCAGTGTAAAGGAAGTTTCTTCATAGGTGGTTTATTGGACTGCGACGGGAAATTAGGAAATTTTAGGGAGGAATTGCCCTGTTGAATGGCACTCATTTACTTGAAACGCTTAGACAACATAGGATTTTACTCAGTTAAAATTTTCTTCTCATTAAAAAAAATAATTAAACAACAGAAACAAAAACAACTACTTATCCCCGAAATTGAGCTTATAGTTCCAAATGTCTTCCGTTCAAAAAAGCGACCACATCCATACGCTTACGGCCTTCCAATTGCAACTCAAGTACCTCTATATACCCATCGAGCGTAGCAAAACGGATCGACTTCTTGTGGTCGGCGACCAGGGTGCCTGGCGTATGCTGCGGAGGACTATCAACCTTTAGTGTGCGGAGGATTTTCAGCTCTTTCCCCTGAACCGTGGTCCAGGCGGCAGGGTAGGGGCTCAGACCCCGGATGAAGTTGTGTACCTGTGCAGTAGCTTGCGCAAAATTGATCTCACAGGTCTCGTGAAAGAGTTTGGGCGCTTTCGTGACCAGACTGGTATTTTGAGGTTGCAGTGAATACGCGCCTGACTCAATGAGTTGCACGGTTTCCAATACCGCCTTTGCACCCAGTTCCATCAGGCGATCGTGCACTTCCCCAGCCGTTTCATTTTCGTCGATGGACAATTTGCGCTGCAAAATCACATCACCGGTGTCTATTTCCTGTTGGAGAAAAAAAGTGGTTACCCCTGTCTCTTTTTCGCCCGCTATCACCGCCCAGTTGATAGGGGCGGCCCCCCGGTATTTTGGTAGCAGGGAGCCGTGCAGGTTGAAGGTGCCGATGCGGGGCATGGCCCATACCACCTCAGGCAGCATCCGGAAGGCAACGACCACTTGAAGGTCGGGCTTTAGCCCTTCCAATGCCTGGACAAATTCCGGGGCTTTGAGGTTTTTCGGCTGCAGCACCTGGATGTTTCTGGCCAGCGCTGCTTTTTTAACAGCTGATTCCAATACCTGTTTCCCTCCCCGGCCTCCCAATTTGTCGGTAGCGGTGACGACAGCCACCACCTCATACCCATTGTCGGCCAGGATTTCCAAAGAAGGTACCGCAAATTCGGGGGTACCCATGAAAATGATTCTCATACGCGGTTCATTTTTTCACTGCCCAACCAATATCTTATTATCTCATTCACTCCGTCATTCATTTTCCATGTATATTTAACGGCGGAAGCACAGGCAAACTTAATCCATTTTTCATTTTATGACCGCATTTCATCCACATCCGGAAGGTTTTCAGCTCTTTTTCAGGCATTGGGAAGTGTCCACTCCAAAGGCCGTGGTGGTGTTGGCCCATGGAATGGGAGAGCATACCGGGCGCTATGCACACCTGGCCTCTTTTTTTCAATCCCAATCTATTGCGGTAATCGGTGCTGATTTTCCGGGATTTGGTCAATCTTCCGGGAAAAGGGGCCATGCGCCGGGTATAGAGACGTATTTTCGAACCATCGATCTGATGTTGGAAGAGGCGACAACACAATACCCTGAAATTCCGGTCTTCCTTATGGGACAAAGCATGGGCAGTAACCTGGTGCTCAACTATGTGCTGGAACGGAAACCAGCTGTTGCCGGTGTGCTGGCCATGAGTCCCTGGATACGCATTCGGAAAATGCCCCCGGCAGCGGTGATGACGCTGGCCCGGCTTATGCGCCGGGTATTCCCCGCCTTTTCGCAGTCCAACGGGCTGGATCCCACCGATTTTTCCCGCGATCCCGAAGTGGTGGAAGCGTATCGAAAGGACCCCTACACGCATGACAGGGTCTCTGCCGGAATCGGTTTCTCCCTGCTGGAAGCCGGTTTATTCCTCGATCAGTACGAAGGGACATTTCCCTGTCCACTCCTGCTGACCCACGGCACCAAAGATGCCCTTACAGACCCCCTGGCTACCGAATCTTTTGCAGGCCGTTTAAATGGCCCGGTTACCCTTAAGCTTTGGGAAGGTTTGTTTCACGAAACCTACCATGAACCAGAGAAGCAACAAGTTCTTGAATTCCTGGTAAATTGGATTGATCATCATGCAAAATAACCACACACTATGACTGCTCGTGAATTTATCCTCAACCTCCCTAATCGGGTTCGGCCGGAAGCTATTGAAGGCATGGCTACTGTCTTTCACTTCGATATCGACGGCCCCGATGGGGGTAAATATACCGTATCTATCCAGGATGGAACTTGCTCTACGGAAGAGGGATTGACGGGAGAAGCACGCTGCAGCGTGGCCGGTACTGCCGAAAATTTCATGGATGTGATATCCGGTAAAACAAACGCGATGATGGCCGTGCTCATGGGGAAAGTGAAGATCACCAACCAGGGAGAAATGTTGAAGTACGCCAAGATATTTGGATTGCTCTAAAAACATGTAACCCAATTCACTACCAAAGAATGGGTGCCGCTGGGGCGTCGCAACTCTCTCTTTGTCAACTACTTGTTCGTTTTGCTGCTTACAGCCGTTGCACGGATTCGATAATGTACAATGGCCGTTGCTTGATTTCGTGGTAAATATTTGACAGGTAAATGGACATGATATAAATGTTGAAACTCATCGTGGCAAAGAAGATAGAGATCAACACAACCAGAAATGTCCACCCCGACATGGCTTCATGGTACTTACCCAGAATGTCGTAGTTGGTAAACTTCACCTTGACGGCATTTACGACTACTCCGATCAGGAAAACCAACGAGATGAGAAAAATCCAGAGTAGGAGGGAGCGTAGGAAGGTCGTAAAGGAAGTAATAGCTACGAGTGAAGTCCGGAATTGTGCGGAAAAACTTTCTCCCGGATCGGGCTGGAGTGGCTCTGGCACCGGTATGGCGGTCGTTCGATAGCCGACCATGGAATAAATGGCCTTCATATAGCGCAGGTTTTCCCGCAACCTCAGCAGGGAGTTGAGCGCACGGCGGGAAATAATGCGTGAGTTATGGGCTCTAGGATCGATTTGCAAGTCGGAGTAATGGCGAATAATGTAGTAGAATACCTGGTGAAAGAAGCTCAATTTCCAGCCACTTCGCCGCTCGCTGGCCTGCAGGTACACAATGTCGTTTCCCTCGTGCGCTTTATCGAACAACTGGACAATATACTCGGGATGATCGGTAAATTGAAATTCAAAAACTACGGTATAATCTCCGTTTGCCCGGTCCAAACCTGCGAGGATGGCGTGGTTGCGGTTGACAGGGGAGGAGAGATTGAGTAAATAGATGTGTTGCTTGATGAGCGGATCCAGGTCGCCGATCCACCGATTGATATCGCGTATGGTCGTATTATTGACCAGGACGATCTCCAGGTCGGAAAAGTTGGCGCTCAGGGATGCATGAACCCGCGTCAGGTAATTGGACAAAAGGCGAAATTCATCCGGGTATTGGATGACCGTAACCAGGCTGATAAAACTATTTCGCATGAAAAATAGCCTTTAAAAGACAAATTAATTGTGGGTTGAGGGTGGCAGCGTAATCCAGGTGACCAAAGTAATGAGTTTACGACAAAAATATATTAAAACCAATTGCTATTTTGTCGCGTTTGAATACTAACCCGCCGAAAGGAAGCGATAACACTGCGTATGCTTAAAAATTTTGCGCATTACCAGCAACATGATGAATCCGACTGCGGAGCGGCCTGCCTGCGCATGATCGCCCGGCATTATGGTCGTTTTTATTCCCTGGAACATCTGCGGGAACTTACCTACCAGCGCCGGGAAGGAGTGTCGTTGCTCGATATCAGCGATGGGGCAGAGCGGCTGGGGTTAAAAACGCTGGCTGCTTCGATCTCTTTGAAAAAATTGCTGGAAGAAGTACCGCTGCCCTGTATCGCCTTTTGGAGGCAAAATCATTACGTAGTAGTCTACAAAACATCCCGCCGGTTTGTTTGGGTTGCCGATCCTGCCGGGGGATTGTTGAAATATACGCATAAACAATTTACGGATGGCTGGCAACCCAACGGGCAGGCTGGAGAGCCTGAAGGAATTGTGCTGTTGTTGGAGCCTACCGTCGATTTTTTTCAGCGGGAAGGGGAGACCATCTCGAAAGGAGGGTTCCAATATGTATTTCGCTACCTGACCCGCTATCGCCACCTGCTCACCCAACTGATCCTTGGGTTTGTCATCACCCTCTTGCTTCAGTTTGCATTTCCTTTCCTCATGCAGGCGCTCGTCGATGAGGGGATCAGCCGGCAGGATTTCAATTTTGCGCTGTTGGTCCTCCTTGCCTGGGCGGTGCTATACGGCAGTATGGTGCTTGTCGAACACCTGCGTACCTGGATCTTCCTTCATCTGGGCATCCGGACCAATATCCATCTGATCTCCGACTTCCTGATCAAGGTGATGCGTCTGCCCATCCGTTTTTTCGATGAGAAAATGACAGCCGACCTGCTCAAACGGGTGCAGGACAATATCCGGGTTGAACGCCTGCTTACTTCTACCTCCCTGCAGGCTATTTTCTCCAGCTTTTCCATCTTGCTGATGGGCTTGGTGCTCTGGTATTTCGATTCACTCATTTTCCTTATTTTCCTCGTAGGCACCGCACTTTACCTCTTGTGGATATTCCGCTTCATGCGGGCCCGAAGGGAGTGGGATTACATTCGATTTGACCAGTCGGCTGAAAACCAGGAGAAAATGATCGAGCTGATCAGCGGTATGCAGGAGATCAAGCTCTACAATGCGGAGACGGCTAAAAGATGGGATTGGGAGCGCTCCGAAGCCCGGTTGTTCCGCGCCAGCATGAAATACCTGGCTGTCAACCAACGGCAGCGCCTGGGCGCCCTTTTACTCAATGAAGGCAAGAACATTCTGATCACTATTTTTGCCGCCAAAGCAGTGATCGAAGGGCATTTATCCCTTGGTGGACTGCTCGCCGTGCAATACATTATCGGCCAGATCAATAATCCGCTGCATCAGCTCGTAGACTTTATCCGTGCCGTGCAGGATGCCAAGATCAGCCTGGAGCGGATGAACGAAGTGCATCTCAAGGAAAATGAAGAAAACCCGGGAGAGAAAATTTCCATTCTTCCCGAAAGAAGCGATATCCGCCTGGAAAAGGTCAGCTTCCACTATCCCGGGTTTGCGGATATGCCGGTGCTTAGAAACCTGGATATCACGATCCCCTACGGAAAAAGACGGCTATCGTGGGGTCGAGCGGCAGTGGAAAAACCACGCTCATCAAGCTATTACTCAATATGTATCAACCCACTGAAGGCACGATCAGGGTGGGGGATATCAGCCTGGGCAATCTCCAGCAAAAGCTGTGGCGCAGCCGTTGCGGGGTTACCCTCCAGGAAGGGTACCTGTTTTCGGACTCTATCGCCCGCAATATTGGATTGGGCAGCGAGATCATCGAGGAGTCCAAACTGCTCCATGCCGCCCGGGTGGCCAATGTGCAGACCTTTATTGAATCGCTCCCACTTGGGTATGGCACCAAGATCGGGCCGGAAGGCACCGGCGTTAGTCAGGGCCAAAAACAACGCCTGCTCATCGCCCGTGCGGTGTACAAAGACCCTGAATATTTCTTCTTCGACGAAGCGACCAATGCCCTTGATGCCTATAATGAGGTCATTATCCTGGAAAATCTCGCCGAACATTTTGCAGGCCGTACCATGGTCGTGGTAGCCCACCGATTGAGCACCGTGCTCGGAGCCGATCATATCATCGTACTGGAAGAAGGGGAGGTGGTCGAACAAGGTACGCACGATGATCTCCTCACCTTGAAAGGAGCTTATTATCATCTTTTAAAAAACCAGCTCGAATTGGGAGGTTGATATGGAAGAACTGCACAGCGAAGAGGTTCAAGAAATTCTCAGTACCCCGCCATCCTGGATGGTTCAATGGGGCACGGCACTGGTTTTTATCATACTCGCCGCCTTGGTGGCCTTGGGATACTGGTTTAAATACCCCGAAAGCGTAGTCGCCCCCCTGACGATTACCACGCTGCAACCGCCCATCCCGGTCTATTCGCCTAGGGGTGGGTATATCGACCGTTTGGTGGTGGCAGATGGAGATTCCGTGGCGGAGAACGCCATTCTCGCCGTCATGTCCAATACCGCCAACCTGGAAGATGTGATCCGGCTGGAAGAAGCATTGCAAAAGCTCCAGGGGTTTGACGAAGAAGCACTTGTTGCATTTAAACCCGACCCCAATCTCCGGCTCGGAGAATTGCAGGATGATTACAAGGCATTCGTGCAGTTTTATCAGGAATTTTCGTTCAAGCAATCTTCCACTTTTGATCAACGGGCGATCCGTCGTTACAGAGATCAAATCGTGGAATTGGACAAGGCCATTACCGCCCTGAATTCCGAATTGCGCAATGCCATTCAGGCCAGGGATTTGGCCCAGACCCAATTTAAAGCATTGCACTATGCGTATTCCGGTAAAACACCCCAGGAGTTGAAGGAACTCCAGGAAGCGAACAGCCTCCTGCTGGAAAAAGATAGCGACATCAACCGGCTCAAGGCCGATATTGCCAATAAAAAGAAAGAAAAAGCAGCGATCAACCTCCAGAAGCTCGCCATCCAGGAAGGATCTTCCTCCTCCTCAGGCACCTCCCGCTATCAAATACTGCTGCAAACGCTCAACTCGCTTCAAACCAAGGTTGATCAATGGAAACAGCACAACCTGCTCCTGGCGCCCGCTTCCGGCATCGTTACCTACTATCAGGTACTGCTCTCTGAGCGGGCTCCCGTAAAAGAAGGATCCAGCGTAATGGCGATCCTGCCTGTTCAGATCGGTGATATGGAACTGATCGGCCTTATGCAATTACCTGTTGCTCAATCCGGTAAGGTACAACCCGGCCAGCGGGTGCTCATCAAATTGGATGGATTTCCTTTTCAGGAATTTGGTATTGTGGACGGGCGGGTAGAAGACAAAGCGTTGCTTCCCGAAAATGGAGCGTACTCGGTTCGGGTAGTGCTGCCAAACGGCCTCCACACCAGTTTTGACAGCGAACTGCCTTTCCGCCAGCAAATGCTCGCCAAAGGAGAGATCATCATCCAGGACAAACGCCTTCTCCAACGATTGCTGGAGAAGGCATGGGAAGTTGTGTATTAAAGGTGTATCACCTCGTCGTATGCAGCTGCCGCCGCTTCCATCACCGCTTCGCTCATGGTCGGGTGGGGGTGTACGGCTTTGATGAGTTCGTGGCCTGTGGTTTCCAGTTTACGGGCAACTACGACCTCTGCAATCATTTCGGTCACATTGGCGCCGATCATATGGGCGCCCAGGAATTCACCGTATTTGGCGTCGAAAATTAATTTAATAAACCCGCTGCTGGCGCCTGCGGCCTTCGCTTTGCCGGAAGCCGTGAAGGGAAACTTGCCTACTTTCACCTCAAACCCGGCATCCTTGGCCGCTTGTTCGGTGTACCCTACGGAAGCAATTTCCGGGTTGCAGTACGTACAGGCGGGAATATTGTTATAATCCAGGGGCTCAGGGGTTTTTCCGGCGATCTTTTCTACGCAGATTATGCCCTCCGCACTGGCTACGTGTGCTAGTGCAGGACCGGGGATAATGTCCCCAATCGCATAAATGCCCGGCATATTCGTTTGGTAGTACTTGTCGACAAGCACAAACCCCCGGTCGGTTTTAATGCCCAGCTCTTCCAGGCCGATGTGTTCCGTGTTGGGCGTGACGCCGGCGGCAGAGAGGACCACATCGCACTCAATGGTAGACTCCTTGCCATCCTTACGGCTCTTTATCTTTACCACGCAGTTTTTCCCGCTCGTATCGACGCTTTCCACCGACGTATTGCCGTGCACCTCGATACCCGATTTTTTGTAGAGCTTGCCCAATTCTTTGGAAATATCGGGATCTTCACGTGGAACCAGGCCTTGCTCCAGGAACTCAACCACCGCCACTTCCGTGCCGATGGTATGGTAGAAGTAGGCAAACTCCACACCGATAGCACCTGCACCTACAACAACCATTTTCTTGGGCTGTTTGTCCAGGGTCATGGCTTTGCGGTAATCGATCACTTTTTTCCCGTCAATTTTGAGGTTGGGCAGTTCCTTTGCGCGTGCACCGGTGGCCAGAATGATATGGTTGGCGCTGTATTCGGTCTTTTTTCCGGCAGCGTCGGTCACTTCTACTTTCTTGCCCCTTATCAACTTACCCACGCCGTTGATTACGGTGATCTTATTCTTGCGGAACAGGAAATTGATCCCTTTGCTCATTCCATCGGCTACTTCACGGCTCCGGGTGACCATTTTTCCAAAATCGGCCTTAGAGGAGCCAATCGTGATGCCGTAATCTTCCGCATGTTGGATGTATTCAAACACCTGGGCACTTTTCAGGAGCGCTTTGGTGGGGATGCAGCCCCAATTGAGGCAAATCCCGCCGAGCGATTCCCGTTCGACTACAGCCACATTCATTCCCAATTGAGCAGCGCGGATGGCTGCTACGTATCCACCAGGACCACTTCCGATGACGATCAGATCGTATTGCATAGGTTGAGATTTCTTTTATGGTAACAGAATTAGCGTTTAACGCCGCAAATATAAACAAAAACCCCTCTGCAAGAACTGCAGGGGGGCCTATCCAACTTACTGATACTAAAAATTTCTTTTTGGAGGACACGGGCATAGAAGCAGAATCCATCGGCTTTGCCGATCATTTTTTCATCTACCAACTAAATTTCGTGTATCCGCCCTTCGTGTGTTCGCTTCGAGTGGTAGGATAAAGGTAGGAAAATCCGTTGCGCCCTCCAAAAAAATGCGAGGCAAAATTTGAGGAATTTCGCATTTAATCATTTTGCGTATATTAGATAAAATATTGATAATCAACATTTAACTAAAATGCAAAAAGAAAAAAACCGCTATTGGTGCACAGTTATTCACATAATAGCCAACAGGGTTACGCGACATTTTTTCCCGTAATTCAAGGGGTTAGGAAAGGGTATAAACAAAATAATTACAGTTCGTAGTTGGCAAGCACGATGATGAGGGTAGGGCCGTCGAAACTCTGAATTTTGTCCACCTGCATCCAGAATCCCGTTTCTACTTCCATGGGTTGGGCCAGGTGGAAGGATGCTTCCTGAAGGGCCAAGGCATCGGCATATTGGGAAAAAGGCCCGTAGGTTGGCCCGAGGCTTCCCAGTGTCCGGAATTGATTCTGAGCCTCCTGAAACCAGAATTCGGGGTTTTCTTCCTCCACCGGACCGGGAAAGCGGAACCGGAATTCCTGACGCAGGCTGTCGCATCCCGATTGGAAAACTTCCAGAAACACGCCGCTGTGGAAACCCACGATCTCCAACCCCTCTGTTCCGGTTTGCATAAAATCGTGCGAATCGACCCCGGGAAGGTCTTCTGAAAAGATGGCATTGGGGGTGGTAGGGCAATCTCCTTCTTTTCCGGTGGAGTTGCATGCGGTTAACAAGATCAGATAGCCAATAAAAATGGACCAGGCGCGCACAGGATTACTGTTTTGGTTGAAAAATGTAGGCCAAAAGGAGCTAGAAAGTTAAACAAAATGGCAAGGCTTTCTGTTTCGCTCCCAATCAATACTGAAGGCATAATAACACCGCAAAGGTATCAAAATTATTCTGCATGAATTATCACAATGGAAAATGGAAAAACGGTCAAACCGGGCACAATGGCATGCATCTGGCCGATGAAATAGGCGAACAGCATGTGGCCACCTCGATAGAAACGCCTCTTCGGGACGATGCCTTCGAGCTCTCCGACGAAGACAAGATTGATCGCATTGCCGGGCATTTTGAAGAGATCATGCAGCTCATCGGGCTGGATCTGGATGACGATAGCCTGCAAGGCACTCCCCGTCGTGTAGCCAAAATGTATGTGCAGGAGATTTTCTCCGGACTGAATCCTGTCCACAAGCCTGAACCTACGCTTTTTGAGAATAAATTCAACTACCGTAGCATGGTGGTGGAGAAAGAAATACTCGTGCAATCCTTCTGCGAGCATCATTTTCTTCCGATCTATGGCCGGGCTCATGTAGCCTACATCTCCAGTGGCAAAGTGATCGGCCTTTCCAAACTCAACCGCATCGTTGCCTACTACGCCAAGCGCCCACAGGTGCAGGAACGGCTCACCATGCAGATCGCCAATGAATTAAAGCAAGTGTTGGAAACAGAAGATGTGGCCGTATACCTGGAGGCCAAACACATGTGTGTGCAGGCCAGAGGAATCGAACACCAGGATAGCAGCACGGTCACCTTTGAATATGGCGGCCGTTTTTTGAATGAAAACACCAAACAGGAATTTTTGCAAGCCATCAGATGATTTGACACCCTCCGGCCGTCAAATCACTTGGGACTGGTGCGGCAGCCGGACGCACCAGTCCCAAACCACTTCGGGTTGAGTATATTTAACAGAAAAGTGCAAAAAAGATCAGACTTGTTGCTTGGTGTTTTCGCGATTTTTTTGATCTTTATCCTCGATATTTTAAGAAGATTATTTTGAAATACCTGCCAGAGCACTACTCTTTTCCGAAGGTGATTTTTGTCAGACCGCATGGTGAGAAAAATCAAATGTTTTTTTAGCCCTTCCATTTACTTTTAGGCAGGTATTAACAAAAAAACTCTTTTTATGGCTGTCCTAACCATTAATTCCAAACCAATGGTCGAGAAATTCATGAACGACCTCATTACCCGCAACCCGAATGAACCGGAATTTCACCAGGCTGTTCAGGAATTTGCGGAAGTTGTTATTCCTTTTATTGAAGCAAATCCCAAGTACAAAGGACATTCCCTGATGGAACGTCTGACCGAACCCGAACGCGTGATCCAATTCCGTGTATCCTGGGTAGACGACAAAGGGGTGGTGCAAGTAAATAAAGGCTATCGTGTGGAGTTTAGTAATGCGATTGGCCCCTACAAAGGGGGACTTCGTTTACACCCGACCGTTAACCTGGGCTTGCTGAAATTTTTGGGTTTTGAACAAATCTTCAAAAACAGCCTTACCACGCTTCCTATGGGCGGTGGGAAAGGTGGCTCTAACTTCGATCCCAAAGGAAAATCCGATGGCGAAATTATGCGCTTTTGCCAATCCTTTATGATGGAACTCTTCCGCCATATCGGTCCCGACACCGACGTACCCGCTGGAGATATCGGCGTAGGTGGTCGCGAGATCGGCTTCCTTTTCGGGATGTACAAGAAACTGCGCAATGAGCACACCGGCGTACTCACCGGAAAAGGCATGACCTATGGTGGTAGCCTCATTCGTCCGGAAGCCACCGGCTATGGAACGGTTTATTTTATGAAAGAAATGCTCAAAACCAGGGGAATGGACATGGAAGGCAAGCGCTGCCTGGTTTCTGGTTCCGGTAACGTGGCTCAATATGCCATTGAAAAGATCCTGGATTTTGGAGGTATTCCGCTGACCGCTTCCGATTCCACCGGCACTGTATATGACAAAGAAGGCATCACTCGGGAAAAACTGGCCTGGTTGATGGATCTCAAGAACGTCCGCCGCGGCCGAATTAAGGAATTCGCCGATCATTTCGGACTCCTCTTCCTGGAAGGCAAACGCCCGTGGAGTATTCCGGCAGACCTGGCTTTCCCCTGCGCCACACAGAACGAAGTGGATGAAAACGATGCCAAAGACCTCATTAAGAATGGCGTGATCGGAGTGGCAGAAGGCGCGAATATGCCCACTACTCCGGGAGGCATCCGCATCTACCAAAACGCCAAGATTCTCTATGGCCTCGGCAAGGCTGCCAACGCAGGTGGCGTGGCTACCTCTGGTCTCGAAATGAGCCAAAACAGCCTTCGCCTCTCCTGGACGCGTGAAGAAGTCGACAAACGCCTGCACGACATTATGTGCAATATTCACGAACAATGCGTGAAATATGGAAGGATCGACGACAAATACATCGACTATGTGAAAGGCGCCAATATCGCCGGCTTCGTCAAAGTCGCCGACGCGGTGCTCGAACAAGGGGTGATCTGATAAAGATGATCCAATTCAACATAAAAAGCCCTGGGGTCGATCCCGGGGCTTTTTATTTTGAACAAAATGCCCTGAATAATCTTTTAGATGCAAGCAAACATCTTTTTTTATCTTCGCACCGGATTTTAAAACCTTTGAAAACGAACCATACGAACATGAGAGAATTGACCCTGCGCGATTCCTTGCGGGAAGCAATGTCGGAAGAAATGCGCCGCGACGAGTCGGTGTTTTTAATGGGAGAGGAGGTAGCCGAATACAACGGCGCCTACAAGGTGAGTAAAGGCATGCTGGATGAATTTGGTCCCAAGCGCGTTATCGACACTCCCATTGCCGAACTTGGCTTTGCCGGGATAGGCGTCGGCGCCGCCATGAACGGACTGCGTCCCATTGTTGAATTCATGACCTGGAACTTCGCAGTCCTGGCATTCGACCAGATTATCAATAATGCGGCAAAAACCCTGGCTCAGTCAGCAGGCCAATTCAAATGCCCCATCGTATTCCGGGGGCCCTCCGGGACCGCAGGCCAGCTGGCACAACAACATTCCCAAACCTTTGAGAGCTGGCTTGCCAATGTACCCGGCCTGAAAGTAATTTCCTGTATCGATCCGGCCGATGCCAAGGGCCTCCTCAAATCTGCCATCCGGGATGATGATCCGATCTGTATGATGGAATCGGAAATCATGTACGCCCACAAAGGCATGGTGCCTGAAGAAGAATACCTCGTGCCTATCGGAACAGCTGCCGTACGCCGCGTAGGTACGGATGTGACCATCGTCTCTTTCAATAAAATGACCCTGGTTGCGCTGGAAGCGGCCGAAGAGCTGGAAAAAGAAGGCATCTCCGCCGAAGTCATCGACCTGCGCACCATCCGTCCGTTGGATCACCATACTATCGTCCGGTCGGTGCAAAAAACCAACCGCCTTGTGGTAGTCGATGAATCCTGGCCCTTTGCAGGAGTTTCGGCAGAGATCGCTTATGAGGTCCAAAAATACGCGTTCGACTATTTGGACGCTGCGGTTACCCGGATCAATGGAGCCGATACTTCCATGCCCTTTGCCCCTACACTCGTCGATGCGTATTTGCCTAACCCCGCGAAAGTGATTAAAGGAGTAAAAGAAGTGATGTACGCAAAACGTTGATAGTAAATATTTTGATTATACTTACTTAAAGGGAGTTGTGTCACGCACAACTCCCTTTTTCTTTTCAAATTGGTAAGGAAACGAAAAGGAGTTTTAGTATTTTGCAACCTGTAACGTTTTTTGACAATATTAATTTGTCCGTAGTAAAAGTGATTTGACGGCCGGCGGCCGTCAAATCACTTGGGACTAGTGCGGCCGCCGGCCGCACTAGTCCCAAACCAATTCGGTTTGAGTATAACAAAACCTTTCATCCATGACAAAGAAGTTCAATTGGAGCGGCTTTACGAAGCAGGAACGCATGGAGGTGATCGATGAGATCGAAGAACTCGTCCGGGGATCAGGCGGTTGGATCACTGATCATCAGATGTTCTCTAATTTCTCGATCAACATCACCATCGAAATTCCGTTGGAAAATGCGAAAGTCCTGTACCTGAAGTTGGAGAAGCTATTGCGCATGGACTTATTAAAGGATCATGACGACCCATTCACGCTCACCGGAGAAGAGGAAAGCAAGGTTTTTCTGCATGTTCATTTTATTCACGAAAAACCGGACCTGAAAATGGAAATTCCCGAAGTGCCGGGATAATTCAAGATAAACAAACCCACATGCCAATCAACAAAAACAGCATACAAGCGCTGATCATCGAAGGGGAGCTTGGAAAAGCTATCAAACAACTCCTTGAATTGGGTAAAATTTATAGCCCTGACCTGCTCAACGAAACGACTCTGCTTTCTGCCCGGTTCAATTCCCTTGAGCGGGACAAACGGGCCGGGATGATCTCCAACGATAATGCGACCATGCGTTTCGCCCAGATTGGCAGCTCGCTTACTTACCTCCTGGAAAAAGTGGAACAAGGGTGGCAGTTGGATAACGGGGGAGAAGAAGCCGCTCCAGCCAACACGCCTGCACCCGGCCAGACTGCAAGCGGGACTTCCAAGCAGGTAATTTTATTCCTTGCGGCCAATCCCAAGGATTCCTCCCGCCTTCGCCTGGATGAAGAAGTTCGGCGTATTGAAGGGGCGCTGGAACGCTCCAGGTACCGCGATCAGTTCCGCCTCGAGCAGCGGTGGGCGGTGCAAATACCCGATTTGCGCAGAGCACTTTTAGATGAACAACCGGGAATAATCCATTTTTCCGGCCATGGCTCTGAATTGGGACGCATCTACCTCGAAGATATTGCCGGTAACGGTCAGGAGGTATCCGCTGAGGCTCTCGGGAAACTCTTCAAACTTTTTGCCGATCAAATAAAATGTGTGGTGCTGAATGCCTGCTATTCGGAAACGCAAGCAGGGGAAATTGTCAAACACGGCATTCCCGTAATCGGCATGAATACCGCCGTGCCCGATAAGGCCGCCGTAGAGTTCTCCGAAGCATTCTACGACGCCCTGGGTGCCGGCCGCAACATCGATTTCGCTTTTGAACTGGGTTGTAGCGCTATCGAACTATACAACCTCAAGGCGGAAGATATCCCTGTGCTAAAAAAGCCTGAATAAAAAAGGCGGAACAAGCCCGCCTTTTTTATTTTATCATTTCTGCGCTTCCAATATCTTAATATAATTCGCCCGTTCGTAGGCGCTTGGGTTGGCAATATTTTGCTGGCTTAACAAGCCTTGTACTTCCCGTACCGAGACGAACATAAAGCGGTCCATCCACTCTTTCAACTCCCGGTTCATGGTCTGCAGGTAGCGAATGCCATGTTTGTATAGAGCCGAAGCAGTCATCGTCACATCCGCGCCAGCCAACAGATATTTGATTATCTCCGGGGCGCCCTGTATGCCGGTAGTCGCCGCAAGAGAGGCGTTCAGCTGTCCCCGAAGTATGGCGATCCAAAGCAAGGGAAGGCGTATTTCATTGGGGTGGCTGTACTCCAGGTCAAAGACCACCTCCATCTTATCAATATTGAAGTTGGGCTGGTAGAAACGATTGAAAAGCACCAATGCATCCGCACCGGCCTCTTCCAGCCGCTTGGCCATATTGCCCATCGCACTGAAATAGGGGTTGAGTTTGACCGCAATGGGTATTTTGACCGTGTTCTTTACCGTTTTTACAATATCTACATACCGTTGCTCTACTTCTGCACCGGTTAACGAAGTATCTGCCGGGATATAGAAAATATTGATCTCAATTCCATCTGCTCCAGCCTGTTCCATCTGCCGCGCATATTCGATCCAGCCTTCATTGGTGACCCCGTTCAGGCTGGCAATAATCGGGATTTCTACCTGCTCTTTGGCTTTGCGAATGATTTCCAGGTACTGCTCGGTGCCGATGTTGTACTCGGATTCATCCGGAAAATAATCCATTGCTTCGGCGAATACCCCGGAAGTGGAACGCATTACGGATTCGTAAAACTCCATTTCTGCCCTGATCTGTTCTTCAAATAACGAGAATAGTACGACGGCGCCTGCGCCGCAGTCCTCCATCTGAACGATCTTCCCGGGGTCCTGAGACAAGGTGCTGGCCGATACGACGATCGGGGAGCGAAGGGGTAACCCCATGTAGGTGGTGCGGAGATCCATATTTTTTTTTGGTTTTTGAGTTTAGGAGGGTATACGTGTTTTTTCTACAAAAAACGATACCCTCCTAAACGTATAAACTTTAATCAATAAATCGGCGAAAAGGCTTCTGCCTTCCATGTTGCCATATCTTCATACGTGTTCCATCGCTGATCAACCAATTCCTGTGCCAGTTCCATCAGTACTTTCGCTTCTTCGGGATTGGTGCGTGTCAGGATTTTATAACGCAATTCCTTGTATGCATATTCCGGCAGCTTGATCGAAGGCCTGGGCGAATCGAGTACAAACGGGTTTCTTCCTGCTTTTCGGAGGGCCGGATTGTAACGCAACAACGGCCAGTAACCGGAAGCTACTGCCAGGTCTTGCTGTTCCATTCCTTTTGTCATGTCGATACCATGGGCGATACAGTGGCTGTAAGCCAGTACCAGGGAGGGACCATCATAGGCCTCTGCTTCCCGTATTGCCAACAGGGTTTGCTGCGGATTGGCGCCCATAGCCACTTGTGCTACGTAGACATTTCCGTAGGAAATAGCCTGAAGGGCCAGGTCTTTTTTGCCCACGCGCTTACCTGCTGCAGCAAATTTCGCCGTCGCGGCAGTAGGCGTAGCTTTCGACATTTGTCCGCCAGTATTGGAGTACACCTCTGTATCCAGCACCAATACGTTTACATTGCGTCCACTGGCGAGCACGTGATCCAACCCGGATGAACCGATGTCATAGGCCCAACCATCGCCCCCAATCAACCATACGCTTCGCCGTACCAGCGAATCGGCTACGGATAGCAGGTGATCCGCCAATGGGTTTTCCATCTTCAGGAGTTGTACTTTCAACGCTGCTACCCGTTCTCGTTGCTTGCGCAATTGAGATTCCAGTTCCTGGGGTTGGTGGAGCAGGGCGTCAACCAGTTCTGCATTCAACTCAGGCGCCAGTTTTCGCAACAGGTCCTGAGCCATTTGGGCGTGCTTGTCGGCAGAAACCCGCATACCTAATCCAAATTCGGCATTATCTTCAAACAGGGAGTTTGACCATGCAGGCCCACGTCCCTCCGCATTGGTGGTCCAGGGAGTAGTCGGTTGGTTACCTCCGTATATGGAAGAGCACCCCGTGGCATTAGCTACGATCAGGTGATCGCCAAACAACTGGGACAACAACCGCACATAAGGCGTCTCTCCGCATCCGGCACAAGCCCCTGAGAATTCAAATAACGGCTCGAGATACTGAGATCCACGGACGGATGAAAAATCGACCTGCGACCGGTCATTGAGCGGAATGCCCTCAAAGAAGGCAATGTTCGCCCGCTCTTTCTCCAGATCTGCCGGCTTCTCTACCATATTGATGGCTTTCCTGGTCCGGTCTTTCAGGTCGTATGCCGGACAGGCCTCTACGCAAAGGTTGCATCCGGTGCAATCTTCGGCATAGATTTCCAGCGTATACCTGGTTTCCGGGAAGCCCCGGGCACTGATAGGCGCCGATTTAAATGAAATGGGCGCTCCCTCTAAATAGCCTTCATGGAAAAATTTGGCACGGATCACACTGTGCGGGCAGACAAAGCTGCAATTCCCACATTGGATACATGTATCGGCCTCCCAGGATGGAATAAATTCGGCAATATTCCGCTTTTCCCATTTGGTGGTTCCACTTGGGTAGGTCCCGTCAACCGGGAGCATGCTAACGGGCAGTTCATCACCTCTTCCGGCCATCATCATGGCAGTCACTTCTTTCACGAAAGCTGGCGCCTTATCCGATACGATTGGCGGAAATTCCTTCTTGCTGGTACTTTGGGAAGGTACCTTGACCTCAAAAAGCCGGGCTAACGTGGCATCGACAGCCGCGAAGTTTTTCTGAATGACCGCAGGTCCTTTTTTGAAATAGGTCTTTTCAATGGCTTTCTTGATCTGTGCAATGGCCTCCTCCCTGGGCAATACGCCGGAAAGAGCAAAGAAACAGGTTTGCATGATCGTGTTGATCATCGTTCCCATGCCCGTCTCCTGAGCTACTTTGGTCGCATCAATGAGGAAAAAACGCAATTTTTTCTGTATCAACGCTTCCTGAATAAGCCTGGGAAACTTATCCCAGATCTCCTCTGGCCCGAAAGGACTATTCAGCAGGAGGGTGGCGCCTTCTTTGGCAGCTCCAAGGATGTCTGATTTTTCAATAAAGTTAAACTTGTGACAGGCGATAAAGTCTGCTTTCCCGATCAGATAAGGGGCCCGTATCGGTTTAGGCCCAAACCGGAGGTGGGAAACGGTTTGAGATCCGGACTTTTTCGAGTCGTACACAAAGAAACCTTGTGCGTATAAGGGGGTGTTCTCCCCGATGATCTTGATACTGTTCTTGTTTGCGCCGACTGTGCCGTCTGCCCCAAGTCCGAAAAAGAGGGCCTGGGTCCACTTCGATTCATCCAGCGTGAAGGAAGGATCATAGGTAAGGTTCATGTGGGTCACATCGTCCTCGATCCCTATGGTGAAAAAGTTTTTGGGTTTGTCTTTTGCCAATTCATCAAAAATACCCTTCACCATAGCAGGCGTAAATTCCTTGGAGGACAGGCCATACCGGCCACCCACCAGGAAGGGCATTTGAGCTATTTTCCCATTCTGAAGGGCATCCAATAAACCGGTGGCAAAATCCTGGTACATCGGCTCTCCTGCGGATCCTGGTTCCTTTGTTCGATCCAGCACGGCGATCTTTTTCACCGATGTGGGCAATGCTTTCAGGAAATGTTTGATCGAGAATGGACGGAAAAGACGCACCTGGATCACGCCGACTTTTTCACCTTTCTCCGCGAGATAGTCAGCCGTTTCCATAGCTGTTTCTGCGCCAGAGCCCATCAGGATAATGACGCGTTCGGCATCAGGCGCTCCGGTGTAGTCAAAAAGGTGGTAGGTCCGCCCCGTCAATTGGGCGAATTTATCCATGGCATCCTGCACGATGCCAGGCGTCTCCAGATAGTAGGAATTTACCGTTTCCCGTCCCTGGAAATAGACATCCGGATTTTGTGCCGTACCCCGAATGAAAGGGTGATCCGGGCTTAATCCGCGCTCCCGGTGCGCGATCACCAGCTTATCGTCGATCATGGCGCGGATCTGGTCGTCGCTCAGTAGTGTCAGCTTGTTGACTTCGTGGGACGTGCGGAATCCGTCAAAAAAGTGAATGAACGGAATGCGGGATGCCAGGGTTGCCGCCTGGGCGATGAGTGCCTGGTCGTGCGCTTCCTGGACGGAAGAAGAAGCCAGGAGGCCAAAGCCGGTGGTCCGGGCAGCCATGATATCGCTGTGGTCGCCAAAGATCGACAATGCCTGGGCGGCGAGCGAACGGGCAGCTACATGGATCACGGCGCTGGTGAGTTCCCCGGCAATCTTGTACATATTGGGGAGCATCAGCATCAAGCCCTGGGAAGCGGTGAAGGTCGTGGTCAGCGCCCCGGCTTGCAGGGCGCCGTGTACCGCGCCGGCAGCGCCGCCTTCACTTTGCATTTCCACAATTTCAGGGATGTTGCCCCAAATGTTGGTAATGCCCTTGGTTGTCCACTCATCGGCAAATTCGGCCATAGGGGAGGAAGGCGTGATGGGATAAATGGCGCATACTTCATTCACACGGTAGGCAACGTATGACGCCGCTTCGTTGCCATCTATAGTGACCACTTTGGGTTTCGTACTCATGGTTTAAGCGTTTTGTGGGGGTTCTGGGATCATTTCAATCGCATGGCAGGGGCACTGTTCGTAGCAAACTGCGCAACCTGTACAAAGGGTGAGGTCGTATCGATAACGCTTACCCGGGCCGAGCTTGATGACGGCATCTTCCGGACAGGATCCGTAGCAACCGTCGCATTCAAAGCAATTGCCGCAGGAAAGGCAGCGTTGTGCTTCATACCTGGCTTCCTCGTCGTGGAGTCCACCGACAATCTCGCCAAAACTGTTGGTCCGTTGATCTGCAGGCTTCGCGGGTTGCAGCTGCTGGGGCGCTTCCGTATTAAACCACATGTGGAGGCGTTCAAACCCTACCAATGGATGCTTGGAGGCCTTTACGTAGGGCTTTTGCTGCAAATAACCATCGATAAAACGGGCGGCTTTTTTCCCATGCCCAACGGCAATCGTAACCGTACGTTCACTGGGTACCATATCCCCGCCTGCAAAGATACCCGCTGCACCCGTCATCATATCTGGTCCAACGATTACCGTACCATCCTCTTTGAGCTGGATACCAGCCACTTTGCGCAGAAAGTCTGTCTCCGTATCCTGACCGAGGGCCAGAATGAGCGAATCAGCCTCCACCGTCTCAAATTCACCGGTCGGCACGGGTTTGCCGTTTTCGACGCGCATCACTTCAACTGTAAAGGTAGATTGATCGATCTCTTTAATGGTGCGCAACCAGTGTATTTTTACGCCTTCTTCCAGGGCTTCGTCGGCTTCAAATTCATGGGCCGGCATGTGCTCCCGGTCGCGGCGATATATGATCATCGCTTCATCAACTCCCAATCGCTTAGCGGTTCGGGCAGCATCCATGGCGGTGTTGCCTCCTCCATAAATGGCCACCCGGCGCCCTAGCTTGGGCCGGTCTCCCTTATCTACATCGCGCAGAAAGGAGACGGCGTCAAATATCTGTCCGGCATCCCTTGCGGGGATATCTACTTTCTTGCCAATATGGGCGCCTATTGCGAGGAAAACGGCGTCAAACCGGCCCTTTTCTTTTTCCTCCGCTACATCTACCACTTTGCGGTTGTAGTGGAATTTTACGCCAATGTCTTCAATCCGTTTGGCTTCAGCTTCCAGAATGTTGCGCGGGAGCCGGTAGGCGGGAATACCGAAGTGCATCATCCCTCCGGGTACCGGACCTGCCTCAAACACTTCCACTTCATGGCCCATGCGCCGGAGGTGATAAGAGGCAGACAAGCCACTGGGGCCGGCGCCAATGATCAATATGCGTTTTCCGGTGGGTTTCGCATCGTACTTTATCTTCCAGCCTTCTTCCAGGGCTTTATCACCCAAAAAGCGCTCAATTGCATGGATGCTCACCGAACTATCGATGAACGCTCGATTGCAACTGCTCTCGCAAGGATGGTAACAAACCCGTCCGTGAATGGCGGGAAGCGGATTCTCTTCCACCAGCTTTTGCCAGGCGCCCTCAAAATTGCCTTCCTGGGCTAGTCCCAGCCAGGCCTGAATATTTTCTCCTGCCGGACATGCATTATTACATGGTGGCAACAGATCTACATAAACAGGGCGTTGTGTGCGCTGCGCGCCTGTCCCTTTCTCATGTTTGGAAAGGTCAGCCGGCGCGGTTAAGTCTTTTTTCCAGGATTCCATATTTCTTTGCTTATCAGAATGCCGTAAAAGTAGGTTTGACACTTACTTAATGGGGTGATAAATGTCAAGGGAAACCCTGATTTTTGTCAGCAACTGACGAATGTCAGCACTACACTTGATGAAAATCATTCGGTCAAAAACCTCAAGGGCCTACTTTTCGGGAAATTTATGTAAGAATTACACTATCCTTAAAATGCGAAGAAAAATTATGGACAAGACTAGCACCTCTAAAAAGAAGGAGACAAAAGTAGAACAAGTAAAATATGTGTATTCCTTTGGAGAAGGAAATGCGGAAGGCCATGCCGGGATGAAAGCATTGTTGGGAGGGAAAGGGGCCAACCTGGCCGAAATGTGCCGTCTTGGTATTCCTGTTCCTGCAGGTTTGACCATCAGTACCGAAGCTTGTCTGACCTACAACCAGATCGGCGAAAAGGCCATGACAGCCCTGTTGATGGAAGAGATCAAAGCAGGCGTTGCTCAGATTGAAAAAGTAATGGGAGGACGTTTCGGCGACCCGAAAAACCCGTTGCTGCTGTCGGTTCGCTCCGGCGCCCGCGCTTCCATGCCGGGTATGATGGACACCGTGCTCAACCTGGGGCTCAATGAGGAAACGGTGATCGGCATTACCGAACGCAGTGGAGAAGAACGGTTTGCCTGGGACTCCTACCGCCGCTTTGTTCAAATGTATGGAGATGTGGTTATGGGACTGAAACCGATCAAAAAGGAAGATGAAGACCCCTTTGAGCATATCATTGAAGAAATGAAGCACGAAAGGGGTGTTGTACAGGATACTGACCTGGATACCGAGGATCTCAAGGAACTGGTTCGTCGCTTTAAAGCCATTATCCTGGAAGAAACCAAGCGCGAATTCCCGGCGGATCCATGGGAACAGCTTTGGGGTTCTATTTTTGCCGTATTCCGTAGCTGGAATAACGATCGGGCCAAAGTCTACCGCAGGCTCAATAACATCCCCGAAGAATGGGGTACGGCGGTGAACGTGCAGGCCATGGTTTATGGCAACCTGAGTCACAACAGCGCAACCGGGGTCGCATTCACGCGCGACGCAGGCACAGGAGAAGACCTTTTTAACGGAGAATTCCTGCTCAATGCCCAGGGCGAAGACGTGGTTGCCGGTATCCGTACGCCGCAGCAAATCACGCTGGAAGGTTCACGCCGCTGGGCTCGCCTGGCCATGGTTGCCGAAGAGGACCGCGTGTCCGAATTTCCCTCCCTCGAAGAGATAATGCCCGAGGTATTTAAACAACTAATCCAGATCGAAACGCGGCTGGAAAATCACTATAAAGATATGCAGGACCTCGAGTTTACCATTCAAAATGGGAAACTGTGGCTCCTCCAAACCCGCAACGGAAAGCGCACCGGTACAGCTATGGTCAAAATTGCCATGGATATGGTACGCCAGGGTATGCTCGATGAAAAAGCGGCCCTCAACCGGGTAGACCCCGTCCGCCTGGACGAATTGCTTCACCCGGTATTTAACGTGGAAGCTTTGAAGAAAATCAAGGTCATCGCCAAAGGGCTTCCCGCCTCACCCGGCGCTGCTACCGGACAAGTAGTGTTCTTCGCCGAAGATGCCGAGGCATGGGTGGAAGACGGCAAAGAAGTGATTCTGGTTCGACTGGAAACCTCTCCGGAAGATCTCCGGGGCATGCATGCCGCCAATGGTATCCTCACCGCGCGGGGTGGTATGACCTCTCATGCAGCAGTAGTGGCCCGGGGAATGGGCAAGTGCTGCGTTTCCGGCGCCGGGGCCATCAAGGTAAACTACAAGACCCGGAAAATGACCATCGACGGAGTTATCTACAACGAGGGCGACTGGATTTCCCTCAATGGTTCTACCGGGGAAGTGTATGAAGGGAAAATACCTACGCAGGAAGCGGAACTCACTGGTGACTTTGGCGACCTGATGGCTCTTTCCGACAAATATGCACGCCTCCTCGTGCGCACGAATGCCGACACCCCGGAAGACGCCCTGGCTGCCCGGAAATTTGGCGCCAAAGGAATTGGACTTTGCCGTACGGAACACATGTTTTTTGAAGGAGAACGCATCACTGCCATGCGGGAGATGATCCTCTCTAAAGAAGAAACTGGACGCCGGGCTGCGCTTGCCAAACTGCTGCCCATGCAACGCGAAGACTTTGAAGGGATTTTTGAAGCGATGCGCGACCTGCCTGTGACCATCCGCCTTCTGGATCCGCCCCTTCATGAATTTGTGCCTCACGAGCCGGAAAACCAGCAAAAACTGGCCGATGAAATGGGCCTGACCGTAGAAGAAATCCGCAACCGCGTGGAAGACCTCAAGGAATTCAACCCTATGATGGGACACCGCGGCTGCCGCCTGGGTATCACATACCCTGAAATCACCGAAATGCAGGCTCGTGCCATTATTGAAGCAGCGCTCAATGTGCAGAAAAAAGGCTTCGTGGTATGTCCCGAAATAATGATCCCGTTAGTGGGCTCCCTTCGTGAATTCCGCGACCAGGAAGATGTGATCCGCAAGACCGCTGAAAAAGTATTTCGCGAACGCAACGAGCATATCGACTATAAGGTGGGTACTATGATCGAATTGCCGCGCGCCTGCATGATGGCCGATCAGATTGCCCAATCTGCTGAATTTTTCTCCTTCGGCACGAACGACCTTACCCAGATGGCTTTCGGGTACTCCCGCGACGATGCAGGTAAATTCCTGCCCATTTATATCAAACAGGGCATCCTCCAGGCCGATCCGTTCAATACGCTCGACCAGTCAGGGGTGGGACAATTAATGGATATCGCCGTAACAAAGGGCTTGTCCACCAATCCGAAATTAAAATTGGGTATCTGCGGTGAACATGGTGGCGATCCTGCTTCGGTAGAATTTTGCCACCGCCTCGGGCTTAATTATGTGAGTTGCTCTCCCTTCCGCGTGCCGATTGCCCGGCTCGCCGCTGCACAAGCTAACTTGATTTGATCCTATTGAACATAGAAAGTTTCTTACCAATTGAAGCCGCTCTGTCTCAGGGCGGCTTTTTTTGTCAGGGGAACTGCTCCAATTTCCGGACTTCCCCCGGTTCCATTCCCGTGATTTCCAGCTTCCCGATCCTGCACCTCACCAGGCGCAGCACCGGGAATCCGGCTTTCGCGCACATCCGGCGTACCTGCCGGTTCTTTCCTTCCACTAAGGTAAGCTCCAACCAGGAAGTAGGTATGTGCTTTCTAAACCGAACCGGAGGATCGCGTTCGGGAAGGGGAGGGGGCTCCGTTAACAATCGGGCCTTTGCGGGTAGGGTTTGGTAATTCTTTCCATTTACCCGGATCATTATCCCTTTTTGCCAAGCTTCCAACGCACCGGTATCCGGGATGCCCTCCACCTGCACCCAATAGGTGCGTTCATGTGGAGAAGAAGGGTCTAATACCCTTTTATTCAGCTTCTTGTCGTCAGTCAATAGAAGTAATCCTTCACTGTCGAGGTCCAGGCGGCCTACCGGGTATACATCTTTCGGGAAAGGAAAAAGGTCTCCCAGCGTTTTATGTTCGGGCGACTCCCGGGTAAATTGAGAGAGATATCCGTAAGGTTTGAACAGGAGGAAATAACTAGACATTAAACCGGAAATGCATGATATCCGCATCCTGCACGACGTATTCTTTCCCTTCGACGGCCATTTTACCGGCTTCTTTGACAGCAGGTTCGGAGCCGTATTTTAGGAAGTCGTCGTATTTGATGACTTCGGCGCGGATGAAGCCTTTTTCAAAATCGGAATGGATCACCCCTGCGGCGGCAGGCGCCTTCCAGCCTTTGACAATAGTCCAGGCACGCACCTCTTTTTCGCCTGCGGTGAAGTAGGTGACGAGGTGGAGAAGTTTATAACAGGCATGGATAAGACGGTTAACGCCCGGTTCCTCGAGGCCCATTTCATGGAGGAAGTCCATACGCTCCTCCATGGATCCCAGTTGGGCGATCTCCGCTTCAATATCGGCGCTAACAAGGATCATCTCCGCATCTTCCTTTTCGATGGCTTTTTTCAGGCGCTCAGTATGCACGTTGCCCGTCAGCACACTCTCTTCATCGACATTACACACATAAAGAATAGGTTTTCCGGTGAGGAGAAACATATCTTTCATCAGTTCTTTCCCCTCTTCTTCCAGGGGAATAGAGCGGGCAGGTTCCATATTGTTCAAATGAACCAGGATATCCTCGGCAATCTGCAACAGTCGTTGATCTTCTTTTTTTCCGCTCTTGGCCTGCTTGCGCAGCTTGTCAACCCGCTTTTCCACTGTCTCAATATCCTTGAGCAGCAGTTCCGTATCAATCACGCCCTTATCCCGGATCGGGTCAATTTTGCCGTCCACATGCACTACGTTGTCGTTTTCAAAGCAGCGAACGACATGTACAATCGCATCCACTTCACGGATATTGGCCAGGAACTGGTTGCCAAGCCCTTCCCCTTTGCTGGCGCCCTTGATCAGGCCTGCGATATCCACAATCTCAATAGTAGTGGGTACCACATTGCGCGGATTGACCAATTCAGTCAGCTTGTCCAACCGCGGGTCCGGGACGGTGATGATGCCTATATTGGGGTCTTTGGTGACAAAAGGGTAGTTGGCTGCCAGGGCTTTTGCCGAGGTCAGGGCATTGAAGAGCGTCGATTTTCCGACATTGGGCAAGCCCACAATTCCGCATTGTAACGCCATAGATGTAGATAGTTAATTAAAAACGCCGCAAAAGTAAGGTTTTTCGACCGGTTTAATCTTTTATTCAGTTTATAAGTTTATAAGGGTATACGTTTTTCAGGGCCTACCCTAATAAACTTATAAACCACTTTATGAACTTTCTCGCCCACGCGTACCTCTCTTTCGACATCCCGCACCTCGTCGTGGGCAATTTTCTCGGAGATTTTCTCCGCCATTCGGAAGCGCAAGCGTTACCTCCCTCCATTCAGGAAGGAATCAGGTTGCACCGGAAGATCGACACTTATACAGACAGCCATCCGTCGGTGAAGGAAGGTACGGCGCGCATTCGTACCTTTCACGGCAAATATGCCCCCGTGGTGGTAGATATGTTTTACGACTACTTACTGTCCGCTCATTGGAAAGAATATCACGAACTGCCGTTACCGCAGTTTTCCAGAAGTGTTTACGGGATACTGGAATCTCATTTACCCATTATGCCCTCCCGTTTGCAAGAGCGGGTGCCCCGCATGATTGCCGGCGATTGGCTCACGTCTTATTCTACTCCTGATGGGATGGTCTATGCGTTCGACCGGATAAAATACCGGGCTTCCAAACCGGAGTGGTTTGAGAATGCCTTCCAAAATCTGATCAATAATTGGGATCCTTTTGTAGCAGACTTTTCCAATTTTTTTCCAGACCTGGTACAATATGTAAAAGCAGAAATAGTTGGAATGGAGTGAATTTTTTTTTCCTTTGCACCACAACCCGAAAGGAAATACTAATCAGATAACCACTATGTATCCAAATGAAGTGCCTTATGGATTAATTACCGGAGCCAGTACCGGCTTGGGGAAGGCCTTTGCCGAAGAGTGTGCCCGGAATGGAAAGAATTTGCTCCTCGTCGCGTTGCCTGGGGAGGGGTTGCCGGAGGTCAGCGCCGCCATTGCGTCCCGTTTCGGGGTAAAAACAGCCTGGATGGAGATAGATCTCACCGAGGAAAATGCGGTTCATGAAGTGAGCGCCTGGGCACAGGAAAACTATAGGGTTGATCTTCTGATCAATAATGCCGGGATCGGAGGTACAAAGGCATTTGATCAGGCTTCCTTCACCTATTTGGATAAAATTCTCAAACTCAATGTGCGTGCTACCGGGCTGCTAACCTATCTGATGTTGCCGGAATTAAAAACGCACCAGGAAGCGCATGTGCTAAGTGTGTCGAGTATTATTGCCTTTTCGGCTGCCGCCTACAAAACCTTTTACCCTGCATCCAAAGCGTTTATTCACAACTTTTCGCGCGGCTTGCACGAAGAATTAAAGGGTACTGGCGTTTCGGTCAGTGTTCTGATGGCCGGAGTCATGGCAACCAACCCCTCGGTGGTGGAGCGGATGAAACACCAGGGCTGGATGGCCCGGTTCATTTTACTCCAACCGGAGGAGGCTGCAAGAAAGACGCTTCACCAGATGTATCGGAAGAAACCGGTAATTGTACTCGGAATAGGCAATAAGGTGAGCCAGCTCCTTGCAAGATACCTTCCGGACAAATACAGGATGTCTCTTTTGTCCCGAATTGTATTGCGGGAACTAAATAAGGACCAGGAAGTAATCGGGGCAGATTCGCCCAAAATGGTTATACCTGATCCTGCAACCAGGACCAGGTCTTTCTGAACGCTACTTCGATGGGAGTGACTGAATAGCCCAACTGAGTTTGGGCCTTTTCACTACTCATGATCCAATCCTTTGAATATTTTTGCACCAACTCCGGGGTGATCAACGGAGCGATGTGCAACCATTTGGCCATCCACGTTTGCGAACGGGCAAAAGCCGCCATTGGACCAAGAGGGATATGGATCATGCGTTGGTTTTTTCCGGTTAGCTCCCGGAGTATACCAAAAAATTCAAGGTAGGAGAGGTTGGCGCCTCCAAGAATGTAGCGCTCACCCGGCTCTCCTTTCTCCATAGCCAACATAAGCCCCTTCACTACGTCCTCGATAAATACATAATTCCCTACCGCCCGGCCATCGCCTGGGATAAACCTCCATTTGCCCGCTCCATACTGTTTTACCAATTTGGTCACCGAGTTGCTCTGCGTGAGCAGCCCCGGGCCAAATACCCGGGTAGGATTGACGATGACGACCTCAAGCCCTTTATCCAGGTAGGTGAAGGCCAGATTTTCCGATTCCAGCTTTGTCCGTTCATATTCGGTGGTCAGGACAGGGTTGGGATTGGTTTCTTCATGCACTTCCACTCCTTTGGAAGGGGAAGGACCAATGACACCGGCCGTGGAGGTGATTACCACCCTTTTTACGCCTGCATTTTTTGCCGCAAGGAGCACTCCTTCCGTCCCGTCTACATTGATCTTGCGGCACAAATCAGGCTCTTTTTCCCATATCTTGGTAAATGCTGCCAGGTGGAACACCTGGGCACATCCTTCTGCCGCCTTTTCCAGGCTTTCCTGATCCAGCAAATCGCCTTGTACTATATTGATCATTGGATGGCGAAGCGGATGCACCTCAGGCATGGAACGTGCCAAAGCATTCACTTCCACTCCTCTTTGAACCAATTCCTTGCACAGGTGTATACCCAAAAAACCGGTCGAACCGGTAACCATAACTTTCATGTTAATTAGCCTTTTTCAGGTGCATTTCGGGGTTGAAATAGAGAGAAAACCAATCGTTGCTCAGGGCAAGTACACAATGTACCAGAAACGGAAACCAGATGTTGCCCGTTGCAGCGGCAGCCAAACATACTATGATCCCAAACGGAATGGCTCCCAGCGCCTCTCCAATGCCTTTAGGGATATGGGCAATCGAATAGATCGCCACGTTTACGGCCAGGGCCGGGATGAGTCCAAAATGATCGAGTAGAGGAAAAAAGAGAATTCCTCGAAACAGGGTCTCATATCCCACCAAATATAATACCCAGGTCAGGCTGCTCCATAAAACCAGGGAAAAGGTCCATTCCGCTACCCGTATTTGAGGGTACATACGCAAATTGTTCGGATTGCGGGCATTGAAAAAGCTCAAGGGAATCAACACAACTGCCGCAACAAGCACCCAACGCAGCGATTGCCCTATATGCTGGACGCTCCAGCCAAAATAGGCCAGTCCCTCCTTTGTAACTAACAAGGCTATGATCAGGGGGATAATCCCCATGAGTACCAGTCCAGACAGCCGCTGCATTATTATGCGGTTGATTGGAGGGCGGTCTGTGATTATCTTCGAGTGCACTAAAAAGTGATAAACTGTAAACGAAACAGTTACAGAAGATAGCGAAAGAATGCTCACAATATCACTTGGTTGCCAGGAACTCATGTTGGATGATTTTCGCTGAATCAGCCCTCGAAATGCAGGGAGAGCGTAAGGGTTCTGGAAAGGATTTTTTCAATGACGTTCGCTTCTTCCAGGGACTTGTCAAATATGAGCACATTACCCAGCCCGTGCGAAAACTTCAATTCGGGGGAGAAAATGAAGTACGGGAAGAAGAACTGGGCGCCTGCACCTATTTCCACAGAAAAATCAGTGGGAGAAACCTTCAGCAGCTCCGTGGATTGCCGGGTGCGGGACTCACTGGCCACATCGAACGCATACTTGACTCCTGCCAGCACAAATAGCCGCATATCGTTATAGGGCTCTGATTTATAACGCACCTGGAAGGGCATTTCCACAAAAACGGATTCGATTTGCCGGCTAAAAGGAGGGCGTACATCCTTCACTGCGGCGTAATTGATATTTCGCTCTGCGAAGGAAAGCGTAGGAAGAAAACGAATATCGAAATAACCGCCCACTTTCAGGTTGGTTACGATGCCGAGGTTGAAGCCGGGGCCTGTTACCGACTCGATCAGCCGTATACTGTCGCTGTGGATAAAATTCTTGGATTGCTGGACGCGGTAATTGGAAGAGTTGTAACCCAGTGTAATGCCAAAATAATAGGGCTTCTGGTTAAAATCCAAAAAGTTATAGTTGCCTTTGCTTCCCTGGGCTGAAAGCTCTACAGAAGCAATTAGCAGAAAAAGGGAGACCAGAAAAAGGGAGAATTTTTGATTGCTCATACCCGAAATGGTTTATTTTGTTTGCTTTTTGGCTACATAAATGCAGCAAATTCCAAGCGTCAGCGATATAAAACGCCCTCCTGAAAAGCCGGTGCGGATGAGTTCTTCCAGAAACTGTTCCCTTTCGGGGAATGCCTGAACCGACTCGTATAGATAACGGTACGCCTTAGGATCTTTGGAGGTGATCTTGCCAACTATAGGCAGCACATACTGAAAGTAGGCATTATAAATCTGCTTGAAGGGAAACATCCGGGGCTTTGAAAACTCCAACACCACCATGGTGGCGCCTTCTTTCAGGACCCTGTTCATCTCTGCCAATCCCTTGTGCAGGTTTTCATAATTGCGCACTCCAAATGCAACGGCCATTCCGTCAAACGTATTGCTGTCGAAAGGCAAATTTTCTGAGTCTCCGTATTGGAGCTCGATCCGGCCATCCAGTTTTCGGGCTTTTAATTTCTTCCTGCCAATATCCAGCATTTCGTTGGCGATATCGACCCCGATCACGGTCCCTGCTTTCCCCTGACGAATCATCTCCACCGCCAGATCAGCTGTACCTGTAGCGACATCCAGCAGGTGACTGGTGTCATTGGTAGGTAACTGGTTAATGGCTTTTCTGCGCCAGGCTTGATCGATTCCCAAGGATAATAATCGATTCAGGAAATCATACCGGGGTGCAATATTGTCGAACATTTTGGAGACCTGCTCCTTCTTGCTGCCGGTACTTTCGTAAGGTTTTACTTCTCGTCGCAATTTTTTTGCGCAAAGATAAGCCTGTTGCTGGTTCAACCATCTTTTTCCAAGGGTTTTTTCCTATCTTTACGCCTTTAAAAGAAACCGTTTTTTGAGGAAATATGGATCCAGCAAGTCAGCGAATTATCCCGGTCAACATTGAAGACCAAATGAAGACAGCTTACATCGACTATTCGATGTCGGTCATTGTTGCCAGGGCCCTTCCGGACGTGCGGGACGGCTTTAAGCCTGTCCACCGGAGAGTGTTATACGGCATGCACGAATTAGGTGTCCCTTTCAATAAATCCCATAAAAAATCAGCCCGTATCGTGGGGGAAGTACTCGGAAAGTACCACCCGCATGGAGATAGCTCCGTCTACGATACCATGGTACGGATGGCCCAGGATTGGTCTCTCCGCTACCCGCTGGTCGATGGCCAGGGCAACTTTGGGTCCATGGATGGCGATAGTCCTGCCGCCATGCGTTATACGGAAGCACGCCTGGCGCGTATCGCCGACGAGATGCTCTCCGATATAGACAAGGACACCGTCGATTTTGTCAACAACTTTGACGACTCCCTGAAAGAGCCCTCCGTAATGCCTGCCCGTATCCCGAATCTGCTCATCAATGGAGCCTCCGGGATTGCAGTGGGGATGGCAACCAATATGCTGCCTCACAACCTGAGCGAGGTGATCGATGGCATCATGGCTACCGTAGATAAACCGGAAATCACCATTGAGGAGTTAACCGAATACATCAAAGCGCCCGATTTTCCAACCGGGGGCATTATCTATGGGTATGATGGCGTCAAGGAAGCTTTTGAAACGGGCCGCGGAAGGGTAGTGGTCCGGGCAAAAACCAATATCGAAACTTCCGCAACGGGCAAAGAAACCATTATTGTCACCGAAATCCCTTACCAGGTCAACAAGGCTTCCCTGATCATAAAGATCGCCGAATTGGCGAATGAAAAAAGGGTAGAAGGGATCAGTGATATTCGGGATGAATCTGACCGTACCGGCTTGCGCATCGTCATCGAAGTGAAACGCGATGCTATGGCAAGCGTAGTACTCAGCAAGTTGTTCAAATATACGCCGCTCCAAAATTCATATGGAGTCAACAACGTCGCCCTCGTAAACGGCAGACCATACACGCTCAACCTGAAGGACCTCATTGAAGAGTTCATCAAGTTCCGCCTGGAGGTCATCGTGCGCCGTACCCGGTTTGAACTGCGCAAGGCGATGGAGCGGGCTCATATCCTGCTTGGTCTTTTAATTGCGCTGGATTATATCGATAAGGTAATCACCCTGATCCGGGCTTCTCAAACTCCGGAGCAGGCAAGAGAAGGCCTTATGCAAGGGGCATTTATCGACGATTGGGATGCTTTCCGGGAAAAATTCGGTCAGCTGATCGATGAATCACCGGACGATATGCGTCCGGCAGAAGGGACGGCTCTTTCCGAAGCTCAAGCGAGAGCTATCCTCGATATGCGCCTGCAGCGTCTTACCGGCCTGGAACGCGATAAGGTCCGTGCCGAATTTGACGCATTACTTCAGGAAATTCACCACCTGCGGGAGATCCTGGCCAGTGAAGCCCTGCAACGGGGTATTGTCAAGGATGAGTTGAGCCAGATCAAGGAAAAATTTGGGGATGCCCGCCGTACCGAGATCACCTTTGCCGATGGCGAGATCAGCATGGAAGAGCTCGTACCCGATGAAGATGTGGTCGTTACCATTTCCCACCTGGGCTATATTAAACGCACGCCTGCTTCTGAATACAAACTTCAGGGCCGTGGCGGACGAGGTGTCCGCGGGGCTAAAACCCGCGATACGGACTTTGTGGAACACATGTTCGTGGGGAATAATCATGGCTATTTACTCTTATTTACTGAACAAGGTAAATGCCACTGGTTGCGCGTATATGAAATCCCGGAAGCATCGAAGGCATCCAGTGGTCGCGTGATCCAGAATATTTTGGCTATTCCGCAAACCGACAAAGTGAAAGCCTATATCATTGTGCCCGATTTGAACGATGCAGCCTTCACCGAATCGCACTACATCAATTTCTGTACCCGGAAGGGTATGATCAAGAAAACATTATTAGAGGCATTTACCCGGCCAAGAGCAAATGGTATTGCCGCTATCACGATCAATGAAGGCGATCAATTGCTGGAGGCACGCCTCACCAGCGGTTCACATGAGCTATTTATCGCTACCAAACAAGGTAATGCCATTCGCTTTAATGAAAAAACGGTCCGGCCAATGGGGCGTACCGCTGCCGGTGTAAGAGGGGTTGCCCTCGGCAAAGCCAATGATGAAGTGGTCGGTATGGTCTGTGTAGATCCGAATGACGAAAACGTCACGATCCTGGTAGTATCTTCAAAAGGGAATGGAAAACGCTCGGCATTCCAGGATTACCGCCTGACCAATCGCGGAGGGAAAGGAGTGCGAACCATGACCGTATCCAATAAAACCGGAGAAGTCGTTGCGATAAAAGCCGTGGAGGAAGACAACGACCTGATGATCACCAGCAAATTTGGGATCATAATCCGGATGGCTGTAAGCGACATACGGGTGATGGGTCGTGCCACCCAAGGGGTGCGGGTTATTCGCCTCGACGACGATGACGATATCGCAGATGTAGCAATTTTGCAGGAAAGCGGAGAGGAGGAGGACATTTCGGAAGAATAAAAAGTTTTAACATTTTATGAAGAGACGCATGATAATGCATCTCGTATAAAGAAATGACTAGAACATTTATCCAACTAAAAATTTATACCATGAGAAAAGTATTGCTTGGCATGCTTGCCTTTTCCCTTCTGGCACTGAATATACAAGCGCAGGATGATCCTGGGAAAGCATACACTAAAGCGACCCGGGCCCTGAGCGCATATAACCTGGATCAGGCCAATAACAAAGAAAAACTGAAGGAGGCAAAAGAGAACATAGATATCGCCATTACCGGTGAGGCAGAAAAAATGGATGCCAAGGTGTGGAACTCCCGGGCTCAAATTTACAATGCACTGGTAGGAAAGGAGGTGAACATCCTCTATATCGACCCCACGCATATATTGCCGGAAGAAAGCGAATCCTATGCTGCCGAGGCACTCAAAAGCGCCCGGAAAGGCCTGGAACTTGCGGATAAGAAGTATTTGTCAAAAGAAGCGCTGGCCAGCATGAGTGAGGCTGGCCGTTATTTTAGCATTATAGGCAACCAGCGCCTTCAAACATCCGACTACGCAGGGGCTTATAAGCCAATGAAGTTCTTCCTCGATATCGATCAGGAACTTCGCGCGAAAGGCGAAGCACCCCTGATGGAAAGCCTGGAAGATGTGGCCAACCAGCAATTTGTGACAGGCTTTTGTGCTTATTCAGCCGGGGATAAAGAAGTGGCTAAAAATCTCTTTAACACGCTCTATCAAGCCGGCCACAATGAGCCCCTGGTGTATTCCCTCTACTTCAACTTGTTGGTAGCAGAGGAAAAAGATGCCGAAGCGATGAAGGTGATGGATGCTGCAAAAGCGAAATTTCCCGGAAATACCGAGATTCTGATCTCCGAGATCAACTATTTCCTCCACGAAAATCGGCTCGACGAACTGGTAGGCAAGCTGAAGCTCGCCATTGAAAAGGAACCGGACAATCTCTCGCTCTATACTACGCTCGGAAGTGTCTTCGACCAGCTGTTCCAGCGCGAACTGGAGGCCGGCAACGAAGATAAATCCACGGAATATTTCGGCCAGGCAATGAGCTACTTCAATCAGGTGCTCGAAAAAGACCCCGGTTCAACCGATGCCATGTATAGCGTTGGCGCGCTTTACTATAACAAGGCCGCCGCTATTTCCAAAGACCTGAAGAAACTGGAAGAAGATATCTCCAAAGAAGGCCTCAAGAGGTACAACCTCAAGAAGGATGAGATGTTCAGCTATTTCGACAAGGCCCTGCCTTTCTTCGAGAAGGTGGAATCGATCAATCCCAACGATCAAAACACCCTGATCGCTCTCAAGGAGATCTTTGCCAAAAAAGATGACATTGAGCTCTCTAATGAGTTTAAAAAACGCCTGGAGGTGATCACCGCAGGTGGAACGAACACCGAATCTTACTTCAAAAATTAAGTAAAGGGGGAAGGGGGAAGCGTGATGGGATTTTTTCGCGCTTTCCCCCTTCACCCTTCACTCCTCACCCACATGAAATTCATCCACCGCCTCAACGAGTTTGTGGGCCGCATGGCTTCCTGGCTCAATACCGTGCTGGTGTTATTGGTGTGTGGGGACGTGGTTTCCAGATATTTGTTTAACGACTCGGCTGCCTGGGTCATGGAACTGGAGTGGCATTTATTTGCCCTCGTATTTCTATTCGGAGCCGGATACACCCTTCGCCATGACAGGCATGTGCGGGTCGATCTTTTTTACAGCCGTTTTTCGGTACGCGACCAGGCATTGGTCAATATCGTAGGCGGAATTGTATTTCTCATTCCCTGGTGCATCCTGCTCATCGTGGTATCCACCCGCTATGCCTGGGTTTCTTACCTGATCGGGGAAGGTTCGCCCGACCCAGGCGGATTGCCTGCCCGGTACCTCATTAAATTCACCATTCCAATTGCATTATTCCTGCTCCTTTTACAGGGTATTGTTTCTGTTTGGGAATCGCTGCTTACCTTCCGGGAAGGGAGAAAAGCCGGACAAGTGGAAGCGGAACCCATTCACGAAGGCCTTTAAGTATGGAAATCCTGGCACTGCTTCTCTTTCTGAGCATTTTTGTACTCATCCTTTACGGGTACCCGGTGGCCTTTACGCTAGGGGGTGTTTCCTTGCTATATGCCGTTTGTTTTCTGGACCCGGCCAGCTTTGCCGCCTTACCGCCCCGTATTATGGGGGTGATGAGTAATTATGTATTGCTGGCAGTTCCGCTATTTATTTTCATGGGGATTATGCTGGAAAAGTCGGGCATTGCAGAGCGGTTGCTGGAAACCATGGCGATGCTCTTTGGACAAAGAAGGGGAGGACTAGCTATTTCAGTAGTCATTGTTGGCGCCATGTTGGCTGCTTCCACCGGAATTGTGGGGGCCACCGTGGTGACAATGGGGCTCATCAGCCTGCCCACCATGCTCAAACGAGGTTATCGTCCCGAATTGGCTACTGGGGTGATTGCAGCATCCGGCACCCTGGGGCAGATTATACCCCCTTCGGTCGTACTTGTCCTTTTAGGAAGCGTACTGCAGGTCTCAGTAGGCGATCTGTTTGCCGCTGCCCTGCTGCCCGGGCTTTTGTTGGTGGTATGCTACCTGGTCTATTTGTTTCTGGTTTCGCATTTTCGCCCCGAATGGGCGCCGCCGATCACCAAAGAGGAAATCCGGCAGTTCAGGGCCAAGGGGTTTGGCTGGCGGGTCGTACAAGCGTTTTTATTGCCATTCCTGCTCATTATTGCGGTGCTCGGTTCCATTTTCTGGGGATTGGCATCGCCTACTGAAGCAGCAGCCGTGGGCGCCCTGGGGGCTACCATTCTCACCATTACCCAAGGGAAATTCAAGTGGGATATCCTCCAAAAAGTAATGCGTGAAACGACGCTGCTGACCAGTATGGTATTCCTGATCCTGCTGGGCGCCACGACCTTCACCTTCGTGTTTCGTGAAATGCAGGGCGACCGCTACCTCGTAGAACTAGTCCAGGCCGCCAACCTCCCACATTGGGGGTTTCTATTGCTGGTCATGGTAGTCGTCTTTATCTCCGGCTTCTTCATCGATTTTATCGAGATCATCTTCATCCTGGTACCCGTGGTAGCCCCTATTTTTACCCAATATCATATGGACCTCGTGTGGATCGGCATACTGCTGGCCCTCAACCTGCAAACTTCCTTCCTCACCCCGCCATTTGGCTTCTCCCTGTTCTATTTAAAAGGCGTAGCGCCCCCTGAAGTCACGACAGCCCAAATCTACCGGGGCATTATCCCCTTTGTAGTAATCCAGCTTTTGTTCCTCTTGCTGGTAGCTTTTTTTCCGTCACTAGCCACCCCCCGATAACTATCGGGGACTAGTTACCATAATACAACTTCTCCGACACATCCGCCCAAATCCGCGCGCGCTCCTTGAAGCTGCGGTAGGAAGCATAGATCTTCTTGGACGCCGGATCTTTTTCAGTGAGTTCAACCAGCACCTCTTCGGTGATGGATTTCCAGTTGTCGAAGGACTTCTCTGGGGAAGATCTTCACGTTTACGCCCTCTTCTTCGATGAGTTTCTTGAGATAAATGCTGTTCTGAGCTTCAAATTCGCAGAGCATCCAGTGGTTCAGGCGTAAACCGGCAGTGTAAAGGGCTGCCTGGATATCAGCTGGCAATTCATCATACGCTTTTTGGTTGAGGAGCAATTCGAGGACGCTGCCCCATTCATGCCATCCTGGAGCGTAGTAGTATTTGGCGATCTGATGGAAGCCCATTTTATAATCGTGGTAGGGGCCGACCCATTCCGCCGCATCGATTACCCCCGTTCCAACCCAGTATATATCTCCCCGCCGGCAAGCAATATCGGGGAGCCGCCGGCCCGCTCCAGCACTTTTCCCCCAAGGCCCGGAATACGCATTTTCAGGCCCTTCAAGTCCTCCATGCTGTTGATCTCCCGGTTGAACCACCCACCCATCTGTGTGCCGGTATTTCCCCCCATGAGGGGAATAAGGCCGTAGTCGCGATACAATTCCTGCCACAATTCCAGTCCGCCTCCGCTAATTAGCCAGGAGTTGACCTGCTGGGCGTTCATTCCGAAAGGCACAGAGGCGAAGAACTGAGCGGCCGGTATCTTGCCAGCCCAATAATACGCAGCGCCACTGCCCATTTCTGCGGCGCCGCTGCGCACCGTATCAAACACTTCCAGTGCAGGCACCAGCTCTCCGGCCCCATACACCCGGATTTGCATCCTTCCCCCGGTGAGTTCTTCCACCCACTTGGCAAACAGCGTGCACGATTCCCCCAATACCGGAAAATTGGGCGGCCAGGTGGTCACCATTTTCCATTGATATTTCTTGCCCGACACAATGGCGGAACCTTTTTCGCCCTGTGCCTGGCCTTTTCCCATAAACCCCCGGACCAAAAAAGGGAGGGACAGAGTGCCTATGGCCAGGCCTTTGACAAAGTTTTTACGGGTTAATTTCATATGGCTTACGTCTGGTTCAAAAGCTTACGGATCTTTTTAAAGTCATCGTGCCCCAGTCCTGCCTGCTCAAGGGTCTCCAAATCCTGAAGGAAAACGGCCTTAAACAGTTGGGTCTCATCGAGGGAATAGGGTTCATTTGCCCAATTCTGATAAATGGATCTTGCGGTGGAATAATCCCCTGAAAAAATATAGGCCGGCGCCAGGACACTGTAGATCCACGTCTGGGAAGGGTCTGCCTCAAGACTTTCCTTGCATTGACGGATAGCGCCCTGAAAATCCCGTTCCAGGAGGAGATTCCAGGCAATTTCGCCCCCGGTGGAGGCAACTTTATCGGTGAATTGACCTGGATAGAACGACTCCAGCTGCCGGGTTAACCCCAGGATGTCGAGTTGGGCCTGGATCAATACGGCCCTCGGCTGGGTTTCCTGTACTAACGGGAGGCGCGCTTCCAGCATTTGTACATAACTAAAAAGGAAGACGCTGGGATTCGCAGGTATCAAATTTTCAAAAATGGATATGCATTGCTGAAAGTAAGCCTCCGCTTTTTCATTTTCTCCTAACTGAAAGTGGGCCAGCGCCAGGTTGGAGGTAACAATGGTCATGGTCGGTTGAAATTGAAGCGGATTTCGCTGGCTAAGCGAGGCAAATATTTCCAGTGATTTCTCAAGGTAGGGAATGGCCAGTCCAGCTTCACCCCGGCTGTATTGACTCATCGCCAGGTTGTTGAGTATTAAGGCCTGAAGGGGAATAGCCCTTAGCATCCCTGCTGACACGAGGTTTTCACAAATTGATTCACCTATCAGCAGCGTGCTGTCAGCTGTTTCATAAATACCCAATTGAATGCAGGCGTGCCCCAGGTTGTTGAGGAAGTAACTATAGGCGAGAATTTGCCCCGGAGTCCGCTCCCCGGGCGTTTCCTGAAAAGCCTGGATAATGTTATTAGAATAAGGCGTCGTTTTTTCAAATTCCTGGGTCTGCACATACAACAGGACCAGGTTGGAATTTAAACCGGTCCAGGAATCGTAGTAGAGCTGGGGTTCTTTCGCATAAAGAGGCGCGCCTATTTCTATTCCTTCCAGGAAATTGCGTTCCGCTTCCTCCAATTTACCATTCGATTGGCTTAAATACCCCTTGCTATTTAGGAGGGCCAGGCGGGGAAGCGCGGTGGGAAGATCCAGGTTTTGGCTCAGGGAATCTGCTGCCTGAAAGACCGTGTTGGCCAATTCGGGAAAATTTTGCGCGGTCAGGATGTTCCCTGCATAGGTCATGATATCCAGCGTCTGTAATTGGTCGCGGCTGTATTCAATTGCTTTTCCAAAATACAAAAGGGCTTCATTTTCGAGGTTGAGCTCAGTGAGGAATGAGCCCAATTCCAGGAGATTGGTCACATTGGTGCTGTCTTTCAAAATTGCCTCCCGGTAGGTTTCTGCCGCCGCATCAAACTGAAGGTCGATGCGTTGCATTCGGGCCAGTACGATATAGTTCTCAATGGCTTTTGCCTTGGCTTTTTCGACCTTTTCTTCCAGTTGGAGGACGTTTTGGTAGTAGGCGTCCAGGTTATCCTTGTTCATCAGGGAAATAGCGCCATCTATGTCGCCTTCCTCAAATTTTTTGAGGGCATCAATGGTGAAAGAAGAGGCCTGGTCGAGATCGATGGCGGCAAATTGGCGGGCAAGGGCTTCCTTGCTTTTTTCGAGATCTTCGACTTTTTGGTACAGTTGGGCGATCTGCTCCGTGAGGGCTTTGCGTGTCGCCTCTTCCAGGTCCTGGCTGGATTGTTCCTGCTGCAAACCTTGCAGCGTTTGATTTTGCTCCTGGATCCGCTTGTCGATCGAGCCCATAAACCGGTCTATGCGCTCCTGGAAAGCTTGTACATTGGCCAGCACGATACGGATAATGTCGTCGGGATTGTCGCGTATGCCGGTTTCAAAGACCATCGGGTCCGGCCCCAGCACCTGATAGGATTCTTTCTGGACGATCAGGCGCACCGTTTGGCCTGGTTTTCCGTTGCTGATCTTCAGTTCAAACTGGCCTGCAGAATTGGTGTAGACTGGATTAGCCCCAAAGGTCGTGACCTGCACGTTGGCAGCCGGCTTGGAATTACTGTTTTGAAGGGTCACAATACCGCGGACGAGGTTATTGGATTGCGCGAACAATCCTCCGGCAACCAGGAGCATAAAAATAAGTAAGGCATGCGTTTTCATAAGGCTTAATTGTTGGGGAGTAATCGGATTTCCAAACTTCCCGTCGAGGGGTATGCATATAACGTCTGGGGCGAGAACCCTTGTTTTGTGGCCGTAATACTATATTTTTCCCGCTGCATCTGGACAGGTACGTTTATTTCAAAATACCCCGTTGCATCGGTGGTCACTGCAACCTGGCTGTTGTCCATCCGTATTTCCACCCCTTCGATATAGGCGCTTCCGTCTCCGGTTCGCACATTGCCCCGAATCTGCTCCAGTGCTCCATTTGGGGCGATATCTACCGTTTCGTTTTTGCCTTCCAGCAACACACTGTCCTGTTGCAACTGCCAAAAGGCGCTCTTCAATCGCAAAGGCGTCAATTTGCCGGCAAATTCGCCTGGAATGCCCTTAAAATCTGCATCTCCAAATTCATCCACGGTGGCCTCATCCCATCGATTATCCAGTTTGAGCTGCAGGGTAGCATCCTTCAGGGGTGGATAGTCGGGCAGTGCTGGTCCGCGGAGGGACACTGTAAATTCAAAGGGTTCGTTATTGCACTTCGAGCTGGGATCGATCAGTGTCGGGTTAAAGAAGTATACCAGCACAAATACCGCCAGGGCGCCTCCCGCCGTGATCTCTTTCCGGTATTTAAACTCCAAAAAGCCCGGAATCACTGCGGCAATTCCAGCGGCCCCCAGGGAGATCAGGATCTTAAAGACGACGTATTGCGCACCGGTAGGGCATGGGAAGAAGAGGATGGTCAGGAAGATGAGTAGGGCGAAGCCAAGGCCAACCAGGAGGGGAGGCCAGATGCTTCCCCCTGGTTCCTTTTGACTGTTTACTGTCAACTGCTCACTGCCTACCTGCCGACTTATTTCGGTTGAAAAGGGGAGCTTATCCACAATATACGTTAGGGCATTGTCTATATTCGCTTTCTGGATATCCAGATTCTCCTGGCTCTTGGTGCCGGCAGCCTTTTCTTTGAGGTAAGCATTGTATTTGGCAGACTGGAGGATGACTTCGTTTTGAAGGTCGGAATCCTCGAGTTCTTTGGTTGCTTTCAGGAGCAAGTCGATAGCTTGCTTTGTTTTATTGTCGGCGATAAGTTGTTTGAGATCGCTCTTTGTCATGGCCAATGCGCTGTTGGTGTACAAAACCCCAAGATAATACCTGCAGGATGATTTTCATATCATTACACTTGTGAAACTTTTTGTGTTAATTTAAAATTTATGCTTAATTTTGACACAAACAACTAAAAACTAAACACTCAAAATTGAAAACTCCCCATAAAGGCCGCGGCGCCCAAATCAACCCTAACAATCCCTACGACAAGCTCCAAACCGAGCTGGAGCGGGATATCCAGGACCTGGCCGAAGAACCAGCAGGGGAGACGGAGTACATCACCGTGTACCCAAAAACCATCCTCAACAAGGTGACCAGCCCGGACATACCGGCTGATTTTTCCATGAATCCCTATCAGGGCTGTGAGCATGGTTGTGTGTATTGTTATGCCCGGAATACCCACCCGTATTGGGGCTACAGCGCCGGGCTGGACTTTGAACGCAAGATCCTCATCAAACAAGACGCCCCGAAGATTCTGGAGAAGAAGCTGCAATCGCCGAAGTGGAAAGCCACGCCCATCATGTTTTCGGGCAATACCGACTGTTATCAACCTGCCGAACAGAAATACCAGCTCACCCGCCAAATGCTGGAGATCCTCTGGAAATACCGCCATCCGGTAGGCCTCATTACCAAGAACAAGCTCATCCTGCGCGATATCGATATTTTGGAGAAAATGGCGGCACACAACCTGGTGCACGTGGCTATTTCGTTGACCACTTTGGAAGAACCCCTTCGCAGGCTTTTAGAGCCCCGCACCAGTAGCGTCTTAGGCCGGCTTGATACCATTGAAAAACTCTCAGCAAAAGGCATCCCGGTCAACGTCATGGCCGCGCCTATCATCCCCGGCCTCAACGAGCACGAAATCTTCTCCATCGCGGAGGAAACCGCCAAACGTGGCGCCCGCTCGATCGGGTACACCATGGTGCGCTTAAACGGCGACGTGGGCGAGATTTTCGCCGATTGGATCGAGCGCACCTATCCCGATCGGAAAGACAAGATCCTGAACAAGATCCGCTCTTGCCATGACGGAGAGCTCAACGACAGCCGTTTCGGCAAACGGATGGTAGGAGAGGGGCAGATCGCGGAAAGCATCCAGCAGCAGATGCGGCTGGCAAAGAAGAAGTTTTTTGAAGGAAAAACAACGCCACCTTACAATTGTGACATGCATGAAGGGTTTAAGAGTGCGCAGATGCGGTTGTTTTAGTTGCTGCTTGTCAATATTTCAGCTCGCCCCTGAATTCTTTTTCCAGAAAATGACTGATCCACTTTTCGGGAATAAATTTCTCCACGAAGAGCAGGAGTCTGTTAATAAAAAGCGGCACATAAACCCGGTTTCCTTTTTCAACCCGGTCCAGGGTAAGTACGGCCAGTCTGTCACTGGTCAACGTAGTGAGCTTGCCCCAGAATTTATGGGTCATAATGCGCTTTCTGCTCAATTCATTGCTAACCACCCCGTTTGGGCAGACTACCGTAACGCGGATGTTTGCCTTTTCAAGTTCTTTGGCCAGGCTTTTCGAAAAGCTGATTACAAAGGCCTTGGAGGCTGCATACACGCTCTTGTATGGCACCGGAAAGAACCCGGACAGGCTTCCAATATTGAGGATCTTACTTCCAGGGGACTCTTTTAGCATGGGAATAAAATACCTGGTCAGCAATACCAATGCCCGGACATTGAGAAGGATCCGTTCATCGCTGTATCCCGGATCCGATTGCTCAAATGCACTGGATCCTGCAATACCGGCATTATTGATTAAAAAATCAACTTGGATCCGTTGATCGACGCACCATTGGAATACGCGTCCGGGAGCATCCAGCTCGGTAAGGTCTATGGCAAAATGTGGGACATCCATATTGGCCAATGAGCTGATCTCCTGCGCGGTCTGTGCTAATTCAGGCCCCGGTAGCGCAACCAGCGCTACATGCATCCCTCGTCTGGCACATTCGAAAGCAAGTGACCTACCTATTCCGGAACTACCGCCGGTAATCAGGGTATATTTTTTTTTCCATATGCAAAAGTACACTTGTCAATGTCTAACTACCAAGGAGGGAGTAATAATTACCTGGAGAGAATTGGCGTTCATAAAGTTTATAGAGTTTATAAGGTTTATGAAGTTTATTTTATGTTTGAACTTTATTCCCATCTTAAGCCTTATAAACTCTATAAACTTCATAAACGCATTACCCGTATGAAAATCCTCCGTATCCTCATCCCCTCACTGGCTCTGGGCCTCGTCCTGTCTCTTGGAAGCTGTAGTGGTGGGGAAAAACCGCACACCCACGATGAATCCGGTCACGCCCAAAATGCACCGGAAAACACAGGAGCTGCTTCCGAAGCGGCTTTACCATTAGAACCCCATGGCGAAGGCCCGGAGTACAACTCGGCTTATGTGTGTCCGATGCACTGCGCAGGCAGTGGTAGTGACCAGCCCGGTGTTTGTCCTGCATGTGGCATGGATTATGTGGCCAATGCGGAACATACAAGCGATGGGCATAAACATTAAAGGGTTTAGTTTTGAGTGTTTAATTTTTAGTTTTTAGTTAGAAGTACGCTCCATTAACTAAAAACTAAGCACTCAAAACTAAAACCTAAACACTTCCGCCGGCTCCAGGCTAGTGATTCGTCTAACAGCTAATATAGCGCCTCCAAGGGCGATCGTACAGATGGAAACGAAGAAAATGAGCAGGAACTCATTCGAGAATTCGAACAAGAGGCCAGACTTGGCTATGCCTATTTTGAACCCCAGCAGCAAGAGGTAACCCACTCCGAAGCCCAGCAGGGCAAACAGCGTGGCCTGGGTGAAGATGAGTTTACGGATATACCAGTTATTTGCGCCAATGGCCTTCATTGTGCCATAATCCCTCAATCGGTCTATAGCCGCAGAGTAGAGGGTTAGTCCCACGATAAATAAGCCGGCGATAAACGCAAATACCACAAGTGTGCCTACCGAAAAGGCGATGCTGGTTGTGCGGAGGATGATCGACACCGTGCTACTCGCCAGTTGCTGCCCTTGCCAGGCCCGAACGCCAAAAATAGTCTTGTTGATTCGTTGGATCACTTCGGCTTCTTTGCCGGGCTCCGCGCGCACCAGGAAAGCACTGGCTGCATCGGTAGGCGCATTGGCCCAAAAACGGGCCCGCTCAATGGTGGTAAGCGCCAATACACCCCCAAAGGTGCGGATGCCTTTTGTGCGGGCTGCGATATAGGCTTTCCGTCCGTTAATCTCCAGGGTGGTACCAATCTCCGTGTTTGGAAAAGCCGCATCGTCAAATATGTCTACGGCGATGGCGCCGTCCGGCAGCAGGTCTTTCGCACTGCCTTCATAAAAAGGCGGCGCTCCGGCAAATAAAGGCGCTTCGATTCCTACTACCGTAACGGGCGTGTTGTCTCCATCCGGATATTGGGCTCGAGCAGCCCCCAAAAAGAGCGGATGTACGGACTTTACCCCCTTCAAACTCTCGATCTCATACCGTGTCCGCATACGCAATTGCCCCAGGGAGTTGACATTCTCCGTTTTGTCATCCACCACCCAAATATCCTGTGGTGCGAGTATGACCAACCGCTTCATGCTATCCGTCAAAAAGATAAATACCCCCATCTGCTGTCCGATCAGGAAGGTGGCCACGATGACCCCAAACAAAGCCCCGAAGGACTTGGTCTTGTCGTAGGAGAGGAAACGGAGGGCGGTTCTGAGCATAAGAAATACCTAAATACCTAAATTAATCACGCACTCCACCCTTTGTCCATAAATCAGCTTCTCCTGGCCCTGCTCAATGCGCACGCGCACAGGTCTGACCCGGCGGTCTTCGAGCTTGCCGATCTCGTCGGAGAAGAGGGACTTTTGGCGGAGAGAGGGGGCTATTTCGATCACGATTCCGGTAGCCAGAGTGTCTACACCTCCTTGTTGGCGGATATAGGCCTTTTGTCCCAGGGCTACACGGGTGGCAAATAATTCATCGATTTCGGTGACGACGTTGATAGGGGATTGGGGCACAAAAACGCCCAGGGCTGTTTCCGGAGAAACAGATTGCCCCACCAATGCATCCACCCGGAGAAGCATGCCGGCGGCGGGTGCCTTCACATAGTAGTTTGTAATGTTTTGCTGGAGTAGCTGCTTGTCGACGTTCAACACCTGCATACCAGCCTTAATGCTTTCGATTTGCGCCTGATAGGTTTTAATATCCTGCAGGGCCAACTTCCAGGCGCTTTCCGCATTGTCCAGGTTTTGTCCTACACCTACTCCTTTTTCTGCGACTGATTGCTGGCGCAGGAATTCCCGTTCCATAGAAGTGGCATTGAGCCGGGCTTTTTCAACCCGTGTTTCAATTTCCCGGATCGATACTTTTTGCTCCTCGATCTGTGCCAGCAGCTTTTGCACCTGCAGCTCTTCCGTCCGGTGATCCATCTCCACCAAAACCGCTCCGGCAGAAACCTGCTCACCCATACTTGCATTCACATGGGTAATTCGCCCGCTAAGCTCCGGGAATAGAGTCAATTCCTTAGCCTCCTGCTCCACGCGCCCAATACCCACCACCTTATCGATCTCCTCCAGCACTTGCTGCCTAGTGATAGTATCCTGACTAACAGCTACTTCTGGCTGATCACCCCCCTTGCAAGAATACAAGAAAAATGTCGAAATCAATGCCGCAAAAACGAGCTTTCCTATCATAATTAACTAAAAATTAATCCCGATAACTATCGGGAAAAAACTAAAAACTAAAAGTCACCTCACCTTCTCCACCTGTCCATTCTCCACATTGATAACCCGATCGGCATATTGCTCCAGGCGATGGTCGTGGGTGACGATCACCACGGCGCGCCCTTCATTGGCCAGCATGCGAAGTTCATCCATCACCTTGGCCATCGATTTGACGTCGAGCGAGGCGGTGGGTTCATCGCAGAGCAGGAGAGAGGGATTTGTAACCAGCGCACGGGCAATGGCCACACGCTGCTGCTGTCCGCCTGAAAGTTGGCGGGGAAAGCTCCTGCGCTTATCGTACATCTCGACCATGCGAAGTGCATCCTGAGCCAGCCGGGTAGACTCCCTGTGGGATTTGCCCATGAGCTTCAACGGAAATGCCACGTTCTCTTGCGCCCGCAAGGGGGAGATCAGGTTGATCGATTGAAATACAAAGCCTATGGTATTCAGGCGAAGCCAGGCCATCTCCTTGTCGTTGAGCTCGCTGGTCTTCACGTCTTTGATCACGACTTCTCCTTCGGTAGGGTAGATCACACACCCCAGGAGCGACAGCAACGTGGTCTTTCCCGACCCCGACGGACCGATAATAAGAAGTACCTCACCGGTCCGGACATCCAGGTCGGTCTTGTCGAGGGCGGTGATGGTGGAATCGCCCGCTTTATATATTTTATTGGCGCCGCGAAGTTGGGCAACGATCATGGTGTGCGTTGTAGCGTGGTGTGCTGTAAAGAACGGGAATTTTTGAAAGAAGTTTAGCCAGGGAAGGTTGTTCTTTTTGAACTCAACAAGAATTATGTAACTTGAATGGTTCACCAAACCCAAAAACACATGCTACGCTGGTTATTTCTCTGCCTTTTCCTGAATACACTGGTTTCCTGCGAAAACGGAACCCCGACTTCCGAATTTGCTCTCTTTGAAAAATACGGCCCGCTGGTTCCGGATCCTGCCGGTATTTTTGACCTGCCCGCAGGCTTCACCTATACCATCATTTCCCGAACCGGAGAAATCATGAGTGATGGCCTGCTCACCCCTGATCGGCCTGATGGGATGGCCACTTTCCCGGGAGCAGAAGGCCGGGTCATTCTGCTCCGCAACCATGAGTTGATGCCTAGGCATGCAGGGCCTTTTGGCGCAGATGGCGCGTTGGCAGCCAATGTGCCGGAAAATAAAATTTACGACCAGGGGAGCGGCACACAGGTTTGCCCGGGCGGAACGACTACCCTTATTGTTAACGAGACGACCTTGGAAGTGGAAAGATCCTTCCTCAGCCTGGCCGGCACGTTGAACAACTGCTCCGGCGGGCCTACGCCTTGGGGCTCCTGGATCACCAGCGAGGAGATGGTGCTCAATGGTGGCCAAAGCGGTTATCAGAAAGATCATGGCTACAACTTCGAAGTACCGGTATCCGGCGAGATTGGGCTTGCCGACCCTGTTCCATTGAAAGCCATGGGGCGTTTCCGGCACGAAGCAGTAGGCGTAGATCCGAAGACCAGTATCGTCTACCAGACTGAAGATATGGAGGACGGGTTGATCTACCGCTACATTCCCAACGTGCCTGGCCAACTGAGCCAGGGCGGCCGGTTGCAGGCTTTGGCCATTAAAGGCATGAAAAGCTTGGACACCCGCAATTGGGAAGGGCAAGCCTTCCCTCTGAACAAACCCATGGAGGTCGAATGGATCAGCCTGGACAACGTGGACGGTCCCGACGACTTACGCTTCCGCGGCTTTCAGCAGGGTGCTGCCGTCTTTGCGAGAGGGGAGGGGATGTGGTTTCAAAATCAGGAGTGCTACTTTGCCTGTACCAGTGGCGGACAGAAAAAACTGGGTCAGATATTCAGGTATATCCCCAGTCCATTTGAAGGTACATCCCGCGAACAGAAGCAACCCGGCACGCTGGAGCTTTTCCTCCAGCCGGAAAATTCCACGCTGGCCCGTTGGGCTGATAACCTGACCGTAGCCCCTTGGGGCGATCTAGTCGTTTGTGAGGATAATCCCAATCCTTTCCTCTTTGGCGTCACCCCGGATGGACGGATCTACAAACTCGGACGTAATGTGGGGTACGAATCCGAACTGGCGGGCTGTGTATTTTCCCCCTCTGGGCAAACGCTTTTTGTGAATATACAAGTAGCAGGGTTGACGTTGGCGGTGCAGGGGCCGTGGTAGTCTGAACTGTGATTTTTGTGATTAATGGATGGGCATGATTTTGATGGAGCATAAAAATCAAATAAATCACAGTTCAGACAAAAAAGGGCGGAGCTGGAAAAGTAGAAATCTTTTATTTAACATAATATAAATTATGGGAAAAATGAATAAAGAAATTCTCCTATGCGGTAGTACACAAGACATCCTAAAATGGCAGAATGTGATCTGGCATAAATGGCACCACTGCGCTGCGTTCCTTGCCAGAATATATTATTAGCTAGCCGGAGCTGTGACTTGAATAGTTTCCTAGTACGCAATTCTAAGCGCCTCAAAAAAGGCTATAGCGCAAATTGTGCCATTTATTATATCCTGAGAAATAATCCTTGCTGTCCCATAATCCATCACTAGCTAGAATTTTGTCTTATCCTGAGGCTCCTGGGAATCGTGTTCTATACGCCTAGCCTATCAGGAAGCCATCTTTTTCCGTCCCTCTATTTAACATAATTACTTAAAAACTGCCTTTAGTTAGTCTTAATTATATCATTTTCAGTTAGTTATAGCCTATTATATGGCAAATAGAGTACGTTCCAACTAAAAACTAAACATTAAAAACTAAAAACTCCCTCAATACATCCACTCATCCAAATACTTCACAAAGATCTTGACGAGGTTCTTCGCATCGTCAATGCCCCTGTGGGCCATCCCTTCAAATTCAAACCCCTCCCGCTCCAGCGAATATTGCAAGCCGCGTGCCTTGCGCAATCTGCGGATGTCATGATACTGTTTTTTCAGGTTGATATGCGCTTCCGCCCATTCGAAATCCAGGTCATGCAGTTTGCAATCCTGGATGAACATACGCTTGTCAAAGTTGCCCCAGGAACAGAGCAGGTACTCTTCGTAGTAAATATCGGCCCAATCCTGAAACGCGTCGATCACCTCCGGAAAGGTCTTGCTCTTGTCGATCTCCCGCTGGTCTATATTGGTCAGCTGCCGGCAAAACACAGATAATGTCGGATTGAGCACCGGGTGGATAAAGCTGTTGAACACGTCTTCCACTTCGCCAAAACGATTCAGCCGCACCGCGCCAATCTCGATGATTTCTTGCACCAAATGGTCGGGCCGGCCCTCCCAGCAAGTAGCCTCCAGGTCAAAGACGATAAAATTCACAATTTTCCGTTTTTTGATTGATTCAGGGATTCCTGTAACTCGCCGATCTGCTGCTGAAGCCTGTCGATCTTGTCTTCCAATGTCCGCGTATTGTCGATCGTCATTTCATCCACAAAAATAGCGTTGGCGATCGACAACCCGAAAATGCCTCCGAAAAGGACAACGGACACAAAATAGAACCGGGTAAAGCCCTCGATTATTCCATTGCCGGCACGCTCGGAGATCAATTGTGGGATCTCGTTCCACCCTTCCAGCGTGAAGAGTTGAAAAATAGTGTACGCCGATAGCATTGGATTCCCAAAATATTCCGGTGCCAGGTTGCGAAATAAGTGGCAGGTTAGCAGGGCCAGCATGAAATTGAAAAAAATCAGTGCCAGCAAGATAAACACGGAAGACTTTAGCGCCCTGGCCAAACCGGCCATAATCTGGGTGATATGAGGCACAAACCGAATGAACCGGACTAAGCGGATCAGCCGGAAAAGGCGCAAAACCAGTAACAAAGAGGTGTTGGGCACCGCCATAAAGCTTTCCATAAGGGAGGGAAGGCTCAGCATGACAATCGTAAAGTCGAACTGATTCCAGCGATTAGCAATATAATACTTCCATTTATTGGCATGGATCTTAACCCCTGCCTCCACCACAAAGACCAACAGAAAGAAATGGTCCAACAACAGCAGGAACTGGTTATTTTCCAGATTCGGAAAATATAGGAGAAAAATGGCGATCGCGTTAAGCATGATGACCACCATGATGTTATGTTCCGACAGGAAAAACCGTTTGACCATGAGTTGCTTGGTTTTCTGAGGATCAGGTGCGCTGCTCCTCCCCTATTTCTTCGATCCGTTCCTCATCGTCCAGATCGGGAATGCTTTTCCAGTTTCGCAGGAAAGGTTCCAGTGCTTCTTCCAGTTTGTAGTTCTCCAGCCGGTTATGGTAGTAAAAAAGCGACTTGAAGTCTTGGCTCACCAGGTTTCCTTTCTTATTGATTTTCAGTGGTTTATATGGATTGTACACGCCCAGATTTTTGATCCCGTCCAGGATCAGTTCCCGTGGAGGCAGATGGATCTGGTCCGAAAGTTTGATATTTCCCCGTTCATTCATTTCAAACAAGGCTTCCTGAAGATGCGCTACACAGGATTCCATATCTTCCATGGAAATCCTGAAATCGTCGTTGGGCAGGCGGAGCAAGGCAAACAAATCGAGTTTGTGATTGGCCCTTTTCAGCAATTCAAAAGCAGCAAAGGCCACGAGGTCGCTACTCAGCACGATATTTTCCTTCAAATAACGCTCTATAATGCGATCGGCCAATATCCGGGTATACTGCGACTCCCGCTGCAGATCTTCCGTGATTTTTCCATTGGAAAGGAAATAGTCCCGCAATTCGACTTCTTTCCCGCACCGGTCATAGCTTTTTCCTTCCTCGTCTACGAAATTGCCCAGCACATCCATAGGCTTACCGAAAGACACAGTGATCTCCGAACTCTGTGAAAACACCTTCCAGGCAAATGAAAGTACCCTGAACAACGCGCCAAGTCCTTCTTTAGTCCGGATATATCGCTCTTTGCCGGTGCGCCGGAGGTATTGCTCGATGAGCTCCCTGGCTTCCAGCACCACGTGGTAGCATAGTACAATGGGAACCACAAATATCTTATCCCCTTTTCCCTCCTGCAGGTTCAGCCGCTGTGCTTCCACGACTGTGCCAAGCAATCCCATTTTTAGCCTGGATTCCATCGCTCCGGCCCGCGAACGGGTGCCGCCGGGAAAAAATAACGTATTGGTTCCTTTTTGAATGGCCAGGGTGGACATTGCTTTCAGTACCTCCAGATAAATGGCATTTTTCTTCCGCCGGTCAAGTCGATAGGCGCCCAACCTGTTCATAAAATAGGCTACCGTGCTATAGTTATACAGATTCAACCCCGCTCCGTAGTGGAACGACGGCAGCCCCACCACTGCATCCATGACATATCCGATAAGAATGGAGTCGAGATTGCTGAAATGGGTAGGCACGATCACTAACGTACCTTTATGGAGGAGGCTGCGGGTCTTTTCCACTTCTCCTTTGGCAATCAGGCGTTCATACAACTGGTAGCGCGACCCATAGAGTCGCCTAAAATTGCGACTCGCAGCCGTATTGAGCAACCGGTTGAAGAAAAAGGTCAGAAAACGTCGGGCAAATTGAAAGGTCGATAAACGAAAAGTGCCCACGATCTCTTCCGAATACCGGTGGATGATCTTCCGTAAAAGAATCTCATTGGCGGCACCAATCTGCTCATCGGGCAAGGAGCCCGCGGGCAGGCGGGATAGCCTTTTTTGGATCTTCAACCAAAAGAGCCGCTCATCCTGCGGATCCACTTTCCAGGGCTCTTCCTTTATCCGGATTCGCTCCATATACGCCGCCTTGGCAAGGGTATCTCCCAGTTGCTTCCCATACTTTTCCGTAATCCGCTCAAAAGCCATTTCGTCGATCTCCCGCACAAATTGCTTGCGCTTCTGGTGCAACCGGAAGATGGGCCATTCTTTGATATCGGGAATGACATGGGGAAAAGGCTTTGTGTTTTCCTTCCTCATATTAGCTGGATCAATTGGGTTGTTTTTCCAGGAATTCAAAATATTGCTGATTGATCTCTCCGATAAACTCAAGAATCTCCTCCTGCCCCGTTCCTTTTTCAGCAGAACTCTTAAATTGGGTGGGCAGGCTATGCCAATGTTGTCCCAGTTCCGCGCGGATCTTCGCCAGGTTCTTTTCGATGCCCAGTTTGGACGTTCTGTCGCACTTGGTGTACACAATGGCAAAGGGAACCTGCTTTTCGCCCAGCCAGTTCATAAACTCCAAATCATTTTTTTGCAAGGGGATATTGGAGTCTATGAGCACAAACGCACACTGCAGCATCTCTCTTTTCAACAGATAAGTCTCGATCATTTTAAGCCAGACCACGCGTTGTTTTTGCGATACCTTGGCATACCCATACCCGGGCAAATCGACCAGGTACCATTCTTCATTTACCAAAAAATAATTCAGGGTCTGCGTTTTTCCCGGCCTTTTTGACACTTTCGCCAGTTCTTTCCGGGCAACCAGGGAGTTGATGAGCGATGACTTCCCAACGTTCGACCGGCCGATGAAGGCGTATTCAGGCCGTTGGTCCTTCGGACAATGATCCAACCGGACAAAACTGCCTTCATATGTTGCCTGTTTTATTTGCATTTTTGTTATTTGTTATCCACTAGTGGGCTTTAAACAAAAAAAATCTGGATGCAGGGCGCGCGCCCTGCATCCAGAATGATCACCGCCGTCTGGCGGCGGTGATCATTCTAAACTTTTAGTGCTTAAAAAGCACTAGCTAATGAAAATCACTGCAAAAGTACAGATTCCGGATGAAACGACGGGGTATATCCCTTTCATGACAACATCCCTGTTAAAAAGGGGTTAAATTTGGAGCCCTGTTTTTTTAAAAGTATGAAGAGACTTTCTTCCATCGTTAACGAAAGGAAATACTAAACCCAATGGCAAAAAAGCTATATCTCCTCCTATTTTTTCTCCTTCCGTCCCTGACCAATTTTGCGCAAGTAAAATTAGGCATAGGGCTGGGCATGAGTACCGTTGAGGTAGCTCCATCCGATTTGCTGATCACCGACAATTCCGGTGCACAAAGCCTTGCTATAAAGCTGGAGAACGCCAATTTCGGCATTCATGGAGGCCTGGTGTGCCGCATACCCATCAAAAAATTTTTCATCCAACCCGAAGTCTTTTTCAATACCAGCAGCGCGGATTTTCGCGTGCAGGATTTCAGCGGGGGGATGGTGACCGAGAAGCTTTTCCGGGAGAAATACCAAAACCTGGATATTCCTTTTTTGTTGGGCTTCAAGCTGGGCCCGCTCCATCTGCAGGGTGGTCCAGTCGGTCATCTTTTTATCAACTGCCAAAGCGAACTGGATCAGATAGAAGGGTATCAAAAAAAGTTTGAAGCCCTCACCTATGGCTGGCAAGCAGGCTTGGGGCTAGATATTTGGAAGTTCTTTTTAGATCTCAACTACGAAGGCAATTTTTCACGCTTTGGAGAGCATATCAACCTGTTCGGAAAAAAATTCGCCTTTGATGACCGACCCGCCCGTATTGTCGCCACCGTCGGCTTCCTGTTTGGCGCGAAAAGCCGCAGGTAAGCTTGTTGGTAAATTATCCAGCTTTTTTTTCAGTCCTTACAACCCCCAGGGGATTTTTCCCTTCCTTTATGAAAACACACTTGAAACAATTGGGCGCGCGTACAAATCCTTCCCGCATGACGGAAATCGAACTGGTGGATGCTTGTCTGGATGACAATCAGCTAGCCCAGAAAGAGTTATACGACAGGTATAAACAAGCGATGTATACCCTCGCCTACCGTGTTACCGGCGATTTTGAACAAGCCGCCGATGTATTGCAGGAAGCGTTCCTCAAAGTATTTAAACACCTGGCCTCTTTTCGGCGCGAATCGACACTGGGCGCCTGGATAAAAACGATCGTGGTACGCACGGCATACAGCCAAATTCGGAATAAACAGCTCTTTATTGAGCCATTGGATGGGACCCAGGCGTCTGACCAGATCGATTGGGGCGCATTTTCCAATCCGGAATACCTTGAAAAAGCGATTATGGACCTCCCGAACGGGTATCGGACTGTGTTCACCCTGGTAGAAGTGGAGGGTTATGCCCATAAAGAAGTAGCCGATTTGCTGGGCATTTCAGTAGGTACCTCCAAGTCGCAACTATTTTATGCCAAAAAGCGCTTGCGGGAAACCCTGCAGGCTTATGGATACTGAATCCAAACGGGTTATTATGTTGGAAAAAAATAGAGATATCCTGGCCAAACTCCTCCGGCAATTGCCTGCCTACTCCCCTCCTGACCGAGTTTGGGAAGTAGTCGGGCAATCATTGGCAAACAAACCAAAAAACGGATTGGATCGACTTCCATCCTACCAACCTCCTGAAGCGGTTTGGGATCGCATTGAGTCCGTGTTGGCCGAAAAGAACGCCCCAAAAGCTCCCCTTCGCCGCTTTTTGCCTTGGGCAGCAACTATCGCCGCAACCCTTGCCGGGGTAATATGGTATTTTCAGCCTGTTCCCACTCCCGGGAATATGGCGGCAAAAGTATCTATCACCTACTCCAGGGAAACAGTAGACCCAGTCTTGCTCCAACGCGACTGGGAACAAGACGAAGACGCTTTTGAATTAATCAACCGTTTTTGTGCCAATTCTCCGTTTACCTGTACCAATCCTGATATGAAATCGATGCAGGCTGAACTGGATGAATTAACAGAAGCCAAAGTGGCGCTGGAAGAAGCCTTAGGTACTTATGGAACCGATGCAGACCTCATCGGCCAATTAACAGAAATTGAGCGCCAACGCACCGCTTTGCTCAAGCAAATGCTTGATTACTTTATTTAATTCCTGAAAGCTCGGTTACCATGAAACTGCACATACCCACATTTTTGGTTTTTCCTTTCCTGATCGGAGCGCTGGCCTCCGGCGCCCAAACGCCATTGCAGGTAGTTACCAAGACCATCGAGCAAACCCTGCCCTATCAGCTGGGCTATGAAGTGAATATTGAAGGGGAAAAAGCGGAGATCATTGTGGAAACATGGGAAAACAACTCCGTGCAGGTAATCCTCGAACTGGTGGCAAAACACCCCGACCGCAAAATCGCCGAGCGGGATATTGCAGCCATGAAGTACAGTATTGACCAACACGGAAAGATGATCTACTTCCGGAACTATATCTCTCCGGACATCGGACAACCCAAACCCGAGTCGCAGATTAAAGCTATTTACACGATACACCTGCCTGAAAATTGTCCGGTTTACCTCAAAAACTACTTTGGCAATGCCACTATCAGTCACCTGAACAACCTGCTTCGCCTCCAATCCGAGTTTGGGAAAATATTCCTGGAAGACCTCAGTGGAGATCTCTTCATCCAAACCCGCTTTGGCGATGTGTTCGGTGAACGAATTTCCGGTAACCTCCAGATCGATGCCCGCCGATCCGATATCACCCTGCGGGAAGTAAGCGGCACCTGTGATATCAAGTCAACCTACGGCGTAATTAAGCTTTTTTCCGATGACAGCTTGCTTAAACTCAATATCGAAGCCGAAAAATCGGATGTCTATTTCTTCGACCCCCACCCCACAGCCTACGGGTATGCACTTACTGCCCACTACGGAAGCATTACTGTTCCGACAGACCTGAAAATGAATTTCCTGGAAAACACCTCCAGTATGAAGCGGGCTACCTTCACCCCTGCCCGCGAACGAGCTTCCATCTCTGTAAAGATCTCGTTTGGGGATATCGTGATCAGGAATCCGTGATTTTGAGTTTATAAACTAATATACTCCTCTCCTCCATACGTCTCCAGCCTCCCAAAGCTCTCCAACTCCAGTCCAAGGCTGGCAGCTTCCTTTTTAAATTCGGCACAAGCGTCTTCCTCCACAGCAACCAATAGCCCACCGCTGGTTTGGGGGTCGGTAAGCAGGTAGCGTTGTTCTTCGGTTAAAGGCCCCATGAATTCGCCATAGCTTTCCCAGTTGCGATGCGTACCTCCTGGAATACATTTTTGAGCGAGGTAGTGCTGTAATATGTTCCGGTCGAAAAATGGAACCCGATCAAAATCGAGCACGGCACGGGTGTGGCTAGCCTGGCACAACTCCAACAAATGGCCAAGCAGCCCAAAGCCCGTTACATCGGTCATGGCTTTGACGTAGGGCAATTGCCCAAATCGAGCTCCGGGCTTATTGAGGGTGAGCATAGACCTTCGGGCGAGTTCCAGGTGGGCCGGGTCAACTACCCCTTTCTTTTGTGCAGTAGTGAGGATACCAACGCCCAGCGGTTTGGTGAGAAACAGGTGGCAGCCTGGTGTGGCGCCTCCATTTTTTTTCAAATGGGCTATCGGAACCCTTCCAGTTACCGCCAGGCCAAAAATGGGCTCGGGGCTGTCAATACTGTGCCCGCCTGCCAGCGGGATACCTGCCGCCGAACAGGCCTTGCGACCGCCCTCCAGCACCTGCCCTGCAATTTCTGCAGGCAGGGTATTGATCGGCCACCCAAGAATGGCAATTGCAAGCAGTGGCGTGCCTCCCATCGCATAAATATCGCTGATGGCATTGACGGCGGCAATCTGCCCGAAATCAACCGGGTCGTCGACGATGGGCATGAAAAAATCAGTCGTGCTGATAATCGCGGTACCATCGCCCAGGTCCATTACTGCCGCATCATCTCGCTCCTCGTTTCCCACCAACAAATCCGGGAAATGCGTTTTTTCCACATGATGGAGGATCGAAGTGAGCACATTGGGGGCAATCTTACACCCACAACCTGCGCCGTGACTGTATTTTGTAAGCGGATAAGCATTCATTGTAAAAAGGAATTTTCAAGTTCCACCAGCTTTTGAGCAGCGGCCTCCCGGCTCAACCCTTCAATAGAAATCCGGTGAACAGCAGGATGTGGATATTTCTCCAAATGATGTGCGTAAGCCTTATCGTAGTAATCGAGCGCAATGGACGCCGCAGTCTTCATGTCCCCCGCATCTATTGCTTCCACCGCAGCCTTCACATGTTGCCCGCCCATGCGGTTGCTGATCCTCATAAAACAGGACTTGATCAGCGGAACATCGAAGGACCCATATACTTCCACGGCGTGCTTCAACCGTGCATCCCTCCCCGTATCGATCAACACCAGGTTGCTTTTCATGAGATAACGCCAAAAAGGATCAGGGAGGAATACCCGTCCAATGCCTCTGCTTTCATGCTCTACCCAAACAGGCCGGGCCGGGTCCAGGGTTCGGAATTGCCTGTTGAGCTCGTTTTCAAAATGCTCGGTCGATGGCTGGTCCTCTTCGCCCAGGCTACCGAAGGCTGAGCCTTTGTGATTGGCCAATTTCTCCAAATCGACCACTTGGGCGCCTAGTTCCTCCATATGCCAGAGCAGCTCGGTCTTTCCAGACCCGGTAGGGCCACCCAATACCAATAACTTTATGCCCATCAATTCAAAGGAATCCAGCACAAACCGTCGGTAGGCCTTATAGCCGCCTTCCAGAACTGCGACTTTGAATCCGGCGGCGTTCAGTAGCCAGCCCACGCTGTCGCTTCGCTGGCCGCCACGCCAGCAGTGTATCAATACATCTTGCTCCGGCGCCAGGAGGGCAGCTTTCTCCACCATGGAAGCCATCCGGGGACCTATGAGTTCAAGCCCTCTGTGGAAGGCCGTGTCCCGGCTTACCTGCTTATACAGCGTACCAATTTCTACCCGCTCTTCATCCGAGAAGAGCGGAAAATTGCTGGCGCCGGGAATATGCCCCTGTTCAAACTCCGAAGGAGTGCGTACATCCAGGATGACCCGATCCCGGGCCATAGTCAAAAAGTCTTCTATTTTCAGTCGTTCTACCACTACCCTTCTATTCTCGTTAAAGAAACCGCAGCCCGCTTTTCTTCCTTAAAAGTTCCCGTGCCTTCCTTAATTCGGAGGAAGCGATTCAACGGAACGGAGTTAAAAACTTCTTGTTTTCCATTAGGCCAGATTATTTCGATAAATAAAGACCCCTGGGCATCACCCAACCCAATCTCCTGCTGGAGACTTTCCGACCCATAGGAACCTCCTGTGTTCACAACACGGTATAGCTCCCGGGTGCTGCCATCCGGGTTGGTCGCGCGCACATGTATCCTGGCTCCGATTGCACTGCGGTTCGATTCGCTTCCCTCCAGCACAAGGGTTATCCAGGATCGTTCAAACCCCGGATTTTCAAAAAGCACGTTTTGTGCCAAATCCCCCTCATAGGAGCCTCCCATAACACAGTAAATATCCTGATCGCCATCGTTATCCAGGTCGCCGAATGCGATGCCATGTCCTTTTTGTATATGCCCAAACCCATTCATGGTCAAATCCTCAAACCCCCGGCCTTCCAAATTCCGGAACATCCGGTTGGGAACCAGGGCCCTGAAATCGGGGGCGCCTGTACCGATATAAAAGTCGAGCCAGCCATCGTTGTCCAGGTCGCCAAAATTGCATCCCATTCCGTAAATCGCCTTATCCAATCCCATTGCTGATGTTACATCAGAAAAAGTAAGGTCCCCATTGTTGTGGAATAAACGAGGCGTTTCGGCCTCCTCAGGCAATCCCAGGTATTCCAGTGCCGCATCCTTCGCCACTTCGGTCAATCGTTTGGCATCGTACCCGCTCACAAAAATATCCTCATACCCATCGTTGTCGTAATCGAAAAACCAGGTGGAAAAACTGCGCTGAGGCTCCGTCACCCCGGCTGACTCCGCTATCTCCTCAAAACGCCAGCTAATGGTGCTGGTTCCACCCCGGTTCAGGTAAAGGCGATTGGGTTCCCCCAATAGCGACACATAGAGGTCGGGCAGCCCGTCGTTGTTCACATCGCCCCAGGCACAACCTTTGACGAATCCTTCGAAATTAAGGCCGGATTGGGCTGAAATATTGGAAAAAGTACCATTCCCATTATTCAGATAGAACTCACATGGATGGGAGAGCCGGTTGTTGCCCTGGCCTTTCGATTCATTCCCGATAAAAAGGTCGAGCCAGCCATCGCGGTTGAAATCGGCCCAGGAAGCGGTCATGGTGGGATGCAGCGAAAGCAGGCCTGCATCAAAAGTTACATCGGAGAACGTCCCATCTCCATTATTGCGGAGCAGTGAATTGGGCAGTTCTCCCCCACGGTCCAGCCCGCCGCCACGCAAGATAAAAATATCGACCCAGCCATCATTATTGTAGTCGACATGCAGCGCGTTCACCCCGCAGGTGATCCCTTTCAGGTTCGCTTCCTCGGTGGTTTCCCGGTAGCCGCCTTTTCCATCGGCCATGAAAAGCCTGACTTGATCCCGGAGCCCCAAAGAGGTCATAAACAGGTCCAGGAACCCGTCGTTGTTAAAATCTTCCATGCAAACGCCCCCGCTCAATCCGGTGACATCCAATCCCAATGGAACCGCAACATCCTTGAATTGGGGAAATTTGGAGTTGGGCGAACTAAAAGCCTCTTTAGGGATGCGGTATTTCTCCGGAACCCCAAAGGGGAATTGCCCAAGGGTCATGTACCCGATATTCATCAGGTAACGCGAGGAAAGGTCTTCGGGAAAAGCATTGAGAATTTTTTCGTACATCCGAATGGCACTTTCAGCGCCAATGGTCAATTTATGCCAACCTTCCGGTGCAATCGGAATAATGCAGGAGGCTGAATTTCGATTATTAATATGGTTTTGCTGTTCCCCCAGCCTGAGGTAACCTACTGCCAGCATGTCGTAAACGGTCTTATCCGGCTGTTCTTTTGCCAGGTCGGTAAAAACCTGCAACGCCTCTTCGGTCTGACCGGCATTTAGCAGCTCATAGGCCATTTTAAATTTTAAATAAAACTGGGCTTCCGGTTCCTCCGCTGCTCCCAGGACCTTCTTCTTCAGATTTTCCGCCCGCCTAGCATTCATTTGAATATTATCATCTGGATTAGCCGTATTGGATAAGCTATCCAACAGGGAGATCATTTTCAGGTGGGATTCCCTACCGTTGGGGCCTTGTGGAGCCTCCATTTGACAGGCTGACAACAAAAAGAACAGGCCAAGCACAAAAAAGGACAAAATATTGAAAAAACGCATATGGTCAATGCTTTAAAGGGCCACAAAGATAGGAAATTTCCTATCCAGATGGGGAAGAATTAAACATTCGGACGCGGGAAGCATTTTGAGAGAAAAGAAAAACCACAGATGACCCGAAACGACATCCCTTTTGACCAGGTACCTCAATTTTCCGGCCGCGATAAAGCTTATACGCTGGGCAATCCCGCGCTGACCCCCTTTTATGCATACCCATTAACCCTCGAAGGCTTTGGGCAGGTGATCGGAGAAAAATCAACCGTGCAGGCTCCCCGAACCTTACTCGTTCGCGTGTTGGAAGAGCAATATGCCGGGTTGGAACGCACCCCACAAATCGATCAGCATATAAAGGCCCTCCTGCAGCCTTCTGCCTTTACAGTAGTGACGGCTCACCAACCGGTATTGTTTACCGGTCCGCTATACTTCATTTACAAAATCGTCTCGACCATCAATCTGGCCAAAAAACTCGGGGAAACATACCCGGACGTTCAGGTGGTTCCAGTCATGATCATAGGAGGGGAAGACCATGATTTTGAAGAGGTGAATCACGCCCACCTGTTTGGGCGAACACTAACGTGGGAAGCAAATGCAGGAGGTTCGGTAGGCCAGCTGCATACCGAATCGATGTCGGCCGTATTGGAAGAGCTGAGGGGGTTGCTGGGTGAATCCGATTACGCCCGCGAATTGAGCGATATACTTGAGCAATCTTTTGCCGCACATGATCGCTACGGCAGCGCCATGCAATATTTCGTAAACAGCCTTTTTAAGGATCAGGGCCTGCTGGTCCTCCATATGGACCATCCGGACCTTAAACGGGAATTCTCGCCTCACATGCGCCGGGAATTGCTCGAACAACCTTCCAGGGCGTTGGTCGAAGAAAGCCAGGCTGAGCTGGAAAAACTGGGGTTCCCGTCACAGGCCTATGCCCGTCCGATCAACCTGTTCTATCTTTCGGAAGGGAGCCGCGAACGAATAGAAGAAACGGATGGCATTTTCCAGGTGGTCAATACCACCCTTCGTTTTTCGAGAGAGGAAATCATTGCCGAGCTGGACGCTCATCCGGAGCGGTTTAGCCCGAATGTGATCTTAAGACCTCTTTATCAGGAATCTATCCTGCCTAATCTCGCCTATGTAGGCGGCGGTGGAGAGTTGGCCTACTGGCTGGAGCGCAGGAAGCAGTTTGACCATTTCGGCATCAAATACCCCATATTGGTGCGGAGGAACTCTGTCTTGTGGATCGACTCCAATTCCCAAAAGCGGATGGAGAAACTGGGGGTAAGCCTCCGGGAACTGATGGGCGATACCGAAGAACTCGTCAAGGACTGGATTCACCAGCGATCGGAACAGGAATTGAGTCTGGAGCAGGAGCGGTCTACGCTTCATCTGATGTTCGAAGATATAGCCCAAAGAACCCAGACCATTGACCCTACGTTGGTGGGTGCAGTCAAGGCGGAGGAAGCCAAGCAAGTCAAAAGTTTGGAACAATTGGAAGTGCGGCTGGTCCGGGCGCAAAAGCAACGCTTCGATACCGAGTTGAACCAATTACGGGCAGTGAAGGAAAAATTATTCCCCGGAAATGGATTGCAGGAACGCTACGACAACTTTATCCCTTACTACCTGAAGCATGGCAAGGTTTTTTTTGAGGTGTTACTGGAAAATCTGGACCCGTTGAATACCGATTTTGTGGTTATTCAGGAGTAGCAGGCTGGGGCGCACTGTCGAATAGCTGCAACAGATCGGCAATGGTTTCCCGGAGGTCTTTTCTGTCGACGATAAAATCCAGGAAACCATGTTCCAGCAGGAACTCGGAAGTCTGGAAGCCTTCTGGAAGGTCTCGCTTGATCGTTTCCTTGATTACGCGGGGGCCGGCAAATCCGATGAGCGCATTGGGTTCGGCAAAATTCATATCGCCCAGCATGGCAAAAGAGGCGGTCACTCCTCCTGTTGTCGGGTCAGTAAGGAAAGAAAAGTAGGGAATACCAGCCTTTGCCAGCAGGGACAGCTTGGCAGATGTTTTAGCCATCTGCATTAGTGAAAAAGCCGATTCCATCATTCGGGCGCCACCGGATTTGGATATGATCATGAACGGCATGCGGTGTTCGAGGCAATGATTGATAGCCAGAGAGATCTTCTCCCCGACTACCGAGCCCATTGATCCGCCGATGAAACTGAAATCCATGGCAGCAATGACCAGCGAACGTTTTTTCACCTTGCCTACAGCAATAGTCATAGCATCTGCCAGCCCGGTTTTGCGATGCGCTTCCGCAAGCCGATCCGGATAAGGCTTCAGGTCAGTAAATTTCAACCGGTCTACTGCGATCAGGTCCGGGTGTAATTCTTCATAGCGGCCGTCAAAGATCAGATCAAAATAGTCGTGAGAGCCGATGCGGACGTGGTAGCTGCATTTGGGGCACTTGAAGAAATTTTCGCGCAATTCTTTGACCGTGCTCGTTTCTCCGCAGCTGTTGCATTTATACCACAGGCCATCCGGCGCTTCCTTTTTGTATTTGGTAGCCGTTTGGATGCCTTCTTTAAGTCGTTTAAACCAACCCATAGATTTACAATGAGTTATAAGCCTTTCAAGCTAGTGAAAAGATGAACTGCGGGAGTAAAGTTAGAAAAATCCTTCTGGGATACAAGAAAGGCGTCAATCCTCTTTTACTTCGCCCTCTTTTTTTGTGCTCTTTTTCAGGACGTTAACTTTTCCTTCCTCGCCAAAAAGTTCTTTGGATTTTTTGTTGTAGGCCATGGCAGCCTCTTCCGGGGTGGCAAACATACCCAGATGAACCGCCTTTCTGTTGATCGAGATCACTGCCCGGTACCGGTTATTCTCCTTATAGACCCCGGTGTAGCCGACTTTGGAGCTGGTTTTCCGTTTTCGGCTGGCCGAGGCTCTCGACCGGTAGACCACATTTTCCAGGCGGCAGTCCAATTTGTTGCCGTTTTTACATCCCACCAGGTTTCGTTCTTTGGACTTGGAGTCCGACAAGAACTTTTCGGCGATGAGCTTGTGTAAGTAAAGAGTTTCCGTTTTGTAACCTCCGTCCGCCTTTTTCCAGGTTTTCTGGAATACAGCGCATCCGCTGGAATGCCTGCGAAGGTTGTTGACCAGGTCAACCTGCACATAATAAGGCTCAGAAGTTAGCCACTCATAAACCTTATCATCTAGCAAGACATGATCATCCGCGTTTTTAAGTTTTACTTTGTAAAGCACGATCTCTCTGATTTATAAAATATTATTCATTCCCTTAGGTAAAATTAACAAAATTTCCATTTGCTAATCAAATTGATTCCCCAAAAGAAATTATGTTTGAAGTATGAAATTATTCCCATCAGCGCAAGATGCCCTGTTTATAAGGCGCTGCTTCGATCTGGCGCGTCTGGGAGCTGGCCGCGTTTCCCCCAATCCCATGGTCGGTGCGGTCCTGGTGCATGAGGGACGGGTCATTGGGGAAGGGTACCACCGGCAATACGGCGGCCCCCATGCGGAAGTGGAAGCCATCCGGTCCGTTTCAGCGGAAGACAAGCCTTTAATAAGCAAATCAACCCTTTATGTATCCCTGGAGCCTTGTTGTGTACACGGCCGTACGCCTCCATGTACCAACCTGATCCTGGAGATGGGTATTCCCCAGGTCGTCATTTCCAATATGGACCGCTCGCCGGGTGTAAATGGAAAGGGGGTACAGCAATTGAGGGATGCAGGCGTGGAAGTGCATACCGGAATTTTGGAGGATGAAGGCCGACCCTATTCTGCCATCCGCAATTGTTTTGTGCGCGAAAACCGTCCCTACATCGTGCTCAAATACGCCCAATCAGCCGATGGATTCCTGGGCAGGGAAAATGAGTCGGTATGGCTTACCAATGCCGTCTCCCGGCGCCTGGTACACAAATGGCGCTCGGAGGTAGATGCCATCCTGGTTGGAACCCAAACCCTTCGGGTAGACAACCCGGCCCTGACCAACCGGCTTCATTTCGGAAAATCACCCATCCGGCTGGTATTGGACAGGGAAGGTACGCTTCCTCGCACCCTCCGGGTTTTCGACAGCGAAGCACCTACCTGGGTCTTTACGGAGTCTCCGGATGATTTTCCGGAACCAGGAGAAACCATGCGGATCATTCCGGCTCCATTTGGAGATGACCTGATCCCCTTTTTGCTTAACTATCTGGCAGCTAATAATATTACCTCTCTGTTTGTGGAAGGAGGCAGAAAAATGCTCTTCAGTTTCCTGGAAGGAGGCTGGTGGGATGAAGCCAGGGTATTGGAAGCCCCCGTTTGGCTGAACCAGGGTATTTATGCACCGAAGGTTCCCGGACAACCGGTAAGCCTTCAGCAAGTTCAGTCCGATAAATTGTATGTTTGGAGGAAATAGCGCGCTCCTGCGTTAAACTTTCTTTAAAATGACCAGGGTGAACCATAAAGGAGCTATGGAATTTGTTCCATCCTTGTATTTTTGTTTTTGAACGCTTAAGGTAAAATAATCATGAAACGATTCCGCATCCCGGTGTTGATCTCTTCGATCTTTCTGGTTTCCATTTCTTTTACCACCCCCCTGGATAGTGGCGATTTCCTTCCCGACGAGGAGGTGTCGGGCGTGAACTGGATGAGCTGGGAAGAAGCCGCTCAACGCTCTGCGGTAGAGAAGCGCAAATTAATGGTCGATCTGTATACGGATTGGTGCGGATGGTGCAAAAAAATGGATGCGGCCACTTTTCAACAGGGATATATTTCCAATTACATCAACGAGCACTATTATCCGGTCAAATTCAATGCCGAAATGAAGGAAGATCTGGTCTATCAAGGGAAGACCTACTCTTTTGTGTCTAATGGCCAGCGGGGTTACCACGCGCTGGCTGCGGAGATTACCCGTGGACGGCTCGGTTACCCTACTGTTGTGTTCCTGGATGAGGATCTGGAAGTCATCCAGGCCATCTCTGGATATCGTGGTCCCGATGAGTTTGAACGTATTCTTGCGTATTTTGCGGACGATTTCCACAAAAAAATGCCCTGGGAGAAATTCGAACAAAGTTACGGCAGCTCTGTGCCTGCCATACCAAAGGACTAAAGAAACAAAAAAGGCCCTCTTCTTCGAGGGCCTTTTTTGTGCTGTCTATCTGGCTTACCAGGCTATTTTATACCCAGTACGCCTAACAACCCGCGTGTCAACTCCCGGGCTACCGTGCGGCCGATCTGGCGGGTAGTGGTGTTGGACATGATTTTTTCGATGGCACTTTTCTCCCGGCGGCTGCGCGTGCTGACATTGCGACCCGCTTCCCGCTGCTGCAGGCGTTTTTCTTCCATTTCCGCACTGTTTGCTTTTTTTATCTTGGCTGAGAGAATCTCAAAGGCACTCTCCCGGTCTACTTCCTCGTTGTATTTCCGAACCATTTTGGAGTTGCGAATAAACCCATTTATTTCACTATCCGTCAGCACATCCATCCGGGACTGAGGAGCCCGCAAAAGGGTGTGGACGAGCGGCGTGGGAATCCCTTTTTCATTGAGTGCTGTGACAAGCGCTTCCCCAATACCCAATTCGGTTAGCAGGTTGTCCACGTCGTAAAAATCGGTCAGTGGATAGTTCTCCGCAGCCAGTTTGATATCTTTCCGGTCTTTAGCAGTAAATGCCCGCAGGGAGTGCTGGATCTTTAACCCTAATTGACTCAGTACCTCAGATGGAATATCGGAGGGGTTTTGAGTGACAAAGAACACCCCTACCCCTTTAGATCGAATCAATTTAACGATGGCCTCAATTTGGTCGAGCAGGGCATCAGATGCCTCGTCAAACACTAAGTGGGCTTCATCGATGAACAGCACCAGCTTGGGTTTGTCCAGGTCTCCTGCCTCCGGGAAACTGGCATAGATCTCAGCCAGCACCTGCAACATAAAGGTGGAGAACAACTTGGGACGATCCTGAATGTCTGTCAGGCGAATGATGGAAACTACTCCTTTCCCGTCTTCATCAACCAGGCAAAGGTCATCCACATCAAAAGAGATCTCTCCAAAAAAGGCATCAGCGCCCTGTTGCTCCAATTCGACGACTTTGCGCATGATGGTGCCAACCGAAGCAGAAGTAATGAGCCCGTATTCATCCTGCATCTCCGCTTTACCCTCTCCTGCCAGGTATTGCAACGTTTTTTTGAAATCGGCCAGGTTCAATAGCGGCAGGTCGCGGTCGTCGCAGTATTTAAAGATAATGGCGACAATGCCGGATTGGGTGTCGTTCAGTCCCAGTATCTTGGAAAAGAGCACCGGACCAAACTCGGTGACCGTTGCCCGCAGGCGGGCGCCTTTCTCTTCAGAAAGAGAGAAGAATTCTATCGGGCTGCCTGAAGGCGTAAAAGGGATCCCGATTTTGGCATGCCGCTCGTCAATTTTGGCATGGCCTTCACTGGGCACTGCGATGCCACTGAGGTCTCCTTTGATATCCATCAACAGGGAGGGCACCCCCTTCTCCGAAAGCTGTTCAGCGAGAATCTGCAGGGTTTTGGTTTTTCCGGACCCCGTAGCGCCGGCAATGAGCCCATGGCGGTTAAGCGTCTTCAACGGGATGCGGACCAGGTTGTCGAGCAGGCAGGTTTTTTCCAGCATGGCTCCACCCAGGATGATCGAATCACCTTTGAATGTATAGCCTTCCTGAATCGTTTCTATGAATGTCTTTTTGGGTTCCATGCACGTCAATTGTTTTTTCCTGGCACAAAATACATATTCTGTGGAACTTCAGGCTCCCAATGGGCCGGGTTTACCGTAGTTTCCACCTCATTTTCCAGGCTATCCAGCCAATACCCTGCAAAAAAATCAATCCCCGATAGGTTTTCCAGGGAGTCAAGAGATACCGCAACCGGCTGAAAAGGCAGGGAATCCGGGAATAACAGGCCAATCGCTTCCAGTTTTTCAAAGCCTTCATCCAACCACACCAGAAAGTATCCTCCCGGTGCAGGCCCTGCTACTACGAAAAGCTTTCCCAGCCTTCGAGCTGTTTCCTGGCCTTTACTCCCCCACTCTTTCCAGGCCGGCGCCATCCGGACATCCAATTGGAAATAGTTGGAATCATAAAAGGTCGGTATTGTTCCTTCCATCCGGGCATCCCACTCACAGGCTGCCCAAATGGGCCGGGGATTATTGGCAGCATAACCCATGGAAAAAAAAGGACCATGCACGACTTTTACCGTGCTATCGGCTTCAGGGAGGAAAAACCGATGGGCAGTATCTGCCGGCTTCCAGAGAGGTGGCTTTAAAGGCATGCTCTTAATCCAATAAATTCCGAGAAACAGTAGCAGGAACAATACTAAAAACAACCCAAAAACCTTGAGCAGGCTGGCTGCGCCTGTATTTCCGCCTTTTCTATGTTGCATTCGCAGTGGAGCCATCTTCTATTTTTACTTTAACTGAATCTACTTAGAGCTCTGAATTTCAACAATTTCCACCCTCCTTTCTTTGGCGGCGCCAATGCTGTATATCGAATTTCGCACATCCTTCAACTCATCGCTCACCTCTCTGGAGGCAAGCGTTTCTCCAAAAGAGCGCTCGGTAATACGCAACTGACCACTGCTCAAATAAGTCTGGAAAACGCCGTCGCTGTAGGTTTGAAAATGATTCCGGACACTGCTGACCCGGCGTTGTCCCAGGGAGAGGTTGTAATCACTCTTGGCACGGGGACTGGTATAGCCCTTGATAAATATCTCCACCTGATCGCCTTGTTCCAGTCGTTTCAGGAGGATTTCAGAGAATAGATAGAGGTAGTCGCGGCCTTTACGCACGTCCTCTTCGAAGAAATTGTCCATCAATTCTTCCGAAAGGATTTTATCGTCCCCATCCAATGGCCTGCAATATTCGTCGAGGTATTCTTCTTTTCGCTGGTAATAGCGGTCAAAAGTTTCGGTGTAGGTTTTCCGGGTGGTGGTGCGCTGGGTGCGCTTATCGGGCTCGTCGTTGTCAAAATATAAGGCCAACGGCAGGAAATCTTCCAGGGTTTCCGGTTCGGAAGGGACTGGATCCGGCGGCGGTAGAACTGAAGGAGGGATTGTGGGGACTACCGTCGTATCCTTCGGATCGGGTTTGGGCAGGTAGGTAACACGAAAGAGATCATTACAGCAAGCCTTGTTATCCGGATCCAGGTAAAAGGCGCCCGGGCGATTGGAGGCCAGCCAGGCCCGGCTCGAATCCGTACCAACCGTATAGTACAGATCGTCATACCCCGTATTGACCGGAGCCGGCAATAACTCGGGAACCAGCCATTGACTGCTGTCCAGCAGGGTTTTCCACACATCCAACTCCCCCCATCCCGGCATTCCGTCGGAACTAAAATACAGGGTTTGGGAGGGATTGTAGAAAAAGGGGCTTACCTCATTTTCAGGCGTATTGATCGATTCCAGGTTTTCCGGTTTGGAAAAGACCTCCCCTTCGATTACCGAATACCAGATATCAAGCTTCCCCTGTCCCCCTGGCCGGTCGGATACATAGTACAGGATCTCCTTCTGTCGGGTGGAGTCGAATCCCAAACAGGGTTGGGTGGCCGTATAGCCTTCCTGGTTGATAAAGGTGGGAAGTGCGATGGCCTTTCGGCTCCATTTCCCGTAATTGTCCAGTTCGCGGTAGTAAATTTTGCAGCGCAATTCCGCCTCCGACACATAATCGCATAGCGTGTAATAGAGTCGTTGCCCATTACTGCTGAATGCCACATGGGCCGTGCTGAGTGATTCGTCGTTCAAACTGCGGCTGAGGGCCCGGCCGCGTTGTTCGTGTACGGAGACCAACAATTTTGACATTTTACGCGGGGGGGTATGTTTGTCGTCTTTTATGTCGTACCGGTAAGACGTGTAGTACAGGGTGTCACCCCGTTCCAATGGCGCAAAATCGGAGTAGTCGCTATTGATCTGTTTGCCCAGTTGTTCGACCCGGATATACGGGTCGGGAGCTGCGTCCCCGTTCAGCGCCTTCCTACACCAGGCCAGTTCTTTTTTTGCCCGGTCAATAAAGAATGGATCATCCGGGTCTGTGCGTTTCATGGTCAGGAATCGGCCGAAATGCGCCTCCGCCTCCGCATACCAGCCAATTGATTTTTCCATCATGGCCAGCCAGAAAGTAGCTAATGGATATTGGGCCGATTCCGGAGTCGCATTTACTTTCCCGTAATATTCGGCCGCTATTTGATAGGCGTTAAATTGGCGGGCCACTTCCGCATACTTGTAATTCAGGCGGGTATTGCCCGGCTCCACACTCAGGGCTTCCGAAAAGTGGACCAATGCCGCATAGTAATTCTTTTGCAAGACAGCTTCATCGCCGGCTTTTTCCAACGCCCGAAGGGTCTGACCAGAGGTCGTAAGGGGAAAGAATACCCAGCAAAACGCGAGGAGCAGGATCGGGGATATGTGCATAGTACGGCGTGCAATCGGTTAAAAAATCGGACAAGATTTGAATACAGGTGGCGCCTGGACACGAGTGATGAAATACTGAAGGTAGAATTCGGGGCCTCCGCGTTGGTTGGTCGCCTGCTGAAAATCGGACAGGTTAATGTCGTAGCTGAAACCGGCTTCCCAGGACCGGTACCGAAGGCCCAGTTGGGGAATAAGCGCATCATTCCACCGGTCTAGCAGGCAAAATTCCAGGGATAATTCCCGATTGCGGGCCGTTTGCAGATGGTAGGCCAGGCCTGCTCCGGCTACCAATTCGCCATAGGGTTGCTGGCTTTGCCACCACGCTCGAACCAGCAAATCCAGGCGGGGAAATAGTTGAATGGTTCCCAGCAGGTAAGGGCTGTATCTCCGGGTGAGCCGAATATTGTCGTCACCCAGGTAGCTGGAAACCGGTCGAAGCAGGTGATGCACCCCACTTCCTATATCAAACCTGGTGCGGCTCTCGGGGATAATATACCGAAGATTCGCACCGGCTGCCAGCGAGAACAACGAAAACGTGTTGGCACCTGAGTCCTCCCCTGTCGGCGAAGAAGCGTTGAACTGATCTCCGTCAAACTGCTCGTCGAAGGTCAGACGGCTGTATGCAAAAGACCGCTGCGCAAAAGAGCCCTGGATTCCCGCGCTCAACCCCATGCGATTGCCAAGAGGAATAATATAAGACACCGAGACGGCTCCCTGAAACCAACGCATCGCCCCGTCGCCCGCTTCGTCGGTCAGCAACTGAAGACCCGCACCGAAAACCCCTGGTCCCAAACGGGGGCGGACCAGCCTGGTATCCGCAAAAAACAGGTAGGTCGTGTAGGGCACTGGAACCGACTGCCATTGGTGCCGGTAAATACCTCCAAACCGGATATCAGCCTGCGATAACCCCGCCAATGCAGGGTTTAAATGCAGGGGCGCCCGGTGCATGTGGGAAAAATGAACGTCCTGAGCGCCAAGGGAAACCCATAGCATCAGGAAGCACAAACAACAAAGCACGGCTTTGCGAGGTAGCATACAACAAATTTTCCCGGTGAAACAACTGTTTCCAAAATAGGAATTTCCTGGCGGATGTGGAAAAAAAATATGCAAGGAGGCTCGATCCTTCACGATAAAAGGGAGGTGCGTCGAATTTGACAAAGTATTGGGTTATTTTTGCAGGAATACACTTACCTATGCTAAAAGTAGGATTGACAGGCGGTATCGGCAGCGGAAAGACCACCGTAGCTCAGCTCTTTGAAGTCCTCGGCATCCCGGTATATTATGCCGATGACCGGGCCAAGCGGCTTATGGTGGAAGATCCGGCGCTGATAGAAGGCATCAAGTCGCTGTTTGGCCCGGAGTCTTATCAGGCGGACGGCGCCTTGCACCGAGCCTTTATTGCCCAGTGGGCTTTTTCGGAGCCAAGCCTCTTGAAACAGCTCGAAGCGCTGGTCCACCCCGCTGTGTTCGCAGACGGCAATCGCTGGCATGAAGCCCAATCAGGGGCGCCCTACACACTCAAAGAAGCAGCTTTGCTCTTTGAAAGCGGGGGCTATAAAGAACTGGACAAAGTGATCACCGTTTCCGCGCCTTTGGAGCTCCGCATTGCCCGCGTCATACGCAGGGATCAAACCACCCGGGAGGCCGTAGAAGCGCGCATCCGGCAACAAATGACCGACGAGGAAAAATGCGGCTCGCCGATTTTGTTATCTTCAACGACGGGGCCCATAGCCTGATCGAACAGGTATGGTCCATTCATCAGCAATTACTAATTCAACTCAGCCATGGCGCCCATTCATGAGAAATTCAAGCTCGTTGCCGACGATCAAGAAATAAAAAGCTTCGCGGCTTTTGAGCGGATGCAACAAAAAAACGGGGCCGATATGCGGGGTCTTACCTTTTTGGCGCTCGATTTTACCCGAAAACAAATCGACTGGAACACAATGGATGTGCGGGGAGCCACCTTCATTGGTTGTACGCTGGACTTACAGGATGAAGTGCTGCTCCGAACCCAGGGGGCCTACTTTTATATACATCCCGACGGATTACCTTACGATCCCTATCGAAGGAACCTCTATTCCTGGCAAGAATTGATGAATGGGTATGCGGACGACGACGATCAAAGCATCGATTATGAGATCTACCGGCATTATGCCCAAACCAAATTTAACCCACCCCTCAACCATGCCTTGTGCCAGCGCATCCACGACCATTCCATCGATGAGGCCCTGCGCGACCTGCTCAAATACGATGACGACGGCATGACCCACATCCGCTGTGTCGGTTTTATGGGTGGACACGGCACGCTGCGCACCGATCCCTATTACCGCAAGACCGCAGAGACGGCCAAATTGCTGACCGAACACGATTACTTTGTGGTATCCGGGGGTGGTCCAGGCATCATGGAAGCCACGAATCTGGGCGCCTACATGGGCGGCAAATCGAACGAAGCCCTGCAGGAAGCCCTGGACATACTTGCTCAAGCGCCACACTATCGCGACAAGGGATATCACCAGGCTTCCCTGGAAGTATTGGCCCATTTCCCCAAAGGACACCACAGCCTCGCCATTCCGACCTGGTTTTATGGGCACGAGCCCAGCAACCTCTTTGCCAGTCATATCGCCAAGTATTTTTCCAATAGTCTCCGGGAAGACAACCTGTTGGCCATTTGCCTGTATGGAATTGTCTACGCCCCTGGCAGTGCAGGCACCACCCAGGAGATCTTTCAGGATGCGACGCAGAACCACTACGGGACTTACAATTTTTACAGCCCCATGGTGTTTTTGGGGAAAAAGCGCTACGAACTCGATACCCTGATCTTTCCGCTGCTCAAACAACTCTCTCAGGACCGGGAATACCAGCACATGCTTCATCTGACGGATGAACCAATGGACGTATTGAAGTTTTTGAGGGAGAACCCGCCGAGAGTGGTAGGCGGTTAACTTAAAGCAGATTTGTAGGTAGCCAAACACCGCTCCCTGGCCATTTTATGCTCCACGATCGGCTCCGGGTAGCTGCCCGTGCCATACTCCGGCACCCATTTGCGGACATATTCGAACGCAGGGTCAAACTTCACCTGCTGCGCAGTCGGATTAAAGACCCGGAAATACGGCGCTGCATCGGTGCCACATCCAGCAGCCCATTGCCACCCCCCGTTGTTGCTGGCGAGATCGAAGTCCAACAGCTTGCGGGCAAAGTACGCTTCGCCCCAGCGCCAATCGATCAATAAATGCTTGGTGAGAAAACTGGCGGTGACCATCCGCACGCGATTGTGCATAAACCCCGTGGCATTGAGTTCCCGCATGCCGGCATCGACGATGGGATAGCCGGTTTTGCCTTCGCACCAGGCTTCAAATTCTACCGGGTCGTTGCGCCACTCGATCCGGTCATATGCTATTTTGAAGGGCTCTCCCACTACCCGTGGAAAATGCCCCAGGATCATCGAATAAAAATCCCGCCAAATGAGTTCATTGAGGTAGGTTTCGCTCAACTCCATGGCCCTGCGCGCCTTTTCCCGGATACTGATCGTGCCAAACCGGAAGTGAATGCCCAGGCGGGAAGTCCCCGCAACAGCCGGAAAGTCGCGCGTGGCGCCGTAGTTGCGAATGAGGGCCTGGCTGACACTCGTAGGCGGAAAATGGATTGGGTTCGCTACAAACCCTATTGCATCGAGGCTGGGTATTTGGTGGTTTGGAGCCTCTTTCCAAAGGTTGTTCAGGTGATTTTCAGCCGGATAAGAAGGCATCCCGACTGCTTGCAAGTGGGCTTTCCATTTGCGGCTGTAAGGCGTAAATACCGTATAGGGACTGCCATCGCCCTTTAATACCTCCTCCCATTCAAAGACGACATGGTCTTTGCAGGAAAACAAGGGGATGCCGTGTTTTTTTAGTAGTTTTTCCACCTCCTGATCCCGCTGCCGGGCATAGGGCTCATAGTCCCGATTGGTATAGACTGCTTTTATGGAGTAGGATTGGATGAGTCGTTCCCAAATTTCCAACGGATATCCATACTCGACCAGCAGGTTACTTCCCTCGGCCTGGTAAGCTCCCTTCAGGTATTCCAGTTGTTGGTGAATAAAGGTAACCCGGGCGTCATCCCGGTCCTCCAGGTCGTCCAAAATATGCCGATCGAGGACAAATGCAGGCAAGACCGGGTAATCGCCTTGCAGTGCCTGAAAAAGGCCATGGTTATCGGGTAATCGCAGATCCCGGCGATGCCAGAAAATACTGATCATACTTCAAACTGATCTTCTTCCATCACTTTGCCTGCATGGCAACGGATGATACGGGCCGGAAAGTTTTCCAACATGCGATAGTCGTGGGTAGCCAGCAGCACGGCCGTATGGTTTTCTTGCGCCAATTGGCGAAGCAGCAGCAAGATATCGTCAGAAGTTTCGGGATCCAGATTTCCGGTGGGTTCATCGGCGATGATCAGGGCCGGACTATTCAACAGCGCGCGTGCGATGACGATGCGTTGTTGTTCGCCGCCGGAAAGCGCATGAGGCATTTTATGGCGACTTTCAGCCAAGCCTACCTGCTCCAGCACTTCTTCTACCCGTTCCCTGCGCTTGGCTTCTTCTTTCCACCCGGTAGCCTCCAGGATAAACTGCAGGTTGTCGGCCACGCTGCGGTCCATAAGCAGGTTATAGTCCTGAAAAATGATACCCAGTTTCCGCCGCAAGAGCGGGATGGTTTTGCGGTTGAGCGTTCCCAGGTCAAACCCGGCCACCTCTCCCTTCCCTTTGCCCAGGGGCAAAGCGGCGTAGAGCGTTTTCAGCAAACTGCTTTTTCCACTCCCCGTTTTGCCGATCAGGTATACAAATTCACCCTGGTTCAACGTCAGGTTGACCATAGAGAGCACGAGTTGATCTTTCTGGTAAATATCTACGTCCCGCAGCCGGGCTATGATTTGACTCATCTATTTCTATTTCGAGAAGGGTGAAGGAGACCCGCTTTGGAGGAATCTTCGGCGGGGTGAGCAAAGTTCGGGAAAAATGATGAAAATTTTACCATGTGATTCCGCGTTTAGCCTTAGTTTTGGTGCTTTATTGGAAAAGGGAGAACAGAAAGCCCCCGTCACTCGTTTATTGAAAAACTATTGTCGCATGACCAAGATTTATATTGCCGCCATTGCCCTGATCGCAGGAGGTATCCTATTTTTCACCATGTCGGGCAAAGACCTGACGACCTACGCCACCTTTGCCGAAGCGTCCCAGATGGGTCAGAAGGTGAAGATTGCCGGTCAATTGGCGAAAGATAAAGAGATGATCTACAATCCGCAGGAAGATCCCAACCATTTCACGTTCTTCGTACGGGATAACAACGGCGAAGAGCGGAAAGTCGTACTCAACGCAGCCAAACCCCAGGATTTTGAACTGTCAGAACAGATCGTCCTCACCGGCCGGATGAAGGAAGATGCCTTTTATGCCACCGACCTGTTGATGAAATGCCCCTCCAAGTACAAGGACGAGGAGATCAAGATCCGCGGGGAAGAGAAGATCTAAACGCGAAGAACCCAAAACTGCTATGCTACTGGAGATCCAATATATTGGCGAACACCTGCTGCCCGGAAAGTTGGGACACCTCGCTGTTTTGCTGAGTTTTGTGGCTGGCCTGCTGGCCTCCATATCCTATTTGATGCGGACGTTGCGGCCGGAGGAGCGAAACTGGCTGGCCATGGGGCGCTGGTCGTTTGGCTTGCATGCGGTTTCCGTCTTTGCGATCATCGGGGTGATCTTCTTTATCATGGCCAATCAGTACTACGAATATCAGTACGTCTTTGCCCATGTCAATGAAGATTTGCCACAACAATATATCCTTTCCGCCTTTTGGGAAGGCCAGGAGGGCAGCTTTTTGCTGTGGATGTTTTGGCACGCCGTGCTGGGACTGATCCTCATGCGCACCGGAAAACAATGGGAATCGCCGGTGTTATTCTCTGTAGCACTGGTACAGGTGTTCATCGCTTCCATGCTATTGGGCATCTTCAGTTGGGGTGATGACCCTTTCAAATTAGGGAGCAACCCGTTCATGCTCCTCCGGGATGCCATGGATGCCCCGATCTTCGCTCAGGCAGACTACCTGGCCAAGATTCAGGGCAATGGGCTCAACCCGTTGCTGCAAAATTACTGGATGACCATCCACCCGCCTACCCTTTTTCTGGGCTTTGCTTCCGTCACTATCCCCTTTGCTTTTGCGCTGGCCGGATTGATCACGGGCAAACACCAGGAATGGTTGCGTCCTGCCCTGCCCTGGGCGCTGTTTAGCGGCGCGATACTCGGGTTGGGCATCCTCATGGGGGGCGCCTGGGCTTATGAAGCCCTCAGTTTTGGCGGTTACTGGGCCTGGGATCCCGTCGAGAATATGTCGCTCGTCCCCTGGCTGGTGCTGATAGCGGGCATCCACACCAATTTGGTGGCCCGGAATACGGGCTATTCCATCAAGGGTACCTATTTTTTCTACCTGCTGAGCTTCCTGTTGGTGTTGTATTCCACCTTTCTTACCCGAAGCGGGGTATTGGGAAGTACCTCCGTCCATGCGTTTACAGAAATGGGGCTTGAATGGATGCTCGTCGGTTTTATCTCCGTGTTTGCGCTATTGGGGTTCATTCCCCTGATTTGGCAATCCCGGCACATCCCCTCTCCGAATAAAGAAGAACCGCTTGCATCCAAGGAATTCTGGATGTTTATCGGGACACTCATTCTTTTCTTCTCCGCGGCTATGATCACCGCATCTACGTCCCTGCCGGTATACAATAAGATCCGGACATTCTTCGATCCGGAGTTTGTCGGACGCGTCATCACCGATGCCGTGCCGCATTACAATAAATACCAGCTCTGGATCGGCGCCTTTATCGGACTATTCTCCGGCGCCGTGCAATTCCTGCGCTGGAAGGAAGTGAACTGGAAGAAGAATGCCTCCAGGTTTTTTACCCACATTGGCATTGCGGCTTTGGGAGCCGCAGCCTTGACTGCCCTTTGCAGCCTATGGATCCATCTCCATGCCTGGCAGTATGTGGTCTTGCTCTTTTTCGGGCTATTTACCCTGTTCAGCAACCTGGATTACCTGATTTTTTTCATCAAAGGAAATATCAAAGCTGCCGGTTCAACGATCTCGCATATCGGGTTTGGCGTCATGATCGTCGGCATTCTCGCTTCAGGGCTGAACAAGCAGCATATTTCCACCAATCCCTTTGCCCAGCGCGGACTGATCGACGAAGAGCGGCTCGACCGCAACATCATGCTCTTCAAGGACATGCCGATGTATATGAGCGGGTACCGGGTCACCTACCTGGACGATGCGTTTGAAGGCAATAACCGGAAGTATTCCATTCTTTTTGAAAAACTCGATACGAGCGGGCAGGCGGTAAAAACGTTCACCCTTCAGCCTACTGCCCTCTACGACAACAAGATGCAGAAGGTGGCAGCCTACAACCCTTCCACCAAACACTACTTGTCGGAAGATATTTTTACCCATATCGCTTCCATTCCTATGACGGAAGCAGATGTGGCGTTTGCCCGCGAAAATGAAGACAGCCTGAAATACCAGGTTCTTTCCGTCAATTCCAGGTCAGCTACCACTCTTTTGGACACCGTTTTCGCTTCCGGCAACGCGGTTGTGCGCGAATTTGGGGTGCGCCTGGAAGAATTGGTGTACGCCCCCACCCATCCCTCCTACGAACCGGAAAAAGGCGACCTGACTATCGGCGCACGGCTGGCTATTACGGACATCAAAAAGGACACTACTTTCTACGCAGAACCTATGCTGGTGCTTCGCGGAGCGCTATTGTACACCTACCCTGTCCACATCCAGCCCCTGGCGCTCAAGGTGCGTTTAAGAGAAGAGCTTGTCCCCCTGGCATTTCCTCTGGAGGAAGACCTGAACTATGAAGAATTATCCTTCAAACAGGGCGATCGGGTGGATTGGAATGGCTACCAGATCCTTTTCAAAGGGTTTGATAAAGCGCCCAGACACCCAAACTATCAAAAAGAAGAAACCGACATTGCCGTTGGCGCTATGTTGGAAGTTACCGGCCCCGGACTGGACTCCGCACTGGTAGCCGAACCGATTTTCCTGATCCGGGACAATCAGCCCTACAACTTCAAGGATCAAATCCTTTCCCAGGGGCTTCATTTCAGGTTTACCCGCATTGACCCCGTTACGGAAACGGTGGTGATCAATATTGCCCAACAAAATTGGGCGGATTCGACGATCCCCGTAGAGGTAGCCTATGCTCCCCGGACCGACTTCCTCGTATTGGAAGCCATTATTTTCCCGGGTATCAACCTCTTCTGGTTGGGTTCGCTCCTGCTATTGGCGGGGCTGTTGCTCAGCATGTGGAACCGTCTTCGAAATCAACCTGTTGTACATACATGATTAACCGTGTAACGCTGATCGGCGCAGGAAACGTGGCCCACCATATGGGTAAAGCGCTCTATGCCGCAGGGGTTACCATCGAGCATATTTTTAGTCGTAATCAGCAGAAATCCAATGATTTAGCTTTACTTGTTTCAGCTGAAGCTATAAGTGACCTTAGTAGAGTAAAGCCTTGTGATCTGGTTATCCTGGCAGTGTCAGACTCCGCTATTCCTGAAATAGCTGCTACCCTATCCCGGTTTTTGCCGGCGGATACGTTTGTCGTGCACACTTCGGGGGCTACACCTTCCGCCTTTGTGGCCTCTCATTTTCGCCGGTACGGGGTTTTCTATCCCCCCCAAACCTTTACCATCGGCGTGGAGATATCTTTTGCAGAGGCTCCCCTTTGTATACATGCCGGGAATGAAGAAGACTTAAGGGAATTGGAGGAATTGGGAAAAAGGATCAGTACCCTGGTATTCCGCATCAACGATCAACAGCGCCAATGGCTGCACCTCACTGCCGTAGTGGTGAACAACTTCCCCAACCACCTCTATGCCCTGGCAGAAGAAGTCCTTCAGGATCATCAAATTCCATTCGATCTGCTCCGGCCGCTTATCCTCGAAACGGCCCGAAAAGTGCAAACGCACTCTCCTGCCCCCATGCAAACCGGCCCTGCCCGGCGGGGCGATCAGGCAACGATTGAGGCGCATCTCTATTTATTGGAAGCGTATCCGGAGCTAAAGGAGGTGTATGAGGTGCTGACGAAAAATATTTTTCAGAAAATTCAATGAGCAATTGGCCGATCAGCCAATTGCTCATTGCCAGAATTCAATGCCGGCAGCTGCAGTAGTGCAGCATCTTCTCCAGCGTTTCGCTGTCATACGGCAGTAAATCCCGGTTTCCTTCCATTTCAAAATAAAACGGAGTGCGCTTACGGTCGTAGTTGCCGATCTCGTTCATCGTCGCGGAGTCGAACAGGCGACCGTTGATCATGGTATAGTGCACGAATTCGCTGTTGCGTATATTTTCAAGCGGATTGGCATCCAATACGATCAGGTCGGCCAGTTTGCCTTCTTTCAGGGAACCGATCTCCTTATCCATACCCAGGTAAATGGCTCCGTTCATGGTTGCCGCACGAAGGGCCTGCATGTTGGTCATGCCGCCCTGTACAAACATCCATAATTCCCAATGCGCACCCAGTCCTTGTAGTTGTCCATGCGCGCCCAGGTTGATCGGCACACCGGCATCCTGAAGCTTCTTGCAAGATTGAGCTACCAGGAAATGTCCGTTTTCATATTCTTCCTGTGGGGCCATCGTGCGATGGCGGGCCCGGGAATCCACTACCCCTCTTGGGGTGAAGCTCATCAGTCGGTCTTTCGTCCAGATGTCTGATTCCTGATAAAAATAGCACTCCCCGTTGAGGCCTCCGTAATTCACGATCAGCGTGGGGGTATTATGGGATTTGGATTGCGCCCAAAACTGGATGACGTCGTTGTAGAGCGGCGCCACGGGAATGTTGTGTTCAATTCCGGTGTGTCCGTCGGCTACCATCGACAGGTTGTGGTAGAAGAAAGAACCGCCTTCAGGCACCACGAGCATATGCAATTCGCGGGCTGCCTCGATCACTTGTTGGCGCTGATCCCTGCGTGGCTGGTTATAGCTTTTCACGGAAAATGCGCCATAAGCTTTGGTTCGGCGCAGTGCCGAGCGGGCATCTTCCAGGCTGTTGATCACCGCTTTGAAGTCGCCGTCGGCGCCGTAGAGGATCGTACCGGTGGAATAAAGCCTGGGGCCCACCATTTCTCCCGCTTTGATCATTTCCGAGTGCGAGAAGATCATTTCGGAATTGGAGGAAGGATCATGCGCGGTAGTGACACCGTAAGCCAGGTTGGCAAAATACTCCCACTGCTTTTGTGGGCTGATGCCGTAGCGGAAGTTACCCAAATGGCCGTGCACATCAATTAGTCCGGGCATAATGGTCTTTCCGGAACAATCAATCACCTTGGCATCCCCGGGTATGCGCACGCGGTCGACAGGTCCCACTTTCTTAATCAGATTGCCTTCTACAAGGACTGTACCTGCTTCAATAACTTCTTCGCCCTCCATGGTGATAATGCGGGCATTCGTCAAGGCTATTGTGCCTCTGGGTTTATCCATGGCCAGTTCCAAACCTATTTTCAACCCCACTGTATCGATGGGAGGAATGCTGTCGCGGGCGCCCTCCAGAAATAGGAAGCGGTTGGTCAGTTCATCTGAAAAGTACTCATCTCCGAGCGTCCAGAAAAGTTTCTTGCTATCAGCTGACCAATGCAGGTTGATCCCTGCATCCCTGGCCACCTGGGCTACGGGTACAGCTTTGGTTGAAGCAGATATGGTTACCGATTGTCCGGTTTGGGGCATCGGGGCGACATATACCTTATAGAGTTCGGACCAGGCCACCCATTTATTATCCGGGCTCAGCACAAAGCGCTGGACATATTGGCCCTCAAAATGCTTTTTGGCATCGCTGCCATCCCGCTTGACACTGTGGTAACTCTTGGTGACGTCGCCAAAAATAAACCCACCGTTCTGGTAATAGATCCGGTCTCCGGTTACATTAAAGACGGGGTATTCCCCCTCTTCACATACAAAGCTTGGTTTTCCTCCGGTGGCAGCAACGGTGTAAATGCCCGGATTTTGACAATTGGTAAAACCCTGGTGTATATTGCCCCCTTCCTTCCGATAGACGATGGTCTTTCCATCCGGGGAGAAAGCCGGAGTACGGTAGATCCCTTTTTCGGTGCTGAGCATGTTCGTCCTTCCAGTGCTCAATTCCAGCGTGCGGATACTGCCCATCTGCTCATCGTCCCAGGTCACGTACACAAGCGTGCGTCCATCCGGAGAAAAGGCAGGCTCAAATTCCAAACCGGTATCCTGGGTCAATCGCAGCGGCATCCCGTTGGGCAGGTCTTTTTTCCAAATATGGCCCACTGCATTAAAGACCAGTGATTTCCCATCCGGAGCGGTCACGGCATGGCGGATAACGTGCGGAGTAAACCGCTCGGTGAAAACCGGGTTTTCAAAGTGCAGGGCATCTGTAATGCGATGTTTGGCCTCCACTTCAAACGGGATATTTGCAGCGGTGCGCGCCTCGACATCCACTTTCCAGAGTTTTCCTTGTCCCCATATTACGACATATTTATCGTCGGGTGTCCAGTTAAAGCCTGTATAGGCGCCGAAAATAGCCCAGGCTTCCTGCTGATCCTTGCTCAATCCGTCAAATAAGGGCGTTTGCTCGCCAGTCTCCAAATCGTAGGTATACAACACGCTCTTGGTGCGCACCCGGCGCACAAAGGCCAGTTTTTTACCATCGTGGGAGATTTGCGGCCGGATAGCGCCGCCTGGACCTCCAATTACCCGTTCAACTTTCCCTTCCTGCATATCGTAGCGCTGGATCACATAGATTTGGTCATTCGGATCTTTATTGTATTGAAAAAAACCACCCGGATACATATCTTCACTGTAATACACATAGCGCCCATCCGGAGAAGCGGAGGGTTCGTTGACATCCTGCTGGTCATTTTTTCGTTTGGTGAGCTGAACGCCACCGCCGCCGGAAATATGGTACAGCCACATCTCCCCTGCCCCCAGAGAACGTCCCGAGGTAAAGTGTTTGCGGGCCACGAAATAATTGCCATCCGGCATCCAGCATGGGTTATTCAGCAGACGGAAGTCCTCTTTGGTGAGTTGTTTGGCATCCGAACCATCGGTATTCATTATCCAAATATTATCTCCTCCCCGGCATCGCTGGTAAAAGCAGCTTCTTGCCATCGGGGCTAAAGCGAGGCTGCACTTCCCAGGCTAATCCCTGGTGGATGCAGGTAGCTTTGCCTCCGCTCATGGGCATGGTATAGATATCTCCCAGCAAGTCAAAAGCCAGGGTTTGGCCATCCGGGCTGACATCCAGGTTCATCCAGGTACCTTCCTGGGTCTTGATGGTCACTTCTTTATATGGTCCCGGAGGGTTATTGACATCCCATTTATCCGCTTTTTCTTGTGCGGAAAGGAACCCGGGGAACAGGAGAATAGCGAAGAAAAATAGACCGATGCGATTCATAATTGCTGTTTTTGCAGTAATATTAAGGGCGTAAAATTAAATTAAATCTCCATATGCACCCATCTTTTCAAGCTCTATTGGCGTCGCTGGAGCAGGAGCGGCAGGATCTATACTCCTTGCTTAAGCCTTATTCAGATGAATCGCTCAACCAGTCTCCTGGTCCCGGGAAATGGTCGGCAGTGCAGGTAATGCATCACCTTATCCTTTCTGAAGAGCTATCGTTGAAATACCTTCAGAAAAAGCTGTCTTTTAATCCAACACTGGAAAAAGCGGGATGGAAATCGAAAATGCGGAAGGGTTTGCTGAAGTTTTACCTGGGCCTCCCTTTTAAGTTCAAGGCGCCCAAGGGGGTAAACGACGAGGCATTGCCCGAATTTGTATCGCTGGCAGATACCATGACTCGCTGGGAAAGCGCCCGAAACGGAATTAGCGATTTCCTTGAAAAGGCGCCGGAGGAATACCTGGACAAGGAGCTATACAAGCACCCATTTGCCGGCAAGCTGACCCTATCCGGGATGCTGGAGTTTTACCAGCACCATTTCCGGCGTCACCGCGAACAGATCATTCGCACAATAGGATAATGTATTCTCTTTTAGGCAATTACGGCAGCAATGGCTGCGGTCATAAAGCAAGCCACCGTTCCGCCAATAAGAGCTTTAATGCCTAACTCCGTAAGGGTTTTCCGCTGCCCGGGAGCCAGGGAACTAATCCCCCCTATTTGAATTCCAATGGAGGCGAAGTTGGAGAATCCGCACAACGCATAAGTAGCGATGATCAGGGATTTGGGGGCCATTTCTATCCCGGCCATGCGCAGGTTGCCAAATTCGGCATAAGCCACAAACTCGTTGATGACGGTTTTTTGTCCGAGAAGTTGTCCGACCAGCACAATATCCTGTGTGGGCGTACCCAACAACCACGCTACCGGCGCAAAAATGAGTCCCAACACATAAGTGAAGGTGAGTCCTTCAAAACGGCCATTGGTAGCTGCTACAATTTTATCATTCAGGTTGAACCAGTTGCCCGGATATTGCATGAGCAGGTAATTGGCGAAATAGACCAGTGCGGTAAAGACCAATAGCATGGCCCCCACATTAACTGCCAGGCGCAACCCGTCGGTGGTACCCCGTGAAATGGCATCCAATAGATTAGAACCTACATCCGTAGACAGATCCAGTTCTTTTTTCAGCTTTTCCTTTTCCATCTCCGGATAAAGCATCTTTGCCGCGACAATGGCAGCCGGGGCAGACATAATAGAGGCCGTCAGCAGGTGTTTGGCGAAATACAACTGTTGCGCTTCTTCGGTGCCGCCCAAAAAGCCAATATAGGCCGCAAATACGCCTCCGGCAATAGTCGCCATTCCCCCGGTCATCAGGCAGAGCATTTCCGAGCGGGTCATGCCTTCCAGATAGGGACGCACTACCAGCGGGGCTTCTGTTTGTCCGATGAAAACATTGGCTGCAGCAGCCAGACTCTCCGAACCGGAGAGCCCCATGGTGCGCACCATAACCCAGGCAGCCGCTTTAATGATAGCCTGCAGAATGCCAAAATAGTATAGGATGGACGAAAAAGCCGAGAAGAAAACGATCGTTGGCAACACCTGAAAGGCGAAGATATATCCAAAGTCATCGACCTTTTCCACCAGGCTTCCGAACAGGAAAAGAGCGCCTGCTTCTGAAAATTTCAGAATAGCGGTAAAGAAACCGGCAATGGAATCAAAAAAACTACTGACAAAAGGCGCTTTGAGAATGAGTAACGCCAGCAGGATTTGAGAGGTAACGCCGACACCTACCAACCGCCAATCGATATGCCGGCGGTTGCTGCTCAATAAATAACAGACCCCTAGCAGAAAGAAAATGCCGAGGAAACCGCGTGCTACTTCTGAAAAAAATTCCATGTGATGACACGATTAGAAGCCAATAAATAAAAATGGAGGGAGTGCCTCCATTTTTATTTATTGAGTAATTAGGAATGCTCAATTGGCCAAATGTAGGAAAATTAGTGGAGGGTTGAGGGAAGAGAGTGGTTAACCTTCTGAAAAAATTCTTATTATCGCAACTGAAACGCAGGAATGAATATGAAACCACCTTTTACAATTGGAATTACCGGCGCAAGTGGGTCCGGAAAAACCACTTTTATCCGGCAGATCCGGAGCATCTTTTCCGAAGATGAGGTCTGTATTGTGTCGCAGGACGACTATTACCGGCCGCGTGCCGAACAATCCACGGATGAAAACGGAGTGTCCAATTTCGACCTTCCCGAATCCCTGTTCCGGGAAGATTTCTACGAAGACGTGAAAAAATTGCGCCTTTGGCAGACTGTAACCCGGGAGGAATACACATTTAATAACGAACAGGCAAAACCGGAAATCCACGTTTTCAGGCCGGCGCCCATTCTTATTTTGGAAGGGATATTCGTGTTCCACTACCCCGAGGTACGCAATCTGCTCGACCTGCGGCTCTTTTTGCATGCCAAAGAAGACCTGAAAGTGATCCGGCGCATCAAGCGCGACCGCGAAGAACGCAACTATCCATTGGAAGACGTACTATACCGCTATGCCCATCATGTTTCTCCCGCATTCGACCGCTATATCAAGCCTTATCAGGACGAAGCGGATATCGTCATCAATAATAACCGGCGGTTTGATGTGGGATTTGAAGTGCTGAAAGGGTATATGCAAACCACGTTGGCTGCCTATAAGGCGGATCAGACCCCGCTCAAATAATTTCATCGAATTCGTCTTCACCCGCTTGTATAGATCTGGATAAGGCCCCCACTTGGGTCTGATACATCGATGCAAACTGCAGGCCAACAGCTTTCAGAAAAGCCGCATCGACCAGGCGCTGCACATCTTCCAGACTTTCCATACCCTCACCGGTGCGAAATTTATACGTCTGCTCGCACATCCCGGTTTCCAGCTTGAGGGAAATGCGGTTGTCCATCTTGAAAACCGTTATTTTCCATTCCGGATGGTCGATAGATCCGATAATTCGCATAGGGAGGTTATTTACAAATCCAGCAATCCTTCCGGCAGGATAAACCGGATCACTTTCTTTTTCTTATCAATAGAATCAATGATTTGATCATGTAGCGGCACCAGCGCTTCCCGTCCCTGATAGCTGACCACAGCCATTTCCTGGTGGGGGAATTCTTCCACGCGCAGAATAGGCCCGAGGGAGCCCTTCTCTTTATCTACTGCTTCAAAACCCTCCAGGTATTCATATTGGGGCGCATAGGGCGTACTATCCCGGTTAATTTCGGGAGTCAGATCTGCCTCTCTCAAGTAGACCGGACTGGAAGTCAATTTCTGCGCTTCTTCCTTGCTGGCCACATCTTCCAATTTCAGGATGTCGTCATTGGCGCCACGGATATATTCGATAAAATAGGGCACGATTTGGCCGCTAACCCCAATGAACAGGGCATCTGAGTCCAAAAAATCCTCCACATAATTATCTTCTATGAAGATGCGCAATTCCCCTTCCACCCCGTGGGTCTTTTGCGTAAAGCCGATCTGGACGTATTCAGACATAAGGTTAATTGGTCTCTATTAATCGTTGATTCAGAATGAAGCCTTTTTCTGCTTTCTCTAGCCAGGGAATGGAATCTTCGAAGACCTGGGTGTCAAGGATCCACAACTCGCGCGCTACAAGGCCTACATTCCGGGCGTATTTCTCCTGGGCGAAGCGGTATATTTCACCGAGATCTTTGTCTGCATTTTTAATTGTAGCCACTTCGGAATAGATCTGTCCATTAATTGTATCCGATATTCCCGTACTGAGTACCTGATACTCCCAATCTCTAAACATCTGGAGCGTTTCTCCGGAAATATCTACCCAAGTGAAAGGATCGAATAGCTTATTGCCGTCCCACTTTTTATACTGGGAAGCAGGAAAGAGCAATTTGATAAAAGTCAGGTCATTTTCGGTGCGCAACGCTTCATTGCCGGAGATCGTAGCGGCCACCACTTGCTGAATGGTCCAGGGAAGGGTGTCCGAAACACGCTCGAATCGTTCGATGCGATACCAGGGGCGACCGGTAAGGTCGAGAAAGGTATCGATCACCTCTTCCTTCACGAACGTGCGGGAAGTTAAGATGGGTTGGGGGGCATTCTTGTCGAAAATGGTCGAGTCCACTACATACACCCAATATTTCCCCACCTCGAGCGGGTAATATTCGGCATCTTCCGTTTCGGGCAGCTGAAATGGATCCTCCACCTCCTTACACGCCGTTTCAATCAGAAACAAGGAAAGGATCAGAATCAGGAAGGGGGGCAATTTCATAATAACCAGGGTTTATTGGGAATCAAAACTACCGTAGATTATTCCGCCCCCAATCACGTCATCTCCTTCGTAGAAGACAGCTGATTGCCCAGGGGCTACGCCTTTTACATTGGCATGAAACTCCACATAGAGTTGGTCGCCCTGGTTTTGCAGGGTGCTCATTGCGCCCTGATCGCGGTAACGCACTTTGGTGACGGCTTCCATACCATCTGGAATCGAAGCGTATTTCATCGGGTTGAGTTTGCCCACCATCATGCCGTTGCGCACGAGTTCTTCTTCGGGACCGAGCACGACGGTATTGGTGTCCGGCTGAATCTCCGTCACGTACATGGGGTGACCAAAGGCAACGCCCAATCCTTTGCGTTGACCGATGGTATAGAACGGATAGCCCTGGTGTTGTCCCAGGATCTCGCCTTTTGCATTCACAAAATGGCCGCCGGCTACCTTTTCTTCCAGTCCATCAACCCTGCGCTTAAGGAATCCGCGGTAGTCGTTATCCGGCACGAAACAGATCTCGTAGGATTCAGCTTTTTTGGAGAGGCTTTCATAGCCAAAATCCAGGGCCATCTTACGCACTTCGGGTTTGGTATATCCGCCGAGTGGGAAACGGCTTCGTTGCAGGCACTCCTGACTCAGCCCCCACAATACATAAGACTGGTCTTTTTGGTCATCTACACTTCTGGTTATGTATTTCCGGCCATTTGACTCATTTATCAGGGCATAATGGCCGGTGGCGATAAACTCACAATCCAGCGCATCAGCTCTTTTCAGCAGGGCGCTCCATTTGATATGGGTATTGCAAAGGACGCACGGGTTGGGGGTACGGCCAGCCAGGTATTCATCCACAAAATTGTCGATGACATAGTCGCCAAATTCTTCCCGGATATCGACGATAAAATGGGAGAACCCCATATCCACCGATACCTGCCGGGCATCATTTATAGAGTCCAGGCTACAGCATCCGGTTTCTTTTTTGGTGCCGCCCGAGTTGGCGTAATCCCAGGTCTTCATAGTGATGCCCACTACTTCATAGCCTTCCTCATGCAGCATCATCGCGGCGACGGTGCTGTCGATACCTCCGCTCATGGCCACTAATACCCTGCCGTGTTTACTCATATTTCCTTTTTTAGTGAAGGGTGAAGGGTGAGGAGTGAAGGGAATAGCCTCTTCACCCTTCACTCCTCACCCTTCACTTGACCACAAAAGTACAAATAATGTGCAGGGAAAGTTCACCGGGGATAAGGAAGGAATTGAGAGATTTGTAGGTCTTTTGTTTAGTTCTCTTGTAATATTCGCTATTTTTGGTCGGAGCGAACCAAATTGAATCGTTCGATCGTTAAATGCATAAACCTTATTCCTTAAATCTCAAACCAGATGCTATGAAGAAGTCGGGAATTCTTTTTTTATTTATTATAGGCCTTTCTTTTGTCTTGCAGGCGCAGGAATACGGTCTTGCTTCCTACTACTCAGACAAATTTCAGGGCAGGCCTACGGCCAGCGGGGAACTGTATGACAAGGATAAAATGACGGCAGCCCACAAAACCCATCCATATGGGACCTATATCAAGGTTACCCGGCTGGACAACAAGAAGTCGGTCGTTGTTCGGGTAAATGATCGGGGACCCTACATCAGCGGCAGGGTGATCGATGTATCCAAAAAAGCAGCCGATCAGCTTGGGTTGGTAGCCGATGGTGGAACCGCCCGGGTGAAAGTAGAAGTCGTACAACAAGCTGCGGGAAGTGAGCCGGAACCTGTGATCACCCCACCCGTAACTTCCGCCGCACCAAAAGAAACCCCTCCGGCTGCCGCAGCTCCGGTTACGGAAAAGCCCAAGGAAGTAGTTAAGGTAGATCCGCCAAAAGTGACGGAAGCTCCCGCAAAGGTGGAAGAAAAGCCGAAAGCAACGACCGTAACGCCTCCTTCCAGTACAGGCACGCAGGTCGTCGAACCAGTTTGGGTCACGGAAAAGAATTTCCAATCGTTTGACCTGTACAAGATCGAACTTTACAAGCCGGAGAAAGTGGGATATGCGGTGCAGGTAGCCTCAATGACCACCTACGATAATGCCATGCGGCAAATCGCAGACCTCCAGGGCAAATGGTTGAAGAATGTGTTGATCAGTATTGAAAAAGCCCCGAATGGCACTGCCTTGTATAAAATCCTGTTGGGCCCATTCCCGGATAAGGACCAGGCTGATGACTACCGGAAGAACATCAAAAAGCGGTTCAAAATGGATGGTTTCATCGTAGATCTCGGTGCGATCAATTATTAATCGACTTTCGAAAAAAAAATGACCAAGTAGTTGCAGGAATGAAGCAGGTTGCTATATATTTGCACCTCTTCGCCACCCTAGCTCAGTTGGTAGAGCGACGCATTCGTAATGCGTAGGTCGGGAGTTCGAGCCTCCTGGGTGGCTCTAAGAAATCCGCTTCCGGTAAAAGGAAGTGGAACGGGATGTAGCGCAGCCCGGTAGCGCGCTTCGTTCGGGACGAAGAGGCCGCTGGTTCGAATCCAGTCATCCCGACCCTCAACCGCCTTAACGTAATGGTTAAGGCGGTTTTTTTATAAAAACTACCTAAGGTAAGGACTCGAAGCAATCTTTTGCTTCACCACCGGTTTCAAAATAGACGCAGCCTGCAGAAGCAGGACTTCATTGGGTGGGAAAGGCATAGGACTATTCCCGAGTCGGCGTTTGGTATCGTCGCTCAACGCGCGCTTGTCCCCCTTGTAGGTGGATGCGTAGTTTTCAAAAATTGCGTCGGCGGTGATATTTTCGTTTGCCAGAATATTGCCGGTGCGGCGTTCGATAAATTCGATGCGGCCGGAGACCGTAGCTACCTTGTTTTGGTAGACCTCCAGCACGTTGGCGGTGATGAAGATCTTTTTGGGGATCTTGACGTCGTTGCCCAGCGAGTCTTTCAGGACGTTGCCGTTGCCATCCAGCACGTACTCCCACCCTTCCTCGATCTCTTTATAATCGACGTATTCCCGTTCCTTGACACTTTCGGGGCTGACGGCAATATTGACCATTTTTACAAGGATAATATAATCGAAGGCATTGCGGCTGAGCGGGTTGTTGTAGTATTTCTTCCAAACCGTTTCCATATCTGCGGTGCTGAACTGCATGAGCTCCTGCTCAAAATTTTTCGGCAGTACCGAATTGGAGGCGTTTTCCGGCTTGATCAGGATATGGATGGCGCCCAGGTCGAGCGCTTCCAGTTCCAGTTGGTTTCTATTCTTGTAATCGCGGTAGTAGCGATCGAGCTGTTGGAGTTCGCCATAGGCATCGCGGGCGGCCTGCTTATCGCCTTTTTTGGCCTGATCCAGCAGGGTAATCGCGTGGTTGTAGAAATATTCCGCTGCATTTTCGCGGGACTTCCGTTCCAGGTCTTCGATGCGGACAAACTGGAATTTGGCCTGGTAGCCGTTTTGGTCCATGAGTGGCAACAGAGGCTCTATCTTGGCCTGCCGGCGGCCAATTCCCCGGTGGATCTCGTTGATGCGCTCCCAGTTTTCCGGGCGGCCATCTTTTTCGAGGCTTTCGGCAATACGCATATCCTGGCGGGTGGCTTTATCAAAAGCTGATTCCAGTGCTTTAACAACGTCGGCTTTCTTGTTCTTTTTGCCCGACAATCGTTGTACACACACATCGATCGCTTTGTCGTAGTCGCCTATTTCGACCAATTTGGATGGCGAAAGGCAGGAGGTAAAAATCAGCACCAGGCTAATCAGCAGGATTGGGGCAGGTTTCATGGCTTTGCGTTTTGATTGGGAAACAAAGCGAAAGTTAGCGCATTTTGCCCAATGGAAATGGTAAAATGCGTTAAGCCAAAGTTGCGGTAGTGTTAAAGGCGGTTTTATTATTTTACTTTATAGTACTCAAACGAAGCCCTCGCCGGAGAGAGGCTGGCGCTACGTTCGCCTTCGGCCACGATATAGTATTGGGTTTTCTTATTCCACTCAATCGTAGCGCCCCAGATGCCATCACCGGCCATTTGGTCGTTGTTCTTGCTGTCGTCAAACATCTCCACCATAGTGAATGCGGCGTCTTTGTCGAAGCGGTAGGCCAACCAGGCTTTTTGCGCGCCCTGAATTTGGGCCTGGACGGCCATGGTAGGTCCAAATTCAAAATGTTCAACCTTGGATATCTCCGGAGGAGGCAATTTCAGGACCGGGTGGTTGCGCAGGTATTCCGTTCGACCTTCCATTAGTTCCTGGATCCCGTAAATTTCCGTTTTCCCGGCGTAGGCAGAGGATCCCAGGTTCTGTTGAAAAGCCTCAAAGGAATACAGTTTATTCTCATCATCCTTGACCTCTTCCTCAATAAAAGCCTGAATCTCCTTACAGCGCTCGAGGTAAAGCCCATTGGAGAAATTTTCCTCCAGAATGGTGCGGATATGGCCGATATAGATCTTTCTGTACAGGGTATTGGACAGCAATTGCGTGATAAGGGGGCGCGTAGGGTCTTTTTCTTTGTAATAGAGAAAAGGGCTCAGGGTCTGCATTTCTTCCATGGACAAGGCCTTTCCCGAGTCGGCAAAGCGAAACCCGCCGAGGGAGAGGTTGAGGTCCCAGATAAGGGAAGCAAACTGCCCGGATTTGCGCTGATAGAGATAATAGTTGTGGCTAAGGCGTCCCGTATAGCTGTCAAAATTAAGGAGCACCATATTGAACGCCAGCATCCACAAGGCCATATCTACATCCAGGATCTCTTCGATCCGTTCGGGATGGTTGTTCAGAATATTGGTAAGCAGGATCAGCTGATCCCACCCGGAGTCCGACTTCATCTCATAAAAGCCGCGATAGCAATCCGGGTCTTCGCCCAGATACATGAGGGATGCCTTATCGCCCTGCGGACAGCCTTCTTTCGTTTCGTGCCCCCACTCTTCCGGGTCACATTTCACCAACACGCCTTTTCGTTCGTCGAAATACTCCTTGAGGAAATCATCCTCTACCGATTCAGTCGAATTGTAGAGCCCCAGGTATTTTCCATTGACGTATACCTTTGAGAAATTGGCACGGGGGGCAGGCATATATTTACGGGCAATTTCATAGGAAAGCACTTCCCGCAAGAAGCTGGGGTCGCGGAAGACATTGGAAAGTTTGATCGTCTCATTCTTCCCTGGAAAGTACTGTTCCGGGTGGAAGTGATTGGCTTTCAGGTTAAAAGGAAGCTTGGTCTCCTCATATTTACGGACGTTATAATAGGAGCTGTTGCCTTTGTACCGGATTCCCACTTCCGGGAAAAGCGTGCCATCGATCTCCACATCGGCCGCAATTCGCTCACCGGTATTGAGCTGTTTAAGCGAGTCCAGTAACTTATCCCAGTTGGATTGTTTAAAGGTGATCCGGATCTCGTGGATGACATTCCAGTCGTAAAAGTCCTGGCTTTGTGCAAATGAAGGGAGCATCAATAGCGACATCATCGCTATTGATGCCCAATTCCAAGAGGTTTTCGGGATAAAACGAGGGGTATCAGTCATTATTTATTGAGTTCCGCAAGGGAGATTTTGTGGCGATTCCACATATAGCTGGGTGGATCGAACGCCATGATCGAGGCATTCTCTGCCATGATGAAGTATTCTAATTGGGCATCTGCCGATTCAGGCATGATAGTACCCATGTATTGCCCGTCATCCGCAACGGCATCACCGTGAGTTCCGTCGTCATACATAGGCGCTTCCATGAAATGCGAATCTTCGGAAAAGCGGTACATCAAGCGCACGCGCTTGGGAAATTTTTCCACCTTGGCCACAATGGCAAACATATTCACATCCTGGGAGGAGAATTGCTCGCGGCCAAGCGCACGGGTTTCTGAGATCAGAGGGGGCACTACTGCCAGGTCGGTCGATTTTTCGAGAAAATCTGCACGTGTTTCCATCAATTCCACCAATCCGGGGATTGAGCTACGCTTGCCGATAGTCGAGTACATGCTGATATTGAAATCTTCGTAGCGGTAGAACTTATTGGGGTCGTTGACAAAATCGCGCTGGATCAACTGTTGCAGCTCTTTCGCCCGGTCTTCGTACTTACGGTTCTTGATAAAATTGGTGACGATGGACCGCATATGCCCCAGGTACATTTTTTTATACGTTTCGTTCTTGAGGAGTTGGCTGATCAGGGGCTTGGAGGGATTGGACAGTTGCGACATCGGGTCCAGTTCCTGCAGTTGTTTCAGGCGGAGGTCAGAGCCCTGGCCTGTATTTTTAAAGCTGCCGAAGCAAAGGTTGAGGTCCCAGATAATTGGTTGAAAAACACCCATTGCATCCCGGTAGAGGTAGTAATTTTCGCTGTGTTGCCCGGAATAACTGCTTAAGTTGACCAACACGTTATTAAAGGCGAGCATCCATAGTGCGCGATCCACATTCAGGACCGATTCAATTTTTTCCGGCTCCTGATTCAGGATGCGGGTAAGCTCGATGAGCTCGTCCCAACCTGTTTTGGAAAGCTGGTTGAAGTTGTACAAATAGCATTCGGCGTCGGCTTCGTACTCCAGAGCACCGTATAGACGTTGCTTACAGCCTTCCGGGAAATTGTCGTATTGGCTTTGGGACCGGGCCTTGAAGAAAGCGCCGTCGCTCGAGCCAAAGTAGTGTTCAAGGAAGACCGGGTCGATGGTTTCGATATTGGCAAAAAGCCCCTGGAGTTCGCCATTGATATACACATTGGCATAGTTGGCGCGAGGGGCCGGCATATAGGCGCGGGCGATCTCGAATCCGAGTACTTCCCGGACCATGCTCGGATCGCGAAGGGCATTGGAGAAATGGAGAGACGTATGGCCTTCCAGGTTTTGCTCTTCGTCCTGCAAATTGAGCTGGATAATCAGGCTATTCCGTTTCTGGCCGGGCGTAAAAGGTTGGTCGGCTTCATAGCGGAGCCCCACATTATCGTAGGTTTTTCCATTGATTTTCACGCTCCCCTGCAAAAAACCATTGCCATTAAACCGGAGTGAATCCAAGAGGTATATCCAGTTATCGAAAGGGAATTGCAAGCGAACTTCCTGGATCTTATCGGTATCGTAGAAGCTTTTTTCAGTAGACTGTGCCGCAGCATGACCGAGTGCTACGAGTATAAGTAAAGCGATTAGAAGTAATGGGTTTTTCATAAAAAACTATTCAGAAATGATGTTTGGATATCGAAATGCAATTATACTAAATATTATGCATTCGAAAGCAAATGGAATCTATTCGGTGGCTGATTTTGTATAAGGAGCCATTTAGGCAGAGAAAGGTAGGATTTTACAATGATCAGGAACCACTAAAGAGCTGCCGGAGGTGGAGGTAAATATTCAGTACCATTATCGCTACGATGGCCAGTGCAAGCAGGCGGAGCCACCAGCCATTGGCCTGGCGAAAAGCTTCCGCGCGCTTCTGCAATTCGGGATTCCCCGCTTTTAGAAGGCCTCTGGCAAACAAGTATAGGTACACTCCGATGCCGAGGAACAAAAACTCGAAAAGAAGACCTAAATATTCTACCATTTAATCCGCTTGATTTATTTCCTCAAAATAACCTGTTTTGGGATTTTTATACACATTATCCCAGGAAAAAAACCGGCCATTCATGGCAATGTAGATCCCATAAGGAAGTGTTTGCGCAAAAGCCAGGGCACTCCCCAGGTTGAAGAATCCGTCAGAAGAAGTACCAAATGCATAGGGAACCATAGCCCCGGTGAGCACTACCGTCTTATCATGGATATCGAGCCGTGCCAGGTATTGGGCCGTATGTACGATCCGGTCGGTACCGTGGGTGACGAGTATTTTGTTGTATTCGGACCTCCGAATGTTGTGCGCAATGATCTCGCGGTCAGAATCCGTCATTTCCAGACTGTCGACCATCATCAGGGTCTTTACGTTGATGTCAAGGGTACAACGGCCCCGCTCAAACATTTGAGGAAGGTGGGTATCCTGAAAATACAGTTTCCCGGTGATGTAGTTGTATTGCTTATCGAATGTACCGCCTGTGATAAAAACCTGGATCATTTTTAGCTTGAGGGGGATTGAGGGGATTGAAAGGGATATTAGTGCGATTCAGCTCTATTGTAAGACTCCACTTTGGCGGAGCATATAAATGCCAAAAATCAACAGGGCAAAAAGCAGCACAAGTATAGCAATTTTTATCCATGATAAAGGCTTCTCTCCGTTTACTTTCCCGGTTTGGCCGTTGATGGTAAAATGGAAGACCTTGCCCTGGTATTGGTAGGAACAGATCCAGATAGGCAGGACGACATGTTTAAACGTTTGGCTGAAGATCTGGCTGGAGACAGCGAGATTGCGTTGTGTGTCGCCTCCCAACTGGGCCGAACACATCTGCCGGATCTTGTTTTCCATGATGCCCTCCCCTATCTGGTATCCTTTATCGATTTCGATCCCATAGATCTCCGACTCCCAGCCGAGCATCAGGCGGGGATCAAAATTGACCGTCTCTTCCAGCCGGAACGGGAGCACCCACTCCAGTTCGCGTTGTTTCAGGCCTGTGGAGGCCACGACCAGGATGTCGTCGAAGAAGTGGCTCAGATGGCCCGACCGCCATTGCCAGCGTACTTTCTGAACCTGTTGGGTTTGCATTTGGCCGTTTACCCGTACCCGGACCGTTTCGGTGTAGTAATAGCCGGCCTCTCCCTGCCAGTCGCTTTCCGTCTGGGCATCGAAGGTCCAGCAAGGAATATAGATGCCATGGAGGTCTTCGAGTGCGGCCAGTTTTTTGAGCTTATTGGGATGAAACCAGCCCTTTTTGATCCAGTCTGAAAAGAGGGTTTCTGCTTCGTCGCGGGAGACGTAAAAGGGAATGATGCCTATGGGCTGGATATACTGATGCTGATAGGCTTCGAGGTTGACATTGGTAGAGCCGCAAAATCCGCATTTGACCTTCAGCTTATCGCTCTCCACCATGAATTTGGAGCCACAATTCTGACAATCGAACACCTTTTTGCCCAGCGCTTCGGGCACGAAATTCACCGCCTGGCTGGCGGCGTCTTTCAGCGACTGTTCCACCACCTTATCGTTCGACTTGTCGATCTCTTCTGAATACCCGCAATGGGTACAACGGAGTTGTTTGAATTTGGCGGAATAGAGCAGTTGACTTCCGCAGGAGGGACAGGGGAGTTTTAAGGAGTCGTGGATAACTGCAGATTCGGACATAGTGAAGGGGGAGACGCCAAGTATGGCGTCTTTACAGTCGGGCCAGGAGTTCCTTTTTCTTCGCGTCAAACTCTTCTTCGGTGAGAATGCCGGAGTCCCTAAGCCCTCCCAGTTCTTTAAGCGTAGAGAGGATCTCTTCGCGGGTCTGGCCGCCGGCTTTTTGGTCTTTTTGCCCTTGCTGTTGGTTCATCATCATTTGAGCCATGCCGAAGCCCATACCCATACCGATGCCTTCGCCGGCGCCACCACCGGGGTTTTCGGCTGCTTTTTCGATAGCCTGGGCGCTTTGGAACTGGGTGAATTTCTGCATATCATCGCCCAGCATGTTCATGCTGGTCATCTTGTCGTAGAACTTCTCCACTTCTTCGGGCAGCGAAGTGCTGGTGATAAAGAACTTGACGAGTTCGATGCCGAAGGGGGTGAGGTCTTCCTGCAGGAGCGGTTTGATCTTTTCGCCCAGTTCGGTGTAGTTAGACACCAGGTCCATGACCGATACGCCGGATTCGGCCAGCGCTTCGGCAAATTTGGGTGATACGATGCCGCGGAGTTGCTCCTCAATATCCCCAACTTTCAGCACCGGATTGGTGCCGGCAAATTCTTTGAGGAATTTTTCGGGATCGGCTATTTTGATAAAATACGTGCCAAAGGCTTTCACCCGTACCTGCTTAAACTCCGGGTCGCGGAGGATGATCGGGTTGGGAGTGCCCCACTTCAGGTCGGGAAAAACACGGGTGCTGAGGAAATACACATCACACTTGAAAGGCGACTTAAAGCCTTTATCCCAGCTGCGCAGGGTAGTCAACACCGGCAGGTTTTGGGTATATAGATCGAACATACCCGGCTCGAACACATCTGCCATGCGACCTTCGTCCATGAAGATCGCTTTCTGGGATTCACGCACGGTCAGTTTCGCGCCGTTCTTGATATTGGCGTCGTGATCCGGGAATTTCCACAATATGGTATCCCGGTCCTTCTCCACCCAGTCGATGACTTCGATGAATTCGCCTTTGATGAAATCGAGTAAACCCATTCTAATAGTTTTTGAGTTTATAAGGGTATAAGTTTTTGAAAAAACTTATACCCTTATAAGCTTATACCCTTAGTTAAACAGATTATCGTAAGAGCCTTCGCCTTCTTTGCCTTGTTTTTCAGGGCGATCCTTGAGGGAGTCGAGGTCGAGGCTATCGGAAGACGTCGTTCGGGTACTGCCCGGCATGAGGAGCAGGGAGCTTTGCTTTTCGTATTCCTCGAGCATTTTGAGGCCTTGCTCTTCGAAGACGCCTTGTTGGAGGTCGATGGAAGACATAAAATTGGAGGAAAGTTCCATGAAGCGCTCCATCTCTCCTACTTTGTTGGCCAGGTCATCGGCGATGTGTTCGAGGGCTGCATCGAACATTGCCCGTTTGTCGGGATCGCCGGAGATGATGCTCATTGCCGATTTCATGGCAGAGTGGGACGTTTTGATGGCCTTGTACTCCTGTTCTTTCACCTTCACCTGATCCTGGGTGTCTTCGAGTAGAATTTCGGAGTTTTTATACATCTTGTCGAGGATGCGATAGAGGATTTCCATGCGTTGGTGGAGCGTGGAATATTTCTCGTTGCTTTCCTGCAGGCGTGCGGCCTTGCGGGTGGCGAGAAGTACCTGGGCATCGTTGTCTTGCTTCTTGGCAACACTGGCCAATTGCATATTCTTACTAATTTCCTCCGTATTGGTCTCGATGAGGGTTTGGATCTTGCGCATTTGCCCACGCAACACGCCAATCTGCTTGCTCATTTTGCCCAGACTGTCTTTGAGGTCATCCACATAGCTTTTGAGAATGCCGATGGGGTCGATCTGCACAAAGATCCCTGTGATCGAGCGCATGACGCTCTTATACATGTACCAGACCAGGTTGCGCATCTTCGGGTCGAGGATCATATAGACGATGGCAGCCAGGGCGATGAGCATCAAGCTCAGGTAGAGGATATTTGCCATCAACGGAATGAGCACGGGCAGGCTGATATACAGGAGATAACCCAACCCTGCGACGATGCCGGTCAGGAAGATAGCACCTGTAATTCCTTCCGGGCGTTTCCAGAATGATTTTTTACCAGCGCCAGAATTTTCAAACGGGTTATTGGTTGCTGTTGTCATTTTAAAAGCTGTATTAAATTGAAAAGAGGGAGTTAAATTGGGTTGTTGGGGTTTAGATGTATTTGTTTATATCTTCAATATCGCGATTGATCTGATTGAGGATGGCCTGGAAGGTTGACTCAAACTGCGTTTTGGTGTGGTTGATCTTCTCCAGAGAAGTCTGAATGGTTTCATCGGCGTGCTCGAGGATAGACTCGTTTTTGACGATCTGTTCCTGGAGTTTTTGGATCTGCTCCTGGTGTTCCTGGATCTGCTTTCTGAGCTTTTCCATTTCCCCTTTCTTGGATTCGACCTTTTGCACGATCTGTTTTTTGAGTGCCTGATCAAAGGCTTTATTCTCCTGTGCTAACACCTCGCGGTAATGCTCAGCGGTCTTGAGGAGTTTTTCTTTGGTCAGTCCAACGGTAGCAGCTGTGGCAAAAGCCGACTTAAAGGCCGTGGATTCATCCATGTTAAGGCTGGCCAGGGCACTGAGCGACTGTTTAAATTCCAGGTAGTCAAACCCAGGCAGGTTGTTCTTCACCAACGCGGAAGTCAGAAAATCCAAACTTTTCTCATCCAGGCCGGTGGTATCGCCAAAAATATTTTTCAAATCTCGTTGCATTATAAATTAGGTAAACACTTTGAAGTGCGCCGAGGGGCGCACTTCAAAGTATCAGAACGTATTATTATCGGCTCCAAATATACGTAAAGATATGGTCTAGGGTTCAATGTCTTTAGACCAACGTATGTATTTGTTCTGCAAAAATAGCTGATACCCCCACCTAACCAGCCAACTACCCACTATCAACCAACTACCTCCACTTCACTAAACCCATTGCTCCTTTTGATAATCCGGATCTGAGTACTAATCCGCTCCTTGAGTTCTTTGACGTGGGAGATGATGCCGATGGTCTTTCCTTTGGACTGCAGGTTTTCGAGGGTACTGATGGCGAGATCAAGGGTGGCTTCATCCAGGGTACCGAAGCCCTCATCGATGAAGAGGGAGCGAATATCGGAGCGCTGGCCGGCGAGGTCAGAAAGGCCGAGGGCCAGGGCCAGGGACACCAGAAAGGTCTCTCCGCCCGAGAGAGTTTGCATGGAGCGGATATTGTTGGCCTGAAAGGTGTCGATGATCTCCAGTTCGAGTTCTTCACCGGGCGTTTTTCGGATGTGGTAACGGCCGTTGAGCTGTTCGAGGTGCTGGTTGGCTAGAAAGACCAGTCGCTCTAGGGTGAGGCCTTGTGCGAAAGAACGGAATTTCTTGCCATCGGCGGATCCGATAAGGTCGTTGACGGCCCGCCATCGGAGTACTTCCGCTTTCTGTTGGTGGATCTCCTTCTCGAGGGATTTGGCATGCGCTTCTTCTTTTTTGCTGCGATCCAGGGTCCCCTTCAGGTTGCCGAGGCGAAGCTGGAATTTTTCCAACTGGCCCTGCGCCGCATTCAGTTGTTGTTCGAGGGTGGAGGCATCCAGGTTTTCGGGGAATTTGGTCCGTTCTTCTTCCAATTGACTTGCGTACGTTTTCCGGGCATGCCGGAGTTCGGACTCCCATTTCTGGAATTGATCCACCTCCGATTCCATGGTTTCGGCCTCTTCGGTGGGCAGCAGCGCTTCGTGTGCCTTTTCCACGGATTCAAATCCTGCTTTCCCGAGTTTTTCAGCGAGGGAAGCTTGCAGGGCCGACAGCCCTTTTTCCAGGCTGGTGAATTGTTCCCCCAACCGGTTGGATTCGGATTGCAGGGATTGGATGCGGGATTGGATGCCCGTGCGGAGTTCTTTTTCCGAATTTAACTGTTCGGCCAATTGGTCGAGCTCCAGCTGGAGTCGGTCGCGTACTTCGCCGGGATCCCGGTCGCCGAGTTTGTCGAAGCGTTGAGATTTCAGGCTATCCAGGGCGGTTTGCATTTTTTCCAGGGCGACCAGGCCTTGGTTGGCCGTTTGCTGCTTTTCGGCAAGTCGCTCGAGGAGGTGACGCTCCTGATCAGCGCCCTTTTTTCGCTCCTCTTCGAGGGCGACGAGAGATTGCTGCGTATCCAGGTATTGCTGATGGAATTTTTGCAAGGAAACCAACGTTGGGTCTAGTTGCGCTTCGGAGAGCTGCAGTTGATATTTGGTCAGCAGTTGGTTGAGCTCTTGCGCCTGTTTTTTATGGGCTTCCTGGGTTTCATCCAGCATACCCTGGTTCAGGTCAGCTTCTTGCCGCAGGTTGTTTACCTGATATCCCAGATTTTGAGATTGTTCGCGGAGAAGGCTCTCGGTCTTTTGGTGGGCTTCCAACTCGGAATAGTGTGCGAGTATCTGCGTCCAGGTTTCCTGCTGGGTTTTCAATTGTTCCGCGTACCACGATTGGCGTGCGTGCCGCATATCCGGGGCGTAGAGCAGTTCTTTTTCCGGGAAGCCTACCAGCAATTGCAGCATCTTTTGCTCCTGCGCTTCCAGCTTCAGGACCTGCCGCTCGAGCAATCCACTTGTGTGTTTGGACCTGTTGCCCCGCAGGCTTTCCATTTTAACCTCCAACTCGTTGAGCTGATGGATAAGCGAAGTCTGCTTTTTCTGCATGCGGTCCAGGCGCTCCTTGCTGAGCCGGTACTCCTCCCCTGCTTTGTCGACAAAGGTCTCCTCATGCGGATGTTCCCGAAACGGATGGTGGGTGGAAAAACACAGGGGGCATACCTCCCCTTCCTTCAACTCCTGCCGGTCTTTCTGGTAATTGGCTATGCGGATCTGCTGTTCGTAAATGGATTGTTTGAAGCTTGCAGAATCCTGGAGCTCTTCCAGTTGGTCGTTGGTGCTCAGTAACTCATCAAACAAATGCAATTCTTTGGATTGCAAGTTCTTGAGTTGCTCGGCATATTGATTTTGTTCTTCGAGCAGCTGCAGGTACACCTTATGCAGGTCTTCCAGTCTGTCGAGGAGTTCGGTTTTCTGTTTCCAGGCATCCAGCTCCCGGTTTTGGAGAGAAGCCAGTTCAGAGCGAGAGTGGGCAAACAGGTCGGGGCGGAGGGTCGTTAAGCGCTCCTCGCAGGCTGCAATTGCGTTGCGGGTGGTTTCCAGTTGTTGATTGATTTCCGGGAGTTGGGACTCCTGGCTTTCCAATTGCTTACGGATTTGTTGAAGTCTCTTTGAAATTTCGGCAATGCGTGTAGTTCCCGTTTTCCACAAAGCCGCCGTCTGGTTCAGGATCGGCCAATCGGCCGAAAGGGATTGGAGATACGCGTGTGGTTGGAGCCACTTGTCCCACTCCTGGAGTTGCGGCGCCGACTCGGCCAGCCGTTGTTGAAGGGCTTCGAGGTTTTGCTGCAAATCCAGTCGCTCTGTTTCCCCTGCCCTGTGCGTCAATTGCGCTTCTTCCAGTTTTTCGGCGGCTGAATGGATCTGGGCATCCAGTTTCAGCACCTCATTCAAGAGCTTTTGCTGTGCCGGGAAAGCTTTTTTTTGCGCATCCAGTGCAGCCTGCATAGCCTGGAGGTTAGCCTCCACAGCTGCTTGTTGAGTAGCCAGTTCGGGGAGTTCGGTCGACTCAATTTCCCGGAGGCGGTGCGCCAGTCCTTCTTTTTGCTGGGTCTCCGCCTGCAGTCGTGATAGATCGCCGGCGAAAGGCGCCACTTTGCGATGCACCTCCAGCTGTAGGATAGTCGATTGTAGCGCTTTTCGCTCCGATTCGAGGTCTATTTCCTGGAGGTCGAGTACCGCGAGCTGGCCCTGAAGCTTTTCGATCTGACGGGCCCGGGTGAGCAGGGTGTTCAGTTCTGCCGACTCCTTCTTCAAGGCAGTGGAATCCGTTTCCAGCGATTTTTTCTCCTCTTTAAGCGCTTTTTTTTCTTCGCCGGTGAGCAATTGGAGGTTTTCCTTTCGAAGGTTCAGATCCCGCAGGGCATTTTCTTCCTGTTTATGCCGTTCGAACGCCGCTTTGGAAATATCGGTGTAAATATCCAATCCGGTGATGCGTTCCAGCAATTCGCTGCGCTCCTGGGCTTTGGCTTTGAGAAAAGCCGCAAATTCGCCTTGCGACAGCAGCACCGAGCGGAGGAAGCGGTCGTAATCGAGCCCTGTGCGTTCGGAGACCAAAAAATCCACCTCTTTGACACTCTCGGCAATGGGGATGTATTCCTGCTTTCCCGCATCGAATTCGCTCAATTTCCGTTTGGGAGCCTGGAGGTTGCCGTCCATTTTGCCCCGCGCTCTGCGCACGCTCCACTCGGCGAGGTAGCGGTGGTCGCCCGTTTCGAAAACTACCTGCGCATAAGCCTCCACAGCCCCATACGATAACACCTCCGACGGATTTTTATCATGCCGTGGCACCCGGCCATACAACGCCAGGGTGATGGCATCGAGCACGGTAGTTTTGCCCGAGCCGGTGTCGCCTACAATTGCGAATAGACCTGTATTGCCCAAAGGGGCGTCGAGAAAGTTTATGGACTTTTCGACGCGGAGGGAGTTCAGGTTTTTTATGTGGAGTTCAATTATTCGCATTAAACTTTATTCATTGTTTATTTTTTGTATGTACTTTTTTCTTGATAAAAAAGTACCAAAAAATCAAGGCTTTCGCCACTTAGCCTAAAACCGACCTTCATTTCGCCGCGCTGGCTAAACTCGCCTTGCCAGCTATTAAACAGCTCTTTCTTTCCTTGGCTCAAACAGTAGCCAGCTCAAATCTGGTCTGCAGTAGCTTTACCGTCGGAGTGGGCTTCATTCCAGCCGGTTTCTTAACGGCTAATTGGCTAAGGCCGACAAATATAGTCGCTTCACTCTTCACTCTTCACTCCCTCCATTAACTCCCGGAACGTCTCCACCAACGGGCCGGTCTCCTCTTCCGGGTAGCCGGCACTGCGGCAGCGCTTCAAGAAGACTTCTTCGGGAGAGAGATCTTCGAGGGCCACCTGGCCGGCGCTGGTGTGGGTGAGGTCATTTTCGGGGAGTTGGATGCGTATTTTGAGGATTTCCATATTGAAATCGCGGGTATATTCGTGCAGGGTCTCGTCGAGGGAAGGGTCGGGGGCGTCGAGGTGGACGATCACCTCCACCCAGGATGGGAGCGACTCGGCGTAGCGGTCGTTGAATTCGGTGAGGCGCTTTTTGACGTCTTCCAGGTCGCCTTCGATGGTTTTGAGGCGGCGGAAGGTGGGCGACGGGAGGAACTGTACTTCCTTCAGCTTGGCGCCTTCGTATTCGAGGAGGTAGCAGCCTTTTTCGTCTTTCGTTTCGCTAAAACTCAGGGGAATGAGGGAGCCGGAGTAGCGGATGTGCTCCTTCCCTCCTACTTTCTGTGCCCGGTGAATATGGCCGAGGGCGACGTAGGAGAAGAGTTCCGGAAAATCGTCGGCATGGATGTTTTGGGTGTCGCCGAGGTAGATGTTGTCTTGTTTGTCGGAGGCCTGGGCGCCGTAGGCGAAGAGGTGGCCGGTGGTTAGGATGGGGGATTGGTCCCCGATAGCTATCGGGGGGTGACTGGTGACTGGTGATTGGATGTCGCTGCCTGCTGCCAACTGCTCACTGCGAACTGCAATAATTCTGGAGGAAAGATCGTGGTAGTGCTTTTTATCGCGTCTTTCAGCTTAAGCATCCGTTCTTCCGGCGATTCCCCGGGGGTGGCGAAGCGGAGGAAGCCTTCGCGGAGGAAAGGGACGGCAGCTACGATCGCTTCTGTGCGGCCGTTTTTATCTTTTAGTTCGATGATTTCGTCTTCGGTGGTGGCGACCACATAGACATTCAGGGCTTGCAGGATCTCGCGAGGGGCTTCCAGCATGGAAGGCGAATCGTGGTTGCCGGCGGTGATGACAACATGGCGGCAAGGCGTCTGGAGGAGGTTGGCGAGGAAGCGGTAATAGAGTTTCCGGGCCGAGTTGGGTGGATTACCGATATCGAAGATGTCGCCGCCGACGATCAGCACATCGGCCTGGTGCTCGACGATGGTATCGTGAAGCCAGGAGAGGGCCAGGCGGTGTTCCTCGTCGCGGTCGAAGGAGAGGAATTTTTGGCCCAGGTGCCAGTCGGAGGTATGAATTATTTTGAGGGAGTTTTCAGTTTTCAATGTTCAATTTTCAGTTATAGTAGGCTGAATCGATTAAGCCAAAGTAACAATAAACTGAAAATTGAACATTGAAAATTAAAAACTAATTCAGGCTCCCTGGAAGTTTAAGGCCGATAACTACGCCCCAGTTCAAGAATTCGGATCCAGAGAAGGCGGCGGCGACATCTACGCGCAGCAAGCGGAAGAGCCCCACTCCTATTTGATCGATGCCGATGGCGGCTTCCCAGTAGAGGTCGTTGCCTTCGATCCAGAGGGCTTTGGCGCTGAGGACGGAAGAGAGGCCGAACTTGCGGATGCCGGGTATCTTGTCGAGGAGGTAGCCCTGGAACTGATGCTCCCAGTGGGCCTGGGCGTGTGGACGGATGGTGCTGTAGTCGTAGTAAGGCAGCAGGAAAAACCGGTGGCGGTATTCGAGCGGATTGCCGAAGATGGTTTGGTTGCCGTTGAAGTGTTGGTAGTCCATGAAATAGACCTGAGAGGCATTCAGGAAGCGGCCGGTTTGAAGGTAGAAGCCCGACTGGCCGGCGACGCCGAGTTTGATCGCTTCTTTTTCCAGGACCAGACTCAGGTAATGAAATCGCGCATCGCCCGGTGCGAGTGCAGCACGGTAGCGGATCCAGAGGTCGGGCCATTTGGATTCCGTAACGATTTTGATATTGGGGTAGGTGATGTATTGTTGCTTTAAGCGAAGGCGAATTTGGAGGTCGAGCAGCAGGGCATTATGAGCAGGGAAGGTGGTTGGGTTATTGGGTTCATGGGTGATTGGATAGTTTGGGGTGTATTCGCGGGTGATTTTTTTGTTCCAGGAATAGGTGGAGGTGTTAATTAGTGGATCACGTTGGGCGTATTCGATGCCTCCTTCCAGCAGTACCCCATTGAACAACTCATGGCGGGCATCGATGCGGGCGAAAACCTTGTTGTAGACTTTGGAGTAGTTGCGTTTGACCCAAAGCGTGTAGGCAGAGTTGAGGGATGGAGAGATAGGACTTTCCGCATTGAATTGAGGCGCCTCTACCCCACCGCTGAGTCGGATGCGGGAGAAATGGGTACGATTGAATTGATAGGCAAAATCGCCGCTGACCCGGGGGCGATTTTCCGATAGGCCATACATGACCTTCAGGCCCGTTTCGAGTCGACGGGTATTGTAGCGGTCGAATCCTTTCCGGTAGCGCAGGCCCAGCGTGCCGTTCCATCCGTGCACCGTATGGAATTGGATACTCATGAGGGGCGACTCCAGCGTAAACGACTCCTTTTTATAGGATCGTGAGTAGGTATAGCCCAATAGCAGGCTGGTAGAGGTAAACTTATTGCTCTCATGGTCCAGCGAATCCATGTACGGTTTTGACTCCTGAACGAGTTGCAGGCTGTCGCGGCGGTGGTAGTCGACCGACTCTTCGAGGGTGAGCGGCAAGGGGCGGATGGTATCGAAGTGGGTGAGGCCTTTTTCGTTGGCGCCCTCTTCCACTTTGAAAAACTCATTGTCGAAAAACCCTTTAGGGAAGACCGGCTTGAGGTCGTAATTGCGGTAGATAGAGGTAAAGTCGCCCCCGAATTTAAACCCCAGTATATCGCCCTTAACGCCCAACGTCTGGCTGAAAAGCCGCCAGGTATCCTTTTGCACAGGCACATGGACCTGTTTGAGGAAAAGCGTATCGAGAATGGGCTGATTGAGCGAAGCGCCCGTCACGAAGACATCGACGCCCTGGATGTTGTAGCTTCCATCGAGGATATAGATAAAGCCGCCATAGGCCGGCAGTTCTCCCTGTTTCGGCTGGAGTTGGATCTTATAGATCATGCGCGACGCCTCGTCGAAGATGGTGCCCACCAGCTTGTAGGCATAAAAGCTCATCGCGTTGTAGGCGATGGGCGAAACGATGGGGCGGCCATAATCGGTGGTATTTTCGTATAGATCGAAATTCACATCCGAGGCGCTATTGAAGCTGAAGCCTTGGCTATTGCCGCTTACCTTCGAGGACACCATGACCTCTTTATACTTATTCGGTCGCTGGACGTTCCAGACCGACTCCGACTCCGACAAATAGAGGATTCCTTGTCGGGTGGTGGTATCAAGGATACCTGCCATATCGCCGATCTCCTGTCCAAAGATCTTCTCCGGCGCGCCGAGGATCTTGAGTCCGCCCTTAATATAGACTTTGCAACTATAGGCCGGCACCTGTTCTAGGTAGAACTTCCGTTTCTCGATCGCTTTGCGGATAATTCCGTAGGCCGGGTCTTCGGCGTCGGGCCTGACCACCACGGTGCTGAGCAGTACGGCTTCCTCTTCGAGGACCACATCGAGGGTGTTGGGTTGTGGGGTTATGGTGACTTGGATGACCTGGGTTTCGAAGCCCAGGTATTGGAAGACGACCTGGTAGGTGCCGGGGTCCAGGGTTAATATATAGTCTCCTTCCACATTAGAGGTGGTACCAATGGTGGAGTTTTGGATGTAGATGGAGGCGAAAGGGAGTGGTTCGCCGGCGGGGTCGGTAAGGTGACCGGAGAGTTGGCCCGTCTGCGCAAAGGCTATGGCTGGGGCACAGAGATGTAGAATGAGGAGGAGGAGGTAACTGGTCGTTCTCATAGGTAGAAATGGGTGATGTATGAGAAACGCAGAATGGGGAGGAGGTGTTTTGGGGGATGGGGAAATTAAAGCAGCATATCGGGCGATACAAAGGGAGGCATTGATTGGCGCCTCCCTTTGTGAAGTTCATTATCTGATGCTGTTTGACTCAACGGTACTCCTTCACAATTACGGTATTTACACCTGAAGAATTATAACAACCGGGGTCGATATAAGCATCAGTAGCGGTGCCGCTAGAGGCTTTGACCCAAACGCTAACCGTATGAGTCCCGGTACTTAATCCACTAAAAGTACCTGTGATATGCCCATTGAGATATTTTCCCGTCATGCCGGAATGGTAAAAGAATGAAGCCTGCCCTACGGTTGTTGGATTGTTATCAATTCTCAATTGATAAACAACCGCGTTTGTAACAGAGGATGCGTAAAAGTGGGTTTGGTAATCCAAATCAATGAAAGTAGTGCTATTACTTTTCACAAAGGTGCCCAGATCTGTTATTTTTTTCCAAGTTGTGGTTATACCGGTAGCGCTTTGGCATCCTGGAGGGGTAAAGGCAGTTACTTTTGTCTTTGGCAGATTATCTTCATTTACCTTATTGGCATAAAGGGCATACGGCACGCTCATCAGTTGACTGGTAGTGGTGATCACATAACTACTCCCCCCATTCGGGTCGGTTTCCGTTTTCAGGAAATACGTGCCGCTGGTCCAATCTATTCCGGAGAAACTACCAGAAACCGGGCTTCCATTCCCTATTTCCAGGGTAGCCAGTCCATGTGAATTGGTGGTCACACTGTGTACTTCAGCATATTTCAACAATCCGGTAGGTGAATTTTGAAGGATGGATATTTTTATTCCGACCGTACTACTCACCACCAATTTACCAGTGCCATCCCGGATTACCGACTGGTAGCTCATCTTTTGAGGAGCTTGAGAAAAGGCGAGTGCAGCAAAAAGCAGGGAAATAAAAAGTGCGACAATCTTTTTCATGGTTATTGGGTTTTGATGATTTTAAAAGTGGTGCACGCTCCAAAGTTGTCGTGCAGATTCAGCAAATACGTGCCGGCATCCAGGTGCTGCATCGGAATAATCATTTCATTCGTCCAGAGTCGGTTGCGTTCAATCAGCTGCCCTTTCAGGTCGTAGAGTTGGTATTCCAGGTCCTTAGCGGGGATTCCTTCCACTTTCAGCGTCACATCTCCATCGGAGGGATTGGGATAGAGGGTACAGAACTTGGTGAGTGTGCTCGCCTCTTCCACCCCGACAATAATGTAAAAAGGCTGCTGAACGCCCTGATAAACGGAGCCATTGGTTACGGTAATTGCTAAATAGGCCGTTTGTCCGACCGTGTAGCTTACAAATCCTCCATCGGTGGTTACATCCCGCCCTGTGGAAACGATGGCAGACTGGGCAGGTAGCCCCGTAAGACCTATGCTTACGAGGAAAAAGAGTAGGATAAAAATGTGGTTGGGTTTCATATCGGTGAAATTTTGAGGTTTGACAGTCGGTTTGAGCTTGACGCAAAATTTACGAGCCACGGGAAATGAGGAAAATGGGAGGTATAGAAAGGAGAAATTTCCAGTCTTAAAATGATGGAAATCTTTGAACATCAGTATTTACAAAATTTGTAAAAAAACGCAATGACTTTCATCATGAATTGATAAATATCATTGCCAAGATCCCTGAAATGCGGTAACCTTTGCCTATTACCCATTTCCGTATTCTCCCTACTATTTTTCACCAAAAAACCGCCGCCATGAAATGGGATTCCTTTTCTATCCGATTTTTCGTTTTAGCTGCTGTGTTAATGACACTAGGCATGAATTGCCCGCCAGATGGTGATCCTGACCCAGATCCTGTAAATGGTAGAGTAGCCTACATCAATTACGATATTGAAAAACCGACCACCTGGACGAGTGATTCCATCTACGTGATTTACAACTGCGAGGTAAACAGTACCTTAACTATTGAGGCAGGAACCATAATCAAATTCGACATTGACGGCTACCCGTATTTGACCATTCAAGATAATGGAACGCTACTAGCCCGTGGCTCCAGCGCAAAGCCAATCGTATTCACTTCATTCAAAGACGATGCCAATGGAGGAGATACCAATAAAGACAACGCAACCAACCCCGGCAAAGGCGACTGGCAAGGGATTATCCTTTACGGGAATGGTTCGGAACTGGAATATTGCCGCTTTCAATATGGAGGTGAGTCGGGAAGTGTGGTAGAGATATACGATTGTGCGGTCACCCTGAAAAATTGCACGTTTGCCCATAATACCGGAGAAAACTTAAGCGGAGGTACAGGAGCGCTAGATGCCCATTATGCACTTCCGGGGACGGTCATTCAGTTCAATACGTTTTATGACAATTTAATTCCCCTTTCTATCAACACGATGTTTTCCATTGACGATTCCAATGAATTTCATAATCCCGGTGACCCTAACGAAAAAAATCTGTACAATGGGATCTATCTATACGGATACAATTACGTAGAGACGCTGATCTATTGGAAAGAAACCGAAGTGCCTTTCATTATCGGACATTACGCCGGGGTGGAAGAAACCGGCACGCTTGTGCTCAGTGATAACGTCGTGTTAAAATTCATGGCAGATGCTTTTATGGATCTCAATTTGGGTTCCTCTTCGTTGAGCAACAACCAGGGATCCGGGGTGATCTTCACCTCTATCAAGGATGACAGCAGGAAGGGCGATACGAATGGAGATGGCAATACCACCTCCCCTGGAAACTATGATTGGGAAGGGATTTATAACAATGCTTCGGGCGCCGGGTATTATTTTACGTGGGGGAATATTTATTTTGATAGTTATTGAGGAGGGTTGGTGCGGAAAGCGCGCGGGTAATTTTCTTAAATGCTTGGAAGGGCTCTGTGGCAATTTCATGACCGGGCTCTACTTGTTTTTGGAGGTGTTATCTACCTTTGTTCCAAGAACTTTTTAAGGTTTTCTACGACTCCTCCTTGGTTTCTGGATAAAGCTTCTTTAGGATTATTTTTGTACCAATCTTCGAAAGCTTTGGTTAGGGGTTCCAACCCTTCGCTCCCCCTTTCCTCAAAATCCTTTAAGCCCCTATCTACCTTTTTGAGATCATTTGAACGAGTATGCATCGTGCGAGACGTCTTATTTATCCATTCTCCCACAGAAATCCAGCCAAAGGCGTTCAATTCAATCCAGGAATCGGAAAATTGGACAGCCATTTCTTTACTGTGCGCATAGAGTAATTTCCCTTTCTTTGCCTTACAGAGCCCACTTGACAGTTTTGTCACTTCGTCTTCCACTATGATATCTTTTGGATTGGTGCAAACTAAATCAAATGTTGGGTCAAAGTATCGAGTACCGATTTTGCATAAATAGTGAACAGAGAATAAACACCTTCCATCAGGTGCCTCTTTTGCCGCCTTGCGCACATTTCCTTTCGCAGGTCCAGCGAAAACCTTTAAATTTCCTTTTGTGACCAAATAATTGACTGGTGGTATGCGGGTAACCTCAGCCTTGGGCAAATCTTTCCGTTCATACGTGAACTTAATATAGTCCCAAACTGCACTAAAGGCACTGGATAAGTGTTCGCAGTTACAATTCGAACCATGATATTTCCAGTTCCTTTTTGCATAGGGCATGAAGTTTTTTTCAAATAGGTGCTTTGCCAACAGGGCTGACCCAGTTTTACTTTTCACCATATCCTCCAAAATTGTATTCCTATTCCACTTCAGTATTTCTTCGAGCACCATGCAATTTCCTTTCCCATTTCCACCATAGCCTTTGGTCAAATCTTTCATATTCATATTTTTAAGGGCTTATTGAAGTAGTGTACTGGTTCTCCTCCTCTACCACCTTCTACACCTTGCCACCTTTTCTTCACATTTCTCTAAATCCTTCTTCAACTCCTCATTTTCCTTCTCTAACTCCTTTATCTCTTTTTCCAAATCCTCCTTATCCCGCTTACAATCCTCCAACTCCTTCTGGACCGGAAGGAACTTTTTCTCTACGTCTTTCAGTGAGGAGAAAAAGCGGTCTCCCGTATCCAGTATCTTACTCATGGTCGGGAAGAGCGGGTTTTTCTCCTTGCCTATCAACATGGTATGGATGCCGACCGATTTGCTGTTCGCTACTGATTCAAGCTTGGGGGCCTCGACCGAATTGGACGTGATCGCTTGCTCATAAGCTTGCAGGCTTTCGCCATAATCCACCAGATTTTCCAGCACCGGAGCCAATCCTTGAACTGCTGGAGCTCCTCTTTCGGGATTTCCGTTTCGACATAGAAGAGGCGGAGGAAGACAAAGCAGGCCAACACGACAGTGAGCAGAAATAATGCCGTAAATCGAAGGATCGAGTTGCGGCGTTCGGCGCTATTGGACACAAACTGGCTCATATAAATAGAAGTTATCGGGATGGACAAATACAACTGTCACTTCTTGACGATCAGGGGATTTACCAATACAACTTTGTTCTTTCCTTTCTTTTTGCTGATGATATCGATGCGGATCTTGCGGGTATCCACCGGGTCAATTGGGTATTCCAATTTCAATAGTTTTCCGTTATACTTTTTCGATTTGATTCCGAGCATTTTATAGGTTCCATCCTTTTTCTGCACTTTGATTTCGCAAGTTACTTCCCCTTCCACCGATCCGCTTTCTTTGGCATTCCTGAAACCTAAATAGGCCGTAAAGACGGGATTGCCGGGCATTTCGGAAATGGCGAATTCGCCATACACCCTGGAAGCCGCTTTTTCGCCGGGAACGAGTTCTATCCCATTTTTAGTGGAGCCATCTTCCAACTTGACGGCCGTTGCGGTATTGACCTCTCCGTAATAATCACCGGAGATTTTCAAGGGCGCCATAACTCAATGATTTGGCTGCCTGAGTGTTCGCAAATTCGGCAAACCACTTGGCTCTTTGGGCCTTTCGTCTGAGATCAATCCGGGTGACTTCAGCAGGAGTTTCTACTTCAGCCTGGTCTTTTATTACGTCGATTGCAATAGAAGCCGTGTCTCTTACCAGGGAGCTATCCTCCAACCGGAATGCCTCCATCCAAAAGGTCAGTATTTTTTCACCTGCTTCGTTAAAGGCGGTGTCGAGGGTCAGATTCCCATTTTCATTTTCCGTGAGTTTTGTATCTTCTTCAAATAAACGCACGACGATCCCAGAATCGGGCGAAGGAGTTGTCAGAATCGATAGCGAAACGGGTTCGCCAGGCTTTACTTGCTGCTTATCGCTGGAAAGACTGATCTTATACTGAGTCATCGCAGGTAAGGAATTTACAGGTTCAGGCGTTTTCGGCGGCCACAGGAAATACGCCAGAACCGCCACCAAAGCCACCACAACCGGTACAATGAATAACCATTTCGTTGACTTTTGAGGTTCTTCTGCCACCGGCGCCTTTGGTGGCGGTTCGTGTTCCACTTCGGAATGAAAATCCTCTGTTTTTGGGCTGGAGCGGTGAAGGTCGCGACAGGTTCCGGTCTGGAAGGTGCCGGCTCCTGTTCTTTGGGTTCTTCGAAAAAAGGCGTTTCCGCCACTTCCTCCTCACCCGCATTCAGTTCCTGGATCGTTTTACAGTGCGGGCATTGCACCTTTTTGGCGCCTGGAAACTTCGTTTCATCGTAGAGGAAACTCTTTCCGCAAATGGGGTTGGAACAATTAATGGTTATCATGATACTGCGGTATGTTCAGTTGTAAAAATTAACGCATCCCTAATGATTCAATCCTTCCACTTTCGGGGTGAAACTCTTCCGGAAAGACTCTTCCAGCATTTGAACCCATCGATACACATTGACGACTGCTTCCTCTAAATTATCAAAAGCGTGCTTCAGGTCGGAAAAGTCGAATTTGTCTGCGGCAATTTGCTTGAAAAGGGGTTGGAGCGATTCCAGGTTATTCTTAAAAAAAGAATTGTTCTTCCGGATGGATGCAGTGATCCACACAAATTGAACCCAGTTTTTGAGAAAAACGATCGTATTAACCGGGCTCCTTTCAGGCAAAAGATCATTGTACGTCCAAAGGGTACTGCAAAGCTGGTTCAGGAGAATTTCCAGCCACATGGCGCCGTCTCTTACCTCATTGCGGGTATCTGTGCGATAATCCTGCACTAATTTAAGTCCGAGCTCCAGCAGAGAATTGAGTATCCCCCCAATTCGTTGATGCCGATCGAGCAGCTCGGGGTGGGAACTGACTGTAAAGCAAGGCGGGATATAGTTTCCATCTTGCTCAAACGTATTATTGCTCCACTTAAATTCCGCAATTTTCATGTGATTAACCCCGGATAATCCAATTTTATCCTTTTGGGGAAATGCAGATAACTCGCACACAGGGCTTTTGAATAACCGTCTTGGCGGCGCATCGGCCGAGATCGGTCCCGCTTCCTGACAGCCATCCAAGTTGTAGGTGATATACACATCAATATCTTCCTTCATATCCAACTTGATATCCGGTAGCTTTCCCGGAATTTGATGGTTGCGGTGAAGGGCCTCGGTAATTTCAATTCGATACCCCCCTTCGGTGATTGCCCTGCATTCGAGCAGTGTCAATAGGCCCCGTGAAGGATCAAAGTGAAATTTGGGATAATTGGATTTATCCCGGCTATCCCTCAGCGGAGGCAGCAAACCATACTGAACCCCTTGCAACAAGGATATCCGCACATCGCGAATGGCGTCGTCCCAGGCCTGATCAGCGGCGATGAAGTCTTTGCTTCCGATGCGCATGCCGTCCGTCCAGTTTACGGGGTAGTTCTTTAATTCGTCTATGATGAACATGTTGCTTTTTTTTTGTGATTGCATATTGGAGACGCCAGGTATGGCGACTTTACCATTTACCTATCATGAAATTGCCTGGCCTATTGCGACTACTTCTTCCGCTTCCTTTCCGGTAGGGATTCGGCGAGCTTTGACCAGATCTCCCGGCCGCAGGGCGTTGACCAACACTGAATCATTGGGGTCGAGGTAGCGAAGGTTGGGGAACCAGGTGTGTGGCCGGTTCCAGACGAACTTCAAGGAAAAAAGCCACCAAAACGGTCTCTATTCTCCGGTTCAAAACCCAAATCCTGCACTACGATCTGTTTTCCCTGTTTGTTATACTCGCGGATTGCCAGTCGGTAGATCTCTCCCAAAGGCGCATTGCGGGGCCCCAGTATTCTGAACTTTGCCAGGCGATTGATTCCCGGTTTGTTCCAGCTCTCTTTCACCTCGAAAGAAACCCACATTTCATTGGTCCAACTCCATTCGTTTTCGTTGATGAGCCGTTGCGAAAAGACCCATTTTACTTTGTAATCTTTAAAGGGAATTTGTTGAAGAAAGTCGAATGCTTTCAGGAAGAGGAACGGCGCCATGAATAATACGCCAACGCTCCAAAACATAGTCGCCACCTCTTTGGTAAAATAGAATAGCACCAACAGGCACCCCATACTCAGAGCGAGTGCATTTAGCAGGATATAAAAGCTTCCGGAAAAAAGGAGTCCTGAGCGCGAACATAGGCATCGCGCTTCGTCCAGAAAAGTTTGTGGTACAGTACCCAAATATAAACCACACCAAGGATCAGGACAATGACCTGTGCCAGGAGATAGCAGTCGCTGAGATTCAGGATGTCTTTCTTGTTGAACCAGAAAAAAAGAAGCCCCAGGATTCCTCCGGTCAGCAGGGAAGAACCAAAAACAGGATTGTTCTCCGGTCTTTCTTTTCTTTTTAAATCCCAAAAAAGAAGGCCAGGATGCCTAGCAAGAAAAGTCCTCCGGTAAATGGCAATGCGTACATTGTTTTTTGTTTTGCTAAATATGTAAGGTATACCCAAGGATATTGGCCTCATTATCCCCGGTCAGTTCAAAAGGCATTTCGGTTTTTCGGGGTTTTAATTCAATGGAGTACGGCACTTCCACCGGCAGCAGGAACTGGACGAAATTTTCTTCCAAAAACGAACGTGCCTCTCCGCCCGGCAACAACCCGGACAGTTCCGAAGGCTCCAGCTCTTCGAAGACAATCCGGATGGCCGGAATACCGTCTACGAATTCTTTCCCCAATACGAGATCCTGTCCCAGGATAGCCTGTCCAAGACGCTTCTGGACATTGTCGGGCAAGTTGTATGCGGGAAATGATTCTTCGCTGATCGAAACCTGATGTCCGGAGAAAGACCGAGCCACTGCCCGGTAAGGGGCCAGTTGCCGATGATCTCCTGGGTATAAGGAAGCATTTCGAGCAAAACGGCGCGTTGGCGCCCTTCCAGCTTATCCGTTTCACGGGAAGGGAAGCGGCGGCTCCACCAATCACGGAGGTTATCTCCCATTGCCCACTCTGCGATCTCATTTTCAAGGCGCATCCAGAAGAACAATTGCTCGAAAGGCAGCAAAAACTGCCGGGCTTTGGCTTCCTGCTCGGAGAGTGCCTGCACTTTGTGAAGGTTACTCCCAAACTGCTCGTCGGGATGCAGGAAAATGGTTTCCGGCAGCATATCGAAAAGCCCCTCCCTGGAGGTTTCGATGTATAGCATTTTTTTATCCAGGCGATGTGAAAAATCTTCTATCAGATCGACCACATCTCCCCTTCCCGGGCGTTGATGCCACCAGGCCGGATTATACAGCAGTTGTTCGATCGACAGCTCAAACCGTTCTGCGATCAGCATAGCGAGCACTTCGGCGCGGACGTCGAAAGGTAAACCTGTGATATTTGGTAAATTATCTAGCATAGCACAACCCGGTATGGTACGGTCCCCGTGCTGTTTTCCTGCAGGATCGTTTCTATTTCCTGACCGACCTGGTGCAAATGCACATCTTCGGCTTCGTCTACTTTCAATTCGACTTTGATGGCTCGGCGGATACCGCCCTGGTTGTTCATATCTGCTTCAAATAGCGAGTGAATACCCACTTCCCGTAAATGTTCCCCCATTAACTTGCGGCACAGGCTTTTGATATCGTGGGTCGTCACGATCCGTTCGCGCCGGAAAAGGAGATCCTGGAGTATTTGAGTTTGCTCGGTTTCAGAGATATGGGTCTTACCCCCTATGGTGGAGGTGGCCAATTTGGGGCTCGCCGGATCGATGCCCGGAATGGGGGGCTCCGCGTAGCACAGAGAGCCTTCCGGAATTTGATTGGCCGCTTCTCCATCTGTCACCCAATAACGCACTTCAGCATCCAGCTTCTGAGAAGGGTTCAGGCGGAAAAAGATATACACCGGCGGAAAACGGCCATTTTCCGCCTTTTTACTTTGTCCCTTCAGCATGCGTTTACCCAGTGCTTCGTGGAGTTCCTCCAGGGTCAGTTTCACGCCCAACTCCTCAATGACCTCCCGATCTTTGTGTTCCTGCCGGAAGAGGGACAGCAAGTAAGACAAACGCTCCCAGGCGTTGAGGTCGTCGTAGCGGCCCGTACCTCCATACCGGAGCGAATACCCGGGTTTGTCGTCTTCTTCCTGAACCAACCTGGAAAATTCCTTTGAGGGGATCTCCTCCCCTGTTTCCTGGTTGAGCACCGATTGAATTCCGCAAAAATACCCGGAAGTGGATTGAAGGGCCACAGCCTCGAAGCCCAGGGATTTGGAGAAATAGGTCCCTTGGTCGGCCTTTCGGATCATGCGGCGGTTGGCCACCGGGAAATGATTCAGGTCAATGACGAGATTGCGCTCCACATCGCTTAATTGCAGCGCGTATGGCAAGTCGATCCGGATCCAGGTGAACGCACCCTTTGTCGACGTCCAATCCCCTGCCGAGGGCTTCCCCAGCCAGTTAGTCAACACCTCCTGCACGTTTTCTCCCGTAGATGGGGCAAGCGCTGGATCGGTAATGACCTGGAAATTAAGTCGAAACTGGGCGCCAACTTGCCTTACCAGGCGGTTTTCAGCGCTGAACTGGTCTGAAAGCAGGGCGGTACCGTTCACCAATCCAGTGCGGCGGCTCAACACCTTTCCGTTGCAGGTCCAATGGCTGTTTGACAGGGCGAGTAACAAAGCCTGGCGCTCGGTGACCGTTCCCCGCCAATCCACATAGAAAGCCACATTTTCCAGGGTGTCGATGGGTTCTTTGGTTTCCATGCCGATGAGTATCCGCGAAACGGTTTCCGTTCCTGTTCCCGAGAAATAAGGAGACCCCGGTCGATATTCGATCACGCGGGGGTCTAGTCCCAGGAAACGGATCTGTCCGCCCACCAATGTGGTGTCAAACAAAGGGCAAAAAGAAAAGACCTTCTCTTCGGTCCGGAATTTGAATTCCTGATTGGTGGTCAAATGGCAAAAGGAGGAGGTCGGTTGCACTTTAAGGATTCCAAAAGCGGGCCGGGGATACTGGAAGGCTTCCGGAAGCAGGTATCGCAAAAGCCGTTGGTGCAACCGGTCGTCGGTTTCCCTAATGGCATCATATACCGATTTGGCTTCTGCGGCACAGGCGCCGATCAGCAGATGGATCAAGGGATCGGCGTCGATCACGTCGTAGCCATACTCATCCGATGCCCGAATGTCCAGGTGGTGCTTCGCCCATTCGAGCATATCCCTTTTTATTTGTTGCGAAGTGCGGTTCAAAGAGATGGTGTTTTTAAATTAAAGAAATGGTGTCTTCTAACTCCAGTTCCTGATCGAGCGCGTATTCGGGTTTTACTTTGCCTTTGATGGATACGATCACCTGAATGACGGACTTGTTGGACCAGGTAGCGCGTTTGCTTTTCCAGGGTATCTGCTCCGATGGATCCTGCCGGAGTTCCACTTCCACGTCCGATAACAGAATTCGTGGCTCGTAGCGCTGGATAAGCTGTTTGATGTTTTCCTGCAGGTCCAGCCGGAACAGATCTTCTTCTTTGCGTCCCTCCATTGCCCGGTTGTTGGCCATGAATTGGAACCGATGGATCTTACATCCTAGGAAAGGATCGTAGCGATAGCGACCTGGCGGGGACAGCAACAACACACGGATGTTTTGGCGGATGGAGTCGGCCAGGCTGCATTTTTCCAGACTACCTTTTTTTCCCAAAAGCTCGGTTCGGAAAGGCATCGAATAGAATCGTTCAGTTTCCATGGTATCAGTTCAGTTTCAGCATGGAGCCGCTCAGGCTGGTCACGCCCGACGACGAAATATTGACCATGCCATTGCCCTTAAAGTCGGCGGATGCCTGTCCCTCAATACTCACCTTGGCCGCTTTGGCGCTCAGGTCGGCATCGGCGTTGATCTCGATCTTGGGCGCCCCCAGTTTTATCGAGGAATCCGCATTGATCTCAATATTCGCCGCATGGATCACGATTTTGGCGGGGGTATCGATCGTAATCTCTCCACTGTCGCTTTTGATCGTGATCTTGCCCTTGGCCGTCAGATTCATCTCTCCATTGGAAGCTGCCGCCGAGAAGTCTGTTGGGCTGCTCAGGGCCATGCTTTCTTTTCCTTTCTCGTCGTTCATCAGTATTTGGTGGCCGCCTTTGGTTTTCAATGCTTTCAGGTAATTATTCCCATTGGCATGCTCCGGTTTTGCCTTTCCATGGTACATGCCGGGCATCAAGACAAAAGGCCGTTCAGGGTGATTTTGCTCGAAGGCCACCAGTACCTGGTCTCCTTTTTCGGGGATCATATAAAAGCCTTTATCGCCGCCACCCATGGGGGCTGCCACCCGTATCCAGTTCGTCTTTCCATCGTCGCCATTGGCCGGTTTTTGCCAATCGAATTGCACCCTTACACGTCCCATACTTTTGGGGTCATCGTTGTCGATCACTTCGGCTGCCTGCATTTCACATGCGGGAGGGTCGGGGGAAACGGGGACCGGAGGAACGGCCGTATCGGCGGGAACGGCTTCGAAGTGGTTGGTATACCCTTCTCCGTTGGTCATAAATGTATGGTTCAGGCGGGTGAGGATATACGTTCCGTAATTTTCGGTGCCACCCGCCTGCAGGCCGGATCGCTGGTCGACAATCTCGACCACACTGCCGGGTCGCAGATCGGGATTGGTAGACGTCCCGGAAAGCAACACCAGTTCATTCAGGTGTGTATCCTGGCGAAGCGTAACTACTTGCTCCAGATCGCTTTCACTCATGCTGAGGTAGATGGGATCAGCCGTTTTCCGGGGATAGACCTCGTTTTTGGACTTATCCAGCGCGATTCTGGCGAACTCATTTTCCGGATTTGCGTAGTTAGCTTCCTTTTCCGGAAACTGGTGGTTCTTGTAATCGTATGCCTTCAATTTGAAGTTGACCGGGATAGTATACAGGGATACATCCAACTGGGTAAGGTCGCGTTCAAAATTGAGCTGGAGTTTTTTCCCGTCGGCAGGTTTACCGAAAAACAATTTTTGGCCGTCGTAATAAAACCACTCCCCGTATCTGGCGGCCAGGCGGTTGATAAACTCAAAATTGCTCTCGCGGTACTGTACACAATATTTGATCTTGGTGGTGTACTGGGGGTTAGATTTAATTTCTCCGAATTTGCTTTCATAAGGCCCCATAACCTCATCCAGGATCTTTTTCAGAGGTTTCCCCCCAAAAGAACGGGTATTGGGACCATCGTCGAGCAGAATGGTAGGATCTTGTCCGCGGATGATGAAATCGCTGCCTCCTGTCCGGGCTCTGGACATACCGATAGAGGTCACTACCCCATCAAACAGGCCTTCTACCTTCAGCAGTTTGCCGATCCATTTTTTAGAGACTTCCGCCAGGGAACCCTTAAAATGCGCGGCCCGGTCCTCATTGCTGATACGAAGGGTGAAAAAATGGTGCTCATTGACACCCTGGCTTAATTGGAAATCGGAAAAGTGGGCGCTGATATCCTCTCCGGCCAATTTTATTTTCAGGTTTGACTGGCTCATGTGAAAATATTTTTCCGGAAGAATGAATTTTCATTTTACCGCAAGAAAAATAGTGGGCCGTGCATTATGCCTTTGGCCACTTAAAATCGAATTTGGCGGCGCCGATTGAAATTTTTTCACAGGAAATCACAAAGGACTCGTAGGTATTGCCGCCTTCGCTGTATGATTCGTCATATTGGGTCACAAAGGCGTTTTCAAACTTGATCGTCTTCAGCACTTTTGTTTTTTCATCATCGGCATAGATTATTATTTCGCCCTCCTTACCCTGATCGGGCTTGGACATCCAATTAATGATAGCTTCTTTGTGTTTGTCATCAGAAGCCAGGTTGAAGGAAATATAGCCGGCGCGTACCCGGGCACAGGGGCGGCCGTTCTCCTCGGTCATGCGGGAGAAGGAGTAGGAAAAAGACTTAATGTCACTTTCTTTTCCATCCAGTTTAAAGGTTGCGGTATGTGGCATGGTTAGGAATTTATGTTATTAAATAACTCTATTGAAAGTCGAAGCGGGCTTCGGGGCAGTACATTTAAACATTATCTTCCCCTTCGCTCAACCCATTGGCGTCAATGCCGATGGTATAGTCAAATGCACTGGTCACGAACATCGGGACCAAGCTGAGTTTAATATCGAAGCGGTCGGGTTGGTCTTCATTGATGTCGAAGTAGGTGATGCGTCCTTTCCGAAGGATCTTGCTATCCTCCAGGTCTTTCAGTAATCGAAGAATGGTCTCGTACACATGTTGCTTGATATCCCGGTCAAGCATAGATGTAAAGACGTACTGGTTCAGGAAGTGTTTGAGCAGTTTATCGACATAGTCGAGGGTACGGATCACGGAGTATTGGCGCAGTTCCACATTTTCTCCCTTGAACAGGGTCAGGCAGTTGAACGGCATGATGCTGCCGAAAGCCATGGTCAACGGATTGAGATTTTCCTCGTCGAGCATGTTCGTCTGGTCCATGTTGACGCGAAAGTGCAGGCCATTGAAGCCTTTTAGCGGTCCGAATTGAGCGCCGGCCACCGGTTGGGCCAGGTTTTCCATAGAATACATTTTGCCCGCCACCGCTGCTGCCGGCGAGCCGAAGAGCATGCGGCGTTCCTGCTTATACTTGTCGCGCAGGAGGCCATAATTGGTAAAAACAACGCTTCGGCTCCAGACCTTTTCGACGCCGCCCAATTTTGGCGCGCCTTCTTCATTGGCGGCTTCTATAATGGCGTCAACATTTTCGAGATCCTGGTAATCTGTAAAAAACAGGGCCTTGTTTTTGTACGCCAGGGTGCCGAGCTTGTCGATCAGGGAGCGGCCCGGGAAATTCGGGGCTACGATCATGGAGAAGTTTTTGGACATGTCGATTGCCGCGCTATTGGTTTCGGTGATCATATCCGTCAATTTCTTGACGATCACATCTTCGTCCACTTTTTTGGTGTTGGCATTAAAGACGATCAGGTTGCGCAATTCGCGTTAGGCCGCGTTGGTGTAGAACAGCGCGAGGTCGCGCCAGGCCTTTTCCAGCGGTCGGGCCTTATCCAGCACGGTGGCGAGGTTGGCGTCCTTCAGGCCTTCGATCTTTTCCTTTTGGGCTGTGGCGCTGGCGGCTACATCGTCGCTGCTTTCCAGCAGATCGACCAGCATGTTCAGCTTCTTTTTCATGTCCATTCTGGACGCGGCAAATTCACTACCGGCCAGCCAGTCTTCCCGGCGCTCTACGAATTCGTCTTTATCCGAACCGAAGTATTTCAGGTTGGGAAGCTGGAGTTGCGTGGCCAGTGTTTTGCTAACGGTAGTCAATCCACCCAACGGGCTCAGTTCCTTTTGGGCTAGTTCCCGGGCTTCCTGCGGGTTTATTCTTAATTTTTCCAGGTCTGCCATATCGCAATTGAATTTTCGGAGATTAGAAATGGGTTATTCGTCGCCTTCCTGCGCTTCGATGTCCGCGATAACGGATCTTAAAAAGCCGATCAGCGCCGGCTTTTGGCTCTTATTCTGCAACAGGCGCTGAAAAGCTCCCTCCTGCATCAGCGTTTCCAGCTTCTGGATTAGCAGTTGTTGGTCTTTCAGGTTGCGAAGCAGCGGAACGTTATCCACTATCTTATCCGGCTCGAAGTCACTTATGCTGGCGAACTGGATAGTTTCATCCTGCAAGGGGTTTTTATCATCCCCGGTTTTAAGAGATACATCCACTTTCGGCTTGACGAGCTTGAACATGGTTTCCAGCGAATACGTCGGATCCCCCTGGATGACCATTTCGTCCGGATCGGTCGGACAATCATCGCCTTGCAGCGGCATCATCAGGAGGGTGCGATTGGTGGGCAGGAAGGTAATCCCTACTTTGCCATCGATCCCATCTGCGCTAATTGCCCCTACATTTGGTTTTTTCGTAGCCATGATTTTTGATTATGTACGGTTAAGAAATTGATTCACGTTATTTCCCATAGAAAGCTTTCTTTCTTTTTATCCCAATCGACCTTCACCTTGGCTCCTTTTTCGATCTCTCCCCCGATGATCTTATCCGACATGGGCGTAGCGATCCGTTCTTCTATGGTATCCTTGAGCGGACGGGCGCCGTATTGCGGGGAGAAACCGGTGCGCACCAGTTCCTTCTTCGCCGCATCCGTCCATTCAAATTGAATATGCTGGGTTTTCAGCAGGCGGGCGAAATTCTTCAACTGGATCTCCAGGATGGCTGAGGCCACCACCTCCGATATCGGGGCGAAGGGCACCAGGTGCATCCCGCGACCGAGCAATTCGGGGCGGAAGGCTTTCGTGCCGTCGGGCATTCGGACATCGGCCATTTCCCGGCGCAGTTCTTCGCGGGTGGGGATATGTTTTTTATCGAATTGCTCCCCGATCCATTCGCTTCCGATGTTGGAGGTGAAAATGACGATGGCCTTGGTGAAATCGCCCGTTTTGCCCTGTTTGTCGTGCACGGCGCCTTCATCCAGGATTTGGAGAAAGACGTCGTATACGCTTTTGTGTGCTTTTTCTATTTCATCAAAAAGGACAACCGAGTATGGACGTTGCCGGATCTTGTTGACCAGTAGTCCGCCCTCTTTGTAGCCCACATAACCGGGCGGCGAGCCATAGAGCAACGCTGCCGAGTGTTCTTCTTTAAATTCCGACATATCGAAACGCAGCAACGCATTGGAATCGTTGAAGAGTTGTTCGGCGATGGTTTTAGCCAGCTCGGTTTTACCCGTACCGGTGGGGCCAAGGAAAAAGAAGGCGGCTGCCGGTTTATTTGTCTCGCGCAAGCCTGCCCGGGAACGGCGCAAGGCTTCAGCCACTGTTTTGAGGGCGTGATCCTGCCCTACTACCCGGCGCTGTAGAAGTTGTTCCAGTTGCAGGAGTTGCTTTTGCTCTTCCGCCTGGATCTTGCCCATCGGGATACCGGTGAGATAGGCTACGGTGGCAGCGATATCGTCGGAAGTGGCGCTGGTTTTAGGTTCGGCGGTCCACTCCTTCAATTTGCCAAGTTTGGCATCAAAGCTCATCTCTCCATCTGAACCCAGGCGTTGCACCAGCAAGTGCGAGAGGCGGTTGCCGATGGACTGGTCGAGTTTTTTTCTGACGACATCAAGATCCTCCGCACTTCCTTCTTCCCCCAATATTTCTTTCCATTCGGTTTCGATCAGGTCGATCTCATCCCGGTTGGTATCATTCAGTACAGTCACGGCCGACATGGTCACGTCGATAATTTCCAGGCGGATACGGGAAGTTTTTTGTCGCCCAGATAGCGCTTGGCCATTTGGACAGATAATGGAAGCGCCTCCGGTTCGAGTTTCACCTGGTGAAATTGTTCATAGCGGTCAGTCAGGCCGCGGAGCATCTCTACGGCAAGTTCTTCAGAAGGTTCCTCGATCCGGAGCACCGTAAAGCGCCGTTTGAAGGCGGCGTCATTTTCGAAAAATTCGCGGTATTCCGACTCCGTGGTAGCCCCGATGAGGGTGAGTTCGCCGCGTGCCATTTCCGGTTTGAGGAGGTTGGCGGCGCCGGAGCCCACCGAACCGTTCGGATCGAGCAGGGTATGCATTTCGTCTATAAAGAGAATAGCGTTGCCCAGGCCTTTAATGGCGTGCAGTGTGTCTTTCAGACGGGATTCGACTTCCCCTTTGTAGGCGCCGGCCACCAGGCGGCCGTTGACGTCGAGTTCGAAGATCGAGGCGTTTTGCAACCGCTGGGGCACTTTCCCTGCCAGGATGTTTTGGGCAAGGCCGCCCACAATGGCAGTTTTCCCTACCCCAGATTCGCCGACGATCAGCACATTAGGAGAGAGGCGTTTTCCGAGAATTTCAACCAGTTGTTTGAGTTCCTTTTCACGTCCGATCACCGGATCGATCTTGCCCTGGCGGGCACGGGCGGTGAGATCGTCGCAGAATTTTTCCAGGGCGCGATGGCTGCCGGAATTGGGCATCAGATGCGGCGCCTTTTTCGGGTTTTGCTCCCCTACCCTCCAGCGCTTCGCCCAGCGCATCAAGGAGCGTGGCGCGTTGCTCGCGACCGGCCTGGATCTCGCTCAGGGAGAGCGGAAAACGCTTGAGTTGATCGCCAGTAAACCCAATCTCGGGCGTACAGATTGCCTCGAGCAGGGTCAGCGCAGTGACGTTCTTTTCAATGCGTTGGCTGCGAAGGCGGTAAGCTTCCTGGAGTGCAGCCTGTACCTGCTCGTCGGCAGTAGGCGCCTCGATAGCGCGGGCCGATTTGGGCGTATTTTCGATACGCAGTTCCGCCCAGGAGCGGAGGTTGTGCACGTTTTTGCCGACCTGCTCAATGAAGGGAAACAGGCCGCTTTCTTCGCGCAATAAAGCCCACAGTAAGTGGCTCGACGTGAAATTTGCCTGGTGGTGTTCGCGCGCCTTGGCCTGTGCCGCGTTGATGGCGGTTTCGACTTCGGGGGAGAGGGGGATGTGGAGGGCGGTTAGCATTTTTGGGGTGTTTATTAATCTTGGTTCTTCCTTGAGATTTATAAAAATAGAGAAAGAAGCCGCAATTACTTATCATGTTGTCAAAATAATTTTTCACCTTCCCATCTGGGCTTCTAATTCAGTCCCAGAAAAAATTTCACCATAATTTTCCAGTGCTAGAGACTTGAGGATTAGCTTTCCAAAACTGTCGTCGGCAATCGGGATAAATGAGCCTGGTATTCTCCCCGCCAAATCTTCTATTACATTTGTTAGGCTAAACCAATCTGGTTCATCCGCCAAACCGAAAAAACAACTAATATTGGTGTCCTTTTCTTTCAAGTAAGGTTTCAGTGGGGTTCCTCCATTATATTTCAGGAGAAATTGCTTGTAATCCTCCGGCAACTGAAAGGAATTGCTCTTTTCAAATTGCTTTAATTTTTCAGCGCTAAGCTTACCGAATTCATTAGGTTCTTCAATCATACGATTTGCTATTTATATTTTTTGCCGGTCGCTTTTTCAAAGTCACTCACACCTCCAGAATGTCCCACAGTCCTGTGTGCTCTTTTATTGACGAGTTCCATTTTCATGTTTCCGGTTTTAGGGTCGTAACTCCCGTGATGCCAAGTATACTTTGTTTATTTGATTTTACATTTTGCTTTTGCAGCTTTTTCATCTAATCTACGGCTTCCTGTCGCCTTTATAGGCACAGGGTTTTTCACACCAGGTTTGCTGTACCTGTGATTAGAAAAATCCGCTTTTGTTTTCCCTTTCTTTTTGAAATAGGAACCTTAAATCCTTTTTTTTGCCTTTGCGCTGCAGTTTCTTTTTCTACCATTTTCCAAAAGTTTTGACATCCCGCCTTCATCGCCATTCCCGTCAATGACACAATCGGCGCCCCAGGCAAAAACTCATTCCCCCTTTGGGACCGGCAGCAACACGGACATCGGCAACACCATCGATTTTGGCTTGCTTTTACTTTCCTCCGACGAGGAACCGGCAACATACCTGCGTCCTGGCATGTCATCACCGGGGCAACCCAAAAACGGAAACGGTTCCCCTTCCACTGGCACCGACATACTCCCCATGAAGATCTCCCCATCGTTTGAGGGCGGCTTAATAAACGTCCCGCCGATCGGGAAATGAGGTGGGGTCGCTTTCACGGTCGTCCCTGCCTGCGCCCGAGGTATCCCGTTGACCATATTCGACGCACCCAGGATCGGCACAAACTCCATCGGGTCGTAGACCATTCCCACAAACGGATGCGGGATAGGCACCGGAGGAACGGGCCCCGGAGGTTGGATGATGTGAATATCCACCCCCAACACGATGTCGAATTGTTTGCCGACAAACATGGCTTTACAGGGTTATCGCTATGCCGCCCGTTGAGGCAGGGTCTCTTCCCAGCCCTTGCCGAGCAATGAATTCATTTTTTCTTTGGTCGACAGATAGCCGTTCTTTTGTCCATCTGCCTTATAAATTTCCAACAACGATCGCCCGGAGTATCCCAACGTAGTGCTCTTTCTCGACTCTGGATCCAGGCGTTCGCTGATACACAAGGTTTCTTCGTAAAAGGGAACAGCCTCTTGTTTTCTCCCCAGGTTTTCCTGGCAATAGCCGCACATGCGAAGGGCTTCCAGTAAGTGAAAGATCAGGATACCTCCATTTGACCAATCCACTTTCTGGTCGTTGCTTTTACCTTTCAAAATGGTCTTCAGTTCGTGCACCGCTTCCAGATAAGCATCGTGGGCTCGGTCGAATTGTCCGGCGCCAACCAGGGCGGCGCCTTTAAAAAACAGGGCTTGTATGCCCAATTGGTCGAACAAATTGCCGCCGGGCAGCTCCACCTCGAGTTCCGGCATTTCTTTGATGATCGGCATCGGAGCGGCTGCTTTGGCGATGCGCCGGGCCTCCTCATAAGATTTCAGACCCATTTCCAGTTGACCTGCACTTGCCAGGCCATTTCCAGCGGTGCACAGCACGGTGATTTCCAGGTGTGGGAAGCCTGTTTGCCTGGCCAGATCCAGGGCTTTTTTGGCAGCCTGCCGGATACTGCCGGCATCCCTGCGGCCGACTTCCTGGGTGAGTTCAAAAAAGGCTTTGCGAAAGTGGGTACAGCCATCGTCCTGGTCTCCATACTCATTCATCAATTGGCGCATGATGCCCGGACCGTCGATCTCTGGCTTGATGGTGGTCATGACGGAGCTGTATTTGACTGCCAGGGGCTCCAGTACATTATCTTCGGACACTTCGCAAATCATAAGGCGAATCTGGGGCGGTAGTTGCAGGGACAGGACATCGGTCCACCACTTTTTCCAGCCGGCGCGGTCATCGATCGTCACCGGAGCGATGAAAGCCACTACGAGTTCATCCTCGTCCATTTCAAGGCTGAGCACAAAATGGAAGAAATTACGTAAAAACCCAAGGGCTGTATTATCTGGCGTTTCCTGGTAAACGGAAGTCCAAGGTATTTCGATCCCTTCTTCAGCGAGCGCCTCCCGATCCTCTTCTACAAATGAGGACAGTTCATCAGAAAGAGCCTTTCCATATTGCACACTAGAAAGGAATGGGGATTCAAACCGAAGGAAGATTTCGGTAGAATCGCTGGATTCGTCGGCATTGGTCTGGTAAAAAGCGTCGATGAGGGAATAAGCATCCTGGTCAACAAGCCAACGGCAGATGCGGCTTTGTTTTTCATTCCGGTACTCCTCCCAAAGGACCTGGAGGGAGTCCAGACACCGGGTAACAGCGTTAGAGCTGTTCATTTGATTTAGGGTTTGGGTAAGTAGTGAAAAATGGCACTTCCCCTAATAGTCCATAAACACGTTAATATAGTGATTTTTTGGCAGAGAAGCAAGGTTGCCGGAATACAGTGCTGCGAAAATTTCAAAATTTTGTATGGCTTCACCCCAAAAGCAGCGGACAGATCAAATATCAATTTCAAGTTGATAAAAAGCGGGCATTCAAATTCGAATGCCCGCTTTTATGCCATCAATGCCCTTCCAACCACCCCAACAACCCTTCCCACATCATCTCTTTCGCATTATACCCCGTAAAGATGTCTACATGACCGAAATCGATCAGCTCATCGCCGGGGGCTTCCAGGGATGGAATCAGGTGCGTGACATCTGTACTGCCCAACCGGGCGATGCCGTATTTGGAGGTCTCACTAAAACCTCCTCCCGCTCCGATGTTGAGGACCGGCACCTTCACCTGGGCCAGATGATCGTCATAGGGCGAGTCCATGGAATAGGCTCCCATCAGGATGAAGTAATCCAAGTAGAAGCGGTGGGGCTGGTATTCGATGGCAGCCTTCATGAAATCCAGTATCTGTTCCTGTGTTGTATATTTCGGGGTGGCAGGGAAGTCATCGACCCAGTCTGCAGCCCAAAAATGAAAAGGAATATGCACAAAAGCGTTGCCACAGCCAAAAAACAGGGCTACCTGAAGGTTGGTCATTCCCGGAAAGATCGGCGAATCGCCATTGGGATCGCTCTCGGCCAGGGAACCTACCAGTGTGAAACCAAGATATATCTCGTATGTCCCCTGATCATAGGGTTCCTGGCTGAGCGTAAATTGCTCATCCCATGCCAGAAGCAGGTTGGGGAGGTCTGTTTTGAAGGCCAGATCGATGGAGACAAAACCCTTGATGTGCTGCTCGTCCGGATCGAGCTGGGTTTCCAGATCGAGTGCACCCACTGCGGTAGCTACCCCGCTGCTGTAACCGGCCATGTTCATCTTGGCCAGCTCGTTGCCGGTGAGGTACCGGGCAATGCGGGCAATGGCCATTGCTGTGCGGGTGTCGCGAGCGGCTTTGTTGATACCGTAATCCTTGAACCAACCAAAGTCGGTGCCTTCTGCTGGTACGAAACACCAGGCCATATCAGCGCCCCATACGTCCACGCCATTTTGGGCCAGGTAAATGGCCAGGCCAAAATCGTCAGCCATGGAGGGCGAATAAGTTGCAGGCAACATCATGCCGACAAAGTTTTTCAAGTCACCGTGCTGGTAGAAAAAGGCATTTTCAGTAACCAGCGGCTGCCCAGCCGTGCTTTCCTTCACCACCCGGTGAATGCCGATCTTGTCGTACTGGTTCGTCCCGATCTGCACCTCAAACGAATAATGCACAATATCGCCAGTCACCACTTCCCGCTTGTAATTCAGTAACTGGAGGCTCCCCAGGTCGAAGTCGAGCGTCTTATCCTCGGGCCACCCAGCCTGATCCAACAATTTTTTGGCAATGGTATAGGGGTCTACAGGGGTCTCGTCAATGATCTTTTCAATGATCTTTTCTTCTGGTGTAGGGTCCTTGTCTTTGTTGCAACTTACCAGGAACAAGGCGCCGAGGAGGAAGAATGTTCCAAAAATCAGGGATAAGAAGTGTTTTGATTTCATAACGGCGTTTGATGTTTGTTTATAAAATAATTTACAGGAAGAACCCTGATCAATGTGCCTCCAACCAATCTACCAACTGTCCCCACCACAGATCCTTCGCATTGAGCGCCGTAAACAGGTCGATGTGCCCGAAGTCTTCCAGTACGTTTTCCGGGTCCTCCAGGGAGGGGATCAGGTGGGTCACATCCGTGCTGCCCAACTGATCGATACCGTACTTGCTGGTTTGACCGAACCCACCTCCCGCGGCGACGCACAGGACGGGAACTTTGATCTGGGAGAAATGATCGTCATAGGGGGAATCCGCACTTTCGCCATGGAGTATGCATTGGTCGTAGTAGAATTTATTAGGTTGCCACTCAATGGCTGACGCCATGAAATCAAAGCTCTGCTCCCTGGTCAAATATTTCAGATCGCCGGCCGGAAATCCATCCACATAATCAGCGGCCCAATAGTGGAAAGAAAACTCATCGCCGAAAATTGGCCCGGAGGAGAAGAATTGGGCCACTTCGAAATTCGTAAAACCGTCGATGATAGGAGAATCTCCTCCCGGATCTGTTTTCGCCAGTTCTGCTACCAGTGTAAAGCCAACGAAAGCTGCCCAGTTGCCGTTATTTAATTCTTCCACTCGGATGACCAAGTCATTATTCCAAGTTTGGTGGACTTCCGGCCGGTCAGACTTGATCGTCAGGTCCACGGGAATGAAGGTCCTTGCATGCCGTACATCCGGATCCAACTGGGTTTCGAGATCAAGCGCCGCCACCGTTTCGGACACGCCGCTACTGTAGCCGGACATGTTCAGGCCTGTTAGCTCGTTTCCGGTCAAATACCGGGCAATGCGGACGATTGCCATGGCTGTACGCAAATACCGCACGGTTTGCCCAAGATCATAATTTTCGAAATAGTCAAAATCGGCGCCCGAAGCCTCTGCTGGTGGAAAGCACCAGGGTTGGTCAATGCCCCAAACATCAATATTGTTTTGGGCCAGAAAGATGGCCAACCCATGGTCGTTGGGCATGGAAGGTGAATACACTGCCGGCAGCATCATTCCGACAAAATTTTTGGCATCCCCATGCTGAAAAAAATAGTTTTTCTCCGTCTTCAGCGGCTGGCCAGGCGTACTCTCCTTCACCACCCGGTGAATACCGATCTTGTCGTACTGGTTCGTGCCGATCTGCACCTCAAACGAGTAATGTACAATATCGCCGGTCACCACTTCGCGCTTGTAGTTCAGCAATTGAATGCTGCCCAGGTCGTAGTCGAGCTTGACTTCCTCCGGCCAGCCTGCCTGATCCACCAGCTTTTGGCAATGGTGTAGGGGTCAAGCGGCGTTTCGTCGATGATCTTTTCAATGATCTTTTCTTCTGGTGTAGGGTCCTTGTCTTTGTTGCAGTTGACAAAGAGCATGGAGCCGAGGAGGAAGAATACTCCCCAGAACAGGAATAGGATGTGTTTAGGTCTCATGATTATGTTTGTTGTTTGTTTACAAAATGGGGAGAAAGAAACCGATTATCCGGCCGCCTTTTTCAGGAAATCAGCCTTTCTGGCCTTGGATACGGGCAACTCCACGCCATTGCTCATAACCACCGTTCCTCCCTCGCCGCGGAGGTAGCGTGCCAGATGTCGCAAATTGATCAGGTAGGAATGATGGATCCGGCAGAAAGCATGCTTTTCCAGCTGGGCCTGGGCCTTCTTTAGTGACTGGGAGACCAGCATCTTATTCCCATCGGCAAGAAACAAGTAGCAATAATTGCCATTGGCTTCCAGGTAGAGGATATCCTGATCGGGAATAAAGTCGACCCCATTACCATTCGGGAATGGGGTCCGACGGATAAGGGTCAGTTGCTCAAACTGACGCAGCAAAACTTCAAGGGTTTGAGATGCTTCACAGGGGGTCAACAGGGGGTTTTCGGACATAGAGCAGGTGTTTTTTGTTAATACCTATTTGGGGCAGAATGTGACTTGGTTTTTAAGGAAAGTGTACTCAATGTCCTTCAATCCACGCCAACATATCCTCCCACATCACAGGGTATAGGGGTCTACAGGGGTCGCATAATTGATCTTTTCAATTTAATAGAGTAACCGGACTTTATTTTAGAATGGGGACATTGGAAACGCGCACCACGAGACAACGCAAAGGACTCTTTAAAAATAGGAAAACCTGTTTGTCGATTTTAAAAAAATGGATAACTGGTGGGAATGAATAAATAATTGGTGGATTCTACAAGATCACCACCCTTCCAGCCCTCCCATTTTCAGGGAGGCGCTGACAAGGGGGTTAGGGCCCCAGGATTTATCAAGGGTCAATCTACATTCCTGAATAGCTGAAAGAGGGGAAATGTGACCCAAATCCGACCGTTTTTTTACCTTTAGGAAAGATTTTTTTTCACCCGATGGTTAAAACCACTCCAAAATATACTCCCCGCCAGTACCTGGATGGCATCCGCCGGAATGATCCCACTATTATCAATTGTATCGTGGAAGAATATTTGCCGGGCATCCGCCGGCATATCACACACAATAACGGGACTGAGCAGGATGCTGCAGATACGTTCCAGGAAGCCATGATCTCCCTATTCCTGAAAACCAGAGATAAGGGCCTGCGTGACCTTACCTGCACCTTCTACACCTTCCTCTTCGAGATCTGCAAACGGCTTTGGCTATCCAAATTGCGGAAAGAAAAACCGGATTTGGAGGTAACACTCGACGAGTGGATGCTATTAACGGCTGACGAGGACCCCCAGCAGGCCCTGGAAAATGCCGAACGACATGACTTGTTCTGGGAGAAATTCTTTTTGTTGAAAGAAGATTGCCGGCAAGTATTGGAAATGTCTCTGATAGAAGGGAAAAAAGCCGAAGAAGTCGCTGATCAAATGGGATATAGCAGTGCGGGATATGCCCGCAAAAAGCGATACGAATGCAAAGAAAAGTGGAAAGAGCTCATTAAATCAGATCCCCGGTTTGAGGAGCTGAAATTCTAATTAACCCGAATTTTATGGACCATGGATCCCCAATCATATTACGACCAAATTGAAGCATACCTGCAGGATGAGTTGTCCCCTGCCGCACGTGCCGCCTTTGAGGAGGCGATGGCGGAAAATCCCGAATTGGGGAAAGAGGTAGCGCTGGAACGAGCGATGCAACAAACCCTCCGGGAAAAAGACGTCCGGGATTTCCGCAACTCGGTTCAACACGCACTGGAAGCCCAAAAAGAAGAAGCGGGGAAGAAACCAAGGCTGAGTCCTATCTATGTCGCGGTGAGCATCGCTGCCAGCTTGCTCCTGGCGGTGACGGCCACCTGGTGGTGGCAAAACACTCAAAAGATGGCGACGATCGAGCAGCTGGCAAGTATGTACCTGGTTCAATCCGATCCGGGAATTGATCTGCTCGATCCGGAATTCAGCCGGGATGGAGATGCAAGCACTTCGCCATTGATCACAGGGGTAGCCCCTGAATGGGATAAATTACGTGCTTTTTATGCGGCTGGCGACTATCGGGCCGCGATGGAACAACTGCAGCTGCTAAAAGGTGCAGATCCCACATTTTCTCTTTTTTCGGAGTCGGAATGGACTTATTATGCCGGTATGTGCCAGCTGCACCTCGGGGAAACCCAAAAGGCATTGGCCACCCTGGAACAGGTCGACGCGCCGTTCCTGGAAAAGGCTACCTTTTTCCAGGCGATTGCCTTGATTAAATTGGATAGAAAAGAAGAAGCAAAATCTGTATTGAACAGCATCACCTCCCAGGATGCGCATTCATTTAAAGAGCCGGCGATTGAGTTGTCGAAGGCGTTGAATTAGGGAAAATTCCACCGGCTCCTCATCCCCGATCAATAGCATATTTCCCCAATAGAACGGATGGGTATACCGCTCATTGGCAGTCTTTAGAAAATGTAGCGAAGCTTCCTGCAATGCGGTGGCTTTCCCCTGTCCTCCCTTCAGGTCTTGAAAAAAACGGGTGACCACCTCTTGCGTGCTGTGGTCATTGGCCTGCCAGAGGCTCATGACGATATTCGGACAGCCGGCCAGGCGGAAAGCCCTCGACACGCTCATCACCCCCTCTCCCCTTCTCAATTGGCCGGCCCCGGTATTGCAGGCGCTCAACACAGTGAGATCCGCACTGAGCGAAAGGTTTTGCAGCTCGTAGTTGTGGAGTTTGCCGTCTTCTTCCTCGCCTTCTTCTCCGGAAAATAGCAGTTGGGAAAGCAAGGGCTCCCGGTCGTTGGTCAGGGCATGCATGGCCAGGTGCAGGATCCGGGCTTTTGTACCCACCTCTTTGAAGGTATGTTCAGTTGCTGCCATGCCCTTATACCCCTCACTTTTCCATATCGTAGCTGCTTCAGCTACTTCGGGTTGGTTATACTCCAATTTGGATAGTCCGTCGCGCGCAATTTCCGGGTAGAGCACCGCCATTCTGGAACTGTCTTCCCGGCTGCACGAAGCGATCAATTCCGTGCCCTGATAGACAGGCGCAAAGCCGGCATAGTCCAGGGTGGCTTTCTTCAAGGGTTTGTAGGGCTGGATCAACAAACTGGAGGAAAACTGGTACCGTACCGGACAGGATTTTAGAAGGTACGGCAGATCCCGGAAATTACCGGGACTACTCGCATCTGTAAGCAGCAAATGAAAGGGCAGGTAGTCCAGTTTTCCATCCGGTATGACCACCAACGACGATGGGCCGGGCATTGCTTCCCAATCCGGAAGCAATAACCCGAATAACTTTTGACCGTTCATCGCCCATAATTGGATGTCTTCCAGCTTCCATTCCCGGAGTGGCGCCCGCACAAATCGGGTAAACGCGTCCAGCAAATCCGCTTCCGCTTTAGTCCAGGGCACCCGGTGAAAAAAGCATTGATCGCCAGATATCGTAAATACCGTTAAGGTAGAATCGCCTAAAAAGTATTCAACCACTACGTCTCTGCCGTGTAATGATTGTTGTACATCGCGCATGCGACTGATCGGCAGGTTTCCCTTTAATTGGAAATACTCGGGATGCTTTTTTTTGATCACCCAGGCCAGGGAGTCGGATGCTTCCTTTAGCGCGAGTCGCTTGTCAAACCAATAATACAACTTCACCGTGTCCTGATTGGCCACTTTTTGCTGTTCTTCCAGGATAAGCCGGTCGTACAGCGCCAATTCATCCTTCAATTGGGCTTCTTTATCCAGCAAGGCTTGGGAGAGATTGGATTGGGCATGGGCATAGGAGGCGTGCAGATTTTCCAGCAGGACGATGCTTTTTACCTTTTCCACACACAGGAAAGCTTCCTCCAGGTACTGCGGATCGGCAGTTTTGGTCCACCAGGCATCCGCACAAGCCATGGCTGTTTCTACCACGGGGATCGCCTTCTGGGATAGGGTGATCTTCGAATCCTGCCCCCGATACCCCTCCCGGCATTCCTGCATGTAGTTGATAATTCCCTTTGCGGTTTCCCAGCCAGCTGCCAGGTACTTCTCTTCCTTTCGGTCTTGATAGCCCTTCCATAGAATAGCTGTTTTCTCTGCAAGGATATCCAACAGTGGTTCATTTGCCGTCAGGCCGGCAAGCGTAGGCAAAACGAGCAAATCGGAAGATTCAAACCCGGGGATGGTCCTTCCTAAAGCCAATTGAATGGATTGCAAAGCGGCCTCATAATCACCCTGATCTTTTTGGAGCCTGGCCATTCCAAGCAAAGCGTCTATTTGGGTGGAAGCGCCGTAGCCCAATGAGTTGTCCCACGCTTGTATGGCTTGCTGGAAGGCTACCAGCGCTTTTTGGGGGTGTCCCATTTCTCGCTCAATCTGGGCCAGAAGAAACAGTCCATCCCCTAATACAGGTGTAACCCCAAGTTCAATCTTTTTGTGGGTAAAATCGTAGATGAATTTTTCGGCTTCCTCCCGTGCTGCCGAAAAGTGCCCCCTGTGAAAATCAATTTTGGCTTTTGCCAGATGCAGGGTGTATACATTTTTATCAAAGTCAGGTGCAGCGGAAAGCACCTCAAACCCTTCTTTCAGGATATGCTCAGCGGCTTTGGGGTCATTTAACTCCAAATAGCATTCTACCAATGAAAAAACCAGAGAAGTCCAACTAGACCCATACCTCCCCACCGCTTTACGGTTTTCGATTGCTTTCAGAAAATACTGAACTGCCTTTTCGTAATCCCCCTTTTGTTGGTAGATATACCCCAGATTTCCATAGTTATTGCCAAAATACCGGTGGTTTTCTTCAAAGATCTGGTTCATGACGTGCAGGCTCTTGTGGATGTATTCCACCGCCATATCATAATCGCCTCGATAGAGATAATTATAAGCAATCACGACCAGGTCTTCCGTCGCCCGGATGTGGTTTTCCCCAAACCGCTCTTTGATCTTTTCCAGGGAATAATTGGCATAGATCAGCGATTCGTCAAATCGCCCCATCATCACATAATCCCAAGCGATACCCCCAAGGCTTTTGCGTATTTTTCGTAAAGGGAAGAGTCGTAGCGAAATTCCAACAAGGGTCCACCCAATTGGATCATTTCCCGGCAAACCTGCACGGCGCTGTCGAAAAGCCTCCGGTCTTCGTAATAGTCGTATAATTCGTAGAGGTCAATGATCCGGAGCGAATCGGCTGTATAATCTCCGCTCCAAACGTCTGTAGGTTCCAGGTCAAGTCCGGGTAGCTCAGGACGTACCTCCCCCGTCCGTTCTCCCTCACCAGCATGGCAATGAAGCATAGAAATGGCGCCAACAAGCAGTAAAAAGAACGGTTTTGGCCTAACCATACCCGATATTTGAAGTAGATTAACTTCAAAAGATCACCAATTTAATGGACATCCAGCCTATTTTCTGATAACAAGCGTCTTTTCTGTGGTAATTCACATAAAAAATCCATAACAGACTATTCGCGCCCTCTGCAAACTGCAAACTGCCTACTGCAAACTGAACCCTGCAAACTGAACACCGAATAAAACTGAAGACTAAACCCTACCAAATCCCCCACCCCACATCCTCCCCTTCCTGCGCCCAAGCTCTATACATGCCCTCCGAATTAAAGATCAGGGCAATATTCCCAAAGGTATCCACCCCGATCACACCGCCCTCCCCGCCCAGTGCGACTTGTTTTTCCAAAATCACCTTTCGGCAGGCGGCTTCGAGGGAGAGGCCTTTGTACTCCATCAGGGCAGAAACGTCGTAAGCCACCACCCCGCGCATGAAGAACTCTCCATACCCGGTAGCGGAAATGGCGCAAGTGGCATTATTGGCATAGGTGCCCGCTCCGATCAGCGGACTGTCTCCTACCCTGCCGTATTTCTTATTGGTGAGCCCCCCTGTGGAGGTGGCCGCGGCGAGATTCCCTGCATGGTCGCAAGCAACAGCACCGACCGTGCCGAATTTGTTGGAATTGTGATCGAGGGCTACCTGGTTGGCTTGCAGCACCCCTTGCCATTGCTGAAAGCGGGCCTCATCGTAGAAGTAATCGGAGTCAGCAAATGCTACCCCCATCTCCCGGCCAAATTGCTCGGCCCCGGCGCCGCAAAGGAGCACATGCTTCGAATCATCCATCACCTTGCGCGCCAGGGTGATCGGATTGCGAATGCCTTTTACCATACCTACTGCTCCAGCTTCCAGGGTACGCCCATCCATAATGGAGGCGTCCATTTCGTGGGTGCCTTCATTGGTAAAGACAGATCCTTTTCCTGCATTAAACAAGCTGCAATCCTCCAGGCTGCGCACGGCTGCTTCCACCGCGTCCATGGCTGAGCCACTTTGTTTCAAAATGGTCGCCCCCGCCTCCACCGCCGCCAAAAGCGCTTCGCGATAAGCCTGTTCTTTCTCCGGCGTCAGATCCGAGCGCAAAATAGTGCCCGCCCCACCATGGATTGCAATACTGTATCGTGCATTCATCTATTTTCAATTTTACTAGTCACTAGTCACCAGTCACTAATCATCCCACCAAACTCTCGCCTGCAAATCCGGCGCCGGACTTGGCGTATTCGAATTATACAAAATCTCATTCAACGGATAGGGAAAACGGCGGGGAATCTCCCCATTCGGGTTATTAGGATTGTTCCCATTCGGATTAGGCGCAAGCATCGGATAACCTGTTCGGCGAAAATCGGTCCACCCTTCCACCGTGGAGTACATAGCGATGTATTTTTGGGTTAAAATGAGATCCAGATCCTGACTTTTATCCCCGGTCAGTACACATTTTGCCTGAAGATACTGGGTAATGACGCTATCGGGAGTGGCGAATTCGGTCACTTGCCTGATATGGGTCGACACGGCCTCGTTGAGCGCATCTTGCCCCCCTTCCCCATCTGTCCGCACCAGTGCTTCCGCTTCCAGAAACTTGGCCTCTGCATAGGTGGCGATGCGTAAAGGTACAAATTGCCCCGCAACGCCCGGACCGATGATCGCTTCCCCAAACGAAGTTTTGACCATGGCATTCCGGCGCGGATCGCCGTTGAGCAAGCCCCGGAAATAGGTATCGATGCGCAGGTTGGGCGTAGACTGCTGATATTGATACCACGGGTTGAACTCCTGGTTATTGGCCGGGTAGGCCAGGTCGCCATCGGAACTGGAAATGGCATTGGTCAAAGCCGCCAATGCCAGGCCAGGGGCGCCGGTATCCCGCTTGATCGTATGCATCCAAAAGCGGGCCTTTAACGTATATGCCACTGCGGTCCAGGCATCCAGATCGCCCTGAAAGAAAAGGTCTTCCTCACCCGGTGATTGAACGCTCTCCGAAGTCCCCAGATCGAGGATAGCCTCGTCGAGCAAGAGCTGGATCGACTGATAAATGCCTTCCTGGCCGTCATACGCGGGCTGCAGTACCTCCGGACCGTTCAGCGCCTGGCTGTATGGGATATCGCCCCACAAGCTGGTCGTCGTGCCCCAGGAAAGTGCATATAACACTTTGGCTACTCCGGCATAATGGGGCGATTGCGCTTCTTCTGCCTTTTCAATGATGGTCTTCAGTGTAGGAAGCACGGTGACGTACACATCGTTCCAGATGGGGCGCATGAAGAAGTTGTTGTCCACTTCGTAGACTTCCAGTGGACGTACGAGCCCATCGTAGCCAATGAAATAGTTGGAAAAAATACCCGCTACGACGGCTGCGTCCCCGGCCAGGAAATTGGCCAGGCCCCGTTCGGCCGGGGGCAAGAGCACCTGGATGGGCACATCGGTGGGGTCGTTGGGGTTGATGTTGGTCTCTTCGAGCTGGCAGCTGAAGAGTGAAATGAGTATTATTCCGGAAATAATTGCTGGTTTCATAATCTAAAAATTTAGTTGGAGGCTCGCCCCATAACTCCGCGTATTGGGTGCATTAAAATAATCCCGTCCAAAGCTGTTGGACGCTCCGGCGAGGTTGGTTTCGGGGTCGATACCAGTGTAGTTGGTCAACAACCATAGATTGCGACCGGTAAGCGTTAGCGAACCGGAGGCGAATGGCAGTCGTTCATTCCAACTTTTGGGGAAATCAAACCGCAGGTTCAACTCGCGTAGGCGAAGGAAAGACCCATCTTCGATGGCGGATTCAGATACCCCCGAAAAAGGGTATTTCGAGTAATAAAACTCATCGAGCCGGACGGCTTGCGTATTGGGTTGCCCGTCCGACTGGCGCACGCCCTCGATCACCACTTCCGTATCCCGGTCCTCGGTGTCGATATGAATGCCCAGGTTGCGCATCACCCCGGCAGTACCGTTGAAGATATCGCCGCCTTTGCGCACATCGAAAAGAAAAGACAAGGACAGGTTTCCAAACCCAAAGCTGTTGCGCAATCCCATCAGCCAATCGGGGTTGGGATCGCCCACCACCCCGGTTTGCAGATCCATAATGGGATAGCCGCTATCGTCTATTAACACATTGCCGGTTTCATCCCGCAGCCAGCGCGTGCCGTAAATCACGCCGTAGGGCTCGCCGGCGATGATGACGTTTTGGGTCGAGGTGACCCCGAAGCCGGGCAGGCGGATGAGGTCGGCTTCGCCCCCGATGTCAAGGACAAGATTTCGGTTGCGGGAAAAATTGAGGGATACATCCCAGGAGAATTGCTTTTTCTGCACCGGATTGGCATCGATGACAAATTCGACACCTTTATTCTCCACTTTGCCCACGTTGGTGGTGAGGCTGCTAAATCCGGAAGAACCGGCTACAGGGGCGGAGATGATTTGCCCGATACTTTCGTTTTGGTAGATCGACCCGTCGAATCCCAGTCGATTGCGGAAGAAACGTAACTCAAGGCCGAGTTCGAGGGAAGTGCTCTGCTCAGGCTCCAGGTTTTCATTGCCGATGTTGACGGAGCGCAGGAAGCCGGTATAGCCCTGCACCTGGCCCACCGATTCGTAGAAGAGGCCGGTCAAATAGGCGCCGGGCGCATCGTTGCCCACCTCTCCGTAGGAAAACCGGACTTTCCCGAAGGAAAAACCAGGATTGGTCGACCACCCCAGCGGCTCCGTAAAAACGACGCCCAGGCTGGCGGAGGGGTAGAAAAAGGAGTTGTTGCCTGCAGGTAAAGTAGACGACCAGTCGTTGCGGCCGGTGGTCGTGAGGTAGAGGAAGTTTTTCCATCCCACTTCTACCTCGTAAAATAATCCGACCAGTCGCTGCCGGCTGAGGTTGTCGTCAATGATCAGGGTTTGTGCATTCGAGATATCGTAAAATCCGGGGATGACGAAGTTTTCCCCTTCCTGCACGGCATTGTAGCCCCGTTCACTAAAATAGCTGTGCCCGGCCGTAGCGCTGAATGACCAATCATCTCCCAAACGCCGGTCGTAGTTCATCAGAAAATCGGAGGTAAGTCCGGAAAAACTGTACAAGTCATCGATAATCAGGCCGTTGATAGACCTAAACTCACCCGATTCACCATCCCAGTAGCTTTTTCGTTCTTCGAAATAGGTGTCGAGGCCCACGCGGTAAAGGGCGTAGAAATGATCGCTAAAATCATACCGGGTTTCCAATACGCCCAGCAAGCGGTGTACCAGGTCGCGCACCCGGTTCTTGTTGACCGACCAAAAGGGATTGTCGTAGCTGGGGTTGTATCTGCGCTGGGTGCCATCCGAAAACGACCAGGCGGCAGGGTCGTTGACCGGATCATCAACTCCATTGGCGATGTCAAAGCTGCGCGGGGTGCGAAACAACCCCAGGGAAACGCCGGAGAGATTGCTGCCCCGTTGCTGACGGTTGCCCCCTGAGCGGGAGAAAGTTGCAGAGCCACTGATTTGAAGGCGTTGCAGGGGTTTGATCTTGCCATACATCCGCACATTGGTTCGTTGAAAATCGCTGAGCGGGATAATACCCGACTGGTCGTGATGGCCCACCGAGATGAGAAAATTCGCGTTTTCTTGTCCGCCGCTGATGGTGAGTTGGGAGTTAGAGGTGATGCCTGTCTGGAAAAAGTTATGGAGGTTGTCGAAAGGCGTTACCACACGGCTGGAAGCCAGCGGATCGCTTTGCCCCACAATGCGCCCCACCGAGCTGTAGGTATAGGATGGATCATCGGCATAGCGCAACGTATCAATTAAGGGTCCCCAACTACTGGGCGAGCCCGATTGCGGGTCGACATAGAGTCCGGCTACGCCTTGTGCGTATCTACCTTGTTGCTCGGGGAGTTTATTCACCTGATCAAAGGTCAGCGAGGTAGAGAAAGACGCATTAAAACGCCCATTCGCCTTTGCCCGCTTCGTCGTGATGAGAATAGCCCCGTTGCCCGCCCGCATGCCGTAGAGTGCGGTGGCTGCGGTGCCTTTGAGCACGGAAATATTCTCAATGTCGTTGGGATTGATATCGATAGCCCGGTTGGATTGATCGGTAAAGTTGGACCCCGCATAGCTGTTGTCGATCGGAATACCGTCGACTACGATCAGGGGCGCATTGGAGCCCGAGAAAGAGGTCCGCCCACGGATCACAATATTGGCCGAAGCGCCGGGGCTTCCCGAGGAAGAGATCACATCCACCCCGGCTACCTTGCCGCTCAGGGCGCTGATGAGATTGGTCTCGCGCGATTGCACGATCGCGTCGCCGTCGATCTCCTGGGCAGCGTAGCCAATGGCCTTTTTATCTCGCTCCACACCCAGGGCCGAAACGATCACCTCCTGCAGCGCTTGCGCGCCTTCCTGCAGTATAATATCGATTTGGGTGCGCCCTTGCATGGGAATGCGTTGAGTTTCATAGCCGATATAGGAGAAAACGAGCACCGCTTCTGTATCGGTCACCCGAAGTTCGTACCGTCCGTCCAGGTCGGTGACCGTACCGGTCGATTCATTATTTTCGACGTACACACTCACGCCGATGAGGGGGTCTCCATTAGCCTCCGTGACCACTCCGGAGAGGGTCAGTTGCGCAGATAAGGAAATACAGAGCAGGCTGAAAAACAGGGACAACGTCCAGCGGTTAGTTGGTTGAGCCATGATCTTGAATTTTTAGGAAATGCGGGAATAAATGAGTTGCCGCAAAAAAGACTTTGCGTGCTTAGCGCCTTTGCGGTTAAAAAGAAAACGGGCAGTCTTTAACAATCAAAGATGGGCTGCAACCCCAGGAGGCTGGGTGTTTCAAAAGACCAGGAGGTCTCTTTCCGTGGCGATATGGTAGCAGGTATGTACATGCGTCTCACAAGTTTAGAAAGAAAAAGACAAACAGCCAAACCATTGCACGGAATTTGTGCCTCTTGCAAGATTATCCGTTCCGAATCCTTTGTTTCTTCAAAATTATTTTTCAATTTTGGGCAACAACTCACTTATGACAGGTATTTCCTACATACCGAAAATTCGTCCGCAACTGCTTTCTCACAAGCAGCTAGGGCTCATGGGCCTCCAGCCCATCTTTGATTGCTAATTAATAAAAATGGAATAGTCAAATAGTGGATCCCGATAGCTATCGGGATCCACTATTTCCATTTTCTCCTTTTCCACTAAAAAAATGCCTTATGAAAAAAGTGCTACCTATCTGCATGATGGTGAGCTTTCTGTTGAGCTCCCTCCCTTCTTTTTCACAAGTATTATTGAATGAAGATTTTGAAAACGGCTGGCCTGAAGGCTTTACGATGATCAATGTCGACGGACTGACGCCCGATGATCCGGATCTCGTTGGCCTGGCGGATTCGGCCTGGTCGGTTCGCTATATCACCCAAGCCGGATGGAACAGCAACGTCGGTTTTAGTGTCTCCTGGTACCTGAACGACGAAGGGCCTTCCAACGACTGGATGATCCTGCCTGCGGTGAATCTGGGCAATAACACCGTATTGTCCTGGGTCGGTATGGCCATTACCTCCAGCGGCAACTACCGCGACCGCTATCAGGTAGCGATTTCCACCGGAGGACCTGTCATCGAAGATTTTGAGCAGAACGCCCTTTTGTTCGACACCGGGGAAATGGGCGAAGAGGTTACCCCTCAGAGCCGCATGATTAACCTCGCAGATGCAGGCTACGCCAACCAGACGGTCTATCTGGCTTTCCGCAATTTCACGGCGCCCTATAATCCTGACCTGCCTTCGGGACCCGGCAATGGGGGCAATGAACTGATGATCGACGATATCGGCGTAGAGGTGTTGAGCAGCACCAGCGAATCCCTCCTGCAGGCCATTGACCTGCAAGTAAGCCCCAATCCGGCGCAAGACCATATCCGGGTAAGTTATGTGCAAACGGAATCAGGAAGTGCCACGGTAACAGTACGCGATCTCTTTGGCCGTACTTATTTACAGCAAGATTTCGGGAAACAGGTAGCCGGCGCACATAATGCTTCCCTCGACACGAGTAATCTTCCCTCCGGGATGTACCTGGTCATGGTACAGTCGGGGAGCTTCATGGGAACGTCCAGGGTGATGGTGCAGCAGTGATTTTTTTAAAACCGCAAAGGCGCTAAATGCGTACTTTGCGCCTTTGCGGTTAAAAATAAAGACTTATAAAAAATGACCAAAAAGATCCCCGATTCTATCCTCATCATCCTGGGCATTTTGATCCTGTTCATCCTCATGACATGGGTCGTGCCGCCGGGCGAGTTCCAGCGCACCGAATTCAACGGACGAACGGTGGTAGTACCGGGAACCTATACGCATGTAGAAGCCAACCCACAGGGCCCTGCTGCTTTCTTCCTCGCACCGATCAAGGGTTTTATTGCCGCTGCGGAAATAATAGCGTTCGTGTTCCTGGTAGGTGGAGCTTTCTCCATCCTGACCGGTACGGGTGCGGTGGATGCAGGTTTGTACCGGATCCTGCAATTCAGCAGAAAGCATCCGGCTTATAAGAAATGGATCATTCCGGTCATCATTACCTTGTTTTCACTGGGTGGATCCACCTTCGGGATGTCGGAGGAAAACCTGGTCTTTGTGCTGGTCACCCTGCCGCTGGCCCTGGCGCTGGGGTACGATTCCATCACCGGGGTAGCCATCTGTTTTGTGGGCGCCGGCGCCGGATTTGCCGGCGCATTCATCAACCCGTTTACGATCGGCGTCGCGCAAGGCATTGCGCAATTGCCTCCCGGCAGTGGAATGGGTTATCGCCTGATTGTGTGGGTGATCATGACCTTGGCAGCCATTTGGTACATCATGCGGTATGCCAACCGGGTGGAAAAAGACCCATCCAGGAGTCCCATGTACGAAATTGACCAGCAGCGGGACAGCACCCATTACGAGGATACCGCCAACCTGGAGTTCAATTGGTCGAGAAAGCTGGTTTTGCTTGGGCTGATCGCCTCCCTGGGCATTCTGATCTACGGCGTGAGCTATTGGGATTGGTATATTGAAGAAATTGCCGCCTTGTTTATAGGCCTGGGCTTTGCTGCGGCACTCCTGGGTCGGCTAAAAGGCAACGACGCCGTCAAATTATTCATGAACGGCGCCAAGGATATGATGACAGCCGCCATGGTCATCGGCCTGGCCAGAGGACTCCTGGTCGTGGCGGAAGAAGGCCGGATCATCGACACTATTCTGAATGGCATTGCACAAGGTACGCAGGGGGTTCCAAGGTTTATGACCGTAGAAATCATGTTTGTACTGCAAAGCGGCCTCAACTTCTTTGTGCCCAGCGGTTCGGGCCAGGCAGCCCTCACCATGCCTATCCTCACGCCTCTAAGCGATATTTTGGAGATCAGCAGACAATCCACTGTGTTGGCGTTTCAGTTTGGAGATGGATTGTCCAACCTGATCATCCCGACCAGCGGAGTCACCATGGGTATTTTGGCCATCGCCAAAGTGCCCTACCAGACCTGGTTGAAATGGATGTTACCGCTGTTTTTGATTATGACTTTACTGGCGATCCTGCTGTTGTTGCCGCCGATGTTTTTGTTTGAATGGTGACCAGTCACCAGTTACCAGTCACTAATTTAAACTTCTGTCCTGGCAGCCAGACATGGAGCCGGAGATCATTGCCGCCGAGGAGGCCATTTTTGACATTTGGTTTTTTGTGGAAATAAGTCAGGTCAATAACCTGACCAGCACCTACCACACGGGCTTTTTTTCCTTTTACGACGATGGCGGTGGACTCATCGATGCCGATGCATTGGTAGCGGGGATTTTCGAGTGCCACCGTGATCAGGCGATTCATACGCATGCGGTAGACGAAATGTTGGTCGACGATGATTTTGGGAGGAAGCAAGCCCAATCCTTCTGTCAACTCGACATTTTGTGCCTCAATAGTCCGAAAATCACCGGTGTATTCAGGGTGTTTGAATTCATTGCCGGTGATCATTTTTTTGCTCATCACCGCAGCGCCGGCAGATGTGCCTGCAACGATGGCCCCATTCTGGTAGGCTTGGCGGATGGCCTCCTGAATGGGCGTATACCCCACCACCTCCATAAATTGCGTTTGATCGCCCCCGGTCAGGTACACCAGTGCAGCTCCTTTCAACGAATCCAGTAAAGCTGCCGGGAAAAATCCTTTGGAATAATATTGTCCGATGAGCTTTTCACGGGCAACGCCCTCTTTCTCAAACTGCAAGCGTGCGTAAAAAACCGCCGAATCCGGTTCTTCACTCGCCATAGGCAGGATCACGGCATACCCCTCCCCTTTCAGCTCCGACAGATCGATCATTTCCCGGACCATTTCCGGGGAGCGCTTACCGCCTCCGATGATGAAGAGCTGGCCTTTGGGCGATTGAGCGGAAAGAAGGAGCGGAAACCAGAGGAAGAGGCTGATGGGTATTTTTTTGTAAATTTTATCCATGATGAGAAAATTTCGACTGAGTAAAAGAAAAAAACATTTATCCTCTTAACAGCCTGGTCGATTCTGCACTTATCCCACCAGCAACTTAAATCCATCTAAAAATCGGGCCGCATCCGAATTGGCGCTTTTATCCTTCAGGATGACCACCTGGATGACGTAAAACCGGTTGGCGATCAGGTACGCTTTGGACTTGATGACGACCTGTCCGTTGAGGTAGTCGACGCGCCAAAACCGGCCGGGCAAGGTGTTGTAGTCGATATGCTCGACATATCGAACCTCCCCGTTTACGCTGGATGCGGATTCTTTGATCGTTTCCTCAAAAAATTCCTCCAGAATGTCCGTAGAATCTGAATGGATCGTACCGTCGGGGTAATCGCAGTAGCTCACCGAAAACCACTGATTCCCATTGGGGTCCTTTTCGGGTTGGTGGAAATAGGTGTGGTAGATAATCACACCCATGGGTGTTTCCACCGTCGACTCCTGGTGCGCCAGCGGCTTAGGGGAAGGTATTTGAAACCGACCATCGATCGATGAAAAGGGCGCCCATTGGGCCAGGACAAAGAGTGGAGCAAACAAGAAGAGGAAAAGGAGCGTTTTCATTGGAGGATTTTTTTAGTGCACCCTGCACACTGCACCCTAAAAGAATACATGTGTTGAAAATAAGTTGTATCGCTTTAGGAGTTCTTTTCATCTCCACCTCCATACAAGGGCAGGTCCAGGATCATTTGGGGCGCGAAATCCAGAAGATCATAACGTATGATGCACAGATAGATTATACGCTGACACCGGGATTGATCGTGGGGGTGATTTGGGAAGATTCTGCGTTTGTCTTTCCATACGGGGTTTCTTCGAAAGAAGATTCGCTTCCGATGAATGACACGTATCTCTTTGAACTGGGCGAATATACACAGGTTTTTACCGCCACGCTGGTGGTGCGGCTTGCACAAGAGGGCTTTTTGGACCTGGATTCAAGCCTGGTAGCATACCTTAACCTGGATCCCATTGATCCTGCCATCCGGAATATCACGCTTCGTCGGTGCCTCAACCACACTTCCGGTCTGCCCCGCTACCCACCGGGATTTGGGGAGATCGAATATTCTGCCCAAGATCCGTATGCCGCCTATTCGAAAGAAGAATTGCGGGCTTTTCTGGAAGCATACAGGCTGCCGAATGGATCTCCCTGCCCCTATAGCTTCTCCAACATGAATTACGGGTTTCTGGAGTTAGCTGTAGAAGCGCGCATGGGCAGACCCTTTGAGGAGATTATGCAGGAAGAATTACTCGCGCCCCTGGATTTAGGCCATACCTATTTCACGCTACCTGTCCCGGACGAATCGGCGATAGCCCAGGGCTATAATGCCGCTTCCAGGCCAACGCCGCTCTGGCATCCTGCTTCCCATCAGGGTGCATTCGGTCTGAAATCCAATATGGCTGACCTGCTGAAATGGATGCAACTGCTTTTAGCCCCTCCGCCTGCATGGGAACCAATTTTTTCCGAACTTTACCGCCAGCCTATCCCCACCGGTATCCGGAAGAATACCTATATGGCACTCGGGTGGCATGTGATGTATCCAAAGAAAAACGATTCCGGATACTCGTACACACCGGATCGACGAGCGGTTATATGGCTTATATGGCCCTGGTACCCGAAACAAAAACCGGGGTAGTTATTTTGGCCAATTCGCCTTATGGCGCCAGAGGACTGGGGATGTTGGTGCTGGGGATGTTGAATGATAATTGGAAGAAGTGAGGAGTGAGGAGTGAAGAGCGGCTCTTCACCCTTCACCCTTCACAAATACCTATAAAACATGAGCAAAAAAAGTAACCCAAAAAGAAGCGGTATCGTCTTTTCTACAAACCCCGATTTTGAATTCGAGCAGGAGCGGGAAGAAACCGCTTCCCTCCCACCCCAGCAGCAAAAACTGCGGGTATTGCTGGATCGGAAGCAACGGGGAGGTAAGGAGGTGACGCTGGTAAGCGGGTTTGTAGGCCCCGACGAAGAACTGGTGGAACTGGGCAAATACCTGAAGACCAAGTGTGGTGTGGGAGGTTCAGCCAAAGACGGCGAGATCCTGGTGCAGGGCGACCAGCGGGATAAAGTCGTAAAGCTCTTGCTGGAGAAAGGATTCAACAATACCAAGCGGTCGGGGGGATAAAAAAAAGGGCATTCCGATTGGAACGCCCCTTTTTTAACTCGAATTTGATGGTATATCTTAGAAAGCAACAGCTGCTTCAACCATAATACCGTTGAATTTACCATTGTAGCGGTAGTCGGTGGACGGGAAATCGACGTAAGTCTGATTCACATATTCCACTTTTGCAAGCAGGTTTTTAGTCACATACCAGCCGATCGTGCCGGCAAAACGATTCACTGTAACACCGGTTAGCGAAGTGGTCAGGTCACCGCTGGCAGAGTTGTAGCGCACCCCGACAAACAGTTGTTCGTCTTTCAGGAAGCGGTAGAGCAAATCTACGTTGAATTGGCCGAACGTACGGGCAGCTGTTTCCCCATTCTTCAGACCGGAAGCGGTTTCATAGGTACCAAAAAGTTCCAGTCCTTTAAATTTCACCAATGCGTTGAACATGAGAGCCGTGATCTCGTTAGTGAAGCCCGGGTTCAAACGTGGGCCAAAAGCCTGGGTCCCGTAGACGGTATTGCCTGTGATGTTGCCTTTGTTATCGAACGTATAGTTCAGTTCCATAGGCATGAAATAACGCGCACCGGTGCGGTCGCCACCATAGAGGGTGTTGCGGATCGTGTTTTTGTTGTTGTAGAAGGAGCCCGAAAGACGGAGGCGGAAGTCATCCCCAAAAGTGCGGTCGAAAGCGACTTTAGCGAGGATTGACGGGCCTTTGGTGTAGGCTTGGCCTTCGTAGCTCTTTACGTCGCCATTGATCAAACCATCCGTCAAACCCACCATAAGCATGAAGCCGGAGGGGTGTTTGAAATACAATTCAGCACCGATCTCGGTTGCGAAAGCATCCATGATGTTGTTGCCTACGAACGGGTTGAAAAACGAGTTACCGTTGTCTGTGCGGCGGAAGTGGGCATCTCCGTAGTTAACTTCAAAGTGACCAATCTTCGCTGTCATGTACTTGGTCCAGAATTCCGGGTTGCCGAAGAACGGGAGTTTGTCGATTTGGATATAACCTCCTTTTACCCAAAACTCGGAGTGGTGGCGGGAAGACATATAGTTTTCCAATGCCACGCGAATCCCATCGCCTAATTGTACGTCGAGGTTCAGGTTAGCAGCTGCCAGGTTGAAACCAGGGCCCAAGGGGAACAATTCGTTCAGATTCTTGGTGGAATCGCTGGCTGCAGCTTTGAAAGGAGCCTCACTTTCATGGCTAAGTGACTGATACTGTTGGGTAAAGTTACCGCCGATGCGTACTTTCACTCCTTCAAAAGGAGTTATTTCAGATTTCGGCGATTCGAATACGTTCAGACCAGATTTGTCCCAAGGACGGAAATAGTTAATAGTTGGCTGCTGTGCAAAAATCGACAAGCTGCCAAGTACCAGGATAAAAGCAAAGAAACCTTTGATAATGTTGGACGGTCTCATACTACGTGTTTTTAAATAATGGTGAGTAACTAATTTTCTTTCTAATCTCGTAGCAATATGCTACTGAACAATTGACAGGTCAAAGTTAACCGCGCAATCACCCCGAATGGGATGACTTCCATCAGACCCCCCCTTGATTTTTATCACTTAGCATTAATGAAAAATTATTCTATATTCCGCCATTTCATCATATGCGGCCCAAACTACCCCAAAACACTGATCATTCGGGACTTTCCGCTCATATCCGTCCTTTGCTCTATTCGGTCAAAACCGGCTTTTTTGAAGGTTTCAACCACCATTTCCAACCTGAATTCATTGCCCTCTACAAATATTTTTCCTCCAGGCAGCAAATTTTTATTGGCAAAACGGGTCAGAGAAATGTAAAATTCCATAGGATCATTGGTAGTGAACAACGCCTGGTGAGGTTCAAACGCCCACACATGCTCAGGCATAATTGCTTTTTCGGAAGGATCTATGTAAGGTGGGTTCGAAACAATGAGGTCAAAAGTGCCCAATCCGGGCCAGGTTTGCGGGTCTAAAAAGTTGAGTTGCCGGAAATCGACGGCTACTTGGTGTTTTTCTGCATTCGACCGCGCCACTTCCAATGCGCCGGTACTGATATCCACGGAAACAACCTCCAACGCAGGGATCTTTTTCTTTAAGACGATGGGAATGCAACCGCTCCCTGTCCCCACATCCAACAGCCGTTTTCCCTTCATATCCAACCCTTTGCACGATTCCAATACCCAGTATACCAGCTCTTCCGTCTCCTGCCTGGGTATCAATACATCCGGATTCACTTCAAACTTCAACCCATAGAAATCAGCTTGCCCCAGAATATATTGCACAGGCTCATTGCGCAGCAATCGGCTCAATATTTCTTCAAACCGCTTCTCAAGATCTACCACATCCTCCACCACGATCCGGCTGATACTGGCAGCTTCTCCTATTCCATAAATCGGCTCCAGCGCCTCCAACAATGCCCCATAAAATTTCGTTGCCATTTTCCCCGCTTAACATTAACCCAGCCTTCCCTTATAATCTTCATACCCAAACCGGCGTACCAATTCAATTGTCCCATCTTCCTTCAGGATGCAAATGTCCGGGTGCCGCACGCCGTTAAACATCGTGGTTTTCACCATGGTGTAGTGGATCATATCTTCGAAAATCAGCTGCTCCCCGAGCTGCAATTCGTGGTCAAAGGAATACTCGTACATATAATCGCCCGACAAACAGCTCACCCCGCCAATGCGGTAAGCGGGCTGCCCTACAACCGGGTCTGTAGCGCCGCGAATGCGAGGTCGGTAAGGCATTTCGAGGGTATCGGGCATGTGGCCCGTAAAGGAAATATCCATGATCGCTGTTTTCACCCCACGACTTTCATGGATATCGAGCACAGTAGCCAGCAGAAACCCGGTCTCCCAGGCAATGGCGCTCCCAGGCTCCAGTATCACTTCCAGATGTGGGTATCGTTGTTTGAAGGCCTTCAGGATAGCAATCAAATGGGCCGTATCATACCCTTTGCGGGTCATCAAATGGCCACCGCCCATATTGACCCACTTCAGTTGGCCTAAATACTGGCCAAACCGTGCTTCAAAAGCTTCGAGGGTCTTCTCCAAATCATACGAACTCGATTCACACAGCGTATGAAAATGAATCCCCTCCAATCCCTCCAAAAATCTCTTTTCCAATCCCTCCTTAAAATTCGCATCCACTTCCCCCAATCGGGACCCAGGCGCTGCAGGGTTATACAACTCCACCTCCACGGTACTGTATTCCGGATTGACCCGGATCCCGCAAGATATCTTTTCCGGCCAGGTATCTACCTGCGGCTTGAATCGCCGATACTGCCCCACCGAATTGAAGGTAATGTGGCTGCTGTATCGCATGATCTCCTGAAACTCGTCCGGGATATACGCCACCGCATAGGTATGCGCCTTTCGCCCCATCTCCTCATAGATCAGCCGCGCCTCGTTGAGCGAGCTCGCCGTCGCCCCTTTCAGGTATTTGGCGATGGTGGGAAAGACGCGCCACATCGCAAAGCCCTTGAGTGCCAGGATGATATTCACCCCTGCCGCTTCCTGCACCGCCTGAATGAGCTCCAGGTTTTGGCGTAGGAGGCGGGATTCGAGGACGAAAGCGGGAGATTCGAGATTCAGAGGGAAACGCACGGTTTATTAGGTTTATTAGGTTTATTAGGTTTATTAGGTTTATTAGGTTTATTAGGTTTATTAGGTTTATTAGGTTTATTGAGGCAACTCAAATAAACAGACGAAGTCGATAAACCTTCTAAACAGGCGAAGCCGATAAACAATATATTAGTCCATCTCCAAATCCACCCCTTCTGCTTCATGCCAGGGCAGGCCACTCGGGCCAAGCTCCTTGAGGAACGGATCCGGATTTAGTTGCTCTACGTTGAAGACGCCTGCGCCGCCCCAATGGCCGTCGAGCATCATTTTGGCGCCGAGCATGGCAGGCACGCCGGTAGTGTATGAAACCCCCTGCGTACCGGTTTCTTTATAGGCGGCTTCGTGGCTGCAGTTATTCCATATATAATAGGTCTTTTCCTTTCCGTCCTTGATCCCTTTGATACGGCATCCGATGGAAGTGTAGCCCGTATAGTTTTCGCCCAGTTCACCCGGGTCGGGCAAGACGTATTTGAGGAATTCGAGTGGAATGACATCCACGCCTTTATACTTGACAGGGTCGATGCGAGCCATGCCGATATTTTGGATAACGCGCAAGTGGGTCAGGTATTCGTCGCCAAAGGTCATCCAGAAACGAGCCCGCTTGATAGTCGGATAATTTTTCACCAGCGACTCCAGTTCTTCGTGGAAGATCAGGTAAGATTTCCGGGGTCCGATATCCGGGTAGTTGATCATTTTTCCGATCTCATGGGGTTCGTTTTCCACCCATTTCCCATTCTCGTAGTAGCGCCCTTTCTGGGTGATCTCCCGGATGTTGATCTCCGGGTTGAAGTTGGTGGCGAAAGCTTTGCCATGGCTACCTGCGTTGGCATCGACGATGTCCAGGTAATGGATCTCGTCGAAGTGGTGTTTGGCCGCATGGGCGGTAAAAATATTGGTCACCCCTGGATCGAACCCGCAGCCCAGCACGGCGGGAATGCCAGCAGCCTTGAAGCGATCCTGGTAGGCCCATTGCCAGCTGTATTCAAACTTGGCCACGTCTTTGGGTTCATAATTAGCGGTATCGAGGTAAGGGGTACCCGTTTCCAGACAGGCATCCATAATGGTCAAATCCTGGTAAGGCAGGGCCACATGGAGCACGAGGGCCGGCTTAAAAGAACGAATCAGCTGGACCAATTCAGGTACATTATCCGCATCTACCTTAGCCGTACTGATCTTCGTATGACCGGTAGCCTTCATGGCATCTGTGGCAATCACATCGCATTTGGATTTGGTAAGGCTGGCCAAAAGGATCTCGGAGAACACCTCCGGGTGCTGGGCACATTTGAACACGACAACCCGGCCTACTCCGCCGGCGCCAATGATTAAAACTTTGTGGGACATGGTTTTCAGTGATTGGTGATTGGTGATTGGTGGCTGCCTACTAGCAACTGGTGCGAAGGTACAAAATCGAAGAATTAAATACGCTTCAACCACCCAGCAATACTCATTCGGGGGCGAAAAGTTGGGAGCACTTCGTGTTCTACGATATCCGCTTTGAAGAAGACGGCGCTACCTCCTTTTGGTTCGATCACCACATCCCGGTCGGGGAGATAAAGGGCAAGTTCTCCTCCGTCTTTTTTCGTCCAATGCTCATTGAGATAGACCACAAAGGAAAATTTCCGGCCTCGATCCCGATCAAACTGATCGAGATGGCGTCTGTAAAAGCTGCCTTCATCATAAAAGGCATAGTGAAATTCAAATGCGTTGATACCCGTATAGCAAGTGGCATTCAGGTAGTTCACAAAAGCGCTCACATGTTGCAGAAATGCTTTCTCGACCGGGTCTTGTGGGTTATCCTCTATCCAATGGATCAGATCGCCCCGTACTTTGGCATTCTGTTGGTAGGTAAACCGTTTGCCCACTCCAGCGGGTTTCATAATCCCTTGCTCGAAATATCCCAACAGGTTATTTCGGAGTTGGGCTACCAGGTCCGGTTCCAGGAAATGTTCGATCGTTCCATAGTCCTCTTCCAGTACGCTTTGGATCAAATGCTCAAAATGGGGTTCCATGGAATGAAATTTGATGCAAAGTAACTATAAAGAGCAGATGTCAAAACTTTGACATCTGCTCTTTACTCTTAAATTCTTCGGAGCCAAAAGTCGAGGTAATAGCCACCCTCCGTTTCGAAAGCGCCGCCGTTCTTTTCTTTTGGAAGCGCGTAGCCGTTGGCTAGCACATGGAGTTCATAGGTAAAATCTCCATCCCTAAAGGTGAACGTGCCTTTTTCGGGAAAGACTTGCTCGCGCTTCCCACTATAAATGACATAGAGCGGGACCGCATAGTGCGTATCTCTTTCCGAATCGATGACCACTTGCTTGGGCAGGTATTTTGCCTGCCGGATCTGAAGGTTATCGGAGAGAGAAAGTTCGATCGGCGCCGGCGCCGATCGTCTTACGGAGGATACAGGCACATACTTACCTGCGCGCAGGGTAAAAAGGCGGTTCTGCGCGGCGCCTTCATAGGATTCTTCCTGGAGCAACGAGATATCCTGACCTGAATCCAAACGCAGTCTTGCCTCTTTCACCGGCAGCTGGTAGTTTAGCTGGATCTGCTGCCCGCCCTCCAGTTCTACCATCACCTGGCCGGCATCCAGGCGGGTCACTTTTCCCCGGCCTTCGAATGGACCGAAAAGCTGGTTCTCCCCGCTCACTAATTGATACAAAAACCGGGTGCTGTCTTGTCTATTCATAGCCTGGATTTTTTCTGCGGGAGGAGAAGGCGGCATTTGAAGTTCAAGGGTAGCTTTTTCCGGCACAGGAGGCGTTTCGCCTGCCGGATGATTGGAATCAGGTAGTCCTTTGGGTTGCTGACAGCCCACCGTAGCAGCCAGGAATACTATCCCGCTCAGGATGAGAAACAATTTATTATGCGTTTTCATTTTTGGTCGTTTTTAGGAATGCGGTGCATCCCGCTAAAGAAATTAATTACTTGCCCACCCGGATCCCACTGCGGTGAATCCCAGCTGCAGATTGGCCCAATCGGCAAAATCGCGCAGGGTTGCCAAGGTAGCGTCCGAGTTGATGCTCACAGATACGGGGTTTTGAATCGCGCCGTTGCCATTCCAATCAATGGCATTGTTGTCGCACACGCCGAGGTTTTCATTCAGGCTATTCTCATTGAGGTCGGCACGCATGCCCTGGGAATAGGTGTATACGGTATTCCCCCGATTATCGCAATCGGTATCGATCCCGTTGAATTGCCCTGGATCCCCATAGCGCATGATCGAATTGTAAGAGGGCTTGCGGTTGGTATTCTCAAATCCGCCGTGCCGGAGATTCAGGGTGTGGCCAAATTCATGAATGAAAGTGCCCACTTGCTGGTTATTGGTTCCTCCTGCAGGGACAAAAGCGCCCAGGGACACAAAGAGATCGTTGGCCCAGATATCTTCTGCCTGCCCTGAACTACCGGGGCTATACCCATTGTCGTTGGCGAAAATGCAATACCGGTATATGTTCAGCCTGTTGGCGTTGAAATTTGCGCTTTTCAGGGTGTATAAATTCACTGTGCTGCCGGGACCGGAAACCTGCGAATTGTCATACCGGATGAAGTTGGTTGCGGTGAGGACTGTACCTCCCCCACCCCCTGCACCGGCTTGTCCGCGATCGATATGGATCGCTATGCCCGATCCGCCATTGGCGTTCATGATCGGGGCGTTGGCAAACGCAGCTTCGATCGTATTCCAAATGGCATTATTCGGCGCAAATCCATTCATCCAGTCGACCTCCACAAACAGGTCCTTATGGTGCGGATTTGCTCCAAGTGCGGGAAGGTCTACATCGATCGTGCCGTTCCCATCAGCATCATACCCATTTATTTCCCAGTCATCCAGCAAACCGTCCCCATCACTGTCCAGGCTGGCAAGCGAGTCGGCGATCCGATAGACAATCGTATTGGACGTGCCTCCATCCAGGTTGACTACCTGCACATTGACGTTCCCCGCAGACTGATCACCTAACACCGTCCAAAGCATACAATAGTTGGGAATGGGGTACTGAAGCGTGGTTGGTGTCGTTGCAGTTAGGTTTGGGTTGCGCATTACGTTTGAAATAAAGGCAAACTGGTCGGTACCGTTGATGCGGATCTTGGCGCCCACATCTAAATTGGCGCCCGAAACCATGAGAAACAGGGAGATCTTCCCATCCGGTTTGACATTGTACCCATAGCAGGTCACATAATCGATTCGCGGATTGGGCCGCAATACGGCTCCGGATACATTAAAGTTAATGGTATTGTCAGAAAGAGTGCTTCCGATCTTCAGCCGGACCGGGTGATCTCCGGGGGTAGCAGCAGGTGGCACGGTAAAAAAACGGGCGGAGAGAAAGTTACTGGGAATCGCCGTCTCGGTAGCCAGCCCGGCATCCCATAGCACGGTGGCGCCGAATAATTTGCTTCCCTGCACCTCGACGATGGTGCCGGGAGGACCGGAAGCGGGATCCAGGCCATTCAGTGAAGGCTTTCCACATCCGGAAGCTACTAGCGCGGCAAACAACAGCAGTCCATAGACAGGTTGAACGATTTTTTTCATGACAGGAGGTTTTTTGGTAAAAGAGAAAGACCGGAATCAGGGGGAAGGGGCGCCATAAGTGGTCTCGGTTAGTGTAATGGTCAATTGGTTCAGGTAACGACTTTTTCGCACGATAAACAAGTTGTCGAAATCGTTTTCGGGAATTTCGGTCATGGTAGGAGTAGCGCCCAGGGCTCTCACAATATCCAACACCGTATTGCTGTGGCCCACTACCAGGCGATTTTTGCCCAAGGGGTTCAGCTGAGAAGCTACAAAAGCGGAAAGGGTGTCGTTTTGGTAGAGCTGGACAGTCAAGCCCAACGCATCGGCGGTAGGTTGAGCGGTTTGACGGGTTCGGTTATAAGGGGTCGCATACACGGCGGAGATATTTTTGTCAGCCAAAAATGTGGCCAGCGCTTCCGCCCGCTCCGCTCCCGCTGCAGTCAATCCGGGATCTGCTCCCCCTGCCTTTTCGGCATGGCGCACTACATAAATAGTAGACACACAACCTTGTATAAAAAGAAAAAACAGTAGAAGCAAAAACGGGGAATACTTGGATGCTGCCATCGGCATGGAATTTTGAGGTAAAAAAAACGGGTTTACTTTATTATGTGTAAATACCCGGGGCGTAGGTAAACAAGTCGGGAAGGAATTTCTCCTAAATTACGATTATTCCTCAAAAAAAGCACCCCCAATTGAATCCATCAGCGCACACAACTCTCGACCAACCAATTCAACACTGTCCCCCAGGCTTTATCGAAGTACTGATACACCCCGTCCCAGTCATCCCCTTCTCTCCAACCGAGATGGGTGAGGATAATAAGCGTCTGGGTATCGGAGACCGGTTCGAATTCCAGGACCACCCAGGTGTGCTCCCCTGAATTGCGGATTTCCGGAAAAGAAGGCGGGGCATTCCAGGTGAAGGAGAATATCTTTTTAGGTAACACCGCCAACACTTCGCTGCCCTCACTGCCTCGAAGCCCTTCTGGCGCGTCCATCGAAAAGTAGATCTCGAAAGGACCGCCGGGCCATAATCCTATCTGATTGTCAGCACTGAAAAAGGTATTCAGGCCTTCGTGGGTGGTCCATTTCCACCACGCAGTATCCAGTGCACATGGAATAAGGGCTGTTTTTACGATCCTTTTCTCTAAAAACACAGGCGTATCCTGACCTTCCAGCTCGCTGGAGAGGGCGAGTAAAAAGGGTAACACGAACAATAGTTTTGCGTACATAGGTGCGATTTTCTATAAATTTGCTGCCAACAAATTTATTAATATTTTTGACCAATATGAGTAGCAAACAAGATAAGATCCAAACCTTCGACCCCAATGGCGTGGGCCTTCAAAACGGACATTTTATTGGCCTCCCGTTTGAGGAGGAAGAGGCCGAGGTGGTATTGCTTTCCGTCCCCTGGGATGTCACGGTCTCTTTCGGAGAAGGAACTTCCAGCGGTCCTGCCAATATCCTGGAGTGCTCCCCGCAATTGGATCTGTTCGATGCGGACATCCCGAATGCGTGGCAGATGGGGCTGTTTATGCGCCCCGCCAATGAATATTGGCAGCGGAGAAATGAGGAGTTGCGGCCGCTGTCCAAACGATACATCGAGTTTTTGGAAGAAGGCGGCGATCCGGCCACCGACAAGGAGCTATCGAAAATCCAGGAGGAGATCAACCAAAGTTGCGAAAACCTCAAAAACTGGGTCTACCTCGAAACCCGGCAGCTTATGGAAGCCGGCAAACTGGTAGGCGTGGTGGGCGGAGAGCATAGCGTGCCGCTGGGTTATCTCCAGGCATTGGCCGAGCGCTACCCCAGCTTCGGCATTCTCCAGATCGACGCCCATATGGATCTCCGGGAGGCCTTTGAAGGCTTTACCTGGTCACATGCTTCCATATTTTTCAATGCATTGCGACTGCCGCAGGTCTCCCGCCTTGTGCAAGTAGGCATCCGCGATTATTGTGAGGCCGAGTGGGAACTGGCACAGGAATCGGGCGCGCGCGTACAGGTCTATACCGACCAGGGTATGCGGGAGATGCAATATGAAGGGACCTCCTTTCACGATCTCTGCCAATCGATCGTGCACAGTTTGCCGGAGCAGGTCTACATCAGCTTTGATATAGATGGACTGGATCCCGGTCTTTGTCCAAATACCGGCACCCCGGTGCCGGGTGGACTGCAATTTCCCGAAGCCATGTACCTGATCAAGCAAGTGCTCGAAAGCGGCAAAACCATCATCGGGTTTGATCTTTGCGAGGTAGGCGGACAAGGCCATGAATGGGACGGCAACGTGGGGGCAAGAGTGCTGTACAAACTGGCGAACGCGATGGGCGCTAGCCAGGGGAAAGGGTAAACTCGAAATTGCCGATCAGCATAATGCCCTGCTCGGCGGGTACCAGATTGTCTACCTCGAGCAGCATATCCAGTTTTTCCTGCTGAAAACAGCGCAGGATGTCCGGTTTTCCTACGGGTTTGAGCAAAACCGTAGCCTGGTCTTTCGAAATAGGCCCGGAATCGGCCAGGAGGATAATCACTCCATCCGGGTCGACGAGTGACAACCGGATGGAACGGGCGAAGTTCAGGTTGGGGAAGTCGGGGTTACCGATCTCCGCTTTAAGCAGGCGTACCTTTGCAATTTTCGCGGATGTTTCTGGCAGTTCCAGCGGCCGGATGGCACGCGATTGAATGCTGCGAACCGTGATGGGTGGCTCGAGGGGCATCAGGACGTTTTGCACGGTGTATACCTCCACCGGCTTAGGCGAACCGCAGGATAGAAGCGAAATTAGAAAGAGGGTAACCCAACAAGTGGAATGCATATAGTGTCTATTTATCGCCCGCAAGATGCCAAAAAATGAAAACAGGTATGGATTTAATTCCCTATAATTATCGTATTTTCGTCGCGACTTTTTTCAAACCTAAAAAAAAATCTATGAAGTTTAAGTCAATCACCTCAGTGATGGTAATGTTATTTGCCACCCAACTGGTTTTCGGCCAGGTATTCAGCCCCCCAGCCGAAGGTTTTTCCCGTAAAAAACCAGCTTATGTAACCCTGGAAGACGGCACGGAAGTGACCGGAACGATCGACAAACTGAAACGCAAGAAAGGGTTGATCTCCAACATTATTATCGAGAAAGAAAGCGGAGAAGCCCTCGACTACACCCCCGATCAGGTAAAGTTCATGTACCTGCCCCAAAGTGGTCTGGATAAATTAGGAAAGGGACTCGACTTCCTCAATGATGCCACCAAGTGGAACCGGGACGATCTCGATGCTGCCAAGATCAAGGATGGATATGCCTATTTCGAAAAAGCGGACGTCATGGTCAAAAAGAAGAAAATGCCGTTGATGATGCAATTGCTGAATCCGTCTTTTTCCGGGAAAGTCAGAGTATATCATGACCCCTATGCGGCGGAAACGACTCAGGTCAGTGTCGGTGGTATTGGCGTAGCCGGTGGCGATGATAAGTCTTACTATGTAAAAAAAGGAGACGGAGTAGCATTCAAACTGGAAAAGAAAAACTTTGAGGACGAATTTGCCAAGCTCTTCGGAGATTGTGATTCCATTAAGAAAGCATACGGCAAGAAGCCGAAATGGAAAGACATCCAAGCAATCGCTTATAAGCACGCTACTGAGTGCAATTAATTTTTCAATAATAAAAAAGACCTGTCTGTCGGCAGGTCTTTTTTATAGACTCCATCAACCATGCAAACAATCATCGGCGCCGGAGGCGCTATCGGCCAGGACCTGGCGAAAGAACTTGCAAGCTTTACCCCACATATCCGGTTGGTGAGCCGCAACCCCAAAAAGGTGAACGAAACGGATGAACTATTTCCGGCAGATGTCACCAACGCTGCGCAATTGAGCAAAGCTATCGAGGGCTCCGAAATCGTGTATTGCGTAGTGGGATTTGAATACAAACTCAAGGTGTGGCGCAATACTTGGCCGGCTTTTACAAAAAACCTGCTGGATGCCTGCAAAACGCATGGCGCCAAGCTGGTTTTCTTTGACAATGTATACTCCTACGATATTCAGGCTATTCCGCACATGACGGAGGAGTCTCTTATCAATCCGCCGAGCAAAAAAGGAGAAGTCAGGGCACAGTTGCTTCAGCGACTCCAGCAAACCATGGATTCAGGAGAAGTGAGTGTACTTATCGCCCGGGCAGCAGATTTCTACGGGCCTGGAATCAACAATAGCGTCCTCCAGGAAACCGTGCTGAAAAATTTCCAAAAAGGAAAGGCCGCTAATTGGTTCGCCGACGACACCAAAGTGCATTCCTTTACCTACACCCCCGACGCCGCCAAAGCGACCGCTCTCCTCGGAAATACCCCCGATGCATTCAACCAGACCTGGCACTTGCCTACTTGCGCCGACCGGCTCACTGGAAAAGAATGGGTGGAATTATTTGCCCGAGAGATGGGCGTCGAGCCGAAATACACCGTCCTGAAAAAATGGATCATCGGGCTACTCGGCATTTTCATTCCCATTATGAAAGAGATGCACGAAATGCTCTACCAAAACGACCGGGATTACTTTTTTGACAGCAGCAAGTTTACCCACCGGTTTGGGGAAATGGCCACGCCGTATGAGGAAGGGGTTAAGGCGGTGTTGAAGGGGTAAAGAGAGTTTTTAATTTTGAATTTTTAGTTTTTAGTTTTCTTCCGCTGCCACGGCGGTTACGAGTTTTGAATTTAATTTTAATGCAAGAAAATTTTGACTGAGTAAAGGGTTTTAATAGATGAATAATGATTTGCTGAAAATTTCCTATTTTTAAGCGTCCTCCAAAAATAACCTCATCTAAAAACGATCCCTATGACTCATCAAGACGTGCATTTTGACCCCACGATGAGTTCGGAGTTTTTTCAAACACTCCGAAAGCGCATCGATCAATACTTCCGGGATAAGGGCGTCAGCAAAAAAGCAAATGCGTTGATGGTCTTTAAGTCCCTATTCTTTTTTGCCTGGCTGATTCTGAGTTACTTCTCCTTATTATTCCTTCCTGACCTGGCCCTTTGGGGAGCTACGCTGTTATTTATTTCGATGGGATTGGGTTCTGCTTTTTTTATCATTTCGGTGGGGCATGATGCCTCCCATGGCGCTTATTCTTCCAATACCCGGGTAAACAAGCTCTTGAGCTATTCCTGGAATCTGGTAGGGATCAGCAATTACATGTGGTCGCTGAAGCACAATATGTCACACCACTCCTTCACCAATGTGCCCGAGCACGATCCGGATATTTCGCAAAACAAATTAATGCGGTTGAATCCCGACTATCCCTACCGGCCCTTTTACCGGTATCAACACTATTACGGCATTTTTCTGTATGGTTTTTTGAGCCTGTTTATCGTATATTTCAAGGACTTCCTTTTATTCAGGGAGCACCAGTTCGGCAATAAATTCATCGAAAACCACGGCGCCCGGGAATGGGTGACGCTTCTCCTTTCGAAGGTTTTCTACGTTGCATACAGCCTCCTCATTCCGTTATTGGTGCTTCCCTATGCCTGGTGGCAAATCCTGCTGATGTACCTGGCCAGCCATTTTGTGGCAGGGATTTCTATTGCGCTCATGTTGGTACCACCCCATATCAATCCACATACAGTATACACTGCTCCCGATTCGGAGGGTAATATCAAGAATTGTTGGGCGACTCACCAGATTGAAAGTACCATTGATCTTTCTGCCGGCAGTTGGTTGGTCAACTGGTTTACCGGAGGACTCAACACGCATATCGTGCACCACATTTTCCCCAACATCTGCCATATCCATTACCGGGCACTCACGCCCATTATTGAAGAAACCGCCAAAGAGTTTGGAATAAAATATACCAACCTTCCTTTTTTCAAGGCACTCCACGACCATTTTCTCTTCCTCAGAGAGTTGGGACAACACCCGGAAGCTTATCATAGCCGGGTGTTGGCTTAAAATTAAAAAGGAGCACATCGTAAGGTGCGCTCCTTTTCAATTATTTAAGGCAAAAGATGCCTAGAAATCTCGTAACACTTTAAACGTCCCATCTACCGAATGGCTCCCTCCTTGCGAATCGAGGAAATCGCCTTCAAAGGTGCCACGGATGAGTTCGCCGGGTATGAGGCTAAACTCCGTGACCTGCACGGAAATATCCCCCGGATTCTGGGCAGCGACTTGAGTGGTTCCACCTGTGCCATTGCTCTCCCATAGGTAAAAAATGCCGCATGGAAAAGTGCCGACATCAGCCCCATTTACGCCAAAATTAAACCAGTACGATTGGTTTGGTCCGGAAGCGCTAATGAAAAAGGATTCCCCAGGGATGGAGTCGCTTAGGAACAGATTCTCCGTGAATAGATACTCTTCTCCGTCCAGGGTGAATTGGATATATTCATCCAGTTCAACGTCGCAGGCTTCGATATTGCCGGTTACCACTTCCTGAGCCACGGTAAAGGTGTAGGTATTGCTCTGTACCAGGTTATCCAGATCAACCCCGAGCAAGTCAAATTCAGTGGCACTGCAGACCTGGATCATCCCGCTGAAGGCGCCTGTGTTATCGACATAAAACACACTGGCGGTGCCTCCTAGCATTACTTTCACATAGCCATTAGGCACCGGATTCCCATCACAATCCACGAGTGTACCGGAAATGTTCACCGGCATATTGGTAAAAGCACTCGAGGGAAGGATAAGGTCAGCCAGCACCACATCTGCGCTGAAAGGGCCAATATTTTCTGTGTAAACCACTTCGCCGCACAGGTCGAGTATTTCCAAAACCAGTGCTTCACCAGCGGGAATATCTCCCCCAAACACACCGTTTTCATCCGTCCATCCATAGCCCGAGAAGGAGGAACTAACAATAGTGATGCGGACTTGCACCCCACTCAATGGGTTGTCATTGGTATTCAGGAAGATACTTCCACTCATATGCACCACCGGAAAGGGCGCATCGCAGTTCCAAAAGGAAAAATGACTCACTTTGCCCACATACTTGCCGTTTTCCAACATGGCTTCGCCCTCTTCTACCCAAATGCCCACCGATTCGTCAAAATGCCAAAGGGGGATGCTTGCCGGGGCGTTGCTTTGCAGGGAAGCGGGGACCGTCACGGTGAGCGTAGCGGGTTTGTTATCCGCAAGCTGTAGTTTTTGGTCCTGTGCACCTGTCAATTCCACAGCTACCATACCAAAGGTCGAAAGGACTCGCTCCCCGTCCCGGTCGTTAAACCCGAGCAGGTTGCCCGGCATACGCTGGTCGAGGTCGGAGGCAGTGGGATCCAGGTATTGGATGGCCACTTTCACCGTGCCGGAATAGGGCTGACCGCTGCCATCCACTACCCCATCCACCGGAAAATCAATAGCCACTTCCTGACCGGCCAATTCGACCAGGCCTCCAGTAGCTGATTCAAACTCCCCGGCAATAACTTTCTTCAACAGTTGAATGCGGACAAAGGGATTCGCCTCATATTTCGGACGGAAAGAACGCCCCCCGAAGAAATAGCCGCTTTTTTCCACTTTAACCTGGGTGAGGTTCTCCCGTACCTGCGCATGTTGGATACGAAATACGCCGTTGGCATCGGATACCGTGGTTTTGTTTCCCAAGGTTACGATGGCTTCCGCAACGGGGTTGCCCGATTCGTCGGTGATCAGGCCATAAGCGGAAGCAGTAGTCAGGCTACCGAGGTCCAGTTCAATGGGGTCCGGACCGGGGATTGGGGGAACTTCCTCTTTTTGGCAGGCGATAAATACAAAAACGGATAGGAAAAGCAACAACAAGGATCGTTTCATGGAATGCTTTTTTAGTGTAAAAAATCAGGTATTCACCCCCATACACGGGAAAGCATCGGAAAAGGTTGGGTAAGGTCAGGAAAAAAGTGAAGTGTGAGGAGTGAAGTGTGAGGAGTGAAGTGTGAAGAGTGAGGGATGGGGATACCATTTAAATTGCCGAATGGCCTGGTTTCGCCACTTGGAAATTGTCATGGACAAGCGAAAAGAACGGGTACTTGGGTGGATGGGGTATTCCAGTATTTCACAGATTTCCGGGATATTGGAAACAGGGAGTTGATGTATTTCCCGGTAGCGAGGATCAATGCGCAAATGTTCGACAGCGTAGCAGATCTTCTCCTGCTCCAGGGCCGGAAGCCGTTGAAAACGGCCCACGCTTCCCGCCTGCAGGGGGCCTTTTTCATTATGCAGCCAGCCTTCCATGCGGACTTCCGTTGCTCCCTTTTCAGGTTCCAGGCAGGAAGGGTCCCAATTCAGGCCCAAATGCGCAAAGCAAGCCCGGAGGAATTGGTCCGGCGCATGGACCCAATCTTCATATTTCAGGCAAAAATACCGCGCCGACCCTGCTGCCTTAAGGGCAAAGGAAGTGTTGAGGAGATAAGCCGCAGTAGCCTCAAACGGGGAGAGTCCGCGGGAAACAAGGGAGGCAATCGTGTCGTAAGGGTTTCGGGTGGTATGCACGACCCTTCCACCCGGAAAGTGGTGGAGAAAAAGATCTAGACAGAGCGCATTGGAGGGAGATTTTTCCACCCAGCGGCTTGCGTCTTTTCCCTTTCTGGATTTGGAAAAAAATGCCTCCGCAAATGCAGGTAAATCAAGCGCCTGAGGTATTTCTGCGGAAAGGGATTCCTGGGTCCAACCATAAAAAGGATCCAGCAGGTCGGCTCCGTTTTTGCGAAACCAGCCGATCGATTTCAGGCCGCCCCATTTACTCCTATGCAACAGAAACCAGCGGTATGCCGGCCATTCTGTGTACAATTTCGGGTGGATAAACAAATAAGTCTCCGGCCCCGCCACAACATCCGGATGCCGGTTGAGCATGTTAACCAACACAGAACTGCCCGTGCTGGGCGACCCGCCGATCAGGATGCCATCAACCATAGACCCAATTTACCAACACATAACAGAATATCAAGCCGAGGGAATACCCCGCCCATATGCGCACGGGTATGTACCGGGACATCGGAACGCCCAATTTCCAATAATTATAAGCAATAAGATTAAACTTGTTAATCAAAAAAGCGACAACAGAAGCCATGGCAATTCCTTCCAGCCCCCAGATGCGTACCCACCACAAGCTCAAGCCCACATTTATTGCCATTTCGACCACCGCGCTGACGACCAGCATAAAATTGCGTTGCTGACTGATCACCAGCACTTGCGGCAACAGGATGCGGCTGCACAAAATGAGCAGGTACACATTGAATACTTTGGCCGAAACAGAAAAATCGGCATTATAAACCAGTGGAAAGCCCCACGGGCTAAGAAACATCAGTACCGCACTAATGGGAAACAGCCAATGGGACAATCGGGCAGTTCGCTCCCGAACCTCCCGCATCCCGTTTTCTATATTTAGGGCAGCCACCGGGATCAATCCGGTCACAATACCTCCCACTAACAGGGTGACCAATGGTAATTCGCGGGCCCCGAACCGGAACAGGGCAAATTGCCGGTCGTCTGCAAAGAAATTTGCCACGATCAGTCCGTCGGTATATTCCACGCTATTTCCCACCAGGATGTGCAGTGTCAAGGGGACCATCAGCCATGCGTACCGGCCCAATTGGGAAAAATCGATCGACCATTTTCCATGCTGAATAACCAGGACAACCAACCAGCCGTACTTGATGCTCGCCCAGACGACCATGCTGATAAAGACCCCCTCTAATCCGGCGCCCAGCCACAGAGGGATAATGACGGCTGCCAGTTGGAAGCTGAAACTAAAGATCCCATATTGAAGAATCTGCCTGGGCTGGTCGCGCAAGAGGTAAAAAAGGTGTATCAATTGCGAAGGAATATTGCCCACTACAAACAGGCACAACCACCCCAAATAGGGCACATGCTCAGCGTGTGTAAACCGCGGTCCGATCCAATCGCCTGCGAAAGCTAACGCGCCTGCTGCCAATATGGACAATACCGTAAAAAGCAGAAAGGATTGAAACAAGAGCACGCGCTGTGATTCTTTTGCCTCCAATTTTGGGAACAGGGAAATGAGGGCATTTTGCCCGCCTCCCATCCAAAAGAAGGTGACGATATTCCCCAGGAACAACCAGGTTTCGTAAACCGAAATATTGCTGGTCGGCAGGCCGCTTTTCGCCAGCCAGATCCCGATGAGCAAGGTAGTGCCAAAGCGCATCAGGTTGAATGCCTGCAGGGCTTTAACCGGGTCGTTGTACAGAGAAGATATGGATGCCTGGAGTCGGATGGGTGATGGATTTAAACCTTGTAGATGGAACGCCAGATGACCATGGAAAGATACTTGTAAATCCGGAAATTCTCCAACGGACTTTTTGGATCAAAAAATTGCTCGTATTCCGCCAACAGTTTTTTCTTATTGAAAAGGCCATCATCCTGTTCTTCCAGGTAGGCCCGCATCAGGGGTCGCAGTTGCGCCATCCAGGCGTTATTCGGAGTGACCAACCCCATCTTGTCCTGACGATGGTAGGTATCGGGAGGCAGTATATCCCTGCAGGATTCGCGCAAAAGCCATTTGCGGGTACCGTTCCGGATCTTGTAGATGCCGGGAATGGAAAAGACCGTCTCCATGAGATCGGAATCATCCGAGTAAGGCGTGCAGGTTTCCACGCCCGCCCAGGCGGAGGCACGGTCCACGCATTTCAATAGAAAGCTGAGGGGGCCGTTGAAATAGCCGTTTTGGAGCGTGTCGTTGAGGGTCTTCGGGCCCCTGTCCGTTTCCGTTTCGTACCGGCTCCGGTTAAGGGCAAGGATATCCGGATGGAGGTATTGAAGTTCCGGAAAATACCACCGCTTGAATAGATGTTGGAAGAAGGGTGGCGTAGACGGAAGGAGATCGTATTTCATCCAGTGTGTGCGTTCGTAGGTCCAGGCCTTCCACAGCGGACCAAAAGCTTTCCATTCCCTGGCCAGCGCACGCCATTGGCCACTTCTGAAGAGGTCGCGCCACAAGGGGGGCAAATGCGGCAAATGGCCGGCAAACAAGGCATCGGCGCCCTGTCCGTCAAAGACAAAAGGTACTCCGTTTTTCCGGGCCATGCGAAACAGGCAGTATTGGGAGTAGGTACCTGCGGAAAAAGTGGGCGTATCCTGACTAAAAATAAAGTCAGCCAGGTCTTCACGCAACCCCTCGATGGTCGGAAAGGTCTGCAACCATTGAGCGCCCAGGTGGTCTACCACGATCTTTGCCCAGTGTTGTTCGGCAAATTCGGCTTCCCGGTAGGAGGCCGTCAACGCCGTGAGTGGTTCGCCACTGTGGCTACGGAGGAGACAGGCCAGCACGGAACTGTCCAACCCGCCACTCAGAAAAGTGGCCGGCGGCGTGTCGTGGTATTGCAGGCGCAGTTTGACGGCACTATCCAGTTTTTCCCGAATTTCATACTGCCACGATATGGCCTCGGATTCCTTGAATCGACCAACTCCAGGATTAAAGGGAAGGGAATAAAAGCGTTTTTCCTCCCATTGGCCGGAGCGAAGATCGACAGTCAACTCATGGGCCGGTAAGAGTTGGCGAATGCCTTTAAAAAGCGTTTCCCGCTGAGTATCCACCTTGCTGAGCACAAAATAATCGAATACAGCTTCGGGGTCGAAGGCCCTTTCCACAAAGGGCAGTTCCAAAATGAGCTTTGGCTCGGAGGCGAATACCCAGCGATGCCCCTCGTGCCAGTAATAGAGCGGCTTCACCCCTACGCGGTCGCGAGCCAACCAAAGTGATTGAGCAGAACGGTCGTGCAAAAGAAAAGACCATCGGCCATTCAGGGAAGAGAGGTCGAAACGGCCTTGCCGGTGATACTGTGCGGCCAGCCAATCGGCTTCTTTTCCGGGCTCATCGTGGGTATAGACGGCGCCATCAAAAAGGACGGAAATGCCCGATACGTGTGTACCCGCACCATTCCCCCAAATACCCATCCAACTGCCAGGGCTTATGGGTAATTCGGTGAGTTGAACGGACTGAAAATGAGGATAAACCTCGAATGCCCTCCGGCAATCTGCTGCCGGTATCCTTCCTTGTTGATCAAAAATGGCCAGCCATCTGCTCATGTGGCAAGCACCTCCTCCCTGTCCATGAATGCTACGCCATGGTTCGCGAGCTCAGCCAGCACCGGTTCGTAGACTTCCGGCATTACAGGGATATGTACCCCCGGACATTGTATATTTCCTTCCAGCAGGATTTTGGAAAATATCCCCAGGGGCAACCCCACCAATCTGGCCATAGCGGTATCATGCTCATCTGTTCCCTTCATGACCAGGGTGGAGGTCAGTTTGCGGGTCTCCCCATTCAAGCGATATTCAAACTGGTGTTGCATGATGATCATATCCTTGTCGTCGGGTTTCAACGACCATTTTTTGAGCAACAGATCCTCCAGCACCATGGCGGGGGTCGGGTCTTTGATATCTGGAATGCGCTCCTGACTGAAAAGGCCCAGCCATTCCAGTTTTTGCATGACATCGGATCCGGTATCTTCCCCGAGCAGGCGGGCGATCCGTTCTTTCAGGGAAGCGGGGTGACTTTTGTGGCAATAGGATTCCAGCCAGTCGCTATACGTCCAGTTTCTGGTATGTGACAGGGTAAACGTGTCATCGGTGAGACCGATCTGGGCTAAGGCATTCCAGGCATCGCAAAAACCACGGACGCGGATGGTTCCACGCAAGAGGTTGGGGATATTTTGAAGATCGTACAATTCCCTGTAAGGAAGGGAATCCCGATTGGCATAGACCTCGTATTCCCCCAACCCATCCACCTCAATGGTGTTATAGCGCCTGAATAAGCGCTGATAGGGAATATATTTGATCATCCCCTCTTCGAGGTACTGGGCGGTACCCTGCCCGGCCAGCACGACATTACGCGGGTTCCAGGTAAATTTATAATGCCAGGGATTATCGTCGCTTTCCGGGGCGATCAGCCCGCCGGTAAATGAGCGAAAAGCTGTCAATTCGCCGCCTTTAGCCCGGATCTCATGGATCTTTTGCATCGCCGACATATGGTCAATACCGGGATCCAGTCCCATTTCCCCCATAAAAGTCAGCCCTTTCTCCCGAACGACCTGGTCCAGTTGCTGAAGCTCTTTGCTCAGGTAAGACGCATTGACCAGATGGCGCCCCAGATGCACACAGTCATTGGCCACCAGGGGGTGCATAAAAGGAGGCAGGAGGGAAATCACCAGGTCGGCCTGCCGGAGCAGGTTTTGCCGTTCCATGGTATCATTGGCATCGAGAAAAACAGCGCGACCATTGGGGTGATTGGCTACCTTTTTGCTTGCCATTTCCAGGTTGGAGTCGGCGACGGTTATGTTCCAGCCTTTCTCTCCTGCTATTTTCAATGCGTACTTGATCAGTGCGGTTGCGGAGCGCCCTGCGCCCAAAATGGTAATATTTTTCATAGCGCGGATTATGTGGTCGCAAGATAGGAAGTACTTCGTAGTCAGCCCTCCTCTTTATGTGTTAGTTTTACTTATCTTGTGTAAAATATCAGTACTTCCGTTCCATGAAAGAAGAACATCTCCAAATGGCTTATCGCGTATTCGAACGTGCAGCTGAAATGTCCGAATCTGACGCGAATTTATTGGAGCGGGCACGCAAGGCCCTGGAAGATGCGTATGCTCCTTATTCGAATTTCTTTGTAGGCGCTGCCGTGTTGCTGGAAAATGGATCTGTAGTGGTTGGCAGCAACCAGGAAAACGCCTCTTTCCCGCTGTCTTTGTGTGCAGAACGGGTAGCCCTGGGTGCGGTAGAAAGTCTATTCCCCCATGCCAAAGTACTGGTTATGGCCATTTCCATCCGGAACCAAAAGAAGCCCATCGACCGGCCTGCCGCGCCTTGCGGGGCCTGCCGCCAGGTGATCGTCGAGAAAGAATGGCGTCAAAAAGCACCGTTTCGCCTACTGCTCCAGGGGGAAAGCGGGCCCATATACGTCTTCGAGTCTGGCCGGGATTTGCTGCCGTTGACGTTTGATCCGGATTATCTTTAGTGAAGAGCATCTCGCTTCGCTCGATGGTGAAGTGCCCCGACGGCGTCGGGGGTGAAGGACGTATTTAGATTCGAAATTCGTGCGAAACCTCTGTTATCTATCCATTATTTGTTGTGCGAAAGCAAGATCTTCCGGCGTATCGATACCGATAGATTCGTAATCGGTAAGTGCCACGGCAATGGAATAGCCGTTTTCCAACCAGCGAAGCTGTTCGAGCGATTCAGCCAATTCCAGGGAGCTGGGCGGTAATTCGGTCAATTGACGGAGTACCTCTGCCCGGAATCCGTAGAGCCCGATATGTTGCAGGTAAGGAAACCCGGAAAGCCAATCCTCCTGATCCCGGTCCCGGAAAAAAGGAACCGGGTGTCTGCTGAAATACAGCGCTCGCCCGTTCTCCGCGCGGACAACCTTCACTACATTGGGGTTGAATAACTGCGCGGTGTGGACGACTGGCCGGGCAAGGGTAGCGATATCAGGGGCCGGGGAAGCCTTTAGTACCTCGATCAGTTGGTCGATAGCGTTCGGCGTCAAAAAAGGCTCATCGCCCTGAATATTAAGGGCCCAGGTCCATGTTCCCGGATGGTAATTAGCCACCACTTCCGCACAGCGATCAGTGCCGCTGAGATGGTCCGACCGGGTCATATGGATGATCCCGCCAAACGCCGTGACACACTCGGCAATACGCGGGTCATCGGTCGCAACTATCACTTCATCGAGGCTGTTTGATTGAGAAGCATGCTCCCAAACCCATTGAATAAGGGGTTTTTCGTTTAATAAGGCAAGTGGTTTTCCAGGAAACCGGGTAGAAGCAAATCGAGCAGGTATGATCCCCAGAGTTTTCATATTTTTGCAGCATTAATAACTTTTCAAGCGGACAGCGGGCTGCACCTCGCTTGAGTGTTGTGTACTTATGCCAGGAAAAAACACGATTAAACTTATGAGAAAACGGTGTCTAATTTGGATGGTGACCTGGCTTTTATCCCCCATCCTCCTCTTCGCCACAGGCGACAGCCTGCATTACCTTACCCCGAAAGATACAATATTTCTGTACCTGTCCGGAGGAGAAAAGATCTTTGAACACCAGATCGAGCGGAAACAGACCCTTTTCTCCCTTGCTAAATTTTACGGACTTGGATTGGACGAACTCTACTTTTACAATCCGGAGATCAGTGGAGGTCAGGGACCGGCATTGGGCCAGTCTGTGCGCATTCCCATCCCCAACCGCGCCATTCTTCGCTATTATCCGCCAAAATATTCCCAATGGGATTATATTCCCGTCTATTACATGGTACAGCAAGGAGAAACCTTGTACCGCATTTGCCGGGAGTATTTCAAAATGCCCATCGATACGATCATTCGACGCAATAACCTGATCGACAATCAGTTGAAAGTTGGCCAACCCTTGCATATCGGATGGATGAGCGTACACGGCATTCCCGATTCACTCCGGGTACACGGGGGGATCATGGCAGGCACCAACTCCGAACTGGGACGAATCTACCAGCAGGAATTTTTCTCGAAAAAAGAATTTACGCAGCAAGGAGCTGCCCAATGGCCAAAGGATGACAAGCAAAATGCAGGCGGAGGCCTTTACGCCCTGCATAATGAAGCGCCGTTGGGGTCCATTATTGCCGCAACCAATCCTATGACCAAACGAACCATTTATGTACGAGTTATCGGACGCATACCCGATTGGTATGAACAAAAAGTCATCGTGGTGTTATCTCCCGCAGTAGCCATATCATTAGGGGCCATTGATCACAATTTCTTTGTGCACCTGCGTTATTTGAAGTAAAATATCCATATTTAATACAGCAGATCCTATAATTTAGAGCGCATTATGCAATTTCACCAAACCATTTTGGAAACAATCGGCAATACGCCGCTAATCAAGCTGAATAAAATTACGGCAGACCTGCCTTGCCTGGTCTTGTTGAAAAATGAAACCTTCAACCCCGGACACTCCATCAAGGACCGCATGGCCCTCAAGATGCTCGAGGACGCCGAAAAACGGGGCGATATCAAGCCGGGAGGTACCATCATCGAATGTACCTCCGGAAACACGGGTATGGGCCTGGCCATCGCCGCCTGTGTCAAGGGATACCGTTGTATTTTTACGACCAACGACAAGCAATCGAAGGAAAAAATGGACCTGCTCAAGGCCCTGGGCGCCGAAGTGATCGTTTGTCCGACCAATGTCGGGCCCGAAGATCCCCGGTCCTATTACTCCGTGGCCCGGAAATTGAGCCAGGAAGTACCCAACTCCTACTGGTGCAACCAATATGACAACCTCTCCAACCGGCAGGCCCATTATGAATCCACCGGTCCGGAGATCTGGGCACAGACTGAAGGGAAGGTGACACATATCGTCGTAGGCGTGGGCACCGGTGGAACCATCTCCGGCGTGGGACGCTATTTGAAAGAAAAAAATCCGGATATCAAGATATGGGGCATTGATACGTATGGCTCCGTATTTAAAAAATACCATGAGACCGGGGTGTTTGATGAAAAGGAGATCTATCCTTATATCACCGAAGGGATTGGAGAAGATATCCTGCCAGCCAACGTCGATTTCAGCATCATTGATCATTTTGAAAAAGTGGCCGACAAGGAAGGCGCCGTCATGGCCCGCCGCCTCGCACGCGAAGAAGGGATGCTGCTCGGCTACTCCGCCGGCTCTGCCCTCGCCGGGCTGCTGCAAATGAAAGACCATCTCAAGCCCGATGATGTGGTGGTGGTCGTAGTACACGACCATGGAAGCCGGTATGTAGGCAAGATCTACAACGATGATTGGATGCGCGAGCGGGGTTTTATCGAGCAGGAATTCCGGGTCAAGGACCTCATTAATCAAAAACAGGACAAGCGCTTCCTTTCCATCAAGGCCACGGATACTGTTCGTCAGGCTTTTGAGATTATGAAAGCCCAGGATTTCTCCCAGATGCCTGTCCTCCAGGGTGAAGCATTTGTCGGCTCCATTTCCGAAAACACAGTACTGGCCTATTTGCTGGAAAACCCGCTAAAAAACGCCGAAGTACCTGTGAGCGCCATTATGGGCGAGCCCTTTCCGGTGGTGGAGGAATCCGTAGCGGTGAGCCAGTTGCGCAATTACCTGCACAAGAATATTCCGGCGGTGCTGGCCAAAGACCAAACCGGGCAGTATCATATTATTACGCAGTGGGATATTATCCAGGTAGTATAAGGCCCTAAAACAGCTCTATCTGGTTCTTCACTTCTTCCGATTGAAATGCCTGATTTTCGATTTGTGCAGGCTCAGGAGGAAGCACCCGGCGGATGACACGCATCTTATGAGAATACTGTTGCAGTTGTTCATCAAAGATGCCGTAGTGGTCGAGTTTGTCGATGCGCACGGCGCCGAACGAATGCATGATCTTTTGGCGGGGTAAAATGATGCCCACATGCTCCACCTTGCCTTTTCGGTCTTCGAAAAAGGCAAGGTCGCCGGGGCGGGCTTCTTCCACAAAATCGACCCCTTCGCCCTGGAGGACCTGGTGTTCGGGTTCCCGTCCCAAATGGATACCGACTATCCGGTAGACAAGCTGGGTCAATCCCCCGGCATCAATACCCAGCGGGGAACGGCCGCCAGGTTGCGAGGGGGCATATAATAATCGCTGGGCAATTTTCAGCACCAGTGCGGAGGAAGGACGCAAATCGGAGGGAAATACAGCCAACCCGCTGAAGGTGTAGGTTTTTCCGGCCAACTGGAATTGCATGCCGTCGAAGTCCGGAAGCCGGGCGCCCAGGGAGATGGGGATGTAGGCATTCTCTGTCATCACCGGATGCATCAAATCCAGGCAATAAGCATAATGCTGCCGGTATTGATGAAACTCCGAGGGCGTGATCTCCAACAGTTGTTTATTCAGCACCCATCCGACCGTATTGTCCGCGATACAGCGTACCCGCGACCAGGTTTTCCCATTTCGGTCCAGCAATTCCAGCAAATCGCCAAACAGCAATTGAGTCAGTTGCTCTCCCCGCTCTTGCGGGCTCGAACGAAGCGGAACGACGCTGTATGGACAGATAAAATGCATAAGGGCAGCGATTGTTAAATCAAAAATAGGAAAAGTTTCCCAGCATCCAAATCCTCTTTTATGCCTGCGATTTAATAGACTCCACAAATAAATATCGTACATTAGCTAAACAAAATTTATTTGTAATGATGGCCTGCCTTTGACAGGCCATCATTTGTACCCCAAATCTGATATCATGCGAATGCTTAAATCAATTATCGAGCAGCGGAATGTGGCCGATGTACTACGAAGAAAATCATCCGAAAAAGATGCGGTTAAGGAGCTTCAGGAAAGCCTGAACGAATTGGGATTTGGAGCCGAATTGAACTACGATCAGTATGGCGCCGACGGTGATTTTGGGAATGGTACCGTGTCTGCGATCAAAGCATTCGCCGAAAAGAACGGGCTTTCCACTGACGGAGAATCCGTTTCCAATGATGTGGCCAAGACCCTGCTGAAAAGACTGGAAATAGTGGGCCCTCTACGCATTCTTTTCCGTCTCCAAAATGACAACAAGATAGAAGACACGCTCTTCAAGAAATCGCCCCGCAAATCGGAGGTCGAGGCGCTGCAACTCATACTCCATCATATGGGTTTTGGAGACCATCTCAACTGGGAAAAATTCGGCGCCGATGGAGATTACGGACAGTCTACCACTGCGGCGGTGCAAGCCTTTGCCAAACAAGAAGGTTTGGATACAACTGGCGAGAAAATGAGCGCCGATCTGGTTAAGCGCATCCTGGAGAAATATGTCCCATTTATGGGCCCACGCTGGGCCAATCGGCCGGTAACCACACAGTCGTCATCTTCGTCTTCTATTCCAAAAGAACTCAGAAAATACAAATTGGGGGTTTATACTGCTGGCAAGATTAAGCCCACTGAATTTATTGAGAAAAACATCGATTTATTAAAATCAGTGGGCCTCACTGATTCAACGGCCCGCGTGCTGGCCGCGGTTTCCATCAATGAAGGAAACCTGGAAGCCGTCAATACCTGGGATAACTCCTACCTCACCTTCGGGATGTTTCAATGGACCATCGGACAAGATGCGGCCCAGGGTGAACTTCCTGCAATGGTAAATAAGGTAAAGCGGAAGAATGAAGATGTATTTCAAAAATGCTTTGGCCAGTACGGGCTGGATATCTCCATCGCACATACCGGTAATGTATATGGCCATTTCAAGCTTAACGGGGATGTAGTAGACAGGCCGAATAAGAAAGAAAAACTCCGTGCCGACGAATGGGCGGCCCACTTCTGGGAAGCCGGACACGACCCGCTCGTACAAGCAATACAGGTCGAACATGCCGCATCCCGGCTGTTGACCTTTTACTGGAAAAAAATTGCCAATAATTCTCCCTATCTTCTTTCCGACCTCGTTACTTCCGAGTACGGAGTAGCACTCCTGCTCGACAACCATGTTAACCGTCCGGGTTACGTAATGAGCTGCATCGAGCGGGCCATGGCCCAAACCGGATTGAAAGACCCCGGGAATTGGACGGAAGAAGAGGAGCAAAAACTCCTCCGCGCCTATCTTGACATCCGGAAGATCTATGGAAAATCCCCCATGACAGATGCCGCCGAACGAGGGGAACGCATCGAAGGCTTAGTGAAAAAAGGGCGTCTCAGCGCGGACCGGCGCAGCTTCGCATTCGAAGATATTGCCAGCAAAGGCCTCTTTGACACTGGGGTTCCCACCGGCTATAACCCCGAAGACTATCCGGATATCAAATGGGATGAAAGGGATGCAAAGGAATAAGGGCTTGCCATACTTTAATTAAAAGAATTCGCTTCATGAATCGGTCCTGGTCTTTTTACCTCGTCGGAGTATTACTCCTCTGGTCATTCTTTAGTTGTAAATCGGATAATACAATCACTCCGCAACCCGAAACACCTGCTGGCCCGATCCTCTTTACCTCGCTTCCAGCCACTGAAACCGGGCTCGACTTTGTCAACGACGTGCGGGAGGATGTGACCAGCGAATTTAACGTCCTTTCTTACGAATACTACTTCAACGGCGGAGGTGTCGGCGTGGGGGATTTGAACAACGACGGGATGCAGGACGTAGTGCTCACCGGCAATACCTCCCCTAATAAGTTGTTTCTCAACAAAGGGAACATGCAATTTGCCGACGTGACCGAGCAGGCCGCTATCAATCAGGGCAAGCAATGGTCGAACGGCGTGACATTGGCCGACGTCAATGGCGATGGCTGGCTGGATATTTACATTAGCCAGGGCGGTCCGCAAGCAGATCCGAAGGTGCGGAAAAATCTGCTTTTTATCAACAACGGCCTTGCGGAAGGCAGCACTGTACCTACCTTCACCGAAAAAGCGGAGGAATACGGCCTGGCCGATACCAACCGCTCCAACCAGGCTGCCTTTTTCGACTATGACAAAGACGGCGACCTCGATTGTTTCGTCATCAATAATGCCAACTATTTCCGGGTGGTTTTACCGGCTATCTTCGACGACCTGAAGATCAAGAAAAACCTGGAAGAAGCCAGTTCCAACCTGTTCCGCAACGATAACGGGAAGTTTGTAAAGGTGACCGAGCCCGCGGGGATGTTGCGATACGGATACGGGCTTGGCCTTGCGATCAGCGACATCAACGAAGACGGTTGGCTGGATGTATATGTGTCCAACGACTATTCCGTGCCGGATTTCATGTACATCAATAACGGCGATGGCACTTTTACGGACCAGATCAAGGAGAAGACCAGCCAGATCTCTTTCTTCGGGATGGGTTGCGATATCGCCGATTTCAACAATGACGGGTTGGTGGACATTGCACAGGTCGACATGGCAGCCGACGACCATATTCGCGACAAAACCCTTATGGAATCAATGAACGTACAGGGCTTTTCGTATTTCGTCCATACACTGGGCTACCAGTATGCGTATATGTTCAATTCCTTTCAACTCAACAACGGCAACGGCACATTCAGTAATATTGCCGGGATGGCGGGCGTGCTGCGCACCGACTGGAGCTGGGCGGCGCTGCTGGCTGATTTCGACAACGATGGCTGGAAAGACTACTTTGTGAGCAATGGGTACCGGCGCTATGCCCGGGACAATGACTTCCGAAATGAAATGGCCAGGAGACGCGATGCCAATGGGGGCAGCATCCCTTTGAAGATGCGCCAGGAAATGTACGACATGATGCCCCAGGTCATGTTGCCCAATATTGCGTACCGGAATAATAAAGACCTCACTTTCTCTAACGCCACCAGCGATTGGGGACTCAATCAACCCTCCTACTCCAACGGTACGGCTTACGCAGACCTGGATAACGACGGCGACCTGGATCTGGTGATCAACAATATTCACCAACCGGTTTTTCTATACCGAAACAATGCCGTGGAGCAGGGCCGGGGCAACTTCCTGCGCATCCAGCTCCAGGCAGAAACGCCTTCGACCCCAAAGGCAGGTACCCGGGTGGCCCTTCGCTATGGCGATGAAATGCAATTTCAGGAATGGCAAACTTCTCGTGGGTTTCAATCGACCGTGGATGAAACGCTGCACTTCGGATTGGGGGAAGTGGAAAAAGTAGACCGCATCGAAGTGGTGTGGCCAAACGGCAAATCGCAGGTGATTGCCAATGTCCATGCCAATCAAACCCTGGTTATCAACCAAAAGGAAGCAACGGAAGGCGCCGTAGCGACCAAGGTGCTCCCCACTCCTGCGGTGGAGTCTATCAACCCCTATTCTCTGGGAATCGACTTCCGGCACCAGGAGAACGCATTCGACGATTTTATCCGGGAGGGGCTTCTTCCCCATCGCCAATCTACCCTTGGCCCGGGTATTGCGGTAGCTGACGTCAACGGAGATCAGCTCGATGACTTTTTTGTGGGAGGTGCGGCAGGACAAGCCGGGGTATTGTACATTCAAAATCCGGACGGCACCTTTCACAAAGGTCAATTTCAACCCTGGGCCGACCTGGATATCGCTTCCGAAGATATGGACGCCCTGTTTTTCGATGCAGACCATAACGGAACAATGGATTTATACGTAGTCAGCGGGGGCAGCGGGGAATTTCAACCTGGGGCCGGTCCGCTGCAAGACCGGTTGTATATCAACTACGGCGGGGAGCGTTTCCAAAAGGTGAATGCCCTTCCGCCCATGAAAACCAGCGGAAAAGTAGTTAAAGCAGCCGATTTCGACGGCGATGGGGATTTCGACCTGTTTGTCGGCGGGGCTGCTGTACCCGGCAAATATCCCTTCCCCGAACGAAGCTACCTGCTGCGTTGCGATCAAAACAAATACACAGATGTCACGGCTGAGGTAGCGCCCGGATTGATGAACCCCGGGATGGTGAAAGATGCGTTATGGACCGACCTCAATAAAGACGCCCGCCCCGATCTGGTGATCGTGGGTGAGTGGATGCCGGTCATGGTTTTTCTGAATGAAAATGCCCAATTTCGGGATGCGAGCGAGGAAATGGGCACCGCCGACCTCCGCGGCTGGTGGCAAAGCATCGCCGAAGCCGATATTGATGCAGATGGCGACATGGATCTCCTTGTGGGGAATGTCGGGCTGAACAGCAAGTTCCACGTAAGCCCGGAAAAGCCGCTGAAAGTCTTTGGGGCCGACTTCGACAACAACGGGATCAGCGACGTAGTGCTGAGCAAACCTTACAAAGACCAATTCGTTCCCGCCCGCGGTCGTCAGTGTTCCTCCGAACAGATGCCTTTTATCAAGGAAAAGTTTCCTACCTATAATGCCTATGCACATGCCACACTCGAAGAAGTGTATGGCAAAGACAAGCTCAAGGATGCACTGGAGCTGACGGCCACCACCTTCGCGTCGATGATCCTGACCCGTGGTGGCGATGGAAAATTCGAAGCACATGAACTCCCCAACCTGGCACAGGTATCCCCAATAAATGCGATCATTCCCGGCGACTATAACGGGGACGGGCATACAGACCTGCTCATTGCAGGCAATAACTTCGATACAGAAGTGGAAACACCCCGGTACGACGCCGGTACCGGCTTGTTCCTCCGGGGAGATGGGAAAGGAAATTTTGTGCCGGTACGCGTATACGAAAGCGGCTTTTATGCCAGTGGCAATGCCAAGGATATGGTCCTCATCCGGCTGGCTGGAAATAAAGGGCAATTGATCCTGGTGGCAAATAACGATGCGCCTTTACAAGCTTTTAGAATTAAACCCGGAGAAAACCCGATTTGAGGTTAAATGTGAATTTTGCGCCGGATTAAAATAAATGTACTTTTGGCGCTGTTCTTAACAGGTATGCTCGAAAATTGACGATTATGAACCGGTTGATATCCCTTTTATTTGTTGCCTTCGCACTTTCTAATGTATACGCCCAAGACGCTCAATTCTCGCAGTTCTATGGATCACCCATGACCCTGAATCCCGCATTGACCGGGGCTTTCGATGGCACATACAGAGTAGGCGTCGTCTACCGGGATCAATGGCGGAACGTGCTGGAAAACCCCTACCAGACCTATTCGGCGGCTATAGATCTCCGGTTTGGTATCAATCAACTCCGGGGTAAAGCCCGGGATTATGCCGCGGTCGGGCTCTTGTTCTTTGCCGACAAAGTTTCCGGGATCGATTTTAGCACAAACCAGATCGCTCTTAACGGGGCTTACCACAAATCCCTGAATCCCCGCAATACACAATATTTGTCGCTGGGCTTTCAGGCCGCCATCAACCAGCGTAATCTCAATTACGAAGACCTCTACTTCAGCGACCAATTTAACGGGGTGGATGCTTATTCGGACCTATCGGTGGAAGACCTTCCGTCCAATAATTTCACCTTTGCCGATTTTTCCGTGGGGATCAATTACTCCTACGCTCCCAAACAAAAAGCAGGTTTCTTCCTCGGCCTGGCTATGCACCATTTTCTTAGTCCCCCCGTCAGTTTTTACGATCCGACGGTTGATCAGACTCCTGAAAATAAGTTGTTTCCCAAATACTCGGCCCAATTCAGCCTTCAGGTCCCGCTAAGTGAGCGGATCCAATTTATTCCCCGTGCGCTGGCTGCTATTCAAGGGCCACACTTTGTGGCAAATGCAGGCGCCAGTTTTCGCTTTCAACTCAGCAACTCAGGCGGTTTTGCCCTGCACGTGGGCAGCTGGGCACGTCCGGTTTGGGATGAGAATAACGCCTTCCGGATGGATGCCATCGTCGGAATGGTCGGGTTGGAATACAGCAATGTGCTATTTGGGGTGAGCTACGATTCCTATCTCACAGACCTGACCAATACCCGTCAAGGCCAGGGCGCCTTGGAAATATCCATCGCCTACCTGGGCAATTATGACAATGACACGGTGGTTTGTCCGAAGTTTTGAAGGAGTGAAGGGTGAGGAGTGAGGAGAGGCAGAGATGCCATACTTGGCGTCTTATATTATTTGTAGAGCATCTCCACGCCCTGTACGTATTTGGAGTTTTTGGAAAAGCGAAAAGGCAGGTTTTGCAAAATAGGGTCGATTTCCTCATCCAGCTCCGCATCGTATTTCAATTCGAGAATCACAGCCGGATCGGCGATCCAGGAAAAAGGACTTAACATACCTCGCTGGGAATGCTGAAAGAGCAGGCCCCGGAACTGCTGGTCCCAATCGATCGTGATCCGGAAAGATCCGTTTGAGAGGCCATAATAGGCGCGGGCATAGGAGTTACCCAACACAGGTTGAAGGGCCGAGGGGATACCTTTCAGCGCCCGGAGGCGGTACAACAGCCCCTGAAAGTCATCCGGGGGACCAGGATCAACCGCATAGGTTGTCTTTTTCCCTTGTTCCAGATACCTTTCCTTGATTTCGAAGACGGCTTTTCCTTCCGGCCAGTCTGTGTCCCCGTACCAACGCAGGCGAAATTTTTTCCGTTGGCCCACACCAAAGGCATTTTCATGGTAGGTATCCAGGCTGGATGTATCGAAATAAATATTGTGGATCTTCCGATCGGGAAAAAGAGGGCGCAAGCCCCAAGGCAACATGCGCACAGCCTGGTGAACTGCCTCAACGGGGAGGTGTTCAATCCGGAATTTCCGCTCGTACCGCAGCTTCTTAGCTTTCATCCTGGGAAAACCGGACATTCTCTACGATTTCCAGCCCATACCCGACGATGCCGATGCGGCGTTTTGGGTTGTTGGAAAGAAGGCGAAGTTTCGAAATCCCCAGGTCTCGAAGGATCTGGGCTCCCACTCCATAATCCCGTTGTTCCATCTCGGCCTTGTTGTCCACCGGCGGGATTTCTTTGCCCTGTTGCTTTTGCTCCAGCGCCCGTAGGCGGCTCAGGATGGTATTTTCTTTCTCACTATGCCGGATGTACAATAGAACGCCTTTCCCTTCTTCTGAGATGGCCTGAAGGGCTTGCAAGAGCTTTCCGCCGTAGTCACTGAAAATAGTACCGATGGCATCAGCGGTTTCGGTAGCGGAATGCACGCGGACCATCACCGGTTCATCGGGATTCCAGGTGCCCTGTTTGATAGCCAGGTGTGTGTCGCCGGTGGTCAATTGGGTATACGCGACAACCTCGAAAGAACCGTATTTGGTATCGAGGTGAACGGATAATTCCCGTTTGACAATGCGTTCGGTCCGCATTCTAAAAGCCACCAGGTCTTTTATAGAGATAATCTTCAGTCCAAATTTCCGGGCGATCTTGACAAGTTGGGGAAGGCGGGCCATAGTCCCGTCCTCATTCAGGATTTCTACCAGCACCCCTGCCGGCTGAAATCCGGCCATCCGGGCCAGATCGATCGCCGCTTCGGTATGACCGGTCCGGCGCAATACTCCGCCCGTTTTTGCGCGCAAGGGAAAAATATGGCCCGGGCGGGCAAAATCAGTAGACTTAGTCCGGGGGTCGACCAGGGCTCTGATACCGGTAGCCCGGTCATAGGCAGAAATACCGGTGGTACACCCCTGCCCGATCAGGTCGATCGAAACGGTGAAGGCGGTTTCATGCAGGGAGGTATTGTCGTTCACCATCATTTTCAACCCCAGCTCATCCGCCCGGTGTTCGTCGATCGGGGCGCAGATCAGGCCCCTTCCATGCATTGCCATGAAGTTGATGGTCTCCGTGGTAATACATTGCGCCGCGCAAATGAAATCGCCTTCATTCTCGCGGTCTTCATCCTCTACCACAATGATTACCTGTCCATTCCGGATGGCATCAATGGCTTCTTCAATGGTACTTAGCTCAAAGGTTGTTTCTATCGTTTCCATGATGGTAAAATTTTGCGACTATAATAACCTGTATTACAAGCGTTTTGGGGGGTCCCATGCACCGGAACGCACGCCCCTGAAAAACCGGAAAAATCCTGCCAACAAAGCCAGGTTCATGGCAAAGAAATAGCGAATACTGCGCAATGAAAAACTGTGTATCCCAACCCTTAAAAGCAGGGAATCAAGCAAGGGAATCAGTCCCCAGAGCGCTAATTGAAACAGGAACAACCCCAAAAAGAGATTGTTGCCCTGCAAGGCCAGCACAAAGCTACTAAGGAACATGAAAAACAGAAAAAAAGGCCCCAACCAACGCAAAATCTTATGAGAAAAAAAGGAAAACCCGAGCGCCGTCAGCGGGGGGAACCACAAGTGGCGGAAGGTGACCAGGTTTTGAAAATTGCCGGCCGCGATTCGGGATTTGCGCCGAAATTCTTCTTTGATCTCATGGGAGACCGCTTCGTAGCACCTGGCATCCAGGTCGTTGATCGCCCGGGCGTTCTTTTCAAAGGCCCGCATGGCAATGTAAAAATCATCGACCAGAAAATTAGGGGGAATGGGGTCAAAAAGGTCGGAACGCAAGAGGTAACAACCTCCAAACGGGCCGATCATGGTTCCCCACAACTGTCCTTCCCAATATTTAATGCGACTCTCTATCTGGATATACTGCGTTTCCGAACGGGAAATTCCTGCAGCAGCTTGTCCAGTGTTGACCATATGTGCATCGACCAACCCGATCGAAGGATCTTTAAAATGCCGGGCCAGCATGCGGATCGTATCGGCCTCCAGGAACACATTGGCGTCGGTGATCAGCAACAGATGGTTGCCAGCGGCAGGAGTGGACTCCAATGCCATTGCAGCAAGGTCGTTCAGGACGCTCGGCTTTCCCCTGCGCTCGGGAAATACCGCAAAATGCAGGTTCTTTCGCCCTGCAGCCAAGGCTCGTACCAATTCGTTGGTCCGGTCGAACGAGGCATCGGAACCAATGAAAATCTGGAGGAGGTCGGCCGGATAGTCGGCCTGAAAAAGGGTTTCCAGCTTTTGTGCGATCACCCCTTCTTCGTTAAATACAGAGAGCAATACCGACACCCGGGGCCAGGAGTCTTCAGGTTGAAACCGGAGCCGGGGGACGTTTTTTTTCCGGGAAAGGACAAGCAACAGAAACGGGTAAAAAAAATAGGTATGGAAGAGACTTCCTGCACTGATAAAAAAGAGAATGATCCATGCGATTGTCATGAAAGCGTGGGATTCGGGGAAGCTACCATTGTACCGCAGGTCTCGATTAATTTCCGGGCTACCTTTTGATTGTCGTAATGGGAACCAACTAATTGCAGGGCACGCTGACCAATCCGCTCCAGAGCGCCGTTCTGCTGATAACAGTATTCCAATGCCTGGAGAAATTCGTCGGGTGTATCTGCAACCAGCACTTCCTGTTTATCTTTTGCTTCAATCCCTTCCAGGCCTATCGTGGTGGTAAGGATTACTTTCCCCAATGCCATTCCTTCCAAAATCTTCGCCCGCATACCGCTACCCGACAACAGGGGAACGACCAGCACGCTATGGGCATTGATGAAGGCTGGTGCATCGGGCACTTCGCCATGCACGTATACATTGGGTATTTTCAGCCGCAGCAGCCAATCCGGGGTGTTGCGGCCGGCAATATGCAGTTGCATGGTGGGAAATCTTCGGGATAACGGCCCCCACACCTCCTTGAAGAACCACTCGATTCCTTCCAGATTGGGTATCCAATCCAATGATCCGATATATCCCAGCGAAAGAGGTTTTTTAAAAGAAGAGGGATCAGGCTGGTAGTGCCGCAAATCCAATCCAATTGGCAAAATCAGTGATTTCCCGGTGTACCCCATTGACTGGAATCGATGCCCGTCGCGTTGGGTGATCGGCAACAACAGGTCGTATTGCCCCAGCTGTTTCACCTCATAGGTTTTTAATTTCCGGGTCAAATGCCGCACATACCAACGTTTCGGAGAAGGGCGGAGATGTTGTCCCAGCCGTTCCCAGATCTCATGCTCCACATTATGTGACCGCATCACCACCGGAGCTTTGGAATATTTACGAATGACAGGGATGTAAGGCGCCAGGTAGAGCGTCTCTAGTTGAATCCAATCAAATTCCTGATCCTTAAGTAGTTGAGTCAGCCTACTTTCGAAATCACTTGAAACATAGCGGGAAATATGGTAAGAGGCGGAAGAGAACAAATTCGCCAGTGCGGGCAACAACTTGATCCGGTTGTCAACCGGCACCGTATACACAGCCTGGTAATGGGCAAAATCTTCCGGAAGCGCAGTGGTGTCGTAGGGATGCTTGGCCGTGTTCATGGCCAAAAGGGTGACTGAGCAGCCCAATTGGTGGAGTGCCTTACTCAAATGGAAAATTGCAAAAGATTCTCCATCTTTAAGGGGATATGGAAACTTTTTACATAGTTGAAGAACCCTCATTCCTTATGTATTGTGCCAGCAAGTCTGCGCGGTAAAGGTACTTTTTTTGAGGTAATTTTCACCAATTTCCTGTGTCAGTTCCAAGGTGCTTCCTTTATGTTGTTGGATCGGTTAATATCTGCCATTCGCGAAGATGGATCGATTTCAATCGTTTTAATTTGGTCAGGGGTAAACGGCAATTCCAATTCGTAGGAAGGCTGCACCCACATCCAGTCAGGGGCTACCGTCCATTCCAAGTTGGTATTTTCCGGCAATTTGGCGCCTCGCATGATATCCAGGGGAATATTGTAAAGGTGCCTTTTTCCATCCAGGGTAGTCACCTCAACGTCCACCGGCATGGGCATCGCCCCAACCCGGTTAAGCACCAACAAACTTCCTGCAGGCCCGGCAGTCTTGAGCGCTTCTATCCCATAATCGGGAGAGAGTGTCGTCTGGACAAAATATTCCTTATACCAATCCAATTCCAGCCCCGAGGCCTTCTCCATGACCCGGATAAAATCATTGACATTGGGGTGGTGAAATTGCCAGATTTTGAAATAATCCAGCATCCCTTGGCGGAAAGCCTCCATTCCGACCACATAGGATAACTGATGGAGGAAGACAGCGCCTTTATCATAAGCAGCCTGGCCATAGGCATAATTGGTTTGATAATGATCTGCATGGGTAGTCAGGGGTTCTTCAAGGCCGCTGCGCACCAGATTCAAATAGCCGGCATAAGTAGGTCCCATCGGGTTTCCCCTGGGCATTTCTCCTGGAAGCATTCCTTTCGCGCGCAGGTAATTCATCGTTTCATTCGAGAAATAGGTCGTGAACCCCTCGTCCATCCAGGGATACAGCGCTTCATTCGTACCCAATACCATGGGATACCACGAGTGGATCATTTCGTGTACCGAGGTACCCACGAGGCTCCCAAAACTCCGGTTGCCGGTGATCAGGGTAGCCATAGGGTATTCCATCCCTCCATCGCCCCCCTGGATGAATGAAAATTGCTGGTAGGGATACTTCCCACACTGGTCATTCAAGTAAGATAACACGGTATCCATCACTTTGGGCAGCCGTGCCCATTCTTCCAGGTTATTTCCATTTTTCAGAAAGAAAAAATGAAGGGTTACCCCATCCGGGCGGACCAGCTGGGTGTGCGTGTATTCGGTATCTGCCGCCCATACAAAATCGTGGACTTGCGGTGCGTAGAAATGCCAGGTGAGCTTCTCCCCTTTCGGGCGTTGGAGCGGAAGGTCTATATTTTCATACCCGTACCCTGTCTCCTGCGGGTTTTGGAGATAGCCTGTTGCTGCGACCACATAATTCCGGTCGATGTGAATGGTGACGTCAAAGGAGCCGAATATTCCATAAAATTCCCGGGCAATATAAGGGTTGGCATGCCATCCCTGATAGTCATAATTGCACATTTTGGGGTACCACTGAGACATGGAGTAATCCACCCCTTCCTCACTATCCCGTCCATTCCGGCGGATCTGGGGGGGTACCTGCGCTTCAAATTCCATTTCGAAAACCGTGCTGTCGCCTGGCTCAATGGGGACGGCAAGCGCCACTTCCAGAATGGTTCCTTCTACGTGGTAGGTCAAGGGCTTCCCGTCTTGTGTCAAGGAAATGATCTTCTGATAGCCGATTTCATCCGGTTTCAGCCTGGAGATGCGGTCGAGCACGCGGAAGTCCGGATCGGGGATCGTGCGGGAGCGGACATCCATGGCGCTGCCGGGTTGGAACGCGTTGAGGTATAGGTGATAAAAAACCCGGTCCAATTGATCGGGGGATTCATTGAAGTAGGTCAGTTTCTGGGTACCGGAATACTGGTGGGTCTTCACCTCGAAATCAATATCCATTTCGTATTGCACCCGTTGTTGCCAACAGTTGGGCTGTGCCCCCAGTGTTTGCACCAGGAAGAGTGCCAACAGGAAAAGAATTTGCTTCATAAGTGGTTAATTTGTAGTATGTTCGTTTTTTTTCAACATTATTTTGAACGAGAGAACCCCTCGAAGGTTTGTAAGGGTAGCGATCTCTTTATAAATTTGCGTAAAATAAAGCCAAAATTGATGACGAAGCATACTTCCAACCCCACTTTACGATTTGCACTTCTGGCGGGCCTGATCTTGTTCGCAGCTATTACCCGAATTCTTCCCCACCCGAACAATGTAACGCCGGTTAGTAGTATGGCGTTGTTTGGCGCGGCGTATTTTGGCCGTAAATACCTGGCCTTCCTAGTTCCGCTGCTGGCCTTGTGGCTCAGTAACCTCTTCCTCGACAACGTAGTCTACTCAGCCTATTACGACGGCTTCACCTGGTTTAGCCAGCCTGCGGTATTCGTGTCCTTTTTGCTGATCATCGGCCTGGGTTGGCTGGCCTTGAAAAAAGTCAGTCCGCTGCGCCTCATCGGTGCATCGCTGAGCGCTTCGCTCCTGTTCTTCCTCGTCTCCAACTTTGGTGTCTGGCTCCAGGGAGGTATGTATCCGCAATCCTTCTCCGGATTGATGATGTGTTACGCGGCCGGCTTGCCGTTCTTCCGCAATACAGTATTGGGTGACCTGTTCTTTGTTTCTGTGCTGTTTGGCGCCTTTGAATGGGTGCAGTATCGCTACCCGGCACTCCGGAAACAGCAGATAGGCGCTTAATCGGTTTCCTGCTCCTTTGGGTATTCAATTCGAACGTGGTACATGCTGCGCAAGCGGGATTGAAAAACGGCCTTACACACTTTCAATTCCTCAAATGATAATTGCGACTCTTCCAGTTGTCCTTTAGCTATTTTACCCGAAATGATCTTTTCGACCAGTTCGTCAATGTCCTTTCCTGTGGGATTTTTCAGGCTTTTGGAAGACGCTTCGAGCGAGTCAGCCAGCATGAGGATGGTTTGCTCCCTGGTTTTGGGCCGGGGACCCGGATACTGAAATTTCGCCTCCATCTCCGCTCCATCCGGATTGTCCTGGAGGAAGAGCCTGTAAAAGTATTCCACCCGCGTAGTGCCGTGATGCGTGGCAATAAATTCGGCCACCACCTCCGGTAGTCGGGCTTTTTTAGCCATTTGAAGGCCTTCTGTGACATGCCGGATGATGATCTGTGCAGACTCCAGCAGGTCCTCTTTCTCATGCGGGTTGGAGTGGGTTTGATTTTCGATAAAATACGCCGGATTTGCGGTCTTCCCAATATCGTGGTACAGTGCACCCACCTTGACCAGCAAGGCATCTGCGCCGACTGCGGTGGCGGCCGCTTCTCCTAAATGGCCCACCTGAAGTGAATGCTGGAGGGTTCCAGGGGCTTTGATGGCCAACTCCCGGAGGAGAGGCCGGTTGAGATCAGATAGTTCCGACAGGGAGACGGAAGAAGTAAACCCGAAGATCCGCTCCAAAAGCGGTACCATGGGGTAAGCCAGCATGGTCAAGAAGACGTTCAAAAATATCCATCCAAAGAAAAACCGGTCCTCGGCAATAAGGGTGCCCCGTTCTACCAGGGAAAGCCCCACAAACCCGACCGAATAAGTCACGTATACAAAAATGAGCGAACGGAAGAGCTTTGACCAATCCCGTCCGTCCGGGTTGGTCATGACCGCAACGATCCCGACCATAATTTGCAGCAGGGCGAATTCAAAGCCCATGGAGGACAAAAAGCTCGACAACAGGACCACCACCAAATGGGTAAAAATAGCTAACCTATCGGTATAGAGTATTTTTGTGACAATTGGGGCGATGCAGAATGGAATAAGATACAAACTGATCACATCAGTCTGCTCGACTGCATAGACCAGATAGCTGTATCCGAGCAACCACATTAAAATAAAGACCAGCCACCTAAAATTTTTGAAGATGGGTTTGGCATACACCCTTAGGTACACTACAAAAATGCCGATGATCAGGGAGGTGAGCAACAGGTAACCGGCCAGGACCGTCCAGACAGAACGGTCTCCGACAGTCTCTTCCTGATAGGCTTCTTCGTAGCTGCGCAGTTTTTGGTACGTTTCTTCTGTAATGATCTGCCCTTCTCCAACGATCAGCTCATTTTTCTGGACGATTCCACGGTAGGCCACAAAGCCGCTCATCTGATCGATGCGGAAACGCTGGGTGAGCGTGTCATCGAAAAACAGATTAGGGATGATGGCATCCGGAAGGATGGGCAATAAAAACTCTGCAATGGAAAGTCGGCTATAAGGTAAAGAATCGGTGATGACCGACTGGGCTTTCTCAGGAGTGAGCAAACTCTGAAGGGTTTGGCGTTGGGTGGTGTTTCCCTTGATCACATTGATCACCATGTTAGGTTCGCTCGAACGATGTTCAGGGGTCAGTTCGATAATGCCCTGGGCATACAGGCGGTCTAAAAGACCTGTACCATAATCCAGGTATTTCCGGGCATTGCGCACTACATCCCCAAACTGCGGATCTCCTTTATACGCGCTCAACTGTTGCTGAAAAGCCTCTTCGAAAACCATTTTTTGGTCTCGAACCACCTGGGGGTCCAGCACATAACAAGGGGCGATCTCCCGCTGCGCCTGGGCTGTTTCAGTCCTGATCTCCGCTTCCGATTTTAGGACGGGAAAATCGAACGGGGCATACAGGTCCTTGTATCCCCATACCGCTCCCACTTCGTATTGATAACCAAACCGAACGCCATGGGGAAACAGAAAAGCAATAAATAGAATAGTGAGGATAATGAGGGTGAATTTCCCTATTTCCGGTACCTTTCGGAGGGCAGTGCGAACTAGTTGAGTCATAAAATACCGTTAACCCCTGGGTTTCCGGGGACTTTCCGCTGCACCCAGGTCTGCGGCAATGCGCCTGCTCAAAATAAACAAATAGTCTGACAGGCGGTTGAGGTATTGAATGATAATGGGGTTAACAGGCTCTCCATCCGCTAAAACCACGACCAACCGTTCGGCCCGGCGGCACACATCGGGCCACATGGCAAAAGAGATGGTGGGATGCCCCCCGGAAGAATGAAATTGCGAAGCTCTGGAAGCGTTTCATCCATCCGGTCCATTTCCGACTCCAATAGCTCGATATCCGAAACGAACAGGTCTGGCTTAGGCAGGTCTTTTTCCGGATCGGCAGCAAGATTGGCGCCAATAGTGAAGAGGCGATCCTGGATTGTTTTTAATACCGTCCGAATGGCTTCTTCTGAAAGATGGTCCCGAACGAGCCCTACATAGGAGTTCAGCTCATCGACCGTGCCGTATGCGTCGATGCGCAAGTACCCCTTTGATACGCGGCGGCCTCCAAAAAGGGCCGTTTGTCCAAGGTCGCCCGTCCTGGTATAAATTTTATATCCCATGGGGCAAAAATAGCCTTTTCCGTCGAATGATGCTCAAGAAGTCGCCCATTCACGGAGGCGATCGGATGCGTGCAAAATGGTTTCGTTGAGGAAATCTGTTTCCACCATGCCATCGCGCAAGCGCACAATGCGGTGGGCGTGTTCCGAAATGTCGGTCTCGTGGGTCACGATGATGATCGTATTTCCCTTTTCGTGAAGTTTTTCAAAGATATCCATAATCTCAAAAGAGGTACGGGTATCCAGGTTACCAGTCGGTTCATCGGCCAGGATGATCGAGGGGTTATTCACCAGGGCACGGCCAATAGCCACGCGCTGGCGCTGTCCCCCGGACAGTTCGTTGGGCTTGTGATCCATACGATCGGCAAGGCCTACGTCTTCCATTACTTGCTCTGCCCGCGCTATTCGTTCGGATTTGCTCATGCCTGCATAGACCAACGGCAAGGCCACATTCTCCAGCGCACTTAACCGGGGAAGCAGGTTGAAGGTTTGAAAGACAAACCCGATCTCCTTGTTCCGGATCTCTGCCAGCTCGTCATCCAGCATCGCCCCCACGTTGTTTCCGTTCAAAATGTAGGACCCCGAAGTGGGCGTATCCAGGCAGCCGATGAGGTTCATCAGGGTGGATTTGCCCGAACCGGAAGGCCCCATCAAGGCTACAAATTCGTTTTTGTTAATCTCGAGGGAAATGGTACGAAGCGCATGTACCACCGTAGACCCCATGATATAGGTTTTCTTCAGATCCGAAATGGAAATTATCGATTGCATGAAAACTGGTTAAAGTGAAAGGACCGTTGTTCAAAACGCCTGTAAATTAGGCAGAAGTTCTATGGCGGTGTTAAAAAAATAGATAATACGCTCCCTTTCATATACCAACAGCGATTGGGAATTTGTATTTTCGTGCATCTACGACAAAGCTATCCTTAATGACTGAAGAGAAACTACCAATTATCAAGCACGTTGCCATTGCCGGAAACATTGGCGCGGGAAAGACCACATTGACCACCCTGCTGGGCAAACAGTTCAAATGGGACGTGCACTATGAGTCGGCGGAGGACAATCCCTACCTCCACGATTTCTACAACGACATGAAGCGTTGGTCGTTCAACCTGCAGATCTACTTCCTCAATAACCGCTATCAGCAGGTTTTGAAAATCCTGAAGGGCGAGCGCACAGTGGTCCAGGATCGCACCATCTACGAAGATGCCTACATCTTTGCCCCTAACCTCCACGACATGGGGCTGATGACGACACGCGATTTTGAAAATTATTTCGCGCTCTTCAAAACCATGTCCTCCCAGATCCAGCCACCCGACCTGCTTATTTACCTGCGGGCCAATATTTCAACCCTTGTCTCCCACATTCAGGACCGGGGCCGGGAATATGAGGGCAACATGTCCCTCGATTACCTCAAACGCCTCAATGAGCGCTATGAAACCTGGATTGACACCTATAAAGAAGGCCGGCTGCTCATCATTAATTCCGACGATAACGACTTTGCCCACAACCCGGAAGATCTTGGAAAGGTCATCAACACGATACAGGGCGAATTGCACGGGCTGTTTATCCTTTAACTGCACATGAGTTTTTCTTTGGAACAATTTCTTCAGGCACTTGAGCCTACCCACACCAAACTGGTTGCGGTTTCCAAAACCCATACCCCGGAGGAGATTTTGGTTCTCTACCGGCAAGGACAACGGGATTTCGGAGAAAACAGGGTGCAGGAGCTGGTTCCAAAATGGGAAGAAATGCCCAAAGACATCCGCTGGCACGCCATTGGCCATCTCCAGACCAACAAAGTCAAATACATTGCCTCTTTCATTTACATGATCCATTCGGTCGACAGTCTCAAACTTCTTCAGGAGATCGACAAAGAGGCCGGAAAAGCAGGCCGGCTCATTCCATGTCTCCTGCAAATGCACATTGCCGAAGAAGAGACCAAATTCGGGCTCGACCGGCAAGAGTTGCTGGATTTGCTCGAAGCACCGGAATTCTCCGCGTTGAAGTATGTGGAGGTGCGGGGACTAATGGGTATGGCCACTTTCACCGAAAATGAAGATCAGGTGCGAAAGGAGTTCAGGCAATTGCACACCTTGTTTGAGGAAGTAAAAACACGCTTTTTTGCAGGAAGCGACTCGTTCAGGGAACTATCCATGGGCATGTCGAGCGACTACCACATTGCTATGGAGGAAGGAAGTACCATGGTGCGGGTCGGAAGCCTGTTGTTCGGCCCCCGGCATAACTAACCTCCCCTACTCTTCTTTTGATTGCGCTTCCATCCGGCTCAATTCCTCCAAAACCCGGTTATACACATCGGTCATTCGATCAGGGTCGTTCTGCAATTCCTCATAACAATTCCGAAACTGGTCTTCTTCTACCTTATGGATCACAAAGACCTGCTGATAATAGCCTGCCAATACGGAATCCTTCACCGGTTGTACCAGACTTTGTGCGGCGGCTTCTGCGATCTGGATATCAACCAGGACCTGGATCAACCGGTCATCCGGCAGGGTGCACGTAGGCTTATCCTTGCAGGAAACAAGGAATAAAATACTCATTATCAGAAACTTGGCAGATAAATTTCGCATAAAGGATCAGTCCTGCTTGGGAAAAAACTGCCGGGGATAATAGAGCTCTGCCAAATTGGTGTTCGCACTGTCTACCAAGCGCCAATCGTCTACGTCGGCTTCGAGGCGGGCAATCCCGCAAGTCGGCAAATTGGCCAGGTAATCTTTGGCGAAGAGGTTGATGAAGCTGGTCAGGGTCGGGTTATGGCCAAATAGAAAGACGGTATTCCATTCATTGGAAAATTCGTGAACTTTTTCCAACAGCCTGGAGGGGGTTCCCTCGTAGATCTGCTTGTCGAGCGAGACATGGCTACCCGAAATTTTCCATTGCTTGGCAAAAAAGACCGCTGTTTCATGTGCGCGTTTGGCGGGACTCGAAATCAGTTTATCCACCTGCACCCCTTTCCCATGAAGAAGCTTGGCCATAAACGGAGCGTCGCGTTGCCCTCTTTTATTGAGGGGGCGTTCCAGGTCAACCAAATCGGGGTCTGCCCAACTGGATTTAGCGTGCCGTACGATATACAATGTCTTCATATATTATCACTCGTTTGAGGTAAAAATAAACACTGGTTGTTAAAGTAACATTAATTTAATCGACTGATCGTTGAGAATCTACGCAAAGGAGGGTATTTTTGATCTTTTGGGTCTATTTTTTTTCATAACTCTGAAACCACTCCGGTTGTTATTCCTCCAATGAATTTTCCATTAAGAATCCTTGAAACACATATTTCTGAAAAATGGCTGGTGCCGGGTGAAGCGCTATATGAGGCGCACCGGGTAACCAGTTTGCTGGAATTTGAGCGACACCTGTGGGTAGCCCGGGTGGGGGAAAACGAAGTGGAAATACAGATCTCTCCCTCCCGAGTGAAAGCGTATACCTGCGATTGTCTGCAATTTCGGAAAGAAAAGGGTTGTCCGCATATTGCAGCAGCCCTATTGGCCCTTCGCAAAGGCCAGGAACAAAGGCTGGAGTCCAAGGTTAAGAATAAGGAAACGAATGAAGGAGGCAAAAAAAAGGCTACTCTTTTACACTTGTTGGACCAGATCCCTCCGGAAGAACTGATCGATTTTGTGCGGGACTACGCCCGCCAGAACCACCCGTTTGCACTGGCACTCAAAGCTCGCTTTACCGGCTCGCTACCGGTGGGAGACAGAAGGGAACAATACCTGGAACTGCTGGAATCGGCGATCAATGGCGTGCGCAGCAAAAGCGACCAGGTGAGTTTCCGGGGAGGACGGCAATTGGTGCAGGTTGTGCGCGAATTGCTCGGACAAGCCGAAGACGCCATTTCCCGGCGATATCTCCAGGAAGCGGCAGTTTTGCTTTCTGCCATACTCGAAAAGATCGGTCCCATTGCCCGGAAGACAGCCGGGAAAGACAAAAAGCTGGAGGAGACCCTCCGCGAAGTTTTCCGCCATTTCAATCAACTCCTATTGCTCAATCCGGCCCCGGAACTGGTCCAATCCATCTGGGATTTCAGCCTGCGGGAGAGTAAAAAATTCATGTACAGGCAAACCCCGATCCAGTTGGACTATTTTTACCTACAGGCTCAATTGTGCCCGCTGTTGGGCAAAACAGATGAATTGCTCGAGCATTTTCAACTCCGCCAACAGGAAATGGATGCCGGGGATTCCAACCGGCCGGATCTCCTTATTTTGATCCACAAGCTGTTGATCCAGAAAGGCGATCTAGCCCTGGTTCAGACACATTTATTGGATCACCTGCACGAACCGGCTTTTGTGCTGTATGCAGTGGAAGAAGCCCTGGCAACCGGTAATTGGAAAAAGGCCCGTTTTTTGGCGGAAAAAGGATTGGAGCATGCGAATAGCCCCGTGCAGGCGGGCAGACTGGAAGAACACCTTTTCCAACTGGCCCTCCGGGAAAAAGACCGGGAAGCCATCCTTAATTTCGGAGTCACGCGCTACTTGCAGTCCAAAACCCACAAATACCTCGAGCACCTGAAAAAATATGCCGGCAACGAATGGCCTTTCATGGTTGACTCGCTGTTGGAAAAACTGGAGCAGCAGCCTTTTTCGCAGCTAAAAAGGGACGCCATTGCCCAGTTATTGTATGAAGAAGGCCGGCTCGACGCCCTTTCGCAATACATCTCCCGCCTGCAATCCCTCGATCTGCTGCAGCAATACGGCTACCGCTGGCCGGCTGATCGACAGGCACAAGTGGAGGAGCTGTATATGGATATGCTGAAAACGTATTTGGTCAACCACCTGGGAAGAAAACCCTCCCAACGGGTCCGGGAAATGCTGGAGCACCTTCTGGAAGTAGGCAGGGACGATGTAGCCGACCGCTTGTTATCCTATTTCCGGCAATCTTTTTCCGAACGCCAATCCCTGATGGAGGAACTGGAACCATTTTAATCATGAAAGTAGAACTCTGGCAAATCGGAAAGACCGCTTTTCCCTACCTGGAAGAAGGCATCCGCATCTACGAAGGGCGCTTGTTGCGGTATCTGCCTTTTCAGATCGAAACCCTTCCGGATGTAAAAAACGCACAAAAGCTCCCGGGGGAGCAACTAAAGGTCAAAGAAGGAGAGATCGTGTTGTCCCGGCTTAAAACGGAGGACTATCTGGTGCTCCTCGACGAACGGGGCAAAATGTACAACTCGGTAGAATGGGCTCAACTGATGGAACGGGAATTGATGCTTTCGCATAAACGGATCATATTCCTGATCGGAGGCGCCTACGGATTTTCCCCGACAATTTACGCCCGGGCCAATTCAACCCTTTCCTTGTCAAAAATGACATTTTCGCATCAAATGATCCGATTGTTTTTTCTGGAACAACTCTACCGGGCTATGACTATCTTGCGCAATGAGCCCTATCACAATGAAGGTTAAAATCTACCCAATATGAGTATTACCCTGCTGCTCGTCATCGTTACCAGCCTGATCTCTTACCAGGCTTTCAATAATCCCGTGCTGTTTCAAAAGTTGACCCACAACCCTTATTTGGTAGAACGCAACAAGGAGTACTACCGTTTCCTGAGCTCCGGGTTCGTGCACGCAGACTGGATGCACCTGATCATCAATATGTATGTGTTGTATCAATTTGGATTGTTTGTCGAGCACAAGTTCCTCTTCTACTTCGGTGATCTGATGGGACGGCTCAATTTTCTGATCCTCTACCTCCTGACCATGCTCCTTTCGGACATCCCTTCTTATCTCAAACACCGGAACAACCCGCAATTTTCGAGTGTAGGCGCTTCGGGAGCCGTGTCCGGCATCATCTTTGTCTTTGTGTTGTTCCAACCCTGGTCGATACTCCTGCTCTTCTTCATTATCCCCGTTCCCGCCATTATTGCAGCGGTGGGCTACCTGATCTACTCCAGTTGGGCCAGCCGCCGCGGAGGTAGCCGGATCAACCACGATGCCCACTTTTACGGAGCTATTTTCGGACTGCTTATCGCCCTGGCCATGAAGCCGGCTCTGTTTTCCTTGTTTTGGGACCGGCTTTTGCACAGCGGATTATTTTAAGCCATGTTTTATTTTTTTTCCAAGCTGCTGCTCTTTCTGATCCAGCCCCTCAACTGGATCTTCGGGTTGTTACTCCTGCGCCTGATCGTGAAGCAGCCCAAATGGAAACGCCGCTGCCTGCGCATCTCCATCGGACTTGCAATGGTTGTGACCAACCCGCTTTTGTCCAACCTGGCCCTTTGGCTTTGGGAAACCCCTGCCGTAAAGATCGCCGATATTCCTAGCGGGTATTCCACTGCCCTCGTGCTCGGCGGCTTTTTGGCCTATTCAGGAAGGAAAGAGGAAGACTTCATCACCTTTAACGAGTTTGGGAACCGGCTGGCAAATGCGTTAGAATTACACGGAGAAAATAAGGTCCGCTTCATCCTGCTCAGCGGTCGTTACGGACCTGAACCCGAAGCGCGCGATGCTACCGAAAATGAAGCGGTCAAATACCTCAACCGCACCGGGTTTCCCATGGACCAGCTCCTGGTGGAATACCAATCGAAAAACACCTATGAGAATATAGTATTTTCAAAAGAATTGCTAAAAACCGTGCATCGGTCCGACGATCGCATCCTGTTGCTCACCTCGGCATTCCACATGCCCCGCGCTATGGCCACCGCCCGGCGACTGGGGCTTAATTGCACCGCCTTTCCTACCGATCGGTTGCGTCGTCCCCTGAGTTGGAATCCGGTCGATTGGTTTTTCCCGTCGTCCTACGCCCTGCATATATGGGAGCTCTTAATCAAGGAATGGGTGGGGGTGGTGATGTATAAGATAACGGGGTATGCGTAAGGGTGGAGAGTAAAGACGCCATACCTGGCGTCTCTATTCTAAAGATGGCGTCTCTAATCTAAAGATGGCGTCTACTATTCTAAAGATGGCGTCTACTATTCTAAAGATGGCGTCTCTAATCTAAAGATGGCGTCTATCCTAGAGCAAAAGATGGCGTCTCTATCTAAAAACACAAAACATGAACTTCAAGCAAACCCATCCCAACCCCTGGACAACCAAAAAGACGGAAAAAGTATATGAAAACCCCTGGATCAGGGTATCGCATCGCGAGGTAATAAATCCTTCGGGGAAAGATGGCATCTATGGGGTCGTCCATTTCAAGAACCTGGCCATCGGCATTGTGCCGGTGGACGAAGAGGGGTATACCTGGCTGGTGGGTCAATACCGGTATACACTTGACCGGTACAGTTGGGAAATTCCGGAAGGCGGTTGCCCTGTGGGGACAGATCCGTTGGAGTCGGCGAAGCGGGAGTTGCTGGAAGAAACCGGGTTATCTGCGATGCGTTGGACCCCGGTGCTCGACCTGCACACGTCCAATTCGGTGACGGATGAGACAGGGATGGTCTTTTTGGCGCAGGGGCTCAGCCAGGGAGTGGCAGATCCGGAGGAAACGGAGGACCTTCAGGTAGTCCGGGTGCCGTTGGAGCAAGCATTGGGATTGATACATGAAGGCGTGATCACCGACGCCCTTTCCATAATGGGTCTCTACCGGGTGTATTGGATGATCAAAGAGAGGCAGCTCACATATCCTTTTCCATTTTAAAGTGGGGCAGATCCACTTCTTTGAATCGTTCCCCCACTTTCCGGTAATCCAGTTTTAAATAAAAAGGAACGGCTACTTCCCGGGCATGGAGAACCATTTTGGAAAATCCTTTGCGCCGTGCCCACTCCTCGCCTGCTTCCACCAGCATACGGCCTACGCCTTTCTTTTGCGCGGCCACCGCCACGACCACTTGTCGCATTTTGACCTCTTTTTCATCAAGGGGCAGTAAAGTCAGGCAGCCGAGTAAATGCCAATCCGACGTATAGCAAGCCAGGTGGATACTGTCGTATTCGGTGGCGATTTGTTCGACCGTAAATTCCAGCCCCAGCGGTTTGCGGAGGATTACATCGCGTAAAGCCAGCAACTCATCAAATTCAGGGGTGCCGAATGATACGGGCATGACGAACATAGGTCAGGATTTTAGTAATACGGAAAAATCTCCTGTGCCTGCAGCATGGCCGTGGAGAACGCTTCGGAGTGCAATTGCAGGTCGACACCTTCTTTTTCAAAATAGTGGATCATATTCTCGGTGGGCATATTTCCAGTGAGGTCGTCTTTGGCCATCGGGCACCCCCCATACCCCTTTATCGCCCCATCAAACCGGCGACAGCCCGAATCGTAGGCGGCAGCCACTTTTTCTTCCCAATTGCGAGGCTCGGTATGCAGGTGGGCGCCGATCTCCACCTGCGGGTACAGGGGAAGCAGGTTGCTAAAAAGGTATCGAATACTCTCCGGAGTAGATACCCCAATAGTATCCGACAATTGAAGGATGGAAATACCCATAGCTACCAGGCGGTCTGCCCATTTTTGGACAATTTCCACATTCCATTCATCCCCGTATGGGTTTCCGAATCCCATCGAAATATAGATCACGAGCTCTTTACCGGAAGCCAGGCATAGTTGCTGGATATCTTCCACCCGTTCGAGCGATTCTTCAATGGTGGCATTGGTATTGCGCAGTTGGAACGTTTCGGAGATCGAAAAAGGATAGCCCAGGTAGGCAATTTCCCCAAAGGAAGTAGCATCCTGTGCTCCGCGCTGATTGGCGACAATCGCCAGCAACTTGGAGTGCGAGGAGGAAAGATTCAGTTGTTGGAGCACATCCCCCGTGTCGCGCATTTGGGGAATGGCTTTTGGCGATACGAAGCTTCCGAAATCGATCGTATCAAACCCCACTTTGAGCAATTGATTGAGGTAGCTGACCTTTATTTCCGTCGGAATAAAGGTCTTCAGCCCTTGCATGGCGTCCCGGGGACATTCAATCAGTTTGATCATAATTGGTGAAGGGTGAAGGGTGAGCAGTGAAGGGTGAAGAGTGAACGGATACATGTCCCTTCACTCTTCACTCCTCACTCTTCACTAACTAACATCAATATTTTAGAACCAATGGAAACAATAATTAGTTTTTACCTTTAGTGCCTAAGAAACATACTACCATGCAAAAAAGCATTCTCACATTAATCGGTTTTCTGCTCTTCGTATTCGGCTTCCTTTCCATCGTATTGAGCATGATCGGCGTACAACTGGCCTGGCTGGCCTGGCTTGACATCCCAGGGCCTTTGTTCGGGTTTCTCAGCCGGTTAGGCATGATCCTGGCGGGGATCATCATGGTCCTTTTGGTACAGACCGATTGGAAACGGGAACGCGCAGAAAGCCGCTAACTCAGGACCTTTCCTCCCAAATATTGGCCAGGTGGACTAACGTCTGAACGGCCTTTTGCATATCCTGCACGGAGACCCATTCCACTTTGGAGTGAAAAGCGTGTTCACCGGCAAAGATATTCGGACAAGGAAGTCCCATAAAAGAAAGGCGCGACCCATCCGTACCCCCGCGAATGCTGGACTGATGCACCTCCAGCCCGGCTCTTCTGATCGCTTCAGCCGCAAAGTCCGCCACTTCCGGGTGATTATCCAGTACTTTTTTCATATTCCGGTACTGCTCCTTGATCTCCACTTTAGCGGTGGAATTGGGGTAATTCTTCAGCACCTTATCAACCGTAGCCCGCAGTAAGTCTTCGTATTCCTGCAGTTTGGCATCGACGAAGTCGCGCACGATGAATTGGATGGTCGCTTGTTCGGCGATCCCGGAAAATTGCACGGGGTGGAGGAAACCTTCCCGTCCTTCTGTCGTTTCCGGAGAAAGGTGGTCATTAGGCAGGCTAGTGAGAATCTCTGCGGCAATTTTGAGGGCATTTTCCAATTTCCCTTTGGCGAAACCCGGGTGCGCGCTCACCCCTTCCACTGTGACGATAGCGGCATCTGCCGAAAAGGTCTCATCTTCCAGGGAGCCAAGCCGTTCTCCATCAACCGTATATCCGAATTTCGCACCCAATTTTTCCATATCGACATGTTCCACGCCCCTGCCCACTTCTTCATCGGGGGTAAATAAGATGCGTATGGTGCCATGCTTCACCTCTGGGTGGGCGAGCAGGTAGCGAGCAGCATCCATGATCTCTGCTACCCCTGCTTTATTATCGGCGCCCAACAAAGTGGTGCCGCTGGCTGTTATGATATCATTGCCAATCTGTTCTTTCAGGTCAGGATGCGCTTCGGGATCAATGATCTGTTTGGGATCGTCCGGCAGCACGATGGGTTTTCCCTGATAATTTGTATGGATAATAGGCTTCACATCCTTACCGCTGGAGTCGGGAGAAGTATCCATGTGCGAACAAAAGCATATCGCCGGGACGTTCTTAGTGGTATTGGAGGGAATGGTGGCATATATATAGCCATGTTCGTCCATGTGGGCATCACTGATACCCAATTCCTGAAGTTCTTTGACTAAAATCCGGCCGAGATCTTTCTGTTTCTCTGTAGAGGGGAAGCAAGTGGCATCGGGATCTGACTGGGTATCTACCTTTACATAGCGCAGAAAACGGTCGACCACTGAATAAGCATAATTATCGAAAGTCATATTACATTGTATTAGGGTGGAAAATGATAAACGCGTATTCCGCTAATGTATAAAGTTGCGGGCAATGCCGGTTGGAATTTCCCTTGTTTTTTATGAAATTTGCAGCGATTTGAGAAAAGTCTTAACATTTAACGTATCCTTAAGAAGCATTCAACAGACTTTCTGCGTTATCTCCACCGAATGTTACTTTGCGCGACCTTTCGCGTCTATTTAGCAAAACGAAATATTTTACCTTTTAACTAAAATTCTCCAGCACATGAGAAAATTTCTTTTTTTGTTTGTATTCGCTGCTGTAGCAGCTATTTTCCTGACTACCGGTTGTACTGAAGATCCTGTTGTCGGTATTGATCCGACCATTTCATTTACCTCTGACGACCCCACCGGGGTAAATGGTCCATACGAGACTTCTGACTTTTCCGTTTCTAATGTCAACGCTTTCGTGTATGTGGCAGTAAACGCACTGGCCGGCACGGATGACCTGGAATCTTTCACCGTATTGGAAGATGGCGTGAAAGTTCCCGTTGATCGCTTGTCGTTCCGCGACCTGGATGCCAACACGAACGTATTGGCTCAAAACCCCATCCTGACGATCGGGTACGAATCCCGTCTGCTCTGGGAAGTAGGTATCGACCCACAAGACGACTATTCGACCAAGACGTACACCTTTCAGGTGGAAGATACGGGAGGAAATATCGCCTCTGTCTCCCTTGACATTACCACGTTTGACCCGGGTACGCCCATCGACAACACCCTCACCGGTGTCCTGTTGAACCAGGCTGGCCCTGCCGGTCAGGGTGCACTCGACCTGGATGCTGGGACCAGCACCGGTACGACAACTGGCAACTTCACGATCTCCGAGATCCGCGACTGGGGTATCGACCTCGGGTTGCCCAATGACCAGAACTGGAAGCGCCAGATCGGCCCGATCAACAACACCACCGTACACGTAGCTGGCGGCCTGCCGGGCGATTTCAAATTTACGGATATCGCAACGAAAGAAGAGATCCAGGGTTACTTTGACGCCGGATCAGCCTTGCCCAATAGCAGCGGCACCGTGAGCGCTCCGGTTTCTGTGGGCGACTACTTCGTCGTGAAGAACGCTGATGGCAGCCGTTACTACTTCCTCGAAGTAGCTGAGGTAAACGTGACAGCCGCGGATAACGGCGACAACTACAAGTTTAATATCAAGTACTAATTTTTGAAGTTGCGAGAAACGCAACTTTCATAAATTTTAAAAAAGGGTTGCGGGCATTGCTCGTAACCCTTTTTTTTCCTACCCAGCCACCCTTGGAATATCCACCCCTCCAAAATTCCCCGAACTCATCAATAACAGTACCAGGTTATCCAGGCGTTGCGCTTTAATCCAGGACTCGAGGGCTTTAGCTTCCGTGAACACCTCTAAATCAGTCCGCTGAAAATGCACCTTCAGGGCTTCGGGCTGAAGCGGAGGCAGTTTTTTCATCTCCAGCGTGTGCGGCGAAAAGAACACGGCTGCCTGGTCAGCAGCATCCAGCGTATGGCCGTATTCGGGCAGAAAGGCGGGATTGAGGCTACTGAACGTATGCAATTCCAGGCAAGCGATCAATTTCCGGTCGGGATGGCGCGCTTTTACGGCCTGCACCGTGGCGTGCACTTTGGAGGGGGCATGTGCGAAGTCAAGATAGGCTGTGAACCCCGGACGATCAGCGAGCACCTGCAGGCGTTTGGAAGCACCCTTAAAGGAAGGAATAGCCGCCATCAACTCTTCATCCGACAATCCCAAATGCCGGCAAACCTGGTACGCAGCATGGAGATTGGCAAAGTTATGCTGGCCGATCAAGGGCGTAGCTACCGATCCTCTGGGGGTTTCTACAAAATATTGATCGCCTTTCAAGGCGGTAGAAAACGGCTCGTAGGGAATGCAGGTAACCGACTCCGGGGCCTCCCCTATCAATTTCACCAAATGCGGATCGCGTTGGTCATACCATACCTGTCCTCCGGGCTCCACGGTTTGCAGGAAATGCAGGAATGCTTCCAGGTAGGACTCAAACGTAGGAAATACGTTTATATGATCCCAGGCCACACCGGTGAGGATGACCAGGTGGGGCCGGTAATGGTAGATCTTCGGCACCGGGTCCAGTGGAGAAGAAAAATACTCGTCGCCTTCCAGGACCATCAGTGGCGCCTTGCTCAGCCGAACCATCGTCTCAAAGCCCTCCAATTGGGCGCCCACCAGGTAGTCAAAATCCCGGCCAGCGGCGCGCAAAAAGTGGAGGATCATAGAGGTGGTCGTGGTTTTGCCATGGCTGCCGGCTACGACTACCCGCTTTTTATCGCGGGAATGCTCGTAGAGGAATGCGGGATAGGAAAAGACCGGAATGCCCAATTCCTGGGCCCGCTGAAGCTCCGGGTTATCGGCCCGTGCATGCATCCCCAGGATGACGGCATCCAGTCCGGAATGTATACGGCCAGGAAACCAACCCGTCTCTGCAGGCAACAATCCCCTGGCTGCCAGGCGGTCGCGGGCCGGGTTGTAGATCTCATCATCGGAGCCGGTCACCTCGTGGCCGTTTTCCCAAAGGGCAAGTGCAATATTGTGCATGGCACTGCCGCCGATAGCAATTAAATGGATTCGCATTGAACAGGGATCGTATATTTTTAGTTATCTTTGCGGCTTTATTGGCCACTGGAAAATATAGCCAATCTAATTTTCGTTTATCGCAAAGTTTCGTTCATAATACAACCATAAACATATCCTAAATCTTTGAGAATGAAAAAGGCCTCCCTCAAATCCTTGCTGGCAGTATTCGCATTATTCATCCTTTTGGGTTCCCTTTCCTCCTGCAACCGGGGTTACGGCTGTCCCAACAATTTTTCCATGAACGAAAAAGCCATCAAGGTTGTCAACCTGGCAATCCAATCGGTAACAAAGCCATGATCAACTGGATTGACCTCCAAACCACACCACAAGTAGAAGAAATTGTAGAAAGAAGCAGGAAAATTCCCTGCATCCTATTTAAGCACAGTACCCGTTGCTCGATCAGCACCGTAGCCAAATACCGGCTGGAAGGTGATTGGGATCTGCCCAATGAGGCAGCGGAACTGTATTTCCTGGATCTCATTGCACACCGGGATGTTTCCAACTACATCGCCGAGAAATTTCAGGTCTATCACGAATCGCCACAAGTGCTGGTTATCCGGGATGGGGAATGCGTGCTCGATGTTTCTCACCTCGACATTACGGTGCCAGAGCTACGGGAATGTCTTCAGGAACCGGCCTGACCTTTTTTGTATAGCCCTTTAAACCCGGTTGCCATGCAAGACGAATTGTTATTGACGAGCGATGGTTCGCACACGATCCTTTCGTCCAGGTATGGGGTAAGTTACCATTCCCGCTTTGGGGCCGTGCAGGAATCCCTCCACATTTTTATCGAATCTGCCCTGCGGTATAAAGCCATGCAGCAAAACCAGCTTTCGGTGCTGGAGATGGGCTTTGGCACGGGGCTAAACGCCTTGCTCACTATGTTGGAGGCTCGCCGACGGGGACTTCAGATCGATTACACCACCGTAGAGGCCTACCCTATTTCCGCCGAACAGGCCCGGCAATTGAATTTTATCGACGTGCTGCAAGTGCCTGAACTCAAGGAACCCTTCCTCAAGTTGCACGATGTCCCCTGGGGCGTCAAGACGCCGGTGATGGACGGATTCACCTTCACCAAATGGAATTGCCTCTTTGAGGAATTTCAGCGTGAGGGGCAATTCGATGTGATCTATTTCGACGCCTTTGCCCCCAATACCCAACCGGAACTCTGGGAAATGCCGTTACTGGAAAGCATGTACAAAGCGCTCCGTCCGGGAGGCGTGCTTACCACCTATTCGGCAAAAGGAAGCGTAAAGCGAAACCTGAAAGCCATCGGCTTCACCCTGGAGTCATTGGAAGGTCCTCCCGGTAAGCGGGAGATGACAAGGGCCCATAAGGGGGTGAAGGGTGATGAGTGATGAAGTAGGTAGGCGCCATACCTGGCGCCTACCCATTGTTTATCATTAAAATTTCGTTCCCTTGTGGATGAAAAACTCTACAGATTGAGGCGAGAACCGCACATTCTTTACAAAATCGGGTGCACAGGTCAGGTTCAGGGGCACAGTATTTTGTTGTGAATTCGGCGCAATACCACCCAGATCCGCTTCCACGGTAAAATCAACTGCACCCAGGGTGCTGTACCTGTTCATTCCCACCACACAGTAGATCGTCACCGAAGCCGGAAAAATCCGGATACTGTCGGGTGCATTGGAAACCATAACCGGCACGTAATAGATCGTTTTTTCCACGACCGGCTCCACTTCCAGATTCAAGGTGGTCGAAGCCACCCCCAATTTCAATACCCTTTCCGGGTTGCGCGCCAGCGGAATGACCTGCGTGTAGTTTGTTTTCAGGGGACCGATACGCCCTGTATCGGTAGGCCAGTAATCCAGTTTATCCAGCAACGAGACGGGGCCGGTGACGAGCACGCTATCGGGCGTAAGGGTCAAGGGGGTGACATACTGGTGCTGGGGTTCCAACGAAACCTGGTATCGCAATTGAATCGGCAAAAAACGCTGGCCTTTGAGGCCCGACCGGATAGGAATGTAATCCAGATTGATGTCTATCACTTCCAGGCTGGCTTCCGCGAGAAATGCCTGTATCCGGTCGATCACCAATCGTCGTTCCAGGACGGTAACCGGGAGCGTTTGCAGGTCAAAGATCAGGGGTTCACGCCTGCCAAACAGGGAGAAATACATCAATTTCCAACCGGATCCACTGATGGTCGCATCAATTTCATCCGGCGGCCTTTCCAGAAATGCCTGTTCCTGGGGCAGCACATATTCAAAGGAAAATTTCCAGTGGGTCTGGTATTCCTGAGAAAGTTTTACCAAAAACCAAAATACGGTAGCAAGGCCAAAGCAAATTAATAACTCTGCCCGATCCTTGCGAACCGAAATCTTTACTTCCTTATTTAATATCGCGATCAGGTGCATACGTGCGGCAGCTGCAACCCTGAGAAATGGCCGACGACTTAGGATTCTGAAGTTGTCGTAGACCGGTTAGCGGTATTTTTATTTACAGCCTCCGTCATTTCCTTGGAAATGGCGCTCTTAATCACCCGGATAAAGATCTTATTGCCTACTTCCAATGTCACAATATCATCTTCCAATTTATTGATCCGGCCAATGATCCCGCTCCCGGTGACCACCTCGTCGCCTTTCTGCATGGTTTCCACGAACTTACCTTGTTCTTTTTGCTTTTTAGCCTGAGGGCGAATGAGGAAAAAATAGAATACGACGAAGATCAGGGCAAAAAAGAGGAGATTCATGTATTGGCCCATTCCTCCTGGCGCCGCCTGCAAGAATAATGCTGTCATGTTTAATTTTTTTAGCATCTAAAAAATCATTCCTGCCCCCGAACAAAGCCAATCATGGCAATTTTCGTCTGTGCAGGATACGTGTTTGCGGTAATTGTCACTTCTTTGTGTTGCTCTTCAGCTTTGTTCAGCGTATTAAAAACGACCCGAATTTCGCCTCCCTGTCCTGGCTGGATGGTTTCTTTGGGCCATGAGGGCACGGTGCAACCGCAAGTAGAGCGGGCATCCGTGATCAGGAGGGGGACTTTCCCTGTATTGGTAAACTTGAAAAAATGTTCCAATTCCGCGCCTTCCACTACTTCTCCGAAGAGGTATTCGGGCTCTTCAAAAGAAATCTTGGCTACATTTACGGTATCGAGTGGTTCATTCGCCGTGGCGGGGTTGCGGATGATGGAAGAGATGGAGCCATCCACCGGTACGCCCTCCACGCGCTTATCCTTGCCAGGGTCTTGTTGACAAGAAATGAGCCCAAATAAACCTATTGTAAAAAAAATGAGCAACTTTATTTTCATAAAACCTCCTTTTTGCGCTCCTGTTTCATAAAAAAACAGGGCTTGAAAGCCGCATAAAGGTATATGTTTTGACCCACATTTTATGGGAGCAACTTCGTCAATGTTTACCAATCCGAGTCCTATTTTTCTCATCGGTATGATGGGAAGCGGAAAGTCTACTGTCGGAGAACAACTGGCACAGCTGTTGGGTTGGCCTTTTATCGACCTGGATAGCTGGATCGAAGACCAACACCAGTGCACCATCGCTGAACTATTTGCGCGGGATGGAGAAAATGGATTCCGGTTGCTGGAGCGGGAAGCGCTCCTCCAGGTATTGGCCTACCCGGAGGTCTGCGTCATTGCCTGCGGCGGAGGCACACCCTGTTTTTTCGACAATATGCACCTGATGAAGGAAAAAGGGTGGGTTATTTACTTGCGCACGCCCTTTCCGGTCCTGCTTGCCAGATTGGAAAAACAGGTTTCCGAAAGACCGTTGCTATCCACCGGAAAATGGACCGACAACCTGGAAGAACTTCTGGTAAAACGATCCGCGTATTACGAACAGGCTCATATTGTATTCGAGCAGAGGAAGGAGGATATGCCCGTAGCAGAAGATATTTACCAGCATCTCATACAGATAAAATGAGGAGAGGAAGCGATGGATCCATCGCTTCCTCTCCTAAAAACCCAATCCCCATTTATTTACCGGTTTACTACCAGTTTCTGCACTGCCGAGCCATTTTGGGTTTGGAGTTGCACGAAATACATGCCGTTTACCAAATTGGCCGTATCGAGGTCAAAGGCAGTTTGCCCACCCATCAACTGTCCTTGAAAGACGGCTTGCACTTGCTTACCCATGGCATCCAGTACCCGGATGCTGGCCCACTGCTGGGCAGCAAGATCAACCTGCAAGGTGGATGTTATGCCAGGGGCAACCGGGTTGGGCACCAAATTCCAGCCATTTAATTCTGGCAAATCGGTAGTCGAAAGTACTACGGAAAGCGGGAAAGTCGTGCCATCCGGAAGGGCGACCCACACACCGAATTCGGGTTCGTCGCCACTGAAAAAACCAGAGGCAAATACCACCGCTGCACCACCGTCCAATCCGCTTATATCTGCTTCAAAAGAAACGACGACCTGGTTGTTGTCATTGGCAGGGGTGATATCCAGCACGTAGGCATCCGCAGGTACATTCACATAGGCATCGCTGAAATTTCCATACGCGATATTATCAAACAGGATCGGCCCGCCGCCTCCCACGACCACATCTACTTCAGGTGCGTCGGTGGAGCCGTGATAGAGAAGCAAGTCAACTCCGGTAGCTGTGGCTTCGCGCCCACCGGAGAAAACATTCAATCCGAATGGCGTGGTGGCATCGCCCACGATCCCGGTAGCTATCACGATCTGGGTTTCCCCGTTTTGACCGAAAGTGACAGGTGCGTCAAATACCGCATCTGTCACCGGGTCTCCTCCCTGGGGCACGATGGTAACCTGTACATCCGAATTTGCCGGGGTAAAAACAAATGGCGTTGCCTCGCGGAAGGCAAGGGCAGGCACAGCCAGATCCCCGTTCAGGTAAATATCAACCGTTGGGGAAGGTGCGTTGTGGATGATCTGGGTGCGGGAGATCTCCACGGCATCCAGTTCCACCACGGTACCATCGGCTGCAGCGGCAAACAAACCAAAGGCAGGGGAACCGCCAAGTATACCGGAAGCAAATACCGTCAGGGCTGCATCTTCAAAAAGGTCAAGCGGCGCGGAGAAAGTCGCGACGATATCCGGACTGCCATTGGCGCGAATGTCGAGGTAGTATTGCGCAGCCGGCACATCCAAATAACCGTCGCTGTATTCGCCGTAGGCCAGGTTCTCGATCAGGTTGCCGATGGTGCGTGCATCCACATCCACTGCCGGTGCACCGGGGGAACTGTGCAGCACCACTACCTCCACGTTTCCTGCCGTAGCGGCTTCCTGCTTGGCATCGGCCAAAATTTGCAACCCGAAAGGATAGGTAGCGTCTCCCACCAATCCGCCTGCAGTGATGATATAGTTTTGAGCGCTTTCCAGGCCTGCTGGAAAATCAAAATTAGCGATGGACTCACCTACCGAGGAGCTACTTGCCGGGGCCACATCAATGCTGATCGGCAAGCCGGCAGGAATCTCGATGAAGCCTGTAGCCGTGCGGAATTCAAAATCATCGACAGCCAGTCCACCGTTGAGGTACACATCTACCACCGCAGCACCTGGGCTGGGGCTATTGTGGATGATATTTACATTGGCATATTCGGTGATCTGGGGGAACTCTACGATTGTACCGTCGGAAAGCGCGGCAAATATACCAAATCCAGGGGTGCCCCCTACCAGACCGGAAGCAAACACCGTAGCGGCGCCACCTGCTAACCCTTCCAGATTTACATAAAAAGGAATCTCCGCACCCAGGCTTGGCACACTGATGGTGATAAAGTAAGGCGCATCCGGCGCACTCACATAGCTGGAGAAGTCTCCGTATGCAAGATTGGATGCCAACGTACCGGTAACTACGCCAAACGCTTCGACATCTACAGGCGGAGCACCTGGAGAACCATGGAGCAATACAAAATCTACATTGTCCATCGAGGATCCTGCCTCGCGCGCATCGGCCAGAATATCGAGGTTAAAGGGATAATCAGGGTTCCCGGCTATTCCATCAGCCACCACCACGTAGGTCTGTCCATTGGTGAGCGTGAGCGGGCCACCGGTGTATACGTTGTCCGTGACCGGATCGCCACCGGCTGGTACGATAGAAAGATCCAGTGCCGTCTCTGCAGGTACAAAACCAAAGGGAGAAGCCGTACGGAAAGCCACACCCGGCAAAAATATATTGCCGTTCACATAAATGTCGACTGTAGGGGACGGGGAATTGTGGATCACCTGCAACCGCGCCACCGGGGATGCAGGCAATTCGACTACAGCGCCATTGGGAAGCGCGGCAAAAAGGCCAAACGCAGGGGTATCTCCCAACAATCCGGAGGCAAATACCGTGGCTGCGCCTCCTGCCAACCCATTCAGATCTGCAGCGAACGTTGCAACGATGTTTGGATCTCCGGCGGCCCGCACATCCAGGTAATACAGACCCTCATCGACCGGCAGATAACCCACGTAGCTCCCAAATGCCAACTGGCCAATCAGATTGCCCACCGTACGCGCATCTACATCGACCGCCGGGGCATCGGGGGAGCCGTGAAATACAGCCAGGTCTACTTTACCCGGATCAGCAGCTGCTTCCTGCGCCTGCGCATTCACGTAAAGATTGAAAGGCGTATCCATATCACCTACTACACCAGCAGCAGTAACGACATAGGTACCTCCGTCGGCCAGGCTTCCAATCGGAAAGGTAGCCGCGGCAGGATCAGCCGGGGTACTGGGGTTCAGTTTTACCTCCACCGTCAAACCCACACCTGCAGGCACATCAAGGAAAGGCGTCGCAGCCCGGAAAGGAACCGCTGTGAGCGGCGGAAGAAGTGCCCCGTTCACATAGATGTCCACGACAGGGCCCGACATGGTACCGGGGGTTGGGGAATTGTGGATGATTTGGACTCGGGCTGTCTGAGCCTCGGCAAAAATTGCCAGGCACATCAGCACACACAGGGTAAGCAATTGTTTCATTTTGTTATTTTTTTGGTTTGAAAGTTTGAAAAATCAGGAGCTACAACGTGGAGTCTGGAATGCGGTTCATTCATTTCACTGTAAAACTTCCGGAAATATAATTTTTGGCTATTTTTAGGCAATTTCTAGCCAGCCCTATGCCCAACATCAGTTTAACTATTCCGGTTTTAGTGCAACAACAAGGAGGCCAGTCCTTTTCCGTCAGGCCCTTGTTTCTCCCTTTTCCCGTGGTGTTCCACCACCGGTTTGACAATGCCCTTGCCCTTTTTAAGTCCCGGGTGAAACACATTTTCAAAGGGTTCCCGCTGGGGCGGGAAAACCTGGAAATCCTTTTCTGGTATAATTTCACACCCAAATATCAGTTCAAGCGATTCCACTTTAATTTCTCGATCAAAAGCCATCCGATCTCCGGCAATTTCAGTGTCGCCTTTTTTGAGCTGGATGGAAAAGTATTCCTGAGCTTCCCGGGGTTCGATAACTACATGGCCATGATCAACCCTCCGGAACGGGGAAAGGGCGGGATTAAGGAAGAAGTGGGCATTATTCTTCAAAAACTGCTCCTCCAGGAACTACAGGACGACCGGGATGATTTTGACCCCGCACGATACATGGCCAATAAAAGGGAGTTTGTGACCTCCGTAAATCAGGAAGTATATTTATCGGAGGAAGGGTTTAAATTCGAGCAAAATGACCGCCACGCGCCCTTTCAGTTCTTCCGCCGAAGTGCCACCTTCAGTGGGGAAGTGGAATTGCAAAAAGTAGGTTACTCCCTCAACGATCAATACCCCCATCAACTTCGCAGGGCCTATTTGCGGGAGGAGTTGGTCCAGGAATTGTCTCAGGCTATTTTTCATGGCACCAATACCCCTATTGTCCTGATCGGCCAGGAAGGGGTTGGGCGCCATTCCATATTGGAGGAGGTACTTTTCCGGTACCTGGACGACAGCTACCCCCGGAAAACCCGCGAACAAAAAATCTGGCACCTGGATCCCACCCGGGTCATTTCCGGGATGTCGGTAGTAGGAATGTGGGAAAAAAGGCTGGAAGCCATCCTGAACTTCATCAAGACCACCGGAAGGAAGGGACTCAACGATAAACTGTTGATCGACAATCCGGTGGCGCTGCCCCGCATCGGCCAATCGGCCAACAATAACCTGGTGATGAGCCATGTGCTCAAGCCTTATCTGGAACGGCGCGAAATTCAGGTGTTGCTCATTGCCACCCCTGAAGAATGGAAACTCATCCAGGAGAAAGACAGGTCCTTTTGTGATCTGTTCCAGGTGGTACGGGTATCTGAACCCTCCATGGAATTGGCGTTCCGGATGGTCATGGAACAACGCAAGATCCTGGAAAAGAACTATGAATGCCAGTTCACCATCCAGGCGATCATGCATTTGTTTGCCACCTACCGCAATTTCTTCCGCAACAAAGCACTGCCCGGGGTGATTGTCAAATGGATGCAACAGTTTGCGGTCAAGTACCCAATGGGGCTGATCGACTTTCCGCAAGTGCTTACTGAATTCAAAGGGATCAGCGGGTTTCAGGAGTTGTTGCTCGACAGCCATTTTACATTTGAAGAGGGAGAGGTCGAGGAAAATATCAGTAGGCAGCTGGTGGGCCAGGAAAAGGCAGTGGAAGCACTTTCCGACTCCATCCACCTGATCAAATCCCGGCTCAACAACCCTTCCAAGCCCCTGGCATCCTACCTGTTTATCGGGCCGACCGGGGTCGGAAAAACGCAGGGAGCAAAGGTCCTCGCGGATTTTTTAATGGGAAATACCGATCAACTCATTCGCTTCGACATGAATGAGTACATCGACTACTATGCGGCGGACCGCCTGGTCGGCAATTACCAAAACCCGGAGGGACAGCTGATCAGCAAGGTCCGGTACCAGCCTTTCGGCATCCTCCTGCTCGATGAGATCGAAAAGGCCCATCGCAATGTGCACGACCTCCTGCTTCAGGTACTCGATGACGGGCGGCTGACGGATGGACGCGGGAGGACGGTCGATTTTTCCAATACCATCATTATTATGACCTCCAACCTGGGGGCCCGGGAAGCTTCTTCCAGGTTGGGATTCCAACAAAATGAGGCCGATGAGGCTGCTATCTACGAAAAAGAAGTCCGCAACTTTTTCCGTCCCGAGTTTGTCAACCGGATCGACCGAATTGTCGTGTTCAATCCGCTTCGGCTGGCCCATATTCTGGACATTGCCCGGTTGCAGATCGAAGAACTGCTGCAACGGGATGGTTTTGTGCGCCGCACAACCATGGTCAACATCGACCCCAAAGCCCTGGAATGGGTAGCCCAGCGCGGCTTCGACAGCCGGATGGGTGGCCGGGCCCTCAAACGGCAGATCGAACGCGACCTGACTACACTCACCGCTTCCCAACTCATCGAAAGCAAGGCTGATTCCCCTGTGCTATTCGACATTACCCTCGATGGAGAAAAACTGAAGCCCAAGATCATTTCCCTGGAGTTTGCACCCGTCCTCTCACCGGGCTGGATCCCTGAGTTACCTGCTGAAGACCAGGCAAAGGGCTTTTATGAAACACTACTCCAATTTGTCGATAAACAGGAACGGTCCATCCAACGCCTGACCAACGGTGCGGATGGCGAAGCGGATGAGCCCCTGATCATTACCGGAAAAGGGGATGAAAAAAAGCTGAACTGGGTGCTTTATCAGGCTAAAGACCAGGCCAGAGCGCTGAAAGACAGGCTCCAACTCATCGTGTTGGATTTTCGGGAATACCAATTCCAGCAGGGCCCTGCCATCCCCTTTCGGCTAAAGATCAGCCAGGCCCGGTCCGGAACGATGGACAGCATGCGCCAAAAACTGGAAGATCAGTTCTTTGAAAAAGAAGCCCTGCAAGAGATCTATATTCGCTACCAACATGGCGTATCCCGGTTTGACAGCACCAGCACCGAGTTATTTCAGGACTACCTGGACGTAGTATTCCTGCAACTTACCCGGTTGGCTATTCAGAAAAAACGGCTGGACAAGGGGTACTTCCAGATCGACTCCTATATGTCAGGGAAAGGCAAGGAGCAAATCCGGCTGTTGTTGACCTGGTATGGCCGTGTACTGGACTCCATGAATATTTCTTGCAAGCCGGACTTCAAAAAGCAACGGATCGAAGTGGAGGGATACGGCATTGCCGAGATTTTCAAAGCGGAAGAAGGCGTACATTTATTCTTTATCGCCCAGGAAACCCCATTCCCTTTGATGACCTATTGGGTGCCAGAGGGGAAAAGAAGTACGCAAAAAAGGGAACAACGAACTATCTTGCGGTTATATGATGAAAACAGGACCATTACCGACCTCCGTTCCGGTTTTACCAATTCATACCATATTTCTCCGGAGGAGCTAAAGGTCCTGATCTATGCCGGTCTCCCGGATGCTCTGCGAAAAAAACTGGCCCCAAAATAATGCCTTCCTTTGTGGAAACTTATAACAGGGTAAGTTGTTAAAAACTCGAATTTAATCGCCACACTGGAAAACTGAACACACACATGGCAACCGTCAAATTTACATTTGAAGATCCTTCAATACCGCCCAAGACCATAGAGAATGTTCCAGAAGGCTATTCCCTCCTGGAAGTTACAGAAGATCACGACATTCACCTCAACCACAACTGCGGCGGCGTCTGTGCCTGCAGCACTTGTCATGTCTATGTCGAAAAAGGAGAAGAATACCTGGAAGAGATCTCCGACAAGGAGGAAGATTTTGTCGACCGGGCGATCAACCCCCGGCTGGAATCCCGCCTGGGATGCCAGTGCATCATCCTGGAAGAAGACGCCGTGATCGAAGTACAGATCCCGGACCAATCCCGGATTATTGGACATGAACATTGATTACCAAACTATAAAGAGATATGGCATTTGAACACATCGACGACCTGCCCATCACCTGGTCCGACCACGAAGATATTGCGATGAAACTATACGAGCGGTTTGGCGATGAATTCGGGGAATCTAAAATATACCGGATCCGGTTCACCGAACTGATCGACTGGGTGCTTGAAATTTCCAGTTTTGAAGGAACCCGGGAGGAATGTACCGAGAGCCACCTCGAGCAGATCCAGGCAAAATGGGTCTATGAGTGGCGCGACAACCAATAATCCGCTATGAATACACTCGAACGTTTCCAGCCCATCCACACGTTCCTCTTCGATGTGGACGGCGTGCTGACCAACAGTGAGCTCATCATTCTGGAAGACGGCAGCCTGATCCGGAAAATGAACGTCCGCGACGGCTACGCACTCAAACGCGCGGTTGCCCAGGACTACCGGATCGGGATTATCACCGGAGGCAGCTCGACAGGCGTGACGAGCCGTCTGCGCCAACTGGGTATCGAAGATATCTACACAGGAGTGGAAAATAAAAAGGAAGCCTACGAAGATTTCCTGCAAAAGCACCAGATAGATGAAGAGACCATCCTTTATATGGGCGATGACGTGCCCGATTATGAAGTGATGCGCCGGGTGGGATTGCCTACTTGTCCGCGCAATGCAGCCCCCGAGATCCTGGAGATCAGCCAATACGTGTCACCGATCGAGGGCGGCTATGGTTGCGTGCGCGATGTGATCGAAAAAGTGCTCCGCATCCATGGAAAATGGATGGATGAACATAGTGATTAAAAAGGGGGTTGCAGCCCTGCAACTGATTCGCCCCCTCAATTTGGCATTTATTGCGCTGACGCAATACCTGCTTTTTTTTCACTTTCTTTTTCCCATTTTACATGCTACCCATGCACCGGTGTTACTGGAAGGATGGAGAGCCCTCGTTTTCCTCATTACCACTACCCTGCTCACCGCCGCAGGGTATGGGATCAACGATTATTTCGACGTAGAAACCGACCGTATCAACAAGCCGGACAAGTGGTTGGTCGGCAACCGTTTGTCGCCAAAAACCACAGCTGTCTGGGTGGCTGGCCTGGTTATACTCGGCGCCATCCTTTCGGCCTGGCTGGCCTGGGACATTCAAAAACCGGTCCTTTGGCTGATCTATCCGGTTGCGGTATTTCTGCTTTGGAGCTACTCCCGTTACCTCAAGGGAATACCACTTGCCGGAAACCTGCTCATTGCCTTGTTGTGCATGATGGTGGGTGGCATCATCTGGTTTGCCGAACGGGAGGGCATTGCATTTTTGCGCAGCTACCATCCCCAATTGGCCCTGCAATTGATCCGCGCATTGGTTTTTTACCTCTTTTTTGCCTTTTTAGCCACCCTTTTCCGGGAAATGGTGAAAGATTGTGAGGATATGGAAGGAGACGCCGCCACTGCACAGCAAACCCTGCCTGTGCGGTTTGGCCTGCACCGGGTAAAACGATGGGCTCTTGCCGGAGGCCTATTGCTGGAAATTGCATTATTGTTGCTGGCCTGGTATTTTCATCAAACATCTAATGTAGGAGGCATCGCCTACACCCTGTCACTGCTGGCAATTCCCCAGTTAGCCGGATTATGGTTTTGTATCAGGCTCAGGCGCCTGCGCACTATCGCCGGGTGAGCCGGATGGCCAAATGGGTTATCTTTGCCGGGGTATTTATGGTTTTATTCCTGCCCTGAACGAAAAAATGCTATGGAACCATTCCAAAAAAAGATCGTACTGGCTTCCCAATCTCCCCGTCGAAAAGAGCTGCTGCAAATGGCGGGGCTGCAGTTTGAGGTCAGACCGGTGGATGTAGAGGAAAGCTACCCACCCACTCTTCCGGCTGCGGAAGTGGCCGCCTATCTGGCAGAAAAAAAAGCGAGGGCAGCCCGCCATTTAGTCCAACCCGGAGAAATACTCCTGACTGCCGACAGTATCGTAGCACTCGAAGAGGAAATCTTTGGAAAGCCCATCGACGTCGCTGATGCCAAGTGCATTCTGCAAAAGCTCTCCGGCAAGACGCATCAGGTATATACAGGTGTATGCCTGTGGACACCCGAAAAAAAGCGCGTCTTCACAGGTATTGCCCACGTACATTTCGGCGTTCTTAGCCAGGAGGAGATCGATTATTATATTCAACACTTCCAGCCGTTTGACAAAGCGGGAGCCTATGCCATACAGGAATGGATAGGCCTGTGCAAGGTCGAGCGGATTGAAGGCACCTACTCCAACATCATGGGACTACCCATGGAATTGGTATATTCCGAGCTGAATGCTTTTTGAATTATGAAAAAAACGATCCTGGCAATCGCCCTTTTGTGCCTGTTGGCGCCAGCCTGCAAAAAATACCAGTACGGACCCTATTTCGCCCTTGCCACTAAAAAGCAACGGGTAGAGGGGACCTGGAGGATTGATTCCGCGATCAATACTGCGGGATCGGACATTGCCGGCACCTTTGCCTCTTACCGGTTCGCCTTTAAAAAAGGCGGAGATACCCAGATCGAATTTCTCCCTTCTACCGGGGGCGGAGTGGATACCTTATTTGGGGAATGGGGCCTGGAAGAAGAGCATGACATCTTGGTCTGGAAAGACCTCATTGGCGATACTACGGGGTTTTACTACATTCGGAATGAGCGGTTTGACATTCTGCGCCTTACCGGGCAGGAATTTTGGCTGACCGACAAGTATAATACCTACCTCTACCTCAGTCCGGAATAGACCTGATCCCGGTGCTTCTGCCCCGGATAAGCGCACAAACAATACCGGTGGCCACGGCGGCATTGAGTGATTCCGAGCTGCTGTTGCCATAGGGAGGAATACCGATCCAGGACCGAACCAAAGTTCCCGTTTCCTCCGAAATGCCAGTTGATTCACTGCCGATCACCAGCAGGGAGCGGGAAGAAAGAGGCGCCGTATAAATGCTATCTCCATCCATGGCCGTGCCCAACACCGGCAATTCCGGAAAGCGCGCCACCAGGTCGGTAAGCGGCAGGTACTCGACCGGCATGCGGAAAAACGAGCCCATCGAAGCCTGGATCACTTTCGGGTTGGCCCACTCCACGCAATGGGGGGCGCAAAAAACCGCCGCCAGCCCAAACCAATCCGCAATGCGAAGGATCGTTCCCAGATTTCCGGGGTCCTGAATTCCATCCAGGTAAAGAGAAAGGCCGTTGGCTACCTGAGCCGCATCCGGGATGGCAGGGTCCATCTCGACGAGCAGGTATACCTTGTTGGGGGTCTGGAGAGAGGAGATTTTTTGAAGTACCTCTTGCGTTACCGGTTCCACCGGTCTATTACAGGATTGGAGGAGGAGTTGATTCTCCTCTATCCATTCGGAAATGGCCAATATAAGCTCCACTTTTTCCGGGTAAGCAGTCAAAAGTTCATGCGCTATTTTCTCGCCTTCCACCCCGAATTTGTTATACCTTTGACGATACTTTTTTACCTTCAACGATTGCAGTACTTTTAATTGCGCTCTGGTCAGGGCCATGTCAGAATTATTTAAAAATAGAATACACGATTTGTACAGGATCGGCGGGATTTCAATTGTCCTGGTGACGGTCTTGCTATCTGCATGCAATACGACCAGGTATTTGGGGCCCGATGAGATCTTCCTCGAAGACAACAAGATCGAATTAAAAACCGATCAGCAAATTAAGAAAAAAGGCAATTTCAAATACGAACTTTCCACGCTATACAAGCAGAAGCCCAACAGTAATTTCCTCTTTGTACCCAGGGAATGGTATTACTACAAGCTCCAGGATACGCTCGACCAATCGAAATTCACGAAAGGGTTCAAACGTTGGAGGATGCGGCAGTTTGGGGAAGAGCCCGTGATCTACGACCCCGCAAAAACTGAGTCTACCGAGCGGGCCATGGAATACTTCCTTCAGCACAAAGGGTATTTCCTGGCTAAAGTGCAATCCTTTCACGAATACACCGACCGGGAGAATAAGAAGGTCTCGATCAGTTACGAAGTAAAGCCCAACCAACAATACCTGATCGACACGGTCGAGTTCATTTCCCGGGATTCCCAAATTCAGGTGCTGCTTCGATCTTCCCAAAATGCTACCCTATTGAAAAGGGAAGCCCGGTGGATGCCGGCCAATATGACAAGGAAACCAGCAGAATAGTCACCTTCCTCCGCAACCGGGGGTACGCTTATTTCAGTTCCAACTACATTGCCAGCCTGGAGGCCGACAGCAGTAATTTCAAGGTACAGCTCATATTGGAAGTATTATTGCCCCCCAATGATTCGATTCACCGGACATACACCGTCGGCGACTTGTTCCTGTATCCTGAATTTGACCCTTCCTCCCCTACTCCCTCTGGTATTGACACCATTGCACCGGGCATTTACTTTATGGGGGATTCGAGCAATTACAAGGTTCGGGAAAAAGTATTGCTCAACACCTTATACCTAAAAAAGGGCGACCTGTTCAGTCAGGATAACTACGACCGTACCAATCGTCAGTTGAGCAACCTGGGGATATTCCGGTTTGTCACGCTCAAAGCCGAACCCGACCCTGATATTGCCGGCCAAATCAACTTCCGGATCTACCTTACACCCAATAAACGGTTTGAGTTTGGCACGGACCTGGAAGTAAACACCTCCAACGCCCAGTTCATTGGGCGCCGTTTACTGGGCGTTTCCGGCAATGTCTCCCTTCGTCACCGGAACCTTTTCAAGGGAGCTGAGCTATTCATCACCAATTTGGAGGGCGGGATTGACTTAAACCTGTCCAGTTTCAGATATGACACCGTCAAGCTGATCAATACGGTAGACGTTCGTCTGCATAGCGACCTGTATCTGCCCAAGTTCGTTGATTTTTTCGGATTTTATTCGCTGCTCGATAAGATGCATATCCTTCGGCACCCCTTTTACACGGCATTGCATGACCGGGGGGCCACCCGCATCTCCTTGAGCTACAACTACCTGGAACGCATCGACCTGTTTTCCCTCAACACCCTGAATGCGGTATTTGGCTATGATTTCCGGCCATCCAACCGGCACCGATACATCATCAACCACTTGGGGATCGATTATCTCAGTCCTAGAACCACCTTCTATTTTGATACCCTGATCCTGGACAAAAATCAAAACCTGCAACGGACATTCGATAAACAATTGTTTACCAGTTTCCTCCTTCGGGATTTCAGCTATACCTATTCAGGGCTGACTAACCGATTTGGAGAGTCCAGCTCATTTATTACCCGGATTGAATTGTCCGGGTTAGAAGTTTATCTTGCCAACCTCCTCTATAACGGCCTTGCAGCCCCCGAAAAACGGGATACTTTTGACCTGGTATTCAGTGGAGATACCATCCAGTTTTCCCAATATACCCGACTGGAATTTGACTTCAGGCATTACATAAAGCTATCCAAAGGACAACTGCTGGTTTTCCGAGGCGCCTTAGGATGGGCTATCCCTTTCGGCTTTTCATCCGGAGTCCCCTATGTAAAGCAATTTTATGTTGGCGGCCCGCAAAGCGTGCGCGCCTGGAATGCCCGGGCGATCGGTCCCGGGGGATATCTGGATCCCCTGACCCAATCTTCAGGGGTCAATCCTACCCTCTTTTACCAAACCGCAGAATTCAAACTCGATTTTAATGCCGAATACCGGTTTCCAATATTCACTTTATTCGGAATCAAGTATGAAGGCGCCTTGTTTTTGGATGCCGGTAATGTGTGGACCACTTACCCCGACAGCACCCGCCGGTTTTCCCAACTTCGCTGGACGCCTACTTACGATGAGTTCAACAATAAGCTTTCCGATAATTTGTTCAAGTATATCGCAGTAGGTACCGGGTTCGGCTTGCGACTGGACTTTGCCTATTTCATCCTCCGGCTCGACCTGGGCATGAAACTGCGCAACCCCTATCCCCAGATAGATGACCTGGGCAATGTGAAAGAAGTGTTCTGGCGCAGTCCCTTCCAAAACGGATGGAGTGACCTCAACCTCAACCTGGGATTGGGTTATCCTTTCTGAGTCTTTTTCCCCTTTTGTTGATCGAAATCCTGAAACAGCTCCTTGCGCCCAAATTGGCTGCAGATCGGGCATTCATAGGGATTATGCCCCCTGGCCGGACAGTGCTCCCGGCCAAAATAGATGATTTGGAGATGCAGTGCGTTCCATTTTTCTTTGGGAAAAAGGCTTTTCAGGTCTTTCTCCGTCTGCACCACACTTTTTCCATTGCTCAGGCCCCAGCGCCAGGCCAGGCGATGAATGTGCGTATCAACCGGAAAAGCAGGTACTCCAAATGCCTGGGACATGACCACGGAAGCGGTCTTGTGTCCTACCCCGGGCAGGGCTTCCAATTCCTCGAAAGAAGCCGGCACTTCCCCTTTATGCTGCTCGACAATGAGCCGGGATAACTCCTGAATTGCCTGTGCCTTTCTCGGGGCCAGACCGCAGGGACGGATAATGGTCTCAATATCGCGTACCTCCATTTCTGCCATCCCGTATGGGTTGTCGGCCTGGCTGAACAGGTGGGGCGTCACCTGATTGACCCGCACATCGGTGCATTGAGCAGATAGCACCACTGCGACCAACAAGGTAAACGGGTCCTGATGCTCCAGGGGAATGGGAGTCTCCGGGTAAAGCGCTTCCAGAAGGGCGGCGATGGCGGTTGCTTTTTGTTTTTTTGTCATGGTTGGTGTATACGGGGGAGACGCGAGGTGTCGCGTCTATACGTATGGGAGACGCGAGGTGTCGCGTCTATACGTATGGGAGACGCGAGGTGTCGCGTCTCTACTTTTGGGCGTCCTGGGCGCGGGTGAGGAAAGTACTGGCGGTACCTTTTTCCACCAACTGGATCTCGTATGTATTCCCATCGGGCATTTTGAAGATCCGGTCTTTGTCCTTCAATTTCAGTACCAGGTCGTTAAACGCATCATTGCTGGAAACTACGTTCATGATACCCTGCTTGAATCCGAAAAAGTAAAAGACTCCACTTGGCGCCTGCACAAACATATAAAACCGGTCATCGTCATCGAAGGGCATGCGCACTTCGATATAGCAGGTCAGCATCCGGTTGATCATATCTCCGTCGATGCTTGCGAGGGGCAATTTCTGCTGGAGGCTCACAAAGGATTGGTATTCCTGGTTCCATTTCATAGGCACTTTGCTCCACAGGAAGGTGTAATTGTTAACCTTCTTGGGAAGGTCGAATTCGTTGAGACTCACCAGGTCTATTACTTTTTGTACGTCTTTATCAGGAGGGAAGAGTTCGGACACCGTTTTTTTGTAGAAAGAAGGATCATTGGCGTAGATCGCGGTGGGGGCTTCAAAACTGGTCGCCTTGATGTCGTTGGCCATAAATTTGAGCAAGGGATCCGGCAGGATAAGTTTGATGCCCAGCATAAAGTCTCCTTTCAATTCCTGTCCAACCGGGCCCGGGGAAAGTGTATCCGCACTCATGACATCCGCCATCGTTTCTGCGCGGCCGGCTGCTTCCACACTAATATATTTCAGGCTTTTTCCAATGTCGAACCGGCCTTCCGCTTCCACTTTTCCGGTGCCGTTGTAGAAGGTAAGCAGGTTGCCTTTCAGGCTATTGGTCGCCACCTTCAGGGAGTCTCCGAAAATAAACGTGTCGTCTTTGGGTTCGTATTGAAAAAGGCCAGTGACGGGAAGCACGGGGCGGTCCTTCCGGTAATACAACGGCGCCATGATCCGGGGGTAGCAGAAATAAGACTCTTTACTGAGGAAAAGTCCGGTTTTGAGCGGTTCTCCCTCATAATTTCGGGGTTCGTCAAAGCGGATGGCAAGGTCGGTTTTATCCCCTTCAAAGTCGACGGTAAACCAATGACGGGCCGCGAGATTGGCATCCAGGCGGGCAAACCCGTTGAAAAGCAGGTTGCGGGATTCGGAAAATAAACTGATGGTTCCCCTGAATTCGGTTTTTGTATCGATGTAAAAACGATCTTCCGGTTTTACCTCTCCGGTGGCGCGCGTCACCGCAGGCCGTTCGGAATATTTCCCTTTCCCTACCGGCGCCCCGATAATATCCTGGAATAGGATCTCCTGCTGCCGGCGTCCGATATTGTATTCATAATAGCCTTTGGCCTTAAAATTCTTCCGGCCACTAATAGTAGCCGTAGCCCGGTTGATGACGTGAAATTTGTTGATCGTGTCGGCCACGATACGGGCATTGTTCAGGGTACGCATTTCCCCGTTTGATTCGACAAACACCTCTCCGTCTTCGGTATATATGTACGCATCGGCGCTGACAATAGATTTCACCCCGGTGATCCGCAGGTTGTTGGTCTTGAGATCGAACTCTGCCGCATCGCCCTGAAAACGCAGGGAGTCTTTGTCCGGATGGGTGGAGACGAAAGACGCGACCGGTCTGAATACCGGACGAAAGGTGACCTTATCTTCCCGCATATTCCAGTCAAAAGCGTCCATGGAAGTGAGGTACTGGTTGCCGGGGAAAAACGTTTCATGCGTCACCGGATCATTGGCCATGAAACTCCCCTTCTGGGTTTCAAAATCGACATCTCCTGTCAGGTTGGAGGTCTTCAGGGCCAGGGTTTCCGTATCAAAGGATTTGATCTGCAAATCGGTGGTATCGGCATGTACCGAATAGTATCCAAAAGAGAAAAGGCCGGAAGACATGCTGGCTTTATCCCAGCTAAACTGCCCGCGGGCCTTCAAACCGCCGGGCGTAAGGATCAGGGTTCCTTTCAGGAAGTGGCGGTTATCATTGAACAGTTCAAAGGGCGCTTCGACGGAGGTTACATACATGCTGTCGAGGTAGGGTTGCCAATCGATCTGTACATCGAAGCCCACGGCTTTGGGAATCTTTACCGGTCCGGTCCGGTCTTCGCGCAGGTCAAAGCGCTTGGCGCTGCCTGTCATTCGTTTGGGCTCAAAGACGATGTCATCGGAATTGACCGTAGCCCCGAGGTAGTCGAGTTTGCCCTGGCCCAAAAAGCCTTTATTGCTCAACAGGATATTCCCTTCATATTGCCCTTTTTTGAGGTAACACGGGTATCCGCCTTTAGGGGTAGCCGACAAAAAGCCTAAGGAAGCATCTTCATCCTGAAGCACGAGGGTTTCTTCAAACACCGGAAAAATATCAGCGGAATACATACTTCCCTTAAAACGCAACGCACTGTTGTCAAACTTGTCAAGGCTGTTGAAACTGAATGGATTGAGCTTAAAATAAAAGGAGTCGCGCTCATAAACGCCTTTGCGGATTTCCGGGGCGTCGTAGTAGACATAGCTGTAATCCTTCGATTGCAGGGAGGGAAACATCGGGATGTTGTCGCGGCCTGATTTATTGGAAGGCGCATCGACGAGCAATACGCCGCGAAGATGCTCGATACGTGATCCCAGCGAGTAGGCCAGGGGCTTACCTTGTGCATCTTTCTCCCCGGTAGTCAGGAACAGGTCAAAATACCGGACCGAGTCCAGTTGGATTTGAAATTTGTCGTAGTCGAGATGGAAGTCTTTCCCGGTCAGGGTACCGAAACCTGCAAACAGCCGACCGTCAAAATCGAGGTTGCGGTTTTTACCGATCACCACCTGTCCCTCAAAGGGTTTGAGGGCAACAGCCTGGGTCTGGCTGAATACAATATTGGACACCCCGTTGACGACAATCCGTTGGTCTTTAATATCAAAAGTAGCATTGGTCTTATCCGTTTCCGATTCGATGCGCAAGGCGTCGAAATCCACTTTTTTCTGACTGGCATTGGCATAGTGGAAGATCTTATCCTTGACCTCTACCTCCTGGCGTTCGGAGTCATAGCTGATAAAACCCTTGGCCACCAGGTCATACAAGAGGGTTTGGATATTCTCTACTGTAAACCGGGAGTCCAGTTTCGAGGCCAGGTAGTCTGCGTCGAGGATGCGGGTTCCCTCCCGTTCCGACACGGCCTTGATCACGGCAATCGGGTTGAAGGTGGCAATATTTTGAAAGCGGTTGTAGTCGGATTCCTCAAAATAGGCCAGCGATTCAAACACCACCGGGGTTTTCCGGCGGCTGAACGCCAGACTTTTCTCCCCAAACGTGATGGAGTCGCCTTCCACGTAAAAATTGATCTTATCCGAGTCGATGTTGATATTGTGCAGGGAACTGAAGAAAGGGTTCCGGTCGCTCCCCCGGTCGCCGCGGGTCAATTCCAGCTGTTGTTTGGGGATTTCAAAACGAAAATTCACGGAAGGATGATAGAGCGAATCCTGTCCAAAATACAGGGTAGCCGATACGCGATCGCCCGTTATACGCTCTTCCCGCCGGATGGTGAACAGTTCGGCGCTGGCACGGAGGCGGAGGACTTTGTCATTGTCGAGGATTTCGAGTTGGGCCGGCGTTTCCCGGGTTCCAAAGCCGTAAACGGTGGTACCCTGCAGCCGGAACCCACCCATGTATCGAATGCCCTGCCCCAGGTTGCTGACCCGAAGCACTTTTTCATACGATTCAAACCGGGGATAAGACCCCCCGGTAGCGGCATTATCCGAACTCATTTTATCCTCAAACCGGCCTTTTACCAACCGCTCTCCAAAGTAGAGGGGATAATGCAGGCTAACTGAATCGGCCTGGTAAATACTCTTCTCTGCTTCGATGAGATAGGATTCGAGCACGGCATACACTTCAGGGCTAAAACCCAGCCGTTGCCAGCTGACCTTGCCCCCGCGGCCTTTCCAGACGTTTTCCACCGGGGAAAACTCACCCGCAGTTCCGTAGATGGCAATGGAATCTTGCTTTCGAACACCGTAAAGATCCAATTTCTTGAAGATCAGATAGGGCGCTCCCTCCCGCAGTTCCCACCGAAAATCATCGGAGGAAACAACCCAGCTCACCCCGGAGCTCGAGGTCCGGATAGACCTGGATTCAAAAAAGCCACTGGAAAATTTGAGAAAGCTCAGGAAGGAATTGGCCTTGTAAAATTCGCTTGACAGCATCCCGTTCAGCAGTTGGTGCCATTCGGCAAAGAGCCCACCCGAATTTTCGCGTTTTTTTAACTGGACCAATCCATTGAGATATTCAGAAAAATGGGGGCTTGCCGACAAACTGCGCGACAGCATTTGATTGGCTGTTTGCCGAATAACGGGAAGCTCTTCCGGCGTGATGGAGCCCACTTTTACCAACGCGGCAAATTCGCCGTAAATATCTTGTACCGCAGAGATCTTATTCGCAGTGACAAAGCCCTCGAATTGAGCTAAAAACTCCTTGGGATCTTCCGGAAATTCCTTCGACCCTGGTTGGGCAATGATCCAGGAAGAAATAGAAAGTATGACCAGGCAAGTCAGTAAAAACCGCATAGAGATGGTTTGTGTGATAACAAAATGTATTGCCGGAGGAGGAAAAGGTTCAAAGACGGCGGAGTTGCATTGCAATCCACTGCCCTTTATCCCGGATCTCTTCGACCTGAAAACCCGCATTCAGCACTGCTTTTTCGATAAGATCCCGATCTGCCCGAAGGATTCCCGAGATCACTAACAGTCCTTGTGCCGGCAACATGGCATATAACGGGATAAAGGAGTCTAATAGTACGTGCCGGTTGATGTTGGCAAGCACCAGGTCATAGCTCCGCGCGTGCACTTTTTCCAAAGTTCCTTCGATCACCACCACTTTTTCGGCCTGGTTCATCACGCAATTGTCGCGGGCATTTTCACAGGCGATGGATTCGATCTCCAGGGCATCGATGGCAGCGGCGCCCAATTTATCGGCCAGGATAGCCAAAATGCCGGTGCCGGCTCCGTAATCGAGCACCCGGGCGCCCTTTAGAGGGAGCTGCTCCATGAGCTCGATCATCATATAGGTAGTCTCGTGATGCCCGGTGCCAAAGGCCATGCGTGGCTGGATACAAAGCTCATACTGCACCGCATCGCCAAACGACGGGTGAAACTCGGCCCGAATCCCGCAAAAAGAACCGACCTGGATCGGGGAGAAATTGGACTCCCAGAGTACGTTCCAGTTGCGGTCCTCCATGAGTTCCGCTTTGAAGGTAAAAGGTATTTTTCCCCGAAGGTGCTCTATTTCAAGTGCAAGCGTTTCTGTAGAAGTAGAAACCGGAAGGTACGCGATCAGGCAATCTTCCCTTTCCTCAAAACTTTCAAAAGGCAGGGTGGTGAGCAGGGCCAGCAAGGCTTCCTGCAACTCGGGCGCTACCCAAAAATGATATGCGAAATAATCTTTTCCCATCGGTGTGATTTCAGGATGCTTTTTTCTGCTCTTTTTGAAATTTCAAGGTGGAAGGCGCCATGCCCAATTCTTCCTGCAAGGGAAGATCGGGCTGGGCCTGGCGCAACCCCATTTTCACAATAGCTAAATGGTGCACTGCGTGGTCGAAAGCATACATCAATTCCCTGCCAACAGAAGATTGCACGGTGGGTCGCGGCGCCTCCTCTTCCGGAATGAAGTCCGCTTGTACCGGAAGCGCGGCATTTTCATCGAGCGCTTTCAACCGAATTGAAATCACCTGAAAGGTCTGTCTGGCATACAAGGGATCCTGTTCAATTTGCGGATCCCGTTCTCTTTTTGCATAATCGACCAGGCCTGCTGTTGCACCCGAGACCACTGCCTCGTAAAAATTGAGAATATGCCGGATATGCTGCCCAATAGTGGACCCATTGAACAGGTCGAGCGGCCGGGCATAGACATCCTGCTCTACCAGAGCCAACAACGCATCAATTTGACGGAGCATGAGTTCGTTCCCTTCTTTGCAGTTCATAGCTTTTTGGTCAGGCTATAAAGGAGCAGCCACCTCCGGCAGCTGCTTCTTTATTAGCCTATTCTTATGGATAAATTTCCTTTTTCGCCGCCTTGAGCGTATTCAACAACAAACTGGTCACCGTCATGAGGCCAACGCCTCCGGGAACCGGGGTGATAAAACTCGATTTAGGGGCTACTTCTTCAAAATCCACATCGCCCACCAGGCGGTAGCCGTTTTTAGCGGTGGGGTCATCCACCCGGTTGATGCCTACATCGATCACGACTACGCCTTCTTTCACCCAATCTCCTTTCACAAACTCCGGAATGCCAATAGCCGCCACGAGAATATCAGCCCGGCGAACCTCCGCAGGAAGGTCTTTGGTGCGGGAATGGGTGAGCGTGACCGTACAATCGCCCACTTTGGCCTTGCGGGAAAGCAGGATGCTGATGGGCGTACCCACGATATTGCTGCGCCCCAATACGACACAATGCTTGCCGCTGGTAGGGATTTCATAGCGTTCCAGCATTTGCAGAATACCAAATGGGGTGGCGGGGATGAAGCACGGAAGCCCTTGTGCCATCCGTCCGAAGTTGACGGGATGAAACCCGTCGACGTCTTTTCGGGGGTCAATCGCCAGGATAACCTTGTTTTCGTCGATGTGTTTGGGAAGGGGCAATTGCACGATGAAGCCATCGATAGAGGGGTCTTCATTCAATTGGGTGACGATGTCCAGCAACTCCTGTTCAGAGATGGAAGCATCGCGGCGGATGAGGGTGGATTGAAAGCCAACCTGTTCGCAGGACTTGACCTTGCTCCGCACGTAGGCCTGGCTGGCGGGGTCTTCGCCCACCAACACAGCTGCCAGATGGGGTGTTTTTCCACCCGCTTTTTGGATCGCTTCCACTTCCTGCGCGATCTCCTGCTTGATGGTTTCGCTGAGTTTTTTGCCGTCTATTAGTGTCATAGGGAAAGATATTGAGGCCGGAGGTGTATGCCCTCCGGCAAAAGTGAAGAACAGCACCAAAAATAGGAAAAGTTGACTGGATTTCAGGGCCGTGGGGCAAAAGAAAAGCCCTTCACCGAAAGAACCGGGGAAGGGCTTTTGCTTGTATATAAATAGAAGCTTACTTCTTGTCGTCTACTTCTTCGAATTCTACATCTGTCACATCGTCGGTATTGGTAGAAGAACCACCGTTCTGAGCGCCTTCTGCGCCTGCTGTGTCTTCCGGACCACCCTGCTGGGAAGCCTGGTACATATCCTGGCTGGCAGCCTGCCATGCCGCATTAAGCGCTTCGGAAGCCTTGTCGATCCGGGCGAAATCCTGCACCTTTTGGGCTTCTTTCAACTCGGTCAAAGCCGATTCGATGGCGCCTTTTTTGTCAGCCGGGATCTTATCGCCGTATTCTTTCAACTGCTTGTCGGTCTGGAAAACCAGTGAATCGGCGGCGTTCAGTTTGTCTGCGCGCTCACGTGCTTCCCGGTCGGAATCTGCGTTGACCTGGGCTTCGGTCTTCATCCGTTCGATCTCCTCGGGCGACAAGCCGGTAGAAGCTTCAATGCGGATGTGTTGTTTCTTGCCCGTGCCTTTGTCGAGCGCCGAGACGTTCAAAATACCGTTGGCGTCGATGTCGAAGGTCACTTCGATCTGCGGCATACCGCGCTGAGAAGGCGGAATTCCGTCGAGGATAAAGCGGCCCACCGTGCGGTTGTCTTTGGCCATCGGACGTTCGCCCTGCAGGATATGGATTTCTACCGAAGGTTGGTTGTCGGCAGCTGTAGAGTAAATTTTCGACTTCTTGGTCGGAATAGTCTTATTGGCTTCGATCACCACGTCGTACACTCCACCCATGGTTTCAATACCCATGGAGAGCGGCGTTACGTCGAGGAGCAGGACATCCTGCACATCGCCCGCGAGTACTCCACCCTGGATGGCAGCGCCAATGGCAACTACTTCATCGGGATTCACCCCTTTATTGGGTTTTTTGCCGAAGAAATCTTCCACTGCTTGCTGGATCGCCGGGATACGGGTCGAACCCCCTACCAGGATGATCTCATCAATTTCGCTGTTGGTGGTACCGGCGTCTTTCATTGCAAGACGGCAAGGTTCCAGTGTACGGCGAATGAGCGAATCAGACAATTGTTCGAATTTCGCACGAGTCAGTTTTTGTACCAGGTGCTTGGGCACGCCGTCTACAGCAGTGATATACGGAAGGTTAATCTCCGTTTCCGTGGCAGACGACAGCTCGATCTTGGCTTTCTCGGCCGCATCTTTCAGGCGTTGAAGAGCCATCATATCTTTGCGCAGATCGATCCCTTCTTGTTGTTTGAAGGTATCTGCCAGGAAGTCGATAATGACGTGGTCAAAATCGTCGCCACCCAGGAAGGTGTCCCCGTTGGTTGATTTTACTTCAAACAAGCCTTCATCCAGGCGCAGGATCGAAATATCGAACGTACCGCCACCGAGGTCATACACGGCGATGGTCATCTCCTTATTGCGCTTATCGAGGCCGTAAGCAAGTGCCGCAGCCGTCGGTTCGTTGATGATCCGGCGGATCTTCAGTCCGGCGATCTCTCCGGCTTCTTTGGTAGCCTGCCGTTGCGAGTCGTTGAAGTATGCCGGCACGGTGACGACCGCTTCGGTCACTTCCGACCCCAAAAAGTCTTCGGCTACTTTTTTCATTTTTTGCAATACCATGGCAGAGATCTCCTGCGGCGTATACATCCTGCCGTCGATATCTACCCGGACTGTATCATTTTCCCCTTTGACCACCTTATAGGTCATGCGGGCTCCTTCTTTGTTAATTTCGGAGTACCGATGTCCCATAAAGCGTTTGATCGAAGAGATCGTTCGTGTCGGGTTGGTAATGGCCTGACGTTTGGCGGGGTCGCCAATCTTCCGTTCGCCATTATCCATAAAGCCGATTACAGAAGGCGTCGTCCGTTTCCCTTCGTCGTTGGGGATCACAGCCGGCTCGTTCCCTTCCATTACAGCTACACAAGAGTTCGTAGTCCCTAAATCGATTCCAATTATTTTTCCCATGCTAATGTACTTTAAATGCTTTGGTTACGACCCTTTACCCGCAAGGCCTGTGCCAATTGAGAATTTGGCCAAATTTTGGCAGATTTTGCATGGGGGATATGTCAAAACGGCAGGAAATGGGTATGGGCGCAGGGGCGAAAAATTTTTCGCCCTTACCGCCCATACCCATTATTGGAAATTAAGATCCTTGGTAACCTCAGCGTTTTGAAGATAGTTCTCACTATCTGCCGTGAGGAGCAAACCGGGGACAGTCGTTTCCACCACCGAGGTGAAAATGCCTCTGCCTTCGGAGAGGTTGGAATACACGGGGATTTCCTGGGCGCTGGTGATACCGGTGTTGGCCAGGGCGATAGAGATATATTCGGCTACTGCCTCTCCCCCACCTTTAAAAACCAGATCCATGGAGGTAAGCAGGCGGGTGGCATCCGGGCGGGCTTCAATATTTTCAGCTAAAAAATTGTAAAACTGCAGGCCGAAGACCTTGGTGGAAATAGTAGAAGAGCCGCCTGACCGGGTGACGCCCTTTGCCATATTCCATTCCAATTCGTAGGTATGGACATTCGGGTCGCCTGCCAGTTTTTCCTCGTAATGGATGCGGAGCATAAGGTCAAAAATAAGGGCTTCATCGCCGGCTCTCCAGCGGAACGTGACATCGTGGTCGGAAGGAAAATCGAGCTTGGAGCCGGTCGCCAGGCCACCCTGAGGGACGATATCATCGAGGACCGTGCATTCCGAGGTTACTTTATCCAGGCCCTCTCCTCGATCGAGTGTGAATCGAACTACATCGCCGCCAGAAAGGGGAAGCGCGTTGCTTTTGACTTTGTAGAGATAGTTGGGGAGTTGCGCAAAATCGCCGGCATCCCGGGGATAGCCATCGAGCGCGCCATCCACTTTTTGGAGGATCGCCGACTTCCCCGTGGTCAGGTTAAGAAGGCTGACGGTCGCATCCGAGTAATAGATGGAATCGGGCTCCAATGCCGCGAGAAACGCACTACCATTTTGATCCTGAAAAGCCTTTTCCACCCGGATATAGTGTGCCGTATCGGCTTTATTGAGCAAGCCGTACACGACGGGAATGTTTTGCCAGTCGGCAGTAAGATCGATATCCTGATCGCAAGCCGTGAGGGAAAGTATCCACAACGAAACCGCTAAAATTGCTACTTTTTTCATGCCGCAAAGGTACTGATAAGGCCGCAAAGGAAACAATTTCTATAAGAGAATAAAAATATTTGACTGCATCTATCCTACCTTTGTCTGAAAGCCTACAAAAACAATCCCTCATGTCGGTAAGCAAACAAGTCAAGCGGGTAACCACCCATGTGTTGCAAGCGATGAAGTCGCAAGGCGAGAAGATCAGCATGCTCACGGCCTACGATTTTTCCATGGCCCGTATTCTGGATGAAGCCGGGGTCGATGTGCTCCTGGTAGGCGATTCGGCCTCCAATGTCATGGCCGGGCATGAAACGACCCTGCCGATCACGCTCGACCAGATGATCTACCACGCTTCATCCGTCATCCGCGGCGTCAGTCGCGCCCTGGTGATCGTCGACCTGCCATTCGGCTCCTATCAAGGCAACTCGCGGGTCGCCCTGGAATCGACCATCCGGATCATGAAAGAATCGGGCGCCCACGCCGTGAAACTGGAGGGCGGCGCGGAGATCGAAGAATCGATCAAACGCATCCTTTCCGCCGGGGTGCCGGTGATGGGCCACCTGGGACTCACGCCCCAGTCTATCTACAAATTCGGCACCTACTCCGTGCGGGCCCGTGAAGATGAAGAAGCCCAAAAGCTCCTTAGCGATGCCAAGTTTCTGGAAGACCTCGGCTGTTTCGCCTTGGTGCTGGAAAAGATACCTGCCAAATTGGCAAAAGAGGTGTCAGAAAGCCTCACCATCCCCACGATCGGCATCGGCGCCGGCGCCGACACCGACGGACAAGTGCTCGTGACCCACGATATGCTCGGCATCACCAAAGATTTCCAACCCCGTTTTGTACGCCACTACCTCGATCTGTTCGATCAGATCAAAGGCGCCGTGGAACAGTATATCGGGGATGTGAAGGCGAAGAATTTTCCAAATGAGAATGAGCAGTACTAAATAGGCCGGAGCTCAATTCCAAAAGTCATATTTTTTAGTTTATGAGGTTTATAAAGTTTATTCCGCGCCCTGCGATAAACCCAATAAACCTCATAAACCCAATAAACCTTATAAACTCTTTTTCATACGCATGAAGCTGAGAAACATCCTACTCTGGTTCCTGACCTTATTGATCTTCATTATCCTGTTTTTGGGCTCGAGGTATTACAATATTTACTTTAAGCCGGTGGTGCCGGAGGGATTGGAGGATTATTTTGTCGAAATACCGACCGGATCTACGCCGGAGGAAGTGGAGAATTTGTTGGTCAATCAGGGTGTTGTCACCGATTTGGCGGGATTTCGGGCGGCGGCGGACCAGATGAAATACTACCGCGACCCCATGCGGGCGGGGCGGTATGAAGTAAAGGCCAATTGGAACCATATAGAACTCATCCGGCATTTGCGGGGCGGGAAGCAATCGCCCGTGATGGTAGTGTTGACCAATGAGCGGCTGTTGGAGAATGTGGCGGCTAAAGTGGGCCGATTTATTGAGCCCGATTCAGCGACGTTGCTGCAAGCGTTTTTAGATATGGATCGCATTGGTCCGATGGGGTACACGCCGGAGACCCTCATGTCTCTTTTCATACCCAACTCTTACGAGTTTTTCTGGAATACCTCCCCCGAAAAGTTCCTGGAGCGCATGGTTGCCGAGCACGACCGTTTCTGGTCGAAAGACATGCGGAAGGAAAAAGCAGCTCAATGGGGTCTCACGCCTACCGAGGTATACACCCTTGCGTCCATCGTCGAAAAAGAGACCAATCAGAACGTAGAGAAACGCCGTATCGCCGGCGTCTACCTCAACCGCCTGCGCATCGGTATGCGCCTGCAAGCCGATCCTACCTGTGTCTTTGCCACCCGCGATTTCGAGACAACCCGGGTGTTGAATTACCACAAGGAATTCGACTCGCCCTACAACACCTATATTTATGCGGGTTTACCTCCCGGTCCTATTGCCATGGCTTCCATCGCCAGCATCGACGCCGTGCTCAATGCCGAAAAACACGATTATATCTTTTTCTGTGCCGTAGGTGATAATTCCGGCCTGCATCAATTTGCCGAAACCCTGGCCGGGCATAATCAGAATGTGAATCGGTATAAGGCGAATTTGAGGAAATATCGGTAGGGAGGTTTTAGTTTTTAGTTTTTAGTGCTTAGTTATTGGATTCAGTTTCACAACTAAAAACTAAGCACTAAAAACTAAAAACTGCTCACAGCTCGTGAGGGTCTCCTGGCCCGAAATGTACTGTCCGCAAGCCTCATGACTTGCATTTTCAGTGCCAGATCAGCATTCCACTCCTTGCCATTATTCAAATAGTCCTGCCGCCCTGCACGAGTTTAAGGCCAGATCCCTGCCTGTCCATAGGTGGGTTTCGCCGTTCTCTAGAATGATTGTTTTGAAGCGTTTTGTGGATTGGATTATTGCCTTTACTTTACGGTAGGTCTTTTAACTTGTCGGGATCGCTTTTTGCATGGTCGATCCTTACAACTAATACCCTGAGTTCTTCTTCTTCGATGGTAAAGATGATCCGGTAAGACCACTTCAGAACTCGTCTGTAAACAGTATTGCTCGTGGTGCCTTGCAATAGCCCTCTTGATTCGGGCATTTGGGCCAGCTTGACGATCTCCTCTTCAATGCCTGCTTTTACGCGCTCGGCCGTTTGGTAGGAGGCATTTTCTAAAAGATAATCATAAATGCTTTTGATATCAGCTTGAGCCCCTGGGGTTAGGACTACTTGGTAGGTTTGCCCCATTGCGCAGATTGTTTTTGGAACTCTTCAATAGTGATGTATTCTCCACGCCTGGCTGCTTCTACTTCCTTGTCTAATATGGCGGTTAGTTCGGAAGCTGTCCGGGGTGTACCACCAATGTCATAGCCAATGATAGGCTCTTTTGCCTGATAAGAACTGACCATCAGATAAAGGGCCTTGAGGAATCGTTCGTCGATCTGGTCGATGAGCTTGTGCATCTCGTCTCTGATCTCAATGGTACTCATAAACAACTATTTAATGGGTTGTTGCATAAAGTTAACGCTTTTGAAGGAAAAAGGATTCCATATGCAGTGGAAATTGGCCATTGGACTATCTGGCCGGGCAGACATCCCTGGAGATCGATCAGCAGATCCTGCACCGGCTGGAGGATATTTACGGTTTGCCCGAAGAA
>JADJTT010000008.1 GCA_016711045.1 Saprospirales bacterium
TATTGCTAAATGTAGATTCAACTAATTGATTTTTATTACCTTATGGAAATTCCGTTCATGTATCTTCCACCGGGTGAAAATTGAAAAATTCAAAAATATTTTTCATAAATTATTGAAAAATAAGTATTTGAAGTGATTTTTTAAAATAAAAATCCAAATTTTATCAAAAAATGTATTTTCCTTTGCCAGCCTCTTCCCGCACTTTTGTAAGGCTGGAAAGATATTTCCTCACCAACCTCTTAATCAACCAAAATCCGAAACACCATGAACAACATGCGCTCTTTCTTTTTCCTTCTGGCAAGCTTTCTTTTTTCTTTTTCGCTGCAGGCCCAAACGCCAATTTGCCTCGATTTTGAAGAAATACCCATTGGCACGATCTACAGCGCCGCAACCGGTTTTGCGCCTGGCGACCTGATCTTCACGGAAGAGAGCGTGGATGTTTCGGTAGGAGCGTTTGACCTGGGCAACGGCGATACAACTTTTGGCTCTACCGTAGCGCTGGATGTGCCTCCCAACTTCACCATCGGCAACGGAGTGGTGCTGGTCACCAACAATATGAACCTCTCATTCGATTTTTCAGGGGTATCCGGTCCGCTATTGGGTATTGCATTTGGCTTCCTGGATGGGGGCGGATTGGAAAACTTCTCCGTGAACGGTGGCGATCTGTTTGTGGTGGAATCGTTCTCTGAACTGCCGGCAGTGGTAGCTCCGGGCGTAATGGCTCAAGTTATCTTCCTCCCGGGCGTGGTGCCTCCGGTTGGCACCGTGATCCTCTCCGGGAATGTAACGTCTTTGACCGTGGGTGGACAGGAACTGGTACTCGATAATTTTTGCTTCCTGATCGAAGAACCAAATCCCGATTGTGCACTGGCCAACCTCACCGCTATCCCACAGGATTGCGACGGGACCGGTCATTTCGAAACCCTTATCAATTTTGACCATGTAAATAACAGTACCGCAGGCTTTAATCTTTTCCTCGACGGACAACTTTACGACTCCTATCTCTACGCAAATCTTCCAGTGACCCTTGGCCCGCTTTTTGGCGATGGACTCACCGGGCACAGCGTGGAAATAATAGACCTGGCCAATCCGGATTGTAATATCTCTACCGAATTTGGTCCGGTGGATTGCAGCACCGATTGTCTGCAATTTGAAGGACTCGAAACGGGAACTGTATTTGGAGCTGCGACAGGAAATGACCCGGGAGATCTTATATTTACAGAAGCAGGTGTGCCGGTCAGCGTCCAGGAGTTTGATAATGGAAATGGACTAGTCACCTTCGGAAATGTATTGGTGGAAAACGACCCTTTCCAGAACTATCCTTCTATCGACGACAACTACTTGTTTACCAGCAATATAAACCTCGTTTTTGATTTTACGGGCGTAGGTACGGACGTATATGCGGTGCGGTTCGGTTTTGCCGAACATGGCGGGGTGATCAACCTGCAGGTCAATGAGGGAACAATCCATATAATCGAGCATTTTGCAGGCCTGCCTTTTGAAGTAGCGCCGGGTGTCACGGCTACTGTACAAGTAGAAAGTACGCCCAACGGCACCTGGGGATGGGTGCTTCTCGAAGGTCCCATCGAAATGCTGATGGTGGGCGGCCAAGAGCTGACACTCGATAATTTCTGCTATTTCCAGCAGTTGCCCTGCGATATCTACGACCTGGTGGCTCAAACCAGCACCTGCAACGCAGATGGGCAGTACAACCTGTACCTCAATTTCCAGGTACAGAACCCGGGTAATGATTTCTTCAATGTAGACTACAACGGCCAAACCTTGGGTACCTTCCCCATATCTGAACTGCCGATCGGCATTGAGAATTTTTCGGATAATGGAGAACAGGTGGTGCACGTCACGGTATGTATCAACGACATGCCGGATTGCTGCCAGTTGGTGGAGTTTCCATCCCCCTGCCCCGCCAGCCCCTGCAATATCTACGACCTGACCGCCGAGACCACGCCTTGTGAAAACGGCATGTTCTACGTGGTCCTGAATTTTCAATACGAAAACGTAGGCAACCAGGGTTTCAAAGTACAAGGCAACGGGGTCATGTACGGCACTTTTGGCTACGGCGATCTACCTGTGACCATCGGCCCGCTGGTAGGCGATGGGACCACGGTGTATGAATTTGCGGTAAAAGACGTGGCTCACCCGGATTGCCAGGATGTGACGTTCGCAGGCCCGGTGGACTGTGGTGGTGGTCCTTGCGAGATTTACGACCTGACCGCCCAAACCAGCAGCTGCAACGCAGATGGGCAATACAACCTGTACCTCAATTTCCAGGTACAGAACCCGGGTAACAATTTCTTTAATGTATTCTACGACGGCCAGAGCCTGGGCACCTTCCCCTTGTCGGAGCTACCGCTCGGCATTGAGAATTTTTCGGATAATGGAGAACAGGTGGTGCACGTCACGGTATGTATCAACGACATGCCGGATTGCCGCCAGTTGGTGGAGTTTCCATCTCCCTGCCCCGCCAGCCCCTGCAATATCTACGACCTGACCGCCGAGACGACGCCTTGTGAAAACGGCCAGTTCTACGTGGTCCTGAATTTTCAGTACGAAAATGTAGGCGGAGAAGGGTTCCATGTGGTGGGCAATGGCAACAACTACGGCAACTTTGAATACAGCCAGCTTCCCATCACCCTGGGCCCGTTCCTGGGCGATGGCACGACGGTGTATGAATTTGGGATTTCCGACCTGCTGCATCCCGATTGCCATGCCGCCACGTTTATCGACCCCGTGGATTGCGGCGGCAGCCCCTGTGCGATCTACGATCTGGTAGTCGAGACGAGTGAATGCAACGGCGACGGAGCATACAACTTGTATATCAACTTCCAGGTGGATAACCCGGGCAACGATTTCTTTGAAGTCTTTTATAACGATCAAAATATCGGCTACTTCGCATTGGCTGATCTGCCGGTGGTGATCGAAAATTTCCAGGACAACGGCGAACAGGTGGTGCATATCTCGGTGTGTATCAATGATGTGATACCCCATTGCTGCAAAGTGGCCGAGTTTCTATCCCCGTGCCCCGCCAGCCCCTGTAATATCTACGACCTGACCGCCGAGACCACGCCGTGTGAGAACGGCATGTTCTACGTGGTCCTGAATTTTCAATACGAAAACGTAGGCAACCAGGGTTTCAAAGTACAAGGAAACGGGGTCATGTACGGCACTTTTGGATACGGCGACCTTCCTGTGACCATCGGACCATTGGTAGGCGACGGCACGACGGTGTATGAATTTGCCGTGAAAGACGTGGCTCACCCGGATTGCCAGGATGTAACCTTCATCGATCCGGTGGACTGTGGTGGCGGTCCTTGCGAGATTTACGACCTGACCGCCCAAACCAGCAGCTGCAACGCAGATGGGCAATACAACCTGTACCTCAATTTCCAGGTACAGAACCCGGGTAACAATTTCTTTAATGTATTCTACGACGGCCAAAGCCTGGGTACTTTCCCCATATCTGAGCTACCGCTCGGCATTGAGAATTTTTCGGATAATGGAGAACAGGTGGTGCACGTCACGGTATGTATCAACGATATGCCGGATTGCTGCAAAGTGGTTGAGTTCTTATCTCCTTGCCCGGCCAGTCCCTGTAATATCTACGACCTGACCGCCGAGACGACGCCTTGTGAAAACGGCCAGTTCTACGTGATCCTGAATTTTCAGTACGAAAATGTAGGCGGAGAAGGGTTCCATGTGGTGGGCAATGGCAACAACTACGGCAACTTTGAATACAGCCAGCTTCCCATCACCCTGGGCCCGTTCCTGGGCGATGGCACGACGGTGTATGAATTTGGGGTTTCCGACCTGCTGCATCCCGATTGCCATGCTGCCACGTTTATCGACCCCGTGGATTGCGGCGGCAGCCCTTGTGCGATCTACGATCTCGTAGTCGAGACGAGTGAATGCAACGGCGACGGAGCATACAACTTGTATATCAACTTCCAGGTGGATAACCCGGGCAACGATTTCTTTGAAGTCTTTTATAACGATCAAAATATCGGCTACTTCGCATTGGCTGATCTGCCGGTGGTGATCGAAAATTTCCAGGACAACGGCGAGCAAGTGGTGCACATCTCGGTGTGTATCAATGATGTGATACCCCATTGCTGCAAAGTGGCCGAGTTTCTATCTCCCTGCCCCGCCAGCCCCTGTAATATCTACGACCTGACCGCCGAGACCACGCCTTGTGAGAACGGCATGTTCTACGTGGTCCTGAATTTTCAATACGAAAACGTAGGCAACCAGGGTTTCAAAGTACAAGGAAACGGGGTCATGTACGGCACTTTTGGCTACGGCGATCTACCTGTGACCATCGGCCCGCTGGTAGGCGATGGGACCACGGTGTATGAATTTGCGGTAAAAGACGTGGCCCACCCGGATTGCCATGAGGTGACGTTCGCAGGCCCGGTGGACTGTGGCGGCGGTCCTTGCGAAATCTACGACCTGGTGGCCCAAACCAGCAGCTGCAACGCAGATGGGCAATACAACCTGTACCTCAATTTCCAGGTACAGAACCCGGGCAACAATTTCTTTAATGTATTCTACAACGGCCAGAGCCTGGGTACTTTCCCCATATCTGAACTACCGATCGGCATTGAGAATTTTTCGGATAATGGAGAACAGGTGGTGCACGTCACGGTATGTATCAACGATATGCCGGATTGCTGCAAAGTGGTGGAGTTTCTGTCCCCCTGTCCGGAAGGAAACGTGTGGCCGGGCGATGCCAACGCCGACAACATCGCCAACAATATCGACATGTTGAATTTGGGTATGGCCTATGGCGCAACAGGCCCGGCACGCAGTGTGGTGAGCATCAACTGGCAGGCCTGGTCCGCTATGAATTGGACGGAAACCTTCCCCAATGGCGTCAACTTCAAACACGCCGATTGTGACGGTACCGGAAGCATCGACGCCATTGACCAGGAGGCGATCGAACTCAATTACAGCGAGACCCATGGCACACCGCTGCCGGTAGAATACAGCGAAGGCACCGAAGAGGATCCACCCTTGTATGCCGATCTTCCGGAGCAGGGACAGGTTGGGGCAGGCGATGCATTTGAGATCCCCATCATATTGGGCACGCACAATCTTCCGATCGATGATATTTACGGTATTGCATTTACCATGCATTTCAACCCCGATCTCATCGACCCTGCCAGCGTAAACCTGGAGTACCCCAACTCCTGGATGGGTGTGTCAGGGGTAAATATGATCGTGCTGGATAAGAAATTTGTCGAAGAAGGGATCATCGACGTGGCCCTGTCGCGTATCGATGGCAACAACGTGTCGGGCTATGGCCAGATCATGTCCTTTATCGGTATTATCGACGATGTGTTGGGCAAGCACGAGATGAAGATCGAGTTTTCCAAAGTACGGGCCATTATGTTCAATGACGAGCTCATCGATCTTCAATTCCCGGAAGAAACGATCATCATTTCCAGTCTGAAGGAAATGGCGCCACAAACGGAGGGCCTCAAGGTGTTCCCCAACCCAAGTCACGAGGAGATCCGTTGGACGCTATCCTCTAACCACCAATGCGAATACGCCGCTGTGATCGATGTGAATGGACGCGTGCTGGCCGAGCAGTTTGGCCCGAAACAAACATTCTCGCTAGGAGACCTTCCTGCAGGGATGTATTGGCTCAAAGTACAGGCCGGTGATCAGGTGTTCATATCCCGCTTTGTGAAAATGTAGATTGGTGAAGAGTGAAGGGTGAAGAGGTTAGTCCCCTCACTCTTCACCAATAAAATCAGCTGAAAACAAAACTCCCGGGCGGTAAGCAATCCTTACCGCCCTTTTTTTTACCTTAGTCCCCACATGACCAACACCATTTTCCACGAATTCTGGCAACTCTGGGCCCACTGGGGCCAACTGGACCTTCCGGCGGACGCACGTTTTCAGGAGGAGCGCATGACCTTTGGTCCCCATTCGCGGCAGTATATGATCCGGATGGGACCGGAAGAGCCTGTGTATGATAAGGTTATCCTCTTCTATCACGGGGGCGGGTGGCAATTCGGCAGGCCGGAGATGTTCCGCAAATATGCCCATGTGTTGGTACGGGAAGGGTACCAGGTGTTTCTGCCTTCCCACCGGAAAATCCCTTTTTCCGATTATTCGGATATGCGCCAGGACATCCAGTTGGCATTGAAAGCTGTGAAGGAATGGATGTGCAGGCGCGATGCTTCTGAATGCCGGGTGGTGATCGGAGGTATGTCTTCGGGAGGGAATCTGGCGGCCCTGCTCGCCCTCGATCCGGAAAATCGCGAAGCTGCCGGTGTGGAACTGGCAGAAATCGCAGGCCTTTTTCTCCTGGCTGCGCCCCTCAACCTCGACGCCATGTGGAGCAGTCCTTCACTATTGGCCTTTGCAGGCCCTCGAAATGGGCCCCTCTATGCCCAGGCAAACCCCATTCATTTCCTCGATCAATCCTCCCCGCCTCCAACCCTTATTGTCCACGGCGAAAATGATGCCCTGGTGGAACTGGAAGCCGCTCAAAGCTTCTACGAAAAAATGGAGCAACAATACCCCCATCGAGCGGAGTGGCTGATGCTGCCCAAAGGCACACACCTCGATGTAGCCAGCTGGGCGTATCAGGATAATTTTATTAGATATAGCTTGCTGCATTGGTTGAAAGGAATTTAGTCCTGCCAAAATGTCACCTCCCTTGAAAAAATCCCGTATCTTTGCCAACCATTTTTTGGTAAATGGGATTATGTAAACCCTCAATCCCTTCCAATCCCCTTTAATCATAAACCCAAATTGATGGCTGAAAAGCTAGATCTTTCATTTACAAAACAAGAAGAATCCCGCCAGGGCGAAGTCTTCTTCCAGGAAGCACCTGCCCACACCGGGCAGCAGCGGCTATTCTATATCGAAAGCTATGGCTGCCAGATGAACTTCAGCGATAGCGAGATCGTAGCGTCCATACTCGGAGAGGTAGGGTTTCAACCCACCCGCGAAATGGAGGTGGCCGACTTGATCCTGATCAATACCTGCTCGATCCGGGAAAAGGCGGAGGAAACCGTGCGCAAACGCCTCCAGGTATTCAATAAGCAAAAACGCCAACGCCCGGATCTGATGATCGGTGTGTTGGGCTGTATGGCTGAGCGCCTCAAAGCCAAATTCCTCGAAGAGGAAAAACTGGTGGATATGGTCGTAGGCCCCGACGCCTACCGCGACCTGCCTACGTTGGTAGCTGGTGCAGAAGAAGGGGAGAAGGGCGTCAATGTCTTCCTCTCCCGTGAAGAGACCTATGCCGATATCAGTCCCCTGCGCCTCGACTCCAATGGCGTCACTGCCTTTATCTCCATCATGCGGGGCTGCGATAATATGTGCTCCTTCTGCGTGGTGCCCTATACGCGCGGCCGCGAGCGCAGCCGGAATTCGTATAGCATTTTAGCCGAAGCGCAGGACCTCTACGACCGGGGCTACCGGGAAGTGACCCTGCTCGGACAGAATGTCGATTCTTATAAGTGGGAAAACCCCGAAACCGGCGACGTGGTCAATTTTGCCCAATTGCTGGAAATGGTGGCTCAGGTACACCCGGATCTTCGCATTCGCTTTTCCACTTCTCATCCGAAAGACATCACCGATGAGGTGCTCTATACGATGGCGAAATACGAGAATATTTGCAAATACATCCACCTGCCGGTTCAGTCGGGCAACAGCCGCATCCTCAAGCTGATGAACCGCACCTACGACCGCGAATGGTACATGGACCGCGTGCGCGCCGTCTACCGAATTATGCCGGATTGTACGATTTCCAGTGATATTATCACCGGATTTTGCACCGAGACGGAAGAAGAGCACCAGGAGTCGCTAAGCATGATCGAATTTGCCAAATACAGCATGTCGTATATGTTTGCCTACAGCGAGCGCCCGGGCACTCCCGCCGCCAAAAAATATGCCGACGATGTGCCCGAGGAAGTCAAAAAACGCCGTTTGGACGAGGTGATCCGCCTGCAAACCCAGGTGTCCTATCACCACAACAAGGCTGATATCGGAAAGACCTTCAAGGTCCTGATCGAAGGCGATTCGCGTCGTTCCGACCAGGAGTTTAAAGGCCGCAACTCGCAGAATAAAATGATTGTATTTCCCAAAAAGCATGGGCTTCGTCCTGGAGATTATGTGGACGTAACGATCACCGAAGCTACGAGTGCCACATTGAGAGGAGTAGTGAAGGGTGAGGAGTGAAGGGTGAAGAGAAACCTTTACCCTTCACTCTTCACCCTTCACCCTTCACCCTTCACCCTTCACCAAAATAAACAATGACCGACCTTCAAACCATAAAAGCCCGTTTCGGGATCATCGGCCGCTCCGACTTGCTGGACCGGGCGCTGGGTACTGCGGTACGCGTATCAGGCACGGATCTGACCGTGTTAATCGTGGGCGAAAGCGGGGTAGGGAAGGAGGTGTTCTCCAAGATCATCCATGCGCTGAGCACGCGGAAGCACGAAAATTTCATCGCCATCAACTGCGGGGCTATTCCTGCAGGCACGATCAACTCCGAATTGTTCGGCCATGAGAAAGGGTCCTTCACTGGGGCTACCTCCGACCGGAAGGGCTATTTTGAGACGGTGAGCGGGGGCACTATTTTTTTGGATGAGATCGCGGAAATGCCCCTCGATACGCAGGCTTTTTTGCTGCGCGTCCTCGAGTCGGGCGAATTTATGCGCGTGGGTTCTTCTACCGTCCTGAAAACCGATGTGCGCGTTATAGCCGCCACCAACGTTGATCTGGAGGAGCGGGTCCGGAAAGGAAAGTTCAGGGAAGACCTCTTTTACCGCTTGAGCACCGTGCCGATCAAGGTGCCTTCGCTGAAAGAACGGCGGGACGATATTCCGATGCTGTTTCGCAAATTCACGCTCGATTTTGCCGAGCGCTATCGCACCGACCCTATCCAACTCGATGACATGGCACTGAACCTGCTGGTGAATTATCATTGGCCAGGAAATGTGCGCGAATTGAAAAATCTGGCTGAACAGATTTCCGTACTTTCCGAAAAACGGCAGGTAACGGGCGAAGAGCTCCTGCATTTTATTCCGCAAATCGCCCACCGCCATTTGCCTATGGTGCCCGACCCCTCTTCCCAAAACGGAGGCCAATTTCAGGAACGGGAAATCCTGTATAAACTGCTGTTCGAAATGAAGGCAGACCTCAATGACCTGAAAAACCTCGTCTTTGGACTGATCCGCCGCAATGACCTTAGCGTACCGGACTATAAAGGACTGGAACCCCCTGCTGCCTCCTATGAAGAACAGGTACTTCCTTCCGTATCTCCGGCTAAAAAAATACCCGGGATCTTTTCTGGGCACGACATGGGTTCCGTAAAGCCCATACTCCTGGATCAGGATGAAGCCGATTACCAAAAATCAGAAGAGGTTGAAGATAACCTCTCCCTGGAAGAAATGGAAAAAGACCTGATTGAGCGGGCCCTGAAGAAACACGGCGGCCGCAGGAAAGACGCCGCCCAGGACCTGGGCATTTCCGAACGAACCCTTTACCGAAAAATAAAACAATACCTCCTCCAGTAAAGACGCCATACCTGGCGTCTCCCCCCGTAAAGGTAGAGGCGAAAAATTTTTCGCCCCTACCTTCACCCTTCACTAAGTAATGAAAAAACGCCAACTACAAGAACTGAACCGACATTCCATCGAGGCCTTCAAAAACCTCCCCAAAACGCCGCTCGTGCTCGTGTTGGATAACATTCGCTCCGCGCTCAACGTGGGCTCGATCTTTCGTACTTCCGATGCGTTTGCGCTCGCTGGTATCCACCTTTGCGGCATCACCGCTCAACCCCCGCATCGCGAGATCCTGAAAACAGCGATCGGCGCCACTGAATCGGTAGATTGGCAGTATTTCCCCCATACTGTCGATTCGCTGGCCCAACTCCGGCAGAAAGGTTACCGGCTCATTGGCATTGAGCAAACAGATGCGAGCACCCTCCTTCAGGAATTCCAGCTTGAATCCAGCCAACCTTGCGCCCTCGTCTTCGGCAACGAAGTCGGTGGCCTGGCCGACGAAGTGCTCCCGCTCCTCGATGGCTGTATCGAGATCCCCCAGTTCGGCACCAAACACTCCCTGAATGTAGCGGTGTGCGTGGGGATCGTAGTATGGCATCTCCTTCAAGCCCTCATTAAACGCTAAACGCTAAACGTCCAATCACCCATGACCTACTGGCTTGTAAAATCCGAACCCTTTGTCTACTCCTACGATGATCTTCTGCGCGACGGTACGACCGACTGGTCAGGTGTGCGGAATTACGGCGCCCGCAACCATTTGCGCGGTATGAAAAACGGAGATTTGGTGTTGTTTTACCACAGCCGGGAAGGGCTGGAAGTCGTAGGCATCGCAAAAGTAGTCCGGGAATATTACCCCGACCCCACTGCCGAAAAAGGCGATTGGTCGTCGGTAGACCTGGCGCCCTATAAACGGCTGGTGAACCCCGTCACGCTCCAGGCGATCAAACAGGAGCCCGATTTGGCGAATATCGGCCTGGTGCGTATCGGCCGGCTTTCGGTAATGCCACTGGAGAAAAAAGAGTTCCTCCAAATCGTAAAAATGAGCGACACATCGCTTTGATTAATGTGACGTTTTTGGTAACTTCCCGTCAGTACTTTAGTAAAATTGTAAATGAAATAAACTTATAAAAATCATTAAAGAACTTTGGTTACAAAGTATTTAGTCATTCAAAAAACATGTTATACTATGAAGTTTGAAGTGTTTAAAGGAAAAAATGGCGAGTTCTATTTCAGCCTGTTCGCCAAAAACGGGCAGAAAATCCTCGGCAGCGAAGGCTACTCCAGCAAAGCTGCGTGCATGAATGGGGTGGAATCCGTCCGGAAAAATGCTGCTTCTGCAGATAATTTTGAAGTGAAGACGGCTTCTGATGGCCGCACCTATTTCAACCTGAAAGCCTCCAATGGGCAGTCGATCGGCAAAAGCCAGATGTACAAATCGAGATCCGGCCTGAAAGGCGGTATCGAATCGGTGCAAGCGAATGCGGCCAGCGCTCCGGTGGTAGAACGCGAAGACTAGTTTCAAAAAAGGCGCAATCATCGATTGCGCCTTTTTCGTTTTAACAGACGTCCAGATTACCGCTCCTGTCTGCTACGATCCGCCCGGATTCCGACCGCTGCAAGGTGCAGCACGCTGTACGGGGATCGTGTTCGAAGACCAGCCCCCAATTCTTTTCGAAAGCCTCCTCCAATAAGTCCGTCTTTTCAGCAAGCGTATCCATGGGGCGGATATCGTAGCCCATGATATAGGGCAGCCCAATGTGGTAGGAGGAGGGGATGAGGTCGGCGCAATACACCAGGTGGCGCTTGGGGGCGTCGATATGCAGCAACATCATCGCTTCGGTATGCCCGTTGACGAATTGCACCTGCAATCCGGGTAGCCATTCATAAGGGTCGCGTTGCACATCGAGGTATCGAAGTACCCCGGCTTCTTTTAGGGTGGCGAAATTTTCCGGAAGGAAAGAGGCCTGCTCCCTGGCATTGGGATGCATCGCCCATTGGTAATGTACTTCATTGGTCCAGTAAGTAGCATTGGGAAAGGCGGGTTTCAGGCTTCCATCCAGCGCCCTGCGCACTGCTCCGCCACAGTGATCGAAATGCAAATGGGTGAGGAAAACATCGGTAATATCGGTGGCAGAAACGCCTTTGGCGGCAAGCGAACCCACCAGGGTAGCTTCCCCGTGCGGCTCAAAAAAAGAGCGGAATTTATCGTCCTGCTTATCACCTAACCCGGTATCGACCAGAATTTTCCGGTCTCCGGTTTCTAGGAGGAGGCAGCGCATGGCCCAGGTGCAGAGATTATTCTCATCAGCGGCATTGAGCCGGTTCCAAATGCGTTTGGGCACTATGCCGAACATAGCGCCTCCGTCAAGCTTAAAGAATCCGGTATCTATGGAAGATACCTTCATGTTAAAATCCAATTTTCTTTTTCGGGGAAGAGATCTCTTGCTTGAGGGCCGCCATGCGTATGGCGGTGACAGCTGCCTCTATTCCTTTATTGCCGTGCTGTCCGCCTGCACGGTCCTGCGCCTGCTCCAGGGAGTCGGGTGTCAGCAAGCCAAACACAAAGGGTTTGCTGCTCACCAGGCTGAGTTGGGATAAGGCGGAAGCCACACTGCGGTTGATATAGTCGTTGTGCGGGGTTTCTCCCTTAATCACGCAGCCCAGGCAAATAACGGCGTCGACCTTCTTATTGGAAGCTAACAATTGAGCCCCCAGTGGGAGCTCGAAAGCGCCCGGAACCTGGGCGGTGTGAATGTGGTCTTCTTTGGCCCCATGTTCCAACAGCGTTTGAAAACAACCCTCGTAGAGCGCATGAGTGATCTCCGGATGCCATTCGGAAACCACGATCCCGAAATGCATAGCCTCCGCATGGGGTACCGTGGCGGGATCATACGAAGAGAGATTTTTCAGCGCTGAGGACATGGCAATTCTTGGTGAAGGGTGAAGGGTGAGGAGTGAGGAGTGTGTTTTTCTCTTCACTCTTCACTCTTCACTCGATATTTACTTTCCTTCCGTACGGATCAGATACTTCTCCGCATCTTTGGCCATGAGCGAAGTCGGATATTCGTCAACCAGTTGCTGATACACCTTGCGCGCTTCTCCGTATTTTTCCAGCTTCTCATTCAGCATACCGTAGCGAAGCAGGTAGATCAGGGTAATCGCCTCATTCTTATTGGTGGCGATAGCCTTTTTATACTGGGAAAGGGCTTCGTCAAATTTACCTAGTTCGGAGTAGGCATCACCCATTGCGCCATGCTTCATGATCGGAAGAATATTGCCCTTGGGCTTTACATCCTTCAGATAAGAAATAGCCGCCTCATATTGCCCCATGTTCAGGTAGCTGATACCTGCATAGTAGCTGGTGGCATTATGGGAAGCTACGCCCCCGTAACTCTTTTCCAAATCGACAAATCCCTGATACCCACCACCTGGATTGGTAAGTGCAAGGGAAAACGAATCCTTAAAGAATTGCTCTTCCGCTTTCCACATTTGCCCTACCGCCTCCTTCTGCTTGGGCTTAATGTATAAATTGTTGTAGAAAAAAGTACCACCGATGAGCAGTACGACAACCGTCAATCCACCCAGGATGTAATTCTGATTGCGCTCGAAAAAATCTTGCGCGTTTTCTCTTGCTTCCACGAGATCTACCAGTGTATCGGTAGAAGGAGTCTTTTTCTTACGTTTAGCCATTGTAGCAATTCTATATTAGGTTACAGACGCGCAAAAATAGTATTTACTAGCTTAAAACAAAAATAAATAATGGGAGTGCACCAAACAGCGCACTCCCATTACCAATGATTATGCCTAATCCATGATATAAGGATAGTCTTCCTGTACGTAATTATCGGTAAAGAGCTCCGATGGATCGGGGTACGGCGATTCTTCGGCAAATACTACCGCTTCATCGATCTCCAGTTTGACCGATTCTTTTATCGCATTGACCTGCGCCTGGGCTTTAAAATGATCCAAAAGCGTCTTTTCCACCGAATGCAGCGGGTCTAATTCCTTGTAGGTATTCAACTCTTCTTTGCTGCGATAGGAAGCCGGGTCGGAAACCGAGTGGCCTTTATAACGATAGGTCTTGATCTCGAGAAAATAAGGCCCCTTTCCACTGCGGATGTGTGCAGCCGCTTTGGTAATGGCATCGTGCACGGCTTCAGGGTGCATCCCGTCTACCGGTTCGGATGGCATATCGTAGGCATAGCCCAACTTGTACAGGTCGGTCACGTTGCTGGTGCGCTCTACGGAAGTCCCCATTGCGTAGTGGTTATTTTCGCAGATGTACAACACGGGCAATTTCCAGTTCATGGCCATATTGAACGACTCGTGGAGGGCGCCCTGGCGGGCAGCTCCGTCGCCAAACATGGTCACACAAAGGTTTTGGGTGCCGCGGTATTTCTCGGCAAAAGCGATGCCGGTACCGATCGGAATTTGAGCGCCCACAATGCCGTTGCCGCCGAAATAGCGGTTTTCCCGGGAGAAAAAGTGCATGGAGCCTCCTTTTCCTTTGTTGCAGCCGGTGATTTTACCATATAACTCAGCCATGGCCGACTTTGGCGTGATGCCGCGACCAATAGCTGTACCGTGCTGCCGATAGGCTGTCACGATCGCATCCTCCTTGGTTAAGGCTGATTCCATACCGGCGGTGATGGCTTCTTGTCCGATATATACGTGGCAAAAACCCCTGATCTTCTGTTGTCCATACAAGACAAGGGCTCTTTCTTCAAAGCGGCGGATGCGTAACATGAGCTCATACCACTGAAGATATTGCTCCTTGGAGAAACGCAGGTCCTGATTCTTCTTTCCGCGGGGTTTTTTCTTGTTTTCCACCATGGTATTCATCTGTGAGTAATAATGGGTGACAAATATGGCCACAAAAATAGAACTTTTTAACTTGTTTACACAACAAACCCAATCCCGGAAGGTTTTCCCTTGAATTTAAAAAAACGCAGCCGGCCCGCTTGGTCAAAAAATAGTATTTTCGCCTGATCGCAAAACATACACAATTTGTACCTGTCCAGGCTCATCTTAACCCATTTCAAGAACTATTCCTCCCAAACGGTTCATTTTTCCGAAGGGGTTAACGGGATTGTCGGACCCAACGGAATGGGAAAGACCAATCTGTTGGATGCGGTCTATTACCTGTGTATGTCTAAAAGCCGTTTTTCGGTGTCTGATCGCCTCCTCATCCAACACGAGGCCGACTTCTTCAGGCTGGAGGGGCATTTTCTCCGGGAAGGAAAACCGGAAAAGGTGGTTGCCAAAGTCGCCAAAGGCCGAAAAAAGGAGATCGAGCGCGATGACGCTCCCTATGAACGGATCAGCGAACATGTAGGTCGATACCCCGTAGTGATGATCGCTCCCGACGACATTCAGCTGGCCCTGGAGGGAAGTGAAGAACGCAGGCGGTTTATCGACAACACACTCTCTCAGATAGATGCCCAATACCTGACTCAACTCATTCAATACAACCACATCCTCCGGCAGCGGAATGCCTATCTCAAACAAGTGGCGGAATGGCATCAGTCGCCCGATGAAAGCCTGCTCACGACTTATGACAGGCAGCTATTGGCCCCTTCCGATTTTCTTCTGGAGGCGCGAAAGAGCTTCATAGCCCGGTTTATCCCCATTTTCCAGGCGCACTACGGTGCGATCTCCGGCAACCAGGAGCAAGTGGTATGCCACCTCCGGTCTCAGCTGCTGGAACGTCCGCTTTCGGAATGGTTGATGGATCTTCGGGAAAAAGACCGCTTGCTGCAACGCACCAACGCCGGGATTCACAAAGATGACCTGGAGTTCCTGATCGATGACTATCCCGTCAAGCAATTTGCTTCTCAGGGGCAACTCAAATCGTTTGTCCTGGCCATGAAACTGGCTCAATATGAATTGTTGCAGCACGAAACCGGCCAGTACCCCATCCTCTTGCTCGACGACCTGTTTGCCAAACTCGACCGCCACCGCGTAGAACACCTCATGACCTGGATCGTAGAGCGTTCCTTTGGCCAGGTACTCATCTCCGACACCGAGCTGGATCGCCTCTCCGCCGTCGTCCGCGCCAAAACGGCTGACTGCCGCTTCTTTGAAGTAAACAAAGGAACCATTTCGACGCCCAACAACCCAATAACCCAACAACCCAATTAATATGCGCCGCCAAAACGACCAAACACTGGGGGAAGTATTAAAGGAATGGCTGGAGAATAGCCCGATCAAAGGAAAGATCTACCAGTCGCGTATCAACCTGATATGGAAAGCGCAGATGGGCGCTACCATCAATCAGTATACCACAGAGATAAAGCTGGTGCGGAGAAAACTCTATCTAAAGATCGTCTCCGCGCCGCTTCGGCAGGAGTTGTCCTTCTCCCGGGAAAAGGTACGCAATATGATCAACGAGCAGTTGGGGGAGGAGTTTTTGGAAGAGGTGGTTATAAATTAAAATGGGACCCCGATACCCGGGATCCCATTTTTAATTTATTTAAGCGCCTGGCTTACTTTTGGCAGCGCCGCCGCCGCCATTGCCGCTATTCGATTTTTTCTTGCCTTTTGTATTTTCAGCAGCTTGTACTGCTTTATAGACATTGACTACCCCACCTGAAATAGAGAGGTCGCTGAAGGGAACCAGCGTTTTGGAGCCTGGCTTTTTTACTTTTCCTTCGATGGGCATGGTATTGGAAACGATGAGGTCCTTTACTTGTTCTGCCGTCAGGTCGGGGAAGTAGGAGCGGAGCACTGCAGCTACGCCGGCCGTAACCGGAGAAGCCATACTCGTGCCGCTGAACGACTCATAACCCTGGTTGGGAGTGGTGGAATAAATATCTACGCCCGGGGCGAAGACATCCACGTTTTCCTTGCCGTAATTGGAGAAACCGGCGGCAGCGTTCTCCCCGCCTTTCCAGGACAGCGCGCCTACTTCGATCCAGTTGGCGGCTTTCTTAGGGCCAAAGAGGCCTTTCTTCTCGAAACCGTCGTTGGGAAAATTGGGGGACTCGTCGTTGTTCTCCCCGTCGTTGCCGGCTGCATGAACCAGCAGCACATCGTTCTTGAGGGCGTACTTCACCGCTTTATCAACCGCTTCTTTATCCCAGGAATAGCCTTTTCCGAAGCTCATGTTGATAACGGATGCGCCGTTGTCGACCGCATAGATAATGGCGTTGGCTACGTCTTTATCGCGCTCGTCGCCATCGGGCACTGCCCGCACCGACATGATGCGTACGTTATCAGCTACGCCTTTGATGCCGATATCGTTGTTGCGCACGGCGCCAATGATCCCGGATACGTGCGTGCCGTGGCTGGCATCGGGGCCGATCACATCGTTGTTGCCATAGTAGCGCTCGTAGGAGTCGCTGTAGTTATCCCCCACGATCGAACGCGGGTTGTAGTCGGGGTTGTAGTTGTATTTTGCCTGGCCGGAGAAGTAGTCTACGGCGCCTTCCAGTTGTTTGGCCACATCGGCAAGGCTGCCTCCTTCTTTGAGGATGTTTTTCAGCACGTTGAGCGCCTGCTGCATTTGGGGGTCTTCGGTTTCAAAGCTTTCCAGCTCTTCTTTGGTCACTTCATCCTTGCCCATAGCTGCCTGGAGGGCGACAATGCCGTCGAGCAACCCCTGATAGAGGCCCAGGTTGCCTTCCAACTCCTGCTGCTTGTTGTCCATATCTTCCTTGATGGTCTGGTAGGTATCGTACAGCTTCTTGTCCTTTTTGGACAGGGAAGAAGGGTCTTTTCCTTCGAAGTACGCCTTATAATAGACGTATAAGCGGGTACTTTCCAGCGTTTCGTGTTCAATGTTTTGTCCATCCTTACCCCCGATGAAGTTCCATCCGTGTACGTCGTCGATATAGCCGTTGTTGTCATCATCTTTTCCGTTGCCGGGGATTTCACCTGGGTTGACCCACATGATATCCTTCAGGTCTTCGTGGTTGGCATCCACACCGGAATCAATTACGGCTACTATCACGGTTTGGCTCTTTTTGCCGGCCAATAATTCCCTATACATGCGTTCGGTGCTGACACCTGGTGCGCCTTCGGTTTGGGGATCCAGGTTAAACCAATTATCCTTGGCTTCATCACCTTGTGCCATCAGGCTATAGCCCGAAAAGAGCACGGCAACCAATAACAGAAGTTTAAATTTCATACAAAAAGAATTTTTTGCTAGAGTTGAAAAATAAAAATTAGGAAAATGTCTGGAGGATATACGGATAATTTTCAAAATCGTTCTAATTTTCCATCGCTTCCGGAAATGGGAGCACAAAATAGCCAAAATGGCATTTGGGGAGAGATTTTTCGGATAAAAAGAGGACTTTTGTACCTCAAATCGCCATAATCTTAGACAAAAAACGAACTAATTAGTTGCAAGGTATATGGGAATAAATTTTTTGGCCCGGGTTGCCCGGCTATTTTTACTGGGCATGTTGTTGCAAGGTCTTTCCGCTCCGCACGCAAAGGCCCAATTTCTCGAAGTGGGCGCAAATTTGGGATTGTCCAATTACCGGGGCGATCTCTCCAACAACTCGGTGTCGCTATACCTCAAGGAAACAAAGGGAAGCTTCGGCATTTTTGCCTCTTATCACCTCAACGACCTCCTGGCTGTGCGGTTGGGGGCTCAGTATGCCGGTATTTCCGGCTCCGACGCCAATGCACCAGGGGAGGAAATTCGCTCCCGAAACCTGAGTTTTCGGTCTATTCTGCTGGAAGGATCGCTCGTGGGCGAGTTCTATGTACCGGGTTTTCAACCCTATAACCTGAGTAAACCGGTTTCTCCCTATATTTTTGCAGGAATTGCAGGAGCTTATTTCAATCCGAAGACGGAATTCGCAGGAGAAACGGTATCTTTACAGCCCTTAGGTACGGAAGGACAGGGGATGCCCGGCTTCGGTGCTCCATATAGCCGCGTAGCCTTCTCGATTCCCTTCGGACTTGGGGTAAAGTTCGCCGTGACAGACCTGTTCAATGTAGGTTTGGAACTGGGGCTTCGCCGGTCTTTTTCCGACTACCTCGACGATGTAAGCGGCACTTATGTATCGTACGAACAACTACTGGCGGGCAACGGCCCACTAGCAGCCGCATTGGGCAACCGGACCGGCGAATACCAGGGGAAGGATCCTGTGAGCGTAGCCACTGGTACCCGACGAGGCGATCAGGCAAAAGGCGATTGGTATTATATCATGGGGATCACCCTTTCCTGGAATTTTCTGGACAATGGCCTGGTGGGTGGCCGCAAGCGAAGCACCCGTCGGCAAGGATGCAAGACATATTAACGAATCTTTCCACCATTAAAATAATCCGTTATGGATACGGCTTTTGAATTTTTCAACAACCAAGAGAATTACCTGACTATTTACCTGCTCATTTTCACCATCATCCTCGGTTTTGAGGTGATCTCCAAGGTGCCTACCATCCTGCACACCCCTCTGATGTCCGGCTCTAATGCGGTATCGGGGATTGTCATCGTGGGAGCTATCCTGCTGATCCGAGAGGCTGACCCTGCAGATTACCTGACCCTCAGCCTGGGTTTCCTGGGCGTCGTTTTGGGGATGATAAATGCAGCCGGGGGCTTCTTTGTGACCGACCGCATGCTGGAAATGTTCAAGAAAAAGCCAAAGTAAACCTCGGGTGTACTATGCTTGCAAATGGAATCGCGGCTGATCCACTCAGTCGTTATTAAACAAACAAAAACGAAAAAAAACCTGATATGGGCTTTCAATTTGTTATCAATCTTGCCTTTATGGTTGGAGCAATCCTCTTCGTTTGGGGCTTGCGTTTGCTCAGTTCTCCTGATTCTGCTCGCCGTGGTAATCTCCTGGGAGGCGGTATCGGTATGGCATTGGCCATTGTGGGCGCCTTGTTCATGCCACTGAAAGGGGCTAATAATTATGTCTGGATCTTCGCGGCACTCGCTGTAGGGGGAGTGATTGGCTACTATTCCGCTAAAAAGGTCAAAATGACGTCCATGCCTCAGATGGTCTCCATCTTCAACGGGTTGGGGGGCGTATATCGGCTTGGCGATCGTGATGTTCGCAAGCGGCGTTTGGCTGGTGGTACAGGGTGAGCAGGGCACTATTTGGCTCGCGCTGATCGTAATGACCCTTTCCCTTCTTTACGGTGTTTCCTTCGTGGTGCCGATCGGTGGGGCGGATATGCCGGTGGTGATCTCCCTCCTCAACAGCTTCTCCGGTCTCTCGGCCGCCTCTGCGGGTCTGATCTACAACAACCAGATCATGGTGGTCGGTGGTATCCTCGTTGGCGCTTCGGGTACAATCCTGACCGTGCTCATGTGTAATGCCATGAACCGCTCCCTGCTGAACGTACTCGTAGGCGGTTTCGGCGGCAGCAGCGCGGCCGGTAGCAAGGGCGCGCAGGGAGACCTGGTGGCCAAGGAAGTGGGCCTCAACGACATGGCTATCCAGTTGAACTATTCCAAATCGGTGGTCTTTGTACCGGGTTATGGTTTGGCCGTAGCCCAGGCTCAGAAGGTCTGCAAAGAGATCGAAGATATTCTCGAAGCCAACGGCGTGGAAGTGCGCTATGCCATCCACCCGGTTGCCGGCCGGATGCCGGGGCACATGAACGTATTGCTGGCAGAGGCTGATGTGCCTTATCCCAAATTACTCGACCTGGAGGATGCTAACTCTTTCCTGGCCAATGCAGATATGGCGGTGATCGTAGGCGCCAACGACGTGGTAAACCCGGCGGCACTGGACGACCCCAGTTCGCCCATCTACGGAATGCCCATCCTTCGGGTATGGGATGCCAAACACGTCATCGTGCTGAAACGCAGTATGCGTCCAGGCTACGCGGGTATTGAGAACCCGCTGTTCTTCCATCCCAAAACGCGTATGCTTTTTGGGGATGCCAAAGAATCGCTCGGTAAGTTGGTTACAGAGTTGAAGAATCTCTAAATAAAAAAGGCCCCGGATCGCATCCGGGGCCTTTTTGTTTATTTCAAGATCCCTTCCAGCAACCAATTGGCCAGAGCCTGCCGGTTGCTTTCAATGATGATCCGTTGCTGGTCAAAAGCGTTGCGGATATTTCCCAGTTCGATATAGACCGAAGGGGTATTGGTTTCGCGCAACATATAGAGGTCGCGTGGGGTTACCGTTCCGAAATATTGGCCCGAGCTGCGGTACTGCTCGTATTTTTGCTTCATTTTCTGCTGCAAGTCCATTGCCAACTGCTTACTTTTCTCATTCGTACTCTGGTAATAGAAAAACAGGTCGGTCTGCTGCCGGTGGCTCCGGGAATCTACGTGGACGATGATCGTATATTGATCCTTAATTCCCTGGCGTTGGTATTGGGCATAGAGCTCGTTTATGATCTCCGCCCGTTGATGAAGCCGCTCCTGCTGAGGCCGCGGGATAACTTTATTCCCCCAGGCCAATTCGTCTGAGTCGCAGTCGAGGTACTGCCCGGACCGGATCCCGTCATTGGGATCGCGCACGATGAGATAGGTGGTAGCGCCATGGGCCACCAGGTTGCGGGCCAGCCGAAGGGCTACATCGTAGGCGTACTCGTCTTCACAAAGCGTGTGGTTGCCTTTGCTGCCCTGGGCGCCCGGGTCCGGTCCCCCATGACCGGATACTACGTAAAAGATCTTCCCCCGGAGTTTGGTACTTTGCAACGGCACATATTCATTGGCTTTCCCGAAAATGGGAAAGCGCCGCGATCCGCCTTTTTCATTGGCCAGATTTGCCGCTTCTTCTCCTTGTGGCGCTTCTGCTTCCTGGTCGACGGCCGGGATATCCGGATCAGGACACTTGAGGAGGTGATAGGGCACCCACAATTCCTTGCTGGTTTTGAAACTCTCCTTTTGATAGCCTTTCTCCAACATCAGGTCGTTGTAGGTTTCAATCGATTTGGCGATATTCCAGTCCTCAATCCCTATGGAAGACCGGATGGTCTTGCCGTTGTATGTATAGATCAACACCGGCAGGGCGTAGTATTTACCTACTACCAGCCCATCCTTTCGGGACATGCCGTTGATCCGGTAAAATTCGTCGTGGTTGCAGGTATAACGGTCGAGCTGATACCGGCGAAGCAGGGAGAATACGCCATCACCCTGCAAGGCCGGAACCTTGTGGTACTCGGGTTCTGCATTTTCTGCAAATCCAAGCAGGAGGAAACCAGAAAGGAGGAGCCAGATAAACTTCATTTATTATAGTTGCAAATCCTTTGTTCAACGTGCCGGCATGCGAAGCTATTTTACAGCCTGTCCAAATTCGCAGATCATTCCGGTTTGGTATCGGGCGGGATGATCGATGTCTTTTCCCCGAAGTACTGGGCAAATTGTTGCATGGCGCCGGCCATTTCCTTATTGTTGGTGGCTTTGAAGTAGGTTTCGGCTAGTCCACGCAGGGTGTGAAACATCATCCGGTCCATTTCCATGACCTGCATTTCCTGGGTCCACAGGTCCATGCGCAGGGTTTCTTTGTGCTCTTTGTCGAAGATGGAGAGCAAGAAGGCTTTGCATGCCTGCGGCTGTTTCCCGCCGGGCTGGTCTTCTGCTTCCCATTCGATGCTTACCGGCCATTTCTTGTCATTCAGCCCGATCACGATCTTTATTTCGGATTGAGTTACTGCTTCGTTATCCATAAGTGGGGTTCTTCTGCTAGTTGATGAATATCGTCTGAGGAATGCACGTGCACGCCCGGTTGGAGTTGTTGGGCGGCTACCAGCATCGCGTTTGCCACGGTAGATGCGTCTACCGGGCGGTAAGATTTTAACAGGGCCCCCTGTGTGAGGCGGTCGATTCTGCTCAGGGCAATTCCCGCAATCTCTTCCCCGAATCTAACCTCTTTTCGCTTTCCCATCAGTACAGAGGGCTGAAAGATATGGAACGCCCAAAAATCAAGTTTTTTCAGGGCTTGTTCCAATTCGCCCTTCACCCTGGAGTAGAAGAAAAGGGAGTGGGGACTGGCGCCGACGGCCGATACCAGCAATAGCTGAGCTACGCCGTTTTGGCGGGCGGCCCGTGCTACCTCCCGGGTATAGGTAAAATCCACTTTGAAAAAGGCTGCTCTGCTTCCAGCCTTTTTCAGGGTGGTTCCTAACGCACAAAACAAGTCTTCTCCTTTCAATAAATGGGCAAAATCTGCGGGGCTATCAAAGTCGACCAGGTGTACTTCCAGGTGTGCGTGTTGCACCGCGGGCTTCCGCCTGCTCAGCACGATTACTTTTTGGTAGGCGGGATGTTCCAGAAGTTGCAGCAGCAACTGGCTGCCGACCAGCCCGGTTGCGCCCAATAAAATAGCCGTTTTTCGGTCTTTTTGTATTTGCATGGAAGTGGGGTTGGGCAATGGGTTCAGCAATCAAAGGTAGTGCTTTCCCATGAGGCGAAAAAGCGGACAAGTAAAAAGCCTTTAATACAAGGGGATGGGCCTGACCTTTACGCCATGCTTTTTCAGGAGGCGCAATACCCCTTTTCCTCCCCACAGGTGCGCAGCGCCCACGCCACAAAATACGCTTTGTTGGCGGATAAGGTCTGCGATGCGGTCGGCCATCACCTGGTTGCGGTCAAATAACATCCATTTGCGAAGCCCTCCGGCATTTTTTCGCGAAACCCGGTAGAGGTCCCTCAATTCGCCCTTTTGGTACAACCGGGTCAGGTGATTGAGCAAGGCCCGGTAATGCCCCGGGTTGCGGCCGATTTCCAATAGCATTTTTATCTGGGCTTCGAGCGGGATGCGCAAGAGCAGTTGTTGTTGCGATTCCAGCGATTCAATACCCAGGGTTTGTTTTCCCTGACCGGCGGCATATTCCCATAGATACGCATCTAAAAAGAGCTGTTGGTCTTCTTTCATCAACCGTTCGGAGATCATTTCTACCAGGGCCAAAGGTATAAATCGGAGGAAATATTGGAGGTCGAGCTGGAATGCCTTTAAAATACTCTTGCGAAGGCGTTGGTAGGCGCGCAAGGACACATGGTCGAGCAGCGTAGTGTGCGCAGGAAATTGAAGAGAGAAAGGATCAAGTGCGGCGCCCTCCTGTTGGAGGTCAATTTCGAGTGCCAGGGCCTGGCAGGAATCGATACAGGCACGGATGGTGTCCATACCGTGGAAAGCACGCTGGTCACGGATATGCATCGTGCCAAACAAAAAAGAAGTGTCGCGAATCTCCGGCATGGACAATTCCCAGAGCAAAGAAATGCGAGTGCTCATATTGTCCATGCGTTTTTGGAGTGGTTATTTGGTAAGGCTGGAAGGCAGAGAATGGCGGCTTGCGGTATTTTACCCGTAGTTGAAGGGCAATACTTTAGAATCTTTTACGGTAGAAAGCGTCATCAGCGTTTTCAGGCGTTCGATCTCCTCAATCTGTGATAGGGTCTTAAATAACAACTGCTCGTAAGAAGGAAGATCCTTGCAGACGATCTTCATCAGGAAATCGGCTTCTCCCGTGATGATGAAACATTCGGTAATCTCCTCAATAGTCTTCACTTTTTCCAGGAAGTTATTGAGGGCATTTTCTTTGTGCCATGCCAGGGAAACCAATACAAATGTCTTGACGTTGAGGCCAATAGCTTGCGGGTTTACCTGTGCGTGGTAGCTCTCAATGATAGTGGATTGTTCGAGCTTTTTCACCCGTTCAAGGGTGGGTGCCGGCGACAGCCCGATCTTCTTGGAAAGATCCAGGTTTGTGATCTTGCTATTTTCCTGAAGGATACGGAGGATTTTCAAATCAATTTTGTCCAGTTTTTCAGCCATTGTCGTGCGATTTTTTACAATTTTTTGTGGGTGCAAGATAGCGGAAAGGAAATTAAATGCAAAGCATTGGACGAAAAACCCATGTTTGTTTTTTTAATTCTTCCATTTGCAGAAATATTTTAAAAAAAATTTTGACTAAAATAAAAAAGGGGCAGTGCAGCATAGCACATTGCCCCTTTTTTTTTGAAAATATAAACTTATAGTTGTGTACAAACACGATGACCACAGGTCGCAGTGTTTGTACACAGCTATACTTACCAAATCAAGGAAAGACGCCCATATTGAGGTAATCGCTTCCAATTTTCTGGATAGCGCCAACAAAGGCGGCGGTCCGCAGGTCGGTAATTTTCTTTTTACGCTTCATCGTCTCGCGGATCTCGTTGTAGGAAGTGATCATGGTTTCTTCCAGACCGGAGCGCACGAGATCGATCTCATCAGCGCCTTTGGCAATCACCCGGCGTTCACGTTCCCCGATTGTCGATTTGGTCGTATCCTCGATGAGGTTGATCAGGCTATCGTAGGTATTCTGGTTGAACCGTTTTTCCATGCGACCAAAGCGCATGTGCGACAGGTTCTTCAGCCACTCGAAGTAGGAAACCGTCACCCCGCCCGCGTTCAGGAACAGGTCGGGAATGATGAGTACCCCTTTTTCCAGGAGGATCTCTTCGCCTTTGGAAGTGATCGGGCCATTGGCTGCTTCTGCGATGATCTTGGCCTTTATATTGGGGGCGTTCTCCGTGGTGATCTGATTTTCCAATGCGGCGGGTACCAGAATGTCGCATTCCTGTTCCAGGACTTTGGTCCGGTCTTTCTTTTCAAACGATTTGGCGCCCGGAAAACCCAGGATAGATCCGGTTTCCCGACGATAATCAAGGAGCTTGAAAATGTCGATTCCTTTTGGATTGTATAGACCACCTTCCATCTCCGACACCCCGATGATCTTCATATCGCCTTCGCTTTGAGCGATACGTCCGGTAAAGGAACCCACGTTGCCGAGGCCCTGAATGATCATGGTTTTACCACTGGTGCCCAGGCTCATACCCCGGGATGTCATATCCTCTTTGTGGTTGCAGGCTTCCCGGATTCCATAGTATACCCCACGGCCGGTCGCTTCATCGCGACCCCAGATACCATGCTGGGTAACGGGTTTGCCGGTCACACATCCAGCGGCGTCGATGTCATTCTCCTTGAACGTACGGTAGGTGTCGTAGATCCAGGCCATCTCCCGGCTCCCGGTGCCATAGTCAGGCGCCGGCACGTCGATCGAGGGGCCAATGAAGTTGCGCTTAATCAATTCGGTGGTGTAGCGGCGGGTGATCTTCTCCAATTGACCAGGCGTATATTCCCAGGGGTTGATCTTCACCCCACCCTTGGCGCCTCCAAAAGGCACATTCACAATGGCGCATTTGAAGGTCATCAACGTAGCCAGGGCCATCACTTCTTCCTGGCTGACATGAATGCTGTAGCGAATCCCCCCCTTGGTAGGCAGACGGTGGTGGCTGTGTTGGACCCGGTAAGCTTCAATCACCTGGTATTCAGATCCAATCTTTACCGGGAAATGCATGCGGTAAACGGAGTTGCAGGTTTTGATCTGCCCGAGCAGACCCTTATGCAATCCCGTATGTGGAGCAGCCTTGTCAAAGTAGTTAATAACGCTTTGATAAAAGCTAACTTGTGCGGTAGGTTCAGTCATTATGCTTGGTTTGGTTCTCTAATTTGGTTAGTTTTCTATCGAGATAGATCAGGAAAATGACAATTCCCAGGAATATGATGCCGATAGCTGTCACCACCACGTACATTTTTCCCATGCTCCGCATGAAATCATCACCGGGAGCGGTTTGGGCCATTCCACGAAAGAGCGTGGTGGTCAGCAGGAAAGCTAGAAGGAAGATTCGTTTGCTCATTCGTATCATATGAGGGCCAAAAGTCGCGCAATTTTTCAATTCGTCCAAATTTTTTAGGGTGGAGAAATTTTAATCTTCATTTTCCAACAAGCGCTCCTTCAACCTTTCTATCCGGAAACTCAATTGGGCCATCCAGAGCCCCAGCAAAAACCACCCGATAATGGCCGGGTAAAAAACCATACGCATAGTGTTGTCGAGGTCTTCGCCACCCAAAGCCGGGTTTCCGCCATTGCCGGGGTGCAGACTGTCGGTCAGACGGGGGATGACAAATAGCAGGGGGATCATGGCGGCAAACGCAAACAGGGCGTATACCGATGCAATGCGGGCCCGTTGGTCGGGATCTTCGTAGGCCTGGCGCAACACGAAATAAGCCATATAGATCAACAGGCAAATGGCTGTCATGTTCTGCTTGATATCGCCGCTCCAATAAGCGCCCCAGGTGTTCTTGGCCCAAACGGCTCCGGTGAGCAAGCCCATGATGCCAAATAATACTCCCACCCGGATCATGGTAAAAGCCCGGAAGTCATCCACGGATCGCTTGCTGCGCAAATACCGTCCACTGTAGAAAACGGCGCCCAGAAACAAAAAGATCATAGCAAACCACATCGGCACGTGGAAGTAGGTGTTCCGGATGGTCTCCGCCAAAATGTTGCGAAAGGGAAAGGTGATCCCTTCCTTTTCATGCAGGTCGGTGATTCGTTCCGGAGGCCATTCAAGCCTGCCCATCGCCGGATTGATCGAATCCTGGGTGACAAATACGGCACTGGGCAGCAAATGTGCGCCATCTACCTCATTGTCGAGGAGGAGCGTGAAATCCTGGACCTTGTCGGCTGTAGGTAAAAAACGGGGAATTCCAAAGATCACCTTCAATTCCCGGTCGTTTTGGATCAGGATCTGACTGGAGGCCAGGGTATACTCCTCATCCATTTTCAACCAGGCCCGAATCTCTCCGCTTAGGTAATGCGTGTTGTAACCCAATACTCTAAAAGAAATATTTCGCCCCGGCTGGACCGACTGCGGGCTCACCTCCAGGATACCCGACTTCAACGGCACAAGAAGCCCCACTATGAACGTGTAGATCAAAATGACTACCCCCAGCAATTTCCAACCATGCTTTATTATCATAACTCATCGATTCACTTCTTTTTTTTAATCTCTCTACCCACTTAAATAAGGGTAAGGAAGCGTGTACCGGACGTACGCGCTTCCTTTTTTTAATCTCTCCACAAAAAGGAGAACAAGATCAATGCAGCTCCCAGCAGCAACATATCGATTCCCGCCAGGATATACAGATCACTTTTTATGGGTATCATCACTCCGGCCTTCGGGATAAAGCTGGCCTTTGCCAGCCTGATCACCGTAGCTAATATAGGGATCAGGAGCGGTAAACTCAAAATGGCCATCAGCGTGGAGGCATTACTGGCTTTGGATGCGATGGCGGAAACAAATGTCAACGCGATCGAAAATCCGAGGCTGCCCAATAGTACGGCCCACAGAAATGGCACTGGTTGCCGGATCAGGTAGCCGGCCACCACGCTGTACGCACCGAGGGTCAGCACACTCAACAGCAACAATAACAGAAAATTATACAGGATCTTGGCCACCAAAACCGCAATGGGGTTGGCCAGGGTATAGTAGTAGAGCTGTCGGCCGGAATGTTCCTGCAGAAAGCTTCTTGCCACGGCATTGACCGAGGCAAACAGGATAATGATCCAGAAAAGGGTGTTCCAATTGGCGGGGTCGACCTTGACGAAAGAGATGTATACCACGTATACCGTAGCCAGGACGTAAAGCAGAATGCCTCCTAACGCGTATTTCTGGCGCAGCTCCAGCGTCAACTCCTTGTGCAGTAAGAATGCGATTTCCCGGATCAATTGCATGCTGGCAAAGGTAAATAAAATAGGACTTACGCACTTGCGAAGAAAAAAAACTTTAAAAGTCTTTGAATACGCGTTATGTGTAACTCCTGTAAAAGATCAAATCAGCCGTCTCAAAACTGTTTCAATCATATTGGATACTGCCTTTTTGGGATTGGGGCTAAACTCCCGGGTAATCCGGTTGGCCAAAATTGCATTAAAGGAGAGCGCCTGGTGCCCCAATAGCCGCGACAAGCCGTAAATGGCAGAGGTCTCCATTTCAATATTGGTCAGGGGTATCCCTTTATAGCTGAAAGAAGGCAACAGTTCGATCATCCGCTCCGCATCGGGGTTTTTTATCCGGAGGCTCCTGCCCTGAGGCCCGTAAAACCCTGGGCTGGTCAGCGTAATACCAAGGGTCTCGTCTTTTCGAAGGGATTCCAGCAGGACATCAGAAGCTTTTACCGCATAGGGGTGTACCTTGTCTACATCGACCAGACCCTGTGCCAGGTCTTCCAGTTCCTTTTCTTCGGCACTGGGCGACCACGGATAAAACTGCATCACATTGTCCAGCCCGATCCCGTAGGCCGAAACCACGAGGCTGTCGACGGGTATTTCGGGGTGGAGCGACCCGGAGGTGCCCATCCGGATAAACCGCAAAGACACGGGGTTGGATTTAGGCTCCCGGTTTTCCAGGTCGATATTCACCAGCGCATCCAATTCATTGATCGCGATGTCGATATTATCAGGGCCGATCCCCGTCGATATAACCGTGAGCCGCTTGCCGCCGATCTCCCCGGTATGGGTGATGAATTCGCGTTTGCGGACACTGGCGTCCAACCGGTCAAAATGATCGGAGATCATCGATACCCGCTTGGGGTCGCCTACGGTGATAATGGTGTCGGCCACTTGTTCGGGGTGCAGGCTGAGGTGATAAATGCTTCCATCCCTGTTGAGGATGAGTTCAGATTCCGGGATTCGTATCATAAGTTGGTCGTTCGCAGCAAATTATTGGCAAATCAGGTAAATGGGCTCCGTCTGTATCCGGTTGCTCTCGTGTCCTGCGCGGTCTTTGATGTAGATCTCGTATCGCACCGTATCGACCAAATAATCGGCAGACACATCGCAGGGGGCCGGTTGACCGGGAACCCATTCCGGAAACACACAACACGTGGTGTACATGCGGAACGTGATTTCCCCGGAAATGCCATTGGTCGTACCCAATTCGGGTATAAAGGGGATCGTAAATTTTTCAGTGATGGCATCCAGGCGCAGGTCCCGGATGAACAGATCGGTCTCCACCTGGGTGCTTCCTTCTTTAAAAAAACCGATATCCCCATCCCCGTCTGTGAAGGAGATGGTCATCCAGGTCTCATCTTCTGTCCCGTCTCCCTGGATCATCGTGTTCTTGGTTGTACGCTCGTATTGGATAACGGGCTCAATGGGATATTCAGGGGGTTGGGTGCAGGAAGTAAATCCCAACAGGATAATCAGTACATTGACAAAAACAAGAAGCTTCATAGTCGGTTATTTCTTTGGTAACGGAAAAATACGCTTTTTCTTTGCGTTTAAACCCTCAAAATATGGACCGGCAGGTACTTCGGGATAATTTGGCTAATAAACTGGATCAACTCCAGCCGGCAGATTTTGAGATGCTGGCCCTCGAAGTCTTTCACTATCAGGCAATATTCAATCCCGTTTACCGGGCGTATATTTCCCTGCTGGGCGTCGATCCGAAAACCGTCGACCAGGCAGGGCGTATTCCCTTTCTTCCCATTCAGTTGTTCAAAACCCACCTCATTCAAACCGGGGAATGGGTTCCCGAATGGCTTTTTTCCAGCAGCGGCACCACTGCCACAACGACCAGCCGGCATCCGTTGCGCGCCAAAAACTGGTATCTGGCCAACAGCGAACGCTGTTTCTCGGCTTTTTACGGCCCGGTCGAAGACTACTGTTTCCTGGCGCTCTTGCCGGCCTACCTGGAACGGGAGGGGTCTTCCCTGGTGTACATGGCCGACCACTTCATTCAGCGGTCGCGTTATCCCCAAAGCGGGTTTTTTCTGTATGATTGGAACAAACTTATCCAAGTTTTGGCCGAGTGCCAGGACCAAAAAATTCCCACCGTGCTATTAGGCGTCAGTTTTGCTCTCCTCGACCTGGCCGAAAAACACCCTATTCATATCCCGGATATCTGCCTCATGGAAACGGGAGGGATGAAAGGCCGCCGCAGAGAGCTCACCCGGGAGGAACTGCACGGGCAGCTCCGGGAAGCGTTTGGCGTACCGGCCATTCACTCCGAGTACGGCATGACCGAACTGCTCTCGCAAGCTTATTCGAAAGGCGATGGAAAATATTTTCCGGGGCCACCCATGCGGGCCTATGCCCGGGAGATCACCGATCCCCTTGCCCCGCAGCGCCACGGCCGGTTGGGCGTGCTCAATATCATCGACCTGGCCAACCTCGACACCTGTGCCTTTATCGCCACCGACGACCTCGGGAGAGCACATCCCGATGGCTCCTTTGAAGTGCTCGGCCGGTTGGATGACAGCGATATCCGGGGATGTAATTTGTTGGTCAGTTAATATTTCGGAACACTGGGATCCACCTCATCCGACCAGGCCAATATGCCGCCCTCGAGGTTAAAGAGGTTGGAATACCCAAAATTCCGTTGCAGGAAATTGACAACCTCGCCACTGCGATGGCCGCTTCGGCAATACACGATCACCTGTTTTTCGCGATCGAATTGATCGACGCGCTGAGGCACCCGGGCCATCGGGATCAGCAGGCCGCCGATATTGCACAATTCGTGCTCGAACGACTCCCGGACGTCGATGAGTTGGATGTCGGCGCCCGTGTCTATCAGGGCTTTCAACGCGGTGGGGGTGATGGTGGGGACATTGCTCGTTTTCATTTCATTCGGGGCTTGACAAAAAGCTTCGTAGTCAATTAATTGGGTGACATTATGCGCGCCGGCGACGGGCAGTTGGATGCTCCGGATCTGCAGGGTGGCCGCGTCCAGGATCAGCAACTTTCCATCCAGCGGTTTTCCAGTGCCCGTAATCAGCTTGATGACCTCATTGGCTTGCAGAGAGCCCAGAATGCCTGTCAGCGCTCCCAGCACACCGGCTTCTGCGCAGTTGGGCGCCTGCCCGGAGGGAGGAGGTTCCGGGAAAAGATCCCGGTAGTTGGGGCCTCTGCTCCCGTCATCCCGCAGGTGGTTAAATACCGACAAGTGGCCTTCGAAGCGAAAGACGGAAGCGTGTACGCATGTTTTATGAAACAACAAACACGCATCATTGATCAAATAACGGGTGGGGAAATTATCGGTGCCATCCACGACGATATCATACTCGTCTATGATCTCCCGGGCATTGGCGGAGGTGAGCCGCACCGGATAAGTGATATATTCGGGAAAGGGATTGAGCGCCCGTAGTCGTTTTTCGATGGCAAGGGCTTTATTGATCCCCACATCGTCGAGGGTGAAGGCGATCTGTCGTTGCAGGTTGCTCACTTCCACCTGGTCTGAATCCACGATCCCGATCCTGCCTACGCCCGCCGCGGCCAGGTACAGGAGCACCGGGCATCCGAGTCCGCCGGCGCCTACCACCAATACCTTTGCATTTTTGAGTTTTTCCTGTCCGGAAGGACCGACTCCAGGCAGGATCAGGTGGCGGGAATAGCGCAGCAGTTCCTCTTTGGTGAATGGAGCCATGGCATGAAGTTTAGATTCCCTGCACTTCCCGGACCCATTTCAGGGCGAGGGCTAATTGTTGCCACCGGTCGAGGTGCGTGTTGTCGAGTATCCGGGCGTCTGCAGCCTGCTTCAGGGGACTGTCCTCCCGGGTGGAGTCTATGCGGTCGCGCTCCAGGAGGTTTTCGCGAACCTGTTTTTCAGAAGCAGCTATTCCCTTGGCTTGTAATTCGGTGAAGCGCCTGCGTACCCGCTCTTCGGGAGAAGCAGTGAGAAATATTTTTAATTCGGCATCCGGAAATACGACCGTGCCGATGTCGCGCCCGTCCAATACGACTCCCCGTTTGTGGCCCATAGCTTGTTGCTGGGATACCATGGCCCGGCGCACAGCCGAAACGGTCGAGACCTGGCTGACCTGGTCGGAAACCCGCATATCGCGGATGGTCGATTCGACTATCTCCCCGTTGAGCACCGTTTGATTGCCTGCTTCCGTGACCCGGAATTCGATCCGTATCTCGTTCAACGCCTCCCGCACAGCCTCCGGATTGTTCCAATCAACCTGGTGTTCCAGGAAAAACAGGGTTACCGCCCGGTACATCGCTCCGGTATCGATATAGGCATACCCCAACTCGCGGGCCAGGTCACGGGCCAGGGTGCTCTTTCCACAGGAGGAGTGGCCGTCAATGGCTATGATGATCTTTTTCATCAAAAGGAGGCGTATTTAGTTGGCAACGAAGGGGGTAGACAGTAAAAAGGGAGTGCATTCAGACACTCCCTTTTTACCTGAAAACCGATTTCCCGCTAATCAGTATTCATCTTCATTGAAGAGAAAATCATCTTTTTTCGGAAAGTCAGGCCAAATGTCTTCAATTGATTCATATATTTCCCCCTCGTCTTCTAATTGTTGCAAATTCTCAATCACTTCGAGGGGGGCGCCCGACCGGATGGAGTAATCGATCAGTTCGTCCTTGGTGGCAGGCCAGGGGGCATCTTCAAGATGTTGGGCCAGTTCTAGCGTCCAATACATAGCACTAGGTAGGTTTTAAAATTAATGAACGAAAATGGGCGTAGTTGGAGAATAAAAATTCTCTTATCGCGAAAAAAAAACGGAATAAATTTAAACCGCCTTCAATTTGGGGCAAATGTAAAAAACTACGGATACAACTGCAAGTGCTTTGTAAAACAACTTCAGTAATGGAATAAAATAAGAGAGGCAAGAAAAGTTCCATTCCATACACTTATTTCACCGGCTGCCTCGTAGTATACTGGCATGTGGTAAGTAAGAAAATGGGGAATACTTCGAAATACAATCTTTGTATAGCCGTTAAAGGATTATTTTCGCATAAAATTAGGTTGATAATGGCAAGATATAGTTTATTGTTGGGACTCCTCCTGGGTAGTTTTGTGTGGGCATCAGCGCAAAAACCGCCGGAAACAAAGGAGGAATATGAAAAGGCTTATGAGTGGAGGATAAAACAGGAAACCCTCTATGGCGTCTATATCCCCGCCGATCTTACCGATGCGTTTATCCAGCTCAACCGCCTGATCGACGAGCCTTCCAAACAAAAATTCAAGGCTATGGATGAAGAGGAGGCCACCAATCGGCTGTTTTTCAGCCTGGGGCGGTGGATCACTCACAACTGGGGCTTTTACGGGGGGTCACGCTTGTCGCATTTCCTCAAAGGGTTGGGTATCACGCACCCGGAAGATATGGCCCGGTTTGTCATGATTACCTACCACCGGAACCTGAACCGGCAGCCACTGGACGTGAAAAATCTGGTCGAACGATTCCAGGCAGAACGGAAAAAGGAAGTGGAAGATAAGCACAAGGAAGGAACCATCTTGTTTGAAGAAACCAGAAAAGTGGGTAAGGATGGAGGTTGAGGCGGTATGGTTCATTTCCAATCTTCTTTTACTTTTGCATTAATTTAAAATTATGCGCTTTCTCCCGGTCGTTACCAGCACAACCCGCCCTGCCACCTCCGGCAGAAACGCCCCGTCTGCTGCCTGTGCGGGGAAGAAAAAGAAAAAGTGTTGCAAGAAATATAAGAAAGGAAAGCGCTGCAAGGATTGTCCGGATCGGTGATTTTTAAGCGGGATAAATCAATTTTTTTACTTTTGTACCCTTTCGGATGAAAAAATACTACCTGGTATGCCAAAAAACCTGTTAATCGTAGAGTCGCCTGCAAAGGCCAAAACCATAGAAAAAATCCTGGGGAAAGACTTCACCGTGAAGTCCAGCTACGGGCATATCCGCGACCTGCCTAAAAGCGAACGGGCAGTTGATATTGAGAAGGGATTTGAACCTAAATATATCGTCACCCCCGACAAGCATAAAGTCGTTAAAGAACTCAAGGAATGGGTCAAAAAGGTAGATGAAGTGTGGCTGGCTACGGACGAGGACCGCGAAGGGGAGGCCATTTCCTGGCACCTGGCGCAGGTGCTGGGGCTCGACGAAACCAAGACCAAACGCATTGTCTTCAGTGAGATCACCCCGCCGGCTATCCTGAAGGCGGTGCAATCGCCCCGCTCCATCGATCGTCACCTGGTAGATGCCCAGCAGGCACGACGCGTGCTGGACCGTCTGGTTGGTTACGAGCTATCCGAATTGTTGTGGAAGAAAGTCAAAGGAAAATTGTCGGCCGGCAGGGTTCAATCCGTCGCCGTGCGGCTGATCGTAGACCGGGAACGCGAGATCCAGCAGTTTGATACCACGCCTTTTTATAAGGTCTCCGCACAGTTTAAGGTGCCCAACGAGCAGGGCAACCTCACCGCCCTGAAAGCAGAGGCCCCCGGCAAGTTTGACGGGGAAAAGGATGCCCGGGGATTCCTGGAGAAATGCATCGACGCTACCTTCACCATCGGCGATATCGAGGTGAAACCTCAGAAGAGAAGGCCCGCAGCGCCTTTCACCACCTCGACTTTGCAACAGGAAGCCAGCCGCAAAATGGGCTTCGCCGTGAAACGGACCATGGTGGCTGCCCAAAAATTATACGAACAAGGTTTCATTACCTATATGCGTACCGACTCGACCAATCTAAGCGAACTGGCCCTGCAAGCCATCGCTGCGGAAATTGAAAACCAGTTCGGAAAACGCTATTTGCACACCCGCCGCTATAAGAGCAAAAGCGCCTCTGCCCAGGAAGCGCACGAAGCCATTCGTCCGACCTATATCGAAAAACAACAGGTGCCTGGTCATCGCGACGAACAGCGACTCTACGAACTGATCTGGAAACGGACCATCGCCTCCCAGATGGCCGATGCCGAACTGGAAAAAACCATCGTCCAGATCGGTATCTCCACCATGAAAGACGCCCAACTCCAGGCAGAAGGAGAAGTGCTTACATTTGACGGATTTCTGAAAGTATACCTCGAATCGAAAGATGACGAAGAGGATGAAGATACCAAGGGCATGCTCCCTCCGCTGAAGGTGGGGCAGGTGCTCAACCTCCAGCATATGGACGCCACCCAGCGCTTTACCCGCCCCCCCGCTCGCTATACCGAAGCAGGCCTGGTAAAGAAACTGGAAGAATTGGGTATCGGCCGTCCCTCCACCTTTGCGCCCACCATCAGCAAGATCATGGAAGAGGGTAGGGGATATGTCGTGAAAGAATCGCGCGACGGCGAGGAACGCACGTTTCAGGTCTTTCACCTCGTGGATCGGAAGATTACGCAGAAGACCCAAAAAGAAATTGTTGGCAAGACCAAAAACCAGCTCTTCCCCACCGATATGGGTAGTATTGTGTGCGACTTTCTAGTGCTCCACTTCGACGGTATCATGGACTACGGGTTCACAGCCGATATCGAAAAGCAATTTGACGAAATCGCCCTGGGGAAAGAAAACTGGAAGGCCATGCTCGGTGACTTTTACCACCCCTTTCATGCCACCGTGGAAAAAACACTGGAAGAAGCCGACCGCGCCTCCGGGGAACGCATCCTCGGAATGGACCCGGTTTCCGGAAGAACCGTGCTCGTCCGCTTGTCGAGATTGGGCAAGCCCGTCATCCAGATCGGAAAGCCCGAAGAATTGGAAGAAGGCGAAAAGCCGCGTTACGCCAACCTCCGCGCCGGACAAAATATGGAATCGGTCGCCCTGGAAGAAGCCCTCGAATCCTTTCAACTCCCCCGCACGATCGGTCAGTTGGAGGACCAGGAAGTGTCGGTCGGCGAAGGCCGCTTTGGTCCCTATGTGCGCTTCGGTGACCAGTACATCTCCATTCCCCGCAACGAAGACCCAATGGCGTTGACGATGGACCGGGCAATGGAACTGATCCATGAAAAAAGAAAGGCTGACGCCCCTATCGGCACCTACAAAGGAGAGCCGATCTCCAAAGGAAAAGGCCGCTTCGGTCCCTTCCTGAAATGGAACGGGCTTTTCATCAATATCCCCCGCAAGTACAACCCCGACCATATCACCCTGGAAGAAGCGCATACCCTCATTGAAGAAAAACTCAAAAAAGAGGCCAACCGCTACATCCAGCAATGGGAGGCGGAACAGATATCCATCGAGAACGGCCGCTGGGGACCCTTCGTGCGGTTCAAGAAGAAAATGATTTCGCTCCCCAAAGTGGACGGCAAACGGATGACGGACGAAGATGCCGCCCTCTTGTCTCTGGAAGCGGTCAAAAAAGTCATTGAGGCGGAAGTGCCCGATGCTTTTACCAAGAAGACGAAAAGCAAAAAGTAAGGACAAACTATTGTTTGCCCGGCGTGTTTAAAATATGAAAATGCAAAACCATGGCAGAAACTAAGAATCCACCCAACCAGCTCAATATCGAATTGCCCGAAGATATAGCCGATGGCGAATACTCCAACCTGGCGATCATCTCGCATTCCCCTTCCGAATTCGTGGTAGATTTTATCCGGATCGTACCCAATGTGCCGAAAGCCAAGGTTAAATCCCGGATCATCCTGACCCCTCAACACGCGAAGCGGCTCATGAAAGCCCTCGTCGACAACGTCAACAAGTACGAAGGTCAGTATGGCCATATCGACGAGCCTGAGCAGCCGCCGTTTCCGCCGATGAGCTTTAATACGCCGAAGGCGCAGGCGTGAGAAATCACTCCTGATCAAACAACGTCCCCTTCACCTGTGGCGGCACCACTCCTAAATGCCGGTACGCCTTATCTGTAGCCACACGCCCGCGCGCCGTGCGCTGGATGTAGCCTTCCATGATGAGGAAGGGTTCGTTCACTTCTTCAATGGTGCCGGCTTCTTCGCCGACGGCAGTGGAGATAGTCGTGACACCTACCGGCCCTCCCGCAAATTTTTGGATAATCGCCGCGAGGATGCGGTTGTCCATCTCGTCCAGCCCATGCTCGTCGACATTGAGGGCGCCCAGGCCGTATTTGGCCATCTCCATGTCGATCGTACCGTCGCCTTTGATTTGCGCAAAGTCGCGTACACGCCGTAACAGGGAATTGGCAATGCGCGGCGTACCGCGGCTGCGCCGGGCAATCTCTGAGGCCCCCTCTTCGGTGATGGGCACCCCCAGGATGCCGGCAGAGCGGTGCACGATGTGGATAAGGGTCTTCGTATCGTAGTAATCCAGGTGGCAGACGATGCCGAAACGCGCGCGCATGGGAGACGTCAGGAGGCCGCTGCGGGTGGTGGCGCCCACGAGCGTGAACGGATTGAGCGATAGCTGGATGCTGCGCGCACTGGGCCCCGAGTCGATCATGATGTCGATCCGGTAATCTTCCATGGCCGAATACAGGTACTCTTCTACCACCGTGTTGAGGCGGTGGATTTCGTCGATGAACAGCACATCGCCCGCTTCCAGATTGGTCAGCAGGCCGGCCAGGTCGCCCGGTTTTTCCAATACCGGTCCCGAACTCATCTTCATGTTGGCATTCAACTCGTTGGCAATGATATAGGAAAGCGTAGTCTTGCCCAGGCCTGGCGGACCGTGGAGCAATACATGGTCAAGGGCTTCTCCCCGCTGGTTGGCCGCAGCGATGAAGACCTTCAGGTTGTCGACGATCTTGGGTTGTCCGCTAAAGTCGGAGAGGATCTTCGGACGAAGTGCCCGTTCGACCTGCCGGTCTTCTCCGGAAAGTTCTTTGCCACTGGGATCGAGATTGGGATTTTGCATGGTACAAAAATAACGAAAAAAGGAGTGGGCGGGCACTGCCTGCCCACTCCTTTTTATTTATATTTGTGCCGCTTTTCAAAAATCGCTCACACCAACTATAATTCTGTGTGATACAAAATCTGTATTCCCATCATGAATGGATCTAAAGTAACTATTAAGAACGGAAAACTGATCGTCCCTAACGACCCTATTATCCCTTTCATTGAAGGGGACGGTATTGGTGCGGATATTTGGGCAGCCTCCGTACGGGTTTTCGATGCAGCCGTCGAGAAAGCCTATAAAGGCCAACGCAAAGTCTTTTGGAAAGAAGTCCTTGCCGGCGAAAAAGCATTCAACCAAACCGGAAGCTGGCTCCCGGAAGAAACGCTGGAGCTCATCGAAGAATACCGCGTAGCCATCAAAGGCCCACTCACCACCCCCGTAGGCGGAGGTATCCGCTCCCTGAACGTAGCCCTTCGCCAAAAGCTCGACCTCTATGCTTGTGTGCGGCCGGTTCGCTATTTCACCGGGGTGCCCTCGCCGGTATGCCATCCGGAACAGATCGATATGATCATCTTCCGCGAAAATACAGAAGATATCTACGCCGGGATCGAGTACCTCCACGGTACGCCGGAAGCAGATAAACTCAAAAACTTCCTGATCAATGAGATGGGCGTGAAGCAGATCCGCTTCCCCAACACGGTATCCCTGGGTATCAAACCGGTTTCCGTAGAAGGGACCGAGCGCCTCGTACGCTCGGCCATCGAATACGCCCTGGAAAACAACCTGCCTTCCCTGACCATTGTCCACAAGGGCAATATCATGAAGTTTACCGAAGGTAAATTCAAGGAGTGGGGCTATGAACTGGCCGAACGTGAATACGGCGACAAGGTATTTACCTGGGCTCAATATGACCGGATCGCCGCCGAGAAAGGAAGTGATGCCGCTAATGCCGCACAAAAAGAAGCGTTGGCCAAAGGCGCCCTCCTCGTGAAGGACGTGATCGCCGACGCTTTCCTGCAGCAGATCCTTACCCGTCCGAATGAGTACTCGGCGATTGCCACGCTCAACCTCAACGGCGACTACATCTCCGATGCCCTGGCCGCACAGGTGGGCGGTATCGGTATCGCTCCGGGCGCCAACATCAACTACGAATCGGGCTTGGCCATTTTTGAAGCTACCCACGGTACGGCGCCCAAATACGCCGGCCTGGATAAGGTGAACCCCAGCTCGGTGATCCTATCCGGCGAGATGATGTTCCGCTACATGGGCTGGAAAGAAGCTGCCGACCTCCTCATGAAAGGGGTAGAAGGCGCTATCGCCAAAAAACGCGTGACCTATGATTTCCACCGCCTGATGGAAGGGGCGACCCTCCTCAAGTGCTCCGAATTCGGATCGGAACTCATTGCGAATATGTAAGAAAAAAAAGGCGGCCCCCAACGGGCCGCCTTTTTTATACTAATTCATCATCCTGGTATTTTTTCTCCAACGGAGGCAGCACCAATTCTTCTTCCTCCTGCGCTTTCGCTGCTTCGGGTTCATCCAGGTTGAGTTCCTGGGCGCGCTCTTTCAACCGTAGGGCCTCTTTTTTGAGCGCTTTTTCTTCCCAATCCTTCCCAAATCCAGGATACCCGAATACGTCAAACGCATGGAATGCAAGGCCCAGGCCCCACCCTGCGATCGGGAAAAAGGCCCAAATATACCCGGGATAAGTGAAAAGGTTGAGGGCCAACAGAAAAGCGCAGGTAATGGCCCAGGACCAGAAGTGGGACCAAAAATCCTTAACTTTTTTAACCCGCTTCTGCGCTTCCCGGATATAATCTTGTTCTTTCATTGCTATACGAGGTCTCGTTCGTCGTAATTTTTCCGCAACTCTTTTAATTCGAGAGACTCCTCTTTTGGCTCTGCCTCAGGCTGAGGTGGGGGAGCGGGAGTGAATTCTTCTATCCGCTTTCCTTTTATCCGGTCCATTTCTTTTTCGATCTCCTGATCTTCCCACTCCGGGGTGAGGATATTGGTGCCGGGTATGCCGAACACTTTGATATAGTGGAATGCCAGGCCCATGCCCCAGAAAAGGGTAGCCGGTAAAAAGTCAAACGGGTTGCCATCCAACGCCACCACGAACGACATGACCACATTGACGATCACGAAGGATTTCAAATGGTTGAAAAAGCGCTTCTTCTGTTGCACGCGCTTTTTGGCGAGCAGGTAATATTTTTCTTCGGGTGTGTTTGGTCTATCCACTTGCGATAATTTTCTTCCCTAAATAAGGGGCCTTGGGAATAAATGTCAAATTCTTTCGATAAAAGCTGCTTTTCAAACTTCTTTCGCCGCTTTTTTTAGCATCCGCCGGCCCAAATTGGCTGTCATCGCCCCCAGTCCCGCGATCAATCCGCCCAGCAATCCGGTAACTATCTCCAGTCCCAGCGGGGAAATATCGCCAAAAAGACGCCCCATCTTCCCTGCCAGTAAGTCGTGATTGAGGGTGCTCAGGTAATAAGCCATTCCCCACCACAAAATGGCGCCGGCAAAAAATCCCATCAGAAAGGGATAAAAACTCTGGTCGCTGTAAAAAATCAGTCCGACGATAAACGCCACAGGCGCCATCACCCACCACCACGGCAGGAAGTACTGGGCCACGAAGCCCAAAATAACGGTCAATAAAAACTGAAAAAACAGATTCATCAGCTAAAAATAAAGTGTTCTTAAAGAGACGCCACGTATGCGCCTTCACCCTTCACCCTTCACCCTTCACTCTTCACCCTTCACTCTTCACTAAACACCCCCTCAAAAAGCACCTCCTGCTTTCTATCCTCAGGCGATTCCATGAAAAAGAGCGGGTAATAAAGCCCTTGAGTCCAGGTCTCCAGGAAATTATCGTAATAAAAACTACCCGGGTTGCCGGATTGCCCGCCGGGATATACGCCGTATGCCCGGATCTCCGGACCCATTTCCACCACCATCCGCCAGGAAGGGCCGTTGCTGGTGCGCGTGGCATTTAAGGCCTCCGGGTACCCCCCTGCGCGAAGCGGGGGAGAAGAAAAGGCCGGAATGAGTGCCATGTGGTTGATATGTACCGCGTGGTGGGTACCCCAATCATAGTGTACTTCATTCAATATGGGCCGGAGCTTTTTAATCGCCTTTTGGAAAGCCACGGTCACTGTCTGGGCCGCTGATTCCCGCTCCGGGGTAGTTTCTATATCCCAAAACGTATTCCTGGGATCGGATTGCAAGATGTGAACCGTTTCCCATTTTTCAGGTTGAAGCACCGCCAACGTATCGCGTGCGTGGTAAAATTCATCCCAGAGCACGGAATCCAGGGCTGTCCACCATTCGTCAAAGAGTATGGGCGCTATTTCGTCGGGATTGAAGTAGTATTCCCAGTCGGATAGGAGTTGGACCATACCCAGCTCGATGGCGCTGAGTTGCTCCTTGTCGAGGTAATTGAGCATGGCTGGCAGGGCTTCTTCGGCCATGATGCTGTAGTTGCTGGTTTGCAGGTCCATCATGGAATACAGGCTGAATTTGTCCTGCTCCGCCAGCTTGCGGTCGATGTATCTTCCTCTGTAGTGGTTAAAATTGCCGTTGTAATAATACGGATAGGCGGGACCTGCCGACAGCTGGTTGGCAGAGCCGACGAATCCGCGGGCCGGGTTTTTCATCCGGGGCAGGTCGTCAAAGGGGATATACTCCTCCCAGAAGTTGGCGGATGTGTTTCCCGGCTGAATGAAACGGCCTTGTTCCGCTCTCTTTTGCGGGTAGCGACCGGTGACCGTCATAGCAATATCGCCTTCCCTGCTGGCGAAGACCATGTTTTGTCCTGGAAAATGAAAGCCCTTTGATGCCCGTTGAAAATCGTCGTAATTGTGTGCGGCGTTGATACCCAGTAAAAAGCCAAGCTCGGAGGCGTTGGGCGCCTCAATGGCAGGCCAGCGCATGGCCAGGTTGCGCTTGGGATTCTCCTGGTCTTCATACACGATAGGACCCCAATGCGTATACGTTATCGTATCGAGTACCGGCTTGTGGCCTTTCACATAGATCGTTTCCACTTCATGCGTGACGGGCCTTTCCACTCCGTCAAACACATATTGGCTTTTGTCGGGACCCGTCCATTGCACCTCATACCAATCGAGTACATCGTGGCTGGCATTGGTCCAACCCCAGGCAATATGGTCGTTAAAACCCAGTACCACGCCCGGCAGACCCGGGAGGCTTACTCCATAGACATTCATCTCCGGCGTATGAATCTGGATCTCCATCCAAAGCGAGGGCAGGCTGAGCGGCAGGTGGGGGTCGTTGCAGAGGATCGGATAGCCGGAACTGGTTTTCGAACCGCTTACGGCCCAGTTATTGCTACCCACATCGAGGGGCGGTTTGGGCATCAGCGGTACATGCCAATAGCCGAGTGATTCACTGGGAACCTGAGGCGTAGGGTTGTTGAAAAGGCTATCGGGTATGCGAAGGGAGTCTGGTACAATGACCGATTCGTGCGGCGGACGCTCGGGGAAGAGCAGGTCAAATACCTCGCTGCCCAGCCAGGTGAGCGTATTGCTGCTTTCGACATCCTCTTCCTTGAAGCACAGCAGCGCGGTGTTGAGCTTTAAAACGAGGGCTGTTTTGAAAGGGTTCCACAGCTCAGGTGCATAGTCCAGCAGTTTGAATTCGATAGGGTAGTCTTTAGGCTTTAATTCCTGGATATACGCATTGATACCTTCGGTATAGGCCATGAGCATCGCCATGGTGTCGGGGGTATTTTCCCAGGCTTTCAGGGTAGCTCCGGCGCCTCGTGCCAGCCCCCGTCGACGTTGGAAACGGTCCTGTTTTACGGTCCGCTCGCCTATGATCTCGGAAAGGCGCCCAGCGCCGCTCCGGGCGGCCATATCCATTTGCCAAAGCCGCAATTTAGCGGTCAGATAGCCCTGGGTCCTCAGTGCATCCAGGGTATTTTGGGCGAAAATATGCGGCACCATCCGGGTGTCGTACACGACCTTGACCGGCTCCGAAAGGCCGGGTAGTCGGATCTGTTCCGCAGGATATACTCCGGCTTCTTCCGCATTTTGCCAGAAACCGGTAAAAGGACTGAGCAACTTGCCCAACGGGGGCAAAGAGGCCAACCCCAGGGGATTGGACGTGTTTAAGAGCCACACCAACCCCGTAGTGAGCAACGCCGACACAAAGAACTTGAGATACCGCATGTGATTCGGTTTGAAAAATGCCTGTCAAACTTCGGTGAATTTAAGAAAATTCAACCAATTGTGCTACAGGTAAAGCCCGGCTTCCGTCTTGATGGCCATCTGAGCCATGGTGAGGGCGGAGGACTCCTGCGATTCGAGGTAGAGGAGCAGGGTGTTGGCCAGTTCTTCTGCAGAGGCCTTGGGGTCCACTTTTTCTGCGATACCGTTCACTATATTTTCCGTATCGTGCCGCGCCGCACGCAGGATCTCCCACAATTTGTCGGACACGTAGACCTGCTGGGTGACGTTGTGCTCAAACTCCTGCTGGATGGCCAGCAGCAGCGCAACCCGGAGCGCGCCCGAAGTAGATTTTTCCGTCCGCAGGCGAAACAGGAGATTGGGCAGGGTGATCCGCTCGACCAGCAAAGACAGGCGTTCGTATGCCTGCAAGCGCATAGGCAGGGAAATACTCTGCTGCCGCTGCCGGTATTCCAGGTTCTGCATCTGCAATTGCTTCTGCAGAAACTCCTTGAGCAGCATGTAAATAGTGAGGAATACAATCAACGCCGGAACGGTGATCTTTACGATTTCCAGGAGGACAGCTAACCAGGTGGGCATTGCGTTTTTTTTTAAGACACCCAAAGGTAAGGCATAAATTTCTTGCACAGGCAACTTCTCGCACCGGATTGTTGTTTATGCAAACAACGATTTTATTATTTTTGTCCAAAAGGATAAAAGTTATGAGCAATACAGAAACCCAAGTCGGAATTCAACCCATTACACTCACTGACCGCGCTGTCAGGGAATTGATCATGATCAGAGAAGCGCAGGAGGTTCCCGAAGACCACGGATTGCGTGTAGGCGTGAAGGGAGGCGGGTGTTCCGGATTCACCTATGTGCTTGGTTTTGACCAGCCTATGGAAAACGACGACATCTTCGAAATAAACGGTATTCGGGTGTTTATGCAGAAGGCCCATGCCATCTACTTGCTCGGAATGGAGATCGACTGGGAGGACGGACTCAAGAACAGGGGATTTTCTTTTAATAACCCCAATGCTACAGATACCTGTGGGTGTGGAACGTCCTTTTCGGCCTGATTTCTTTTTTCCTGCCAATTCTGTATTATTTTTGTTCCGATGAAAATACCGCTACGTGCGTAGTGGAAACCCGAAACCACTCTTATCGCAAAAATTTTGGCAGACAAATTAGTTATCATTCCTACCTATAATGAACGGGAGAACATCGTTCGGATGATCGATACCGTGCTGCATTTGCCGGGCGATTTCCATATTCTCATCGTCGACGACGGCTCTCCGGATGGTACTGCACAACTCGTCCGCCAACAACAGGAAAAATTCACCAACCGCCTTTTCCTCCTCGAACGTTCCGAAAAACTAGGACTCGGTACCGCCTATATCGCCGGCTTTCGCTGGGGGCTTGAACGCGAATACCAATATTTCTTCGAAATGGATTGCGATTTTTCCCATCATCCCGAAGATCTCATCCGTCTCTTCGAGGGATTGCAGCAGAAAGGAGGCGACCTGGCTGTGGGCTCCCGCTATATCAGAGGAGGAAAATTGGAAAACTGGCCGTTGAGCCGAATTCTCCTCTCTTTTGGCGCCTCTCTCTATGTGCGCATGATCACCCTGATGCCGGTAAAAGATCCTACCGCCGGCTTTGTCTGCTACACCCGCCGGGTGCTCGAAAAGATCGACCTCGACAAGATCCATTTCATAGGCTATGCCTTCCAGATCGAAATGAAATTCGCTTCCCGCCAATTGGGCTTCCATATCGTGGAAATTCCCATCACCTTCACCGACCGGGTGGAAGGTTCCTCCAAAATGTCGAAAGGGATTGTACAGGAAGCTATCCTCGGCGTCCTGCAAATGCGGTGGAGAGGGTTTTTCTCCTCGTACGCTTTTCAGTAGGCAGTTTTCAGTAGGCAGTTTTCAGTAGGCAGTTTTCAGTAGGCAGTAGGCAGTATGCAGTAGGCAGTAGGCAGTATGCAGTACACACTGCCTACTACTGCCTACTGAAACTGCCCACTGCCTACTGAAAAACTGCCCACTGCCTAGTGTAGCAAAGTGGGAAAAGGTGCACCATATTTTTTCGTTAAAATCAAGTTTATCACCTTTTTGATTTCAAAGTGCCGCTCGCTTTGTAATCAAATAATTTATTCATTTGCCAAAATGAGCAAAGAGTGGAAAAATGTGGAAAAAAATGGTGTCGAAAAGTGGTAAAATGTGTCAAAATGATTTACTTTTGAACCACTTCGTATACCTAAAGTGTAAAAAGTGCAATTACTCGGTGAATATGAATGCAAGATTGATCCGAAAAGTCGGATGCGCCTTCCTTCTGGGCTGATCGGCCAGTTGGGGGAGGAGAAGCCTGCATTTGTCATCAACCGGGGTTTTGAAAATTGCTTGATCCTGTATCCCGAAAAAGTGTGGGAAGAGATCAGCAAAGAGGTGAACGGGCTCAATCAATACGACAAGCGCAACCGCGATTTCGTTCGCTACTTCTACCGGGGTGCACAACGCCTCGAGCTGGATGCCGCCGACCGGATCCTGCTCAGTAAGCGTTTGTTGGAATATGCCGGGATAGATAAAGACGTGATTCTAGTGGCGGTCAACGACCGGATTGAAGTGTGGGCAACAGAAAAATATGATCTGATGCTGGATGACGAGCCGGACGACTTTTCCGGGCTGGCTCAGGAGGTGCTGGGAAATAAAACCGGAGGCACGAATATGGGATGAGCTACCACGATCCAGTCCTGCTAAAAGAATCAATTGAATTACTGGCCGTCCAACGGGATGGCATATATGTCGATGCAACGTTTGGGGGAGGAGGACATAGCCGGGCTATCCTGGAGCAATTAGGACCCAAAGGGCGCCTGCTTGGCTTCGATCAGGATGAAGACGCCCGCGCCAACCAACCCGACGATCCGCGTTTCACCTTTGTGGCGGGCAATTTTCGCCACCTGAAGCGCTTCCTCCGACTCCACGGGGTGCAGGAGATCGACGGATTGCTCGCGGATCTCGGCGTTTCTTCTCATCAGTTCGATACCGCAGAACGGGGGTTCTCCTACCGGTTCGAAGCGGAACTGGACATGCGGATGAACCGTTCGGGCGGACAAATGGCAAGTGACATATTAAATACGTATGATCCGGGATCGCTGCAAAAGCTCTTTAGTGAATTCGGTGAAGTGCGCAACGCCAGAACGCTCGCGTACAGAATCGTCGAGGTGCGCACCAAAAAGCCTTTCCGCACGATAGGCGACCTGGTGACCCTGGCGGATGCCCTGGCTAAAGGCCAGCGAATGCGGTACTTGTCTCAGGTCTTTCAGGCCCTGCGCATGGAGGTCAATGAAGAAGTGGTAGTGCTGGATGAATTGATGCAGGGTGCGATGGAGGTGTTGAAGCCGGATGGACGGCTGGTGGTGATCGCCTACCACAGCATCGAAGACCGGATCGTAAAGAATTTCCTCAAGACGGGAAATATAAAAGGGGAGGTACAGTCGGACTTTTACGGCCACATTTACCGTCCCTTTGACCTAGTGACAAAAAAAGCGGTCGTTGCCTCCGAGGAAGAGGTAGCCCGCAACCCCCGGGCCCGAAGCGCGAAAATGCGTGCCGGCACCCGGAAAAAATAGCAAGTGATGGCAAAAAAACGGACTCTGAGAGACTACACAGCTCTGGGGAGTATGGGCGCAGAGCTCATTCTCCAAAACCTTCCCTTTGTCCTGTTCCTGGGCTTCCTCGCTATCATCTACATTGCCAACGCACATTTTGCGGAGAAACGGGTACGCGAAGTATTCGAACTCCAAAAAGAAGTGAGAGATCTTCGCCGGGAATACCACTCCCTGCGTGCCGATATTGCTTTTAACAGTCGTCGCACCGAATTGGCCCGCCAGCTAAAAGATAAGGGGTTGGGGCAGTCTATCCGGCGACAGAAAAAAGTACAGGTTCCTGATTAGTAATGGTATGACGGAAAAAATTTTCGCGATATGACGACGATTCGCAATGAAGTCCTTTACCGCTTGTATTTCGTGGTGGCCATGATGGTCATCGCAGCGGTCGTCATTTTTGCTAAAGCCGTCCAGATCAGTGTCCTGGAAGGGGATTACTGGCGTGAAAAGTCGATCGACAAGTATGTGCAGTTTCGCAAGCTCGAAGCCGACCGGGGCAATATCCTGTCGTCCAACGGGAGCCTCCTGGCTACTTCCCTTCCTTTCTTCGACGTAGCTTTTGACCCCAACTCCTCCGGGATGTTGGAATCCGATTTTAATAAATACATCGATTCCCTGTCTTACTGTCTGGCTGATTTTGTAGATCCATCCTTTACGCCGGGGGCTTATCGCGACTTCCTGATCCAAAAACGACAAGAAGGGGCCCAATACGTTCCGATCAAGAAGAACGTAACCTTCGAACAAATGAAACTCATCCGGCAATTCCCCCTGTTTAGCATGGGCCAGTTTAAGGGCGGGCTGATCGTGATGCCCAAATTCCGGAGAGAACGTCCCTTTGGCCTGTTGGCACACCGCACGATCGGTTATGTGCGCGAGGGTATCACGCCCGTAGGTCTGGAGGGGAGCTTCAATCAACTGCTGGCCGGAGAAGACGGCCAGCAGTTGATGATGCGGGTTGGAGATGACATCTGGAAACCCATTGAAGATCTCGCCAAAATCGAACCGAAGAGTGGGCAGGATGTCCTCACTACTATTGATATCGACATCCAGGATGTGACGGAAGAAGCGCTCTATCGCGCAGTTGACCGCCACCGGGCACAGTACGGGGTAGCCATTGTGATGGAAGTGGAAACCGGCGCCATCCGGGCTATCTCCAATATCGGCCGTACCCCGGAAGGGAACCTTTGGGAAACCTATAACTACGCCGTGGGTTCTGCTACCGAACCGGGCTCTACCTTTAAACTGGCGACCATGCTGGCCCTCCTCGAAACAGGGCATGTAGACCTCGACGATTCCATCGACATCGAACAAGGGCGCACCAAGTTTTATAACGATGAAATGGTCGATGCCTACCCGCATAAGCTGGACTCTACCTCCGTTCAACACATCTTTGAGATGTCTTCCAATGTCGGTATGGCCAAGCTGGTACAAAAATATTTTGGCGATACCCATAAGGAAGAAAAATTCATCGAATACCTCAAACAGTTTAACCTGCACTTGAAAACGGGGATCGAGATCGAAGGAGAAGCCGCACCGTATGTCAAGGATGCGTTCGATGCGAAGAATGGATGGAGCGGTACCACACTTCCATGGATGGCGACCGGCTACGAGGTCATGCTGACCCCCTTGCAAATCCTCAACTTCTATAACGCGGTGGCCAATGATGGTACCCTGATGAAGCCTTACCTCGTCTCCGAAACCCGTGAATACGGCAATACCCTGGAACGCTTTCCTCCCACTGTCATCAAACGGAAGATCGCTTCCAGCCGCGCTATTAAAAAAGCACAATTCCTTCTGGAACAGGTGGTGCTAAACGGAACCGCCAAGAAACTAAAAACAGATAAGTACAACTTTGCCGGGAAGACCGGTACGGCACAGGTGAACTATAAACGACTGAATGATAAAACCCACGTAGGAGGGTACCAGGCTAGTTTTGTCGGCTATTTTCCGGCAGAAAAACCCAAGTATTCCTGTGTGGTCCTCATTAGCGAACCGAAGGAATTCGGGATCTATGGCGGAGAAGTAGCGCTGCCGGTCTTCCGGGAAATCGCCGATCAGATCTTCGCGACCAAGCTCGAACTGCAGGAACCCCTCAATGCAAAACCCGCAGAACCCCTGGTCCGGAGCCAGCTGCCCGATTACAATATCGGCGACCGCAAGGAGATGGAGTACCTGCTGAAAACCTTTGGCATCAAGTATATGAGTACCGAAGAATCGCCCCTCGTGTTGCTGCGGGCTGAATCGGATACCCTTTCCCTGTTGCCTTATACGATATCAAAAAAACGGATCCCCAGCGTAGTAGGCATGGGCCTGCGAGATGCATTATTCGTATTGGAAAACCTGGGCCTTCGAGTGGAGATCGGAAGCGGATGCGGAAGAGTAATCCAACAATCTATTAAACCTGGCACTCCGGTGCGGGGCCAAACGGTGTATTTACGGCTCGGCTAACCCCGTCGAAAAGCATATATGAAACGACTCTCAGACATATTAGATCGCATAGCCATACTCCGCTCGGAAGGGGATACCTCTATTTCCGTGCGACGCATCGGCTTCGATTCCCGCCAGGTGGAACCGGGTGATCTGTTTGTAGCCGTTCGGGGTGTACAAGTCGATGGACACCGGTTTATTGCGGAGGTGCTGCAAAAAGGCGCCTCAGTCATCGTGGCGGAAGATGCCCCGGGTACCCTTCCTCAAGGTGTTTGCTGGATACAAGTCGCGGATAGCGCGGAAGCCCTTGGGCAATTTGCCGCCAATTTTTATGGCCGCCCATCTGAAAACCTTCAGGTGGTTGCCGTGACCGGCACCAATGGCAAAACGACTACCGCTACGCTGCTTTTTGACCTGGTTCGGGAATTGGGTTTCCAGGCCGGCTTGCTCTCCACCATCGAAAACCGGATCGGCGACCGCGTGCTGCCCTCCCGGCTGACTACCCCCGACCCGGTGTATATTCAGGAGCAAATGGCTGAAATGGTCGAAGCGGGTTGCACCTATGTCTTTATGGAAGCCAGTAGCCACGCCATTCATCAAAAACGGATCGCGGGCCTGCATTTTGCCGGAGCGGTATTTACCAATATCACCCACGATCACCTGGACTACCACGGCACCTTTAAAAACTATATCGACGCCAAAAAAATGTTGTTCGACGGCCTGCCCCGCACCGCTTTTGCCCTGGTCAATACAGATGACCCGCGCGGGCCTGTGATGCTGCAGAATACCGCCGCGAAAACCTACACCTATTCCCTCAAGAAGCTAGCGGACTATAAAGCCAGGATAATAGATTACAACTTGTTAGGGCTCCATCTTGAACTGGATGGAACCGACTTTTACGGCCGGTTGATCGGAGCGTTCAATGCCTATAATTATTTGGCGGTCTACGCCACGGCACGATTGCTTGGACTGGATAAGATGGAAGTATTAACCGTATTGAGCCGGCTTACCCCGGCTCCCGGCCGCTTTGAAACCGTTGTCCACGCCAACCGCCCTGTGGTGGGGATCGTGGATTATGCCCATACCCCGGACGCACTGGAAAAAGTGCTCCAAACGATCGATAACCTCCGGAAAGGAGGAGAACGAATCATTACGGTGGTCGGCTGTGGAGGTGATCGCGATAAAGCCAAACGGCCGATCATGGCTCAGGTAGCTTGCAGTGGAAGCAATCAGGTCATTCTGACGGCCGACAACCCTCGCTCCGAAGACCCCGCACAGATCCTGGCCGAAATGCTGGAAGGGGTGCGGATCTCCGACCGGGCTAAAGTACTGACCATACTCTCCCGCAGGGAGGCCATCCGTACCGCTTGCGCCATCGCCCATTCCGGCGATATCGTGCTGGCTGCCGGAAAAGGCCATGAAAAATATCAGGAAATTAAAGGAGTTCGACATCCCTTCGACGACGTCGCCGAATTGCGTGCCGCCCTCGCAGAAACCGTAACTAACTAAAAATTAAAAACTGCATTAAATGCTGTACGAACTCTTCCAATGGCTTGAAGATTGCTGCGAAATCCCGGGGGCTGGCTTGTTCCAGTTCATCACGTTCCGTGCGGGGATGGCTGTCGTGATCTCCCTGCTGATCAGCATGGTCTGGGGAGGACGTATCGTGCGGTACCTGCAACGTCTGCAAATTGGCGAATCCGTGCGCGACCTGGGACTGGACGGGCAAAAGCAAAAGGAAGGCACCCCGACTATGGGTGGATTGATCATTATCATGGCCATCCTGATCCCCTGCCTCCTCATGGCGGATTTGACCAATGTCTATATCATCCTCATGTTGCTGGCCACGGCCTTGATGGGTATGATCGGTTTTTTGGATGATTATATTAAGGTATTCCGGAAAAACAAGGAAGGGCTGAGCGGGATATTCAAGGTCATTGGCCAGGTGGCCTTTGGGCTGATCATCGCGCTGACCATGCTTTTCAGCGAAGAGATCGTGGTTCGCATGAACCTGGAAGAAGCTCAAAATAAGGGGTATAAGATCGTGAAGATGGTCAACCTGGAAGGAACTTCCGGCGATACCATCGAGTATGCCTATGTGCAGACCACCCTGACGAATGTACCTTTTTTCAAGGGCAACAATTTTGATTATCGCTCCCTGCTTTGGTTCGTGGGCGACAATGCCGGGGTATTAGTTTGGATCGTGTTTATATTGGTTGTGATCTTTATCGTCACCGCGGTGTCCAACGCTGCTAACCTGACAGACGGACTGGACGGCCTGGCCACAGGCGTTTCGGGCATCATTGGGGTCATTCTGGCAATTTTCGCCTATGTATCGGGGAATAGTATTGCCGCTGATTACCTCAATATCCTGTTCCTGCCGGGCTCCAGTGAACTGGTGATCTTCTCTGCGTGCTTTCTGGGCGCTTGTATCGGATTCCTCTGGTACAATTCCTATCCCGCACAGATCTTCATGGGCGATACCGGAAGCCTGACGCTGGGAGGTATTATTGCCGCGATGTCCATCCTGTTGCGCAAAGAGCTGCTGATTCCGCTCATGTGCGGGATTTTCGTGATGGAAAATCTCTCGGTAGTACTTCAGGTATCTTATTTCAAATATACTAAACGCAAATACGGAGAAGGAAAACGCATCTTTTTGATGTCGCCCCTTCACCACCATTACCAAAAGAAAGGGATGCCGGAAACCAAGATCGTAACCCGTTTCTGGATCGTAGGCATCCTGCTGGCTGTAGTAACTATTTTGACTTTGAAAATTCGCTAATTCATGCAATTACCAAATCGGATCACCATACTGGGAGGCGGAGAAAGCGGCGTAGGCGCTGCACTCCTGGCACAAGCCAGGGGGCTCCGGGTATTCCTGTCCGATCAGGGTTCGATTGCCGAATTGCATAAATCTACCCTGGATCAGGCTGGTATTCCTTATGAAGAAGGCACGCATTCTATAGATCGTATCGTAGAAGCCGTGGAAGTGGTAAAGAGCCCTGGTATTCCGGAAAAAGCCCCGGTGATCCAGGCTTTGCGGGAAAAGGGTATCCCCGTGATCTCGGAGATTGAATTTGCCGCCCGCCATTCCAACGGGATCCTAGTGGGTATCACCGGGACAAACGGCAAGACTACGACCACCCGTCTGGCCTATCATTTGATCCGGACAGCCGGATTTAACGTGGGTATAGGCGGGAACGTGGGCAATAGCTTCTCCCTGGAAGTGATCGAAGACCGATACGATTACTACGTGCTGGAACTGAGTAGTTTCCAACTGGACAATATCGTGGCATTCCGGCCTCATATCGCCGTGCTGCTCAATATTACGCCCGACCATTTGGACCGCTACGCCTACAAGATGGAAAATTATACCGCCGCCAAGCTCCGGATCGCCCGGAACCAGACGCCGAAGGATTTTTTTCTATACAATGCGGAGGATCAGCATATTGCAAGCGGAATGGCGGCAACGCCGGTACGTGCGCAACTGCTGCCGATGTCTATGGAAAGCGGTCCGGAAGGCTCCCCATTGCTGGTGGGAGGCCATTCCTTCTTTTTGAATAACCCGTCCCTGAAAGGGCGGCACAACCGGTTCAACGCACAATGTGCGATCCAGGCAGCGGTGCTCCTGGGCGCCTTGCCTCAAGCGATTCAACTGGGGTTGGACTCCTTTGTCAACGATCCCCACCGGATGGAAAAAGTGGAAGAGTGGAATGGCGTTTTGTACCTCAACGACAGCAAGGCAACCAATGTGGAAGCCGTGTATTTCGCCCTGGAAGCAATGACGCGACCGGTGATCTGGATTGCAGGAGGAGTGGACAAAGGCAATGACTATGAGACCCTGATGCCCCTGGTACGCGAGAAAGTAAAAGCGCTTGTCTGCCTGGGCGCAGATAATGCCAAACTCGTGCAGTCGTTCACCGGGATGGTGCCGCAAATAGTGGAAGTACGCAGTGCAGCCGAAGCAGTGAGCGAGGCTACCCGGCTGTCGGAACGTGGCGATGTCGTATTGCTGTCGCCTGCGTGTGCCAGCTTCGACCTGTTTCGCAACTATGAAGACCGGGGTACCCAATTTAAAGAGGCTGTACGGGAATTAGTAACCACCACGACTTAAAAAAAGAAAGAAAAGATGTCGACTATTGGAAAACGGATCTATGCGGAATTGAAAGGCGACCGGGTCATATGGATGATCCTGGCCGTGCTGGCATTGTTTTCCATTTTGACGGTCTACAGCGCAACCGGAAGTTTGGCCTATAAAATGCAGGGAGGAAACACGGAGGCATACCTTATCCGCCATGGGTTTATCCTGATGCTGGGATTGATCGTGACCTACCTGGCGTACTCGGTAAATTATATGCGGTACAAATTTGTGGCCCCGTGGTTGCTGATGATTTCCGTACCCCTCCTCATCTACACACTGGGGTTTGGAGAGGAGATCAACAATGCCCGGCGCTGGATTGAAGTGCCTTTTATCGGGTTGACCTTTCAAACCTCAGACTTTGCCAAGCTGGCACTCCTGATGTTTGTGGCCAGGGAGATTACCCGACACAACGATTACATCAAGGATTTCAATAAGGCGTTCTTGCCTATCATCGTACCTATTCTTTTGATCTGTGGCCTGATTGCTCCGGCCGACTTATCTACGTCGATCATGCTGTTTTTTACCTGCATGCTGATGATGTTCATCGGGCGGGTTGAATTGCGGTACATTCTGCTGCTGATGTTTTTGGGCGTCGTCGTCTTTGCAGCCCTGGTAGGCATCGGCAGAATGTTCCCGGATTTTGTCCGGGTCGAAACCTGGAGCAACCGCTTGCGGGAATTCGTGACCAACCCGGATGGAGGTTACCAGGTGATGCACTCCAAGATAGCCATCGCCAATGGAAAATGGATCGGATTGGGCCCGGGTAACAGCACGATGCGCAACTACTTGCCTGCTCCTTATTCCGATTTTATCTACGCGATCATCTGCGAGGAATATGGATTGGTTGGAGGTTTTCTCATTCTGGGTTTGTTCATTCTCCTGCTGATCCGGACTACCGCATTGGTCACGAAGAGTTCCAAACAGTTTGGGGCCATGCTGGCCCTGGGTTTATGTCTCAGCATGGTCGTACAGGCACTGGCCAATATGGCGGTGTCGGTCAATCTGGTGCCCGTAACCGGGCTTACTCTCCCCGTAGTCAGTATGGGGGGAACCTCCGTCATGTTTAGTTGCCTCTCGATTGGGATCATTCTCAGCGTGAGCAGGTATGTGGAACAAGTTTCTTCACAAACAGACGGAGAAGAATGAATGTATTGATCAGCGGCGGCGGAACGGGTGGCCATGTTTTTCCGGCCATAGCGATTGCAGACGCGATCAAAAAGCAGCTGCCGGAGGCGAACTTCCTGTTTGTAGGCGCCAAAGGTAAACTGGAAATGGAAAAAGTCCCGAAAGCGGGATATACCATAGAGGGGCTCTGGATTAGCGGGTTCCAACGAAAATTGACAGTGCGGAATTTATTGGTGCCTTTCAAATTGGCAGCCAGTTTGGTCAAAGCACGGCGCCTGGTGCGCCGGTTTCGCCCGGATGTGGCCGTAGGCGTGGGGGATATGCCAGCGGCCCAACCCTGGAAATGGCATGCCGAATGGGGGTGCCGGCCCTGATCCAGGAGCAAAACTCCTTCGCCGGGGTCACCAACCGCTTGCTGGGATCAAAAGTGAGCCGGATATGCGTGGCCTACGAAGGTATGGAACGCTACTTCCCGGCAGAGAAACTGGTCCTGACCGGTAATCCGGTGCGCGAGGCGATCCGGGACAGCGAGGCTACCCGGGCGCAGGGAATCGACTATTTTGAACTCGATCCCGGCAAACGCACGATCCTGGTATTTGGCGGTAGCCTGGGCGCCCGTTCGCTCAACGAAGCGATGGCCGGCCAACGGGCACTGCTGGAAAGCCACCCGGAAGTACAGGTGATCTGGCAGTCGGGCTCGCTCTACATCGATCAATTCCGCGAATGTGCCACGGCTCAATTGCCGAATGTGCAGATCCGGCCTTTTATCGACCGGATGGACCTGGCCTACGCCGCCGCAGATGTGATCGTGGGACGCGCAGGCGCCATTACGATCTCGGAACTCTGCCTGGTGGGCAAACCCGTAGTCCTCATCCCTTCGCCAAACGTGGCAGAGGATCATCAGACGAAAAATGCGCTGGCACTGGTGGAAAAAGAAGCCGCCGTACTGGTTAAAGATACCGAAGCAAGGGAGGGGATCATCTCCAAACCGCTTGAAATAATGTCAGACGCTGTCTGGGCCGAAAAGCTGGGAAAAAACATCCTCCAGCTCGCTCGTCCCCACGCCGCCGAAGACATCGCGAAACAAGTAATTGAATTGACCAAAAACTAAACCTGATAAACCTTTTAAACCGCATAAACTTTTTCAAGTGAACCTCGACGCTATAAATAAAATGTACTTCATCGGAATTGGCGGCATCGGCATGTCGGCCCTGGCCCGCTATTTCCGGCGTCGTGGTGTCGAGATATGGGGGTATGACCGCACCGAGTCGGCCCTGACCCGGGAGATGGCCCGGGAGGGTATGCATATTCACTACACGGAAGACGTATCGTTTATTCCCCATGGTATTGACCTGGTGGTATTTACCCCGGCCGTACCGGCAAGGCACAACGAGCTGCTCCACTTCCGCCAGCACGGCTATACGGTGGTCAAGCGCTCGGAATTGCTCGGCATGGTGAGCCGGGCATCGAAAACGATCGCCATTGCCGGCACACATGGAAAAACGACCACTTCCAGCTTGCTGACCTTCCTGCTTCGAACGGGAAGGGTAGATTGTACCGCATTCCTGGGAGGTATCGCGCTCGATTTTGAATCGAATTACGTGGAAGGCGCCAGCGAATGGGTAGTGGCCGAAGCAGATGAATACGATCGATCCTTTTTGCAACTCCAACCCCAGATGGCCGCTATCCTCTCCATGGATGCGGACCATCTGGATATTTACGGCGATGCCGAGCACATGCTCGAACAGGGCTATCTGGCTTTCGCCAAATTGGTAAAACCAGGCGGGAAACTCTTTGTACGCCATGACCTGCTCCCCCATTTCGGCAGCTTCCCCGAAGTGCTCGACTATGGGGTAGGGGTTGGCGCCTACCGCTCGCAGATCCGGGGCGTGGAAGCCGGCAAAATGGTCTTTGACTATTTCAGTCCGGAAAAAGATCTGCGGGGACTCCGTCTCTCGCTGCCCGGACGGCACAACGTGGAAAACGCTACGGTGGCCATTGCCCTGGCGCTGGAAGCAGGAGTGGAAGAAACGGCCATCCGGGACGCGCTATCCCGCTTTAAAGGGATCAAACGGCGGTTCGAGCGAGTAGTAGATACAGCACAGGTCGTCTATATCGACGACTATGCCCACCATCCGGCTGAATTGGAAGCGACCATCGAAGCCGCCCGGACCATGTACCCAAACCGGCGATTGACGGGCATTTTTCAGCCCCATCTGTACACCCGAACACGTGATCTCCAGGCCGGATTCGCTTCGGCCATGGACCAACTGGATGAGCCCTGGTTGCTCGATATTTATCCGGCACGGGAAGAACCGATTGAAGGCGTAAGTTCCGAAATGATCCTGCGCCAGATGCATAACCCGAACAAGCGCCTGATCCAGAAAAGTGAGATCCTCCAAACCCTGGAAACACATCCAGTGGAGGTGTTGCTAACCCTGGGCGCCGGAGATATTGATACCGAGGTTGAACCGATAAAAAATTGGCTAAAGACCCATTATTCCACCAAAAAACCACAAGACCAATGAATGCGGAACTATGGCGGACATTGAGGCGTTTGGGCTATTTCGTGCTGATCTTCGGCGCGGCGATAGTGGTGATCGCTGCGGTGGAAAGAAAGCAGCAAAGCGGAGCTGCCGGAATTGAAATAAATGTGGAGCCGCTCCCGGATGGACATTTTCTGGTGGATAGTACCGATATCGCCAAGACCATCAAACGGAGCTTTGCCTTCGAATGGTCCGGCCAGCAGATCGGGCTATTGAATATCGAACGTTTGGAGCGGGTACTCGAAGAAGACCCTTTCATCCTCAGTGCCGATGTGTACATCAATGCCAAGGATATGATCCATATCCTGGTGGAGCAGCGCGAACCGGTGTTGCGCATCATCGACGACAATGGATTGCAGTACTACCTGGATATTGACGGGAATAAGATGCCACTGTCCAAACATTTTTCAGCCAGGGTAATGGTGGCTACGGGAAGCCTTCCACCCCATGTACCCGGATTTTTAGACAAAAAGAAAAACCTGCTCAAAGATGTATTTCTGTTGAGCCAATACATAGAAAAAGACCGTTTCCTGCGTACGCTCATCGAGCAGATATACGTGTCGAACGGTAAAATACTGCTGGCCCCAAAAGTGGGCAACTACAAGATCATATTGGGTAGCATGGAAGGCGTAGAGGAGAAATTTGACCGCCTGCGGATCTTCTACGACGAAGTGATGCCCTACGAAGGATGGCGACGATACAAGACGGTAAACCTGTCTTACAAAGGACAGGTGGTTTGCGAAAAACGGTAATTATTTATTCAAAATAGCAAATGATGGCTAGCCCGGAGCTAGCATGAGCAAAAACAAATGTTATGATGGAAACGAAGAGCAATTCTGAAATCGTGGTAGCATTGGATATCGGTACCACCAAGGTATGCGCGATAGCCGGTTATCGAAATGAACATGGGAGACTCGAGATCCTCGGTATTGGGAAAGTAGCCAGCGAAGGCGTACTCCGGGGGGTGGTCTCCAATATTGAAAAGACGGTAAAGGCTATTTCGGAAGCAGTGCAAGCTGCCGAACGCATGGCTCAGCGCGAATTCAAGATCGTGCACGTAGGCATTGCGGGACAGCATATCAAAAGCCTGCAACATCGCGGCATTCTGACCCGCGACAACGACCACACGGAGATCAGTCAGCGCGACATCGATCGTCTGGTCAACGACATGCATAAATTGGTCTTGCCTCCTGGCGATAAGATCCTGCATGTCATTCCTCAGGAATACACTGTGGATAATGAGCAGGGCATCCTGGACCCCATCGGGATGTCGGGCATTCGCATGGAAGCGAATTTCCACATCATCACGGGGCAGATCACGGCGTCCAACAACATTCACCGGTGTGTGGAACGGTCCGGACTCCGGGTGGCCAACATGACCCTGGAACCTATCGCCTCAGCCGTTTCCGTGCTGAGCGAGGAAGAAAAAGAAGCCGGCGTGGCATTGGTCGACATGGGCGGGGGAACAACAGACATTACCCTTTTCCAGGACGGCATCATTCGTCATACGGCGGTCATTCCCTTTGGTGGAAATATTATTACCAAAGACATCAAGGATGGATGTACGGTAATGATCCAACAGGCAGAAAAAATGAAGGTGCGCTTCGGTTCCGCCCTCGCGGAAGAGGTGTACGACAACCGCATTATCACCATCCCGGGCCTGAAAGGCCGTCAGCCCAAGGAGATCTCCGAGAAAAACCTGGCGCGTATTATCCAGGCGCGGGTTGAAGAGATCCTGGACTACGTGGTATGGGAAATTCGCCGCTCGGGCTTTGAGCGCAAGCTGATCGGCGGCATAGTCCTGACTGGTGGTGGCGCACTGCTCAACCATATCGACAAGCTCACGGCTTACCATACCGGGTACAGCACCCGGATCGGTACGCCTACCGAACACCTGGCTCATGGATATACCGAACAACTCAGCAGCCCCATTTTCGCCACAGCGATCGGGTTGCTGATGAAAGGGATCCAGGATGTGGAAAGCGGCCGGGTACGCGTGCAACTGGAAAAAGAAAAAGAAAAAGAACAAGTACCTGTGGCCGAATTGGAAGAACAAGAAGCCACTGGCCCTTGGTATGAGCAATTATTCCGTAAAACCAAGGAATGGTTCGAAGCTGAACCTGACCGCGAATTTTAACACCAAAAATAGCAGCGTTATGATTTTCAATCTAATCAACGACATGGACGAAAGCCCGATCATAAAGGTCATAGGCGTAGGGGGCGGTGGAAGCAATGCCGTCAACCACATGTACAAGCAAGGAATCGTAGGCGTCGATTTTGCCATTTGCAATACCGATGCCCAGGCGATGAATACCAGTCCGGTTCCCACCAAGATCCAGCTAGGGCCTACCCTGACGGAAGGACGTGGCGCCGGCTCGAAACCCAATATCGGGAAGATGGCCTGCGAAGAAAGCGTGGCAGAAGTGCAAAAGTACCTCTCGAATGGCTGCAAAATGCTCTTCGTCACCGCCGGTATGGGGGGTGGTACCGGTACAGGCGCCGCGCCGATCATCGCAAAAACGGCCCAGGAAATGGATATCCTCACGGTGGGTATCATTACCCTTCCCTTTACATTTGAAGGAAACCGCAGGGGGCTACAGGCTTTCGAAGGACTGGATGAGATCAAGAAGCACGTAGATACGCTGATTATCATTTCCAATGATAAACTGCGCCAGATCTTCGGCAATTTGTCGCTCTCCAATGCTTTCGCCCAGGCAGATAACATCCTTACCACGGCGGCAAAAGGGATCGCCGAGATCATCACGATGCCCGGGTATGTGAACGTCGACTTTGAAGACGTCAATACGGTTATGCGCGACAGCGGGGTGGCCATTATGGGTACCGCGCTGGCAGAAGGGGATAACCGGGCCAAGCGGGCGGTTGACGAGGCGCTCAATTCCCCATTGCTCGAAGACAACAACATTCGCGGCGCCAAGCACATCCTGCTCAATATCTCTTCCGGCAAGAAAGAGGTGACGATGGACGAGATCTTCGAGATCACTGAATTCGTGCAGGAAGAAGCCGGCCATGGTACAGACCTCATCTGGGGGAACTGTTACGACGAACGCCTGGGTGATAAACTCAGTGTTACTATTATTGCCACCGGTTTTGAACGCTCCGGCAAATTGTCGTCGGGCAGCCAACCACAGTCGAATAAGATCGTCGTTTCGCTGGACGATGAAGGTGAAGACGCAAAACCTGCCAAGTCACGGATAAAGGAAATTGGCTTTGACGAAGATGACGAAGCCCCAAAGACCAATACGTTTGAATTTGACGATGTGCGCTCTTCCATAGACCGCTTCCAGAAGCGGCCGCCAAAACAGGAAGAAACGCACTACCACCAGGAAGAGAAGGAACCTACAGAAGAAGATCGCCGGATGCGGGAAATGGAAGAAGCCCGTCGCCGGGAACGCCTGCGGGCACAACAAGTAAAACTGAGTACCCCCAAGGCGATAAACGAACTGGAAAGCGAGCCGGCATACCTGCGCCGGGGCATTAAACTCGATGAGGTGCCCAAATCAAACCACGAGCCTGTGCTTTCCCGCTGGACAATTTCCGATGAAGAGGATCCCGATCTCCATTCCGGGAATACCTATTTACATGATAACGTGGACTGACAGGAAGGCTTTCGAGCCTCCCTCCACCCACGGTTTATAGCCATCATAACTTGCTATTAGTTGGTAGGCCCGGCACCCCTTTGGGTTGCTGGGCTTTCTATTTTTTTTGAAACCGCCTCTTTGATAAAATATATAAAAAATTTAACAAAGGTTTAATGACTTTTTTAGCAACCATCCGTCTAAAAAGCAGTTTATTTACATATTCGAACGAAAAGAAAGAATCCCATAACAACATTTCCCATGAATTCCCTGAACATTAGAAAACTCAAGCTCGACCTCACGGTCGCCTTGCTCAACCAGCCCCCCGCGGGCAACCTCATCCAACGTGTAAAAGACTTGATGATGTCCTTCCAGGAAGTAGGCTCCTTCGCCGGTCTCTACGAATCTTCCAATGAGTTGGACAACGACCACGTACAGTACTCCTACGCGCTTCAATTTGAAAATGTAACGCTCGATCTGAACACTGTTTCCAACCGCAATACGAACAATACCTCTGTAAACGGGTTTACCCTTCGGTAGGCCAACATCTTTTCTAAAAAAGAAAGAGGGCGCAAAACGCCCTCTTTCTTTTTTTATAGTACCTTTGCGCCCGAAATAACCTGGAAAAGCGAAATCGAGGTCATATGACTTCGATTTCGCTTTGTTAATATGACTACTATGCAAGCAATACGAAATATTGCCATCATCGCACACGTCGACCACGGAAAAACGACCCTGGTAGACAAGATGCTTCACATCGGCCACCTCTTCAAAGCACATGAGCAGGTCGGTGATCTCATTATGGACAGCAATGACCTCGAGCGGGAGCGCGGGATCACCATCCTGTCCAAGAACGCTTCCATGATGTACAAGGGGGTGAAGATCAATATCATCGATACCCCTGGTCACTCCGACTTCGGCGGAGAGGTAGAACGCGTGCTCAACATGGCCGACGGCGTGTTGCTGCTCGTCGATGCCTTTGAAGGCCCTATGCCCCAGACCCGTTTCGTGCTGCAAAAGGCCCTCCAACTCGGCCTGAAGCCCATCCTCGTGATCAATAAGGTCGATAAGGAGAATTGTACTCCCGACCTGGTGCATGAGGCGGTTTTCGACCTCATGTTTACCCTGGATGCCACGGAAGAACAACTCGAATTTCCCACCATCTTTGGGTCAGCCAAGCAAAGCTGGATGAGCCACGATTGGAAAGAAGTGACTTCCGACATTACCCCGTTGCTGGATACCATCATCGAATACATTCCCGAACCCAAAATATCCGAAGGTAACCTCCAGATGCAGGTTACCTCCCTGGATTACTCCAACTACCTGGGCCGCCTGGCTATTGGCCGCGTATTCCGGGGCACTATCAAGGATGGTCAGCAGATCGCGCTGGTTAAACGCGACGGCGCTATCGTCAAAAGCACCTTGCGTGGGTTGTACACCTTCAGTGGGCTGGAAAAAGTAAAGGTAGAGGAGGTGAAAGCAGGAGATATCTGCGCCGTAGTGGGTATAGAAGGGTTTGAGATTGGCGATACTATTTCCGATCTGCTCAACCCGGAGGCCCTTCCGTTTATCGCTATCGATGAACCGACGATGAGCATGCTGTTCACCATCAACGACTCCCCATTCTTTGGGCAGGAAGGAAAATTTGTGACCAGCCGCCACCTCAAGGAGCGCCTTGAAAAAGAATTGGAAAAGAACCTCGCCCTGCGCGTAGAAACCACTAATAAGGCGGAAGCCTATAACGTATATGGCCGTGGGGTATTGCACCTCTCCATCCTGATCGAGACCATGCGCCGCGAAGGATACGAGCTTCAGATCGGTCAGCCCAAAGTGATCATGAAAAAGATCGACGGGGTGACCCACGAACCGGTGGAAGAGCTGACGATCGACCTGCCGGAAAATGTTTCCGGAAAGGCTATCGAAATCGTGACCCGCCGTAAAGGAATGATGCTGGCTATGACGCCCAAAGGCGAACGCGTCACTATGCAATTCGAAATTCCTTCCCGTGGTATCATCGGCCTTCGCAGCCAGATGCTGACCGCTACTGCCGGGGAGGCTATCATGACCCACCGCTTCAAAGAGTTTCAACCCAATAAAGGGGAAGTGCCCGGCCGTATCAACGGCTCGCTGATCTGTATGGAGACCGGGAAAGCCATTCCTTACAGTATCAACAACCTACAGGAACGCGGCCGGTTCTTCATCGATCCCAACGAAGAGATTTACGAAGGGCAAGTACTGGGGGAGAACAGCCGTCCGGGCGACCTGGTGATCAACGTCACCAAAACCAAGAAACTCACCAACATCCGCGCCTCCGGCTCCGATGACAAGGTGCGCCTGGTGCCGCCCCTCCGTTTCACCCTCGAAGAAGCCCTGGAATATATCCAGGACGACGAATACGTAGAGGTTACCCCCAAGTCCATCCGCTTGCGGAAAGTATACCTCAAGGAACACGACCGGAAGAAGGCCCGAAATGCGGCCGCGGTAGTAGAGTCGTAAGGGCGAGAGCAGAGTAAGGGCGAAAGATTTTTCGCCCCAACGTCAGGGCTTTTTTTTACCTTGAAAGGTAAAAAAAAGCCCATGCTCCCTACCCGCCGCCACTTTCTCCAGCGCATCTCCGCCTGGGTCGGTACTGCCGCCCTGGTACCTTACTGGAACACTGCCGCCGGACGTTCCCTGCAGCGCGCCCTCGTCGACATTTCCGACCTGACTCCCGGTGAAACAGCCACCGACGAGACCTTCTGGTATCAGGTCAAACAAGCCTATACCGTTTCACCTCAGATCCTTAATCTCAACAATGGTGGGGTGAGCCCACAACCGCTGGTGGTGCAGGAGGCTGTGGAGCGCTACAACCGACTGAGCAACGAGGCGCCTTCCTACTACATGTGGCAGATCCTCGACCAGGGCCGCGAGCCTTTGCGCGCCGAATTGGCCGACCTCGCCGGCTGTTCCCCGGAGGAGATCGCCATCAACCGCAACTCTTCCGAAGCCCTGGAAACGGTGATCTTCGGCCTGCGTTTGCAAGCCGGTGATGAGGTCGTCCTGACCAAACAAGACTATCCCAACATGATCAACGCCTGGAAACAGCGCGAAAAACGCGACGGCATCGTGCTGCGTTGGCTAAATTTCGAATTTCCCATCGAAGACAAGGCCGCTATCGTCCAGGAGTTCGTCAACGCCTTTACGGATAAGACAAAAGTGGTACACATCACCCACCTCATCAACTGGATCGGGCAGCTGCTGCCGGCCCGGGAGATCGCGCTGGAAGCCAAAAAGCGGGGCATTGAAGTGCTGGTCGACGGCGCGCATTCCTTCGCGCATTTCGACTTCAAGATACCCGACCTGGAGTGCGATTATTTCGGCACCAGCCTGCACAAGTGGCTGTGCGCGCCGTTCGGGAGTGGGTTGTTGTATGTAAAAAAGGAAAAGATCACTGGGCTGTATCCCCTGTTTGGAGCCCCCGATCCCGACAGCTCGGATATTCGAAAATTCGAGAGCCTGGGCACCCGCTCCTTTGCGATCGAACAGGCCATCGGCCAGGCCATCCAGTTTCATCACATGATCGGGGCGGAGCGTAAGTTTGCGCGGCTACATTATCTTAAAAATTATTGGGCAGAGAAGGTGGTCCAATTCCCCGGGGTGCGGGTCCACACCTCTTTAAATCCCGAATTTGCCGGCGCCATCGCCCTCATTTCCGTCGATGGAAAGACGCCGGAAGAGCTGGCGAGTTATCTGATGAGTAAACACCGCATCCACACCGTGGCCATCAATTGGGAGAACATCCACGGCGTGCGCGTCACGCCCAATGTGTATACGGTGACGAGGGATTTGGATCGGTTTGTGCAGGCGGTGAAGGAGTTTTTGAGTTTTTAGTCCCGATAGCAATCGGGACTAAAAACTCAAAACTCACTCAATAGTAACCTTCCCTTCCACCTTCTCTTTCTCCATCTCCACTTTCAACGTGTAGGCTCCTTTCTGAAGGTACCACTCCCCGTTATCCCCCTTCTTCAGTTTGATCTCAGGGGCATCGGCTTTCCTGTTCTCATTCAGGTATTTTTCATACTTGTCCTTGGCCTTTTCATCAAGGTTGAGGTTGTAAATAGGGTAGTTGAGGCCTTTCTTCAAGTCCACTTTCCAGGTTTTGAGCACGAGGTCTTCTCCTGTGGAAAGGGTGAATTTGGCGGAGCCGGCAGCAGAGGCATAAAGGGGTATGGCCACTTCCGGCACCCTTGCTTCGCCCCACTTGCTCCAGCTGCCGCCCCAACCCGGGCGATAACGGGTAGAGGGGACATCGAACAGAACCAGCGGCTTGGCCAGGGTCTCCCCCTTGAGTTGCTGCAATTCCTTCACATTAGCTTTAAACATCGAACGGCCATGGGTACCCACCACAAGCTCTTTGGCCTTGGGGTGGATCACCAGGTCGTGCACCGCCACGTTGGGCAGGTTTTTGGTGAGGGCCATGAAGGTCTGACCGCGGTCGAGGGAGGCGTAAAGGCCGTGGTCGGTGCCTACATAGAGCAGGTCGGGATTGACGGGGTCTTCGCGGATCACGTTGACGGGCTCGAGGGGCAGGTCGCGGCCGATGCGGGTCCAGGTCTGGCCGTAGTCTTCGGAGACGTAAACGAAAGGTTCGAAATTGTCCCAGCGGTAGCCGTTGAGGGTGACGTATACGCGGCTCAGCTCATGCGAAGAAGCTTGCACGCGCGACACCCACATGTCTTCGGGCAGGCCGCTGCTGATGTTTGTCCAGGTATTGCCACCGTCTTTGGTCACGTGTACGAGGCCGTCGTCGGAGCCGGTATAGATAAGTCCGAACTTCATGGACGACTCGTGGATAGTGGAGAGTGTACCGTAGGATACATCCCCTTTCTTTCCGCCTTTAGTAAGGTCGCCGGAGATGGCTTCGAAGGTTTTGCCTTGATCGAAGGAACGGTGGAGTTTATTCGACCCCATGTAGAAGATGTCCTGATTGTGGACAGACAAGTGAATGGGGCTCTGCCAGTTCCAGCGCAAAGGGCGCTCGCCGAGGTCGTGCTGGGGGGTGATGCGGGTGGCATCTTCCTGGGCCAGGTCAATCCGGAAATAATTCCCGAACTGGAAACCGGTGTACACGATATTGTTGTCGCGGGTATCGACCGCCACTTGCATGCCGTCGCCGCCCATGATCGATTTGTAGGGATATTCGCCCGAGTCGTGCCAGTCGGTGCTGGCTTTATAGGTGCTGGGACCACGCCAGACGCCGTTGTCTTGCAGTCCGCCAAAGACGTGATAAGGAGACGCCATATCGACGGCAATCCCGTAAAACTGCCCTACCGGCGGGGTGTTGCACTTCACCCAATGCTCGCCATCGTCGTAGGAGATGTTGAGTCCGCCGTCGTTGCCCAGCAAGAGGTGGCCTTCCCGGGAAGGACTCACCCATAGCGCATGGTGGTCGCCGTGCACGTTGTCGCCGTTGATGGATTTCCAGGTTTGGCCGCCATCGTCGGAGCGCAGCACGGGCACGCCCATGATGTAGAGTTTTTTCCCTTCGCTTTGCGGCGCTACACGGATCTGGGCGAAGTAGTAGCCGTAGGTATAAAACAGGTCGTCGAGGTAGCCTTCATGGGTCTTTTTCCAGGTTTTTCCTCCATCATCCGATACATAGACTTCGGCGCCGGTGACATCCGTGTCGAAGAGCAGGGTGTTGGCGTCTTCCACATATTCGACGAGGGCGATGGGTTGGATTTTGCCACTGCGCACCATATTCTGCACCTTCTCCGCGTCGTATTTTTCGGGAAAATCATTTTCGTTCAAATATCCCTGGATCTTCTTGGTGTCCAATTTCAGGAAGTCCGCTGCGGAGATAGTACGCAGCGCGTCTTTGGTCAGCACGTCTTCTTTCTTCTCCTCCTCTTTCTTGGGCCGGAGCGTCTGGTTGTCGAGCACGGCGTAGAGCAGGGTTTTTCCATCCACCACCGCGGCATCGAGTCCGATACGACCTACGCCGTCGCCGGTGGGGAAGCCGCTTTTCGCATCGGTCAGCAGGGACCATGTGTTCCCGCCGTCGGTGCTTTTGTAGATGCCGGAGCCGGCGCCCGATTCGGTGAAGTTCCAGGCGCGGCGGGTGCGTTCCCAGGTGGCGGCATAGACGATGTCCGGATTTGCCGGGTCGAGCACGAGGTCGATGGCGCCGGCGTTGTCGTTGGCGAAGAGGACACGGGTCCAGGTTTTACCGCCATCGGTGGTTTTATACACGCCGCGTTCCTGATTGGGGGAGTAGAGGTGGCCCAGGGCAGCAACCCACGCGGTATTGGGGTCGGTAGGGTGGAGCAGGATGCGGCCGATGTGGTGGCTTTCGCCGAGGCCCATGTGCATCCAGGTCTTACCCCCGTCGGTGCTTTTGAAAACGCCGGTTCCGGAGTAGGACGAGCGGCTGGAGTTGACTTCCCCCGAGCCCAGCCAAATGGTGTTCCGGCCCCAGTCGACTGCGATATCGCCGATGGTCATGACCATTTCGCGGTCGAAAAGCGGCTCGAAGCTCATGCCGTTGTTGGTGGACTTCCAGAGTCCGCCCGAGGCGTAAGCTATGTAAAAATGCGTGGGGTCATCCGGGCTGACATCGATATCAGCCACCCGCCCCGATTGGATAGCAGGGCCGATATTGGTGAAGGGTATTTCACCCAGCAGGGAGGTTTCCACCAGTTTTTGGTGTTGCGCATAACTCTTTATCCGTTCTACCGAAGGGGTGAAGGCCGGTTGGGTCTGGGAAAAGGCGGTGGTCAAAAAGATGGTCAGGAACAGAAGTGTGGTCAGGGATCTCATAGGTTTCTCATTATTTTTACATTGGCTGTAAAAATAATAATAAACCGCAAAGGCGCTAAGGACGCGAAGAAATCCTGCGTTGCACTATGTTGGAAAAACAGCCTACCATTTAGTGCAAAAGCCAAAATCTCTTCGCGCGCTTTGCGCCTTTGCGGTTAATAGCCCCTTTTAACTCAAAGCTTCACCTCTATATTCCCCTCATCGTCCTTGAGGGCTTTATTGATAAACTCCTCGATCTGATCGTACCTGAGTTTGGTCTTCATGCTGACCATCGTGAAGGTATCTTCCTCACTGACGAGGATCAGGAGATTCTTCACCTGCTCTTTTTTCTCCCGCATCATCAGGTGCACCTTGGTATTTTCTTCCTTGACCATAATCAGATCTTCAAAGTTTTCCTTGCGGACACCTTTCATCAACCGGTCCAGGTCTTTCTGGGCTACGGGATTGGCTTCTTCGAATGTGAGTACGCGCAGTTTGCGGATCTTTTTGGCCAGGTTGATCGCTTCTTTTTCTTCCTGGTCGTCCACCTGGGTCTTGGCGATACCTACCCCCAGTTTAACGACCCACCCTGGCAGGGTTACGTGGACGTTTTCTTCCTCCACGTTTTTGTATTTGCGGTAAAATTCGTTGATGCTCACCGTCTGGGCCGGGAGGAGGAGGGGGAGCAGGAGCAGGAGCGTTATGCTGAAATGGATCGGTTTCATTTAGTTTTTAATTTTCAGTGTTCAATTTTCAGTTTATTCAAAGCATTTTTAGTGCTCAACTTCCAGGTTTTTTAACTGAAAATTGAGCACTAAAAACTGAAGACTATTCTTTATCGTCCTCCTCAAAGGCTTTGGCCATTTCGGAGATCTTATTGATATCGATCTTGCCGACGAAGCTCATCAGTACGAAATCATCCGGGCCGCCTATGATCATGAGGAGTTCGTCGATGATGTCGCCACCGTTGTCCTTGATGAGGAAGTCCACGCTTTCTTCGCCTTTATTGCGGACGGTCATCAGCACTTCGTATTCTTTCTTGTTGATCAGTTGGGAAGCTTCTTTGTAGAGCTCCATCGTGTTTTCTTCGGCGACCAGGATACGGAGTCCGCGAAGGTCTTTCACGACCTCTTTAATGGCATTGGCCTCTGCATCGTCCAGGTTGATGTCCAGTTTGTCGAATAATTGGAACATTTTGGGGCTGATGTAGACAACGGTGAATCGTTCATCGTCGACATACTTGGAAAAATATTTGGAGATGGCGTCGGATTGCGCCTGGGCAGTGGAGCTCACTCCGAGCAGGACCACCGTGATTACAAAAAGAAGGGTACGCATGATTGTTATTTTTTTGGTTGGTGAAAAGTGATTGTTTTCATTTCGTTTGCTGGATTCTTTATTTGAAGACAGAAGCGGATCGTTTGATCTGATCCAGTTCTTTTGTGGCTGTTCTTGCGCTGCCGTTGAGCTTGCTGGCCAGGAGTTGCAGTGCCGCAGTGGTTTCCGCCATGGCTTCTTCATCCGTTTGCGGTTCGTATTGCGCCCAGTTTATCGCGATCGAATCGTTCATATGCGGCTGCTTGGGAAACAGCACGACGATTCCAATGATCATTACGGCAATGGCAGCTACACGGGCGATGTAGATCGTGATTCGCCGCATCCGTAAGCGATTTTCAGCCTGGATTTGGGTCAGTATGCGTGTTTCAAACGAGGGGGACAGCGAGGCCTCGCGCTCCGATTCCAGAAACTGGAACAAGGGTTGGAAGGCCCGAAAAGAAGGATCGACGTCTTTGCCTTGAAAATAGCGTTTCAGGCTGGCTTCTTCCTCCAGGCTGGTTTCGCCTTCGAAGTATTTATCGAGCAATTTTTGAATATCCTGGGTGGTCATATTCGTTCAGTTTTTGGATACGTTCAGTTTGATGAGGGCTTCCCGCACGGCTTGCCGGGCGCGGTGCAAATTGGTTTTCACCTGGGCCATCGTCATGGACAGCACTTCACAGATCTCCTCGTAGCTCAATTCTTCGATGTCGCGCAACTCCATGACCTGCCGGTGTTTTTCCGGCAACTGGTGCATGATTTGCCGGATGTGCTCCAGGGTGTCTTGCTGTTCCGTAATCGTGTACGGACTGGCTTCATGGGTTTCTACTATGATCGGTTCCTCGTCGGTCCGGGTTTGCCAATGCTTGGACCGGAGACGGTCGATAGCCAGGTTTTTGGCAATGCGCATACACCAGGCTTCGATGTTTTGCACACTTTCGAGCTCCATTCTTCCGTTCCAAACCTTGAGAAAAACCTCCTGCACGAGGTCCTCCGCTTCGAGGGCGTTGCCGGTCATCCGAAACGCCAGGCGAAACAGCTTGTCTTTGACGGGTAAAACTTGTATTTGAAATTCTTGGGTGTTCATCGTTTCATGTGATCCAACAGCAAGACGAAGGTGTTTCCTCTTTGTTACAGTAAAGTTCCATTTTTTTAAAATACCTTTCAATCCGGCCAATCCATTACTAATCTTTTAAATCCTGTTTACCTTTACCCCGTGATCCAAATCAAAAAAATAGACCGCTTACTGATCCAGGGCTTCATTCCGCCTTTCATCGTTACGTTCTTCATTGCCTTGTTCGTGTTGGTGATGCAGACGCTGTGGCTATACATCGACGAGATCGCGGGAAAGGGGGTCGGTTTTTTCCTGATGATGGAGTTACTGGGCTACCTGTCTGTTTCCATGATCCCCCTGGCATTGCCGATCGCCATCCTGATCTCTTCGGTCATGGTGCTGGGCAACCTGGCCGAGCGGTATGAACTTTCGAGCATGAAATCGGCAGGAGTACCTTTGTGGCGGATCATGCTACCCCTCATGGTACTCGATTTTGGAATAGCGACAGGATCATTTTACGTGGCGAATAACCTCATTCCCATCTCCAACCTGAAATTTCGAAGCCGGCTTTACGATATTCGGAAGCAAAAACCGACGCTCAACCTGGAAGAAGGGATCTTCAATGACGACTTTGAAGGCTTTGCCATCCGGATCGGAAATAAAGGAAAAGACCAGCGAACGATAGAAGATGTGCTCATTATCAATCATTCGGGCGAATTTGAAGGCCGTGTAATGGAGATTGCCGCCAAAAGCGGGGAGATGTACGTAACGGAAGATGAACGTTATTTCGTCATGCAGCTCTACGACGGCTGGCAGTATCAGGAGTTGGATGGCAAGGAAGACAGTTACCCCTTTCTGCGCACCCATTTTGAGGAATGGCAAAAAGTGTTTGACCTGAGCGAATTTCAGATCAACCGCACCGATGAGCGACTCTTCAAGTCGCATCAATCGATGCTCACCGTTGGGCAGTTGCTAGTGGCAATCGACTCGATCGACCTTACCATTGAAGATAAAATGCAATCCATTCGCACCAATGGGGAACGTTATTTTTACTTTTTGCAACCCGCAGATTCCACGGTGGTCGATTCGCTGAAGGCCAAACCCAGGCCCTTTCAGCGGGGGCCTGCGCCCATTGACCAGGCAAGCCTGGATTGCCTGGATACGTTGTCCAGTATCATGTATACCTTTCCCGAAAAGCGAAGAGAAGAAATATTCTCCCGAGCGGATACGTACGCGCGGAGCGTGCAGGGCCAGGTGCAAAGTGCGGCCAAGAGCATCCAGCGAAAGCGGGAATCCCGGGTAAACCACTATTTTGAGATGCACAGCAAGTTCAGCTTTGCCGTGTCGTGTGTGATCTTTCTGTTTATCGGAGCCCCTATGGGCGCGATCGTTCGCAAGGGAGGCTTTGGTTACCCGATGATCATCTCTATCTTATTTTTCATGGCCTTTATCGTGCTCAACATATTTAGCAAGAATATCGCGGAGCGATTTGTGATCCCGCCGGTACAGGCGGCCTGGTTGCCCGCGGCGGTCTTTTTCCCCATGGGCCTGATCCTGACTTATTTAGCGATGAATGATTACCACCAAACGATCGATTTAAGCCGGTTCAAACGGATACTGGAATGGTTCCGAAAAATCCTTCGTGCGGTGGGCGTCCGTTTTTGACCATGAAAACAATCCGCGAAAATCCATTTTTCTTTGCGGCCTTCACCATCTGGCTGGTTTGGGGAGGCGTTTGGTTGCTGACCCATCAGACCGGCGACGCCATTTTATTTTGGAGTGCGCATCGGAGTTCCTTCGGCAACGCCTTTTTTAAACTGGCTACCCATTTGGGGGAGGGCATTGTCTATTTGGTGGTTATCCTGCTGGCGCTGCTTGCCCGGTATCGGCACTCCCTCCTGGTATTGGGCACCGGACTGGCGGTGATGCTTACCAGTTACGTGACCAAAGCGCTATTTGCCCAGGAACGTCCCCTGGCTTTTCTTCGGCGTTTTAACCAACTCGACCAGATCAATCTGGTGGATGGCGTAAATCTCCACTCCGGAGACACCAGCTTTCCCTCCGGGCATACCATGGCAGCTTTTGCCCTGTTTGCCCTGATCGCTTTTTTGGTAAAGTTTAAACGCCTGCCTGCCCTGCTCTTTTTCCTGCTGGCACTCTCCGTAGCCGTTTCACGCCTATACCTCGTGCAACATTTTATGAAAGATGTCTACGCCGGCTCTATCATCGGGGTGGCGTTGGCGATGATTATTTACGCTCTCCAGAAAAAGCTTCCACTTTCGGCTTGAACGACCAGGTAATATAGGCCCGGGTCACCTCTTCTCCCGACTCCAACCTGCCGATGCTGGTGGCGGTGAGGGACTGGCCTTCTCCGGTTTCGAGGGCCTGGAGGATCGCTTGCTCCATCGCTTTTCCGTCTTCACAGGTGAAAAAGGCCGTACCCCGGGCTTTCTTTACATATTCGATCCGGATATCTATCACCAGCATGGAGAGGGGAGGTTTTCCCTGCAGGGCGATGATGGCCAGCAGGCCTGTCGACATCTCCGCAGCGCCGGCCTGGGCGGCGAAATAAATGGACCGAAACGGATTTTGAGTGCGCCAGGAGAAGGGAATCCGGATGGCACACTGCTCCGGGGAGACCTTGGCAATGCGCAAACCCCAAAACAGGGCAGAGGGGAGGTAGCGCAGGAAGTAAAGCCGCATCTTCCAGGGAGCATGCAGGGTGCGAATGTAGGAATCGCGTACCCGGTTGAGTGCTAGTTGGGCCATAATAAGTAGCTTGTATACTGCGTATTTAATAAAGACCGCCGCCGGCGGTCTTTATTAATACACACTGTATTATATGTGGAAAGGTAGGGAAAATTTGGATACTCGGTTTATTCCTGAATTTGCGTACTTTTGCGAAAATTTTAGCACTGAGCAATTTCCCATTTAACCCGCTCTACTTCTCTCCTGCGTTTTTCTCAAACACAAAACTGACACGCTATGACTATCGATTTTACTGAAAAGCAATTCCGTACCCTTCTCAAGGCGATCTATTGGGCAGAATGGCTCAAAAATAACGACAAATTAGAAGAAGAATTTGATGATGACGGAGTAGAAATTGCGGGATTGGAACAATACGTCTATTCCCATGCCAAGGAGTTTGGCTGCGGGGATCTGATCGAACCGGAAACAATTGAAGGGGAGTATATCCCTGCCGGTGAATTGGAGGACGGAGCCATGGAGGCCATTCTTGAATTTGAGGATTATGTATTCTGGAGCGAGTTGGCCGAGCGTATGGCCCAGCGTGATCTGGAAGAACTGCCCGAAAGCGAACGCACTCCCCTGACCGAATATTTCCAGGCGGAAGAACTGGCAGAACGCTACATGGGTGAGTTTGAAACAAATGGCCTTGAAAATTTACGACTGATCATCAAAGAATAAAAGAGGGGCTATGAAGGAGGAAAGACTATTTGATCTGGATGAGGGCTTTACCCTTTACCGGACCACCGAACTGAGCGACGAAATTGTCCGGTTCCTGGAAAATACGGCTTTCGGTACCAAGCATAACCTGTATCGCCATTACTACATCCGGGAGTTCGTGGCCAATACGCCTCGCACCACATTCTACTATTTGCGGCAGGACCATAAGGAAATGGTAGCCATCGTGGCTTTTTGCGAGCGCACCTTCCTCGGGTCGCCGCCCTACGAGGGCTCGTATATCCGTTATTATGCGGCTTCACCCAAGATCCGGGGCAAAAAGCTGGTCGGGCGATTCAGCAAAGAGATGCTGGAATGGATGCGGAAGCAACAAAAGGACCCGATCATTTTCTTTGGCTCCATTGAAGGCCGCAATAAAGCCTCCCAGGCGGTGGCCAACCACTTGGATTTTGAGCCTTTTGCGCCTTTCCAGACCATGGGATTCAGCCGGTTTAGTCCCCGGATGAAAGGCGAGGTACAACGGGTGACGGAGGAAGAATGGAAGGAACTGCTGCCCAAACTGGATGCGCAATACGCCGATCATGCCTTCTGGGGGCACGATTACCTCAACCTGGACAACGAATATTACGTCTTGAAAAAAGACGGTCAGATCGTCTGTGGCGCGCAAGCTCACCCGGCACATTGGGTGGTGGAGAACATGGCTGGTTTTGTGGGCAAATACATCCTGCCTATCCTGCCTTACGTGCCGGTGCTGCGCAATATCTTCAACCCGAAGGCTTTCCACTTTGTCAATGTAGAAGCGCTCTATGCTGAGAAAGGCCATGAAGGCGCGCTGGTCGACCTGTTTGAAAGCATCCTTTTTCTGAAAAAACGCCATTCCATCATGGCGTGGTTTGATGCGCGTGACCCATTGTATCAATTTCTGGTGCAGCAAAATAAATTGGGCTTGCTTTCGCGTTTTACCAGCGATGCAAAAGCCACATTCATCGTCGATTTTTCCTGCTACCCAAAAGAGAATGCCGAGGCGCTTCGGGGTAGCAAGCTCTGCTACGCTACGGGCTACGATTATATTTAACGCACTGGCCGGGGTAGTCTTCCTGTAGTGTGGAGAAAGAGGGGCGAGGCGGTTATTCACCGGGGGGTGGTAGCCTTTTTCCAGAAAAAAAGCCGTACTTTTGGCCCGTCTTTTTTTGGTAACCAGATAAACGCAACAAATGAATCTGCACGAATATCAAGGTAAAGAGATCCTCAAGCGCTTCGGCGTAGGCATTCAGGAAGGTATGGTCGCCGAAACCGTGGAAGAGGCTATCCAGGGGTATAAAAAACTTCGGGAAGAAACCGGTTCGGAGTGGGCTGTGGTAAAAGCACAAATCCACGCGGGTGGCCGCGGGAAAGGAGGAGGTGTGAAACTCGCCAAAAACGAGGGCGACCTGCGCGAACACGCGGGCAACATCCTCGGTATGATGCTTAAAACGCCCCAAACACCGGGTGGCATGAACGGCGCCGGGAAACTGGTGCGCAAAATCCTCATTGCCGAAGATGCCTACCGGCCCGATTTCGATGCCTGCAAAGAATTCTATGTCTCCATCCTGATGGACCGCGAAACCAAGCGCAACGTGGTCATCTATTCGACCGAAGGCGGGATGGACATTGAGAAAGTGGCCGAAGAAACCCCTCATCTCGTGCATAAGGAATATGTAGACCCAGCCCTGGGCTTTCAGGCGTTCCAGGCACGCAAGATCGCCTTCAACCTGGGATTGAGCGGCAAGGCTTTCAAAGAAATGGTGAGCTTTATCACCAAGCTCTACACCGCTTTTCTGGGCGTCGATGCCACGCTTTTCGAGATCAACCCCTGCCTGAAAACGGCCGATGATCGCATCATCGCCGTCGACAGTAAGGTATCGATCGACGACAATGCCCTCTTCCGCCATCCCGATCTGGAGGCGATGCGCGATATTTCGGAGGAAGATCCCACTGAAGTGGAGGCCAAAGAATTCGACCTCAACTACGTCAACCTCGACGGCAACGTAGGCTGTATGGTCAACGGCGCCGGACTGGCCATGGCCACCATGGATATCATCAAACTCTCCGGCGGCGAGCCGGCCAACTTCCTCGACGTAGGGGGCACGGCCGATGCCCACCGCGTAGCTAACGCCTTCCGCATCATCCTCAAAGACGATCGCGTAAAGGCCATCCTCATCAACATCTTCGGCGGGATCGTGCGCTGCGACCGCGTGGCACAGGGCGTGATCGATGCCTACAATACCCTCGGCAACATCCACGTGCCGATCATCGTGCGCCTGCAAGGCACCAATGCCGATATCGCCAAGGAGCTCATCGATAAGAGCGGGCTTGCGGTGCAGTCGGCTATCGAGCTAAAAGAAGCCGCGGATCTGGTGAAGAAAGCGCTGGGGTAAAACTCGATAAACAGAATAGGGCGCTGCAGCGCCCTATTCTGTAAAAAATAAAAGCCCGGAGCCAATGTTTGGCTCCGGGCTTTTTCGTTGACAAAAGAGGGGTGAATGATAAAAATCATTGGAGAAAAAGCGGATTTGGGGTAACTGGGAAGCTGAATACCTAAAATTCAAAATCATGAAAATTCTATCTAACCCTATGTGGCGGAAAGGCGTGTCGTTCTTTCTGGCAATTCTGATCCTGGTCTTTACCACCAGCTGCAATTATTATCAGGTGCGACGGGTCAAGGCGGAAGCATTACCGTCCCTCTCGGAAATCGGAAAAATTGCTAATTATTTTGTACTGAATCAAGGTGGATCCCAATTTCAATTAACTCAAATCACCCTGGGAGAAGATTACCTCAAAGCTCGCCTTGATAGCCTTTCACAGCCCGTTTATTACTCAGAAAACCGCCGTGGGAGGGAATATAAATCTGAGGAGAAGAGTATTCTGCATGAGGTCCATGTTTTCCTTAAGGATAGTACGACTATTTTTACCCCAGGAACAGACGTAGTTATCCCGGTGGCTGATTTGGAGAAAATTGAGGTGATTGATCCCGATACCGGGATTACTGTCATGATGTATTTTCTGGTTGGCTTAGGAGTGGCTTCGGCTGCGCTGGTAATAGCATTGATTATCTGGGTAGCAACAAAGTCCTCTTGTCCTTATGTATATGTCAATACCGGTGAAACTTTCGTCATGGAGGGCGAGATTTACAGCGGGGCTATTTTTAAAGGTCTTGAGCGCCATGATTACCTGCCCCTTCCAAATATCCAACCGGTAGATAACACCTACGAGTTGCGTATTGCCAATGAACTGAAAGAACAGCAGCACACCAACCTGGCCAATCTGATTGTGGTTAACCACCCTGAGGGAAGTAGGGTTTTGATGGACCAGGATGGAATCCCCTATCTGCTGATTGACCTGGTCTCCCCCCGGGAAGCCTATTCAGAAAAAGGGCAGGATCTACATCAACAAATGGCTTTCACCGATCGTGATGTTTTTCTTTTCAACGAAGAAGAAGCGGATACCAACCGACTTTACCTGACTTTTCAAAAACCCCAAAAAGCAGCGGAAGGCGTCCTGGTGCTCAACCTGAAGAATACGCTTTGGGGCGATTTTGTCTATGGGGAGTTTTCCAAAAAAATGGGGTATTTCTATTCCTCTTTTATTCAGATCCAAAACCAGAAATCACCCATCGAACTCAACGAACGTGGGGATAAAATGGGTTTCCCTCTCCGGATTTTCCTGGAAACCGAAGATGGTTGGGAACTCGTTCAAAAGACTTCCCTGATCGGCCCGCTGGTCGACCGGGATATTGCAGTGCCGGTAGACCTTTCACGTGTAAAAGGCAAGGAAGTTCGTCTTCGCCTGGAGAGTGGGTTTATGTTTTGGGAGGTAGATCAGGCTGCTATGAGCTTTTCCAGCACAAAAGGAATAGAAATGCTCGAGTTGAAACCTTTCAAGGCCATCAGCACGGCCGAATCCAACGCCCGCGCATCCCTGATGGAAAATGACGGGCTATACCTCGACCAATGGGAAACGGGTGATGTGACCGAGATCTCCTTTGAGGCGCCCCCTGTTCCGGAAGGCTATCTGCAGACTTGCTTCCTGCACAGCAAGGGATACTACAATCACGTGCGCGAATTTGCTAATGTTCCGGAATATGCGGAATTAACCAAATTCAAGGAGCCCGGCTACTTCGATATCTTTTCCAGGGAACTGTTCCGAAGGATAAAAAACGGGCCGGAGGAGCTCATTTCCAGTAATTGAACAGGCGGTTTATACCTAAAAATCCTTTCTCATGGTAAAAGAAGTAAAATCGGGCCTAAAAACGGAATTGCCACTTGAGGCATTACCTTCACCCATCATCACGGATTCCTGGAAACGGCGGCGGCTTCTTGTTCGCTTTTTTACCCGTTTGGCCGGAAGGATAGTTCGGGAAACTGGAAGCATTCCCCGAACTATTCAAGTACTTCGCGCGTTGCGGGCCCGACATCACGAGGCCCGTGCGTTCAACCTTTTGGCAAATTGGCAGAAGTGGAAGGCCGTGTTTTCTGGCATTTAGCCTCCGGAGGGGCGCCTTCTGCGGCGGCACAAAAAGTGATTGGGCAGGAAATTTCCCGCATTTTATATCCGGATAAGCCTGTCGGACTGAGGGTACTCATGCTGGCTATCACCAAAAAATGTCCTCTTTCGTGCGAGCACTGCTACGAGGGTGATTACCTTCAAGGTGAAGAGGTCTTGAGTCGTGCCGATTTGCAGGAAATTATCCGGCAGTATCAGGAGGCCGGTACCCCGGTTATTTGGTTGGGTGGGGGAGAGCCGATGGTCCGGATTCGGGATGTTCGCTTTCTGTTGAGACATGCTGCGCCCGGTACCGACTTTTGGATAGTAACCTCCGGCTACCGCCTAAACGAGCAGACTGCAAAAGGCCTGAAGGCAGATGGCCTCACGGGAGTTGTCGTCAGCCTGGATCATTTCGATGCAACTATGCACAACCGGTTCCGGGGCTCAGACAGGGCCTTCGACTGGGCTGTACAAGCATGTATAAGCGCAAAAAAAGCAGGCCTGGTCACCGCAGTTTCTATCTGTGCTACCAGGGAATTTACCACCGAAGATAATTTCAGGAAGTATATGGACCAGGCGAAGCAGTTGGGGGTGGCTTTTGTGCAATTGCTGGAGCCTAAAGCATCCGGCCGTTATGCCGGAAAAGACGTGGCGCTTTCCAAAGACCAGGTAGCGTTGCTGGAACGGCTGGTAGTGGAGTATAATTCCAATCCTACTTTTGCCACCTATCCGATCATCGATTATGCCGATTTCCTTTCCCGCCGCATAGGGTGTAACGCAGCAGGTAATCGCTACTTATACATCAACTCTAACGGGGCGGTCCAAATATGCCCGTTTTGTCATACCGAGGTTGCCAAGGCCCTGGCTTTTAGTCCGGAAGACACAATCCGGTTGGCGGGGCAGCTGCAGTGCCCGGAATTTGAGCCTGCCACCTTTTGAATAGGATTTTTTAATTTGACTGGATTGCCATGGTGAGCACCACAAAAAAATACGTAATACAGAATTTGTCAATTCTGCTTCTCCTTGGGCTCCCTTCTTTCCTCTTCGCCCAAGACACCCTCATTCTCCACTCCGGCGAAAAAATTACGTTCGACCGGCTCTACCGGGCTCCTACCCATACCGAATATGAGCTGGATGGAGCCAGGTATTACCTGCCGGAGCATGATTTTGACAAGATCATTCGGAGGGTGCCCAGGAATTTGTTCTCCTTGTATTTGTTTTATGGTTTTGGCGGAATGGAAGATGAATTGTACAGGGTCGTTGCAGATCTTCCATCTCTTAGTGTTCCCATAGGAAATTACGCAGAAAGAGACCATGAATACCAATATTTTACGGGTGGTCCGATGTTCCAATACGGGCATAGCGTAAAGGGGAGGAATGTGATCGGTGTGTGGGGTGGGGTGGAAAGTTTTGGATCATTCTATGCAAGGGAAAGTTGGGAGCGACATACCGATGAGTATATTTCGGTCGGCGCCAGAAAATTCCTCCATTATTTCCACTTGGCCCTGTCGCCTTATTACCGCACTTATTTTTTTCGAAATAAATTTCACCTCCAGCTGGGACCGTATGTGGGGATGTTAAAATACAACCTCGATATCTTTTACCAAAACTCCAATACCATCGTGGGAGTAAATGACCGGTATGAAGGCGAAATCCACGATATAATCTACCACCCCGGCCTCCAGGCGGGAGTAGGTTGGAACTGGGCACATGAAAAAAATAGCGTCTTCTCCCTCGAGATACAATGGCACCATGGCTTTGGACAAAAGATTGAGGAGTTCCGGTATAAAAATGTCGTTCTTGTGGATGAATATGACCTCAGGCCAACACAGTTCTTGTTTGGACTGAAGTACAGTATTCGGTAGGCAGTCTTCAGTGTGCAGTGTGCAGTCTGCACACTGCCTACTGCACACTGCCTACTGCACACTGCCTACTGCACACTGCCCACTGCACACTGCCTACTGCACACTGCACACTGCCTACTGCACACTGAATACTGTATCACCATCTAATCAACGCGCTGCCCCATGTAAACCCGCTGCCGAAAGCGGCCAGGGCCACCAGATCGCCTTCCTTCACCTTACCGGCTTCCCAGGCTTCGCACAGGGCGATGGGGATCGAGGCGGCAGTGGTATTGCCGTATTTTTGGATGTTGTTCCACACCTGATCATCCTGGAGGCGGAGCAGGCGCTGCACGAACTGGCTGATGCGCAGGTTGGCCTGGTGCGGGATGAACATATTGATGTCGCTGGTTTGGAGGCCGACTTCATTCAGGGCTTCGTGGATGACCTCGGGAAACTTCTGTACCGCCATTTTGAAGACAAACTGCCCGTCCATATATGGGTACAGCATCCCGTCGTCGACCATCTTTTGAGTGATAAACAACCCGCCGAGGTCGAGGTCGTGATCAAAGCCATAGTCGATGTCTCCATCCGGATTATACTTATTGTGGTAGCCCCCGTGGGAGCCCGGGCTGATCAACGCCAATTTTTCGGCGTAGGTGCCATCGGAATGCAGCTTGGTGGCCAGGATGCCCTGGTTTTCTTTTTCAGTGGGTTGGAGCACGACCGCGCCCGCGCCGTCTCCAAAGATCGCGGTAATATTCCGGCCTTCCGTACTGAAGTCGAGTCCGATTGACTGAACCTCCGAACCGACCAGCAGGATATTTTTATACATGCCGCTGCGGATAAATTGATCGGCAACGGAGAGGCCGTAGATGAAACCGGAGCATTGGTTGCGGATGTCGAGCGCTCCGCAGGCCGTATTGGTGATGCCCAACTCGCGTTGCAGCAAGACACCGCCACCGGGGAAATAGAATTCCGGGCTCAAGGTGGCAAAAATGATAAAGTCGATGTCATCTTTGGAGATACCGGCCCGTTCGATAGCTATCTTGGCGGCCTGGGCAGCGAGCGTAGCTGGGGTTTCCTCGTATTTCTTGACGTAGCGGCGTTCGTGTATGCCGGTGCGTTCGACGATCCACTCATCAGATGTATCCATCCATTTGGTGAGCTCTTCATTGGTCACCACTCGTTCGGGAACGTGGAACCCGATCCCTGCGATTTTCGTTCTAGGCATGATGGCTTATTTATGATTTCTTCATGGAATACCCATGATTTTTCTGGTAGTACTGAACCTAACAAAGTTAAAAAACCAGCGCCAGAAATTCCTACCTTTGGACTTAAATCGCAACAGAAGCTATATGTCCACCGTAAAGGCTCTTTCTGAAACGCATTTTCGGTTGCCCGGTCAAACCTCTTTCTACCGGGGTAAAGTGCGTGATGTCTATTTTATCGCCGACCTGTTGATCTCTATCGCCTCCGACCGGATCTCGGCTTTCGACCATATTTTACCAAAATCGATCCCCTATAAAGGGCAGGTGCTCAATCAATTGGCGGCGCATTTTCTCAAGGCCACCGAAGATATTTGCCCCAACTGGCTACAGGCGGTGCCCGATCCAAATGTATCGGTGGGCTTATTTTGCGAGCCCATACGCCTGGAGATGGTCATTCGCGGCTACCTTACCGGACATGCGTGGCGCACTTATAGCTCGGGCAAACGCACGCTTTGCGGGGTGCCCCTTCCGGAGGGCATGAAGGAACACGACCGTTTTCCGCAACCGATCATTACCCCCGCTACCAAGGCCGAAGAAGGGCACGACGAAGATATTTCCCGGGAAGACATCCTGGCCCGGGGGCTGGTCAGCGAGGAAGATTATGCGCTGTTGGAGCGTTACACCCGGGCCCTTTTCCAGCGTGGCACCGAGATGGCTGCCAAACAAGGCCTGATCCTGGTCGATACGAAATACGAATTTGGAAAAAGGGACGGAACGATCTACCTCATCGATGAGATCCATACGCCCGACAGTTCGCGCTATTTTTACCTCGACGGCTACGAGGAGCGACAGGCGAGGGGAGAGGTCCAAAAGCAACTCTCCAAAGAATTCGTCCGCGAATGGCTCATGGCCAACGGTTTTCAGGGCCTGGAAGGACAACTTATGCCCGCCATGCCCGACAGCTTTGTGCGGAAAGTCTCCGAGCGCTATATCGAACTCTACGAGCGCGTCACAGGGCTGCCTTTTGAAAAAGCCGGCACAGAAAATGTGGAGGCACGCATTCAAACAAACATCCAACGCTATTTGACGGACCGAGATCGTTAATACCCAAAAGCCAGCTCCATGCATATTCCAGATGGATACTTAAGTCCTCAGACCTATCTGCCATTATTCGGAGCGTTTGTCGCGGTGGCCGCGGTGGCGGTAAAAAAAGTAAAGGAAAAGTTCGACCGGAAAATGGTGCCCTTTCTCGGGATGGCGGCCTCTTTTTCTTTCCTGATCATGATGTTCAACATCCCGATCCCCGGGGGGACCACTGGGCACGCGGTAGGAGCTGCGATCATCGCCCTGTTGCTCGGGCCGTGGGTCGCCTTCATCGCGGTGTCGGTAGCCCTGATTATTCAGGCGCTGGTTTTTGGAGACGGGGGCATTACCGCCATTGGCGCCAATTGCATCAACATGGCATTTTTCATGCCTTTTACGGCCTGGTATGCGTTTAAATGGATTCGGGGGCGTTCCGTTTCGCCGGCGAGAATTGGGGTAGCCGTATTTCTGGCTGCCTATTTAAGCCTGAACGTGGCTGCGCTGGTCACGGGCATTGAGTTCGGGATACAGCCTATCCTGGCTTCCGGGCCCGAAGGGCACCCGCTGTACGCGCCCTATCCGCTCGATATTGCGGTGCCCGCGATGGCCATTCAGCATTTATTATTCTTTGGGTTTATAGAAGCTATTGTTACCTTGTTGATATTCAGGTATTTCGAAAAGAACTTTCCGGATGTGACGGAAGTGTTGAAATAAAACCGCAAAGGCGCTAAGAGCGCCAAGAAATCCCGCTGTTAAAACACCAATGAATATAGATAACTCTGACCTCTTTGCGTACTTAGCGTCTTTGCGGTTTAAGAATGCCGACTATTTTTAGAAGATGAAATGCATGTATTAATGAAGCGAATATGGATCGCCATCGGCCTGTTGGCCTTGCTATCACCTATTGGGCTCTTTCTTCCCGAATATTTCGGGGCAGGGGATGCCTGGGGGGAGTGGTCGCTCGAAACGGTAAAAGAGCAAACCGGCCGCGAACCGGAGGGCATGAAAAAAGACGCCGACTTGTATAACGCCCCTGTGCCCGATTATTCCTTTGGAGAAGAAGAAGATACCCTGGCTAAAAAATCGGTGGGGTACATCGGCTCCGCACTATTGGGTGTAGGCCTCATCTTATTATTGACCCTTGGCGCTTCCAAACTGGCCATGCAGAAAGATCGTGGATGATCCCTTCCTTCCTCAAAGAGAAAGAAACGGTAAGCCCCGCCAAGCCTTCCAGCCGCCGGAATTTCAACTTTGTCGATCGAACGGCAAAAAACATGGCTGCTTTTTTGCTGACCTCCATGCAGCAATGGAACACTTCGCGGCGGACGGGTTTGCTTCAAGGACTGGATGCGCGCGTAAAAGTAATTTTTGTATTGGCCTACGTTATTTTGGTGAGCCTGACGCATAAGGTCGAATTTCAATTAATTTTATCGGGTCTTTTTTTTATTCTTTTTCTCGCTTCGAAAATTAACCCGGTAAGGGTGTATTTAAAAATTGCGGGACTCGCCTTTTTTTTCGGTTTTCTTGTTTTTTTGCCGGCTGCATTAAATTTATTTTCACCTGGGGAAATTATTTTTTTATTCGCTCAATTTGAACACGAACGCAAATGGCTGGTGTACCATATTCCGAAAGAAATTGGCATTACCCGGGAAGGCTTGAACCTGGTGGCCCGCATCAGCCTGAAAGTATTCAATTCCATCTCGCTGACGTTCTTGCTCACGAGCACTACCGGGTTTGAGCAAGTCGTTAAAGCCTTGAAAATGATGAAGGTTCCGGATATTTTTCTGCTTACCCTTACCTTGAGCTACCAATATATTTTTATTTTTTCGCAGACTATTCTAGAAACGTACCAGGCCCTGAAAATGCGTTGGTGGGAGCGGGGCGCCCGCGCCGAGACCAACGCCATTCTCTCGGGCCGCATGGGGTATTTGTTTCGAAAATCATGGGAAAAATACGACCAGGTATACCATTCTATGGTGGCGCGGGGTTATACGGGCGAAATTAGTTTGTACCATCAGGATGCGCTCAAAATGAAAGACTATCTATTTTTATTCATAGCGGCTGTTTTTTTTGCTGCGTGTTTATTTTTCTTTTTATAAAAAAAGTCCCACTCCGATATGCGCGCTATTTTTGAATTGAAAAACGTAGGCTACCAATACACCGACACCCGAAAAGCCCTTTCTAACATTAATCTTTCGGTGCCGGAAGGAGAAATATTGTCGATCGTCGGATCGAACGGGAGCGGGAAGTCCACCTTGCTCCATTTGATGTGCGGGCTGATCTATCCCATGGAAGGTTCCATTGCCTACAAAGGCATCGAGTTTCAGGAAAAGTCGTTTAAAAAAGCTGCGTTCAACCGGGAATTCCGGTCCTCCATAGGGTTTGTTTTTCAGAATTCAGATGCACAGCTTTTCTGTCCCACCGTATTGGACGAGCTCATTTTTGGTCCGCTGCAATTGGGCTATCCCAAAAACCTGGCCATAGAACGGGCCGATGAGGTGGTAAGGATGCTCCATCTCGAGGCGTATACCGACCGACCGTCCTACATGCTCTCAAGCGGGGAAAAAAAGCGGGTAGCTATTGGGGCCGTGTTGACCACCAATCCCGAGGTATTGATATTCGACGAACCCATGAGTGGCCTCGATCCCAAGACCCGTTCCTTCATCATCGACCTTATTTTCGAGCTCAGCCAGGTAGGGAAAACCATCATCGTAGCCACCCATCACCTCGACCTGGTCGACTATCTGAAATCGAGGGTCGTCGTCCTCTCCGAGCGCCACACCATTGAAAAAACAGGCTCCAGCGACGAGATCCTGTCCGACACCGACCTCCTGATCAATGCAAACCTGATCGCCGAGTATTCACACAGGCACAACGGCACGGTGCACAAGCATTTGTCGTTGGGCTTTTTGTCGCATAGGCATGGAGGGAAGTCGTGAGATGAAAAAAGTGGCGCCCCAAACGGGTAAGGGGCCGCCACGATTGCTACGGGAAAAGTATATTTCTTGGGTGACTAGTGACTAGTGACTAGTGACTGGTGACTAGTGACTGGAATAGGAGTCTGTTTGAATAAGGGAAGATAATGTTGGATACGCGATCCATTGAATCACCATAGAGTATGATGATCCTGCTCGCCCGGAGGCTGCGGGAGTTGTGGGTCATTTTAAATCGATTTTTGGGTAAAGCCCCGAAGGGCTAACCGGTTTTGACAAATAAACGTTGGGGCGTTTATTTGTTTGGGACTTTCGAGGGGAGCCGAATTTCTTTTGCTCTCTATATATATGTAGATAGCCTAAATGTATAAATTGTTCACATGGCAGTAAAAAAAATAGGCTGTCCATACTAAAGAGAAAAGGGTGGGGCCGTCAGCCCCACTACTCGCAAACCACTTTTTCTTTAGTATGATCTTATTCCCCCTCCACAAAATCTCTAAGATACATATAATGGGGCGTCAGGTGGCCTTTATCGGCAATGGTGGCCCGCTCAATGACCTTGCTCTCAGGTTTCAGGAGCTCCGGCAATATTTTGGTGATAAATTGTTCGCCGAAGGCACGGGAAGCATCGCGAGGCATTTCGTTGGGCAGGTTGTCAATAGACATCACGTCGATGATTCCATCCTGAAACGGCTGGGTTTCAGACCGGGAAACCGGGTCGAATCCAAATATCGGATCGGCAATAGTGGAAGCGCGCAGGGTAGAAGGCACGGAAGACTTGGGCGCAATGTCGCATGTGACATCGGCGATAACCTGGATGTTGAACTCGGGCTTTCGCATTTCCTCCACGGTGAAAAAGGCTGGGGCACGCTGGTCGAAGAAAATGCCGTTGATGAAGATATCGGCAACCTGGGCATAGGGCGAAAAGGCACTGTCAAACTCTTCGGGATGCTCGTAAAAATCTTTTGGAGTAAAGAGCTTACCATCCTTGCGGGCAGCGTACTGCTCGGGGTTGAGTTGGGTAAAGACCGGATAGTCAAAATGGGTGAATAGGAAATCGGCCGGACTTACCCGCTGGAAGCCCATATCGCCCAACACCTCACATGCGCCGCCGCTCACGCGTCCACCACCCGTCACGACGACCTTGATCGGGGGGAACTTTATTTTGCGGTACAGGCCTTTGGCTTCTTCATAGTCGTGGCAATCTTTCATGCGGGGAAGTACGAAGGCGCCGGTCCGGAGGCTGTAGGTATAAAGGGCATTGTGCGCCCCTACCATCCCTGCAAAGCGCCCGAAGGCAATGAGCCGGAACCCTTGTTCGTCGGTAAGGATCTCGTAGTCGATCAGCCGGATATTTTTCTCCAGAATAGCCTGGAGCATACGGCGGTTATAGGGCTGTTTTTTGATCGTATGCGAAAAGAAAAAGTACGTCTTTCCCGGGATCAGCTTATTGACCGGCACTTCTTTCACACCCATCAGCACGTCGCAGTCCGTCAAATCATCCGTCAGGGTGATGCCCGCACGCTCAAATTCTTCGTCCTTGTAGCAGCGAATAGGAGAGTGCTGCACCGTCAGTTCGATCGGAAACTGCTTGAGAATGGCTGCACATTGATCGGGTACCAGTGGTACCCTCGAATCGGGTGGGATCTTTCCCTCTTTGATGATTCCGAGTTTCATAAAAACAGTGGTTAGGGTGGACCGTAAAGATAGACTATTGCCCTTCATTCCCGAAGGAGAATAGGAAGGAAACTTTTTTTCTTCCGGCGGTGTTTGTACCTTTGATTGTTCAGTTCACCATTGGTGAAAGAATCAAAGGGGGACGTACTGGTATCGACAGGGAAGTATGTCGGACCGTAAGCATGCCGGAGCACGATTGTTCACTCCGTTAACAAATGGCGATCAAACAACAAGTGGCAATAGCTACGCACTCGCTGCGTAAGTAGTACCAGGTACTATTTACTAGCTGTACGCTGACGCCGGCGCTACGCGCGCCATCGCTCCTGCCTGACGAGCCCTGTGTCCGTACATCATCTAACCTCAGGCTGGAATTCCGGGCCCGTCCGACCCGGTTTTTAAGATCAGGACTGGGTGTGTGGTATAGTTGGCAGACTGACCTCCCCACACACCGAGACAACGAATAGTCTGATAAGCATGTAGAAAGCTGTTGGACGCTTTGTCTGGACGCGAGTTCGACTCAGAGGGTCGCCCATACGGTGACGTATGGTGTAAAATCGGGTGAATTCAGGGAAGCCTACGTTTCGATCTTAAATCGGAATACGGTAATCCTGAGCCAAGCCAAAGGGAAGACTTTGGAAGGTGCAGAGACTAGGGACACCAAGGTGAGCCCACAGCGCCCGACATCTCGGAAGAGATGATGATATAGTCCGATACCCTGGGAAACCAGGGGCCGATCAGTAGGCCGTTTACAGTTCTTAGTAGGCAGTCTGCAGTTGGCGGGAATAGCGAATGCTGTTCTTAACAAAATGCTCGCCGTCTCCACCAAGGTTATGACGGCCAATGGCCGTCTCGACAAATTTAAAGCCCAGGTTGATCTTAGGATCAGCCTGGGCTTTTTTTATGATAAAAATCATTGCCCCCTCCCTCCTTTTTCCCTACCTTATTTCCGTCAAAAACTACCCACCATGAGAACAATTCTACCTGCGTTCTTCCTGATTTTCCTTTGTCAAATAACCCTCCATGCACAGGTCTCCAAACAATGGGACGCTCGTTTCGGCGGCACGGATGGCGACGGCTGCTATGGACTGGTACAAACACCCGATGGGGGCTACTTGCTGGCGGGCACGTCCGCTTCCTCCCCAAGTGGGGATAAAACTGCTCCTTGCAAAGGGGCATTCGATTATGAGGTGGTCAAAATGGGGCCCGACGGCAGGAAGCAATGGGACAAGTCCTTCGGCGGAAACGGCTATGAGGAGCTTTGGACCATCCAACCTGCAAACGGCGGCTACCTGCTGGGTGGGTATTCGTTGTCCACCGTCAGTGGGGATAAGTCGGAACCTTCCTGGGGTGGCGCCGATTATTGGGTGGTGTGGATGGATGCGGAAGGCGTCGTGAGCTGGGATAAACGCTTTGGCGGCACGAATGCCGATGAGCTCACCGTGATAATCCCCGCCTCCGACGGCAATTTCCTGTTGGGCGGCTTTTCTTTCTCCGGATTTAATGGCGATAAGACCCAAACCTCCCGAGGCGGGTATGATTATTGGGTGGTAAAAATGGATCCGAATGGAAACAAGATCTGGGATAAACGCTTTGGCGGGCCCGGCTACGATTTTCTCTACGATATGCATCCCACTGCCGATGGCGGATTCCTGCTTGCAGGGCATTCGAATTCGGGTATAGGAGGCGATAAGTCCCAGGCTTCACGAGGGGGGTACGACTACTGGATCGTGAAGATCGATGAAAAGGGAAACAAACGTTGGGATAAGACTTTCGGGGGAAGCGGGTTGGATTATTGCTATGGCATAGAAGCGACTGCCGATCATACTTTTCTCCTTGCCGGTTATTCCTACTCCGGACGCAGCGGGGATAAAACGGGACCTTCTCAGGGAGGAGCGGATTATTGGGTAGTCTGTGTGGATACTTCCGGTGAAAAAATATGGGATCAGGCGTACGGAGGGCTGCTCGACGACCGGCTGTACAACCTGTCTGCTACCCCTGGCGGCCGTTTTCTGTTGGTGGGCGATTCCAATTCCGGGATAGGGGGCGATAAAACGGAGCCTTCCCGCGGCGATTTTGATGGCTGGGTGGTGGAGATCGATCCTTCCGGAAACTGGTATTGGGATAAGACCTTTGGAGGAAGCGGTCCGGACTATTTCCTGCCTGCGCTGGCCCTCTCCGACAACGGGTACCTGTTTTGCGGAGGGAGTAAATCGGGCGTCAATGGTGACAAGGCCCTTTCCAATAGGGGCGATTGGGATTTTTGGGTGGTCAAAACCACCGCCAATTGTGCGGAATTGGATATTGCCGTGGAACCGGAATTGACACCGGTCACTTGTCTGGGCGGTGCCGATGGATCTATTTTTGTCGCTGTCTCAGGCGGCACAGCACCTTATACGTATGCCTGGTCGACGGGAGAAGAGTCTTCTTCAATTGTCAACCAGGCTGTGGGGCTTTATTCGCTCACGATCGAGGAGGCTAGTGGGTGCAGGAAAACCGTTGATTTTGAATTGGATGTCCAGCCCAGACCTCTGGCGGTTCAGTTGCTGCCTTGTCAGACCGTGTTTTCCGGCTACCGGGAAGAATTTAATTGCGCTTCCCTCATTCCCCAGGTTTCGGGAGGATGCCCGCCCTACAGCTATTCCTGGAGTACGGGTGAAACCACGGAAGAAATCAAAGTGTGCCCGCCCGTATCCACGTTCTACTCCCTGACCGTGGCCGATCAGGCCGGCCAGGAATGGGTGGCGCTCACAGAGGTGGAAGTATTGGATGTGCGCTGCGGTAACAACCTCGATAAGGTGTTGGTCTGTCAGATGCCCCCGGACAATCCGGATATCACGAGAACGTTGTGCGTGGCTCCCGAAGCCGTGCCGGCGCTCCTGACGGAAGGAGGTCACCTGGGCCCCTGTGATTGGGAAGGTTGTACGGGGTCTATGGGCCGTGCCATCGCAGGTGGTAAGCTGGATCCGAATCTGGTCCTCGGTCGTGCTACGGGGTGGGAAGAACCGGTCCCCCCGCCGTTGCTCTCTCTTTTTCCCAATCCCGCGGGCGACTTCCTGGTAGCTGACCTGCGCTTTTTTCCCGAAGGGAAATACGACATCTCTATTTTCAATGAGACAGGCAAGATGTTGATCTCTCAAAAGATCGAAATCCCCGGTTCGATCGGTTGGCATGCCGACCTGAGGAGTTATCCGTCCGGCTTATACTGGTTGCAGGTGAGAGGGGAGGAGTTTTTGGTGAATGAGAAATTTATGGTGAAGAGTGTGTCGCAATGATTGGGTTATCTTACTTTTGAGGGATGAAATATTTCCTACCAATCATTCTCTTTTTTCCTTTCGAATTCTGGACGGGTTGTACCAACCCGGGCGCGTCCGGAGGCGCGGAAGTGCGGGACACCACTTATGTCGTCCAGAATGAACTGAATGGGGAAACCACCTTCCGCATCGCCGATTTCAACCGAGACGGCGCCCCCGACACCTTGTCCCATTTTGATGACTCCGGCTCCGGTTTTGGCGGTCGCTACATCACTCTGTCTGATGGACAATCGGGTGCGCGTTTCGAACTCAACACCTTCGGCTGCTTTTGTGAGATCCGGCGCGAGGTGGGCTTCCCGCAAGGCCTGGATACCGCTTTCCGAAAGGCAATTGAAACCCTTTTTCCCCCAAAAAAGGCCACGCCGGACGGCTCTTTAAATTGGATCATTTATGGCCTTGACCACCGGAAAGAGATTGAAAATAGCACCTACTTTAAAGAGGTCATACCCTTTCCCAACGATTGGATCGCCGGGCCAATAGAACTCCCCTCCGTGTACTCCCTCGACCTGGGCGCCGATTCACTCCTGATCTACTATGGTCACAACCACTACGACCAAAATGAACGAGGTCCGGGGCAGGATAGTCTCACCAAGGTTTCAACATCTCCCGATTATGAAGTCTGGAAAACCCAACACGGCTTGCTTGCCAAAAAAGGGCAGGCCTACAAATGGATATTTGTGACCGATGCAGCCCTCACCGGAGCGCCTGAAAAATTGCGCCGGGCATCGATCGGAGACGTGGTTATCGATGGCCCATACGTGTTTTTGCAGCAGAACCAATCGCTTGACGACACGGGGGTCTTATGGGTAATCGATTTGGAAAAGGCATGGCCGCAAAAACAACCTTCCTGCTAGCGAGTCAGGCTCCTTTCCATATTAGTGGGGATCAACTCCTGGTGCGCGGGGACAACGGCCTTTCTTCCTATATCATTTCTTTGCTTACAGAGGAAATGGGGACGTTTTATTAACGGAAGGAAAAAAGGGGGCCTTCATGCCAAAATTGAATAAGTCACCCGGTAACAAATTGACAACCTATGCCAAATAAACTCAACCGCCGCCAATTTATGCAAACCTCCGCCCTCGGCGCCGCCGGATTTGCCCTGGCGCCCAACGCGTCCCTGGAAGCCGAGGCTCCTTCCATCCTGAAACAACCCCTCAACGACCGCCTCCGCCTTGGCTTTATCGGGGTGGGCTTGCGCGGGCAGGATCACCTTGGATTGGCCCTCGACCGCTCCGATTGCGAAGTGACTGCTATTTGCGATATTGACCAGGGCATGATCGATGATACGCTCAAGATGATTGCGGATAAGGGGAAAGCCAAACCAAAAGTCTACGGCCTCGACGAACATGCCTTCCGCGAGCTCGTCGCTGATGCCAATGTCGATGCGGTGGTGATCGCCACCCCCTGGCGCTGGCATTCCGAAATGGCGATCGCCGCCATGAAAGCCGGCAAATACACCGGTATGGAGGTTTGTGGCGGCTTTTCCCTGGACGAATGCTGGCAGTTGGTCAATACCCACGAGGAGACGGGCTCCCACTTATTTTTTATGGAAAATGTCTGCTACCGCCGCGACATTATGGCCGTCATGCAGATCGTCCGTGAAGGGCTCTTCGGTGAGCTCATCCATCTGGAAGGCGGGTACCAGCACGACCTGCGGGAAGTGAAGTTCAATAACGGCACCCAACCCTACGGCGGGGGAGTGGAGTTTGGGGAAAAAGGCTATAGCGAGTCCCGCTGGCGCACCTATCACTCCATCCACCGCAATGGCGAATTATACCCCACGCACGGCCTGGGTCCGGTAGCCACCATGATCGATATCAACCGCGGCAATCGCATGCTCTACCTCACCGCTATGTCGACCAAGTCGCGTGGCCTGCATGAATATGTCATTAACCACGAAAAGGGCGGCCCCAGCCATCCCAATGCGAAAATCGAATTCAAACTCGGCGATGTGGTCACCACGATGATCAAGACGAGCAACGGGGAGAGCATCACGCTGTTTCACGATACCAGTCTCCCCAGGCCCTATTCACTGGCCTTCCGGGTACAGGGTACGAAGGGCCTGTGGATGGACGTAAATAAATCCCTGTACATTGAAGGCAAAAGTAGTCCACGCCAATGGGAAGAGGCCCAGACCTGGCTCGATAAATACGACCACCCGCTCTGGAAGCGCTATGAAAATGAGGCTGTGGGCGCCGGACACGGGGGTATGGATTTTTTCATCTTTCAAGCTTTCATCGAGGGCGCCAAGCGCAACGAAGCCCCACCCATTGACGTATACGACGCCGCTACCTGGCTGGCGATAACGCCCCTTTCAGAAGATTCGATCGCGATGGGCAGTCAGCCGGTGGCCATCCCGGACTTTACGCGTGGCCGCTGGACGATGCGAAAATCCTCCTTTGGCTTTAGCGACCTCTATTGATGGGTATGCAACTCGTAGTGTTGGCCGCCGGACTAGGCCGGCGTTTTGGAGGGGATAAACAGCTGGTAGAAGTAGGCCCATCGGGCGAATGGCTGCTGGATTATGCCCTCCACGACGCACGTCTGGCGGGCTTTTCGGAGGCGGTGCTGGTTGTTCGTCCGGAAATGGCGGAGATCGAAAAACGCGCATTCCATTTGCCGGTGAAGCTGGCTTTTCAGGAAGAGCCTTTGGGCACCGCCCACGCCCTTTGGTCGGCCCGGATGTTGGTGACCAGCCCTTTCGCCGTGATCAATGCCGACGATTTTTACGGGCGGGAGAGCTATTTTCAATTAGCTGTTTTTTTGCGTGAAAGTTGTACCTCTCGGCTCTACGGGCTTATCGGCTTTCCCCTGGCGCAGACGCTTTCCGATAGCGGCCCTGTTTCCCGGGCCATCTGCGAGCTCGACCCGGAAGATTTTTTGACCGGCATTGAGGAGCGAAAGGGCCTGGAAAAAGATAATCCCGAACTCCCGTTACAAGCCCTGGTGTCGATGAATAGCTGGGCGCTGCATCCCGATTTTTTGGATTTCCTGGAAGAAATGGTTCCTGGTTTCTTAAAAGAAAGAGAAGGCGACCCCTCCATGGAATGGTTTCTGCCGAGGATGATCCGGCATGCTATGGCCGTTCGGGGGATCCGGGTGAAAGTCCTGCCGGCCCGTTCCACCTGGATGGGATTGACGTATGCGTCCGACCTGCCGGTAGTGCGGGATCGATTGAAGAAGGATCATGACCGGGAAACTACCTGAAAACACCGCCTCAAACGCCTGAAATGGATCTCCAATTTTTATCTTCCCATATCTTTCCAACCTTCTTCCCAACCGGCAACTTGCTGCGTGCCACGCGCCTCGATGGTGGCCACATCCACCGGACAGTGCGGGTGGAGTGGGAGATGCAGGGACAGCGCGCGGAGGCCGTTTTTCAGCGCTTGAACCCGGAGATATTTCCGGACCCGGAATTGTTGGCGGAAAACAACCGCCTTATCGCCGGCCATCTGGAAGGCAAAGGCTATCCACGTGCCGTGTTAAGACCGCTGGAAACACCGGAAGGGAAGGCGGTTGTTTGGGCGCCGGACGGCCCCTGGCGGGCTTTTCCCTATTTGGCAAATACATACACCCATCTATTTCCTACGGAGGTGGAGGAAGTCCGCAAAGCGGCCACCGCGATAGGGGAGTGGCATACATATTTAAAAGACTTCGATTCGCACCAAATCCGTGCGGCTATCCCCGGGTTTTTCGATGTCGAAAAACGCTGGCAACAATGGGGAAAAGCCTGCGCGGAGGCGATCCCCGAACGGATGGAAAGAGCGGCCAGCGAAATTACCTCGCTGGAATCAAACCGCCAATTGGTGAACCAGTTCCTGGACCTTCAGCGGGAAAATTCTCTGCCCTTGCGCATCCTGCATGGCGACCCTAAACTCTCCAATCTGTTGTTTGACCAGCATACCAAAGAGGTACGTGCCCTCATCGACTGGGATACCGTGCAGCCCGGCTGGATAGTCTTCGATTTTGGCGATATGGTGCGGGCCTACGCCAACCCTTGTGCGGAAGATGAACCCGATCCCGAAAAGACGAGTATCCATCCGCCTTTTCTGGATGCTTTGCTCGAGGGGTTTTTCGCTCAAACCCAAAACTGGCTGACCTCTGCCGAACGCGACAACCTCTTCCTCGGCGCACAATGGGTGATCTGGATGCAGGCACTCCGCTTCCTGGCCGACTACCTTACCGGGGATAGATACTACCCGGTGCAGTATGAGACCCATAATTTGGTCAGGGCGAGGAATCAGTTGCGACTGCTGGAGCGTTTTGAGTTTTTAGCGGAAAGTTAAGGGAGATTTATTGGCATATTAAAAAAGCGCGAATGAAAAAACAACAGGGAATCAGGCAAAAACTCGAAGAGATCGTATTCGGGGTAGAAACCCCGGCCGGCCGTGCGTTCGACGTGGTGTTGATCTGGGCAATCGTGCTCAGTATCCTCGTGGTCGTCCTGGAAAGCGTGAAGCCCTTCCAACGAAATTACGGAGAGCTCTTCTGGATATTGGAGTGGTTTTTCACGATTTTGTTTACCATCGAATATCTTGTGCGCATCTGGATTTCCAAAAAACCCTTGCGCTATATCCAGAGCGGCCTGGGGGTTATTGACGTGCTTTCGATCCTGCCTTCCTACCTCAGCCTGATATTCGTCGGTACCCAATACCTGATGACGATCCGCATCCTTCGCCTGCTGCGTATTTTCCGTATTCTAAAACTCAATCACTACCTGGGGCAAGCGAACTTCATTTTAGAGGCCATGCGGCGTAGTTATCAGCGCATCCTGGTCTTCCTTTTCGGTATCGTTCACCTGGTGCTGATCCTCGGCGCCATCATGTATGTGGTGGAGGGCGAAGCGTCCGGCTTCGACAGCATCCCCCGAAGCGTGTACTGGGCAATCGTGACCATCACCACCGTTGGCTATGGCGACATTTCTCCCGCTACCCCACTCGGGCAGTTTATTGCCTCTTTCATCATGATTATCGGCTACGCCATTATCGCGGTGCCGACAGGCATCATGACCGTAGAAATGAACAAAGCCAGCCAAACGGGGCAGACCTGTAAGACATGCGAAAAGTCTTTTCAGGAATCACAGGCGAGTTTTTGTCCGCATTGCGGGGCTAAAGTATAGATCACTCCCGTCCAAAGACATTAAACGACAGTCCCAAGAACACTCCGAGTTCGTAGTGGGAGAATACCGGAATTTCGCCTTGAAAACCGTCGTACCGGTCGCCGGATTGATATCCTTCATCCAGGCGTTTGGCTTGTGCGCCGGTCAATCCGGCGGAAAAAACGAGCCGCTCCCGCTTGCCGATGAAGAGCGAAGGTCCCAGGAAGAAAGCCGCCGACTGGCCCTCCGACGCGGCCATTAGCGGGAGACCTACCCCAAAGCTGCCTCCCCACGACAGGTTTTGTTTTCCCTGGGTGTAAAAGTGCAGAAAGCTGACCAGCGAGGGAAAGAACTGATTGGCTGGCCTGCTACCGATCAAACCTTCGTGAATAAAGTACTCCTCGACTGGCTTGAGGAAACTCCCGAAGCCCATGCCCACGCTGGCATTGACCTTAAATCCCCCATATGCAGACACTTTGATGATCCGCTTGCGAAATGCCTGGCCTGCTTCCATGCCCAGGCGCTCCGCCACCTCTCCCTGTATTTGAATGGCTACTTCGTAGGTGAGCTGATCGCGCTCCGCCAATTGCTGGCTGTGCAGGCTAAAGGGCGTCATGTCCACTTCCTTGAGTCGAAGGCGCAGGTTCTCCCATTCGGAGGGGCTTTTTTGCTGCAATTGCTCGTCAAATTCCTCCGCCAACTCAATCGATTCCTCGAGCAACTTCTTGTACTGGCCGGATACGGCGATGGCCTGGCCCATGGTTTGCACCAGCGCCTGCACGGGTTCCTGGTCGGAATCTTGCCATAGGGCTTGCTGAACCTCGACGGTTTCCACCAGCAGGGAAAGGGAATCGCGCTGGTCTTTCAGGGATCGCAGCAGGCGCCGGTGGCGGCTGGCGCTCTGGCGAAAATCGAGTTCAACCGATTTTTTATCCAGCACTTCCCGGTACCGCGCAGCTTCTTCCTGCACCAGGGAAGGTGGCAGGAAGGGGTTGCCCAGCATGGCGTCGAGTGCTTCTCCCATATCTTCTATTTGCAGGAACGCTTGCTCCAACTCTTCCACTTCCTGAAATCCGGAGCGGATCGACCGGTCGAGCCCATGCAGGTCCTCAAGGGTTTGCACGACCTCCGACAAGGGCCCACGCGCATTGCCAATGGCCGGAATAGCGGGCATGGAAGGGTATTCCTCAAACGAACTGAGGATGGTGATCTTTCCGGCATTGGACGGAGGAGCCCCAATAGATCCCGCTGCTTTCGCTCCGAGCGGATCAGGGAGCAAGGCACTTCCCGTTGCCATCCCGGGCGAAATATCCTCCTGCAGGGTTTGAATACCGGTTTGGAGCGCATACCGGTTGTATTCCACCAAATGAAAATTGACCTGGCTGCCATGCCGGACAATCGGGCGGTTCAGGGATTTTCCATTGCTCATGTACCAGATCGAATCGCGGAACACGTCGTAGTAGATGTGCAGGTCTTGCGCAATAAGACCTGAAAAGGAAAAAATGAGGGCTGCAATAAGCGAAATCCGGGTCATGGGGGTGTTTGGTTTAGTGTGTGTATTTAGGGGGTATCTAGTCTTCAAAAAGGGGGATGTCCAAATCCCCTTCTGCGGCTGGCTGCTGGTAGGGTGCAATCGCTTGCATAACCTGCTGTATCTGTTCAAACAAAGCCCGAAAGGTGCGGGGCGTCCCGGCTTCCCGAAGGCCCTGGTTCAGGGCATAGCTCAGCGGTCCACAGGTTTGATCGCTGCCAGGCGGAGTGTATTCCCAGTTCAATTGGTTGCCCTGGGAGGCGGAAAACACGATGCAGGGCGCCCAGGTATCCAATTTCTCAGAGGTAGTCTCCCAGGTTTGTTCTATTTGGGGAGCCGTCTCCGTCCGGATATACCGCCAATATCCCTCTGCGGCCATGGGGATGGTCGCTCCCCGGTGGAAACCCTGGCCCCGGGTCGCGGTGCCGGAATGGCAGGCATCGAGGGTGAGAAAAACCCCTCCCTCAGGACCCAATACCGGCCGGAGCGCCTGTATCCATTCGCGGAGATAGTCGTCGGTGAGCAAGCGCTCGCCCTGGTAGGTAGCCGAAAAGTGCAGGGGAGAGTCGTAGGGCACCAGGGCTTCGTCAAACCCATCGGCCTCGTCTCCGTCTGTATCCTGTTTTTGCTGCCCGTGGCCGGAAAAGTGAAAATAGATAAAATCACCGGGTTGGGCGCCAGCCTTCAGCGCCTCCAGCGCTGCCACGATCTGCTGGAAAGTAGCGGCTTTATCCTGCAAGACCTGCACATGGTCGTCGGGAATGCCTAAATGGCGGGCAGCTTCCCGAACCAGCGGAAGATCGTTTTCAGAATGAATGTCGTCCCAGCCCGTTCTCGGGCCATACTGGCCAATCGCAATGATCAGGGCCCGCTTCTGAGGTGTGGGAAATCGCGAATTTGCGCGGCCAAAATCGCAAGTGGAAAAAAGCATAAGGCCGCTGATAAACAAGCTTTTGCAGAGTTTCATAAGCTGTGACAAAAGGATGAAAAATCGTAAAAAGCGGCATGCAAAGTGGTTTTTAAAGGAAGGTTATGGTTGCATAATGCAAAAGGGGGTATCTGGTAACAGTTTATTAACATTAAAATTTGAAGAACAGGATAAACAGAGATTGTGAACCGAACTATGGTTGTGCCCGTTTTTCTTTGTATTTTAGAGCCGAAACAAGACCTGACATGCGCAAGAGAAGACCCCGAATTCCAAGACAACCGGAACTGAATTCCACCGCTTTGGGACGCATCAAAGGGGCGGAATTTTTTCAATATACGGGCTCCTATCTCAGCATGCGGATATCCCTTCTTTTGCTGCTCGGATCACTGACAATGGGGGTAGGCGGATTTATTTACCTGGAAGGATACTCTCTGCGGGAAGCTTTTTACATGACCATTATCACCATCTCCACAGTGGGCTATACCGAGGTGCGCCCCCTGAGTCCGGATGGCCAGATCTTCGTTTCCTTCCTTATCCTGCTATACATCGGGGTCTTCACCTATAGTGTGTCGGCGTTTTCTTATTATGTGATCCAGGGGGAGTTTTTCAAACAGATCCACCTCAATTTTCTGGCAAAAAAGATTAAAGAGTTGAGAAATCATGTCATTATTTGCGGCTTTGGGAAGTACGGCAAGGAGATTGCTGCCCATTTCCTGGCACATAGAGTGCCTTTCGTGGTAATTGAGCGCGCTACGGAGGAGATCGAGGCAATCCAAAAAGGAACAGCCCGCATTTTGTACATCGAAGACGATGCCACACACGACGAAGCGTTGGTCAAAGCAGGTATCGAGCATGCGGCGGCGTTGATCTCCGCCCTTCCGGATGATGCGGAGAATGTTTTCACCGTGTTGTCAGCCCGGCAACTCAATCCGCGTATCAATATCATCAGCAGGGCGCGCGACCCGAAGTCACAACGCAAGCTCATGCGGGCCGGAGCCAACCATGTGGTCATGCCCGAACAGATCGGCGGTTTTTACATGGCTACGCTGGTGAGCAAACCCGGAGCGGTCGAGTTTTTCTCGTTTATCACCAACCACTACGGCTCGGATATTGACTTTGAAGAATTGCACTACGAGCAATTGCCCCCGGCTTGTCAGGGAAGTTCGATCCGGGAATTGTCGTTGCGGAAAGCCTCCGGAATCAACATTATCGGGTTTAAAAAAGGGGAGGGAGAGTTTATTGTCAACCCCGAGCCCGATGTGGTGCTGGTACCGGGCTCCAGCTTTATCCTGATGGGTAATACGGCGCAAATGCATGCCCTCCACGATTATCTCGACCACTATGAAAAGGCTTAGGATATTTCCGCTGCCGCTGCCGTTTTCTCCAAATCCAATTCCACATAGTAGGCGTCGTATCCTTCCTGCCGGAACGTGAATCCCTTCCGCTCAAAGATGCCGATCATCCCTTCATTGTTGCTCAGCACGCTGGCATAGATCTTTCGGATGTCGCGTTCCCTGGCTATTTCCAGACTAAAATCCGTCATTTTACTGCCCAGCCCTTGGCCCTGCCAGGGGTCAGCCACCACGATGGCATATTCGGCGTTTTCGTTCCAGGCATCGCCTACCAGGCGCACCACGCCGGCCATGCGGGGCGGACCATCCGGGGTTTCCTGTATTTCGGCGATGATGGCCATTTCCCGGTCGTAGTCGATCTGGGTAAACCGGGTCAGGAGCTCATGGGTTACATGGGGTACGTACCCAAAAAACCGAAAATAGACCGTTTCTTTTGACAGCACCGTAAACATCTCCGCTTCCAGGGGTTCATCCTCGGGACGAATCGCGCGGAGCAGGGCCGTTTGCCCGTTTTTAAGCGTCACCCGCCGGCTGTATTGGGCCGGGTAGGGAGATATGACCAAATGGGCATAGGGTTGCCGGCGCTTGTTGAATTTGGGTTTTTCCAAATGAACTTTCGCATCCAGGACAACCCCTCCGTATTCGTCTACCGCGAATGGGTTGATCTCAATTTCGGTGATCTCTGGAAAGTCCATCACCAGATAGGCGAATTTGTACAGGACAAATTGAATAGCAGCCAGGTCGATCCCTTTGGATTCGCGGTAGCCCTTCAGCAATTGGTAGATCTTGGTGCCTTCGATGAGGCCTTTTGCCAGGGCCATGTTCAACGGTGGAAGGCCTACGTTCCGGTCGAGGAAGATCTCTACGGCCACCCCGCCCATTCCAAAGAGGATGATGGGGCCGAAGATGGGGTCTTTCCTGGCGCCGATGATGAGCTCGTAGCGTTTTTCGGTATAGGGTTCCACTAATACCCCACGAACCACTTTATCGCTATGATGCGTTCTGGCCGCTTCCACCAACTCGGTGAAGGCCATCCGGGCCTGGTTGGCATTATGAATGGGATATTTGACGCCGCCGAAGTCGGATTTATGGACCGAGGCGTTGAGTTCTGCTTTCATGACGACCGGAAACCCCATTTCCCGAGCGGCATTGGCCGCACCCGTTTCGGAGGTCACCAGATGACTTTCAATGACCGGGATCTCAAATGTGGCCAGCAGGGCCTTGGCTTCTGCTTCGGAGAGGCTGTCGCGCTCTTCCCCCAATGCCTTATCGATGAGGCGCTGCGCTTCCGCTTTGTCGGGCGTGAAGCTCCGGGGGATCTCCATGGGTGTTTCGTGGAGCAATTGCTGGTTGAGGGTATAGCTGCACATGAAGAGGAATACCTCTATGGCGCTTTCCGGGTACCGGTAATTGGGCACTTTTTCATTCTCCAGGATATCCCGGGCTGTCTGCACTTCTTTTTCTCCCATCCAGGTAGCCAGAATGGGTTTTCTGGACCGGTGGGAGATCTTTCCCACGGCCCGTGCCACCTCATCGGGGCTGGATATCCCTTGTGGCGCCAGGATGACGAGTATCCCGTCGACGCCCCGGTCTTCCAGGGCCAGGGATAGCGCCTGGCTATACCGCTCCGGAGTAGCATCGCCCAAAATATCAATGGGGTTGCTTTTACTCCAGTCGGCAGGGAGCACTTCATTGAGTTTTTGGATGGTTTCTTTGGAGAGTTTCGCCAGCCTACCGCCTTTATGGATGAGGAAGTCGGTAGCCAATACGCCAGGTCCCCCGGCATTGGTGATGATGGCAAGCCGGTTGTCGTCCGGCCGCGGCTGCATGGCCATGGCCTGTGCGCTGTGAAACAGCTGGGCAATGGTATTCACCCGCACCACCCCTGCCCGGTGGAAAGCGGCAGAGAAGGCTGCATCATTTCCAGCGAGAGTACCCGTATGTGAAAGGGTGGCCTGGGCGCCTTCCAGGCTCTTTCCGGCTTTTAGCACGATAATGGGTTTACTGTGGGAAAAAGCCCGGGCTGCGCTCATAAACCGGCGGGCGTCCTTCAGCGATTCCATGTAGATAAGGATGGAAGAAGTGTGGGAGTCCATCCCGAAATAATCGATCAGGTCATGAAAGCCGATATCGATCATGGAACCTACGGAGACAAAATGGCTGAATCCCACATTTTGCTCGGCAGCCCAGTCCAGGACCGAACTACCCAGGGCCCCGCTTTGCGAGATCAGGACGATCCTGCCGGGGAGCACTTTTTGGTTGAGAAAAGTGGCGTTGAGTCCCAGCAGCGGATTGATAAAGCCAATACAATTAGGGCCCAGGATCCGGATCTTATACTTGGCGGCAATTTTTTTAATCTTCTCAAAACGCTTGCTCCCTTCCCCGCCTACTTCGATAAAACCGGACGACAAGATCACGGCTGCTTCCACGCCGGCTTTTCCGCATTGTTCGACCACCTCGGGAACGGTTTCAGCGGGGGTGGCGATGATGACGAGGTCTACGGTTTCCGGCACATTTTTTATAGACTTGAAAGCGGGTCTGCCGTGTATGGTGTCGTGCTGGATGTTAACGGGGTAAACTTTTCCCCCATAAGATCCGGACAACAGGTTTCGAATGAGTACATAGCCTACCGATCCTTTCCGGTCGGAAGCTCCAATTGCAGCGATGCTTTTGGGGTTGAACAGTTTTTCAAGTTGGGCGCGCATAGGTTGATTAAAATTTCCAAAACTGACGGAGGTGCATAATAGCGCTTTGCAGGTTTAGCTCATAGGTCTGCCAGACTTGCAGGGACGATTCGGTTGGTTTTTCCGGATGGGGGATAGGTTCTCCATTGATCCCGCTTATGAAATTGTAGACGCATTTGGGCAGTTCTTCCACGTTATATCCCCCTTCGAGGGTGGCAAAGATATGGGAGAAACGCTCCCGCAGGAGTTCTCCAATTCGGTAATACAAACCTGCGGTGGTGCGCAGTTCGAGCAGCAGGTCGTATTGGTGGGCGTCAAACCCGGCAGAAACAGCTACGATATCGGGTTGAAATTGCTCGGCAATAGGGAGGAAGGAGGTAAAGGCATTCATAAAAATATCATCGCCCGAACCGGGGGGAAGGGGGGCCATTACGGTATAGCCTCGTCCTTCGTCCTTACCGATCTCGTTGGTCCACCCGTGTCCAGGGAAAGCCGGGAATTGGTGGATCGACCAATACATCACCTGTTTGGATTCGTAAAAAATAGCGCTGGTTCCATCGCCCAGGTGGCCGTCGAAGTCGCAGATCAGTACTTTCTTCCCTTGCCGGGCAAGGTGTTCGGCGGCAATCGATACGTTGTTGAAGAGGCAAAAGCCGCTGGCTCGTTCGGGGTAGGCATGGTGACCGGGCGGCCGTGCCAGAGCAAAGTCGCCTTGTTCGGCGGCCTGGATCGTAGCGCCCACTGCCCGAATCGCTGCTTCATAGCTACCCGGAGAGGTGGCGGTGTCCTGATCGAGGTGAAGCCCGCCTGCACAGGATCGCTTCACTTTTTCGATGTATTCCTGGGTATGGATCAGGGGCAGATATGTTTCCCCATTTGGGGCAGGGGTGATAGGCAATGGCCCGAAAGCCTCCAGTCGCTTGTGGTTTTCGGGGTGCATGCCGGTATTGTGTTCCAGAAAAACAGGATCATACAGCAACTTCATAGCTGTGGTATTTGACAATTAGTGCTCTTCTTCGCGGAAGATCAACAAGGGAATCCGGGTTTGCAAGGCCATATGCCGGGTATGGCTTTTGTGAAACAGGCGCTCGAAAAAATTCCGGTGCGGAGTCGTCATCACCATCAGGTCCACATCGTAGGTTTCGGCAAAATCATTCAGGGTGGTGGACAGGTTTTCGCCTTTGAGCTGGTGAAACTGGATCTGCAGGGAAGGGACATGCAGGGAAAAGAAAGTTTCCAGGTCGTTCATATCCAGCACCTTCCCTGTGTCGTTTTCCGACTCCACATGGACACAGTGCAAAATGGGATGGAAGGGGTCCAACTGCTTGGTCAGTTCCCATATATGATACGGATCAGCTTCCTTCAGGTCGGTGGCAAATGCCAGGATCTGGAGTTTCTCCAGTTTGGCTTCTTCCGGGATAGCCAGTACATGGCACTTGGTGCGTTCAATGACTTCAGAGGTGACGCTCCCGAAGAGTTTTTCCAGGGTATTGTGTTCGCCCTGGGTACCCATCACGATGAGTTCAATATCATCCCGTTGGGAAAAAGAGGTGATCGTCGAAGCCGGTGAGCCGATCTCTACCTGGGTTTCGATGGTAGCCGTATTTTCCAATAAATCGGCCACCATATCCACGGAAGTATCGACAAAGGCTTCCAGCATGCTTCTGGCTACTTCGATCTTTTTCTTGGTAGCCTGGGAAGCCATGACCGGGAGGTCCATGCCCTCATATTGGGGGTAGATCGCGTGCAGCACCTGGATCTCCGCTTCCAGTTTATCGGCCAGGAGCAGTGTGTAGCGGAACGCATTTTGCGCGGCTTCTGAGAAATCCGTGGGGAATAGGATACGCTTAATTTTTTTCATTTTTGGGAACTTTTGGGTAAAGGGTAGGGTCGGGCCGCGGCCCAAATATAGTTTCCAGTTCTTCTTTTCCAACGACTTCTTTTTTCAAAAGAAGCTGGGCTAGTTCCTCCAGTTCCTCTCGGTGAGCGTGCAAGACCTCTTTGGTCCGTTGGTAGGAAGATTCGATTAATTGCCGCACCGCCTTGTCGATGAGTTGAGCAGTGGCCTCGCTATATGGTTTTTGCAGCGATTGTTCGTATTCACCCGTGGAATCGTAGTAACTGATATTCCCCATTTCGGAGTCCAATCCGTAGAAGGCAACCATGGTATACGCCTGTTTGGTTACTTTTTCCAGGTCGTCGAGGGCGCCGGAAGACACTTCGTCAAATATGATATCTTCTGCTGCTCGTCCACCGAGGGCGGCGCAGAGCCTGTCGAGGAATTGCTTGCGGGTTAAGATCTGGTGCTCCTGGGGCAGGTACCAGGCAGCCCCCAGGGATTTGCCCCGCGGCACGATCGATACTTTCATCAGGGTATCCGTATGTTGGAGAAACCAGCTGACGGTAGCGTGGCCGGATTCGTGGTAGGCCACGATCCTTTTCTCCGAATCGGAGATGATCTTCGTCTTTTTCTCCAGTCCGGCGATAATGCGGTCGATCGCTTCGGTAAAATCTTCCATTTCGATGGCCGATTTTTTACGGCGTGCAGCAATCAGCGCTGCTTCATTGCAAATGTTGGCGATATCGGCGCCGGAGAATCCGGGGGTCTGGCCTCCCAGGGTATGGATGTCGATCGAATTCGCTAATTTCAAGGGGCGCATATGCACCTTGAAAATGGCTTTGCGCTCTTCCAGATTGGGCAATTCAAGGTAGATGTGGCGGTCAAAACGCCCCGGCCGCAGCAGGGCCCGGTCGAGCATATCTGCCCGGTTGGTGGCAGCCATAACGATGACCCCTGCATTGGTGCCAAATCCGTCCATTTCGGTGAGCAACTGGTTGAGCGTGCTCTCCCGTTCATCGTTGGACTGCATCGAGAACGCCTTGCTGCGCGACCGCCCGATGGCGTCGATCTCGTCGATAAAAATGATGCTGGGCGCTTTTTCCTTAGCCTTCCGAAACAAGTCGCGCACCCGCGAGGCGCCTACGCCTACAAACATTTCCACAAACTCAGAGCCGGAAATGGAGAAGAAAGGCACTTTTGCTTCGCCCGCTACCGCCCTGGCCATCAGGGTCTTTCCGGCGCCGGGCGGACCGACCAGAATGACGCCTTTGGGTATCTTGGCTCCGAGACTGGTGTAGGTGCCCGGGTTTTTCAGAAAGTCGACGACCTCCATGACCTCCACTTTGGCTTCTTCCAGGCCGGCCACATCTTCGAACGTTACTTTGCTGATATTGGTATCATCGAAAACCTGGGCGCCCGATTTACCAAAATCGAAGGGGTTGAAACCGCTGCCCCCGGCATTGCCACGACCGACACGGCGCAGGATATAGATCCATATCGCCACGATGATCAACAGCGGAATGATCCAGGAAATGATCTCGCCCCACCAGTTTGACCGCTTTTCGTATTTGATGGGAATGGGATCCAGGTCTTTTGCGGTAGTGAATTCCTCCAACTTGTCTTCAAAATGCTCGCCCGAACCGATGTTCATATAGTAATGAGGCCCGGCTTTTCCCGAAGGGATTTCCTGATAAATGCCCTGGCCCAGCCGGTCGGGTTTGATATAGATCTCAGCTTTATCCTGGTTCACGATCACGATCGATTCCACATCCTGGCGTGCCAGCATCGTATTTTGGAAATCGAGCCAGGTGGTTTCCTGGGTCGATTTGGAACCCCACATAAACCATTGGCTGATTAGCAGGATGCCGACCAGAATATACACCCACCACCACCCTTGCAGTGGAGTGCCGGGGATTTTAGGTTTTTGAGGAGTTTCGGGATCGTTGTTACCCATTATATTTGCTTTGCATGGATATTAAAAATACCGGGTCCCGCACGATCGCTGGCATGAGAAAAATCAATGAATGCGGTGATTTTTCTCATAGCCTTTGTATTAAAACCACCCTCTCTTTTGGAAAAGGATGAAATAATCCTTTAGCAAGGACCAATATGTTTGTGCCTGGAAGCGTGCTTCCTTGTTGTCGGATTGCGCAGCTTGCAGGGCATTCACCTTGAACCGGACGTTAGCGCGGTAGCAGAGGTAGTAATAAAACAAGGCCGTATCCGGCGGTCCCTCAATGACGGGATGTGCATCAAGATAGTCGGATAAAAGGAATTCTGCAAGGTCGGGACGCAGATGGTAACAAAGGTCCATAAAAAGAAAGGCCACTTCATCGAGCACATCGAGCTGCCGAAAGTGGTCGTTAAATTCGATGCAATCGAAGAGAATGGGCGTATCGAGTAAAAAAATATTTCCGGAGTGGAGATCTCCGTGTCCATCCACCGTATAGCCTTGATCGTTCCGGTACTGCAGGTGTCCTTCCATGCGCTGGAGAAACCGGCTTACTCCGGAGACCATGGCGTGGAGCAGTTCGGCTTCCCGGTGTCCAATGTTTTTTTCCACCCAGTCGTGCGTGCTCAGGATGTCCGAAAAATCCGCCAAAATGCTCGTCCAATCGACTTTCCGGTAGATCTTCGTGGTATTTTGATGAAATTGGGCCAAAAGCTGGGCGATTTGCTGGATGTGCTCAGGTTTGACCTGGCCTTTTTCCAACATGAGCGGCATGTGGCGTTCCGGGTCCATGCGATGCATTTGCAAGGCGTAATCGACCACCTGCCCGCCCGGAGTTTTCCGGATTTCAAGACCGGCCGGCGTTTCGCAAATGGGCAGCACCTGCATGTAGATTCCATGGGTGAGCCGTTGGTTGAGTTCCAGCTCGCGCTGACAAAAATGCAGGCGTTTTTCGAGGGTAGAATAATCCAGGAAAGAGAAATGGACTTCTTTTTTGATCTTGAACGCAAAGTGGGTGCTGAGCAGGATGAAATTGGCATGCGTCTCCACGATCTCGACGGGCCCTTTGGCATCGGGAAAGGCATGTTGCTGAGCAATGGTGTCGATCTGGTCGCGGTTCATGGGGTGGGAGTTTCCAGGTATGTGAGGGCTTCGGTCACCAGGTCGGACATTGGGCGGTTGTCGGAATGCAGGACCAGGTGTGGGAATTGGAGCGGTTCGTAGACCTTTTTCAATTGGAGATAAACCTGGAAATCGGCTTCGCTAAAAGGGCGTTTATTTTCCAGCCGTTTTCGAATAACGGACTCTTCGGCGCGGATCTCAATCCATTTGAAGGGGGTTTGGTATTTGACGGCCAGGTCGATGAATGGCGTCCGGATCTCTTGCTGATAAAGCGTGGCATCGACAATCGCATCTTCCCCTGCCAGGAGATGGGATTCCAGCATGTCGAGCAGGCAGGAATAGACTTTTTGCTTCGATTCGGGATCGTAGTGGCCCCGCAAACCCAATTTAGCTCTTACCCGATCGGTATTGAGGTGGACTGCTCCGTTGGCAGCCGCCAGGGCTAGCGCGAAGGTAGATTTCCCTGCGCCTGGCAATCCGGTGATTAGGATCAGCATGGGTATGGGTGATCAATTAAGTGGTGTTTCTATTACCATTTCCTGTTTTACGGGAGCCAGTAAGGTATCCATTTCCTCCAATAAACGATCGCTCATGGTGGGAAGTTGCGCGAGCAAAAAACGGATATCCTGCAAATAACGGGTTTCGTCTTGCTTCAGTTGCCGTTTCAGCGATTGGGGCACATTCCGCAGGTTTTTGGATTCCTCCTTGGTCATACAGTGGTCATGCCACTTTCCCAACTGGTGTTGCAGCATTTCCAGGGGTTGCATCAAGTCCATCGAAAGCATGACATGCGGAGTGGCCTGATCGATGGCAATCAGGTTGTAAAGGGCCTCCTTGGCGCTTTTGCGGAGCTCGTGCAGCCGCTTTTTGGAACTCATGCCTTCCCGGGCGAGTATTGTCAGTTCGTCCAGCATATTTCGGAAATATCCGCGCAGTCCCTTTCGCAGGGTGGAGAGGTGCATATGCTCCAGGTGAGAACGCGCTTGCAGGCAGGTCTCCCGCAATCCGGCAATGGAGAATGCCTGCTCAAAAGCCCGGAAAGCCCGTTGTTGTTCCTCGATCCGGCTTAGCAATTGGTCGGAAGTCTTGTGCGTGAGCTCAAGGGTTTCTTCCTTACTGTACAAGAGGCTGTTTTCGATCTGAAGGTCGCGGAGCTGGCCTGCTTCTGCAAAGAGTGATTTAAATCGCTTGAGCGAAGCTTTCCCTGGAAAATGAGGGTCTACCTCACTCAGCATGTGCAGAAAAGCCCGCAACCGCTTGAGGGACACACGCAAAGCGTGAATGTTTCCCTTCCGGGTATCTTGTTGGACTTCCATAAAGGCAAAATGGGCGTCGGCTTCCAGTTGTTCAAAGTAGCGAATCAGTTCTGTCTTGAGGGTCTGCATGTATGCTGTTTTTCAATATTTCCTACCGCACCACCATGGTGGGCACAGGTAGTTTTTGGCTGACAAGTTTTTCGGTTACACTGCCGAAGAAAAAGCGTTCAATGGCCCCGTGTCCTTGGGCTCCCACGATGATCCAATCGGCATTTTTTGCGGCGGCGTAGTCCATGATCTGTTCGGAAATACTCCCTTCTTCATTTCGCAGGAGCGCCTCTTCCATCGCATCCGGGGGAAATTGGTGTGCTTCCAGAAATTTTTGGAAAGACTCTTTTGCCGTATTATCGAGAAAACGGTTGAAGTTTTCAAACTCCTGCCGGTTGAGGTAGTAGCCGGCGGCGATGAGGTCGGTGATGTGCAGGGCGGTAATGTGCACACCATCCTGCCGCATGCGCCAATCCAGGGCGAGCCGGAGCGCCTTGGCCGAATCTTCAGAAAAGTCGATGGGTACGAGCAGGTGTTGTCCTTCCCGCAGGGGCTTTTCCGGAACGAACAGCACGTTGCACCGGGCTTGATTGGCCAGCTTGCGGGCGGTGATCCCACTACCGGAGTTGTCCTGTTTTTGGCCTACGAGCAGCAATTCGATATTTTTCACCTCCAACCAATGAAGGAGCTGGCTGTAGGGTTTTCCTTCGATAACGTCCACACTCCATTCCGTGGGGATATCCTTCTCCCAATGTGCCCCGATGGTCTGTTTCAATTGGGCTTTCACCTGTTCGTCGATAGGCCGCTCCGGGGCAAAGCGTTTTCGGAATTCCAGCTGGGCACTTTGGGGAATGGCCATATCCGGAACGATATGGATGAAATAGACCTGCACGGACCGAAATAGCCCGGCCACCCGGTGGGCCTGCCGGATCAAGATGGGATCCATCGGAGAGAGGTCGAGTCCAACTAATAGCCTGGAAAAGGGTTCCATAAAATGCGAGTTTTTTTCAGCGTCATTTCATTACATCACCATGATGAACTGCGCATTTTTTTCTTCTTCCGGGGGCACATCGATGAACGTCAGGCGCAAAAGACCGTCCTCGTATTTTGCCGTGATTTTTTCCCTGGAAATGCAAGGGTTGATCCGGAATTTCCGTTCGAAGGAATCCGTATCGAATTCCTCCATGATGAATTCCGTTTCCGGATGGTCTTCCCTGTGTTTTTTCATGCCCCGAATAACCAGTATATCGTCTGAGATCGCGACAGTCAGCTCTCCTTTGGAAAAGCCTGGTACGGCCACATCCATGATGAATAATTCACCGGCCTTGCTAAGGTTTACGGCGCCCGGCTCGCTTCTTTTCCGCTTCACATCAAAAGCGGAAAATCCGAGAAAATGATCGGGATCGATCACCGGTGCGTACGCGTCGCCTATCCGGTCGAAGGCATGATTACGGATTCTAAATTTTTGCATGGTTCAACCTATTTTACTGGCTTCTCCAATTTAGACCCTTATTCCGTCTATCTGCAATGTGCTTCGTCAGTTTGCCCAGTGATTTTCGTCATTCTTTCATTGAGGAGTGCGCAGCAGTTTGAGCAAACGGGTTTTTTCCTGGTCCTTCATTTCCAGCACCAGGGTATCTGCCTCCAGTTGCACGATACGCACAGATTTGTCGGTAGCGCCGGCATGGCTGGTGTCCTGGGTGATCAGGTATTCCGTTTGAACCCGGAAGGTGCCGGCTTCCCGGTATTTGAGGGTGCTGGAAAAAATATACCCCTTTTTTGCCAGGAATTCAAAGCGGATCTCTCCGGGGTCGAGGTTCAGCTGTTCGCCTTCCTCTGTCAGTTCGACGCCCTGCCAGCGGCCTACGAGCGCTGTTTCTGCGGGGTTGCTGCAAGCGCTCCAAAGGAGCATAAAGATAAAGAAGAAAAGGGGGATGGTTTTGATGGGCATGGGAAATGATTTTTTCTTAAAAAATAGCCTGGAGCCCTAAAAACACTGCGGCTCCCGCCAGGAAGCCCATCAGCGCCAGCCAGGCGATATTGCGAAGGTACCAGATAAAATTGATCCGTTCCATACCCATAGCGGCAACCCCGGCTGCCGATCCGATGATCAGCATGCTGCCGCCGGTGCCGGCGGCGTAGGCGATAAAGTGCCAGAGGCTGGAATCAATGGGTTGGGTATACATCCCCATCGAAGCGGCGACAAGGGGTACGTTGTCGATCAGGGCGGAAAAGACGCCAAGGAGCAACACGACAATATTTTGATTGGGGATAGCGGCCTGCAACTGCTGGGCCATGCCTTTGAGGAGTCCTACCGGTTCTCCGCCTACTCCGGTTACGGCTACCGATTCGAGCGCCGCCACTGCCACGAGGATACCCAGAAAAAAGAGAATACTGGATAACTCGATGCGCGACAACGCTTTATGGGCGGAGTACATGTGCTTGCGCGTTTCTGTAAAGTCTTCTTCGGGATGAATGTATTCGGATACCAGCCAAACTACTCCCAGGGCGAGCATTATGCCCATATAAGGGGGCAGGTGGGTCAGGGCTTTGAATACGGGCACCGATACGAGCCCGACTATACCCACGAGCAGCATCGTCGAACTGCTGAGCAACCTGGAATTCGACTGCTCGGCATGGAGTTCTCCGGCTGCCGGAGAGATCTTGCCGCGAAAGGCAGGCAGAAAGGAAGCGATCACCCCGGGTACCACCACGCAAGCCAGGGAAGGCAGAATGAGGTTTTGGATCAGTCCACTCGTAGACACCCGCTGGCCGATCCAAAGCATGGTGGTGGTCACGTCGCCGATCGGGGACCAGGCCCCGCCCGCGTTGGCGCCGATCACCGCCAGGGATACAAACCAGAGCCGCTCTTCCCGTTGGGGGATCAGCCGCCGCAGCAGCGACACCAACACGATGGTCGAGGCCAGGTTGTCGAGGGTGGCCGACAGGAAAAAAGACAGCAGCAGGATCAGCCAGAGCATAGCTCGTTTATCAGTGGTCTTGATGCGGGAAGTGATGACTGAAAACCCCTTGTGCAGGTCGATGAGCTCCACGATGGTCATGGCCCCCAGCAGGAAGAGCAGGATCTCTGCGATCTTGCCGATATGGTGCAGTAATACCTCCAGGGTATGATCGGCAGTGTAAGGCTCCTCGCCCAATGCCCCGAGGTGGTCGACCACAGGGAGGTGTCCCACGGTAATCAGGGCCCAGCATAAAGCGCCCATCAGGAGCGCGGGCACGGTCTTATCCAGCCGGAGCGGGTGCTCAAAAACAATGGCGGCATAGCCGAGGACAAAACAAACGATTATGGCAGTTAGCATGTTAAAACCCGGGTGGGTGGTTTCTTTTGCGCCAAAATACCATTATTACCACAAAAAAAACAGTGAACCTATTGCATGAAATGTATGTATCTTTTTTGTCGCAGTAGCCCAAAGGTGGAGAAATGCGTAACTTTGAGGCTGGTTTTTAAAAAAAACCTTATACAGTAATAAGATGGTTAAGATCGGATCGGTAGAATTGGGCGAATTTCCACTACTGCTCGCGCCTATGGAGGATGTGAGCGATCCTCCTTTTCGTGCGCTTTGCAAACAGTACGGCTGCGACATGATGTATACCGAGTTTATCTCGGTGGAAGGGTTGATCCGCGATGCCACTAAAAGCTTGAAGAAGCTGGATATTTACGACGACGAACGCCCGATAGGCATCCAGATCTTCGGCGCGGAGCTGGACTCCATGATCCAGGCTGCCGAGATCGTGGAGGAAGCCCAACCCGAGGTGCTCGACATCAACTACGGATGTCCGGTGAAAAATGTGGTTTGCAAGATGGCAGGCGCCGGCATTTTGCAGGATATTCCCAAAATGATAGCCCTGACGGAAGCCATCGTGAAATCGACGAAGCTGCCCGTGACAGTTAAGACACGGCTGGGGTGGGACGAACAATCCATTTTCATCGAGGATGTAGCCGAACGCCTGCAGGATGTAGGCATTCAAGCCCTGTCCATCCACGGCCGCACCCGCAAGCAGATGTACAAAGGCGAAGCGGATTGGTCCCATATCGCCCGGGTGGTGGAAAACCCCCGGATACATATTCCAATATTTGGAAACGGAGATATCGACAGCCCGGAGAAAGCCCTGGAATACCGCAATCGGTACGGGGTAGCCGGGATCATGATCGGCCGGGCCAGCATTGGCAATCCCTGGATCTTCCGGGAGATCAAGCATTTTATGGCAACCGGGGAAACCCTTGCGCCCCCCACCACCCACGAACGGGTAGATGCTGCCCGCATGCACCTGCGCCGCTCCCTGGAGTGGAAAGGCCCTAAACTAGGCGTGTTGGAGATGCGCCGCCATTACACCAATTATTTCAAGGGCTATCCTGGAATAAAACCCTTCCGGGCCCGTTTAGTGACGGAAGACGATCCTCAGGCGCTCTTCCGGATCCTCGATGAGGTGGAAGCCCATTTCAGCGAATTGAGTGAGGTATTTTAGGGTGGCAAATGGCTTTCTTTTTTAGAATTAATTTTACACCGGAATGATCTTCAATATCGAGCCACAAGAACGGGATATCCTTTTTCTGATCGGCCAGTGCGCAAAGGAAATGAACGTGCCGGCCTACCTCGTAGGCGGCTTTGTGCGCGACCGTCTCCTGGCTCGTCCTTCCAAGGATATGGACATCGTCTGCGTGGGCAGCGGGATCGAACTTGCCGAACGCGTGGCCGCCAAGCTCCAGCCTATTCCCAGGGTGGTGGTGTATAAACGGTTTGGGACAGCTATGCTGCGCCGCAAAGACATGGAGATCGAATTCGTCGGCGCCCGCAAGGAATCCTACCGGTACGATTCCCGCAAGCCCTCGGTCGAAGACGGTACGCTTGAAGACGACCAGAACCGCCGGGACTTTACGATCAACGCCCTGGCGGTAAGCCTCAATGATGCCGATTTTGGGGTCATGGTCGATCCGTTCAACGGACTCAAGCACCTGGAAGAGAAACTGATCAAAACCCCGCTCGAGCCCGGAAAGACCTTCTCCGACGACCCGCTGCGCATGTTGCGGGCCATCCGTTTTGCCAACCAGCTGGACTTCGAGATCGATCCGGAAACCCTGCGCGCCATTCACGACAACCGGAGCCGGATCCACATTGTATCCAAAGAGCGCATCACCACTGAGCTCGAAAAGATCCTGAGTACGATAACGCCCTCGGTGGGTTTCAAACTGCTGTTCGATACCGGGCTGTTGGCACAATTTTTTCCCGAAGTTGCCGCCCTCCACGGCGTGGAATTCAAGCACGGGAAAGGCCACAAAGACAATTTTTACCATACCCTGCAAGTGCTGGATAACCTCTGCAAAAAATCGGATAATATCTGGTTGCGCTGGGCAGCCCTCCTGCACGATATCGCCAAACCCCCTACCAAACGCTATGACCCCGAGCAGGGGTGGACCTTCCACGGGCACGAAACCCTCGGCGCCAATATGGTGCCCAAGATCTTTCAACGCCTCCGCCTGCCACTCGACCACAAAATGAAATATGTGCAGAAACTGGTTTTCCTGCACCTGCGCCCAATCAGTCTCACCAAAGAGAACATCACGGATTCCGCCATCCGTCGCCTCCTCTTCGAAGCCGGCGACGACATCGACGACCTGATGATGCTCTGTGAAGCCGATATCACCTCCAAAAACCCCAGCAAGGTGGCGCGCTACCTGGAAAATTACAACCTGGTACGCGATCGCCTGCAGGAAGTCGACGAAAAAGACCGCATCCGCAACTGGCAGCCTCCTGTCACCGGCGAGCTCATCATGGAAACGTTCGGCATCCAACCCTCCAGGGAAGTCGGCCTGATCAAAAACGCTATCCGCGACGCGATTTTGGATGGGGTGATTCCGAATGAATACCAGCCGGCCTTTGACTTTATGCTGGAGAGAGGCCGTGAGCTGGGGCTATCTGATAAGAAAGAATAAAGAGCCGGCCGGCTCTTTATTCTTCCTCTCGTTCCTTTTTCAAATCCCGGTTCACCGCTATACTCGCATTGAGCTCAAATCCCGCCAATAAGATCAGCACGTTGATTTGGATCCAGAGCATGACCACGATAATGGTACCGATGGACCCGTAGAGTTTGTTGTAGGTGGCAAAATTTTCGACGTAGTAGGAGAAGCCTTTTGAAGAGAGCAGCGACAGGATCGTGGCCAGGGTAGTGCCGGGAGAGAAGTAGCTGAACCGCTTATGCACAGCGGCCCCAAAACGGTAGAGGAAGGAGATGCCGCCATAAAATAGCGACATGATGATCAAATAGCGGAGAATGGAAAGGGAAACCTCCCCAAACCAGTCGAGGTGGATGTATTCGGCCAGCCAGTTGATGATGGTATTTCCAAGGATGATCGTGATCACCGAGGCGATCAACAGGAAGCCCAGCACGAAGGTGAGCCCGATGGCGATGATCCGGCGGCGAATGGAATTCCGCTTTTTGAAGGTGCGCATATAGGATTTGTCAAACCCCGACATCATGGCCATCATCCCGTTGGAGGAGAAGAAGATCACCAGGATGGTACCAAATGATAAAAGACCGTTGCGCGGGCGCGTGGTGAGGTCTTCGATGGTTTCAAACAGCATATCCCCCGCGTTACCGGGCATGATGAATTTGATCTCCCGGTAGAGTACCTCAAAGAAATTTTCTCCTCCGGGCAGGTGTTGGAGGATGGTTTGCGACAAGAGCGGCAACAACGTCAGCAGCACGATGATCGAGGGAAACAAGGAAAGGAAAAAGCTGAACGCAATGGCGTTGGCCCTACCCGTGAGCGTGTTGCTCTTCACTTCGTTGGACATGAAGATCACCACGTCATAAATAGGTACCCCGAAGAAGCCCGGAAAGGATTTCCGCTTCGTCCAGGCCAACACCCGCTTGGTGAGGGACCGGGAAAGAAACCAGTCTTGTAGCCGTTTTACGCTCCAGGGTTTCATTTATGTTATGTTTGGTGGGGAGTGAAGAGTGAAGAGGATATGCTCTTCACTCTTCACTCTTCACTCACACCAAAATACGGCTTCAGCCGCGCTATCAACGCTTCCGGTGGCGACACTGTCTTCCCGGATTCGATTTCGACAAAGCAAAGCCGCACACTGCCGGAATTTATCACTTTCTCTTCTTCATTCAGGATCTCCACAAAAAGGTGATCGACAACCGTTCGGGCAACTCCCGAAGGGTCGTCCGTATTGTAAGCATATCGTCGTATTTCGCGGGACGCAGGTAGCGGATATCCAAATGCACCACCGGCATCATAATGCCCATCTCCGCTTCGAACGACTTATACGTCATGCCCAGCGAGCGCAGCATCTCCACCCGCCCGATCTCGTAATATTGGGCATAGTTGCCGTAGTAGACGTACCCCATTTGGTCGGTCTCTCCGTATCGAACGCGTTTTTGAAAATCGTGGGTATACATGGTTCACGTAACGTTTTATCAGGAGGAGACGCCAGGTATGGCGTCTCTACACCAATTAATCCCGTTCAATCGGGCACGTCATACAATGGCTTCCTCCTCGGGCCCTCGACAACTCATCCGAAGGGATGGTGACGATGGTATTTTGGAGCGTTTCCGGGTCGAGGGTGCCGGCATTGAAGCGCGCCAGGAATTCGGTGGCGTGCAGGATCGTATAGCCAAACGTCTTGAACGCCTCTTCGGTCTTGGGGTTGCGGTCGTAGGTGATGGCTACTCCAGGCTTGATGGCGACGAGGTTGCAGCCGTCCGTCCACTGCTCGCGCTCCTGATAGGGCGACTCCCCGTTGCCGCTCAGGATAAACTTCATATTGGGGTTGATCTCGTTTTTGAAAAAATCGTAAATGGAGTCGTAGTAGATCGAAACCCCGTTGGAGCGGTGTACCTCCACGTGCGAGCTGAGTCCTTCGATGACGATGGGCTTGTAGGCCACGACGTGGTTGGTATTTATTTGGGTAAAAATGGTGTCGATATGCATGTAAGAACGCTCGAAAGGAATGTTGATCTGCACCACATTCTTCACTACCCCTTTTTTGAACAACACTTCGCGAAGCGATTGGATCGCATGCGCCGTGGTGCGCTCGCTGCAACCAATGAGCAGGTAGTCGCGGTCGATCATCATGACGTCGCCCCCTTCGATCGAGATCACCTCCCCGCGGCGGGAGGGCGGAAATTCCTCCACGTGGTTGAGGTTGATCAGCTTGCCCTTCTTTTTGAGCCCCTTGAAAATAGGGTGCACCCAGAAGATGAGCCGCGTGATGAAGTTTTCGCGGTAGCGTGCCTCCTTTGCCGCCTTGGTGATGATCACGTGGTCGTTGATCGTCACCGCGATATCGCGGGTAAAAATGAAATTGGGGATCGGGCGGAATAGGAACAGATCTTCATCCGGCATATACCCCGTAATGATCACGTCGGCCAATTGGTCGTCGGGCATCTGCGCCAGCATCGTCCGGTAGCGCGACGGCAATTCCTCGAAATTGATGATGTTGTCGATGATCCATTGCCGGCCTTCTTCATCAGCGCCGAGGGCTTCCGCCAGCAGCTTTTGGGTTTCGAGGACATTCTCCGGTCCCAAAAAAGCGCGCAGCACATCGGTGAAGATATCGTGCTCCTCTTGCATATGCGGCAGGTGTACGATGTCGTCAAACAACAACTCCGTGGCCATTTTGGGCGTGATACGCGCAATCCCTTCATCCGGGCGATGCACGATCACCCGTCGCAATCGACCGATTTCAGAGGAAACATGGACTTTGTGAGGCATAAAAAAAAATTATTAAAGGAGCTTGGTTGCCGATGGCCATCGGCAACCAAGCTCCTCTATACGTTTACTTTTTCCAAAAATAATAATTATGATCTGTATCCAATTCAAGACCGGCGCGTTGATATAACTTATTTCCCTGGGTATTGACCTTATCCGCTTCGAGCAGGATGCCCACTGCATCGGTCTCGCGAGCATGGGCTTTGCAGTGGTCGATCAACTGCCGCCCCACCGTTTTTCCACGGAAATCGGGGGAGACATAGACATCGTTGAGCAAAAAGAGCCGCCCCAGCCGGGTGGAGGAGAACAGCGGGTACATTTGCGCAAAACCCACGAGCACTCCGTTGTACATCGCTACAAAGATCGTCGAATCCTTATGCCGGATACGGGCTGTCAGAAATTGGGTAGCCCCCAGCCGGTCGGGCTTTTGTCCGTAAAACTGCCGGTACGCTTCGAACATATCTACCAATTGGGGTAGATGCGCGGCGGTGGCTTCAGTGATTTGTACTCCGTTTTCCATTTTTTGGCTTTGCCAAGTTAAAAGTTTATAGGCTTCGCCAGTTTATAAGGTTTATGAAAAATATACTTTTCTAAACCTCATAAACCTCATAAACCATTTAAACTACCTTTTCAATCTCATAGATCGAATTGATCTTGCCGGCAAATATGCAATAAAAATGTGGATTTTCGCGCAGCAGGCTGATCTCCGTGGGGCGGCTATCATCGATAAAACTGGCTTGCAGTTTCGATTTGATGGTGAAATAGGAGAAGAAATACTGCCACTCCACCTCGTCGGAAAAATACTGTCCCATCTGGCTCAGCATTTTGCGGTAGTTGGAGGGGGGGCGCTCGATACAGGGGTTGCAATCGGCCAGGTAACCGGGGCGGCACCCGGTTTCGGGGGTCTGGCAGGGGAAATTGGGCAGATTCTCGTAAGAGACCCGGTGGTGGGTATAAGCTACTGACGACACCGAGAGCAGGCCCGACTTCCCGTAGGGCATAATGGAGCCGAAGGGGCCGTCCATCACCGTGAGGCCCAAATGTTGGATCTTGGGCGCAGCAACGAAGGCCATCTCCGATATTTCGTGCATCAGTTCGATCTCTGCGCCCCCAAACAGGCGGTTGATCGCGTTGCTGCCCGCGTAGGTCGCGTTGATGACGATGGGCGCCTGAATTTCCGTAGTTTCTTCCCGGGAATGGTCGCGCACTTGCACCCGCCAATGATCGCCTTCGGTTTCTGCCTGAAGGAGTTCCTGTTGCATGCGCACCTCGATGAGCGGCTCCGTTTTCAACCGCTCCACATAGTGGCGGGCGATGAGAATGGGGTCGAACGAATATTCCGTCGTCAGGTAAAGCGCCTCCAGCCGGGAGTAGTCGAACAGCGGATGGTCCATCACCCGCTCGCAGCGGATATTCATATACTTGCAGAAGCGTTCAAACTGGGCGGCATCCGTCAGTGAGCCGTATTTCTCGATGGCGTAGTACTGTTCAAATTCAAAATTCACAAAATCCTTATGATCCTCGGTAAACCGCTCCCGGTGATCGTCCGACATCCGTGCTGTGGCAATGCTCCGCGGATAGTGGTAGCCCCCGTGCAGCCGCGCCTGGTTCACGATGGAAGCTTTGCGGAAGAGGGCTGCTTCTTTTTCGAGGATGCAGGAGCGGTAGCCCTTTTCGGCGAGGTATAGGGCGGAGTAGGCGCCGAAGAGGCCGCCGCCGATGATGAGAAAGTCGTATGTGGAGAGGGGGTTCATAAATAAAATTAAAAACCGCAAAGACGCTAAGCACGCTAAGATACTGGATATTTACAATTGTCCTGAAGTGCCAAGGCGCAGTGTCTTTGCGTGCTTAGCGCCTTTGCGGTTCAAAAAAATCAGTATAGTCATACACACGGAGGTTTCCCAAAAAAGTCAGATTGTCTTCCAGTTGCTTCACCGAGGAAGGACCGATCAATATTCCCTCGATATCGGGATGCTGGTAAGCAAACAACAGCCCTACCTGGTAAAAATGCTCGATAGGAGGACGGCTTTTATCACGGTTTGCTTTTTCCAAAACGGGCTTTAAAAAATCCAAACTTGGGTCTGCTCCTATCTTCGCGCCGCCCGCATTGATCCCATAGGCCACAAAGCGTTTCGTGCCATGAAACGGTTTATAGTGTTCGTAGGCCGACTCCAGCACATGGTGTTTGAACTGGATGCGGAAGTCGAGGTGGAAGTCTTTGTTCAGCTCGGCATACAAATCCGGTCGTTTAATGCCCGACAGTCCCGGTTTTAGCCCTTGCGCGGTTGCGAATGCGAGGGCTTGGAGCGTATCCTGTATTTCCCGAATTTCCTCCCTGTTATCCCAATGCACCATAAACGTATCGAGGTTGTTGCCCCACATCCGCTGATATTCATCCAGGCACATCAGCAGGAAAGACTGGGTGAGCAGGTGTTCCGGGCTGCGTAGGTTATTTATGCTGCCCACTTTGGCAGTGATTTGCAGGTCGTGGACGCCGTGGGTTTTCATCCATTCGGTGAGGATGGTTTCTGCTTTCCGAAAGTCCGCCGGAATTTTGTTGATAGGGTAGTTGGTAGCGGTATCGATTTGGCGGAGGCCAGCGGCGTAGAAAGCATCGAGCAGGTCGAATGCGGTGGGGGCGGGGATTTTCCAGCCCCAGGAGGCGGTGCCGAGGAGAGGGGTGGGCATGTGTGAAAGATGATTTGTTGTTGGAGGTGAAGATAGGGGCGAAATATTTTTCGCCCGTACATTGGCGGGGATTTTTTTGCCCATCCCGTGAAATGGTAGGGGCGAAAAATATTTCGCCCCCCCCCGGTGGCATGGTATGGCAAAAAAGGGCATGCCCCCGGCGTACCGTAGGGGGCGAAAAATATTTCGCCCCCCCCCCGGAGATATGTGGGAAGGGCAAAAAAAAAGGCATGCCCCCCGGCATCGTAGGGGCGAAAAATATTTCGCCCGTTCCCAGAGATATGTGGAAAGGCAAAAAAAAAGGCATGCCCCCCGGCATCGTAGGGGCGAAAAATATTTCGCCCCCCGGAGATATGTGGGAAGGGCAAAAAAAAGGCATGCCCCGGCATCGTAGGGGCGAAAATATTTCGCCCGGACAGGGGTATGTGGGAAGGGCAAAAAAAGGCATGCCCCCCGGCATCGTAGGGGCGAAAATATTTCGCCCCCCGGAGATATGTGGGAAGGGCAAAAAAAGGCATGCCCCCGGCATCGTAGGGGGCGAAAAATATTTCCCCCGGGATATGTGGGAAGGGCAAAAAAAGGCATGCCCGGCCCCCGAGATATGTGGAAAGGGCAAAAAAAAGGCATGCCCCCCGGCATCGTAGGGGCGAAAAATATTTCGCCCCCCCCGGAGATATGTGGGAAGGGCAAAAAAAAAGGCATGCCCCCCGGCATCGTAGGGGCGAAAAATATTTCGCCCGTACATGGGGGTATGTGGGAAGGGCAAAAAAAAAAGGCATGCCCCCCGGGCATCGTAGGGGCGAAAAATATTTCGCCCGTACAAAATGTTTGGGCGGAAGGTGTTTTTGTTGTTTTTGTTGTAAATTTGGGTTCCCCCCTGTTATGGAAGCATAAAATGTGATCCCATGAGTTACGATCCCAAGAAGCACCATCGCAGGAGCATCCGGTTGAAAGGGTATGATTACAGCCAGGGTGGGTTTTATTTTATCACCATTTGCACGAAAAACGGCGCCCATTTATTCGGGAGAATAGAAAAGGGGGTTATGCAATTGAATGAAGTGGGGCGAATAGCTGAAAAATGTTGGTTGGCCATACCCGAACATTTCCCCCAAGCGGTATTGCATGCGTTTGTCATTATGCCCAATCATGTGCATGGAATTGTGGAAATCGTGGGTGCAGCAGGGGCGAAAAATTTTTCGCCCCTACCAGACCCAAAACGCCCCAAGGGGACCTCTCAGACCATTGGATCCATCGTGCGTGGGTTCAAAATCGGGGTAACCAAATGGGCCCGGGCAAATACCGATATTCAGGATGTGTGGCACCGCAATTATTACGAAATTATCATCCCCGATGGAAGGGTGTATTATCGTATTTCAGCGTATATCCAAAATAATCCGGCGAATTGGAAGTCGGATCGGTTTGGTGCTGGTTGAATAAGGTGGTAGTTGGGGCGAAAAATATTTCACCCTTTTGATGGATTCAAACACAAGCTGATTGCTGCTCAAAAGGCAAAAAGGAGATTTTTTGTAGGAGAAGTGTGGAAGGGATGACGGCATAGGGGTATATTTAGGCTTTGCAAATAATTGAAATAACCATGACCTTCTCCTTTCGCATTTTCCTTTTGACTTGTCTCGTATGGGGAGTATCAGACAGTCTTTTCTCACAAGCAATTTTGCAGGGAACAGTTACTTTTCTAAACTCTGGCTCTCGTCCTGCTGCTGGCGTTAAAATAAGCGCAATTGGGGCCAATCATTTTTACACGACAGATGATGGGATGTTTGAGTTAAAATTCCAGGATAAACATGCGGGCGATAAAGTGAGAATCATTGTGGGCACTACGGACAGGGATGGAACGGCGCTTGAATTAGTCAACGACAAAGTTTTAGAAGAAGTACGGGTCCCTTCTAACCCGGGGGAAGATATCATTGAGATAATCGTTTGTACCCTTGGGCAACGGGATGAGGCGGCATTGCGCTATAACGGAATTTTCCTCAAAACTATCAACGAGAGTACCGAAAAACACCTAAAAGAAATTAATAAAAAAATCGATGAAGCGAAATTTGACCAAAAGACTATAGCGTCGTTGCAAAGGGAGAAGGAAAAACTCTCTGAAGAGCGAGATTCTGCTTTAGTCAAGGTCGAGGAATTAGCATTGTTCATCGCCACTATCAATCTGGATAAGGCCAATCAACTGGTGAAAGAAGCTGTGTTTGATATCGATAGTTTACAGGATATCACTGGAGCTATTGCAATTTTAGACAATGAAATGCTATTCCGTGCCTATCAGGAAGCTAGTGAAAAAAAGAGAAAGGCTGAGAAAGAGATCCAACAGGTGATTGATGGTTTTTACTTGAAAATCAAATTGCTGGAACCACAATATCGATTTGAAGAAATTGCTGAATGCTATGAGAAAATTGTTGAAATTTTCCAAAAAGAAGGATACAACCTGGATGAAATTCAAGGGTGCTTGAATTGCCAGGCTGTATTCTACCTAAAAGGTGGAAAGTATCAAAAAGCATTGGAGCTACAATTGAAAGTGGTGGAAAATGGAGAAAAAAACCTATCCCCGGATAATCTCCATTTGGCCTTGCTATACAAGAATTTGTCAGGGTCATACTCCAGCATTGGAGAGCACCAAAAAGCGTTGGAATATTATCTAAAAGCTTTTGCCATTGAGAAGGAATCACTCTCTCCTGGTCATCCTGATTTGGCGGCTACATTCGACGGATTGGCAGTGGCTTATTCAAATATAGGAGCGTATCAACTCTCCTTGGAATATTCGCAGAAGGCCCTGGCCATCCATGAAAAAATTCTACCGCCAGATCACCTCGATTTAGCATGGTCATACGGTGTTTTGGATATGGCATACGCTAACCTGGGGGACTACCAACGTGAATTGGAATATTCGCAAAAAGCCTTGGCAATACGTAAAAAAAAATTGCCTTCCAATCATCCTGACTTGGCTTGGTCTTACTCCAGTTTAGGTACCGCATATTTAAACCTTGGAGCGTATCAGAACGCATTGAAATATAATGAAAAGGCCTTAGAGATTCGTGAAAAAATTCTATCTTCTGATCATCCGGATTTGGGAAGGTCTTATTCCAATTTAGGTAAGGTACACCTGGATATGGGCCAATATCAACGGTCATTGGAATACTATTTGAAATGCTTGGCAATATGGGAGAAAGTTCTTCCCTCCGATCACCTTGATATTGGAAAGTCATACGCCGGTATAGCTGACGCCTGCAATAATCTGGGGGACTATACACAAGCATTGGAATATCATCTAAAGGCCGTGGCGATCCTTGAAAAAGTCCTGCCCTCCGATCACCCTGACCTAGCAAAGTCATACAGTAAAATGGCTACCACTTATTCCGATCTGGGAGCCTACCAAAGCTCCCTGGAATGTAATTTAAAAGCACTACTAATTTGGAAAAAAGTCCTGCCTGAAAATCACCCTGTTTTGGCGACAACCTATATGAACATTGCTGCGATGTACTTTAGTCTTGAGCAGTATCAAAGTGCCTTGGTCAATTATTTGAAAGCGCTCACAATTTGGGAGAAAATTTTGCCCATCGATCATCCGGCTTTGACAATGTCATACAGTCTTATTGCGGAGACTAACGACAACCTGGAGGACTATCAAAACACATTGAAATTCAGGCTTAAAGCCTTGGCAATCCAGGAAAGAACATTACCCCCTGACCATCTCGATTTAACTTGGGCGTACGATGAATTGGCTGCTACGTATAGGAGTTTGGGAGACTATGAAAACATGTTACAGGCTTATCTTAAAGCCCTGACTATCCGGGAGAAAGTCTTGCCCCCTGATGATCTCAATTTGGCGATAACTTTTTTAAATACGGGGAATGGATATTATGATACAGGAGATTATGCTTCTTCGATTGAGTATTCTCGAAGGGGTATTGCTATTATGGAAGACATTTTAAATCCAGGCAATGAGGAATTAGTTAGCGCATACAATAACATCGGTATGGCATATGCCAAAAATCACCAATTTGAAGAAGCCAGCATATTCATGGAAAAACACCAGGCAATTGGGCCAGAAGGAAGGTCTTATCGCAATTGGGCCATGTATTATGCGCTTCAAAATGATACAGAACGGGCCCTTGAAAATTTGGAAATGGCTATTTCTTTAGGGTACAATTATTTAAAGTGGATCGAAACTGACGATAGCCTTGATAGTATTCGGAATGAGCCTGTGTATAAGAAACTGGTCCAAGAGTTGAAGAAGGAGTAATATTCCTACTTGCCAAAGAGCCCATTGTTAACTCAAGGATAAAACCCACCAACCATGGCCACCATAACCAAAAAATTCCCCACCACCGTAGCGAATGCCTTGAAATACTGCGTTTATCTCTATTCTCACCCGGAAACAAAGGAGATTTTTTACGTGGGGAAAGGAAAAGGCGATAGAGTCTTCGCCCATTTAGCGGATGAAAACGAAAATGAAAAGGTTCATTATTTGAAGGAGCTAAAAAAGTTGGGGCTAGAACCAAATATCGAAATCCTGATACCGAACGGAGCTGAATACATCCATATTATCACCAAAATCACCAACCTCATGCTCAAAAAAATTACCCTTTTCCTCCTCTGCTACACCCTGGCCACCGCTTTACCAGCCCAGGATCTGGTTTCCTATACCCTGATTGGCACGAAAACCCAGGCACAACTCATCTCCCAGTTCAACCTGCCGTTTATCCAATACGGGGCCCGGTTTTACAAGGTCACTTACACTTCGCCCGATCTGAACGGGGTACAGGACACCCTGTCGGGCCTGGTGGTCGTGCCCGACAATGATTCCAAGATCTTTCCCAGGCTGGTCTATCAGCATGGCACTTCCTCTTCCAAAGACAATGTGCCTTCCCGCTACGGCCAGCCGAGTGGGGGAGAAGGCGACATCGCCGTATTCTTCGCCGGAATGGGATTCGTTTCCCTGGCGCCTGATTACCTGGGGCTGGGTGATTCAGACGGGTTTCATCCTTACGTCCACGCGGCCAGTGAAACCTGGGTGGCGCTGGATATGTTGCGCGCCTTCGATTCGTTTCAATCCCAGATCGGGGTGCATACCAATGAACAGCTATTCGTTACGGGCTACTCGCAGGGCGGACACGCTTCCATGGCGCTGCACCACGCAATTGAAGCCGACCCCGACGCGGAGTTTACCGTGACGGCCGCTGCCCACCTGTCGGGCCCCTACAGCATCGGAGAAGTGATGCGCGATTTTATCCTGTCGGATTCGCTGTATTTCTATCCGGCCTATATCCCAAACACCCTGCTGTCCTACCAGGTGGTGTACGGCAATCTTTTTAATCAGGTAGCGGATGTATTCCGGGCGCCCTATTCGGCGCCGATCGAGCAGTTTTACACGGGCCAACTGGATCCGGGAGATCTGAACAATCAACTGATCGATCTGCTGATCGCCACCGAGGGCGAATGCAGGCCCACACGGATGTTACAGGACTCCATTGTACAGGTCGTAGCTGCAGATCCCGATCATCCCGTGAATGTAGCATTGCGCGCCAACAACGTGTACCAATGGGCGCCGCAGGCGCCTACCCGCATTTTCTACTGCAAAGCGGACGACCAGGTTCCCTACCTCAACAGCCTGGTGGCTCTCGATACCATGCTTGCCCGCGGCGCCCTCGACGTGGCTGCGGCCGATCAGGACTCCACTGCCAATCACGTCGAATGCGTGGAGCCAGCCCTGGTCAGTACGATGTTCTTTTTCCTGGGCTATCAACAAATCGGCGAGGTCACAAACACCGGAGAGCCACTGCCGCCTGCCCTCAGCCTGTTTTCCGTGCAGCCCAATCCGGCTGATGCATACGTGCAGGTACATGCCGGCGCGGAGGGCGAGCTGCTGGTTTACGATATCAACGGCCGGTTGTTTATGCAACGAATGGTAACCGAAGGGGTGATACAGCAGCTACCAGTAGATGATTGGAGGGAAGGGTATTACTTGTTTGTACTACGGTACAGTAAGGGTATGGACATGCAAATGGTGGTGGTGGGGCACCAAAGGCCCTAATCCACCTTAATAAAAGGCAATACATACCTCCTCGAAACCAGACTATCCGGAAAAATAGGCAGGATCTTCAGATACTTCCGCTCCACTTCCAGTTGATGCGGACCTTTGGCAATGCCTGCACTGCTGAAATGGCAGAGAATCCCTTTTTCCTCCAGGTTGGGGTGGATGTAGTATTGGCAAAAAAGGCTGTCGTTGTAGGAGGTCCCATCGATGTGGATGTCTACCAGGCTTTTAATGGAATCGAGCACGGTGTGCAATTTGTCTTCGTGCCATTGATCCCGCTGGCTGGCGCTTAGGATCCGCAGGTTTTTTGCGGAATCCCTGTAAAAGTCATTTTTAACGTTTTTTTTCTTCGAAGTGCGCAAGTCCTATACTCAATGAAAATTAGTTTTGCGAGCAGTACGTCCTCTGACAGCACTACTCGCAAACCAATTTTATTGGAGTATAAAAATGACCACCAGCAATCTTCTCTCCATTTTACAACCGGTAACCCACTACAGCCTGCATCTCCTCTTTCCGGGCTTGATCGCCTGGATCTTTTTCCGAAGGGAATGGAAAAAGGCCTGGCTCCTCCTAATCGCTACGATGCTCGTCGACCTGGACCACTTGCTCGCAGATCCCGTCTTCGACCCGGGAAGATGCAGCATCGGGTTTCACCCGTTACATTCCTACTATGCCATTGGGGTTTATTTCCTGTTGGCTTTCTTCCCCAAGGCCCGGATCATCGCTATTGGCCTGCTTTTCCACATGGTCACCGATTTTCAGGATTGTATGTGGACGGTATTTTATTAATCAATCAATGATCAACTTCTCCACCCATCTCTTTCCTTCAGACTCCAAAATAATCGTGTATATGCCCTTAGGCAAAATGCCCAACTGCAGGGGTAGTTTCTCCTGTCCGACAGCCTCCGGATACTCCCGGTCGCTTAGGTGGCGGCCCAGCATGTCGTATATGCGCACGCGTACCGGGGAGTTCCATCCTGCCGTATACTGCGCAAATACCTCCCCATTCGAGGGATTAGGATACAACCACAATTTGGCGCCAGTGCCCGGTCCGATTGTGCAATCGGGCAACACGAAGCATTGGTGGAAATTACAACAAAGCAGGTGCTCCGCATCGTCATTGACCACATGGAGACCCGCGGTGAAACAGACTGTATCTCCTGCTTGAGCTGGATTCCCAACTGTCAATGTAAAGGGCTGTGTGCCTCCGGGAGCCAGTGCCCCCAACACTAGCGACGTGTTGTACGCGCTCAAACCAAGAGGAGAGGTGAATATAATATCCGCATCGTTCATGATGTAGGCCGACGTATTCTTGATCAATCCGGAGATCAGGAAACCACCGGTGCCGTCGGGGTTGCAAATGACCTCGGTATCAGTCATATACCCGCAGGGTGGCTCGCATTCGAGCGCAATGGTATCGCGACACACGACGCTGTCGGCATTGATCCACTTGATCTCCAACAGCTGCGGGGGGGCGCCGTCAGTCTCCACGCAAATTTGCGGCAAAGTGACCAACCCCATCGGTATGTAGGCCCCGATAGGCGGACCTACGTCCAGGTCAATGACGGTGGGCGTGTAGGAGGTGGTAAACCAACCTGAGCCGAAGGGATTGGTAATCGTCATGGCCGTATTCGGACTCAGCATACACAAGCTGACCCCATCGAAATAGTTGGGATCGTAATTGTTGAACAGAGAAATGGTGTAACAGCACTTTCCGTTGCCTTCCGATACCGTTTCCCAATTTTCCACCCCGATATCATCGCAGGGTTCGCAATCGGGAATGATTACGCAATACATCGTATCGAGCATACAGCACATGGTCGTATCCAACTCTTCCGGGATGTCGTCGTGGGCCGATAAGCTAAAGCAGAATTCTTTACCGGGCAGAAACGGACCGGAGAGCATTACGGTATAAGTTCTGCACTCGCCGGCCAAAATCGGGTTGGCAGTTTCGTCAATCGCGTTGGGCGTCACCACGACGCCGGGCGGGGTGGCGGGCTGCAGTTCTATGTATTTCACCGGAAATGCGGCATCGACAGGATTACACACGGTGAACTGGTAAAAAACCTCCTTGCTATCGCAGTAGATGGAATCGGATACCAAATAGAGGCATTCCGGCTCAATCGGGCATTCCAGCAGCAGGGTATCGGCGCACACTACCTTGAAGTCAAAATCGTACCATTGAATGATAATCTGCTGAGGGCTGTTGACCACATTTTCCAGACAGAAGGTCAGGAAATCATCCAGCTTGTCCATGGGTAACGGGTCGCCTGTCTGGCTGTTCACCAACCCGATTGCATGCGTGGAAATGGAGAATACATCCAGGGAGGTGCTCAGGCTGCTGAGATCGAAATTGAGATCGGCATCATTGGTGAAAATTTCAAACCCGAACAATTCCCCGTATTCATTCGAATAGCTGAGGGTCCAACAACAAGGCGCCTCCGTGGAAGGTTCCGCGGAAATAACCAGTTTGTCGCAAGCCTCACAACTAACCGCTTCCAACATCAGGGAGTCGGAGGTTAGGCTGCAGCCGTACGGGGTGGTGCCGGTCAGGGAGTACGTGCCATCCTGGGTGATAACCAGGCAGGAGTCGGTAGCTCCGGGTATGGGTATTCCAGAAAGGTTCCATTGGTAGGCGGCCAACCCTGGGGGACCACAGATCGTATCGGGTTTGCACACGTCATAACAGCCCGCAGGCACCAGGCAAAGGTCGGGCAAGGGATAAATCTCCGCGCTGGCGGAACTGCTGCAGCCCGTCAGCGTATCTCTGCCGACAGCCGTATAAATACCGGCCTGAACCACGGTAATGGAAGTCCCTGTGCCGCCATTGCTCCACGAATAAACCACATCGGGTTGTACGGGATTGATCGTGAGCGTAGCGGGTGTGCCCTCGCAGGAATCAGGGGCTACAGTGATGGAAAAGGCGGGCGACACGGCCAGCGACACCGTAAAAACGGACGATACGGCCGAGCAGCCATTGGCATCGGTCACCACCACTGCATAGCCCGGCAATAGATTATAATCGCACACCTCGATCGTGGGGTACGTCTCACCGGCAATGGGCGTATTGGACGCATCCAGCCATTGATAGGTATACAGGTAGCCTGATGATGCAGTGAGTTTCACACAACCGGCATCGCAGATGTGATGGGGGCCGGTAATGGAAGCGGTTGGCAGGGGCAGCACGGTCACGGTCACCGAATCGGGCATGTATTTGCATCCATTGGCATCAGTAATGAGTACGCTATAGGTTCCGGAGGTAGTCACTTGAATGGAGGGCGTGAGTTGGCCGCCGGACCAGAGGTACATATATCCCGTACCTGTCGGGGCGTTGAGCGTCACGGTTTCACCCGCGCAGACCGTCAGGCTGGGCGACCAGGTGATGGGCGCTGCCGGAGGATTCCTGGGTGTACGACTACAGAGATAGAATCGACCCCCTGGCATCCCTGCGCATCCACCACGGTCAGGATCACTGTATAGGTACCGGCTGTCAGGTAAGTATGCGCAGGCATGGGGCCCCCGTTGGTAATACCGTCGCCAAAATTCCACAGCCAGGATATCGCACCGGGAGCGGTAGCTGAAAACTGTACCGGATCTCCTGCACAGGCAGGGGAGGGGTTCGCTGAAAGCGTGGGTGTGGGTGCGTTGGGCACCGTCACTTGTATGGTAATGCTATCCAGACAACCCGCCGCATTGGTAACGACCAGCGTCACCGGGTAGGTTCCGCCTGTAGCATAGGTATGGACCGGATTTTGAACGTTGCTCGTACCGGCATCGCCAAACGTCCATTGCCAGGTAGTGGGGTTACTCCCGGTCAGGTAAGTGGTTTGGTCAGTGAAAGAAACCGTCTGGCAACTGGCAGCGTACGAGAAACCGGCGGCTATTGGCACGCACACCTGAGCATTACGGGTGATCGTGCAAGTACCACCGGCAAAGATAGGCAAGGAGGGCACGGTGGCCGTCACTACCACGTTGTAGCATCCTGCCTTGGTATACTTATGCTGGGCATTAGGCAAAATGCCTGTATTCGTATTGCTGAACGGATCGCCGAAATTCCACCCGGTAACGGTGACGTTGTTGGATTTGGTCACCGTGAAATTAACCGTATTGCAGTTGGGCGTTGGGTTTGAGGAAGTGAAAGATAGGTTATGATTAGCAGGGATGCAGCCGCCATTACCGCCACCTTGACAACTAACCTGTTGCACTGTGATCGTATTTGACTGGTTCATGCAGCCGTTGGCATCGGTCACGATGACCCAATAGGTAAATGTGGCCGGCGTTTGGGTGTTGGTATGGGTATAGGAGCTCTGTGCAGCTGGTAGTCCCAGCGAGGAGCCGTTGCGGTACCAGGCAAAGGTGTAACCCGGTCCGTTGATTGCTGAAATCGTGACGGTTCCGTTGTTGTTGGGCGGGTTGGAGCACAAGGTAGTAGGGTTTCCCGTAGAAATGAAGGCCGTAGGGCCGGGCAAAGCCGTTGCCTGGAACGAACCTACTGAAGTGCAACCGCCGGAACTGGTAACAGTGACCAGGTAGGTGCCTCCCGTGGTGATGGAAGTGGTTTGGGTCATAGCTGAGGTGGACCAACTATAACCGGTGTACCCTGGACCTGCATCGAGCGTGGCCGGCACACCAGGACACAGGATTCCGTTCTGGGTGATGATGGGAGGGGGTGCAGGATTTAGGGTTCGCGCCAATGAAACGGTTTGCTGGATCCCGCACAGTTCCAACTGCAATTGCAAACTAACGGGGCCCGGCGTATTGTTCCACTGCACCTGCACGTTGGGCGTCCCCTGCCCGGAAATAATGCTGCCGAGACTGGCCGGCACTACTGTCCACTGGTAGGTGGCGCTGGGATGCTGGGCCGGGGAGGCCGAGTAGCTTTGCACGGTGTTGATACAGGCATTGGGGCCTGTGATAGCCAATGGACCTACCAGGAGTTTGGGCGTTACGGTAAATTGGATGGGGTCGGAGAAGCAGCCGGGGGCATTCAGACTGAATTGTTGCAGGGCCAAGCCATAAGGACCACTGGCATTCCAGGTCACCGTCAACGGATCGCCAATGTAGGAGGCCGGCGTACCGCCCACCACCGTCCACTGGAAGCCCATGCCGCTTTGGGCACTCTGACCAAAGTAGACGTCCGTTCCTCCAGGACATATTTCCACTGGCCCAGTGATACCCGTCGGCTTAGGTGTTTCCACCACGCGCACCACCTTGCTGACTTGCGCATTGCAATAATCGGATGGGGTATTTGGCACAGCGGTTACCGTAAATATTCCCGGGCCGGCATCCCAGGTAACCACCAGGGTGTTCGAATTCTGTCCGGTAAAACTAACAGCCGGCGTGACCGTCCAGGTATAGCTGGACGAAGGGAAAGCCGTAGCCGTAAACGTGGACATCGTATTGGCGCACACTACCGGCGGCGGACCGGCTACGCTAAACATGGGTTTGATGCCCACGTCCAGGATAGCCGAACCCGCACAATCGCCTTCTCCGTGCCCCGGAAGGCCACCGAGGAAAGAGCTCGCGTAATCGAGCTTGATCTGCCCCGGACCCGGAGCGGCGCCCCACTGGATCGTCACCACATTGGTGCCCTGCCCCGAAAGGATGGTCCCTCCAATCACTTGCCAGTTGTACAGCACGCTGAGCCATTTCGGCACGGTATACGTGGCGCTGGAATTCTCACAAACAATTATCGGTCCGTTAATCCCCACGGTGGGTGAAATAATGGGCACCGTCACCGAGACAGGCTGGCTGCAATAAGCATTGTCACAGCCCATCACCTCCAAGGTTATCGTACCTGTGGGACCGTTGCCCCAATGCACAGAAATGGTGTCTGTTCCTTGTCCGGTGAAAGGCCATGGGTTGCCATTTTCGTCGAGCACCGTCCAGATATAGGAACCGCAGTTCGTCGCATTGGTCCAGTATTGGCTGCTATCGCCGGCGCACAGCGTGGAGATGCAGTAGATGTCAGGACCCGGCAGTGGGTCTATCACCACTACGGCAGTTGCTGTATCGGCGCAGCAGCAGAGCGGATTACCTTCCGCATCGTAATTGTTTTTGGTGGCAATGAGGGTGACGGTGTATGACCCCGGCAAGGCATATGCATGCGTTGGCTGAAAGGCGCCGGACGTATTTCCATCGCCAAAATCCCAAAAGAAGGAACTCCCCCCAACAGAGTTGTTCACAAAAGTAAAAGGCGAGTTGAGGCAGCCCATAAAGGCTGAGGGCTGGAAAGCAGCTGTCGGACCTTCCAGGATATCCACGCAAAACTCGAGGACGGTCGTCTCGCCGTTCCCGTCGACGATGGTCAGGGAGATATTGCCGCCACCCCAGGCGCCCCAGGTCACGAGAATTTCTGCTGGATTGCCGCCGGGCACAAATGTGCCGCCAACTACTGTCCATGTGTACGTACTGGAGGAATCGTAGTTGACGAAATAGAGTGCCTGCATATTTTCACAGGCATGTATGCAGCCCGGTTCAAGTCCAGATCCAGGGTCGGCGGAAGAAATATAATCCTCCAGATTGACAAAGAAACAGTCCGGCTTATCGCATGTGACCGTGATCGTGACCTTCGCCAGGCATTGGCTGGGTGGCTGGCATATTTCATACCGGTAGACCAATACATGTTCGCCGCAGCATTCCTCGGGCTGGGCATCCGGCGCCCAGGATAGATGGCCTTCTACATCCAGTTCGAAGCATGCCGACGGCGTAATGAGAAAAACGGGGTTAAAAAAGCCAGGTGGGAAAGTGTCATTGTCTTTTACATTAAAGTTGATGGTTCCTCCGGCCGTGACAGATACGTTATCGTCCACCGCCTGAATGGGGCCGTTCTGGGCGCTGGCGGTGGCGAAAAAAAACAAGAATAGGGGGATGAGCAAATGGGTGTAGAACGCTTTCATAAAAAGAGGTTTAGTTTATGGAGTTATCAGGCCTTAAAGAGGAAATAGAATCCTGGCAATATATGCAGGAAAAAATAGCACAAAACGGTCCTTATACCTGTGCTTGACAGCTTCAAGCATTCAGCTACACACAATAAAATTTTATGGAAAAATCTTTTTACCCTTGGCGATAAGGGAATAAAAACCTTTTAGGGCTAAAAAGTACAGAATAAAGTTATAGCAACCAGGGGATAGTTGCAAATTTTTCTTTATGCATCTTTTATGCTAATGGGATGGAAAGTGAAGTTATCCAACCTCCTCCATCATCTCCTCTTGCTCCAGCCTAAACCCTTTCCCGCTCACGATCCCTCCATCAATCACTTCGATCAAACCTGCCGGAGGCACAACGATCCTGGCCTTCGATTGCATCAGAATGTCTTTTCCCACATCAATGCCGGGGAAGACAGCTCTCAACGTCAATCCTTCAGGCATCAGTTGAAAAAGGCCTACGTTGGTGATGTAGTACACATTTTTGCCAGCTTTGATGCCTTCGTGCCCGTTAAAGGTGATCTCGTCGACCTCCTCCACGAATTTGGGGGCTCCGGGCCGAACCAGGCGCACCTCGTTCTCCTGTACCTGAAACTCGGCGTCGTGCATCCATTTACCAATGAAAAGCACCGTTCGGGCGCCGCTGACGATGTCCATAAATCCGCCGGGACCGACATAATCGGTGATCTTCGGACCCCGCTTCGATACATTGACGTTGCCGTCGCCATCCACTTGCAAAAATCCCAGCACGGCCACATCCAGGTCGGTCTGGTACCGCTTGAACATGACGGAGGAAGGCTCGAGGTGCTCGGGATTGATGGCCGCCCCGAAGAAGATGCCGGGCGTGGGCAGTCCGCCGTACGATCCGGCCTCGGTGGTAAAGAGGTAATCGTCTTCCAGACCATGCTCCACCAGCAATCTTGCCACCTCTTCCGGAAAACCGATCCCGATGTTGACCATCCCGCCTTTGGGGACTTCTCTGACCAAAATGGATGCGGCCAGGCGGCCCATGATCTGGTCGAGCGCACTGCGCACGGGGGTGATCTTCAGCAGGTTGTTGATGAACTTGAGGCGTTGCACCGCTTCTTTACGGTCTGCATCGCCTTCCGGAGTGAAGAGCGGCCAGTAATTCCGCTGTAGCACACTCGCCACTTGCTCGTTGTAGGGGTTGACTACAATATAATCCACGTCTTCCGCCGGGACGCTGATATCGGCCGGCGATTTCGGGATGATCGCGCTCACGGTGGCCATCACCAAACCCTTATTTTTCCGGACCGCCTGGATGGATTGGATGTTTTCCGTAATAGTCGCGGCGTGTTTGAAATAGAGGTTCCCTTCTTCGTCGGCATAAGGCACGTTCATCAAGGCTATATCGATAGGTGGAAGGGTGTAGCGAAGGGCGTCGCGGTCGGCTTCCACAAAGGAAGCGGTACCGGTACCCGGCGGATTCACAATCGAACCTCTTCCGGTGCGGGGGTCGAGAAAGGTACCCAGGCCGACTTGGGTGCGGAGAAATCGTGCGCCGGTACCTTGTGCTTCCAGGAGAAGAGACATCACGCCTTGGGGAATGGTATGCAATTCCAACTGGTGGAGTTGTCCCAGCTTCAGTTGCGCCTTGGTGGTTTCCAGGTGGGCCGTGAGGTAGGTCTTCATCAGACCCGGGAGGCCCATTTCTTCCACGGTGCCGGGCACACGTCCTCTCGATCCTTGTCCCCCGCCGTTCACCCAGGTGAGCCCTTTGGGATGATGGGAGGTTTGGAACCGGTTGCGCAGGGCAAAAAAGAAGGTGCTGCATCGCGCATTGCCGCCGATACCGCTCGAGAATACGGTGGCCCCGTCGGGAAACAACCGTGCGGCTTCGCGGGCAGAAATGAATTTTTTGGAAACGGGATTTTGAGGTGTATAATCCAGATTGTGTCTCGACCACGTAAACCGCCAGCGCAGTACGTGGAATACCAGGGTTACTTTTTCCAGCCAGGTCATCAGGTGTCAGTTGGTTAGTGAAAAGGGACATATTGGAGGGAAAATGATACGGCCTTTTCAACTGAATTCCAATGATTTTTGTCAGTTTTGGAGCACTAATTCGGCCCAAAATTCGTTACATTCTCTGTAATAAAACCCCAAAGCGTATCTTGTCCGTCACCGGGAAAGAACACCGGGACACGATCATGCGACTCGATTACAGATACGAGATATTGAAACGCAAACAAAATGAAACTCCACATCAAATACATGGTCTCCATCCGTTGCAAAATGATTGTGAAATCGGAGTTGGATAAGCTCGGGTTGATATTCGGGGTGGTAGATTTAGGGGAAGTAGAGGTAAAAGGGCCACTCACCGATGCACAGCGGGATCAATTGAAAACCGCTTTGCGGAAATCGGGTCTTGAGTTGATGGACGACAAAAAAGCCAAGTTGATTGAGAAAATAAAAAATGTCATCGTCGAAATGGTGCATTATGCAGAAGAGCTGCCTAATGTTAAAAATTCCGTGTTCCTCAGTGAAAAACTCGGCCATGACTACACCTACCTCGCCAACCTGTTTTCAGAAGCAGCGGGCATTACTATTGAACATTACATTATTCTCCATAAAATTGAACGGGTAAAGGAACTGCTCCTGTACGATGAACTCAGTCTTACCGAAATATCCTACCGGCTGAACTACAGCAGCGTGGCGCATTTATCCAACCAGTTCAAGAAAATCACCGGGTTGACGCCTAGCTTCTTCAAACAACTCAAGCACAAAAGACGCACGCCGCTTGAGAATGTGTGAGTCGACGCCTTGCCAAACTTTTTCCCCCCATTGCTTATGTTTTTCCCCCCGAACAACTGACCTTTGCGGGATATCCAAACCACCTGCACGATGATCCTTTTCTTTGGTAGCCCCTCCGACTCCGTATTTGCTGTACAACTCCACGCTCCGCTCTCTAAAGAACCAATTGCCAAACTATCCTGGCTGTTCGGCAATCGGCCACTTATTGAGGCCAAACAAGTCGAGGGACTATATGTGGGGCCCCGGGCCGCGATGGTCACGCCATGGAGTACCAATGCGGTAGAGATTACCCAAAACATGGGCCTGGAGGGGATCCAACGCATCGAACAGTTCGAGCCGCTGGTTGCCGGTGCGCATCCCTACGACCCCATGCTCGCTCAAAAATACCCCGGCCTCCACCAGGATATCTTCACCATTGACATCGAGCCGGAGCCGATCCGCCATGTCGACGATATCGCCGCCTACAACGAAGCAGCAGGACTGGCCCTGAATGAAGAGGAGATCCAATACCTCGAACAGGTATCGCAGCGCATTGGCCGAAAACTCACCGACTCGGAAGTATTTGGATTTTCGCAAATAAACAGCGAGCACTGCCGGCACAAGATATTCAACGGTCAGTTCGTCATCGACGGAATAGCCCAACCCGAATCGCTCTTTTCCCTGATCAAGAAAACATCCAAGGCGCATCCCAACTCCATCGTCTCGGCTTATAAAGACAATGTGGCCTTTGTGAAAGGCCCGCGCGTGCGTCAGTTTGCGCCGAAGTCGGCCGACCGGCCCGATAACTACGAAAAAAAGGAATACGATTCGGTCGTTTCCCTCAAAGCCGAAACCCACAATTTTCCGACCACCGTCGAGCCGTTTAACGGTGCGGCCACCGGCTCCGGCGGCGAGATCCGCGACCGGATGGCAGGCGGGAAAGGCTCGCTGCCCATGGCTGGTACCGCGGTATACATGACGGCTTATTCCCGGCTTGAGGACAATCGTCCCTGGGAAAAAGGCATGTCCGAAAGGCCCTGGTTGTACCAGACGCCCATGGATATCCTGATCAAAGCTTCCAACGGCGCTTCCGATTTCGGCAACAAATTCGGACAACCCCTGATCGCCGGTTCGCTCCTGACTTTTGAACATGCCGAACACGCCCGGAAGCTGGGTTTCGATAAAGTGATCATGCTGGCCGGCGGCGTCGGCAGCGGAAAAGCTGCCCAGGCCCTGAAGGATGAACCCCGTCCCGGCGATAAGATCGTACTACTAGGGGGCGACAACTACCGCATCGGGATGGGTGGCGCGGCCGTCTCCTCCGCCGATACCGGCGAATTTCACTCGGGCATTGAACTCAACGCCGTGCAACGTTCCAACCCGGAAATGCAAAAACGTGTGGCCAACGCCATTCGAGGCCTGGTGGAAAGCGAAGAAAATCCCATCGTGGCCATCCACGACCACGGCGCCGGCGGGCACCTGAACTGCTTTTCCGAACTGGTCGAAAACACCGGCGGGAAAATCGACCTGGACAAGCTGCCCATCGGAGATCCCACCCTTTCCATGAAAGAGACCATCGGCAACGAATCGCAGGAGCGCATGGGGCTGATCATCTCCCCGGACAAGCTCGACCTCCTCGAAAAAATAGCCGAACGCGAACGCGCGCCGCTATACGTAGTAGGGGAGGTGACCGGCGACGCACGCTTCGTCTTTGAATCGGGTCGCACCGGGGAAAAACCGATGGACCTCGCCCTGATCGATATGTTCGGCAGTTCGCCGAAAACCATCATGGCCGACAAGGATGTCGAAAGGACTTACGATGCGGTCGATTATGATCCGGCGCAACTCCATCCATACCTCGAACAAGTGCTGAAGCTGGAAGCCGTAGCTTGTAAAGACTGGCTTACCAACAAAGTCGACCGCTGTGTAGGCGGGCTGGTCGCCAAGCAACAATGTGCCGGTCCCTTGCAACTCCCCCTCAACGATTGCGGGGTAATGGCGCTGGGGTACGACACCCCATACGGGATAGCTACGTCGATCGGTCATGCTCCGGTAGCCGGGCTGATCGATCCGGCTGCAGGCTCGCGAAACGCTATTGCCGAAGCGTTGGCCAACCTCGTTTGGGCGCCGCTGGAAGACGGTCTCCGGTCCGTGTCGCTTTCTGCCAACTGGATGTGGCCCTGCCGCAACGAAGGGGAAGATGCCCGTCTGTACCAGGCCGTTAAGGCTGCTTCTGATTTTTGCATCGAACTGGGTGTCAACATCCCTACCGGGAAGGATTCCCTTTCCATGAAACAAAAATACCCCAAAGACGAGGTGCTGGCGCCCGGCACGGTGATCATTTCATCCGTGGGGGTATGCGACAATATCCGGGGTGTGGTGGAACCCGTTTTCCAGAAAGGCGGTGGCCCCGTCTATTACCTCAATCTCTCTTTGGATGCGTATAAACTGGGCGGTTCTTCATTCGCCCAGGTGTGCAATAAAGTAGGCACGGATGCCCCAGACGTGGTAGATGCCGGCAAATTTGCCGCCACTTTCAACGCCATGCAGCAACTGATCAAAGACGGAAAAATACTGGCCGGGCACGATATTTCCGCCGGTGGATTGATCACCACCTTGCTGGAAATGTGTTTTGCCGACAACGACCTGGCCGCCGAGATCGACCTTAGCGCCCTCGGGGAACCGGATACGATCAAGTTGCTGTTCTCGGAAAACTGCGGGCTCGTTTTTCAGGCGAGAGAACCGCTTAGCGCCGCTGAGCTGGCTGCGATCCCCATTCCCTGCCACCCCATCGGCAGGGTAGTGAAGGGAAAAAACCTGCGCATCAAAAACGGGCCGGAGACCCACGATTTCCAAATAGCCGCCCTGCGCGATGGCTGGTATGAAACCTCCTGGCTGCTCGACCGAAAACAAACGGCCGGACAGAAGGCCGACGAGCGCTACCGCAACTACAAGCAACAACCCTTGCAATATGCGTTCCCCGAAGGCTTCTCGGGGAAAATGCCTGTTATCGATCCCTCCGCCAAGCGCCCCAAAGCGGCTGTGTTGCGGGAGAAAGGCAGTAATTCGGAACGGGAACTGGCCCACGCGATGTTCCTGGCCGGGTTTGATGTCCGGGATGTGCACATGACCGACCTGATGTCGGGCCGGGAAACACTGGAGGATATTCAGTTTCTCGGGGCGGTAGGCGGGTTCTCCAACTCCGATGTGCTGGGCTCTGCAAAGGGATGGGCCGGGACCTTCCTGTACAATGAAAAGGCGAAGGCTGCCCTGGAAAAATTCTTCGCCCGGGAGGATGTCCTGTCGGTCGGCATCTGCAACGGATGCCAGCTGTTTATCGAATTGGGGCTTATCAACCCTGGCCATGCGCAACTGGCGAGCATGGACCACAACGATTCCCACAAACACGAAAGCGGGTTCACTTCGGTAAAGATCCAGGAAAACAACTCGGTGATGTTGTCCAGCCTGAGCGGCAGTACCCTGGGCGTCTGGATCTCTCACGGGGAGGGCAAATTTGAGCTGCCTTTGCCGGAGGATCAATATCAGATAGCTGCGAAATACGGCTATGAAAGCTACCCTGCCAACCCCAACGGCAGTCGCTACAATACCGCCATGATGGCCAGCGATGACGGTCGCCATCTGGTACTAATGCCCCATATCGAACGGTCCATCTTCCCCTGGAACTGGGCGCATTACCCCAAAGGCCGGGCGGATGAGATCTCTCCCTGGATCGAGGCGTTTGTGAATGCGCGGAAGTGGTTAGCTGATCAGTCGTAAATTTTTTAGCCAATTAACTAAAAAATTAGTTGCGCGGTTAAATGTTTAGCCATATCTTTGACTTACATAAAGTACAAGTAATGTTTTGCGCGCTCGCAAAACAGCCATATTTCTGTTGCTATGAAAAAATTAACCCGTGCCGAAGAAGAGATCATGCAAGCCGTTTGGACCCTTGGGGAGGGCACGGTAGGCGATATTCGTACCTGCCTCGAAACACAACTCCAGCAGCCCAAACCGGCCCAAAGCACCGTATCTACCATTGCCCGCATTTTGTTGGACAAGGGCTTTCTCGAGCATCGCGCCTACGGTCGCACCTTTGTATACTCTCCAAAAGTAAGCAAGGAAGAGTACAGCCGCCAATCCATTCAGCAACTCGTAAGCGATTACTTCGAAGGCTCAGCCAACCGCCTGGTTTCGTTTTTGGTTAAAGAAGAAGACCTCAGCCTGGAGGAGCTCAACCGCCTGATGGAAAAGCTTGATTCAGCTCAAAAAGACCAGCCATGATCACCTACTTCCTATCCTTGATGGTTTGCTGGGCCGCTTGTTTGGCTCTTTATGCAGGATTGCTCCGGAAGGAGAAATTTTTCCACCTCAACCGGGCCTACCTCTTGCTTACCCTGGTTCTGGGATTGTTGATCCCTGCAGTCGATTGGTTCCCGGCATCTACCACGTCGGTGGAAGGGTTGATCCAACAGGTTCGCTGGCTCCCGGAGGTGACGGTGACGAATACCCCGGTGCTGCAGAGCACCCCCTTTAACAGCCTGGGTTTCGGACAACTATTGCTTGGGATTTACCTGTTGGGGTGTGGTTGGATGACGTTCCGGTTTTTTCGGCAACTATACCGGGTTTCCGCATTGATCCGGTCGGGGAAAAAGACCCGCTTCCGGGAATTCACCCTGGTGGAAAGCCACCGGGTCAGTACGCCCTTCTCGTTTTTGGGTTTTCTCTACTGGAATCCCAACCACGATTACGACCCGACCGAGTGGCAAACCGTGCGTGCCCACGAATACGCCCACATCCGGCAAGGGCATAGCGTGGACTTGTTGCTGCTCGAAATCATCGGCATTTTCTGCTGGTGGTGCCCATTCTGGTACGGGTACAACCGCGCGTTGCGCAACGTACACGAATACCTGGCCGACGCGGTGGTCATTCGTCAGACGCCAACCCGTGAATACGGTCAACTGCTTATCCGCCAATGCCTGAGCCAACCTGCTCCGGCGCTGGCTCACGGATTACGACATCATTCTCAACTAAAAAATCGTATAGCTATGATGACTAAATCAAATTCTTCCCGGATGGCCCTGGCCAAGTATGTTACATTGTTGCCGCTTCTGGCGGTGCTCACCGTTGCCTGTTCGCAAACCGAACCGGTGGAGGTAACGCAAGCGCAAGTCGAAAAATACAAGCCGGTCGGCCAGGTGGTAGACACAGTGATCACGTTCTACCCTGACACCTATGAAGAACAAGTCAAGTATGTGCCCTCCGATCTGTACAAGGAGGTGGAACAAATGCCGGTATTCGGCTCCTGCCCCGGTCTGAAAGGAGAGGAGTTGGAGAAATGCTCCAACACAAACCTCATGAAATTCCTCGTTGCCAACATGACCTATCCGCCAGAAGCAAAAAATCCAAGGTAGAGGGCATGGTCGTAGCCAGCTTCGTCATTTTCCCCAACGGCAGTGTGGGGAACGTCCAGATCAAAAAAAGCGTCAGTCCGGAATGCGACGCAGAAGTCGTTCGCCTTGTCAGGGCAATGCCCGACTGGCAACCGGGCTTCCACGACGGCAAGGCGGTGAACGTGGAGTTTTCGCTGCCGGTGAAGTTTAAATTGAATTGATCCGGTCGATTTTCATTTGCGAGAGGTGCGCGCCATTGGCTCGCACCTCTCGCTGTTTTTAGCTTCTCAAGTCAGATCAAAAGGCGGTATTTTTGGAAAGCGAAAATTGCCCTTTTATTTTCCGAAGCCATTTAATGGGGTGGCTGCGTATGATCCTTCGAAAAACCCATGGAGATAGCCAATGAATCCAAAGCGGGTTCTGTTAGGCGCAGAACAATGGCCACTTCCCCCCTTTTCTGAAATTTGGTACAGAAGATGACAGTTAATTGTAGGCCCAAGGTTGGAGATGTGCGGGAGTGGGGGTATTTTTAGGATGAGAAAACGCACGGCTGATTGACAGGCAACCAGATACATGAATAAATCTTTACTAATCTTAATTTTCTGCCTCTTATTTATTCTCCTTTTTCTTTTGAACCCTGGACTTCGGGAAGATTTTATCCGGGGAACACAGGTTGCCCGCGGGTTTTTCTATGAATGGGAACCGGAAGAAATGGTCGCCGATTTTCAAAGGGGGATCATCCGGGCTAAAAAAATTTCCGACCTGGCTTATGAGAAAGGCTGGGAAGCCGTTGGCGCCGAAATAATCCAGGGTGGGGATACGCTCCAGTTGCGCCGCCCGCTTTTTGAAAAAGAGAAGGAACGTCAATTTCCCAACCTCTATTCGGTGTTGGATACCGTAAATATTATAGCGGGACTTAAAAAAGAAGGGGTCTGGAATGGCTCCTGGGCGGACCGGCTCCGCTATGTGGGTAGGTACCACCAGCTCGCTGTGGCCGAAATGCTGGAAAGTGGTATTCCTGCCAGTATCACACTGGCTCAGGCTTTGTGTGAGAGTAACGCGGGTAAAGGGACGCTGGCCCGGGAAGCCAACAACCATTTTGGTGTCAAATGCCGCCTTAAAAGTGGGGGCAGAAACCAGTGGGAAGCCAATGATTATTTCCCGGGGTCTATTGCCTGCGGATGCCTCCAGCATGCAGACGACAATAAGTGGGACCACTTCCGGGTCTATTGCGGGGATCAGGGCGTAGCCGACAGTTTTGCCGACCACACCAGAGTGTTGGAAAATCCGCGCTATGAGCGATTGTATGGGTATCAGGTCTCCGACACCCTTTACCTGATTGACAAATCCTGGTTCGGGGTAGAAGCGGTACCCTATTACGCCGGCGCTGCAGCCATGCTCAAGGCAGGCGGCTATGCGACAGACCCCATGTACCATTGGACCATTGCCGGGATCATCGACCGCTTGCAGCTCTGGCGGATCGATTTTGCCGTGATGTCAATGTTGAACTAAGATGTTTATGAACACTGCGATCACTGACTGCAGTGTTTACAAATTAATTTTATCACATTAATTAATTCACTTATAATAATTTTTACCATGAAAGATCTAGGATGGACTGCGTTTTTTGCCTTGTTGGTTGGGGTAATCGCCATTTTTTACCTTGGAAGAGAGAAGAATGATGGTGCGTATCTCCGGGATGGATATGTAGACACGGAATATTCGGAGGAAAATGAACCGCCCAGCGTTTCCATCTCGGAAATCAATGAGGACAATATGGATTTTTATGCCAAACCGTCGGCCAGTGCACGAGCCAAGGCTAAAAAATCTTCTGCCGGGACGACTGCTGCCGATACGCATTCGCGCACCCAACAAGAGTCGAGGGAAGCAAATGAATACAAGACTGCAAAGGCTACGACTACCGTTTATGCACCAACAGCCTCTTCTGCATCCAAACGGGAAGCTGCCAGAAAGCTGAATGAAAAGGCCGCCGCCGCAGAGAAAAGATTACAGGAAGAAAAAAAGCGCAAAAGCCCTTCCTATGTAGCTGCGGAAAAGAAACTTAAAGATGCATTGGCTTCAGAAGACTTCAATGCCGCAAATAAAGCGGCGGCCGAGATGGAAAAGGAACTCGGGGCTGCCGTCGAGTTTACGGCCACTAAGCCTGGAGATAAACTCCCCGAGAACCCGTTGTACAAGAAAAGAAATTGATCTACATTCGCCTTGCCAACGCCGTCAACCGTCGTTGGGTTATCCATTAACCCAAAATTTACAACTATGAAGAAACTGTTGAGCATTGTTCTTTTTTCCCTATTGTCCCTTGCTGGATTTTCCCAAACCACAAAATTGACCGTGAATTATAAATTCGCCAATGTGGAGGTGGGGTACGACCACGATAGCAAGACCCAGGTACTCATCGATGGGGAAGTCGCCGGGGAATCTGGAGTGGCAGGGCAAACCGAAGGAGGATCACTGACGGTGACGGTGCCCATAGGTACCCATCAATTGAAGATTGTTAACTGGGCACTCTACGAAGGGAATTGGGAGGAACATACCATCGAAAACGATTACAGTATCGATGCGATCTATGAGACGTCCCATAAATTTAAGAAACCCGAAAAACTATTCTTGCTTTTTGATTTGGATAACGAGATGGTCGTTTCCTGGAAGAAGCCGGTGAAGGTGAAGTAAGAAAATTTCTTAAGTTGGAAAAGTAGCGAAGGGGTGGTATATTTCCGGTGAAAAACACCAACGAAATGAGCACCAACCAGGAGGACAGCAAGTTCAAAGCCGCGTTGAAGGAGATCATCGCGCCATTTCTCAGCTTATTCAAAGCCTCGCGCGCGCTTTGGGGGATCAATATTTCCTATCTCCTGGAAGGCTTTGCCTATTTTGGAATGCTGAGCCTGTTGGCTATGTATTTCAATGAATACGTGGGCTTGAATGATATTTTGGCTGACCAAATGGTAGGGGTGCTCACGGCGGGCATTACATTGGCCATGTTGGTGCTGGGCGCTACGGTCGACCTGGTAGGGGTGCGCAGGTCGTTGCTCCTCGCCCTCGTCCTGATGCTGACCGGCCGGATTTTTTTCAGCGCCGGACCCGAAATTTTTCATAGCCAGGGATTGTGGTCGGCTACCCACCTCATTTCCCTGGTCGGTATATTCTGGTTGGTATTGGGCAACGGGATCTACCAACCGGCCGCGTATACGGCAGTAAAGAAATTTACCACCAAGGATACCTCCGCCATGGGCTATGCCATGCTCTACGCCCTGATGAACCTGGGGGCCTTTCTTCCGGGACTGGTCTCTCCGCCCGTGCGGAAAGCCTTTGGTATCACCGGCGTCTTTTGGATGTACGCCCTGGTCACGGTAGTCGGCTTCGGGGTGATCTACTTTTTTATCACCAAAAAAGCGATCGCACAGGCCGAAAAAGAAAGCGGCAACGAACAGGAGGAAGAAAAACCGGAGGATAAGAAACCCCTGAAAGAACAGCTCCGCTATTACATCAAAAACTTCCCGATCACGGACTCCCGGTTCATGTTCTTCATCTTTATCCTGATCCCGGTGCAGACGCTTTTCGCGCACAACTGGCTGACCATTCCACAGTATTGCGAGCGGGCTTTCTCCGGGGTCGTGCAAAATAATTTTGAGTTTTTTGTCAACTTTAACCCATTGCTCATCTTTGTGCTGACCCCGATCGTCGCTGCGTATACCGCCAAAAAGGATACCTATAAAATGATGATCTACGGCACCCTGGTCATGGGCATCTCGCCCTTTATTTTGGCTACAGGGCCCCACATCAGCACTCTTTTCGCTTTCCTCATCGTCATGACCCTCGGCGAGGCGATGTGGCAGCCTCGTTTCCTGCAGTGGGTAGCCGAGATCGCGCCCAAGGATATGACCGGGATTTACATGGGACTTGGGCAGTTTCCCTGGTTCCTGACAAAAGTCGTTACGAGTATTTATGCCGGTTGGTTCCTGATGAATTATTGCCCCGACGACACCCCCGATCGCCAACCTGAACACCGAAGAGATGTGGTTGATCTACGGCGGTATCGCCATGATTAGTCCCGTTGCGTTGATCCTGGCCAGGAAGTGGATGATCAAAGGGTTTAAGGTGAAGCACGAGGAGTGAGCACTTTATCAGGATGTCTGCGGCCGTGCGGCCGCAGACATCCTGATAAAAAGCATGAAATTCCGTATATTTCCTATCTCCTCCTGAACTCCCCATTTTCTTTTTGCGGACTAGAAATCCCCAAAAGGGGGTTTACCTTTTTCATTACCCATACACTATAGGATTGTACGCCTTCAGCGCCAGCTGGGGTGATTTTTTTACCTACAAAACCATTTGACATGAAAAAGTATTCCATTCTTTTTGTGTTCTTTTTTTTGGTATCCCACTTTGCGTTTGGTCAAATTCCACAGGAGATCAGCTACCAGGGCGTATTGACCGAAACAGACGGCACCCCGGTGGGTGACGGGAACTACAGTATGACCTTTGCCCTGTACAATACCGCGATGGGCGGCGCCCCGATTTGGCAGGAAGCCAAGGTGGTTCTCGTCCTCAACGGCGTGTTTAATGTTATTTTAGGCGATGTGACTCCATTGTCGCCAGACTTTACCGATGCGTATTGGCTCGGCGTCAAGGTAGGCGCAGCCGCTGAAATGACACCGAGAGTAAAACTTACCGCTTCTGCCTACAGTTTAAATGCCGAAAAGGTGAATGGCTTTGAAGTGAGCCCCACTCCGAGTCCGAATACGATCCTTCCGCTCAATGCAAGCGGGAAGTATCCGGCTTCTGTACTTCCAACCCCTCAGATGACAAACATGGGCGGCAATTATGGAACCACTAACGTCACTATTGATGGTTCGGCTTTTATTGAGATCCTCAGTTTTACGGTCAATCAGGCTGGGAGCTTCAATGTGACATTGAACGCCAACCTGGTGGGCGAGATCAACGGGGATGGCACCGGCCGTTACGAGTTTAAGATTACCAGGGGTTCGGTCAACGGAACCCAGGTTGCCCGAGGGTGGTGGAGACCTGGTACTTCGGGTGGTCAGCAGGCCGTCACAATCCCCTTGTCCGGAGTCGATAATAATGTGAGCGGGCCTACTACCTATTACCTGGTAGGGCGAAAATATGATAGTGGAGCTAAAGATTTATTGGTGTTTATTTATAACCTCCATGCAATTTGGGTTACGAATTAAGCTGGAAAAAGCTTTTTTTCACTACTAAAAAAACCGAATAATGAACTTGTTTAATATAAAAATCATACCCATCCTGCTGTTCGGACTGGGTATTCCTTTCTGGACAATGGGGCAGGTCGAGATGCCATCCAGCGTTCTCGGCAATGGAGGCGGGATAATGGCAGATGCCCAATACCAGCTAAACGGCACGCTTGCTCAACCCTTTATCGGGATCGTGGAAAATGCCTCTAACCAACAGTATATCGGCTTTTGGTACCAATCCCGGAAACTGCTCAGCAGCGTAGTTTGGGTGGAAGCCAATACCGATTCGCGCGTTTTTAGCCTGGATCAAAACTTCCCAAATCCGGCCAATTCCTTCACTACCATACCCTTTACGGTGCCCTCCGCTGCGGAGGTGCGCCTGGTGGTTGTAAATAGTAGCGGCAAAATGGTGGGACGGCTGGTAGAAGGGACATTCATCCCTGGCGTCTACCAGGTTGAATTTGACGTGACCCAACTCCCGCCCGGCTTTTACTTCTACCAGTTGTATGCCGATGGCGTATTGCAGGGAGGCAGGAAGATGGTGGTGATTCAGTAGAAAAAAATCATAAATTGCGAAGCGAATGGGCAGGCAGCGTCTGCCCATTTTTTTTACAAACCATGCAATTATGAAAAAATTTATTTCCTATCCCGCAGCATTTATCCTGGCGGCATTCGGCGTACTTACCCTGTTCTTAAGCAGCTCTATTATTTTTGACTTGTTTGATATCCGGGAAAAAGAAGGCAACTTCGTGTGGATCGTGGTCGGGGCTAATTTCATTGCCAGTATCCTTTATCTCCTGGCTGCCTATGGCTTTTTGAAAAATAGAAGATCAACGGCTACTTTGTTAGGGGCTTCTCTACTTGTTTTAGTAGCTGCCGCTATTGGATTCTATTTCCACATAAACTCGGGAGGGCTATATGAGACAAAAACCATTGGGGCATTGACCTTCCGAATAATGCTAACCCTTATCTTTACCCTGATTGCCTTTTTCACCATCACCAAAAAGTCTAATTAGCACTCATTTTTTTATTTTTTGCAACTCCCGCATTCCTTTTAGATACCGCTTCGCTAGCGGCCATATCTCCACCCGGCTCGAAGTGGTATCGTCCGTCCACTTCACAGGCAACTCATAGAGCCGTAGCCCCAGCCATTCAGCGGTGGTGAGCAGTTCGGTAGAGAAAAACCAGCCGTTGTTTTGCGCGCCCAACTCGTATAGTTTGGGATAAACCGAGCGCTTCAAAAACTTGAATCCACACATACCATCGGAGAAATGCACGCCGAGGTATAGTTTCAATATCCAGTTGAAACCCCGGGAGGCGATCTCCCGTTTCAGGGTGCGTCCGATCACCTGGCTTTTGGGGTGGAGGCGGGTGCCGTATACGAGGTCGTAATCTTCCTCCGCAATGGCTCGGTATGCTTCAAGGAAATGGGTCAGATCAGTGGCCAGATCGAGGTCCATATAGCCCACGATATCGGCTTCCGATTGGCCCCAGGAGGTCTTCAGCGCGAGGCCTACCCCTTTTTCGGGCACGTTGACGACGGCTACTTCCGGAAATTGAGCCTGGAGGTCCCGTGCGATAGCCAGGGTGCGGTCGGTTGATCCGTTGTCGGCAATGACGATGCGCCATTGGCCGGGGATAGGGAAGTGGGTGTGCAGGAATTGACGCAGCACCCCAACCTGCCGGGCCAGCGTTATTTCTTCATTCAAAACGCGGATTGTCACATCAAAGGTCATAAGGCCATGGCTTACAGTGGTTGTCGGTTGGAGAATTAAGGCTTTTTGTCTTACTTTGTAGAAAGATAGAGGCCGTTTATCGAAAGGCCCAATTTTATGAAAACTTTCTTAGCCCAATGTATATTAAATAGGCAAAATCCTCGACATGCTAAAAAATCTCAAATCGCTCTTCATTATCGAAGACGAAGAGGCGGTGAAACCTGCTGAAAAAAAAGCCACCCCGTTGGAAGTGCCCAAAACTGCTCCGGTTAAAGCACAAAGTACAGAGGGCGACCCAGGTAAAGTCAGCGGCAAATTTACGGAAGTCCTGTTTGCGGCTATGGAGCGCGAAAACCAGGAGGGCTTTGACTATATGGAATTCAAACAATCGCTTCAATCCCTGGCGCAAATGCCTATGGATGAAGCAACCCGCTATCAGTCGGCCCTGGCGATGGCGAAGACCCTGGGCGCCGACCCGGCCAAATTGCTTCAGTCTGCAGCGCATTACCTGAATGTGCTCAAGGTGGAGGAGAATAAGTTTGACCAGGCCCTGACCAATCAGAAGGAAGAACGGATCGGTCAAAAAGTGAAGGAGCAGGAAGGCCTGCAGAACGCGATCAACGAGAAGGCAGAGGCTATTAAAAAGCTCACCCTGGAAATCGAGGCTCACCGCAAGAAATTGGACCAGTTAAAACAGGAGATCGTGCAGGCGTCTCAAAAAGTGGAGTCGACCAAGAACGATTTTATCGCTTCCTACAACTCACTGGTCAGTCAAATCCAGCTGGATATCGATAATATGAAAAAACACCTCGGGTAAAGGACCTAATCCCGGCACTGGTGCGTTACTTTGAAGGCGAAATTTGTTGCTCAAATCTGAAACTACATGGAGAACTCCGAATCTAAGTACAAATCATTCTGGAAACGCCCCGAAGGCGTAACCGGCGCCATCTTTTTAGGCGCCATCCTTGTGGGCGGGGGAGTGCTGGCAGCCGTCCTGCTGCCCGTGCTTATTCCCCTGATGGCAAATACCCTGTATCTGGCACTCATGCTGGTCGCACTGGCAGCGATCGTCTACATGTTTGTCGATCCCAAAATCCGCAACCTGGTTTGGTATATGTATAAAGGGGTGATGCGCTGGGTGACCGGGATCTTCGTACAGATCGACCCCATTGGTATCCTCAAGTCATACGTGGATGACCTGGAGGACAACCTCAAGAAGATGAACAAGCAGATCAACCAGTTGCGTGGACAGATGCATAAGCTGCGGGAGATCATTTTCAACAACCAGAAAGCGATAAAGGATAACCTCCAACTTGCCAGTCAGGCAAAAGAGACCAACAAAGAGAGCGTCATGATCCTCAAATCGCGCAAAGCGGGCCGTCTCAAAGAGTCCAATATGCGCCTGGAGGACCTATACAAGAAAATGGAGGTGCTGTATCGCGTGTTGACGCGTATGTACGAAAATTCGGAGATCCTCAAGGAAGATATTAAAGACCAGGTCATGGTCAAGGAACAGGAGCGCAAAGCGATCCATGCCTCCAACTCGGCCATGAAATCCGCAGCGAATATCATCACCGGAAATAAGGACGCCCGTGCCATGTTCGATTTGGCGTTGGAAGCCATTGCCGACGATGTCAGCGAAAAAGTGGGCGAAATGGAACGCTTCATGGATATGTCGGCCAGCTTCATGAACTCCGTCGATTTACAAAATGGCGTATTCGAAGAGGAAGGACTCCAAATGCTGGAAAAATGGGAACAGGAAGGAATATCCAAAATATTGGGTACCGAGAAAGCCTCCCTGCTCTCTCAGGCAAATGACGAAGCAGATGTGCTCGATCTCAACACACCGGTCAAAAGGCCGATGCGCGATACTGCGACGCATATTAATCAGTACGATAGTTTCTTTGAATAACTAATTTTTTAGTTTATCAAGTTTATGAGGTGTATTAAGTTTATCCACCTCATAAACTAGCGAAGCTAATAAACCTCATAAACATTAAAATAATGGCAAGACGACTCACCACTTTTTCCAAATTCGCCATAACCCTTCTTATCGTGGGAGGGGTCGCGTTTATTGGAAAATACGTGTTAGATAACACCGAATTTGGCCAATCGCTGCGCAATCAGGGCGATCAGGGCTCCACGAAGACAACTACCAGCTCCAAATCCCAGAGTAAGGACGATGTGATCAGTGTCGGCGTGGTTACCTGGGGGGGCTATGCCGGTGGGCAGTACTTCAACGAAGGCTTTGCGGCTAATACCAGTTCCCGCTTTTACCAGGATTACGGCTTCCAGGTAGAATTTAAGGTACTCGACGATTTCGACGCATCCCGCGCCGCCTGGAAGCGGGATGAAGTACAGCTTCTCTGGTGTACGATCGACGCCTTTCCCACAGAGGTCAACGGGCTGAAGGATTTCGACCCGGTAGTCGTCTGGCAGGCCGACTGGTCGCGCGGGGGTGATGCCATCGTTTCCCGAAGAGGGATCAACTCGGTAGCTGACCTCAAAGGCAAAAAGATTGCCGTGGCGGAATTGACGCCTTCGCATTCTTTCCTGATCTGGCTGCTCGAAGCAGGGGGGCTCTCCATCAAAGACGTGGAGATCATCCCGCAATCCAATGCCATCGACGCTGCCGAAGTATTTAAAGCGCAGCGGGTAGATGCGGCCGTAGTCTGGAGTCCGGACGATGAAGCCTGCCTGCGCGCGGTGCCGGGATCAAGGGTCCTGGAAAGTACGCGTTCCGCCTCTAACATCATCGCCGATGTGTTCATTGCCAAACGCGGATTTGTGGAGGCCAATAAGGACCGGATGCGTCAACTTTATGAAGGCTGGATGAAAGGCGCCGCCGAGATCAATGCGTCCGACACCAACAAGCGCAAAGCTGCGCGCATTCTTTCGGAGAATTTTCCCGGTTTCTCTGAAGAAGATACCTACAGCGCCATCAATAACGTACGCCTTTGCACCCATGGCGACAACCTCAATTTCTTTGCGCTGAATACTGACTATCAGGGGGTGACCGGCAACAGCCTCTACACCCGGATGGCCAACGTATACCGCGACCTGGGCTTTATCAACGGCGGGGTGCCTAATTGGCGCCTGATCGCCTATCCGGACCTGGTGGCTTCTACCAACCTGAGCGGTACGGACAACCTGGCCGAAGCCGAAAAGGAATTCACCAAACTCCCCGAAGCCGAAGGACGGGAAAAAGAAGCGGTGGCTTCCAAGCCGGTGAGTATCACCTTCCGCTCGGGCGAGTATCAGCTGGATGAGAATGCCAAATACATCATCGACAAGGAATTCGTCGAGATCGCCAAGGCTTTCTCCAACGCCCGTATTCGCATCGAAGGCAACACGGACAACGTCGGTAGCCGTGCGACTAATATTTCTCTATCCCAAAAACGGGCTGAGGCAGTCAAAAACTACCTGGTAAGCGTACACAAAATGCCGGCCAGCCGCTTCATCGTGATCGGCAACGGTCCCGATAAACCGGTAGCCAGCAATGATACCGAAGATGGGCGTTCGAGAAACCGGCGCACCGATTTCCAGATTGTAAGAGAATAATTTATGTAGGGGCGCAAAATCTTGCGCCCTTACCCTTCACCCTTCACCAAATAATCATGTTCCAACTCAGAGGTTCTCTCACCGGCAGGCAATCCATCATATTGGGGATTGCCGGGTTGCTAATTTTTCTGGGCATCTGGTGGCTTCTCGCCGAAGCGTTTGCCGTGGATCGCAATGAAGCGGAGCTCAACCTTCCACCTGACCCGGACGCAGAGGAGATGGTCACTTACCGACTACGCGATTCCGATCCTTTGGAAAATGCAGTGCTGGAAAATGCGGGAGAAGGGACTTATACCGGACTGACCATTGCCTTTCCGGATACAGCGCACGCTAATGGGGGAGCTTTTTTCTCCCTGGTCGACAATGCCAATGGCACTTTTTCCATCGATCCCGTTACGGGAAGGGTAGTAGTCGCGCGCGCTCAGGGCCTGGACTACGAGCGCGCCACCTCACTTTCCATTGTGGTTTCCGGTGAAGATGGAAAAAGGGAGAAAGCAACGGGCAATTTTTATATCCAGGTGGGCGATCTCAATGAATTTCCCGTAGGTCAGATCGAAGATGTGGATACCAAACCCAATGAGGTGGACCGGCAAGCGCCAATGGGCGCCGCTACAGGGCTCACGGTATATGCTCAGGACCCCGATGCGAGTGATCGGGTTCAATATAAGTTGTTGGAGCAGGTGCGAAAGATTTTTGCAGTAGATCCCAATTCAGGACAAGTGACTGTTGCTGATACCCTGGCCTTGCGATCAATTCGTACGCTCCGGGCATATCTGGGCGTAGAAGCGCTAAGTGAAGATGGGTCTTTTTCCGTTGATACCTTTGAAATTGCCCTGAAAGACGGAGGAGCAGCAGTACCCGGCGGAGAGAAAGCCAATACCAAATCGGAAAAGTGTATCCCATTCTACCCACCCCTAAATTGGTCGTTGAATCGGTGCCCGAATTGTTGTACCAGGATAAACTGCTTTCCAATACCTGGCAGTCTATCTGGATCAACATCCGGGGGTATATGTGGGCGATCCTGTTGTCTGTCCCGATCGGTTTTCTGATCGGCCTGATGCCGATTGCCAAGGGTTTATTCAGCAAGCAGGTCGACGCCCTGCGCTATCTGCCGCTTACGGCCTTGACGGGGCTTTTCATCATTTGGTTTGGTATTGAGGACGAGATGAAAGTGGCCTTTCTGGCGTTCGGTATCATTGTCTACCTGCTCCCGGTGGTGGTGCAGCGCATTTTTGAGGTGGAAGAGGTCTACACGACCACGGTATTTACCCTCGGCGCCAACAATTGGCAGACTATCCGGACCGTCTACATTCCTTCCGTCATGTCCAAAGTCATTGACGATATCCGGGTATTGACGGCTATTTCCTGGACGTACATCATCATCGCCGAATTGCTCAACCGGCAAGGGGGTATCGGGGCCTTGATCTATATCAAATCCCGGCAGGGGGAGATACCCAAGGTATTTGCCATGCTGATCGTCATCGTACTGATCGGCTTTTTACAAGATCGCATTTTCGTGTGGCTTGATCATCGCTTATTTCCCCATAAATACTTCAAAACAGTGGTACCCGGACTACGGGAAACCGAGGCAGGCATTCTGGTAATCCTGGGCACCTTGGTGCTGCTGCTGCTGCAGGGCTGGCTCTTCCCGGCTTTTTCAGAATGGATGGATATACTGGCTATCCTCACGATTATTTCCGCATTGGTGATCATCCTGTTTGGAGAGATCAAGATTCGCAGGGCTGTGGCTCAGGCTAAATAAAATTGCATACCACCATGTTTAAAGATACGGAACTCCCCAATATTGTCGAGCTGCGCAACGTCAGTCAGAGCTACGACGGAGGCCAGTCTTATGTAATCCAAAATACCCAGATGCTGATCGAAGATAAGCCCGACAAGGGGCAGTTTATCGTGATCCTGGGCGCTTCGGGTTGTGGCAAATCGACTATTCTGCGCTATATCGCAGGGCTGCAGAAACCCACGGAAGGCGACGTGTTGATCCACGATAAGCCCATCACTTCCCAAAACCGGGTGAGTATGGTCTTTCAACAATATTCTTCCCTGCCGTGGATGACGGTGCTCGACAATGTGGCCCTGGGGCTACGGTACAAAGGCATAGATGAAAAAGAACGCAATCAGCGGGCCATGGAGCTTATCGAGATGGTAGGCCTGGCCGGGCACGAGAAGAAATTTGCCCAATATCCCACCCTTTCCGGTGGGCAGTTACAGCGGGTGGCTATCGCCCGCAGCATGATCGCCAACCCGGAGATCCTGCTGATGGACGAGCCCTTTGGCGCCCTCGATATCAATACCCGCCTGCAAATGCAGGAATTACTGCTGGATCTGTGGTACAAATTTCACCCAACCGTGGTGTTCGTGACCCACGATATTTCCGAAGCTGTTTACCTCGCCGATGATATCTACATGATGAAAAAAGCCCCCTCCCGCTTTGTAGAGCATGTGGTCGTCGACCTCCCCTACGAACGGGACCGGGAGATCAAGCGCCAGACCCACTTCATGGAGCTGGTCAGGGATGTGGAGGATCGGATGCTGGGGATAGTGACTGGTGACTAGTCAGCAGTTAGCAGTTAGCAGTTAGCAGTTAGCAGTCAGCAGTTAGCAGTCAGCAGTCACCACCAGTCACCAGTCACCAGTCACCAATAATGAAGGCTTCCTGATTGCCATCAACATCGAATTTGGCTCTACCTCGATCTTTTGCCCATGGATGATCAGGCTGGTGGCGCGGCCCTGGATGCGCTGGTAGAGCCAATTGACGATATCCTCGATCGAATCCTCTTTTCCGAAGGTCAGGTACATGCGAATGGTTTCGCTGTAGCCGATCCGCGTGCCCTGATGCGATTCATCCATGATGATGTAGGCATTGGCTGTATCCGGTATTTTGAATTGTTCCCCGAGGGTAAGCCAGCGATAGAAGGTGCCGAACAAGTTGTATTTGAGGTCTTTATCAGCAGTGATCACTTCTATTTTCAGGCCGTCGAAGGCGTAGAACGCATTGCGGGCAGGATCATTTCCCTTCGGAGCCACAGGTAATTCTCCCTTAAAATAAGACTCCATTTTGGCCGATAGCTCTTCGATCTGTTGAAAGCGTTCGGTCGCCATTTCCCGGACGGTTTCGTCTTCGAACTTTTCGAAATTGTCGGGGTGGTATTTCGTGCGCAGTTCCTTTTTTGCATACTGGAACTCTTCTTTTGTCAGCTCTTCCAGTTTCTTTCCGAAATATTTTTGGATCGCTTCTTTTTCCTGGATATTGAGAGATTCTGTGGTCATTGGCGTTGGAATTATTGGGAAAACATGTTGAAAGAACGCCTTGGTAGCGGCCAGGGTTTTTGCATCTTCTGATTTACCAAGATATTTTGCAATTTTCTGACCAATAAGGCACGCGAATTGGTGGTAGGGCGTTTTCCTAAAAGCCTTTTTAGTACCTTGATTGCTTCCAATACGAAATAATGGCAAACTCGCTTTTTCAATACTGGCTGGAATCGACAATAGGCCTGCTGTTATTTTGGGGGCTTTATCGGGTATTTCGCACCCGCCTTTCCTTGATTTTCCGAAAATCCTTTTTGATACTGACGCCGGCGTTGGCCATTGTCATTCCCTTGTTGGATTGGAATTTGCCTGACCAATCGTCCAATTTTGCGGATTCGTCCCTGTTCGATTCCTGGCTTGAGCGGTGGGAGCATGTATTTAGAGGGACGGTACAAATTACCGGAGTAAGCTTGCTGAGCCTGGTGTATTTTTTTGTCACGGCCGTGCTGTTGTTCCGGTTGATTGACCGGCTGGCAGCTAGCTGGCAACAGCTTGATTACTGGCATGCGTTGGAGGTACTTATGCTGGAAGGAGGGTTGGCCTTGCTTTGGTTTCAACCCATGCTCTTTCTTTTTCGAAGGGAAGTAGGGAAGGTTGAGGGGGAAGGCATTGCAGCGAAGTCGTCCATCTGGGCTGAACTGGGACTGGCTCTCCCGGCGCTCGGCGCTACATTCCTCCTATCCTGGCTCTTCGCGGCCGACCAGATCTGCCATGCACCCATGTGGAACCAGGTGGAGAGCAAAACGAACGAATGGCAAGCCCGGTTGGAAGCGCCTCTTTTTCAACTGGGCGCCCCTATGCCTGCACAAACCCTGATGGGGTGGGGGGGATACTGGACCACGTTCACGCCATTGCCGCTGGATTCATTGGCCCTGACGCCCGTGCGCCTGCTCAGTCCGTTTGAATATTATACCATCTCCGGGCAGTTGTGGACCTGGCGGAAAGACGGCTGGGATATGACGCCCCATTCCGTATCGGCGCTTGCCGTCTTTCCCTTCCAAACCGATCCTGTCCATTTGAACAGTTTTATAGAAATACAGCATTTTCTTGATACCCAGCGCTTTGCCACTGAAATGACCTTGTTTTTAAAAATTGAGGACGAGGGGCAGCAACCCTGGTTGGGGGTGATCGGAGTGAGTGAAAAAGGGAGGGTATATGGATTTGACGATGTGCTCCAAAACTGGGGTCCTTCGATGCCTCTGTTGCATTGGAGAAAAGGGAATAATGGGCGAACCCTTGCCGAGCTCGTGCCCCATAGCCCATACAGGGTGGTTTGGGGCGACTTAAACCTGCCCCTCGACCTGCGTGCCAATCCCAACGTGTACGGGGGCAATTCTGCAGTGGATTTGGAGGAGATGCAATCCTATCTCGATCATCCCATTCGCTTTTATTACGGAGATTCCCTGCTGGCGCCCGAGTCGGTTTCGGTCAGAGAAATGGATGAATATTCCAGACCCAATAATAATTTTTCTGGGGTGCGAACCGTGCGTCGGGACAGCGTGGATACATACCTGGAAACGGGTCAGATCGAGCTTCGTCCGGCCACCACCTGGACAATTATCGCGTCGCTACCGGGGGAGGTGAGCGTGAATGCCATCAGTATCTATATCCGGGATACGGATGCGCCTTATGATCCGCCTGTTTCGGCGCAAAAAATCCCCCGTGTCGACAGCCTGTTTTCGTTCCAGTTGGTCACCCGGAACGGCCTTCCTTCCAAATTGCGGATCGACACCACGTTGGCCCGGAATCAACGGATCATTGATATGTACCGGTTCAATGATTCCTATCAGATCATCCATCTGCCGGGGTTTGAGACGTTTGACCGGCTGGTCCAGATGCCCGACAACAGGATGTCCCTGGTGCGGGAAGAAGGGTTGCCGGTTGATTCGATATTCATGGGAGATCAGCTTCCGGAGTTGTCTTATGAGACACTAGGTACATTGTATTTGGAATGGGGGAACCTGTTTGCTGCGCCCAATAGCAAGGTGTATTCACTGGAAGAGTGTATGTCCCAGCTACCTGAAATTCCTTCGCTTCACACACCCGGAAAAACCCTGGAAATCCGGTCTTTTGTGATGTATGTTTTTCGGGAAGACAAACCGCTTCATGCATTGTGGTATTCGCCGGATCAGATTGCGCAGTGGCAGGTGGACAGCCTGGCTACCTGGATACGGCCGAAGACCTCTTTGTTTTTGGACCAGATCGTAGTCGCCGATGCCAATGGTGAATTATTCGCGGTGCCTCTCTCCTTTGCGCTACACATTGGCAAGTCAGAGCGCGATATTCGCTGGAAGGTTACGATCGAACAGGTACCTGCATGGGAAGTGGGGGAGCCTGAACGGGTTGAAGACGCACAATCGTTGAAGTTTCAAAACTACCAATTGAGCGATCTCATTGCCCGGCTTGCATTGCATCCCAAAAACCGGATGGAATTCCGTGGGTTGAAAGACGATCCGGTGGTCAATGTGCAACTTTCCGCAGATGGTCCCTTGCCTGCCCGCGCACAGGAGTTCCTCTTGAATGAATTGCAAAAGCGGTACCGTTTCGAGTTTTCCTATGAGCGGCTCGACCGCCCCAATTGGCGGCTGCACCTCAAAGACCCGGACTTGCTAAACCGGGCTATTTTCGAGGGAGAAACACCCCCGGAGGAAAACATCCGTGTTTTTCAGTGGGACGGCACCCATGTGCTGACAGGGGTTACGCTCAACGAACTGGGCTACCATCTCGAGGAGCGCTTCGACGAGATTATCGAATGGTTTCCCAATGCCTTTTTAGACGATCGATTCAGTTTCTCGCTCAATTGTTCCTCCCTGGGCGCCCTCCAATTGCAGCTGGAAACGGAATACGGCATCGTTTTTCAGCGCATGGATACCTTGTGGCAGGGGATGGTCGTGCGGTTTTACTAGAGATCCCCATAATGCGCCCGGATCATTTCTACCGTTACTTCCAGCGACTGGAAAACCTCAAAAGAAGTGCCTTGCGTGCGTTGGGCGCCCATCGCATTGGCAAATTTGGCCGCTTTGCAAAAGTCGGTCGGGTCGTTTAGGAGGCCGTAGCCCAGGCCCCCGGCAAAGGAATCGCCACAACCGGTTGTGTCGACCACATGAGTCACGGGGATAGACGAAACGAATTCCTCTTTTACTTGCCCGTCAACCCGTTGATACACCACACACCCCCGGCTGTCGAGGGTGACGATGAGGGATTTAAGGCCCTTATGCAGGCAGTGTTGGGCAAGGTCGGCGAGGTGATCTGTTTGGGGTTCCAACGCTTTCAACTCATTCTCCAAATACTCGTTCTTGAACCAGCAACACTGCGATTCTTCCAGGTTCATTTTCAGTACGTCAATATAAGGCAGCCACATATCGCGATCGGCCCAGAATTTGATCAGCCGGTCGCCGGTCACCGTCAGTGTATTGGTGGGTCCGTGGGCGTCCAGGATAATAATTCCCTTGCTGTGTTGTTTGATATACTTCAAGGTATCAAGCGGAACTTCATAATCCGTGATCGGGACGCATACGAAGGCATCACAGTCAAGTAGGTCCTTTACATCGTCGGGCGTGATGGGATTCATGAACCCGGTTTGTTTTTCCAGCCGGTTGTTTTGATCCAAAAACCGCAAACGCACCACATCGCCACGGTCGGCATCGGAGGTGATATGGTTCAATTCGATATTAGAATACGCCCCGAGGAGTTTTTTTATAGGCCCTTCATCCTTTTTCCGCACATGTGTCACCGGGATTACGATGCCCTCGGTGCCGAGCAACCTGGAAAGTGCGATACTGGTATGCGTAGCACAGCCATATTTCTGGATCACCTCCCCGTGATGGGTGACGATGGTATCTCTGGGAATAGGTCCCAAAACGGCGATTTTAAATTTGGGCATTGGACTTGATTGCTGGTTATCTGTCAATTTTCCGAAAAATAAAAAAATACCATTGCTCCGCACGATTTTTCAATCTCTTTCTGCGAGCGCTTGCCCAGCGATCCATCCGCCCGTCCATGCCGCCTGGAAGTTGAACCCTCCGGTGATAGCGTCGATATTGAGCACTTCACCGGCAAAGTGCAGACCTTTGTGGATCTTACTTTCGAAGGTTTTGAAATCTACCTCATTGAGGTCGATACCTCCTGCAGTTACAAATTCGTCTTTAAAGGTGCTTTTACCGGTTACAGAGAAGGCGCCGGCACTCAGTTCCTGGGTTAGTTGGTTGACGGCTTTTTTGCCCAGATTTCCCCAGGGTTGTTCGGGGTCTATGCCCAGTTGCTCCACCAGTCGCCGCCACAACCGCTGGGGCATGCCGGTGGGATTGTGTTTAAAAATGGGCTTCCGGGCGTTGGCTTCTTTAAAAACAGGCAATTGCTCCTGCAATTCGTGCAATTGAATGGGGAATGCCCAGTTGATCAGGATCTGGAACTGATAGTCCATCTCGTTTAACTCCCGTGCCGCCCAGGCCGACAGGCGCAAAATACCCGGCCCACTGAAGCCCCAATGGGTGATCAGAAGCGGCCCCTCCGCTTTGAAGTTCGTACCCTGGATACGCACTTGTGCCTGCGGCACGGAAACGCCCGGAAGATCGGTGATCCTTGGGTCTTTGACGTTAAATGTGAAGAGTGAAGGCACTGGAGGCACGATGGTATGTCCCAGGTGTCGGATCATTTCCCACACCAGGTTACTGCTGCCGCTTGCCAACATTATTTTATCGGCGAAAAAGGCTTCTCCCGAACCGGTCATGACCTTCCAGCGTTGAGTTTTTTCTTCAGGTGGGTAGAGTTGTGCAACCCGTTGATTTTGGACGATTTTTACCCCCGCCTGATGTGCAGCACTTTGCAGGCAGTCGATGATCGACTGGGAGCTGTTGCTCACGGGGAATACCCGTCCATCGTCCTCTACTTTGAGCGGCACTCCACGGCTTTCAAACCACTCCATCGTGTCGCCTGTACAAAACCGGTGGAAGGGCCCGAGCAAGGCTTTGCCTCCCCGCGGATAGTTTTTCACCAACTCCCGGGGATCAAAACTTCCGTTGGTGACATTACAGCGCCCACCTCCGGAGACTTTCACTTTTCCCAGCACATCTTTCCCCTTTTCCAGGATGAGGACTTCCGCCTCCGGGTTTTCCTCCGCGCAGGTGATCGCCGCGAAGAACCCCGCCGCGCCGCCGCCGATGATCAGGACTTTATGGGTTTCGTCTTTGTGGTACATGATTGTCGCTATTTTTCGTCACCCGGTGACGCTACATAACCAATCTCTTCTTTTGTTGTTATGCTACCAAAATTTCAAATACATGCATCAGCTCAAAAGTATTCAACGCATACCAATTGATTTAAAAACTGCCTGGGAATTCTTTTCTTCCCCCCGCAACCTCTCCGTCATCACCCCGCCCGAAATGGGGTTTGAAGTGCAGTCAGAACTGCCGGAAAAGATGTATCCGGGGCTATTTATCCAATACAAAGTTCGTCCATTATTCGGGATCCCGGTTACGTGGGTCACGGAAATTACGCATGTCCAGGAGGGGGAATTTTTTGTCGATGAACAACGCGTGGGCCCCTACCGGATCTGGCACCACCAGCATTTCTTCAAGGAAATTCCCGGTGGTGTCGAAATGACAGATATTGTGGATTATCAACTGCCGTTCGGATTTCTGGGCGACCTGGTCCACCCTTTTCTGGTGGGACCCCGGCTGAAACATATCTTCGATTTCCGCTACCGGAAACTGGTGGAGTTGTTTGGGGAAATGAAGTAATATCATTTCAAAAGGGTTATCAATACGCCGGCCGCCACTGCAGACCCGATCACCCCCGAAATGTTGCTCGACATGGCGTATTGCAACAGGTGATTTTTGGGATCGTATTTCAGGGCCAGTTCATTGGCAACCCGGGAAGCCATGGGCACGGCGCTTAGGCCGGTGGCCCCTACCAATGGGTTGATCTTCTTTTTGGCAAATACATTATACAACTTGGCGCCAAATATGCCCCCCGCGATCGAGATGGCAAAGGCTAAAAAGCCACCCACTACGATAAGAAGGGTCTGGGAGTTGAGAAAAGAGGTGGCGGTCATGGTGGCGCCCACGCACAATCCAAGGAAGACCGTAGCTGTGTTTAGAATGGTTTCGGAAGCGGCCTGAAACAGGCGATTGGTATCAACTCCGATCTCTTTGACGAGGTTGCCGAATAGCAGAAACCCCACCAGCGGCGCCGCAGACGGAACCAGCAGGGAAACTACCGTGGCCAACACGATGGGAAAAATAATCTTCAGCGCCCGGATATTTTTGATCTGCACCTTGTTGGGATACAACAGTTCCTGCTCCTTCATGTTAATGCGAAATTCGCGATCCGACATGAGGAGTTTGGCCACAAACGGGATGATCACCGGCACGAGGGCCATGTACGAATAGGCCGCAATGGCAATCGGGCCCAGCAAATGCGGGGCCAGGATGATGGACGTATAAATCGCTGTCGGTCCGTCGGCCCCCCCGATGATGCCCAGGGAGGCAGCTTCTTTCAGGGTAAATCCGGTCATTAAAGCGGCTATGACTACTGTGAAAATACCGATCTGTGCCGCAGCTCCAAAGAACGCCAGGCGGAGGTTGCGAAGCATGGGCCCGAAATCGGTCAGGGCGCCTACCCCAAAAAAGATCAGCGGAGGTAGTAGCCCGCTTTTGATCAGCACATAATACAACATGGTCATGATTCCATGTGTATAGGCTATTTCTGTGACGGCCATGTGCAGGATCTCCGGATCGTTGGTAGATACGACAGACATGTTGCCGCCGGGAAAATTGGCCATCAGGACACCAAATCCGATAGGCACGAGCAACAGGGGTTCAAAACGCTTGCGTATCCCCAGAAACAACAAGGTAAACCCAATGCCCAGCATGACCAGGCTTCCCGGTTGCGCGGCAATCTCGTCGAATGCCGTCATTCCTATAAGCTTTGAAATATCCATGAGCGGGGGACCGTGTTATTGGGTTTTTATTCTAAGGATTACCTGGTCCTCCACCACTTCATCACCCGGGCGGGGGAAAATCTCTATCACTATTCCGTCTTTCTCCGCCGTAATGGCATTGTATACTTTCATCGATTCGATATATGCCAAGGGCTGACCTTGCTTGATCTTGTCTCCTATTTTAATGGCTCGCTGAGACGGATCTTTGGTCAGGTGAAATTTGCCTTCCAGCGGGGAAGCTACATCGTCGTAGGAATCTCCATTCCCATTTGTCACGTGGCTTTCAGGTTGGGGAGCTGCTTTTGGGGCAGAGGGTTCTGCCGACTGGTCGCCGTAGGCGATCTTCACGTCATAAGATTCACCATTTACCGTAATGCGCATTTCTTTGGGGGCGACAGGAATAGCGGGAGATGGAGTCGCACCGGGAGCCGTGCCCTCGCTTCCATTCCGGAATTTCATCAATTCCTTTTCCAGTCGGTCCCTGGCCTGACCGGAGCGGTATTCTTCATATTGTTGCGGGTGCATGGCAAATTCAAACAACTCCTCATCGTCTTCCCCGTAGTCCCATCCTTTTTCTTCCATCCGACGGGCAAAGAGTTCCAGTTCATCGGGGTACAGGTCTTGTAAATTGCCCTGGAATGGATACCTGTCTTGCTGCTTAGCCAGGTCGAGAAGTTCCGGATCGAGTGGGCCGGGCAACTGGCCGGTCTTGCCGAGCAGCATATTCCAGGTGTTTTCATCGATCATCGACCAGCGTGGCTGCCCTTTGATCATCTGGATCACATTCATCTGTGCCACATTCTTGACGTATTGGCTATAAGGCGTGACGAGCGGCGGATAACCCAGTTTAGGCCAGATATATTCCACTTCATCAAAAAGGCGTACGAGCATTTCGTCCTGGGTCAGGGTTTCTTGTCCGCGTTTTTCTAACCAATTGTTCAGGCTTTTGAGGTGTTTGTCCAGGTCGCTCATCAGGCTGCCCATCATGCCGCCCGGCAGTCCTGGACCGATGACCAGCGCATTGATCTGGCGGTTGCGGGGACTGATATAGTAGCCCAAAAAATCGTCGATAAACTCCTGGCTCAGCGTACGGACCTTCATGTAGGCTTTCATATTGATATCGGGTACCGAAAATCCGGCATCTACCAACATGGCATGCACCGTCAGCAGGTCGGCATGGCCGGTTCCCCAGGCGAGGGGCTCCATGCCCACGTCGATGATGTCGGCGCCGTTGCGGGCGGCTTCGAGCGAGGAGGCAACGGAAAAACCCGTCGTAGAATGCCCGTGGTATTGCACCAATACCTCCGGATGCCGGTCCTTGATCCCCTTCACCATCCGGCCAATAGAAACGGGGCGACCGATCCCGGCCATATCTTTGATCGCGATCTCCTGGGCTCCGAGTTCGATGAATTGGTCAGCAAGGTTGATGAAATAGTCCACCGTGTGCAACCGGGAGTGGGTGATGCAAAGGGCGCCCTGGGCAATCATACCTGCTTCTTTGGCGTAGCGGAAAGAGAGCTCCAGATTGGGCGCGTAGTTCAGTCCGTCGAACGAACGGGAAATATCCGTGCCTTGTTTCTTTTTCAGTTTGAACATGAGCCGGCGGATATCTGCGGCTACCGGTCCCATGCGGAGGGCGTTGAGGCCCCGTTCCAGCATTTGGGTTTGGATACCAGCTTCGTTGAAGGGCTTGGTCCACTTCCGTACAGCAGTATTGGGATTTTCGCCGGCCAGCAATTGGATCTGTTCAAAGCCCCCGCCATTGGTCTCCACCCGGGCAAAGCAGCCCATGTCAATGATGGGTTCTGCGATCCGCACCAATTGATCTACCCGCGGCATGTATTTTCCGGAGGATTGCCACATGTCTCGGTATATGAGACAGAGTTTGATTTCTTTTTTCATGGACATTTATTTGGTGTTGTGGGGGCGAAAGATATTTCGCCCTTACCCTTGACTTTTCATGATTTGTACAACCCTTCCTTTTCCTCCGGTTGCGGCTTCGACCCCAGCCAGGATGACAGCCAGTTTGGCATTATCCAGCTCTGCAGAGGCAGGATATGCTCCAGAGATAGGTTCGGATTCAGGGTAGGCGGGGAGGGGTAACGGAGGCGGGAACCGGTTGACTATCAGGATCAACCCGTGGCCAATGGCAACGACCAGGCCGAGTGCGATGAACACAGTAAGCATTCCAACGACCATCAAAATCAGGCCGTCTACAAGTACAGGGTGCATGGATATTTGGTTTAGTACGTGTAAATTTAACAATTTGTCCCAAAATGGTATCTTTGCCGCCGCATTTAGGTCTTAATAAGCATACGGAGCAGCTGCTGACTGCCCCCTATTCTTAAACTTTTTAGTACAATGAAAAACCTCAAGGTCTTCAAATTCGGTGGCTCCTCGGTGCGGGATGCAGCCAATATCAAAAATGTCGCTTCCATCTTACAATCCTTTACCGGCAGACCCATTCTGATCGTGGTATCAGCTATGGGAAAAACGACCAATGCGCTGGAGGAAGTGGTTGCGGCCCAGGCTGCCCGAAACGGCAAAGCTTTGGAAATTTTAAACTCGATCAAGGAACAGCATTACCAGATCATGTCGGAGTTGTTTGATCCGGGGGATGAAGTCTTTGCCGCCGTCAACGACCATTTCGTCACGGTGGAATGGGTGCTGGAAGAAGAACCCCATGAGAACTACGATTATATGTACGACCAGATCATCTGTGTGGGCGAACTGGTCTCTTCCACCATTATGGCTGCCTATTTGAATAAAGCAGGGCTGCCCACCTCCTGGCTCGATGCCCGCGATGTGATCCTTACCGACGATATTTACCGCGAGGGCTGGGTGCAATGGGACGAAACGGTGGAAAAAGCCAAAGCCAAAGCACTCCCGCTTTTGGAAAAAGGCGGGTTCGTATTGACCCAGGGATTTATCGGCAGTACGACCGAAAACGCTACCACGACTCTGGGCCGGGAAGGGTCCGACTACACGGCTGCCATCTTTTCCTTCTGCCTCGACGCCGAGGATATGACTATCTGGAAAGACGTACCAGGTGTACTCACTGCCGACCCACGTCTCTTCGACAACGTGGTAAAGCTCGACCGGCTTTCCTATCGCGAAGCCATTGAAATGACCTATTACGGGGCCAAGGTGATCCACCCCAAGACCATCAAGCCTCTGCAGAACAAGAATATTCCCCTCTTCGTCAAATCCTTCATTGACCCTAAAGGGGAGGGCACCCTCATCTCCAGCGATGTAGAGGACCACTATCCGCCCATGGTGGCGCTGGAACGCAATCAGGCCCTGGTCTACATCTCCACCCGCGACTTTTCCTTTGTGGCCGAGCACCACATGAGTGTGTTGTTCACCCACATCGCCAACCTGCGCCTGCAGGTCAACATGATGCAAAATACGGCCATTAGTTTTGTTGTCTGCGTCAACGACATCGACGATAAGGTAGACCGCTTTGCGCAACATATTCAGGGCGATTTTAAAGTCCTGATCGACCGCAACCTGGAGCTGATCACCGTACGCCACGCCCAGCCTGCAGTGCTCGAAAACCTCCGCAAAGGCAAGATCCTCCTCATGGAAGAACGCACCAAAGACACCGTGCAAATGGTGGTCAAAAATGTGCAGGTGGTGGATTGGAAAGAGGTGGGGTGAGGGTAGTGGGCAGTTTGCAGTGGGCAGTTTGCAGTGGGCAGTTTGCAGTGCAGTGGGCCGGTTTGTTATTCAAAAATGAGAAGAAATATAGGTAAGTTTCGAGCGTTGATCCTTTTTCTGGTGCTGTGCTGTGTGTCAGGACGGACTATTTTTTCACAGGTCGTTCCGGACAGTCTTTTTATGATCAGCTTGCGGAAAGAGCTGACGGACAGCAAGAAGCTTTGTGAGGAACCCTGGGTCAGTTTCGTCGGGGTCAGCGATCCCTTTTTGACTGATTCGACGGAAAATCTTCCCGATTCGGTCCTTATCCAGGCGGTCCGGGGAAAAAAGGCCCTTGTCGTGATCCACGGGATGGGCATCTCTTTTTTAAAAGTAAAAAAACACTACGACCGCGTGCTGCATTGGACGCAACAGGAGAATGATCCCATCCCTTACGACATCGTCATTGGGGTGACTTGGCCGGGGCTGGAATTGAGCCCTTCCAAACTGAGCTTTGGAGTAATTTTTCTAAAATCCAATCCCAAAGCGCGACGATCGGGTAAAAAGCTGGCCACCATGCTCGATACCCTTTCTCAAACCGCTGCGTCCTTAGACATTTTAACCCACAGCATGGGTTCCAAAGTGGCGTTGGTGGCGATGAAAGAGGAAAGGGTCGGGGTAGCTCATCTCTTCCTGATGGGACCTTCCATCGATGCGAAAGTTTTTCAGAAAAATAGAAAATACGGATTTGTTGGCGACGCGGTCCGGGATGAAGTAGTGGTTCTGTACTCCCGCAACGACCCGGCTTTTCGTTTTTTTGGGGAAAAGAAAATGGGGTATATGGGGGCTGCGGGTAAAAAGTCCCTTCCTGAAGAGAAGTTCCTGAATTGGGACCTTTCCTCCGAGATTCATGGCCATTCTTATTGGCATTTCGATTCGGTATATACCCATCTCTCTGAATACCTGAAAGAAAAAACCTTCCCAAAAGATTAGGGTATCCTTCCGGTTGTGTGTATTATTAATAAGAATTTTCACACACCTCCCTCATTAAACCTTAACCACCCTCCGGCGTCCAAGGCCGGTACCAAAATCTACGGCATGGATAGAAGAGCTACGCTTGCCCTGTTGTTAGGCCAAAAGAAAGCTACCCGGAAGGTGGCAAAAAAGTCGGCGAAAACCACCGCTGTACTCAATGGCCTGATACCCTACACCGGCCCCTGGGGCTTTGAACAAGCCGCCCACCTGATGCGGCGCACGACCATGGGACCCAATTATGCCCTGATCAAAGAGGCTGAAAACCTGGGACTCGACGCTACCGTGGCTAACCTCTTGGCCGACTATCCTTTGCCTGATCCGCCATTGAACCCCAGTTTTCAAAACGACATCGATGTGCCGGTGGGGGAGACCTGGATTGAGGCGCCCTATTCCCTGACCGTCAACTACCTTAACTACCGGATTCAGTCGCTCTACTCCTGGGAAATTGGGATCATGCTCGCCGAGGGTATGTCCATCCGGGAAAAAATGACGATCTTCTGGCACAACCACTTTGTGGTAGCCCTGGCAGCTGTGGGCGATCCCAAATTTATTTATCATTACATCAATACCTTGCGGGCCGGCGCCCTCGGCAATTTTCGACAATTGGTGAAGGATATCACCATCGATCCGGCCATGCTGCGCTACCTCAACGGCAGCCAGAATACCAAGGTCGCTCCCAATGAAAACTATGCCCGCGAACTGCTGGAACTTTTCACCATCGGAAAAGGGGAGCAGGTTGGTCCGGGCGACTACACGAACTATACCGAGCAGGATGTCACCGAGATCGCTAAAGTGCTTACCGGTTGGGTGGATACCGGGTATCTGACGAATGATCCCGGCACGCAGGTGGGGTCGGTTTTCTTACCCAACCGCCACGAAACCGCCAATAAAACCTTGTCGTACCGGTTTAACAACACGGTCATTCCCAATGCCGGCGCGGACGAATACAAAAACCTGATCGATATCATTTTCCAGCAGGACGAAGTGGCACGCTTTATTTGCCGAAAGTTGTATCGCTGGTTCGTCTATTATGTGATCGATGAGGTGGTGGAAACAGAGGTGATCGAGCCCATGGCTCAGGTGCTGATCGACAATGACTACGAGGTCTACCCGGTATTGGAGGCCCTTTTCAAGAGCGAGCATTTCTTCGATATGTTGAATGTCGGCCCCATGATCAAAAATCCGGTCGATTTTCTGATGACCTCCTCGAAGACACTGAACCTGGAAGTTCCTACCACCCTGGCCAATCAATACCGGGCCTGGTTGAAAATGGCGGAACCCCTGTTTGCCCTTCAAATGCAGATCTTTAATCCGCCCGATGTGGCAGGTTGGAAGGCTTATTACCAGGAACCACTTTTCTATCGCCAATGGATCAATTCGGTCACCCTGCCGTTCCGCATGGTGATCACCGATGCCCTGTCAACAGTAGGCTATCCAATCGGTGGAGGGGTGACGCTCAAGATCGACGTATTGGCGGTCGTAACGACTTTCAATGACCCTACCGATCCCAACCACCTGATCGAGGAATTCAGCAAGATCCTCTTTCCACAACCCATCACGGAGAATCAACAAACCTACCTCAAGGAAATTCTAATCCCGGGATTACCGGATTTCGAGTGGACGGTTGAATACAGCGACTATCTGGCCGATCCGACCAACCCGGTGTATTCGGGGCCCGTGGAGCTCAAGCTGCGCTTGTTGCTGAAGGCTATGATGAATATGCCTGAATTTTATTTGAGTTAAGTAGGTAAAAATTCAAAATCATGAAACGCAGAGATTTCCTCAAAACCTCTACGGCTGTCAGCTTGCCGCTTTTGCTCAACGGGTTTGGCGTGCAGGCATTCGCCCGCAATAGCCTTTTTAACGCCTTCAACGGCAACAGCGACAAGGTGCTCGTGCTCATCCAACTCAATGGGGGAAACGACGGCCTGAACACGATACTACCTCTAGATCAATACAGTAAACTGGCCAACGCGCGGTCCAATATCCTTATTCCGGAAAATCTGGCCCTCGATCTCACGCCGGCAACAGGCCTCCACCCTGTAATGACGGGCTTGAAAGGGGTGTACGACAATGGCCGTATGGCCATTGTCCAGGGGGTGGGGTATCCGAACCAAAACCGGTCTCACTTTCGGTCAACGGATATCTGGACATCGGGGTCCCCGGCAGAAGATGCCTGGAATACGGGTTGGTTGGGACGCTATTTCGACCTCGAGCATTCGGCCTTTCCCACGGGTTACCCCAATCCGGATTTTCCCGATCCGTTCGCCATCACGATCGGATCGCTGGTCACGGCTACTTGTCAGGGGGTAGGAGCTAATTACAGCCTCGCGATCACGGATCCATTCAGTTTATTCCCCCTGGCTTCCGGCGGAGAAGATAGTGTACCGAATACGCCCTACGGCGAGGAACTGACCTTCCTGCGGGAAACCATTTTGCAGACCAACCAGTATTCCGATACGATCACTGTTGCCGCCAACCTGGGCGCTAACCTGGCCAATTATCCGGCCGACAATGCCCTGGCCCAGCAGTTGAAAAATGTGGCGCTACTAGTAGCAGGAGGGCTAAAAACCAAGATCTATGTGGCCAGCCTGGGCGGTTTCGACACCCATGCCAATCAGGTGCAAAACGGAAATCCTACGGTAGGCGAGCACGCACAATTGCTCAAAACCCTGTCCGATGCCGTGGCGGTTTTCCAGGAAGACCTGCAACTGCTTGGCATCGAGGAGCAAGTGATCACCATGACGTTTAGCGAGTTTGGTCGCCGAATCCAATCGAACGACAGCTTTGGCACCGACCACGGTTCGGCCGCACCTCTGATGGTATTTGGCTCCTGTATCAACGCCGGTATTCTGGGTGATAACCCCGAAATCCCGGATCCCGTCGGGGTCCAGGACGGCGTCGCCATGCAGTACGACTTCCGCAATATCTACGGCTCCGTATTGATTGATTGGTTTGAAGTGCCCGAAGACACGGTCAAGGAATTGCTGTTCGAAGATTTTCAATACATCCCTATTGTGCAGCCTTGCAATCCGTCCAGCACGCATAGCCTGGTCGTGCAGCCGCAGGAAGTAGACCTGTTCGTCTACCCGAACCCCTTCCGTTCGCAAGCGTCCATCCGGTTTACCTGCGGGCACGAACGCGTGCGCCTCAGTGTGTTCGACAGCCTGAGTTGCGAGCGGGAAGTGCTCTTCGATAAAACCCTGTCAGCTGGTACGCACGAGGTCTCCTTCGACGGTCGCCGCCTCGCCCCGGGCACGTATTACGTGCGGGTGCAACTGGAAGCGGGCAGGCAGAAGACGAGAGTATTGATAAAATCCTAACCCCCCGTACGCACAGCCGCCATTCCTGACGGCTCCCATGCCAAATAGGGAGCCACCAGGTATGGTGGCTTACGAGATTACCCCCAATTCCTTCCCGACCTTGGTAAACGCCGCTACGGCTTTCTCCAAATGTTCCATCTCATGTCCGGCGGAAATCTGTACGCGGATGCGGGCTTTTCCTTTGGGCACGACAGGGAAGAAAAAGCCGATCACGTAGATCCCTTCTTTGAGCAGGCGGCTGGCGAATTCCTGTGCCAATTTCGCATCGTACAGCATGATGGGCGTGATGGGGTGTTCGCCGGGAATGATATCAAAGCCGGCGGCTGTCATGGCTTTTCGGAAATATTGGGTGTTGCGCTCCAGCTTGTCGCGCAGGGCAGTGGATGCGCTGAGCAGGTCGATCACCTTGATAGAGGCCCCCACGATGGCCGGGGCTACTGTATTGGAGAACAGATACGGACGACTCCGCTGGCGCAGTATGTCGACGATCTCCTTGCGGGCAGCGGTAAAGCCGCCGGATGCACCACCCATCGCTTTCCCTAGGGTCCCGGTGATGATGTCCACACGGCCCATGACGTTGCGGTATTCATGGGTACCGCGACCGGTTTTTCCCAGAAATCCGGTGGCGTGGCATTCGTCGATCATGACCATGGCGTCATATTTATCAGCCAGGTCACAGATCTTGTCGAGCTGGGCGATGGTGCCGTCCATGGAAAAGGCGCCGTCGGTGGCGATGAGGCGACGCCGGGCGCCCTGAGCAGCTTTAAGCTGTTCCTCCAGGTCGTTCATGTCGTTGTGCTTGTAGCGATAGCGCTGGGCCTTGCACAGGCGAACCCCGTCGATGATGGAAGCATGGTTGAGCTCGTCGGAAATAATAGCGTCCTCTTCGCCGAGGAGGGGTTCGAATAAACCGCCATTGGCATCGAACGCTGCAGCGTAAAGGATAGAATCTTCGGTGCCCAGGAACTCGGCGATCTTGCGTTCCAGGGTCTTGTGAATATCCTGGGTGCCACAAATAAAGCGCACGGAAGAAAGGCCATACCCGTGGCTGCGGATCGTTTCGATCGCGGCTTCGATCACCTCCGGGTGAGAGGAGAGCCCAAGGTAATTGTTGGCGCAGAAATTGAGCACATGCCCCCCTTCCAGGGTGTCGATCTCGGCGCCCTGCGGAGTGGTGATGGTGCGTTCGGTTTTATAGAGACCTGCTTCTTTGATCTCCGCAAGTTCTTTCTGTAAGGATGGTTCGACGTTGGTATACATGATGGAAGAGTGTTTAATTTTCAGTGTTTAATTTTCAGTGTTTAGTTCCGGGGATTTTAGGGCTTGTGTATCAGACTACTATTAGTAACTGATGTTACGCACCATTTTCGCACTCACCGCCCCTTATTGGGATTGTAGGGTGTCGTTAATGATTGATAGTTATCATTACATCAGTATTGATAGCTTCTGCATAACATCAATTAAAAACTAAAAACTATCCCCCCGCAGTTTGATACTGCTCTGCCAAATGCACCAGCATATCCTCTGTCATACTTGGCAGATCGTATTTTGGCGCCCATCCCCAGTCGCGACGGGCATGCGAATCGTCGATACTTTGGGTCCATGAATCGGCGATCGCTTGCCGGAAATCGGGCTTATAGCTAACCTGAAAATCCGGCATATGCTTGCGGATCTCCAGGCTGATCTCGGCAGGGGTGAAGCTCATGGCGGAAAGATTATAGCTGGTCCGGATTTGGATTTTATCGGCCGGCGCGTCCATGAGTTCCAGGGTGCCGCGGATCGCATCCTCCATATAGAGCATAGGCAGGCGGGTGTCCTCTCTGAGGAAACACTCGTAGGGAAGATGCTGGATAGCCTTGTGGTAAATATCCACCGCATAATCGGTAGTGCCGCCGCCTGGCAGCGATTGATATCCGATGATGCCGGGGTAACGCACCGAACGCACATCGAGTCCATAGCGGGTATAAAAATACTGGCTCCATAACTCCCCGGATACTTTGCTGACCCCATACACCGTAGTGGGTTCCATGACGGTGTACTGAGGGGTGTTGACCCGCGGGGTGGTGGGCCCGAAAACAGCGATAGAACTGGGATAAAACACCTTGGCAACCTTCTTTTCCCGCGCTACTTCCAGCACATTCAACAAGCCTTTCATATTGACATCCCAGGTCGGCAGCGGTGCTTGTTCCCCTTTTGCGGAGAGCACGGCTGCGAGGTGGTAGATCTGGGTGACATGGTGCTCGTCGACGAGTTCGGCGATACGTTGGGCATCCAACACATTGAGGAACTCAAAATGGCCTACATGGTGGTCGGGCTTTCGGATATCGGTGGGGATGACCTGGTCTTCGCCAAAACGCTGGCGCAGGGCTTCAGTTAATACGGAGCCGATCTGCCCATTTGCTCCGATAATCAGGATAGTGTCTTTGGTCATAATCAGGTTAGGTTGGCGGGTAAAACACGGCCCGAAAATTACTAAAGCTCACCCAAAAAAGTGCTGGATTGGCCGTCTATTTCGGGAATGGAGGCAAGGAATCTAAAAAAGTATAGGATGACTGCGTATAATCGAGGGCGCAACAGTAGGTGGTCATGCCGTTGGTGACGGTCAGAAAGGGTACCTGCAAGGGCATATTGTACCGGGCTACCTGATCGAAAGTGGCCTGGGTAATAGGCACGGCCGGCGCCTTACATTCGATCAGCATCCACGGATCCATATCGGGGGAGTAGATCAGGACGTCGCAACGGCGGGTCATGGTATTGACCATCAGCATCTTTTCGATGCCGATCCGGTTGGGGCTGTAACCCAATTCTTGCACGAGGTATAGCAGTAATAGCTGTCGGACATGTTCCTCCGGCAACAACACCAGCCACCTTCGCCGGATAGGGTCAAATATCTGCCGGCGGTCTTCAAATGTCCGGGTTTGCAACCCCTGTTGCTTGTCCAACAAGGGGAGTTGGATGAGGTGTTCCATGTATGGCTCTGGGTGTGCAGGAAAATATGCCTATGGGTTAAATCATCGATATTAAAAAAAAGAATAGCACGATTGCCAGGGCTAGAATTATGGAAAGGGCAGCTGCGCCAATAGTAATCCATCCTAATATCTTGGCCAGGCTGGCTCTTTGATAGGCTCGATCGGAAATATAGCTGCCGCCTCGCCGCTTCACATCCTTGGCAAATTTTACCCCGATAATGGCTGGAATGATAGCCAGAAATGCCAAAATACCTATAAATGGCAGGCTAACAAGGCTTAAAAGGCCGCCACTTAAATATCCAATAATTCCGATCAGCGATAGCGTAAAGGCCGTGTCGGCCTTTCTCTCCAAATCCTCTTCCTGGGCAGCCAACCTTTTCTTGATGGCTTTCTTGCCGAGTTTCCATCCAATTTTTTCTGTAAACGTAAGCTTCCTTCCAAGCATTTGTTCAAGGTCGGCTTTGGTGAGGTCATCGGCCTGCCGTGCTTCATTTTGAGCAGGAGGCCCAACCACAACCACTGCATGCGCGGGAGAGGAAAGCAAGCAGAAGATCATGAAAAAGAACAAGGTGGTAACGAATTTAAAGCTTCTCATAATCGGGGTTTTAGTATTGAAAACAGTTATTAATCTTTCTTATCCAACTCCGACAATCCTGCCAGATCCAACAAAAATGCAAAATCCATCGCCGTCTCCTTATACCTTTGAAAACGCCCGGAAGCGCCGGAGTGCCCGGTTTCCATGTTGGTGTGGAGGAGAAGTGGGTTATGATCGGTCTTCATTTCGCGCAAGCGGGCTACCCATTTGGCAGGCTCCCAGTATTGCACCTGCGAGTCGTGGAGACCGGTGGTGACCAGCATCGCCGGGTATTCTTTCGCCTCGATGTTGTCATAGGGCGAGTAGGACTTGATATAGTCGTAGTAGGTCTTGTCGTTGGGATTGCCCCACTCGTCGTATTCGCCGGTGGTGAGGGGGATGCTCTCGTCGAGCATGGTGGTGACCACATCCACAAAGGGTACGGCGGCGATCACGCCTTTCCACATACCCGGCTCGAGGTTGACGATCGCGCCCATCAACAACCCACCCGCGCTGCCACCCATGGCGTAGAGCTGGTCTTTGGCGCCGTATTTTTCTTCTACCAAAAACTTCCCACAGTCGATAAAGTCGGTGAAGGTATTCATCTTCTTGAGCAGCTTGCCGTCCTCATACCACTGCCGTCCCATCTCTTCCCCGCCGCGGATGTGGGCGATGGCGTACACGAAGCCCCGGTCGAGCAAACTCAGGCGGGCCGAGTTGAAGGCAGGATCCATGCTGTATCCGTAGGATCCATAGCCGTAGAGTAGGAGGGGGGCGGTCCCGTTCTTCTTGAATCCATTCCGGTACACCAGCGTGATGGGTACTTTTACGCCGTCGCGGGCTGTGGCGTAGAGCCGCTCCGTGTGGTAGTTGTGCTTGTCGAAATCACCCACCACTTCCTGCTCTTTGAGGAGGGTGAGTTCTTTGGTCTTCATGTTGTAATCGTAGATCGAGTTGGGCGTGGTAAGGGAGGTATAGCCGACCCGGATGAGATTGGTGTTAAATTCGTAGTTGCTGGTGGGGTAAACCATGTAAGCCTCCTCGCCAAAATCGACGTAGTGCTCCTCGCCAGTCCAGGGCTTGATACGCAAGCGTAGCAGGCCGTTCTGGCGCTCCTCCAGTACGAGGTAGTCATTGAACAATTCCATGCCTTCGAGCAACACGTCGTCGCGGTGGGCAATAACCTCCGTCCAGTTCTCCTTCCCGGTCTTTTGCTCCGGCGTCTTCATGAGGCGGAAGTTCTTGGCATTCCAGTTGGTGCGGATGTACCAGGAGTCGCCATAGTGATCTACGCTGTATTCGTGATCGCGCTCCCGGGGTTGGATAACCTTAAATGCTCCGTCCGGATCATTGGCGTCGAGGTAGCGGAATTCGGTGGAAAGGGTCTGGTAGGAGGCGATGATGATATATTTTTTGGACTTGGTCTTCCCGACGCCGACGCCAAATGTTTCATCTGCTTCGTGATAGACCTCCACATCTGCCGATGCCGGGGTACCCAATTTGTGCTTGAAGATCTTGTAGGAGCGGAGCGAGGCGTCTTTCACCGAGTAAAAGACCGTCTGGTTGTCGTTGGTCCAAACCGCGCCCCCGTTGGTGTTGGGGATAATGTCTTCCAGAAAATCGCCGGTTTCCAGATTCTTGAAACGGAGGGAGTAAATCCGGCGGCTGAGGGTATCTTCGCCAAAGGCCAGGAGTTTATTGTCGGGACTGACGGAGGTGCCCCCTACCTGATAGAACGAATAAGATTTGGCCAGTTCATTGACATCGAGCATGATCTCCTCTTCGGCTTCCAGGCTTCCTTTTTTGCGGGAATAAATGGGGTATTCCAGTCCTTCTTCATAGCGGGTGAAATAATAGTAGCCGTTGTCGAGGTAGGGTACCGACATATCCGTTTGCCGGATGCGGCCGATGATTTCCTCATAGAGTTTATCCTGAAACCCCTTGAGGTGGGACATCATTTCTTCCTGATAGGCGTTTTCTGCTTCCAGATAGGCGACCACCTCCGGGTCTTCGCGCTGGTTAAGCCAGTAATAGGGATCCTGGCGCGTATCTCCGTGGATGGTCAGTTCCTTGGATATCTGTTTGGCTTTAGGAGCTTCCAGGTCATTTCGTTGGTACATCATGGATTCTTTATGGGTTGTTTCGGGCTGGCAGGCGCCTGCCAACAGGATGGTTGCGAGCCCGGAGGAGAAAAGAATGCTGCGAAGTAACATAACAATAGGTTTTTTCTGGTATAAAGGTCTCAAAATTTTTCTTACCTGCATATTCGTCAAAGAAAGAGATAGCCTGTATCTTCCCGGATTATTCCGACTGTCCACTACAAATGCAACTAAACACCAGTTACCGCCAAATCCTGTCCATCGCGCTTCCCATCATGTTGGGCAGTGCGGCTCAGAATGTGATCGCGTTGAGTGACAGTGTGTTTTTGTACTATATGGGGGAGACCGAATTTGCAGCTATCGGCTTTGTCGGGGTGTTTTATCTGGTAGTAGCGGCTATCGGGTACGGTTTCTCCAAAGGGGGGCAGATCACTATCGCCCGGCGGGTAGGGGAAAAGCAGATAGATCAGGTGCGAAGGGCTTTTTATTCCATGCTCTATTTTGAGATTGCCCTGGCTTTCGTCCTTTTTCTCTTCATGAAATATGGCTGTTTTTACTTCTTTCAACTTATCGTCGACTCTCCCGCCATTTTGGAAAAAAGTATGGAATACCTGGACTACCGGGCCTGGGGAGTCTTTGCCAGCTATATCGGGGTAACGTTGATTGCGTTTTATACCGGGATAGCCCGCACCACGTTCATCCTCGTGGAGGTTTTTGTCCTTGCCATTGTCAATATTGTGCTGGATTATGCGCTGATCTTCGGGCATTGGGGTTTCCCGGCCATGGGTATGGGGGGCGCCGCGCTGGCAAGTACGATCGCCGAGATTGTGGCCCTGGTGATTTTTATCGCCTATATGGTCTTCGACAAGCCCATCCGGGAGTTCCGGTTGTATCGCCTGCCCAAATTGGAGGTAGCTCAGATCAAGTCCTTGTTTCAGCTTTCCCTGCCAATTGTCGCACAGGCGATCGTAGGTCTTGGAAGTTGGTTTCTCTTTTTCGGCATCGTGGAGAATATCGGCGAACGCGCCCTGGCCATTTCTAACCTCGTCCGGATGGTTTACCTGATCTTATCTATTCCGAGCTGGGGCTTTGCTTCCGGGGTAAATACGATGGTCAGCAATTTTATCGGCGCCCAAAGGCGGCAGGCGGTTTTGCCGATTATCTGGAAAACAGCGAAACTTTGCTGGGCGAGTACGATGGTACTGAGTCTGCCGGTGGTGATTTTTCCGCAAAAAATGTTGTACCCCTTGCTGGGTAAAGAAGATATGACCCTTATTCAGGATGCTCAACCCGTTTTTTGGGTGCTGCTCGGTATCCTGATCCTCTTTTCTTTCGCAAGCGTCTACTTCAATGGACTTTCCGGTACGGGCGCCACGCTCTTTGGATTGAAAGTCCAGGCATTGGGCGTAGTGATCTACGTGATCTACGTCTACCTCGTCGTGGATGTGCTCCAGGCAGGCCTCGCCTGGGCCTGGGCTGCTGAGTTGATCTATTGGGCCTTTATCTTTGGGTTTACGCTGTGGTATATGCGCTCCCGGCGCTGGCATTTTTAAAGCTATAGTTGATTGGTTTTCCGGTGGGGGGTGGGCGGCGGAGGGGGGGGGGCGGGAAAACGGTTGCCGTGGCGGGAGCGTCGAGAAGGTTGTTAAAACCTGATATTACGCACTGGTGCGTAACTTGAGCTATTAAAGCAACTGAAAACTAATCCCGATAACTATCGGGAAAAAACTAAAAACTACTTCAATTTCCCCAGCACTTCCTTCATCCTCCTGGTAGCCTCGATAAGATCCTCATCGGAGGCAGCAAAGGATATGCGGATACACTCATCGGCTCCGAAACCTGAGCCCGAAACGAGGGCTACATGGGCATTCTCCAGGATATACATCGCCAGATCGTCCGCGTTTTGGATGGTGGTCGTTCCGTCCGATTTGCCGAAGTAATAGCTGACGTCCGGGAAGACATAGAAGGCGCCTTGCGGGTGGTTGGACAACAGACCGGGGACATCTTCCAGCAGTTGGAGGGTGAGGTCGCGGCGGCGCAGGAACGCGTCGCGCATCTCGTAAGTAGGCTGAAGGTCTGCGTCGAGGGCATAAGCGCCTGCTTTTTGGGCAAACGAATTGGCGCCGGAAGTAACTTGCCCCTGGATCTTGGTGCAGGCCTCGGCAATCCAGGCCGGGGCGCCCATATACCCCAATCGCCAGCCCGTCATCGCAAACCCTTTGGCAAACCCATTGACGGTGATCGTCCGGTCGCGCACGTTATCGAAGGCGCCGATGCTCACATGCTGATCGGTGAAGTTGATATACTCGTAGATCTCGTCGGCAATGATTAGCAAATTATCGTGTTTGGCTATCACATCGGCGAGGCCTTTTAATTCTTCCCGTGAATAGACCGACCCGGTAGGGTTGCAAGGAGAAGAGAAAAGCACGAATTTGGTGTGTTCGGTGATCGCGGCTTTCAAGTGCGGGGGGGTGACCTTGAAATCCTGTTCGATACCCGCTTTCACCGCGACCGGCTTGCCGCCGCCCAGGCGAATGATCTCGTAGTAGGAAACCCAGTAGGGAGCCAGGATGATCGCTTCATCTCCTTCATTGAGCAGGGCCAGGCTGAGGTTGGCCAGCGATTGCTTGGCGCCATTGGATACCACGATCTGGTTGAGTGAAAAGTCCAGGTCGTTATCTCGTTTAAACTTTCGGACAATAGCCTGGCGAAGCTCTACAAGACCGGGTACCGGGCTGTATTTTGTGTAGCCATCATCCAATGCCTTTTTTGCTGCTTCCTTAATGTGATCCGGAGTATCGAAATCCGGTTCTCCCAGACTGAGGTTGATGACCTGAAGTCCCTGTGCAGTCAAATTTCTGGCGAGTTGTGCCATGCGGAGCGTGGCTGATTCTTCCATTTCCAAAACCCGGCGGGAAAGCAGTTGAGCAGCAATGGTATCCATATCGATTTTTTCTGTAGGTGAAGGTTCACCCTTCAATATTTTAAAAAAACAAATGTAGGAGTTTTTGGCATTTCGGAGGCAAGGAAAAAATGTCTATCTTTTCGGCAGAAAACAGCTATTCATGAGTAAACGAAAACCTGCCAGCCCGGTAGTCAAAAAACAGGCCGTTAAACCGCCTCCGTCTCCGGTGTTTGCACCTGAAGAAAACGCCTTGTGGCGGCGCGTTTTTTGGGGGGTATCAATCCTTTTGCTCGCCACCACCCTGTTCCTGGCCAACGGCAGCGGCATCAACGGCGATGACGAATATCAGGATGATTATTCGGAAAAACTGGTCAATTACTACACGTCCGGCGGGGCGGATACCGCAGCCCTGAATATCCCCAAGGGCAATATGCAGTTGTACGGCGGGTTTTTTGAACTGCTCACCGGCTTTACCAACCGGGCGCTGGGGTATACCCTCGATGACCCGCAATACCATAATGTACGCCATTGGTTCAATGCCATTTTCGGTTGGTTGGCGATGCTCTTCGTCGGGCTGTTTGTCCGCGAAGTGGCGGGTTGGCGATACGGATTGCCGGCTTTTGTGTTCATGTGGCTGTCCCCCCGTTTCCTTGGACATTCCCTGATGAACCCCAAGGATATTCCTTTTGCGACGGGGTATATCATGTCCTTGTATTTTATGCTCCGGTGGTTGAAATACATGCCCAAATACCGGTGGTCCGATCTGATCGGACTGGCCGGCGGCATAGCCATTGCATTGGGACTCCGGGCCGGAGGCCTTTTGCTTTTTGCCTATCTGGGGCTGTTCGCCGGACTTGATTTTTTGTTTAAATTTGGAATAAAGGGGCTTTTACGAAGATAAAGGTGGTTGGCAACTATGCCCTGATCGCCCTGGCAGTGGCCCTGACCGGGTTCGTACTGGCTTTGCTGGTCTGGCCTTACGCCCTGAAATCGCCTATCGACCACACGCTGGAAGCACTCAACGCATTCAGCAAGTTCGGTACCCGTATCCGGGTGCTGTTCCAGGGGGTAAACATCATGTCGGATCAAACGCCGTGGTATTATCCCATCGTATGGATGCTCAATACGACGCCCTTGTTTGTGTTGTTGGGCATTATCGGCGGACTGATCGGTTTTCCGTATTTGTGGAAGCGCTTTGGTCCCATGCCGGTGATCATGGCGGCTTTTGCGGGGGTGTTTCCCGTGGCTTACATCATCGCCAAGGATGCCATCCTGTATGATGGGTGGCGCCACCTGTTGTTTGCCTACCCAGGTTTGGTCGCACTGGCTGCGATGTGTTGGATCGAATTGGATATTCGATTGAAAAAGGCGGCAACGCCCTACTATCGCTATGCGTTGTGGGGTATTTTGGGGCTGACCCTGCTCGAGCCCGCTCAATTCATTATTCGCAATGCCTCTTTCCCATACGTATATTTTAACCCCATTGCCGGAGGCATGAAAGGCGCTCATGGCAATTTCGAAGAAGACTATTGGGGCGTGAGCGTACGACAGGCGGTCGAACGCATGGAGAAAGAAGGGTTGCTCAAAGCCAAACCCGACGGCTCTCCCCTCGTGATCGCTTCGAGCTTTTCCTACAATCTGGATAAGCACATTGGACCCGAATACGACGGGAAGGTCATTACCACCTATGTCAAATACAACCAGCGCTACGCCAAGGATTGGGATTACGCCATCTTCCCTTCCCGCTACGTGCGCGGACCGCAGTTGCGCACAGGCATTTGGCCGCCTTCTTCCCAAATTTTCACCATACAAGCAAACGGGTCTCCGCTGACTACGGTCTTGAGCGCCGGCGAAAAGCACGCCCACCGGGGTGAACAGCTCACCAAGGAAAGCAACTTTGCGGGAGCGATCGAGGCGTTCCAGCAGGAAATCGCCCAGTATCCCGACAATGAACTGGCCTGGATCGGTCTGGCAAACGCCTATGTCAACACCCAGCAGGCCCCGCTTGCCCTGGAGGCTACCCGTAAGGCGCTGGAAGTGGCCCCTGAAAACCTATCGGCTCTCTTCCTTACAGGGTTGGCCCAAATGAATATGGGCGATCTGTCGGGCGCGATGTCCACCTTCCAGGAGGCCCTGAAAATAGATGAGGAGTATTCGGTAGCCTATTACTACCTGGCGCTTATCCAGGCCCGGCAAGGGGATTTTAATACCGCCCTCAGCAACCTGGAGAAGGTCCTGCAAACCAATCCAAAATTCAAGCAGGCCTATGAATTGGCAGCCCAGATCATGGATCAAATGGGTAATCCGCAGCGCGCGGCTGAACTCAGGCAGCAAGCCGCGAAATAAATGTAAATGCCTAACCAGTCACCAGTCACCAGTCACCAGTCACCCTGCCTTCCTTAAAGTTTCGGCGGGAAAAGCAATCTCGATTTATGAAAGAGCCCTTCAAAATACTAAAAGACAAAATTGCCGAAGCCCAGTTAGGCGGCGGCAAGAGCCGCATCAAGGCCCAACACGAAAAAGGGAAACTGACCGCCCGCGAGCGCATTCACTTTTTGTTGGATGAAGGCTCGTTCGAAGAGATCGGGCAGCTGGTGACCCACCGGACCACCGATTTCGACATGGACAAGCAATTGGTCCTCGGTGATGGGGTCGTGACGGGCTACGGTACGATCAATGGTCGGATGGTCTATGTTTTTGCGCAAGACTTCACCGTTTTCGGCGGCTCCTTATCGGAGACCCATGCGGAGAAGATCTGTAAGATCATGGATCTGGCGATGCAAAACGGCGCACCGGTCATTGGATTGAATGATTCCGGCGGGGCGCGGATCCAGGAAGGGGTGCGCTCTCTGGGCGGTTATGCCGACATTTTCTACCGGAACGTCCGGGCCTCAGGCGTGATTCCGCAAATCTCCGCAGTGATGGGCCCTTGTGCGGGAGGGGCGGTGTATTCGCCGGCTATGACCGATTTCATTCTCATGGTGGAAAATAGCTCCTACATGTTTGTGACCGGTCCCAACGTAGTGAAGACCGTAACCAATGAGGACGTAAGCTCCGAAGACCTGGGTGGCGGACTCACGCATGCGACCAAATCGGGTGTGACCCACCTCCTCGCGGGCAACGACCTGGATTGCATTGAAAAGATCCGGAAACTGCTCAGCTATATGCCGCAAAACTGCGAAGACAAACCTCCCCGCCTCCCGTTTGAAGTGGGCGATGAGTTTCGCGAAGAATTGACCGATATCATCCCACCGAGTTCAACGCAGCCCTACGATATGCGCGACGTCGTGAACGGCATCGTGGATTATGAGTCCTTTCTGGAGATCCATAGCGGTTGGGCGGAAAACATCATTGTGGGCTTTGCCCGTATAGCCGGTCGCAGCATTGGTATCGTGGGCAACCAGCCCATGAATCTCGCCGGCGTACTCGACGTGAACAGCGCCCGCAAGTCCGCCCGTTTTGTGCGGTTCTGCGACAGCTTCAACATCCCCTTGCTGGTATTGGTCGATGTGCCCGGCTTTTTGCCCGGTACCGATCAGGAATGGAACGGCATCATCACGAACGGCGCCAAGTTATTATATGCGTTTAGCGAGGCCACGGTACCGCGTGTCACCCTCATCACCCGCAAAGCATACGGCGGCGCCTACGACGTGATGAACTCCAAACACATCGGCGCAGACATGAACTATGCCTGGCCCAGTGCCGAGATCGCGGTGATGGGAGCCAAGGGCGCCAGTGAGATCATTTTCCGAAAGGAGATCCAGGAAGCTGAAGACCCTGCGGCGGCGTTGGCGGAAAAGGAAGCGGAATATGCAGAGAAATTCGCTAATCCCTATCGCGCTACCGCCCGCGGCTTTATCGACGAGGTGATCTATCCGCGGGAAACGCGCCGTAAACTGATCAAGGCGTTTGCGATGCTGGAAAACAAAGTAGATACCTTGCCGAAGAAGAAGCATGGGAATATCCCGTTGTGAGGGATATTGTGCGAAGAATAGGCGTTGTTTATTTAGCCTAAACGGGTTTAGTCCACCTTGATCAACTTATCCTGAAAAACCCCTTCGTTTGAACGGATCGTCAAAAAGTACGCACCAGCGGGAATCTCCTTCATGTCCACTTCCACGTAATCGATGAAGGTTCTGGAAAGGAGCAACCGGCCCTGATTATCGAAAACCTCGCAGGTGGCTTCGCCGGTCTGGCCCGGATTTCGGTTTTTGACGGAAAATATGGCATAAAACGGATTGGGATACACCTCAAACCCAGCCAACACCCCGGAGGTGTCTCCGTCATCCAGGACAATGGACCTCAGCGCACAGACGGCGTCGATGTCAGCACCGGGCGTACCGCCCCAGCACACGTCGTCCACCACATCCACGATCTCCACCGCATTAAACTTCAGGGTTCCGGCCGGGTAGTCCGGCATGATGCCATCGATGTCGACTCCGGAGGTCGAACCGCCGATGCCCCCGATCTCAAAATAGCCATCGTCATTGATATCGGGAATACCCAGCAGTTGGAGCTGAGCCAGCGTGAATGAATCGAGGGGCTGAAGGGCCAGGTTACAAGCCTCGATGCCCGGACCGATCTCAAAGACCCACAGGTCCTCCAGGTCGTCGCCTGAGTTGGTCAGGATGTTATTGGTAAATCCGAGTTTGAGAATGCCCCCCTGGCCGAGGAAAACAAAATTGGGCTGGTCAACTATCGCGCCGTTGTAGTCACTTACGCCGAGGGCGCCGGTGGGGTCGGGATCGGCGAGCGGACAACCGGGGATGTATTCGATGAGCACATCGGCAAAGCTCCACCCATCGCCGCAAATCGCGCACCCGTTATTGGGCAGGCCAACGCAGTCTGCATCCGCGCAGTCAATCTGCCCGTCGTTGTCATTATCTATGCCGTCCGAGCAGGCAATGGACGAATTTTCCTGAGAAAAAAGAAAAAGGGGCATCATGAAAATCCCCGCAAAAAGAAGGATCAATGAGCGTTTCATATTCAGCGAATTTATTCAGGTTAAAACACCTCTACTTTTTTCACCCAAACTACCATACCGTCCTCCTCGACCACTTGCAAAAAATAGGTTCCAGGTGTGAGCCCCTTCACCTCCAGTACCATCGTCTCCGCTCCGGCAATGGAAGAAAATACCAAGGCCCCGCTTCCCGAATACAACCGCACTGCCATCCCTTTCTCCAACCCTTTTACCTCCAGGTGGTCGCTGGTGGGGTTGGGGAATACGACAAGCGCATTTTCCATCGGGCGGTCGTACGTGCTATTCGGTCCAAATTCCCAATAAATAGGCGTTTTCGGGCTTTCCAGATCTGCGGTGCTGATCCATTTCTGGCGTAGGAATTCGGAAACGCCTTCCATTTCGGTATCGCTAAGGGCATGGTCCCATAGGATTAGCTCCCCGAGTTTGCCCTCCCATTTGGTATCGGTGTAAAAGATGTTGTTGGTAGCTGGCTCGGTCATTTTCGTGCCCAAGACACAAAACTGCATGGGATTGGGGGTAGCCAGCGGATCCACGATCGCCCCATTCAGGAAAGTAGTACCATCCAGTGTAGTGGATGGGGTATTATTGGCAAAGAGCTGAGTAGCATCCGCATGCTTGGGAATGTGCACAGAAAGCGCTTCAAAAGGGGAAGTGCCAGGGAAGGACAATGGATTTTCCTCGTAAGCCAGGATCAGGGTCTGGTAATTGCTCACCGATTGCTGGATGCCCTGAAGCCAGATCGTGGCAAAATCGGCGATGCCCAACCCGTTTTGCGTGTTGGACCGGTAGGCAAACCAGCCACTCCAGCTGTTGCCGTCTTCGAAGGTCCAATCCAGAATCGAGCTGGTAGGATACGCCGGATCATCCGTCAATCCATCTCCATCCAGATCGGCGGCATCCATATGCAGCACGATACCTGGCAAAGAACCAGGCTCGACAGGGTCGGGGAAAGCTGTGTTTCGATAGGCGGTGGCATAGAAAAAGCCGGTGCCGGTAGCCGGCACAAAGGTCGAACCTATATGTACCGGATCACTACAGGATGCCTGGTCGTACCAATAGTATTCCAGCTCCGGGTTGGGGTCGACAATGCTCAATACCGTATCGGGTGTCAATTCTATTATTGGCGCCGCTTCCACCGTTACGGCAAATCCTTTTCGGTTGCTGCTCATGCCATTTACAGGAGCCGACACGGCAGCGACGTAGTAATTACCAGAGGCAGGGGGTTGGAAGGTTGGGCCTGTATCCAGGATCGCACTGGCTTCTTCATCGGGCAGCCAGTAATAGTCGAAATCCGGGTTGGGGCTTTCGATTTTTACCCCGCATATGCCGTCGGGCACGACCTTTAGCCCATTGGCGATAAATGCGTCCACATATCCAATTGCCAGGGTATCCATCACCGCAGTCTGGTTGGCATCTTTGACGGTGTAGGCGTAAGATCCTGGCGCCAGGTTGATGCGGCTGGAAGCATCTTGCGCACCCTCGTTCGGGGTGAACACTTCTCCGGCTTTACTGCCTACAAATTCCAATTCCTGAAGCTGGATCGACCCATCTCCATGGTTTTGGGTAATGTATAGCCGGTATTGTGCGTAGGATGCAGGGCTGGAAAGTAGGAAGGTCCGTTTTTCAAATCGCGCTGCAAAGTCCTGATTGATGCGCTGGTCGAGGAGTGTCCAGTTAACTCCGTCGTTAGAGCCTTGTACGATCCAGTTCCTGGGATCTCTTTCCGGGACATCGTCCGCGCTGGTGATCGAATAGGCGTAGATCACGGAGCCCGAAACGTTCTTGTAGCTGATCCATGCATTTTGGGAGACGAAATGCAGCCATTTGGTATTCAGCGCATCGTCGAAGGCGTATTCGGGTAAATGGCCCCAGGTCGTACCGCTGGCCGCGATGTTATCCGTATTGGTATCGGTGATATCGTGATAGGGAAGATCGGCCCAATGGACCGTGTAGGGCGGTAGTCCACCCTGGATATCGAGGTAGATCTTTCCGGTATTTCGATCGGGTTCGGACGCAATGGTGGTCGCTTCTACCTGTAGTTCGTTTTGGATCGTATTCAGGGAAATGGATGGGGTCACCTGGCAACCATCCTGGGTGGTTACCTGCACGGAATAGGCGCCGTTGGCCAACCCGCTGATAGTGGGCGTTTGGGCCCCTGTGGACCACAGGAAATTCAGGGTGTTGAGATCGTAGGGATTGGTCTGGAGGCTCAACGCCCACAATCCGTTGGTGTATTCCGAGCAGATCTGGGGCTGGAGTATCGGTGTTTGTTCGAGCGTGGCTTCTACCAGGATCCCGCAACCGTTTGAATCCACGATATCCAGGGCATATTCGCCGGCGGCCAGATTGGTGAGCGGGTTGGGTAGTGGGTCATTTTCGAGGAAGATAGAGAAGGGGGGCTGCCCTCCAGAAATAGTCAGGTCGATGCTCCCGTTCGGAGCGCCGGTACAGTCTGGATTCTGGATGGAAAAATCAGCGGCAAGGCTGTAATTATTCACATCTGTTTGGTCAATATGCCAGACCACTTCCCGGTAGGGCTTGGGATAGGTGTCGGCAAATTTGGGATCAAAGCGCACCAGGGTATTCGTATCTGTCACGGCAAAGATCAATTCGTATGCATCGCAAAAACCGAATGTCACATTGAGCTCCTCCACGCCGGTGGCAATGACCTTTCCGTTGAGTATCCACTCGTATTTTTGGGTGTTGGGGTTGGGTTTGAGTACCTCAGCGGAGAAGTGGAGGGTTTCCGCTCCGGTGACTTCCAAATCGGTCTGGGCAGGGGAGAAGTCTTCGATGACGTTTACATATTTGTAGAGAAAGCAGATCACCCGTTGGGTGCAAGGTGGGCAGAGTTCCAGGCCATATCCTTCCCCGAAACCTCCGGCGCCCATGTAGCAACCCCGTGCGGTGGGCCGGTGGCAGCCGAAATAGTTGGTCAGGGCTCCTTCGAAAGCGCCGATCTTGTCGAGGTAAGGCCCGTCGTAGGGCGTGGGAAGCGGCGTGCCTGGCTCGATCCACAGTCGCCAGGGGATTTCTTCTAGCTCGGTAAATCCGGTGGTATTGGGGGTTTCCCAGCAGTTGCCTCCCGACCATTCTCCGCTGGCGGAGTATTCATCGAGCAGGCCGGGCATCGTATGGCCAAATTCGTGGAGGAAAGTCTCCCAACCCATGCCGTACATCTTTCCATCGCCCACCCGCTTTTCGCGGTTCAGGCCTGCACCTCCGCCGCCTCCGTATTTGGTGGTGGAAAACCAGGTCACCCACCCCGTCTCTTCATTGGCCCAGGGGAGGAAGAGCGAATCGCGCATGGCCTGGATCAGTCCAAAGCTCCACCAGTCCTGATCGGAAGGCGCGTCGGGCCACCATGCCGTATACAGGTTAAAAAAGTTGCTGTACTGGGCGTAGGGCGTTTGGGCGTTGGCCTCGCCCAGGGTGAAGGCCTTCAGCAGATCGTCTTCGAAAAGCTGTACAAATTCGGCCTGGTTCGCAAAGTTTCCGTTGCCGTTGGGTGTGCTCCGGTTTTGGATCACCCAATTGATGCGGTTGTCTTTCGGCCCGGCATATTGAATCGTGTCGATTAGCTGGACAGCGAGCAGGTCTTGCATAAACAGGCAACTCCCATCGTCGACCGTAGCCGTGTTGTCATAGTTGAGGCTCGTGGGATCGGTGCAGCCGGGGATTATGGGCATACAACCACTGGCATTGATGCCAAAGTTGAAATAGCCCAGGCTGCCCTCTTCAAGCGCGTAAACAAGATTCTCGCTGCCAAAGGAAATATCCACATGCCCGCCATTCCATCCATCGCCGTAGGCGTCTTCCGCTTTAAGGGTAAAGCATCCGTCCTCCAAACAAAGAAGGGTGTCGTAATTGGTCCAACTAATACCATTGGCAAAAGTCACTATTACTGTTCCATCTTCGAAAAAAAGGGACCAGCTCATCTCTTCGCCCCAATTCTGGGTATAGGTCTGGATCGTGACCTCGGTGAAGGGACAATCCTGGGCGTAAAGACCGTAAGGAAGGAGGCTGAGCAGTAGAGCAAGGAAGGGAAGCGTTTTCATGTACTACCGGGTTTATTCTGCTTGAAGATAGGGCACCGGCTTAAAGTGTGCAAGAGATTTGTCCTTTTCGGCACATTATCGTATTTTTTTTGTTCTTTATGAAAGAGGATCTACTCTTATATGCGGGTTCATTTTATTTTTCATCAAAAACATACATCCATGAGAAATCTAATCCTGACCTTACTGTTATTGTGCGCCTATTCTCTAATGCACGCGCAGGTGCAGGAAGGGAAAGCCCCGATGAGCCGCGGTATGCAATCGGCTTTTTATGTAAAACTGGAAAATACCCGGGCAAAAGACGTAGAAAACCTTTGGACCAAATACGCCCGCAGCCTGAACGGCAAGACCGACGATGTAAGTAGAACAGATGAATACCTGACCGATGATGCGACGATCAAAGGGATGAGCGAGAACACAGTAGATGTGTATGCCCTTGCACAAGAACAGGGTTCGGATGTCGTGTTTTACCTTTGGTTTGACCTGGGAGGCGCCTTCCTCGACTCCCGGGTGCATGGAACAAAAGCGGACATAGGGAAGCAGATCGCTGTCGAATTTGCCCAGACCGTCCGTGCCGACCAACTGGAGACGGCCATCAAAGACCAGGGGGATGTACTCAAAAAACTGGAGAAGGACTTAGCCGATTTTGAAAAAGATCAGAAAGAGTCTGAAAAGGACATCGCTGACTACGAAAAGAAGATTGAAGAAGCCAGGGAAACCATAAAAGAGGCGGTGCGCAACCAGGAAGCCAAAAAAGCGGAGATCAAAACGGAACAAGGAAAACTCGGAGAACTGGAGCAGTCTTTGAAGAAAGTGAAGAAGAATTGATTGGCAACGGCTTATTTATTTTATTTTTCTTAACACATACAAACGAAAGGCCCCCGGCCTTTCGTTTCTTGTAGGCGAATCCTAAAATAAAATGCCATGAGAGCCATCCCAAACCGTTTGCTGACCCTGCTGTGTTTCTTTTCCTTCCAAATCGTGTATGCCCAGGTGGATACGCTTCCGCAAACCTATTCCCAAAAAGGCCTGGATCAGGCTTTTGGGATCGACCAGGCCGACCTCATCGACCAATTGATGGTGGTGATGCCGGGCGTGGGGAGTACCTCCCAGGAGTTGCTCAATGAACAAAGCGTGAAACCTTACCTGATGCCGCCCCGCACCAAAGGCCAATACGGTTCGGCCAATTGCTATGCCCTGGCTGCCTGTCTGGAGTTTTACGCCAATTTCCAAAACAACTACAAGATCAACCTGAGTCCCGATTATATCTATCTCAACCTGGATCATGACAATCTGGTGGACGGGCTGATCTTACTGATCAAGCAAGGCACGGTGAGCGCGGCGATCGTGCCTTATCAAACTACGCTTATCCCTTCTGCGGTACGCAATACGTCCCGCTTTCCTATCCAAAATTACCTGCAAGTCTACCGCCGGGAGACCCCCCGCCAACAAAAGATATTCGAAACGCGCAAAGCCCTGATGCGCGGCAATCCTGTGCTCGTCGAAATGCGGGTGCCGGCCGATTTTCCGCTCCTGCGAAAAGCCAAGATTTGGGATGCCGTTGGCGCCAGACAGGAAGTGACCTACCCCTTCCTGGTGACCAGCTACCTGGAAAACAACGAAACCTTCGAACTCATGAGCACCTGGGGCCCCGAATGGGCCAATAACGGTTATCTCTGGGTCAAATACGACGACTTCGCCCGAATGGTCGAAAATGGCTTTGTGCTTGTGCCTGCCGAGGCGTATGAGACGGAAGGAAGGTAGGCAGTAGGCAGTAGGCAGTAGGCAAACTGCCTACTGCCTACTGTCACCTAAGCAACTGCCCCAACGTCTTCACCCCTCTTTTCTTGAGTCTGGACAATAACTTGAGCAACAAGATTGCGGTGAGATAGGCGTCTCCGGCAGCGGTATGGCGGTCGCTTGGCGTGATCTGGTAGCGTTGGCAGAGGGCGTCGAGCGAATATTGGCCGGGTTGATGATCCACGGCGCCCAATCCCTTCTCCAGGCGGATGGCCAGCAGGCGGGTGTCGAGGAAAGGGTTTTTCAATTTCCCTGCTTTATGACGGCGCAGGGCTTCGTTCACAATCGCGATATCGAATTGCAGGTGATGCCCCACCAATATGCTGTTTCCGATGAAGGAGAGGAAATCGGCCAGGGCAGGGCCTTCCTCCCGGCCGGTCAGTGATTTGCCGGGGAGGATTCCGTGAATGCCAATAGCTTCCTTGTTGATGGGAATATTTTCATGGAGCAATATGCGCTCAAAAGTCAGGTTCAGGTCCATCTGCTCGCCTTTTACCCGCACGGCGCCGATGGAGAGTATTTTGTCGGTACGGGGATTCAGGCCGGTGGTTTCGGTGTCGAATACCACGAAGCAAACCTCCTCCAGCGGGGTGTTTTTACCCGGTGGATAGCGGTTCTGGTCGAGGTAGTCCAACCAAAACTGCGGGTATTGGTTGGTGGATATTTTCCCGAATAGCCTGCTCCAATCCATAGGTAAGGGTTTAGCGAATGAAATTTAATTGGAAGCGGGTAGTGAGCAGCGTTTGAAGTTTGTCGATGGGTTCGAAGCAATTGCGGAGCATCAGCCGTTCCATCTTGCTGAGGTTCTCCGGATTGAAAAAACGGCCTGAATTCTGGTTCTTCAACCCTTCCAACGTCCTGAACCGGATGAGTATTTCATAGGCGTCTGCAGCCTGTTGATAGAGTTCCGCATTTTTGGGCTCCAATTCGGCGAGCCGCTCAAACCGGCGGAAGGTGTTGTTTATCTTGGCCAGTTTGTTGGCGAGTACAAGGGTGCGGGCCGCATCTGTCAGGGGCATCATTGCCCGCTTTTTGATGTCGAACTCGTCTTTGTGCTCCCCGCTTCGCTCCAGCATGAAACCGCGGAAAAAACTGAGTGGAGACGGACTTTGCAAGGCGTTCTTGGCCAGCAGCGACAGAAACAACGCATGCCGGTCTACCTGTCCGAAAATATGGGCCGTCAACTCTTCGGCGAGCCACTTTTCTCCATATACAGGGCGGTAGTCGAAGAAGATCGTCGACAACATGACGGATTTAGGGTCGGGCGTCTGTATCCAGCCCGAAAACTGCTGTTTCCATTCCGACAACGACAAGCACCATTTTGGGTTGCTGGCCATCATCTCTGCCGGACAATATTCAAACCCCACTTCATGAAGGATTTGTGTGGTGTGTTCAGCCAGTTTTAAAAAATAGGCCTTTATTTCCGGATACTTCTTTTTCGACACGTCGGCGAAGACCAGTGCATTGTCCTGGTCGGTGCGTAGCAATTGCTCGCCTCGTCCCTCGCTTCCCAGTGCCAGCCAGCAGAAAGCCACCTCCGGCATCGGCTGTTGGACCTCCTTCAGCTTGCTGATGCTCAGCTCCAGTGCCCGCACAATGATAGCATCGTTGATCTCCGAGATGATCGCCGTGATGTAGTTGATAGCCACTTCCTGCAGGATATAGGAGCGCAGGAGGGACTCCGCTTTTTCCCGGATCAGGCGCAAATCGCCGGCTTTCTTGCTGATGCGGATCTCGCGCAACAGGTTGGCGGGGTTGTTGCCCTGGAGCACCAGCAGGTCATGCTCCGAAATGACGCCCAACACTTTCGACTGGTTGGTGCCGTCTTCCGTGACGCATAGATGATGCACACGATGCTTGATCATCCGAACCTGCACATCGGCTATGGTTACATCGGGCCGGATCGTCAATACGGGGCTGGACATGATTCGGGAAATGGGTTCGTCGATGGAATAGTGGCCCGTCACGACCTTGCGGCGAAAGTCTTTATCGGTAGCTATGCCTACCGGGTTTCCGTGTGCATCCACCAGGATGATCGACCCTACGTTCTTCTCCGACATGATCTCTGCCGCTTCGCGGATGGAGGTATCCGGCGGACAGGAGATGGGGTCTTTGCTGTGATCGATCGACTGGATCTCTACCAGTTGGTACGGTTCGCCCGATTGTGCATGTCGTTCCTGCAGGTAATTGCCCCGTTTTATGGAAGAAAAGCGGTAGCTCATCCCCGAAGCGAAATTGGTCATGAGGTAGTAGCTGACCTTGGGATGCTCGAGGAACGATTTTTCCAGTCCGGCGATCGGGATCGCATAGAGCAGGCTTTCTTCCGCCGCAATGGCAGTGAGGGCGTATGGCTCATCAACCAGCAATGGGCGGAGGCCGAAGACGTCGCCTTCGTCGCAACTGTCTACCCACTGGTTGGACTCTTCTTTTCCTTTGTAAAGGTTGATGGCGCCCTGGCGCACGATATAGATCTGTTTGGGGGGCTGTTCGCCTTCCCGGAAAACCACCTGGCCGGCCTCCACGTATTGCACAATGGCCCTGCTGGCCAGTTGATCCAAAATGGCTTTATCCAGTAATGAAAAAGGAGGGTACTCTTTCAGAAAGTCGGCAATGCGTGTGGCGATGGTATTTTCCATAGAAAAAGGACAGCAAACGATTCTCAACCAATATATATAGATTCCTGGATACATTAAAGATACAGGGTGTATTAAATTAGTTACTGAATGAAGAAGCGCCAGCAGCGCTTCTTCATTCATAAATAAAGATCAGCTATCCCGCTCGATTCAAAACCTTGATTTTAATGAAGTTACCAAAATTTTTTTCGGATAATAACCCGAATCAGCAAATTTTAAAAGACGTCCCGAAAGAAAAGATTGTTAATTTTTTTATCAGGGTGCTTGAATGAAGATTTCTTTCTTACATTTGTAAACGTACGGAAGTACAATACTCGTCCCACTACCGATTTAAAAAGTGTCTGAGAAGGCGCTCCAAGTATCATCTACCCCCGTCCCATGAACGTACCGTCGAATATTTATCCATTTGGACATTAATGCTTGTCCGGAGTGACTTTTTAACGGGTTGCTTCGTATTCATTATTGGACACATTTAGATTGGTACGATGAGATCATTTCTATTGTTATTAGTTTTCATTCTGTCGGGTACCTGGTTGTGGGCTGCTACGGTCTACTACGTGCATCCTGATGGCACAGGAAGTGGAATGACCTGGAGCGACGCTTCCGCTGACCTGGCTTCGATTCTGATTCGAGCCCAAACGGGCGACGAAATTTGGGTAGCTGCCGGCACCTATACGCCTACAAAGGATGGCGACCGATATGCCTCCTTTGTCGTGCCTGACGGCGTCCGGGTCTACGCCGGTTTCTCCGGATCGGAAACGGAGCGTTATCAGCGGGATTGGAGCAAATATCCCTGCATCCTGAGTGGAGAGATCGGCGAACCCGGCCAGGGTGACAACTCCTACAATGTGGTCTTTACCCAGAATGTGAGCTCCCAAACGATCGTAGACGGGTTTCTCATCACTGCAGGCTATGCCAATGGAGAGGTATCCAAAGGTGGCCGGACCAGAGGCGGCGGTGGATGGCACGATATGGCCGCAGATGGCGGTGTTTCCAAACCCGTCGTTTCCAATTGTACCTTTGTCGGTAACCGTGCCATGGAAGGCGGCGCCTTTTATTGCAACGGAGAAGATGGAAACAGCAGCCCCACCTTCCGCAATTGCCGGTTCCTCGGCAACTTTGCCCAACTGGACGGCGGCGCTATCTTTTGCGACGGCAGGTCGGAAAGCACCAACCAGGTCAAACTCATCAACTGTGTTTTTCAGGATAATATGGCTTCCTATGGAGCAGGTATCTTCGTCGATAATGGATTTGAGGATACCGGCCTGACCGTAGAGAAATGCATCTTCAAAAAGAACAACGCGGTGCTCTGGGGAGGCGGAATTTATTACAACTTTCCGGTAGGGGGGTACTTCGATTTTCAAATGCAGGATTGTCAATTCGAAGGCAATTATCCGACCGATGTAAATAAGAATCGTTTTTTAAGTGATGCAGATCAGGGTCTAGCGAAAAGGTAGGGGGAATTTTTCGCGCATTGTCTTGATCTGTACCCCATCTCAATAAGAGAAACCATGTTGGTTTGAGGTTAAGCGCACGAAGACGAAGGTGTCTTCGTGCGCTTTGTATTTAGATTTGTTTTGTTATTTTACGTAAGAAACAACCCGCGACCATTGGTGTGGAAAACCCATTAGCCATTCTCAAGCAATACTGGGGATTTGATGCCTTCCGCCCCCTCCAGGAACCCATTATCGAATCGGTTCTTGCCGGAAAGGACACCCTGGCCCTGCTGCCCACCGGCGGTGGCAAATCGCTTTGCTATCAGGTGCCTGCCTTGTGCCAGAAAGGGGTTACCCTGGTGATCTCACCCCTTATCGCCTTGATGAAGGACCAGGTGGAGCAACTGAAAAAGCGGAATATTTCCGCCGCCGCTATTTATTCAGGTATGCCCTATGCGGCGATCGACCGCATTTTGGACAATGCCATTTACGGGGATATAAAGCTCCTCTACCTCTCGCCTGAACGCCTGACCACCGAACTGGCCATTGAACGCATCCGCCGTATGCATGTGGGCCTGCTGGCAGTCGACGAAGCGCACTGTATCTCCCAATGGGGCTACGATTTCCGCCCCGCTTACCTGAATATCGCGACTATCCGGGAAATCATTCCCGATACGCCCATCCTGGCACTGACTGCCACCGCTATTCCGGAAGTCGTAGCCGATATTCAGGAGAAACTGTTATTCCCCAAACCCAACGTATTCCAGAAGAGCTTTGCCCGCCCGAATCTGGCCTATGTGGTCTTTAAACTGGAAAACAAGATCGGCAAACTGGCCGAGATGCTCAATAAGGTGAAAGGCACGGCGATCGTATATGTGCGCAACAGGCGGAAAACCCAGGAGGTAGCCCTCCAGTTGCAGCGCATGGGTTTTACGGCCAGCCATTACCACGCCGGCCTCGCTCCGGATGAACGCTCCAGTCGACAGGATGAATGGATGGAAGGAACGGTGCATGTGATGGTTTGTACCAATGCCTTTGGTATGGGCATCGACAAACCCGACGTGCGACTGGTGGTGCACATGGACCTGCCCGACAGCCCGGAAGCCTATTTTCAGGAAGCGGGCAGGGCAGGGAGAGATCAGCAAAAATCCTACGCCGTACTCCTCTACGACGAGGCGGATATCCACCTGCTCGAAGAGAATTATACCCGGAGCTTTCCCGAACCCGAGGAAATCCGCAGGATCTACCAGGCCCTGGGTAGCTACCTCCAGTTGGCCATCGGGGCGGGAAAAGGGGAAAGCTATAATTTTGACCTGGTCGCCTTTTCAAAAGCCTTTCAATTCAATCCCAGAGTAGCGCTGGCCGGGCTAAAAATACTGGAACAGGCAGGATGGCTGACCATCTCCGATGCGGTCTATATCCCGGGGTCTTTTTTCATCCGGGTCACCCGGGAAGAATTGTACGATTTCCAGTTGAAAAACCCCGCGATGGAGTTAGTACTGAAAACCATGCTGCGCACCTACACGGGTGCTTTTCAGCAGCATGTGCCGCTTCGGGAGGACCAACTGGCCCGGTTTCTACGCATAGAGAAGCCTGCCCTGATCCAGGCGCTTCAGATCTTTCACCGGTCAGGAATCATCGATTACCGGCCGGCCAGGGACGCTCCTCAGCTTACCTTTCTGGAGGCCCGGATAGCGGCGCGCCATGTAATGGTCGATAAAAAATGGTATGATTTCAGGAAAAAGCGCGCCCGTGACCGGATCGACCAAATGATCACCTATGTGCGCGAACCCCGCTGCCGGAGCCAGCAGTTGGTCAGTTACTTTGGAGAAAAAGACGCACCTGCCTGCGGGGTGTGCGATGTGTGCCAGGGGCGAACCAAATCGACCCCTTCCAAAGAGGAATTTGACAAGCTGCGGGACCGCATCCGCGAGCTGCTCCTGGCGGAGCCCATGGGAGAAAAAAACTGGCCGGCTTCTTTCGGGGGAAAGAAAAAACCCGAATACCGGACGTATTGACCTACCTGGCTGATGAAGGCTGGGTAGCTTTCAAGGAGGGACAACTACATTGGACCGGTAAATAGAGGAGGAAGATGCAGAAGATCATTTTGACTGTGACCAACGATTTGACCTATGATCAGCGCATGCACCGCATCTGTGACAGCCTGGTAAAAGCAGGGTACGATGTCGAACTGGTAGGCAGGTTGCGCGCCCAGTCACGCCCCCTGGCGGCGCGTGCATTTCACCAAACCCGCTTGTACTGCCGCTTTGAAAAAGGGAAAGCCTTCTATTTGGAATACCAAATCCGCCTGTTTTTCTACCTGCTGCAATCCCGCTTTCAGGCGCTGTGCGCCATCGACCTCGACACCATCCTGCCTGTATGGATAGCAGGGCGGTTGAAAGGGGCGATGCTGCTTTACGATGCCCACGAGTATTTCTCTGAAGTGCCGGAGGTCATCCGCCGGCCGGCCATCCGGCGTGTATGGGAAGGGGTGGCGTGGTGGTGTATTCCCCGAATGGACAAGTGCTATACCGTGGGCCCGGCACTGGCCGGTATTTTTTCAGCGCGCTATGGAAAGCCTTTTGAGGTGATCCGGAACCTGCCGCTTGCCAGGCCAGACCTCTTTTCCGCGAAACCGCCTTCCCGTCCCTTGTTTTTCTACCAGGGCGCACTGAATGAAGGCCGGGGCCTGGAAGCCCTCCTGGAGGTCATGCCGTCTTTTCCGCATGCGACCCTTTGGCTTGCCGGAGAAGGCGACTTGTCGCATACGTTACGGGATAAAGTGCGGAAACTGGGCCTGGAATCCCAGGTCCGCTTTCTCGGATTCATACAACCCGCCGACCTCCCCACGCTTACCCGTAAGGCCACGCTGGGGTTCAACTTGCTGGAAAATGCGGGGTTGAGCTATTATTACTCCCTTGCCAACAAAGCCTTCGACTATATCCAGGCCGGAATCCCTGCCGTGCATATGGATTTTCCGGAATACCGCCGCTTGCAGGAGGAGTATGGCGTCTTCCACTTAGTGCCCGATTTGAAGCGAGAGACGCTTGTGGGTGCGATCAAAAAGCTGTTGGTGGACAAGGCCTACTATGAGTCCCTCCGGGAAAATTGCCGCCACGCAGCGGAGGAACTGGTGTGGGAGAAGGAGGAGAAGCGCTTGCTGGAAATCTATAAAATGGGATAATGAGGCTGTATCAAAAGGCGCGAAAGCGACTTTTGATACAGCCTCATTAAAAAATTAAAACCTTGCTGAAACTCCTGCCAGTGCATTGATCCCATAGGTGGGATAATACAGCCAGCGCTGCCGCTGATTATCAGCGAGGTTGTTGATTTTCACGAACGCACCGATATTTTTTGTAAAGAAGTATTCTGCCCCCAGGCTGACATCGAACAGGGTATTCAGGTTGTCGGCCTTGCCTTCTGTGTTGAGGTAAGGCACGCCGTTTTCAAAATACACTTCTCCACGCACGACGAGCTTGTCTTCGAGCATGGTATACTGCACCGCGCCGTTGAACGTAAGGGCCGGCAGGTACCAGGCCTTTTCCTGCTGGGTGGGCGTATAGATATTCTGGTTGATCGTTCCGGTAATGCGGAGCCCTTTTATCAGGTTCACGACCAGACTCCCGTTGATGTTGACGATGCTCACGGTGTCGTAGAGCACGTCAAAGCGGCGGTGGGAGGCAATCAGCGGGGTTTCCTGTAGTTGGAAAAGCGCCAGGTCACTGGTTCGTTTGTACCCTACCTGTCCGGAATATTCGAAGATCGACAAGTTGCCTTTTACTCCTCCGAAAAAGTGCATCACCCGGGTGTTGCGCAACAAGGGGCGGGAGATGAGGAAGGGGTTGTAGGTCGTGAGGCTTTGGAACGTATTTTTCTGTAAGGTTCCTTCCGCGCCGGCAAATGCGGCCAATTGGCTTCCCAGGATATTGACGGTCAGCAATACATCGGGGAAGAAGTTGAATACATCGTTGTGATTGACCACGTTCACCCCAATCTTGGCCTTGAAGCCGTCGGCGTGAAAGGTGAATGCCGGGACCAGGTAAAAGTTGTGCAGATTTTGGGAGGCGGTATCCTCGAAGAATGTAAAATCGGTACGCAGGAGCACATCCAGGGAATGTTTTTCCCCAAACCATTTTATGCCCTGGAACCTCAGGTCGAAGCCCTGCTCCTTGGATGCGTAGGAGTCGTTGAGAAAATAGGCGTCGAGATGGGCTTTGTAGTTGAAATCACCCACCGTGCGCGCTCCGTTGAAAATACCGCCATTGATGCGAAAGGTGGAAAAACGCTGTTTGACGTCGTCGGCAGGCACCATAATCGTGTCGCTGAACGAGGGATCTTCATTGTATCCGTAGAAATATACGTTATTCAGGTCGTACCCCAAACCGGCGTTTACGGCGAACCCCTGCTTGAAGTAATAGGCGCCGTCCAGGCCTACGCCGGTGTGGGAGAAACGCTGGTTTTCCAGCTTTTTGAAAGATGCCGAATGGTGATTTATCCGGACGCCGATGTCCATTTTGTCTTCAAACAGGTAGCGAAAGGCGCCGTCTCCGTAGAGCGAATTGGGAAAGCCTCCTCCTGCGCGAACGATCCCGTGGTAGGAGTCGCTGGTTTTTTCCCGGCGCATGCCATAGGGTCGAATGCTGGGAGGCGGATAGTCAATGTTGAGTTCCCGGTAGGGGAGGCGGTATACCTGGTTGGAGCGCACCGTGTCGGGCGCGGGCAATGCAGGCTCTACATCGATCCGTTCGGCGTCCAGCAACTGGGCCTCGAAGTTTTTCAATACGGTCACATTTTCAGAAGGCAGGGTTTGCGCTTGTGAAGCCAGGGGCCACATAGCGAGGAAAACCAGTGCCAGCCAGCTGGAGAGAAAGGTCTTCATCAGTATAGGATTTGAGCGAGTTCGCATGCTGGTTTTTAGTTTTGGTCTTCAATAATGAAATCGTCGGTCGGCTTGTTCAGGCGGCTTCCCGCATTGGCAGCCTTGTTGTATTGATCCAGTTTGCTCTGAGCTTCATTGATGATGGATTGGTCGCCTTTGTAGTTTTCCAGCAGCGATTCCAGCACCGTACGGGCGTTGAAAAGGTTGCCCTGGTCGGCATAGATATCCGAGAGCAGGAGGAAGCTCTTGGCGGTCCAAAACGGGTAAGCGGAATTTTCCTGGATCGCCCGGTCGCACCATTGTTCTGCCTGCTTGAGGTCGCGGCGCTCGTAGTAGATCCGGGCAATCAGGTAGCGTCCTTCGGCAGCTTCTTCTTCGGAATTGAATTTGATAACCTGGTTGAACGCGCTGAGCGCCGAATCGTAGTCCTTGTTGTCAAAGGCCAGTTTGCCCAGGTAGAAGTTGGCGCGCGATTTTTGTGCGAGCGAAGCGGTAGGGTTGTTGTTGATCTTATTGGCCATCGACAACACCGCCTGGTAGTTGTTGATCCGGTATGCGCTCTGCATGGCGCCGAGTTGGGCGGCAAAGCGGCTTTCATCCGATAAGGCCGCACTCTCCAGTTTGGTGTAGTAGGAAAAAGCCTTTTCGAAGTTGAGCGCGTAGTTGTAGCTGATCGCAGCGGCGAGTTCGAGGGCTTTGCCGTAGAACTTGCTGGAACCTCTGCCGATGACGTATTCGAAATCGGTCAGGGCTTGCGGGTACTGCTTGAGCTCAAAGTTGGATTCGCCCCGGTGCTGGTATGCCTGAAGCAGGTATTGCCCGTTGGGGTACTTCTTGATATAGTCGGTATAGGCGCCCGTAGCCCGGTCGAAATTCCCGATTTCGTATTGTGACTCGGCGGCTTTGAAATTGAGGGCTTCTTTGCCGGTATTGTCGAGCGAATAGCCGGGCACGGTTTCCAGGAACCGGGCATAGGAATCCGGGTCGCCCAGGTTTTCCACGTAGATCTCTTCCAGCGCCGCGATCGCGTCTTTGGCTTCATCGGGCTCGGGATTGTTGGAGAACACTTGCTTGTAGTACTCGATGGCCGTTTGCAGGTTGCCCTGGTTGAAGCTGATCAATCCGAGGCGCAGCAGGGCCGGAACAACGAGATCCGACTTGTTTTTGTAGTCGGCAACCAATTGGCGCAGCGGGCCGGTGGCCTTGCTCAGCTGGCCGATCTCCTGGTAGGTTACACCCAATGCAAACAAGGCGTCGTCGGCGTAGGCGGAGGTCGGAAAATCGCGCACGATGTTCTCCAGGGAAATGAGCTTGTCGGTCGTTTGGCCCCGAAGCCCTTCAATGATGGCTTTCTGGTAGTAGGCGTAAATATACCCCGAGTACTTATTGCTGATCGCTTCGTTGTAAAAGGTGAGCGCCTCTTTATACTGATTGCGTTTGAAATGGCAGTCGCCTGCACGCAGGGTAGCGTCGCCCAGCACCTGCTGTTTGATATAATCGCTCTTGATAAAAGGCTTATTGCGGTTGATGGCTGCGGTGGTTTCCTTGAAGTAATTCAGGGCGGTGGCGTAGTTGCCCTGCTTGAGATAATTGTAGCCCTGGGTGTAATTGGCCGTGTATACGGAAGATTCCTCCGGAAGGTCCTTCAGGCTTTTCGCCAGCGTGAGAAACTGGTTCATCAGGGGAATGCTCTCGTCGTATTTTTTCTTGCGGTGGGCTATGTCGCCCTGCCAATAGGCACAAGCTGCCCGGATCATGGGAACAACCGGGTCGCTATTCGACTGAATGAAATAGAGGCCTGCCTGGTCGTAGTTGCCTTCCCGGTGCAATTGCAATCCGCGGTAATAGTTGACCCGCTGGCGCACTTCCCGCATTTGCGGGGTAGGGTTGGGAATGCGCTGGATGATATCCAGGGCCCGCTCGTAGTCGCGTGTTTTCAGGAAAATCTCGCTCATCAGGCTCTGGGCATCGGCATAATAAGACGAACTGGAAGGGATGTCCTGCAGCGCAGAAATGGCGTCGTTGTCGTAGCCCAGCTCATAAGACAGTTTTCCGTAGTTGAAGGAGGCGTCTTCCTTGATGGATGCATCAAAGTTCATGCGGCTTGCCCGCCCGAACGCATTGCGCGCCGAGGTGCGGTCGTTGAGCCGCAGGTTGCAGTCGCCCAAAAAGTACATCGCGTACTGGCCCAGTTTGGAATCCACGCTCACCAATTGTTCCAGGTTGCGGGCGGCTTTCTGGTAGGCGCCGGTTTTATGCTGGGCAATACCCAGTTGATAAAATTGCTCCGCCTGGAGCGAACTGGATTGGTCGGCGTAGTATTCGAGGTAGAACACGGCCTTTTCATAGTCTCCCATCTCAAAATAAGCCTGTCCGATCACCTGGGCCAGTTCTTCCCGTTTCTTGGTTTGGGAATCCTTGAATTTGGGCTCCGCATAGGCGATAAGCTGATCGTATTGCCGCTGTAGGAAATAGATCTGTGCGACATAGTTGGGAATGATATCCCGGTAGAGCCGGTATTTTTCGGCTATCCGGAACGCGCGGATCGCTTCGTCGAAATTGCCCAGGTAGAATTCGCAAAGGCCGTAATAGTAGTTGGTTGGATAGTAAAAATCCTTGCTCTCCAGGTTTTTGATCTGGATAAACTGCGCTTTGGCCTGCCCGAATTTCTTTTGCACAAAATAGGCATAGCCCGTCTTGAACCGCACTTCGGCGCGCTGCTCCCCCGTCAGCTGATAGGTGGGGATCTGGGTAAAGAAATCGATGGCCTGGTCGTATTTCCGGGCGTTGTAGTAATAATTTGCCACCTCGATCAGCGCCTGATTGGAAACGGGATCCGGTGAATACTTGCGGATAAAGTCAAGTATCAGCTTTTCTCCGTCGGGCAAGTCCTGGCGAACAGCGGAGATTGCGTATCCGAGTTCGGACTTGGTGCGCAGCATCTCCAGGTCGGGCGCGTTGGCCGGACGAAGCATATCGAGCGCTTGCCCATATTCCTCCTGCGCTTGCCCGTACAGGCCTTTGGCGAAATAATCTTCTGCCTTTTTGAAAGCAGCATTCGCTTCGGTAAATACGGTAGTGGATGGTTGGGCGTACAATTGCGCCGACACAAGCAGCGCAAATACAGAGATCAGAAGGGGATGGAGACGGTTCATAGGTATGGATGAACGTTTTCAGAAAAAATGGGGTTTCAAAATTGAAATCCCAAAAAAGAAACGATTATTACGACCGGAATATTTGGTACCCCGGCAATGGGACCCAATTTAGGAAAAAAATAACATAAACCCGTACCGACGCCATACCTGGCGTCTCCCGCCGTCTCCCGCCACGCAGATGCAGAGACGCCAGGTATGGCGTCTCTACGGCATCACGGCATCACGTATTCCCGGAATGTCTGCTCGATGATATCGCAACACTCCATCAATTGTTCCTCCGTCATCACGAGGGGCGGGGCGAAACGGATAATATTGCCGTGCGTCGGTTTGGCCAGCAGGCCGTTTTTCGCCAACAACACACAGATATCCCAGGCCGTAGAGCTCTCCGGCGAGTCGTTGATCACCACGGCATTGAGCAAGCCGCGTCCGCGTACCAGCACCAGCAGGTCGGAATGATCCACCAGCTTTTGCATGCGTTGGCGGAATAGTTTACCCAGGCGGCGGGCATTTTGGGTCAGCTTTTCGTCGCGCAACACTTCCAGGGCTTCCATGGCGACATGGCTGGCGATTGGGTTACCTCCGAAGGTGCTTCCGTGTTGCCCCGGCTTGATCACCCCCATAATGGCATCGTCGGCCAACACTGCAGATACGGGGTACATGCCGCCCGAAAGGGCTTTCCCGAGGATCAGGACATCGGGCCGGATATAGGTGGCTTCCTGGCGTTCGCAGTGGCCTTCGCAGGTACAATTGCCGCAGACCGCCAGCAGGCTGCCCGTGCGGCCGATACCCGTCTGGATCTCATCGGCCATGAACAATACCTGGTGCGTCCGGCAGAGCTCGGCAGCGCCGGCGAGGAAGGCGTTATCCGGCACAAAAACCCCGGCTTCTCCCTGGATGGGTTCGACGAGGAAGCCGGCAACCTTGTTGCCGTTTTCCTCCAATACCTTGCGCAGCGCCTCCAGGTCGTTGTAGGGGATGCTGATAAATCCCGGGGTGTAGGGCCCGAAATGCCCCTTGGCATCCGGGTCGGAAGAGAAGGAGATAATAGTCGTCGTCCGGCCGTGGAAATTCTGTCCGCAAACCACGATCAGGGCTTCTCCGTTGGGGATCCCTTTGCGCTCGTAGCCCCATTTGCGGCAAAGTTTGATCGCGGTTTCGACGGCTTCGGCGCCGGAGTTCATCGGGAGCACCTTGTCAAACCCGAAATATTCGGTGACATATTTTTCATACGGGCCCAATTGGTCGTTGTAAAACGCGCGGGAGGTGAGGGCCAGATTGGAAGCCTGCTCCACGAGCGCATTGACGAGCCGCGGGTGGCAGTGGCCCTGGTTCAGGGCAGAATAGGCCGACAGAAAATCGTAGTAGCGCTTCCCTTCCACATCCCAAACATACACGCCTTCTCCCTTTGTAAGTACCACGGGCAAAGGGTGGTAGTTGTGCGCGCCGTAGCGATCTTCGAGGTTCATGAATTCCTGGGAGGACTGGTGGAGTGTGGTGGAGCGCATGGCTGTAGTTTTTTGGTGTGAACTTTCGGGTTGGTTAGCTATTGGTTTTGGCGTCGAGGAGTTCTTCTACCAGCCTTCCGGGATAGGCTTTGAGGCCTTCTGCCAGGCATTCCATGGCGGCAGCGAGATCTTTCTGGTTCAACACATAGGCAATACGTACCTGTTGTTTGCCATCCTCCGGATCGGTATAAAACCCATTGCCAGGCGCCATCATCACGGTTGCGCCTTTATAGGAGAAATTGTCCAGCATCCAGATGCAGAACTTCTCTGCATCATCTACCGGCAGTTTTACCATGGCATAAAAAGCGCCACCTACCTGCGGACAAAACACGCCTTCCATTTCATGCAGGGCGCTCAGCATGAAGGTGCGACGGGCATCGTATTCCTTGATCACGCCGTCATAAAAAGACTGAGGCATGTCATAGATGGCCTCGGCCCCGATCTGTCCCATCGTGGGAGGCGAAAGGCGTGCCTGGGCATATTTCAAAATGGAGCCCATTACCGCCTTGTTGCGGGTGACCACACAGCCGATGCGTGCCCCGCAAGCGGAAAAACGCTTGGAGATGGAATCGACCACGATCGCGTGGTTTTCCAGGTCTTTGAAGCCTAAAATGGAAAAATGCGTTTGTCCGTCGTACACAAATTCCCGGTATACCTCATCGGCAAACAGGAACAGGTCGTGTTTGAGGACAATATCCCGCAACTTTTCAAGCGAAGCCAGCGGATACAGTATGCCGGTTGGATTCCCCGGGTTACAGATCATGATGGCTTTGGTTCGGGGCGTGATCAGTTTTTCGAACGTTTCCATCGGCGGCAAATCAAAATTATCTTCGATCCGGGTAGGGATCGGCACGATCTTGATGCCGGCGGTCAGGGCAAAACTGATATAGTTGGCATAAAAAGGTTCGGGAAGAATAATCTCATCTCCCGGATTGAGGCAGGCCATGAACGCAAACAACAACGCCTCGGAGGCTCCGGTGGTTACCAACACCTGTTCGAAATCCAGGGGCAAACCCAGATTGGTGTAGTACTGCGCAATTTTATTGCGAAGCGGCTCGATACCCGCAGAGTGACTGTAGGATAATACCTTCAGGTCGGCCTGGCGAATGGCTTCGAAAAATTGGGGCGGTGTTTCGATATCCGGTTGACCAATATTGAGCGAATAGACATGGGTGCCTCTCTTTTTGGCGCCTTCCGCATAGGGAACGAGTTTGCGGATGGGCGATGCAGGCATTTTCTCGGCTCTCTGTGAAATATGTGGCATGGCTTGGATGGTTTTTTTTCGGCAACAAAGATACAAAATTTGGCTGAGGTAAGCACAGGCCGAAGGGCAGGGATAAAAAGAAAAAAGCCCGCTAATTCAGCGGGCTATCCTCAACAAAGTAATCTCATGAAAAACGAATTATCCATTCGATTAAGAGTATTGCAAGTACCGTGCCAAAAATGTCAATCATTCCAAAAAATGGAATATTTTTGGGTAGATAATATATTTTTTTGCGCAGCCACCTCGAATAAATTCTGCACAGCCGCCCTGCCTTCCGGTCCCAGATCGAGACTGAACTCGTTGACATACAAGTCGATATGTTGCTGCATGACCGATTCGTCCATCTCCTGCGCGTAGGCGCACACAAAAGGGCGGGAAGAGGCGGGGTGGTCAAACGCATATTGTACGCTGTTGCGCAACACCCGGTTCACCTTTTCCCGGATCTCCATCGGCAGGTTGCGCTGGATGGCGATACCGCCCAGGGGGATCGGCAATTGGTATTGCGACTCCCAATACTCCCCGCAGTCCAGCAATTTGACGAGCCCTTTTTGCTGGTAGGTGAAGCGATTCTCATGGATGATCAACCCGGCCCGCACGGTGCCGGCCAGTACTTCCTCCTCGATCCGGGAAAACAACATGGGTATCTTGCGAGACGCCTCGGGGTATGCCAGGCTAAACAGGAAATGCGCCGTGGTGTGGATGCCGGGTATCGCTATCGGTCCCTCGATAATGGCTTCACGCGAGAGCGGTTCACGGGCAATGAGCAGGGGCCCCACGCCTCGTCCAAGGGCGCTGCCCGAGTCCAGCAGGGCATAGTGGTGCAATGCGTGGCCAAACGCAAAAAAACTCAGCTTGGTGACTGCCAGCTCCCCCAGCAGCGCTTTTTGATTCAATTCTTCCACATCGGCGATGTACGGATCCCATTCCAGGCCCTCGGTATCGACCTTACCATGCAATAGGGCATCGAAGATAAAAGTGTCGTTCGGACAGGGGGAAAAACCAAGCGTCAATTTCATATCTTTGTGGTATGCTTCAAATAATTTACGAAGATAATCACCTCATAGCGGTCAACAAACCCGGAGGGGTACTGGTTCAAGGCGATGAGACCGGCGACAAGCCGCTCAGCGATTTTGTCAAGGAATACATCAAACAGCGATACGACAAGCCGGGGGATGTCTTCCTTGGCGTGATCCACCGCCTGGACCGTCCTGTGAGCGGGGTGGTCGTCTTTGCCCGCACAAGTAAAGCGCTGGAGCGCATGAACAAGCTGTTTCACGACCGGAAAGTTGAAAAGGTCTACTGGGCCATCACCGGAAAGCGCCCGAATCCCATCAAGGGGAGCCTGACCCATTATATTCTGAAAGATCGGGAAAAAAATGTGTCGAAGGCCTATGATCAACTCTCCAACCGGGCTAAAGACGCCAAGCTGTCGGAATTGGATTACGAGCTGATCGGCGAATTGACCGGAAATTGCCTGCTCGAAGTGCACCCCCACACCGGCCGGCCTCACCAGATCCGCGTGCAACTGGCCAAGATGGGCTGGCCCATTCAGGGCGACCTCAAATACGGCTATTCCAAAGCCAATGCCGATGGGAATATCCTCCTGCATTGCCGGAAACTGGCTTTTGAGCACCCCGTCAAGAAAGAACCCGTGGTCATTATGGCAGACCCCCCGCATGATCCCATGTGGGACATGTTTGAAGGAGTATATAACTAAAATACTTTTTTCCTAACCATACCCGACATCATTATGAAAAATATTGCTGTGATCGGAGCAGGTACCATGGGCAATGGTATCGCGCATGTATTTGCTATGAACGGATTTTCCGTGTCGATGATCGACATCTCCCCTGAAGCCCTGGAAAAAGGGATGGCTAACATTGGCAAAAACCTCGACCGGATGGTCAAAAAAGAGTTGCTCACCGAAGCCGAAAAACAAACCACACTCGGCCGGATAAAGACCCTGACCAGTATCCCGGATGGGGTAAAAGGGGCGGACCTGATCGTAGAAGCCGCCACAGAAAACATCAACCTGAAGCTTGATATTTTCCGCGAGTTGGATAAATCCGCTCCCGCCCATGCCTTGCTGGCGTCCAACACCTCCTCCATTTCCATTACCAGGATCGCTTCCGTCACCCAGCGCCCCGAGAAGGTCATCGGCATGCACTTCATGAATCCCGTGCCGGTGATGAAACTGATCGAGGTGATCCGCGGCTACGCCACCTCCGACGAGGTGACCCACACCATCATGGACCTGTCGAAGACCCTCGGGAAAGTGCCCGTGGAAGTGCACGACTACCCCGGCTTTGTAGCCAACCGCATCCTGATGCCCATGATCAACGAGGCCATCTACACCTTGTTTGAAGGCGTAGCCGGCGTCGAAGAGATCGATACCGTCATGAAACTGGGTATGGCCCACCCCATGGGTCCCCTCCAACTAGCCGACTTCATCGGGTTGGACGTGTGCCTCTCCATCCTGCGCGTGCTCCACGACGGATTTGGGCAGCCTAAATATGCGCCTTGCCCCTTGCTCGTCAATATGGTCACAGCTGGAAAATTGGGCGCCAAGAGCGGGGAAGGATTTTATGTCTATACGCCGGGGACGAAGGAAGTGGTGGTTTCGCCGGCGTTTGGGTAGTTTTTCGGGCCGTTTTTGGGTGGCTGGGGGTTTTCCTCCCCCGCCCTTGCGGGCGACCCCTCCAGAGGGGTACACAGGGCGTGCGTTGCTGGGAGATGGCTTTTTCTTTCTGCACATTCAGCTCCGCCCGAGGCCGTATTAATGCAAAAACAAGGAGCCCCCCCAATATCCCCCGCTGGAGGGGGTGGCCGTAGGCCGGGGGAGGAAAACCCCCAGCTAACATAAAATGCCCAGAAAAAAAAGCCCCCCTCGCCTGCACAGCCGCGACACCTTGCGGATCCCGGTGCTTTCTTAATAATGGTTCAGGAAAAATGGCCGAATGGATACGTCCTACTGTGCCCGCCATAGCTCCGAACGCAGTGAGGAGCGAAGGCGGACGCAGCCCGCCGAAGCGAAAGCGAAGGAGGGCCTCAATTGGATGCTGACTCCTACCTTTCCACGGAGATTGACTGGCAGAATTACGCTCAGTCGCAGTCCAACCGTGCCCGCCGTAGCCTAAGCGAAGGAGGGCCTTTCATGGATGCGGGTTTCCTACGGATCGTATCTAATGGTTGGTGAGATCCTTATGCTGTCGCAGTCCAACCGTGCCCGCCGTAGCCTAAGCGAAGGAGGGCCTTTCATGGATGCGGGTTTCCTACGGATCGCAAAGTGGTTGGTGAGATCCTTATGCTGTCGCAGTCCAACCGTGCCCGCCGAAGCTTAAGCGAAGGAGGGCCTTTCATGGATGCGGGTCTCCTACACATCGTATCTAATGGTTGGTGAGATCCTTATGCTGTCGCCGTCCAACCGTGCCCGCCGTAGCCTAAGCGAAGGAGGGCCTTTCATGGATGCGGGTTTCCTTGCGGTTTGAAATGGAGACAGGGCATACTTGGCGGTAAGTGCGGGGTCTTCTCCCTTGAAGTACAGAAATTCCCGGAAACTCAGCGGATACATTTCGAAAATGCGCTTCCGGCCGGCCAGGCTTTCGGAAAAACGGTCTTTCAGGTAAAAGGAACTCGATCCGGTGGTGATGAACTTGATATCGAAATGATCGTAAAATTATTTGATGATGCTGGTCGCATTGATCCCGAGTTGCATCTCGTCGATGGCGATTACGGCAGGCTTGCTGAAGTGGAAATAGAGAAAGGGCTACGACTTTCTTATCTCCGGAACCTACCCACCGATTTGAGCATTTCATTTCAAAAATTTTCCAAAAATGGTATCTTGGGTAGGTAACAATCTGCCTGGGAACGAGGGGGATGGCTTTTTAGGTCTGATATCGTACTTTGCACGAATGAAACTAATCCCCTTATCTTGGGGGTTTATAGAAAAAATGAGCACGGTGGAAACACAAAAAATCAATTCGCCTTTAAATAACACTCAATTGGAGATTCTGAAGCTCTTTTCCCGAGAGATGAGCGAACAGGATCTGCTGGAAATAAAACGGTTGATTGTCCGATTTTTGGCACAAAAGGTTACGGCATTGGCCGATGAGGTTTGGAAACAAAAGAGCTGGACCAATGAGGATATGGAAAAGATACTCCAAATGCACGAACGGACTCCCTATAACCCTTCAAACTAAGCCTGATGCGTATTGTGCTTGATATCAATGTATTGTTGGTGTCTATTTCACCCAAATCAGATTATCGGTAGATATTTGACAACCTGGTCGAGGAAAAGTTTCGCCTTTGTGTGACTACTGACATTCTGATGGAATACGAAGAAATAATTGGCAATCATATGGGGAAGGAAGCAGCGACTACAGTGCTGCAAATTCTGGAAAATGCCCCAAACGTCGATTTTATCCAAAAGTATTTCAAATGGAATTTGATAAAGGCAGATCCTGATGACAATAAATTTGTGGATTGTGCGATCGCCTCCAATGCCTCCTACATTGTCACTCATGATTCCCATTTCAAGGAATTGGAAAAAATTGATTTCCCCAAGGTCGAAATCCTGTCTGCGCAAGAATGGAGCGTATTTCTTGAGAAAGAGGTCGGAAAGTAATCCGATGCATGTATAAAGAAAATCATCTAGTTGCGGGCTTTTGAGTATTATAATATCCTAAGGGACGGGCATAGACGCCCAGTTTCTTTTGCCGGCGGTAGGCCAGTGCATCTCTACGATCCCAAAACGGCGCTTCCCAATCCGAAAAAATACCCGGTATTGAACTCTAGGCCGGCGCACTTCCAGAACAGGCCCTCCTTCGCTAAGGCTACGGCGGGCACGGTAGGACTGCTGGTTCTTCCTTTTTTTTAGCACAGTGGAGGTTAGCGGATTGTTTTTCCTCCCCCGCCCTTGCGGGCGACCCCTCCAGAGGGGTACACAGGGCGTGCGTTGCTGGGAGATACCTCTATCTTTCTGCACATCCAGCTCCGCCCGAGGCCGTATTAATGCAAAAACAAGGAGCCCCCCCAATATCCCCCGCTGGAGGGGGTGGCCGTAGGCCGGGGGAGGAAAACCCCCAGCCACCCCGAAATGCCCAGAAAAAAAAGCCCCTCCCTTGTCCTCCCCACCACACCACCTCGCAGCATCCCCTTATCGTATGTCGATTTTTGTTAAATTGTGCAAATCATATTATAATTTTGTAATTTAGCCGACAGAAATACCAGCTACAAACAAATTAACATCCCATGAGCAATGTAGACCTGCCGAAGGTACGCCTTGCTCAAACACTACTTTGAACAACGTGAGACCCACTCCAATTAAAAGTTGAAGTAAACGGCACACATGAGAAGAAATTCTACAATCGCAGGTCTGTTTCTGGTTGCTCTTGTCTTTTTGATTTCTTCCTGTTTTAAAGACGGGTTGCTCAACCTTACCAATGGCTTGGCTTTCAATGTGAATGCCAAGTTGTTGCACTCGCCTATTTCGGTTTCCTTTATCAATGCAGACCCGTCGGTGAGCAATATTCCGGACAATATTTTCCTGGATATGTATGGGGCGAATGCAGAGGATCTCTTTACCCCTACCGGTGGAAATAACCTCGTCGTGATCGAGGGCCTGGTCTATATCGGCATCAAGGACCAGATCGTACCTACCGCGAGCGACCCGCTCAAGTTCGGTATCCGGGCTTCCGCTCCGGGATTTTATCCGGCTAACTATTTCGTCTCCCTCTACAACCGCGATATCCCACAATACGTCACGGTGTATTTGGTGGAAGAGGGTAATAACCCCAACGGGGTGAGCGACCGGAAAGAATATCACCAGATTAGCAGCACGGGCTTTACCAGTGGACAAAACCTGGAGACCCCGCTGAACAACGGGAAAGAGGAACGAGTGAAATTGCACGTCGATTCGGGCACCCAACTTTTAACCGAAACCAACGCACTGGTGACCGGCAATGTGCAGGTCAATCTGGTGCATTACGACAACCGGTCCAATATCTCTCTACGGGCGATCTCGGGTATTACCGAGTCTATTCCCGCTACCACACTCGGCGGGGCAGACCTGGGCACGGTCACTTTTTACCCGGCAGGACTCTACTCGCTGTCGATGACCGCCGGGGCAGTAGCTGCCGATCATTTCTCCAAGCCGCTGCAGGTTACCATGACCCTCAATCCACAAACGTATAACCCGGAAACCGGGCAGTACATTAAGCAAGGAGACCAGGTGCATGTGTGGCGGTTTGATGAAGGAGGGAGTAAGTGGGTGGAAGCGTTGCAGACCCCGGTCGTGAAGGTCAATGAAAAATTAGCTGTCCTGTTCGACCAGCCCAGGGCTGGCACCTGGATGGTGGGGCAGTTTGCCGACCTGTGCGAGGTGGGCGCTACGCTGACGATCCAATCCAATATCCCGCAGGGCGCCTGCGATCGAAATTTCTATACTACCCTCGTCGATATCAATACCGGTAAACCGGTTTCTTCCAAGTGGTCGGACAACTACCTGCAGATGCAGGATCAAACCCGTATCACGTTGACGGAGATCCCGAAAGGAGTTGTCGCCAAATTGCAGGTGTGGGAAGGAGTGCGCGGTTGCGAAGGGCAGTTGCTCGGCGAGAGCCAGCCGTTCAACGCTTGCAATTCCAACAATTTCCAACTCAATTTCAAGGAATTGAATACCAATGGCTGGTTGCCGGTATCGCTGTCATTCTCCGGGTATTGCGAAGTGAAAGGCTCGAACGTGATCCTGAAGCCCAACAACCGCTTGATGTACCGCCCTGCAGGCTGCGGCGTCTACGGTCTTTTGGGTGAATTCCCGGAAGGGGAGGGCTGTGTCGCTACCCTGAAAAAAGGCGTCACCTACGACTTTAAAATGCTTTTAGGCGAAGAGGGCTTCGAATTCATGCATATCACCATGGAAGATGGGGTATACAACTACCCGTTGCCCAATGGAGAAACCGTACTCATTACGATTGAAACTACGGCTGGTATCGCCAAGCTCAATTTTGAAGGGCTTCCGTTGCCCGGGGATATTTGCGAACTCATAGAGGAGTGAGCGGTGAACGCTCACTCTTCCGTATACCGCCATTCCTTAAAGTCATCAATCTCCCGGCGTTCCCGTTTGGTGGGACGGCCGGCGCCTCTTTCCCGCATTTCGCCTACCGATTTTCCGACGAACCAGTCTTTGTATTTGTGGAGCTCCTCGGCGGGGGTGAGATCTTCGTAGCAGGTGACGGCAATGGGCGCGCCTACCCGCTTCTCGATAAGATTCAGGACTTTAAATTGGAGGTTGAATCCATTCTTTTTCACTTCCAGCAAATCACCGATTCCGATGGTTTGGGAGGGCTTGGCAGTGACCTCGCCTACTTTCACTTTTCCCGACTTGCAGGCTTCCGAGGCCAGGGTTCGCGATTTGAACACGCGCACGGCCCACAGCCATTTGTCTACACGGATTTTGTCGCTCATAAGAAAACAGGTAATTCGCTCACCTAAATTATAATCCTTTCGGCAAACCCGGGTATTCCATGCCTACTGAAGACAGCTTGTCGACCAGCGTTTTGAGGATCACATAATCGCGATACCAGCGCTTGTCGACCGGCACGATGGTCCAGGGAATGGTACTATTATTCAATACGTCTTCGTAACAACGCATATAATCGCTCCAGCATTCCCGCTCTTTCCAGTCATTTGGATTGTGTTTCCACATCTTATCGAGTTCGACCTCCCGCTGCTTGAGTTCTTTTTCCTGTTGTTCGTAGGAAATATGCAGGAAGAATTTGAATATCAGGGTATTATTGTCAAATTGGAGCAAATTTTCGAACGCGTTGATGGCGTCCATCCGGGCTTTGACCCGCTTTTCATCGATCCAGCCATGCACCCGCTGGATGAGCACATCTTCGTAGTGGGAGCGGATGAAAATGCCGATCTCTCCTTTGGCCGGACACTGCTGGTGCACCCGCCACAGAAAATCGTGGGCAAACTCCAGCTCGGTGGGCTTTTTATACGAATAGGTCTGCAGGTTGGAGGGAGTGCAGTAGTGGAATACGTTTTCTACTGCGCCGTCTTTTCCGCTGGCGTCCATGCCCTGCAGCACGACGAGCACGCTGTGCTTCTTTTCGGCCATCAGGACATTATTCAATTTGCCCAATTCTTTGGCCAAATCCTTGGTCAGGTCTTTGACCTTGTCATCATCAATACCGGTTGGCGGGTCAGTGGGGCAATCGGCCAGCCGGATAGGGTGGTCGAATTGGTGGAGGTAGTTTTTTTCCGACATATTAGGAGTCTTTTGGAAAGAACCCTTTAGGCGCCCATGCGGGAGCGCTTGACGAGGTATGATTGGAGTATTTTTTTGAAACCCTGGTTGATGTCCGCTTCTACAAAATCGATCTTGTATTGCAGGCATTTGAACTTGAGTGCTTCCTGAAATTCCTTCATTTGTTTGACGTAATGCGCCTTTACCTGGTTGGATTGCAGGCGCACTTTCTCGCCGGTTTCCATGTCGATAAATTGGTAGGGCCTGTTCTCGAATTCAAAATCCACTTCTTTCGACTGATCCACCACGTGGAAGAGCACGACTTCGTGTTTGTTGTATTTCAAGTGTTGCAGGGCCGCAAATATCGGCTCGAGGTTATCGTTTTGCTCCAGCATATCGCTAAAGAGGATGACCAGCGAACGGCGGTGGATACTATCGGCAATGAGGTGGAGCGCCTTGGCCGCTGAGGTCTGCTTGTTGCGTTCGGGGTTGTCGATGAGTTGCTGCAAATAGCTGAGCAGCAAGCGATAGTGCATGGTGCTCGATTTGCACTGGGTATGCTGGCGCACGTCGTCGTCGAAAATGCTCAGTCCGAAGGCATCGCGCTGGCGCTTGAGCAGGTTCATCAGCGAAGCGGCGGCCAAGGCCGAAAATCGCAATTTGTTGACATATCCCTTGGGGGAGCCTTCCGATTCGGGGAAATACATGGAAGAAGAAGTGTCGACCACGATCTGGCAGCGCAGGTTGGTCTCCTCTTCAAATTTTTTGACAAAGAGCTTATCGGTGCGGGCGTATACTTTCCAGTCGATATCGCGGGTGGCTTCTCCGGGGTTGTAGAGGCGGTGTTCGGCAAATTCGACCGAAAACCCGTGGAAAGGGCTTTTGTGCAAGCCGATGATAAAGCCTTCTACGACCTGGCGGGCCAGTAGTTCCAAATTTCCAAAGTCCTGTAGTTCGTATTGATCGAATAGGTTCATGAAGAAAAGTATTTTCGCGCGCCAACAGCGCGCGAATTTTCAAGTCGGCAAGGTAAGTATTCTGGCGTAGGTTTCCAATTGGGGTATTTGAGCCCGGAGGCAAGTGAAATATTAAACCGCAAAGGCGCTAAGGACGCCAAGAGGGCCGTTCTTGAAACCGGGCCTTGATTGTGAAAACTCGATGCCATGGCGTCCTTAGCGCCTTTGCGGTTCAATAATAATAACAAAGACATATATGCCCCGGTATTTGTTTTTCCTACTCCCCTTTTTCTGGACGCTCCCGGCTCCTGCCCAGCCTGTGGGTACCACCCAGCTGGGGCTGGTTCTCGTGTTGGGCCACCCCATTACCCGTATCGGTGTGCAAGGACAACTTGCGCTGACGGGCGATTTTTGGGAAACTACGGCCGGACTGGCGGTGCACTACAATTTCCGGCAATACGGGCCGCCGAAAAAGGGATGGGAGGTGCAGCCCAGGCTGGGGGTTGGGGTGGGGTTTGGGCCTGCGGGGGATTTTTCAGCCGCCAGGTATGGCGGCTCTACGGTGGCGGTGGCGGTGGTGGCCACCACCTATGCCTTGGCCTACACCTGGACCGCCTATCTCGACCAAATTCAAACCTCCCAATTTACGGGCACCTTCACCTTTCGGGGCGGGCCGGTTTTTATAGGTATCGAAAATGACGCATTTGCCCTTTTTCGGCCCGCTGATCAATTCCGGACCGGGGCCATCCGTATGGGCTATTTTCACGAAAAATGGCTGCTGGAGGGGCTGGTGGCCTTGTGGCATGGTCAAACCAAGGCTCCGGGTATCAGCAGGCAGCAATTGCCCGGCTTTCCCGGTCGCTGGGGGTTCCGCGACCTGTCGGAAGGATTGTACGGCCGATACTCCAACGGGGTAGCCATGCTCCGGGTGCAGTACCTGTTGCCCTACGGGCAGGTAGCTACGGCCGGTTTGGGCATCGACGCGGAGCAGGTGCGCGATTTCTTTCAAAACCGGCTTGTGCACGACCTGCGCTTCGTACCCCGCAAGCTCAACCGGGCGCACAATCCGCATTATCCGATGTTGGATACCAACGGGTGTCCGTATTTGTATGAGGAAGGGCAGGAGGTGCGGAAGGCGCGACTGGTTTGGCAGGTAGGGGTGAATGGGGGAGGGGTTTATTGATTAGCCCACTCCCCGGCTGGTCATTTCAATAACCGCCATGTAGATGGGCATTCCCAGTGTTATATTAAAGGGGAACGTAATGGCCAGGGCCATGGGCAAATACAGGCTGGGATTGGCCTTGGGCGCAGCCAGTCGCATGGCGGCTGGTACTGCGATATAGGAGGCGCTGGCGGCCAGGATGGCGAACAAAAAACGGTTTCCTACACTATCGGTAAAACCGCCGCTGACTATTGCCGCGATTGTGCCGTTCACCAGGGGGATGAGGAGGGCAAATAAAAAGGCAAACCATCCTTTTTTGAGGAAAGATGCCAATTTCTTTCCGCTGGTAATCCCCATATCCAGGAGGAATACCGCCAGAAAGCCCTTGAAGATATCTGTGGTGAAGGGTTTGATCCCTTCGGCATGCTGTTCGCTGGCCAGGTAGCCGATGAGCAGGCTTCCCAGAATGAGGAGCACACTCCCGTTGGTCAGCGCGTGGTGGGCTACTTTTCCGAGTGGCATTTCCTCCTCTTTTTCCTTGTCGAATACTGCGATCAGCAAAACCCCAATGATGATGGAAGGCGCTTCCATGAGCGCCATCACCGCGACCATGTGTCCGCCGAACGGGATCTGCTCCAGTTCGAGAAAGGAAATGGCCGTCACAAAGGTCACGGCGCTGACAGAGCCGTAAGAGGCAGCAATGGCCCCTGCATTGGAGACGCTGAATTTCCGCCGGAGAATGAAATAGGTGTACAACGGGACGACAAGAGCCAGGAAGATCCCGAACAGGAGCGACCAGACGATCTCCATGTCGAAATGACTGTGCGACAATTCCTGTCCCCCCTTAAAGCCAATGGAAAGCAGCAGGTAGAGCGAAATGAACTTCGCGGAATTGGCCGGGATCTCGAGGTCGCTCTTTACCTGCACGGCCAGGATCCCCAGAAAGAAGAAAAGCAAGGCAGGGTTGGTCAGGTTGTCGATCAGGAAATGTAGGTTCATGAATTTTGCTTGTTTTATGTTAACTGACGTTATGCAGAAGGCTATCCAATTTGCCTAAAAGGCTACTCACCCCGAGCCGGCGCCCGAACCTTCTCTTGGGCTAATCTTGTAGGGGGGCGTGTTGGTCAAAAAAAAATAGCACAACATTCAGGTTTGCAAGCTGTTGTCCCCCGCTGGCGGGGGTGCAGGGGGTGGAAATACTCCGAGCAATACATTGATCTCCCCACCTTTTGGAGGCTGAAAATTTATTTTTTCCACCCCCAACCCCCGCCAGCGGGGGACAAGATTGTGCAAACACCCTCGACAGGAACTTTTTTCGGCCCCTGCAAGATTAGCTCTTTGGAGAGAGGGCTGGGTGCCTGCGCCATAGCTTCAGCGCCGGCACGGGTGAGTGCGAAAATGGGTGCAATGCGAAACATCAGTTATGCTAATAAAGTTGATAGGGAAGGCTGTGCTTTCCCTATCAATCTTTCCCATTTTTTCTCGACGGGTCAAAACTCTTGATAAAGAACAGGCAGGACAGGATAAGGCCGGAGGACAGGATCTGCGCCCGAAACACACACCCCGTTTGGGCGTCGAGCCAGATCCAGCCTGCGATGAATGCAGCGAAAGCGATAGGCTGAAATATTTCCTTTACCTTTTGCATAGCGTTTTTTTTATGCGGCAAAGGTGGGGTATTTGTTACATAAAAAATATTCATATTTTAAATGAAAAGCATAAATATTTTTTATGTAATTTTTTCCGAATATCGAAGAAAGGCTATAGACCTTCTTCCCTTTTTATTTTTCCGCTAAATACCTCCCCAACCACTCCAACATCGTCCGATGCCACAACACCGCATTCTGTGGCTTGGTCACAAAGTGATTCTCCTCCGGGAAGGACAGCAACCGGCTGGGAATGCCCATCAACCGGGCCGCCGTGTAGGCCTGCAAGCCTTGCTCCAGCGGCACACGGTAGTCCCGGCCGTTGTGGACGACCAGCAGGGGGGTGTCCCAGTTTTGGACGTAGTGGTGCGGCGAGTCTTTCAGGTACGTTTCAGGGATCGTATCCTGCCAGTAGGGCCCGCCTAGCTCCTGGTTGGCGAAAAAGAGCTCTTCCGTGGAACCATAGAAGCTCTCCAGGTTGAACACCCCGCCATGCGCGATGAAGGCTTTGAACCGCCCTTCATGATGACCTTCCAGCCAATAGACCGAAAACCCGCCAAAGGAAGGGCCAATAGCCGCCATGCGCGTGGAGTCGGCGTATGGCTCCCGTTTTAGGTCATCAACAGCGGAGAGGAGGTCCTGCATGGGCTGTTCGCCCCAGTCGCCGGCGATGGCATCGGTCCAGGCCTGGCCGAAGCCGGGCACCCCCCGCCGGTTGGGAGCGATGACGATGTAGCCGGCGGCGGCGAAGAGCTGCAGGTTCCAGCGGTAGCTCCAGCTTTGGCTCACCATCGACTGCGGACCCCCCTGGCAGTACAACACCACCGGATATTTCTTTTCCTTGTCAAAATCGGGCGGGTAGACCACCCAGGCATGCATGCGCTTGTTGTCGGTGGTCTGGATCATGCGCTTGGCCACCAGGCCTAGCTGCACTTTTTCCAGAAAATCTTTATTGGTAAAGGTGAGTTGTTTGGCGGCGGTGGTCTCTACGACGGTCCGGAATATCTCCGGGGGTTCCGATTGGGAGTTGCGTAGGGAGGCGAGCGTGTTTTTCCCGGTGGGAATGAAATCGAGGTAGTCGTAAAAGCCGGTGCTGAGGCGTTGTAATTTGCTTTTTTGGGAAAAATCTACTCCCCACAGTTCCCGTACTCCCTGTTTTTCACTGATAAAGAAAATGCGCTGGCTATCGGTGCTCCATTTGGGATGGCTGGCGTTTTGGTCCATGGTGGTGGTCATCTCCCAGCGTTCCTTTGTTTTCAGGTCGTAGAGGAAGATCCGCACGCGGTCGGCTTCGTAGCCGGGGCGTTCCTGGCTGTTCCAGGCGAGGAAGCGTCCGTTGGGGGAGAAGGCGGGTTCCATATCGTAGCCGGGCATACCTTCCGACAGGTTTTCGGTGCGGCCGCTGGCCAGGTCGTACAAAAAGATATCGGAGTTGGTGCCGGTGGCGTCTTCCACTCCGTGGCTTCGTTTGCAGGTATAGGCGATCTGTTTGCCGTTGGCCGACCATTGTACCTGTTCCATGCCGCCAAAAGGAGTCATGGGCGCATCGAAGGCCTCCTTTTGGATATTGACCGGCTCACCCACCAGTTTGCCATCGGCGTATCCGGTATAGAAGATATTGGAGTAGTTGTTGTCAGCCCAGTCGTCCCAGTGCCGGAACATAAGGTCGTCGTAGATCCGCCCGCTGGTACGGGGCAGGTCGCTGAGTATCGTATCTGCCGGATTGGGATAGTACACCTCCTGGATGAACAGCATCTGCATCCCATCCGGCGACCAGGCAAATCCATTCATTGAGATGTCGGAAACCTGCCGGGCATTGCTGCCGTCGGGGTTCATTTCCCAGAGTTTATCGCCTCGCAGGAACCCGATCTTTCGGCCGTCGGGCCGGTAACAGGCATTGGCTTCGCTCTCCGGCGTATCCGTCAGCCGAACCGGAGTGCCTTTGCTTCCTCCGTCCAGCCGGATGGTGTACAGGTCGAGGTTACTCGAATTGCTTTCCAGGTCGTAGTACTTCACGCCATACAGCACCAGCGAATCGTCGGGCGACACGTCGAAGAGACTCACCCGGCCCAGCGACCACAGGTCTTCGGGAGTCAGCGTTCGGTTTTGGGCAGACATGGAGGCGATACCGAAGAAAAAGGAGAAAAGCAGGACGGCTAGTTGGTTTTGCATGGCATCCAATTTTTTGGAAAGATAAGGATTGAGGGAGGGGAAAGGTTGAATTGGGGGATTTATTCCAATAAAAAATTTTACTCAGTCGTAATTTTCCTGCAATAGTATAAATAATTAAAAAAAGATAGATTCTGATAACAACAGGGGGGAGAAGAAACAAAAACCTACTACTCAACCTGTTCCCAAAATTCTCTGAAATACTTCACGCTGTGATTTTCCTCTGGAAAGACCCACAATCTCTATCTGTGAATCGGAAGGAACCGCTTGATAATGTGTAAATATTGTAACTCTTTGCCGGAATTGTGTAACACATGTCTTGTCAAAGATAGTGACTTTTGTTTTGTGAGAATTACTTCACAAGAACAAAAAAAGTCATTAAAATGAAGAAGATTATTCTGGCTGCAATGGCAGCATTCATGCTATTGTCATTTACTCCGGTGCAAGTGAAAGCAGCAACGGGGCCTGCTGCAGTTTCAGTGACTGCCACCAAAGCTGTTGAATCAGCTGAAGCCGATGTGTTACTCGCCAGGTTGGACGAAATCAAAACGATGGATAAGTCGGCGCTGACTTCGGCCGAAAGGAAAGAATTACGGAAAGAAACGCGTGCGATTAATAGCGAGCTTAAGCAAATCGGAGGAGGCGTGTATGTTTCTGTCGGAGCGGCATTACTTATCATTTTGTTGTTGATCATTTTGCTTTAAGTATTGAACTAATAGCAAGTTTTCAAAACAAAGATTTCTTGAATTAATCTGTTGTATTTTAAAATTTTACAATCATGGGAAATTTATTATACATCGTTGCGGTGGTATTAGTCATTGCATGGCTAATTGGTTTTCTAGGTTATGGCGCCGGAAGTCTCATTCACATCCTGCTTGTCATTGCGATTATTGTAGTTATCCTGAGAGTTATCCAGGGCAGAAGCCCTGTTTAATAACCCCATTTCAATATATATAACTATTTCTATTCCCGTAGCAATTGTGGTGGCTCTATTCTCATATGGGGCGCCACTTTTTTATTTTTATTGAATCCGAAAATGTGTGAATGATGTAAGTTATTTCAAAAATTTCGTAACGCATGGGCGCGTAATAGGGCGTAGATTTACATAAACCTTTCTAAAATCAATTTTATGTCACTAATTACTGTTTTAATCGTACTGGTTGTTGTAGGCGTTATTCTCTGGCTGGTTAACTCTTACATTCCCATGGATGGCAAGATCAAAAACATTCTCAACGTAGTTGTGGTGATTGCGGTTGTTCTTTGGCTTCTTCAGGCATTTGGACTACTGGACTCCCTAAAAGGGATGCATATAAATTAGGAATAGCCTGATGATTTAAGCCATTTATTTATTTTTAATTTTTTAATCAAGATGATCATGAAATATCAAAGAAATATTATTTTGTTTATTTCTCTCGTCGCGCTTTTATTTGTGTTTGCAATAAAGGCAGATGCGCAAAAGGCTGAATTCGGCCTGAGATTTATGCCCACATTTTCTGCTTTTGAGATGAAAACATCTTCCGGTGGCACGGTAAAAGGGGAAGTTACTTTGGGTTTTGGAGCCGGCGCTTTGCTGGGGTTCAATTTCTCAAAGCATGTGGGCGTACAGGGAGAACTAATATACAGTACCGTTTCCCAGAAATACAAAGAGCTGGATGTCGAACGCAAGGTCAATTTGCGTTACTTCAACATCCCGTTATTGCTTTCGCTCAATACCAACAAGACCGGGCTGGTCAATTTAAATATTGTAGGTGGCCCGCAGATAGGGATTAGCGCCGGAAGTGAACTATTTACTTCCGGTTCCGATGGCACGGGCCCTGAAGCCGTATTGTCCGTAAAAAAAGGCGATCTTGGGTTCGCTTATGGCGCGGGCATTGATTTTGCGCTCAACCAGGCGCATACTTTTCGGCTGGGCTTGGGATACCGTGGCGTTTTAGGCTTGTTTGACATCAGCAATAATACGGGTACCATCGCTACGAACGCGTATTACATTATCGACAGGACCCACATTAATACCAATGCCATTTATTTCGGGATCTCTCTTTTATTCTGAATAAGTACACTGTAAATTAAACAAGTTTATAAAGGCCGATTGAGCGGGCACGCCCGCTCAATCGGCCTTTATCTATTTTGTTTACAAAGTATTAAGCCAGAAACCAAAAAAGGAAAGTGCGCAGCCCGCATTCTTTGCTCGGGACACTGCCTCCCTATGAATCAATCCTCAAACCTTCGGCAATTCCGCATCCAGGCTGTCAATCCGTCCAGCCACCAACTTCTGCGCTTCAGATATCTTCGCTACCTGCTCCTTCTCCTGGGCGAGCATCACGTCAAATTCGTGGAAATTGGAGTCGATCTTGCGCTTGAGCTGGTCGACGTAGGCGTTGAGCTTTTCGGCAACCTCGCTTTCCATACGCGCGCGGCCTTTCCCGATCTCCTGGCTGAAGCCCTGCAACACCTTGCGGCGCTTGATGGAGGTGGAGATGCCGGCAAACAGGAAACCTACGGATGCGAGGATACCCCCGGTAATGTCGAACACAGCGCCCTGCGCCACGATGGCCAGGATGGTGCCGATGACGGCGAGTCCGCTACCGGTCAGGAGGTTGGGAGAGAGGGGCTGGTTGTCGGGGAAGAGTTCGCGGGCGGTGAAGTTTTCCGCGCGGTTCATGAAGCGCTCGAAGGCGTCCTGTAGGTCGCGCAACACGTTGCTGCGCCGTTCGGCAATGGCGCTGAATATGGCATGGTTGTCTTTGAGAATGGTCTGGCTGTGCTGGATCTTGAGGTCGATCATTTTGGCCATCTGCTGGATGCTTTCAGCCAGGTCGACGACTCCTTCCTGGAGTTTGCGCTGGAGCTCGAGTTCGAGGTCGGTGCCGAGCTCATTGGCGAGCTGCTCCAGCCATTCTTTGGCGGAAGCTTGTTTGGAGAAAATGCCGGCAAAAGTGCGGCGGATAAGGGTGAACACCGACAAGCCTTCTTTCAGTTGATCTTCCTTTTGGCGGGTAATGCGGTCGTAGCCTGCCAGCAGGTTTTCGACCAGCACATCTACCTGCCGCCCCGACTGTTGGGCCTGCTTGTCGAGGGTGTCGTGGATATCCGCGCGGAAGGCGGTATCGGCATCCCACTGTTTTTGGCGCACCTCTAATCCCAGGGCGATGCGTTCGCAAATGTTATGCGACAAGTCCAGGTTGTTGCGCAGTTTGAGGAAGGGCGCTTTCCCTCCGGTGATGTTTTCGCGGATGTAGGCGCGCATGGGCTCAAAGCCGCTTTCGTCCTTGTTTCCTTCCTGCTCCTGTTTGGCGGAAACACAGAATACCTTGGGTTGAATGATGCCCTTTTTCTGGGCGTATTCGACCACCCCTTTTTCATTGACGGCCAGGTCTTCCGGGCTCATCAGGTCTTTTTGCTGGAGGACGAAGATGATCTTCTTGCGCCAGTCGCCGTGGATGAATTGGAAGAAATCCCAGGCCGATTGGCGGTAGGGGTTTTTGGCTTCAAACACGAAGACGATCAGGTCGGACGCGGGGATGAAGCGCTCGGTGATCTCCTGGTGTTTTTCGATGATGGTATTCGTGCCGGGGGTATCGACGATGGCGATCTCTTTGAGAATGTCCACCGGAATGGCGATGCGTTTGAGGAAAGGGTTGAGCAGGGTGGTTTCCTCTTCTTCGCCGTACACCAGTTGTTGGATGGTGTCGGTCATGGGTTGCGGGGCCACTTTGGTGATCTCCCGTCCGGTGTCGAGCAGGGCATTGATAAAGCTGCTCTTGCCCGCTTTCACCTCGCCCACGATGACGAACATGAAGGGTTCGTTGATCCGGTTGCGCAGTTCGCTGACGGTTTGGGCCAGCTCGGGGTGTTGGATCTGGATGGTCAGTTCGTGCAGGTCTTTGACGATCTCATCGACTTGTGACCGGTATTTCTGGATATTTTTATTCAGGATAGTGCTGATCATGATCGGAAAGGTATCAGGGAAAAACAGAGGAGGCCTGCAGCACGGTGAGGGCTTCCGGCCCCATGCAAAATAATAGGTCAATAATACTCAAATTTGGCGAGAATCCATGCTTATCCTCAAAGAGCTGACTGTAATAGGCCGCCTTAAAATGGGGATCTTCCGGCGGGTGGACAGGCCGGATGTGGTTGCGTAGATCCACCACCTCGGGATCTGGGGTAGGGGAGTAGGTATCGGAGAAAGTCCAGCCAGGGGTTATCCCCAGGAATTGGGTGATTTGCGCCAACAGTTCCAGGTTCAACTCAAACAGAAATTCGTAATCCCTGGAAATCGTATCGAGCAGGAACGGTCCGTACTCTTCAAAAAACGGCGCCCGCTGGTAGGCTGTCCGGATCGTATGTGCCAGTTGCTTTTGCCAGGGCTGATCGTAGGCGATGTGCACCTCTCGAATGGGTAGTTGCTCATTCTTCCCCTTTTTCAACGGGATACTCAGTCGCTGCACCCCATGGCTGTCGGCGATATGGCACCGGTTGCGGTAGCTGCGTTTCTGGTAGTGCTCCCATTGCTCCAGTTCAATTGCAGGGTAGTGCAGTAGCTTGGTGAAGTACTGCACGGGGGGGAGGAATTGGAGTTCAATGATTGCTTTCATGCGTTAGTGTTTGGATAGGAGTAGGGGCGAAAAATTTTTCGCCCCTATCCTTCCCCCAAAAATAGCAAAGCCCTCCCTAAAAAGAGAAGGCTTTGCGTTTTTGACTGTGTTCAGTTGTGGGGGTGAAAAAATGTTTTCACCTTACATCATCGGAGGCATGCCCATTCCGCCGCCGCCGCCCGGCATACCGCCCATGGCGCCTTCGGGTTCCGGTTTATCGTTGACCACCACTTCGGTAGTCAGGACCATACCGGAGATGGAAGCTGCGTTCTCCAGGGCGATGCGGGTCACCTTGGTGGGGTCGATCACACCGGCCTTTTTCAGGTCTTCGTATACCAGGGTGCGGGCGTTGAAGCCATGTGCACCTTTGGATTCCAGTACTTTTTGCAGGATCACGGAGCCTTCCTGACCGGCATTGTTGGCGATGGTGCGCAGTGGACTTTCCAGTGCCTTGCGTACGATCTCAATACCGATGGTTTCGTCTTCGTTGACGCCTTTCAGGCCTTTGAGCGAATCCATGGCGCGCACGAGGGCCACACCTCCACCTGTCACGATGCCTTCTTCGATGGCGGCGCGGGTAGCGTGGAGGGCGTCGTCAACGCGGTCTTTCTTCTCCTTCATTTCGGTTTCCGTCGGGGCGCCTACATAGAGTACGGCGACACCACCTGCCAGTTTGGCAAGGCGTTCCTGGAGTTTTTCGCGGTCGTAGTCAGAAGTAGACGAATCGATTTGCTGCTTGAGCTGGTTGATCCGCCCTTTGATCTGATCGGCGGTACCTTTTCCGTTCACGATCGTGGTGTTGTCCTTATCGACCGTGATCTTCTCTGCTTGTCCGAGGTGTGCCAGTTCGGTATTTTCGATCTTATAGCCTCTTTCTTCACTGATGACGGTACCACCGGTGAGGATGGCGATATCTTCGAGCATGGCCTTGCGGCGGTCGCCAAAGCCCGGCGCCTTCACGGCTACGACTTTGAGCTGGGCGCGCAGGCGGTTGACCACCAATACACCCAGGGCCTGGCTTTCCACATCTTCCGCGATCATGAGGAGCGGGCGGCTGGAGGCGATCACTTTCTCCAAAATGGGCACGATGTCCTGCATGTTGGAGATCTTTTTGTCGTAGATCAGAATATACGGATTATCGTATTCCGTGATCATATCTTCGGCGTTGGTTACGAAGTAAGGGGAGAGGTAACCGCGGTCGAATTGCATACCCATCACTTCCTGCACAAAGGTGTCGGTACCTTTTGCTTCTTCTACCGTGATGACGCCATCCTTGGATACGCGTCTCATGGCATCGGCGATGAGTTTACCAATTTCGTCGTCGTTATTGGCGGAGATAGCGGCAACCTGTTCGATCTTTTCAAAGTCATTTCCGATGATCTCGGACTGCTTCTTCAGGTCTTCTACGACTACCTTCACGGCTTTTTCGATCCCGCGCTTGAGGTCCATTGGATTGGCTCCGGCGACCACGTTTTTCAGTCCGGCGGTGATCATTGCTTGTGCGAGCACGGTGGCGGTGGTCGTTCCGTCACCTGCGATATCAGCGGTTTTGGAAGCTACTTCTTTCACCATTTGAGCGCCCATATTGGCCACTGCGTCTTCCAATTCGATCTCTTTGGCTACGGTCACACCATCTTTCGTGATCTGGGGCGCGCCAAAACTTTTCTGGATAACCACGTTGCGGCCACGGGGGCCGAGGGTAACTTTTACGGCATTAGCGAGGGCATCTACCCCGGCCTTGAGTTTATCGCGGGCATCTACATTAAAACTGATTTCTTTAGCCATTACGTTGTTGCTTTTTTGTTAAATGGAGAGGGTTTGGGAATAGATGAAATTACAGAATGACAAGGATATCATCTTCGCGCATGATGATGTAATCCTGTCCCTGGTAGTTCAGTTCTTGCCCGGCGTACTTGCCGTACAATACGATATCGCCTACGGAAACGGTCATGAGGTTACCGTCTTTGCCTGGGCCTACCGCTACCACTTCACCCCGTTGGGGTTTTTCTTTGGCAGTGTCGGGGATAATGATGCCACCCGAAGTTTTTTCTTCAGCCGTAGCTGGTTTGATGACAACTCTGTCGTTAATCGGCTTCATATGTGCTGATATTTTACAATTAAAACGATGGAAAAATTATTAGCGGATTCAAAATTCATCCTATGCCTATCATACCTCGTGCCAAGCTGAAAAAAATGACATTATGTCCTGTTTTTTAGCCAACCCTTAGTAGGCCTGGCAGACCCGTTGTCATATTGACAAGTTTTGTCCTGCACAAACAAAAAACCCCGCTGTCAGGGAGCGGGGTTTTTTGTACGTATGAAACATTGCACATCTTATTGGGACTGCAATGGAATCGAACTGTTTGGATCAATAGCTTCTGCACCGCTACCTACGAGCACTGCGGTGATGACACAGAGTACGAAAAGGGCAATGGCGAGGTACCAGGTCAATTTTTCAATGAAGTCGGTTGATTTGGCAGCGCCAAACATTTGATTGGCGGCTCCTCCTCCGAATGTCGGGTCCACTCCACCTCCTTTGGGATTTTGGATGAGTACTGCGGCGATCAACAGGACGCAAACCAGGGCAATCAAAACCGTTAAGGTAGTCAGTAACATATTATTTGCGTTTTAAATTCTCAATTTTCTGCGCAAAGAAAGAACTTTTTTCGGGAAAAATCAAACAGAGTTTTTCATACATGGCAATTGCTTTTTGTAAATGCCCCTGCCGTGCCAGCAATTCTGCCAGCGTTTCGCTGATAATCGCTTCTTTTTCCTCTACGCTTTTTCTGGCCAGGTCCTGGGCAAGCGGTGTGCGGGAAGATTCTTTCCCAGGCTCACCCTTGCCGGTTTTTTTACTTGTCTTTGGCGCCGGCGGTATGTCAAAGGTGCTCAGCGAAGCCAGCATGCGAAGCTGGTCGTATCGTTTCTGCCAACTGGAAAATGCCGATTTGGGCTGTGGAGCAGCTGGCTTGGAAACAGGGTTGACCACGGGTTGGACCACCGGTTCGGGCTCGGGTATTGGTTCAGGCTCAGGTGTCGCTTCCGGTTCGACTTCCATTTCCACTTCCGGTATTTCTTCTTCCAGGGGTGTTGCTACTTCCGGTATTTCTTCTTCAATGGGCGCATCTTCCAGGTCCGTTGTTTGAGCTTCCTCCTCTTCTTCTTCCCGGAACAGCTCAATGACCGCTTTGGTCTCTGAAGCGGTGGGCGGGTCGACGGCGGGCGTTTCAGTTTCCAGCGGTTGGCGTTCGGCCAAAATTTCGGAGAGGGACTTGAGTTCGAGGCGTTCTTCTTCGAGCTCGAAAAGCAGCTCGCCGCTATCCAGCGCCTTGAACTCCCGGATGAGGAAGAACAGGAGGGTCCGGTCGGGGAGGTAAGTGGCGGCCGCATGGAGGTTGCGTTCGAAATCGGGGTGTTGCTCCATTTGGCTTTTTTGGAGCAACAAGATGCGCAGCGGTTGGCAATACGGATATTGCACCACGAGGCTTTTCAGTTCCTGATAGGGTATCTGATAAAGTTTGGAGGAGTCTTCTAAAAAAGTTGAAAAATTCTCGGCATTCATGTCTGCCTTGGTTCAAATAAGAAACTTAACAAAATTATTAACCGATGTTCCGCAGTGCTGATAACTTTCATTATTAGGGATTGGAGGGATTGAAGGGGATTGTTCTTTTCAATAATCCCCTTTCAATCCCTCCCTAATCCCAAATAATTTATTCAAACTACTTGTCATCTGCTATTTATAAGGGGCAAAGATACGGTATTTCTCCTTGATAATCAACGTGGTGATTTAGAAGTCCGGTCTTCCAGGAATGCGATGAGCTGGCGGACGGCCTTGCCGCGGTGGCTGATCCGGTTTTTGGTAGTTGCATCCATTTCGGCAAAACTTTCCTCGAAGCCTTCGGGCTGAAAAATGGGATCATAGCCAAACCCTCCTGTTCCGGATTTTTCCAATAGGATACTGCCGGAAGCTATTCCTTCAAACAGGAATTCATCGCCATCCAGGATCAGGGCGATGACTGTGCGAAAACGCGCATGGCGGTTGGTAGCGCCTTCGAGCCTGACGAGCGCCTTCTTCATGTTGGCATCGGGATCTTTGCTGTCGCCGGCATAGCGGGCGGTTAAAACCCCGGGTTCTCCGCCCAGGGCTTCAATTTCCAACCCGGTGTCTTCGGCAAAGCAGTCTTCGCCCAGTATGGCGTAAACATACCTGGCCTTTTCCAGGGCATTGCCTTCGAGGGTATCCTGATTCTCGGGCAGTTCTTCGGTGATGCCCATTTCCGCAAGGCTGCGTACCTCCCAGCCATCGCTGAGCACTTGGTTTACTTCCGATACTTTATGCGGGTTGCCGGTGGCAAAGATTAGCGTGGACATTGGTTAGTTTTTAGTTTTCAATTTTCAATTTTCAGTGACGAACGCTAGTGGATCAGTTTTAAGTCCCGATTGCTATCGGGATTAGTTGGGGAAGAGGGATTTGAGGGCAGACCAGAGGGCGGTTTTCAGCTCGCGGGATGGTTCGAGTTCGGAGAGGGAATCGGCCCAAAGTCCTTTGAGGCCATTGATTTCGAACGGGGTGTATTTTTCCATGCGCAACTGCAACCCGAGGTGCAGGGGCGTGGCGCCGAAAAGTAAAAAAGTATGGCACCCGGTCTGGCGGCAAAGGGCAATCAAACTAAACCGGGTGGATGGCGCAGCCTTCAAAAGAAGTGTGTCTTTGGTGTTGTCCAGCTCGACAGATTTTAGTATCTTGGAGAGCAACTCCAATGCTGCCGTTTCTGTACCTTCCTCCAATTGAGCAATAACTGCGATCCCCTTTGCATTACTACCTGTAATGTGCCCGAGTACCTCTGAGACAGGAGTAAGGATGAATAAATCTGGCTTGAAATGGGATAGATTCAAAATATTGTTTTGTTATTTTTAATAAACTCCGAACCAATCGGAATGATTAACACTTTTTTCGGTGACTGGTAGAATTTTTTAACAAAGTTAATTATTTTTGTAAAAACAGGCAGCCATGAAATATACCATTAAAGTAACGCGGACTACCAAAAGCCGCATCTCCGATGTTGACTTTGACAACATCCCTTTCGGCCGGTTATTTTCCGACCATATGTTCATCGCCGAGTACATCAATGGCGAATGGGTCAATCCCCGGATCGAACCATTTGCGCCCTTCTCGATCAATCCTGCTTCGATGGGGCTCCATTATGGGCAAAACATATTTGAAGGGATGAAAGCCTCTGTGACACAGGATGGAGACCCCCTGCTTTTCCGCCCCGAAATGCATGCCCGCCGGTTCAACCGGTCTGCAGCGCGGATGTGTATGCCTGCCGTGCCCGAAGAACTCTTTCTGGAAGGGCTTCACCAACTGGTGGGGATGGACAAGAACTGGATCCCGCCTCGCGAAGGCAGCGCTTTGTATATCAGGCCTTTTATGTTTGCCAACGATGAGTTCATCGGGGTAAAAACGGCGCAGGTTTATAAGTTTATGATCATTACAGGTCCGGTAGGTCCTTACTACGCCCGTCCGGTCAGCCTGCTGGCAGAATCTCAGTACATCCGTGCCGCACGGGGTGGGGTAGGAGAAGCTAAAGCTGCCGGCAACTACGGCGCCGCTATGCTCCCGTCCAAGAACGCACAGGACAAGGGCTACGACCAGATCCTGTGGCTGGATGGCCGCGACTTCAAGTTTGTCCAGGAAGTAGGCACGATGAATATCTTTTTCGTTATTGACGGCGTAGTGGTCACGCCTTCTACGGAAGATGGCACCATCCTCCGGGGTATTACCCGCGATAGCATCCTGCAGTTGTTGCCGGAAATGGGCTACAAAGTACAGGAACGTCCGCTCTCTATCGATGAGATCGTCAATGCCTACCACAAAGGCACTCTTCAGGAGTGCTTCGGAGCCGGGACCGCCGCAGTCGTGGCGCATGTCGACAAGATCGCCTATAAAGATCTCGTGATGGAATTACCGAAAATGGAAGACCGCAAGGTTGGCGAAGCGGTTAAGAATTATATCAACGGCCTCCGTGCCGGCAAGATCGAAGATACCAAAGGGTGGATCGTGCCGGTGAAAATGGAAGCCACTGTCGGATAAAAAAAAGGGCCGCGCAGCGGCCCTTTTTTTATGTCAAAATGCCGGTTTATTCGGCTTGTTGTCCAGTATTGCTTCGATCCGCTCCATGACCGCAGGGGTGAGTTTGCCCAGCACCTCCAGCGCAGTGAGGTTTTCTTCCAGGTGTCCGATCCTGGAGGCGCCAAGGATTACCGTGCTCACATGCGGATTTTTCAGGCACCAGGCCACGGCCAGTTTGGCCATGGAGGTATTCAATTCCTGGGCTACCTCGTTGAGTTTTCGTACTTTTTCCAGTCGTTTGGGGGTTAGAGAACGCTCCCGCAGCCATTCCAGTCCTTCCATACTGAGGCGTGTCCCTTCCGGTAATTTTCCCAGGTATTTGTCTGTGAGCACCCCGGAGGCCAGGGGCGACCAGATGGTATTGCCCATGCCGACGGTTTTATAGATCTGGCCGAATTCCACTTCCACTTTTTCCCGTTTGAACATATTGTACTCGGGTTGTTCCATCGTAGGGCCAATGAGGTTTAGCCGGGCGGCAACCATGTGGGCTTCCATGATCTCCTGGGCCGACCATTCGGATGTGCCCCAATAGAGGACCTTTCCCTGCTGGATCAGGTGATTCATCGCCCAGACGGTTTCTTCGATGGGCGTGTTTTTATCGGGCCGGTGACAAAAGAAGAGGTCGAGGTAGTCGACCTGAAGCCGATGGAGGGCAGCATGGCAAGCTTCGAATACGTGTTTGCGGCTCAGACCGGACTGGTTGGGCATTTTCCCGCCGTCGCCAAAGAAAACCTTGGAAGAAACCAGGTAGGAACTCCGGTCCCATTTCAGTTTGTGCAGAATGCGTCCCATTACCCGCTCCGATTCACCGCGGGCATACGTTTCGGCGTTGTCGAAAAAATTGATGCCATTTTCATAGGCTACTACCATCAGGTTTTCGGCGGTGGCATCATCGATCTGCTTTCCAAACGTAAGCCACGATCCGAGCGATAAGGCGCTCACCTGCAAGCCAGCGTTTCCAAGTCGGCGATATTCCATATAGTTTTGTATTTGATAAATGATCAATCAAAATTTTTACGGAAAGAGATATCGAACCCGGGCTTGATATCTCTTTCCGTAAAAATTTTCATATGTGCACAGAAGTGGAAAAATAAGGAACAATTTGACAAAAGCGAAACGGCCCGGCAGAATTCTACCGGGCCGTTTCGTCAATGGTCTTGCCTGATGGAAAACCGATCAGATCACTTTCACCATCAAATCCAGATGAATGGTTATCAAATCGTTTACCTGAACCAATCCCATCATAGGACTGGGAGGTTCCAGGCGGTAGTCGGATAAAAAGATGTCCTTATTTCCTTTAAATTGGAAGTGGTCATCGGAGATCTTTTTCCCCAGTACATCCATTTTTACCACTTTTTCGATCCCCGCAATGGAAATCGAGGTGGTCGCTTTCATCGAGACCCAGTCCGTGGTTTCCGTCAACTTTTTCCCGGTGGCGGGAATCGCATCGAGCAGCTCGATCTGAATATGCGGATATTTATCCCCTTTCAGCGTTTCGAACATGTCTTTATTCATAATGCGATTGCCGCAATCAAACCGGGAGGAGGGAATCCGGAGTTTGGTCTCAGAAAACACGATTTTCTGCCCGCTGCCCGTATCGCTCATTTTCATTGAATAGGTACTGAACTGCTCCTTACAATTGCACTGGAAGGTGTTGATGTTGGTAGAGCCCAACAAATACAATTTGCTGGATTCTTCAATAGTGAATTGAGAAGGGAGGATCAGGCTTGTGTCAATGTCGAGCGCGAGGAGGAGCGGGCAAAGTAGGATGAAGAGAATTGGAAGGGTGTAATGCCTTTTGTTGTTTGTCAGGTGATACATAGTGATTTGAGTTTAAAAGGACCCGGAGCAGGTTGCAACCTGCTCCAGATTCAATTGGTGAGTAAACCCAAAAAACCGAAAAAAAGTTCCCTTTTCCGGAGAAATCAGGCCGGTTAAATACCTATTTCATAAGGGTAATGTCGAAGTTAACCGTCACGTCATCGCCTGTGGTCAATGCCCCCATCATAGCGGTGGGCGGCGACACGTTGAAATCAGTCATCTTAAGGGCTTTGGAGCCTTTGAAATTCAGGCTACCGTCGGACATCAGTTTGCCGTCTACCGACATAGTGATCGAACGCTTGGCGCCGGCGATGGTCAGGTTACCTGTGGTTTTCACCCGGTAGCCCGTTGCCGTTTTTTCGATCCCATCTACCCGGACAAGCTGATAGGAAATCAGGCTGTACTCCTTGTATTTCAAGGCGCCGTGTGTTTTTCCATCCATAATAGAGCCTTTGGAGCTCTTGATGGAAGTAACCGGAACACTGATCTCCAGGCTGTTAATCCCGGTTAAGGCGTTGTCGGTAAGGACGAAGGTTCCCTGGCCTTTAAGGTCATTGACGGTGGACGTCCAATCATGGAGGTTGGAACTGCCGCTTACGGTCATAGAGCTTTTGGAGAGTTTATAGGAACTTTGTCCCTGTGCTAAGGGCAAGGTGAGGAGGAATATACCTGCTACCCACAATATGATATTTGCTTTCATGGCAAAAAAATTGGTTCGGACAAAAGTAGAAACTACCCCTTCTGCGGGGAATGAACTTTGTCAACCTCGACCTTGATATAAATCAGGGGTGAGGGTGATTTTAATCATTTTTTGGGGAAATTGTCGGATGTGTGCTCTTTGCGTTGGCGTTGCAGATAGGAGTCCAATCGGGAATCCTTTCCATACCTGTTCCCCACTTTTCTACTTAAACTTTATCCAACCACTTTGTGCAGATTCGCCATTCATCAGGTCGAGCAGGGAAGATTCTACCGTGATGGTTTTTCCATCGATCACCGCGCCGGGAATGGTGGTTTTTTTCACGTTGCCCGGCAGGTGGTAGATGGTGGTAAAGGTGGCCGACTCCATAAAAAGGGACAGCATACCCATATCTTCGTCGTTGACTTCTTCGTTGCCCAGGCTGGGGGAACTTAACCGGGATAGTTTTTTGCCTTTCAGGGAGAACATCTCGGCCGCCTTGGAAGTAAGCAAAAGGCCCTTGCCCATTTCACCTCCCTGCATGCCATCGCTCGATACCTTATCCAGGTTTTTCAGGAAATAGTCTATTTCTTCCACATTTTCAAAATCGAGTCCAAACTGCATCACCATTTTGTCTTGCTCGTCGCTCATTTGGATCTTCATAAAGCCCCGTTTAAACACCTCCGGTCTGGAGAGTTCGGCAATTTCCTGTGGATTAGCATCCTTGAAATAGATCACGGAATCGATCTCGACCCCATCAAGGCTGTTGGCTTCGCCTTCTTCTGTGGCACTTGCCAGCAATTCCTTCATAGATTCATCCATGATCGCACTCATGTCTATGGTGTACAGGTAGGTGCCGCTACCATCTTTTTTCAAATAAACTTCCTCCAGGATCTCAAAACAACTGGTAAAAAGAAGTGGAGACAGGGTCAGGAACAGAATAGCCAGACGTTTCATATCGGTATGTTAGGCAGGTGAATCAATAGGGCGGCAAGGTACGGCAAAGTTTCTTACCTTGCACAACCTTTAGCACCCCAACTTGTTTCTATCAGCGGCTAAACCGACTGTTAAATGAATGAAATCCAAACACTGGGCCAGTTAAGAGCCTCCGGCTACCGGCCGCGTTCTGTAAAGGAAGAAATGCGCGCCAACCTGGTTCGTTTTCTGAAAAACAAAGACCGGATTTTCGAGGGGGTCATCGGCTTTGATGATACCGTGCTTCCCGATATTGAGCGGGCGATCTTGTCCCGGCACAATATTTTGCTCCTCGGCTTGCGTGGGCAGGCAAAAACCCGCATCGCCCGCTTGTTGGTGCACCTGATGGATGAGTACATCCCCATTGTCAGAGGCAGCGAACTGAACGACGATCCCCTGGCGCCGATCTCCCGCTTTGCCCACGACCTGATTGCCGAGATGGGCGACGATACGCCCGTAGAATGGGTGCACCGCGATTCGAGGTATGTCGAAAAACTCGCTACGCCCGATGTGAGCGTGGCCGACCTGATCGGGGATGTGGACCCCATCAAGGCCGCTTCCCTGAAACTGCCCTATTCCGATGAACGGGTCATTCATTTCGGCCTGGTGCCGAGGGCACACCGGGGCGTGTTTGTCATCAATGAATTGCCCGATCTTCAGGCGCGTATCCAGGTCTCGCTGTTCAACATCCTCCAGGAAGGCGATATTCAGATCCGGGGCTTCAAATTGAGGCTTCCGCTCGATATTCAGTTTGTCTTTACTGCCAACCCGGAAGATTATACCAACCGCGGAAGCATCATTACGCCGTTGAAAGACCGTATCGAGAGCCAGATTCTCACGCATTACCCCAAGACCATTGACATTGCCAGGCAGATCACCCGGCAGGAAGCGCAGTTGGCAGATGAACAACGCAAAGTAGTGCGTGTGCCGGAGTTGCTCGAGATCCTGCTCGAACAGATTGCCTTCGAAGCGCGCGACAGTGAGTATGTCGATGAAAAGAGCGGCGTTTCGGCCCGCCTGAGCATTTCGGGGTACGAAAACCTCGTCAGTACGGCCGAACGGCGCATGCTGATAAATGGCGCCAAAAAAACGACTGCCCGGTTGACCGATTTCTGGGGCGTGGTGCCTGCCATCACAGGGAAAGTCGAACTGGTCTATGAAGGAGAACAGGAAGGGCCTTACGCAGTGGCGATCTCCCTGTTGGGACAGGCGATCAAAAAGCTGTTCCTCCAGTATTTTCCCAATCCGGATAAACTGAAGAAGGGGCAGGAGCGAGATCCGTTCGGCGTGATCCGTACCTGGTTTTCCGCCGGTCATTCGGTCGATATGCTCAACGACGCCTCCGATGCGGATTTTAAAAAGGCTCTGGAAAGTGTAGCAGGCCTGGGCAAATTAGTCGAGTCGCTGGGGATGCCGGAGGAGGATCGCTACCTTCTGATGGAACTGGCTCTCCACGGGCTAGCTGAATTTAACGTCATCAACAAGGAATTTCTGGAATCCAGGTTCTCTTTCCGCGACCTGCTCGCAGGTATGCTCGATGACGATTTTGACGATGACGATTTCAATGAATAAACAATATAAAGCAAAGGGTTATAGGGCCCACGTGGGCCCTATAACCCTTTGCTTTTTGTGCTTACTATAATTCATTAAGCGATGCTGTTTGCCGTACACCCGGTAGATCCGGAGCCTCGAAAAGTACAACGCATAGTGGAAACCCTTCAGGAAGGAGGGGTCATTGCGTACCCGACAGATACCATATACGGCTTGGGTTGTGACCTGATGCAACCAAAAGCCATCGAACGGATTTACCGCATCCGGCATTTGGACCCTCAAAAGGCGCTCTTAACCCTGATCTGCAGGGATATCAGTCAGGTGGCCAAATATGCCCATCAGATCGACAACGAAATTTTCCGGTTGATGAAAAAAAACCTGCCGGGACCTTTCACCTTTATTTTGCGCGCCAGCAATCAATTGCCCAAAACCCTGAAAAACAGAAAAGGAACGATCGGCATCCGGATACCGGACCACAAGATCTCCCAATCTATCCTTGAGTTGTTGGACGGTCCGATGCTCTCCGCATCGCTGCGTTCGGATGACGACCTCCTGGAATATGAGAACGATCCGGAAGAGATTCAGGCACACTTCGGGCATCAGTTGGACATGGTAGTCGATGGCGGAATTGGGGGCAGAACCCCTTCTGCGGTGGTCGACTGCACCGGAGAGGAAGCACATGTCATCCGGGAAGGAGCAGTACCCCTTCGATTTTAACGCGTTGACGCTCAAAAAGACGGATTCCTGACCAAATGCCTTGCGGGAAAGCTTTATCTTTGCCGCGCTTTCCAAAGAGGGAAGTAAAAATCAAGGCATATGAAAATTCGCATACTTTTTCCGCTACTCATTTTGATGAGTTCCACTGCGTTCCTTATGGCACAAACCGGAGGTATTCGGGGAAATATCTTCGATAAAACCAGTGGGGAACCCATACTCTTTGGTACGGTGGTTCTGCAGGGTACTACCTTCGGTACCAATACCGATCTCGATGGTTTCTTCAGCATGCCCAATATTCCGGTGGGGGCCTACAATCTGGTTGTGACCTATATCGGTTACGACAGCCTGAGTGTGCCGATAGAGATCAAGTCCGGGACTTATTCCTATCAGCGCCTGTTTATGGAAGAAAGCAGTATCCAACTGGGCACCGTAAATGTATCGGCCCGGAAGGAAAAGGCCAAGACGGATGTCCAGATCTCGGAGGTTACCCTTACGCCCAGGCAGATACAGGCGCTGCCTTCTACGGGGGGCGACCCGGATATTGCCCAATACCTCACCGTGTTGCCCGGGATCATTTCCTCCGGCGACCAGGGAGGGCAGCTTTACATCCGGGGCGGGGCACCTATTCAGAACCTGATCCTGCTCGACGGGATGACGATTTACAACCCTTTCCACTCCATTGGATTCTATTCCGTATTTGAAACAGAGACGATTCGCAGTGTGGACGTGCTTACCGGCGGATTTAATGCGGAATACGGGGGGCGGATCTCCTCCGTGCTCGATATTCGCACCCGGGAGGGCAATATGAAAAAGCTGGGTGGATTGGTTTCTGCCAGCCCGTTTATGGCACGCGGGGTGATCGAGGGGCCCATTAAGAAATTGGAAGAAGATGGCGGAGGCAGTTCCTCTTTTATGTTTACGGCCAAGCATTCCTACATCGACCAGACCTCGAAATACCTGTATTCTTATGCCAAATCGGCATTGGATTCGACCAATAACCTGCCTTTCAATTTTACTGATTTTTACGGAAAATTATCTTTTCTGACCGGCAACGGTACCAAGTTCAACCTCTTCGGTTTCAATTTCCGGGACGGAGTGAGCTATCAGGCCGCTACGCTGGATTGGAACTCTTCAGGCGGGGGCCTTAATTTCACGGTTGTTCCGCCAAATTCCAATCTCATTTTTGGAGGCACCGTGGCTTATTCAGATTACCTGATCACCCTTCAGGAGTCAGGGGAGGATCCCCGCATGAGCCGGATCGGCAATGTATCGGCCCTGCTCGATTTTACGTATTTCGGAGGAAAAAGCGAGCTCAAATACGGGGTGTTGTTTAATGGGATCAACACCGATTTTGTGTTCAGGAATTTCCTGGATATCACCATCCAGCAAAAGGATTTCACTACGGAACTGGCAGGTTTTCTCGTCTACAAGCAGCGACTTGGCAATTGGATCGTAGAGCCCAGTTTGCGTATTCAACTCTATGCTTCTCAGGGAAATACGACCTTTGAACCGCGCTTTGGCGCTAAATATAATGCCAGCAGGCGCGTCCGGTTGAAGTTTGCTGGAGGGATGTACTCTCAAAACCTGCTCAGCAGCGTCAATGAGCGCGATGTCGTCAACCTCTTCGTCGGCTTCCTCACCGGACCGGAGCAAACGATCTATACGCCCGGAACGGAGACCCCTACCAGCCACCGCCTCCAGAAGGCCTACCATGGCATTGCAGGAGTGGAGATAGATCTGGCTGACAACCTGGAATTAAACGTGGAAGGGTATTACAAAGGCTTTACCCAACTGATTAGCCTCAACCGCAATAAATTGAGCCAGCAGGACCCGGATTTCGCCACCGAAACAGGCGAAGCTTATGGGGCCGACCTTTCTGTTCGCTATGAAATCCCGCATTTGTATTTGTGGGGTACCTACTCCCTTACTTATGTCAACCGGGACAATGGCGAACAGGTATATCCTACCGTATTCGACCGCAGGCATAATGTCAACCTCCTCGCATCCTATGGGTTTGGGGAAAATAACCGGTGGGAATTGGGGCTTCGCTGGAACTTCGGCTCCGCGTTCCCTTTCACCCAGACACTTGGTTTTTACCCGTTTGTCAATTTCCTGGAGCAGGGACTCGATACCGACCCGAAGACGGATAATCCACCGCTGGGCATCATTTACACGGATGAACTGAACGGAGGCCGGCTAATCTCCTTCCATCGCCTGGATGCCTCTTTAAAGCGGACCTTCGAGTTTTCCAAAGATCTCAACCTGGAAGTAACGGCCAGTGTAACCAATGCCTACAATCGGCGCAATATCTTCTACATCGACCGCACGACCGCCGAACGGGTAGACCAATTGCCGGTATTGCCGAGTTTGGCGGTGACTATGCATTTCTGATACCGGGGATAAAAAAAGAGCCTGACGGATTCCGTCAGGCTCTTTTTTTTTGGAAGTATTTCTACCTCAACAACGTTACATCTCCTTTCAACAACACCTCTTGTCCGTCGCCCATCTTGATGAGGATCAGGTAGGCGTAGGCATCGGAAGGTGCGGGTTTGCCGTTTTGGGTTCCATCCCAGCCGGCATCGCCGTTTTCATTGTTGTAGACCAATTGCCCCCAGCGGTTGAAGACCTTAAATTCGAGGATCTCTACCGCCTCATTTTTCAGCAGGCGGAAGCGGTCGTTGCTTCCGTCGTTGTCGGGGGTAAAGGCATTGGGCAGTTCGAAGCTGCTGTTATTGACGAGGATCTCTAGGGCTGCAGATGCATCACAACCGATCGCGTCGATGATGTACACCTGGTAGGTAGCTATCGTTCCATCTTCTTCCACCCCTGGCGCTTCAGTGGCAAAGGGGTTCAAATTCACTCCGGAGCCGATGGTATCCTGGCCGAGGAGCCAAATATACAGCGGTTGAAGAAGGCCGGAAGGTGTAGTAAATGCTTCCAGGGAAAGCGGCGTGCCTTCGTAAACTTCACCTGAGGGGGTTATGATCAGGCTGTCGACGATAAAGCCGGGGGAGACTTCCACCGTAATCGTTTCACTCAATACAAAGCATGCGCTGGTAAATTCCACCGTGTAATCGGAAGCAACCGAAGGTTGAACGGTGATGCTCGAAGTTGTTTCGCCACCTGGTGACCATAGGAAGGCGCCGGGCACATCTGCAGAAGCCGACAACTCAATTGCATCGCCGATACAAATCAACGCATCGCCACTCACGGTCAATACCGGTGGCTCGGACAATACGACAACGGTGACGGTTTCCACACGGGCATCACACCCGGGCTTCTGCACGGACACCTCATAGGTGGTCGTGACTACCGGAGATACCCAGGGGTTGGGGTCGTTGGAGATCAGCGTGCCACCCGCCGTCCAGATATAGGTCGCATTGGGATCAGGATCGTTCGTGTTGAGCTGTATGGAATCGCCCGGACACAGCGTGGGGCTTCCCGGGAAAATGATATCCGGTAAGACGACAACCTCGATAAAGGCCTCGGCGTTCACCGGGCATCCCGAGAACTCTCCTTCCACGTTGTAAAGGGTAGAGCCAAAGGGGAATGCAATCGGGTTTGGACAATCGGTGCAACTCAGCCCGTCAGCCGGCGTCCATTCGTAGGAATCGATCGGATCATCTGACATGACCGTCAGCTGGATCGTATCTCCTTTACAAATGGTGGAATTGCTGGGCTCCACGCTGATAAATGCAGTGGGGATCACAATGATCTCTACTTCTGCGGTATCTACACAGGCCCGGTTGGTCGTAATGCGCTGGTAGGTGGTCGTTTGTACGGCTTCGATGACGAGGTTCCACAAGGTGTCGGGCGTCAGGTGACCCACCGGGGGTATCCAGAGGTGCTCGATATCCGGGAAATTGGCCGGTTCGTAGTTGGGAGAAGTAATGGTGATCAGTTCTCCCTGGCAGTACGATTCTTTATCCGGGATCAGTTTGGTAATCTCATTGAAAGGAATGGAGTCGACCCGGATGTGGATAGAGTCGATCACATTACAAGCGCCTACACTTAGGGTGGCGTAGTAGGTCGTCGACACCTCCGGTGTTACCGTCGGGTTTACGCTGGTAGGATCAGAAACCGTACCATCGTCAGGAATCCAATGCAGGCCAAGCCCTGCCGTAGAAGTGAGGGCAGTGAGGTCGACCGAAGTACCCAGGCAGATATCCAGGGAGTCTGATACCGGGACAAGGATTTCGACATTAGCCGGAATGACAATTACATCTACCGAGGTGGTATCTGCGCAATAGGCATTCTGGCTGGTAGCGATTAGTGTATAGGTGGTCGAAAATTCAGGCGTAACGGTCGGACCGGAAGCAGTGGGATTGGTCAATGTGGGATCATCAGGGCTGGCGGTCCAGTCGTAGGTAGTCGTCACCCCGGAGATTTGATTGGCCAGGGTTACGCTGTAGTTCTGACAAATGATCGTGTCAGTAAAGTTGACCAATGGGAAGGTGAAGGGATCGACATTGATGGTAATCTGATCGCTGGCTGTACACCCTGCAATTTCCACATTGACCGTGTAGGTCGTATTGAACAACGGGGCAATACCCACCGTTGGAGAACTCAATGGGTCGAGGATCGTAGTGCTGCTGTTCCAATGCAAGCCGGAGTTGCCTACGTTATTTTCGGCAAATAAGGCGATCGTATCGCCTTGGCAGATACCGGTCGGACCGATAGGCATGATCTCCACTTGCGGGTCGACTACATCGAGATAGATGCTGTCTATATCAAAGCAAACCCCCAGCGTACCTACCACGTAGACCATCGTGTCCTGTGTAGGATTAGCAAAAGGAGTTTGGCCCACCGGATTGGTAAACACGCCGGATGGCGACCATACATATTCGAGTGCGCCAATGACATCCATCTGCAGGCCCACGCCCAGACAAACGTACGCGGTATCGGCAGCGCCTGCATAAATTTCCACCTGAAGTTCGTCGTGGAGTTCGATCACCAATTCTTCAAAAGTAACTTCCCCACAACCAAAGTCATTGGAAAGCTGGATGATGATGGTTTCTACGCCCTCCGGAATCCCGTCAGCCAATGCGGAGATCGGGAAAGTGAAAGACGTGGTGCCGGCGGGGAATGTGATCTGGCTGGGGATGTTGAGTTGATAGTCAACCCCAAGCGTAGCCGTACCGGAAATGATGACGTTGTAGGTCACGTCCTCCTCTTGTTCAGAAGAAAGCCCAAGGATGATCTCATCCGGAATATCGGTACATTCCTCGACCATGTATTCAATACCATTATTGTAGTTGACCCCTAGTGTAGGGGTGCCGCCTTTGATGTCCGAGATAAACACCCCGGAGTCGAAAGCGGTATCCCCGCGGTCGGCGATGGCCAATTTGATGTGGTAGGTATTACAGGGAATAACCTGTGAAGTGGCGGTCAGACTGGGTTTGACGCCGAGGAAGTCGGACGTCAGACCGTCGTAGACGACACTTTGTCCGGCGAGGTTATTGCGATAGTATTCCCAGTTGAGCTGGTTGTTTACGCTGTTGATCTGAACCGGCACGCTGGCAGGCGGCGGCAATACGGCGATGTTCTTCTGCCCGTTGAGGCCGGGATCGCCCACGATGCCGGGACCGGAGATGAGGAAGGCGAAGATGTCGTTGAAGCTGGAGTTGACATACTCGGGATATTCTTCCGAACCGAAGATGTATTCAAAAGTCAATTCATCGGTGGCGGCATACACATCCACTTCAATGACGCAGGCATCGGTGGAGGTGGTACCATTACCGCTCTGTAGCGAAAGGGTATTCAGGTCCGCGTCGCCCGGAGCGCCCCAGGATGTGGAGGCAAAGGAACTGCCCGGGTGGTTGATCCCGATCTGGAAGCCGTTGTCGGCTACCCGGCCGGAAGTGAGCACCAATCCTTTGGTAAGGCCCAGGTTGGTATAATCTCCGGCGTCGAAGGTGCCATAGGCGCCCAAATTGCAATTGATATTGGTGATGGTTACTTCTGTAGTCGAAGAGGCGATATAATCGATGATGGTGAGCGAATCTACCACATCATCTACAGTGATCAGATCAGGGGGATCGCAAGGGGTAGTGGAACATTCCCAGGTACCGTAGAAGCCATCAAGCTGGATGCTTCCATCCGAAATAAACTGAACCGTTAGCGACCCGCTATTGGCCTGGACGGTATAGGAGACGGAGCCTCCGCCGGTTTGGCCTCCCTGCACTTGCGAGATCAGGGGAGAGGTCGTATTCGGTCCGTTATAAAAACGGATGGCATCGGTGCCTGTCAGGGCAATGTTGTAGTAAACCAGGGTAAAGGTGATACAAGCCGGCCCACCGGGAGGCATAATGGTGAAGGTGAAGTTCTGATTGGGAGAATAGTCCCCGTCAGGTCCTCCGCTGTCGTAGATCTCTCCCGAGCAAAGGGTGGTCGTCTGGTTTTCATCCAGGATGACCACCGGTGGTTTTTCGATGATACAGAGCTGGAAAGTTCCCCAGTTGGCTGCTGCGGTAGCAGAATAGTCCGAAATACGGACGAAGTAGGGAAGGCCGGCATCCAGGCCTGACAGCTCAAGTTCCACCACATTTTCGTTGATGGGAGCTGCCCTGCAATCGAGGATCTCCATACCGTCGAACTCACAATCGCCCCTGTAAATGGCGATCTGCGGCATATTCATAGCGACCGACCCCATGCCATCGGTGACCCCGGTGACGGTGATGAGGTAGTCAGCTATCGTATCTGATGCGATAAAAGAGAACCAGACATCATGGTCCATCTCGCCTAAGCCGGAGCAGTTGTTGATGTTTGGAATGTTGTCGTTGCCGACATTTGTGGGGGTAGCATCAAAGTTGGTGTAAAACACGGTGGTATCACACCAGGGGGCTATTCCAAGATCGATAATCCCCGGGCAATCGTCGTTGACAGGCGCCTGGGCAAATACCGCAATCGAAATAAAGAGGAATAGAAGCGTAAGCAATTTTCTCATAAGCCGGAAAAATTATTAGATATGGTTCCAGTTTTCAAAAATACGATCTTTTTAATGCTTTCCAGCCTTCTGCCGGAATATTCATGTCGTCAAGGTAGCATTTCTTGAGATATATATTTTTTGGTTGCCGAAAAAATATAAATCAATACCTGAAAGGTCCCTTCTTGTCATTTTTCGCTGCTTGGAAGCGGCGTGCAGTTTTCTAGAGCAGCTTGCACTTCCGGTACGGTTCTGTATTCCAGGTCATTGCCCCAGGCAAAATGGATGTAATTGATGATGTTGGTGATCTCGAAGTGGTTGAGATCGGCAATAGCCGCCATTTCCTGGGCATATGTTTTTCCGTTAACCACCACGGTCCCTTTTAATCCATGCCGGATGATACAAGGGATCTGTTCGGGATATTGACGTAAAAAGTCTGATTGAGCAAGTGGAGGAATGAGTCCTTCCAGTCCGCTTCCATCAGGCATATAGCAATTGCCACAGTGGTATGCATATAGGCGTTCGCCCTGGGGAAAAGGGTTGGACGAACAACCGGCCAAGAGGAGCAGGAAACATATTCCTGCAAAGGAAATAGTGGAACCCTGCATGCCTCACCAATTTTTCAGTTGGTGCAACTCCAGGTCTTTTTGAAACTGAACGTCAATCAACCACACGGTGCTAATCATTTTTGATTGCTTTTTCTTCGGGCTCCAAGGTACAATATTTTGGGGAAACTGGTTTCTCTGCGAGTCCCAATCCATAAAACCAGGCATTTTCTTCCAGGGCCTCATATTGCCGGAAGGCGCCCCGGTGGTTGCCGTGTTGTACGGGGGTTCGGACACGGATTGCCGCAAGGATCTGCCCCAGCCACCACCAGCGACGTGCCTGGTGGTACAAATTCCGGTGGGATACCCGGGTATGGGACGTGATATCCCGGATCGTCAGCTCGGAAAACCCGGCAAGACGGGCATACGACTGATGTTCTTCCCGGGTGTCGATGTCCGGTATTACCCAGCCCTGGAGCCAATCGGTCAGCAAGAACTCCTGCCGGTCCGATAGCGGCCGACCCGAGCGGATATATTCGGCTATGACAAGCTTGCCTCCGGGCCGCAGCAGCCGGAAGGCTTCCTGATAAAAGGCGTGCTTGGCGGGACTGTGACAAAGACTTTCACAGGCCCAAACCACATCGAATGACTGTGCGGGAAAAGGCGTCTGGTGGTAGTCTGCTTCTTCAAATTGCACCAGATCTGTCAGTCTTTCTTCCCTTGCCCGCCCCCGAGCCTTATTTATTTGATCGGGCACCGGGCTAATGCCGGTAGCCTGGGCTTTGCGGGCTTTCGCCAGCCAAATAGTGCCGGCGCCCAATCCACAACCGGCGTCCAATACCTGAGTGCCTGCGCTTATCCCTGCCCAATCAGCCATTACCTCATTGAGCCGCAGCAGCGCTTCTTTATGAACTCGTGCCTGTTCGTCGTAATACCCGAAGTGGATCGCGGGGTTTTCCCGGGTGAGCCAGGCTACGGAGTAGTCGAAGGTGGTCTTTTCGTAGTATTCGATGAGTTGGTGGAGGGACATGGATTCAGTGAGCAGTGAGCAGTGAGCAGTGAGCAGACTTTGAATTCCGCTCACCGTTCACTGTTCACCAAATTTGCTTATCAGTGCATAAAATCAGTTACTTGATTATTACCTTCTGCACCAGCTGTTCCTGCGCTGTTTGCAGCCGCACATAGTAGGTGCCGGCTTCGAAATCCTGCGCCTGGAGGAAGTAGTTGGATTTTCCTTGGGGTATGGAGCCCGAGTGGATGGTATGCACTGTCCGACCCAGGATATCTACCAATTCAATCGTGCCTTCGGTGCTTTCTTTGCTTTCAATAGGGATGCAGGTGATCGCATTGGCTGGGTTGGGGAAAATAGCGGCCATTTCTGTCAGGGCATCCACCGCTTCCGTCGTTCCCGTGGTGAAATCCACCTGGAAGTTCCAATAGCTGGCAGGTGCAGGCATGGGTCGAACCATCGTTTTGCCCGAATTGGCAACGCCTTCCACATAATAGAAAACCTCGGTAGCTGCCAGTTGCCCCGGAATGTACCCGGTCCAGGTATGTTCGGTGGGATCGGTGAGGGTCATCGGTACAGCCGTATACCCCAAGGTGGTATCCGTGGTGAAATACAGGTTGGCGCCACTGATGCCGGTGCGATGTTGAATGCGCGCATTCACTTCAAAGGGTTCGTAATAGTTTACCACATCTTCCAGCGGCTGGTGCTGGATGAGCAGCGGATCTGCCACGCCGATGGGCTTGGTGATACAGTGGAGCGCGCCCGAAGCCCCGATGATGCTGTTGCAATCAATGCCATAGACTTTATAGCCTGGTAATTGCGCGCGGAGGATATCGAGGTTGGGGTTGTCGTATTGAGGGTCGTAGGTGGGTACCAATACGGTTTTGTTGATGAACAACAGGTTGGCATAGGTACGGTAGGCGCCAGAAGGCGGGTAGTTGCCACTGCCGGAAGGCGGACTTTGGATGCGTACCACCTTATAGGGCGTACCAAAAGGCGACAAATAATTGGAGAGGATGTATTGCAAATTGGCTTCAATTTGAGGCCCATCAGCCACTCCTTCCGGGTAGAGGGCAAGGAGTATGGTTTCCTCATCCAGCAGGTAGAAATGCATGTCGATGTGGTGAATGCCGTCGTAAGGCAGATTCGTCACCTTGATGTAGTTGTCGACCCCCATAAAGGAATTCATGATCTGATCGACTTGGGCTTCCGTTTTCGGCGTCACCCCAAAATTGTTGTTCGTGCCGTTCTCATCGAGCAGCAGTTCTTCTGAAAATACAGTGCCCATGCCATCGGGCATGAAATTGCCACCGGTATGTACCAGATCGTTAGGCGCCTGGGTGGTGGAATAAATGGGGATATTCATGAATTCCGCGATCTTTTCCGGCACCAGGTCGTCCTTTGGCCGTGGGCGATTATAGATCCAATCGATAATGTAGAGGGAGTCGACCTCATTGGCATACACGCAGTTGGGTCCATAGTCGCGGATCCAGACGCTGTTGTAGGGCGCCTGGAGGAAAGAGATATTGTTGAGGTCGGGCAGGAAGTAGTTGTTGATCAGTTCGTTTTTTACCTGATTGGAATCGGAACAAACCACGATTACCTCGCATTCTGCTTTGGCATACCCAATGATTTCGGCCAGGATGGGTTTGTAGGAAGTCCAGGTGACCGTCAGTGCCTGCAATTCTTCCCATTCTGCCATGGCCCGTACCGGGTAGGGGGGAGGAGTGGTAATTCCGTCGAGTCCTTCCGGGAAGTCATATAATCCGGACTGCAAAAAGGTCCATTCCTGAGGGGCCATTCCGCGAGGGAGATCTTTTTGTGCCAATAGGCATAAAGGAAGCAACAAACTAAGCAGCAGCATAGAAAATTTCATGGTAACTAATTTTTTGCAAGTTAGGCATTTCGAATAAAAACCAAAATTCCAGTGCTTGGTTGTGATAAGGATTGGGCAAACCCGATCGAATTCGTAACATTGCAAATAAATAGTAATGAATAGGGATCGGCGCGGATCCCTATTAAAAAAATAAATACTAATTATGGAATGGGTATTGCCGGATTTTGCCAGTTCTGAAATGTGGGTGAGCTTGCTGACGCTAACGTTTCTGGAAATCGTACTGGGTATTGACAACATCCTTTTTATCTCCATCGTCTCCAATAAATTGCCGGAAGACCAACAGAAAAAGGGGAGTAATATCGGGTTGTTGCTAGCTATGGTCTTGCGCATTTTGTTGTTGTTTGGGGTTACCTGGCTTATTTCCATGCAGGAACCCTGGCTCAGTTTTCACAATAGTTGGCTGAACGGTGATTTTTCCGGACAAAGCCTGATCCTGATCGCGGGCGGGATTTTCCTGCTGTATAAAAGCACCACCGAAATTCACCATAAATTGGAAGGGCAGGCGCATGAAGCGGAAAGTGGGCCCAAACCGTCGAATAAATTGACTTCCGTGATCCTGCAAATTGCGGTCATCAATATTGTATTTTCCTTCGACTCGATCCTCACCGCAGTGGGGATGACCAATGGATTGCACGGCGCCCTGTTTATCATGATCGTGGCCGTGGTACTTTCCGTCGTGATCATGATGGTCTTTTCGCTTCCGGTCAGCCGCTTCATCAACCGGCACCCTTCGTTTCAGGTGTTGGGGTTGTCTTTTCTCTTGCTTATCGGCTTCATGCTGATCGCGGAAGGAGCGCATTTGGGGCATTTCGAGCTAGCCGGCGCGGAAATAGGGGCGGTGCCGAAGGGGTATCTGTATTTTGCCATTGCCTTCTCCTTGTTTGTGGAGGTATTGAATTTGCGGTTGCGCAAACGCCAGGCGCCCGTCCAATTGCATGGCGCGCCCGAAGAAGCAGTCGCAGAAGGGCTATTGGATAAAAAAGGAAATTAAAATGAAAGGATTTTTCCAGAATATCAGTGCGGGGAAATGGCTACTACTGGGGGGACTCCTGCTCCTGATCGCCCAGGTAGTCGTATTGGTCGATTGGCTGGTGCTCGATTCCTACCTTCCCTGGCTGAGCGCCTGGTTTTTTGGCTCGGCTATTCTGGTATTGCTGGTGTTGGTCTACCGCAAACTCATCATCAACTACAACGAGTATAAAAGCATGACCAATAATGGGTTTGCCCAGGTGGAGGCGCTGTTTTACCTGCACTCCCGCCTGCAATTGCGCCGGGCGTTGCCCCGGATGCGCAGCTTCGGCATCTCGCCCGATTTTGCCAATGTACTGGTCGATTATGTCCTCAAAGTTAAACCAGGCGTCATCGTCGAATGTGGAGGCGGGATCAGCACGCTGGTGAATGGGTATTTGCTGGAGCAACAAGGTGGCGGGCATGTGTATGCCCTTGAGCACGATGCCTCTTTTGCCCGGCAAACCCAGGAGGAACTTCAACGGCACAGCCTGGTAAACTGGGCCACCGTTATCCATGCTCCTTTAGAAGCATTCCATCTCGATGGAAAAGAATGGAAATGGTATGCCGCTGCAGGCTGGAAAGACCTTCCCGGAATTGACTTCCTCATCATCGACGGCCCTCCTGCCTATATCCAGGAAATGGCCAGATATCCTGGTTTCCCACTCTTATTGGAAAAGCTCAATCCGGACGCTACCATCCTGGTCGACGATTGTATTCGTCCCGAAGACAGGCAAACCGTCGAAAAATGGATACATGATTTCCCGGATTGGGAAGTGGAATGGGTCAGGACGGAGAAGTTGGCGGCGGTGATTAGGAGAAAGAGTTTTTAATTTTCAGTTTTTAATTTTCAGTTGTTTCAACTGATGTTGCTCAGTAACGAATGTTACGCACTAGTTAGTCCCAAGTGATTTGACGGCCATCGGCCGTCAAATCACTTTAGTTTTAGTATAGCACTATGTTTAGAAGAAAAAAATTTCTGACTGCATAACATCAGTTTTTAACTGAAAATTAAAAACTAAAAACTAAAAACTCCCTAAATCCTCCCCCACACTTCCACCACTGCCTTTTTATCGGCCTTGTCGGCGGTGTCGTACCAGACGACCACCTTTTTGACGGATCGGGGCCCCAGGAGTCCAAATTTGATCACTTTGGATTGTTGGCCTTCTTCCAGGTTTTGGCCGAGTTTTACGACCTTTTCTTTTCCATTGTCAAATCGAATGACACAGCGGGTGATATTGACCTCGGAGCGGGTGACGCGAAATTGAAGCGCGGTGAAGCGGTCGTTGGATCCCGTGATCAGGATCTCATCTTTATCCAGTTTTTTATTCACTTTTTTCTCTCCGATCTTTACCCATTCAGGCGGTTGGTTGGCCTGTATGGGCTTGGCCGAGATCAGGGCAAAGAGGGCAAATCCCAGGAAAAAGACCCAGGCATAGGGGGTGGAGCGATAGCATTGGATACATTTCATGTGGATTCAAACGATTTTTTTTGGGAAGTATTATACTACTTTTTTTTTCATTGGCAGCTCCATAATCCCCCACAGACTCCCCAACCCATAGCTGAGGTGTAATGCCCCGAAAGCGATCCTGGAAAGGGGGAGCATGGGAAAACAACGGGCACGAATGGCAATACCTAACCCGGCGATACCTGTGAGGATGAAATAGATTAAAAAGGGGACCCATACCCACCACCAGCCGGCCAAACTCAACAGGATCGCGCCGAGCAGGTAGAGCACAAAGCCCAGGGGCACGAAATGGCGCAGGGACAGGGAGGCAAGCTGTCCGGTGAGGAAGGCGGTGCGAATGACCCACCGGCCGTTTTGGAAGTTATTTTTCCATAGATCCCGGAAGGTATCGCGGGCAAAATAGGTACAATGCACTTCGGGCAAGAGGAATATCTTGCCGCCCCCAGCCCGGATGCGTTTGTTGAGCTCAATGTCCTGGTTGCGCTCCAGCCGCTCGTCGTAGTAGCCGTATTTGTCAAATACGCCTCGGGGGTAGCAACCGAAGGGCACCGTATCTGCTTCGACCGGACGATCCACGCCTATTCGAAACAAGGCGTTGCCCACACCCAATGGATGGGTGAGCACCGCGGCGATGGCCCGGGCTTTCGGGGAGTTGTTGCGCGGCCGGGTGATCCAAACCCCGCCGACGTTATCAGCGCCGGTTTTCAGCAGTCCGGCTACCAATTTTTCCACATAATCAGGAGGGTAGGAGGCGTGGGCATCCATGCGTACAATGATTGCACCTTGTGACTCCCGGATGCCCCGGTTCATGGCTTGGGGTACGAAGCGATCCGGATTATCCAGCAGCGTGATTTTTATTAATTCAGTCCGGAAGTTGGCCACCAATTCACGGGTTCCATCGGTACTTCCGCCATCTATCACCCACACCTCGAGATGCCTCAGGGAATAGGTTTGGCTTTCGATGTCGCGCAACACGCTTTCGATGTAACGCGCTTCGTTCAGGCAGGGAATGAGGATGCTGACTTTTGGGTAGAGCATGGCGTTAGGTTAACAATACTTTCTGATAGAACGCCCATAGTTTTTCTTCTTCGGTTTGCCAGTTGTAGGTCGATTCCATGGCCTTTCTTCCGCGCATGCCGGTAGCTTGTGCTTCTTCGGGGTGCGCGAGCAGCTCCGCAATCGCATGCGCAATTTCTTTTGGATTGGCGGGATCTACGCACTTACCACAGCCCGCATCTTCCACGATCTTTTTCCAGCGCGTGAAATGGGAGCAAACGACCGGAATTCCGGCGGCCATGTATTCAAATAACTTGTTGGGTTGGTTTTTATTGTGGTTGGGCGCCGGCAGGAAGGTGACGATCCCGATCTTGCTTTCGGCGAGAAAGCGGGCCACTTCCTTTCGGGACTGGCGCCCCACAAAGTCGACGCGATCCCACCCGGGCCGTGTTTTCATCCGGGCTTCGAGCTCGGGTGTTTCAAAATACCCCACCAGGGTGAGCCGCCAATCGCCGGGTTCTTCCAGGGCGGCGAGGAGTTCCCCGATTCCGCGGATCTCGTTGAGGAGGCCGACATAGCAGACATCCCGCTTCTTTTTCGACCAATCTTCTTCCACGTAGAGCATATCCGGTTCGGGGTAGTTGTTGATGTCGATGGTAAGGGGGTTGTAGGGCAGCAAGCGGTCGCGCACGGTATCCACGGCGGTGACGATGCCATCCATCTTTCCGGCCATATACTTTTCATACTGGTCGTACATGCCGGCAATGAGTGGCCGGATGAAGGCAGGCAGGTATTGCTTGGTGCGGATCTGATTGGGCACATGTTCGTGCACGTCGAAGATCACCTTTTTGCCTTTCCGCTGGAGCCGCCTGCCTACGGGCATGAGTTCGGGATCGTGAAAATGGTAGAGGTCGGCGTCTATCTCCAGGGCTTTGCGGAAGATGGCGCCGGTGACCGCCTGCATGCGCTGCAGCCGGTTGCGGGCAGGGGCCTGGACGGAGTGGATAGTCACGCCCGGGAACGCTTCTACTTCCTGGTTAGCCACTACGAGGTGCACCTCCATGCCTTTGCGGGCCAGGGACGCACATTCCCGGTGCAGGATCCGGGTGTCGGACCAATAGTGGACGCTGGTGAGGTGGCAAACTTTAACGGGATTCATAGAGCGAGTGGTATACGTTTAGGAGCACAGTTTCCTGGTTTTCCCAGTTGTATTGCAGGGCTGCTTCGTGCAGGTGGGGTAGGTAGTCTTCCTTTTTCCATGCGCCAATTTGAAGGACGGCCTCTTCCAGTTGGTCGGGGTCGCGGAAATTTTCCACTACGATACCCATGTGTGCATTGAGCACGTATTTCAGTCCTGCCAGGTTAGAGGCCAATACGGGGAGACCCGCCATGATATATTGAAAGATCTTGTTGCCGATGGTGAGGTTGTGGTTGCCGGAAATGCCCTGGTAAAGGCAAAATCCCACGTCTGCACAGGCGGTATAGCGGTCGAGCTCGGTAGGGGCGACGGCGGGGTGGTAGTAGATTCCCGGAAAGTCAGCCGCATATTTTTCCACCAGAGAGGTTAGTGGCCCGAAGCCCAGTACGACGAGTACCTTGGAGTCATCCAGTTGAGAAAAGATCTCCAGCAGCGGTTCTACACCCCGGTGAGGGATGAGGCCCCCCTGGTAAAGATAAATGCGTTGGTCGGGGCGGATACCGAAGGTTTTTCTGAAAATATCGGCATGGGGTTGTGGGGCGTGGTAGTTGGGGCAATTCATGACCACGGCCGGCCGGGTGATCCCATACCGCTCGACATAGGCGTCAGCAATCAACGGACTGACCACGATCATCGCATTGGCGTGGCGGATGAAGAAGCGCTCGGCCAGCCGGAGGAAAAAGCGGGGGTAGTATTTGGTGTGGGCTTCTGATTTGTCGAACTCCAGTTCGTGCGCATCGTAGACGATCTTTGCCCGGCGATTGACCAGCCATTTGGCGAGCACCACTACGGGCAGGGGCTCCAGGTCATTGCAGTGCAGGATATCGGCATGGCGGGCCATCCGGATGAGGCGAACCCACAATTCGGCGTATTTGATCAATTGAACCAGCCGGTTTTTCGACCAGTGCCGGGTGCGCAACCGGATACGCGTAACCGGAATGCCGGCAACTACTTCCTCCTCGGGGAGCTCACCGCTGTGCAAGGCAGCGACCTGCACTTCATAGCCCGCGTTTTTCAACGAAATACATTCTTTAAGCACCCGGCTGTCGTGCAAAAAGTTATTGAATACGATGGATAATACTTTTTTCATTGCCCGGCAAAGGAACGGATTTTTTAGATTACTGGTGTGCAATGCGCCAAAGAAGGATCAGGCGGATACCCACCCCGATCGTGTAGGCGCCGGCCAAAAGGAGCAGCGTCTGGTCGGCGTTTTTTAGCCAGGTAGCGCCCAACAACAGGGCCAGGAGCACCAGTGCTAATTGCCCAAACTCCAGGATCGTATACCAGCGGGTGTATTCTTTCAGGTAAAAAAGGGCGGAGAGTGGTGCTGCTACGAATTGGAGAAAGAGTGGCAAGGCGAAATAGCGGGCGTAAATCCCGGCGGTTTCCCAGGAAGGTCCGAAGACGAATGCAAACACGGCGGGCGCCGCCCAAAACAAGATCAGAAAAGGACCTGCTCCCAACAAGCTCAACCGGAACAGGGTTTTCCGGAACACGGGCTTGCAATGCCCCATCTCACGAATTTCCTCGCTGGCTTGTTGTTTGAACACCTCCTCAAATGCCCGGCCGACCACCAGCAAAGGTTGGCGCAATACTGCGTTCATCTGTCCGAAAAAACCGGCTACGGCAGGGGTGAAAAAGAGGTTGAGGAGAATGGGTGGCAATTCGATATTTCCTTTATTGAAAAGACTGCCGATCACCATAGTGCCGGGGAAGTGGCGAAACCGATGCGCCTGTTTGCGCGTTTCGCTGTGTTGGCGGGATTGGAAAAATTGCCGGTCCTTTTTCCAAAAAGCCACGGCAAACTGGAGAAGCCCGGTCACCCAGGAGAGAAAGGTTCCCCAAATCAGTCCGCCCGCTCCATGGATCAGCCAGGCCAGTCCGATGCGGCCACCTGCATTTGCGCCACTGACCAGCACTTTTGAAGCGGTGAGCAGGCCAAACCGCTTGTGGCGGTTGTGCCAGAAATTGCCGACGTTGTACCACCCCTGGATGAATACTGAAGCCGGGAGTAAAAAGAGCCAGGGCGCCAGGGCCGGTTCCCCGAGGAAGTTGGCCAGGGGGTGGCGGAAAGGAACCACGAGCATCAGGAGCAGACAACTGAAGAGGGTTGTACTCCATCCCGCTGCCAGTCCGGTATGGAACGCCTCGCGTTCTTCTTTGGGAATGAGTATCGCCAACTCGTACCGGCCAGTTGCCACTACGCTCAGGATGGAGACCAGCGCTGCGTACAGGTAAAAAACACCAAACGCTTCAGGCGGATACAACCGGGTTAGAATAGGCGCTACCGCAATAGGCAACGCCTGTGCCAGGGTCGTACCCGTCATGACTTTCACCACATTGCGGCTGTATGCTGATTGGAAGCGCATGGGGTAAATGTAGCGCTAATTGCCAAACTTTGTCTATTTTTGAGCGGTAGCAAAACAGGCTTATGAACGACTCAAGAGTACTGGATCTCACTATGGTTTTATTGCGTCTGGCCTTTGGCAGCCTGATGCTCCTGCAACACGGCCTCCCCAAACTGGAAAAGCTGTTTTGGGGCGATCCCACCCAATTTGGGGATCCGCTGGGTCTTGGACCGGTCGCGACACTTGGTCTGGCTGTTTTCGCCGAATTTTTTTGTGCCCTTTTTGTGGTGTTCGGCCTGGCTACCCGTCTTACCGTAGTACCCATCATCATCACCATGCTCGTTGCGGTGTTTATTTCGCACGGCGCCGATCCTTTGGGTGATAAAGAACTGGGGCTGCTCTATCTCTTTGCTTTCCTCACTATCCTGGTAGGCGGCTCCGGGTATTATTCAGTAGACCGTATGTGGAAGCGAGGAAGAGGAGTGGGAGGATACCCATAAAGGGGAGTTGGATCTTCGGGTCCATCACTCCTCAAACAGCTCCGGCATATACTCCCTTGCCAGCGCCTCCACCTTCGGCCGGTCAGACCCATCCGGAAAATACTGTTTCATCAGCGCCTTAAACTGTTTCGTTTTCCGTATTTTTTTGAACAGCGGCTCGGCCATGATTTCATCATAGTCGGGGTAGTACCATTCGAGGGCTTTGGAGAGCCAGTCGAGAGCCTCCCGGTCGTATTTTTGGGCGGCGTGCAGGGCGGCCATGCCGTAGTAGTTGAGCGGGTTGCGGGGGTCGATCTGTTCGGCCTCTTTGAGTTGCGCTTCGGCGTCGGCGGGGCGGTTTTGGGCGGTTAGGAAGCGGGCGTAGCGGTAGCGGGCTTCGGCGTGTTCGAATCTACCTATCCAGGAGCCAAAAAGGTCCGGGTAGTAATAGTGGATGGCTTGCTGAAAATACAGTTCTGCGGAGTCTGGATGTTGTTCATATGCGGCTATTTCACCCAAATAACTCAAGGTCTGGGTATAGTCATCATTAGGGGTAGGATCGAGTGGTAAAGCCTGTAAAAATAAGGCTTTGGCTGCTGTCCGGTCACCTTGCATTAAACGTAATTTTCCTTTGTATTGTAATGCGTAAGCCAGCTCGCTTGAGCTGCCAGGGGGGTATGTTTTCACGCAATAGTTGACCAAGGCAGCATAAAGTTCAGGCATCGAAGCAGGCAGAATAATATCCCCTAAATAAATTTCAATCGGAACGAGATCTCGCTTAAATTCAAGAGCTATCCTGAAGCACGTTTCATATTGCCTTGTTGTATACATTTTCTGCAATATATTTAACATTGGCCAACCCCAAAACGTCGAATCCACGGCCAGGGCTTTTCGGGAAAAATCTTCGGCCAGGTCATATTGTCGTAGTCTTAAAAATGTAGTTCCGAGCGTGGCATATCCATTGGGCAAATCAGGGCGCATTGCTGTCATTTTATGCGCCAGGGCGATAGCCTCGTCCATGCGGTACAAGCGCTGATAGACCCATGCCAGCCGTTCGGTCAGAATGTAGGAATCGGGGTTCAGTTCGAGCCCGGCGGATATATATTTCAAACAGGTTTGCCATTCCGGGCTGACATAGCCGATCATTTGTTTATTGATCACTTCGATGCGAGGCATGACCCAGGTGGGCGATAGGGCAAGGGTACGATCAATGTAATATAAAAAAGAATCCTGGCCTGCACCAAGGTAATCGTAAAACCAGGAATTGGCCATTCCATAGTACAGGTAGGCGGCATCGGGTTCATAATGGAGGGCTTGTGCCAACAAGGACCGTCTGATCTGGTTCAAGGAATCGTGGGTAACAGCACCTGAGCCATATGAGCCCATTCGAAGCCCTCCCCCTACCTTCCGAGCCTCAAAAAACAATTGCTTCGCCATCAGGGCCTTGTACATGTAGTGCTTTTCACCCAGGAGTTCGATGGCCCTGGCAAGGTATTCCGGGTAGCGGTCGTACTTGTCAAAGTTATACACCCACTGGTTTTGCTCATACGGGTCATCATTAAGCAGGGCGTTGAGGGCCTGCTGGGCTTCATTTATCAGTGCCACGGCCAGTTCGCGGGTCATCAGGCCGCGCAGGGGTTGAAGTTGTTCGTTTCCGATGAGCAGGCGGTACAGGTCACTGGCGCAGGAATCCGGGGGGTCGAGCAACTTGCCCTGTTGCATGACAGCCTTGAACGCCGCGTAGCGCTCGCGGGTGGAAGCGTCGGCACTGGCCAGCACCTGTTCTTCCAGGCCCTTGGAACCGGTTGGGGACATACTTGCCAGCGCACCCGTTTTGGCTTCCATGAGGGCGGCGAGCGCCGGGGCATTCACGGGGTTCAGCGGAGCCTGCAAATCACCTACGCTGAAAGGCATCTGGCTGTGGGGCGCGGTTTCGGCAGGCACCATGTCCTGCAAGTAGCGGGTGATCTCGAAGAGCGTAACCACCCCGTCGCCATTTTTGTCCGAAAGCCCCGTCAAGCCATCGAGGAGGTGCCAGGAAAAAACACCACGACCACCGCCCCACTGCGTCCCCTCCAGCGAGAACTCATTGGGTTGGCAGGACATGATCTTCAACTCATTGGCAAATTGTTTTGCCAGCGCGGAGGCGGTTGCCTGAGCGCCTCCGATGCTTTCGCCGGCGAGTTTGCCGGAGTGGCAGGCATCAGTCACCAGGAATACCTGTACCTGGTTGTCCGACAAGGTCGACACGATTTCCTGCACGTCGCGCAGGTTGAGCGCCCCGACCATATACACCTGTGGCGGCGAGTCCCAGGTGAGCAAGTAACCAGGCTGGTTGCGGATTTTGGCTTCCACATCGCCGTGACCGGAGAAATAGAAAATGAGGCGGTCGCCCGGCTGGCAGATGTCGATCATCGAAAACAAAGCCGTGCCAATGGCCGCATTGGTCGCTTTTTCATCAACCAAAAGGGTGATGTTGTCCTCCGGCAGGCGGGAGCCTGCCGGGCTTCTGAGCCAGTCGGCAAAGGCCTCCGCATCGCGGTCGGCGAATTGCAGGTCCGGGATGCCTTCATCCTGATAGTCGGAGATGCCGACGACCACGGCGTAGGTGGCGCCGGGCTCGGGAAGGAGGGTTTGGGCGCCAGCTGTCAGGCTGGTGAAGAGGATCAGGAGTAGGGGGGTAATGATTTTCATATTGCTTTTTTGAGGGATTATTGGGGATTGAGAGGGATTGAAGGGGATTGGTTGTCCGAACAATCCCTCTCAATCCCCTTTAATCCCCCTCAATCCCTTTTATCTATTAATAGTTATCACTGCTGCTTTACTTCAGTTATTTATTCACTTGGTCGGGGAAGTATTCTTGCATCAACTCCTTCCATTTCGGGTCCTTCCGCATTGCTTCAAAATCAGGTACCTCTTGCAAATCTTCCATATTCAACAGCCAGTTTTCAATGCCTTTTTCCAGTCCTTGTTCAAGGTATTTCCAAGCCTCGTCCGGTTGGTTTATTTTCATTGACCATTGGGCAAGGTATAAAAATGCGGCTGGGTTATCTGGTGACATTTTGAGCCCTTTGTCCAGTGCTTCTTTGGCATCTTCCAGGCGGCCCGGGAGGTGGGTATAAGCATTGCCCAACAAAGCAACAAATTCGCCTTTGGGAGGACCGAATTCAATGGATTTTAGCGTCACGGTTACCGATTCATCCCAACGCTGAAGGATTTGATATAGGACACCCAGATTTGCATAGCACATCCAATAGGCTGAATCGAGCTGGATGGCCTTCAGGTAATATTTTTCTGCCTCCTCGTATCGACGGGTGTCTTTATAGACATTTCCCAAACTATTGTAGGGATAGATATAAGCTGAATCGAGCCGGATGGCCTTCATGTAATATTTTTCTGCCTCCTCGTATCGGCGGGTGTCTCTATAGACAATTCCCAACTTATGGTAGGCGTTGGTAAAAGCCGAATCGAGCCGGATGGCCTTCATGTAATATTTTTCTGCCTCCTCGTATCGGCGGGTGTCTTTATAGACATTTCCCAAATTATAGTAGGCGTCGATATTAGCCGAATCGACTCGGATGGCCTTCAGGTAATATTTTTCTGCCTCCTCGTATCGGCGGGAGTCTTTATAGACCATTCCCAAGTTATTGTAGGCTTTGGTAAAAGCCGAATCGAGCCGGATGGCCTCCAGGTAATATTTCTCTGCCTCCTCATATCGGCGGGTCTTCAAATAAACAATCCCCAAATTATTGTAGGCGCAGGGAAAACAAATATCCTGACCACTTGCTTCGATGGCTTTTACGAACCATTTTTCAGCGTTATTATAATCTTTTTGTGGTTGAAAAAATTGGCTTTTGCATACCAAACCAATACAGAAGCACTGTCCACTTGTCCTGCAATGTTTAACATCTCCTCTGCTTTTTCGGGTTCTTTTAGCTTTAATTCATAAAAAAAGGACATGGCTACATAAGGCTCCACCCAGGCAGGGATCAATTTGGTGGATTGCTGGAAATAGTATTCTGCAGAATCCAGTTGGTCAGCTTCTGAATTCCTGATAATTTCGACCATGGCATGCGCCATATCCGGCTGCAAGTTCAGGGCTTTTCGGTAAAAGGCCCTCTTTTCTGCTCTTTTCCCGGCGATTTGCCCTTCGAAAAAAAGTATTCTTGCCTGCAGGGTAGGGTACATGTAATGCAGTTCGCCGAGCAGTTCGGCGGCCCGCTGGATATAGGCCGGGTAGTTTTGTAGATGTCTGCGGCATTGGCACTTTTTAGTACTACTTCGGTCAGGCCCGACTTAAGCATGGTATTCATCACCTGCTGGGCATCGTCCTGCAGGGCGGCGGCGTAGTTGCGGCGCATGTAAGAATACAATCTTTCCAACGCGGGCTCTTTGCTTAGTTTTTCATAATAAAAATCGGCACACTTGCCCGTCGAAGCGTTAGCCAGGGAGGAGGCATTTTCCCCACACAGAAAATTTTTATCCTTCAAAGCCTGCTGGAAGGCGGTGTACATCTCGACAACATTGCTATCGGCTGCCGCCAGCACATCGTCTTCTATGCCCCGTGATTCGGTGGGAGTGAACAGCGCCAACTGCCCTTTTTCCCCTTCCCGCAGCTGTGCGAGCAGTTCGGGGAAAACAGGGAACAGGTTTTCCCGGCCATTGCCTACGGTCATGGGCAGCTGGTTGTGCGGAGCCACTTCGGTAGAGACTTTGTCCTCAAGGTAGCGGCCCACTTCGAGCAGGTTGACGGCCCCGTCGCTGTTGCCGTCTGCCATGCCATACAGGCCATCCACCAAATGGTAGCTAAAGGCGCCCCTTCCGCCGCCCCACTGCTCACCTTCGATGCTGTATTCATCGGGCTGGCAGGAGAGGATTTTAAGCTCGTTCTGGAACTGACGGGCGAGGTTCTGGCTGGTCAGCTGGGCCCCGTCAATATCGCTGCCGGAGAGTTTGCCGGAGCGACAGGCATCGGTGATGAGCAGGACCTTTGCCTTGTTCTCTACCGAGAGTGTGGAAATGATGTCCTGCAGGTCCCGGATATTGATAGCGCCCCCGGCCATGTACACCCTGGAAGGGGCGTCCCAGGCGAGAAGGTATCCAGGCTGAGAAAGCCTTTTGGCCTCCACATCGCCGTGGCCGGAAAAATAGATAATGACCTGATCTCCATCCGCTGCGGCCTCTATCAGCCAGTCCAATTCGATGGAGACCTGGGCTGCGGTGGCCCGGTCGTTGGTCAGCAGTTTGAGGTGGTCTTCATCGAGCGAGCCACCTGCGGGTGAGCGCAGGAAATTGGCAAATGCCTCCGCATCCTTATCGGCAAAGCGCAGGTCCGGGATGGCCTCGTCCTGGTAGTCGGAGATGCCGACGACCACGGCGTAGGTTTCGCCGTGCCCGGGGAGGAGGGTTTGCGCGGCAGCTGTCAGGCTGGCGAAGAGGAGCAGGAGGAGGGGGAAAATGATTTTCATAATATTTTTTTCAGGGGATTATTAGGGGATTGAGCGGGATTGGAGGGGATTGCTTGTCCGAACAATCCCCCTCAATCCCCCTCAATCCCTTTTATCTATTAATAGTTATCACTGCTGCTTTACATAAGTTATTTATTCACCTGGTCGGGAAAAATATTTTTGCATCAACACCTCCCATTCCGGCTCTGTACGCAGAGGAGCGAAATCGGGATCGGCATTCAAATGATCATAATCGCCATTGCCAAATTGAAGGTATTTATCCAGGTATTCAAATGCCTCTGTCAGGTGGTTTTGAGTAATGCGCAAGACCGCCATCATGTAGTAGCTATTCTCATAGGTTGGGTCCACTTGCTGGGCCTTGAGAAACCATTCTTCTGCTTCCTCGTACCTGTTTGTATGAAAACAAACCAACCCGATGTAGAAATACGGATTCACATAGGTCGGATCGAGCTGCGTGGCTTTTAAAAACCGGTCTTCCGCCAGGTCATATTTTTCCATAAAATAATAGGATCTCCCGAGGTTGTAATAACTCCTGATTGCGGTGGGGTCTATTTCGATGGCTTTCTCGTATTGTTCCGCTGATTTATCATACTGTTTGTTTTTCGAATAACAGATCCCCAGGTTATTGTACACATAACCTTGGGTGGGGTCGAGCTGAATCGCTTTGTGGTAATAGGCTATGGCTTCATCATTTCGGTCTGTGTGCCTGAACACATTCGACGAAGCAGTATTTTAGCGATGGGGTACGAAGGGTCCAACACGATCGCTTTTCTAAAATATTTCTCACGGCCTCAAGGCAATCCCAAAGGGAATAGTTAGTAAGCTCCCAGCTCAATTTCATGACCAACCGTTCAGCGGAATCCACCTGGATGGCATATTGCAAAAAAGGCAGTGCGCGATCCGGCTGCTTGTACTTGTCACATAGCATGTAAGCCACGCTGGTACTCGGCAATATCCAGGAGGGTTGCAACACTTTGGCTTTGTTGGCATAATATTCGGCTGAATCGGGGTTCAATAAATTAAACCCAAAAACCAGGCTCATCTGCCAATATACCTGAGGAAGCTCTTCCTGCCATTGAAGTGCCTGCCGGAAAAAAGTCAAGGCCTGTTCCCCCAACTCCTTGTCCGGATTTTTATTGGAGAGGGCCAGCAGGTAGCCATCGAAAAAATAGATCCTGGCTTGCAGATCCCTGTACATGTAATGGTCTTTTCCCAGTAGTTCTGCTGCCCGGCTCAGATAGCGGGGATAAGGCTGGTATTTTTCGGTTTTGGTTTTTTTGGAAAGCGCTACTTCTGCCAAATCCACCTTCATCAGCTTGTTCATGACCTGCTGGGCGTCATCCTGTAAAGCGGCGGCGTAGTTGCGGCGCATGATACCGTGAAGTGGGGCCAAGTCCTCTTCTTGCACCAGCTTATTGTAGTATTCGTCGGCACGGTCGCCGGGAGGGCGTAAAAAGCGTTTTTCGGCGATCGCCCTTTTAAACGCAAAATAGGGTTGAAGAAGACTCAGGGAATCGTTATCCGGAAAGAACTCTTCCTCCAGCCCCCTTTGATCAATAGCGGCAAAGGTGCCAGTTGTTCTGTTTGCTTTTTCTGATATCCTGGCCAATGCAGCGGCGTTCACCGAGGCCAGCTGGCTCTGTTTTGTTACCCAACAGCATGGGCACCTGGCTTTGAGGCGGGCGGTTTCGGCGGGTACCCGGTCTTCCAGGTATCGGCCGATCTCCAAAGATTAACGCTGTTGTCGGTATTATTATCAGCCAGGCCATACAAGCCATTCACAAGGTGGCAGGAAAACAGCCGCGTCCGCCGCCCCACTGCTCGCCCTCAAGGGAGAATTCATTGGGTTGGCAAGAGAGCACCTTGACCTCGTTGGCAAATTGCTGGGACAGGTTTGGGGCGGTTGCGCGGTACCCCAATCTGGTACCGGCTAGCTTCCCGGCATGACAGGCATCCGCAATGACAATAACCTGAGCCTTATTTTGCGTGAAAGGGTAGAAATGATATCCTGTAGGAAGGCCAGTGAGTACCCACCGACCATGTAGGAGCGGGCGGGCGAATCCTGGAGTAGCAAGAAGCCAGTTGGTTGAAGGTCTTGGTCTCCACATCGCCATGTCCGGAAAAGTAAATAATAGCCTGTTCACCTTCCTGGCGGTTTCCACAAGCCAGTCGAGTGCGCTGGCAAAGGCAGCGGTAGTAGCCGGCTCTTGTCAGTAATTTGAAATGGGTCTCCGGCAAATTCCACCGCCGGCAGATTTCAGCAAGTCGGCAAAAGCCTGGGCGTCGCGGTGGGCAAATCGCAGGTCTGGAATGTCGGGCGACTGATAGTCGGAGATGCCGACGACCACGGCGTAGGTGGCGCCAGGCTCGGGAAGGAGGGTTTGCGCGGCAGTTGTCAAGCTGGCGGAGAGGATCAGGAGGAGGGGGGTAAGAAGTTTCATGATTTTTTTTTTGGGGATTGTTAGGGGATTGAAGGGGATTGAGAGGGATTGTCAGTCTGATTAATCCCCTCCAATCCCCTCTAATCCCCCCTCAATCCCTTTTATCTATTAATAGTTATCACTGCTGCTTTACTTCCGTTATTTATTGACTTTATCCGGAAAATATTTTCGAATCAACGCATCCCATCTTTTCCTGTGCGCCCGCAAAGGGATCAGATCCACATCTTCCTGCATCCACAAATATTCGTCGAAGTCGATTTTTAGGGCATCCTCCAGGTATTTAAAAGCTTTACCAGTGCGGTTTTCCAGGCTGTTTACACAAGCCAGGTTGTAATAGGCCATGGCAAAGTGGGGATCGAGCTGGATGGCTTTTTGATATTGGTCAATGGCCTCTTCCATGCGGCCGGTTTCCTGGTAGACAACCCCGAGGTTCTGGTTGGCGCATGGAAAGCAAATTTCAGAACCACTGCTCTTTATGACCTTCTCAAATAGTTGTTCAGCTTCCAAATATTTTTTTTGGGAGTGAAACAGGTTGGCTTTGGCATACCAGACGTAGACAGAGCTACTATCGATCAGCCCAGCCTGGTTCAGCATTGCCTCCGCTTTATCCAGGTCTTTTGCTTTTTTTTCATAGAAAAAGGCAAGCCGGATATAGGGCACTACCCAGGTAGGAGCCAATTCTGCGGCTTTCAGGCCGTAATAGGTGGCCGAATCTTCCTGTGCTGCTTCGTAGGTGTCGATCAACTCCACCATGACATGCGGGGAATAGGGCTGAATATCCAGGGCCTTGAAATAGGCTTGTTGTTTTGCAGCGTTGGTAAGCTGTGTCTTCCCTTCAAAAAAGTATTTCCGGGCCAGCAGGGAGGGGTACAAATAATATTCCTTCCCAAGCAGGTCTGCAGCTCGCTGCAGGTAGGCCAGGTAGGCTTTATAGAGATGGGATGCTTCCGTTCTGGAAAGGACCTCTTCGGTCAATCCGCTTTTAAGTATGGTGTTCAAAACTTGCTGGGCATCGTCTTGCAGGGCTGCGGAATATTTGCGGCGCAGAGAGGCGTGGAGGGGACTGAGCAGCGGCTCTGCCATTAGTAGGTCGAAATAGTAATCACTGCACGCATGAGCCGGAGCTAAAAATTGTTTCTCCTCTAAAGATCGATGAAAGGCCATATAGGTCTCTCGGGTGGCCTCATCTACAGATGAAAGTATCTGCGCTTCTTTGGTTGGGGGGGCTTTAGAAACAGCGGGTTGTGGGGGTCTGTATAACGGGATTATCTTTAAGATCACCATATCATTAAAAGGGGGCTCGGACTCCTGGAGATGCACCCTTAGATCCGGCTGATCAGCAAATAATTCAGCCAGTTTTTTCAACTCATTCTGGAGGCAAGCATCCACAATAAGCGTGACTGTTACTCTTTTTTTGCTGGAAAGAGCGGTGATAACACGCTGTATATTCTTTAAACTCAGCGTGCTACCTTCTGTAAATACATTGGAAGGGGTATCCCAACCCAGGAGGAAACCGGCCCCGGCCGCGGAGGTGTCGTGTTGAACATGTCCATGTCCCGTATAAAAGAGTAGGGCCTGGTCGCCTTCCCGGGAAGATTCTTCCAACCAATCCAGCGCCAGGGCAATTTGAGCCCCGGTTGCTTGTTGGTTGAGCAGTACTTTCAGCTGATCCGGGGAGAGGTTGCCCCCTTTGGTGGAACATAAGAAATCGGCAAATGCTTGTGCATCGGTATCGGCAAAGGAGACGTCCAGAATTTCTTCATCCTGATAGTCAGAAATGCCCACCACCACTCCGTGCGTGGCGCCCGTGCGAGTAAAAAGCGATTGGGAATAAAATGATGTACTTCCCAAGAGGAAAAACAGGGTGAGTAAGTTTCTCATTCAAAATGGGCCATTGGGAAAATGCTTCATTATTTTCGTATTATTCAAATAATATCTTTTTTATTAAAGTATTTCGGGTAAATATTTTCTAAGATAGAAACACTTCCCAATATAAAGGATGGAGGAAGCGTTTTTTTTGCCGGTTCCACTTGTGGCCAGATTTCTGATATTATTTCCGGATACCACGAAGAAGAATCTTATTTTCGGGTTTTTATCAACTGGTGTTACGCGGAAGGCTAATCTTGTAGGGGGAGGTAGAAGATCAAGTCATCCTATATTCTTCTATTGGAGATGTCGAAAATGTCTCGAAAAACAGCTTCTTTTTCTGCTTCGGTCGGCCCTTGTCCCCCGCTGGCGGGGGCAGGGGGTGGAGCTGCCCAAAGGAAGGAAGAAAATCGTAACGACAGGGAATTCCACCCCCAACCCCCGCCAGCGGGGGACAAGAGCCGACTAAAACTAAAACTATTGCTATTTACCCCCTATAACTAAAAACTAATCCCGATAACTATCGGGAAAAAACTAAAAACTCCCCATGCGTCACCTATCTATATTCCTCTTCTTTAGCCTTTTGTTCCTTTCCTGCCGCAGCGGACAAGACCCGCAAACCACCGCCTATCTCCGCATCAGTGGAGAAACCATGGGCACCACCTTCCATGTGACTTACCGAGATAGCCTGGGGCGTGATTTGCTGGCCCCGGTCGACTCACTGTTGGTTGCTTTCAATCAGGAGGTTTCTACGTATATCAAAACGTCGGTCATTTCCCGATTCAATCAGTCTGCGGAGCCTTTTGAGTTGGGTATTTCGCTGGAGGAGGCCAGGGCACTGCCTGTTCCTGCCAAAGGAGACCGCCCGATGGAACACTTCACGGCGAATTATGTCGCTTCGCTGAGTTATTACCATCTCTCCGAAGGAGCTTTCGATCCCACCGTCATGCCGCTCGTCAATTTTTGGGGCTTTGGATATACCGCCAAAAAACCGGTCGACTCGGTGGATAGCACCACGGTAGACTCCCTTCGTCTCCTGGTCGGGATGGACAGCGTACTCCTATATGAAGGGCCGCATTTGCGGAAGAAAAATCCCGGCGTACAACTCGATTTCAGCGCCATCGCCAAGGGATATGGAGTCGACCTGGTCGGGGTGTTCCTTGAACAAAAGGGCATACGGGATTACCTGGTGGAGATCGGCGGGGAAGTGCGCGCCAGAGGGGTGAACGACCGGGCAGAAGCGTGGAATGTCGGCATCAATACGCCGAGCCCGGAAGCCGGGTTGGCCGATATTCAGGTGGCGGTACAACTAGCTGACCGTGCCCTGGCAACCTCAGGCAATTACCGCAATTTTTATGAAGTGGAGGGCAAAAAGTATGCCCATACCATCAATCCGAAAACCGGTTATCCGGAATTGAGCAAGCTGCTCAGCGCTTCGGTCTTTGCACCCACCTGCACGGAAGCCGACGCCCTGGCCACCGCCTGCATGGTGATGGGCCTCGATAAAGCATTCGAATTTATCAATAGGCAGGAAAACCTGGAGGGTTATTTTATCTTTGGCAAAGATGACGGGACTATGGATGTGCGTTATACCCCGGGGTTAGCGAAATATTTAATCAGTAACTGATATTATGCAGTAATGATGTTAGATAAAAGGGATTGGAGGGATTATCCCCTTTTTTCAACCCCTGTCAATCCCCTGTAATCCCACCCTAATCCCAATTAATATTAATGGCTGCGTACCTTCAGTCAGCAAACAAAAAGAAGAGACCTTTTCTCTCAGAAAATCATACCAATGGACTTTAACCTCACACGCGACCTTTGCTTTTTCGATATCGAATCGACCGGATTGAATGTGATCCGGGACCGGATATTGCAGATTGCCATTATCAAATACTTCGCCAACGGGAAGGAGCCGGAAGAATTGTCGATGCTCATCAATCCCGGGATCCCCATTTCGGAGGAAGCGATGCAGGTGCACGGGATCACACCTAAAGACGTAGCCAATAAGCCCACGTTCCCGCAGGTGGCGCAAAAGATCTACGATTTTATCGGCAATGCCGATGTGGCGGGGTACAATTCCAACCGGTTTGATGTGCCTATGCTGACCGAAGAATTTGCACGTGCCGGGCTGGATTTCGACGTCGAGAAGCGCCGCATGATCGATGTGCAGCGGATATTTTACAAAATGGAGCCCCGTAACCTGCGGGCTGCTGTCCGTTTTTACTGCGATAAGGAAATGGAAAATGCACACGATGCCCTGGCGGATGTACACGCTACGATCGATGTGTTCAAAGGGCAGTTGAAACGGTATGATTCGGTGGATTACGAAGACGATGACGGGAAGGTGACGCCCAACCCCATCCGGAATGATATGCAGGCCATCTTTGAGTTTACGAAAGATGAAAATATGATCGATATCACCCAGCGACTCCGCTTGTCACCAGAAGGGGAAGTAGTGTTTAATTTTGGAAAATATGTCGGTCGACCGGTGGCTAAAACCCTGGTGGAAGACAAACAATACTACCACTGGATACTGAACAAGGAGTTCTCCGTCCAGGTCAAAAAAATGGTAAAAAAGCTCGTCCAGGAATATGAAGAACAGCAGCGGCAGCAAAATAATGGGTAAATCCCCGGGTTTCTTTTTGGGGAGCATGCTTGCCCTTTTATTGCTTGCAGGGTGCTATCAAAAAGAGGAAGGCTGTCTGGATATCCATGCGGTAAATTTTAATGTCGCCGCCGATAAACCATGCGCCGATTGCTGTACCTACCCGAAATTGAGCGTGAAGCTGGAGCACAAAGCCATTCTTCCGGATACGCTCCTTCCTTTTCGCTATGACAGCCTCTACTATGTGGCCGCCTATCCCGGCGTGAAATTCCGCTTTCACCGCCTGCGGTATTACCTCTCCGACATCCGCCTGGTGCGCTCGGGGGCAACCGGGCAGGTGATGGACTCTGTTACGCTCTATTTGCCGCAAAGTCCGGGAGATACGGTGCCGGTCCGGGTTGTCAATGATTTTATCCTCGCCGACCGCGACTTCCTCAAGGCCAGCACGCTCGGTACCTGGGAAGGAGATGGCTCGTTTGACCGCCTGGAGTTCACCATTGGGGTGGAGGATCCTTTCCGCTACACCGACCCTGCAAAAGCCCCCGCGGGACACCCCCTCCGGGCGCCGGCTGATGGATATAATTGGGAAGCGGGAACCGGCTATATCTCCAATTTTATGCGGTACTCGACCGCCGCACAACCCCAGGATACGCTGCAGGTGCCGATCACCACGCCAGTGCCGGTTTCGCTGACCCTGGACCCTCCGCTCGAGATCAAACCCGGATATAATATCCAACTCACCCTTTACCTCAACTACCTCGCCTGGCTGGAAGGACTCGATCTCTCCACTGCTACCCCCGCACAAATTGAACAACAGTATGCGAATCAGGCGGCAAATGCGTTCTATTTGATAGAAGTGAAGTTTAATTAGCGCAAACAAAAAAGGAGAACTGCTGTTTTTTAGATACCCCCTCCTAAATCGCTTAAACTATTTAATATGCTACGCATCAGCGGACTACTTGCACTGCTCCTCCTCCTTGTTAGCGTTTCCTGCCAAAAAGACAAGAAGGAATACGGCACGCTTGAATTGCAATTCAAATCCTATTACGATGGGCAGCCGCTCGTCATGCTGCAGGAATATACCTACAATGACACCCTGGATGTCTTGTTCCAACGGTTTAACTTTTATATCTCCAACGTGGAGATTCAGGAGGAGGGGCAAACCAGTCCTTATCAATTGCTGGATATCGATTTTGTAGATTTTGACGCGGTGGACAATGTCGCGAGCGCCGAAGAAGGATACGTCATCCAGGTGGATAACGTCCCCACCGGGGCTTATAACCGGCTCAATATCGGCCTGGGCGTGCCTGCCGACCTGAATGCGACCAAGGAATCAGACTATCCCGACACCCATCCGCTCGGGAAGGAAAGTCACTACTGGACGGCCTGGGAAAGCTACATTTTCACCATGATCGCCGGTAAAGTGGATTCCAATAGCGATGGAGTATTTGACGACAGCTCCATTGCTTATCACCTGGGCTCGGATGCCGTGTACCGGACCGTAAATACCGCTCCTTCTTTTGAAATTAAAAAGGGGGAAACTACCCGGATCACTCTGGAGGTAAACCTGCATCAGATCTTTAAAGAAGGGGATGGGTATATGGACATCATTGCGATCCCCGCCACCCATACGATTGCGAATCTGCCTCAGGCCATTAAAGCTTCGGATAATTTTCAACAAGCGTTGAAGGTGGCTCAATAAGAAAAAATACGCACGCTATTGTCCCCCGCTGGCGGCTAATCTTGGAGGGGGGCAGGAAAAAAGTTCCTGTCTAGAATGTTTACACGATCTTGTCCCCCGCTGGCGGGGGTTGGGGGCGGATTAATACAATGCGTTGATCTTCTTTCTATTAGGGGGGGAAAAGATAGCATTTTCCACCCCCTACCCCCGCCAGCGGGGGACAAAAGCGTGCGAAAGCCAAATTTTCAGCAATCTTCCTGAACAAATAAAAAGAAAAGCGACAAGTTTCACACCACCCTGCAAAATTAGCTCCTTGGAGAGAGGGGCTGCCATAGCTTTAGCGCCGGCGCGGGGGGAGTGTTTTTTTGAATAATGTATTATACGACTATGACCCAATTTCGCATCCTGATCTTCTTCCTGGCAGGCAGCCTTTGGCTGGTCGCTTGTGTAGACGATGAAATGCCTGTCCTGAAAGGCGATTTGGAGTACATTGCGTACAGTCCGCAATCCTATGATCTGGTTATTCCGGAGGGATTTCCGCCTATGACCGTTCCGGCCGACAATCCGTTGACCGTCGACGGTGTGCAGTTAGGGCGGTTTTTGTTTTACGATCCGATCTTATCGAAAGACAGTTCGATGGCGTGTTTTTCCTGTCACTTGCCCCAGGGCGGTTTTACCGATAACCTTCCGGTGAGTCCGGGAGTGGAGGGGCTCCTCGGCAAGCGAAGCGCGATGTCGCTGGAAAATGTGGCTTTTTACAACAACGGGTTATTTTGGGATGGGCGCTCGGCTACGCTCGAAGCGCAAGCGCTTTTGCCCGTGGAAGACCATCTGGAACTCAATATCCCCTGGGAAACGGTGGAGGCGCGCCTTCGACGGCATCCCGACTACCCGGCGATGTTTCGCAAAGCTTTTGGGATCAGCGATTCACAGGAGATTACCCGGGATTTGGCGGCGAAGGCCATCGCCCAATTCGAACGCATCCTGATCAGCAGCGGCAATTCCAAGTTTGACCGCAAGTTCCTCAAAAAGGAGATCGGGGTGGATTTTTCGGAGGCAGAGTACAATGGATTTGACATGTTTTTCGACATTGAAGGATCGCCGATGCCGGACGCACAATGCTTTCATTGCCATAACATGCCCTTATTTACCACCAACGAATACTTCAACAACGGACTGCAGGAAGCGGCGACCCTCAACGATTTTCCCGATCCGGGCAGGGGCGGCATCACCGGGAAGCTGATCGATAACGGCAAAATGCGGACGCCCAGTTTGCGAAATGTCATGCGGACGGCGCCCTATATGCACGACGGCCGCTTTGCGACCATTGAAGAAGTGGTGGATTTCTACAACGAAGGCATCCACTTTGCCAACAACCTGGACGAAAACCTGCTGCCGCCGATGGGACTGACGCCCCAGATGAAAGCCGACCTGATCGCGTTTTTACATACCCTAACCGATACCACTTTTATTAACAACCCGGCATTTAGTAATCCATTCGAACCGTGATCCGGAAACTATTTCTATTTTTCATACCCATATTCGTGCTCGGAGCCTGTAAAAAGGACCCGTTGGGCAATCTGGAAGCTATTTCATACGCCCCACAGGCATTCACCATGCCCGAGATGCCTTATTTTTTTCAGAAAATGGAAATACCCGCCGATAATCCGATGACGGTCGATGGGGTGGCATTGGGGCGATTCCTGTTTTACGATCCCATTCTTTCCGCAGATAGCACTATTGCCTGTGCGTCCTGCCACCGCCAGGAAACCGCTTTTTCCAATAACCTCAAAGTAGCCGTCGGGATAGAGGGCAGAGTGGGCACGCGTAATGTACCTTCCCTGGCCAACGTGGGGTTCAATACAAAGGGTCTTTTGTGGGATGGGCGCGTAAAAGCACTCGAAGAAGTGGCGCTGCGCACCATTGCGGATCCATTAGAGATGGATTTTTCGGTGCAAGGGGTCGTGGAAAGACTTCAGGCGCACCCCGATTACCCGGAACGCTTTCGGAAGGCTTTCGGGATTAAAGACACGGAAGACATTTCGGGCGAGTTCCTGGGCAAGGCTATTGCCCAGTTCTTGCGTACTCTGGTGAGCTACAACTCCAAATACGACTACGCCAACTGGGACCGGGGCGCCGAGACGAAATTTTTTTCCGAATCCGAACTGCGCGGCAAACTCCTTTTTACCACCGAACCCGCTATCAACCCCTACGATCCGCACCCGGGGTGCAGCCATTGCCACAACAACACCGCACTGGTCACCACCAACGAATTCCTCAACAACGGACTGGATCCCGCCATGGAGCCCGGCGATTTCCCCGATCCGGGACTCGGAGGTATCACCCTGCGCCCGATCGACTATGGACGATTCAAGGCCCCCACCTTGCGAAATATCGAACTGACCGCCCCTTATATGCACGACGGCCGCTTCCAAACCCTCGAACAAGTGTTAGAGCATTACAGTAGCGGAGGGCACTTCAGCTACAACGTAGACGTCAATATTATTGCCTTCCCCATGTCCGAACAGGACAAACAAGACCTCCTTGCGTTCTTAAAAAGCATGACGGATGAAAAATTTTTGCAAGAAAATGCGTTTGGAAATCCTTTTTAGAGGGGTGTTTTTTTCACAAATTGGTTTAAATGGTGAAGAGTGAAGTGGTTCAAAATGCCATTGGAACTATAAGCATTGACTACTTCACTCTTCACCCTTCACTCTTCACCATTTTATTTTCACAATTCCCTAAAAGTGTCGTTGTTCTTAGGAGGTCGGTATTGCATCTTTGTATCGTCAAGCTTATGCCGATAGATACTTCGGCCTTCAAGTTGGATATGTTCATGGGATTATAGATTGTAAATAGCAGAGCTCTCAAAATCGGGAGATCTGCTATTTGCAAGTTTTGCCGGAAAACATCCCGTACCGGCCACCAAAATGTAAGCTCTTTTCGTTCGAATATGTTCATGGGATTATTCGTTGAAAGCCGTGCCAAAAGTCACGGCTTTCTGCTTTTTAGGCCAGTTCCTTCATGAAAAACTGCACCAACTGCCATACGCCTTTGACGGACTCCGCCCGCTTCTGCCACCAATGTGGGGCTCGGGTGGAAGTGTTATCCGGTGGTTTTGTACCGCCCGGACCGGAGGAAATTGCGGCACACTTTTTTGCGTTGCTGCGTCACCAGGTGAGCGAAGAGCAGGATCCGGAGTTGCAAGACCCCTATTTACAGCGGTTTCGCGAGTCGGATTTTGGGCGCATTTTTGATATCCGGGTGGAGCAATTAGCAGTGGCAGTCAAAGACCTCGCCGACCACCATCCGTCCCCGCGGGAAGCTATCGCCGCATTTTTGGATGACGCGCTGGCAGACCTGAGCGATTTTTTTATCATCAACTACTGCAGAGACCTTCATGTAACGCCCATTCCGGAAGCCGTCTTAAAATACCAGCAGATGAGCCCGGACCAGATCGACCTTTTCGAACTGGTTATGGACTACCTCCAATTTTCCACTGAACCCGAAACCGTTTACACCAACCTGCTCGACATGCCGGTAGACAAATTGCGCAATGCGAGCAAGGCTTTTCTGTTTCCGGAAAAACAAGAGCGCATCTATTTTATCTGCGACCTGTCGCTGCTGGGTAGTTGCAAAGAAGGATTTGCCCTGACCAATAAGGCCTTGTATTGGAGGGCTCCGCTGGAAAAAGCCCGCAAAGTGCTCTATGCCGACCTGGACCAAATCGTGCGGGAAAAAGATTGGCTCCGCATCAATGGATTGTTCTTCAATGCCAGCAGAACCCTGAATGTCAGGTTGATGAAATTATTGAGGAAAGTGGAAAAGCGAAACAGGCGGTAAGGCGTTATTAAAAGGAGGTGAATATCTTGGGGTCGAATCCACGAAACAACGAATTCATCATTTGGACCACATGCTCCTATCTCAATCAATATTCATGAAAACGAATAGTATCCTTTGCCTGGCATTATGCCTTGGCTGGACAACTCTCTCCATCTATGCACAGCCTGGATTTGAACGGCTTTCGTTCCCTGCCGGTGTCGATGGGAATCCTATTGCAAACCCCTTTACCGGGGGCCTGAATAACCCCCAACCTTCGAAGGTGGACCTCAATAATGACGGGGTGGAAGACCTGTTCGTTTTCGACCGGTATGGAAATATCCCGCTGACCTTTCTTTACACCGGACAAGCGGGAGAAGTCGATTATACGTACGCCCCCGAATACGCCGCCAACTTCCCGCCGCTGGCCAACTGGGTGTTGTTACGGGATTACAACAACGATGGCATCCAGGATATTTTTGCCCACTTTCCGACGCCCATTCAGGGAATACAGGTATTTCGAGGCTATTATGATACGGATGATAAGATTGCGTTCGAGCCGTTCAATTTTTGTTGTGAGGACTATAATATTATGTATTACACCCTGGCCAATGGCACCACTACCCAGGTTTATGTCAGCCCCACCGATTATCCGGTACTGGACGATGTAGATGGAGACGGGGACCTGGATGTGCTTACCTTCAGCATTGGCGGAGGGTATGTAGAGTATTTCCAAAACCGGTCGGTAGAAATGGGGTATGGCCTCGACAGCTTGAAATTCAAAAGGGGGATCCATGTTGGGGCAAATTTTATGAAGCCTCCTTTTCAGAAGAGATTGTGCTGAGCACGAACCCTAATATGTGTGCCACCGGCTTTACGGGCGGCCCTGTACTCGATACCCGGCACCCGGGTTCTACGTTAGTCACCTTCGATGCCGACAACGATGGCGACCTGGAGATCGTGCTGGGGGATGTCAATTTTGCCAAGGTCAACTACCTGCACAATGGCGGTACGCCGCAAAATGCCTTTATGACCGGGCAGGATTCCTCCTTCCCGAGCTATGATTTTCCGGTGGAGATTCCCATATTCCCGGTGCCCTTCTACTTTGACCTGGATAATGACGGAAAGAATGATTTCCTGGCGGCGCCGAATCAGTTGGGAGGCACGCCCAACTATGACGTTTTGTGGTATTACCGCAATGTAAATACGGCGGCGATGCCCGTTTTTGAATTGGTGCAAAAGAATGCGCTGGTGGATGAGATGCTCGACTTCGGCGCCGGTAGCCACCCTGCATTTGTGGATATCAACGCGGATGGGTTGATGGACATCCTGGTGGGTACCGATGGGTATTACGACGAGAGTTTTTCCAGTAACCGCGATCCGCGACTCGTCTTGCTCCTGAATACCGGCTCTGCCACAGAGCCGGTGTTTGAAGTAGCGGATGATGATTTTCTGGGAATGAGTCAATACGGCAATGAAACCTGGAACTTTGCGCCCGTTGCCGGTGATCTGGACAAGGACGGCGATGCAGACCTGCTGATCGGCGAACAGGATGGCCGACTTTTCTTTGCTAAAAACCTCGCCGGGGCTGGCAATCCAGCTATTTTCGACGCCCCTGTACTCAGCTGGATGGGCATCGATGTAGGGCTCAACAGCCATCCGGCTATTGCCGACCTCAACCGCGACGGTCTGCCGGACCTGGTGATCGGGGAACGCAACGGCAATTTCAATTATTTTCAAAATAACGGGACGGCTTCTGAGCCCAATTTCAACAGCGATGTGACGCAGGCGCCCAACAATCAGATCCTGGGTCTGGTGTCGACCGAATTGCCATCCGATCTTTCCGCCGGCAATAGTGCACCCTGTATACTCGATTATGGCGATTCGTTTATTTTGATGGCAGGCACCCAGGCTGGTCCGGTCCAACTCTATACCGATATCGAAAATAACCTGGACGGCGCCTTTACCCTGGCCGATCCCAATTATGGAAACTGGAAAGAAGGCAAGCGCAGCACCGTTGCTTTTGCCGACCTCAACGGCGATGGATATTACGAAATGCTCGAGGGCAATTACCGGGGTGGACTCAGCATTTTCTCCACCCCGCTGGATGCGGCAGAGCCTTCATCCGTGTTTGCAAGACCCTCCATTCAGCCCGGTCGGATCTATCCCAACCCGGCCCGCGACAAGATCACCCTCGAATGGCCCGGCGATGGGGTAGGGACCGTGGAAGTGCAACTGTACAATGCCCTGGGCCAGTTGATCCGGACGGACATCGCTTCGGGAACTCAATGGTCCCTGTCGGTTGTTGATCTACAACCCGGCCTTTATGCCTTTGAGATTCTGAACAGCCAGGGTCAGCGGGCGGTGGTGAAGTGGGTAAAACATTAAGGAAAAAAGAGGGATTAACCCTGGCGGATTTCCTCCTGTTTTTGTAAATTACGAAGCGGAAAATCTTTTGATCTATGACTTATCCTTCGACCAAACCGGTAACCAAACTATCAGACCTCGATCCGGAGGGTAGCTACACCTATGCCGACTACCTCCTTTGGAAATTTAAGGAGCGGGTGGAGCTCATTCACGGGCGGTTGTTTAAGATGACCCCGGCGCCGAATACGGAACATCAACGGATCTCAAGTCAAATAAGTCGGGTGTTTCTAAATTTTTTTTACAAGAAGACCTGCCAAGTTTTTGTAGCTCCTTTCGACGTGCGTCTTCCTGTTGGCCGCAAAAAAGGGGAGGATAGCACAGTCGTGCAACCCGACTTGTGTGTGATCTGCGAGGAAAGTAAATTGGATGAGCGTGGCTGTAAGGGTGCTCCCGACCTGATGGTAGAAATCCTTTCTCCCGGAAATAGCCACAAGGAAATGCGGGAGAAATTTCAGGTATACGAGGAAGCTGGTGTGCGTGAGTATTGGCTGGTCAACTCCGCCGAAAGATTGGTCTTGATCTATATCCTCAACGAACAAGGCGTGTTCATCGGCCTCGCCCCCGTCACCGAAGAAGTCCCGCTCCGCTCCCACATTTTTCCGGAACTGGAAATCAACCTGAAAGAGGTATTTAACCAGTGACCAGTGACCGCCCCGATAACTATCGGGGACCAGTCACAAATCCCTCCTTGTAATCAACAAATACGTCGCCACCAAAAACAAGGCGATGTAGATCACCGAGGTGATCATTGCCTGCTGAGGGCTCAGAAAAAACTGGAACCCAAATTCTTTTTCAAACCCCTTGGTCATTTCCGAGAACGGCACCGGCGCCAGGTCTTCAAACGCATTCATCGGGTAGTAATGCATGCTTTGGTGTTTGAACAGGTTTTGATGTACGCCCCATCGTAAGATCGGTTCGATGAACAAGGCATAGGAAAAGTAGGAGAACAGGGCGAATCCCGTGCGCCGGATCCAGACGCCCAGCAGCAGCCCTACACTCATATATCCCATGCACATCACAAAAAACCTCGGTATGTAGTCGATATGCTTCATGATGACTGAGGTGTAAAGCGCATCGGAATGGATGACACCCAATACCATAGCCACCAATCCATAATATAAGGTGGCAGCCAGCGACACGGCGGTCATGAAATAGACCTTGCTCCAAAACATATCGGCCCGGGTCAATCCCGTAATAACGTTCTGCCGAAAGGTCCGGCTGCTGAATTCCTGGGTGATAAACAAGACGGAAAGGAATCCTAACAACAAGAATGTCAGCCAGTTGCCCACATAACCCAGGTAGATGAACACATCGGGGAAACGAAAAAAGGTGTCGGAGGTATTGATGGGCGGCGGCCATTGCTGAATGGATTTCGCAATCAGCAGGGAACAGGGCAACAGGATAAAGTACAAAGCCCCCAACATGAGGAAAGACCGATTCTTGCGCTGTTTAAGCCATTCGAGTTGAAGCAGGTAGAACATAACAGGGAGGGGTTTTATACGAGGTCTTCCTTTGTGATTTCCAGAAATTCCGATTCCAGGCTTTTGCTGCGGCTGACCAGATGGGTCAGCAAAATACCTTGTTGAAAAGCGAGTTGATTGAGGGTCGCCGCCTGAAAATCGGGCTGGGTCGTGACGAGCAGGAACCGGTCTTTTTCAGTTACCGATTTTAATTCGGGGATATTCGCCAACAGTGCTTTCAGTTTATTCCGCTCGGTAGCTTCCACTTCGATCCACTGCTCATCGCTCAGGATCGCGCCGACCTGCCCCGTGGCCAACAAGCGGCCCTTTTTGAGGATGGCCACATGGGTACAGATCTTTTCCACCTCGTCGAGGATATGGCTGGCCATGAGAATGGTCTTCCCCCGGTTGGCAATCTCCAAAATAGTTTCCCGTACCTCTGCAATACCCTGTGGATCGAGGCCATTGGTCGGCTCGTCAAAAATGAGTACATCCGGGTCGCCTAGCATGGCCGAGGCAATCGCCAGGCGTTGTTTCATCCCGAAGGAATACGTGCGGAAAAGGTCGTGTTCCCGGCCCTTGAGGTTGACGAGTTCCAATATGCCGTCGAAATCGGGGTCTTTCAATTTGCGCACATGTGCGACGATCTTCAGGTTATCCAACGCACTCAGGTAAGGATAGAAATTGGGTGTCTCCAGCAGTGCGCCGATATGGCGCCGGGGATTATTCCCAAAACGGCCTTCAAACCAGTCATAGGTCCCCGAGTCGGGAAAAATAATATTCAGGATCATGCCTAGAGTCGTGGTTTTTCCACTTCCATTGGGGCCGAGGATGCCAAAAATATTGCCCTCCTCTACGGTCAGAGAAAGGCCGTCCACCGCATGGATGCGGCCGTAGTGCTTGGAGAGCTGGTTGATGGAGAGAATAGTCATGTTAGTTTTCAATGTTCAGTTTTCAATTTTCAGTGGTAAAATAACAAAAACTGAACACTGAAGATTGAAAACTGAACACTGAAAGTTAGCTCCTCTTCCGATAATTCCACACCGCAAGTCCATTCACTGCAATGGCAAAAGCCAGGATTTGGAAGAATGTTTGCTTAATGTCCACCCATCCGGAGCCCTTGAGCATGACAAGGCGGATGACGTCCACGAAATAAGCAATGGGATTGAACCAGGTTAGTACCTGGGCCCAGTGGGGCATACTCTCAATGGGCGTAAACAGCCCGCTCATCAGGATGAAGATCACCATGAAGAACCAGGTGAGGAACATGGACTGCTGCTGGGTGTTGGAAAAAGTGGAGATAAGCAGTCCCACGCCCAGAATAAGCAGGAGGTAAACCGAGGCAAAGGCAAAAACCAGGCTGATGCTGCCTACAAAAGGAATATCGAAGATAATTTTCCCCAAAACCATTCCGATAGCCAGCTCCATCAACCCCAGCAACCAGAACGGTAGCAGCTTCCCAATGACAAACTGGTATTTTTTGATCGGCGTTACGTTGATTTGCTCAATGGTTCCGATCTCTTTTTCCTTCACAATATTCATCCCCGACAGGAAGCCGGCAATCATCGTGATGAGGAGTACCAGGATGCCGGGTACCATGAAGGTATTGTAGTCGAGGTCGGGGTTGAACCAGTTTTGGTAGGTGATGTCCACTGGTTGGCCGATCGCGGCCAGAGCCCTTGGCTGGAGTTGAGGCACCCACTCCGCGATGACCTCTTTGTTGAAATCACGTACGATCGATTGTACATACGCCTGCGATACACCCGCCTTGCTGCCATTGATGGCGTCGATGCTCAGGTGCAGCGAGGCACGCTGCTCTTTGAGCAGGCGGTATTCAAACCGGGGCGGTATTTCCAGGTAGAGGTCGCTGTCGTTGTGTTGTATTAAAGCCTCTGCCTCTTCCGGAGTCAGGGTATAGGATACGTTAAAAAAAGGAGACGCCTGAAAGTGGCTGTTCAACTGCCGCGACAACACCGACTGGTCCATATCCACAATGGTCAGCCGGATATTCTTGATCTCATAATCGGCCGCAAAAGGCAGGATGATGAGCTGGATAAAAGGCATGACAAACAGGATCGGCAACATACTCTTGTTGCGAAAGATCTGCTTGAATTCCTTTTGGATGATGAATAATATAGTTTTCAATTTTCAGTTTTTTCCCGATAGTTATCGGGATTAATTTTCAGTTTTTGTAATGAGTTGTATTCTATATTTCAGTATTCATAACTGAACACTGAAAATTGAACACTGAAAACTTTTTTTATTCAAGTCTTAGCTTGAAACTTCGAACACTGGCTCCGATCAACACCAGGGTCATAACTATCAGTATCAGGGTTTCTTTCCAGACTACGGCGAGCCCTGCGCCTTTCAACATGACGCCTTTCACAATGACGATAAACCAGCGGGCAGGCACGATATGGCTGATGGCCTGCAGGGGCCAGGGCATATTTTCAATGGGAAAAATGAAGCCCGAAAGCAGGATTGTGGGGAGCATCAGGACCATGAGTGAGATCATCAGCGCTACCTGCTGGGTTTGAACCCGGGAGGAGATCATAATCCCCAGAGCCAGGGAAGTCATGATGAAAAGCAAACTTTCGGCGATGAGCAAGAACAGGCTTCCCCGGATGGGCATGTGAAAGACCATGGTCGCCAGGATGAGAATGATGGCCATGTTGGCCAGGCCAAGCGCGATGTAGGGAATCACTTTTCCTACCACGATCACCACCGGCTTGAGCGGGGATACCAGGAGGATCTCCATGGTGCCCAATTCCTTTTCGCGGGTGAGGGCGATGGAGGTCATCATGGCCGACACCAGCATCAGGATGATCGTAATAACACCGGGGACGAAGAGGTATACGCTTTTCAATTCCTCGTTGTAGCGCATCCGTACCTCGGTCTGGATGGAATAGGGTAGGGCGGCGCTCCCTTTTTTCTCCTGTTCGTATTGCCGGATGATGGCGCTGGCGTAGGCGATCAGGGTAGTAGCCGTATTGGGGTCGGTCGCATCGGCAATGAGTTGGATCTGGGGACGGTCTTCCCTGAAAAAGCGTTCCTGAAATTCAGGCGGAAATACGACGGCCAGCTTTACCCGGTCGTGTTGAAAAGCCCGTTCCAGTTGATCCTCCTGATCGAGCTTGATGGCCAGTTGGAAAAAGCCCGAAGACGTCAGCCGGTCGGAGATCTCCTGTGTCACCGGATCTCCGGAGGCATCAAAGATGGCAATCCGGGCATCGTTGAGCTCATTGGTAATCGCGAAACCAAACAACACTACCTGAGCGATCGGCATGCCGAGCAATATCACCAGCGTCCTGGGGTCGCGCAGGATGTGTAAGGTTTCTTTTTTGACAAATGCCCAGAAGGTTTTCACAGTTAGTTTTTAGTTTTTAATGTTTAATTTTCAGTGACTGGTGACTGGTGACTGGTCACTAGTCACCAGTCACCAGTCACTATTTACTACTCGTATGCCGTGCCAGCTGCACAAATAATTCATTTATACTCGGTACGTTATTATCTCGTTTCAGTTCTTCCGGAGTGCCCATCGCAGCGATCTGGCCGTCTACCATGATGGAGATGCGGTCGCAATACTCGGCTTCGTCCATGTAGTGGGTGGTGACGAAAACGGTAACTCCGCGGTCGGCAGCGCGGTAGATCATTTCCCAGAATTGCCGCCGGGTGATGGGATCGACGCCCCCGGTTGGCTCGTCGAGGAAAACGATAGATGGGGTGTGGACCTGGGAAACGGAGAAGGCCAGCTTCTGCTTCCAACCCAGGGGGAGGGAACGCACCTGGGTCTTGGCAATCCACTCCAGGTCTAGTTCCTCCAGCAGTTGGGCGGTCTTGGTTCGGATCTCCTTCAGGGATAAGCCGTAGATGCCGCCAAAAAAGCGGATATTTTCCTGTACGGTCAGGTCCTCGTACAGGGAGAATTTCTGGCTCATATACCCGATATGCCGCTTGATCTGGTCGGGTTGTTTGTATACGTCAAATCCGGCTACCCGGGCTTTGCCCGAAGTGGGAAAAGACAGCCCGGACAGCATCCGCATAGCCGTGGTCTTTCCGGCTCCGTTAGCGCCCAGAAACCCGAAGATCTCCCCCTGTCCTACCTCGAAGCTGATCGCATCGACGGCGGTGAAGGAACCGAATTTCTTGGTGAGGGATTCTGCCCAAATAGCCTGGTTCATACGCTGAGAGTTAGGTGTTTAAATTTGGCACAAAAAATCTTCATAATGCCAGACAACCACCCCCCAAACCCTCTCTCTCGGGATAGAGGGGTCGGGGGTGAGTGCGAAAAAGGAGGTGGCAAGCGGCATCATTTATCACTTTGTTTTTTCGTCATCAATTCCATAAAGCAGTCTTCGATATTCGGTGCGATGGGCTCGATCTCCAATTCTTCATGCCCCTTTTGATGGAGGTATTCCGGGAGTTCTCCGTCCGTCAGGTCGCCAGCCAGGGCCAGGTGTACGGATTCACCAAACGGGAACGCCGAATGGGTGAGGGGATAAGCGCGCAGGTCTTCAATGAGCCGAAGGGTGTTGCGGGCCTTGATCCCCAGTAACTGCCGGTTGTAACTCGCCACAATGGATGCCGGCGTATCCACCTGCAAAATATGGCCGTCCTGGATCAATGCCACCCGGTCGCACAGACTGGCTTCATCCATGTAGGGCGTAGAAACGAGGATGGTAATGCCGCGTTCTTTCAGCCGGGCCAGCATTTCCCAAAACTCTTTCCGGGATACGGCATCTACCCCCGTCGTCGGCTCATCCAGGATCAGCACGTCCGGTTCATGGACCATCGCACAACTCAACGCGAGCTTCTGCTTCATACCGCCCGACAATTGCCCCGCCTTCCGGTGCTTGAACGGCTCGATCTGGCTGTAAATATCCTTGATGAGGTCGTAGTTTTCCTCAATGGTCGTACCGAAAATGGTCGCGAAAAAATTCAGATTTTCCAGCACGGTGAGATCCTGGTACAAGCTAAACCGCCCCGGCATATACCCGATATGCGGACGCAGTTTCCGGAATTCCTTCACCGGGTCAAGGTCCAACATACGGGCCTCTCCGGCATCCGGCACCAACAAGGTGGTCAGGATGCGGATCAGTGTGGTTTTGCCCGCCCCGTCCGGCCCGATCAACCCAAACAATTCTCCCTTCGATACGTCGAAAGAGATATCGTCCAGGGCCTTTACGGCGCCGTAAGATTTGGTGATATGGCTTATGGTTATAGACATGAAAATAAGTATAATAAATGGATGGCCGCGAGGCCATCCATTTAAAAATTAACTTCCCCTGGCATCCCGATCTTCACACTCCCGTCATTCTCCACTGCGATCTTTATGGCGTAGACCAGATTGACGCGTTCTTCTTTGGTTTGGACGATCTTGGGGGTAAATTCCGCCTGACTGGATATCCAGGAGACCGTGCCGGGAAGGGTTTGCATTTCTTCCTGGCCGATGTCAAAATGGACATTTACCTGCTGGCCGATCTTTACGGCTGATAATTGGTCGCCGCTGACGTAGGCTCGGAGTTCCATGTGGCGGAGGTCTGCGATCTTGTAGAGCGGCTTGCCGACATTTGCCAGCTCACCGGCCTCGGCCCATTGCAGGATGACGGTGCCGTCGATCGGATTTTTGACATAGCAACGGCTGATCTGCTCGTTGAGTATGCGCAACTGGGCGGCCAACGGATCCGTTTCGGACAGCACCGCTTCGTTAAAGCGGTCGGCATTGGACCGTGCCGCGCGGATCTGCTCATCCAGCACGTCTATCTGCCCCACGATATCGTCCAGCTGTTTGGGCAGGGCGGCATTATCTTTCAGAAGGGATTCCACCCGGTCTTTTTCCCGCAACAAGCTGCGGCGTTGCTCTTCCAGCACCTTGATCTGCGGATTGGGGTCCTGGGTCTTCTTTCGCACCGTCCCCATGCTGGCATACAATTGCGCCCGTTGCAGCGCCAGGGTAGTCGTATCGATCAAACCTATCGTTTGGCCTGCCTTCAATACGGCGCCTTCTTCAAGCTCCAGCTTTAAAAGTTGCCCGTTCGCTTCGGCGGATACTACGATCTCCCGGGCCTCAAAATGCCCGTATGCATCCGCGCCGTTTTCGGCCGGCGTACATTGGGTGAATGCCAATAAAGCAGCGCCGGCAATGAAAATCCCAATTATTCTCATTTTTTGAATCTTTTATTCTAGTGATACTATGTTCTTAACTAAAAACTAAAAACTAAAAACTAAAAACTTCCCCTATGTACCCAATACCCTGCTTTCACCTGTGCCAACTGCACCTCGTGCGATTTCAATTGCATTCGGGCCAGGGTCTCGGCATTGGTTTGGAGCACGTAGTCGGTGATCGTGGCTACGCCGTTTTCCATTTGCACGCCGATCGTTTTCAGCAATTTGGCCTGGAGGTCGGCGATCTGGCGATCTGACTCCATGAGTTGTTCCAGGGATTGTATTTGTTGCAAAAAATTGGCATCGGCCCGGTTGAGATTGGTTTCCAGCACGGTGCGTTGGTTGTCGAGGAGCAGGCTTTGTACGCCCAGTAATTCGCGGTCGCGTTTTTGCTTGCCCCAGTCGTAAATGGTCCATTTGGCTTGTACGCCTACCTGGGCATAGGGGGCCAACCCGTCATCGAAAAAGTTGAGGGGGTTGGGGTAGCCCAATCCGCCGGTGGCAAACGCGCTGACCTTGGGCATGCGGGCGGCGTGGAGCAGGTCTTCCCGCTGCGCGATACTCTCCTTTTGCAGGTCGAGCCAAACAAATTCCGGACGGTTAAGGGGGAGGGGGAAGGTTGCATCCGGGAATTCAGGCAAATCTAAGGTCCCCATTTCTTCGGGCGCCTTTCCGGTCAACTCCGCGAGTTGTTGGCGCAACCCTGTTTCGGTTAGTTGAGTTTCGGCGATCTGGGCCTGGAGTTTGAGCACTTCCACCTCCAACTGGTCGGCAGCCGAAGGCAGCACTACGCCGTTGCGTATACCTGCATCGATCCGTTGTTGCTGGGTGCGCAGGGTCTCGAGCGAGGTCTGCAGGATGCGTTCCTTTTCCTGGAGCAACAGGATGCCGAAGAAATATTGGTTGACCGTTTCCTTGAGCTTATTGAGCTCTACGGCTACCCCTTGTTTCTCTGCTGCCAGGCTGGTTTCTTCCTGCGCCACACGCGCTTTGGTGAGGCCTCCGTCATAGATCAGGTAGCCGGCCTGCACCGAAAGCTGTGTTTTGTATAGTGGCAAGTTGAGCAAATCGCCGATGGCAACGGGAAATCCATCGGGGAAATGAGGCACTTCCGTTTGCCAGCTGGCCAGAAAGTTTGCATCCAGCGAAGGCATCCGCTCTGCGCGGATCTGTTCGATCCGAAGCGCCTGTGCGCGTTCCAGCAAGGGAATCTTGTCGCCAAGCGGGTATGCTTCTTCAGCCCACTGATAACATTCGGTTAAGCTGGTAGATTTATCCGTTTGGGTAAATCCTGGTTGTGCTAAGAGAAGTCCAATTATGAGAAAAACAATTTTTTGCATATTGATTCTTTTTTCTAATTCGTCGTGTGGTCAAAGGGGACGCCAGGTATGGGGTCTTCTTATAATTAGACGCCAAGTATGGCGTCTCTACGGTTCACGGTTCACGGTTCACCATTATCGCATTTTTCACAAATTCCAAAATCACGTCCTTCCTGCTTTTCATAAACTCGGTATAATCCTCATCGCCCACCTGGAGCATGTGTTGCATCATGGGCCGGGCGACAAAAGGGAAGACGCACATCGATATTAAATTGAGTACCAAATGGATAGGGTTGATCGGCCGGATATTTCCCTTTTGAATTTCCATCTGAATTTGCATGACCAGTTTCATGGGATTGGGCCGAAACCCGCTCTTCTCTATTTTTTCGAATAAGGCCTCGGGGTGCTGATTAATTTCCTGGATCACAAAAGCCGGGAGGTAGGGGTGCTCCGTCAAAAAATCGATATACCGGTCTACAAATTGCTCCAGCTTGGTGAATAGAGGCGCATCCGATTCAAAGATCTCGATCGTGCGCGGCGCCAATTCCCGGAAAGCCTCTTCAAAGATGGAGGAGAAGAGATTGTCCTTGCTGCGGAAATAATAGTGCAACAGCCCTTTATTGATCCCCGCTTCGTCGGCGATCTCCTGCATGCGTGCGCCCGTGTATCCCTTCCGGACAAACACCCGTTTGGCTGCCACCAGTATTCTGCCTTCCGTGTCGAGATCTTTAGTCATTGCTTTACCCAAATGGGTAATTTTATGCAATAGTAGGAGTTTTGGAGAAAAGATGCAAATTTTTGGAGCGGTTTATTGGTTTATGAGGTTTATTCGGTTTATATTTTCATAAACTTCATAAACTTCATAAACTTCCTGTGAAATACCCGATCTACTTCAACCTTCTGTGCCTTTCCCTGACAGCAGCCTTATGCTGTCCCGGGTCGCTTTTGGCTCAAGGGGCTGAGTGGGTAGTCAAGGTGCGGGAAGTGACGACCGACGATGGGTTGTCGAGCCGGTTTTTGCATCAGATCTATCAGGATGAAGAAGACCATATGTGGTTTGTGACTTCTGAAGGGCTGAACAGGTACGATGGCTACCGGATGGAAGCATTTAACCTTCGGCAGATGGGCGGACGGATGTCCTATCCCTACACCATATTGGAGGATTGCGCCCGGAATATTTGGCTGGTATCGTATTCCGTTGAACCATTGACAAGGCGTACAGATCGATTTGATTGGAAACTGGAGGTGTTGGATCCTTTCAATAAAACAATTGTCTCCGGAGAAAAGGATTTGCCATTTCCCGTGGAGGACCTTACCTGGGTGGGACACATCCCCGGGCAATTGATCCTTTTTGGCACAAAGAATGGGGCGATTTTTGCTTACGACGGTAGTTTTTTTCTTCTTTTCTCGGTGCCCGGCGGCAAACCGGTCCTGCATTTAATGGGCGCAGAATCTGGCGCCGTTTACTTTGTGGCAGGCGATACCTTGTGGATGATCGATGCAAAGGGAATGGTCCAGGGGCAACGGAAACTACCGGATGGACTGACCGAACTCGAGACCAATTCGGCAGGTGATTTGTGGGGCTTATTCGCTGATGGGCAAGGCGACAAACAGCTTATCTATCTGGAGCCAACGAAGGGGGAGACGAGCGATTGGCTTCTTCCTGCCAGGTTGGGTTTTCAAAAGAAAATGGTGATAAATTGGAAAGTAAGCCCGGAAGGAGGAATAGTCCTGCATCATGCCGGATTTCTGGGCTTGTTTGATAAACAAGGAGAGGTGCGGGCGGATTTTTCGGAAGCATTGGCGAAGGGTCGCCCCGGGTTTTACTTCAACTATTTGTACTTTGATCGCCTGGGCTCCTTGTGGGGCGCCACTTCTTCGGGGGTGCGCAAAATGTCCTGGCGGTCCAATCCTTTTCACCATTTCCTGCACCGGGATCCCCCGAGTATTCGTGGGATGGGTTGGGTAAATGATTCGGTACTGGTGGTCGCAAATTATAAACAGACGCTGCTGTTAAACGTGCGCACCGGGGCCTCGGAATATATAGAATCAGCATCTGATGTGGGCATGGGCATTTGTCGCGACACCTCGGGCTATTGGTGGATGGGAGGACATGAAGATCATTTTACCCGGTATAGCCCCGGTTTTCGATCGCCCAAAATCTATCACTTATTTTCCGCCCCTTCCAGGATGTCAAGGCGCCCCGCTGATGCGAATGTACCTTTTGTCGACCGCAGGGGGAAGATTTGGCTCGGCCTTTCCAGGGGATTGGCCTTTTTTGATCCCGAACTGGACGAGGTCATATTTTTGCAACCTACCGGTCCTTTTTCCCATATTCAAGAAAAAGGCGTCAATTGCTTTTTTGAAAATGAACAGGGAGTATGGGTGGGAACAAGTGAAGGGCTTTATTTGGTCCAACCGGATGGAACGGTTCAGTCTTTTGTGGAAACCCTCAAAAGGTTTGACATTTTATTCGTTCATCAGGATGCCGAAGGACATTTTTGGCTGGCTACCCGCGGTGATGGACTGGTATTCTGGAATCCTGCCTCCGGCGCAGTTCGCATGTTCAATTCAACTATCGGATTCTTCAGTGATGTGATTTATACGGTGTTGGAAGACCACCACGGCGTATTATGGCTTTCTTCCAATAAAGGCCTCATTCGATTTGATCCCAAAAACGAGGAATCTGCCTTTTTTAGGATGCAAGATGGGCTGGCCAATATAGAGTTTAATTACCTGGCCTATGCACAGGATACGCTCCATGGGTGGATCTACTTCGGTGGCACGGAAGGCATTACCGCTTTTCACCCCGACTCCGTGGCCAATTTTCAGCCACTGGAGGCGCCTTTGCGGATCACGTCTTTTATGGAATGGGTACCTGAGTCGGGTGCCTTGAAAGACCATACCCTCCATGTCCGGGAGGAAGGACGGATCACCCTGAAGCCGCCCATTCAGTCTTTTCAGTTGTCCTTCGCACTGATGAGCTATCAAGACCCCAAATATATTCAATATGCCTATTGGATGGAGAGGCTGGAATCTTCGTGGGTTTTTCTGGAGGAACCCACGGTTCGACTTTCGCGCATTCCACCCGGGTCTTATATTTTACATATCAATGGAAGAGGGGAAAACGGGCAGTGGGCCAGCGAGGAACTCCGGATACCCATCTGGGTTGCCAAACCGTTCTACCTGCGTCCTGCCTTTTGGCTCGGCGCAGGCCTTGTCCTGATCCTGATCGCCTTCCTTTATTACCAGTTCCATCTCTGGCAGTTAAAAGTCCGGAAAAACTGGCTGGAGCAGGAAGTCAACCGCCGTACGCAGGATTTGCAGGAAAGTCAACGCCTTGTCAATCAGCAATACCGGGAACTGGAAAAGCTCAACCGTACCAAGGACCATCTCTTTCTGATCCTGGCACACGAGCTCAAAAACCCGGTCTTGTCCTTTCGGAATATTTCCCAGAAGATCAACTACCTGCTGAGCAGGAAACAAATGGATCGTCTTCAGCAACTGGGCGCTACCCTCGACCGAAACGCCATTGATGCCCACAACTTGCTCGACAACCTCCTGCATTGGGGCAAAACCCAGCAGGGGACCTTTACTATGCACCCTCGTATTATATATGTACACGAGGCGTTTGCACAGGTCATGGAGCACTATCAGCCCCGAGTGGAAGAAAAGAAGATCCAATTGACCACCTGCCTCGACAATGAAGAAGTTTCCATTTGGGCCGACCCGACCGCTTTTCAGATCCTGCTCCGAAATCTGGTTGACAATGCGGTGAAATTCACCCCTTCCAGTGGCACGATCTGCCTGTGCGCCAACGAGGTCAAGGAGGGCGGCACGCTTGTGGAAGTAACGGATACCGGATTGGGGATGAAGCCGGAAGTACAACAATTGCTATTCCAGCCTTCGGACAAACCCAGCGTGGGCACCGCAGGGGAGCGTGGTAGCGGCCTCGGCCTTCTCCTGGTGCGGGAATTGATGAACTTGCACCACGGGGAGCTCCGTATCCAATCGGAATACGGAAAAGGGAGTACCTTTGGGTTGTGGTTTCCCGTACCAATGAAAACAATAAAAAAATGACGACACACACCCGCCTTTGGATCGTAGAAGACAACTTGTCCTTTGCCCTGGAGATGGAAATATTTGCTACCGACCTTGGGTATGAAGTGTTGGGCCTTACTTCCAGGGGAGAAGATGCGCTTGAGGCTATTCCGGGACAGGAGCCCGATCTGATCATCATGGATATCAACCTGGAAGGGGAGATGAACGGGTTGGAACTGGCAAAGGAGCTGGAGCCCACCGGAATCCCCATTCTCTTTATTACCGTGCACGACCGGCCCGACTACTTTGAACTGGCCCAGGAAACCAACTGGGCAGGCTATCTGGTCAAGCCGTTCGATAAATTGTCGCTACAGGCGGCCATCGAAGTAGCGCTCCGGCAGCGGTATGCACCCGAAAAGGAAGGTTTTGGGGAAAACGTGCTTCGGCCCGACTGCCTTCTGATCAAAGCCCAGGGCGTATACCACCGGGTATTATTTACCGATATCGACTTCATTCAGTCGGAAGGCAATTACTGCACGATTTTCACCAAGGACAGGAGGTATGCCCTGAAAACATCCTTGCGACAGTTGCTGGAAGGACTTCCAAAAGACCAGTTCAGCCAGGTCCACAAAAGCCATGCCGTGCAGCTGAGTCGTATTGATGCCATTGATTCCGGCGCCGGGGAGGTGGTGATCGGCGCACATCGGTTGCCTTTAGGCAAAGGGTATAGGGATGCATTGATCAAGCGGTTCAAGGTGTTGAAGTGAACAGTGAACGGATTTAAACTCCGCTCACCGCTCACAAAAACGCAATGACCTGGTATTTATCTTGTTAAAGTTGCATATTTCATAAAAATATGACCGATGTAGCTTGGTTTTTTTAAATATTATTTTAGTTTTGAAAGAAAGTAAGCCAAATTTCCCCCAAAAGGGTGATAATTCTTTTTAATCAATTTGCAAAAGCAATAATTAAATATATTTTACTCTAACCCGTCACCTGCCTGGATTTTAATGCGTTGGAGGATTTCGAGCTAACTGATTGCATTTATACAAAAATCAAGTGGTCTGCCAGCCGGGGCCGCACTACTCACAAACTACTTTTTTTTCAGAATAGCTCACTTTTACAAGTATCGTAGTATGCTTATAAAGGTTTGCCCGGACTCCTTTTATTAATCATCCCAAAGGGAGCCCCACGGCCCCTGAGCCTTGTGTTACATTCCTTCCTGGCGGAAGCTTCTAGTTGTTCACCCATTTTCAAGAAAAAAACAGAAAATTCCCGTAACCCGGTGATTTCCTGAGGGGGGTATTGGATTATCCCCAAAAGTGACTTCCCGGCCCGGTATATGTCCAAAGCATGGTCGACAGCTGCGTTCACATAAGTTCGGCACTAACTACTAACATATTTTATCTATTGAGAAACTACCTAATCATGAAATGTTTTCACCTAAACACTCTTGGCCAATTTTTTGCTGAGAATCACCCCAATACAGCAAACAACTTTTGGCGCTGTATCGCCCTGTCTGGTCTGGTATTGGTCCTTTTTTTCCAGATCAATAGCCTCTCGCCCAAAACTGCTCGGTAAATGCCAACGTAGCCCAGACTTTTTGTCCGGAAGATCCAGTATTTTTGCTCGGTTCTGCTTCGGGGTTATTTAACCCGGGGACTATTTTGTGGACCCAGGTAGCGGGCCCGGCGGTGATCATCGATGATCCGACCAATTTTGTGAGTAGTATCACTGGTGTCATTGGCGGCAATATGTACACCTTCCGGCTGCAGATCAAATGCACCGATGGATCCCTGGCTTTCCAGGATGTAACCTATACCATTTTGCCGAATACCCCGGCCAATGCAGGACCCGATATAGGAGGTTGTCCGGCAAATAATCCTTATACCCTGGCAGCAAACAGTCCGGCCTCGGGCGAATTAGCCTTCTGGTCAATCGTAGGTGACAACAATGGCGTGACCATTGGCAGCCCCACAGATCCGAATACCACGATCACACTGGCCGATGGCGCCGGGGGAGAAACTACTCTCCGGTGGACGATCACCAATATCAACGGATGTTTTACGACGGACGATGTCATTGTCACCAACTGTGGGGGCGTCGAACCGGTAGACGCCGGTGCAAACCAAAATACAGGAGGCTGTTATTCCCTCTCTGCCTTCGCCAATATGTCTGCTACTCCGGCCGGCTACTGTGGAACCGGTACCTGGAGCGTGGTGAGTGGGCCAAACGTACCTACGATCGGCAATGTACACGACAACAATACGACGATCAGCAATTTGATCGAGGGCACGTATACGTTCCGATGGGTGGTGGAAGGTCCTTGCGCCAACGGCGAAGACCTGGTGACGATTGTCGTACCTCCGCCCTTAGGGGATGGAACGACTGCGGTCGCCTCTGGCAGCGAAACTTTCTGCGACGGGCGCACCTCCGCATTTTTGACGGGGAACGCGCCGCTGTATACCAACGAAACAGTCCTTTGGACGCAAACCGGAGGTCCAGCTGCGCTCATTGCCTGCCCCACTTGCCCGGTAACAGAAGTGACCGGTTTGGACGGGACGAGCACCTATTCGTTCTCCTATACCGTCACGAATACCGTGACGGGGTGCTCCAGTTCAGATGGCCCGGTAACCTTGCAATACGGAATGAACTCCATTGTGGAGGTGGCCATTGAAAATATACACCTGGGTTGTGACGAGACAGAGGCCACCATTACCTATACCAACTCAGGCCCCGGCGCCGTCCAATGGCGGCTAATCAACGGTCCGGCGGGAATCACCACCCCATGGGCGAATGCGGACCCTTCTCCCTTTACCATAACCGATCTGATCGTAGCGGGTCCTTATGTGGTCCAACTGCGAAAAAACGCGCCGGTAGGCGCATCCTGCGTCTCGGCATCGGATCAATTGCTCATAATTGTTTCGCGCGTGACCGGACTCTCCAATGCAGGTACGGATCAACTGTTCCTGGGTTGTGATCTTTTCGAAACGGATCTGGCGGGTAACACCCCTCCTGTTTTTCCGGTTGATTTGGGCCTATATGGCACCTGGAGCCTGATCAGTGGGCCGAACACGCCCATTATTGACGATGTGCTTGATCCGAATACGCATATCAGCGGGTTGATCGATGGGGACTATACTTTCCGGTGGACGATTTCCGGTGGGCCCATTTGCGACCCGGCTATAGACGATGTGGTGGTGCGTGTCACCGCCTCAGTGCCTCCTATTGACGTCGACGCAGGTCCACCGCAAACAGTATGTATCGGTACACCTGTATACCTCTCAGGCAATACGGTACCTTCCAATGAATTGGCTACCTGGTCTGTTGTCCCGAGTGCAGGGGTGGTCTTTTCTGATGTAAATGACCCTCATGTAGTGGTTACCGGGCTGTCCGCCTCTACCGCATATACTTTCACCTGGACTGTCACGAACAATTGTGAAAGCGCTTCGGATGAGGTGGTGATCACCACCAATAATACCCTTGGGCCAATTGAGGCCCTGGCCGGGCCGGACCAGTGTCTGACTTCCGGTAGCTATAATTTTAACCTGGCCGGCAATAACCCTTCGCCCGGTGCAGGCATGTGGTTTTTGATGCCTGGCAGTCCGTCCTCCGCTATTTTCTCCAACTCCTCTTTATTCAATACCGGTGTCACGGTATCGGCAGATGGCACCTATATTTTTGTATGGCAAGTCGACAATAATGCATGTGTGCCTACCACCGATACGGTGGTCATCACCATTTCCGGCCCCATACCGGCTGCAAATGCCGGTGCAGATCAGGAGGTCTGCGGTACTTCCGCCACGATGGCAGCAGTGGCTCCATCCCCGGTTGGCACAGGCACCTGGACCCAGGTCAGTGGACCAAATAACGCGGTGATCACCTCCCCGAATAGTCCGACGACTACCCTTACGGGACTGACGGAAGGCGTCTATGAATTCAAGTGGACGGTGGAGAATGGCGCTTGCCCGGGTTCTGAGGATAAGGTGAAGTTGTTCGTTTCCCTGCCTGCTCCTACAGCCTTCGCAGGCAATGACCAAACGATTTGTAACGCCACTTCAACTACGCTTGCGGGCAATGCGGTAACCAGCGGCTCCTGGACCGTCGTATCGGGCCCCAATACCCCCGTTTTTTCCAATGACCTGTCACCCACCAGCACGGTAAGTGGCCTGGTTTTTGGCGTCTATGTGTTGCAGTGGAATAGCCGCGGAGGGACGTTTTGCCCGGTAGAAACCGATCAGATGCAGCTTACGGTGTATCCCGCCGCCAATGCCGGAGGTGATCAGGAATACTGCGATGATATCTCGTCGGTTAATCTCATCGGCAATGTGGGGAGTAGCGGTACCTGGACGCCGATCAGCGGACCAAACACCGCCACTATTCTTTCCACTTCTTCAATTCAGCCACCGCCTCCGGGCTAGTTCCCGGCGTGTATACCTTTCAATATGGAATTTCTATCTCAGGAAGTCCGGGATGTGTTTCTACTGACCAAATGACGGTGACCTTGATGCGCCGCCTACGGTGGCAAACGCGGGAATCGATCAAGGAGCCTGTGAAACTGCAGCTACTTCTTTTGTGCTGAACGGCAATACGCCTTCCTCGGGTACCGGTACCTGGACTGTCGTGCCGCTCCGAGGAGGTACTTTTACCTTAACTGGCCCCACCGATCCAACTGCCGTTCACCCCTTCAGGCTATGGAACCTATCTGTTGGTCTGGGAAATTGCCAACGGAACTTGTGCTACGGAGGATCAAATGCTGATTAATTATTACCAGGATCCCCTGGCAGCCAACGCAGGATTGGATCAAACAGCTGTGTGTGCCGACCAGGTGACCATGGCTGCGGATCCACCCATTGCAGGGGTCGGGGTGTGGACACAGGTAGGTGCTACACCCAGTGTCGCAAATATTGCCTCTACAGTCTCTCCCGCTACGGTGATCAGCGATTTGGTGGCAGGCGTATATACGTTTGATTGGACCGTCACCAACGGAACCTGCCCCACATACACTGACCAGGTGACCGTTACGGTAGAAGAAACCCCGGAAACGGCCGTTGCAGGCCCTGACCAGAAATTCTGCAGCCTGGTGACTTCCGCTACCCTGGCGGCTACCCCGGTATCATCGCCTACGACGGGAGCCTGGAGTATTGTCAGCAAACCATCCGGTGCGCCGGATCCGACCTTTAGTCCTTCCAGTTCAGATCCTGCTGCCACAGCCAATGGACTCCAGGAGGGCATATATGTATTTGAATGGACGACAAGTTATTTTAATTCCGGTTCTGGCATCACCTGTGAATCGACCGACCAGGTCACTATTACCAACGTACCCGTCGTCGCGGATGCAATAACCGGTACCGATGACGAACTTTGCTATGGCGAAGCCATGTTGTTGGTCGGCAATACGCCGACAGTCGGTACGGGTAAATGGACTCAAACCGCTGGAAGCCCCGTATTTATTCTCAATTCTACCAACCCCACTACTCAAGTGCTGGGGTACACCGCAGGCACCTACACCTTTAGGTGGGAGATCACGTACGACCCTGACGATGATCCGCCTTGCACAGATTTTGATGACGTGACCATTACGGTACATCCGCTTCCCACTCAGGCTCTGGCAGGCGCAGATCAGAATGTGTGCGCTGCGCCCAGTACCAGCACGAGCACCGTACTGGCCGGCAATACGCCGGCAGGCGGGGAAACGGGCACCTGGTCCTGGATCAGCGGTCCCAATGTAGTGACCTTTTCAAGCGTGAACGCCAATACACCTGGCGCCACAGCCAATGGGCTGTTTCCAGGTCCAGGAGCGGCCCCACTTGGAAGTCCGAATATATACGAGTTGCAATGGACGATTGCCAATGCTACGAACACTTGCTTTAGCAGCGATAATATGCTGGTGGATGTTTGGGAGGAACCCACGACGGCTGCTGCCGGAACCGACCAGGAATGGTGTAATGTGACCGGATTTACCCTTACCGCAGGAACAGTTACTGTTGGGCAGGGCGTTTGGACTAAAGTGAGCGGGCCTGCAGGTGTCATCACCAGTCCGACTTCCGCCACGACTACCGTCACCGGTACCGTGCCGGGAACCTACGTTTTTCGCTGGACGACCACCCATGGTACGACCCTCACAGGGCCTGCATGTACCAGTATAGATGAAGTAACGATTTATAATTATGCGGATTTGGCTGCCGGCGGACCTGTCGGCGCTACTGTCTGTGACGGCGGTACAGCCACACTTAGCGCCCTGGCTACCGGTGGCTCCGGAGCCTATACCTATGTATGGGAGATGAGCACTGGAGATTGTACCTCCCCATCTTTTTCACCCATAGTACCCGCTGCAACGGGTCCGACCTATACGACACCTGCTTTAGCAGCTACCACTTCTTATCGGGTGATCATCTCCGATGCCAATGGGATCTGTACCCCGCCGCTTACCTCCAATTGTGCCACCGTAACGGTGGTGCCCGACCCGATCATCACGGCTCAACCCGCTGCCTCGACGATCTGCTCCGGCGGTACTCAAACCTTGACGGCGGTGGGCTGGGTAGATCCTCCATTTTCCGTAACCTATCAATGGCAAAAGAGCACGACTGGCTGTGCAGGCACGTTTACGAATATTTCAGGCGCCACATCCAGCACCTATATTACTCCTGGACTGACCACCACCACCTATTACCGGGTGATCGTGGCTGCTACCGGATCCGGTTGTTTTACTGGCCCTTCGGCTTGTGCGACTGTAACCGTCAATCCCAAGCCCATCATCAATACGCAACCTCAGAATGCCACCCGTTGCGTAGATGACGCCGTTAGCTTCACCTCTACCGCCTCTCCCGGAGCGGGCGGCACGCTTTCCTACCAATGGGAGGTGAGTACCAATGGAGGTACCACCTGGTCTACTTCGATCCTCAACGTGGTTGGAACAACCACGACTACGACCTTGACGATTAATCCGGTGACACTGGCCATGAATAATTACAGGTATCGCATGGTAGTGACCGAAACAGGTACTGCCACCTGTACCACCAATAGCAGTGCGGCCATCCTTACTGCGCGCAACTGCTACTCCCTGGGTAATCAAATCTGGGCCGATGCCAATGGCAATGGTTTGTTGGATGGCGGAGAGTCCGGGATTGATGGCGTGACCGTGCGGCTTTTGAATCCCGATGGCACTCCGGCAGATAATCCGAATATCCCAGGCATTCAGCCCTATGTAGTGACGACTTCAGGTGGGGGGTACTATCGATTTGACAACATCCTGGCCGGCAACTATATCGTAGAAGTCGTAGGCGGTACAGGCACCCCATTGGATGGGTACTTTTCCAGCACGATCAATGCGGGTGATCCCGACCTGGACGTCGATGACAACGACGACAACGGTACGGTGATCGTGGGCACCAATGTGCGCAGTCAGCCTGTGACCCTGGGTCCGGGCAATTCCGAACCCACCGGCGAAACCAACCTTGGGCCCGGAGACCCGGGGCAACCCGATGCCCGTTCGAACCTCACCGTAGACTTTGGGTTCATTCAACCGATGAACGTCGGGGACTACGTGTGGTACGACACCAATAACGACGGAACACAAGATGGAGGCGAACCCCCGGTAGTGGGCGCTACTATGACCATATACAATGCCAACGGCACCCCGGTTACGGTGGGCGCCAATGGTTTACCTTATACGAATACGACCCTGACGAACAGCAGTGGCAATTATTCTTTTACCAACCTGCCCCCGGGCGAATACTACGTGGTCATGACGCCTCCTGTGCCCGGGTACGAGGCGACACTTGGCGGAACAGACGATCCGGATACCGACCCGAGCAATACGGATAACAACGGGTCGCTGATCGGCGGGGTGATCCGCACTCAGAACTTTTTCCTGGTGAACGGAACGGAGCCGGCTGGCGATGGAGACGGTACTAACGGCAACCTGACGATCGACTTTGGCCTGGCCGTCTACTCGCTGGGTAACCAGGTGTGGAACGATCCCAATAACAACGGCATCATCGATGGCGGGGAATCAGGTATCAGTGGCGTACCCGTGAGGCTGTATGCCTTTGACGGGGTCACGGAAATTCCCGTGGGTCCCGACGGTATTCTGGGTACTGCAGACGATGCTCCAGGGGGCGTATTGACAGATGCCAATGGGAATTACCGCTTCGACAACCTGCCGGCTGGTACCTTCGTAGTCGAGGTGGATACCCCGACCGGATTAAGGTCGAGTACCGTCAATGGCGGAGATCCGGATACGAATCCAACGGATGGAGACGATAATGGGGTCATCGTGACCGGTACCACTGTGCAAAGCAATCCCGTTACGCTGGGCCCCAATGGGTCAGAGCCTACCGGGGAGACCGGTGCGCCAGGCACGACCGACGACCATTCCAACCTGACGGTCGATTTTGGTTTTTATGAACCGCTGAGCGTAGGTAGCTACGTGTGGTACGACACCAATGCAGACGGCCAGCAAGGGCTACCTGCCGACGAACCGCCGATGATCGGCGTGACGGTGAAATTGTTCACTGCTGCAGGCGTGGAAGTACCTGTAGGACCGGACGGCATACTCGGCACCGCCGACGATGGCCCAGGTGGCATGCTCACCGATGCAAACGGCGAATACTTGTTCGACGGACTCGGCGCAGGGGATTATTATGTTGTAATCGAAAATTCTCCTGTGGGGTTAGACCTGACGACCAGCGGGGGAGATGTCGATGCGAATATTTCAGATACGGATAGCAATGGAGAACTGATTTTGGGAGAGATCCGCTCCCAGGTCTTCACCTTATTGCAAGGCACAGAGACCGAAACTCCCGATAATGGAGATAATAATTACCAGGCCGGGGTAGACTTCGGCTTTGTCGGCTACTCCCTGGGTAACCGCATATGGGAAGATCGAAATGATAATGGAGTAATCGATGTCGGAGAACCCGGCATTCCCAATGTGACGGTTAGGTTATTGGATGCGTTGGGCAATCCGGTTCCGGATCCTGCGAATCCATCCATCGACTACGTCGTGACCACCGATGCCAACGGCTACTACCGCTTCGACAACCTGCCCGCCGGCGACTACATCGTGGAAGTGGTGACGCCGGTTGCCTATCAATCGAGCACCATGAATGCAGGGGATCCCGAATCCGATCCGGATGATAGCGACGACAATGGCACCGTAATTGGGGCTGGTACCGTGCGAAGTGATGTCGTGACCCTGGGTGGCCTGGCAGAACCGACAGGTGAATCAGACCTGGGCCCAGGCGACACAGGCGCCACTGCAGCGCCCGACAACCGATCCAACCTGACGGTAGACTTCGGTTTCTTCGAACCACTGAGTGTAGGAAACTATGTCTGGTACGATGCCAACGCCAACGGGATCCAGGATCCGGGCGAGACGCCGGTAGATGGGGCGACGGTGCAGCTTTACGATGAATTTGGCAATGAGATACTTGTAGGGCCGGATGGGATCCTCGGTACGTCAGATGATGCTCCGGGCGGGGTAATAACAGGAGGAGATGGGTTGTACGAATTTTCTAACCTCAATCCAGGGAATTATTACATCGTCCTTACTCCACCAGTGTCTACTTACGAAGTATCGCCTATAAACGGCGGAGACCCGGATGGCAACGCCAGTAATACGGACAATAACGCCCAGCTGATCAGCGGGGTGATCCGTACCGACGTCTTTACCCTGTCAACCGGCGGTGAACCACCCTTCGGTGTAGATGGCGACGGCGACAACGGCAACCAGACGATCGATCTGGCGCTGGTCGGCTACAGCCTGGGTAACCAGGTGTGGTTTGACAAGAATAATGACGGCTTGTACCAACCCAATGGAGTAGATGCCATTGGTGGCAACGCCGACGACGAGCCCGGCATTGACGGGGTCACGGTACACTTGTATGCCAGCGATGGGGTTACGCCTATCGACGATCCGAACCAACCAGGCTACCAGCCTTATGTGGTGACGACTGCGGGTGGCGGCTTCTACCGCTTCGACAACCTGGCGCCGGGCGATTATGTAGTAAGCATTGACCTGCCGGGTGGGTATGCCGCCAGCAGTACGGTTGACGCAGGCGATCCGGAGACCGATGTAGACGACAACGATGATAACGGGACAACCCCGAACAACTATAGCTCCACAGTGAGCAGCGGGGTGGTGACCCTGGGGCCTGGTGGCAGTGAACCTACTACGGGTGACAGCGAATTGGGCCCTGGCGATACCAACCCGGCAGATGCCTACGCCAACCTGACCGTCGACTTTGGCCTTATTCAACCGGTCAACCTGGGTAACCGGGTATGGCTGGATGTGAACGGCGACGGCATACAGGATGTAGGCGAACCGGGATTAGATGGGGCTGTACTGAAACTGCTGGTCAATGACGGCACCGGCAATTATGTGCCTGCCATAGATATTAACGGCAACCCGGTTCTAAACCAAACCACTGCGGGTGGCGGCCTATACAACTTTACCAACCTGCCTCCGGGTGAATACATCGTGCAGGTCGTATCAGGTCCTCCAGGCTATGATGTGCTGTCACCAGGCGGTGCCGATCCGGATGCAGACCCCAGCAATACCGATTCAAATGCCTACGACAATGCAGGCACGATAGAGACCCTGCCGATAACCCTAATCAGCACCACCGAACCCAATACGGGTGCCGATGGCGACGGCACGGATGGTAACTTTACCGTAGACCTGGGGTATGTAGGCTACAACCTGGGTAACCTGGTATGGTTTGATTCTAACAACAACGGCCTGAAAGACCCCGGAGAAAGTTCGGTAGGAGCAGGGTTCAGTTGGAACTGCTGGATGCCTTTGGTGCTCCGGTAGACGACCCGACCCAGGCGGGTTTCCAGCCCTATATGGTGACGACGAATGCTAACGGTGAATACCTGTTTGAAGGCTTGCCCGCAGGCACCTACAAGGTGTTGCTGACTACGGTGAATTTTAGTCCCAGCAGCCCGCTGGATGGCTATCTCGCTTCCTCAGGGCCGGGTCAACAAAGTGACCCCGAAGCAGCGGGTGGCATCGATCAGGATGCCAACGGGCTGTTTTCGGCTAATCCGGCGACGACCGGTATCGTGTCGGGCAATATTATCCTGGGACCAGGTTCGCCGGAGCCACTGAATGAAACCCTCCAGGATCCAAATGTACCAACGGTACCAGACGGCAACTCGAACATGACCCTGGACTTTGGCTTGTTCCACCCACTCTCCGTAGGAGATTATGTCTGGTTCGATTCGAATTCAAATGGGATTCAAGATCCGGGAGAGTCTCCGGTGGAAGGCGCTACGGTAACGATCTATAATGCCGATGGCTCGCCCGTAACGCTGGGCGCCGATGGAAGTGCGTATACGAACACCACGACGAGAGATGGCCTGGGTGCCTATGAGTTTACCAATTTACCTCCGGGTGAATACTATCTGGTGCTGACGCCACCAGGTCCGGCAGGCGGCTATGACCCCACCGTGAACGGCGGCGATCCCGATAACTTCACCAGCAACTCGGACAACAACGGCTACTTCGACGGATCGGTGATCCGCACAGATCCGTTCGTCCTGGAAAGCGATACAGAGATAGAGACGCTGGCAGACGATGGGGACAATAACTACCAGTCCGGCATAGACTTCGGCCTGGTCGGCTATTCCCTGGGTAACCGGGTTTTTGCCGATGAGAATAACGACGGCCTGCTCAACGGGAGTGATATCGGGATTTCAGGGGTGACTGTCCGATTGTTGGATGGATCTGGGAATCCGGTGAAGGATCCTGCGAACCCAACCCTCGACTACGTGGTGATAACCGATGCCTTTGGCTACTATCGCTTCGACAACCTGCCTGAAGGCAACTATATCGTGGAAATAGATACACCGAGTGGCTATTTCTCGAGTACCACAGACGGCGGCGATCCGGATCCGAACGATGATCCGGAATCAGATCCGCAGGATAGCGACGACAACGGTACCGTGATCGGAGCAAGCACCATTCGAAGCGGGGTGGTGTTCCTGGGAGACCAGGCAGAACCGACAGGTGAAACGAACCTGGGCACAGGCGATGCCAACATACAAGATAACCGGGCTAACCTGACCGTAGACTTCGCCCTCATCCAACCGATGAATGTAGGAGACTATGTTTGGTACGATACCAACGGCGATGGTCAGCAGGGTGATCCCACGCTTGAACCACCGGTAGAAGGCGCTGTCATGACCCTCTATTTTTCCGATGGAACACCTGCAACGGACATCCAGGGCAACCCAGTGGGATCCTATACTACAGGACCGGATGGATTGTACGAATTCACCAACCTGGCTCCGGGCGACTACTACGTCGTCATGACGCCACCGGTAGCCGGCTACGAGCCGACGGTTGGCGGATTGGATGACCCCGATACGGACCCGAGTGACACCGACAACAATGGTGCCCTGGTTGGTGGAATCATCCGCACACCAGTCTTCACACTGGTGAACAATACCGAACCTAATACGCCGGACGATGGCGATGGCACGAACGGCAACCTGACGCTCGACTTTGGGCTGGCAGGCTATTCCCTGGGCAACCGCATTTGGGAAGATGCCAATGACAATGGCCAGCTCGACGGCACAGAAGTGGGTATCGGCGGCGTCACCGTGAAGTTGTATGCTGCGGATGGCGTTACAGAGATCCCTGTAGGTCCAGACGGTATTCTCGGTACTGCCGATGATGCCTTTGGCGGGGTGATCACGGATGCGAACGGCTACTACCGCTTTGACAATCTGCCGGCAGGCGATTATGTGGTAGAAGTAGTCGGTGGCACGGGTACGCCACTTGACGGCTATCTCTCCAGTACGTCCAATGCCGGAGATCCGGATTCCGATGTAGACGATGGGGACGATAACGGTACGGTTATTATCGGCACGAACGTGCAAAGCCAGCCCGTGACTTTGGGGCCTGGTGCTGGAGAACCTCCTGAATGAACAGGATCTGGCCCCAGGCGGTCAGGGTACGACTGATGGTCGATCCAACCTGACGGTAGACTTCGGCTTCTTCACCTCGGTGAGCGTCGGCGATAAGGTCTGGGTAGACCTGGATGGCAACGGCCTGCAAAATGGCGGAGAGCCAGGTGTGCCAGGGGTTACCGTACGGATCTACAATGCCACTACCGGGGCGGAAATCACAACTGATATGTACGGCAATCCATTGCTTCCTGAAGTGACCGACGCCAATGGAGAATATCTGTTCGAAAATCTGCACCCAGGGAGTTACTACGTCATCTTCGATCTGAATACCGTGCCGCCTTATTACACGGTAACGATTCAGAATGTGGATGGCAATGTGTCTAACGAGGATGATTCGGACGCCAGCCCGGTCAATGGCCTGACCGAAAACACGGGCTATATCCCATCGGGGGGCGCCAACCTGAGTCTTGATATGGGCCTGCAGTGCAATATCGAGGTAGACGCCGGCCAAACCGCAAAAATTTGCAGCAAGAATATGCTCGCACTCGCTCAGCTCAACGCTTTCATCACACCGGCTTCGGTGGGCGGCGTTTGGAGTACCAGCGGTGACGGCCAGTTTGTGCAAGGGGATGGTACGACTATTGACAATACCTTCAGCGGGGCGGTATTCTATATACCCGGTCCGAATGATAAGACGAACGGAAGCGTCACACTTACACTGACCAGCAATCCCATCGGCCCTTGTCTGCCGGTGTCAGATACCGTGGTCATTACGGTTTTAAAAGTCGATTGCGGGGCTTTCCCGTGGGACGGAAATTAAATACCACATTCAGAAACACTATTTTGGAGCCACTCACACCCCGTGAGTGGCTTTTTTTGTTTAGAATATTATTTAAGATTGGTAAATCCGAACATATTATCTATGTTTGCTATGTGATTATTCGCATCCAGATCCAACGCAAAATTTTTCAGTGAAAAAATAGGATAATTTTTTTGCATTATTAAAATATTTAATACTTTTGTCATAACCCAAACGATAACAGTAACTCCTCAATGTACTGAAATCGTAATTTCCTTCCCAGCCACCGATTTTCAGTCAGTAAGAAACACAAAACACTTTTATATACACTATGGCATCGCATCGTTAGCCACCATTTTTTTTCAGAAACACTAGAATTTTAAGTAACTCGTATTTCTGCGTATGCAGAGATCGGGAAATTTCCTTTTGATGGATTTAGATGAAGCGCTTTTCGGCTTTCGAAAAGACTTTTGTGTATTTTTCGTTGAAAGGATCAGGCTGTATTGAACCCAAACAAGATAAACGCAACACTACATGGTCAAAGGTTACGTAAAGGGCGGCTTATGCCGCCCCTTATACCTTTCCGGTATTTTAGGATGCCGGAATTCCATTCTGGAAAACCAATGCAACGCATTGGGAAAAGCCCTTGTAATGCTTGCTACCCCTGAGGAAGCGCATTACAAGGGCTTTTTTATTTCTGCCGTTGTGCGCCCCCTTTTCTATCAGCAAACCGTCAAGTGGAATACTAGATCTGAAAAACTGAGATTACTAATTTGTTAGTGCAATGCGCGTGCAGCCCCTTGTGGGCTGCACTTTTCTCAGATCTGTCTGATCCACAAATGATTATAGATTGGAAATCAATCAATGCAGGTTGAGTGTGGCCCTGCGGGGCTACACTTTTTAAACCTATGAAACGCAGCGAAAACACAAAAATAGGTGGCATAATATTTGCCTCAAATAGTCAGGTGGCGTAAGCCACACATTTATTGGTTTTTTACCCAAGCAAATACTAACACATGAAAACGTTCTGGCTCAGCCTGATGACCCTCATCCAACGGGTCGCGAATCAAGTGGATCTTGATTTTCAACCCCGTCAGTCCACGCAACTGCGGCTCCGATTTGAAAAAGCCCTGCGTTGGTTAAAGGGCTTTGTGAGTTCCATGGTTGACCCTATAAAACCTGTCAAGGCGGAGGCGCCGAGCCAAGAGCTCCCGCCTGTTTTCCGCCGGGAACGGGAAAGAAGCCACCCCCGAAATCTCCTACCACCCATCCAACGATATTCCACAAACGAAGGAGAGCTGGGAGAGACAGCCTCCAGCCCTCCATCTTCCCCCGGTAACACAGGCCCGCAGAAAGGACGGAACGTCTTCTTCTCCGGGTCTTTGCCGTTTGAGGATGGGCGTAATTCAAATAAATCGTTATCAACCAATTGGTTAGCTTCTTTTTTTGCCAATAGAAAATCCTTTGACATGGTCCCCAACTCTACTATCGGAAAACTCCACCACTCGAAAAAAAGTAATGCCGCCGCAACGGCCAGAAATCCTTTTTTCTTACTAAAAACCTTGGCATTTTTGGTGTGTATGCTTGGAATGCAGGTCGCCTTTGCGCAGACCGATATTCAGATAACCCAAGTATCGGTTAGCGATAATACGCCCAATGAGCTGCAAGACATTACTTTCACAGTGAAGATAAAGAATAATGGTCCGCAGGCTACCACAGCGTTGCAGATCCTGGATCTGCTGCCGGCAAGCATGACCTTTGTTTCCTATACGGCGGATCAGGGGACCTATACTTCAGGTACCGGTATTTGGAATATTGGCGCATTGGCCAGCGGCCAGACCAGGCAGCTGGATATCGTGGCACATCCCAACACCGGAACCAGCGGGGCTACTATCATCAATACCGCCAGCTATTCTTCGTCCACTCCGGCCGATAATAATGCTTCCAATAACACATTGTCCGTAACTTTTACCGTCAACCAGCCCGATATCCTGGTCACTAAATCAGTGAACGACGCAACTCCGACGGAAGGACAAACCATTCTATATACGATTGTAGCTAAAAACAACGGATCCCAGAATGCGCCGGCGACAGGATTGGTCATTACAGACCTGTTACCAACGGGATTGACCTACGTACCCGGCAGTTCTACCATCCCGGCAGGCACTACCTATAATGCAGGGACCGGCGCCTGGACGATCGGCACCCTGAACGATAATGTGACCGTAACCCTTGTGTTAGCCGCTACCGTAAATACGGGAACAAGTGGTCAGGCCAAAACCAATACGGCCAGTGTAACGGCCATTGATCAGCCGGAGGAAGGGGTATTTGCCAGTACGGCCTCGGTGAATATTTTAGTGAACAAGCCCGATATTCTGGTGACTAAAGCGGTCAACGATAATACGCCGGACGTGGGTCAAACGATTTTGTATACGATCACGGCAAAGAACGTCGGGACGGCAGATGCGCCTGCTACCGGATTGGTCATTACCGATCTGTTGCCTTCCGGATTGACCTACGTGCCCGGCAGTTCCACTATCCCGGCAGGTACGACGTATAATGCAGGGACCGGCGCCTGGACGATCGGCACCTTGAACGATAACGTGACGGTAACCCTAATTTTGGCCGCCACGGTCAATGCAGGCCAAAGTGGCCAGACCATGACGAACACCGCCAGTGTGACGGCCATCAATCAACCCGAAGAGAGCACAGCCAATAATACGGCCTCCATCCCGATTACCGTCAATTTTCCAGATATCCAGATACTCAAAACGGTTTCCAATGGTCCGTATAACGAAGGCACCAATTTAACCTATACTGTCACGGTGAAAAACCTGGGCCCTTCACCGGCCACCGGATTGAAGGTGAAGGACCTGCTACCTGGAGTGATGACCTATGTCAGTTCGACGGTGACCCAGGGAACGTATACGCCTGGTACCGGAATTTGGGATATCGGCGCCCTGGCAAGCGGGCAACAAAGAGTGCTGACCATAACGGCTAAACCGAATAGCGGTACATCCGGTACGGATGTGACCAATACCGCCCTTTTGTACCAATTGGACCAGAACGATACCAATACCTCTAATAACAGCGCAAGTGTGGAAATCCAGGTGGCTACGGCAGACCTGCTGTTGACCAAATCGGTCAATGATAACACCCCGGACGTAGCAAACCCTCACCTTTACTGTTCTTCTGAAAAATAACGGCCCTGGAAATGCGACCAATGTCCTGGTCAGGGATACATTGCCAGCCGGGCTGACGTTTGTCGCTTTCACGCAAATACCGGCCGGAACTACGGCCACTTATGATTTGCCGTCCAAGACTATAACCTGGAATACGCCCGCCTTAAACTCGGGTTCAAATTTTTCACTGAAATTTACCACCACTGTGGACGGCGGCTATGGCGCCCATACCATTATCAATAAGGCCAAGATTTATGATTTTGACCAGGTGGACCCAAATACAGCCGATAATACCTCGTCGGTCAGTATGCTTGTAAACGGGGCCGATCTGCAGGTCACCAAAACGGTGAGCAATCCGGCGCCCAATCCGCTCGATAATATTACCTATACCATTGTTATCTATAACAACGGCCCGCTTAAAGCAAACGATATTACACTTACGGATATACTGCCTTCCGGGGTAACGTATGTATCCTCTACGATTTCTCAGGGTAACCCATACAATTCCGTAAACGGCACCTGGTTTGCCAATGATATCAATGCACTGGCGTCTGCAACCCTGACCATTACAGCACAGGTGAAAGCTGCCGGTATCACATTGGGGAGTTCCCTGCCAATAACTCCAGTTCGGCCCTTATTGCCATTGGCGAAGCCGACCTGGGCATCACCAAAACGGCATCAGCGCCTGGGGATGCCGTAGCATTCTAGGAAGGGGAACCGGTTACCTACACCCTTGTGATAGAGAACTACGGCCCTCATAATGCTCCGTTGGTACAGGTAAACGATTTGCTTCCCTCGGATGTGACCTATACCTCCCACAGCGGCGGCACCTATAATCCGGTCACTGGAATATGGACCGTTGGAGCTCTGAATGTTAGCTCCACCGCTACCTTAACTATAAATGCTACCGTAAATACAGGGACTGCAGGCAGGGCTATTGTAAATACGGCGACGGTAAGCTCGCCCATGAATGAACCGATAAGCGCTACGCACCCCAACACCGATGATGTAACCATCCAGGTGCATGGAGCCGATCTCGAGGTCGTCAAAACGACCACCGCGGTGCCTCCCATCGTAGAATTGGACCCGGTGCAATATACCGTCACCGTGACCAACAATGGTCCGGATAATGCTACGGGTATTACCATTACCGATTATTTGCCGATCAATCTGGCCTTCGTATCCTATACGGCCAGCCAGGGTACCTATAATGAGATTACGGGGTTGTGGAGCGGGATCAGCCTGACCAACGGTCAGTCAGCGACCCTGACCATCAATACGACCATCGAATCGGGTGGCGGGATCACCAATACAGCCAGCGTGACCGCCTCCAGCGAGCTGGATTCCTATACCGATAATAATACGTCTTCGGTATTCCTTTCCGCCCTGAAATCCTTTGATGCAGGGGCTTGTATCATCAACATGGGCCAGACGCCCCAAACCTATAACAACACCCTGAAGGCCTACGGGTTGGTATATAAACTCGTGCACGACAACCAGATCCCGGTTTATTGGGCCATCCGGCCGGATAAGACCTTTCAGGATCAGGTCAATAAAGTGGATGAGGTCGACTTCACGGTCAACGGGGTCAATTATAAAACAGGGGCCTTTATCATTGACGAAGGCTTCATGGGCGTGGCTCAGCCGGTTATCAACAGCTGGCTGGCGCTTTACCCCACCATGCAAGTCAATTGCAACCTGCCGGCATTTGAAGCGCCTATCCACGATGTCATTACCAGTTTCCCGCGTGCGGTACTGGATGAACAAAATGGCGGGTTGATCGAGAGCGCTTTTTATGACAAAATCGGGCTCACCAATCAGATTGTCGGGTATTACGACCCCCCACCAATCAGGAGCCGATCTATAGCCTGTACCGGCCCGACGGTTTGCCGAGCAACCTTAATCTTTGTGATGACATCTATGCCATGCCGCACGCCGACCCGCATACCTGGAGTACACTGGATAAGGAAACGTTTGATGCCTACATTAAAAACGGGGGCTGGCTCTGGGCTGCTTGCCACGCACCCAGTTCGCTGGAAACCCTGGTAGATGTCCCCAGTATCCCGGGGCCTGCGCCCGATATGAATTATCTATCCAATGAAGGGCTGGTCCTCTGGGGCGACCACGGCGACGGGACCCCACCATACTCCTACAGTATGGATGCGGGGCATTATGCCTCCGAGTTCGCTTCCGATCCCTTTATGCAATTTATCGGAAATATTGACGGGGCTCTGCAAAGCGGATCCGAACAAATATATATCCCCTTTGCCGCCGGCTGGCGCTCAAGCACCTCCATCGCTGTTTATGATCCGGACCATCCGGAACGGACAGGTACGGGCCAGTACCCCCTAAATGCAGCAGCCTTGGTGGCTTATGGCCATGCTTATGGCAACCCTGATTACGGAATGATCGTGTATGAAGCTTCCCATACGATTGCTTCCGGCACCGAAGCCGAAAACGTGGGCGCTGCACGTATTTATGGCAACTTTTGGTTACAGGCCGGTATTGAGTTCCGTCCGGACATTACACCGATCTCCCTGCCTTCCGAGATCTACGCCGGCGATATAGCCACTTTCTCGATTTCTGCTACGGGAAAAACCGCTCCGCTCACTTATCTATGGACTTCCGACTGTGGAGGTGCCTTTCGAATCCTACCTCCCCGACGACGGATTATACACCTCCTGGTATCGGGAGTAACGACTTGCATCGTTCGCCTGGTTGTCAAGGACGGCTGTGGACGGGAGAATTTCCTGGCCAGTTCATTTAAGGTATTCCCATTGGCAGATATGCAGATCACCAAAACCGGGCCGGCCACCAAAATAGCCGGGGGAAATATTACGTATACTATTTCCATTTATAATGCCGGGCCAAGCGACGGCTTGAATGTAGTGGTAGAAGATATCCTCCCTGCAGGGCTGACTTATGTGAGCTCTACGGCTTCTATCGGCAGTTGGACGGCTCCTGACTGGACAGTGGGTACCGTAGCAGCCGGCGCCACAGAGACTTTTACCATCGTAGCGACGGTAGACAGCAACCTGCCCAATGGCACCGTGATCACCAACGTCGCAACGATCAGCACGACATCCACAGATCCCAATCCAGGTGATAATACGGATGAAGTTTCGACAACCGTGCTGGCTCCTCAATTGACCGTGACCAAGTCGGCTACGGAAACAAGTTATAGTTCCATAGGCGAAGTGATCCACTACACCATTACAGTAGAGAACACAGGTAGCATAATAATAGACAATATCGCGGTGACCGATGCAAACGCGGATCCGGGAAGTATCACCTACCAATTCGGAGACTTGAATATGAACGGTATCATGGAGGTAGGCGAGATTTGGACGTATAGTGCTATCCATACCGTGACAGCAGGAGATATTACCAATGGACAAGTAGTGAACACGGCCTCCGCCACTGGAGATGATCCGAATAATAACCCGGTAACAGACAATAGTAACCAGGTGATCGTACCACTAAACTACATGCCGGTAGCTAACAATGACGTCAATTCAACGCTAATAAATACGCCGGTAAGCGGCGCCGCCCAGACCAACGACGTGCCTAGCGCCGATGGTGGAAACGTATGGAGCCTGATCGGGTTGAACGGTGGTGCGGCCAATGGAACGGTAACGATGGATGCTTCGGGTAATTACACGTACACCCCAAACCCAGGCTTCTTCGGTACGGATGTATTTACGTATGAAATATGTGATGTGGACATGGACTGCGATCCTGCTACGGTAACGATTACGGTAGAAAACCCCATTATCGGGATCGCGAAAAACCTGACCAGTATTGTCAATAACCTGAATGGCACCTACACGGTCAATATCCTTTTGACAGTGGAGAACTTCGGCAATGTGATTTTAAGCGATCTGAAGGTGTATGATAATATCACTGCCCAGTTTGTCGGCGCCAGCCCGGCTTCTTTCGTAGCCACCAGCGGCACACTGACTGCCAATGCAGGTTGGAACGGTACAGCTTCCAGCAATATTCTCGTCCCGGGACAATCCCTGGGCGTGGGTGCTTCTGGCACAGTAAGTATCAGCTTTGTGATCACCCCGCCGTTTGTAACCACTTACCTGAACCTGGCTACAGCCCAGGGAACCAGCCCAGGGAACGCCACCGTGAGCGATACATCGACAGATGGCCTCGATCCGGACGGCACCGATAATGACAACAACCCCGACGAGATGGACCCCACCCTTGTGCCTATTCCGTCGGCTGACCTTAGTCTCCAAAATCGCCCAGTACCGGCACGCCCAATGTGGGTGACGTCATTACCTTTACCATTACCGTAACCAACGATGGCCCAGACGCAGCCACCGGTGTAGAAGTGAAAGACTACGTACCGGCTGGATACAGCGGTATTACGGCCATCGACAATGGCGGTACCGAAAGTGGAGGCACGATCACCTGGACCGGACTGAGCATTCCGGCCAATGATTTCATTACCCTGACTTTCCAGGTTACGGTCGACGCCCCCACCGGCGCGCCCAACGAATATAAAAACGTGACGCAGGTGACGGATTCGGATCTCCTGGATCCCGACTCCCAGCCCAACAACCTGTTCGGCAATACCCCGCCCAGGATGATGAGGCCGCGGCTACGGTCGTTCCGAAACAATCCGACCTGTCGCTGGTCAAAACGATGAGCAACACCACGCCGAATGTCGGTGATGAAGTTACTTTCACGCTTACGATTACGAATGCCGGCCCGGATGCTGCTACCGGCGTAGCCGCACAGGACTTCGTTCCTGCTGGTTTCAGTGCGATCAATACGATCTCCAACAGCGGCGTGGAAAGCCCGGCAGGTACCATCAACTGACCGGGTCTGTCGGTCCCGGTTGGTACGCTGGCGCTTACGTTTAAAGCCACAGTAGATGCCCCGACGGGCGCCCTGGATGAATATAAAAACACGGCACAGATTACCGATTCCGACCAATATGATCCAGATTCTGATCCGACTACCGGTCCTGGCGTAGATGACCTGGGCGACAACCTGGCTGATGACGATGAGACTTTGTAACAGCCATACCGAAGACAGCCGACTTGTCGCTGGTCAAAACGATAAACGTCCCCCAGCCGAATATCGGCGACGAAGTTACCTTCACGCTTACGATCACGAATGCCGGCCCGGATGCTGCTACTGGCGTAGCCGTACAGGACCTCGTTCCTGCTGGTTTCAGTGCGATCAATACGATCTCCAACAGCGGCGTGGAAAGTCCGGCAGGTACCATCAACTGGACTGGTCTGTCGGTCCCGGTTGGTACGCTGGCGCTTACGTTTAAAGCCACAGTAGATGCCCCGACGGGCGCCCTGGATGAATATAAAAACACGGCACAGATTACCGATTCCGACCAATATGATCCAGATTCTGATCCGACTACCGGTCCTGGCGTAGATGACCTGGGCGACAACCTGGCTGATGACGATGAGACTTTTGTAACAGTCGTGCCTAAGCAGGCAGATCTGTCGCTGGTAAAAACAGCATCATCTTCTACGCCGAATGTCGGCGATGAAGTTACTTTCACGCTTACGATCACGAATGCCGGCCTGATGCGCTACTGGCGTAGCCGTACAGGACCTCGTTCCCTGCTGGTTTCAGTGCGATCAATACGATCTCCAACAGCGGCGTGAAAGTCCGGCAGGTACCATCAACTGGACTGGTCTGTCGGTCCCGGTTGGTACGCTGGCGCTTACGTTTAAAGCCACAGTAGATGCCCCAACGGGCGCTCCGGATGAATATAAAAACACGGCTCAGATCACCGATTCCGACCAATATGACCCGGATTCTGATCCGACTACTGGTCCTGGCGTAGATGACCTGGGCGACAACCTGGCTGATGACGATGAGACTTTTGTAACCCTGGTACCGAAAGTGTCAGACCTGTCGCTGACCAAATTGATCAGCAACGCTACGCCTAATGCCGGTGACGTGGTGACCTTCACCATTCAAATTTCCAACCTCGGCCCCGATGCGGCTACCGGTGTGGAAGTGAAAGACTACGTGCCTGCCGGCTTCGGTACCATTACTGCAATCAGCGATGGCGGTACCCTGTCGGGCAGCACCGTTACCTGGACCGGCATGAGCGTCCCGGTTGGCGCCAATACCGTGACCCGGACCTTCCAGGCCACCGTAATTGCCCCGACCGGCGCTCCGGACGAGTATAAGAATACCACAGAGGTGACGGATTCCGATCAGTACGATCCGGATTCGCAACCCAACAATATGGCAGGCAATACGCCGGCGCAAGACGATGAAGCCTTCGCTAAGGCAATCGTTCAACAGGCAGACCTCTGCTGTCCAAATCGGTCAGCCCGCTCAACCCGAACGTCGGCCAAACCGTGACCTTCACGATCACGGTGACCAACCTCGGCCCGGACGCAGCTACCGGCGTGGCCGTTAGAAGACTATCTACCTGCCGGTTACAGCAACATCACGGCGATCAGCGACCTGGGTACAGAATCGGGAGGCACGGTCTCCTGGTCCGGCCTGACCGTACCGGCATTCGGCAGCAAAGTGCCTGACCTTCCAGGCTACGGTTGACGCACCCACCGGCGCACCCGGAGGAATACCATAACGTAGCCCAGGTAACCGACGCGGACCAGACCGACCCGAACTCGACGCCCAACAACCTGGTAGGCAATACCCCGGTGGAGAACGACGAAGACGATGCCTCGGTAACGCCGAAACAGGCCGATATCTCGTTGGTTAAAACAGTCAGCACCACGACCCCGAATGCGGGCGATGTGGTGACCTTTACCATCACATTGTCCAATGCCGGCCCGGATGCGGCTACCGGCGTGGAGATCAAGGACTATGTGCCGGCTGGTTATAGCAGCATCACGGCGATCAGTGGTTCCGGTACCCTTTCCGGCAGTACGATCACCTGGAGTGGGAAAACTATTCCGGTGGGCTCCAATACCCTGACCCTGACCTTCCAGGCCACCGTGGACAATCCGACGGGCGCACAGGATGAATATAAAAACGTAGCCGAGGTAACGGCCAGCGATGTGTACGCCCCCGATTCGCAGCCCAATAACCCCAGGTGTGGACGAAAATACACCGGCCCAGGATGATGAAGACGATGCTTCGGTGACACCGAAACAGTCCGACCTGGTCTTGGTGAAAGAAGTAAGCCCGGCCAACCCGAACGTAGGCGATGTGGTGACCTTCTCCATCAAATTATCGAATGTGGGTCCGGACCCGGCTACCGGCGTTTCTGTAGAAGACTACGTCCCGGCTGGTTTCAGCGCTATTGCATCGATCAGCGACGCGGGCACCGAATCGGGTGGCACCGTTAGTTGGTCCGGGCTGAGCGTACCCGTGGGTGCCGATACAAAAATTCTGACCTTCCAGGCTACCGTGGATGCTCCCACGGCGCTCCCGGTGAATACACCAACCTAGCCCAGGTAACGGACGCCGATCAGTTCGACCCCGAACCCGACACCAAACAACCCTGTGGGCAACACCATGGCAGAGAACCCGACGAGGATGAGGCGACCGTTACCCTGCAAGAAGCCGACCTGATCCTCGTAAAATCAGTGACGCCGACCAACCCCAATGTGGGCCAAACAGTAACCTTTCCCATCTTGCTGACCAACCTCGGCCCGGATGCGGCCTACCAACGTCAGCGTGGCAGGATGTACCTTCCCAATGGGTATAACAACATCACCGCGATCAGTAACGGTGCGGGTGGCACCTTATCGGGCAGCACCATTTCCTGGAGTGGTTTGAACGTTCCGCCCCGGTGGCGGCAATACCCTCACCCTCACCTTCCAGGCTACTGTAGACGCTCCCGGGGGCGGTGCCAGCTATGTCAAAACGCACGCAGATCACCGATGCCGACCAGATTGACCCGGACCTCTACGCCAAACAACAGGGTGAATAATCTTGGCGGAAGACGATGAAGATGATGACATCCGTGACAGCCACCGCAAGCCGATCTGACCTCTGATCAAATCGGTGAGCAACCCGTCCCCGAACGTGGGCCAAACGGTGACCTTTACCATCCAATTAGCCAATAACGGACTGAATGCTGCACCGGCGTGTCCATCGGAAGATGCCAAGTCCTGGCCGGCTACAGCAATATTTCCGTATCACAGGCGGCGGCGTGCTTTCGGGCAACGTTATTACCTGGAGCAGCCTGACCATTCCGGCAAGCACTACGCAATTCTTTACGTTTAATGCCGTGGTGGATGCGCCTACCGGTACGCCCTACGAATACCAAAACGTAGCGCGGGTGCTGACCTCCGACCAGTATGACCCGAACAGTACCCCGGGCAATGCTGCCGATATCGATGGCGACCACCTGATCGGTTCCCGATCCGGACGGCAGCCAGGATCCGGAAGACGAAAATGACGCGGATGACGCGACCGTCTCCCCACGCCAGGCCGATGTGTCCTTGAACAAAACGGCCAGCCCCTCCACTGCCAATGTCGGAGATGTGGTGACATTTACCATCACACTGTCGAATGCCGGCCCGAACCCGGCCACCGCAGTATCGGTGAAGGATTATGTCCCTGCAGGTTTTGGGAGTATTACAGCCATCAGTGATGCCGGTACCTTGTCCGGCAGCACGATCACCTGGTCGGGAATAACCGTCCCGGTGGGCGCTAATACGGTGACCCGGACCTTCCAGGCCACCGTACTTGCTCCGACATACGCGCCGGGTGAATACAAAAATACAGCTCAGGTAACGGCCAGTGCCGTATACGACCCGGATTCGCAACCGAACAACATGGTGAACAATACCCCGGCGCAGGACGATGAGGATGATGCCGTAGTTACGGTTCTGGAAGCCGACCTGTCGTTGACCAAAACCGTGGACAACGCGACGCCGAACGTCGGCTCCACGGTGGTCTTCACGATCACGGTAAATAATGCCGGTCCGGATGCGGCCACGAACGTGGCTGTGAAAGATCTGCTCCCTGCCGGTCTGACCTACGTGTCGGACAACAGCGGCGGCAACTATAACGATGGTACGGGAATCTGGACCATTGGAACGATCGCCGCAGCGGTCGGCAGCATAGAAATCACGGCAACGGTAACGACTTCCGGCGCGAAACGAACTACGCGCAGGTAAACGCGGTCGATCAGTACGATCCCAACCCCACGCCGGGCGACGAGTCGACGAAGGATGATGACGACGACGCTGTGGTGGTAACGCCGCAAGTCGCTGACTTGTCCTTAACCAAAATAGTAAATAATGCGACCCCGCAAGTAGGCGGTACAGTGGTCTTTACGATCACGGTGAATAATGCCGGTCCCGACGCGGCCACGAATGTGACAGTGAAAGACCTGCTTCCTGCCGGTCTGACCTACGTGTCGGACAACAGCGGCGGCAATTATAACGATGGGACGGGAATCTGGACCATCGGTACGATCGCCGCCAGCGGCTCTGTGAGCATAGAGATTACGGCAAGCGTAACCTCTGCGGGCGCGAAACGAACTACGCACAGGTCAACACGGTCGATCAGTACGACCCGAACTCGATACCGGGCGACGACTCGACCACGGATGATGACGACGACTCCGTACTCGTGACCCCACAAGTCGCTGACCTGTCGTTGACGAAAACAGTGGACAACGCTACGCCTAACGTGGGTTCGCAAGTGGTCTTCACGATCACGGTGAACAATGCAGGCCCCGACGCGGCCACGAACGTGACGGTCAAAGACCTGCTTCCTGCCGGTCTGAGCTACGTGTCGGACAACAGCGGTGGCAACTATAACGATGTGACGGGGATCTGGACCGTAGGCACGATCGCCGCCAGGTTCTGCCAGCATACAAATCACTGCGACGGTAACCACCGCCGGGCGCGAAAACGAACTACGCACAGGTCAACACGGCCGACCAGTACGATCCGAACTCTACGCCGGGCGACGACTCGACCACGGATGACGACGACGATTCCGTATTGGTGACGCCGCAAATCGCTGACCTGTCGCTTACCAAAACGGTGGACGATGCGACACCGCAAGTGGGCGGCACAGTGGTCTTCACGATCACGGTGAACAATGCCGGCCCGGATGCAGCCACGAACGTGACGGTCAAGGACCTGCTTCCTGCAGGCCTGACCTATGTATCTGATAATAGCGGTGGCAATTATAACGATGGGACGGGAATCTGGACCATCGGTACGATCGCCGCCAGCGGTGCTGCCAGCATAGAGATTACGGCAAGCGTTACCTCTGCGGGCGCGAAAACGAACTACGCACAGGTCAACACGGCCGATCAGTACGATCCGAACTCCACGCCGGGCGACGACTCGACGACGGATGACGACGACGACTCCGTGCTGGTGACGCCACAGGTAGCCGACCTTTCCCTGACGAAAACAGTAAACAACGCTTCGCCGAACCTGGGCTCGGATGTGATCTTCACCATTACGGTGAACAATGCCGGCCCCGACGACGCGACCAACGTGACGGTGGAAGACCTGCTTCCGGCTGGCCTGACCTACGTGTCTGATAACAGCGGCGGCAACTACAACGATGGGACGGGCATCTGGACCATCGGTACGATCGCCGCCAGTGGTTCTGCCAGCATAGAGATTACGGCAACCGTAACCTCCGCAGGCGCGAAAACGAACTATGCACAGGTGAATACAGCGATCAGTTCGACCCGAACTCAATTCCGGGCGACAACTCGGCAACAGATGACGACGACGACTCTGTAGTGGTGACCCCACAGCAGGCCGATTTGTCCTTGACGAAAATAGTAGATAATGCAACGCCAAATGTGGGCACGAATGTGGTCTTCACGATCACGGTGAACAATGCCGGCCCTTCTGCAGCCACCAACGTAACGGTTCGAAGACCTGCTTCCTGCGGGCCTGACCTACGTGTCGGACAACAGTGGCGGCAACTATGACTCCGGCTCGGGCTTTTGGACCGTTGGCACGATCGCCAGCGGCGGTTCCGCCAGTATACAGATCACCGCAACAGTGACGACCCCGGGTGCGAAGACCAACTACGCCCAGGTGTACTCGAGCGATCAGTACGACCCGAACTCCATACCGGGCGATGATTCATCCAACCAGGATGACGACGATGCCGTAACCGTTACCCCGCCCAGTGCGAACCTGCTTTTGAATAAGTCGGTGAATAATACCAGCCCGAACGTGGGTACAGTGGTTACATTTACGGTTCAGGTGGTCAACCTGGGCCCCTCTGCGGCGACGAATATTAGTGTAGCGGATTATTTGCCCAATGGCTACGGCAGCATCGCTGCTATCAGCAACGGTGGCACCTTATCTGGCAACACCATTAACTGGTCTGGTCTGAACCTGTCAGCGCCAAGCGTTGGCAATACGGTCAACCTGACCTTCCAGGCCACTGTACTTGCTCCGGGCGTCGGCGTCAGCTACCGCAACACCGCTCAAGTAACGGCCAGCGACCAGTTTGACCCGAATTCCATGCCGAACAACATGGTGAACAACACCCCGGCGGAAGACGATGAAGACGATGCCAACCTCACCCCGAAACAAGCCGACGTGTCGTTGGTGAAAGCGGTGAGCCCGGCTTCGGCTAATATCGGCGACCCGGTGACCTTTACCATCACGCTGTCGAATGCTGGCCCGAACCCGGCTACCGGCGTTTCCGTTCAGGATTATGTGCCTGTCGGATTTAGCGGCATCACCGCTATTTCGGTCGGTGGCACCGCTTCCGGCAACACGGTTACCTGGACCGGTCTGACCGTTCCGGTTGGCGCCAACACGGTGACCCTGACTTTCCAGGCCACCGTAAATGCCCCGACCGGCGCGCCGGACGAGTACAAAAACACGGCGCAGGTCACAGCCAGCGCGGTGTACGACCCGGATTCGCAGCCGAACAACATGTTGAACAACACCCCGGCTCAGGATGATGAAGATGATGCAGTCTTCACGTTGCTGCAGGCCGATCTGTCGCTGGTGAAATCCATCAGTGATCCCACGCCGAATGTCGGCGATGAAGTGACCTTTACCATCGAATTGTCAAACGCCGGTCCCGGCGCGGCAACAGGTGTAAGTGTAGAGGACATTGTGCCTGGCGGTTACAGCGCGATTAATACGATCACCGGCGGCGGCGTGGAAAGCCCGGCAGGTACCATTACCTGGACCGGCCTGAACGTCCCGGTCGGCGCCAATACGGTGACCCTTACCTTTAAGGCCACCGTAGATGCCCCGACCAATACGCCGGACGAATACACCAACTCCGCGCAGATCACCGCATCAGACCTGTATGACCCGGATTCCGATCCGGCTGCCGGTCCTGGCGTCGATGATCTTGGCGATAACCAACCGGATGATGACGAATCATTCGCCACGGCGACACCGCAACAGGCCAATATTTCCTTGGTCAAAACCGGTAGTAGCGCTACGGCTAATGTCGGCTCTACGGTGACATTTACCCTGACCCTGTCCAATGCCGGTCCCGATGCGGCTACCGGTGTGGCTGTGGAAGACTATGTCCCGGCCGGCTTTAGCGGAATTACGAATATTAGCAATGTTGGTACGGAATCGGGTGGAACCGTTTCCTGGAGCGGTTTGACCGTTCCTGTAGGCGCCGGCACCCTGGTGCTGACTTTCGATGCTACCGTCGACGCTCCAACCGGCGCCCCTGGTGAATATAAAAACGTGGCCCAGGTGACGGCCAGCGACCAGTACGATCCGAACTCGACGCCGGACAATATGGTCAGCAACACCCCGGCAGAAGATGATGAAGACGACTTTACCATCACCCCGCCGCAGGTAGACCTGGAATTGGTGAAATTTGCCAACAACTCCACACCAAACGTGGGGCAGGCAGCCACCTTTACCATTCTGGTCAGCAACAGCGTTTCGGCGCTCAATCCCGCCACTGGCATAGTGGTGCACGATGTGTTGCCTTCCGGCATGACGTATGTACCGGGCTCCATCGCTTTCAATGCGGGTGGTACCGGCGCTACGATCACGACGGATGCAACTGGCCTGCCTACCCTGGCCTGGACGATCAACCAACTCGATCCGGGTGAACTCGTGACCCTTACGCTGCAAGCGATCGTTCTAGAACCCACAAATACCCCGGGTGAATTCCTGAACGTGGGCGAGGTGGTCGCACTTAACGAATACGACATTGACTCCCAGCCAAATGATGGGATGGGCGATGATTACGATACGGATGAGATCACGCCGAAGCAGATCGACGTTTCCCTGGTTAAAACGGTGAACAATCCTACCCCCAACGTGAACGAGACGGTGACGTTTACCCTCACGGTCAATAACGCAGGCCCTGACGCGGCGACTAACATACTCGTCGAAGACTTGCTACCTGCAGGATACTCCTACGTGAACGCCTCCATCAGCTACAACGCAGGTGGAACGGGAGCCACTATTGTCACCATACCGGTCAGCTCCTCTATCCTTCACTGGTCCATCGATCAACTCGATCCGGCCGAAACGGTAACGCTGACCTTCCAGGCCATCGTGAATGCGCCGATGAACACGCCAGGCTATTATGTGAACGTGGGCCAGGTGATCGCACATACGGAAGACGATGTGGACTCCGCGCCAAACGATGGCATGGGCGACGATTACGATACCGAAACGGTTACCCCGAAAAAGATCGACCTTCAGTTGGTCAAGACGGTGGATATTTCCAATCCGGGTATTGGGCAAAACGTGACCTTCGCCATACTCCTGAGCAATAACGCCTCCGGCGCTACTTCCCCGGCCACCAATATCGTGGTGCAGGACGTGCTGCCGGGCGGCTTCACCTACCTGGTGGGTACCATCGGATTCAACCCGCTCGGTTCGGGCGCTACGATCGTGCCGAACGCTGCGGGTAACCCGACACTAAGCTGGTCTCTTAATCAGCTCGATCCGGGTGAGAATGTGATCTTGTCCTTCCAGGCCAGTGCGGATGCTCCAACCGGCACACCGGGTGAATACACCAACGCCGCTCAGGTGACGGCCCATAGTGAATACGATATTGACTCCCGACCCAACGACGGGATGGGCGACGATTATGATACCGGAAGCAGTAACGCCGGTGAACAACCCGCCGGTGGCCAACGACGATTATTACAGCACCAATGAAGATACTCCGCTGATCGTGAATGCACCGGGTATCCTGGTCAACGATAGCGATCCGAATATGGATCCGCTGACGATCACCGTACTGACGCCACCGCTGCACGGTACGCTGACGCAAAATCCGAATGGTTCGTTTACCTACACCCCTGATCTGAACTACAATGGTCCGGATTCCTATACCTATCAGGTATGTGATCCGTATCTGGCTTGCGATCCGGCGACGGTTTATATTACGATTGATCCGGTGATCGACTTGCCGGTAGCGACCGATAACGAAAGTTTAGCGAATCCTCCTGGTCCGGTCACACAGGAAGTAATCCTGGAAGACGATGGCTACGGTTCGGACTACGATCCGGACGGCAGCCTGGTGGCTTCCTCGATCGATCTGGATCCGGGCACGGGTGGTCAGCAAACGACGCTGACGGTGCCTGGCGAAGGGACCTGGACGGTAGACGGCAGCGGGAATGTGACGTTCACACCCGATCCGGGCTTCAACGACGATCCGACGCCGATCACGTACACGATCGACGACAACGACGGCAACACGTCAAATACCGCGACGATCGTGGTAGACTATGTACCGGTCGCTACGGATGATGTGAGCACAGGCAATGTGACGAACACTCCGGTGACGGTAGATGTGCTGGCCAACGACCTGACGGGCGACATCGTTGATCCGACCACAGTACAGATTGTGGGCACAGCCAACCCGGGCGATGCGCTGGTGGTACCGGGTGAAGGGACGTGGACGGTGAACCCGACGACGGGTGCCATTACGTTCACCCCGCAACCTGGCTTCACGGCAGATCCGACCGACATTACCTACACGGTGAAAGACGGCGAAGGCAATACGAGCAACCCGGCCACGGTGCATATCGACTACGATGTACAGCCGCCGGTAGCGACGAATAACGAGAGCCTGGCCAACCCGGCAGGACCTGTGACGCAGCAAGTGATCACAGAAGATGACGGCTACGGAGTAGACAATGATCCGGACGGCAGTCTGGTAGCTGGATCGATCGATCTGGATCCGGGCACGGGCGGTCAGCAGACGACGCTGGTGGTAACTGGTGAAGGCACCTGGACGGTAGATGGCAGCGGGAATGTGACGTTCACCCCCGATCCGGGCTTCAACGATGACCCAACGCCGATCACGTACACGATCGACGACAACGACGGCAACACGTCAAATACCGCGACGATCGTGGTAGACTATGTACCGGTAGCCACGGATGATGTGAGCACAGGCAATACGACGAACACTCCGGTGACGGTAGATGTCCTGGCCAACGACCTGACGGGCGACATCGTTGATCCGACCACAGTACAGATTGTGGGCACAGCCAACCCGGGCGATCCGCTGACGGTACCTGGTGAAGGACCTGGACGGTGAACCCGACGACGGGTGCCATTACGTTCACCCCGCAACCTGGCTTCACGGCAGATCCGACCGACATTACCTACACGGTGAAAGACGGTGAAAACAATACGAGCAACCCGGCCACGGTGCACATCGACTACGATGCACAACCGCCGGTAGCGACGAATAACGAGAGCCTGTCCAACCCGGCAGGACCTGTGACGCAGCAGGTGATCACGGAAGATGACGGCTACGGAGTAGACAATGATCCGGACGGCAGTCTGGTGGCTTCCTCGATCGATCTGGATCCGGGCACTCCGGGCCAGCAGACGACGCTGACGGTATTTGGCGAAGGGACCTGGAGTGTAGACGGTAGCGGGAATGTGACGTTCACACCCGATCCGGGCTTCAACGATGACCCAACGCCGATCACGTACACGATCGACGACAACGACGGCAACACGTCAAATACCGCGACGATCGTGGTAGACTATGTACCGGTAGCCACGGATGATGTGAGCACAGGCAATGTGACGAACACTCCGGTGACGGTAGACGTGCTGGCCAACGACCTGACGGGCGACATCGTTGATCCGACCACAGTACAGATTGTGGGCACAGCCACCCGGCGATCCGCTGACGGTACCGGGTGAAGGGACGTGGACGGTGAACCCGACGACGGGTGCCATTACGTTCACCCCGCAACCTGGCTTCACGGCAGATCCGACCGACATTACCTACACGGTGAAAGACGGCGAAGGCAATACGAGCAACCCGGCCAATGTGCACATTGACTACGATGCACAGCCGCCGGTAGCGACGAATAACGAGAGCCTGTCCAACCCGGCAGGACCTGTGACGCAGCAGGTGATCACGGAAGATGACGGCTACGGCGTGGACAATGATCCGGACGGCAGCCTGGTGGCTTCCTCGATCGATCTGGATCCGGGCACTCCGGGTCAGCAGACGACCTTGACAGTACCGGGCGAAGGAATCTGGAGTGTAGACGGCGCAGGGAATGTGACGTTCACGCCTGAATTGGGCTTCAACGACGACCCGACGCCGATCACGTACACGATCGAAGACAACGACGGCAACACGTCAAATGTGGCGACAATCGTGGTAGACTACGTACCGGTAGCCACGGATGATGTGAGCACAGGCAATGTGACGAACACTCCGGTGACGGTAGACGTGCTGGCCAACGACCTGACGGGCGACATCGTTGATCCGACCACAGTACAGATTGTGGGCACAGCCAACCCGGGCGATCCGCTGACGGTACCGGGTGAAGGGACCTGGACGGTGAACCCGACGACGGGTGCCATTACGTTCACCCCGCAACCTGGCTTCACGGCAGATCCGACCGACATTACCTACACGGTGAAAGACGGCGAAGGCAATACGAGCAACCCGGCCACGGTGCACATCGACTACGATGCACAGCCGCCGGTAGCGACGAATAACAGAGCCTGTCAACCCGGCAGGACCTGTGACGCAGCAGGTGATCACGGAAGACGACGGCTACGGCGTGGACAATGATCCGGACGGCAGCCTGGTAACCAGCTCGATCGATTTGGATCCGGGCACTCCGGGTCAGCAGACGATGCTGACAGTACCTGGCGAAGGCACCTGGACGGTAGATGGCAGCGGGAATGTGACGTTCACCCCCGATCCGGGCTTCAACGACGACCCGACGCCGATCACGTACACGATCGAAGACAACGACGGCAACACGTCAAATACCGCGACGATCGTGGTAGACTATGTACCGGTCGCTACGGATGATGTGAGCACAGGCAATGTGACGAACACTCCGGTGACGGTAGAAGTGCTAGCCAACGACCTGACGGGCGACATCGTCGATCCGACCACAGTAGAGATTGTGGGCACAGCCAACCCGGGCGATCCGCTGGTGGTACCTGGTGAAGGGACCTGGACGGTGAACCCGACGACGGGAGAGATCACCTTCACCCCGCAACCTGGCTTCACGGCAGACCCGACCGACATTACCTACACGGTGAAAGACGGCGAAGGCAATACGAGCAACCCGGCCAATGTGCACATTGACTACGATGCACAGCCGCCGGTAGCGACGAATAACGAGAGCCTGTCCAACCCGGCAGGACCTGTGACGCAGCAGGTGATCACGGAAGATGACGGCTACGGCGTGGACAATGATCCGGACGGCAGTCTGGTAGCTGGATCGATCGATCTGGATCCGGGTACTCGGGTCAGCAGACGACGCTGACGGTATTTGGCGAAGGGACCTGGAGTGTAGACGGTAGCGGGAATGTGACGTTCACACCCGATCCGGGCTTCAACGACGACCCGACGCCGATCACCTACACGATCGAGGACAACGACGGCAACACGTCAAATACCGCGACGATCGTGGTAGACTATGTACCGGTCGCTACGGATGATGTGAGCACAGGCAATGTGACGAACACTCCGGTGACGGTAGACGTGCTGGCCAACGACCTGACCAGGCGACATCGTTGATCCGACCACAGTACAGATTGTGGGCACAGCCAACCCGGGCGATGCGCTGGTGATACCTGGTGAAGGAACGTGGACGGTGAACCCGACGACGGGTGCCATTACGTTCACCCCGCAACCAGGCTTCGGCAGATCCGACCGACATTACCTACACGGTGAAAGACGGCGAAGGCAATACGAGCAACCCGGCCAATGTGCACATCGACTACGATGCACAACCGCCGGTAGCGACGAATAACGAGCCTGCCAACCCGGCAGGACCTGTGACGCAGCAGGTGATCACGGAAGACGACGGCTACGGCGTAGACAATGATCCGGACGGCAGCCTGGTAGCTTCCTCGATCGATCTGGATCCGGGCACTCCGGGTCAGCAGACGACGCTGACAGTACCTGGCGAAGGGACCTGGACGGTAGATGGCAGCAGAATGTGACGTTCACGCCCGATGGGCTTCAACGACGACCCGACGCCGATCACGTACACGATCGACGACAACGACGGCAACACGTCGAATGTGGCGACGATCGTGGTAGACTATGTACCGGTCGCTACGGATGATGTGAGCACAGGCAATGTGACGAACACTCCGGTGACGGTAGACGTGCTGGCCAACGACCTGACGGGCGACATCGTTGATCCGACCACAGTACAGATTGTGGGCACAGCCAACCCGGGCGATCCGCTGACGGTACCTGGTGAAGGAACGTGGACGGTGAACCCGACGACGGGTGCCATCACATTCACACCGGAGCCTGGCTTCACGGCAGATCCGACCGACATTACCTACACGGTGAAAGACGGCGAAGGCAATACGAGCAACCCGGCCAATGTGCACATCGACTACGATGCACAGCCGCCGGTAGCGACGAATAACGAGCCTGTCCAACCCGGCAGGACCTGTCACACAGCAGGTGATCACGGAAGATGACGGCTACGGCGTGGACAATGATCCGGACGGCAGCCTGGTGGCTTCCTCGATCGATCTGGATCCGGGCACTCCGGGCCAGCAGACGACGCTGACGGTATTTGGCGAAGGGACCTGGAGTGTAGACGGTAGCGGGAATGTGACGTTCACACCCGATCCGGGCTTCAACGACGACCCGACGCCGATCACGTACACGATCGAAGACAACGACGGCAACACGTCAAATACCGCGACGATCGTGGTAGACTACGTACCGGTAGCCACGGATGATGTGAGCACAGGCAATGTGACGAACACTCCGGTGACGGTAGACGTGCTGGCCAACGACCTGACGGGCGATGTCGTTGATCCGACCACGGTACAGATCGTAGGCACCGCCAACCCGGGCGATCCGCTGGTGGTACCGGGTGAAGGAACGTGGACGGTGAACCCGACGACGGGTGCCATTACGTTCACCCCGCAACCTGGCTTCACGGCAGACCCGACCGACATACCTACACGGTGAAAGACGGCGAAGGCAATACGAGCAACCCGGCCAATGTGCACATCGACTACGATGCACAACCGCCGGTAGCGACGAATAACGAAGCCTGGCCAACCAGCAGGACCTGTGACGCAGCAGGTGATCACAGAAGACGACGGCTACGGCGTGGACAATGATCCGGACGGCAGCCTGGTAGCTTCCTCGATCGATCTGGATCCGGGCACGCGCGGTCAGCAGACGACGCTGGTAGTAACTGGTGAAGGCACCTGGACGGTAGATGGCAGCGGGAATGTGACGTTCACCCCCGATCCGGGCTTCAACGATGACCCAACGCCGATCACGTACACGATCGACGACAACGACGGCAACACGTCAAATACCGCGACGATCGTGGTAGACTATGTACCGGTAGCCACGGATGATGTGAGCACAGGCAATGTGACGAACACTCCGGTGACGGTAGACGTGCTGGCCAACGACCTGACGGGCGACATCGTTGATCCGACCACAGTACAGATTGTGGGCACAGCCAACCCGGGCGATCCGCTGACGGTACCGGGTGAAGGGACCTGGACGGTGAACCCGACGACGGGTGCCATCACGTTCACACCGCAGCCTGGCTTCACGGCAGATCCGACCGACTTACCTACACGGTGAAAGACGGCGAAGGCAATACGAAAACAACCCGGCCAATGTGCACATCGACTACGATGCACAACCGCCGGTAGCGACGAATAACGAGCCTGGCCAACCCGGCAGGACCTGTGACGCAGCAGGTGATCACGGAAGATGACGGCTACGGCGTGGACAATGATCCGGACGGCAGCCTGGTAGCTTCCTCGATCGATCTGGATCCAGGCACTCCGGGTCAGCAGACGACTGACGGTATTTGGCGAAGGGACCTGGAGTGTAGACGGTAGCGGGAATGTGACGTTCACACCCGATCCGGGCTTCAACGACGACCCGACGCCGATCACGTACACGATCGACGACAACGACGGCAACACGTCGAATGTGGCGACGATCGTGGTAGACTATGTACCGGTCGCTACGGATGATGTGAGCACAGGCAATGTGACGAACACTCCGGTGACGGTAGACGTGCTGGCCAACGACCTGACGGGCGACATCGTCGATCCGACCACAGTACAGATTGTGGGCACAGCCAACCCGGGCGATCCGCTGGTGGTACCTGGTGAAGGGACGTGGACGGTGAACCCGACGACGGGTGCCATTACGTTCACCCCGCAACCTGGCTTCACGGCAGATCCGACCGACGTACCTACACGGTGAAAGAGGGTGAAGGCAATACGAGCAACCCGGCCACGGTGCATATCGACTACGATGTACAGCCGGCGGTAGCGACGAATAACGAAGATTTGGCGAACATCCCTGGCACCACGGTGGTACAGCAGGTGATCACGGAAGATGACGGCTACGGGTGTACTGATCCGGACGGCACCCTGGTAACCAGCTCGATCGATTTGGATCCGGGCACGGGCGGTCAGCAGACGACGCTGATAGTACCTGGTGAAGGAATCTGGAGCGCAGACGGCATTGGTAATGTGATTTTCACACCGAATCCGGGCTTCAACGACGACCCGACGCCGATCACGTACACGATCGAGGACAACGACGGCAACACGTCGAATGTGGCGACAATCGTGGTAGACTACATACCGGTAGCCACAGACGATAGCAGCACGGGCAATACGACCAATAATCCGGTGACGGTAGATGTCTTGGCAAATGACGTGGATGGCGACATCGTCGATCCGACCACGGTCCAGATCGTAGGCACGGCCAACCCGGGCGATCCGCTGACGGTACCTGGTGAAGGAACGTGGAGTGTGAACCCGACGACGGGTGCCATCACATTCACACCGCAACCTGGCTTCACGGGAGATCCGACCGACATCACCTACACGGTAGATGACGGCGAAGGCAATACGAGCAACCCGGCCAATGTGCACATCGACTACGATGCACAGCCTCCGGTAGCGACGAATAACGAGAGCCTGGCCAACCCGGCAGGGCCGGTCACACAGCAGGTGATCACGGAAGATGACGGCTACGGGGTGGACACTGATCCGGACGGCAGTCTGGTGGCTGGATCGATCGATCTGGATCCGGGTACTCCGGGTCAGCAGACGACGCTGACAGTAACTGGCGAAGGGACCTGGACGGTAGATGGCAGCGGGAATGTGACGTTCACACCCGATCCGGGCTTCAACGACGACCCGACGCCGATCACGTACACGATCGAAGACAACGACGGCAACACGTCGAATGTGGCGACGATCACGGTAGACTACGTACCTGTAGCTACGGATGATCAAAGCCTGAACAATACGCCGACCACTCCGGTGACGGTAGATGTGCTGGCCAACGACTTGACGGGCGATGTCGTTGATCCGACCACGGTACAGATCGTAGGCACCGCCAACCCGGGCGATCCGCTGGTGGTACCGGGTGAAGGAACGTGGACGGTGAACCCGACGACGGGTGCCATCACATTCACACCGGAGCCTGGCTTCCCAGGTAATCCGGCCGACATCACGTATACGGTGAAAGACGACGAAGGCAATACAAGCAACCCGGCCACGGTATCGATCACGTACTGCGTAACCATCGAAGCCTGGGTATACCTCGAAGGGTCGACTATCTACCCGGATGGTTCGGAGAATTATTCCGTTCCAATGCGTACGGATCTGAACAACCTGCGGGTATTACCTGGACAAGTTTACAACGACTTCTTCTTCGGCTTGAATTACACGCCGGCCGGTCAGCCTTACAACATCGCGCCTTGGAACTACAACGGACTTGAAGGAAGCAATTTCGATTCCGGTGGTGACATTAACTTTGCTGATGCCGATTACCCGTCGACTGTGGTGGATTGGGTACTGGTATCGCTGCGCGATAATCCGGATGGTACGGGCGGACCGATCTGTCAGGCTGCCGCGCTCTTGCACAGCGATGGGCATATCGAGTTTGTCGACAACTTCGCGTGCTGCGAGATCGATCCGTTCCAGAATTATTACCTGGTCATCGAGCACCGCAACCACTTGATCGTCATGTCACACCAGCCCATTTCGGTGGTCAACGGCAAAATTACCTATGATTTCCGCGTGCAACAGAGCTACATCGACGATCCGTTCGGATTCGGGGTATTTGCAGGCCAGAAGGAGATACTACCTGGTGTATTCGCCATGTACGGCGGGAATGGGAACCAAACCCTTACCCCGGCATCTGATACGGATATCAACTTTGATGACCGTACCTTCTGGGAAGGAGAAAATGGAGACCTAGGACGGTACCGCATAGGAGATTACAACCTGAACGGCGACACCAACTTCAACGATCGCCGGGTTTGGGAGATCAACAACGGCAAGTTTACAAGTGTGCCAAGGAATTAAAAGCACAAATGAGGCAGGCGTGGAGTCTGACCAGACTCCACGCCACTTCGCTTGAACAGATTTTTAACCTTTTTGGAAAATTAAAAAATATTAAAAATGAATATGCTAAAAATTACTTCAAGCCGCTTGGTGTTGTTTGTTCTCTGCCTGCTGCTTGGTATTGGTACAGGGGCTTTTGGACAAACCTCGTCCCTGATCTCGGTGCGTTTTGCCAACCCACACTATGATGTGCAGGCAAATACGTACACCCTCGATGTAGAAATGAAGGCTATTGGAAGCCCTCAGCAATTGTTTGGGATGAATGTCCGGTTTTTCTACGATGCTTCGGAGTTGGAGTTTCTCTCCCTGGAGGCCTTACACCCCAGCTATTCCTTACTTGGAGGCTCGCCGAATGTCTTTAAAGGCAATTCAGCCAGTGGACCGGAAATGTTCAGTTTTGAAGAATCAGCTGCTTATGTAAATGGGGCTGTTCAGTTGACGAAAGAGAACGCTCCGCTAACGATCGAAAAAAACAAATGGACAAAAGTTTTCGAAGCTCGGTTTAATGTGCCTGCATCTATCCCCGATGGCACCATGCTTTGCCCCAGTTTGACTTGGGACCTGAAAGCATACGCGCAGGAGGAAGGTTTTTTCCCGGCGATAACGGAGTACGATTGACCGTGCTGGAAAATAAACCCCAGACAAAGGAGACCTCCGCGCCCATTAAGGTGAATAGCATACCCTTTAACTGGGAATATTTTCAAACGGATGATATGCCCTTTGGACAAGCACTTGACGTAGAATGTATTACGGTGGGTGGTGAGGTGACCTCCAGTCAGGATGGAGTGAACAAAAATGGCTATGCCCTGCACCAAAACTACCCCAATCCTTTCTATGACAATACACTGATTGAATTCATCTTGCCCCAGGGGCAGGAAGCAACCCTTGTATTCTTTGACGCAACGGGTAGAGTGATCCATACGATCCAGGGAGATTTTAAGGCCGGACAAAATGTAGTGAAGATCAAGCATAGCAACCTGTCTTTGCAGGGCGGCATGCTGTTCTATCGTTTGGAGACTGCCGAATATACCTCCGAAGTACTTAAAATGACGGTAATAGACAGGTAAGAGAGCAAGATGTGCTGCCTTTCAACTGCTATCCTATTTCTTATACCCAAGACAAATAATACAGAAATGGTACCATATTTATCCTTGCTCGGGAAGAGTACTTTATCCAAAACCGGGTTCATGGCAAGGTTTGTCTTGTTCCTCTTGCTATTTTTTGCTGGAACATCCTTGTCGGCACAACAACCTGTGATTACCGTACGCTATGCCAACCCGGATTACAATTGCGCAACCGGAGAGTACCGCGTGGATGTGGAGTTTCACTCCAATACAGCCAATCAGGAGGTATTCGGGATGAACGTGCGTTTTTTATGACGATAACATCCTGGAGTTGATTGATTTCCGGGATTTTCAGGGCGGATATGGGCCATTTGCTCCCAACCCCCCGTGATCAGCACGGAGCCCCCTGCAGGTCCGGCGTTCTTTAACTTCGGCGGCCCGGCTGAGTTTGTCAACGGCGCTATTCAGTTATTGAATTCCAGTGCGCCTCCGGTCATTATTTCCACTTCTGATCCGGCCTTTCCTTCGGGATGGACCAAAGTGTTTGCCATGTGTTTCACGGTGGATGACCCGAACGCAGATCTGGATCAATTTTGTCCTCCTATCGTATGGGACCTCGAAGTCAATCCGGCAAACGGTGGTTTCCTGACGGGAGACGACGGGGTGGTCATCACGCTGGTCAACCCGAATCCGAACCAGAGTTCTTTACCCTCCACAGAAAATGTTGTACAATTTAACTGGCAATATACAGGCCCGGGAACCCCGCCCTATGGGGAACCCGTCGAAACCGTATGTACATCGTTACGGTGTATCGATGTGTCGTTAGAACTTGTGGCTGACAACCTGACGCCTAACGTAGGGGACAACGTTACATTTACCATTACGGTGAACAACCTGGGCCCTGACCCGGCAACTTTAGTCGATGTAACCAGCCTGCTGCCAAGTGGGTTTACGTATGTAAGCGATGATGGCGGCGGCGCCTATAACAGCGGTACCGGACTATGGACGATCGGAACGCTAAACGGAGGAGCTACCACCACCTTGCAAATTGTCGCTACGGTCAACCCTGTTGGTGATTATCTGTTATTGGCAGAAGTGACGGCAGCCACGGGCAGAGACCCCGATTCCACCCCCAACAACGGGGTAGATACGGATAATGACACGAATGTGGTCGACGACCCGGGTGATGAAGATGACGGGGATGGGGAACTTATTCTTCCTCAAAACCCCGAAATCACCGTGCTCAAGACCGATGCGCTCGATCTGGGTGGCGATGGTATCCTCAACGAAGGTGACGTGATTACCTATATGATCACCGTGACCAATACAGGAAACGTTCTATTGAATAATATTACGGTGAGCGACCCGGGTACCACAGGCCTGACCTGTATCCCGGCGGCTCCATTCAGTTTAAATCCTGCTGAAAGTGTGAGTTGCACTGCCTCGCATGTGCTGACGCAGGCGGATATCGATGCAGGTTTCTATAGTAATGTGGCTACGGCAACGGGCGAACCGCTTGTCGGCCCGCCGGTGAGCGACGCATCGGATGATCCGGACGATCTGACCAATGCAGACCCGAACAACGACGGCAACCCGGATGACCCGACGGTGACACCACTGCCGGAAGCTCCGAGCCTGTCGGTACTCAAGACCGATGCACTCGACCTGGGTGTCGACGGTATCCTGAATGCGGGCGACGTGATCAACTACACCATCACGGTGACCAACACGGGCAACGTAACGGTGAGAACGGCATACGGTGAGCGACCCGAATGCCTCGGGCATGATGTGTACGCCTGCCGCGCCGTTTACGCTGGCTCCCGGCCAGAGCGTGCAAGCTGCACGGCTGCCACGCCCTGACGCAAGGGGACCTGGATCCCGGCTCTTACAGCAACGTAGCCACTGCTACCGGATTCCCGCCGAACAATACGCCGAAGTCACGGACGCATCGGATGATCCGGACGATCTGACCAACGCAGACCCGAACAACGACGGCAACCCGGATGACCCGACGGTGACGCCGCTGCCGGAAGCCCCGAGCCTCTCGGTACTCAAAACCGACGCCCTCGAACCTAGGTGTCGACGGCATCCTGAATGCCGGCGACGTGATCACCTATACCATTACAGTAACCAACACGGGTAATGTGACGGTGAGCGGCATCACGATGAGCGACCCCGAATGCCTCGGGCCTGGTATGTACCCCTGCAGAACCGTTCAAGCTGGCTCCCGGCCAAGAGCGGACCTGCACGGCTCCCGCACGCGCTGACGCAAGGGGACCTGGATGCAGGCAGTTACAGCAACGTAGCAACTGCTTCCGGACTGCCGCCGACCGGCAATCCGGTCACGGACGCCTCCGACGACCCGGACGACCCGACGAACGCAGACCCGAACAACGACGGCAACCCGGACGACCCGACGGTGACGCCGCTGCCGGCCACCCCGGGCATATCGGTGGTTAAGACGGATGTCCTCGACCTGGGTGTCAACGGTATCCTGAATGCGGGCGACGTGATCAACTACACCATTACGGTGACCAACACGGGCAATGTAACGGTGAGCGGCATCACGGTGAGCGACCCGAATGCTTCGGGCATGACCTGTACGCCTGCAGAACCGTTTATGCTGGCTCCCGGCCAGAGTGCGAGCTGCACGGCATCGCATGTGCTGTCACAAGGGGACCTGGATGCAGGCACTTACAGCAACGTAGCAACTGCTTCCGGATTTTCGCCGAACAATACGCCGGTGACGGACGCATCGGATGATCCGGACGATCTGACCAATGCAGACCCGAATAACGACGGCAACCCGGATGACCCGACGGTGACTCCGCTGCCGGAAGCTCCGAGCCTGTCAGTACTCAAAACCGACGCACTCGACCTGGGTGTCGACGGTATCCTGAATGCGGGCGACGTGATCAACTATACCATTACGGTAACCAACACCGGCAACGTAACGGTGAGCGACATTACGATGAGCGACCCCGGAATGCCTCGGGCATGATGTGTACGCCTGCAGAACCGTTTATGCTGGCTCCCGGCCAGAGTGCAAGCTGCACGGCATCCCATACATTGACGCAAGTGGACCTGGATGCAGGCACTTACAGCAACGTAGCCACGGCCTCCGGTGTTTCACCGAACAATACGCCGGTGACGGACGCATCGGATGATCCGGACGATCTGACCAATGCAGACCCGAATAACGACGGCAACCCGGATGACCCGACGGTGACTCCACTGCCGGAAGCTCCGAGCCTGTCGGTACTCAAGTCTCGGACGATCCTGCCGATCTGACCAATATCGACCCGAACAACGACGGCAACCCGGATGACCCGACAGTGACGCTGCTGCTGGAAGATCCGAGCTTGTCGGTACTCAAGACCGACGCACTCGACCTGGGTGTCGACGGCATCTTGAATGCGGGCGACGTGATCAACTACACCATCACAGTAACCAACACCGGGTAATGTATCGTTGAATAACGTAAGGGTGAGCGACCCCGGCACTACCGGCCTGGCTTGTATCCCGGCAACACCGTTCCCTGGAGCCCCGGACCAAAGCGTGACCTGCACAGCATCGCACGCGCTGACGCAAGCGGACCTAGATGCCGGGCACTTACAGCAACGTAGCCACTGCTTCCGGTAGTCGCCGACCAGTACGCCGGTCACGGACGTCTCCGACGACCCGGACGACCCGACGAACGCAGACCCGAACAACGACGGCAACCCGGACGACCCGACGGTGACGCCGCTGCCGGCACCCCGGAGCCTATCGGTACTTAAGACCGATGCCCTCGACCTGGGTGGCAACGGCATCCTGAATGCGGGCGACGTGATCAACTACACCATCACGGTGACCAACACGGGCAACGTGACGGTGAGCAACGTATCGGTGAGCGACCCGGGCACGACCGGCCTGGCCTGCACGCCTGCCGCGCCGTTCACCCTGGCGCCCGGCCCGAGTGTCAACCTGCACGGCATCGCACGCCTGACGCAAGGGGATATCAATGCCGGCTTCTACAGCAACGTAGCCACTGCTTCCGGATTTTCGCCGAACAATACGCCCGGTCACGGACGCTTCGGATGATCCGGACGACCCGACCAACGCAGACCCGAACAACGACGGCAACCCGGATGACCCGACGGTGACTCCACTGCCGGAAACCCGAGCCATCTCGGTACTCAAGACCGACGCCCTCGACCTGGGCGTCGACGGCATCCTGAATGCGGGCGACGTGATCAACTATACCATTACGGTGACCAACACGGGCAACGTGACGGTGGGCGGCATTACGATGAGCGACCCGAATGCTTCGGGCATGACCTGCACGCCTGCCGAGCCGTTCACGCTGGCTCCCGGCCAGAGTGCAAGCTGCACGGCATCCCACACATTGACGCAAGGGGACCTGGATGCAGGCACTTACAGCAACGTAGCAACTGCCTCCGGATTTCCCCAACAATACTCCGGTCACGGACGCTTCCGACGACCCGGACGACCCGACGAACACAGACCCGAACAACGACGGCAACCCGGACGACCCGACGGTCACCCCACTGCCGGCACCCTGAGCCTGTCGGTACTCAAGACCGATGCCTCGACCTGGGTGTCGACGGTATCCTGAATGCGGGCGACGTGATCAACTATACCATTACGGTGACCAACACGGGCAACGTGACGGTGAGCGGCATCACGATGAGCGACCCGAATGCCTCGGGCATGATGTGTACGCCTGCAGAACCGTTTATGCTGGCTCCCGGCCAGAGTGCGAGCTGCACGGCATCCCATACATTGACGCAAGGGGACCTGGATGCAGGCACTTACAGCAACGTAGCAACTGCTTCCGGATTTTCACCGAACAATACGCCGGTCACGGACGCATCGGATGATCCGGACGATCTGACCAATGCAGACCCGAACAACGACGGCAACCCGGATGACCCGACGGTGACTCCACTGCCGGAAGCTCCGAGCCTGTCGGTACTCAAGACCGACGCACTCGACCTGGGTGTCGACGGTATCCTGAATGCGGGCGACGTGATCAACTATACCATTACGGTGACCAACACGGGTAATGTGACGGTGAGCGGCATCACGATGAGCGACCCGAATGCCTCGGGCATGATGTGTACGCCTGCAGAACCGTTTATGCTGGCTCCCGGCCAGAGTGCGAGCTGCACGGCATCGCATGTGCTGTCACAAGGGGACCTGGATGCAGGCACTTACAGCAACGTAGCCACTGCCTCCGGATTTTCACCGAACAATACGCCGGTCACGGACGCATCGGATGATCCGGACGATCTGACCAATGCAGACCCGAACAACGACGGCAACCCGGATGACCCGACGGTCACCCCACTGCCGGAAGCTCCGAGCCTGTCGGTACTCAAGACCGACGCACTCGACCTGGGTGTCGACGGTATCCTGAATGCGGGCGACGTGATCACCTACACGATCACAGTGACCAATACAGGTAATGTGACATTGAATAACGTAAGCGTGAGCGACCCGGGCACGACAGGTCTGGCCTGCATTCCTGCTTCGCCGTTCAGCCTGGCCCCCGGCCAGAGTGTGAGCTGCACCGCCACGCATGTGCTGACGCAAGGGGATATCGATGCCGGCTTCTACAGCAATGTAGCTACGGCCACAGGCACCTCGCCGAACAACACGCCGGTGACGGACGTTTCGGATGATCCGAATGACCCGACCAACGTGGATCCGAACAACGACGGCGACCCGGATGACCCGACAGTGACTCCACTGCCGGAAGCCCCGAGTTTGTCGGTACTCAAGTCCGATGCGCTCGACCTGGGCGTCGACGGTATCCTGAATGCGGGTGACGTGATCACCTACATGATCACAGTGACCAATACAGGTAATGTGACATTGAATAACGTAAGCGTGAGCGACCCGGGCACGACAGGTCTGGCCTGCATTCCTGCTTCGCCGTTCAGCCTGGCCCCCGGCCAGAGCGTGAGCTGCACCGCCACGCATGTGCTGACGCAAGGGGATATCGATGCCGGCTTCTACAGCAACGTAGCTACGGCCACAGGCACCTCGCCGAACAACACACCGGTGACGGACGCTTCGGATGATCCGAATGACCCGACCAACGTGGATCCGAACAACGACGGCAACCCGGATGACCCGACAGTGACTCCACTGCCTGCTGCTCCTGCGCTTTCCGTGCTGAAGACCGATGTGCTGGATCTTGGAGGAAACGGTGTGCCGGACCTTGGAGATATCATTACCTACACCATCACGGTGACCAACACGGGTAACGTCACAATCAACAGCATTACGGTGATCGACCCGAACGCAATCGGGTTGGCTTGCTTGCCTGCCGCGCCATTCATGCTGGCTCCTGGCCAGAGTGTGAGCTGCACGGCTACGCACGCCCTGACACAGACGGACCTTGATACCCGAATCGTTACCAATACAGCAACGGCTTCCGGCCAGGCGCCCAATGGTGATCCAGTGAGCGATGATTCCGACGACCCGGACAATCCGGCTGACGTGGATCCGAACAACGACGGTAATCCGGATGACCCGACCGTGACGGAATTGCCTTGTATCACGATCCAGGCTTGGGTTTACCTGGAGGGCGCGGTTATCTATCCGGATGGGACTGAAAATTACGCCGTACCCATGCGCACGGATTTGAACGACCTTCGCCTGCTTCCTGGGCAGACTTATTATGACTTCTTCCTCGGAACGCAGTACTCGCCTCCAGGCCAACCGTATAATATTGCTCCCTGGAACTACGCAGGCAACGAAGGGGACAACTACGACTCGGGTGGAGATGTGAACTTTGCCGATGCCGGCTACCCGTCAACGGTAGTAGATTGGGTGCTGGTATCGCTGCGCGATAATCCGGAAGGCACAGGTGGGCCGGTCTGCCAGGCGGCAGCCTTGCTGCACAGCGATGGGCATATCGAGTTTGTCGATGAATTTGCTTGCTGTGATATCGACCTGGGAGGAAGCTATTATGTGGTTATCGAGCACCGGAATCACCTGATCGTGATGTCGCATGTGCCGATTCCTATCATTGGTGGTTCGATCTCCTACGACTTTAGGGTACAGCAGAGCTACATTAATGATCCATTTGGTTTCGGTGTGTTTGCCGGTCAAAAAGAATTTTTGCCAGGCTTGTACTGCATGTTTGGCGGCAACGGCAACCAGACCCTGACCAATACGGCTGATACGGATATCAACTTTGATGACCGGACCTATTGGGAGGGTGAAAATGGGGATATTGCCAAATACCGGAACGGGGATTACAACCTCAACGGTGATACGAACTTCAACGACCGGAGGGTCTGGGAGATCAACAACGGCAAATTTACCAGTGTGCCAAGAGACTAACTGAATTCTAAACCATGAGATAGAAGGGGGGGGTAGGACTCGGAAACGGGGCCTCCCCCTTTTTATACCCTGTAAATTTGTTATGAAACGTTGGCTATACTCAAACCACTTCCCCTTGAGTATACTTCGGCATTACCCTTTTAGAGAAAATGTAGAGAAAAAAGGTTTTTAAATTTTTGAATTATCAAATCATTTGATACATTTGTATCATATTAAGATCAAAAGGCATATTTGCCTGCAAAAAATGATCTTTTTCCCTCCCAATACCGATTTTCGACAGAAAACACAAACACAAGAATACTTTAGGGCACTATGGAATATGCCCACCTGTTTTTTATTCAAAAAAAACGAAACACTATCTACTATCCCTTCCACATCATTGCGTAGATGATGGGGAAGCGGTTGTGTTAAAAAAAAACACAGGTTGATTTACTTTTCCGGACAGAGAAGTAATCAATTTGTCTATTTTAGGATTTTTCGACCCAAACATAATAAACGCAACTACATGGTCAGAGGCTACGTATTGGACGTACTATTTCGTCCATTGTACCTTTCCGCTATTTTGCTTTTCCCGCTTTTAACAGGGGGAGAAGTGAAAAAAATCCAGAAGGTAACTTTGGGACTTGATATCTCTTTTAGCGAAGAGAAAACAGGAACCCCTAAAGTTCAAGCTGGCTGGGCGTTTGCTACTAAGAATAGCAAGCGCAAGCCCTTGATCTTTAGGGGTTTTTCTGTTTTCAACTCCTGGTTGTCCTCCTTCAGGTTTTGGTAAGCGGGTAGGCGCCTCCGGGTGTCCCATGCAGCGTCGTTTTGATTTTTGTTTTGGCCAAAAGAGATTGGTTTCTCTTTTGCCTGGGTGTTCTATTTTCTTTTTTGAAAACAGATACAAAAGGGTCGGAAAATTAATTTTCGGGGAATCCCCTTTTTGGAAAAAGAATAATACCTACAAAATGAAAAAGCGTACACAAATCCACCAGCAGAATGCAAAGAGTAATAATTGGAAGAAAACGTGGCTCGTTTTCTCCCTGTGTTCAACCTTGCTTTCCCTGGGATTGAGCTTATCTGCCCAGACGCCTGTCGTCACCGTTCGTTTTGCCAATCCGCAATACGACTGCAACACCGGCGATTATTGCCTGGATGTGGAGTTTCAGTCCAATACCCCCGGTGAAGAGCTATTCGGGATGAACGTACGCTTTTTTTACGATGATGATATCCTGGAACTGATTGGTTACGGGGACTATCAGGGCGGTTACGGTCCGGTGGCCCCGAACCCTCCGGGGATTAGTACGAGCCCCCCTGCAGGCCCGGCCTGGTTCAGCTTTCCTGGCCCAGCAGAATTTGCCAATGGGGCCATCGCAAAAGTCAACGCCAGCGCCCCGCCGATCATATTAGCACTAAACACATCCAACGTATGGACCAAGTTATTCCAGGTTTGCTTTCATGTCGATGATCCTAATCCCGACCCTAACAACTTCTGTCCTTCGGTGGTATGGGACCTCGAGCAGGACCCGACCAATGGAGGTTTCCCGGCCGGAGATAACGGAGTGGTAATAACCCTGGTCAATGGGGCGAACTCCAAGCCCTCTGACGAGAATGTCGTTCAATACAACTGGCAATATATCGGCACAGGTAACGCGCCCTTCGGAGAACCGATAGAGAATGTATGTATCGCTTTTAATTGTGCGAGTATTATCGATCTTTCCCTGGATATCGAGGTAGACAACCCCACACCGGTTGCCGGAAGCCAGGTCGTTTTCACCATCACCTTGAATAATGCCCCTGGGCTGGATGACGCGCTGAATGTATTTGTGACCAGCCTGCTACCCAACGGCTATACCTGGGATAGCGATGACAGTGGGGGAGATTACAATCCCGGCACCGGCCTTTGGAATGTAGGTACCTTGGCCAGTGGCGCCACAACGATCCTGAATATTACCGCCACCGTCTTACCAGTCGGGAATTACCTCACCCTGGCGGAAGTCACTGCAGCGGATGGCAATGACCTGGACTCGACCCCAGGCAATGGAGTCGACACGGATGGGGATATGGTCGTGATTAACGACCCGGGCGACGAAGATGACGGCGACGGCGCTACCGTGATCCTCCAGGCCAGTACCCCGAAACTGCAAGTCCTCAAAACAGACGCATTGGATCTGGGCGGAGATGGCATCTGCAATGTTGGTGATGTGATTTATTATACCATTACAGTGACCAATACGGGAAATGTGCCCATCAGCAATATCACCCTTAGCGATCCGAATGCAAGCGGCCTGAGCTGTACCCCGGTCACTCCCATTACCCTGGCGCCAGGCGCCAGCGCCACTTGTACCGCCAGCCATACGATCACGCAATCGGATATTAATGCCGGTTTCTATTCCAACAGCGCAACCGCAACAGGGCTTGATCCGGACAACCAACCCGTTTCGGATATTTCGGATGACCCGAATAATCCGGCCGATATAGATACGGAAGGGGATAATGAGCCGGACGACCCGACTGTGACTTCCTTACCTCAAAATCCTGAACTTCAGGTTTGGAAAGTCGATGCGTTGGATCTCGGCGGCGATGGTATCCTTAATCCAGGGGATGTGATCAATTACACCATTACGGTAACCAATACGGGCAATATGCCCATTTCCAATATCAGCATCAGTGATCCGAATGCCGATCCGGGCTCTGTGAGCTGTACGCCGGTCACTCCTATCACATTGGCGATCGGCGCCAGTGCTACCTGCACGGCAACGCATACCATCACTCAGGCAGATATAGACGGTGGCGCTGTGGTCAATACGGCCATCGCTTCCGGCCAGGATCCCAACGGAAATCCGGTCAGCGATAACAGCGATGATCCGGACAACCTGCTGAATGTTGACCCGGATAACGATGGCGAGCCGGATGATCCGACCGCAACGGTATTCGAACAAGCGATCCCGGTCGTGGCAGTTCGCTTCTCCAACCCACAATTTGATTGCGCCAATGGCGGCGTCTATTGCCTGGACGTGGAATTCAAATCTGATCTCCCCAACCAGGAGGTCTTTGGCGTGAATGTCCGCTTCTATTACGATGACGATGTGCTTGAATTCCTGAATTTCGGCGATTACCAGGGTGGTTACGGCCCCGTAGCTCCCAATCCGCCGATGGTAACAACCGGAGCTCCCGGCACCGGCCCGGCCTGGTTTACCTTCGGAGGCCCTGCCGAATTTATCAATGGCGCCGTTCAACTGGTGAACCCCAATGCCACCCCCATTATTTTATCTACCACCAACTGGACAAAATTGTTCCAGATTTGCTTTACGGTGGATGACCCCAACGCTGACCTGGATCATTTTTGTCCCAGTGTCGTTTGGGACCTCGAGGAAAACCCCCTCAACGGTGGATTTATCACGGGCGATGACGGCGTGGTGATTACAGTTGTCAATCCCGACCCGAACGAAGAGTCGGCGGCAACGATTGAAAATGTGTTGCATCATAACTGGACCTACGACGCCACACCCGGTACTCCTTTTGGATATCCGATCGAAACCAGTTGTATTTCCATCCGGTGCATCGATGTATCTTTGGAAAAGTCAGTCGATCTGGCCTCCCAAGTCATCGGCGGTCCGGTCGTATTTACGATCGATGTGTCGAATGACGGCCCGGATGATGCGCTCAATTTGGTCGTGGAAGATATGTTGCCCGACGGATTTACGTATGTCAGCGACAATGGCGCCGGGGCATACAACAATCTCACCGGTCTTTGGACGATCGGCACACTGGCCGTCAACAGCACGGTTTCTTTGCAGATCACGGCTACCGTGAATGCCGTTTGGAACCATACCAACCTGGCCGAAGTGGCCGCAGTGGTTGGCCAAGACATCGATTCTTCGCCAGGGAATGGAGTGGATACCAATAACAATAGCCAGGTAGAAGATGACCCGGGTGATGAAGACGACGGCGATGGGGCTTCGGTAGAACCTTTAACGGCAAGCCTCAGTGTGACAAAAGTGGATGCCATTGACCTGGGGCCCAATGCAGCCCTGGATGCCGGAGACGTTATTAACTATACGATCACCGTGACCAATACCGGCACGGCGCCTATTTCCAATATTATCCTGAATGATCCCAACGCCACCGGCCTTTCCTGTACGCCGGCCACTCCGTTTAGCCTCGCACCTGGGGCAAGTGTGACGTGCACGGCCAGCCATGTTATTACGGCTTTTGACCTGGTGGTGGGATTTTATAGCAACTCTGCCACGGCAACGGGCCAGGATCCCGCCGGTCAACCGGTGAGCGACATCTCTGACGATCCCGATGACCTGACCGATGTTGACACAGAAGGGGACAATGAACCGGATGACCCTACTGTCACGCTTTTACAAGCGAACCCCGAACTGAGGGTCACCAAAGTGGACGCCCTGAACGTAGGTCCAAACGGCCTGCTGAACCCAGGCGATGTGATCAACTATACTATCGTGGTGACCAATACGGGGAATGTACCCGTAACGAATATTTCGCTCAGCGACCCCAATGCCGACCCCGGCTCCCTGAGCTGCCCCATGACCAACCTCAACCCGGGGGGAAGCATGACCTGCTCCGCTGTCCATACGATCACTCAAGGCGATCTGGACGCCGGCCTGGTCATCAATTCTGCTATTGCAACAGGCGAGGACCCCAATGGCGATCCGGTCACCGATATCAGCGATGACCCGGCCGACCCCACCAATGTGGACCCCGAAGGCGATGGAGAACCCGACGATCCTACCGTTACCCCCTTGGATCAACTGCCCGTTGTGACGGTTCGCTTTACCAATCCTTCCTATGATTGTGCCAACGGCGGTGTCTATTGCATGGATGTGGAATTTATTTCTGATGTGCCCGACCAGGAGCTATTCGGAATGAACGTCCGCTTTTTTTATGACGACCATATCCTGGAATTCCTGAATTTTAGCGACTTCCAGGGGGGGTACGGACCCGTAGCCCCCAACCCGCCGACGATTACCACAGGCGCTCCTATTACCGGTCCGGCATGGTTCACCTTTGGCGGCCCAGCCGAATTGGTGAATGGGGCTATTCAGTTGGTAAATACCAATGCTACCCCCATTATCCTTTCCACGACCACCTGGACCAAACTCTTCCAGATCTGCTTCACCGTAGATGACCCCAACGCCAACCTGAATAACTTCTGTCCGAGCGTGGTTTGGGATTTGGAAGAAAACGTGCTCAACGGCGGCTTCATTACGGGCGATGACGGCGTGGTGATCACGGTTGTCAATCCCGATCCAAATGAGGAATCTTCGGCTACCCTGGAACAGGTTCAGCACCACAACTGGACCTACGATTATATGGGCGGGGCGCCTTTTGGCTATCCCATCGAAGACGCCTGTATCCTGATCCGTTGCATCGATGTTTCGCTGGAAAAATCGGTGAATAACACGATGCCGAATATTGGAGACCAGATCATTTTTACGATTCAGGTAGCCAATGCGGGCCCGGATGAAGCACAGGATGTGGTGGTCACCGACTTCTTACCGAATGGTTTTACTTATTTCAGCGATAATAGCGGCGGAGACTACAACAGCCTCACCGGCGAATGGACCATTGGCGCCCTTGGGGCAGGTGGTTCGACTACTATTCAGATCACCGCGACGGTCAACCCCAACCCGTATGCCGATTTTACCAACCTGGCAGAGGTAACGCAGGCCATAGGTCTGGATATTGATTCCTCCCCCAACAATGGAGTGGACACCGATGGGGATACCCTGGTAGACGACGATCCGGGTGATGAAGACGATGGCGATGGGGTAGTGGTAGAACCCATCATCGTGGCCGACCTTTCCCTGATCAAAGGCGTATTGGCCAACCCGGCTCCGGTTGCTGGTGCAACGGCCTCCTTTACAATCGTTCTCCATAATGATGGCCCAGCCGATGCCACCGGAGTAACGGTGGAAGACGTGGTGCCCAGCGGATACAGCAATATTACTAATATTTCCGGCGGTGGGGTATTGAACGGTAATGTCATAACCTGGAGTGGCCTGAGTCTTCTGGTCGGCAACAGCATGACCTTTACCTTCGATGCCATCATTGAGCCTTTCGGCAATTTCATGAACCTGGCCCAGGTCACCGCCTCAGATCAGCCCGATACGGATTCTACGCCCGGTAATGGCGTCGATACCGATAACGATGGCAACGAAGACGATGACCCGGACGACGAAGACGACGGCGATGGAGCTACCATTCAATTGGTCTGCATGACTTGTCCGGATGATATAATTGTAAACAATGGCGTAGATCTTTGCGGCGCTAACGTGAATTGGCTTGTTCCAAATTGTGTTTGCAATTTGAACGGAGGCCAGGTCGTTCAGGAAGGTGGACTTGCCCCGGGTTCTTTCTTTGAAGTGGGCGGACCCTACACCATTCTTTATGTAGCTTACGATGGGAATGGCGATCCGGGCGCTTCTTGTGAATTTACGATTACAGTCCTTGATTCGCAGTTGCCGGACATCACTTGCCCCGATAATATGGAGATCGGTGCTTGTGAGACCCCAAATCTTACCCCTTTATATAGCGATAATTGTGAGGTGGCTAATCTGACCTATTCCCTTTCGGGGGTCACACCAGGCAACTCTCCCTCAACCGGCATCAACGATGCCACTGGAGAAACCTTTAACACGGGATTGACGACCATAACATATACTGTGACGGATGTCAATGGGAATAGTAGTTCTTGTTCCTTTACCCTTTTGGTTGCTGCACCCCTTTCTGCCCAAGCAACTGTTGTTAACGACGTGAACTGCGCCGGCGGCAACGACGGGCAGGCTTCTGTCGTGAATATCACAGGCGGCACAGCGCCGTACCATTTCCTGTGGAGCAACGGTAGCACGGACCAAACAGCAACGGGCTTGACGGCCGGCAGCTACACGGTAACGGTAATGGATGCCCACGGCTGCACCTGGACAGGCGCAGTGACGATCGACCAGCCGGCCGATGCGGTGACGGCATCGATCACGGTAGACGCTGTACCGGAATGTGAAGGCGGCATCGAAGGCGCCTTGACGGCCAACGGTGGTGGCGGCACGGGTTCCTACACGTATGTGTGGAGCACGGGAGCCACGACGCAGTCGATCAGTGGCTTGAGCGCCGGGACGTATATCGTCACGGTGACGGACGGCAACGGCTGCTTCGCAGAAGCGGCAGTAGTACTGGTGGATCCGACGGGCGTGGCCGCGATGATGATGGCCTGGACGGATGCAAGCTGCAATGGCTACGCCGACGGTACGGCCATGGTAGCAGCTACGGGCGGTACGGGGACGTACACCTACCTGTGGAGTGACCCGAGCGGTCAAACCACGCCAACAGCCATAGGTCTGTCAGCCGGACAATACAAAGTGACGGTAACGGACGGCGAAGGCTGTCAGGCCGTAGCGGTAGTAGAAATCGAGCAACCGACCATGTTGGTGGTTGAAGAAGTAGATAACAACAGCCTGAGCTGCAACGGAGCTGCCGATGGCAGCGCCACAGTGGTAGCTACAGGCGGCACGACGCCCTATACCTACGATTGGGTGGGCATCGGCAGTGCCAGCGACGGACCGACGCAAGGAGGCCTGAGCGCGACAACCTACACGATTAATGTAACGGATGCGAACGGCTGCACGGCCACGATCAGCGTGACGATCGATCAGCCTGCGCTGTTGACCGCATCGGCAACGAACGAAGGCGATGTGAACTGCAACGGCGGTAACGACGGTCAGGCCAGTGTAACGGCCAGTGGCGGCACAGCCCCGTACCACTACGAGTGGGACAACGGCTCGACCGACCAAACGGCAGACAATTTGGGTGCCGGTCTGCACACGGTAACGGTAACGGATGCCAATGGCTGCACGGCTACGGCTTCTGTGACGATCGGCCAACCGGCTGCTGCGCTGAGCGTATCGATCATCAATGTGGTAGATACGGATTGCAGCAGTGGAGGCGGAGCGACGGGCAGCGCGACGGCGAGCCCGAGTGGCGGCACGCCGGGCTACACGTACCTGTGGAGTGACGGACAGACCACGGCAACGGCCACGGGCCTGAGCGCCGGTGGCTACACCGTCACGGTAACGGATGCGAACGGATGTGAAGTAGTAGGCGCAGTGACGATCGAGGACCCGGTCTTTGATTTGGTTCTCTTGCTGCAAGGGACGACCGATGTGACCTGCAACGGTGCGGCCGATGGTCAAATTTTAGTGGAGGCCTTTGGCGGTTCGGGAGGTAATTACGCATACTTCCTCATTGGTCCGGCTAGCGCGGGTCCACAACCCAACGGTTACTTTGCCAACCTGCCAGCCGGCAACTATGAGGTTGCGGTGGTAGAAGCAGCTAACCCGACCTGTTATGCCGTTCTTTCGGTAGAAATCGACGAGCCGACCTTGCTGGTAGCAGAAATGCTGGCCAGCACGGATGTGAGCTGCCATGGCGGCTCAGACGGCACGGCCACGGTGAATGCCACGGGCGGAACGACGCCCTACTCTTACAGCTGGAACGGTGGCAATGCCCCGACTCAGGCGGTGAACGGAGGATTGGCAGCCGGATTCTATACGGTAATCGTGACGGATGCAAATGGTTGCACAGCAACGGCATCAGTGACGATCTATGAGCCGACGGAAGTACTGATCGCTGCAGCAGTAGCGAGCAACTACCATGGAGAAGACGTGAGCTGCAACGGCGCCAACGACGGCGCAGCCCTGGTGGGCGCGATCGGTGGCACGGAACCCTACACATACGCCTGGAGCAACGGTTCGACCAGCGCCCTGGCCACGCAACTGAGTGCCGGCACGTACACCGTAACGGTAACGGATGCGAACGGCTGCACGGCCACGGCCAGCGTAACGCTGACCCAGCCGGATGTGCTGGAAGCCAGCGCCAGTGTGGTCTCGAATGCAGACTGTGCCGGCAACATGACGGGCGAAGCCTCGGCATCGGCCACAGGCGGCACAGCCCCGTACACCTACGAATGGAGCAACGGCGACCTGGGCACGACAGCCGATAACCTTTCGGCCGGCGGCTACACGGTGACGATCACCGATGCCAACGGTTGCTTCGACGTAGCGGCCGTGACGATCACGGATCCGAACGGGATGTTCGCCGCAGTAGACAGCCACACGGATGTGAGCTGCAACGGATACAACGACGGCGCTATCTCGATCAGCGTATCGGGCGGCGACGGCAACTATACTTACGACTGGGATGGCCCGAACGGCTATGATTCCAATAGTGAAGATATTACCGGTCTGGAAGCCGGCCTGTACTCGGTGGTGATCACCGATGGACTGGGATGTACGTATACATTGAGTAATATAGAAATAGAAGAACCGACCGGGGTGACCAGCCAGGTAGTTGACGTCGTTGACGTGAGCTGCAATGGTGGGGACGATGGCGCAGCTATCATCAGTGCCACGGGCGGTACGACTTCATACAACTATACATGGCCAGCCTCAGCAGGCGCCGGCAATAATCCGTTTGCCAATGGTCTGGAAGCAGGCGTTTATGTGGTAACGGTTACAGATGCCAACGGCTGCTCCGCTACGGTCAATGTGCTCGTAAACGAGCCGGCTCAGTCCCTTGCTGCCACGGTATTGGTTGACAATCATGTCAGCTGCTTCGGTGGGGATGATGGGATAGCCTCTGTAGTGAACATTAGCGGTGGAACGGCTCCCTATCAATTCCTGTGGAGCAACGGCAGCACCGATCAGACGGCTACCGGCCTAACCGTTGGCAATTACACGGTCATGGTGATCGATGCCAATGGCTGTACCTGGATGGATGACATTGCGATCAACCAACCGGTTTCGGCTGTACAGGTTTCTATCGTTGGAATAAATCCGGATTGTGAAGGCAATCTGGAGGGTTCGGCTACTGCCACGGCAAGTGGGGGGACCGGTCCTTACACCTACGCATGGAGCAATGGGCAGACCGGCGCTACGGCAACCGGCCTGAGTGCAGGCACCTACATGGTGACGGCTACCGATGCAGAAGGTTGTGCCGCTATAGCTTCCATCGTACTGATGGATCCGACCGGGATTACCGCTACCATTACGAACCTGACCGACGTGAGTTGCTATAACGGAAATAACGGCAGCGCTACCGTCTCAGCTGGCGGTGGCTCCGGCTCCTACACCTATCTGTGGAGCAATGGCCAAACTGCTGCTACGGCGATGAACCTGTCCGCAGGTATTTACACGGTAATGGTTACCGATGCCAATGCCCCGGGTTGTTCGGCGATCGCTATGGTAGAGATCGAAGAACCGACCTTGCTGACTACCATGGCCATCGTCCTCGACGAGGTAAGCTGCTACGGTGCAAACGATGGAAGCGCCAAGGCCTTCCCGGCAGGTGGCACGCCTCCGTATTCTTATCAGTGGTCGGCTAGTGCAGGTAACCAAACGACGGCACAGGCCAACAGCCTGCCGGCAGGATTCCATACCGTCACGGTAACGGATGACAATGGTTGCTCCGCAACGGCTATGGTGAATGTAGGTCAGCCTGCAGCAACACTTCAGGCATTCTTGGATAATAAGATGAATGTCAGTTGTTTCGGTGGTGATGATGGAGCGATCTTTATTACCGTAACCGGTGGCACAGCGCCTTATAGCTATAACTGGAACAACGGCGCTCCGGATGTAGAAGATCCGAACGGACTGTCCGCTGGAGTCTATTCCGTAAGCATCACCGATGCCAACGGATGTACGCTTGTGCAAGGTCCGGTCCAGATCACACAGCCGGCTCTGCCACTACAGGTGACCATACCTACCTGGACTAACGCCAACTGCCTCGGTAATGAAACCGGTACGGCTCAAGCGATGGCCACGGGAGGCTCCGGCGGATACACCTTCGAATGGAGCAATGGCCAGTTTGGCCCCAATGCCTCCATGCTCGGCGCCGGTGGATACACAGTAACGGTAACGGATATCCACGGTTGCCAGGATGTGGCCGGTGTGATGATCACCGACCCGAACGGCCTGACGCTGACCGTGACGAATAGTTCGAATGAAACGTGTGACGAAGCCAATAATGGCACGGCAACAGTCGTAGCCAATGGCGGAACCATGCCTTACACCTTCTTCTGGAATGGTGGAACATGGGTGAGTGGTCCGAATACGAGTACCGCTTCCAACCTGTCCGCCGGTACTTATAACGTAACCGTTCAGGATGCCAACGGATGCCAGGCCGTTCAGACCGTGACGATCGCACAGCCCACCAACCTGGTGGCCCAGATCGTCAACCATACGGACCTGACCTGCTTTGGCAGCAACGATGGTACTGCTACGGTCAATGCTTCCGGTGGCACGCCACTGTCCTTTGGTTCGGGTTATACCTATAACTGGAGCAGCGGTACGCCTGACCCGATAAACCCGGGTACGGTGACCGGCCTGTCTGCAGGCTTCCATACGGTAACCGTAACGGATGCCAATGGCTGTACGGCTACGACCATCGTATTGATCAGCCAGCCGCAACCGCTGGTGGGCTTTGCCTTCCCGGTTAGTATGGTGAGCTGTAATGGTGGCAATGACGGGCAAGCGAATGTGGCTGTATTTGGCGGCACGCCTCCCTACCACTACCTGTGGGATAATGGCAGCACCGATAAGTCGCCCGATAACCTCAGCGCAGGCATCCATACCGTGACGGTAACGGATGTCAACAACTGCTCGAATATTTTCGGAACCATCATTTTGCAACCCTCGGCGCCTTTGGCTATTACTGTCCTCAATGTGACTCCGGCCGACTGCCTGGGTAATGAAGACGGAAGCGCCACAGTGATCGCGGCAGGTGGGTCTTTCCCCTACGACCTTTATTGGAGCAACGGTACGATCCAGACCAACGTATTCGGTCCGCAAACGGTGGGTGGCTTGACAGCGGGCGGCTACACCGTGACCGTGGTCGATAACAACGACTGTGAAGCACAGGTGAGCTTCCTCATCACCGATCCGAATGGACTGACGGCTTTTGTCGACAGCCAGGAAGATGTGAGCTGCTTCGGCGGCAACGATGGGGAGATCTCGATCACCGTAGAAGGCGGTACCGCACCGTACACCTATGACTGGGATGGATCCAACGGTTTCAACTCGACGAGTGAAGACATCTCGGGGCTTGAAGCGGGCACCTATACAGTAGTAATTACAGACGCCAATGGTTGTCAATACACGATCGGTTCGATCGAGGTAGACCAACCGACGCAATTGGTAGTCGAAGAAGTAGATAATAACAGCGCCTCCTGCCATGGAGCCAAAGACGGTAGCGCTACAGTAGTAGCCACCGGAGGTACGACGCCATACACCTACGACTGGTTAGGTATTGGTGGCGTGAATAACGGTCCGACGCAGGCAGGATTGGGCGAAGGTACTTACACGATCGTCGTGACGGATGCCAATGGTTGCACGGCTTCTATCAATGTATACATTGCAGAACCGGCTCAATTGACGGTATCCGCTACGAACGAGGGCAACGTCAGTTGTTTCGGTGGCAACGACGGAATGGCTTCTGCTTCTGCAAGCGGGGGCACGGCTCCATACCACTACCTGTGGAACAACGGTAAAACCGATCAGTTGGTCATGGGCCTGGCTGCCGGCGCCTACACCGTAACGGTGATGGATGCCAATGGTTGTATGGCCGTTTCGAATACCATTACCATCACCCAACCGGCTACTCCGGTACAGGTGACCATCGATATTATCGAGAATCCTTCCTGCGAAGGTGATGTGGACGGTATCCTGGAAGCTCAGGCTACAGGTGGTGTGGCTGGTTATACCTATGCCTGGAGCAACGGCCAAACGGGTTCGACCGCTACTGGCCTGAGCGCCGGAACCTACACTGTAACGGCTACCGATGCCAACGGTTGTGAAGCAACCGCTACGATGGTGCTGACCGATCCGACTGGCGTCGAAGCATATATCTCCGCTTGGACCGATGTAAGCTGCTTTGGCGGCGATGATGGGACAGCTTCTGTAGTAGCTACCGGTGGTACGCCTCCGTATAACTACAACTGGGAAGGTTCCCCGGCAGGCGACGGTACTGATGCAGTGACAGGTCTGACCGCAGGTCAGTATACCGTCACAATTACAGATGATGGAGGTTGCCAGGCAGTAGCTGTAGTCGAAATCGAAGAACCGACCCAACTGGTGGTTGAAGAAGTCGACAACAACAGTGTAAGCTGCTTTGGTGGCAGCGACGGTAGCGCTACGGTAGTAGCTACCGGCGGCACGCCTCCTTACAAATACAACTGGTTAGGTATTGGCGGTGGCAACGACGGCCCGACTGTAACAGGCTTGACCGCCGGCACCTACAAGATAAACGTAAGGGATGATCACGATTGCCTCGTACAGATCGAGGTGACGATCACCCAACCGACCTTGCTGACAGCTTCTGCTACCAACCAAGGTGATGTAAACTGCAACGGTGGCAACGACGGACAAGCCGAAGTATTCCCGAATGGCGGTACGCCTCCGTACCACTACCTGTGGGATAACGGCTCGACCGATAAAGTGGCTACCGACCTCGATTACGGCACGCATACCGTAACGGTAACGGATGCCAACAACTGTACGGCAACGACTACCATATTCATCGACGAACCCGCCAACGCCCTTGGCTTGTCGATCATCGATGTACAGGATACGGATTGCAATAGCGGTGGCGGCGCTACCGGTAGCGCAACCGCTTCTGTAACGGGCGGTACTTCGCCTTACACCTATCTGTGGAGCGATGGCCAGACAACGGCCACGGCTTCCGGGTTGAGTGCAGGCGGTTATACCGTAACCGTAACGGATGCCAACGGGTGCACGATTGTCGGCGCAGTGGAAATCGAGGATCCGATCTTTGATCTGGTTCTCTTGCTGCAAGGCACGACCGATGTAACCTGCAACGGTGCGGACGATGGTCAACTTTTGGTTCAGGCCTTTGGTGGCTCGGGCGGAAACTATGCCTACTTCATCACTGGCCTGGGTTACTCCGCAGGTCCGCAAGCCACTGGTTACTTTGCCAACCTGCCGGCTGGCAACTACGAAGTGGTGGTAGTAGAAGCAGCCAACCCGACCTGCTATGCCGTCCTTTCTGTCGATATCGACGAACCGACCGAACTGATTACTCAAATCATTTCCCATACGGATGTGACCTGCAACGGACTGGTCGACGGGACAGCTACGGTAAACGCTACCGGCGGTACAACGGATTATGGGTATGAATGGGATAATGGCGAACTCACTGCCACAGCTACGGCACTTGACTACGGTCTGCATACAGTAGTGGTAACAGATGCGAACGGATGCACGGCAACTGCTTCGATCTTTATCGATGAGCCCAACAGCCTCGCGATCTCCGCTGCTGGCGTGGCCAGCAACTACAACGGTGCGGATGTGAGCTGCTTCGGTGAACATGACGGAGCTGCGCTGGTAGGTGCAATTGGTGGTACCGAACCCTACTTCTACGAATGGAGCAACGGTTCGACCAACGCACTTGCTACGCAACTCGGCGCCGGCGCCTATACAGTGACGGTAACCGATGCGAACGGCTGCACCAACACCTCCAGTGTGACGCTCGAAGATCCGGAACAACTGGTGGCTTCCGCAGTAGTTGACTCGGATGCTGACTGTGCCGGTAACGAAACCGGCCAGGCTACGGCCTCTGCTACTGGCGGAACGGGTTCTTACACCTACGAGTGGAGCAACGGCGAAAATACGGCTACGGCTCACGATCTGGCTGCAGGCGGCTACTCCGTGACGATCACTGACATGAATGGCTGCTTCGACGTAGCCTCCATCTTCATCTCCGATCCGAGCGGCATTACCGCGGAGATCGACAACCTGACGATGGTGAGCTGTACCGGCGGCAACGACGGCGCCATTTCCATCACGGTGGATGGCGGCGAAGCTCCCTACGATTTCGATTGGGATGCCGACAACGGATTTGTATCCATAGATGAAGATATCTCCGGCCTCGAAGCAGGTGTCTATACGGTAACAATTACCGATGCCAGCGGCTGTACCTATGTGCTGAGTGGTATCGTGATCACTGAACCGACCCTGCTGATCGCGGAGATAATCAACCATACAAATGAAACCTGCCTCGGCAATAACGACGGTACTGCAACTGTGAACGCTACAGGCGGCACCACGCCGTACATATACGACTGGAGTAACGATGGCTACGAAGGTCCGACGACCGACGATAGCTATATTGTTACCGATCTTGCCCCGGGCACCTACCAGGTGACGGTAACCGACGATAACGGCTGCACGGCCATTATCTCGGTAGAGATCCTCCCGGGTACCGAACTCGAAATCGACTTCCTCGCGGATCTCGGTCCGCTGTGCCCGGGTGAAATCGTTCCGGATATTCTCCTTTCATCAGTACCTTTCGATGGGGCTATTGTGTACGAATGGGAAGTTACGGGCGATAACATTGGCTTGTTCAATGGCCAGTCAACCGGTCTCAACCCCTACATCCCCTCCTTCGTCACTACCGCCGAAGGCGTAGCTACCGTAACAGTAACGGCTACCCTTGGTGACTGCGAAGACACGCGTACCTTCACCATCACGGTAGAGGACGATGTCAAGCCTGATTTCGTCAACTGTCCGGATGATATCGTGGCCAACAACGACGTCGACAAGTGCGGCGCCAACGTTTGGTGGGCGATTCCGATTGCGGAAGACAACTGTGGTGAAGTGACGGTGAACCAAACCCAAGGCCTGGCGCCCGGTTCCTACTTCGAAGTAGGTACGGTTTATAACATTAAATACGTCGCCGACGATGGCAACGGCAATAAGCGTAATTGCACCTTCACGGTAGAAGTGATGGATATGCAATTGCCGACGATGCAGTGCCAGGATATTACGGTATCCCTTGACGGCAACGGCGAAGCGACGATCACAGCCAACGATGTCGACGGTGGCAGCTACGACAATTGCGACGTAGCCCTGTCGATTGACATCGATGCATTCGACTGCTCGAATGTAGGCGACAACAACGTGACGCTGACGGGTGTAGATCCGTCGGGCAACACGGCACAGTGTGTAGCTACGGTTACTGTAGTCGACGACGAACTGCCGACCTTCACCTGCCCAGCCACCCCGCAATATGTGGATGGTTGTGACGACCTGGTACCGGATCTGGTAGCTCAGGTGACTGGTGAGGCCGACAACTGCGGGATTCTTTCGATCACGCAGAGCCCGGAAGCGGGCCTTGATTTCGGTGCAGAGAACGGCGATTTTGTAATCGTGACGATCTCGGTAGAAGATGTCAACGGCAACGTAGCAACCTGCGAAGTGACGGTAACGATCGACGATACGGAAGAACCGTACTTCCAGAATTGCCCGGATAACTTTACAGTAAATAACGATGTAGATAAGTGTGGCGCCAATGTATGGTGGGCACAGCCGGTAGCGTTCGACAACTGCGTCGAGCTAACGGTAACCCTCGATCCGAACAGCCCGGCTCCGGGCGATTACATCGCGGTAGGTGCTGCACAAACAGTAACCTACACGGCCACGGATGCAGCAAACAACACGATCACGTGCAGCTTCACCATCGAGGTGTTCGACATGCAGAACCCACTGCTGACCTGCCCGACGACGGATATCTTCGTGGGCAACGACGAAGGGGAGTGCAACGCACGGGTGATCTACGACGTACATGCGACGGATAACTGTGGATCGGTAACGCCGACTATTCCGGGTTACCAGTACCTGGGTACCTATGATGGCAACCATTACTACGTATCTCCTGCCAACCTGGGTCAACTCAAGACCTGGATCGAAGCGCAGACGACAGCCGCTCAGTATGGCGGTAGTCTGGTAGCGATCGAAAGCGCGGGTGAGCAAGCGCAGTTGGACAGCTGGGTAGGTCTTGGCTGGCAGTACTGGATCGGTCTGGTGTACACGGATGCGTATGCACAATTCCTGTGGACCAACGGACAGACGCTGGGTTACACCAACTGGGGACCTGGTCAGCCAGGTATCCTGGAAGGCGAGATCGTATACTATTGGGATCTGGTCTCTCCGGTGACGGATGGCTGGTACGATTCACCTAATATCTTTGATTCCCGCCGGGCGATCCTCGAGATCCCGGCCCAGGGCGCTGTCATGACGGCAGGTCTGCCGAGTGGTGCGGAATTCGCAGTAGGGGTGACCAGCGTAGCCTACACGGCCACCGACGCCAGTGGTAACGCCGTAAACTGCTACTTCAACGTAGTGGTGAACGATACGGAAGCACCGGTAGTAGAAGCCTGTCCGGAAAACATCACCGTCAGCAATGACAATAATGTCTGCGGAGCCGAAGTAGCCTACACAGTCGAATTCTCCGACAACTGTGATACGGATCTGGATTTGGATCTGGCATACGGTCAGAACAGCGGCACGACCTTCCCGGTCGGCACGACGGAAGTGAAGTGGATCGCCACGGATGATGACGGTAACTCGTCGATCTGTGAATTCACCGTGACGGTGAACGATACACAGGATCCGACGATCGAATGTCCGACGGAAGACGTAGTAGTTGAGATCGACGGTACGCTGACAGGCGGCAACGGCTATGTAAGCCTCATTTCGAGCGGCCCATGTGGGGTGACGCTGGAATACGAACTGGAATCGTGGGATAACTGCGATAACTGGATCGAGATAGTCACTAGCGGTTTGGGTGAAGGCCCGAACTACTACAACTATGGCGGCATTTACACGGAAGAGATCCAAGTGGTCGATGCTTCGGGCAACAGTGTGGAATGTTCCTTCACCATCACGGTAGAAGATGCAGTACCACCGGTAATCACCTGTCCGGATGATATCACGGTACAGAACGACCCGGGTGTATGCGGCGCCGAAGTAGTATACAGCTTCCCATTTGGTTCGGACAACTGTCCGGGCTTCAGCTTCGTGTTGACCGAAGGACAGAATTCGGGTACTTTCTTCGAAGAAGGCACCACGCTGATCGAATACACGATCACGGATGATGCAGGCAACAGCGTAAGCTGCTCCTTCGACATTACCGTAATCGACACGGAAGCGCCGGTGATCGAGGAATGTGCTGCCGATCAGGAAGTGCTGACCAGCTCGAACGGCGAAGGCGACTGCTCCGGTCTGGTACCGGATCTGACGGGTGAGGTGGTAGCCACGGACAACTGTCCGGGCGACCTGCTCATCACACAAGAACCGGCTGCTGGCACGACGATCACAGGCTCGCACGGCGACCAATTCGAAGTGATCATCACGGTGACGGATGAAGAAGGCAACAGCTCGACCTGCGAGGTAGAGCTGACGCTGATCGACGACGAAGCACCGACGATCGACTGCAGCCTGGTAGCCACTGATTTTGATAATACGGAAGGGCTGTGTGGCTATGAGGTCACCGATAACAGCCTGAATCCGACCTTTGATGATAACTGTCATGCGATCCTGCGCCATAACTACCTGGCAGCGCCGCACCTGTGGACAATGAACGGGGCGTTCCTGCCGATCGGTACGACCACAGTAGTGTGGACAGTGACGGATGACAATGAAAATACAGCAACATGTACGGTGGAATACACCGTAGCAGATACGGAAGCGCCGATCGCGATGTGTATCGTGGAATTGGATGCCATTCTCAATGACAATGGCGAATTCCAGATCACTCCGGCGATGTTGGATCTGGGAAGCTGGGATAACTGCGGACCACTGGCCTCGCTGCTGGTGAGCATCGACAATGCATCCTGGGCTGAAGAGGTCGATTTGGATTGCAACCTGGCAGGTCAGACCGTAACAGGTTATCTGCAGGTGACAGATCAATACGACAACGCTTCTGTGTGCGAAGTAAGCATCGACGTCTACGATGTGACGCCTCCGACGATGCAGTGCCAGGATATCACAGTGGTGCTCGATGTGAACGGAGCAGCGACGATCACAGCCGACGATGTCGACGGTGGTAGCTACGACAACTGCGACGTGGCACTGAGCATAAATGACGAATCGTTCAACTGCGATGACGTAGGCGATATCAACGTGACGCTGACGGGTGAAGATCCGTCGGGCAACACGGCACAGTGTATAGCCACGGTAACGGTAATTGATATTCTGCCGCCGACCTTCACGTGCCCGGATGACATGACCGTAGACGGCTGCGACGACCTCGTACCGGATCTGGTGAGCCTGATCAACGATGCCGCCGACAACTGCGGGGTGGCTTCGATCAGCCAAAACCCGGTTGCTGGTGTAGACTTCGGCGCGGATAACGGCGACTTTGTAGTCGTGACGATCTCGGTAGAAGATGTGAACGGCAACGTGGCAACCTGTGACGTGACGATCACGATCGATGATACGGAGGCTCCGTACTTCCAGAACTGCCCGGGTAACTTCGTGGTGAACAACGACGTAGATAAGTGTGGGGCCAATGTATGGTGGGCACAACCGGTAGCGTTCGACAACTGCGTGGAACTGGATGTAGAACTGGTCGACAGTCCTGCACCGGGCTCCTACTTCGAAGTAGGCGCGGCTACCACGATCACCTACCTGGCTACGGATAATGCGGGCAACACGGTAACGTGCTCCTTCACCATCGAGGTGGAAGACATGCAGAACCCCGAGATCGAGTGTCCGTTCAGCTTCGTGACCTTCGGTACGGATGACGCAGAGTGCAGCTACGCCATAGAAGGCGGTATCCTGGATGCGATTGCATGGGATAACTGCTCGGATTGGACGCTGACTAATGACTTGAATAATGAGGCCAGCCTGAATGGGGAAGTGCTGCCGCTGGGCGAGACAGAAATTACCTGGACGGTAGAAGATGCCTCGGGTAACGATGTATCCTGCACGATGACGGTGCTCATCCTCGACGACGAGTCTCCGGAGGTGGTATCCTGCCCGGCCGACATCACGATCGAAAACGACCTGGGTGTATGCGGAGCGGCCTACGAATATGAAGTGCTGTTCTCGGATAACTGCGATGGGGATCTGGACGTAACACTGGTACAAGGCCTTGCCAGCGGCTCGACCTTCCCGGTAGGTACGACGGAAGTGGTATGGGAAGCCGAAGACAATGCCGGCAATACGGAAGAATGTGAATTCACCGTAACGGTACTTGACACGGAAGATCCGGTGATCGAATGTCCGGAGAATATCGTAGTAGAGATGCTGGTCGGCCCGAACGGGGAATATGCTTCCGTAGAAGAAGGGATAGCCGAGATCGTATCGCAAGGACCTTGCGGAGTGACCTTGAGCTACACGGCGCCACAAGGCACCGACAACTGCGACTGGGTACTCACCACGCTTCAAAGCGGCCTGGGTGCGGGTCCGAACTACTTCCAATACGGCGGGATCTACACCGAATCATACCTGGTGACGGATGGAGCGGGCAATCAGGCGGTCTGTGCATTCACCATTGAAGTGGAAGATGCCCAGAACCCGACGATCACCTGCCCGAACAACATCGTGGTAGAGAACGATCCGACGATCTGCGGTGCAGCAGTGGTGTACACCTATCCGCTTGGCGTGGACAACTGCCCCGACTGGTTCATCCTTCAGATCGAAGGACCGAACTCCGGTCAGGTCTTCGGGCTTGGCAACACGCAGGTGACCTATCAGATCACGGACAACGCCGGCAACTTTGTGGAGTGTTCGTTCAAAGTACGGGTAGTGGACGCCGAAGCGCCGGTATTCTTCGAATGTGCGCCGGATCAGGATGTACTGACCAGCTCGAATGGCGAGGGTGATTGCTCGGGCGAAGTACCTCGTCTGACGGATGATGGTCGTGACGGATAATTGCGCCAACGAAGAGCTGCCGACCATCGCGCTGTTCTACGACGGCAACTACGTGGATACGCAGGTTGGTTGTGACGGCGAGGCCTACAACGTATGGCAACACCTGATCGCCCGTGGCTTCCCGGTAGTGCTGATCGACCAGCTCAATGACTACGACCAGTGGTCGGATGCACTTGGGCAGGCGAATATCCTGTTGCTGCCGGCACTGACGGAATCGGGCAACTTCCTGGCGGATATGCCGATGGCTTCCGTAGGCAACTTGTTGCAGACGTTCGTCGCAAATAACGGCGGGAAAGTGTTGACGATGGGAGGCGGCACAGGGGCCAATAAGACGGCTAATGTGCTCAATGCCCTGTATGGTTTCGGCCTGACGGAGACCTGCTGCTACAACGGCAACACGAGCTACCTGAACCTGGGCAACGCGCTGTACTCGGCGTTCCAGAACGGCCCGACCTCGATCGGTCACCACTTCTCGACGCAGACCATCACGGGCATGCCTCCGTTTACCAAGGCGATGTACGAGATGAGTACGAACGGGGAGGCCACGGTAGCCCTGATGCCTAAAGGCAACGGTTCGATCCTGTACTTCGGCTGGAGCTTCCGCAATGGAGGCCCGCTGTGCAGCGATGCCGATACGGACTTCACGGAGGTGCTCAACCGCAGCTTGCTGCAACTGGCCGGTCAGGGTATCATTATTACCCAATCGCCGGAAGCGTACAGCACGTTTGCAGGCCAGCATGGGGATATGATCAATGTGACGATCTCGGCGATCGACTATGCAGGTAACGAATCGAGCTGCACCACTAAGCTGACGCTGGTGGATGATGAAGATCCGACGATTATGTGTGACAATGTGGTCACACAACTGGAAAATACAATAGGAATATGTGGATACCACGTGACAGACTTCACGCTGGATCCGACGTTCACGGACAACTGTACGGCCACGATGAAGCACGACTACCTGTCTGCACCGCATCTGTGGACGCTGAACGGCGCATTGCTGCCGATAGGCCAGACGACAGTGACCTGGACGGTAACGGATGAAGCAGGCAACTCGAAGTTCTGCGTGGTAACCTATACAGTAGAAGATACAGAAGCACCGGTAGCCATGTGTATTGAAGAACTCGATGCGGTACTCAATGGCGACGGAACCTTCCAGATCACGCCGTCGATGCTGGATATCAACAGCATGGACAATTGTGGGCTGGATACCAAACTGGTAAGCCTTGATAATGCTATCTGGAGTGCAGATGTAGATGTAGACTGCGACATGGCCGGTACCACGGTAACGGCATACTTGCAGATCACGGATGCAGCCGGCAATGCTTCGGTATGCGAAGTAGCAGTGAATGTATACGACTTCACCCCGCCGGTCATCGAATGCCCGGGCAACTACTATGTAGCCAACGATGGGGGTGTATGCTATGCGACGGTATCGGAAGAGTTTACGCATCCGGTATACACGCATGACAATTGCGACTTCACGATCTACCACCAGGTTTCTGGTGCAACGACTGAGTCCTACACAGCAGGTCTGCTTGGAGACAACTACGTATTCAACCTGGGCGCCAACCTGGTGACGTACACGATCGTAGACGGCAGTGGCAACTCGGCCTTGTGTAGCTTCTATGTATTCGTCAGCGACGAAGAAGCACCGACGGTAGATGCATGTCCTGGTGATATCGTAGTGGCCAACGACGAAGACGAGTGTGGTGCAGTGGTTGACTACGAAGTAGCCTTCTCGGATAACTGCGATACCGACCTCGACCTAACATTGGTCAAAGGCCTGGTTACGGGCGCTGAATTCCCGGTAGGTACCACAGAAGTGCTGTGGACTGCTACGGATGACGCCGGCAACGATAACTATTGCCAGTTCTACGTAACGGTGAACGATACGGAAAATCCGGTGATCGAATGTCCGGATGACATCGTAGTAGATATCAACGGCGATGTGACCAGCGGTGAAGCGACGGTCCTGAGCTACGGTCCTTGCGGCCTGACGCTGAGCTACGACGCGCCTGTAGGCACGGACAACTGCCCGAATGTGTTTACGCAGTCACTCAGTGGCTTGGGCGCTGGCCCGAACTACTACAGCTACGGTGGTTTCTACACGGAAACATACCAGGCAGTAGATGCAGCAGGCAACACAGCCGAGTGCTCGTTCACGGTCACGATCGAAGATCCGGTGAATCCGACCATCACGTGTCCGGATGATATCACGGTGCAGAACGATCCGGGTGTATGTGGCGCCGAAGTGGTGTACACCTACCCGCTTGGATTCGACAACTGCCCGGGTTACTCGGTAGTACAAAGTGCCGGTCCGAACTCAGGCGAATACTTCGAACTGGGTAATACGTATGTAGCATTCACGATCAGCGATGACGCAGGTAACAGCCTGAGCTGCTCGTTCACCGTAACGGTGATCGATACGGAAGCACCGGTGATCACCGACTGCGCCCCGGATCAGGATGTACTGACCAGCTCGAATGGCCTGGGCGACTGCTCAGGCATAGTACCGGATCTGACAGGCCAGGTAGTAGCCGAGGACAACTGTCCGGGTGAACTGACCATCACGCAGTCTCCGGTTGCTGGTTCGACCTTCTCCGGCGCTCATGGCGACGAACTGGAAGTGACGATCACGGTAACGGATGCAGCGGGCAACAGCTCGAGCTGCACGGTGACCCTGACGCTGATCGACGACGAAGATCCGACGATCGACTGCTCTGAAATCGCAACGGGCCCGCTGGGCACGAACAACGAAGAATGCACGCATCAGATCTCGGGTACTGCACAGGATCCGACCTGGTTTGATAACTGCGCAGCGAAGCTGAGCCATGACTACGCACCGGCGCCGCACACCTGGACGCTGAATGGAGCGATCCTTGGGCTGGGTGAGACGACGGTGACCTGGACGATCACGGATGAAGCAGGCAACAGTGCCAGCTGCACGGTGACCTACACGGTAGTCGACGACGATGCGCCGGTAGCGCAGTGTATAGCCGAGATGGATGCGGTCCTCGAAGGGGATGGCACCTTCCAGCTGACGCCTGCGATGCTCGATGCAGCCAGCTTTGACAACTGTGGGGAGATCAGCTTGCTGATCAGCCGCGATGGCGACTTTGGCGACTTCATCTACGCAGGCTGCAACGATGCAGCTGCATGGGAGAACGACGGAGAACCGTTTACCGCGACGCTGCAGGTAACGGATGAAGCAGGTAACGTATCGACCTGCGACGTAGAGATCCATACCTACGACCTCAACCCGCCGATCATCGAATGTGTAGACAATGTCTATGTATCGAATGACCTGGGTGTATGCGAGGCAGTAGTAGATGGTATCGGGCTGGAATATGTATACGACAACTGCGATGTAACGGTTAGCTATACGATCTTTGGTGCGACGAATGACGGGGGAGATGACGATGCATCCGGTACGAGCTTCGCAGTAGGTACGAGCACGGTGATCTACACGGTAGTAGATCAGGTAGGTAACGAAACCGAATGCCTCTTCCACGTCTTCGTGACGGATGCCGAGGCGCCGGTACTCGACTGCTCGAACATCAACCCGGTACGGGATAATGACGAAGGATTCTGCTCATTCACCATGCCGGGCGCCGGCTTCGATCCGCTGCCGCCGACCGACAACTGTGGAGTAGTAGCATTCTACAACGACTATAACTATGCAAGCACACTGGCCGGCGAAACCTTCCCGGTAGGTGTGACGACGGTGACCTGGTATGCGATCGACGAGGCGGGCAATGTGACCACCTGCACGATCGATATCACGATCCTGGATACGGAAGCACCGGTGGTGGATTGCAGTGCGATCCCGACGGTAGTTTCCAGCACGAACTTCGAATGTGGGTACATCATCACCACAAGCGCTTTCGATGCGGCATACAGTGACAACTGTGGAGCCGACATCAGCCACGACTACATCTTTGCACCAAACACCTGGACACTTGCGGGCGCAACGCTGCCGGTAGGTACCACGGTGATCACCTGGACGGCAGTAGATGAAGCAGGCAACAGCGCAAGCTGCACGGTATCCATCACGGTAGAAGATGTGGAAGCACCCTACTTCACGCTGTGTCCGGAAGATATCGAAGTAGCCGTAGATGTGGATGAGTGTGGGGCCTATGTCAACTGGCAAGGACCGGAAGCGGAAGACAACTGTGCTGCTACGGTAGTTCAGACAGATGCTTCGGGCCTGACCACGGGCGACATGTTCGGGGTTGGTGTAACCACCATCGAATACACGGCAACGGATGCAGCGGGCAACAGCGCGATCTGCACGTTCACCGTCACGGTGACCGAAACGCAGAATCCGGTGGCTATCTGTCAGGATATCACGGTATACCTGGATGCAGCTGGCAACGCCACGATCCTGGCCTCCGATGTAGACGGTGGTAGCTACGACAACTGTGCCGTAGAATCGCTTGAGATCAACATCAACGCGTTCACCTGCTTGAACGTAGGTGATAACAACGTAACGCTGACGGTAACGGATGCCACAGGCAACACGGAAGTATGCGTAGCTACTGTAACGGTGGTCGACGCGATGCCTCCGACCTTCACCTGCCCGGCGCCGACCTCGGTGAGCGGATGTGATCAACTGGTGCCGGATCTGGTATCGCTGGTGACCGATGCAGCCGACAACTGCGGGGTAGCCACGATCGAACAGAACCCGGTAGCGGGAACGGACTTCGGCAACCAGAGCGGTCAGTCGATCATCGTGACCATCACGGTAACGGATGTGAACGGCAACGAGACGAGCTGTGAGGTGGAAGTACAGATCAACGACACGGTGGATCCTGAATTCGTGAACTGCCCGACGGAGATGATCATGATCGGCAACGATCCGGATGAATGCTCCGGTAAGCTGAACTGGTCGATCCCGGTAGCTACGGACAACTGCGAAGTGGCTTCGATCGTACAGACCGCCGGACCGGCAGTAGGCTCTGTGATCGCGGTATGCGATCTGAAGACGGTGACCTACAAGGCCACGGATGCGAGCGGTAACACGACGTACTGCAGCTTCGAGGTACTGGTGATCGATACGCAGGATCCGGATTACGATGCCGACATTCTTATGCCGGGTAACATCACGGTAGAATGCGACGCGGTACCGGCTCCGTTTGTACTGACCAACGACGATGTGAACGATAACTGTACAGCTCCACAAGACCTGGTGATCAACTTCACGGAAACGAGCACACAGGATCCGAACGAGTTCAACTGTGGCCACTACAACTACACCATCACACGGACCTGGACCATTACGGATCAGACCTGTGTATACGGTGGCGGTGGCAACGTGACGACCCATGTACAGATCATCACGGTACACGATACTACGGCTCCGGTTGCGGTATGTCAGAATATCACGGTAACGCTCGACAAGTTCGGCAACGCCACGATCACGGGTCTGCAAATCAACAACGGTTCGTCTGACAACTGTGCGCCGGCCTACGTGCTGACCTACGCAGCTAGCCCGAACACGTTCACCTGCGCCGACCTGGGTGACAACGAGGTGATCCTGACGGTAACCGATCCTTGTGGCAACGCTGCGACCTGCACGGCCATCGTAACGGTAGTAGAAGGCATCGCGCCTTGTGTACCGGAATACGAGGTGGCGACGACATGTCTGGATAACGCCACGACGCTGACCAACGGTCAATTCGCCGAGCTCATCACGATCAAGTCGCTGGCCGGTCAGACCTGGACAGTAGCTAACTCCACAGGCCTGTACACGAACGGTAGCCCGGCGCCGCCGGCAGCGCCGGTACCGGTAGCCAACGGAGCAGCCTTCACGATGGGTACAGCCGATGGCATCGACAACGATGGCGACGGTTCGACAGATGAAGCGGACGAGATGATCTACTACACCCTGCGGGCCAGGTTCGTAGAAGGAGTAGGTTACACGGCTACGGTTAAGAATAACCTGAACCAGACGGGTACGATCAGCAACAAGGCTTACTACCCGACGCCTGTCTTCGTCGACCTGTACGATCCGTTCTGTATCAGCACGGCGCCGTTCGAGATCCAGGTGGAAGACTTCTTCGGAGGTGAAGGCCAGATCATCGCGGTATGGATTGACGGAGTGCCGGTAGCGCACCGTATATCTTCGATGCCATGGCACTCGGCGAAGGTGGTCACACGATCAAGGTGATATTCGACGCAGGCCTGCAGCAGAATTTCACGATCATCAATGGCGTAGTAGTAGATGGCAGCGACGCCGAAGCCAAGGCTGATCCGGGTTGTGAGCAGATGATCGAAACGACGGTCAACGTAGTAGAAACCCCGGATGTGGTGGCTTGTAACGACACCATCCAGATATCACTGGAAGGCGATTGTATCAGTGAGATCACGCCGGATATGATCCTGGAAGGTACGTACTACTGCTTCGACGACTACTGGGTGGAGATCAACTATCCGTCCAATACCACGCAATTCGACCCGGCCAATATGGTGGATGCTTCACACATCGGACAGGAGATCATCGTGACCCTGTGGCATGCCATCAGCGGCAACATGTGTTGGTCTACGATCTCGGTGGAAGACAAGTGGAAGCCGGAGATCGAATGTCCGGAGGATGTACAGATCTTCTGTACCCAAGATCCGGATGACCTGAGTGTGGTGGGCGAACCCTACGCATTCGACTGCTCCGATTTCGATCTGGACTTCTCTGACGATTACCTGCAATTTACCTGCGCGGAGAACCCGACCACTCAGGACATCATCACCCGGACCTGGTTCGTGAATGACGAATACGATAATACCAACCAGTGTGATCAGATTATCACGAGATCCTGCGCCGGAACTTGAGTCAGATCGAACTGCCGCAGAGATGCGAACCTTCAACTGTACCGAGATCCCGAACGCAGATCCGGAAATTACAGGCTGGCCGACATTAGCCGGATCAGAACCGGATCCAGGGAACGCTGGGTGGTTGCAATCTGGTGATCCTACGAAGACCAAGTCTTGGAAGATCTGCCCAGGCAGCTATGACATCGAACGCAACTGGAAGATCAAAGACTATTGTACGGAAGCTGGCGGTCTGCCGACCATGGAGTATAGCATGTCGTATCATCATCGAATACGACTTGCCGCCGACCATCGAGTTGGTCGGTCAGGCATGGAACTACGATCCGGTCAACAACTGGTACATCATCAGCGCCAATCAGATACTCCAACCAGGGTACCGAATTGGCTGCGTAGCTACCGGTCCGCTGCCGATAGCGATGATCGACGGCGTTTGCAACAATGTAGTGAGAGTACCGGTGAACACGCCGGTAGGCGACACCACCAACGGTGGTTTACTTGCAGCACCGGGTCTGCCGATCGGCCAGCATGAGATCACCTACGTAGTCCGGGATGCTTGCGGCAATGTAACGGAAGCTACCCTGACAGTGATCAACGTGATGGATAACATCGCACCGGTTGCGATCTGCGACGAGATCACGGATGTGACCCTGTCGAGCGACGGGTTGGCCATCGTGGCTGCCTCGAACCTCGATGACGGTTCGTACGACAACTGCTGCCTCGATTACTTCGAAGCCCGCCGGATGGATGGCGACTGCGAAGGCAACTACGACGAATTCGACCCGACGGTTGAGTTCTGCTGTGGCGATGCCGATAGCTCTATCACAGTCGTATTCCGCGCCTACGACTGCTACGGCAACTTCAACGATTGTATGGTGACGGTCAATGTGAAAGACAAGACCCCGCCAATCGTGCTGAGTTGCCCGGCAGCAGTGACCATCACTTGTGATGACTACCTGAACAACCTGGCTGCTGCACTGGCCAATGAGGACTACAGCGTCCTGGATCAGTATGGCGCACCGACGTTCTTCGACAACTGTCAGTATGAAGAGGAATATACGGTGACCCAGAACCTGGATAACTGCAGCAAAGGCACGATCACGCGGAGCTGGAAAGCTACAGACGGCACGAACAGCCCTGTGACCTGCACGCAGACGATCTTTGTCAACCACATCAGCGACTGGGTAGTCGAATTCCCGGCCAACGTCACAGTGGAATGCACGGATGGTCAGCTACCGGATACGGGTGAACCGGCGATCTTCCACGATGAATGCGAATTGATCGCAGTCTCGTACGAAGATCAGACCTTCACCGTGGTACCGGATGCATGCTACAAGATCGAGCGCGTTTGGACGGTGATCAACTGGTGTGTATACGAGGACTTCGGTTCGAACCTGTACACAGAAGCCGGTCACTCCGAACAGGATCTGAATGCCGACTGGGATGGGGATGGAGACAAAGACAACCGCACCTTCCGCGATGGCTACAACAGTTCGGGCAACCCGGGTGTAGCAGACGGCTACATCAGCTTCAAGCAGATCATCAAGGTGGTCGACAACGAAGCGCCGGTCTTCACGATCCCGCCGATCGATGGTTGCATCACGGATACGGATTGCGACACGGATCTGACGCTGCCGTTCCCGACTATTACGGATGAATGCTCGATCGAATACGATGTGCATATCACGGGCGACTTCGGCGACTTCGACAACATCTCGGGTGATGTGACGATCCCGAACGTAGGTGTGGGCGAATACGAAGTAACCTACTCCGTGACGGATAACTGCGGCAACACGGCTTACGAGACGATCACGATCACAGTGGAAGACTGCAAGAAACCGACACCGCTTTGCGACAACGGCCTGGTCGTCGAGATCATGCAGACGCAAATGGTGGAAGTGTGGGCCAGCGACTTTGACGAAGGCTCCTTCGACAACTGCGGTCCGATCGCGTACTTCAGCTTCTCGCCGGATACGACGGATGTCAGCACGATTTACACCTGCGACGATCTCGGTCAGCAGCCGGTGGAAGTGTGGGTGACGGATATCTATGGCAACCAGGACTTCTGCGAGACCTTCATCGTGATCCAGGACAACATGAACTTCTGCGATGGGGTACCGATCGTAATCGCCGGTGAAATTGCCACGGAAGGAACCGATCCGGTAGAAGGGGTAACCGTTGAAATGAACGGTGGCCTGTTGACAGATATCACGGGTCTGGATGGCTTGTACGACTTCTCGATAGTAGCCGGCAACGACTACACGGTGACGCCGATGCTGGATGAGAATGCAGCTAACGGGGTGACGACCTACGACATGGTACTCATCACGCGCCACATCCTGAACGTACAACTGCTCGACAGTCCGTACAAGATCATCGCCGCTGACGCAAACAACTCGGGCACGGTATCGACCCTCGACCTGGTAGCGATCCGCAAGGTGATCCTGGTGATCGAAGAGAACTTCCCGAACAACACGTCCTGGCGCTTTGTCGACAAAGACTACCTGTTCCCGAACATGACCAACCCGTGGGCAGATCCGAACGGATTCCCAGAGGTGATCAACTACAACAACCTGCAGAACAGCGATCTGGAAGCAGACTTTGTAGCGATCAAGGTGGGTGACGTGAACGGATCTGCAGCGACGAACCTGCTTGGAAGTGCCGAAGACCGGACGATGATGGGCGACCTGGTGTTCCATACGAAAGATATGGACCTGAAAGCCGGGAAGACCTACGAAGTACCGTTCTACGGAGATGATCAGGAAGTATCGGGCTATCAGTTCACCATGGAACTGGGCGAAGGCATCGAGCTGATGCACATCGGCGAAGGCCTGACCTCGGAGGAGAACTTCGGATTTGCCAAACTGAACGACGGGGCCCTGACCACGAGCTGGAACGAAGCCAACGTACGCCAGTTGGGCAGCGAAGAGGTGCTGTTCACCCTGGTGATCAAGGCCAAAGAAAATACTACACTGAGTAAGGAATTGAGCGTAAGCTCGCGCTACACGGTAGCTGAAGCCTACCCCGATAGCTATCGGGGCGATGGTCAATTGCTGAACGTACAATTGTCGTTCGGTAATGAACTGGCAAACGGCTTTGAATTGTACCAAAACATACCGAACCCATTCACGGGTGTGACGCGAATTGGTTTCCGCTTGCCGGAAGCAACTACCGCCACCCTGACGATCATGGATGCATCCGGCCGGGTGCTGAGAGTACTGGATGGAGAATTCGGCAGCGGGTACAATGAAATGACTGTAAGCGACTTTGCAGGCGCCACAGGTGTGCTGTACTATCAGCTCGAAACGCCAACCAATACCGCGACACGCAAGATGGTAATACTGGAATAATACGAAGGAAAAACACGGCTTTTTCCAACAGAAAGAAACCCCCGCAGGCACTGCCTGCGGGGGTTTTCTGTTTTTGGCATGGTATTTGGCTTTGATCCTGCAGGAAAAACTATTTACTATGAGAAACTACACCTTGGGGCTGTTGTTCAGCCTGCTTTTCGCTGTTACTGCCTATGCACAACCAAGTTGCGGCGGAAATAACCCTGGAGGACCCACCACTGCAAACTATTCGGATAATGTGGTCGGCTCCTCTTTTACTGCAACCCCGGATTGTCTGGGTGAGTTGAATGAAGTTGAACTCAAAAGGGCCCCAGGCGGTGGTGGCCAGGGCGCTGAATTTCGCCTGTATGACGGCCTGATCGGGTCTGGCGGAGTACTCATTTTTTCCCAAAACATTACCCTCTATTCAGGGGATAATATGATCGAGTTGAACGCAAGTCCTGGAAATCCAATCCCTTGTTTAGTGCAGGATCATGTGTATACTTTTGTCGTTGATCGGTTTGGCCCAAGCAACGTAACCCTCCAGGGGTATAACACCAATAACTACCCCGGTGGAGCAGTCTACACCAATTCGGGTGGGTATAACACGAGCGGTGATCTCTTCTTCTCCTTCACCGGTACGGATGATGCGGAAATTGATGTCCAGGGGCAGGCTATTTCTATCCCGGATGGAGATGCCACGCCACAGGTAGCAGACGATACCGACTATGGAGTTATCTCGATTGGTAATACGGCAACCCATACCTTCAGCATCCTGAATACAGGAACGGCAAACTTGCTGCTCACCGGAACACCCTATGTAACACTTTCCGGCGATCCGGAATTTGCCGTAACTACCCAACCGGCATCCGGAACCCTGATGCCCAATGAGGTGGTGACCTTTTCTATCACCTATACGCCTGCCGTAAATGGAGTGGTGTCCACTGCGACAGTATCTATTCTCAATACCGATTGTAACGAAGAAACATATACCTTCCTCATCCAGGGAGAAGCTTTTGAATGCATAGAACCTGATATTCCAACCCTGAGTACAACCGATAATAACGTGTGCCCGAACACCCTGCTCACCCTTTCCGTGGCCTCCGGAAATTTGAATGACGCCACCGACTGGGTTTGGTACGACGATGTATGCGGCGGCAATCAGGCCGGGACAGGAACCAGCATTATGGTTTCTCCGACGAGTACCACCACCTACTTCGTAAGAGGGGAGGGGGGCTGTGTAACGCCCGGCTCTTGTGGAGAGATTACCATTACCGTGGAAGACCTGGAAGCCCCGGTCCTCACTTGCCCCGACCCGGTTACCCTGGAGGTCGATGCTTCCTGTGAGGCGCCGGTCCCGGATTTGACCCTGTTACAAGGCACGGTGTTGGCAAATAGCGTAACTGAATTTTCCGGCGCCCAAGGCCAGGATGGTTGGTATTATGGCTACTATCCGCCTGCCGATCCTATGGCTTTCACAGCGCTGGACCCCATGAACTTTTCCATGAACACCTGGTTTGGCACGCAGACCGGGGGAACTCCGACCATCGATCCTTCCGGCGGCCAGCCGGGGATCGATGACGGGGTTTGGTCCGTACGGCGTTGGATCAGCGACTATACCGGATTGATATCCGTTTCCGGGACTTATTTCGATCGCGACCTCAACTGCGGGGATGGGGCCAACGTGGGCATTTTCCACAACGGCACTCCAATATTTTTTGCATTCAGTATTCCCGGAACACCTGCTAATTATTCTTTCGATATATGGGTGGAAGCTGGCGATCAGATTGATCTGGTAATTGACCCGTTATTCGATACCGCATGCGATGATACCGAACTTACCGCGGAGATGACTATAAATTCCGGGTTGATGGTTACCGACAATTGTGGGCTATCCATGGTGACGATTACCCAGGATCCAGTTGCGGGCACGCTGGTAAATGCAGGGATCACTACAGTAACCCTGACGGCTACTGATGGCATGGGGAATAGTGATGTCTGCACAGTCGACCTGACATTCGAAGATACTATCCTGCCGGAAGCGCTCTGCCAGAATGCAACAGTCCAATTGGACGCGGCCGGTATGGGTACGCTTACCCCTGCAGAAGTGGACAATGGCTCCAACGATGCCTGTGGCGTTCAAACCCTGGCCTTGGATCAGGAAAATTTTGATTGTAATGATATCCTGGGTCCGAACGTAGTGACCTTGACGGTGACGGACGTAAACGGCAATTCGAACACCTGCACGGCCACCATAACGGTAGAAGACAACGTGCCCCGGAAGCCCTATGCCAGAACGCAACAGTCCAACTGGACGCGACCGGCATGGGTAGCATCACGCCTGCCCAAGTAGACAATGGCTCCAACGACGCCTGCGGGGCTTCAACGCTGGCCCTCGACCAGGAAGATTTTGATTGCAATGACGTATTTGGGTCCGAATACAGTGACCCTGACGGTGACGGATGTAAACGGCAATTCGAACACATGCACGGCTACCATTACGGTGGAAGACAATATTGCCCCGGAAGCGCTGTGCCAGAACGTAACGGTCCAACTGGATGCGACCGGTGCGGGTAGCATCACGCCTGCCCAGGTAGACAACGGCTCGAATGACGCCTGCGGAATCGCCACGCTGGCCCTCGACCAGGAAGATTTCGACTGCACGGACGTAGGCCCGAATACCGTGACCTTGACGGTGACGGATGTAAACGGCAACTCGAACACGTGCACGGCTACGATTACGGTAGAAGATAACGTGGCCCCGGAAGCCCTGTGCCAGAATGTAACAGTCCAATTGGATGCGGCCGGTACGGGCAGCATCACCCCGGCGCAAGTAAATAATGGCTCGAATGATGCCTGTGGGGGTTCAAACCCTGGCCCTCGATCAGGTAAATTTCGACTGCACAGACGTATGGGTCCGAATACCGTGACCTTGACGGTGACGGATGTAAACGGCAATTCAAACACGTGCACCGCTACCATTACGGTGGAAGATAACGTGGCCCCGCAAGCCCTGTGCCAGAACCTCACAGTTGAGCTTGACGCAGCGGGTGCGGGGAGCATCACACCTGCCCAGGTAGACAACGGCTCGAATCCAACTTGACGCAGCGGGTGCGGGGAGCATCACGCCTGCCCAGGTAGATAACGGCTCGAATGATGCCTGCGGAATCGCCACGCTGGCCCTCGACCAGGAAGATTTCGACTGCACGGACGTAGGCCCGAATACCGTGACCCTGACGGTGACGGATGTAAATGGCAACTCGAACACGTGCACGGCTACGATTACGGTAGAAGACCCTATCGCCCCGGAAGCGCTGTGCCAGAACGTAACGGTCCAACTGGATGCGACCGGTGCGGGCAGCATCACACCTGCCCAGGTAGACAACGGCTCGAATGACGCCTGTGGAATCGCTACGCTGGCCCTCGACCAGGTAGATTTCGACTGCACAGACGTAGGTCCAAATACCGTGACCTTGACGGTGACGGATGTAAACGGCAATTCAAACACGTGCACCGCTACCATTACAGTGGAAGATAACGTGGCCCCGGAAGCGCTATGCCAGAACCTGACAGTTGAGCTTGACGCGGCGGGTACGGGGAGCATCACGCCTGCGCAGGTGAATAACGGCTCGAACGATGCCTGCGGGGTAGCTTCATTGGCCCTCGACCAGGTAGATTTCGACTGCACAGACGTAGGCCCGAACACGGTGACCTTGACGGTGACGGACGTAAACGGCAACTCGAACACGTGCACCGCTACCATTACGGTAGAAGATAACGTGGCCCCGGAAGCGCTGTGCCAGAACGTAACGGTCCAGCTGAATTTGGCTGGTCTCGGCAGCATCACCCCGGCGCAGGTAAATAACGGCTCGAATGATGCCTGTGGAGTGGCTTCATTGGCCCTCGACCAGGTAGATTTCGACTGCACGGACGTAGGCCCGAACACGGTAACCCTGACGGTGACGGACGTAAACGGCAATTCAGCTTCCTGCACGGCTACGATTACGGTAGAAGACAATGTCGCCCCGGAAGCGCTGTGCCAGAATGTAACAGTCCAATTGGATGCGGCCGGTATGGGTACGCTTACCCCTGGAGAAGTGGACAATGGTTCCAACGATGTCTGTGGTGTTCAAACCCTGGCCTTAGACCAGGAAAGTTTTGATTGTAATGATATCCTGGGTCCGAATACCGTGACCTTGACGGTGACGGACGTAAACGGCAATTCAAGCACCTGTACAGCCACGGTAACCGTAGAAGACAACGTGGCCCCGGAAGCCCTGTGCCAGAATGCAACAGTTCAATTGAACGCGGCCGGCATGGGTACGCTTACCCCTGCAGAAGTAGACAATGGCTCCAACGATGCCTGCGGGCTTCAAACGCTGGCCCTGGATCAGGAAATTTTTGATTGTAATGATATTTTGGGTCCGAACGTAGTGACCTTGACGGTGACGGACATAAACGGCAATTCAAACACATGCACGGCTACCATTACGGTAGAAGACAACGTGGCTCCGGAAGCGCTATGCCAAGGCCTGACAGTCCAATTGGATGCTTCAGGTGCGGACAGCATTACCCCGGCGCAAGTAAATAATGGCTCGACCGATGCCTGCGGGATAGCTTCATTGGCCCTCGACCAGGTAGATTTCGACTGCACGGACGTAGGCCCAAATACCGTGACCTTGACGGTGACGGACGTAAACGGCAACTCGAACACGTGCACCGCTACCATTACGGTAGAAGATAACGTGGCCCCGGAAGCCCTGTGCCAGAACCTCACAGTTGAGCTTGACGCAGCGGGTGCGGGCAGCATCACTCCTGCGGAGGTGAATAATGGCTCGACCGATGCCTGCGGGATAGCTTCATTGGCCCTTGACCAGGTAGATTTCGACTGCACAGACGTAGGCCCAAATACCGTGACCTTGACGGTGACGGACGTAAACGGCAACTCGAACACGTGCACGGCTACGATTACGGTAGAAGATAACGTGGCCCCGGAAGCGCTATGCCAAGGCCTGACAGTCCAATTGGATGCTTCAGGTGCGGGCAGCATCACCCCGGCGCAAGTAAATAACGGCTCGACCGATGCCTGTGGGATAGCTTCATTGGCCCTCGACCAGGTAGATTTCGACTGCACAGACGTAGGCCCGAATACAGTGACCTTGACGGTGACGGACGTAAACGGCAATTCGAACACATGCACGGCTACCATTACGGTAGAAGATAACGTGGCCCCGGAAGCGCTGTGCCAGAACGTGACGGTCCAACTGGATGCGACCGGTGCGGGCAGCATCACTCCTGCGGAGGTGAATAATGGCTCGACCGATGCCTGCGGGGTAGCTTCATTGGCCCTCGACCAGGTATATTTCGACTGCACAGACGTAGGCCCGAACGTAGTGACCTTGACGGTGACGGACGTAAACGGCAACTCGAACACGTGCACCGCTGCCATTACGGTAGAAGATAACGTGGCCCCGGAAGCGCTGTGCCAAGGCGTAACGGTCCAGCTGAATCTGGCTGGTCTCGGCAGCATCACCCCTGCGGAGGTGAATAACGGCTCGAATGATGCCTGTGGAATCGCCACGCTGGTCCTCGACCAGGTAGGTTTCAACTGCGACGACATTGGACTGAACACCGTAACACTGACGGTAACGGATGTAAATGGTAATTCAAGCACCTGCACCTCCACCATTACGGTGTTGGCCAGTGCTGCCTGCCCTGTACCCGATATCCACAATTACGGAGGTCCTAATGTCTCTGACCCCTGCACTTGCCTTTCCGATGGAAAATTTGCAGAAGAGATCGTTATCGGCCCAACCTTACCCGGAATGCAATGGAAAGTAGCGCAAAACAACGGCCTGTTGAATGCGAATACCTTATTGCCCTTCCCCGCCGGTACCCCGTTCATGGAGATTCCGATCAATATGAACGAGAGTATTTACGTGCTACCAGGTGTCCATATCGATGCCATTGGGTATTCGCTCCAGGCTGAAAATCCATTTTACCCGAATGTAACCCTTACTATAGGTAATACCTGCTATTACCCTGATCCTGAGATCATTGGACTTGGTGATCTGTATTGCCTGAATTCCGATCCAGTAGAACTGACCGGGGAAGCTGGCGGGGTAGCCCTGATTTCTGAATCCTTCACTATTGACGGAATACCTGCCACCTTCTTTGATCCGATGGCGTTGGGTGGAGGACTCCATACCGTGACCTATACGGTTGATGCAGGCACGGCCGGTTCTTTTGACCCGAGCGACCCGGGCTGTGCGGCTTCCGTTTCGCAGGAAGTGGAAGTAGTGACAGAATCCCCCGGAGTGATGGTCTGCAACGACCTGGTATTGGTTTCGGTAGATGAGAATTGCGAAGCCTTCATCGATGGCGATATGGTGCTGGAAGGCGACTATTATTGCTATGATGATTTTCAGGTGAATATTTATTACAATATCAACCCAATTCCCAACCCAATCCCCAGTTCCTATCTTGGGCTCACCTTGAATTATACGGTGGTGAACCTCAATACCTGGAATGAATGTTCCGGCCAGATAATCCTGGGCGATGAATGGGAACCAATGATTTTTTGCTCGACCGATCCTTATGTAATCGGCTGCAACGAAGACCTATCGCTCGTACCTGAGCCACTGTATGGAGATAACTGCGGGGTAGCCAATATCGAATTGGTCAGCATGACTTACCTCGATACGGATGCTTGTGATGACGGGATGATCCTGGTAGAACAGGTGTGGATCGCTACGGACGCTTCGGGTAATGTATCCGAGCCCTGTACTCGCCTCATCGAGATTCATCGGACAGCCAACGACCTGATCGATTTCCCGAACGATATTACCTGGGAATGTACGCAATACAACCAATATCCCAATATTACCAACCCTGAACCGCTTCATCCCACTATCCTGGCGATGCAGCAGGGAACGAATCTGATAAATGCCACAGGTCTTGGTCTTCCCGGCTATTTGGCCCAATCGGGCTCCGGGGTGCCGGGCGGAATACAAGGCACCTACTGCGGTTATGCCTTTACGCACAGCGATCAAATTACCGGTCTTTGCGGTAGCAGCTTCCAGATCATACGCACCTGGACGGTGCTGGATGAGTGCACGGGCGAATTGATCACAAGCAACATATTTGGCGAGGACAACGTCCAACTCATCCGGGTGGTAGATGTGACACCTCCGGTAGTGACGGTGCCTCCATTCACGCTGTCAGCCAATATACCGGGTTCGGCGCCGGGCACTTGTAAGTCTCAAGGCCTGCTGCCGCCACCAACGGTTACCGACAACTGCAACACCTGGACGTACCGGATCTTCACGCCGATAGGGGAGGTAACCTACCTGCCGAACGGCTGGGGCGCCATCCCTTCCCCTGGACTGGGCCTTGGGTTCCATACCATCACCTATCAGGTGACGGATGCCTGCGGCAATATGACGACCCTGGGCGTGCAAGTCCAGGTGGTTGATGACATAGCGCCGACAGCTATTTGCGACGAGATCACGGATGTGAACCTGACAAGCGATGGGCAGGCAGTGGTGAATGCCATGACCTTCGACGACGGAAGCTTTGACAACTGCTGCCTCAGCGGGTTCACGGTGCGCCGTCTGAACGGAGATTGCGACGGCAACCCGGATGACTTTGATCCCACGGTGGTCTTCTGCTGTGAGGACGTAAATAACAACCCGATCCTGGTGGTGCTGCGGGTGGAAGATTGCTTCGGCAATTACAACGAATGCCAGGTAGAGGTAATCGTCAACGACAAGATCAGCCCGATCCTGCTGACCTGCCCGCCGAGCACAGCGATCTCGTGCGAGGTGTACAACGCCACGTACATGATGCCGCTGTCGCTGGGCAATGAGAGCATCCTGGATAATTTCGGGACAGCTGAGTTCTACGACAACTGCCTCAGCACACTGAATGTAGACTACACGGTAACGGTATCGATCGATAACTGTAGCAAGGGTGTGATCACCCGCAAGTGGACGGCATCGGACGATGCGGGCAATGGTCCGCTGTATTGCACGCAAACCATTCAGGTATACCACATAAGCGACTGGGTGGTGGAATTTCCGGCCGATGTGCTGGTGGAATGCACCGATGGCCAATTGCCGCCGACCGGGGAGCCGGAGATCTTCTTTGACGACTGCGAGCTGATCGCCACCTCGTATGAAGACCAGACCTTTACGGTGGTGCCGGATGCCTGCTACAAGATCCAGCGGATCTGGACGGTGATCAACTGGTGTATCTACGACCAATACGGTAGCGATGTATACAGCGAATCGGGCAAATCCGAATCGAACCTGAATGTGGACTGGGACGGCGATGGCGACAAAGACAGCCGGACCTTCCGGGATGGCTGGAACAGCACGGGCTCCCCTGGCCAGGCCGATGGGTTTATCACTTTCAAACAGATCATCAAGGTGATCGACGAGGAAGCGCCTGAATTTGTGGTCCCGGCGATCAACGGCTGCGTGACCTCAGATTGTGCGGCGGACATCCTACTGCCGTACCCGACGGTAATGGACGATTGTTCCCTGAGCTTCAAGGTGGATATCACGGGTGACTTCGGTTCTTTCCCGAACATTACCGGAGCAGTGACGATCCCGGATGTGGAAATCGGAATTTATTCGGTCACTTATGCAGTGAGGGACAACTGCGGCAATACGGCCTACCAGACCATAAGCGTAGAAGTGCAAGACTGCCTGAAGCCTACGCCCTTGTGCGACTTCGGATTGGTGGTAGACATTATGCAAACGGACATGGTCGAGGTATTTGCCATCGACCTGGATGAAGGCAGCACAGATAATTGCGGAAATGGCGATTTGTTATTCAGCTTTTCGGCAGATATCAGTGAGGTGAGCATCGTATTTACCTGTGCCAACCTGGGGGATAACCCGGTAAAGATGTGGGTAACGGATGAAAATGGCAACCAGGATTTCTGCGAGACGAAGATCATCGTTCAAGACAACTTCAATTGGTGTGGACAGCAGAACACCCCAACGATCTCTGGTTTGGTCACGGATGAATACAGCGAGAGTCTTGAAGGCGTAATGGTAGAAGTGAACGGTGGAGCCTGGAACCAACAGGCGGATGCAGATGGCCTCTATTCATTCAACCTGCCGGGAGGAGGGGACTACTCGATAGCCCCGGTTCTGGACGAAGATGCATCGAACGGCGTGACGACCTACGACATGGTGCTGATCCAGCGCCACATTCTGGGAGTTGGCCTGCTGACCAGCCCCTACAAGCTGATCGCAGCGGATGCAAACAACTCGTCCACCGTATCGACGCTCGACCTGGTAGCGATCCGGAAAGTGATCCTGGTATTGGAAGACCATTTCCCGAACAACACCTCCTGGCGCTTCGTGCCCGTATCGTACACCTTTACCAACCCACAAAACCCGTGGGCAGATCCGAGCGGATTCCCGGAAGTGCTGAGCTATAACAACCTGAGCACCGACGACCTGCAGGCAAATTTCATTGCCATCAAAGTAGGGGATGTGAACAGTACGGCGGCGATGAACCTGCAACAGGGCATAGAAGACCGCACGGTGGTAGGGGAATTGACCTTCCACCTGTGGAACCAGGAACTGGAAGCGGGCAAGACCTATGAAGTGCCATTCTATGGAGATGGGCAGGCCGTGTTCGGTTACCAGTACACGTTGGAGTTGGCAAACGATATCGAGTTGCTGAAGATCCGGGATGGCATAGCCAGCCAGGACAACTTCGGGCTCGCCAAGCTGGAGGAAGGCGCGCTGACCACGAGTTGGAACGAAGCCGAGCCCCGGGAACTGAGCCGGGAGGAAGCGGTCTTTACCCTTATCATACAATCCCATGCACATACCACACTGAGCGAAGCGCTGCATGTCAGTTCGCGCTTCACAGCCGCCGAGGCCTACGACCCCAACGGCGAGCTACTGGACATCGGGCTGGCCTTCGAATGGCAGTCCGATCATGGCGACCACGTCAAATTGTACCAAAACGTACCCAACCCATTCGTGCACGTTACGGCGATTAGTTTCTACCTTCCGGAGGCCACCACAGCTACCCTGACGGTAATGGATGCCTCTGGCAAGTTGCTGGCGGTGATCAGCGAAAACTATCCGAAAGGCGTCCATGAGGTGCAGTTGAGGGAGTTGGGCGATGTGACAGGTGTGCTGTACTACAGGCTGGAGACGCCGGAGTTTACAGAGACGAGGAAGATGGTGAAGGTGAGGTAAGGTAAAAGACGCCATCTTTGGCAGGAAAAGAAAGACGCCATCTTCTCTGCAAGGGAAAGAAGTGAAAAAAGACGCCATCTCTGCAACTTGCAGAGATGGCGTCTTTTTTTGTATTTAGACGCCATCTTTTTACATTGCGCAAAAAAGAACCCATATGGAGCCCCTCGATTCCCTCCGGCAAGTAGCTGAATTTCACAAAACATTCCATCACCCCATACTGCCGGAACCCACAATTCCATCCCCAGACCGTTGCCAGTTGCGGGTTAACCTCATAGAAGAAGAACTGGATGAACTGCGCCACGCCATCAAACACAACGATCTGGTCGAAATCGCCGATGCCCTGTGCGATATTCAGTACGTCCTCTCCGGCGCCGTGCTTGAGTTTGGGTTGGGGTATAAATTCAAAGCCTTGTTCGACGAGGTGCAGCGCTCCAATATGAGCAAAACCTGCCGCTCGCTGGAGGAAGCCCAGGCTACCCAGCAACACTACCTCAACCGCGATGGCACGGAGAGTTACGTCCGCCAGGAAGGCGACGTATGGTTGGTGTACCGTACCAGCGACAACAAGACGCTCAAATCGATCAATTACTCGCCGGCGGATCTGGTGAGTATCCTGGAAAAATGAAAAGCGCGCACACAGGTGCGCGCTTTTCATTCAATTTATTTTCCCAGGCTAAAATCCAGTTTGTAGTAGAAGATTGGGAGGAAGCCTAACTGGTAAGTTTCCTGGATTGGTTCACCACTGGGATGACCGGGCACGTAGGTCAGCAACAACAGGTTTTCATAGTTGGTAACATTGACCAGGTCGATACTGAACTCATGCAGGACCTTGGGCCTGTTCCAACGCAGGGAGGCTTTAAGGTCGGCACGGAAGTAGGGTTTAAGCTGTATGGTATTCATGTTGCTATTCAAAAACACAATGTCCTGTATTTGGTCGGATGCTTCCCTGTCGATTAATCCCCGCCAGCGGCCGCCCACATAGGTCAGCTTGGCGCCTATGTTGAGTGCGGAGCCCTTAAATGTAAATTCCTTGGCTATCACCCCGTTTAAGGCGAGCCGGCCATTGAAGGTGGTATTCCGCAAGGTGTCATCGCTGCCCCGGTATTTGCTGTCGAATACCGAGCCGGTAATCAGGAAGTAGTAACCGCCGCTGAAGAACCGCTCCAATGTAGCTTCGAAACCATAGTTCCGTGCGGTACCTTCATTGACCAGGGTGTCGGGGAACAGCCGGTCAAAACCCGAACCTGTATTGATCAGGCTAAATGCACTGCTTTTTTTCTCCACGGGAATGTTGAACAGGTACTGGTAATAGGTTTCCAACTTTAACCGCATCGCTTTGGCTATTGACCAATCATAGCCCAACACCAAATGGTGGCTTTTGAACAGGCTAAGGTCATAGTTGTGTTTCTGGGGTTCCCGGCCTTTCGTTTCATACCCGAAAAAATAGATATAGGGCGGGACGATTTGAGAGTGCAGCCCATATCCGAAACTCAAGCGCTGGTTATTTCGCACGAACTTATTTTCCTTCTTGTCATCCTTTTTTTTGTTTCGAAATTCGTATGCCAGGCCCAATCTGGGCTCTAATGGGGAAAAACTATTGTTATTTAAACTGAAATACATGCTGGTTAGCCCAGCCATGGCGGATAGCCCCTCCCCAAAATCACGCTTAAATTGTACATAGGGCTGAACCAACAACGCACCTTTCCCATGGGTATTCCACCGTAAACGCCAATCGCTAATGGTGGTATCCGGCGTATACAGGACTGTCCGGAAACTGTCGACATAGGTGAACGAATAATAGTCGGTATTGAGGCCGACCTTCATGATGGTTCTGGTTAGCCTGCTGAGTTTTTTGTTGAAGGAGAAATAGGCGGAATATTTGTTTTCTCCCATATAAAAGCCCATAAAAGGAGGCAGGCTGTCCAAGACGAAAACGCTATCACCTCCCTCTTCTTCCACATGGCGGAAAATCTTCCAATGCTCGGAGTCAATAACCTGGCTGGAAGCGGCGAAGGTCGCTTTTAGGAAGGCATCCTTGCCTTTGCCCAAAGGCTGGGTATACGTAAGTCCGACAACGCCCATTCTTGAGTTAAAAACCTGATCCCGATCGCTTTCTGCGTACTTGTCGGGGTCTTCCAGGTCCTTTGGTGATTTCAGTTCACTATTTTTTATATCGATCCGGCTATAGCCGCCTATTCCCCAAAGAGCCACATTCCCTCCCTGTTTGGTGCGGAAATTGACACGAAAAGCGCCGTCCTGATACTTGGGCACGGCGCCTGTGCCTGTCGGAATACCCATAAAATCAAACAGACGCAGGGTAGAGTAGCGGTAGGATAACAGGTATGACGATCTTTTTTCTTTGGAAATAGGTCCTTCTGCAGAAAGTTCCGTGCCTAAAAACCCCAATTGGGCGCTAAACTCGTGGTGCTGATCATTCCCGTTGCGCATGCGCAAATCGAATACACCTGCAATTCCGTTGCCGAACTCCGCAGGAAAAGCACCCGTGAAAAAGTCTGAATCTGCCAGGTATTTGTTATTCAGAATAGTGATAGGCCCCCCTGCGGTGCCCGAAATGGCAAAGTGGTTGGGGTTGGGAATATTGACCCCCTCCAGCCGCCAAAGTAATCCCTGAGGCGTATTTCCCCGGATCACAATATCATTCCGGGTGTCATCAGCTCCCTGCACCCCTGCAAAATTGGAAGCCATCCGAGGGGGATCGCCGCGGCTGCCAGCATAGAGTTCGGTTTCATCCTTGTTGAATTCCCGCACGCTACTACCTGCCGCCATCACATTACTGGCCTCTCCCAATTTTTTCGAATACACAACAATTGAATCCAGCGTTTCACTCGATTCTGTCATCTCTATATTCAGAATTACTTCTTTTCCTGAGGTGATGACAATGTTGTCGAGATGAATCGGTTCATAACCCGTGTAGCTAAACACGAAGGCCCTTCGGCCTACAGGTACTTTTTCCAGCACATATATCCCATCGAAATCTGTCGTAGTCCCCTTCAGTTCTTCATCTTCCGTAACCAATACAACATTTGCCCCAAGGAGTGGGGCTTTGGTTTCTTTATCCACTACCGTCCCGCGTACGGTCTGTGTAGCCGTCTGCGCAAGCAAACTTACAGATAGTAGCATACATGCCACAAATGCCCAATTCTGTTTCATGATTTTAGATTTTGGTGTTTATTACACCCGAGAATAAGGCATTTCTCCGTACTAAAAAATGACAAAAATCATTCGTGCGGCTCTTTACTATTTTTTCCCTAAACTAAAATCCAGCTTGTAGAAAAAGATCGGCAAAAAGCCCAATTGGTATTCCTCCCGGATGGGATTTCCACTCGGGTGGTCGGGGGCATAGGTCAGGGTTAAAATATTCTGCTTGCCGGAAACATTGATGAAATCGATGCTGAATTCGTGTGCTACTTTGGGCCTGTTCCAGCGATACGACGCCTTCACGTCCGCCCGGAAATAGGGCCTGAATTGCTCTGTATTGACCGTTTCACTGACGTAGATGATCTCCAGCGCTTCCCGCGATGCGATATCATCGACGGGACCATACCAGCGGCCGCCTACCGTAGTCAGCTTGCCGCCCAGGTTGAACGCCGATCCTTTTTTGAATGTAAATTCCTTGGCCAATACCAGGTTGAAGGCAAAACGACCGTTGAAGGTGGTGTTGCGCCATACCTCATCGCTACCTCGGTATTTGCTATCGAACACCGAACCGGTGAACAGGAAATAATAGCCTTTGTTGAAAAAGCGCTCCAGGGTAGCCTCCACCCCGTAGTTGCGTGCGGTGCCTTCGTTGATAAGTTTGCCGGGGAATAAACGGGAGAAGCCCGAACCCGCATTGACAATACTGAACGAACTCGAGAACGTATCCACCGGAATATCAAATAGATATTGAAAATACGTTTCCAATTTTAATCGCATATTTTTGGAGACAAACCTGTCGTAGCCCAGTACTACGTGGTGACTTTTATATAAGCCCAGGTCCAGGTTTTGCTCCTGCGGGTCGTTTCCTTTGGTCTCGCTCGCATAGTAGTACAGATAGCCAGGAAGGTTTTGAGAGTGTAGTCCATAGCCGAGACTTAGCCGCTGGTTTTTCCCCAGGTCGTACGTCATCCCCAACCGGGGTTCCAGGGGCGAAAAGCTGTTTTTATTGATGCTGAAATACAGGCTGGTCAGGCCACCCAGTAAGGTGAGTCGTTCTCCGGCTTTGTATTTCAATTGAGCGAACGGCTGCAACAGCAACGCGGCGTCATTGGCGTCCCAGCGCACCCGCCAATCGCCCAGCAGTACGGTGTCGGGGGTTGTAGTAATTGCCCGGGCGCTATCGAAATAGGTCATAAACTGATAGTCTGCATTCAGGCCTGCCTTCAGGGTCACACGCCGCCCCAGTTTTTGGTTGATATAGGCGTTGAAGGAGATCTTACTTTCTTCAAATGTATAATCCAGGATCGGAGGCAAGGTATCCACTACAAAGAGCCCATCCTCCACATGCCGGTAGATTTGGTCGTGGTTGGCATCGACCCGTTGGTTGGATGCCGATACCGTGGCTTTGAGGTAGGTATTCGAGGAAAAGGGCTGGGTTAGAGTGAGCCCGGTTACACCCATTAGCGAGCCGAAATACTGGTCCCGGTCGTTTTGTCCGTACAGGAAGGTGGAGGTGTCCGGCGCCTCCTGGTCACTCAATACGATGTTGATATCGCTCCATCCCCCCACGCCCCACAGGGCAATATTGCCGCCCTTTTTTGTGGGAAAATTGAGCCGGAAAGCCCCGTCCATATATTGTGGAATAGCGTCTGTGCCCACCTGAATGCCCAAAAATTGGAAGAGTTGCAGGGTCGAATAGCGATAGGACATCAGATAGGACGCGCCGCTTTTGCGTGACAACGGGCCTTCTGCCATCAGTTCCGTACCGAGGAAGCCCAGTTGCGCACTGATCTCATGGCGTTCGTTATTGCCGTTGCGCATGCGCAGGTCAAAAACTCCGGCGATACTGTTGCCAAATTCAGCCGGAAAAGCGCCGGTAAAAAAGTCCGAATTGTCCAGGTATTTATTGTTGAGCACGGTCACCGGTCCACCCCCTGTGCCTGGGATGGCAAAGTGGTTGGGGTTGGGAATATTGACCCCTTCAAAGCGCCAAAGCACGCCTTGTGGAGAATTGCCTCGCACCACGATGTCGTTGCGACTGTCATCGGCTCCTTGTACCCCTGCGAAGTTGGAGGCCATCCGCCCGGGGTCGCCGCGGCTTCCGGCGTAGCGATCGGTCTCTTCCACACTAAACTGTCGGGCACTGACTGGCGCCATTTCGTTGCGGGTTTCACCGCTGCGCTGCCCGATGATTTCTACTACGCCCAGGTCCATGGTCGACGCATCCATTTCCACATCCAGGATCACTTCTTTCCCAGACCCTACGATGATGTTGTTTACCACCGCTGTTTCATAGCCCACATAGCTGAATTCAAGTGTTTGCCTGCCCACCGGAACGTCCTCCAGTCGGTAGGTACCATCGTCTTCTGTAATGGTGCCGTTGGTTTCGCCCTGATCGGTAGTTAACATTACATTTACCCCCAATAGCGGGTACTTGGATTCTTTATCTACCACCTTCCCTCGTATCGTTTGGGTCGCGGGTTGTGCCATTGCCAAAACAGGCAAGACGAGACATGCGAGGAGTAAAAGTCTTTTTTCCATGAGATGCTATTTTTCATTTTGTCAAATATACTTCATAAACCTCTTTCATCCTTCCTAAATGGCAATCTTTCCATTCTAATCACTTCAATACTGGGAAACCCAAAATCTTCCACCACTTTGCCTTCTATCCGATAGATACCTTTGCCGGTGAAGGGCCCTTGCCGAAGAAAAGCGGGGAAGTGGGTGGTATCGAAAAAATGGCCTTCCTCGTCGAGCCAGGTGCCGAAATACATGGTTTCTCCCTTTACCGTGTGCACCTGTTTTCGGCAGACGTAGTAGCCGTAGCAGTGTACCATTCGTCCGATACAACGGCTGAGTTGGGCGGCAAAGACGCCATCTCTGTGCCTAGAGATGGCGTCTTTTTTTGCCTTTTGCCTTGCAGAATGCTCAAAGATGGCGTCTGTTTCTTTCTTGCCACTCCCAGAGATGGCGTCTTTTTTTTCCTCAAAGACGCCATCTAGCAGGGAGAAAGGCGAGCAAAGCGGGAAACCGAGCAGTTCAATTTCGTCAAAAGCCTGATCGAATGGCCCTTCTTTCAGCTCGGGCAAGGTGAAATGGGTTTGGATATCCTCAAAAAGCGGTAGCGTGGGGTCATACTTCTCCTTCGGATTGAATGCCGCATGTTTTTCCCACAGTAACTCATACTTGCTGCGCCCGGTAAAACGAAACGCACCGATGCGGATCAACAGGTCGAGCTGATCGGTGCTGATCTCCACGCGTTGCACAAAGTCTTCCAGGCTTCGAAATATCCCGCCCACGCTGCGTTGGTGGATGACCCGGTGCGCCACTTTCCGTTCCAATTGCTGGATGTGGACGAAGCCCAGGTATATATCCTTCCCCTCGATGTGGGTGAGATAGCGACTGCGATTCACGCAAGGTGCGTGGATCTGGGCGCCCTGCATACGCGCCTCGTGCACGTAGTATTCGGTCTGGTAGAAGCCTCCGAAATTGTTGATGACAGCCACCATGAACTCCAGAGGAAAATAGGCCTTCAGGTACAGGCTCTGAAAACTTTCCACCGCAAAACTGGCCGAATGGGCTTTGCAAAAGGAGTAGCCGCCAAAGCTCTCGATCTGTCGCCAGACCTCCTGTGCCAGGTCATCGGGGTAGCCGCGGGTGCGACAGTTGTCAAAATATTTTTGCCGGAGGCGTTCGAACGTGTCGCTTTTGGCTTTTTTTCCAGTCATGATGCGGCGCACCACATCGCTCTCGTCGAGGTCCAGTCCGGCGAAATGATGCACGATCTTCATGACGTCCTCTTGGTAGACCATCACCCCGAACGTCTCGCCCAGGTGTTCACGAAAAACGGGATGCAGGTATTCAAAGCCGTCAGGGTTGTGAAATCGCTGGATGTATTCACGCATCATACCCGACTGGGCCACGCCGGGCCGGATAATGGAACTGGCGGCCACGAGATGTACGTAGTTGTCGCAGCGCAGCTTTTTCAGCAAACCCCGCATGGCGGGCGATTCGATGTAAAAGCAGCCGATGCAATGGCCGGAGCGGAGCAGCGTACGCACCCCTTCATCATTTTTAATACGTTCGATCGCATAGATATCCACGGCCTTGCCCTGGTTTTCTTTGACAAGCTCGACGGCGTCCTTAAGATGGCCTAGCCCGCGTTGACTCAGCACGTCGTATTTGTGAAACCCCATATCTTCGGCATGGTGCATGTCGAAATGGGTGATGGGAAAACCTTTGGGCATCAGTTGGAGCGCAGTGTAGTAGGAGAGGGGCCGTTCAGAAATGATCACCCCACCCGCATGGATGGACAGGTAGTTGGGAAATCCTTCCAGCAAACGGCCATAATGAAAGATTTTCTTGGCCAGCTCATGGTGGCGATCAGTCGCTTCCGGGTACTCGATGAGGAGGTCGATCTCCTGCTTGGGCAGCCCAAATACCTTCCCGAGTTCGCGGATGGTGGAGCGTCCCTGGAAGGTGTTGTAAGTAGCCAGCAAGGCTGTGTATTCCGCGCCGTATCGTTTGAAAATATAGTCGGTCACATCGTCGCGTTCATCCCAGGAAAAGTCGATATCGAAATCGGGTGGTGAACTCCGGTAGGGGTTGATAAATCGTTCGAAATAGAGGCCCAGTTCCAGGGGGTCGACGTCGGTGATGTAGAGGCAGAAAGCCACGATCGAGTTGGCGCCGCTGCCGCGTCCGACGTGGTGGTAGCCCATGCTGTGGGCATATCGCACAATATCCCAGGTGAGGAGGAAGTAGGCGCAAAAATCCTGTGTGCGGATGACGCGCAGTTCTTTTTGCACGCGTTCCAATGCCTTTATATGGTGTGCACCGTAGCGTTGTTTGCAGCCGTTGAGTGCCAGTTTCTGCAGCAGTTGGAAATCACCCTCCCGGCTCCCGGTGAAGGTTTGGCGGTTGATATGCAGTCCATCCATCCATTCGATGCTGCAGGCCTCCACGATGCGCCGGGTATTTTGGATGATGCGTGGGTAAGCCTTATAGTATTGGAGCAGTGTTTCCGGCGGGGTGAACACTTCTGTCTTTTTGGCCAATCCCGGGCCGTTTATTTTGCTCAATAACGTATTTTCATCGATCGCGCGCAGCAGGCAGTGGATCTGATAACCCTCCTGATTCACGAATGTCACCGGGCTAAACATGACCAGGTGCTGTGGGAACTGGCGCACATCGGAAGAAAACAACCGGTGCACGTGTTCGGGCCGGATGCCCAGCAGTTCATTTTCACGAAACTGGGCGATTGGTTTGACGAGTCGTGGGTAGATGATAAAAGCATTTTTCAGTGGGGGCGCCAGTTCCGGCAGCTGCCGTCCGCTCAGGGAGTATTGGGTGAGCAATTCATTGAGTTCGCGCACGCCTTCGGCATTGCGTGCCAGTCCCACAAAACGCAGTTGCCCCTCTTGCCGGAACTCCAGTCCCAGGATAGGTTTGATTCCTGCATCCTGGCATCGCTGCACAAATTCCACCGCACAGGAGGTGTTATTGATATCCGTCAACGCCAGTGTCCGGGCGCCCAATTGCCGGGCCGTCTGCACCAGTTGTGCTGGGGAGAGCGTGCCATAGCGAAGGCTGTAGTAGGTGTGGCAGTTGAGGTACATTTTAGTTCAATGAATTACACAGACGCCATCTATGAAAAGATGGCGTCTGTGAAAAGATGGCGTCTGTTATTAGAGACGCCATCTGCAAAAAAAAAACAGCATTTTTTTTAGAGTGCTGGTGAATGCGAGTTTCAGCTCCTAGTTTTGCAGGGTAAATCGAAAAGAGGAGGTTGATATGCGGACAGACAAGTATCATGCACCCCTGTATGCAGAGGGGTTTTATCACATTTTTAATCGGGCTAACAGCAACAGGGATCTGCTGTTTGTCGAAGACAAAAACTATTATTTTTTTCTTGATAGGTATGTGAAATACTTGCAGCCTTTCGTGGAAACCTATGCGTTTTGTCTGATTCCCAATCATTTTCATTTTCTCATTGAAGTGAAGTCCGAGGAGAATATTCGGACTTATCTTGAAGGGCATAAAGCTTGGGAGAAGATGAAGGCGGAGCCGGTGGAAAAGGTGTTGAGTGAGGCTTTTAGGCGATTTTTCATTTCTTATGCCATGTCCTTCAACAAAACGGATGCACGTCGAGGAGGGTTGTTCCAGCGGGAGTTCCGCCGGGTGCCTATTAACACTCCACACCATTTTTTTACCGAGGTTTTCTACATCCACAACAATCCGTTGAAGCACGAGATGGTCTCTTCCATTGAAGAATATTCCTGGAGTTCTTACCTGCCTTTGCTCTATGGACTGGATGAGCATACGGATTGGCTCCATCGGGATAAGATGATAGACTGGTTTGGTGGGGAGGAGAATTTTAAGCTTTTTCACAAAAGAAGAAACGGCACGATTTAGATTCTCGGAATACCATATTGCCAGAGAAGACCGGAGAAAGATGGCATCTTTCCTACTAGAGATGGCGTCTTTTTTTCTGATTCACTTGTAGAGATGGCGTCTGTCCTGTCAACCCCCCGACGCCCTCCCCACCGCCCCACCCCCCAACCCCTTCCCGGTCTTTTCCATCGCCCGGTCGAGCGCAATCCCTTCTTCACTGGCATCAAATAAACTCAACTGCGGATGCCCAGGCACTAACCCGCTAAACCGGATCCCGATCAACCGCACCAGCTGTCGACGTTGGTAGAGCTTGTCAAACAACTCGCGCACGTGTCGCAGCAACACTTGGTCGCTGGCCGTATACGGGATCCGGCACTGCCGCGTGTAGGTGTTGAAATCGGTGTAGCGGATCTTGACGGTGACGCAGGAGGTCAGCTTCTGTGCCTGTCGCAATTCAAACGACAACTTCATGCACAAGTCCGTGAGCCGGCTGTGCAGATCCCGCACATCGATCGTGTCTGTCTGGAAAGTACGTTCGGTGGATATAGACTGCGGATCGTGGTAGGGCATCACCGGGCTGTCGTCGATGGCGTTGGCTTTCTTCCAAATGGATCGCCCGTGCTTACCAAACTGCCGCTCGAGTAGGAGGGGCGGTACCTGGGCCAGGGTTTCCACCGTGCGGATACCCATGAAACTGAGCTTCCTGTAGGTTTCCCTGCCGATCGACGGGATCTTCGAAGCCGATAAAGGCGCAATGTAGGCCTTCTCCGTACCGGTCTCCACCAACTGACTCCCGTTGGGTTTCGCTTCACCCGCGCTGATCTTGGAAATGAGCTTGTTGGCAGACAGTCCCATCGAAATGGGCAACCCGCTTTCTCGGATGATCTTCTCCCGCAACTCCTTCGACCACTTCCAACACCCTACGTAGCGATCCATCCCCGACAAGTCGAGATAAAATTCGTCGATCGAGGCTTTCTCGAAAAGTGGCGCTTCCGCTTCCACAATCTCGGTAATGAGCCGTGATTGCTCACTGTAGCGCTCCATGTCCCCACGCAACACAATGGCATCGGGACACAACCGCAACGCCATGCGCACCGGCATGGCCGCATGTACCCCAAACCGTCGCGCTTCATAGCTGCAACAGGCCACCACACCTCGTCCGGTATGCCCCCCAATAATGAGTGGTTTGCCCCGCAATGCGTCATTGTGTAGACACTCTACCGAGACAAAAAATGCATCCAGATCCAAATGAAGAATAGCCCGGTCGAACATGCGGAAAGGTTGTTTTTCTCATAGTCGTATGCCCGGGCTTTACGAAGGTAAGAAGTATTTCTGATTGAAACAAATTGTTTTAATTTAACTACAATAGATGCGCCGCAGGCTATTAAAAGACGCCATCTTTTTGCGAGATAGTTAGATGGCATCTTTTTTACTTGAAGAGATGGCGTCTTTTCTGCTGCTACCACTCTCAGAGACACTCTCAGAGATGGCGTCTTTTTTTTTACTGAAGGCTGGAACTCTTCCAAAACACCGCCGGCTCCCCCAAAGGCGCCTTCACCTTATACCACCGTCCCCCTGCAAAAAGCTCCTTGCTCCAATAATGCCGCCACGATCCTTCGGGCAGGTACACGTCCACCTCCTCTTGTTTCTCGCGAACCACCGGCGCCACCAACAGATCCGGCCCGAGCAAATATTCTTCATCAAGGCCCGGTACGTTAGGGTCATTGGGGTAATGGAGGTAGAGATGACGCACCATGGGGTACCCTTTCTCCCTGGCTTCTGAGAGACATTTTTCAAGGTATGGCTTTAATTTTTTATGCTCCCGGGCGAACCGGGCGTAAAAAGCCCGCAATTCCTGGGTATCATAAACCTGGACGTTCAACTTGGGACACAGGCCTTCATGTGTACGGAATACAGGCGAAAAAGCCCCCAGTTCGATCCAGCGCTTCAGCAACTCCTCTTCGCGCACAATGTGCAAGGGCGTACGTTTGATCGCCGTAAATCCCCCCACATCGCTGTGGTTGACGGCTATGCCGCTAAAACCGCTGGAGACGAGCCCATGCAAGACAGCAGCCAAGCCGTCGTTGTCACCCCAGTCGACCAACTGATCGCCCAACCAGTAAAAAGGGGTGTAAAATGAACTCAGGGTGTGTGCCGAACGGGAGAAAAACGCCATTTCCCCTTCCTTCCCGGCTTCGCGAATGGCCTCCCGGTTCAACCGCGCCCAGTCGACGGGGTATTGATTGTGGTAAGTAAGCGCATCGGCACCAGAGTAGAGCAGGGCATCGTTGGGCAGCCATTCGCCGTAGTCGGCCATCCACCCGGCAAAGCCGATATCGATCAACTCTTTTTTCAGAATATTCTTAAACCAGTTAAATGCCTCCGGATTGGTCAGGTCGATCAGGTAGGCATCAAAACCGGTAGCCGTAATAGGGTAGGACTGCCCCAGGTAGTTTTTTACGAAATAGCCTTCTTTTTCTGCCTCTGAAAAAAAGATGGCGTCTTTCCCTTTAGGCAAGACGCCATCTTTGTCTTTTGAGATGGCGTCTTTTGTGTCTTTTGTGAGAAAAGGATTGACATACCCCAACACCGCAATACCCCGCTCTCCCAACTCTTCAATGAACCCCCTCAAATCGGGATAGCGAATCCCGTCAGACTGCCAGTTCCACATAAGTTGCGACCCAAAGGAGGTCTCCCGCTTCCCACACCAGTCCTGTATCCAAATAGCCCGTACCGGACAGTCGGCCTGCTCCAGCGAGTCAAGGATCCCCAACACCCGCTCCCGGCCACCCTGCACCCCGAGAATGGCGCCGAAGGCCCACTCGGGCATGGGGCCAACCCGGCCAACTTTTGCACTGACCTGCTCCAGCAATTCCAGTGGGGTAGGGGACTGCCATACGGTAAAGCCCAGCCGCCGTGCCCAGGTTTCCACCCGCACGCGCGCAGGGTCGTTGAAGTCGACCACCATCCGCGACCGCCCGTTCAACCAGAAATACCGGTTTTTTGTACTCAAAAATCCGGGCATCGGCGCCGGGGAAGTGAATGCTTCACCCCCCGCGCCATTACCCCTCTCCTCTACCCAGATGGGCACCCGGTGCCCCTTGAGTTGTACATGGGAAAATTGAGGTCCCAGGCCAAAGAATCCCTCTCCTTCCTCCGATAACCACTCCATCGCCAGCCCGTTCAGGCGCTCGCCATTCTTCAACTCGACCTGTACATTCAACTCCCCCGGCTTTTCGGCTTCCAGCGTCAGTTCAAAAGGCGTTTCCCCACAAATCCAGCCGTAGATCACTACCCGCTTGCTGTTGGACTCAATGCGCTCGATCCGTTCGGTCGGACAGGTGCGCGCCCTTCGCTCCTTAATTTCAAAGCTCCCCTTGTCAAATGCTACCTCCCGCACGCTCGTCATCCCTTCGAGCATGGTCCCGTCCAGTGGCCATTCAAGCACGGACTGTCCGGGCAACCCACCTACAAAAGCTACCTGAATGCGCCCCGAATGGATCTCCACTTCAAAATACTTCGTTTCATACCGCTTGAAGTCGATCTGCGGAAAGGGCTTGGGAGTACTACAACCCCAGAGGATCAGGAGGGCAACGGAAAAGACCACATATCTTGGCATACGTTAAATTTAATATGGGGAGAAAGTGAGGATCATTCAATCGCAGAAATGAAACTGCGAATTTAGGATCTTTACAAAGTACTTATCACTTGTCCGGAGTGAAAAGACAAGTTTATTGCTGAAGTTGCGCAGATAACCTGATTGGCTCTGTGACCGCGCACCTGAATAAGCTATATTTACAGCCTAATGAGAAAAGAATTTTACCTCTTCCTTATCCTCTTCGGTATAGCTTTCCCCGCCTTCGCCCAGATCTGTGATGGAAATCTGGGAGAAAACATTTTCACCGAAGGCGATTTTGGGTCCGGTTTGGCCAATATACCCCTGACGGACCCTCAAATTGCGCCGGGGTATATCTACACCACCCAGCCTCCACCCAATGATGGGTATTATACCATTACCAATAATATGGTTGCCTGGCCTTTTGCCTTTGGTTGGGTGGAGATCGGAGATAATAGCAGCGACCCGAAAGGGTATATGATGGTGGTGAATGCCACCTTCAACCCCGGGCTTTTTTATGAAAAGGAAGTGGAAGGGCTTTGTGAAAATACGCTATACCTGTTCTCTGCCGATATTTTTAACCTCATCCATACCGGATCTAATGTCATCAAGCCCAATGTTTCATTTTTGATCGATGGAAATGTGGTGTACAATACCGGCAATATTCCCGAAAATCAGCAGTGGAATACCTACGGATTTACCTTTACTACCGAACCGGGCCAAACCTCCGTTACCCTGGCGCTCCAAAATAATGCACCCGGGGGTATCGGCAATGATCTGGCACTCGACAATATCACCTTTCGCCCCTGTGGCCCGGAAGCGCTCATCCTCCCAGACGAAATTGCGAATATCTGCGAAGATGGATCGCCCATTGACCTCGAAGCCACCATTGTGGGCAACCAATACGACACGCCTTTTCTTCAATGGCAGCAAAGCTTTGACGAAGGCCAAACGTGGGTGGATATTCCCGGCGCTACCAATATGACCTATACGCATACCGATCTGTCGGCAGGCTATTACTACTATCGCTACCTGTTGGCCAATGGCTCTTCCAACCTGTTGAATGCATACTGCCGGGTGGTTTCCAATGTAAAGATCGTGTTTGTCGTCCGCAAGTTTTACACCCTGGTGGATACGCTTTGCGAAGGCCTGTCCTTTTCTTTTGGGAATAACCTCTATTCGAATACGGGGATCTATGTGGATAGCCTGCTCACCGTTATAGGTTGTGATAGCATTGTAACCCTGGATTTGACCATAATCCCCGACGAACAGCTCGACGCGGTGTTTGGGCTGAATAGTCCCAGTTGCACCTACTTGCAAGACGGAAGCATCAGCCTGGATACGATTCTACATGGTAAGGAGCCCTATATCATCTATACCAACGATGAATTAAATGCCACCGGAAACCTGGCCAATTTGCCAAGTGGCGCCTATTCGTATTTGATTACCGATAGATACGGATGCAGTTTTGAAATCCTGATTAACCTGCCTGATCCCCCACCTTTCACCATAGATCTTGGTCCCGATTGGCAAATTGAACTCGGTGAACCCCTCCAGCTTACTCCATTTTTTTCCGCGCCTGCCGAAAACTTCCTCTGGCAACCTGCCGGTCTGATAGATTGCGAGCCGGACTGTCAAACCTTGGATTGGACACCGCCTTACTCCACCTTTTTATCGCTTACCGCCACTTCTTCCTTGAATGACTGCGTAGCCTCCGATTCCATTTATGTGGACGTGATTAAGGCGAGAAAGGTCTATATTCCAAACACTTTTTCACCCAATTACGACGGAATAAATGATTATTTCACCATTTATGGGGCCATACCCAACATCCGGCAAATTGAACAATTAGTCATTTTTGACCGATGGGGCGAGCAGGTCTTTGAACGAAAAATTTTCCCGCCAAATCAACTGGAAGCAGCCTGGGATGGGACCTTCCAAGGCAAACCCCTCCCCGAAGGGGTATACCTCTATTTTGCTAAAATTCGCTTTTTAGATGAGGAGGTGATCCTGTACGAAGGCGATTTTTCATTGATCAAGTAAATTATATACTGCCTACTGCCTACTGCCTACTGAAAACTGCCAGCCGAACCATCTCCTTCGCTGCCCTGTCACTAGCCCCAACTCCCCCCAATTTCTCCTGCAACTCGCGGTACGCCGCTTCCATTTGGCCCCGCTCCGGACCCGCATGAAGCAAGGGCAACAGCGCATCGGCGATAGCCTGAGGCGTCAACTGAGCCTGGATAAGCTCCCGTACCACGGCCTTACCCGCCACCAAATTGACCAGCGAGATAAAAGGCACCTTGACGAGCCGTTTGGCGATTTGAAAAGAAAGCGTATTGCCGCGGTAGCACACCACCTGCGGCACGCCGAAAAGGGCGGTCTCGAGTGTGGCGGTGCCGGAGGTAACAGCCGCAGCTTCGGCCTCATACAGCAGGTCGTAGGTCTGCTTGTATAGAATGGAGACCCGACCCGCCGAAACCTCGGGATGATGGCGGAGTATTTCTTCGTAAAAGGAGGGGTCGATAGAAGGGGCGCCAGCGATCGCAAAATGATAAGTGGAGGGAAAAAGTGGAATGGCATCCAGCATCACTCCGAGCATGCGGCTGATCTCCTGTTTGCGACTGCCCGGCAAAAAGGCAATGAGCGGCGCATCCGGGAGTTGATTGCGCTCGCGAAAATCGGGGGTAGGGGTGAAATCGGCCGCCACATCCAGCAGCGGATGTCCTACATAACTGACCTCATAGCCGTATTTGGCATAAAATTCGGTCTCGAAGGGTAAGATGGTAAACATTCGATCTACCGAAGCCTGAATGATCTTCACCCGGCTGGCATGCCAGGCCCAAAGCTGTGGAGAGATGTAATAAAACACCTGGATGCCCTGTTTGGCCGCCCATTCGGCGATGCGCAGGTTGAAACCGGGATAGTCGATGAGGATCAGTGCGTCGGGCTGATAGGCCAGAATATCGGCTTTGCAAAATCGAATATTGCGCAAAATGGTGGGCAGATTTTTCACCACCTCCAGGAAACCCATGAAGGCCAGATCGCGGTAGTGCTTGACCAGCTCGCCCCCGGCAGCTTCCATCAAATCGCCTCCCCATACCCGGCATCGGGCATCGGGATCTTCCCGAAACAGGCTTTTCATCAAATTGGCCCCGTGCAGGTCGCCCGAGGCCTCGCCGGCGAGGAGGTAGTACTTCATGGATGCTGTGGTCAAATGACCGTTTTCCCGAAGACGACCAGCCAGATCACCACATACACGACCGTGGCGATCGAAATGCCGCGCATCGATTCAGTAAACCGTTTTTTATTGAACCGGTTGACGATGAAGGCGTTGGCTACGATGCCGATCAGGGTGATGGTGCGCTCCCGGAAAAGGGGCCGAAAGCCAATGGTACTGCCTATGTTTAACAGGTCTAGTCCTTTAAAAAACAGAAAAAGCCCGGCGCTGACCACCACCGGAATGAGCAGCCCGATAAGCAGGCCGTATAAGAGGGAATTTCGATTAAACATATCAAATCTTTTGTGGAAGGGAGATTTGTTCCAATGTCTTCAGGGTGGGTATTGCCCGGTAGTTGGTAAGATCGTGTCCGGAGGGTACGACCGATACATAGCCATTGCCCAATGCCCAGATATCCGTATCGTCCTCGAGGTCTTCGTTGATGAATTCACCGGTAAGCCAGTAATATTTCTGACCGCGCGGATCGGTGGCTTCTACGAAGTTTTCCTTCCAACGCGCATCGGCCTGCCGGCACACCCGCACGCCTTTGATCTTCTCCAGCGGTAGCCTGGGGATGTTCACGTTGAGGAGCTGGCATTCGGAAACGCCGTTTTGCAATACATGCTCCATGAGTGGTCGGATATAGTGCTGGGCTGCCCTGAAATCGGCGTCCCAGGAATAGTCGAGCAACGAAAATCCGATCGAATTGATCCCCTCCAACGAGGCTTCCATCGCCGCAGAAAGGGTGCCTGAATAAATGATATTGATCGAGGCATTAGACCCATGGTTGATGCCCGATACACACAGATCGATTACCTGGTTTTTGAGAATGACGTGCTTGGCCAGCTTGACGCAATCGACCGGCGTACCGCTGCATTCATAAGCTTCCAGGCCTTCAAATACTTCCACCTTATTCAGCCGGAGGGGGTCCGAAATGGTTATAGCATGTCCCTGCCCGGATTGCGGAGAATCAGGCGCCACCACGACCACTTCACCCAATTGCCGGGCAACCTCTACCAGCGCCCGCAAACCCGGCGCCGCCATCCCGTCATCATTCGTAACCAATATTCTGTATGGACCCATAGTCGGTGTGTTTTGCGGAGGTGAGGCCGCAAAGTTAATAGTTTTTAAAGATGGCGTCTGTTTTGGCTGAAGGATATTTAAAGACGCCATCTGTGTATTCAAAGATGGCGTCTGTATGTATTCAAAGATGGCGTCTGTTTATTCAAAGATGGCGTCTGTGAAATATCAAAAAATCCCCTCACCCCTCACTCTTCACTTAAAAATGCTTCTCGTATATTTGTCAAAAATCTGCTTCTTGGAATTTCAGGACATCCTCCGCCAATTACATCTCAAAGAATACCAGCCGGTCTATTTCCTCCATGGCACGGAACCTTATTTCATTGACCGCATCTCCGATTACATCGAACATCAGGTGCTCGGTGAAGCGGAAAAGGCATTCAACCTGACAGTGGCCTACGGGAAAGACACCGACCACCTCCAAATCCTCGATGCCGCTCGCCGCTATCCGGTGATGAGCCCCCACCAGGTGGTCGTTATTAAAGAGGCCCAGGATATGAAGTCACTGACCGACCTGCTGAACTACATCGAAAAACCGGTACCCTCCACTATCCTGGCCATTTGCTTCAAGCATAAGAAATACAACTTCAACTCCAACTTTGGCAAAGCCCTAAAGAAGAACGCCCTGGTCTTCGAATCCAAACGACTCTACGACAACCAGGTTCCCGATTGGGTCATGCAATATGCAACGGAACACGAGTTGCAGCTCCGCCCCGCCGAAGCCGGCCTCATCGCCGAATACCTGGGCACCGAACTCTCCAAAGTGGCCAACGAACTCGACAAACTGGCCCTGAATGTGCCGAAAGGATCGACCGCAACCCGCGAACAGATCGAAGAATTTAGCGGCATCAGCCGCGAATACAACGTCTTTGAATTGCACAAGGCCCTGGCGGCGCGCGACTGGCAAAAGTCTTTCCGAATGACACAATTCTTCGCAGCCAATCCCAAAAAGAGTCCCTTCGTCGTGATCGTTGGCGCGCTGTACGGCTTTTTCAGCAAGGTCTATATGCTCCACTTTTTAGGCGGCATTTCCGAAAAAGAACTCCTCACCAAAATGGAGGTGGGCAACGCCTTTTTTCTTAAGGACTACAAGCTGGCAGCCCGGCACTTCAACCGCACGCAGACCGAGCACGTGCTCTCCCTGCTAAAAGAGTACGACCTCAAAGCCAAAGGCGTGCACGTCAACACGACCAATGTATCGGAAGGGGAGTTGTTGAAGGAACTAGTCTGGAGAATAATACACGAATAGGGGAGCAAATAATTATTTGAATACCCGAAAAATATACACGTTCATATCGTGCCAGAGGAGCTGCTTTCCCCGGATCATCCCATTCTTGAGCGCCACTTTTTGAGAGCCGATATTATGCACGTCAATGATGGAAATGATGGATTCTGCCTGGTTATGGGCAAATCCGAATTCCTTAAACCGGATAGCTGCTTCCGTGGCATAGCCTTTACCCCAGTGTTTTTTGAAGAGCGAATATCCGACTTCCAGCTCGATCTTGCCGTCGATATCCTGAGCCAGCAGCCCGCATTGGCCGATCATCTCCCCGGTTTTTTTATCGATCAGCGCCTGAAGCCCATAGCGTTGTTCCTGGTACCGAGCCAATTGCTTTTCTATCCAGTCTTTGGCCCTTTCCTCGCTAGAAGTGGGCTTTAGAAAGGTAAAGAACTGAATCGCATCCGGTTCGTCAAAAAAAGCCGACCAGGTTTTGTAGTCGTCATAGACCAGTTTGCGGGTGAGCAGCCGTTCGGTTTCGAGGCCGTCTTCGTAGTGGTAGTTGTGCATATGCAAAATGGTAAGAAAAACGTCGCGTCCATCGCGGTGAAATAATTAATTTTAACCGAACTAATGGGAATAGAGTTCCTGGAAACGTAGGATATGCCCGAAAAAGACACATACAAAACCCTCTCCGCCCCCTCCTCCGGCGAATTCAAAGACCGGGGCAGCAAATTTATCGCCACCGCTCATCCGGTGCTGACGGAAGAGGAGGCGATGGAAAAAGTGGCCGAATCGCGCAAGGAACACCCCAAAGCCCGCCACCATTGCTTCGCCTGGCGCTTTGGGGTCGACGGTCAACGCTTCCGGGCTAACGACGATGGGGAACCCTCCGGCACCGCCGGCCGCCCTATCCTGGTCCAGATCGATAGCTTCGAACTGACCAATGTGGTCGTGATCGTCGTCCGCTATTTTGGCGGCACCCTGCTGGGCACCTCCGGCCTCATTCAGGCCTACCGGGAAAGTACCGCCGAAGCGCTCCGCCAGGCAACTATTGAGGAACGGATATTGGAAGCTGTCTACCGCATCCAATTCGACTACGCCCACATGAGCCCGGTGATGAACGCAGTCAAAAAACTGGGATTCTCAATAGTTCGCCAGGATTATGGCGAGCACCCTGAAATGGATATCGCCATCCGACTCACCGAGAAAGAACAGGGTCTCCGCCTCCTCAAAGCCCATATCGGAGAACTCCACCTCGATGAAGTCACCAAAGATACCACCCTCGAAGGTGTCGAGATCAGTTTTTTGCGCGAGGGCTAGGTTTTTTCCCCATAAAGATGACTTTTTATATGATTTTTCGTCATATTTGCAGCTGAGCAGGCTCTTCTGTCTGCTTCCACACGCATCAATTCAGAAAGGAGTGAATAGTTAAGGGTGAAGAGTGAAGAACCTGGGAATTTATTTCCCTTCACCCTTCACCCTTCACTCTTCACCAAATAAAAAATATCTTTGTCCTGAATTGCGATCATCCAAACAAAAATCGATTACTATGAGAAAGGTGTACATCACCCTCCTGCTGGTCTTGTGCCTGCTGGCAGGAGCGCAACAATCCCATGCACAAGAAGATTTAAAGGCTAATCCCCACAACCTGTCAGCCAAAGTGCTCTTTTTGGACTATGCCACCCCCAATGGATTTAAACTCAGTACGATGCCCATTGGAAATGGGCTCGAGGTGGGGTATATCCGAAATTTTAACCCTTACCTCAACATCGCCTTTCCCGTAAAGGTCGGTCTGGCCAACGTGGAAGGCTTTGTCAACCGGCGTACCCTCATCAGCGTCGATGCGATCTTGCAGGGCCAGTACCAGAAGGACATCAACAGCTTTTTCGTGCCCTACATTTTCGGCGGCGGGAGCGTGGTTTTTGAGAATTTTGAAATGACCGGGCTGGAGTTTCCTGTAGGCCTGGGATTCAACTTCCGCGTGGCGCCCAACACGAGACTGAACCTGCAAGGCGAATACCGCTATTCCCTCTCCGAAAACCGCAACAACATCCAATATGGCGCCGGACTAATCTTCCGCCTCGTGCCCGGGGAGAAAAAAGAAGAACCTGCGCAGCTCCCTCCGCCTCCTCCCCTTAAACCGAAAGGCGATAGAGATGGCGATGGGGTGGTCGACGGACAAGACGAATGCCCCGATGATCCGGGACTGCCTGCATTGCTGGGTTGCCCCGATCGCGATGGCGATACGGTGGCCGACAAGATCGATAACTGCCCCGATGAAGCGGGTCCGCCCGCTACCCTGGGTTGTCCTGATCGCGATGGAGACAACATTGCTGACTCGGAGGACGAGTGCCCCGATGAGAAAGGCCTGAAGGAAAACAATGGCTGCCCCGAAAAAGCGCCTGTTATCGCCGATACCGATGGCGACGGACTGGATGATACCCTCGATGAATGCCCCAATGTAGCCGGTCCTATCGAACTGCGTGGCTGCCCGGATGCGGACAACGACGGCGTAGCCGATAAAGACGACAAGTGCCCCAATGAATTCGGCCCCATCTCCCGCAACGGCTGTCCGGCGAAAGACTCCGATGGCGACGGTATCCTCGACGATAAAGACGAATGCCCCGACCAGGCTGGTCCCCTCGCTATGATGGGCTGCCCGGATACGGATAAGGACGGCATTCCCGATAATAAAGATAAGTGCCCCACCGAACCGGGCGCCAAAGAAGATAATGGATGCCCGAAAAAAGACACCGATAAGGACGGCGTATTGGATGAAAATGACGAATGTCCCAACCAGGCTGGCCCGGTAGCGCTCAAAGGCTGTCCGGACACGGATAAGGATGGTATTCCCGATAAAGACGACGCCTGCCCCAATGAGAAAGGCACGAAGGCGGATAACGGCTGCCCGAAGAAGGATACCGATAAAGACGGCGTGTTGGATGAAAACGACGAATGCCCCAACCAGGCTGGTCCGGTAGCGCTCAAAGGTTGCCCGGATAAGGACGGAGACGGCATTCCCGACAAAGACGACCAATGCCCCGACCAGAAGGGTACGGCGGCACTGAAAGGATGCCCCAACCTCGATGCCGATGGCGACGGGATCAAAGATGATATCGATGAATGCCCCAACCAGGCCGGTACGTTCGCCGCCAAAGGTTGCCCGGATAAAGACAACGACGGGGTAGCCGACAAAAATGACCCCTGTCCCGATAAACCGGGTCCCTACAACGGCTGTCCCGATACCGACGACGACGGCATCGAAGACTCCCGCGACGAATGCCCGGAAATCGCAGGGCCTATCTCTAACCTGGGTTGTCCCGAGGTAGAGAAAGAAGACCGCGAATACCTCGAATTCGCCATGCAAGCCGTCAATTTCCAGACAGGGAAAGCCCTCCTCCAGGCCGAGTCATACGCCGTACTCGACCAGGTAGCAGAGATCCTGGCAAAATATCCCTACTACAAGTGCCGGATCATCGGCCATACCGACAATACAGGCACCGCTATTGCCAATCAGGCACTTTCGGAAGAACGTGCCAAATCTTGCTATGAATACCTGCTTTCCCGTGACCTGCCCGCCGAACGCATCAGCTTCCTCGGCAAAGGCTCCAGCGCTCCCATCGCTACCAATGCGACGGAGGAAGGACGGGAACTGAACCGACGCGTAGAGTTCGAACTCTATGCGAAGTGATAATAATTTTCAGTTTTTAGTTTTCAATTTTCAGTTAAAGGGAACTGAAAATTGAAAACTAAAAACTGAAAATTACTCCTTCTCAAAACGGGTTTTATCGCGGTCCACCAGGTATTTCTCGAAGCCTTGCTTTTCCAGTTTTTCGAATTTGCGGCGCACGCTATTTTCCAGTGATTGTTTGAACGCTACTATTTTCTCCTGTACCGCCGGTTGCTGGCACCCGATGATCTGCGCAGCCAGGATACCGGCGTTTTGCCCGGCGTTGAGGGCCACCGTGGCCACAGGCACGCCATTGGGCATTTGGAGAATGGAGAGGATGGAATCCCATCCGTCGATGCTATTTGAAGACTTGATCGGCACGCCGATGACGGGAAGGGGAGAGAGGGAGGCTACCATGCCCGGTAAGTGCGCCGCGCCGCCTGCCCCGGCAATGATCACCTTGATGCCCCGCTGGTGTGCCGTTTTGGCAAACTCGAACATGCGCTCGGGCGTGCGGTGCGCGGAGACGATCGTCAGCTCGAATCCGATATCCATGGATTGCAGCAGATCGGCCGCCTGCCGCATGATGGGGAGATCGGAATCCGATCCCATAATGATCGCTATTTCAATGGGTTTCATGCAATGACCTTTAGTTTTTGTTGCACCAGTCGGGCCTTCTCTTTCGCCCCTTCCAGGTCGGGGTCTATGACCGTGACATGCCCCATTTTGCGGTAGGGTTTGGTGATGGCTTTTCCATAAATATGCGGAAATACGCCCTCGATGGCGATACAGTCTTCAAAGCCGGCATACTCCACGGGGCCCTCGTAGCCGGGTTCGCCCAACAGGTTCACCATCACCGAAGGCGCTTTAATGCGGGTGCTGCCGAGCGGCAAATTCAGGATGCCGCGCAGGTGCTGCTCAAACTGGGAGGTGTAACACCCCTCGATCGTCTGATGCCCGCTATTGTGCGGCCGCGGCGCCACTTCATTCACCAATACCTCCCCGTCGGGGGTGAGGAAAAGCTCTACCGCGAGCAAACCGCTGAGCTGAAAGGCTTCGATCGTAGCCCGCGCCAATTCCTCGGCCCGCTGCTCAATAGCCGGATCGATCTGCGCCGGACAAAGCAGCCATTCCACCAAATTGGCCTCCGGGTTGAATACCATCTCCACCGCCGGAAAACTCTCCACCTGCCCGCCCGGATTGCGCGCCGCGATGACGGCCAGCTCTTTGTCGATATCCACCAGATCTTCGACTACACTTGGCCCGGGCAACAGCTTCTCCAGGTCGGCCTGTGTGCGGATCACGGCCACTCCGCGTCCGTCGTAGCCACCCTTGCGGGCTTTCTGTACAAAAGGCAACCTTAGCTCCCCGTCTTGCACCGCCTGCCGGATAGCCTCGCCACTGCCCCAAAGCGTAAAGGCCGAAGTAGGCAGCCCGTGGTCCCTGAAAAATTCCTTCTGCAAGCCTTTATCCTGAATGATCGCCAGCGCCTCCGGCCGCGGATGGATGGTTATTCCTTCCTCCTGCAACTTGAACAACGCCTCGCTATTCACGCTCTCGATCTCGATGGTCAGCACGTCTACCTGCCGCCCAAATTCCAGCACATCCTGGTATTCCCGGAAATTGCCTTCTACGAAATTTGTACAAACATTGCCCGCCGGAAAGTCCCGGCTTTCATCCAGAATCCACAACGCCAGATCCCAGCGACTCGCCGCCTGTGCCAGCATCTTGCCCAGCTGTCCGCCCCCGAGCACGCCTAGTTTAAAATTGGAGCTTAGTAAACGCATGGTGAGGGTTTATGAAAGGTTTATGAGGTTTATGAAGTTTATGAAGTTTATGAAGTTTATGAGGTTTATGAGGTTTATGAAATAAACAGGCGAAGCCGATAAACCTTATAAACCTTATAAACAGGCGAAGCCTATGAACCCCCATAAACTCTTTAATTCTCAAATGTAATTATTCTCTCTCTAACAAAGAATTCGTACCTTTCCTAATGTGCAAAAGACTCATAATGCTATGCAAACCATTCTAATAAAAAACGCCCGGATCGTAAACCGGGGGCATATAACCGAAGGGGATATTTTGGTGAAAAACGGGCGGATCGAGCGCATCGCCGGCACGATAGACACGCCGGCGGATGTGACGCTCGACGCCACCGGCAAGTATGTGCTGCCCGGTATCATCGACGATCAGGTGCACTTTCGGGAACCGGGACTGACCCACAAAGCCGATATTTTCTCCGAAGCGAGAGCGGCAGTGGCAGGAGGGGTGACCTCCTTTATGGAAATGCCCAATACCAAGCCACCGGCTACCACCCAGGATCTTCTGGCCGATAAATACGCCATCGCCGCACAGACCTCTCTGGCCAACTATTCCTTCTACATGGGCGCCGGCAACGACAACCTGGAAGAAGTGCTCCGCACCGATGCGGAAAATGTATGCGGGGTGAAAGTGTTCATGGGCTCCAGTACCGGCAATATGCTGGTCGACAACCCGAATACCCTGGAAGCGCTGTTTTCCCGTTGCCCCATGCTCATCGCTACACACTGCGAGGACGAACCCACTGTGAAGGGCAACGAGGCCGCCTACCGCGCGAAATACGGCGAAGACGTACCCATGCACCTCCATCCCGAAATTCGCAGCGTAGAGGCTTGCCTGAAGTCCTCGACGCTGGCGGTCGACCTGGCCAAAAAGCACGGCACCCGGCTGCACATCCTGCACCTTTCCACGAAAGACGAATTAGACCTGTTTCGAAACGATATTCCGCTGGCGCAAAAGAAGATCACGGCGGAGGTTTGTGTGCACCACCTCTATTTCAACGCAGGCCATTACGACGACCTGGGGAGCCTGATCAAGTGCAACCCGGCGGTGAAAGGGGAAGCACACCAAAAAGCCTTGTTTCCCGCCCTGCTCGACGATCGCCTCGACGTCATCGCTACCGACCATGCCCCGCACACGTGGGACGAGAAGCGCCACACCTACTTCCAGGCGCCTTCGGGCATACCGCTGGTACAGCACTCGCTCAATGTGATGCTGGAATTTTACCATCGCGGGCAGATCAGCCTGGAGCGGATCGTGGAGAAAATGTGCCATGCCCCCGCCATCGCCTTTCAGGTGCGCGAGCGCGGCTACATCGACGAAGGCTATTGGGCCGACCTGCTCCTCGTAGATGTCGACAAGACCTGGTCGGTGACACCTGCGTCCATTTTATACAAATGCGGTTGGTCGCCTTTTATGGGACATACCTTCACCGGTAGGGTAGAGAGCACCCTGGTGAGCGGCCACCTGGCCTGGCATGAAGATAAACTGGACGAATCCCGAATGGGCCATCGTCTCGCATTCGACCGAAAGGCCTGATCACATACCCGTGGCAACGCCGAAGATCATCGCCCCAATGATGATAAGGATATAGAGCCCGATGATGGAAATGGCCATGATGCCCATAAACTTAAAGGAAGATTTCAGGTATCCCAGGCTCTCCGTCAATTGATTAGTATCCATACGTGCCAACGCAACCTTGGCCTTGGTGGCAAAACGATACAGATACAGGGACGGGAATATATACACTGCCCCAATGATCAAATAGAAAAAGCCGAAGACCGCCGGCGGAAACGGCATTACGCCACCTAAGCCCAAGGCACTTCCTGCGGCCATCATCAGGAGGCCAACGAGAAACAAAAAGCCTGTGCCCACAAAGCCCAGGATCGCCAAAAACTGCGCCCAACGGCTCGTTTCGTGGAGGAAACCACTGGCTTCATTCGAGAGTTCCAAACCGCCGCCGGTTTCAAAATCGTTGTCGAGAATAGGATTGTTTTCCATAAATGATTGTTTTTGTTGGGGCGTAGGGTGAAGGTTCACCCTTCCCCCTCCCCCCGTCCGTCCCCAAAAATATATAAACTTTGGAAAAAAAAACGTCAATTTACTTCATCGCCCTAATCCCTCCAGACCCCATCGCCCTGGAGGTAAAAGCCTTCAAGGAACTGGCTGCCGCCCGTTTCCACACCAAGCGTGCCCTTAATTCCCCGGCGCACATCACGCTGCAGCCGCCCTTCTCCATGCCCGAAGATCGCCTCGGCGAACTCACCGCCCTCCTGCGCGATTTTGTGCAAACTGCCACCCCTTTCTCCCAGGAGCTCCGCGATTTCGACTGCTTCAAACCCCGCGTCATCTTCGTCGATATCGTCCTGAACGACGCCCTCCTCGACCTGGCCGCCCGGCTTAAAAGCCGCCTCACCCCCCTCCTCGGCGAAGCCGCGATCGACACCCGTCCCTACCATCCCCACATGACCGTGGCGTTCAAAGACCTCACTCCTCAGTGGTTTTACCGCGCCTGGGAGCATTTTTCCACCCAGTCCTACCACCGCACCTTCGACGCCGACGCCCTCTTCCTCCTCCAACACAACGGCCGGGAGTGGAAAGTAATGAATCGTTTCGGATTTGAACAAAATTGAGTTTTTAAGTTTATAACCATGCGTTTTGAAAAAAACGCATACCCAACTGAAAATTAAAAACTGAAAATTAAGAACTAAACACCATGCGCCTCCTCTTCCTCCTCCTTGCCTTCCTCCCCGCCTGCCAGCCCGAAGCACAGCCAGTACCCACCCCGGACCCTGTCCGCTACCTCGCCCTGGGCGATTCGTACACCATTGGCCAAAGCGTGCCCGAAGGCGAGCGTTTTCCCGTACAATTCGTCGAAAAATTGAAAAGCAATGGGGTAGTGGTCGACACCCTCCGCATCCTGGCCGTGACCGGCTGGACGACAGGCAACCTGAAGTCGGGGATGGAAACCGCCAAATTAGACAGCAATTACAACCTGGTTTCCCTGCTCATCGGCGTCAACAATCAATTTCAGGGCAGGCCCATTGGCGAGTACGAGCAACACTTCAACGACCTCCTCGACTCCGCCATCGTGCACGGCAGCGGCGATCCCGATAATGTGTTCGTCCTCTCCATTCCCGACTATGCCTACACCCCCTTCGGGCAGGGGCGTCCCAACCCCGCGCAGATCAGCGCCGAGCTCGATGCGTTCAACGCCCTCAACAGATCCCTCACCGAAGCCCGCGGCATCCGGTACTACGACATCACGCCCATCTCCCGGCTCGGCCTCGAGCAGCCCGAGCTCGTCGCCACCGACAACCTGCACCCTTCGGGCGAGCAGTACCGGCGCTGGGTAGACGTGTTTTATGAAGAAGTGAAAAAAGGCCTGTAGCCAAAGGGATTAGCGGAGCAAGCCCACCAGCCATACGCCCGTGAGCGCGACCCCTGCCAGGAACAGGTACATCACCAGGATTTCCTCCCAGGGGTACTGTGCTTTCCCAAAAAGGAGGCGGAGCGGCCCTTCCAGCACCCACTTCAGTCCGTCGAATGAACGGGCCGTAATCCAGGGCCTTCTATGGCTTTTTTCCTCAGGATGTTGGAGGTCGTGCGCCACCAATTGAAATTGGCGAGCCTTGCGTCTCAGCGCGATCACTTCTCCTCCGACGACCGCAATAGCCACCAGGCAGACAGTAATCAGGATCTGAGTGAGAAGAGGCAGGGCAGCGAGGTAGGAGAGGAGTCCGGTCATGGCAAAATGTATTTTGGTTATACAGGCTGTGTTACCGCAAAAGGGATTTTAAAGAAAACAAGATGGGGGGAGGGAAGGTTTTTTGGGATATCTATAGAATAGAAGCATTCCGGGGGACACTGCAGGCCTGGGGGGGCCTTCTTTTTTTTCAACCCCGAGGAGGTTAGCGGATTGTCTTTCCTCCCCCTAGCCCCCTCGAAAGGGGGAACCGAGCGTGCGTTGCTCAGGGATAGGTTAATTTATCCGAACATTCAGCACCGCACGAGGTTGTGTTAATGCAGAAACAAGGAGCTCCCCCCAATCCCCCTCCCCGAGGGGTGGCCGCAGGCCGGGGGAGGAAAACCCCCCAGCTACCCCGAGGAGGTCTGCGAATTGCCCTTTTTTCCCCTACCTTTAACTAAAACTTTCAAAACCCATTTACCACCATGCGCACCCATCTGCTCCTCCTTACCCTGGTTCTGTTCCTCCATTCGGCTCAAAACCTTTCGGCGCAATCCTGTACGCCGATCAACCCGTTCCCTCCGGGCGAGATTATCCTGCCGGTACCATATTTAGATACGGAGCCTGGATCCGGTATCCAGGATACGGCTTTTGTCGGGGTGGCTTTCGAAACGGCTTTTTATATACAGTGCCCTTCCTCGTTTACGTTCAACGGGATAACCTTACCGCTGAGCAACATCACAATGGCTACCACCGGGGCAATTAGCACCTTGCCGGTTGGCTTGACTTATGCCTGCAATCCACCGAATTGCATCTTTAATCCCAATAATCCCAGCTGCATCAGCATATACGGAACGGCTACCCCTCCGGGTGCCGGTGTCTACGATTTGTTGCTGTCAGTGACGGCGATGACACCATTTGGGCCCGTTCCCCTTCAGGTTCCAGGTACCCTGGTAGACGGAAATTACTATTTGCATGTAAAAGACTGCCCAGTCTACGATATGCAGGAAACTGCCGCTGTCTGCGCGGGCGAGAGCTATACTTTCCCGGATGGTACTACCGCGGAGATTTTCACCAACACGTCCTATACCAGCACGCTCACCGCCGCCAGTGGCTGCGACAGCCTTATCACTACCGCTGTGGAGGTGATTGCGGTGGAAACGGCCGTTTCTCAAGACGGCAACACCCTCACCGCCAACGCTTCCAATAGCTCCTTCCAATGGATCGATTGCGCCGATAACCAGGCCATCGCCAACGAAACCAATGCCTCTTTCACTCCCGCCGTATCGGGCAACTATGCGGTGATCGTCACTTCAGGCAATTGCCAGGATACCTCTGCATGCTTCAACGTGGTGATCAACGGGGTGTCTCAACTCCATTTAGCTCCCCAAATGCGAATCTCCCCCAACCCTGCCGGCAATGCAATCCAGGTGGTATTGTCCCATCTCGACGCCCCCGCTATGCTCTCCATTCGCGATACCAAAGGGCAGGAAGTGCTGTCAAAAATGATCCCCGCCGCTCCATCCTGCACGGTGGATATTTCTACCCTGTCCCCCGGTATGTTTTTTCTGATCCTCCAAACAAATGACACCGTTTCTATCCTGAAATTCCTTAAATACCAATAACCGCCCCCCCTAACCAACCCAACCCCCCGATTTCCCTACCGTTCCGTCAAATAACCGGAATGCGTTATTCGTTAACCCTCTGATTTATATATCTTGCCCCCCTAACCGTCCAAAAACCGTCTATGCGGCTGGGAATCTTCTTCTTACTGGTCTCTTCGCTGTTGGCTACTTCCGTAGTGGCCCAACCCTTTTTTCCCGTTAAAATGAATAAGAAATGGGGCCTCATCAATGCCGAAGGCAAGTTGGTGCTCCAACCGGTCTATGACGCGATCGGGGAGTTCAAAACGTTCGGCTATGCGGTGATGCAGCGCGAAGGCAAAGTAGGCCTGCTGGGTCGCGATGGACAAGAGATACTCGCACCCGCTTTTCAGGACCTCAAGGTGCTTTCCCCCGAACTCATGGCCGTGCTGCAAGACGATCAATGGATGATCATCAACCTGCAGCGACGGGTGGTGTTGCCTTCGGGCTACGACCGCGTGGTGGTCCTCACCAGCGAATTTCTCAGCTATCAGGAAAACGGGCAGTGGGGCGTGGTGAGCAGGCAAGGGCAAAAGGTCGTGGAGTGCCGCTACGATGCCGTGCAATTTCAGTCCGACGGCTACTTCCTCACGCGCAAGGACGATAATTTCGGTGTGCTGACCTGGGAAGGGGAGGAGGTGCTGCCGCCCAATTACGACGATATCCAGATCGAAGAGCCGGGATTGATCTTTTTTAAAAAACAAAACCGCTGGGGTATGGCCGACTGCCATTCGGGCATCCGCATCCCGGCGGCGTATGACCATATCGATGTGGTGGGCGATCAGTTCATTCGCCTCCTCAAAAACGGCAAGCTGGCGATCTACTCGCTCTCCTGCGAACGCATGATCTCGGAAGGGGAATACGACGACGGCTACCTGTTTTCCGATGATGCTATCCTGGTGAAACGCAATCGCCTGCTGGGATTGCTCGATGCCTGCGGCAAACCGGTGCTGCCCGTTCGCTTTTTCGAGATCCATCCCTTCGGCGCCGAGCTGTTTCGCGTTAATTTTCAGGGCAAATGGGGTATCGTTGACGGCGAAGGTGCCGTGGTGCTGCCGCTGGAATACGATTACCTGGCGCCCCTGAAAGCACACTTGAGCCTCGTGCGGAAAGACGGCAAAAACGGAGTGGTCAATGGCGCCGGTCAACTGATCGTGCCGGTACGCTTCGACGAGCTTATTTTCGAGAAGACACAGATCAAAGCCAATCAGGGCAATTCCCTTACCTTATATGGCCTCAATGCCGATGGAAGCCTGACCGACCACCAGCGCTTCAACGAACATATTACGATCTCGGTAGGAAAAAACACGACCGGTCCAGGGCATGCCTCCTTTCGCGAATCGCCTTATGTGCTCGACAATTTCGAATGGTTCTATGCGCCTCATGTCGATAAATGGGGCCTGCGCCGCCTGGAAGACGGCTCTCAGCAGATCGAACCGCTGTTTGATATCGTGCGGGTCTTCCCGAAATGGGGCTTCTCCCTGGTGGGTATTGGCTCGCAAATGCCGATGGACCTGGAACGAACCACCTATCGCTTCGAACATCTCTATGGCCTGGTCAACAACACCGAAGGTCTCCTGGTGACTGACATGGCGCTTTGGGATGTGCGCATCAGCGACCTGGAAAAAGGCTTCCCCGCCGCCCGCTGCGTGCTGTCGAACGGCCGCCACGGACTGCTCACCCCTACGGGTAAGTTCCGTTGCCGCGACTATGCCTATATCGGTGAATTTTCCGACGGACGCGCCCGGGCCAGTATCAAAGGCAGGCTGTCGGGCACGCTCAGCGATGATAAACTCCACCTGGGCAAGGTCTCCGACTACCTCAACGACCTCCTTACCCCCAACTCCATGCTCGATTTCACGCAATACGACCTTGAGTTTGAACGCGAAGCGCACCTCATCTGTGAGGACTGCGAATGGGGCTACATCGATACCAGTGGCGCCATGGTGGTGCCCGCCATGTATTCCTTCGCCCGCGATTTCGTCAACGAGGTGGGTATTGTGCAAGTGGAGGATAAATGGGGCATGCTCGGCCTGCAGGGTGAAACGCTCATCCCCTGCCGCTACGATGCAGTCGAGTTTCTCGAAAATACCGAAAACCAGATCGTACGCATATACAAGCGGGAAGAAAAATACGGCCTGATCGACTCTCTCGGTCAACTGGCGCTCCAACTGGCTTTCGATGAGGTGGGCTCCTTCCGGGAAGGGCTCCTGGCTGTCAAGCAGGACGGTCTCTGGGGCTATGTCGACCGCTTCGGCACGGAGGTGGTGCCTTGCACCTTCCGGGCGGTAGAGAATTTCAGTGAGGGGAAAGCCGCGGTAAAAATGGGCCGCCAATGGGGATTCATCAACCCGGCAGGGAAGGTGGAGATCGATTTCCAGTACATTCGCGTGGGCAATTTCTGCAATGGGTTGGCCTGGTTTTTTGACGGCAGCAAATACGGGTTTATCGATGAAAAAGGCCGGGTAGCTATCCAACCCCAATTTGAAGGAGCTTATGATTTCGAAGGCCCCTTGGCCCGCGTCATCAAAGACAACAAATACGGCCTGATCGATCGCGCCGGGCGCTATATCCTCAAACCCAAGTATTCTATCATTCACGAATTTGACGATAACGGTCTGGCGAAAGCCGGCTTCGGCAACGAGCATATTTCCTACGGCCTGCTTAATCAAAAAGGCGAGCTGATCACCCACCAGCCCTTTATCGAGATCCGGCCCTTCAGCGAGGGACTGGCCGTGGTGAAGACCAAAAACGGGTATGGGTTTATCGACCCCAGCGGCGCCATGGTCATCCCCGACCGCTTCATTAAGGTGTCCAACTTTTCAAACAACCGGGCAGCCGTGCAGGAAAACGGGCACTGTGGGTATATCGGTCCCGATGGCAACCTTCGCATCGACATGGCTTTCACGCGGTGCAGCGATTTTGAGGAGGGGAAAGCAGTGGTCTACCAGGGCTATCGCAAGGCCGGCCTCATCGATTCAAGCGGGCATTTCATCATCCTGCCCGCACTCGACAACCTCGCCCAGTTTAGCGAAGGCCGGGGGCTGATTCGAGACGATCGATACCGCTTTTTCTACATCACAGAAAAAATGGACGCGGGAAGCGATACCTACGAAGATGCCCGGGCCTACCAGCATGGCATCGCCGTGGTACAGGCCAACGGCCATTGGGGCGTCATCAACCAGAACGGCGTGGAGATCATCCCTCCCAAATACGACCGTATCGAACATTTTGAGAACGGCTATGCCAAGGTCCGCATCAAAGGTTTCTCAGGGTTAAGTAATTTGAAAGGCGAATTGATCGTACAACCGGATTATGAGTATATTAGCTACGCCGGACAAGGCCTCTTCCGCGTAGAACAAGGGGAGAAAATCGGCTATTTCGATTTGTCGGGGAAATGGGTATGGGGCCTCCGCGAGTAGACGCCATACCTGGCGTCTCCCCCGTACAGACGCCATACGTGGCGTCTAAAAAACATAACCATGCAAAACCCACGCATCCTAATCATCGACGACGAAAAAGACATCCGGGGACTACTGGAGCGGATCTTCAAGCTGGAGGGATATGAGGTATTTCAGGCGGAGACAGGCGCCAGGGGCTTAAAACTGCTCGAAAAAGAAGAAGTGCATACCGTGATCTGCGATGTCAAACTACCCGATGCGAATGGGGTGGAGTTGCTCCCGAAGATCAAGGCCCTGCAACCGCTTGCGGAGGTGATCCTGCTTACCGCTTACGGCACCATCCCCGATGGAGTGCTGGCCATTAAAGGGGGGGCGTTCGACTATATCACCAAAGGTGACGACAACAACAAGATCATACCGCTGGTCAATCGCGCCACGGAAAAGGCACAATTGCAATACAAGGTGCGGGAACTGGAAGCGAAAGTCGGCGGACGTTACACCTTTGAAGCGATCGTCGGCAAGTCGCCCCAATTCCTCCGCGCTATCGAGATGGCCCGAAGGGTAGCGCCCACCGATGCCACTGTCCTGCTCCGCGGGGAGACAGGAACGGGGAAGGAGGTCTTCGCACAGTCTATCCACTACGAAAGTCCCCGCAAAAACCAGCATTTTGTGGCGGTCAACTGCAGCGCCCTGGGTAAGGAACTCCTGGAAAGCGAAATGTTCGGCTACAAAGCCGGCGCTTTTACCGGGGCTAATAAAGACAAGATTGGACTTTTCGAGGAGGCCGACAAAGGCACTATCTTCCTCGACGAGATCGGCGAGATGGACCTCACCCTGCAGGCTAAACTCCTGCGCGTGCTCGAAACGAGTACCTTCATTAAAGTGGGGGAGACCAGGGAAACTCAGGTCGATGTGCGCATCATCGCCGCTACCAACCGCGACCTGCAAAAGGAAAGCGAGCAGGGTCGCTTCCGCCTCGACCTCTATTATCGACTTTCTGTCTTTCAGCTTCACCTCCCCAGTTTGCAGGAGCGCCGGGAAGATATCCCCATGTTGGCCCTCCATTTTATCCAGACCGCTACTTCCCGCATGAACCGCAAACCCATGGAGTTGTCGCCCGCTTTTGAAAAAGCCCTCGTGCAACACCACTGGAAAGGCAATATCCGCGAGCTCAAAAATATCATCGAACGGGCTGTCATCCTCACCGATGACGCTATCCTTCAGCCTGACGTCCTCCCCTTTGACTTCCTGCAAGACGAACCGCCTCCCGGTGACACCCCCCTCAGCCTCAATGCCGTCGAGGAACGCCACATCCGCAAGATCCTTGCCCACACCCAGGGCAATAAGACCCGAACCGCCGAGATCCTCGGCATCGGCCTCACTACCCTCTATCGCAAGATGGAAGAATATGGGATTGAGAAGTGAAGACCCGCCTATCGGCGGGTGAAGAGCACCACGCTGTCGCGTGGTGGTGAGGAGCATCGACTTCGTCGATGGCGAAGAGCAGATTTCACTTCACCATTTCGCGATAGCGAAATGTACTTCACCACCGTCGAAGACGGTGCTCTTCACCCACCGATAGCCGGCTCTTCACCCCATTTTGAAAAACCACCCTTCCAAAATGAAAGGGTCCCCCCTTCCTTCAAAATACCCTCGAATTTTATTCCAACGCCTAAGTGCTTGATAATCTGTTAATTGCATACTGCCTACTGCAATCTGCTAACTCTCGGTACGCTTTTGGCATACCTTCTATCAAAGCACGCATACTATGGAGATACTGATTTTTTTTATAAGCCTTTGGGTTGTGTTTGTGCTGCTGACCGTGTGGAATACCTGGCAGGAGAAAATACACCACTAAACAAAACCACACTCAGAAACCAATTTAAATCACCCGAAAAAAACAGTCTCATGGGTACCGTTGAATTTAGCTCCCAATTCCGATCGCTGGAAAACAAATTACTGCCGGCTGCATACCGGTTGACCAACAATTACGAAGATGCGCGTGACCTGATCCAGGAAACGGCGCTCCGGGCCTACAACAACAAGGAAAAGTTTGAAATGGGCACCAATTTTCACGCCTGGGTGGTTACGATCATGCGCAACACGTTTATCAACATCTACCGCAAGAAGAAAAATCGGGCCACGGTCTGTGAACCCACCGGGAGTTATGTATTCGAAAACGAATCGAATTTCGAGGAAAACCAGGCCTACTCCAATATCATGATGAATGAGCTTCAAGCCATCATCTGCCAACTGAGCGATACCTACAGCATCCCCTTCACGATGTTTTACGAAGGGTATAAATATGAAGAGATTGCGGAGCATTTGGGTTTGCCGATAGGCACAGTCAAAAGCCGCATATTCTTTGCCCGCCAATTTTTAAAAGACGCTATCCAACATCGATATCCCAAAAACCTAGTTGCCTGAGTATTAAACTAGGAAACGCTCCGGGCCGGCCCTGAAATATGGGCCGGTTTTTTTTTATATTGTGAAGGGTGAGGTGTGAAGAGTGAAGATTTTTTACCAAAACCTGTTAAAACCCTGCAACTCCATAAATGAACTGGCCCTTCTCCCACGTAACCTTTAAAGCCAAGATCCGGCTGATGTTGCTCGTGTTGTTCTCCATCATGACGATACTGGGCATCCTGGGAGCTTATTTTCTCGACCGTATCTCCGACAATTCGGTCGAAATGATGAACACCAACCTGCGCACCCTCAACTATACGCAGGAAATGTGGCTGGCGCTCAACAAATCCATCTTCATCCTCTCCAACGAGGACCTCAGCTCCAAAGAAAGCCGGTTGGATCTTCGACGGGCATTCGACAGCTTCGAGCGTCAGCTCAATATGCAGGCGGATATCATTACCGGCGAACGCGAACAGGCCTTGTGGGAAACCCTCCGCAATGATTTTGAAAAATTTCGAGCCAATATCAACCAACTCGAAGCCAATGGGCAATTACCCATCGAAGAGCTGATTAAATCGTCATTCAATATTCAACAAATACTCGAACAAGTCTATCAGGTAAATAAAGACAGCATCCGGCAAAAGAACGACCGGGTTTACCGGCAGGCCAACGGGGTTACGCTTGCGATCATCCTGTTTGGCTTTTTCTTTTTCATCTTCGCCGTAGTGGCCGTCTTTTTCTTCCCCAACTCCCTCGCCCGGCCCATTCAGGAACTGAACGTAGGGATACGCCAGATCGCCCGAAAGAACTACAACCAACGCCTGGAGGTTAAAACCCAGGACGAATTTGGGGAAGTAGCTGAATCGTTTAATACCATGGCCGAAAAACTGGCCGAATACGACAACCTCAATATTTCAAAACTACTTACGGAAAAACGGCGCATCGAGACCATCATCGGTCAAATGAACGAGCCTATCATCGGCCTCGACCGCAAAAACGTCATCCTTTTCGCCAACCGAAAAGCCCTGGAACTGATCGGCATGCAGGAACAAGACGTGGTGGGCCGCTCTGCCGCAGCCGTAGCGCGCGAAAATGAATACCTGAAGGAAATGGTAAAGGAATTATTGGAAAACGGCGTACCGGTGGCCAGAAGCTACCCCTCCTTCAGCCTGATCCAGCATGGGAAAACGTATTATTTTGAAAAAGACGTGCTGAATGTCTCCGAAAACGATCAACTCATGGGCGACGGTTCGGTGATCATCCTGAAAAATATCACCGAATTCAGAGAGCAGGATATGGCCAAGACCAACTTCATGGCCACCCTTTCGCACGAGCTTAAAACGCCTATCTCTGCGATCGATATGAGCCTTGCCCTGATGCTGGACAACCGCATCGGCGAGCTGAATGACGACCAGAAGGAACTGGCCCAAACCATCAACGACAACTCGCAGCGGTTGCTCCGAATGGTCAACGAGATCCTCGATCTGTCCAAGATCGAAACAGGGATCATGGAATTGTCGATGGAATATGCCACCGCGGAAGAGCTCATCGACCGGGCTATGGACAATACACGGGTCTTTCTCAGTGAAAAAGACATCCAGGTCGACAAAGTCCTGGAAACCAGGCTGCCGGAACTGCACCTCGATGTACAGAAAACCACAGCCGTTCTGACCAATTTCCTCACCAATGCGATCCGGTATTCACCCGGGCAAGGACATATTCGCATCGCCGTGCACTGCACCCGCGATACGGTCGAGTTTTCCGTTGCCGATGAAGGCCCCGGTATCCCCGAAGAAGAACAGGAAAAAATATTCCAACGCTACAGCCGCTCTAAAAACGACCGCACCAAAGGCACAGGCCTCGGCCTGGCCATCTCCAAGGAATTTGTGGAAAAACAAGGTGGAAGGATCTGGGTGAAAAGCAAGATGGGGGAGGGAAGTACGTTCGGCTTTGTATTGCCTTTAGTGACTAGTGACTAGTGACCAGTCACCAGTCACCAGTCACCAGTCACCCCCGATAGCTATCGGGGTTAAAGTACCTTCAATATCTCCTGCTCAATCTCCGCCGCTCCCCTCAAATTCACCGCAGCGATCTTGCCTTCACGGTCGATGAGGAAGGTGCGGGGAATGGAGTTTACGCCGTAGAGTTGTGCAGGCGCGCATTCCCATTTTTTCAGATCAGATACGTGGTAGGGCCAGGGAAGGCCATCTTTCTGGATCGCTTCTACCCAGCGTTGTTTCTGGCTTTTCATCTGGGCGTCGATGGCCTCTTGAGAGGGGAACTTGGCCATATCACTGGAAGCAAGGCCGTCGAGCGATACGCTGAAGACAGTAAAGCCTTTGTCTTTATATTGGTTGTATACCTTTACCACATTCGGATTCTCCCGGCGGCAGGGGCCGCACCAGCTGGCCCAGAAGTCGAGCAGTACCACCTTGCCTTTGAGATCAGACAGCGCGTACTTCTTTCCGTCGGGGCTAGGCAGGTTGATATCCGGCGCCGGCATGCCGACCTGGATGCGCTGACCGGCTTGCTGCTGGGCGAAATACGTTTCCAACTGGCTGATGAATATCCCGTAGTTCAACGTGTTTTCGGAACCGGGGTAATCCTTTGTCAGACGGCTGTGAATGTTTTTATGCGTGCCAATAAACTGCGGGTTTTGGCCCATCGTTTGAAAAGCCACCATCATGGCGCCCAGGGAACTGGAGCAGGTATCCACATATCCCTGAATGTTGTCGGGCAGGATCGTGCGGTTGTAAAGGCCTTTCATCAGTTCTACATAACTATACGAAGCCTTTGATCCCGTAAGGGTGAAGTTGTATTGAGAAAGCGTATTGAGGTCGCCGGTTAATTGCAGGAGACCTTCCGTCCCGTCCAGGATGATCACGAACTTCTGGGCGCCGATCCGCATCCGGTATACGCCGGCTTCGAGGCCTTCGGGATAGTTAAATTCAAAACTCCCGTTCGCATCTGCATCTACTTTATTCAATACCTGGTTGGCCTTGTTGATGATGACCTGATCGAGGTATACCTGCAAATTTGCCGCCCCCTGGACGGTCCCTTTTATTACGGTTCCCTTTACGGAAGCGGCCCCCTCGCTGTTGGCACATTGCATACCCATAAAAGCCGTCAGGACCAGGAGGAGTATCGAAATTTGATTTTTCATAAGTAACTATTTTCTTTTTTCGTTTCAGGAAAATTCTGGTGAATTAGAAAAGGAACGCTTTGCGTCCGGAGATAGTTTTCCGACTTTCTTGTCAGGCTATTTTAGTCCTTTCGAAAGAAAGCGCAAAGATAAGTAACCAATCAAAATAACAAAGAACAATCACCGAAACAACTGATTCACAAAGAAGAACAGCACCAGATACACCCACAAACCATCCAGGAAATGCCAGTAGAGGGTGAGCAAGCTGAGCTTGAGGCGTTTTTCGGGATCGGAAAAATACACCAATACGCTGACCTGGTCTTTCATTTGCTTGCGGGCCGTGCGCAGGAACATACCCAGAAAAGGGAGCCCGGCGATGACGTGGACGAAATGTAGTCCGGAGATCAGGTAGAGATAGGAAGCAGAATTGCCGGAGTTGAATTGGATGTGTTGTGCAAGGAGCTGTCGCCACCCAAAAAACTGCATGATCAGGAAAAGGAGGGAGAGTCCGATGGTGATCGCCAGTGCCTGCTGGTATTGTGGGGTGTGGTCGGCTTTATAGGCCCGGCGCGCCCAGGTGATGGTGGCGCTGCTCCCCAGCAAGAGCAGGGTGTTGAACAGAAAGATCACCGGCAATCGGATAGGAGGCAGTGCGCTCTGTACCCGCGTATAGACCAACGCGCCCGTCAGGGCCAGGAAGAGCGCCGTGATGCCCATCAATACTAACACCAAAAGCACATTGTGCGGGTGGAACGCGAAATTATCGTATTCGTGGGTGGGGGCGTTGGATTTGGGTTGGTTGCGCATACCAAATTAAGTTTATTCATGAATTTACCGCGTAAAATGACAATTTTACCTTAATATTGCACCGGCCAAAAGGAAATTTCGACTGTTATGGAACCTATTGATACCTTACTGATTGATGCAAAGGTAAAACAGGCCAAATCGCTTAAGGGGCAAACCCCTGATTTGGCATTCCTGAACGAGGTGTTTTCCCCCCTTCCTGCCTTGGCTCGTATCCATCTTTTATACGCATTTTTCAAAAAAGAAGAAGTGTTGGTCACCTCTTCCTTTGGGGCCAATTCAGCCTTTTTGCTTTACCTGATCAGCCTGGCAGTTTCTGCACAACCCATCTATTTTATCGATACCACCAACCACTTTCAGGAAACGCTGGATTACAAGAAGAAGCTGATGAAGCGCTTCCGGTTGGAAGTAATCGACGTATTGCCTGATCCGGAGGCAAATGCACGGACCAAAGAGGAGGAATGGTGGAAGGATCAACCCAAGGCCTGCTGTGCGATCAATAAGGTGGCGCCCCTGGAGCCGATCAAAGCCCGCCATAAGGTTTGGATCTCCGGACTGATGGCTTTTCAGACACCTTTTCGGGCCCAGTTGAATGTATTTGAACAACAGGGCTCCATCTTGAAATTTCATCCCCTCATCAACTACTCCCAAGACCAGTTTGAACAGGAACGGGAGGAGATTGGTCTGCCCCGCCACCCACTTGAACTCCAGGGTTACGGCTCCATCGGATGCACCCACTGCACCGAGAGAGGAGAGGGGCGAAGCGGCCGCTGGGCCGGTTCCGGGCAAACCGAGTGCGGCCTTCACCCCGGCTTTTTTGAGGACAAGCGCTAAAATTCCGGCCATCTGCCGTATATTTGCGCTGCCATTAATTCAGCTTTAACCAATTTGCCTTATGAAATTACTCGTCTGTATCAGCAAGACGCCGGATACGACCGCCAAGATTAGTTTCTCAGCGGATAACAAGGAGTTTAACTCCGCCGGTGTTCAATACATCCTCAACCCCTATGATGAATGGTATTCGTTGGTTCGCGCACTGGAACTCGTGGAGAAACAGAGCGGCACCGTTACGGTTATTCACGTAGGCCCGGCAGAAAATGAAACCCTCATTCGCAAAGCGCTCGCCATCGGCGCACACGATGCCGTGCGGATCGATGCCCAACCTTCCAGCGCCCTTTTTGTAGCCAAACAAATTGCCGAATTTGCCAAGGGACAAGGATACGACGCCATTTTCTGCGGGAAAGAAACCATCGACTATAACGGATCGGAAGTTGGTCCGATGATCGCCGAATTGCTCGATCTGCCCTTCCTCTCCTTCGCCAATCACCTCGAGTATGACGGCGCAAAAGCCACCGTCAGCCGGGATATCGGAGATGGTACGGAAGTGGTGGAAGTCGAAATGCCCTTTGTCCTCAGTGCCGCCAAAGACCTGGCCGAACAGCGCATTCCCAACATGATGGGGATCATGAAAGCCAAGCAAAAGCCCCTGCAAGTAGTAGCTCCCGTCCCCTTTGAAGACAAGGTGGAAATTGTAGCCTACGAGCTGCCTCCCGCCAAATCGTCCGTCAAACTGGTCGATCCGGAAAATATGGACGAGCTGGTACGGCTGTTGCACGAAGAAGCGAAAGCGATCTAATAAACTCAAAAACCAAAAAAAAATGTCAGTATTAGTATACGTTGAACATCATAATGGCGCATTCAAAAAAGCAGCATATGAGGCAGTGACCTATGGCCGCAAGACCGCCGATGCGTTAGGCATTCCCTGTGTGGCGCTCGTGTTGGGCGCAGCAGACGGCGCCGGCGAATTGGGCGCTTATGGCGCTACCCGGGTATTGCAGGTGCAGGATCCTGCATTCAGCGCCTTCGATAGCCAGGTATATGCCAGCGTCATCGCGCAGGCTGCAGAATCGGTAGGCGCCAAGGTGGTCATCTTGTCGCATTCCGCCGACGGAAAGGCTCTGCTGGGCCGCCTGGCCGTTCGCCTCGATGCAGGGTCTGTGTCGGGCGCTACGGCTGTGCCGACAACTGAGGGGGGATTCCGGGTGCGCAAAAACGTGTTTTCCGGAAAAGCCATCGCCGAATATGAACTGACCACCGATAAAAAAGTGATTTCCGTGATGGGCAACTCCATCCCGCCCGAAAAACTGGGCGCTCCGATAAATGTGGAGGCACTATCAGTAACGGTGCCCACCCCTAAAATTCGGATGGTAGCGATCAAACGTATTGAAGGAAACATCCCCTTGCCCGAAGCAGAAATCGTGGTATCTGCCGGCCGCGGCTTGAAAGGCCCGGAGCATTGGAATATCGTGGAAGACCTGGGCGATGTGCTCGGAGCTACCCTCGCCTGCTCGCGCCCGGTGGCCGATAGCGACTGGCGCCCACACCACGAACACGTGGGCCAAACCGGCCTCGTCATTCGCCCCAATTTGTATATCGCCATCGGTATCTCCGGGGCTATCCAGCACCTTGCCGGTGTCAATAACTCCAAGGTCATCGTGGTCATCAACAAAGACCCCGAAGCGCCTTTCTTTAAAGCCGCTGATTACGGCGTCGTAGGCGATCTGTTTGAGGTCGTACCAAGGCTTACGGAGGCTGTGAAGAAGTTTAAGGCTTCTTAAGGGGCGTTTTGAGGTTTATAAGGTTTAGTTTGACAAGTTTAGCTTAATGAATTTAAACTAAACCTCCTAAACTTTATAAACCTTATAAACTTTTTTAAGTACCTTTGCGCCGCTGTAACATGATTTTCGTAATCACCAACGGTTTAAAACTACAAAATGGCAGTTTATTTAACAAAAGAAAAGGAAGCAGAGATCTTTCAAGAGCACGGGGGGAGTGAAAACAACACCGGCTCAATAGAAGGGCAAGTAGCCCTCATCACCTTTCGCATTAAAAGCCTTTCCGAACATCTCAAGGCAAATAACAAGGACCACTCTTGTCGCCGTTCCCTCCTTCGGTTGGTAGCTCAGCGCAAAAAGCACCTTAAATATTTAGAGCGCAAGGACATCCAACGCTATAGAGCAATCATTGAGAAGTTAGGCCTTCGCGGTTAATGAGAAACAAAAGTGTTCTGTGCATGCAGAACACTTTTGCTTTTTCGATCTCTCCTTCCCCTGGGCATGCAAATGCATCCCTCTTATTCACAATTCTAACGTTCATTTACAATGGGTCAACAAATCCCAATTTCGACTTCCTTTCAATTGCCTGACGGCCGGGAGGTAGTCATCGAAACCGGCAAACTTGCCACTCAAGCCGATGGTTCCGTCGTCGTACGTGTCGGCAATACCATGCTATTTGCGGTGGTTGTTTCTGCGAAAGAAATGAAAGAAGACCAGAACTTTTTTCCGCTTTCAGTAGATTACCAGGAAAGATTCGCGGCTGCCGGCCGTATCCCCGGCAACTTCTTCCGCCGGGAAGGAAAACTTTCCGATAACGAAGTGCTGATCTGCCGCCTGGTAGACCGGGCTATCCGCCCGCTCTTCCCCGATGAATACATGAATGAAACCCAGGTGATCATCAATCTCATCTCGGGCGAAAAAGAAGAATCACCCGATGCGTATGTCGCCCTTGCTGCTTCTGCTGCATTGTCCGTTTCCAATATCCCCTTTCAGGGCCCCATATCCGAAGTGCGTGTGGCCCGTATCAAAGGCGAATTTCAGGTGAATCCGCGCAAACCCGCGTTGGACGAGGCAGATATCAACCTCATCATCGCCGCTTCCATGGAGAACGTGGTGATGGTGGAAGGCGAATCGAATGAATGCTCCGAGCGCGACCTGGTTGAAGCTATCAAAGTGGGACATGAAGCTATTAAAACGCAGATCAAGGCCCAGCTCGACCTGGCCGCTAAAGTCGGCGAAAAAGCGAGTGTGAAACGCGAAGTAATACCGGCAGTGGAAGACGAAGACCTCAAAAAGTGGATCGACGACTATGCACGCGCTAAACTCAACGAAGTTGCCCATGGATTTCTCGACAAGGCAGCCCGTAAAGACCGCTTCTCCGAGATCAAAACCGAAATGGTGGAGGCCCTTACCACCGACCGAGGCGAAGAATACGTGGAGGAAAAAGGCAAGCTGGTCAGCCGCTATTTCGATAAGCTGAAGAAAGACGTGGTGCGCAAAATGGTGCTCGACGAAAAAGTGCGCCTCGATGGTCGCGGGCTGGAAGATATCCGCCCGATCTGGTGTGAGGTCAACTACCTGCCTTCCTCGCATGGCTCGGCCATCTTTACGCGTGGAGAAACTCAGGCACTGACCTCCATGACCCTGGGCACCAAGCTCGACTCGATCATGCTCGACAACGCCCTGGATATGAAGTTTGACCGCTTCATCCTCCACTACAACTTCCCGGGCTTCTCCGTAGGGGAAGTGAAGCCGCAACGCGGACCTGGTCGCCGCGAAGTAGGCCACGCCAACCTGGCCAGCCGCTCTTTGCGCAAAGTGCTGCCGGATGTGTTCCCTTACACCATGCGTATCGTCTCCGATATCCTGGAAAGTAATGGCTCCTCCTCGATGGCTACCGTCTGTGCCGGCTCCCTGGCGATGATGGATGGTGGGGTACAGTTGAAATCTCCTGTGTCAGGTATTGCGATGGGACTGATCGCCGAAGGCGGTAAAGCCGCTGTATTGAGCGATGTCCTCGGCGACGAAGATGCACTCGGCGATATGGACTTCAAGGTTACCGGTACCGTAAACGGGATCACGGGTTGCCAGATGGACATCAAGGTCGATGGCATGCCCTACGAGTTGCTCGAGCAAGCCCTCGAACAAGCCCGTCGCGGACGTCTGCACATCCTCGAGGAAATGAAGAAGACCATCGATGCACCGCGCGAAGATTACAAACCGCACGCTCCGCGTATCGTCGAACTGATCATCGAGAAGAGCTATATCGGCGCAGTGATCGGCCCAGGTGGGAAAGTGATCCAGGATATTCAGGAAAGAACAGGTACTTCCATCAATATTGAGGAAGTGGATAATAAAGGCGTGATCAACGTCTCCAGCAACAACCTGGAAGGCATTGAGGCGGCGCTTAGGATCATCCGCCAGATTACTTTCACTCCCGAGATGGGTGATGTCTATGAAGCAGTCGTAAAATCAGTGATGCCTTACGGGGTATTCGTCGAATTCCACGGCAAGAGCGGGCTGCTCCACGTTTCGGAGATGTCGCATAGCCGGATCGACAATGTCGAAAGTGTCTTCAAGGAAGGCGACCTGGTGAAAGTCAAACTCATCGGGGTCGATCAGAAGACCGGCAAACTGCGCCTGTCGGCAAAAGCCCTCATGCCGGGCGGCCGGGAAGACAAAGGCGAAGGCAATGATGACCGCGGTGGTAGAGATCGCGGTGGAAATCGCGATGGAGGAGACAGAGGAAGACGCCGCGATGATGATAAGCGAGATCATCGCCACTAACCTTCAACGGACTTGATACCGAAAAGGGCGCTACAGCAGTACTGTAGCGCCCTTCTTATTTTCCGGACTGTGACAAAATAGCCTTTTTTTCGTCCTTACAAAGGAACGTATACTAACCTCGCTACGTTTAAAAGGCTAGCAGGAGAACTTTTTCAAATGAAAGCGTGTTCCTTGGTGTGAGAGAAGGCTTAAGCTAATTTTTTCAAAAAGTCAAGTTTTTTTTAAAATGATTCATTCTTTTTCCGGTATTTTCGTAGCAGCAGGAGCGACCCGGTGAAAGACAGTACTCCTACATTATCCCATTTACATATTCAAAACTAAACCCCAAGGTATGCGGCAATTAAAAATTACTAATAAGATCACCACACGGGAAAGCCTGGCGCTCGATAAGTACCTGAATGATATCGGGAAAATCGATATGCTGACGGCAGACGAAGAGGCTGACCTGGCCAGAAGGATCCGGGCAGGCGACCAATGGGCATTGGAACGCCTCACCAAGGCCAACCTCCGCTTTGTGGTGTCGGTAGCCAAACAATATCAAAACCAGGGACTTTCCCTCAGTGACCTCATCAACGAGGGCAATGTCGGCTTGATGAAAGCCGCCAAACGATTCGACGAAACCAAGGGTTTTAAATTTATCTCCTATGCCGTCTGGTGGATTCGCCAATCCATCCTCCAGGCTATTGTGGAATACTCCCGCATCGTTCGCCTTCCCCTCAATAAGGTGGGCTCCTACAATAAAGTAAACGAAGCGTATCTTGCTTTTATTCAGGAATTTGAACGCGAACCGACTAACGAAGAATTGGCTGATTTGCTCGAAATGTCGGCTAAGGAAGTCTCCAATATGCTCAAAGGCGGTGGCCGCCACTTGTCGGTCGACGCCCCGCTTAGTGGGGAAGACGGCGACTCTACCATGCTCGACGTGCTACCCGATGATGACATGAGCCCCGATACGAACCTGATGGAACAATCGCTCAAGGAGGAAGTCCAGCAAGGCCTTTCCATCCTTTCCCCCAGGGAGGTGGAAGTGCTTTCCGCTTACTACGGACTCAACGGGCACAAACCGCTCACGCTCGAAGAGATCGGCGAATTGTACGGGCTGACCCGCGAACGGGTTCGCCAGATTAAAGAACGGGCGATCCGGAGACTCCGCAAGTCGTACAACCGGAATGCCCTGAAATCTTACCTCGGTTAATAAACAGCAGACATAAACACAAAAAGGCCTTCTCATCTCGAGAAGGCCTTTTGTTTTTAGGAACATTCTTCGGAACTTAGACCCATGTCTCCAAATACCCACTTTTATAAATTTTTCTTTTATCCCTTGCTGTCTGTCTGCCTGTTGGCCATTGGCTGCGGTAGCGACCCGAACGAGGATACCGTTTCGACCGACATGGTCGCCCCGGCGCCGGCGCAGCGAATTACGCTCATATCCAACCTCGACTACCTGCGCATTCGCAAAACGCCCGGCGTCGACGGAGAGGTGATCACTACGCTTTCAGAAGGCGATACCCTTTACGAAATGGGAGAGGTCAGCGCTTTTACCACGGAAGTGACCCTGCGTGGGATCCGCTTCAATGAACCCTGGATAAAAGTGCGCACACAGGACAGTCTGTCTGGCTGGGTGTATGGCGGCGGTGTCAATTTCCAACTGGACGACCGCCTCGAATTGACCAACAGGCTGATGAAGATGCGCCTCCAAACCTTCTTTGGGGAGATCCTGGCCCAGCGCATACTGGACTACCGGGCTGCCTATCGCCAGGCCAAAACCAGCACCGACCTGGCTGCCGTTTACCGGGAAGCCGGACAATTGCGCGATACACTCGTGCAGATCTTCGATAAAAAGATTACCGTGATCCAAAAACCCGACCAGACACCCAACATCGCCTGGATGGAAGAAGCCATGCCGGGAATGATCACCCAACGAGTGGCCGAAGGCACGGCATTCTACCTGTTTATGGATTATCACCAATGGCTCGCCAGAAGCCGCCAGACCACAGGAAGCGAGGATAACCAATTTGCAGAGGTATGCCTCACGGCGTTCCACCTCGATAGCATAGAGTACTTCGCTCCCGATTGGCTCATTCAAACCTCGGATGTGGATTTTTACAGTGAACTGGGGAAAGGGGTACACCAAAAGATGTTGGAAAAGATGAACCAGGCCAGGGCTGCATCCGATCTGTTCGAACCCGAATACCAGGAATTTAAGTCGAAACTGCTGGCGGATATAACCGGAATGGACGACCTGGCCTATTGGAATGATCAACTAGCCATACTTGGAGAACTGGATGCGATCCTCGCCGCCGAATACGGGATTTTGACCAACGCGGAAAAAGCTTCGATCCAGACACGCCGCCAACAATTTGAACAACCCGATATCCATCATATCCGGCTCAATGTCAGAGCCGGGGTGGAGTTAAAATAATAGACCCCTCATGGCACCTTTTTCACCCCTGAAATGGCTGGACGACCTGCTCAATCCCCTCACCAAGCGTATGGGCCGGGATATGGAGGAGATGCGTCAGGAACTGGCCCCCTGGAAAGAAACCCTGGTTCCACTCGCCCCAAAAGAATGGGAACTCCTTTCCAGCTACCATTTCCCGCAGGGCGGTGGGCGCAAGCGCAGGAAAAAAGCACCGGAAAGCGGCCTGTTTGGCACAATCTACCAGGAGCCCGTCGTGGCCTGGAGCTATAAGGAATATCCAGGCAAGGGAAATCCCGCTATCCTGGTGGCGCGTACCTATGGACAGGAATACCTCTACAAACGCATGGGCCAGGACGTGGAGTTGGTGATCGGTCCCTACCTGGTCGGCGTGCTCCTCCCTGACGGCCGCCTGGTTTCTTCCCGAAAAAAAGAACTGTTGGCCAAGATCGGCCAGCCAAATGGCAATTATCAACCCATCTGGATCTATGGCCGGGAAGCGGGCGCCATAACCCTGCCAGGGGAGTCCCTGGCTCCTTTTCCCAGAGCCTTCGCCTTCCTGGTGGAAATGAATGATACCGAAAGGGAGCTGTTTCTGGCTGTGGCTATTCTGGAGTTAGTGCGGCAGAAAATGAATAACTAGCTGATGTTACGGCAGAATGTATAAGGGATTTGGAGGGATTAAAGGGTATTGAATGGGATTGCCTGCCTCACTAATCCCCTCCAATCCCCAAATTATTTCTGACTGCGTAACTCCGTAATTAATGAATATACACAACGCCGCTCTCATACTCCTCCTACTGGCTTTCGCCGCTGCTTGTCAACCCAAACCCAAAACACCAAGCGGCGCAGGCCTGGCCCTTGAATTCTGGTCCATGAGTCGGTCGTATCCCGATGGCAAGATCCATTCGGATCAGTGGGCCGCTGAATTTATGCGGCTGAAACAAAGCGTCACCCTGCGTGGCGGAGGCCTGGGTGAAGCATGGGAAGCCCTGGGGCCCAAAAACTTCGGCGGACGTACCCTCTGCCTGGCTTTTCACCCCGACAACCCCGACATCATCTTTGCCGGATCGGCAGGAGGGGGACTTTGGAAAACGGAGACCGCAGGGATTGGCGCAGAGGCCTGGACGTATATCCCTACCGGATTTCCCGTGCTCGGCGTGGGGGCCATCGCTATTGATCCCACCGATCCGGATGTGCTATACATCGGTACCGGCGAAGTATATAACTACACCGCCGCAAATCCAGGTGTCGTAAGCCGCTTTACCCGGGGTACCTATGGGATCGGTATCCTGAAAACTACCGATGGCGGAGCGACCTGGACCAAATCGCTCGACTGGCCCCTGGAGGAACTCACAGGCGTACAGGATATTCTGATCAATCCCGAAAATACACAAACCGTATACGCAGCCACTACGGAAGGGCTTTTCCGGACCTATAACGGAGGGCAGACCTGGGAAAATATTCACCCCAAATCGATGGCCGTAGACCTCCACATGCATCTCACCGACACCTCCCTTCTCTGGGTGACCCACGGCAACAACATGAGCCCGGACCGGGGTGTATATCGCACCCAGGATGGCGGACAAACCTTTGAGCTTTTGTCCAACGGCATTCCCACCAACTACACCGGAAAAACCCTCCTGGCCCTGTGTCCCTCCAAACCCGATCAGCTCTACGCGTCGGTAGCCGATTCGGGCAATGGCCTGGGACTCTATGTATCGGACGACAAAGGCGATTCCTGGCACCTTGTCAACGCTACTGACGTACCCAAGTACCAGGGCTGGTACTCCCACGACCTGGCCGTGCGGCCCAACAATGCCAACTTTTTGGTATACGGGGGGATCGACGCCTATATTTCGGGCAACGGTGGCGTCAACCTCACCCAAACCGCCTATTGGTATTATTGGTATCTCGGCCTTACCCAACCCGGGGAGCCCGAAGGACCGTCCAATTATGTACACGCCGATATCCACGCGGTCTATTTCCATCCGATCAAAACCAACAACGTCTACCTCGCCACCGATGGGGGCATCTTTGTGTCGGAGAATAGCGGGTATTCCTGGGAAGCCCGCAACGGAGGCTATCAGACCCAGCAGTTTTTTGCCAATTTTTCCAACTCCACTACAGACTCCCTTTTCGCGATGGGGGGGATGCAGGACAATGCCACCGCCGTGTATGTCGGCCAGGATGGCTGGTGGCGCATCCTGGGGGGCGACGGCATGTCGACGGCCATTCACCCGGAAAACGATAGCATCTTTTTCGCTTCCTTTCAAAACCTGAGCATGCGTCGTACGGTAGACCGGGGAGCTACCTTCCAATCGACGTTGCCACAGGAAGTCTTTTATGAGACCCGCGCCTTTGACGGCCCTTTTGAAATGGCGCCTTCCAACCCCAATATTATCTATGCCGGTGCGCAACGCCTCTACCGGACCAATAACCTGGGCAACACCTGGGCCGCCACGTCGCCCAATACCGTAGATGGCGAAAACCCGATCCTGACCATCGCCGTAGGCCCGGATGATCCCAATCTCGTATATGTCTCCACCGCCTCGCCCGACGGCGACCCGGCTGGCGTTTTCAAAAGTACAAACGGGGGCGCTACGTGGCAGTCCATGGCCGGATTGCCCGACCGGGTGGCGATGGATATCGTCATTCATCCCGGTGACCCGGAGATGGTGTATGTCGTTTTTTCCGGGTTCGGGACTGCCCATTTGTTCCGAACAGCGGATGGGGGGGCGAATTGGCAGTCGATTGGAGGCGACCTTCCCGATGTGCCCACCAATACCTTGTTGATCGACCCGCTTTATCCGGCCAATATGTACCTGGGCAATGACCTTGGGGTTTTTGCCTCCACCAACGGAGGTACCTCATGGGCCTATTTATCGGAAGGACTTCCCGACGCCGTGCTGGCGATGCATTTGAGCATTTCGCCTTCCAACCGGAAGTTGCGGCTGGCGACGCATGGGAATGGCCTATATGAGACGGACCTGCTACCACCCGATTTGACCAATGTCCGGCCCGGAATGGCGGTATTGGAGGAGGTGCGGGTTTTTCCCAATCCGGCGAGTGATGTGCTATTTATCGAAATGGACAAGGCCGCATTCAGCGTACAGTTGTTGGACGTGCAGGGGAGGGTTGTTTGGCGCGGAAGCACTTCCTCGAAGATCCTGACCGTGAATTTACGCGATCTACCGGCTGGATTGTATTATTGCCGGGTAGGGCAGGGGCAGGTTTGGAGGGTGGTACCTGTGGTGATCGAATGGTGAGTTTAGTGCTTAACTTTTTTGAATCAATCCACCGGCATCGCCTCTTCCAAAATATAATTCAGATAATACACATCGGTATCATTGAGCCGCAGCCGCCCACGAAAAGTGGTTTGAGCGTCTTGTTTAAATCCTCGCCCCACTTTTGCCTGATCGGCGAGTTGAATATCCATCACAGACTCTGGTCCGGCGTTACCACAGAAGAAGCAGCTGCTATACGGAAAGGCCGATAGGACGAGGATCCGGCTATTTTCAGTTTCTTCGAGGGGGATGATGTATCCACCAATCTGAACGGGTTTCCCCGCAAACAATAGAATATCCTGGTGGAACACGGGGAAATAGACGTAGTCGTTGAGCGAATCGTGCCAACGCTGCTCAAATGCTACCTTGCCCAGCAGGTTCCAATCCAGTTTGTAATACCCGTCGATAAGCGGAAATTGCGTGGTGTCGATGGTCGGTGGTGGGGGAGTGGTGTCTATAGCAGGAGCAGGTTCCGCCTGCGTGGAAGCTGGCGGTTCCGGGCTTCCGCAAGCCAGGATTAATAAGGATACAAATAATGCGAAGGAGAGCTGTTTCATGGTGGAGAGTGAAGGGTGAAGGGTGAAGGGTGAAGGGTCCCCCTTCACAAAAAAAAAGAGGAAACAAAACGCTCGGTTTCATTTCCTCTTCAGGAGTTTACGGCTTATGGCGACTACCGAACGGAGTCGATGATAGCCTTAAACGTTTCCGGGTGGTTCATAGCCAGATCGGCCAGTACTTTCCGGTTGAGTTGAATATCTTTTTGATCCAGCTGATGGATAAAGTGGGAATAAGACATTCCCTCCATGCGGGTGGCAGCGTTGATACGGGCGATCCACAGGCGGCGGAACGCGCGTTTCTTTTCTTTACGGCCGCGATAGGCATAAACCATTGCCTTATCAACCGCATTTTTGGCGACGGTGAAGACGTTTCTACGGGCGCCGAAATACCCTTTAGCTGCTTTTAAGACTTTTTTGCGCCGTTTTCTTGAAGCAACGGCATTGACTGAACGTGGCATAATCGTTTTTTTAGTTCGATACAGGGGCCTTTAGGCACTTTGGACCTGCATCCTCGTTAAAAATTACAAACACAACATGCGCTTGATGCGTTTTTCATCGGCCACCGACACCAGGGTTGAACCGCACAGGCGGTTTTTCCGCGACTTGGTGCGGCTACGCATCAAGTGGGACGTGTTGGCCTGAAAACGCTTCACTTTTCCCGATCCAGTGACGGTAAAGCGCTTTTTTGCACTGGAGTGCGTTTTCATCTTTGGCATGACAAATTCTTTAGTGGAGCGCAAATATACGCTAATTACTTTTTAAAATTCAAGTCAATTGGAAAAGAAATTCAGTATGCAGTCTTCAGTGCGCAGTAGGCAGTTAACTGTATACTGCCAACTGCCAACTGCCAACTGCCTACTGCCTACTATTTCCCTTTTTTCTTAGGTGCAAGAATAATGGCCATCTTACGCCCTTCGAGTTTAGGCAGGGCTTCGGCAGCACCGAATTCTTCCAGTTCTTTAATGAAACGGAGGAGCAGGAGCTCGCCGCGTTCCTTGAAGACGATGCTACGACCGCGGAACTGCACATAGGCCCGTACTTTGGCGCCTTCTTCCAGGAATCGCTGTGCGTGCCGGGTTTTAAACTCAAAGTCGTGTTCGTCCGTATTAGGACCAAAACGGATTTCTTTGACGACCGTTTTAGCTGCTTTGGCTTTCAGCTCTTTATCTTTTTTCTTTCGATCGTAGAGGAACTTCTTGAAATCGATAATGCGCACCACAGGAGGAACTGCATTAGGCGAGATTTCTACCAGGTCGAGCTCTAGCTTTTTGGCCCAATCCAGGGCCGCACGGGTGGGATAAACTCCAGATTCGATGGTTTGACCCACTATTTCGCTGAGTTCTTCCAGATTTTCACCTACAAGGCGTACTTCCGGAACCCGGATCAGATCGTTTATGCGAAAAGGGGATTGGGGTGCTTGTCTTCCTTGAAACCGCCGATTTCGATTGGGAACAAATTTTTTTGCCAAACGGATTAATATTTAATGATTGAATAGAAATAGTCCGATTGTGTAACACAAATTGAAGGCGCTAAATTCCGTTTTTTTTGAAAAAAGTGCCTGTTTGTGCGGACTTTGTATTTCACGGCCTGAAAATAAGGCCTTTCCCCTGAAATAAAAAGGAAAAAGCAGCTCACGCCGCTTTTTCCTTCACTAAAGTCAGGATGGGTAACCCATCACAACTTGCTAATACCGGATATTAAGCATCCGGTTGTACTTGCTTGATGAGAGAAATCTCCAGACTGCTTTTGTCTTCACCCATTATTGCTTCCAATACACTGCCTTCCGGCGGCGTCTCGTTGAGGATGAATTCCGCAAGCGGGTCTTCGATATATTTTTGTACAGCCCGGTTGAGCGGTCGGGCGCCAAATTGCGGGTCGTAGCCTTTCTCGGCAACGAATTCTTTGGCTTCTTCGCTCAACACGAGTTTGTATTCCATTCCTGCCAGGCGCTTGTGCAGATCTTCCAGCGTAATATCGATGATCTTGAAGATCTCCTGACGACCCAGGGTATTGAAGATAACCACATCGTCGATCCGGTTGAGGAACTCCGGCGAGAAGGTACGCTTCAATGCAGTGGTGATAATCCCTTTGGAGTCATCTTCTGCAGCTTCCTGCCGGGCTTTGGTGGCAAAACCCACCCCTTGTCCGAAATCCTTCAACTGGCGGACCCCGATGTTGGAGGTCATAATGATCAGGGTATTTTTGAAGTCGACCCTGCGGCCAAGTCCGTCGGTCAGCTGTCCGTCGTCAAGCACTTGAAGCAGGATGTTGTACACATCCGGGTGTGCTTTTTCAATCTCGTCGAGCAATATGACGGAGTAGGGCTTGCGGCGTACTTTTTCAGTCAGCTGCCCACCTTCCTCATAGCCTACATAGCCGGGAGGCGCGCCGATAAGGCGGCTTACCGAGAATTTCTCCATGTATTCACTCATGTCGATGCGAACCAGGGCGTCGTCGGAGTCGAACAGGTAGCGGGCCAGGGCTTTGGCTAATTCCGTTTTACCAACCCCGGTAGGGCCTAGGAAAATAAACGAGCCGATCGGCTTGGAGGGGTCTTTCAGTCCCACGCGGTTGCGTTGGATCGCCTTGGTGATCTTGGTGATCGCCTCATTCTGGCCAATGATCACTTCCTGCAGGTCTTTGCCCATGTGCACGAGCTTCTTGCTCTCGCTTTGGGCCACCCGCTTGACAGGAATCCCCGTCATCATGGATACCACTTCGGCAATATCTTCTTCTTCAACCGGATAGCGCTTGGTCTTGGCTTCTTCTTCCCATTCTACCTTTGCAAATTCCAACTGGCGGATCAGCTTGGATTCCGTGTCGCGCAGATCAGCGGCTTCTTCGTATTGCTGGTTCTTGACAGCCTGATTCTTGGATTCCTTGATCTCTTCGATCTTTCCTTCCAGTTCCTCAATATGCTTGGGTACGTGAATGTTTTTCAGGTGCACCCGGGCGCCTACTTCATCGAGCACGTCGATGGCCTTGTCGGGCAGGAAGCGGTCGGTGACATACCGGTCGCTCAGGCGCACACAGGCGCGGATAGCGGCATCCGAGTATTGTACGTTGTGAAATTCCTCGTACTTGGGCTTGATATTCTCCAGGATATGCATGGCTTCTTCCGCGGAAGGCGGGTCGACCATAACCTTCTGGAAGCGGCGATCAAGCGCGCCGTCCTTTTCAATATGCTGCCGGTATTCATCCAGCGTCGAAGCGCCGATGCATTGCAGTTCGCCCCGGGCCAGTGCCGGCTTGAAGATGTTGGAGGCATCCAGGGACCCGGTAGCGCCACCGGCGCCCACAATCGTGTGGATCTCGTCGATGAACAGGATCACATCCCTGCTTTTTTCCAGCTCATTCATGATGGCTTTCATCCGCTCTTCAAACTGCCCGCGATACTTGGTACCGGCAACCAGGGCTGCCAGGTCGAGCATGACGATCCGTTTGTTGAAGAGGGTACGGGAGACCTTCTTCTGCATGATGCGCAGAGCCAGGCCTTCTACAATAGCCGTTTTCCCTACACCGGGTTCTCCGTATGTCGAGTTCCTGGCGCACGTATTCCAGTTCAGCCTTGAACACATCGTAATCGATGTCGAAATCGTGGAGGGCCTGGGAAGCGGGATTATCCTTGTGCTTGAGGATGGACAGCATGAGGTGCTCCGGAGCAATTTCTTCGCTCTTCAGCATCTTTGCCTCCAGAAAGGTCACTTTCAGCACCATTTCGGCTTGCTTGTTGAGGGGCAGATTACCCACATTCAGGTCCGCTTTGCCGTTGGAACCTTTGCGAACAGATTCCTCTATAGCCTGGCGCACTTCGTCGGGGTCTACATGTAAAGAAGCCAGCACGCGCATGGACAAGCCTCTTTTTTCTTCAATGATCCCCAATAATAAATGTTCGGTGCCAATGTAGTCGTGGCCCATGGTTACGGCCAGGTCCCTGCTTTTGGCAATTACTTCCTTAACTTTGGGAGAGAATTTTCTACTATTCATATTAGCGGATTCTTCAATGATTGGGCTTTAAAACAAGTATACAGCTTATTGCGAAACAATCCAATAGAATAAGCCTATTGGCGTACTATTTTGATAACTATCGAGCTAAAATGGTGCCAATTCAGTTTAAGTACCATTTTGTCAGTCGATTGGGACTTTTTTGGCACATTCCATGGAAAACAGCCATTGCTGGCAGAATGTTCAAGGATTGTCCAATCCATTGCATTAGATATTATCTGCTGCAAATTTGAACATTTATTTCGCTTAATTTCCTGCATTATTGATACATTTGTTGACCAAAGCGAGAAATAAGTTTCGTATGAAGCAAGTATTAGAAAAGTTTGAACGTTACGCAGTCCTTAAGCTGGAGGAGGAAAACCTCAACTCCGTAATAGCCCCGGAACTGAAATCCTACTTTGTCCAAATCGCCATGGACGGTGTGGAAAGCCTTATCCTTGACCTTACAGATGTTAAATATGTGGACTCCTCCGGGTTGAGTGCCATTTTGACGGCCAACCGGATTTGGAGCGACTTAAATGGCAGTTTTGTACTGACAGGGCTGAAAAGCAAGTCGGTTAAATCGCTGATAGAGATATCCAGACTGGATTCTATTCTTACTATTGTTCCCTCTCTGTCCGAATCAGTTGACCTTGTAATGATGGAAGCGCTGGAACGGGACATAAACGGCGATCCGGAGATCGGCGTTTGATCCGGCAGCCGGACTTACTGCATTCTCCTCTATGGAATTTTCCTTTACTCCGCTCGGCATCAGTGCGGCACAACCTGCTTATGGCAGGCACCTGGCAGGCCATGTACTGGCTGCCGGTAATGAACTCTTTCTGCTCGATTGTGGAGAAGGTACGCAGTTTCAGCTCCACCGCTATGGGGTAAGACGAAGCCGGTTTCGGTATATTTTCATCTCCCATCTGCATGGCGACCACTTTTTCGGGCTGATCGGCCTGCTTACCTCTTTTGGTATGAACGACCGCCGGGACCCCCTCACGGTGTTTGCCCCTCCCGGCCTGGAGGAGATCATCCACCTGCAAATGAAGCTCACCGGAACGATCTTGCCTTTTGAACTGACTTTTCAGGTGCTCTCGGCCGATAAAAAATACCGCATACTCGAAACGCCATCCCTCGAAGTGTTTGCATTCCCGCTCGATCACCGTACCCCGACTACCGGTTTTCTGTTTCAGGAAAAAACCATTCCCCTTAATATCATTCCGGAGATCATCGACCGTTACGGGCTTTCTTTTGAACAGATCCGGGCGGTAAAAACAGGGGCTGATCTCACGCTTCCCGACGGACGTCAGATCCCCAATCACGACCTTACCCTTTCGCCATACCGCACCCGTTCCTTTGCCTATTGTTCCGATACCGCCTATCTGGAGACGATGGCGCCCCTGATCCGGGGGGTAGATATCCTTTACCACGAAAGCACCTTCCGGGAGGAAGATGCCGCACTTGCCAAAGAAACCTTTCATTCTACCGCGAAACAGGCTGCGCAGCTCGCGCGCCTGGCGGAGGCGGAGAAGTTGGTGTTGGGGCATTATTCGGCCAGGTACCTGGATCTTTCGGGGTTGCTGGAAGAGGCAAAAGCGATTTTCCCCAACGCCGTATTAGGAGAGGAGGGGATTCCGGTGCAGGTGCAGGCAGAGCGGATGTCAGGCCAAATTGGCCAGATCCCGGATTAAAATGCTGCGACGGTTGAAGTGAATGAGATTTTCCTTGCGCAATTCATTGAGTACGGAAGTGACCGTCTGCCGCGAAGTGCCGGTAATGTTGGCGATATCCTGCTGCGTGAGGCTGTGTTTGAAAAGCCATTCAAATCCTACACGCCGGCCGCGGTTGGATGCCGATTCCTTGAGAAATTGAATGATCCTCGTGCGGGCATCCTGGAAAATGAGCGACTCCATGCGCCTTTCTACCTGCAACAACCGGTTGCCGATCTGGTCGAGCACCCGAAGACACAAGCCGTGGTTGCTACGCATCAATGTCCGGAAGGCCGCGATGGGAATAGCCAGCACCTGGGTGTCTGCCTGAAGGGTCTTGGCAAATTCCTGGCGGTGGGTTTCCCCTACGAGCCCCAATTCGCCAAATAAAGTGAGGGGGTGACATACCGCCTTGAGCACTTCCCGCCCATCGGATGCGTAAGTACCGATCTTGACGATGCCTTTTTCCAATACGTACATATTGTCCGACTCCATATCCAATTCATACAAGTAGCTGGATTTTGGGCAGATAATGTGCCGGGAACCGGCGCGTAAATACTGCAATTCTTCCCCGGTCAGGGATTGAAAAAGAGGAAGCTGTAAAAGGGAAGAAAGGTCAATCGCGGTTTTCATAGGCTTTATTTTTGGATGTGTGATTATTTCACGTTACAAATATGCGGCTGCTTCAATGCGAAAAAAAGTACATCATTTCAATATTGTATTTTTTTAAAAAGGACTATTTTTTTATAATTAAAAGATAATCAATATTTTATATTCTTGTAGTTGATTTATTTGTTCGGCGACCTGGTCTTTCATACCAATGGAATTTTTCGAATGCTTTTTTGGCAGTCAGGGTGACAAATGGAGGTTTTTGAGCGTTCTAAAAGAAGTACTCATCCTAAAACCAAAACCTATGAAAAAGTTTATTTTTTCTTTCCTGATGGGCATAATCCTTGCCCTTCCTGCATTTTCCAACGGCATCGTTATTGTCGATACGGAAACGCAAACCTACCTGACCCTTACGGCTTCTTCCGTGGAAACCCAGGTTAATAATCAGGTAGCCATTACACGTACTTCGCAGACTTTTCGCAATGAGACGGGGCAGGATGTCCTTGCTGCCAAATATGCGTTTCCCCTGCCGGACGGCGCCAGTGCCATCGGGCTGCGCTGGTTGGTCAATAGCGTCTGGTATGAAGCCTCTATCGCTGCGGAACCCCAGGACACGTCTATTACCGGAGGAGGGAGCGGGGCCAGCCCGGCCTTGATGGCCTACCTGGGCGCTTCCCCGCTTTTCTTTAGCTTCGACGCGTTGATGATCGGAGTGGATTCGCTGATACAGGTCGAACTGACCTATGTGGAACTCTTGCCCTATTCATTTAACCTGGTTTCCTATGCCTACCCCAACGATTATTCCCTGATCCAGCCCGGGCCCCAAGCGATCGAGCAGCATTTTTCCTGGACGATGGAGTCCGATCGCACGATCCTGACGGTGCAGTTTCCCAGTCACCCGGGAGGGACGGTTAATGTTTCCGACCATGTTGCCGATGTCTCCTTTTCTTATGCCGATGGTGCGGCCAATGCCGATTATTTGGTGGTGTATGAATTGTCTTCCGATGAACTGGGAGTGTGGAGCATGAGCACCTTCCTGCCTGATTCACTGGTGACCTGCGATGACCTCGGCAAAGGGTTTGTAGCTTTTGTCATCGAACCGGAGTCCAACCCCGATGTGGAGGTAATTGAAAAAAACTTCATCCTGGTAGTCGACCGCTCGGGAAGCATGAGCGGAAACAAGATCGTGCAGGCCAGACAGGCAGCGAGTTTTATTGTGCAACACTTGAATCCGGGCGATCATTTCAATGTCATTGATTTTGACAACGACATCACCTTGTTTGCCCCCAATTTGGTGCCCTATAACGTCACGTCCCAAAACAATGCCCTGGCATTTATCAGCGCACTGACCGCCGACGGGACGACGAACATTGCAGCGGCGCTGACTACTGCTATCGGACAGTTTGGGGCCGTAGATCCGGGTAAAGCCAATATCATCCTGTTTTTTACCGACGGACAGCCCACTGCGGGTATCACTTCGACCCAGGGCATACTCAATGCAGTTGATGCCGCGGCCGCCCAGGCGGAGACTACCATTTTTCTCTACGCCTTTGGGATCGGCAATGATGTGAATAAACAATTGCTGGCCGCGCTGGGCGCAAATAACAACGGGCTGGCTACGTTTCTGGAAAATGACGAACTGGAGGCATCGATCACCGACTTTTTCCTCAAGGTCAACAACCCGGTATTGCTCTCCCCACATATTCAATTTTACCCGGATGCGATCCAGGAGATTTATCCCCAGCCGCTCCCCAACCTGTATAAAGGACAGCAACTCATCATCGCAGGGCGGTACGAAGAACCAATACCGGTTGACATGGAACTCACCGGAATGGCCTTTAACCTGCCCATAACCTACAATTTCAATATCGACCTGGCAGATACCCTGGTGCCCGCGTATTTTTTCCTGCCCAAGATCTGGGCCAAGCGCAAGATCGAATACCTGCAGCAGGCTGTCTACCTCGCGGGCGAAAATACCCCGCTGGGCGATACGCTGGAAGCCCAAGCCACCGCGCTGAGCATCTGTTACGGGGTTATCAGCGATTTTACCAGCTTTACCGGTCCGCCTGTCACCTTTGTGCACGAACAAGTCCGGGACGACAACCGTACCTGGACCTGGGAGGCCCTTCCCAATCCATTCCAGGAGGCCGTTACCCTGCGCATTTTTCTTCCGGTCGATTGGTATAAACCGGCGACGTGCCTTATCTTGGATGCACAAGGGAGGATAGTCGCTGAAATAGCTGTTTCATTCGGTCCCGCCGGCTGGTATGATTTCTCCTGGAACGGCCGTTTGGCAAATGGGTTGCCGGCTCCAAAAGGGGTCTATTTCGCCGTCCTGAACTTTGGAAATGACTGGGATGTGCTTACTTTAATGAAAAATTGATAGCAGCGGCGCCTATTCGCAAGATCATCCATATCGACATGGACGCGTTCTACGCCTCCGTGGAGCAGCGGGATAACCCCGACCTGCGCGGAAAACCTATTGCCGTAGGCTCGGGCAATAAACGGGGCGTGGTAGCTGCCGCCAGCTACGAGGCCCGTACCTACGGAGTGCGCTCTGCCATGGCGAGCATTACGGCCCAGCGATTGTGCCCGGAGCTCATTTTCGTCAAAGCCCGCTTCGAGGTCTATAAAGAAGTATCCCAGCAGATCCGCGCTATTTTCGAAGAATATACCGACCTGGTAGAGCCCCTGTCGTTGGATGAAGCCTACCTGGATGTGACAGAGAACAAAATGGGCATCCCTTCGGCGATGCGGATTGCGATGGAGATCCGGAAAAAGATCCGGGAACGCACCGGGCTCACCGCCTCTGCCGGGGTTTCCTTCAATAAATTTCTGGCCAAAGTGGCCTCCGATATCAATAAGCCCAACGGGATGAAGGTGATCCTGCCGGAAGAAGCGGAGGCCTTTCTGGACCAGCTGCCCGTTCATAAATTTCACGGAGTCGGGAAGGTCACCGCTGCCCGGATGCGGGATAAAGGAATCCACACGGGCGCCGATCTGAAGAAATGGGCATTGCCGGATCTGCTGCGCGAGTTTGGAAAAGTGGGGGACTACTACTACCACATCGTTCGTGCGGAGGATAACCGGGCGGTCAACCCTCACCGGATCCGGAAATCGGTCGGCGCGGAGCGCACCTTCCTGGAAGACCTGGACGACCCCGAGGAAATGAAGGCCAAATTGGACTACATCGCGGGAGTGGTTTTCGAGTATTTGCAAAAAAAAGACCGCTATGGCCGCACGGTGACCCTCAAGATCAAAACCACCGATTTTCAAAGCCATACCCGCAGCAAGACCTTTGGACACGACCTGCGCGACCGGGAGTTGATCTACCGCACCGCCTGCGAGCTATTGGAAGGCGCTTCCGAATTGCGGCCGGTGCGGTTGCTGGGCATTACCATCTCAAATCTGGAAGACGACACCCCTCCCGGCGGTCAGTTGGAGTTTGATTTTGGGAGCAGCAGCCATACCATGCCGTAGTGCATGCGGTTTCCGGCCATGCGCTGACCTTCCTGCCCGGTTCCGGAATAGATATCAATATGCCCCGGACCCCGGATAGCGCCGCCTACATCCTGGGCAAGCATAATGCGAAACTCGTGGTGGAGCATTTCTCCTTTTTTATCAAACACCGGCACCGCTACCAGCAACGTGGCGCCCAGGGGGAAGTACCGTTTGTCGACGGCTACCGAAATCTCAGGGGTAAGGGGCACTTGTCCGGCGCCGATCACCGCCTGCTTTTTTAGCTGAAAAAAGCTGTAAGAAGGATTGATCAACAGGACGGAGTCGCGCAAATGGGGCTGCTGTCGGATGAGGCGTTTAATGCCGTAGATGGACACGTCTTCCACCCCCAGTCCGGATTCATTTGTCAAATAATACTCGATGCTTTTATAGGGCATTTTGTTGGAACCTTCGTACACCAGCAGGTATGCCTCTTTTGTATCGACAAATTCGACCATAGCTGATCCCTGCAAATGGGTGTAGTACACATCCACCGGATCGGCGGCATAGGCGATTTCGAGTCCCAGACTGTCCAGTGCGCCCTCTCCGTCGATCTGCCGGCGGGTGGGTAGGGGGCCTTCCCAGCTATCCGGTTTGCGATAGAAGGGATAACGGTAGGTGGAGTCCGGTTCGTGCCTGACTTGCAAGGTGGGCGTGTAATACCCGGTAAATTTCACATGCCCTTTTTTATCACCGCCCCATACCTGGTAGGCTTCCAGCTGCTCTTTTGCCTGGGAGGAATTGTAGCCGGCATCCAGTAAAATCTGGACGACCTCTTTGAGTTTTTCATTGGTGATCACGGCGGCGCCTTGCGCCAATGTTTGCTTAAGGGGTTTGATATCCAGCAATTCGAGCTGATTTTCCAGCGCAGCAATGAGGGTGCTGTTCAGCGTAGGAAAAGGAAGGGTGTCGAGGAATACCGGTTCGTAAATTTCCTTGAAGGTTTGGGCGTGCTTCCGTTTCCCCGAGCGGTAAATGTCGTAATATTGCTCGGAGGGCATTTCGTTGGCCCACGCAGCTTCTTCAAAGGGGAGGGTATCTTCGTAATAGGAACAGGAAGAAATACCAATGAGCGCAAAAACAAACACAGCCATTCGCGAAAAATACCGCCGGGCGCTGGCCGGGCGACTCGGCATAGCGCCTGAGCAGATCGGGCTTTTTTGGAAAGGCCGGGTAGGGCTATATGCCATCTTGCGAGCCCTGGGGGTCCGGGCGGGCGATGAGGTCATTCTCCCGGCGTTTACCTGTGTGGTCGTTCCCAATGCGATCTTGTATTTAGGGGCCAAACCCGTTTATGTCGATGTCGATGCAAATACATTCAATCTGGAAACCGGTTTATTGGAAGCGGCCATTCGTCCGCAGACCAAATGTATTTTGGCACAAAATACGTTTGGTCTTTCGGCCGAGCTGGATCCCCTCCTCAAGATAGCCCAAAAATATCAAATTCCGGTGATCGAGGATTGCACACATGGGTTTGGAGGCGCCTATAGAGGTCAGGCAAACGGCACACTTACCCAGGCTTCTTTTTTCTCCACCCAATGGAACAAGCCATTCTCCACGGGTTGGGGCGGATTCACCGCCATACGCGATGAAGCGCTGGCGCGGGAAGTGCAGAAATTGGAAGAAAAAATGCCTATGCCCTCGCCGGGCCAGGAGCGCATGCTTCAGCTGCAGATCTGGACCCGGAAAAACCTGCTGACGCCCGCGTTATACTGGCCGGTCTTGCGGCTCTATCGCCGGTTGAGCAATATGGGCGTCATACCTGGCTCATCGGAAGGCAGCGAGTTGCATACCACCACCATGCCCAAAGGCTATTTACTGGCTGGGGGCGAGGTGCAGGCCCACGAAGGGCTTCTGCAGCTGTCCCGGTGGGAGCGAATCCAGGAACGCCGTCTGGAAGTGGCTGCGCTATATGATCAAGCCCTGGAAAAATTGGGTTTGCCCAGGCTGTTTGTCCCACCGCACATCTCACACAGCTACCTGAAATACCCCCTGCTGGTCAAAGACCGCGCTGCCTTTTTCGCGCTCGCCGTGCGCCACCGCATCCGCCTGGGCGACTGGATGCGGAGTCCTATTCATCCGGTAGAAGAAAATTGGGAGAAATGGGGATATGTGCCGGGGGCTTGTCCCACGGGCGAGCACCTCAGCCGACACGTAGTCAACCTGCTTACCGATCTGGATCTGACGGAAAAAGAAATACAGCGGACGGTGGCGTTTTTGGATCGATACAGAGAGGAGATTTTTGAGTCACCCGGTCACTACTGAAAACGCTTCCGAATTACCTCCTCCATCGAAACCGGCGCATACCCAAAGGTCTGTTCGAGGAGCTTATGCGCTGCCGGTACAGCCTCCGCCAGATCGGCAGGGAAATTATTGAAGAGCTTGACGGCGTAATAGATCTGCCGGAGAAATGGATTGAACGGAGCGGCGAGCGTCGACACTATATTCAGCATGGTAAGCGGGATCGCTCCATGCCGGATGGGGTTGCCTGTAACCTGGGTGACCAACTCCGCGAATTCGGGGAACGACAACGCTTTTGGACCTGTCATGTGAAATCGCCGACCGGAAAGATCACTGCGCAATACGGCTCGTGCGGCAATCTCGCCCACATCGTCCGAAAAAATACTGGGGATGGGCCGGTAGCCCCCACCAGGCACCAGCAACCTGTTGCCGCGCAGGAAAGAGAAGAAGAGGTCGTAGGAAGGGGCGTTGCCGAGGATGGTCCAGTTCAGGCCGGATTGGGCAATATGCTGCTCCACTTCCGGTTTGAGGACGCTAAAAGATTGGATGCCCAGTTTCTTCAACACGTCGGGACGATTGCCGTATACCGAGAGATAAACCAGGCGTTCTACGCCCTGCCGCTTTGCTTCCTTCAAGATATTCAACACGGCATCGTACTCGATCTCCCGTTCGCGGCGGATGAGTTTCGGGCTCATTGCCGACAGGCAGATGACGATTCCGGCGGTTCCATTGATCGCCCTTTCAATGGTTTGTGGATCACATACATCCCCTTTCTGAAGTGTTACCTGATTGCCCAGCAAGTTGGAAGCGGCGTCGACATTACGGGTGAGCACCCGCACGTGTTGGCCTTTAGCGAGGAGTTTTTCCACCACCTTGCGGCCCAGGTGGCCAGTGCCGCCAAAAACAACAAAGGGTTTAGCCGGGATTTGCATTATTTTTCATCTCATCCAGCAACACCTGGATATCTTTCAAAAACTTGTCGACCGACTCGGGGTCGGTACCGTCGCAGAAAGAGCGCACGTGGCGCTGGGGATCCACCAGGATGATGCGGCCGCTGTGATCGAAACCGCCGGGTACATCCGGGTCTTCAATGGCCACGCTGAAATAATCGTCGGCAATCTCGTACAAGGCATCCTTTTCCCCGGTCACGAAATGCCATTTGCTGGACTCCACGCCGAGGTTGGTCGCGTACATCTTCAAATGCCCCACCGTGTCGCGCTTGGGGTCGATGGTATGGGCGAGAAGGAGTAGCCGGTCTTCATCCTTAAACTTATCATAAATGCGCAGCATCTGCTTGGTGACCTTTGGGCAAATGGTGGGACAACTGGTGAAGAAAAAATCCACTACATACGCCTTGCCGGCAAAGGTCTCATTGGTCACCAACTGGCTGTCCTGATCGACAAACGCGAAGTCGGGTACGGTGTGGTAAATGGTATCGCCGTCCACCACATCCCGTTCGCCGATGATGGGGAGGGGAGCGGGATGATTAGTTGGAATTTGACAAGCGCTTATTAGCACTAAAGCGCTGAATATGAGAAGTATATTGCGTTTGATTAAAGTATTCATTGATCAGTCGGTTGATTGATTCCGTATTCTTTTCATCGCCATTTTCGCTTTTTCCATACTCGATTTCGTCAGGGCGTCGACGTCCTGGATCTTGATCAGTTCCGCATCGAGGTAGGTCATGACTTGCTGATGATCCATCGAATCGCGGAGCAGGTCGAGGTTGCTGTAAAATTTGCCCATCCAGTCGTACATCGCTTCATCGGCCTCGCCGAGTCGCTTGAGCACTTCGAGGAGGGATTCCTGCCGGTTTTCGTCCAGCTTGCCAGCTTCTTGCTCCGTCTGCATAAATTCCTTGATCTGTCGTGAAAGGCGATTTAACGCGGCAGTTTGCGGCATAACTGCATCGTGGATGGCCATGATCTCTGAGCGCTTTTGCTCTTGTTCGGCCTTTTGCGCTTCGGTGTGACCGGTTTGTGCAGCAGAGGGGGTGTTATTTTGGCAACTGCAAAGGATCAGCGAGAAGAGGGCAGTAGAAAAAATGTGAGATAAACGCATAGCAGTCGGGTTTTGGAGCGAAAAATATAGAAGGTAAAGATACCGTTCAAAATGGAATGAACAATATAAAGATTCAACATGAAAATACTGAAAATCACACAAACCTTCCTCTTGTTTCTGCTTACCGCGGCGACCCTGACGATCGTCGTTCAAAACCAACGGCTTTTACAGCGAATGAATGAAAGGGAAAACTGGCAGGTCCATCCCACCGCTACCTTCGCATCGGATCGTATGAATGAGGTCATCGACGTGCGGATCGTAGATGTAAAAGACGAAATACCCGTCAATATCGAGGAGATCAACGGGTTTAATATTTTTGGAAGAGAACTGCCGGTTTCAGGAGATTAATACGTCTTCGTCATCGACTCCGGCACCACGATGATAAAGTCGGCCACCCCCTGGTTTTCTTCCGCCACTTCCTCGATATTTTCCTGGCTGACCACGCTGATGGTCACCGTCTTGGCCTTTGGTTCGTATTTATTGAGATACCAGAGAATACCCTCCTGGTTGTTGGAGTGGTAAGAGCCGTTGAAGTGCAGGAAGGACTTGCCTTTTGACCAATGCTCCGCGATTGACCAGGCCATGGTCGCATCCTTGGAAGCCTGGGCTTTGGGAAAATTTTCCGTTACCCCGGCGCCGTGGCCTTCCATCATGGCCATCATTTCCTGATAGCCAGGCAGGCTGAGGTCGATTTCGATGGGTAGCGGGGCGATGTACCGTTTGCTCTCTTCGCCCAGGTCGGACAATGCTTCGATGCCGTTGGAACTGACCAGGCTGGCATACCGGCGAGGAATGTTGGTGCCGATAAATTTCAAGCCGTTTTCTTTGGCAAACTCGACCAGCGGCTTGTAGTCGGTTGCGTAATTGGACCATAACTTGGCCTCGTCCTTGAAGTTTTTCTCCTTCATCATCCCCGCCAAATACTCGTCGAGGACGAGTTGGTCGTCCCGCTCAAACATTTCGGCGCCGACTACCAGGTCTTTCCCCTTGTCGGCAAAAAGATCCTTGAGCAGTTCCAACTCAAGCCAGTGGGCGATGGGGTTGTCGTGTTCTTCTCCGAAAAAGACCACGTCGGCCTTTTCACTGGCCCGGAGCAACTCCTTGTAGGAGGCTTCCTTGCCCTTGTCGTCGAAGATCTGATAAGCGGGTTTATTCTGGGCCATAGCGAAGATTGGCATGGCGAAGGCGCAAAGGCCGAGGAGAAGGTGATTCCAGTTTTTCATGCCGGCAAAGGTAGGGGAAAACCCGCAGAAAATGGAATGCAAAAAGAGTAAGATTAGGCAGGAAGGGGCTTCGGTTCGAGTAGGGAAGCCCCTTTCCTGCGCAATGCTTTTTTCTGACTGTGCGCCTTTTTTTTCTGTAATCGAATGGCGGGCCTGGTCGTCCTGGCCACATGCCCCCTGCGGGGTTTTTCCGGCTGTAACGCCTCTTCGATCAATTCGAAAAAACGGTCGATAGCTTCTTTTCGGTTGCGGTGCTGGGAACGATACTGCTCCACGGCAATGGACAACAGGCCTTCCTGGTTGATGCGCCCCGCTAGTCGGGATAACAGTCGCTCCTTGTCGGCCTCCGGCAAATACACGGATCCCACCACATCAAACAGCAGTTCGACCCGTGTTTCCACCTTGTTCACGTTTTGCCCCCCTTTCCCGGAGGCCCTCGAGAACCGGAATTTCAATTCGGTTTCTAAATTTTGATAGTCCACGATTAAAGTTTTTAGTTTTTTCCCGATAGTTATCGGGATTAATGTTTAGTTGTGTCAACTGTTCACTGAAAACTCCACTCACCAAACGGCACAACCGGTTAAATAGTTCCCCCTTTTATTTACCGTTTTTTGACCAACCAAAGCCGGTTACCTTTGTTGTAGGCGTACTCAGTTTTTTATAAAGGCTGAATGGGCGGGCGCCGCCCGCCCATTCAGCCTTTATAAAGATATTTACTCAGTTCTCTGACAAAATTAATTTATGGGAAGGTTTAGGTTTAAGCTTTGGTTGGAGATATGCAATTGGAGAAGTTGAAAATGTTCCGAAAATAGCTTCTTGTGTTGCTTCGGTAGGCATTTGTCCCCCGCTGGCGCTAATCTTGTAGGGGGTGATGGTAGGTCAGAAAAAATTGTATAACCTTCAGAATAGCAAGCTGTTGTCCCCCGCTGGCGGGGGTTGGGGGTGGAATAGCACTTCCAGTATTTCCTCCTTTGGGGAGATAATGGCAGGTATTTTTCCACCCCCTACCCCCGCCAGCGGGGGACAAAAATGTGCAAAAATCCTTGGACAGTGCTTATTTTCCCGGGCAATATGTACCCCCTACAAGATTAGCGCCAGCGGGGGACAAGCCCCTGCTAAAGCTAAAAGGATTGCTGTTTGCCCCAACTTTGTGCAAGCTTCGATGGTGAAATTTTCCTGAAAACAAACTCAAAACGGAGGGCTAAATGCTTTTCATTTATCGATAAAAAATCATGCATAAAAAAAGAGCAATAGTCTGGTTCCGGCAAGACTTGCGGTTGCACGACAACGAAGCCTTGATGGAGGCGTTGAAAAATGCCGAAGAAGTCATTCCGGTCTATGTGTTTGACGAGCGGGTTTTTAAGGGGAAAACCCGGAATTTTGGTTTCCGGAAAACGGGCAAATACAGGGCACGATTCATTCTGGAAAGTGTGCAAGACTTGCGCGAGCAACTGCGTCAACTGGGCAGTGAACTGTATATACGGGTAGGAAAACCGGAAGAAGAGCTGTTTCAGATCGCCCGCGAATGCAAGACGAGTTGGATTTTTTGCAACCGGGAGCGCACACGGGAGGAAGTGGCGGTGCAAGATGCCCTGGAAGAAAACTTGTGGACCATCGGACAGGAAATGCGCTACAACCGGGGCAAAATGCTCTATTACACGGCAGACCTGCCTTTTCCCATCACCCATACCCCCGATACGTTCACCCAATTTCGCAAGGAAGTAGAGCGGGTGGTGCCTGTACGTGAACCCCTGCCTGCGCCCAACCGACCGTTTAGCCACCTTACCTGCGCCCTAGAAAGTGGCAAGATGCCTTTCCTCGAGGATTTTGACTACGAACCGTTCGAACCCGACCCACGGGCAGCGCTGGTTTTCAAAGGCGGCGAACGGGAAGCCCTGCGGCGCTTGCGCTACTATCTATGGGAATCTGACAAGGCCGCTACCTATGAAGAGACGCGCAACGGATTATTGGGGGGCGACTATTCACCAAATTTTCCCCCTGGCTGGCTCAGGGCTGTCTTTCTCCCAAAAAAATTTACCACGAAGTACAGGCTTATGAAACGGAGCGGGTGAAGAACAAATCGACCTACTGGATCTTCTTTGAATTGCTCTGGCGCGATTTCTTCCGGCTCATGGCCAAGAAACACGGCGATAAGATATTCCTTCAAGGAGGTACCCGCGAAAAGGCCAATCCCTCCCTGGTCAACAATGTAGAGCTGCTCCATCAATGGATCGATGGCCAAACCGGCAACCCGTTTATCGATGCCAACATGCGCGAATTGAAAGCCACCGGGTTTATGTCGAACCGCGGCCGGCAAAACGTTGCTTCCTTTTTGGTAAAGGAAATGGGGGTGAATTGGCAAATGGGCGCCGAATACTTCGAGTCGGTACTCATCGACTATGACGTGGCCAGCAATTGGGGCAATTGGAATTACATCGCCGGGGTTGGCAGCGACCCCCGGGAAGATCGCCATTTCAATATTCAATCCCAAGCCCGCAAATACGACCCGGATGGGGAGTATGTCAAGACCTGGCTGCCGGCGCTCGCGGCGCTTTCTTCAGAAGATATCTTCCAGCTTTGACAGTCTTCAGTCTTCAGTCTTCAGTCTTCAGTTGGCAGTATGCAGTATGCAGTTTACTGCCCACTGCCCACTGAAGACTGCCCACTGCCAACTGCCCACTGAAGACTGTTAATACCGGATCAACACCACCGTATCCAACTGGGCTCTCAGTCGGGCAAAGCGCGCCAACCGCGCTTCCTCAATGTTTTTGGCAGACGCAGGCTTACCTGGCTTCCACTGCACCATCAGGGTGGGCACGTAGTGGTAAACGGTATCCTCTTTTGCTTGTTGGGTGCGGCCGAAACTGAGTTCCTTGATAGCGGGGAAAAGCACCTGAGCTTCTCGCATGGCATTGATAAAGAGAGTGGAGTCGCTGGTCATCAGGGCAATCTTTTCTGTCAGGGCTTTGATCTGTTTATCCTTTTCGGACTGAATTTTCTGGTCGGTCTCAAAAATATCCATAAACTCCCGCTGCATAGTTTGCTTCAATTCCTCGATCTCCAGATCTGACATGGCCATATCGGCGGCGATAGGGCGGAAGATGGCCCGGCAGTTCAGCGCTTCAAATTCCTGGACCAGGATATCAAGGGAGTCGACCTTATCTTTTTCAAAAATAAATAGCCGGACATCCAGCGAGTCGGTTTGTTTGTCCTCCTGGATTTCCCAGATGGCTTCCGGAAAATGGGCTTCCAGGTACGTCTGCACCCTTGCTTTGTCGTGCAGCAAATCGAGCACGTCGTAGAGGATAAAGAAGCTGGGAATGATGATAACCAGGCTGAAGAGAAAAAGGTAAAGCCGCGTCCGCCTTTTCTCCTTTACATCGGGATAGGCTTTGAAGGGAAAGTTGAGCACCCGCACGATGAGGTAGGTAGCTACCCCTACAAACACCGCGTTGAGAAAGAACAGGTAGAAGGAGTTGAGCATGATCTCCCACTCGCCTGTAGCCAGGCCGAAACCCGTGACGCAAAGGGGAGGCATCAAGGCGGTAGCGATGGCTACCCCCGGAATGGCGTTGGAGGCATCGCGGCGGGTCATGGAAATGATGCCGGCAATACCGCCGAAAAAAGCGACCAGCACGTCAAGGAACGTAGGCGCCGTGCGGGCCTGTATTTCAGAGGTGATCTCCCCAAAAGGTGTCAGGGAGAAATATAGATAGCTGGTGGCCAGTGCAATGGCGATGGAAATGCCAAAATGCCGCAAGGAAGTACCCAACATCTCCCGGTCGTTGATGCTCACCGAAAGTCCCAATCCCAAAATCGGCGACATCAGCGGGGAGATCAACATCGCGCCGATGATCACGGCAGGGGAGTTGAGGTCGAGCCCCAGCGAAGCCACCATGATCGAACACATCAGCAACCAGGCATTCGCGCCCTGCATCCGCATGTTCGAACGCACATTGATGAGCGCCCCTTCCCGGTCGACTCCCTCTTCAATGTCGATCAGCCGCTTGAAAAATTCCCGGAATGCCTGCCAGAAATGTTTCAGTGCCTCTAAAACCGGCTGTGCATCGCTATTATTTTTTGGTTCCATATCCGGCCAATTTACCAGTCACCAGTCACCAGTCACCAATCACCAATCACCAATCACAACTTCCCGTCCACCATCGTCAAAACCCGGTCGCTCATTTCCGCCAATTCTTTATTATGTGTCACGATGATAAACGTCTGGTTCATATCCTTGCGCAGTTGAAAAAGTAATTGGTGGAGTTCCTGAGAGGACTGCGAGTCCAGGTTGCCCGAGGGCTCGTCGGCAAAGACGACACTTGGACCGTTGATCAGGGCCCGTGCCACGGCCACGCGTTGCTGTTCACCTCCCGACAACTGCGTGGGTTTGTGTTGCAGCCGGTCGGAAAGCCCGAGGTAGTCGAGCAGTTCCTTCGCCCGCCGCGTGGCCTCCTGTTCGGACGTCCGGCGAATAAAGGCCGGAATACACACGTTCTCCACCGCCGTAAACTCGGGCAGCAGGTGGTGGAACTGAAAAATAAAGCCGATATGTGCATTGCGAAAATCGGCCAGCTTCTTGCCCGTCAGCTGCAATACGTCGGTATCGTTTATCGTCAGGCTTCCTTCTTCGGCCTTGTCGAGCGTACCCAGGATATGCAACAGGGTGCTCTTCCCCGCCCCCGATTTCCCGACGATGGAGATAATTTCCCCCTTTTGCACGTCGAGGTCTACGCCTTTGAGTACGTGGAGGTCGCCGAAGCGTTTGTGTATATTGGTTGCTTTGATCATTTCATGCATATAGCTGAATGAACGACGGCAGCAGGCCGTCGTTCATTCCAATTAATACGTATGCAAAGAAAATAAAAAAGAGCGAAGAGTTTAAAAACCACTTCGCTCTTGTAAGAAATCACCCGACTGTTATTATGAAGGATTTTTGCAAATCCTCATCAAATACGGGACTGTACTACCATTAAAAGAAACCATTTAACCAAAAAGCCATCATAGTGTCCTTTCATCCGGCATATATTCCGGCATCTTAAGGGTTTGACAAACACACTTTTTTAAATGAAGTGTATTGCTTGCTATTAATTCTTTGACTAAGATAGAACAATTCTATTAATTCTGCACAGAGTTGGAGGGATTTTTTTATGGGATACTTGGTTTGGGATTATTACGCACCTGAAACAAAGGGACGTTTCTTCAAGGAGAGAAAAAACCGCAAAGGCGCTAAGAACGCAAAGCCATTGAATTTTTACTTCCGACATTCAGCCATAATGATCAGGCCTCTTTGCGTTCTTAGCGCCTTTGCGGTTCTAATTTTGTTCAAGCAGCTTCGAATAAATGTTGCGGAACCTCCGTTATTTGCAGCATGAAAACACCCACGCTACTTTCCGCCGCAAGCCTCCTGGTCTTCCTCCTGGCTTGCCAGACGAGCTTCGCCCAATCCGTCCGCATCCTGGTGACGGATGAAGAAAACATGCCGTTGATCGGCGCTAATATCCAGCTGACTGATCTCCAGGACTCTACCAGCCTTTTCAGTGTGACAGATGTAGCCGGGATGGCGGATCTCCATTGCGCCGACGGGCAATACCGCCTCCAGATCAGCTATGTCGGCTATACGCCGCTGGACGATACGATCGGGATCGATGATAACCACCGGCAAATGCGTTTCACCCTGACCGAAGGATCGGTTGCGCTCAATTCGGTGACCGTGACCGCCAAGAGGCCGCTCATCACACAAGATGGCGACAAGATGATCGTCGATCCGGAGCCCCTGGTCAGCATCAGCTCCAATACCCTGGAAGTGCTGGAGGCGGTGCCGGGACTGTTTGTCGATCCCGACGGCGGCATTTTCCTCAACAATGCCACGCCGGCCCAGATCTACATCAACGGGCGGGAGCAGCGGATGAGCCAGCAGGATATGGCCGGCATCTTGCGAGGCCTGCCGCCGGGCACCATCCAGCGCATCGAGATCATCCGGACGCCCTCCACCAAGTACGATGCGGCGAGCTCGGGAGGCATCATCAATATCGTGCTGAAAAAAGGCATGAAGCTGGGCCGCTACGGCTCGGTCAATGCCGGCATGAACCAGGGGATCGAAGGAGACCGCTTCGCCGGGTTCAACCTCAACAACGGCGGAAACAAGGGCTCCTGGTACATCAACGCCAACTACCATCGCCACGGACGGGAGGAGACGGCCAGTCTGTTCCGGAGATTGTCGGCCGATTACAATCTCGACCAGGACACCCGGGCGAATGACTGGAGCCACCAGGGGAATATTGGATACGGCGCCAGCGTCTACTTCAGCGAAAAGCTCGAGTTGGCTTATGACGGCCGCGTCAATGCCAACCTGGGCCGCAACGATAGCAAGAGTACCAACCTCATTTTCGGAGAAACCCTTGATACCCTTTCCAGGATCGAAAACTACGTAGAAGATTACAGCCCTTCGCTGAACCTGCAGCAGGATCTCGGCCTGACCTGGAAACTGGACACGCTGGACGGCGCCTGGGAAAACAAGTTCAGCTACAGCTACCGCGATGGAAAAACTGAACAGGATTTCCGGGCCGATATTCTTTTTCCCGAACTGGACCCTGTGGTGGGCGAAGGCCTCAACCGGCAGGGACGGCATTTTTTCCAATTCCAGTCCGACCTGACCTATAACTTTCCGCATCAAACAAAACTGGAAACCGGGGTGAAGGCCGCCTACCAGCATTACGACAGCCGGGCCGACTATTACCTCCGGGAAAACGGCGTTCTGGTACCCGACGACCGCCGCACCAATGCTTTCGTATACCGGGAAAACATCAATGCCGCCTATATCCAGGCTTCCCGTCCATTGGTGGCCGAGTTGCTGCTCAAAACCGGCGTGCGATTGGAGCACACCTGGATGCAAGGCCGGCAGACCGTGCCGACAGATACGAGTTTCCTCCTCAACCGGGTGGACCTGTTCCCCTACGTCTACCTCAGTCGGCCCATTATGAAGATCGCAAGCTTCCGGCTCGACGCCTACCTCATTTACCGCCGCACCATCGACCGGCCCGGGTATAGTGACCTGAACCCGTACGTCCGGTATATCGACGAGTTTTCGTACGAAGCAGGCAATCCGGGGCTCCAGCCCCAGTTTACGCACAACATTGAGGCCAATATCAGTTTTGAGGACCGGCCCTTGTTCGCCATCGGGCGCAACTACACCGACGGCATCCGCAGCAATGTATTGTACCCCGACAGCGAACATCCAGAGATCGTGGTTCGGACCTACGACAATGTGGGCAAGAGCCGGGAGACCTATTTTCGGGCCGTGGGCGCCATCCCGCCGGGTGGGGTGTACTTCTTCGTCGCCGGCGCGCAGTACAACCTAAACGAGTACGAAGGTGTCTACCAGGGCGAACCCCTGAGCTTCCGGCGGGGTACCTGGCGGTTTTTTACCTTTCATTCCCTCAACCTAACAAAGACTACCCGCTTCAACCTCAGCGGTTTTCTCCAGTTGAACGGCCTGATGAATTTCTACGAGCTGGAAACCCTGGGACAATTAAATCTGAGCCTCAGCCAGTATTTTCTCGCCAAAAAACTCCAGGTTTCGCTTTTCGCCCGCGATGTGCTGCGCACGCGGACGGTTCGCTTCCACTTCGATCAGGGAGACATATCCATGGACGGCGACCGCTACAGCGACAGCCAGCGGGTAGGGTGCCGGATCCGGTATGATTTTGGGTTGCGGAAGCGGAAAGACCGACCGGATATGATGCAGTTTGAGGTAGGGGAGTGAGGAGTGTCATATCCACCGCCTTACTTTTTTTTGGTATTCGACATAGTTAACGCCAAAAGCCCTTTCCAAATATTTCTCTTCATTTTGTATCACGAAATTTGTAACAACAAATATTACTACTGGAACGAGCATAAATGACCATACGTTTCCTTTAAAACATCCTATTCCAAGATAAAGTATTAACAGACCCAAATACATCGGATTTCTGGAAATCGAGTAGATGCCTGATGTCTGCAACGAGTTTGCCGGTTTGACCGTGATCAGGGTGTTTTTCGTTTGAAAGAATTTTATCAGGGCAGGCGCCATGATCGTTAATCCTGTGAGAATTAATATCACCCCTGTAATAAAAGCAGCTTTCGACTCGAAAAAACGCCCCGAAAGAGGTATCTTTTTTTGGATAAAAATGGAAATAAAGAATACCAATACATAAATAATCGGAGGAGGGAGATAGACTCCGGGATGATCAATTTTTGTTTTCATGATTGAAGTTATTTTTTGTTAAAAACACCCAGTTGCATCATTGCGGCAAAACGATCGGGTATTCCCCAATGCTCTACCAATAAGCCATTTTCGTACCGGCCAATGTCCATAATATCAAGCGAGATTGGAGTGCCGGAAGGGGGCATATGCATAAATGGGCCGGATTGAATCGCCGTAGCTTTGTAGTGCGTCCAAACAAAATCCCCGTCTTGCATGCTCTTTTGCAGGACGTATTGAAGATCGGAAAGGCCGGCGTGTAGTTCCCTGATAATGCCTTTCAATCCTTCTTTCCCGTTTTTTGCTCCAAACTGATGTTCGATAAAGTCATCGCTCACAAACTGATCGATTACCTGGAAATTTGCATTTCCAAAACCATCTTCCATGATCTTCCTGGTAATGGCCAATAGGTCGTTTTTCATAATGGGTTGTTTTTGATTTTTAAAATTATTACTACTTAAGCAAAGGAAATACACCTACAATGTGACATCTGGTCGCATTGTGGATATGGATATATCTCCGCCTCGACGGAGATATATCTTTATTTATTTTTGATTTTTAATTAGACTCAAAACGAAGTGGTTTGGGAATATTGCGGCCAGCGGCCGCAATATTCCCAAGTGATTTGACGGCCGCCGGCCGTCAAATCACTTTTGCTTCAGTATAGACTGAAGAAAAGTGGTTTGCTTCAACAAATAAATAATCCGCTTGACAAAACTAGGCTTGTTTTGCAAAGGTGGTTTAGGAAAAAAACGACAACTTTTAACCGGTGGGAAAATCTCCGTATCCGCTTGTTTGTTTTTGCAGGAGTGTGCCGGGAGGGAAATCGGCAAATTGCCTGAATTCACGGAGCAGGTGGGAGGAATCGTCATAGTCGCACTCCTGGGCAATTTCTGACCAACTTTTTTCCGGCGATTGATTTTTGATCTTCATGGCATTTTCAAATCGCACGATCCGGGTATACATTTTAGGGGAAATGCCGACCCGTTTCGTAAAATTGCGTTCAAATTGCCGAAGACTCAGGCACGCCATGGAGGCCCATTCAGGCAGGGTATATTTTGCAAACGGATCGAGCATTTTAATGGCCACCCCATCAATGGGCTCTTCCGGAAGTATGCCCTTTTCCATTTGTTGGTCGATAAAGCCTGAAACTATTTCTATCATTTCGTCGTAGGAGGTGGAAATGCCTAACCTCGTGTTTATTCGGTCAATTTCTTCCCCTAGGAATTCAACCGCATTGAATCCAAAATTGACTGTCTTCTGCATGGGTGTTTTCAGTAATCGATACAGGCCGGTGGGATGAAAAGATACTTTTAACATCAGGTAATCCCTCCCAAACCTTAAACCAACCGGTTTGTTCTTAGGTCCGGTAATAACAGCAGGGTCTGCAATTATTCCTTCTGAATCAGGATATTGCAATACGCTTACCTGATCTTTTGGGTAGAAGTACAACCCTTGTTCCGTATTTGCCAGACAAGTAATAAAAGGGGGAGGAAGTGTATCCGTATCATCCCATTTTATATGGAGTATCTGAAACTCCCGAATGATCTCTTTCTGAGAATCAGAAGGGGCATATTTTTGGAAAAACTTCATAAAAAGGATTGGTTATATAATGCACAAACCTATTGCGGTTGACCCCAGTAAAACTAAAAACTAATCCCGATAGCTATCGGGAAAAAATTAAAAACTAAAAACCCCCATCCCCCGCTCCAAATCCTCCCACAACCATTCCACCTCTTCCAGCCCGATGTAAAACCGCACCAAATTCCAGGGCAGCGGACTGTCGGGCAACCCGGGGATCTTGTAAAACGCCGCCGAAGGCAGCACGAGCGACTCATGCCCGCCCCAGCTCACCGCGAGGAGGAAACGCTGTAGGCTGTGGAAGAATGCTTCCATCTGCTCGATTTTGTCGGCGTTGAAGTAGACGGAAAACAGCCCCCCGGCGCCGGTCATCTGCTTTTTCGCCAGCTCGTATTGCGGAAAAGAGGGGAGGAGGGGGTGGTTGACTTGCTGCACAGCCGGGTGTGCCTCCAACCGTTGTGCGATCATTAGGGCGCTCTCGTGCGAGCGCTGCACCCGCAGCGGCAATGTGCGCAAGCCGCGCAGCACCAGCCAGGCATCGTGCGGACCGAGGATGCCGCCCAGGGTCATAAATTCCAGGTTAAACAGCTTCTTGACCATCGCCTTGTTGCCCGCCAGCACACCCAACACCACGTCGCTATGCCCATTCAGGTACTTGGTGCCCGAGTGTAGCACAATATCAACTCCTAGCTTGATAGGTTGCTGGTAAATGGGGGAGGCGTAGCTGTTGTCGATACAGCTCACCAGCCCGTGCTTTTTGGCGATGGCCACGCAGGCTTCCAGATCCTGAAGCTCGAAGGTCAGGGAGTTGGGGCTCTCGAGGTAGAGTAGGGTGGTGTTGGGCTGCACCGCGGCTTCGATGGCAGCGGTATCGGTACCATCCACAAATGTATGGGTCACCCCAAACCGGGGCAGCAGCTTCATCAACAGGGTCTTGGTCCAGGAATAGGGGTTTTGGACACAGACCACATGATCCCCTGCCTTGACGTTTCCAATGACAGCCGTGGAAATCGCGCCGGCCCCGCTGCTGAATACCAACGCATCTTCCGCCCCTTCCAGCGCCGCCAGCTTTTTCCGCAGGATCTCTACGGTAGGGTTATTGCCCCGGGAGTAAATATGGCTTTCCAACTCGTCGGAGATCGCGTGGCGGAATTCGTCGAGCGTCCGAAACGCAAAATTGCTGGTCTGGATAATAGGCGGGGCAACGGCGTCGAAGTAGTTGTCGCGTTCTTCGCCCAGGTGGTTGAGGATTTCGCTGAGGTGCATGGTGGTTGTGTTCTTAATGCTTTGAAGCGTAAGACATTCCGAATTTTAAACCTGGCGTTTTCGCACTTACTCCCGGACCCCGTCTCTGGACCAATCTTGTTGGGGGCGAGGAAAAAAAATCCTACCCAAGATGTTTGTACATTCTTGTCCCCCGCTGGCGGGGGTAGGGGGTGGAAAATAACTGTCATTAGTCCCCAAAAGGGAGGAAATCAATGGTTAAGGGATCCACCCCCAACCCCCGCCAGCGGGGGACAAGAGCGAGCGAGTTCCCCAGGTCTTCACAAGGTTTTGAGTAATTCGGAATGTCTCATGTTTTTGGTAATGATAAATCTGTTCAAAAGGAAACGCCGGGAAATTTACAGAAATTTTTTTGACTGGATAGGGGTATGTTCAAGTTGGCCGCATCCTAATTTCGAACGACTAATGAAACAATTTACAAAACGTAAAAATCGTAAAAATGAAACTATTAAATGTAAGTTTTGCAGCCCTCCTGATCTCCGGCCTGTTTTTCTCCTCCTGCACAAAAGAGATCTTCTGCATCCATGGAGACGGACCGATCACCACCAAAGTGCTGTCTATCCCTGATTTTACCGGCATCGCACTCGAAGAAGCTGCCGATGTGATCATTACCCAGGGTCCTGTGCAGGAAGTAAAGGCGACCGGCCACGCCAACATCATCGACCGCTTGAAAGATAGAGTGACGGGAGGTACCTGGCAGATCGATCTGGGAAAAGGTTGCTTCAGCGATTATGACCTGACCCTCTACATAACCGTCCCGAATATTGAAGATATTTCGATCAGTGGCGCAGGCACAGTCACGGTGAACGATTTTACGGAACAGGGCAATTTGTCCCTGGATATATCGGGCGCCGGCAATTTGGAACTCAACCAATTCGAGGGCGCTGAATCCCTTTCCATTCATATCAGCGGATTGGGCGGCGTCACCGGCTATGGCGCATTTCCTTCCCTGAAAAAACTGGATATGAATATTAGCGGCTCCGGAAATTATGATGGATACCCCATTGAAACGGAAGACTGTAAAATCGATATTTCCGGATCGGGAAATTGCAAGGTGTCTGTCATAGACCATCTGGATGTGTCGATCAGCGGTACCGGCAAGGTGTACTACAAAGGCAACCCGACCATCACCCAACAGATCAGTGGGCTGGGCAGCATCGTGCATGTGAATTAACGCATTGCGTTTCCCATCCTACTTGCAGAGGGAGCGTGCCGACAGGTGCGCTCCCTCTGTTTTTTTTAGTATTTTGTAGCATGAAAACAAGGAACCAATGACCCCCAATAACGAAAAAATGGGCTTCAACGCCACCTGGTCGATGGCCGTCGGAGGGATGGTCGGAGGCGGTATCTTCTCCGTGCTGGGCGTGCACACGCGGGGGCAATCGGCCCCCTGGATCGGTGCTCGCGGGCCTGATCGTCCTGATCTCGGCGCACAGCAGTGCGTTGTCATTTGAAATCAGAAGAGCGGAGCGCGTTCACCTCTTGAACGAGATTAACCACGAAGGCTTGGGCGGAAGCTTGTCGGGGTACAGGGCCCTTCGAGCCTTTCCTGGCATTATAGCGCCTGCTCCTGGGGAAGCTGGTTCCGCGCGTGCTTGCCTCCCGGTGTCGCCAGCCTGGTCCTGGTCAATTTGCGGGGGTGAGTGGATCTTCGAAGCTGGAGATCATCACCGTTTGGGGAAAATTATTCGTCCTTTTTAGGCTTGTCCTTGTTTGCGCTCCAGCATGGGGCCCGACCAGTTGGTACGGGCATCGAACCTCGCCCGAAGATACGGCCTTGGGGGCTGCGACCATTTTTATGGCCTACGAAGGCTTTCAGTTGCTGTCGTACGATTATGAAGACATCAAAAACCCGCAGAAAACCTTACCGCGGGCAACCATCTCGGCGGTCATTGCCGTCATAGCGATCTACGTATTGGTGGCTTTTGCAAAACCCGATCGAACGGGAGGGGGGGGGCCCGGCCCCGCCGGCGGGCCCGGGGCCGGGCGGGCCCCCCCGGGGGGCCGGGCGCGCCGCCCCCCCCCGCCCCCCCCCCCACCCCGGCCCCCCCCGCCCCCCCAGGAGGGCGTGGCCAAAAAGAAAGACCTTCCCTATTTTCTGGCAAAGGAAAATCAGGCCAATATACCCTATTACGCCATCCTCGTGATCGGAGGAATGGGGGCCTTACTGGCGGTCATTGGTTCCTTGAGCACCCTGGTCGATGCGGCCAGCCGTCTTCCTCCCACCGGTGGTCAATTTTCTGGCCTTTCAGCAAAAGGTGACGTATCGCTGGTTTTCCATGGCTGGCGCATTAGGATGCCTGGTCGCGATCGGGCTTTCCTCTTATGTGCAATGGAAAGAAAATCCCGTCCCCCTGATCGTCGTGCTGGTTGCCTGTTGCCTTGTCGGCGGCCGTATTTAAGCGATGAATGGATGAGTTTAACTGACGTGGCGCTCACCCCTCTTGGGCTAATTTTGTAAGGGGCAGGAAAAAAGCTCCGGCCTGGAGAATTCACACGCTCTTGTCCCCCGCTGGCGGGGGTTGGGGGTGGAATAAGACAACATTTTAGCCCCTAAGGGTAAAGAGATTAATGTATTGTATGGAGCATGTCCACCCCCTGCCCCCGCCAGCGGGGGACAAGAGCGTGCAGCCCGGGGTGCTAGCCCCGGGAAAGAGAACCATATTTAACCTCCAAGCCCCGGAGGGGCGGCATGTAAACCCTTCCTTTGGGATATGTATAAATTTTTCGGAAAAATAACCATAAACAGGCCACCCCTACGGGGTTTGGGGAATTGTTGGATTCCAATCCTGGGGCTAGCACCCCGGGCTACAAACTGACGTGGCGCTCACCCCTCTTGGGCTAATTTTGTAAGGGGCAGGAAAAAAGCTCCGGCCTGGAGAATTCACACGCTCTTGTCCCCCGCTGGCGGGGGTTGGGGGTGGAATAAGACAATATTTTAGCCCCTAAGGGTAAGGAGATTAATGTATTGTATGGAGCATGTCCACCCCCTGCCCCCGCCAGCGGGGGACAAAAGCGTGCAGCCCGGGGTGCTAGCCCCGGGAAAGAGAACCATATTTAACCTCCAAGCCCCGGAGGGGCGGCATGTAAACCCTTCCTTTGGGATATGTATAAATTTTTCGGAAAAATAACCATAAACAGGCCACCCCTACGGGGTTTGGGGAATTGTTGGATTCAATCCGGCCAGCACCCCGGGCTACAAACTGACGTGGCGCTCACCCCTCTTGGGCTAATTTTGTAAAGGGGCAGGTAAAAAAGCTCCGGCCTGGAGAATTCACGCTCTTGTCCCCCGCTGGCGGGGGTTGGGGGTGGAATAAGACAATATTTTAGCCCCTAAGGGTAAGGAGATTAATGTATTGTATGGAGCATGTCCACCCCCTGCCCCCGCCAGCGGGGGACAAGAGCGTGCAGACATCCTGGACAGGAACTTTTTTCCTGCCCCGCCCTACAAGATTAGCACCATAACAAGGCAACCTGCATTTATCCCAACTCCCCAAAAAACAGACTTGCGTATTTAGCCGGAAATTCCATATGTTTAGATTATGGTTCATCTCAAAAACTATACTCAAATCGATGCTCGGAGACAAAAAACTGGACGTCTACCAGGACCGTGACAGGCTGGAGATCACCTTGAAGTGGTTTACGCCCATTGCCCTTTTCCTGCTGTTCTTCACCGTAATATGGAATGCCTTTTTGGTTTTCTGGTATTCCATGGCAATCAGTGGAGGCGCCTGGATTATGGCGCTTTTCCCGGTCCTCCATGTGGCCGTCGGGGTTTACCTGGCGTATTATACGCTTTGCCTGTTCTTCAACAAGACCTTTATCGATATCTCCGGCGATTACCTCACGATCCGGCACACTCCGATTCCCTGGTGGAAAGGCAACCGGAAGATCCCGGTCAATGCCATTGAACAACTCTACGTGGCGGAAAAGAAATCCAGCAGTAAGAACGGCACGCAATTTACCTATGAACTTCGGGCCAAGTTGTACAACAAAAGCGATAAAGACCTCCTCTCCTCGATAACGTCACCAGCCAGGAAGTGCAGGAAATTGAAGCATATCTGGAGCGTTTTTGGGTATTAAAGACGAGCCGGTTAAGGGGGAGTACGGGCGAAAGGTCGAGGTGCAGGAGGAGGAGGATTCAGCCCGCAGACATCGCCGCGATTTTGCCGATCCATTCTTCGCCGGGATCTACACCACCAGAGAAGGGGAGGTATTGGACCTGAACGGAGAAGAATTGAAGATCATCAACCTCGTGCAATACGACTGGAATGATGGCAATTCCGACAAGTATTTCCAACTGATCAATCCCGATAAAGAAGAGCGGCTACTATACCTGGAACAAAACCAGGCCCTCCTGAATGCCTTTCAGGAAAAGACCCTCGAAATCTTTGAAACCGGCATGCCCACCTTCCGCACCGAAAACCGCCGCCCATGATCCAGGTGGCGGGAAGGACTATTTTCTGGGCCACTATAAAACAGGCAAGTGTTTTATCACCGGCGTATCCACCTTCATCGAGGTGGAGCAATGGCAATACCATTCCAAAGACAAAAAAAGCTACATCCGGGTGATGAACAACCAGGGCCTGATCAGCTTTTTTCAGGGCGAAAAGCGGAACCAGGCCGATTTTCAGGACGCCCTCGACCTGGATGACCGGCCATTGCGGGATTTGGAGACGCGGGATCCGGGCTGGAGGGAAGAGGATTTGGTGTAAAGGAGGCAGATAACCGGACCTGGTTGAGATTGGGCCCAACTAAAAACAAAAAATGACGACTAAAACAAAAGTTACCGCCATTTACCATTGCTCCCTGGAGCGCGCTTTTAAGACGCCCATGCTATGTGACGTTTCGAAAGTGCACACCGGATTTGGCCTTATGCCGAAAGTTACCCATTGTACGGATGATGAAAATTGGGGCAAACCAGGGTATAGTAAAAAGGTTTTTGTGGCTCCATCAGCTACGCAGAAAGGAGGCTGGGCTTCGAGCGACAAAGTGATTGAACGGATCGAAAATCAATACTGGAAAATAGAAGTGAGCGATTTTCAGTCGTGGATGTTAGGGTTTTCAAAATTTGTAGGAGAATGGAAAACCACTGAACTTGAACCAAACAAAATATTAATTGAATATTCCTATACGTTGCACTCGGACATCGCTATGCTTTATCCTTTAAATTGGATCTTTACAAAGACCTTTTGGCGGATTTATATGAAAAGAGTTTTAGCGAACATTAGAAAGATGGCAAACGATAATGAACCGTATCTGTATCAGTAACAAAGACCGTTATCAATTAACCATTTTCCAACTTGTCAGAATTGACGTATTTTTGATAAAATTTCAATGGAGTTGCGTCGATTAATCCCTGGTTGACCTGGCTCGTGAATTGCGCTCCAAACACAAGGAAGATGCTGTCCCAATTGATTTGACCGCCTCTTTTCTCTCAAATAAGGAAATGATAAAACGCTAATACGCAAAAAAATACTATAAAATGGACTTATACGGACAAACCAGCAAAAGTATTCCACAGAAAATAGTCATCCAATTTTTTTGAGATCATTCTACTATGGTTATCTTATTGGATTTTATTTCAAAGTGGCGGTGCCTGGAAGTTGAGAATCATTTAAGGATTCACAATTCAGTTGGAAATTTTGACAGAAGGATAATAATCTTCGCATTCCACCTTATTATTTTCATTCGACTGACTTATACGATGATATTTATTTTAAAGAGAAAATTCTGGGAAGAAAGCGTGAGTGTTCCATTTGCATTTTCTCTTATTTCGTCGGCTTTCCATTGTTTGTATTACCCAATCTCAGCCGATTGATGGACTTGATTATTTTGCGATTGCGATCTTTGTTTTTGGGTGTGCTTAATAGCGGCGGAGAGATTTTACGTCATCAATGGAAAAAGAAACCTGAAAACAAAGGAAAAATTTATACACAAGGATTTTTCAAATATTCCCGGCATATAAATTATTTTGAGACATTCTTTGGGTCACCGTTTTTATGCGCTAATGACGAAAAATTTATGGTCGGCAACAATTCCTATTTTATTATTTGCTTTTTTTCGCCTTTACAATGCCCCTAAACTGGATGAATATTTGAAAGAAAATATGGCAAAGATTATGAAGAATATGCTAAAAAAGACTAAAATGTTAATTTTTTCTCTATTAGGACTAAAACCGAAAACCGAAAAATTTAAATACCAACGACCACATGAAATATTTTTCACTATTGATTTTTATGGCGTTACTTGTTGGTTGTAATAAAAAGAGGACGGAAGCATTTCGACACGCCAAATATCCTTCTAATTATTGCAGACGATATGGGGAAAGGATGCTACGCAAGGGTTTTCCGAAGGCAGCATTAAACCCAGCACCCCAACATAGACAAGATCAAAGATGAAGGGTTGGTCTTTGACAACCTTTGGGTAACCCTGACCTGTTCACCTACGAGAGCTTCCATTATTACAGGCAAATATGGTTATCGCACAGGGGTGAAATGGGCCGGGGATGAATTAAGTCCATCGGAAAACGCTGCAGAAATTCATTAATGAAGAGACAAATAATAAATACGCCACCGCGGTAATTGGCAAGTGGCACTTTATCCGGGGAGAATCCAACGATTAACCCGGAGTCATTCGGAATTGATTATTATGCCGGCTTGATACGAGGCGCTGTACAAAGCTACTATCAATGGCAATTGACCGAAGATGGGGTGGGTAGCCTTCAAACGGAATACATCACCAAGGTATTTACGGACCTCTCCATTGATTGGGTCAATAGCCAATCCAAACCGTGGTTCCTCTGGCTGGCCTACAATGCGCCGCACACCCCATTTCATGTCCCTCCAGCGGAGATGCACGCTCAAGGCAATCTACCCGACTATATGGACGGATTAGACCCGATGCCCTATTATATGGCGGCCATAGAAGCCATGGATTTTCAAATAGGCCGACTTTAGTCCGCAATTCCCGAGGCTGAACTCGACAATACCGTGATAATTTTTTAGGGGATAATGGCACGCCGAATCAAGTGGCACAATCGCCCTATTCCAGCAGTACGGTAAAAGGTACGCTTTACCAGAGGCATAAAACGTACCCATGTTCATTTCGGGAAAGGGGTAAGCAGAACGGGTGCTGATAACAACCTGATATGCAGTACAGACCTTTTTAGAACGATAGCCGAACTGGCTGGGGTCAACATTTCTGAGATCCACGACAGCCAAAGTTTCAAGACACTTTTGAGCAGCGGCGCTTCACACCGGGCATTTCAGTATTCGGAAATGAACGACGGTACCGATGATCTATGGACTATCGGCAATGGAGCTTACAAGCTCATTGTGCATGCCACTGGAAATAAAGAACTGCACGATCTGGTGAATGACCCTTACGAACAAAACAACCTGATAGGAGGGGGTTAACACCTGAGGAAGAAAGTTCAAAATGGAATTAGAGGAGGAGTTGTTGAATATTCGGAATTGAAAAAACTGGCTACACGGAAAATAGGATGACGAAAAACAATCAAAACGAATACTCCAAATAGCATTACTTTTGGGGACCATAATCTCCATGTTTTTTGTGCCATGGATCTTGGTAAGGGCGTGGATCGCGCCACTGCCCGATACGGTGCAAGCACAAGTAAATGAAGCAATTGGACTTGGGTTTGATGGAATGATCGTCTATGTAGACCAGGAGGAATAGAACCTGCTTTTTTACGCGGCGGGCTGGAAAGACAGGAAAACAAAATACCGGCCAATCCGCATTCATTATTCAAGATTGCCAGCATCGGCAAGTTATATGATGCGGTTGCGATCACCAAATTGGTCAGTGATAAACGTTTGTCTTTAGATAAAACGCTCGCTGATTACTTCCCGGAACTTGTGGGAAGAATTGAAAATGCAGAAAGAATCACCTTGAGAATGCTGGTGCAGCATCGAAGCGGCATTCCCAATTTAACGGACACCCCCGATTTTTGGACAGATCCACCAGAAAATAATAAAGAAGCGCTTGAACGCGTACTTGATCTGCCGGCCGACTTTGAACCAGGGGAAGACTACGAATATTCAAACACCAATTATTTGTTGATTTCCGAACTCATAGAAAGGGTAGTGGGGTATAGCAAATTCCAATACATCAAGGAAGAAATTTTGATCCCGCTCGGACTAAAAAACACCTTCGGTTCGATTCGGGACGTGGATATGGACGAGGTGATGAGCGGCTATTACGTGGGCATAGAAGACGATATAAAGACTGCTAATTATGGTTCCATGCTGGCTACAGCCGAGGATGTGGGCATATTTTTGCGGGCATTAAACGACGGTACCTTGTTTGAGGGAGGCGAACAGGAAATCTACTCCTCCATCTACGTGTACAAACATACGGGGCTGATTCCAGGGTATCAGAGCATCGCAAAATACCACAAAGACATCGACACGGTTGTCATTCAATTTGTGAATGAAAAATAGGTTCATGTTGGCGCCTTTAACTAACCAACAAAGCCATGAGAATGGTCAACTCTCTAATGAGGAACTAAAGTGGCTAACAATGAGAGCAGAGGGTGGATTTGGTTTGGTAATGACCTGTGCTTCACATGTTCAAGAAGTTGGAAAGGGGTTCTCTGGTCAACTAGGTATTTTTAGTGACAACTTAAATGAAGGGCATATAAAATTAACAACCAAAATTAAAGAACAGGGAAGTTTAGCTGTCATTCAATTGCACCATGCAGGCATGCGTACTCCTCCAGAATTAATAAATGAACAACCTGTCTGCCCTTCTGATAATGAGGAAACCAATGCGCGCGGCCTTACGTTAAAAGAAGTTAAACAATTAAGAGATGATTTTATTGCGGCAGCTATTCGGCTAAAAAAATGTGGTTATAATGGTGTTGAAGTTCATGGTGCGCACGGATATATTTTAACTCAATTTTTAAGTTTAGAAACAAATAAAAGAACGGATAATTACGGGGGTCACTTTAAACAGGTCTCGACTTCTATTTGAAATAGTTGATGGAATTAGAGCGCAATGTGGTAGAGATTTCCTCCTTGGAGTAAGGTTGTCACCAGAAAAATTTGGGATGGATATTCAAGAGATTAAATTTATCTGCCAACAGTTAATCGATGGTGGCTCAATCGACTTTTTAGACCTCTCTTTATGGGATTGTTTTAAAAAACCGGAAGACAATAAATATCAGGATCTATCCTTATTAGCACATTTCCATCTCTAGATTTTAAAAAATGTGTTGCTGACAGTAGCGGGGAAGATTAGAACGGGGAAAGACGTCAGTAACGTGCTCAATTCGGGAGTGGACTTTGTAACAATTGGGCGATCGGGAATTTCTTCATCATGATTTTCCAATCAAAGTAATCGAAAACCCAAATTTTGAGCCAGTAGAAAACACCTGTTTCCGCGCAATATCTCCTCAATGAAGGTTTAAGCGAGAAATTTATCAAATATATGCGTAGATGGCCAGGTTTTGTGCTGCAAGAATCGCAACCTTGAGTCCGCTCAAATCCACAAAGCAAGCGAAGAGATTTTCAATCCGAAATTTGAATGGGGGTACGATTGTTGAGATGTTGCCTGCTATGACAAGAGCACACAGCACATTAATTTGAAGAGAAGAAACAAAATAAGCAATTTTTTAAATTAAAAAGAGATGAACAGAGTATTGGTTTTAATTACACTTTCGGATAGCGGAATAGAAGCTATAAAATCTAATCCTGAATTGCCGAAACAAGAAATGGAATTTGTCAATCAATGGAAAGAAGAAAATATATTGGAGAGTTTCTTTATTGCGGTGACAAAAAAAGATGCTGTTTTAATATTTCAAAATATTGATGAAAGTAAGTCAAAAGAACTCATGGAAACACTACCTTACTTTCCTTATATGTCGAAAATTGAATACCACAATTTGAACAAACAGTTTTAATTTTCCCTGGTAGAACAGCCACGTTAAGTGGGCGCAAACCAAATTGTCGCACCTAATCGGAATCTAATAGAATACACAGCTGGGACGCAAATGAAATCCCGGAGGGATTTAACGTGAATAGCCCCGGGTGGAACCCGGGGTAAAGGATATTACATTTTTGTACGAGTGGCGTCTCTCGTAGAGGACGCTGCGACAGCTTATAGCCCAGTCTTTAATTCCTCAGCGTCCCCTAACGGGAGACGCCCAGGGGACAAAATTGTTCCTTGGAACCTTCTCGAAGTTTTAAACATTTATTATCTTGTACTGGTGTGGATAATATTATGTGCCTTTGCTAAAAAGTGATTGATAATGAAATACCTAGAGAGGATAACTATTAACACAGAGGTAATGCATGGTAAGCCATCAATTCGGAATATGCGCTTCACCGTGACCCAAATGCTTGAACTGATAGCAGGTGGGATGAGTTTTCAAGAGATTTTGGATGACTATCCATACATAGAGAAGGAAGATATCCAAGCTTGCCTGAATTTCGCGGCTAAGATTGCCAGTACGAA
>JADJTT010000009.1 GCA_016711045.1 Saprospirales bacterium
GGTCGACGAAGGGTTTAAGGGTGTCAGCGGAGAAAACGGGTATACTTCTTTTCCATCGCCCACCCCAAGCCTGGTTTGGCAGGAGGGAGTGAATTCCGGCGAACCCGTTCTTCTGCAGCGTGGTCGATCGGAAATAATAATGATAATATCGGCTATTCCTTTTTCGGCCATGACCGCCAGTTTTTATCTACCGCCCAATTGCCGAATGGGGCGAAATCGTCGAAAAGGTTCTGCTCTTTTTTCAGATAGAGCACGGGGTAAGATTTGTCTGTCTCTAGATAACGGAGAGGGAGCAAGGCAGCGATACGCCGGCTCTTCACGAGCTGCGGGATCTCAAATTGCTCGGAGATGACCTGGATTCCGCGTAGTTAATTCAGGGTTATAGGCTAACCCTTGAATTTCCAGCGGGGCACATGGCTTGATTGCCCCTGTGGGATTCGCTTAGGTCGATCCGCCGGTTGGGGATGGTGCTGCCGTATTCATCGGATTCTTCGTCCTCCCAACTGCCTTTGACGTATTTATACTGAGTGGAAATGCTGGAGTTGTGCTTCCGAAAACGGAACTGAAAAATGGCCAGGCCCCAGCTGCCCGAGTTGAAAGCGCTCCAGGTCGATCTGCCAGTTGTTGAAATTACCTACGATGTACGCGGACGTTCGTCGGTCGTATGCATACAGTTCCAGCCACGATCCCCCTTGGTGTCTGTCTTTGGAGAAAACCTTTTTTTCGTTACTTGATCCCATGCCATGGCTTATTGATTAACTCTCACAAACAGAGCGGGTAAAATACGGAAAAGTGAGTAGATTTCCACTTTTTGGTCCATGCCTGTCGGGCACACCTCCTTTGATGCCAAAATCGAGCGTTCGAATGGGAATGGGATCGTAGATACTGGCGCTACATCGAGCTTTTGAGCGCAACAATAGCCGTGGCGAATCTCCGAAAACGTCAGTTGCTGGGTATCCTTCAAACCAAAAGCGGAGCAGGAAATTGATAGAACTATCCCAAGTCGGTAAAAAGAACTCGACAAGGTTATTTGACATCATAGGCAACTTTGTCCCTGATTGCCGCAATCGATACATTTTTGACCTTAAGATTTCGTCGCCACACGAGATCCTGCAAACGATCTCCACCTGGCGTTGGCGGAAACGGTATAATGTCGAGAAAAGGGTTTTTGAGCACGACCTTATTGGGTAAGACGACCTCCTGCCCCTGAAAGTTGTGGAGTACCGTCAGAGGCTGGTTGATATTGTCATCAGATCCCCAAATAGCCATGCAGTTTCACCAGGTGCCTACTTGAAATAGATCAGTGGACATGATGACCCCGAAAAAGGAAGTTAATATTGGTTCCTGCAGGGCTAAACCAATAACCAAGCCTGCCACTCCGCAGTTGCAATAATGATTGCAGGCACGGTCCTGGTTGGAAATGCTGAGTACCAAAAGTACCAGCGAAGGACCCGCCGTCGTATGGTCGCCAGCAGGCGTTAAGCGGTCAGGTTTTCGAAACCCGGACAAGGCCTCGAGAATATTTTTTCACTCACCTGCGAAAAAAGATAGCCCAATAGATCACCACAATGGCGAGTGCAATGTTGGGCAGAGAACGCACAATTTCATCTATCCAGGTGAGGGAGTTCCTCATTCAGGGATTTGAGCGATCCGAGAAAAGTATCCCAAAGTTCTTCTATCAGAATGTTTTTTTCTTAGCAATATAGCAAATCGGGCCGTTTTGTAACAATTCGGTTATGCAAATTCATTGCGCTTACTCTTTTCTTTGGATATTTAGCGACCAGGAATCGTTCCCAAAATAAAAGCAGGTAGCCTGGGACTATCGCTCAGCTGACTACCCGTTGCTTTTGACAATCACCAACAATGTCCAAATCTTACCGTTCACTGGCCTGATTAGCGTTTTGTCCTTTCTTCCGCTCAGAGTTTGACCGGTAGTTTCGAGCAAGAACGTTACTTGCCTGATTACCGGATATGCGTAGCCAGCGGCCTATGGTGGACCTGCCTTGGTTTTCAACCTGCATGGGTATACTTCCAATGCCATTGGTAGGAGTTTTTATTCCCAAATGGATACGGTGGCGGATACCGGGCATTTCCCGGTCCACTACCCCACTTGGGTTATAATTCTGGAACGTAGGCCTGCCAGGCCCCCACCGCCGATGATGTCAGTTTTATAAATGCGCTGATCGACACGCTGTCGGCTCATTATTTAGTTGACCCGGCGCGGGTGTTACCTGTGGCATGTCGAATGGTGGATTTCATGAGTTACATGCTCGCTTGTCAGCTCACTGATCGGTTTGCGGCGATAGCTTCTGTACTGGCAGCATGGGCCAACTGGCAGGCCGCGTTGTGTTGCCAAGCCACTCCATACCTGTGGGCGACCATGGTACGCCGATCCGGTTGTGCCCTACGATGGACTTGTCAATACCCTGAGCATACCAGATCAGCGTTTTTGGACGCAAAAGAACGGGTGTATTGGGGACCCATCGGTTGAACCTGTGCCCAATACTGTGTTACTGGATGGATCAACTGCGGGCTCTTAAATACAATGATTGCGAGGCAGGCACAGAGGTCTGGCATTACAAAGTGTACAATGGCGGCCACACCTGGCCGGGCGCTGTGGTTATAGTCGGCGTCACCAACCAGGATTTCAGTGCCAGTTCAGCTATCTGGGAGTTTTTCCTTCGCCATTCACCTGAAGGGCCCAGTGCGGGGACAGAGGTGAATGCCAACGAGAAGGAGGTGCTGCTTTTCCCAACCCTTCTCTGAGACCCTGACTGTTCGGCTACCGGAGGGGCAACCCACCATGGTGTCCGTTTGGGACCAATGGGGGCGATTAAGGTGGAGCGGTGAAGCGGCGGAAGTAGTTTCGCTGGATACCCATAATTGGCCATCCGGGGTTTATTGTATGTCGGTGCGGAAGCCAGGATGGGGTATTGAGGACCAAGATGTTATTGCGCCAAAAATAATCCTGCAAAAAAATGGCCATTGGGGCCTAAAGCCCACAATGGCACATTCAGAAAAAGATTAGAGTTTCGCCCGGAGTGCGAGATTACGATCTGCGCACCGTGGTGTTGGCGGAATCACGAAGAGCACGAGTTCCTGGTGAAAGTACAAATTCTCGTCCCGCAGTTGGTTCCACTCCATAATTTCGTATTTGGTGCAACCATGCTGATTGGCGATCGAGTTGATGGAATCGCCTGCGGCGACCAGGACGGTAGTTCCTCCTTTAGCTTGGAGGATTCTTTCTGTTCTACGGAGACCTTCAGGTCCGTTTTGATGTCGCTATTGCCCGACCAGCGCAGGTAGTCCTGGAAAGCCATGATACCCAGTTCCGCGGGGTAAAGGAATACCCTTTGGTGCTTGCGGGAATGATCCCCTGGCGGTAAGCCGGGTTGAGTTTCCGGATCATGTTGATGAGATCCGGTGATCGAGGCCACTTTATTGAGCGGCAGTTGGCTGTAGACCCGGATAGTGCGGGAAAAGCGGAGGTCGTATTCCGGGAATACCGGTTGCAAGCCGTGCTGGGTGTAATACTCAGCGAGGTAGGCCGCCGCAATAAAGCGCGGTACGTATACCTGGGGTTTGTGCCGGAGGTATTCGCCGGATTTTCCAGAAGTCCTTGCTTCCACCGTTCCGGATAGCTTTCGACACATTGCCTGCGCCACAGTTGTAGGCGGCAAGTGCCAGTTCCCAGGATCCGAATTGCTTGGCACAAATCGGCCAGGAAGCGTACGGCTTCTTCGGTGGAGCTGTGCAGGTCACGGCGTTCGTCCACATACGAGTTCACGTGAGCCCCAATTGCTGGGCGGTCGAGGGCATCAATCGCCACAGACCGGCAGCGCCACCTCCGACGTAGCGTTAGGGCGGAGGTTGGATTCTACCATTGCCAGTTACTTCAGTTGGCGGGGAAGCCCGGACAGGTTGAGGTAGTATTCGAATGTGGGGAAGTACAGTACCGCGCGACCTAACATGGCTTCAGAACCTTTCTTGCCATAGGTGGTAAACTCGCTGATAAATGTCTGTACGGAAGGCGTAAACCGGACGGAAACCGGTAGATTGAGCGCTTGAAGCCTCGTTTGAAGCAGCGTCTCGTCGAGCTCAACGACGTAAACGTCGGAGTGGGTGATTTTGTTGGCCGTGCTGTGGGGTACTGCAATAGCAGTTAACGCCAGCAGCAGCGGGCTCATTGTCCATGGGAATTTCATAATGTTCACTTTGTGCGAAAGGCCACAAACGGATTTTTCCCCGCTACTTATTTACGGTATGTAGCAAAAGCCACCATCCCGCCGTTTGGGGGCCGACCGCATCGGTTTTTGTCAAATGCTCAAAACTACTGGGCGTGCGTGTAGAAATAGGCAATAGCTGGTGGGTTAAGGGATTAAAAAGCTCGTTCGTTCGGTTGTTCAAAAATGTTCGTTCGTTCTTGGATTGTACCGAAAGGTATTTGCTTTCTATCTATCAGTCAACTATTCTTTAAATTTATTTTGGATTTGGAATTATATTGGGTAATTAATGCGAATTAAGCCCGATTTATTGCCTGAAATGCCGATAAAAGACCAAATGTTCTTATAAAAATTCCTTTTTTTTTAATTAGAGAGGGGATTTTACCCCCAAATCCAGCTATTAGGGCTTTTTTTTATTAGTGTATTGTGCTGTTTTTCAACGAATTTGATCTTTAGACGCGAAATGCGGGGGCAAGGTAACGGAATGTTAATTTTTTTTTTCGCATTTGCGGAAGAAAATGTGGAAAAAAAATTCGAATTATCATTTTTTGGATTAGAAATTAATGTACTATACTCAAGCTGAAATGATTTTTCTTCAGTATATCATTAAAATGATGATAGTATTAGCTTTGGCCGAGTTTGTTATTTTTACATCTTTATCAATGGTATAATGCGTACTGAAGGCGCGGATCGTACCAATAATTTACCTAATTTACAGCGTACATGCCGATTTAAGTGCCCTAAGAATATGAGTCGTTGGAGTGTATGGTTGATAGTGGTGTTGGCCAGTCTGGCGGGGTGGAACCTTCGTGCGCAGGAACTGGAAGTGCAAATCAAGGTGTTGGGCTTTGAAGAGGGGGCTCTCGCATCGCAAACATACAAGATCCAGCAGGATACCATGGGATTCGTTTGGCTGGCCACCTTCAACGGGCTGAACCGCCACGACGGCTACGAATTTCTTTCCTTTGAAGTGCCGGATAGTATTTCGGGACAGGCTTAGGGCCTGCCCTCGACTTATTTGTGGGCCCCCAGAACCGCCTTTGGCTGGTTCGCCCCAACTTCATTTCCGTTTTCGACCCCATGACCCTGGCTTTTCAGCATATACGTATCAATGAAGGCAAGCTGCTTCGAGGGGAAGAGCATACGGCCAACCATGTGCCCGGGAGCAGGCGGGGACGCCTGGATGGTACCTTTGCAGAAAAGCAGGCGGAGTGCTACCTCCAATACTATGACGAGGGAAGGGCGTCGGCAGGTCAACCTGCTTTTGCCCGGCAAATCCGAAAGCCGCCCCTTGCTGTGGGTAGGAGACACCCTTTGGTTGGGAGGCAATGAAAATGAACTTTGGCAACTCAACCTTCGAGGAGAGGTAGTTGACCGGTTCAGTTCAGCTATTGGGGCGCTCGCCGGGGTAGCGCGCATCGTAGCGCTGGAGAAGGAGCCGGGAGGAGGGCTGTATGTGCTCCTGCAAAACGGACAGGTATACTATCGGCTGCCCGGGCAGAAAAATTTTCCCTGCATCCGGTTTCCGGAACCGATTCCCGCAGGGAAGCTTTTTGATGCGCTGTGCGTGGAACCCGATGGGAATATGTGGCTGGCCGGCGAAGATGCGCTTCTTTACTACGATGCGCTTCATCAATCGATGCGTGATTTCAACCAGGACGTGCGGAGATCACCAAGCACCAACCTATCTACCGGCAGGTGCTCCGGGACGAAAGCGGCGTGGTTTGGGTCAGCTTCCGACTTTTGGAGCCATCAAATTCGTCCGGTCAAAAAAGCTGTTCACCACCTACCTCAATGGAGGGAGCAGTTATGCAACAGCGGATTTTGCGCATGCGGGGCTTTGCCGAAGATGAACGGGGGAATATTTATTTCTCCTATTACAACTCTATACACCGGCTGGATCCTCAAACCGGCGAGCTCAAGCCGATCTTGATGCGCAACGATTTTTCGAATGCCCCCTTTGGCCTTGCCTGTTACAAAGAAGCCCTTTTTACCGGCAATGGCCTTCGGATCGACCTGACCAGCGGACGGATCGATTCCATGCTCCAGGGGAAATTGACCGAAGAAGGCGTGCTGCTTACCGATCACACCAACCAGCTATGGCTTGGCAATAGCCATGCACTTTATCAATATGTGCCTGCTGCACGTGCCTGGAAACCTTTCCGCGATGCGGCCGGAATACTGGATACGTTTCCCTACCGGATTTCGTTTCTCCATGAAGGGCAACGAAGCAAGGCAATCTGGATATGTACAGCCGAAAACGGCCTTTACCGGCTGGACACCGCTACCCGAAAGCTCACCCCTTTTCCGGCTGATATTTCTCAGCTCCGGCATCCGCGTGTACTAGCTTGCTACGAAGATCCGAATGGGATTTTGTGGGTCGCTACAGCCAAAGGCCTGCACCGTTTCGACCTCGTGAATAACAGCGTGGAAGTATTGGGTCAGGAGGAGGGAATGCACAACGATTTTATCAACGGCTTGCTTCCGGAAGGCGACAGCTGTATTTGGGTCAGTACCGACAACGGCCTGGTGCGGATCCGGCTGAAGGACCGGAAAATGGACCATTTTTTCCTGGAAGATGGCCTGCCTGCCAATGAATTTAACCGGATCAGTTTTTTCAAGGCCCGCAACGGCCGCTTTTATTTTGGCGGGCTCAATGGAGTGGCCGCATTTACCCCTGGTCCCGGGTTTCAGGCAGACCGCAAAAGCAGGATGGGCGCCTGTTGCTCACTTATTTCTCCAAACTCGACGGCAAGACCGACGATATGGTGATGCGGGTACAGGGGGTGCCGAAAGACAAAGGAATCCGGCTTTCCTACAAGGATAAACTGTTTACCTGGGCTTTTCGCTTGCGGATTTTGCCAACCCGAGGGAACACATGTACAGTTATATTTTGGAAGGGTTTGAAAAGGAATGGTCGCCGCCATCCAATATTAACTATGCCAGGTACAACAACCTACCCTCCGGACACTACACCTTTCGCGTTCGGGCTACCAACGGCAATCACAACATGGAGGCGGAAGACCTTATTATTCCCGTGTTTGTAGAACAAGCGTACTATAAAGTCCCTGGTTTTTCCTGGCCTGTACGCTGGCAGTATTGGGTATCGGGTACTCTTTCGCCCGCTACCGGATCTATACCCTTCGCAAGCGGGAGCACTACCTGGAGGAGCAAGTAGGTATCCGAACGGCCGAGTTGGAAGCGGAGAAACAAAATCAGAAGACCTGTTGCTGAACATTCTTCCCGAGGAGACTGCCCGGGAATTGAAGAACAACGGTTTTGCCAAGGCCCGCTTTTTCGATGCCGTCACTGTCATGTTCATCGACTTTGAAGGATTCACCAGGGTGGCAGAGGAATTGCCGCCGGAAGAACTCGTAGGGGAAATTGATTTTTGCTTTCGTGCTTATGACGAGATCATGGAAAAATACGGACTGGAGAAGATCAAGACCGTGGGGATGCCTACTTGTGCGTTGGGGCTTGCCCGGCGAAGAGGTCAAATCGGCCGTACAGATCGTACGAGCAGCCCTGGAGATCCAGGAGTTTATGGTCAAAGTAAGAGAGGAGCGCTCTATGAGTCATTTGCCTTTCTTCCGCAGCCGCATTGGCATCCACACGGGATCTATCGTGGCGGGTATTGTGGGGATTAAGAAATTTGCCTACGATATCTGGGGGCGATACCGTCAACACCGCCTCCCGTATGGAGTCCAACGGCGAGGTCGACCGGGTGAATATTTCCAAATGTACCTACGACCTGGTGCATCCCTATTTCGAGTGTGTACCCGGGTATGATGGAGGTGAAGAACAAGGGACAAGTGGAGATGTATTTTGTCAATGAAATGAAGACCACCGTAGAGGCGCCATACCTGGCGCCTTGAATGGCCGCCATAACAAAATTATAACACTATGCAATTAACAATACTGGCATTTGGCATTACCCGCTATATACTGGGCGACTCAGAGTTGAAGCTCGAGCTGCCCGATGGGGCTAATGTAGAAGATTTGAAAGCGGAGTTGGTAAGGCGTTTCCCGGAATTCAGCAAGCTGAAGGCATTGGCGTTGGCGGTAAATAGTGAATATGCAGAGAAAGGACAGGCGTTATACGAGCGGGATGAAGTGGCATTAATACCGCCCGTCAGCGGCGGCTAGCAGGGCCCCCGTACCGGCGCCCATTACCGGCGCCCACTGGCGCCATTAACTGGCCCCCTAAAAATAAGACCATGATCGACATAGCATTAAAAGAAACACCACTGGACATCCAAACCTGCATCGACTACGTCTCCAGTCCGGAGATTGGCGGCATCAATATCTTTGTAGGCACGGTGCGCAACCATACCAGGGGCAAGCGGGTATTACACTCGACCGAAGCATACGAGCCTATGGCCCTATCGGAGTTGCGCAAGATCGCGGAGACAGCCAGATTCCGCTTTTCAGATCGACCGGATCTGCATCCATCACCGGACGGGGCGGTTGGAGATCGGGGAGGTACCCGTGGTGATTGCGGTAGGGCAGCCCACCGGCAGGCCGCTTTTGAAGCTTGTCAATATGCCATTGACGCCCTAAAAGAGACCGTGCCTATCTGGAAAAAGAATACTTCGAGGATGGAGAAGTTTGGGTGGCAGCGCATCCTTAATTGCCGTGGTACCGAAGTGCAAAGAGGGTATAATCATCGTGTTGAGGCGCTTTATTCACAAATGCCTCGACAGCCACATTCAATGATGAAACCAGCACATTCATACATCCATCACCCTCCTTATTCAACAAATACTGTGTTCGAGCTACATCGAACATGATGTCGCCGGAATTAGTGGCTTCCGGTATGCCATCGGTGTATAGAAGCAGGGAATCACCAGGTTCCAATTGCAGTTCAGTGACGGGAAATTTGGCCTGATCCAGTATCCCGATAAGGGTTCCTCCCGGCAAGTTCAGGAGCTTGAAATCATCTCCCCAAGTGCTGCAAAAGGTGGATTGTGTCCTGCATTGACATAGCGGAAGAGGCCCGTTCGAATATTGAGCACCCCTGCAAAAATGCTGACGAACATCATATCCCCATTGTTCCGGACCAGCATGTTGTTGACGGATGGAAGCACCTCCTCGAAAGGGGTGTTGTTGCTGATCAGCAACCGCAAGGAGGTGAAAATTTGCATCATAAAGAGTGCCGCCGGCATTCCTTTCCCGGAGACATCTCCAATCGCCATATAGACATGGTCGTCATCCAGTACCAGCGCATCGTAAAAATCGCCACCCACTTCGCGGGCCTGGTTCATCAGGGCAAAGGCATCCACTTCCGGTCGGTCGGGAAATAAGTGATTTCCATCGGGTACGGTGTTCGACTGGATCTTTCCCGCCGTTTCCAGTTCTTTTTCCAGCAGTTGATACTTGATCTGTTCTTCCACCTTCTCGATCAATGCGTCGTTGTTTCGTTGAAGACGGGCTGCCATCATGCTCAGGAGGTTGCGCACGCCGTGGCGTGTCACGGCCAACTGATTCCAAAAGGTATCTTCGGAGATGAACAAAACCCTGCTGAGTTCATGCGCTACCACTAGTGCCGTCGTGGGCCCTAACCACCAGTGACATCTCTCCGAGACATTCACCCGGCAGGATCGGGATCGAGACTTCCACCCCTCTTCTTTTCCAAAACCACGCTTAATTCACCATCGATCAACAGGAAGAGCGTATCGTTGGCTGTTCCGGGAGAAATGAGGATCTCGCCCGGCTTCAATTGCCCCACTTTTCCAGCGGCCAGGATTTTCCAGACCTCTTCCGGGGAAAAGCCCTGGAAAAGGCTGAAAGTGGTGATAGTCTTTATTAATGATGAGGTGGCCATGATGGGGATAAAAGTACGCAGATTTTTGTCTTGGCACTAATTCCGTATTTTGTACCATCTAAATAATTTGAAGGAAGGGACGCGGGGCTGTCGGCCTCGCGTCCCTTCCAAAAAAAATACAAAATGGCATGGCAGATTTTAGAACCCCTGGCTTTTGGGCCAATCTTTTGAAGAAGATCGTCGCAATCCTGTTAAAAAGCGTAGGCGCCAAGGCCGGTCGACCACGCATCACCAGCACGTGGTTCCGCATCCGGATGGGTGGGCGGTGAAGGGAGAGGGCAATGAAAAGTTCACGGGAGTATATCAATATCAGGACGATGCGATCGACCGTGCCCGGGAGATCGCCGAAAATTACGGTTCGGATGTGATCATACACCGGGCGGACGGAACGATCCGGGACAGGCGGAGTTATAAAAAGAAATAGTTTTTTTTGCAGACAGGTCAAATGAGCAGATCACTTCCTTTGACCTCCAGGTTAAAGGCTTTAAACTGCCAGGTATCTCCTTTGCCGTAGGTATTCTTCTCCTGGTACGCCCCTTCTTTCGGCCGGCGGTACACCTCCACGATCCCTTCTTCCGGAATGACGATCCAGTATTCGGGGATGCCGGAGCGGGCGTATTTCTCCAGTTTGAGGGTACGGTCTTTGGCCAGGGTTTCCAGCGATACTTCGACCATAAGGAGAATGTCCTCTGGCCCGGGTTGCTGGTCACTGTAAAAGTTTTCGCGAAACTTCAGGATGCAAATATCGGGCTCCGGTTCGGAATAGTTATCCAGGCGCACAGAGCCCTGTGTCCGGATATTGGCCTTTTCATTCAGTTTTAGGATGAAAAATTGGGCGACCTTATCCACATGGCTATTGTGGTAAGGAGAAATCGGGCTGCGCACCAGGATCTCCCCGTCGATCAGTTCCCACGCGGGGCTGGTCGTCGAAGATGCCGATCTCCCCCATGCGGTGATAGGCGTCTACGGAGATGCGGAATTTTTCGCAGAAGTCCTCTTGCTCGTAAGCGTTGCTTGATGAGTTCATGAAGCCTTTTTAAAGGGGGCTTCTAAAAATAGGAGTTTTTTGGGAAAAAGGCAAGGGGGAAATCTGCCTCAATTCCCATCCCACGGAAAATTCCCGCAATTGACCCGCAATATCGTAATGGGCGCCTGGTCGGAAATGCCCTCCGACTCCAGGATCAGATACACCTCTCCGTTCTGAATGTCCGCGTTACCCAATGAGTAGGTCATGGCCACGCCGAAGACTCCCATGCCGGTATTCGTATCGTCAAACGTACCATCGCCGCTGGTGGTCCAGGTGCCGGCGAAGTTGGCGGGGGTGATGGAGGCGCCTAAGGTGGTCAGGTCGACGGCTTTGCTTTGGCAGATGCTTTGTGGGTCGCCGGCTTCGACGATCAGGATAGAGGCGTTGGCGCCGAATACGGCAAAGGGCGAGAGGCTCACGATGCCGCTGCGGGTTTGGGTGTAGGGATCGCCGCCGTTGGCCGGGGTTTCGGTGGGCATATCCCAGCTGCCGCCCGTGTAGTGGCCGATGTAGCTTTGGGTCCTGTCGAAGGAGGGCAGCTCCTCGCTGCCGTTCCACTGCACGGTGAGGGTGAGGTCTAGGTCGCCGGGCGTGGCTTCTTCGATCAGCCAGGTGCGGTTGACGGCGCCGACGACAAAAGGCTGGCCGGATGCGCCTGCTTCCAATACGCTGTTCTGGACGCGGATGGACAACTGGTCGGCGGTACCACCGTTGGTGAGGGTTGCGGGGTTGTAGGTGGTGTTCCCTATGGGAAAAAAGACCGGGCTGTTGCCCACGGTGCGCACGAGGGCGCCCAGGCCCGTGGTGCGCACGTGCCGGTCGGCTGCGCCACCGGAGATATCCCCGGCAACCAGGTCGTAGCTGCCGAGGATGACGTAGTTGCCGGCGGCCTGGAAGTCGAGCAGGTTTTGTACGGTGAGCTCGTCGCCCAGCAGGAGGTTGGCGCTGGTTTTATTCAGGCTCAGGTTGTAGAAGGCGTCGCCGCCGGAGGTGACGGTGCTGTTGGCATTGCCGTCGAAGGTAACGGTAGACGTACCTGCGTCGAAGGTGGCACTGTTGGTCCAGTCGCCACTCAGCTGGTATTGGCCGTTGCCCTGGAGCGTAGCGCCCGACTCGTTGGCGAGGTCGCCGGAAACAAGGAGGGCGCCGTCATTGGTGATCGTACCGCCGTTGGTATTGAGGAGGCCGTTGGTGGCCACCACGGAGGATCCGTTGGGGATGGTGATGAAAAGGCCGTCGTTGACCATTTGGGCCTGAGCGGTTGAGATAGCCAAGGTGAAAGCCAAAGCGATGTAGATGAGGTTCTTCATGATCCTTGTTTTAATTCTATTAATCCCTGCCGATCCCTGTCGCCCCATTTCTCTCTTCGGCCGGCAGGGATAGTGCAGCTTTGATGGCCTGGATATCTGCCTTCATTTGGGCATTATCGGCTTTGAGCATCCTTCAAGCCCAGGGAGTCGACTTCCTCGGCGATATATCCAAACCCGATCGTTCCGGTGGTATCGTTTATACCTGTCCAGGATTTCAACTGGATATCCAGCAAACGCTCGGCGTTCGGTTCAAAGGGCTGGATGTTTTCCTTGTACCGACGGCTGGAAACGACCCGTCCGACTTCGTACTTGCCACCGCCCTCGTTCCAGCAAGTGACATCGAAGCCACCGAAGGCCTCCGTACGCAATGCACTGGTGTAGTACACTTTTCCATCCTGTTCGCTGTCTCCAAGCACGCGTAGTTTCCGGCCTGAAGGGGAAGTGGTGCCGATGCCTACATTGCCGTTCGGCTCTACATATAGCGCATTCACATTACTTCCGCTATTCTGGGTGCGCAATTGCATGCCAATGCTGGAGGCGCCTGAATCGTCGCGCGCCTGTACGAAGGCGGTACCCGAACTGCCGTCGCCTTCAAAGGCATACAGCCATAGGTGGCCCTTTCCGTAGTAGTCGCCGGCGACGTGCAGGGGCGCCTTGGGCGCAGTGGTGCCAATGCCGACCTTTGTGTTATTGGTGGCGCCATTGATACCTGCAACAGAGCCCAGAACCAGGCTGTTGTTTTGATTGACATAAGCATTTGCCCCTATAGCAGTCGCGTTTTCCAGGTTTCCGGCACTTACTATAGCATTAAATCCCAGCCCTGTATTGTAATTGCCCGTGGAATTATGGTACAGCGCACCGCTGCCAACGCCCGTATTGCCAACGCCCGAAGTGATTGCATTGAGCGCATATTTCCAATTCCCACGTTAAAGTGATCCGCCTGGGTAAAGTCTTCCTGCAATTGGCCTAACCAGCGACCGATGTAAACACTTCCCGCGGCATTATTCACGTCGATGTAATTCGCCATGCGAATATTCCCTTGTACGTCCAGTTTTTCTGCCGGTGTAACAGTACCGATGCCGACCTTGCCATCGGGTGTCAGGTGTGCCGCTTCGACAATGCTCCCGGCGGACTGGGTGCGCAAGCGCATACCGATGTTGGAACCGTTTGCGCCGGATTCATCACGCGCCTGTATGTAGGCGGTGCCGGACAAACCGTCGCCTTCATTGGCATGAAGCCAGACGTGGCCTTTGCCGTAATAGTCGCCGTTGACGTGCAGCCTTTGTTTGGGCGATGTGGTACCGATGCCGACATTGCCGTTGTTGGCGTTGTAGAGGTTGTTGCCGCTGAGCGTCCAGTCGTTGTCACTGATATCGACGCTGTTGCCGTTGGAGATGCTGAGGGTGCTGCCAGACAAGCCGAGGGTCTGATTATCAGTGTTAACCCCAGCCAGGTCCACGCTGTTACCGTCGGAAATGCTGAGCGTGCTGCCGGAGAGGCCGAGGGTTTGATTGTCCGTATCGGTATTGATCCCGGAAAGGTCCACGCTGTTGCCATCGGTGATGCTGGAGGGTGGCGCCGGAGAGGCCCAGGGTTTGATTGTCCGTATCGGTATCGATCGTGGCCAGGTCGACGCTGTTGCCGTTGGTGATGCTGAGGGTGGTGCCGGAGAGGCCCAGTTTGGTTTGATTATCGGTATCGGTTGGTGTGAACCAGGGCACGGCGACACTTCCATCCGTTGTCAATACCTGCCCGTTTGTTCCATCCACCGTAGGAAAAGCGTACGCATTTTCAATATTCAAAGAGGAAGTAGTCAATTGACGCAGGTAGGAAGCCCAATGCACCCGGGTAGACCAATCATAATTTGTACTATAACTACTCCGCCCACCGTTATATGAATTACCGACATTAATACCAATACCGGCATAGGAGCTGGAAACGAATAGTATACTGCGCTCCGCTGCTTATATTAACGGGAGTGGGCAGCATAATCAGATTCCATCCGTAATTCAAGGTACGACTACCGAGCGATGCCAGTAAATTGCCTCCGGTTCCTTCCCCTTCATAAATGCTAAAGCTTTTGTTGGGATAACCTCCAAAGGAATTATATAAAATCTCAATGGATATAATTTGAGCATCAGCGGTAGCCGTAAATGACTGCCACCCAGGGGTGGTCGTGTTAGAATAAAATAAACCACTTGTCCCTGTCTCAATGGTTCCACTATTCAGGGTACTGACGCTTATGTGCGCCACTTCCTTTCCAGCCGCTTGAAACCGGATAATATCCTCATCTGGATTTTTTTCGACTTGTATTTTGGTGTCGTTATCGGCGTCGGAAATGATGTTTGATATGGGGACGTCTGACCAGGAGACTCCATCATTGCCATCGGCCGTGAGTATTTGTCCGTTGCCCCCTCCGGCGGGCAGTTCGAGTTCATTGGTGGGGTCGGCGTCGGCGTCGGCAGAAAGATCCTGCCACCGTGCCGTTGTAAAACCAAAGCCGCCGGTGGTTTCATCGTATACCAGAAGCCCCGTAGCCGGACTGGCAATGGCATTGCGCTGCGCGGTAGTCATGCGCGGGATGAGCATGCCCTTGTCGCTGCTTTTCACGTCGAGCATGGCCGAGGGATCGGCAGCGGAGTTGTCTTGATTAATGCCTACCTGGGCGTTGAGGGTGGCGGCGGTCAGCAGGAGGAAGAGTGGAAGCAGGTGCTTTATCATGCTAGAAATTTTTTTTCCGGTTGTAGTGATGGATTCGCTTGTTGTATAGCCTGGACGCCTAATTTTCATTTGGCATCTGGCTTTTACCAGCCGTATTGTTCAAGTCTTGCAAAGCAGCTTCCATGCGAGCCAGGCGCTGTTCAAACGCAGCTTTCAGCGCTGCATTTTCCGCTTCCAGTTCGGCAACACTGCTGCAAATCTTCTGTTTTTTTAGCCAGTTCCTGCGTAGCGCTCACGTTGAGCATGGCGATGGCGTCATAGTCCACCTTGCGGTAGTCGTCCACCCATTTTCCATAGACAAAAGCGCTGGAGGGTTCCATGTCGCAGGAAACGACAAAGATGGTGGGCGATGATACGGAAAGTACTTCTGCCTCATCCAGGTCGCCCTGGTCGGTGAACACCCGCACTTTGTCACCCACTGTGAAGTCGTGGGCTTTATCCAGGTAAACGGTCAGGGTTTTAGCGGCGGGGTTGTAGTCCACTTTTACAGCATTGGCATACACATTGGGAATCGGTTTGCGCATGCGGCTGACCGCGTCGGGCAGCACCTGCTCTACTTCCTGAGCGATGACTTTTTTGTGCATCCGGCCCTGGTCTTCCACCTGGTCGATCCACTGGTAATCGGTGATCTGTATTCGATTGAGCAGGTCGAGGTCTTCGCGGCTGTCGCTGCGGCGCAGGACGTGTTTGGCGCGGGCGTCGGACCAGGAGCTGACGTTCATGGAAATAATGCCTTCACTTGCTACCAAATCTCCATCGAAGTACCCTACCACCTGGTTAACAGAGCCAATATCCTGGGTTGTGGAGTTATTGCCGAAATCGTATTTAAAATAATTGCCTTCTCCGTTGGCGGTTACCGTGGTTCCGGTAACATGCAGCGGCGCCTGCGGGGTATTTGTGCCGATGCCGACACGGCCGGTGGTGGTGACAAAAACGCCTTCGTTGCCGCCATCATTACTCAGCCAGCCGCCGCCCATCGCAATATTGCCGCCGCTGAGCGTAAAACTGCCGCCGCTGAGCGCAATATTGCCGCCGTTAACGTGGAGTTTTGCTGTCGGCGTAGTGGTTCCAATGCCGACATTGCCGCTTTTCAAAACGGTCAGCGCATTGGAACGAATTGGCATCGGAACCATTTCCGATGCTTAAAAGCAGTCATTGGCATTGAAGGTCGTCGTCGATGCCGGCGTATAATCCGTAGCAAACAAGCCTAAAGCCACTTCGCCGTATGACGCCGCCTTGTTGCCATAGCCGGCAGCGGTGGAAATTTTGCCGGCGGCAATATTCTCCTCGCCGCCCACCACCACAGATGACACGCCTGAAGCGGTGTTATATTGGCCCGTCCCAATAAAGGAAGTGCTGCCGGAAGCGACATTGAAAAGTCCCCCGATAATACCGGCATGTTCCCCGGAAGCCTGATTGCTTTCCCCGGCTCCGATAAACCCGGCGGTACCGGACACCGTATTACTGGCGCCTCCGGTTATCGTGCCGTATCCACGGCATACGGAATAGAATTGTTTTCCCACCCAATACGGATGAATAGTGGCCGAGGTTGAAACTGTTCCATTGGGCGCCATTGACTTCCCCAATCCGCAGCGCCACCAGGATGGAACCCACATCAGCCGAACGCCGGCTCCGTTAACAGGGGGAACACCGTCGAAGTTGTAAACACCGGGAGCGTATAGTCCATTGGCATTCAGTTGGAGTCCTTCCACATTTTTGACGTAAGCGTATGACATCCTCATCGGGACTGGCTTCGACCAATATCTTGGTGTCGTTATCGGCGTCTTTCAGCGTACTGGCTAACGGCAAGGCAATCGTATTGCCGTTGCTGATAGACAAGTTGCTGCCGCTCAGGCTGAGGGTTTGGTTGTCCGTATTGATTCCGGCCAGGTCGACATTGTTGCCGTTGGTGATACTGAGGGTAGTGCCGGAAAGGCCGAGGGTTTGATTATCGGTATCCGTATCTATCGCGGCCAGGTCGACGCTGTTGCCGTTGGTCGGTGCCGAGGGTGGTACCGGTCAGGTTCAGGGTTTGGTTGTCTGTATTGATTCCTGCCAGGTCGACGTTGTTTCCGCCGGAGATGCTGAGGTGGCGCCGAAAGGCCGAGGGTCTGGAGTTCATTGGTGGGATCGGCGTCGGCGTCGGCAGAAAGATCTTGCCACACCGTGCCGTTGTAAAACCAAAAGCCGCCGGTGGTTTCATCGTATACCAGCAGTCCGGTAGCCGGACTGGCAATGGCATTGCGCTGGGCAGTAGTCATGCGCGGGATGAGCAGGCCCTTGTCGCTGCTTTCACATCGAGCATGGCCGAGGGGTCGGGGGTGGAGTTGTCTTGATTAATGCCGACCTGGGCGCTGAGGGTGAGGCCGGAGCATACGAGGAGCAGCGAAAAGAGGTGCTTTTTCATCATGAGATCATTTGTTATAGCGAATAGGAAAGACGACATTTTTCCAACTTCAAAATTGCAAAGTCTTTTCCAAAATAAATTGGACCAGATCGGCATCGACTTGTACTATTTGCGCATTTGGCTGGGCGGGACTCCACCTTCTTTGGTAAATACTTTGGTGAAATAGGACGGATCGGTAAAACCCACGGCATAGGCTACTTCCTTGATGGGGAGGTCGGTGGTCTTCAATAGTTCCCGGGCCTTCCGGATGCGCAGGGCCCTGAAGTACAGCGCCGGGGTGTGGCCGGTGGCCGCCTTGATCTTTCGTCCGAGCTGGGAGCGGCTGAGTTGGAGCGCCTCACAAAATTCAGCTACATGGAATACCGGATCGGCCATCCGCAGTTCAAAAAGCGACTGCACTTTTCTGAGGAAGGGATCTTCTAAAGGTTCCGGTTCTTCTTTTTTTAGGAATGCATGCTGTTCGTGCAGTCGGACTTGGATAATGTGCAGGTTCTGTACCCGTTCCAGTAGTTCATCTTCTGTGGTGGAGTTCGTTGGGTTGATACCGCCGTTCCGCTTTTGCGATTCAAGGACCTTTTCCATTCTTTCCTCGATAAGGCTGAGTGAATCCTGTAATTCACCCAGGATATCATCGAGGAAATGGAGCAAGGTGGAAGGCTTCATGGAAATTCTTTACGTATTCGACCTTGCAAAGATCCGGGGATGTGGCCTGGGAAGGGTTGGCTATTGTTCCAAAAAGGTGGAATATTGTTTCAGGATGAGGAGAGGGGCTATGTGCTTAGCTCAATAACTTTCCCTTGAGAGCCAGAAAGTCTAACGGCTTACTGAAGAATTCGTCAGCGCCCATCTCCAGCACCTGCCGGCGGGTCTCGTCGTCGCCGTAGGCGGTGATCATGAAGATCTTCAGGCCAGGGTACTGCTCCCGAACCCTCCGAGCAGCTCCAGCCCGCTCATTTGCGGCATGTTGACGTCCGACAGGATAAGGGCCAGCCCGGCGCTTTCTTTTTGCGCCAGAAATGCCAGGGCCTCCTGGGCGGAATAAGCAAAGAAGAGCTCCACCTCACCGGCCCGGCGCTCCTTTCGGAAGCGCTGCTCGAACAGGCGCTGCACGTCTTTTTCGTCGTCTACGACCAGAATTTTCATAAGGCGGTGGTTTGTTGAAGTGCACATTGCTATGGGTACTTCAGTTAATGTGTTTGTACCCTGCAAAGATCCGTGTATAGCGCTTGGGAAGCGTCGGCTATTGTTCCAAAAAGGTGGAATATTGTCCCGAAGGGAATGGAAAAGAAAAAGGGGAGACCAGTGCGCCTCCCCTTTTCTTTTAAAAGCCCAGAAAATCCTTCATTCCGCGCATGTCAAAACGCACGAATTGGCCGGATAGGAGCAATTAGAGTCTTATTAGCAATTGCGGTGCCTTGGGTATTTCCATCGAAAACCTTAACATAGGCCTTATCATTATCGAAATTAGATGAAGTCCAATAGGGTGTACCAGCAGGACCTCCATTTTGAAAGTTACCGTAGCCCAAAAGGAATAAATTTTGGGCCATCGCGTTAAACTCGTCCCTGGAAGGGAGGAACCAGTCATCGTAGCCTTGGTAGGTATAGTTGGCTGCCGCTTGTGCTGCCTGCGAGCAAGAGAATATGGTTGTTGTATTTCCCGCACCGGTTCCCACATTCACTCCAGTTGCAGGACTACTTCCAGTGCAACCCCCAGTCTTCGGCGTCAGGTCACCGGGTAGTGCCACCAGACCGGTAACAGGATTCGCGCTCTCATTTACATAAAAGATCAACCCGCTCTGGTAGGTCTTACCGTAGAGTTCGATACTGATCTGCCCGCAGCGAGGATGTCACCTGGCGTGTAGCCGTTGTCGAGAAAATACTGCATGTCGCTGCATACGCCTGAAGGTACCGTTCCCGAGTAGACCCAATTGCAGTCGTTGATGGGACCTCCTGTTATCGAAAAGCTCCAGCTGCCTCCTTCCTGAAGAGTGTTTTGATATCCAATCCAAATCGTTCCATCAGCGGTAATACTAGGATGATTCCCCCCCCCAGGGCAAGCCACCTAAATCTATTTCCGTACCAAATTCTGCCTTTCCGGTATAATTAAAGCCCACTCTTACAAAATCGTCGTTTAGGGCAGGACTCTCCGTCACACACTGATAAAGGGGTCCCACAACATTCGTGATGCCGCAAGGATTGCAGGCCGAACCATTGACAATTCCCGTGGCATTCAAATTGCATCCACCAGTGGCGCCTCCGATGATGGAAATATTCCAGGAATTGCCGGACGTTATCCCGGTAAGGAGGATGGTACCGTCTGCAACCGTTGAGGGGTCGTCTCCACCGATCGTGTGCCCGTTAAGTCCGTTGTTGACGACCACTGCGTCGGGGTCGATCCCCGTGTAGGGGATTTCCAGGATTACCTGGTCGTTGAATGGCCCCGGTATATTGGTCAGGCAAATTTGATTGACGAGGCCACCGAGGCTGGTAATGCCGCAGGCCTGCAGTAATCGGACGGAACAGTTCCGGATGATTCCAAAAGACATGAACCGTTATAGCCACCTGTGATGGTGATATCCCAGCTATCTCCTTCCGTCAGGCCCGTCACCAGGATGGTTCCGTTCGGGTGGTAGCGGGGTTGTCTCCACCGATGATCTCCCTTGCCGTTGTTCACGATCAGGGCATTTTCATCCATTCCGGTGTAGGAAATGGCAACTTCAACCTGGTCGGTGCTTCCGGCTGTATTGGCAAGGCAATTAAAGGCAACTTGCAGGTCCTTCACGCCACAGGGCGGATGTTGAGTACGCTTCCGTCCGAACGGGTAAGTTTAAGGGCATCCCCGGTAGAAGCCCCCGGTGATGCCGTTGGTCGTTTCCGCATGCAAGGCGTAGGGGCACGCTCATCAACTGGCTCGTGCCCGTGATGGTGTAATTGGCGCCACCGGTGGGGTCGAGCTCCACTTCGATGAAGTAGGGCCTGCGCCCCAGTTGATGGATGCGAAGGCGCCGCTCACCACCGTACCATTCCCACCTGCAGGTTCACCAGGCCAAAGGCGTTAGAGGTGGGCGTATGGGTTTCCTGGTACACGATCGCACCCACAGGAGTGCCTTTGACGCAGGCTGATCTGCATACCGACCGTCTGGTTGGGGATGATCTCACCGCCAGCATTGCGCACGATTGACTGGTACTGAAAGGATTGAGGGGCTTGTGCAAAAGCCGTTAGGACAAAGCTGAGAAGCAAGAGGATTAGCGAACACTTTTTCATAGGTATAAATTTTAAAAGAGGTTGGTATCAAAATTTGTATTTCTGGTTTGAATGGGATGTACGATTGGTTTATTCCCCATTCCAGGGGAAGTTTCCGCAATTCATCTGAATGAAGAGGATCTGTACTTCGTCTTTGGCGCCGTCTACATCGACGGTCAGGACAAGGGTGATCCCTCCGTTTGTGATATCTTCCTGACTGAGCTGGTACAGGGTGGCCGTCCCGAAAACACCCGTCTGCGTATTGGTGTCGTTAAAGGTGCCGGTGCCGCTGGAACCCAGGTGGCGCTGAGAGTGGGCGCAGGACCGAAGCGCCCAGGTCCTCCAGCACCACGTATTGGGTCTTGCACAGACTAAGCCCGAAGGGTCGCCGGCTTCCCACCTCTACGCTGAGGATGTGAAATGGGCTGCTGGAAGCCTTGCGTCAACTTGCACATCGCCACCCGAGATGGTGAATACGGTCACTTCTCCCAGACTCCAGCTTTGATCCGCTGGAGAAACGGAATAGTTGCCTGATGAACTGATCACTTCCTGCGCCTTCAGCCCGGCTGAAGAAAGAATAGCGATAAAAAGAAGAGGAGTCCTGTTCTCATGTTGCTGATTTTCAATTATTTCAATATCGATCAGGGGTGTTGTCAAAATAAGTATCCCGTCCCAGTTACAAAAGGACCCAATAGGCGCCCGGCCGGCAGTTCCTGCAGGTCGAGCAGGATGGTGTTGATCCCTTGCTGCGAGGTGAAAGTCTGCCTGCGCATGGTCTGGCCATTGGCCCCGAAGAGTTCTAACCGGATATCCATGTCCTCTTCCAGTACAAAGGTCAGTTGTGCCTGTTCGCGGGCGGGGTTGGGGAAGAGGGTCAGCTCAGGATTGTTTTTTTGAGTATGAATCGCATTTTGACTCTTCTCAGGTGGTGCAACCAGACTCTGTGGGCAATCCTGACAAGGGCCTGCCCAATCACCGTGCGAGAGATGGGCGGGGAGTGCATTTTTGTTTACGCAAATCGTATGGCGATCCCCGGACCCTTTCAAATGGCAAATGAATAACTTATTATTGCCGCATTTCCAATCTTCAATGTACTGTCCATAAGGCAACAATTGGCTGCAATCGGTATGCCGTCAGGGCCTCCCGTTACCGGGTGCCCCCATTGTCCACGAGTCGTCGCCTCCGGGGCAGATGTCCGAAAATATTGGCAACGCCGTCGCAGTCGTCATCTGGTAATTCATCAAAGGATACCATAACATTGGCATTGCATGACGAAGAGAGACCGTTGTTGTCTGTTACGGTCAAAGTGACGGTGTTAGGGCCAATGTTGGCACAGGTGAAGGTGTTGGGACTGACCCCTATGGACTGAATGCCGCAATTGTCTAAGCTCACTCCGTCCACATCGTCCGCGACGATGGAAGCATCGCCATTGAAGTCCAATTGGACGGTATAGTCCTGGCAAACGGCATCCGGCGCCTCGGTGTCCTGTACGGTGACGGTGAACGTGCAGGGAGGCGGTATTTGCCGGCAATATCGGTCACGGTGAAGGTGTTTTCCACCTCGCCCACTGCGAAGAAAGGCGCCACTGGCTTGTCCTTCGATCAGTTGCAGCGGGTTGGGCCCAAGCAGGCAGTTGTCGAAGTACTCTATATTAAAGCTGACCACTGCACCGCACTGACCCGGATCGTTCACGGTGGCGATCAGAGCCGGACAAGCGATCGAGGGGGCCTCGGCATCGACCACCTCGATAGCGGTTGAGCAATTGGCGGAATTGCCTCCGGCGTCGATCATGGTGTATGTCAAGGTAGCTGCCCCTACCGGGATATCTGCGGCGCCTAAAGGACCATTACCGGAAATGGCGTAGGGTATTCCTATTTCCTGGGGCATGATCTCCAACTCATAGCTCAAGTCGAAGGAGCAATTGTCGGAGAAGGTAGGGCTCAGGCCCGTGACGCCGTAGGCGGTGCAAGACCCCGGGTCGTTTTCGGCGACGATGTTAGACGGGCAGACGAGTGTCGGCATTTGATTGTCGACGACGTTGAAAGAGCAAGCTACTGCGTTCGTATTGCCACTGGGGTCGGCTGCCGTGAGGGTGACTGTCTGAATGCCGAGGTTAGCAGGAAAATGGACAACGCGGGGCTGGTTTCCGTCACGCCGCAGTTGTCGGTACTGCTGCCGTCGCCAATGTTGGCGGGTAAAAAGCCGTTGCCATCGTCTCCGAGGTAAACATCCGGGATCGCATCCGGGCAAACGGCTGTCGGCGCTTCATTGTCAACAACTGTAACGGTGAACGAGCAAGAGGCTGTCTTTCCAATTGCATCGGAAACGACGAAGGTGTTCGTGGTCGTCCGTCCCCAGGAGGAATGACGATCCGCTTGGCTGGCCGGCGGTTTGGGCCAGTGTAGTCGTACTGCAATTATCCGTGATGGCAGGCAGTTCGTAATTTATTAAGGCACTGCAGACGCCATCATGGGTGTTATTAATGATGTCCGTGGGGCAGGTAAGGGCCACGTTAGCGAGGCAGCCAGGCTGCTGGAAGCCCTGAGTTAGCTGGCCATCGTTGCCGGAGAGGGTCGTTGTGATCACTTCTCCCAGGCTCCAACTGATAGATCCGCAGAGGAGGAATGAAAATTGCCCGAAGTATTGATCACTTCCTGGGCCCTCAGGCCTGCGGCGGCGAGAATGATGAAGAGGAAAATGGTAACTCCTGTTTTCATTTGCTGAACTTTTTGAGAGAAATAACGGGTACTTTGACCAATGGGCTTTTCGTGTGTCGATTGCCTTTACAAAGTTGCAGTATGCGCAGGAAGCCGGCTTCTGCTATTGTTCCAAAAAGGTGGAATATTGTTTCAGGGGAGTGAAGAGTGAAGAGTGAAGAGTGAAGAGTGAAGAGTGAAGGAGGCTGTATTTGTTCGAGAAGCGTTCTCAGTTAGGCTGGACCCGCTTTTTCATTTCCCCAAAAGCCCTGCCGGAGGTGCTTTTCGAGCCTAAAAAATGGGTGACCCTTCACCTTTCACTGACCACTCTATTCCCCTGGAGTTTTCCGGCAGACTTAGGTTGATCAATTTTTTCAGGTTACATCCCCCAAGCCCCAGAGGGGCGACCTGTTTATAGCCCGGGGTGCCAACCCCGGGCTATAAACAGGCCGCCCTTACAGGGCTACTCCCTAATAGGAAACCAGATACTTTTCAGGCCCGGGCCTGAGCCTTCGCCATGGAGGCGATCACAGCCTGGTTAAAGTGATCCATGGATTGCATATAGAGGCACACGGGATAGGTGCGGGCGCCGATCTTTTTCTTTTCAGTTCGGCGGTGAAAGCCAGGTCGAGGTGGGTGCAGCCCAGTTCTTTGGCGCGCCAGACGGTGCGGTACAGTATCTGCTTGTAAGTGTTGTGCGTGCGAACGAAGGTGTAGTCCAACCCCACGATCAGCGCGTGGTAATTGTCGTTCTTGCAGTGGCTGAACATCACGGCTACCGGCTTTTGCTCTGATTTCGGGCGCGGATCATCTGCCAGGTACAGGCGGATAATATCGTAGTCGGGATGGGAGCAGATATTTTCGAAATAGGCAAAGGGCAGCTGGTGCACGTTCATTTCATAGGCCTGGTCGAACACGTTGTGGTACAGTTCATAACACTCCCTTACTTCCCGGGCGGTGGCCGGTTTTTCGGTCACGATCCGGAACTGGTCTGCAAAGGGAAGAATCTCCTTGCGCACATTAGCGGTACTTGCCGCCAAGCCTTTGGAGATAGTCTTCGTGGTCCTGTCCAGCCGAGGTCGGTGACCAAGCATTCCATCGGGCAGGTCAACCTCGATCAGGCCTTGCTCGAGCAGGAAGGTTTTCAACTCGTCATCGGCGCCCTTACGGAATTCGCGCAGCATCAACTGAGTGGCACCCTCTTCCTCCACCGCCTGTTGCATTTTGGTGGATCAACTTGCTGAGGCTTCTTTCCATTGGGGGTGTGAGCGGTCCAAGTAGAGATGGTTTCCTTTTGTGATCGGCGATCCGAGCAGAACTGTTTTGGACACCAAGTAATACGGATCGGTTTTGCGCATCGTTTCTACTTTTTCGGAAACCGAAGCCGGTGCAAACATGTCATCCTTGAGCAGCACGGTAGTGTAGAAGGTATTTATGCGTGCGGAAAATTGCCCCGGGAGGCCATGAGACCATCCCAGTCAGCAGCATCGATTTGCCGGATGCTTTGGTGGTGTTCGACCACGAGGCCTTCCTTGCGTGCATGGAGCTGGATGACGGGCTGTGGTGCTTTCACTTCGAATTCGGGGATGGAGAAGGCCTGGCTACCTTTTCCGGGCTGCTGCCTTCGTCGGCCAGCACTCGGGGATAGTGATAGGCCAGTGCATCGAGCATTTGCGCCATATCCGATTGCTCTAGGTTGCCATTCACCATAAAGCGGATGCCGCCGCGTTTCATGGGTGTAGCGGGGAAGGCTGCCGTGTTGATAAAGTAGCCGTCTTTCAGCATCCGGTTGATGATCTCGTAGGTGACCCTTGGCAGGCCGGATGGAATGAAGAACAAAGGGCTTGGCGTTACCTCGAACTGGGGCAGGCCTAGTGCGGAAATGCGCTGGTTGGTGAAGTCGACCAGGTCGGCCACCTTCTGCTGGATGGGGAGGATCTCATCCGAGCAATGCAGGCGTGTGGAGGCACAGGCTGCTCCCAGCATTGGAGGTTGGATGGGGCCGCAAAAGATCATGGTGCCGCCGCAATTCTTCACGGTGCGGGCCATTTCGGCGTTCGGGAATGCGACGAATCCACCGCCGCTGGCAAACGACTTGTTGAGGGAGCCGGCCAGCACCATCTTCTCATGGTAGAACAGGTGATCGCAAACGACGCCGGTACCGTTGGGACCCGTCCAGCTCATGCCGTGGGCATCGTCGATATAAAGGTGGAACTGTTCGTATTGGTCCATCAATTCCTTGAGGCGCTGAAAGGGTGCATAGTCGCCGTACATGGAGTACACGCCATCGGCCAGGTACCAGATCTTTTGGTGCTTGTTGCGCAATTGAAGGATCTTTTCCTCCAGCGCATCCATATCGTTGTGCCGGATGAGCGTGGCGGAGATGCCTTCGGCCTTCAGCATTTGTACAGCCATCTGCACGCTGTTGTGCACCTGCATGTCGAGGATGACCGCGTCGTTTTCTTCGATGATTACCGGCAGGGTAGCCAAATGACCAAGAGTCGTGCTGGCGGTTACCAGCACCGGCCGTTGGAACATCTGTCCAAGGCGTTCTTCGAGTTCCTGGTATAACCCTAAGGAAGCATAGGCGCGAGAGGAAGAAAATTGGGTACCGTATTTCCGGGTGGCTTCGACGGCTCCTTCGATCAGGGCAGGGTGATGCTCCAGACCCAAATAACTACACGAACCAAAGTTGGTCAATTCCCTCCCATCTAGGTGATGGTGCGGCCGTTCAGGGTCTGGTCCTCAATATAATGATGGATGAGGTTTTTCGTTTTAGCGTTCTCTATTACCTGGTTGAGCGTGTGGATCATTTGAGCAGACATGGGTGCGATTTTTATGGGTGAAAAAGTATACTGCAAAGTTGCATGGTACGGCATCGCGCTGCGTCTGCTATTGTTCCAAAAAGGTGGAATATTGTTTCGGAGAGTGAAGAGTGAAGGTTCACCCTTCACTCTTTCCTGCTAAAGACTATACTGGAATCGTAATGACAAACTCGGTAAACTCCCCGGGCTCGCTGTTGACTTCCAGCCGGCCGCCGTGTTTATCGACCACGATGTCGTGGCTGATGGAAAGGCCAAGACCGGTATTGCCTTCGCCGGAGGGCTTGGTGGTGAAGAAGGGCATGAAGATCTTTTCCCGTACCTCCGGGGGCATTCCGGGGCCGTTGTCGCGGATGTGGATGCTGACCTCCCCGTTTGTCCGGGAAGTAGTGATGGTTAGAGTGGGCGTGTATTCGGAGGGACCTGCCTGCTGTTTTTGATGAACGGCATAGCAAGCGTTGTTGAGGATGTTGAGTAGCACCCGCCCGAGATCGGAGGGGAGAACCTCGACCTGAGGAAGGTGGGAGGCATATTCTTTTTGATGGTTACGTTAAAGGAAGGAGCCACAGCCCCGGTAGCCATGATAGGCCAGTTTGATGTTCTCGTCCAGCAATTGGTGCAGGTCTACGGGGCGGAAGGCATCTTCGGCGCCCCTGGACAGGTCCATCAGGTTGCGTATGATGTCAAGAGCCCGTTGCCCGTTCTCCTGGGTGGTCGTCATATTTCCCCGGATGTCATTGAGGATATCTTTCAGATTGCTTAGATCGTCCGAGGATATTTTGTCGCGGTATTTATCAGCTCTCCTCCAGTTCATCGGTCAACTCGACGGATATTTCTGAAAATGGTGTGACGAAGTTGAGGCGGGTTCTTGATCTCGTGGGCGATCCCGGCAATGAGTTGGCCCAGCGTGGCCAGTTTGTCCTGGACAATCAGTTCTTGCTGGGCATCTATGATTTCTTTGTTCTTTTTCTTCAGCTCTTCAAAGGCGATGGAAAGCTCCAGGGCCTGTACTTCAATGGTTTCAGCCTGTTTCTGTTTTTCTTCAGCCTTCGCCCGTTCGATCTCCGCTTTGTTTTTGAGGCTGCGGCGTTGTTGTTCTGATTTTCGGATGAGCCACAACAAGCCGATACTTCCTGCAGCAAAGAGCGAATAGGCCCACCAGGTTCTCCACCAGGGAGTGGATGATGAGGATGATCTCCGCTCCTTCTTCATTCCAGACGCCGTTTCCGTTGGAGGCTTTCACCCGGAAACGGTATTTCCCCGGAGGGATATTGGTATAGACTGCTCTGTGAATGGAACCTTCTTTCTGCCAATGGTCATCAAAATTTTCCAGCATGTAGGCATATTGATTTTTCGAAGGGGTCGAAAAATCAAGGGCGGCAAATTCAAAAGCGAAGGCATTTTGGTCGTATCGAAGGACGACTTCCTTCGTTTCCATGATCGGGTGGTTGAGCGGTGAACCAAGGTCGAGGTGAGATACGGATCTATAGTTGATCTGAAAGTCGGTGATCACCACCCGGAGAAGGTGTTGAACTCCCGAAAGGCTGTCCGGGTGGAACCAAACAAATCCGTCGATGCCGCCAAAGAAAAGCTCTCCCTTCTCGTTCTTGTAATAGGCAATGGTATTGAACTCGTCGCCGGGAAGCCCGTCGTCCCGATTGAAATTGTGAAAGTCGGCGGGTTCACGGGTTTCATCGAGTTGGACCCGGGAAATGCCCTGGTTGGTGCTCACCCACAAATCACCGTGTGTATCGGACAGGATGCCATAGATTACACTGTTAGGCAGCCCGTCTTCTTGTGTATAGTGAATGAATTCGTCGGTTTCCCGGTCCAGTCGGTTGAGGCCCCCGCCATTGGTGCCGACCCATAGGTAACGCTCCGGCACGATAGGGTCTAAGTAAAGGCTACTTTTACATTACTACTGCTCCAGACTATGTGGGTTGGTCGGATCGTGCTGGTAGATCGCCAGGCTCTGATCGGCCGGGTTGCTTGCAGCCCGTCCCGGTTGGTAACCACAACCAGCCCTGGGGATCGATGGCTGTTTCGCCAAGGTGCGGGAGAATCGCATGGAGCTGATATCTGCCAGTAGCTGTTCGGTTGTGGTCCCGGTCCGGGCATCCCAACGGACTAAATAGAAGCAGTCATCGTTGTTAGGGCCTGCAAACTCGAATTCGATGAAATAGATCTCTCCGCCGGAGTCTTCACTGTCTCCGAACTAAGCGCCCGGTTGGCCGGGGCTTTCCGGATAAGGTGGTCTTCCCGGTTATGGGATCGTAGATCAGGTATTCTTTTTCTTTTAACCGGTAAATGAAGTACTTGTTATCCGGTAGTGCTTTCATTCGAGGCCCTTTTGGTTGATCATGGGAAGAGTGGCCACGACCAGTTTTCACGATCGGTGTCAAGCGTGTAGAAGCGGTTCATAAACACGATAACCCCTTCTCTGTTTGGCGCCGGCAAAAAGCTCTTCACATAGGAAGTCTGGGGTCGATTGTCGGCGATCTGGAGATTGGTATAAGCGTGGAACCGGTCTTTGCGAAGGTTGTTTTTGAGCAAGCCGAAGCCATTGGTGCCCAGCCAGATATTTTCGCTTTGGTCGAAAAATACCTGGGTGCAACTATAAGCATAAGTGAATTGGTCATACCGGCTATCCAGGGGCTCAAAGTCCAGGCTCTGGGTGTGAAATACCCAGGGAGGGCCATTGTTGTCGATGATCCAGATGTCGCCTTGTTGATCCCGGGTCCAGGTTGTTGATGCGCGACATCTGGTAATCATCCGGGAAAAAATACGGTTGGAACGAAAGGCCGCCGCTTTTTTTCAAAGTTACCCTGGTGATGGCCTTCCCCGATCCGATCCACAGGCCTCCGGAGGAGTCTGGGAAAAGAGCGCAGGATTGGTTATAGGGAAGATCTCCCCGGGGGATATCAGAAGAAGGAATCTCTTCAAATCGCATGGCTTTTCCGGGCGTGTTTGGATGGGCAGCCCGGAATAATTTATCGTTGGTAGAAGCCCAGAGGCTTCCCTGGCTGTCCACCGCCAGGTCCCGGATAGTCGGTCAGACATAGAGTCCTGACCTCGAAATGGGTTGAGGGTTCGCTCGATGGTGAAAACCGGATGGTCGCTTTGCGGTGCGGAAACTTCCAGCCGGTTGAGCCCGTCCTTGGTGCCGATCCACAGGACCTGAGGTTGGTTCGGCCCTTCGGGCATAGCCTCCGCGATACTGGAGATCTCATTGGAGTTCAGGGTGCCGGGGTCATTTGGGGCGCTGATAAACCGGGAAAACCGACCGATGCGAGGATCATAGCGGTTGAGACCTTCTTCCGTCCCGATCCACAGAACCCCGTATTGATCTTCAAAAGGGTTTCGATGTAGTTGTCGCTGAGGGTGGTGGTGTCGAAGGGGTCTTTCCGGAACACTTTGAATTGGTAGCCGTCGTAGCGGTTGAGCCCGTCCTTGGTGCCGATCCACAGGAAACCTCGCTGATCCTGAAGGATGGCGTTGATCATACCCTGCGACAGGCCATCGGCGTTAGTGAAATGATCGAAGCCTTGTGTAACGCTCATCTGTTGGGACCATAGCAGGAGGGCCCAAGGAGGCCC
>JADJTT010000010.1 GCA_016711045.1 Saprospirales bacterium
CCCGGAGCAGATCGTCATCTTTGGCCGCTCGCTGGGCTCTGCGTTTGCCACCTGGCTGGCCGGACGGGTAGAGGCGAGGATGGTCATTCTCGAAACACCGTTTGCCAGTATGCGCCATTTGTTCAGGGCTTATTTCCCGTTCCTCCCGCCGGCATTCTTTTTTAAATTCCTGTTCCCCAATTACCGATGGCTGAAAAAAGTGACTGTGCCGGTCTACATATTCCAGGGCGACGAAGACCTCGTGGTGCCGTTCAAAGTGGCCGTTTATCTCAAATCATCGCTAAAACCCGACGACCGTTTTTTCGACCTGAAAGGGCATTGGAACGAACGCCATTTCGGGGCCGACCACCCCATTACCCTCGAACTCGCCTGCGGAGGTGGGAGTATACCCTTGGATTGGCCCGGATGTACCCGCAACGCCATTTCATCGGAGTAGACATCAAAGGCGCCCGGATTTGGAAAGGCGCCCGAAAGCCCTTGCCGAAAAACTCGACAACGCAGCCTTCCTGCGCACCCGCATCGAATTGATCTCCCAATTTTTCGGTCCCGGAGAGATCAGCGAGATCTGGATCACGTTCGCCGACCCCTTCCTCAATAGCCCGAACCGAAGGCTCGGCGCCCATTTTTCTTGAAGCATACAAAAAGATCCTCCAGCCCCGGCGGCCTCATCCACCTCAAAACCGACGACCCCACCCTCTACGAATATACCCTGGAGGTGCTCGCCACGCGAAGCGATTTCCAACTCCTGTACCACGACGACGACATCTATGCCCAGCCCCTGCCCATGCAGGAGCTGGAGCTGAAAACCATGTGAGCAGATGCATTTGGAGGTGGGGACGATTAAGTATGTGCGGTTTGGGGGAGAAGGGGAAGAAGTAGGGGCGCAAAATTTTGCGCCCTCTGAAGAAGTGAAGAGGATGCGAGATGCGGAAAAAGCTCCCGTAGGAGCGATACCTTTGCTAATAAGCACCCAATTCTTTAGCGATTGTCTTCTGGTGTGTTTCGATATATTCCAGGCGTTTTTGCCAAAGCGGCTCTGTGATCTCATTATCCCCGAAAATATCGTCGGCGGCAAGGTAGAGGGCCTGCTCCTCGGCGCTCCGAAGATTCTCCGCTTCCGGGAGATACGGCCGACCTGCTCGACTAATTCGAGCGTTTTTTCTGCGCCGATGCTTTGCAGGTCTTCCACCAGCACGCCAAATTCAGAAAAGCCGAGGGGACTCGATCACAGAGACCAGGCCTGTTTCTTCCACTGCCGTTTCAAATTTCCACATTAAAAACCATCCAACTATAGCCTTTCAATGGCTTCGGTTGCTGAAACCACCAAACCAGGTAATCTTCCAATTGTTCGGCATCCATGACCAAGAGTTCGGCAACGGTGAAAACCGGATCTGTTTTGGCAGGGAGCGGCGCTTCCGGGTTGAAGGGCCTGTGTGGTGGGGCATATTTTCAACCAATTTCTGAGTAGTCGGTGGCAGATTAGGCAAGGCGGAAGTTTCCGGGAGGAAACCTCCGATCCCGCCGGAACGATAGCCGAGCAATTGTCAACCAGGATATTGCCGTTGGCAGGCCCGCCGGTATCCCGGACCGAAACGGGCTTCCAGTCGGAAGACTTCCCATTCTCCATCTGAAACAAAAGTAAAGCGGTATTCCCGCCAGTCGCTGTGGTCGATCGGCGGGGATTGTACAATAGCTGGCCGGAGGGACGGCTCCCATTGCCTGCCCAGATGCGCAAAACAGCCGGCGTGGTATAGTTGGTTGCTTTGAAATCCAGCCGGCTCTGGCTTATATATTTATTCGACCGGCAAAGGAAGAGGCTGAACTGGTACTCCACTCCTTTCCGGAGCGGCTCCTTTAAATTGGTGCTCACCGACTCCCGGTATCGTTATCACGGGTGACCATGCCCAGGTAAGTCTTTCCTGCATAGGGCTTTGGGTCACTCCGAAAAACGTGTACTGGATATCTCCACTCGGCTGCACATCCGGAGGGTTTCCCCATCAAACCCACAATGGTCCATCCCTTGGCGGGGCGCCCTGTTTGGGAGAATCTTCGAACGACGGGTTTTCAAATAAATGGGCTCCTGAGCCATCAGGAACGCATTGAGGAATAACAGCAAAATAAGTAGGGTTTTCATAAAAAAAGTTGGTACTTCATGAGGATTGGAAGGGATTAGCTGACTCACAATCCCTTCTAATCCCCATTAATCCTTATTCATTACAATTCCACTAACTCCCCAATGAGCTCCCCGCGATGCAACTGGATATACTCCAGTCGCTTCGCCCGTATCGACTCCACCGCTTCATTTTCCCGGAAAGTCATATCGGCACGTTCGAAGTACTGATATTCAGTGGGGCTGATCTCCTTACTATCCTGGAGGGAGAGGCGGGTGACATCTTTGAGCAGCGCCAGGTTTTTTTCCAGCCGGATGGCCTCCAGCGCGCGGATATCGGAAGTGAGCTCTGCAAAGAGGCGTATTCATCACCAAGGGCAGACGCCAGATTCCAGTTTCCTTTCTGTTTTCAAGCTGCCGGGTTTTGAAGCAAACGCCCATGTGGGGCACCGTAGTCAAATCGGAAAGCATACCCATGCTTTGATATTGGTCGATGGTTTCCAGGACTACTTTTTCCAACCCCTCCGCATCCAGCGTTTCCAGTTCTTCCGGGTGAACTTCCTGGGCAGCGAAACGAGGCTGGAGCAATCATCAAGCAGAATGTGTCCGTTATAGGTGCGACCCCCTCCCAGGAGGCTTCAAACGTGAGGTAGGTCCAGGGTTGTGTAGGTTCCAGGGTGAATGCGTACTCCAGCCAGGAGGTATTCTCAACCGGGACCGTCAGCGCCAGCAGTTCGCCGGTTTCGCAGGGTTCCATGCCGCCCCAGATTTGGAGCACTGCCGGCTGGGTAAAGTCCGCCTGCCGATATGCATCGCCGGGGATACCGCTGACATAGGTATCCGAACGGGCCAGAAAAAGGCTGAACGCATACCGTCCATTTGCTTCAAGCGGAATGGCCAGTTTTTGGGTCACGGCCTCCCGGCTGCCCGTTTCCCGGACTACCATCCCGAGGTAGCTCCATCCTTCGTACGCCCGCAGCTTGACGCCGAAGAAATGATACGGAGGCAAATCGTTGGGATGAATATCGGGAGGGGTTTGATCGGGGGGACCGCAGTTGGCTTCATCCCAGCCCGAAGGCAGGGCGCCTGCACGCGGCGTATCTTCAAATGAAGGATTGTCGAGAGCTATGCGGTCTTGCGCGAACAGCCCGACACACAGGAACAAAACAGTAAGACGAGGTGATTTCGCATGATCGTGGTCTTTGGTTTGGAGCTTTTCGAAAGATACAAAAATCCCACTTGCACAACGAATTTGAAAAACGTATTTTTGCAGCGCCAGAAGAGGTCCCTTAGCTCAGCTGGTTAGAGCATCTGACTCATCAACCGGTAAAATAGTTTGCAAAGGTGCCCCATCGAGAAATCGGTGGGTGCGAAGGGGGTTAATTCAGGAAACCTTAACAGGTCGCGCTGATGGCAATCCTGAGCCAAGCCAGGTGAATGGTTTTTTTTTTGTAGCCTGGAAGGTGCAGAGACTAGAGGGTGAGGATAACCAACCAATAAGCCCTCCACGAACGCCCCCCGCCTAAGTCCCGGATTTAGATCCAGGATATGGTGGTGATATAGTCCTACCCCATCGTGAAAGCGTTGGAAGGGGAATCAGAGGGTCGCAGGTTCGAGCCCTGCAGGGACCACAACGAAAATTAAAGCCCTAGTCTTTTCAGATTTATCGCTTGATTTTCAGAGAGATAGGGGAATGTTTGGAGATCATCATCCAGGCATTCCCCTTTGTATTGAAGTTTTTCGTACCGGGTTTCATACCCCCGCAATGAAAAAGTTGGAGGCTTCGGTACTTGGGTTGGCCGTAAAAAAGTCACTTCTATGAATTCACAATAGTCAGCTCATCAATCCGCTCAAAGTGTTTTGCATTATGAGTAAGGATAGGAAGATCGTTAACAATAGCCGTAGCACCAATAAAAATATCTCTGAACTCGATCATTTGATTACGCTTTCGAAGGTAGTGGTATATTTCGGCAGCTTTTTCGGCGATGGGTTTCGTGAACGGAAGAATAAGCAGCGGCTCAGTAAGCAGTTTAACATCACGCTTTTTGATCTCGTCCGTAGCGCCCATCAATAATTCGTAGAGCGTAACTACCGAAACATACAGTTCGGCATCATTTGGTAATTGATAAAGTTTCGTTTTCGTTTTTGTCTGTAGCCCTCAGAAATTCAATGAAAATACTAGAATCGGCTACCATTCCGGAGCTTGCCATTGACTCAGTTTTTTGCTATTGGTTTGTACTGCAGAAATATCTTCCTCACTCCAGGTAGAAACCTGAAGGATTTGCTCCTTGTAAGACTTGAAACTTCCTGCTCTTTCTTTTTTCTGCTTGCTGAGCAGGAAATCAAGAAAATCCAGAATTTCCTGGCGTTTTATGGGATCCAACAAGCCAAATTTTACACTTATTTCATCCATTTGTCAGATTTTACATTCTATAAAGATAGAACAATTGGCCACATTCGAAAAGTTCGGCCCTGTCCTTATTATTCCTTGAAGGACACAGGGCTCACCAATCACGCCCTGGAGGTAGAGCTCCTGGACCACAAAGAAAATTCAACCCCTAATTTTTTTCAGATTTACTACTTGATTTTCAAATAGATAGAGGAATGTCCGGAAATCATCATCCAGGCATTCCCCTTTGTATTTGGAAGGTTTTCGTACCGGGTTTCATACCCCGCAGTTGGAAAAGAGACGAAAGATGGCGTTTCGGGAATTTACTGCCGCAACAATTCAAAAGACTCATTTCCTCCCTTCAAGTGCATTTCATCGTCTGAGATACGATGCAGCCGCCAATCGTCGGCAACCTCGTACAGGTCTTCTCCCAGACTTTCATCCTCATTCGCGAAGGCAGGCACACGGATATCCAGTCTCTGATCTCCATCGGTCAGTCCCCAGGAGCCGTCGGCAATCAGATCGGCGCCCTGCCGCATCTCAAAGATACCGTTCGGGTTAAAGACCAACACAATCCCTGCAAAAGAAGAAGTCTCATTTTCCAGCCCGTCTTTGAACTTCTTAACCGTCCATTCACCTTCCACAAAATCGGGCGCCACCGACTCGACAGGATCGATTGAAATATCAAGTAAATCATCACAGGACATCCATACCGTAGAAAGGACGATAACAAATAGCATTTTGTACATCATGGTAATAGATTTTGATGAAAAAATAAAAGCTTTACTATTGTACAAAATAGTAAAGCCATTGTTCCCGTGGTCGAGATTTTTTTGTCAAGCTGGAGAATGCGCCGCAAAAAAAGCAACGTATAACTTGTTGAATAACAAAAAGGAGTGAAAACCCTGCAGGGACCACTCACTTCAAAGAGATACTCCATACCAACCAGGTATGGGGGATTATTCACTTCAACTCAAACGAATTGGTAAAATCCTGAAACAACGTCCGCCTCGTACCACTCACCGTGGTGACGATCAGCGTATAACGCTTGTCTTTCCAGAAAAAGACGATATTGTCGGAGATTATCATTTGGCTGACGGACAAAGGTTCGCTGACGCGGTAAAGTACCGCCAGATTATCCCGAAAAGTGACCAGCTCAGGCGTAATATCGCGGGCGACAAGGTCTCTATAATACCCTTCCAGATGCTCCCGCTCCGTCAAACCATCAGGAATGCCGTTTGGATAATGAACCACCTCAACCTTATATGCGACATTTTTATAAAACTCCACACACGAATACGTGGTCACATCTCTGCTTTGCTGCGCCTCCAGGGTACAGGGACAATCGACGGAAAAATCAGCGTTGGTCTGCCGCTGGGCGTGGAGAGAAAAAGACGCCAGCAGTAGGAAGAAAATTGAAAGGTTTTTCATAAAAGAATTTGTGGGGATTAAAAACGAAACCCCGAAGGTACTTATTTCGCTACCACCTCACCGGCGGAAGTTCGCAAATACCCTTTTATCCCGTAAAATACCAAATACGAATACGCCACAAAGGGCACCAGGAAGGCTCCTTTCACGCCCAGGCTCGTATCAGCCACCACCCCCTGCAACAGGGGAATAAGCGCGCCGCCCACGATCATCATCACCAACAGGGAAGAACCCATGCTGGTGTATTGCTTCAAATCGCGAATAGCCAGGGTGAAAATATTCGACCACATGATGGAATTGAACAAGCCGATGCCCAATACGGCCCACAGCGCAATAGCCCCATGCCCCAGCATCGTAGCGCCCAAAAGTGCCATGCAGCAAAGGGCAAAAAGGGATAATAACCCCTGGGATGTATGTTTCCCAAAAAGGAAAGCCAGGTAGTTCAGCGACAACATCGCGGCAAACCCGCCAACCATCGACAGCGGAAGGTCGTTCCACACGGCTACCACCAACACCACCAGCACCGCCAGTACCGGAATGGGCAACATCTGCGTGGCCCGCTGTACAAATGTCTTTTTCCCACTCAACGCGATGGCCCCCAGAAAACGACCCACCATCGCGCCCCCCCAATAGAAGGCTACGTGGCTTCCGGCCGTCTTGTTATCCAGCAAAATCGTAGGTTCAGACTTGAAATATTCTACCAAAAAACTACCGATCGCAATCTCGGCGCCGACGTAGCAGAAAATGGCCGCCGCGCCCATGTACAAGTGCGGATAGCGCAAGAGCTTGAATCCCTTCCGCTCGGGCTCCGAATATTCAATAACGGGCAGGTGCAAATACGAGAAAATCACCCCGATAGCGATGAGGGCTATGGCCAAAAACACGTAGGGTCCCTGCACGGTTTCCACATCCACCACCTCCTGGTTTTGGAGGATCAGCCAGGCGCCAAACAACGGCGCAATGGTGTGCCCAAGCGAGTTAAATCCCTGTGCCAGGTTCAGCCGGCTCGCCGCCGTTTCCGGTGGACCGATGATCGCTACATACGGATTGGCCGCTACTTGCAGGATGGTGATACCGGATGCCAAAATGAACAGGCCCAACAAAAACACGCCGTAGATCTTTACGATAGAAGCCGGGTAAAAAACAAAACACCCCAGCCCCATCAGCATCAGGCCGATCACAATCCCGCGCTTGTACCCCACTTTCTGGATCACCCAGCCCGCCGGCCAACTCATGATGAAGTAGGCGCCGAAAAAGAAAAACTGAATGAGCTGCGCCTGCCAGTGCTGCAACTCAAACGCGGCTTTCATGTGCGGCACGAGAATGTCGTTGAGAGAGGTGAGCACACCCCAAAGGAAGAACAGGACAACGAGGGAGACGAAGCTGAAGCGCATAAAGGAATTAGTTTTTAATTTTCAGTTTTCAATTTTCAGTTTCACGAAATTAATTGAAAACTGAACATTGAAAACTGAAAACTATTTTAATTGGATTTCATCGGCAAATATCCAGCTCTTGCCTCCTTCGCCTTTGTGGCCGGGCGGACAAACACCCCTGTTCACACCAACGGCTCGGATATACCGAACCTGCCCTTTTACCGACCGGGCATAAGATTGGATCAGGACACCTGGCTCGTAGGGGAAATTTTCGATTCTACTGCACCCAAATTGCGCCAGGTCTTTCCATCATTTGATACGGAAAACTCGACGCGGAGGGAAAGAATATCCAGGCATTTTCATCTTGTAAAAACCGGAAGGAGACCTCTTCCACATAGACCGATTCGCCGAGGTTCAGGGTTGCATCCGCATCGACCCCTTCAAAGCCCTGCCATTCTCCCGTGCGGAAGTCGCGGCCGCCCAGCAGCCCGTCCACCAGTGCCTGGTCGCCTCCTGCCGTGTATTGACGGCCATAGGGATGGGCGAGCGCGATGCCGATCTTTCGCGGCCGTTTGATCAAGTCCGCGCTGATGACCTTACTGGCACCGCTCACCGGATGCACAGCCAGGGCTTTCAAGGTAGTGGTTTCGAAGATGGGAATGGGGGCCTCATATTGTTTACCCGATTCGGGCGAAGGCTCCGTGCCGTCGATTGTGTAGTAAATGGTCGCATCTTTAAGGGCACAATTCAATCTGATGGTATCTGTGTCGTCAAAGGAACGCAGGCCGCTTGCCAGGGCAGGTACGGGGTGATCAGGTGTTCGCTAATCCGGCTTACAGGCCGGTCGGCCGGAGCACTACCCCATTCTTTATTAGGTTCATCTCCCACTTCAAATTCCAACACGCCTCCTGCCAGGATATCTTCATGCCGGATGAACGTCTTTGAATACGGCTGCCCGTTGAGCGCACCGACTGTACATAATGGGTCTCCTTTGCTTTTCCTTTTACATGCACCTGAAACGTGTTTCCATTTTCCAGGTGTAAAGTAGCCGACTCTACTTTTGGCACGCCCAACGCATAGTCGCCACTACCCGGACAAACCGGATAAAAGCCCAGGGCGCTGAATACATACCAGGCCGACATTTGTCCGCAATCTTCGTTTCCCGAAAGGCCATCCGGTGCATTGTGGTACAGGTTGCTCATGATTCCCACACCCGCGCCTGGGTTTTCCAGGGCGCCCCGTCGTAGTTGTAGAGATAAGCCATATGGTGACTGGGCTCGTTGCCGTGGGCATATTGCCCGATCAATCCGGTGATATCCGCTTGCTCGCGTCCCGAGGTCTCTGAATTGGCGGTAAACAGTTCATCCAAAAACGCAGCAAGGGCGCCTTCGCCTCCGAGCAATTCCTTCCATCCTTCCACATCCTGGGGCACATAGAAACTATATTGCCAGGCATTGGCTTCCGTATAATTGAAATTCACTTCCGAGGGATCGAACGGCTTGGCCCAGCGATTCCGGTTTTTGGCCCGCATGAACCGGGTCTCCGGGTCGTAGAGGTTTTTGTATGATTGTGCCCGGCGAAGGTATTCGGCATAAATGTCTTCTTTCCCCATCGCCTTCGCCATTTGGGCAATACACCAGTCGTCGTAAGCATATTCAAGCGTCTTCGACACCGACTCCCCTTCCTCTTCAGCGGGGATAAAGCCATATTTTCGATACGGTACTTTCCCGAATTTGTCCTGGTTGGAAATGGCGATCATCGCTTCCAGTGCTTTTTTCGCATCAAAATCGCGGATACCCTTCAAGTAGGCATCGGCGATCACAGAAACCGAATTGTAGCCGATCATGCAATAGGTTTCGTTGCCGGCCAGCTCCCACATGGGCAATTCGCCTCCTTGTTTGTGGTGGCGGAGAAAGGCGTGGATAAAATCAGTGGTACGCGCCTCTTCCAGCAACGTGTAAAGCGGGTGGGTAGCCCGGTATGTATCCCATATCGAAAAAACGGTGTATTGCGGATGATCGGCCTGATGGATATGTTGATCCAGGCCCCGGTATCGGCCATCGACATCCGAGAAAAGGTTGGGCACTACGCTATTGTGGTAAAGTGCCGTGTAAGAATATCCGTTTGACCTTTGGTCCTCCTGCACATCCACTTTGGCGAGCTGGGTTTCCCATTTTCCGATGCCTGGAGGCGGGTAGCCTCAAAGTCCCAGCCCGGCAGCTCGGCATCCAGGTTTTTGCGCGCGCCGTTGATATCGACTGCTGAAATCCCGACTTTGACCAGAAGGGTATCTCCGCTTTTCAGATTAAAAGAAAGGCGGCTTTGGGGATGGTATCCTTCACCATCTCCGTAAAGGCCGGGAGAAACGGGCTACAAAATACACATGCTGCTCCTGCGCCCAGGCGGTCGACACCCGAAAGCCTTCGATCTCTGTATCGCTCACCACCCGCAAGCTATCGGCCAGGAGCCGGTCGCGGTGGGTCAGGTCGAGGAGCACGTGGGCCGAATTTTCCACTTGATCAAACACATAGCGATGCAGCCCGACGCGTTCTGTGGCAGTCATCGCTGCCTTGACATGGGGATCGTCGAGGTAAACCGAATAATAGCCCGGTTCTGCGTGTTCGGTATCTTTCCGAAAGGAAGACCGATAACCAGGTAGTCCATCGGCGCCATTGTTAAACAAGACCGGTCCGGTACCCGGCATCAGCAGCACGTCGCCGTAATCGGGTATCCCCGTGCCGCTCAGGTGGGTATGACTAAAGCCATAGATCGCCGTATCGGAAAAGTGGTAGCCTGAACAACCATCCCACCCTTCAAGCCGGGTATCGGGACTGAGTTGCACCATTCCAAAAGGGACTGTTGCGCCCGGATACGTATGTCCGTGCCCACCGGTGCCGATGAAAGGATTTACAAAATCTACATGCCGCACATGCACATCAGGCGTCGAACAATTAAAGACCCCGAATAACCCCGCAATAAACAGGGGGAGAAAAATGCGTAAAGCCATAGGTGTGGATATTTACCAACACCAAGGTAACCAGATTTTGCGGGATTTCAATCGATTCGTGCAGAGTGACCGGGTGACTTAAGATACTTAGGGTTTCATCAGCTTAAACGCATGCCCCCATTGATTCTGTAAAAAACCGGGGATGCACCACAGCATGGCCAGGGGTTCGATAGCCCGGGCGCCTTCTACCGCACCCATATCTGCCACTTCCCAGCCAAAGGTGTCGAGGATCTGTGTGACTTCGTTTTTGGCGCCGGTATCGTTTCCACAAATAAACATGGTGGGCTTGCCATCGGGAAGCTGAGGGTTCACCATCAGGGCATTGCCTGCACTGGAGAATGCCTTGACAAAATGGGCCTGGGGGGCCATCGCCTGGAGGCGTTCCATCAGGGATTCGTTGGGGCCGGTGAAATACTGGAGCACTCCATTTTGGGGCGGCGCCGCCGCAATGGGGTTCGTCGCATCAATGACGGTCTTACCTGCAAGGTGGTCCACTCCTGTCTGCTGAAGGGCATCCTCGGCTGCGGTTCCCGCTACGGCAAAGACTACCGATGCACCAAATTGCGCGGCATCCGAGAAACTTCCGACTTGTCCGCCGGAGGCTTGTTTCCATTCCTCGAGTTTTCCGGGGTCACGGGTACCGATCATGACTTCATAGCCGTGCTTCAAAAAGCCGGCGGCCAATACTTTTCCAACAACGCCAGATCCGATTATGCCAATTTTCTTACGCATAGAGCTTTGATTTTTTATTTAATTTGTACATACAATTGAAAAGTCAAAAAAAATCTACCTGGCTTCCAGTTTAATGGCTGCCGAATAGATTCCATCTGTCAACTGGCGGGCGACTTCCTCTCCCAATACCGCGGTGTAGCGACGGTAGAGGTTTCGCCACGATTCCAAAATGACGGGATACACTTCATTTGTTTTTGTGGGATATACAAGGGTAAATTTTCCATCCGAGATGCGCTGCAGATAGCGCTGCGCTTCCATTTTCGCCATTAGCCGTGTAACGGTAGAAGGCGTAAGCATCATTTTTTCCGCTATCTCCGTAGGCTGTATGCCTGGCTGGTTGTGTACTGTCATCAAAAGAAAACAATGGGAAGGCGCTACCCCTATGGAGGCAAACTCTTCCTCCGCCATTTTCGTGATCACCCGGCTCAATGCATTGGCGGAATACAGCAAACATCCACAGTAGGGCGATTTTTTTTCGATCATAACAGGCACAAGGTAATAAATTTCATTTGCACGTACAAATATATTTCATTCACCTGTCGAAACAAGCCTTTTCGGATCGGTGATCCACTCACTCCAGGAGCCTGGGTAGATTCGGGCCCTTCCGAGTCCTGCGTAAAGCATTGCGAGCACGTTGTGGCAGGAAGTGACGCCGGATCCGCAATAGAACACCACATGGTCGGGCGCAATTCCCTTTAGTCCACCCGCTTCAAATTGCTGCCGCAGCACCTCCGGGGCTTTAAAGAATCCGTCTTCGTCCACATTTTCTCCAAAAGAAATATTAATAGCGCCGGGAATATGCCCGGCTACCGGGTCGATGGGTTCCTCTTGCCCGATGTAGCGCTCGTAATTGCGTGAATCGACCACCCGATAGCCGGGGTCTTGAGAGACGGCAGCCACAGCTGAAGCATCCATAGTCCACCCTTCCTGGAGCCGGGGTATAAATTGCCGGGGTTGCCTGCCGGGCGCCTCCACCGACACCGGATAGTTTTGGGCCTGCCAGTTCGCCCATCCTCCATCCATCAGCGCCACGGCTTCATGGCCCAGCCACTGCAGCATCCACCAAAGGCGAACGGCCATCCCACCTCCTTTGTAGTCGTACACAACCACTTGCGCTTTATCATCTATGCCCCAGAAAGAGAATAGGTCGACCATGCGGTCTACCGGCAACATCGGATGTCGGCTCGTCTTCCCGGGTACCACCGGAGCAGAAAGGTCTTCATCCAAATGCGCATAAAAAGCGCCGGGCACATGCCCATCCAAATAGTCTTCCCGGCCTTTCGGCGCATCCTGAAGTGAAAACCGGCAGTCGATGACCACCCAATTGGGGTCGTGAAGGTGCGCAAGTACCTCTTTTGCAGTAATAAGTGTGTTATACATAAGGCTGATTTATGACAATATCTGAAATTTGACAAACATCTCCAGTGAGATATTCGTAAATTCGACCTTACTAACCAATCTTCAACCTTTTGTTATGAAAAATTTCTTTTACACACTTTCGCTTTTATTTGCCTTCTCCCTGTCCCTGAGTGCCCAGTCGGGCCTGTTCATTGACACGAGCTACACAGCCGAGCAGATGATCATGGACTTTTTCGACAACTCTTGTGTCACGCCTTCCAATATCACCTTCAATGGCGCCCCTCTGATGATGGGCTATTTCGAAGCAGCCAACACCGATCTCGGTGTTGATGCCGGCATTGTAATCTGTTCAGGCGATGTAAACCTGATCGGGCAACCCGTTGCGGAATTTGCCAATCAAAATAACCAAACACCAGGAGATGCGGACCTCCAGGCACTAGCCGGCTTCCAATCCTATGACGCCGCTGTGCTGGAGTTCGACATCACGGTTAGCGATGAGGGAGATTTGGAATTTCAATATGTATTCGGCTCAGAGGAGTACCCCGAATTTGTGGGATCTTCCTTCAATGACGTCTTTGCCTTTTTTGTCGACGATAATGGCTCCATGGAAAATATTGCCCTTATTCCAGGCACCTCAACGCCAGTAGCTATCAATAACGTCAATGCCAACACAAATAGCACCTATTTTGTCGACTATCTGGGGCAAAATGGCGAGCACATTGTCTACGATGGACTGACCACCGTGCTTCCTGCCACCTACGCGTCTACCAACGGACAGACCTACCACGTCAAGATCAGGGTTACGGACATTGGGGATAACATTTTTGATTCCGGGGTATTTATCAGTACACTCAGCTTGTGCGGTCCCGGACTGGTACAACCTCCCGCTCAATTTAGCGCCCAGCTCATCGACAATACCGTCACACTGACCAATGAATCCCGCTATGCCACTTCCTGGCATTGGGATTTCGGCGATCAAACCACTACTGAAGAGCGCAATCCTGGTCCGCACACCTATGCCGGCCCCGGCACCTACGAGGTCACCCTCATCACCGAGAACTACTGCTGTTCGGACACCTTTCCACGACCGTAGAGATCGGGGTTTCTTCTACCGAAGAGATCACGCTGGAAGGTTTTGACATCTTCCCTAACCCTGTTCAGGACAGGCTGAACATCCAGGCTGAAGCAAGGGACCTCCTTTGAATTTGAGGTGCGCGACATCAGCGGCCGGCTCCTTGCCAAAGGCGCCCAACAAGACAACCTGACCATTCATACCGGCGATTGGAAAAGAGGGTTGTATCTGCTGACGCTACGGACGGATAAAGGGGTGTATACGAAAAGTTGTCGTTGCACTAGGACATAGAAACGGCATGTCTTTAGAAACGCCATTTACGCGCCGCCCGCTCATTTTCGCGAGTTTGCAGCACTCCTGGCTATTGAGAGTACCCGCCATGGAGGAGTTAGTTCTGTGCCATATGCTTCCTTGAATTTAGGACTTTTCACAGAGGACACCCCTGAAAATATCCAGGAAAACAGGCGACGCTTGTTTCATTCATTGGGTATTTCAGAGGCACAGGTCGCACATACCCATCAGGTGCACGGGGATAATATCCTCCTGGTGGAGCAAGCCGGCCAATATGAGGGCTACGACGCCCTGATCACTTCCCAACCCGGTCTTTTCCTCAGTGTGACGGTCGCCGACTGCACCCCGATTCTGGTATACGACCCCGTGCAACAGGCAGTCGCCGCCATTCATGCCGGGTGGCGGGGCGCTGCCGCACGAAGTGTGTCCAAAGCCTTGAAGCCATGGAAGCTGCATTCCAAACCCGTGCGGAGGACTGTCGGGCTTTCATCGGCACATGCATCGACGAATGTTCGTATGAGGTAGGTGCAGAAGTGGTCGCACATTTTGCCCCGGCATTCAGCCGCAAAGGGGAGCACCCCGGTAAGTTCCTCCTCGATTTAAAAGCAGCTAACGCGGCACAACTCCGGGAAGCCGGCGTACCTGAATCTCAAATAGAGATCTCGCCCTACTCCACTGTGCTGCACAATGCCGATTATTTTCTTACCGGAAAGAAGGAGGGGAAACAGGAAGGATGCTGGCGATCATTGGTTTGTGCTAGAGAAGAAGAGACGCCACTTGAGAAAGACGCCACCTCTGGAGAAGAGACGCCATCTCTGGAAAAGACGCCATCTCTGAGGTCCCTGAGAGTAAAAAAAGACGCCATCTTTCAAGAAACAACCGGCAACTCCCTAAACGTCCCCGAATTAAACCCCTGCAAATGCTCCTAAAAAAGCATCGCAATACAAACACACATTTTCCAATTCCCGGGTACGCGCCCGCGCCGCTTCCTCCGTCACGCCCAATGACTCGCCCATACGCCAGGGATCGCCCTCGTTTAATCGCTGAAAAACTTCCATCTTCGACACCCGTGCCAGCACCTCTGCCACTTTCTCTTTCCGGGCGTCGCCTATCGGATACTTGGTGCCCGGGCAGCAAGGGTTGATCTGCCACAATTGAATGCTGATTTCTGCGGGATGTCCTCGTACCCCCTAAAAGTTGCGGGCGCCGGAGAGGATGGTGCAGAAATTGTGCTCCGGATCGCGCTTCCAATTTGCTTTTTCCAGGGCCCGGCCACGCGCCAGTTGCCCCCAACACATATCTTCCGTAGCGCCCCAATAACCCCAACTCAGGTGGCTCTTATGCAGGTAGGTTTCTTTATCGACCAGCGGATCTTTGTCGTCCCCATTCACGCCCGGGAGTCGAAAAGTGCCGCCAATTTCTCCAGCCGGGCGCCGGCATGTTTGTGGTAGCGGTCAATGCTGGCAATATCAAAGCGAGTCACGCCTTTCGCGATCAGCTTATCTAAAATGGCTCCCGTCAGCGGGTCGCCGTTTGTTTGCAACATGACCTGGGTAGTTCTTCCATATCGTTCCTGCACCCGGTCGAGGATGGCATAAAGCAATTTCTTCTCCGCCAAGGGCTCGCCGCCGGAAAGGATCAGCCAGTCCATCCGTTCCGGGTAAATTATCGATAATCTGCATACACTCCTCCGCACTGATGCGCGCGCCACCTGGCCCGGAGAGATTGTAGCAATGGGCGCATTCGTCGTTGCAAAGTTGGGTGAATACCCAGTATACCGATTCACAGTGGTTAAAGTCCTTTTTCATGATCGTCGTATAGTGATTTCCAAAGGCAATTTCGTCCTGAATGCCGGTTTCGCTATCATTCAAAAAACCGTCAGCCGGGATAAGTTTTCAGCCTGCCGCCTTGCATCCATCCAAATACATCGCCCATCCGGATGGCCTCTTTCCAGATCGTGCGTGACAAAAGGGCGGTAATCGTGCTCCCCGCAGATGCGTTTCAACAGGGATTGCATGGTCTGCCGCGTCTCCGTATCGGGTGCACCAAAGGGCTCATCCAGCAGGAGCAGCCGGGGCTGCACGATCGGAGCTCGACCAAAGGCCACCCGCTGCCGCTGGCCGCCAGATAACTGATCGGGCCTCTTGCGTGCATGGGCCGTCAATTCCAATTCCTCCAGCATTTGCCCCACTTTCTTCTCCACCTGCCGCCCGCTTCCGGCGGAGCCTCAGCCCAAAAGCCACGTTTTCCGATACATTCAAATGAGGAACAGCAAGGCCTCCTGGTAGAGGTACACCACGTTCCGCGCATGGGCAGGCACGGGATCAACGGCTGGCTGTCCAGCCACACCAACCCTATCCGCCCCCTCCAGCCCGGCGATGATCTTGAGCAAGGTCGTCTTCCCACTGCCCGACCGCCCCAGAATGCTGCATTCGCCGGGCTTCAGGTCCAGCGACAGGTCCTGAACCACCTGCTCTGTCCCAAAAGGATTTTGTTATATTTCGAATTTGTAAAAACATAAGGCATAAAACCTGCTGTAACTTAGTTAAATTTTTACTCCTGCCTGGCGAAACAACCACCGTTTATTCATCCACCATAAGATCAAAGGCGGTAAAAATAACGGGCACCGCCGGCCGCCCAGAAAAATATTCGCTTCCTGCGTATTGAAATACTTTCACGGGGCAGGTCTGAACCTTCAACCCCTATCAGCGAAGTCAGCCCGTATTCAAACCAGGGAGATCAGAAAGGTTTGAAAAAACAGACCAACAACGCGCTCCTCGACATGGGCAGCAACACTTTCCGAAATGCCTGCCAATACGTACCCCCAAGCGTAGTGACCAGATGCTCCATCGACTGCGTGCGCTGATTCCAAAACCGGAGAAAAAGATCACCGCAAAAGGGTAAGTAATGCACAACTGGGCCAACCACACCCCCACTCCATTTCCCCGACCAACCCAGCACCAGAAAATAGTGCTGCAGACAGGCTGCCAAAATCACCGGCGCCATGGCATAAGGAAAATAGGCCAGCAACAACCACCGTTCTTTTTTTGGATGGTAGGCGATCTGCCGGCTTGTCACATACCCCAGTCCGGTAGCAATCGCGGCAATGCTCAATGACAATACAAGCGAAAAAGCAGGCTTTCATTCGGGTTGCCACCCGGGCAAACACGTCTGCCCAATAAGCCAGACTCCATTGCCGCGGCAACAACGCAGGAAAGGCCATTGCCGACCAACCGAAAGCACCAGCAGCAACAGAAAGGGCAATACCCAGATCAGCCCCATATTCCTTGTAAAATTCGTCTTCTCATCGCCTTGTATTGAAGAGACGCCATCTTTGAGAATTTAAGACGCCATCTTTTTCTCTTGAGAGACTGCATCTTTAGAGCCATATCTTTTCCTTTGTCTTGAAGAGACGCCATCTTTGAGAATTTAAGACATACTGTCTTTTGGTTTAAGACGCCATCTTTTCCTCTACCCCGACACCAATACTAATACCCCCACCACCAACACCACAAAAATACACTGACCGCATACGCCTGCGGAACATCCATCAAATTGAACCGCTGCAATTTCCGTATCGCCAACACTGATCATTTGGGGCGATTGCGTACCCAACAACAGCGGAATCTCATCAAGATCCCATCACGAATAGTCCATACAAAAACAGGATGGGGAAGCCTTGCACCAACAACACGGGCACGAATACCTTCCGCACCACTGCCCGCTACCCGCACCCCATGACCGGGCTACCTGCCCCAGGAGACAGAGCCCTTCCGATTGGAATAAGTTGTAAAACAACAACATGAAAAACGGTACAGCCATCCACGTATGGGCCACGATGATGCCGATGCCGAAAGGATCGTTCACCCAATCCGGAAACGCAACAAGGCTATCAGTGAGCCCCAACCGGTAGCTGACCCGCGACAACCCCGCGCCCTTCGAGAGCAAATTAAAGGTAAGAAAGCCCACCACCATAGCCGGAACAGTCAGCGGCGGTGAACGACGTACGACAGCCAGCCGCGCCGGAAATCGCGCTGCCAGGCCACCACACTCAGCAGCGCGAAAAAAAGGTCGCCAGCGAAATGGCCGTCAACGCCACGTATACACTAAACCCATTGACTTCCAGAAGCCGCATCGCTCCACACGGCTTGCCAGTGTGCCAACGTGACCCCTTTATGGAGCAACCCGGTCATGCCCAGGCTATACGCTCCCCTTACCCCCGGCCGGCAAGGAGCGGCGGGGCAGCAGGACCAGAAATACGGCCCAGGATAGCAGACGTAGAAGGTTTTTATGGATTATCTTCAACATCTTTTCCGAAAATCTTCGGCCAGGCAGATCATATACTCGCGCTAATTCCGGTAATGCGTTACAGTTGCATCTCCTCCCGCGGTGGTGCTACCCGCGGCGGCAATTCGCGAAACCGCAGCTGCCATTCTTCCAGCAACCGCCCTTGTCCAGCACCGTGCCGTCTCCCAAACCACCGGATCCTGTTTCGGTATTGGGCCTCGGGCGAGATCGCGAAATTAGCTACGACCATCGCCCCTGACTCGTTGGCCCGATATGCGCGGAATGCCCAGGTAATAGCTGTTTTTGGATCGTGCCCCCATCCCACACATACGCGCTGGTAGTCTCCGGAAATATCAGCTGCCGTACTTTATTGTCCACCTCACTGTCGTTGTTGATCGCGTTAAACCACGTTTCCCGTTCGGCTGGTGAAGTGCATAGGCGCCACTGCGCCTCTGGAAGGATCTTGCCCTCCTTCCACAACCGGGGCGAATTTCGCGAATATAAGCTGGTGTGCACTGCCACCGCTGGTATTTCGCCTCAAATCGGCAACTTATCCGCGCGTCCATCTCCCCGGCTATATCGATCTTGACGACTTCAAAACGTTAACCCGTGAAATGTACATCCCAAGGTAAAACTGCCCGGATGGGCCCTGACAAAACGCAGCCAATGCCTCCGGTAGTCGCGGGGAGGGTCCAGCACTTCCCGGCGCTGTTGTAAATGTAAAGGGGCCAACTGCACATTGCCCCATGGGCACTCATACGCTCCGGGTTGCTGAAAATCTACGGCGATGAAAGAAGGTTTTCCAATCGATGCTTGCTGTCCGTTGGGCAGCGCTCTGTCCACAGACCGCCTAAATAAATCATTCTCTGCCGCAACTGGTAGAAAATTTTTACGTTAGTCACAACAGGTCTAATTCGCTGGTCTCTTTCGGCCTGCAACTCTGCCATCACCTGCTGCACGATAATATTGCCCTGCCCCCGGCTATTTTCAGGGTAATGCCGTGTGCTCCTGTTGCCGGAATCATATTCCTGCATGAAGCGTGATCAATGGGTCGCCCTGCCACATCATGGGCTGGACCGTGCTACCCCTGGCCTGTTGCTTATTCCTCTCCAAGAGCAGCATACCTGGATCCGGCTGGGTGGGTTGGAAGTAGGCTTGCTGAGGCAACGAATAAAGTAAAAAAGCAAAAGGAAGGATGATATAGAAAGGAATCGTTCTGTTTGAAAATCAGGTAGAAAAACCACTTCCGCATAAACCTAATAACCCGCAAAAACCTCGTTTTAAACGCAAAATGATCGGATGGCGTTACGTAATGAACCATGTATTAAAATTCCAAACTGTGTCTATAAAAAACGCGAAGAAAAATTCAACACGGTTGGTAAAGCTTCACAAAAACGGCAATACATACGGATCAGGCTGAATGGCTGGAGTTGATCCTGCACAGTTCTCCTTCGGCATGTTACCACTGGATGAAAAGAATTGGTGGGATTATGCAATGATCAGGCCCTTGTTAGCATTATGGGGTTGGAGCCCCATAAGAGGTCCTGCGAAATAACCCCTGGTCAAATGGCACGTGCCCCGCTTCAGGTGCATCTGAAGAGGTTATACCGGAAAGGATCATTTCTTTGACCTGACGGAACTTCCGCTGCAGAAGGATTTTTTCAACCCCCGGGGACGCCCGATGGCGGGCAGGATGCTGCTCACTACCAATGACCTAATAGCGCTCACTCAGAAAAGGGTAAGCCGCCGCGCTGAATGCCATGCTGGAAGGCCAGGAATCGAGGCCCGCAGACGGCTGGCAGCCAAAGATATACACGACGGGATCGGTCCCCGCTCTCACGCTCCGGCTGAACATCGAATGTCCATAACCGGATTCCAGCCGGAGATTAAAACTAGAAAGAGCGTGGAAAACGTCACAGAACTGCTACACACCACATTGCCCAGGAGATCCATAACGCCCCCACACCCTGATGCCCAGCGGATCTTTACTCGATTTCGAACGGTATCTGCTTATCGAAACGCTCTGCCGGATGGCCGACAGAAAGTGGGCAGGTGCACGTCCGCTAACCTGCTCGGCGAAGGTTGAGCAAACGCCTGGATCAAAACCGCGAACTGACCTGTACACATACGCAGAAGAGCTGCTGAATAACGCCTTGAAATACGCTGAAAGCACAAACCATCAACCTTCAGCTCATCCAGCACCCCGGCAGTGGCCGTGGTGGAGGAAGACGATGGGATCGGCTTTGACCGGGAAGCTATGAAAGAAGCCATTCAGAGGGGATCGGCGCTGAAATGTCCGAACGCGGGTGAAATTCACTCGGCGGCACTTTCTCGCTGGATACCCGTCGGAACGGGGCGTCGTCGCTACCATTGATATTCC
>JADJTT010000011.1 GCA_016711045.1 Saprospirales bacterium
CGCACTGTATTGGGAACAATACCTTGCCGCCTTCAGCCCGGGTGAGAATTTGTCTCGCGGGCTATCCAACAACGAATCTATTTCAAACATAATCAACAAGCCTATCGGCGGAAAGCATGGCTTTGCATTGCGCGACCGATCTACCCGTGACTTTGGATCATGGCACCAGAAATCATCTGTCATCATTCAGAAAGATCCTGACGATACGATTGTGGGGCCGGATAAGCTTGACCTGCTGATCAGTTACCTCGGTGGAATGGACCTTGCAATGGGAAGATGGGATACGCAACTGCATTTTGAGCATGATCCTGACAGGCAAGCCGGCATGTGGTACGATGTGCATGTGAAGATAGAAGGCGAAGCAGGATTTGATGTGCTGCGCAATTTTGCACACCGATGGAAGGCCAACGCTGTTTTCCTGGGATCGGGGTTTGAACAATTCCGCACAGTGGATGTCTCACCGGAACTGGGGACGATCTGGAAGAAGATTTTGACATGCCGCATCCTGCCGACATAAAAATTCCGTTGCCGCATGAATCGAATGCTTTTTTGTGCAGATCAACCGCACCATTCCGCCACGTTCATGCTTATCACTGCCAGGTGTAAGTGCAGTTGCGGAAATAGAGATACCTGACCTGGAAGGCGAGCTTGGTTCGCTGGTTTCTTACACAAAAGCCTACAACCTGGCAAGGAAATTCATCATCATCAATGAACAATATTTTTTCAGCCAGGAAATGGCCTTGCTGTTGCACCAGCGCCTTGCAGCAAGCGATGGCCCTGAGTTCCTGATACTTGTTCTGCCTATAAAGCTGGAGGAATCCACTTACATTGATCCCAACCTGTTCCAACTGCGCAAGCTGGCGATAGATACTTTGTACTACGGCGCGGAAGTAGCTCCTATTGACGAAACAGGATCGCGTTGCGGAAAGATAGTTCCGCCCGCCACAGGAGATCCAAAGGTCAGGAACAAAGTAGCGATCATGACGCCAGTGAACGTGGAAGGCAATCCAGTGTACGTGCACGCAAAGCACAGCATTGTGGACGATGTTTGGATGTCGATAGGCTCTGCTAATATCGGCAGCCGCAGCCTCACCTTTGACGGAGAAATAAATGCGGCAATTGTAGGCAATAGCCTGTACAAAGGGGGAACGACCCTTGTCCGCAACCATCGCATAGAAATTTGCCGGCAGCTATTGGGATTGCCGGAGGCATACAGCGCTTTATTGCAGGACCCTTATGCAACATTCCGTTTATTCAAGGCAATTGAGCAGCAGCAGGAGTCGTACAGCTTCCGTCTGCATCCACAACCATTGCATACAAAGTTCCTTGATCCTTTGTATAAATTAAGAGTTGGGGAATCTGCTTTCGACTCGCTGGTAGATATTGTAGCTACGCTCAATTTCACTGATCCTTCTTTTACATTTTTAACCTGCAATGCGCTTGACCCGGATGGAAGAAGCAACAGTCCTACGCGACTGGCATTTTTAGCAGGCATTGGTGGCATTGGGAAAACAGTTCCAGCAGCTACAGCCAATATCGGTTTCAATTTTTCAGCGGCGGCAGATGCATCTATCCGCACAGCCATCACTGCGGGAAACAACATACACCTGCTGGTGAAGATGATCATTGAGGTACAAACAGAAGAAGGTCCTTTAGATGCAGGCCCGTTCGTGATCCGCGAGTATCCTTTGAAGATTGCCTCTGCAACAAACATCATAACGGCGGACGGTAGTCCCGATCCTGATACCACTATCATTACCTTCCCGATATCGGTAACTGAAAAATATACTGCAAGGCTAGAGATACAGGATGTAACAAGTGCTTCGCCGGGCACCGTATTATTTACAGTGGCAGAGTCTTTTGATCCGGCAACAGCTTCGCCTCCCATTACGCACGGGTCAGGGAGGGATGTTATTTTGATTATTTCCTAGCCCCCGCTCAAAGGGCCAACCACTTCAATACCTGTTTGTTGACCTTGTGGGTAGCGACCTGGCGAAGTTAGGCAGGCCCCGGTTTGTCCCCACAAAAGAAAAAGCCCTGCAAGCTATCAACTTGCAGGGCTTTAACATTTAACTTTTTGTAGTCCGTACGGGAATTGAACCCGTGTCTCCACTGTGAAAGAGTGGCATCCTAACCCCTAGACGAACGGACCGTCTTATACTTGTTCGCTTTAAACAAGCCGTAGAACCCTTAGGTTCCCTCTAAAGCGATGCAAATTTATGCGCTTTTTATAGAATTGCAAATTTTTTTGAAAAAATGTATCAAAAACCTCTCTTCCGCACTTATCCGGGAATGCCATTCAGGAATTTCGTAAATTTGCACCCGAATTGGGAAATTCACTTCCTTATTGTTATATTTACACCAAGAAAATTTCTCACCAAATCATACTGTTATTATGGCAAAGAGAGTAGCAATTAATGGCTTCGGACGCATTGGCCGCCTGACCTTCCGCAACCTGATGAACATGAAGGACGTTGAAGTAGTCGCTATCAACGATCTTACCGACAATCCGACCCTGGCTCACCTGTTGAAGTACGATTCCGTTCACGGAAAATTCAACGGATCTGTCAGCGCCGACGATACGCATATCCACGTAAACGGCAAGGCCATCCATGCCCTTGCAGAAAAGGATCCCACCAAATTGCCCTGGAAAGAACTGAATGTCGACCTCGTACTCGAGTGCACAGGCCGCTTTACCGATCCCGAAAAGGCCGGTTGGCACCTGCAAGCCGGCGCGAAGAAAGTCATCATTTCCGCTCCTGCAAAAGGCGATATCCCTACCATCGTATTGGGTGTCAATGAGGATAAGATCCATGTTGATGCAAATATCTACTCCAACGCTTCCTGCACGACCAACTGCCTGGCCCCGATGGTGAAGGTACTCGATGATAACTTCGGCTTCGAAAGCGGTTTTATGACCACGATCCACGCCTATACGGCCGATCAGAATCTCCAGGACGCGCCGCACAGTGATCTTCGCCGTGCCCGTTCCGCAGCGGTTTCCATCGTTCCAACTTCCACCGGCGCCGCCAAAGCCGTAGGGCTGGTACTCCCCCACCTCAAAGGCAAACTCAATGGAAACGCCATGCGCGTACCGGTGCCCGATGGTTCTGTGACCGACCTGACTGCCATCGTGCGCAAGGCCTGCACGGTAGAGGAGATCAAGGAAGCATTCAAGAAAGCAGCTAGAGGCCCACTGGCCGGTATCCTCGAATACAACGAAGATCCGATCGTGTCTGCTGACATCATCGGCAACAAGCATTCCTGCATCTTCGACAGCGACCTGACGATGGTCATCGGCAATACGGTGAAGATCGTGGGCTGGTACGACAACGAAGCCGGCTACAGCGCTCGTCTCGCCGACCTGGCTGTGAAACTTATGGCATAAGTATTATTGGGGTGCAGCTCGTTCCCGAGCTGCACCCCTTCATATATCACCCGCCTTATGAAAAATCTTTCTTTCCAATTCAAGAAAGTCCTGGTACGCGTTGATTTCAACGTACCCGTCGATAAGCAATACCACATTACCGACGATACCCGGATCCAGGCAGCGCTCCCCACATTGAACCATATCCTCGAGCAGGGAGGCGCCCTCATTCTCCTCTCCCACTTCGGGCGCCCCGATGAAAAGCGCAAGGAAGACGGCTCGATCGATGTGGCCCGCTTTACGATGCGCCACCTCGTTGACCACCTGTCCAAGGTGCTCGGCCGACCGGTTCAATTTTGCGATGAACTAACCGGCGAGAAACCGGCTAAAATGGCCGCAGCCCTTCTCCCCGGGGAAGTGCTGCTCATGGAAAATACGCGCTTTCTCCCCGGCGAGAAAAAAGGAAGTGAAGAGCTCGCCAAAGAATGGGCAGCCCTGGCCGACCTTTATGTGAACGACGCATTCGGTGCAGCCCACCGGGCCCATGCGTCTACCACCACCGTAGCCAAATTCTTCGGGCCCGATGCCAAATCTTTTGGGTACCTGATGGAGGAAGAGGTGAAAAGTGGGAAACGCATTCTCGAACACCCCGACCGCCCGCTCACCGCCATTATCGGCGGCGCCAAGGTCTCCGACAAGATCCTCCTGCTCGAACGCCTGCTCAACCTCGCCGACACCATCATCGTGGGCGGTGGTATGGCTTATACGTTTATGAAAGCCCAGGGCGGCACCATCGGAAATTCCCTGGTAGAAGATGATCGCCTCGAACTGGCGGCCGAACTGATAAAGAAAGCTGCCGACCGGGGCGTTAAGTTCCTCCTGCCGGAAGACTCTATTATCGCAGATCAGTTCTCCAACGAGGCCAACCACAAAACAGCCGACAGCAATGCCGTACCCGACGGCTGGATGGGCCTCGATATCGGCCCCAAAGCCTGCAAGGCGTTCACCGAAGCGATTCTTGCCTCCAAGACTATCCTGTGGAACGGTCCCATGGGCGTATTCGAAATGCCCAACTACGCCACAGGTACCAAAACGATCGCGGAAGCCGTGGCCAAGGCCACCCAAAACGGCGCTTTCTCCCTCGTAGGCGGTGGCGACTCCGTAGCTGCCATCAACCTGCTCCATCTACAAGATCAGATCAGCTTCGTCTCCACCGGCGGCGGCGCGATGCTGGAATTGCTGGAAGGGAAAGAGTTGCCGGGGGTAGCAGCGATGATTAAGTAAGCAGGAGTTATCCTGGTTTCTTCTATTAGAGAAGTTAAAAACGTCCTGAAAAACAGCTTCTTTTTTTGCTTTGGTACGCATTTGTCCCCCGCTGGCGGGGGTTGGGGGTGGAATAACAACATTTTAAGCCCCTAAAGGTAAGGAGATCAATGTATTGCATGGAGTATGTCCACCCCCTACCCCCGCCAGCGGGGGACAGCGCGTGCAACCATCCAGACAGGAACTTTTTTCCTGCCCCCCCTACAAGATTCGCATGACCCATGCTTACCCTTTATATTGATGCTCATAATACCCCTGATACGCCCCGGAAGTCACATGCGCCAACCAGTCGGCGTGGTCAAAATACCAATCGACGGTGCGGCGCAGGCCTTCTTCCATGCCCATAGAGGGCTCCCATCCCAACTCTCGTTGTAATTTCCCGGAATCGATGGCATAGCGCCGGTCGTGGCCGGGACGGTCCTTGACGAAGGTGATCAATTGGCGGGCCGTACCTGTGGGGCGCCCCATCCGGGCATCGACTGCATCGCACAGCAGGTGCACGAGGTCGATGTTCTTCCACTCGTTGTTGCCGCCGATGTTGTAGGTTTCGCCCAATTTGCCTTTGTGAAAGATCACGTCGATCGCGCCCACATGATCGAGCACCCACAACCAGTCGCGGGTGTATTTTCCATCGCCGTAAATGGGCAGTGGCTTGTCGTGCTGAATATTATTGATGATCAGCGGGATCAGCTTTTCCGGAAATTGATAAGGCCCGTAGTTGTTGGAACAATTGGACAACACCACCGGCATCCCATAGGTGTGCCAGTAGGCCCGCACTAAAAAGTCAGAACTGGCCTTGGACGCCGAATACGGTGAACGGGGATCGTAAGATGTCTCCTCGGTGAAATAACCGGTCTCCCCCAAACTGCCGTACACTTCATCGGTCGACACGTGGTAAAACCGCTTTCCTTCAAAATCCGTCCAACTCCGGCGAGCTGCATTTAACAATTCCACCGTCCCGATAATGTTGGTCCGTATAAACGCCATCGGATCGGTGATTGACCGGTCGACATGCGACTCCGCCGCCAGGTGGATCACCGCATCGAACTGATGTGTTTCAAACAGTGTATCCAAAAACGCCACATCCGAGATATCCCCTTTTACGAACGTATAATTGGGCGCCCCTTCCACGTCTTTCAGGTTCTCCAGATTGCCCGCATAGGTCAGCAGATCCAGGTTGACGATCTTATACTGCGGATAGGCATTCACGAAGTGTCGCACTACGTGGGAGCCGATGAAGCCGGCGCCGCCGGTGATTAGGATGGTGATCGTGGTTGTCATAGGTAGATGTTTAAGAGACGCCATGTGTGGCGTCTTACGGGGTTACGACTCCTTTGAAATATTCGTAGGTGGCTTTCAACCCTTCCTCTCGCCCTACTTTCGGCTCCCAGCCCAGGATCTCCCTGGCTTTTGTGATATCCGGCTGCCGCACTTTGGGGTCATCTTCTGGCAATGATTTATAAACGATCCTGGCCTGGGGATTATTGACCAGTTTGAGGATCTCTTTGGCAAAATCCAGGATAGTGATCTCCGTAGGGTTGCCGATGTTGACCGGATAGGCGTAATCGCTGAGCAAAAGGCGATAAATGCCTTCTACGAGGTCATCCACGTAGCAAAAGGAGCGTGTTTGAGAACCATCGCCGAATACGGTAAGCCCTTCCCCCCGAATGGCCTGGGAGAAGAATGCCGGTAGCGCACGTCCATCTTCCACCCGCATACGTGGACCGTAGGTGTTAAAAATCCGGACAATACGGGTTTCTACCTGGTGAAAGTTGTGGTAGGCCATCGTAATAGCCTCCAAAAATCGCTTGGCCTCATCATATACACCACGAGGTCCTACCGGATTGACGTTCCCCCAATACTCCTCCGTCTGCGGATGAATGAGGGGGTCGCCATATACCTCCGAAGTAGAGGCTACCAGCATGCGTGCGCCTTTGGCTTTGGCAAGCCCCAGGCAGTTGTGGGTACCCAGGGCGCCCACTTTTAGCGTTTGGATCGGCATTTTCAAATAATCGATCGGACTGGCAGGGGACGCGAAGTGCAGAATGTAGTGCAGTTCACCGGGCACATGCACAAACTTGGTGATATCGTGGTGGTAATACTCAAATTCCTTGAGCGGAAAAAGATGGGCAATGTTGTCCAGATTTCCGGTCAGCAAGTTGTCCATGCCGATCACATGATACCCTTCACGGATAAAGCGGTCGCACAAATGGGACCCAAGGAAGCCGGCTGCACCGGTAATTAATACTCTTTTCACAAGGAAAGTGCTTTATGCAATTGTTGAATAATATAATCCTGGATCTCCGGTTCCATCTCGGAATGCATGGGCAGGGAGAGCACCTTTTGGGCCAGCATTTCCGACACCGGAAAATCACCTTCCCGGTAGCCATAGCCCCGGTATGCTTTCTGGATATGGAGCGGCACGGGATAGTATACTCCAGTGGGAATTCCCGCATCCTGCAAATGCGCTTTCACCTGGTCGCGCCCCTCGTCAATGAGCAGGGTGTACTGATGGAATACATGGGTAGAAAATGGCGCCCTTACGGGTATAGCCAGCTGGCTATTCCCTGAAAAACCCTTGTCGTAATATGCCGCCGCAGCCTGGCGTGCGGCATTGTATCCATCGAGGTGCGGGAGCTTGATATCCAACACGACTGCCTGAAGCGTGTCCAGGCGCGAATTTACGCCTATCTCATCGTGGTAATACCGTTCTTTCATCCCGTGGTTGACGATCATCGTGATCTTGTCGGCAAGTACCGGGTCGTTGGTAAAAAGTGCCCCTCCATCGCCGTAGGCGCCCAGATTTTTGGACGGAAAGAAGGACGTGCAACCAATATGGCCGATCCCTCCCAGCTTTTGCGTGCGGCCATCCGAGAAATGAAAATCGGCGCCGATAGCTTGCGCATTATCTTCTACGACAAAAAGCTCATGACGTCCGGCGATATCCATCAGGGCTTCCATATTGGCGCCCTGCCCGAAAAGATGTACGGGAATGATGCAACGCGTTTTAGGGGTAATGGCTGCTTCTACCTTGGTTTCATCGATGTTGAACGTATCCGGATGCACATCGACAAATACCGGCACGAGCCCCAGCAGGGCGATTACTTCCGCCGTAGCTACAAACGTAAACGGAGTGGTTATCACCTCATCTCCGGGCTGAAGTCCCAGCGCCATCAGCGCGATCTGAAGGGCATCGGTGCCATTGGCACAGGGGATCACATGGCTCACCCCCAGGTATTTTTCCAGATTGCGGGCAAACTGGCTCACCGGGCGCCCGTTAATAAATTGGGTAGAGTCAATGACCGCTTGCATGGCCCGATCGAGTTCGGTCTTGATCTTTTGGTATTGTGTTTGCAGGTCGACCATGGCGATCTGCTCAGTTGGTGGTTGGGGAATCATAGCTATTGTTTACGTGAGGCTGCAAATATAGGGAAGGTTAATTGGCATTATGGCAGCAGGGGGCTATCTTTCGCCGTTTATAGTAACAAATATTTCAGCATGTCGCGAAAAAGACAGCCTCTTTACCTGTTCCTGTTTTTGCTGGCTTCGATCCCAGCGGCCTTAGTTGCCCAAAAACCTGTATACACCTCCAATGAGGGCACTATCCTGGGCTATCAGTTGTCGTATGGCTTCCAGATTCCAGGGGGTGACCTACAGGAGCGCTTCGGCGCCAATTTTAGTATAGGTACCGGGTTGCAGCTATTTCTCCCTTCCAACTGGATGATTGAACTGGAAGGACAGTTTCTCTTCGGCAACAAGGTCAAACCCGATGTACTGGCTCCGCTGCGCAGTCCGGAGGGCTATATTATCGGCAATGATGGCGGCCCGGCAGATGTATTGCTTCGCGAGCGGGGTTTATGGATGGGCGCCTCCATGGGCAAGCTGATCCCCCTCCTGGCCGGCAACCCGCGTTCCGGCCTCCGGCTCAGCATTGGCGCCGGCATACTCCAGCACAAGATCCGGATACAGAACGATCCAACGATCAGCGTGCCTGCGCTGCGGGGCGAATACCTGAAGGGATACGACCGGCTCACCAACGGGCTGGCATTAAAGGAATTCGTTGGCTACCAGCATTTCAGCACCCACCGGCGCATCAATTTCTTCGTCGGACTGGAATTTATGCAAGGATTCACCGAAAGCCGCCGCGATTGGAATACAGACGAACTGATGCGCGAAGAAGGTTCCCGCCTCGATCTCCTCTACGGTATCCGTGCCGGTTGGGTGCTGCCGTTTTATTTGGGAGAGGGAGGGGATACGATATATTACTAATTGGTTTATAGGGTTTATTAAGTTTATCGGCTTCGCCTGTTTATTTTCTGTCTATACCTAAACTATGCTCCCCCTCTACCGCCTCACCCTCCTCCTCTACGGCTGGATCATCCGCCTGGGGGCTGGTTTTCATCCCAAGGCACGGGCCTGGGTGGAAGGCCGAAAGCAATGGCGGCAGACCCTTCGGAACTGGGCCCGGCCGGAGGGCCGCATTGGTTGGATGCATTGCGCTTCCCTCGGCGAGTTTGAACAAGGCCGGCCGGTGTTGGAGGAGATACACCGCACCTTGCCTGATGTGCAGTTAGTGCTGACGTTCTTCTCCCCCTCGGGCTACGAAATGCGCAAGAACTACCCCCTGGTGAAAGGTGTTTTTTACCTGCCGTTGGACAGCCCGTCCAACGCTCGCGATTTCCTGGATCTATTGCGGCCGGATGTGGTGGTATTTGTTAAATACGAATTCTGGTACTATTTCTGGCGGGAACTGCAACGCCGTCGCATCCCTACCCTGCTGATCTCGGCCATTTTCAGGCCTGGGCAGGTATTCTTCAAGCCTTGGGGAGGACTGTTCCGAAAAATGTTGCAGGCGCCCGTTGGGCTGTTTGTGCAAGATGAACGCTCCCGGCAATTATTGGGATCGATAGGTGTAAAAAATGCCATAGTGGCTGGAGATACGCGGATTGACCGGGTGCTTTCCCTTGTGCAGGAAGACAAGGCCTGGCCCATTTTGGAAGCCTTTTGTAGGGGTTCGAAAGTGCTCGTCGCCGGCAGTGCCTGGCCTCCCGACGAGCAACTCCTATCCAGTTGGTTGGCACATCCGTCGTCTCAAAGTTGGAAATGTATTATTGCACCCCATGAGATTGAGGAAGCCGCCATACTGGCGTTGGAGAAAAGGCTTCCTCAACCTGCACTTCGCTATACACAGGTGGGAGAAAAAAAAATAGAAGACTACCGGATACTAATCCTGGACACCATTGGCATGTTGGCTTCAGCATACCGGTATGGAGAGGTTGCTTACGTGGGTGGTGGATTTGGCAAAGGCATCCACAACATCCTGGAGCCAATGGCCCACGGGCTACCGGTATTGTTTGGCCCGGCCCACCAAAAATTCCGGGAGGCCTACCTGCTTCAGGAGGCCGGCGCCGCATGGAGTGTAACCAATGAAGGTGCATTTCAGTCCCGGATGGTCTTTCTTTCCCACACGGAAAACCGGAAAGAAGCCTCCAAAAAGGGCCTTGATCTATTAAATGAGCACCAGGGCGCTACCCGGCAGATCGTACAATTTTTGGCAGACAGGTTGAAGATTCCATAATTCTGCTAAATTTGTGTGCTATGCTTCCTGGTCATGAAATAATGGAGCGCTTCAGCCATCTGCAAGTGTTGGTTGTAGGCGATTTAATGGTCGACCGGTATATTACCGGACGGGTTGACCGTATTTCTCCGGAAGCACCGGTGCCGGTGGTGCATTTTCAGCAGGAAGAAAACCGCCTGGGAGGCGCGGGAAATGTCGCGCTCAATATGATCGGACTGGGCGCCCGTCCTATTCTTTGTTCCCTGATCGGCGATGACGCCGATGGCCGGCAACTGATGCAACTCCTCCCCTCTTTTCAATTGCCTATCGACGGGCTGCTTACTTCCACCGAACGACCTACCACCGTGAAGACCCGGATCATGGCGCAGCACCAGCATCTGGTGCGCATCGACCGGGAGAGTGTGCTGGACCTGTCGGACCGGGAAAGCGCGCTGTTTCTCGAAAAAATTCGGGGCCTGCTCAGGCAGCAAAAAGTCGATTTGATCGTTTTTCAAGATTATAACAAAGGTGTATTGACCGAAACCGTGATCAATGAGGTCCTGCTGGAAGCACGGCAGCGGCACATTCCCACGGCTGTAGATCCCAAGCGGAAGAATTTCTGGGCATACCGGGGCGTAACCCTCTTCAAACCCAACCTCAAAGAAGTACGCGACAGCGTTCCGTTCCCCATCGAGCCCAACCTTCTATCGCTGCAGGATGCCAGCAACTACATCCACGCGCAGTTACAGCACGACACCACTCTTATTACATTATCTGACAAAGGTTTATACATAGAACAAAACGGAATACACCAATTGGTAGGCACACGCCCGCGCAGTGTGGCCGATGTATGTGGCGCGGGTGACACCGTGATCAGTGTGGCGGCGCTGGGTATGGCGGCAGGATTAGACCTGGACGCCATAGCGAATTTGGCCAACCTTGCCGGTGGACAGGTTTGTGAAAAAGTGGGCGTGGTGCCGGTAGACAGAACAGAGCTGACGGAAGAATATGAGGCCGTTCGAAATGGGCACTGAGAGGCTTTCTTGTTCAAAAAGTTGCATGTGCAAACGTTAAATATAAAGAATTGTAACGGCCGCGACTTTGGCTTGTTTCCAATAAAATTTACATCATTTTTTCACTAGATTTACCCAAATTTTGATCATTAAACCACTTAATTCTATGAAGAATCTCTATGCAATTTTTGCACTTGCGCTCCTCTTCGTGTTGTCCGGCAATCTCACCGGCCAAACCGTATTATTCTGGGAGGAATTTGACGCAAGTGCCAACGGCTGGGTTTCCGAACCCGTTACACCCCTGGACTCTTCTTTCTGGGACTGGGCTGACAACAACTGGAATTGGAGCGCTGACGGCAATGTTGGAACCGGCGCTTTCTTCAACACCATGCAGGATTCTACCATCAACTCCGAAACGGCGGCTAATGGGAGTATGGTTTTTAACGCAGACTTTAACACCACTCAGGGTGACCCCACCAACTACCCGCCTTCGGGCCCGCCTTATGTGCAGTACATTTGCAACCTGACTTCTCCAAACATCGACCTGTCGGGAGCTACATTGCCGGTTCAGTTGGAGTTCAACCAAAACCTGCGTTTCCTCAACGTTTCTTCAGGCGCTCCGGGCGGATTTCGCGTATCGGTTGTCTGGAGTACGGACGGCGGCACTACCTGGTCGGCTCCGGCAGATGCAGGTGCAGGCCAAGCGGTTAACCAATATGGCAATGCGAGCACTGTGATTACTTTACCAATGACAGGTGTGGCAGGTTCCGCGACCGTTAAGGTCCGGTTCACCTTCAGCTCTGACTTCTACTATTGGTGCATTGACGATGTCAAGATCGTTGAACGTCCCGCCCACGATATGCGCGTGAACGACAACTGGTATGCTGTGGCCCCCAACCTTTTCTGGCCGCTGGATATGGTCGAAACTTTCAGCTTCCTGGCCGATATTCAGAACCTGGGTAGCCAACCCCAAACCAATGTCGTACTCAACATCACTATGGAAGATGAGGGTGCAAACGTGGTGTACACCGAAGATCTAGACTTTGGCACCGTTGACGTAGACTCCACAGTCGAAAACGAGCCTTTTACCGGCCCAGGATTTACCCCTAATGCCACCGGGGTATATACAGGCACCTATTCTATCAGTGCTGACTCTGCCGACTTTAACCCGGATAACAACTCCCTTTCTTTCGAGTTTTTGGTAACGGACACCTTGTTTGCCAAGGAAAACGGGGTCACCCTCACCACCCGTCCTTCCAATGCATCCTGGGATGTGGATGAACCATGGTCCTGGGCTTATGGCAACTACTACTACGTACCGACTGCCGGCAACTACTTCTTTGGCCATGTGTTCTTCTCCCTCGACGTGACCGACAACCCGGACCTCGCAGACGAAAACGTAACGATCCGCATTTACAAATGGACCGATGACAATGCCGACGAATTGGCTGACCCGGCCGAACGCGATCCGGTAGCGACCATGATCTATACCATCACCGGCAACGAGGCAAGCGATGATGAGCTCATTGCCATACCCGTTACGACCCTTCTCGGCGACCCTGTTCCGCTTGAGGACGACACGGAGTACATCGTAGCTGTTGAATTTCAGACGGATATCACGGGTAAGACCGTGGATATGGGTATGAGCCGCGCCGTTGACTTTGGCGCCATGTCCCTTCGCGCTCAGTTGGGAGGCGCTCCCCGCTACGGCAGCTTCCTGGGCGTACTCGGCAACCTCGACGAAGAGCCCTACTCCTCACTCGGATTCGGTACGGATTTTGTACCGGTGATCCGCGTCAGCGTGGTAGAGACTTCCAACACCAAAGAATTGCTCAATGCTGCTGAAGTATTGAATATTTCGCCAAACCCAGCCAACGATTTCGTCCAGTTTGACGTTAAGTTAAAGGAGACGTCTTCTCAGATCCGCGTCGAATTGCTCGATATGACGGGCAGGTCGCTCGGAATGCAAGCGTTCCAAAATACGAATGTGGTAAATACCTCATTCAACACGTCTAATTTGGCAAATGGCACTTACCTCGTACGCATTGATACCGATTTTGGCTATACAACTGAACTGTTTGTTGTTCAGAAGTAATAATCACACGTAATACCTTTCGTCCACTCCTCCCATGTGGGGGGGAGTGGACGATTTTTTTTAATTCATAAATGACTTTTATCATGATCAAATCTACGCTTCGCTTCGGCATGGTCTTTTTGGCACTTCTTGGGCTAAATTTTACCATCCAGGCACAAAATGAAATCTATACTGAAGACTTTTCCAATGGGGGCCTTCCTGCCGGATGGACCACCATGGATGAATCCGGCAACGGTGGTCTGTGGACTTGGTGCGACGACCCGGTCGACGCCGTTGGCGCCGGCTGTGTAGTAAATTGGGGGCTTTATGTGAATCAGCATGGAGACTTCGCATCCACCACTGCAGATAACGGGTTCTTAGTAGCCGACTCTGATGACCTTGGCGCACTGGCCAGCCCCCATATTATTCAAGTGACTACTGCCGCCTACGATTGTTCCGCACTGACAGAAGTATGGGTAAAAACAGAAAATCTCATTGGCGTTTACGAATATACCACGACCAATAACGCAGTGCTGCGCGTCAGCACGGATGGGGTAAACTGGACTGCCTTCAACATGTTTGATATTGCTCCGGGTAGCGGGGGGAATGAACCTGGCTCCATCCGCTGGACCAACAACCCTGGCATTGCCCTTACCGACATCAGCTCGGTGGCTGCGGGTGAATCTACCGTTTACCTTCAATGGTCATGGACCGGCAATTATGAGTACTACTGGTTGTTGGACGACTTAATTGTGTACGACAGCGACCCGACCATTTTCTATGTAGCGGCCCACGACATGCGCGTCAACAGCACCTTTGCGGCTGTTGCACCCAACTTCTACTGGCCATTGGACATGGTCGAATCCTTTGGTTTCCTCGCCGATGTAGAAAACGCAGGGTTCATGGATCAAACCAATGTCAACCTTAACGTGACAATTGAAGATGAAATCGGTAATACAGTATATACTGAAAACCTGGACTACGGTACCATCGGAGCAGACTCCCTCGCAGAAAATGTACCGTTTGCAAGCGCTGGATTTACCCCTACTGCCATGGGCGCCTATTTCGGGACCTACACCGTTAGTGCAGACTCCATAGATCTCAATCCGGATAATAACACAGTCGAATTCGCATTCGCTGTTACAGATACGCTCTTTTCCAAAGACGATGGCGTAGACTACTCCACCAGACCTGCAGATTCCAATTGGGATGTGGATGAAGCCTGGTCCTGGGCCTATGGTAACTACTACTATGTGCCGGTTGCCCCCGAAAATGCATTCTTCAGCTACGTTTCTTTCACCCTCGACGTTTCGGACAACCCTGATCTGGCAGGTGAGAACGTAACCGTTCGCCTCTATGAGTGGACAGATAATAATGCCGATGAAAATGCAGACCCGGACGAACGCACCGAAATTGCCACAATGATCTATACGCTCGATGGCAACGAAGTCGGCGATTCCTATATTTACCTCCCCGTAACTACACTCCTTGGCGATCCGGTGCCCCTTTCAGATGATACGGAATACGCAGTGATGGTGGAATTCCAAACGGATATCGTTGGGAAAACCGTGCTCATGGGTGTATCCGAATTGGTGGATTATAGCGCCATGATCTTCCGCTCTCAGTTAGACGGAAATCCCCGCTACGGTAGCCTCCTCGGAATTAATGGTGCCCTTGAAACAGAACCCTTTTCCTCCCTTGGATTTGGTAGGGACTTAGTGCCCACCGTGAGTCTGTCTTATACGATCATCAACAATGTGAAGGAGCCACTTCCACTGAACGGCAACCTGACCGTTTTCCCGAACCCGTCCAACAAAGAAGTAACCCTGGATATGGACTTCAACGAGACCATGCAGGATGTAACTATCCAGTTGTTCGACCTCACCGGAAAACTGATGGAAACGCGGACTATGGAAAACGTGAAGCAGCAACAAGCTTCCTTCAACGTTTCTACCCTTGCAAATGGTAACTATATCTTTAAAGTGACCACCGAACAGGGTACGCGCAGCGAACGTTTTACCGTACAGCGCTAATAGAAAATTATTGATGTTGCGACGCAGAAGGCTAGCCAAGTTGCCGCCAAAAAGACCACTCACCCCCGACCCCTCTCTCCAAAGAGAGGGGTCGGGGGTGAGTGCGAAAAAGGGTGCAATGCGTAACATCAGTAAAATAAAAAAAGAGGTTGCCGTCAATTGACGGCAACCTCTTTTTTTTATCTTACAAGGCTCACATCCCCTTTAAACAGCTCCACCCTTCCATCGATAAATTCCACCTCGGCAAACCAGGCGAATACCGCCGGATTGACGGGCTGCCCACGGTGGTTGCCATCCCATCCGAAAGCCGGATTGTTGGGCTGGAAATGGTAATACTCAAAGACCGACTCGCCCCAGCGGTTGAACACCAGAAAGGATCGGATCTCCTTCACGTTCTTATCGCGGGCAAAAATGTAGAACACATCGTTCTCCCCATCTCCGTTGGGTGAAAAAACGTTGGGCACATAGATCAGCGGGCGCTCATCGACAAATATCTGCACTGCAGCTGCAGCGGTACAGCCATCCTGACTCACAATTTCCACATGGTATAAAAGGGTTTGTAATGCCGTCACCAGCGGATCCAGGCAGTCCGTACAACTCAATCCCAGGGGAGGCGTCCAGGTGATCAACTGGATCTCACTTTCTGCGAGGTTGACCTGAGCCTCCAACTGATACGTATCTCCCTGCAATAGCTCAATGGTCGCCTCCGCATCCACTACAACCGGTTCAGGGGCTATGATGGGTTGCTCCTCCGGATCGGTTTCGCAGCCCAGCGCATCCTGGATCAACACCGTGTACAGATCGGGCGCCAGGTTGGTAAACAATGGACTGGACTGGAACGTGAATCCGCCATTTACGGAGTATAGATACGGCGGGGTACCGCCCGTTACACCCAGGATCTCGATCTGCCCGTTATCCCCAAAACACAGCGGTTGCACAGATACAAAATCCGGATTGGCCGGAAAATTCACCGCCACGAATACGTCATCAGCCGCCAAACACCCATTCACCAGATTGGTCACGGTCAACTGATAAGTACCTCCCGTACTGATGCCCGGGGTGAGGGTATTGCTCCCCGATTCGAGCTGCCCGTCTGCGGTCTGCCAGTCAATGAGCAGGTTGTTGGTAGCCGCCGACACGCTTCCTTGCAGGTATCCTACATCCTCCGTGCAGGGCAAGGTGAAATCCGGCCCCGCTCCTACTACCGGCGGTACGATATCCTGCAACACCTGTACGGCTGAGGCACTTGTGCACCCATTCACCGTGTTGAGAATGGTCAGGGTGTAGGTACCCGGCGCATTTACCATCGGGGTAATGGTCTGTCCGCCGGAAAGAATATTGCCGTTCCCAGTGGTCCACACCAGCCCGAAAATGGCGGAATTATCAGACCCTGCGGCGTTTAATACCACTTGTTCCTGCACACAGGTCAACAGCCCGGGGTTGGCGATCACCAATACCGGTGGGATAATATTTTGGGCCACCAACACCTGGTCGGCAGCGACACATCCATTGTCCTGATCCTCGACAGTGAGTACATACTCACCTGGCGCATTGATCACCGGCGTCAATGAAGCGCCGCCGGAAAGGATATTTCCGGTGGAGGTCGTCCAACCAAAGGCAAGGTCTGGGCTGTTCCCACTGGCGTTTCCACTGAGGGAAAGGCTGGTCACCGCACATGTCAAATCAGCTGCGGAACCGGCATCTACTGTCGGGGCCACCGTGTTTTGCGCTACATCTACACCCGCAGATGAGCTACACCCATTGAACGTATTGAATATCATCAAGTTGTATGTGCCTGGTTGATTCACCAGTGGAGACAAGGTATTCGCTCCGGAAAGAATATTCCCACCAGAAGTCGTCCAGGTGTAATTGAAATTAGCCCCTGTGCTCGATCCATTCCCACTCAGATTCAACGAGGTCACTGCACAGGTCAATACGCCCGGAGTAGCCGCGGCGACTGCCGGAGGGGCAATATCCTGGTTCACGACCACCATATCGGTGGAGACACACCCGTTATCCTGATTGCTCACCAGCAATTGGTAAGTACCCGGCGCATCAATGGTGGGCGCCAGGGTGTTGGCGCCTGCCTGTATCGAGCCGTCTGCAGTGGTCCAATCGTAGGAGTAGTTGGTCCCTGTGGAAGAACCGGTTCCGTTCAACTTGAGTTGGAGCACGGCACAGGTAAGGAGGTTGCTAGCTCCTGCCTCTGCCACTGGAGCAAGCGTGTCAATCGGCACATCCACTATCGCCGTAGTAACACAATCGTTATCCAGGTTGGTTACCGTCAGGACATAAGACCCCGGCATGTTGACCACCGGCTCGAGGGTATTACCGCCGGAAAGGATATTCCCATCGGCCGTATTCCATGAATAGACAAAATTGGGCCCTTCATCCGAACCAATTCCGTTGAGCTGGATATCCGGGATCGCGCAAGTGATAGACGGCGCCAAGGCCACCGTGGCATCCGGATAGGACACTCCGGTGGTGATCGTCGCCTGGTCGTTGGTACTGCACCCGTTGTCTACATTAAATACTTCCAGCTCGTAATTTCCCGCGGCGTCGATGAGGGGCGTCAACGTATTGGCGCCGCTTACAATGCTCCCGTCTGAAGTCGTCCAGGAATAGGTAAAATTCCCGCCCTGACTCCCATCTCCACTGAGGGCAATAGAAGTAACCGAACAGGTAAGCTCTCCATCCGGACCGGCATCGGCAAGGGGATCAACGAAGTCTTCCACCACCAATACGGCATCGGCGCTGACGCAATGGTTTACCGTATTGGTCACCGTAAGTGCATAGGCGCCCGGGGCATCCACAGCCGGCATGGCGCCGGTTTCTCCACTGAGGATATTCCCATCAGCCGTCGTCCAGGTATAGGCAAAGTTCCCTCCGGACGAAGAAGCGCTGCCGTCGAGTTGAATTTGAGGCTGATAGCAATTCAGGAGCCCTTGCGGACCGGCATTGGCTACCGGGTAAGCTACATCCTGGTCGATGAGCACATCCGCAGTGCTTACACAGCCATTCTCCAGGTTGGTCAGGGTCAGCAGGTAGGTTCCACCTGCATCCACGCTGGGATTGGGGGTATCTTCCCCACCCGTCAAACTGCCGTCGCCCGTGGTCCAGAGGAAAGCCAGTGGCGCTCCTCCCCCATCTCCGTTTCCAGCCAGGGTCAGCACGGTATCTGCACAGTTGATAACCCCTCCCGGACCGGCATCGGCCAGCGGCTCGGCAAAATCGGAATCCACCTGGGTCTCTACGGACTCTACACAGCCATTTTCATTGTTTGTCACCTGCAAGATATAAATCCCAGGCTGGTCGACCGAAGGCTCCAGTGTGGTTTCATTTCCGGTAAAATTACCTCCGGTAGTCGTCCAAACCAGGGTGATATCCGGCAGGCTACCTGCATCGGCCAGCAGGCTGATCTCGGGTTGGTAACAGTTCAGGATCTCGGGTTCGACAATAGCCAATGGAGGCGCCACGGTATCTGCCTGCACCTGGATGGTCTGGCTGGTAATACAGGAATTGATCGTATCGTTGATGGTCAGGGTGTACGTGCCTGCCATATCGATTACAGGGGTAAGGGTCTCCGTGCCGCTGGCAAAGTTTCCATTGGGCGTCGACCAGGTATACACCAGGTTCGGATTCTGGGAACTCCCCGTCCCATTCAGCGTAACGGTAGGGAAATAGCAATTTAATGCATTGGAAGGCGCCACATCGGCTACCGGCACATTGACATCCTGGGTGATTTCCACCATATCGGAGGTGGAACATCCATTCAGGGTGTCGATAACAGTCAGTGTGTAGGTACCTGCCTCGCTGACCAGTGGGGTCAATGTCTGGGCTCCATTCACGATAATCCCGTCGAGTGTGGTCCATTGGTATTCAAACCGGTTGACCTGCCCGGAGGCTGCTCCTTGCAGCGTGATCTCGGTGAGTATGCAAGTCAGCTCGTCGCCCGGTCCGGCGTCGACCATCGGCGTTTCGATATCCTGCACTACGGTCAATTCTACTTCCGAAAAGCAGCCGTTCACCGTATCCAGCACCATCAACGTATAAGCGCCGGGGGCATCGACTGCCGGCTCCAGCGTATTGCCGCCGGAGGCGATATTGCCATCCGGGGTTGTCCATTCATAAACAAGTTGGACGCCTGACGAGGACGCGGTGCCATCCAGGGTGATTACCGGGTTGAGACAGCCCATCAGGATGGGGTCTTCGGCTTGCGCCAAAGGCACTATCACGTTTTCATCTACCACTACGGTATCGGACGACACGCAGGTGTTATCCACATTGGAAACTGTCAGCACATAGGTGCCGGGGGCATCCACTTCAGGCGTAGCGCCGGCGGCGCCTGATACTACATTTCCATCCGCTGTGGTCCAAAGGTATTGAAGCGAAGGCCCTGAATCCGAGCCTGAACCATCGAGTTGGAGTGCCGTAACCACACAGGTGAGGATATCATCCGGGCCTGCATCGGTCAACGGCACGACCACATCCTGGCTCACCGCCACCTGATCCTGGGCGATACAGCCTGTAGCGGGATTTTCCACCTCTAATACATAGGTGCCAGGCGCATCCACCATGGGTTGCAGGGTGTTTACTCCGGATAGGAAATTGCCGTCAGCCGTGGTCCAGGTATACGTCAAGTTGGCTCCATTACCGATAGTGGCGCTCAATTGCACTTCTTCAATCGTACAGTTGAGCCCCTGAGGCTGTGCCAGATCGATCGAGGGCAGGTCGGCGTTTTCCCCCACCACAACCTGGCCGGCAGAGGTACAATTGGTAGCCTGGTTGACGATGGTCAATGCATAGGTTCCCCCGCTCGAAACCAGGGGTGTCGGCGTATCTGCGCCACTGACGATCGCGCCATCGCTGGTCGTCCAGGTGTAGACGAAATTGGGGCCGGAATCGGAGCCCGACGCATCGATCGTCACTTGTGGGGTAGCACAGGATACAATGCCGGGTGGTGCGATGACCAAAGCAGGGTTGGCGATATTCTCCGCAACGGTCACCCCGCTACCGTTAATACACCCGGTGGTATTATTTACTACGGTAAGAATATAGGTTCCGCCCTGATCAACTACAATACTCAGCGTGCCTTGCCCACTAAGAATATTGCCGGTCGCCGTATTCCAGGAATAGGAAAAATTCCCGCCGGAAGAGGTGCCGGAGGCGTTGATCGTTACCTGAGGGGTATTGCAGTTGACCTCTCCCGGAGGTGCAACCACCACCGTGGGCAGGGTAATATTCTGGGTTACCGTCACGAAAGAGGAGGACTGGCACCCATTGTTTATACTCGTCACCGTAAGCTGGTATTGCCCGGGTAAATTGACGATCGGGTTAAGCGTGGTTGCTCCTGCCACGATATTGCCATTCGTGGTGGTCCACAGGTACGAGAATGGCCCGGTGGAGGAACTGTTTCCATTCAAGGCTATTTGCGGAATGACGCAGGTGAGTAGTTGCGGAGGACCCGCATTGGCGATAGGTACGTTTGAATCGACCACTACCTCGGTGGAGGAGGACGTGATACAACCGTTCGTCGTGTTGGTCACCGTCAGCGTATACGTGCCCGGGGCATTGACCAGGGGGTACAGGGTATTTCCATTCGCGACAATATTTCCGTTAGCCGTGGTCCATTGGTAGGTATAATTCGGCCCCATGCTGGAGCCTGTTCCAATAAGCTGCACCTGATTCACTACACACGTCAACTCCTGTACGGGCCCGGCAGAGGCCAGCGGAGGGGTGGTATTGGTCGGCACCACCACCGGATAGGAAGCCGTGCAATCGTTGTTTGAATTGGTAACGATCAGGGTATATAACCCACCGGCGCCCACCATAGGCGTCAGGGTATTGCCCCCGCTCAGGATTACGCCTCCCTGGGTCGTCCAGTTATAACTAAAATTAGGTCCTGTACTCGAACCTGCCCCATTGAGTTGCACCTGTGTCACCGCGCAGGTAATGGTGGGAGGTTGGGCGACGATCGCAATAGGTGGAGTGATGTCTTGCGTGACGGCTACCTGATCTGTTGCCGTACATCCATTGGCGACGTTCGTCACTGTCAGGGTGTAATTGCCCGGTTGGTTGACTGTCGGCGTGAGCGTGTTGCCTCCACCGATCACTCCCGGTCCGGCCCAGAGATAGGTAAACCCGGGTCCGGCACTGGACCCGGCGCCGTTGAGGTTCAAAAATGGCGACCCGCAATCGAGTTGGAAGGTAGGTCCGGCTTCGGCTGTGGGCGGGGTAATATTTTCAGTGACATTGACCGTAACCGTATTATCACAGCCAGTTGTATTATTCGTCACCGTCAGTGTATAACTGCCCGGCTCATCCACCACAGGGAATAAAGTGGAAGCGCCGCTGACAATATTCCCATTCCCGGTGGTCCATAGGTAGCTGAAATTTGGTCCCGTCGCTGAACCAGCCCCATTGATGGAGATGCTGGTATTGCTACAGGTAAGTGGCGGGGCGGTAGCCACAGCGGCCGGCGGCTGGGTCTGGTTTGGCACGTTCACCGTGGTAGTGGCGGTACATCCGTTGTCGGAATTCGTAACGATCAGGGTATAACTACCCGGTTGGTTGACCGTAGGATTGAGGGTATTGCCTCCACTCTGTATCCCTGGGCCACTCCACTGATACGTGAAGGTAGGCCCGGCACTGGACCCATTCCCGTTGATCATCACCGTAGGGTTATTGCAGGTGATCGGTGGAGCGGTTCCAGTTGCCACCGGAGGGGTAATATTCTGTGGCACACTCACGGTGGCGGTCTGGGTACAACCATTGGTCGAATTGGTCACCGTCAGGGTGTATGTTCCAGGTTGGTTGACCGTGGGATTGAGGGTTGTGCCTCCACTTTGCACACCCGGCCCCGTCCAGAGATAGGTATAGGAAGGTCCGGTGGAAGAGCCCGATCCGCTTAGGGTGATGGAGGTAAAGGTGCAGGTAAGTATACCGGTCACCGAAGCCGCCGCATTGGGAGGGGTCAAATCGGAATTGACGGTAGCGGAGAGAGTGGCTGTGCACCCATGGGCATCCGTTACGGTAGCCGTATAGGTACCAGCCTGCAAGCCGCCGGGGTTCGGGCCTGTTCCCGAAGGGCTCCATTGATAGGTATAGCCGGGAGTTCCGCCACCTACTGTAGTAGAAATATTCCCCGTAGGGTGATTGCAGTCCACCTGCTGGGTATTGGTTACGGAAGCGGTGAGCAAGGGCGGGTCGACAAGCGTGGCGGATGCCGATTGCGTGCACCCGTTGTCATCTGTTACGGTCACCGTATAGGTGCCGGCAGGTAGACCTGTGGGATTTTGGGAACTGGACCCATTATTCCAGTTCCAGGTATAAGGCCCGGTTCCATTGGTGATACTGACGTTGATGGAGCCGGTGCTGGCGCCGTTGCAGCCCGGGTTGGTCGCCTGCGGAGTGAGCACGATCTGGGGCGGGTTGGTAAGGGTAACGGAGGTGGTCTTCGTGCACCCATGCGCATCGGTGACCGTCACCGTATAGGCGCCGGCCATCAGCCCTGTGGGGTTCTGGGTATTGTTGCCATTGCTCCAGTTGAAGGTATAGGGCGTGGTGCCGCCTCCTACTGTCAGGGTGATCGAGCCGGTATTCCCACCATTACAGAGCGGGTTGGCGCCCGTGGCGGAGGCAGTCAAAAGAGTGGGTTGGCCTAATGTCACCGAAGTGGTTTTGGTACAGCCATGCGCATCGGTAACCGTCACGGTAAAGGTACCAGCCGGCAGGTTGGAAGGGTTTTGCGTATTGTTGCCGTTACTCCAGTTGAAGGTATAAGACGGCGTACCGCCACCCACCGTCAGGGTGATCGAGCCGGTATTCGCTCCAAAACAAAGTGGGTCGACGCCAACTCCGGAAGCCGTTAATACGGGGGGATCGGCCAATGTCACAGTAACGATCTGCTCGCAATCATGGGCATCTGTCACGGTTACGGTATAGGTGCCGGCCGGGAGGTTCGACAGGTCTTGTGTGGAGCCGTTATTGCTCCAGGTGTAGGTATAGGGAGTGGTTCCTCCTGACACGGTCAGGTCGATAGAGCCCGTGCTGGCAGCGTTGCAACCTGGATCTGCACCCACTGCGGAAGCAACCAGCAACGGAGGATCAGTTAGCGTAGCAGTGGCCGTTTTCTCACATCCATTGACGTCTGTGACAGTCACCGAATAGGTGCCGGCTGGGAGGCCGGACGGATCTTGTACGTTATCGCCATTGCTCCAGATATAGGTATAGGGGGAAGTCCCCCCGCCAACAGTCAGGTTAATGGACCCATCGCTGCTGCCGTTACAACCCGGATTAGTGACCTGTGTAGTAGCCGTTACGGTGGTAAGGGGGATATTGACATTCCCGGAGACCGTTCCCGGGCAGTTGCCTGTGGTACTGGTCACCGTGCCCAATTGTACGGCGCCGGGAGTAGAGATGGTCAGTGTATAAGGATTAGAAGAGGTCGTAATCGGTGTTTGTGGAACCCCGGCAATCGAGTAGGTGAATTGCCAGGGTCCGGTACCGGTAAAGGTGACGGTCAATTCGACAGGATCGGTGTTCCCTTGTGCACAGAGTAATCCGTTCCCACTCAACACAGCGGTAGGGGTCGGCACGACCGTCACCGTGATGCAGGAGTTGTTGGGGTTGGAATAACACAAGTTCTCTACATCGACACAAAGCGTGGCCGTTCCGGGAGTAGACCAGGTGACGGAGGCGTTATTGTTATTTGAATTGATACTGCCTGCACCGGAAGGGGTCAGTTCCCAATTATAAATAGTAGCTGCTGGAACTTGTGCCAGTGTGTAATTAGTAGTACTTCCCTGACAAACGGTCTGGGAGCCGGTCACCGGCCCAGGAGTATCAGGTGGAACGCCCACGGTGGAACCAGAGAGCACGTTGATCGTATAATCACACACGTTTCCTCCGCAACCATCCAATACCATCCAATAGACCGCTCCAATGATGAAGTTGTTGGATGTGAGGATGAACGGGTTCTCTGTACACTCACACTGTACATCCATAACCGGGCCTCCACAGCCGTAGTAAATACCACCCTGGAGTCCCATGTTGCCACCCTGGCTGCAATTGGAAGGAACAACTTCTATTGTAATGGAGGTGGATCCAGCAAAAAAAGCAAACCATTCATCGTTGTTCAACTGCCAGGGCCACCCGCATCCCGGAAAAGGCTGTGGGGTATTGCTGTTGTTGATGGTCGCACAATATCCATCCAGGTTTTCACATAAGATGGGGGCGGTGGGACACGTATTTCCAGGTTCTGGAAAGCCCGGAGGCGGGCATTGAGCGTGCAAAAGTGAGGTAATGGCCAGAAAAGCACAAAGGGGTAGGAAGTAGAGCTTTCTCATGATTGCGTTAGTAAGGTACTAGCATATTACAATGAGTTAGTAGGGTAATTCTATTCTTGGGGCCGAATCAATTAATAAAGTTATATCCAAAACCTGAAAAAAAATCAAAAAGACCGACAGTTGTTTTGAAAATATTGGTATCACCCAACCCTTTTAAAATAAAAAACCGCGAACACTGAAAGAAACGAAAGATTACTAAAAACCTTCTTCTCTTTTTCAGAATTCACGGTTAATTATTTTGCCGTAATAGGTATGTTTTTCAGCCTAAATTCTTCAGGCTTTCCTCCAGTATCTTCATCTTGGCCTTTCCGTCCTCCATCTTTTGACGTTCACGCTCCACCACATCTGCGGGCGCACCGCCCACAAAGCGTTCATTGCTGAGTTTCTTCTCCACCGAAGTCACAAACCCGCGGAAGTATTCCAGTTCTTTCTGAATCTTTTCCCGCTCTGCTTCCACATCGATGGTCATCGGTACTTCCAGGTGGTACTTTTCGGTGCCGGAAAGGATGCTCAGCGTATTTTCTACCTCGCCCGTGCTGTATTCCAGCTCCGAGAGGAAAGCCAGTTTCATCACCATCTCTTTCAACCCGGGCAGGTTGAACATTTTCCGTGCACTGGGACTGTCTTCAATAAACAACCGTAGCGGGTCGCGGGCTTTTAGTCCATTGTTGTTGCGGATCTCCCGCACCTTGGCAATGAGGTCTTTTGCCTTTTCCACTTGCCCGATCATTTCTTCATCGTAAGGACCGGCTACGGGATAGGAACTCACCACACAGTCATCCCCCTCTTTCCGGTCGCGCAACTGGTGCCAAAGTTCTTCTGTGATAAAGGGCATAAACGGGTGCAGTACCGTCATCATCCGCTCAAAGAGGGACTGGGTTTCATGCATGGTATCGGCATCAACCACTCCGTCTTCGGGCTTGATCATCTCCAGGTACCAGGCGCAGAAATCATCCCAGATAAAGGTGTAAAGCGCGATCAGGGAATCAGAAAGCCGGTAGGTCTTGAAATTGCCCTCAAGGGTCGTTAGTACCTGGTTGAATTTGTGCTCCATCCACTCGATTGCCAGATCGTGCATAGGCCCGTAAATATGGCTTTCGTGCATCTCTCCTACCTTCCATCCCTTCACCAGGCGAAGCGCATTCCACATTTTATTGCAGAAATTGCGGCCCTGCTCGCACATCTTGCTCTCATTGAGCACCGCTTTAGTCTCCGGATCGAAAGGCGCATCAAAGATGATGTCGTTGCCGGCAGCGGCGCTGGAGAGCATGCCGAAGCGAACACTGTCGGCCCCGTAGTTATGGATCAACTCCAGGGCGTCGGGGGAGTTGCCCAGCGATTTGCTCATCTTGCGGCGCTTGTTGTCGCGCACCATTCCCGTAAAATATACATCGTGGAAAGGCATCGCGCCTTTTTCCTTCACAAATGCTTCACCCAGCAGCTGAGGCGTCCACTCATACCCGACCATGATCATCCGGGCTACCCAAAAGAACATGATGTCCCAACCGGTAACCAACACATTCGTCGGATAATAATACCGCAGTTCATCCTGCTTCGCAAACCCGTCGAATACGGAAATGGGCCACAACCAGGACGAGAACCAGGTATCGACCACGTCTTCTTCCTGGTGAAGGTCATCCAGGGTCAGGTTGGCATTACCGGTCTTTTCCCGCGCTTGTTTCAAGGCTTCCTCGCCGGTCATCGCCACAAACACCTCTTCTCCATAATACCAGGCCGGGATGCGTTGTCCCCACCACAGCTGACGGGAAATACACCAGTCGCGGATATTGTCCTCCTTGAGCCAGCTTTGGAACATATTGTAGAAATGCTCCGGGAAAAACCGTACCTCCCCACTCTTCACCGCATGCAGGGCAATTTTGGCAAATTCCTTCATGTCGAGGAACCACTGCAGCGTCAGACGAGGCTCCACGATTGCATTGGTGCGCTCCGAGCGCCCCACTTTATTGCGATAATCTTCAATCTTCACCAGATCGCCTGCAGCTTCCAGATCGGCAATAGCCAATTTCCGGGCCTTGAAACGGTCTTCTCCGATATACAACTGAGCGGCTTCGCTCATGGTGCCGTTATCGTTCATCACATCGATCACTTCCAGCCCGTGGGCGGCGCCGATTTCAAAGTCATTGACGTCGTGCGCAGGGGTGATCTTCAGGGCGCCTGTCCCAAATTCCCGGTCCACGTAATCATCAAATATGACAGGAATAGACCGGTTGATCAGGGGCACGATCACCCGCTTGCCTTGGAGGTGGGCATAGCGCTCGTCATCCGGATGCACCGCAATAGCTGTATCGCCCAGGATCGTCTCCGGACGAACCGTGGCAATAGTCACCCACTCGTCTTCCGTGCCTTCCACTTTATACCGCACGTAATACAACCGGGAGTTTTCTTCCGAATAGATTACTTCCTCATTCGACAATACCGTAAGCGCATCCGGATCCCAGTTGGTCATCCGCTTGCCACGGTAGATCCAGCCTTTCTTGTACAGGTCGTTAAACACCTGAAGTACGGCTTGAGAGAGGCTTTCTTCCATAGTAAACCGGGTGCGTTCCCAATCACAGGAAGCGCCCAGTTTCTTGAGCTGCTCCAGGATGATCCCCCCGTATTTATCTTTCCATTCGAAGGCATATCGCAGAAATTCGTCCCGGCCGATCTCCGATTTCTTGATCCCGCGCTCGCGCAACATCCCCACCACCTTTGCTTCGGTGGCAATGGAAGCGTGGTCGGTGCCAGGCACCCAGCAGGCGTTCTTGCCTTCCAGACGGGCCTTGCGGATCAGGATATCCTGGATCGTGTTGTTGAGCATGTGCCCCATGTGCAACACCCCCGTCACGTTGGGCGGCGGAATGACAATCGTATAAGGCTCTCGCTCATCGGGCACCGAATGAAAATACTTGTGTTTCATCCAATGGGCATACCATTTGTCTTCGATCTCCTGCGGAGTGTAGCGGGTGGATAAGTTGGTCATGTAAAATGTTCAGTTTTTAGTTTTCAATTTTCAGTTAATTCAATCATATTATGCACCTGGTTAGTTGAAATCTCCATTTTGAAAAAATTTAAACCGCAAAGGCGCTAAGGACGCTAAAACATTGGATATTAAAAACTAAAACTTTGTTTCAAAAACTCGATCTCTTAGCGTCCTTAGCGCCTTTGCGGTTCATTTTCTTTTAAAAACAGTATTATTTTCCAAGTACGTAGCCTCAATTAAATAACTGAAAATTAAAAACTAGTTATTTCTATCTGATTCCTCAACAAGTCCTCCAGCGTCTCCCGTTGGCGGATGAGGTGGTCTTTTCCCTGGTAGAGAAACACCTCCGCCGGCCGGTAGCGGGAGTTGTAATTGGAGGACATGGAGAAGCAATACGCTCCTGCATTTTTCAAACAAAGCACATCGCCCTCCTGGATCTCCGCGATCTTTCGGTTGGAGCCGAAGGTGTCCGTTTCACAAATATACCCGACCACCGTGTAGATCCGAGGTTTGCCCAATGGCCTGGATACGTTGAGGATCTCGTGGTGCGCATCGTAAAACATGGGGCGGATCAGGTGGTTGAGGCCTGAATCGATACCGGCAAACAAGGTGGAAGGGGTAGTTTTTATAACATTGGTCTTCACCAAAAAGTGCCCGGCTTCGCTGACGAGAAATTTTCCCGGTTCGAAAAGCAGGTCCAGGTCCCGGCCGTACTCCTGACAAAAGGCATTGAAGCGGGAAGACAAACGGGCTCCCAGCTCTTCGATATCCGGAGAGATTACCCCTTCTACATAGGGTACTTTGCATCCACGCCCGAAGTCAATATAGCGCAACTCAGAAAAATTCATGGCTGTAGCAAGCAGGATCTCGGCCGCATTCAGGAAGATATCGGCGTCGAGGATGTCGGATCCCGTGTGCATGTGCATACCTTCCACTACCTGGCCCGTCGCTTCCACGATCTTGAGCAAGTGGGGCAATTGGTGAATGGAGATCCCGAATTTGGAGTCGATATGGCCCACCGAAGTTTTCGTATGCCCCCCCGCCATGATGTGTGGGTTGATGCGAATACAAACAGGTACATTCGGATATTCATGGCCGAACACTTCCAGGATCGACAAGTTGTCGATATTGATATGGACGCCCAACTCCACTGCCATTCCAATTTCCTCCATCGATACGCAGTTGGGCGTATACAGGATCTCTTCCGGTTTAAAGCCTGCCCGAAGACCCAGATGCACCTCCTGAATAGACACCGTATCCAGTCCCGCTCCAAGCCGGCGGATAAACCGGAGTACCGAGATATTGGTCAAGGCCTTACAGGCATAATGGATGCGCAGCCGCGGCACCGAAAAGGCACCTGCCAACCGGCGGTACTGCCGTTCGATGGTCTCCCCTTCATACACATAAAGTGGAGAGCCGTATTTTTCGGTCAGCGTCAGTGGGTCGATGCCGCCGGGGAATTCGTAGTGGTCGGAATGTAGTTTCATATTAAGCCGCAAAAATAGCCATTTCAAGCACCAAAATCCGTATCTTTTGCATCTAATTACCGGACCATCCGATAGAAAAGGAGGTCTTTCGCGAAAAACGATACTTGGTGACGGATACTGAATTGATCCAAGGCTGCAGAAAAGAAGACCGGGAAGCGCAGAAGCTGCTCTATGAGCGCTATGCACCCAGGTTCTTTGCATTGTGCAAGCGATACGTCAAGACGAATGAGGATGCGGAAGATGTGCTGGTGGAAGGTTTTTTCAAGATCATGACCCGAATTGACCAGTATACCGGCGAGGGAAATTTTGAAGGATGGATGCGCCGGATCATGGTCAACGAATCGCTGATGTTTCTCCGAAAAGCCAATACCCAGCCCTACACGGAGGAGATCGTCAACCTCGAGTACAGTGACAACTATAACGTGGTAGATGAGTTAGCGGCCCAGGACATTCTGCAGCTGCTCGACCAGTTGCCCGACGGATACCGGACCATCTTCAACCTCTACGTACTGGAAGGACTTAAGCACCGGGAAATTGCGGAATTATTGGGCATTAGTATCAATACGTCCAAATCTCAATTGATCCTGGCGAAGAAACGAATGCAGGAATTGATGCGTGTGCAAATGTGACCAACAATGAAAAAAGATCAAAAGTTAATCGACTTGTTCAAGGATAATGAACATAAGCTCCACGAATACCCCTCCGCCGATGCCTGGCGCAGGCTCGAGGAGCGCCTGGATGCCCGCCGCCGCCGAAAGCGCATTGCGTACTACCGCCCTATCGCCATGGCAGCCGCCCTCACCCTGTTGGTGGGGATGGTCGCGTTGTATAGCTGGGTATCGCATACCCTGCAACGGGAAAGTGCCGAAGCCCACGCCCATTTTGTACTGCTGGAAGACCTGGCTCCTTCCGAAGGATCCAATGTCTATGCCCAAAACCTGGCCTTGCGGGAGCAATACGACGGCGCCAACCTCGAAGAGGGCAACAGCGAGAAGCGCTTCCACGTAAACCAGCCCCGGCAAACGCGTCTGGAGACCTCCAATGTCCACGCTATTGAATCACCTTCCGAAACTGAACTTGTTGCCGAAACCAAACCGGCGGTACGCGAAGAACCATTGGTTGCCGAATATTCCAGAAAAAGTAAAAAAGAAGCGATAGCGGAACCTGCGGAGACCATGGCTATGGACGCGCCCGATCTAAAGATAACAGCTGATGACAAACTCGCCGGCGCAGAGGCGATTCCCGCACCTCCTGTGGCTTCCTATGAAAAAGCAGCGCGTACCGCCCCCGCTGCCATGAGCGATCCGGCAGAGAAACCCTTCCAGTGGCTGGTCGGTACCTGGCAAACGGAAAATACCGATCCAATCGTATTGGAAGAATGGACCTACCTCCAGGGGCAGCAATTTGAAACCGTGATCTACACCGTTCAGGATGGGCAGAAAAAGATCCTGGAAAAACAGAAACACAAGCTCCAGACCCAAGGCCCCAACCAGGCTGTGTTCTTCCTATCCCAGCCTCAAGCCGGCACGGTACAGTACGAGATCCAGGGCGATACGTTGATCCGCAAGGAGAATGAGGAAGTGGTGCGAAGGATGCGGAGGGTACAGTGAGGTTAAAAACCAAAATAAAAAGAGCTATCGAGCCCGTACGGGCTCGATAGCTCTTTTTATTTTGGTTTTTAACTACCTAAACGGATGCCTTGCCTCCCACGCCTCATCCGGCCATAACAACTCAATCAGGGGACGTACGATGACATTGGTGAAAGAAGACCGGTGGCGGATATAACACTTGAACTGCTCTGCCACGGCGCCTACGGAACTCTTGATCTCCATGGCGGTGCGGGCGAAAGAAATCTGGGCGGCGCCCAAATCTATCCCATCCCGGATCATGCGGAATAGCATATTGAGATACAGCTGATGCTCCCGGTTGATCTCCTGGTCGAAGCCGATGAAATGCGCTTCCAACTCTTCCTCATTCTCAATAGTAGTATAAAAACCAACGAGTTTTCCTTTCAGGAAATAGGCAGTCAGGTGAAAGGCATCGCCGAGCTCGGATTTCAGGGCGCTGAAATAGTCGGGATGGAGCGTAGTCATGTTGAAAGATACCGACTGAGCAATCTCCTGATAAAGCGCAAACAGCGCTTCTTTTCTGAAATAGATTTCTTCCGCCTCCAATTCCCGGACCTCTACCCCATCCAGCAGGCGGGACGCGCGGCGGGCGCGCACCCGGTATTTGGAGTGCAAGCTAGCCAGGTAATGGTCGAACGAATTCCAGGCGGGATCAATAGAAAAGAGCATATTGGGCAGGAAACACAACTCGGCATAGCCATTTTCTGTCCAAACGTCTGTAGGTGCAGCATCTTCGGGGACATCTTTGACCACGTAGGCATCGACGGCCCGACCCATATGGCGTTGCAGGTGTTGGCGCACAGCGGGAAGAGCCGCTGCAAGTATTTGATGGGCTTCTTTTTCCTCCACTATTTCCGGCAGAAACCAATATCCTCTCGGACCGGTAAGTAACACATTGCCCAGGTGCAGCAGGCGAAAACGAAGCAAACTCACGGCCTTTTTTCGCATTTTTTGAGAAAAACGAGGTAAAACGCCCTGCACTTCGGGCCACTGAAGGCTTTCGTCGGCCCGAAAATCGATCAATTGCAGATAAGCCAATCCGGCTGCCTGGTCTTCTTTAAAAAAGACGATATAATAAGGTGTAACGCCTTCCGGAGGAGCTTGCTCCACAGCCCGGAGGTAGTCGGCTCCGAGAAAGCAGTTGTCAGTAGGCTCCACTGCCTTCCAGGCGCCCAATGCCTGGTCGATGGCAGAAAAAATTTTATAGGAAATCCCCTCCACCGACAGTAGTTGCGAAGGGATATCACGTCGGATGGTGGTGTGCGAGGAACGGCACATAGCCGCACGAAGCGGAATATCCAGATCCCGTTGCCAGGAGGCAGTCATGGGAGAGGCTAGTGAAGCCACGTTTTTTCGAAACAATTGGCAGACGGGCATAGATCGGGATATTGATTAAACGCTTTGGAAACAGTTGCTTTTGGTCAATTGTTTTCCGGGGCGTCCTTCTTTTTTGGGAGGCAAGCTTCTATAAAGCGGAGGGCATATTGTCCGTCTTTCCAGTCCAGGATACGCGCCGGGACGCCGCCTTTCCATTGGCGCAGCCATTGTTCCAGGTTTTCTTTCACCCCGGGGTAGCGCAGCGCCAGATCGGCGTAGTCGCGTATGGCCAAATTGCGAAGTGCCGGATCCAGGGGGACCGCCACCACCAACAGGTTGCGATGGCCTTCATTTTCCAATATAACCGCGCCTACCGGATGAATTTCCACTGTGGTGCCGGTCTCCAGGCGCTCCCCGAGTACCAGCACCTGCACCGGAGCAAAAGCCTTGTCTTTTTGGTAAGGCATACGGGTGGAGGGCACAAACCCCCAGTTGGCAGGGAAAGGTAAAAAAGCTACCCAAGGGCTATCGGCTACAAACTTTTCTGTCACCGGATCGTATTGTACCACCTGTACGGAACCTGCAGGAGTTTCTACTACCACGATTGGGCCCTCCGCACCTTTTGAGGAGATGGCGTGGGGAGGGGGCTTTGTGCAAGCGGCTAGTAGGAGGATCGGAAGGAAGAAGGTTGTTCTTTTCATTTGCAGTTGGCAGTAGTGGGCAGTAGGCAGTTTGCAGTAGGCAGTTTGCAGTAGGCAGTGACTGCTGCAACTGCTGCATACTGCCAACTGCCCACTGCCCACTGCAATATACCTTTTTCTTCAAATGCTATTTGGAAAATGCCGCAGGAGCGGTTAATTTTAGGCGATTAGCGTATTATTAATCCGTATCCACTCACCCCCTCCCGATAGCTATCGGGACCTCTCTTCCGAGAGAGGGGAGCTCTTGGCACTGAAAGACATCTTTTTTGCATTTACCTTGCAAGAACTAAACATTTAAGTGCCTTTCGTGATTAAGCTCAAAAAGCTCCCCTCTCTTTGGAGAGAGGTCCCGATAGCTATCGGGAGGGGGTGAGTGGTTGTTAGGCGGATATGACGTTTCATTTATTAATCCCCGTTTAAAACCCAGCGTTTATGTTACGATCCCTTTTGATGCCGGTTGCTGTGCTCTTCATGCTGAGTACGTTGCTGAGCAGTTGTGTATCCACCAAGAAATATCAGGAACTCGAACTGATAAAGAACCATTACAAAGACGAGGCAGATGCCCTGAAGACCGTTCGCACCGAGAATGAGCTTGTGAAAGAACAGCTCACGACCTGCGATGCCCAATTGAAGCAAAGCGTGCGGGAAAACGAGGTGTTGGTAGTGCGCAACGAAAGCGTGCAGCGCAACTACGACGACCTGGAAGTGCGTTTCGATGACCTGCTGGCCCAAAATAAAGGGTTGCTGATGGCTTCCAGTTCTGAAAAAGAAGGGCTGCTGCTGCAACTCACTGCCCAGCAATCGGAGAATGAGCGGCAGCGCCAGGAACTGCTTTCCATCCGCAATGCGCTGGATGAGCGCCAGATCAATCTGGACGAGCTACGCACCAGCCTGGTGGAACGCGAAACCAGGGTTACCGAACTCGAAGCTATGGTGAAGGCCAAAGAAACCCAAATGACGCAGCTGCGGGAGAACCTGAACAGAACCTTGCTCGGCTTCTCCGCAAGTGATCTCACGATTACGGAGAAAAACGGGAAGCTCTACCTGTCGCTAAGTCAAAACCTGCTCTTTAAGTCCGGCAGCGACCAGATCGATTTCAAGGGAAAAAATGCATTGAAACAGGTGGCCGATGCCCTCAACGCCAATCCGGAAATCGATATCATGGTGGAAGGCCATACCGACTCCGATGGCACACCCGCTGGAAACTGGGATCTCAGCACCCGAAGAGCTAATGCGGTGGTCAACATCCTAAGTGGGTTTGGCGTCATCCCCGGGCGAATGACCGCTGCCGGTCGCGCCCTCTACGTGCCGGTCGCCCCCAACGATTCCGCGGCAAACAAGGCCCTCAACCGAAGGACGGAGATTATTTTGTCGCCGAAGTTGGATCAGTTGTATGATTTGTTGAAGTAATGATATGGTGCTTGTAGGGGCAAAATATTTTTTGCCCCTACATATCCTATCAAAAACTTGGCACGGTATTTGTTGAATTACAAATGTAACTTATTCTTCATATAACGACTAAAAAGCCCCTGAAACAAGTTACACATTGCATGATTTTTATATATTTGTCAGTTAAGAGAATTCAAATTCTCAAACATTAAACACAATACACTATGAAACACGCATCCACAAACCAGCTCTTTCCCCCTCCCCGTTGCAGGCCAATTGGTTCACGAACCATTCCTCATTTGAGGCCTGCGAGTTAAGCCGGGTACAATTCATTGATTTTCAGTTAGTCCTGGTGAAAGCCCTGACAGAGGTCTATTCGGCTCGAAGCCGACCTGGCATTGCTATGCCCTGACCGCTCCAACTGAATTCCCGTTGCAACAACTTGCGCACGTGATAGTTCCGGGTTCACGCCTCTGAACTAAAGGCCCAATCTCTGTCCCGAACCGACGCATTTTCATTGGCTTTTGTGCTACCCACACAAGGCCTGGGCAAGCTATGCCCATTCCAAACAAATCCATTCTCACACACACAAACTACGAAACACTATGAAACAGGCAATCCACTCCCAGGCAACACTTTCCAATAACCAAAGCAAAGGCAAAGAAAAATTCATCCTCCTCGTGATCGGCCTTATCGGCGCCGCCGGGTTGGTATTCGTACTAAACGCAAAATCAGGAAAATCCGCTTTCTCGGATGCCGGAGCGGCAAAGGCGCAGACGGAGGTAGCTATTGGTGATTAGTGAAGAGTGAAGGGTGAAGGGACTAATTCTCTTCACCCTTCACCCCTCACTCTTCACTCCTTAGTTCCAATATACACTTCGTTGGTTCTTGATATACTGCTTGATATTCAGCCAGAAGGCGATGAAGAGATAGATCAAAACGGGTGAACCAAGCGTAGCGAAGGAAAGGTAGATGAAATAAAGGCGTACGCGGCTGGAAGCCACCCCGATTTTATTACCAAGGTAGCTGCAAACACCAAAAGCAGAACGCTCCAATAGATCTTTCAGGTGGGACATAATCGCGATATTTTAGCTCATCGATGGTTTTACAACAACATTTTTTGAAAAAGGATTTGCATGGTAGGGCGAAAAGATTTTTTCGCCTTACCATGTAGGTTTTATATCCAGTTGGCGAAAAGATTTTTTCGCCCTACTGGGTGAAAACGTATTGCACCAGGTTGGCGCCCATTTGCAGGGCTTTCTGGCGCACTTCTTCGGGATCTTTATGCACTTCGATGTCTTCCCAGCCATCGCCCAGGTCGCATTCGTAGCTGTAGAAGCAGACGAGGCGGCCTTCCCATATCAGGCCATAGCCACGTGGCGCCAGTCCGTCGTGCTCATGGATCTTGGGTAGCCCGTTGGGAAATTTGAACTTCTCGTGATAGATCTCATGCTCGAAAGGCAACTCCACCAATTCCAGTTCGGGAAATACTTTTTTAAGGGCCGGCCGCACGTAGCGGTCCATCCCGTAGTTGTCGTCGATATGCAAAAAACCTCCCCCCATGAGGTACATGCGCAGGTTGAGCGCTTCCAGATCGGAAAACACCACATTGCCGTGGCCGGTCATGTGCACAAACGGATAGTTGAAGAGTTCCGCGCTTCCTACATCCACCGTTCCGTAATCCGAATCGAAGTTGGTGCCCAGATTGGCGTTGCAAAACTGAGCCAGGTTTTTAAGCGAAGTCGGGTTGGCGTACCAGTCTCCGCCGCCTTTGTATTTCAACAAACCAAGCTTGAGGGCTGGGCCTGTGGAGGGGGTGGTCCAGCTGGGGAGAAGGCACAGGGCAAGGAGGATAGTGGTGAATCGGAGCATTGATTGTTTAGGTTTATGAGGTTTATGAGGTTTATGAGGTTTATGAGGTTTATGAGGTTTATGAGGTTTATGAGGTTTATGAGGTTTATGGAAACGAGGTCAAATAAACTTTATAAACCTCATAAACTTTATAAACTTCAAAAAAAACTATTTATTCGCAAAATGCACAGCGGCCAACGCGATAAGCCCCGCAGTCTCCGTCCGCAGCGTCGGAGTGCCGAGGGTGACGGGCTGGTAGCCGAGGCTTAGGGCTTGTTCAATCTCTTCGGGGGTAAAGTCCCCTTCGGGGCCGATCAGGATAAGAACGTCTTTTTCGGGTTCGCAGTTTAGCGCGAGCGAAGTTTTTACTCCCGGCAAAAGATGGGGGATAAAACGCTGGGGATAGGCAGCGCGGGTCACCATATCCGAAAAGGTCATGGGCTCGGCGATAACCGGTAGATAAGCTTGTCCAGACTGCTTCATGGCCGACACGGCGATCTTCTCCAACCGGTCGAGGCGCACGTTGACGCGCTCCGAGCGTTTGCACAACAGCGGCGTGAGCTGATCGACACCCACCTCGGTCGCTTTTTCCAACATCCATTCCCAGCGCGCCATATTTTTCGTCGGCGCCACCGCCAGATGCACCCGGAACGGCCGTTTGCCGTATTCCTGCTGCGCCTCCCGGATCGCTACCTTGCATTCCCGCTTTCCGATGTCGGTCAATACACCGTTATAGTATCCACCCTTTCCATCTACCAGGATCAACTCCTCTCCCACCCGCATACGCAGTACCTGCGCGCAGTGCCGGGATTCTTCGCCAGTGAGGGTGGCTTCGGCGCCGAATATGTCGGTGGTGTAAAATCTGTGCATTTTTGGTGACTGGTGACTGGTGACTGGTGACTGGTGACTGGTGACTGGTGACTGGTGCAAATAAAACGTAAAAATACTTAAATGGAAACGTTTTTGAAACTTTAAGCATCATGAATGGGGATATCCAATAATTGGAACATACTAGTGACTAGTCACCAGTCACTAGTCACCAGTCACTACTCATCATTCACTACTCACCAATAAAAATTGTACTTTTGCCCCGGCCGAACTTTTCGGTCCACCTTACTGTTGACACAAAGCATTAAAACTCTAAATAGATACGGATGGAATATGTCGTAATGATCGGGCAGCTGGTAATGAGTTTGTCCATATTGATCATCCTCCATGAAATGGGGCACTTTTTTCCCGCCAAGGCGTTCAAGACCCGCGTGGAGAAGTTTTATCTTTTCTTTGATCCCTATTTCTCCTTATTTAAAAAGAAGATAGGTGAAACCGAATACGGTATCGGCTGGCTGCCCCTGGGCGGCTATGTGAAGATATCGGGCATGGTAGACGAAAGTTTTGATACCGAGGCGCTTAAAGAAGAACCCCAACCGTGGGAGTTTCGCTCCAAACCGGCCTGGCAACGCCTCATCATCATGCTGGGCGGGGTGACGGTCAATTTCCTTCTGGGTTTTTTCATCTTCTCCATGGTGCTCTTCACCTGGGGCGAAGAATTTATGCCTGCGGCGAATGTCAAATACGGCATCCACGTCGACTCGATCGGCATACAGATGGGGCTGGAGAATGGCGACAAGATCGTGAAGATCGGTGATAAGCCCTTTGATAAATTCTCCGACCGCCAGGTGGTGCGGGCCATTGTGATCGACAATATCCAGACCCTCACCATCGAGCGCAACGGCCGGGAGCAGGTCATCCAGATCGATCCGACGATGATCAAGCAGCTTTCGAGCTATAAGAACAAGAACAAACTGCTCTTCACCGAGCGCGTACCTTTTGTGGTGGGCGACATCATGAAAAAAACGCCGGCAGAAGACTCCGACCTCACCAAAGGCGACAGTGTGGTGGCCTTCAACGGCGAGCCCCTGATATTTTTCGACGAATACCAGTCGAGACTCAAGGGCAGTCCCAGTCAGCAGATCGAACTCACGGTGATCCGCGACGGCGCCTCCAAAACCATCGCCATGACCACCACGGAGGAAGGAACGATCGGTGTACGTCCATTCGGCCCGGCCTACTTTTTTGATACCCAGCGTCAGGATTTCACTTTTTCGAATCAATTCCCGCAGGCACCAAAAAAGGCGTCAACTTCCTGTCCGACCAGATCAAGGCCTTCGGCCACATCCTGAGCGGCAAGATCGCTGCCAGCGAGAGTCTCGGCGGTTTCGCCTCCATCGGCTCCATGTTCGGCACCCAATGGAACTGGGAGCGTTTCTGGACCATGACGGCCATCCTTTCCCTGATCCTTGCCTTCATGAACCTTCTCCCCATCCCCGCCCTCGACGGCGGTCACGTGCTCTTCCTCCTCGGCGAGGTCGTCACAGGCCGCAAGCCCAGCGACAAATTCATGGAGTACGCCACGATGGTGGGCTTCATATTGATTGTCGCGTTGATGTTGTATGCGAATGGATTGGATATAATACGCGGATGTAATTGAGTTTTCAATGTTCAGTTTTCAATGTTCAGTTGGCTTGAAAACTGAATATTGAAAATTGAAAATTAAAAACTATTAATGGATTACTTCCAATACTACGATCTCCCCCTCTCCTTCCTCCTCGACGAAGCAGACCTCAAGCGCCGCTACTACGCGCACAGCAAGCGGTTGCATCCCGATTTCTATACGTTGGAATCGGAGGAGAAGCAAGCGGAGATACTGGAGCAATCGACCTACAACAACCAGGCATACAAGGCGCTGTCGAATTTCGATGCGCGGATGCGGTACATCCTCGAGTTGAAGGGATTGATGCCCGAGGAAGGGCAATCCAGTCTACCGCAGGAATTCCTGATGGAGATGATGGACGTGAACGAGCAGCTGATGGAGCTCGAGTTCGACTTCGATGCCGAGGCATACGCCAATGTGTTGCGCGCCCTCGAGCGGATGGAGCAGGAATTGCTGGCCGAGGTGACCCCTACATTGGTGGCATTCGACTCCTCCCCTACCGGAAACATTGATTTACAGCCGGTTGTAGACTACTATTTTAAGAAAAAATATTTGTTGCGGATTCGGGAGAATTTGGGTAAATTTGCGGGCCCGCGAGGATAAAGCTTTTGCAAAGGCATGAGCTAATCTCTTGGAAGGAATTTAGGCTTTGAAAAGTTTATTAGGTTTATGAAGTTTATCGGCTGTGCCTGTTTATACGTTTAATTAAACTGGGCGAAGCCAAATAAACCAGCGAAGCGAATAAACAGACGAAGTCGATAAACTAAGTTATCAGACAATACGCCTATTGCTGAGGTTGAAGCGGGACGATCCCGCTAAAGCTACGGCGGACAGCCCTCCTTCGCTAGGGCTACGGCGGACACAGGCCGAAGTGGCGGAACTGGTAGACGCGCTGGACTCAAAATCCAGTGATGGCAACATCGTGTGGGTTCGAGTCCCACCTTCGGTACAATATACGCCTCACAATCGATTGGTTGTGAGGCGTTTTTTTGTTTAAGAGGAGTAACAAAAACCATTAGACATATTTCAAAATCTCCTCTACCAACAGAAATACTGCAGTTGAAGACTCCTCCTTAGCCGGACTGCTATGATCGAATCGATCGAAATTTATCTTTGCTCGCAAAATGGCTAAATCTCTGCGCACAGATCCGGATTGTGGATCAAGACCTTGTAGAATAGAAAAAATTTCTGCCGTAATTTCCTTGCTATCCGCATCGAAGCTTTCCCCCATTTTGGAGAGGTAGTCATTGATTTTGCCGACATATTGCGACCGGTCCATCGCTCCGCCTTGGTGATTCTCTAAATGGAGGATGATCCAATATTCGAAAGCCTGGTTGGAATAGGCTACCTGCATCCCCTTTGCTTCTGCCTTTGCGATGGCATTATTGAAATCCTCCTCAGCAAAATCGTCTTTGTCGAAAACGCACCAAACCTGGTCGTATTCGTCTTGCTGCATCAACTCTTCAGCCCGGCTTACCAGCGAAAGGGTATTGTAACCTTCCCCGACCGCTTTGATTGTAGCAGAGGTTAGCCGGAATTGCCTGAAATAGGAAGGCTCTGTTTTTGCTCCTTCACAGACGATCAAGATAGTTGGTTTTGGAGTCCTGGTGGGCTTAGAACGTTCGAGTACAGGCTCTCCCCTGCGCCTGGCTTTTGCAGCCCTCAGGGTTTTGAGGTGCTTCTTTTTCTTTTCCTTCTGTTCCGCCTTCTTATTCTTCATCTTCATGAGCAGGCGGAGATTTGGTCAAATAAACGGGGCTGAACTCTTCAAGTACCGGAACCGCACCATATTTGCCCCGGAGGTAATTCTTTTCATAGTTCTCCTCTTTGCGGGCCTCAAAGTCGCTCAAAGAAAAGAGAGAAGCGGCGCCGTACAGGTCCTTTTCCACAAACCAGATCTGATCGCGTCGGAAGAGCCCTGAGCTAAGGAGGTTGGCATCGTGGGTATTAAAAATCAACTGACCGTTATTTGGGTTTTTGACCTTGGAATTGAACAATTCCACCAGCCTGCAGACCAGGTTGGGATGCATTTTGGATTCCAGTTCATCCCCAACCAGGATCTTCCCATCCCGGAGTGTATCCAATACCGGCCCGGATAAGGCGAAGAATTTTCTCGTACCGGAAGACTCATCCTCATCCAGTGAAAACTGGACGATCCCCACCACGCGCCCATTGACGTCGTATTTTTTATGGGACGTCAATACATCTGTAAAGACTTCGCCTCCTTCTTCCCTGATTTTTTGCTCAATCATCTCCTGGAGTTCCCTGGGCATTCCTTTTGGAAAATTTCCGGAATCCAGCAGTTTCAGGCTGAGGTCGTCAATCCCCAAATCGGCCTGTTTCAAAAGAGCCAGTATCTCTTGTTTGGCCTGATCATCTTTTGTTTGCCCCATCGTAAACCCTTGGTAACCCTCCTCCTGCAAGCCTGAAATGACATTAAACTTCTTAAACCACTCCAGGGCTTTCCCCGCCAGTTTGTCATTAAATTGAGCTGCCACGGATAGCAAAAGAGCGTTCGGGCGGATCATCTTTTTTTCGACCAAAGGCCTGGCCGTTTTAAACCGGGTTGCATGCAGTTCGAATTGCTGTCCTTCCCGGTAGAAGATCTCTACTTCTTTGGTTTTGCTGCGGTGAAAGAGCCATTCGGCTTCTACTTTCTGGGGCGATACTTCAAACCCATAGCGAAACAGTTCCGAATCATGCACAAACAAAATCTCAAACTCGGAAGGCTGGTGTTCCGTTTCCGCGCTCAGCAAGAAGGGTTGTACGGGAATCCTGTCCCCTTTTTGGGTCTCCCGGGAGGAATGGATGACAAAATCCCGCATAAATCGCATTCCTTCCGCCAGCTTGCTTTTCCCACTCGCATTGGCCCCGTAGATCACGGCACTTTTCAGCAACTTCAGTCCGAATTGCGGTACTTCCACGATATTGTCCTCCGGCCGGGTAGTCTTGTCGTAGTTGGAGGCGATCAGGCTGAGTCGCACCTCGCCTTTGAAAGGCTTGTAGTTCTTCAAAGTGAATTGAACCAACATAATAGAGGCATTTTTTGCAAATATAATGCAAAAAATGGAGTTATTGTTGAAAAAAGATGAATATTCTCCAGTTATTTACTCCTCCCTGAGGAATTATTTTGCAGTAGTCGATTGGTAAAGGAAAGATCCCCCGCTGCAACTCGTGTAACACCCATCATTGTACTATCAGCTGGAAACGCCAACGGACAGTGGAGTTAGGAAGATGATCCTATATTGACAACCTTTTCTGAAAACAAAAAACGCCTCGCAATCAATCAGATTGCGAGGCGCTTTTGTTTTGTGGAGTACCATTTTCCAACCTTCCCGCACCCTTCACCTCCAGCCTTTATTTCAATACGACAAACCTTTTCAAAGCCGTCTGTTGCCCCTCCCTGCGTGCCAAAAGGAAATAGGCACCTGATGGCAATCCGTTCAAATCGATTGTGACTTGGGTATTTGTGTCGCTTTTTGAAAATCGCTGTAGCTGGATAACCCTCCCCAATAAATCAGCAATCAAAATCTCGTCCGGTGCTTGGGAAATATGGAGGAAATCCGAGGCTGGGTTTGGGTAAATTTCCCATTCGAGGGCTGGATTTAATTCGATTGTTCTCGATGCCGGCAAAGGAGCCACCATCGAAGGGAACAAAAGGGTCACTTGTGCCGTGTATTTCTATCACAGATACCGCTTGACCGGGACTGCATGTGGAAATCCTCGAAGTGCCAATAGACCCGCCGACGTCAATCAAGTTAATACCCAACCAAACCAAAATGTTACCCTTTCCCCAAAGAAAAAATTTCACGCTAAAAGCCTTCCCTCCCAGGCGGTAAAAATGGAGTAATTATTCTAAACCGCAATTGGTTTTATGCAAATGGCAGCATGTGGAGATTATCACCATTCAAGCAATAATTATTTTTATCATTTTGTGATAATTTTATAGTTTTATTATCAAATAATAACTATATTTGTCATATGTGGGACCATCAAAGCCCCCTTTCTACCTCAAGGCGGCCTATCTGAAGTAAAACCCCAACAATGAAAGTAAACCTCCTGAAGGTCAGCAGCGGAGAAAAAGTGGAAGCCCTCATTTCGAAGGCAACACGGGAGGACATGCCTTTCAGAAAGGACGGCTGGCAGTTCACCTGGAAAAAATTGGTGAAGACCGAGGGCGCTTTGTTCTTTAAAATTGCAGGAATAGAAACTCCCAATCAAATCGAGGGATTGATTATGCTCACCCTGCTCAATGATGAACTGTTGTTTATGAATGATATCGAAGTAGCCCCGCACAATTTCGGCTCAGGAGGCAAATATGAAAACGTAGCCGAATGCTTGCTCGCTTTTGCGTGCTATAAGAGCTTCGAATTGGGCAAAGGACACTACCTGGGCTATTTATCGTTCGATAGCAAAACCGAGCTTATCGAGCTTTATGAAAAAAAATACGGAGCCACTTTTGCAGCTGGACAAAAGCTGTTTTTTGATCCGGCCGCAGGAAAGAATTTGATAAAACAATATCTGAATATAGGGTAACCCTTTTCAGTCCCAGTAGCGTCTCTCGAAGAGCCTGCCTGCCGGTAGGCAGGGACGCTGCGATAACTTTTATAAAATGAAAAAAGAAAAAGAAATAAACGCCGGCGGTATCAATGGACTCGGGGAAGCCCTTGTCAACACCAATAGCCACGACTTCATGGAGTTGAAGGCGATGATCAAAAAGCATTCCTCCAGCCAATCGGAGGAGGAAAAGATGGAAAACGCGTTTTTGTCCATCCGGTTTCAGATGGAATCCTATCTGAACAATCCCTCCGGGCCGCTCATTCCGGCAGGCGCATTTCTCGAAAAATTCCTGAAAGTAATTTCTATTAAGAAAAAGATTTTGCCAACTATATCGGCCTTGAAGAATCCAATTTAAGCGCCCTCCTGAAAGGCCGGAGAAAGATCAATCCTGACCTGGCCCTAAAATTGGGACAAATTTTCAAGGTAGCCCCCTCTATCTGGCTTTATATCGAAAGCAGGAACGAACTGGCGCAGGAGGTCAGTGAAAAAGAACCTCCCTACGGGAAATATAGCCTGGATGACTTGCTAAATAACGTTTAAATGTGCTACATTTTTACTTCAGAAGCTCAATCACCTCCGGAGGAACAAAAAAATCCTTGCCCGTATTGACAATTATCGTTTTCGTGTATCTATTTTCTCCCCATTTAATAGGTAATAATTTACATTGGGGACTAAGGTTATCGTATTTGTTGTACGCTCTTTGCCTTTTTTCAACCTGAAAACCAGCGTCTTGTTTATAGGGTCTTCTATGCCCTCGTAATCCTCGTATCCCTGCAAACCAACCTTATTGAAGTACAACGAATCTGCACTCAGGTCGCCTAATTTCAATTGATCGCATATATACTTGGCGATATCGGTATTGTCGACAACCCCGGTCATCCGGCGGGTAATATCCGGATGATAAATACCGAGGAACACATCTTCTCCTGTGTGCCCGGTAGTGGTCCAGCCAATAAAATTCTCTTCGCTGAGTTTACTGCCAAGGAAATGCTCAATCATTCCAATGGTGTCTTTGAGCTTTGAATGCATCAGGTAGTGTATTCTTCGAATATCCATTTTGGTAAGAGTCAAACCATAGTTCTCCTGAACCACCCGGGCGTACGAATCGCTATTCTCTCCAATAAGGGATTCTGCGGTTCTCCGTCCTGTGTATTTGGCGCCGGTCAATGGATTAATGATATCCCTGGAAACATTAATGCTGTCATATTGGAAATTCGGGATTATGTTTGTCGACTTTGTGTTGGAAAACTCATTGCCAATGCTTATGCCTCCATTCCCGTGATCCGGACAAACCACCACCATCGTCGAGCCATTCGTTTGAGCAAATTTTAGCCCGACATCGACGGCCTTGTCAAAAGCGAGAAAATCAGTGATCAACCCGATGGGTTCATTGTTATGCGCAGCCCAATCAACCTGGCTCCCTTCCACCATAAGGAAAAAACCATCTGGATCCTGGCTTAAAATGTCAATTGCTTTTTGGGTCATTTCCGCCAGGCTGGGCTCTTTGGTGGTATCTCTGTCCATATCATGGGACATATTTATACCCTCTCCTTTCCAATCGTTGAATAATGCCCACGTTGGCCCCTGATCGCAGTTTCGGAATGTACCTAAGTCGGTTATTAGGGTTATTCCCTGGCTTTTTATTAAATCCAGAAATTCATTTGGATTTTTCTAGGGATCAAACCTGGAAGTGAATATTTATACCCCCCAGCAAATACAAGAGTGGGTGAGTTATAAATAAACTGCTGAACCAGGGTATCATCAGCACCCCTGTTTGGAACCCCCCCCCGGGGGGCAGAGGGGGAAGGGGGGGGGGCTGGGGGTTGGGGGGTTGTGGGGTTTGGCGGGGTGTCCGTTGGCGGCGGGGGGGGGGGGGGCCGGGGGGCCCCGGGGGGGGGGCGGGGGGGACAAGGGGGGGGGGGGGGGGGGGGGGGGGGGGGGGGGGGGGGGGGGTCCAGTTAGGGTAGTGACATACAAAATCGGCAGGTGTAGCATGAGGAAACTGGCAGGTCACCACAATGCCGGTAGACAAACCTTTCAATTTTGCCAATTCCATTATTGAAATATGGGGAACACTGGCCCTGTCCACTCCAACATATCCGGAAAGAGACTTTTCACCTGTGGCATACGCCGTACTTGACGGCGCAGAATCGGCTATGTTCCCGTCGGCAGAATGGGTCTTCACCAATCCGCAGATGATCGGATCCATGGCAAGCGTTTTATCCCCGTTGTACCAACGTGCCAATGAAAGTACATCCATACTCGTCCCATCGGGTATGTACAGGATCACGTTTTTCACGCCATCACGCTGCGAAAAGGCAAACGTTACAAAAAGAAGTTGGGCGAGAATAATAATTAACTTTTTCATATATTTTTAATTTAAAATTATTCTGCGTATGCAAATTTCACCATGAGCCTTTGATCATAATACGCCCCTTCAAATTTCAAAAACTTCTTCATCATCCCATATTCTTCAAATCCCAGTTTCTCATACAGGTTACTCGCCTGCTCATTATTTGAAACAACGCCGAGAATAAGTTGCTCCATTTCCAATTCTTTAAATGCTATTTCCATCATTCGCCTCATCAATTCCCGGCCTATTCCCTGCCTTTGGAAGGGTTTGGCCACATAAACCTGAACCAGTTTTCCCACATGCCTGGTTCGCTCTCTTGGTTCTCTCAGGTGCCCGCAAATGCCTATGCATGATTGCTTAAAAAAGGCTCCGAGCACAAAATTGTCGCGGTCCCCGGCGCGTATATACTCGTCGAATAGCAGACTGCCTTTTTTAACTTCCTCTTCATAGCTTGCCGCGAAATTGCCTGAATATTCTAATAAGCAATCGAGCCTAGCCCTCCTATACTCCTCCAAGTCAACTGGCCCCATTATTTTGTAACTGATTTCCATTTCGACTTTATTTTGAATGCGTTCAAAAAAACAGGAAGCGTTATCCGGAAGTAGCCGCCATTTCCATCAGCCAGGCACAAAGCAGCGCTGCATAGGTGCCCAACGCATAACCCAATACCGAAAGAAGCACCCCCACCGGAGCCAGGGCGGGATGAAATGCCGCAGCCACTATAGGAGCCGAGGCCGCCCCTCCCACATTAGCCTGGCTTCCCACCGCTACGAAAAAGAAAGGAGCTCTCACCCATCTCGCCACCAAAAGCAAAACGAGGACGTGGACCAACATCCAAATAATACCCACGACGAGGAAACCCAAATTGTCAAAGATTTTCTGCAAGTTCATATTCATTCCGATCATTGCTACCATCAGGTAAATAAAGATGGTCGAAAAACGGGAGGCTCCCGAACTTTCCAGTTTCCGCAATTTGGTAAAAGACAAGGCCAGGCCAAGCGTTGTAGCCAGGACAATGATCAAGAAATAAGGATCGCCAAGCCAGTTGAGGGTTCCCAGTTTCTTGCCTTTCAGCAATTCCAAAATACTTTGTGCGCCCCAATGGGCAAGTCCCACACACCCGAACGCCACTGCCAGCAGGGTGAGCGTAGCGGCGATGGCAGGGATTCGCACTGTCTTTCCCTGCATCGCCGTGACTCGTTCCACCAGGCTTTGAATGGAGGAGCCATCAGCCTTCATCCACCTGTCGATGCGGCCGGAAAAATTGGCAAGGTACAGGAGGATACTCATCCAGGTAAATGATACGATTACGTCGATGATCATGATGGTTCCCCAAAGGGTGCTGTCCACCTTAAAGATCTCTTTCATGGCCGTCATGTTTGCGGCGCCTCCTATCCAGCTACCGGCGATGGTTGAAAGTCCGCGCCAAAGCTCATCAGGAGAAAGGGGAATCAGACCGGGCATCAAGTAAACTACTGCCAGTACGGCAATAGGACCGCCGATTACTATGCCCAGGGTACCTGCCAGAAAGAGGATCAACGCTTTTGGCCCCAGGCTGAAAACACCTTTAAAATCGATGCCCAGACAGAGCAGTACCAAAGCAGCAGGAAGCAGAAAACGGGAAGTCCAAAAATATAGGCGGGAATTTTCGGGGGTAATAAGCCCCACAGGCCAGTGAAGCAAGGCGGGGATCAGCGCCGCCAGCAGAATAGCTGGTACATACTTGTAAAGGGTCTTCCAAAAAGTATGTTTCGATTGAGCGGTCACAAAAATTCCAGCTAATACAACCAGGATGATACCTAGTTCAAAGGCATCTTTTGCAAGTTTTGCATCTAAACTCATAAAACCATATTTTATCAGGGTGTGGCTGAAAAAGGGTTAATTCATTTTCGATCAAACTTCAATCAAGCATGCTGATTTTTCTATCTAACAGCGTTTTCGTTTAATACCCAACAAACCACATATGTTACCCTCCTATCAAGATTTTCTACCTATTTTTATGCCGAAACCAGCCGGTCATCGGCCAATAGTTCCCCCCTCCTTCCCTTCTTGCTTTTCTTTTTTTGAGTTATCTTTAGTCGATGCCTCCCTCTTCGCCCGAAGAAGCAGTGGAGAGCTGTGATCTCTTTCTTCATTCAAAAAACAAAAAACATGAAAAACACCTCATTATTTGTCATCACGCTCTTCCTGTTTCTAAGCCCCATCGCCTTTTTTGGCCAGGCCAAGCCAGGAGATCTCTCCTTTGGACTTTATGGGAAATACCATTTTATCGACGGTGGGAATTCCATCTCTGTGGTGATGCCCCAAATAGATTTATACCTCTCAAAAGACCTGGCACTTGGCGGCAATTTCGATATCAACGTGGTAACATTCAAAGACGAAAGAGAGGTTGAAGCAAGAGTAGCGCTTCAGCTTTTAGTCCGGTATTACTTTCTGAGCCCTGGCCGGCTGCAATTCCTTGTACAGGGCAGTTTGGGATTGGGGAAGCTTTTGACCTTCGATGGAAGTGGTTTCATAAATGCGGGAGTAGCCGCAGGGAGTCATCTCTTCTTAAGCAATCGACTGGGAATTAACGGACTCCTGTTGTTTGAGTCTACCGCGGATGGATTAGACTTTGGACTTTCCTTCGGCATTGATTATTCCCTGAATATAATTCCCCCCCGATCATGAAATCTCTACGCTGGCTTCCCTTCTTTGTTATCTGCATGCCTTTTTTATCCGGGCAAACCTTCTCCACACTCCAATGGTCGTACGACATCGGAGCGCCGGCCTTCGGCTCGGCCGCAGCGGCTGATCTGGACGGGGACGGGAAACTGGAGATCGTATTCACCACCTATACCAACGACGGCAGGGCGCATTGCCTCAACGCCGAAGACGGCTCGGTGAACTGGATCTACGACCTCGGTGGCTGCGGCGATGTAGCGCCTGTTATTTACGACCTGGACCAGGACGGCGCCCTCGATGTGTTTATCAACGGGTCCTGCAATCCCCATGCTTTTTGTATCAACGGCCAAACAGGCGCCCTGAAATGGAGCGTGCCTTCTGGCGGAGGCGATTCGCCCCCGACTGTCGGAGACGTAGATGGGGACGGCAAGCCCGAGGTGCTTTTTGGAAATTTCAGCGGACAGGTGCGCATACTCAACGGCGAAAACGGCAGCCTGGCCAAAAGCATCCAGGTTTTTCCCAATGCCCTTCAAACAGCGCCCACGCTATGCGATGTAAATCAGGATGGCCACCTGGATTTTATCGTGGCCAATTATTTCAGTTCGGAGGGAAGTTTCGTCTATGCCTTTGATTTTGCTAGCGGTCAACCCATTTGGGTCAATGAAATGACCGACCCTGCCGGCGATTACTACGCCTACCACGGAGGAGCGGTGGCGGACATCGACGGCGATGGAAAGGAAGAATACGTGATCGGCGGCGGAAACGGCACCATCCGGGCCCTGAACGTGGAAGACGGGTCGGTGCTATGGATGAAAAGCGGGCTCGTCAGTGTGATAAATGCCATTTCGATCGCCAACCTGGACGAAGACGCCGCGCTTGAAGTGATTTACAACAACAATGATTACGAAACCTTCGACAGCCGAATCGGCGTGCTGGACGGCCTGACAGGGCAACTGGAATGGTCTTATCCCATCGATTTCTCCGCTTTCCGGGGAATGGCGGTTTCCGACATCAACGGCAATGGAAAGCTGGACCTGGTATCCGGACATTTCCTGGGCGAACTGATCGCCGTGGAGCCTTTTTCCGGTCTGATCTGGAACACTGATCTCGCCGGGTATTTCAATCCGGGATTGCCCTGGTTTGACGTGGACCACGGCCCCCTGGTCGCCGATTTTGACGGCGATGATACGCTGGAGGTTTTTACCGTGGCGGGTTATGGGACCTACACCCCTGACAGTTTAAATTGCGGAAAAGCCTTCCTGTTCAATGCCGGGCCGGGCCACTGCCCTCCCTGGCTGATGTTCCGGCACGATGTGCGCCGAACCGCCTACCTCTCCGAAGCGGAAGTGGAAGAAGCCTGCGATACCTCGACTTCCACATGGATCGTCACGCCTGCCGGTTTTAATCTGCAAGTCCATCCCAATCCCTTCCAGGAGGAGATCCAATTTTCTTTTGACCTGCCGGCCCCAGGCCCTATTCGCCTTGAGATCCTGGATCTGAGCGGAAGCTTGCTGTCTGTACTGGCAAAGGAACACGTGGCGGCGGGTCATACGGAGCTGGCGATGGCGATGACTTCCCTTCCTGCAGGGTTGTATATTTTCCGGGTTTACACAAATATGGGTGTTCAAAGCGGGAAGGTGGTGAAAATGGAGTAATTAATATTCAATTACCCACCCCCTGGCATCAGCAGGACAGGCGCACCAACCTCCAGAAATACTAAAAACAACCAGAAATAACACATCTAAAATTTTATAAAATGAACACCTATCTTAGTCCCGTTAAACTCGCCAGCATCTTGCTGCTCACCGCATGTTGGTGCTTTCCTGCCCCCGCGCAAACAACTTACGAAAGGGCAGACTCCATCGCCGCTGCGTTTGATGCGCCTTTTGAAAATGTCGAAGACCTGGCCCTGAGACTAACCACCTCACTCTCGACCGAAGAGCAGAAAGCCCGGGTCTTTTTTATGTGGATCGCTCATCATATCCGCTATGATTGCGGCAAATTCCATAATCCTGTCAAACCTGAATTCAAGGCGCGGACCGAGGAACAATTCAAGGAGGAAGTGATCAAATGGAACCAATCTGAGATAGAAAAAACGTTGAAATACCGAAAAGGGGTTTGCGGAGATTATAGCCGGCTATTCAAAGCCCTTTGCGATGCGGCGGGAGTAGAAGCCGTCATCATCCCTGGTAATGCCAGAAATATCTACAAGGCCAATGGCAATTCGTTTAATAGGCCCCATGCCTGGAATGCGGTCCGAATCGAAGGGGAATGGCACCTGTTGGACGCTACCTGGGGAGCAGGTCACGTGGATGCAGGCGTGACGAAATTCTATCGAAGGGTCTCCCCCGGGCACTTTTTTACCCCTCCGAATCTGTTTGCACAAAGCCATTTTCCGGATGACGAGAAATGGCAGCTGCTGGAGCAGCCCCTGTCCATGAAGGAATGTGCGGATCAGCCTTTGATCAATTATGGACAAATCGAATACCGGATACTGGATTTCGCCCCTTCCGTCGAAAGGGCTTCCGGAGCAAAAAATGACAAACAAATATGGTTGCAATTCGAAAATACCCCCAAGGAGTTAATGGTCGCCAACAAGAAAGGGAAACCCATTAAATTCCAACGAACAGACCGTGATGGAAAAGTCGTTTTGTCTTTCCCGGGGTCTGCGAACGGAAGTGTTATAATTTTTGGAGGAAAATCCCGTCGGAGCCAACTGGAGTGGATGGCGATGTATGAGCTATAAACCACGCATACCCCCCCACCACCAAAAAACAAACCAACGGCAACACATACGACAGACTTACCCCTACCACATCGACTAATACACCCTGAAGGGGGGTGATTATAGCCCCACCCAGTATCGCCATGATCAATCCCGAGGCGCCGACCTTGGTTTCTTCATCGTTCAGGCCTTCGGTTCCCATGCCGAAAATGGTGGGGAACATGAGGGACATAAACGCAGAAATGCCGATCAGGGAATACACCCCTACCACGCCTCCGACAAATATGACGCCCAGGGATAACAAGGTGGCCATAATAGCAGCGAAAAGCAGCAGCGAATGATCTTTGAACAGTTTCATCAAAGCGGTAAACACCCATCTCGATACTCCAAATAAGATCAGTGCCCCGGTATGGTACTTCAGTGCCACTTCAGGGGTGACCTGCAAATGCTCCGGGATGTAGAAGTTGGTGTACGTCCATACCGTGATCTGGGCGCCTACGTAAAAGAACAGGGCCACCACGGCAAACGCGTAATTCCTTTTCCGGAAAAGGTTTTTAAAGGTGCGGAAAAGATGAAGGTCGGTATGATTGTCCGACATGGCCGGCATTTTGGTGACCGCGATCAATATCCACACCACCACCAGGACCACCGCCACTGATAAGTAGGGGAATATGACGATGCGCAGGGTTTCGTTCACCTGATCAGGTGCAATAGAGATATTTCCGGCCCCATCGAGGGGCATTCGCGCCATGATCAGGACCTGGCAGAGCAAAATGCCCGCTACCGACCCGATCGGATTGAACGACTGGGCAAAGTTCAAGCGGCGGGTGGCGGTCTCTTTGGGGCCCAACACCAGGATATACGGATTGGCATTGGTCTCCAGAATACTCAAGCCGGATGCCAGGATATAATAGGAAATGCAAAAAAAGATGAATTCATGCAACAAGGTGGAAGGATACAACAAAAAGCACCCGAACGCATACAGTCCCAACCCGACCAGCACCCCGGTTTTATAGGAATATTTCCGGGAAATAATGGCCCCGGGAATGGCCATGCAAAAATAGCCGAAATAAAAAGCAAACTGGATCAGCGATGCCTGGAAGGTGCTGAGTTCCCCAAAGATGGCCTTGAAGACTTTCACCAACGGATCGGTCATGTTGTTGGCGATGCCCCACCACATGAAGCAGCTGGAAAGGAGGATGAAGGCCAGGAGGTATTTTTTTTCGAGTAAAGCGGGTTTTTGCGTGGTTGTTATATCCATTTGTCAAGAATAAACTGATGTCTAAAAAAGGTTTAACCGCAAAGGCGCTAAGGACGCGAAGAGATCGTGCCTTTGCATCGACCTGGTAATATTGAGACCGGACGACTTCGCGTCCTTAGCGCCTTTGCGGTTAATATTTTCTAAAAGGCAAGTTCCTATTCTGTGCAAAACATGGATCAAACAATCCCCTCCTTTCTCCTGATCTTTATCCGCATCGTCCCTTTAATCGGCTTCTCCGAAACCAGGATCAAATACCCGCCTCCACCGGCGCCGGCCAATTTCCAGGCGAGGGCCTGGTCTTTGTATTTTTCGATCTCGACAAGGATCTTTTCATCGAGCATGGCCGGGAACATTCGGGTTTGTGCCTGGAACGATCTTAAAAATCCTTTTGCAAAAGCCGCAAGATCTTTTTCTTTTATGGCGTCCCATACCTCGATCGCCGAATCAGCCAGGTGCTTTACATTCTCTTTATGGATGTAGGTTTCTTTCAATAGATCGAGGTCCCGCTCTCTTGGCCAGAGCAACACCATGGAAATATGGTTTTCCAGCCAGGACAGAACGGACTCGGAATGGATGGATTCAAACTGCAGCGGCCAATAGGCATTGTCGTAATAATGGCGCACCACCCCCGGCATACAAATTCCGATGGCGTCCTGCGCCCCGGAAACAAACTTCGCCCCGGGCGTATTCTCAAATTTAAAAAGAATTTCAGCGAGTTTCTCCGAACGCTCAATAGGCAGATGATGGGGCCACAATTTTTTTGCCGCATTTCTGGTAGAGGTAGACATCCCGCAGCGCTCATTGTATTCCACAATGGGTTCCAGGGACAAGGTGATCGCCCAACCCGGATGATATTGGGAAACGTAGGGTTGATCGATCCAGGTGCCCGCAATATCGATCCGGTAAGGTAAGAAGCAATGGTCGGCAGCACGGAGTGCGGTGGTCGATCGGGGCGGTAGCCCGGCATCGGGGATGCGTTCCAGGATTTTCAGTTCAATCCCCAATTCATTACACAACGCTTCTTTGGCAGGAGAAAACCCGTCTTCGTTTACCACAAAATAGTCCGGTTTTAAATCCCGGACATTGCGCTCAAAATCGAGGATTCCCGAACCCTCATTCACAAAAGCATCCTTTACATGCTTTAGGGAGTGGAGCATGTAAAGCCTTTCCTGTTCACTATTTATGGTTTTGCGACCTTTTAGCTCCTCGATGGTTTGGTCAGAACCTATTCCCACGTATAAATTCCCAAATTTTGCTGCTTCCTTTAAAAAAGCGACGTGTCCGCTGTGCAGCATATCAAAACAACCGGAAACAAATACTTTCTTTTTCATTTATTCATCGACGGAGATTTTCACAAGCAGGCGTTGATTACAAGCTCATGTTACTGGCAAACCACTTTTCTTTGAGTATACAAGTATACGATTTGGAAATGAAAAATCCGCATCACACCACCAGCTTCTCCCCATACATCTCCGCACGCTTTTTTTTCATCTTATCGCTATGTAAATACTCGCCGTAGGTCATGTGCTGATCAATGAGGCCGCTAGGGGTGATTTCGAGGACACGGTTGGCTACCGAGTCGAGGATATGGTAGTCGTGCGAAGTGAACAGGATATTGCCCGTAAATTTCTGCATACCATTGTTCAGGGCCGTGATGGATTCCAGGTCGAGGTGATTGGTGGGCTCGTCGAGGATCAGGAAGTTGGGGTTGGACAGCATCATCTTTGACATCATGCACCGTACTTTCTCCCCTCCCGACAGCACACTGGATTGTTTGAACACCTCATCGCCCGTGAACAACATACGTCCCAGAAATCCGCGGATAAATGCTTCGTCTTTTTCTTTGGAATACTGCCGCAACCAATCGATCAGACTCATATCCTGATCGCCGGAGAAGTAGGCACTGCTGTCGTTGGGCAGGAACTCTCTCGAAATAGTCTGGCCATATTGGAAGGTACCCTCAAAGTCGGTGTCTTGCCCGGAGAGCACATCAAACAGGGCGCTCACAGCCAGGGCATTGCGGCTGAGCACAGCGATCTTTTCGCCTTTATTCATCCGGATGTCCAGATTCTGGAACAGATATTCGCCGGTGGCTGCACGTTTGGACAAGCCTTTTACCTCCAGTATCACATCCCCGGGATCGCGCTCGGGTTTGAACACGATGTAGGGATACCGGCGGCTGGAGACCTGAATATCTTCCAGGTTCAGCTTTTCCAGGGCTTTTTTGCGGCTGGTAGCCTGTCTGGATTTGGAAGCATTGGCCGAGAAACGGGCGATAAATTCCATCATTTCCTGCCGTTTCTGCTCTACTTTTTTGTTTTTATCGGCGATCTGCCGGGCCAGCAGCTGGCTGGTTTCGTACCAGAAGGTATAGTTGCCGGTATACATCCGGATCTTTCCGAAATCCACATCCACGACATGGGTGCAGACCATATCCAGGAAATGCCGGTCGTGCGAGACCACGATGACGATATTTTGATAATCTGCCAGGAAATTGCACAACCAGTCGGAGGTTTCGGCATCAAGGTCGTTCGTAGGCTCATCCATGAGCAGGATATCCGGCTCGCCAAACAGGGCCTGAGCAAGAAGCACTTTCACCCGGTCGGAGCCATCCAGTTCTTTCACCAGTTTGTAGTGCAGCGACTCGGGGACCCCCATATTACTGAGTAATTCTGCGGCATCGGTTTCCGCCATCCAGCCATTCATTTCGCCAAACTCCCCTTCGAGCTCTGCAGCCCGCATGACTTCGGCTTCGGTGGCGTGGGGATTGTCGTAAATGGCATTTTTCTCCTTCATGATATCATAAAGGTGCTTGTGCCCCATGATGACGGTATCGATCACCGGGTACTCGTTAAACGCGAAGTGGTTCTGGCTCAGCACTGCCATTCGTTCGCCGGGGGTGGCGTCCACCGTACCCCGGATGGCATCCATTTCACCGGAAAGGATTTTGAGGAAAGTGGATTTTCCGGCACCGTTGGCGCCGATGATCCCGTAACAATTGCCTTTCACGAATTGAAGGTTCACCTCATCGAAAAGAACCCGTTTGCCGAATTGAATGGCAATGTTTTGCACTTGAAGCATAGCTTAATGTCTAGGGGGTAGCATGAAAAAGATGCAAAGGTAAGGTTTTTGAGTGGAATAATTAAACATACTTTTCGCTCCTCCTCCCTCACCGAACATTTCCAAGATTAACCCCGTTAAGGTGGTTAAATAACCAAACTTACATTCCATGAAACGCTCTTTCATTTTATTGCTATTCCTGGCTACCGCCTTTGCGGCTTGCCAAAAAGAAACCATAACCGATGACTCATTCCGGAAGGAACTGGATCTGGGCAGGATTACCACCGCTTCTACCTCCGGGCTTGTAGTGGATGAATCCAACAATCCCGTTTCCGAGGCAATGGTAACCCTTGGGAACAAAACGGACCTGACCGATGAAAACGGGGTATTCCGGATCGAAAATGCACAGGTTACGGAGAATCTGGCACAAGTGACCGTCCAAAAAGAGGGCTATTTCTTTGGCTCCAGGTCATTCCAGCCCCGTTATGAGGAAAATCCTTTCATCCGGATCAAACTGCTGAACAAGACAGTGACCGGGACCATCGAATCGACCAATGGCGGTGAAGTAAAGTTGGGGAATAAAGTGACGGTCAATTTCCAGGCCGATGCGATTGCACAATCAAATGGACAAGCTTACTCAGGGACCGTCGAGGTGGCCATGCAGTACCTCGATCCTACCGCCGCCGACCTCGCCCAACGCATGCCGGGAAACTTGCTCGGATTTTCCGAACAAGACGGAGTGTCGAGCCTCGCTACCTTCGGCATGGTAGCGGTGGAACTAACCGGTGAGCAGGGACAAAAACTCCAATTGGTTTCGGGCAAACCGGCTACCCTGGAGGTGTCTGTGCCCGCTTCCCTTCAGGGGCAGGCCCCGGCCATCATTCCACTCTGGCATTTCGACGAATCAGTCGGTATCTGGGTCGAGGAAGGAGAAGCCATTCTGGAGAACGGACGCTATGTGGGCAAAGTCGACCACTTCTCTTTCTGGAATTGCGACGTACCCTTCCCGCTGGTCCATATGGAAGGTAGTGTGTTTCTGGATAGCCTGGGCAATCCGGTCGAGGGCTTGTTGGTCCATTTTTCGATAGTGAGCTCTTCCTCGACGGGCTTTGGGTATACAGACGAAACCGGTCAATTCCAAGGCTATATTCCCGCCAATGAGGAGCTCCTCCTGGAATTGATCGACAATTGCGGCGCGGTGGTTTATTCCGCAAATATTGGTCCGTTCGCCGCAGATGTCGTGTTGGATCCCATCATTTTGGCCTCCGGTTCCCTGACCTATACCCCGGTGGAGATCAGCGGCGTCCTGGTGGATTGCGATACCCTGCCGGTTACCAATGGCTACGTGCAGGTGCAGGCCGGACAAAACGTGGCGATCTTTGAGGTAGATCCTGCCACCGGTGAATTTGGAGGCACCTTCCAGGCCTGTGATACGAGCGCTTTCACCCTGATCGGGATCGATGAAACCAATCTCCAGCAAAGCGACGAGCTCACCTTTAGCCCCGATCCGGTGGTAAACACCGGTCCTGTATCGACTTGCGGCATAGAACTGGACGAATATGTCCAAATCACCATGGACGGGGTGGATTACCTGTTTATCAACTATGTATCTCTCGCTGACACTATTCCCGGCGCCGGTTTCATCCTCATTGCCCAGGGAACCAGCACTTTTGATAAAATGGCTCTGGTCACCTCCGCCAACGGAACGGGCACCTACCCTGCCCTGGAGTTCGGTTTTGGTTTTGGAAATTACGCCCAAAACCCGGGTAACATTTCGGTTACCGTGACCGAATTCGGCGCAGCCGTGGGCGATCTGGTGCGGGGTACTTTTGAAGGGTCTTACACCGATGCACAGGGAAATTCGCACACGACGAGTGGGGAGTTTAAAGCGATTAGGGAGTAGTAATACGGCAGCGCCTTTAAAAGGCATATCTCCGCGTCTCCGGCGCGGAGATATGCCTTTTGGGGTCTAGACAGCCCCTACCGCACCAAAAATACCACGCTCTGCGCCAACAACTTATACCCGTTGTTCTCATACACCCGGAGCATATACTCGCCAGGGCCGTATCGCGGACTGGCGAAGCGCATCTCGCCGTCCTTGGCGCCGTTGGTGTACTTCCATTCGATATACTCGTTGGCATGGTAGGCTTTGGAACCGTAGATCCCAATCCAGTCCTGGTTAAAACCGGGCAGGTTTTTGAAATACACGGCGATCTCTTCGCCTGCTGCAAATTCGGTCTTCGCCGGGATCAGCTGCGGGCCGGCAGTTGTCTCGGTAGTGGGCTGGGGCGTACTTTGGACCGCGGCTCCCTGCGACACGGGCGTCCACTTGTAGGTCATGACCCGCTCGATCCAGTCGTCGGAGCCACCGCAACTGAGGTGAAAGGTCAGGGTCAAATAATTGTTTCGGGAGCCATCACTCAAAAAGCCCGGTTGGCTGGGAATAGCCACCACACCGGAAAAATTGGCTACCGGAGCGCCGGACGTGGTCAGCCCGCCCGTTCGTGAAGCCGTATGATCCGAGTAGAACCCATGCAGAAGCGTGCCCCGATTCCCCCAGGTTGGTCACCTTGCCCTCGATCCTCAACTGGCTGCCGGGCGCCAACTGCTCAGGACCTGTCGACCAGGTCCAGGAGGCCTGCCCCCTGCTCACGATCATTCGCTTTGAAACAGACGAATATTGATTAAATTCCACCACCATGCCCTGGTTTTCGGTCTTCCCGCTCCACTTTTTGTTGGAGGCCAATTGGGAAAGATCGGGCGTGCGGTCTTTGACGTTATCAAGTTTCCATACGGCCTCCTGGGCCGCCAGTTGCGCGGTGAAAAATACCAGGGCCACCAGTAGCCCCATGATGCGAAAAAAAGGATCAATCTTTTTTTCATAGTCCAGGTAATTTTCACGAAAAATGGGGTATTCGGCAGGAGAAAAACAATGATATTTCTCAAGGTGGCGATAGCATTCTGCCGAAAAACCGTTGTTTTATAAGGTGGTTTCCTAATAAACCACCGTCTGAATCCCATGCGGCAAAATCGTCTCCTCCACCGCCATGACGCCGACATATAATTTATAGGTGACGGGCGCGTCCGTCCGGTTCATTACCACCGTAACCATTTTGCCGTCTTCATTGAGAAAAGAGGTGCTGAGCAATTGGCTTCGGCTTGTGACGGTACTCACCCTTTTTGCATTGGGCCGGATAAATTTGGAGAAATGGCCTATGTAATAATAGGACGGCGTGAAGATCAACTCCCCGGTCTGCGTATCGGCATGGACGGGTGCAAAACAGAAATTTTGGACGTGATTGGGACCGCCTGTTTCGTCCAGCAACACATTCCAATCCGTCCAGGCGACCGTACCCATATTGAAGTCATTGATCATCGATTGGCCATAACGCTCGGCATTGGGCCAGAACTGATATCTTTCAGGGTTGAAACTGTCTGCGCATCCTTCCGTGAAGATTAATTTTTTGGAGGGATAGGACTCCTGGACATTGCCCACGTTCACAAACATTTGCTCCCCGCCAGTCCACGATTCATACCAGTGAAATCCGACACCCCAGACATACTTTTCGGCTTCCGGGTCCTCTAAGATGGTATTCACCCGGTGGTTGATCAAATCCCGGTTGTGATCCCAGATAATTATTTTCTTATCTGCCAGCCCCTCCTGCTCCATCGTAGGGCCCAGGTAGTTTTTGAGAAAATCCCGTTCTTCTTCCGCTGTGTAAATACAAGACTCCCACCGTTGCGTAGCCATGGGCTCATTTTGAACGGTGATCCCCCAGATGGGAATGCCCTCGCTTTCATAAGCCTTGATGAATTTGGCGTAGTAAAGGGCCCAGGACTCATAATACTCTGGCAATAGCTTACCGCCGTGCAACATGTCATTATTGTCTTTCATAAAGGCGGGAGGGCTCCAAGGACTGGCATATAACGGGAGTTTTCCGCCCGCTTCCGCCATGGCTTTCTTAATGAGCGGGATTCGATAGGCCTGGTCGTGTTCGACTGAAAATGTGCCTAACGCTTTATCGGCATCCGACACATACGTATAGCTGCCGCTGCTAAAATCACAACTATGGATATTGGTCCGCGCCAGGGAATAGCCGATTCCATCTTCCGGATCGTAATAAGCCTTTAAAAATGCGGCTTGTTTGTCTTCGGGTAAGGTGGCAAATACTTCTGCAGCCGCATCGGTTATCGCACCGCCAATACCGATAAAGGTCTGAAAGGTCTTATTGGGATTGACGAAAATGGCTACTTCCGTCTCCAGGGGTTGCCCGGTTGGCTCAAATGCCTTTTTACTTGTCCGGGTAAGCCTCAGATCTGTGCTATCTGCGGTGGTAAAGACCAGGGCTTCTTTTCCTTCCACTGAAAATTCAGTTGCAGTGACCAACTCTTCATGTTGGGGAGAACATCCCATTAATAATAAACCTAAAAATGGGATCGTGAAATACCTCTTCATAATGGTAAATTTTTGTGTGGTAAGGCCTCCACACAAAGTAGCGATCTGGATGATTTTTAGGGTCGCTATTAGGCCATTGTCCAGAAAATGTCCAAGGGTATTCAACTATTTTTTGGTACTGCCCCTAACAAATGCCATGAAATGCCCGGATAAAGCCGGCAAACAAAAGGTTTCATAAAATGGATTAAGTGAAGGAGAATGAATTCTGCTTAAAAATCGGTACATTACAGGGATTCATTTTAGCACAGGACTAGAATGATCAGACTTGAGAATACATCCATGATTCGCCTTACGGGCAATCGAGCGATGCAGCTTTTAGCTAATTCTTGGCTCACGTCTCCTCCGTTAGACGAAGGAGGCCTGTTTTACTTACTATGCTCATCATCTACCAACTTCCGATCTTTGACTTCCGGCGGTTCAAGCCCGAACCTCATTTTTTGAAAGTTCCGCTATGGCCGGCCCCCGATGCAAACGAATTTGTCAGAGGCATTGGCGATGTGGTCATCCGAAATTGAACACTTCGTAGACACTACGATCAGATCAATCCGGGGGAACGAATCGTCTTGCAGGAAAAACTGACAGAGGATATCGACATTCGAAGGACGATCTACCAGAAACGCGATGATCAGTGTGGTGCTCAATTCCTGTTTTTCCGAAACACAGGCCATTGCCATTGCCCGGCACGTCCCTTATGTGGTCGGTATGACCAGCGCGATCAGTACCAAAGCCGCCATCCAGTTTTCCGCCGGTTTTTATGGCGCTATTGCAAGTGGGGAAGAGATCCCTCGAGCTTTTGAATTGGGGGAAAACCTCCTCAATTTGAATAACCTGCCCGACCGGGCGGCGCCCCGCTTGATTGGTAAGGATTAGCATATAGCCAACCAACTTGCCCATGTGTGAATTATATAACTTTCTTCAAGAATTGTGTAACGATCCAGCCTTCCTTTGCCCGTATCTTCACCTTAATCTGTCGCACCGCAATGGAAAAATATTCAAACCCCAAGCGGTTTTTTCTTCAATATCACTATTAAAAATTCAACGAAATGAGCAAGGACAAAGGAAGCAAAAACCATAAAAAAGCACCAGCCGATAAAACTTCCGGCAAAGCTAAAGCCGTATCTGCCTACAAGGCTGAAAGTAAAAGCGGATACGGTGAACCCTCCCTTAATGTGTTTGTACCAAAGCCGGATTCCAAGCCGGGCAAGGGCAAAAAGAAGGGTGCCTGATATTTGGATTAATAGTTAAACATACGATTCACACCAAAAGAAGATGACCTATTTATATGTGATCATTCCCGTGGTCTTGTTTTTTCTCTCGGGAATCAAAATTGTACGGCCTACCCAGCGAGCGTTGATAGAGCGGCTTGGAAAGTACAGTAACTTTGCCAATCCCGGATTCCATTGGATCATTCCGGGCATCGACCGGCTTTTCATGGTCAATGTGACCGAACAGATGGTGGATGCAGAGCCACAGGAAATTATTACCAACGACAACCTGAATGCAAGGGTCGACGCCCAGGTCTACTTTCGGGTAAAGTCCGATGAGGAAAGCGTGAAAGGATCGATCTACAATGTAAATAATTACCAATACCAGATCGTGAACCTGGCGCGTACTACCTTACGTAACATAATCGGCACCCTTACCCTGAAATCGGCCAATAGCGAGCGGGGGAAAATCAACGCAGACCTCTATAAAACCCTCCATAATGAAACCCAAAGCTGGGGGATTGAGATCGTGCGCACCGAGTTGAAAGAAATCGACCCGCCGAAAGATGTGCAGGAAACCATGAACAAGGTGGTAAAAGCGGAAAATGAAAAGATAGCGGCCATCGATTCAGCTACCGCTGCAGAAACGGTTGCCGATGGGATCAAACGTGCCAAGATTAAAGAAGCGGAAGGTTATAAGCAATCAAAAATATTGCACGCTGAAGGTGAAGCCGAAGCCATCAAACTGGTAAACGAGGCAGCCGATAAATACTTTATTGGCAATGCCCAATTGTTGCGGAAGTTAGAGGCGCTCGAAGCATCCCTCGGAAATAATGCCAAAATTGTGATCCCCACAGGAACCGAATTGGTAAACATTATCGGAGAGATGGCCGGAATAGTTCCATTAAAAAGACCCTAAAAACGACACTTAGCATACAGAATGTTTAAATTTGGAAGAGGGCTGCAACGAAAGTTGTAGCCCTCTTCTTTTTATTGCCCTGCTGGAGTATCCAACGAAGCCCCAACCGGAATGTCGCACCGGTGGTTAGGCTGGCCATGCGGCGGGTTCGGGTTGCTCACATTCGTGGCAGCCGGCGCTTGCTGCGCATTTGCAGGAGGCGCCTGGTTTTGGAACACCGGGCTGGTCGAACTACCCGTCGGTTGCGGAGGAGTGTCGAGAGAAGCACCCACTGGAATATCACAGCGGTGATTCGGTTGACCATGCGGGGGGTTCGGGTTGCTCACTGTCGTAGCAGCCGGCGCCTGTGGCGTTTCCAGCGCTTGAGGGGTAATCCCTTGTGTGCTTGTTTCTGGTGTTTCGGAGGTAGCAGCCGCATCGTTCTTACAGGAAGCGAAGCTCAGTCCAACCAGGAAGATGAAGGTTAACATACGTAATGTCATAGAGGAATAATTTTTTTTCAAAGGTACAAGAAATTTGACAGGAGTCGCAAGGTGGGGTATCCGCTAAGGAAAATGGATATAGCCTAATAAGATACAAAAAAAAATCGGTACTTTTCCCCATGACAGTTTAACACCAGATGGCGGGACCCAAAAAATTTGGCACGTTTGCAGGCGTATTTACCCCTTCCCTCCTGACGATCCTCGGGGTGATCATGTATATGCGGATGGGATGGGTAGTGGGCAATGCCGGGCTCATCGGCACCCTGGTCATCATTCTGGTGGCGCACGTGATCTCTTTCAGTACCGGGCTCAGCGTTTCTTCCATTGCGACCGACAAAAAAGTGGGCGCGGGGGGAATATACTACGTGTTGTCCCGAAGCATGGGACTGCCCATTGGGGGCGCTATCGGACTCACCCTGTTCGTGGGCACGGCCCTGAGCATCGCTCTTTATCTGGTGGGTTTTGCCGAAAGTTTCAACGCTTATTTAGGACTGGAAACGACGATCAACGGGTTTCGGGTCACAGGTTCTGCGGCCTTGCTGGGACTGATGATCCTCGCAATGATCAGCACCTCGGTAGCGCTGAAAACCCAGTTTTTCATCATGTCCGCTATCGGGCTTTCACTGATCTCCATTGCGTTGGGTACCCGGGAGATGGCGCCGGCGAGTATCCCTTTCTTTGGCGGGGAAGGCAGCGCTGATATGATGACGGTATTTGCCATCTTTTTCCCGGCTGTGACCGGGTTTACCGCGGGCATCGCGATGAGCGGCGACCTGCGGGATCCAAAACGGTCTATTCCGGCAGGAACGATCTCCGCCATCGTGATGGGATTTCTTATTTATGTGGGACTGGCTATTTTTATTGCCTTTTCCATCGATCCTGCCACCTTGAAATCGGATAATAACATCCTCCTCAAGCTCGCCTTATTTGCGCCGGCTGTCGTAGCAGGCGTGTGGGGCGCTACCCTCTCTTCCGCATTGGGGGGCATCCTTGGCGGACCCCGTATTTTACAGGCCATGTCGGTCGATCAAATCACGCCCAAACTATTCGGAAAGGGAAAGGGAAAAGACAATGAGCCCTGGAACGCGCTTTTTCTCTGCCTGCTCATCGCCGAGGCCGGCATCCTGATCGGTGAACTCGACGTGATCGCCCGGGTGGTGTCCATGTTTTACCTGACGGCCTACGGATTTATCAATTTGTCTTTTTTTCTGGAAAGCTGGGCCAGCTCCGACTTCAACCCCACGTTCCGCATCAGCAAGTGGATCGGGCTGGTAGGCTTTGTGGCTACATTCATCGTGATGTTCCAGCTCGACATGTTCGCCATGTTCATCGCTTTTGTGATCATCACGCTGGTTTACCTGTGGCTCATCCGCAAAGAACTCTCCCTGGGTACAGGCGACATCTGGAACAGCGTGTGGACCTCCGTCGTGAAGACAGGCCTGCAGCGCATGGATGTCAGCGAGGAGCACAAGCGCAACTGGAAACCCAACATCCTTCTGTTCAGCGGCGGTACCCAACAACGTCCGCACCTGCTGGAATTTGCCGACTCGATGACGGGAAAGGTGGGCATCGCCACCAACTTCGACCTCATCGAAAATACGGAAGCGCAGGTCCTTTTCCCCAAGCACCAACAAGCGGTAACCGATCAGGAGTTGCGCAAATATGGCATGTTTGGACGGCGGTTGGAGGTGCAAAATGTATTTAAAGGCATCGAAACCATCGCCACTACCTTCGGCTTCTCCGGCATCGACCCCAATACCGTGTTGATGGGATGGGCCAAAAATACCCGCGACCCCATCTGGTTTGCCGAAATGACCCAGCGATTGATCGAGCTTGATTACAACGTGCTCTACCTCGACTACGACGAACGGTACCGGTTCCGCGATTACGGCACCATTGATCTTTGGTGGCGCGATATCAGCAACAACGCCGAACTCATGTTGAGCCTCACCCGGTTCTTATTAAAATCGGATAAATGGCGAAACGCCCAGCTTCGCGTCCTCCTGGCTAACAACCAGAATATCGACTATAAGGAACTGGAGGTTCGGGTGCAAAAGATCCTGGAGCAATTCAGGATGCAGGCGGTGATCAAGATCATCAATAATTCGGTCGAAAAAACCTCTATTTATCAGCTGATGCGCGTGCATTCTTCCGAGGCAGCCCTGGTCATGCTCGGTATCCCCCCCATTCGGTCGGGATCGGAGCGGTCGTTTGTGGAACGCACCAACGAGCTGGTAGGCGTCATCGGCACTACCTTACTGGTGAAAGCATCCAGTCAGTTCGCAGAAACCAACCTGGGGTTGCAGGAAATGGAATCCAAGCCCATGTGGCAAGAGGCCATCCCGGATGTCGAACCGCTGCGTCTCCCCGCCCATCCCCAATTGAAAACAGCCATACTGGATTGGAGTCATCACCTGAAGCAAGACACCGACCAATTTGCCAGTACCGCCATGGCCCCCATTTCCAGGTCGTATCAATCGATGGTGACCCAAGCGCGCACTCTTACAGAAAGCCTGTTCGACAAGATAGAAAAAAGCCCGGAGTTGGAAAGCGCCTACCGGTTGTTGTTCAGAACGACGAGGGGACTGGAACGCATTTCGGCTGAGTTGTTGGAAAAAGAGGCCGAAGTGATGCACGAGCTATTAGAGGATGGCCTTCACAAATACCGGCAAGCGTGGGCAAATTTGCTGCGACAAGCCCCGCGTTTTCTCTATTGCACGCAGGAAGGCAGCGGAATCACCATCCGGGTACCGTGGAAAAAATTGCTGCAATACCACTTTCTCAAAAACTTCCTCCCCGGCATCCGCCGTGTCCTGCTGAATTTCGGCCGGAGCCACCACGCCTTTTTGCACGACTACAGCCGCTTGCTTGAAAAGGATATGCTCGAATTGTTGCTCCATCTGGGCGCCAAAAATCCCAGAGAAGCGGGAGTAGCCATAAAAAGGGTTCGCGAAAAATCATTACAGGACCTCGACCGTCTGGAGCGGGAGGCCGTCTATTTTGAGCAATTCACCCTGTACAACCTCAGCGACAACGACCGGCAAGGATGCAACAAACTTTCGGCCGACCTCGATCGCCTGGATATCCGGGATATTGTCCGCGAACGGATCAAAAAACTACCTCGCAACCTGGAACGGGACCTCCAGCGGCAATTGGAGTCCTTCCCCGATCATTGGCGGCGCAACCAGCTACTTTTCCACCGGAAGTTTGAAACAGGCCTGAAGATCAATGGCATGAGCCTGAAACTGGGCCAATTGGTCGAGCAGCTAAAGGCGGATGTGGCCTTGAATTATTTCAAACTGCTGGAAATCCGCTTGCGGAAAACCTATGCCGATGCCCAACACGCGGTATCCCTTTTGGAAAAAGGACGGGAAGCCGATATTCAGCCTTCCACCTTTCGTGTCGAAGACGAATCGTTTGTAAGTCCTGAATCGATAACGCATAAAATCGAACGGGCCACGGAATTCCTTGCTGCAGGCCTGCCAGAGCGCCTGGAGGTCATCAGCACCGAGTCAATGGACCTTTTTGATAAAGAACAAGGAGACCAGGTAGAAATCATTGAACTGGCGGTAGACAAAATTGCGGATTATCTCCTGCAAACCAATTTTGTGGCGCCCGTGGAACAACACTTCAACCGGGTGGTCCACAAGGTACACCAGGCCTTCACCCACCTGTTGAATACTTCGAATTCCCTTGCTTACGCTATCCAATCTTCCAGGGAAGAGGGGCAGGAGAACCGGATTCCGGAGGCGGTAGAAAAAACCCTGACCGAGCTGGAAACACTGCAGGAAGAAGTAGAGATCCTGACCAAATCATTCCAGAAAGAATTGGAAATTTGCCTGCGCACTACGCATGCTGAACTGGATATCAAAAATATTACCAAGGAAGCCGGAAGCCTGCACCAGCACATCCGTCAAAAGAAACGGTTTCTATTCCTTCGCAGGCGGGGTAGCCAATTCCGATCCTTTGTGAACGGGCGCTTTGCCCACCTTCAGGCTCAGATAGCCCATCGCAAAGAAGGAGTGGCAACTGCCAAACTCGAGCAAAAATACATCCATTTCCTCCCCGCCAATGCCCGGGCTGCAGCCTTTGTGCAACAACTATCCCTTCGAAAAGAGCTCCGGGAAAGCATCCCCTTTTACTATCGTCAATTATTTTCGGGAAAGCACATCAGTAGCCGTAAAATCCTGCACAACCGCATTCGGGAAGAAGCATTGGCCACCGAGTGGATCGAACAGGTTCAAGGCGGGTTTTCCGGCGCATTGCTGGTCCTCGGAGCTTCAGGAGCGGGCAAATCTTTCTTCTGCGAACAAGTAGCCGACTCCATGCTGAGCGGCGATGTGTATTACATTCACCCCCCAAAGGATGCAGCTACAGAGGCGTCGGATATGCGCAAGGCCTTCCAATTGGCTTGCGAAGCCAAAAGCTCGGTCACTACGCTGCTCAAAACCCTCCCGGCAGGTACGGTTTTCGTACTGGACGATCTGGAACGCTGGTGGTTCAGGGGCCAGCGCACGCATGCGGCCATTGACACCCTGGTATCGCTGATCGAGGAGTTTGGAAGCCGTCATTTCTTTTTGCTCAACGCCAACCTCTATGCCTTCGCGGGTTTGCAGGCATGTACCCGGATCGAAAAATGCCTGCTGCGGACCCTGATCCTGGCCCCGCTTTCGCGGCGAGAACTACAAGCGGTCATTCTGTTTCGGCACAAAACGGGCGGCATGAAGCTGAGGTATCGGGGCAAAGAAGAAAGCAACCTGTCCGGGCGCCATTATAGTCCGTTATTCAAAAAATTGCATCGCAATTCAGGGGGTAATGTGGGGATGGCGCTCCATAGCTGGTTGGCGAGTGTCCGCGAAATAGCGGACAACACCCTGATCCTTTCGGATCCTGTCCGGGTGGAATTTCCCCAATTGGACGATCCATACTGGCGGGTGCTCCTTTACCAGTTGATCCTGCACCGCAACCTCACCCCCCGGGAGTTGGCGCAGTTGTTTCCCGAGCGCGATAGCGCCTGGTTAAAAGACCTGCTCCAGGAACTGGTGCGTAGTCAACTTGTGATTAAGATCGATAAAAATATATATACCCTGGATTCCAGGTGCAGGCCTTATATCGAAGCCTGGCTCAAGGAAATTGGAATTCTGAATTAACTATGCTGGAAAGTAAATTCCATATCCCCTTCGGTGCAGCAGTTCTCCTGCTGTGGACAGGTATTGGGCTGCTGGTGGCTTTTTGGCTGCTGCGGCATTATATGCTGCCATTGGTTCGTAATAGGCAGGTACACCGGGAGCTGACCCGCTGGCTGGATATCGCACAACTCCTGATATGGGCGGCCTATCTGCTTTTGGCACTAGTCGTTTTTTTGCAGGCCAACTTCCTGATCACTGCTGTATTGCTAGGGCTCTTCCTGGTAATCGGGCTCGATTATTGGCGACGTCTCTTTGCGCGACTGGCACTCAGGCTGGAAAAACGGCTATTCCCGGAACCTGAAGATCCGGAGCAGCACATGGCATATATCCCCCTTTCCTTCCCTGCCTCTGAAAAACCGCCCGATGCCGACCGGTTACTGCAACTCGCCCGGCAATGTCCCTGGATCATTGCTGACAGCAAAATTGAAATTGTCGAAAAAGGCGAAGGCATTTTTGAATTGAAAGCGAGACTGGTGGGACCAGGTGCAGTGGCGCAGGTTCAGGCATTTTTTGCAAACTTGCCGTCATAAACAGTTTGTCCCCGGCAATTTATATTCGAAAATCCATACCTTGGTCAAAACGCTTGCAAGTATGAATGCCCCAACTTCACTTCCTCTCACGTTAGGTCTTGCGCCATATGCTGGTCCCTGGACCTTTGAACAGGCCGCACACCTGATGCGTCGCACTACCTATGGGCCTGTTTTGGCCCATATCAAATGGGCAGTAGATCAGGGATTGAGCGCCACGGTCGATAAACTTTTCGAAGAACTACCCCAGCCCGATCTCCCGGTAAATGCCTTTTATACAGGCGATCCAGGCGTGCCCGTCGGCGCCCCCTGGATTGATGCAACGTATGATAATACCATCCTGAACGACCAGGCCAGCTACCGGTTTAGAAGCCTCACTTCCTGGACCTACGGGCTGATCTGGCAGGAAGGCATTTCCATCCGGGAGAAGCTTACGCTCTTCTGGCACAACCACTTTCCCGTAAACGCCGTGGAGGATCCCAAATTCCTGCTCCGGTACGGGGCGCTGTTGCGCAGTTATGCCTGGGGCAATTTCCGGGAATTGACCAAGGAAATCACTGTTGACCCATCCATGTTGCGGTATCTGAACGGGTTCCAAAATAAAAAAGAAGCGCCCAACGAAAACTATGCGCGCGAGTTGCTGGAGTTGTTCACCATCGGGAAAGGGCCTCAAACCGGGCCCGGCGATTATACCAACTACAATGAGCAGGATGTCCAGGCCTTTGCCCGCATTTTATCGGGATGGCGCGATTTTGGGCTCACGGTGGAAAGCATAGACGGGAGCTTTGGTTCCTACTTCACTGCCGACCGGCACGATGACGGCACAAAAGTGCTCTCCAGCCACTTCAACAGCGAGGTGGTCACCAATATGGGCGACCAGGAGTACCTCCACCTGATCGACATCATTTTTCAGCAGGACGAAGTAGCGCGGTTTATTTGCCGGAAGCTGTACCGTTGGTTTGTCTTTTACCAGATCGACGAGGAGGTGGAAACTAATGTCATCGCCCCTATGGCCCAGATAATGCTCGACAATGACTTTGAGATCAAACAGGCGTTGCAGGCCCTTCTCCAGAGCGAGCACTTTTTCGATACCGCCTTTACCGGCGTGCTCATCAAAAATCCGATCGATTTTCTAATGTCCATCCTCAAAACATTTGAGGTAGAAACATCGACGCCCCTTTCTCAGCAATACGACTCCTGGTACCGGATCTGGGGCTTTGCCCGGCAGGAGCAGTTGAGTTACTTCGAAGTGCCTGAAGTTGCCGGCTGGCAGGCTTATTACCGCGAGCCGCTCTATTACCGGAATTGGCTCAATGCCTCTACCCTGCCCTTGCGCATGACCCATGCAGATGTATTTTGCTCGACGGGCTATTTCCCGTTTCAGGCCAATGGGCAGATCATGCGGGTAGAAGTGCTGAAATTTCTAGACACCCTCGATAACCCCGACGATCCCAATGCAGTAGTGGACGAATGTACGAGGCTCCTCTTTCCCAAGCCCATTTCGGCAGACCGGAAAGCAGCGCTCAAAGAGATCCTGTTGCCGGGATTGCCCGACTTTGAATGGACGGTGGAATACCTGGCTTACGCGGCAAACCCTGGCAATCCTGCGGTGGCCAATCCGATAGACGCCAAGCTTCGTGCCCTGATCCGCGCCATGGTCTCCATGCCCGATTTTTTTCTGAGTTAAATTAAGTCCACGATGAGAAGAAGAGATTTCTTAAAAAATATAGGCCTTGGAGTTGGTGGCCCTATTCTGCTGAACGGGTTTGGGCTATCTGCCCTGGCCAAGTCCCGGTTGTTTAACGCTATTGATGACGACAGCGACCGGGTGCTGGTGTTGATCCAGCTCAACGGGGGCAACGACGGCCTCAACACGCTGATCCCGCTCGATCAATACGACAATCTGGTCACGGTCAGGGGCAATATCCTTATCCCGGAAAACAAGATCATTCCGCTGACGGGAACCCTTGGGCTTCACCCCAAGCTGGGCGGGATAAAAGCGATGTTCGATGACGGGAAACTCGGGCTGATCCAAAGTGTGGGCTACCCCAACCAGAATCGCTCGCATTTTCGCTCTATCGAAATATGGGCTTCGGGTTCTCCTGCCAATGAATACTGGACGACCGGCTGGGCTGGCCGCTATCTGGACAAGGAATATCCCGGCTATCCGGATGGGTATCCCAACACAGACAATCCCGATCCTTTTGCGATCACCATGGGGTTTCTGGTCTCGGAAACATGCCAGGGGCAGGCCTCCAATTTTGCGATCACCCTGAGTGATCCATTCAGCCTGAGCAACCTGTCTGAATGGAATACAGATGAGTATGCCGGCACCTTGTTCGGGGAAGAGCTGGCTTTCGTGCGCGAGTCCATCAGCCTGACCAACCAATACTCCGAGCAGATCCATGCGGCAGCCACCAACGGCTCTAACATGGTCAACTACCCGGATACTACCCTGGCCAACCAATTAAAGAACGTGGCTCTGTTGATCTCCGGCGGGCTGAAAACCAAAATATACACCGTGAGCCTGGGTGGGTTTGACACCCATGGCGATCAGGTCTTGTCTACCGACCCAACTGCGGGTAATCACGCCAACCTGTTGGCCACCCTTTCGGATGCCATCAAAGCCTTTGAAGATGACCTGGTAGCGCTTGGAGTGGATAACCGGGTGATGGGCATGACATTCTCCGAGTTTGGCCGGCAGATCCGGTCCAACGGAAGCTACGGCACCGACCACGGCACTGCGGCGCCGCTGATCCTGTTTGGCGCTTGCGCCGATGGAATTATCCTGGGCGACAATCCCCAGATTGCCGAAGACGTTTCGGTGCAGGAAGGCGTACCGATGCAGTACGATTTCCGGGACGTATATGGCTCTGTATTAATGGATTGGTTTAATGTACCTAAAGCGGAAGTGAAGGCCATTCTCTATGAAGGATTCCAGCACATTCCCGTAACCTCCTGCCCTGCGCCCGATGCCGTGCACGAAAGACCTTATCTGGTAGCAGAGCCTATCGAGCTCACCAGTTTCCCCAACCCGTTTACCGGCTCGACTACTATCCGGTTTACCTCGGGAAAGGAATGGGTTCGACTCAGCGTGTTCGATGCCATGGGGCAAGAACTGGAGGTACTGGTCAATGGGAAATTCAGCGCAGGCGTACACGAAGTTTCTTTCAACGGCCGAAATCTTCCGGCAGGGAATTATTACCTGCATTTGAAGTTGGAGGGCAGCCGGCAAAAAACGGAGCGGATGGTGCGGGCGAGATAGCTCGTCAGTTGAGAAAAAATTCGTATCCTTACGTCTTCATCAAATTGCGATGTCATGGCGGAAAAAAACAGGATACGACTTAGTGAATTTCCCCGCACCTTCTGGGCGATCAATACCATGGAGATCTTCGAACGCATGGCCTGGTATGGCTTTTTTGCGGTCTCCTCCCTTTACATCACCGGCGCAGTTGCAGACGGCGGGCTCGGGTTTACGGATGAAGACCGGGGCGTATTGCAAGGGGTAACCACCTTTTTTCTCTATCTTTTTCCCGTCGTCACCGGCGCGCTAGCCGATCGCTATGGCTATAAACGGATGCTTTATACCGCCTTCGCGGTGTTAGTGCCTGCCTATTTACTCCTGGGGCAGTTCAAAACGTTCCCCTCTTTCTTTCTGGCTTTTATGCTGGTCGCAGTGGGCGCTGCGATGTTCAAACCCGTGGTGATCGGTACGGTATCGCGCACCACGAGCGACCGAACCTCCTCCATGGGGTTCGGGATCTTCTACATGATGGTCAATATCGGCGGATTTGTGGGTCCCATCGTGGCGGGTATCGTGCGCGGGTGGGATTGGAAGTACGTCTTCATGGCCTCCTCCGGATGGATTGCCATAAACTTTATCGTGGTGACCTTTTTCTTTAAAGAACCAACTTCGGAAAGCGCTTCCGCCAATCCGCGTACGCTGAAAAAGGTCTTGTCTGATATGGTGGAAGTACTTGGTAACGGCCGTTTCTTCCTGTTCGTCTTTGGGTTGCTGGCCTTTCTCGTGTTGGGCTCCAAATACACCTCCGACGGCAGTTTTACCTGGAACCATATCTGGATCATCTCCGGTATATGGATAGCGCTCAATTTTGGATTTGATTTTCTCCTGCGCATGAATAAAGATGCGAACCGCAAATTCTGGATGTTACAGCCCATGAAACTGGGCGACTGGCGGTTTGCCCTTTTCCTGCTCATCATGTCGGGTTTTTGGACCTGCTTCAACCAGTTATTCTACACCCTTCCCCTGCATATCCGGGACTTTACGGATACCTCTGACGTCATGTCGGGTCTTACCAACTTCCTGAACGCTATCGGCCTTCCCAATGCAGCCGCTGCAATAGGCAACTCCATGAAAACCAAAGGACAGATCAATCCCGAATACATGATCAATTTCAATGCCGGAGCGATTATTGTGTTCCAGGTACTGATATCTTATCTCGTGAGCCGGCTGAAGGCCTTCACCACGATCTTCTGGGGGGTCATGATCACCGTGGTCAGCTTCTCGGTACTTATTTTTGGAAATGTAGGCTGGATCGTGCTTGGAGGTATTATCATCTTCTCGTTTGGAGAAATGATGGCGAGTCCCAAATCAAAAGAATACACCGGAAAGATCGCACCACCGGATAAAGTGGCCCTGTATATGGGGTATTTCTACTGGTGTGTAGCCCTTGGCAACCTTTTTGGTGGCATTCTATCCGGACAACTCTACGGCAAACTCGCCCGGGATATGGGCAGGCCCGATATCATGTGGGCATTGTTTGCCGGGTTGGCATTGTTTTCAGCCCTGGCTGTTTTTATGTATGACCGGCTGGTGATTAAGAAAATCAGCAAATAATTTTCAGTTTTTAATTTTTAATTTTCAGTTATACTAAAGGAAAAGTGGTTTGCCAGCCGCTGGCTCGCAAACCACTTTTCTTTGAGTATATACTGGACTGCAACTGAAAATTAAAAACTGAAAACTAAAAACTCTAAAAAAGGAATGAGTCAGAATCCAATCAATCTAATCGTGCGTTTTGCCCTGGAGATCGTGATTTGGGTGGCGTTGGGCATGTGGGGATACCACAAGGGGGAAGGGTGGAAAGGAATTGTCCTGGCGATCTTACTTCCTGTGGCTGGCGCCGCCATTTGGGGTATTTTCAGGACAGTTGGCGACCATGGACGTGGATTGGTAGAAACGCCGGGCCTCATCCGGTTTGCGATGGAAATGCTCTTTTTTACCGCAGCTGCCTGGGTCCTTTACGATCTGGGCTACCAAACCTCCAGTTTTGCTTTTATCGCAGTTTCCCTTTTGCACTATATTTTATCGTATGACAGGGTGGTTTTTCTGATATCAGGAGAGTGAGGAGTGAAGAGTGAAGGGTGAAGAGAAAACTCCTCACCCTTCACCCTTCACTGACCATTAATGGTGCCCACCAGGACCGCCATTACCACCAGGACCGCCGTGTCCACCATGTCCATCGTTATCATCATCTCCACCGGGACCACCGTTGCCGCCGGGGCCATCGTTATCACAGTCGTGTAAAAAAGTGCCGGCTGCATCGAACAGCAGGATTTGGCCATCTGACAATTCCACTGCAAAAAATCCATTCAGCTTCACAACCACGGTTTGGATCGTCAAGTCCGGGAAAGTAATTGCCACATAATCTTGAGCAGCTTGCGGAAGATCAGCTATCGTTACGGTATCGCCGGTCATACAGCCCGGATGCGGGTTGGGATGTGGACCAGGATATTCGCCACAAAGGTGTATAAATACGCCCTCGGGGCTGAATAACAGAATGGCGCCGTCAGACAATTCCACCGCAAACACGCCGATGGGCTTCACCACGACGGTTTGAATGGTCAGATCGGGATAAGTTGCGAGCAGGAAATCCTGTGCAGCTTGCGGAAGGTCCGTTGCTGCTACCGTATCCCCTTCCATACAGCCGGGATGGGGAGGTGGCGGTCCGCCGGGGCACTCGCCGCAGAGGGTGAGGAATACGCCGTCGGCATCAAAGATCAGCGTGGCGCCATCGGAAAGTTCTACTCCATATTTGCCAGAAGGCTTCACCACTGCCACGGTAATAGTAGCATCGGGATAAAAGGCAACCACGTGGTCGGTAATAGCGGTAGGAAGGGTTGCCAGATCAATGGTATCGCCTTTCATGCAACCACCATGGTGGGGTGGATGTGGGCCACCGAAACCGCCGGGACCATCACCGGCGCCCAGGCACTCCTGATTCCGGTTGAAGTAGAGGAAGAAATTGTTTTCCAACATGACTTCATACCCTAGTTTCTGCACCAATGAAGCGCTTTCTACAGATAAGGGCGCATAATTGGTCGACACGTAGTTCGCGATCTCCGCAGGTAATGCGTCGGGATTGATCGTTGTTTTCGCGGCAGAAGTGGCGATTTGCTGGATGAGCGCATCGTCTTGCAAAAGCAATCCATCTTGCTGACAGGCGAAAAATAGAATCCCTGTGCTTGCCAGTAGCAAGCCAAAAAGAATTTTCTTCATGTGATTGTGAATTTAAAGGATTAAAACAGTTCGGGATATTGCGGTTAAGCTATACTGAACCGCAATGGGTTTCTACTGTTGTAGGTGAAGGGGCTTTTTCAAAGGTTGCATATGCTCCCATATTAATTATTCAAAACCGATAGTTCAGCCCTGCGCTGGCGCCGAGTGAAAAATCGCTGGGGTCCTTGAACAGGCCGTCGACCTTTTTGGTGAGGGCTCCGGAAAATGAAGGCATCAGGGTGACCTGCCAGGAGGACGTCAACCCATAAGCCAGGCCGGCGCTGAGGTAATAATCGAATGAAACCGGATTGAGGAAAGCATTTTCCACCGCTACGCTTTGGCTCTCATAGGGTTGAAATTTTTGGTTATTAAAGAATAGTCCGCTCACCCGGGTCTGATAATCCAGACCGACATTGGCCAGCAGCCCTGCTCTCAACTGTCCGGAAAGGCGCCCCTGCCCTACCTGATAGCCCAGGACCAGTGGAACGCTTATAAGCTCCATCTTTTCTTTGGTAGTGATCGAAACCTCCAGCTCTTCCTGGTTGGAGATCATTTCACCGGGGTTTGTTTGCTCGGCGCTGAGCGATACATAGACCGTTCCGGAAGGCGACTGGAGGTAATACTCAAAATGGTGTGGCTCTTCTCCATGCGGACCGCCCCCATGTTCCTTCCGTTCGCCGAATTTCAGTTCAGGGTTGTGGGAATAGCTGGATTCAACACGCCGATATTGCAGGCCGGATTCCAGCGACCAATTTTTGCCCATGCCGTAATTCACTGTAAACCCGGCATTCATACTCCGGGAGTATACCACGATTTCTTTGTCAACGGTCTTGATATGTTCTTCCTCCTGCCCATGACCGGGGCTTTCGCCTGATTCTTTAACCCGGGAATAGGTCGTATGGGCAAGTCCCGCCTGCACTCCGACTGAAATTTTTGCATTGGTTTTTTTCCTGAAGACCTCTATAGGCATAAGGGCTTTGCCAGACAAGTTCGGCTCCCCATGGGGCAACCAACCGAATGGCAGCGAAAGCGCATCGAATGGGATAAGCGGAGCCCCCGGAAAATCGGCCAGGATGTTTTCTATGGCCGCCAAACGGGGCGTAACAGATCCAGCCGGATTTGCCGGAGGTACCGGATTTTTTTCATCTGGTTGGGGTGCATACACCACTTCGACTGGAGGAGTCAGGTCGGGAAAAAGCGCGTTTTGCTTTTCCTGAACCTCCCTATGCAATTGAGCATATGCTTCCGTTTGCTCCCGGAGGTTTTGCAGATCCGTTCGCGTGCAGTTGAGTTCTTCAGCCAACCGGGTGATCTCGGCCTTATGGTCAAGGTATTGAAATACGGAAAAACCGATCAAGAGAATGGCCGCGATCCCTGCAGCCCATTTTTGCAGGACAGCTACCCTCGTGGCCACCCCTACAGGTGCTGCTGCAGGCGGGAGGCCCGCCTCTATTTTATCCCATAATCCTGCAGAAGGATTCTCCTCATATTGTTCCAGCGCCTTTTGCAGGAATTTTTCAAGGTTGTCGTTCGGTAAATTTTTCTCCATAGCGTGTTAATTTCAACTGGCCAGGGCTTTGTCCAACATGTTTTTCAAATACACCTTGGCGCGGCTCAATTGGGATTTTGAGGTGCCCTCTGAAATCCCCAAAGTTTGGGCTATTTGTTCGTGCGTATATCCCTCCATTACATACAGGTTGAGCACCGTTCGAAACCCGGCAGGCATTTTCTGAATGTATTGGAGTACTAACTGCACCATATCTTCTGAAAACAGGGATTGGTCTTCCTGATCTGAATCCGGTTCTTCACTCTGCCCCAATTCGCTCGTCGGCACCTGCCGCTTTTGTCGTCTCAAATATTGGAGAGAAACGTTGAGTACCACCTTTCGCATCCACCCTTCAAAACTCCCCAACATCTTGTATTGGTGAAGGTCTTTAAATACCTGGATAAACCCCTCTTGCAACATATCTTCCGCATCCTGCCGGTTGTCGGCATAACGAAGGCACACGGCAAAGAGCTTGCCCTTGTATAGATCATACAATTGCCGCTGTGCAAGCCGTTCCCCACGCTTGCACGCTTCGAGAATATCGTTCAGTTCAGGCAAATTCGTTTTCCGTCTTTGAGCGTTTAGGTATCTCTTTCTTTATCTTGGTGCACGTAGCAACAAAAGGGTTGCATGAAGATATAATAAACGCCCCTTTTTCTTCGCTATATAGTTCCACCAACATACCCCCTGCCATGAAACGGATCATTTTTTTCTCCCTGCTCCTCTTCTCACTCTCTTCCTGCATGACCATCGGTTTTCAAGTCCCACAGCCGGCAGGAAAAAAAGCGCTGGATAAATTCCCGCAGTCCATACTCGGCGTGTACGCCGATCAGCCTTTTGGGCGAGATACCGGATTGATGGTGTCGAGCCATTCCGTATTTCTAACTGGACCGGAGGATATGAGAGGCGAACTCTTTTTGAGTGACACCCTGATTTTGAAAAAATACAAGGGGTACTACATTGCCAATTATTGGGACAATGAAAAGCGCTGTTGGATCATCCATCCCTTTACCCAAAAGGGAAATCAGTTAGTTATGCTCAACCTGAATTTTAATAAAGAAGAAGCCGTTTCAACCTTTTCTGCCTTCACCCCCATTGTCCGCCAGGATACGGACCTGATCGTGCTCGATCCAACCCGTAAGGCCTTTAAACGGATGCTGAAAGACCCTATGCTTTGGGAAGCACATACAATGTATCGGGTCCGACAAAATAGATAGGGTAACTTCCTTACCTTGCACGGGAAAACATACTGGATGAAATATGTCCTGTGCATAGCCGCCTTGTCGCTACTGCCTGTCAAAGCATTTTTACAAATAGAAGACACGCTTTCCCTGATCAGCTCCAACGCCTACGCACTCCACCTCGAAGATGGGCGAAAACTTTGGGAAATGGGCAAGCTCAGGCCCGCCGAAACCGAACTCCGGGCATACCTGGAGCACGACCCCGGACACCTCGAGGCTAATACCCTTCTGGCCTATATCTATTTGTGGAACGGTCATACGCTCAAAGCTAAAAATTTGGCCTATTGGCTGCTGGAACAGGATCCCCAAAATGCCCGGGCCCAGCGTATCCTCTCCGAGGTCCAAACGCAAACCATACCCCATTTGAGTCTAAACCCTTCCTGGTCGACCGACGATCAACCTATGGACACCTACCAAGTGGGGTTAGAAACAGGCTGGTATCAATCCTGGCTGCTGGCGCCTACACTTCAACTGCGACTCAGGCAAGTCCAGACCGACTCGGCCGGTTATACCTTCTTTCAAACTTCCCTCGGCAACCAGTTTTACCTGAGCCGAACCCAAACCCGAATCTCCATCCATACAGGGCTTTTCGATTCCTTTTCCATAGCCGGAAAGCAGTCCCTTACCTGGGGAGTTCGCTTATACCAACCGCTCCCGGCTCATTTCTCCCTGGAGGTTGGTTTTGAAAAAAGGCCCTATCTAAACACGCTGCAAAGTATCCAGCAAACCCTCACCGACCGCTTTGCCCAATTGGCCATCCACTATAACCATTCGGATAAATGGCTGGGAAAAGCGGCCCTGGAACGGCAAATCTTCCCCGACAAAAACGCGGTACAAACGGCTTACGCCTGGTTGCTGGCGCCACTACTGGATCGTTGGAGCCTCCGACTACAAGCCGGGTACGGATATACCTATGCCAATGCAGGAGAAAACCGGTTTCGGCCCTTGAACCCCTACGATCCAACCCTGCCGGATGCCACCCCAGTAGAAGGGATCTACGACCCCTATTTCACGCCTCACAACCAACAGATCCACGCCTTGCTGGCGGCTGTTCAATACACGCATTGGGAAAAACTCCGTATTTCCCTTCGGGGTAGCGCGGGCATTTTCGCCACTGCCGGCATTCCGTATTTTTATCCTAATAATGACGGGACAGAATATCAGCGAGATTTCCAAACAGACCATTACTTTCCTTTTGAAATACACGTCGAAACAGAATGGAAAATAAACGCGGAAAGCAAGATCGCCCTTACCTATAGCGTTCAGCAATTCTTGTTTTACACCATACATTCTGTAGGTTTGCGCTACCAACACTATTTTCTTCCATGAAACAAGGTCCACTGTGGGAATACCGGGAAGCGGCGCCATCCAGCAGACTGAAAAAAGCCGGGCTTGGCGTACTGGTCACTGCCGGGCTAATCAGCGTCCTGCAATTTGGCGACTGGTGGTTTCAGGAAGCACATGTCGCATCTCCGCTCCTTTTTCTTCTATTGACCCTGATCTTCTGGTGGGGGATCATCCGCATGCTGCTGCTGTGGATCTCGTATTTTCGCATCCAAAAGCCTGCGAAAAAGGCGGCTCCGGAGGGATTGCGGGTGGCTATTTTCACCACAAGTTCGCCGGGTGAGCCCCTGAGTATGTTTGAAAAAACCCTCGCGGCTTGTGCCAGAGTCCGTTATCCGCATACCACGTACCTGTTGGACGACACGCAGGATCCCCGCTTTCGCGAGGTGGCCGAGCGCAATGGGGCCGTTTGGTTGGAACTGGTCGGCCTGCCCGGCGCCAAAGCGGGGAAGATCAACGCCGCCCTCCAATTGACCAACGAAGACTTCATACTCGTGCTGGACCCTGACCACATTCCTTTTCCCAACTTTCTGGACGAAGTATTGGGCTATTTTCAGGAGGAGAAATTGGGGTATGTCCAGGTTTCGCAGACCTACTACAATCAATACCGTTCTTTTACGGCGGCTGGCGCTGCAGAGCAGACCTATGGTTTTTACGGCCCCACACAAATGGGCATGCACGGGTACAATACCGCGGTGGCCATTGGAGCCAACTGCACTTTTCGGCGCAAAGCCCTGGAGAGTATCGGTGGGCACGGCATCGGACTGGCCGAAGACCTGATCACCGCTATTCGCATCCATTCGGAAGGGTGGAAATCCATCTATGCCCCTATCGTGGTGAGCAGAGGCCTGGTGCCCGAAGATCTGGGGTCTTTCTGCAAACAACAGTTGAAATGGTCTCGGGGTGTGCACGAGGTGCTCTTTGCCGAGCTCCCGCGGTTGTGGAAAAAACTGTCCTTTTGGCAACGGTTGTCGTACCTGAGCATTGGCACCTACTACCTTTCCGGACTTACCATGTTTCTCTTTGTGGCTATCCCCTACTTGTTCTTCTGGTTTGGCATTTTGCCCGCCCACATGGATTTCCTGGAATTTCTGTTGAAATGGCTGCCCATGGCGCTGGTAAGCCTGTTGGTATACCTGTATGTGCAGCAATGGCTGGCCCATCCACAGGCGGAGCGTGGCCTCCATTGGAGAGGTATGTTCCTTAAATTTGCCTGTTGGCCCATTTTCCTGCGCGGTTTTCTGTTGTCCCTGCGCAATGCCGACATTCCATACATCCCCACGGCCAAACAGGCGGTGAAAGGATTCACGCCCTTTGTGCGTCCGTTGCTGCTGCATCAGTTGCTATTTTTGACCACCGTTATTTATGTAGTCGTGCAGCGCATGTACTACACACCGGAAACGCGCATGGCGCTCACCAGCAGTGAGGTTTGGGGCATGGTAGCTTTTGCCGGGCTTGCATACTTTATGACCTTTGGAGGGATATATGCCGCCTGGAAGTCCCGGAAAATAAAAGCCGAAGAGCCCTGGGCGCTTGTGGATTTGGAGGAAATTCGAACCCCTGGTTAGTGATTTATGAATATCCCGAAAAACAGCTTCTTTTTTTGCTTCGGTACGGTTTTGTCCCCCGCTGGCGGGGGTTGGGGGTGGAAAAAACTGTCATTAGCCCCTACCACCCCCTACCCCCGCCAGCGGGGGACATGATCGTGCAAACATCCTAAGTAAGAACTTTTTTCCTGCCCCTACAAGATTAGCCAAAGAGAAATAGTTTTGTAAACAATATCAGTGTTATAATATAATAAATGAAAAAACCTGCCTCCCGTATTTTTGCCGTATTGGTCGCATTGATCATCGGTTGCGTGTTCTTTTTCCTTTTAACCTTTGCCGGCGACAAAGGACGAGGTCCGTTGGAGGACCTCGCGGTTTCCCTCCAAACCGGGATTGCGCGTTTCGAGCGCAATGTCATGGGGAAGAATGGAAACAAGAGCCGTTCGGCTGCCTTGAAGTGGTTTGACCCCTACCGGAAAGATCCCAATCTGCTGCGCCATCCGGATACCCTGTTGTTGGGCGCTTATGACAACCATACCACCGAGTCGTATGAAAGTATTGTGGCATTGGAAGATACCCTTGGTATTCAGCTCCCCATTATCTCCTTCTACACCGCCTGGGGTAGCCATAAAGAGCAGCTCTTCCCCGCGTTGCGCATCCAGACCATCTACGACCTGGGCTCGATCCCCTTGCTCACCTGGGAGCCCTGGCTCGATGATTTTGACCCCGATATCTTCCCGGTAGAGAATGCGGAAAACAAGAACGAAGAGGGATTAAAAGCCATAGCCACAGGTAAATATGATGCCTATATTGACAAATGGGCTCAGGATGCAAAAAAATCAGGCATCCCCATTATGCTTCGATGGGGGCATGAAATGAACGACCCCTACCGATATCCCTGGGGGCCGCAAAACAATGCCCCGGAAGATTTTATCGCCGCCTGGAAGCATGTGGTCGACCGTTTCCGCGACCTGGGGATCGACAATGTGCAGTGGATGTGGTCGCCCCACCCCGCTTATCCTCCATTCGACATTTACTATCCTGGCGACGACTACGTAGATTGGATCGGCATCTCCACGCTCAACTACGGCACGGTAGCCCCCTGGAGTCAGTGGTGGACGTTTGAGGAGATCGTCGACAAATTCTATGTCGCCGTAGCTCCCTACGAAAAGCCCATGATGGCTACAGAATTGGGATCGTTGGAAATTGGGGGTGACCGGGCAACCTGGTTCCGCGATGGGCTCGGTCCCATTCACCAAAGATTCCCTTTAATGAAAGCAGTCATTTTCTTTCACTCTTCCGACGACAACACAACGACCTACAAATCACTCGATTGGTCGTTCCGGACTGATAAGGAGGTGACGAATGCCCTAAGAGAAACCTTTGATAGTTGGAAAAATGACTAAGCCCATTCATCCCAAGGTATTTTGGATCCAGGAGCCGGAAACCGCTCCCGGACAGTTGGGCATGATGCCCCGGCCCCAAGGAGGAGATAAACTCGAGGCAGACATCAAGGGATTGAAAGATCAGGGCTTGAACATACTGGTCTGCCTGGTCGAAGCAAGAGAACAAAAAACGCTCGACCTGACAGCCGAAGCCCGCATTTGCGCCCAATACGGAATCAAATTCTACCATTTTCCCATACCTGATTTTGGCGTCCCAAATGACAATGCTGAATTTGTAGCGTTCATCCACCTCCTTTCGGGTAAATTGGATGAAGGGAGAAAAGTGGTCGTTCATTGCCATGGAGGGATTGGCCGATCATCCCTCGCGGTGGCCGGAGTGCTGGTCGACAGAGGTGTGCCTGTAGCAGAAGTGTTTGAAAAGATCCGTCGGCACCGGGCGCACCGGGTGCCGGAGACGAGGGAGCAGGCGGAATGGTTTGCCGGGCTGCACCTTTAGCGGAGGTTCTTCAATTTCTCCAACCCATATTGATCCGCCATGTGCTTCAATCCCCAACGAAGGTTTTCCCGATCCTTTAGATCGTTTTCATCCACTTTCTTTCTGAGATAATTGTCCCAAATCTGTAAACCGAGACCTTCGGCCTGGTCGGTTTGACCGCAAGCGGCAAAAATTTCGACCAGGTCGGCCCACAGGTAATTGCGGGGCCTCATCGCATCGGTAAAGGAACGATCGAGGATGGTTGCCACTTCCAGGGCATCTGCACAACGTTCCGCTTTTTGGAGGCTTTTAGCCAAGTCAAGTCCGGAAAGGAATTGACTATAGAAAAAAGGAATCATTTCCTGGGTCAAGGCGGCTTCCTTGACTTCAAACCGGAAGGTCCTGCGCCAAAGGTCCAGGCTTTTATCCTGTGAATTGTTATAATTCTTCCAGTTTAACCGAGGCAAAAAACCAGGAAAGACCCGATAAACAAGCCCCTCCAGGCCCAGGGCCCCTTGCCAATCCGCATAGGCTCCGGAGCCACAGGTCGGGGCGAAACAAAGAGGCCTGCTCCAGTTATTGGCCACCACCACGTCGAGCAGGGCAAGCGCATTCAGGGTCAGATAGGAACTGCCGGGCTTCCAATAGGCCTGGACCGGAACAGTGCCTGGAAAGGAAGCCCCAGCCGGGGCCGGCGGCAGTAAAAGCTGGTCGAACGGTAGCGTAAGCACCTGATTCTTGTCTGCCTTTCGAAGCCGGCCCAGGCCCTGCAAAAAGGCAACAGCGGACTGTTGTTCGGCGGCCTCGACTTTTTCCTTCTTCATCAGGAAATTTTCCGAAAAAACCTGGTCCGGCAACAGGGTTTTCAGCGGCTTGGCGCCCAAAACCCCTTTCGTCAGGCAAAGGTAATACCGCGGCACATTGAGCAGCGACACATTGGCTACGGTAACGTCGGTTCGCACTTTTTCGGTGGCCTGCAGGTAGAGCAAAGGATAGGTGTCGCTATCGCCATAAGTGACCAGCACCGCATCCTCGGGGCAAGACTTTAGCGTATTCCGTGCGGCCTGCAAGAGGAAATCGTCATACAGGTTCCTTTGGAGCAGGGCGCCGGCTTCCTTTTCATTCTGGAAATAGAGCAGGGTGAGAAAACCGTCCATCACTTCGTTGGCATATTTGGTGCGAACCGAGCCTACAGGGGTGGAAAAAACAGGATCGCGCTTCAGGAGCAATGCGTAGGCCTCTACTGCCTTTTCATGAGCAGCTTTGTAAAGTATCAGCTGCTCGGCGCTGAGCGCATTCTGTCCCGGTTCCAATCGAAATATCCGGGTGGAATCGGCAAAGCCGCTGTGGTTATGCAGCAGGCCCCCGGCAGCAAAGGAATAGCAACGGGCCAGCGTATGCAGCTGGTCGTTGCTGAGCGCTTCGTAGTGAGGCTCCAGCAAAGCGATCACGTCGTTGTAAAAGCCCGGATACCCGAAATAGGGCTGCCGGTCGCATTCGCGCTGTTGGTAGGCGTTGGAACGCAAGTGTCGTTCGGCATATTTTTCCCATTCATAAGGGTTGTATCCCTCTACCAGCCCCTCGGGAGCATCCGGGTCAGCCGGTTCGGGTTTATTGAAATTGCCAAAGGGATGCCAGCCGCCTTTTACGGTCCAGATCCATTCCGGCTCGAATAGCTGTCTTTTTTGATCGTTCAGTCGGGTAATACGGTAGCCATCGGGGTGTTTACTGAGTGTGAACTCAGGCACGTTTGAGCCTTTGTACTCCTGGAAAAAGTGGCGCACCACTTCTTCATACTTTGGGAAAACGGGGAGGATAATCCCCTCCGGAGCAACTGGATCTGCCGCGGCTACTTCGGTTTGAGGGGTGAATGATTTAAACACCCGCCGTTCCTCGATCAACTGTGCCCCCAAATCCCGGGGATCGCCATTCTCGAAAATGGCCTGGCCAACGCCACCAGAAGTGCCGAAGACGAGTTCGCCCTCCAAAAAACGGCCTGTTTTCAGTTCATAGGAAGCCGAAGACCGGTAATATCCCCTTTTCTCTTCGTAGCGGAAAGTAAAGGGTGGGCTCACCTGCTCATAAGCGGGTTGGTTGTATTGTCCTTTCGCCTCGGCTCGGAAGGCTTGATCCTCTTTCGAAAGGGTCATGGTTTGCTTCATCACCGTCGGGGCTCCGATGATCGAGTCGAAGAAGGTTATTTCGAGCGGTACATCGTTGTATAGGTGATAAAATTTCTGATCGGGAGAAATGGAGATAGCTGTTTCCCTTCCTGCCTGTAGGGAGCGGCCATATCCATCGAAGATGAAGCCATAATCCCGCAGGAAGTAGGCTTCCTGCCAGTTTGGAATGGCAGTAGTGCGCCGGTGCGCCCCGGAGGCATCGCTTTTTATGTATATTTTTTGCAAACAAGCCAGCAATTGCGCGCTGAGGGAGTCCTGGTTTTGAATCCCTGCAAACCGGCCAGCGGGAGTGGTGCGGAAAATGTAGCGCAATTGGTAGTGCACCACCGCGCCTTTCTGCGCCTGCCTGCCGGTGGGACCGGTCAACACCGCGGCGCTGTCGCAATGGACGCTCAGGGTATAGCCTTCTCTATCGGCTTCCAATACTTCAAAAATCGGATAGGCAAGAATGCTTGTGGGTGGGTTCTTTCCACGCAGCTCGGGGGCATCGATGGTCCATAGGAGTTCGTAGTGCCATTTTTCGCCCACTTGCCAGTTGGCGGGGATGGCGAGGTTTTGAGCCGGGGAGGTATTGACCAGGAAAATCAGAGAGAGGGCCAGGAGAAGATATTGCATGAAAGTGCTTTTTTATACAAGGTTTAGAAGTAGGGTTATTTTATTTCAATCCACTCCCGCACCCGCACATCCCTGCTCGACCCGCCGATCATGATCCGGAAAAAACCGGGCTCTACGACGGTTTCCATGTCTTCATTCAGCATGGAGAGCATCTCTGGGGTAATGGCAAACGAAAACCTCTGGGCCGAGCCTGCTTTCAGGAATACCCGTTGAAAACCCTTTAGCTCCTTCACTGGACGGGATACCGACGACAATTCGTCGCGAATATAAAGCTGCACCACTTCTTCGCCGTCGAATGCTCCTGTATTTTTCAAGGTAAAAGAAAGGACGGCCGTATCGGAAGCTGCCATTTGCGGCTTATCCAGCACGGCATCGGTGTATTCGAACTCCGTGTAGCTCAGGCCGTAGCCAAATGGGAACAGCGGCTGCCCGGAGCCGTCGACATAGTCGTCGCCGCGGCCGGTGGGTTTGTGGTTGTAGACCAGCGGCAGCTGTCCTTCCCGCATCGGGAAGGTAATGGGCAAGCGGCCGGCGGGATTGTACCGGCCAGTTAGCACCTCGGCCACGGCTTCTCCGCCCATTTCACCGGGGTACCAGACATCCACCACGGCATTGACGCGATCGAGCCAGCGCTCCATCGTGATGGCGCTACCTCCCACGAGCACGACTACCAGGGGCTTGCCGGTTTCGGCCAGTTGCAAGATCAGTTCCTCCTGCCGGCCCGGCAGCGAGAGGATACTGCGGTCCCGGAATTCGCCTTCCTCAATCCCGGCCACCATGATGACGGCATCGCTCGCCTGGGCCAGCGCCACCGCTTCGCGGATCTTCTCCTCTGTCTCGTTTTGCACCCCGACCGTCCAGATCAGGCGAAACCAGGCATTGCCCGAGGGCTCGGCGTATTCGATGCGCAGCCGGCGGGGCACGCCTTCCTCGAAATCTACGTCTGTTAGGGTGGTGTGATAGCTCTGCCCGCGCCAGGTATCCAGGAGTAGTTTGTCGTCGAGGTAGAGGCGGTAGCCGTCATTGCCATCGATCCCGATCTGAAACCGCCCCGAAGCCGGGGGTACGATCACCCCTTCCCATTTCACCGAAAAGAAATCGTAGGGAATAGCCGGATCGGGCGAAAAGAGCGTCCATTGAAAGCGAATATCCGGGTCGATGCGCTCGAGGGCGGGCTCGCCGGTCATATCGATATTGGAGAAGTAGGTACCTTGAAGGCCCTTTTCCAGACCCTGGTCCGTTTCGTGAAACAATACCTCAGGCGGCACGAAGGTCCAGTGTGTATCCGAGCGACCCGGCCCTTCGGCGTATTTGACCGTGCAGGCATCGCCCAGTTCATGCTGAAGGCCGGCAAGGATATTGACCGGATCATTTCCAGGCCCGCTGTACCCGCCCAAACGGGCCTCCACCGCATCCGGACCGATCACCCCGATGCGGCGATATTCGGGAGACAATGGCAGGACCTTGCGTTCGTCGTTTTTGGGCAACACGATCGATTTCAGGGCCGCTTCTTTGGCCAGCGCCCGGTGCGCGGTCATATCTGGCGTGGTGGCCTCCCCGGAAGATTCTTCAAAAAGCCCCAGTTCGTATTTTACCCTTAGCACCCTTGCCACCGCGCTGTCGATCACCGCTTGGTCGATGCTGCCGTCGAGGAAAGGCCGTTCAAACAACGCGAGGTGGTCCCGGCTGGTCTGGAAGATCACATCCAGTCCGTTCTCGATCGCCTGTTGACCCGCGTCTTCATAATCGGCCGCCGTAAAATGCAGCACATTCGCCCCTCCCGTAGCCCCCGCGTCGCTGATGACGAATCCGCGGAAGCCCCACTCCCCTTTCAGCTTTTCGCGGAGCAGCCAGTTGTGGGCTGTACAGGGCCTGCCGTCGAGCGAGTTGTAGGCCGTCATGATGCTTCTGGCGCCCCCTTGCAGCACGGCCGTTTTGAAGGGCGCCAGGTGGGTCTCCTCCAAGTAGCGCTCGCTGAAATGGATGGGGTAACTGTCGCGTCCTCCTTCGCCGTGGTTGGCGAGGAAGTGCTTCGGGCAGGTCACCACGCCCATTTGCTCGAATGAGCGCACGAAGTGCAGTCCCATCTGGGATGCCAGAAAAGGATCTTCGCCGTACGTCTCCTCCACCCTGCCCCAGCGCACGTCGGTCGCCAGGTTGAGCACGGGCGAGAGCACCATGCGCACGCCCTGGGCGCGGCATTCCGTAGCGATAGCGCCCGCGACGCGCTGCATCAGGAGGGTATCGAAAGTGGCGGCGAGGGCGATGGCCTGGGGGAAGGCTGTGGAGCCGGGGGTGGTGAGGCCGTGGAGGGCTTCGGCAAAAGTTAATTCAGGGATGTCCAGTCGGGTATTTTCGAGGCCTACGCTTTGAGCGGAGATGAAGAGTTGCTCCAGTTTTTCTTTTGGAGACATTTGGACGAGGAGGCGGTCGGGTTGGGCATCGGCAATGGTGGATAAAAGAACCGCGAGAACAAAAGGAAAGAAGGGGCGCATGACAAGAGAATTTTAGGGAAGTAATATAAGGGATTGGGGAAATATTAGCATTGGAAGACCTTCACCCATGAAAGAAAATCCAACTCAATCTAAAAAATGCGCTAATTTGGTACTTCGCATCCGGCTCTGAAACCTTCCTAACTTGAGTCATCCAAAATTTTGAAAAAGCTCAAAAATAAATGAACCGCGAAGGCGCTAAGAACACTAAGACGTCGGGTCTTTACAATTACCTGTTGTGCCAAGGCTGGATGTCTTAGCGTTCTTAGCGCCTTCGCGGTTAAAAAACATCAAAGAATCAAAAATTTCGGGAAGACTCATATTTGCATGGACTTTTTCTCAAAAAACTGAATAATATTATGAAAAACCCCTCCCTCTCCTGCCTGTTCTCCCTGGGCCTCCTGCTCCCGCTTTCCGCCCAGATCACCATTACCAACTCCGTATTCCCTGCTTTGGGCGACACCCTGCATTTTGCGGTGGACAACCAGCCCCAGGGAATCGTCATGACCCCACCGGGTGGCGACCAGCAATGGGATTTCAGCAACCTTCAACCTTCGTATATGTTTGAGCAGGTCTTTCAGGATGTCCAGACCGGCCCGGATTACGGATCATTCCCATCCGCTACTTTGTACTACCAAACCACTACGCCGGATGTGGATGCCTACCTGAATGTATCCGCTCAGAATGTATCGTTGTTGGGCATTGCCGGCCCGGATCCATCCCTGCTGAGCCTCGACCTCATCGCCCACTACAATCCGCCGATCATTCAGAGTCGGGCGCCGGTCAGTTTCTTCGACATCAATCAAATAAGTCCGGGGCTTCTCATACCCTTCCTTCCAGGCATCCTGCCGGGGGTGGGTTCTTTGCCCTTTAATGCGGATTCCATGCGCCTCCGGATCGCCATCAACCGGATCGATGCGGTGGATGGGTTGCCTGCTATTTTTTGAACGACCAGTCCAAGGAGCCGATCGCCATGTGCACTACAGATGATTCGCAATTGCTAGTGGTCAATGTTCAATACAAAAACCAGGACATTCGACAGGAAGTGTATCGAAAAACATTCCCGGAAAGCTCCGCCCAACTGGAGCAAGTGCTGGATATCGCCGGCCTGGAAAAAGGAATGTATATATGCAAATTGGGAAATGACAAGGGTCAAGCGGAGCAGGCGGTATTTGTAAAACAGTAGGAAAGTCCTACCCTTCCTTCCCCGTCTCCAACCTATACCCCACTCCATGCACGGCCACAATGGCTACAGAAGGATCGGCCGCCAGTTTTTTCCGCAACCTCGAGACGAAGACATCGATGCTGCGCCCCACCAACACCCCTTCATCCTCCCAAACATGGCGGAGAATGTATTCCCGTTCGAGCAGGCGGTCTGGGCTGTCGGCGAAAAGCCGAAGTAGTTTCGTTTCCCGGAATGTCAGGTTTTGGCGAACGCTGCCGCAAAGAAGCACCTGCCCGGCGACATCGAGGCGCGAATTGCCAAATTCCAGCCATTCCGTTTCCCCCGCAGCGCCGGGCGCCGCAGCTACGGGTCTTTGACGGCGGTAAAACCAAAGACCAACCAATCCTGCCAGACTCAGCAGCATCAACCCGGCAGTGGTAGGCCTCAAAAGGCTTTTGCCTCCATTTTTCAAAAAAGTAACCTCAATAAAATGACAGCCGTCGGGCATCTCTCGGCCGGCGCAGGGCACATCGTCTTCCTGCAATACGTCCAGCTGATGATAACCCAGATCGATGGTCGCATCGGCACAGCGGCGCACCGCCACTTCGTATGGATGGTTGATCCCGTACAGGTCGAGCGAAGTCTGGAGCAAAGCCGGAAGCTGTTCGTATTGGAACGGTTGCTCGAGGCGAATGCGCCAGACTCCCCCGTCAGCCTGCTCAATAGCGGGGATGCGACTCGTACTGTCGCCCGATGCGCGGAGCAGTCCGTCGGCGGTGCGGCGCAGGGCGAGGTTGATCTTTTCGGGCGAAAGATCATCGGTGTTTTGGGAAGGCGCCACCGCCACCAACAAGACCAAAACGGGAATGGCAAAGATTAACGGCAGCAGCCTGTCGAAAAAACGATTGGAAATCATCTCTAAAAATAGCGCAATTCCCTGATTTTTTTCAACATCCATCCATCACATCAACCAATACCGCATAAACGCTCTGCCCAAAAACAGCCAGTTCAAACCGCTTCCCGCCCTTGACCGGACGCACGAGCTCCCAGGTTTTGCCGTGATCGGATGACCTGTAAATACCGGTATCGAGGCTGCAAAACAAATATCCGCCCGCTTGTTCGATGTCGTAAATCCTCCGGTTTGATGGGAGGCCCTTATCCATCCGTTCCCAGGTCTTGCCCCTATCCGCGGAAAAAAGAAGGCGGTTGACTATATCCTGGTCATCCTTTTCACGGCCGAAGGTAATGGCAACGACCCCGTCTTCGATGAGTGCGGTATGGAAGGGCGCCCACTCTCCGATCGCCACCTTTTCCCAGTGCGCGCCGTTGTCGGTCGAGCGCAACAGGTTCCGAAACCCGCTGCCGATCAGCACGCCATCGACTTCGACGAGGCTCATGACCCCGTCTTCCACAAAGACATGTTTCCAGCTTTTCCCGCCGTCGTCCGATCTGAAAATTCCGTTGTCGCAGGCGATGAAAAAACTGCCACCCGGGATTTCCACAACTTCAAGTACCATTCTCTTTTTAAATTCAGGATACTTTTGAACCCAAATACCCGTACCCGGTAGTTCCTGAAAAAGCCCCTTTTCATAATAGGAAGCGTAGGGCCCGCCCATGCCGGGAAAAATTTCGGCAACCTCTGTGTTCAGGAGATTCTCTTTTTCCCATGCGGGAATGGTGAAGGGATGTCTACTGTGATACAATCCTCGGTCAGAAGGCAATAGGAATTCTCCGTGGTTGGAAAAAATACTCCTGACCTTCAAATCATCGGGCAATCCGGCACTGACGTCCTGCCACGTCTGCCCTGCATCCGCAGATCGAAAGACGATCCCGGTTGTCGGCTGACCGATAAAATAAATTTGAAAAAATAGCAAGCAAACAAAGATTTGGATAGGCATGGTATTTTCTGTTTGGTGACACAATGCGACAAAGATATGGGCAGGCTGGGTTCAGGCCGCATGAGGGGTGTAAAACAATGTAACAGATTTGTAAAAGGGATGAATCCATTCTTGCCCCGGTGCTACACCGGGGTTTGTGCGGGGTAAATAGTCCGGGTTTTAGTATTGGTATGCACTTGTCCCCCGCTGGCGGGGGTAGGGGGTGGAAAAAACTGTCATTAGCCCCTAAAGGTAAGGAGATCAATGCACTGGAGCATGTCCACCCCCAACCCCCGCCAGCGGGGGACATGCGCGTGCAAAAGCCCCAAAACGTGGATAATTCGTATCTACCCCCGCACAAACGACCAAACTCCCTCCAACCGATGCGGAGTAGATGCCGTCTGCCAAACCCGGAGAAAATAAACGCCTTCGGGTAAGCCGGAAACTTCAATCACCCCATCCGTCTCTTCCTCCCGGATCCGCATCGCGCCCGTGATATCGTAGATCTCGACGGTCGTGCCGGGGGGTAATCCCTGGATAAATAACAGGTCCTCCACGGGGTTGGGGAATAGGCGATAACTCATATTTTCTTCAAAAACACTGGAAGGCGGATTGCATATACTGTCGCTCTGCACCACCAGCGAATAAGAGGCAGTGTCTGTGCATTCGCCGGTCGAGGCCACCAGGCTGATGAGATAGGTCGCCGGGTCCTGGAAGGTATATTCGAATTCCGGCTCCTGACTCTCCAGTGCTCCGTCAATAAACCAGAAATATTCAGTGGCATCGATGGATCCGTTCATAAAAATATAGGGCTCCTTCACACAGGCCGAATCGGTATTGAGAATGACCGCCTGAGGATCCGCTCCCGGCAACACTACCGCGCTGTCGGCGTACGGGCAGGCCCCGTCGGTCAAAAACAGAATATAGGCGCCGGGCGACAGGCCGGACAGGACCGGCTGATCCACGGTGCTGTTTCCCCAGGCGTAACTAAAATCGCCCTGTCCGCCGGTGACGATCGCCGTGATCATCCCGGAGGAGTCGCCCAGACAGGCTTCGTGAGCGATCTCAAATTCTATTTCCGGAACGGGATGGAACGCTACCTCCACCGTGTCCTGGTCCGAACATCCCAGCGAATTGGTCGCCTTCAGCGTGTAAAAGCCCGCCTGGCTGACCAGGATGGATGCAGTGGTGTCGCCGGTGCTCCAAAGGAAGGTGGCGTTGTCTGCGTTGGCCTCGAGGAGGACGCTGTCGCCGGTGCAGATAGTCACATCCTCCAACTGCAGGATCGGGGCCGGGATCAGGGTAATATACACCGTGTCGGAAGCAATGCCCAACGGGGTGCTGACTTGCACCCAGTATTGGCCGCTTTCCGCAACAAGAAGCGTTTGCCCTGTCGATCCATCACTCCAAAGATAGCTGGCCCCGGGGTTCAGGGCATCCAGTACGAGGCCTTCGCACAGCTCGCGGTCGGGCCCGAGGTCTACGGCGGGAACCAATGAAAGTTCAAGCGCCCCCATCTCCGGGAAATTGGGATCGCGTGGATGGTGGAACAGATCGTCGGTCACCCCCATCGGGAATGCCAGGTTGCTCATCAGACCATTGGTGGGGTAATACAAACTATCGGGATGGGTGGAAAATTTTGGGTCGATAAAATAAGAGTTCAGGTCCTGGCCAAAAGTGGTCTGACGCTGGGTCAATACATAGACAGAGGAGTCATTCCGGAAAAAGAGGTTGTGATCGGATATTAACGAGCCGGAGGTGTTTTGGGAAACGACATTATTGCTGTTGAAGGCGCCCTGGTGAAAAATGTTGTTGTACGCCCGGATATCGCTGCTGAAGTTCACGCCGAGTGCGCCCGCGTTGAACGCCCCTTTGAGGGTGTTATGAATGACGTCCACATTGCCCGTATAGAGGATATACAAGGCCCAGTCCCACGAAACGCTGGCGCCGCTGGGTTCGTAGTGGTAGGCCGCGTTGTTCTGGAACAGGGAGGCCGAATCGCCCGTGCTCGAGTACAGGGCAAACCCGCCGCTAAATTGATTGTGGGTGATCTCGAACCCGCCGCAGTCCTCGATCCTGCTGAACGTGCCGTGGAAGATGTTGTCCCGGATAAGCGGGCGCGCCGTATTGAGCCAGAGCACGCTTCCGTAAACTAAGTTTTGTTCCACTAAAAAATTGACCGAAACCTCCCGGCCGTTGACGAGATTGCCTGAAAGCGTAAACCCACCACCGTTCAACTGGATGAGGTTTTGCCGGATCGTGAGGTTGGAATCGACCGCCACGGCATAAATGCCCTTACCGGTATTCTGCGCACAGTTGCAGTAATAGCCGAGCAGCCAGCAATTGGTCACCGCCAGGTCATGTCCCCTCCGGAAACGGATCAGGTCATCGAGCCCGGCCCCATCGTCGTCGAAGGTCAGGTGGCTGAGGGTGACGTAGCTCACCTCGTCCAGAAAGACGAGTTGCTTGTACGGGGAGGGATAATCATCCGTGATGACCACCTTGGAGCTGTCCTGCGAAGCAGAAGTGATCCACAGCGTATTGACCGCAGATGAACCCGGCAGGGTATCGACGATAATATTGTCGTCGTAGGTGCCATCGGCGATCAGGATGGTGGTGGGGCCGCACAGGCCGGCGTTGATCAGGTTGGCATTCATTTCGCTGAGCGTGGCGAAATCGGCGCCAGGTCCGCCCAGGGAATAATCGCCGGACAGCGGCATGTGGAAGTTGAGAAAACGGGCTGTGTCGTTTTTGATAAATTCATCCGCAAGGCCGTTGGGCGAGCTGGTAAAGGCTTGCAGGTCGTAGCGGGTAGCGTCGACAAAGGGGAATGATCCAAGAACCACTTCTTCTTCCCCCAAATACGGCAAGGCGCCCGTCCAATTCACTATAACATGCGGGAGGTCGTTTACCGTCAACACGATATCAACCGCATTCAGGGTGTCCAGCCCATAATTTTTCAAGATAACCACCATATCCGGCAATGTATCGCAGTAGGGCACAAACCGAACAGGGGAATCAAATTGAAGAATGCCCACATCGAGATCTTCGGGCAGGAACTCATCCGCGCCGATGTCTGGATGGAGGGGATCCCGCGCGTCGCCGTCGAAATCTGTGCTGATGCCGGCCAGGGGCGTACCTGCGTCTGCCAGGTCGGACGTAGCTATATGCAGGTCGGTCGAGGAAAGGAAATTGGGATCTACGGAATGCCTATTGGGGCCTGCATCCAGGGTGTTCAGCCAGTTCACGCCCGGCTCGGTGTAGAAGTTGTTGTAATCGCCGGCATCCGTGCTTGTGGTAAAATAGGCTACCGTCGGGCTTCCTTCGCACACAAAATTGTTGTTCAGGAGGCTGGTCTGCTCCGAATTCGCAATAGAAATGGCGTAGCATTCCCACCCCGGGTTCTTTCGGGTCCGGACCGTGTTGTAATATACATCAACCCCGGTCGATAATTGCACGAGAATCCCATTCGATGCCCCATCTCCTCCGAAGACCCCGATCATATTGTTGGCGATCAGGGTATGAGCCGCTGAGGCCGATTTATTGCTGATCTCGATGCCCGTATTGCCGCTGAGGATGGTATTGTCAAACAGGATATAATTACCCGTAATGGTGCTTGCATTATCTGTGGCTCCGAGCTGGATAGCCGTGCAACCGTTTTTATTTACGGAGGAAAAGGTATTGTTGATGACATCCACATGGTCGAGGTAAATGCCATAAACCCCGGCATCCCGTTGATTTTCGAATAGATTTCCCTCGAAAAAAGCGTAGTCGGTGAAGGGCCCGAGGTAATTGCCGGCGGAGGTCACCGCCGTATAGCCGTTGACGAAGCGGTTGTTCACAAAATAAAGGCTACTGCAATATCCTGCTTCGATCAGGTCTTCCTGGAAGTTATTAGCCTCGCCCGAGCCGCTGATGACACAGTTCTCAAAATGGATATTGCCGGAGCTGGAGAGATAGGCCACGGTTCGTCCTGCGTTGCCCGTCGCCGGCCTTTTCAGGGTGAGTTTCTTAAAATGTACATTTGTCAGGTTTTGGGCAAAAAAAACATAATTCGCGCCCAGGATTTCCGCTGCCCCACTCCCATACCACGGCGCTGCTATCCCCGATTCGCTCTGAAAGGTCACCGTATTGGCGGTGGAGGAGCCGGGGATGGCGTTCATCGTCGCCTGCTCCACATAAGATCCGTCCCGGATATTGAAGACTACGGGGCCGTTCACCCCCGATTGGTTGAGCGCCGATACAGCGGCTGCAATGGTGGCATAATCGGGGTTGGCGCCGCCGATGGTGTAGGTGCCGTTAAGTTGGGCTTGGGTGAAAAGGGGGAAAACAGAAAGAAGGAAGAAGAGTAGACGCTTCATCGTAGTTGGATTTGGAGGTGTAAGGTAGGGAGATTTGGGGGATTGGGAGTATGGGGTAGCAGCGGGCTTATGCCCAAAGGATTGTTCCGGAAAGGAGTTCCTCATTTGGAGCTGACCTGCCGACCCAGTTGTAGTGTCGAAGTCCTCTTCGACACAGGCCTTGTGCTGAGGCACCATGCCATGCTTAACCGGATTATGTATTTTTTCCTTGTTGAAAAAGTACCAAAAAAACAAGGCTTTCTGGCATTAGCTGGGATCTTGTATTCCTGGGAAAAAAGATTTAAGGTAATCGTTACTGTTGTATACACAATAAGGAATTTTGCCTTCAGATTGATTTCAGCCAGGTCAGCAAGAAAAGATGAGCGAGAACGTTATATTGCAAATAGTTTGATTAAACAAGATAAGGAATATGACAATCCAAAAGATTAGCCTCGGCGAGGCCCCAAGGGGGGGGTGGAAAAAAAAATAAAAAACACCCACCCCTTGGTTTTTTAAAGCCACACCGGGGGGGGGGGGCCCCCCGCCCCCCACCCCCCGGGGGGGGGGGGGCGGGCGGGAGAAAAAAAAAAAAAAAAAAAAAAAAAACCGCCGGGGGGCCCCGCGCCGGGGGGGGGGGGGGGGGGGGGGGACCCCCAGGGGGGGCTACAAAAGCCGCCTCACCATCCAACTGAAAGTTGACAAGGAAATAGAAAATTGGCTTTCATCAACTGACATCGACTTAGACTCACTCGTAAGCGAGTTGTTAACAGGTTTTTACCGCTCTTCGAAATTAGCAAATAAGTAAAAAGGACGCGGCGTACAATGTGCTATTTTGAAGTATTGGGATTAACGGCAAGTGACTTAAATAAGATATGACAGCTATCTTTAAAAATAAGGGAATCGCAGCGGTTTTGCGAGTCTTTTTCCCTTAATTGAGCATTACAGCCCCCCAAACTCCACCAAATCATACTCCGCCGAGCTCTCAATCAGCCATTTCAACACCCCCACGTGTCCCGTACCGAACAACACCAGGATCCGGTCGTCGCCGTCGTGGCCGATCTGCTGGATGTTGCGGAAGATGAGCAGGTTGCGGTTGAACCAGAACATCGACAGCGCGTCGGCGCCCATGAAGCCCTCGGAGTCGAACTGCCCGCCCTCGATATATGCCCCCCAAGACGGTCCAGCACTTTTTCGGAATTGAGGTAGTGAAAACTCTCCAACAGCGTGTGCCGGAACTGGAAGGCGCTGAGATGGTCGTAAAACTGCGTATAGCGCCGGGAAACCTCGTCGTCGCCCCCGAAGTAATGCCGCATGAGGATGCTGTCGAGGTAGCCGATCTTCGACAGGCTCTCGTCGTAGTGCAATTCCAGCAGCAAGGGGACGGCATCCACGCCGTAAACGGTGTCCAAACCGAAGCGGTCGGCCAGGCGCATGCCGATCTGGCTGGTTTCACTGGCGTAAAGGGACTCGGTCCCCTCCTTCCAGCGCTTGAGATTGTTGATCAGGTAGCCGGTGTTGCGCCCGGCTTCGACCTCAACGCGAGCGACTACCTGCTCAAACCCATTTCCTTCGAGCGTTTTTGCCAGTCAATCAACAAGTTACAATTGCAGCCCTCCCCTGCCCCTGCCACCGAGCATTTGTTCGTCAAAACCGACGGCAAGAACAAATACGTCAAGGTGCTGGTGAGCGACATTCAATACATCGAAGGACTGAGCAATTACGTGATCCTTCATTGCACACAACAAAAAGTCACCACCTACAGCACCCTCAAAAATCTGGAGGAGTCCCTCCCCTCCGGCCATTTCATCCGGGTGCACAAGGCGATTGAGGGGAGAGGGATATGAGTACGGCCTCCCGCACATAAATCTCCCCGGCCTTAGCCGGTTTGCCATCAAGAATGTCTGAACTCTGATTTGTCTGATTCAAGTGATAACCTTGATTCTCTTCATAGTCATCAAAAAAATCACATAAATCACAGTTCAGACAATTTATCTCCTATACACCATCCCATCCTCCACCCTCGCCCATATCCTCCGCTCCTCCTCGTCTTTCAGGATGAAAAAACGCTTGTCGAGGTCCATGCCGTTATAGGCCAGGTCGTATACCTCGAGGATTCGATTTTGATCGTCGAGCAACACCGTGGTATGCCCGTCGGAGACGATGACGTGCTGACCGGTCGTCACCTGCCAAAACAAGGGATTGTTCTGGATGTAGTTCTGGTTGGGCCGGCGGCCGAAATCGTGCAGCAGGTTCCCCTGCCAGTCGTAGAGCAGACCAGTGTGGGTGGAATCGGTGGCGGCAAACAGGCGATCCTGTATCACCACTTTCAGGTTGAGGTATTCGATGGGTATTTGCAGCCGCCACAAGGTGTCGAGCAGACCGCTTTTGATGCGCAAGGCATAGCGGTCCTTCAGGGAAACCGGCCCGGGGAGCGGTTTTTGCACAATCAGGTGAGTGAGTTCCCATTCCACGCCCCCGTCTTTATGCGGGGGAAATGAGCAGATGAGTGTGTCCAGTTCATACAGCGTTTTCCCGCGATCGTCCACGACCAGCTGGCGCAGGGGGCCTTGTCGTTGAAATCCGTAACCGTGAGCAGGTTTCGCGATTTCAAATATTGGGGCCCCTCCAATACGTTGTAAGGCGTCAGCAGGTTACCCTTTACGTCGATGTAGGCGGCAATCAGCTTTCTGTCCGGCAGCTTGGGATGCGTTTTTTGGACGTTGGTGTTGCCGGCTTTTTTCTCAAAGGAACTGTATTGCACGTAATCCACTTCCAGCGCTGGCTCCTTGCCCTGGTTGACCCGGTGCAGTTTCAATTTAGTGGGGAAAGGATAACTTTTCCAAAGCCTTGGCGCCATGTCTTCGGGTATTTCCAGTACCAGGTAGTAGGTCAGGGGAAGGTAGCTCACGCCTTTTTTAGCCGGCAGCACCCATTCGCCACGGTCGTTGAGCACGCCGCAGGCCTTGAGGCCGTCTTTCACCACCACCAGACCGGTTTCGTATTCCTGCCGGATGGCGGTGAAGCCATCAGGTAAGGGCGGTAAAGGTTTTGGTCCGGCAGCAATTTCAGGTAGCAGTTCGCCGCTCAGGTTGTATGTAATCCAACTGCCGTCATCCTGTTGGCAGCGAAATAGGGTATCACGGTAATTAAACGATCCGCGGATGGACGCATGCCGCCCGGGCACGATCTCCTCTCCTTTTTCATTAACAACCCCATACCGGCCGCCGGATTTGACCTGGTAAACCCGGGGATACACCCGGATCATTTCGTCGAAAAGCTCCCGGGTCAATGGTTGCCCCTCCACATCGTACAGCCCGTATTTCCAGGCGCCTGCCTGGTTATTTCTCCGCTTGATCACCCAGGGGCCAGTCTCCACGATCTCGGATTCATCCATCCCTTCCAGGCTGGCGATCAGCTGCAGGGCGGTATCGCGGATCTCCTGCCTGTCTGGATACTCAAAAACGAGGTGCGGAAAATCGCGTCGGTCGTAAGGCAGGATGCGGGATGCATACTCCGAAAGAAGGCGCCGCCCCTTGCGGTCCATCAGCCAGGCCCGCGGCGCCTTCGTGGCCGGGTCCTGATCGTTGATAAGCGCCATGCGCTCCTGGGCAACGGGATAGATCTGTTGGGCCGAAATGGGCAGCACCTCTTTGCCCTGGTAGTCCATCAGTCCGAAGCGCTGGTCAATTTCCACGATTACCATGTCGCCGAAGGGCTGGATGGTGCTTCGGTAAATGGTATCCAGCACCAGCCCGCCGTCGGCGTTGATCAGGCCGTAGCGGTGGCCGCCACTGTTGTTGGTATAGGTGGGACCGATGGCAACAAAAAACCCGGTCTTTCCTCCCGGCTGGAGCATGCCCCAGGCGAAGGGCGTGCGCACCACGCCCTTCCTGTCGGCGATGGCCAGTTTTTCACGTCCCTCCGCCACGATGAAGTATTCCGCATCGGCGACGATACCCGCGCCGAAATCGCGGTCGAAAAGCAGCTTCATGTCGGTATCGATGAAATTGAGGGTCGTGGGCGAAGTCCACACCGGCAGCGCCCCTTCGGTGAATTGGAGCGGATCTTTCTCCTCCCGCCTCGACGAGTACCTGACCTGCAGCCACTCGAAATTGTTGTTGCGGGTGGGGTTGAACCACTCCGTCTGCGCGCCGGTGCGGGTATTGCGCAAGATCAGCTTTTCTCCTTTCTTGATCGCGACAAGCTGCGCAAGGGTATCGATCTGCCGGTCATAGGGCCGCACATTTTCGACTTCGGTGACCACATGGTGCCGGTTTTCCAACGGCACCAGCTCCCCCCTCCGGGTCAGCGCCTGCAGCGGGCCGTTGTTGCGCAAAACCGTGTAAAAACGGTCGGCGGGCAGGATTTCAAAGATGCCTTTGTGCACTGGCTTAATCACGACTTGGCCGTCTTCGGTGGCGTAGCCGTAGAGGTCCTTGTAGCCCTGGAAGGGGATGAGGGTTTGGGCGGAGAGCAGGGCGGCGGTGAGGAGGGCGGTAAAGAGCAGTAAGTATCTGTTAACCATAGTTTGTCTTTATAAATTTTAATACCTTAATCTGATCTGAGGTTTGGATATTTTAAGTTTATTCCACCCCCAACCCCCGCCAGCGGGGGAGAAAACCTTGCAAAAGCTGATTATATAGATCAAAGCTCAACTGTTCCACCGCAGGCTTGCATTACAATCTCCCCCGCTGGCGGGGGTTGGGGGTGGAAAATTTTCATAAAAACTAAAATATCAACCAGTGAACCTCAAATCTCACGTTATTTTAAATAACTACTCAACTCCTTTTTCACCGCTCCACACACTCCACCTCCCGCCCCTCATCATCCAGGCAAATATAGCCCGGATCGAGCCAGGCATAGGCCACCACGCGGCGCCCTGCCCCCAGGGTACCCAGCTTTTGAGCGGTTTGCTCATGGGGCTCTTGAGAACGTTCAATAAATTGATACACAAATTCGGTCAACCGCTTGCCATCGGGCGCGCCGAGTGCAAAAAGCCCCGTTTCAGCATGGACCAGGCCCAGGAAACCATTGCCCAGTTCGAAAATTTTGGCGTACCGCTCCCCTGTCACCGGCTTCTGGTCGGCCGGATCCAGGAGGAAAACCTGGCGATTCTGGTGGACAACAGCCAGGTCGGGATTGTACTTCAGGGAGGCAATCACCTCGTAGTTATTTTCAAATGGCGTAAGCTGGTTGCCCAGGGTATCGAAAATGGCTTTTTGGATGCCCCGCCCCATCACAAACCAGCGGTTGCCGCCCAGCTCAAATGCCATATCGTAAGCCGGCGGGATGACAATGCCTCGCTTTGCATGCTCTATACCGACCTTGCGGGTGGGAAGATGTTCGATCATATACCAGGACGAATCTTTTTTGTTATAATCCAGAATGCTGCGGTGATACTCGGGATTACCGGTTTCAGGCTCAGTCCCTGCCTTCACCCGCTGTTCCTGGCCGCAGGCTGTGAAGCTGAAGGATGCAAGCCATCCGGCGAGGAGGAATAGGAACGGGCGTGGTCGTTTAGTCATATTTTTTCGATTATCGTTTATGCTTTTGATCTTTTTGAGAATAATTTACCGATTTGGAAAAATGTAGTGTCGAAGTCCTCTTCGACACATGTTCAGCTAAGCTGGATTGTAAAGGGTATACCGAAAATTCTCTGCATCCGAACGCCGTGTGTCGAAGAGGACTTCGATACTACAAAAAAGCGGATCGCAAACCTTAATCTGCTTTGATCTCAAACGTCTTCCCCGTTCCATCAATCAACGTAAACGTCTCCTCAAACCCTTCCCGCATGTACCCGACCCAGGGCCCATACCCGGCCGGATGCTCCCGGTCCAATACCCGTATCTTTTGCCGGGTATTGAGCCCGTCCATGGCGTGTGGTTCCATTTCATAGATGAGCCCGGTAATGGGGTTCAGGTCCCGGTCGAAGAGCCCGTATTCCTTTACCTGGCCGTATCCCGACTTTTTATCGCCGTACCGGCTCATCACGTAGATCCCGTCAGCCAGCAGCCGGGGCTCGCTCTCCAGCTTGCGGATAAATCGCCCTTCCAGGTCCAGGAGGATGTATTCGTCGATCCAGGTCGGACGGGCCACCAGGTAGCCGTCCACACGCCCAGGCCAGATGCGGTAATAAGGCCCGGCCAGCGGGCGGCCATCGATGTGGAACAGATAAGAAGTATCGCCTTTTTCCTGGATGTACGCAGTGGGTGATACCCCGTCGAAGCGGTCGAAGGCTGCCGGGCGCAGTTGCCCTGCCTGCCGGTGCCACAAGCCATATTTTCCCGAAAGGATATCTTCAAAGATCAGAAAAGGCAAGGTGTCGTATTCAATGATCCACTGCCCCCGTTCGTTTTGACCGATCTTTCTTTCAAAAACCATGGGCTTAAATCCGACAAGAACGGTATCCACGACTATCTGCCCTTCTGCGTTGCCTACCCCGCGCCGGTCGCCCCGGTTGCTGGGCCCGGCGTGCAGGGTGTAATGTTCTTTTTCATCCAGAAAACGAATGTCTTTGTAGGTTGGCGGAAAGATCACCTTGAATTGGGCGTCCATCAGGCCCGCGCGCGCCTGTTCCCAGGAGGCGCCCTCCCAAAAGGTGAAATTCCCGAGCGGGTCGGGCGGGAGCACCTTGTAGTATTTGTCGGGGTAAAGGGTCTGGGTGCTGATCTGGAACAAGCCGCCTGTTTTGGTCTTGTAATTGGCTACCCTGGCCCAATCGCCCTTCTCCCATTCAATACCGGTGTATTCCAGAGGGATCAGCACCTTGCCATCGGGATCGAGCACGCCCTGCATGGAAACCATGCTGAAACCTGCCACGGTATCCCGGTATGCCCGGAAGCGGCCGGAAGGAAATTGCAGCATATGCGAATAGGGCCATGTTTTGACTGGCTTGCCCTGGAGATCATAAGTTTTGAGGTCTTTCCTGTTGAAGTCCTGCACCGCCAGCGTGCTGTCGTTGAACAGCCAGATGTTGTATAACTTTCCTTCCTGAATGATAACCCTGCCTTCAAAATCGAAGGCCGATACTTTCTCGGACCCCTCCCTGCAAACGACGATCCGCTGCTGGTAATAAGGAGACAAAGCCGAGTATTTAAAGGGAATGACCACCTTCCCACTGGCGTCGATGGCGCCGTATTTGCCGTTCTTCTTTGCCGGATTGAAGGCGGAAATAGGTTCAGGAAGCTCCTGATACTCAAACGGAATGAGGACTTTGTGGTATTTGTCCACCCACCCGTAGTGCCCGTAGCGGTTTTTGCACCGGTGCGGCTGGTAGTGCAGGCTGGAGCCTTCATGCCTCGCGACCGAATCGCGGTAGCCGGCTTCCGCTTCGTAGTCGATTTCGATGACCGGATCGATCTGGGCAGAGACGGAGAGGCAGGCCAGCAGGGACAGGAGGGAGAATAAGTAACGCATGAGGTTTGATTTTGTAGCAACTCTGGTTCTAATGAAAAACGACCCTTCCAGATTTTCAGGATTAGTTTACTCCAGCTTAAACCTGAACGGAAAAGTCTGCCACGACCTCACAGGAAAGCCGTTTTTCATCCCGGGCTTCCACTTGGGCATCAGACCGATGATACGAACGACCTCCTTGCCGCAGCCCCCGCCGATATCCCTGACAATTTGAATATTCGTGATGCTGCCATCCTTTTCCACGACGAATTTGACGACCACCATACCCTGAATGGCGTTTTCTTTTGCAAGTGCCGGATAGTTCAGCTGGGATACCATGAACTTCAGCCGCTCCGACTCCCCACCCGGGTATTCCGCAGGCTTGTCCGGAAAGTCGCAGATTTCCTCTTCCTGCCGGGGACTTTCTATCACAACAACCTCTTCCATCGCTACTACTTCCTCTTTGGGTTGGAGCGGGGGAAAATCATGGGCTTTGCCTTTTTCGTCGAAACCTACCCAGGGCTGGTCATCGCCGCGTTGAGCGGATGCCCCATATGCCACCAACCGGCCGGACTTCATTTTTTCCCTCCAGGCGGTGTAGTGCTTCCGCTCTGGTTGTTCCAGAAACGCATAGCCCTGATTGTTGACCCGGCGGCCGGCAGCGTCGTGCAGGTAGTACGCCCCCTCTTCCTTGACGGCAAAATAACCCGAGTGGGGAAGAAGTATGATCTTCTGAAGAGTAAAACGGTCGCCCGCCGGATCACCTATGTGGATGAAGCCTCCCCGATCGCCGTTTTCCGGTTGGCCGTAGAGGAGGCCGGGATCTGCGGTATATTCCAGGCGTTTGAACCTGCCCGGATAAGCCGGCTTGCCGTCCCAGCCCATGATGAGATAAGCGGCGCCGTCGTGGACGATCAGCGGATGGTCGTCGGAGGCGTATTGGATTTCTTTGTATTGCATGGGCAAAATGGGCCGGCCGTCGAGGTGGAAAAGGCCGGTTGAATACTTTGCCGCATTAGAAGCGGTAAAATACCGGTAAAAGTGTTGGTTCGCAAATTTGCCAATCCCACCTTTAAAAGCAACATTATCAGTAACACAGCTGTCCATGAGCAATCGCCCGTTTGGGTCATACACTTTGCCATTCAGCGGGCTTCCTTCGAGCGCGAGAATGACGTCTTGCGGCTGATTGCCCATTTTGGAGAGTCTGACGGGGCCCAGTGGAATGAGAAAACGGCCTTGCTCATCGATCATGCCCATCTGATAGTCGGTGGTTTGCACGAGAAACCTGCCTCCGGGATGAGCCTGGATGTTGAAATAAACCGGTGGTAAGAGGGTATCCCCTTCCCAGGAGAACAAGCCCGCCTGGCTGAGATTGCCCCGGTTGTCGATCGTAGCGCAGACGACTGTTTTCCCGTCGGTCCACCGGCCGTTTACGAAGCGGCCCTGGAAAGGGTCCTGGCCTTTCAGGTCGAGAAAAACCCGCGACATATCCGGCCGGATGACCTGCACGGTATTTTCGTTGAATCCGGGCTCGGCCGTCTGTCCCGCTGTCTGAAAAAGGGCTTCTCCCTTCCCGTTGAAAAAATGCAGCAGGGTATCATTTTCCGGCGCGCGGGCTGCCAGCAAATCCGCATGGATGGCGCGCACATATTCGTATCGAATCGGCAGGACCAGCTCGCCCTCCAGCTTGTACAGGCCCCAAAGCCCGTTTTTTCCGACCGCGGCATACCCCATTACACTGGTTTGCCAACCGACATCGACTTCGTCATATTCAAAGGGTATGACAACACTGCCGTCGATTTGATCGACATAGCCCTTTTTGCCGGTTTGGGGGTCGGTTTCCACGCGGTATTGGGCATGGACGGTGATAGAGAGTACGAGAAAAAATACGGTTAATCTGTTTTTCTTCATGCCATTTTTATTTGAACCGCAAAGACGCAAAGATGCAAAGGCGACGCAAAATTTTTAATCCAATTCCACCAACTTCCCATTCTTCAAAAGAACAAAAGCCGCTCCATCCTCCCGGGTCAGCACCGTGACGACCTCAGCTTCGGGAATCCCCCTGGCTTTGAAATCGCGAGAGAAAGCAGGCAACATATTTTCCGTGTAAGCGCCTTTATAAGCCGGCTGCACCAACACCTTTCCCGAAGGATCGACCAGGCCCAGCTTGCTGTCCGCATTGATATAGAAAAACCCGTGCCGGAGCAACTGGATATCGGTGTAAATGCCCGGCAAAACCTCACGCCCCTGATCGTCCACCAGGCCGCATTTCATCTGGTCATTCACGAAAATGACCAGCCGCCCGTTGTGGTCGCCCAGCCATTTGTACCTGAACGGTATGGCCATCTTGCCCTCCAGGGAAAGCAGGCCGAAGTACTGATTGGTCGAGTCCTTGAGGGAAAAATGCGGCCCCCGGTCCATGTCGAACCGCTGTATGACCTTCGAGTGCTCGAAGGGCGTCACCACCCGGTTGTCGATGTCGACCACACCCCATTTGCCCATCTTTTCCGCCCAGATATGGAATTTGCCCTGATGGAGGAAGGAAAGACCGAAACCCATATATTCAAAGGGCAGCACCGTGCACCCTGTGCTGTCGATCACACCAGCCCTGGTGAAAGTCACACCGTCCTCGTCGGGATCCGTTGCGGCCTGGGTACCGAAAAGCATCGGACCGAAGGGTTTTTCATCGGGGTTCATGACGTACAGGGGGCCGATACCTCCGTAAAATTTGGGCTCGATCATCCATTCGCGCCGGCGAAGATCGAAAACGCCCACTTGGTTGTCTGCGTTACCCACCTGCAGCCATTCGGGATGCTGTACGCGGAAATCTTCCGCCCAGTAAAAGACGTCCATCGTGGCGTATTCAAATGGCAGGACAACCTGGCCGTCCATCGCCACTACCCCCATCTCCCCCGGCATGTGATAGATCAACGCGGTTTGGGCCATGGCAGTCTGGTAAGCGGGGAGCTCGGAAGTCACATACCCCTGCGTGGTGCGCACCCCGGGGTAGAAATAGACTACTTCGACGTAGCGGTTCTCGCGAAAGGGGAAGATCACCTCGCCTTTACCATTGAGGAGACCGGCTTGCCCGTCCTCCCGGATAGCGAGGAGGCGAAGGTCTTCCAAAGGCACGCCTTGGGGCACCTGGAAAGCGAGCGGTTTATAGAGCAGTTCGAGCCGTTTGTACGAAAAGGGGATCACCATCTGGTTAGCTTCGTTGATCACGCCGGATTTACCTTCCTTCGACGCAACCATGAAGCCGCAGTATTGAAAATGCAGGTCGTCGTATTCGGCCGGAATGAGCACCGTGCCGTCCTGGGCCTTCATGCCGCTTTTTCCATTCTGGTAATATTTGTCGGAGTAATGACTGCCCAGCTTGCTCCAATACGCCTGTTGGGCGGTGATGAGGTAGCCGTAGTCGTTGTAGGCATAGCCGGAAGGAGCTTGTTTTGCCGGCTTTGCCGGTATTTCAGGAAGGGCTTCCTGAATCTCCAGTGAGTCCGGGTCTTGCGCGAAAGAAGCAGTGGCCACCAGAAGAAAGAATGCCAATAGCGTAGATTTCTTCATAAATAACTTCGGAATTTTGATGGGCGAAAATAGGCCAATCTTCCCCAACAACCAACCCTCTGGCCCGTTCCTACCGTCTTACGATCCAAACAAACCTCCATTTCCATGAAAAACAATCACTATCTCTACTTCTGCACCCTATTTTGCTTCTTGTGGCTTTCACCCCTCCAAAGTCAAACCTGGCTGGCAGATGGTCAAACCTGGGAATACGACGTCACCGGGGGCTGGGATCCATCCGGTTATGGCAAGCTAATTTTACAGGTGGAGGGAGACTCCACCGTACAGGGAATTCCATGTAAAAGACTAGTTCACTATTTTCCAAACTCCACCAAGCAGGTTGTCTATACCTACGAGGAACAGGAGAAAGTTTATGTATACGACCCATACACGCATGTATTTGAAAAGATCTATGACTTCACACTTGTTCCCGGAGATACCGTCTTTTTCCAGTGGGGCCGAAAATATGTCATTGACTCGGTAGGCGTTGCCCAAATTGCAGGTGCCAACAGAAAATTTCAACGCATACAGCTTTATGGCAATTCTTTGGATAGTGGGATTTATCTCGTCGTAGAAGGCCTGGGGCTCGTTTCCAAGGTTGACTCTTCCCTTCCAGAAAATGATTGCATTTTCTTTTTCCTGCAATACTCCTTTTGCGACGAAGCGGTTGATGGGAGAAGCTACCGGTTTCGCTGTTTTTCGGACGGAAGCAATACCTATGATCCTTATGGACTTTGTACACTGAACGGTGTTTCGGAAGTGCGAAAAGACGAAGAGTTGCTTGTTTTCCCCAATCCGGCTGAATCCGGATTCACCATCCAACTGGGAGAAGAAACGGCTGAAACCGGGCTGTTAACGCTATTCGATCAAACTGGCCGGGTAATTTGGCAGGGAGAAAAAACACTACCGGCCACCATTTCAACTGAACAGTGGCCGGCAGGTAGTTATTATATCCTTTTTAAAGACAAAAATGCGACCGTTCGTGGTCGGGTGATGGTACAATAATGACTCGTCAAATCATTGCCTTTAAATAATAATCCATTCGCTCGCGAGGGTGTCTGACCCGATATATTGATAACGTGCGACAGGGGTGAACCCTGTCGCTACGGTCATACCATTGCGACGGGGGTGAACCCTGTCGCTACGGTCATACCATTGCGACAGGGGTGAACCCGGTCGCTGCGGTCATACCATTGCGACGGGGGTGAACCCGGTCGCTACGGTCATACCATTGCGACGGGGGTGAACCCGGTCGCTACGATCAAACCATCATTTTTTCGGTCAAATGGTGGTTGACCAAAAAATCTTCCACTACGCTTTCCAGACTGGGTTCGCCGATGGATTGCAGGTCGTAGAACACCCGGGTGCTGGGCTTTTTGATCTTGACGATCCGGCCCAGGTCGATCGGGGTACCAATCACCACCGTATCGCAATCGCATTTGTTGATCGTGGATTCCAGGTCGTGCAGCTGTTGGTCGCCATAGCCCATTGCAGGTAGCAGCGTGCCGATATTGGGATAGATCTGGAAGGTATCGACCAACTGTCCGACGAGGAACGGACGTGGATCGACCATCTCCGCAGCGCCGAATTTTTGGGCGGCCAGGGTGCCTGCACCGAGCTTCATTCCACCGTGTGTGAGGGTCGGCCCATCTTCTACCACCAGTACGCGCTTACCCCTGATCAGGGAAGGATCCGCTACGCGGATAGGCGAAGCGGCATCGATCACCGTAGCTTTCGGAGCGATCTTTTCCACTGCCTTGCGGATGGTATCGATGTCTTCCGGATGTGCGCTGTCGATCTTGTTGATGATGACGACATCCGACTTGCGCAGGTTCACCTCGCTGGGATAGTATTGCATGCCGTGTCCGGCCCGGTGTGGGTCGGTGACGGTGATGTATAGATCGGATTCGTAGAAGGAGAAGTCGTTGTTGCCGCCGTCCCACACGACGATATCGCAACCGTCTGGATCGTTCTCCGCAGCCCGGAGAATGGCTTCATAGTCCACTCCGGCATAGATCACGTTGCCCCGGACGATATGGGGTTCGTATTCTTCCATTTCCTCGATCGTACACTTGTGTTTTTTCAGGTCTTCCAGTGCGGCATACCGTTGCACTTTTTGTTCGGCGAGATCGCCATAAGGCATGGGGTGGCGAATGGCGACGACTTTGAAGCCTCTTTCCATCAGGATCTCGATGAGTTTGCGGGAAGTCTGGCTTTTGCCGCAACCCGTCCGGGTAGCGACCACGCTAATGACCGGCTTGGTGCTCTTGATCATAGTCTCTTTCGTACCCAGCAACACAAAGTTAGCGCCGGCCGCATTGACCAGCGCGCTTTTGTGCATGACCGTTTCATAGGATACATCACTGTAGGAGAATACGCATTCTTCTACTTTCAGGTCGCGAATGAGGCGCTCCAGTTCCTGCTCATCGTAGATGGGAATGCCGTCGGGATACAATTTACCTGCCAGAGAGGCCGGATATTTTCTACCTAAAATATTAGGAATCTGTGCGGCCGTGAAGGCTACCACTTCATATTGCTCCTTATCCCTGTAATAGGTATTGAAGTTATGAAAGTCGCGCCCAGCGGCGCCAATGATAATTATGCGTTTTCGGCTCATAAAACAAAATTTTGTTATGAGTCAAAAGTAGGCAAAGCGCCATCGGACATAGATGATTTTTGTCATGCTATTCGATGACAAATTTCCCTGCTACCTGCCTGCCCGCATCCAAAATAGTCCAGAGGTATAACCCGGATGATAAATGGGTCAGGTCCAGGGGTTGGATTTCAGCTTGGATGATCGTTTCTGCCACTATTCTGCCATTCAAATCGAATAATTGCCAGGTTTTCCCTACCCCATCCGGCGAAGATCGCAACACAGCTTGCCCGTTGGAAGGATTCGGATACAGGGAAACCAGGGCTCTGGATGGCAATTCATTTACCGCCACCGGCGGCGGCATTTGTGCGCATAAAAAGTCGACAGTCTCGGCTATTGCCATGTCCAACTCTTCCGGGGTGTACCCATGTCCACCATCCGGAAAGGTGATTAGCGAGGCATCCACGCCGGCAGCTTGTGCAATCGGCAAATAAGCGTCCGGCCCATACACCCGGATGCACTTGTCGAACAACCCCTGCCCAATCAGGCCCTTTAAGAGGCAGTCGTATCCATAAGGCACGACATCATCCGCATCTCCGTGGAAAGCCAGCAAAGGGGGATCACTCGGTCCCTCAAACACAATGGGATCCAGCACGGCGCCGCTCAGACTAACCACGGCCCGCACGGAAGAAGGTTGATCGGGATTGCCCCCATTGCCCTCCACACTGCCCATATCGGGAAGCAGGAGGTTCCCAAGCCAGTTGCCGTATTGAGGTTTTGCCTCGCAGGCGCCCGGACGCTCACTCTCCCAATTCATATAGCCCACGCCAAGGGCATTGAAAGCCCCCGCGCTGGCCCCAAGGGCAAAAATATAATCGGGATCAATGCGGAAAATAGCGGCATTCTTCCGAAAGTAACGCACCGCTGCCTTCGAATCCTGAATGCCCCGCATAACGGCCCGGTATAACTTGATCGAATCTACCTCGCCTGGCCAACACAATAAGTTGTCTGGAAGGGAGAGCCGATAATTGATAGACGCCACTACATACCCTTTTTTAGCCATCAATTCGCCAAAATCGGCAAAGTCATTCTTATTCCCACTAGCCCATGCCCCTCCATGAATGGCGATAATCAAGGGACGTGCGGACAGCGTATCCCCGCAAGGCTCATACACATCGCATCGGAGCGACAACTGGGTGTTGTAAGGGGGCAGATTGAGATCGAGGCAGAGAATATTGCCCCAGCCCCAGTCTTTAACCCCTGTTCCGAATTGGAGGTCGTTGGAAATGTCGACGCAGGCAAACAAGCTGTCGACATAGCGGCCACTTCCGGTGCAGTACGGCTGAGAAAATGCATAGAGAACAGAAAAAACCAGGAAGCTTAAACCCAGGATTGCCTTTTTCATGGAATTGCATTGAGATTTGAAATAAAGGTATACAAATCACCAAAATCATTCAATGAGGATTATTTTTTTCCGATCTTCGTCTTAATTGACACCCTTGAAGACTGCAATATCCATAGCGCTCCTCTTTCTATTGAGCTTCCACCTGGCAGGCTTTTACCTCTTTTTTTCGTTCCAGCAGCGACAGGCAAAGACGGAGATCAAACAACGCATCAAGCAACGCGTGCCCGAAGCCGCACTATCCCTGATCGTGCTTTGTACAGACGACCTCGATCAATTGCAGTGGAAAGATGCCCATGAATTCTGGTATCAGGGACAATTGTACGATATCGTCCGGTCGACCCAGCAGGACCAGACCATCACATTCCACTGTATCAGCGATGTGCAGGAAACCCGGCTGTTTAAAAACCTGGGGTATTGGGTGGAGCGCCATCAAGAAGACCGGGATAAGGGCACTTTTTCGGTGAAATTGATCCGGCAAATGTTCACCATGCTCTCCCCACCCCAGGTGATTCCGGTATTAGCGCTGACCGGCAGGCGGCAAAATACACCCTCTATCTATTCCGATCCATTCCACTCCTGGATTGTAGACACCCCCAGTCCCCCGCCAAAAGGTTTGGTTTGATTTTTTGTTGAATCATCCTATTCCAAACCTCAAGTGCTTGTAAAGAAATAGTTGTTAAGCTATTCTTTCACAATCACTTACTCAACTTTTTATCATGAAAAGAATTATCATGTCCCTAATGGGACTTCTATTCGCATGGGCCGGACTGGCCCAAACGGTAACGGTCGTCGATATCACTGACCTGAAGCCGCTGGCTTTTGTCACTATTTTTTCCGAAAATCCCGCCGCCACCGCTATCACCAACGAGGGCGGGCAGGCCGACCTGCGTGCCTTCCGGAGCGCCGATAGCATTCAGTTCAGCCATGTGGGCTATTTTGACAAGACCCTGAGTTTTCAGGACATTGAAAAGTTGAACTTCACGGTTCGCCTTTCAGAACGGGCCTACTCCATGAAGGAGGTCGTCATCTCTGCCAGTCGATTTGAAGAAAAGCGGGAAGATGTGGCCCAGGCAATCCGGGTGATCAGCGCCAAAGAGCTGGCCTTCATCAACCAGCAGACTACTCCCGATGTGCTCCAAAACTCGGGAGAGGTGCTCGTACAGAAAAGCCAACAAGGAGGTGGAAGCCCCATCATTCGGGGTTTTGAAGCCAACAAGGTACTCCTGGTGGTCGACGGAGTGCGGTTGAACAACGCGATCTACCGCGGTGGACATTTGCAGAACAGCATCACCCTCGACAACACCATCCTGGAAAAAGCCGAGATCGTGTTTGGGCCCGGTTCGGTAGTCTATGGCAGCGATGCATTGGGCGGCGTCATGCATTTTCATACCAAAAATCCGAAGCTCGCCTATGAAGAAGGAAAGATGCACACCTCCGGACAAGCCTTCGCCCGCTATGCCAGTGCCAATACGGAACTTTCGTCCCACATCGACTTCAACCTGGGCTGGAAAAAATTCGCCTCGCTGACCAGCCTGACCTATTCCAGTTTTGACGACCTCCGGCAAGGAGGCAGGAGAAACCCTTTCTATGAAGATTTTGGCAACCGCGATTTTTACGTAGAACGATTCCAGGACAAGGACAGCATGGTGGTCAATGAAGATCCCAATGTGCAAGTTACTTCCGCCTACCGTCAATGGGATGTCCTTCAAAAATTTCTCTACCAGCCCAGCGAGCAGGTTTCCCACATCCTCAATTTCCAATACTCCTCCTCTTCTGATGTACCGCGTTATGACCGGCTCACCCAGCTTTCGGGGGGAGTACCCCGGTATGCCGAATGGTACTATGGTCCACAGGACCGGCTGCTGAGTTCCTATACCCTCAAGTGGGGAAAAGGCGCCCGCTTGTTCGACAACCTGCGGCTCATCGCAGCCTACCAGCACATCGAAGAAAGCCGCAATGACCGGCGCTTTAGAAATGATCAGCTCAACCATCGCATCGAAAAACTCGACATCTTTTCTCTAAACATTGACTTCAACAAGGACATCAATAGACATGAGATCCGCTTTGGACTGGAAGGGACCTATAACAAAGTCAATTCGACCGCCTTTGCCGAGAATATTGTCGATGGGAAAACCGAGGCGCTGGATACCCGCTATCCGGATGGCGGCTCCACCATGCAATCTGTCGCGGGATATATCACCCATTCTTTCGAGATCAGTCCCCGCTGGATACTCAACGACGGGATCCGGTTAAGCTATGTGGGGCTTCAGGCACAATTTGTCGACAAGACCTTCTTCGATTTCCCCTTCACCGAGGCGCGGCAGGATCATACTGCCCTCAATGGCAACATAGGCATGGTTTTCATGCCCGGAGAAAATTGGCGATTTACGGTCATCGGCTCTTCCGGTTTTCGGGCGCCAAATGTAGACGATCTTGGAAAGGTGTTTGAATCGGTGCCCGGTGCAGTGGTCCTGCCCAACCCCGATTTGGAGCCGGAGTACACCTATAACCTGGAGGCAGGTATTTCCAAAACCGTTGCAGAAAAAGTGACGATAGGTGGAACCGGATACTACACCTGGTACCGCAACGCCATCACGACCCAGCCCGGCGCCTTCAACGGGCAGGACTCGATCCTGTTCGATGGCGTGCTCAGCCAGGTGACCTACAATACCAATGCCGGGGAGGCCTATCTGTATGGGGCGAATGTCTACCTTTCAGCCGATGTGACCGACCAGTTCTCCATTACCAGCACCTTGAACTACACGTATGGCCGCATCAAAACCGACAGCATCGACTTACCCCTGGATCACATCCCGCCGGTATTTGGCAAGACCAGTTTTCAGCTGAAGCTCCCCAAATTTAACGCCGAGTTCTGGGTGATGTATAATGGTTGGAAGTACCTGAAAGACTTCAATATGCTAGGAGAGGACAATTTTGGATTCGCCACCCCTAACGGGATGCCAGCCTGGATGACCCTGAACCTGCGTACCAGCTACCAGATCAGCCCAAATTTTCAGCTGCAACTCGCATTGGATAATATCCTGGATACCAACTACCGGGTCTTTGCCTCCAATATCAGCGCACCCGGCCGAAACTTTATTGCCACGCTCCGGGGGACATTCTAATGGCGAAAACAAGAACCAATGGGAATGTAAAGCTGTTAAATTGGTATCTCCGCATGAATTACCGAACAGGGCTGCATCCTAATGTCACGGAATTTGTCTGTACATAGACTAGAATCAAAGCGGGGCGCCGGAATAGGCGTCCCGCTGATTAAATGCCTTTATTTTCTCATCAATCAATTTAAGAATATGAAACCCGCATTGACTTTCTTCACGCTTACCCTCGCGATTCTCCTTCTCGCACAGAGTGATTTAAGCGCCCAGAAATTTCCAGCATTGGATGTGAGTCCCGCTGATGTGGCTTACTACCGCGTAAACAAAGAGCCTGTAGCCAAGGTGATCTACAGCCGTCCGCAAAAAAATGACCGCGAAATATTCGGAACCCTCGTGCCTTACGATAAGATCTGGCGAACCGGTGCGAACGAATGCACAGAGATTACCTTCTTTAAGGATGTCATGCTGGGCGACCAGGAAGTAAAAGCCGGTACTTATGCGCTGTTCTCCATCCCCGGCAAAGAAAAGTGGACCCTCGTGCTCAACAAAGGTACTGACCAATGGGGCGCTTATGGGTATGATGTCGAAGAAGATGTAACCCGCGTGGAAGTGGCTGTGGAGAAAACGCCCGAAGTAGTCGAAGCTTTTTCCATCACATTTATGGATGCAGATCAGGGAACCAAAATGATTCTGGCCTGGGATCGCACGATGGTGGCGGTACCGGTGGTGGCTAAATGAATGAGTGAAGAAAAAAGACGCTTATTTGGCGTCTTTTTTCTTTATCATTGCCAGATTTGGTGTAGTTTTAGTCGACTCCAAAGAGCCGTCTAAACCTGAATCTATGCTCGCCAAATTATTTACGCGGCTTACCAACTATCCTGTGTTCAAGCGCCTTTTTTGGAAGCCTGTTTACAATTTTCTCGCTCGCCAGCTGCCCACTCCCAATTGGCAATTCATGAACTACGGCTATGCCGTATTGCCGGATTCATCCGAACCTCCCCTTTCTCTTCCTTCGGAATATGAATTCCAGCGGTACCCCCTTCAAATGTATCACTACCTGGCCATGTTGAGCCCCCTGCAAGGAAAACATGTCCTTGAGGTTGGTAGTGGCCGGGGAGGTGGAGGGAATTACCTGTACCATAGCCTGAATCCGGCTTCCTATACGGGGATGGATTGCGCCCGGGTCGCCATTGACTTTAGCCGTCAGCACTACCATGGAGCACATTTGGAGTTCGAAGTAGGTGATGCCGAGCGACTTCCTTTTGAAGGCGAGAAATTCGATATCGTGCTCAATATTGAATCAAGCCGCCATTATGGAAGTTTCCCCACTTTCCTTAGCGAAGTGAATCGGGTGCTCAGGCCCGGGGGAAAGCTCTTATTAGCCGATATGCGGATGGATGCAGAAGTGGATGGCTTTCGGGCAGCCCTTCAACAAAGCGGGATGTCTCTTCTTTCCGAAGAAGATATTACCCAGAACGTGCTGATTTCACTTGACCATTTGTACGAATCCTACCTCGTGGAGATTGAAAAGCAGGTTCCTGCCTACTTCCGCCATTATTTCATTGAGTTTTCAGCAGCCAAAGGCACCGTCAATTACGAGGCTTTCCAGAAAAGGGAGCGACGTTATTTCAGAATGGTTTTACAAAAAAATTAAGGCTAATTCACCCCAAATCCTTCCGATAGATCCGAAATCGCTTGTGCAGTTTGGCGCCCATTTTTTCATATTCGGCGAGCATGGGCCGGTTGGACTCCAGGACGAGGTGGGTTTCAAAGGTAGCAATACCGGCAGCCCGGGCACTTTGAATCAGTAACCACCCCATAAGAATATTGAGTCCCCGGTTCCGGTAATCGGGATGCACGGCGCCCAGCATCAGGTCCAGCTGCTCGGTGCGGCGGGCTGATTGAAGAATATGTATCAGCCCGAGCGGAAATAAGCGTCCCCGCGCTTTCTGAATCCCCTGGGCCATATTGGGAATCCCGATCACGAACCCTACTACCTGGTCATTTTCATCCAATGCGATCTTCACATAGCGGGTATCCAAAATCGGTAGATAGCGGTCGACCATCTCCTGGATTTCCCGGTCGTCGAGCGGCACAAATCCATACAAATCCTTGTACGTTTCATTGATCAGGTAAAAAACGGGGGCGATATAAGGACGGAGGTCCTTTTTCCGGTGAAATTCCCGGACGCGGACGCGGCTTTTCAGTTGTACGCGTTCGAACAATAAAGGATATTTCTCCGGCACGCCATCCGCAATATCCAACAGGAAGTCCAGGCAATCGGTTTTCTTTCCATATCCAAAAGCCTCCATAAACCGGGGCATGTAAGGCAGGTTGCAGTTGGTCACCAAAATGGGCAATTCGCCAAATCCTTCGACCATAAACCCCTCGGGGTCTTTATCTGAAAATCCAAAGGGGCCGACAATCTCCGTCATACCCTTCTCCTGGCCCCATGCTTCCACAGCTGACAACAATGCCTTAGCCACCGCTTCATCTTCCACACAGTCGAAGTGCGCGAAGCGGACAGTTTTCATACCCACCTTTTCATTGTAGGGATGGTGGATAATGCCCATGATCCGACCCACCGGTTTTTTGCCCCGGAAAGCGAGAATCAGTATGGTGTCGCAATAAGAGAAAGCCTTGTTCTTCTTTGGGTTGTAATAGGTCCATTCGTCCATAAAAAGCGGTGGCATCCAGTTGGCGTGCTGTGCATGAATGGCCTCCGGAAGGAAGATATAGGTGCGCAGGTCGCGCTTGTGTTGCACCGGGCGAATGGTCAGTTCCATAACAGGGAATGTCCTTTTGGCGGGTCAAAATAATAAAAAAAGAAAGGGCGCCCCAATGGAAGCGCCCTTTCTTTTATCTATGCTGAAAATATCAGGCTTCTCCTTCTTTCTTCGAGCGGGTACTGAGCCCAAAAGGCAGGTATAGCGGGCAGAACTTAATAAGGCTGGTAGCTAAAAACACGATAGCCAACACCAGCAAAACGATGCCAAGTGTGCCGACAATTACTTTGGTGAAAAACAGCACCGCAATAATGGCAGCAACGACGATCCGTACAATCCGGTCGGTAGAACCCATATTACTTTTCATAACGAGGAGTTTGAAACGTGAACAATGCGAATTACTGAGTAAATGTAATAGGGAGTACGATGAAAGTTTGTGACAATAATCACCAAAGGCTATTTTTAATAAATCCTGCCTAATTTTGTGGCAGAACTTTACCACATGAATCGAGCGGTTACCATTATCGGTTGTGGGGTTTCCGGACTGACTACGGCCCTGGTACTCCAACAGGAAGGCTGGAAAGTGACCATTTTCACCGATCAACTTCCTGAAAATACCACTTCGGCCATTGCGGCAGCTATTTGGTTTCCCTACGAAGTTCGGCCCCAGGAAAAGGCCAATAAATGGAGTAAGGAGTCTTACCTCCACTATGAAACCCTTTCTCAAAACCCGTCTACCGGGGTGTCCATGACCCCACTCACCGTAATCATTCGGGAGGAAGGAGATGCCTGGTGGACAAAAGCGCTTCCGGCAAACTCGATCCGAAAAGCTACTTCGGAAGAAATTCCCGCCCCTTTTGAGCTGGGGTACCGGATGCAAGTGCCGCTCATCGAAACGCCCCTGTACCTCCCCTATTTGTTGCAGGTATTTCAGCAAGGCGGAGGGCTTATAGTAAATAAAAAGATAGACGACATCAATGGGCTGTTAATCAACGAATTGGCCGTTATTAATTGCACGGGATTAGGGGCGGCAGATCTGGTGGGAGACGACAGCCTCTACCCTATCCTGGGACAGATCCTCAAAGCGGATCCCATGGATGGCATAGAGGCGATGTCGGCTGATTTCACTTTTGGAGCAGCCGGGGAGGAATTGGCGTACATCATTCCCCGGCGGGATTGCACGGTATTGGGAGGAACTGCCCGGAAGGACAAGTATGAATTGACCCCACAGGAAAGCGTTAGCGAAGGAATTCTGGAGCGATGTAGTATGCTATCCCCGCTGGTTCCTCATGCCCGGGTTCAAACCGCAGTGGTCGGGCTTCGTCCCGGCAGACCGGAGATCCGCCTGGAGCGGGAGGGCAATCTGATCCACAACTACGGACACGGGGGAGGCGGGTATACGGTAGCCTGGGGCTGCGCCTATGAAGTCAGAGACCTTTTAAATGACCTTTCCCGATGAAAACCACCCGGTTCACTGCGCATCAATTGGGGCTTATCGCTATCGTTGTCGCGGCAATCGTCTGGAGCACCGGGGGATTGTTCATCAAACTGCTCTCCCAGAATGCATTCACGATACTCTGTTACAGGTCCGGCTTTGCCGCCCTCATTTTCGGGGTGTGGTACGGAAAAAAAGTATTCCGGTTTTCAGGCAGGACGCTGATCGTAATGTTGTTCTATACTGCGCTTCTGACATCTTTTGTAGTAGCCAACAAGCTCACCACTGCCGCCAATGCCATCTTCCTTCAATATACCGCCCCGATCTACCTGATCCTGCTGGAGCCGGTGCTCTTTAAATTCCGTCAACCCAAAATCAACCTACTCACCCTGTTCGTATGTCTGCTCGGCATGGCTCTTTTCTTCCTGGGTGATCTCCACTTCGACAACCTGAAAGGCATTCTGATCGCCCTGAGTTCAGGCGTATTTCTCGCCGGACTCATGCTTTCACAGCGATACAATCACCCCGAACGCCATGAGGCGGCCCTTTTTTGGGGAAACATCCTGGTGTTTCTGCTGTTTTTGCCTTCCGCCGTTCAGGCGCCCCTACCCTCGCCGACGGAATGGACCATGCTGGCCTTCCTGGGGCTGATCCAGATCGGGGTGGGTTATATGTTTTTCACCTACGGACTAAAGCGGGTGTATGCCATTGAAAGTTCCCTGCTCGCTATGCTCGAGCCCGTACTCAATCCCATCTGGGTAATGATCGGGTATGGAGAGATCCCATCCATCACTGCGGGAATCGGCGGAGGCATCATTATCGGGATGCTAGTCCTTCGAAGCATCCTGGCGGACCGGGCAAACTATGCTCCGCACCCCCAGCCGGATGAGCAACACCCAGGGAAACCCGTGTAATACCGTGTCAAACCAATCCATGGGGCCCATACCTACAGCCCCACCCAATATCCAGCGAAGCTTACCCCAAATATGCGGCTCCGGGAAAAAAGGGGCCAAACCCAGGGTCAGGCAAGCAAAAATGACGAATTTCCAGTCGTTAATAATTTTACTCATAGGTCTGTTACCGTTTTACACAGCATGATTCGCGCAGTTGGCGCGCATCATGCTGTGTAGTTTAAGAAGTACTTTTCTTTCAGAAAGCCACAAAGGTATCCGGGTTTTATGGGTCAAAAGGGTGACCTTTATCACAAACCTTGTAACAAAACCATGCAATTCCCTACCAGAAAAAAATACAATATCGGCATCGCCCTTGGGGGCGGTGGCGCAAGAGGCTTCGCTCACCTGGGTGTGTTAAAAGCACTTGCAGAAAAAGGCATTGTGCCCGATATCATCTCCGGCAATAGCGCCGGTTCGATCGCGGGGGTTTTTATCGCATCCGGAAAAACGCCCGATGAGGTACACGCCCTGATCAAAAACCATCGGCTCCTGGATATCGCCAAGATCCACTGGCCAAGCCGTGGCCTAATGAGCCTCGAAGGCCTGCAGGAAGATTTGCACAAAATGATCCAAGCCGATGATCTGAAGGACCTGCCCATCCCTTTTTATGCGGCTGTATCCAACCTCAATAAAGGAATGGTCGAATACCTCAACCAGGGTCCTTTGGATAAGATCATCCTTGCCTCCGCCTCCATCCCGGTGCTGTTCACTCCGGTGGAAATGAATCAAATGCTCTATGCAGATGGGGGCATCTTTGACAATGTACCCATCAAACCGCTGATCGGAAAGTGCAAAAAGATCATCGCCGTAAGCATCAGTCCGGTACAGCGGGAGGAAAAACTGGAAGGTCTCCTTCAGTTGGCAAGCCGCGCATTCCAACTCAGTGTCAACCGGAATATTTATGAAATCAAGGCTCAGGTGGATCTGTTCATTGAACCCGAAGCCCTCGGCAAATACGACATTATGGACTCGGTGCATGCAGATGAAATGTTCGAAATCGGGTATGAATATTGCAAAAAGATGGATATTAGCCTTTAACTAAAGAATTGCTAATTTAGCTCCATATTTAAACCAAATTTGATGCGAAAAAAAATATTGGTCCTTTGCTGTGCCTGTATGGGCATGTGGGCCCTGATTTCAGGATGTACTGCTGACACTTCCCAGGCCGCCGAAAAAAAAGGCATTGAGAATGTCGCCTACCAGTGGGGCAAGATTGCACTGGAAGGGACCGCCAACGATACAGACCGCTTCAAACCCAGGCCTACCATCACCTCCCGGATACTAGGCCTGATCTTCACGTCGGTTTTTGATGCCTGGACACGGTATGATGCCGTAGCGGTGCCGGTATACCTCACAGAGGTTGAACGCCGTCCGGAAAGCGAACGCACCGAAGCCAACAAGGAAAAAGCGATCAGCTATGCAGCCTATCGCGCCATGATGGAATATTACTGGGCCGATTCCGCGCTTTGGAAAACACAAATGACCCAGATGGGTTATGATCCGGAGAATAATTCGATGGATCCTTCCACGCCGGAAGGTATCGGCAACCTGGCGGCCAAAATGGTTATCGAAGCCCGAAAAAATGATGGCGCTAACCAATCTGGGGATGAATCCGGCTCCGACGGAACCCCCTATTCAGACTATACGGGATACCAGCCGGTCAACAACCCCGATGAAAATGTAGATATCAATCGCTGGCAGCCGAAGTATTTCTCCGATGGCAAAGGCGGACAATATGCGCCTGGATGTCTTACTCCTTATTGGCAAAAAGTAAAGCCCCTTTTACTCGATAGCTCCAGCCAATTCCGCCCCGGCCCTCCGCCTATGGTAGGTTCCGAACAATTGGCACGGGAAGTGAAGGAAGTGATCGACCTTCAGGCCAACCTGACACCTGAACAAAAAGCCCTGGTCGAATTTATGCGCGACGGCCCCCGCTCCGTACAACAAGCCGGCCACTGGATGATCTTCGCACAGGATGTTTCCGTGCGCGACAACCATACCCTTGATCAGGATGTAAAAATGTATTTCCTCGTCACCGCTGTCGCCATGGATGCCTTTATTGCCGCCTGGGACTCCAAGATGTATTACGACTTCGCCCGGCCTTATGCACTGGTGCACGATTACTACCAGGAACAAGTGATCAAGGCATGGGGTGGTCCCGAGGTCGGCATGACAGACATGAAAGGACAGCAATGGAGGCCCTATTCGCCCGATACTTTTCTATGCCCGCCTTTCCCTAGTTATGTTTCGGGGCACAGCTGCATTAGTGGCGGTTGTTCAAAAGCACTGGAATTATTTACCGGTAATGACTATTTTGGGGAGCGTGTGCAACTGGTGCCCGGCGCCATGACGGAACCCAACAATCTCAGCGATACGGTAACCATAGAGTTCCCCACTTTCACCGAAACCGCAAACATGGCCGGCATTTCAAGGGTTTTGGGGGGCTATCACATCCAGGCCGATAATGTCGCAGGCCTCGAATTGGGACGTAATGTCGGCAAATTTGTGTTTGGCAAAGTCCAGGAACATATAAACGGAACCAGATAAAAGAACATGGAGGAAAATAATAACACCTGCGATCCGGCAAAGACTCATGCCCTGGAAACGCTTTTTGAAGTCCCCAAAGAGGCGCGCGATGAGTCATGGCTCGCGCCTTTTTTGGAAGCCATACCCACCGCAGGCCTCGCTTCCGCCGATCCGCAGGTACTTTCCGGACCCGACGGGTTTCCCTATTTCGCCCTCTATTCCCCTCAGCCGGGCCAGGATTTTGAACCATTCTGCATCCAGCAACTCATCCCGGACCTGCTCCTTCGCAACGGTGTGGGGGTCGCTATTAATCCCTCTCCTGAAGGGGTGGATTGGGTGTTCACCTATGGCGACATTCTCAACTGGCACCTCCGTGGCGTATTCTATTCGCCGGTGACCGAGCCGCAAGAACCCGTCGAAGAGGAAGAGCCGGGAACCCTCATCATTGAAAAAACCCCGGATGACGTATTACCCATGAAGGCCCGGGAAGTACTGAGAGGTTTTCTGAAAAGTAAAGGCGTTGCGCGTCCACAAGCCTTCCTACTCTGTCAAACCACGGAAAATGACATCCTAAAGTCACTTGTATTCAACATTTTTGAAGAAGACTTTGATACGCCCGAGGCCTTCAATACCCTGATGGAACAAGTTCAATGGTTTTTGCCGAAACATTACTATCTTTCCAGAGTCCCTAATGACAACCAATGGAATTCTTATTTTTCAGATCTCTAATTATGTATCAATAGGCTGATGCGCGCTGGAGACACGCATCAGCCTATTGATGTATTAAATTATAAAATAAGCAAATCAACTATGAGTATAGATACCAGCAACTGGACAGACAAAGACTTTCTGGCTTTTTTGATGATCTATGCCTCCAAAGCAGACACCCAGACCACCGAGGACGAGATCTTGTGGATTAAAAAGAAATGCCAGGTTTCCAGCTTTGAGCACATTCTGGGCCTCTACAACTCCCAGTCTGAATTTCAGAATATCCAGTCTATTCAGGATCTTCGGGAGAAATACTATCCGGGTGAAGAAGGGAAGATCCAGTTGATGGCATTTCTCAACGAGTTTTTTCAATCGGACGGAGAGTATTCGCTGCTGGAGCAGAATGTAATGCGGATATTATCCCGCCTACTTTAGCACCCGACTGGAGTGGGTATCCTGGGATGGTTCGGCGCGGGGAGCATTCCCCTCATCATTTTGTCGTGGCGGGCCTTAAAAGACCCTCAAAGCCATGGGTTTTACCGTTTTTTTCTCTGGGAGGCCATCTTGGGGCTGTTTCTGCTCAATTATTCGCATTGGTTTTTTAATCCTTTCGCCTGGAATCAACTTCTTTCCTGGCTCTTCCTGTTCTTCTCGTTATACCTCGTCCTGGATGCGGTCTGGCAGTTGAGAAAGGCCCGAAAACCGGACGAGCAGCGCAACGACCCAACCCTGTATACATTTGAGGCTACTACTGCGTTGGTGGAAAAAGGGGTTTTCCGGTACATCCGGCACCCAATGTATAGCTCTCTCCTTTTCCTGGCCTGGGGTATCGCCCTCAAAGACCCGGGAATCTACCCGCTTTTGCTGGCCTTGTTGGCAGGATTGTGCGGTTGGCTAACCTGCAGACAGGAGGAAAAAGAAGATATCGCCTTTTTCGGAAAAGCATACCTCGATTACAAGCAGCGCACCAAGTGGCTGATCCCCTTCGTACTTTAAATCTACCTGCATGCTGTATTTGGTTCTTTCCCTTTTTCTTTCGCTTTACCCAACCACAGATAAACAGCCACTGCTGATCGTGCTGGGCGATGCGCAGGATGCCGGCTATCCGCAGGCAGATTGTCATAAGGACTGTTGTGCTCAATATTGGGATGGAGGGCAACTCGTTCACCGCGTCACCTCGCTCGGGTTGTATGATCCGGCTTCCAACCAGACCTGGTTGATCGATGCCACTCCCGATTTCCGGGATCAGTTGAAAACGCTCCAGACGTTTCGCACGGAACAACGGGATACCCCGCTCGACGGCATTTTTCTCACGCATGCCCACATCGGCCACTATACCGGCCTCATGCAGTTGGGAAGAGAAGTAATGGGCGCCAAAGAGGTGCCCGTATACGCCATGCCCCGTATGCGGACCTTTTTGGAGGGAAATGGCCCCTGGAGTCAACTGGTCGAGCTTAAAAATATTGCCATTCAACCGCTGAAGGCAGATTCGGCGGTCCAATTGACTGAAACCCTAACCATCACCCCTTTCCTCGTTCCCCACCGGGATGAATACTCCGAAACGGTCGGTTATGTCATCGCCGGCCCCAACAAGTCCATCCTGTTCATACCCGATATTGACAAATGGGAAAAATGGGACCGCAATATCATCGAGGAAATCAAAAAAGTAGATATCGCCCTGATCGACGGCACGTTCTACCAGGACGGTGAATTGCCGGGACGCGATATGAGTGAGATCCCACACCCGTTCATCCAGGAAACCATGAATCTCCTGGGCGAGCTGCCCTCCTCCGAAAAAGCGAAGGTTCATTTTATCCACTTCAATCATACCAATCCCCTGATTTGGGATGTGGAGGCGAGAAATGCGTTGAAAGAAGCCGGATACCGGGCCGCCCGGGAGGGACAAGTATTCTTCTTATAAGACGACTGAAGATGCCGGTAGCCCGGCATCTTCAGTCGTAAATTATTATTGCTTCACGACTCTCACCAGTCGGTCCATTTGTGCATCCATGAACCGGACGTAATACACGCCGGCGGGATAGGCAAAAAGCGACACCTGCCCGGTGAAGGTTTGATCGTATTTCGTCAGGTTGCTGTATTGAACCACCTGCCCTTTGGCGTCAAAGACCTGGATATCCAGGAAGGGGCCGGTACGCTGCAATCCTTTTACGTTGATCCGGAACAGGCCATCTGTCGGATTGGGGAGTACCTCGATGAGTTGTCCGACCGTATTTTCGGTAGTGGAAGAAGGGGTGACCCCCACTTCGACCATAGAGGAGGATTCACAACCGGCGGCATCCAGGACCACGATCTCATATTCTCCTTTGAAGAGGTTTTTAAAGATCGGGCTGCTTTGGAAATGAGCGCCCCCATCAATACTGTATTGAAGCGCGCCGTTGCCGTTGGATGCGGTGATCACAATTTCTCCGTTAGCCGTATTGTCTTCGGTAGCATTCGTGATTTCCACCATAAAGGAAAGCGCGCACAGCGGAATTGTTACATTGGCTTCGAAGAAACAATCAAAGGCGCCGATGACTATGACGGTGTATTCGCCGGCGGGAAGGTTTTCAAACAGGCTCTCCGACTGGAAGGTAGCCCCACCGTCAATGCTGTACTGATAAGGCCCTGCTCCGTTCGTGGGCGAGATGAGAATAACGGCGTCTCCAGCTCCTCCCATTGTTTCGGGAGAAATATCGATATCTGCCCCAAGCATACAATCGAGGTTGGCACAGAAGTTCTTGGTTTCGGAAGACCCAAACTGCCCGGTGCCGGTCACAATGGAATTTCCGAAGGGATCGAGAATGTTGTAGTATCCCTGCCCCCAGAAACAACAGATACCGTCGCCCTCCGAATCATAGATGGTAAAGGTATAGCAGGAATCCTGCGCCAGGCAGATCTCGATGTTATGCACAAAACTTTGCTGGCCGTAAGGACCTCCTGAGTAAAGCGTGTTGCCACTTGCATCTTCGAGTTCCCAGGTTGTCTCGGACGGGAAATTATCTGTTTTTAATTGCAAAATCAAGGTAACCCCATTCGTAATGGCACTGAAAGTCCGGGAGAATTCGTCGTTGACGGGTATTTCATCATCCTCCCCATTCGGGCTGAAGGTAGCGGCGCTGAGCAGGTTTTCGCCATTGATCATCCCCGTAAGTACGAGTCCCACGGTAGCAGATTCACCTGGATCCAGGCATCCTGTCCAATCGATTGTTTGGTAGGGCAATCCGTTAAAAACCACCTCGATGGTGACACTGGTCAGGATCTCTGTACCGAAATTGGTCAGTTCCAGGGAAATATCCACGGGGTCGTCGCAGCCTACCCCATCAATACCCAGGATATCGCTGATGCCCGCATCAAAGCGGGGCAATTTGGAACGCACCAGTCGCAGTGTATCGTTGAAGGGCGCCGTATCGGTATCGAGTGTGGTGAACAGGGCAAACTTGTAGTCGCCCACGATCGACATATCGACCGTAGAGGAAAAGGCATGCACATAGCTGCTATCCGGGGGAAGGGTAAAAGTAATTTCTTCGTAAACAGGCGCTTCATTCTCAAAAATATAGCCTACTGTAAAGACATATTGGGTGTCCACCCCAAAGTTCTTGATCTCCATCGTCACCGGTTCACTGTTGGTCAGATCGGGGGAGTTCTGGGGAAGGATCAGCGCAACAGGACCAATATCATTGGTATCACGAGATAGTTCGAACGCCACGATCTTGGTCCCCCAGTTGGAGGCTTTTCGGTATTCGCCCGTATACCAGAACGTCCGGTCGTTGGTGGGATCTACCGACATCTGTGCATAGTCGCCGTAGCGGGAACTCGGATTGGTGCTGAATCCTTTCGTGACCTCATATTCTTCAACCGTCATTTCGCCCAGCGGGTCGCTTGCCCGTCTGCCTGTAAAACGCAGCCCTGCGTATGTTTCCGGGCTGGAGACCGAATAGGCCAGGCCAATATTACCTGAGCCATCCATGGCAATACCGGCCATAAACCGGTGCAATCCGTCTTCCGGCGCATAGGTACCTTCCTGATACACTGCCCAGGGGTTGCCGCCCGAACGGCGAAGTTCCATCCAACGAATACCCGAGACATTGTTCCCAGCTGTAGCATCCACGATAAAGTTTAGCACCATGGATTCATGGGAGCCGAAGTTGCGGTAGTGCACCTGATGCATGATCACCTCCGGAAGCCCGTCAATACCGTTTCCTCCCAATTGGGGAATGCAGGCAAACCCAGAGCCGGAAGCGGAACAAGGATTGGAATCGAACGGAGCGGTGGGAACCGCAGTAGTGGTATAGGTGGTATTGGCCGAATTGTTCCAATCGATATCGACTTCAAAGACCACGATTTCATCCGTTGACACACTCCCCCAGGCATCGTCGTGGAGTTTGAGGATCATGGGTTTGGCGTCGGCAGGCGGTGCATTCATCCCGGTCCAATCGACCGGGGTAGCTACGTAAAAACCAGGGCCGCCGCTGATCCCGGGCAGGGAGATCCGCTGGATGGTCGGGCTGGCTGCACCGGAGAGCAATTCCTGCCGGTTGATAAAATAGGCTTCCAGCATATTGGAGCCGCCTTCATTGGTCGTCGCACAATACGCATTCGACCAAATGGAATATTTGGGATAGTCTGGAAAACTGGGGGTAGAAAAGGCATACGCAGTCCACGCACCCAATGGATCATTGGTATCCGAAACAGCGACCAGCAACTTGTTGCCGTTTGGAAACTCCGTAATGATCCACCGGTCTGCTTCCTGATCGAACAGGATGATGGGGTCGCCGGCGGAGGTAAAACCCACCTGCGACCAAATCGTATTGGCCGCAATTGGGCCACTGACCGGCGTACCATCTTTCTCAAAAACGCGGAATCGAGTGGCATTGATCATTTGAATGTAATAGTTGCTGCCTATATCCCCACAGGGATCCGGGGGGGTCGCATTAAAATCTGCCTGGCTCATACCCTCGATCAATACCAGCGGCTCCACCACGATGCCGTTATCTTTATTGTCCAGTTGCCGCACCGGGTCGCCGTTTTTTGGCAGGGCGCCGGGTTTTCCATAATCCTCATTTCCTCTTCTTCCCACAAAGTTGGGCACTGTAATTTTATTCTGCTCGGCTTTCTCACGTTTCTCCGGCGAGGTTGTCGCCACAGGAACCAGGTTGCGCAATGGGGGTGTCTTTCCCAAATATTGGGCATGTGTTACTTCCACCTGTGGGTGGATAGGGTCTGACTTTACGTTTTGAGCTGCTATCGGCAATACCCAGCAAAGCGAAATAGCCAGCGCAAGAGACCAATTTGGTCGTTTCATACGAGTTGAGTTTTGTGATTTATTGGAATGTATGGTGCATAAATGAGTGGTCCGGTAATTTGGATAATTGCTTCCAAGTAAAGTAAATTTCAGTCCGGTTGGTTTCCAGAAAAACAGGTGCGTCAAAGATATGTTTTTTATTTGCGCCTATGAATGTGTCTTCAAGACAAAATCCGGCTTTTGTCTTTTAATGACAAAGCAATGATCGGAACACCCGGATAAACGAAAGATCATTTCACCATATTGACCGCACTAAATAAATACGATTATGCGATTCAAAAAGTTTCTCTACTGTCTATCCCTGCTCATTCTACTTCCTGGTCTGGCCATTTCGCAGGAAGGCATGTGGTTGCCATTCCTCCTCGACCAAAACGAGCCGGAAATGCGCAACCTGGGCATGAAGATGGCCATTGAAGACATCTACAGCGTCAACCAGGGAAGCCTGAAAGATGCCGTCGTCCTATTTGATGGCAGTTGCTCGGCCGAACTGATCAGTCCAAAAGGCCTCTTGCTCACCAATCACCACTGTGGGTCTGGGCAGATCCAGAATCATTCTACGCTGGAAAACAACTACCTGGAAGACGGTTTCTGGGCCGCTACCATGGCCGATGAGCTGCCAAACCCGGGCCTCGAGGTGACCTTTATTGTTCGCATGGACGATGTGACAGCCCAGGTGCTGAGCGGCGTTTCCGAAGACCTTCCACCTCGTGAACGACAGTCGCTCATCGACAAGAACCTGAACGAACTCAGGAAGAATGCCGTATTAAAGGATTATGAGACACTGGAGATCAAACCTTTCTTCGAAGGCGCCCAATACATCCAATTCACCAACATGAATTACCGGGATGTACGCCTGGTGGGAGCCCCGCCCTCCTCGATCGGCAATTACGGAGAAGACACCGACAACTGGGTGTGGCCGCGGCATACGGGCGACTTCTCGCTGTTTCGGATATACGCAGGACCGGATAACCTGCCTGCCGACTATTCACCCGACAATGTGCCCTTCCAACCCAAACACTTTCTCCCCATTTCTTTGAAAGGCGTGAAAGAAGGTGATTTCACCCTCGTGATGGGCTTCCCGGCTCGAACCAATTCCTACCTTCCCTCCTATGGGGTTAAAGAAGTACTTGAAGTAATCGATCCTATTCGTGTGGGGATGCGCGACATATCTCTCGATCTACTCGGAGAAGCCATGCGGGCCAATCCGGAAACCAAACTTCAATATGCCAGCAAGCAACGGGGTATTTCTAACGGCTGGAAGAAATGGATCGGTGAAATGGAGGGATTGCGGCGCACCAATGGGGTCCGAAAAAAACAACACCTGGAAGAGCAATTCCAGGAACTGATGCGGGAAGACCCGGAACTCACCCGCAAATACGGGCACTTGCTGGAAGATTTCCGCAATATCTACACCGAACGGGAGCCGTTCCAACGGGCGAGTATTTACTACAGTGAAGCGGTGGGAGTCAATGTCGAACTGTTCAGGGTGGCTTTCCGGCTGGCCCGGCTGGCCCGGATCTACGATTCGCAAGGCGTTACCGGCTACGAAACCGCGCTTCCTTCCACCAAGGGCTATATAGAGAGCTTTTACACCGAATTCGACGCCTCGCTCGATCAGCGCGTTTTTGCGGGAATCATGGAGCACTATTTTGGTGGGGTTAACCAGACTTTCTTACCGGAAACGGCGCTCGCACAGGTGGAAGCACATACTGGAAATTACGCCGCCTGGGCCAAAGCGCTGTATGAAGGTACCATGCTGACCCATCCCGAGCAAATGAAGACGTTGTTTGCACAAACACCGGAAGAGGTCATTAAGGCGCTTGAGGCCGATCCCTTCTACCAGTTAACCCTGGATCTCAACCAGGCCTATTCGGAAAAAGTCGCTCCCGCCGCCAATGACTTTTCCGAGCAACTCGGCGAGGTGCAACGGCAGTATATGATGGCGCTGATGGAGACATTTCCCAAAAGGCGGTTTTACCCGGATGCCAACTTCACCCTGCGCGTTACTTTTGGGCAGGTGGCCGGGTTCTCCCCCCGCGATGCGGTGAAATACGGCTACCACACCACCCTCGAGGGCGTCATGGAAAAGTATGTGCCGGGTGATTATGAATTCGACCTGCCCGAACGCCTGCGGCAGCTGTATCAGGCCAAAGATTACGGCCCCTATGGCTTCAAAGGCGAATTGCCGGTGAATTTCATCGGCACCAACCACACCTCCGGCGGCAACTCCGGCAGCCCGGTAGTCGATGCCTACGGCAACCTCATCGGCCTCAACTTCGACCGTGTATGGGAAGGCACCATGTCAGACATCAACTACGATGCGTCCCGCTGCCGCAATATCATGGTCGATGTGCGGTATATCTTGTTCATTATTGACAAGTTTGGAGGAGCCAGGCGCCTGATTGAGGAGATGAAGATCATTAAATAAAAAAGAAGAAGCGCGCGCGGCAAGCGCGCGCTTCTTCTTTTTAAAGATATACTTCCCACCACTCCCCTTTCCAATAGAACCGGACATGCTGCCCGAGGCTCAAGAACCGGGCTGTTTCGGGTTGGTTATCCAGGAGTTGGAAATAAGCGGGGGTATTGAACTGGATGCGGTTAACGCGCAGTTTATTCTGTACCGCATCGGTCCATTCGCCGTCTTGCCAGGCGCCGTTATTGCGGTATAGGGCACGTCCCTGCACACGGACCACTTCTTCAGCCAGGTTGCGGGAGGCGCCGGGCTCGCCGTATTGCATGCGGCTCTTGCCCACCTGGGCATCAGCGAGGTTGGATGATTGGTTTAATTGTTGAAATTCATCGCTGGCACGCACACTGCCGGCGCCTTCTTCCGAAATGGCGTCCTGATATTCTTTTGATTGGCGTTTGTGGTCGGCTTCCGTCATCCGGGGCGTGAACATGGCGTCGTCGCGCCGGATCTGATTTTGACCGATCAGCATCGCCTCATCTTCCAGGATCAGGTAGCTGGTATAAGGGGTCAGGATGCCGTATTTTTTGGACAGGCGCACCACTTCATCCACGAGTTCTTTCGATTCGCCCTGCAAACGGATCTGTTCGAGCAGGTAGCCCACGGCACGGGTGCCCCATAAGGGAGGAAGGAATGCGTATTGGGTATCGTCCTTCGGAAAATCCACCCCAAAGGTATACTCTACTTTCTTTCCATTCATATGTCCCCTAAGCTTCAGTTGGGCTTTTCCATCGCCCCCGTACCGACCAAACAGGGCGAGCGTCTCTCCACGGAAAAGGTCAGGCAGTTTTTTAGGGTACACCTCAATGGCCTTTATGCTACCTTCTATCGACCATTCAATATCGGTCAACACCGGGTAGGCAATTTTGAGGTAAAAATCGGAGACTTTCTGCTCGAGGTCTTCGTTGGCGCCCACATACATCCGGTATCCCCGGGTTTGATCGGTCAGGCGGTCGAGTAGTTGGGCGTTTAGTTCGGTGCCGATACCGATCGTAAATACCCGGGTGCCTTTGATGCCGAAGCTGTCGATTCGCTTGAGTAAGGGCTCAATTTGGGTTTCCCCGATCGTGGGTTTTCCATCGGTAAAAAACAGGACAAAGAAGGGGCGATCGGGGCTGTTGGCGTCCCTGGACTTGAGTGCCAACTGGAAGGCTTCTTCTACATTCGTGCCGCCAATGGCATCCATATCTTTCACGAAGGAAACGGCTTTGGTTTTGGTACCGGCTTTCGCTTCCTCCAACTGGTCGAACAAGCTGCCGGCTTCCGTAGAAAACCGCACCACATTGAAGCGATCTCCAGCCCCCAGTTGCCCAATACAAAACTGGATGGCCTTTTTGGCCTGGTCCATTTTATCGCCGGCCATACTGCCCGACGCATCCACCAGAAAGATGACATCTTTTTCCGCAATCGCTTGCGGATCGGCATAACCGGGACTCAGGTTGACCGAAAAGAACCCCTGTGATTCACCCTCTTCGCGGAAGGCAAGCAGGGAGGCGTCCAATATATCCCGGGTAGTTTGGAAGAAAAGTTGAAAAGATGCCATCTGTGCATCTTCCAATTCCATGCCCACCGTCGCTTCCAGATCTCCTTTGCGGTGTATATCGACGGAATGGGTAGGTGAATAGATGGCTTTGAGGGGATCGGCAGATTTTATCTGCACGCGAACGGAAGCTTCCTTCACCTTTTGCCGGGTATTGGAAAATGGAATCGAATACGCCAGTGTCCGGGCATCCTCCGGAAGGTAGTGCTGGTATGTCAATTTGATCCGTACTTCCGAATGTGGTTGAATGGGAAACACCCGCATCCGGGCCAGACCTTGTTCGCTGTATTCGAGCAGGGCGGGATCCCGAAACCGGCGCACGATATCCTCATAGATCTCTTTTGCTTTTTTGGCGTCGAGCAATTCCCCTTTCACTTCTTTCCCATCGATAAACATACTGAACTGCTGGATCGCCACTTCTTTGGGCAGGGGAAACAGGTAGTACCCCTGCAACTGATGGGCCGTAGGGTTATAAAACACCTGATCGAGCGTGGTCGTGGCGTTCCGCTGGTCGATCTGCACGTCCACGTTCAGTTTTAGCAGTTCGAGCTCAAAAAGCCCGGGCTGTGGCCGGGGTATTTGCCGGGGCGGTTCGGGGATGATAATGATCTGTGCGGAGATAAAGGAAATGCTGCCCAGGAAAAGGACAAGCAGGGTGAGTAGCTTTTTCATCTGGAAAATATGATATACCTGGACGCTCTTGGCGCCCAGGTATGATTAGGAACGCTTATTTATCTATCTCAAATCCTTTTTGCCTGGCTTGTTCGCGCATGGCTTTCGACATCACTTTATCGAGCGTATCCTCTCCGCCTTCTGCCATTTCCTTGCGTTTCTCATTCTGGAAGGTATTGGCTTTTTGTTCCAACTCAAGGATTTCTTTTTGGATGGTCGTGCGTTCTGTCGCTTTCGCTTCTACGTATTTCTTTTGCTCCTCCTTGGTCATGCCTTGCATTTCTTCCGGGAGGTCATCTTTATCGAGTTTGTCAATCACCTCCTCATCGGCTTCTGCGGCATCGACGAGGTCCCAGGAGGTATTCTTATAGGTTGCTTTCGCTTTTACGGAAGCGCGTTCGCGGGCGTTACCGGCACCGTAGGAAGCGGCATTGGCATCCTGGGTGCTTTGCATCATGACCCGTTCTTCGCCCAGCGAGCCATAACCGATGTAGGTACTGTTGAGTTTTTGGTTGAGTTCAATAATGCGCTGGTCATAAGGCGTAGGGATATGCACCACCTTTTGGTCCAGGTCGATATTGAAATATTTTCCATCGGCCAGGTCTGCGCCGTCTTTCCATAAAGTGCTGACACCCTCGTCATAATTGCCACAGAAGATGGTATTGACCATGATCCCTTTGCCTATGGCTGATTGGCAAGCCTCACGGTAGGGCTCCGGGCCCTGGTTAAAAGGTTCATTGCCGGCAATGATGATGATCTTCATGTCAGAATTGTCGTCCGACCAGGTCAGCTGTTTGGTAGCTTCTTTGATGACATAGCCACAATATTCGCTCCCGCCGTTGGTGGTGAGCGCAAACAGCTTTTCCGAGACGAGGTCGAGGTCCGCAGTCAGTCCGGTTACCTGGAGGATATAGCCTTCGGTAGCAGCCAGTCGGTCATTCCCGTATTCGTAGAGTGCGATCTCAATTTTGGGAGAAAGGCCGTCCTTTTTAGAGGTAGCCAATTCATTCACCATCTTCCACAGTTGTGATTTGGCCTGGTCGATCAGGCCGTCCATGCTATTGGACGTATCCAGCAACAGGGCGACTTGTATGTGCGGGGCTTCTGCAGTAGTAGCAGCGGGAGTAGGCACATTCTGGACGGTGGCGGGCAAGATAAAAACGAAAGAAAGCAGCCCAATAAATGATTTTAACATGACTGGTTGGTTTAGCGGTTAAACAATGGCGGGAGAAAGAATCCTTTTACAGGATGTGGATATCTCAAAAATTGGCGTGTAGCGGTTGTCCCTTAACGAAGTATTAACAAGAATAGCTACCTTTGAAATTGCCCGGAACGAAACCTATTTTATGGCAATTGAAAATCTTTCTTTCCCCCTCCTTTATTTCCAGCTTTCCGACGAGGCAGTATTGGGCATCCTGTTGGGTACCCGGTATCAGGTGATGGAACACGATTTGCGAAAGTTAAAAAAGTCGCTGACCGATTATTTGACGAAGCAATACAAAAAGACGGCTTCCTATCCGGAAAACGACCTGCACGATGCCAGTTTGCGGATCATTCAGGTAAAAATACCACCTACTTACCGCCATAAAGGGAAGGCTTTTCAAATGACCAACCAGGTGGAGATTCCGGTTACTGCAGTGGTTGGAAAAAGTTCCTACGGTTATTTCGAATGCTATTTTCCCTTGTTGGAAGAGGAATTTATTTTTTACGACCCGCAAAGGCTCCACAGCCTGATCAAGAGTTTTGCGACCAATATCCTGTATTCCTTCTCGCCTGAGGAGCTTCACCAAATGGCGCAAATGCCCCTGCCCGAACTCGATCAGATTGAACTTCGCGTCAATACGGAACGGGATCCGGTATGGAAGCCCTTCTACTTTGAGCAGCGGAGCCAAACGCTGGAACGGCTTGCCGAGCCATTTCCATCAGCCAAAGGGGCCCGGCCACACAACGCATTTCCGGAAGCCGCATGGGAAATGGAGGGCATTGTCGAACAAGTCATCGAAAAGTTGGCTCACCAACGTGCCAACGTCCTGCTCGTAGGTTCTTCCGGGGTAGGCAAAAGCGCAGTGCTGAAACAGGCCATGCGCAAGATCCATACCGACAGCAAACGCCAGAAGCGAAAACGAACGTTTTGGCGGATCATGGCGCAGCGAATCACTGCCACCACCAAATACCTGGGTGAATGGCAGGAATTGGTAGAAGAACTGATCCAGGAACTAAAATGGACCAATGGGATACTCTGGGTAGAAGATGTGCTGCAACTACTCACCACCGGAGGGTCTGGGGTGGAGGACTCCGTTGCCGCCTTTATCCAATCCTACATCCGCCAGGGCGATTTGCAAATCGTGGCGGAGGTCACCCCCGTTCAACTCGACCGCCTGCGGCAATTATTGCCGGGCTTCGCCGAGTTGTTTCAGGTCATAGAAATCGCCCCGATGGACGAAAGAACGGTGTTGGGGGTGTTGGAAAAATTTGCCACTTACACCCAACAGACCCAGGAGATCAGCTTTTCGAATGAAGTGCTTCAGATTGCATTCCGCCTGTTGAAGCGGTATTATCCCTACGAGCAATTTCCGGGTAAGGGCATTAAATTCCTCGCCCAATGCGTCAACGAAGCCCGTATCAACGAACAAAAGAAGATCGGAAAGGAAGAGGTGCTGCGGCAATTTTCACAACAAACCGGACTGCCGGAGATCTTCCTGCGTGACGATCTGTTGCTCGACCAACCGGAATTGCTTCAATACTTCCACAGCCGGATCATCGGGCAGGAAGAGGCGGTAACTCAGCTATGTAATATCGTAAAGATCTACAAAGCAGGCTTAAACAACCCGGCCAAACCCATTACGACCCTGTTGTTTGCCGGCCCGACAGGGGTTGGCAAAACGGCCAGTGCCCAGGCATTGGCCGACTATTTCTTTGGGAAAGGGCAACTTAAACGGCCTTTGGTGCGGATTGACATGAGCGAATTCCAAATCCCCGGCGACCTCTCCAGACTTATCGGTGAAGGGAAAGAAGTGGGGCAGGTCGTCAAAGAGATTCGCGAACGCCCCTTTTCCGTGCTGCTGCTCGATGAAGTGGAAAAAGCGCATTCTTCCATATATGACGCACTGCTCACCGTGTTGGACGAAGGCGTGTTGGTCGATACCTACGGCCGGGTGACCGATTTTCGCAATACCATCATTATCCTGACCACCAACCTGGGGCAAAATCAAAAATCTATCGGATTTAAAAGCACCACTTCCACCGAACGGCAATTTACTTCTGCGGTGGAAAAATACTTCCGCCCGGAGTTTATCAACCGCCTGGACCAGATGGTCCTGTTCAATTCGCTGGATAAGGAGCACATTGAAAAGATAGCTGAAAAGGAATTGAAAGAATTAGCACTCCGGGAAGGTATTGCCAAATATCAGATCCGGCTCCAATATTCCCCCAAATTGCTCGATCACCTCGTGCAGGTTGGTTTTGATGAACGGTATGGCGCAAGGCCACTCCAACGTGCCCTGGAGCAAAATATCGTCTACCCACTCGCAGGGTGGTTGGTTAGAAATCCCATACCTGTGGGCCAAACCTTGTTCCTCGATTTTGAAGGAGAAGACCTAAAGGTAAAGGTCACACCTTAATCGCGTTGGAGCTTGAACACGCCGGATATCTGGTGTTCTAGATTGTCCGAATCTGTCGCTTTTCCGTTGAAGGAGCCTATTATATAGCCTCCGGGGGGATCAAAACGAGAGATGTTCAACAACAGATCAAGGGCGTTGGTGTTTTGGGCAGACAAATCCCCAAGGGTAAATCCTTGGGTGAGCACCTGAAAGGTACCGGGAGTGGTGCCTTCGAAGGTAAGTGCCAGGCCAAGATCCGGTTCGGTAATGGTGGAGAGCCCGCCATTGACCGCAATATCGGGCGAATCCCCAAATTGCACATTCCCATCCAGGTTGAAGCTGATATATTCGGGGGTATCGTTGCACAGCACCCAATTCCCCATTTCGACCGGACTATTTGCCGGAAAAGCTTGAGGCGTTGTTTGGTAGTGACGTACCAGGTCATAACCGATGAGAGTGATCACCTGATCCGGACAAACGGGAAGTTGGGCGGAAAAAACACCGTCTTTCAGGGGTAGCATTATTTCCTGCTCACTCCACAAAACCTGGATAAACCCTTCGGCTACCGGGGCTCCTTCGCAATCCAGCAATTTCCCACTTACCGAAACCGCATCATCAGCCGACCACTGGATGGGGGTCAGGCTTACATTGCCGGAAAGGGAAGGCAAGGACTGCGTTTGTTGTATTTCCCCGCAAAGGTCGAGCAACTTCAGCGTAGCCGGGGTATTTGCCGGGAGGTCGAGCAAAAATTGCCCTTGGTTTTGGGTGGCGCCCTGAGCGAGCAGTAGCCCATTCTCCGCTTCTACCCGGATTTGAACGCCGGTGGCCGGGTTCCCTTCCGGGAGGCGAACCCAACCTTTCACCTGGATGAGAGGCGGAGAGGTGGCAATATTCCAAAAATAAGATCCTTTTGTAGCGGTAGCTTTATAGTATGGATCCAACACCTCGGTATAGCGTTCGGCGGACGATTGTTCTACCCATGTTCCTTGCTGTGGCTGGAAGGACCAAAGAGGGATCATAGCCGGGGCCGAAGCATTCATTTCCAGGGGAATAGGAAAGTACAAGTTCATGGTCTTGCCGGGCACGAGTTGGAGTGGAAGTCCGTTGCCATCCGTAATATCAAGCGCCAGTATTCCGAATGACTGCAAATACCTTTCATTTCCCTCCAAATCGATCCCTTTTGAGCCCAAAGGCGCCAGTTGGAGAAAGGCCGGATCTGTCGGGTTCAGCAAATGTGCATATACCCTGGCTTCTCCAGTGGCAGGGTCGCCGGTCTGATATTGCAGCGCCTGAGCCGGAATTTCCATCCCGATCCAGCCCGCCACTGGCCATCCTCCCCCTTCTTCCACCGGAAACGAAACCAGGAGAACTTTCGGAATAAGGGTCATATCCGCCTGCATTTGGGTTTGTGCCGTCCATGGCAAGCGGTGATATCCCGGAAAATAACCGGGTTTATTTACCTCCAGCATTGCATCCAACTCGGGGGCTTCGGCATCCGGGAGGTAGAAAAAGCCCGATCCATCGGTGGTGGTCATATTTCCGTGGAAGTCGATCTGTGCATCTGCGAGGGAAGCGCCGTTGAGTGAACGGACTTTACCCAACACCGTACCTTTAACCAACATGGGATCGCCGGAATGGAGCTGGGGAACGAATTGATCGACATCTTTCCGGCAGGAAGTGGCGAGCAGGATAGTGCATAAAAGCAGCAAAGGGTAGTTAATGTCCATTCTTTCCGTTCTTTTTAATGCAGATGCACTGAAAAAATAAATCGCTGCTTCACGCGCCTCAGCGTTTGGACAAAAATATTCTACCAGTTGCGGCCGAAGGTCGCAACTGGTAGAATATTAAATATCAGCGCCGATGGCGGAGACATTTGTTATATTTAATTTTTGGCATCTTTGCACACCATGAAGAAAAGGGGGGCGTTTTAAACAGGATTAAAAAAGATTGACAGGATATGAAGAAGGTTTTACCGTTTTTTTTTGGCATTGTGGTGGCTTGGGGAGTTTCAATCCCTTTGCAGGCACAGAAATACAGCAATGAATTCCTCAATATCGGGATCAGTGCGCGGGCACAGGCGATGGGCAATGCAGTCATTGCGAGTACCAACGACGTGACGGCGAGCTACTGGAATCCGGCCGGGTTGGCGGCTATTCCCGCAGAAGACGGCCTGCAGATCGGCGCCATGCACGCCGAATGGTTTGCCGGCATTGGAAAATACGACTATCTCGGTTTTGCCATTCCTTTTGCCAACGGAAAGCGCCGGTTGGGCCTGTCCGTGATCCGTTTTGGGATCGACGGCATTCCCAATACCCTCAGCTTGTTTGACGACGAGGGCAATGTCAATTACGACAACATCGTGGAGTTCTCTGCCGCCGACTACGCGGTGCTGGCCGGTATGGGGCAACAAACCTCCTTCCTGGGCGGCAAGCTGGCGCTCGGAGGCAATATCAAGATCATCCACCGCATTATAGGCACCTTTGCCAATTCCTGGGGTTTTGGACTCGACCTGGCAGCCCGTCTGGAAACGGGAGGCTGGCGTTTTGGCCTGGTAGGCCGCGATATTTCCAGCACCTTCAACGCCTGGAAGGTCAACTTTACGGAAGAAGAAAAGACGGTGCTCCTGAATACGGGCAATGACCTTCCCGCCATTCAATCGCTGGAGGTGACACGTCCGCAGATCCTGCTAGGGGCCGGATATCTGTTTCAAAAAGGGAAGGTAAGCCTGCAGCCGGAAGTCAGCCTGCACGTAACTACCGACGGTCGGCGCAACACCCTTGTGTCGGGCGATCCGTTCAGTATCGACCCCAGCATGGGGTTGGAAGTAGGCTACAATGATTTCGTCTTTGTCCGTGCCGGTATCAACCAATTTCAGGAAGAACAATCCTTCAACAAAGGGATGTACTGGTCGTCGCGGCCCAGTATTGGCGTAGGCATGAAACTGGGGGTGTTTACCATAGATTACGCCTATACGGACCTGGGCGACTCTCAAAACCGCTATTCCCATGTGGTGTCGCTGATGGCAAATCTGAAACCGAAGAAACAGTAGGCAGTCTGCAGTTTGCAGTCTGCAGTGTGCCTACTGCAGACTGCAAACTGCAGACTGCCTACTGAAGACTGGAGACTGAAATGTTAAAGTTTTCAAGAAAATTTAGAGGTACTTTTTCCATCCCGGGAAAATTTCTATATTGTACCAGCTTTCACACAGGCATCGTTCTTTGTTTTGACTCTACAAAATCCATTGACATACTGGTCAGACTCGACATGTGTAGGGCGGGCCTCAATCTCTTCGGAGATTCCCTTCGGGGACAAGGGGATTACTGAACCATGGCGGCTGCCTAAGTCCTGTCTTCACGGGGGTCCAAAACGCCCCGCGATGCTTGTGTGAAATTTTTCTAACAAAAAAAGACCTGCGGTTTAGCAGGTCTTTTTTTGTTTTTGGCCTATAAACTTTTCATGTAGGCGACCACTGCCTTTCTTACATCTGACCGCAGATCACTCTTGTCTTTTGTTTCATGCACGGCTTTGATATCCGGGTGCTCCGGGGTAAAAAAGTCCATGCGGGTTTCTTTGCCTGTGAGCAGGAAACTGGTTGTAGCGACGCGGTAGATCTTTTGCGGATCGATGGGCTTACCGCCGACCAGCCAATAAGTATCCGTGTCGTTGCGGCTGATATTGGCCCATTGAAGATAGCCTCCCGTACCCTTGTTCTGAAGCCCGGTTTCGAGCATCTTGGTGAGCAGACCTCCAGTCATTTCCACTTCGGCGATTCCGCCTCCGAAAGGCAGGATACGGAATACATCGATGGCCAGTATATCACCTGAAAGTTGGTCATCAATGCGGATGGACCCGCCGTTGAAAAAGGCGCATTCCGATTGAGGTGCGGCGTACAGCATGGCGTTGGCAATGATCCCTCCAAGGTTGGTCTGCTTATTGCGCACACTTTTTTCCAGGCCATCAAGGGGCTCGGTAGTCCGATAGATCACTTCGTAGGGTTCATCCACTACCTGCTTGAGGTTATCCTCCTGGATCTTATTCCATTTTCCCACCAGGGCATCCACTGCCGGATCGGAGGGCAAGGCATCGGTGATGGGCACCAATTCTGCTTCTACGGAAACGGTTTTCAGGTTCTTATCGATCCGCATCCGGACCACATACACCGTTTTTACGTTGGCATCAGCTTTGACGATGGTGGTCTGTCCTATTTTATCGATGGAGTTATCGTGGTCGTGCCCCCCCAGAATAAGTGGTACAAAAGGGACCATGCCAGCCAGTTTAATATCGTCAAGGCGTTCCTCGTGGGTTATTCCGATGACCACATCGGTTTGTTCTTTCAAATCGTTGGCCGCTTTGGTGGCCGTTTGGAAAGTATTGAGGTACTGGACATAATCCTGGGGGTTAGCACCCAGGGTAAGTCCAAAGACCCCGATTCGAGCCTCCGTGCCATCGCCATCGACCACCCGCCAGATAAAGGAGTCGGGGCACTCTTTTTTTTCACCGTCAACCGTTTTGTGAAAAGGAACCATTTGATCCCCTACCCGTTGACGGACGGTAGTTCCCAGCCAGTAAAAAGCAGACTCATCGAGGCGGGCCTGCAGTTCATTTTCCTTCACATCAAATTCGTGGTTTCCAAACGTGACCAACTGGACACCTGCGGCATTCATCACTTCTACCATCTGCTTTCCCTTTATCGATTCGCCGTTGTACTTGAGCGTACCCATGAGCGAAGGACTGAGGAAATCGCCCCCATGCACAAAGAACGTATGGGGGTTTTGGGATTTCAATTTTTTGTACAGCGCAGCCACTCTGGCCATACCTCCGGTTTTTCCTCCTTCCAGTGGAGCGATTTCATATACATCGTTGATGTGCAAAAAAACGACCTCGATCTTTCCGTCATCGGAAGAAGCAGGAACAGCAGATACAGCAGGAGCAGGTGGAGATGGGGACTGGACAGTTTTGGGGGCGCTACAAGAGACCAATGCCCAAAGGAAGATTAAATAAAGGATAGTGCGTTGCATGGTTGAAAAGGCTTACCCGCCAAGGCAGCGACCAGGACGGGTTGTGTTAAGAATTAAAGATTAATTGTATTTTCAGGGCCAGGGAATTTTTTTTCAAGATAGAAAAAGATACGGTTATGACTCACGAAACGCCCTCACTTCTTTGGACACCTTCTGCAGCTTTTCGGAAAGGCGCGCGACTGACGCATTACATGGAGTGGCTGCGCGAAAATAAAGGATTGACATTCAACGATTACGCGTCCATTTGGAAATGGTCTGTAGAAAACCTGGAGGCGTTTTGGGCCAGTTTATGGGAATATTTTTCCGTAAAAGCCCACGCTCCCTATGAGGAGGTATTGAAAGGAAGTGAAATGCCCGGGTATGAATGGTTTACCGGTAGCACCCTGAATTATGCCGAACATATATTCCGCGCCCGAAACGATAAAAATCCGGCGATCATTTTTCAATCGGAACGACAGCCGCTCATCGAGATCAGTTGGGGGGAGATGGAGCGGCAGGTCGCTTCCCTTCGCACACACCTCCAATCGGTCGGAGTGAAAAAAGGGGACCGTGTGGTGGCTTTTATTCCCAATATCCCCGAGGCAACGTATGCTTTTTTGGCGACCTGTTCCCTGGGCGCCATCTGGTCGAGTTGCTCGCCCGATTTTGGCGCCAGCAGCGTGCTGGACCGGTTTCAGCAGATCGAGCCGAAGGTATTGATCGCAGTAGACGGCTATCAATACGGAGGGAAGCCCTTTGACAAACGGGAGATAGTGAAAGAATTGGTCGAACAATTGCCTACCCTACAACACGTCATTTACCTTCCTTACCTGAATACCGGGGCCGATGCCCGCGAGATACCAAAGGCAGTTTCATGGCAGGACACCTTCCGCGGCGATGCGCCGGACCTGCAGTTTGACCCGGTGCCCTTTTCCCATCCCATCTGGGTATTGTATTCCTCTGGCACGACCGGTATTCCGAAAGCCATTACCCACTCCCAGGGAGGCGTCTTGATGGAGCATTTCAAATACCTGGCGTTTCACAACGATGTGCACCCCGGGGAGCGTTTTTTCTGGTTCTCCACCACCGGATGGATGATGTGGAATTTTGTACAGGCCTCCTTCCTGGCCGGAGCCACCATTGTGTTATACGATGGTAGCCCGGGCTACCCCAATCTGAATGTCATGTGGGAATTCGCGGAGAAAGCCGGCATTCACCATTTCGGCACCAGCGCGCCATTTCTGGTGGCCTGTATGCGGCAGGGATTGGAGCCCGGGAAGGAAAACGACCTTTCCATGCTCCGGTCGATCGGCTCAACGGGGTCTCCCCTCCCACCCGATGCCTTCAAATGGGTATATAATTCGGTAAAAGAAGATTTGTGGTTGTGCTCTATGGCAGGGGGCACGGATGTGTGCACGGCCTTTATAGGGGGCTGTCCGCTCGAACCCGTATACGAAGGCGAGATCCAATGCCGGGGGCTGGGATGCGCCCTGGAAGCCTGGGATGATGCAGGCAAGGTGCTAATTGACGAAGTGGGTGAAATGGTGATCATCCGGCCTATGCCTTCCATGCCCGTATTTTTTTGGAATGACCCGCTGGGCGAGCGCTACAGGGCCAGCTATTTTGAAGATTACCAGGGCATCTGGCGGCACGGCGATTGGGTGAAAGTCACCTCCCGGGGTTCGCTGGTCATTACCGGCCGCTCCGACGCCACGCTCAACCGGCAGGGCGTGCGAATCGGTACCGCCGAGATCTATCGCGTCATCGATACGTTCCCCGAGATCAAGGACAGTTTGATCGTCAATCTGGAGCTTCCGAACGGCGATCACTACATGCCGCTATTCGTATTGATGAATACCGGCCATGAACTGGATGAAGACCTGATCAAGCGGATCGCCAAGGCATTGCGGGTACAATGCTCTCCCCGCCACGTACCCGACAAGGTTATTGCCGCGCCGGATATTCCTTATACCATCAGTGGTAAGAAGATGGAAGCGCCGGTGAAGAAGATCCTTTTGGGCATTCCAAAGGAGAAAGCCGCGAATGTAGATTCGATGCGAAATCCGGAGTCTTTGGAGTTTTTTGTGACACAAGATTAGTAAGGGTATTATAATTCCATTAATTTGGTATCCATTTTTCTTTAAATTTTAACCCTCAAAAACCGATGTACACCCATGAAACAGCTTATTACGCTCTTCACACTGACCTTCACCTTCCCATTATTCGCTCAGGATTGTTTGCCTGATTGGGACTATTTCAGGGAAATTACGATCGATAATACCCAGGGAGGTAATTTCACTGATTTTCAGGTCAAATTGGAAGTAAACACGTCTATCCTTGTTTCGGCAGGTAAATTGAATGCCGACGGCGCTGATCTCCGATTTACCGATCCCGACTGCAATTTGCTTTACTATTTCATGGACAGCGTAGCGACCAATCCCGCTAATGTCATATGGGTAAAAATCCCCTTCCTGGCAGCAGGCAGCACAGAAACCATTCGCGTTTATTACGGAAATCCGGATGCAACGCCCTATTCCAACGGAGACAGCACATTCGTGTTTTTCGATGATTTTGAATCGGGTACCGTAGATCCTGGCAAATGGGATCCCGTAGGTGGATACGCCACACTGGAGGTAGTCGACGGCGTGTTGAATTATGCCAGTAACGGCTCGATTCCTGGGCCCCGGTTTAAATTTGTTCGAACTGTACCTTCATTCACTGAACCAATGATCTTTGAATTTGCCGCAGAGATTCAAAACACCAACGGTTTTGGTTTCAGTAGTTCAGATGTCGCTTTGGAACGCATTATTTTCCGACAGTCATCCTTTGGATTTGATACACTTAATCAGGTAGCCTTTCTGCAAGACACTATCGATAATGGATATCAGGTAAACGGTCTATACCCTTTTATTCGCTACCCCATACAACTCATGCAGGATGCTGCCATACTGGCGGGTATCAATGCACAGAATCATTTACAAACCAATTATTTCGGTAATCTTTCCAATGGATCCGTCAGCACCGATCCCTACGAACTGGTAGAAGTTCAAATGACTGGATTTCACTTTATCTTGTCGAGTTTCCTGCAAAACAACACGATCTTTCTCGATTATTTGCGCGTGCGCAAACCTGCCCTTAATCCCCCTGTCGCCACGGTTGGTTCCGAACAGGAAAATCCAGCCATCAACTCCGCTTTTGAGCTTGCCCCCGCAGGAAGCATCCTGCTGTTTCCCAATCCGGCCAAAGAACTGGTGCAGATCATAAGCCAATTGACAGAGCCGCTGGAAGTTACCTTCTTCAATAGCTTCGGGCAGCCGGTCTATCAAGGCCGGGATACGCAATCGATCCAATTGGGAAACCTGCCTTCAGGACCGTATTGGGTGGTAGTACGTCGTTTGAAAGACCAGGTGGTAGTCCATGCATCGCGTTTGTTGGTAGAGAATTAACTCAAAAGATCTCCCTACCAATTCGTAAACGCCGCGGTAAAAATATCCTCCACCAGTTGAGTCGTGATGGTTTGGATGAGTTCATCCTGCACGTCGAAGAGGTTTTGGTCGCTGGGAAATTCGGAATAGAAGCTCTTGTTGATCTTGGTGACGCGTTTCTTCTCGTCGGGTTCGCGGTTATTGATATATTCGACGGAAACGCCGATAGTGAGGCGGTTGAAAGCGACTTGTTCCCCGGGTTGAGGGGCTTCGGAGGTCACGTTAAACGTAGAAATGGCGCCGGTGAACTCCACATCGGGATCGGTATCGCTATAGATGAGTCGCGACTCGTTGCGGATCTTGTCTTTGAGCCGCTCGGTGAAATCGGGAGCCAGTGTAGGGGTGGCGTTGGGCGAACGGTTTTCAAACGGAGCCACGTAGAACGTACTGATCGTCGGATCAATGGAAATGCCCCGAAAGGAGTAGCAGTTTTGGAAGAACAGCACGCTCCCAAGCAGCAATATGGTTATCCAGTTTTTCATATCAGTGTAACGAACCAACTTTCATTTTCGATATAGCCGGCCTCCGACCGGCTATATCATCCTATTATTCTGCACTCGATTTTTTGTTCTCCATGCATGCCTGCACAAGCATAGCAAATACATTTTTCGATATAGCCGGCTGCAGGCCGGCTATATCATCCTATCATTCTGCACTCGATTTTTGTTTTCCATGCATGCCTGCACAAGCATAGCAAATACATTTTTCGATATAGCCGGCTGCAGGCCGGCTATATCATCCTATTATTCTGCACTCGATTTTTTGTTTTCCATGCATGCCTGCACAAATGATACGAAGAGCGGGTGCGGATTTTCCACGGTGCTTTTCAGTTCGGGATGGAACTGTACTCCGAGGAACCAGGGATGTCCTTTCAATTCGACGATTTCCACCAGGCCTGATTCGGGGTTTAGGCCGGAAGCTACCAGGCCGTTTTTCTCCATTTGTTCGAGGTACGCATTATTGAACTCATAGCGATGGCGGTGGCGTTCACTAATTTTAACGTGTTTGTAGGCCCGGGCTGCCAGGGTTTGCCGTTTGATCTCGCAATCGTAGGCGCCCAGGCGCATGGTTCCGCCTTTGGTCTTGATCTTTTTCTGATCCGGCATCATATCGATCACCGGGTGGGGCGTTTTGGGCGTCACTTCTGTGGAAGAAGCCTCTTCCAGTCCCATCACATTCCGGGCAAATTCCACCACCGCTGTCTGCATACCGAGGCAGATACCGAAGAAAGGTATCTTGTTTTCCCGCACATAGCGGATAGCCTGGATCTTACCTTCGATGCCCCGCTCTCCAAAGCCGGGTGCGACGAGGATACCGTCGAGGCCCTTGATCCGTTTTTCGACTGCTTCGAAATCGGTCTCCAACTGTTCGGAATGAATGGGCACCACTTCTACCCGGCATTCGTTGACGGCGCCGGCGTGCACGAAGCTTTCGTAGATGGATTTATAGGCATCCTGCAATTCGTTGTACTTGCCCACCAGGCCGATCCGGACAAAGTGAAGCGGGTTTTTCAATTTACCCAGGAAGTTTTTCCAGGTACGCATATCCGGTTCGCGGCGGTCGGGCAAGCGCATTTTCGAGATAACGGTGGCGTCGAGCCGTTCTTTGAGCATGAGTAGGGGCACGTCATAGATCGTTTCGGCGTCGATGGCTTCGATAACCGAGCTGACTTCCACATTGCAGAACAGGGCCAGTTTGCGGCGAATATCCATGGTGATCGGATATTCGGTGCGGCAGACCAGGATATCGGGTTGGATTCCGGTATTGAGTAATTCTTTAACCGAGTGCTGTGTCGGCTTGGTTTTCAGCTCTTTAGCCGCCTTCAGGTAGGGAATGAGGGTCAGATGGATGACCAGGCAATTATCGGCGCCCAGTTCCCAGCGCATTTGGCGCAGGGCCTCCATGTAGGGAAGCGATTCGATATCGCCGACTGTGCCGCCCAGCTCCGTAATTACGATGTCATAATCATTGTTGGTGCCCAGCAACTGTGCCCGGCGTTTGATCTCGTCGGTGATGTGGGGCACGACCTGCACCGTGTGGCCCAGGTAATCGCCTGCCCGTTCTTTTTCGATGACGGTCAGGTAGATACGTCCCGTAGTCACATTGTTGGCCTGGGAGGTAGGCGTATTGAGAAAACGCTCGTAATGGCCCAGGTCCAGGTCGGTTTCAGCGCCGTCGTCGGTGACGTAGCACTCGCCGTGTTCGTAGGGGTTGAGGGTGCCGGGGTCAACGTTGATATAGGGGTCGAATTTTTGAATGGTCACAGAGAAGCCCCGTGCCTGGAGGAGTTTGGCCAGGGATGCCGAAATAATGCCTTTACCGAGAGAGGAGGAAACACCGCCCGTAACAAAAATATATTTACTCATAGAATGCTGGATTTTAGAGAGGAGAAGCCTCCTTTCCGCTTGTGCTGTTACGGGACATAAAGGTACGAAAGGTTTTGGGAAAAGGATTTTTTTGGGCGTGGAAAAGTCCTTCTTTTTCGGGTACAATGTTTATCCAGAAAGCTTCCTTAACCGTGAGTTAACATTCTTTACCAAAAATTAATACCAGACTTACACAGGGTTTAACTGTGAAGGCTTCCTTTGCGACAGCTTTTGCGAATTACAAAATAGAAAAAAAGTAAAGAATGAAAAACTTCAAATTTTTGCTGCTTTTACTCCTGCCCTTTGTGGCGGTGGTTTCGTTTACCGCTTGTGGGGATGACCCAATCGTAGAACCCCCGGTAGACAAATCCACTTTGTACGAAGCATCCTCGTTCAACCTGATCTGTGCGGACTCCACGCATGCAACCGCCAAGATCGTAACGGTAACGCATCGTGGCGAAGGTACAGGTACGATTACCTGGACCAAAGACAATGCGTATGTATTGAATGGTCTTGTGTTTGTCAACGAAGGCCAAACCCTGACGATTGAAGCGGGTACGATTATCAAAGGAAAATCCGGCCAGGGCGAGAATGCCGCTGCACTGATCGTGGCGCGTGGCGCACGCATCATTGCAGAAGGTACGGCTGCTGATCCGATCATTTTCACCTCCGAAGCAGACCCTGTTTTCCGCAAGCCGGACGGTTCCTACTGCTCGGGAGGCGGTTTGTCGGCCTCGACGAGAGGTCTGTGGGGCGGTCTAATCGTACTGGGCAAAGCCGGCCTGAACTCCACCCCGGGCGAAACAGCTATCGAAGGGATCCCGACAACGGAGCCACGCGGTTTGTACGGTGGGTCTGATGATGCCGACAACTCCGGTTCGCTCAAATACATTTCCATCCGTCACGGTGGTACCGACATCGGCGCCGGTAACGAGATCAACGGTTTGTCGCTGGGTGGTGTCGGTAGCGGCACGACGATCGATTATGTAGAAGTTTTCGCCAACGCCGACGACGGTTTTGAATACTTCGGCGGCACGGTCCAAACCAAGCACCTGGTTTCCGCATTCTGCGGCGACGACGGTATGGACTACGATGAAGGATGGCGCGGGAAAGGCCAATTCTGGTTCGTATTCCAGGACAACGATGCCGACCGCGGCGGTGAGCACGACGGTGGCACCAACCCGGAAGACGGTATGCCCTACGCTACGCCTGTCATCTACAACGCCTCCTACCGTGGCTCGGGTTCAGCCAACGGCAAGCGCGCAGTGACCTTCCGCGATAACGCCGGTGGTGAATACCACAACTCCATCTTCTGGAGCTACGGTCGTGGCGTAGACATTGAATACCTCGAGGGACAGTGCTCGTACAACCAGTGGGGTGATGGCAGCCTGAAGTTTGAGCACAACGTGCTTTATGATATCGCCGGCAGTGAATTCGTAATCCGTGCAGAAAGCGGCACGCTTCCTGCTACCGCACAAACCGATGCCGATGCCTATTTTGCCGACAAAGGCAACAAAATAGCCACCGATGCACCGGTTGATAGCAACTATGGTCCCATTAATGACGCAGTTTCGGGCCCGTTCTCGACTACTACCGATGCGTTTTTCACCAACACAACTTACAAAGGCGCCTTTGCTCCAGGCGTAGACCGCTGGACGAAGGGTTGGGCCCGTTTGGAAGATGAATTGTAATCAACCCACATATTATTCCTTTTAGACTGGAAAGCACCTCCGCCTGAACGGAGGTGCTTTCCTCATGATTAGCAAAAGCAGCAAAATGACGACTAACTTTTTTCATTCTAATTCCCACTTACGCATGAGAACTTTATTTTCATTCTTCTTTTTCTTGTTTGCCGGAGCCTTACTCGCTCAAACCGGTACGGTACGTGGCAAGATCATCGACGATGCCTCAGGTATGGAATTGATCGGCGCTACCGTCATGTTGCAAGACTCGGAGGTTGGAACCGTTACCGACCTCGATGGTACGTTTACGATGGAACTGCCCGCAGGGATGCACATTCTCCAGGTTTCCTACGTTTCCTATGCCACCCGGTTGATTGAAGATGTAGAAATTAAACCCGGGGATGTGACAGTGTTGGGGGAGATCCGCCTGTCGGAAGAACTGGTAGAGATCGCCACGGTAGTCGTTTCTGCCCGGGCCATCCAAACCAGTGAAACGGCGATCCAAACCTTGCAACGCAAGGGGATCAACACCATTGACGGCATTTCCAGCCAGGCGTTCAATGTACGTGGAGACGGTACGGCAGCTGCAGCGTTAAAACGCGTGACCGGCCTCTCGGTGGAAGGCGGCAAATATGTATATGTGCGGGGACTCGGCGACCGCTACAGCAAAACCACCCTCAATGGCGCTAATATCCCAGGTTTGGATCCCGACAAGAATACCGTCCAAATGGACCTATTTCCGTCCAACCTGATCGACAATATTATCGTATACAAGAATTTCACTCCAGACCTTCCCGGTGATTTCAGCGGTGGGTTGGTGAATATCAACACCAAAGACTTTCCGGAAGACTTCACCATGCAGGTTCGCCTTAGTGCAGGGTATAATCCCAACACCAACTTCAACAAAGATTTTCTGACCTATAAAGGCAGCTCCACCGATTGGTTGGGCTACGACAACGGGGTGCGCAATTTTCCGCAACAACTGACCCAAGGTCTCCCTTCCCAAACCGAGGTGATCATGAATGCCAGTTTGGGTAACTACGACCCGGCCAAAAAAGTAACGGATGCCACACTGGCTATGAACAACATCCTCGAGCCGGTAGCTCAAGCTCCGGCGACCGATTACAACTTCTCGATCTCTTTGGGTAATCAAAAGAAGATGGGCAGCGGCGAAGGCGCATTCGGCTATGTGGCCAGCCTCACCTACGATCAAAGCTATACCGGCTATTCGGGAGGGACCACCGGCCGTTACAAAAACACCTCCCCTTCTGGCGCCCCTGAATCCCTCAATGTGGAGCGCCTGCTCAACGACAACCGCTATTCCAATGCCGTTCTGATCGGCGGGATGCTGAGCGGATCATTTAAATTTAACCTCGCCAACAAGATCAGCCTTAACCTGATCCGCAACCAATCGGGGCAATCGGACGCCCGTTTTCAGGAAGGCCGCGTATTTGGCTCTTCCGTGGATGGCGCCTACCAGGAGCGCACCCTGGCCTACGAACAGCGCGCCCTGACCTCCGGGCAGATCCTGGGCAGTCATGCCCTCGTCAACAACAAGTTCCGGATCAATTGGTCTTCCTCCTATACGATCTCTCAAATGTTGCAGCCCGACCTGCGCTTTGTGAACAACTTTGTCGACACCATTGCCGGCAAACCCACACCGATCATCGACCCGGCCGAAGATATTCCGCCTACCCGTTTCCGCCGTTCCATGAACGAGATCAACTGGGATAATCACCTCGACCTGGCGTACAATTTCCGCCAGTGGAGCGGTGAGAATGCCTTCTATTAAATTTGGGGGCGCCTTTCTGACCAAGCAACGGGAATTTCGCGATACGCTTTACCGGTATATGAACCCCAACGCCGGTAACGTAGGTGGTTTCTCCAATTTTGTGACCACCCAAAATGTCTGGGTTTGGACACCTGAACAAGAATATACCCAAGGCGTATTTCTGCAAGATTTTACCGAAGCCCGGAACCAGTACGACTCCAAAATGAACATCATGGCCGCATATGCCATGACCGAGCTGCCGCTTACTAACCGGCTGAAAAGCATCTTTGGGGTACGCGTAGAAAAAACAGACCTCTTTTTTACCAGCTTTGACCCGGGTAAAAACCTCAACAATACGAAAATCATCGACAGTATCGACCCCCTGCCTTCAGGCGCCTTGATCTATGAAGTGATCAAAAATAAAATGAACCTGCGTGGTTCCTACAGCCGTACCGTAGCCCGTCCCACTTTCCGGGAAGCAGCGCCGGTAGCCCTGTTCGACGTGGTCAACAACGCCATCATCATCGGTAATCCCAACCTGGAACGCACCCTGATCGACAACATCGATTTCCGGTGGGAGTATTTTCACAAGCCAGGCCAGGTAGTTTCATTCAGCTTGTTCTACAAAGCATTCCAAAACCCCATCGAGCTGGTCTTCTCTCCCCTCGCCCCCAACAAGGAATGGCAATACCAAAACGTATCCAAAGGCGCCGCTTATGGCTTGGAATTTGAAGTGCAGAAAAGCCTTGACTTCATTCCGGTACTCGATGACTTTACGGTGGGCACGAACCTAACTATTGTGCGTTCCGAAGTAGATATTCCCGCCAACGAATTGGCGGCACGTCAAAAACTGGATCCGAATGCATCGGCTACGCGTCCGCTGTTCAACCAATCACCTTACATTGTGAACGGATTTATCCAGTACCTCAATAAGGCTTCGGGAACCACAGCCAATGTAAGCTACAACGTACAAGGCCCGCGCTTGAAGGTCGTTTCGCTGATCGGTACGCCCGATGTGTTTGAGCAGCCCTTCCATGCACTGGATTTCAAAATATCCCAGCGCATTGGCAAAGGATTCTCGGCCAGCTTCACGGCGAATAACATCCTGAATTCACAGTTTCGCGAAACGCAAACCTACCGGGACGTGGATTACATTTTCCAGGGACGTTTTCCGGGAAGGAGTTTCGCCCTGGGGTTGAGCTATATGCTTGGCCAGAATTAATATGCTTTTCAGGCGAAGACCTGGCACTGGCCAGGTCTTCGCCTGAAAAAACAAGGGAGATCCCGGTTACTGGATCTCCCCCTTTTAAGCTGCTTTTGCGAATACAGCGTTATCTTTATTGGCTCCACTTGTAGATCCGTTGGGCGCCATAATCGATCGACCATTTCCCTCCTTTTAAAAAGGGGAAGCCCAGGAGCCCGTCGATGGAATGATCGAGGTCCGAGCGAAGTTGGGACAAGTCGAGCAACCAGTATTCCTGGCCCTGTTTTTCGGGTCCTAGCCCATTGATGTCTACCGGAGCTTGCACCACAGTTGTCTTTCTGATCTTCCGGTCTACCCCCCGCACTTGCTTCTGTTTCGAGTTTTTAGTTTGATAAGGTTTCCCCAGGTGTTTATTGAGCACATTGGCGCCCGCCCCCGTGTCTACCCCTAATGATATCGTCCGTTTTCCAAGTTGGGCCTCTACTACCGGGATATGATTGACCAGGTGAAAAGGGAAAAATGCATCGCCTCTTACATCCATCGAAGAGGCAAATTCCGGAAGAAAGGTAATCGTTTGGTTGGGATAATCCAATACGATCTCCATTTTCCGGAGTACCTCATACCCGATCAACCCGTCAATTTCACATAATAGCCGTTTTTCCAAATAGCTCAGGTCGATCTTATAGGCTTTTAATTGGTAAAACTGCACGTTACCCAACCGGAATTGACCTACCTCCGTTTCTTCTACGGCCATAGAGCCCGTCACGCCCCTGCCCTCCAATTCGCTTTCCCCTTGAGGTAGCTGGTTGATTACCAGCCCTGGCGCTCCGGTATCCAATACATAGGTTCCCGGTATGCCATCGAGTGTGGCTTTTACCAATATCAATCCCGACCGGACATCAAACCCGACCGAACTTTCCTGAAACACAAAATTTCGATTTTCCTGGGTCGTAAAATCTACATCTACCAGCGCAATAGGCGGTTGAGCGATTGCCTCCAAAACCACCAGCAAGCTTCCCAGCATGGTCATCCATCCTTTCATAGGGCGGGGTTTTAAAGAGTGAAAAAAACAGAGCGCCTTTTACGCTCCGTTTACACAAAGTTAACATTAAATTAACATTCAAACAACTTTCCCTACCGCAATGTCAACTTCCCGGCAAAATGATTCTGCAAATAAACTTTTTGAAAGATCTATCGTTACCATGCCGTCCGTATATTTGCGATCCATTTGAAAAAGATCTTACCCATGAATAAAGTCTCTATCCTCTTACCCGCTTTCTGCCTCCTGCTCTCTTTTTCCGGAATGGCACAAACAAAGACCGGATTAAGCGGGAAAGTGATAGATCCTTCCCAGCGCCAACCGGTTTCTTTTGCCGCTGTGTCCCTTTTTCTGCAAGGAGACTCCATCCTCCTCGACGGCATGGTAACCGATGAAGAAGGTAAATTCGCCTTTGAATCCATGGAATACGGCGTGTATACCATCAAAGTGGAATTTTTGGGATTCGATCCGCTTGAAATGACAAACATCGAACTGGATAAAGATGTCCCTTTTCTGGAATTGGGCGCCCTACAGCTTCAAACCGGGGTGGCGTTGTTGAGTGAAGCCACGGTCGTTGCGGAGCGGGAGTTACAACAGTTTGGGCTCGACAAAAAGGTTTTCAACGTGCAGAAAAACCTGGGACTGGCCGGCGCCAATGCCCTGGAAGCCATGGAGAACATCCCGTCTGTGACGGTCGATATCGACGGGAATATCAGCCTGCGCGGCAGCGCCAACGTCCGGGTATTGATCGACGGGAAGCCCTCGGGCCTGGTGGGGTTTGATCGAAGAGCCATTCTGACCCAAATCCCGGCAAGCACCATTGACCGGATCGAAGTTATGACAACCCCCTCAGCCAAATACGATCCGGAAGGCACGGCCGGTATCATCAATATCATCACCAAACCGGGGGGGCGCAAGGGCATCAATCTGCAAGGACAGCTCAACGCCGGCACGCGCAACAAATACAACGGATCGGTGCAACTCAGCTATCGCACCGACCTGTTCCAGTTGTCCACTCAATATTCCGGCGACTACCGGGAGCGCTACAGCCGGAATATCCAGGACCGTACCAATTTCTTTGCCGACACCACCTATTCGCTCTATCGCAAAGGCAACGGAAAGGAAATCGACGAGAACCAGACCGTGCGCCTGGGCCTGGAATTTTACCTCCCCGGCCAGCAAACCCTCACTGCAAACGGTACTTTCCGCTGGCAAGGAGAGAAAGAGGTCGAAGATTTTTATTTTGAATTTTCAGACGACAAAGCCCTCCTGACCAATTATTCCTACCGCGACGCCCTCGGGGTAGAGCGCGGTAATACCGGCGAATTGGAGTTGGGCTACCGCAAACTCTTTGACACCGAAGATCAAAACCTCACCCTGTCGCTGCGGTATTCGGGCGGGGGACAAACCCGCAGGGATACCCTCAGCGAAGACTATTACGACCTGACCGACCTTTTCCTGGCCGAATCAGGCCAGCTATCCGCCTCGGATCAGCAAAATCAATTTCTGCAATTGCAGGGGGACTATGTACAACCGATCGGAGAAGACCACCGGCTTGAAGCCGGGTTCAGAGGCTCCTGGCAGGAAATGGGCAACGACTTCCAGGTGCAAAATTTCGATCCGCTCTCGAATGTATACCTGCCCAACTCTACCCTGACCAATGACTTTTTATACGATGAAAAAATAGCGGCTGCCTACGGAATAGTGGGCGGAAAATGGGCCCTTGGCGATTATGAGGTCGGATTGCGGGCAGAGCAGACCTACACCACTTCCAACCTCCTTTCCACCGGTGATGTATTTGAAAACGATTATTTCTCCCTGTTTCCCAGCGGTTCTATTTCCTGGAAGAAAAATGACCACCAAGCCTTCCAGTTGAGTTTAAGCAGGCGGATCAACCGACCGCAGAGCCGGGCCCTCAATCCTTTCTCCGAATACACCGACACGCTCAATATCCGGATGGGGAATCCATTCCTGCTCCCCGAATACATCTATGCCACCGAATTGAATTACCAGTTTTCCAGTGAGAAATTCACCTTCCAGCCGGCACTGTATTACCGGTACACACAAGACGTCATTCAGCGCTATCGCTATGTGCAGGAAAATGGCGTACAGATCTCCACCTGGACCAACCTCAACAACGCCTATACCACCGGAATCGAGTTTGTAGCGACCTACCGCCCGGTTTCCTGGTGGAATGTAAACGGAAATTTCAATGTCTACCGCACCGAACTCGACGGCTCCAACATCGACGCCGACCTGACCAATGCCGGGTATCTCTTCTCCGGTTCGCTGTTCTCCACCTGGACCATCGGGAAAAACTGGACCATCCAATCTAACGGATTTTACCGCTCGCGCGGAGTCACGGTACAGGGCAATTACAGCCCCATGTACTCGATGGATGTGGCGATACGCCGCTCTGTGCTTAGGGGCAAAGGATCACTCACGTTGCGGGTCAGCGATATTTTCGACACCCGCCGCTTCGAGTTTGAAGCTACCGACCCCACCTTTGAATCCTACAATTACTGGAAGCGAGAAAGCCGGATCGCGTTCCTCAACTTCACCTACAGCCTACGGCAGGAGAAGCGGGACCGGGATGGTGGTAGAGAAGGTGGCGATCAGGGTGGAGGAATGATGGATTTTTAAAAATAATTTTTACCTTTGCCGCTGGTGAGGGTCATACGATCAGCTCCTTCTGAAATCCCCCAGGTCGGAAACGAAGCAAGGGTAGGAAGTTGAGCGATGCGATATGATTCCTCACCTTCTTAATTTTATGAAATAATAAGGGGGCGCCTGGCAGCGCCCCCTTATTATTTCTTCTTATTTTCGCGGATCAAAAAAACGGAACATTATGAAATTTTTCATCGATACAGCCAGCCTGGCACAGATCCAGGAAGCCAAAGACCTGGGTATCCTGGATGGCGTAACTACCAATCCTTCCCTCATGGCTAAAGAGGGGATCACCGGAAAAGAGAACATCCTGAACCACTACCGCGTCATTTGCGACATGGTGATGGGCGATGTGAGCGCCGAAGTGATCGCTACCGACTTTGAAGGAATGATCACCGAAGGGCAGGAACTGGCCGGACTGGCCCCCAATATTGTGGTGAAAGTGCCCATGACGAAGGAAGGCATCAAGGCCATCTCCTGGTTCCGCGACCATGATATTCGCACCAACTGCACCCTGGTATTTTCTTCGGGGCAGGCGATCATTGCAGCCAAAGCAGGCGCTACCTACCTCTCCCCTTTTGTCGGCCGTATCGATGACATCACCTGGGACGGCATGGCGCTGATCCGCGAGATTGCCGAGATCTATGCCATTCAGGGGTTTGAGACCCAGATCCTGGCCGCTTCCATCCGCAGTGCCAAGAGCATCGTCGATGCGGCATTGGCTGGCGCTGATGTGATCACCGCGCCGCTCGACTCCATTATGGGATTGGTGAAACATCCGCTGACGGATATTGGGTTGGAGAAGTTTTTGGCGGATTACCGGAAAGGGAATAGTTGAGAGTGGAGAGTGGAGAGTGATATGGCATTCTTTTTGACAAAGTCAAAAAGCAACCCAAATCACTCTAAACTATAAACTCTAAACTAAAAAAATGAATATCCCCCTTTTCCAAATCGACGCCTTCGCCGACCGCCCCTTCGAAGGCAATCCTGCCGCGGTCTGTATACTGGAGCATTGGCTCGATGATGCTATCCTCCAGGCCATCGCCATGGAGAACAACCTTTCCGAAACGGCCTTTCTAGTGAAGAAAGACGACGTTTGGGAGTTGCGCTGGTTTACGCCTACCATCGAAGTGGATTTGTGCGGGCATGCGACCCTTGCCTCCGCGCATGTGCTCTTTTCCCATTTTAAGATTGCGAGTGACCGGGTTATTTTTTCTACGAAAAAACACGGCCTGTTGACCGTCAGCCGATTGGCGGAAGGATATGCCATGGATTTTCCGGCTGACAAAATTGAACAGGTGACTATTCCGGAAGGATTAACTCCTGCACTCGGCGTCACACTCCTGGAAGCTTGGGAAGGTCGCGACGATTATATGGTCGTCGTAGAATCACAAGAGATCGTGGAGGGCCTGGCCCCCGATTTTCGCCGGTTGGCAGCCATTTCCAAGCGCGGGGTCCTCGTTACCGCCCCAGGCCGGGAGGTCGATTTTGTATCCCGCTGTTTCTTCCCTCAATCCGGGGTAGATGAAGACCCCGTGACCGGCTCTGCCCATACCACCATGACGCCCTACTGGGGTAAGCGCCTCGCCAAGACCGAACTCGTAGCCCGCCAGCTTTCCAAACGCGGCGGCACCGTAATCTGTCATTGGAAAAAGGACCGGGTGGAGTTGAGGGGTAAGGCGGTGACGTTTTTGGAAGGCTTTATGAGTTTATAATTTTCAGTTTTTAATTTTCAGTTTTCAACCTGGAGTAGGCTAAAAACTGAAAATTAAAAACTGAAAATTGAAAACTATATCTGCAGGAACTCCCTGACCTCCGCTTCCGTCTTCAGCGCTTTGCTCGTCGCTTTCATCCCGAACAAATACGGAGCCGGATCGACATGCTGGCGGAGCCCTTCAAAATCGATCGTTTTGAAGTCGGCGGGCGGGTAGATCGCGATCCTATTGCCGGGTAGTACGGCGAAGAAGCGGGCGTTGGGATCGGGTACCAGAGCGAGGGCATCCCAGGAATAGGACGGGTATTTCACCACCCCTTTATTGTCGCCCGTAATCAGCACCACTTCGATATTGGAGAGCCCTTCGTTGACCTCTACCGGCCAGGTGAAATCGGCATCGACCAGTACGCGGTCGCTTTCCTTCATGAGTTTATCCCAATTGTAGATCCCGAGTTCGCTCACCTCGAAGCTGCGCATTACAGATGCCATCATCTCCATCCGCTGGGTCTCTTCCTCTATTTTAGCCATGATGGCGTCGTATTCATTCTTCCACTTTTCAGGGGAAAAAGCAAACAAGGTGGACAGCGGCATGATCGCCCGCAGGCGTACCGAGAACTCCTGGCCCGACTTTTTATCCTTTATCGAATAGACATAGTCATTATCCTTCTCCAATTTAATATACCCCCAAAGCGTTTTTGTCCATTCCGGAAAGGCATTTCCGTCGAGGTTTTTCCAGACCATCAGCGCTGCATTTTGGGTTTCCCCCTTGAATGTGATCCATTCGTGCACGCCAGTCTCGACCCAGCCGAGGCCGTAGGCTTCCATGTCGCGGTGCACGAGCTCATTGTCCACCTTGGTAGTGCTGTTTTTGTAATACATGTCCAGGATGGCGTCATAATTGAAGGCCATGTATTTCCGGTTGAGTGGAAATGCCAGTCCGGGCTTCATGCGTTCGATCTTTTTGGCCAGGGCTACTTTTTCGGAGTTGATCAAGGGGCGGTTGGTGCCGAGGTCCTCCCAGGCGCGGGCTTCGTTTTCATCGAGGAAAAAGAAGTTGTAGTCCTCCCCTTCTTCAAAAGACGCCATCTGCACAGAGATGGCATCTCCTTCGGCCAGCCGGAGCGCCTGATTTTCCTGAAAAGCGCGGATGTCAAAGGAGCCGGCAGTCGTAAACTGTCCGTCCTGATAATCCATCGGGATGCCGGCGAGGAAAATAGAGACCCCATCGTGCATCTCGCGATAGCGCACGGTCACCGGGCCATAGACCTGGTTTCCGTCCTGATCGACGAAGGCATAAGGAGGAATACAGATCCGGGTACCGGAAGGCTGGGTTTCAGAAGACCCTTCTTCTGCGAGGAAGGTCCACTCTGCGAATGCCGGTTCTGCACCGGGCATTGGAGGTTTGACAAGTGGGTCGATCGCTGCCGTTTCCGGTGTACGTTGGCAGCTGAAAAGTGTGGCCGCCGCGCAGAAGGCAAGCGGCCACCACCATTGGAGATTAACGAGTTTCATATTAACGAGTTTTTGTTACCACTTTGGTATTTGATAGCCCTAGTGGACTTTTAAAAAAAAGGCCTGGATGCAGGGGGAGCACCTGAGGCGCTCCCCCTGCATCCAGATTTTTTTTATTTAAAGCCCACTAATGGGTCACCAAATTTTCCCAAATCGCCCTTTTAACGCCTCGTAAAACCGAAGCGCCACTCCGGAGTAGGATTCCTGTTTCCCGAGAAAAGCACTGCCGTAGGGAAATACCTCTACCGATTGCCATTTTTCGATGGATGGCGCCGGACGGGTAAATCCGAAATTATAGGCAGCAGCAAAAAAGGCGATTTGTTGGTTCGTATCTGCAGACAGGAGATCTGCAAACCGGTTTTGGGAAAGGCTAAAAAACGCAAAGGCATAGAAATACTGCCAACGCAAATCTTTCATGCGTTGGATACGCACCCGGCGTTGCAGTACCGGATCGGAAGTCGAATAGGCCATGGTGAACGGAATATGCGCGGGAAGGTCAGCTGCCTGTCCCACCGCTATTTCGAGGTCCTCGATAAACGAAGGTTTCATTTGAAAAGGCCCGATGGAGAAGTCGGCTGCTTCCGCCCCGAAGCGCACATAGGCGAATTCCAGGGCAGCGGTTTCCATAAGATCGCGTACCATGGAGTAGCGCACCCATTCGGGGCCGACGACTGCGAGCACGGGGATGGCGTCTTGGTCAAACACACAGGCCAGGGAATCTATAATATCGGAATGGGATTCAAAATGCGAAACGACCGCTTCGATCCTTTTGTCTGAAACTGCCGTTTGAGCCGGGAGCCAGGAAGCTCCAAACAGGGTAAAGGCCAGCAGGACAACGATTTTTTCAGAAGAGATCATGGGTGTTTGTTCAGCTATGGGGAATAACTGATCGGGATCGCCGATTATTGCGTTTTTAGAAAAAAGGTTGCCTGGCTTCGCAATCCGCAAGAAGATGGCGTCTTTAAAGAAAGGAGAGAGACGCCATCTTTTTTAGGAAAGTGGAAAGATGGCGTCTTTAATAAAGACGCCATCTTTTTGAAGAAAAGCGCAGAGACGCCATCTTTGAAAAAAAGATGGCGTCTATCTGGAAAAGGTCGCCTGAAAAAGGAAAAGAAGCAAAAAAAGCAGCGCGATCAGGGTAGAAAAAATTACCAACAGGAAGGGAATAAAGACTGCAATCAACGCAGTTACCGCAGTGAGTATGGCCAGTATCAAAAAAACAGGCCAAATCGGTTGAGGTCCTTAAATGACCAGCCGAGGAACAGGAAGGCCGCGGTGATGGCGCCCCATTTGATCCAGGTGAAGATCGACAAGCGAAACAGAAACGGCCCCCATTCCGTATCAGGTTTCATCAGAATGTATAGGAGTTGTTGATTTTCAAGGGTGTCGTATACGGCGGCGATCACGGCAAGGGATACTCCGATCCAGCCCCACGGTTTGCGGCGCATACGCGCCACGAGGAAGGAACTCACCGCCAGAAAAGCGCTATAAGCCAGCAGGAAAAAACGATCGGCATGGACATTGCGAAACGTAGCTTCCCGCACCTCCTCCCCTGTACCGAGCACCTGATGTACATCCGCCGCGCTGCGGGCGAATTCCAGTTCTACGATCGGGTTTTTGATGCCGGCCTCTTTCGGAATGGAAGGCATGGTCAAAGCGAGGACCAGCGTGAGAAGGCCGAAAGGGAGGGCGAGAAGGAAGGGACGTTTTTTCATAGCGACCGGATTTGGTCACTAATTTACTCGAAAAAACTATTCAATGATCCTTTGCCTTGCTCCGTAGCAAACAATGCTAATTGCCTGGCCAGTAGCCGCAGGTATTTCTCGACGGCTTCTTCTTTTGACAACTCAGGCGTGCTTACAAAACTTTCCAATATCCAAAACCTGCCGAAAAGAGTCATGTACGAAACGAGGAAATCGGCATCTTCTGACTCCAGTTTCAATTCGCCAGCGGCGGCTAGCCCCAGGAAAATAGTCTTGAAATGCGTTTTCCGCCTTTCTTCTACCGCCTTATAATCGTATTCGTTAAATAAGATCCTACGCATTTCTTCCTGCCCGATCAACAACCCCTGATGGTCGTACTGATTGGAGAAAACACCCCGCATAGTTTGAAGGAAACCAGGCAGCGATGGAATCCCGGAGAAATAGGTGTTATAGCATTGGTCATTAACAGCACGCATGCGGTTCACCAACTCCAGCACCAAATCTTCTTTTTTGGGGAAATGGTAGGAAAGGTTACCCGGACTTACCCCAAGATGGCGGGCAATATCCCGCACTCCCACCTGGGCCATCCCTTGTGCATTAAAGAGTTTAAGCGATTGAGTCAAGATCTTTTCTCTGGTTTTCATAAATATTAGTACAATGAACTAAAAATCTTGCATAATTTAGCACAATGTACTAATATTGCATCATAGTTTCAAAATTTCGATCAGAATCATTCCTGCTGCTTTAACCCAAAAAATTGACGTATGAACACGGTGCCCCTGCCCAAAACGATCCAAAACACCCTGGGAGAAAAGCTCATTTTTACCTCCATTGAAATGGAAGGCGGCGAAGAAAAAGTTATCGTCGAAAATGTGGTCCAACCCGGCGCCGGACCAGCGATGCATGTCCATTTCAAACAAGATGAATCGCTCACTGTGGTGAAAGGGAAAATGGGCGTAGAAATTATGGGTAAAGAACCCACCTATCTGGAAGCCGGCGAATCGGCCACCTTTTTGCGCGGCGTGCCACACCGATTCTGGAATGCCGGAGAGGAGCCACTCGAATGTACCGGCTGGATCAAGCCGGCCAATAGCGTTGTGTTCTTTTTGTCCGCCCTGTATGACGCCCAAAACAAATCAGGTTCCGAACAGCCGGAAGTATTCGATGGCTCCTATCTCATCACCCGCTACAAAACGGAGTACGACGTATTCACCATCCCTGTTTTTGTGAAAAAAGTGATCATGCCGATTACGGTCTTTTTCGGAAAATTGCTCGGAAAATACAAGCATTTTGAAGGAGCTCCGGAGCCGCTCAGATAACTGAGTACTTGATATCCGCTACTCCCCAGCCATGTCTGCCAGCACCCCCACCGTTTTCCAATTGCGGGTGGTGCAGGGGACCTTTAATTTACTTTCGAAGAAATTGTTGTTCATCCTGGCGCGGCCATAACCGTTGGGGGCGAAAAAATAGAGGGTCGTGCCGTCCAGGACGTAGGCTTCAGGGCTATAGTCATACCCTTTCAGTTTTTCTACCTGCGCTGCTGCCGGTAATGCACCCAGGAACGTTACGTAGAGCCGTTCGGGATCTTCCCCGCGCTGGAGGAAGGGGTTTTTATCCAGTATATGGCGAAAATCCTCTGGACGCCTGACCAGCACCGAAACATCGAATCCATAGACTGCCTGGATCTTTCCGGAAATGGTCTTTCCCAGGCTTTCCGGATCTGTATCCGCAGCCATAAAGACCACGTTGCCGCTTTGGATATAGGTCTGAACCGCCTGAAAATCCAGTGCTTCAAGATGCGTTTTCAACTCCGCCATTTTGATCATTTTCTGGCCGCTGACGTTGATGCCGCGAAGGAGGGCGATGTAGGTTTTCATGGTGAAGGGTGAAGGGTGAAGGGTGAAGATAAAGGAGATTAGGCGGGGGGTAGCATTTTCGCTGGGATCGAACCATTCTTTTAGCTCTGTTAAGGTGAAGGCATTGCTTAAAGCAGCCCCTACAAATTCGGATATGTGGTGGGTGTAGACCTCCAACTCGACCGTGCCGGCTTCGGTTTGGTATTTGGCTTTGCTGCCTTCGTATTGTTTGAAGGGGTGGAGTTCGCAAATATAAAACAGTCCGCCGGGTTTTAGTTTTGTTGCCGCCTGGGCGAAAATCGGATCCAGGTCTTCGATGTGTTCGAGCACCAGGCTGCAGGTGAGGAGATCGGCAAAATGATCGGGCACATTCCAGGGTTGAAGCAGGTCGGCTTGTTGAAACTGCACATGGTTTGCGGTGATCTTCTTTTTGGCCAGGGCCAGCATTTCTTCGGAGAAATCGAGTGCGAGGAGGGTGGTCGCCTTTTTGGCCAGCCATTGGGTGTTCTTGCCGGTACCACAGCCTAGCTCAAGCACGGTGGCGAACTTCAGGGGTCCCAAAGTTTGTCGGGCGGCGGTTTGCTCGAGGTCGCGGGTTTTATTGGGCATGGAGTCGTAGGTGGCAGCCCAGTGGTTGTAGGCGGATTTAATGGGCATAAGAGATGAAGTTTGAGGAATCAATTTACAATTTTTTCCAAAGACGCCCGCCAAGGTAGTTGCTGTGTTTTCCAGGTCGTACATTTGCCACATGAAAAGAATATACCTGCTGCTAATAACCTTGTTTTTTTGCGCGGTATCCACCTCCGCCCAATCCCCCCTCCAAACCATCCGCGGAGCCCTCACCGATACCGACAGTGGCGCTCCCCTGCCTGGCGCCCACATCCTCCTCTTCCGAAGCGATACCCTACGGACCGTCACAGATGAAGCCGGGAAATATGTTATTCCCAACGTGCCCGTCGGTCGCTATCGCCTGCAGGCCAGCTACCTGGGATACAGCACCGTAACGATCGCCGAGTTGCTCGTGGAGGCAGGGAAAGAAACCGTGCAAAACGTTCAACTCCGCGAACGGAGCGAAGCCCTTCAGGAAGTGGTCGTGAAAGCACAAGCGGAGGGGTCGAACGACATCTTCCCGGTGAGTGCCTATACGATCACGGTCGAGGAGCAATTCCGTTTCCCGGCTACCTATTTCGATCCGGGCAGGGTAGCCCTCTCCTATCCTGGCGTGACAGGGCTCAACGATGGCACCAACATCATCTCGGTGCGGGGCAACTCGCCCTCAGCAGTCAAATGGCGGCTCGAAGGCGTGGAGATCGTCAACCCCAACCATACGGCCAATGCAGGTACCTTCAGCGACCGGCCCACGCAGGCGGGGGGCGGCGTTAATATCCTCAGCGCACAATTGCTCGGCACCTCTACTTTTTTGACCGGAGCCTTCCCTGCGGGATATGGCAACTCCCTGGGCGGCATCCTCGACATGCGACTTCGTCAGGGGAATGACCAACAGCATGAGTTTACGGTGCAGGCGGGGTTGATTGGGTTGGATTTGGCGGCGGAAGGACCTTTTTCAGTTGGCAGTAAGCAGTTGGCAGTCGGCAGTAAGCAGTTGGCAGTCGGCAGTAAGCAGTCGGCAGTCGGCAGTAAGCAGTTGGCAGTCGGCAGTAAGCAGTTGGCAGTCGGCAGTCCAGACAAAGCTTCGTATATGGCGAATTACAGGTATTCGTTTACAGGGTTGTTGGCGGCGCTGGGGGCCGATTTTGGGGATGACCAGATTGCGTTTCAGGACTTGTCGGTGCATATTTCGTTGCCTACGGCAAAGGCGGGGCGGTTTTCGGTTTTCGGGGTGGGTGGGATCAACTCGACCCGCTCCTATTCGCTGGCTGATCAAGCGGACGTGACGGAGGATAAACAGCGGTTTGATATCGAGTTTTTATCGAAAATGGGCGCAGCGGGCTTGACCCACGTGCTGCCCATGGGCAAAAAAAGCGTATGGCGGTCGGTGGGGATTGTTTCAGCCCTTGATCACCACCGCACCTCCAATCCGGTGTGGGATCTGCCGGACGTAGCAGGATGGTCGGAAGATCTCTTCACTGAAAGGAAGATCGCCCTTTCCTCCATTTTCACCACCAAACTAAACGCCCGAAACCGGTTGCGGGCGGGGGTACAGGCATCCCAGGAATTTGCAGACTTTACGTCCTATTTCACCAGCAACGTGGGCCTGATCACCTGGACGGGAACCGTGCGCGGTTGGCTGCTCCAGCCTTTTGTCGACTGGCACACCCATCTTTCGTCAAAACTCGAACTCACGACAGGATTGCAGGTAACCCATTTTACCTATTCGCCCACAGATATCTCTCCGGAGCCGCGCCTTGCCCTGAGCTTTTCGCCCAATACCCGAAACCGGATAAGCCTTTCGTACAGCTTGTTGAGCCAAACCCACATTCCCCAATTGTATGACGCCCCTACCCCGATCAAGGAAGGGCTGGGCTTAATGAAATCGCACCACCTGGTGGCTGCCTACCGCCAGGAATTGGCCCCAATGTTGATCCTGACCGCGGAGCTCTACTATCAGCATTTATTCAATGTGCCGGTGGCCGAAAACCCGGGCAGCACCTTTTCCGTGCTCAACCTCACCGAGGCCTACCGGCTTGGGAATTATGTCATCCAGGAAACCGGTACTGGCCGCAATTTCGGCCTTGACCTCTCCCTGCAAAAATTCATTCTCGACCGCTACTACTTCATCGCTGCCGGGTCGCTCTACCGCTCCCTATACACTGCCAACGATGGTGTGGAACGCCCGACTCGTTTCGACGGCCGTTACCTGCTCAACCTGACCGGCGGACGGGAATTTTCCAAACAGAAAAAAGAGAAAGTAGTGATCCGCGGCATCAACGCCCACTTCCTGTGGATGGGCGGGTTCCGCGCCGCCCCGGTGGATGTAGCCGGTTCTCTGGACCGAGGCTATACCCTGTACGACGAGTCCGATGGCTTCCCCCTCGTCCAAGCCGATTACCTCCGCCTCGACCTCCGTTTTTACCTCAAATGGAACCGCGCCGGCCGCAACAGCACCCTCTCGCTGGATATTCAAAATGTGCTCAACCGGAAGAATGTAGGGTTTGACTATTACGATTTTGTAAAAAATGAAGTAGTGACGAAACGGCAGTTGGGGTTATTGCCGATTGTGAGTTGGAGGGTGGAGTTTTAATCAACGATCAACTTGACCACCCTGGCCTTATCTTCCGCCACCAGACGCAGGAAATAAACCCCGCCCGGCAATGCCGACACATCCAGCATAACTTCCCGATCACCCGCATTATTTTGCCCTGCTACTAACCGTCCATTCGCGTCAATTAGCTCCACGGTGAATGAGGAATACGAATCATCCAACCGAATAAAGACCTGGTCATTAGCCGGATTGGGATAAACTTCCAAACCAGCCTCCACCAAACTATTCACCCCATTCACCTCCAAATTATAACAGGCAGAGGTATCCGAACAGGCATTCACCGTCACCACTACCGCATAAGTCCCCGGAACGGGTGCTTCAAAGGTCCGGTCGGTAGCGCCGGGTATCGCATCTCCTGTCGAGCAGTCAATCCATTGGTAGACGGCGCCCGCCATATTAGCGGACAAGGAATAGGAACTGGTCTGCGTCACGGTCGCATCTATGGGATTCACGGCGAGGCTGACGAAGTACACATCGATGCAGTCCCCGTTGAAAATGGTATCGGAATAAAACCCGGTTTCCGTCCAGGTGTAATTGCCGGTCGGCGAGGTGACAGGGTCTCCACATGAAAATTCATCGAGGAAGGTATACCCGGTATGGAGGAAGCCCACAAAATTGGAAGAGCCGCCGGTCAATGTGAAATTGCTCAGGGGGGCATCCATGCCGACGATACTTTCGGTCGCCATGGTGATGGCGGTATTGTTGCCCCCGGGCGTGCCCTGGTCAAACTGATAGCAGAGTTCCAGTCCATCGGCGCCCAGATCCTGACTACAGTTATTATTGAACAACTCCACCACCTCTGGAGTAGTCAGGCATTTACTCCACAGACACACATCGTCGAGCTGGCCGTCGAAGAAATAGGGCGTAGAGAAATAAGGCAAATACCCCATATTCAGCGGCTCTGTGGTGGAGGCAATGACCCCATTGGCCGCAATGACCCCGGCCGCTTCCCCGTTGTGGAATAGGGACAGCTTTGTGCCATCGTAGGTCAGCGTAAAATGGTTCCAGGTATTGAGGTACATCCCGTTGTACAGGATATCAAACACCACGCCCGAGCTGTTCCGGAACCGGGCTTCCACCTTGGTCGTACTATAATGGAGAATGTAAAAGTCGGCGTTGGAATTATTCCGGAATCCGGCAAACCCGTCAAAATTCGGGAAGTTGGGCGCCGGATTGGTGGGATACACCCAGAATGACAAAGACATATTGCCATTGGCTATCAACGAAGAGGCCCCGGGCACGACGATCTGATCGTCGATACCGTCGAAGTCGATGGCGTGTTGGGAAAAAGCAGCCGGCGCCTGGAGCAAAAGCAGCAGAAAAAGTGGGAGGTAGAGGTATTTAGAATTCATAAGCAGAAAGAGGTCTAGGAAATGTATCAGATTTATTTTTCTTTTTCAATTTTGAGCACCCACACATACGCCCCCTTCACTTTGTCGGCCGGCGGGAGTGTGATCTCCACCCCGTTTTCTTTGGGAGAAAATTTCACCTTGGCCTTATTCCCAAGGAGTTGCATGTGCATATCCGGCTGAAAGGTACTATTTTTCAATAAAACGGGTTGCTCGGGGTATTCAAAAAAGAAGACGTATACCGTATCGCCTGATTTGGATTGAGTGAAGCGAATCTGTTCCCCTTCGCCATACACCCTGTACATCCGGGTTTGGTAGATGGCTTCGCCGTTTACTTTCATCCACTCCCCTATTGCTGCGAGCCGGTCGTAGGCTACGGGGTCGAGCGCCCCGTCGGGACCAGGGCCTATATTGAGCAGAAAATTGCCGCCTTTGCTGACGATATCGACCAGATTTTCGATCAATTTATCGGTGGGTTTGTACACGTCGTTGGGCACATAACTCCAGCTTTGGGCCATCGTCATGCAAGTCTCCCAGGGATAGGGCAATCCGGTTTCGGGGATATGCTGTTCCGGGGTCAGGTAGTTTTGGTGGGGGCCCGGCACCGCCCGGTCCACGACAATCAGGCCGGGTTGTTTCTCCCGCACTTCTCGCACGAGTGCAGGCATGTCGATATCCTGGCTTTGCGGATTGCGGGCCCAACGGCTGCCTTCATAGACATCCGAAAGTTCGGATCGAACCTCCTCCTCAGTCTTGGTCCGCACCCAGCCTCCATCGAGCCAAAGGATGTCCAGACGACCGTAATCGCTCACCAGTTCGTCGATCTGATTATGTGTGTACTCGACAAACCTGGCCCACTGCTCCGGGTGTTTGGGGATGGAATAATTGCAATTTCGATCGACCGGCGGAAATTTTTTCCACCAATAATAATCGCTGTGCCAATCGGGTTTGGAGAAATATGCGCCGGTCCAAAAGCCCTCCTTCCGGAAGGCGTCGAAGATCTCCCGGGTCACGTTGCTGCGCGGATTGGCGGCGAAAGGCGTTTTCGGGTCGGTAATCTTGTAGTCCGAATATTTCGTATCGAACATACAAAACCCGTCGTGGTGCTTCGTGGTAAATACCACGTATTTCATACCCGCTTCCCGGGCTGCTGCGGCCCATTTTTCCGGGGCAAATTTTTCGGGATTGAAGGTGGTTTGAAGCTTTTCATATTCATCCAGGTACGCTTGATAAGTATCTCCCTTTCCGGATTTTCGGGCGCCCGTCGCCCAACTCAAGTCCTCGGGACAGATACTCCAGCTCTCCACTATCCCCCATTGACTGTAAGGCCCCCAGTGCATCAGGAGTCCAAATTTCAGGTCCTGCCAGTCCTCTAGGCGTTGCTGGATTTGGGGATCTGGATCGGGGAAATATTCCTGGGTTTGAGAAAGAAGGTCGCTCTGCCACATAAGCAGGAAGGAATACAAAAAGAGTAGTTTTTTCATGGCAATACAATGTTTTTATACAATTTACCGCGACGAACGCAACGGGCGCTACGTTTTTCCATTCCACCCGTTTACCTAAATCTTGTCCATTTTACACTTTCTCTGCAACAATATTTGCATATTTATTAACTTTTCAAGTACTTGCTCCGAATTTAAGAAATAAACAAAAAGATTTCTGTCCGTGAGCACCGCTCACCCAGGAAAGAAGAGCAAGCCAATGAAGCCTACAGACATTACCAACCCGGAGTATTTCCACAAGGTTGTCGACTGCCAGCATGCCTGTCCGGCGCATACACCGGTACCGGAGTACATCCGGATGATCGCGGCCGAGCGCTATACGGATGCCTATATGATCAACTGGGAATCCAATGTATTCCCGGGCATTTTGGGCCGTACTTGCGACCGTCCCTGCGAACCGGCATGCCGGCGCGGACGCGTGGAAGAAGAACCCGTCGCCATCTGCCGCCTCAAGCGGGTTGCAGCAGACAATAAAGGGGAAGTCAAATCCCTGATGCCCACCGCTCCCGAAAAAAAGAACGGATTCAAAATCGCCCTCATCGGCGGGGGCCCTGCCTCGCTAACCGTAGCGCGCGACCTGGCGCCATTGGGCTACGAAATCCACCTGTACGACGAATGGGACAAGGCCGGGGGTATGATGCGGACTCAGATCCCCGCGTTCCGGCTGCCCGAGTCGGTGCTGGATGAGGAGGTCGGCTATGTGCTGGATATGGGCATTCACACCCATTTCAATACCTACGTTTCCAGTATGAAAAAAATACTGGAGAAAGACTATGACGCTATTTTCGTGGGAACCGGCGCCCCAAAAGGCCGGGACCTTCCCGACCTGGAAAACCGCAAGGAAGCGGATAAATTCGTCCACCTGGGTATTGAGTGGCTGGCCAGCGTAGCGTTCGGACATACGACCAAAGTGAGTAAGAAAGTCATCGTGCTGGGAGGCGGCAATACCGCCATGGACTGCTGTCGCACCGCCCGCCGCCTGGGTGGGGAGAAGGTCACGGTGGTAGTCCGAAGCCCGTTCAAAGATATGAAAGCCTCTCCCTGGGAGATCGAAGATGCCCAGCGGGAGGATATTCCCATTCTCAACAACATGCCACCCAAGGCTTTTGTCGTGGAAGGAGGCAAGCTCAAAGGCATGCTCTTTGGAAAAGTGGCGGCCATCTATGATGAACATGGAAAGCGCTCGCTCATATCCACCGGGGAGCCCGATATCTTTATCGAGGCCGACGAAGTACTCATCGCCATCGGGCAGGATAATGCGTTCCCCTGGATCGAAGGGGATCTGGGCATAAAGTTTGGTAAGTGGGACCTGCCAGTCGTCGATAAAACGACTTTCCAATCGACGCTCGACCGGGTGTTCTTTGGTGGCGACGCGGCGTTTGGTCCTGAAAATGTGATCACCGCCGTAGCCCACGGGCACCAGGCCGCTATTTCGATCGACCTGTTTTGCCGGGGCGAATCCATTTACAACCGCCTCCCTCCTACCACCAACCTCGTCAGCCAGAAAATGGGCATTCACGAGTGGAGCTTTGATAGCGCGGTGATCGAGGATCCGCGGTATTCCGTGCCTCATGCCGAAAAACAGGTGGCCCTCAAGGACCGGAAGGTGGAAGTGGAACTTGGGTTCAACACCGGCATAGGCTTTAAGGAAGCGCAGCGGTGCCTGAATTGTGACATCCAGACCATTTTCAATACCAGCCGTTGCATCGAGTGCGATGCCTGCATGGATATTTGTCCGACGTCCTGCATCACTTTTACCCCCAATGGGGAGGAAGATGACCTGCGTAAACGACTGAAGGCCCCGGCCAACAATACGACCCAGGATCTCTATGTATCGGAAACCCTGAATACCGGGCGCGTCATGATCAAAGATGAAGACGTCTGCCTGCACTGCGGCCTTTGTGCCGAGCGCTGCCCCACGGCGGCATGGGATATGCAAAAATATTTATACCAAGTAACAAAAGCTAGTGAGATATGGAGCATCTCCAATCTGTAAACGACCTGGTGATCCGCTTTGCCAACGTGAACGGCACAGGTTCGGCCAGTGCGAATAATATGTTTGCCAAAGCGATTTTCCGGATGGGTATTCCGGTATCGCCCAAGAATATTTTCCCTTCCAACATTCAGGGCCTGCCTACCTGGTATGAGGTGCGGGTCAATGAAAATGGCTACCTCGGACGGCGAGACGGCATTGACGTGGTGGTTTGCGTCAACCCTCAAAGTATGCGCCGGGATGTGGACGCCGTCAAACCCGGAGGATTTTTCATCTACGACAGTTCAAAGCGGCTACACCCGGAGTTCATGCGCGATAACATCCACTATATCGGCATACCGATGACGGAGTTGACCATGCAACACTACAACGACCCCAGGCAGCGGCAGCTTTTCAAAAACGTCATCTATGTGGGCGCGCTTTCAGCTTTGCTGGACATCGAGATGGAGGTGCTGCACGGCATCATCAACGACCAGTTTCGCACCAAAGAAAAGTTGATCGGCCCCAACCTGAAAGCCCTGGATCTAGGGTTTCAATACGCCAAAAACCACTACGACTGTCCGCTTGACGTGCGGTTGGAAAGGCGGGATAAAGTGGGCGACTGCATTCTCATAGACGGCAACACCGCCTGCGGACTGGGCGCTGTATACGGAGGCGCTACGGTGGCGCCCTGGTATCCCATCACGCCTTCCACTTCATTGGTCGACGCCTTCGAGAAATATGCCCGGAAGTTCCGGATCGATCCCCAGACGAAAAAGAAGCGCTACGCCGTCATACAGGCGGAGGACGAACTCGCCGCCATGGGCATGGTGATCGGCGCCTCCTGGAACGGCGCACGGGCCTTTACGGCAACCAGCGGTCCCGGGTTATCACTCATGAGTGAATTTTTGGGACTAGCCTATTTTGCCGAGATCCCGGTGGTGCTGATCAACGTGCAACGGGGCGGTCCTTCGACAGGGATGCCCACCCGTACCCAGCAGCCCGATATTCTCTCTGCCGCCTATGCTTCGCACGGAGACACCCGGCACGTATTGTTGTTTCCCAGCAACCCGAAAGAATGCTTTGAGCATACGGCGTCGGCCCTCGATCTGGCCAACCGCCTGCAAACCCCGGTGATCGTCATGAGCGACCTCGACCTGGGTATGAACGATCATATGTCGCCCCCACTAACCTGGGACGACTCCCGCACCTACGACCAGGGCAAAGTGCTCAGCGCCGACGACCTGGAGCAGATCGAACAGTTTGGCCGTTACCTGGATGTGGACGGCGACGGCATCCCCTACCGGACCCTTCCCGGTACCCACCCCACGAAAGGCGCTTACTTTACGCGGGGCACCTCGAAAGACGAATACGCCCGCTACACCGAAGTCGGCGATGCGTACGTCCGGAACGTCGACCGATTGATGAAAAAATTCCGGACCGCCAGCCAGCTCGTGCCGGCTCCCGAATTTTATCAGAAAAAAAATCAATCCAAGCACGGCATCATATTCTTTGGTACCACGACCTATTCAGCTCTCGAAGCACTGGATCTGCTTAAAGAACAAGGCATCGAAATAGATGCGCTGCGCATTACCGCCTACCCCTTCCACGAGACCATCAGTGCGTTTATCGAGCAGCACGAGAAGGTCTTTGTGGTTGAACAAAACCGCGATGGCCAGATGCGCACGTTGTTGATCAACGAGTTGGAGATCAGCCCCAAGAAGTTGACCCCCATCCTCAACTACGATGGCATGCCCATCACTGCCCAACGGATCGAACAATTGATCCTGGAATCGTTTCCGGAGGAGAAAATGGAGATAGCAGCAATAAAAGGACTGAACTGACAAATAAAGTGTGACAATATTAATTGATATAAGGGATTAGAGGGATTGAAAGGGATTATATGGAGGGATTGAAAAGGATTAATAAAGAAAACAATCCCTTCTAATCCCTTTCAATCTAATCCCTCCATAATCCCTCCATAATTTTCCCCCAGGTAATTAGATCCATTCCGACTATTAAACCATTCCACTAACATGACCTATATAAAGCCTAAATTTCGCCACCCCGAGCTCCCCAAGAATGACATCGGGTATGTAAAATCAGACTACGAAGGCGCTATTTCCACGCTCTGTGCCGGGTGTGGGCACGATTCGATCAGTGCGGCTATTGTACAAGCTTGTTTTGAGCTGTCGATAGAGCCGCACCGGCTGGCCAAATTGTCGGGGATCGGTTGTTCGTCGAAGACGCCGACCTACTTTTTGAGCAACAGCCACGGGTTTAACTCCGTGCACGGGCGAATGCCCTCCATCGCCACCGGCGCCAATATGGCCAACCGCGACCTGATTTACCTGGGTGTGTCGGGCGACGGCGATTCGGCCTCCATCGGGATGGGGCAGTTTGTACACGCCATCCGACGGAATGTCAACATGGTGTATATCGTAATGAATAATGGCTGCTATGGATTGACCAAAGGCCAGAACTCGGCCACTACCGACGCCGGAGCGACCAGTAAGGCAGGTGGGATCAACAACTATCCCGCCATCGACCTGGTAGGCCTGGCGCTGGAACTGGAAGCTACCTTTGTAGGACGTAGTTTTTCGGGCGATAAGAACCAATTAGTGCCGCTGATCAAGGCTGCCATCTCCCACCCTGGCTTTGCGCTGCTGGATGTGGTGAGCCCATGCGTGACGTTCAACAACAAGCCCGAATCGACCAAGTCATACGATTACGTACGGGCGCATCTGGAAGCGACAGCCACAATCGATTATGTGCCGGAAAAGGAAGAGATCACGGTATCTTACGAGCCGGGGATGTCGGCGATGGTCGAGATGCACGACGGCTCAGTCATTCAATTGCACAAACTGGCGCCCAACTGGGATCCCTGCGATCGCTTTTCCGCGGTGCGGCGTTTGCAAACTGCTAAAGCCAAAGGGGAAGTACTCACGGGCCTGCTCTATATCGACCAGAATAGCCGGGATATGCACAACCTGGAGCAAACGGTGGATAAGCCCCTGAATTCGTTGCGGGAGGAAGAATTGTGTCCAGGTAGCGGGGTGTTAGCGCGGGTGAATGCGGATTTCAGGTAAGGGGTTAATTTCGCTCATACCAATCAAACCTCGATTGGATAATCTGGTCTTTCTCCTTTTCCAGAAAGCGGAGAAAGGCATTTGCTGCCGGGGAGAACTTCTTGCTTTTCTGCCAGATCAGGTTCCACTTCGACTCGACGGGGAATCCCTTGACAGGAATGATCTGTAAATCGCCGTTCTTCAGCTCGTTCTTGATGCCGATTAGCGGCATGATCGAGCTACCCAACCCGGCAATGACCGCCTGTTTTACCGCTTCATTGGAGGTGAGTTCTATTTTCTTTTCCACAGCCAGGTTATTCTCCCGGATAAACTTTTCCATAAGACTCCTGGTGCCGGAGCCCGGTTCCCGATAGATCAAAGGAAGTTCCTCCAGTATCTTTTTGTCGTAGTGTTTCTTTTCAAACTGCCGCTCGGTATTGGAGACCAGGTACAATTTGTTTTGCATCAACTCCAGATTGTCGACCTGGAGTTGTTCGGGCAGGATAGACACCAAAGAGAAATCTACCTCGTTTTTCTCCAGACTCTCCAATACCCGGGATTTATTGGTTACATCCAGTTGCAACTCCACCCCCTGATTCAACTTTAAAAAATCGGACAAAAAATAGGGCATTACATACTTGCCCGTGGAAACTACCGAGATCTTCAGTCGCCCGGTCACGTACCCTTTGAATGCCATCGTCTTATAATTAATGGCATTGACCTCGTTCAAAATATTCTCTGCCGCTTCGGCGATCTCTTTTCCAAAATCGGTGACATACAACTGCCTCCCGATCACCTCCGTCAGTGGGATATCAAATTGATCCTGAAAATTTTTCAACTGAATAGACACAGCCGGCTGCGTGAGGTTGAGTTCTACCGCAGCTTTGGTGATGCTTTGTGTTTGTGTCACCTTCAGGAATACCTGGAGTTGGTGTAAGGTATAATTCATAAATAAAGTTAATGATTTCCATATCAAAGATAAATAATAATTTATGAACCATGTACATACCTTTGCGTTCAGGTATGAAGAAAATCACCAAAAAAACTTCAACCATGTATACAAAACAATTCATTCTACTAGCCGCGATTACCCTATTGAGCAGCTGTGCCATTATCAGACCTGGAGAAGTAGGGGTAAAACAAAAACTGGGCAAGCTCTCGAATGAGGTGGCTACCCAGGGAACAATCCTGTTCAATCCATTTACCAGCAAGGTGGTAAAAGCTTCAATCCAAACCAGCAACCTCGAATTATCACTGAATTTACCTAGTAAAGAAGGCCTTAGCATCACTTCCCAAATTTCCATTCTCTATAATCTTGACAAAAACAAGGTACCAAGCTTGATCAGGACCATTGGACTCAACTACGAAACGATCATAGCGAATGTATTCCGCTCTGCTTCGGCAGACGTATGTGCTCAATTTTTTGCAAAAGATATGCACTCCGGCATGCGAGCGGATATTGAAAAAGCCATTCTGGAGAAAATGTCGGAGACACTCACCAATCAGGGAATTATCATAGAATCGGTGCTCATGAAAAGCATCCAATTGCCCCCTGGCCTGGCCAGATCCATCGAGCAAAAACTACAAGCCGAGCAAGATGCCATGCGGATGGAATTCGTCTTGCAACAGGCCAAACTGGAAGCAGACCAGAAGATCATTGAAGCCACAGGGATAAGGGACGCCCAAAAGATCTTGGCAGAAGGACTGACCGAAGAGATTATCAAGATCAGAAGTATTGAAGCCTTTAACGAGTTATCCAAATCACCCAATAGCAAGATCATCATTACCGATGGAAAAGCCCCTTTCCTGATAGAGGCAGGTGGCAGTCAATAAAATATATTCAAGTCTTTTCACACGAATTTTAACCAAAAAAAGAATCCACATGCGCAAAATCACGGTCGCCAAAGGAGATGGAATTGGTCCTGAGATCATGGACGCTACCCTCGACATTATTCTGGCCGCTGGGGCCCAACTTGAGATCGAAGAGATCGAAGTGGGCGAGAAAGTGTACCTGTCCGGTCATTCTACCGGGATCAGCAAAGAAGCCTGGGACGTCATCCGGAGAAACAAGATCTTCCTGAAAGGCCCTATCACCACCCCACAGGGCGGCGGCTACAAAAGCCTGAATGTGACGATGCGGAAATTTCTTGGACTGTACGCCAACATTCGCCCTTGTGTGAGCCTCTACCCTTTCATCAAGACCAAACACCCGGAGATGGACACCGTGATCGTCCGGGAAAATGAAGAGGATCTCTACGCAGGGATCGAGCATCAGCAGACGGATGAGATCGTACAATGCCTGAAACTGATCAGCCGCCCGGGGTGTGAAAAGATCGTGCGCTATGCCTTTGAATACGCCAAGCAATACGGCCGGAAGAAGGTGACCTGCTTCACGAAAGACAACATCATGAAGCAAACGGACGGGTTGTTTCACAAGGTGTTTGACGAAATCGCCCTGGAGTATCCCGAAATCGAAAACGAACACTGGATCATCGATATCGGGGCTGCAAAAATGGCCGATACGCCCGAAGCCTTCGATGTGATCGTGACGCCCAATTTGTATGGAGATGTACTCTCGGATATAGCCGCTCAGATCACAGGTTCTGTGGGACTAGCCGGTTCGTCCAACATCGGCGAGGGATGCGCCATGTTTGAAGCGATCCACGGTTCCGCCCCCACTATCGCCGGACAAAACATCGCCAATCCTTCCGGCTTGCTGCAAGGCGCGCTCATGATGCTCAACCACATTGGCCAGACGGAAGTGGCCGAACGCGTGCAGAACGCCTGGTTAAAGACTATAGAAGACGGTATTCACACCTTTGATATTTACAAGGAAGGAACCAGCAAGCAAAAAGTGGGGACCCGCGAATTTGCACAAGCGGTCATCGCCAACCTGGGTCAATCACCCGCACAATTGAAGGCGGTATCGTATCCCAAAAGCAATGGGTTTACCCTTCCCAAGTACCAACGGAAACCGGCTGCCAAAAAAGAACTGGTAGGTGTGGACCTGTTCGTACACTGGAACGACCGCGACCCCAACGAATTGGCCAGGGTGTTGCAGCAGATCGAGGACGAGACCTTAAAACTCACCATGATCACCAACCGGGGCATCAAAGTATGGCCGGAGGGCTTTGAAGAGACCTTTTGCACCGACCACTGGCGCTGCCGCTTCGAGCCGTCCAATAGCAACGGAGTTGACAAACAACATATCGTTCAATTACTGAGCCAGGCCATTGGCAAGAACATCGACACGATAAAAACGGAAAACCTCTACGTGTTTGATGGAAAACCCGCCTTCTCTTTAGGCCAGGGACAATAATTCACTAAAAGCAGGGTCGCTATCGCTTTAAAAAAAATAGAAATGGAAAATACCCAAAATTTCAAGCTCGTCGATGGGGAATTCACCCCCGAAAAAGCCCGGGAAGTGCTCTTTTCCCTGGTCAACAGCAAGATCCATTTTCACAATTGCGAAAAGTTCAGCACCCAGATCCGGTTTGGCGGAGATGTATCGCACGCTGAAAAACGCATCGAAGAACTCACCCAGGTTCACCAGGAGATCAAGGAGCTGATCGAACAAGCCAAAGCCAATGGTTATAATCTGAAGGTCAACAGCCTACTCGAGGTTACCCTGGTAGAAGCTGAAGTACTGGAAGAGATCGAAGCCAAATAAAACCAGAAAGGCCCTGTTTCGGCAGGGCCTTTTTTTATTTAAGCGAGGTATGTTGACGCATATTCAATCTTCTACTATTCTGTCATTTTCAGGAATTTGACCAATTGCCGGCGGCCCTTTTTTTCATCGTAAAAACGAATGAAATAAACGCCTTCCCGGAGTTCCCGAATGTCAATGGGTGTATTTGAAAGCGGCCCAACTTTTCCAGTTTTCACCAAAATTCCCATTGGGTCAGTGATTTCAAACTGCAGGTCCCCGGCACTGCTCACGTAGATCTCCCCACTGGCTGGATTGGGGTATACCTCCACCGTTAACCGTTCAGGTACTGCTGGTTCCACACTGCTCGGCAGGCAATCGCTGTTGAGCGTGATATGGAAATAAGCGGTATCAAAGACCACGCCAGGGTTGTTGTAATCAGAGAAGATTGCGAGCACGGTGCAGCATCCCTCCACTGTGTTGGGCAGGACATGGATGCCAAAATAAGCCTCTCCCTGAGAGGGAACGTTGAACTGGGCGCCTTCCGGACTCATGGAGACAGTTGGTATATAGGTACCGATGATATCACTCACGAAAAACTCCCATTCCAGCGGGCAATCGGAGCCGATCTCCCGTTTCCAGACCACCTCCAGGGTATCCCCGGAGCCGTTTTTCAACTTTAAATTCATATTAAAATCCTTCCATGGATCAGACAGGTCGGCCATCTGGTCTTCCAGGAAGAGGGAGTCCGGATCGGCTACGAGGATGTTTTGGGCGAAAAGCAATGGCCACCCCAATAGCAGCAAGAGGACGATAGTAAGGAGCTTCATATCCGGTCGTTTTTTCAAATGGGTGAAGCATTAAATATAGGGGAATTTCAACAACAGGCCATTCTCTGAAGCAGATTAATGCAATTTACTTCTCGTATGTATCCTGAAGCAGAAGTGATTTATATTTCACTGTAATAGGTTTTGTGCAAATGTTTTAAATAGTTTATGCGGTTTAGAAAGTTTAGTCTAAACCTTATAAACCTGAATTCCATTTTGCACAAAACCTATTTCGCTTGAGTATAACAGCAGGCAAGTCAGTGTAAGCAGGTTTTATTTACCTTGCAGTGTACTAATCGATTTGATGCCATGAAGAGTTACCTGATCTGTTTTCTGCTAAATTGCCAATCCACCAAATTTATCAGCCTTACCTTTTTAGCGCTTTCTTTTCTATTATCCCCATCTTTCCTGTTTGGACAAGACATTTCAAAGTCAGATTCTCTTGAATTTCAAAAAAAGATGGAATGGTTTAAAGATGCCAAGCTGGGTATTTTCATCCATTGGGGCATCTATTCGGTAAATGGGATCTTGGAATCCTGGTCCTTCTATAATGGGTATATTTCTCACGAAGATTATCTTAAACAATCGGAAGGCTTTACCGCAAGCAACTATGACCCTGCCTACTGGGCCGCATTAATAAAGGAAAGCGGGGCAAAATACTCCGTGATCACCACAAAACACCATGACGGTTTTGCCTTGTGGGATACCCAATACGGGCATTTTAATGCCGTTCAAAATTCGCCGGCAAATAAAGATCTCATTGCTCCTTTTGTAGAGGCTTTAAGAGAAAAGGGGCTCAAAGTCGGCCTGTACTATTCTCTCGTCGATTGGTCGTCCGATGATTACACCGACTTTACTCGAAATAAAACTCGCTATGCTATTTCTGACGACCCCGAAAGGTGGAAAAGATTTGAGAAGTACAACCATGGACAATTATATGAATTAAAAAAGAACTTTAATCCAGACCTCTGGTGGTTCGACGGCGACTGGGAGCACAGTGCGGAAGAATGGAAAGTGGATGAGATCAGGTCCTTTCTGTCTGAGGGCAGCTCCTGGGTCATCTTTAATTCGAGGTTACAGGGCAGGGGGGATTATGAAACGCCCGAAATTGGCTTGCCCATTCACAGCCCTGATACCGATTATTGGGAGTTAGCCATGACCATAAACGAATCCTGGGGCTATCAGTCCAATGACAAAAGACACAAAACGCCCCAGCAGGTTATCGATATCTTTGTGGACTGCATCAGTAAAGGGGGCAACCTGCTGTTAGATATCGGACCAAAAGCAGACGGCACCATCCCGGAAGAACAGGTAAACATCCTGAAAGAACTTGGCAAATGGACTTCCAAGCATAGTGATGCCATCTATGGCGTCGAAAAAGGGATCCCTTATGCCTATTTCTATGGCCCGACCGCATTGTCGAAAGACAGCACGACCTTATTTCTTTATGTCCGGGACATTCCCAAAGACGGGAAAATAATACTAAAAGGGGTGGAAAATAAGATCAACAGAATATTTGTGGTTGGAAACGGCACCATTTTGAACTGGGAAGTATTTTGCCATGTCTTTTGGAGCGATTATCCCGGAATCACTTATATCGACATTCCCGAAAATGCCATCGACCCATATTATACGGTCATTGCCGTCCAATTAGAAGGAAGAATTAAACTCTTTGAATAAGGGCGTAATATCCGGGCGTAGGGATGAACAGGTTAATGCTTTATTTTTTTTAGGCAATTCATTGGAACTCTTAGTAACTTTCGCAAAAATCAACCTATGAAAAAACTACCCTTCTTCCTGATCCTTTCATTCTTCACCATTGGCTTGTCTTTTGCGCAAAGCCCCCTTTCGTATCCCCCTGCGGTCCTTTCCCTTTCCATCGAACAGACCTCCGGCACCAACGGTAGTGCCGTAGCCTGGAACCCGTCGGCCGGACTATACTACGCCTTGATTGCCGGCAATGCCGCGTACCCACTCGAAGTATTCAACAGTGCGGGTGGGCCTGTGAGCCAATTGGAAGCGGGAATCGACCTGCGCGGACTTTGGTGGAATCCCAAGGCAAAAGCCATTCAGGGAAATTGCCCCGGCTCGGATGGATGGGTGCAGCTCGTGTGCGACAATAAGGGCATACCTTCCGGCGATTTTAAGGTGCTCATTTCCGGAGAAAACCAGCCCGATTTTCAGTCTGTCGGCGCCTATGACCCGAAAGGGAAAAAGGTGGTCTTTTATGCAGAGGGAAGCCTGTATTTTTACAACGCCAAAAATTTTGGGGCAGCCGGCAACGTGTCGCTCCAGTTGCCTGTCAGCGTCGACGATATCAACGCCACCTCCCTGGGATGTACCGGCAAGAAAAACTACGAGTACGTGCTGCTCGATTTTGTACAGCAGAAACTCTACTTTTTCAACCGTTCCGGCAATTTTACCGCCGAATCCCAATTGCCGTTAGATGCGGCGGTCCACAATATTTTCCGGTTCAGTTTTACCAATGATATGGCGTTTATTTACGATGCGGAGGAACGGGTGTGGACGGGGTTTAAGGTGTTTTAGTGAAGAGTAAAGAGTGAAGAGTGAAGAGTGAAGGGAACCGCAGCCCTCTAATTTTTATATCGGTCAGGATCCAGCGCTGCCGGCGACCACTGGTTTAAAAATTCCAATACTTTCTGGGTGCTGTGGCCCTGTCCCTGTTCCAGGTAAGCACTGTTTTGGGTATGCAACCTTTTCCCTTTGCTATCCAGGATCACAAACACGGGAAAACCGAAACGTTGAGGATAGCCAAGCGAGGCTAATACCTCATCGTTCATGTTCTCTTTGCTGTAATTCAGATGGTATACGACATAATTTCCCTCCATCGCCGTTCGCAAGGTATCATTTGATCTCACCTTTTCATCAAAGTAGGTACACCATTTGCACCAGTTCCCGCCTATCTGCAAAAATACGTGCTTGCCTTCACTCGCCGCTTTGTCTACTGCCTTTGCGATCTCTGCTTTTGCATCGGCTGAGGGGTCATATAATTTTCCGACATGGGGAGTTTCTGCATTTTGCCCGTACAAGCTGGAAATAGAGAATAGTAAGGAGAAAAAGATGCCTCGCGTTTTCATGGTTGTGTTGATTTTGTTATTCTGGATGTTGACCTTGCGAAAATAATCTATTATTTGCCATATTTCCCCTAACAACTTTACTGAAATGACCCGATACGGCTTTGCCCTGGACCTTATAAACGACGCGGAATCGATAAAAGCATACGAAGAATACCATAAAAACGTATGGCCGGAAATTATGGCGAGTATCCGGTCGGCAGGTATTGAACACATGGAAATATACCGCCTCCAGGACCGCCTTTTTATGCTCATAGACGTGAACGATGCTTTTTCTTTTGAGAAAAAGGCCACCCTGGACGAAAATAATCCAAAAGTGCAGGAGTGGGAGCAATTGATGGGACGATACCAAAAAACCATTCCCGGCGGGAAAAGGGGGGAGAAATGGCGTTTGATGGAGAATATCTTTACTTTGGGGTAGGACGGTCAATCATTCATTACAAACCAACCCCTTCAACTCAAATATCCCATACGTAAAATCGCCTTCCGGATAGGTGTAGACCAGCGAGGCCGCGTTGGCCAGCTTGCACCCGTTGACCTCCCGGTAATCAGCAGGGGGGTGGGCCAGGGGTATTTTTCCATGGATCCGTCCGGCTGGTAAGCATAGCGATCGTCCCGGCTACCTGAAAAATATCAGCTAAGTCCGGGCATAAGAAATCCGGCGCTCTTCGGAGATTCTTTTCCCTCTTCCCGAAGCAACTGCTTCCTGAACTTCAAATTCCGGCGCCTCGCCAATTCCACCAGCGGGACCCAGACCCGCCGGGTGAGCCGGGTCTTGATCAGCAGGTGCCAAAACATATTGCTGCGCTTGTACAGGAGCGTGGCGGCCAGGTAGGCGGGTACGGATGTCACCTTTTCAGGACGCCGCTTCCAGATAGACGCCAGCGAAAACAAGCGTTTGTACACCCGGTCGTAACCTTCCTTCAGCTGCTCGGGGCTCATGCCTTTGGGTTGAAAAACCACGTGGGCGGTGTCGTAGCGGTCCCAGTCTTTGTGTAGAAGACGCCCCTCGGCTTCCATTTGCCGGAACAGGGGCGTGCCCGGATAGGGCGTGAGGATGTGGAATGTGGCGCAGGCTAGCCGGTTTTCCTCCACCCAGTTGATGGTCTGCTCAAACACCTCCGGGGTATCGTGGTCGAACCCGAAGACAAAACTGCCGTTGACGTTGATGCCATAGTCGTGGAAGATCCGGACGCGGGCCGCATAGTCCTCCGCAGGCGGGCCATTCTTGTTGGCGTCCAGCATATTCTGGGTGGTCAGCGACTCCAAGCCGATGAATACGCCCGTGCAGCCCGACAGCGCCATGTCACGGACCAGGGTAGGGTCATCGGTCACGTCGAGCGTCACGGCGGCATTCCACATGATCTCGAGGGGTTCCAGGGCCCGGCATAAGTGTCGGAGGTAGGCGTGATCCATCGCCAGGTTATTATCCGTAAAAACGGCGTAGGGCGTACCCTCTTCCCGGATCTCCGCTGCCACTTGCTCGGGAGTTTTGGCCGAATACGGCATTTTCAGTCCCCTGGTGGAGAGATAACAGAACCCGCATCGGTTGCTGCACCCCCGCGTGGCGATGATGCTCGTAGCGGTTAGAAAGGACTCCCTGGGCAGGATGTCGCGATTGGGAGGGGGCTCTGTGTGGTAAATCCGGCCAAAACGGTGTTCGTACTCCTTTTGCCAGGCTCCTTTTTTGATGTCTTCCAACACCTGCGGCCAAATGCCTACCCCCTCCCCTTTCACAATGATGTCGGCGTAGGGCGCCAGTTCTTCCGGGCAGGAAGTGGCGTGAAGTCCGCCCATCACGACCAGGGCGCCCCGCTCCCGGTAAAAACGCGCGATCTCGCATGCCCGCCGGGCAAAGGTGAGGTGCACGGTAATACCCACCACCTGTGGAAAGGGATCGTAGGGCAGATGCCCCTGCAACAGGTTCTCGTCCCAATACTGCACCGACCACTCCCCCGGGGTGCTTCCCGCTATGCTGGTAAGCGCCAGGGTCGGCGTCAGGACGTGCTTTCCAAAACTCGAAACGGGATCTTTCGGGTAGAAAGGATTGATGAGTAAAATAGTCCACGGTACCGGCTTCCCGGTGAAGAGATGATGGTGGATCGGAGGCGCCACCCGCATGGGGCGGGGATAGTATCGGCTCATGATTTTCGCATTAAAAAGTACTTTGTATTTCAAAGTTACAAAAATAGAAAATCCCATGCAAATAAAAAGGGCTGTTACCGCACCCGAGGCGTGGTTACAACCCTTTTTATTTTTGCTCACTAGTGGACTTTAGACAAAAAAAATCTGAACTTTTAGTGTTTAAAAACCACTAGCCTCTCAACTCCACTAACCTGGGTTTCATCTCCCTGAACCCATTCAGAAGGCCTTCCGCGAGACGATCCACTTCCTTTTGGGTCAGCGCGGTGGAGAACATACAAGTGCCGGTGTTGACCATCATGATCTTTTCCTCGTAGAACAGGTAATCGAGCAGGTCGGCCAGGAGTTGCTTTTCTTCGGTTGACTGGTAGGTCTCTCTGTAGGAGGTTGGGGGAGGCTGCCTGAAATGCATCCGGAACATGGATCCGGCTCCGGTAATGGAAACCGGTACGTCGGCCAGTTTGATCGCTTCTTCGATTTGCGAAACCGCTTTTTCCGTGAGGGCATTTAAGGCCAATACGGCGTTTTCATCAAAGAGCTCCATGGCAACCCGTCCGGCGATCATGGTGATGGGGTTGGCTGAAAATGTGCCCGAATGAGGGAGAAGCAGCTTGCTCTCCGTCGGATCAAATACCCTCATCACCTCCGATCTTCCGGCAACGGCCCCGACAGGGAAGCCGCCTCCAATGATCTTCCCCAGGGCGGTCACATCGGGTTTGACCGAGAAATACTGTTGGGCACCTCCTGTCGTGGCCCTGAAAGTAACCACCTCGTCGAAAGCCAGCAATGCGCCATTCTTTTGGGTCCATGCCCGCAACCCCTCTATAAACTCGGGTTTAGCTTTAAACAAACCGATCCGGTGAGGTACAAGGTCCACCACCACACAGGCGATCTCCGATGCATGTGCATCCAGAATGCGAAGGGTTCGTTCCAGATCATTGAACGGGTAGACCAGCACCTCCTCCAACACGCTTTTGGGTGTACCGAATGCCACGGGCACACTGTTGGGCTTATCCAGGTCTCCCCAATTACCGGGATGGGCCATTTGGCTTACTTCGGCAAAATCGTAGGTGCCGTGGTAGGCGCCCTCAGCCTTGGCGATCTTCTCCCTTCCTGTAAAAGCCCTGGCCATTTTGATCATGGCCATCACGGCTTCTGTGCCGGAATTCACAAAACGTATTTTATCAAAATTTTCCGACCGGCCGCACAAATGTTCGGCATACCGGACTTCGACTTCGGTAGCCAGCGTATAGGCGGTGCCTTTTTCCAATTGCTCGGTAACCGCACGAATAATGGCCGGATGGGCATGGCCGTGGATGAGCGACGCCATATTATTGGCAAAATCGACCCGTTGTACCCCGTCCACGTCGGTTACATAACAGCCTTTAGCCTTGGCTACATAGTGCGGATGCGGCTTGTGAAAAATAGTATTTCTGCTGACCCCTCCGGGCAGCACGTGCAAAGCGTCGCGGTAGATCGCTTTGCTGGCCTTTGTCAGGTGTAAGGATTCGGTATGTATGGAGTTCATTGTAAGGTTGTTTTGTTGGGGGCGAAAGATTTTTCGCCCTTACGTGGTTTGGTATGGGCGAAAGATTTTTCGCCCTTACAACGGTGCTTCGGTATGTTCCTGCAGGTATTCCATGGTAACGCCGGGCGCCAGTTCCCGGACGCGGAGGCCTTTTTCGGTCACATCGATGATGGCCAGGTTGGTATAGATCCGGTCCACCACGGCTTTGCCGGTAAGGGGAAAAGCGCATTCGTGCACCAATTTTGCCTTGCCGTCTTTGGAATTATGGTCAGTGATGACCCACACGCTTTTGACGCCGGCTACGAGGTCCATTGCCCCACCTACGGCGGGTATGGCGCCCGGTTCTCCAGTTGACCAGTTGGCCAGATCACCTTCCTTCGACACCTGATAGGCGCCCAACACGGAAATGTCGATATGGCCTCCGCGGATCATGGCAAAACTGTCGGCATGGTGAAAGTAGCAGGCGCCCGGGATGGCCGTGATGTATTTCTTGCCCGCATTGATCAACTCCACATCCTCCTGGCCTTTTTCGGGAACCGGCCCCATGCCTAACAGCCCGTTTTCGGTGTGATAAATGACTTCAATTCCGGGGGGCACAAATTCCGCGATCAGTTCGGGAATGCCGATACCGAGGTTCACATAAGAACCATCAGGAATATCCAGCGCCGCTTTTTGAGCCATTTCCTTACGGCTCCATCCAATTTCAATTGCTGTATTTAACATGGGTATCTCCTTTTTTCTGCTACGAGTTTGGATTCATCTTCCGGGTTGCTGATCTCGACGACCCGGCTCACAAAAATACCGGGGGTGACGACCGCTTCTGGATCGATCATGCCGGCCTGGACAACCCTTCTGGCCTGGGCGATCGTCGTTTTTGCAGCCGTACACATGATCGGGCCAAAATTTCGGGCGGTTTTGTAATAGGTCAAATTGCCGTACCGATCGGCCATATGGCATCTCACCAGGGCGAAATCAGCGATGATGGCTTGTTCCATCACAAAGGGCTTCCCGTTAAAAAGGCGAAGCTCCTTCCCTTCCGCCAGCGGCGTATTGACCGAAGAAGGGGTAAAAAAAGCCGGGATTCCCGCTCCTCCAGCCCTTATCCGCTCGGCTAAGGTGCCCTGGGGAACCAACTCCAGTTCAATTTCGCCCTTGTTGTATAATTCGGGAAATACGGTTGAATTGGCTGTCCGAGGGAAGGAGCAGATCATTTTTTTCACCTGCCTGTTCTCGATCAGGGCTGCCAACCCCACATTGCCGCTTCCCGCATTATTGCTCACGATTGTGAGGTTCTTGGTTCCCAGATCGATGAGCCGGTGAATGAGTTCAATGGGGCTGCCCGCCTCGCCAAATCCCCCGATCATTACGGTTGCACCGTCGAAGATATCAGCTACTGCTTCAGCAGCTGATGGGACAATTTTGTTAATCATGAAAATTGTGGTTTGGAAATAATTTACATCAACAAACATGAGCCATCTCTCCTGGTCTTAAACTCTCCCCCCGGCCCCCTCTCTCATCCAGAGAGGGGGAGCTCTTGGCACTCAGGGAAAATCCTATTTTTTCTTCCTCTTGCATAAACTTGGCATTTGAGTTTATCAGAATGACAAGCTCATAAAGCTCCCCTTCTCTGGAAGAGAGGGGGCCGGGGGGAGAGTATATAAACCAAGGGAGATGCCTCATGTTTGTTAAATAATATTTGTCAATTCCTTCACTTTCTTCAAAAAAGTAGCCTCCAGGTTTTCTTCAATTTCATGAAGATCCTCCTCGAAGAAGTGTTTCTCCCCCTCATACGGCTTCAGCTTTTCAATGGTATTCTGCTGCTCGTCGTATTGGGCCAGGAATACCCGATCCATCCATTCCATGTTCCGGCTTTCATTGAATTTCAGTACGAACACCTTTTCGCCCTTGATCTCGGTCACACCGAGCAAAGAGGTCTTTCCGGCCGAGGAGGTCATCGTAATGTAACGCGATGGCCGGTTGATCGAAGGAAGGGAACGGTATACTTTGTTGAATACCTTATTAATCTCGACGAGGGGCACGGTGAAATAGTGGTGCTCTCCTGTCGGACGGGCACAGTACATGCTGTGGAAGCCCACGGTGAGCATGGAAAACACATTGGCCAGGTCGATCCAGTTCTGTGCCGAACGGTCCACATCGACTTTCCCGTTTTCATCGGTAAACAGGCTGATGTGGTTCATGATCGGACTTTGGCTCTTGACGGTAATCCCAAAAGCCCTCAACCGGCGGATGGCTGCGATCGTGCTGATGTTCAACAATTCGCGAGGGGTGGAAAAGTGCGTCATCCACACCGGCTGGATGCCGTTGTCCAGCAATTTCCGGAACAGGTTTAAGGTCTTCTCGTAATCCCCGGTGAGTACCAACTCCGGTTGATAGGTCAGCACCCGGGTGCCTATCCGTACGGATCTTATGTGCGAAAGTTCCGGATGATCGATAAGCGGCAGGATATATTGCTCCAGCCGGTCATACGGCAAATAAGCGCCATCGCCGCCGGTCAACAGCAAATCGGTAACCTCCTTGTGCCGCATCAGGTATTGATGCACCTGCCCGATATCGTCCTGACTGAACATATCCTCATCCCCGCGTACCTGGGCATGCCGGAAGCAGTAGGTACAGAAGGCAAAGCAATTCTGGGTCGTCTTGTCGAAGACCAGGTCGCACTGCGGATATTTGTGTTGGCTGCCTTCCAGGATCTCCAGTTCGCCATTTTCATTTTCGAAAAAAGGCTTGTTCAGCTTTTGTTTCCCATCATGTGGGTTGGTCCGCTTCATGTGGTCCAGCACCACTTGTTCCCGCTCTTCTTCCGTCTTCGCCATTTTGTAGGCAGCCACCGTATCGGGCGCGATCATGGTGGGCTGGGGAAAGACCAGTTGGAACAGGGAGTCTTCCTCATAGTGCTTCCAGTTGATGAAATTCAGCACGTGCTGAGTGGCCATGAAGCGGTACACTTTGATAAAAAGCTCCCGTTCCTCCATGTGACCGATGTCAATACCGTTTTTGAGCAGTATTTCATTGATCTCCCGGAGTCCCTTCAGGCCCGAATACTTGTTTTTTTCGGTAAAGAGAAAATCGCCTGTCTCCATCAGCCCCGAATGTCGGGGGAAGGCATTGTGCAGCCTTGTCAACAAGCCGGCCGGCAACAGGTTCTCCTTTTTTATATTCTCAATGATATCTGCCGGGTAGTGGAAACGATCCAGCATTTTCCTGATATCCGGCGGCTGGATTTGGATGCGATTGCCTTGCTGTAGCATGGTGGTAATGTTTTTGTTTGTTTATGTTTCGACCCTACGGGGTTTATATGTTGTTTTGGTTTACCACCCACAACAACTGTGATTCGCCGTGGTGGGTATTGGTGAATAAATGGTTCTGATTGGACGTGAAATAGAAACTATCTCCCTCCAGTATTTCATATTGGTTGTCCCCTAATTTCACATTGAACTTCCCTTTCAATACATAGCAGAATTCCTGGCCCGGGTTATTGGTGGTCATGATCTCTGTGGAATCGGCCTTTTCTTTAAATTTTAGCAGGAAAGGATCCATCATTTTCTTCGAATCATGATGGGAAAGCAGGTAAGAGGACGTACCCGTCTTGTTCTTCTTGACAAATTTTTGTTGCTTTCTTGCTACGACCGGGTGGTCGGCCAGGTCGCTGCGTTCGCCGATCAGTTCGCCTACGGTGGTGTGCAGTGCGTTGGCGATCTTCTTGAGGGTGAGAATGGAAGGGTAAGCTTTGCCCCGCTCAATTTGAGAGATCAAACTGGCACTTACTCCAATGGAGTTGGCGAGGTCGGATGCCTGGATGTTAAGGTCCTCTCGCCGCTTGCGAATCCGTTCACCCATCCGGTTCATCATAGACCTTAAAGGTACAAATTTTCCATCTGAGTTAAGTATTTTTTAACTGATTAAATCATGGTTAAGTGACTAGGCAAATTTACTTTCAGATGTTTTGCCCTACTGGAGCGTTTTCCTCCCCCGGACTTCGTCCGACCCCTCCGAAGGGGTACAATGCGAGCAGGGCTCAATACCTTCTTTTTTCACTTGACCATGGTCCGGCAAAATGAAAGAACAGGCAGAAACGCACAGACATGTATCCCTCCGAAGGGGTACAATGCGAGCAGGGCTCAATACCTTCTTTTTCACTTGACCATGGTCCGGCAAAATGAAAGAACAGGCAGAAACCACAGACATGTACCCCCGAGGGTACAATGCGAGCAGGGCTCAATACCTTCTTTTTCACTTGACCATGGTCCGGCAAAATGAAAGAACAGGCAGAAACGCACAGACATGTATCCCTCCGAAGGGGTACAATGCGAGCAGGGCTCAATACCTTCTTTTTTCACTTGACCATGGTCCGGCAAAATGAAAGAACAGGCAGAAACGCACAGACATGTATCCCTTCGAAGGGGTACAATGCGAGCAGGGCTCAATACTTTCTTTTTTCACTTGACCATGGTCCGGCAAAATGAAAGAACAGGCAGAAACGCACAGACATATACCCCTTCGGAGGGGTCGGACGAAGTCCGGGGGAGGAAAATCTCTCTGACTCACATTTATGTTCAGAAAAAACGCCTAACATCTGCTATTAATTTTGATCGCTTACTTCCCCGAAATTTTTCTACTTTTAAACCATTCCTGAACCAATACTACCACACCAATGCCAGCTCCAACAGAAAAAGCCATTCAACAATCCCTGGATAATCTGCAAAACGGGTTGCCGGTGCTCCAAACAGATTTTTCCCATATCGCCTGGAATTTTGCCCTTCAACCCGATCAGGACCAGTTTTTGGAACAGGTGTTCGACCGGAACAAAAAACTGACGGAGACCCTGGTCATTTTTCGAAAAAGGCTCACCGAAGCAGCGGCTGCGAACCAGGACGTGGAGCCGGTTATCGACCAGGCCTTCTTACACTATATCATCAACACGGATGGGCAGATCCCGGAACCGGAGGATGCGGACCCGTTCGATGTTTATGAAGCGGTAACCCGTTATGCCGAATCGATCGCTGTAGGTGTGATCAAGGAAGCGGATGGCGCCCTTTTTTTGGAGGTGGATGAGAAAAAGAATCCCTTCCCGGAATGGACGCCTGGGGTAAGCGCTGCCGGTATGCTTCGCCGACTGGGCCGGGTGATCAACAAGACGCGCTATGGCCGCGACGACATCATCCCTTCCCATGCCTTCGGTTTTGATGAAAGCGTGGAAGACCATACGCTCCCCAATGCCATGACCCTGGCGGACTTTTCCCATCTGGCCTATTTTGGGCCCGCATACGTGGAGAAGCAGTTGAAGCTATGGGGCTATGAGATCTTTCAGTGGGTAGAAAATGAAGAGACCGACACCCAGGCGTTTATCACCGGCAAGGGCAGCCATTTGATCGTATGCTTCCGGGGAACGAGCAGCGGGGCTGATGCCCTGGTGGATGCCCGGTTCTTCAAAACGAATGCTTTTGGCGGCCGCGGACGGGTTCACAAAGGCTTCCAGGGTGCGCTGGACAGTGTCTGGAACCAATTGAAGGATGCAGTGGATTCCCTGGGGCCCACCAAAAAACTATTCATTTGCGGGCATAGCCTGGGGGCAGCCTTGGCAGAACTGGCGGCGCATCGCTTTGCACTTGGCGAATACCAGGTGGCAGGCGTATATGTATATGGCTCCCCACGGGTTGGCAACCGGGATTTTATGGATGCCTATAACGAACTTCTGGAAGAAAAAACCTTCCTGCACATCAACAATAAGGATATCGTTGCCACCATACCGCCCCGCATCCTCGGCTTTAACCACCTGGGTGGCAGTCCGCGCCAGTTTAACGAAGGGCATGCCATCACAATGATCCCCAAATCGCGGGGTATTTTTGAGGAGGAAGAAGTGGAGATGGACTTCGAAGAACTGGATCAAGCCACTCAGGAGGCCATCATGGCGGAAATGAAAGAGGCGCAGCAATGCATGGAGGACTACACCCAATCGTTGACAGCAGACATTACCATGCAGGAGGAACCTACCGCAAGGGGCCTTTTCGATAATATAGCGCCGGTCAATGACCATAGCATGGATCTGTACCTGTACAAATTGGGGTGTGCGATAATCGATGGATATATTCAGCCCATGCCATAGGAATGTCCAATCAATTGTGACAACTTGAGTCATCCTGAATTTTTGGATTCTTTGATGTTTATTAACCGCAAAGGCGCTAAGAACGCTAAGACATTCAGCTTTAGCAAAACAGGTAATTGTAAAGACCCAATGTCTTAGCGTTCTTAGCGCCTTCGCGGTTCAATTATTTTTGAGCTTTTTCAAAAATCGGGATGATTCCTATTGTCAAAAACCCTTCGTTACTCGATCACCAATTTTTCTATTTGCCGATAGGCCCCATCGACAATTTTGACAAAATAAATTCCTTTTTGGAAAGTTGAAATATCAACAAAATTTCCGGACTCATTCAATTGCTTTTTATAACACAGTTGTCCGGTTAAATAAATGATCTCACAGCTTGCATTCTTTGCAGGCAATCCTTCTATATTCAGAGATTGGAAGGCGGGGTTGGGATAAATTTTAAATTTCGGGCTTGTATTTTCCGCGACGTTTGACGTCTCATTTCCCGTTCCTTTTAAAACGAGCAGCGCCTCGCCACCATTACTTTTGATGGTGATGGTCACACTATCTGGATGAGCCTCAACCGGGGTGTAGTAAATGAAAAACAAATATTCTCCATCAGGTGGGATTATAGTGTCGATATTAATAGTTGCATTGAAATCTGAGGAAGGAAGGTCAATTTCTGTAAATGTTAAATCCGAAAGGCCCGTATTTGAAATGATTACCGATAAAGAATCTGTTTTCCCAACATCTACAAGGCCGAAATCTACTGCCGGGTCCGACACCAGCGTTAATTCCGGCAATATGGACAATCCCGTTCTTTGAACAGCTAAACTCAAATCGCCGCCATTGCTTACAATCGAAAAGTTAAGGGTGTCGTGCTGTTCGTCGGTGGGTTGGTAAAAAAGCCGGAACAGGTAATCTTCCGCTCCTAAAAGCGTGGTGTCCAGGTTAAAATCAGTGAAAAATTCAGTTCCATCCAGCGATGAAACAGACGCGAATTGCAAGGTATCGTTTGCCCGGTTGGTTAAAATGACATTTATGGTATCTATTTCACCGATGGTCACGACGCTAGGAGGAATAATGCTATCAGAAACAAATAGGAGCCTGGGCGCAAATTCAGCAGTCGTCGGCAAGGATTGGCTATTCCAGGCATTGATGCCGCCGATCATATTATAGACTTCGACAAACCCCATTGATTGCATGGAGATAAAAGCGCTTCCGCTCCTTGAGCCCGATTTGCAATGGATCAGATAGGTCTTTTGTTTATTCAGCTGATCCAGTTGTTCCAGAAAATCCGCATCGAAAAAATTCCGGTTGATGGCGCCCTCCAGGTGTTGAGGGTTGTACTCCCCGGGCGTGCGGACGTCCAGGATGACAAAATTCGGGTTATTCACATTAGCCTGTATCAAGCTATCGCATTGCAGCGCCGGCAATTGCACGAATATCGGATCTTGAGCGAATACATGGAAGCTGAATACGAGCATTCCAAAAAGAATAGTAATGTTCTTCATTGAAAATGTTTTTTGTCGTCATTGTTGGATCCTCCTTGGCCAAATCCCACCCGACTAAATTTAGCGCCAATATCCCGGTCCGCAAAACAATTCCTCCTCTATTCCGCAAATGCCTTTTTAAACCCGGTAAATGAAAGCTCAAAGATCCCATAAGAGTATCCACATTTTTTCATCCCTTTCACGCCGCGTAAACTAGGGAAGACTCGCTATTTGCCTGGGTGATTGAAGAAGCTGCAACCCCAGGGGTTCGTTGCTTTTTTGACACTCGTCCAGTTTAGGGCTAAAAGGCCCGTGAACCCTGCCTATCCAAGAGATTTGAACACATTGGGAGATCATCTTCGAAAAGTCCGCTTGGATCGAGGACTATCGCAGCCTGAGGTGGCCAGGATACTACAAGTAACACCAGATACAGTAACAGGATGGGAATTGAATCGACACAAACCCAGGGGTAAATCGGCCAGAGCGATTATTGAATTTTTGGGCAATAACCCATTTGCAGATACGGCTCAAATGAACTGAAAGACCAGGCTGAAACTACTCCACAACCACCTCCTCTGCCAACCTTCTCCCTCCTGCTTCTTCATACACCACCACATACCAGCCCGGCGGCGCCCCGTCGAGCGACAAAATATACGTCATATCTCCCGTCGAAGCGTCGAATTCCTTCACTCTGCGGCCCGTGGCGTCGACCAGGCTGAAGCGTCCGGAAGGTTTTGCATCCGGCATATGGATGTAGAGTACCTCCGAGGCCGGATTAGAATAGACTTTAAGGGTCATTGGGTTATCTCCCGGCATGTCTTCCGTGCCGACATCCAGTTGGCAACCCGGGACCAGGCAACCCCATTCATCTACTTTCAAGATCCATCCCTGCTGGATAGGGGGTGGGAAAAGAGTATCGAAAGCGTTATAAGGCCGGGCTTCGCCTACCATGACGTAGCCGCCGTCCGGGGTGGGCTCAAGGTCGTAGATCGCGTTGTAGCAAGCAGGGGTAGTCACATACATATACTGCCGCATCCAAAGGCTATCCCCTTCAGTCGAAACTTTTGCAAGTATGGCCCCCGTGCGAGAACTGTCCAAGGGGGCTACCCCGGCTGCTACATATCCATCTTCTTCAGGTGCCTTTATAATCTTGTAAAACTGGTTCAAAGGGTATCTAATAAAAGCCCTTAATGTACACGTCCAAAGTACTGAATTTAGGAAAGGATCAATTTTGAGTATTTGAGGGTCCCAAAAAATCTCCCCAAAGTTGCCAAAAACTATTTCTTTTCCAATCCGTGTGGCCACAATAATACTCCCATCCTCTTCCACCAGCATATCGTCTGCCGGGCCGACGAGCTGATAGATGGTGGGGGTGGGAGGATAGTGAAAAGTTTTGATGATGTTACCGTTCAGGGTATCAATTTGAAGCAAATATAGCTGAGTGGTAAATTTTTTGTTGTTGGTATTGAAATTGGTTTTCCAGGCTCCTATCAAAAGCGTGGAACCCTTTGGGACTAGAGACCAACTGGATTCATCTTTTGGTGATATATACTTTTTTGTCCAATTAACTTCAAGATCCTGATTTAACTTTACCAGGAATAGGTCATTTGAAAAGGACGCCGTTTGGTGGTTCCCAATATTCATCTGCCAAAAGATATTTCCACCTAATTGGGTTAATCCTGCGGGAGTGGCAATGAATTGATCTAAAGGATAATAAGGATTGTAGGATCGTATAATTTTGATAGTATCCCCTTCTGAAGCAAGCACTACGCAAATAACATACCCACCAGTGCTATCTGCCCCTTCTCCCGAAACAATCCATTGGCCATCTCCAAACGGTTGCAAGTCTTTTCCCCATGTCATAATGGATTGGTTTTCTCCTTTGTTTAGTTTGTAAAAAAGGGGATTCCCCTGGAAGTCAAACCGGGAAAAGAAACTGCCTGGAAAAGAGTCTGCTGCTACCCCTGAGATAAAAAAACAAGAATCCGTCACCTCAATACTTATGAATATGAGGTTATTAAATCCAAGAGAAAGTCTTTTATTAAAAGTAGAGTCTTGCCCCTTGAGACAAGAAATCGCAATTATTGGAATGAAAAGTGCAGTATAAAATTTCATAGCTGTCTATCTGCCAATCAATCATCTACAACTCTACCTGTTCCCAAAACTCTCTAAAATACCTTACCCTTCGGTCTTCCTCCGGAAAAAAAAGGAAAGGCTGGACGTCGGCAGCCAGTTCTTCCAGGTTTACCCGCTCGAGCAGATCGAAAATAGCGGTGCGGAGGAGCTCCGGAGTTCCCGCAGACATTTTGGCGTCGAGGTAGGCGTAGTTGGGTTTTAAAGATTGCGAAAACAGAAAAACCACATCGTAGTAATCCCGCCCCTTGGCACGAGGCCGGTTGACGAGAGTGTAGAGCTTTTGAGCTAATAAAAGGCCAGGAGGTGTTACGATCAAACGGGTAAAGAGGCCAAAGCGGTTGAAAATGTAGGTTTGGGGTTGAAATGGAAATTGTTGGCTTTCCGTATCGAGTTGAATGAGGATCTTTTCCTCCTGGTGGCCGCTAAGCCCCTGTTCAAAGAGCAACCCAGGAAACCGGATCTTGCAGCGATAGGCTCCTTTGTGAACATTCGACACTTCCACATGAAAGCCTTTTCGCTCCAGGCCTTTTTGAATAAGCTTCGCCACTTCGTCAAAATCTTTTGGGGTCAACCCAAAATTGTCAAAATCGAGATCCTCGGAAAAACGATTGTTCCCGTGCACCAAACGAAGACAGGTGCCGCCCAAAAAGCTAAATTTTGTGGCAAAAGGACTCTCAAAGAGAATTTCCAGGATTTCGCATTGCAAATATTCCCGCAACATGGCTTGCTTTTGTAAAGCAAGGTGTTGAGGGAATTGCTGAGCGATTTGTTCAAGACTCATCATAGGTTCAGGTATTTTTTCAGACTGGCCCACCTGGTCTTCAGTGTGGGAGAATCTATGATTTCCAAATAACCATTCAAACGGTCCAGGTTTAACTGCCCGGTAATTTCTTCCACGTTCAGGCGAAGCCCTTCGAAATCATCTGGATGGGAATATCCGGGATGGAAATAGAGCAGGTCAAGTAAGGTTTTTTCAGGCTCTGCAATATTGAAGTCTGCACTTTTTCCTTTCACCGTTTGATATCCAAAAAATAATTGAGGCTTTATTGACCTGTAACTAAAAAAGCCTACGGGGGTCTGCCACTCAGCAGGTTTTGCAGTGGTTATGGAGGTAATAGTGAAAACACTCTCCGGGATCCAGTTGTAGAACCGTAGTGCCGTTTCCAGGGAAACATAGGAAGGCTTATGCAACTGGTTGGCGACGAAGTACAGATCAGCTTCCGTCTTTAGCATTTCAGGGAACGCATACCAGGTGTTCCGGAGCTTGAGCAGGTAGCCTTTTTCCTGCCAATTGACCAGATTCACGTAGTTGAAATCCGGCCATTCCTTGGAAATGTCTCTCGTGGAGAAGACTTTTTGGTTGTGGAGCACCTTTCTGAATTGCATGAAATTCATTCGTTTTTATTTGTAAAAATACAAATTTTTCAGAATGAATTACAGAAAAGCATCACATTTTTTTTAACCTTTCATTCCACCCAAACCCCGGAAGACCTGCTCATATTTGGGGTAGTTGTAAAAGCCGAACCCCCAGGGGTGACCCAACCAAATTTACCCTGATTTTTAAAAAGAGGGGTAGCGAAAACGTGAAATGCACCGCAACTTTTTATCCGATACCTTGGGGGATGCTATCACTGCTTTGTTGGCGGGCGCCGCTTTCAATTTGAAAATGCGCCAATTGAAGGAAGCTTTAATATCTATTTTTGAAAAATTCGTAATACAGCTTAACAAGCACCGGTTTGGCCAGATTTTGAATTTGGCGGGCTGAATCGGGGTTTTTCAGGATCGACTAGTCTAGTGCCTTAATTTTAATAACATATAGTTCCCATTTATTCCTGGAGCAATCAAATTTATAGGAAATTAAAAAATCGCTAAAAACAAAAAAGCAGTCTCTATTTTTTCGAGTAACTTCATATCGTGCCCCTTTAACATTATAAGTCACAATATTTGATTCAATCCAAAACCTGTCAATGAAAACAACAGGACAACTCCTCTTTTCTTTTTTCGACATCCCATAGTACTGAAAACTGTCGACAGTTTTTAAATGCAAGTTTGGGAAATTTTCTTTAAGATTATTACCAAAAGGAGGAAAGGCATAGTTTTGGATATAGATCAGATCTCCGTTTGAATTAGAAACCTCTTGAAGTAGTCCAAATGAATCAATAGATATTACTGCTCTTAATATCTGATAATCATCAACTTGCCCCCATGCGCTTGGGCATAAAAAAGCGTGAATTACAATAATTATTATTTTTTTCATGTTCCCTCCTTGCTAGTTTACTTTCTTTGTTATATTTTGATATTTTTCGAAAGTTATTTTTCCAAAATTCCCAGTTGATCTATAAAAGCCCAAAACCCTAACATCACCACCGCCTCCATTTTTTCCATATGTTTCACCCTTATTATATCCAGCAATAATTCCAAATTTTAAATTATACTCTGTTATAGTCTGCTTGTCAGGTCCACTTGGTTCAGGAATTCCCCCAAATTGTGTCCCAATACTCGTCTCTTTATCTTTTTCGAAATGAGAGTGAACAAAATAGTCGACAGAACCACCTTTCGACCTTTGTTCATCAACAGCTTTTCTAACATCCTCTTTCTCGAATCCAGTAACTTCCTTATTAGAAGATTCGAAATCAGTCGAAGTAAAACCTCCACCATTATTATACCCACCTACAAACCCTTCTTCATGATCATTATCAGTTTCTGTTTTCAAATAGACATTTTCAATGGCGTCAACTTCAGTATTGGATAAAATTGGAACAATTTTCCCATTTGAAATAGATTGATCAATTGTTTTAAACTGTTTGCCTTTTGTTATAGTCAGTAGAAAGTGGTTTGCGAGTAAATCTCAAAATTTCCTATATTTCGTTCATGATTCAACTGGATGAAGATACCCGGAGGCGGCTTCGCAAATTGCAAAAGACCAACAAGGATAAAACCATCTTTGTCAAGGTGACGGTTTTGCTGATGCTGGACCAGGGATTTTCTCCTGAGGCGATAGCCAACTCTTTGGGAATCGATGAGAGTACGCTATTCCGCTACCAAAGTACCTTCAAAGACAATGGCCTGGATTCCTATTTGGGCAACCGGTATGTGGCATACAGCGGTAAACTAAGCCAAGAGCAGGAAACCCTTCTGGTCCAAGAATTGACAGATAACCTGTACATTTCCAGCAAAGAAGTTGCTGAGTACATTTGGCACACCTTTTCGGTGGAATATACCTCCAAGGGAGTGGTCAAGCTGTTGCATCGCTTGGGTTTTGTATATAAGAAGACCGTTGCGGTACCTTCAAAAGGCGATGCGGAAGCCCAACGGAAATTCCTGGAAGAATTCCAGGCCCTAATGGACGGGCTCAGCCCCTCAGAGGTGGTTTACTTCAACGACGGAGTTCATCCCCAGCACAATACTCGTCCGGATTACGGATGGATACCCAAGGGAAAGACTTTTGAGATGCCCTCTAATCCGGGACGCCGCCGCATCAACCTTAATGGTGCTCTCAATGCCCAGGATGTGACAGACATCGTGGTACGGGAAGATGACAGGGTCAACGCCCAATCCGTGATGAAGCTGTGGGACACTCTGCAGGAGCGAAATCCGGGCAAAACCATTCACAACATCTGCGACAATGCGCCCTATTATCACTCCAGGAAGATAAAGGACTATTTGGAAGCTAATCCACTGGTCAAGATCATTTACCTACCGGCATATTCCCCGAATCTGAACCTGATCGAGCGTCTTTGGAAGTTCCTTCGCAAACAGGTTACCAGCTATTATTTCTATGAACATTATGCCGAATTCCGGCAAGCGATCCTGGATTTTTTCCAGCAAATTAAAAATTATAAGACCGAGTTAGAGTCGCTTTTGACTTTGAAGTTTCGAGTGGTTCCACCCGCCTGAAACTCTCAAATCACTTTTACTTGAGTATAGTACCAAAAATTTATCAATCTTCCCGTCTTCTATATGTTTAACACGTTCACCTTTTAGATTATAATAGTCTGTTTCAACACTTCGCCCATCCGGATCAAAAAACCGGATCGGATTATCAAAAGTATAGGAGTACGGACTCCACGCCGCATACTTCTCCGCCAGCGGATCGACCGCATTCCACCTCCCTATACTCGGATCATAGTATCTGGCCCCGTAATCATACAACCCACCCATCGTCAACTCCTTGCCGTTGTATTTGTAGGGCTGCTCCGGATCGGCAACATCTTTCGGGGCCATCCCTTCAATGAGCATCCCAAACGGGTAGTAGGTATTGGTCTGGATAATTTCCGCCGAATTAGCCGAATAGTCAAGCACTCCATTGCCATTGACATCGGAAAAAACCACCCGCGTATTGCCCAGGTGATCGCGCAAGAAATATTCTTGGCGGTCCAGCTCGCCGGTTTCTTTCAAGACAGCACGTCCCTGGGGATGGTATAGCGCTGCCGGAATATCGTTTACGACCTCAAGCCCGCGGAGGTATACCTTTTCTTCCTCGCCATTGGGGTATTGCGGCGGCGGATCGCTCGTCCAGATCGTCTTTTGATACCATTTCACCCCTTCCGCATCGTAGAGGATATCGATCGTGCCGTCTTCCATCTCGATCCTTTCGGGAAGGTTCAGTTCGTTGTATTCGATCGACAGGATGCCACGGCCTCCGGCCGAAACCAATTTGCCGTATTCATACCCGAAGCCGGTACCAGATTTCAGATAGCCGTAGTCGGGGTTGCCAGTTTCGGTTGAAATAAGGAATAGCATAGGTCCAATTTTTTTTTGCACTAAGACCTACTCACCCTATTATTTATTCATCCGCTTAAAATACTGAAAATAAAATTGAATCCTTTTCTCCGTAGACAAGGAGGACAAATAGTTGATTACTTCATAGTTCAGTTCAATCGTCTGTCTTGAACTTAAGCTGCTCCAAGTCTGGGCTGGGTTAACTAACTTCGCTTCAAGGAGTCTCGATGTTGACGGAATATCCGAAATCAATTCCTCAAAATAAGGAAAGCCTTCATCAAGGTTTTCGTCAAAAATTGAATTTAGGGTGATCGATATTGAGCACCATTCATATAAGGTGTTGATTTTATCCATTTTATTGGACTGATCGTGCGCTAAGTCTGACTCCATAGCCTGAAGTATTTGCTCAACCTCAAGGTCTTCTAGCATCGATATGTATTCAGGAATCATAAAAGCCTCAATGGAATCAACCTTTAACTTTTGAGCTTCTAAAAAATCCATCTTAATTATTCCGGTAGACAATGCAGCTTCAAGAATTAACCTATTCCCAAAGTCATATTTCAATCTATTGAATTCATTGTCTCCAATTGATTGAGAGGTATTTTTCAGAATATTTTGAGTAGTTTCATGGTTTTGGGCCTTTTTACAATCGGAAATAAATAATAAAAGAAAAGATAACATGATGATTGTCTTCATGGAAAAGTATTTTCAATTTTTGGCAATCAAAACTGGCTCTGTTGATAATAGATAATAGACTCTTTACCAAAGGACTCATTCATTTTGAAGATAATTTGTTACTCCAACTGCTATTTGAAGACCAATTAGGCCGGCATCTCCGATAATAGCTTTCTTGGTTTGTACATTACCTATTCCGCCCAGTTCAATGATGACGCTAGCTTCACCTTTAAAGCCCGAAAGGAGTCTGAGATTCCCTCGGCCTTTTTCACCCGGAGTAAAATAACCTTGTCCTTCAAGAGGTAAGATTGTTTGGTTTTGGGCAATCGCAATCGCTAAATCCCTGCTATTGGGATTGTTGCCATCATACATTACGAACATTCCCGCCTTTTCTCCGGCATCCAAGTGTATGCTGATCAAAATATCTGATCCTGCAGCCTTTTTTAATCGCCAGGTTAACCTGTCTCCTGGGTAAATTACATCTTCAGTTCGAGTTCTTGTAACAGAATTACCAAACCTGCTTAGAAATTTTGCCACTTGCTCCTCAATTAGGAGGGCAAAGTCTTTCTCGTAAGAATCACCTGAAACCGCTCCTGGATCGACGCAGCAAGAGCCTTTGATTTTTTCTCCATGCCCTGCATCGGTTGCTATTTTCACAGGATCATTATTTTCATTCTCTGGTGGGTTATTTCCACTGCCTTCTTGTTGTGAGAAATTATCAGTCCAATAACCTCCAATCGCATTTAAGAAGGTACTTGAAAAGAAACTCATCCCATTGGGATCAACCATTAAGATGGGATTACTTCCACCATAGATATAGGCACTAGTAGAATGATAAACCTCCGCCAACGGATCCACAGCCCCCCATCTCCCCAGATCTGCCATATACCACCTGGCCCCATAATCATACAACCCACCCATCAGCGCCAGCTCCTTGCCATTGTAGCGGTAGAGGCATTATTGAACCCACTGTAACGTGGTTTAATATTCCCAAATTTGATTCGTCATTTCACATGAAAGCCACCCATAAGTAACCAAATAGCGACCAGGAATGAAGCTAAGTAAAAAATCATCTGGGTGATAAATATCGAATTCAATCTTTAATAGATAAGAACTGGCGATTGAGTTCTCATGCATTTTATTAAAGGAATAGTCTAAAGCCCCATAGACATATATAATCATTCTTTTTTGGGATTCAGAATAAAAAGCACGGATAGGTTTTAATCCCCTCCAAAGGAAATATCTATTGGGATTGATAAAATGCTTTAACTCATTATGGGTTAATTGGATTATTTCTTCTCCTTTTTGGAAAGTCAAGTTTTTAATAAAATCAACAACAACTGGATTTTGCAAGATCTGAGAAGTAACTCCCTGATAGTCAAACCCTAATGAGTCACTAATTACGTTTTCAATAAACAAAAAATCATTATCATTGATTCGGTCAAAGTCTAGACTAAATTCTGCTGAGGCAAAGTTTATTGAAATGGAATGCAACGTGTCGTTTATTTTTAAGTGAAATATTTCGACTCCCTCCAGTTGAGCATACTTTTCCAGCTCTATCAAGTCTACAATTTTTTCTTCTTCAAGAAGATACGGATAGGATTCAGAGAAATTATCACGAATAAATAGCTTTTTGAAATTAGAATAATTTTCTCCAGGATAATTTTTAAATAACGCGCTTTTTATAAAGAGGTTTTGGCTACATACATTTTGACCAGTATAGACGGTTTGGCCATCTTGGCAAAAGCAACCTGCTATTCCCAATAGCGATAGTACGATAGTGGATATAAATTGTAAACATCTCATTCTAATCATCATTTTCCTTGGTGAAATAATCTCCAAATACTGGCTTTTTCTTCGAAAGGCGATTTGGCGTTTCGAAATCTGATTTTGAACCATATACTGGCCGATATACTGACCTTACCCCTTCTTTTCTGGCTAAAGCAAAAGGTGTTTCAATATTCTCAAGCACCCAGTCCTCCTCGTGAGTGGTTCCATGATTCTTGTCTATTCTTTCAAGTGCTGCATTTTTCGTTGGGGAAGCTTGTGCTAACCAAGCATGGCCAAATTCATGAGCAAGTAAGGTTGTTGTGGACAAATCTCCTTCAACATTTTTTCCGTCTTTTGAAGGCCCAACATGAATCCCCATTTCGCTATTCCAAGTGATTTGGGCTCCGGTTTCAGAGGTGAAGCTTCCTTGGTTTTCTCCAGCTTCAACAATACTCACATCTCCAATAGCATTTTCACCGACAAAGTCCATGATAACATTGCCAGTCCTTTCTGAAGTGGAAACATTCCCTGCCTCAATATTTTCATAAAGCGATTGTAGTGCAGCAAAAGCTTGATGGCCAAAATCACTTTCATCCCCTTGCCACTGCGCACCAGGTGTCCAAACCTGTCCCCCAACGATTATATCTCTTCCATCAGGGTCAATAAAAATCAAAGGATTATTGGCCACATAAGCATAGGGCGATATTGACGCATACTTCTCCGCCAGCGGATCCACCGCATTCCACCTGCCTATACTTGGATCATACCACCTGGCCCCATAATCATACCAGTTAAGGTTTAAGTCTTCGTTGAACTCCTTCCCATTATACAAATACGGCTGCGCCGGATCGCTCGCATCCACCGGGCTCATCCCTTCAATGAGCATCCCAAACGGGTAGTAGGTATTGGTCTGGATAATTTCGGCTGAATTTGGCGAATAGTCAAGCACCCCATTGCCATTGATATCCGAAAAAACCACCCGTGTGTTGCCCAAATGGTCGCGTAAGAAATATTCCTGGCGGTCCAGCTCGCCGGTTTCTTTCAAGACAGCACGTCCCTGGGGATGGTATAGCGCTGCCGGAATATCGTTTACGACCTCAAGCCCGCGGAGGTATACCTTTTCTTCCTCGCCATTGGGGTATTGCGGCGGAGGATCGCTCGTCCAGATCGTCTTTTGATACCATTTCACCCCTTCCGCATCGTAGAGGATATCGATCGTGCCGTCTTCCATCTCGATCCTTTCGGGAAGGTTCAGTTCGTTGTATTCGATCGAGAAGATGCCACGGCCTCCGGCCGAAACCAGCTTACCATATTCATAGCCAAAACCGGTGCCTGCGTTCAGATAGCCGTAGTCCTGGCTGGCGCTCTCTGTCACGCTCACCAGTTGTCCCTGATCGTATGTGTAACCCAGGTCGTCCATCAGGCCGAAGATCATCGACTGATCCAGGTCATTGATGCCGATCAGACCCCGGCGGATCACCCGCCCGATATTGCCCAACTTGTCGGCATACGAAATGGAAACGTCAAAATCGTGCTCCTCATTTTCCTGGCTCTCGGGATAATACGCCCCTGTCAGCCGGTTGAGGTCGTCGTAAGCGTAGCCAAACAATTCCTGGCCCTCACGGCCGAAAATGCACCACTGAACCTGGGTAATATTCCCGTTGTATTGGGACTCGCCATTGGGCATGTCCGGATGCGGGGATATATAGCCGATTTGTTCGGCGAACAGGTCTTTTTCGTTGGCGCCGCAGTCTGGCTCCAGCTCTCTTCTATACAAATCCCGGACGTTTGTGATAATGACGCCCCGGATGGTCTTCAGGTCGCTGATAAAGGTTGTGCCCTCCATGTTCGGAATTCCGGGTGTTTCATCGGCCATCGCCTCCGCTAATTCTATTGCGACCACCTCCGGGTCCGCCGGGCCATTAACCTGGATCGTCCTTTCCGTGCTGAACAGGCTGTCTCCCCCGGGACCATTCACCGGAAATATTTCCTCGTAGGCTTCGCTGTATACCACCTCTTCTTCGTGGATCATCTCGCGATTGAGCGATATCCGGATATGGCTAGGCGCTACATTCAACAGCGCCGTGGCGTTGTATTGGATGGTCACATGGCTGACTTCCACTACGTCTCCATCGTATTGATTGACATGATCCAGCCATTCATCTACGCATTGCCCGCATTCCTTATTTATTTGGGTAATCCAGTCCCTGACGTTGTATCCGTATTGAACCGTTTGAAGAGGACTGCCGGCAATCCCACCCAGCTTTAACAGCCTGACCTGGTCAATATCGGTATAACCGGTCTGGCTGATCAACAGGTTGCTGCCTTGCGTGCCGATTACCTGGTGATGGCTAATTTCCCGCCCATACTGGTCAAAGGCGAAAGAGTCTTCCGTCTTTATGTTTATTCCCCCGGCTTGCGAATACCGCGTTGTTTTTCTATTCAGATCGGCGTTATCCCACTCGTAAGAATAGTTGTCTGTTCCCCAATTATGGACAACCGCCTCCGTCTGTACTCTTCCGAATTGGTCGTAGGAATAAGAATAATAGATATTACCTGAACCATCCGTCAGGCCGACGGATTTTTCCTCCACCCTGCCTGTATTAATACCGGTATCTCCGATGGTGATATCGATGAATAATACGTCATTGATCCACTTTTTCCGCATTTCCCCATAGGGGTTGTACTCGTAAAAATACACATGCCCTTCCGGGATGGTTTCCTTTTTCAGCCATCCCGTTTCGTAGTACTCGTATTTGAATTCGCCCTGTAGCGGGATGGTTTTCTTCATCAACCGGTTCTCTCCGTCGTATTCATACAAGTAAGCCGTGTTTTCAGGGGTAGTGACTTTGATCAGGTTGCCGCCTCCATCGTATTCATAAGTGGTGACCACCTCCTGTCCGTCGAGGTATGTCAGCGTTTTGTAAACCCTTCCAAAGAAATTTTTGTATTCTTTACTGACTACCCCATTTTCATTGGTTGTTACCGTCACGATCCGGTTCCCATCGATATAGGAGGCGTAACCGATGCCTTTTGGCCAGCCGAGAACCCATTCTTCGTTAACAAAAGAAGACGGTCCCGGATCGAAAGTATAGCTGACCGTAAAGCTATTGGTTGCGCCTTTTTGGGCCGTCAGTCTGCCAAACCCGTCATAGTTGTTCCTTTCGACCAAATGGCCGGCGGTCTTGGAATAAACACTCCTTCCAAGCCCGTCGAAGAGAAAGTAATTATCCAGGTTGTAGGAAGAACCGGCAATATCCACCTCTTCCAAAACGCTGTTTTCGCCATCGTAGGCCCCGTATTTGTAAGTATAGGTGTTGGTGGATTTCTGAGGTTTGATCACGCTTGCCAGCCGTTGGAAGTTATCGTAGGTGTATTGGGTCGTCAATCCATCCGGCTGGGTCACCTGTTCGATTTGAAGACGCAAAGTATAATCGTAGGTGGTGACCCGGTCCAAAAACCGGGCTTCTGAAAGCACCCCATAGGGGTGCCATGAATATTCCAGGTATTCATTGGCCTCATAGCCTTTGTTCAGTATCCGTTGGGGCAACCCCCGGGTATTGTATAATAAAACGGTGCTTTCCGGGTCTGAAAGCCAGGTGTTTTCTTTCCAATCGTTCAAATAAAAACTCACCGGCAAAATGAGGTTTTCTGCCGCCCCGGGGGATCGCAGGAGTATTGCAGCTTCATTTTCCGGTTCGTCTGGCCAGTCTTTTCAATCTCCAGCGGCACTCCGGTCATGTGCCGGTCATTTTCGGCCATACAGGCGGGAGAACCCGATACATCTTCCGGGTATTTGAAAGCCACGGCATTGCAAACTCCCGCTTTTAGTTTCATATATGGGCTCGCTGACCTCTTCATTACCAAGGTATCCATACCGGTTTGGCTCGTAATAGATCTCTGTAGTGTTGCCATTGGGTTCCTGGATGTCGGTTAACAATCCGATATTCGTATAAGTGGTATCTGAAGAGGGCCTTCTATCTCCGAAATACGAATCGGGAAGAGAGACGCCCTGAATATCATCCAGATGATGCCTTTCTTCTTCCGGTATCAAGCCCTGGTTTGCCATCTGCCCGTTGAAATAGCCCCAATGGTCCACTCCTTTCGTGTCTGGATGGGGCATGCTGCCGTCAAAATATTCAAAAATAATCGAATGATAATCGGTCCCTGAACCATATAGCTCAATATTATCGAGCCTTAACCAGTTGAACCCGGGGAAGTAAGAGGTGTTGAATATAACCTTCTGAAATTGCTGCTGGTCTATTTTAAGCACCATTGCTTTATAGGCATAGGAAGGGGTGTTAAACATCCATCCATCATCTGATCCTCCCGGCGGTTCGATCGAAGAAATCGATCCGATAAAAGTGATTTCCTGTTGCCTGAATGAGGTTTTTATTTGATATATCCTTTTTTTCTCTTGCAAACTACCCGAACCGTTTGTTGAAAAGTTGAAGGTAATATTTTGCGTATTGGGACAGCATGTAGGTGCGTCATTAATGATTACAGAGGCCGTCTGGCTCGCTTGTCCCGTTCCAAAATATATTTCTCCATTGGGTACATATTCTATTGTAATAAAGTCCTGAATATCCGGATACTCCACCTTTGTCAACAGCCAGTTGGAAATATAGTCCGAAAGAAAGTTAAAAGGAGGGGGGCAGGTGCTGCAATTATCCTCCGGATGAGTTACTTCGTAATCCTCAAAATAAAAGGTTTGGCCCAGTTTATTGGTGATCGTGAAAGTCAATATTCCTTGATCGATTATTTTCTCCACCCTGATGTCTTGTATCGGAAAGAAATAACAAACTCCATTCTTGTCGAACAGGAAAGTGCCGCTTTCTCCCGTTGGTAAGCTGTACCGGAACAGATCAGGCTTGGTATCGAACTGCCCGTTTACCAGATCGTACAAATACTCGTTAGAAAGATTCGCCGGAATAGGATCTTCATTCCAAAAACCGAAGGTGGATTCATCGGGATAACCGTTCATCACCCGGGAAATGGACGCGCCCACCGATATACTCCAGCCCAAACCCACGTCGCCGGGGTAATCCGTCGGTTTGAATCCTCCCGTTCCATAACTCAATGCAATCGGCAAACCATTACTTCCACAGGTAACGGTGTATAGCGGCACGGAATAAGACAAATGCCCCGTGCTTTCATCCACATGGGGCGCAGCAAGGGGTCCGATTTTGGTGTAGGTGGGCAAATCTACTTGCACTACATGGTGAGGACTGAAGTGAAAAACATCGTCCGCCTCTTGGGAGAAAAGGGAAATGGCCGACCCCAAAAACAGGCTTACAAAAAGGGAGAAGGATCTCATAGGGAATCTGGTTTGAGGAAAGCATTTGGATCTTATAGTATGGAAATCCGTTGGGTATCAATCAATTGTCCATCCTGGTATACGGAGGCGAAATAGATTCCTTTGGGAAGAAATTCCAGGTTGATCTCAAGGGGGAGCTGTCCGGCCGGTATTTTTTGTGAATAGAGCGCTTGGCCGGTACAGGCCAGGACCACTAATTCGAACCCGGTCTCTGAATTTTTGGCATCTTGAATGCCAATAAAGAACCTGCCGGGGGTCGGATTGGGATACAGAGTCAACGCTCCTCCTGAAGTTGGCTCCTTGAAAACAGGGCAATTCATTGACTCAATATCCCTGACATCTTTCAAAAACCGGTCCCCGTAGTACCAGGGAAAATCATTTGGCCCGCCGGAATAATTGCTAACATTCAAAACCACACACCTGCCCATCTTTTCCAGCATTTGCCCAAAGGAATCCATCAAACGAGTCCTTTGGGAGTTTATGCCATTGGGAACGCCATCTGTGAGGATCAAGCCAAGCGTTTCAGAAAGATTATCACCCGGCAATACAATTTTCGACCAGTCGCTGCAGTTTCCCCTGGGCAACATTCTCCCGGAAACCCATGTCCGGATAAATTCATCTATTCCCTCCAAATCCTGAATTGGGAAAACTCCTTTCTCTCTTTCCGACCCCAGGCTGAACACATAACTGATGTCCACTTCAATGTTCGGGCTTCTTTCTTTTAGCATTTCCAAAAACCGCATTAAACAAGTATGCCCAAATTGCCTTTTCTCCTCGTTCATGGAGGAAGAGTTGTCTAAAAACAGCTCCAGCGAATTCAATTCGCAGAGGCCGGCATCCATAAGGGTCTTCATTTCACGCTCCGCAGTTTCCACCACGCCCGCCTGGCCAATCTCCAGAAATACTGAAAAATCTTTGTCTGGGTATTTTTTCCCGTTTACGATCACTATTTCCTCGACCGGGTCCGGGAAATAGACCAATACATCGTCAATGGTACCCGCTTTTATCTCCAGGGTGTTTTCTGCCACCGCGATAAGCTCTTCATTGCCGGGATTAAGAAAAAAAATAGGGATGGCTGTCTTTCCCTTGTTTAAGCCGAAAACCCGTACGATTTGCGCATTGACACAGCCCCGGCTCCTGCAAATGCTATAAAATTTGTCCAGGTTCAACAAGACTCCGCTGTCAGGTTCTTTTAACCTGATCCTCGTTTCGTTTTCCACAACATTGCCTGAATAGATTTCATATGGGAGGTAACTGATCTCTTTTCCGGCCCGGCCTCCTTTCATTCTCTCATCCTGGCCAAATACAGAGGTCAAGAAAAAACCAAAAACGATCAATATGACGGGGAGTTGATTCAAGGGTTTCATATTGGTGAACTATTAACATCCAAAATAATATCTACCATGTAAACGGGGGGTGAATAATCGATAGACAAAACAAGTTAAAACAATAAACTTTTTATTGTCAATGATTTATATCACTGGAGTGATTTCTTAACAAAAAAACAATGTGGAGAAAAATGGTCCCCATTACATCCCTTTATAGAGGGCCAAAGAGGCATGAATTAACTCTTGAATTTTTTCCCATGTCTTTGTCTGTGGGGTTTTTTGCTCCCATCCGATGTACCTCAAATTTGACTCACTACAGCCGACCTGATCGGCAACGGCTCTTGGGTCATTCTGTGGTCAGCCCTGCGTAATAAAGCTGTCTACCAAAGGAAGGTTTTCTATCTCGAATGGAATGTACCCCAGGAAATCAGTTATTGCCTTGGCGTGCTTGAGGGAGGGTTGGTTACGATTCAATTCCCACCCGGTTACCGTATCTGTTGCTACTCGGAGAATCTTGGCTAAATCCGGTTGTGATAACCCTCGGTCAAGGCGTGTCTTCCGAAGACGGTCCCCAAGAGTTTTTAGTTCAGCCGGATACGCAGGATTTATGGGCTTTTTAGCCCGAAGGGTGACTTTTAACAAGTATGCAACGAACCCCCAGGGGTGCTCCGAGCTAAACCACCCAGGTCTGGAAGGGTTTCGAATATCAGGATAAAACCACAGAATTTTGCATCAAAAACAGAAGAATTCCCGGTGCAAAATATTGGAAAAAATGATAACTTGGAGAGGAAACAACACCTTCAAATCCATGCGCAAATATTTTACCCTCGCAATCCTCCTGCTACCAGTCATTTTCACTCCACAAAAAATGGCAGCCCAGTATTACATTAGAAGCCTTTGGGAGAGAGATTTTGGCTCACCCGTATTTACCGATTGGTCCACGAGTCTTTGGACACCCGGCAAAAAACTCATTACCGTTGGTAACACCCTCTCCTCCGGTCAACCCGGTATGCTAACCACCGTCCAGAATTCAGAGGGGGAGATCCTGTGGTCAAAGACCTTTGTGCATCCCGCCAGTTTTGCAGGACAAACTTATGGGATTTGTGTAGCCATTGATTCGTCTGGAAATATTTTCTCTGCTGGCGCCAGCCGGGAAAGCTTAACCACCGACTTCGACATGGCCCTTGTCAAGTACGACTCTTCGGGAGTGGTAGTCTGGTCTACCCTTCTAGGCGATGCCGGTGATGACTATCCCACCGCAATGGGCTTTGTGGAAGATACGCTTCTCTATCTCACAGGAGCAAGCACTGCGACAAACGATACGCTCGACTACCTGACCATTCAGATCAGTACCAATACCGGCGAAACCATTTGGACCAAAAGGTACGATTATGCAGAATTGGAAGACTTTCCGGTTGCCCTATCAACAGATGGTTCTGATAATGTAGTCGTCACTGGAGCGAGCGCTTCCGAACCTGGCAATTGGGAGATTGCGACGGTGAAATACGGAAAATCTTCCGGCTCCTTGCTGGCTTCATGGCGGGAAGAATTGGAATTCAGTCTGGACCAACCGGTTGGTCTGGTTAAAGACCTTGGAGGCAATTTTTATATATGCGGGAATATGCAACCTTCCGGACAATCTTCCTTTATCCGGGTTCTGAAATTGGATGAAGACCTTGAGTTAATATGGGAAGCTGATTTTTGGGGAGATTCACTAGGCTGTGAAGCCAGGACAATTGGATTGGATGAGTGGGGCAGGATCTGGATTGGAGGCAATATACTGGAGTCTAGCGGGCGATTGTCGCCTTTAATAGTTCGTTTTGATTCCGACAATGGAGACGTGTTGGGGCAAAGGGTGTGGAATTTCCACGATAAACCCGAAGCGGAGATACGATACCTGACGCAAGCAGCAGGAAGTGGAATGTATGCATTGGGGCAAGTTGGAATAGATTTCCCGGAGCAGGTGTTTTTGTGCAGGCTTGACAGTTTGGGAGTTCCCTATTGGGAACATGAATTGCCTGGAGTTGCCAAAGCAGCAGGATTACAACGGCCGGACAGTCTGGAAGTGATCGTAGCCATTGCACTATACGGACAGAATACCGTGCGATACAAGACTATCCGTTACGAAGAAGACAGTCCGGCCGGATGGCCTGTGTACGACAAAAACGGCGATCCTATGTTTATGACAAATCGCGTGATTGTGCGTTTCAATCCGGGAATAATGGACCTGCAATTTATTAACGATTCGAAACAGGAATTCGGCGACCTCTCCGACGCGATAACCTCTACAACTCTGCCACTGATGATCGATACTATTTTGGGCGTGCAGGGGACCTCGGCTAACTGGAATGTGTACAAGATCTTTCCTTTTTTGAATTCCAACAAAACGACCATTACTTCCCGGCTTGGAGATGAGATCCCGATGCCAAAGTTGTGGTCGGCCCTGGTTTTAGAAATTGACACGGCTTCTGTGATGAACCCTATAGCTGTATCAGATAGCTTGATGCAGTTGCCTTATACCTATATCCGGTACGCACATCCTACTTTTTTTGGAAAGTTGTCGTCTAATATTCCCAATGATACCTACTTGGGAGAGCAATTTCACTTGTGGGATACTACTTCAGTTGGCGAATATGCAGATGCCCATATTCGTATGGATAGCGTTTGGGCTAATTATACCTGGGACACGAGCCGGGTAGTAAAAGCGGGTGTTTTTGACAGTGGGGTCCATTTTACGCACGAAGATTTTAATTGCGATACCCTTTGCCCGTCTGAGACAATGAATGAAACAGTGGTATACCTCAATAAGGATTTTTATACTTCTTCAAGTGGGGATGATATTAGCGCAAGTGATCCGATCCTCGACTATGTGGGCCACGCCACTAGCGTGGCCGGTTTACTCGGGGCGATAAGCAACAATAGCAAGGGCATTTCCGGGGTAGCCGGTGGTGATTTTGGAGGGAAGATTACCGGAGTGCTTCTGCAGAATTACCGAATTTCCCATAGTCCGGTTATCCTCGTGAATCCGTTATCTGCTGCCGTGGTATGGGCAATTGATATGGGTGAAGTCGACATAATGAATAAATGCATTGGGTTTGAAGTGCCCTATCTGAATGATAGTGTAATGACCTTACTCCGAGAGGTTTACCACTTGGCTTACAGAGCCAACATTGTCACGGCAAATGCCAGAGGAAATGGTGGGGACTCATCCGAAGAAGAGCCTGCTACTATCAAAGATGAATGGGGAATAAGTGTTGGCGCTAGTGGTACTGATGGTGACATTTGCACTGCAGGTGAAAACCTTGGGAATCCTCCAGTGCTACCATCTAAATACGGCTTAGAAATGGATGTTCTAGCCCCTGGCACTAATACTCAAATCCCAAAGACACCTTCAAATTTAAGTGATACCAGCTATCAAAATTTTGGCGCTACATCTGGTGCCGCTCCGCAAGTAGCAGGTCTGGCAGCCTGGGTTTTGAATCAAGCTACATATCCTTTAGCTGTGGAAGATGTGGAGCGACTAATTGAGTATGCAGCAGTTGATAAAGATGAATTTGATCCGTATAAAGAGGAGCCCAGCTATGACGATTATTCAGGTTGGGGTCTTATTGATGCTGGGAGCACTCTGGATTTATTGAATGAGAGCAAAGTAATCCATGCACGGGTTATTGGAGCAAATAAAGAACTTGTCACTAATATAGAGGATCTAGAGTGTTATCCGGATTGTCCGGTTACATTATTGTGGGGACTTCCTGATACAATAGCAGAACCAGGAGAACACATTGCCAAAGTATGGAAATATATTGTTGGGTTTTCCATTGATGTGTGCCAGGAATATAATGTATCCTTTCAAATTTTTCGGATACCGCAGAAACTCCATTTTGGGAATTAAATAGTATTTCTTCTTTATATGGCTTGGAAGAAGTAGTTAATGATCGGTTGGAAATAAAACCTTGGGAAGATTCCAGGTTTCAGGATGTCGTTTGGGACTCATGCTCGCTGTCAGGAAAAATCGTTGGTTATAAATATGAATTCACTTATTTCGGTTCCACCCCATTAGATCCTACAGTTACTATTCCTATTGAGGGCGAAGAGGATTTTTACTTTTCTATACTGGTAAAAGATACTACAAACCTTCCGGACACGATTTTACTGGAAAACGAGATTGTGTCAGTTCAAGAAACGACAAAGGCTGATCTCCAAAAATTACTGATTTGGCCTAATCCTTTTTCAGAAGAAATAATCGTACAGCTTCCGGAAGTAGTCAAATCGGATGGTTTTTTGCAGGTATTTGACCTCCGGGGGCAGTTGCTTTTTCAGCAGGCAATTTTTCCTTATGAGAGCACATCGCAATGCTCTGTCTCGACTAGTGGTTGGCCCCCTGGCGCTTATTTCGTACGTTTCGTTTCGCCTTCCCAACTTCTTTTTGCAAAAGCCATAAAGTTTTAACCATGAAAGATTTCTTTCCATTCCTTTTAATAATTGCAGTTGGCTTTGCATTCGGCTGCCAAAAAAACCACATTATTACTCCACCACCCGAAATCCCCATTCCCTGCCATTCCCAATTGGAATTGATCCCGATTACAGACACTTGTTTTGAGCCTTTGCCTATTGATCCTTGGGGATTTCTTCCTGCTTATATTGGACAAAATAACTTTTACCGGTTTGCCGCTTTCGACCCATCTTCGTATGAGAAGTTCTTGTTTTACCATGAGTTGCTGTATGATTCTTTAAGTGTAAAAGGAGCCAACCTTTGCACTGGAGAGCTCTGGACAATTCAAGATTCCATCAGTTTTTCGCGATCACTTTCTCGCATTCCTAAATGGTCTGAAAAGGGATGGATCTTGTTGACTCGATGGATAGGTGATAATGCGATGCCATGGGAACGTGGACTTTATAAAATAAAACCAAATGGGGATAGTCTGGTGTTATTATTAAACAATAATACAATTCTTTACCCCACCTGGACTGAACAAGGCAATTCCATTCTTGTGGGTTGGGATGATACATATTTCAAACTAAACGATAATGGTGAGATACTAGATACCCTGGATTATTTGCTCACTTATTCCTCCTCTTTTGAATCAAAAATTGCTGCCCGACGAATTGCGCCACCTGATTTTGTCGAAATTGTAGTATACCAAGACGGGGAAATTACATGGAGTTACCCTTACACAGAAGACTTTTTTAATTTCAGAGGCCTAGACTGGCTTAATGAAGAAGAGATTGTCTGGATCAATGACAGTGGCATTTATCGTGCCAATACAGTCACTAACCAGATCGAACTCGTAAAAGAAGTCTGCCCAAACATCCAATATTCTTCTATCTCCGCGGCCCGCGACGGCAGCAACCGCTTGCTGCTCACTCGTCGAGACTACTTATTCGAGAACGGTATTACCGACTCCATGTCTACCCGGTACAATATCTCTATGTATGATCTGGATACCGGGGAGGAGTATTATGTGAAGCTGGGGGAGATGTAGGGGGCTTTTGATTGAGAAGTCCCATCGAATTGAATTTAGAATGGAGTATTGCCCAAAAACTCCATTATCGCCCTGATAGAATTGACACCAGGTTTGTGTCGATTTAGCTCCCACCCCGTTATCGTATCTGTTGTAACTCGGAGAATCCTGGCTAAATCCGGTTGTGATAACCCTCGGTCCAAGCGTGTCTTACGAAGATGATCGCCCAATGTGTTCAATTCTGCGGGATATACAGGGTTTACGGGCTTTTTAGCCCAAAGCGTGACTTTTAACAAGTATGCAACGAATCCCCAGGGGTTCGTTGCCCTCACTCCCCCTAAAAAACTCCGTTATTCCTTTTCTTTCTCACCCGCTATAGAATACGATAACCGATACTGGGCATATTCGCCGGAGTAAAGGGAGAAAGTATTGTCGATTTTCAGCTCCATTCGCCATCCAGGTAATACTGAAGTATCTTGGCGCTGGTCGGGGTAAAAAGGGCCGGAAAATGGGAAGTGCCCAAATTACCCTCCGGATCGACCCGGAAATTTGCTCCAAAATTTTCAGCCCATTTTTGGTACCGCTCACGCTCCAAAACCGGGGTATTTTCATCGTGGAAAATTTCCCACCGTCTTTTTACATCCCAGTCAAAAACGTGGATGTATTCCGAAGGGACGCTTCCGACCTCCAACAGGACGGACGGGGCGTTGGCATCCGTATAGGTCAGCTTTTTTCCCGCCAGAAATTTTCTAAAAAAATCCAGGTCGATCAGCGCACAGGGCATGCGCACCAGCTCCTTCGTTCCGTCCGGCCGGTCGAGGATCTCTCCGTCCAGAAGGTAGTCGTCGTCTTCCATGCGGAAGGTCAGCACCTTTACGACCTCCAGACCGAATTCCAACAGGTTGATCGAAACCAAAATGCCGGTAGCAAGACTGGTCTCCCCCCTTTCGGAAACGATTTTCAGGACTGATTTCGTTGGCAGGGTCTGAATATTTATATCTAAATTCAGATCCATTTTTTTCTCATCAACCAGTAAATTCAGAAAATCAAATTTATTGCGAAGATGAATATGTTCATGCGAAAAAAGGTTCAAATTCAGAGTCTGGTTTTCGGTGTACAGATCCCCAAAATAGAAACGTTTCACCCTCGGGCTGGCCCCCATCTCCGGTTCGTGATCCAGGATCAGCGTCTCTTCGATGAATTCGCGCACGATCATGTGCCAGGGCTTTTGGTACTCGTCGATATCTTCCTGGAAATGGCGTTCCGATCCGCCGAGGGAAATATTCCAGCCATACGGTTCGATGTCGCGAAAAAAGAAAGGAACCCATTTTTTCTTCTTCCATTCCACGATGGAAATGGCGCCCCCCGACAACCAGCGCAGGGGAATACACCAGCTCAAATTCGCTCTTGCAGGCGTCGAGCACGGCCAGCAACCCCGCCGCCACCCGGTTGCGATCGATCTGCCCGGCCTCTGCCTGGCCGATACCCAGCCGGTCTTTTTTTTCGGAATGAAAAAAATGGGAAGACAGAATGGTCAACTCGTCGTGGTAGGACTGAACGGCGGCGTACCTGCTTTCATTTTCTTTTTTCAATTCGGAGAAAAAATGAAAAAGCTGTTTGAATGCCACATCGAATTGATTGTCTGCGATCAGGTTGCGGACTTTTTCTTCGAGGTTCATAGTTATTTCCCTCCTGCCAGTTTCCACCCCAACCATCCCATCGGGATATACGCCGCTACCAGATCCAACACATCAAACCAAAGCGGCGCCGGCAGATTGACCACATTGATGATCCCGCCGATCAGGAAGACTACCCCGATGACCAGGGCCAGGATCATCTTCCGGTTGGCAGCGATCAATGCCGTCAGGTATGCGCCGACCAGCGTGCCGAGGGCATGCGCCAGGAACGGGAAAATGAAATGCTTGGGCTCAAAGAGATGAATGCCGGCTTTGAGGCTCTCCGGATCCGCCGGATTCACGCCTTCGGGTAAGGGAATGATCGAGCTGCTGAGCATGATAATGCCCATGTTGACCATGCCGCCGACGAAGATGCCGGCAATTACGGCCAGGATGTTCCTGAGAATGGGGTGCATAATTTTTGAATTTGAGGTTATTTTATGATTTTTTAACCGCAAAGACGCGAAGGACGCAAAGACATCCTGCCTTGGCAATGCAGGTAATGCAAATGCTCTCCGTCTTTGCGTCCTTAGCGCCTTTGCGGTTAATTTCTTTTCAGCTCTGCTCGTGAGGGTCTCAAATCAGAAACGCTTCATTCCTTAAAAGTAAAAAAATCTCCAAAATAGTCTGGTATTTCTTTGCCTACCAATACCTTACCCCCGTCAACTCCTCCGATACCGCCCAAAGTCTTCGGGCTACCTCTGGATCTTTCGACAAAGAAGTAGAATCCACTTTGGTGCCTCGTCCTTTCATCTCCATCCAACCGGCCGGACCGAAATATTCGCCGCCGCGTACCTCTCCGCCCAGAGCGGCGAGAAGCGTCGGTTCTGCAGCCTCTTTGGGGGAATGGGTGAAAATGGGTACGACCAATGGCGCAAATTTCATCATCCATTTTGGATAATGGCGAACGACGTCGGTCATGGACAAGCCGGGATGCGCGGCGGTGGAAAGGGTCGTCGCCCCAGCGAGCTCCAATCTGCGCTGTAATTCATACGAGAACAACAGACATGCCAGCTTGCTCTGGCAATACGCACCAAAAGGAGCATATCCTCTCTGGCTATGAAGATCTCCAAATTTGATCTTCCCGAATTTATGTGCCATGGAACTGAGCGAAACGACCCTCGATCCAGGTGTGGTCAATAACACCTCCAACAATAGTCCGGTGAGCAGAAAATGGCCGAGGTAATTGGTAGCCAAATGAAGCTCAAACCCATCTTCCGTAAGCGTAAACGGCGCCAACATCACCCCCGCGTTGTTGATCAGCAGGTCGAGGCGATCGTATTTTTTCAGGAAGCTGCCTGAAAATGCCCGAACGGAACTCATAGAGCTCAGGTCCAGGTGCATAACCTCCAGTTCGGCGCCGGGCACTTGCTGTAAGATCTGATCCCGGGCCCGGGCGCCCTTCTCCAGATCGCGGCAGGCCATGAGCACGGTCAGGTCCTTTTGGGCGAGGGCAAGCGCAGTCTCATACCCCAGTCCTGCATTCGCGCCGGTGACGACGGCGATGCGGCTTTTTTGAGAGGGGATTTGGGCGATGTCGAATGAACTCATTTCAGAATTTATAAAAATTAAACCGCAAAGACGCGAAGATGCCTTTCTTTTTCAAAATTATGTGTTGCAAATGCTCTATGTCTTCGCGGCCTTAGCGCCTTTGCGGTTTAATATCTTCCTCACCAGCCCCCCACCAACTTTCAGTCGACGCCTCTCCCATCGCCACCGTCTCCCCTAACCTCGGCGTGCAAAACGGCATCTCCCGCCGCTCCGCCTCCGCCACAAACCGCTCTACCGGCTCCCGCCAGGAATGTATCGCCAGGGAAAAAGCCCCCCAATGTACAGGGATGATCACCTTCGCACCGACATCGATTCCGGCCTGCACCGCCTCCTCGGGGTGGAGGTGGATCTGATGCCACAATTCATTGTACTGCCCGCACTCCATAAAGGCCCAGTCGAAGGGACCAAATTTTTCGCCAATTTCTTTAAAATGGGGGCCGTACCCCCCGTCGCCGCTCCAATAAATGCAGTGCGCGGGAGTTTGAAATACCCAGCCTCCCCAAAGCGATTTGGAACGGTCAGAAAGTCCCCTTCCGGAAAAGTGGCGGGAAGGGGTGAAGGTCAGGTTAATGCCGTGAAATTCGGTTTGCTGCCCCCAGTCGAATTCGGTGATCTGTTCTTTTGGAACGCCCCAGGCCTCCAGGTGCCGGGCCACGCCCAGCGCCACTAGCCAGGTATTCACCCTCGGACGCAACTTTTTAATGCTCTCATAATCCAGGTGGTCGTAATGGTCGTGGGTCATGAGCACGGCATCGATCGGAGGCAATTGGTCGATCAGGTCCAGTGTATTTTCGCTGAAGCGCTTGGTGGCGAAAGGCGCGATCGGCGAGGCATCAGGTCCCAGCATGGGGTCGATCAAGAGGTTTTTGCCATTTAGTCGGAGTAACAGGGCTGAATGACCGAACCAGGCGAAAAGCGGTTGGTTATCTTCTTGCTCAAACCGCTCTTTTTCGAGCGGCAAAATGGGAAGCGGCTGCTCCGGAGAACGGGTCTTTCGTCCGCGGATATTGGCGCGCAACAGCCCGGGGGCCGTTCGCAGATTCACATCCATGGTCGTGGGCGTGCTATTCTCAAATTGATCACCCACCCAGTGCCTGGATTGGCGGTAGGCTTCTTTTTGAGCCGACGTGAGTCGTCCTCCGAAATGGTTGCGGATGGAGACGTAATACCAGGTAGCCGGGACAGCCAGAACTACGAAGGATACGAGCAAGATTGGGGTCATTTTTTCTAATTTGGATTGAAATACCCCAATGGAACGGCCAACCTGTATAAACAGTTCAACCGGCTTACCGTACCACCTCAAATAACAGCACCCCATTTTGTCCACCTACCTGTATGTTAACCAAATAACTCCCAACAGGCAAGGCGCCTTGCATCGAAATTACCTGCTTCCCACTCGTCAGTTCCACCGTCTCCTCCCCTACTAATTTTCCCAGTACCGTGAAAATTCGGTACGATACCCGCGCCGGCTCCGGCAAATCCATCCGGATTGAAAATACCCCGTGGTTGGGGTTGGGGAAGATCTCCATGCCGTAAAGCTGGGCCAGATCCGCTACCCCGGTACTGACTACCGTAATTTCCTGGCAAAGGGTATCCGCGCCGCATGCGTTGTAGACATACTGACAAACGGTGTACGTGCCCGAAAACGCATAGATGTGGGTGATGTCCTCGCCGATAGCGAAATTCCCGTCTCCCAGATCCCAGACGATCGAATCTGCATCGATGGCGGTGCTGGTAAAGGCGGCTTCAAGTTCATTCAAGGAAAAGGAAAATCCGGCGGTAGGCGCCAGGCACGCCACGGCAATTTGTTGGGCATAGGGGCGGCTCTCTCCTACGCTTGTTCGGTTTTCGGTCCACACACATACGCTGTTGCCACTGGCGGGACGGTTGAGTTGGATACGCCCTTTCACTCCGGTGTCGTTGGTCGCTACCGGACGAGTCTCTTCCGGCCAGGCAAAATCGCCGTTCGCGTCCAGATACACAGCAAGGAGGTCGAGGGGAAATACCCCGTTACTCGTGCCGTCGGACACAATGAATAATGGCTGGTCGTCGATCAGTTGCAAGTCGCCACGGTGCGAAACATAGGCGGCATCGATGGGAAATACGACTTTTCCCAGGTCCGATAGCTGCCGGGCGCCGGTTACCTTATCAAACTTTTGCACGTATTCCCCTGCCATACCCTGAGAAGGGTCGGTGTATTCACAAATAGCCCAGACGTAATCCGAGCCCGGGCTGTAGGCAATCTCCGTTTCCCGCTCATAATCGGCCGACTGGGTCGAAAAATCGCTTCCGTTAATCCCCCAGGGAAGGGTACCATCCGGATTGAGGCGTTGCAGGTAGGAATAAAACTTCAGGCCAACAGCGCCCGAGTATCCGAAATAGAGGTTGTCGCCATCTTGTCTGAGCGGATAGCGGCGATTAAAAACGGTATACACCCCATCGGTGAGGGCTACGGGCAGTGTCCAAACGGCATTGCCATCGGAGTCGTATCGTTGCGCACCGGGAATGGAGCTCAGGCCAAATCCACCCCGGTCGTGGAAGATCATGACAAAATCCCCGTTGCTCATTTCTGCAAATTCTCCGGCACTTGTTTTATGGCCAGCCACCAGGGGCTGGATCGTCACCGGGTCGGCCCAAACCGCGTTGCCGTCGGCATCGAATTTTTGAAAGACGCCCTCATTGCCTGGCAGCCAGGAAACAATAGCCTCTCCATTGCTCAACGGCAACACCTTCACATCGTATCCGGCGCCGACATTGACGCCTGTGGAGCCCCACAATTGGGTGCCATCGGGGGCAATTTTGTGCACATAAGCCAGATTGCCCGCGCCGCTTCCGTTAAATCCGAGATAGACATTATCCTGCGCATCGACAGTGATCGACCAGAGCACCGTAAAACTGCTCATCGGCACGACGTTGTTGACCAGCATTCCCTCCGGTCCGAACAACGGGTACCCGTTTTCATCGAGCAACTGCAAGCGCATTTCGTAGTATTCCGGGGCTGGCAGATTGTGCCAGTAGGCCACATACGTCTTGCCATCGGAGGTACCGACAGCCTGCATATCTTCCGCTTCAGTAGCTGCAACCAGGGTATTCACATCCGTTTCGTCCGTCCATTGAGCGAACAGGGAAACGGCGACCAGGATCAATGCCAGGGTAAGGAGGTTCTTTTTCATGTATGAGAAGTTTAAAGTAGTAAAGACTATAAAGGTAAGCCTTCTTTCTCTTTTGTCTCCTGATAGCGCGCGTTGGGGACTAATTGATTTAGCCTCGCAAAAGTCTGAACTGTGATTTAGATGATTTTTGTGATGAATTGCGGGTTGATTTTGTTTTCTTCGCAAGTGCGTAAGTCCTATATGATTTAAAAAATCAACGTAATCATAGAAATCAAATAAATCACAGTTCAGACAAAAAAGCGAACCGCTGATTTTATTTCAATCAATAATAACCTTCCTCGTCACCCTAACCCCTTCCTTCTCCATTTGAAGAAAATATACCCCTGCCGGTAAGGACCGGATATCTAAATTCAGGTTATTGCCCGATACCTTTCCTGCAATAACTGACTTGCCTGCACTGTCATACAGCGCAAAATCTCCATTTTCCCAAAAATTGGAATCCAATACGATGTGCAACAAATCTCTGGCCGGATTGGGATAGACCTCTACCCTATTCTCTTTGCCCTCTAACTCGATCATCCCCGTGGTACCATTCACATCCCGTACCAGGCGCACATAGTTGAAGATCCGGATCACATCGCCTTGCGGACCATTGCCGAGCGGAAAATCGGCTGGATCGCCGGTCTTGGGGTCACTGCGCTGCGCGCCGGCGCCGTGCACGTCCAGCAGGTTGTAATTGCCCGACATCGGTGGCATTTCCATGAAACCGAGGGCTTCGCCAAAGCAGACATAGACGGCCTTGGTGTAGGCCATGTCGGGCGGACCATCGCCGTGGGTGGTGCTGGTCCAGCCAAAGGGATAGTTGGTCATTTCGCCCTCGTCGGTGATGGTCGAGGACTCGAAGACCGGATCGAGGGCTGCGCTGTTGGTCGTCTGAAGCGAGCGGGAATAATCGACGATGCTCTGCAGTTCCTTGGCATTGGGCAATCGCCAGTCGTCGTAGCCCAGGTAGTTTTCGGCGTTCTTCTCCTGCACCCAGGCCAGGGCTCCCTCCCAGTTGAGGCCTTCCCCATTGTCGTTCTTGATCCACATCAGTCCCGTCGCGGCATCTGTGACCGTGCCGTCCATATTGTCGACAAAGTCGTTGATGCCGTAGTTGGAAACACCCCGCACGTAGCGCACTTCGAAGGTCTTCTCCCCCATGGGGGTATTCGTGCCATAGCCCTTGATCCGGCCATCGGCAAAGTTGACGCCGAAAATGGTGAAAAAGCCCATCATGGTCGTACCCACGTATGCCGTGCTGGAGGCGTATTGAGCGTCAATAAAGCGCTCGCCGATATCTTCAAATCCATAGCGGAAGTCGAAGTAATTGGTATCGAGAAAGGGAATGGAGGTTTGCGTATTCATGCCTGTTTTACCCGAAAAGAGGATCAGGGAGTAGAGCTCTTTGATCGTAGGCAGTCGCCAATCGTCGTAGCCCCCAACGGTACAGGTGTCGGCGCCGGCTACTGCTTGAGGGTAGGTATATTTTCCGGGATACAGATTCTGCTGCCACATCAGCCCTGTGACCAGGTCGGTGATCGTCCCGTCGCCATTGTCCTGGTAGGCGGGCTGGTAGCCGTTGTGCTGGGCGTCCTGTCCGTAAAAGGCATTTCCGGGCGCCGGAGCAGGGATAGGCCCCTCATTGTGGTAGCAATCGGATTGGTTGGTGTCGACAATCTTGAAAGGTTGGGAAAAGGCAGTGGTGCAGATGCATGCCAGCAAGCCTAGTGTCATTGATATCTTCCTCATCGTTTTTGATTTGTTTCACCGGCAACATTAAGCCTTTGTCCGGGAAGGAAGAAATCTATTCAACGAATGACCGGATTGGCTCAGTGGATGGCCTCCAAATACCCGATCAGCTTTTCCAACGCAGCCTCATTGGCCGAAATAAAATATTCCATCAGAGACAGGAATTTGGGCGTTTTCTTATACCCGATCTCAGTTGAGGGTAATAGATCTATTTTGCCCGCATTTTATTCCCTTTATTCTCATGGGTAATCTCCGCAAGGCCCAACGCCTCCATCAACGGGGGAATGTACATGCCAAATCTTCCCCGGAAACCTTTTTTCAACCCATACCACCCTCCTACCGGGTTGCTTGCCGAGCGGCCCCAGGCTTCTACAGTTCCTTCCTTCGCCGGTTTTTGTTCGTCTGCACTACCCATATCCATCCAGTCCCCGTGTGCTTTGAGCATCTCATGGAGATCGGTCAGGCAACGGATATCATAATGAAGGATCGTTTTCCCCACGGTGCAGACCAGTATTTCCCGGCCATCTTTTTCATCCACATGCATGGTGTATTCGGATGATAGCGGCGGGGTTTGCAATTTCAGGGGTTGATCCTTGGTACCGATTTTCTCTTTGTAGTTCATCTTTGGTTTGGTTTTTATGTATGTAAAATATAGGCAAATGGCTGCTCTAATTTAATCCCGTACTTTCCCCGTAAACAAGCTCGCTTTGCTGTTGTACGGATTGCCCGATGCCCTCCGGAAGGACACTACCTGCCCTGTATGCCAGATGGCATCGGCCAGGGGACCGTTCAGCATGTTCCAGAAAGGAAACTCGGACCGGCTGTCTTCCCGTTCAAATATGATTGGAAAATCGGCCAGGGTTTCATCGGTGTTTTTCAGCAAGTCGCTCGCGGTTTTCAGATTGTGGAGCACCTGCTTTCGTTTTTCGTCAAAGCTCAGGGATGGATCTTCCTCCTCCCGGCGCACATTCGGCTTTTTTTCCACGGCATTCAGGATTGTTTGGGAAAGTCCCAGGATATGGTCGATCGTTTCTTCGCAGGTGCGGGCGTCGGGACTGGGCTTGTAGGCCAGGTCCTCCGGACGAAGGCTTTCCGTGACCCAATAAAACCGGAATCCAAGTCCATCGATCATTCGGGCCGCGACGTTCTCCGCGGAGAAGGTATCCGGATAGGCGGGTATCTCGCGGTATGGCAGGGTATCTATTTCCATGGTGTCGACGGTGATTTGTGCGAAAAATGGCCCCCATAGCGCCAGGAGAGGTAAAATAGCAAATAGTTTTTGCATAGGAAAGCCTTGATATTCTAAGTTTGTGTGGATTTCAGGTACTCCTCTGCGGTCATTACGGGAAGGCCTGCGTGTTTAAAGTCCTTTACATTCCGCGTGATCAACACGGATGCTTGGTTGTGTGTTGCGGTGTAGTAGTGAAAAGCATCTTCAAAATCCTTTATATCGGACAGTAAAGCCAAGTCTATTTCCCGTGCGCCACTTTCACAAACATGGGTAATGGTTCTGATCCCGGCAAGGGCCTTTCGCACTTTTTCACTCCCGATCTCCTTCCTCAAAATATACGCTACCGTGATATAGGTCATCGTACTTAAAAGCACGGTGATTTCTTTCCTTTCGGCCTTTTTGAATAGTTCTTTCGCGTATGCATAGAATGGTTCTCTTCCACCCAGCCAGTCAAGGAATATATTCGTATCCACAAATACCTTCTCCACTGTTATTCATGTTTTTTGGTGAGGTAGTTGGCATAATCTGCTCTATAGTCAAAGGTAGTGGATAGTTTTACGATCCCACCCAGTTCCTCCACAATAGAGTTTTCTTCCTCCGCTTTTGGCTGGTATTCCGACACGATCTTTTGCAGGTAATTTTCCACCAGGAAAGAAAGGCTCACGTGCTTTTCTTTGGCGTAGATCTTGGCTTGTTCTATTACCTTTTTATCGAGACTTAAGGTGAGTTTGGCAGACACGATTGCTTTTACGTACAAATAAAAGAAAATTATACGTACAAGTCAATGATGAGTACTCCCTCTACCTCAGCAAAGACACCTCCCCTTTCAACTGTTTCACCTCTCCACATACATCAGCTTCCAGTGTCCATGCATATACATCTGAGGGGGCGCGGGTCCCATCCTGGGTGCCATCCCATGGTGTGCCGGAACCGGCATTGTCGAAGACCAGGTTTCCCCAACGATTCCATACCCGCAAGTGGTAAGGGGTCTGGATGCCTACGGGGCGGAACAAATCGTTGAGTTGATCTCCATCGGGCGTGAAGGCATTGGGTACCTCCAGGTCGCAAAGCGCAGGCTCCACCAGGATATGGACGCTATCGGAGGCCTGACAACCACTAATATCCATTATCGATACATAAAAAGTGGTGGATTCGTCAACCACCGCGATGGGATCCGCACAGTCGGCACAGGAGAGTTGGGCTGGTGGTGACCAGTCGTACTCGACCCCGTTCGAAGCGAGTAATTGCACGGGGCTCCCGGGCGTTACCACCGTATCCGCGGGAATGGCCATCGGATCCAGATCGCCTAGGTACAGCCATTGGGCGGGAAAATTGGGCAGGGACAAGAATATATTGCCATTGCCAACCAAGGCGCACTCTAGCTCGTTGGGCAAAAGTGCGCCTCCCTGGTTGGGACAAGTAATAACCGAAAGGAATTCGATTTCCGTACCGGTGGTGGTAAAATAGATCGTAGGGATATAGATCTTTCCATCCGGTCCCAATTGGGGATTACCGGTGAGTACAAACGGGTTCGTATCCGGAATTTCAGGAAAGGAACCAATCACGGTTTTGGACTGCTCAATATCCGCGGCAGTCAGGTCGAACCGGGTGATTTCCGTGTCGATGGCAAACAGATACCGGCCATTCGGTGAAAATTCGACCCTGGGCGACAATTCGGGTAAAATAACAGGGTCGCCCACTGCAGCGGTAGCATGATCGAACGGAAATAAATACAGCCCTTGTTCGCCCATGGCGGTGAGCCATTTCCCATTTGGAGCGGATTTTATAGGCGTGAAAAACAACAGGTCGGTAGGCACCTCCAAAAACGGGCCCACCCCGCTTGCGGTTACAGGAAAAATGATCAAACCCAATCCACCTGCTTTGGTCATTATGATCCAGTAATCCGTCCCGTTGGTATGCTGCACGGCGCACAAGCCTTCATAGGTTGACCCATAGACCGTTTCCTGATAATCCACCACGCCACCCAGCCCGCCATTCAGATCCATATCTATTTCAAAAAAAGACAGTCCCCGGCCCTGTGGCTGAGAAGGCACGCTTCCACCCAGGTCAAATTCGCTCTCCTCCATGGTGAAGAGGTAGTAATGCGTAGCGCTACCCGGTACCGGAATGATGACAGCTGATTGTGCCGAACTGTACCCGCCTCCTTCCGTGTAAGACATGTTGTACATTTCCTGGTGATCGCGGTTCCAGATAATGCCCGCCGACTCCCCCGGGATGGAGGGGTCTCTCCCACCCCCGTTGGTATAGAAAAGCAAATTGCCTGCTGGGTCGGAAATACTGGCACACCCCTCCCGGGTAAACTGCTGCGATCCGCTCCCGAAAACCGGCATACCCTGGTCGAAACGCAGGGAGAGCCCGATGCCAAAATGCCAGTTTTGGGTACGTGGTACCTGGGCAGACAAGGATAGGCTCCAAATCAGAAAGCTACTAATCAGGAGGCAGCATGTTGCACGGTATTTCTTTCTCATTTCCGGTCCGCTCCTTGCCGTTCAATCATCCACCCGGGGTATTCGGGGGTGAGTTTGCTTACCTGGTCCAGCTGGTCCATTTCCCCGGCCGTCAGTTGTACTTTTACGGAATCCAGGTTGTCGGCCAGTTGGTGGGGTTTGTTGGCGCCGATAATCACCGTGGTCACCACCGGTTGGTGCAACAACCAGGCTAGCGCAATTTGTGCGACCGTAGCTTTTTTGTCGTCGGCCATGCTTCGCATCACGTCGACGATATCGTAGGCTTTCTCTTTATTCACCGGGGGGAAATCGAAATTCACGCGGCGTCCTTCGTTCGTTTCCGCTTTCCGGCTATACTTCCCGCTCAACAAGCCCCCGGCCAGGGGACTCCAGACCATCAGTCCTATGTTCTGGTCCAGCAGCATGGGCACCAATTCGCGTTCCAGGTCGCGGCCCGCAATGGTATAATAAGCTTGTAGCGATACGAATTTGCTGAGGTGCTCCTGCGCCGAGATCCCCAGCGCTTTGACGATATGCCAGGCAGCCAGGTTGCTGCACCCGATGTAGCGCACTTTGCCGCTTTTCACCAGGCTGTCCAATGCCTCCAGGGTTTCCTGCATAGGCGTAGCCGGATCGAACCCGTGGATCTGGTAGAGGTCGATATAATCCGTATTCAGTCGCGCCAAGCTCTCGTCGGCCTGCTGGAGAATGTGTTTACGGCTCAACCCGGAACCATTTGGCCCCTCCCCCATTTTTCCACGCACTTTGGTGGCAATGACCAACTCGTCGCGGTTAAGGCCCAGGTCGCGGATGGCCTGTCCGGTCATCTTTTCACTGAGTCCCTCGCTATAAATATTGGCTGTATCGATAAAATTGATCCCGTTGTCAACCGATTGTTTGACCAGTGCATTGACCTGTTCCTGCGGGAGCGTACCGATGGCGGTCCACATGCCTCGCCCGCCGAAGGTCATGGTGCCCAGGCAGAGTTCTGACACTTTTAATCCCGTGTTTCCTAGTAAATTGTATTTCATGGTGATTTGTTTTTTGCAAAAATAATCTCAATTGGATCTCAGTATTTGAGCTTCCCATTCTTGTCCCACAACCCCCAATAAGCGCCTACGTCCCCTTCGCCGCCCACTTTCCAGCCTTCATCAAACGAGGCGAAATAAAAGACGTCAATATCGTCTTCCTCCGACCATTTTTGGGTATTGATGAAATATTTCATGGCATTTTCCATAGAGGGGTGTGCGTCTTTCGTACTGCTTCCCTGGCTGGGCCAACCGGTTTCCGTAATAATCACTTTCTTGCCATTGCCAGCCTGTACAGCTTGCTGAAACATCTGTTTCATATACAGCAAGGAGTAGTCCATGTGGCAGCCTTCCCAAAAGGGGTAGCAGTTGGCCAAAATCACATCGCAGGCCTCGGTGATCCGGGGGCGATGGCTGAATTCATAATACGCATCCACATACCCGACCTGCACTCCGGGCAGGGCTTTTTTTACCCGGACGATGTATTCGAGAAGTTCATCCTCGGTCAGGTCGTTCCGGTACATCACTTCATTCCCTACTGCAGCGACATCCACAAGCCCGTTTTTAGCCAACTCGATCAATCCGGCTATTTCCTGCTCATTCAGGTCTTTATCGGATCCCAGCCAGGCGCCCACCAGGGTTTTCAGGCCTAAGTCACGCGCCACTTTGGGAATTAACTCATTTCCTTCGATGCAAGAAAATGAACGCACCCATTTGGTGTAGGGCCTAATAATTTCCATCCGGCGTCTGATCTGAGCCTCCGTCAAAATACTGCCCGGCTCTTGCCCATCTTCGTAGGCGCTGTAGCACAAACCGTGCATGCCGTTTTCCAGCACCTGGCGGAACTGGTCATGAATTTGCTCGGTTGTTTTACCTGCATAGTCTATACCCCGGAGGGCAAACTGTTTTTCTGGTCTATAGGAGGACATAGTTGAATAGTTTTAATGTTACTGATAGGATAGTCAATTTGCCAAAAAGACCACTCACTTTCGAGCCCTTTCTCCGGCTAATTTTGTAGGGGGGAGAGGAAAAAAGTTCCTGTCCACGGTATTTGCACGTTCTTGTCCCCCGCTGGCGGGGGTAGGGGGTGGAATTTCCTTTCGGCACGTTTTTTTCTCCCTTTGGTCCGTTCCCCTTTGACTGTTTTTTTTTTGTTACTGTTGAACTCCACCATTATGCAAAGGAATGGAGAAAAGCTTAAAAATGAAGTAGTTCCACCCCCACCCCCCGCCAGCGGGGGACAAAAGCGTGCGAAAGTGAGCGAAATGGAACCCATAGCTATAACTCCCCTCTTCGGCTTACCAATTCCGTTTTTATTTCCCGGGCCTTCTCTTCTGTCAGGTCATATTTCCACATCACCCAAATGGCCAATCCTGCGGTGATGGCCGGAATCGTGATATCTGCGATGCGCAATCTGATGATGGTATCAGCGGTTTGTTCCACCGCATTTTGGTCAAAACCTACCAATTTCAATACCAACCCACCTAAAACCAAGGCTAATGCCTGTCCTAATTTCACCATCCACCAATAGATCGCGCCAAATGTGCCTTCTTTTCGGGGCATACCGTTTTCCAATTCATCCAGGTCGCATACATCGGCCGTCATACTCATCATCAGGGTAAACAAGCCACCAATACCAAAGGCCATTAATGGAAGCGGCATAAAGATCAACCAGGGATTAGCCGGGTTAAATCCCCACCATTTAAGCGCATAGCCTATAATGGAAAGAGCCGTTGAAATAACAAATGCTCTTCGTTTTCCATATCTGTTCGAAAGCGCGGAAATAACGGGAATCACCATAAAGGCGGTTACAAATGCACTTACCGTAGAAAACCAGGCCGGCCAGTATCCGGCTAACCCGTAGTCCCCTCTAAACATATAAAATACAATAATAAAATAACTAAACGAGGCCACCATTTGAAATCCGTTGAAAACCAGGAAAGTAGCGCCGCAGAGTCGCACGAAAGGCTTGTTCTTGAAAACCTGTACAATCCCTTTGAAAAGGTCTATCAAATTGGAGAACATCGTAGAAAAGGTGATTTCTTTTCTATTTTCCATATGGGATGCATCTAAACCTTTACAGAAAATAGCTGGCAATATCCCAAACGCCATACAGATCGCACCCACAATTATGGAAAGATTCCGAACTCCAATGGCTTGTGTTGCATAAATGTTTGGATTCGCAATAATTACCCAAAACCAGGGAACGATCATCCAGGCGAATTGTCCCACCGTTTGCGAAAATGCCATCAAACGTGTACGTTCATTATAATCGGAGGTCATTTCATAGCCCAAAGCGATCAACGGGGTGGAGAAGATGGTGTTACCAATTAAATATACCAACGAAAAAATGAGGAAATACCAGAAATTGTAGTTCACCGAATTCTCCGGGCTGAGCTGCCATAAGACCGCAAATAATATGCCACTAAGGATAGCGCCCACAAAAATATAGGGCCGTCTACGTCCAAATCTCGATTTGGTGTTGTCTGAAATAAACCCCATAATGGGGTCCGTGATGGCATCAAATATTCTCGGCAAGCCACCTAATAAACCCGCTAAAAAGGGGTCCATACCAAAGGCCGTAAGCAAAAAGAACATAAAAATTCCCAGCGAACCTGGCAATAAGTTATTGACCAGGTGTCCGGCGCCAAAGGCGGCCTTTTCAAGAAAGGGGACTCTGTCTTTCTCAGCGGTTTTGTATTTACTCATAATGCCTCATTTAGTAGGTTTTATTGATCAGGATGCATGAATTATAAATTAAAAATGAGTTGACGGCCGGCGGCCGTCAACTCATTTTTAATTCCGTATTACAATGGTCTGTATCGCTTGTGCATTGATTGTTATCTCCGTGGATCTTTCCCCCAGCGAAAGGGTGAAATGCTTCGCACTTTCCCCTTGATTAAAAATGACCGCCGCAATGGATCCGTCCGGATTCTGAGCGGCTGTGACCATAAGGGAATCGTCCGCGTTCTCAAATCCTATTCTTACTGCTCCGGGTCTGATGTATTTGCTAAAATGAGCCATTGCATAATAGATCGGGGTAATGTACACCTCATCTTTATCCGGGTCTACAATGACGGGCGCCAAACACCAGTTTTTAAACCAATTGGGGCCGCCCTGGGTATCCAAGACCATATTCCAATCGATCCAGCCATCTACCCAGTTGTTGAGGCAACCAATGATATCTCTTGCATACCGGTTTACGGGGGCATATTTGGGGTGCAGCGCTTTTTGATCTTCCGGCGCCCAGTCCCACCCCCAATCCGTGGCTTCTTTGGACCAGTACCACTGATCATCTTGCCATTTGGGCACTTCAGAATCTCCACAGGCTTCCGATTGAATCAGGTGTTTATCGGGCGCGGCTTCGTGCGCAAACTGGAGCGATTCGGGAAACCAGTCATAGGTACTTGCATACCAATGCACCGCTATCCCATCAAAGTATTTGGCCGAGGCTTCATCCCTGTACATCACTTTTGCCCATTCTATTAATTCTTCCCCCCGGTTCTGATCATAGCCCAGAATTTTCACCTGGTGTCCATCCGACTCGAGTTTAGGCCCCAGAAAATTTTGCACAAATGCGGTCATCTCCTCCGGGGTATAATGCATGCTCTCCCAATTATGGTTGTTGCCCAGCGGCTCGTTTTCTACGGTAACCCCCCAAATGTCAATCCCCTCCGCTTTATAGGCATCTATGTATTTGGAAAAGAACAAGGCCCAGGTATCATAATATTCAGGCAATAATTTACCGCCGCGCCAATCCTTGTTATCTTTCATCCAGGGCGGGGCCGTCCAGGGAGAGGAGAGGATCTTGAATCCGTCTTTGGATATAGCCATGGCCTCCTTGATCATCGGGATGATGTCATCGCGATCTTCGTCTATGGAAAAGTTTGTTAGTTCCATATCCCCTTCCACCGGCGCATAGGAATAGTTACTCAAAGAAAAATCACAGGAGTTCATGTGGGTACGGGTGAGCGAGTATTTCGCTCCGGTTTCTCCGAAATACGCCTCCAAGATCTTATCGCGGTTTTCTTTGCTCAATCTGTTCAGCAGAGAGGCCGAGGCTTCGGTAAAGGACCCTCCAAACCCGGTGATGGTTTGGAATTTTTCATCGGGCAATAATTTTATATCGGTGGATTTATCTCCGGCTGAAAATTCCGTCAACTTTTCAAGCTTATTCCCGTTTGCAGAAGTTTCATAAACCTCCACTTCCAATTTATTTTCCATCATACACGCACTGAGAAGAAAGACAAATGACACAATTAAACAATATCTCATAATCAGCTCCTTTTGCAATAATTAATTTCAATGATTCACCGCCATTCCTTTGTTTGCGGGAGGCGCCAGGACTTCCTTAAGCAGTGCTTCTTTATTTCCGCCATAGGTCTTTGAAATGGGATTTCCGTCCCTCGACAACCCCTCAAAAACACCTCGATCGACCAATTCCCACAACGCGTATTTAGCTTGCCCGTCAAGGGTGAAGAGGCCAAAGTGGTTTTCTGAACCACCCGGATTATGGGCATCTTTCCAGATCTCATCAAATGCTTCAAAATAAAAGCAAGCTATTCCCTTTCCGTTGGTCCATTCCCGGATATGCCGATAAAAAATGGCCTCCTTGTATTCATCGGTCGCTTTTGAACCTTTGGGTCCGTAGTAGCCGTTTGATGAACTTGCCCATCCGGTTTCCCCAATATGAAGAGGCTTGTCAATGCCTAAACTGTGCATGTAATCAGCTACATTTTGATATTGCGAAATGGCATACGCTTTGGCGCGTTGCATGGACGCATCAATCTTTTCCAGATCAGACAACCCTTCTTCCTCTTCCAAAAAACCCCAAAACACCGGATTGTAATGGGTGTCGTGCATGGGGTACGTATGAAGCGAGATATAGTCTACCGCCTTCATCAATTTCACCAGATCTTCGGTGTGGTATTCCGCATCGCCCCCACCCCAGGAAGCAAAATTATCCGAACTCGTCACCCACAGATCTTTGGGCAGCTTTCCGGCGGCCTTTAACTCCTGCAGGTGATTCACCCATTTCAGGATCACCCAGGGTTGTACGAAATAGCTGGCAGCCCACTTGACCATCGCTTCATTCCCCACCGCAATGATCTTCACGATATCGGGGTATTGATTGGCCAGATCTACCGCTCGTTGAATTTCGGCCGCATTGGCTTCCGCGTCTTCGTTGTCGTGATTGGGATGAGCGGTCCAGGCGTTTTCGCAATCGATCCAGGCGCCCAGCATCACATACATCTCAAAATCAGGGTCTTCCTTTTTCAATTGATGAATAGCCTCCACTACATTAGAGGCATGTTTCAGTTTGGTATTGTAGGTTCGCAATATCCTGACATTCATGGCGGCGAGGATCTTCATATCCTCTTTCAATTGCGCTACGGTGGGCTGTATGTCCCGGGTTGTATCCCGGTACCCACCATAGGATATGGCCAGATACGCTGGATCGCCTAAAATATCTTTAGCAGTCAATTCTTTTTTCATTTGTGGGTGACTTTCTTCTTTTTCCGACGATGTATTACTGAATGAAAAAAACAGAGATAAAATGACTAAAACAATCATTCCCGTTAATGTCGACTTCAAACTATTTTCTCTATTCATAATAAATGTCTTTCTCTTCCATCTATATTTAGCGTACAGGTAATTTGACGGCCGGCCAGCCGTCAAATTACCTGGGACAAGGTGTTGAGTCTATCTCAATGCCGCTTCTTTAATGTGTACAATAAGCTGAACGACCTCCCCTGTTCTTTCAAAAATCTTTTTACTTGTCATGGTGTCCAGGCTCCATGTTTCAAACTTCGATGAAGCATTGTTTTGGTATTTAACTTCCAAGCCGGGCGTATCCGCAAGCTTGTATACTACCGGCACCTGGCAATACGTAAAACAGAGTGACCCGGCTTCCAGCTGAAGTTGTTGGGACGCCTGGTGCACATCTATGTATTTGAAAACCCTGGGTTGGAGCAGGAACTCCTCTCTTCTCAATAAGCACGGATTGAAATAGAGCTTGCCATCCCGGACAAAAACGCCCAATTCTCCAAACCTGCACAAGATATCTTCCTTCACCTGGCCGGTCATACCGGGTTGCTGCGCCCCCTTTCCTGCAGGCGTATGGGAATAGGGATCTGTTGAAAAAGCCCCATACAGGGATGGCGGCTTGTGCACGCCTATGCCTTCATTGATCTCATAGTAGTGCTCCAGCAATCTGCCGATGACCTTTTCACTTGCTTGCTCTTCTATGGCTTTGAGGCAACACTCCTGCACAGCCAGTTGCAATTTGGAGACCATGTGCCAATAAATAGATCCCAGCCCCTCATAGCCGAAAAAGGTGCCCGACCTTCCCGTAAACGCTTTGTGGTTGAATACTTTTTCAAAAATCTGAAGGATCAATTTTTTATCCTTTTCCACAAGCGGCCCGAAGCTTGTTTGGGCAAGCAACGCTAATGCGGCCCGGACATCATTGGCATTTTTGAAATTGCCGTTAAAATGATGTACGCCATGAATATCTTTCTCGATTAATTGCACATTGCCCCGGCGCACCAATTCGGTGAGCAGGGCGGATCCCTCCACGGCTTCTTTCGGTATGGTATTTTTTTGGGTAAAGCGGGGTAAATCCTTGTTTGGATAAAGGATATAACTGTATTGATCTTCCCGGAACAGGCTGCTTCTTTTTAACCCATCCAAAAGGTCCAATGCTTCCCGGGAAGACAAGTACCCCGAACTCAATACCGCCACCTGGCCCTCCAACATTTCACTCAGGTAGGAGATCGAAATTTCATCCTCATTCTCTACTGTCATCAAGTTGTAGGCATGATACAGATCATCCTCCCTTTTATTGGCATGGATCGAATTTTCGAGATATTGAAGGCTCAGGGTCACAAAATTCGCCAAATCCTTTAATGAAACCGTCCGCTTTTTGCCCGAGAATGCGCGTTCGTAAACTTGCAGCCTGTAGGCGCTGCCTGCCTGGCCTACCCCGTCTAAAATGCGCTTGCGGTCCTTATCGGTGATCTTGCCGGCCAACAGCGGCAGGTATTGCTCAAAAGTCCCGACCACCCGATCAAAAAAGTCCACTAATTCAGTGGAAACGTGTACTTCCTCGACGTTGGAGGCGACCACTATTTTTTCCAAAAATTTCAGAAACCGCCTTAAATAATACAGGGTAACCATGGAAACCCCATTCCCGACCAATGCATTATTGGCGTCATTCCATTCAGGACGCTGGGTATTCATCCAGATGCCGCCTTCCGGAATAAAATTGGACAGCTTAGCCAACACGGTGGCCAATATTTTTTCAATAAAGTTGGTGGTATAGATCGTCCCGCCGGAATCGCGAAGCAAGGCCGCATCGGCCCCGACTGCTTCCCTTTCCAGGCGTATTTTGCGATCCAATTCCTCATCGAACTCAATGGTATCTTTCGGATTGTGCAGGATGTCTTCATAGCGCTTAATTCGATAAGGCACCATGGCATACACAAAGAGTTCCTGGTCAAAATAGCTCTCCAATTGACCCGGGGAGTGATTTTCCATGAACTCTAAAAACTTCAATAGATAAATGATCTGGTGATCGCCCCAGTACCCGATATACGACCAGGGGTTGTCGGGTTCGATGGTTTCCCAGTCAAATCCATCCTTTGTTATTCTATATGGGTTGTATCCATCGAAGGTAGTCGCATTCAAAAATTTATGGATCATACTCTCGATGAACTCGGGGAAGGAATGCGCCAGTGCTTCCCAGTTTTGAAAGATGTCTCTCCAATTCCCTTCATAGTCGAGAATTTTTGACCCATCTAATTCACTGCGTGTATTAATGGAAAATTTATTCCAGGGCCTGCTGGGATCCCCATGCCTTCTGCTGAACTTGAGCGGCATATATTCGATACACAACCTCCTGAGATCCTTATCCTCCGTCTGATAAGCGATTTCCTGGAGCCTCGAAAGCGAAAACACCTCGGGAAGGGATTTCAGGATCGGCCCGGAAGTTTTAAAAACTTTTTTATTGGCGGTGGAAAGGTAGTTGAGGAGATCCCACTTTTCGATTTGGTAGTTGTGATCAAAGATCCCGCCCCGCATGATATTGAACAAGGTGTTCGAGAAGTGCCTCGTGTCTCTTAACTCATCGGAAGTGAGCTGCAATCCATCGGAAGCCGCATTTAATTGAATTAAGCGTTGAGTACCTAATTCTATATCTTGCTGTACAAGCTGTGCTAATTGTTTTTCAGATTTTATCGATTCTGAAATCTCCGCTACTGCCGAATGATTTTTGTTTACATCCGCCACAATCATCCATTCTTTTTCCGAATTGGGTGGCAATAACACATCGGCAAGGGTAAAATAGGCCCCTTTTTCCGCCTTGACATCTACTTCTTCCCGGACGGGCATTCCTTTTCTAAAATGCTGAAGCTGCAAGGAGGAAAGGAGGTATTTAGGATTCTCCAGGCCCAGCGACCATACGATGTTGGCCTTTAACGCCTCGCTCGGTTCCGCTTTGTCCACAATAATGGCACTCAGCGAATAGATGCCTAAACCCACCGCCTTTTCAAGCTCACTCCGCTTGTAGGCATCCACCAGATTACTTGTGGAATTTTGCAGATCGCCAGGCACCCCATAAGGCAAAATATTCTGGATGCCGTCTAATACAGCGATGCGGACTTCCTCCCCGGAATTATTTATTAAGGTGGACTTTTTGACAAACCCAAAAATAGTACTTGAATTCCATTGATACCTGAAGGTCAATTTCAGGTCGTGGTTCTCTTCTTCAAAAAGGATTTTATTTCCATATACACTCTTGTACAGGTTTCGGGTGATCTTATACATCCCCTCGAACCTGTAGGAAAAGGGTTCCCAAATATGGGATTTTCCCTCCTTCTGCACATGGAATATGGATTTGCTTCCCGTGATCTCAGCCGATTCGGTGATCTTATCATCTGTGTAATAGGGAAACAAGGCATAATCCGCATTTTTCCGGCCGGCTGTCAATCCTCCATTACTGGAAATGAACATCCAGTGGTTGGAATCACTGAGTATGCTCATAAAAAAGGGCCGCAATGCATCGCTATTCGAAATCTTGAAATAATGATCGTCCCCTATTTGAATAGGACTGACTGCTGTGTGGTTGGTTGATCTCAAGTCTTCCATTCCTGTATGTGGTTAAGAGAAAAGGTGGAACGAATACCGTTTCACGTGGTCAAAACAGCGCTAAAGATAAATTTTTAAACGATCCGCACCCTCGGATGCGGACCGTTTAAAAACTAATTTTGTCACAGGTCTTAGTTCACTTCCTTGTATACTCTCACATAATCCACAAGCATGGCTTGAGGGAACAGCGTTTGACTGGTGGGGAACCCCACAAAATTGCCGCCCACCGCCAAATTCATCAATAGGTGAAAGGGGTGATCAAATACCCATTCACCGGACACATCGTCGGGTGTAATTCGTTGATATACCACATCATCAACGAAGTAATTGATGTAGCCTTCTGTCCATTCTACGGCAAAGACATGAAAATCCGTATCAAACCGGGCATTTTCAAACCCATAATTTTTGGTGATAGATTTCTCCTTCGAATAGCCCGGTCCATGAAGCGAACCATCGACCACTGTGGGCTTATTTCCCCGATATTCTACGATGTCAATTTCCCCGCATTGCGGCCAATCTACGACATCTATGTTGGATCCCAGCATCCAGAAAGCAGGCCACAGACCCGGGCCCGTAGGCATCTTGATCCGCGCTTCAAAACGGCCGTAAGCCTGGTCGAATAATCCTTGTGTCTTTATTCTCGCAGAGGTAAATGACCGGCCCGAATAACTTTCACTTCGTGCGGTAATGGCCAGATTGCCTTGCCCATCGAGGGATGCATTCTCCCGACGATCCGTATAGAACTGCAGTTCCGCATTACCCCAGCCATCATTTCCGGGGCCAATCCCCAAATCATAAGTCCAGTTTGCCGGGTTCGGCAATTGACCGGCTGTCCCCTCAAACTCATCCGACCAAACCAGTTGCCAGTTGTGCTCCTCAATCGCATTATTGTCCAGGCAACTCCAAAATGTAAAAGGCAGGATCAGGAGCAGCAAACTTATCGTTAAAATTGAATTATTCCATTTCATGGTTAAGATAATTGATTCAGTTTCTTTAAAAATTAGCTTATACACACTGCGGCCGCCGGCCGCAGTGTGTATATACATCTTAGTTATGGAAAAAGATATTATCCAAATAAATATCCCCGTTCCCTTCAAATTTGAATTGGAATACATCCATAAGGTCAACCGGGTCAAAATCCGTCAACGGGATATCCACACTCGCCCAACCTGAGGTGGGCACCGTTAAGGCATAGGCCTTTTCTACGGGACCTGGACTGATCAAAAAGACGTTCAGCGCGGTGGAGTTTGCTGTCCAAACATCGAGGTGTAAATGGGTCATTGCCGACACATCCTGGCTGCTGCCCAATTCTATCCCCTGATAATTCAAGCCGGTATAGACCAGGGTATTATTCCCGGCAATGAGTTCTTCGGTCACGACCGTTGCCTGTCCCCAGCCAGGATTCAAATTCGTACCGGCTATATTGGTATAGGCATCACTAAACACCGAGATCACGTCCGCCGGATTCTGCGTGGGCGTAGGCGCTGCTACCGTGGGCGTACCACCTCCGCCTGTGCCCTTATGGAAATAGATGTTGTCCAGATAAATATCTCCACTGCCTTCAAATTTGAACTGGATGAGATCGGCAAGGTCAACCGGGTCGAAATCCGTCAACGGGATATCCACACTCCCCCAGCCTGAGGTGGGCACCGTTAGAGCAAAGGGCGTCTCTATCGGGCCTGGACTGATCAAAAAGACGTTCAAGGCTGCGGAGTTGGCGGTCCAGTAATCCACATGCACGTAGCTCATTCCGGACACATCCAGGTTGCTACCCAAAGTGATGCCTTGGTAATTCAAGCCTGAATAGAGCAAGGTATTATTCCCGGCCACAAGGATTTGAGAGACAACCGTCGCCTGTCCCCAATTCGGATTGAAATCTGTGCCGGGTTCATTGGTATAGGCATCGCTAAATATGGAGATCACGTCCCCCGGATTTTGCGTGGGCGTGGGCGCTGCCACAGTAGGCACAGTAGGTCCTGCAGCACCGCTATTGTAGAAATACACATTATCTACAAACACGGTGGGCAGATCTCCGGAAAGCACCAATTGCGCCAAATGGGCTCGACTCGCCAGTCCCGCGAAGCTCGACATTGGAATATCCAAACTTACCCAGGATTCGGTGGCCAGGGTAGGACTCGTGAACGAAACTTCATGCGAGGAATCATCTCCGCCGTCAAAAGAACCATCGGGTCCAAAATCGACTAACAACACTTTAAAAGCGGCCGGAAGGTCTGTGAGATCCGGGGTCCAAATATCCATATGAAAATGCGTCATCTGAGACGCATTGATCGTTTGGGAGGAAAACTCGATCCCCACAAAGTTGAGTTTTTTGTACCGCTTTACATCATCTCCATTGATTTGCAAATCGGTTAATTCGGCGGTGGAGAATTGCCATCCCGTGTTCCAGGTATCTACCGGTACATTGGTATAGGCATTACTGAACATAGAGATCACACTATCCGGGCTGACCGTAGGGGTTGGCCCTGCGGTCAAAGGCCATACCGCTTCACCGGCAGATTCCAGGGTAAAGGAACCAGCCGCTTCAATCCCCGCCAATGTAGCTGTAATAACGGCAGTACCTGCATCAATGACAGAAACCACCCCTTGATTATTCACGTTGGCTACGGAAGTTTCAGAGGAAGTAAACGTAAAATAGCCGGGACCGACTTCAATCCGTTGATCCACACCGGTGGGCATGTTGAATGTTTCCGATAATCCTCCAAGGGGAAATTTATCGCCCGTTTCGGCCAAAAAGAACTGATCCTGTCCTTCCAGGATGGCAGGCCTTGGATTGGCCAGGGTACCCAGCTTTTCAAATTTCACCTCATCGATCCAGAAGGAATACCCTTTCCCGTCCAGGGGGGTCGCTGCAAAGGAGAACAATATGGTCTCCAGTGTCAGCTTGGAAGGATCGGGAATGGGAATAATGTATTGTTTCCAGGTCGTATTGAAGGGTGCGCCAAGTAAAGCGACCTTAAAGCCTGATCCAGCAAAACCGAGTTCGCCAATATTGACGCCCTGGGAGGCTTTGCCCCAAAAAGTAAGCGCATTGTAACCGGACAGGTTGCGTCCACCCTCGGCAATGAATTGGCCACCGGCGTAGCTTCCTTTCGGACTATCGGCATCGGGTACGTCAAATCGCATGGATGCAGTTCCCTTATAGCTTATGTCTTCATCCACCTGGAATGCCGAGACATAGGAGTCGCCATAGGCGGAATAATCCAGCCCCGCACTGAAACCGTCGATAAAGACCTCTGCGGTGGTCGGATACGTGGCAGGCTCCAGGTCGTTAAAATCCCTTTTACAACTGGAAGACATGAAAAGGGTAAGTAGCGTAAGGAGCGCAAGGGTTGAATAGCTATTTTTTCTATTTGTCATTTGAGTAGCTTTATTTTAGATTACTGAATGCAGCCGCAGTGGTTGCAGCCACCTTACCTTCCAATATTGATTTGAAAATAGGTTCTGATCTCCCATTCGGTGCCGTCGTCAAATCCTGGGGCTGTGGGATCACAGATCATCCCCCCATTTCCATCAGGGATCATTGCCGGACAGTAGCGAGGGGAATATTGATTCAGGGAACGCCAGGTATACCGGATGCCCACCCGGCTATTGGGTAGATCGATCCACGATGGTTTTCCAACGGTAGTGGATAGATCAAACATGAGTTGGAGTGGATAGGTCAGGTTGAAATCGCGATGATAATCAAAGGGCCCCCAATCGCCCACTTTCACCATAGAGGTAAGTTTTATCTTTTTGTAGACCATCCGCAGGTCGCCGCCATAGCGATAGATCAAGCGATCGTCACTCCCATTTGCCTGGGCATTTCCCCCGTAAAGATTGGTAATAAACCCAAACTCCGGATTCAATTTGGAAACGATCCGTGCATGTGCTTCCCAAAGATCCTGGGCAGGTGGCGCGCCAGGGAAGGCAAAAATGGTACGTCCATCCGCTAAGATACCGATGGCAGCATCCATGGTTGTGGGAAGATGGCGATACACAAAGCCCGCGCTTATGGCAAAAGGTGCGTCCTCCATTTCATCGTTCTGCCAATCGTACATCCAGCTTGCCGGCGTGGGATCGTACGTGAGCAAAATTTCGCCGGCTACGGTTTCCCGGTTGTATCGCACGGCAAAGGGATCGTCGAGGATATTTCTAGGTCTTCCGGGCGCAGGTACATCGCTGGGCACAGGACCAATAACCGGTCTTTGCCACAAGAAGTTCGGGCCGATCTGGAAGTCACCAAATCCAAACGTGAAACCGGTCAGGAAATTGAACTGGTTTCCACTTCCGCTGTCTTTCAATCTCCAGCCTGTAAAGGTTTGGGTATAATCCGCACCGCCTAGTGCCACCAATCCCATGGCCGAACCTTGCGCATACCAATTAATGGGGCCCGCAGAAAGGGTCACCTTCGCCTTTCCACCCCAGGCATCCTCCGGTCTGGTTTCATCCTGATATACCGTGTAGCCTTTATCCGTTTGGTCGACAAGTTGGAAAGTCTCCCCTACCCGGGTTTGGCCTCCCCATATACCGCCTACTTCCACGCCTAATGGGCCTAACTTTCTGGCAATATGCAACGTGGCTCTGCGCACGGGAGGAATAGGCACAGCAAAGGAACTCACAGCGGGTGCCTGTTCGGCCAGGTCTTCGTGGTAGATGCCTGTGACGGTGAATCCCGCGAGATTGCGGGTGTATTTTACCAATACGGCCGGGTTGGCGCCCCACCACAGTTCGGGGCCAAAAGCCACTTTCAACCCCTTCAGGGCTTTCTTGCCCGCCACTTCAAAACCAAATGGGGCGTTTCCGTTGTAAATGTCAATATTGGGACCGTAATACGCATCCGGGTATAACCCGAAAAAGTCGCCTTCATACCCCCAATGGAAACGGCCTGTCCGGTAAAAGCCGGTAAGGTCGAACAGCTTCCCCACCCAAGTGAAATCAGCCTGGTATACACTGATGCGATTTCTGGAAGTGAGGGCTAAATTTCCTTGCGGCGTGGTAACTACCTGCGGACGACCGCGGTTTTCATAAAAAATCTCATTGATGCGGTTTTGGGCTACGTTCCCCAATACGTTGAACGATACGTTTGCCTGAACACTTGCCGTGGGTTGTGCTTCCACCCCCATATAGAACGACTGCATGTGGTCAAACCCAAGCTTGTTGGGATAACTCAATTTATCCGGATCCGGCACTTTCGGGGTGGAGATCCGCTGGCCTCCGGTGTTAAAGGTAGACAGATCAGCTCTGAGTCCGCTGAGCCGTACTTTCTTCAATTCCTCCCCGATCATGGCGGCCTTATCGCCTCTCGCTCTCGACACCGCATCCATTAATTGAATGTCTGCAAAATACGCTTCAATAGATTGGGCCGTGACTCCCTCCGCAAAGGGATTGGTGCGATGCGCTTCTTTTAGCGCATAATAAGCTGCACGTGGAAATACCTGAAAGAGCCCCCGTGTATTGGTCGGGCCTTTCGCGCATATACCGAACCACTCCTCGTTCATGTTATTCTCCCCTGCCACATAGTCATTTTGATAACCGCCGTTGGACCAGGAAGCGTTATTGTCATGGATGTCCAGGTTTTTGGTCTGGCCAAATTTCCACCACCCATCGCTAAACTGGAAGGTAAATCCACCAATGGAATTACCCGCTTTACCCAATCCATAGGCATTTTCATAGATCTCTTTCCAGTTGCCCACCATATAATAGGCCTGCGACAATTGATCTTCCTCATTCTCCACGGCATTGAACGCGTCTGCGCCAAACTCCGTGAACATGATGGGTTGTTTCAGTTTCTCTTTGACGACATCGAAGGCATCGTAAAAAGATATCCCACGGTACATGTTAGTGCCGAAGATGTCGACATCTTTGCATTCTTCCGCGATGATATCGATGAAGAGGACATCCCCATTACACATCGCCACCGGATGCGATTTATCGACCCCTTTCATCAAAACAGCCGCTTCGTTAAACAGCTTATACATTTGCCGGGCATGGATCGTGGTTTGCCGGTCTTCCATCGGAATGTCTTCCGTTTCAGCCCCTTCCCAGAAAAGACCGTAGTTGTTCTCATTACCGAGCAGGTACATGAGCAGACCTGGCGTACCCTTGTATTCGTCCACCAATTCCTTCACTTGTGAAAGCAACACCTCATGGACTCGAGGATCCCCATAATCAATATTGACCACAAAGGCCCCTCCCAGCTTAAGGCCATAACGACCGAAGGAATGATTGAGCATGGTGTAGATGCCGTACTTTTCATAGATGTACTTAATCCACTTGGGTTGCACCCCGGTATATTGCCGGATCGCATTTACTCCCATGTTTTTTAACAGGGACATTTCTTCATCCAGCGCTGCTTTTATCACATCGTCTGATTGGTTCCATAAACTGTAGTTGTAGTTGGTACCAATAGGAGAATAATCCCAGTTCATTCCGTTGATCATGAAGTCCTGTCCATTCACTACGAGTTTTGTTCCCGCCTTATCCTGAACAAGGGATATCTGATCGACCTGCGCAAATGCAGATGCGGCCATTAGAAACAGAGCGAATCCTAGTACTAGTTTTTTCATATCTATCTTCATTTATTAAGCTGGTTAAGGAGGTATTTGAAATTATGAGGCGTCAGTATTTTCAGGAGGGGCCATTCTTTTTCCGGGTTATGGGCGAGGCCATAGACCGGAGAAGCGGGAAAGACAACCCAAGCAGGCGTTTCCCACACAGGCAACGTAAATGCCAACGAGAAAAGAGGTGAGAAGGATGATTGCCCTGTGATTTGTCCACAAATCTGGCAAATCTCTGCAGGCAGAAAGGATTGGTTAGACTGATATAGATTTTGGTTAAAGGGCATACTCATCAAAAGATCAAGCAATGTGGTCGAGCTAAAGTAGCTTTAATTTTACAACAATCCTGAAAAAATCACCCCAACAATTGTTTCATCATTTATTAGAAACGCTACATCAAAACCACTTCAATCATTTACTAAATTACTGATAATTAAGTATTTTTACGATCCATAAACTTGCACATGAATAATTCTACGTACAACATGAAGTACTTTCTGGGGTGGGTTCTCCTTCTTTTGCTGAACCCTTCCTCTCAGGCATTTTACGGGAAGTACCCCATTCAAAACTTCACCCCCACCGACTACAAAGCCGGCATTCAAAACATTGATTTCGCTCAAAACCGGGATATGACCCTTTTTGTGGCAAACAATTTAGGGGTACTTTCCTTCAACGGAAATGATTGGGAAACACATCGATTCAAAACCGGTAAGAAGAAAAGATCGCTGGCATTTGACGAACATACCAACCGGCTATATGTAGGCTCACAGGGCGAGATCGGATTTCTGGAAGCAGACTGGAATTATGTATCGCTGACAGAAAAGATCCCGGCGGCTTCCAGAGATTTTGATGAAGTGTGGGAGGTCTTCCTTTTCAATTCCAAGGTTTATTTCTGCACCTTCCAGGGTATATACGTGTATGATGGCCAATCCTTTTCCGTTATTGCGCAGGAGGACGGCCTGGAGCGGTCGTTTAATGGAAACGGGAAATTATTTACGCAAAGCAAGCAGGGAAGGCTTCTGGAAATAAAAGACCTGGCGCTTGTACCCACCTACCCCCAACGCCAACACCATGCGATCATTGCCGGCATTATTCCGCAAGACGAAGGATATTTATTGTTTTACAATTCAGGGGAAATTGAGTTTTCCACCCCTTTTGGAGTGGCGGAGAAATATACAGACTTGATCGAAGCACTCCAAGGCACCTATGTAAACCATGTACTGCAGCTTTCCGATACACGCCTGGCTATTTCTACCCAAAGAGCAGGCTTGTTTTTGTATGACCTGCAAAAACAAACCCTCACACACATCACGAAGCAAGACGGCTTGCAAACCAATGCCTGCCTGCGCACCTTTCAGGACTATGCGGGCAACTTGTGGGTGGGGATGCAAACCGGAATAGCCCTCATCGATATCAATTCTCCGATGCGGTTAATTAACCAGGACATCAATCTGCAGGGAAGTGGCTACGAGGCTTATGAGGTAGAGGCAGGCACCTATTACACCACCTCCAACGGAATTTATTTTTTGGCAAAAAATGCCCCTAAATGTGTATTCCTCAAAGGAACCGAAGGACCCGCCTACGGCATACAAAAAATAACCGGAAAACTCTATGCCGGCCACCATACCGGGTTATTCCTCCTGGAAGGGGATAAAGCCAAACGGTTGGCCGTTACAAATGGATTATGGCAGGTCAAACAATTGCGGTCGAACCCTGAATTTGCCATCGGGGGAACGTACTCCGGGTTGTATCTATTCAGGATAGATAAAAACCTGGAACTGCAAGCTGTTCAAAAGATCAGTGGGTTCAGCGAATCAAGCCGTTTTTTTGAGGAAGATCAATACGGTAGGATCTGGGTAGGCCAGTTTTACAAGGGCTTGTACCAACTTGATTTATCTGAGGGACTGACGAAGGCAACGGCCACTAAAGTATCCGCAGCAGAGGACTTACCTATTGACGACCAGATAATATTGAGCCGGATCGACAATGAGCTCTATTTAGCCACCAAGGCCGGGGTGTACAAAGTCGATCAAACCACAGGCCAGATCGTAACGGCAGGCATTTTTTCTAAAGATATCGGCACACAGCCCGTTTATTTACTCGGGCAAGACAATCAAAAGAACATCTATGTATTTGCTGAAAATACGGTGGGCTTTTTCAGGCAAATCAGCGCGAATAATTACGTATTCGTGCGTTCATCCTTGCTGCAACTGCGCTATTCGTTTAACAATGACCTGCTGAATGTTTCGGTGAATACCAGCGAGGGGGTATTGTTCAATGCAAATGAAGGCTTTATCCATTACAGTCCCGAATTGGAAAACCGGGTAAAAGTAGAGGGGCCGCTCGTGATAAGCAAGGCGATAAGTGTAGCGGAGGACAGTATTTTATACACCCTGCAACCGTTTGAGGCAAAGTCGGAAAAAATTAAAAAACTGGATATTTCTCCCCGGGCAAAAGTGTTGCAGTTTGATGTTGAATCATTCCAGTTCAACGAGGTGAATAATCAGCATTTTCGATACTATTTAAAAGGCTTCGATGCCGCGTATGGAGATTGGACCCCTACCAAGATCAAAGAATACACGAATCTGAAGGAGGGCGAATATGAATTCACGGTACAGACCCGGAATTATTTGGGGGAGACAATAACCAGTCAGCCCTTATTGTTGAACGTAAAACCGCCATTCCATAGAAGCTTGTTTGCCAAATTCCTTTATGTGTTGCTCGGAATATTCACGCTATTTCAGGTTTCCAGGTTTCAAAAACGCCGCTTTATACAAGAAGCTAAAAAAATAGAGAAAGCCAAGCAACAAGCACTGGCAGAGAAACAACAAAAATTGATTGAAATAGAACAGCAAAAGGCACAAGAATTGCTGCAATTGGAAGAAGATAAAATAAAAAGCGAATTGCGCCATACCAATAACCTCCTGGCAGCTTCCACTATGAACCTGGTGGTGAAAAATGAGTTTATAGAAACCATAAAAGAAAAACTGAAAGAAGTCAACCGAAAAGGAAAGAACAGGGAAACCCAGGAAGCGCTGGAGCAACTCGTAAAAGAGATAGATACCACCCTGAGACTCCAGGAAGATTGGGAACAGTTTGAACACCACTTTGACCGGGTTCATGGCAACTTCTTAAGTCGGTTGCGGGACGAATTTCTGGACCTCAGCCCAAATGAACAAAAACTCGCCGCTTTTTTACGGCTCAATTTGAATACCAAGGAAATCGCCAACCTCATGGGCATCTCCCTACGCGGGGTAGAAGTGGCCCGCTACCGCTTGCGCAAAAAATTGGGGCTGAATAAAGGGGACAATTTGTCGAAGTTTATTTTGGAGTATTAGGACCGCTTTCCCCGGCGCCGAAGCTGAAGCTTGTAGGGGAAGGAAAAAGGTCCCATATAGGGTATTTCCACCCCCTTGTCCCCCGCTGGAGCTAATCTTGTAGGGGGTACATATTGCCCGGGAAAATAAGCACTGTCCAAGGATTTTTTTGCCGGGGGGGGGACTGGGTTTCTTTCCCGCTGGCGGGGGTAGGGGGTGGAAAAATACCTGCCATTATCTCCCCAAAGGAGGAAATACTGGAAGTGCTATTCCACCCCCAACCCCCGCCAGCGGGGACAACAGCTTGCTATTCTGAAGGTTATACAATTTTTCTGACCACCATCACCCCCACAAGATTAGCGCTGGGGGGTTGGGGGTGGACAAATACCTGCCATTATCTCTCATAGGGAGGAAATACTAGAAGTGTTATTCCACCCCCTACCCCCGCCAGCGGGGGACAACAGCTTGCTATTCTGAAGGTTATACAATTTTTTCTGACCTACCATCACCCCCTACAAGATTAGCGCTGGAGGGGGTTGGGGGGTGGACAAATACCTGCCATTATCTCTCATAGGGAGGAAATACTAGAAGTGTTATTCCACCCCCTACCCCCGCCAGCGGGGGACAAGATCATGCAAAAGCCAAATTATCAGCAATTTTCCTGAACGACGCTTGCGCCATAGCTTCATCGTCGGCGCACGGGGATTAGGGGTGGAATCGATTCCGACCTCAATTTATTTCAATATTGAGCAAAAAACCTTATCTTTCCTATCCCTCCCATCGGCCCCTTTCAATCGTTGCGAACCATGAAGAAGGCTGGACCACAAAACAATTTCCTGTACACAAAACAATCAAAAGGATTTGCGCGTAATCTTCGGGGCAATATGACAAAGGCAGAGGCTTGCCTATGGAAATATGTGCTCAAAGCTCGTCAAATGAAAGGCTATCAATTCAGGAGACAACGGCCAGTTAGAGGATATATAGCAGACTTTCTGTGCAAAGAACTGCTCCTGATCATTGAAGTGGATGGAATAAGCCATTGCTCGACAGAAGCCATTGAAAAAGATCGAAAAAGAGACTTGGCTCTTCAGGATGCAGGCTTCACAATCCTGAGGTTCTCTAACTGGGAAGTTTTGAATCGGATTGATGACGTTGCTATGATGATTGGAGATTGGATCGAAGAAAAAGCGAAAAATTCTCCACCCCCCTACCCCGTGCGCTGACACTGAAGCTATGGCGCAAACGTCCAGCACTAATATTTTGTAGGGGGGCAGGAAAAAAGTTCCGGTCTAGGTTATTTGCATGCGCTTGTCCCCCGCTGGCGGGGGTAGGGGGTGGATGTGATCCATACAATACATTGATCTCCTTACCTTTAGGAACCTAAAATATTGTTATTCCACCCCCTGCCCCCGCCAGCGGGGGACAAGAATGTGCACACTCTTTAGATAGTGCTTTTTTCCCCCGAGCAAATTGCCTCCCCTCCATTAATGAAAAACAAACACCGCTACCACTACGATCGACAAGGCCGTCAGCAAAGCCAATTTGCCCATGCGGGTTGTTTTTTTCAATTGATTTTCAGCATCCCCGCTTTGGGATTTATTTCCCGCAGCGGTGATGCGCATGATCAATAGGATCAACACAATGGCCAGCGCCAATTTGGCGATCATCAGGGGGTTGGAGGGCAGGGCGCCCCAATAGGGCGCCATCAAATACAGGCCGGAAATGGTGAGTAATACCAGGCCAATCTGCCCCATCCGGCTTAAGGCAAGGGTGTTGGACTGAAACTTTAATGCTTCTTTTTTTTCCATTTTCGAAGCGGCTATTCCCAGGAACATAAACGCCAGGCTGGTGCCCAAACCCATAGCCAACCCGATGAAGTGGATGATTAATGCGAATTCTTTCATGACGCTATTTTTTTGATTTTTTATTCTCCCTAAAAAGTGACTGACCACTTAATTTTTAGTAGACGTACTGGAACTGGTGAATTTCTCGATCCTGGTCTCTACCGGCGCTACGGTCTTTAGATACTGGAATATGGCCTCCAGATCTTCCTCGGTCATATTCGAAAAGGTATACCACGGCATCACGGTTTGAAACCCCCCGTGGGATACTTTCGGCGCGACGTAATTGCTGTCGCTGTACAACTTAAACCTGCTGACAAATTGCTCGGCAGACCAGCTGCCTATTCCCGTGGGATGTGGGGTAATATTCGGGGAGCGAACGATGGAACCGTCTTCCATCGGAAACTCCATCCCGCCGGCGAAAGGCTGGCCGGTGACCGACCCGTTCTCCATTTTGGTGTGGCAATCAAAGCAGGAGGCGGCGGTGACCAGGTATTTTCCATACGCCACTTTGTTTTCTTTGGGGGGAATGGGCTTTAAATTTGCCTTTTGAGGGATGGTATTAATGATGATATTCATCGGGAAGTCCGAATGCGATTGTTCCGGTACAAATTCGATCGGTTGCAGGGTGCGCAGGTAGGCGATGACCGAGTAGATGTCTTCCTGGTCCAATTGACCGAAATTGTGGTGCGGCATGATGGGAAAAAGGGCTCTCCCATCTTTCGCGACGCCCGTAGTGATGGCCCTGAACACCTCTCCATCGGTCCAGTCGCCCAATCCGTAGGGCGTGATGTTGCTCGATATATACTTGCCGGGGAACCCCAACCGGTGGTCGTGCACCTCTCCGCCCATCCCCCTCGTGTCCGGTTTACTCGGACCGGCAAATACGTCCCAGTCTCTTTGCGAATGGCACTGCATGCAGACCATCACACTATTTGCCAGGTATTCGCCACGCGCTACCTGAGTGGAGGAATGCTCGATCACGAGATCCTGCGGGGCGCCTACATTGGGAAGGGCCACTTTTACATACGTGATCAGGGATGCACTGATGAGCCCCAGGGAGAGGAGGGTAAATCCTAAAATCTGAATCCATTTCTTTTTCATGACGCTACTTTTAATACATTTTGATAATGCACAAAAGTAGGCCGGTGGATTCTTCAAAAATTGTACAGGAGTAACATGCTACCAGGGAAGGATGCCGGGAAGGCCGGTCTTGTTGTTTTTATAATGCCCCGGCGTCATGCGGGCAAACTCTTCAAAAACCCGGATGAAATGGGCCTGGTCGTAAAACCCGGATTCGAGTCCTACCTGTGTCAGGCTAAGGTTGGACTGGTGGATCAACTGGATCGCATGATTAAACTGCTGGTATCGAAGCAGCTTGCCGGGAGGAAGTCCAAACCAATCTTTAAACATCCGGTTGGTATGCATTTTACTATAGCCGGAGTAATCATTCACATCCGGGCGCTTGCCTTGCAGGACATCCCGCTTCATCAATTTCACCACCTGGCTTAACTTCATCGCCAGGTGCAGGTCCTCGACCTGATTCAGCTTTTGAAAAAAGTAGTCTTCCAGCCAGCGCGCTCGTTCCGGAAAAGAGCTCAACGTCCGGATATGTTCTTCGATGTAATCCATCTCCTTCGTGAAGGCCCACTCCACCGCAACATCCTTTACCTCTTCGGTAGGCAACTTAAAAAAAGCCTTCGCCGCTACAGGCGCCATGATCAACCCTACCACATGGAGCCCTTCCATATCAAAGTAAATGGGTTTGGTGTGCAGCCCGGAGAGAAAGCAAAATTTTTCGGTCGGATTAAACACCTTGGAATCGACGTTTTCGCCTTTGATGCCCTGTATTTTCTTGCCGATATTGAAGATCAGGGTGACGGTATTGTCGGGGAGAAACTGCACCCGCATAGGGAAAGTCACTTTCCGTTCGTAGATGGAAAGGACCAACTGGGTCAGTTTGGCAGGTTTGTATTCGATAAACTCCATGATTTAATGGGGTTATTGCGCTATCAGGGAGTCAATATAAGGAATTTTTCAGGATTTTGAAAGGCGGAAATGACAACGGTCAATCTGGAATGTGTGCACGCGCTTGTCCCCCGCTGGCGGGGGTTGGGGGTGGACATGCTCCATACAATACATTGATTTCCTTGCCTTTAGGGGGCTGAAATATTGTCATTCCACCCCCTGCCCCCGCCAGCGGGGGACAAGAATGTGCAAATTTTTTAGACAGTGCTTATTTTCCCCGGGCATTGCGTGTACCCGTCAAGATTAGCGCCAAAGAGAGGACCGGCCCCTGCGCCATCGCTTCAGCGGCGGCCTGGGGCTGAGTGCGAAAACAGGTACAGCAGGTACCATCAGTTATTAACCGCTGATTCGACTACGCCAATTCAAGGCATACCAAACGATAAAGGCAGTGGTAGAAATTTCTACGATGCTGAAAAAGAGGTAATGAAGGGTCGGCGTTCCCACTAACAAGCTCCCGCCTTGAATAACCGTAAGCAGGAGACCGGCGACAATATTGAAAACCCGGTTGATCTTGTCATTCAAAACCCTGGACAGCACAATCATGAGCATTGGAATTTCCATCAGGATGGCAAAGGTCAGCAAGAAGGGCTGGTCAATTTTTACGCCCCCCATATTGCCGGACAGAATTTGCTTCAATTCTTCCGAATACATCAATGTGAACACATCGCAAAAGATGAAATTGACCGTTAAAAACACCCACAGGGTGGAAAGTAGTATTTTTTTGTCCATGGAAGGAAGGAATGTGTAAGGTTAAAATTGTTTTTGTACAAATCCATTATTTTTCAGCGACCCGATCCTCGAGTTCCACGATTTCTTCTTTCGTTAAAAAACGCCACGTGCCCTCTTTTAGCCCCCCTAATTTGAGGTGCATGATCCGTACTCTTTTCAATGCCTTTACTTCATAGCCGCAGTATTCGCACATCCGCCTGATCTGTCTGTTCAATCCCTGTGTCAAAATAATACGGAACGTTTGTTCATCCAGTTGCCTTATTTTGCAAGGCAACGTCTTGGTGCCCAACATGGGAATGGGTCTCGACATTTGGAACAAAAACTTTTTGGTAATAGGGGCATCTACTTTTACGATATATTCTTTTTCATGATAATTCTCTTTTCTCAAAATACGATTCACAATATCTCCATCATTCGTCAACAAGATCAACCCCGTTGAATTGTTATCCAATCGCCCTATTGGAAATATCCGCTGATCGAAATTGACGAAATCCAGAATATTGCTGATGTCACTTCTATCTGTAGTGCAGGTGATTCCGGGTGGCTTATTCAGAAGGATGTAGACAATATCCACGGCGATCTCCAGTAGTTTTCCATCTATTGACACCTTGTTTCCGGGAAATACCCGGTTGCCCTTGACCGCTACTTTCCCATCGATCATCACCCGGCCTTCTTCGATCCACTTATCCGCCTCCCTGCGCCAGCAAAGCCCTTTGCTGCTTATGTACTTGTTGAGGCTTTCCGAATCTTGATTCATCTTGCTACCTGCATTTTTTGAGTTAGCGCATTAGTCCAATATCAGCACCCGATCATTCCTCGTTGCCTTTTGTGGGGGCAAGATACGCATACTTTTCTCCTTGCTTGTCAGGGGGCATCCGGCATTTCTACTGTTTCCAGGATATTGTGACGTTGGCGTTTGCCTTATTGAAGTCAGCCGATGTGTTTATAAAATTAATTTCGTCTCGTTTTGTAAATACATTATCGCTGAAGGTGGCGTATTTTTCCAATGCTTTCCCTTTCTTGTCAAAGTCCAACTGTTTGTTCTTATTGCTGTCCATAAAAGTCAACATTGCATATTTCCCATTTTTTAGTCCGTAAATATGCACGACAAGTGTTCTTCCTTTACCAATAATGGTATTATTTAGATAACCGCCCGTTACTGCCTGTCTTTTGTTAAAATTCTGTTCACTATCCATAACGGCTAAAAAGACTGTTTGCCTGTCGTCTTCTATAGGAACAGAAATTTCAAAATGGAAGTAATTGTCGGAAAAAAGGCTTGTTGAATTTTGGCTTTGCAGAAATTGATGTTGGCTTATGTCTTTGATAACGCTTTCGTCAAAACCCAGATGCATCAAAGAAGGAGATACATAGGAAAAGTTAATCGGCTCGGTAAGTGAAATTAGTACGTCACCTAAATTTTTCGTTTCATTTTGATTTAGCGGAAAATAGTTCAGGCCATTGCTAAAGTCCAGATCCAGAATATTGATGGTTTTGATTTCCTTGTGGGTGTCAGTAAAGAACGAAATGCTTTTTTGGTTGATATTGTAAACAATACTCCACATTGTTTTGAAACTACCTTTGTATATGGTTACTTTTTTCAGCATGTCAAACGCATACGCTTCATTCAGCTTGCGTTGGCTGTTTATAGTTAAAACTTCCTGCTCCAACTGATAATAGCGGTAGGTTGGGGCAGTGTTGTTTTTACGTATTCCTTTTATTTGATTTTTGTAAGGTTCGGAACTAAGGACAGCGTTGTTTGTAATGGCTTGACAGGTATTGGCTTCTTTTTCGTAAGCAGTAGCTTTGCCGTTCAGGTATTCAATAATTACGCTTTCACCCGTACTATCTGTTATAATGTAATGAATTTTCCCTTTTATGGGATAAATTTTCAGGTTATCTAAATGGCTAATTACTTGCTGAACGTTCTCAAAATTATCTAACTGATACTGTATCCATTCCAGCTCATTTACATACAGCTTTTCTTCGCTGATGTTGTATTTGGTGAGTTCCAGCCATAGCATTTCTACTACCAATCCTTTTTCATTCATTCCGCCATAAGGCATTTCCTTTCCGTTTTGGTTGAATGTAACGCTGCCGTATTTACTCGTCCATTGTGCCTGTTCGCCTTTATGTGTAAAATAGGCGATTTTATTTGTTCCTCGCAGGTTTTTCACGATGATGCCATCCCTGTAAGTCCAATCAAAGTTCTTTGCCAACAAGATTTGATCCCCGTTTTTCAACACCACAGCTGAGCAGGGATATGCTACGTTTATTGTGGCAAGTATTGTCAGGAGGGTGAAAAATAGTTTAGTCATTCTTGTCTGTTTTGTTTGAGCGCTAAACCCCGGGCTTCACCCGGAGCTATTCATGTTTCACACATCCAGGGCTAATCTTGTAGGGGTGGGGCCTTTATTCTTTAACCACCTTCTTAAAATGCCTCTTAAACTTGTCTTTAATCTCGACAAAATAAACCCCTGCCGGTAAGTTGGCATCAAGGGGGAAAGAAAACGTGTTTGTTCCGGCAGTTAATCGTCCTCGATACAGGGCTTGAACCAATTTTCCGGAAGGATCAATGAGTTGGATCTGCACGTTTTGGGTGGTTGCATTTGAAAACTCAAGCGACAACACATCGCTCACCGGATTGGGATAAGCCTCTATATGTTGAATGAGCGAATGCAGCGGACTCATAGCGGCACTGACCAATCCAAAATTAAAATAGTTGATATTGAACGCGTCTGATTGTGCCTGTACTTGCATGGAATAAAATCCTTCTTCGAGATAAATCGACGTGGTAAAGTCTTGCCAGTTTTGCCAGCCACCTGTGGCGGTATATGTAACCTGCGTTTCCAAAGAATCGTTGAAGGTGATAAGCAATGTACCTCCGGAAAAGCCTGCGATCCTGTTTACGATATTGTATAAGCCCGATTGAGTGACTTGCACATTATATTTCAACCAGTCTCCAGCTTCGATGTACCCCACATTCAAGCCTCCACCAATATCGCTGCAAGATTCCGTCTGAATGCCATTCATTTCGAAATAATCTTCCGCTTCAATTTTTCCGGGGATCAGGTGCGAAATGTTCAGGCCGCTCACCGCATTGTATACAAAATAATTCGTCAAGCTGTCCAATATCAAATCGGAGGACGCGATAGCTGTCCCCGCATAAGACAGGGTCACCTCTTCCTCATACTGGATCGGGGTGTTCAATGAAAATAAAAGGATACTCTCGTCAAAATCCGCGATGCTGATTCCGTTGATGATATTGGGCGCCGGCGCCCCGTCAATATGCACCTCAAAATCGGAGAGGGCCGCGTTCATGGCGGTTATTTTATCAGAAAGTGCGAGCAGGATCGTATTGCCGTCTTTGCTGGTAGTTGCGGCATAAGGCAAGAGTTTTTCAAAGGAGGTATCCGTGGGAAATTCAAGTAGCCCCGCTTTGTAGGCAAACAAGGGCGCGTAATTGCTATCCCCAAAGTTGATGGGTATCTGCGACATTTCTCTTGGCCATGAATGCGTGAGTTTCCCGGAAGGTTGATAATCCCCAAAAAGCACCTCCGCAATACCCGCTCCTTCTGTTCCGGGGTACCAGGCAGCGATCATGGCATCGGTATAGGGCAACATTTCGCCAAGGATCATCGGCCGCCCCGAAACCAGCAACGCAATGGTGGGTATTCCGGCTTCTTTGAGGTTTTTCATTACCTGGATATCCGCTCCGTCCAGGAGGAGGGATGTTCGGTCCCCAACGCCCTCTGCATAAGGCGTTTTTTCGCCGACCACCACCACGGCTACATCCACGGGGCCGCTATAATCGCCCGTGGGGGAATAAATGACCTGGCTGTTTTCCGCTATTTGTTGAATGCCGGTAAGGATATCCGTGCCTTCTGTAATGCTGCCGTTGGAGCCCTGCCAGGAAATCGTCCATCCGCCACACTGCGCGCCCAGGTCTGCGGCTAAAGCGCCAACGACCAGGATGGTTTGATCATTCTTTTGAAGCGGAAGGACCTCATTTTTGGCATTCAACAACACCATCGATTCCCGTACGGCCTGCCTTGCTACATCCCGGTGAGCTGGAGAACCAAAAGAAGCAGCCAGCGCACCATCGGTGAAAGGTTCCTCAAATAGATTTAAGCGGAATTTTTGCTTCAATATTCTTCGCACGGCGTCGTCTATTCTATCCTCGCTCACTTCATTATCTTCTACCAGACTGATTAAATGACCAATAAAGACCTCATACTGGTCAGGCACCATGACCATATCGATCCCGGCATTAATCCCTCTTTTTATAGCGGTTCGGTAATCTTCCTCAATTTGATCAACCCCCTTCCAATCGGAAATAATAAAGCCTTCAAACCCCAATTCGTCTTTCAACACATCTGTCAGCAAATATTCATGGCCGTGCAGTTTCTCCCCATTCCAACTGTTATAGGACGCCATCACCGTAGCTACTCCGGCGTCAATAGCATCGATATATCCTTCCATGTGCACAGTACGAAGGACCTCTTCGGTTACAGCCGTATTGCCCTGGTCAATTCCGTCTGTCGTACCGCCATCTCCGACAAAATGCTTGGCGCAGGCAAGGATCGTTTCGCTCGCGCCCAGGTCGCTTCCCTGAAGGCCCACCACCGATTCTTTCGCCATTATTTTTTGTATTTCAGCGGTTTCCCCAAACCCTTCATACGTTCTCCCCCACCGTTCATTTTGGGGTACGGCAATACAGGGCGAAAAGGTCCAGTCGATACCCGTAGCAGCCACTTCTTTGGCGATGATTTCATTGGCCGTTCTGACCAGGTCGGGGTTCCAGGTACATCCCATTCCAATATTGTGCGGAAAGATCACCGCTCCATAGACGTTGTTATGCCCATGCACCGCATCGATACCATAAAGGATCGGGATCCCCAAATTGCTTTGCAGGGCGATGCTTTGAAAGTTGTCATACATACTTGCCCAGGCAGCGCGCGTATTGGGGGTAGGCGCCGAACCACCTCCGCTTAAAATCGAGCCAATCCCATAAGTTGCCAGGTCCTGGATATTATTAAATTCACCCCTTTCCACTTGTGTCATCTGCCCTACTTTCTCTTCGAGGGTCATTAACATCAGTACGCTGTCCGCCAGCTGATCAAGCGTCTGGCCTATTGCGCTCAGGCTTATGAGGAGGTTTATTAAAATGAGTAAGGGGTATTTCATGGGTGGAAGTTGTTTTATCGGTGAAATGAAGTTGCTGCCATCCCCCTTGCTGATGGGGCGGGGGCATTATAAAAATTTTTTTTTTTTAACAACAATGTAAATGCCCATCTTCGCGTTTCCGACGAGTTCAAGTTCCAAGATACCATTATCAGGGATATTGAGGTTATTCACAAAATCACAATAGTCAGCAAACTCCACGTTTTGTCCATTGATCCCAATTATCTGTTGACCTGGCTCTATTCCTTTTTTATGCGCGGCACTTGATTCATATACATAGCCAACGACTACCTTTCCATCCCGGTAATCAAACCCCATTCCAAAAGACTCAATATGGCCTTGCCGCAATGGGGTCGCGTCAATCTCTTCAAAATACATGGCGTTTCCGGAGAGGTCAACCATGATTTTATAGTAATCGAATAGTTGACTTCCCAACAAATCACTTGAAAACTTTTCCCCCGATGTCGCAATCACATTTGTAAGCGCCATTCCATTTAACTTAACCGTATCTATCTTAACCATTCTTGTATGGGTAAAGGTAGTGCTATTACCAGCATTACTTCTTCCACCCAATTTGACTACCGAAGGATAAAGTTCAAAAAATGGAAATTCAGGTCTATCTATCAACTTTAGAAAGCCATTAAATCCAGTATCAAATCCAACTCTTTGCTGATAGTTGCCAATTTGAAGATCAATACTTGGTTTGAAAACATGATCTGTATAAAGCGGCACCTTTACCCCATTTCGTATAATCGGCAACGTGGTCTTGTCGTTTGTGAAAGTGATGCGTTTTTCTTTATTGTCAAAAAGCCAGTAACATTCCTTCATTACATTTGGGCCTATGGTTCCATCCAATCCCAGGCATTTGAACCACGCGGATTCTGTAAATCCAATTTTTGCAAATCCAACCTCAAAAAGGAGACCTCCCCTATTTTTAATTCTTCCAGTGAATAGGTCTTTATTCTGCTCGTAACACTATTTCCATCTTTTTACATCGATATAACTCAATTCCGTTATTCCGCTTAAATTCCCAATCAGTTCTTCTGACAAAACTGTATATCCTCCTGTATCAAAAATGAATTTGTATTTTTTTCCTTCTATCCATACGTCAAATATGGGAAGGCTTTCGATGGATTGGTAGGACACTTCCGAATAGAAGACTGAACTACCCATACTGGCGCTTGCCAAGATTTTGTTTGACCTGATCCTGTGAAGCGTGGAGCAGCTACTCAGCAGGGTTAAAAGCATTAAATAGAAAGGTATTTTCTCATGTTTATTTTCTTTTTGCGCCTCTCCAATGATGAATGGCCCAGGCGGTAATTCTCAATTTTTCGATAGTTCGGGGCAAGTAGTCGGGAATCTCCTCCAAAAAAACCATACTTCCCAGCGTAAGCTCTTTGAGGTTGTTCAAGTTCATGGTGATGGGGCCTGGCTGAGCGTAGGCTGTATTGAAAAGGAGGAGGAGGCCAGATGTTGTTTTTTAGCATGAGGGGTTGTGCGATAGGCGATACCTAATTCCTGATTACAAGGCGTTCTTTATCGGCAGCAAACTGGAGGCAGGCATATATGTCCTGGTCTGTCAACTCGGGAAAATCTTCCAAAATTTCGGGGATGGTCATACCCGACGCCAGCCAGGAGAGGATGTCGTATACGGTGATTCGGAGGTCGCGGATGCAGGGTTTTCCATTTCGTTTGCCAGGGGTGAGGGTGAGGATGTGTTTGTAGTCTACTTTCATAAATTAATCCCTTACATTTTTTGCCGTAAACTATCAGATTCTTTGATAAAAAGAGTTCTCAACAACTCCCTAATTTGAATTAATAAACCAAATGGATTAACCTGTAAAATATGCCCATGGTCAGAATCCACTCCTAACTGTGGTATATAACTTGTAACTAAGCTATTTGATGAAAAGTAGGCGCCTGCATGTAAAAATTTCGACCTTTTACCATACTCTTTTTCATAAAACTCCTTAAGTCTTCTGATTCGGTTATTTTACAAATTAGATCAGAAACTCCTTGAGTTATCTTAAATACATCTTGCCCACATTCTTTGCATGTCTCCTTTTTCTCGGGATTCTCTGCCATTATTTCAAAACATGACATATACAAGGAATGGGCTATTTCTTTGAAATTAATTGACAAACCGTTAAGCCCGTATTGTTCTATCCGACGCGCATCTCGGAATAATCTCGTCATTTTAAATATTTTCAATTTATCAAAATCGTCTTTGTCAAGTGTTACTATTTTTTCTATTATTTCAATGATGAATTGATCTAATTCAATCTCTTTATACTTCGAAAAATTTGGATCTGTATTAATTAATTCTTCTGGTGAAGGAATTGATCTAATGCTATCACTAAAAATGTTTCGGTGTCGAACGGAATGTCATAATAAATTGACAAACAATCTAAAATGCTCTCGAGAATATACTTGTTGAAATTTAAAACATCTTCGGGATCATATCCACTCGCCGAAAAACTGATTGTGTTTGAATAGTCTTCTTCCTTTGAGATTTCAAAGGTATCACAGAAAATAGGCTTAATGTAATGAGTACTTGACTCAAACGAATAATAATTTACTTTCAATTTATTAAAGTCATTATTCCATTCCAATAGAGCCCTTTCAACAATATCTTTTAAGAGCTTATTTGGCATAGTTGTTGTATCGACATTATCAAATAGAATGAATTTAATGCACCTTTTCTCTCGTACTTACATGAAAGTCTAATTGGAGGATTTTTTCCAAAGAAGAGCAATCCTAAAACAACTATATTTTCTTTAGGTGTTTTTGCAGGTGTTGCCTTGAACTTATGGAAATACAAGGGTAAACAAATACTAATAAGTTTGCGAAGAAATAAATTCGATGATTTTACATCTTTTAGGTTTACTGGAATTTCAATCCGTTCAATGTCTTTCATTAATAATACTCTTTTATATACGCATACGCCCGATCAAACAATACCTGATCCTTGATCTTATATTTCGCCCAGAGAATCTTTCTCAACGAACTTTGCACTTCTCTTTCTCCTTGATTGGAGTTTTGCCAGCCCGGAAACCTGACCACTCGAACAATGGCATCAATGTCATTTACAATGCGCTCCACTACCGCAGGGGTTTGGTCGGTCTTGAGCTCTAAGAACAACTCAGTTAAGGCCGCTTGTGGTGTTTTTTCCTGAATCAGTTCTTCCAGTTCTTTCTCAGCTTGCACGGTTTCCTTGGCCAGCTTGCAGAGTTCTTTTACAAACTCAATAGAGGTGATTAATCCTCTTTCGGCCTTGTCCCGCAATTCTTCCAGGCGCTCACTGAGTTTCTTGAACTTCGGATTGCCTGCATGTCGCTGGAAGCGTTTGATCAGTATCTTCTCGAGCTTCTTGGCGTTCTTGGGGTCGGGATTGTTGAAAATCTCCTCGATCACATCGGCATCCAAAACAAACTCTTCCAGTTGATGTACCTCTCCGACATGGATGTTTTCATGGATCAGCTTGGTGGTTTGGGCGCCTAAGGAGAACCAAAGCAGTTTGCCAATATTATTGGAGGCTGGCTTTACCGACTCAAATACCTGCGATAGCCATTTGTAATCGGCATTGTATACGTCCAAAATGATATCGGGCGAAAGCGATTCCCAGAGCTTGGATACGTATTTGTAGTCCCGGGCAAAGGCATCTTTCTGTTCATCGGTTTTGATCGCATCCTGGGCGGCTTCCAGTCCTTCAAAGCCTGCTATGGTTCGGTCCACGCCTGCAAAATGCGCCAGCGTTTCCCGCATGGCGCCCGGCAATTTGGAGCGCAGTTCCGAAAGGTTGGAAATGACTTTCTTCACGCTTTCTTCGTCAAACTGCAAGGCCTTCGCGGCATCATCAAACACACCAAAATAATCCACTATGCGACCAAAGGATTTTTGGGGATACAATCGGTTGGTGCGGCAAATGGCTTGTAAGAGGGTGTGATCTTTCAGCGACTTATCCAGGTACATGGTTTGCACAATGGGCGCATCAAATCCGGTGAGGAGCTTGGCGGTAACGATGATGAATTTCAAGTCGGATTGGGCACCATTGAATTCATCTACGATCTTCTCCTGCTTGCTTTTATCTATGCCCCATTTTTGCTTGAACTCCAGGGTATCATTGGCTGATGTGGAGATGACAACCGCGCTGGCTTCCGTAGGAAAGTATTTATCCAGCTCTTCTTTGTACTGCACACAGCCAAAACGATCGGGGGTGACGATCATGGCCTTTAATCCATGCGGTGCTACTTTTTCGTTGAAGTGCTTCGCAATGTCTTCCACGATTTTGGCTACCCGTTCCGGTGATTTCAAAAAGGCGGCCATCTTTGCCGATTTCTGATTCAGGGCGTCTGCTTCTTCATCGGTAAGGGCTGCCTCCTCTTTGAAGGCGGCAAAGGCTTTGTCTATCGTTTCTTTATCTACGTGCACATCGACCAGGCGCGGTTCAAAATGAAGGGGAAGTGTGGCATTGTCCCGAATGGAATCCTGGAAGGTGTAGCGGGACATGTATCCTCCTGCATCTTCTTCGGAACCAAAGGCCCAAAAGGTGTTTTTATCGGCTTTGTTGACGGGCGTACCGGTCAATCCAAACAAGAATGCATTGGGTAAGGCTGCCCGCATGGTGCGACCGAGATCCCCTTCCTGGGTACGGTGGGCTTCATCTACCAGCACAATGATGTTGTCCCGGGTATTCATGTTGGGCTTGGCATCCCGGAACTTGTGAATCATGGAGATGATGATCTTGCGGGTATCCCGCTCCAACATGGTCTGCAACTCGTTGATGTTTTCGGTGGTTTCTACATTGGCAATGTCTGCCGCATTGAAGATGCCACTGATCTGGGTGTCCAGGTCGGTGCGGTCTACCAACACGATCACCGTAGGACTTTTGAGATCGGCTGCTTTGCGCAGTTTTTGGGCTGCGAAAACCATCAATAACGATTTGCCCGAACCCTGAAAATGCCAGATCAGGCCTTTTTTTACCCGGCCTTCTTTGACCCGTTCTACAATTTTATTGGCGCCTTCGTATTGCTGAAAGCGGGGGATGACTTTTATTCTGCGTTTCTTTTTATCGGAAGTGAACAAGGAGAAGTTTTGCAGGATGTCCAACAGGCGGGCCGGATTCAATAAATCGGACAGTTCTTTGCCTATTTCTGCCAGGCCGAGCCGTCTGGCTAAGGGCATCTTCATCATTTTCCAGGCGCCAGGGGGCCCAGTATTCCAGCGGACTGCGGATGGCGCCATAATACAATTCCTTGCCTTCGGTAGCGAAGGAGAGGATGTTGGGCACAAACAATTGAGGTACGCTGTTCTCGTATATATCGTGGATCTCATGCGCTCCGTCCAGCCAGCTGACGGAAGGCCGGATGGGTGTTTTAGCTTCACCCACCACCACCGGAATGCCGTTGAGGAGCAGCACGATATCGGGAATTTTGGTTTCCCGATGGTGAATGCGGTATTGATTGGTAACTACATAGCTGTTGTTGGTGAGGGTATCGAAATCGACCAGGCGCACGGGCACATGGCGGTTGTTCTCGCCAAAGGGCATGGTTTTTTCTCCGGTGAGCCATTTGAAAAATTCTTCGTTGGTTTTGACCAACCCCACCTGATTGACAGCCAGGAATACTGCCCGCAGTTTGTAGATGACCTCATCGGCCAGTGCAGGGTTTTGGGTGATTTCCGGATTGAGGCGAATCAGGGCAGCCTTTTAATTCCGATTCTACCAATACTTCATTCACGCCCCGTTGAATCTCATTGGCGGATTTATATTCCCATGCAGCCCCATAGCCCGCTTTGCCTTCCTGCACCCCTCTAGCATTCAAATTCACTCCACTGAGTTGGTGAATGATGTAATGCTCTACGCTATTGAGTTCGTTGAAGGCCATAGCTAGAAGATTTGGTTGATAAGGGATTTTTGAAGGGCTTTGGAGTCTTGAATTTCTTGACAATCTTGCTAAAGATTCCCTCAATGGTATTTGAGTCCTTATTACAATCACCTTTTTGCTCTTCATTATTGAAAATGGGCACCATTACCTTGTTTAGATTCAGAATGATTTATAGCCTTCGCATTGCGCCTGCTTGAAGTCCAATAATACTCTTATTCAGCTTTCGAGTTATTAGAAAACGAAAAAAAATCCTGGATCCAAATTCCTTTTCGTTCTATTTAATACAAATCATGACGCAAAAGCCTGCTCATTGTCATTATATAAAAGCAGTTTTGCCCTGTAATGATTCTGGATTATTCTTTTTAAAGAAACATCTCTTTACTCAAGCATGACTTCATTTTTTCTTCCATTCTACGTAATTGATTAATAACAGCTTTCCCCAAAGTCAAAATAAGATAGAAAACCTTTCATGTTTATTTCTTTTTAATCGCACACCATGTCAGTCAAACTGTCTACTTTAATGAACTCCAAGAGTTACACTATTTACTTTCTCCTTTAATCTTGAATTTTAGGTGGGATTTTCGTATTCTTTCTTTAGAAATTCGTTTTCTGTCGTGCTTACCAAGTTAATAAAATCAATTAGCTTTCCGAGATTTTACATTTGCCTCAATCACCTCATCCATCGCCCAGAGCAGTTCGGCCAGTTGGGCTTGTTGGTCTTTGGGTGGGAGGAGGAATTCGTAGGTCAGTCTTTAAACTCCATTAACCGTGGGGACTAATCCACCCACCAGAATATCTTCACCGCATAATCAAAGAATAAATCAGAATTAAAAGAATGGAAACAGTTCAGGCAGTAAATTCTTCGATTGCTCTGAACACCAAAGCATGTCCTGAACAAATACCATCAAAACGGCCAATGCGCTTTTTGAGATAGGCTCTCCTGCGGCCAAATAGACATCACCTGGATAGAACTTTTTAAATTGGTGCCGTTTCCTCTGAAGGCGCCTTTTCATTTGAATTGAATATTTTCTGAATCAATATGCTCCAATCCAACCACGTGTTCAATAGCCTTCCTGGATAGATGTCCTTGGAATTTCCTTGGGCTCAGCAACTGATCAAAGCAATAGGTTTTCCATTGATTTTATCAATTTTCAAATCATTTTTCAATTATCTCTTCCATTAATTCAAGATTTGAAATAATTCCATTCATGGATTTCTTTTCTTTACCTGATTTGTTACCAATTTTCAAAAGCCTCTCAAACGGTTAATCAATTGGATTATCTCCATTCTGTTCATGGCTGACATATGGGCAAGATTAAACGCCTCCCTTTCCAAGAAATTCTTCATCGGAAACCACTGCAGCAAAATTTTCCTATCCTTTCAAATTTTGATAGGCCCCACTTAGTTATCAGCAAACACGCTTCCATCGGAGAGTTGTAAAACAGATTCGGTCCCAAGCCAATTACACATTCCACCAAATCCTGCTCAATCATTTTCCTCCTCATTTCACTTTCAGAATCTCTGAACAAAACGCCATGCGGCCATAAGGAAATGGACCGTCCATTTCTGGCATCCAAGCTCTTTTGAATATGCTGTTGAAACGCATAATCCGCACAGCCTTGAGGCGGCACGCCCCAGAGGTTGCGGCCGTAGGGGTCGTTGGCAAAGCTTTTCTGGTCCCAGGCTTTGATGCTGTAGGGCGGATTGGCCAGGATGACGTTGAAGGTTTTGAGTGCATCGTTGTGCAAAAAGGCCGGGTTGGCCAGGGTATCGCCGCGCACAATGCTAAACTCCTCTATGCCGTGCATAAACATGTTCATGCGGGCAATGGCCGAGGTGAGCAGGTTGATCTCCTGTCCGTAGAGTTTGAGGGTGCGGTATTCCTTGCCTTCTTCCTTCAGGTGCAGGGCGCAGTTGAGCAACAAACCACCCGAGCCGCAGGTAGGGTCGTACACGCTTTCGCCCGGTTGCGGGTCCATGATCAGCGTCATGAGTTTTACCACCGTGCGGTTGGTGTAAAACTCCGCAGCGGTATGGCCGCTATCGTCCGCAAATTCCTTGATCAGGTATTCGTAAGCATTGCCCAGTTTATCGTCTGCCACATTACTCAGGCTCAGCTTGTGCTGGGAGTAATGCTCTATCAGGTTGGTGAGGGTTTCGTCACTCAGGCGGTCTTTGTTAGTCCAACTGGCATCGCCAAAAATACCGTAGAGCGTATCGGGGTTGGCCTTTTCAATTTCGCGCATCGCTTCCTGCAAGGCCATGCCCACGTTGGTGGTGGTTTCGCGCACTCGGTTCCAATGCGCCCCTTCCGGCACCTGAAAATGGTGGTGTTCGGCAAAGGCGGCATATTCCATATCGCCATCGCTTTCTTTCAGGGCATTTTCAAACTCCTCGTCATACACATCGCAAATGCGCTTGAAGAACAGCAGCGGGAAGATGTACTGCTTGTAATCGCCTGCATCGATGGTGCCGCGCAGGAGGGTGGCTGCACCCCAGAGGTATTTTTCGAGTTGTTGTTGGGTCATGCCAAAAACTTTTTCAGGATCACTTTAAACTTCGCTTCCGCTTTCTGACTTTCTTCCCAGGCCATTTTCAAATCAGCCAGCGCCTCTTCCACACTTGGCAGATTGTCTTCAATGATCTTCTCTACGTAAAGCGGAATATTCAGGTTGAAATCATTTTCTTTCAGCTCATCGATAGAAGCCACCTTGACATAATTCGCTACATCTGAATAGGATTTATACCAATCGAAAATCTGGTTTACATGCACTGGCTCCAAATAGTTCTGCGCGCGCCCCACCCGCACCTGATCCGAAGCATCTATGAAAAGGACTTTCCCTTTTTATCGGCGTCTTTATTTTGCTTGAATACCATCACGCAAGCGGCCAGTTGCGTGCCATAAAAATATTGGGTCCTAAACCGATAACTGCCTCCAGCATATCTTGCTTGATCAGTTCTTCCCGAATACGCCCTTCGGCGCCTTTCCTAAATAATGCGCCATGTGGCAGTACCACCGTCATGCGGCCGGTGCTGTTCATCGATTTAATCATGTGCTGCACCCAAGCCATGTCGCCATTGCCCGCTGGAGGCACCCCGGCAATGTTTCGTCCATACGGGTCGTTGGCCCAATTCTCAGCGCCCCATTCTTTCAGCGAGAAAGGAGGATTTGCAATGACACAATCGAAGGTTTTAATCCATCCGCTTCAAAAAAGCGGGGTTGCGCAACGTATCTCCCCGATGAATTTGAAGTCTTCAATATCATGCAAAAACATGTTCATCCGAGCGAGTTGTTGTGCTTAAGATGGCCTACGCATTCCAGCAACATCCCACCGGTGCCGCAAGCCGGATCATAAATCGTTTCCCCTTCGTGAGGATCTAAAATCAAGCCCAATAAATGAACCACCGACCTTGGCGTGTAAAACTCTCCGGCTTTTTTATTCGTGAGGTCGGCAAAATGCTTGATGAGGTATTCATAGGAATTTCCCAGTAAATCGGAATCCACATTGCTATTGGAGAGGTCGTACTGTGAGAAGTGCTCGATCAGATCAATAAGCAATCGATCAGAGAGTTTATTTTTATTGCTCCATTGCGCATCACCAAAGATGCCATATAGAAATTCCTGATTGGCTTGTTCGATTCCTCGCAATGCTTTTTCAATGGCAAGGCCAACATTGGAGGTCGTTTCTCTCACATCTTTCCAATGACAACCTTCGGGAATAACGAATCGATGGAATTCGGGAAAGGACGCATATTCCTGGTCCCCTTCGGAATCCTGCAATGCAGTCCGAAATTCTTCATCATACACATCCGAGATCCTTTTGAAGAATAAGAGCGGAAAGATATAGACCTTAAAGTCCGAAGCATCCACAGGCCCTTTCAATATCCAGGCAGCTTTGGACAGGTATTGTTCGAGTTGGGAGAGGGTTAGTTTTTCTTTAGTCATAGTTTATTGGGAGGGGCATTATTACGGATTAGAGGGGTGGTTGATGTTTAGGGTGTTTTTATGGGTACAAGGGGCTACACACTACGAGCGAGCATATGCGTGCCTGAGTCGTGTGGTATTGTTCAGATCAGTAATCTATTCAGAATTCTTTGATTGCTGATCGCCATCAGAACTTGCCTCAAACGTTCAATCATTTTTAAAATTAACTTTGTTTTTGGATTCTTCATTTGGGTATCTTCAACAAGTTTAAGGATCAATAAAGTGTCTTGTGCAGTAATTAATGTTGTATGAAAGCTTTCAGATACGAAATCGTTTTTAAAATATTGTACAAGTAAAATTGTAAATAATAAATTCGATAATTAGACCTGCCCCAGTAGATATGTAGGCAAGAGTATCTAAATTGTTTTTAAAATAAGCTATTGCCAAGCCAGAAACTATCATAGCAAAGCCTACAATGCTGGTCCAAATATTTAATACAAAACTTGACTTTGTTTGTTCTTTACCAAGATGTAGTATGCTGCTTGATTTTTCATTAATTCTTACTAATTTATCATGTAAGTGTCATCAATTTCTTCGAAGCCCTAATAACACCCTTCTTGAAGCTTCTAGTTTTTCTCTTTCAGCTTTTCGAGGCTTCGTGAAAGAAAAAAAGAAAGTAGTATGGAAGGGACACTTACAACCCAAAAGGAACTTTGAAAAAGGTACTTAAGGAAATAATACTTATTAAGTCCAACACTAAAAAACTAGAGTAATAAATCCAAGAATTCCAAAGACTCTACCAAATGTTTGATCATCTGCTATCTCCTTGTCTAAAGTAGTAATTCTCTCCTGAAGACTCTCAATCGAAGTAATGGACTTAATTTTGGGTTCTTCCGTTTTCCTTTTGATTCATTTTTTCTCTTTTTGATTCAACGGTTTGTACATGCGGCGGTCGGGTGTTTAGCCCGACTGATCGATATGTACATTGTTATGCTTTTGTTGTTTTGTTTTATAAATTCTGCTGTAATTACCAATTGATCCTCCATGTTGCTAAAATAAATTTAGTAGAATTTATTATTGTTCCGTTGTTAAACAATAGGACAATATCCTTCGTTGCTTTTGAATAAGTGATCATTTGTATAAATCAAATGGATTTGATGAATTGCTCTTTTGAAAAATACAACAAACTTTTTAGGTGAAATTGGGAAAGCAAACCATCTATATAATTAAAGTTCATATTAAATACTTCTCGGAAGTTTCTTAAAGTATATCCTGGATTGTCTGATGTAATAAAAGGGTTTTGATAATCCGTTTGATAAATAATCATTTCCCAACTCAAAACTCGATCAATTAACGGTTTGTCAACTTGGTCAATCTCATTGTTGAAATTTAATAAATTATTTCTATACAGATCGAGTTTATACTCCTCATCTTTCAAATTTTCAGTCATTTCAATCCTTACTTTATTAATAACAGATTTAACTCGTTCTTTTGGCATTCCTGCCTTAATTAAATCTTTTTCTAATCTTACAACATTCACATCTAAAATATTTTGATTAGCATCTGGTTTAAGAAATTCATTACTGAACGCTGGATTTCGCCTTTTTATGTTCAACAAAATTTGAATAAGTTTCCTTACTTCTGATACGAATAGTTTTTTTGAATAATCGATTTTGTCGAATAACAACTCTAATTCATTATTTTCATAGGCAAAGCGATTTTTTTCAATGAAGTTAGGGTCTTCCAGTTTGTTCGCATTAATTATTTTGTCTGTTTTAAAAGTATATTTATCGTATTCGTAGCATACTTGAGTTTTATTTACTCTCTTGACATTTTGGTTTTCATATTCGGATTTAACCCTTAATGAAAATAAATCACCTGATTTGTTTATTGCAAATCTCTTTAAATATACTTCAGGCACAAAATGATGCTTTCTAGGTTCACTCATTTTTCAATTCTAATGAAACATAACATTTGTATAATCGCACCATTGCAATTATTCACCCTCTCCAACTCATGCATTCCCTCCCACATTATCCCCCAATAATCGCAACCCAATTCACCCTCACCCCTAAATTTACCACCCCTCCCCCACTTCTCCAACATTTCACCTACAAAATCACCTGCAACGGATCACTATTTGCAACCCACCTTACAATTACCAAACCTGTGGGTGTAGAATACGATAGGGAGGGCAAATTTTGAATATGGATCACACCCCAAGGAAAGAGGAAAAGAAATCAACATACATTCGGGCGAAATTGAAAACTAACTCAATAAGGAGCTATAAACGGCAGCTTCCCAATCTTGCTGTTCCTCAAGGCCGATCTATCTTTCGATGTCAGTTTGCGGAGCTTGTCAACTTCGCCAAGGTGGGTGCAGGGGGCGTTGCTTCCACGGTGGTGAATACTATACCGCCTTTGATGAGCTCTTCCATAGATATCTTGCACCCGCCGCGCGTCTCTATCCAGGAAGAAAATGCAAGGAATAGGGCCCATAGTAGTGAAGAATCCACTGCCGGACGCTCCGCTCGGCTTTCCGCTGCCTTTTGATCGCTCGCTTTCGGATCAGTGCCTCCCGGATCTCCTCCAACTCATTCGCTTGCTTTTGCCGGTCGGCATACTGGTATCGCTTCTTTTCCCAGTAGCTTTCCAGGTGGTATGGATGGTTCGGGACATGGGTTTGGAAGTTTTTTTTGGGAAGGGGATCTATTAGCGGGTGCATGCGCAGTGGCCGAGCGAATGCATAGCCATGGAAGCTTGCACATTGTTCCAGGCTTGCATTCCCTTTAGATATCTTCAACAAGGAGGATTTTAACTTCGGAAATCTTCTGAAGCTTTTTGTCATTGGTCAAAAACTGATCACAATGCTTCTCTATTGCAACTGATATTTGAAGAGCATCCATGCCTTTCAGGAAATCATATTTGGCTCTGAGCTTGTAAGCAGTTTCAGCAACCTGCTGGTCAACGACTTCAATTGAGATGTTCATCAACTGGAGTAACTCCGCAAATTGAAGGATTAACTCCTGCCGACCTTTCTTTTCAGGCATCACTCCATACTCCATCAGTGTGATCACTTGTCACCAAGTCATCATTGTTGGATACGGCGTCCAATATGAAAGCTCTGACCTGATTTGCAAATTCCAGGTGATTTTCTACGAGGTAGATGAAAGGAGAGGTGTCAATAAAAGTCTTCATAGCTGCATGATTAAAGGTAAAACTGGAAGGAGAGGGGGGGATTATTGCCTATCATCCTCCCTTAGCGCATTAATGTACTGTTGCGCATCAGCACTCCACACACCTGTCCCAGTGCCAACCAACTTGTTCAAGGCGACCTCTACTCGCTTCCTGTGATCAATCCTTCGGAGGATTTCCCTGAGAATCAACTCTAACTCATTCTGATCCAACTTGTTGATCTCCAACATCAATGTCTGTACCTTTGTCATAATGCTTAAGTTTTTCAACCTACCCAAATATACAAAATATCTTGTTGGTTCGTTCCCATCGTTATCTCTCACCTTTTTGATTGCTAGCTATTAATTCTTATCTATTGTGCGTGATAATTTTTCACTTTATTCGGCTATTTCGTCTATAGACTTATTTCTTTTTATTCTTACAGTACGTTTTAAAGAACTTATTTGATCTGATGTTTCTTTTATTGATTGGATAAAGCGAGTCTCTATCAAAATATTCTTCTATTGTACCTATAAAGAACGTTTCCATTGGTGTCGATTCATTTTGTTCATGGAAACAATACATGCTATCGAGTTCGGGAACTTCGAAGTAAATATAAAGTGATGAATCTTGGTTGTTTTCTTTGTATTGAATATCACTATTGTATAAAATCTTTTTTGGCGTTTGATCCTTATAATCTTTATAGAAGTATCTTGATTCGCTTATTGGGATCACATCCATTTGTTTCGTAGATGTTAACAAGATTGGTTCAGTGGTAAAGTTTATCTCTCTATAACCATCCTTGTTTTGCAGTTTTATTTCATTTTGGACATTATATATTATCGTGTACCATCCTTTTTCTTCGAAAGTTATGCTTCTTGGCTTACTTGTTTTGTGATGAAAAAGAACATAAACCAATAGAAATAGAGTTAATGGATAAAGTGAATAGAATAATTTTTGTTTTGGTCTTAAATCAGAAAGTGAAATAAATATTGGAGCAAGTACAATAGGTAGTAAGGGAAGAAGGTAGTAAGGCATTACAATCATAATGAATGACCCAACGAAGAGTGAAATGAATATCCCGATATATTTAAATGAATTCATGTTGTAACTGACCAGTACCAGCGTGAAGAAAATGCCAGGAATAGGGTGTGATTAACTATTCCGCTGGTGATTACCAGTTCATCTATATCCTCGTCATATTCGATTTCTCCATCATCATAATACACATTTTGCTCTGGAATAACGATGCCACCTCTTGACAATACCATCGCATCTCTTACATTCACCTGTTTGATGGTAACCTCATCCAAGACGACTCCTTTCAAATTGCCGCCTTTATTGACCCTTTCGACAGCTTCTTTAACCGTTAGAACTTCCATCATCTTTTCTTTTTATTTCGTCAAACTCAAGGCTAGCCAGTATGTCTTCCTTTTCCAGTTCTGGATGATCCTCAAGGATTTCTTCAAAGCTCATCCCGGATAACAGCATATCCAGCAATACGTCTACGGGCCATCTCATCCCCCTGATGCATGGCTTTCCATGACAAATCTCCGGATTTACGGTTATGCGGTTTAGGTATTTGGGTTCCGTATTCTTCATAACTTATATGTGGCTATTCTACTAAAAATCGTTGCGAGAATAACTTCCCGATTTGAAAAAGTAGTGTCGAAGTCCTCTTCGACACATAGCGCCCGGGTGCAGAGAATTTTCCGTATACCCCTCACAACTCCGGCAGGCTGAATAGGTGTCGAAGGGGACTTCGACACTACCTCCCGGACGCTCCAATTCTGGAACTTATTCTCGCACAGCACACACGGTAATCCTCAATCTTATTAATTTTTAATGCGCTGGGCATGCTTCTGAGGTCTTTCATATTTATTATGAGTCACGTCTGTACCTTTGTCATAATGCTTGGGTTTTCAAACAATTTTGGTTCCCACGTACTCCGTGCCGCCGAATAATCACAATTGCATTTATTCCCTCTTAGCGACATTGGTTACCTGGATTCAAAAAGGGCATCCATTTCAGAGCCCTCTTTCAAAAAACAATAAAACCAGCCCTCGAGGACTGGTTTTATTGTTGAAAAACCAATCTTGGTTTTTTGAGTACACATTATGCAAACTATTAAGATTAAATTAAGACTTATTTATAGATTAAGTCAAACCTATCTAGTTTCATAACTTTCTCCCATGCATTAACAAAGTCTTTTATAAATTTTTCTTTTGCATTGTTGCTGCCATAAACTTCAGCCAAGGCTCTTAATTCGGAATTTGAGCCAAAGATTAAATCTACACGAGTAGCTAGATACTTAACTTCGCCGGTTTTTCTGTCTTTACCTTCAAATTCTTCTTTTGTATCTGAAGTCGCTTTCCACTCCGTACTCATATCTAAAAGATGCACAAAGAAATCGTTATTTAATTCGTCTTTACTTGTGGAAAATATGCCGTGTTTCGATCCGTTGTAGTTCGCATTCAGCGCACGCATACCACCTACTAAAACCGTCATTTCTGGTGGTGTCAGGGTGAGTAATTGTGCTTTGTCAAGTAATAATTCTTCCGTAGATATGGCATATTGGGTTTTCAAATAATTTCTGAAACCATCTGCTATAGGTTCCAGCAATTCAAAAGATGCTATATCTGTTTGCTCTTGAGTGGCATCCATACGTCCAGGAGTAAAGGGTACTTCAATAGTATAGCCTGCATTTGCAGCTGCTTTTTCAACCGCTGCATTTCCCGCCAAAACAATCAAATCAGCTAGTGATACTTTCTTAGCACCTGATTTAGCATTGAATTCGGTTTGAATTTTTTCAAGCACAGCCAGTACTTTTGCCAATTGTTCAGGGTTATTTACTTCCCAATCTTTTTGAGGGGCCAGGCGTATTCTTGCGCCATTGGCACCGCCTCTTCGGTCAGATCCTCGATATGTAGAAGCCGAAGCCCACGCCGTGGAAACCATTTCGCTGATTGATAAACCTGAATTTAAAACCGATGATTTCAAGTTAGCGATATCTTTAGCAGTAATCAACTCATGATTTACGGCAGGAATAGGATCTTGCCAGATCATATCTTCTGTTGGCGCCTCAGGTCCTAAATACGTCGTCTTTGGCCCCATATCCCTGTGTGTTAACTTAAACCAGGCACGTGCAAAAGCCTTGTTAAATTTATCGGGATTTTCATAAAAGTCTCTTGAGATCTTTTCATAAACAGGATCAAATCGCAATGATAAATCTGTAGTTAGCATAGTAGGATTATGCATTTTTTCTGAATCGAAGGCATCTGGAACCATCATTTTGGGGTTTTTGGCCACCCACTGATGCGCTCCTGCTGGACTTTTGGTCAACTCCCATTCATTTTCAAATAAATTTAAAAAGAACAAATGGCTCCATTGCACAGGCGTAGTCGTCCAAATAACTTCCAGGCCGGAGCTAATCGCATCAGCCCCTTTACCTGATTTATATGTGCTCTTCCATCCAAATCCTTGTTCTTCAATATCGGCTGCCTCAGGTTCAGGTCCAACATGCGAGGCAGGTCCTGCACCGTGCGTTTTCCCAAGGGTGTGCCCTCCAGCTATAAGGGCTACTGTTTCTTCATCGTTCATTCCCATTCTGGCGAAAGTTTCGCGAATATCTTTTGCAGCAAGAACCGGATCAGGATTTCCATTTGGCCCTTCGGGATTCACATAAATAAGTCCCATTTGCACCGCAGCCAAAGGATTCTCAAGTTCACGGTCTCCTTTATAGCGCTTATCTTCCAACCATTTGGTTTCTTTACCCCAGTATACATCCATATTAGGCTCATACACATCCTCTCTACCACCTGCAAAACCGATAGTTTCAAAGCCCATCGATTCAAGGGCAACATTACCCGTAAGTATCATTAAGTCAGCCCATGAAATTTTATCGCCATATTTTTGCTTAATAGGCCAGATAAGTCGTCTTGCTTTATCCAAATTAACATTGTCAGGCCAGCTATTGAGGGGAGCAAAACGCTGCTGACCAGAACGTGAACCTCCACGTCCATCACCCGTGCGATAAGTACCGGCGCTGTGCCATGCCATTCTAATAAACAAACCACCATAGTTACCATAATCCGCAGGCCACCAGTCTTGTGATTCTGTCAATACTTCACGAATGTCTTTCTTCAGCGCCTCGTAGTCAAGACTGTTAAATGCTTCGATATAGTTAAAGTCTTCCCCCATAGGATTCGATAAAGAAGCGTTTTGACGAAGCATGCTTAGGTTTAACTGATTCGGCCACCAATCGCTATTACTGGTCGCTTTCATGTTCGAAATGCTTTTCATGGTAGCTCCCGATGAAGCATCTATGGCTTCTTTGTTTTCCTGACATGCCGTAAATAGAGCACCTATGAAAACTATCAAGCAGATTGAAACAAACTTTTTCATATACTTAAATTTTTAATCAATGACATATAAATTTATCATCAGGCCCAATATATGATAAGTAAAACAAGGATAAAATGACTTCTGTCATTCAAGATACGATTGTATTTGAGTGGAGATGAGGTGCTATGGATGGTTCGGGACGTGGGGTGGGAACTTTTCTGTAGTGTTCTCTAGTGGCGTACAAAGATTGTGCAAATGTAGTAGCGAGCACTTGCGAGCTCTTGACATTTTGCACAGTGTTAGTCTCCGTTTTTCTTTCCTTCTATTTTATACTTTGCTGTCCTTTTATCCCCCTGCTTGGTTATCAATCCCTTTTCAACTGCGTATTTAATATCTCTGCTTGCAGTTGAAGACGAGATATCCTTAAAAGTATTCAAATAATCTTTTCTTGTAAAGAACTGGCCCTGATAAGTGGCCAGGAAATAATCGATTCTCCCTTCTTCCGTCAAAGACCTATTTTGTAGCATTAACAGTTCTCCTAATGATTCATCTATCGCTTCAAGAATAAACTCGATGAATTTGGTCGATTTCCCCTCATTATCACTCGCTGCCAATACGTCGTAGTATTCTTGCTGCCTTGCCTTAATTATTGTTTCAAATGGCAAATACTCGAATATTGAATGGGTTTTTAACAACACAAGCGTCTGCCATAACCTTCCCATCCTTCCATTTCCATCCATGAACGGGTGAATGAATTCTATTTCATAATGGACAACACAACTTTTGATTAAGACGGGATCGTCTTCGTTTGCCATGTAATGAAATAGCTCTTTCATTAAGTAGTCAAGATTCGCTGCTGGCGGAGCTATATGGGCCACTTCCGCGCCTTTAAAGATTCCCACAGGCTTAGTCCTCAATTTCCCTGCATCCTCTATCAATCCACTCATTAACAATTTATGGGCCTTTAAAAAGGATTTTAAAGAGTTGGGATTAAACTCCGGCAGCCTCTCATAGACTTCAATTGCATTCATTACTTCCAATATGTCCTTCTTTGGACCAATCACTCTCTTGTTTTCAATAATGGCTGTAATCTGATCTTCAGACAGTGTATTTCCTTCTATTTCTAAGGAAGCCTTGATTGTTTTTACCCTGTTCCTTTTTCGTAACTCAGGAGACGGCTTGTGGAGATGGGCCGCGTTGACTTCTCCAATCTTCTCAGATATAGAAGCTATTAACCGTAGAATTGAATTGGTTATTTCATATGGCGGCTTCATGATACTATCATTTGATACTATCACAAGGTAAGAAATTTTCTTTTATTGAGGCTAACTAACATCTAAGTTAAAATGCTTGGTTCTATAGCTTTTTCCATCTTGGGCAGTTGTCAAGTATTCCTTGACACTGGTTTACTATAAAATTTATCTCTCAACCTGTACGTCAACTCATTGATCATCGCCAGGTCCGGACTTTCAGGTAGTGTAGAATTTTCAAAAGCCAATTCCATTTCAGCCTGTTTTTCGGCTGCCATCTTTAATAGTGCGTCGTACTCAAATTTACCCGATTTGATATCAAGTAGAAAATCCCGATCAGGTCTTCGGGGATGTTTGCCCCCAGAAAGAGTCTTTGTCAGATTAAGTCGTGACTACTTCAAGTCATATTCTTCCTATCATCCTCCTTAAGCGTGTTAATGTCCTGCTCCGCATCAGCACGCCACACACCTGTCCCATTGCCTTTGTCATAATGCTCAGGTTTTTCTACCTACCATATCCAGCAATACCTACAGGCCATCTCATCCCCCTGATGCATGGCTTTCCATGACAAATTTCCGGATTTACGGTTATGTATTTGGGCCAAACGGGGGTTCCGAAGTTTTGGGCTCTTAAAAGAAACTCTCCAATATATTTTCTTCTTTCCATTGATTGACAAATTCCATTTCTTGTTTCGGCAATTCAGGATTAGATTTTCATAGTTTCTTCTCTGTTCTTTTGGTGGGCTCAAGTTGCGATTCTTGCAGCACAAAACCTGGCCATCTACGCATATATTTGATAAATTTCTCGCTTAAACCTTCATTGAAGAGATATTGCGCGGAAACAGGTGTTTCTACTGGCTCAAAATTTGGGTTTTCGATTACTTTGATTGGAAAATCATGATGAAGAATTCCCGATCGCCCAATTGTTACAAAGTCCACTCCCGAATTGAGCACGTTACTGACGTCTTTCCCCGTTCTAATCTTCCCCGCTACTGTCAGCAACACATTTTTAAAATCTAGAGATGTGAAATGTGCTAATAAGGATAGATCCTGATATTTATTGTCTTCCGGTTTTTTAAAACAATCCCATAAAGAGAGGTCTAAAAAGTCGATTGAGCCACCATCGATTAACTGTTGGCAGATAAATTTAATCTCTTGAATATCCATCCCAAATTTTTCTGGAGACAACCTTACTCCAAGGAGGAAATCTTTACCACATTGCGCTCTAATTCCATCAACTATTTCAAATAGAAGTCGAGACCTGTTTAACAGTGAACCACCGTAATTATCCGTTCTTTTATTTGTTTCTAAACTTAAAAATTGAGTTAAAATATATCCGTGCGCACCATGAACTTCAACACCATTATAACCACATTTTTTAGCACGAATAGCTGCCGCAATAAAATCATCTCTTAATTGTCTAACTTCTTTTAACGTAAGGCCGCGCGCATTGGTTTCCTCATTATCAGAAGGGCAGACAGGTTGTTCATTTATTAATTCTGGAGGAGTACGCATGCCTGCATGGTGCAGTTGAATGACAGCTAAACTTCCCTGTTCTTTAATTTTGGTTGTTAATTTTATATGCCCTTCATTTAAGTTGTCACTAAAAATACCTAGTTGACCAGAGAACCCCTTTCCAACTTCTTGAACATGTGAAGCACAGGTCATTACCAAACCAAATCCACCCTCTGCTCTCATAGTTAGCCACTTTAGTTCCTCATTAGAGAGTTGACCATTCTCATGGCTTTGTTGGTTAGTTAAAGGCGCCAACATGAACCTATTTTTCATTGTAACACCGCAGGAAAATTGTACAGCAGTACCTGGATTTTTATACATTGATTATTTTTTTAAGCTGTCGCAGCGGCCTCTACGAGAGACGCCGCTCGAACATAAATCAAACATGCCGCCCTCCGGGGCTCTATCCCTCTACGAACTCCCTCCCCTTCTTACTATTTTTACAATCCGATTATATACGATTTCCGATAAATTCCAGGTGTATCCGTCAAAATTGGTGGTATTCACAAATTGAATGACAACCGTGTCGATGTCTTTGTGGTATTTTGCGATGCTCTGATACCCTGGAATCAGCCCCGTATGTTTGTACACGTAGATGGAGGAGTAGATTTCCTGTTCGCCTCCCTCAAACAAGGTGCCGTCGTTTAATGCCCGCAGGAATATGCCCACATCCTCGGCTGTAGCCAGCATGGAACCATAATCAGCAGTCTTTATATCGTCTTCTATGCCCACGTAATAGCCGCTCATCACCTCCTCCATATCCACGTCCCGAATCGAACCAAAGGTGTTTTTTAGTCCGAGCGGGATCAAAATTTCTTCCTTGATGTATTGGAATTTGCTATACCCTACTACCCTTTCTATGAGTTCGAAATCAACAAATAATTGGTGTTTGAATATTCGTAGTCTTCCCTGGTTCAAAGTCGGCCGGCAGATCAAGTACGCGTTCAAGCGCTTCTTTATTATTTTCTGGTGGATCTGTCCAAAAATCGGGGTGTCCGTTAAATTGGGAATGCCGCTTCGATGCTGCACCAGCATTCTCAAGGTGATTCTTTCTGCATTTTCAATTCTTCCCACAAGTTCCGGGAAGTAATCAGCGAGCGTTTTATCTAAAGACAAACGTTTATCACTGACCAATTTGGTGATCGCAACCGCATCATATAACTTGCCGATGCTGGCAATCTTGAATAATGAATGCGGATTGGCCGGTATTTTGTTTTCCCTGTCTTTCCAGCCCGCCGCGTAAAAAGCAGGTTCTTTTCCTCCCTGGTCTACATAGACAATCATTCCATCAAACCCAAGCCCAATTGCTTCATCTACCTGTGCTTGCACCGTATCGGGCAGTGGCGCGATCCACGCCCTTACCAAGATCCATGGCACAAAAAACATGGAGATTATGGTCCCCAAAAGTAATGCTATTTGGAGTATTCGTTTTGATTGTTTTTTCGTCATCCTATTTTCCGTGTAGCCAGTTTTTTTTCAATTCCGAATATTCAACAACTCCTCCTCTAATTCCGCTTTTGCACTTTCTTCCTCAGGTGTTAACCCCCTCCTATCAGGTTATTTTGTTCGTAAGGGTCATTCACCAGATCGTACAGTTCTTTATTTCCAGTGGCATGCACAATGAGCTTGTAAGCTCCATTGCCGATAGTCCATAGATCATCGGTACCGTCGTTCATTTCCGAATACTGAAATGCCCGGTGTGAAGCGCCGCTGCTCAAAAGTGCCTTAAAACTTTGGCTGTCGTGGATCTCAGAAATGTTGACCCCAGCCAGTTCAGCTATCGTACTGAAAAGGTCTGTACTGCACACCAGGCTGTTATCGGCCCCCGTTCTGCTTACCCCTTTTCCCGAAATGAACATGGGTACGTTTATGCCCCCTTGGTAAAGCGTACCTTTTACCGTACTGCTGGAATAGGGCGATTGTGCCACTTGATTCGGCGTGCCATTATCCCCTAAAAATATTATCACGGTATTGTCGAGTTCAGCCTCGGGAATGGCGGACAAAAGTCGGCCTATCTGATAATCCATGGCTTCTATGGCCGCCATATAATAAGGCATCGGGTCTAATCCGTCCATATAGTCGGGTAGATTGCCTTGAGCGTGCATCTCCGCTGGAGGGACATGAAATGGGGTGTGCGGCGCATTGTAGGCCAGCCAGAGGAACCACGGTTTGGATTGGCTATTGACCCAATCGATGGAGAGATCCGTAAATACCTTGGTGCAATATTCCGTTTGAAGACTCCCCACCCCATCTTCGGTCAATTGCCATTGATAGTAGCTTTGTACAGCGCCTCGTATCAAGCCGGCATAATGATCAATTCCGAATGACTCCGGGTTAATCGTTGGATTCTCCCCGGATAAGTGCCACTTGCCAATTACCGCGGTGGCGTATTTATTATTTGTCTCTTCATTAATGAATTTCTGCAGCGTTTTTTCCGATGGACTTAATTCATCACCTGCCCATTTCACCCCTGTGCGATAACCATATTTGCCTGTAATAATGGAAGCTCTCGTAGGTGAACAGGTCGGGGTTACCCAAAGGTTGTTAAAGACCAACCCTTCATCTTTGATCTTGTCTATATTGGGGGTGTTGGGCTTAATGCTACCTTCGGAAAACCCTTGCGTAGCATCCTTTCCCATATCGTCTGCAATAATTAGGAGGATATTTGGCGTGTCGGAAATGCTTCCATCTACCTGGTCCTCTTTTTTATTACAAGCAACAAGTAACGCCATAAAAATCAATAGTGAAAAATATTTCATGTGGTGGTTGGTATTGAAATTTTTCGGTTTTCGGTTTTAGTCCTAATAGAGGAAAGGAATTAACATTTTAGTCTTTTTTGCATATTCTTCATAATCTTTGCCATATTTTTCTTTCAAATATTCATCCAGTTTAGGGGCATTGTAAAAGGCGAAAAAAGCAAATAATAAAATAGGAATTGTTGCCGACCATAAATTTTTCGTCATTAGCGCATAAGCGGTGACCCAAAGAATGTCTCCAAAATAATTTATATGCCGGGAATATTTGAAAAATCCTTGTGTATAAATTTTTCCTTTGTTTTCAGGTTTCTTTTTCCATTGATGACGTAAAATCTCTCCGCCGCTATTAAGCACACACCCCAAAACAAAGATAGCAATCGCAAAATAATCAAGTCCATCAATTGGCTGAGAATTGGGTAATACAAACAATGGAAAGCCGACGAAATAAAGAGAAAATGCAAATGGAACACTCACGCTTTCTTCCCAGGGAATTTTTCTCTTTAAAATAAATATCATCGTATAAGTCAGTCGAATGAAAATAATAAGGTGGAATGCGAAGATTATTATCCTTCTGTCAAAATTTCCAACTGAATTGTGAATGCTTAAATGATTCTCAACCCAGGCACCGCCACTTTGAAATAAAATCCAATAAGATAACCATAGTAGAATGATCTCAAAAAATTGGATGACTATTTTCTGTGGAATACTTTTGCTAGTTTGTCCGTATAAGTCCATTTTATAGTATTTTTTTTGCGTATTAGCGTTTTATCATTTTCCTTATTTGAGAGAAAGAGGCCCATTTCGCTGAATCTGCTAATATTCTTGGCTTGGCGCTTTGTGCCGATCCAAGTATACTAGATTTTTTACGTTTTGTCCTCTACTTTGTAATTTTTGTTTACTAAAAATGAAGTGGTCTGCCAGCGGGTGGCTGGCAGACCACTTGCGAGTAACCTTACAAATTCACCCTAAAACAACTCCCCCCACTCCCAACCACCGCCGTCGCATATATATTCCCCTTGTGCAAATGCACGATCTGCCGGCTCAGGCTCAAGCCCGATACCGCTGCCTTCTTTTTAGTCGTAAAAAGGGTATGAACACCTGGGAAAGCAGATCTTCGGGGATGCCGGGACCGTTGTCGGCGATGGAGATCTCGACCAGGCCGGAGGGGTCTTTGGCGACGGAAAGGGTTAACACAGGGCCGGGTGTATCGACGATAGCCTCCAGGGCGTTTTTGATCAGGTTGATAAAGACCTGCTCTATGAGGCTGGGATCGAGGAGGACCTCCAGTGGCTTGGCAGGGAACTGTTTGACCACCGCTACCCCACCCTCCTGGATCTGGTGGGAAAACAACACCAATACCCGCTCCAGGAGCTGCACGGGGTCAGTCTCTTCAAATTTGGGGATGGGAATGCGGGTCAGCTGCCGGTAGGTTTCGGTGAAATGCAACAAACCAAGACTCCGGCGATGGATGGCCTGGATGGATTGCCGGATGTCGTCCAGGGCCTCCGGTTCGCTGAGAGCGGAGGACTGCACCCGGTCATTGGCCATTTCGGCTAGCGAGACGACCGGGGTGATCGAATTGAGGATCTCATGGGTGAGGATGCGGATGAGCTTTTGCCACGACTCCACTTCCTGATGCTCCAACTCCGCATGGATGTTTTGCATGGCGTACAAATGCAGGGGTTCGCCCTGGGCCTTCAGGATGGTTTTCCGAACAGATAACTGCAGGATCCGGTTGTTGGCAATCAGCTTGGCGAGCTTTTTTTCTCCGGGGGCAATTTCGCGGAGGGCCTCGTGCAGGGCGGGACTGTATTTTTTCACCGACTCCAGGCTGGGAAAATACGATTTGTGCAGGGTCTGCTGCAGGCCTTTGTTCATCAAAATGGTCCTCCCGTCTTCTCCGAAAACGATCAGGCCGGTGTCTACGTTTTCGACTATTGCATGCAGAAAATGGTATTGCGCTTCTTTTTCCTGCCGGATGCTCCTGAATTTTCCGGTAATCAGGTTGAAAGCGGAAGAGAGCTCGTATTGGGAGGACTCGCCGGAAGTATTCGAATAGTGCGCTTCGAAATCGTCGTATTTGATGTTGAGTAAAAAACTCGCCAGCTTTTTATTGGTGGCGTTGATTAGCCTGAACAGACCCACCAGCAGTATGCCCACCGCGACTACTGAAACGACAGCCGTGGGCACGTTTGCGTGTTCCTGCCACAGGAATACGCCGGTAAAGACCACCCCAATAATAGCGGTCAAATAAACCAGGATGCGGATCTTAAATTTTGAAAGTATCATTTTTTAATCAGGCTGTTCGAGTCGTTCTTTATGGTGTTTTTCTAACCTCCGGTACAATGCGGCACGAGTGAGTCCCAGTGCTTGTGCAGCCCGGGAAATGTTGCCGTGGGTCTTTTCCAGGGCTTCCTGGATGAGCTTTTTCTCATTGTCGTGGAGGTTGAGGGTCTTGGGGGCACTGCCGATAGACAACAGTATGTCGGAGAGGTGGAAGTCGGCGGGCTGAAGGGTGTCTCCCTCGGAAAGAATGACCGCCCGCTCTACCATGTGCTGGAGTTCGCGCACGTTGCCGGGCCAGGCGTAATCGCGCAGCCGGTCGTAGGTTTCGGGAGCTATTTCCAGGGTTTCTTTTTGGTATTTTCGGGCATATTTTCGAAGAAAATGGGTGGCGAGGATGTCAATGTCCTCCCCGCGGTCGCGCAAGGGAGGCACGTGTATTTCCACGGTATTGATTCGGTAGAGCAGGTCTTCACGAAATTGCTCCTCCGCGACCATCTCTTTGAGCGACTGGTTGGTGGCGCAGATCACCCGGGCGTCCACTTTGACCTGCCGGTCCCCACCCACGGGCATGATGGTGAGGGTTTGGAGGGCGTTCAAGAGTTTGGGCTGCATGGACAGGGAGATGTTGCCAACCTCGTCGAGGAAAAGCGTGCCTCCCTGAGCCAACTGGAAGCGCCCCACCCGGTCTTCGACCGCTCCAGTGAAAGCGCCTCTTCGATGCCCGAACAGTTCACTTTCGCACAGCGATTCGGGTATCGCGCCCATATCGACAGGGATAAACACCGATGCCGTCCGGTGCGATGCCCGGTGAATGGCCCTGGCGATCACCTCTTTTCCCACTCCGTTTTCGCCCAGGATGAGTACAGTGGCGTCGGTGCCGGCTACTTTTTCCACCGTTTTCATTACCGCGCGCATGCCGGCCGACTGGCCGATCACCTCGCTGAAAGGCTGGTCCAGCACCTCGCTCATCGCCGATTGCCGCGACCGGGCCTCAGTGAGTTGGGTTTGGGTCTGGGAAAGAGAAAACACCGAGTGGATCGTGGCCAGGAGTTTTTCATTCCGCCACGGTTTCTCCACAAAATCGGCCGCCCCAGCCTTGATCGCCTCTACCGCCCGCGACACATCGCTATACGCCGTGACCATGATCACCTGCACATCCGGGCTCAGTTCCTTGACCTTCCGAAGCCAGGAAAGCCCCTCCTTTCCATCTGACAATCCCTTGCTGAAGTTCATATCGAGCAACAGGACTTCCGGTTCGTACTGCCGCAATAACCGGGGCAGGTGAAAGGGATTGGTTTCGGTAAAGACCGACTTGTAGTGCTGCCGCAGCAACATGCTCAACGTCAGGTTGATGTCTTCATCGTCATCTACGATCAGGATGGTGCCTTGCTTTTTCATAGAAAAATATTCTTGTTTGAGCCGCTGTGGAGACCAAAATGTATTGAAAAAAAGCTTCTTCTTTTTGCTTCGGCACGACTTTTGTCCCCCGCTGGCGGGGGTTAGGGGGTGGACATGCTCCATCCAATACGTTGATCTCCTTATCTTTAGGGGGGAATGACAGTTTTTTCCACCCCCAACCCCCGCCAGCGGGGGACAAGATCAGGCAAAAAACAGGGCTGATTTTGTTTCCTGCACATTCCCACTTGTAAGAGAAGATGCAGCCCCCTAAACTTACCCATTTATGTCCGATAACGGACACTCCATCCACCCTAAGGTTGCAACCCACTGCGCACAAAAACGGGCACTTGTGTGCGAAATCGAACACTTTTTTTATTCTAAAATAATCTAATTGTCTATTTTACAGCAACTTGTGATTTTGGCACAAGCCTTGAAACGTTTACCACAGGAAAGAAAAAACTATGGACAGAAAGATTGAAAAGAAAAAGTGGGGTTGGCAACGGATGACGATCGGCGTGATCGTGATCGTCCTGATCGCGTATCTGGGCCAACGGATCATGCAAGACGCCGGGGCCTCGCGCCTCAATGTCGAAACCGACCGGTTGCTGATGGATACGGTGCACCGGGGCGTGTTTCAGGAGTTTATCCCGGTGACGGGAGTCGTGCTGCCCATCCGAAGCGTGGTGATCGCCGCGAGTGAGGGCGGGAAAGTGGAGGAGAAATTCGTGGAAGACGGCGCTATGTTGAAGGGCGGACAGCCCATTTTGCGCCTGAGCAACCCCGACCTGCAACTCAACTACCTCAATCAGGAAGCCACCATCGTCAACCAGATCAACCAGATCCAGAATATGGCGCTCCTGCGCGACCAGCAGAGCCTCAACCTGCGGGAGACCATGCTCGATGTCGAGTACCGGATCGAGCTGCTGGGCAACCGCCTCGCACGCAACCGACTCCTGATGGACGGCGGGGCCATCTCCAAAGTGGAGCTGGAAGAGTTGGAAGCCGAACACAATAGCCTCCTTCGCCGGAAGGTCCTTTTGGCGAAGACCATCCACAAAGACAGCCTCTCTACGGTGATCCAGGAACAGCAGATGGAAAATTCGCTCGACCTGATGCGTCGAAACCTGGATATCGCCCGGCAAAGTCTCGACAACCTGGTGGTGAAAGCGCCTATCGACGGCCAGCTTTCCGGCCTCAATTCGGAACTGGGCGAATCGATCAGCCGCGGCATCCAGATCGCCCAGATCGACGACCTGCGCAACTACAAGATCCGGGTGCGCATCGATGAATTTTACATCTCCCGCATCTTTCCCGATCAGGAAGGGACCTTCCTCTATGCGGGCAAGGATTATCGCCTCCAGATCAAGAAGATCTATCCGCAAGTCGCCAACGGCGCCTTCGAAGCGGATATGGCCTTCGTGAGCGAATTTCCGACCTCGATCAAACGCGGCCAAACCCTTTCAGTAAAACTCGAACTGAGCGCCGAAGAAGAAGCAACCCTCCTGGCCCGGGGCGGTTTTTACCAAAAGACCGGCGGCAATTGGGTCTACATCATCGACCCCGCCACCGGCAATGGCGTCAAGAAGGAGATCCGCCTGGGCAGGCAAAACCCCAATTTTTACGAAGTGTTGGAGGGGTTGAAGGAGGGAGAAGTAGTCGTCACCTCCAGCTATGATACGTTTGGCGATAAAGATGAATTGATTTTGAAATAACCGTATACCCCCGTAGGGTGAAAAAATCTTTTCACCTCATAAAACCAATAATAAATACCACATCCATATGATTATTCGGACAAACAAATTAATGAAGATCTACCGCACAGATGAGGTAGAGACCACCGCCCTCAACGAAGTAGATCTGGAGATCAAGGAAGGGGAATTCGTGGCGGTGATGGGGCCTTCGGGTTGCGGCAAATCCACCCTGCTCAACGTACTCGGCATGATCGACAATCCGACGGGAGGGGACTATTTTTTCAATGGAGAGGAGATCGGGCAGCTGCCGGAACGGAAGCGGTCGAATATCCGGAAGCACAACCTGGGCTTCGTATTCCAGAGCTTCAACCTGATCGATGAGCTGACGGTGTTTGAGAACATCGAACTGCCCCTGCTCTACACCCAGGTGCCGGCCGCCCAGCGCAAGGTACGGGTGGAGGAACTGCTCGAAGGCATGAACATCATGCACCGCCGCAACCACTTCCCCCAGCAATTATCGGGGGGACAACAGCAGCGGGTGGCCGTGGCACGGGCCGTGGTCAACAAACCCAAGCTCATCCTCGCCGATGAACCTACCGGCAACCTGGATAGCGCCAACGGAGATGAGGTGATGAAGACCCTTTCCGACCTCAATGCCGAAGGCACCACCATCCTGATGGTGACCCACTCACAATATTGCGCCGAATTCGGCAACCGAATCATCCGCATGCTCGACGGGCAGGTGGTGACGGAGAATGTGGTCAGGCAGTACCTGTAAAGTCCTTAAAGAGCGAATAAATTCACCCCAAAAAAGAACAATCGCATGATCCGCAATTTTTTCAAGATCGCTATACGCAACCTTTTGAAACACAAAGGATTCAGCTTTATCAACATCTTTGGATTGGCGGTGGGCATTGCCTGCACGCTGCTCATTTGCCTGTACATCGCCCACGAGTTGAGCTACGACCGATGGAACCCCCAGGCCGATCGGATTGTGCGGGTTTATTCCGATATCAATTTTGGAGGAAACCTCATGCGCATGGCGGTCAGCGGGGTCTCCGTCGGTCCGGATGTCGTCCGGGAATTACCGGAGGTACAGGCTTTTTGCCGGTTTCGGGATTATGGAAGTTACCTGGTAAAACGGGATGGCGACGGGCAGCAAAACTTTAAGGAGAATGAGTTTCTGACAGTCGACAGTTCCTTTTTTGAGGTTTTCCCGGCGAAAATATTGGAAGGGGATGCCCGTAGCTGCCTGGTGGAGCCCAACACGGTAGCCATTTCCAAAAGCCGGGCGGAGAAATATTACGGTTCGCCCCAAATGGCCATGGGCCAAACGATGGTGTTCGACAATCGCACCCGGGCGAAGGTCACAGCGGTATATGCGGACCTTCCTTCCAGTTCCCACTTCAAAGCTCAATTTTTGCTTTCCATGACCGGGAATGAGGAGGTCGCTACCAGTCCGCAGCTATGGGCGGTAAGCAACAACTTCCACACCTACCTGCTGCTGCGTGAAGATGCCAGCTTGACGATTTCAAGGAGAAGTTCAATGCCCTGTCAAGGGAAAAGATCGGGGAAACCGGCAGCCAGATGCTCGGAATGACTATCGAAGAGTTTGAGGCAACCGGGCAATACGCCCGCTACGAGCTTCAACCCCTGACCGACATTCACCTCTATTCCGATCTGAACGTCGAATTGGAAGCCAACGGCAGCATCCAATACATTTGGATATTTGGCGCCATCGCGCTGTTTGTATTGCTCATCGCCTGCATCAATTTCATGAACCTCACCACTGCCCGGTCTGCCCACCGGGCCCGGGAGATCGGCATCCGCAAGGTGCTTGGCGGCCAGCGTGCTTCCCTCATCGGGCAATTTCTCACCGAAACGATATTGGTGACGGCACTGGCCGTAGTATTAGCATTGGCAATGGTTTCGTTGGCGCTTCCCTGGTTTAGCGAATTGGCCGACCGGCCACTCGAGATGCCCTGGTCGATACCGGTTTTCTGGCTGGCCCTGCTGGGGAGCATTTGTGTGGTAGGGTTGTTAGCAGGGAGCTACCCCGCGTTCTTTCTCTCCGCTTTTGATTCCGTAAAAGTATTGAAGGGGCAACTGGGCAAGACGGCACGGCACGGCATATTGCGGAGTGTGCTCGTCGTATTCCAGTTTGCTACCGCCGTGGTATTGATAATCGCCACCGTATTGGTTTACAGTCAATTGGATTACATTCAACATAAAAAGATCGGTTTTCAGAAGGACCAGGTCATTATTGTAGAAGACGCTTATGCACTTGGCGAAAAGGTGGAATCGTTCAAACAAGCCATGCTTACCAATCCAATCGTGCAGCGTGCCACCATCAGTTCTTTTTTGCCCGTGCCTTCGGGCCGCAGCGACAATATTTTCACTTCCTCCCGGGAGATGCGACAGGACAATGCCGTCAGCATGCAGAACTGGCGGGTAGACGGCGACTACCTGGCAACCATGGGCATGGAATTGACTCAAGGGCGGTTTCTGGACCCTGCGCGGCCAGCCGATAGTTTAGCCATTATCCTTAATGAAACGGCAGTGGATAAATTCGGGTTTTCAGACCCCGTCGGGAAAAAAGTATATACCCTTACCGGCGATGTGGAGGGACATTCCGATCCCGAAGATTTTATGGAGTTGACGGTCATCGGAGTCGTCAAAAATTTCCATTGGAAGAGTCTGCGTGAAAACATTGGCGCATTGAGCATGCAACTGGGGCGATCTGCCGGCCTGCTCTCGTTCCGGTATGCCTCCGGGGAGAGCAAAAACGTGATTGCTTCGCTGGAATCCAAGTGGAATGAAATGGCGCCCGATCAGCCTTTCTCTTACCGGTTTCTCGATGATTCCTTCGCACAAGTGTACCGCGCCGAACAACGGGTGGGCCAGATCGCCGGGATATTCGCCGGATTGGCCATTCTGGTCTCCTGCCTCGGGTTATTCGGCCTGGCCAGTTTTATGGCCGAGCAGCGCACCAAGGAGATCGGCATCCGCAAAGTGCTCGGCGCCACGACGACCGGCATTGTGGCCCTATTATCGAAAGACTTCATGAAACTCGTGCTCATTGCTCTGGTCATTGCCTCTCCGCTTGCCTGGTTGCTCATGAGAAGGTGGCTGCAGGAATTCGCCTTCCGCATCGATATCGAGTGGTGGGTATTCGTATTGGCAGGTACGGTAGCCGTGGTCGTCGCCTTTCTGACGATGAGCGTGCAGAGTGTACGGGCTGCGCTGGCGAATCCGGTAGAGAGTTTAAAGAATGAATAATATTAGTGGAAAAAAGTCTGAGAAAATGGAGTTGGATTTTGTCCAGTCGATTTGTTTTCGTCTTTATTTTCTTCCATTGTCCTAATTTATTGTTTCTGTTGTCTTTTTAGCAATCATTCACCCTCCCCCATTTCTCCAACATTTTCCTGCAAAATCACCGGCAATAGATATACCGGCGCAGGCTCCGTCTGCATTTTTCAGTTCGAATCCAACCAATTTTTTACAGCAAGGCGATATTTATTCCGCATTTCAACAAACGCCTGTTTAGTGTCAATCTTCGCATTTCGTTCTACCGGTGGCGTTTCTAAAGCCTCATGCAGTTTTAGGATGTTCGGCCGAAATACTGCGCTGCTGTCTTTAAATTGTGCATCCAATACACGGCAGAAGACATCGATATTTAGATATTCCAAATCGTAATTGTTTGGGTCATTAATGGTTTCTTGAATTCTGGAAGTTAAAATAGGAATATTATTATTGATAGGTTCAGTGAAGCGTTCAGGATGTTCGATTTTGTTATAATCCAAAAAAGCATAAACCCTATAGTTAACATAAGGGTTTTTTTGTCTCAAAATACGTTCCAATTCAGCTTCCCAATTTTTGTGCGCTTTTATTTTAGCTAATAATTCAATACGCAGTGGCTCATCTTTTTCTCTGTCCAGGAAATACAATAGATCTTCTATGGATTGTTCGTAATCAATGATTTCCATGGAGTTATTGGAAGGCGATTGAGGATTATCTCTTTTTTCTTTTATGGAACTTAAACGATCCATAGTCACTACTATTTTTGGTGCCATGACGAGTAACAACCCTAATACCCAAGCAAATACCAAAGGGATTTTATACAGATTAGGCGTAAGCGTATCACGCCATTCCGGATTTAGTAAGATGGCGTAAGGCACAAGCATCAATAAGGGCAACCAGATACCACCAAAATACAGCGGATCAATTAACCAACGGACCAAACCGGTTGTTGGCTCAGAATGCCATTCCGGTCTTATCATCGTGCTAATAAAAACGCCCGCTACCATGCCCAACCAAAGTATTCCAACTGCGATTTTCCGCGATGAGATATTATCCGAGAGCCAATTGAATCCGCCTGTTTTTGAAATATTTATGGTTAAAATTAAACTGCATACAGCGTATACCGCTAATATTGGTAAAGCAATTAAACCATAACTAACAAGATATTCTCCCTTAACATTGAGATTTTGAAGATTTAAAATGATTAGTGCGATATAAGTTAAGGCTGTTAGCCCAAATAGGAGATTACCGAACATTTGAATATGGTTTAAAAAGATGGTAATAGCGTTGATTTTGAGGTAAAACGAATTTGTTACTTATAGAGATAAGGTTCATTATTATATGCCATCTTTCTAATGTTCGCTAAAACTCTTTTCATATAAATATTCCAAAAAGTCTTTGTAAATATCCAATTTAAAGGATAAAGCATATCGATGTCAGAATGCAACGTATAGGAATATTCTATTAATATCTTGTTTGGTTCAAGTTCGGTGGTTTTCCATTCACCTACAAATTTTGAAAACCCTAACATCCACGACTGAAAATCGCTCACTTCTATTTTCCAGTATTGATTTTCGATTCGTTCAATAACTTTGTCGCTGGAAGCCCAGCCTCCTTTTTGCGTTGCGGATGGAGCCACAAAAACCTTTTTGCTATACCCTGGCTTACCCCAATTCTCGTCATCCGTGCAATGGGTTACTTTCGGCATAAGGCCATATCCAGTGTGCACTTTAGACACGTCACATAGCATGGGTGTCTTAAAAGCCCGCTCCAAGGAGCAATGGTAAATGGTGGTAACTTTTGTTTTTGATATCATTTCTGTGTTTTTATTTGGACCAGCTCGCGGACATGCCCGTGTATCTGCCCCCTTACACCAAATCCTCTTCCCGCCACCCCGGCTCCCGCGTCTCCAAATCCCGCAATGGCCGGTCATCCAGGTCGAGGGCGTCCTGAAAATCGGCCTGGTTCCGCTTTTCGCCCTGGAAAAAGCTGATCAGGCCCTGGTTGTTCATCACCCGGATGTAGCTTTTTTTGTCTTTGGAATGGTATTGCCATTGCTCCACCTCGATGAAGGTGGATACGCCGGTGATAAAACACTTGCCTGTTTTATAGTGGCCCAGAAAATAATCCTTCCCCGCTACCTGGATCATGGGCGGCGGTTTTTCGGTGCGGAAAGTGGGCATGCCGGTTTCAAAGATTTCGAGGGGCTTTTCCTGAAAGGCATTCAGGAGGGCCTGGTTTTGTTCCAGGTATAGTAGCCGCTCTTCTTTATCGGGATTGATCAATTGGAAATACTTGTCGGAATTGCCGTCATTCCAGTCGTATTGCACGAGGTTGACGATCTTCAATTCTTCTCCGTTCAGGTCCAATACCTCCCCTTCTCTGGAAGTGTAGATCCCGGCGAAGAATGGATCGGCAAAATCGCGACGATGCCTGCGGGCTGAATCCTCCGCCTCCTGCACCTCGACCTTTCGCCCGTACTCCCCCTTAACCGGCTCGTCTTTAATACCCAAAAAACGCTCCAGATATGCTTCAATTTCCTGCACTTCCTGGCTGGTGACGTTATCGAGGGAGAGGAGGTCTTTATCGCTTTTGTTGTACAACTTGGCCCGAAGTTCATAGGTAAATTGGTGCCGTTCTTACTGCTGGATTTCTTTTCCGCCACGTAGAGTTGTTCAATGGCATTGACCGGGATCTTCCGGTTGCCTTTCCACCAGGGGATCGGGGTGTGCCGGATCGTGAGGTAATCGCCGGAGATATCGATAAAGGTCTTGTTGAAGAACAGGCAGAGCGTATAATACGCCAGGTAAACCCCGACGGCCACATGGAGGACCGGGAAAAGCGCCATAATCCAGGCGCCTCCACTGATTGCCATGGAATACCAGAAAACCAAAAAGGCATTCCATACGATGGTAAAGAACAGCAGGAAAAGGGCAATGGGCGTAAACCACTTCAAGGTGATCTCCAGCCTGTCACGGTCCTGGTAGACGTCCAGTTTTTTGTTTCCGAGCATCGGTTTGAGTATAGTTTTTGAGATGAACCATAATCTAAACATATGGAATTTCCGGCTAAATACGCAAGTCTGTTTTTTGGGGAGTTGGGATAAATGCAGGTTGCCTTGTTATGGTGCTAATCTTGTAGGGCGGGGCAGGAAAAGTTCCTGCCAGGATGTCTGTACGATCTTGTCCCCGCTGGCGGGGGCAGGGGGTGGACATGCTCCATACAATACATTAATCTCCTTACCCTTAGGGCCAAAATATTGTCTTATTCCACCCCCAACCCCGCCAGCGGGGACAAGAGCGTGAATTCTCCAGGCCGGAGCTTTTTACCTGCCCCTTACAAAATTAGCCCCAAGAAGGGGTGAGCGCCACGTCAGTTTGTAGCCCGGGGTGCTAGCCCCAGGATTGGAATCCAACAATTCCCCAAACCCCGTAGGGTGGCCTGTTTATGGTTATTTTTCCGAAAAATTTATACATATCCCAAAGGAAGGGTTTACATGCCGCCCTCCGGGGCTTGGAGGTTAAATATGGTTCTCTTTCCCCGGGGCTAGCACCCGGGCCGCACGCTTTTGTCCCCGCTGGCGGGGGGCAGGGGTGGACATGCTCCATACAATACATTAATCTCCTTACCCTTAGGGGCCAAAATATTGTCTTATTCCACCCCAACCCCCGCCAGCGGGGACAAGAGCGTGTGAATTCTCCAGGCCGGAGCTTTTTCCTGCCCCTTACAAAATTAGCCCAAGAAATTGCAGGCATACGTCAGTTAAACTCCATCCATTCATCCGCTGGAAATATACGGCCTGCCGATCCAGGTCCAGCAGGATCAACATTGATCACGATCAGAGGACAGGATTTTTCTTTCCATTGCACATAAGAAAGCCCGATGGCGACCGGGTAGCGTTGAAGCCCATTTTTTTCATTATTGGGGGTCATTGGTTCCTTGTTTTCATGCTACAAAATACTAAAAAACAGAGAGCGCACCTGTCATACGCTCCTCTGTAAGTAGGATGGGAATCGAGATGCGTTAATTCATGCGATGCTGCCCGGTCCACTGATCTGTTTGGGTGATGGTCAGGTGCCTTTGTAGTACCTTGCCGGTACCGCTGATGGCATCCAGATGGTCTGCCGAAGGCGAATACCTTGCAGTTTTCCCGATCCGGAAATATCGATTTTACAGTATTCCGTTTCAATAGAATTATCCATCATAATTTCCGGAGCCGCTAATATTCATATCCAGTTTTCAGGAAGAAATGCCCCGCAGAGCGGTGACGCCGCCCAATCCGCTGATATAGATGAGAAAGTTTTTCAGCGCCCTCAAATTGGTTGAGTTCAAATTGCCCGGCGCCCGATATATCCAGGGACAAATTGCCCTGTTCCATTAGAAATCGTTCACCGTGACTGTGCCTGCGCCACTGATCAGAAATATCTTCAATATTC
>JADJTT010000012.1 GCA_016711045.1 Saprospirales bacterium
TAAGTAGGATTAAGACAATGAGAATTTTGGAAAATGTTTTCACACAACCTTGTCAGAGAGGTACATCCAGTTAAGTAGGATTAAGACCAGGATAGGATGATCCAGTTGCGAGATAGTCAGAGAGGTACATCCAGGTTAAGTAGGATTAAGACCCGTTGCTGGTGTAATACTTTCGAGGCCGTGTCAGAGAGGTACATCCAGCTTAAGTAGGATTAAGACAAGAGAATGGGTCTCCTGACCTTTCTTCTGGTCAGAGAGGTACATCCAGGTTAAGTAGGATTAAGACACCCGGCCGAGAGGTACATCCAGGTTAAGTAGGATTAAGACGTCCTTTGTGACTACCTTTGTCGAGAGAGGTACATCCAGCTTAAGTAGGATTAAGACAATTCAAACTTACTGCTAATCAATTTCACAACTGTCAGAGAGGTACATCCAGGTTAAGTAGGATTAAGACTGTAACGATATTGCCCGAGTACCAATTTTGTCTTGTCAGAGAGGTACATCCAGGTTAAGTAGGATTAAGACAAGCTCAAGATAAATTCCCTTTCTATTCGCGTCAGAGAGGTACATCCAGGTTAAGTAGGATTAAGACCATTGGCTGCTTATTCCATTTGAGCTTCTATCGTCAGAGAGGTACATCCAGCTTAAGTAGGATTAAGACAATCGGTTTCTTGATCCGATCTTTGGCCGGCTTGTGTCAGAGAGGTACATCCAGGTTAAGTAGGATTAAGACTGCAAACTTACGGTCAAAACGTACTTTGTCAGAGAGGTACATCCAGCTTAAGTAGGATTAAGACAATTCTTCAAGTAGGTAATTCCCAAGATCTGTTGAGAGAGGTACATCCAGGTTAAGTAGGATTAAGACAAATAATGTTTTCAGAGATGGATGAGATGGTCTAATTTTTCCGGACACAAAACTGTCTTAAATTTGTGTACCGATGAAAAGCAAAGACTCAAGCACGAACAAGCAACCCAGGCGGCGGTATGACGCCGAATTCAAGGCCTCGGCCTTACAGATGATAGAAAACGGCCGGAGTGTAGCAGATGTATCCCGTTCCCTTGGAGTGGGAGAAGGTGTGTTGCATAAATGGCGCAGGACGGTCCGTCAGGGACCGGATCCGGACCAGAATGCGGAGTTGGAGGCGTTGCGCAAGCAAGTCAAACAACTTGAAATGGAGCGGGATATCCTAAAAAAAGCCTTGTCCATTTTCAGCCGCACGACGTGAGCCAGGTTTATGGATTCATAGCCAGAGTAGCTGATGAATTCCCGGTCAGGACGCTGTGTCAAACGATGGAAGTAAGCCGGAGCTGTTATTACGCTTGGCTGCAGGGCAAAAGCCATCAAATAAGAGGACACAAAAAAAAGATTGGCCAAAGGGTCAAGGATGTCTTTGAAAAGCATTTACAGCGATATGGTTCGCGGCGTATCGAGGCTGAATTAAAGGAAGAAGGTGTGCATGCCGGACGGCATCAAATTCGCAGCAGGATGCAAGAGCAGGGCTTGAAGGCTATTCAGCCTCGATCGTTTGTGCCAAAAACGACACAAACCAACCCTAATTTGCAGCGAAGCCCCAACCTGTTGCTGGATATGGGGCCCGTTGAGCGGATAAATGCAGTTTGGGTCGGCGACATCACTTACTTGCCTATGGTGGACGGTTCCTGGTCTTATCTGGCCACTTGGCTGGACCTGTGTAGCCGTAAGGTCGTAGGATGGGAACTGAGCCAATCGCTGGATGCTGGATTAGTGATCCGTAGTTTTGAAAAGGCCTTGTTACGGCGCCGACCTGCTGCGGGCTTAATCGTTCACTCTGATGGAGGGGGCCAATACATGGATGCGGACTTTCGCAGGCTGCTGGCTGAAAATAAGTGCACTCAAAGTATGACCCGGCCAGACAACCATTACGACAATGCCTTCGCTGAATCGCTTTTCAGCCGTTTTAAGGCGGAATTACTCAGAGGCGGGGCATTCCTGGACTTGGACGACGCTCACACTGTTATTTTTGAGTATTTTGAGATCTATTACAACCGACAACGACGACACTCTGCACTGAACTACAAATCACCGGAAAACTTTGAAATTGAACTGTTAAACAAAATTTCCAACTCCACTTAACTGTCTTATTTAAGTGTCCGGCAAAACCGGACCACCTTCCAGAGGTACATCCAGGTTAAGTAGGATTAAGACTTGACTTCTTGTATTTCCTTAAATCATAAGTCAGAGAGGTACATCCAGCGTAAGTAGGATTAAGACCCTTTCCTTATTCCAAAAGATGACCTGTCACGAGAGGTACATCCAGCTTAAGTAGGATTAAGACCTTGCGGTTCTTCTTAAGGCTTTCTAAGTCAGAGAGGTACATCCAGCTTAAGTAGGATTAAGACTCGTTCAATTGAATTCTAGGTGTTGCTTTCAGTCAGAGAGGTACATCCAGCGTAAGTAGGATTAAGAATTAGCCTTACTGTCAGCGCAAAGCTTCATCGTCAGAGAGGTACATCCAGCGTAAGTAGGATTAAGAAAGCTTACCGCCTGTTGGGTTAAATTAATGCCGAGTCAGAGAGGTACATCCAGCGTAAGTAGGATTAAGACAGAATGTTGCTTTCCAACAGGCTGTCGCAGCCTGTCAGAGAGGTACATCCAGGGTAAGTAGGATTAAGACAAGGCGAATTTGGTCTGTTGAAGTGCTACCCGTCAGAGAGGTACATCCAGCGTAAGTAGGATTAAGACAAACGTTTTTCAACCGTCAGTCTTTTACCATTGTCAGAGAGGTACATCCAGCGTAAGTAGGATTAAGACGGTAGACGATTGGCCATTGCTAAATACTACAAAGGTCAGAGAGGTACATCCAGCGTAAGTAGGATTAAGACCAACGGTTATTATTTCCCGTCTGCCTTCACTTTGTCAGAGAGGTACATCCAGCGTAAGTAGGATTAAGACAGAAACTGATACTATCAAACAGAATATTTCCCAGAGTCAGAGAGGTACATCCAGCGTAAGTAGGATTAAGACTTATCCAGGTTGTGACTGGCATGTATCTACATGGGTCAGAGAGGTACATCCAGCGTAAGTAGGATTAAGACAGGCACTTACGAGCACTTCATGAACTTCAGAGTCAGAGAGGTACATCCAGCGTAAGTAGGATTAAGACTTCGCCTTTTCTTTCACTGCTATGTCTGGTCAGAGAGGTACATCCAGCGTAAGTAGGATTAAGACAAGGAACCCAGGATGCTTTGGTAGCCGGTCAGAGAGGTACATCCAGCGTAAGTAGGATTAAGACCCTTAGCGGCCGGAACCATTCAATGTCCGTCAGAGAGGTACATCCAGCGTAAGTAGGATTAAGACTCACAAGGTCGGTTCCTTCGGGAACCACGACCGACGTCAGAGAGGTACATCCAGCGTAAGTAGGATTAAGACGTTAACGCGATTTCTCATGTTTTCAGGTCAGAGAGGTACATCCAGCGTAAGTAGGATTAAGACTCCGTCAATTCTAAGTGTACCCAATCGGTCAGAGAGGTACATCCAGCGTAAGTAGGATTAAGACGTTGACTAGAATCTGCCGAAACTTTGCATGATCAGGAGTCAGAGAGGTACATCCAGCGTAAGTAGGATTAAGACGATCAGTATTTTCAGCCCTGCCCACTGATTGTCAGAGAGGTACATCCAGCGTAAGTAGGATTAAGACCTTATCAGTTCTCATGTATCCAAGATGTTAAGTCAGAGAGGTACATCCAGCGTAAGTAGGATTAAGACCTACCAATTGTTATAAATTGAATGCGGTCAGAGAGGTACATCCAGCGTAAGTAGGATTAAGACAGTATCTACTTTTTATGAGCGTCTCTAACTGTCAGAGAGGTACATCCAGCGTAAGTAGGATTAAGACATCCACTTGCCATAAGACGAGTAGTCAGAGAGGTACATCCAGCGTAAGTAGGATTAAGACCACTCGGTGCTCTGGCCGGTTTCTCTGTTTGTCAGAGAGGTACATCCAGCGTAAGTAGGATTAAGACATAGATCCAGTTGTACCCGTTACCTCGGTCAGAGAGGTACATCCAGCGTAAGTAGGATTAAGACCATTTTACGATATTTTCAGGATTACATTCCAATGTCAGAGAGGTACATCCAGCGTAAGTAGGATTAAGACATGCACCAATGTTCAACACCCTGTACTCACTAGTCAGAGAGGTACATCCAGCGTAAGTAGGATTAAGACGTCTCTACGAAGAGCGTGCTTTCAAGGAGTCAGAGAGGTACATCCAGCGTAAGTAGGATTAAGACCGCTGCATCCATCAGGGCAATGGGTTCAATGTCAGAGAGGTACATCCAGCGTAAGTAGGATTAAGACTTATCCTTTTTTGTAAATTCTCTTCAACGTCAGAGAGGTACATCCAGCGTAAGTAGGATTAAGACAAACAGTTAAATATTGCCAACATACACCCTCGTCAGAGAGGTACATCCAGCGTAAGTAGGATTAAGACCACCGGTTCTTCCGGTCGTACTAGCCTGGTCAGAGAGGTACATCCAGCGTAAGTAGGATTAAGACTTAGCTTAAATACGTCTTGCAGCTTTGTCATTTGTCAGAGAGGTACATCCAGCGTAAGTAGGATTAAGACTTCGGCAATATATTCGGGGTCGTAGTCGAAACTGAACGTCAGAGAGGTACATCCAGCGTAAGTAGGATTAAGACTCATTTCGGTTATTTTTCTGAAATGTGTCGTCAGAGAGGTACATCCAGCGTAAGTAGGATTAAGACGAATCCACGGACCCTCACAGGTCAGAGAGGTACATCCAGCGTAAGTAGGATTAAGACTTTACTCCTTTCCGAGGTCAGAGAGGTACATCCAGCGTAAGTAGGATTAAGACCCTGTCGTTAATTTTAGAGTGATAGGGTAGTGTCAGAGAGGTACATCCAGCGTAAGTAGGATTAAGACTTTCTTTTCTGTAGTCGCGTTAACTTTGTCAGCCAATCGACTCAATCTCTACCAAACAAGTCTTTTTCAAATTTTGCTATCCAATCTAGCAATTTTTACTTATTTTTGCTACATCAAATAGCAAAAAACACGCATGCTCGACCTCCTCTACCAACAAACCCAAGCCGCCACAGCAGCCGTTTCAATGGACTATTCCCGCCAGCTGCTGCACCAGATCGACTGGCGACACCGCCTCGTGGCCATACGTGGAGCGAGAGGGGTAGGGAAAACGACCCTCATGCTGCAACACCTCCGGCAGACATACGGGCGATCTAAAGAAGCACTCTACACTACCCTCGACGATTTCTTTTTCTCAGACATCCGCCTGATCGACCTCGCCCGGGATTTTCATGCCAAAGGAGGCAAAGCCATATACCTCGACGAGGTACACAAGTACCCCTATGACAACTGGGCCCAGGAAATCAAGAACATCTACGACCTGTTGCCTTCTCTGAAAGTCGTATTTTCAGGCTCTTCCATCCTGAAGATCCTGCAGGAACAAGCAGATCTGAGCAGAAGGGCCCTGATCTACGACTTACAGGGCCTCTCATTCAGGGAGTACCTTAACCTCACCCAGGGCACCCAATTGCCAGTGTTTGTATGGGAGGACATCATCGGACGGCACGAAGAAATAGCTGGTCATATTCTGCACGATCACCAAATCCATCCGCTGCAATTCTTTGCGGAGTATCTCCGAGAGGGCTACTATCCCTTCTTCCTGGAAAACCGCGACATCTACCCCCAGCGAGTGCGGGAATTGCTCAAGCTCATCATCGAGATCGACCTCAACTACCTGCCTGAACACACCATCACCGACCACGTCAAAATCAACCGGCTGCTTTACGCTATTGCGTCCTCCGCGCCCTTCAAGCCCAATATTTCCAAACTCAGCGAGCGCGTCGAACTCAACCGCAATCGCCTCACGCAGTATATCTACATCCTGGAACGAGCACGTATGCTCAACCTCTTGCTCAGCCGCCATAAAGGAGTGAGTTCACTTCAAAACCCGAAAAAATTTTCCTGGAAAATACGAACCTCGCATTCGCCCTGGCCCCCGGAAAAACAGACCCGGGCAGTCTTCGCGAAACGTTCTTCCTCAACCAACTCCGGGCGCCACAACCGGCCAGAGGCCTGCCACTCCTCGTGTCTTACCCCGACCAGGGCGATTTCCTGGTAGATTCATTCGAAGACCAGTATCTTTTTGAAATTGGAGGAAAAAACAAAGGCTTCGCTCAACTGAAAAACGCCAAAAACGCTTTCGTCGCCGCCGATGATATCGAAATGGGCTTTGCCCGAAAAATCCCGCTGTGGTTGTTTGGCTTTTTGTATTAGTTTACCCCCCTCACTCCGGCAACCTCAACTCCTTCAAATCAACCTCAAACCCAGGCAACACCTCCCCGCCGCTAAGCACCTGTGTCCACCCCTGGAGGGTTTCCACCGTACCGCCAGCGTGGTAGATGTAGGCCGTCTTTTCCTGCGGATCGAGCAGCCAGCCCAGGCGGGCGCCTTGCTCGATGTATTCCAGCATTTTTTCCTGAAGGGTAATAAGCTCGTCGCTTTCCGAACGGATCTCCGCGACGAAATCGGGCGTGAGTGGAGGGAAACGCTTCTTGTCAGCTGCAGAGAGCGCTAACCAACGCTCTGTAGTGATCCACGAGGCATCGGGCGAACGTACCGCTCGATTGGGAAGGAGAAACCCCGTGGACGAACTAAAAACCAACCCTTTGTGGTACATTTGATTCCACTGTTCCAACGCAAAGATCAGTTTGCTTTCAAAAAACCCCGATTCTCCTCCAATTGGCGTCATGATCAAAATATTTTTTTCCCGGTCCCGCTCAATACGCAAATCGCAGTTAGCCTGGCAGAATTGGAAGAACTCCTCATCTGTCATTTCCACCGCAAGGCGCTTGATCTCGATCCCGTCTAATTTTAACATGAGGCCAGCTTTTAGTCGTTATGGCAATATATTCCTTTTGCGAATGATTTCAAAATAGCGCCATATGCCCCGCTCTCTTTTTGCCCCCCTCCTCTTCCTTCTGGAGCCTTACATGGGCCGGTTCAAAATCCGAAAATAAAATCACCCCAACCAAAGCCGAAACAATCGACTTCGCAAAAGACTGCTCCACCCTCGAAGCCGCCCGAAAGCTATCCGACCACCTCCCCATAAAAATAACCTGGCATTAATCTCCCCCACCCCGCCCGCACAGCCGCGACACATCGCGGCTCCCCCCCCAGCTCTCCCTATTCCCCCAGAAAAAAATCCCCTATCTTCGCAAAAAAACCACCATGCCTCCCACGCATCCCTCCCACTGGAACGCCATTTACCAAAAAAGCCAACCTGAAAAGCTGGGCTGGTACGAAGCAGCGCCACAACCTTCGCTCGGTCTGATCAACGCCTGCAACCTGCCCAAAGACGCCCGTATGCTCCATGTCGGCGTCGGCGCTTCCACCCTGCTCGACGCCCTCCTCGAAGAGGACTATAGCGAATTGATCGCCTGCGATATCAGCGAAGAAGCGCTGCTAAAAGCGCAAGATCGCCTGGGAGCGGAAGCCCGCAAGATGACCTGGATCGTCGACGACCTCACCGATCCCAATCTGCTCGCCGGGCTGGCCCCGGTGGACCTCTGGCACGACCGTGCCGTGTTGCATTTTTTTACCGAAGAAAAAGACCAGCAAACGTACTTTGACCTGCTCCGGAAATTGCTTAAAACCGGTGGCTACGCGATCATCGCCACCTACAACCTGGAAGGGGTGGACCAATGCGCCGGACTTCCCGTCAAAAGATACAACGCTCACATGCTGGCTGAGCAATTAGGCCCCGACTTCCAACTCGTCCAGGCCATTGACTATACCTACTACATGCCTTCAGGAGATGAACGGCCGTATGTGTATACGGTATTTCAGCGGGTGGTTTTCTCCACTGTATTATTCTCCACTGACTAAAATCATTGCCCCCAACCTTCATTTCACCTAAATTACCTTTGTTCAATACCCGTCCTACCGTCCAACCTGATGCAGGGCGCCTATCGGTGCGTAAACCCTGTTCCCACTGCCCTAAAGTGGGTTTGGTGTGTATTTTTCTAACCTTCAATACCAGGATCATGAAATACGATCAAATAACACCTCAAGAACGTTGGCAAGACAACAAAGAACGCTGTAAAGAAGTCATGTCCGCCACCATTGCCGAGCTCACCGGCAGTGCCGATACGATGGCTCGGGGCCTTTGCGATGAAATGGCCGAAACCGGCATTATGAACTTCGAAGGCGTAGCCTCCGCTATGCAACCCGATGGAGAAGTCGATTTCGACAACCCCTACACCAGCAGAATAATGAACTTCCTCCAAAGCAAGGGATTCAACGAGCCCGAAGCAAACTCGATCGTCACCGCTATCTGCGAATTCGCCGCTTCGACCATGTTAATGGAAGGACCAAAAAACAACTAACCTGAATAAAGAAGCATGGCAGCAGCCATGCTTCTTTATTTACTAAAAAAAATGTCCTTACATTTACGAAAAACTAAACTATGCTTGCGTTAAATCTACTTTCCCAACCGATGGGGCGCCTCTGCGCTCTTTTGTTTTTTCTGACCTTTTCGTATGCGCTTACCGCCCAGCCGGTGGTCATCAACGAAGTGCTCTTTCACCAGGATGAAACGTCCGTATTTTCTGCCAGAAACCACGACTGGATAGAAATTTACAACCCCGACAACGTGGATGTAGCTATTGGTGGCTGGATACTCGCCAACCAGAACGGCGACCTGCTCTTCACGTTCCCCACACTCGACCTGCCCAAACATTCGTACCTCGTTGTCCACTTCAGCACTGGCGTAAACGACCTCGATTTTTCGGATGAACAGGGCCATTTGTACACCGGCGCTGCGGCTGATTTCGATGCCCTGCTCTTCGAACAGGATGCTATCGCACTTTTTGACGAGACCCCAGGGCAGTCCAATCTGGTCGATTTTGTAAACTGGAAATATTCCCCCACTCCTTATGTGGAAGGCGCCCTCGATCTGGTGGTGCATATCCTCGACCTCTGGCAAGAGCCGATCCACGCGCTCAATACGGCTGCCGACAATAGCACCAAACGCAAACCTGTATGGATCGGGACTTCCATTGGTCGCGACCAAAACGCCAACGATAGCAACAACCCCTTCGACTGGGGCAATACCGGTGGCGAAGATGCCGCCTATGCCACCCCGGGCCAACGCAACTTTACTACGGGTGAACTTCAGTTTGCGGAAACGGACCCCGCTGCAGAAAAAACCTGGACCCTGCTGTTCTTTATGTCGGGCGATAATGTCCTCGAACGCGATCTCCTCGACGACCTCGACGAGTTGTCGGCTTTCGGCTCTACCTCCAGTGTGAATGTGGTCGTACAAGCCGACTTTTCGCCCAATTACGGCGATGTGGAGGTCTCCCTCGACAACGGGACCACATGGGATCATACCACCACCGCCTACCGCGGCCGCCTGCTGTCCGATACCGAAGATTACCACTCCAACTTTGACTATCCCGCCGGTTCCTCTCCCGATCTCGGAGAAGTGAACATGGGCGACCCGGCTACGCTGTCCGATTTCATTCACTGGGCCTCCGCCAACTACCCGGCCGAAAAATATGGCATTTTCCTCTGGAGCGGTGGCGGCGGTTGGAAATTTTCCATGATCGACAACACGGAAAAAGATGAGTTGCATATGCACGAGCTCACTACCGCCCTCACCGACGGCGGCGTCAATTTCGAACTCATCGGTTTTGACCAACCCCTGATGGCCACCGCAGAAGTAGCGTGGCAGGTAGCGCCTTTCGCCAACTACATGGTAGCCAGCGAGGCGTCTATTTCCGAAAAAGGATTTCCCTACAGCCTCTTTATGGGCTCTCTCAACCTCAATCCGAGCATGGATGGAGGTATCCTGGCCAACGCCATCGTCGACGCCTTTCACTCCTTTCACGGGGCCGGCGACTTTGAAGATCCCTACCACTCGCTCTCCGCCATCGCCCTCGACAGCCGCCTCACGGACCTCACCGGGTATGTGTCGGCAGGGGGCGAAGAATTGAATGCGGGAGTCGATCACAAGGCTCAACTCCTCATCCGGGCAGCACTGGAGAATACCCACAATATGGGAGCCCTCTGGGGTGATGTCAATTACCTGGACCTCCATGATTTTGCATCGCAAATCGACGCCTCTGCCATTCCTGCCGCCTATAAAGCACATGCCGCAGATGTAATCTCCAGCCTTAACCTGACGGTACTGAACCACCAAACCGGTACGGCACATGAAGCTGCAAATGGCTGTCGATCTATTTTCCATACTATCAAACGGTAGAAGACGCAAATTGGGGCGATCCCTACGACAAGCCCCTCTGGTCTTACAAGGTCAGCAAGGCCGATGGCCAACGGGTGCGCTATTCCTTCGACGCCAATGACGGCACGCCCTATTCCGACCCGATCAATCACCCGCTCGAACCGGCGCCGGGCTTCCTGTTTGCACAAGATTTTCAGTGGGATGAATTCCTCCACCGCTACTATGAGCCTTTTGCGGATGCAGGCAGCGATGTGATTGCCTACGTAGGTGACGTAGTTATCCTCGACGGCAGCGGCTCAACCGATGCAGATGGCACGGTAGCTCAATGGATCTGGGACTTCGACGCTACCGTCGATTCAAACCCCACGGGCGATAATGACAAAGACGGCATCTTCAACGAGCCCGACGACGATGCCGACGGGCTTGGGAAAACGGTGCCTTTCCCGACGAATACCCCCGGTCAGTATCTCGTGGTACTCACTGTATGGGACGACCACAATTCCCTTCATCCCAGCCATTGGGAAACCGATCAGGATACGGTGGTCATTACTATTTTCAATACCTTGTCGATCACCGGTTTTCTCGCCACACCCATCGTTTGTAATGGGCAGGAAAACGGACAGGCGGAAGTGTTTGTCGACGGAGGTTCTCCGCCCTACACCATCACCTGGTCGGATGGACAAACAGGCCCCATAGCTACTGGACTCGCTTCAGGCACCTACACGGTGACGGTGCTGGATGACCTGGGCACGGAGATAACCGGCAGCGTGGAGATCACCGAGCCGGATCCGATCACCACGGCGGTAGAAGTCATCTACCCCGTATGGCCGGATGAGACTTCCGGTGCGATCACCATTATCCCGGAAGGCGGCGTCCTGCCCTATACCATTTATTGGAACACCGGCGTCACAGGCCCTTCCCTGACCAATGTGCCGCCTGGCAATTACTTTGCCTTTGTGATCGACGCCAACGGCTGCCTCCTCTCCCAGAATTTTGAATTGGACAACCTGGATCCCGAGCCGCCCATGCTCACCGCAAGCGACGCGACGGTCTCCCTCAACCCGGTGACAGGCACGGCCATCATGGAACCAATCCTGTTTTCGGTGATCGTAACGGATAACTGTGCGGTAGACGGATTGAACGTATCGCCTCTCATGCTGGATTGCGACAACCTGGGCCCCAACACCATCACCATCTCGGCTATCGACAACAGCGGTAATATTACTACCCTGGATGTCACGGTGACTATCGTAGACGATACGCCACCCATGATGGACCCTGTCGATATCATCGTGCCCCTCACCCTGGACGGCACGGTGGTCGTTGATCCCGAGTTATTGGCAGGCGGCAGTTTTGACAACTGTGGCATTGTTGCCTACTCCCTCGACATCGACTCTTTCGACTGTAGCAATGTGGGCCCGAATGCAGTTATTCTCACTGCCGTAGATGGCAGCGGGAATGTGAGCACCGCAGCAGCCCTTATCACTATTATAGATAATACCCCTCCGGTGGTCATTACCGCCAATGCGGCCGTTTTATTGGATGAAAACGGACTGGGCTCCCTGGCTCCGGAAGTTGTCGATAACGGTTCTTTTGACAATTGCAGCATTCAAAGTATGGCCCTCAGTCAGAGCGCTTTCTCCTGTGAAGATATCATCGGCGGAAACCCGGTAACTGTGGAGCTGATCGTCACCGACTTCTATGGCAACGTGGGCATGGCTACCGCGCAGGTCACCGTCATCGACCCGATCGCGCCGGAGATTATTTGTCCGGCCGACATCACGGTTGATTTTTGTCAGCAGGTGGATTACGATGCGCCTACGGCGACCGACAACTGTGATTTCACGCTCCTGCTCACCGACGGATTGGGAAGCGGCTCCATCTTCCCATTTGGCGCCAATACCGAAACCTTCACGGCTACTGACACCTACGGCAATGAATCGACTTGCAGCTTTGTGGTTACGGTGGCAAATGACTTCCTCGTCGACGCCAACATCACCCATGTGAGCTGCAACGGCCTGGACGATGGTTCGGTCGACCTCGTTGTGTCCGGCGGCACGCCGCCTTACCTGTTCTTCTGGGACGGCAGTACGAATACCAACCTGTCGAGCGGCATTTACATGGTGACTATTTACGACAGCAACGGCTGCGAATCGATCCACACCTACGTGGTCAACGAGCCCGAGCCTCTGGAATTGTCGGTGGTCGGTATTCAAAACGCCACCAACGGGCAGAGCGATGGCGGGTTTACCCTGGCGATTGAAGGAGGTACACAACCTTACACATTTGAAGGCGCCGAATTTTCTGACACGATCATCGTGGACGGCTATCCGGCAGGCACCTACATGATCTTCGTCACCGATGCCAACGGCTGCGAAATTAGCGTGAATATTACGATCGAGAATATCAGCAGCACCCTCGAGCCGGAGGCACTGCAGGAGTTCCGCCTCTTCCCCAACCCGGCAAAAGGCTACGCACTGGCCGATATCCGTTTCGACCAATCCACATGGATGCAGGTAAGTCTCGTCGATATAACCGGCCGCACGCTGCGTACCTGGCCTCCGGTCACTACTGCCGAGCAAACCCTCCGCCTCGAGCTGGAGGGCCTGGCTCCCGGCGTCTACGCGGTGAAACTGAACGTGGATGGAGAGACGGTTGTCAGGAAGTTGGTGAAAGAATAGATAGTGAAGGGGGTAGGGGCAAAAAATGTTTTGCCCCTACAGCCCCTTCACTATCTCCCAAATTTTCGCGTTCTTTATACTTTTTCCACTGAACCCCAACCTTATGAGTGCAAAGTCGGCGAAGGCTTCCATTGAGGGAAATAGCTTTGATTGGGATCTGATTGCAGGAACGATCCAGGAACAGAAGTGTGTGTTGTTTATCGGCCCTGCCGTTTTTGCCAACGAGCAATTTCCCCGGCTGGAGGAATGGATGGCAGATTTTCTCCAAAAGGAGCCTGGAGACCTGATCAAGAAGTATTACGCGGAAGATGCGCTGTTTGCCTTCAAAGATCCCTCGGCAAAGACCAAGGCCACCTTTTCGCTCAAGAAGTTTTTTCAGGAGGAGGATTTCTCCCATGTGAAAGAACTCTACCGAAAGATCGCGGAAATCCCATTCTCCATGATCTTTACCCTGACGCCCGACGACCTGATGCAGCAGGTGTTTGAAGAAAAGAAGGTCAACTACCAGCCCGATTTTTACTTGAAAAACCAACCGCCCAGGCAGGTAGACACCCCGATAACGCCCACGGCCAATTCTCCGCTCCTCTATAATTTGTTTGGGTTCATGCAGAACCGGGACTCCCTGGTGCTCACCCACGACGACTTGTTCGACTACCTCAATTCCATTTTGACCCAGTCGAGCATGCATCCGGATATCATGCAAATGATCAAGAAGATGGAGAATTTCATTTTCCTGGGCATCTCGTTCGACAAGTGGTATATGCGCTTGCTGTTGAAAATGTTGTACCGCCTGCAAGGCCGTGACGAATTTCTCCGTTTTGCCAATGCTTCCGCGCTCACAGAAGATATAAAAACCCTTTTTGTCGACCAATACCGCATTGAGTTTGTGCCGCAGGAGATCCAGGAATTTGTCGATCAGCTGCACAAAGTTTTCGAAGACAAAGGGCTCCTGCGCAAGGAATCTGAAAAAAAACAAAGCATCACCGGGCAATTGAAGGAGCTGGTGGGCGAGGGAAAGGTCTCTGATGCCATCACCGGACTGCAGACCTATATCGATCGTTTCCTCACGGAAAACACCAGCCTACCGGAATCGAGTTTGGATATGCTCAATGGATTGAGCAGTGAATTGCTTCAGCTTCGCTCCATGTTCCGGCGCCTGGAAAACCGCAAGCGCCAGGGCATTATCAGTGAAGATAAGTCCGACCTCGAAATGAATCAGATCACCCATTCGCTCATTGGCTATCTCGACGAGATAGGAGCCATGAACCTTTAAACTACACCCCATGGCCAAGCAGTTCAGATACCCAGGTGTTCGCCCGTTTTCCCGCACACAGGCCAATATCTTTTTTGGCCGGGAAAAAGACCAGGAAGAGTTGCTCCAACTCATCGAGCTGGATAAACTCACCGTGCTCTACTCCAAGTCCGGACTGGGCAAAAGTTCCCTCCTCAACGCTGCATTGATTCCCAAAGTGGAAGCTGCCGGGGAACTGTCCCCTTACCCATTCCGCTTTGGCGCTTTTTACAAGGACAAGGAGGAAACTCCGCTCGGTATCGTCACAGACTCGCTGGCCCAATTGGCGGGGAATGCCCCCTCTTTCCTCGACCAGATCGCGACCCCCGATATGAACCCCATCTGGTTTTACCTGAAAAAACTTCAACTCCAGCAGCCGGATAAAAGTGGGTTTCTTCTCGTATTCGACCAATTTGAGGAATTATTTACCTATCCCGTCGATCTGGTGCGCAATTTTGGAAGGCGCATTGCCGCAGCCCTCTACCAGGATATTCCGCAGGGTGTATTGAACAATTTTGAAAAAAAATACAAAGAAAATCCTCAATTCCTCTCGGATGAGGAAATGAACCTCCTTCATCCGCCTTTCGAGCTGAAGGTCCTGATGGCCATTCGCAGCGACCGGCTCAGCCTGCTCGACGACCTGACGCCTTATTTGCCCAAAATATTGGGCCGCTTATACAAGCTCGATGCCCTGAGCGCCGAAGCCGCTGAGGAAGCTATTCTCAACCCGGCTTACCAAAACGACCCTTCTTTCCAATCTCCCCGGTTCGACTATTCAGATGAAGCCCTCGACTATATGCTCGAATACCTGACGAAGGGGCATCAGGAAACCATCGAATCCTTCCAGCTCCAGATCCTCTGCCAATATATCGAGTCGGAACTGGTCGTGGAGAAAGGGCTAAAGGAGATCAAAAAAGAAGACATTGGCGACCTCGATACGATCTATCGCTCTTACTACGAACGACAGATCAACCGGCTGCCCAACGAAGCGGATATCGCCAGCGCCCGCAAACTCATCGAAGAAGGGCTTATCGAGGAAAAGGACCAGCGCCGCCTGAGCCTGCACGAAAGTCAGATCGAACAGTTTTACGGAATCAAAAAAGAACTGCTGGACCAACTGGTCGAAACCAGGCTGCTACGCCCGGAACCTCACTACAAAGGCGGGTACCTCTACGAATTGAGCCACGACTCCATCGTAGCCCCCATTTTGCAGTCGAAAAGAGAACGGGTAGAACTCGAGAATAAAAAGGAAGAAGAAGAAACGCGGCGAAAAGCGGAGATCCGGCTGAAACGGATGCAAGAGGAAACTGAAAAGAATCAGCAGCGCATGCGGACCGCCAAGCGGGCAAATATCTTCGCCACCCTCACCCTCATCCTCGCCGCTACGACGTCTTTTTATTTTATGCAGGATTATCTGGGAAAAAGGAATAGCAAGCTGGACGTGCAGGAAGCCAACTACCGCGACAGCCTCAACCTCCTCAATGCCCGGAGTACGGAACTGACCAGCCTTGCCCTCGTCGAAATGAAAGTGGACCGCACCCTTGCCTTCCACCTTGCGCAAGACGCCGTCGACAAAAACCCGGGAAACCAATTGGCGGTCAAAGTGCGCAATGATATCCTCCGGGAATCCACCTTATACCCATTCTACAAAAATACCCTTACCGCACATAAGGGCTATATCGCCGACTTTGCCATTTCCAAAGACAACAAATGGCTCGTCTCCGCCAGCCTTGACTCGACCCTTATCATCTGGGATCTCAACGACTTCACCCCCGTCGACACCTTGCTGGGCCACAAAGGACAAGTCGTAGACGTCGACTTTTCTCCCGATGGAAAAACCATCCTTTCCGCCGACGATTCGGGGCTTGCCCTGCTTTGGCCTTTTCAGAATGGGAAGGTCAGGAAAAATCAGATTGATTCTATTAACTATGGCGCCCAGATCTACGATGTAGCCTTTGCCTCCAACCCCAATTACATTCTCATTGGAGGGAAGTACCTCGGCGATCCGCCCGGCAATCAGGGAGCTGAGCGTTTTCTGAGCGTATGGAGCTTATACAATCATGACTGGAGAAATCGCCATGTTCCGCTCCATAAAGGCGGCATCACCAATGTAGTGCCCACGGAGCGGGACGGTATTGCTATTTCTTCCGGCCCCGACCGCAGTATCAAGATCTTTGATTACCTGTCGAAAGCGGTGCTGTATACCATCTCCGGTCTCCAGGCCAACGTCAGTAACATGGATTATAGCTCCAAAAGCGGGATCCTTGTCGCCGGCCTGGAAAACGGCAACGTAATGGTTTGGGGTAATATCAAGCGAAACGCCCCCACATTGATCAATTCCTTCAAAGCGCACGAAGACAACATCTCCGACGTCATTCTGATGCCGGATGAAGAGCGGATACTCACTTCGAGTTGGGATAAAACCGCCAAACTTTGGGATCTGAACGGGAATCTCCTCAAAATCTTTTTGGGCCATAAGGACGGCCTGCGGGCCATCACCATGTCTGAACAACTGCAAATGGTGATCACCGGTGGGGAAGACAAAACCATGAAGCTTTGGCCACTGACGGCTTACGAGCATCAGTCGCTCGAGTTGAATAAAGCCGGGGGAATTGACACCACGGTTTCTTCCGTTGCATTTGTCGGGGATAAGATGCTTGTGGGTAAATACGACGGAATAGCCCTGCTCTATTCCAAGGAAGGGAAATATCTCCGGGAGTTCAACCACCAGGGCATGATCCTCGACGTAGCCCTTTCTCCCGATGGCAACTACGCCGCCACCGCCGGGCTGGGCTTCCAAACCATCCGGGTTTGGAAACTGAAAGAACCCAATGCAGGCCCGATCGTACTTTCCGGCAAGCCTCCCGCCACCTACGGTATCGCGTTTTCGCCGGATAGCAAGCAGCTCCTGGCCGGACTCCGCGACAATACCGCTGTGTTGTGGGATATCGCAGAAAATAAAAAGATACAGACTTTTGAAGGGCATACCAGCACGGTGCTTAAGGTCGCCTTTTCTCCAAAAGGCGACAAAATACTCACCGCCAGCAGCGACGGCACAGCCCGATTGTGGTCCATCAATGGGGCGTTGATCACGACCCTGCGCCACCACACCGACCGGGTGACTTCGGTGGCTTTCCACCCGAGCATCGAAAATGTGTTCCTAACCAGCAGTTGGGATAATACGTTTGCCCTTTGGAATCTGGACACCCTGAAACAAGAATTCCTGGGGCATACTTCCGATGTCAACAAGGTGGCATTCTCCCCCGATGGGAAAATGATCCTCTCGGCCAGTTCCGACCAAAGCGTACGCCTTTGGACCCTTTCCGGAAAAGAGCTCGAAAGCTTCATCTGGCATGACGATTCCGTGCTCGACGCCGCTTTCTCTCCGAATGAGGAAGACGGCTGGCTTATCCTCACCGGCAGTAAGGACAAGACCGCCAAAGTGTGGAAACAGTCGGACCTGAAAGAAAAGATTTTACCCAAAATCGCACCCCTCACAGAGGAGCAGAAGAAAAAGTACGGGATGTAAAAAATGATTATTGGCGGCAAAACTTATTATAAAATGAACCTTCGTTGCTTCTGCAGCGAAGGTTTATTTAAATTTGCCTGATTGGTCTTGATTGCCGTAGTTTTATAAAAAATTGACTCATGCGCCTTTTTACGCTTGCTATGCTGTTTTTGAGCCTGTTTCCAGGGCTCTACGCCCAGGTGGTCATCAATGAATTTTCTGCGGCCAACGTCAGCACCATCCAGGACGCCTATTCGGAGTATGAAGACTGGATCGAATTGCGCAATACCGGCCCCACCGCGGTCGATATCTCCGGATACTATTTGAGCGATCGGATCACCAACCCCGATAAATGGCCATTCCCCGCCGGTACGGTCATCCCCGCCGGCGGCTACCGGCTGGTATTCGCCTCCAACCGAAACTCCAACGCCTCCGGGCAGTTGCACACCAACTTCAAGCTCACCCAAACCAAAGGCGAATACGTCGTGCTGGCCAACCCGGCAGGAGTGGTGCTCGACAGCTACCAGATCACCCAACCCAATCAGACCAATCACTCCTGGGGACGACACCCGGGTACCGGCCAATGGCAGGTATACACATCCCCTACGCCCGGCACCGCCAATGGCAACAATGCGTTTACAGGGTACGCGCCGCTCCCTGTTTTCAGCATCCCCGCCGGCTTTTACGGAGGTCCCCAAACACTCAGCCTGTTTGCACCCTCCGGATCGATGATCCGCTATACCACCAATGGGAGTGACCCGACCCCCACTTCTTCGCTGTATTCCGGGCCGATTCCAATCCCCAATACCACCGTCATCCGGGCCCAGATATATAGCTCCAACCCTCAGCTATTGCCCGGTTTCATTGAAACCAATACCTATTTTATCGACGAGAACCACAGCATTCCCGTAATCTCCATCGCCGGAAACCAGGTGATGAACCTGCTCAACGGATCGCAGATCCACCCGGTGGGATCGTTCGAGTTATTCAAAAACGGGCAGTTGATCGATGAGGCCTTAGGCGAATACAACGAACACGGAAACGACAGCTGGGCCTATCCTCAGCGCGGTATCGACTATATCACCCGCGATCAGTTCGGGTATGCGGCAGAAATCGAGGACAAGATCTTCGCCACTAAAGACCGGGAAGGTTTCCAACGCCTTATTCTCAAAGCGGCAGCCAATGACAACTATCCGTTTCAGAATGGGGGCGCCCATATTCGCGATGCCTATGTGCACCACCTTTCCCAACTGGCCGGCCTGGAAGTGGACGAACGGAGCTATGAACCCTGCGTGCTCTACGCCAATGGCTCCTATTGGGGCATTTACGATATCCGCGAAAAAGTGGACGAGCCGGATTTTACGAATTATTACTACGGGCAGGATGAATACCATATCGACTTCATCAAAACCTGGGGCGCCACCTGGCAGGAATATGGTTCCTGGGCCGATTGGTACCCCCTCCACGATTTTATCACCAACAACAACATGGCCGTCCCGGCCAACTATGCCTACGCCTCGGAGCAACTGGAAATGCTCTCGCTGATCGACTATATGATCATCAATACCCATACGGTGTGCAAGGACTGGCTTAACTGGAATACCTCCTGGTGGCGAGGCAAAGACCCTTCGGGCGAAAAGCTCAAATGGCGGTATGCCCTTTGGGACCTCGACGCCACATTTGGCCATTACGTCAACTACACCAGCATTCCCAACATCGGGCCTTCCGCCGATCCCTGCGACAACGAGACCTATTCCACCTCTTCCGACCCCCAGGGGCACGTAGACCTCATTATTTCATTGATGGAAAATGAGGAATTTCACTCCCTGTATGTCAACCGTTATGCCGACCTGTACAACTCTTACTTATCGTGCGAGTACATGATCGCCCTGCTCGATACCCTGGTGGGCCGAATCGAGCCGGAAATGCCGAAGCACATCGCCAAATGGGGCGGCAATATGACCGAATGGCTCACCAATGTGCAGAAGATCCGCGATTTCATCAACGAACGGTGTACCTTTATAGACGGAGGTATTGTCGATTGCTATGACGTGACCGGCCCTTTCCCGCTTACCGTGTCCATCTATCCGGAAGAATCGCCTAACCAGGTGAAGGTCAACACCTTTGTGCCCTCGGCATTTCCCTTTTCCGGCGATTACTTTGGCGGCACCACCCTTCACTTTCAGGCCCTTCCGGCCGATGAGTGGGCATTCCACCACTGGGAGGTAGCTAACCAGCCTTTCGCCCCGGATCAATTTGCCGAAGCCATCACCATGAGCCTGGTGGAAGGCGATGATATCATTGCCTATTTCCAGCCGTCGATCCCATGCGCCTTGCCTGATAATATTGCGATTGAAACCACACAGACTACAGCCGATATTTCCTGGGATGGTCCGCTCAACAACCTTAGCTACGAGGTGCGCTGGCGGCCGGTAGGCGCCGACACCTGGACGGTCATCACCTATCTGGGTGATGCGATCGTGCTGGACGGCCTTGAGCCCTGTACCGATTACGAGTTTGGACTCGGCTCTATCTGTGGCAACGCCACCAGCGACCTGATTGACGGCACCTTTTCCACCGAGTGTGTCAATGCCACGGAAGAGCGCCCGGTACGCATTCTGGCTTTCCAGGTATACCCCAATCCCACCGACAAAGACATTAACCTGGAGTTTGACCTGGCAGAATGGGGCCCGATCAGCTTCTCTGCCTACGCCGCCACCGGCGGGCAGGTATGGGCGCAACAAGCCACCGACCTCGCTCCCGGTCGCCATCATTTAAACCTGCCCGAAAGCAGCCAATGGCCTGCAGGGATGTATTTCATCCGCCTGCAACTTGGGGATGAAGTGGCGGTGAGGAAAGTAATGAAACAGTAAATAATTGGTTATGAGGTTTATGAAGTTTATTCGCTTTCACTAAACCTCATAAACCTCATAAACTTTTAATACCATGTACTTCAAGCACATCCTCCTATCCCTGGCTTGCGCCCTTTCTGTCTATATGGCCCAGGCCCAAACCTACGGCGACGGCCTGGTCATCAACGAGTTTGTGGCCGCTAACGATTCGCTTTCCGGCATCGCCGATCCCAACGGGCAGTTTGAGGATTGGATCGAGTTGTACAACGGTGGGAACCTGGCGCTCAACCTCGAAAATTTTGCCCTGAGTGACAAACCCGACAACCCGTTGAAATGGTTATTCCCCGCCGGCACCACCCTCGAACCCGATGGATACCTGATTATTTGGGCAGATGAAGACCAGAGCCAGGAAGGCCTGCACGCCAATTTCAAGTTGAGCAAAAGCGGGGAATTCCTCATGTTGAGCAATCCCTTCGGCGAGGTGCTCGATTCGCTGACCTTTGGTCCGCAGGAGACCAATATCGCCTATGCCCGCCGCCCGAACGGCACAGGTAATTTCATTATGCAAAATTCGACCTTTGGATACAATAATGACGAGGTCAATTCAACAGTCCAACGGCTTTTTCCCCAGCCCCTGTTCACCCTTTCGCCCAACCCGGCTACCACAGAAGTCGTGATCGGCTGGACGACCGAGGAAGCCCCCTCCGTGTTAGCCATCGACATCCTCAATCTCACGGGACAGGTGTTATGGCGCGGGGTTGGTGGTTCATATACCTCTTTTCGGATTCCAGTAGAGGGCATTACCCCGGGCATATACCACGTCCGAATTCAAACAGATAAGGGGATATGGGTGCAGCCACTTACAGTTACCCGGTGAGTCAAAAACAAAAGAAGCCATCTTCCCATAATGACCCTTCGCCGCACCCTCCAATTGAACGGACTCACGGTACAACTCGACAGCCTTACCAACTTCGATGAGCTGTTCGATCAGCTGCTGGCGAAAGGGGAGGATAGCGAGGAAGTGCTGGATGAACGAATCCCGTACTGGGCAGATTTGTGGCCTTCAGCGGTGGCATTGGGGACGTATCTGGTAAACTCGGGGCTCGTCAAGCCCGAAACCAGTGTGACGGAGATCGGATGCGGATTGGGACTGCCCAGTATCGTGACCGGAATGCTCGGCGCTAAAGAAGTGCGTTTTACAGATTATTTGGAAGACGCCCTGGTTTATGCCAAACACAATTGGGACCTCAACTGCACCCATCCCGCCATCTTCCAACGACTCGACTGGCGACAGCCTGATCCTGCCTTTGCTGCAGACCTCCTCCTCGCCTCCGATGTAGCTTACGAGGCACGTTTTTTCCCCGACCTGCTACCCGCTTTTCGGGGTTTGTGTAAACCGGGCGGTCGGATCCTATTCAGCGAGCCCGGACGGGACGTAGCGCAGGTATTTCTGGACAACCTGCCGGAATTGGGCTTTTCGGTAAAGAAGACTATGATGGAGGGGGAATTGAACGGAATTGGATATAAGGTGGGCATCTACGACATGAAAATAAAGGATGAAAAGAACCCTTCACGCTTCACGCCTCACGCTTCACCAGCAAGGCCATAAAAAAACCATCATACCCAAACTCATTGGGCAACAAATACTGCGAGCGCACCAGCTCGAATTTCCCTTCTTGTTCCTTTAGAAAAGTCGCAACCTGATGCTCGTTTTCGGAAGGCAGAATGCTGCAGGTGGCATAGACCATCAGGCCGCCGGGCTTGAGCATCCGGCTATAGGAGCGAAGGATCTCCTGTTGGGTTTGGCGCACCTGCTCAATGAACGCCAGGTCGAGTTTCCACTTGGCGTCGGGGTTGCGACGTAGCACGCCGAGGCCAGAACAAGGCACGTCGAGCAGCAAGCGGTCGGAAGAGTTTTCCAGGCGCTTGATGACTTTGGTGGAAGTGACCGGACGTGCTTCGATGATGTCTATCCCGGCACGGCGGGCGCGGCGTTTGAGCTCCTCGAGTTTCCAGCCCTCCGTATCCATCGCGATGATGCGGCCCTTGTTTTGCATGAGCGCGGCGAGGTGGAGCGCCTTGCCCCCGGCCCCGGCACAGGCATCGATGACCCGCATACCGGGCTCGACTTGCAGGTAGGGCGCTACCTGCTGGGAAGCGAAATCCTGCACTTCAAAATACCCTTGCTTAAATGCCTGCGTGGAAAATAGGTTTTTGCGAACCATTACCCGCAACGCATCTCCTCCCTCCAACGGCGCTGTTTCGACCCCTTCGGCCTTCAGTAACTGCTGAAGGGAAAGTACATCCATTTTTAGGGTATTGACACGGAGCACCACCGGCGCCGGCTCGTTGAGGGCCTTCAGTACAGGTTCCCAGGACACTTCCAGTTCGCGGGCGGCACGTTCATCCAGCCAATCGGGGATCGACTCATTGATCTTTCGCACCGATTCGACCTTTTTGCTTTTTTTCGCGGATCGCGCGGGCATCCAACCCCTTAAACTCCTCCCAATCGGGCAATTTGTACTCGTGCAAAAGCTGCCAGATACCAAACAATCGCCACCAGTCGGCTTCCACTTTGGGCGGGGCTCCGTCAATCTCATACAGCAGTCGGTACCAGCGAACGACCTCATAGGTATTCTCGGCAATAAAAGCCCGGTCGCGGGCGCCCCATTTGGGGTTCGACTTCAATATCCGCTCGATCACTTTATCGGCGTATTGGTTGTCGTCAAAAATATCCTGCAAGGCATTGACGACGGCTTGGACGAGGTTTCTGTAGAGCTTCAAGAATAGTTTTTAGTGCTTAGTCCCGATAGCTATCGGGATCAATTTTCAGTTCTATAGCCCAAACTAACCACAAAAAACTGAAAATTGAAAATTGAACACTGAAAACTGATCCAGTCTTTTTATTTCATCTCTTCGTCCCACAAATCACTCCCTTCATCGGAAACCCACTACCACGGGGCTATTCTGAAGAAACCTTTCTAAAAAGGACCCGTCTTTGGGGCTGATAACTTTTTTTGGATTTGTCCTTACAAACCACTTTACACATGAGATCCCCAATTATCGCGTTGCTCGCAATCCTTTGCAGCGCACCCATTGAAAACAATCTATTCGCACAAGCCGGAGACGGCAGCCTGACCGGTATCGTGATCGAAGACAGCGGACAGCCCGCCGAATTTGCCACCGTGATGCTTTACCGCCAAGGAGATAGCAGCCTGGTGAAAGGCGACTTCACCAACGAACAAGGCTCCTTTCTCTTTGAATCACTCGAACCCAACACGTACTTTCTACAAGTGACCATGGTCGGGTTTACCGACATGGTCGTTCCTGATATCCAAATGAATGCAACTACCCCAACGATCGACCTCGGCACGCTGCGCATGGGCGAGAACGTCCAGCAGCTGTCCGAGGTGATCGTAACCGCCAAAAAACCATTCGTGGAGCGCCAGGCAGACAAACTCATCGTCAATGTCGAAAACAGCAGTGTAGCGGTGGGCAACACAGCGCTGGAAGTACTGCGCCAGGCGCCAGGCGTCACGATCGACAACAACGACAACATCAGCCTGCGCGGCAGGCAGGGGGTGATCGTAATGATCGATAACAAACAGACCTACCTTTCGATGGCCGAGGTAGCCAACCTCCTGAAGAACATGCCCAGCGAATCGATCGAAACGATCGAGATCATTACCCAACCTTCTGCCCGTTACGATGCAGCGGGTAATGCAGGTATCATAAACATTCGAATAAAGAAGAACAAGAACATGGGCTTCAACGGAAGCGCCACCCTCGGCGCCGGCGCCGGCCTGGTTTGGTTCGACCACCTTTACGAAAAAACAAACGGCAGCCTCAACCTCAACTACCGCCAGGGCAAATTCAACCTGTTCGGCAATTACAGCAACCGCCATAACGACGGCCGCAATGACCTCAACCTCGACCGTACAGTGATATTTCAGGACACCACGACCTATTTCGACCAACATTCACAAATGGCCCATACCAATAACAGCCATTCCTATAAAGTGGGATTGGACTATTCGCTAACCGATCGCCAGACGCTTGGAATACAAGCCAATGGGCAATTCAATAAGGAGGCCATGTCCATGAATAACCAAAGCGATATTTTCATCAATGGCAGCCCAAATGGGGGTATCCTGGTAGAAAATGTACGTCCGGAAAATTGGTCCAACCAAACCTACAACCTCAACTACCGCGCTACCTTCGACAGCCTGGGCCGGGAATTGACTGCTGACGTAGACTATGCCTACTACAAAGGCAATTCGTTCGACAATATCCTCACTTCCTTCTTCAATGGGGAAGGCGCTTTGACAGGCGAAGAGCCCTTGCGCAGCGAAGTACCGATCATGGTCGACATCTGGGCTTTTAAAGCCGACTACGTACACCCACTGCGCAGCGGACTGAAGCTGGAAGGTGGCGTAAAGACCAGCTTCGTAACCACCGATAACGATGTAGTGTTTGAGCTTTTCGAAGAAAATGACTGGGTGGTCGACAGCACGAAGAGTAACCATTTTGTGTATGAAGAAAATATATCCGCAGCCTATGCAAACGCCTCCCGGCAGTTTGAAAAATGGGGCATCCAGGCGGGTTTGCGCGCGGAGTATACCGAGTCGGTGGGCAACTCCATCACCTTGAGCAAGGTCGTAGACCGCGCATACCTGGAGTTTTTCCCGAGCCTGTCGCTCCAATACCAACTCAGTGAAAAGCATCAGTTCGGCTTTAATTACAGCCGCCGCATCGACCGCCCCAGCTATCAGGACCTCAACCCATTCATCTATTTCCTCGATCCGTTCTCTTTCGTGCAGGGCAACCCGTTCCTGAACCCCATGTTCACCCACTCGATCGAAGTGTCACACACCTTTATGGGTATGGTCAACACCAGTTTGAGTTACAACCGCACGGAGGATTACATCACTCAGGTGACTACCCAAAACGATACGACGAAGACGACCATTGCCACCAACTACAACCTGGACACCTACCACAACATCGCTTTCAATATCAGTACGCCCGTGCCGGTGACCAAGTGGTGGATGGCCCAGACCAACCTGAATGTGAACTACAAAAGCTTCCAGTCTGAATTTCAGGGCGCTCAACTCAACAACAAAGGTTGGACGGCCAATGTCTACATCTCCAATCAATTCACCCTGCCCAAAGGCTATGGTGTGGAATTGTCGGGCTGGTACCAGTCGCCGGAAGTAGATGGCATCTTTATCGGCCGATCGATGTACATGGCTAATTTTGGATTGAGCAAATCTTTCCTGAAGAAAAAGGCCACCTTCCGCATGAATGTCAATGACATTTTCAATACGGGGCGGTGGAGAGGCTCTACCCTCTATGAAAACATGGACCTCAAAATCAATAGCAAATGGGAGAGCCGCCGCGTGAATATCTCTTTTAACTACCGTTTCGGCAATCAAAACGTAAAAGGTCCGCAACGCCGCAGCACCGGTTCGGATGAAGAACGCAACCGGGTGAAAATGGATCGGGGGTAATTACCTACCTTCGCCTCCATGAGAGGCTTCTTCACCTTCGGAATCCGGTACATGCTGCTCGCCGTAACCAGTTTTTCGGTGATGAACCTGTGTGTGAAAATGCTACCCGGTATACCGCCGATGGAGATGGTTTTCTTCCGGTGCCTCGTTTCTTTTCTGATCTGTGCCTATATCCTCACCCGGGCCAAACATTCCTGGCTTGGTAACAGATACCTGTTGTTGATCGCCAGAGGTGCCAGCGGCACCCTGGCGCTCTACTTTTTCTTCGTCGCCCTCCAAAACCTGCCCCTCGCCACGGCGGTGACGATCTCCTACCTTTCGCCCGTGTTCTCCACGCTCTTTGCTGCTATTTTTTTGAAAGAAAAGGTGCGTCCGATCCAATGGGTCTATTTTGGGGTATCCCTTCTCGGTGTTATCCTGCTGAAAGGCTGGGACCCGCGAGTCACCACCTTCTATTTTGTGGTAGGCCTTTTATCAGCCGTGTTTTCGGGAGTGGCCTATACTCTGGTGCGCACGCTTAAAGAAACCGAGCATCCCATCGTGATCGTAATGCACTTCCAGATCGTGGGTATGCTGGCCGGGGCGGTTTTCTCTGCGGCCCATTTCCAAGTCCCGCACCATTGGGAGTGGCTCGGCCTGCTGGCCGTGGGGCTGCTTACCCAGGCAGGTCAGGTCAATCTCACCAAAGCCCTGCAGCTCGAGCGCGTGGGCATTGCCACCAGTCTCAATTTCGTAGGGGTCATCTACGCCGCTATTTTCGGATGGGTCCTCTTTTCCGAGCACCTTACCTTGAAGAGTTTGTTCGCCATTTCACTGGTGGCGGCAGGGGTAGTATTGAATATTTTAGAGGGGAGAAAGACTGCGTAGGTCCTATTCGCTTGTCTTCACCACCTTCTTCGAATATACCCTCCCTCCTTCCATCCGAAGGGTAAGTACGTAATTCCCATCTGGAAATGCGGAAAGATCAATGGCCTCCTTCAATTCGGAAACTCCACGCAGTGTATTGGATAGGAGCCGATTGCCGAGCAGGTCATAAATTTCCAATTCCACATCCTGTCTTTCGGGCAAGGTTCCTCGAAGCGAAAAAAAGCCGGGAGTCGGATTGGGAAACAACTCCAGTTCGACCAGAGGGAGCGCTTCTTCGGTCGAACTAAATAACGTAAATTCAAACCAATTCATATTGAAATTGGGCTGCGTAATGGCTATACGGATATGGTGCAGCCCTGCGGGGAGGTCCACCAATTTGCCGGTGGTAGCCCAGGTCTGCCACCCCCCTGTGGGCGGGAAGGTGACGAGATGGAGGACCGTGGCCCCTCCCCCCGCATCTATTTTCTGCAGCTGTAGGCCCCCGGTTGCACTTTGGGACGCGGTGCGGTAGAATACCTTATAGAATCCAGCCTGAGCCACATTGATATAATAATCCAGATAATCACCGCTATCCAGGTAGCCGATGTTTTGCCCGCCGCCCACATCGGTGGTATTTTCCAGTACGATACCGGATTGGAAAAAGAAATCTTCTGCTTCCACTTTGCCCGGTACGGCATGGACGATAGCTATCGTGTTTTTTACGAGTTCCATGGTAAAAGCACTCAATGGGGTACCATCCAGGGCGAAGATCTGATTTCCCGAATAGGAGATCTTAATGACTTCGCTGGATTTGAACGTGTGATCTACCGTGAAGGTAATGATCCGGGTATTCTGCGTATTCAGTACTGCAGCGGTGATGGGGACAGCACTCCCGTTTACGAAGATCTGAAAATTGGCGGGGGAGGAAGGAATGGGAGCCGCCAGGGGTTTGTTCAAATGGAGTTTCACCGTATGTGCATCCAGGGTAATGGCAGATAGGTAATAGGTGGAAATAGTGGAAGTTGCCTCTTTCTGAATAAACTCCATACTGCCTAAATTGAAGCCCGCAGCATCTGCATAAAACCGCAATTTTTTATCGGAAGCATCCAATACGACATTGGGTACGACTACGGTTTGCCAGGTAGTCCAGCTTCCTGTATTGGGCACATTTGAAACCTGAGAAACGTCGGCATCCCCTATGCCAAAATGGAATTTCCCGTCAGATCCATTCGCAGCTACACGCACGTGCACGTCGTAGAGTGCGCTTTCCGCTACATCGACGCTATACTGCATCCATTCTCCAGTAGCGATCCAGCCCACATTATATCCATTGGAGTTTACATTGTCATTGGTCGCCTCGATGTCGACCCCGTCATTCCGGTACGCCCAGCCGCTATTCCAGGCCGTATAGTTTCCGGTCGATACATGGTAATCGGCCAGGTCGGAGTCGGAATAGGCAGATCCGACCACTCCCATGTCGAAGTCGGAGGGATAGACCACCCCGGGAATGGCCTGAATAGTATAGGAAATAGCTTCGTCGGAATACACTTGACGGAACATCGCATCGATCACATCCCGGTGGAGGGTACAATTTTCCATCTTGAACTGGTCGGCCATGCCCATCAGGGCCGCTTTGGCGACCGCGGCACTTGGCTGGGATCCCGATCCATTCCAATAATCCAATAAAGCCTGGTAGCCCGGGGTTTTTTCGATAAATAAGGGCCCTGAGATGGATTCGATCTTCTTCATGGGCCACCATGCCCAGCCGATCTGGTTTTCCTCCAAAAGCTTGATGGCATCCCGGAACCAGGTATTGGAATTTTCCCCGGATTCCCCAAAGAAAATGGGCACATCGAAATTGTTGCGAATGTCTAACACCCACTGAATAGACCCCTGGTCGTTGTAACTCCAGTACTTGTGTGGACCGTAGACTATATTGTCGTCCCACGGCGGGGTTAAGCCGGTGAAGTCATTGGCAAACCAGTTGCCCTCAATGATAAGAATATGCTTGGTGTCTATCGCGCGGATGGTGTCGGTGATCGTTTCATACAAATTACGCAATGCCACATTTCCCGACATATTCCAGTTAGGTTCGTTGATAAGGTCGTAGGCAGCGACCCAGGGTTCGTCGACGTACCTTTCGGCCAGCCGTTTCCAAAGGGCAACTGTTTTGTCCCGGTTGGCCTGACTTTCCCACAGGGAAGGTTTGGAGGGATCGTAATCCGAAATGCCTTGATCATACCCTTGTCCGCCCGGAGCAGCGTGCAAGTCCAGGATCACATACATTTCGTTTTGGGCACACCAGGAAAGCAGGCTGTCGGTCAATTCGAAGCCCTTGTCCAGCCAGGTATTTTCCCCGGCTACCGGTTCCTCTTCGATAGGTAAGGTGTAGAGGTTGTAGTGCATGGGGAGACGCACACAGTTGAAGCCCCAGGATTTAAGCGAGTCGATATCGACTTTTTGCACATGGTTGGTGAGCCAGGTATCATAGAACAAGTCGGTGTCGGCAGGCCCGATCAGTGCCTCGATCTTTGCCCGGAGCTGGTATTGGGCGCCTGCAAAATCGGACGTCTGCATCATATAGCCTTCCTGGATCATCCATCCGCCAAGCCCCATTCCTTTCAGGATGACCGTGTCGCCACTTTCATTGACAATGGCTTTTCCATTCGTGTGCAAAAAGTTTTGCGCGTGTGTCTGGAAGGAGAAAAGGAGGAGAAAAGACAGCACAGTGGTAATCCGTATAAAAGCAATCATTTGTCATTTTTTATGAAACATAAGTTTCGATGTGTAAATTTCACCGCTCATCTGCAGGGTAAGGAAGAACAACCCGTTTAACCCAGGAAGGGACACTTGCAGGTTAGCTGAATCGACCTGGATCTGCGAAGCATAGACTCTTTCGCCCGTGCTATTGAATAGTTGCAGCGTAACTTCTTCCGATAATTCTTCTTCAAATTGAATGGTGAATTGGTTATCGGAGACGGGTTGTGGAAAAATGCGGAATGGCAGTCTTTCTTCACGTACTTCGTTTATGGAAACGACTTCATCAGACCCGATCTGAAGCCAGTTGAGGTTAAAGCCCGCCACTTTCACGAAAAGGCGCAATCGGTGCAATCCCTGAGTCAGCTCGATAGTGGAAGTCAGGGTATTCCAATTCTGCCATCCACCCGTTGCCGGGATGGGTATATCCATTACAACGATGCCGTCGAGTTGCACCTCAATGACTCCTGCATTCATGCCTGCAGTGCGGAGTTTAAAGGGGTAGGTGCCCGCTTCTGAGGCATCGATCTGGTATTCCAGCCAATCGCCAGCATCGGTCCATCCGATATTGGCAAAACCATCGACATCGGCCGTTACTTGCAATAAAATGCCCTGCATACGAGCATAATTTTCCGCCTCGATGCGGGAAGGTACTGGCACATAAGCAGTGGTGTCATGTACCGGATTAAAATTTACATAGAGCTCGCCCAATGGGGTTAACACGCCCGATTCATTTTCGAGCAGGCTGTTAAACGGGCCGTTTGACCGGCTGCTGAACCACGCATACCGGAAAACACGGGGGTCTTGCTCCATGAGGTCCAGTGCACCGATCATGTAGCCCATTTGGGTGTTCAGGCTGGGGTTGTTCTCCCAACAAGCCAGCTCGGTGATCCAGATGGGTAGACCGTATTTTTCAAATAAACCGACATACCAATCGAGGGCGCCCACGTCGCAGGCGTACCAGTGTATCGCGATGTAATCTACCTTACAGTCCGGGCATTCCGCGAAAAAGGCGTCGAGCCAGGCGGTGGGGTCGTTGTCGTTCGTCGTGCCGGGAATATCGACACACACATCGCAATAATTGACAGCGGGAGCGACCAGTTCCAGCTGGTAGTCTTCGGCAATAGATTCGAGCGTGGGCCAAATAGCGGCGGCCTGTTGCGGGGTCATGTTGGCCTGCGACACGAAGTTGGGCTCATTGAATCCGAGCAAATAGTGCACATCCGGATGGTCATCCAAATAGCTGCGCAAGGCAGTTTCGTTGAATCCCCCATTCCAGGTCATGGGCACAAACTCCACGTTCAGGCTTTGGTAGGTATCAAAAATGCCGGCATCGGGCTGGTGATACCAGTTGTACCACCAGGAAATGCCTTCAGAAAGCACCGCCATATCCTCCTGTGAATGATATCCATAAGCGACTCCCTTTTTAGGACTTTTTGTTTGGGCAAAAAGCGAAGCGCTCCAGATGGTCAACAGGAGGAAAAAGATTAATTTTTTCATGGTAACTCAGTTGATTATTTAAGCATCAATTTCCCCGCTAGCCCCGTTTGGGAGCTACCACCTACCATGATATCAAACTCCCCCGGTTCAACGAGGAATTTTCCCGCGTTGTCGTAAAAGCCGAGTTCGGTATTTGTGAGCGTAAAAACCAGGGTCTTGGCTTCACCCGGGTTAAGGGCGAACTTTTGGAAGCCTTTCAGTTCTTTTACCGGGCGTGCCACACTGGCCACCCTATCCCGGATGTACAATTGGGCCACCTCTTCGCCTTTCATTTTACCCGTATTTTTTACCGTAACACGGACCTCGATCGCATTCGGGTTGGTATCCTCTATCTGAAGGTCCGCGTATTCAAACTGCGTATAGCTGAGGCCATATCCAAACGGGTACAGTGGCTTATTCGATTCATCTATGTAGTGGGACCAAAAGACATCCGTCTCTGATGCTGGTCTTCCCGTGTTGTAGTGATTGTAGTAAATAGGCACCTGCCCCACACTTCTCGGAAAGGTCATCGGGAGTTTTCCACTCGGATTGTACGCTCCAAACAATACCTGGGCAATGGCATTGCCGCTCTGCGTACCCAATTGCCAGGCTTCCACAATAGCAGGCACGTGTTCGTCGGCCCAGGTAATGGCCAGCGGGCGGCCATTCATCAATACGAGGACGATGTGGGGGTTTACCTCAAAAACGGCTTCTAAAAGCTGTTGTTGGAGGCCAGGGAGATCCAGTTTGGTACGGCTTCTGGCTTCCCCGCTCTGGAATCCGTGTTCACCCAATACCATCACCACTACTTCTGATTCTTTCGCCAGTTGGATGGCTTCGGCAAATCCACTTGTATCGGTTTCGTTGATTTTTAATTCAAAAACAAAATGTACCAACCCTTCCGTCAGGTCAGGTCCTTTGGCATATTTGAAATCAGTGGAATAGTTGGAAAGTCCTTCCAGTACGGAAATGGCCGTTCCATCATCCGAGCCAAGGCGCCAACTACCCAGCGGGCTGGTTTTATCCGCTGCCAACGCGCCGATAACGGCAATTTTTTTCTGGTCCTTTTTCAGGGGTAAAAGCTGATTCTCGTTTTTCAGCAGGACGATCGACTTTGTAGCCATCTCTAGTGCAGCGGCCATATGATCCGGATGGTAGAGCAATTCCTTCTCCCTGCTGGGATCGCAATATTTATAGGGATCGTCCATCAATCCCAATTTATATTTGACGCGTAATATTCTTCGAACCGCATCATCAATTACTGCCTCTTCCACCTGGCCTTCCTCTACTGCGTTTTTCAGATGTGCGATATAGGCATACGACTCCATATCCACATCGGACCCCGCATTGGCAGCCAACTCCGTGGCCTCTCTGAGATCATGGGCAAACCCGTGGTTGACAATCTCTTTCCCAGAGCCCCAATCTGAAATCACAAAGCCGTCAAAGCCCCATTGGCCTTTCAAAATATCTCGTTGCAGGAACTTATCTGCAGTAGCGGGTATCCCGTTCAAAATGTTAAATGCATTCATAAACGCGCACACATTAGCTTCGGCCGCTGCCTTAAAGGGTGGAAGCACAATATTAAAGAGCGTAGAGGTACCGATATCCACCGTGTTATACTCCCTGCCCGCATCGACAAATCCGTATGCGGCGAAATGCTTGGCGGTAGCCGCAATCGTATTGGGCGCAGACAGGTCATCGCCCTGAAACCCTTTAACTCTGGCTACGGCCACTTTTGCCCCCAGATAGGGATCTTCTCCGGCGCCTTCCATCACCCGACCCCAACGGGCATCCCTGGAAATATCGACCATAGGGCCAAATGTCCAGTTGATACCCACCGCAGATGCTTCGATAGCGGCAATCCGGGCCGATTTTTCAATTGCTTCCAGATCCCAGCTCGCTGCTTCAGCCAAGGGGATAGGAGATAGGGTCTTGTGCCCGTGAATAACGTCAAACCCAAAAATCAATGGAATTCCCAATCTGGACTCGTTTACGACCAATTCCTGGATAGCTCTTACATTTTCACATCCCCTTACGTTGAGCATGGAACCCACCATGCCATTTTTAAGATGTTCATATTTTACTTTAGCCGCATCTTGCTTGGGAGGAGGACCGGTGAACTCCCAAAACCCGCTGTACTGATTCATTTGGCCCACTTTCTCTTCCAGGGTCATGAGGCGCAATAAGGAATCTATTTTTTCTTCCACCCCGGCTGCTTGTCCAAAAAGGTTCATACTCATAGATAAAATCAATACCAGTCCAAATCCGATCTTTAGGTGATTATTTTTCATTTTGAACGTTTATCAAGTTAAGTAAAACTGAGTCATCCCGAATTTTAAGTCCGGCATTTTTGACTCACCCACACACCCTTCGCGCCCTAATCTTGTAAGGGAGCAGGAAAAAAGTTCCTGTCCAAGGTGTTTTACATTCTTGTCCCCCGCTGGCGGGGGTAGGGGGTGGACCAATTCGAGCTCCACCTAAGGTAAAGAAAATCAATTCGTTGTGTAATTTCCACCCCCAACCCCCGCCAGCGGGGGACAAGAGCATACGAATTTCCCCAGACCGGAGCTTCCCACCTGCCCCACTACAAGATTAGCTCTCTCCACAGATAAGGGGCGGGTGCCTGCGCCATAGCTTCAGCACCGGCGCGAGGATGAGTTAGAAATTCCGTGGTTATCAGAACAAAAAAGGGCAGCCCAAAGGCCGCCCCTCAGGTTATATAAAACCTAAAATCGACTTATTATTTAACCTTGATTCCATTCCTAAAACCCCTGAAATACCCGGATGTAGTCTACAACCATTTGTTGAGGGAACGTAGTAGATAGATTAGGGTAGCCGGGCCAGTTACCACCCACAGCCACGTTGAAGATGAAAAAGAAATCCTGATGGAATTCACTCAACCCGTCAGGTGTGATATCTAATGAATTATAGGGCTGGTCATCCAGCAACCATTGAATTTTTTTATCATCCCAAATAATGGAAAAAATGTGAAAATCGTCGTTGAAGATACCAGAACTCAGCGAAGTATTGCTCCCGTATTGGGCATGCTGCCCGCCGGCATCCGACCAGTGGGCGGTACCGTATACCGTACCTGGTTGGTGCCCGATCATTTCCATAATATCCGTTTCGCCGCAGGCAGGCCAGCCAACGGAAGAAATATTGCTACCCAGCATCCATAAAGCAGGCCAAATGCCCTGTCCAAAAGGCAATTTTGCCCGTATATCCACACGGCCATATTTAAATTCAAACTTGTTTTTGGTAGTCAGTCGGGAAGAGGTGTATTGGCTACCCATATAATTTTCTTTCCGGGCTTCGATGATCAAATTCCCATTGATCACCAGCGTATTATCCGTCCGGTAATATTGTGATTCATTATTTCCCCATCCATTGCCCCCTGTGCCAATCTCAAAATTCCAAAAATTGGGGTCCAGAATATCTCCGTCAAATTCATCATGCCAGATCATACTAAATCCACCGGCATCGTCATTCAGCAAAAAGATCGTAGCCTGCGCGGTACCGATCTTTGCTCCATCTACTGATTCGATCCGGATATAAAAGTCTTCATCCTGCTCCGCATCCTCATCTCCAAGGAGGTTCACCTTGAATTCATTTACCAATACCCCTGGTGCAAAAACCACAGGCGTCTCTTCGATTGGAAGGTAGTCTTCATTAGCCTTGGCGCTACCATCATAGGATTTGATATAAGCCGTAACAGGGGAGGAAGAAGCCGCAGACAATTGCAGTCGAATATACACGACCCTGTCGCTGTTTCCCTCGTCAACCGAAATTCCTTCGATACTTACTGACGGAATTACCGGAGTGGGTTCTTCTGTTTTTGAGCAATTTGTAAGGGTTAGGGCCAACATTAAATAAAAAAGCATCCGCATGTGGTTAGGGTTTGTCTATTATCGTAAACAAAGAAAATGAAGAGCAGAGCGATGATGAAGTGATTGCATCTGCATTTGGTTAAGATTTTATGTATAAATAGAACAGTTTTAAGCGCCAGAAGGCGCAAAAAACTGTTCTATTATTCTATATCCGTTCAAGTGGCGTCTCCCGTTTAGGAGACGCCGCTTGAACAAAAAGGTCCATCGGATCAGGTACCGTCATTAGGATTCGGTCCTACTTCGCTACTTCGAGGGAGTCTGCGCCATCGAGGCGCCACACTTTTCCCTCAGCTTCGTCAGACAGTACACTTGCCGAAAAGACAACCAAACTAATCGAAATGATTTGCGCTTAATCAGTTGTCTTTCCTTTTCTCTAGTTTCTGAAGAGAATGTTGTCCAGGTAGATTTCCCCGTTGCCATCGAACTTAAACTGGAAGACATCCGCAAGATTTACCGGGGGTACAAATTCCGACAACGGAATGTCTATGCTCGTCCATCCAGTAGTTGGAACGGTTAAAGGATAACCAATCTCATTACCTGGGCTGATTACGAAAACATTCAAAGCAGTGGAACTCGTTGTCCAGAAATCCAGGTGTAGATAGGTCATACCGGATACATCCTGATTGCTACCCAGTGCTATGCCCTGGTAGTTCAAGCCCGTATAGTGAAGCGTATTATTCCCATCGATAAGATCTTGAGTAACACCCGTTGCTTGTCCCCAATTTGGGTTAAAATCCGTGCCGGCAACATTGGTATAGGCGTCGCTGAAAATGGAGATCACATTGGCTGGATCATACGTAGGTGTGGGTGCCGGCTCAGAAGGACCTCCACTCAAATCAATGATAACGGAGAATTCATCTGATTTGCCAAGATCATCCATTGCGGTTAAAGTAACGGTGTATGCGTCTGCTGCAGCATAAGTATGCACCGGATCTTTGTCCGTAGAGGTATTACCATCACCAAAATCCCACATATAACTCGTGGAGTTAGTGGAAGTATTGGTGAAAGTAACCTCGAGACCATTTTTCGCGTAGCTGAACCCAGCTGCCGGCACAGTTGAAGGAATTTCAGGAAGGTCAGCCGGATTGTGATAGCTCACCAGATAGAAATTCCAGATAAATCCACTGCCAACAATACTCATTTGCAAGGAGTCAGCAATATCCCCTTCAACAAATTTGAAAACTTCGTAGGTTTTTAAAGAGACCGGAATTACGTTGTCGCCATTTTCCGTTTTCGCTGGTAGTCCGATGTAAGCGCCACTTCCAAGAAGCGTAATGGTATTCGCTGTAGCATCAAATTCATAGGTGTAGTCGCCCCCGTTTGCATAGGCACTCAAGTCTGCACCAATAGCATAATTTGGATTGAGATTTGACCACAGACCTGCTTCGTCTTCATCATGGCATCCTTCGTCTTGACTCAACCAGCCACCGTTTCCATCGGAATCGACGAAGACCGTATTGTTGGTTTCAATTTCCCAGGTGCCATCGCGATGGAAGGTGTACGCATCATCAAGAATACATGGGCGATCACCCAGTGGGGTATTCGCACCAAAGGCCCACCAGGAATTGTCGCCGTAAGCGGGGCCAGGGCCGATACCCAATGCTACACCTTCGCGTTGCAGGTACCAGGTCTTGCTAGAGGTGCCTGCCAATCTGGTCAGCAATGCATCCGGGTCGTCGAGAATGATCGTCTCCGAACGAGAAGCATCGTCGCCTGCCGCATTCGAAGCGGTCAGTTTGATCGTGTATGTGCCTACGGCATCATATACATGCGTAGGATCTTTTTCTGTACTGCTTTGGCCATCACCAAAATCCCAGGAATAGGAAGTCGCATTTTGTGAAAAGTTGGTAAAAGTAACTTCCAGGAAGTTGGACGTACTTACTGCATACTGGAAACTGGCGATCACGTTGTCAGTTGGATCAACCGGGTCTTTTTTGCAATCGACAAAAAGCATGGATGCTGTTAGTAACAGCATAGTGACCCAGGCAAAAGAAATTGGTTTGAAAACTTTGAAATTCATACTTCTAGATTTTATTCAATTTAGTAATTGATTATTGAAACAGACTCGCGTCCGGATACTCCGTAAGTTTGGTGGCTACTGTCGTTTCTTCCAGTGCAATAGGTAGCCAAAGATGCTTTGCTTCGAAATTGTTTTCCCGGATAGGATCCCCGGCAAAAAGGCTCTTGGTAGCGCGACCTGAGCGAACCAGATCATACCAACGGTCCCCCTCCAGGGCAAACTCCGCTCTGCGCTCATACCAGATCACATCCTGTAAGGTCCAGCCTTTCTCCGTCATGAGCATTTGGGCCGTTTTGAAATTCCCGGTGTTGTCGCCAGGACCGGCTGCTCTCTCCCGAACCTGGTCGATATACCCCATCGCATCGGCATCGGAGCCTGTACCCCGGTGCAGGGCTTCAGCCAGCATGAGCAACACATCTGCATACCGTATTACATAGGTATTGGCATCTTTGGTGAGGTTGGGGTCACCACCGTTGACGTTGTTGCCCAGATATCCTTTGAAATTGGAGTATTTTTCCTGCCAATAGCCGGTGAAGTCGATCGGGTTGCCCTGACTGAGGTCTACAACCGGTGAACAACTGGCGCCGGCGTCCAGCACCTCCTGGGTGAGCTCCGCTACTGAGGTCATCGCTGCATCCTGCCGGATCGTATCATCTGGCAAAAAAGAATCGTGCAGTTCCTTGGTAGGCAGCATAAAGCCCCACCCTTCCTGAATATCAGGATGTGCGGAACACAGGCCTCTTATTCCACATAACTGGACCACTCCATTCCCGCCAATACCTTCAAACCAGCCCCAATCACTGGGCCACAGATTGGTGTGCTGGATCTCAAATACGGATTCGGCAGGATTTTTTTGCCCAAGGCTAAATAAGGTGTAGTAATCATCAGACAGTTCGTACAATCCAAGATCAACTACCTGCTGAAGATATTGTGCTGCCAGGTCAAATTTGGCCTGGTCGTCATTCAACAGATCACCCCAGTACAGGTATGCCTTGCCCAGCAATGCCAGCGCAGCTCCTTTGGAAGCCCGCCCTGCCTCATTGGAAGAGATAGAAGAAGGCAGCACCGCGATGGCATCTTTTAGGTCTGACACGATAGCCTGAAATACTTCCGACATCGTATTGCGTTCCAGGTCGACATCGTCGGGAGTCAGCGAGGTAGTCACCACTGGAATAGGGCCAAAATTTTTGAAGAGCTCAAAATGGTAGTAAGCCCGCAAAAACTTGGCTTCCGCCTGGTAGCGGTCTACCAAAGGGGAACTGATCTGTGGCCGCTCAATCACTAGATTGGCCCGGAAGATCCCGATGTAAGCCCGGCGGTAAAGTGGCTGAAGGACGGTATTGGTATTCGTGTTCAGGAAATCGTCAAATTCCTGCCAGCTGGGCTGGTCGTTATTGGAAGGGTCGCCACCGGCATTGGCATTGTCGGAACGGATCTCGCCAAACATGACATAAGAAATCCACTGGCCATAGGCCATGGACCAACCGGCCGGGTCATACGCCGCAATGAGTGCGGAGAAGACCTGGTCTTCCGTGATGTAAAAGTTGCTCGAAAGGAACTCGCCTACCGGTTCCACATTGAGCCGGTCCTTGTTGCAACTGCTTGTGGCAACGAACACAAGCAGCAGCATCCAGATATGTTTTTGAAATGCTTTCATGATTACATCGTTATTTTTATACCTCCACCAATGGTTTTATTCGACGGGTAGTAGCCCTTGTCAATTCCCGTATCCAGGATCCAGCCGTTGGTGCCGATATCCGGATCAAAACCTTTGTAAGGAGTAAGGGTGAAGAGATTGTTTGCGGAGAAATAAATGCGAAGCCCGGACAAATGGGCTTTCGAGAGCAGATCAGCCGGCAAACTGTAGCCAACCTGAAGGTTGCGCAACCGCAGGAAAGAGGCATCCTCTACATAGAAGCTGGAGGGCCGCTGATTGTTGTTCGGATCAGTAGATACCAGGCGTGGATATTCTGCACTGGGGTTCTCCGGTGTCCAGCGATCCAGCCAAAATGTCTGATAGTTGGTGAACGTAATGTCGGAGCGCTCGTATGCCCGGAATATTTGGTTCCCGATCTGGGCCGAAAGAATACCGCTTACATCAAACCCCTTGTATTGCATATTGATCGAAAGACCAACGATGTGTTTCGGCCAGGGGGAGCCAATATTCGCAATGTCGTCGGTGTTGATCACCCCGTCGCCATTGGTGTCCAAAAAGCGGATATCGCCAGGTTTGGCATTGGGCTGCAACAGATCTCCAGCTGCATTGAGGTGGCTGAATATTTCGGCCTCGTTTTGGAAGATGCCGTCAGCTTCATACCCCACAAAGTGACCTACCGGAAATCCTTCGGTCATCCGGGTAATAGGCGTATTCCGCACGGGCCAGGACCAACCGGTGATGAATCCTGCATCCCCTGCTACGTTAATGACCGTGTTGGTAAAATGGGTGTAGGAAAGCCGGGTGGTCATGGAAAAACCTTTGCGTACCAACCGGTGGGACACCGATACTTCAACCCCTTCATTCTGGATTTCGCCCAGGTTGCTGACCGGATTATTGGTAGCCCCGATGTAGCCAGGGATGACCCGGGTCATCAGCAGGTCCTTCGTATTCTTCTTGTAGTAATCAAATTCAACCGTCAGCAATCCTTCGTAAAGTTCTGCTTCAAACCCAAGGTCTAATTGCTGGCTTTCTTCCCATTTGACGTTGGGGTTGGGAGGAGTAGCGAGCGCAGCGCCTGTTAACAGCGATTGGTCAATACCGAATGGATAGTTGAATACATTCTCGATGGTAGCTGTATAGCTCAGCGGAGCGATGCGGTCACTCCCGTTCCGGCCCCAACTGGCCCGAAGCTTCATGAAGCTGATGGGTTTAACCCGGAAAAAGCGTTCTCTGGAGATCACCCAGCCGGCAGAGAAGGAGGGGAACAAACCCCAACGGTTATTTTCACCAAAGTTGGAACTCCCATCCCGGCGAAGTGTAGCTGTAAATAGATAGGTATTGGCATAATCATACCGAACCCGGCCATAATAACTGATCAGTGCATATTTTACCCCGGCGCCACCGTATGTAAGGTCCGTCGTGTCTTGTCCTGAATTCAGGTACTGCCAGTTGTCCAGCAACTTGACCGCATCGGGAATGGAAGAGGAAGAACCTCCTGCATTTTCTGAATCGGACGTGCGATAGGACGTACCTACCACCACATCCAGGTTGTGTACATCCCTGAATGATTTGTTGTAGTTGAGGTAATTTTCAAACTGGATGCTTTCGCCGAATCCATAGCCTTGGGATATGTCGTTTTCGACGTTTGTGAAAGCGCTATGGAATACGTAATCAGGGGTAAAACTGCGGAAATTGTACCAACTATAGTCGATCCCCAGGTCGCTTCTGAAGGTCAACCCCTCTAACGGCGAAATGTCGAGATAGATATTCCCCAACACCTGGTCTGCATGGCCTTTATTGTTCCTGATAAACAGGCGGCTCAGCGGGTTGATGTATTCCTTTTGCACCCATTTTGACTGGGCGAATCCATAGTCCTTCTTATCATCATACACGCCGGTGAGGGGATCATAGGCAAAGGCATCTGCGATCACGGTACCAAAAGCGTCGTTAACCCCAATGGATTGGTTGTCGGTTCGGTTGATGTAGAGGTTTTCCCCAATGGAAACGTACTTGTTGAGGTCTTTGGAAGCGTTTAAACGCACCGCATACCGCTTGTAATTGGATTTTGCGCCCCCGATCACCCCGTTTTGATCCCAATATTCAGCGGAGATATAGACGTTTTTCATCGCAGCGGTCAGGCGGTGGTTCTGAATAGGGCCCGGTTCGAATATCTGAGACATCCAATCGGTATTTTCCGTGACATCGCCTTCTTTGGGAAAGCCCAATGTTTCGAGCGAACTCGTTTGATTGCCGTTGGCAAATTTTTCGCGGGTAAGTGTGATGTAGTCCTGAGCGCCCAACATTTCCGGCAATTTCCAGGGGTTGGAAACCGAGTAGAACCCTTCATAGCTTATGGTTCCTCCATCGGTATCACTCCCTTTTTTGGTCGTGATGATCACCACGCCATTCGCGGCCCGTGCGCCGTAAATGGCACTGGAGGCTGCATCCTTTAATACGTCTACCGACTCGATATCACCTGGGCTGATGTTGTCGATCCCACTCACTTGCAACCCGTCGACGATATACAAGGGAGAGTTATCCCCGTTTGTGCTGATCCCTCGAATCAACAAGGACTTGCCTGCGCCCGGTTGGCCCGACGATTCATTGACAAGCAGACCCGTTACCTGTCCTTCCAGGGCAGATTGCACATCCTGCACTTTGAAACCATCCAGGTTTTCGGTAGTTAGCTTGGAGATAGACCCCGTAGCTACCTTCTTTTTCTGTACACCGTACCCGATCACGATGATTTCCTCAAGCTGGGTGTAGTCTTCCAGCAGCACCACATCCACCTGCTTGCGGTTATCTACCGCTACGGTTTGTGTTCTAAACCCCGTGTAGGAAAACACCAGGCTATCCGCGCCGGACGGCATTTTGATAAGATAGGTTCCGTCGAATTCTGTGACGGTACCTACCAGGTAATCCGCATTTGCGGTTTCTTTCACCAATACGGTCACCCCGATCAGGGGCTCCCCACCTGGGTCGGTCACGGTCCCTCGCACCTCGGTCTGGGCCCATATCCCCATGGAGAAGGAGATGAAAATTGTTAGGGTAAAAATTATTTGTCTCATGAGCAAATGGTTAAAATTTAGCAATGGCGATTCGTTGGCTATATCAAAATTTATTTACCGGATGTTTCCACATGGGCAAATAGAAGTTTCGCTAAGCTAGGTATAGAAGAAAGAAAAAAAGGAAATTTTCGCTGGACAAATGCTGGACACACTTTAAATTCATGGGAAGGGTTTGCGAAATATTATCCCTTAATTTTCGGCAACTTCCACTAATTTTACACAAAAGGATATGAAGCAAATTCTAACGACAACAGACACAAGCAGGGTTCCGGGCGGATTGGTCGGGATGTGCCTCATTTGTCTTTGGTGCTTCTCACGCCCCCCTGTCTTCTGCCAGGATTTTACCTTTGAGCATCTGACCATCAACCAGGAGCTTTCCAACAACACCATTTATGCCATCACAGAAGACTGTGACGGGTTTATGTGGTTTGGCTCCCGCGATGGGCTCAACAAGTATGACGGGTATGAGTTTACCATCTACAAATCGGATCCGTCGGACAGCCTTTCCCTCTCCGGCAACAATGTTCAATCCCTGTTCAGCCACCCGAACGGCGACCTTTGGATCGGACTGCGTGCCGGGGGGCTCTGTATTTTCGACCGGGCTACTCAGCAATTCCGGGTAAACCCATTTGCTGGACAGGTTTTTCCGGATTGGGGGGTGACCTCCGTCCAGGCGATCTTTCTGGACAGTAAAGGGTATATCTGGCTAGGCACCTCCACCCAGGGCGTTGTCCGGATTGACCCCAAAGGCGCACCACTGGAATATTTTGGCATGGAGAATACACCTCCAGGCAGACGCCTCCAAAACAATGCCTGCTTTTCATTTGCAGAAGACGACGACCACAACGTGTGGATGGGTACTGCCGGAGACCAAATTCATTGCTATCTGCGGCAAAAAGACTCCATTGCGGTGGTTGGGGGCGACCCCGAAGCTGGCTTCGATATCTACAGCTACACCAAAGCCCTTTTGTATAAAGATGGGGTGCTTTGGATTGGCACGGAGGGAAATGGGTTGGTCCAGTATGATCCCCTTCAACAGAAATTCCTGCGGAAGGCATTGGGAAAAACCCTGGTTAAGGACGTGGTGGCCTATCACGAGATGGTCCTGGTTTCCACCGATGGAGCCGGGTTGTTCTATACAGAAGATGACGGCCAGTCGTTTCAATCGCTTCAATACACCGCCAAATTTGTCAACAGCCTCAACACCAATGCGCTTTACGATATTTTTATCGACAGCAACCAGAATATTTGGATCGGCTCTTTTAATGGAGGGGTGAATGTCCATATCCCCGACAAGACTGAATTTCACTCCTATACCCAGGCGCCCAATAATGCAGACGTGCCGGGCAGTCAATCCGTACTGGCCTTTCAGGAAGATACGGACGGATATATTTGGATTGGGAAAGATGGCGGCGGCCTCCTTCGGTTCAATCCCTCCGACCAATCCTATGTGACCTACCGGTCCGACCCTAAAGACCCAACGTCTCTGAGCAGCAACGTGGTCACATCCATTTTCGAAGACAGTAAGGGGCGTTTATGGGTAGGTACTTTTTCTTTTGGACTAAACCTCTTTGACCGAAAAACGGGCAAATTTGAAACCTTTCAGCACGTCCCATCCGATTCCAATTCCATCACCAACAACAACGTGTGGTCAATTGTGGAAGACCATGCCGGCAATCTTTGGATAGGCACACTGGGCGGAGGGCTGGATCGGTTTGACTATGAGGAAAAGCGGTTTTATCACTATCAGCCCGACACCCAAACCCCCTTCCGTCCCAACAGACTTTCGGACTGGAATGTGCGCGTGCTTTTAGTGGATGAACTGGATAATTTGTGGGTGGGAACTGAATTTGGCGGACTCAACCGACGGGACCTCGTGAGTGGCCGATTCGAATTTTGGCTTGCAGATGCCCGGGATTCTACGCGCCTGCAATCCAATTTCATCCTGTGCCTTCACCAGGATCGAAATGGACGCCTCTGGGTCGGCACAGAAGGAGGCGGATTGCATGTCATGCAGGCAGACCTGCGGTCATTCCGGCATTATACGGTCAAAGAAGGGCTGCCATCCAATGTGATCAATGCCATTGAAGAAGACCATAATGGCATCCTTTGGATCAGTACGAATAGGGGTTTAGTTTCTTTAGACCCTCAAACCGGAATGATGACCACCTTTGATAAACATGACGGACTGCAATCCAATCTGTTTAATCCGAGCGCTTCCATTAGGAGCCGCAATGGAGAGATCTATTTTGGCGGGGTGTTTGGGGTGAATTCATTCCTTCCCGGCAATTTACAGGTCGACACCTTACCACCTAAAGTGGTGTTCACGAATTTCAAACTGTTCAACCAATCGCTCCCGGTGGGACTATACAAGGGGCGAATCATTCTACCCAAACCTCTGAATGAGCGCCCGGTGATACAGCTCCGATATGCCGACAATGTTTTTACTATCGAGTTTGCGGCGCTTGATTTTAACAATCCCACCAAATGTCAATATGCCTACCGGCTGGAAGGTTTTGAGGAAAAGTGGAACCAGGTAGATTCCAAACACCGCCTGGCAACGTACACTAATTTGGACACCGGAGATTATACCTTTCAGGTAAAAGCCACCAATAACAGCGGGATCTGGACCAATAAACCCGCAGAGTTGGTTATTTCCATCAGCCCGCCTTTTTGGAGAGCCTGGTGGTTTCGGCTTATTCTTTCCTTGATTGTCGTGGGATCGATTGTATTTATCCTTACCTATCTGGATGCCAAGCGAAGGGAAAAGCATCAGAAAGAACTCATGAAGGTCGAGCAGGAGATGCTCCTGTTGAAGAACGAACGCCTCAGTGAAGAAGTACAGGAAAAGAATGCACAGCTTTCCGCGGCATTGTTGCAAACTGCCCATAAAAACACCTCGCTCGATCACCTGAAGAAACAATTGGTGGAGATCGGGCAAGACAAAATTGCAGATGTCGAACAAAAAAAAGAGATCAGGCAGTTGGTGCGCAAGATCGACTTTGAACTTTCCTCAGAAGATTATTGGGAGCAATTCCAGCTCAACTTTGACCAGGTCCACCAGCAATTCTCCCAATCGCTCCACCTGCGCCATGCTCAATTGACACCCAATGAGATCCGGCTATGCTGCCTCCTTCGAATCAATATGACGAATAAGGAAATCGCCTCTATCCAGAATATTTCCCTAAGCGCCGTGGAAAAGAGCAAATACCGCCTGAAGAAAAAATTAGCCCTCGACAAAGAGACAGACCTCAATGCCTATATACTCGGGCTTTCTTGATAGTTTTTAGTGCTTAATTTTCAATTTTCAGTTATTTCAAATCCTTCCCACAAAAAACGAGTGCATTTGATTGTTTATCAGCCCCTTGGCAGGGAATTTTAATTTCTTAACCGGACACTACTGTCAACTGAAAATTGAAAACTAAAAACTAAAAACTAATCTCCCGTTCATCCCTCGTTTCTATCGAAAAGATCCCCACCCCTTTCTCAATATTGTCATGCACGACCACCGGTTCTGCAAACGGGTTGTCCTGGGCATTGCCGTAAAGGTCGAGGGTGCGGAGGAAAAGGTAGCGGTCGCGCGAGATGGAACGCAGCCGTACCTTGAGTTTAGCATCAGGTATTTCATGGATGTTGTCGAAAAAATAGGCCTTTAACGTATATTTCTTCCCATCGATCGGCCCGTCAGGGAAGAGCAGGCTGCCATTGTGGTATTCGACCAGCACATCCTCCGACTCCAGGTAAAGCGAATAACTGAAATCGCCCGAAAGCGTGTCGGAAACGACGACGAAGGCTTCCACCTGATAGTAATTGTCCTCCCCCGCCGGATCCTGAAATTCCACGCTGAGGGTGTTTACCTTTTCGCCATCGGGACTGATGCCGCCCGCTGCTTTGTATTCCGCATTTAAAATGGGAACACGGGTTGGCATCGTCTGGTATGCCTCCACCGGCTCGTAGCCGGATGCAGCCACCTGCAAGGTGTAGGTATGCGGTGCATCGCCGATAGCCTCTCCCAATGCCAGGTAAAAGTGGCCTTCCCCTACAGGAGGAACCGTCTGCCAAGGGGCCCCATCCCGAAGCACCGTGATTTCCGCGTCTTCAATTTTTACCGTATCCAGAACCACCGGATCCAAAATACCCGCACTCCGCGACACAAATACGATCAGCTTTGAATCCTGGGCCTTGAAATGTGCTGATACCGCCAGCACGGGCTCGTGCGCCGGAATGTCGATCTCTACAATCTGGTTGAAGAAGTTTTCGCCGCAGCCAGTTGCGGCAATGAGCAGAAGGAAGAAGGAAAGGATATGGTAAGATTTCATAATTGGAGTTTTGTGAAGGGTGAAGACATCTCTTCACCAATTAAAAATCAAAGTTATATGCCACCGACGGAATAATCGAAAACAAACTCACCTGCTTAAACACCCGGTCGCCTCCCTCCGTGGTAGCGGGGTAGACGTAATAGGGGTTCTTGCGGTTATAGACGTTGTAGACACTCAGTACCCAGGTGCGCGCCCATTTCTTCTTTTGCTTGAAAAATTCGATCCCCAGGTCGAGGCGGTGATAGGGCTTCATGCGGAAGGAGTTCTTCTCGCCGATGGCCTCCACTTCTTGCAGGTACGCAAACTCCGTTCCGTTATACTCCTCCGTTATGGCGGTGAGATAGCGGTAGAGGGGTAAAGTAATAGCGTTGCCGGTGCCGTATACCCAGGTGCCGGAGATCGAGATGTTTTTGTTCAGTTGGTGGGAAAGCACGAGCTCCACATCATGGCGGCGGTCGTATTTAAAAGGGTATCGGTTGCCACTGTTGATGTCGTCAAATTGACGCCAGTTCCAGGCGAGGGTGTAGCCGATCCAGCCGGTGGTCTTGCCTTCCTTTTTTTGAACGAACACTTCCAACCCGTAGGCTTCTCCGTCGCCTTGGGTGACCTTGTCCTGCCAGTCGTTTTCGATGCCCAGAAATTCGGCGCCCTCCCGGTAGGAGAGCACATTTTTCATTTGCTTGTAATAGCCTTCCAGACTCACTTCGTAGCCCTCGCCGAAGGTCTTTGCCGCACCGAGGGCCGCTTGCCAGGATTCCTGAGGCAGCACTCGTTTCGTGCTCGGCACCCACAGGTCGGTGGGCAGGCTCAGCGATTCGTTGGTGAGCAAATTGATAAATTGGGTCATGGTGGCGAAGGAGCCTTTCAGCGCTACATCGGCGGGCAGCAGGTAGCGCAGGCTTACCCGGGGTTGCAGGGAAAAGTATTGCTCCGGGTCATCCCCCAGCACCTGAAAAGCAGCTGCGTGCAGGCCGATATTGGCACGCAGGGCGCCCCAGCGCAGGTCGTCTTCCACATACAGCGCATACTCCATTGATCCGATCTTTTCCGAGCCCACCAGGGTGTCGATCTGAAGGTCATCGAAACCCACCTCCAGTTGCGTGACACCCGGATTGTAAGTGTGATGCGTGGCGCCGCCGCCGAAGCGCAGGTAGTGGTTGGGATTGGGAATGTAGTCGAAGTCGATCTTGCCACCCCAGTCGTGAATACCGGAGTTGTAGCGGGCGCCGAACGATTCTTTCAGCCCTTCCACCTCCGACTCGAACGCCGCCGAGAAGTCGAATTCGAATTGGCTGTAGGTCAGGGTGGTGTTGGCAAAGAGACGGTTGTTGAGCTGATAGTTCCAGCGCAGGGCCGTGGTGATATTGCCCCAGTTCACCCCGTTTTCGGTGGCGAAATAGCCGCTGCCATCTTCGAAATCTTCTCTCGATTCAAAATAAAAGATATCGCTGCCGGTATAGCTGCTGAGGTAAAGCCGGTGCTTGTCGTTGATCTTGTAGTTGACTTTGGCATTGAGGTCGTAGAAGTATAATTTGGGCTTGAAAGATATTCCCTCCGGTTGTGCTGCGGCGATGATCGGCCGCATGAGCAGATCGACATACGTGCGCCGCCCGCTGAGCATAAACGAGGCACGATCCTTGACAATGGGGCCTTCCAGGGTGAGGCGGGACGCGATCAACCCCACACTTCCTTCCCCGTGAAATTCCCGGTCATTCCCCTCTTTCATATTGATCTCGATCACGGAAGAGAGCCGCCCTCCATACCGCGCCGGGAAGCCCCCTTTCGTGAGGGTGACATTCTTGATGGCATCTGCGTTGAACACCGAGAAAAAGCCCAGCAGGTGGGAGACGTTATATACAGGTACCCCATCGAGCAGGATGAGATTCTGATCGGGCGAGCCGCCGCGCACATACAGGCCGTTTTGCCCCTCGCCGCCCGATTGCACCCCAGGTAATAGCTGGATCGCCTTGAGCACATCGACCTCTCCGAGCAGTGCCGGCATCTTCTTGATCATTTCGACCGGCACGTCCACCTTGCTCATTTGCACCGATTCTTCAATCCGTTCGATCTTGGACGCTTTCACTTCCACCGTTTCCAACTGCACGGATGCCGACAGGCGCAGGTTTAGCGTCGTATCCTTGGTGAGGACAAACGCATAGCGCTTCGGGGCATAGCCGATGTAGGAGATCTCGAGTGCCACCGTATCACCCACCGGGAGAGTCAGGCTGTAAAACCCATAAATATTCGCTACCGCGCCGCTGCCGGAGTGCGCGTCGAAGACCGTTGCGGAGATCAGTTCTTCTCCACTGTCGGCATCTTCGATATAGCCGCTGATGGTGGCTTTTTGGGCTGCCAGTGGAGAGAGGGCGAAGAGAGCGAAGAGGGTTGGGATTAAGATTGTCTTCATTGGGGTGTTTTTTCTCTTTGTTTTCATATTGAACCGCAAAGGCGCTAAGGGCGCTAAGTGGGCGGACTTAACAATTACCAGTAAGTGCATAAGCACGATCTCTTAGCGCCCTTAGCGCCTTTGCGGTTAAAAAAATCGAATTCCAGAGATAGAGCCCACAAATATCCCAAAACGTTGGCTCCAAAACCGTTAATCCAGCGTTAAAGTCGACGAAGGGGTGTATTTTACAGGCCAAACCTGTGATAAAATTGATCCGTCACCTCCCCCATACCGCCATCGACCGCTCCCGCTACGACGCAAGCATCGCCGCCGCCGCCAACGGCATGCCCTACGCCTTCTCCTGGTACCTCGACGCCATGGCCGGCCGGTGGGATGTGCTCGTGCTGGGCGACTACGAAGCCGTCTGCCCCCTGCCGTGGAATGCGAAATGGTTGGGGTTGAAGCAAGTGTACCAGCCGTTTTTCTGCCAGCAGTTGGGGGTGTTTGCAAAGGAAATACCTTCTCCGGAGTTGGTTAAAAGCTTTCTGGATGCCATCCCCAATTCCTTCCGAAAGGTGCACTTGTGTTTGAATGAAAAAAATGCGGCAGGGAAATTGTCCGGCTGGGAAATCCACCAACGACCCAACTACCTCCTCCACCTCAACCGCCCCTTTGAAACCATCGAATCCCACTACGCCAAAAGTTTAAAAAAGCGTCTCCGCAAAGCCCGTACACTACACCAACTCGTGGAGTACCCCCTCTCACCAGAGGCCCTATCAGCCCTTTACCAAAAACAAGTAGGCGACAAGGTCGAATGCCCCCCGGCTGCCTACCGCCACTTCGAGCAAGTCATGCATCAAGCCATAACCCGCAAGCTCGGAACCATCTGGGGCGCCACCGATTCAGCGGGCGAACTCACCGTTGCCGGCTTCTTCCTCCAAAGCCATAATCGCCTCATCAACGTCTTCGGCGCCAGTACGCCAAAAGGCAAAAAGCTCCACTCCATGCACTTTTTGCTCGACGCCCTCATCCGGAAGCATGCAGGCCAGGATTGGGTGCTGGATTTTGAAGGGTCGGCGATCCCTTCGATCGCGGTTTTTTTTGGAAGCTTTGGGGCGAGAGAGGTGCATTACACCTGTGTGGGGAGGGATGGGATGCCTGGGGTATTGAAAAGGATAAAAAAAGCATATAGGAACTTCTAGCATTCCCCCCGCGTTTAATTTTTATTGTAAATTGCATAAAAGCTAAAAAGCGAACCCATGCAAATCATCACCATTGAACTGCTCGACGACAAAGCCCTTGCTTTGCTCAAACAATTGGAGCAGCTTCATATACTTCGCTTGATCAGCCCTGGAAAGCCGGTTTCCAAACCAAAACGCCAATGGGCAGGTAGCATTTCCAAAGAATCTGCCAGAAATATGCTTCAGCATCTGGAACAAAGCCGGGATGAATGGGAACGGGGTATTTGGGGGTTTTTTGGTGTTGTTACTTTTTGGGGGGGGTGGTTAAAAAGGTTTTTCCCCGGGGGGGGGGAAAAAAAAAAAATTTCCCGGGCCCCCCCCGGGGGGAGCCGCCGCCCCCCAACCAGTGGGGGGGGGGGGGGGGGGGGGGGGGGGGGGGGGGGGGGGGGGGGGGGTTTTTTAAATGGCACGAGGTGATGTCCCCGGGTTTTCGTTCTTCCCTTTAAAGTAGGCAGTTGTCCTTAGGGGGTTTATTTTCTGAATCAGGGGAGGCTATCCCCATGTGGGGATAAATAAAGTTATGCTGACAGAAAACACTCAAGAACCTGTTGTAGTGCCGAAGTCCCCTTCGGCACCATTGAGCTAAATGTCCCGATGTTCCGAAATGGGTCGAATCTATAATTGGGACATCCCTGTTTTTCTGAAGGCTGGGTGTCGAAGAGGACTTCGACACTACATTTTGAAAGAAATCTGTCATGGGTAGAATTCACAGGATTTTAGAATTTTCAGAATTCGGGCAGCTCAAGTCCATTATTAATCCTGAAAGATAATTCGCACACCTGGCATCTCCCGTCAGGGCAATCACATCAATCATAAAAATCATCGTTCAGACAGTTGCCCAGCCTGAGCAACCCTCCATTTTTGTTTGGAATCAGGGGATACTATCCCTGTGTAGGGATAAATAAAGTTATGCTGACAAAAACACTCAAGAGCCTGTTGTAGTGCCGAAGTCCCCTTCGGCACCATTGAGCTAAATGTCCCAATGTTCCGAAATGGGTCGAATCTATAATTGGGACATCCCTGTTTTTCTGAAGGCTGGGTGTCGAAGAGGACTTCGACACTACATTTTGAAAGAAATCTGTCATGGGCAGAATTTGAGAATTTTCAGAATCCGGTCCGCTCCATTCCTTCCTAAATTCTGAAAATTCTAAAATCCTGTAAATTCTGATTCTCACAAAAAAGGGTTAATTGGAGTCCTGCGCAAGCCTGAACCCGTTGTAGTCGTACCGGTTGATACCATTGAACCAGTTGCGAACCGACACGTGACAGTTCCTTGCAGGATTGACCCACGACCCGCCGCGAAGAACCCGACGAATATTATCCCCTGACAACCAGGCCTGCCCATTGGTTGGAGCTCCATTGTAAGAGTCGTTCCAATAGTCCTGGCACCACTCCCACACATTCCCGCTCATATCAAATATGCCGAGTTCATTGGCCTTTTTCTGCCCCACCGGTTTAGTCCCTCCACCAGAATTGGAGGTATACCAACCCACTTCATCCAGATTGTTACTGCCAGAATACTTATAGCCCTGGCTCTTTTTCCCGCCCCGGGCTGCGTATTCCCATTCAGCTTCGGTGGGGAGGCGGTATTTTCTCCCCGGCTTCTGTTTACTTAGCCATTCACAATACGCCACTGCATCATTCCAACTCACATGAATTACAGGGTGGTTCTCTTCTTTTGAAGTCCTTAAAGTTCCACTTTCATCATGCCTCCAGTTTACTCCCTTCTTTGCCTCCCAGGAACTTCCATTCCAGATGTAGCTGGAGCCCTCCTTTTCTGCATCAGTTAAGTATTTTGTCTGGTCAATGAAGGCTTTAAACTCACTATATGTCACTTCATATTTCCCCATATAAAAAGGCTTAACCGTCACCTGGTGCACGGGTTTTTCATCATCATCACACTCGCTCCCCTGCTCGCCAGTGCAGCCCATGGTGAAGGTCCCGCCTTCGACAAAGACTAAATTCGGCCCCGGTGGGGGAAAATTTTGACGGACTATGAAGGAGCTAGTGTATCCTGCGGATTTTACTTTCCCCAGTACTGCTATCGCTTCAGCTTCTGTTTTATATAGGCCAATTCGAATTTTCTGATAGGGGGGTTCATCCAGGATATACACTGGCCCAATATCGGCCAGTTTGGGAAGATCAGCCTCCAGAAATTGCCTATTGGTAGACACTCTGGCCTGTATGGCAAAACCTTGAAAACCCTCGGAGTCGGACGGAGTTTCATTCAAAGAAAGGTCATCAGCTGGTTTCCTGCCCGCAGGCATGTCACCGATGGTGGGAGATCTGAGGGCTATATCTGCCAGCTCGCGGTAGGCGCCGGAGGGGTAATCGGCGAGGTATTTTTCATAGGCTGCCTTCGTATCGGTAGCCTTGGCTTGCAGCCAGGCTCCATAGTCCTCGAACTGGGCGATGCGCTGATCGGCCAGTGGCTGAAACTCGCCTTTTGGGAAGCGGGCCCGGTACAATTGATAGGCATTCAGGTTATTAGCGGCTTTAGCCTCCTCCCAAGCCTGGCGATCGAGGAAGGGGTCGGCTGAAGGAATAGCGTTTCTTTCATAAAAAAACAAAAACGCCGACCGCACATCATCGTCGCCAAAATTGCCGCCCCGTGGCGTAGGCGACGCCTTCTGCAAATAATTGGCAAACAGCTCCGAGGAGGTCATAAACCCGGCCGGGCTTTGGAACGCATCCAGGCCTTCCAGCATCTTGCGGGCAAAGTTGGAGCGGTCGGGCGTCATATCGCCCACGGCATCGGAGGTGAAGAAGAGACGGGCTTTGTATTGCCTGTGGTTTTGAAGGGTCTTTTCTACCTCGCTCAACTCGCCGATCCGCTGGAAAGAATGATCGGGTTTGTTCCCTCTGTCAGGGTCTAAGTTGGCGCTGTAACAGGCATCTACCGCCACCAGGATGTGATTGCAGTTGATCTCGTTGATCAGGTTGCGTAGGAAACCGTAGCCGAGCCCCGAGCGGTGCGGCACATTTGGATCGGCATCGGCAGGCAGGAAGTAGCCATCGCCGTAGTATTCTTTGCCATGCCCCGAAAAGAAGATCAACAACTGCCCGTCGGAGGGATACCGATTGTCGAGGTTGCGGGCGTATTTATCGCGGTATTCATTGAGCTTTTGCTCGATCTGCACCAACGTCGGATTGCGCATAACCAACGTATCGAAACCGAAACGCTGGTACAATTCCCCCGCTATGTCGGTCGCATTTTTTACCGGATTCTGCAGGTCCGACAACCCGGCATTCCGGTAATCATTGACTGCAATGAATAAAGCGCGATCCTGCCCGGAGCGAACAACCGGAGCGTAATGATCTGTCGCACTCAGCAATAGGGAGGCGACAGCTAAATAAATAAGATTTTTCATAGGGCTCATTATGGTCTGCACTGTGATTTATGTGATTTTTTTGATCCCCATGATCAAATCAGCATAATCATAGAAATCACAAAAATCACAGTTCAGACAAAAAATCACAGTTCAGACAAAAAACCTTTTCACCCAATACCCCCCCATCACCCCAAACCCCACACACCACAAGCCAATCGCCACCTCCATCGGCCAAAACCGCTCCCCAAACAACCCCCCAACCGATTTTTCATACAAGAAAAAATAAACGCCCAGCAAATATCCCCCCAGGCTCAGCAAAAACAAAAACCCCCGTACGGGCGAAACACTTTCGCCCCTTTTCATTCCGGGCGAAACACTTTCGCCCCTTTTCATTCCGGGCGAAACACTTTCGCCCCTTTCATTCCGGGCGAAACACTTTCGCCCACGCCATTTTGGGGGCGAAAATATTTCGCCCCTACCATCCGCATCCAAACCCCATACCCCACAACCACCGGCAACAACAACACCATAACCGCCGCCAGGGAAAACGCCCCATTCGTCAAACTCCCCAAATCCCAAAATACAAACACGCCCAGCAACGCCACTACCTGCGTCAACGCCAGCATAATCCCGGCAAAGGTCCGGAACTTGGTCCGCGGCGCCTCGGGCAACGCCTCCTGCATCGCCTGTCGTTCTTTGGCCGTGGGTCCGGGAGTGCCTTCCTCCAGGTGATCCAGGATCTCCAGCAGGGTATTGGCAATACGGGTTTCATTGACGCTCCAGACTTCGGAGGTGATGAGGTTTTTGCGGTGGAGGTCGCCGTTCTCCCGGTAGCGACGCGACAGGTCGATCAGTTCCCGCTCCCAGTCGCGCAGACCTTCGCTGCGGGCGTGGGTAGTAAGGGCCTCAATGGCCTGCCTCAGCTCGTTTTGCTCGATCCAATGCTGTAATGCTGGTTTGTCCATGTATTTTTTTGTAAAATTTTAAGTAAGCGCGCCTTTGTGCGCTTACTTAAAACAGCCCTTGCAATTCCAGCTTAAAGCTATCCGCATAGTCTTTTAGATACGGATCGAAGTCGATTTCCATATCGTAAAAGGCGCCGCGGCTCACCGTGCCGAAATAGCCGGAGCCTACCTTGCCGTCGATCTGGCAACTCAATTTGAACCCCATCGACGTTTCGAAATAGGTGATGGTAAAGATCAACCACTCCCGGCGTTCCTTGCAATCGATCGGAAGCCATTGGCAGATGAGCGAGGCGCGACTCTCCGTGATGACTTCTTTGCACAGATCCTTCACCTCAAAGCGCAATACCTGATCCTTTTCGCGCAAAAACACCCGGCCGGGTTGCCCCTCGCAGGTGGCGGCGCCGAAACGCTTGGCCGCGTACTCGTAAATCTTGTCAAAAACTTCCTTCCGCCGCGACGAGCTCCGGAATTCGGTCTCTATCACCTGGCTCTTGTTATTCAGGTCCGGCAATTGTACCTCAATGTCCCGGATCTCCGATTTGCAGTTGTGCTTGAATACCTGTACCTGTCCATCCTCAAAGTAGATGCCCCGGATAAAACAGGGATCCGGCACGTGCACCACATCGTAGCTGCTGTATAAGGCCACCCGTGCCTGGTCCTCGCGGATCTCCATCAATTGTACCAGTTTGTAAAAAAGGTGCTGCTCCAGCGTGATGGGATTTTTCTCCTCAAAAACGGTTTTCAACTGCTTCCATGTTTGGTAGACCGTATCCTCATCCGTGGTGTGAAAGCCCAGGTAAAGTGTGAGTTGCTCCGGCTCGACGAGGATGGCCTCCACGCAGAGCGCTTCATCCAGATCCTCGTACTCCAGCCAGCGCTGGTAAAGGTCTTTTTGTTGGTGAAAAAAGGCGCTGTCCAGGGTCAGATCTTCCTGAGCAGAGAGCGGGGAAAGGCAGAGTGCCAGAAACAGGATAGGGAGAAGCAGGCGTGGCATAAAGGTGCGGTTTGAATAGTCCTTTCAAAAATAAGAAAAAAATCCTGTCCATTCCCCCATCCCCATAATCCTGTTTAAAACACACTCACATACCCAAAATGCAGCTTCGGATTCCTGAAATCAAACCCCTGGTTGAACTGCTGCCCCACCGCTACACTGATCCCAAAGATCCCGACCGGGGTTTCAAAGGTGAGCCCCACACCCAGTCCCGCCGGACGATCGAACCGCCGGGTGGTCGTGGTGCGATCCTCCACGTAGCCGTAGTCGCCGAAGGCGTAGAGATAAGAATTGCCGTCGAGGAGGAGGCGGTATTCGAGGGAGAAGACAGAATAGAGGGTGGCGAAGATCGACTCTTCGTCGAAGCCTCGCAGCAACCGGTTGCCCCCGATGCGGATCTGCTCGTTGCGGTAAATGGATTGAGGAGAATACACCCAGCCGGAGCGGTTGCGCAGGTAGAGGGCGAAAGAGGAGAACACGGGGAAGAAATAGCCCACATCGCCCGTCAGGCGCACGAGGTAGGTCTTCTGATCGAGGGTATCGTAAAGGGTCGTGAAGTCAAACCCGGGGTCTTCGGGGTCTTGCAACCCGGTAATGGCGGGATTGGGCTCAATGGTCTTCGTGCCCGCGCTCGCCCGGGCGCCCAGGCTCCAGCCTTTGCGGGGATTGAACCGGTAGTCCAGCTTCTGCCAAAGGAGCTCCAGGCCAAATGCGTTGACCTGTACGTCGAGCGTAGAAGGCAACTGGCGCGTCTGCAACACGCGCTCCTGGTCGATAGAGATCAGGGAGGAGGAGCTGCGATTCCAGAATGCCCGCAGGTAGTTGCCCCCGGGCATGAGGTAGCGCAGGCCCAGGTCAAAGATCACGTCGTTAAAAGTGGAGTCGCGCTTGTATTGGTTGAAGCCCAGGTCAATGCCGAACGGGAGTTGGAGTAAATAGGGGTAGGTAAAAGCCAGTTCAAGTTCCTGGGTCCCCGGACGCAGTTGCTCAAATGACGCATAAATGCGCTCCCCCTTTCCAAAGGCATTCTGAAACTCCGCGTTGAAGGTACCTGTGATCAGCAGCTTGCGGGTTGGGCCCTCGTTATTAGTAGGTAATACCCCGACGAGAAAGTCCAGTCGGCTGGCTTTTTTTCGTTCGAGAAATAATTTCAGGGCGGCTGTCTGCCCGAGGAATTCCACCACAGGGTCCTTGGTCTCCCGCACGAACGGCAGCTCCCGCAGCCGGTTGCGGGCCTCCAGCACCTTCCGGCGGCTATAGGGCGTGCCCGGACGAAGCCCCAGGTATTGCTGCAAGTAAACCGGCGCGAGCTTCACCTCCCCTTCCACCTGCACCGGCGCCCATTCAATCGCCGGACCACTTTCCCAATATAGGCCGGCCGTGAAGGCCGGCCCCTTCCAAGACAGGCTATCCAGCCAAATACGGGCAAATGGATAGCCCGCATTTTCCGCCTCCTCCAGCAGCGCCTCCTCCACCCCCCGTACGGGCGAATTACCATTCGCCCCTCTCTGCCCTGGCGAATTACCATTCGCCCCCCTCTGCCCTGGCGAATTACCATTCGCCCCTCCCCCCAAGAGCTTATCCCTATAAGCCCCCTCCCGAAACCGCACCTTCTCCAGCAACCATTCCGGCAAATTCCCATTCTCCAGGCTACTAAAGCGAAGCACCGGCCCCAGGTACAGGTGCGCGATCACCGTACTATCCCCCCATTCCAAACTATCCACTGAAGCAGTTAGGTACGCTTGGGCCTTGAACGCATTCAGGTTTTCTTCCAGAAAAAGAACCACCGCCGCCGAGTCGGCAAATGGGGCAATGGGTTTCTGCTGCTCGACCCAGGTCACGGCCATACTATCCACAGCCTGCCACTGCAACCGGAGCTGTCCAAAAGCCGGCATGGCCAGGATCAAGCCTAAAAGGAGTAGTATATTTTTCGCAGAAATCAAATTTGAGCTGAAAGTTGTTTATTTTTCACCGCAAAGACGCAAAGGACGCTAAGAGACATTGCTTTCCCTTTTGTAGGAATTTTTTCAGTCCCCTTATGCAAAGCCAGGACCTCTTAGCGCGCTTAGCGCCTTCGCGGTTCATTTATCCCTAAAATAACGTATACCCTTATAAACTCATAAACTTCATAAACCTTATAAACCTTATAAACCTTATAAACCTTATAAACCTCCTAAACTTTTTTGCCAGGCCTCTACCTCCATATCCCTTTCTGCAAACAAGCTTGCCACTACTGCAACTTCCACTTCTCCACGTCCCTGAAGTACAAGGAGGAGATGGTGCAGGCATTGGTGCGGGAACTGGAGTTGCAACGCGACTACCTCCAGGGCGCCTCCCTCGATACGATCTATTTCGGTGGCGGGACACCCTCTCTGCTCAGCAGTGATGAGTTGCAGGCCATCTTTGATCAAATATACCGCCTTTTTCCCGTCGTCGCTGAGCCGGAAGTGACCCTCGAGGCCAATCCTGATGACCTGACGCAGGAGAAAGTAGACATGCTGCGCAAAAGCCCTGTCAATCGCCTCAGCATCGGCATCCAGTCGTTTGCGGAGGAAGACCTGCGCTTCATGAACCGCGCCCATTCGGCCGGGGAGGCATTGAGCTGCCTTCAGCGGGTAAAAGACGCCGGCTTCGAGAATAGTACTATTGACCTCATCTACGGCTCGCCCACCACCTCTGACGCGCAGTGGGCCAAAAACCTGGATATTTTTTTCCAGTTTGACATCCCACATCTCTCTCCCTATTGCCTCACCGTCGAGCCCCAAACGGCTCTCGGTCATTTTGTCAAAAAAGGAAAGGTGCCGCCGGTCGATGAGGAGAAAGCCTCCCGCCAGTTCGAGTACCTGATGGACACGATGGCTGTCCACGGCTATGAGCACTACGAGATCTCCAATTTCGCCAAACCGGGTCGGCATTCCAAACACAACTCCAGCTATTGGCTCGGCGAGCCATACTTGGGCATTGGCCCCGCCGCCCACTCATTCAACGGCGATACCCGCCAGTGGAACGTCGCCAATAACGCCCAATACCTTAAGGCACTTGCCGAAAGCCAGGCCCCCTACGAGCTGGAACCCCTCGCCCCCGCCAATCGGTATAATGAATACGTCATGACCAGCCTCCGTACCCAATGGGGCTGCGACCTCACCCTCATTCAATCCCTTCCCAAAGATTTTTCCGATCATTTCCTGGCTTCCATCCAGCCTTTCATGGCCGAAGGCCAGGTGGTTCGCCAAGGCTCCATCTTCACGCTCAATCGCGCCGGTAAGCTGATTGCCGATCATATTGCGGCGGTGTGTTTTGTTTAGCGTTTAGAGTTTAAAGTGATGTGAAAGCCGCGGTGGCTTTGCCACCACGACCTCACTTCACTCTCCACTTTCAACTTTCAACTAATTAAAAAACTTTTTGTTTAAAACTATTGACTTTTTAAAACAAGTTGTTTATTTTTGTTGAAACAAATCCAACAAACGATGGAACTTCAGGTTTTGGTCAGTAAAAAAGGAACAAAGGTGGTACGGACGAGTGAACTGTACCAGGTTTTGGAACTGCCGGTAGCGCAGTATGCCCGCAATGTGAAGAAGTGGATAAACGATGTATACGAGTTCAGGGATGGGATCCGGAAGCCGGTGAAGATGCAGGATTTTGCCCCCCGTCCCACCAAGGATCCGCTATTGGAAGACTATTACTTCTCGATCGAGCTGGCGAAATTGATCACCCTCAATTCGCATAGCCGGGTGAAGCAAAAATATGCGCGGTATTTATTCTCCCTGGAAGACAAGGTGGAAAATGCCGAGCTCTTGACGAAAGAACAAGTGGTGGCCGTGCTAGAGATGACGAAGGCGATGGGCCTGGTGTCCTGTCAGACCGCCAGCCAGCAGCGGCACCTGGAGACGTACGAACAGCGCAACGGCGGGAGCGCTGCCAATTGGTGGCAGTTCCGCTCCCGGCTGTTGGGCTACTCGCCCGACGAACTCCGGGAAAAAGCCGAAAAAGCAGGTAAAACCGCAAAAGGCAAATCCCAGCGCCAACTCCTCCTGGCGATGGATAAATACGAAATGGTTCGCTCTGGTGTCATCGACCTCTTTATGGGCATGGGCAAATCGGAGCGATACGCCAGGAACCTGGGTGATCTGGCCAAGATCTTTGCCCGCGAGCTCCGCGTAGACATCTTTGACGACAGACCGGGAACGGCCCCCTCCTTTCTTCCCAATGTCAACAGCGCCGTAGTGCAAGAGATCAAGGGACAGGAGAGTGGGGCGTTGTTGGCGTTGTGGTAGGATTGGTGAAGAACTTCAAACCAATAGAAATTGTTAATTTTATCTGGGTAACAGATAAAATTGACTTATGGAGTCTACTATGATAAGAACCATCCTCAACGTTGAAAAGAACAACCTGACTATTTTAGTCCCTGACAATTTTCTGGGCAAGCAGGTAGAGATCATTGCTTTCATCATTGACGAATCAAAACCTGAAGGTGTAATATTGAAAAAAGCAAAGGCTTTCTCCGCAATCCAATTAGATACCAAGGGATTTAAGTTTAATCGCGACGAAGCTAATGAACGATAGGGTTTTCCTGGATACCAATATCTTGATTTATTGCTATACTGGCACAGAACCTGAAAAACGTGCCAAAGCACTTGCGGTGGCTAACCTGCCAAATGCGGTCATCAGCACTCAAGTACTGAAAGAATTCGCCAATACGCTTCGAAAAAAATTCAAACTGGAATGGAGTGCAATCCGCTCTACCCTTGCCGAAGTTCAGGAAAATTTTGAGGTGATGACAACCTCCACAACTTCCATTCATGCAGCTTGCATAATCGTGGAAAGATATAGGTTCTCATTTTATGACAGCCTAATCCTCGTTGGTGCCATTGAAAGTGGCTGCTCAATATTGTATTCTGAAGATTTGCAGCATGGTCAAGTGATTGACACGATCTTAACCATAGAAAATCCCCTTGTTTAGACCATAAGTCTCCAAAAACTAAATTTGCTTTAGAACGCTAAAAACCTTTGCCCCAAACCAAAAAAGGTCGTAACTTGGCACCCTGATTAGCGGGAGTAGCTCAGTTGGTAGAGCATCAGCTTCCCAAGCTGAGGGTCGCGAGTTCGAATCTCGTTTCCCGCTCATAAGAAAACCAGGTGAAAGGGGGATGAATCTAAGGTTTATCCCTCTTTTTTATTTGGGAAATTACTCCTCCATCAACTGCTTCAATATCTCTATCGCTGCCTCCGCAATCTTAGTCCCAGGACCAAAGATCCCAGCAACCCCCTGCTCGTACAACAAGTCGTAGTCTTGCTGCGGAATCACCCCGCCAACAACCACCAGGATATCCTCCCGGCCCAGCTTGGCTAGTGCTTCAAGGGTCTGAGGCACCAGGGTCTTATGTCCGGCTGCCAGAGACGAAATGCCCAGGATATGCACATCATTCTCCGCCGCCTGACGGGCAGCTTCCGCAGGGGTCTGGAATAGGGGACCCACATCTACGTCGAAACCCAGATCAGCAAAACTGGTGGCGATCACTTTGGCGCCCCGGTCGTGCCCGTCCTGACCCAGCTTGGCAACCATGATCCGCGGACGGCGGCCTTCCTGCCGGGCAAAAAGATCAGCCAACTCGCGGGCTTTCCGGAAACTGTCTTCTTTTTCTCCCATTTCTCCTGCATATACACCTGAAATAGAGTGGCTGTTGGCCTGGAAACGCCCGTAATGACGCTCCATGGCATAAGAGATCTCTCCAAGCGTAGCTCGTACCCGGGCCGCTTCTACCGCCAATTCCAGTAAATTGCCTTCGCCTGATCGGGCGGCTTCGTAAATCGCTTCCAGTGCGGCCTGCACAGCTCCTTCGTCCCGGGTTGCTTTTACCTCATTTATCCGATTCACCTGGCTCTCCCGCACTGCCGAATTGTCGACCTGCAAGATGTCGATTGGCGGATCCTCTTCCTGCAACCTGAATATGTTCACCCCTACCACCTGGTCTTTACCGCTGTCGATACGGGCCTGCTTGCGCGCAGCCGCCTCTTCGATCCGCATCTTCGGCACCCCGGCTTCTATGGCCTTCGCCATGCCACCGAGCGATTCCACTTCCTCGATATGGGCCCAGGCCTTTTGCACGAGTTGATCAGTCAAATATTCTACATAATAGGATCCGGCCCAGGGATCGACAGCCTTCGTGATCGCGGTATCCTTCTGCAGGTACAGCTGCGTGTCGCGCGCGATCTTGGCCGAAAAATCGGTGGGCAACGCGATCGCTTCGTCGAGGGAGTTGGTATGGAGCGACTGTGTGCCGCCCAATACAGCTGCCAGTCCCTCGATACACGTGCGGGCTACATTGTTGAATGGATCTTGCTCGGTAAGGCTGTATCCGGATGTCTGACAATGCGTGCGCAAAGCCATCGACTTTTCTTGCATGGGGTTGAACTGATGCACCAGCTTGGACCACAACAACCGGCCGGCACGCATCTTGGCGATTTCCATGAAATGATTCATGCCGATACCCCAAAAGAAGGAAATGCGCGGGGCAAAGTCGTCGATATCGAGCCCCGTCCGGATGCCGGTGCGGAGGTATTCCAGTCCGTCGGCAAGGGTGTAGGCCAACTCCAGGTCAGCCGGGGCGCCTGCCTCATGCATGTGGTACCCACTGATGCTGATCGAGTTGAACTTGGGCATGCGCTTCGAAGTGAATGCAAAGATGTCGGCGATGAGCCGCATGGAGGGCCCCGGAGGATAGATGTACGTATTGCGTACCATGAATTCCTTCAGGATATCATTCTGGATCGTACCACTCAACTGCTCCGGCTTCACCCCCTGCTCTTCCGCCGCGACAATGTAAAACGCCATGATGGGAATCACGGCCCCATTCATGGTCATAGACACCGACATCTCGTCGAGTGGGATTTGGTCAAACAGGATCTTCATATCTTCCACCGAGTCAATGGCCACCCCGGCCATGCCCACATCACCGGTCACCCGCTCATGGTCCGAGTCGTAGCCCCGGTGGGTGGCCAGATCGAAAGCGACCGATAATCCTTTCTGCCCTTGCGCCAGGTTGCGGCGGTAAAACGCATTGCTCTCTTCCGCAGTAGAAAAACCCGCATACTGCCGGATCGTCCACGGACGTATAGCGTACATCGAGCCGTAGGGGCCACGAAGAAATGGCGGGATTCCCGACACAAAATCCAGATGTTCCAGTCCTTTTCGTTGCTCAGAGCCAAACACATGCAGGATTTGGATCTGCTCGGAGGTAGCCCATCCGTTGCCTCCCGTTCCTTCCGATCCCTTTATTTTGTAGACCCGGTTCCGGTCGTAGGGTAGTTTAGAATAATCTGGTCGCATAACTCCTCGATTTGCAAATTGCCTGACTTAGCAAGCCCTCAAGGTACGGATTATGCCTTAATAAAGGAAGGAGCGCCAGTGCGCTCCTTCCTTTATTAACCTCATTCTACCTGCTTGGCTCAAAGCGTACCGGCAGCCTGAACATGACCCGCACCTTACGGCCCTGCTGACTACCCGGTATCCAATTCGGCATAGAATCTATCACCCGCAAAACCTCGCGACCACAACCGCCTCCAATCTCTTTCAGCACTTCGGCCCCCGTGATCGAGCCGTCTGTTTCGACCACAAACTGGACCACGATCATGCCGGAAATGTCGTTTTGCAAGGCTGCTTGCGGATAATCAATGTGTTCGTAAATGTATTCCAGCAACTTTTTATCTGCACAGGTCTTACGCTCTTCTTTGCTCAATCCCTGGTCCTCACACCCGGGAAAACGAGGCATCACTTCAGCGATGATCAGGGGTGCATCTTTCTCCTGAATCACCGGCTTGGGTGGCGGTGCAACAGCCTTTGTACGAATACCGGATCTTCGAAAGGTTTCGCAGGGTAAAATTTAAGGGTGGTATCAATGGTGATTGGATCTGCGGGACCAATCAATTGGAAGCCAACCTCCACTTTGTGAGAAAGGCGATCAGGCTTGGGCAGCGGTGCAACTGGTTGGGGCTTTTGGACGGTGCGGACCACGTCAATTTCATCTGCAAATTCCGCAGCGTCTTCGCTCCATTGGATGGGGGAAGGCGAGGAGGTCCATTCAAAAGCCGTCCAGGAAATAAACAGCGCGCAGGCTAAGCCTACCAGGAAATAGCGGCTTCGGTGCCGCTCTAATCCGGAGATGTCATTTTTCATAGCTTTCCTTTTTGGTGTGATAATAAAAAGATGCCACCTCCTGGATTTTTGGCGTAAGCAAGCCAACTAAACTCTTCGCTGATTACCTTTGTTGTTTAAAAAATTATTATTGGGGAATCGCATAAGGCGCTTTCCCAATTAATCTACATATACGTGATCAATTACTCCCGATTTGTGTTGCCGAATGGCCTGCGGGTCCTGACGCATGAAGATGACAGCACGCCAATGGTGGCTGTCAATGTATTGTATAATGTGGGGGCCCGGGATGAACTGCCCGAAAAAACCGGCTTTGCCCATCTCTTCGAGCACCTGATGTTTGGCGGCTCCGCACATGTGCCCGATTTTGACGATCCGATCCAGACGGCCGGCGGGGAGAATAACGCGTTCACGAACAACGATATCACTAATTTTTACGACATTCTGCCTGCGGAAAATATCGAAACGGCGCTCTGGCTCGAATCCGATCGCATGCTCAGCCTCAATTTCGATCCCAATGTGCTGGATGTTCAGCGCAAGGTCGTAGTGGAGGAATTCAAGGAGACGTGTATCAATCAACCCTATGGAGATGTGTGGCATCACCTGGCCGATATGGCCTATCAAGTGCATCCTTATCGCTGGCCGACTATCGGCAAGGTGCCCAAACACGTAGAAGACGCGACGATGGAGGATGTCCAAAGCTTCTACGGCCGGTTTTATAACCCCAATAATGCCATACTGGTGCTCACGGGAAACATTAAGCCGGCAAAGGCCCGGAAGCTCGTGGAAAAATGGTTTGGCGATATCCCGGCCGGCGAAACTGCCCCGCGAACCCTTCCTGCAGAACCGCCTCAATTGCGCCTGCAGCAGCGCATCCTCCAGGCTAACGTACCAGTCGATGCACTCTACCTCGCATTTCACTGCGCCGGCCGCATGGAACCCGATTACTATACCACCGACCTCCTCTCGGATATTCTTTCCAATGGGCCTTCTTCACGCCTCTTCCGGCGTTTGCTCAAAGAGCAACGCCTGGTCACGTCCATTGATTGCTACATCACCGGCAGTATCGACCCCGGCTTGTTTATTATTGAAGCTAAACCGGCCAATGGATATACCCTTCAGCAAATAGAAGCAGCGATTTGGAAAGAACTGGAAGCACTGAAAGCAGAAACCCTCTCCGAACGGGAACTGGAGAAGGTGAAAAATAAAATGGAGAGTACACTGCTCTTTTCAGAAAGCAATATCCTCAACCAGGCGCTCAACCTCGCTTTTTTTGAATTGCTCGGCGACCCTGACCAGATCAACAGGGAAGTTGAACTCTACCTCAAGATCACTGCGGAAGATATGCAACGCGTTGCCAATGCCCTGTTTACGCAGGACAACTGTTCTTCCCTTTATTACAAAGCAAACAACCCTACCGGGATCGTGGAAGACCCGGAAGAGGAGGAAGAAGACTAGAATAGAACTTAACTCAATACCGCACCTTCAACGCAATTCGTCCAAATTCATCCAAGGCTCCATCTTCCAGAAAAGAGACATTACCTCCGAAGCTCAGGAGCGCTTCGATCATTTCATCGACCAGGTCGGGCACCACATCGGGTTGATCGGCGTGATCTACGGTGATGACCAGGCCGTTTTCCAGGATAGCAGGCTGGAAATACCCCTTCTCCACATACAAGGTTTCTCCCTTTCCTTTCTGGATTGCCGCCCAGATGTCGCCCAGACTCGTGATCAGGCGATTTTGGGAAATAGCTTGCCCAATATGCTCCATCGCCTTTTCGCCTTCTTTGTCGATATAGTATTGGACGAGCTTCCAACTTTCCCGGGCCAGGTTGACCAGCGTTTCTTCATCCCAGTTTCCGGGCAGGTGGCCAATGATGGGTTCCTTGTTATCGGTCACCTCCATGAAGTAATGGTAGTTCCGGTCAGCGCCGGCGATGATGACCCCGCCCGGGTCTTCCCGAAGCACTTGCTGTAAGTCTTTGTCGATGCGATTCAGGTACTCTTTATGGTAGTTTTCCTGCACCATGGGGTAGCTCGCCTTGAGGGTATTGGTCGTGTAGAGGCCATTGATGTGCGGGAAATCATTGACGATGCATTCATCAATGATCCTGTCGGTGAAGGCGCCGAATAAATGGGCTTCATGCTCGCTCAGTCGCAAGATGTAATAGTTCTCGATCTGGTTCAGCGCCCTCAGCAAATCGCGGGTTGCAAAGGTCTTGTCCAGAATGACCCGGGGTTCCACCGGCATCGGTAAACGCACGTACTCACAGATGTCTTCATTCAGGTAAATAGCCAATCCATCCAGGTTGTACCTCGGATCGATCCGCTCTGCCAGATCCTCCAGATTGGCCAGGGTTTCTGGCACCTGGCGTTTATCATAATCCTGAAGGAGACGCTCTTTCGCCTCATGAAGCATGTTGCGCAGTAAAATAAAATCTCGCTTGTTGTCCGGATGGGTTCGGTGGGTTGGCAACAAAATAGAAACACAACCCTCGGCCCGGACATCCCGAAGTTTTTTCAATGTTTCCTTGATCATAGCAGTCTGTTCTTATTTGGCTATAAAATACGCCTCTGTAAGTTGAAATGCGATGATTTTTATTACCCTAAACAAATAAAATAAACGGTTGGCCCGGCCGGCGGCCGGGCCAACCGTTTATTAAACATGAGACATCCCGAATTTTTAAGATTTAAGGAAATCCCTGCCATCCGGCAGGTTGGCCTGGAGTTTCAGACCCTCCCCCAACCCCTCCCTCGCCAGGGAGGGGTTGGGGGAGGGTCTGAAACCTGGAGCTTGCCCTTGATTTTCAGCTATTTAAACTGACAGGCCAAAACTTTTTCCGGCCTTCAAATATTTGTGGGTAAACCTCACCTGGCGAGGGAGGGGGCGACGCTGTTCTCCATCAAATCCTTACAGGCTAAACATACTGAACAGATTGACCGGATTGAGATTCCGGATGTTAAAATTAAAGGTGATGTGGCTCAGGTAGCCTGCTTTGCCATCTCCGTCGTAGAGCTGCCGCAGGTTGGCAGAGTTGATTACCGGGAAATAAATACCAAGGATATCGTCGCCGACCTCCAGGCAGAAGCCGCCGCTCCACCAGATGCGCTCACTCAGAGGCTGACCTGCAGAAATAGGCCGCGGGTCTGATACGTATGCTACATCGAAATAGGGTTTGAGGGGAAGTTTCAACGGCAGGTCTTTTGGTAAGTCCGCCTTCAGGTTTAAAGCAATCATAAAATCGTTGGTGTTGCCGCTTTGTCCCTGGAAGGCGCGGGGAAATGCATTCTTGAAGCCTGCATCACGCAGGCTGATCTGCCTGGACCAGGGGCCCTGGCTGTCATTTCTTCCAAAATAGAACTCGTCATACTTGTAGTCGTCATTTCCCCGGTAGCCCTGCGCAGTGAGGTTGAAGGCGCCGGGGCCAATCAACCCTGCGTCCCGGATGGTATTGGAAAGGTGGTATCCAGCGAAAATGCGCCCATAAAGATGCTTGCGTTGGGCGTAGGTGTATTTCCCCCAGGCATCCAGGCTTACCCGAAGGTATTGCTGATCAACTCCAAAGGCATCGGTATAGGATTGCTGCTCCAATGCCAGATGCAGGGAGTGCGGATTGACCACCTGCCGGTTGTCCAGCTCATACGACAACACATGTATCCGATTGTGCTGGTATTCGGTTTGCTGGAAAACGCCCAGTGTGTCGTATTGGGCCTGCTCTTCGCCCACAAATAGCAGGCGGTAGCGGAGAAAATGCTCCATACTGCCATTGGGCGCCGAGCGCAATCGGACGCGCAGGGAGGGACTGAGTCGGTAATAATCGAGGTAATAGGCATCTTTCCAGTTGTATTCGCTTGAAAACCGCTTCGCATCCAGGCTGATTGTCCACTCTGGCAGCAGGCGACTGCCGGGGTAGATATTGGCCCGGATACCGGCAAGTCCGTTTATTTGTTTGGTCACGAAGGAATACGCAGGTAGCACATGCCATTCGACGTTTTTTTGGATAGGCGAGTAGTTGTGCAAGCCAATGCCAAACTGGAGTTTGTCGTAGTTGTTCCAGGCTACCACGGGCAACAGGTACAGGCTGCTGCGGTCCGCCCGCTCGACGCCGGAGATTAATCCGATGGTGGGCGTCTTGGATTTCGGAAACAATCCCGAGGTCCGGATCTGATTATTCTTTCGATGAAAATCAAGCAGGTAGTGGTCCTGGTCGAGTACCAGTTGCTCGTAATCGCCGGCTGGGAAGGAGACGGTTTGCCTGCCCTGAAAACCCTCGTACCACTGCTTCGCGACAACCGTAGAATCCACCATGCCATACAGTGCAAACGGAGGCGTCAGGTCTTGCCGGTTTTTTATTTTAACTTCCAAGGTAGCTCCCTCTTCCTGAATGCCGCTAAGGGCGTAATCCATTTTTTCATTGGAAAAGAGGTAGCCTTCAAACAGCCAATCCAGGGATTTGCCGGTTTCCTGTTCCAGCACTTGTTTCAGGTCGTTGGGTTGTGGGTGGCGAAATTGCCATTCCCGGAAGTAGGCCTGCATAGCCCGGTCGTAGGCCTCCCTACCCAGGTAGCCTTCCAGGTGTCGGAACGCTTTCCCCGGCTTCTCGTAGGCGCCAAGCCAGTAGTTGAGGTCTTTAAATTCGTTGGAATTGGTATCGGGCGCCTGGTCGCGGTGGCGACGCGCCTGGAGCAGGTAACCCAGTTCGCCAATAGAATAATCAATACCCTTGGTCAGGAATTTGGGCAACATCTCTTCCAGTAATTCTTTGCCGTAGTAGGTCTCGGTATAACGATGCTCATAATACGTATTGATCCCCTCATCCATCCAGGGATGATCGCGTTCGTTGGAGGCCAGGATGCCGTAAAACCAGTTGTGCCCTACTTCGTGGGTGATAACTCCGTCTAAAGCCTTGGCATCGCCGGAAGTGCCGATCACGGTGATCATGGGGTATTCCATGCCTCCTCCTGCGCTCAGCGCACTCATCACTGCTGTCGCATGGGGATAGGGATATTCTCCGACACAATCGGAATAGAAGCGGACAGCTCGGTTGATGTAGGAGATGGCATCTTTCCAGAGCCAGGATTCGGCATAGGAAAAGAACGCCCAGGTATCGACCGACCGGCCGGAAGCCAGTTCTACTTTCCCGTCCAGCACGTGAAAACGCTTGTCGGCAAACCAAGCAAAGTCGTGTACACGCTCCGCGGTATAGCGAATAGTTTTCCATTCGGAACTGCTGGGCGGGAAGGTATCTCTTTTATTCATCGTCTTGCTGTCCACTTTCTCTGGCGGATCCGTCTCCAACCATTTTTGGGTTTCCGCTACTTTTTCGCGGAGAAATTGCTTTTCCGATTCGGTTTGCAACACTCCGGTCGCTGCCACCACGTAATTGGCAGGCAGGGTAAGTGTTACGTCGAACGAGCCAAATTCGGAGTAAAACTCTCCCATATCCAGGTAGGGCATGGCATGCCAGCCTTCGCGGTCGTATACAGCCGGCTTCGGGTACCATTGGGTAAATTGATAGGATTGTCCTACATGGCCCAGGCGGGAGAACGAGGCGGGTACTTTTAATTGAAAAGGCACTACCAGGATGATTTGCCCTTCCGGGTCAATCGGCTGGGGCAGCTCTACCCGGGCAATGTCGGGATTCTCAGGGTCAAGACTCCAGGAAAGGGGCTCTCCATTAGCCAAAAAATCAACAGATTCATAGAAGCCCAAATCGCTCTCTTTCGCAAAATAAAATCGGGTTGAGCGCATCCGGATCTTTTGTTCCGAAAAAGCCGTCGTCTGGTCGCGGAAGGCGTTTGCCCAAAGGTGAAAGTACAGGAAAGGCAGGGAATCGGGCGAATGATTGGTGTAAGTTACCGTAACTTCGCCACTCAGCATGTGCGGTACATCGTCGAGCCGGGCTGAGATGCGGTAATCTACCTCCTGCTGAAAATAAGGCTGTTGCCCCCAGACGGGTATGACCAGGATTCCAAAAAGAATAACGATCCAATTGCGCATAATAGGTGGTTGTTTTATCATTGCATTATCTGTCAAAAATAACTGTTTCCATGAAAGCTGTTATGTCCTTAATTTTAATGTGCCTGCTGGTTGGCCTTTCGTCCAATACCCTTTCCGCTCAAGGGGACAAATCCTTTCCCGAAAACTGGGTGGGAAACTGGACCGGCGAACTTGAAATATACAACGCACAGGGGTTGCAGCAAAAGATCTTCATGGGTATGCACATACAGCCTGCAGACTCTATGGGGATGTACTCGTGGGAGATCACTTATGGGGAGGGCGAAAACAAGCAGGTAAGACCCTATTACCTCCAAACGGTCGATGCGAAAACAGGGCATTACCAGATTGACGAGGGCAACTCCATCCTGCTCGATGCGTATTGGCTGGGGCCGGTGTTGGTAGAGATCTTTTCGGTAGAAGAATCCCTGCTCACTACGATGACCGAACAGGTAGAAGACGATGTGCTTTCCTGGCAGATCGTGGTGGGACATTTGGAAACCACGAATGTCACAGGTGGGATAGAGATCGACGGGGAGGAAGTGCCGGAAGTGACCAGCTACCTGGCGCCAGGGTTGCAGCGTGCCCGGTTGGTGCGGCAAAAATAAAGTCTTTTACATCGATCCCAATTCCGCCAATTCCATCCAGCGAAATTCTTTGGTCTCCAGCGAAGCGACCACTTCTTCCAGTTCCTTCGACAAGCGCTGGATATCCTCGAACGGAATATCCGACCGGGTAAATTTTTCGTGAATGGCCGCTTTGCGCTGCTCCAGCTCCTGAATCTCCCTTTCCAATTTTTTCAACTCGTTCTTCTGCTGGGAAGTCAAGCCAAAGCTGGTGCGCGTATTGGTAGGCGCCTCTTGCTTTTCAGGCCGAACAGCGCTGCGTACTTCCTCTTCTTCTGCTTTCTGCACCAGCCGGAATTCGGCATACTTACCGTTGAAATCCCGGATCTTCCCCTCGCCTTCAAAGATAAAGAGATGGTCGCAGAGCTTATCGAGCAGGAAGCGGTCGTGAGAGACCACGACAATGCAGCCGGGAAACTCCATGAGAAAATCTTCCAGCACGTTCAACGTCAGGATATCCAGGTCGTTGGTAGGCTCATCGAGGATGAGGAAATTGGGGTTTTTCATCAGAACGGTAAGCAGGTATAGCCGGCGACGTTCTCCGCCGCTGAGTTGCGACACATATACTTGCTGTTGGGGCCGACTGAACAAAAAGCGCTCCAGGAGTTGTGTGGCCGTAAGTTTTTGGCCTTTCTCCATAGGGATAAACTCTGCAATGTCCGTTACCACATCAATAACCCGCTTATCCTCCATCAACTGAATCCCGTCCTGGGAATAGTAGCCAAATTCGACCGTATCGCCCACGACTACCTTGCCGGTGTCAGGCCGGGCTTCCTGGGTGAGCAGGCGCAGAAAGGTGGTTTTCCCCACCCCGTTCTTACCTGCGAGTCCTACTCGTTCCTTTCTTTTGAACTTATAGTTGAAATTTTCCAGGACTACGAGGTCGTCAAATCTTTTGCCGACGTTGTGCAGCTCGACGATCTTGCTCCCCAGGCGGGCGCCTTTGATATCGATCTGTATCTCCGTGCGGTCTACCCGTTGGGAAGTCTTCTCCTGGAGGTCAAAAAAGGCATCCACGCGCGATTTGGCTTTCGTGGTACGGGCTTTGGGCATGCGGCTCACCCAATCCAGTTCCTTGCGCAGCAGTTTGCGGGCCTTATCCTGTTCGATTGAATCGGTTTCGGTGCGGGCGGCTTTTTTTTCTAAAAAATTGGAATAGTTGCCGCTGTAGCGATAAAGCTGACCACGGTCGAGCTCGACGATGTGGTCGCAAATATTTTCGAGAAAATACCGGTCGTGGGTAACCAGGAACAAGGTGAGATTGGGCTGGGAGAGGTATTCTTCCAGCCATTCGACCATATCCAGGTCGAGGTGGTTGGTGGGCTCATCGAGGATGAGCAGTTCGGGATCATCGATGAGGAGGTGTGCCAGTGCGAGGCGCTTGCGTTGCCCGCCGGAAAGGGTATGGACACGCTGCTCCAGGTCGGTGATATTCAGTTTGAAAAGGATTTCCTTGATGCGGGCTTCAAAGTCCCAGGCTTTCAGGTCGTCCATTTCGACCATTGCGGCTTGGAGGCGCCCGGAGTTGTGGTCCGGGAGCAGCAGGGCTTCTTCATACCGGCGAATAGCGCCGATCAGGGGGTTGTCGCTATGGAAGACCGTTTCCATGACCGTAAGCGAGTCGTCGAACTCGGGCTCCTGTTCGAGGTAACCGATACGGATATCACGGCGCAGGTGCACGCGATAGCTCTCGCCTTCACCCGATTCCAGGCCGGCAATCACCCGGAGGAGCGTAGTCTTTCCGGTGCCGTTTTTGGCGACCAGCGCTACTTTTTGTCCTTTATTAATTTGGAGGTTAAGGTTTTGGAAGAGGACCTTTTCGCCGTAGGTCTTGGTCACATTTTCCAGGGAGAGGTAGTTCATTTTTCGTATTATAAAAGAGAAGGAGACACGTGTGCCTCCTTCCCTTTTCTTGATTTTTTGCCTGTTATTTGCCCAGCATATCGTGCATGATCAGGAGGGTCTCCTGGAGTTGCACGTCTTTGCGCACATCTTTCAACCAGTCTTCATTCCGCGCTTTGCGGCCTTCTTCCGCATTGAGGTAATCTACATCAGTCGGGATATTTTCCACGCCAAAGACGACGTCATTTTCGAAGAGTTTCTTGTATGCGTCGATCTTCTTCTGGAGCTGCTCCTGTTCTGTGCGGTATTTATCCAGGTTCAGGGGATAGACCGAATTATCCCGTTGGTCTTTCAGGCGTTTGGCATTGACGAGGATCTCCTGATAGACGGGATTATTTTTCACCCGCTGGCTGCTTTGGGCTTTCAGTTGATCCAGGTTTTGAACCTTGTACACCTTTTGTTCGTGGGGTACGGAAGCGATCTCCGTCCATTTCATCGGGAATTCGGTTTCCTTTTCCCCCATGTCCAAATAGATGAAATCATCGGGCAGCACGATGTCGGGTTCTACGCCACGCAATTGCGTGGATCCTCCGTCGATTCGATAAAACTTTTGGATGGTGAGTTTGACCGAGCCCAGCGGTTTAATTTCATAGTACCCGGTAACCGAGCGATCCAGGTCGATGAACCGCTGCACGGTGCCTTTACCGAAGGTAGAGGGGCTTCCGACGATCACGGCCCGCTCGTAGTCTTGCATAGCTGCAGCGATGATCTCCGAAGCAGAGGCGCTAAAGGTGTTGACCATGATGATGAGTGGACCGTTATAGGTTACGCCAGGATCTACGTCTTTGAGCACATCGGGTGTGCGATCCCGTGATTTCACCTGCACAATCGGGCCACTTTCAATAAAAAGGCCGGACATAGTGACTACATCGCGAAGCGATCCGCCTGGATTATCGCGAAGGTCGAGTATGACCCCTCCGACTTTTTGTGCTTTTAATTTTTCCAGCTCTTTAGCCACATCCTCTGCGCAGCTTCGGCCATTTTCATCAGAAAAGTCATCGTAGAACCGGGGCAGGTAGATATAACCAACTTTTTCTTTTGCGGTGGTATGCAGCAGCAGGGACTTGGCAAATCCTTCCTCCAGGATGACGATATCGCGGATGATGGTAATCTCTTCAGCAGTGCCATCCACTTTTTTAACCGTGAGCTTTACTTCGGTGCCTTTGCTGCCCCGGATGAGAGATACGACATCATCCAGGTCCATCCCGGTTACATCCACAGCTTCTTCATCTCCCTGAGCCACTTTTATAATTTTGTCGTTTTCTTTCAGGTCTCCTTGCTTCCAGGCCGGCCCTCCGACAACGATACTAGATACTTTGGTAAACTCCCCATCGCTTTGCAGGCGGGCGCCGATCCCCTCGAGTTTGCCGGAGAGGCTAATGTCAAAGTTTTGTTTTTCGATCGGTTCGAAATAACCTGTATGGGGATCGAACACATTGGTAACGGAGTTGAGGTATGTGTTCAGGTAATCGGTGCGGTCGCGCCTGGCGAGGCGGCCATACCAATCGGAGTATACCTTGAGCACTTCCTCCCGGCTTTTCTTTTCCAACTCCTCTGTACTAAGTCCTTTCAACTCTTCATCCTTGCCTTCTGCCTGAGCTTCGAGTTTTTCCTCCAGGCGGGTCAAGGTTTCGTATTTGAGCATTTTGCGCCAGATTTCCCGAAGCTCCGCATCATCTTTGGCGAAAGAGCGCTTTTTGCCGTCGAGTTCGTATGTCTCATCCGCATTGAAGTCAAAAGGTTTTGCCAGAATTTCCTCGAAATAACGCTGGCTCTTATCAATTCCCTGTTTGATCAATTGGAGCGAAAGGTCAAAATATTCGTACGTTCCTGCAATGGCTTCATCGTCCAATTTGTCTTTGTATACCTCAAGCGATTTCAGGTCAGCTTGCGTCAGCCAGCGATGGCCACCGTCGATACGGTCCAGGTACAGATCGTAAAGGGTCTGGGAAAAGGAATCATCCACTTCTTTGGGGGCAAAATGATAGCGGTTTACTCCGTCGAGAATCGAATGTATCAAAACGGCTTCTTTTTCTGAGTCGTCGGCAGGCCGGTAAAATGCGGCGAACAGCAGGCACGCAAGCAGAAAAGAAAAGAAAATGGGACCTCTGAATTTCATGTTTGAAAGCGATTTTAACTCCGTTTATCCGGAGTGCAAATTTACAACGCAATATTGATTCGGCACGGTATGTTACAGGCGGAATAATAAATATACCCGTTTTTCGCAAAAATGTTGATATAGAATTGGTCTTTGCCCAACCTTTAACGAAATTTAACATGCTTTTGCCCGTGTGCAAAATTACCACTATGGTCATCCTTCATTAAAGAAAAAATTTCATCTATGAAGAACAACATTTTTTTTAGCTTGATGGTGCTGGCATGCCTCCTTTCTGTAGGAAGCCTCTTTGCTCAATCCTCCCCGGTGGGCATTTGGGAAACTATCGACGACGAAACAGGGGAACCCAAATCACATGTTGAGATTTACGAATCGAACGGCGTGTTTCACGGCAAGGTTGTAAAACTTCTGCCCGCCGCTACCACCGACAAATGTATTGACTGCCCGGGAGATAAAAAGGATAAGCCCCTGGTCGGTCTCGAAATTCTCTGGGATCTCCGCGCCTATAAAGACTACTGGAGCTATGGCCGGATTGTAGACCCGAAAGACGGCGACGTATACAAGTGCAGTGTGTGGCTCGAAAAACCGGACGAACTCAAAGTCAGGGGGTATATTGGCGTGTCTTTGATCGGAAGAAACCAAACCTGGCACCGGGTGAAATAGCCCTGTGTTTTTTTTCCCCGGCCGGACAATAATTGCCCGGCCGGGAAAGTTTTATTGGTGATTTTCAACGGACTTGAACAAAAATCGTTAGCATGAAGCAAACCTTTACTCCTGAACTTTTACTACAATTCCTTTACAAGGAAACCAGCCTGGCCGAATCGCTGGAAATCGCCGAAGAACTGGAGCACGATCTGTTGTTGCTGGAGGAATACCAAGAACTGCAGGAAGCCCTGAAGGAAATTCCAAACGTGCATTTCAGCCCTTCCCACAAAGCCATTTCCAGGATCCTGAAGTACAGCGAGGAAACTACCCTCGAAGCCTTTCAGTAAAAAAATTGTGCGTAATTTGCGTAGCCCTTATGAGGAGCAATCCTCTTAAGGGCTTATTTTTTTACACTAACCCAGTCCCTTTGCCCTTTTCTCACTTTATCAACAAAAAATTTTACTTAAAATATACTTTTTAAACAAAAGTTTTTAACTTTATCCCCACAAAAAACCGGGCACGCTAAGACGCCCTAAAACTGGAACATATGTCACAAGAGAAGGATGCAAAAATGAAGGCCTTGATGATGACCGTCGACCGGCTTGAAAAAACGTACGGCAAAGGAACGGTCATGCGTATGGGCGACAAACAGATCATGGATGTGGAAACCATCCCCTCCGGTTCACTGGGTCTTGACCTGGCACTGGGGGTCAATGGATATGCCAAAGGCCGGATCATCGAGATCTACGGCCCGGAATCATCCGGTAAAACCACCCTGGCGATACATGCCATCGCCGAATGTCAGAAAAATGGCGGGCTGGCTGCTTTTATCGATGCCGAACACGCCTTCGACCGCAGCTATGCCAATGCACTGGGCGTAGATACGGAGAACTTATTCATCTCCCAGCCCGACAACGGTGAACAAGCGCTGGAAATCACGGAAAACCTCATCCGCTCCGGCGCCATCGATATTATCGTTATCGACTCGGTAGCAGCACTGGTACCCCGTAGTGAGATCGAAGGAGAAATGGGAGATTCCAAAATGGGCCTCCAGGCCCGGCTTATGTCCCAGGCCATGCGGAAACTTACCGGCACCATCGGCCGCACAGGCTGTTGCTGCATCTTTATCAATCAGCTCCGCGAAAAGATCGGCGTGATGTTTGGTAACCCCGAAACAACCACCGGGGGAAATGCATTGAAATTCTACGCTTCTATGCGCCTGGATATCCGCCGCACCGGCGCCGCCCTGAAAGATAAGGAAGGCAACGTGACCGGCAACCACGTCAAAGTGAAAGTGGTGAAAAACAAACTCGCTCCCCCCTTCCGGGTCGCCGAATTTGATATCATGTACGGCGAAGGGATCTCGAAAAACGGAGAGATCGTCGACCTGGGTGTCGACAATGATGTCATCCAGAAAAGCGGCGCCTGGTATAGCTACAGTGGCGCTAAAATCGCACAAGGCCGCGATTCCGCCAAGCAATTCCTCGAGGACAACCCGGAAGTTGCTCTCGAAATTGAACTCAAGATCAAGGAGAAAATACTCGCCGGAGGCTCCGGAAAACGGATCGCCACCGCCGATATCGACGAACCGGCAGAAGCCGAACAGGAATAATTTACAAAAAAACCGGCTGTTTCAAGAGGAGCATTGGCGACTTTTGAAACAGCCTCTTTTTTGTTACGGCCTACCCCTGTACGTATACCACAAACTTTTCATCGAAGTAGGCCTCCTGAAAAAAATCCTGGATAGGAAATATCTCCACGTATTCCTTCTTGCCCAGGTCTTTGACCTCTTGCTTGAGGTTGCCTCCCTTCAAAGCCAATAACCCGTTCGGCAATCCGTGTACTTGCTTTTGTCGGAGTAACGGCCTGCACCAGCCCATCAACTTGTCTAGTGGGGCTACCCCCCTGGACAAGACAAAGTCGAAGGTCTCCTTCAACTCCTCTGCCCGCTTATGAAACGCCTGGATGTTTTTCAACCCCAACGCTTCACTGACGGCTTGTACGACCTGGATCTTTTTACCTGTACCATCGACCAACGTGAACGAGGTTTCGGGAAAAAGAATAGCTAACGGCACCCCGGGAAAACCACCGCCCGTGCCCAGATCCAATACATTTGTGCCTTTGGCGAAGGAAATGACCCGGGCAATAGCCAACGAATGCAGCACATGCCGCTCATACAAATTGCCGATATCCTTGCGGGAAATTACGTTGATCTGGGCATTCCACTCTTCATAAAGCGGCCCCAGCCGGGTCAATTGATCCACCTGCACCTCACTCAGCTTCGGAAAGTAACGGAGTACCAATTGAACGGACGATTGTGCTTCCATGCGCTTAGAATTAACCCCCGCAAGTTACGCAATTCTGAGCGCCGGCTTCCGCCGCTTTAATTTTTGTTTGTATTTTGAAGCAGTGTATAAATCATACTCTTTTCATGCAAGAAACAGACCAGGACCGGATTCGTAAATGGCGACTCATCCTCGGGAAGGAAGCAGACTCAGGTGGGACTGTAACGCTCGCGGGCGAAGACGTGCAGATGGACGGCGCGCTGGAAGCCTTATACCAAAATGACCGGCAAGGCGGATTGGGCGACAGCACCCCCCAGTTGCACCGCTGGCTCGGCGACATCCGCAAGTACTTTCCTACGCCAGTAGTGCAGGTGCTGCAACGCGATGCATGGGAACGCCTCGGCATCGAACGCATGCTGCTGGAACCCGAATTGCTCGAATCACTGGAACCGGATATTGCCCTGGTAAGCACCCTCCTGGCTTTGAAGAGCGCGATTCCATCCCAAACACGGGATACCGCACGCCTCGTCGTACAAAAACTGGTGCGCCAGTTGGAAGAACAACTCCGTATGCCCCTGGAACAACACATCCGCGGCGCGCTAACCCGCTCCATCCGTACCCGGCGGCCAAAGGGCAAGGAGATCGACTGGCACCAAACCATCCGGGCAAATCTCAAACACTATCAACCGGACAAACAGGGGCTGGTACTCGAAACCCTGATCGGACAGGGCCGCCGTAACCGGAGTCTAAAAGAACTCATTCTCCTGGTCGACCAGAGCGGGTCGATGGCTGCTTCCATGATCTATGCCGGAATTATCGGATCGATCATGGCCTCCATCCGGTCGGTAAAAACTTCTTTTCTGGCTTTTGACACCCAGGTGGCCGACCTCAGCGGGTTGATGGAAGACCCGGTGGAATTGCTGTTCAGCACCCAGATGGGCGGTGGCACGGATATCCACAAAGCCCTGACCTATGCCGGGAAGCTGGTTAGCCAACCGAGGGACACCATTTTGGTCGTGATCAGCGACCTGTATGAGGGCGCTAATGTCCATGACACGCTGAGGCAATACCATCAACTGCTCCATTCAGGTGTACAGGTCATTAACATGCTGGCGTTGAGCGATGGGGGGGCGCCCGATTACGATAAAAGCTGGCCCAGCAATTGAGTAATATGGGTATCCCCAGCTTTGCCTGCACGCCGGATCAATTTCCCCGTTTGATGGGCGCGCTGCTGAGCGGCAAGGAAGTCCAATCCTGGATGAGTGAGGAAGGGGTAGTACATAAAGGCTGAATTACTGGCATGCGTTGCGGATCAGCTGGCGGTAAAACCGGATCATTCGGGCGTAGTTCTCCTCGCTGATCCGCTCATTTACTCCGTGCATGCCTTTCAGATCTTCTTTGCTCAGCAGGATGGGTGAAAAGCGGTAGATCTGCCCACTGACCGCACGGTAATGCCGTGAATCCGTAAAGCCGGCGCTTACCGTGGGCGCTACGACAGCCTCCGGGAAGATTTCGCCTATAGTCTTTTGCAAAACCTGAAACCCAAAAGCTTCGGTGGAGGAAGGAGCCGGCGGATCACCCCCGTAGTTGTTGTCGGCCACCGATATCTTTATCGCCGGGTTGTCGATGATCTTTTCCAAATAAGCCTGTGCCGAAGCGATGGTCTCTCCCGGCAATATCCGGACATTGACGGTTGCTTCTACCTGCAACGGCAGCACATTGTCGCGAATTCCTCCCTGAATGAGCGTAGGCGCCGCGGTGGTCCGGATGAGAGCATTGGCCGCCGGATCAGCAGAGAGCTTGTCGATGAGTAAGGAGGAAAACAACCACCTGTTTGCCAGCACGACCCGATTGAAGCCACCTATTTCAGGGCCCACATAGTCGAAAAATTGCCCGGTCACCCCGCCCATCGAAGCGGGAAAAGGATGCTGCCGGATACGCTCAAGGGCATAGGCCATGGCGCCTACTGCGGTAAAGGAAGGAGGCATGGAGGCATGGCCGCCTTCCGCCAGATCGATCTTCAATGTAAAAGAAACGAAGCCTTTTTCACCAATGGCGACTGCAGCAAGCGGAGCCTCCAATCCATCCAGCGCATTGGAAACGACAAAAGAACCTTCATCCAGCACAAAATCAAGGCGAACGTCGCGGGAAGCCAGCCATTGCCCGATTTGACGGGCGCCATCTTTACCCTGACTTTCCTCGTCGTGGCCAAACGCCAGGTATAACGTTCGGTCCGGGTAATACTCTTCACTGATCATCCATTCGATGGCTTCCAGGATCGCCCATACACTCATTTTATCGTCAATTGCACCCCGGCCCCAGATGAACCCGTCGGCAATAGTACCGGCGAATGGAGGGTATATCCAATGGGCAGAGTCGGCCGGCACTACATCGAGGTGCCCCATGAACAGGATCGGATTGAGCTTGGCCTGTTTTCCGGGCCATTTCAACAGGAGACTACCCTGACCGATCTGCTCTACCTGCAGTTGGCTGAATGCCCGGGGAAATTGAGCCCGTAGAAGAGTGTCCAGCCGGGCAAAAACTGCGCCCTCCGAACCCGCCAGCGAAGGGATCTGCAGCGAAGTAGAAAGCCGGGCAGAAGCCCCTTCCGGAATCTGCAAAGGTTGAATGGGCTCAACCGCAATTTGACGGGAAGAAAACATGATCGTTTTGGCAACCAACAAGGTAATTAGCCCAAGCAGGCCAATTAGAAGCGAACGGAAGAGCAGGCGAAAAAATGATTTCATAAAAGAGGCTATACGACAAATGTACAAATTTGAGTGATCCCAAACTTATTGGTACTAATGATGAAAATCATCGGTTTCGCTGATTTCCGTCAACGTAGAGCCGCTATACGGGTACTAATTTGTTTCTCCAAAGAGTAGTTTTTGGGCTTTCGTATTTATTAATGCATCAAACCCATAAACCATGCTGATCAGTGATGACCGAACATTGAGGGATATTCAACTGGAATTTTCGGAGAAATTTCCCTTCCTGAAAATTGAATTTTTTGCCTTTAACGACCCGCCGGGTGACCGTAAAAAGCTCAACCCGCAACACACTATCGGAGAAGTGCGGACCATACACACCGAAGGGGAGTTAAGTATCCATGGCAATGTCAAGGTGCGGTCGCTGGAAGACCATTTTGAGGAAGGCTTCGGCCTCCATGTACAAGTATTCCGGTTGTCAGGCAACCTGTGGTTGCAAACGACGTCTACCGACGAGTGGACGCTCCACGAACAAAATCGAAAGGGGGGGGCTTCTGCCTCGCACTACAAAGAAAAATACGAAATATGATACTCGATAAACCTGTTTCTGAAATCATGCGACGGCATGTGCTGACCATTAAAAAGGACTTCTCCTTTTCTGAGGCTTGCCGGCTATTTTTCCGTATGGGGATTCATCACCTGCCGGTAGTAGATGAAAAAGATCATCTCCTCGGGATGCTCAGCACACACGATGCCCTGCGTGCATTTGCATTAAGGGGTCATTTGTTGAAAAACTGGAACGAAGAAAATGTCGATTGGTCTTTTCCGGTGGAAGAATTGATGTCGATCCCTGCGATTTCCGTGTCGGAAACGGATAGCATGGACGAAGCGGTACGCCTGTGTGCCACGCACCATATCCAGTCGCTTCCCGTCTTAAAAGACGGTCAACTGGTTGGGATGGTCACCTCGCACGATATCATGCAGTACCTGGCCAATTCCACACCCAGCAACCAACCGGCCTAGATAGGCAAATATGAAAAACATTCTGGTTCCCACCGACTTCTCTGCCTGTGCCCGGTATGCGGAATCTGCTGCTATCCAGCTGGCGAAACGGTTTGGAGCCACCGTTTTTTTCGTGCACTTTCTCCAATCCGATGCCTACCCGGCCAACAGTCCGGAGTGGCATCAAAAAAGAGCCAACAAGCTCATCCTGCTGGAGGATATTCAACGCAAGTATCCAGACGTAGCGATTAAAGTAGATTGCCTGCCAGGCCCTTTGCTGGATCAAGTAGCGCATTGGGTATCTGCGAAAGGGATCGACCTGATCGTTATGGGTTCCTACGGAGTCAGCGGGAAGAGTGAATATTTTATCGGATCGAATACGCAGCGGGTTGTGCGCCAGATACACTGTCCGGTATTGGTTATCAAAGATCCCATAGAAAAATTGGCTTTCAACAAAGTGGTCTTTGCCTCCGGGTTTAATGAGCGCGAGCAGGAGCCCTTCCTGCGATTTAAAAAGTGGGTCGTGCATTTCACCCCCGAGATTCACCTGGTAGCCATACATACAGCATCTTTGTTTGAAGCCCCTTACATCGTGACCAAAAGTGCGATGGACGAGTTTCAGGCACTCTGTGAGCCCTTGCACGCGGAGATACATGTCTTCCCTGATTTGAATATAGAGGCAGGCATACGGGTTTTCGCCCAATCCATCCATGCCGACCTGATCGGTATTTCCAATCACGAGCGCCACCCCTTAAAACGAATACTGGTGGGCAGTAACGTAGAGGCTCTGATCAACCACTCCAAGCTTCCCGTGCTGGTCATCGATTATGAAACCTGATATGAAAAAGATCCTTTTTCCCACCGATTTTTCCCCTGCGGCTGCAAATGCCTTCCAATATGCCCATTCGCTGGCGGAAGCACTGGATGCCCGCATCGACCTGATCAATATCTTTCATCTTCCCATTGGCGATGCCAGCAATATTCCGCCGGAGTATATTCAGAAAATGCTGGATGAAGCGGAAGCGGACACGCTGGAGAAGTTGCGGGAATTTGCCCATCCCTGCCTGGGCAAGCCCACTTGTGGCGAAATTCAGCCTGTTTACGGGCTGTTTACTGCAGTGGAAATCACGGATCTGGCGCGCCAAAACGAGTATGACCTCATCGTGATGGGCACGAAGGGGGAGCGGGGCGCCCTGGAAAAATTCCTGGGCACCGTCACTACGGATGTCATGATGAAAGCTGCCTGTCCGGTGCTCGCTATTCCGGCCGAAGCCACCTTCAGGAAAATTGAACATATCGCATATGCCACGGCCTTTGAACCCTCGGATGAACATGCGGTAGAAAAGTTGATGAATCTTGCAGGACGACTGGTTTCCCAGGTACACTTTGTCAATGTAAATACGCAGTCGGACAAGCAATACATTCAGGATGTGGAAATGGAGAAGGACTATCCCTACAACTTCACCGACTTCAGTATAGTGCACAATTCCTCCGTGCAGGAGGGGTTGGAAGAATACCTAAAGCAACGGAATATTGACTGGCTGGCCTTGTTTATTCCCCACCGGCGTCTGTGGGAGCGGCTGTTTCACAGCAGTTTCACCAAGAAAATGGCCTTTCACACGAATATCCCCCTGCTGATATTTCACGGGCACTAATCAAGCCCATTTTCCCGGAACGCAAATTTCAACAAGTCGTAGGTGGTAACCAGTCCGACTAGGAGGTCTTTTTCCACGATCGGGATGGAGTGAAATAAATTCTCTTTAAAGACGCCCATAGCTATAGAGATCGTGTCGTTCGCGGTAAGTTTTACCACTTCTTTGGTCATTACTTTGCCAATAGTGATTTTCTCATGGTAATAATCATCTTCTACGATATGGCCTTTGTTTTGTTGAAAAGCTTTCCAGGCACTGCCCACCCGGAGGAAATCTGATTTGCTCAAGATCCCCACCAGTTTCCCTGTCTCATCCACTACCGGGAGGTGGTGGATGTTGTTTTTCCGAAACGCATCGGCGGCGACCTTTAATAGATCAGAAGGCCTGACGATGATCAGATCGGTAGTCATAATAGCCGACAAAGGGGTGGACAGATCCATACCACATTTTTTTCACATCAAGCCGTCAGGAAGGCCGGCTGGTTAAAAAAATAGCTCAACAAATCATACGTGGTAAGGATACCTACTAATTTCCCTTCCCGATCGACAATAGGGATCGCATGAAAAATATTTTCTTTAAAATACCCGGCCGCAACGGTCAACGAGTCGTTGGGTGATAAGGTAGCTACCTGTCGGGTCATCACATCTTCCACCAGAAGGCTCTTGAAAAGGCGCTCATTGGCCGCATCTCTCAGATCGGGGCGAAAAAGCGGAAAGGCGTTGGAAATGGAATAATAATCCGATTTGCTGATGATGCCAACCACAACGCCATCATCGCCGACAACAGGCAGATGATGTATCTCACTGGTGTGAAATATCCGGTGAACGACCTCCATTGTGTCATTCGGACGAACCGTTACCATTTCGGTCGTCATAATTTGTTTTACGGATACGACATTGCTTATCATGGCATTCCATTTTGGCACAAGCCGATGAATAGAAAAAATCCAACCCTCTACTCGAGGTTTTCGTCAAGCTCCAGCTCTTCTTCCGGTTCCACTGGCGATTCGAAGCCGTATTGGAGCAGGTCGTGCGAGGTTACGATCCCGGTCAGCACTCCATCTTCTACGATGGGCAATGCATGAAATTTATTGGCCAGAAAAATATCCGCAGCCAGTCCAATACTGTCATCCGGGTCGAGTTGAACCGGATATTTGGTCATAAACTGTTCGGCAGTAAGGTGTTCGTATACTTTATTGGTGTACGTACGCCCCGTGGAGTCGAGGGAAAGCAAGTAGGCGATCCTGAAAAAGTCTTCCTTGCTAATAATTCCGATCAACTTTTCTCCATCATCCGTCACCGGAATGTGGTGAAATGAGTGCGTCTTGAAGATCTCCCGAACCTTTCGTGCCGTATCGCCCGGACGTACCGTGATCATGTTGGTCGTCATGATGCTGGAAATGGGATTATTGGGATTCATGATTCCATTATTTTGGGTGAAAAAAAAGGAAGCCACACACATGGTGACTTCCATGAACACCTCTCACATATAAAAAATTCTACTTGCCAATACTAGCATAACGAACCTCATCCCGTGCAAGCTTGCCGAAAACCACCAGTCTATTAGCCCTGACTGTGGCACGTTTCAGCAACCCCTTTAGGATCGGCATAGTTCATCATGATGTTGAAGGTTTTCATGGCCTTTGCCACCTCACTTTTTATACACTCCAAGGTCTGCGGCAGTTAGCCCTTAAACAATAATTATCCTTTTCAAAAATACCCGTAGACTAAGGCGAGATAAATGACTTTTATCAGCTTCCCAGTTGATTTTGGTCAGCGCATCGCATGAAATTTTATTCATACCCTGATTGTAGGGTGTTTTTTAGCATAAACAGGGGCAAGGCTCCTTTCACTGATAAAAATCATAGAGTAGGGGAAACTTTTGTCATCCTGCTCAAAAGCTCGATATTGCATATTCGTTTTTGAAAACATCGATCTATCACACCCAAATATTTACGAGTTATGGTATCTGAAAACGCCTATTTGAGCGACCTGCATTTCGAGCACAAGGTCTGGATGAACGAGTTGAATTTTTTCGAAGATGAAATCATGACCTTTGAGCACCGCCTGGAAGAACTGGCCAAACAAAATTTAACCAAGCGGGAAGTCATGGTCGAATTGGAGCACTTCCAAAACCAATTTATCCTGCAAAAAGAAGTGATCAATGAGTTGAAGCACGATATCCGGATGCACGAGCAATACCTCACCGAAGTGGCTGAAGCCAATCCTACTGCCGCCGATCAACCCAAATTTCAGGACCACGGCAATCTGCGTGAGCGCATGGAGACGTTCCGCAAGATTTACCTCGACCTGAAAACAGAGTTTTTTCAATATGCGGCTAAGTGGATTTGAATGCGCAATAAAAAAGCGGCAGGGTGCTCCTGCCGCTTTTTTATGCCCTTTCCATTAAAACCAACAAGGGAACCGGGCTTTGGAATACCTTTTTTTGGGTTACGCTACTGCGGAAAAACCGTTCAAAAAAGCCCCGGGGTCTTCGGATCAGGCACAACATATCCGCCTCATGGTCGTGTACAAAAGCATTGATCTCTTCGTTCAATTCACCCCGTTTCAGTTCATAGTGAAACGAATGGTCTACTCCATCCAGAAAGATATCCACAGACGGGTCGATTCCGGCATCTTCCGGCTTTGTTTCCAGGTGATATACCAATACCCGGGCTTTGAACCGTTTGGCCAGTCGGGTCAGCGGTGCCACGACCTGATGGGACGAAACATCCAGGTCATCAACAGCCAGGACCACCGTGTGAACAGGTCTGAACGTAAACCCGACCGGGATAGCGAGCAATGAAACGCTTGTTTGTTGGAGCACTGCACCTGTGGTGCTGCCAAGGAAAACCTCTTTCAGGCCCGAGGCTCCCTGGGTACCCATTACGATCAGATCGACATTTTCTTGTCCGGTAAGTTGGACTATGGCATGCACCGTGTTGTCCCGCAAAATAGCAGAAGAAATCGTGGCTCCGTGACGCAAATTCTCCCGTGCCCAGTTTTCCCATTTTTCCATATCCGGCCGGATATCTTCCAGCACATACTGTTCTACTGAAATGAACATACCTGCTTTACCCGGCACTTTATAGGTATGCAGCAGGTGGATGTGACTGCCGAATAAATTGGCGATCTCCACCGCATAGGCCAGCGCGTTCCGGGCGTTTTCAGAAAAATCGACAGGGACAAGCAGGTTTTTCATAAAAAACAGGCGTTTCTTAATCTCCCAGATGAAACACCATCATGGGTAATTTCGACTGAAGGATCATCTCCTTGGTCTGACTATGGTGGAATAAGGTTTCCCAAAACGAGCGTTTGGTGGCTACCATAACCAGCAGATCGATCTTGTTCTGGGCTGCATATTGCTCCAGGCCTTCCGTAATATCGTCCGCATGCAGGCAGGTCATCTCGAAGGAAAAGGGAGGGGTACCATTGCGGAACAAATGATCGAGCATGCGCTGCTCAATCTTTGTGTATGCTGAGCCTTCCCCGGGTTTTTCGACATGCACAAAATGAATGCTGGCATGGAAACTGCCTGCAAAATTGGTGAGCAGGTCGAGTAAAGAGGGGTCTGCTGCGTTATAATCACTGGCAAAGAGAATGTGCCGGAACCCGGAAAAAGAGGTCCCTTCCGGAATGAGCAATACCGGGCAATGCGCCTGGCGGGCCACCGTCTCCGCAACGCTGCCGAACCATTTTTTCCCAATCCCCCCGCTTCCTTCTGCACCCATTACGATCATTTCGATATCAGGATCATTGGAAACGTGGATGAGTTGTCCTTCTGTCAACCCCTGCAAGACACGAAGTTGGATCGGCAGGTCAGCGACCTGGGAAGAAGCCTGTTTACGCCCTTTTTCAATAAAGGAGTGCATCCAGTCTTCCACCGCCTGGTGCACCTTGGTTCCGGAAATCATCTCCGTATCCGGAAGCGCATACACGTGAATAGCTTCTAGCTGGGCCCCCAGCACCGGGCTCAATTCCATCGCATAGAGCAGCGCACTAAGTGCATTTTCGGAAAAATCGGTTGGAACCAGCAGCTTTTTCATATCGCTATTTGGATGGAACGACCAGTAGCGGAAGTTTGGAATTGATCAGTAAGCGTTTCGTGACACTCCGGTGAAAAAAACGCTCGTAGAACCGACGCTGCAAGGCCGTCAATACGACAAGATCGATCTTTTTCTCGCGAGCATATTGATTCAGCCCTTCGATCACAGACTCACTTTTTACGGAAGTTACCTGAACGGTTTGTCCGTTTCCACGGAAGAGGCGTTCGATATCGACCTCCTCCATACTGAACCCATTTTCCTTATTTTCCACTACATGGACGAGGTGAAGGTTGGCGGAGAAAAAAATAGTCCACTGGGTGATCCACCGCATGACACCCTCATCTCCGGGCTGGTATTTGGCAGCGTAGAGCACATTTTTGAACAACCGGTGCGTGACGCCTCTCGGCACAAAAAGGACCGGGCACACAGCTTGCTGAGCCACATGGGTAGACACCTGGCCGAGTACTCTTCCTAAAAAGCCGGCTTCTCCTGTCGTACCCATAATAACCAGGTCAAACTTACCGGTCTTGGTTAGTCGAACAATCTCCTCAGAGGCAAAGCCGATCACTACTTCCTTTTCTATCTGAGTAGCAGTGGCCACCGATTCTCCGCTGGATACAGTGTTTTCCCGGATAAAGTCACTCAGGGTTTCTCGTTTGTTTTGCTCAAAAGCGGCCAGGGGTTCATCCATAAATGGATTACCTACATCAAATTCAGGTTGGTACATGTGCACCACTTTGAGGGAAGCATCGATCTCTACAGCCAACGCCTGTGCATAGATAAAAGCCCCTTTGGAGGATTCGCTAAAATCGGTGGGGACCAGGATGTGCTTCAATCGCAGGGTCTGTTGTTCCTTTGCTCCGCAACGTTCCAATAACTCGCGAATCTCATCCACCGTAAGTACATCGTCCTCTACTACGACCTGCCCATTAATGAGCAACGCAGGAGTAGAGGAAATATCAAACTTCATTAACTCGTCCACCTCTGTAATTTCTTCCAGGGTGACATTCAACGGATACCGCTTCAAAGCCTCCAGTACATTGTCTTTGAGGGCCTTACTGCGGCGGCAACCGATACCGAGTATCTGAAGTTTGAGCATGTTGGCGCTAATTTTCTCTACAGGCTTATGTGGTGAGGCGTCCTTCTGCCAATGCGCTGATGATATCATGTGTCGTTACAATTCCCACCAGGTTTTCATCTTCGACTACTGGAATAGCATGGAAGCGGTTGATCGAAAAAATCTCCAGCGCAACATTGATCCGGTCGGTGGGTAGCACTTTAGCCATTCGGGTGGTCATGATCTCTTCGGCGGTATATGCCTTCAGGCGGGACTCGTTTACAAACCGATCTTCTTCGTTTTGCGTAAAACCACGTACAAAAAAAAGATAATCGGTTTTGCTGATGATACCGACGATAGAGCGGAAGCGGACCACCGGAATATGGTGGATATTGTGCTTGTCAAAAATTTCCTTTACCACCGTCAGCTTATCCTTCTCATTGACAGTGATCAGGTCGTTACTCATAATTTGGGAAATGGGCGCAAGGACATCCATAAATTGTTTCGTTTTTTTATCGTTGGAAAGAGGATTGGGAATAAAATCCAGGAAGCCATATTTACGTTCCAGCCCCTTAACTTTTTTGCAAGATCATCGTATTGTCCAATTCTCCGAATGATTTTCATCATTTACATTTATGATTTTGGTCAACGACAACAACAGGTATCCATTTGCGCAAAGGGAAAATTGCTTGGGCTTGGGTAAATTTTCCTATCTTGTGCCTTCGGAAAATGGGGATTCTTTTGGAAGAAAATCATGCAAAAAATCTGGTCTCAGACGCTTCAATCAGGCTTCAGGCCGTTATTGAAACTGCTATTGACGGTATCATTACCATTGATGAAACCGGGACCATTGAAACTGTCAATCCTGCTGCTGCTCAACTTTTTGGGTATGAGCCTGGTGAACTTATCGGGAAAAATGTCAAACTCCTGATGCCCTCCCCCTACCGCCAGCAGCACGACTCTTACATCGATAGATACAAAGACACCGGGGAAGCCCGGATCATCGGCATTGGCAGGGAAGTGCCCGGTATGCGCAAAGACGGCAGTACCTTTCCTCTCCGGCTTGCCGTAAGCGAGGTAACTTTAGAGAACCGGCGGGTTTTTACCGGAATTATTCACGACCTGAGCGAGGTAAAAAGAGCAGAGGAGAAAATCCGGAAACTTAACGAGGAGCTGGAGGAAAAAGTAATTGAGCGCACCGAAGAACTCGCCAGTGTCGTCAATAAATTGTTGAACACCAACAAGAAACTCCAGTATGAAGTACAAGAGCGTAAATCGGCAGAAAGCGCCTTACGCGAAAGTACCAAGGAAATTCAAAAAGCGCTGGAGAAGGAAAAAGAGCTGAGCGAGCTCAAGTCCCGGTTCGTTTCCATGGCCTCCCACGAATTTCGCACTCCGCTCAGCACGATCCTTTCTTCTATCTCCCTGCTTTCGCGCTACACAGATTCCAATCAGCAGGAAAAACGCGATAAGCACATCAACCGGATCAAGTCGGCCGTCCGAAATCTCAATGGGATACTCAACGACTTCCTTTCCCTCAGTAAACTGGAAGAAGGAAAGATCGAAAACCATCCTTCCGCGTTTGATATCCAGGAGCTTTGCCCGGAGGTGATCGACGAGATCCAAGGCATGTTGAAGGATGGCCAGACCATCGTCCACAAAGGGTTGGGGCATGCGTTGCCGGCAAATTGGGACAAGCGGCTAGTGAAAAACATCCTGTTCAATCTTTTATCCAATGCCATCAAATATTCCGATGAAGGAAAAGAAATCTGCCTTAATGAGCGTTTGCAGGGAGATTATTTTCTTCTCGACATCATCGACAAGGGCATCGGTATACCAGAAGCCGATCAATCCCACCTGTTCACCCGTTTTTTCCGGGCTGCCAATGCCATGAACATTCAGGGAACAGGTTTGGGACTCAATATCGTTAAACGGTATATTGACTTAGTGGGAGGAAGCATTACCTTTGAAAGCCAATTGAACGAAGGAACCACGTTTACTGTATGTCTGCCACTGCATCAAAAAAGCCAATAAACCCAAAAATATGAGCAAAAAGATCCTGGTTATCGAAGACAATCCGGATGTGCGGGAAAACCTGGCCGAGATCCTGGAACTTTCCAACTTCGAGGTCCTGACCGCTGAAAATGGTAAAATAGGCGTAGAGGTTGCCTTACTCGAAAAGCCCGATCTCGTGATCTGCGATGTCATGATGCCCGAGCTCGATGGGTTTGGTGTACTCCACATCCTGAGCAAAAAGCCGGAAACAGCTGATATCCCCTTCATCTTCCTGACCGCAAAAGCCGATAAATCCGACTTCCGAAAGGGTATGAACCTCGGCGCAGACGATTACATAACCAAACCTTTTGAGGATGTGGAACTGCTGGACGCCATCGAAACCCGCCTTCGGAAAAGCGACCGGCTGAAAAAGAGTTTCGACAAAACGGCCGCAGGCCTCAATAGCTTTATCAATGAAGCTAAAGGGTATGAAGCACTGCGCAAACTGTCGGAAGACCGGCAGTTGAAAACCTACCAAAAGAAAGAGTTGATCTTCCAGGAGAGCGAACACCCCCGGCAGTTGTACTTCATCAGCAAGGGAAAGGTCAAACTCTTCAAGACCAACGACGATGGAAAGGAACTGACCCTGAAAGTCCTCAAAGAAGGCGAATTCTTTGGCCATATTGATCTTATCAAAGGCACCAAATACAATGAATCGGCCGCTGCAACTGAATCCGCAGAGCTGGCGATCATCCCCAAAGATGATTTCTTCGCCCTGCTCCACGCCAACAAAGACGTCTCCAGCAAAATGATCAAAATGCTGGCGGATGACGTGGTGGAACAAGAGGAACAACTGCTCCACCTCGCGTACCACTCCATTCGCAAACGCGTGTCAGAAGCCCTCATCATGCTCCATGAACGCTATGCTATCGGCGATACTTCCAGCATCTCTATTCTTCGCGATGATCTGGCCAGTATCGTTGGCACCGCCAAAGAATCTGTCATTCGAACCCTCACGGATTTTAAAAATGAAAAGCTCATCGATATCGACAACGGCATCATCACCATCCTCGATATGAAGAAGCTGCAGGCGATGCCGAATTAAAGAATCACTGATTATGGCCCGTCTTTTCCTGATTGGATTATTGTCCGCCACCACGCTTTGGCAATGTGCCCCGGATTCAAACTCCGGAGATGATAATGCGCCATTGGTCGTGCGATTGGAATGCGAAACCCAGGTCGATTCCATTGGTGGCCCCGTGAGCGACGTATATCTGCTGGCAAAGGAACGAAAAGTCAAAGTGGCTGAGATCGGGGCCTGCGAATTGTTCGATCAATCCACTTACGCTGCCTATCAGATACCCGACTCTGCCCTGGCCGCTTGCGGAAGTGCGGATAGCTACGTATATGTCATCCGGGCTGCAGATGCCTTGAAGGTATTTCAGGGCCAAAATCCTCCATACAAAGAAATATTTCGTATTGAACTCAAATAAAAAAGAGGCTGTTTCAACAATCGCTTGCGTTCCTTTTGAAACAGCCTCTTTTTTATCCTACAATCCAAGCACATCTGTGCCTTGCTCAAACACCACATCCACTGGGATGCCTGCGTCATTCAGGCGGTCGAGATCAGCCTGGAGGGCCGGCCCGATCTTTCCTTTCTCTTCTACCAGATTGGCAACCCCATCGTAATCACCATCGCCCTGTAGGGTGAGAATCTTCTCCGAGAGGGCGTTCATAGCCGCTTCCAGTTTTGCTACATCCACCCGGAATGTGCCATCTTCCAGTCGCTCAAACGCGCCGTATTCCTGAAAGAAATTGAAGCGGATCATATTGGCTTTCCCATGGGCGCTGGACGCACCAAAGCGCACCGAACGAAAGATGCCGGCCATAAAGGTGATGTAATAGTCCTGGAGGTCGCCCTGGATCTCTCCTCGCTCGTGAAGCTGCTTGATCATGTAAAGCCCGAGCATATCGGCCTTGCCTTCCTCCAGTGCGGAGTAGTGCTCCCTGAGTACTTCACGCACCGTGCCCTTCCCGTTGATCGTATTTTTGATACCCAGGCCATGCGCCACTTCATGGAACATGGTATTGCTGAAAAACGCATCGAACGTCACGTGCTGCCGTTGATCTTCCGCGATAAGCATATTGGCGATGGGCACCAAAATGTTGTCGAACTTGGCGCGCATGGCATTTTTAAGCTGAAGCCGACGAGTGCCTTTGCTCAATTGCACCTCCTCATCATTGGGCAGGTTAATGGCAATGGTCTTCGAACCCGCATTGCAGTCGCCTGCATAATAAACCACATCATAGGCATTCAAGTCGGCAGCGGACCCCGGGACCTCTTTTTTATAGGCTTCAGCAACAGGCAGACCTTTCTGGAGATCAGGCAGGAAAGCGACGTATTTGGCCAGGCGCGCACTCCAATCCTTATCCTTTACCAACACAAAACATTCGTGTGCCGCTTTATACCCGAATAATTGGTCTTCGTAGTTCTCAATGGGGCCGATCACTATGTCGATCCCGTTATCTTTCATGTCCATCCAGGCCAGGTCGCTGGGCTGGTAGTTGTCGGTCAGCAGCGCGTCGGCACGGAGGGCCAGGTAATTTTTCAACCCGGCGTCTTCGGCCAGGTCGGAAGCCTGCCGGAGAAGCGCTGCTGCCTGCTCCATTTCTTCCTTAAACTGGATATGGTAAGGGATCGTAATTAGATTTCCACTCTCCCCACGACGCACGAAAGTGTACAAGCTCGTCTTGTCGGCAAGATCAGCTTGCTCCAACTCTTCAGCCGTCATGCCTTCGGGATAAAAATTAGCGCCCTTCGGTTTTTCACCTACGCCTTCTACAAAAGAAGCATTGCCGCCCAGTCGATCCCAGGGACCATAGTTGATCACGGCAAAACGACGAATCTTTTCGTCGGTCAGCCCGGCAAGAAATTCGTCCTTATCGCCATAGGCTTCATACCAAAAACAGCGGTCCATAAGCTGAGCCGCCTCCATAAGGAGAGGGATCATCTTCTTTTCCGGTTCGGAAAGCTGGTTCACATCGGTCGTCAAACGGACACTGACGTATTTGGCAAGCAATGAATCAATACGGGTAGTCGGCTCTTCTGTAACCGGCTCACCGGGCTGGCATGCAGTCAGGAAGATCAACACGCTTGCACTCAGGAGAAGGGAATTCCATTTCATATCGGATAATTTTTGCCACAAAGGTACACAACTTACCTTTCCGCTATTTCCCAATGGCGGGAAACTTTTAACGCTCCACCCGCGTTAGTATCTATGTAGGGTGCTTCGGCACTCTTTGTCGAGGTATTTTCTGCCATTTCTCCACCTTTTGAATCAAGACTGACCAAGGTGCCCTTCGAGGCAGGCCTTTCACGGCAAATGCATGACTACCATGCATACTTGCTGGCTTTTTGCCAACAGGATCATTTTTTCACTTAAACAGAGGTCATATGGAAACTGGAATTCTAACGGAAGGGAAGAGTCCCGAACTCATTTTGGAAGTCATTGAAAAATATGTCAATTCCAAAGGGTATCAGGGCATTAAAGCCAATGTAGCGGAATATGAAACGCCTTCCAAACTGCAGCGACAAGACGACGAAGCTTTTATACCGGACATTACCGGCGTGAAGGCAGGTCGCAAGTCGTACTTTGAAGTAGCCATGAAAACCGATACCGTACAGGATGCGATCACAAAATGGAAACTCTTGAGCAGCCTGGCACGGTTGCGCAATGGCAAGCTATACCTCATCGCCCCGAAGGGCCATTATACATTCACCCAAAAGCTGGTCAAGGATAATAGCATCCTGGCTACTGTTGTCCGTATGTAAGCGAGCTTCATTTTTCACCAAAAAATACATGCCTATGTTGATTATCAATATTAAAGACAACGAAACCATCGATCGCGCGTTAAAAAGATATAAGCGCAAGTACCAAAAAACGGGTATTTTAAAGGAAATTCGCAACCGGAGGTACTTCGAAAAACCCTCTGTGTCGAAACGTTTTGAATACCTGAAAGCTGTATACAAGGAGCAAAAAAAGGATATCGAAGAATAACCCATGCAACCACCCCCTCCAGTAAACATTAGCCAATCCGTTGCCATCCTGATCGATGGCAACAACATCGAAAAGAGTCTGCACGATCTGGTGAACGACACCAGTGCCATGCTGAATTTCGATACCCTAATCCCGAAATTATTGATCAACCGCGGACTAAACCGGTTGATCTATTTTCGGGAGGGAAAAAATATTTCCTCTAAACTGGCCGAACGCTTGCATACATACTACCACGGTTCGGTAGTGCCTTGCTATAAGTCGGCTGACATCCCCTTGACGATCAAAGCGACTCAGATCGCCCAGAAAGTAGACACGATTATTATTTTGTCCGGAGATGCCGATTACGTCGAGTTGGTCAGCCACCTCAAATCGGAAGGCGTACGGGTAGAAATAGCGGCCGTAGAGCATTCTACAGCACAGGTGCTGAAAGAAGAAGCCGACTATTACACCCCGATCACAAAGGAAGATTGCTTCATTTACCGGCCCTCTACCTCCAGAAAAAAAGGTTAATCATTCGGTGGCGCGCTGTAACGCATCCAACGCCGCCCCACGGATTGTAATCACCGCGGGCCGTGGGATCGCCTCGCCACCATCCGGCCAATGGCTTGTGAGTGTGGTGGGTCTTCCACTGTTTTCGCCCGGGTGCTGCACGCTCAGAAAGAGCGTCCGGCCATCGGGCGCAAACCAGGGCCCTGAAAATTCGGCGTCAACCGGCGCCACGGCGATGCGCAACACTTGCCCGGCCTGGGCGCCCGCTCTCGGCACCACAAACAAAGCATTGTTCTTGAAATCTTCGTACGGTTCCTTATGCATCATGGTGCCGGAAATGTCGGAAGTAAACCACAGATTGCCCGCCGCATCAAAAGCCATATTGTCGGGACAGGCAAAACCCGTCTCCGGGCCTCCTGCCAGTAACGTGCTGTGCTGGAAACGCAACGCGGCATGATCTCCCCCCTCTTCCTCAATCTTCAAAATGGACCCGTAGTAATTATTCTTCCCGTAGTTATTGGTCAGCGAAACCAATACAGCTCCGGTATGGGGGTCGATCTCCACATCTTCCGGCCGGTCGAGCGGAGTGCCTCCCAATAATGGGGCCGCTTCCCGGAGCCGAATCAACACCTCTGTCTGGTCGAGGAAGCGGGCTTGTAAAACGGGTTGCGAAGCAAAGTCTACCGGCACCCATTTCCCTTCCTCCAGGTTAGCCACATAAAGTGTCCCCTTTTCCAGGGAATGAGGCTCGGAGGCAATAAATTTGTACAAACATTGATTGTTGGCATCATCCCCGGAATAGACTACCACCCGCCCGTCGGGAAGGGTGCTGACCGTAGCCGACTCATGCGCGCAGCGGCCCAGGGCAACGTGTTTTTTAGCGGCGCCGGTCTTCGGGTCGACCTCTACCACCCAGCCGTAATGCTCAGGAGGATTGTCAAAATGGGTATACCACTTATCTGCTCCGGGGTTCCGCTCGCCTGTCTCCCGGTTGCGTTCTCCGTAAAAGGAATCGTAGTTTTCTTCGCAGGTCAGGATCGTGCCCCAGGGAGTGACGCCCCCCGAACAGTTGGCCAGGGTGCCCATAGCCGACGTACGGCCATAAATTGGGGTTGGCCATTGAAATGGAATATCCGTTTTCCCGGTAATGCGCCGGTTTAATGGATCATTTTCTACTATCTCCCATTTCCCGTTTCGCTGCTGCCGGATCCGGACGATCGTACCTCCCACCGCGTACATTTCCTGCTCCACTTGTTCCCGGGTTTTTTCCCCTTTACCCCAATAGCCCGATACGAATCCGGAATGGATGTATTCGTGGTTTACCCAAAGTATGCCATCGGTAGGCTGTGCCGGGTCGAAGGGAAGACATGCAGTCAAGTCGTTATTGAACCCAAACTGGTCCGTCTCAGAGATCGGATCGCCCCATTTGATAAGCAACTCATAGGAAAGCCCGGTGGCCATTAATATTCGGTCGGCAGATGCCGGGGCTATGGGGACAATGGTTTCCCATTTCCCGGGGGTACAACCGGCCAGAAAGGAGGGAACAAAAAGGGCTCCAACTGTGCCCTTTCCCAAAAATTCGAGGAAAGTACGGCGATCAATCATTATCCCCTTCTTCACGTTCCCCGTTATAAGGCTGGTCGGCGCCCGTATCGCTGGGCACGGCAAGAGGCTTAATAATCTCCGGGTGCCGGATCTCGCCTCCCGTCAACCCTACGCGTGCAAAGACCCCAAAGGCGGCGAGGGCAGCTACAAGGGCGATAATGCTCAGGGTTCGGTGCAACTGCTCCTTGCGATATTGCAGAATAAAGCCCACTAGCGCGATTGCTCCGGCCGCGACCATGACCCACAATCCCAATTCGGCGATCTCTTCGTGGTTGTGAATGGCCGCATGACTAACCCCTTGATAGTCTTCCACGATCTCTTCCGCGCCTTCCCCGGAGAGAAATGCAGGAATGGTCAAAAGCGTGAAAATCACCATGGAAACCAGGCCGACCTGATTGATCTTCCGGTCATTGAGCACGACGCCAAAGAACAGTACGCCAGCGGCAAACAAGGCCCCAAGAATGGGGAAGTGGTTGAAAAGAAGATGAATGTGTGCGGAATTCATAGATGTGATTAGTTAAAAAGTGGATCCCGATAGCTATCGGGAGTGAAATAAATATAACATTAAAATCCTTCCAATATTGCAGGTTCTCCCGTATCGGCCCAGGCGCCTGGTTCTTCGATAAGATCGATATTTCCAAAAGCCTGCATAAGGGCTTTTTTGATTTCCGATTTTCGGGCTTCACTGGCCGAAAGGTCCTGTTTGACCTCTTTCCTCGCCATATGATAATCAAAATTGTCAACGGTACCGAATACCTTGAAATAGAGATTCACCAGCCCGCCCTTAGCTTTTATCGGTTCCATGGAAGGGTTGTATTTCTTGAATTTATTGGCCACTACCTGCCCTGCGTTGACCTTGATGTTGTAGTCAAATTCATTGGCAAAAGAGTGCTCGCCGCTGATGGTCAGATTCATGGCGTTGCTTTGAATGAACATGGCGGGGATGTAAATGCGACTATGTTTGATCTCCATCCAGTTTTGCAAATTGGCGAATTTGATGCGACGAAGGTCCTCTACCTTGACATACGACGACATTTGGTTGAGCAAATCGAAGTCTTTGAGTTCTCCGTCCTTGATAGCGATGCCGGCGAAGACCAACAACTCATCTAATAGCAGCTGGCCCGTTTCATCAAAATTAATAAACAGGGCCATTTTGGAGGTCATGCGCCCGGACAATTGGCGATCTTGCAGCATGGTCTGGCCAAAATTGTCGGTTTGACGGAAGAATTCCCGGACGTCTACATCGGCACAATCCAGACTGGCTTGCAGGCGGGGGCGGTCTTCCAGGATCAACCCGCCGTTGAGGTTGAAACGGCCGCCCATCGCTTCGGCATTTCCTTCCACCAAAAGCTGGTTGCCGTCGAAAATGAGTTTGCCCAAAAAATAGGCTCCCTCCACTTTGCCATAGTTGAATTTTTTGACCTGGCATTCGAAAATACCGTCGAGGTGACTGGCAAACCAGCCGCCGGGAGGATCGACCGGAGCGGCCAGGGTGTCGGTTGCCGAAGGTGGCGGCGCGGAGACTCCCGAAGAAGTAGCATTTATGATGTCCAAAAAACGGTCGATATCCAGCATATCGGAACGCCAGCTGGCTTCGAATTGCAACTTGGCGCCCTCGGAGTTGAGGGAATCGGCTAACAATACGGGGAGCAGGTTGGCACAGGAGCCGTTGAGGACGATGTCGCTGCCAGCCCCTTCCAACTTCAGCTCATTGAGCGACAGGTTGTTTCCATTGATCTCGAGTACGCCCCGATCGAAGGTGAGTCTCTCTTTTTCAAATTCCAGGGAAGCGTCGTCAAACTCCACGCGTCCGGTAGCCTGTACATTCGCCATGCGCTCCGGGCGGATCATATCGCTATAGCGCCCTTTGAGGGACAATTGCTGGATCTCCAATTCGCCGGAGCCATCTTTTACAGCGGTACTTCCCAACAGCCGGGCTACCGTTTCGATAGGCAATACTCCGTCGAGCACCAGATCGACCTGTGGGTCGTCCAGATTACGCACTTGTAGTTTGAAGTCGACCGGCTCACGGCCGAAGAGCCCCTGGAAATCCTTGACCTCAAACTCGGTGGTCGCATTACTGCGCCGGGTTCCATTGGTGAAGCGAGCTTCAAAGGATACATCCCTCAATCCGGAGGGCAGAAGGTCGCTATCCAGCCGGCCTTGTTGCAGACCAAATTTGAAGTGAATATCGGGATTGGATTTTTCGGAAAGCAGCCCTTCCACCCGACCGTCGAAGAAAAAATTGCCCGAGCTCGACAAATTTCCTACCCGCTGCAGGTACGTAGCCGGTAAGAGTTGGATGAGATCGTCGAGGTGCCCGTCTTCATTGGCCACAAACACATCAAACATGGTGCCTTCGGGCCGGTTAGTTACTACCCCGTCCAGCAAAAACAGGTTCTTCTCTATCTGAAGATTGAATTTCCGAAAATCGTATGAACCTTTATCCAGATTCACGGCAAGCAGGGCATCGCAAGCGATGGATTTTCCCGGCAAATACCGAATTCCCGCCAGGTCGAGGAAGTTGGATTGAATGGCCGCCTTGGTTTTCATATCGAAAGCCTGGGCGGAAAACTCCCCTGACAGATCGAGCGAGGCCACGTTGGCGGAGATGTGCTGATCGCTTTGCAAATTATCGTAGACTAACAGTATTTCCTCCAGCCGCGCTTTTTTGAGCGACACCACCAAATCGGAGCTCGTGCCGGGCTCCTCACTCCCCGAATCTTTCAGAATGTCGTAATTGGCCTTCCCTTGCTCATCCACCCGGACATGAAGCGCCCCGTTGGCAATCCGCACCGAGTTGACCTTTATGACGGACCCGAAGATACTCGAATAGCCGATCCGGAATGATACCTCCCCGGCATCGAGCAAAAGGTCGCGGTTGGCGCCCTGCAACTCCGCCCCTTGCAAGGTAGCTGCTGCACTGGGAAAGGAACGGACCAGGGATAATTTGAATTTTTCCACCCGCAGCTCTGTGTCGATCTGCCGGTTGATCTCCCGGACAATGCGCTGCCCGATGGCATCTTCAAAAATGGTAGACAGCGCTAATGCCCCCCCGATTATCAGCAGCAGGAAAATTCCAAAGATGAGCAGCAAACGTTTGAGGAAAGGATTCATGGTACAAGGTGGTTTTGGGTTGAACGGCACACCTAAGGTAAAAAAACGCTAACTTTCGCATGGGTTTATAATTGACTTTTCCAAAACCAGTGAATATGAAAAACCTTTTTTACCTCTTTGGTCCACTGTTTTTATCTCTTTCTCTTGCTGCACAACCCTGTTTGCCTGATGGCATCACCTTTACCACTCAACAGGAAATCGACGATTTTCCATCCATGTATTCGGGATGTACGGAGATCGAAGGGAATGTAGAGATAGTGGGCGCCGACATCACCAACCTGAACGGCCTGGCAGGAATAACCAGTATAAAAGGTAATTTTAAAATACATGACAACGCCCTCCTGGAGAGCCTGGCGGGAATGGATAACCTCACCGCTGTCGAGGGAAGCCTAATGCTTTGGGGTAACAACGGCTTGGTTAACCTGCACGGACTTGAGGGACTCACCACCGTTCAACACCATCTCGCGATCGGTTCCAACCCCGATACCTGCTTATGCCCGGTGGGGAATTACGCGCTCACCAGCCTGTCCGGACTCGAAGGCCTCACTTTCGTGGGATGTTGTTTGTATATTCAGAAAAATATCCTCCTCTCCGATCTGAGCGGACTGGACAACCTGGTCACTGTGGGCGGCGATCTGATGCTTGGCGACAACACCATGCTGAGCAGCATGACCGGACTGGAGGGGTTGACCTCCATCGGAGGGACCCTCTCCATCGGAATATATACCCCGGAAATCCCCCATGGTAATGCCAACTTGCTCAATCTCAACGGACTGGACAACGTAACTTCGATAGGGGGCAATTTTTCCGTCCTGCGCAATCTCCTGCTGAACGATATTTCCGCACTGAACCACGCCATCAGCATTGGTGGAGACCTGACGATCGGCCAAAATTCTGCGCTCCCGGAATGCGCGGTGGAGGCCATATGCGATTATTTGTCTACTCCGAATGGGGTAGTGGATATCCAGTCCAACGCCACCGGTTGCAATTCATCCATGGAAGTGGAAACGGCTTGTACGGTTAATGTGGAGGAAGATCTTTCTGCACAAACCTGGGTGGTTTTCCCAAATCCCAGTGCAGGTATATTTGTGGTAAAAGGGGGAGAAGGAATTCTTACGGTACGGGATGCCACAGGGCAGCAGGTGCAGGTACAGGCCATAAAAAACGAGGCGCAGGTTGACCTGACAAACCATCCTGCCGGGGTGTATTTTTTGGAAGTACGTACAGACATCGGGTTGGAAGTGAAGAAAGTGCTTCGGAGGTAACTTTTAAATTTCCCACCCATACCGTTCCCAATCTTTTTCCACATCCACATCTGCCAGCAATGGCAAGGTGTGGAAGGATTTGCCCAATTGCCGGATTAGTTGAATGGTTTGGGTGAATACGCTTGAAGTACTCCAGGCTATTCCCTCAAAAACGGCGGGCTCATAAGCATGCATGCCGATCAGGTAATACCCCCCATCCAGGGCAGGGCCTATGACGAAATCATGTGTGGACAATCCTTCCAAGGCCTCCTCTAGAATGGAAGCGCTGATTTGAGGTATGTCGCTACCGATCAGGATGGCTCGCTCATGATCCCTCAACACTTCTGAAAAGGCGTGGGCCATTCGAGCGCCCAGATCTTCCCCTTCTTGTTTTCTTTTTTGGAAATAGGCCATTCTCCAATCATCATCCTTATCGATGAACTCGCTGTAATAGAGGTATCTGCCTACTGCCACTTGCAGCGCTACCTCCCGGGTATGCGCCAACAGGGCCTCGTAGATTCGCAATGCGTTCTCCTCGCCCATCGTAGCGGCCAGCCGGGTTTTGACCTTCCCCAATTGGGGATTTTTGACAAAAAGGATGAGCGCTGAACGCATATTGTCTTTTTAAAATAAATACCGCAAACCAAACTGAAACTGCCGCGGCGCTCCTGCATTTTTCTGTACAATACCAGCTTCCTTCGGGCCTACCTGGATCTGGTTGCTCTGGGTGGCGTTGTTGCTGAAACCGCTGAGGTTTTGCGTGTTCAGGATATTGAACACATCTGCCCGGATTTCGAGGGCATTGGTTCCCAATTCAAATTCATAAAATAGGCTGAGATCAAACACTTTTGACCAGGGAAGGCGGTCGCTGTTGCGGGTTTCACCGGGGTAGCGGTCGCTGTTGCCCACGTAGGCGTCTCCGAAGGAAGCTCCGTCGCCGTTGAGGTCGGTGGTGCCATATATTGTAGCGTCTGGGATCCGGTTGACGGGCTGTCCGCTCTGTACCAGGCCTGCCAGGGTAATGCCCAAGCCACCGACCGGATAATAGCTGAAAATGCCGCTAAGAATATGTCTGCGGTCGTTGATGGAGGGGCCCCACTCCGACTCGAAGTTGTTGGCATCCATGGCCCGGAAGTTGATGTCTTCCGTATTGTTTTCCAGATAAGACAAGGTGTAGTTGATCCGCCAGGCAAAGTTAGTCCTGGCCCGGTCTTTCTGGAGATTGAAGGTAGCCGCATAGTAGTGCGACTGGCCAGCGGTTTCGGACATTACCACATTGCGGGCCACGCCATACAACGTATCGCCTTCGATAATCGCACTACTGCCGTTCAGGATGGGAATGGGCCGGGAGGCGTCTGCTTCGGCGGGTGTGCGCACGAGCACGTTGTTGGGATCAAGGACCGGATATGGAGAAGCGGCATTGAGATTGCGCAGGCGGAAAAGGTTGTGCGACCGGTTGTGCACGATGTCGACAAAAAAGAGCGATTTCTTGTTGATTTGCCACTGATAACCCAGCGCCATTTGATGCGTGTAGGGGTTTTGATAGCCATTGGGGTTGAGGATGCGGCGTTCATTGCTGAATACGGATTCCCGTTGCCCTTGCAGCGTTTGGAACGAAGGCCCGTTCAGGTAGGGTATATTCGTAGCGCTGCCTGTGAGATTGCCGTCGAAGGTGATTTGGTCAATGTCCGTGCCGGAGGGCAAAATGCCTAACTCCACTAGTTGTTTCAATTGCTTTTTGTAATCCTGTGAAGTGGTGTTTTGCTGAAGGGCATCGCTGTACACGGAGTAGAGGATCTTGTCGTAGAAAATCCCATAGCCGGCACGCAGGGAGCTCCGCTGTCCAAGTTCGTAGTTAATATTGAAGCGCGGGGCGATATTGTTGAAATCGCCCTTGTCGCTCCCGCCTTTGGAGAGGTTGTCGTAGTCAAATCTCAAGCCGAGGGTCAGGTTCAGGCGCTTGGTGGCGGCGAAGCGGTCCTCCAGGAAAAGGGAATACACGTTTTGCCGCGCACCGAAGGAAGCGGGGCGAAGTTCTACGTTGTAATTCAGCACCTCCACTTCACTCGGGATATCCTCGATGCCCAGGCTGGCGCCGTGGCCCTTTTCCTTGACCAGATCCAATTGGTCCTGGGAGAGTTTTACGGTATAGTTGCCATTTACATTGCCGCCCCCAAAAAGGCCATGGCCGGCTGAAATGAGGCCCAAACCGCCTTTCAGCGTATGCCGGTTTCCGTAGTATTTGAATTTTTGAAGAAACTGGAAGGTATTTTCCGTGGCGTCGAAAATGTATCCCGGATGACCGAGTACGGCAATAGTCTGTTCCTGTGGGTTGAGTACGGTGACCTGTGGACTGCCTTCGTTGGCCGCTCTTCCGTAGTTCCAGCGAAAACGGGCATACTCGAGGTTGGTTTCCGAACTAAAATTGCCGCTCACATAGGTATTCCGGGAAGCCAGGAGAATAGAGTTTCTGTCTTGAAAGTTGGCAGCCGAAGGAAATTGCACCCCTCCTTCCAGCCCGCCTCCCTGCCGTTCGATCGCTACGATGCCGATGTTGGCGCGGAGGGAAGACCGGAATTTTTGGTTCCAGTTTTGGTCCAGTTTACCTGAAAGGTAGGTGAATTGATTCTTGCCCCTGACCGTTTCGTTGACGCCCAGGGCGGGGGAGTTGAGCAAGTTATCTTTGAGGTCGGTAGTATGTTCTGCATTCAGGTAATAGAAGGTCTTGTCTTTCACGATGGCGCCGCCGAAGCCCACCCCTGCCTGGTAGCGCTGAAAACCCTCCTTTACGATATTGCCCGAGAGATCGCGCTGAAAATAATCGGACTTCCCATCGATGACCGGTCCGGGCCGGGTGATCACAAAAGCTTCGCCCGAAAATTCGTTGCTGCCCGAGCGGGTCGTGATATTGACCACGCCGTTAGAGGTAAGTCCGTATTCCGCTGAATAATTGTTCGTCAGCACGGTCACATCCTTGGTAAAGCCCATGGGGATGGCAAATTTCTGCCCACCAAGGAAGCGTTCGTTATTGTCGAGCCCGTCGATCAGGTAGCTGGTGAAGAGCGAATTTGCCCCATTGATGCTCACATTGGGCGCTTCCGGGTAAAAGCCCGTCGCTTGAGATACGTTGGGCAGGCGAAAGAGTATCCGGGTGATATCTCTCCCTTCTACCGGGATGGCTTCCATTTCTTTTTGGGGCAATTCGAAAGAGACCTCCGCATCTGTACGATTGATCTTGCTGGTTGAGGCCGCTTTCACCACTACCTCTTCGAGACGCACACTCATCCCTTCCAGCAATACCAATTGTACCGTTCGGTCCTGATTGGAGCGTAGATTTATTTCGCCGGACACTGCCTCTTCATAGCCCAAAGTCGCAGGCACGAGAACCTGGTACCCATCGACAACTGGCAGGGAACGAAATACCACTTTGCCCTGTTGATTCGTTTCAAGGCGCTGTTCAAATCCTCGAGCATCGTTTTTTAAATATACGGTGATATTAACCAGGGGCTCGTGTTGAGTGTTGATGAGGAAGACCACGAGATCTTCCTGTGCGGTGATTGCATTACTCAGAACCAATAAAAACCAAAGTAGCATCGTTCGCATTTCAATAATATTTTCTAAACGGCGTTTCCAAGTGTTAAAATTTCTTGTGCATAGATATTAAAATATTGGAACTCAGGCAGACAATTCAGCCCTATTGCCTTGCTTAATTTTCCAAAAAGTCACTCACATGTTCAAATCCTTTTTTCTGGCAGCCTTATTCGTTTCGACCCTTTCCTGCGCACAGGTCCCTGCCCAGGGACCGCCGGTCAGTCATGCTATCTGGGATGGGCTGCTCCAAAAACATGTCGGCGCCGACGGACTTGTCAACTACAAGGGATTCGTTCAGGATAGTGCCCTATTAAACAAATACCTGGGCCTGCTATCCTCCACCCATCCCGGCGGCAATTGGCCACGGGACGAGCAAATGGCATTCTGGATCAATGCGTATAATGCGTTCACGGTCAAGCTTATCGTCGACAACTATCCGGTGAGCAGCATCAAAGATATCAAGAATGGGATTCCATTTGTCAATACTGTCTGGGACATTACGTTCATCAACCTGATGGGCAACCAATACGACCTGAATAATATCGAACACGGGATTCTGCGAAAGCAATTTAAAGACCCCCGGATCCACGCCGCACTCAACTGCGCATCGTGGTCCTGCCCGGCATTGCGTGAGGAAGCTTATGTCGCCTCGCGGCTCGACAGCCAGCTCGATGATGCCATGCGCCGGTTTGTGAACGACCCGATCCGAAACCGGGTGAGTGTCGATAAAGCGGAGTTGTCGCAGATCTTTAACTGGTATGGAGGCGATTTCCGGGAGGAAGCCGGGTCCGTTCAGGATTTTATTAACCGGTTTGCGAAAGTAAAACTGGGGGTAAAAGGGAGTATCTCGTATTTGGAGTATGACTGGCGGTTGAATACCCGGTGAAAAAGAAGCTTGGGTGATTGATCTAAATCATTGCAGATCAGCCTGAAATCCCCGTATTTATCTCCAAAAAAAATGGTAAAGCGTTTTTTGGTTTACGGGCTCTTGTTTCCCGCCATGCTGCTTTACTGCTGCGCCAATAGCGCCGGAGGTGAACAGACGGGAACATCTTACGGTAGCGTCGCCCCACCGATGGGCGACCAGCTGAAATTCAAAAAATTTACCTACACCGATCAAATGGGAACGGGCCTTGAGGCCTTTAGCTTCCTGATGCCTTCCGACTGGCAATTTGAAGGCGGCATCACCTGGCTGCTCGACCTTCCGATGATGCCGGCACGAGCTGCGTTCCGCGTGTATGACCCCAAAGGGAAGGCCGCCTTTGTGAGCTATCCGAACCATTGCTTTTACTGGGCGCAAGATCCCACGACCTCTGCTCTTTTCCCTCCCGGCTCGAAGTATTTCGGCATGGAGATCAAACAGCCGATGAGCGCGCTGGATGCCTTGCAATACATCGTGTTGCCACAGGCCCGCGGCCGGGTGGAGATCCTGAAAGCCGAGCCTGTGCCCGAATTGGCCAAACTAGTGGGCGCCGGCGCCCAAGGGGCTGCCGACGGCGCAAAGGTGCGGTTCAAATTTTACGATGGGAGCGCGATGGTAGAAGAAGAACTGTACGGCGTGGTGGAAGTGATCCCCATCCCGGTGCAGACGATGTACGGCTATATCTACAACTACCTCTGGTATGTCGACTACCTCTTTTCCTTCCAGGGGGAAGTCGGGAAACTGGAAAGCTACACCAAGACCTTCCAGACCATCTCCTCTTCCTTCAAGGTCAATCCGAAGTGGTATGCCAAATACAGCAACATGATCGAATACCTGGCCCAGAAGCAGATCGAACACATCCACAGCATCGGCGAGATGAGCCGGATGCTGAGCCAGATGAGCGACCAGATGCGCCAGGAAAACCTCCAGCAATTTGAAGAAAGGGGACGGGTTTATGACAAAACTTCTCAGGCCTTTGGCGACTACATGCTCAATATCGACCGCTATTACGATCCTTTCGAAGGCAAGGAAGTGGAACTGCCCAGCGGATACAACCACGCCTGGGTGAACAACAATGGCGAGTATATTCTTACCGACAATCCCAATTTCAATCCCAATGAAGGATCGAACCTGCATTGGGAGGTGTTGCCGAAAAAAGGCCCTTAAAAAATAAGTGGATGGATCTGAGGCATCATCGCAGATCCATCCACTTACTTTTACTTCAGGATCGTAATATACCCTTCTGCGGTTCCTATCGCCAACCCCGTCTCAAGATCGTTATGTCCGAAGCCAAAGACGTTGCCGGTGGCGCCATCAAACTTGCCCGTGCCGCCGGCGAAGTCCATGTCGGCGGAAAAGGTCAAGTCGGGAAAGACTTCATACGTGCCTTCCCAGTTCAGGACATCGCCGTTGGCAGCGGTCCAATGACCATGGCTGCCACTGATGACGAACTTGACAAAATTGCCGTTGGCGTCCAATACCATTTCGCAACTACCGTGCGCCCATGGGCTTTCCTCTGCAATGAACTGCCCCATGTGGGTGGCATGCCCCTGCATCCAGCCGCCGGCAGGAAAAATTCCGGGGAGGCAGAAAATGAAGTCCTGCGCCGGGTCACGGGCAGCTTCGAGCCACATGGTCATGGGCTTGGTCACGTATTCCTTTTTGCGGAATTCGAGGCCGGCTGAATCGTCGGCAGGAGCCAGCATGTCTGAGGTACACCCTGCAACGAGCAGGACGGCGAACAAGAAGAAAAAGTGCGTTTTCATAGCTTTATATTTTTAATGGTTTTGGAGAATACACTTCCTCGTCCATACTCCACCATTCGTTTGCAGCCGGTAGCAATAAACCCCTGCCTGCATCCCCGCCGCATCCCAGGCGACGGAATACTCCCCGGCGGCCCGGCGGCCGTCGAACAGGGTAGCCACCACCCGGCCACTCAGGTCAAAGACCTGGAGGGAGACATCGGCAGCATTTTTCAATTCGAAGGTGATCGTGGTTTGAGCGGTGAAGGGGTTGGGTATGTTTTGGGAGAGCAGTACGTTGGAAACAGCCAGGTCTTTTACCCCGGAAAGGGTATCGCACAATTCCCAGACTGTATTGTCAACGGCAGGACCGGGCAGGCTTGGATAAAAGAAGGGTTCCAGGATGCCCCCGATAGCATAGATGCATTGGGTGTCTTGGGTTTCGGGATCAGGCATGATGGCGATGCCGAAGGCTGCCTTTACACCGGGCTCGGATGCAAAGGAGGAAACGCCGTTGTGTGGATTAAATTTTCGCGTCTCATATAGCGGAGAACCAGTCCCGGTGAGGATTCCACCAACGACGTAAAGATTGCCCCCGAAGGTCACGCCTCCACCCCACCAGCTATTAATAACAACGGGAGTTCCGTCATCGGTAGTAGCTACCGTCCATTGTGTTCCATCAAATTCCTCTGTATCGCAGCATATGGGGTTTGCATTTACTCCGCCGATTGCATAAACGGCGCCGTGCAACTGCCCAGTTATCAGGTTTGAGCGGTCGGTGATAAGATCCGGCAAAGTTTCCCAATCCCCTGTCGTGGTGTTATACCTTTCAACCCTTCTAATTGAAAACAGGCTCGGCGTTCTGCCCCCGATAACGTAAACCAGCGTATCGACTGCACATGCAGTCAGGAAAGCCCGGGGGCCGAGGGGCATGGTGTCTACTAAGGTCCAGGCACCTTCGGGCCCGCTGGCGGGATCGAATTCATAGACGGAATCGTACCAAAGAGGGGAGTTGTGTGTTGGTTTACCCCCAAATACGTAAATCTTGTCACTAACAACGACAGAAGCTGCAGCGCATATCGGTACCGGAAAACTTGCAACGGTGTCCCATCGGCTGCCGTCCGTTGCGAAAGGATCGAAAACCTCCACGATGGAGGTGCTTTGCGATTGGGTCAACGCGCCGCCAATTACATAAATTTTCCCATTGATTTCCTGGGCTGTAGTAAATCCCCTGGGGGTGGGAAGTAAATCGATAACGCCCCATTGTTGGGCATTGACCGTAAGGCTGCTCATCGCCAGCAAGGCGATAGCGGCCAGGATACGGATGGTCGATGTCTGTTTCATGGTTGTTTTTATTCCCAAAAATATCCCCGTGAAACAGACGCCATAAAGGACTATTCTCCCAATGTATGGACAAATTTTACTTATTCCCTGGCCTCCGAAGGACTCAGGCCAAATTGGCGGGAAAAAACGCGGGAGAAATAGAGCGGATCGCTGAACCCCACCGCATAAGCCACCTCCGCCACCGTCATCCGGGTGCTGCGGAGCAGTTCGCGGGCTTTTTCCAGGCGGAAAAGCCGGATGTAGTGGGAGGCCGGCATACCGGTCAGGGCGGTGAGCTTCCGGTGCAGCTGGGTAGCGCTCATATCAAGCAGGGTGTGCAGGGCTTTGATGCCGAACGCCTCCTCCTGGTAATGTCGTTCCAGGCACTGCTGGACCTCGCGTAAAAAGCGCTCGTTCAACCCGAGGGGCTTGCCGTTGGTTTCAGGCTGGGCCGGCTGGCGGTATTTCTCCCGGAGCAGTTCGCGGAGGCGGAGCAGTTTGGCGAGTTCCACTTCCAACTCCTGCCGATTGAAGGGTTTGGCGAGGTAAGCGTCGGCGCCGGCTTCCAGCCCTGTGATCCGGGAGACCATATCGGCTTTGGCCGTCAGCAGGATGATGGGAATATGATTGGTGCGGATGTCGTTCTTCAGGGTCCGGCAGAGCTCGACCCCGTCTTTTTTCGGCATCATGATATCGCTGAGGATGATGTCGGGCACCTGCTCCAGGGCCAGGTTGATGCCCTCCTCCCCGTCGTGGGCCACACTCAGCTGGTAATGGCCGCGGAGGAAGTTTTCCAGGTAGTGCACCACATCGGGGTTGTCTTCGACGATCAGCAACTGTGCCTGGCCTTCGGCCGATCCTTCCTGGAAGGCGAAGCCCTCCATCTCCGGCTCTTCCGGAGGGGGTGCAGTGGCTTTCCGGGGGGCGTTTTGACGAATGGGGAAAGAAAGGGAAAATGTCGTACCCGCTCCCTCCCGGCTTTCCACCTCGATCTGCCCGTCGAGCAGCTTGACGTATTCCCGCACGATGGCCAGGCCGATACCGGCGCCTTCTACGGGCCATTCGCCAATCCGGTAAAAGCGGTTGAATATGTGCTCCTGGTGCTGGAAAGGAATGCCGATGCCCGTATCTTCCACCCGTATGAGCAGGCGGTTGTCGGGAAGCGTTTCCAGGTGTAAATGGACCAACCCGCCATCCGGAGTGTATTTGATGGCGTTGTCGATCAGGTTGCCTGCGATGTTTTCCATTTTTTCGGGATCGATGTCCATCCAAAGTTCGGCACTGCTACTTGAAAATTGCAGGTTGATGTGCTTGCCTTCGGCCAGGCTGTGGTAGGACTCCAGCAGGTATTTCATTTCTGCCACGACATCGGCCTGCACGAAATGCGCAGGCAGGGAGCCCGCCTCCAGTTTGGACAGGTCGAGCAACTGGTCGACCAGGCGCAGGAGTTTTCTGCTGTTGCGCTTGATCATACGTCCGGGCTCTTCCCGGAGTTCGTCGGCTATCCCCATGATCACCGTGAGCGGTGTGCGAAATTCATGGGAGATGTTGGTGAAGAAATGGCTTTTTGCGGCATCGAGGGCATGGAGTTTTTCGGTCTCCAGTTGCCGGAAGCGCGCCCTTTCTTTAAAAAAGGTGCGGAGGAAGGAAAACAAGGTCAACACAATGGCGGAGAGTGTCAAGACAAACAAAACCAAATTTAAGGAGGGTGAAAATTGAACGAGCGGCACGAGATAAGGCTGGAGCAGCGCTTCCGCTGTTACCGTACCCAGATACAGGACCAGCAGAAACCATACCCTTTCCGGCTTGGGGAAGACCAAGGCGAAGAAAATACCCGCCATGCCGACCAGTACCAGCCCGCCCGACTGGAGGATTCCTCCGGTGACCACCACGCTGCAGAAGGAAAATAGTATTTTAAACACTTCGGAGACATAGAAGAAGCGGTGAATATGCTTTTTTATCCGGAAGGAGAGGATGCCGGCGATCAGAAAAAAAAGGGTGAACACGCCGGCCAGGATGCTCAGGGCAAAAAACCGGTGGACCATACTGACGATCAGCAGGGCGGCGCCCAGGACAAAAGCGGAGGATGCCAGCTCGCACCATACTTTTTTGTAAATGATCGTCTCCTCGTCGTCGCCGGGGAGGTGGAGGAGGCGGGTGATGCGTTGTGCCCAATTTGAAGAGCCGGAGGTTTCCATTGGAATACATTGAAATCCAGCAATAAGTTAGAGAAACCTTCGGCATTTAAGCGATGAGAAAAATCACTATGCAGGAAAAACCGAGACTGGGCGAGGGACCTGCCATCTCTCTTCCTAAATAAAACAGGTCAAACCAAGTACTGCGATAAAATTAGTTTACAAACAACTCTCGATGATTTAACCCAAAATTAGGAAAAACAGGATGACTCCACTATTTTTACAAAATTCACCCCCCTTTACCCCAAATAAAATTTGATATTATGCCCTTGAATCTACTCCATTCCGTAAAAAACTTTTTGACCGCCATTCTATTTTTCGCCCTGGCAGCCTCCGGGTTGCACGCCCAGTCCAATCCGGTCTGCGAAGAGGGCGACTGTCCCGCCGACATCTTTTCCGTCCAGCTAGACGAATCACTTCAAGGGCAGATTACCCCTAAAAGGACGGAGCAATTCAAAACGGCTTATCTGCAAGTGAAGGAAATTAAAACCACATTTGCCCAGCATGACCCCACCTGGGAAAGCCGGTATAACGCCAATGCCCTGGGCGGACGAAACTGCGTGCGACTAAACCAGATGGAGAGCCATTTCGCCTTTGAATACGAACGCAACCCCGATTTTGCATCCTTCATCGATCAAAATGAACCGGATATTCAGGCCTTTAAAGAGAATGGATTTGAGAGTAGCCGGCGTGCCTTGAATTTAAAAAACCGGATGGACAGGCATTGTCCTCAGGAAATCAAAAAGGTGGAAAAGGAAAAGGGGCCTTCTCTGGAAGACCTGCCTGACGTTTTCATGAAATTGGGTCAGGTGCTGGGGTATTTCGATGAAGAGGGCAATATGATCAAACCGCTGAAAAATTTTTCAGAGGCTGGGCCAGACGCCGATGAAGTGAATGAGATTGATTTCTCTACACTCAGCAAAGGGAAAAAAGTCAACTACCTGAAAGACAAAGTGAACCAGCTTCCCATCGGGCAGGAGAAGCAGGATCAGATTTCCGGCTTAACGGAAGGACTAAAGGCCGCCCGCCCCAGTCAGGACCAGCTCGATAAATCCTTGAAAGACCTCGAACCCCGGTTTGCAGCGCTATTGCCGCGAGCGCCGGGACTGCAGGGCAAACTGGAAACAAACAGGGAAACCCTGCGGAATCTGCAAGCTTTTAAACCAAAAAACCCTAAACGCGACCTGTCTCCAAAGATCAACAAGCTGTTTGAAACCGAAAAAAATCTCAACGGGAAAACAGAAGCACTCTATACGGAGGCCAAGGCACTCAAAACCCGGTATGACCAGATCACCACAGACTTTGCCGCCTTTGGAAGCGAAGCGGATCAGCGGATGGTTGCCGTCGAAAAGATGCAAAGCGATCTGGATAACCTGGAAGCCAGAAAAGCAGACCTGACGGCCAAGCTGGAAGACAAGCCTAAAAAGATACTGGATGAATTGACCCAACAAGTAACGGACATTGAAAAAGAGGTAGAAGACCTTTCGAAAAAGATCGAGTCGGAAAGCAAGGAGAAGGAAGCATTGTCAAAAAAACTGGACGAGCTGATCGCATCCGAAAAAGAAACAGCCGGACAACTCGGGCAATTGGAAAAAGAGATCGGGCAGCTGACCCGAGATCAGGCCGAACTGGAAGATGAGATCAAAAAACTCGAATGGGAAGCGGAAGATATCAAAAAGGAAGAAGCTCAGGTAGAAGGCTTAAAGGAAAAACTGGCCAGCCTGAAATCGGAAGACGCGCTTGGTGAAAGGATCTTGATCTGTGAAGAAGCACTGAAAAGCCGCAGGGAAAAGGTTAAAGACATTGAAGAAGCTCAGAAAAAACAGGAGAAAGAAGCAGCCGAACTCTCCAAAATACCCGCCCGGGTTGGAGATAAACTAACCGACCTGAAATTATTCCTGAACAAATTGAAGCTGGGATACGACGACATCCCGGTCACAGACAGATCGATGGGGAAGATCGAACAGCTCCTCGAAAAAGCCAGCATCATCAGTTCCAGCGCCGAAATTCTAACCGACAAACAAAACAGGCTGCAACAACAGGTCGGTGATTTCGACCAGAACCTGGAAAAGACCAGCACACTCTATGCCTCCATGCTCACTCAGCTCGACGAACTGCGGAAAGAACTCAAGGCGATGGGCGCCGAAAGGTCCGGCCTGCAGCGTAAACTGGAGCAAGGGATTGAAGATGTGAACCAAACTGACGCCCTGGTGAACGATTTCCTGGAGCGGTACAGCGCTTTCGAAGGAAAAACAAAATGCAAGGAAGAGGAACTGATCGAAACCTTACAAAAAGAACAAGCCGAAATTGAGCAGAAGCTGAAAGACCTGGGTGTGGAAATGAACGAGATAGCGGGTTATGAAGAAAAACTGGCACAGGAAACAGAGGCCGTCGACCAGGAAGTCCAGGAAAACACCCAGCTTACCAAGCAATTGAAGCAGGAAGAAGAAACGCTTAAAGAAGAGTTTAAAGATATCGTTGGCCAGGATCTGTCCCTGCAGGCCGTTCCAATGGAAGAATGGAAGGAAGCCACTCAAGTGGAAAGACCCTATTGGGAGGCTTCTGTACATCCCGACAATGAGCTGGTGCATGGCTACAAAGGGAAGTATTTTGAAATTAGCCTCAAGGATGCAGAAAAGAACGCCAAAGTACTGTTCAACCCGGGGAAGTATTCGCTCGACAAAATGGTTTTCCGCAACAATTACGGAGCTACCCTCGGCTCCTTTGTCAATGAGGCGCTCCTTTATCTCAAGAAAAGCGACGAGGGGCAGGTGAAAGTGTTCATCCAGGGTAGTGCCGATATTACGGGCCAAAATACCTTCCGGGGGAAGCTCGAGCCTGACTACCTGTATGAGGAAATAACGCTTCTTCCGCTGGATGAGGATCGGGAGCATTTCCACAGGGAACCACTGAGATTAAAAATTCCAGCAAACGGTTTCCTCAATGAGGATCTGCCCAACCTCCGGGCGCGCTACCTCAAAGAGATAATCGGAGCCTATACCACCAAACTCGATCCAATCGTGCTGGAGGGCATCGTCAAGGAATTCGAAGGCAAGGAAGAAAGAAATGCCGCTATCTATCTCTTTTTCCCGGAAGAGCTTCTTGCACGATATTAATGGGAGAGGATACATCAGCGCCTCCCGGTGCTGATGTATCCTGTTTTACTTTACACATCGGCAAGAAAATCCAAGGCTCGGATCGTTATGGATGAGGCTCAGCTCACCGTCGGAGAAGTTGAATAACTGTATGAGACCGAGGGCATTTTCTGTGCTGCTCCAGTAGTACCCGCTGGTGCCCAGATGCCTGAAGCTCCCCTCTGCATTTCGCCAGCCGCCCAGTTGCGCAGAGAATCCACCCGAAGTCATAGCTTTAAACGCCGCAGCGCCGCCATCGCTCGCATCCTCATCTGCCCCGCCAAACTGCATGGCCAGGCTTTTCAATTCCTTGCCTGTCGGAAGACGCCAACCGCCGCCCATCGCCGCACAGGCCTTTTTAGCTCCCGACCAGGTGTACAGCCGGCCATATTTTTGACAATTGGACGTACTTCCGCTGTAGCACCACGAACCAGCTGTCTGATAATCTATATTCTGTGCCATCCAGGTTAGTCCCTCCTTGGAGCGGAAGACAGGGTAGGTCTTGCCGTCGAACGTGACACTTTTGGTACTTGTGGAGGCAGGAGCAGGCTTTTTCTCGGCTGCGATTGGCTCCGAGGTTTTTTCACCGGATCCTTATCGGGTTGTTCCAGAGGTGTATTATTCTGCAGCTGGTTAGCGCTTGCGGTTGTCGGACCATCTGGCTGACTTAAATCAACGGCGCCGATGTTGTTATTTTCCATGGTCGCCGGATCAGCGGATTTGCCGCCGCCGGAAAGTGCACCCCAGACTACCAGCACGACAACCACTAAAAGCCCACCTCCGATCATCAAATACTTCCGGTTCATGGGCGTAGCAGGAACAGCGGAGGGCTGGGCCGGCCGTTCCTGCCGGGTCGTAGAGACGCCAACCGGAACTGAAGCGGGTTTATCTGCTTTTACCTCAGCCGGACGGGCCTTCTGGGGTTCAGATTTTTCCTCCTTCGGCTTCTGGAGGGGCTTTTCCTCTTTTACCTGAGTTGTCTTTGGGGGTTGTTGGACGGTTGGTTGCTTCGCAGGGGCTTGTCCCCCAAGTATTGCCTGCAGGGAAGCCTGGGCTTCTTGTGCATATCGCCCCGCAGGATATTTTTCCAGGTAATTTTCGTATTCGAAAATAGATTTTTTCCGTTGAGCATGTTGCCAGGACTGATCCTCTTCAATCTGCTGAATAGTCTCCAGTGCCTCATCCCGGTACTTTCCCTCCGGATTGTCTTTCCGATATTGGAGATACGCACTGATCGATTGCTGGCTTTTGGCGGCCTCCCACGCTTCCTGATCCCGCAGCAGGGCTATTTTCTCCTTTGCTTCGCCCGCGTATTGTCCCTCCGGATACTTCGCAAGAAAAGCCTCGAAATTGACAAGCGTTCCTACCCTTTGGCAGGCCTCCCAATCCGCGCCCTCATCCGCCTTCAGCCGGAATACGTACTGGCCTGCGTCATCTCCTTTTACATCCAGTGGCTTGAAAACCGGCGTTTGTTTCCCTTTCGTCACTGCATACACTTCATCGATCAACTCGGCGGCGAGTTTATGTGCGCTCAGGAGTCCGGTGTTTTCCCACAACATTTTCAGCAGGTGTGTCGAAAAGGGGCTGTTCTCACCTGCAGCACCATCGAAGGCGCGTTCACGGGTATGGCTAGCGGCAAGACCGAGGCGGGAGCGCTTGTTTTCGTTGCCCGCTTTGACGGATCGATAGGAAGTAAATAACGCACCGGAAAAACAGGCGTCGACGATGACGAACGTGTGAAAACTATTGATGGAGTCTAATCGGGATTTTATATCATTAGTGGAGACAAATTCCCACTCGGCCGAAGGATGGGCTTCCACTGGAATCCAATAACCTACATTATCTTCGGTCTCGCCGTGACCGGAAAAATAGATGACCACGCTATCCTCGGGCTTGACCCGGTCCTTGAGCCCCTTGAGATATTCGTGGATCTTCGGCCGGGTGGCTTCCTCGTTAAACAGGGTTTGAATATTTTCCTCCGAAAAATTGTACCGCTCTTTCAACACCTCGATCAATCCAGTCGCATCATTGACGCAGTTATTGAGTACCTGGCAATGTTCGTAATTATCAATGGCAATGGCCAATAGGTGATTCGTGCCAGATGGCCCGGTTAAATCATCTATCATGTCGGCTCTGGTGGCAAAACCTTTTGTTCTTTCTTCAGCCATTTTAGTGTTATTCTTAGATTAACGCGAATGCAAGAGGAGTGCTTCAGACTTCCGTATTTTATTCTTGCACTTTAGCTCCAAACCCAGCAAGGTTTTGTAAAGTAGCGTTTTTAATCCTTTTTAGCCAAATTTGTCGTGGAAATTCTTTGAAGGGCTGGTCGTCACTAACCGTATCTTACGGATCAGGTAGTGCGCAAGTAGAAAACAAGAAGGCTTTTTTCTATACACAGAAAGTCATACCTTAAGACCTTCGATTTTCCAAAAAGATCAATGATGGCAGATACGAGCATCCTCAAAGGAAACAGCAGTATAGTGCCTGTAAAAACAGATCAGTGCGATCGGGCAGACCTGCTGGACTATTTCCAAAATTCCTGGAAGTTATACGAGTGGCTTTTCAGTAGCCTCTCTTCTGATGAAACCTTTTACATGGCTCCGGACCGCCTGCGCCATCCCCTCATTTTCTATTGGGGGCATACTGCCGCTTTTTATATCAACAAGCTGGTAATGGCAGGGCTTTTGGAGAAAGGTATTAACGAACGGTACGAAGTGTTATTTGCCAAAGGCGTCGACCCTGATTTGCCCGACAACCTGCAAAAGCAACTCCAATGGCCGGATGTGGCCGCCGTAGATTCGTATCGCAAGGAAGTCTTCGATACTGTAGTGCATTTGATCAACACTACACCACTTGACGGCCCTATCGATCCTGACCACCCACTTTGGGCCCTCCTGATGGGCATCGAACACGATCGGATCCACTTCGAAACCAGTTCGGTGTTGATCCGCCAGTTGCCGGTGGAGCAGGTGAACCGCCCCGAGAGCTGGAAATATGCACCCACGTTTGGGTCACCACCGGCCAACCAACTCATTGCCGTGCCGGGCGGGACGGTTGAGATCGGGAAACCGGCAGACAGTAACATCTTTGGCTGGGACAATGAGTTTGGGTATCTCAAAAAAACCGTCGACCCCTTTCAAGCCGGGAAAAACCTGGTTAGCAATGAGACGTATCTCGCTTTTGTAGAATCCGGTGCTTACAACGATCTCCAATACTGGACCGAAGAGGGGAGTGCCTGGAAAGTGCGCGTGGGGTCCCGGCATCCCAAATTCTGGCTCAAGCAAGGCGACTCTTTCCAGTATCGGGCGATGTTCGATCTATTGCCTCTCCCGCTCGACTGGCCGGTGGAAATCAACGCACATGAAGCATGGGCCTATTGCCGCTGGAAAGGCGAAGGCTGGCGCTTGCTAACCGAAGCTGAATTTTACCTCATCGGCCATAAAGCCCTGGGCGAGGAGGATTGTGTGTTTTCGGATGCCTACAATCTAAACATGCAATACGGTTCTCCCACCCCGGTAGGCTTCATGAAGGAAGGGCAGACAGCCCTGGGGTTCAACGACCTCTTTGGCAATGTATGGGATTGGCTGATGGATGATTTCTACCCCTTGCCGGGCTTTGAGCCTCACTACCTTTATGAAGATTTTTCGGCGCCCTATTTCGATAACGCACATAGTATGCTAGCCGGAGGCGCCTGGGTTACTACCGGGACAGGCGCTTCCAAATATTATCGCCTGTGGTTCCGCCGGCATTTTTATCAACATGCCGGTTTCCGGCTGGCAAGAAGCTTGTAGCAAAAGCGCTGATGGCCTATACAATACATCTATGAATAAAAACAACGTTGAGTACGTCGAAAATCTGGATTTTAGAAAGGCCGTACTAAAAAACTATCAGGTTTTCCTCGATGATCTTTGCCTGAGTGAGTTGAACCGAATGCAGAAATCGTAGCGTGGACGCAACAGATCGGGGAGTTATTGGGAGGCAATTATTTTGGCCTCGACTTTATTAAAACAGCCGAAGGATACAAAATAGTCGACATCAACTGTTCCCCCGGCATTTACTTTGATTTCATTCAAACTTTGGATATTCCTATAGCGGACTATTTTTTTCACATGCTCCCGCTGGGTTAGTGGCAGCTATTCAAGACACATGCGATGATCCAACATTCACTAGTTATCAACCGGGCAAAAAAACACGGTATTTCGGTAACGGATATCGGCCAATTGATGCAGGCCAATGCGGCTATTCTGGAGCATAATGGCATTTCAGAACTCCTTATAGATGGAGTGCCGACTTCCTGGATTAATGTGCGCAGTCAGTTTTATTGCGACAATAAGCAATTGACCAAACTCGCTTACGAAGCCCTTCATATTCCCCATCCCAGAAGCGTTACTTTCAAGACGCCTGCAGATCCCTCGTTGAATGCCTTTTTTAAAGAAGGAAAGCAGTACGTGTGCAAACCCCTGGACAACACCAATGGGCTTGGGGTCGTGATGCACATCCGGAGTCTGGAAATGGTCGAAGCATATTTTGAAGAATTCAACTATTTGAATACGCAGTATTTGCTAGAGGAGCAAGTGGAAGGAAAAGACCTTCGCATTCAGGTGATCCGCGGAAAGATCGTGGCCGCCTGTATCCGGGAGCCTGCCTTTGTGGTAGGCAATGGACACGACAGCCTGGAAACCCTGATCGAACAGCGCCGGGCCATCATGCGAACACAAAACCCCGATAATTCACTGGAAATAGACAGTGCGAGTAAGGCCCTCCTCGCTCAACAAGGCATTTCCCTTTCCGATATCCCGCCAAAAGATCAAAAGGTGTCATTGAAATATGTTTCCAATATGGCCCAGGGCGGAATGGCCACGGACGTGACCGATGAGATACATCCCCTTTACCGGGAATGGGCCACCGCTTTATCCAGCTATTTGAATACGGGCTACATGGGCCTGGATTTCATTACCACAGACCCTCAGCAAAACCCCCTTGCGCATGCCTGGATATTGGAGATCAATGCCCGTGCTGAATGGTTGCACCACACTTTTTCCGAGCGCAAACAACACGATATGGCCGGGATCATTTTGAAGGAGGTGTTTGGGGAAAGAAGAGGAGACCTATCACAATAGACAGGCAATGTTTTAAGTAGTGCCACAAAATTAATAACACTTATCAGCGCCTCCAGCGCTGATAAGTGTTATTATAAACATTCGCGACCTGCGGCCGCGAATATTTATAATTTTTTGTCAAAGCACTTATGGCTTATTAACAGTATTCATTTGAAGTGTCACTGCGGTTTGCGCCAGCAGGCGTCCGTTTATGGATGCGCCTGTTTGCATATTAATGCCGGTCGCTCCCAAAATGACCCCTTCAAAATGGCTGGTAGTGCCCAGGGTAACCGCGCCGGAGACCTGCCAGAAAATGTTCTTAGCTTTGGCCCCTCCGCTAAGGGTAATCTTCACCGCAGAACTCATGTCAAGGGTCCCGGCAACCTGGAATATCCAGATATCTTTTGCGCTGCCCTTAAGTACCACATCTGTTGGGATTGAAACTGCACTTGTCCATTTATAAAGGCCGGGCTTAAGCGTTAGGCCTCCAATATTTCCAGCGCCCAAATTCAAGTATTTCGGGTTAGGACGTCCGGCGGCGTCCGTGTATGCTGTTTGCATGTCACTCACGGCAGTGGTTAACTTGCTGGCGTTGGTCACCCTGCAAGGAAGAGGACCGGCAGCATCGACTGTGTAAATGGTCCCTGTAACTTCTGCACAAGTTAAAAGAATGGCTGCACCGGTGATTGGGCTTGATCCGACATCTCCGGTAACCGCAGACGATGGGACATCGGTAATTCCGGATTGTGACAGGATAACAAAAGTGCCTGCGACTCCAAGGTTTACCGCGTTCAAACCCCCTTTTGGATTTGCTTTTGAATCAATACCTCCAGCCTGATCAACTGAAGATAGCTGGGAAGAGAGAAGGGCCTCCTCTTTAGTACACCCAACCATGAACAGAGCCAATAGCATTACGCCTATTGGGAATAATTTTGTTAATTTCATTTTTCTAACCTTAAATAGTGATAGAATTATCACTGATTAAAATTAGGCCCTTTAATTTCGGAAAGTGTTATATCATTTAAGGGGAAGGTTACATCATTTACAGGTTTGAACAGCTTTAGCTAATCTTGTAAAGGACAGCAGCCAACCAGGTAGCCATTGCCAAGCTGCCCCCCGAAGACATTGCAGGCGAGGAGTTCACAGGAGGATATATTTTCAGCTGTTAACCAACCACTTGAGGCTACTGCTTTGTGGGCACACACGCCCCGATAAAAATCGGGGGAACCGCGGATGCGCTGAATCTGCTGAGCTATGCGCTGCGGATCAGATTTTCGATAAAGAAAAAAGGCCAATAGCACTTTAATGCTATTGACCTTGTGGAGTTTTTTTCGTGGGCGCACACGCCCCGATAAAAATCGGGGGAACCGCGGACCCTCCCGACTGCAAGTCGGGATGCCCTGAACCAGCTGAGCTATGCGCCCGGGCTAAATAAAAAAGGCCAATAGCAATAATGCTATTGATTTTTGAAAAAACGGGGAACCGACCCTCCCGACTCAATCAGGAGCCCTAACCACTGAGCTATGCGCCCGGCTAAAAAAAAGCCAATGCGTATAAGTGCTATTGACCTTGTGGAGTTTTTCCGGGCGCACACGCCCCGATAAAAATCGGGGGAACCGCGGACCCTCCCGACTGCAAGTCGGGATGCCCTGAACCAGCTGAGCTATGCGCCCGGGCTAAATAAAAAAGGCCAATAGCAGTATAAGTGCTATTGACCTTGTGGAGTTTTTTTCGTGGGCGCACACGCCCCGATAAAAATCGGGGGAACCGCGGACCCTCCCGACTGCAAGTCGGGATGCCCTGAACCAGCTGAGCTATGCGCCCGGGCTAAATAAAAAAGGCCAATAGCAGTATAAGTGCTATTGACCTTGTGGAGTTTTTTTCGTGGGCGCACACGGATTCGAACCGCGGACCCTCTGCTTGTAAGGCAGATGCTCTGAACCAGCTGAGCTATGCGCCCGAAATTTTCGCCCTTGCTTCAAAAGGCGGATGCAAATGTATGATATTCCTGATTATCCAGCAAGTGTTTGAGAAAAAAAATCAACAGGGGAAAAGTAAGCGGGAGAAAATTATGCTAAAAATTCACCTGAAATGAGGTAGTAAAGGTAAATTGAACTAAATTACCATGAATTCTCTGTTTATAAAACTGATTTTTCATGTTTGCAGATAACTATATCCCCCGAATTGCAGAATCAGACATCCTGAAATTGGCATCTTACTTCCCCGCAGTAGCAGTAGTGGGCCCCCGCCAAGTTGGCAAGACTTCGCTGGTACACGCCATCAGGTCCAGACTGGAAAGGCAATCCATTTATCTCGATCTCGAGAATCCAGACGACCTGGCTAAGCTTCAGAATCCTGCGCTTTTTTTGAACCCGCTGGCCGATCATACAGTCATTCTGGACGAGGTGCAGAAATTGCCTTCCCTTTTCCCCATATTGAGAGGGATTATCGACCGCGATCGCAAGCCCGGGAGGTTTATTTTGCTCGGAAGCGCTTCGCCTGACCTCATCCGAGACACCTCGGAATCGCTGGCTGGAAGAATTGCCTACCACGAACTGAAACCATTTTTCTGGGAGGAGGTCTCCCACCTGACAAGCTTCCAAACGCATTGGTTCAGAGGCGGTTTCCCATCGTCACTCCTTGCGCCTAACTCCGAGATGGCCAGACTTTGGCGGCAAAATTTCATTAAAACCTATCTGGAAAGAGATCTTCCTCTGCTGGGATTGAGCGCAGACCCCACACTGACCGGCAGACTATGGCAAATGACCGCACATCTGAGCGGCAACCTGCTCAACATGGAAACTCTATCCAGATCATTGGGCATAAACGGAACAACCGTCAGGAGATACCTCGATTTCTTTGAATCAGCCTACCTGATCCGAAGGTTACCATCCTACTCCGCCAACTTGAAAAAACGCCTGGTAAAATCACCCAAAATTTACATCCGGGATACCGGCATCCTACACCAACTCCTGGGCATCCAGTCCACTCTTGACCTTGCAGGACATCCGATCGTCGGGGCATCGTGGGAAACTTATGTAGTTGAACAGATCGCCGCCCTCCTGCCAGATTGGGCAGAACTGTTCTTTTATCGGACTCATCAGGGGACGGAAGTGGATATTGTCATTGCCAGGGCCGGTAAACCGGAATTACTCATAGAGGTCAAGTACTCCACAACTCCGAAGCCTTCAAAAGGATTTTACATCGCCCAGGAGGATCTGCAAACAAAAAAAGGGTATTTGATCTGCCCAGTGGATGAGGGGTTTCCAATTTCAGACCAAGTAGCCGTATTGGGTATCCAAGAACTGACAAAGCTGTTTGAAAGGTAACATCCCTTTTTCGCAAATCAGGGATCTTACTTTTTTGCCTATTCTCGCCTTATTAATGGAATTTTGGACAAGCTCTTAACGAAGGAATGCCGGCCTCTACCATCTTCTGGTACGCTTCTACAGTCAGTAATCGCTGTGCCAAAGGGATCTGCATGGTCGAAAATTAAATGGAAAGCTAATATACAAAAAAAGACAATCGCATGTTTGGGAACTCCACCCCCTCCGATTTTGTTTTACAGGTGTATTAATCTTTCCCAAGTGCCTTGCTCCCCTCCCCGTCCAGGGGGTTTTGAATAAAGGAGAATTAAAGGTGTAACCACGTAAAAGTTTGGCAATACTGTTTCTGCTTCCCGGAGGCTTCACGCCGGGGAGCGTCAGGTACGTCAACTCTGGAGCTAAGCTCCGGCATTTATAACCTTAAATTCTCCAATCATGAAAAAACCAATGTTGTTTTGGCTTTGCGCGTTGATCTTCCTGGCGCTGAGCTGCAGCAAGGATGACAATCTGGCTATCCCGGAAACCGATCAACTGGCACGCTCCCCGGAACAGATAGCCTTAACCCCTTGCGGTACGCCCTTGTTAGTCGACCTCATCGCTATCCAGACCATGGATGTCGGGAGCGTCGAAGTGTCTAACACCGCCGACAATCTGTATGTCACCTACACCGCAGAAGGCGGATGGTTGATGCTCAACACACACTTGTTCGCAGGCGAATTTACCGATTTGCCTATGACGCCTTCCGGAAACCCGAAGGTGGGCGATTTTCCCTACAAAGAGGTATTTTCGAACTATCCCACCGAGGTGACTTTTGAAATTCCGCTCAACCTGTTGACGGAAAATTACACCGTCGCCGCACACGCTGAATTGGCGATGATCGAGGACGGAGTTATTGTCAAGGAAGTAACGGCTTGGGGAGAAGGAACGACCTTCCCGGGTAAAAACTGGGCCACGTATTTCTCCTATACCCTGCAGCCCTGCGATCCGGACCCTGACCCCGTGGTAGTCGTCTCCTCCACGGAGGCCGAACCCTGCCTGGATGAACAACTGCGCACGCAAGGACAAGGGGCGTGGGGCGCTCCCAAGCCCAATGTAAACAATCCCGCCGGCTACCTGCATGACAACTTTGACGCCGCCTTCCCGGATGGACTTGAGATAGGCTGCCTGTACACGATCCGCTTTGAATCCGCAAACGCAATTACGGTTTTCCTCCCCACTGGAGGGCCGCCCACTGCATTGACGGAAGATTTCGTCGATCCGATCACGAAGATCATCATGAATACGTTGGCAGGACAAGTCACCACGCTGGCCCTTAACCTGGGCTTTGACGCGTACGATCCCGATTTTGGTCCCTCCGACTTTGCCCTGGCCGATATGGTCGTGGGTAGCGGAATACTGGAAGGATGGACGGTAGCCGAAGTCTTTGCAGAAGCCAACCTCATTCTTGGAGGCTGCGCTTCGGACTACTCCGCGCCGGATGTCAACAAGGTAGTTGAAGCCATCAACCACAACTACATCAATGGCACTACCAACCTGGGATTTTTGCTCTGCCCGGTTGATTAACCGTTTAGGGTCAATAAAGAGAGAGGCTGTCCTTTTTTGGATAGCCTCTCTCTTTTTTACCAATAATTTTTCCCATTTTAGCACTCCATCTTGAAAATCTTTTTCCCCCATGAAAAAGTCCTCCTTTTTCTGGCTGGCCACCACGGCTGTTTTCCTTTTTGCCCAAGGATGCTCCTCCTCCACCCAGCCGTCTTCCTCCGCTATGACCATCCACCTCATCTCCACCGGCTGGCAGTTCCGCAATGTCGCCGACTCCACCTGGCTGCCCGCTTCCGTGCCCGGCACGGTCCATACCGACCTGCTCCAAAACGGGGTGATCGAAGATCCTTTTTACCGGACCAACGAGCGCGACCTCCAATGGATCGACAAGGCAGACTGGGAGTACGCCACGACTTTTGAAGCGACACCGGAAGTCCTGGCCAAAAAGAATTGCTTGCTCGTTTTCAACGGGCTGGACACCTACGCCGATGTCTACCTCAATGACCAGCTCCTCCTGAAATCCGACAACTTTTTCCGCTCCTGGGAGGCAGATGCCAAACCGTTACTGAGAGCCGGCTCCAACAACCTGCGCATCTATTTCCATTCGCCCATAAAAATAGGTCTCGAAAAGCTGGAAACCCTCGGCTACCCCCTCCCTGCATCCAATGATCAATCCGTCATCGGTGGGCTGGGCGACAAACAGGTCAGCATCTTTACCCGCAAACCGGGCTACCATTTTGGCTGGGACTGGGGTCCTCGCCTCGTCACTTCCGGCATCTGGCAACCTATAGAATTAAAGGCTTGGGATGATCTGCGCATTACCGATCTTTTTTTTCAGCAGATTTCTGTTTCAGAAGAAAACGCAATGCTGAAAGCCCATTTTTCAGTAGAAGCCACCGGCAACTTCCCCGCTTCGTTTCAGGTACGTGAAGGAGAAAAGGTGCTGGCTACCGTAATCCAGCAAGTGAAAGAAGGCCTGCAGGAAATGGTGGTGGATATCGAAATTCCTCACCCGAAACGCTGGTGGACTAAAGAACTGGGAGAGCCCTATCTGTATGAATTGACCGGCGCCATTTCAATCGATAACAAAACAGTAGACGAAAAAACGCACTCCATCGGGCTCCGTACCTTGCGCATCGTGCAAAAACCCGACGAAAAGGGCAGCTCTTTCTTCGTCGAACTCAATGGGGTACCAGTTTTCTGCAAAGGCGCCAACTATATTCCCAATGACGTATTCATCCCCCGCGTGACGGATGCCCAATACGAAAACCTGATCGCCTCGGCCGTGGCTGCCAATATGAACATGCTTCGCGTATGGGGTGGGGGCTTTTATGAAAAAGATCTTTTCTACGACCTCTGCGACCAAAATGGCATCCTGGTCTGGCAGGATTTTATGTTTGCCTGCAGCATGTATCCGGGCGACAAGGATTTTTTGGAAAACGTGCGCCAGGAAGCGATGGAGAATGTGCGTCGCCTCCGCAACCACCCCAGTATTGCCTTGTGGTGCGGCAACAACGAAAACGATGTGGCCTGGGCTCAGTTTGACGAAAACCGCGGCTGGGGCTGGAAACAACAATACACCAAAAAACAACGGGCGCAAATCTGGAAAGGGTATGAAAAGGTGTTTCACGAAATGCTTCCAATGGTAGTCGAAGCCAATGCCCCTGGCACGTTTTACTGGCCTTCCTCTCCTTATGAAGGCCTGGGCAAGCACGCTACCGAAAACAGCACCTCCGGCGATATACACTACTGGGGCGTCTGGCATGGCGAGCACCCATTCAGCGAATTCCGCACCCATATCGGGCGATTTATGAGCGAGTACGGATTCCAGTCTTTCCCCGAATTTAGCACGGTTAAAAAATACACTATACCCGAAGACTGGGATATCGAATCGGAGGTCATGGCCGCCCACCAACGCAGCGGCATCGGCAACCTCCGCATCCGCAGCTATATGGAGCAGCACTACCAGGTGCCGGCCCGCTTTGAAGACCAGCTCTACGTCGGGCAGTTGCTCCAGGCAGAAGCGATCAAAGAAGCGATTGAGGCCCACCGCATAGCCATGCCCTATTGCATGGGGTCGCTGTATTGGCAGATCAACGATTGCTGGCCGGTAGCCTCGTGGTCGGGCATGGATTATTACCAAAACTGGAAAGCGCTGCACTACGCAGTAAAAAAAGCATTCGAACCGGTGCTGCTAGCGGCCCAACTGGACAGTAGCGCCCTGAAAGTCTACGGCGTCTCCGACCTCCGGGAGGACCAGGCGCTTACCTTGCATGTGGATTTATTGGATTTTGAGGGAAATCAGCGCACATCCTGGGACAAGGAAATAACGCTTCGCAGCCAGACGGCTTCGCTATTGGATTCACTGGACCTGGCCTCCCTCTTTGCCAAAGGCGACCCTACTCAATCTGTGCTGCATCTTCGCCTCCTCGAAAATGGGGCTGACCGGTCAACAACGCTCGTCTATTTTTTACCTCCAAAAGACCTGAACCTCCCCCTTACCCCAAATGTACAAGTGGAGATGACGACCCGGGATGGTCAATACGAATTAGTGCTCCGCACAGAAAAACTGGCCCGAAACGTCTACCTCCAATGGGAAGGCGCAGAAGGCTTCTTTTCGGAAAATTATTTCGATCTGCTGCCGGGAGAGGAGCGAAAGGTCACTTTTTCGCCGAAGGGAAAAGGTCTATTGCCGGAAGAAGGGGATCTTCGCGTAAAGACGCTGGTGGATACTTATTAAAATTTCCGGGATTGAGAGGGATTAGAAGGGAATGGAATCCCATTTAATCCCTCTCAATCCCCCATAATCCCTTTTTTATGGACAAACCTCCTCTACACACTCCACCGGGCAGTAAAGCGCCAAATAACCATAGATCAAGACCTCACCAACGGAGGGATCATCCTCGGAGAGAAACAACTTGCGCACGCCCTCGCCAAAGGACCATTGAAATTCACAGGTCCCGCCGGAAAAATTGAGCTGTGCCGTCATACAGAAGTCCAGGGTACGTTCCGGAATGTTTTCCATCCATTTTTCACTGGTGAAGAAAATAGCAGGATCGTCGTTTGTGCCAAACAGGTTGCGCCGCAACCAGCCTTCTCCTTTCCAGAAACCCCATTGGTTGGGCTCGTATTGCACTTCAAAATACCGCATTCGACCCACCTTTGTCCAGTATCCTTCACCCATGATAGCAAGATCGACGCCGTTACCGCCGGGATCATTTTCACGGGTAGCCAGGTTGGACTCTGTCGTTTGTGCAGGTTGGGAAATGCGCACCTTCATGCGGATCATCACGGGAAGTACGGTGTGAGCGCCCGCATACGTTCTCCGGGCCTCCGCATACGAGTCCTGGAACGCATGAATTTCATCGGTAGTTAACAGGGCAGCAATTTCACCGGGGATGTCAAGAGCCATTTGCAGGGCATCCGGTTTTGGGGCGTCTGGGGTGACGAGGTCTTTTTCACAGCCCATCCAGAGCATCGAACTCGCCAGTACCATCCAGCCCCCAATCATCCAAACGAGATTTTTCGCTTTCATGAGTGGCCTTTTAGATGGTTAAGTATTGCGACAAAATTAGTTTACAAACACTGCGGCCGGTGGCCGCAGTGTTTGTAAACTAATTTTGTATTCCCCTCCCAGCTACAAAAAAACAGGGGCATTTGCAATGATTTTTCTCAATGTAAATGAGAAGGCCCCGGCCGCATTGCAGCCGGGGCCTTCAAAGAAAGGGAAAACAATACTCACTTGGGAGCGACCTCCGGGATAAATACATATCCATAAAGGTAGCCTACCCCTTTATCGAATTGTCCCTCTATAAAGGTAACAGTACGGGTTGCTTCTCCATAGGCGCCGGCAAAGGCCGCTTTTCCACTCTTGAACAACACAGGCGCCGAAACAGTGTAATTGCCCACCGGCATCGGATTCCACTTCTCCACCGGGAAAGTGGTGAAAGACAGTGCAGGATTATCCGGCACACAGCGGTCATCCACCTCCATCAAATATTCTATACGGCCTGTTCCTTTCACGATCCCGTGGTCGGAGAACAGGTCTATTTTTTCAAAGAAACTTACCAGGCCTATCTCCTCCCAGTATCCTTCCCCGGTTAACGTCACGGCAAATGGATCTACGGCTTCGGCAAAGTCATAATAAGAGGAAGCCTTGACATTCAGCGCAAAGGCAATCGGAATCATCTCATACCCTTCCGGGGTAAGCAGGTCCACTTCCGCCAAATGGTCCAAATAAGCTACCACCTCCGCTTCCGGCAGGGTATTGACCATTTCCGTTGGAAGGGCGGCAAGGTTTCTTTCAGCGTCCGCAGGGAGTATGGCGGTGTCCTTTTCACAGCCTACACTCCCAAAGGCAAGGATCATTGTAACGATTCCTCCTAAATACCAATTTAATTTTACCTTTTTCATGATTAGCATTTTTATTCATGGGAACTAAAAAATCACTCTTGACCCACAGTTTACAACCATTTCCCTGCTGTACCAATGATATTAATCAAAGCTGAATATGATTTTTGTCAAAAAAATCATCTCAAACCAAATATTATTTGCCCTTTTGGAAAGGAAATTATCGGAAAAATACCTATCGAGGAACTTATCGTTTTGGAATGCAGTTAACTACTTTATTTGAACCCGATTATTCCACCAAAAACCTCTGGCCATGCCCAAAACCATTCAGTTTACCTCACTGCCCGGCAACCGCTATATATCCAGCGAATTCCAGGGCCAGGAACTCTACCTCTATGCCGAATTGAAAGGCATTGAAGCACCCGTTAAAGAAGCGCGTCAGCCCTTGAATATCTCGCTGGTCATTGACCGGAGCGGCTCCATGCAGGGCGAAAAGATTGCCTTTGTAAAGGAAGCCGTCAAATTTGTGATTAATAACCTGAACCCGGCCGACCACCTTTCGATCGTCATCTACGACGACCAGATCGAGGTGCTGGCTCCCTCGGCTCCCGTTGCTAATAAATCGCACTTGCTCCAACTGGTCGACACCATCACCTCCCGCAATATGACCAACCTAAGCGGCGGTATGCTGGAAGGATACTACCAGGTGCAGGCAGGCCCTATGAAAGACCACGTAAACCGGGTCTTGCTACTGACCGACGGTCTCGCCAACCGGGGAATTACCGACCGCGATCAGCTGCAACTCCTCGTGCAGAAAAAAATCCGCGAGGAAGGGATCGCCTTGTCTACCTTCGGCGTAGGCGCCGATTTCGACGAGTTGCTCCTGACCAACTTGTCGGAATACGGAGGCGCTAATTACTACTTCATCGAATCGAACGACAAGATCCCCGAGATCTTTGCCGAAGAATTGAAAGGACTGCTGGCTGTGGTTGCCCAAAACGCCCACCTGCAGATCACGTTCAACCCCGAACAGGTAGAAGCCCGGAAAGTATACGGTTTTCCAGCTACGATCGCACCAGGCATCGTGCGCGTGCCCTTCAACGATCTCCATTCGCTGGAGGAAAAGGCCGTGTTGGTGGCACTTCAACCCAAATCCATTCAACGCGACATTCACTACCAAATTGAATTGAACTACCTGGATGTATTGGAAAATATGCAGACCATACAGCACCTGGAATCGGTGCGGGTTAGCCTGACCAGCGATCCGGCGTTGGTAAATAGCGGATCAACACCCAAAGTGCTCGAGAATATCGCCTTGTTCCTGACCAGCGATTACTACGAGCAAGCAGTGGCGGCGCTCAGCCTGAGAGATCTGGAGAAAGCTAAAGAACTCGGCAATAAAGGACTTGGCTACATCGAATTGTATACCAAGTCGTATGGTTGGACTCCCGCACTGAAAACCTTGTACGACCGCCTCCAGGCTTTCATGGCCCGGATTAACGAATACCACGAAATGTCGGAGATGGAGCAGAAGATGTACGCCAAAGGCTCCTCCTACAGTTCCTACATGTCCAGGCGGAAAAAACCGTTCTAATCTTAAAAAAAGCCCGCAGGTGCGGGCTTTTTTTTTACTTTTAAGTGACCTGTTCTATTAGTTCGGTCGTAATACGAATAATCCAGCCTTAAGATGGATTGATAAGCTATATGCGTTTTACGTTTTTACAAGGCCTTCTCTATTTTATCAATTTTACGACTACAGTTCTCCTGGTGTATGACCTGGGGTTTCTGCAGGAACACCCGTATGAAGTTTGGGTCGATGTAGGATATCTCGTCCTTACCTTGATCTCCCTTTTCCTGACCATTCTTCGTAACCAGACGGAGATCGAGCCCAAATTCAAGGACCACACCGCGTTATGGCTGCTGTCCATTCTGCTCATCCCCTGTGCAACCGCTGCGCTTCGGGATGTGGTCCCATCCCTTGGGCCTTATGTCCTTCATGTGGAGCAGATTTACCTGGTCCTGGTCTTTATCTACCTGATCTATGCCTTTTCAAGAGCCACGCGCCTGCTGTACAGTGGGTCGATCAACGCCATGCTCCTCTTCGCAGGCAGTTTTGCTATTCTCATCTTATTGGGAAGCTTTCTGCTCACCCTCCCCCTCGCCACCGTAGGGGATATTTCATACATCGATGCGCTCTTTACCTCCACCAGCGCCGTGAGTGTCACCGGGCTGGCCGTGATGGATACAGGGTCTGACTTCACCCTGTTCGGACAGTCCGTTATTCTGGGACTCATCCAATTCGGAGGACTAGGCATCCTGACCTTTACGTCCTTTTTCACTTATTTTTTCCAGAGTGGAGGCTCTTTCCGGGAGGGAATGTATATCCGCGATATGATCAGTTCGGATACATTGGGCAACGTGTTCCAACTCGCTGCGCGAATTGTAAGTTTTACGCTTGCAGTAGAACTGATCGGCGCCTGCCTTATTTTTTGGTCTATTCAACCTTATGCCTCAGATATCGGGTTGGGCGAGCAGCTTTTTTTTTCCCTGTTTCATGCGATTTCGGGATTCTGCAATGCCGGCTTTTCCACCCTGCACAACAGCCTGTATGAAGGCGCCTGGCGCTTTAATTACAATTTCCACTGGATCATTGCCCTGTTGCTTATCACGGGAGGTTTGGGTTTTAACATTGTTTTCAATTACTATGTGTATGTGAAGACTTTTTTCCTGAAACTGGTTGCCCGGATCTGGCATAAAACGCCTTTTGTCATGCCTGTCCGCCTGATCACCCTGAATGCAAGGATCGTGTTGGTAACCACTGCTATCCTGATCGGCGCCGGCACGGTTATCTTTTTTATTACGGAATACCAAAACACCCTTGCGGAGCATTCCACCTTATGGGGAAAATTCACTACGGCCTTTTTCTTATCCGTAACCCCTCGAACGGCTGGATTTAACACCGTAGATGTTGCCGCACTGGCCCTGCCCACTATCATGATCACCTTGTTGTTCATGTGGATCGGAGCCTCGCCGGCCTCTACCGGGGGAGGTGTCAAAACGAGTACATTCGCGCTGGCGACACTCAATGTGGTGGCCATCGCACGGGGGAAACGAAGAATTGAAATAGCTTCCCGGCAGGTCAGCTCTCTTGCAGTAAACCGGGCCTTTGCGATTCTCTCCCTATCCCTGGTCGTGCTGGGGCTGTCCATCTTTTTTGTATCTATCTTTGAGCCCCATTTAGGGCTGTTAAAAGTCGCCTTTGAGTGCTTCTCCGCTTATGGCACCGTTGGCCTGAGTCTGGGCATTACGAGCGACCTGAGCGCTCCCAGTAAAATCGTGCTTATACTGACCATGTTTACCGGCCGCATTGGCGCCATCAACATCCTCGTGGGCATGCTGCGCCAGGTAAATACAGAATACTACCATTATCCAAAAGAAAATATTCTCATCAACTAGAGCTAAAAATGAAAGTGATCATCTTCGGGTTGGGCAACTTCGGCCAGGCCCTTGCAATACACCTCACCCAAAGCGGCAACGAGGTAATCGGTGTGGATAAAGACCTCAATAAGGTCGAATTTATCAAAGAAAAAATAGCCCATACAGTAAGCCTCGATTCTACGAATGAACTGGCCTATGCCGTGCTGCCGCTAAAAGACACCGACGTAGCGGTAGTCGCTATCGGTGAAAATGAAGGCGCCGCGATCATCACCACCGCCATCCTGAAAAAATACCCAAACATCCGGATCATCAGTCGTTCCTTATCGCCCATCCACGATACGGTGCTCCAGGCCATGGGCGTGCACCAGATTATCCATCCCGAGCAGGATGCTGCCGAACGGCTCACCCGTAAACTGAACTTCAAAAAGGTATTGGAAAATTTTATTCTGGATGAAAACTATTCGATCACCGAGGTTCGGGCTCCTCTGTCCATGGAAGGAAAAACAATCCAGGAATGTATGTTCCGCGAAAAGTACAAGCTCAACATTGTCACCATTTTGCGAAAAAAAGAGAAAACCAACATACTGGGAAGAAAGATCAATTACCAGGAAGCGGTAGGAATCCCCACTCCGGAGATGAAGTTGGAAGCGGGAGACGTGCTGGTCGTCTTTGGCTCCAACCACTTTATCGAAAGTTTCTGCGATGAAAATAAAATACCGGAAGACCAGTAATTCCTTGGGCTATAAAACTTCCTGGTACAACTCCGTCAAGCTCAGGTCCAGTCGCTGCAGAGCGTTGGGCATAGAGCCGAAGATCGACTTGAGCAACTCCCCGTCCTTCCCTGCCAATATCCAATGGGGGGTGCCTTCGGCCTGGAACAAGCCGGCCGTTTCAATACCCTTATCCAGAAATACGGGATACCCAACGCCCATTTGATCCGCAGCGATCCGGATCTCCTCCGGCGTCTGCCTGGATCGCTCGTAATGAGTGTGGATCGCCACCAGTTGCAGGTCCGGATACACCCTTTGCAGTTGGAGGGTGAGGGGAATAGCCCGGCTCAGGCAACCCGGGCAACCCATGCTGTAAAAAAGGATCAACAGGTTCTTGCCGCGATACTGTGCAAGTTCCGGCGCCGGCGATCCATCTGTTGTCTCAATATGCCAATCAGGTAGGTTCATGCTCGTTTTTTTTCCACAAAACCAATTCTATCATGCCGCTTGGATAAGCCTTACTCGACCGCAATTCGAAAGCTGTGGTTTTGCCTTTCCCCCCAAATAACGGGATCCCACTTCCTAACACAGTAGGTTGGATGAAAAGGATTATTTCATCGATCAGCCCGGCGTTGAGCAATAGGGTATTGATCTGCCCGCCGCCCACCAACCAGATGGTTTTCCCGGGTTGCTTTTTAAGCCGTCCGACAAATTCGGAAATATGATCCGTCACAAACTCCACATTGGGATCAGCTGGCCTTTCTTTATTTCGGGTGAATACGTAGTTCTCTTGGTCGGGATAGGGATAATCGCCCCCGTGATTAAGGATGAACTCGTAGGTCTTGGCTCCCATCAAGATCGTATCTACGCCAGCGAGGAAGGCGTGGTAGCCGTAGTCTTCACCGGTTGCCGAAAACAACCAGTCGACACTCCCATCCTCCCGGGCAATGTAATTGTCGAGGCTGGTAGCGATATAGAGGGAAAGTTTTCGCATAAAATTTGATTAGATCGTAGACCACCGCCGGGGGGGCTGCGCGCTCTTTTCGTTAATTAGAACCAATACCCCAAATTAAAGTAAAAAATTCCGGAATGTGCATTGGAAAATGCCTGGGTAAGCTCAATAGGACCGAGCGGAGAGGAAAAACTGTACCGGAAAAAGCCGCTGTAAAAGGCCCGGAACTCATCGGGGTTGTCGTGCAAAAAATCATCCAGGAAGGCAGCTGCGCCCCCGAGGCTGAAATAGTGCTTACCCCAGGGATTAAACCGGAGATTCAATTGCCCGCTGACCAGCCGGCTTCCCCCTTCCGCGGCGAAAGGCAGCCCAGGGAAAGGCTTAAAATGGTTGATGAGGTTTTTGTTGTACCCACCTAGAAAAAACAAATAGGGCGCAGGCACTTCCCCCCAGGTCCACCCCCCATGCATTTCCAGGCAGAGCGTCCACCGGGGCTCCAGAGCGATCGCGCTTTCCCAGTTGACATCAGCCATCAGCCCCCAGCTCATGCTGGCGCCCTCCTGTTTGAGTGGAGATAAGGGGAATGTGGCTTTTCCAGAAATTTCCCAGCGACTGCCTCTGTTCGGAAACCATCGATCATCCAGCCTGTCCCATTTTCCAAACACATCCCCGGTAAGGTACATGGCATTTTCGAGGATAAAAGCCTGGTTTGCCTGTGCTCCCGTTAACTGATCGCTTCGGGCGCGGAAATACTTGAGTTCCACCCCGAGTCCGGCGGTGCGGTTATTGCCGCTGAGCAAGCGCAAATAGAACCTGTTTGAAAAATCCGTGTAATTGACGTCGATATGGTCCAGCACCAGCGCGCTATCCAATTGAACCGGTTCCGGCAACCTGAAATCGAATGTGTTGAAGTGAAGGCGTGAGGTGAAACCCGGACTAGGCTCCCTGCCGTTGTCGATCAGGTAATGGAAGAAATAACGGAATCGGTCGAGCAAGATCAGGTCGAGCGAAGCAAAGCCATTATTGACCAGGGCATGCTCTACCGTGGCGTTTAGCAAGAAGGAAGCCCGGTACACATCGTCGTAATGGATCCCCACTTTCAGTTTTTTATCGTATCCATTTTGCGCCTGGGGCTGCATCCAAAGATCCTTTTCCGGACCTGGCCCGTCAAATCGATACTGTACGAACTTGATATGCCCTGTTCCTTTCAGGCTCCGTATGCCTTCAAAGAAGTCATCATAGGCTATTTTGCCCGGCAGGGGGGTCTTGAACCGGCTGAGAATAAACTCCGGCGTAAAACAGACGGGGTCTTCAATTTTTACACTGCGAATATATACACTATCCGGAATCTTGGGCAGGGGCCTGATGATGGGCTGAGGGTCAGCGCCCTGTTGCAGGCGGGCAATATGTACCAGCGTATCCCAAAGCGCCCGGGCAGCCGATTCACCCCGAAGGAGAAGGGTATCTGAATCGTCAAAACTGGTGACTGAATATCCCTCAATGTTCGGCTGGATCAATACATCGCACAAAGGATATTGCGATTCGCTCATCTTGTAAATCTGAAAAAAAGCGATCTGTGCCAACATCTTATCCAGGTGTTCCAATTCCGCCCCACTATACGGATCTCCTTCGACTGTAATACCGATGAGAATATCTGCACCCATATCCCGCACCTCCTGGGCCGGAAAATTATTTACAACCCCTCCATCCACGAGCAATTTGCCATCCCGGCGCATAGGGGCAAGCAAGATCGGAAGCGAACCGCTGGTACGCATCGCATCGGGGAGAAATCCCTCCCGAAGGATGACCGGTTCACCGCTTTCCAGGTCTGTAGCAATGCACAAAAAAGGAATCGGCAACTCATTGAAATTACGGATTGCATGTACCGGAATAGTGAGCCGGCTCAGGATGTCGTAAAACAACTGGCCGGCAGAAAGTGCATCGGGGGCCTGGAGCTGAAAATCGGGAAGACTTAATGTGAAGGAATAGTGCTCCCCGTATTCTTTCTCCAAAAACGACCGGGTATCCCGGGGTAGTTGGTCCTGCACCATTTCCGAAACATTGATCTCCCTCAGGATACTATCGAGCGCATAGGCCGGCCATCCGGCTGCGTATAGCCCGCCCACGATCGACCCCATGCTCGTTCCTCCAATATAATCGACGCGAATACCCGCCTCTTCCATGACTTTTAACGCACCGATATGGGCGTAACCCTTGGCGCCGCCACCACTGAGTACGACCCCCACTTTGGGGCCGGTTTGTGCGGATAACATACTGGAAAAAAGCCCGGAAAAAGAAAACCAGGCCAAGAACATTAAAGGAAGGAATCGGGTATACATGTTCACGGTTTTGGGGTAACTAAAGTTACGACAAAACCGTGAACCATGCTTGAAAACTTAGGAGTACGATGTTACCCGCACTCCGAATACCCACAACTCTTGCAGATCAAACACCCTTCTTTGTAGAGAAGCCCGTCGTGGTCGCCGCAATCCGGACAAACGCTGTTGGTAGCTTGAGTGCCATCGGGAATAAACCGCTTCAGTGCACGAATGACCCCGTTCTTCCAGGAGTTGATGTACTCGTCTTCCACATTGAGCCCTTCGATGAGGTCGACGACCTTGAGGATGGGCATGCCATGGCGGATCACCCCGGAGATGAGCTTCGCGTAATTCCAGTATTCTTTATTGAAGGAACGAGATAACCCTTCAATCGTCACCCGGTAGCCTTCGCGATCGAGGAATTGAAAATCATACCGGTTGTGCCCGTCGTCCCCTTTGCTTTTAATCACCCAACCGCTGTCTACGTAGTCCGGCAGGCGGAAGGTGTCGATTGCCCGGCCGGTGAAGACCTCATAGGGCCGATCATCGAAAATGCCGACGACTGCGATCCAGTTCTCTTTTTCATTCATAAACCGAACGACCTCTGCCTCCAGTCGCCGGGGCCGCTTGGGAGGCATGGTTTCCCGGAATGCCGTTTCGCCGTCTTTCCCACCCGTATCGGATATCAACACGCCCGAACGAGACCCATCCCGGTAAATCGTGCACCCCTTGCACCCTACTTCCCATGCCGTTTCATAGATCTTTTTGACCATATCTACCGAGGTTTCCTCCGGCACGTTGACTGTCACACTGATTGAGTGGTCCACCCATTTTTGAATAGCGCCCTGCATCTTGACCTTTTGCACCCAGTCTACATCATTGGCCGTAGCCTTTTGATAGGGCGACTTAGCCAGGATGTCCTCCAGTTCTTCGCTCTTCATTTTCGTCACTTCATCCACATTGTAGTCATTCACCCGGAGCCAATCGACAAACTTGTGGTGAAATACGTGGTATTCTTCCCAATGGTCGCCTACCTCGTCTATAAAGCTCACGTTGACGTCTATATCATTGGGGTTTACCTTTCGCCGCCGCATGTAACTGACGAGGAAGGCCGGTTCAATACCCGAAGTGGTTTGGGTCATGAGACTGGTAGTGCCCGTCGGGGCGATAGTCAAAAGAGCAATATTCCGGCGGCCGTATTGAGCCATCTCCTTATACAATTCCGGATCGGCCTCTTTCAGGCGGTTGATATAGGGATTGTTGGCTTCCCGGGTAGTGTTGTAAATCGGGAAGGCGCCCCGCTCTTTAGCCATATTTACAGAAGAGCGGTAGGCATTAACAGCTAGCGTTCGTTGCACCTTTACTGCAAATTCAATGGCCTCATCACTGCCGTAGCGGATACCCAACGCGGCAAGCATATCGCCTTCTGCTGTGATACCCACCCCCGTACGGCGGCCTTCAATGCAGGTCTTGCGGATCTTCCTCCACAGATCGCGCTCCGTGCCCTTGATCATTTCTGCTTCCGGGTCGTGATCGATCTTATCTAAAATACGGTCAATTTTTTCTAATTCCAGGTCGATGATGTCGTCCATCATCCGTTGTGCCAACTGGACATGCTCCTTAAATTTTTCAAAATTGAACGCCGCTTTTTTCGTGAAGGGATCGTCTACGTAGCTAAACAGATTGATCGCCAACAGGCGGCAGCTGTCGTACGGACATAGCGGTATCTCTCCGCAGGGGTTGGTCGATACGGTGCGATACCCCAGATCGGCATAGCAATCAGGCACAGATTCGCGGATTATGGTATCCCAGAACAATATGCCCGGCTCTGCCGATTTCCAGGCGTTGTAAATGATCTTATCCCACAATGCGGCGGCATTGATCTCCTGTTCGAAAACGGGGTCTTCCGCATCGATGGGGTACTGCTGCATATAGGGCTGGTCGGCGATAGCTGCTTTCATGAACTCATCGTCGATACGTACGGATACATTGGCCCCGGTCACTTTACCCCGCTCCATTTTGGCATCGACAAAATCTTCTGCATCCGGATGCTTGATAGAGACTGACAACATCAGTGCCCCGCGGCGGCCATCCTGGGCCACTTCCCGGGTCGAATTTGAATAACGCTCCATAAAAGGCACGATTCCCGTGGAGGTCAGCGCACTGTTCATCACCGGGGTACTTTTGGGACGCAGGTGAGAAAGGTCGTGCCCTACGCCTCCCCGGCGTTTCATCAACTGCACCTGCTCTTCATCTATGCGCATAATTCCACCATACGAATCAGCGCCATTTCCAATGACAAAACAATTGGAAAGCGAAGATACCTGGTAGTTGTTGCCAATGCCGGCCATGGGGCTCCCCTGAGGTACGATGTAGGTGAATCTCTTCAGCAGCTCATAAAGCTTCTCCTCCGGTACAGGATTCGGGTATTTCTGTTCCATGCGAGCCAGTTCGCGCGCAATACGACGGTGCATCTGGTCGGGCGTATTCTCATAGATCCGGCCATATGAGTCTTTGAGTGCGTATTTATTGACCCAAACGCTGGCCGCCAGTTCATCTCCTTCAAAGTATTCAATCGAGGCTTTCAGGGCTTCTTCGTGGGTATAGGTTTTAGCTGCCTTACCATTGGCAGGTGCCGGCAGGTCAGGCACACTGGTTGTAGGGGTACTCATGCAATACCAAATTTTATGTGGATTGAGGAAATTGTTCCGCCGTAAACTAAAGGTAAGGATAGGGGAAGATATAAGGCTGAGATTGCCCGGGGAAAGTTTCCACACAGTGTGGATAAAAAAGTTTTCAATTTTCAATTTTTAATTTTCAGTGCTCAGTTTTTTAACTGAACACTGAAAATTAAAAACTGAAAACTGAAAACTACTTCGGCACCTGGATCTTCAACGCCACCAACCGGGTGATCCAGTCATTGGCATTGGCATCCTGTTCGCCTCTGGCGGCTCCGATAAAGCGGGTCCGGTCCGTCAATGGGCCAGGCAGGGCCGGGAGTTCAAGCGTAGTGACATCCACGTCTTCCTGGGTACTGGCGATAAAGAGCAACCATGCCGGACTATAAGGAAGGTTGAAGGCTTCTATTTCCGGTTCGCAAGAAAGGCTTAAAGGAAACTCGCCCTGAGGCGTATAGATCGTATCAATGATCTTTTCCTCTCCCGGGTTCAGGCCATAGCCAGGTGGATTGAGGAAATTGGGATACACCTCAAAGTTGAGCGATAAACTGAGTACCGAGACATACAATTTTTTGGTGTACGCATTGCGCAGGCGCACGGTCGTCAGGGCAGCCAGACTGCCGTTGTGCTGTTCCAGAAGCGTGGGTTCCCATTGCTCATTTTGGAGCGGCACCTCTTTCCATTTTCCGTCCTTGCCTTGCAATTTCATCCCCACTTCCAATGGGAATCCGCTTCGGAAAAGGAACGTATTCGGGTTGTTGAGGTTCTTCACATATTCCCATTGGGCGATATGCTTGAGGTGGGATGCTGTCACTTTCTCCGGATGCGAGTCATCCAGCGAAGTAGCAGGCATCACCAATGGGCGAATATGCTTTACTTTCTTCTTGTCGTGGTAGTATTTCTCCTCTCCCGGATACGTAATGCGGTTAGTAAACCCGTTGATCCCTTCTTTTTCAATCACTACACAGTAGTCGGCTTCGTATTCCTTATCCGTCACGTAGAGGTTGCCGATAGGCTCGAGTTCTTTTTGAAGTTTTGTGGCCTCTTTTTTCAACTTATCCCCCGCATCGAGGAATACTTTGATGGGCGCCGACCGAAAATCTTTTACATACCCTTTCAATTCAGCGGCCTTTTCGGCCTTGGGTTCATCGGCTGTTTCAAACCGGATGGAAGTATGATCGGGGAATACCCGGACTACGGAAGCAGCCAGCTTTTCACCTTTTTCCGTTTCTACTGTAATCTCTTCTCCCCGTTTGGAAATGCCGTGCAGCGCGCCCATATCGAGGATCCAACCCATGTCTTTATTTTTGACCACATTCCCATAGAGAGGTCGGCCTTCGGTACTCTTACCCAGGAAAGTAGTGAACCCAAGCGATAAATCGCCCCCCTGCACATAGATCTGCGGGGTTTGCATATACTGGTTCTTGATAAAATTTTTGATCCGGCTCCGCATATCGAAATACGTCACCGCCCCTCTGGAGCGGCGCAATACATCGAGCAGGTTCTTGGTGAACACCCCTTCGCCTGCCACTTCATAGGCCGACTCATCATTCCGGCAGGCAGCCAGCTGTACATGCCGCCCTTCCGGGATCACCTCGTACATGGGCTTGGCCTTCAAATCGTCCGGTTTGATATCCTTGGCAAAGACAAAATCCGACCAGGCCCTTTTAGGGAAAGCAGCGCCTCCAAAGCGCGCCACAAGACGCTTTTCTTCCACTTCCGGCACCTGGTTCCCGACGTGCACATTCCGGGTATTTTCTCCCGAATGGCAGCAGTCGAATACCGTAACCAAGTGCGACTTGGTCTTTTGCCAAAGTTCATTGATCAGCCAGCGCAACTCTTTATCGGCCAAAAAACGATAGATATTGCTGTCTTCCTCCACGCTGTCATAACAAACCAGGCACTCGAGCTTCTTATCCGACTCGTATCGCCAGATCTCGGGATCGGCGGCTTCCTGGGTGCCGTGGCCAGTGAAGTAGAAGTAGGTCACATCCCCTTCCCTGGCCTGCCCCAAATGCTCCTGAAAACCCTTGACAATATTATCTTTTGTGGACTCCTTGTCGAGCAAGGTTCGAATATGCACCCCCTGGAAATCCGTTTTTTCCGTTTCCAGGTATTCCTGCATGCGTTTCAGGTCGTTGGCACACCCCGGCAGTTTGGCCACCGGTCGCTGGTAGTTGCTGACGCCTACCAGCAAAGCATATAGATTTGGTTTCATGGCAATTTTATATTTTTTGAAGCGCCGGGACGATGCCCGGCGCTTCTGCTTTTATTCTTGATCCATTTCTTCGGGGTCGAAGGGGAGTATCCCCACATCCCAATCGGCTCCTTCCGGCTTGAGGCTGCGTTTCACTTCCAGTTCGGTCGGACCAAACCAGGAGGAACGAACAGACATAGCAAGGTAGAGTGGCGTAATGGACGATTGCGCGATGATCTTGGTGGCCATGCTGCGCTCACTCTTCATATCCCACCCGAGAGAAGCGTCGGCAATATTCAACTCTTTGCCGCCGACGTTGCCGCTGGCCGCCAATTCGACCTTGGCGCCCGAATTCTTGGAGATCAGGATAGTGGCGCCATCCGCTTCGATCACTTCAGTGATCAGGACGTATTCTTTGTCCCATTTCTTGGCTTTATACTTGGCTACCACCGCCTCCTGGATCTCGGCAAGGTTCATGATCTGATGGGTGTGAAACCCTTTGAGTTTGAACACCACCGCATCGCCGGAAGTGAATTCGATCACCACTCCTGCATCCGCTTTGCCTAAATACTGGGAGTTGGGAGGGGTGGCATCTCCTTTCATTTTGAAGGTAGTAGACACCCCGCCGGAGGTTTCAAATTCCAATACATCATCCTTCTTATACGTAGACTGTATCTCCGGTTTGACGCCTAATTCTTTTTCGATATTGGTATAATTGGTAAAAATCCCTCTGGGAATCTTTCCAATGACGCCGACTTCGAGTGGTTTGCCCGGGGGCCAGATCGGGCGGTAACGAAACTGCTCCTGGATCTGCTTGAGATAAAGTTCCATTGACATGGGGTGAAATTTTTTGGGTGTTGACAATATTTGGACCGATAATATACGGTAATTATTCAAAATTGGGTAAAAGAAAAAAGGGAAGCGCGAGGCGCTTCCCTTTTTCACTCCACTATATTTGTAAAAATTACCGGTGTGCAATAGGGTCGGCAGGTGCAGATGGATCACCATTTACTGTCCCACCTGAGCTGACATTACCCAACAGCAGTATCCCGCATACGTGCGGAGAAGCCATCGAAGTCCCGCTCATAGTAGTATCGCCTCCGCTCTTGTAGCAGGAATATACGCTCGAACCTGGTGCGCAATAATCCACAGGAGGGTTACCATAGTTGGAATAGCTCGCCCAGTTATCTCCTTCGGACATGGCGGAAACTGTATACAGGTTGTTGCCATTGGCACGACCAGGCGAAGAGCTATTGGCATTGGTCGACTCATTGCCTGCAGCCATAGCAAGTTTTACCCCGGCTTGCCCCAGCGCCACGACGGCAGCGTCCAAAGCCGTGGAAATAGGACCACCAAGGCTCATATTGGCTGCATCGCCTGGAGCTGCATTAGCCGCTACATAGTCGACGCCGGCAATAACGCCCGTATAGCTCCCACTGCCACGGCGGTCGAGTACGCGAACGGCTACCACTTCCGCACCCGCGGCTACGCCAACTACTCCTATGCTATTGTTTTTGGCGGCTACCGTACCTGCTACATGGGTGCCATGCCCATGCTGATCTTCCGGGCCTGCACTGCAATTACTCAGGAAACAATCGCTGAGCCCTACGTTTACATTCAGGTCGGGGTGATCCAGGTCAATACCGGAGTCGATGATCCAGGCACGCAGTCCGGTGCCATCTGCAGGGCCTCCTACACGGGTAATGCCCCAAGGTGTGGTTTGGCCGCCGCCACCTCCACCACCTCCGCCTCCACCTGGAGGACCTCCAATGATCGTAGCAACCTGGTCTTGTTCAATATAAGCAATACGGGGATCGGCAGCCAGACGCTGAGCCTCAGCGGCACTCATTTCCACCGCAAATCCTTTTATAGCGGTACCATATGCATGCGTCACCTTCGCTGCCTTATCCAACTTCAGTTCTGTGAGGATCTGACGGGCCGTCTGATCCGCACGCTCCACACGAGCTTCATACGTATTCAAACTGCGCATCATTTCATCGGGCATCACCTCGTCCTTGTACACGACGATATAACTGCCTTCTATCGGCGTTCCGGCTACATGGTCTGGGCTAATTTCAAGATCTCCCAGGGCCAGGTCTTCCGAAGCAGTTGCCTCCGAAGTCGGCAAGTTTTCTTTGATACAGCCCACTACAAACATGGCGAATGCCGCCGTTACAAGCGCGGCCAACAACAGGTTAGATTTTTTCATACTGTCCAATATTTTGTAGGTTTTGTAATGAGTGAAAAAGGAATGGGTGCTATCTGCAGATCGTTTCTACGGATAAAATTAACCTTTTCTTAATGTAAAGGAAATTTTAATCAAACCTTTTTAAAAGAAACATCTTCCTTCACCGAAGTAAGGCCCGGAATAATATTTGGACAGATCGCAATTTCACACATCTACCTCCCCTTCGCCGGGCGGTCTATTCAATACTTCTTATACTTTGAAAAGAACAACGTATAAGACTGGTTATAAAGCTTTCGCCAATCAGCGGATGCACGGGCGTACATCTCCAGTTGTGGAGCCTTGTCGGTGAGCACCTTGGCAGTGGTGGTGTCGACAAAATTGGCGGGAATGAAATAATCGGCAGGGTCTCCTGGCAGTACGCCGCCCACGGGAAGGTCTGCCCAGTTTTTCTCCTCCAGGCTCCCGATCAGGAGGAGGTTGCGCTCCTGCTCGGAGCCTGGGGTCGTAAAAAGATCTACATAAAATCCGGCGGCTTGGAGCGTTTTGTACACACAACGGGTAATGGCGCCACGGTTGCCTTCCAGGTATCCATAAAAATTAATGAGCAACACACCGTCATCAGTAAGTCGTTGACGGGCATCGTTGAGGCCTTCCATGGTCAGAATATGCTCCGGGGCCGACTCACTGATAAATGTATCGTATATAATGACCGGGTATTTTCCTTTGGCAGTCTTCAAAAAATGACGGGCATCATCAATGAACACCTCCTGGTCGGGAGGCAATCCGAAATAGTTGACGGCCACTTCCTTCATCCGGCCATCGATCTCTACCACGTCCAGTTTCATACCTCGCTCATGGATTCGACTAACCAGGGTGCCCCCACCCATACCGAGCAACAATACCTTGCTACCTTCGGGGTACCCCATGGTAAACAAAGGGATGTATTTGGTATACTGCCAAAAATCATAGGCCGGATCTTCCAGGCTCATGACTGTCTGCAGGGTGTTATTGACGATCAGTGCTCGGGCGGGAATGGTTCTTTCGCCGGCAAGGAGCGGAAGGTCCGCTACTTTCACCTGCCCCAGTATGCCTTCGGAGTGGTAAAGGGTCTGGGCTGCTTCCTGCCCTCCCGCATCAATCTTCCATTGCATCCCCAGCAACCCGGCCAATAAGGGCAGTAAGGCGCCGGCAGCCACGTAGATCTTCAGGCGCATCAGTGAAAATATCGGGAGCAGGCTTAGCAAGACCCCGGTTATGACAGCCGGGTAGTTGATCCCAATTTGAGGGATAATGTAAAACCCAAACAGAAAAGTGGTCAATATACCCCCAAAGGTCGATATCGCATACACGGTGCCGGCGCTGTTTCCCGCGTCCTTTATTTCGGTATTCAACAGATTGATGATCACCGGAGAGACCATGCCCATGAAGACCAGGGGAGGGAACATAAATATTAATAAGGAGAATACGGCCCCCCATTGAAGCGTCCATGCCAGGGTAGTCTGCATGATCCATTCGCTCGTATAGGGCATCAGGGCAGTGAAGAAGCCGGCCGCAATCATGATCCAATACAATAAAGCAGGCTGATTTTGGTATTTTTTAGAAAGTAGCCCTCCTGTAAAATACCCGGTCATCAACCCGCCCAGGGTCAATCCAAGGGCTGCTGCCCAAACATACAGAGAAGTTCCGAAATACGGCGCCAGCATTTTTGCCCCGATCAGCTCACAAGCCATCACGGCGCTGCCTTCCAGAAAAGATAGAAGAAATAGATACTTTCGGTTCATGGTAAAAAACCTTACTTTTGCATTCCCATTCAAGGTGCCTAAATTTAACGAAATAGGCATCCCATGGGGAACCAATATACGGGTCTTTAACCTTTCGTTAATATATCCCGTTGATTTAACAACTGTATCACCTGGTCTGAAACTGAGAAATATGATCCGTATTACCCTACCTGACGGCAGTGTGCGCGAATATCCCAAAGGAACTTCTGCAATGGATATTGCCCTTTCTATTAGCGAAGGACTGGCCCGTAATGTGCTCTCCGCAAAGGTCAACGGCGAAGTGTGGGACGCCTCCCGTCCTATTCATTCAGATGCAACGCTGGAACTGCTGACCTGGGATGCCCCTGCGGGGAAATCCACGTTCTGGCATTCCTCCGCCCACCTTATGGCCGAAGCGCTGGAAGCCCTTTATCCCGGTACTAAGTTTGGCATTGGCCCTCCGATCGAAGAAGGTTTCTACTACGATATCGATACAGGCGACCGCCAGCTCTCGTCGGAAGATTTTAAGCAGATCGAGGAGAAGATGCAGGAACTGGCCCGCCAGAAAAACACTTACACCCGGAAGGAAGTAACCAAAGCAGATGCGATCAATTATTTCCGGAAAAAGGGTGATGAATATAAGCTCGAATTGCTGGAAGACCTGGAAGACGGCCAGATCACGTTCTATGAGCAAGGTAATTTCGTAGACCTTTGCAAGGGTCCGCATATTCCCGATACCGGCCGTATCAAGGCTATCAAGCTGATGAAGGTGGCCGGCGCCTATTGGAGAGGAGACGAAACCCGCAAACAACTCACCCGGATCTATGGCATCACGTTCCCCAAACAAAAGGAGCTGGACGAATACCTCGAGATGCTCGAAGAAGCCAAGAAACGCGACCACCGCAAACTCGGCGCAGAGTTGGAGCTCTTTATGTTTTCGGAAAAGGTAGGCGCAGGCCTTCCTATCTGGCTGCCCAATGGCACGGCGCTGCGCACCCGGTTGGAGGATTTCCTCAAGAAGGAACAGATCAAGCGCGGTTATTTGCCGGTCATCACCCCTCATATCGGGAAAAAAGAACTCTATGTAACCTCCGGGCACTTCGCCAAATACGGAGAGGATAGTTTCCAACCCATCCAAACCCCAAAAGATGGGGAGGTGTTTCTGCTCAAGCCGATGAACTGCCCGCATCACTGCGAGATCTTCGGCCACAGGCCCCGGTCGTATAAAGAATTGCCGCTGCGTATCGCCGAATTCGGCACGGTTTACCGCTACGAACAAAGTGGGGAGTTGCACGGTCTGACAAGGGTACGCGGGTTCACGCAAGACGATGCGCATCTGTTCTGTACTGCGGATCAACTCAAGGATGAATTTCTGGGCGTACTCGACCTGACCAGGCACGTGCTGCGCAAGCTGGGTTTCAGCGAATACACGGCTCAGATATCGCTGCGCGACCCGGAAAACCCCGACAAATATATCGGGTCGAATGAAAATTGGGAAAAAGCGGAACGAGCGATCATCGAAGCGACCCAGGAATCAGGCCTGCGCACGGTCACTGCATTGGGCGAAGCAGCCTTCTATGGCCCCAAACTCGATTTTATGGTGAAAGATGCCTTGAAGCGCTCCTGGCAATTAGGCACTATCCAGGTCGACTACAACCTGCCCGAACGGTTTGAACTCGAATATATCGGCGCAGACAACCAGCCGCACCGCCCTGTGATGATCCACCGCGCGCCTTTTGGATCCATGGAACGTTTCATCGGCGTGTTGATCGAACACTCCGCAGGTAACTTCCCGCTCTGGCTAACCCCTGAGCAGGTAGCCGTGTTGCCTATCAGCGACAAATACAATGACTATGCCCGCGAAGTACTCGCACAGTTGACTGCCCGTGACCTGCGCGGCTATGTCGACGACCGAAGCGAAAAAGTCAACCGCAAGATCCGCGATGCAGAAGTGAAGAAAACGCCATTTATGGTTATTGTTGGCGAAAAAGAAGCCGAATCAGGCATGCTTTCTATCAGAAGGCATGGCGAAGGAGACCTTGGCAGCATGCGTCCGGAGGATTTTGCCACCTATCTGCATAAACTGGAAGAAGAAGAATAGCGATTTGGCCATTCATCGTATGAATAAAAGCTGTATATTACCTCTTCAAATCATACGACAAAAGTGTTTGGATGAAAAAAACGCTACTCATTTTCTTCTTTTTCTTACCTATTGGGCTGGTAATCAATGCAGCCAATGATCCTTGGGGGCACCCAGGCACGGATGACGTTCGCCCGGTGGTATACCCCAATCCGGCAAACGATTACATCGGCCTCTCCAATGACGAATCGGTCCAGCAGCTGGTCATCTATAATTTTAGTGGCCGGCAGGTTTGTGCATTCAACGCATCCAAAGGGCAGAAGTACAACATTTCCGAACTTCCCACGGGAATGTATCTGGTGCAATTCCTGGATGTTCAAAACCGGATCATGCATACCCAGCGCCTCCAAAAGCGCTAAACCTCCCTTTATTCACATTTGTCTGCCTCCTTGCAATTTCAGTGAAGCAGTATTGGTGTTTTACCGGTATTTTGCATGCATATTCCCATCGACCTCCCAATCCGGCTCAAAAAGTGGTTTGCCGGCTTGGCCATATGCAAATACTCCTTTTTATTGCTCCTAATGTACTGCATGCCCGGCAAACACATGGACATTTATCGTATAAGTACTTAAGATTTAGGGACATAAAGTCCTATACACCTTTACATCAACGCTATTTTTTCTTAAATTGGCCTACCAATGCGCTTTTTCTTGAAAACCCCATTACCCCAAAGCCGATTCATGAAATTTACACAACCCGAACCTATCTTGAAACGAACCTGTATGAATACACTCATGCGACTTTGTGTGGGGGTGGCATTCTTATATGCCTGGCCGCTTTTTTCTCAGGATATCCACTTCTCCCAGTATTACCATGCCCCACAACATTTAAATCCCGCCCTGACGGCGATTAATTCCGGGGATATTTCCTTCACAGCCAATTACCGATCCCAGTGGCGATCTTCGCTCTACGAGCCTTACACCACGGCCTTTGTTTCCGCAGATAACAAGTTTTACCTCCGCAAGAAAGACAACCAGTTCTTCGGTGGGGGCCTGATGATCTACTACGATGGGGCCGGGGACGGGAATCTGAATGTAGCCCAGATTGGACTGAGCGGCTCTTACACCTACCTGATCAGTAAAGGAAGTGCATTTACGCTGGGGCTCCAGGCCAGTTTCAGCCAACGGGCATTTAATCTGGATGGGCTCACCTTCGACAATCAATACGTCGATGGGGCATTCGACCCGGACCAACTCACCAGTGAGGCCTTTCAGGATCTGCGAAGCTATTTTCCCGCTTTTGGCGCAGGCATCAACTACCATGGGAAGAGCCTGAATAAACGTACCAGGATTGATCTTGGAGGAGGTGCATTCAACCTCAACCAACCTGACCAGAGCTTCCGCGACGATGTGAAGTCGCCGCTACCCATGCGGTTCACGCTATACCTGATGCCGACAATCCAGCTCCTCAGCCACCTCGATCTGGCGCTTTCCGGCGCCGCCCAGTTTCAGGGCCCTTATATGGAAGCCCTGGGTGGAGGAGGTCTCCGGATACACCTCAGCACCAAACGGGCCAGGGAAATGGCGGTTATGCTGGGGTGTGCTTACCGTTTCAATGAATTGGGTGATGCCGTTATTCCTGGCATTGAATTTCAATACGCCGGTTTCCTGGCCGGATTCACCTACGATATCAATATCTCCAAATACCAGGCCGCTACCAATCGAAACGGAGGTCCGGAGCTCGCTGTCCGGTACCTGATCACTCATGTAAAAAACCTCGACGAATTCAAGATTTGCCGTTTGTTTTAAAATTACTCCACGCCTGTACAACCTACTATGAAGCGAATATACATCACCCTCCTCTTGGGCCTTCTTTTCCAAAGCCTCTACGGGCAAACCCTCAAGGCCTATTTGAATGCGGCGGAGAATGCTTACGCCCAAAAAAATTATTATTCCGCACTGACCTATTACGGCTATGCCCTGGAAGTCGACGAAGACCAACCGCTCGTCTGGTATAAGTTGGCGGAATCGGCCAATGCGCTTACCGCATTCCACCTGGCAGACAGCGCCTATCAGCAGGTAATCAGCCGCTCCGACAGCCTTGCCGCCCAAGATGCGCTATACAAGTTGGCACAAGTGAAAAAGCAGCTCGGCCAATATGATATTGCTCAGGAATATTTCTATGAATTTGCCGCCCAAATTGCCGGAATCAATGATTCGCTCGCCCAACGAGCAGTGGCGCAAGGCGAAGATTGCGAGTGGGCAAAAGGCGTAATGGCAAACAGCCCCCGCACGGTGGATGTGACTAATATCGACAGTCTCGGCCTGCTGATCAATACCCCATACTCGGAGTTTGGAGCCCAGGATTTTGAGGACAAGCTCTACTTTACCTCCTTCCGCTTTGTACAGGAGGACGATAGCTATGACCCGCCCCGGCCCTATATGAAAATTCTGGAGGGCCAGGACGGACAAGCTGCTATCCTTTTCCAGGAAATCAATGATGACAGCCTGCATACTGCATACCTGGCCTTTAATACCACCAATACCAAGGTGTACTATAGCTTATGCAAGTATGTAGCAGTCTCGGATATCCGGTGCGCCCTCTATTCGCGAGATTATTTCCCAAACGACAGCCTCGGGGCGCCAATCGCACTGCCTGATCAGATAAATATGGCCGGTTATACCGCCTCCCAACCGAATGTGGGTATCAACCCCAATACGGGGAAAGAATTGCTTTTTTTCGTATCCGATCGCCCCGATGGAAAAGGAGATACCGACATCTGGTTTGCCGAGATCCTGGATGATGGTGCATTCGGCCCGCCTGTCAACCTCACGGCAGTCAACTCTGAAGGGTCGGAAGTGACCCCTTTCTACCACCGCCAAACCAACACCCTCTATTTCAGCACCAATGGGTGGAAAAGTCTTGGAGGGTATGATGTATACCGCTCCGACCGTGCCGGGCAAGTCTGGACAGCCCCGGAACACCTGGCTCCTCCTGTAAATACCAGTTTCAATGAAGTCTATTACTGGATGAATGAACGGAGCAACAAGGGCTATCTTTCCTCCAACCGGAATGGATCGGTTTTTTACAAGGACACCAAAGAATTTTGTTGCTACGATATCTTCAAATTCGAAAAAGAAGAATTCCAACTCAACATTTATACCTTCAATAAGAAATCCGGAGACCCGTTGCCTGCGGTAGACCTGAAATTGTATGAACTGGTAAACGGCCAACCTCAACTGGTCGATTCCGGCAGCAACCCGGACGACAACAGCTTTTCTTTCTACCCCGAAGTGGGTAAACAATATGTGCTGTACTCTACGAAAAACGGATTCCTTACCGCAGTAGACACCATTGATCTCCGAACAGTGGAACCCAGTGCCAAGGGAGCAATGGACTACAACGTTTACCTGACCCCTCTCAGCGCCGACTTGCAGACATTGGTCTACGACGCCGACACCCAGGCCCCGCTGCCGGGAGCGACGGTTCAGCTGATGGAAAACGGCATCCCTATCGCGTCTCTGACGAATGAAGATGGCAATGAATTTTCCTTCCCGATCGATCGCACCAAAACTTATCGGGTGCTGGTCAGCAGGCCCGGATATGAGCCGCAGACCGTGGATATTCAATTCGATCCGGACAAACCGGAATTTTCTGTGATCCAAAAAGTATACCTCAAGCGGTATGAACTGGATCTGACTACCCTTGTATATGACAAAAAATCGGAAGAACCGTTGAGAGGGGTGACCGTGCAGTTGTTTGACCCACAACGCCAGATAGCCATCAAGACCAACAACGAGAGCAACAAGTTTGATTTCCCCATCGACCGGCGGAAAAACTATACGTTGGTCGTAGGAAAACCAGGCTATCACCCAGACACCATACAAGTGATACCCAGCAAGCAAGGAGCGCCCGATTTCACCAATATCATTCAAAAAGTATACCTCCTCAAAAAGGAGATCACAGACTTCGTACCGCTCTATATATACTTCGACAATGACGAGCCCGATCCGGACAGGATGACGACGACTACGAAAAAAACGTACGCCGACACCTACTTACCTTTTTACAAGCGGAAGGATACCTTCATCGAGGAATACACCAAGGTGTTGGAAGGAAACGACCGCTTCCTCTCCGAACAACTAATCGAAGCCTTCTTCGAACGGGAAGTGCGTGAAGGATATCAGTCGCTGGTTCTCTTTTCGGAAGAGCTGCTCAACTACCTGAAAAAAGGCGCCACCGTGGAGGTGACCATCACCGGGTTTGCAAGCCCCCGGGCCGGAAAGGCTTACAACCTGGCGCTGGGTAGCAGACGTATTTCGTCCCTCCTCAACCAATTTAACACCTTTAGCGATGGAGCCCTTGTTCCGTATATCAAATCGGGGCAATTGAAGATCGTAGAAGTCTCCAAGGGCGACCAGGAGGTCCCCCAGGAAGTGCGCGACCAATTGGGCAGCACCCGGGAATCTATATATAGCCCATTGGCTTCGCGTCAACGCCGGGTGGAGATCATCGGAGTCACTTTAGATGGCCCCCACTAAACGCCCTGACGTGGCGACGAAGAACCTATCATCAAAACTGCTGAAAAGACAAGCAATGAAAGCAACGCCAACCCTCCCCTCAACGATACAACGCCTCTTTTGGAGAGGAATAGCCCTAATGGCATTTGCATTGGTCCTTTGGCCCTCCAGCGACCTGAAGGCCTCGCACATTGTGGGTGGGGACATCACCTACAAATGCCTGGGCAACAACAAATACGAGATCACTCTTAATGTTTACCGGGATTGTTTCTACGGCGACCCGTTGGCCTGGTTTGACAACCCAGCCTATGTGGGGATTTACCGTAAATCCAACAACACCCTTTTCCAACAGGTAAACATGTATTTCTCGGGAGTCAACGACACCCTGAGCAATTTCATTACGGACACCTGTCTCTTCGTGCCGCCTGCGGTATGTGTGCATGCGACGCAGTATAAGAAAATTGTTACCATACCTTACGACCCTGCAGGGTATGAAATTGCATATATGCGCTGCTGCCGGAATGAAACGGTACAGAATATCATAGATCCACTCCATACCGGAGCCACGTTTTGTATTACGTTGTCGGGCCCCGCCATGCAGCAATGCAATTCATCCCCGAGCTTTGGATCGGTAGCACCCATATTTATTTGCGTCAACCAACCGCTCAATTACAACCATTCTGCTATCGACCCAGACGGCGACTCGCTGGTTTACCGGTTAAATACGCCACTTGTGGGTGGTACTTATACCAACGCCCAACCTATTCCACCGCCTGTACTTCCTCCACTTCAAAACGTACAATGGCTTGACCCTCCTTATAGCGAAGACAACATGCTGGGGGCTTCCATCCCGCTCGAAATTGATCCTCATACCGGTATTCTCACGGCATTCCCTACCATACAAGGGCAATTCGTAGTGGGCGTCGCGGTGGAGGAGTACAGAAATGGGGTCCTGCTGTCTACCGTTAGACGAGACTTTCAATATAATATTGGGGAATGTGGAGAAGTCATTTCCTCTTTCTTCATCCCCGATGCCCAATGCGATGACCTATCTGTAGATTTTCAGAATCTCAGCACCTTTGCAGATGCATTTATTTGGTACTTCGATTGGGGAGGAGATCTTTCACTCACCTCTACCGCCACTAATCCTACCTTTGTTTACCCAGATACAGGGTGGTATACGATTGCCTTAATTGCAGAACCTGCCAGTCAGTGTGTAGATACTTCATACAAACAGATCTATCTGCAGTACAATTCACTGTTTGCAGGCTTTGAGTTTACAGTCTTCGACTGTGTGGACACAACGGTGCTACAGATCACGGACATGAGTTTTGACACCATTTCTCCTATTATTTCCTGGAATTGGGAAATAACTTATAGCGATACCGTTATCCTGACTTCCACTGTAGAGAATCCAATATTCCAGATTCCCCGGGGTGTCACAGGTACCATTACCCTTACCGCCCTGTCGCTCAATGGGTGCGAACAATCCATCTCCGAACCCTTCGTGACAGGTACGGATGAATTCCCTGTTTCCCTGATCCCAGATACACAGTCGATCTGTCTTGGAGATTCTGCCGTGCTAAATCCCCAGGCCAATAACATTCTTTACCCCTTCTATTGGGAACCCGATAGTCTGTTTGCAGATCCGATGCTGCCAAACCAGACCGTTTCACCTGGTTCAAACACGACTTATACGGTATATATTACAGCCGTTGACAGCCTTTGCTATGCACAGACAGATATAAACGTCATCGTTGAGCCGCTTCCCGAGCTCGCTTTTGACTTCGAGGTCGATTGCAATGGCCGGACGGTCAATTTTACAAATAACAGTATCAATTCAGCAAGCTATTTTTGGAATTTTGGCGACCTGAGTACAACTGGAGACACCTCCTCCCTTGTTAACCCCATCTATAGCTACCCGGATACCGGCACCTACATTATCACGCTCACCACCGGGGCTAATGCCCTCTGCAAGGACACGATCAGCCAGGAACTCGTTTTACAAAATACCATCCTGGAGGCAGCGTTCACCTATGAGCTCAACGATTGTGAAGTGGATTCCGTAGTGGTGTATTTTACCGATCAATCGCAAAACGGCCTCAACAATACAATAGGTTGGGAATGGGAATTTGATGGTTTAGGCTCGTCTGACCAGCAAAACCCGACCCTGACCGTATTCCAAAGCGATACCATTTTGGTGCATTATACGATCACTACCGGCGACAATTGTCAGGATTCCATCACCCAGGAAATAATTGTCCTCCTGCCAGAAGATCAGTTTATCGTCGATTCGATCGTTATCTGCCCGGGTAACTCCGCGGAACTCAACCCGGGCGGAAATCCGGACCTGGTCTACCTTTGGTCGCCTTCCGATGGCCTGTCTGATCCAACGGCTGCCAATCCGGTGGCCACGCCTTCAGAGACGACTACCTATACGGTTACGGTCTCTGTTCCCGATTTCACTACTTGCTTTATCACCCGGGAAGTGAAGGTCACCGTACCGCCTGCACTCAACCTGATGAGTAGCGGGGATGTAACTACCTGTGATCCCCAGGTGACACTTACCGCCTCTATCGATGCACCAGCTACCATTACCTGGGTGAGCAACCCTGGAAACAACATGTGGACCGGTGATGAGATTACGGTGGATGTCACGGGCGTAACCACCTACACCATCACCGCAGCAGATGCCTTCGGCTGTTCGGAAGAAACCTCCCTTACGGTACAAGGCGGCCCGGTAGACTATGCCCTCTCTGCCGACTCCATCATCATTTGTTCAGATGAGCCCTTCGATGTGTTTGTCACCAACCTGGATCCCAATGACGTACTTATATACCAGTGGGACCCTAACCCGGCGATCGTTTCAGGGGGAAATACCAACAACCCGGTGATCAGCAATGAGCCCGGGCAAACGGTGCTCTATGTCAATATGACCAACCAGTTCGATTGCGTGGCCAACGATTCGGTTTACCTGGCCATTGTCGATTCAAACATCCAACTGGATTTTGATTATGAAATAATCGATTGTGATGGGCTGACTGTGCAGTTCAATAACCTCAGCCAGTTTGCCTATGACTTTGTGTGGGATTTTGGAGATCCTTCCAACCCGGGCGCTGTTTCATTTGAGGATAACCCGACGTACACCTATCCAGCCATTGGTACGTATCTGGTGACCCTTAATATCCTTTACGATGCCGCCTGCGTAGAACCGGTCACAAAACCGGTGGAACTGTTGGAGCCCATTCTGGATGCCGATTTCCGCTATTTCTTCACCGCTTGCGACGAAGATTCCATTACTATTGAGTTCAACGACCTGTCCTATAATTTCCTCAACAACACCACCAATTGGGACTGGACTTTCAGCAACGGCGGCACATCTACCCAACAAAATCCGGTCATCACCGTCACCGAAAACCAGGTTCTGACGGCAACGTTGGTCATTACCACCGCATTTGATTGTACGGATACGGCCTCTTTTGAAATCCCGATTGAATTGACAGTAGTGGATCTGGCCGACACGATCATACTATGCTATGGGGATACGACCGCGATTAATCCGCTCGGTAACCCCAACTACCAGTACAACTGGTCGCCCGCTATAGGGCTGAGCGACCCCACTGCCGTCAATCCGGATGTATTTGCAACCGAAACAACTACCTATACCGTTGATGTAACCAACTTTACCGGCGATACCTGCCAGATCACCCGGTCCATCACCGTGATCGTACCCGAATTGATCACGCTTGATGCCAATGGCGGCCTGGCCATCGCCTGTAACGAACCCATTACCCTGGATGTGGTGGCCAACGTTTCTCCTCTTGTCTTTACCTGGACCAATACTGCCGGCGATGTGATAGGAACCGGAGATATGCTGGTGGTTTTCCCGACCAATACAACTACCTACTATGTGGAAGGCGTAGACCAATACGGGTGTAGTGGCAGAGATACCGTGATCGTCACCGTACCCACTCAGATCGAAGTGGCAATTGAAGGGGAGTTTGTGAGTTGCCAGACCACGGTAGACCTTACAGCCTTTACCAATGCCGATCCAGCCATTTTCCAATGGTTTGCCAATGGAACTCCCTTCGGAGGTAACACCAACATGGTAAGCGTCGATCCAGGTATCTCCACGTTGTATACCGTCATTGCCACCGACACGTTTGGCTGCCAGGCTACTGCTGATTCGTTGGTCACTGTGCCGGAAGCAATCAATATGGAAGTTACCGATGACCAGGTAAGTTGTCAAACAGCCGTCACGCTTTCCGCCATTGCCAATGTGCCGCTGAATTACGTCTGGACCAGCAATAATATGGTCGTCGATACCGTGGCAACAATTACGGTACAACCGGGAGAAACCGTCTGGTATTATATAACGGGGACTGACTCCCTGGGCTGTTTTAGAGAAGACAGCGTGCTGGTCACTGTACCTCCACCTATTGAGGTGGCGATCGAAGGAGATTTTGTCAGTTGCCAGGCTACCGTGGATCTTACCGCCTTAACCACTGTTGCCCCGGTCACGTTCCAATGGTTTGCAGATGGGGTCCCCTTTGGAGGGAATACCGGTACGGTAAGCGTTGATCCGGGCATTTCAACCCTGTATACCGTCATTGCAACCGACACCTTTGGCTGCCAGGCTACCGCCGATTCGCTGGTCACCGTGCCGGATGCGATCATCATGGAAGTCACGGATGACCAGGTTAGTTGCCAGACAGCGGTGAATCTCTCGGCCACTGCCAATGTGCCGCTGAACTACGTCTGGACCAGCAATAATGTTGTCGTCGATACTGTGGCTAATATTACGGTGCAGCCAGGAACCTCCTCCTGGTACTACATAACGGGGACTGACTCCCTGGGCTGTTTTAGGGAAGACAGTGTACTGGTAACCGTTCCGCCTCCGGTTAATGTATCGGTGGAAGGAGATATGGTCAGCTGCCAGCAAGAAATTACGCTCGAGGCGGTCAGCACGATCAGCCCCGTTACTTATGAATGGTTTGTAAACGGAAATCCCATTGGAGATGGCTCCAATACGCTTACGGTCAACCCGGGACTGACCACAGATTACGTGGTGGTGGTCACAGATACGTTTGGTTGCCAGGCCACCGATACAGCCCTTGTGGTCGTGCCAAGTCAAATAGTCCTCACGGTCTCTGAAGACCAGATCAGTTGCCAGACTGAAGTTGAGTTGACCGCCAGTGGAAACGTAACGCTTACATACCAATGGTGGGTCAATAGCATGCAGGTTGGTGATTCTTCTGTTATTCTTGTTAATCCGGATACCACAACGCTTTACTATGTCCTCGTTACTGATTCCCTGGGTTGCCAGGCTGCGGAGACCGTGTTAGTCACCGTACCGGAAACCATTGAAATGCTGATAACCCCAGATACAACGGCCTGTGAGGGGCCCATTATGCTCACCGCGACAGCAAATGTACCCCTTGGGTATGAGTGGTGGACAGGAGGATCTGATCCGGTTAGCGGATCCCAAATTACCGTGCTGCCGGATACTACCGGGTGGTACTATGTATTGGGAACGGATAACTTCGGATGCGAGGCACTGGATAGTGTGTTTGTAACCAACGGCATCGTCGATATCCAGGCGGATGGACAGATAATTGTCTGTCCGGTCGATTCCATGACCCTGGAAGTGACCAATACCGATCCGTTTGACATGCTTTCCTACGTTTGGAGCGCAGGGGCGGGTGGTACCATTCTGAGTGATGATACCCTCTCGCTTATTACGGTCAGTACGATACCGGGATCGGTGGAGTTTTACGTGACGGCTACCAATCAGTTTGGTTGCTCCTTCACGGATACGGTGGAGGTATTGATGTCGGATTTCGAACCTACCTTCAACGATACCGTCCATGTCTGCTCGGGCATTCCAACCGAAATCAACCCGGGCGCCAACCCCAACTATACGTACAACTGGGAACCTCAAATTGGCGGCATCGACCCGACATCTCCCAATCCGACGGTTACCCTGACGCAAAGCCAGACCTATACCGTAACGATCACGGATTTTGCAGGCGTTGATACTTGCGCTGCCATACTGGAGGTTACCGTCCTTGTCAATCCGGACATTCAGTTGGATGCGCAAGGGGATACGACCTTGTGTGAATTCGTTCCGACCCTGCTTACCGCCACTACTGGAGTCACGCCTGCTAACCTAAGCTGGTATGACGACCCTGCGCTGAGCAATATGATCGGAGATGGAAGTCAGATCGTGGTAACCCCGGTAGGCAATACCATTTACTACGTAGTTGCCCAGGATATGCTGGGCTGTCTCGACACCGCAACGGTCGAAATCAATGCGTTCCCGATCGATATTTCCACCATTCCCCAATACGATCTTTGTATTGGAGAGGAATTAGTGATCGGGGTGATCAATAACGCGCAAGATCAGGATCTGACCTATGTTTGGTCGCCCGGGAATTCCATCGTGGAAGGAGGAACCACGCCGACGCCAACTGTAAATCCGAATCTTTCCACCACTTACACGGTCATCGTAGAAAACCAGTATGGGTGTGTAGATTCCGCCAGCACCTTCGTCAATGTGATCGACGTAATCTCCTCGCTGTTTGCCACCGCAGACCCGGATACGATCTTGTACAAATCCGGTATGACCTCCCAGCTGGAAACGATATTTAATAACGATTACACATACTGGTGGTGGCCCGACGGGTCCCTGATCACCAGCAATACGATCTACAATCCGGTTGCAGAGCCCGATTCTACTACTACCTACTACATTGAAATTGAAGGAGAAGCCGGATGCCGGGGACTTGACTCCGTCACGGTTGTGGTCCTCGATCCTCCTTGTGAACCGCCCTACATCTTTGTGCCCACCGCCTTTACCCCCAATGGGGATGGCGAAAATGACACCTTATTTGTGCGGGGCAACACCATTGATGTGGTATACTTTGCGGTTTACAGCCGTTGGGGACAAAAGGTATTTGAGACTACCGATCTGAATGTAGGCTGGGATGGCACCTTCAAAGGAGAAGCCCTTCCCCCGGACGTATTTGGATGGTATCTGAGCGTGGAATGCTTTAACGGAGATAAGTTCTTTGATAAAGGGAACGTGACGCTGCTCCGATAAAAAAAGGAGGGTGTCAGCCGACCGGCTGACACCCTCTTTTCTTATATTCCTTCGAAATAAGGTTCTTTATTCAATCGAATGCGTCTTGTAGCTCCATCCTGCTCGAGAAGCAGATCTAATTCCTCCCACTCATTTTTCATTTGCTCGTCCAAAAAGAACCGGCAAAACGTCTTTTTATCAAAATTTATAAAGTCCATCCCATTCATGAACAGAATGCGATCGCCCGGCAGAATGCCTTCCCGGGCAGCCTGACTATTCTCCCATACATACCGGACCAAGAGTTGATCGTCCTTAAAGAGTGTAGAAAAGCCAAAGCTGGCCAAGTCCTTTGTGTTGGGCAGCACTTTGGGGCTGATGTAGAGTTGGCTGGTCTGCCAGTCAACCGTAAGTACAAACTGGCGAAGAAATGCATTTCCGATGCTACCTCTTTCCTTGCCAAAAAAATCTATCGAAGCGGGTGGTAAGGGGATGGAGTCCGGCATGGTGAGGTCGCTCACCCAGGTCCGGTAGATGGTATCTCCCTCCGCTTCGCCAAACAGGCCGACGGAGGCAGCACCATAGGTACGCCATACCGCTACTGGCCCTTTTTCCTGCACCTGGTAAAAAGCCGATCTGGATGCTCCGATCCACCCGGAGGCCCCCGTGTCTATCGTCAGTGGCCCAAGTGGCACGCCATTCGCGCGAATCATAACCTGGGGTGTTCGCTGTGGCGGATAGGAAAATCCCCAGGTCAGAGCGGTAGAATCAACCTGGAGGCTATCCAGCCGGCTGGCCAGAATGATCTTCATGCCCGGATAATCGATTTGTAGAAATGTCTTGGCGAGCAAATTTGAGCCAATGAACCCGTCTACCCCTAAACATGCCAATTCAGGGGAGGTATCTAAATCTGCAATAACAGCGCCGGATCCGGAAAAGACCAATTCGCCAAGCTGAAGACTGTCCAGCCGGACAAAAGAAAGCGGCTGGGATTTTCCTTGGGAATCTCCGACCTTGTAGGTAAGGACAGATCGGATACCCAACTCCGCAGCCAATTCTGTGGTGATGACATTGGGCGCACCGGTATCAAGCAGGAAATGCCTGACCTTGCCTCCAATGGTTACCGGGATGACGATCAATCCGGCCCGTTCTTCAAATGCCAACTCCATCCGGAATTCCGTTTTTGAAAGGGTTCCCTCCTGCAATAGTTGCCGGATTTTACCAGCCGTGCCACACCCTGTGAGAAAGATCAGCAAGGCTAATATCATGCCTGTGGATAAACGATGCATATGGAATTAATTTTTCGAAAAGGTACAAAATAAAAAAGCGCTGCCCGGAAACTCCCGGCAGCGCTTTTTTTTTTAGAGCTGATCGTATTACAGCAACGGTGCAATCACCAATGCAATAACCGACATCAATTTCAGCAGAATATTCAGGGAAGGACCCGAGGTATCTTTGAAGGGATCACCTACCGTATCCCCTACCACAGCCGCTTTGTGGGGGTCGGAGCCTTTGTAGTACATCTTGCCGTCAATTTCCACTCCTGATTCAAACATCTTCTTGGCATTATCCCAGGCGCCACCGGCGTTAGACTGGAAGATAGCCATCAGTACCCCAACTACCGTTACGCCAGCCAGCAAACCGCCCAACATCTCTGCACCGCCCAGGAAACCGGTTAGTACCGGCGCCAACACGGCCAACAAGCCCGGAAGGATCATTTCCCGGATAGCCGCGCGAGTAGAGATATCCACACAATAGCCATATTCGGCTTTCCCGTCCGCATCGTCAAAAACCTTGCGATCTTCTTTATTCCACTCTTCCATTTCTTTGCCGTCGTTTTTCCGCATAACAGCCAATGCGGCTTTCAACTCGGGAATATCGGCAAACTGACGTCTAACTTCCTTGATCATCGCCATAGCCGCACGGCCTACTGCCTGCATTGCAAGGGCGGAGAACAACAACGGAAGCATGCCGCCTACGAACAGACCAGCCATTACTTCTGGCTTGGAAACGTCGATAGAGGTTATCTTGGCAGTCGTCATAAAAGCGCCAAACAGCGCTAACGCCGTAAGCGCTGCCGAACCGATTGCAAAGCCTTTTCCGATAGCAGCTGTGGTGTTGCCCACGGCATCCAGCTTATCGGTACGCTCACGCACTTCTTTAGGCAGTTCACCCATTTCAGCGATACCCCCGGCATTGTCAGAAACAGGGCCATACGCATCAACGGCCAGCTGAATACCTGTATTGGAAAGCATACCTACCGCCGCGATAGCGATACCATACAACCCACCAAAATAGAAAGCGCCGATAATGGAGGCAGCCAGGATCAGGATCGGAATAGCCGTGGAGATCATCCCCACGCCCAGACCGGCAATGATGTTGGTGGCCGAACCCGTTAGTGATTGCTTCACAATCGACCGCACCGGGTAGGTACCCGTACCTGTGAAAAATTCGGTGACTACGCCGATTAACAAGCCGGCAACCAATCCGATGATCGTAGCAAAAAAGATGCCGTTGGCCGTCAATTCGCGGATGATCGGATTACCCGCACTATCGCGGTAAAGCTGGTCAGTATAGGACCAATCAGCCGGCAACATCCAGGTAATAATAAAATAGGAGAGCACGACCATTACAATCGAAGAACCAAATTCCCCTACGTTTAAAGCCTTTTGGGGATTTCCGCCCTCTTTTACACGAACAAAGAACGTACCTGCAATGGAGGTGATAATCCCTACACCTGCGAGAAGCATCGGGAGCAAAACAGCGTTCAGGCCGTTAAATTCATTGGTAGCTTCAAATCCCGTAGCTCCAATAAAGGCGGCACCCAATACCATGGTACCGACGATCGAGCCTACATAGCTTTCGAAAAGGTCAGCACCCATGCCTGCTACGTCACCCACGTTGTCGCCAACGTTATCAGCGATTGTGGCAGGGTTCAACGGGTGGTCTTCAGGAATACCTGCTTCGACTTTCCCCACCAGGTCAGCGCCTACGTCAGCAGCCTTTGTATATATACCGCCACCTACGCGCGCAAACAAGGCAATGGAAGAAGCGCCAAAGGAGAATCCGGTGATGACCGTGATGACCTTGGCAATATCCCAGCCCATGTTGCTATACAATAAAAACAAAGAACCGAGGCCCAACACCCCAAGACCAACTACGCCCATCCCCATGACCGAACCACCGGCAAAGGCCACTTCCAGCGCTTTTCCGAGACTGGTGCGCGCCGCATGAGTCGTGCGCACATTGGCCTTTGTGGCTACGCGCATACCAATAAAACCAGCAAGAGCCGAACACAATGCACCCATAATAAAGGAAAGGGCGATCAGTGGAGAAGATCCTTCCGTGGTTCCGCTAAATCCAAGCAAAATAGCCACGGCGATCACAAAGATCGATAAGACCCGGTATTCAGCCTTGAGAAATGCCATTGCACCCTCGGCAATTGCCTTGGCAATGCGCGCCATTCGCTCCGTTCCGACTTCCTGACGGGAAACCCATGCGGATTTCCAGGCAGTATATAAAAGTCCCAACACGCCGAAAACGGGAATTAGGTAAATTAACATGGTACCCATATAAGTTCTTTTTTTTGGTAATTGGATCGAAAGAGCCAATTGGCTTTTCATTTCGCCGGGCAAAAGTACGGCAATAATTTATTATGTCCAACTACCCAAGCCATTCCACTTTTTCCTCAATCGGATTTCGTTTCCCGGGAATGTCACCCAGATCGTGGTTGCCCATGTAAAAAAGACCAAGACAGCGCTCTCCGGGCCTTAACTCCAAAAAATCATCGGCTGCTAATATGGAACCCGGGGTACTCCAATACGCCCCAATACCATAGGCCGCACAGGTCAACCACATATTCTGCACCGCCGCCGCTACCGCCGCGATCTCTTCCCATTCGGGAACACTCGCATCGGGGTCCCGCTGCATAAGGATGGCAATAACCGCAGAAGCGCGAACAGGATTGTTGCGGGTCTTTTTGTACTTCATCTCCGAAAAAAGCTCCGCCGGAGTATGCGCGCGGTAATATTCGCAAAGGTAGTTGCCCAAACGCGCCAACGCACTTCCCCGGAATACCTTAAACCTCCAAGGCTCAGTCAGTTTATGCGTGGGCGCCCAATTTGCATTTTCCAGTATTTCCCGGATAAGCTCCTCCGAAATTGGCTGATCATTATACGAGTTGGGAAATATTGCCCGGCGACGCCGGATAAGGGATGACATCGGATGGAGTTTGCTTTCCATGAGTTTGCTTTTGATGAATTATTTTTCTTTCAATAAATATTGAAAGTATTGAAAGTTTAATTTATCTTTGTATAAAAGAAAACGAACCATGAAACTACAACGAACCGTCCTATTGATCGACAATATTTTCCAGGGAATACTCATGAGCCTCATCATTCCGGGGCCGGTATTGTCGCTGGTTTGGGGGAATAATAACTGGATATTCATCTCCTTGTATGGGATGGTCCTGCTTGGCGCCTGGCAATTTCTGGGAAACCTCGGCTGGATGGCGTTGACTAAAGAAAAAGCGAGAAGGTATTACTTTACGCTGGTAGCCGGCTACTTCACACTGGGCTTATTGGCCTTCCAGCTAATCCCCAATAATGCGATCACGGACGCGCTTGGGTTTTCCTATTGGTTTATATTCCCCTTCGGGATTGCCATCTACTATTTCCTGATCTCGGCCAAACACCTGGTGAAATCCTTCAGCGCTTCACGTTCATTTTGGGACCTGTAAGGAACCGGTCAAAAAACCAGATTTAGCCCAGTTCGGATGTGGAAAAACCGGCTGTCTGATGGCCGGAAAACAGCGGTGATATTATCGGCCAACACATAGAGTTGTACAGGGCCGAGCCGGGCTGCCCCACTAAGTCCAATATTGGTAAAGGTATTCCGAAAAACGCCATAGCTGCCTCCAATCGTCAGCCATTCTGCCGGGGTAAAGCCGGCATTCACCGCAAATCCGGCATAGGTTGTATTCCGATACCATTCCGAGAATAGCGTACCTCCAACCTGCCATTTTTCACCTAAATGCACCCCACCGCTCAGGTAGACTTTCGTCGGAAGGGAGGTGATATAGGCTTCTTCCGTAGCGGGGAACGCAAACAACTGTTTCAAGGTATCCAGGGCATCTTCAAACTTAATCGAATCACCGGTAAGCGCCGCTGATATATCCAGTCCGTCAAACTTATACTCCCCCTGTGCCCGATAATTACGGACATTGTCCTTCCAGTTGATGGAGCCGATATCGAGTGCGCTGGCGGCAAGCCACCACTTCTCTTGTTTCAGCCTGATCCCCAGGTCGAAAGCAAGTCCCGGATTAGCGGTAAATAACCGATCCAGTCGCAGCTGCCCAAAGTCAAAGTTTAACTCCAGGTCATTGTAGGACTGGTAGTTGAAATACGCAGAAGTATTGAGTTGGTAATCGGCCAGGAATTGGAGTTGATAAAATGCCGTATCGGTGTAGAGTGCGGCCCTGCCCCGTTCGGTAGATACATCGCCTATACCTGTGAGCAGCTTCACGCGAGCCCCGGCTTGCAAGGCTCCACGCTCATAATAACCTCCGAATGCGTATTCGTTATAGGAATAAAGCTGCAGGTCGTGGTCGAGCATGATGATCTGCCCCACGAAGGGGCCGTTGCCCTTCCAAACCAGTTCGGGCAACACTTTTGGATACGCCAGGTAGGCATTGAAGTGAACCAGATGCTGGAAACTCACTCCAAATGAGTTGCCCAGTCGAATGCCGACGCCCAGGGTGTTGATCTCCAAATGTTCACGCACCAGATTGTCGGATTCCAGATTGTCGATGAGCGCATTCACGTCAAAGACCTTTTGTCCGTTTACTTCCCCAATCACATCGCCGTAGGTTGGACCTGTGAAGAAGAGGGTATTTTGCAGGCCGGGCAGGGAAATGATCAGCTTTTGGTCCGGCCAAATGGCCGGGTTGACCCGATTGGCTTGCCAGAGTCCGGTTTGGGAAAACAGGCCCCATTCGGCTTGTGCCTGGAGCCCGGCAACTCCAAGCAGGGCAAGAAGGGTCAGAAAAAATATCCGCATGCAGGTTAATCTTTCATTTTCAATCGAAGTCCCACGCCGATATTGACGTGTTGGTCGGCATACACTTTCACCGAGGTGTTGCCTTCGTTATACGTAGAAAAGGCGGCTTCCACCACAATGCGTTTGGTCCGGCGCAAATTTTCCAGTCTGGCGCCGGCAACGGGCACATACAGCACGTGCTTTACCGGGTTGATCACATCGCCCGCCGCATCTACCGGGGCTGCTGCGATAAGCGTTTGAGGGGTAGCCAGTAGAGAGTCGATCACCACTCCGAATTCATCTTCCATATATGCCTGAATACCTACTCTGATCGGCAGGAAATTTTCGGCAAACACCTTAAACTCCATTTCTTTTACATTATCGTAGGAAGAGAAATCCACATCCACTGTATCGATCGCCACAAAGGAAGAAGATCGCCCATAGATAGGTAGCTCCACCTCCACGGAGACCGTGTACCGGCTGCTATCCGTAATAAACCCTCTGATTGCCGTCACATTATCCGGATTGGTAATCGCATCCACATCGTAATCGAGCGCAACGGGCTTCGATCCCAGCACTACGTCAATATTGGAGTTGTCTTTGGTAAAGGAGAACTGCGTAATCTTGGTCTCGCCTACTTCATCCGGTAGTTCGGGGTAGTCAAAGTCGATGCCATTGTCTATGGCATCGCTTTGGAGGGAGAGTACGTTCCCATCTGCCGTAGTAATATCGAATACATTCACGATCGATCGGGTAGGTACGCCAAAAGAGTTGAATACATTGACAAAGATCTTGGGGTCTTCAAAGTATACATCCCCTTTGGTCCAGGTCTCAAAAAATTCGATATTGATGGTATCCCGTTTGCCGTCGTGCAACTGGTTGCCAAAATACCCTTCGGCGTAAGAAAACTCCACATTCGTCAGGGCGATGTTGAAGTTGCTGACGGTATCTCTTACTCCGTTGGAATGAAGGGCGATATATTCGATCCGGAGGTTGCCCTCTGAATCCGCAATGAGCTTATGGTCTTTCAGGTTGTAGGGGGCCAAAAGCACGGTTTCAACCGGAAGGGTACCCGAATAATTGATCACATTGTTAAACTCCAGAATATCTCCATTGGGTTTGAACACTTGCGGAAACCGGATCTTCATGGAAAGATCATCCTCGTGATAGGATTTGTAGGCGTAGTAAAGGAACCCCGACTTCAGCTCCACATAATCCATTTCTATCCCATCCGGTGTGGTAAATGGCAGGGGCATCACTGTATCGAGCACAGGGATGAGCGGGGGCAGTGCCAACTCGATATTTTTGAAGATCTCCTGACTCGTTTTTGTCACGACGTCTCCTTTATACCGCAAAAAAATAAGGTTGTTGGAATCGATATCCAGGTAGGTATATTTATCGAGCTTTTCGAGAAGATCATCCAGCGAAACGCTCGTATTAATTAGTGGAATGGCATATTCTGCGTCATTGCCGATCGTCTCCACATTTTCCAGATCGTTAAAGTGCTGACATCCCCAGCTAAAAATACCGAGAATACCGGCAATGAGTATAAAGCGATTAATCATCTATTGAGTAAATTGGTTGTCTAAAGAACGCGTTTCCAGGCAAAATGATGCGCCGCAGCGTCACCATCTGGTTAATTAAGAGCCTGGTTAGCCCTAAATTTCATACGATTCGCCCAACTCCGGAGTCACTACTTTGGTGAAAGCGTGTTGCTCCAATAGGGCTTTGAATCCTTCCTGGGCAGGTTCTTCCCCATGCACGAGGAACAATTTTTTCAACGTCTGTAATTCGGATTGCAGAAAATCCAGGAGCTCATTGCGATCGGCATGTGCAGAGAAGGAGTCCATGACCTCCACCTCTGCGTGGACCATTTTCCATTCCCCAAAAAATTTCAAGGCATTAACCCCGTTACGGAGCATGCCTCCGGGCGTATCAGGAGTACAATAACCTACGATCAACACCGTATTCCGGGCCTGATCGATGCTGTTAAACAGGTGATGCCGGATGCGCCCTGCATTGGCCATCCCGGACGAACTGATGATGATGCAGGGATCTTCCATCGTATTGAGCTTCTTGGAATCCTCTGTGGCATTGATATAATGGAGATCATTAAAGCCAAAGGGGTTGGGATCCGATAAGAGATATTCCGTGAGCTGACTGTCGTAACACTCGGGGTGAGAAGCGAATATAGTGGTGGCATTGACGGCCAACGGGCTATCCACATACACTGGAATATGGGGCAACTTTCCGGCGGTTTCCATCTGGTCGAGCAAATAGACGATCTCCTGGGTCCGTCCTACGCTAAATGCCGGAATAATCAACTTACCTGCTTTTTCCACGCAGGTATGCTTGATAATCTTCAGGAAACGCTCTTCCTCTGCCGGCTTGCCCTCATGGTCGCGGTTGCCATAGGTCGATTCGGAGATCAGGTAGTCAACCGGGGGCATGGGTTTCGGATCGCGGAGAATTGGGCGGTCAGGTCGGCCCACATCACCCGTAAATCCAATCCGAACCGTCCGTTCTTTTTCTTTGATATGAAGGGTAATACTGGCGCTTCCAAGTATATGCCCGGCGTCCCGGAACAACACTTCCACATCGTTGCGCACGGGAAACCATTTTTCATATCCGATCGACACGAAGTGCCCCATGGTGTGTTGCACATCCTCGGCGGTATAGAGCGGTTCTTCCTCCTCCATCACGCGTCCTTTTTTGGCCTTCTGCTTGCGCATGGAATATTCTGCATCGCGTTCCTGGATCTTGGCGCTGTCAAGCAGCATGATCGTACAAAGGCTCCGGGTGGCATGGGTGCTGTAGATGGTGCCCTTAAATCCGTCTTTTACCAACTTGGGGAGACGTCCGCTATGGTCGATATGTGCATGGGACAGAATGACGCAATCCAATTCCTTGGGGTCAAAAAGCCAGGTGTCATTAAAAGATTTCATGGCTTCTTCCCGGCCCTGATAAAGGCCGCAGTCGAGCAGAATCTTGAATCCGTCTTCCAGTTCGATGAGGTGAGCGCTACCCGTAACGGTTTTGGCTGCTCCGCAGAATTTAAGCTTCATATTGTCAACATATAAGTAACCAATCAAATTGGTATCCAGAAAGAATTATCGAGCTCGGAGCTCGATAATTCTTTCTGGATAATATTCACTTGTTTATATACTCAAACCGAAGTGGTTTGTGACTAGTGCGGCCGGCGGCCGCACTAGTCACAAGTAATTTGACGGCCGGCGGCCGTCAAATTACTTTTACTTCCGTATAGTTAGGCAATATAAGAAAAAGGAGCAGAATAATAAAAAAGCCACTTTACCCCAAGTGAAGGGGTAAAGTGGCGGCATTATAGAATTGGATTAGTATGAAGCTGTTTTATTGCATCTTGAGCCCGCCGTAGTCCATGCGAACTTTGATGACGCTACGGGCGTTTGCCACCCCGTTGTGGCCGGTCACTTCATGGTAGGTGGCCAGCTCTTTTTCGTAGGTCACGTTCATGGAAGAGGGGTAGAGGATACCGGCATACTTACCGGAAGCTTCCAACTGGTAGTTCGCGCCTTCTTCCACTTTTACCTTAAAGTCTGTATACCGTCCGGTCAAGCGGATTTCGGAGAATCCTTTCAGTACTTTTTCCAGACGGGCGCCGCCGTATTCGAGATCCAGGTCGGCGCTGTTGGAGATTTCAGCCACTTTAAAGTCCGTATACCGGAAGGAGGAGGTCATATCATCGACATGTTTGATCTCGACGGCGCCATAGCTACCCCGGCTGTTCAATTTGCTGATCTTACCTATCCGGTATGTATCATATTTGGACTCACTCTGGATATAGTTTCCTTCTTCGATACTCACATTGGAGTACTTAGTCGTGAAATTGCCGTCGCGTACTTTTGCGAGCGTGAGGTTGCTATAGGCAATATTTGCCTGGGCATCGCGCACCGAAGCAATGGTTGCATTGCCGTAACTCAGGTCCAGATTGAGGTCATTGCTGAGTTCATCCATACGGAGATTGCCATATTTGAGGTCCATTACCACGCGCCCGGCAAAGTCGGAAGTAAAGACATCGCCGTATTTATGTGCGACATCAAGGGATACGGTTTTTGGAAGGAAAACTTCATAATCGATGGTGAAGTCGCTTTTAGAAGATCCCCACCAGTTCCATCCCGAGTTCGATTCTACTATGGTTTCTGCTTTTACCAGGTTATTGCTGGAGGTGAAGTCGATACGGATCTGATCAAATACCTTCTGCGCATCATCTTCGGAACGGGCCTGTACCCGGATGGTCACTTCTACTTTAACCCGGTCCTGATCCCAGGTTTTCACATCGAGGCGTCCGTATTTGGTAATGAATTGGGTCAACCCACTGGGATCAATGGAAAATTCACGTTTGATCGTCTTGGAGTATTCTGCTTTAGGAGAAGCCCACCCCATGGGCGCCACAAGGAGCACCATTGCCAGGATGCCGAGGATCTTATATACTGGTTTCATTGTCTGCTGTTTTTGGATTAGTGGTTTGAATTTTTTCGAGCACGCGTTCTAAGATGTCTAATTTGATTTGGTAATTGCGGATCATTGCTTGAATAATTTGTTCTTCAGAGCCTTTTGGCGCTTTGTCCAGTTCGAGTTGCAACTCTTTGTAGAGGTCATCCAGTTGCTGGATATCGGGCTGGACATTAGCCCCTTGGTCGAAGCGGGACAATTCCTGCATACGGTTGCTGACCTGTGTAGTGTAGTACTGTTCCAGTTCGGCATATTCCGGAGCAATTTCCGCCAGGGTAGGCAACTCCTGGACATGTGTATACTTATAAGCATACATTCCGATAAGGCCTCCCAGGGTAAGCAGGATGACGACAGAAGCGGCGACCCGGAGCGTACGCCAGATCGTCCGTATCCTGGCGACAGGGCGCTGGGCTTCCAGTGCTTGATCGATAGCTGCCCACACTTTCAGATTGGGTACTTCCCGGTCAAAAGCCAGGCGGTTTTTCCCCACAAACTGTTCAAGCTGATCCACCCGATCCCCCGCATCCAAGGCTTCCTCAATGCCGGACCAAACCTTTTGGGCAGGTTGTTCCCGGTCGAAAGCATCCCGGTTTTGTGTGATGAATTTTTCGAGCTTATCCATTCTTCTTCTTTTCATTGTTGGTTAGCAGATCACATTGCGTATTCAGCAGATTGTTTTCATTCGGCCCCTTGGGGCTGCACGTGTAGTATTTCTTTCAATTTCTTGCGGGCACGGCTGTACTGCGACTTGGAGGTCGCTTCCGTAATCCCGAGTATTTCTCCGATTTCCTGATGGTCGTATCCTTCCAGTAAGTAGAGGCTAAAAACCACCCGGTAACCATCGGGCAATTGATTGATCGCATGGTGTACGGTGTCTACTGAAAGGGGGTACTCCGTAGGTTCGGGTGTTACATCCGGCACGTGGGTCAGGTTTTCATTCAACTCCGAAAAAGCCAGACGCCGTTTTTTGAGGAAGTTGATACAATTGTTTACCACAATTCTTTTGATCCACGCGCCGATCGACGACTCGAACCGGAACGATTCCAAATTGCTAAATACATCAATGAACGAGTTTTGCAGCAGGTCTTCCGCATCCGGTTCATTCCGGATCATGCGCAGGCACACATTGTACATCGCTTGAGAGTATAACCGGTATAACTCAAACTGTGCCTGCCTTTCGCCCCGTTTGCAGCGTTCTACGATATCGCGATGGGTGCCTCCGTAGTCCAATTCTTTCGTTTTTAATGTTGCCCGTCCTAAGGACATGGGGCTAAACCAAGGGTTGCATCCTACCTTCTTCCCCCTTAAATTTTTGTTAAAATTTACAATATGGTGAAAATTAGGGGTTGGCTCAGTTTTGAAATGCGCATTTGAATCCGGTACATTTCTCAAATGCCTTAAAACTAAGTACTTTTACCACATAAGTTCTCTGACAAATATAATTATACTCAACCCGAAGTGGTTTGGGACTAGGGCGGCGGCCGCCGACCGCCCTAGTCCCAATTGATTTGACGGCCGGCGGCCGTCAAATCAATTTTTCTTCCGTATAATAAGCACTGTGGCCTGTGGCCGAGGTGCTTATTAATTATATTTGTCAGAGAACTCACTTAATATACAAATGGCACACATGAGACTCCTGATCTTTGGTTTGTTTATTCTCCTCCTAGGGTTTTGTACTCCTCCCGTAAATGAAAAGCTTACGGAGGTACGGACCAGTTTCAGTGATTCCCTGCTGCAACAAATCTATGATTACCAGGATCATCAGCAAACGGATAGTCTTTTCAGCTATTTCCGTAGCCCGGACCCATCCTATCGGTATGCCGCTGCATTGGCTTTCAGCTCGATCAAAGACTCAACGGCCATCGACAGCCTCCTCCCGTTATTAAAGGATGAGATTGAAAAGGTAAGGGTTGCAGCAGCATATTCGTTGGGGCAAATTGGTTCGGCCCGGGCGGAGGGAGCCCTGATAAAAGCTTTTAACCAATATGACACGGCCGGCATTTGGAACCAAACCAACGCCGCTATATTGGAGGCGATCGGCAAATGCGGGACGCCCAAATTCCTGGAAGCGCTTAGCACCATAAAGACTTACCAGCCTACAGACACCGTGCTGGTGGAAGGGCAGGCCTGGGGTATTTTTCGGTATGCACAGCGGAGCATCATTTCTCCGGAAGGAACAGCCACCATGTTGCGTTTTATCAGCAATCCGGCATATCCTGTCAAAGTCCGTCTGATCGCCAGTTACTATCTCTATCGAGGCAAAGACCTTGATCTTTCCGCTTCTGTGAGCGACATTGCCCAAATTCTGGCCCGGGAAGACAACCCCATGGTGCGACTCAACCTGGTGATCCCCCTGGGCCGTACGAAAGATCCCATTGCACTCAATGCCTTGCTCAACCAATACAACCTCGAACCGGAGATCCAGGTGAAAGCCAACATTCTTCGCGCGTTGGCCAATTTCGATTATGAATCCGTAAAGGCGCTTTACTTCACTGCGCTCAACGATCCAAACTACCATATCTCCCGAACGGCTGCCCAGTTTTTCGTAGACTATGGACAACCGGTAGAAGCCAGGAATTATTGGGAAAAAGCGAAAGATTCCCTGAATTGGGAGACCCAGGTGCTGCTCTACACCGCTGCCAACCGGCACACCTCCGACTCCATGTCTTATACCAAAGGGGCCATCAATCAGGAGCTCCGCCAGCGTTTTGAGCAAAGTACCAACCCTTATGAAAAAGCCGCCACCCTTACAGCCCTGGGCGAGTTTGGGTGGAACTACCGCAACATCAAAGAGATGGGATTCAATGCGATGGAAGAAGTGGTCCGGACTGCCTGCATGGAAGCCATTGCCAAAGCCACGAAAAAGCCGGAATTTCGGCAGTATTTTGGCATTTCCTACCGACGGGTACGGCAAGAGATCAGTAACTATTGCGTAGAAGCCATAAATAAGGGCGATGTGGGGATGATGGCCATAGCCGCTGAAATTTTCCGGGAACCCGGGCTCAATTTCCGGGGCACGATCGACAGCCTTGCCTTTCTGGAAAATGCAATGGCAAAACTGGAGTTGCCCCGCGACATAGAGACCTTTAACGAACTAAAGAAAACACTCGATTTCTTTCAGGATAAAAAAGATACGAAGCTGGAAAAACCGGCCTACAACCATCCTATCGATTGGACCCTGGCCGCTTCTATACAGGAAGGAACCCAGGTAACCATAGAGACCACCCGGGGCAAAATCGTACTGGAATTGTGGCCCGACTTTGCACCAGGCACCGTGGCCAATTTTGTCTCGCTGTTGCGATCGGGTTTTTACGACGATAAAGCATTTCACCGGGTAGTCACCAATTTTGTCATCCAGGGAGGCTGTCCCAGGGGCGATGGATATGGCAGCCTGGATTATTCCATCCGGTCCGAATTGCCCTATTTGCACTACGACCAACCCGGTCTGATCGGTATGGCCTCTTCCGGCAATCACACGGAATGTACCCAATTTTTCATCACCCACGCCCCGGCGCTCCATTTGGACGGCAACTATACCATTTTTGGAAAAGTGGTATCGGGAATGGAAGTAGTAAATCAAATCAGGATCGGAGACCGAATTGAAAAAATAACTATTCAAGAAGAACCTCAATAGAAAAAAACGTACCTATGAAATTCACCCCGCTAAACGATAAGCACATTGCCCTGGGGGCAAAAATGGTCGAATTTGCCGGCTACAACATGCCTGTGTCCTATGCAGGTATTACCGAAGAACATCACACAGTACGCAAGAATGTTGGGGTATTTGACGTATCCCACATGGGCGAATTTATCGTCCGTGGTAAGCAAGCGCTGGATTTGGTCCAGAAAGTGACTTCCAATGATGCCTCTAAATTGGCGATCGGCCAGGCACAATATTCCTGCCTCCCCAACGAAGACGGCGGTATTGTCGACGACCTGCTGGTATACCGCCTTTCCGAAGAAATGGCCGCTGAAGGCGAACAGGCGTTCATGCTCGTCGTCAACGCCTCCAATATGGAGAAAGACTGGGCCTGGATCAGTAAGCACAACCATTTCGACACCCGGATGATCAACATCTCGGACGAAACCGGACTACTGGCCGTGCAGGGACCGAATGCCGGAAAGGCGCTGCAATCCCTGACGGATATTCCCCTCGACAGCATTGAATACTACCACTTTACAAAGGGGCGCTTCGCAGGTATAGACAACGTGCTGATTTCCGCCACCGGCTATACCGGCGCGGGTGGGTTTGAGCTTTACGCCGAAGTCAAACACATTCCCGCGCTTTGGGACGCCATCTTTGAAGCCGGCAAACCACTGGGCATCAAACCTATCGGCCTGGGCGCCCGCGATACCCTCCGCCTGGAAATGGGCTTCTGCCTCTATGGGAATGACATCAATGATACGACCTCTCCCCTCGAAGCGGGATTGGGCTGGATCACCAAACTCAAAAAAGGCACGTTCGTGGGTAGCAACTGGATCGGAAAACAAAAGGAAGAAGGGGTATCCCGGAAGCTGGTTGGTTTCGTCGTCAACGACCGCCGCGTACCCCGGCACGACTATCCCATTGAAGATGCCGAAGGCAACGTCATCGGGGTAGTGACCTCCGGCACCCAATCGCCTTCTCTGGAAAAACCCATAGGCATGGGATATGTGACCATGCCGTTCAGCAAACCCGACTCCAGGATTATGGTCGTTGCGGGAAATAAGCGCCTGGAAGCGATCGTAGTACCCTTGCCGATCTATAAAGTGGAGTAAGGAGCTTTTACTTGCGCCGGTACTGATTTTTCTTGATATTGGCATAAGTACTTTGTAAACAAAGTATCTTAATGTTTTTTATAAGACTTTCAGCGGGCTGAGCCCGCTGAAAGTCTTATAAAGACTGGTTGCGGGCGCAGCCCCGCAACCAGTCTTTATAAACTTATTTAATTTACAGTGTCATAAGTTTCAAAATGTTTTGAAACTTCAAAACTTCAGCAATGGACTTGGCGGAAGGCAAAGATAAATTTATACAATCGTGGGGAGCCCTTGGCTCTAGTTGGGGAGTTAACCGCACCATGGCCCAGATCCATGCCCTTTTGCTCATATCTCCGGAGGCCTTGAGTGCAGATGATATTATGGAAGACCTCCAGGTGTCGAGAGGGAATGCCAATATGAACCTGCGTGCATTGATTGACTGGGGATTGGTCTACAAGGAATTGAAGGCCGGCGAACGCCGCGAGTTTTTCCGGGCCGAAAAGGATATATGGGAAGTGGTCAAGAAGATCATCATTCAGCGCAAGAAAAGAGAACTGGAGCCCATGCTAAAGGTGCTCGATGAAGTTTCCAGTGTAGCGCCCAACGGCGACCCCCTCGCAGAGGAGTTCCATCAGGTCGTCCGGGACATTAAACTTTTTTCCAACAAAGCAGACGCGACGTTAGATACCCTCACCCGTGCCGACTCCAACTGGTTTGTGGGGACGTTTTTGAAGATGGTGAAGTAAAAAGCAGCTCAGTCGTTACTTGTCATCCCCAAAAAATGCCAATATCCGGTCGGCTAGTTCAAGGCCAATAAGTCCTTGGGCCTCCTGGGTAGATGCGCCGATATGTGGGGTTACGGAAATTTTCGGATGGTCGAGCAATTCTTTTCTGGGCTTTGGCTCGTCATCAAATACATCCAGGCCAACGCCGGCGATCTTGCCACTTTTTAATCCCTCCAGCAGGGCTAACTCATCAATGGCGCCACCCCGGCTGGTGTTGATCAGGAATACGCCGGCTTTCATCCTGGAGATCTCCTCCCCCGTGATTAGCGGACGGCCGCCACTGAAAGGTACGTGCAGCGTGATGAAATCGCTTTTAGCAAGCATTTCCTCCAACTCATGGGTACGCACGCGTACCGATAGGCTAACGTCTTCCGAGTTATAGACGTTGATATCGATTTCCACTTCATCGACCACCATGTCGACGGCAAGCACATGCATACCTAAGGCTACACCGATGCGGGCTACTTCCCGGCCGATCCGGCCAAAACCAAGGATGCCCAAGGTTTTACCCCGCAATTGAACCCCATCGGAATAGGTCTTTTTAAGGTTTTTGAAGTCAGTCTGTCCTTTTGCCGGCATCACGCGGTTGGACAAATACAGCTTTCTGGCCAGGGAGAACATGTGGGCAAAAGTGAGCTCCGCTACCGCCTGTGAGGAAGATGCCGGCGTATTCATTACCGTAATGCCTCTGGCACGGGCACATTCTACGTCGATATTATCCAAACCTACCCCTCCGCGGGCAATAATCTTCAAATTGGGGCAAGCTTCGATCACTTCTTTAGTAACCTTTGTGGCGCTGCGCACGATGATCACATCATAGGCAGGCAAGACCTTGTGCAGGTCTTCCTGCAGAACCTTTTTAGTATCTACTTGATATCCAGCCTCTTCTAGTAAAGTTAGACCATCTTCATGGATGCCGTCGTTGGCGAGAATTTTGATCATTGCAGGTGATTTTTGCTATGCAAAGAAAGACATAATACCGGTCTTTTTAAAGACATCTGCTAAATATTGCCTTCCTGCTTCATTTTGAAACCTCCCGGCCCTTTCAGATGTTTTGACAGCATGATCACAGAGGCAAAGCTGTTCCAGCTACAAGAACGAATGCAAGCGCCCTTGCCCGGGAAGGAAGCCCAATACCGGATGGCGCATGTGGCCCGACAGGCGGAATACCCTATCCCGGACCATGCCCGGAAAGCGGGTGTGTTGGCTTTGTTTTACCCCAACAGCCAGGGCCAATGGCATCTGGCGTTGATCGAGCGGGTATCTCACCACTCCAACGATCGTCATGGGGGGCAGATCAGTTTTCCGGGCGGAGGCTTCGAAGCGGAAGATGGTACATTAATGCGCACGGCACTCCGGGAAACCGAGGAGGAGATCGGCATCCACACCAGTGATGTGCAGGTGTTGGGGCCCCTCACAGATCTGTATATACCCGTCAGTAATTACCTGGTACATCCTTTTGCCGGCATTCTTTCCGGCACGCCGACATTTTCACCCCAATGGAGCGAGGTGAAGGCCGTGGTGGAAGCTCCGCTTGATTTGCTTTGCGATCCCGCTACCAGGCAGACAACCGATCTGCACATTTCTTCCAACATGTTGTTGAAAGACGTGCCCTATTTCAACGTGTTCGGAAAAGTGATTTGGGGCGCCACGGCAATGATGCTGAGCGAGTTGCTGGAGCTATTGGAGCCTTAATTAGGGATAAATTACCTATTTTTGAGCCGTCAGCCTTTTCAAAAATAAATACACGCCCCCTTTGGATACGCTCTACCGGTTCTTGTTGAAGCCCTTCCTTTTCGCGCTTTCTCCTGAGCGCGCGCATCGATTGACACTGATCCTTTTTGAGACTGCCCTGCGCATTCCGATACTATCCGCTTGGGTGAAAGCCGTATTCAAGCTTGAAGACCCGCGGTTGGAGCGGGAGGTATTTGGACTTCGTTTTCGCAATCCCATCGGATTAGCTGCCGGATTTGACAAAAACGGCGCCCATATTCACACGATGGCCCAATTGGGATTCGGATTCCTGGAAGTGGGTACCGTGACGCCGAAAGGGCAGGAAGGCAACCCTGCGCCCCGTCTTTTCCGGTTGCCCCAGGACAAGGCCTTGATCAACCGGATGGGGTTCAACAACGAGGGGTTGGATACGCTGGTAAGGCAGCTTCAAAAGCCCCGGCCAGCGGGGATATTGATCGGGGGGAATATTGGCAAAAACAAGATCACGCCTAATGAAGAAGCCACTGCCGACTACGTGGCGTGCTTTGAAGCCATTTTCCCTTATGTCGATTATTTTGTGGTAAATGTGAGTTCTCCCAATACCCCCGGGCTTCGGGAGTTGCAGGAAAAGGAGCCTTTACAGGCATTGCTGCAAAAATTGCAGGACCTGAACCGGGAAAAGCCGACCCCTAAACCCATTTTATTGAAAATCGCCCCCGACCTCAGCGATACCCAGCTTGACGACATTGTGGCTATCGTCCTGGAAACCCGGCTGGCGGGGATCATTGCCACGAACACGACCATTTCCAGGGAAGGCTTGCAAACCTCGTCTGCCGAGGTGGAAGCCATCGGAGCGGGGGGACTGAGTGGTCGGCCTTTACGGCAACGGGCCACGGAGGTCATTCGGTACTTGCACCAAAGGCTCGGGAAGGATGTCCCCATCATCGGAGTCGGCGGAATTGGCAGTGCCGGAGATGCCCTGGAAAAACTACAGGCAGGGGCATCGCTCATTCAGGTTTATTCCAGCCTGGTTTACGAAGGCCCCACGTTGATCCGAAAGATAAAAGAGGGCATTCTAACCCACGCTTAGGCATTCCTTCCGATTTTGGCACCTTTTTTGACTAGTAGAAAGCAAGCGTCCTGCTGACGCCTGGCTTGACAAAAGATGGGAGACACCTACCCCTTTTTCCAAAAACGTGTGCATTCAAAAAATTCAGGTAAGGATGGATTCCAACAAATCTCAAAGATTCTACCGCGACTTCCGGTTTTGGATGGTCGTCATTTCGCTATCGCTATTGCTCTGGTTAAGCATCCAGAACTACCCTGGGGATTAATCTTCTTCCTTTACCACCTTAAGGCTGAGGTCCAGGCTCACGGCCGAATGGGTTAGTGCGCCCACAGAAATGAAATCGACACCTGTTTGGGCGACCCGTCGTACATTATGGATGGTAATCCCGCCGGAGGCCTCTGTTTCAAAGCGTTTTCCGACAATGGCCACCGCTTCTTCCAGTAGCGGGAGCTCAAAGTTATCGAGCAGTATCCGGTCAATCTTTCCTACCTCCAGCACCTGGTACAATTCTACCAGATTGCGGACTTCCACCGTGACGTTAAGGTTCAACCCTTTTTCCTTTTGATAGGCCTCCACCCGTTCTATGGCCTGCCTGACCCCTCCACATTCATCGATGTGATTGTCTTTGATCATGATCCAATCGTAGAGGCCGACGCGGTAGTTGAGGCACCCGCCAAGGAGTACTGCCCATTTTTCCAGGAAACGAATCAACGGGGTGGTCTTCCGGGTATCCAGAATCCTGGTGCCCAGGTCTTCGACCTCAAAGGAGAACCGGCTGCTCTGGGTGGCTATGCCGCTCATGCGCTGCATGGTGTTCAATACAAGGCGCTCTGCCTGGAGTAGCGCCCGGGTATTGCATTCGACTTCGAACGCTACTTGCCCATAGTCCACATCGTCGCCATCCATTAACAATGCATGAAATTTGGAAGCTGGGTCCACTTTTCTAAATATGCGTTCAGCCACTTCGATCCCTGCGATCACGCCGGCGTCTTTCACTAAAAGGTTGGCCCGGCAACGGTCGTCCGCGGGAATACAGGCCAACGAAGTATGATCGCCTTCGCCTACGTCTTCCCGAAGTCCATTTTCAATAAATGAATCCAGGTATTGATCCTTGGATTGAAATAGTAAATCCATATCCGGCGGGTATGTAAGTTTTAATTTAAAGACACTGCGACCTGTGGCTGCAGTGTCTTTAAACAACTTAGTTGATCAAAACATGATGCCTAAAAACAGGGTAATGCTGCGAAGCAGCGCCCTGGAATCTTCTTCCTGTGGGGAGGTTCCTCCTGCGCCGTCCGGGAAATTCCGGGTTCCGGTATCTCTGGTCACATCCGTGAAACCCTGGTTGTAGAAGACACCCGCAAAAAGGTTGGTATCTCCACTGGAGTTCCCGCGAAGGTTGTATTCAATGCCGCCTCCCAGGCCCCAGGAGACGTTTACAGGTACTACGTCTTTGCTGATATTCTCCCCTTCAAGGGGCTCTAACCCGGGACCGGTAATATCGGCTTTTGCCCCATATAGAATGCCGATGTTAAAAACCGGCACTTCGAAGAAGAAACGGACATCGCGGAAAATCTCATTAGTAAGCAGATGTAATCCAATCGGCACGTCGACATAGTTGATGTTATAGCGAATATTGGTGCCATCAGGAAGATCCCGATAGATTTCCGGAAGATCTGTTTTACCGAGCAGGTCGCCTCCATAGTCGTGGAGGAGAAGCCCCCCTTGATTAAAACTTAAGCTCAAACCCGTGGTTAATGCATATTTTTCGGCAAAGAAATAATCGACCTTTGTGCCAAGTCGAATACCCAGGTTTTGTCCGTTGGAATTAATATACCTGTCGTCGGAATTCAACCAGGAAAATACGGGGCTTGCCTGGAACCCAAACCGGAATCCATATTGCGCGGGAAGGACAGTCCATACCGTGGAGATAAAGAACAAAACAGCCAGAAATTTCTTCATGATCGTTTTTTGTTTAGATGGGGATTAAGAATTTCAATACGAGGAAATGCAACATGGCGTTCTATCTTTGCGTTTCATTGCTCCTGTTCAATAAATTTCCATTCACATGAACCGCCTGTTCTTTTTCGCCCTGTTGCTTGCACTAGTGGTGCAATCCTGTCAATGTAACAAAAGTAACGATATTCCGGACGTATCCCGCATTCCTGTGGAGGTAAAAATCCGGCGGTTCGAAAAGGACCTGTTCCAGATAGACACCATGCAGATGGCCGCCGGACTGGATCAGTTGGAAAAGGACTACCCGGAGTTTGGAGCTATTTTCTTCGGGCAGCTCCTTGGATCGAAGGACTCCCTTATTGCGCCGGAAGGCCATGTAGCTTATGTAAAGGGGTTTGTCACCCATCCGGCAATACGCCACTTATACGATACGACCCAGTTTGTATATCCCAACCTGGATTTTCTGGAGGAGCAACTCGGTCAATCTTTCCGTTTTTTAAAGTACTACTTCCCCAATAGTCAGGTTCCTGACCTCACGACATTTGTTTCCGAATACACCATTGCCAGTTTCATTTATGGGGAGAATTCCCTGGCTGTGGGGCTTGATTTCTTCCTGGGAGCTGATTATCCCTATGCAATTTACAATCCAGGTAATCCAAATTTTTCTCAATACCTGACAAGAACGTACAACAAAGACCATTTAACTGCCAAGATTTTGATGCCGTTGGTCGAAGATCTCTGCGGCAATCCACCTGGGGGGCGCCTGTTGGATTTCATGATCCACAATGGAAAAAAGCTCTATATCCTCGACCACTTGGCGCCTTTTTTGTCCGATACAGTTATAATGGAGTACACCTCTGACCAACTTTCCTGGTGCAAGGATAACGAGTTGGACATTTGGGCGCATTTTCTGCAGGAAGATCTGCTCTATTCTTCTAATTGGCAGGATATCCGAAAGCTGGTGGAATACAGTCCGGCCTCCCCGGGCATGCCTCCGGAAGCGCCGGGCCGCACGGCTAATTGGATGGGTTGGCAAGTAATTAAGGAGTATATGCGGCGCAACCCGAAGACTACTTTCCAGGAGCTGATCGAGCTGCAGGATGCCCAGGTTATCCTCGATCAATCCAAATACCGGCCAAAGCGCTAATCAGGGATTATAGACCTGGCTGATCTTTGCCGCAAGGGCTGCCAGCTCTTCATGGGAAACCGAGATCGGCTCCTTCTGAAAGCTCATATCCTGAATGGACTGGAGCGGTATCAGGTGGACATGCGCATGGGGCACCTCCAGTCCCACTACAGATACGCCAATGCGTTTACAGGGCACTGTTTGACGTATCGCCGCAGCTACCTTTTTGGAAAACACCATCAAATCTGACAAATGCGGGTCTTCCATGTCGAAGAAATAGTCTATTTCTTTCTTTGGAATGACCAGCGTGTGCCCCATTACGAGCGGGCGAATGTCGAGAAAGGCCAGAAATTGATCAGATTCTGCCACCTTGTGGCAAGGGATTTCTCCCTGAATGATCCGTGTGAAAATCGTAGGCATAAGGATAGTTTTAGCCCATGGCAATTCCGACCACTTCAAACTGGAGCATACCCCGGGGTGTATCGATGGCCGCCAGTTCGCCAACTTTTTTGCCGAGGAGGCCTCTCCCCATCGGGGAATCGATAGATATCCGGTTATTTCTCAGGTCGGCTTCCGATTCTGATACCAGTTTATAGGTCATCTGCTTTCCGGAGGTTTTATTCTTAATGGTTACATCAGAGAGTAAGCGCACCTCAGAATTATCCATTTGGCTTTCATCCAGAATCCGGGCAGTAGCAAGTACTTTTTCCAGGTCGTTAATGCGCATCTCCAACAGGCCCTGAGCATCTTTTGCGGCATCGTATTCCGCATTTTCAGAGAGATCTCCTTTTTCCCGAGCTTCTGCAATGGCCCTTGCTACCTCCTGGCGGCCAGTGGTTTTCATCTCATCCAACTCCTTCTTCAGTCTGTCATGCCCTTCTTGGGTTAAATATGTGTACGCTGCCATAGCATTTTGGTTTACTTGATAGAGCTCGCCGCTTCCAGCAGCGAATATATATTTTATAAAAAACCAAAAACGCCTCCACCTCCCCGGTGGAAACGTTTCCGAATGCAAATATACGAAATTTTGAGTTATCGGAAAAGGCCCCATCGGGGAGTAGAATACCTCGATGGGGCCTTGACAGGCGGATGAAACCTTTTCAATTAGAGATTCAGCCGGATGCTAACGTTGTGCGTGCCACCAAAAATATTGGCAGCACGATACCCATAATCAATACCAAAACGGGTACCATTGGGGTCTTCTTTTTTAATAGGCACATCCAGTGTGACGCCTCCGCAAAGCCCCGAATACAGGGAATTGGCCGGAGTATCCTGGGAAGTAGCCCCGAAATCGAGCCTATACCCGCCGCGCACCATAAACATTTCGTTGAAGGCGAATTCGATCCCCCCACCAATCTGGTCTTGGGCGAACGCGTTGGAGGTAAAATTGCCCACCGCGGTCAATCGTCCTTTGGAACCAAAGAGGAAGTCATACGAAAGGCCAATGTTCAGCATGGAAGGCAATTCGAAACTGGCGGCCCGGCGATTGGAAGCCAGGTCATAGGAACCTGATCCGAGCGGAATGGCTGCATTGAAGGAAAGTCCTTCCCCCTTATACTGCATACGGCCCCCAATATTTCGCAGGGATATACCAAACTTAAAGTTGTCGTGGGCGCCGGTCACATATTGTACACCGGCATCGATACCCAATGCCGAACCCGACAGGTCGGCGATAGATTCACTGACGTTTCGGAAGAGGACCCCCACCGAGACACGATTCTCAAAGGTGTAGGAATACCCCAGACCGATATTGAAGAAACGAGGAGAGAATGTCGCTCCCGTACCTTCAGGTTGTTCATTTGTTGTCACGGGAATATCCCCAAAATCGAGGGCCATGATGCTTACGCCCAAAGCGCCTCCTTTTCCCAGTTTCTGAGCCATACCAAACGCATTCATGCTTACGCCTGTTCCCTCCAGATAAATAGCATGGGACGCCATGAACTGGGTTTTATTGATCCGTCCCAGACCTGCGATATTGATGCGCATGGCTTCCACTCCAAAAACGCTGGACGTGGTCATGGAATGCAATCCGGCACTGCGCGCCCAGGGATTCATCAGCAATTGCGGAGCACCACCTTCCCCCTGGCGGTCTGGGTTACCGGCTTCCACTTGTGCAGCCGGAACTGCCAGGAGGAACCCCAATAGTAGAATGTATAGTAAGCGGGTCATATGCATTGATTAAATAAAGGATTGAGAATACCCGGAGGACAACCGCAGCTGTCCTCCGGGTGATGAAAGATTAAAGACCAGAGGGGTCGAATTGACGGTTTGTACCAAACCACTTGATCACTCGCTCACCCAAGTCCCCTGCATCGATATGGATCAGGTATACTCCAGCTGCGATCGGAATTCCTTTGCTGTTTTTCAGGTCCCATTCCACATCGGGCGCATATTGCGCCTGTTGGATACCTCGATAGACACCGATAGGAATTGCGCCCACCTCATCCCGGTTGTACTGGCGAATAAACTTGCCATCCAGCGAATAGATCGTCACTACACACTTAGCAGGCAGGTTGGTGATCTTCACCGTAGTGCTGAACTGGTCGATCTCATACGCAGAGTATGCGTAGTAGGGATTGGGCGCCACGTTGATCAAATCAAGGGCTGTTTCTACCTCTTGAGCTGTCAGCGAGGTCGGCGCCACGCCGTCGAAATTAAATCGATATGCGTTGTACCCGTTGTTTTCATTAGTACCCTTAGCCACCTCATAGGGGTTGTCTACGCGAAGCTTCACCGTCAATTCATTGGGGATCAACCCTTGTTCTCCAGCTCCCAGCGGATCCATTTCCGTGCCGGGAAGCATCAACGGCCAGCCGGCCCAGGTAATAGGCAGCAATACCTGGAGCAGGTCATTCGTGCTGGGCTGCTTCTTCAGTCGCTTGTAAATATCCTCACACTGGTTGTATTCAGTATTGGATACGTAGATGAAATGCTGTCCACCACCAATTATGTTGAAGATGCTGGTCTGTGTTTGCGTCTCGAGGAAGAGTTGCGAGGTAGGGTTGAACATCAGGTCTGTGGCAGTAGATACCCCATTTTCATAGGCATCGCAGAAAATGCTGCAATCATAGACTGAGTTTTCTCCAAAGAAGATGTTGAGGCGTTTTCCTGTTTCCACATCGATCGCATAGCCTGGGAACCACCCCATACCCACGCGGGGTTGTCCGTCGCTATCGATCGCGTTATCGAGATCTGCAAGGCCGTTGCCATCGGCATCGTACTTGCCCACGGAACCTTGCTTGCGCAGGTAGAACTGACGTGCATCTCCAATAGTGGGAAGCCCCAGGTCGTTGGTGTACGTCCGGGAAGCAGATTCCACCACTACGCAGCGGCTCCATTTGCTCTTGTCCGGGGTAAAGACGATATCCACGTTATTGGTCAGTGCAAGCGCCCCGTTGGGCTTGTAGAGGTTGCCGTTAGGATTGTACCAACCCGGCGTCACATATTCATTACCCGGCCGTGCGCGGTGATCGGCTATTTGGAAGGGCACGAAATAGCCTGGGCCGATCCGGCTAAGCGCTTGCGTAGGATCCAGATCGTTATCGGGTTGTCCCACCGCAGTAGCCACATAATCTGTAAGATTGGTCAATACGGCTCCACCGCCAAACCCATCGGAAATACCGGCAAACCAAGGCTGCTTGGATGCATCGGAATAGACCTCCTCGTACCCGATAGTTCCATTCAACTCATCGGCAAGTTCGCCGACATCAGCCGTTTGCCCCAAGGTAACAGAAAACCCATATTTGGCAATAATCTGCTCGTTGAGAGCATCCAGATCCGTGTCGGAGTAGATGATCCCTTGGGATGGGTCGGACAGGTTGCGTAATTCCCAGCGTACATCGTTATCCAGCTTGTTGTTGCCTGTATTTTCATCGGTAAATGTCAGCAGGAACTCCCCATTGACCACTTCCAGCGGGTTGAATACCCGCACATTGATTGGGCCACGGCCACTTTTATAGATGATGCTTCCGTCAAATGATCCATCCAGGATGGCCTGGCGGGTGGCATCTGAAATATCGATAAAATTACCTCCAACCCCGACGCCATCGAGGCGGGTTACGATCGGACCATCTCCATAGCCACTATTTATTCTACGATCCACGATCGGGCGAGGGATAGTAGTATAGGTCTTGATATTCCGGCGGCCTTCCAGATAGGGACGCTTTTGGCCAAACGCAGAGTCCGGCTGAAATTGAGTCCAGTTGTTGTATGCATAAGCCACTGCAGAATAGTAATATTTCTTGTGGTTCACCAAGCGGTTGTCACTGGTCGCAAACTGGTCGGCATTGATCTCAAACGTATGTTTGATGCCTTTATCCAGACCAACTACCTGGGATACCGGATACCATACTACCCCTTCACTATTACCTGGATCCGGAACGGAAGCCCAGTTAAAAATTTCGGCAATCCCGTTTTTCACATCCACATTGGCGATGATCCGCGCTTTTTCCGGGTTGGAGTAATCGCTCCGGATTACAGACTGATCGGCCAATTGATAAAGGATGTACCCCTCGAAATTGTAAGTCGTATCAATGCCTCCAATTTCCGGAGCCAGCAGGTCGAGCTCTTCGTAAGCTTCGAATGCGTTATTGGAAGAGAGCGTATCATTCGTAAACACCGCAATGATCTGTCGATCCAACTCAATGAAGTCGACGTCCGGTGCATCCGGACCATCCGTGATCTCGAAGCAGTTGTCGAAGAGGTTCTGAGCAAGGTCATCCGCTACAAACAGACGAGTGATATTGGGACATGGGTAAACCAGATCCGGAACCCATACAGCCCCGATGATCAGCTCGTTCACAGCGCCCGGCTTCAAGAGGAAAGGACCCGAGGCCTGGATCGTACGACGATCGTATTCCGGCAGACCGGCGGTACACATCGACCATCCATCGGCTTTGTTGGGCGGATCGGTAAATGCATAGTTGATCGGGTCGCCATCCTGGTAGGCATCATCTCCGAAAGTGAACAGCGAGCCATCGCGCCAGGAACCCGTCAGGTAGCGATAGAATTCAATGTCGATATTGGGGTCGGTCGTACCTGGAGGCGGGTTGTTGTAGCCCCCATTATTATAGTAAGTAAAGGATGACATACCCAATTCGATCTCGTCGATCACGTTGCCCTCGCTATCGAGGATGGGGCGACGCGGTCCCCGGAAGTAATCGACTCCGATGATCGGAATATCGACTCCATAGGTAGCTACACCTGTTTGGCAAGTAGTACCCGGATCGCCGTCAGCAGCGTCTGCGTTGTACGTATAGGCAAGGCTGCGATCTACATCACAACCTACATAGTCATCGATAAAACACCCCAGGTCGGCATCCACCCACATGGCGAAGAAGGTAGAGTCAATATCTTCGATAGCTCTGTTAATGAGCTTGTACCGTTGGAAAGTCATGTCGTTGACCTCATCGTTGGTCCCATAGGAGAACGCCTGCACCTGCACTTCCATCTGGATGGCATTACCCTGCGTTTCACCGTGAATACCTCCGTTGTCATTATAGATCCAGAAGATCATCTGATCGGGATAGTTAGGCGCTTCGCACCCGCGGATCTCAATCACCGGATAGTCTCCATCGAGCGGTTCGTAGTTAGTGTTGCCATTTCGGTCAAAGAACCCTGCAAGACCCTGATTGGTATTCGGAAGGTCGAATTCATTGATATCAAAGAAAAATTCATTCCCCTTTGCAGGCCAGCCTTTTACACCTTTTGGGATGAGAGCCGGATCGTAGGAACCTCCTGTGGCTACGCTTTCATTGTACAAGCGAAGGTGTTCGTCAATTTCCGAGGCATAGACTTCGAAGAAGCGATCCCATTTTTCGCAGACCGGCTTGTCTGTCGTCCCGTCATTTGGGTCCAGTGGACCAGTCCAGAAGTCAGTATTACCCTGGGGATTTCCATACGTTTGACAAGCTACTTTCAGGTTACCCCCTGGGTCCACCCCTCCCAGCCATACGCCACCCGCAAAGATGGAAGAAACTTCCTCTTCTCCCGGATCGACGTGGGGAACAATGTATTTCCCAATATCCCCATCCCACCAGGGATCGCCCCCGGTGCGCAGACGGGCACGGACGTTATTGACTTTTCCACCTGTGAGGCGGTTCAAGCCCTGGTCAATCTGCTTTTTCGGCGTGGTACAATCCTCCCTGTAGGAGACATTGGTATTAGTATTAGTCGATGTAGGCTTGGCTTTTCCTTGCAATTGTGGGTTGATGTGGGCCTCCGCAGGGAGCAGCCACAACAAACACACAGCAACGGGCAACCAATATTTTATGAATCGCATAGTCCAAATTTTAAAGTGGTTAGAGGTAATCAGAAATTAAAAATAAGGCCAACATACATTCGGCGTGGCAAGCTGTAGTTATTGGGATTCAGCATACGCCACTGGTAGGAAGCGAGGAAAGCCTCCGTGCTCCGTCCGGACTGCTGTGTAGCATCCAATGCATCCAATCCCCGTGCAGAAGCCAGATAGCCATCATCCGAAGGCGAACCTGTTGCCGAGTATACGCCGACGGTATTTTTGCGGTTGAGCATGTTAGCAACCCGGAAATAGACGTTGATCATCAGGGGTCTTTGCGCATCCGGGCTTGTCAGGAAAATATCCCTGTCGACACGGGCATTGACGGTGAAGTTCCAGGGCAGGCGAGCGCCATTGATGGAGCCAACGGTACCCTGGCCATCGAACTGAACCGGCACCAGCTTCGCTGTATAGGGCCGGCCTGATACGGCAATGGCCTGAAGGTTCAACCCTGTATTGGCCAAGAGATCGAGGCCCAAAATGCTCGGCCCATTATACCGTTTTCCACTGAGGTAGCGATAGTCCAACGAGAGGTTGAAACGGTGGCGTTCGTCGAATGACAACGGATACAAGACGCGCTGGATACCACGGTTGGACAGGTTTCCGGAAGAGTTGGCATCCGAACCCGTACCATCGGCAAACTGCAGGGTATATGCCGCTTGCAACGAGATATTGCCCGTCCGGCGCAGGTCGTATTGGAAGGTAAAGCCTTTCACCGTACCAAAGTCGAGGTTATCGTAAGTATCGTAAGAGTTGATCGGCGCAGCGACAAAAAGGAAGGTACGGCGCTGGATCATGTCCCGCAATTCTTTGTAATACGCTGCGATCTTGATCGCCGAAGAAGCTGATATTTTTTGCTGGAAGCCAACTTCGTAGTCGATCGTGCGTTCCGGACGAAGCGCCGGGTTGTTGCGCACACCTGTACGCTCCTGGAAGTAGAAGTAATCGAGCGGCGAAGCCAGGGTGTTAGACGGCGGACGCTGGGTCAGCACATCGTAATGGGCAAAGAAGTTGGCGTCGTTAGAGATCGGGAAGGAGAAAGCCAAACGCGGCATGAAATTCGTCTGCTGCTCATAGTCCTGGAAGGAAACCGAGGGATCAAAATCACGGCTCTGAATGTTCGGATCATCCGTGGTATAGCGTGGAAAAACCAACTCCCCACCAAAGATCTGACGGGCATCGTTTACTTCCGTACCATTGGCCGAATACCACTGGTCTCCATTGCGATAAGCCTTAACGATCGAACTCCCGTCACTGTCTACATATACCTTATAGTCATCTGCAATTGTTTGCGGGCGGTTGCCACCGAAGTTGTCGTGGAAATCCTTTGCCGAAATGATCTCATAGAGCGCATACGGATCCTTCAACACTTTCGTATTGGCATCATAGCGGTCGACGCGAAGGCCCACCCGGAAGATGATATCCTTATAGGTGAATTTATCCTGAATATAGGCCGAGGTATAAATGGGACTGAACGCACCTACGGGGAATGTCCGGACTCCGTCCGCATCAGTAGCGGTAAAGAATTCATCAAAGGTGGCGTCTGTCTGGTTGCCCAGGTAATCGTACCCCCAGTAGTTGAGAATATTTTCACTGGTCAACTCTCTGGAAGAGAACATGTCCAGCGACAATTGATCCGGAGAAAGGCCATCTACATTGACGAATTGGTTAGATGCCAGGCCGATGGCATTGCGTACGTTTTTGTAGAAAAGGAGATCCTCCAATTCGGTGGTAAACTTGTCGTAGATCGGAATAGTCACCCCAAACACCGTGGTATCACCCACCACTTTGGAGGTATCAACCCCAAGAATATTCCGGTTGGCCTGCTGGCGGCCGATCTGCCACAGCGCAGTGGGGTTGAGATCATAGCCGCGCTGCGTGCGCTGTTCGTACCAGATACCGATCTGGACGTTGTGGCGGCCTCCGTCGGAGTTTCTTGGTACAATTTCAAAAGAAGTATTGGCCGTAAAGGTTATGGTTTCATTATCGCGCTTCCGGTAGAGGTTATAAACCGAACCTACGTTCGCATGAATGTTCCATACTCTGCTATACAGCTGGGAAATAAATCCGTTTTCTGCGATAAACTGATCTGCATTTGCTATATCCTCCAGTGCATTGTTGTAATTGGCCAAGACCGGGTTGACATCTCCGGGTGTATACCCTGTAAACGTTTCCCGGAAATCCCGGTGCTGAAGTGGAATCGCAAAAGGCCAGTTTTGCGGATCGATCGGCGCACCCAGCACATTCACATAGTCATAGTCAAACTTCCCTACATATCCATAATCGAAGAAGCGGTCTTCATGACGAGGATCAGCCAGGTTGTATATTTGCCGTTCGTAGCCGCCCTGAAGGGTATACGATGCATTCTGAACCACGGCACCTTTGCCTGTTCCATCATCACTCCCTCCTCCTCCAAGGCGGTGGCGCAACCGCACATTCACCCGGTAGCGCAGGTCGTTCTCTGAAGGATTATTGTTGCTATTAAACACATTCCACATGGGAGTACCCCATGCATTGGGCGTAAACTGGTTTTCCACACTGTAGTAGGTTCCGGTCACAGCCACGTCCAGGCCTTTGGCCACCTTTGCTTCCAGTTTCCCTGTAATGTCAATACGTTTATTGCGCTCATTGGGCTGATATGCCATTTCATTAACATCATCCGATGTCAGGAATTCCGCTGCAGGTACAAAACTTCCACCCACCAGCAAAACCGGATTGGCCTCCAATTCCCGGAGCACATCGTCTTTTACCTGATAAACCGGAATAGCAGGCGGGTCGTCATCCAGGCGGTCGAGGTATTGCCCGGAAACCCGGAAGCCCAATACCGATTCTCCTTTTTTGTTCTTGAGGATAGGGCCACTGAGGTTACCAACTCCCAGCAGGTAACCAAAAGCGTCGAGTCCACGGGATGTTTCCGCTTCAAAACCTCCGGTAAATCGCTGGGATGGACCTTTAGTCGTTACGGAAATTACGCCACCGGTCACGTCTCCGTATTGGGCTTCCACCCCACCGGTGATCACCTGGAGCTGCTCTACCTCTGTTTGAGGAGGCAGGTTACCACTCACACGGATACCGTCAAGGAAGTAAACCGTTGCGTTGGAACGAGACCCCTTGATCGTAACGTCATCGCCCTCATCTGCGGAGCTGGTCCCCGCCACGTTGGCCACAATGGCATTGATACTCTTCGAAGGAAGCTTCTGGATCTGTTCGGCTGTCACAAAGCCCCCCGTAGAGGTATTGTCTTTGTCGATCAGGGGTACCTTATACCCGGTCACCACGACCGTACCCAATTCAATGCCTTCCTGTTCCAAATCAACATCCAGACGGGTACCCTTGCCCGCTGCTACCACCACGCCGGTGATCCGCTGTGTGGGAAAGCCCACATAACTGACTTCGACATCATAAGTACCTGGGTCGAGGTTGGTAATACTGTAATTGCCATCAAAATCGGTATCTGAACCGGTTTCGAAGACGCCATTTTTCTTGAGCACTACGTTAGCGCCAATGACCGCATCTCCGGTTTCTTTTTCTGAAATCTTCCCGTAGAGTGAGGTTTGGGCTGTTATGGCAGTGCCTCCCAATAGACAAAATGACAAGATAAGGAGTAAATAACGCGCCATAAAATTCCGTTTTGTATGAATATTCTTAATAAATTAATTCGATTCGCGCTGAACGCACAATAATACTGAAAAGTGGCAGCTTCGCAAAAATTTTTACCAAACTGCTTTCCATAGCCATTTTCTTAAAATGAAGAAACCTCCACGGATACAAATGTAAGGACTACTTTCCGCCTATCTTAGCCAAAATTGTATATTAGTCAGGTTTCTGATTATCTTAAAGCCGCTTTAAAGCTAAAATCTATCTTTGCATGTAAAATTTCGGCAATGGGTATATTTCGACTCTCGATCGCTGTCTCCTTTCTCCTGCTAACAGGATGCCAAACTAAAGAAGCAGCCTCCGGACCAAAAATTTTTGGAAGCCTCTATGTGCGCTACTTGCAGGACGGTGGCCTGCTTAAAGCAGAAGCTTCTTTTTTTAAAGGCGATTCAGCTCAACACGCCAAGCCAATCACTATTCTCGGCGGGGTATCGTTCCAGAGCAGTGGCATGGAACACCGGAATATCCAGGACAAGCTGATCCGCTATCAATATGAAACCACGGTCGTCTATCCCGACGAGTTCACCTTTCAGGTGCAGGATGACCAAGGGAAGTCGCATCAATTCCAGCTGCAAATGCCTCCGGTTTCTCAATTTATACTCGCCGATACCATTTACCTGGACCGGGAAATGACGTTAGAACTTCTGCCTGCGCCGCAATCTCCCGAAGAAGAAGTTGCTTTTCTTTTCACCGATCAGACAGGGAAGGCCTCCCTGCTCGAAATACCACCCCCTATTTCTCACACATTGACCCTGATGCCCGCTCAGTTAAACCGGCTAGCGCCAGGCACCTACCAACTCTATTTGGTGAAGAAACGGAAAAATTTCGTCAATGAAGGCGTTTATCGCATTTCCTGCGAGGTGGAATACTATACGGAGGTGAAAGAAGTAGTGATCAGAATGCCAGCGGATTAAAGACTCTGCCTGACATAGCTTTAGCGAAGGCGGATATTTTTTTTATAGAAAGTACTTTTCCAAACTCAATATCCTATCTTTGCAGGCAATTTGGAACCCTCCAATTGCTCTTCCATGCCCAGAGATAAATCTATTCAATCCGTATTGATCATTGGCAGTGGGCCAATCATCATTGGCCAGGCTTGTGAGTTCGACTATTCAGGATCCCAGGCTTCGCGATCCCTTCGGGAAGAAGGGATCGAAGTGACCCTGATCAACTCCAACCCCGCCACCATTATGACCGATCCGGTCACCGCTGATCATGTCTACCTGCTTCCGCTTACCGTCGAAAGCATCATCCAGATCCTGGAAGACCGCTCTATCGATGCCGTGCTACCTACTATGGGCGGCCAGACAGCACTCAACCTCTGTATCGAAGCCGATAAACAAGGTGTCTGGGAGAAATACGACGTACGCCTGATCGGGGTGGACATCGATGCGATCGAGCTGACCGAAAACCGGGAAGCTTTCCGGCAACTGATGGTACGCATTGAATTGGGCGTAGCCCCCTCTTTTATCGCCAACTCTTTCCTCGAAGGAAAAGAAGCAGCCCAAAAGATCGGCTACCCCCTCGTGATCCGCCCCTCTTACACCCTTGGAGGCACCGGAGGGAGCTTTGTCCACAAAGAAGAGGAATTTGATGAAGCCCTGCGCCGTGGACTCAACCTTTCTCCCACCCACGAAGTGCTCGTCGAAAAGGCCGTGCTGGGTTGGAAAGAATTCGAGCTCGAACTCCTTCGCGACGCCAACGACAACGTGGTCATCATCTGTACGGTCGAGAACCTCGACCCGATGGGTATCCATACCGGCGACAGCATCACCGTAGCGCCGGCGATGACCCTATCGGATACGGCTTATCAGGAAATGCGCGATCAGGCAATCAAAGCTATGCGCTCACTGGGCAACTTCGCCGGGGGCTGTAATATCCAGTTTGCCCAAAATCCGGAAACCGAAGAGCTGATCGTCATCGAGATCAACCCGCGCGTGTCGCGGTCTTCCGCACTGGCCAGTAAGGCCACCGGCTACCCCATCGCCAAGATTGCCGCCAAATTGGCTATCGGTTACTACCTTGATGAGCTGAAAAATCAGATCACTAAAACCACCTCCGCCTATTTTGAACCCACACTCGACTACGTGATCGTCAAAATGCCGCGCTGGAACTTTGATAAGTTCCTCGGCTCCGATCACCGATTGGGGCTGCAGATGAAATCGGTAGGAGAGGTGATGGCTATTGGCCGCAATTTTCTGGAAGCCCTCCAAAAGGCCTGCCAGTCGCTCGAAAACAACCGCATGGGCCTCGGCGCCGACCATAAAGACTGGGTGCGCACGGAAGACGTGCTGGCCAACCTGGAAGCGCCCAACGAGGAACGCATTTTCCGCCTCAAAGACGCCCTCCGCATGGGCGTTCCGGAGAAGACCATTCACAAACTGACCTATATCGACCCCTGGTTTATCAAGCAGATCAAGCGCCTGGTCACTCTGGAAGAAAATATCATGCGCTACAATTCCATCGAGGAAGTATCGGAAGCGCAACTGCGTGAAATGAAGGAATTGGGCTACTCTGATGCCCAGATTGCCTGGATGCTCCGCATTGAAGAAGAGGACGTGCGTACCTACCGCAAACAACTGGGTATCCGCCGCACGTACAAGATGGTGGACACCTGTGCAGCCGAATTTGAGGCCAGCACCCCCTATTTCTACTCCACCTTCGACACCGAAAACGAGAGCATCCCCTCCGATAAAAAGAAGATTATCGTGCTGGGCTCCGGCCCAAACCGCATTGGGCAAGGCATCGAGTTTGACTACTGCTGCGTGCACGGCATCCTGGCCATAAAGGAAATGGGCTACGAGGCCATCATGGTCAATTGCAACCCGGAAACGGTTTCGACCGACTTCGACATCGCCGATAAACTTTACTTTGAGCCCGTTTTCTGGGAACACCTCGAAGAGATCATTGAGCTCGAAAAACCGGAAGGAATAATCGTGCAGTTGGGTGGCCAGACAGCCCTCAAGCTGGCGGAGACATTCCACAAAAAAGGCATTCCCATCATCGGCACCGACTTCCACCACATGGACCTCGCCGAAGACCGGGGCGCCTTTTCCGACTTGCTCAAAGAGCTCGGTATTCCTTACCCTCACTACGGCGTTGCCCATGATGCCGATGAGGCCCTGCGCATCGCCAACAAGATCACCTACCCGGTGCTCGTCCGTCCCTCCTATGTCCTGGGCGGCCAGCGCATGCGGATCGTCATCAACGATACGGAATTGGAGCGCCATGTGCTCAGCATCTTCAAGCACCTGCCCGACAACAAAGTACTCGTCGACCAATTCCTGGACCGCGCCAAAGAAGCCGAGATCGATGCCATCTGCGACGGCGATGAAGTCCACATCATGGGTATCATGGAACACATCGAGCCAGCCGGCGTACACTCGGGCGACAGTTCCGCCGTGCTGCCTACCTACAGCCTTTCCGTCGATGCGGTGGCCACCATGGTAGATTACACCAAAATGCTCGCCAAAGCATTGAATATAAAAGGCTTGATCAACGTCCAGTTCGCCATAAAAGGCGATCAGGTATACGTAATCGAAGCCAACCCTCGAGCATCGCGGACTACGCCCTTTATCGCCAAGGCCTATCAGGTACCTTACCTGCAAATCGCCACCAAAGTGATGATGGGCACGCACAAGCTCAAGGATTTCAACATCCAGCCGCGGCCCACCGGATTTGCGATCAAGGTTCCCGTCTTCTCTTTCGATAAATTTCCAAACGTCGATAAGAACCTGGGGCCGGAAATGAAGTCTACCGGTGAAGCCATCTACTTTATCAAGGACCTGTCGGATCCGTACTTTAGAGAACTGGATCGGCAGCGGAATATGTATTTGGCAAGGTAGGGGATTTTATACCCTTACCACGATCTTACCCACATTCTCCCCTTTCTGAAAAAACCGGATCGCCTCCGGCAACTGGTCAAAGCTATAGGTATGCCCCACATGCGGCGGCTTCAACTCCATGCGTTCCAGGTCGGCGAGAATCTGGTGCATAATGTCGGCATGCTCGAAGAGGTAGATGAGGTTGAAACCCATCACGCTCTTGTTGTCGGACGTCATGGCTTGGGGGTCGATCTTGGGACGGGTCAGAAATTTCCATACCAGAGAGCGTATTGGCGGGCGGTTGCCACGAAAACCATAGCGAGCGGAGCCGTATACCACCAAACGTCCCTGAGGAGTCAGCAGGTCATATCCGGCTTTCAATATTTTGCCGCCGATGGGGTCCAGGATGAGATTAAGTGGGCGGTCGCCCAAAGCTTCTACTAATTTTTCTTTAAAATCCTTGCCGCGCACGATCACGCGGTCGTAGCCTTCTTCCTTGCAGAAATCTACTTTTGCCGGGCTCCCTACCGTGCCGATGGTAAAAGCTCCTTTCTTTTTGGCAATGCGGTTGGCAAGAATGCCCACGCCACCTGCCGCACTGTGAATGAGCACATTTTGCCCCTCCTGCAAGTTGCCCAGATTGAACAACGCATAATAGGCCGTGAGCACCTGCACTAGATAGGCAGCGCCCTGGTCAAAATCCCAGCTGGGGGGAATGGGTGTCACATACCGCTGATCGATATTTAAATGAGTAGTGTAGGCCCCAAAACGCGTCACACCCATCACCTTGTCGCCGGGCTTCCAGCGGGTCACGCCCTTGCCCACTTTCAGTATCTCGCCGGCGTATTCGAGACCGGGAGTGAAGGCTTCTTTTGGGGTAGCGCTGTATAGCCCCGTAATTGCAAAAATATCGGCATAGTTAAGGCCAATCGTCTTTATCGCCACCGTGACCTCCTGCTCGGCGGGATCGGGGAGGTCCTGTTCAATAGGTTGAAGGTTTTTGATGTTGCCGGCGCGGAGGAAATAGGATGTGCGTTTCATGGTGAAATTTTGTAGGGGCGAAAAATATTTCGCCCGTGTATGATGTAGGGGCGAAAAATATTTCGCCCGTGTATGATGTAGGGGCGAAAAATATTTCGCCCGTACGTGATGTAGGGGCGAAAAATATTTCGCCCCCCAGGATCATTCCAGCAATTTTCGGGCCTGAATATTTTCGGGATTGATTTTCAGAATGCGTTCCAATAATTTTCGAGCAGCGAGCTGGTCTTTCCGGTAAAGCCGCACCGCCGCTTTGTTCAGCAACGCCTGTTCATAATCCGGGTCAAGTGCAATGGCCTGGTCGTAGAGGGCTTCCCCTTCCTCGAAGCGCTTTTGCATGACGAGCACAAAGCCCAGATTGTTGAGCGCCATGGGGCGCTTGGGGTTTTCAGTAAGCACATAGCGGAGGGTTTGCTCGGCTTCTTTCCATTGTTTCAATGCAACTTGCGCCACGCCCAGTTTTTCCTGAAATTCGAGGTTGAAGGGCATGCCTTCGGCGGCTTGCTGATAGAAACGGAGCGCGGAGGGATAGTCGCCTCCTTGATACACCCCTTCACCCAGGCGGTAGGCCGTCCAGGGATCCATAGTGAATGCATTGGGTATGGAAAGAGATAACCGGGTCAGGGCATTGTAATCGCCGCGCACAAACTGGTAATGCACCAGGGTGTAAAATTCCTTTTCCGGAGGTGCCTGTGACCGGTCGAGCAGCACATTTACCGAATCGAGGAGGTAATCGGCCTGAAGGTATTTTTCATACAGGGCAATATAACCTTCAGCCATTTCCAAAGGAGTACCTGCTTCCTTTGTGAGGATCTCCAGCCCCAGAAAAGTGGCCGGGTCTGTAGAAGAAGCTGCAGGCGTTTGCCCACGGATGACGTCTCTTCGAATATTGTGATCTGTAATATTGACGTGGGGGATATCAATGCTTCCGGAGGGCGGCATGTGGCAATGCACGCAATTGTCCCCTTGTTCCTGCCGGGAAGCCATGGGAGCTGCACAGACATTTTCCCGGGGTTTACCGTGGCAGTTCAGGCAGATATTGTTGTAATGCGCCGCATCGGTCAGGGTGACGCTCTGGTGTGGATTGTGGCAGGTGATGCAACTCATCTCCGACTGCTGGTAGCAAGGACTCAATCGAAGGCGATCGGCCTGGGAGGCCATGATGAAGCGCTCATGCGAGGAAGTGAATCGCGGCAAAAACACATTCATAACCTCGCTGAGGTGCATACCCGGTTTGAAATCGTAAAAGGTTTTCCCTTCGTTCAATACCGCTACCCCTTGGAGGTGACACCGCTGACAAATATCCATTTGCAGGTCGCGCGACAAGCGACGGGGGTTGACGATCGTCAGGTCAGCCATGCGGGAGGTGTCCACGTTCTTCCCTGCCAGGCGCGCACGGGAATGGATCTCCCCTGGACCATGGCATCGCTCGCATTCGATGCCGGCGGGCATGTAGGAAAATTTATTGAGCGATCCCTCCACCGGGGTGGGGAAGTGGTTGTGGCAAGTAATGCATTCGGAGTTCAGCGCCCGGCTGAAGCGCAGGTTTTCGCCCGTGCGGAAACCGGGAGCAAGGTCCCACTTTCCTTCCTGGGTATAAAAAGTGACCGGCGCCTGATAGAGATACCCGTTGATATCGAGGATATGCGAGTTGGTATGCTGCCCGCTGCCCACGATGTAGGCAACCTGTTCCACCCGTTGATGAACGGTGTCTCCATTTTCCACCCGAAACTCGCGGATGTAGAGCACGCTATCCTGAAAATAGGGAAAATAGTACAGGTCGGCCCGATCGTCGTATACCAGTGCGTGGGGGCCATAGGTTGCATCGCTCTTGGCCGGTGTAGCCCGGTCGAACGAGCGGCCCATACCGGTATGGATGAATGTCTGATAGATCTCGTCGTGGCAGGAACGGCAATTCTGGATGCCTACATAATCGACTTTGGGGTCCAGGTTTTTATAATCCCCTGCGAGATCTTGCCGGCAATACCCAAAAAACAATATGGGGAAAGTCAGAAAAAGTATCCATCGGAGTATGCTTGCCGAGCCCATAGCACTGCATTTGGGGAGGGTTATTCTCCGGGTTTCTTCGGCGCAGGAACGATGCGCATGCCCATAGCTTGCATACCGGGCAGGGGATCCATCCGGGTATATTGCTCGAGAGTAAACAAATAGTCGCCGGGCTGGTTGAAATAAGCCCCTGTTTGGAGCGGAATTGTCAAGCGGCAGGACTTGCTATTGCAGCGTCCAAACCAGGCCCCCGATTTGTCGGCCAGTTCGAGCGAAACCAGTTTGTCCATGCGCTGCCCGTCGGGAAAAAGGGTGAAGATCCGGATATAACAATTTTGATTAGGGAACTCGGGGCTGTGTACCACTTCCAAAAAGAGGTCGTACAATTGCACGGTATCCTTTATGGCAACCTGAAAATCGAGGGTATCGGCATGAGCCCACTGCTGACCGGCAAACGATTTTTTCTCATTCAACAGTGCACGGGGCTGACAGGCCGTGAAAAGCACACTTGCCGTCAGGAGAATCGTACCGATAACCGCTTTATTCATATTCTAGCTAAAAAAATCTTTCATCCGTTCGAAGAATCCCTTTTCCGATTTTCCGGGCTGTGGATGAAAGTTAGGCATTTCGCGGAGTTTTTCCAGCAATATGCGCTCTTCATCCGACAGTTTCTTCGGCGTCCACACATTGACGTGGATCAGTTGGTCACCTTTCCCGTATCCTTGCACCGCAGGAAGGCCTTTATCTTTCAGGCGGAAAATTTTTCCCGATTGTGTGCCGGGCGGTACTTTGATCTTGACGCTCCCGTCTATAGTAGGTACTTCCGTGGAGGTGCCTATGGCTGCATCTGCAAAATTGAGGTATAAGTCGTAAATCAGGTTCTGGCCGTCGCGCTGGAAGTGATCGTGTTTTTTCTCCGAAATGCTAATGATCAGATCGCCATTGGGGCCCCCGTGTTGGCCTGCATTCCCCTTGCCCGACATGGACAGTTGCATGCCTTCCGCCACACCTGCGGGGATTTCAAGCTCGATCGTTTCTTCGCCAAAGACGCGGCCTTCCCCTTTACATTTTGGACAATTAGCCGTGATTACCTGGCCCCGGCCGTTGCAGGTAGGACAGGCCGCAGTAGTTTGCATTTGCCCGAGGAAGGTATTGCGCACCTGGCGCACATAACCCGAGCCCCGGCAGGTGCCGCAGGTTTGCACCGAACCACTGTCTCTTGCGCCCGAGCCGTGGCATACATCACAAGTCAAATGCTTGTTTACCCGTATCTTCTTGGTCGTTCCGGTCGCAATTTCTTCCAGCGAAAGGGTGACTTTGATCCGGAGATTACTGCCTCGCTGTCCGCGCGACTGACCTTTTCTAGTACGGGTACCACCGCCACCGAAGAAACTGTCGAAGGGGCTTCCACCTCCCATTTCGCCAAAGATATCTCCGAAGTGCTCGAAAATATCTTCCATCGTCATACCTCCGCTCCCGCTAAAGCCCCCCCCACCTGGAGCGGCATGGCCATAGCGATCGTATTGGGCACGCTTATCCTTGTCGCTGAGCACCTCATACGCCTCTGCCGCTTCCTTGAATTTATCTTCAGCAGACTTGTCCCCCGGATTTCGGTCGGGGTGATGCTGCATCGCGAGCTTTTTGTATGCCTTCCGGATCTCCTCGTCGCTCGAACCTTTCGACACGCCCAATATCTCGTAAAAATCTCTTTTTGCCATAAGCAAATTTAAGCTTAATGGCTCGGAACACAGGCCTGTGTTCCGAGCCATTAAAAATTGTTTTTATTTACCTACCACTACCTTGGGGTGGCGGATGATCCGGTCGTTCAATTTATACCCTTTCTCAATGGTGTCTACAATCTTCCCTTTCAATTCATCTGACGGAGCGGGTATTTCCGTAAATGCTTCGTGCAGTTCCGGATCAAAAGCCTGTCCATTGGCATCTATTTCCTCGAGGCCTTTCTGCCGAAGTACGGAATACAGCTTTTGATAGACGAGTGCAATACCCTCGCTAAAGTGCTCCTTGCTGTCTCCTGCCTCCGCATTTTTCTTGGCCCTGTCAAAATCGTCCAATACCGGTAAAAGTGATGACAAAGTGTCCTGGGCTGCCGTATTGATCAGGTCCAATTTTTCTTTGACCATGCGCTTTTTTGTAGTTGTCAAAATCGGCATACATGCGCATGTATTTGTCCTTGAGTTCTTCCAGTTGTTGTTGCAACATAGTATTTTCCTGCTCCAACTGTTCCTGCTGTGGAGCGTCAGCTTGCGGATCCTGTGCTTCTTCTTTCATTTCAGTTGCACCTGCCCCGACTACTTGTTCCTGATTGGCAGATTGATCCTTGGGTTGTTTTTTTTTCATTCGAAACGGGTTTTTCATGTGTCGGGAAATGATGGCAAAAATACATGCATTTCCACGCATTATCTCCGCAATATGCTTGCCATCTTTGTTTTTTTGTCAAATTGTCAGTTTTTGGTGCGCGCCTGATCAAGGATTTTAGCTATTTGCTCCGGGTTTGGATCAGTTGCGATGATCACGCCTTTGGGGTTTAAAAGGAAAGCTGTGGGCAATTGTTTTACCCCGAATAATTGCGCCAGGGGTGAATTAAAAAAATGCAGATTGGTCACCTGATCGAGTATCTGGTAATTCCAGGTAAGGCCATCGCTCCGAATGGCGTTTTCCCATCTTTCGCTGTCTTTCTCCACACCCACACTTACCACAGTGAAATTCGTTCCTTTATATTGATTGTATAGTGCCACCCACCGGGGATTTTGCGCCCGGCACGGACCGCACCAGCTGCCCCAAAAATCAAGCAGCACAAACTGTCCTTCCAGCTCATCCAGCGAAAAGGGGGTTCCATCCTGGAGTGTGGCCGTAAAATGAGGCGCTTTTTCTCCTTGTATTAATTTAGGTTGAAAATAAAAATATCGCCCCCCGAGGTATAAGACGATAGCTAGAATGGGGAGCAGGGTGGTGAGAAGGGTTCTTTTCATTAGAAGAAAATAATTTAAATTCGCCTGGCCCGGGAAATTTTTTTCGCTGGCTAATAAAGCATGAAAACAATACAATCGCACTCGTAGTTTTTAAAAGAAAGTACATGCTCGTAATCGACCCGAAATCAACCTCTGTGAAGGACCTGCACCAGTTCATGGTGGGGTCTATCGCTCCCCGTCCTATTGCCTTTGTAAGCACCATCGACGAGGAAGGCCGCCCTAATCTGGCGCCGTATTCCTTTTTTAACGCATTCAGCTCCAACCCGCCGGTCGTGATCTTCTCCTCCAACCGCCGCGTAAAGGACAATACGACCAAAGACACGTTGTCCAATGTCCTGGCCACCAAGGAAGTAGTGATCAACGTGGTCAATTACTCCATTGTCCGCCAAATGGCTATTGCAAGCGGCCGTTTTGCGAAGGGGGTCAGCGAGTTTGAAAAAGCGGGCCTAACGCCCATTGCCTCCGATTTGGTCAAGCCGTTCCGCGTCAAGGAGAGTCCTGTCCAGCTGGAATGTAAAGTCGCCGATGTGATCACCCTTGGAGAGCATGGAGGCGCGGGACATTTGGTCATCTGCCACGTATTGCGAATGCATATCGACGAACGCGTGGTGGATGAGCACAACCGCATCAACCCCCACAAATTGGACCTGATGGGACGAATGGGCCGTGCCTACTACGTTCGGGCAAGTGGGGATGCTATTTATACCATCCCACAATCTGAAGAGGATGTCCCCATCGGGTTTGACCAACTGCCCCCGCGGATCAAATTCAGCAAGGTGCTGACGGGGGAATGAGGTGGGTCACCTGGCAGGGCTGGTTGATCTCCCCAGCAAGGAAGAATCAATGGCGGTTTCGCAAACTGACCAACGGGTGAAGATGATTTTGGCAGGGCCGGCTCCGCTGGATGAGTTGCATACCTACGTGGCCGAATTATTGGTACACGAAGATAAACGGGATTATGCCGGTAAAGTAGCCTGGATAGGCGAATACCTAAACCTCTGATACGCGCTCCAGCACTTTAAAATTGTAGGAAAAAGGGTTTTTCTCATCAGGTGCATGCGGTTCTTCCCGGATGAGCTTCCACTCGTTTTCAGGCAATTCGGGAAAGAATACTTCTCCGTCAATCTCCACATCTACCTCGGTGAGGTAAAGCCGATCCCAATATTCCTGGCTGTCGCGGTATATTTGCCCGCCCCCGATGAGGAATGCTTCCGTTTCTCCCGCATCCAGGGCCAATCCCAGGGCTTCTTCGACAGAGTGTGCGACCAGGCAACCGGTAGCGGTAAAGAAGGGATCGCGTGTCACCACTACATTGGTGCGTTTCGGTAAAGGCCTGCCGATGGAGAGGAAAGAAAGGCGGCCCATTATCACATGGTGTCCAATGGTCGTTCGCTTGAAATACGCCAAATCGGCCGGGAGATACCAGGGAATCTGGTTGTCTTTCCCAATCACCCGGTTTCTGGAAACGGCTACAATGGCACTAACGAGCATATCAGGGTTTATGGATAAGGTCTGTTTCTAACATTAATTTTTCGTAAAATTCCTTTTGAGGGCTGATGCTCCCTTTAAGATATTTCTCCAGCAACAAGCCTGCAATAGGGGCTGCATAACGACCACCCCCGCCTGCATTTTCCACATAAACCGCAATAGCTATTGTGGGGTTGTCGACCGGAGCAAAAGCGATAAAAGTGGAGTGATCGGCCCCGTGGGGATTTTGCACCGTCCCTGTCTTCCCGCCAACCCGAAATTCTGGCACCATTGCCGAACGACCCGTACCTGCTTCCACGACGGCCGTCATACCTTGAATGATCGGTTCGAAATACTTTCCTTCGATACCCACCTGATGCTTTTCCAGATTTTGGAAGGCGGGCCGAGCCTCTTTCCCCATTCCAAGCTGTTTCCCGAGGTGTGGCTTGATATAGTACCCGCGATTTGCAATAGCCGCAGTCAGGTTGGCCATTTGGAGGGTAGTGAGCAACAGCTCGCCCTGCCCGATGCCCAAAGAAATGATGGTAGGCGACTTCCACCCCCCTTGATTTTTAGGGTAGATCTTATAGAAATATTCGGAGGTAGGTACATTCCCTCCTGCTTCATTGGGAAAGTCGATTCCCAGCGGATGGCCAAGGCCAAAACCCAGCAGGTGTTTGACAAAAATATCATACCCCACCTCCGGCTTATAAAAACTCTCCTTGTCCACGATTTTACGGAAGGTTTGGAAAAAGAACGTATTGCATGAATACTGCACTGCCTGCACGAGGCTCCCTGGGTGCGGGTGAGACCGGCACCCCCAACTCGACCCTCCATAGGCGTAGTATCCCGGACAATTGACGCCCTGTTCGGGGCGAATTACCTCTTCCTGAAGGGCGATCAAACCTACCAGTAGTTTAAATGTAGAACCCGGCGGGTAACGGGCCATTACGGCCCGGTTGAAAAAGGGTTTCAAGGAATCGCGACCGATCGTTTGTACCGCTTCACCCCGCCCCTGCCCGATCCGCAAGAGATTGGGATCATAGGTAGGGGAACTGGCGAAGGCGAGGATCTCTCCCGTCTTTGGCTCAATAGCCACGACACTTCCCACTTTGTTTCGCAGGAGGTCTTCTGCATAACGCTGAAGGTCAATATCCAGCGTAGTATAAATATTTTCCCCGGCTATCGCGGAAGAGTCGAGCATCCCGTTTTCATAGGAGCCCACCACCCGGCCAACGTTATCTTTTAACACAAAACGGGAACCTTTAACCCCGCGAAGAACCGATTCGTAGGAGCGTTCCAACCCGCTCCCCCCAATGAAGTCGCCCAATTGATAATCCGACCCCGGTTCATCGAGTTCTTTTTGATCTACCTCCCGGATGAACCCAAGCACGTGTGCAGCATAAGGCTGCGGATAACTCCGAACGGACCGGGACTGCACGAAGAAACCCGGGAATTGATACAAATTTTCCTGAAACCGGGCAAAATTTTCCGCAGATATGGAGTTCAGGAAAATAAAGGGCTTTCGCTTGCTGAAACGGGGATTTTTCCAATCCTTGTTCAGCCGCGTTTTAAATTCTTCCACATCAATATGGAGGAGTTCGCAAAAACGGGCCGTATCCATTTTGGGATCTAACTGATTGTATGTCACCAGGAGATCAAATACCAACTCATTGTTGATGAGCAATGCCCCGTTGCGGTCGTAAATAAGGCCTCTGGAAGGATAGAGCGTAAACTTTTCAACCGCTGTATTCTGTGCCCGCTCTGCATAGGTCTTGTCCAATAACTGCAATTGCAACAGCTTTCCTACCAGCAGCAATGCTACGCCGGCAAAGAGGACCTGGATGGTCAGTTGTCGCGATCGAAAATCATTAGCGGACATGTTGCCTTTTATTTAGTCCAAAGGGTCAAATACACGCATGTAGCCAAATATAAAAAAGAACGACAACACAAAGCTCATCAGTGTGTTGAGCAAAATGCGCCCAATGAATACAAAGGTAAAGGCCTCTACAGAAAAATAAAAAAACAGGTGTATGGCCAGCAGAATAGCAGAATACCTCAGGAACCAGTTGTCGCCGAAACGAGCTCTTGTAGGACTGAAATTGACGTTATACCCTCCACGGGGCTCCAACCAGGACAATACTTGCGGGCGGATAAATCCAAGAAAAGTAGCTGTGCTGGCGTGAATACCCGGTGAATAGTAAAAAAGGTCTACCAATATGCCCATGGCAAAAGCAGAAAAAATAACCAACGGACGAGGCGTCCGAAGGGGCAATAAGAAGATGAACAAGGGGTAGACCAGGATGTGAATATAGCTCCACACACCCGCATCAAATTCAATGCGCCGCAGGATCAGGCCCTGAAAAAGCAGGAGGCCCAAAAAGCGGAATACATTGGTGAGAACTATATTATTCATTCTGAGCTTGTTGAACTAATTCTACTTGTTCTTTTTGGGTCGACTTTTTAACCACATACACCCGGTCCAAACTGGCCAGGTCGGCAAATAGTTTTACCAGAATCTTGTACGTGTCGCTCCCGCCGTCACTACTATCGATCGATTGTATGGTTCCGATGGGAATGTCTTTTGGAAAGATCAATGAATAGCCGCTGCTCACGATGGTATCTCCTTTCGACGGGTAGGCGTGTTTGGGCACATTTTCCAGCAGAAGTTCCCGGGTATTCTTTTCTTCCCAACGCAGAGAGCCAAAGTAATTGGTTCCCTTGATCGACGCACTGGGTCGTGCCTGTCGGTGCAATATGGACATCACGAGCGCATGACGGCGGCCCACACTACTGGTAACCCCCACGATCCCATTATCCAGCACGACTCCCATATTAGCTGTTACTCCATCGTCTGATCCCTTATCTAAAATGAGGTAGTTATGGTGCTCCGAAATAGAATTGCGAATAATTTTTGCGGGAATGAGCTGATAGACCGTATCCATAAGGAGCGAGTCGAGATAGTACGGACGAAGCGTGTCTTCCTCCAGGTGCTCCATTGCTTGTCGGTAAAGGAAGACCTCTTCGTAGAGGCGGGCATTGACGGCGGCCAGGGAGTCATTCACCTCGCCAAGCGTGGCAAATTTAAAGATGTAGTCGAGCTTCTCGTCGGCAGTTGCCGTAAAATTGACCCAGGAATTATCAAAAATAGCGCGTTGCTCCTGATTGAATTGCACAATCAGAATGAAACTGAAGGCCTCTAAAATAATAAAGAGGAGGACCCCACCAAATCGTAAAAACAGCAACAGAAGATCACGCATAGCAAGCCTTTCTTGGACGTCCGGTAGCCCCCCATTCAGGGTGTCGGTCAGGCTTGGCCTGCCTTACACACTCTTCCTGTCGATGAGGAAAGAAAACCGGTCTGTATTCTTGAGGGCAATACCCGTACCCCGAACCACCGCGCGAAGTGGGTCTTCTGCGATATGCACAGGAAGCTTCGTCTTTTGAGCAATACGATGATCCAATCCACGGAGCAACGCACCGCCACCTGTCAGGTAAAGGCCGGTCCGGTAAATATCTGATGCCAGTTCAGGAGGCGTCATTTCCAACGCCCGAAGAATGGCATCTTCGATTTTAGACAATGATTTATCCAGTGAGTGGGAAACTTCCGAATAGGAAACCGTCACCTGTTTGGGTATCCCGGTCATAAGGTCCCGTCCATTGACCGCATAGTCCTCGGGGGGATTTTCAAGCGTGGGAATAGCCGATCCAACGGAGATCTTGATCTGCTCGGCAGTGCGTTCCCCGATCAGAATATTGTGCTGCCGCTTCATGTAGTTCATGATGTCCATCGTCAGTTCGTCGCCGGCGATGCGAATCGACTGGTCACAAACGATACCCGACAGCGCGATCACCGCGATCTCGGTAGTACCGCCTCCGATGTCGATGATCATATGGCCGATAGGCTCTTCCACATCCAGCCCTATACCGAGCGCCGCAGCCATCGGTTCATGGATCAGGTAAGTCTCTTTGGAGTCTACATGGTCGGCCGAATCAAACACAGCCCGTTTTTCCACTTCGGTAATACCGGAGGGAATACAAATCACCATGCGCAAATGGGTGAAGAAACGTCGACGGGTGCCGATCATGTTGATCATGCCTTCGATCATGCTTTCTGCAGCCTGAAAATCGGCGATCACCCCATCCTTAAGCGGACGGATGGTTTTTATATTTTCATGCGTCTTTTCATGCATCTGCATGGCTTTCCGTCCTACGGCGATCGTTACGCCCGTGCGGCGGTCAACAGCTACGATGGAGGGTTCATCGACTACTATGTTGCCATCCTGAATGATCAGGGTGTTGGCTGTGCCGAGGTCAATGGCCAGTTCTTGGGTAAAAAAGCTGAAAAATTTCATCAATACAATTCCTCGATTATCATGGATAATATCCCTACTCTAAGGTCTCGTGTACCAGAAGTGTTCTTAAAAAGCCAAAGTAAGACAAAATTATGCAAATAATGCAAGTACCTGGCCTTCCATAATTCCGATTCTCGATTAGAGGCCAAATATCTTGAAAAATTTAGATTTTTTACGCGTTCAGGTCGGATTTCCTACAATTACTTCCCACATATCGGCAGGATCAAAGTATTGGTTGGCAAGCTCCTGCAATTTGGATGCATCGATCTGCAGCACGGTTTGAACCATTTCTTCAAAAGATTCAAGCGGCAACCCTTCGGAAAAACAATTCCGAACCACCTCCGCCAGGTTGAACGGCCCGTCGAGCATCGTCAGAAAATTGCCCATGAGATAGTTGCGCACCATGTGCAGCTCTTCCTTCCCTATGGGTTCTTTCCGCAATATATCCATTTCCCGGTAGATCTCCTTCAGCGCAGGCCAGGCAATTTCATTGCCGACTTCGGTGCCTACATAAAAATAACCGTCAAACTGCATGGGGTCCAGCGAAGAGTAGATGTTGTAGGTGTAGCCCTTTTCTTCCCGTATATTCGTCATGAGCCGGGATCCGAAGTAGCCGCCCAGAATCGTGTTGAGTACAAACATGCCGTTGAAATCGGGATGCTCCCGGTTGAACAGCTTGCGCCCCAGCCGGATAGCGGTCTGCACCGTGTCGGAATGGGGTAGATGCAATTTACCCGACGGCGCACCGCTCCCTTCCAGCCTCGGTATCGAAGGCGTACCGATAGGCAACGCTTGCCCTAGCTCTGCATTCAATCGCTCTATAATGGCGTCATTAGTCTTCCCGCTAATGAACAACTGGCAGTTGGACGCCGTGAGGTGGGTCTTAAAATGCGCCTGAAGTTTGTCCCGTGTGAGCGCCCCGTAAAGCTCCTGTGTGCTGTTGTATCCATAAGGGTGATGGGGGCCGTATATGCATTCGGTGATCATCCGGTAAGCTACTACGTCATTCCGGGTCAAATCGACCTGAAGTCGCTGCTTGTTCCGGTCGATAAAAGCCCCAAGCTCTTCCACAGGAAACGAAGGTTCTGTCAATACATCTGTCAATAAAGGGATCAGGGCATCAAAATGCTTGGTCAGGCAATATAATGTCACGGTGATATGATCCAGACTTCCCTGGGAAGTAAGCGTACCTCCATAAAAATCCATGGTTTCTGCAATATCTGCTGAGGTGCGGCGTGCCGTACCTTCCCGCAACAAAGCTGCGGTGGCCCGCGATGCCAACGGCATGTTTTCATAGGGCCGGCCAGCCTGAAATACTACCTCCACCTTCAGCACCTCCTGGGTACCCATGCAAATCTCATAAACCGGAATTCCGTTGTCCAATTGGTGAATTCGGGGCCTCGGAAGGGTTAATTCCCGGATTTCGTGAATTTTTGGCGCCTTGGCTCGGTTTGGCATATAGTGTCTGGATTAAAAAGTTGAAAGTTATCCACATTTTGTGGAATTCTTTGAATAGTAAAATGGCCCGGAAGGATTAATTTTGTGCGTTACCCATCGTTCCAAGGATTAACATTTTCCAAATCATTCTGGTTCTTTCCAAAAAACCGGCTTATTATGAAATTTAGCGTTTTCTCCACCGACCTTCTGAAGCAACTCCAAATTGCCGGCGGCGCCATCGTCGTAAACCCTGTGCTCCCTATTCTGGAAGACTTTTTATTCTCTATCGAAAATAATTCGCTTTCGATTACCGCTTCCGACCTGGAAACGACCATTACGACCAAACTGGAAGTCAAGGCAGATGCCAACGGACAGGTTGCTGTCCCCGCCCGCATCCTGCTCGATACCCTCAAGGCGTTGCCCAACCAACTTATCACCTTTGCCGTAAACGACAGTACCTATGGCATCGAGATCACTTCTTCCTACGGCAAATATAAGCTTGCCGGCCGCTCGGTAGAAGATTATCCCAAACCTAAAGACCTGGATGCTACCGATCAGGTGCTGCTCGGCGCAGAAACCCTGCAAAAAGGTATCTCCAGAACCCTGTTTGCCACCAGCAACGACGACCTGCGTCCCGCTATGACCGGCGTTTACTTCCAGATCGATTTCAACAAGATCACATTCGTGGCGACTGATGCCCATAAACTGGTCAAGTACTCCTTCAGTGAAATTAAGAGCGATGTATCCACCACGTATATCGTTCCCAAAAAAGCACTCAACCTGCTGAAGAATGCACTGCCCGATGAAGCGGAAGTAGAAGTCTCCTTTAACAAAACGAATGCGTTCTTCTCCTTCGGCAATACCCGCATTACCTGCCGCCTCATCGACGCGCGCTACCCCGACTACAATGCGGTCATTCCGATCAATAACCCCAATCTGCTCACGGCCAACCGGATCGACTTCCAGAACTCCCTGAAACGCATCGCTATCTACGCCAATAAAACGACCAATCAGGTAACCCTGCATATCAGTCCGGACAGCCTGACCATCTCGTCCCAAGACGTGGATTTCTCCAATGAAGCCACCGAGCAACTTACCTGCTCTTATGTCGGCGAACCGATCATGATCGGCTTCAATGCCAAGTTCCTGATCGAAATGCTGGGTATCCTCCATTCAGACGAGGTGAAGCTGGAACTGTCTACTTCTACCCGCGCAGGCATCTTGTTGCCAAGCGAAGAGGACGACAACGAGTCTATCTTTATGCTCATTATGCCGGTTATGCTCAGCGTCTGATCACGTATAAATAGTAGTTCTCTTTTTTCAGGTTGAGCCCGTCAAATGCCCGAACCAGCAAGGCGTTCGGATAACGGGACTTTTCCAATGGGGTAGGGCTTAGCACCATCACCCTATTTGCACGTTTATACGCTGCAAATAGCTGCAACTCTTCTTCCGGAGGTAAATATACTTTTTCCACCCACTTGAAATACGTAAACGGCTCCCCTTCCGGAAGCGCATAAAAAGCACGGCCCGCATAGCCCACTACCGGCGCCGCTTCAAACTTGTTGATAGCCACCACGGGGATAGCCTCCGGAACCTCTTTTCGGATATAAGCGCCTGCCGCCGCCGCATTGCTATAGGGATACCGGACTTCCCGGTCGACAGCAAGGCCAGTATAGCGCACCTGAAAAAAGAGTACGCTGCCCACCACCAACCACGACAACCAATCCCAGGTTGGACGCCGATAGGCCCACAACTGAAGCAGGATGATCCACGTAACCAGGATCATTCCCCAATGGCGAATGCCTCCTGTGTAAAACAGGGTGGAAAAAAGGAAAAAGGCCAACTGAAACGCCCAAAACGCCCAGGCCACTGCTCCGGCTTTGCGGAACAACCACCCCATTCCCCACACAATCAACACGCTAAGTGCAATTCCCATTGCCTGAACCCCAAACACGTTGGTGTCGGGAATGGAGCCGATCCAAAAGGTATTGGCCCAGTTGCCCTGAAAAGCTTTTCCCAGTACTTCCCACCCGAATGGTTGCCCCACATACGCATGGGCCAATTCATCCCGGCTGGCACGGGGAAATACGCTCAACAAAAAAACGATACCACCTAGTGAATATCCACCCAGCATCACGCGAAACCATTTTCTGGCAAACACTTTCCATTGCCCGTGTTCAAAAAAGGCAAAGACCAACAACGCCCCGCCTAGCAGCACCCCATACACCTCGGTCTGGCAGAGTAAAAACAGGCCCAACCCGCCCCACCAAATCCGCCTTTCCGGCTTTTCCAGCCACGCCGCCAGCGCCAGCCCAAACACCATTACCCACACATAACCCCGGTTGACGACACCGTATTCAAATAAGGGAAAATATCCTATCCATAACAAAAGACTAAGCCACCAGGCCAGTCGGGTAAAATACCAGAATACTCCGCCGGCCAGTCCTATCACCAAAAAATGAGCGACCTGGATACACCACAATTCATTCCAGCCAAACAAGGTCCAGCCCTTTAAATAGAGGTACCACAACGCCGGATGCCCCTCGTAGTAAAGCGACCGGAGCAACTCCCCCCACCCCATATCCCGGGCCATGAGCCAGGCTTGCCACTCATCTTTCCACAATTCGTGATGCCCAAACTGCAGCCAGGCCACCGCACTCCAGCAAACCAGCCAGCACAACAGGCGCAACCACCCGGGAAAAGACACGGCAACAGGCAAGGGAAGCTTCATGTGCAAATAAATATGTTTGGTTATTTACCTTTGCTGCTAAATTAATCATTATGCGCATTGTTTCTTTTATCGCAGTACCGGCACTGGCCACCTTTTTACTCTTCGCCTGCCAACCTGCCAATTCCCCCGAATCCGTTGTCCGCCAATGGCAGTCCCATGTCGATCACAATGAATTTGAGAAAGCCAAGGTCTTGAGCGCTCCCCGAACCGAAGCGCTCCTCTCCTGGATGGAAGTGCTCCTCTCGGAAATGGACGCCGATTCTGTCGTCACCCAAACCGATTTCAAAGAAATTAATTGCAAAGAATCAGGAGATAAAGCGGTTTGCTACTACACCCTGGAAGAAGAAGGACAAACTTTCTACGATAGCTTCCTGCTTGTCCGGATCGATGGCAAATGGCTGGTCGACCTGCCGGAAGAAGCACTCTACGAGGAAGGGGAGGAGGATATGGAATCGCTCTTCCAACTGATGAGCCAGGACTCTATTGACCAATAAGCCCCGGGATATGAAGGTTGGATTGTTTTTTGGCTCTTTTAACCCCGTTCATATCGGCCACATGATCATCGCAGATTATATGGCCGAGTTCACGGACCTGGATCAGGTATGGCTAATCGTCAGCCCGCACAACCCTTTAAAGGCCAAACAAACACTCGCGCCCGATTACGACCGCCTCCATTTGGTTCAACTCGCTATTGGCGACCACCCCAAACTGCGCGCCAGCGACATCGAATTTCACCTGCCCAAACCTTCCTACACGGTCGATACCCTGGCCTATCTCCGAGAAAAATACCCGGATAAGGAATTCGCCCTCATTATGGGAGGAGACAACCTGCTGTCCCTCCACAAGTGGAAAAATTACGAGTTTCTGCTCGCCAACTACCAAATTTACGTCTACCGGCGCCCGAGCTACGACGACGGGCAATTCGCGCTACACTCGAATGTCCGGATCTTTGAAGCTCCGCTGCTCGATATATCCGCTTCCTTTATCCGCGAATGCCGGAAATCGGGCAAGTCGATTCGCTACCTGGTTCCGGATGCCGTCTACCGATACCTGGAGACCAGCCACCTGTATCGAAAATAGCTCTCCAAAACCTTAATTTTACAATATTTTTCCGGATCACGTGTTCTATTTACGTTTTACATTTCTTCCCGTCAATACGATAAATATGAGACAGGCTTTACTCTTTTTAATAGGTTGTACCGCCCTCCTGAATCAATCTCTGGCACAAACGGACCTTTCCATTGGCCAATGGAAAGCGCATCTGGCCTATCCCAACGGGAATTGGGTCGCACAAAGCGACAGCAAAGTTTATTTCGCTACGGAATGGGCCCTTGCAGTATTGGATAAATCCGACCGGTCTTTTCAACGCATTACCAAAGTCGAAGGTCTAAGCCAGGTGGGTATTTCGCTGGTCCAGTTCAATCCGTTCAGCAATACGCTTCTGGTCGTCTATACCAATAGCGTCATCGACGTTATAAGCCCGGAAGGGACTTCCACCTTGTTCGATATCAATAACTTTCAGGGTATTATCGGCGATAAGGAGGTTTACCACATCTTCGTCGAAGATGCAGATCATGTGTATGTCAGCGCCAATTATGGGTTATCCCAACTCGACCTATCGAACAGGCAGTTCCCTTTCACCACCTTCACCGGGGTGCCCGTACTGGCATCTGCGGTTTTCCAAGGCTACATCTATATGGCCACGGAAGAGGGAATCTACCGGATTGCGGAAAGTAACAGCTTCCCGGAAGATTTCAGTGAATGGGACAAGCTCGACGATGGGGACGGGTTTCCTTCCGCCTATACGTGCACCGCACTCGTCCCCTATAATGACGCCCTCTATTTTAGCCTCAACGACACGCTGTTTCGCTACGATGGGCAGGTACGTACCTTCGTACACTATGAACCCGATCAATACATCCGCTACCTCACTGCCGAGGGTCCCCGATTAATCGCCGGCTATTATTGCCTGCAAGAGAACTGCGGAGGAAAGGTATTGTATTTCAATCCCGATGAAAGCTTCGTGGCCGCCCCCAACAATTGTGACGACCGCCCGATCTACGGCATAGAAGATGACAATGGAAACGTCTGGTTTGCCGATGAATGGCGCGAATTCCGCTTCCAGGAAACTGGGAAGGAGTCCTGCGACCGCGTTGTGCTCAATGCGCCTTATTCCAACAACATCAACCAAATGGCGCTCTATCAGGATGAACTATGGATCGCATCCGGAGGCGTACGCACCAATTATTCCTATCTGTTCAGGGAAGATGGGTTTTTCTCCCTCCGCGATGGCAACTGGTCGGCCTACAATCGAAATAATCGCAATGAACTGACGGGCATGTTCGACTTTTATGATGTGGCAGTGCATCCCGAAAATGGCAAGGTCTACGTGGCCAGTTTTCTCGACGGCCTGGTCGAATTCGACCGGGAAAACATGGTCGTCTATAATGACACGAACTCCACCCTCAACAACCCGGATCTGGATAGCGTGCGCACCCGGGTGAGCGGACTGGCCTTTGACAGTGAAAATAACCTTTGGCTCGCCAATCATGCAGCAGACCGGCCTATTTCCGTGTTGAAAAACGATGGAAGCTGGAAAAGTTTCGCTCCAGCCACTTGCGTTGAGAATGAGTTGCTCCAGGTGCTTGTCGACCGCAACGACTACAAATGGTTTGTGGTGAGCAGCACCAGTTCCGGCCTTTTGATCTTCGATGAAGGGGATATCGACGACCCCACCGACGACCGCTGCCGCTCCATCTCTTCCAACAACAGCAACCTCCCATCCAATCGCGTCAACTGCCTGGCCATGGACCTGGATGGGGATATCTGGGTAGGCACCGAACAGGGGGTCGTTGTCTTTGAATGCGGAAGCAATGTGTTTGAACCCACCTGCATTGGAAACCTCCGCACGGTGTTGCAAGACAATTTTGGAGCCTATTTGCTCGAAACCGAAAACGTGCGCACTATCGCCGTCGATGGCGCCAACCGCAAATGGTTCGGGACCGAAAACGGCATATTTGTGCAATCGCCCGACGGCACGGAGCAGGTCGCCTATATTAGTGTAGACAACAGCCCTCTTTTTGACAACACCATCAACGATATCGTCATTCACCCCGTCACGGGAGAAGTATTTATCGGCACCAATAAAGGATTGCAAACATTTCGCGGTACTGCTACAGAAGGAGGTGTGATCAATACCAACCAGGTGAAGGTCTTTCCCAACCCGGTGCGCCCCGACTACGATGGCACTATTGCCATCAGCGGATTGGCCCGGGATGCCGACATCAAGATCACCGACGTGAGTGGCCAATTGTTTTACCAGACCCGGGCAGAAGGAGGTCAAGCCATTTGGAATGGGCGCGACTATAATGGACGAAAAGCCGCCACAGGGGTCTATCTCGTATTCAGTACCAGCCCGCAGAGTCTGAATAACCCGAATGCTATTATTGCGAAGATCCTTTTCATAAATTAAATAGCCCGCTTCTATTAGATAGTGGGTTTAGGCTATTTAAAAACGGATCGCTCCAGTACCCGTTGGTAATAGGCTTCGTATTGGGGAAGGATATTCTGAATGTCAAATTCTTTGGCCTGGGCCAGGGCATTTTTCCTGAATTGTTGCAGCATCGTCTCACTCTCCAGCAACCGGATGGCATTGGAGGCCATGGATTCAACATCACCTACTTCGCTCAGGAAGCCTGTAACTCCATGGATGTTCACCTCCGGAAGCCCCCCGGTATTGGACGAAATAACCGGCACTTCACAAGCCATTGCCTCCAAAGCCGCAAGGCCAAAACTTTCACTTTGAGACGGCATCAGAAACAGGTCGCCAATGGCCAACAGCTCTTCTACCGCATCTTGCTTTCCAAGGAACCGAATCTCGTCGCATAGCCCCAGACTACGGCACAGTTCCTCCAGATTATGCCGCTCCGGACCATCGCCGATCAGCAGCAACTTGGAAGGGATGCGGTCGTGTACTTTTTTGAATACAAGAATGGCGTCTTCTACCCGCTTTACCTTGCGAAAATTGGACACATGTACCAGTATTCGCTCCCCATTCGGAGCTATCGCTTTTTTAAAATGGTCTTTGTTACTCCATTTAAACCGCTCAAAATCGATGAAATTGTAGATCACCTCGATATCGCGTTGAATGTCAAAGTATTCTATGGTCTGCTTTCGCAAACTTTCCGATACGGCCGTCACGCCATCCGACTTATTGATCGAGAATTCAACCACCGGGGCAAAGGCATTATTGGTGCCTACCAGTGTAATATCCGTACCGTGAAGCGTAGTGATAACCGGCACATAACGCCCCTTGGTCAGCAGGATCTTTTTGGCGATATAAGCCACTGTAGCATGGGGAATGGCATAATGCACATGGAGCAAGTCCAGGTTCTCATACCGCACTACATCTACCATTTTACTTGCCAGCGCCGTATCGTAGGGGGGGTACTCAAAAAGTGGGTAATCGGTGGCAGACACTTCGTGGTAAAAGGTATTTTCCTGGAAGGAAGTTAGCCGGGCGGGTTGCCGATAAGTGATAAAATGAATCTCATGGCCACGCCGTGCCAAGCCTATACCTAATTCCGTAGCCAGTACTCCGGAACCACCATAGGTAGGATAACAAACGATCCCTATGCGCATGGGTTTTATTTTTAGTCTGCCTTATTCATATCAATCCCCTATAAGTACAGTTGAGGCCATAAATGGTTTACCCCAAGCGGTATTAAACGACAAAGCCCCCCGGTTTTTCCAGGAGGCTTTGCCGTTTTCACAACTAATAGCCGATTACCGGGTCAGTACCAGCTTTTCAAAGTGCCACGCCGATCCGGATGACAAGCGGATAATATACATGCCGCCAGCCTGTTCGCTCAAATCCAACTCCCGGGTGACCACAGTTGACCCCGCTTCTGAAAACTCCAGAATCAGTTGCCCGACAGAATTGAATACCTGCACTTGCAGATCCTGCATCTCCGGCATCTCTACCATAATATTGGTCACCCCACTGGTTGGATTCGGCCAAAGGGTCACTGCACCAATGGGGGAGATGTCCCGGGTGCCGCTCGGCACTTCGTAGCCTACATTAACCGTCAATTCCTCCGAACAGCCTTTGGCATCGGTGATCGTAACGAGGTAGCTCCCAGGCTCTAATCCACTTGGATTGGGTGAAATAGACCCGTTGCTCCATTGATAAGCAAACGGAGACGTACCATATACCGGCGTCAATTTGACAGAACCATCGCTGGCATTGGGGGCGCTGGCATTGGTGACATCCTGGTTGGCAAAGAAAGAAGAAGGACATCCATAGACGTTGATATTATCCAGGTCGATCCAGTAGGTGGTACCCGCCGTAGTAACGCGCAATACGTAGAAACGCACGTTGATCGCTTCCCCCGCAAACGCCGACAAGTCTACGGTAACCTTCTTCATGACCGTCGACGGCACGTGATTGGTCTGGTTGATGGTGTAAATGGTATTGTAAGTCTCTCCGCAATCGGTCGACACCTGGACCTCCAGCTTGTCGCCGGCGCCCAGCGTAGCCGCTACCGTACCTGCAAAAGAGTTGACGTATCGATAGTCAAATGAAAGCGAGTCGTTTTCGCCCATCGGGCCCACCCGGAGGGTAGTCACTTCAAAGTTGGTATCGGAAGAGTACAACTGGTCTGAAAGCACATAGGTCGGATTGTTGTGGTTATTCGGTGCATACAGAAACACACCTGTTTCGGTAGTCTGCCAACCTGTCGGGAACACATTCGACTCAAAGTCTTCCTTCAGCGGCAATGGATATGCGGTGATCAATTCATACCGGAAAGTGTCGTTTTGCAGATCGCTGTCCGGGTCCAGGCTTGTCCAAACCTCGATGAGGTAATATCCTGGGACAGAGAAGTCATACGTCGTTTGGAAGGTAACAATCTGCGTGCTGTCGTTGCCGATCACCCCGGTGTATAGTCCGTCATCCGGGAAGTCGATCGGAATGATGACGCCGTTCACCGCAAAATTGAAGGGAATCAACGATTGCGGGTACTGGCCGAAATTGTGCAGGTAGAACGTGAGCAACTGATCGGCACTCAAATTACAATCGGCCTCTGTGGGCTCCGCGATTCCCGACACCCCAACATCGTTGTACCAAATGGTCTTAAATGTAATAGGTCCCAGTGTTTTCCCTGCTTCCCCATCGTCATCGCAGGTAAAGAACAGGTAAATATCATAGTAGGTATTCTCCGTGAGCCCTGTGATCGTCTCTTTTAAATTATTAGTGAAAATAACTGTCCCTGTCCCCTGGGTAAAGCCCAATGGGCCGTACTCCAGTTTGTATTGCCCGTCCTCCAGCGCGGAGTTCCAGGCAAAGGTGGCATTATCCGCGTTGATATCTACCGGATAGAAAGAGGAAGGCCCAGGGCAGGTGGGGCAGGCGATAAAGGTCAGCACCAATCCGATTTGCGGATAGGGGCCATCTGCCAGGATGATATTGCCATCCGGATCGAGCAACTGGTAGGAAGTTTCATTGAGAAAAGACCCTCCGGTAAACGTGATCACCACCGGCAAGTTGGCAAAAACAGGTATCTGCGCCGTCGCAAAACTTCCGGAAGTAAAGGTATAGTTCGTCGAGTTCCCTCCCGACTGAACGGTCAGGAAAGAGCCATTCCATCCATCGCCGAAGGAGTCGTACATATTTAAGGTGTAAATACAAGGGGGGCCGGAACCCGTGGGATCGGTCATGAAATTGACCGGGCCAACCGCCTGGCTCAAGGTATCAGGCGAGCAAACGGCAGTGATGAAGACATCGTAATTGACACAGGGGTTTAAGCCTGTCAGGAGTGAAGGGGGCACGAGAACCGTATTGGTAAGGCCAAAGCCAAGCGGGAAACCTTCCGGGCCGTATTCGACGATGTAGCTCTGCGCCGAAGGGATGACATCCCAATTTACCTGCGCCGAATTTGTATCAATATCCGTGATGGTAATACTCGCTAAATTGACAGCAGGACAGTCCGGACAAATGACAATTTCATTATAAACCTCCCCAACTGTCGGATAGGGGCCATCTTCATGTAAAAGGGCTCCATCCGAATCAAACATTTCGTAGGACACCTCATTTTCATAAGACCCCGATGAGTAAGTCAGTACCAAGGGCAAACCTTCTGTCACCAGGAAGGTAAACGTGGCAAATGTTCCAGTAGTAAACGTATACACGGTACTCACCCCATTGTGGGTAACCGTCAGCTTGGCATTGTTCCATCCATCCCCGAAAGAGTCGTACAGGTTCAGGGTGTAGTTGCAAAGATCAGGTATAGGTACACAGCAGGTAGTAAAAAGAGTAGGGCCAATCAGGGCGCTTTCATCCCCATTATCGCAAATAGCCTGAATGTATACTTCATAGGTCGTCTGGTCATCCAGGCCCGTAAGAAGATAACTCGTCAGGTCAGTAACCGTGATGGTCATCCCCGTACCCGGCAAAAAACCTTCGGGACCATACTCGAGCACATAGGTAGTGGAAGTAGGTGAGGGGTTCCAGGTTACCAAGGCTGTTGTCTCCGTGATATCGCCTACCTCCAGCGCGGAAGGCGGCGCACAGGCAACCGGACCTCCACAGGGAACGTTATTACCAGGGTGGGGAGCGTTGCTTGTGGTCGACAGTATGGCCTCCCAGCCAGAGTAGTCTACCTGAGCCGAAGCCCGGAAGACAAAGGTCAAACAACCAGTAGGATTGGTAGCGATGAATGAGGTGGAGGCCATCTGGCCCAAGAGCGCTGTGCCCACCTGAGCTCCCAGTCCGTAATTCTCCGACCCCCCGTCTCCGGCGCCATCTGCGTTGCTGAAAAGTTGAAAAGCTGAATTGGATGGAAGGCTCAGGATCGAAGCCGGATATTGGTCCATGGAAGGGTTATCCATATCCAGAATAACCATCCAGTCGAAGGAAGCATTTATCCCAAACTTGGTGAATTCCGCTTTTACGGCACTGCCATCAGTAGCGCAGAGGGTCGTAGTGGTAATACAGTCGCAATTGATATAATTGCCTGCGGAACCTGCCACCGCGTCATTACCGCCCGGGCCGCCCGTATCGGTGAATAACCCGCCATTGCCCACCTGAAAACACTCTACTTCACCGGCTGTAGGTTTCACCTGCGCACTGGCAAAAGGCATATTTGCCATAGAAAGTGCTAGCGTTAGTAATACCGAAGAATAAAAAAGAGGTGTAAAACGTAGTTTCATAAGTATGATTTTGAAATGCGCTGGTTTTGCGAGCCTAAAAATAGATAAATTCCACCTATTTCTGCTTAAACGGCAAACAACTTATCCGTCCATTCCCCAATTCGTCTGAAAATTTACATTTTTTCTAAACCTTTGAGCCTTACTACTGTTCAGCTACTTGGCAACAAAAATCCCCTTTCAATAATCCTGAACGCACAAAAAATTCCTCTGCAGTGGCTATTTACTCCATAAAAGATCTGGAAAAATTATCGGGCATCAAAGCCCATACTATCCGGATTTGGGAGCAGCGCTATGGGATCATCGACCCTCAACGCACACCAGGGAATATACGCTACTACAGGGATGAAGACCTCAAACTGTTGCTCAACGTGGCCTTACTCAATAAAAATGGCCATAAGATCTCTAAGATCGCCCAAATGAGCGCCCACGAAATCGTCCAAAAGATCGCTTCCATTACGGACATCAATGCCGAATTCGGCAACCAACTCGATGGGTTGACGCTCTCCATGATGGAAATGGATGAAAATAAATTTGACCGCATTGTCTCCACCAACATCCAACAGATCGGCTTCGAACGAACCATGCTGGATGTTATCCTGCCCTTCCTCGACAAACTCGGCGCCCTTTGGCTGACTGGCTCCATCAGCCCTGTGCAGGAAAACTTTATCGGTAACCTTATCCGGCAGAAGATCATCTGCGCCACCGATCAGGTTCCCCTGACCACCGAAAAAACGGCCCCCAAATTCCTGCTCTACCTGCCCGAAGGGGAACGGCAGGAACTCAGCCTCCTGTTCATGCACTACCTCCTTAAATCCCGTGGAAATTACGTGATCTATATCGGCCAGGATATGTCGCTGATCGACCTGAAGGATGTATACCAGGTACACCAGCCCGATTTTATTTTCACCATGATCTCCGAAACCTTCTCCAAAGAACCCATCCAGGATTATGTGAACGCACTATCCATTAATTTCCACAAAAGTGAAATCCTGCTCTCCGGCTATCAGGTGGTCGCCCAACGTGTCCCCACTACCGGAAATGTCACCGTGCTCAAAAGTCTGGAACAAACCATAGAATACCTCAACAACCTGAACGTACACGCTCCTGCTTTTACCGAAAAATTAAGGTGATATACTGGAAATAAAATGGTTTGCCAGCCTTCGTCTGGCAAACCATTTTATTTCCAGTATAAATTTACTTACTGCAGGTATTTACTTTAAAAATACTTTTTTTTCCTAGCTTTATAAGGCCATGTTTAATTCCCTGGCCTATGGACTTTCAGCGCTTATTCGAAATTCTGCCCTATCAACTGGCCAAATACCCACAAAAAGTGGCGTTGGCCCATAAGGACCATCACAGCTGGAAAACCTTTTCCACAAGGGATTGTATCGACGAAATCAACCGTTTCAGCGCGGGGTTTCTCGACCTTGGCTTGAAAAAATGCGATAAAGTAGCCATCCTTTCCCACCATGGTAGCGCTACCTGGAACTTCCTGGATATCGGCCTGCAACAGATCGGTGTGATAGTCGTTCCCATTCACTCCAATCAATCTCAGGTGCATATCGAATACATCATGCGCGATGCGGAAATAAAATACTGCTTCACCGACGGTACCGACCTTTATGAAAAAATCGCCGACATTCAATTGGCCGTGCCCACTCTTAAAGGCATCTTCACGTTCGAAAAATATCCCGATTTTCCCTCTTGCCTGGACCTTCGCAAGGAACCCAATGAAAACCACCTGGCTGCATTTCAAACCTTCAAAGGCGTCATCCACGAAGACGACCTCGCCACCATCATTTATACTTCCGGAACTACAGGGCAGCCAAAAGGGGTAGAGCTCTCTCACCGGAATATTATCAGCAATATCAAATCCGTCATGTCGGTTATCCCGGCAAATTGTGACCATACAGTACTGAGCTTTCTGCCTCTCAGCCACATCTTCGAGCGAATGGTCACCTATACCTACCTCGCAGTGGGGGCTTCCCTCTATTATGCCGATCGTACCGACAACCTTGCCGAAACCTATAAAGAGGTCCGGCCTCATTATTTCACCGCAGTGCCCCGCCTCCTCGAAAAGATCTATGACCATATATTCGCCCAAACGCTCCAGGGCTTTTTCCTGAAGCGCAAAGTGATCCGCTGGGCGCTGAGTCTGGGCGACCGCTACGAAAGTCACCGGGTGTCAGGGATTCTTTATTGGTTTAAGCTCCGGATAGCCGATATCCTTGTATACCGGCACTGGCGGAAAGCACTCGGCAATCGCATTCGCGGCGTTTCGGTAGGGGCTGCCGCATTGGAAGAAAAATTGGGCAGGCTGTTCTCCGCTGCAGGCATTGCTATCCGGGAGGGATATGGACTTACTGAAACCTCCCCGGTCCTTACCATCAACCGATTCGAACCCGGACTCAACCGATTCGGAACCGTGGGGCTCCCCATCCCTGGCGTTTCCATTCGCATCGATAACCCCGATGAAAACGGGGCAGGAGAAATACAGGCCAAAGGCCCAAACATCATGCAAGGCTACCACAATCTTCCAGCGGAAACAAAAGCCGTTTTCACCGAAGATGGCTGGTTCCGTACCGGCGACGTAGGCCTGATCGTCCACCACCGGTTTTTAAAGATCACCGACCGAAAAAAAGATATTTTCAAAACCTCTTCAGGAAAATTTATCGCCCCGCAACACATAGAAAATAAGGTGCACCTTTCTCCCTTCATCGACCAGTGTATGATCATCGGGTTCCGGAGACCCTATGTCTCAGCCCTCCTTCTCCCCAATTTTGAATTGCTCGAACTTTGGTGTATTGAAAATCAAGTGCACTGGACTGCCCCTCAGTTTATGGTCATCAACCCTAAAGTCGAAAAATTCTACCAGGCTCTGATCGATGAAATCAATGAGGAACTACCCAACCATGAAAAGATCCGCCAATTCCTTCTTCTTCATGAAAATTGGACTGTGGAGCAGGGCCAACTAACCCCTACCCTCAAGTTGATCCGCGATTCGATTGAAAAGAAATTCGAAACGGAAATCGAAAAGCTCTATGCCGTTGGTAAATGATCGCCTGAGTTTTACCTAACTTCGCGGCTGCAACTCAATCCCCATATTTCATGAAGAAACAACTCATCGAATGCGTGCCAAATTTTAGTGAGGGCCGCGACCTGTCCATTATCAAACAAATCACGGATGTCATTGAAAGCGTTCCCGGCGTTAAGTTGCTCGACGTTGACCCGGGAAAAGCCACCAACCGCACGGTCGTTACCTTTGTCGGCGAACCGGCTCCTGTCGTGGAAGCTGCTTTCCTCGCCATAAAAAAAGCAGCAGAACTGATCGACATGCGCACACACAAGGGCGAACACCCCCGCATGGGAGCAACGGATGTATGTCCTCTTGTCCCAGTATCCAATATCAGCATGGAAGAAACCGCGCAATTCGCCCGCCAACTTGCCGAACGGGTAGGTCGAGAACTCCCGATCCCCATCTATTGCTACGAAAATGCCGCTACCCGCCCCGAGCGGCGCAATCTGGCCTCCGTGCGCGCCGGGGAATACGAAGGACTCCCCGATAAACTCAGCCGGCCGGAGTGGAAACCCGATTTCGGACCCGCTCAATTCAATGCCAAAGCCGGTGCTACCGCTATAGGCGCGCGCGATTTCCTCGTTGCCTATAACATCAACCTCAATACTACCTCCGAACGCCGCGCCAATTCCATCGCCTTCGACGTGCGCGAAAAAGGCCGGGTCAAGCGAATCGGAGATCCCATCAACGGGGAGGTCGTCCTGGATGAAAAAGGCGAACCCGTGCGTGAACCCGGCGCCCTGAAAGCGGTAAAAGCCATCGGCTGGTTTATCGAAGAATACGGTATCGCCCAAATCTCGATGAACCTGACCAATATCTCCGTCACCCCCCTCCACGTAGCCTTCGAGGCCTGCTGCCAGAGCGCTGAAAGCCGCGGCATGCGCGTCACAGGATCCGAGCTGGTGGGACTTGTCCCGCTGAAAGTGCTCCTGGATGCCGGTAAATTCTTCCTCCAAAAACAACGCCGCTCTGCCGGGGTTTCGGAGGAGGAAGTGATCAAGATCGCTGTGCGCTCCCTCGGATTGGATGAATTGGCCCCTTTCGATCCGAAAAAGAAAGTCATCGAATACCTCCTCGCGGACTCTGACGTGGCCAGGCTCGTAAGCATGGATTTGCGTAGCTTTTCCAATGAAACCGCTTCCGAAAGTGTAGCACCCGGCGGTGGGTCGATCTCTGCCTACGTCGGCGCCCTGGGTGTTTCACTGGCTACCATGGTCGCCAATCTCTCGTCCCATAAACGGCAATGGGACGACCGATGGGAAGAATTTAGCGGTTGGGCAGAAAAAGGACAACAGCTCAAAGACGACTTGCTCCGCCTGGTTGATGAAGATACCAATGCATTCAATGGCATCCTCGAAGCATTCCGCCTACCCAAATCTTCGGATGAAGAAAAAGCCGCCCGCAAAGAAGCGATACAACAGGCAACCAAATTTGCCATCGAAGTACCCTTCCGGGTCATGCGCATCTCCTACGATGCGTTTGAATTGATCCAGTCAATGGTCGAAAAGGGGAACCCCAACTCTATTACCGATGCCGGCGTCGGGGCCTTGTGCGCGCGCGCTGCTATCCACGGGGCTTTCATGAATGTGAAAATCAACCTAAAAGGATTCAAAGATGCGGCATTTGCCGAAAGCATTCTTTCTCAGGCCAATGAAATCGTCGCACGGGCAGACGAATGGGAACTGCGCATCCGCCAATATATTCATCAGGAAATTGAAAAGTAAAAAAACATTCCAAATGAAACCGATTTTATACTGGTCCTTTTTTCTTTTGCCCTTGCTGGCAACTGCTCAACGAAACTACACCTATATCACCGATCGAAGTTTCTACGATGTAGAAGTGCTGCTCGGCTATGATTTCCGCCCCTACCAGGTGGAAATTCAGGATCAGATGGATCGCACGATGCGGCCAGGCGAATACTCCTTTGGTGTAACCCGGACTCATCTTTATGTGGAAGGCCCTGAAATCCAGGGTGTTTACCAGATCAGTAGCATCAGCCCTACAGAATATGGCTATATCCTCAATACGATCAATGCCCGCGATGCCCGGTTATCGGGCCATTTGAAGGTCATCCTTAACCAATGGTCCCACGTCGAAGCACTCGTCTTCCGCCGGGCGCCAGACGACCCGGAAATGATCTTCTACCTCGCCGAAATTCCGGATAAGTTGCGTAAAAGCGAAAGTACCTATTTCACCAATTGGAACGAGATGGTACTCCCTAACCCCGACTCCCTTTGGGGGAAGACTATTCAGCCCTTCTTCCGCATCCACCAGGAATCCGGCATCCAGGAACGGCTGCAAATGGAAGATAGCACCCGCATCTCGTTTATCGAGGAAATTACTATCGAAGAAAAGACCAGGCAAGTTGCTTCTTCCGACAGCCTTAAAGTCGCCGACAGCCTCGTCGTCGTTAAGTCCAAAGAAATCCGGGAGTACTTCGTGGAAGTCCGCTCTATCCTGCAATACGCCGATGGCACAAAGGAAGATAAAACGGAACGCTATCCTATAAAAAAAGTCGTGGAACGCGAGTTCAAAACCTCGCGCATCAATGAAGAGCGCTTTGAATGGGAGTTCTCCACGGCCAAAGATGATCCGGTCTTCCTTTACCTCAACGAAAAACACGCTGTGGCCTCCATGAAGATCGACGGAAAATTATACCAGGTGCGAGGATATTAGATAGTTTATGAATCTCCGACTCCTCCAAACCCAAATTCAGGCCTTCCATCGCCACCTCGAAACAGCCGGTGAATTCCCCCTGCTGTTTGCCTGGGAATCTCAGCATATCTTCCAGGAAACCTGGGATTTGGATGCCGAAGATTTCGGAGCCATGTACGATGCGAGCCTGCAAAATACGAGCAGCCGCAGGCTGTGGAAAGACGAACGGTACTCCCCTAAGGAGCAGATGCAACTTTTCATCATCGCCTACCCCGACTTCGTGCGGGAGATGTTCAAAGATCTGTTCAACGAAAATAAAGACGTAGAAAACCGAATCGACCGCTTTCTGTTCCATTGCGATGAGTTGTTGCGGGATTACCGCGATACCCACCCCGATTGGATCGAAACCAGGCACTACCACGAAGACTACCGCATGATTTCCCTCTATCTGGCCTTTCGGTATCCGGATCAATACGCCCTCTTCGACGATATGGCCTTTCGGCGTTTTTTAAAAATGACGCAGGCCAAAGATCTCCCGCTCGTGGCAGACCCCGGCCGCTTTTTCAAAGTGATGCGCACGGTCTATAACCTCCTTGCCAAGGAAGAAGCCCTCCTTGCAGCCCACTACCAGCGGCTCGACCCCTCCACCCATTTTATGGGCAAATCGCTCCTGTTGGCCTTGGAGTGTGCGCAGTATGGGAAGAGTTTTTAGTTTTTAATTTTTAGTGCTTAGTTTTTAGTTGAGGCGACACTAACTAAAAACTAAGCACTAAAAACTAAAAACTTTCAAAACACGGATTCCAGCACTTGATACGAGTGAATAGTGGGGAAGTGCTCGATATGTAGCCGGTAATAATTCATTAAATGGTGCAGGATTGCCTGGCGATCCGGGCGTGTGAGATGGATATCTCCAACGGTTTCCGGAGTACTTTCCAACAATTGGCTGAGCAGTAGGCTGTGGGCTTCATCCACATAATTGGGATGAGGAGGGATAGAGTGTACAAAATACCCTTCCTGAAGGTCAAAAAAAGGTGTGTCGGGGGAGGCTGTTCCATCCGGGTGAAATCCCAGAAATACAGCCAATTCGCATAAGAAATAGAGGTGAAAATTGGCGACCGGCCGCGGGGTCTGGTCCAGAAACAAAAAACTGCGGTGCAGAAAATCGAACAAAGGCCTGTTTTCTTCAATCTCCCGGATCGATTTTCGCGCCATCTCGATCATGAAGAGGCCCACTGCACCTTTTTTCAGATCAAAGGGGATGGATTCGTAGACCACCTCAGGCCGAATTTCCTTAATGTTTAGCAAAGCCCGGTCGTCGCGGCTATAGGTAACCAGCTCCACGAAGGACATGACCTGCACCAGGCTCGCTGAAACCTTTGCTTTGGTTGTGCGCACCCCGTGTACGATATACGATTGGAGTCCTTTCTCCTCCGTGTACACATCAATAATAACACTCGTCTCCCCGTATTTTTGGTTGCGGAAAACGATCCCACGGGTTTTGATCAACATGCTATTCGTTGCTTTGGTAAAGCCAAACCGAAGATTGTGTAATTTTTTAGTTAAATATCTCCCCAGTAAGAAATTTTTTCGCACAAATATTCAACCACGCTTATTAGGTAAGTGCGATAAGAAAACACTCCCTCTGTTGTTGAACGGAATTTTATTCTAAATGATTTATGGAAATTAAAATTTAATCGCAAAGTAAATTCAAAATAGTGCGAGAACCAAAACATTGACTTGCTCGTTGATAATGCAGTCCTTTGTCGACAATACAAGGCCACTCATCTAGTTAACCACAATTGATGCAGCCATTGCCCTATATATTTGTCTCTGTAAAGGAATACTTCAAAAAACCAAGACACCCCAATTTAAACAATCTTTGATATGAGAACGCTCATTTTGCTTGTAAGCCTCCTTAGTCTTTCCTTCTCGCTCCAAGCTGAACAATATTCGGTTACTGATGAGCTGGATTGCTGGCTTAGTGCGGCGCGATTTCCGGCCTATTTCACTGCAGTAGACAAACTTGAAGCAGACCTGCTTCAGGGCATGTGGTCGGTAGAAAATTCGGAAGCCGGGCAATCCGTCTTTCAATTCCACGAGTACGGCCTGGTTGATGTAATCTCCACAGATGCAGAAGGCGAGTTGAGTATCGAATCCCTGATGTGGAAGCTGGAAGAACGCAACGGGAATGTGGCACTCATCCTTACCGACTCGGACTTCAACGAGCAAATGGTCAGCCTGCAAGCTACGTGTGAAGGCCTGAACGCCACCATAATGGATTCTATCAACGATATTGCGCTAGTGCTCAAGCCCACGATCAGCGCCAAAGAACTCGTCCGGATGCAGGCGAGTCTGGTTGGTGAATGGAATAGCGTGACTTTCCCTTCCGATATGGCAAAGGTAGTTGGCTGCAATACCGACGAACGGGCAGGTATTTCTTCCATGCAGGTGCAATTTCACAACGACGGCACATACACAAAAGTGTGTGAAACGCCTTCTGCCCGCTTGGAAGAAAAGGGATTTTTCGAGATTACCCCGGATGGCCAGTACATTATATTCTACGCGACCGGGCAACCCGGCAACCCCGCAGAAACCTATGAAGCCAGCGTTGTACGCATCCAATACCTCACCATTGGGGAAATGGTGCTGGAACAACCGGTACATGCGTTCGGATTTGCGGGCATCCAACACACTGCTGTGCGCAGCATTGCCTACATGCAGTAGGACAATCAATAAAAAAGATGAAGGGCAGCACTCCTTCATCTTTTTTATTGATTAACACATTAGCCATATTATTCCGTCAAGGCATGCCCCTCCCAGGCATGCCTTTGCTTTATAAGGCCAGGTCCTCGTCCAAATCTTCGGGTTGCACTTGCTTATAGTACTGCTTGGTTGCCACACGTTGCTGCTGCCGTTCCAGCACAAGACGGGCAAGCCCGATATTTGCAGGCTCCGGAGCAAAAGGGGACAACGCCTGGTGCACCTTGGCTTCGTTTACATCGAGCCGGTACATCAGACTCAGCAGGTATTCCAGCTTGTGTTCAATGAGAAAGGCAATATGATCGGCCAAAAAGTCAAAAAACTCCTCTTCCGTCCACTCCTCTTTAGGCGCAATAAGCTCAAAGTCGCGTACGATCAATTCCGTTGTCGGATCCATGCCTAATTTTCTAAAAAGCGTAAAATTTCGGATACATACTCCCTATGGTTGGCCAGCCTGGGCACCTTATGTTGTCCGCCGAATTTGCCCCGGTGCTTCATCCATTGTACAAAAGTACCTGGCGGTACGGCATGAAGACACAAGCGTTCCAACGCAATGTTTTTATATCGCTTTGCTTCGTAATCGGAATTCAATCCCTGCAGGTTCTTGTCCAAGAGGGTTGCAAACTGTTCCACATCTTTCGGTGCTTCCTTAAACTCAACGATCCATTGATGCCCTCCGCGGCCCGCACCCTCGAAATAAATCGGCGCCGCCGTATACTCACTCACTACCGCATTCAACGCCTCACAAGTCATTGCCAGGGCTCTTTCGGCATTGTCGACCATGAGTTCCTCTCCAAACGCATTAATAAACTGCTTGGTGCGCCCCTTGATCTTGATCTTGTATGGGTGCGTGGAGGTAAAGGTCACCGTATCGCCGATATTGTAGCGCCAAAGCCCTCCATTGTTGCTGATTATCATGGCATACACTTTCCCTTTTTCCACTGCCTCCAGCGGAATGGCCTTCGGATTGGGACTCTCCCACTCTTCCATAGGTAAAAATTCGTAATAGATGTTGTTGTCGAGCAGGAGCAACATATCATCCGAACCTAAATCATTCTGGGAAGCAAAATATCCTTCAGAAGCATTGTACACTTCCTGGTAGCTAAAGGTATTAGTAGGAAAGAAATCGCAAAACTGCTCCTTATAGGGTAAAAAACTCACCCCTCCGTGTATATAGGCCTGGATATGGGGCCAAACTTCCAATAAGTTCTTTTTTCCCGTAATCTCCAAAATCCGGCGCAGCAAGACCACTGTCCAGGTAGGTACGCCTCCAATGCCCACCAATAGAGGCTCTTTACTGAGTGCTTGTGCCATAGCTTCGATCTTCTCCTCAAAATTGGCCATGAGCACGATCTCCGGATCAGGCGTCAAAAAAGGACGGGTATACCAGGGTACATGCGAATTGAGAATAGCCGACACATCGCCTCTGATCGTATCCGGATGCTCCGGGAAAGGGGTCAAGCTCCCTCCCATGATCAGACTTTTCCCCCAAAATATCCGGGCATCCTTGCGCTGCTGGTAAAAAAAAGTCATCGTGTCGCGGGCGCCTCTTATGTGCGAATCGTAAAGGTTCTCCAAACTGACGGGAATGAACTTGCTCCTGTCTTCCGTGGTACCCGATGACTTGGAAAAAAAGCGCACCTGGCCCGGCCATAACACATTGGGCTCGCCATACATCATGCGCTCAATAAAGGGCTTGATCTGCTCGTAGTCACGAACCGGCACATTGCGACTGAATTCTTCCCAATTTTTCACCGCATTGAATTCATACTTCCGGCCAAACTCCGTATCCCTGGCCCGGTGGAGCAAATGCCGGAGCACCTGCTGTTGGACTTCCAGCGGATGCTCCATATAACGCCGTACGCGCTTCATACGGCGACGGAAATATGCTTTGAAGATTAAGTTAACCCATTTTCGCATCAACAATATTAGTTCACTTTCAATTTTAACTCATCCTTCAGGAATCGTCCGGTATGACTGGTTTGGTGGCGGGACACTTCCTCCGGCGTACCTGAAACCACGATCTCGCCTCCCCTGTTTCCTCCTTCCATGCCCATGTCAATGATAAAGTCGGCCGTTTTTATGACATCCAGGTTGTGCTCAATAACCACCACCGTATTCCCCTTTTGCACGAGTTTGTTCAACACGTCGAGCAGGTGGCGGATATCTTCAAAATGCAAGCCGGTTGTCGGTTCATCAAGGATGTACAGGGTATTGCCCGTATCCTTTTTGGAGAGCTCTTCGGCCAGTTTTACTCGCTGGGCCTCTCCCCCGGAAAGGGTGGTTGCTTGCTGCCCCAGGGTGACATACCCCAACCCGACATCCTGCAAGGTCTTCACCTTTCGGTATATCTTGGGAATATTGGCGAAAAATTCCACTGCCTCATCCACTGTCATATTCAACACATCGTTAATGCTCTTCCCTTTGAACAGCACTTCCAGCGTTTCGCGGTTATAGCGATGGCCCAGGCAATTTTCACAATTTACCAGCACATCAGGTAGAAAGTTCATTTCGATCACCCGCATGCCGGAGCCCTGACAGACTTCACAACGGCCTCCTTTTACATTAAACGAAAATCGCCCCGGTTTATATCCCCTGATCTTGGACTCCGGGTGATCGGAGAAGATCTTCCGGATGTCGGTAAATACCCCGGTATAGGTGGCGGGGTTAGAACGAGGCGTGCGTCCGATCGGCGATTGATCGATCTCAATGACTTTATCGATATGTTCCAGCCCCCGTATTTCCTTGTAGGGCAAGGGAGTCTGAAGGCTATTAAAAAAATGCTGCCGGAGAATGGGATAGAGGGTTTCATTGATCAGCGTCGATTTTCCACTCCCCGAAACACCGGTTACGCAGGTAAAGGTACCCAGCGGAATTTTCACATGCACATCTTTCAGGTTGTTGCCTACTGCTCCATCCATCTCCAGAAAATGACCCGAACCCTTCCTCCGCACCTTGGGCACGGGAATGGCGAGCACATTCCGCAGGTAATTGGCCGTGAGCGAATCGATCTTTAGGAACGAAGCCGGAACGCCTTGTCCCACCACCTCACCGCCGTGCTTGCCCGCCCCCGGCCCCAGGTCGATCAGGTAGTCTGAAGCCAGCATGATTTCCTTGTCGTGCTCGACCACGAGTACTGTATTTCCGATATTCGATAATTCACGCAGCGCTTCGATGAGCCGCTGATTGTCGCGTTGATGTAACCCGATACTGGGCTCATCAAGAATGTAGGTGATCCCGGTCAGCTGCGATCCGATCTGTGTAGCCAGGCGAATGCGTTGCGCTTCACCCCCCGACAAAGTCCGGGCGGGCCGGTTGAGCACGAGGTATTCCAACCCCACATCGAGCAAAAAGCCCAGGCGGAGGCGGATCTCTTTCAGAATGTCTTTGCCGATGGTGCGGTCCCGCTCCGAAAGCTTCTCTTCCACGCGCTCCATCCATTCCTGAAGCAGGAGCAGGTCCATTTCCGCCAGCTCTCCAATATTTTTATCGAGCACTTTGAAGTGCAGACTTTCTTTCTTCAACCGTTTCCCTTCACAATCCGGGCAAGCGTCGAGCGTCAGGAATTCCTCCGCCCATTGACGAATCTTCTCCGAAGTGGTATCCTCATACCAGCGTTCCAGCATATTGACCAGCCCTTCGGTCTCCAAGTCAAACCAAAACTCCTGATAACCCGTCGTACTCTTTGACTTCCCTTCCTTTCCCTTTCCAAAAAGAATCACATCAAGCGCATCCTTAGGGATATCCTGGACAGGCGTAGCAAAAGTGAAATGGTACTTCTTGGCGATATTCCGCAACTGCTGAAAAGTCTGGTTTTGGCGCACTTCCCCCAGCGGGGCAATCCCGATGTCATTGATGCTTTTGGAAGGATCGGGAATAATCTTGTTCATATCCACCTTGTTCAGAATGCCCAATCCTTTGCAAGTAGGGCAAGCGCCATAGGGTGAGTTGAACGAAAACGAATTAGGGGAGGGCTCTTCGTAAGAAACCCCGCTCGTAGGGTCCATCAGGTGTTTGCTGTAAGCCACCAATTCTCCGGTATCCTGGTCCAAAAGAAAGATTAGCCCATTACCTGTTTTCAGGGCGGTTTGAAGAGAAGCTGACAACCGCTGCCTGCGATCTTCCGATACGACCAGCCGGTCAATAACTAATTCGATGTCGTGCACCTTATACCGGTCTACCTGCATGCCATTGGTCAGATCCAACACCTCCCCATCCACACGCACTTTCGCGTAGCCCTGTTTCCTGACCTGCTCAAACAGCTCCCGGTAATGCCCTTTTCGGCCCCTTACCAGCGGCGCAAGCAACTGGGCTTTTTTCCCGGCAAAGCTTTCCATGATGTGCTCCAGCATCTGCTCTTCCGAATAGCGCACCATCCGTTCCCCTGTAATAAACGAATAGGCTTGCCCAATCCGGGCAAAGAGCAGCCGGAGAAAGTCATATACTTCTGTGACAGTACCCACGGTAGACCTCGGATTCCGGCCGGTGGTTTTCTGTTCTATGGAAATGACCGGGCTCAATCCATTGATCTGTTCTACATCCGGGCGTTCCATTTCCCCGATAAACTGGCGGGCATAAGAAGTCAGTGTCTCCATGTACCGGCGCTGCCCCTCTGCATAGATCGTATCAAATGCCAGGGATGATTTGCCGCTCCCACTGATTCCGGTGATAACCACCATCCGGTTGCGAGGTATGCGCACATCGATATTCTTGAGGTTGTGCACGCGCGCGCCGATCACCTCGATAAAGTCATCTTCTATAACCCAACTCTCTTCCTGCCCGGCTTTCTTGCGATCGGATTTCATGTCAAAAAATGGTTGTGCGGATGGGTTCAAAACAAAGCGCAAAGATAAGGAATCTGGAGCACTATTTTCCGACCGGGTGACTTAGTGCCCCGGTCACGATGAAACTTAAAAATCCTTTACCTTTGAGGCGAATAATCGATACCAATGAAAATCGCCCTCGCTCAACTTGACTACCATATCGGCAATTTTGAAGGCAATCTGGCCAAAATGCTGGATGCCATCCGTACCGCCAGGTCGCAGGATGCCGACATCATCTGCTTTGGAGAATTAGCTACTTGCGGCTATCCGCCTCGCGACTTCCTCGAATTTGATGATTTTATCCACCTGGCAGATGCCTCTATTGAAAAACTGGCAGATGCCGCCCGAGGCATTGCTGTGGTCGTGGGATCTCCCAGCCACAACCCCCGAATTGAAGGCAAAGACCTGTTCAACTCGGCTTACTTCCTTTCAGAGGGGAAAGTGGCCCATGTACAACACAAGGCCCTTTTGCCCACCTACGACATCTTCGACGAATACCGCTATTTCGAACCCGCCACCGAATTCAATGTGGTCGAATACAAAGGCAAGCGCATCGCACTTTCCATCTGTGAAGACTTATGGAACCTGGGCAATGAAAATCCACTCTATACCATCTGTCCACTCGATGAGATGCAAGATCAGCAACCGGATTTCATCCTGAATATTTCTGCCTCCCCCTTTGCCCACGACCACGCCGACGAACGCATACATGTGCTCAAAGCCAACGCCGAACGCTATAAGATACCGCTTTTTTACGTAAATCACGTGGGCGCCCAGACTGAGATCATCTTCGATGGCGGCAGCATGGTCGTGGCGCCCAACGGAACGATCCTCGATGAACTGCCTTATTTCGAGGAATGTATTCGTTTTTATGACCTTGACGAAGTGTTCCGGGGCGGGAGGGAAATACTCCAGCCCAAGGACAAGATGGCGCTCATTCACGACGCCCTGGTCTGTGGCCTGAAAGATTATTTTGGAAAACTGGGTTTTAAAAAGGCTATTCTGGGGCTCTCCGGAGGCATCGACTCCGCCATTGTCGCCGTGCTGGCCGCGGAAGCACTGGGAGAAGACAATGTCCGGGTGCTGCTAATGCCGTCTCCGTTTTCTTCCGACCATTCCGTACTCGATGCCAGGCAGTTGGCCGAAAACCTGGGATGCCAGTACGATATCATTCCCATTGAAAAAGCGTATCAAACCTATATGGAATTACTAGAGTCCCATTTTTTGGGCCAGCCGTTCAACCTCGCCGAAGAAAACATCCAGGCCCGCATCCGCGGCAACCTGCTCATGGCCTTTTCCAATAAATTCGGACACATTCTGCTAAACACCACCAATAAGAGTGAAATGGCCGTCGGCTATGGCACCCTTTATGGCGACCTGTGCGGCGGGCTCTCTGTAATCGGTGACGTCTATAAGACGGAAGTCTACGAATTGGCCCGCTACCTCAATCGACACAAAGAGATTATCCCCGAAAATATCATCACCAAACCACCGTCGGCCGAGTTGCGCCCCAACCAGAAGGATAGCGACAGCCTGCCCGAATACGACGAACTCGACCCCATCCTCTATCAGTACATCGAAAAGCACCAAAGTCCGCAAGACCTCATTGATATGGGGTTCGATGAAAAACTCGTACGCCGCGTGCTGCGCCTGGTCAATATCAATGAGTTCAAACGCTACCAGACAGCACCGGTATTGCGGGTAACATCCAAGGCATTTGGAATGGGGAGGAGAATGCCGATCGTAGGGAAATATCTGGCATAAAAAGGCCGGTCTCTTTTCGAGATCCGGCCTGCGTCTGCTTACCAACAATGAAAATTTTACTTTGCCAGTAAAATTTGAGAACCTAGCATTTTTACAACTTCAGGAATTACCTGCTACGTCATACTGCGGGTTTCATAGCTTTTCATATTTGAGCCCGTCTGAATACAAAAGTACCCCCACTTACCCATCGCTCCCAACCAGTCTTTTTATAAAGTCAGGTTTCTGATTTATACCTGATTTTTTGCCGATTCTACTTACCTTTGCGCATCTTTTCATGCATACCCCTCGGCACAAACACCTGACTATGAGCAGCAAGAAAATTCAATCTGCCCTCATCTCCGTTTTTTACAAGGATGGGCTGGATGCGATTGTCCAGAAACTGCACCAACTGGGCGTTCAATTGTACTCCACAGGAGGCACTCAATCTTTCATCGAAAAATTGGGGATTCCAGTCATCCCAGTAGAAGAACTGACCAACTATCCCTCTATTCTGGATGGTCGCGTCAAGACCCTGCACCCAAAAGTCTTCGGGGGTATACTGGCCCGCCGGGAAGACGCCCACCTGGCACAATTGGAGGAGTATGCAATACCGACGCTCGACCTGGTGATCGTCGACTTATACCCTTTCGAAGAAACGGTGGCTAAAACAGACGAAGAAAAAGCCATCATCGAAAAGATCGATATCGGAGGGATCTCCTTGATCCGGGCCGCAGCCAAAAACTACAACGACGTGGTCATCGTGCCTTCTAAAGCGGAATACGGCAAACTCCTGGCACTGCTCGAGCAACAACACGGATCAACCACCTTGGAAGACCGTCGCTTCTTCGCCCGCCGGGCCTTTGAAGTGTCTTCCCACTACGATACCGCCATCTTCACCTATTTCAACCGCGAAGATCCGGACCCCGTTTTCAAATACAGCGAAAGCCGCCACACCGGCCTGCGCTACGGGGAGAACCCGCACCAGCAAGCGGTTTTCTACGGCGACCTTAACGACTCTTTCGAGCAACTGTCCGGCAAAGAACTGTCCTACAACAACCTCATCGACATCGATGCAGCCCTTGGCCTGATAGCGGAATTTTCAGCCGAACAGGCCGTCTTTGCTGTACTCAAACATACCAATCCATGCGGCGTAGCTATTCGCCCTACGGTGTTGGAAGCGTGGGAAGCGGCGTTGGCATGCGATCCGGTGTCGGCATTTGGCGGCATCCTCATCACCAATAAAACAATCGACCTGGCTACCGCGCAGGCCATCGACGAGATCTTCTACGAAGTGCTCCTGGCCCCGGATGTGGAGCCCGCTGCGTTTGAACTACTCGGAAAAAAGAAAAAACGAATCCTGCTTAAAATTAAAGACGGCAAGCCACAACCCCGTTTATTCAAAAGTCTCCTCAAGGGCGTGATCACACAAGATATGGATCTGAAAGCCGAAACGGCCGCGGACCTGAAGGTGGTGACCAGCAAAGTACCCACAGAGGCAGAGATCGACGAATTGCTTTTTGTCAATAAATGTGTCAAACACCTGAAGTCTAATGCCATTGCCCTGGCCAAAAACGGCCAGATGATCGGTATGGGTTGCGGGCAAACCAGCCGCGTGGACGCCCTGAAACAATCGATTGCCAAGGCGAAAGCCTATGGGTTTGACCTTCATGGCGCCGTGCTGGCCTCCGATGCGTTCTTTCCTTTTGCCGACAGCGTGGAATTGGCACACCAGGCCGGTATTAAAGCAGTCATTCAACCCGGTGGCTCGGTGAAAGACCAGGACAGTATTGATTTCTGCGACCAGCATGATATGGCGATGGTGATGACCGGCATCAGACACTTTAAACACTAAGCGGTTGAACCTGGCCATTGATATCGGAAATACACGGACCAAGCTCGGCTTTTTTGAGGGCGATTCACTTGTCCGCAAAGAAGTGGTGGAGCGGCTTTCCATTGAATCGATAAAGCCTTACTTATACAACCATCCGGTCTCAAATTGCATCCTTTCATCGGTAGGCGAAACCGATGCAGAGATACTAGGCTACCTGGCAGCCGAAACGGGGTTTGTGGAACTAACGGCCGAAACGCCTCTCCCCATCGAAAACCGGTACGCAACCCCCAAAACGTTGGGGAAAGACCGGCTGGCAGCAGCTGCAGGCGCCTGGGCGTTATTCCCCGGAAAACGCTGCCTGATCATCGATGCAGGCACCTGTATCACCTGTGATGTCCTCTCAAAAGAAGGCATCTTTTTAGGCGGAAATATTTCTCCAGGTATCGATATGCGACTGAAAGCGATGCATACCTTCACCGCCCGGCTTCCGTTGGTTCCGCGAGGGCCGATGGAACACTGGATCGGCCACAGCACGGATAGTGCCCTACGCAATGGCGCCCAATGGGGCGCCTTGTGGGAACTGACCGGCCTGATCGACCACTGCGAAGCCGGCTTTGACGAAATAATCGTAGTGCTGACAGGTGGCGATGCAGATTTTTTTGTGAAACATTTGAAAAGAAAGATATTTGCAAACCCGGATTTGGTCCTGGTTGGACTAAATAAAATCCTGACCCATTATGTCAATTCCCTCTCTAAATAGAGCTTTTCCCTTATTTCTCCTGCTCTTTTCCTGCTCCTTATTGTGGGCGCAACCCAAAGATAATGCCCCATTCTCCAGGCTGGGCCTGGGAGATTTGGTACCTCAAACAATGGTATCTCAAATCGGCACCGGCGGTTGGGGCGCCGCGTTCAATGATCTTTACCACCTCAATTTACTCAACCCTGCATCTTTTGCTTCCCTGCAGTCCACCGCCTATGATGTGGGTTTCTATGCCAAATATGCCCGACTGAAGGGAGGCGACGCGGCTGCGAATATCTGGAGTGGCAACCTGGGCTATTTGGCCCTGGGCTTCCCCCTCAATAACCCTATTAATGAATCGCTCAAACCAAAAGTATCCCCTTTCCGGTGGGGAATGGGATTCGCCCTCACCCCCTATTCCAATGTAGGATACGACATCCAGACCACTGAAGTGTTACCGGGTGTGGATACGACGCTTCATAATTTCAAAGGTTCGGGGGGAACATACAAGCTGACCTGGAGCAATGGCTGGAAATATAAAGACTTTGCAGTGGGCCTGAACCTCGCTTACTTCTTCGGGAAAATCAACTACGAACGCGAGGTCATCTTCGAAGATATTGGTATCGCCTACCAAACCCTTTTCGATGATGCCCTAAGTGTAGGCGGCCTGACCTGGGATGTAGGCGCCCAGTATGCCATCCGGTTCAAGGAAATGAATGATAAAGGGGAGAAAGTTTTTTCAGGAAGACGCCTGGTACTCGGCGCTACGGCTCACACCCCCAGTTCTTTCCGGACCAATAGCAGCAAATTTTACCGCGGCTACAACTATTCCTACCCGGACATAGATACGGCAGTATACGAAACCGGCATTATCGAATCCGGACGCCTCCCCTTTGAATGGAGTGCAGGGATCATGTACGAATACAAAAATAAGTGGCGTATGGGCGCCGAATACAGCGCCAGTAACTGGAGCCAATACGAGAACGAGGCCAAACCAGAAACCCTCGTAGACAGCTGGCGCGTATCAGGCGGTGTGGAATATACCCCCGATGTGAACTCTTATAATAAATACGCAAAACGTATTCGATATCAATTCGGACTTTTTTATCAGACAGATCCAAGGGGCGTGAGAACCGAATTGACAAATTATGGTTTAACACTGGGTGCAGGGTTGCCCATTTTCTTGCCACGGCAACAAATTTCTTTTGTGCATTTGGCGTTAGAACTGGGCTACTTTGGCGCACCCACCGAACTACGTGAAACCTACGGCCGGCTTTCGGCAAGTTTCACCTTGAATGATAATTCCTGGTTTTTTAAACGCAAATTCTTTTAAAGATGAAAAAGCTGTTTTCCTGGCTTCCGTTTTCCATGTTGCTCTTCGCTTCTTTTTGGATGAACGCCAATGCCCAAGACCCCTGCCAGAAGTGGACCGACACTCCCCGGCAGGAAGAAGCCGAAGAAGCCCACGTGCTCTACCGGCAATTTCTCAAAAATGAGAACTACGACGAAGCCTTCAAATACTGGCAAAAAGCCTATGAACTGGCGCCTGCCGCTGATGGCCAACGCCCCTTCCACTACATGGACGGCCGCGACTTTTACATGCGTATGTTCCAAAAAGAGACAGACGAGGCCAAAAAGAAAGAATATGCTGCTACCATTCTGCGCCTTTATGACGAACAAATGCGTTGCTACGGCAATGAAAACCTTCTGATGGGCCTTAAGGTATATGATATGTTCTACACCCTGCGTACTCCTTACCCGGAGTTGCTGAAAACGCTCAAGCAAGCAGTGGAAAAGGGCGGCAACAATACCGCTTACACCATTTTGGAACCTTATGCCCATGTGCTTGCATTCCAGTTCAAAAACAAGCAGATGGATGTGGAGGAAGCCCGCAAGACCCACATCCTGATCAATGAAATTGCCGATTACAATATCGCCAATAACAAAGAATACGGGGCTTACTACCAACAAGCAAAAGACCGTTTGACGCCGGTATTGGGTGAAGTGGAAGGCGATATCTTTGATTGCGCTTTTTTCATAGCCAAGTTTGAGCCGCTTTTCCGCGCCAATCACGACGACTACGAAGCAATGAAATACTACTACAACAAGATGGTCCAGCAAGGCTGTGATGAAAGCAATCCGTTTGTAGCAGAAGTTAAAGCGCATTACGAAGAGATCGTGAGCCAGATCAACGCCGAAAAACTGGCTGCCTTCTATGTCGAAAATCCGGGCGCACACGCCAAAGCCCTCTACGATGAAGGAAAATACAATGAGGCGCTCGACAAATACGAGGAGGCTATTAAAAAGGAAGAAGGCAAAGGCGCCGAAACGGATAATGAGGTGATCGGCAGCTACTATTTCTCCATGGCCTCTATCCTGGGCCGCAAGCTCGACCGGTACTCAGCGGGAAGGGATTATGCACTAAAAGCTGCCCGTCTTCGCCCCAATTGGGGTCAACCCTACATGCTGATTGGCGACCTCTATGCAGAATCCAGCAGTTCCTGCGGCGGCGAAGCCTGGGATCACCACATCGCTGTATTGGCTGCCATCGAAAAGTACGCCTATGCCCGCTCAATCGACTCTAATGTAGCTGATGAAGCCAACGAAAAAATTGCCCGCTATAGCAAGTTTAAGCCTCAGAGCGAAGAGGCCTTTATGCGGGGGGTACAGGCCGGGGCTTCCGTAAAGGTTCCCTGCTGGATCGGCGAAACGGTGCGCGTTTCTTTCCAATAGATTATCGGATTTTAACAACTTTATATGGAAGAGCTTCGTTCCTTGATTGGGGGCGAAGCTCTTTTTTATCGGTGCTCCTGCGTATCTTTGTTTATCCTCTAAATGCGGATAGCAACCAATTAATAGTCCAGCTATGACAACGAAAAACTTAACCATTGGTATCCTGTTCTTTCTCTTGATGGGCGTGGCTGCCTGTACACCTAAAACGACTGAAAAAGCCACCCCCACTCCCGACCCCACGCCAGCTCCTGTGACGGAAGAGGAAAGTATGAGCAATTGCCCTAAATGGACCGACCTGCCTGCGGCAAAAGCGGATGAAGTGGAAACCAACTATGTCATTTACCGGGATTTCTTAAAAGCCGGAGATTATACCGAGGCGTATAAGCTGTGGCAAAAGGTTTACGCGATCGCTCCCGCAGCGGATGGCAAGCGACAAACCATTTTCAATGATGGTATCTATTTCTATGAAAACCTCATTCGGGGTGAGGAAGACAGCCTGCGCCGGGACGAATACATCGACCTGATCTTTCAAATTTATGACGAGCTCGACCGGTGCTATCCCCAGGGAGGCTATGTGATCGGCCGAAAGGCCTTCGATCTCTATTACAAATATCCCCAAAAAGCTGACAAAGAGCGCATCTTCTCCCTTTTCCGTCAATCGGTAGATATGGACGGAATGAAGACCCAGTACTTCGTGCTCAACCCTTTTACCGCCTTATTGGTCGACCAGTATTTTGACGGGAAGGTCGCCCTTGAAGACGCTCAAAAATACGAGCAGTTGATCCTGGCGGTGCTGAAAAAAGGGTTGTCCGGGTGTAAAGGAACCGATTGTGATAAGTGGAACATCATTAACGAATATGCCCCGGCCAGGTTGGAAGCGTTTGAAACCGTCAAGGGCTTTTACGACTGCGCTTATTACGAAGAAAAATACTACGACGCTTTCATCCAGAACCCAACCGATTGCGATGCGATTCTCACAGCATACAGTCGATTCAAGTGGGGCGACTGTACCGAAACCAGCAAAAAATTTCAGGAAATTATTGCGGCAGGGAACGCCAATTGCGTGGAGGAAAAATCACTGGAAGCCGCATATAGAGCCCTCCGCGAAGCTCGCTACAAAGAGGCGATAGACCTGTTTCAAAAAGCGGCAGACGAAGAGAGCAACACAGCTAAAAAAGCCCAGATCACGCTACTCATCTCCAAGGTTTACTACGCCCACCTCAAAAACTTCCCAACTGCCCGTAAGTATGCCCTTATCGCGGCAGGCATTCAGCCGAATTGGGGGGAGCCTTATTTGCTCATCGGACGTCTCTACGCCTCCAGCGGACCGCTTTGCGGCCCCGGCAGGGGGTGGGATAGCCAGGTAGTCACCTGGGTTGCTATTGATAAGTGGAATTACGCCAAGAAGGTTGACCCCAGCGTGGCTAAAGAAGCCAACAACCTGATCAATCGCTATTCGGTGTATATGCCGAGCCGCGAAGATATCTTCCAAAAATTACATCAGGAAAACGATCCATACTTCGTAGGATGCTGGATACAGGAATCCACCACTATACGCGCCGCACCGCAATAAAAATTGAGGTGAAACGATCAGGACATTTCCCCGTTCTCCTTTGGATTTGATTTTTGCAGATAGAGCTCCAGTGCACGCGTCATGGATGGAGCTTCCGGCGCCGGCGCCTTGACGTTGATGGTAAGCCCTCGCTCTTCTACTGCCTTGCTGGTGCTATTCCCAAAAACGGCTATCCGCGTTTCATTTTGCTGGAACCCAGGGAAGTTTTCGTATAGAGACTTGATACCCAGCGGGCTGAAAAACACGAGTATGTCGTAGGTTACATGGCTCAGGTCAGACAAATCGCTGCTGACAGTCTTATACATCAGGGCATCTCTCCAGTTGAAGCGATTTTCATCCAGGAAGGAGGAGACCTCCGGCCCGCCCAGGTTGGAGCACGGCAGGAGAAACTTCTCTTTATCCTTGTGTTTGAGCAGGTAAGGTTTGAGATCGCTGATATCGCGAACCCCTACAAATACTTTGCGTTTTCGGTAGACAATAAACTTTTGAAGGTAGTTGGCCACTGCTTCAGAGAGACAGAAATATTTGGTGTCCGGAGACATGCGCACACGCATTTCATCACAAAGCCGGAAGAAATGGTCAATGGAGTTCTTGCTGGTAAAGATCACCGCAGTAAATTCTTCCAGGTGGATCTTCGACTTTCGAAACTCCTTTGCCGGTACAGCCTCTACGTGAATAAACGGCCGCCAGTCTATGGTGAGGCCATATCTCTTTTCCAGTTCGTAGTAGGGAGAGCGTTCAGGCTTCGGCTGGGATACGAGTATTGTCTTTACTTCTTTGTAGGTCACTTCCTTCTTCACTTTTCCGTTTGCGGACATTCAACTTTTGTTTAGGATTTCTTAGGGACCAAGAATTACCGCACTACCTCTTTAACTGCTGTTTGCGGCCATATAAACAACCTTAGCTACAATCAAAGCAGGAGCAATTTCCACGGTGCAAATATACAACAAAAAGTGAAATAGATGAAGTGCGACAAATCGCCCTGCAATAAAGACACCCCGAACAAACCGGAATGCAAATACCAATCCGAGCATCGTGAAGGCCAGCACGATCACGCCTGACACCGCATCAGCAGGTCCATAAGCAATCAGCAAGTTGAAGGGCATAAGGAGAAAGCCAAGAACAATACTGAATATAATAATGGTGAAACTATACACCCTCAGTTCTTTCTGAACGGGCAATACCGCCTCCAGTACCTTGAGCAGTAAATGCTTGGCGGCAAAGATCCCTGCCAATCCGCCAGTCAACAGCGCAAAAGATACCCAATGCCGTTCGGCTATTGGGATTCCATAATGCCAGGACAGGAGGAACAAGAAAAACCCTCCATTGAAGAAAAAAAACAGATAAAACAAAAAATAGGGTATCGAGACGATACTTCCCTGCTCTCTGTGGAGCTGGGAGAGCATATTATCATTTAGAAAAGCCCGGTAAGCGCGGGCCGGGATAGACCGAAAAAGGGTAAACAAGATGGTCAGAAGGAGAAAAAGCTGAATAACGATCGTAAACAGAAAGCGCCGGTAACGCGCCTCGCTCGACGAAGACACCATCGCCTGCCCAGGATCCCCTTCTGCGGAAGGTTCTATGGAAACAGCCTCAGCCCCGGAGGACGGGGGCGCTACTATTTCGAAAGGGTTGGACGTATTTGTATCTGCCTGCACGGGAGCCGCTGCCTCCTCTTTCGAAAGACGAGGCTTCAACTCAAAAGGATTCTGTCCGTTCTGGGCCAAAAGACCGACCGCCGTTGCCAGAATTAGCAACAAACCAAACCAAGCCCGCCGCAGAATTGTTTTACCTTTCATATCCGCAAAAATAGGCGATTCCGTTCACTGTACGGCATACTCCAACGGAAATCAATCGAAAACACCTCCGTTTTGCACCGGTAAAAGCCTATTTTTGACGCAAAGACCAAAAAAACTGTCTTCTAATTGACCAAACTACCGATTTTTGAAGAACTCCACTATTATCCGGGTCGTTTTGGTTGGCGCATTCGCCATCATCAGCATCATCGGCGTGCAAACCTACTGGGTGCTCAATACCTGGAACGTGAAAGAACAGGAATTTCATGAACGGGTAGTTGTAGCGTTGCTCAACGTGGCCAAGCAGTTTGAAAAACTGGGTAACCAACTCCCCGCTTACGACCTGATCACCCAGGTGACTACCAACTACTACGTCGTCAATATCAACGATGTCATCAATGCCAACAACCTGCAATTCTTCCTCCGCCGTGAACTCGAAGCGGTGGGCCTGACCGAAGGCTATGAATACGCCATCTATGACTGTGCGACCAACAAGATGGTCTATGGCGATTATATAAGCAATTCGTTAGGGGATACCATCCCCGCATTGGATACCGACCTGCCTATTTACGATAAGTTTACCTACTATTTCGGCGTGCGATTTCCCAACCGCACCAACCAGATTCTGAGCTCAATGGGCCTGACCATCACTTTCTCCGCCCTCTTGCTTCTGACTATTGTGTTCTTCCTGTATTCCATCTTTGTGATCCTCCGCCAAAAGCAGCTCTCAGAAATGCAGAAGGACTTTATCAACAATATGACGCACGAGTTCAAAACCCCTATTTCTACGATAAAGATATCCGCCGATGTCTTCCTGCATAACCCGCAGATCCAATCTGATCCGCGATTGCTCCAGTATGCAAAAATCATCCAGGATCAGAACCAACGTCTTAACAACCAGGTAGAAAAAGTGCTTCAACTGGCAAAGATCGAAGGCGATAATTTCAGGCTGACGCCGGAAGAATTAGACCTCCACGACCTCTTGAAAACTATTGTCCCTTCGACCATGATGAAAGTGGAAGAGCTCGGAGGAAGCCTGGTATGTACCCTCTCCGATTCACAACCCATGGTCATGGCAGACCGTCTCCACCTTTCCAATATCATTCACAATTTGCTTGACAATGCTATTAAGTATTGCAATGGAGTTCCCCATATTGAAGTGATTACGCAGACCAAAGGGAAAAATGTCCTTCTCGTGGTTTCTGATAAAGGAATCGGCATTGACCCTGAATACCAACATAAGGTTTTTGATAAATTTTACCGCGTCCCTACCGGAAATGTCCACAATGTGAAAGGTTTTGGGCTTGGCCTCTTCTACATTAAAAGCATCTGCCAGGCACACGGATGGAAGATCGAACTGGAAAGCCAACCCGAGCAGGGTACTTCCATTGCGATTCTAATGCCCGAAATTTCTCCCACTACCCCGACCGAAACACTTGAAAACGTCGAAAAACACCCCCTGTCATGAAAGCGCACCTGCTATATGTCGAAGACGATGAAAGCTTAAGTTTTGTCACAAGAGACAACCTCCTGCTCCAAGGATATGAGATCACTCATTGTATCAATGGCCGGGAGGCCCTGGAAAAGATCCAGCAAAATTCCTTTGACCTCTGCATCCTGGATATCATGCTTCCGGAGATGGACGGATTTACCCTGGCTCAGGAAATCCGGGCTTCCAACCCTCATGTACCTATCATTTTTCTAACTGCCAAGTCGCTAAAGGAAGACAAATTGCACGGCCTGAAGATCGGAGGCGATGACTATATCACCAAGCCATTCAGCATTGAAGAACTGATTCTCAAGATCGAGATCTTTTTACGCCGGCGCAGTATTCACCAGGCTCCCTCGCCCACCAGCTACCGGCTCGGGAAATACGAATTCGATTACGAAAATTTGCAACTCACCACAGGTAGTGATAGCCGCACACTCACCCAAAAGGAAGCGGACCTGCTTCGATTTTTCCTGGATAACCCCAACCAGGTCATTAAGCGCTCGACCATCCTGGAGCAGTTATGGGGCGAAGATGACTACTTCCTCGGCAGAAGCCTGGATGTATTTATCTCCCGCCTCCGGAAATACCTGAAACAGGACGATTCGCTGAAGATCGAGAATATACATGGGGTGGGATTCAAATTTAAGTACTGAGTTATTTAGTCCTTCGAATTGAAGGAGACGATAAGGCGATGGAGCGTACCTTCCTGCTCATACCCCAGGGTGAATCCATAGTAATCACAAATCCGCTTGATGATGGAAAGTCCCAACCCCAGGCTCTCTTCTTTTTCGGTTTGTCGCTCAAACCTGCCGAACAGGGCTTCCGGAGGGCCATCGAGCGGATCGCCCGGATTTGAAATGATCAGTCTGTTTTTTTCGAGTTCAATTCCGATCCAACCGTTATGCACATTGTGCCTGGTGGCATTTTGAAGGAGATTGGAAATCAATATTTCTGCCAGCGCTGGGCTCATCCGGTACTGGACTTTTGAATGAAAGGCCTTCCGCACTTCCAGCTTCTGCATTTCGATCAAATCCACATAATAGCCCAATACTTCTTCAACTACCGCTCCGATATCCACTACTTCGTGGTCAGCAAACCGATTGTGCTCGATCTTTGACAGAAGGATCAGGGAACTATTGATCTTAGCCAGGCGATTGGTGTTTTTAAGGATGATATCCAGCACTTCCATTTCCGCCTCGCCCATCTGAGGGGACTGAAGCAGAAGCTCCACATGGCCTTTAATCACAGCCAAGGGGGTCTGCAGTTCATGTGCCGCATTTTCGGTGAATTGTTTATTGGCTTCCTGCACCCGGGTAGCGAATCTGCCTTTCTTTCTAAAGCAACAGATATAAAAACAACCTAAGCCGCCCATAAAGAAGAAGAGGGCAGCAACTACTGCGATATAAGCCCAGGTGCAGTTCAATTGGCAATAAATTTATACCCAATCCCATAAACCGTCTTCAGGCATTCTTCACAGCCGTTGTCGGCCAGCTTTTTGCGAAGGTTTTTGACATGGGCGTAGATAAAATCATAAGAGAGGGTGTCGTCCATATAATCGCCCCAAAGATGCTCGGCAATAGAATCTTTCGTCACCACCCGGTTTTTATTGCGGGCCAGGTAGACCAGAATATCGAATTCCTTTTTGGTGAGTTGCAATGGAACCCCATTGGCTTCGACCAGCCGCTCATCCAGACGGATCAAAAGGACCCCGAAATGCATCACATTGCTGATTTGCCCATTTTTACGCCGGACAACCGCTTTTATCCGGGCGTTCAATTCGGAAAGATTAAAAGGTTTGGATAAAAAGTCATCGGCGCCTTCATTCAACCCCAATACCCGGTCGGCAGCCGTATCACGGGCAGATATCACGATGATCCCCGCCCCAGATTCCTGTTCTTTCAGGACACGGATCAATTTCATGCCGTCGCCTTTGGGCAGATTGAGGTCCAATAAAATGCAATCGTACTCGTGATTGATGATTTTTTTATAGGCATCCGGAAAGTCTATGGCATACTCACACAGATACCCTTCCCGCTTCAAATACCGGGAAATGGCATTGAGCAGATTTTGTTCATCCTCGACGATAAGCAGCTTCATGGTATCCTCTTAAAGAAAAAAAATTGGCCTCCTTATTTTAGCTCAAAATATTCAGATTTTCTTCAAATTTCTGAATGTTTTTTGCAGGAAATTGCACTGTAAACTAATCGGAGAGGGCACGCTGCTTGCTATCCCTCCCTAAATAGGAATGATTACCATGGATCAAAAGGAGAAACCTAAGAAGAAAAAGGATCTCAAGAAGTCTTTTGATGAGTGGCAGGAGAAGCCCGTCAAGAAAAAGATACAGCACAAACCCAAGGTTAAACACCCCAAATCCTGGTATCAGGAGGAGGAAGATTAAAAACGCACCCATTACATGATCCATCCACACACCTGCATCCGTTACATCGATGATGTAATCGGATACGGCGTTTTTGCCACTCAGTTCCTTCCAAAAGGCACCATTGTCTACGTCAAGGATGAGTTGGAGATTGACCTTTCTCCCGAACATTACCAGAGCTTGCCTTTGACCTTCCGGGAAACTGTCGATAAATACTCTTATATTGATGAGAAAGGCCACCGGATCGTAAGTTGGGATTTTGCCAAATACGTCAACCATTGCTGCAATTGCAACACCATGAGCACGGGCTATGGGTTTGAAATTGCCATTCGGGACATCCAGGAAGGCGAAGAGATTACCGATGAATACGGGCTCTTCAACATGGAAACAGAAATGTATGTCGACTGCAAGCAAGCGAACTGCCGCAGGCGTATCATGGCTTCTGACATTGATACCTACCATGCCCAATGGGATGAAAAGGTTTTCGGTGCCCTGCTTAGGCTGGATCAGGTAGAACAAATGCTTTGGCCCATCCTGAGCGCCGAAATGCAGCATGCATTGGCAAAATTCAAGCAAGATCCGAGCCAGTACCTTTCCGTACACCAACTTAAGTGGGAAGGCGCCTTGTACAAATGGAACGGGAAGGGATAACCATTCCCACAAAAGACAGTTGATGCAGCAATTTCGGATGCTGGTGCTGACAGATCATGCCGCACATAGCAATGAAAATTCTATATACGGGCTTCTGCAGGAACTGCGGAAACACCCTCGCTGTAAGGGTATTGATACAGCCAGCCGTTCCATTCCCAAAAATGTCCTTTTCTTCACCCATCATCAACAACGGTCGGTTCACGTGGCGCCCGTGGATGAAGGATTTTCATTCCGCCCTGATGGATATTTTTTCAAAAACCGCCTTCGGCTGGCCTCTTTGCGTGAATACGATGTCATCCTTCTCCGGCTGCCTCACCCGGTACCCCCTTCCTTTTGGCAATTTCTGTCCGCTATTTACCCTGAAAAGCAGATCATCAACCGGCCTTCCGGCATCTACGAAACGAGCAGCAAACTTTTCCTTCTTCAGATAGCCGACATTTGTCCACCCATACGTCGATGCAAAAGCGTAGCAGATATTATCGAATTTAAAGAACAGTTCCCCATTGTATTAAAGCCCGCCTATAACTACGGAGGGAAAGGGATCGTAAAAATCGAAGGCGACAAAGCCTGGACAGGAAACCAGGCCATACCCCTGGATCGATTTTTGAAAGCCTTCGAGGATGCCCCTACGGAATACCTGGGCATGAAATATCTGAAAAACGTCGATCAGGGCGATAAAAGGATCATCGTCTTGACGGGCCATATCCTCGGAGCGTCCATTCGACTACCCGCAAAGGGTTCGTGGATGTGCAATGTGGCTCAGGGAGGCCTGGCTACTCCTGCTGTAGTAGAAGCGGAAGAACAACAAATGGCCGCAAAGCTATCCCCGTTGCTTGCCGATCGGGGCGTCATTTTTTACGGATTTGATACCCTGGTCAATGACGAAGGGCTGCGTACTTTATCCGAAATAAATACGCTCAGTATCGGGGGCCTTGTACAAATTGCTAATTTCACCGGAAAACCCGTCGTCAGGGAAGCTGCCTATTTGATTTGGGAGTATGTGAAAAATACCATTTATGGAAGACCCTCTTCTATTGCTTAACAACAATGCGGCGGTTATTAAGCAATTAAATCTTCAGGACGCGCCGTCCGGGAAGGTGACCCGCTACTGGCTGTACCTCGTCACTGATGGGATGGGGATGCCGGTATATGTGCCCGTGATCGTGGCAAAAGGTGCGAAATATGGCCCCACCCTGGGCCTTACGGCAGTAGTGCATGGCAATGAACTCAACGGCATTCCCGTCATCCAGCGCATTTTTAAGCAGGTTGATATTGCCAACCTGAAAGGAACCATAGTAGGTGTTCCGGTGGTAAATATCCCTTCTCTGCTCCGGTCAAAACGGCGCTTCATCGACGATGTTGATCTAAACCATATCATGCCTGGAAAAGAAAACGGGAACGTCAGCCAGGTTTATGCCTACCGGATCGTCAACGCCCTCATCAAAGAGTTTGATTACCTGATCGACCTGCATACCGCCAGTTTTGGACGAGTAAACTCTTACTACATCCGGGCAGACATGGAAAACCGGGCGACCCAGCAAATGGCGTTGCTCCAGAATGCCCAGATCATCGTGCACAACCCGCCCTCTGACGGTACCCTCCGAGGCGCAGCAGACGACCTGGGTATACACGCCATTACCCTGGAGGTCGGCGATCCAAACACGTTCCAAAAAGGGGTCATCCGTTCCAGCATGACGGGCATCCACAACCTGCTCAATTATATGGGTATGATCCAAACGGGCATTGAAGCGCCCCTTCAGGAGCCTGTCATCTGCAAAACTTCCTACTGGATCTATGCCGACCAGGGCGGCATACTCAACGTGCATCCGGAAGTAGCCACCTTTGTCAAAAAAGGGATTGTGATCGCCACCCTTCGAAATATTTTTGGAGACCTCATCAAAGAATACCTTGCCCCGGAAGACGGCATCGTCATCGGGAAAAGCGTCAATCCGATCAATCAAACCGGAGGACGTATTCTGCATTTAGGAATCATATAAAACCTGGTTGCGCGGGCTGCATCCGCGCAACCAGGTTTTATATATCATTCCCTCAGTGATTCCGCATATCAGCGCCCCAGGCCAATTTATTGCGGATGGTATCCATGAAATCAACGTCCTGCAATTGAGCCAGACGAATGGAAAAATCGCATTTCCGGACTGCCAATTGATGCGCCGCCGTGATCGATTCAAACCGGGAATCCAGCGTGCAGAGGAAATTTTCCGCTCGCCCTTCGATCTCAAAAGAGATCACCGAATCGTCTGGGACGACGATGGGACGTACGTTCAGATTGTGGGGGGCAACCGGGGTGATCACAAAATTTCCGGAATTGGGAAATACGATGGGCCCTCCGCAACTCAGTGAATACCCCGTCGAGCCTGTCGGAGTAGCTACGATGAGGCCATCGGCCCAATACGTATTCAAATACGCCCCGTCAATGTAAGTATGGATCGTCACCATAGAGGACGTGTCCCGTTTTAACAAAGTAAAATCATTTAAGGCAAAGCGCTGGTCGCCAAAAACGGGAATATTGGATTCCAGGTAGATCAGGTTGCGCTCGGCCACTTCGTAGTGCCCCTTCGTAAGGCATCGTATAGCCTCCAGGATACGCCCTTTTTCTATACTGGCCAAAAAGCCTAGTCGCCCCAGATTGATACCCAGTATGGGGACTCCGCTGTCGCGCACAAGCGTAGTGGCGCCCAATATGGTTCCATCTCCGCCCAGGGTGATCACAAAATCAAAGGGCTTGCTCTTAAAATCGGCATACCCGTCAAATTTCCCCACATCCCGTTTGAAGGTAATGTATTGCTTAAGGGTATCCAGGTAGGGGGTATACACGTATGCATTGATCCCTTCTTCATGCAGGGCATCAAACAGATTTTGCACATGCGGAACATCCTGCTCTTTGAGAAGCTTACTATATACGACTACCTGCATGACTCAGTATTTTTTATTCTAAAGCACTACTGCCCAGTGTAAAAATACGCCATTTTCCCCCTAACCGGTTCCGACTGAATTCCAGGCGAAAGACTTTATTGTAAAGCACAACCAGATCGAGTCCGAGTCCATATCCCCACAGCAGGTTATTGGCCAGCGGATTGCCTGCACTATAGAAGGGGTTATTGGCAAAGCCCATATCGTTATTCAGCGCCAGGTAAAGACGGTATGGAATCTTTTTCAACTTTGGAAAGGGCACCAAATCGCCGAAGAAAACCGCCCGGTCCAGGAGTTGAATCCGGAGGCTTGTTTTTCCGTACATATAATCAAGCCCATCGATCACATAAAACTCATATCCCCGGATGTAATGAATCCCATACCCCAGCGCCTGGCTATTGGCAAACGGCTGCGCCTCCCGGATCAAGGCCAGCCGGCCGGCCCCGATCAGTTCGATACTCCAGCGCCTGCTAAAAAGCAGGTATTTTTTGAAGAGGGCCGACACATTCAACGCATTTACATCTTCCCAACTCCCCAATCCATCTTTTTGGGCGCGAAGTTGCAAAAAGCCTCCATGAAGCGGGTAAGGCCGAATGTCGCGGGTGTCGGCGGTGAACTCATAAGAGAACGAGGAATAGATTTGCTGAAGTCCATCCAGGAAATAATCAGGATTCAGGTCCCTTTGCACCGTCTCTTCGATCCTGTTCCGACGGTGGTTCAGCTCCCAGGTATGGGTCACCTGGCGTTTTCTGCGGAGGGTAGCAGAAGCCCCAACCCTGAATTGTCGCAACAAAACATGGTCGGATGAGCGAAAGAATTGCTGGTGGTCTTCCAGCGTCAAATAATTGATCTCTTTATTCCGGGCGTAGGAAATACCGAAGGATAGACCCCATTGCTGCTTCTTATCAATGAATGGAAGGCGGTAGACCATTTCATACTTATTGGTAAAGCCGAACTGCGCCACCCCCTTCAGCACATCCCGGCGGCCGGTGAGGTTATTGTGGTAAAACCGCAAGCCGTAGTTGATGCGTCGCAGCGAATGGTCGAAATCTTTCCACCAGGTATTGAAGTTGCGGTCGGCCAGTTCAAAAATGGGAATGGGGTATATGTACCAGGCTTCCACTACTTTAACCTGAATATCCAGGCGGCGGGCTTCCACGTCCCAATCGCCGATATTCAGCTCCACCTGCAGGAATAATCCGGTATTCATCAACTGCAGCCGGTTGTATTCCAACTCGCTCGCCAATTCGGGCACAAGCAGGCTATCGCCCGATTGAATGAAGAGCTCTCGGAGGATTAGGCTGCTTTTCGTCTTTTCATTTCCCGTCACAGAGATGTCCCCGATAACCACAAAGACAGCCGGGGGCTGGGCTTGCAACCGGCACAAGCTGAGAAGAAAAAAAAAGAGGACTATTGCCCTGACATTCATATAGGACAAAGGTAATTAATAAAGAGGTGGACGGCGATCAGACGTTCAGGTAAGCCATAAGCGAGTCATACCGATCTTTCAACGAATCGTCGTAGTCACGTTCGGTGAAAGAGCCTTTGACGTCATATCCGAAGCGGGACAAGGCCGCGATGACCCGTTGCAGGTCTTGACGGTTCAATTTCAGGGTCAATTCCACCTGGGAAGTATTTTGGTCGGAAGTGACAAACGAACTGAGAATCAGGGTGTCTTCTGCTTCAATAATCCGGGAGACCTCTGCCATAGAGTAGTCATGTCTGGCCATTTCCAGGACGAGTACGCCTCCAGGTTCGGCAAAACTAGCCAAATGTGTGAGAGCCTGCAGCAGGTCTTCGAGGGTAATCAACCCTTTATATTTTCCCTCCGGATCTAACACCGGAACGGTAGTGATCTGATTGATTCCCACCTGGCGCAAGACGTCGTAAAGGTGGTCGGTCGCGTAGACAAATATTTTGCCTTTTTTGAGCGGGTAGGTGCCTACCTGCTCTTCCACGTCGTTTTCCAATACTTCTTCTTCGGAGATCAGCCCTAAAAAACGCTTTTTATTCACAATCGGTAAGTGTCTGACCCTGAAGTCATTCATCATGCCGAGCGCTTCTTCTCCCGTATCCGACACGTGTAGCGGCACTATGTGCTTCGATAATAATTTCTCTGCAATCATTCTTCTCTGGTATTGTAAAGCTCCCGTTGTGGGTAATACAAAATTTTCCAAATCTCTTTAATCCTGGGTAAAAATTCGCTGAATTTACCGGTTTGGTCAACTGAAAGGCAAACTTTAACTAAAATCTTAACCCAGTAGTTTCCTTTTCTGGGCGGAGAACTCCTCTTCGGTCAGCAGGCCTTTTTCCCGAAGATCGCCCAGTTTTTTCAACTGGTCGAGCAGGTCGGGTTGCGTGCTCAGGAGATCTTCTTCCTCTTCTTCTTTAGGAGTAGGGTCCGGCAGTTCCGGGACTGTCTCGACCAGCCGGAATTTATTAGCTTCAAATTCGGCGTATTCTTTTTGGATCCTTATATAGGCGAAGGCATCGTGCTGCCGGATCTTGTCGAAATCCTTAAACCCATACCCAACTGCCTTATCCAGGTGGAAGAGCGATTTTTCCAAATTCTCTTCCAGTGAATAGGCGCAGGCCAGATTGAAATGCACCGCGATATCCCGCTCGTCCATTTCCAGGGCTTTTTCAAAGTCCTCGATCGCTCCTTTGTAGTCGTAATCCTTATATTTCTGAATGCCGTGCTGTTTGTAAGAGTTGGTCCTGCTGGCAGGCCGGCTTGTCGTATTCGGACGCCCCGTGCGTTGTTGCCGGCGCATTTGCTGGCGATCCTGCCATTCCTCATAGCGCTGGTCTCGGTTCTGGCGGCGACGGCTGTATTCTTCCCGGTCAAAATCGGTGCGACGGTTTTCGCGGCGACGGGCCCGGTTGTATTTCCGGTCGAACTGCTCTTCGTCCATCAAAAAGAAAGCTACCGCATCGATAAGCCCCAGGATGAAAGAGATACCGGTCATCATCAGGAAACAATAAAAAATACCCAACCCTACCTGACCCAGGTAAAATCGATGGATGCCCGCCCATCCTAAAAACAAGGCTAATATGCCCGCTACATTTTTATCTTTCATAATAACTAGAAGTGCCAGGTAAATTAAGGACTTCTACCCTGCCACCCAACGAATTTATAAGTACGTATACCTTACTTCGATCAAATGAGGAAAACAAAGGTTAAAATTCTTTTGAAAGGATCGCGCGCTGCGGGCGCGCGATCCTTTCAAGTACAAAGTAATGTGACAAAATTAATTTATAAACACTGCGGCTTGTGGCCGCAGTGTTTATAAACATCTTAAATATTGTCAATAGATCTTACATGTCAAAACGGTGAAATCATCCGGGAAGTTTTCGGCCCCCTTAAAAAGGTCGATATCTTCCAGCAATTTTTCATTGAACATACTGGCGGAAAGCATGTGGTTGCGCAGCAAAAACTCATACCCGTATGCCTCATCCATAAATTCGCCTTCCTCATTGCGGATATCGGTGAGCCCGTCGGTATAGGACAGGATCAACGCTTCATCGTCGATATAGAGTTCTCCCACTTCCAGCCTTGGCAGTTCCTGGAACGCTCCCAGGATCGTGCATCCTTTATCCAGCCGGTAGATCTTCCCGCTCATGGCCATAGCAGGCGGGTTGTGCCCTGCGTTGACATACGAAAGGGTTTGCATCCGCAGGTCGTACTCCGCCACGAAAAAGGTGATGAACTTATCGCCGTGCGTGATGCGAAGTACTGACTGGTTCAGGGCTTTGACCAGCTCGGCCAGCGAACGGCGCTCATGGATCAGGCTTTGAAAGTGTGCCTGAAAATTGGCCATCAGCAAGGCAGCCGCGATCCCTTTACCCGAAATATCCCCAATACAAAAAGCGAAGCGATCGTTTTCCAATTCGATAAAATCAAAATAATCACCCCCCACAACCGAATGCGGTTTGTAAATGCTGGCCAACTCATAGTGCGCGCATTTAGGCAACTGGGAAGGGATCAGCAAGTGTTGCATCTCGCTGGCCAGTTCCATCTCCCGTTTCATGCGCTCCTGTTCCAGCTGCCGCTTGAACAAGCGCTTGTTCTCGATCGCTACCGCAATGATATTGGTGATGGCAGTGATTAACTGCACCTTGTTGTACACGTCCTCATTTTCCCCAAATCCTCCAATAAACACATACCCCAATGGCGTATTTTTGTGCAGCACCGGAATGACGACGTCAAACTCCCGAATAAGTGGATGGTCAAGGTTTTGGACATGACTCAATTGAGTGAAGCGCGGAAAGAACGAACTGATATCTTCCTTGAGCAACTCTGGAGGAATGTGAATAGACGCTTTGCACGTCCATTTTTTTTCTTCTAAAAAGTACAAGGCCATTTTTTGACCCCCATTTCCCAACTCAGGAAAGACTGGTACATGTCAAACAGCCCACTGGCCGACACGTTGTTGTTGATGGCCTGCGTGATGCCCAACAAGCGATTGATCTGAAGCTGCTTCAGATTCAACTCTTTCTCGAGGGTCTCCAGCTTGGACATCCCCTTCTTTATGTCGGTGAGGTCGGGCATACGCCGATAGCCTAATTTGTTAAGTTTCCTTTCAAAGATAGACATTCACCGTATATTATTTTAGGGGCTGTGTATCTTCGCACCAACTACAAGCCAATCCACATGCCAGAACTGTCATTTCAAGGACAAAAACTCTCTTTTTCCATCGCAGGCACGGGACCGTCTCTCGTGTTCTTACACGGCTTTTGCGAAGATTCCCGGATATGGGACCCGTTCGTCGCACATTTTCAAAAAAACCACCAGGTTATCTGTATTGATCTGCCCGGATTTGGACAATCCCATCCCGTTTCCGGCATAACGATCCGGGATATGGCCAGTTCCGTACACGCCGTCGTAGAGGAATTGCAGCTCTCCAACTTTGTATTGACCGGTCATTCTATGGGGGGATATGTGGCATTAGCCTACGCACAAGCATGGCCTGCCACGCTAAGAGGCTTAGGACTATTCCATTCTCATCCCTATGCGGATAGCGAAGAAAAAAAGGAAGGCCGGATGAAGAGCATCCAGTTCATCAACCGAACCGGCTCTGCACTTTACGTTGCTCAGCTCATCCCCACTCTATTTGCCCCGGCTTTTGCCAAAAATAATCTGGAACTGATAGACGAGCTCATCGCCCGGGCCTGTAAATATAACCCGGAGGGAATTACCCATGCACTCCGGGCCATGTACCAGCGTCCCGACAGATCTCAAGCGCTCCAGCAGGCGCCTTTCCCCGTTCTTTTCCTCATCGGCGCTGAAGACGAAACTATCCCGGCCGAGTGGAGCAAACGCCAAACGGCTCTTCCGTCCGTTTCTTCCATCCACTATTTGGATGGGGTAGGACATATGGGGATGTTGGAGGCTACAGAGAAGACGATGGAGATTTTTGAGGAGTTTTTAGAAGGGATTGATAGGAATTAAAAGGGATTTGGTGGAATTTGTAATCCCTTTTAATCCCCTCTAATCCCTCAAATAATCCCAAATTATTTTGCTTGCTAAAGAATATCCCAATAACTTTAGCACCTGATTCACCCTCCTGTGAATTTTCCCCACACTGGATATGGTCCCACCGGTCCGGACTTTTAGCACACGCGGCTGAAAGTCCGGCTGGGCCTAATACATCTGGAGATGTTGGTAAAAACCTTTGCCAGTGCCGTGCATGGCGTAGATGCCCGCACGATTACCGTAGAAGTCAATGCGGGGGGCATCGTCGCTCCCGGTTTCAATTGCTACCACCTCGTCGGCCTGCCCGACAGCGTCGTCAAGGAGGGCTTTCAGCGTATAGAAGCCGCCGTAAAGAATGTGGGGTTTGATCTACCCCGCCTCAAGATCGTCGTCAACCTGGCGCCGGCCGACCTGCGAAAGGAAGGCTCCGCCTACGACTTACCCATTGCAGTAGGCATCCTGGCGGCCACGCGACAGATCGTTGCCCCCGCAATGGATGAATATATGCTCATGGGCGAGATATCGCTCGACGGCAGCCTTCGCCCCATCAAAGGCGCGCTGCCCATCGCCATCCAGGCCCGGGCGGAAAAATTCAAGGGACTGCTGGTGCCGAAACAGAATGCCCGCGAAGCGGCTATCGTTTCCGAACTCCCTGTCTACGGCATCGAGCATGTACGCCAGGCCGTCAATTTTCTCACGGGAGAAGAAAAACTGGAACCGGTTCGGGTCAATGCCCGCGATGAGTTTGCGCACCAGACAAACTGGTCGACGGTCGATTTTGCCGATGTAAAAGGACAGGAAAATATCAAACGCTCCCTGGAGCTCGCCGCTGCTGGGGGCCACAACGCCATCCTGATCGGGCCGCCGGGCGCAGGGAAGACCATGCTGGCCCGTCGTATGCCGACCATCTTGCCGCCGCTCAGCCTTTACGAGGCGCTGGAGACTACCAAGATCCACTCCGTAGCCGGGCTGCTGCCGCCCGATGCTTCGCTTGTAGCGCAACGGCCGTTCCGTTCGCCGCACCATACGATCAGCGATGTAGCCATGGTCGGCGGCGGTTCCAACCCCATGCCGGGGGAGATCTCCCTGGCTCACAACGGCGTGCTTTTTCTGGATGAATTGCCGGAGTTTAAAAGGTCGGTATTGGAAGTGCTGCGTCAGCCCTTGGAAGCGCGCAAGGTGACAATCTCCCGCGCCAAGATCTCGGTCGACTACCCCGCCGGGTTTATGCTCATTGCTTCGATGAATCCCTGTCCCTGCGGCTTCTACAACCATCCTGAAAAAGACTGCGTCTGCGCCCCCGGTGTCGTAAAGCGCTACCTCACCCGCATCTCCGGCCCCTTGCTCGACCGTATCGACCTGCATGTGGAAGTCACGCCGGTGAGCTTCGATGAGCTGGCTTCTTTCCAACGCCCTTCTGAGAGCAGCAAAGACATAGCTCAACGGGTTATCCAGGCAAGAATGATCCAGGGAAAGCGTTTTGAGCAAATGCCCGGTATCTACTCCAATGCCCAGATGCCTAGCCGATTGGTGCGGGAGGTGTGCCGGTTGCCCAAAGCAGGCAATACCCTGCTCAAGACCGCCATGCAAAAGCTCCAACTCTCTGCCCGTGCCTACGACCGCATTTTAAAAGTCGCCCGTACGGCAGCGGATGTGGGCGGGAGTCCGGACATCAAGATCGAGCATTTGGCGGAGGCGATACATTTCAGGAGTTTGGATCGGGAGAATTGGGCGGGGTGAGGAGCTACTTCACCAACTGTGCCAACAAATCCTCGATATCCCCTGGCGTGGACATGATCTTGGTAAATGTGCCCATTGTCAGGTCCGGGAAAGAAAGCGCGATCCTATAGCGTCCGTGCAGCATGTGCACTTCCTTACCCATGACCAGCACTTCGTAGGGGAGGAAGGTCGTATGCTTGGGCGTTCCGATATCTATGATGGGCAGGAACTTGCCCTCTCCACTATTGCCCGACAAAGCAAAGCCGTAAAGCGTCAGATCCTGGCCCGGCACTTTGACTTTGTACACCATGCTGACATTCGGAACGCCTTTCTTGATATTAGCCTCCACTTTGTCGAGCGCGGCCTGGTGGCTATCGAAGGTGGCGAGTTTTTCGGTATCGTCGAAGTAGGGCATACCAAACATATAGTGGTAGCCCTGCAAGTCTTTGGCTGTGATGCCTTTTTTCGATCCGTAGGGCGTCCCAACGAAGCTGCCGCTGGCTTTCATGGCGCTTTCCAAATGCGTAGTTAGGGTTGTATAGTAAGCGGAAACTTTATCAAAATCAGTCCGAAAATAGGCGTTGCCCCAATATACCGGATTGGTATAAGAAACCACTGTTTTCCCGCCTTCACGAGTGATACCTACCCGCAATGCGGCTGCAAACCCGGAGAGTCCACCCACATTTTTCACGGCATTTTCCAATTCGCTAGAGCTGAAAATGATGATCCAACGATTGGCATCGCTCGCGGGCTTGTATTGACCAACAACTTTGAGCCCGTTACTTTCGAGATTGGCCAATATTTTTCCTTTAGTATCCGAAACGCTTTCAGTGGTCTCGAAACCCAGTATATACGGCTTCAAATTTTGAGCGGAGAGCCAGGAGATTGGCAATAACAGCAATAGAATAATTCCCAAATTTCTCATGACGTTCAGTTTTCATGAATGAAGAAAATGAATTGGTACAGGTAAGAATGGGAAATTGCTCTAAAGGAAGATGACCTATGGCCTGATTTAAAGCATGAAAGTTACTTCATGTTTGGGAGAAAGTATAAGTCGCGGGAAAAATAATTATTTCGTGAAAGAGCCATCCCTACCGCCCAACAACCCCTTCACCACCTCCCGCACTTTCGACTCCGACTTTTGCACCATCGCAATCACATCATCCACGGAAGTCTCTTTGATCTCTTCGAGGGGGAAACACTTGTTCGATACCACGGAAACGGCAAATACGCGCATGCCGGAGTGGCGGGCGACCAGCACCTCCGGCACGGTCGACATACCGACTACATCGGCGCCGATCCGCTGCATGAATTGGTACTCCGCAGGGGTTTCGAGATTAGGGCCTTGCAGGGCGAGGTAGACGCCGGAATGCGCTCGAATATCATGCTGGCGTGCCAGGTCGAGGGCTTTCCAAATGAGGTCACGGTCGTAGGTGTGGAGCATATCCGGAAAACGGGGCCCAAGTCGTTCGTCATTAGGCCCGCGAAGTGGATTTTCGGGCTGTATATTGATGTGATCGCGAATGAAAACCAGATCGCCGGCTTCGATATCGGCGTTGGTGCTGCCTGCAGCGTTGGAGAGGATTACCAACTCCACCCCCAGCGCCTTGAACACCCGGATGGGGAAAGTGACTTGCTGCATGGTATACCCCTCGTAATAGTGAAAACGCCCGGCCATGGCGACGACTTCCACCCCGGCCAGCTTTCCGAAGATGAGCTTGCCGGCGTGGCTCTGCACCGTAGAAACCGGAAAGTGAGGGATCTGCCCATAATCGATGGAAACTTCGGACTCGATATCCTGTGCCAATTGGCTCAGGCCCGTACCCAGGACGATGCCTACCCGCGGAGTCATACCCGTCTGTTTTCGGATATAGGTAAGGGCTTCTTGTATTTGTTCGTATAACATGCGAGAAAATTAGTCTACGATCATTGACGCCCGATCCAGTTCCTGCTGCCGGATGGTTGAGGGCAATTCGCGGTATTCGTATTGCTGGTTGCGCAGTTGGGGCACAAACCCGGCCTCGCGAATGGCATCCTGGATACCATTGGCCGTGAAGCGGAATTTGGCGCCCGCTGCGGAAACCACATTTTCTTCAATCATGATACTGCCAAAGTCGTTGGCCCCGGCGTGCAGGCAGATCTGCCCGATGTTTTTCCCCACCGTCAGCCACGAGGCCTGGATATTGGAGATATTGGGCAGCATGATGCGGCTCAGGGCGATCATGCGCACGTACTCATCGCTTGTCACCGTATTGCGGGCGCGCTTCAGGCGCTTGAGCATGGTGTCTTCATCCTGAAATGGCCAGGGGATGAATGCGATGAAGCCTTTGGCATCTTCCGGTTTTTCGGCCTGTACCTCGCGTATCCACACCAGATGCTCCATGCGCTCATAGTTGGTCTCGATATGCCCGAACATCATGGTAGCGGAAGTCGTGAGGCGCAATTGGTGGGCGGCACGCATGACGTCGAGCCACTCTTGTCCGCCACACTTGCCTTTGGAGATCAGGCGTCGCACGCGGTCGTTGAGAATTTCGGCGCCGGCGCCGGGCAGTGAATCGAGCCCGGCTTCTTTCAGGGCCTTGAGCACCTCGTAATGCGAGCGTTTATCCAGCTTGGAAATATGTGCGATCTCGGGCGGACCGAGTGCGTGGAGTTTCAGGCTGGGATAAAGTTTCTTCAACTCGCTGAAGGTTCGCACATAAAAGTCCAGTCCCAGGTCGGGGTGGTGGCCTCCTTGCAGCAGCAACTGTTCTCCTCCCAATTCGAAGAGCTCGTCAATTTTTTGCTTGTATTCTTCGATGGTTGTCGTGTATGCCTCTTCATGTCCCGGACGCCGGTAGAAGTTGCAAAATTTGCAGTTGGCGATACAGACGTTGGTCGTATTGGAGTTGCGATCGATAATCCAGGTGACATCATTGCCCGGCACATGGTGTTGCCGGAGGCGGTTGCCCACATACATCAATTCCGCCGTGGAGGCATTCTCCAAAAGAAAGACGCCCTCCTCGGCGGTGAGGAACTCGAGATCTAATGCCCGATGTAGTAAATCAGCTACTTGCATGATAAATGATTGAGGGTGTAAGTTACAAACAATGAAGCGGAGATTGAGTTTTGAGTTTTTAATGTTCAATTTTCAGTTACCCCTCTTTTAACTGAAAATTGAAAATTAAAAACTCAAAACTACTTCAACATTTCCCTCAAACCAGTAAGCCTACCCGCCTCCTCCACTTTGCCATCCCGCCGCCAGCGAACCACCCGCGGAGCCCGTAAGGTGACGCCCGATTTGTGGCGGGTGGACCGGTCTATCCCATCAAATTCGATCTCAAACACAAACTCGGGTTTGACGCTTCGCACAGGGCCAAAGCGCTCAACCGTATTTTTCCGGACCCATTCCGTGAGCTCAAACAACTCGGATTCGGTAAGTCCGGATCCGGTCTTGGTAAAAGGTACGAGCTGTCCTTCTTCATCCCACACGGCAAAGGTGAATTCGGTATACAAATTAGCCTTCCGGCCATCTCCGCGTTGGGCATAGAGCAGTACGGCGTCAATGGTAAAAGGGGGAACCTTGTATTTCCACCAATCCCCCTGCTTGCGGCCTGACCGATAGGGGGAGGATTTTCGTTTGATCATCAGGCCTCCGCAATGGTATTCGCGGGCTTTGTCGCGCTCCTGCATGGCTTCTTCCCATGATTCGATCTCCAAAAGTTCCGATACATGGAGCACCTCTCCTGCGGGCGCCAACTGTTCCAGTAGCTCCCTTCGGGCTGTCAAAGGTTTGGTGCGCAGATCGCTACCCTGCCATTCCAACACATCGTAGGCCTTGAAGATCACAGGGGTTTCCTGCAGGGCTTTCTTCGTCACACTTTTGCGAACTAACCGAGTATGCAACTCATTTAAGGGCAGTGGCTGTCCGTCTTTAAATGGAAGGATCTCCCCATCGAGTGCTATACCATTGGGCAAGGATTCAAGTAGGGAGTGGTATTCGGGGAATTTATCGGTGAGCAGCTCTTCCGCCCGCGACCAAACGAACAACTGCCCTTGCCGAATGATCAACTGTGCGCGAATGCCTTCCCACTTGCGCTCGAACTGCCATTCGTGCACTTCGCCCAGTTTTTGGGGATCTTGCTCCAGCGGGTATGCCAGAAAAAAGGGGTAGGGTTTGGAAAGGGCTGCCTCCTCTTCCCCCTGAAACAGGAGTTCCTCAAAGGAACTTTCATCTGGCGACCATTCACTTATTAAGCGATGGGCCACCAGGTTTTCCTCCAGACCGGTATGTTGAGCCAGGGCCATTATCATCAGCTTTTGGGACATCCCCAACCGAAGGCCGCCCGTGAGCAATTTATTGAATAAAAAACGTTCATCGGGGGGCATGTACGACCAAGCCTTGAAAACAGCATGCTTCTTCTCCGACTCTTCGTTTTCAGCCAGGGCCCGGGCGAAATCAATCCAATAGGAGAGCGTGTGCTCCTCGCCTCCAGCAGCAGGCGGTAAGATCAGGGCAATAGTTTCTGCCAGGTCGCCCACCATTTTATAACTTTCTTCAAACAACCAATTCGGTAAATTGGCATATTCCAACGCCCATTTGCGGAGCACCGCAGTAGTCAATACCCGGCCAGGTGGGCGGCGGGAGAGCATAGCGATCGTCCATAACTTGTCACTCGCTTCTGCGCTTTCAAAATACGAAACCAGTGCTGCGACCTTTTCAGGGGCCTTGGCGGTTTGATCGAGTTGGGCGAAGAGTTGGGCGAAATTTTTCATAGAAAAGAGGAGGAGGGGAGAGGGAGGGAGACGCCAGGTATGGCGTCTTTACTTGAGGAGACGCCAGGTATGGCGTCTTTACTCGGTATGCGTTTCTTCAGATTGTTCGCCGTGGTATTCGCTGCCCATTTCGGCTGCCCAGATACCTTGTTCGTTGAGCCATTTGGCGAATTGACTGGTGTAGCCGTGCATCACGTAGACCTTCTCGGCCCCGGTGGCCAACACCGCTTCATTAAGTCCATCCCAATCGGCGTGATCAGACAACATAAAACCACGGTCGGCGCTTCGTCGACTGCGAGTGCCATTCATGGCCATCCAGCCGGACGCAAAACCGGTGGAATACTCCTTGAACCGGTGCACCCAATTTGAGTTCACCGCAGAGGGAGGGGCAATGACAAAACTGCTTTCCATTCCATTGCGCAAATTATCGATCGTGGCTTTAGGGGCCGGGGGCAGTTTGAGGCCCTGGCTTTGCAGCACCTTATTGACCGACTCCACCGCTCCGTGGGTAAAGATCTTGCCGATGCGGGTGTCCAGGTATTTCAGGATGCGCTGGGCTTTACCCAGAGAATAGGCCATCATAATTGACGTCTTCCCCTCCTTCGCGTTGCCGCGCCACCAGTCGTTGATCTCCTGCATGACCTCCCGCTGGGGTTTCCAGCGAAACACCGGTAATCCGAACGTACTTTCAGTGATGAAGACGTTGCATTTTACGGGTTCAAAAGGCGTAGCGATGCCATCGTGCTCGGTCTTGTAATCGCCCGACACTACCCACACTTCGCCCTGGTATTCCAGCCGAATTTGTGCAGAGCCCACGATATGCCCTGCCGGATGGAAGGAGATTTGCACCCCGTTAATCGTACGTTCTTCTCCGTACGCTACGCTTTCGATACGCGGACCGTTGCCAAGGCGGTATTGGATCACTGGCTTTGCCTGGTGGGTACAGAGATAATACTTGTTACCCCATCGCGCATGGTCGGCGTGCCCATGGGTGATGAGCGCGCGACTCACCGGCTTCCAGGGATCGATGTAGACGTTAGCCTGTGGGCAGTAGATGCCTTTGTCGGTAAATTCGAGTAATGCCATCGGGGGTATAACAGCTAAGGAGAAGGAGGAGTTGAATGGGGCATTTTTTATTAAACCGCGAAGGCGCTAAGGGCGCAAAGAAGCCTGATTTTTAAAATTACCTGAATTGCATCAGGGTAACCTCTTTGCGGCCTTAGCGCCTTCCCGGTTTATTTAATTTTTCCCTACTCTACCAATACTTTTCGAATTCCCTTCCCATCTCCGCTATCGAGCTGCACAAAGTAGATGCCTTTGGGCAATTGCTGCAGATCGAGCACCGCTGTATTCGTTAGTCCATCTGCTTGTTGCACCAAAATTGCCCGGCCGAGGGTATTGAGGACGCGGATCGTCACCTGCTCGGTCGTTTCTCCCCATTTCAAGTTGAAGAGGCCGGAGGATGGATTCGGGTATACCTGGAAAGCCAGCTCCTGCTGCACGGGTTCAAATGCCCCGGTAATGGCGTCTTCTAAAGGCGAATCACCAAGACTGATCAGGTAAGAGGACACGATCAGGTGAGGATTGAACCCGTCGTCGCAATTGGGACATTGAATACCAGAATAACAATCGGGATTATTCGGGTGACAGACATCGACGTAATTTTCATTGAAAATATACTTGTATTCGATGCTCCCTGACCCCACATAGGGTGTCATGTCGAAATCAAACCACGGGGCGATAGATCCCGGGCACCACCCTGCCCGGTCGTAAAACCAGGTGCCGTTTTGGGGGTTGCAGCCGTCCGGGTTGGGGTTACAATCCTGCCAGTTGTCCTGTGCAAAGGTCTGTGTGCCGTTAATGTGGATGTGGTGAATGTCGTGGTGAAATTCGGCAGCATTACCAGTGTTGTTGTCGCCCCAGCCATGACCGGAGGAGACCAGCTTGATCTTGGCCGCCTGCGTATTGGCAGGAAAGTCTGCTTCAAAGACCTCGCAGGGCTGCAAATTGGCCGGATCGCCAAACTGGTAGGTTTTGTACCACAATTTGGTGATCGAGCTATAGGCGTTATCCGGTGTACCTGCTTTATAGGAAAGGTTCAGGGTGTATTCAAAGCCATTGCCCTGCGTGCCGAGGTAAAAACGAACGGCTACCTTGCCCTGAAGGATGGACATAAAGTCAGTCAGGTCAACGGAGTGACTGCAGGCGGTTCCGTAAGGGGTGATGTAGCGGATGACCTCATACCATTCGCCGTTATGGCCTTTTACTTCCACACCCGACACCCGGTCCCAGGGGTCGCATCCACCCGGTGGACAAGAGATATCCAACGTCGCGATGATCTGATCGAAAGCGCCGGCATAACTGGGCAGTTCTGCTTCGACGATTTGCGAACCGATATCCGAATTCAACCAAACTTGCTGGCCTGCATTGGCAACCATATTAGATGCCTGGTCGACCACGGTAAAGTTCACGGTTTCGGTACTGGAGGCGCCGTAGTTGTTGGTGGCGATAATATTCAGGGTATAGGCGCCATAAGCAGGCGGTGTCCACCAACCGGTATAATGGTCATTGCCCCAGTCTTTGGCATCGATTGAAGTACCGTCTATTTCAAATTTCACATTGGTCACCGAAAAAAGATCGGGGTAGCCAATGCTGGAAATAGCCGCCAGTTGTATAGGCCCCAGGGTAGGCACAAACACGTCGCCGGAAAGGGGACTGCGCGCATCTGTCACCGGCACATACGTGTCGGGATCCAGCACCTGAAACGAGTTAAAAAGATCGGCGGCGGGGTCGTAGCTCCCATCTCCCGGCTGGCTGGCCTTAATGAGCACCTCACCTACTTCTCCGGTCAGGGTGACGATATCTCCCACTACAACCGCCGGACCTGAAACCACTTCAAATATGACCGGCAATCCGGAACTGGTAGATGCATTCAAGGTAAAGGGTGGATCGGAGATCAGCTTGTCCGGAATTTGCGGAAACGTAATCGCCTGGAAGCTGCTGTTCAGTTCCCCGCCAAAATTGGAGGTTTCTCCCGTCAAGGCGAAGTTAACCAGATTGCCATCGCGTACCCCAGGTTCGATCTCACAGATAAGGGAAGAAATAGACGTATTGTCTTCCCCCGGCACGCCCTGGTTAAACTTGTAGTACAACTGCAGATTGGCTTCGAAGCCCGTCAGTTCGTTTTGCATCATATCCTGGAGATCAGTAGGAGTCAGCGCTTTGTTCCATAGAGACACCTCGTCTACTCGCCCGCCGAATACAAAATTGAAGCCACCCTGGATACTTTTTCCGATGCCGAACGCGCGATTTGTAGAAGTGATGGTTCCGCTAGCCGCCGCACTTCCAATCGACACCCCGTCGATAAAGAGTTCTATCTTGCTGCCGTTGTATACCCAGGCCACGTGCTGCCAGACCTGCGGCTGGATGGTGAAGGCCGGAGCTACAAATTCGTAAAGTGTGTTGCTTTGGTTTTTAAACCGGCACTCGATGGTGCCGTTGTTCAACTGGATAAGGTACATTTCTCCATTCCCGGTTCCGCCGCCGCGGAAGCCCATCATACCCTGGCCGTAAGCCAGTTCATCCGTGTAAAACCACCCTGCCATCGAAATGGCATTGGAATTGGCGATGTATTGCGAGGCATTTGGCACCTCTACAAAGTCATCGACCCTGTCAAAATGCAGGTATTGATTGGATTGGGAAAAGAGACTGCCCGTGCTCCACAAAACGACGAGCAATGTCATGAATTTTCTGGTTGAGTAGTGGTACTTCATGAACCGTATTTTTGATTAGAAAATGGAAGGAATTGAAAGTAGTACAAATCTCCAATATTCCATTTCATTGCCTCAAAAAAATAAAATTGGGACAGGCTACTTTTTATTAAATATCAACCGCAACAGGGATGGCAGCACGATGAGCAACAAGGGCAATGCCAGCACCAACCCACCAATTACCGCAATAGCCAGAGGCTGGTGCATTTGTGCCCCGGTGCCGATGCCGAGTGCCAACGGGAGCAGGGCAATGATAGCGCCCGTGGCCGTCATCAGCTTGGGCCGAAGACGGGCAGCGATGGCATAATTCAGTGCCTCGTCGACCGAGCGATTATCGAACACCATCTGGAATTGTTGGAAGGTAAAAATGGAGTTTTCGGCGATGATACCCACGATCATAATGATGCCTGTATAGCTGCCCACATTCAGTGGTGTACCGGTGAGATAAAGCGCCAGGTAGCTGCCCGCCACGCCCAGCACAGACACAAAAATGATAGCCAAGGCTACCCGTAAATGCCGGAACAGTACCAATAGCACCGTAAATACCAGCATCGTGGCCAGGATCAGAATAGTGAGCAGCTCCCGAAAACTCTGTTGCTGCTCGGCGAAGGAGCCTCCGTATTCGATCCGGTAGCCCTGAGGCAAGGCAATTTCGCTTTTAACTTTCTGCTGAACCTCTTTCATCACACTGCCCAAATCGCGGTTGTGAAGGCGGGCAGTTACCGCAGTGAGCAATTGCAGATCTTCTCGTTCGGTTTCGGCAACACCTTTTTCTACCCGCGCCTTCGTGAGCAAATGGAGAGGCAACAAGCTGCCGTCGGGCAAAAAAAGTCGGCTTTTTTCGAGCTTGTCCAATGAATTTTCCAGATAGCCCGGGTACAGCATACGCACGTCGACCATTTGTTCCTGTTCTTTCAGTTGGCCGATTACCACACCTTGCGTTCGGGTAGCCAGCTGAAACTGCAGATCTGCAGGCGTGAGACCAAAACGATACAAGCTTGCCTCATCAGGGATAAAACTGATATTAGGGCCGGCGATCACAATACCGTCAAACACATCGGCGGTACCGGGGGTTTTTTCCACGATTTTAGCCACCTCCCGGGCAAGGGAACGGACTTTTTCCGGATCATTCCCAAAAACCTTCACTTCAATAGGCTGCACCGAGCTCATCAGGTCGCCGAGCATGTCGCCGATCACCTGCCCGAAGTCGACGATCAGTACGGGCAGGGTGCTTTCAATTTGCTGCCGGATATCGTCAATCACCTCCTCGGTCGTGCGACTGCGCTTCTTTTTAAGGCTGATCAGGTAGTCGCCCCTGCTTGGCTCTGTGATAAAAAAGCCCATCTGCGTCCCCGTGCGGCGGTTGTACGATTCGACTTCAGGGATAGCCGCGACAATGGCATCCACTTCTTCCAACATCCGGTTGGTCTCCTCAATGGATGTGCCTGGCGGGGAGTCATAGTCGAGCACGATTGTGCCTTCATCCATTTCCGGAAGAAAGCCCGTTTGGAGCCTTGGAAATACCCAAAAAATAGCCGCCACCAAACCCGCGGCGAACAGGAAACTGATCCAGGGTTTTTTAATAAAAAATCGAACCCATCGCCGCTCGCGGACCTGGTGTGCTTCTTTTGTTTTTTTACTTTTTCGAAAAGAAAGCAACTGGTAAATGACGGGTAACCCGATCGCAGCTGACAGGAAGGAACAGCCCAAAGCCAGGATCATCGTATAGGCCAGTACTTTAAAATAAGCCCCTGCCACGCCGCTCATCAAGGAGAAGGGGATGAAAATAACCATGGTGCTCAGGGAGGAGCCCACCAACACAGGTAGCAAGAGTTTCATCGCTTTTTGTACGGCCTCCGGCGCTTTCACTTCAGGATGCTCCTCCCGGATCCGGTGAATTTGCTCCACCACCACGATGGCGTCGTCTATCATCAATCCGATTGCGGCCGCAATGGCGCCCAGCGTCATAATATTCAGGGTGTAGCCGAATGCATAGAGCGCAATCAGCGTCAGTCCCAGGGTGAGTGGGATGACGAGCAGGGTCGTCAGACTCGCTTTGAGCGACCGCAGGAAAAGGATGGTAATAAAAATCGCCAGGCCCAATCCCAATAGCAGCGCGTCTTGCACACTTTGAATACTGTCGTCTACAAAGTCCGACTGGCGGTAAATGGGCTTCATTTCTACGCCTTTGGGGAGCAGGCCTTGCAACTCGGGGAGCTTTTCATCGATATGGCGGGCGAGGGCCGTCAGGTCGCCTTCGGGCTGTTTCAAAATATTCACTAACACGCCCTCCTTCCCGTTCGCATTGATCTTTATGTATTCTACTTTCTCATCGATGCGCAGGTTGGCAACATCCTTAAGCAGGACTACCCGCACGCCATCGTTGCGAAGCACAATGCGTTGGAGATCGTCCAGTTCGTCCAATCCTGCATCGGTGAGCGTGAGGTAGAGCCGACGATAATCCGGCAAGTACCCATTTGAGTTGATAAACCCGGTTTGTCCGACAGCGGTGGCAATATCCTGCGGGGTAATACCGAGGGCCGTCATTTTCTCTTCCAATAATTCGACGTGATACTCTTTTTCTTTGCCGCCCTGCACCTGCACCCCACCCACGCCATCGATTTGGGCGAAAAAAGGTTTGACGGTAAATAGGGCCAATTTTTTTAACTCGATCAGGCTCTTGTCGGGCGCTTCAAGTGAGTAGCCGAACACGGGCAGAATGGCAGGATTCATCCGTGCTACCGTGATTTGAACCGAGGGAGGCAAGGTATTTCGTATTTCAGCAATCTTGCTTTCGATCAGTTGCTGGCTTCGGAAGATATCCGCCTTCCAGTCGAGCAGGATATTCAGTTCACTGCTCCCTCGACTGGTGGTGCTTCGAATCGTCTTCGTGCCCGGCACCTCGCGGATGGCTTCTTCCAGTGGCCGGGTGACGGTGATCATCATCATATCCACCGGTTGTTCGCCGTTGTCTGCAATGATCTTTATTTTGGGGAAAGTGATCTCCGGGAAGAGGGACACCTGCATCCGTTGAAAAACGTAACCCGCCCCCAGCAGCACGACCAGTATGAAAAAGAGAATAGGTGCCTTATAGTCTTCAAAAAAAGAACGCATGCCTTATTTTTTTCGCCCGGCCATTTCCTCCAAAAGCTCTGTCTGGTATTGTTGGATCTCCATCAGGGATTTAAATTGCTCTTCCATCAACAGATTGATTTTCTGGTGCAGGTTGCGCACTTCGATCTCCGCCTTCAGGTTTACAAGGTAATCGTTTTCTGCCTCCTTGCGGTCCTTCTCTTCCTTCCTGTTCTGCGACATCATAATGACGGGCGCCTGAATGGCTGCCAGGCAAGATAACACCAGATTGAGCAGAATGAACGGATAGGGATCGAACGCCTTTGTCATCATGAGCACATTCATCGCAATCCAACAAGTGAGTACGACGGCGAATATTGTAATGAAGGTCCAGCTACCGCCAAAGGTTGCTACCTTATCGGCCATTTTTTGCCCTCTGCTCAGCAGCTCTTTAGGCGGATGCAGCAGGTTTTCTGTGATGAGTTCCTGCTCCTGCATCGCATCAGCGACGATCTGGTGGAGCTTGTGCAGGTGTTTGTCCTCAGTGGAGAGGATCTTTTCGAGGTATTGCTTTTGGAAGTGCGTGGTTTTCATGTTGAATTGTTGTTAAATATCCCGTTTCTCACGATTTCGTTTTTCCAATAGTTCATCGAGCGGCCGCAGCCCTGCATTGATGACCAATACTGCGCCTGTAGCGATCAATGCTTCTTCCAAAAATCCCGCTGCGGCCAGGCAACCCACGGCAGAACTACACCAAATAGTGGCGGCAGTGGTCAACCCATGCACGCTAATACCTTGATGCAAAATCACTCCTGCGCCGAGAAAGCCAATGCCGGTAACAACCTGTCCGACAATACGGGTGGCATCGCCCTTACCACCCTCCGTCATTTCCAGGGAAAGTAACACAAAAATGGCCGCACCCACTGCCACGAGCGTATTGGTGCGCAGCCCGGCGCTTTTGTGCGCCCACTGCCGTTCAAGCCCTATGAGGAAACCGGCAATCAAGGCCACAAAGAGTCGGAGAAGAAACTCACTGATTGGCATATTCACGATATTGATTCCATGACGCGTTCTAACGCCCCTGGCAGATATACTAAATCAAACGGCGCACCGTACACCAGGTACATCATCTGCCATTCGGGTTCGAATTTTTCTTTGAAAAACCTTAGGCTCTTGTAGTGCGAAAACTGGCGCATGCGCTCATAGGCTAGCTTGATGATGCGCTCCTGTACATTTCCCGGATCATCGATACCGCTCATGGGCACCATGCCGATGTTGCAGTGGTGAAATCCCTGCTCTTTCAACCGGAGAAACATATGCACGAACAAGAAATCCATCACCCCGTTGGGGGCATCCTCCGTTTTGCGCATGAGGTCGAAATTGGCCTCTCCGGGTACGTAGTTCGGGATGATATTGACAAACCCAGCGATCTTTCCTTCCTGGTTTTCGATGGTAAAAATGGGGTGAGGCTTTAGCTCTTTTTCGTCGAAAAGACCTTGTGAAAAAACCAGCTCGTCGCGCCCTGTATCTTTTAGCCACTCCTCACTGACGGCCTTGAGTTGCTGCAAAAATCCATCCCGCTGAGGTGGATCGTAGGTGTGGAAGGTGAACCCTTCTTTTTCCATTCGGTTCAGCACATTGCGAAGGGCTTTTTTATCGCTCCCCTGCAGGGTGAACGTGTCGAGGTTCACGGTACCGTCCTCCCCAATGGGTAGCAGTTTCTTTCCCATTTCTTCAAAAACCGATTTGCTCTTTTCCGGAATTCGATACCAGGCAGTGCGCAAGCCGTTTTGGTTGCACCACCGCTCGAAAGCAGGGATTAGTTGGATCATGGCTGCTTCATCCCGGCATACGGGCATTTCCAGCACGATCGCATAACTTCGACTCGTTTTGAATGCGACAAAACCCTCCCCATCCGCACTAAACCAAAAGGTTTTGTCAGAGTAAGTCTTGAAATAGTCGAGTGGTGAATGTCCATATTTTTCCACCAACGCCTGCGCCCGAAAGCGATCGTCTTCTTCGGAAGAAGGACGGCGGACAAGTGGGCGCAACAACAGAAAACCGAGATAGACCAGTGTCGCTCCACCGAGAAAGTTCATACCATAAAGGAACTCTTTCCCAAATGTAGTAATGGGCTTTAGATCGATATTTAACAGAAAAAAAGTAGTGAATGCTTCTTGAAAAGACTGCCAAAGGGAGAAGTCGGTGTTAAAATGCTTTTCGTCCATAAACAAAAAGCCGAGTGTACCGAACAGCAACACACCACCCACGGCAACGAATCCGGGGAAGATGCTCCACTTCGCCAGACGCAGGTCGTTTTTGATAAAATACTGCTTTCGTTCATACAGCAGACTGGCCAGTACCACAAGCGCGAGAATGGCCTCTTCGTAGTCGATCCCTTTGGTCAGATGAGTGAACAAGGAGAGTGCACTCAACGCCACGGCCATTAACCAGGCATTGCGAAGTCCTCGCAGCAGGTAGGCTCCCACACCCAGCATCAATATACCGGAGAACAACACGAAGTATGTAGATACATGCACCGCAGCCATTGGCAAATATTCCGACAGCAACCGCAATCGTTCCGGCACTGCAGGCGTAAGGGCGCTCAGGATATTGACCACGCCCAGCCCGAAAAGCAGCACGGCCGGCAACACACGCACCAACAACCTTCCCCGTTGTACTACAAATACACCTACGCCCATCACCAGCAACGACCAAAATTCGAAAAACCGGAAAAGCATAGCCACCGAGACCGCTTGTATGGTCGAAAATCCAAATTGCGTGAGTGCATACGTAAGCGCCACTTCGACGGCGCCGAGCCCCCGCAAAAACGGCGAGCTCATCAGCAACAACAGCACGATGGCATAGCCGATAATGGCCGCCTGAAAGGTGGCCCCGCTTCCGAGTGCCTCCATGGAAATGAAAAGGTGGGCAATACCGATCACTTCAATGACGAACGATAGACCGACGACTGTCCAAAAGGCACGGGAGTGAAACTGCCCACTCCCCAACTGGTCGATGACCTCTGCAAAGGGTGGGGCTTTTTTTTGAATAAAGCGATACACCCTACCTTTTTTCACCAGACTCCTCACCCCGACAATAAGTAACCCTATCGCCCCAAGAGCAAAAAAAATGCTTATGGCAATTTCGCCGGATAATTGGCTTTTCAACAGCAGCCACAGGAGCGCAGGAAGCCCCACAATTAAGCTTGAAAGGATTGAGCAAACGCTAAAAATGGAAGAAGCAAGGTAGGTCTGTGTCTGGGAGACACCCTCCTTTTTTTTCAATTCTTCGTTGAAGAAAAACAAGTTCGTCAACAGCCCTGCCGGCAAAAATACGCTGATGAGGTTTCGTTTCAGGTACAATGCGGCGGCTGTACCCAGGCCAATACGCTCCCCAATGGCCCGAAAGCTGTACACATACATAAATCCTTGCACGACGACGAACAGCGCGAGCAACCCCACCCCCAGCAACACCCACTTTTCATCGGCCTGTCCAAGTGCCGCGATGACCTTATGCACCTCCGCTTCTTCGTGGCGAAGGAAATAAATGCCCAAGCCGACAAAGAGGAAACTGATGGTAATTTGAAGAAGGAGCTTTTGGTTGGTTCTTAAAAAAGATAGTGCTTTACGCATACCTATTTCTTTTAAAATTACAAAAAACCACCATCCCTTGCTTATCTGTCTACTACCTTCACCATAGCCGTATCTTCCAACCCGTAGTTTCCTACAGTCAAAATGCGATCGGTGGTGGAAAAATCAGGGCTGGTCACCTCTACCGCATCTCCCGTGGTTAGTCCCAGGGTAACAGGCACCTTTACCGCCATACTATCGTTGAGGAGTTGCATCACCCAAAACTCGTCCATCGTTTCGTTTGTCAAAATGGCCGATTTGGGGAGCACCGTTGCTTGTTTGGATTGTTCGGTCTGCACAATGACGACGACGTTTAATCCCTCCGGCACCAAGGTTGGCTTAAGCGGTTTTACGAAAAAGGTCTGTGTCTGAGAAGTGGCAGAAGCACTTTGGAAGTTTTCGGCGACCCTGGCGGGCAACCGGGTTTTATCAGGTAGTTCGATGATACATGCTGTTCCCGTGTGCACAAAGTTGCTGAACTCATAGGGCACGCTGAGGCGAAAGCCGATCTTATCATTGCGGGCAATGGTGCAAAGCATGGAGCCCTCGCCGACGAAATCCCCTTGTCGTTGGTCGAGCGTGAGCAGCATTCCCCCGGAGGGGGCATAGACGCGCACGACGCCCATCTTGGCCAAGTCGGTGCTATTCAACTCCTCACTGGCATTGATAGCCCGGTGTTCTTTGGTCTCAATAGTGAACAAGGCCTGGTCTTTCTTAACCGCCTCGCCCACCTCTTGGGGAGCCTGTAGGATATATCCGGCAATGGGCGCAGAGAGCCTATTGCTTTCGGGATAAAAGGCAGTGGCGGGAAAGCGTTCCTCCTGCTGAATATCGCGGATACGAACCCCCGCAGTATCCACCCGGGTTTTGGGAGTCGGGGGATCCATGTTGGGATCTTCCGAAGCCGGTTGCCCACAGGCAGCAATGACGACACCAAGCAGGATTGACCACTGACGAACCTTTATTTTTAGCTTCTCCATCTTTACCAGTTCCAATAGTTATAGTCATTTATCCACAGCAACCGGGTGGTTTTCAGCGAAGTAAAATCTGCTTTTGCGGCCGCATAAGATTTGATGACATTGATATAGTCATTGACCGAAAGCTCGCCCTGAGCGATGCGTTCCCGGTAAAAATTCAATAGGGTGTCATAATCGGAAAGCTGTTGCCGCACTGCTTCGATTTTGGCATCCAGCAACTCGATCTGTTGCCATGTAGTAAGGCGCTGTTGTTGCACTTGCTTCGCCTGAAAATCGCGCTGCACCTGGCTGGTCTGCTGGCTCAGTTCCATTTGTTGGCGGTTCAAATCCTTTTGGTGGCCGTCGAACAGGGCCATGGAAAAATTGATGCCGGCACTGAACCCAAATTTCTTGTAGATGTCTTTCCACATGATGGCGTTTAGGCCGCCATTGGCGAAAACTGCTACCTGCGGACGATATTTCAGCTCCGACAATTCCCGGTTGTTTTCCAAAAGGAAACTATCCAACTGATAACCCCTCAAGAAATTTGACAGGCCAAAAGTATCTGCCTTCATCCGTATCTCCGGCTGCTGGAGTTCGATATATGCCGTATCCACCAACCCACAAATCAGGTTGAGGGTGGCCAGGCCTTGGCGATAAGCAATCTGGTAATCGCGAAGCGCAAGTTCCTGGTTTTTCTTTTCAATCGTAAAGAACAGTACATCTGACTGGGCTAATATGGCATTTTCCACAAATACCCGCACTACTGCTTCCTGGTCAGTAAGGATATCGAGTACTTGCCTCGAATTATCAATACGCTCCAGGTTTTGCCAGGTAAGGATATACTGCTCGGTCACTTGCCGGTCCAGGTCATGCTGCGAAAGCGCGGTATTTTGGCGGTAAATCCCTTGATTGATCAGGGCATTATTTTCCTGTGCCTCCACTTGCCTGCGGGTAAAAAGCGGCTGATTGAGATTTAATTGTGCCGAGTACCACGCCCCGTTGGTAATGCTGTTGTCATACCCAATACCTTTTACCACCGGAGCATAAAGAAAATTGCCCGATGTACTGATTTCGGGCAATTTGTAGGCGGCTTTTGCCTTATTTACTTCCAGGTTGGAGATAGAGGCCAGGTTTTCATTTTCCCGAAGGGTAGGGTTGTTGGCCTGCGCGGCAGCCAGATAGGTTTGCAGGGTTTGTGCCTGCACATAAAATGCCCCTACCATCAATAATGATAGCAGGATAAGTCGGTCAATACCCCTCCACTTCAATGTCCTCAATCTTTATCCTCGACTTTGTCTTCCTCCGATACAGTTTGCTGCTTGAGCAATGCCCCATCTGCGTTGAACGTCGCTTCGATGGTCGTTCCGTCTTTTTCCAGCTCTACCTCGTAGGCCGTAGCCTGATCGGGCATTTCAACCATCGTGATGCCTTCCATCTTGTAGTCGGCAAACTGCGCGCCGATAGCGTCGGTCACTTCCTGTGGCAAATCGTCGGCTTTCATTTCCGTTTCGGTTTCCAGCCAGGTGCCGTCTGTTTTGAAATTAGCAGACATTTCCAGGCCTTCCACGGTGAATTCGGCTTCCCATTCACCCTCGCCTTCCTTATCCCATTTTACTTTTTCAACGGTCGGAAATTTGGCGTCGAAAGCGATCTGAACTTCTGCCGGCGCGGCATGTTCATTCTCGCTGCAAGCGAAAAAAAAGAGGCCAAAGCTAAGCAGAAGGCTTGCTACTAAATATTTCATGGTTTCAAATTTACGGGGTAAAAATCCATAATTAAACAACTTCAGTCTTTAGGTAGTTGCGCACTTGTTTTTTTCAACACTGCCCTGCAAGGCTCAAGCTACTTCATCCACCAAACCTTTATGGAAGGAGTATCTCCCCCCATTTTGGTCACCTGATCCGCCCATTTTTGCGGATTATTCTCCGCTTCTGAAGGGGGATACGAAAACCGGTAATACGCCGGCACGGGTTTTTCCCGGGGTGTGGCCCCCGTACGCCGCAAGAGGGAGTATGCCTCCCAAGGCTGTCGGAAAGCATCGATCCATCGTTGGGCATAGATCAGTTCCAGCTTGTTTGTATTGGTGAAAATACTGATCCGGGGGTGATTGACAACTGCAAAGAGTTCTCCTTCCGATAAAACCGGCGGAGCATTCACCCAGATCGGCGTGTTGACAAATACGCTTTGCCAAAATTTTAGGGAGTTCACCACCCCAAGGGTATATTCGGCTTCGGCCTGACCTTCATCGGCGGGCACACCCAATCCTCGCAGGTAGATCTCCGCTTTGATGAAGTTGACCTCTGCCGCCGTCAAAATGAGCTCCGGGATGTATTGTTCATCGCGAATCAGGTAGTAATTAAACGGGGAAAACAGGTTGGTAGCGCCTTTGACATTGTAGCTCACATCCCGGTGACTCTGATACGGGATGCCCCCTTCCGACGGCGTACTGGCATCCGGGATCTGTGGATAAGCAGCCCATTCTCCGGCGTTATTGGTTTCGAAAAAGATCCGGGCCCGGGGGTCGAAAATGCCGCTGCCGTCTTTGTTGTCGTTTACGGAAAGCTGATGCCAGATGGTTGAACCCATGCGCAGTTTTTTATGCTCCCGAAACGACCAGTGTACCGATAAATTCAGCCATCCCTGCCGGCTGGGGAACATCCCCACATCTTCCCCTTCTTCAATGAGCGGAAGGTCATTTTCCAATACATCCCGAATAATGGGCTCGGCGAAGGCGGGGTCTTTCTCCACAATCCGCAACGCATAGCGCAGGCGCAACGAATTGGCAAATTTTTTCCAAAGAAGCAGATCTCCGTCGAACAGGTTATCAAAATCGCCAAAGCTCACGTAAGCCTCCCCGGTAGAGGTGACGGGATCGGGAAGCAGATTTATGTGTGCATTGGCCCATTCCAACTCCTCCAACAGGAATTTGTAGATCGCCTCCTGCTCGTCAAATTTTGGTTCGAGATAATCCAGGCTTTCAAAGCCTTTTCCCGCATCAAAAAACGGCATATCCCCAAACAGGTCCGTCACCCGGAAGGTCTTGTAGGCGAGCACTATTTTCAATTGGGCCTTTACGTTATTCAAGGCTTCCGGATCGCCTTCCCAGGCATCGAAGCGGCGCTCCAACTCCCGGATATTGGACAGGCTGCTGTAATAGCGACGCCATACTTCTTCGGTGCCGATGGTTATATTCTGAAACGTAGCCGCAGTAAGCGCTGCCTGTTCGGTGATGGCATACAGGGTTTCGTTGTGCAGATAAAACTGCTCGTTCCATCCCAACTGCAGCGATTCGATCACCGAATTGAACAGTGGGCCGATATCGGTCTGGGTAGGGTAATAGGGGTTTTGGTTGATTTTCTCAAAGTCCTTCTCGCAGGAGGATGCGAAGAGGAAGAGGGTGGTAAGAGCCAGGAGTTGAAAGATATTTCTCATAATTTTTATTTGAACCGCTAAGACGCAAAGAGATTATGCTTGTGCAACTGCCGGCAATTGTTACAATCGAACATCTTTGCGCCCTTAACGCCTTTGCGGTTAAAAAATCTATTAGCCATCGTATTAAAACGAAGCATTCAAATTGATCCCAAACGACCTTGTACCCGGAAACGACGCCCACTCCAGCCCCTGCGCATTACCTGATCCATTGGAGCCTTCCGGATTGATGCGGTCGGGCAGAGAGGTATAGAGATAAAACAGGTCGCGCCCCACCAAAGAAAGGGTCAGGTCCTGGAATATCCGGGTTTTGGAATTGAAGCTGGCCGGAAATTTATACGCCAGACTCACCTCCCGCAGCTTCATCCAGGTATTATCCAGAATACCGGGGGTAGTCAAGAAATGCCCCCAGCCTCCTTTATTGGGGATGTATTTGAAATAGTAATGCAACCTTGTCGTTGGGCGTGCCATCGGCATAGACCCCATCCAGGATCACGCCTACGTTGCGGACGTTTCCATCAGGATCGGTGTAGGGAAGTCCACCGCCATCGCGCTCGAGCAGTGTCTCTGGGCTCTGTCCAGTCTGTAACCCGATCACATAGGACCCTGCGTAGATGTCACCGCCCCATTTCGTATCGACCAGCGTGCTCAAGGTGAAGCCCTTGAATCCAAGCCGCATCGTCCACCCCGCTGTGAAATCGGGAGTAGCATTGCCAAGCGGTACCCGGCTGTCAGTGAACAGGTAATGCGTACCTTCGTCGTTGACGATGGGCTTTCCACTCACAGGGTCGTAGATGTAATCGTAGCCGATAATGGTGCCATACTGCTCCCCTTCCCGCACGGCGATGGCTGGTCCGTTCAGGCCCCAGATATCTGCCAGTTCGAGGATCTTGGCGCCATCGCCGAGGCTGAGCACGGTGTTGCGATTGCGGTTAAAATTCAGGCCGGTTTGCAGGAAAAACTTGGCGTTGTGCACAAGGGTGGCACTCAGGACTGCCTCGATGCCCTTGTTTTCCAGCTCCCCGGAATTGATCCGGACGCTGGAAGCTCCGGAAGAATTGGGTACCGGCGCATCGAGGATTTGGTCGTAGGATCGGATGTAGTAATACGTAAAATCCAGGTTCAGGTTATTGCCAAATAAGCCCATCGAAGTGCCGAATTCGTAAGAATTGGCCTGCTGAGGTTTCAAGGCGATTGGGGGGATGGAGGAAGGCAGCACTGCCGTCTGGGCGCCTCCAAAGCTACCTGTTTGATAAATGAAATTGAGCTGGTATGGATCGGTATCGGTCGCTGTCTGCGCATAGGCGCCCCTAATTTTCAGGAAATTCAACCATTTCAAACCCAGGTCAAACGCCTCGGTAGCAATAAAACTCAGGGACCCGGACGGATAGAAGTAGGAGTTGTTATCGAGCGGCAGGGAGGACGACCAGTCGTTGCGGCCGGAGAGTTCGAGAAACAGGTAGTCCGAATAGCTCAGGTTCACAAAGCCGTAGAGGGAGTTGATCTTTTTCCCGTAGCGTATCTCCTGCGGTAGGGGCACGCTCAACTGGTCTTCATAGTTGTTGACCGAAAAGAGCCAGGGGTTCACCCAAGGACCTGTGCCCACTTTAACTCCGTACCGATCGCGGCTCCATTGTGTGCCTCCGAAGGATGCGCTTGCGCCCACAGGCGTGTGGAAGACCTTCTCCTTGGTAGCTGTGATCAGGAATTCATTGTTGCGCACGATATCGCGGGCCAGTTCATTTTCGTATTTCCCCTCCTCGATACCCAGGATGTCGATCGGGTTGTTCCGGGTTTCAAATTGGTTAAAAGTAAGGTCTGTACCCATCCGACCCGTGACGTTCAGCCAGTTGGTAATATCGTAGGTAAGCGCCAGGGCGCCGATCAGTTTGTTGCGATCGAGGGTGGTGTTGTTGTTGTAGGTATTCCACCAAAGGTGAGGTGGGCAAAAGGTAAACGGATAAAGGCCATCGTAATCATTTCGCGTGCCGTCGGGAAGGATATTGATCTCCTTTTCCAGGCCTTTATAGCTTCTGGGCCAACTGTAGAGGATACCCTTTCCGAAGGAACTGATGTTATCATCTCCCAGTGATGGGCTATTCAACCGGTGGTAGTTGATGTAAGAAACTGAAATATCGGCATGTACCCGGGAGGAGATGTCGAGCCGGGAGCCCAGGTTGACGGTCGTTTGGTTAAAATTGCTGTTGGGTATGATCGCGTTGTGGTCCGTACGGGTCAGCGAAAGCCGGAGCGTACCCATTTCGGAGCCTCCGGAGAATGATAAGTTGTGGGTGGTCGTATTTCCGTTAGAAAAAAAGAGTTTGAGGTTGTCGGGTTGCGGATCAAAGACGCGCATTTCGCCGTCCCACCACCGAATGAGTTGCCCTTCCATTTTAGGGCCCCAGGATACACCTGTGGAGTAAAGTCCAAATAACTCAGTCGTCGGCCGGCCGAAAGGGCCGTCGTCGGTATGGGTGCTGGCAGGGTATATCGGATTGCCATCTGCATCGGTCTGGAAGGTGGGTTCCAGCAGGCTGATCGGGCCGCCGGCGCCGTACACGTTTTGCACATCCCTATACCGATAGGGCTGGATGACCTTGTGTGCCAGCGAATAGCTGATGCCAATCCCTTTTCGTCTGCTACCCCTTTTGGTAGTGATCAGAATGACTCCATTCGACCCCCTCGATCCATATTTTGCCGAAGCCGTCGGACCTTTCAGAATATTGATATTTTCGATATCTGCCGGGTTGATGTTATTGATGGCAGCACCCCAGTCTACTCCGCGGCCGACATTCTCCATGCCCGGTTCATTTTCCAATGGCACCCCGTCCACTACGATCAGCGGCTGGTTATTGGCGTTGATGTTATTATTGCCTCGAATAACGATACGGGTTGTTCCGCCGTCCACCCCATTCGGGCTGGAGATTTGCACCCCTGCCGACTTTCCGTGCAGTGAGCTAACGATATCAGGGGCATTGGAGCGTTCCAGTTCCTGTCCGTCGAAGCTCTCGGTGGAGTAGCCCAGCTCCCGCTTCTGGCGTTTGATACCGAGGGCGGTGACCACCACCTCGTTGAGTTGTTGGGCATCCGACTCCAAGGTGATTTCCATCTGTCGCTGCTTTCCAACCCGAATCTCCTGGGGCAGGTAGCCGATATAGGAAAAGACCAGGGTGACATCTCCTGAAGCCACCTCCAGCGTAAATTTCCCGTCAAAATCAGTCGTCGTTCCAACAGCCGGATTGTCTTTATCGATGATGTTGACGCCGATGAGGGTTTCGCCGTTGTCGCCGTAGACGGTGCCGGAGAGGGGGATGGGTTGGGCGTGCAAAATGCCCGCAGAACCAAGAAGCATACACATGAGTAAACAAGCAGTACGCATACGGATTGAAATGTTTGATTAGAAAAAAAATTATTTCAAGCCCACCCGATGATACCCCTTTTCCCCAAAAGGCTGCAATTCCTCCATATACATCTCTTCGAGTGCCTTGAGTTCCCGGCCATAGTCGGTAGTGGTATCATCCTGTTCTTTGAGCTCTTCCAGTATTTCATAGACAAACCCTTGTTCTCCAATGGTTTTCCAATCGGCCTGAAGGTCCGGATTGGGGTGCCCGCCAAAGTTCAGTTGTGCCCGGTGGCGGTTCCAGATTGCCTCCAGATTGTTGCTACTCCCGAGAAAGATCTTTCCATTTGCGGTATTCCGGATCTGGAATACCCCCATTTTGAACTTCTTTTGCTTGTACTCTTCTTTGAGTTCTTTACGGGTTTTCATGCTAGTGGGTTTTAAACAAAAAAAACTGGATGGAGGGGAGCGCCGGCGGCGGCGATGTTCATTCCGAACTTCTAGTGCTCAAAAAGCACCAGGCTGTTTTTTAAGGTATAAACCACGACCTCCAATCCTTTTTCATTTTCCATTTTCTCGTCCTCAGAAAGGTTGCGGACGAAATGAAAATTATTTCGCTCCAGTAACTTGAGGGATCGACTATTTCCCCCCTGAAGGTAAGCCTCTATTTCGTGGAGTTGCATGTGCTCAAATCCATAATTTAAAACCTCCACGACAGCTTCCTGCATCAGGCCTTTACCCTGAAAATCGGGATGGAGCTCATAGCCGATCTCCGCCTTGTTTTCCTCCGGCACGATATTCCACAAACAGATGGTGCCAATCACCTGGCCGGAAGGCTTCAAGCCAAGCACCCAATAGATCCATTCATTGTTGGAGATCCCGGCAATCACCTTTTTGATGAAATGCCGGATATCCTCCAGGGTCTCTGCCTTGGGGCGGTAAATAAACTCTTGTATCCTTTCATCCGAATGGAAAAAAAAGATCTCCTGAATATCGGCTTCATTCATCTGTCGCAATTGAAGCCGCTCGCTTGATCGTTCAGGAAATGGGCTGAATTGGAGGTTCATGCCAATATTTTTTCTATTAACCGCAAAGGCGCTAAGGACGCAAAGATGTTTTGTCTTTACAAATGAGCTACAATACAAGGACTCGATTCCTTTGCGTCCTTAGCGTCTTTGCGGTTGAAATCTCCCTATCTTTTCACTACCCGCTTCACCACCTGCTGGCGATCGCTCGTGGAGGTGATATGAAGCCAATAGATCCCCGCCGGAAACGCCGCCATCCCTATTTGAGCTTGCACGTGGGTGACGCCCTCCAGGCTCAAGTGATAAAACTCCTGCCCCAGTGTATTGACCAACCGGATTTCCAGATCCTTTACGCCTGAAAACTGCATATCAACCATCAGATCCTGCGCCCCCACCGGATTAGGCGAAACCGCCAAGCCCGTCAGGCCGTCGATTTTTTCGATCGAATTAGGACCCGCCATGACCGTAAAGCAACCGGTATATTCGCAAAAATTGCCGTCTGTAACGGTGACGCAATAGGTGCCATCTGGCAGGTTCTCCAGGTCTTCTGTGTTGACTCCATTCGACCATGAATAGATGTAAGGCGCCGTGCCACCCGTCACCGTGAGGTCGATCGAGCCATCATTTGCTCCGGCGACCGACTCATCTACCACCATGAACGAGGCTCCGATTGCCGGGGGCTCAGAGATGGTAATAGGGCCCAGGGTAATCGACCCGTCCGCATCGGTAATCATACAGGTATATTCGCCTGCCACCAGACCAGTGACATCTTCCGTGTCGGCCCCGTTTGACCAGGCGAAAGTGTAGGGCGGTGTCCCTCCCGACACGGTAACCTGGATAGCTCCATCCGCATCTCCGTTACAACTCACATCTGTGGTTCCATCGAGGTTGGCGCTCAACACCATTGCCGGCAATTTGCGTAAAATGGTGCCCCCCATGGAGCCCGATCCACACACAAAGCCGGTGCCGTTGTCCGTAAACAGGATCTTGTAGTAAGAGGGATTCGGATTGACCTGGCTGTCTTCCGTCCAATTCACCCCACCGTCTACGGTTTTGTAAACCTGGCCGGGTGTGCCGGTCGCATACATATCGTTTTCGTTGAAAACCCAGGCGCCCCGCATTAATCCAAACTGGTTGGCGACGGTGTAGTTGTTCCAGGTAGCGCCGCCGTCATGCGTTACAAAAACGGCGCCTTCTTCACTGGTCACCAACCCGTTATTGCTATCCGAAAAGTGAACCCCCAGCGCGACCTCAAAAAAGCCAGGTCCGTCATAATTCAGGGTCCAGTTCACCCCGCCATCGGTCGATTTGTAAATTTTCTGCCCATTGCCAACTGCAAAAAGGGTAGTCGCATCGGCATAGGCGATATCTTGAGCGATAAAACTGTTAATCCCCACCGTCCAGGAAGCTCCTCCATCGGCGGTGTAATAGATCCCTCCATATTGGGTGGCACAGACGCCATTCAACGCATCATAAAATTCAATATCAATGATATCGCCCTGGTCGTTTACGGGATCTATATCTGCCACATCCCAGTTCGCCCCGCCATCGGTGGTGGTCATCAGGTTACCACCTTGTGTGCCGGCAAAGCCGTGGTCGGTAGTCTGAAAGAAAATAGAAGAAACGCCGGTGCCGTTCACATCGCTTTCATAGATCACCTCCCAGATGGATCCCTGGTCGGTCGTTTTCAGGATCTTCCCTTTTCCGTTGTAGGTCACGCTGGATCCTCCGGTATAGCCCACATCGCTTTGGCCGGCGGGGAAACTCATTTCGTATAAAATGAGATTGGTCGATACCGGAGTAGAGATACTCTCCCAATCCTGGGCAGAGAGGTCAAAATTCAAACACAGGACAATGCCCATGGCCACCATAAGGAGGGTGGATTTTCCAGATGAAATACTGGTCATAAAGCCGATTTTTAAAATGACTTGCAAAATAACTGGCTTTATTGGGGTCGTAAAACTTTCAAGGTACGGCTACTTCTGCAACCCCTAAAATTTTACCTCATAAAAATACCGGCTGTATTTCTTATTCCCCCAGTTGGCATAGCGGTAGGCTTCTCGGTACCGATAATCCCAAAGTGCGGTATTCCCCTCCTTTGCAAATGCTTCCCGCATGTCCTCCAACACGGCCAGCTTCTTTTTCCAGTGCCTCAGCCCTGAATCTGTCAGGTTATGGAATGTGTATTTCAGACCCAGTGAAGCTAACGCTTTAGCCAGGTGGGTATTATCGGGGAAAAGGTTCTCGGCATAGGCTTCATCCATGATCCACTGCGAAAAATACGCCATCAAACGCCCTCCGTTAGAGAGCAGGTTGCCTGCCTGTTCGAGCAGGCCTGGGAGGCTATCGGCATAATAGAGCGTGTCCAGCGAAATGAGCAGATCATATTCCCCTTCCGGAAGTTTCAGGTCGTTGATATTGGCTATGCTGAATCGGAGTTTTGCATTCGGGGCGCCTACCCGTTCATTGGCATTTTTTATGGCCTCTCCGGAAATATCCACTCCGTGAAAGGTGGCGTTGCACACCGATGACAGGTATTCCGTGATCCGGCCATTGCCGCACCCGATGTCGAGCACGTTGGTGAATGCATTGGTTTGTAACCGTTCGATCAGGAGCGATAATTCCTGCTGGTCGATCAGGCCGTGTTGAGAAAGGTCGTGCCCATATACCTTTTCACAAAAGAGATGATGGGCTTCACTGTTTTCGACTTGCGAAAAATAGTTGTCGTATTCGTATTGGTAAAAGGGGGCTTCGGCCTCTACTTTGTCTTTTAGTTTCAGGCCATTGGGGTGAAAATTGAATTCCCCCTCCTCTACCGATATGACGCCTTTTTCGAGCAAGGATTCGAAAGCGCCTTCCCAATCCAGCTTAAAGGCGCCGATCCAGGTTTTTCCAAAATATTCTATGCTTTCTTTCGTGGCCTTCCTTTCCGGGTCTAAGTGCTGGTAAAGTGCATAGCGGCTTCTGAACCATGCCAGGGTGGTGATGAGTTGTTTCTCGGAGGTTGATAGTGTTTTCATAAAAAAATTTAACCCGCAAAGGCGCTAAGGACGCGAAGAAGCTGTGCTTTCAAAACTATAACCTGTTGCAAGGTTTCGGTCTCTTTGCGTCCTTAGCGCCTTTGCGGTTAATATTTAAATTTGATAAACTTCGTCTCGAAATGTTCAATCAACAGCGGCCCTGTTGACACCTGTATCTCATCCTCCAACACGTTGACTTCCGAAATAGCCCTGGCGCCGGTCTCTTGCAATAGCCGCGTGATATCCAGGATTGCATGATCGCCTTCGACTTCGCGTACATGCAGAATAACGGCATCTCCGGACAACGAAGGCTGTGCATCAACCAACAACAGATTGGGCACCCCCAAATCCAGCACCGAGCGGGCTGCACTTGCTTGTTTTGTCTCTCCCTCCGGAATCACCCTGGCCAAAAGCGGCACGCGTGAGCCCCAGCCAAACCGGGTAGCAAAAGTATTCGACCGGTCGGAAGAAGAGGTCAGGTAGTAATCCCACTTCATCTCCCCTTCCTGGCTGGCTTTGAAGTTGGTGGTCCAGTAATTGTTGAGTACCCATGAATAGATATGCGACGTTTCGGGCTGATGCCGGTAATAGAATCGGCCGGTATTGATCGCGCCAAATTGGACGAGGGGGATATCGTTGCTGCTGTACACGATCTGGCCTTGGTCATTTCGGACGGAGGCAAAGTTTTGTACCACATTCCAATCGGAAGAGGTGCCTTCCAACTGGTTAATCCCCGGAAAAACGAGACCGCCTTGTGCCTCAAAAGCAAGCTTACTCCCTTCCAGGCCAAAAGGGAACGCTACATATACAGCCTCCGGCTCCGTAACCGGCAGTTTGTGCATATCGTAAAGCAATTGGATCCGCTTATCCGTATGGTATAGGCGGATCTCGATATTGACGCCCCTGCTATCCGCACAATCGGGAAGGGTGCCGTGGATGCGGATGCTTTTCCAAATAGCCCCATCCTCTATAGCGGAAACGGTAATATCGGTCAGGGTTGATAGCGTCTTTTTTAACGGCACATAAATGGTATCGCGGTTGGTATTGGTCAATCGCTCCATCGCCTGCCGGTTGTCAAGCCGCTCGTAAATGAATGCGCCCAGGCTTATCGTGTCCTGCACATCCAGAAGCTCTACCTGCAATTCTTTGTCAAAAAGACTGGTGATCACGCCTTTCTCCCGGTCCAGGGTCAGGCGGTAAAAGGCATTTTCCAGGTTCGTATCGGCAGACATATTCGCTTCTATTTTTTGGGCCTCCTCTCCGACCTCGATCCGGAGGGTTTTGTAGCCCATAGCCGGCACTTCCGGCACCCACAAGGCCCAATAGGTGCCATCGCTCCGGCTGCTCATAGCCTGGGCCGAAACCTTACGCCCCTGGTCATCCAGCATCTGGAATTTTTTATTGGTGGGAAGGATTTCGTGGTCGATATACACGGTGACCAATCCGGAACGATCCCAGTTCAGGGTATTGAAAATGGCGATGGTGGGCACATCCGATCGGCCGACCAACGGCTGCATGAAGCCCATGGCTTTTTCCCGAAGCAATGCGGCATTTTTTACGGCCGTCCAAACATAAGCCGATTTCTCGCCCCACTGGATCACCGCATTTTCCGACATCGGATCGCTGATACTTTCCGCCGCACCGAAGGTGTGCTCATCGTAAAACAGCAGATCGTCCTGGCACTCGGAGATGTCGTCGGCAATTTCTTGTGGAAGTTGGGCACCCAGCATGGTAGCCATGGAAAGCAATCCCGTGTTGGCGACCATATCGGCTTGGGTGGTACGGGCTGCCTTGGTTTCATTCATGGCCGAGCCAAATCCGTCGGCCCACCAGTCCGGCCAGGCCACTTTTTTAACGGGTAAATAATCGGCTTCATGCTGCTCGAGATAGGTCAAAAATTCGTTGGCCAGGGCAATACGGAGTTTGGGCCACTCGTAGGTTTCATTCCACTCTTTCACGATATCGCAGGCAACCGTGGAAGGGGGTGAATTATCCGTCACATACCCTGAAAATTGAAAGGCCGTGTGGTCGAAAGGGTAGCCTTTATTTTCCAGGTCTTCCAGGTAGTTGGAAAGGTTGGACCGGAACACATCGATGTATCCGGAGGTCAGGCTGAGGGCATTGCCGTGCATGTAGTGCTCGCTTCGGTAGGCTAGCAGCCGGTTGCCGGCGGGCGATTCCCACCAAAACGAAGTGGGTTTGTCGAACGGCACGTGGGCGCGGTGGCCGTGCTGGCCCATGTTCAGGTATTTTACATCCGTGCCACTGAAAAAATCGACCATGCACCAGCCGATCCCGTTGACGTCGTTTTGCATGGCGGTAGACACTTCGATGCCCCGGTCCTTAAAGGTCTTGAGGGTTCTGGTTTGGGCAGCGAGCACCGTTTCATCCGCTATTTCTGAGAAGTTGAAAAACATGCCGGTCACCTCGATCCTGCCTTCCTTAATTCGCTTCAACAAACGGTCGATCTGCGTTTCGGGCCTGCTTTCGAGGTATTCGCGCACCGCCCATGAAGCCTCACAGGTCCAGCGGAATTTGGCGTTGTCGGGGTAGTCGTCGGTCTGATCGCAATAGTCCAGGGCATAGTCAATATATCGCAGATGTTCGGGTAGTATTTCCGTCTGGGGACGGGTATAACCGATATCGGTATGGCTATGTTGCACGAGGTAGATGGTCCATTCCCGCAACGGCTCCAACGAAAACGGATATTCGGCGGCCGGACCGTTCCCGATGGCTAGTTGAGCCACAAAGCGGGTTGGTTCCTCCACTTTGGGCAGATAGAGGTCGAGTGCATTGTGCCCGGGATGGAGCCAAACGGAATCCTTTTCTTGCCCCACCTGGACAACGGCGTAGGCCGGCTCCCCCAGGTGCGTAAAGTTGAACCGCGCGACATGGAAAAGGGCCCCCTCTTTCCTGGCCACCACCTTGTTCTGGGTGATCTTCACCTCCTCCTGAAGCGTGGTTTTAAAGGTCATGTACCAGGCATTGCTCTCCTGATCTTCCCCATCTACCTTTATCACAGCCGGAGAGCCCAGCTGAATAGCAGACACCGGAAGCGTGAGGGTAGCAAAACCCATCTGATCCTTGTGCTTGTCGATCATGGTTCGGGTGAAGGTCAGCACGGCGCCTTCGTCTCCATACACACTCCAGGACGTTTTTTCATTATCGAGTGGACTGAAAAATTCCACCCACTTTTTCCCGTCGACAAACAGGTCGAACCGCTGGCTTTCGGCCAGCACATCCATTCCATATACCCAAATGAAGGTGACGGTTTTTCCCGTGTAGTTTGCAGGGACTGCTTCCGTTTGCCATTCAATAGGTGGAAAGCTTTTCCGGGCCCGGGAGAGGAGGGAGGCGCTTACATCCGGCAGAGGGGAATGATAGGTGAATCGCGTGCCGCTGATATCGGCTTCATAGCCTTGAAAAAACGGCGCTTGTGCAAAAAGAGGAATGCTCCAAACCGTTAAAGCAAGTACAATAAACAGGAAGTAACTGCTATTTTTCATGATGTTCTTTCTCCAGACTCTCGTTTTATACTCAAGGAAAATTGATTTGTGAGTGGGGCGGCCGCGGCCGCCCCACTCACAAATCAATTTTCCTTGAGTATATCAGTTCACGAGACGGAAGATAAGAACTTATTTCTTCCTCAGTTCATACAAGTCCGTTCGCCTGTCCTTGAGATTTTTTACACTTCCGTGGTTGTGGAGTTCATTTAGTAAGTCTACATCCACATCTGCTATTAGGATCATTTCGGTATTGGGTGTCGCTTCCGATTTGATCCCGTTGGTAGGGAAAGGGAAATCGCAAGGGGTGAACACCATGGATTGGGCGTATTGAATGTCCATATTATGCACTTTGGGTAAGTTGCCCACACTCCCAGCGATGGCAACATAACATTCGTTTTCAATGGCTCTCGCCTGCGCACAATACCGTACTCTCGAATATCCGTTTTGCGTATCGGTCAAAAAAGGAACAAATAATATATCCATGCCTTCATCGGCCAGGAGTCGGCTCAATTCAGGAAACTCCACATCATAACAGATTAGAATGCCAATTTTCCCGCAATCTGTATCGTATGTTTGCAGCTTGTTACCCCCTTTCATGCCCCAAATCCTTTCTTCATCGGGCGTGACGTGAAGTTTTTCAAAGCGTTCGATCGAGCCATCGCGTTTGCACAAATACCCCACGTTGAATAGGTTGTCACCCACTACCTCGGGCATGCTTCCCGTAATGATATTGATGTTGTAGGAGATGGACAATTTTGAAAACTCCTGCACCAATGCATCCGTATACCTGGCCAATCTCCTTATGGCTTCCGCTTCGCTCAAATGGTTGTACTCCGCCATTAAAGGCGCGTTGAAAAATTCGGGAAAAAGGGCAAAATCACATTTGTATCCGCTCACCGCATCGACAAAGTACTCGATCTGATCCATCATGTCTTTTACATCCCGGTACGGACGCATTTGCCATTGTATGAGGCCCAGGCGGACTTCTTTTTTTATCGTTTTTGCTTTGGTGTTGGGTTTTTCGTAGTAGATATTGTCCCACTCCAACAAGACCGCATATTCCTTCGAGCCTTCATCGCCTTCCAGATACCCTTTGAGCACTTTGATCGGGTGAAAATCATTCGACAACTGAAAGTTAAGCACCGGGTCATGGATCTCTCTTGATTTTACCTTTTCGATATATTCTTTAGGACTAAGCTCCTCGGCATATCGGTGATAATTGGGTATCCTTCCTCCAAATACAATGGATTTCAGGTTCAATTTTTCGCAAAGTTCCTTTCTGTAGTCGTACAGGCGCCTCCCCAGACGAAGTCCCCTGAACTCCGGTTTAACGAATACGTCAATCCCATACAAGGTGTCCCCTTCATCGGTATGTGTATTGAAAGAATAATCACCTGTAATTTGCTTGTACGTATGTTGATCTTCAAACTGGTCATAGTCCAGGATTATGGATAGGGCGCATCCCGCAATAAGTCCATTCACCTTTACCACCACTTGTCCTTCCGGAAAAATATCGAGCAATTTCTGGATATGATCTTCTCCCCAATAGGCATTGGGCATCGTTTGATAGGCGTTTATCATGGCCGCTTTTAACTCCTGATAATCATCAATAGTTAAAAAGGTAAGTTCAATGTTTTCAATCTTCTCGTTCATACTATTTGAAATTTTTCAGCCTGAAATGCGCCGTTATTAATGCATCCGGCTTTGGCGTCGAAGGTAGTTAATCATTCGCATCCATGCCCACTATTGAATCGAGGATGGTTCCGGTGACGAACAAATACTCCAATTTTGCCTGTTGAAGCTTTGCCGTCAGTTCTACTAATTTCACCCGTGTTTCCAGGTATTTCTCTTCCCTTTTGTTCAGGAGAAATACCGAACTTTCTCCGTAGGAAAACCTCTCTCGCTCCGCCTCCAGCAACAGGCCGTAATTACCGACATTCTGCTGTTGCAACGCTACCTGCGCTTCCAGAAAAAGCTGACTTTCCAGGTTGCCTTCTATTTTATTTTTCAGGCTGTTCTGTTTATCCAATATACTAAATTCGACTTCCCTGATTTTAAGTCCGGTATTTTCAATGGCCGCCCTTTCGCTCCGAAGCAGTATTGGCATGGAAAAATTAAATCCCCACTTATAATTGGACAGGTAAAAATTTGGAGCGATCCCGTCGTCCGGAGTAGCGAGCAGGGAGTTGTATTTGAGCTTGAGTTTGGGCTTGAGTTTATCTCTTTTTAACCGTTGGTCAATTTCGTATTGCGTCTTTTTGTACTCCTTTTCCAAAATTTCAGGGTGATTCAATATCAGTTGATCCAGAGAAGGAGGCACCTGGGCCTCAAAATCATTTTCAACGATACCGGCAGGCTGGGTAGTCTCCTGAAGCTCCAAAGGTATTTGATCGAACCACAGGAAGTTTTCAATTTGCTGCTTCGCTTTTACGAATTCCACCTGATTGGTCTGCAGGCGCGAAAGGCGGTCTTGCACGATCAGAAAGGCCTCCAGGGTATCAATAGCCGGTTTTGCGCCATTGATATGTAATTGCTTGGTAGCTTCCAGGTATTCCTCCGCCAGCTGGATACTCTCTCGGATAATGCCCTGGGTATTGTAAACAGCCTGCCAATTGAGGAATGCCTGGGAGGCGGCAAACAGCAACTCGTTCAACATGATCTTTCGCTCATTCTCTGCTGCCTGCTGGTATACTTTTGCCTGCTGCAGCGCTGCTCTCCGTTCGTCTATAAGCAACCCCTGAAGCAGATTTGCCTCCACGCCCAGGGTCCAGAGCCCGTTTTGGTCTGTTTTATTTTCCGGGTTTAAATATGTGCCATCTGTGTTTTCATAGCCACCGGTAACGGAGAGCCCGTACCAGGTGGGTATCCGGAACCCGGCATCGAAAATTCGGTAGTAATGCTTGTCATCAAAATATTTTTCATTCCAGCCGGAAGAAAGCACCGGATCAAACGCTCCCCGAGCTGACAACAGGGCCGCATCTGCAAAATCCATTTGCAGTTCCGCCTGCCGGGCAAGCGGATGCTGCTGCCATACAAACCCAATGAATTCCCGGTAAGTGAGTATGGTCGAATCGCCTTGCGCCATGCCCGCGCAGACAGTGAGAATCCACATACTTGCGGCTATATATAGTTTCCGGCCAGCCTTTTTCATTGCAAATTTTCTTATTTATCCAGCTTATTATTCCAAGGCCAATCCAGTCGATTGAGCTTCTTTCTATTTAATCGATTTCAATGGCGCTTTGCGTTTTACACTTTGATAATCGCCATTACTTTTATCATAAAAATTGGGGGGAAAGCCGTTGAGCTGCCGCCACAACTCATACCAGAGCGGTACATCGGTTAGCAGAATAAATGCGCTGGCGCCTGAACCTACCCGGAGTAATTCGGGCCAGGCTTTTTCATTTGGATCCGGGGCAATAACGAGGCGGTATTTACCATTTTCACTGATAAATTGGTCAATGGCAAAAACTTCCCCGGAGAAAGTTCCAACCGAATTGTTTGGCCAGCCGCTAAATACGATGGCGGGCCAGCCATCAAACTGAAAGCGAACCCGGTTACCAATGCTTAACAGCGGCAAATCGCGGGGTTTGACGTAAATTTCCACCGCCAGGTCGTATACTTCGGGCATAATCGTTACGATGTCCGTCCCCTCTTTGATAATTTCACCAATCCCTTTTTTTATGGTTTTGGTGATGTAGCCCGATTGAGGGGCAGTAATGTAGTAGAGCTTTTGCCGCTGGTTGTAGTTACTCAGCTGATTTTGCAGCTTGGAAGTATTGGCTGCGGCATCCAGTTTATTGGAAAGCGCCGAGAATTTGTCCGATTGCGACTTGGCCATTTTGTCGGCATACTCGCTTGCAACGGTGGAAAGCTCGATCTGAAAGTTCAGCAGTTCGTTCTTTTGGGTGCGCAACTTGTTCTCCTGCACATTGACCTTGGCTTGTGTTTCCTGCAGTTTTAGCTTTTTCTCTTCCAGTTCGGTCAGTGATTTTAGTCCCTTGTCGTATAGTTCCAGATTTCGCCGGTATTGGTTTTCTGCAATGAGATAGTTGGTTTGATAGGCGAGGAGATCGATGCTGTCGCTCGCTATTTTAAAGCGGGTTTGCTCGATCTTGTTCAGAGTTTGTTCCAATTTGAAATCGCGGGCTTGCAACAAGGCCTGGTATTGGGTTTCGAGCGACTTGACCTTATCGTCATAAGAACTGATACTCTGCGACTTCGCACTGACCTGTTCCATCGTCCGGTCTACCAACTCCGGGTCGAAATATTCGCTTTTCACTTCGGAAATATGTACGATGGTATCGCCTGCTTGCACGAAATCGCCTTCCCGGACGAACCATTCTTCCAAACGGCCAGAGAGCACAGATTGGATAGCTTGTGGCTTCTGATCGGGTTTCAGGGTCGTCACGTATCCCTTCGCTTGTATGTTTTGCGTCCAGGGCAGGAACATGGAGATGCCTGCAATCACTACGATGCCCAGCGAAATATACAAGGGTAGTTTTCTTACTTTTCCCTTTTCCAACCACTTAAATGAGTTGAACCCCTGAGGGTTGATGAAATCCGTGATGCTGTTTTTCGAAATATTTAGCATGAGGTAAAGGGTTTATTCCTAATTTTTATTCAAGGTGATAACCTTCGTGCTTTTCTCCTCCCAATAAGGATAATCTGCTACTACAATGACGGTCCAGCCCCGATCGGGGTGCATGATATGATCAATGATGCTGTTTTTCTCACTTTCTTCCACAAATTGCATCGGATCTTCCATGAGCAGCAAGTCTGGTTGATGCACGATGGCCCGGGCAATCAGGATCTTCTGGATGATACTTCGAGACAAGCGTTTCCCTTCGGGATCAATCCCTGTGTAAAGCCCTTTGGGTTGGGTTGCCACAAATTGCTTCAGCCCCAGAATATGGACGATATCCAGAACCTCCTTTTCCGGAATATCCCTGCCCACTGTGATATTTTCCATCATTGTACCTTCAAAAAGCTGGTTGTCTGGGAAATAAAAACCCACCTTCGAATAAAGCTTCTCTTTATTGGAGTGATTGACCGGTATTTCATTCAACAAAATCTCTCCTTCATCCAGATCATAAAAGCCGGCAATGAGATGGAGCAGGGTAGATTTACCACTTCCACTATCTCCTGCAATCACGGTCTTGGAAGAAGCAGGGATTTGAAAAGACAGCTCTTTGATGAGCTTTTTCTTCATCTCCGGAAAGCTAAATTCCAGGTTTACGACTTCTACAGAAATGCCTTCCCCCGTTTGAGGAAGCGGCGCTTCCTGATGCTCGTCCAGCGACAGATCCGTCACATACCCGATCTTTTCCAGGGCGGTGAGCACATCGTAGATGGTGTCCATTATCTGGATCAGTTTTTCAATGGAGTTGATGATCAGGATAATGATAATCTCGGAAGCGACGAACTGCCCCAGGTTCATCTGTTGCTGAAAAACCAGGACGCTGCCCAGGATCAGCAATCCGGCTGCCACGATGATTTTGAATCCAATAAAAAATTGGAATTGTTGCAACAAAACCCGAAAGTGCTTTTCTCTTGCCTGAAGGTAATTGGAGGCTATCTCGTCGGTCTTTTGCAAATGAAAATCATTGCTGGAGCCAACTTTGAAGCTTTTATTGGTTCTGGCTACTTCCTCCAGCCAGTGGGCCAGCTTGTATTTGTATTTACTCTCTTTCAGACTGGTTTGCAACCCCTTAGGGCCTGTCAATTTAAAAATCACCCATAAAAGAAAGAAGAGGAAGAGTCCCAGGATGATAAAATAAGGACTATACAGGGCCAACAGGATGAGGCCAAAAATCACCTGGAAAGAAGCCAGGGAGAAATCGATCAGGATCTTGGGCAGTCCTTTTTGAATGGTCAGCGTATCAAAAAACCGGTTGACCAGCTCCGGAGCATGGATATGCTCCAGCTCGGAAAGTTTGATCTTGGGTATCCGATAGGCAAATTCAAAGGAAGAGCGTGCAAATACGTTTTGCTGAATATCTTCCACAATGCGCAGTTGCAGCACCTGAAACACACCGGTGATCGCAATCCCAACGAGGACGAAACCGACCAACACCATCCAGGAAGTGGAGATCTCCGTGCCCTGGATCAAATTAATAATGGCTTGTATACCGAGAGGAAGAGAGAGATTCACCAACCCATTCAATACCGCATACAGATAGATCTGGTATATTTCCTTCCTATATAGGCTCAATAACTTCCAAAATCTGGAGATAGCCTTTACATCTTCTATCATATCACGTTGTTTACCCAAAGAATAAGGCCTTACGCCAAGAAAAGTTTGTCTGCGCCTATTCTTCCACGATCTTTTTTATCATGCCCTCAAAAATGAAGGCGTGAAAGGGCAACACACTGTACCAATAAATCCTGCCCCATAATCCCAATGGTCGGAAAGTAGCGGTTTGATAAAGCGTCTTGTCTTTGATGTGGAACTCGAGCCAGGCCTCCCCCGGGAGTTTCATCTCCGCATAGAGCAGCAATCTTTTATCCGTTTTGTCGGCATAAAGTACTCTCCAGAAGTCGAGAGAATCTCCAGCCGAAATTTGGGCAGGGCTCTTTCTGCCCCTGCGCAGGCCAACACCACCGACCAATTTGTCCAGGAATCCCCGGATCACCCAAAGCCAATTGGCATAGTACCAGCCGGTTTGTCCCCCTATAGCCCACACACGCTCCAATGCCCGGCTTTCATCCGTCAAGACTTTCGTGCGCATATCCTTGAAGCAACCAAAAGAAGGAACCTCTACCAGGCTGGAAATGCCCTTTGCCAGGGCGCCACTCGATTGGGCATCGGTCCAACTTGATAAAACTTCTTGATGGACAATTTTGTCAAAAGCCATCTGAACGGCCTCCTCGTAAGGGATTCGTTCTATATGCAGTTGGTCGTGCAGATCATTTTCCTGACAAACCACTTCTACCTTCATGCTATTGACGAGGTTCACCGCCAGCTTATAAGAGGTGGAGGTCACGAAATAAAGCCAGTAGGACGATAGCTTGGGAGTCATGATGGGAATGGTAAGTACAATCCGCCTCAGCTTGCGAACCTTCGCAAAATTCAATAACAACTCTTTGTAGGTCAGGATTTCCGGGCCGCCGATATCGAAGCTCTGATCAAAGGTTTGCTCGTTCAGCAATACGCCTTTCAGGTATTCCAATACATTCCGGATAGCGATGGGCTGCGACCTGGTTTCCAGCCACCTTGGCGCGATCATGATGGGTAATTTTTCCACCAGATCGCGAATTATTTCAAAAGAAGCGCTTCCGGAGCCCACAATGATGCCGGCACGCAGCGTGGTAAGGTGGTACGATTCTGAACCGAGGATGTTTTCCACGTTCTTCCTCGAGCTCAGGTGCTTCGACAATTGGGTGTCATTCGCTATTCCACTCAAATAGATTACCTGCTTAACCCGGGTATGTCCCAGCCTGTCTTTAAAATTACGGGCTGAGAGTTCCTCCAATGTCTCAAAGTCATCGATGGATCCCGACATGGAATGGATCAAATAATAGGCGGCATCGATATCTTCAGGGATGCTTTCCAAGGATTGCCTTTCCAGGAAGTCTAGTTCGATAATCCTTACCTGCTCGTGGGGAAAGTTAGAGACGTCAAAGCGGTTTTTATCCCGCACCGCACAAATTACCTCGTGCCCTTCCTCCAATAACACTGGTAGTAGCCGTTTTCCAATGTATCCGGTTACTCCTGTGAGTAAAATTCTCATAGGTAATACTTTAACGCAGGTTTGTTACCCTTTCTACTGCAACCGGTATATTTCCATAATCTGGCCCAGCAACTTGGGAAAATCAATTTTCAGGTCAATTAACTTCCCCGAATGTACGTCAAATACCCAGCCATGCACCTGGAGATTTCGCTCAATGTACGCTTTTTGCACATCTGCAGTTTTAATGACATTGAGGCACTGTTCCTGCACATTTAATTCGACGAGGCGCTTATATCTCGATTCCTCCTCCTCGATTTTATCGAGTTCATGTCGGTGGATGCGATAGACGTCACGGATATTGCGCAACCAAGGATTGAGGATGCCCAGATCAGCGGATTGCATGGCTGCTTTAACGCCTCCACAGTAATAGTGCCCGCAGACCACAATGTGGTTTACTTTCAAATGGCTGACGGCATAGTGGATCACCGACATGGCGCTTAAATCGTTATTGGGCACCATGTTGGCAATGTTCCGGTGCACGAAAAACTCCCCCGGCTTGGCTCCCATCATTTCTTCTGCGGTCACCCGGCTGTCCGAACACCCGATGTATAGAAATTCAGGTGATTGCCCCTTCGATAGATCACTAAAGTACGTTTCGTCGATCGCCAGTTTCTCTGCAATCCATTTCTGGTTGTTCGCAAAAACTTGTGTAGTGTCCATAATCCTTACATTATTATTTTCAAATCACCTACCGGCTGCATGGGTTCCGGAATATCTTTTTCATCGAGCATCTGGCGAATATCAATCTCAATTCCCCTGGCCATGGAGGAGATGGGCACATCATTATAGGAGCCTTCAAATGGGTTCTCACTATAATCGCCGATCATTTCCATCATCCAGAACACCCACGATCCGATCACCGAGAATGGGATGGAAAACCAGATCCAGTAGTCCTGGTCCAGGCCGGTGAAGACATCCAACATACCAAATGGCAACAGGATGATAAACATAACCACAAAAAAGTAATTGACCGTGGAATATTGCCGGGGGAAGGGGAAGTTCTTGATGCGTTCGGATTTACCCTGCAAGGCAAAAAATTCCGTGATCAGTTGCTGCATCTCCAGATGCCGGAAATGTTCCAACGTGCCCGCCTGCCGAAGCTCCATTAATCGCCTGGACTGTACACTCAAAATATGAGAGGACCGGTTGCCCTTGCTCATAATGTATTGGTATTCCGCATCCGACAAATAGGCTTTCAGCTCCTGGAATTTCGCTTCGCTGTATTCCACGCCTAGCATCTTTCTGAATTGGACGTCCTGAGCAGCATTGTGCTCCCAATCTTTTACCTTTCGCAATTCAAAGGTAAGGGCATACAACCAGGCTATGTGGCGATGCACCACCTCTTTTTTCAATTGCACCAACTCCCCCTCACTTACTTTTTCCTTCGCTTCCTCATTGTTGATAAAGTCTCTTGCCATCACAGTGAAGGAGCGAGACGCATTGACGATCCCTCCCCAAATCTTCCGGGCTTCCCAGAGCCGGTCGTACGAAGAGTTATTCTTAAACCCAAGATAAAAAGCTACGGCAATACCAATTAAGGAAAGGGGCTGCCAGGGAATATGCATCCACTCCAGTTGAAACGTATGATAAAGCAGCACCGGAATGGAGTCCAGGACGATAAATATCAAAATGTACTTCCTGGACCAATTGACCGTTTGGAAAAAAGTGTACCGCTTCCCTGCTTGCATGTCGTAGTTGTTTTTCGGGTTAAGCCCTTTGACCTAATTAATTTATAAACACTGCGGCCGGCGGCCGCAGTGTTTATAAATTAATTAGGTCAGGGAGCTTAATTATCAGCAAAAGACAAGTGATCGCCCCGCTATTTATTTCCTTTTATTTCTTCTCCATTCATATAAAAACTCAAGGCCCCGGAAGGGCATTTGGACACCTGCGATTTTAATTCATCAGTGGTCGCATTCTCGATTTTCAGCCAGGGTTTTCCCTTGGGGTTGTACACCTCAGGCAGTGTCTTTACACACACGCCGGAGTGAATGCATTTGCCCGGCTTCCAGACAATAGTCACTTCCCCATTCGTATACTCCTTTACAATTTCTCTTTCTTCCATGATCATGTATTTAGGTAAGGCTTATGAACGCGATGGCTTATTCAATATTTATGCCTTTCAAGACTAATCGCTTCCATTCGGGATGGCGGCTCAGGTATCCCGCTACAAAAGGACATAAGGGGATCAAGGTCAGGTCTTGCCTGTCAATTTCTTCCAAAACGGCTTTTACCAGCGCTCCGGCAATCCCCTTTCCCTCCAGAGCAGCCGGTACCTCCGTATGGGTAAGATAGATCTTATTCTGGACTTTGATATACTCGATCCTGGCCACAGATTCACCTACATGGAATTCATACTGTTTGGCTTCTGTGTTGTCGATTAGCTCGTAGATTGGTTGCATAGGTTCGCATTTCGGGTAAAAACTCAGTCAGGAATAGCATAAACACGGCATTTTGCCAAAGGTTTAAACGGAGCGTTTTCACCTGCCCCGGTTGTGGCTATTCTCGCGTTCTTTGAATCAACTCCAGGTAAAGTTGTTCCACTTTTTCTCTTGCCCAGGGTGTTTTTCTCAAAAATTTCAGGCTCGATTGAATAGACGGATCATTGATGAAGCATCGGATGTGGATTCTCATTCCGAGTTCTTCCCATCCATAGTCAGCTACCAACCGTTCCAGTATATCTGCCAGTTTCACCCCGTGTAAAGGGTTATTGGGTTGTTCGTTGCCCGGATTGTTTTTTTCGTTCATGCTTATCTCAACTGGGTTGTTCAAACCTTCTGATGATCCTGATTCCACCTTAAAAGCAAGGCGTTGTCCGATACCCATCGTTTTCGATGGACAATTCATGGTCGATCGTGAAATTGAACTTCTTCCCGTCTTTTCGGGTGTATTCTGCATAATCCCATATCCCGGAATGCGTAAGTTTATACACCCCGTTTTTTTCGCCCTTATACAACTCCGTGTAGTAGGTCTCTATGTTGGGATGGGCCCCTCCCTCCTGAAAATCTTCTTTGAAAAAGGACAAATCCATCGATTCTTCCTGTCCCTTATATCTTACTTTTATCGCTTTTTCATCGGCATCAAACCCAATAGAGATAGCTAAATTTGGATTGGAATCGCTCGTGTAACAAATGAAATATTTCGAAATCACCTCCTCATTTCTTTGTTCCTGTGGCACTGTTTTTTCTGCCGGGTTTTCGTCGCTAGTCAATTCGACAGGATCTTTGCCTTTTGTGGTTTGTTCTTTTCCGGTCGGGGTACAGGCAAGAAGAAGGGATGTGGTTAAAATCGTCCAGATAAAATAGCGTTTAATTTTCATTTTTAGTTATTTAGAACCTGCGTTTAATGAAAGCGATACCTCATTCCTGCCATTTCGGGTTTTGCCGGATCACTTTTTGATATACCGGACATCCCGGCTCATGCGCCCCTTTCAGATAGCCCGTACTGACCAAAAATTCGTTGGTGATCTCGCCGCCTGTAAAATGGAAAGTTTTCTTGAATATCTTCACCCACTCCTCCTTTGTTTTGGGGTGGTGCTGGTCCAGCCAGTTTTTGAAGGAACCACATTGTGCCTGAAGTTCCTGAACCCGCTGTGCGTTGTAGATGGCTGCATCCACCTTGAGCCGGTTCCGGATTATCCCCACATCGGCTAGCAATCGCTCCCGGTCTTTTTCCGAAAACCGGGCTATTCGGGCGATCTCAAAATTGGCGTAGGCCTTCCGGAAGTTTTCCTGCTTGTTAAGGATCGTCGTCCACGACAAACCCGCCTGATTGATCTCCAGGATTAGGCGGCCGAACAATTCATCGTCTGAATCGATGGGGAAGCCATAAGCCTGGTCATGGTATATGCGGTGTACATTGGCCGGGTCTAACTGCCCAACGTATTCGCAATAGGTTTTTGGTTTTTCCATTTGATGTGTTTATTGACCGATCATGGTTTGCCAGCCTTCGGCTGATAAATCACTTATCCCAAACCACTTCAGGTTTTTTCAAAAAAGAAATCTCAATACAAATGCTGTATCCTCATTTTGGGCCCCGGGCAAAGATCTGAGTGGCAGCCCATGCAGGTGTTTACCACGTTCTGGAAAAGCTCGGGTGCATGTTCCGATTCTCCGGTTTCCAGGGCCTTAACCATCTGCAGATATGTTTGGGCCCAGGTTTGATAGGTTTCCGATGCCGCCTTTTCCGGTTCCGTGGCATGAGCTGTCAGCATCTTTTCATGGTCGATGGATGGAGCCGGCTGCTCACCGCGCTCGATGGCGGCCTTCATTTGTGCTGCATCGTCGTACATGGCGCGCATCAAGAGCGCGAGCTCGCTGTCTCCGTTCGGATTGAGGGATGCCTTTTTTACACTCGGGTCTTCATTGGCCGACGCTTCTGTGGTACAGGAAAGGCCATAGACCGCCAAGGCTATCAGCCCCAGAATAGCGAAGGAATGGAACGGTGTTCGGTGGTAGAACATATGGAGGAAGTTTGGTTGAATCGGAAAAATTGGTAGGCTAAGATAGTGAAAACCCCCTCTTTTCAACCAATTTTCACCGAAGTCATCGTCAACGAGCCCGCCACGGCCTGATCATTGAACAGGTCGACCGGTTCATCTTTTTCCTGCAGCGCCAGGGCATAGAGCAATGGCAGGTAATGTTCTGGTGTCGGAACAGCCAGCTCAAAAGCCCTGCCTTGCGATTGGAAATTGACTAACTGCTGATGGTCGCCCGAACGGATGTAATCTTTCATCTTCTCGCTGGCTTCGATCGCCCAATCGTATCCAAATCCGGTTTCGTTCAGCCGGTCCCAGGCCACCATGCGGAGGTTGTGAACCATATTTCCGCTACCGATGATCAGCACGCCTTTGCTGCGGAGGTAAGTGAGTTCCTTTGCCAACTCGTAGTGATATTGCGGAGACTGATAGTGGTCAAGGCTCATTTGGATAACAGGAACGTCGGCGTTTGGGTACAGGTGTTTAATGACCGACCAGGCGCCATGGTCAAGGCCCCATTTTTCGTCGAGCCCCACCTGGGCTTTGGTCACGGATCCCTGCACTTCGCGTGCGAGTTCCGGGCTGCCTGGGGCGGGGTATTGCACGTCGTACAACGCCTTCGGAAACCCGCCGAAGTCGTGTATAGTCCTCGGGGTTTCCATGGCTGTTACCAAAGTTCCTCTTGTCTCCCAATGCGCCGACACACACAGGATGGCACTGGGAACGGGTAGATCCATTGCGGTTTTCCGAAATCCCGCTACGAACTCATTTTCCTCAATAGCGTTCATCGGGCTACCGTGTCCCAGAAACAGCACGGGCATTCGCTCTGTGCTATCCAGGGATCCGGCTATTTTTCTCAGGCTGCTCAGTTTCATGGCTAGTCCGGCTACGGGTAAAACGGCCAACAATCTTAGAAATTTTTTCCGGTTCATTTGGTTAAAGGTTACCCTAATAAACACCTTGGGGGATGAAAAGCTTTTTACATTTTCTTATAGATCCAACCCGGCAACCATTTTAACACCATGGCGACCAACCGCCAGCGCCGGGTCACATAGCCCACATCTTTTCGCTTCTTTATCGAGCCAAAGATCTGGAGGGCCGCTTTTTCCTTCGAAGCAACCCAGAATTTTCCTTCGCCTTTTGCCATATCGGTATCTACAAATCCCGGCCTGATATCTGTGACGAAAATTGGCTTCCCGGTTTTAGCGGCTTTATACCGCAAGCCCTCCAAATAGTTGAGCTGATAGGCTTTTGAAGCATTGTAGGCTGGGGCGATTCTATTCCCTCTGATCCCGGCGATTGAACTGATACCGACCAGATGGCCTTTCCGTTGTTTTTCAAAATAACGAAAAGCCCAATCCACGATCTCGGTAAAGGCGACGACGTTTAGCTGGTTGGTGTTGTTTTCAATGTCGAAATCGAGCGATTCGTTGATATCGCCGGTCCCAGCACTCAAAACTAAAAGGTCCAGGCCGCCCAAGGCTTTGGTCAATTCAGCCAATTTTTCCGAATTGCGTTCCCGGGTACAGTCAAAAGCGCTGATGACAAATTTTTCCGGGTTGCACTCCTTCAGTTCTTTCAACTTTTCCGCTCGCCTTCCCGTGATCCCTACCCGGTAGCCATTGCCGGCCAGGATTAGGGCGAGTTCCCGTCCAATCCCGGATGTAGCTCCTATGATGATGGCATTATTCATATGTAAGCTTCCCAAAAGTGTTACCGTATACTTTGTGTAATATTCAGGAGGACGTCCTTTAATTTGGGGCTATTTTGGCCTCTCTTAAAAATTATTCATGCAACAAAGTCCTTTCTTTTTATTAAACTCAAGAAAAAGTGGTTTGCCAGCCTTCGTCTGGCAAACCACTTTATTTCTATGATAATTGTACTCGCTTTCGATTCAATTTATCGTTTTTTTAACGAGCCTGACAGCACTTATACCTGAATTTGTTGAAATTTTTGACACGTAGATCCCATCGGCAAAATTCGATGCATCTATAATTGCAACAGGTGCATTTGGTTTTAAAACGAGGATTATGTTACCCTGCAAGTCAAACACCTCTACCAACGTGATAGCTTGATTATTTGAAGTTACTGTCCATTGGTTGCCAGCTGGGTTTGGAAATGCCGTTAACCCTTCCATTTTATAATCGCTAACCCCTAGTTCCGGCTCCCCAAACTTTACATCATCAAAGTAATACGTTTTTTCTCCAGCCGTAGCTCCGTCTGTACCAAAATTGAAAAAGATAGACGCCATGTTATAGGTCCACCCCATGGCCAAGCCCACGCTTAACAACTCGGTCCCAGGCGCCTGGTTAAGGAAGTCGAATTCTAATGTCTCCCAATTACCTGAGACGGTAGTATTGGTTTCTGTTTCACAGGTGTGGGTGGGATCATTTGAATCTTCCACTTTCAGGCGTATTGGCGTACCCGCGTCCGGAGACCATACCCGTACCGTCATCTTCGAATCAGATAATGTCAAAGGTATATTTGTGGCAAAGCCGGCGGGCGTACCAATGGTAGTTCCAGCCCATGTGGCAGCTGTATTTGGTTTGACAACTTGCATGACCATATTCCCGGCATTCGTTGGATCAGTCATTAATGTGGATATGTTACCCCCAAAATCAGACATGGTATAATTTACAGTTGATCCTTCGAAATCTACCGGCAAATCAATTTGAGTCCCTCCGAATAATTGCTCAATATCATCGAAAAGAAAAGTAGAGGCCGCGGAACCGTCTCCTACATTACCATAGTCAAACATAAATACGAGGTAATCAAAATTGGCAGGCTCGCCGGTAAAATCCCACTTCAATGTTTCCCACTCATTCGCAACCGTAGTTTGGACATCTCTTTCCGTGGCGCCTGTGCCTTCCAGTTTAAACTTAACGACTGTTCCAACAGGAGCAGTTGTAAAAACTTTCATTGAAATCGTGTTCATCGTCGTAAAATCCAGGTTGCTGGCTAATTTAAGTTTGCTTCCTGCCCAAACCGCTCCTCCATTCCTGACTATTTTTGCCACGGTAGAACTTGTATTTATTCCACTGGCTTGTGGGTTGGCTATTACTGTCGCCGTCCCTCCATCAAAATCTTCAAAGTCGGAAGTGGTTATTGTGGTTTCAAAATCTATGGGTAAGGATTGTGAATACCCTATTGAAAGGGTAAAAAGAAAGATAACTGATGTAATTTTATTCATGATTTTTTATTTTTCAGGTTCGACGGAGCTTTTTTTAACGCCAGTCACTACCATTACGATATAGGAAGCGAGAAATGCCTCCAATAAACTTAAAGGAACCGCAGCCAATAGAAGTCCACCCGGCAATACGCCCATATTCGCAATTACTACCCACATCAATACAAACCCGACGTACCAGGAAAGCAATGTGGTTTGGATCAAAGAAAATTTTTTTGAAAGGATGAAGATGGCAATGGCAAACAAGAGCGACCACAATCCCCAAATGGCGCCATTGACCGGTTCGGAGGGGAAGACCAGCCCGAGCTTTTCATAGTGTGCGGTCCAATAAGATTTGAGCAGGAGTTCATTTCGGACAAATTCAGAGATACTTATCCAAATAGTCGCTAACAAGATCGGTAAGACTGTCTTTTTTAAATGGCTCATACTTCCAGTAATTTTGATTTAGAATAAGGCGTTCCCAGATTTCAAAACATCTGGTTCATTTCAAATCGATCATTTAAAAAATTCAATCAAGTCATTGAAATACAATGATTTAAAAAAGTCATCATTGTTAATCCGGACGCGATCGATTCGTGTATGTAATTAATCACTCAAGGTGAAACTCCCGTTCAACCTCCCATCCAGGTGATTTTTAGCCGTAACGAAGACACTTGGACACCTAAATGCCTTATACAAGTATAACACATTCAGGGCACAGTCTGCTCCCTATTCAGAAAATAGACAACTGCGTGTTCGTGGTAAAATACTCCAGGAACTTCATTCCCTTGAACGAATTTCCCTTTTCGTTCAGCTTCGGACTCCATACCCCGATGCTGTATTGGCTGGGGTGAATGGCAATGATCCCGCCACCGACACCGCTCTTCCCAGGGAGCCCAACTTTAAAAGAAAACTCTCCGGACTCATCGTAAAAACCGCAGGTTTGCATGAGGGCATTTACTCTTTTCGTCTGACTCTTAGTTAATATAGGCGTAGGGTCGAACAACTTACGCCCTCCATTTGCCAAAAACAGAAAAGTTCTGGAAAGTTCGCTGCAATCCATCTCCAGGGAACACGAGCAAAAATAAAAGTCCAGCACCTCTAGCGGGTCGTTTTTTATATTGCCAAATGACTTGATGAAATAGCACAGGGCCATATTCCGGTACCCCACCGATTTTTCAGAATCTGCAATTTTGGGGGAATAATTCAACCCCGGGTTTCCGGAAACATTTCTGATAAATTCCAGAAAATCGGCTTTGGGGTTGTCTAAATGACTGAGAAGAATATCGCAAATAACCAGCGCCCCTGCGTTGATAAACGGATTCCTCGGCACCCCTTTATCAGCTTCCAACTGAATAAGCGAATTGAACGGCGTGCCGGAGGGTTCGACGCCAAGCCTTTCCCAGATTTTTTCTCCAAGGATCTTATATGCCAGACAAAGTGTGAGAACTTTGGTTATGCTTTGAATAGAAAATTTATCCCGATAGTCCCCGATCCCGAATTCAAACCGGTCTATGGCAGAAAAATGGACCCCAAATTTTTCCGGATCTACTTTGGCCAACTCGGGTATATAGGAAGCCAATTTTCCCGCGTCCTCCTCGTTCCTCACGGTGTTATATACGTCTTCAATAATTGCTTTATAGTTCATCCTCTGTTTTTACTTCTTTTGTGATGGCTGTAATAGACAATGACCGAAACGAAAAACATGCCAACTAATAGGGCAATTATTACGTTGCCTTTCGACCACCTCTTCGTATCATCCGTAGTTGAATTGAGTGCGCCTGGAATGTATAAAAGACGTGGGTGATTGATCCGATACGAACCCAATACACCTGTATCCCACAAATAGGAGGAGAATGATTTTGGGGGACATGATGGTTATTTTGAGCGGTTAAAGAAGTAAACCCTCTTCAAAATACGCATTCCTGGGGCATTGTGCGGTTGCCCTGAAAATTATTTCCCAGCATACCACAAAATTGCCTTTGCTTCTTGCTCCTTTATGAAACTATTTTTCCCAGCGTTATATTCCATCGTGTCTTTCCAGTCTTTTAAACTCAATTGTTTTTTAAGTGCTTCATATTGGCTTTTTATTTCCGGATGTGCTATTAAATAGTCTCTGAAAGCAATGTGCCGTATCCACTCTGGAGTTCCAAATTTCCAAACATGCACATGAACCAACCGGTGGGAATTAATTTCCTCATGCGGAATAATATCATTTTTTGTATAGATGCTTTTAAATCTCGTATACTCCTTTTTATCTTTTAACCCAACAAAAAGCCGCCTAAGTGGCATAGCTGCATTATACACTTCAAAGTATAGGTAATGATTGCGAATCATCGGTTCAATCGTTTCATCTAAATCATTAGAGCTATTGATCCCGACCGCTATATCAATGACAGGCTTGGCTGCTAAATTTGGAACTGACGTACTTCCAATGTGCTCAATCCTCGGGGCTAATTTCCCAAGAATAATGTTCAGCTCCCCTTTTATAAACCTGAACTGATTTGCCCATTCGGGATTATATGCTGCTATTTCAATTTTCATTGGATTCAACTGCAATTATGTTCAACCCGAAGTGGGTTTCTTCAGTATAGCATGTGGGTAACCGATAATCATTTATTTTCTACATCTGGTCAGAAAAGCGCCACAATGCCAAGGTTCCAAACAATCCCAATAGACTTGTAAATACAAGAATAATATAACTGGCATTATTTAATTGCATACTCTCTATTTCTGTTGGAGTACCGAACAAACCAGGAATAGCCCAGGGGAAATAAGGACCTAATCCTACTAAACCTGTAAAATTAGCCACGATCAGTGTAAGTATGACAAAACCCATAGGAAGCATATATCCACGACTGTAACTAGCAATAAATGCCACCGGTGTAGAAAGAAAGATCATAAGAACAGATGTAATCAAATAGGTATTTGCACACTTCAAAACAATTTCGGTATTCCAACCAGGAATATCAATTAACAGACCTATGATTAACCCACTACCGAAATAAACGAAAGATAGGATAAGGGCCCAAATTATGATCACGATAAATTTAGATAAAACAATATGCGACCGGGAAACAGGCAGTGCAAGAATATCTTTGATTGTATGATCTGAAAATTCACGACCAAAGATCCAACTTGTAATAAAACCAATCCCAACAAGTCCAACGCCGGCAATGCCTTGAATGAGCAATGTGCCATAGTTTTGCCAGTTTGGTTCGCCAAACCTGAGCATGGATGCTTTATTTCCAATCATTCCGAGTTTGCTAGAGATTTCCGGGTGTATTTGAACAAACATCAGCAACCCCATCATCGAAGAAACAAACATGAAAAACAGTATAGTTGCCCACCACATATTTGACTTCCGGATTTTCAGGATTTCAACCCAAAGTGCGGCTATCAGGCTTTTCATTGTATACCTCCTTTCATTCCGATAATCCTGAAAAAATAAGATTCCAAATCTTCCTCCTCCACTTTTAGTAACGTGGGGGGGCAGCCTGCATTTCCCATTAAAGTGGCAATCACATCAGGTTTTAAAATTGCCGATTCATCCTTTAGACTAATATGATTATCTTTTGTTTTCTCTACATTGAACCCGTTTTCAACTAGTACTGAATACGCCAACTGGATATTTCCGGCATTGATCAAAAGGCGTTTGGAGGAAATTTCCTCTAATTGGCTCGTATCTAATTCTTTCACTAATTTACCTTCATGAATGATTCCTATACGTGTTGAAAAACGAGATATTTCTGCAAGGATATGACTGGAAATAAAGATAGTTACTCCATGATTTGTGGCTAGGTCGCTCAACATCTCCCTTATTTCATAAATGCCTGCCGGGTCAAGTCCATTAGCAGGTTCATCTAACAGTAAAATCTCTGGATTATGCATTAAGGCCTTTGCTAAACCAAGTCGTTGGTTATTGCCAAGAGATAAATTTTTGGCTTTTCTATTTGCGTATGAATTTAACTTAAGCTTATCAACAACATTATCAATCACTTTTTTATCGGAAATAAAACGTAACCGCCGAAAAATTTCGAGATTTTCTCGAACGGTTAGTTCCGGATAAGCATATGGGGTTTCGACCAACGAGCCAACCTTTCCCCATAATTCAGTATTATCAGCAGAAACTATTTTCCCATTAATAAAAGCCGTTCCTGAGGTTGGACGTATCATTCCAAGAAGCATTCGAATCGTTGTTGTCTTCCCTGCTCCATTCAGCCCTAAAAAACCATAAATCTCGCCTTTTCTCACATTTAGCGACAGCTCCGAAACAGCTTGAACATCACCGAAATGCTTTGATATATTTTCTGTTCTTATAATATCAGTTGTCATTTGTCAATTCATGTTATTTCCCAGCAATGTCCGGTTAAGAAATCAGAAATATTTACAAGGTATTGCTCTTCCGCTAATAGCTTAATACCCGTTGCCGATTTCGAAGCGCTTCCCTGTTGCGCAAACCAATTTTCCTTGAGTATAACTATACCGCGTGTTAGCGTTTCGTGCTTTTATTTATTATCATCTTATTAATTTAAATTCATTAGAGTTGGGTCTTTGCCCAATCAAGTGTTTCTGAAATTCTTTGTTCAAAAGGAGTTGCTGTCAACCCAAATGTTTTTTCCATTGCAGAACCATCAATCACAAATGGAGCTTCAAATTCATAAAGCATCTCAACGACTTCCTTAACACTTGGATTGAAAAGTCCTATTAGATTTAGCATAAATTTACCTGTTGCTCTTGCTTTTAACTCATAACCAAGTTGTTTGGAAAGCATATCAAGAAGTTGCTTCTGGGTAAAAGCTTCCCCAGAGGGAACATGCCAAACTTTTCCCAAAGCTCTATCATCTGTACCAGCGATAGCCAATGCTTTGCCAAAATCTTTTACATAAGTAAAACTATGAGGTTGATTAAGATTGCCGAGCATGTTGATAGTTTTTCTTTTTAGTGCGGTTTTAAAAATCATTTCTCCATTAATTGGTTCCCATGGCCCAAAGAAATCACTACCTCTTACCGATGTCGCCCGCACTTTGCCATTTTTATGAGCTTCAAACAAAGCTTTTGTCATTTCATCCCGAACTTTTCCTTTTTTAGAACAAGGATTATGTGGTGTGGTTTCAACCATCGGTTGGCCATTGGTATTACCATACATATACAAATTTTCTGCTACAATAAATTTTGATTTGCTTTCAATAGCTAATTTGAGAATAGCATCCTGCAGCTGGGGAAATTCTTCTTGCCAGCGGTGATAAGCGGGTTGTGCACATTGGTAAATAGCAGCGGCTCCCTGAACTAGAGCAATTGTTTCAGAAAAATTAGTGGCATCAGCTTTTACAATTTCACCACCTTTAGGTGGCACTTCCATCTTGCCACTACGATTAATAAGTTGGACATTGAAACCCTTTTCAAGCAATGCTTCTGCAGTATACCGCCCTAGTGGACCTGTTCCGAAAACAATGTGTAATTCATTCATGTTTCTTTATTTTTTTTAGTTGCCCCTAATTTCACTATTTATTTTAAAATTGTCATTTTTAGCATGAGCACTAACGGTTTATACTGAAGAAAAAGTGATTTGACGGCCGGCGGTCGCACTAGTCCCAAACCACTTCGGGTTGAGTTTAGCATAACAAGCGTAGCCTGCCGATAGGCGGCTATTATTTTTTATACAGTGTTAGCCTTTTTTCCTTTTTTGGGTTCAAATTCTTCTTTCAGTAAAGAATAAATCACTGTGTCTTGAGTTTCCCCATCTCTCACAAAATGCTGTCTCAAATATCCCTCCTGGATAAATCCATATTTTTTAATTATGCTCAAAGAAGCAGTATTGTCTGGACTCGTGCATGCTTCGATTCTGTTTAAATTCATGACTTTAAACCCGTATTCAAGAACTGCATTAATTGCTTCATTCATATACCCCTTCCTTCTATTCTCCGCCTTAAAAAGAACATATCCAATTTCTGCTTTATGATGTTCTAAATACCAGTTATGAAACCCGCACCTTCCAATGGTTTCATTCGACTCTTTTGATATCATTAGAAAAGCCAAAATTGTTCTATCATAGGTTTTGTAACCACCATGACTTTTCCCCTTTTCTTTAATAAAGTCAGCATGGCTTGTTAGTCCAAGTAGACGGATGATTTCTTCTTCAGTATGGTTTTGAAACAAATATTCAAAAGACTCTGGTGTGAGTTTTTTTAAAAATAATCTTTCTGTTTCAAGTATCTCAAATTCCATTAATTACTTGATCGTTTTTAATTAGGGCGACCTCAAAAAGTCCGGCACATAGCTGGGTTGATCGCTAAATTTGGCATCATACGTTCGCCTATCCTCCAGGCTATCTCTTTTCGTATTTCACCCTCCGGGTGCAAATAACCTACCAGCAGGCTTCTGCAGACAAAAAAGAAATTAAAAATAAAGTCAAAAAGGGTCTTATTAACCCTTATCAAGTTGAGAGCCAGGAAGATCAGATTTATTTCCGCCATAATGGTCACAGGCAGACGATTAAACAGATCCTCCAGCCCATATTTTGATTTTGCCTGCCCGAACTTCCCTTCTACCTCCGAGCGTTTGTTATTTCTTTTTCGGGCTTTGTATTTTTCATATTTGGTCAGTTCCTTTGATGGTCCCAATGGAACTCCTCCCATTTGAATGTCCTTGTCTTTCAGATAGTTGCGATTTGATCGCGTCCAGTAGATCTGATCGGCAAGTACCAGGGCCGGATAATAGCCATGCAGCGTTTTGTAGCCCTCAATTTGATCCTCCAGATAGTTTGCCTCATTGAAGGCATTAAAATCGATCTGATCGACTCTGGCGATCCCTTCTGTCACCGACACATTTATTTTTGGGCCAAATTCCGTGTCTTTTCCACCTCCTTTTCCCCGCTTGATGGGCCGGGCATGAGGTTGATGGATGCTGATAATCCGATCATCAATCCGTCGCCGCCGATCCCGAAACATCTCTTCCTGCTGCCGGTATAATTCCTGAATGATCCACAAGGTGCGCCATTCCCGATGGGTCCAGCATACGTTATACTTTTTCGTCTCCAACAGGTCCAGCATCTTGTTCAGGGTCTTCAAACCTGCCTGCCGGCAGGCAGGTTACGTCGCAGGTAGCGCAGTTGCTGTCCGGTAGCTTTACGAATATCTTTTTTGTCCCTGCGCTTCTTCTTGCTAAAGCTGACAAAGGCTCTTTGCGCTTCTCGCCGATAAGTCCTGGGCTTTTTCTTCCACAACTCCAAATGCGAACCATACAAGCGGTCAATCAGTATCGCTTTGAGATCCCGTGCTTGCCGGATCATCAGGTCATTCAATTCGGCATTTCCTTTTTGTCCCAGCCGTTTGCGAATCTCTACAAACAAACTCGGTACAAATACAGGCTCGATCTGAAAACTGCTCAGACCCACAAAGTACTGTGCGTACCTGCCAGCCGGCAGGCTGGTATGTTTTCCTGAATGTATTGAATGGTATCTTCATCGCTCAAGCCTTCGATGTGTTTGACCATCAAAGCCCCCAATATGATCCGAAGATCGACTGTGGGCCGTCCCTGGTCGGTGCTCAGGCACGAAAAAAACACTTGGGCCATCTGATCCCAGGGTACCAATTCCGCCATCTTCACCCACCGGTTCTCCGGTGACAGTTTTTGCTCAAAGGGCGTACGGAATAAGGCCAGGGTCCGCTCTGTGGATGGGGTGTACTTGATCATTGTAAGTGCACGGTTTTCATATAAAGTTAGCGGTTTTTTATACTCTTGTACTACCAGAGTAATATCTTTTTTAAATATTAATAAATTGTTTATCAACATCTTAAAGGCCTTTGGAAGGTTTTTGAGGATGCCCTATATAGCCTTATATTTATAATGTGTTTATTGACCAAAATTATCCATTATTTCCATATAGTCATTTCATCTAGAATCTTACCTATAACGGAAGTGCAAGCGCAGTAGCGAGCGAATGCGAGCTATTGGCGACATGCACAAAGTTATGCCTCGCTTTCCTCTTCTAGAATTTGTTGGATTTGAAAATGAAGCTCCGGAATCTTATTCAAGACAACATCCATAACAATATCGTAATCCACCCCAAAGTAATGGTGAATTAACTTGTCTCGCATTTTTGACATTGAACTCCACGCAACGGAAGAGTACTGATCCCTGAGATCCTCATCGACTTTTTTAGCAGCTTCACCAATGATCTCAAGGCTTCGCACAATTGCCCGCTTTAGAACCTCATTCTCATCAAGACCCTCCCTGCTCAGACCTTCCGAATTTTCAATAATAAACTGGGTTTCCTCAAAGATGTGCCGCATAAACTCAATCGATGACTTTGACATACTCAACCTCCTTTTCTATGTAAGGCAATATATGTTTGCTGACCGCCTCTTTAGTTACCAGTTCAACCTCCTTCCCGAAGGCTTTTTCAAGGTAATCTACCAGACCAATGAAATTATCATAGGTCTTTTTGCCTGTTTCGAACTCTACTAGGAAGTCAATATCACTACTATCTGTCTGTTGGCCCCGGGAATAGGACCCAAACAGCCCTATGACGCTGACCTTATATCGAGCAAGATCGAGCTTATGAGTCTTGAGAAAGTCCAAAACTCCCTTTTTGTCCAGTATGACGGCTGTTTTCGGCATGGATTTGGCGATTCTTCTATCTTAAAGATAACCATTTCTAGATTACCGTGGTTCCCTTTTCCTTTAAGTGAGGCATAACGTGTGCACTCACGATGGGCGACGTTTAGCCCGCATGGGCATTATGTGCAGTGTTAGGCACTGCATTCTTATTCTTGGTCTTTTATCCTTACTTTGTCTTTTGAAATTACCGTGAATTTCCCCCTCAGATCTTGCAGATAGTTCTCCAAGACTTGGCTGACTTTTTCAATTTTTTCTTCTATTTGAATGCCAGACATTCGGATAAGAATGATGCCTTTGTTCGGTTTTTTCAATCTGTAGGTAAGCTCTCCAAAATCTTTGTCTTCAGTTAACAAGATGGCCTCCATCTCATTTGCCAGGTTTAATACCTCTTCGTCATCAATACTCGGATTGATCTCAACTATGGCCTCAATCTCATAACCATCTTCCCGCAGATGGGTCACGATCCGGAAGTCTACACTTTCATCTGCCAGGAATTTTTCCATTTATCAGGATGCTAGTGAGTGGACAACTTCACTTTTTATCATCTCTGCTGCAAAGGCAAGGGCAGCGAATATGTCTTCTTTCTTAAGGCGTGGGTATGCCTTCAGCAGGTCATCAATAGTTTCCCCTTCCGACAACTTCTCCAACAGCAAGTCAACCGGAATACGGGTGTTCTTGATCACAGGTTTCCCATAAAGGACCTTCGGCTTTGATTCAATGTGATTCCTCCAATCTTTCATAATGCTAAAGTTGCTTGTCCAATATTCAACATTCTGGCGACATATGCAAGTTCCCTGGATAATTCGGTCCATTCTGACCCCCAAAACGGAAGGCCTTAAAGGGGATTTCTCCCCGTGGCTATCTGTCATTCCGGCAGATGCTGACCCCCCATCAATGAAAGTAACAACTCCGGATTTCGGAGCATGCTGACCCCCTTTGGGCGTCTTTGGTTACTGATTTCGGAGCATGTTGACCCCTTCGGGGAATAAAGAAGAGGGTTTTGGTTTCTTAGCGGCCAATCAATGAACCGCTAAAACAGGATCGCCATGGCAGGAAAACCAAAACCTATGAGGCAAATCAAGCAACTCATTCGCTTACATCAGCAAGGCAAAGGGATAAAATTCCTGGCCCGGACGCTGAACATGAGCAAGAACACGGTAAAAGAGTATTTGGCCAAGATCCGGCAAGGAGGCTATAATCTGGACGATCTGCTGGCGCTGGAAGACCCCGAACTGGAACGCAAGCTCCATGCGGGCAATCCTGCCTATAGTGATCAGCGATTTGAATGGTTCAAAGGCAAACTGGACTATTATCGCGATGAACTTGGCCGTGATGGAGTGACCCGTAAATTGCTGTGGCAGGAGTATCAGGAATCGCAGCCCAATGGCTATAAATACACTCAGTTTTGCTACCATCTTAATCAACACTTACGTAGCGCAAAACCCTCCATGGTGCTTGGTCACCAGCCAGGGGATAAGCTGTACATCGACTTTGCCGGAAAGACGGTTTGTTACGTGGACCAGCAAAGCGGTGAACAAATTGAATGCCAGCTCTTTGTGGCTAGCTTGCCTTATTCGGATTATGGTTTTGTAATAGCCGTGCCCAGCCAGAAGATCGAAGACTTCATCTATGCCCTGATGCAATGCCTGTTGTTTTTAGGTGGTGTTCCGGCAGCCCTGGTTCCGGATAACCTCAAGAGTGCCGTGACGAAGGCTTGCAGATATGAACCCAAGATCTCAGAAGCCCTGCAGCAATTTGCTAATCATTATCAAGCCACTGTAATCCCGGCCCGGGTAGCCAAGCCCAAAGACAAAGCCCTGGTGGAGAATCACGTCCGCCTGGTCTACCAACAGGTATTGGCACCCTTGCGCAACCAGCTCTTTTTTTCTTTGCATGAGTTGAACCAGGCGCTCTTTGCCCGCAATCATCGGCTCAATCAGACCCGGATGCAGCAAAAGACCACACGCGCGAAGAAAAATTCCTGGCGGCAGAAAAAGCCCGGCTCCAGCCTTTGCCTCTCATCCCCTTTGAGTTGGAATACCACCACCTGGCCACCGTGCAAAAGAACAACCATGTGCTCCTGACACAGGATAAGCACTATTACAGTGTGCCCTACGCCCATATTGGTCAAAAAGCAACCATCATTTATACCCGTTCCCTGGTCAACATCTATGTCAAAGGACAAAAGGTGGCCACTCATCAAAGGGACCGTTCCACCAACGGCTATTCAACCGTCAAAGAACACCTCTGTTCCCACCATCAACACTACCTGAGCCGCAGTCCGCAGTATTATCAGCAACGCGCCAAAGCTCTGTCCGATATCTTTCACCAGCTCATCACTCTGGTCTTCACCCGTCCGGCACATCCCGAACAATGGTACAGGACCTGCGACGGGCTGCTCCGGCTCCAGCGACGTTATGATCCGGCTCACTTTGAAAAAGCCTGTACGCTGGCTATTGAGCATGAACAATACTCCTATGGGTTCGTATACCGCCTGCTCGAAAAAAAAACTCATCATTGCCCACGATCCCGACCCCAAAATCTCCCCTCCGCTGCCCCAACACGGCAATGTGCGGGGAGCTGATTATTACAAACAACTCACTCTAAACTTTGAATCACATGAATCTGATTGACTCTCAATTGACCGGGCTGAGGCTGCACGGCATGGCCCGTTCCTGGCAGGCGCTGCTGGAAACACGCCAGGCCCAAGAGCTCTCCTTTACCGATGGACTGGCCTTATTGTTGCAGGCCGAACAGGATGAACGCAACAACCGCCGTTTTGCACGCTTGCGCAAAAACGCAGGCTTCCGCTACTCGGCCTTGCTCGAACAACTCTCCTATGACACGGCCAGAGGACTGGACAAATCTCTGATCAGCCGCCTGGCTACCGCGGACTATTTGGAAAAAGGAGAGTCTGTACTCATCACCGGAGCTACCGGTTGTGGGAAGAGCTTCCTGGCTTCGGCCTTGGGCCATCAGGCATGTATGCAAGGTTACTCCGTGGCTTACTTCAATGTCCAAAAACTCCTGATCCAAACCAAATTGGCCAGATCTGCCGGTACCATTGCCCGTCTCTTCGAACGCCTGGCCAAAACCAGACTCCTGATCCTCGACGACTTTGGACTCACCTCCATGGAAGCTCAACAACGACTGGATATTTTAGAACTCATTGAGGATCGCCATGCCACCTATGCCACCATCATCGCTTCCCAACTCCCCGTGGTCAATTGGTATGATGTTATCGGGGAACCTACTATCGCCGACGCGATCCTGGACCGGCTGATCCATACTTCTCATCGCATTGAACTCAAAGGAGACTCTATGCGTAAAAAAATGTAATTTTGTCAGGTAATCTTGTTGGCTAATACCCTCTTTCTCCAGGTGGGGTCAGTATCACCGAAATGGGGGTCAGCATGACTGAAATATCCAACCAGATAATCAGCATTACTATCTTTTGCCAGCGCTAATAAAAAGTTGTCTTTGGGGTCCCTGCAAAGATTCACCTCTGATTGCACTTCTACAAGTTCTGCAAAGTGGCCGATCAGACTCAACAACTCAATGATATCTTCTTCAGAAAAGAATTTCCTGAACTTTGGCCGGCTAGCCACCTCTATGAACTCACCTAATGATTCCTCGCTGAAAATCAATCGAATTGCTCCTTTTTCGAGCAATAGGTCTATCTTGATCAACTTGCTGGATATGAGATAGCTAATCCACAGGTTGGTGTCAAGGATTACTCTGGAAGGAGGGTCAGCCATTGCTTTTCTTTCTTTGAGTCCTAACCAACTCAACTTCTTTGGCTATTTCCTCCACACTTGGGGCCTCCTCCTCCTTTGACCTAAGTTTTGAAAGGAGGTTAGAAAAGCGTTTTTGGGGAGTCTCTTCCTCCCTAATCTTTATCAAGTTCATCTTGGCAAGGTCCTCAAGCAGGGCCTTTACCCTTGGATCTATTAGTTCTACTGTTATTACTGTCATCTTGATCAACTTTTTGCTCCAGCTCAATTTAACTGTTTTTCAGCTTTGCTCCAACTATTCTTCCTTTGCTTGCCTGCAAGGCGGGGGGAGTGCACACGCAAGTAGCGAAGTGTATGCGAAGCCATTGCCGTGTGAACAAAGTTAGGTGGCGTGTTCTTTCTCTTTTACCACTTTTCGACACTAAGCCCATCAACGTTATCAAAGTGACTATCTCGGGTAACTAAAGTCAATCCGTATTGCATAGCAATAGCGGCTATCCATATATCATTTTCTGGGATCGGAGTTCCTTTATCCTTTAGCCCTTTCTTGATTTGCCCGTAGAATTTTGCCGTATAGTCGTCGCAGGCCAGGACAGTTACCTCCGTACGGAGTTGATCGATTCGATCAATATTGGTTTGTTTCTTGGAAGAATTGAATGCCCCATAATACAGTTCACCTACCCCTATTGAGGGTACATAGATCTCAGGGTCTTGATTCACCTTGTCAATGACAGATTGATCGTCATTGAATATGGCGATTACTATGTTGGAGTCGAGTAAGTACCTACCACTCATCCTTGTCAATTTGCTCACAATCCTTCAACGAAGCCTTGAATTCCTGGGCGTCCGATGCATCAAAAACCCCTGCAAATCGCAGAATGCCCGTGGGCTTCTCCACGCGTTGCACAGCTATCATGGAGTTAATGAACTCCAATAGCTTGTATTGTTGAGCCAAAGACATCCTGCTCAATGCTTTTAGGATGGATTGTTGAATCTCAAGTTCACTCATGTACTACTTCATTGGTTAACAGCTAATATAACGAAATTTTAGCTTCTGGAGTTTCTTTCCTCTCTTTCATGCCGCCTAACGGTTGGCATGGACGCTGTGCCGCCGTGCGTTGGCTTTCAGCGTTGGCTTTCGGCGGCATTGGCGACCATGCAAAGTTCGCTGTTTTCTTGCCAGTTTTCGTATTCGATAGGATGTTGCTGTGATAGAAAAATGATATCCCTTTCTGTTCAATTCAGGCGCTTTTCTGTTCAATTTACCAGGTTTGTTGAGATACAACAAAGCGCTGTGCTGCAATTTTGCCATGAACTAAAAATTAGACACGATGCAGCAATTCATTTTTTTATCGCTGTGCATGTTGTTCTGCATGAGCACTTTCGCACAAAATACCAACGACAGGATTTTGGGGCAATGGACCGATGAGGACCACACACGGGTACTGGAGTTTGTCAGAAATGGCTCCTTCTACGATGCCATCATCCGGGAAGCGGAACCGAGTTCGCTTATCGGTAAAAAACAAATCACCTCTCTGAAGTACGATACGGGGAATGCCTATAAAGACGGCTTGTTACATGCATTTCAAAAAGGGAAAACAGCCAACTGTTCGGCCAAACTGCTTGAGGACAACAAACTTCAACTGAAGGCCAGCAAGGGACTGACATCCAAATCGTCTGTTTGGACCAGGGTTACCAAATAAAATGCAATATATGAAAAACTGGATATTCTCGGTACTTCTGTTGTGTGGTAATCCTGCCATGGCGCAAATTCAGTTTAATTCCATTAAAGAGGTATTGAACTATGCCGACGCGCATGCAGTCGCCCTCAAAAGCGCCGTCATCAGCGAGCAAATCGCCGTTTCGGAAAAAGAAGCGCGATCAGCTCTGTTGCCCGCTCTTAACCTTTCTCTCGGCTACAACGATAATATTACGCTTCAGCCGACCCTGGTGCCGGCCCAGATTTTTAACCCGGCTGCTCCGGAAGGTGCTTTCCAGGAACTGACTTTCGGTACCAAATACATCTATTCCCGGGGCTTGCAAATCCAATGGGACGCGTTGAATTTTAAGAAATTGTTTGACCTGCGAACAGCGGACTTCGAAATAGAAAAAAGTAGGACCATTACGGAGATTAACCGGTTCAATACCTATCAGCTGCTTGCTTCCACCTATTATTCTATTCTATTGACACAGGAATCCATCAAGATTTACGAAAAAAACATCCGCGTTGCCCAATCCATTTACGAACTGGCCCAAGATAAGTTCCAGAGAGGGATTATCAGCAAGCCGGAGCTGAATCGCGCGGAAATCAACGCGATCCAAAACCAGCGGACCCTGGACCTGGCCAACAGCAATCTGGAAAAACTGTACATCCAGTTCCAAAGTCAGCTGAATACCAAGGAGCTCATCGTGGTTGCAGATTCCCCTGAAACTTTCGTGCTGTTGGAAACCGGAATACAATCCAGGCATCCGGAAATCATCATGCAGGAAGCTGAAGTCCGTAAGTCTGAATCCATCCTGAAACAAACCACTGCCCTTTGGCTCCCTTCGCTCAGCTTGTTTTATCAAAACAACCAAAATTGGGCGACCAACGATTTTCTTGATTTTTCAAACGCCAATAATCTGCCCCAGCAGGTTTTCGGGGTTAAATTATCCATGGCTGGCCTGCTGAGCGGTTCAACGAGGCAAAAGGTCAGCCAGTCTAAAAGTGCACTGCAACTACAACAATTGCAATTGGACAACCTCATGCTGTTGAAGGGAAAAGAAGACGAGTCCCTGCAAATTCAGCAAAGAGGCATCCAAGCAGCTGGCCGAGCAAAAAAAGATATTGGCCCTTCAAGAGGAAAATGATGTCCACGCCGAAAACAGATTCGACGGCGGCATCATCAGCCTCGACCAGCGTTTGGACCAAAGTGACGATTTGCTGGCTGCCCAAAATTATTATCTGCAAAGTTTGGCAGACTACACCCTTGCCCAATACAAATTGTACATCAGGCAAAAGAATTTCGAATCTAAATCAAAAATAAAATGAAGAGTTTTTGGTTAATAATTGCCGCCTTCTCGGCTACCTCCATACTTGCCCTGAGCGCATGCCAGCGCAATGAAACAGCCATTCCGGTCCGAAAGAACATTGAAGATGCCGTATTTGCCAGCGGATATACGGAGCAGGAGAATATTTACACCGTTTCCTCTACAGCAGACGGGATCATCAGGGTCCTTCGTATAAATGAAGCGGATCAGGTGAAAAAAAACGACTTGATTGCTGTGCTTGACCACGATGTTCAAAACAATCAACTGGAGGACGCCCAAGTGGTTTACGCCAATGCCGTTCATAACAGTTCACCTGATTCGCCCCAATTGCAACAGATCCAGACCCAAATCAAGCAGGCGCAGCAACAAGTGGAATTTGACAAGGAAAATTACCTGCGTTACAAAGAATTGTGGGGCAAAAAATCGGTTTCCAAACTCGATTTTGAAAAAACCGATCTGCAGTACCAGGCGTCTCAAAGCAATCTTCAGGCTCTTCAGAAGCAGTATCAAGATGCTCAAAATGCCCTGAAATTAAGTGAGGATCGCAGTCGGGTACAGGTCAGCACCCAAAGAGCGCTGCTGAACGACTATGATTTATCGGCCGGAGTATCCGGCCAGGTGATTAATGTATTCAAAAAACAGGGCGAATTGGTCCGCAGAGGAGAGGCGATTGCGCGTATTGGAAGCGGCAATTTCATCATTCGACTTTTTGTATCCGAGGACGATATAACCAAGGTGAATGTGGGCCAGCTGGTTGGCATCAGCATTAATACATATCCCGACCGGACTTTTCAGGCCACAGTGACAAAAATCTTTCCGGGCTTTGATCCAGTAGAGCAATCCTACATCGTGGAGGCGCGATTCGATGAATTGCCGGAAAGACGTTTTCAGGCACTCAGCTGCAGGCCAACATAAAAACCGGTAATAAAAAAGACGCCTTGGTCATTCCTACGGAATTTGTGCTGAAAGGCAACTTTGTTTTGTTGGAGAGTGGAGAACAAAAACAAATAAAAACCGGAAGTCTGAACAGCGAATGGACGGAGGTGGTTTCGGGCCTCTCGGAAAATGATGTCATTTTAAAGTCAAAAAAATAAAAATGAATATCAATCGGAAAATTGCCGGCGTATTGCTCACTTCCCGGCTCCGGCAATTGCTGGTGGCAGTATTAAGTGTGACCTTCGGAATTTCGATGTACGTTTTTATGAACAGTTTCATGGCGGGCGTGAACGACCAACAATCGGAGATAGCCTTTACCTCGATGGCGCACAAAAATCTACAACGACCTGTCTGACGAGGTAAGGCCGATACTGCCGGTTCCTGCCGACACCCATACCACGATCATGGTCAATAATGCGCGCAATATCCGGTATACGGAAGGCATCAAAAATGCGGATGGAATCAGGAGCAATTATCCACGCATGATGAAATCACCAGCATTACCGCCCAGCTCAATCAAAATGTATTCCTGCGCAATGGCGTATCCAAAGTCAGCGCCATGCTTTCCGGAGTAGAAACCATCAGCGAAAATCAGGTATTCAAAACATCTGAATACCTCGTGGAGGGCGATTTGCACGATTTGGACAAGCGCTCCAACGGCATCATTCTGGGCATCAGTCTGGCAAAGGGATCGGCGTACACATCGGCGATAATGTGGCTGTCATCACCTCCGATGGTATTTCAAAATCTTTCAAAGTGGTTGGATTGTTAGAAACAGGTGCAAGCACTACGGACAAAACCAAAGCCATGGTTTCTATTCAAACGGCCCGACAGCTTTTTTCCAAAAACAAGAGCTATGCTACGGAAATACTGGTTAACATCAGGGATTATTCCCATGCACAAAAGGTAGCTTCAGATCTTTCCCATTTGACCAGTTTCAAAGTGGAACCATGGCAGGATGGAAACAGCCAGCTGGATTCCGCCAATGTTTTACGCGACATCATTGCTGTAGCGGTTTCTCTAACCATTTTGATTGTAGCGGGGTTTGGTATTTACAATATCATGAATATGACAGTCAATGAAAAAATTAAGGAAATCGCCATTCTTAAAGCCATGGGTTTCAATGGTAAAGACGTGATTGAAATATTTCTCACCCAATCAGTGGTCATTGGTCTGATCGGAGGTCTGACTGGTTTGGTTCTGGGACGTATCATAGTTTCTATTGTAGACAATATCCCCTTCAAGATTGTTACCCTTACGACACTGCCGGTAGAATACAGGGCTTCCGATTACATTATAGCTTTTTGCTTCGGTATCATCATCACTTTTCTGGCCGGATACCTGCCTGCACGCAAAGCATCGAAGATCGACCCCGGTGGAAATTTTGCGTGGTTAAAAAGAGAGGTATAGCGCTTATCCATCTTCAGCATAAAAAATAGAACAATGACGGCACTTTCTGTTAAGCAAATCAATAAATACTTTTCCGAACCAGTCAACTTTCATGTTCTGAAAGACATTTCATTTGACGTGGCAAGAGGTGAATTCGTGGCCATCATTGGCAAGTCCGGCTCCGGAAAGTCAACGCTGTTGTACCTATTGTCCACTATGGATACGGAATATCAAGGCGACATTTCTATAAACGGGACTCGGGTTACCGGTTTGAAACAAAACCAGCTGGCAAAATTCCGCAATGAACACATTGGCTTTGTGTTTCAGTTTCACTTTTTGCTGCCCGAATTTTCTGTACTCGACAATGTGATGCTGCCTGCCCTGAAACTCAAGAAAAAAGGCAAGGAGGAAATAGAGCATGAGGCCATGGAACTGCTCTCTATATTGGGCTTAAATGGACAGGAACACAAGAAAGCCTCTCGTATTTCGGGCGGGCAGCAGCAGCGGGTGGCCATCGCCAGGGCTTTGATCAATGGACCTGCTATTATAATGGGGGATGAACCAACCGGGAACCTGGACTCCAAGAACACAAAAATTGTATTCGATATTTTTCGGCGGCTGGCCAAAGAACGCGGGCAGACCATCATCGCAGTCACGCACGACGATGAATTCCGCGACCAATTGTGACCGGATCATCGAATTATCAGATGGGGTATTGGTGTAACCACACCACTGGACATTTTTACAAATCGCATGATTATTATAGGGCAAGGTGGTCAAAAGATAAAATGCGCTCCTCTGCATTAGGCTTTGGATTTGGCATCATCACCACAGTAAAGGCATGTTCATTCAGGAAAACATTAGTTTTGTCAAAAATATTAGGTGCTTAAATCGAAAAATTGTTACGTTACCGCCCTTGGCGCTGGCCGTGTTACTGCCGGGTCTCGCTTTTCTCACCAATCGGAAAGCGCAGTTTCCGAGATCATTGGATTAATCGGCGCCTGGTTTATTGCATCGCTTATACTCTATCTGTTATGGTTTGTTTTGTTATACCTTTGGGATATACGAACCGGTCGAAACAAATGGCGGTTTGCCGGCACAGCCATTGGATTTCTTGTAATATGGATTTGTGCGATCTTCTTTTTGAATATTAAAATGGAGAATTCCATCCGGATGATCGTGCCTGTGATTGTATTCCTTCCTATTCAGTATGCCATGCGGATTCAACGGAACAATGCCCGCTTGCGGTTGGAAAAAGAACAGATCCTTACAGAGAACTACAGGGCGCAATTGAAAGCCCTTCAGTCAAAAATTGATCCACATTTTCTGTTCAATTCCCTGAACACCCTGCAATCCATGGTACGCCATCAACACCCCAATTCAGAGCGGTTTATCATCAGCCTTTCAGATTTCTACCGACATACTTTAATGCATAATGAGGATACGACCCTACCGCTTTCTGATGAACTTTCCGTATTGCGCTCCTATTTGTTTTTGATGGAAAGACGGAATGAGGGGGCAGTTCAGATCAGCTGGCAAATTGATCCGGCTTTGCAATCCTTTCACCTGCCTACGCTTAGCCTGCAGGTTGCAGTGGAAAATTGCTTCAAGCACAATAGCATTTCTCCAAAAATGCCGCTACAGATTGAGATTTACAGCAGTGACGACCACTACATAACGGTCAATAACAATATCCAATCAAAGATCGGCGAAATAGACACATCCGGATATGGGTTGGACCTGTTAAAAAAGCGCTATGAATTGATGGGGATACAAAAAGGCCTGGTGATAGAAAAAACGCCCCAACAATTCAGTGTAAAATTAAAATTAATATAGGAGATGAATGTCTTGATCGTTGAAGATGAACCCCACACCGCTTCTCTTCTGCAAGAAATCATCGAGCAGGATGCCGATTTCATCGTGGTGGAAAATCTGGAATCCATTGTGGATACGGTTCACTATTTGGGTAAGTATCAGAAGAACCTCGATCTGCTATTTTTTGATATCCAATTAGCCGATGGCCGCAGTTTTGAGGTGTTTAATCACATTGATGTGGTAGTACCTGTTGTTTTTTGTACCGCATACGATGAATATACCCTTCAGGCCATCAAGAACAATGGTATTGATTATGTTCTGAAGCCTTTTAAAGAAGAAGAAATTCACATTGCGCTGCAAAAATACAAGCGATTAATTTCCAATTTGCAGGCAAAAAGCTGGAAACCGGTTTATTTTCAAACGGATCAGTCAATCTCTACCAACAGCGTTTTCTGACCGAATACCGGGGAAAAGTCGATCGTCAAAACACGTAAATGAAATTGCCCTGTTTTATCTGGAATACGAAACGGTATTTTTGTACACCTTCAGTGGGGAAAAATTTCCACTGTTCAAAAAACTGGAATACATCGAATCGGTCTGCGATCCGCACCAGTTTTTCGCATCAACCGGCAGATACTGGTCAATCGCTCTGCTGTGGTTTCTTTTGAGCCGTTTTTTAATAGAAAGATCATCCTCCATCTCAAGGTCAAACTAGCCGACAAGTTCATTGTAAGCCGGTTAAAAGTGAGCCAGTTTAAAGAGTGGCTGGAAAAGTAATGATGCCCGGCCTCGCTTATAAAAGCAATGCAAACATTTCTTTTTAATTTGTTTTAGTTACAGCGAACGGAAGTGCACACGCAGTGGCGAAGCGTATGCGAAGCCATTGACGTGTGAACAAAGTTAGTGGCTGTTTTATTTACATTCAAATCGCATATCTTTGGGCCTTTCATCATCATAAGGAAGCCTCGCATGTATTCCCTTAATCTCAATTACGCCTCCTTTGGTTAGTTTTGTTATTGCATCCTTTACCATTGGATCGTCAAGATTGCCTCCTGTGTGAAGAATGATATAATACTTCTCCATCTTGATAAATAATAATTTCAAATCCTATGACTGGAGCTTCAACCCAAGGAACATTAAATTTAACAACTATGGATTTTAGATCTTGTAGAACTTTCTTAGGATAGGAGCCTGGGGTTATTAGTCCGAAGTTTTCAGTCTGGGAAAATTGCTTGAAGTATAGTCTTTCTGATTTTATTTTAATTGAGTCGACTAATTCGCTTCCAGAAAATAATTTAATCCAAATCCGATCACTTGGTGCAGATGCATGTACAATAAATCTCCCTTGATCTCCCTTTATGGAAATATTGGCAGGCCCTTCTATTGCAGTAATTAACTTTCCATTGAATGGCGGAATCTCCAATAAATTGTCCAAACCTATAAAGATAGAAGTTCCAGGATAGCCACCAATAGTGAAGTCTTGGCAAAGCCCAGGCAGTGAAACCGAACAAAGTAGTATGAAAAAAATATATCTCATTTCATGTTTTAATAGCCACTAACGTTTTGGCCATGGAAAAGTTGGGCATTTTGAAACACTAATCCTTCAATTTACTACACCGTTTATTTATTGTTAATTCGCTCATATTTACGGCCCTTGCTGCCCAATTTTATATTGCGTGTTACCCAACGTAATTCTTTGTTTTAATGCAAATTTAGTTTTTCTACCGGATGGGATGGGGTTTTTTACAATCCCTCTTTTTTAATACAAATTTTCCACTTATCCAACGGAGAAAGATAATTCCACCACCAGCCACTCAGATTTTTATTAATCATATGTTTTCGTAGTTTGCAGGCTTTGTAATGTTTACCCTGTTGCTTGTCTTTACAGGTTTCATTATTCCCAAAATATGAATTCATGCTGCTTTGTAAGGCTCGTTGGTCCTCTTTTGTCGGCTTATAGTCACGGGCTATTTGGTTTTGCTTTTCTATGGCGTTGTAAAATTACCTTTAGTTCGGTTGGCAATATATATGCGTTTGGCAAAATTACTGTTCTAAGAATTTTACCCCTTGCTGTAATGTTGCAAATATATTTTCTCTTAGGTGAATTGTAACTTGTAATTCCGTTTGCAGATATTCTGACAATTGAGGAATAAGTTTCTTTAAATATTCCTTGTTTTCATGCACTATCACAAAATCATCCACGTATCTGCCGTAATATCTTATTTTTAAATCGTGTTTCATGTAATGGTCAAAACTGTCCATATAAAAGTTTGCAAATACCTGACTGGTAAGGTTGCCATATGCAATTCTCTGGTAAGTTTACGCCTGCTGTGAAAAAGGCTTTTGGTTTGAGGCAAATTATCCCAATCGCTTTTATTCCCCTTAATAATGCAGTTTTTTGCAGAACATTGACGTATAAATTTATCAATTCGCTGTATGCCAAAATGTGTTCCTTTTCCAACACGGCAACTGTAACTATCGTTAATAAACTGTTTTTCAAACAAATGGTTCAATTTTCCGATAATTAGATGATGCACCACTCTATCTCTAAAATCGGCTGCAAAAATCTCACGTTTTACTGGTTTATCTACTATAAAAGCAATTGACCTGCCTATTTGGTATGTGCCATTGTTTATTTCTTGGCATAGTTGCACCAAATTTTGTTCATAATCTATTTCAAAAGCAATGGCATTGGCGGTATTTCGCTTATTACTGCGACAATTAAAATAAGCTTCAAATAATTCTTCGAGCTCAATTTTTGGTTTTTCTTTTTGTGGTATGTCGAATAATGAGAGTTGCTGCATAGTAAAATTATTAAAAAGAAAACACTGTCAAGTCCGCCAGCTGGTGGACTTGACAGGTTTTCTGAAAAAATGGCTTGTTTAAAATCCCGAACAGCACGAACCCTATTTGTGTTGTTCTTATTGTTGTTGTTCTGGTTGCCATTGTCGAAGTTCTGTTTCCAAGCGTTGTTATTATTGTTCTCGGTAGAACTCCAATAGTAGGCACTAGCAAAACCGCCAACCGCAAAAATAAAGGCGTTCATATAAATACAAGGCATCTCATATTTATTGTAGTATTACTCAAAAATAAATTGCTCTACATCAAGTAACACTCATTTTAACTGCTCAAAAGAGCAGTCCCTTTATCGCTTTTAAACTAAACCTTGCTCGCTTGTATATGCCTTAACACATACAATTCCGGCATTTACCGATTGGCATTACGCCAACCGGTAATTTGTTTGCCTATGCTATCCATTAAACCCGATAGCTCGGCGGGCGCAAACCAAATTGTCGCATAGAGAAAAAGCGTATATTACGATAAAAAGAGATGAACGAAGAAGAATTCTTGAAGATGGCCAAAGCCAAGTATGGGGAGATTAAGGCGCTGAAAGAGAAGCCAACCCTGCTGGATTATGAAAAAGGTTTTGTAGAACTATGGACGGAGCTAGGACGGCAAGTAGCCCAGGCGGAGCTGGGAGATGAGGGGAAAGACCGTCGAAAAAAAAGAGAATCAAAAGCACCCTCGGAGAAATCGAAATGAGCAAGTTCCATCCCTATATTGAGCATATGAAGCACGGTATCGGCATCAGCCCGATGTTGCAAAGCCATATGCTGGAGTTTGCCAATGACCAACCCTTTGAGCGGGCGATGGCCCTGTTGGAGACTGCGCTTCCTGCGGTGAGCGTAGGCAGTTCTCAAAGCCAACGGTTGACTCAGTACTTTGGTAATCTTCCCGCTGCGGAAGAAATATTAAGCAGCCCAGGCTTTGATTTTGAACGGGAAGTATCTGACCACGGTGAAGAGCAAGTACTGAATAATGTGCTCTATGTCCAGGTGGATGGGGGCCATCTTCGCACGGATGAAGGGTACCGGGAAACCAAAGTGGGCAGGATATTTGCAGCCCATCACCTGATCAAAAAATCGTCTGATAATGAAGGAGTTAATCGACGTATGGAGCTGGCCAGTTCCGATTATTTGGCTCATCTGGGCCATTATGCTGAATTCACGGCCCGCTTTGATCCACTGATTCGGGCCCACCTGCGTCAGGCTCCCAATATTAAAATGGTAGCCATCAGCGATGGCGCAGAGTGGATCGCCAAGTGGCTTTTGGCCGAGTATCCTGCCGTCATTTTCATTCTTGATTTTTATCATGCGCTGGAACATTTGGCCGATTTTGCCACGCTCGTCTTCACTTCAGATACCAACCGTTCGGACTGGATTGAATGCCGGAGAAAAGAATTGCTCGCCGGGCAAATAGACCAGGTCATTGCTGCCATCCGGGAGAAAATGGCAGGTCGTAGACAAGCCATCGTCGACAAAGCCGAGCTGCTCATTGCCTATTATGAGAAGAACCGCTACCGCATGAAATACGATGAATATCGGGCAGCAGGATATTGCATTGGAAGCGGCGCAATAGAATCGGCGATCAGCACTGTGGTACAACAACGATGCAAATTAGTCGGCCAGCGATGGACGCAAAGAGTTACCGCCGTACTCAATATCAGGGCTATTTTCAAAAGCGGAAAGCGAGACAAACTACGAATGATGATTAACCAGCAAATGGGGTATGCTAAGGCCGCTTAAGCGACAATTTGGTTTGC
>JADJTT010000013.1 GCA_016711045.1 Saprospirales bacterium
TGAGCTCCTACTCCTCGAGCTTCGCACGAAAAAGACCGTCGGACAAGCCCAAACGGATGCCGACGGCGCTTATCATATAGCGCATTCCCTCCGGCAGGCCGGTGGTAGTAGATTTACGAACACGGGCGCTGGATTCAGGTGGGCAGGTTTTGGCTGTTTCTGCCGTGCAATACCGCGCTCCGCTATCAGCCGTAATCAATCTGGTATTGCCCGCCGCCGATTCTCAGGAAAATGGCGCCATGCAACTCGTCAACCGGCTGAAAGCAGCGGCGGGAAATGTCAACCTGGCCGACTTACGCGAGGACAAGGATCTGCGCGATATCAGCACCCTGACTGCGGCAACCGGTGAGCCGCCCGTCCGAATTGCCCGATTAAGCGTGGCGCATCAGCTTGCAGTGGTTTCGAAAATCGCTGTGGATGTACACTTTGCCTGGCTGGAAGCCGGCTTTCCGGAAAACCTGGACCTGCTGGTTACCTTACCCTCGGAACACTTGAAAAGCGCCCTGGAAAATGCCGCGGCACGGGGAATACTTGACCAGAAAGATTCTGACTATTGGGACAAAACGGTTCAGAAACTAAAAAGAGCAAATATCCCGCAGCCACTCGGTTTGCTCGCTGCTTCAAACCTCTATCAACCCGTTTCTACCATTCAAACAGGGGAGGCAGATTATATAAAACGTGTATTGAACCAAAACCTGCGGCGGATCATTCTGGAAAACCTGCCGGAAATTAGCCCAGCTACCCGGCAGCAAATCGAAGCGCGTATTTCGGGGACAGATTTTGGGGATAACCCCGATGAGGAATTGGGTTCTGTAATTTTCAGGGCCATTGCACCGACTCCACCACCAGGTGGCACACAATGGCCACCCAAAGGCATAGGCCCGGATCCATGCAAAATCACTCAAATGGCTGCCAGCCGTTCCAAAGTGCGGGATGTGTTGCTATTGGACACCCCCTTGCAATACCATCCTTTTTTTGCAGAGCCCCTTCGCCGGGTAAAAACTTTTGAATATGCAAAATTGGTGTCGGTAACCAACTCCAAAGCAATCGCCTTGCTGGAGCAAGGCATGCACGCCGATGAATGGTCGGAAGATACCCTGCAAACAGCTGTTGCTGCGCAGATTGTGACCCAAACGGAGGCGAAGAAATTGAGTCGCCTCGGTACCTTGTCGCGGCTTGCCGGCCACAACCCTGGATTGGTTACCCTACTGCACCAAAACGCTCCTGACGATTTGACGGAATTGGTTGACGATACAACCTGGAATTGGCAGGTCTTGATCGATCGCAATCAAAATATGCTGCCACCCGGTGAAACATCTGCCACCTTTGCTGAAAAGATGGCGACGAAAATAGAACTGGCCTACCCAGTTCCATATTTCCTGCACCACCGGCTAAAAGCGGAGCCGACAGGTAGCCCACTCGCTTTATTTCACAAAAACAATCCATCAGAAGCCTGGCTTAGGCACGATTGGCTACAGGGCGACCACGCCGAATTCAAATGGACGGGTATAGCACAGGCCAAAAAGGGAGCAGTCATTCGGACACTTGCAGCCGATCAGCGCATTTTTTCGGATAGCGGACACGCCTGGCCAGGCGGTGGCAATGCGCGACAAAGGCTACGACTCTGCCCGCAGCATTGCCAAGCAATCCGTTCAGCATTTCGTTCAGAAAAGTGGCCTCTCCGTAGAAGCCGCCAACCGTGTACATGCGCATGCGCAGGAGATTTCAGCCCAGGCGGTGCAAGCCTTTGCTGCTATTCAGGATGTGGTAGCTGGTGGATTGGGGCAGACCAGCGTGGGTAATATTTCCAAGGGATTGGTCGGCGATTTGCTCCAGATAGAAGGCATGAGTAAGTTGCTTGGGCCGGGGCAGTTTGCGATTGTCCGATTGCCGTTCCGTACTTAGTCCGGCTGCCTACCTGGTGGACATGCTACGGTTTGTGCAGCACTATGTGGATGAAAATCTGCAACCCGGAGAAGCATACCTGTCCTTAACGGGCCGTCGGCCCGATTTAAAGGACCTGCCACTATCCTGCGCCAATACCAATAACTCGATTCCCTACCTGGCCGTAGTGAATGAGGTACTGGCAAAATGGGTGGCTGACAAGGGAGATGGCGATGTATTTGAACTCGCCGCCAATGCCAATAGCAGCAAAAGGTTTTCTGCTGCCCTTTAACCTGCCTCTGGCTGAACTTCGGCTTTACCTGCGCCACTTTAACCTGTCGCTTTTTGAACTCCATAATCTGTTTAGCAACCCTTCCGGAGAACTGGAAAATTTGACAGACGAGGCCTGGTTGCGGTATCTGGAATTGGACGATTCGGAGAAAGCGGTGATCACCACCCCTGAGCTGGCCAAAGTACCGGAACGCTATCGGATTGATGTGGTTGAAAACCTTTCACCATCCGGCCTGATTCAGTCGGCCGGAATCAGCCGGAATGAGCTCACAGATTTACTCAAGATGCGTTTTAATCCTGCATTGAAATCGGTACAGGTTATCATGGAAAAAGATACCGAGGTCGACGATATACAGGCGTATAAAGAAGTTTTTCAAGGGTTGACGAATGCCCATGCCGATTATTTGTATCGCTTCATCCGGCTTTGGAAAAAGACAACCTGGACGCCTGCCGAACTGGACGCCGTCCTCTTGGCGCTGCCCACTGCCGAATACAATCTGGCAAATCAGAAAATCTTGGTTCAACTGGCAAAAGCGGCCTGGCTGCAAAAGCAATACAATTGGAATGCTTCCCAACTCTGCACCTTTTTGGACAAAATGCCGACTGGTGAAAAATATCCCCAAAAGCCCGAAGCACCGGAGGAACGCGGCTTTCTGGAACGGGTATTTGATCTGGAAGCATTGTTCGGCCTGGATGCGAACGGGCAATACCAGGGCACTAAGGTAGTTGATTGGACAGCAACAGATGCAGAAACAAGGCGTCTTACGGCCTTGGTAATCAGCGGCCTACAATTAGCAGAACCCGCGTTCAAAGCCTTACTTGGCTACCTTGGCGCTACAGTATCCCAGACCGTAACCCGTGATGTACTCTCCCTTTTGTACCGCCACACTCAAATGGCGCGCAGTTTGGGATGGCCACTCCAGGAGTGGCTAACGGCAGCTGAACTGCTCGGCTTAAAAGACATAAAGGGCCTAAGTGCCTTGATCAAAGTTTGGGATTTTAGTCAGTGGCAACAAGCATTGGGGCTACTGCCCTCCGAGATGGCCTTTTTCAGGGAAAAACAAACATCCTGGATGGGCAAGATTTTGTCTTCCGCTCCATCGAATGGATGGATGACTTGACAAAAGCAGCCAAGGAAAAACAGGCAGTAATGATCTGACGCCCGAAATCTGGGCAGATGCATTTAAAACTACGCTACCCAATTTACAGGCCTTGCTGAACGTAGGGTCAGACTTTTGGGTGGATCTGTTGGAATGGACGCCTACCGATATTGCCGACTATTGGGCAGCGAACTCAACGGCAGAAGACGTACTGCTTCAATGGGCCATGGAGGTAGAGCGCGTGCTGTGGCTCGTTCAACGCCTGGGCTGGACAGAAAAGGAGTTCCATTGGATGACGGAGCACCCCAGCAGATTAAAAATTTCGAATCGCCGGGCAAAAAACCTGGTTACACTCCAACGCCTGGCCAAGTGGCAACAAGTACTCCCCCAAACACCGGAAGAGATTGAACGGGCACTTAAATCTCTGGATACCCAAGATGACCCTGCCACACCGGCCAACGAATCCTATGCGGCGTTGGCCAACTGGTGGAAAGAAGATGCAGACCTGGTATTTGGTATGCGTGCGTCCCTTTCCTTGTCTGACAAACCTTCTATTCCGGAAATATGGCAACTAAAAAATGTACTGGCGACGAGTAAACAGCTCGGGGCATCGGCAACGCTTTTGGAGCAATTGACCGTAACGGATACTTATGAAAATGCAAAAGCGGCAGCAGCAATAGCACTGCAATTGATCAAGGCTAAATACCAGGATGAAAAAGAACGCGAGACCAGGGTAGAGCCAATGACCAATCAGGTGAATGCCTGGCGCCGGGATGTGTTGGTGCAATATATCCTGACCCGGAAGGATGACACCAGTTATCCATTTGAAGACGAAAGCAGCCTGTACGCCTATTTCCTGTTGGATGTGGAGATGGACGGCTGCTTCCGGACATCCCGGATCGTGGCAGCGCATGGCAGTATCCAGTTGTACATTCACCGGGTGCTCATGAACCTGGAGCAGTCGGCCGATAGCACCATCTCGGTTTTGGGAAAAATTGAAGACCTTGAAATTTTTAAAACGGAATGGGAATGGCGCAAAAATTACCGGGTATGGGAAGCCAATCGAAAAGTATTCCTGTATCCGGAGAATTACCTGGAACCGGATTTGCGCGACAACAAAACGCCCATTTTCCAGGAATTGGAAGAGGAATTACTCCAACGCGAACTCAGCCAGGAATCTGCTGAATTGGCCTGGCGCAATTATTTCACCAAGTACACCGAACTGGCGGAATTGCGCATTGCCGGATCGTTTTACGATAAGGTGAAAAACACCTATCATTTCTTTGGCCGCACGGCCAAGGACCCCTATCAATATTATTACCGCCGTTGGGAGAATCAGCGGCTTTGGACACCCTGGGAAAGTATGGAATTGCCGATTCTGGCTAAGGAGGTGACGGGTATTATTCACAATGGGCAGACGTATGTTTTTTGGGCAGAAGTGGAGACGGAAAATGATCCCCCAAAGGTTTTCCTGAATAAATCCTATTTAAAGGCAAATGGGCGTTGGAGTACGCCACAACGGTTGGAGTATGGTGATAAAGAAGGCAACGTGAATATTCAGGTATTTGCGGCAGCAGATACCGCAGATCTGATCTTCAACTTATCCAGTGGTACTGCTTCGATGCTCCGGGCATACGACCCCATTGAAAATACGCTAAAGGAAACCAATTCTGTACAACGTGAGCAAGTTGGGACAAAGCTAATAATGCCCCGCCATATAAATCTTGTGGACAATACTTGTGAAGTTAAGCAGATGCCCCTTGCTGGCCTCAGCCTGTTTGCAACAGCAATGGCCATGACTGAAAGTGAAATAGATTTGGTGCAAAGCGGGCTTTCTCCATCTATAAGTGCTGGAAATTTTCTACTTACAAGTGCATCATCGGGTATTAAAAAGATATTAGCCATATAGGCAATACCCTCAATAGTTGCACGCTGGAACTGGGAAGCCAACAGTATTTGGCAAAAGCAGTCAAAATTCCCGAGTTGGCGCATGGCCCGGTAGATGTCCCCTTCACAACATTTGCCTCGCCTGTAGGCCAACCGGTGGTGAGTTTCTCGCGAATTTTTTAATCTGGTGAATATTGGCCATCATCCTAAAAAAATTATGCCATTGAACTGGCGGACAAAGGACTTCAGGATTTTCTGGATACGCCGCCGCAGGCCATCCCTGAATCCGATTTCCCGCTGACGATCACGAATCCGGCATACCTGCATGGCCCCCAGTTGGAGAAAGAGCACATGGCCGTCAAAGGCCCTTACGGCATGTACCTGCAGGAGCTTTTTTTTCACGCGCCTTTCCTCATTGCCCACCAGATGAACGCCAATCAAAAATTCAAAGAGGCCAAATGGTGGTACGAGCGCATTTTCGACCCTACTGCATCCGGCAATGTGCAGGACCCAGACCGGCCATGGCGGTACATCGAGTTCAAGAAGTTGGGCTACGCCAAAATGAAAGAAACCCTGCAAGGATGCTGCTGCGCAGGAACTGTACCGACTCGATCCGTTTAATCCGCATGCCATTGCCCGGCTGCGGCTGAGCGCCTATCAGAAGACCATTGTGATGAAATACGTGGACAACCTCATTGACTGGGGCGATCACCTGTTTGCTCAGTACAGCATGGAAAGTATCAATGAAGCGCTGATGATTTACCAGTTGGCGTATGATATCTTGGGCAAGCGTCCGGAACAACTTGGGGCTTGTCCGGAATCGGAAGACGCCGCATTTACCTATAATGCACTGGAAGCGCAAAACCAGTCGAATTGGGATGATGTCCTGGTTGATTAGAGCATTTGACCCAACCGGACAATCCAGTGGAGGCTAATCCTGTACCGAATTTACCCAACCCACAAAATCAGCTCGATCTGGCGTTTTGTATTCCCAACAATCCGACTTGCTGCAATATTGGGACCGCGTTGCCGACCGACTTTATAAAATCCGGCATTGCCTCGATATCAATGGCCAACGCAGGCAGTTGCCCTTGTTCTCCCTCCGATTGACCCCATGCTGCTGGTGCGCGCCAAGGCAATGGGGATTGAGCCTGGAACAGGCCCTGGAATTGCTGAATAAGGACACGCCACGTTACCGGTTTACTTATTTGATCGAGCGCGCCAAGCAATACACACAAATGGTGCAATCCTTTGGTTCTGCTTTACTCTCAGCCCTCAACAGCAAAGATGCGGAGCAATTGCAGCTGCTGCGTTCGGTACAGGAGCGGGAAATCATGCGGATGGGAAGGGAAGTGAAGAAGCAGAATTTAGAGGAGGCGAAGGCACAGATGAAGGCGGTGATAGGTACAGTAGAGAATGCAAAGTTTAGGAAAAACCACTTCAGTGAGCTTATAGAAGAAGGATTGATCAGAGAAGAGGAAAATGAAGAAGGGTTGCGGTATGCATCTAATATTGCTAGGATGGTTGAAAGTGGTTTTCATTTATTAAGTGCAATTATGGATTTAAACCGGGTGAAAGATTAAAGAGTTTGGCATTAGGTTCTGGAGCTGTAGCTTCAGGACTAGATGCTTTTGCCAATTTATCGAATATTAAAGGAGGGCACGCACGGCGAAAACAAGATTGGGAATTCCAAGAAAAATCCGCCGAACAAGAGCTCAAACAACTTGCTCAACAACTTCTCGCGTCCGAAATCCGTGTAGCCATTGCAGAAAAGATATGGAGATGCACGAACGGAGTATGGAGCATTCAGATGAATTGTACGCCTTTTACCGGGAAAAATTCACCAACCTGGGCTTGTACAATTTCATGGCGCGTACACTGCACACCTTGCACCGGCAGGCTTACAACATCGCCTATGAAACGGCACAGCAAGCGCAAAAAGCCCTGGAGTTTGAGCGGGAAAAAGTAGATATCATCCGGTTTGATAATTGGGCTGTCGATCGGGCAGGTTTACTCTCCGGCGAGCGGCTGATGCTGCAAATTCAGCAATTGGAGCGGAAGTACGAGGAAGTGAACACCCGTGAACTGGAACTGACCAAACACATTTCTCTTCAGCAATTAGATCCGATGGCTATCCTCGAACCCGGGAAACAGGTACATGCAACATTAATATACCGGAAGAATTATATGATCTGGATTTTCCAGGACACTTTAAGCGGCGTATCAAATCAGTGAGTATCACAATACCTTGTGTCGCCGGGCCCTATACGGCCATTAATGCCACACTTCGTCTGAAAAATAACAGTATCCGTATTAAGGCGGCAGACAATCCAACTCTGGACAACATTGGATCTTTCAATCCATTGCCACCAGCTCCGCCCAGGGAGACAGGCTTGTTCGAGCTTAATTTCCGCGACGAGCGATACCTGCCTTTTGAATATGCAGGTGTTATAAGTTCATGGGAATTAGAGATGATGGAAGACAAAGCGCTCCGTCAGTTCGATTACAATACCATTTCCGATGTGATCATGCATGTGCGATACACCGCGCGGGAAGACGATGCCCTGAAAACGAAGGCCATCGCAAAATTAAAAGCCATAAGCGCACAGTTGGGTGACCAGCCTTTGGTTCGCTTGTTCAACTTGCGACACGACTTCCCAACGGAGTTTCATGCCTGGAAGCAAAATGGCGTGCTGAATTTGGACCTGATTGAAAACAGGCATTTCCCATACCTGGCGCAAGGACGGATCAATAAAACCTTGACAGCAGTCAAATTACTGACGAATGACAGCACTGTAGAATGGTGGACGAACAATATAACCTTGTTAAATGTGCCCGACAAATCGGCTGGTAAATGGCCGGTTAGTTATGCAGGCCAATTTAATGAAGCGAAGGACTATTATTTGCGGGTGGACTATAAACTGAATGAATAAGGCTTTTTTTAGCGCTATTGATTTCTAAATAAAGAAGAATGGAGCCTTGTCCAACGAGGTTCCGTTATTCTTCACCCAAACAGCCTGAGATCTCAAACCATGGAGATGGGAACTGCCTCAAATCCGATCTTTGGCGAACCGCCATATACCAGGCAGGAATAGCCTGTCCCGATAGCATAGGTGGTGTGAGCGGGCTGGGGTGGGCTTTATGTCACCAATCACCAATCACCAATACCACTTCCACCCGTCTATTCCTCGCCCTGCCCTCCGGATATCGATTGTTGGCAATCGGCATGGTCTCGCCAAAAGCGCGCGCTTGTAATCGGGTAGGGGAGATGCCTTTGGCCACGAGATAGGCGACGCATGTACGGGCCTGGTAGTCGGTAAGCGTTAGGTTGTCTGCTGTTTTTCCTTGTGTATCGGTGTGCACGGCGAGGTGGAGGTGGAAATCGGGGTAACGCTGGAGCATTTCGGCTACTTGATCAAGGTATGCCTTACCTGCAGGGGTGAGGTCGGTGCTACCCTCCGGGAAAAAGGCCAGTTCCGTGGATTGATCCAGCAGCGCCAAATCTGCCGGCAGGATCTCCGGACAACCATTTAAGCGGGCCTCCCCAGGGGTATTCGGACATTTATCGTCGGCATCGCGAATGCCGTCTCCATCGCGGTCGGGACAGCCCCGGGCGGACCGATCGCCGGGTAGGTCCGGACAGTCGTCTTCCCGGTCGGCAATGCCGTCTTCATCGGCATCCGGACACCCGAAGGTTTTATCTGTGCCGGGCTCTGTGGGACATTGGTCCAGGTCGTCCACGATACCGTCATCGTCCTGGTCGGGACAGCCTTTTCGGTCGGCACGGCCATAGGTGTGGGGGCATTCGTCAAACAGGTCGCTGATGCCGTCTGCATCGCTGTCGGGGCAACCCTGGAGGAATTCCAATCCGGGCTCCAGAGGGCAAAGATCTTTACTGTCGGTCACGCCATCGCCGTCGCTGTCGGGACAACCAAAGAGGTAGACAGGGCCCGCCTCGTCCGGACAATGATCCCGTTTGTTTTTTAGCCCGTCGCCATCGCGATCGGAACGGCGGATCTTGCCTTCAGCCGGTGACTGGCCAAAGGTGTATAAAGGAAGAAGTAGAACCAGGAATAGCAGTTTCCAGGCAGGAGCGGTCATCATTTGGGATTTCATTTGGTGGGAAGCGCCTTACTCGTCGATCAGGCCCCTTCCTTCTTTTTGAATCTTACCGTCTTTTTGCAATTTCTTCATCAGGCGGTCCAGGATGCCGTTGATGAAATCTTTACTCTTGTCGGTGCTGTACATTTTGGAGATTTCTACAAACTCGTTGATCGTCACCTTGGTGGGGATGGTGGGGAAGGCCATGAGCTCGACCAACGCCATTTTCAACAAGATCATATCGATGATGGCTACGCGGTCGACATCCCAGTTTTTCAACGTGGGTTCGATCATTTCCAGGAGCTCGTCGTTTTGCTCAGAGACGGTGCGCAACAACGTTTCCCCAAAGTCCCTCGTGGTCTCCTGTGCCGGGATGTATTCTTTCAGGAAATCTTCCGGCGCAGGAAGGGCCTTAAGCGTTTTCTTGATGCTGCCTACCACCAGTGATTTATCATCCGACCAACTCGAAAAGAAGTCTTCTATCCGGTCATTGAAGACTTCATTGTTGGTACAGACCTTGAAAAGCTGAAGCAAGATGTGCATATGCGCCTCCTCTCCTGCATCCTTGTCGGCCAAATAATTCAGGTAATCATCCGATTTGGCAAACTCGGTATACAACTGCCGGGTGATATCTTCATCGATTTTATCCTCGGTATGATAGGCGCCTATGTATTTCAGCAATTCGAGGTTTTCCAGCAAGGAGCGCGTCAGCGGATTATCGCAGAGCTTGGTGTTGAATTTTTTGTCCGCTTCAGAAGGGAGTAGCTTGGCATTCCGGCGGGTCGAATCGTCTTTGGCGTACAACGCCGCCTTCAATAACTGCCACAAATTGAACAAATACAGCTCAAAGGATCGATTGACGCTTTGCCGGTATTGGGTCATGGCTTCCTTCAGTCCCATATCCTCGTCTCGATTCAACGAATACAGCACCTGCATAACCTTGATACGTACATTTCTCCTGCTGAGCATAGGAATAAGTTTAATACATAAAGAGAGCCCGATGGCCATCGGGCTCTCTTTATGTAATCATTTGTATTTCTCCATTACCTTCTCTGCCGAAGGTAGTTTGCTGATATGCCATTTCTTGACAACCGTCCCATTTTTCCAAAGTACCACTCCCGGGTTGGAACGGATGATCGTTTTGAGCAGGATATCGTCTGCCAGGTAGAATGGATAGGCGCATTGGGCAGTATGGCGGAAGTCTTCGATCAGGGCCGGATCAACGTAGGAAGTGACGGCATATACTTTCCAGCCTGCTTTCTCGGCAGCTTCCATCAGTGGGTTGACCTTTTTCGTATAGCGCTTGACGTATTTTTCGTCGAAAGAATACTGAGATTCCGTGAGATCCCGGGGTGTCACCTTGTCGAGATTTCGGACGTACACGATAGAGTCCGTTCCTTCCAATTGGACGGTGTCCACAAGGAAGATAGAGTCTGTAACCGTGGTCGTCAGGGTTTGGGTGGAATGTGGAATTTTATAGGCGACCACCATCAGGCTGTAGCCGGGTTCAGCCAGGATCTCATCGGTCATAAAGTTGCCATCCTGGTCTTCCACATCAAACTCGCTGATCTTGGTGAAAGGGATCGCCGGCTCCGATTTGATCTGCTCGAAGGTGTATTGCTCTTTGGGGTAGTCGGCGTATTTCTTCATATACTCCTCATAGGGCAATTCTGTGACCGCGCCCGTTTCTTTATTCGTCAATTTATAGGCGAGGATCTCGACATTACCCTGCGCTTCTTCCTCCAGTATTCGTTGTTCCGCCACGTTGGTTCCTTCTTTAAATGGACGGAAATCTATATCGGGCAGGTTCCACACGTAGTTGCTCATGCAGTAGAGCACCAGGGCAAGCGTGGAACCCCATACGATAGCCGAACGTCCCAACGGGGTCAGGATTCGGTGCATCTGTTTGGAGGTGAAGAGGAATATGAACGCAGGCACCAACAGTACCAAATCCTTCATGAAGGAGACCTGGGGTTTAAATTTGACGAAGTCGCCAAAGCACCCGCAATCCGTCACCTTCATATTGCTATCCATAAAGGGCCCCCATTTGCTAAATTCAAAGAAGTTGACATCGAATGGGACATATCCGGTCAGATAAGTGAATCCGGTGAGGATGGTAAAGAACACGACGAGCAGGAAGAACAACCAGGCTGTGAGCTTAGGCTTGGCGCCGATGAGCAACATCACACCCAACACAATCTCAAATACGATCATGAATACCGAAAACGATACGGATGCCTCCGAGAGTCTGGGAAAAAGGGGTGCCAGAAAAGAGAACCAGGTGTGTTGGAAAAGGGACTCAAATTCGGCAAAGTATTGCTCCATCTTGTAAGCGGTGCCAAGGGGGTCAATAGCTTTTACCGCCCCTGAAAACACAAACAAGGCGCCGGTGAAACTTTGCAAATAAGAGATAAACAGGTTTTTATGTGCCCGGAATCCGAGGGCCACCACCGCTGTCCATACCAGGGCTATTACGGCGATCATCAGGACCATTGTAGCGATTGACATAGGATGAATTCAGTTTACGAGTTTATAAGTTTATTTTCGGTCAGTTTGATGAGGGCAAAAACGGCATAATTGACGATATCCCGGTAATTGGCATCCAGGCCTTCCGAGATGAGGGTTTTGCCTTTGTTATCTTCGATCTGTTTGATGCGTAGGAGTTTCATCAGGATGATGTCGGTCAGCGAACTGATGCGCATATCGCGCCATATCTCGCCGTAGTCGTGGTTTTTATCGGCCATCAGATCACGGGTGGTCTTCGCCTCGGTTTCATAGCGACTGCGCACGACATCGAGCGGCATCTCGAGTGGATCCCGGTCGGTTAAAGAAAGTTGTATGAGGGAAATAAGGCTGTAATTGACCAACCCGATGAATTCATTATCGATCGAGTCGTCGACCTTTTGCGCACCCTTTTCTTCAATGCTCCGGATGCGGCTGGCCTTGATAAGCAACTGGTCGGTCAGGGAAGTAAGGCGCAGGATGCGCCAGGCAGTGCCGTAATCGGCGGTCTTCGCCAGGAAGATTTCCTTGCACCGTTCAATGATCTGGTCGTATTGCTCGAGGGTCTTTTCCACGCGGGCCCGTATTTTGGGCAAAGATAATAAAGTAAGTGCAGATAGCACCCCTCTCTTTGTTAACCGGGTGTGAATATCAGAATCGCAAAGACAATCCGATGCCCTGACTGGCTGGCTCCAATTGGTTTATCAGGCCTGGAATATCGGAGTTTAAGGTAGAAATCCAGAAATAAGACCCCAGGTCGAAGAGGAACAGGAAGGCGCCCTGCAACACGATCGATTGACCAAATCCCTTCAGCCGATCCGGCTTCTTTTCCAGGGGCGTGTTTTTAGAGCGCTCCATCAGATAGGCGCCCCCCAGCATATAGCCCACATCCAGCCCCGCATTGAACAAGAGTATCTTTTGAAACCCGTAGTGGCTGTCCATGCTCTCAAACAAGCCCATTCCTGCCGCATCGAGCTTTCGCAAGCCCAGGTAACCTGCTCCGGCAATGACCAGGTTGACGGCATTCCACCCGATGTTCATCTGGTGGAAATATTTGGTTTCCCCTGTTGTTCGACCTTGCAGTACTGCTCCGGCCGCCATATTGCCGATGGCCCAGGTGCCCAGAATGGTCATAGCGGTTCGTTGCCGTTGCAGGCGGGACTGATTAAAGGCTTCCAGGGAAGTGGTTTGGGAAAAGGTCAGGAAGCTAAGGCACAGTAAGGTGGAGAGGATGAAGAATTTTTTCATGTTGAATTTTCTCTTACAACTCAAAAAGAAGTCATTTGTTCCGGAGTACACAAAAGAACATGGGGCAAAATTGTGTGCCATTTTACCCCGCATCGTCATCCGGATTCCTCGGATCTCCCGCCCCACAACGCCGTCCATCGGGCAGGATCTGTATGGCTTTCACTCGCCCGATCGATTTTTTCTCCACCAGCGTATGGCCCTTTGCCTGTAGCGCAGCTTTCAAGGCCGGACTGATCTCCACCTCCTCCAGCCAAACTTCATCCGGCAGCCATTGATGGTGAATGCGGGGCGCCGCGACGGCAGCAGGCAGGTCCATATCGTACTCCACCACGTTCAGGATTACCTGGAGGATAGAGGTGATGATGGTCGACCCTCCCGGCGACCCCAGCACCATGTACAACTGCCCGTCCTTTTCCACGATGGTCGGGGTCATCGAACTGAGCATGCGCTTGCCGGGCTCGATGGCGTTGGCTTCGCCACCCACCAACCCGAATTGATTGGGCACACCGGGCTTGATACTAAAATCGTCCATTTGATTATTCAGAAAGAAGCCGGCGCCGCCCACTACCACTTTGCTCCCATAATTGGAATTGAGGGTAGTGGTGATGCCCACAGCCATACCCTCCGCATCGACCACCGAAGTGTGGGTGGTCTCAAAATGCTCCAGCTTGACGGAAAATTCCCCCCGTTGGGTCTGCGCGCTGGAGGAAGCGCTGTCGGGCGAAAAGTCGGCCATACGCTGGGCCAAATAAGCTTCATTCAGTAGAGAGTCGACCGGCACATCGAAGAAGTCCGGATCGCCCAGGTAGTAGGCCCGGTCGGCATAAGCCCTGCGCATGGCTTCGATCATGACGTGCAGGGAAGCGGGATCATTTGGCTTAAGGTGGTAGTGCTCCAGAATATGCAGCATTTGGAGCAAGGCTACGCTGCCGCTTGAGGGCGGAGGCATGGAGATGATCCGGTAGTTTTTGTATGGGCCCACCAGGGGGGCTCGCCAAACCGCATTGTATTGGTCGAGGTCTGCCTGCGTGATAATGCCGCCCCCTCGTTCCATCTCTTCCAGCAGCAGTCGGGCTGTTTCTCCCTGGTAAAATCCATCGGGGCCATCGTCCCGGATGCGTTCCAGGGTGGCGGCCAGTTCGGGTTGCACCAACAGGTCGCCGGTTTTCCAGGTCTTTTCGACCGCGAATGGATTGGGGGAGGTATTGTATTTCAGGAAATCGGATTGGAATTTATTCAGGCGCTCCGCTTCGACCTCGGTAATGCGAAAGCCTTTTTTTGCCAGGTGGATGGCGGGCCCCAAGAGATCGCCGAAGTCATTCAGGCGGCCGTATTTGCGGTGTGCTTCGTACAGCCCTCGCACGGTTCCTGGCACGCCTACAGCAAGGTGGCCGTAGAGACTGGCATCTTGGATGACTTCTCCGAGGCTGTCGAGGTACATATTCCGACTACTTGCCAACGGGGCTTTTTCCCGGTAATCCAGTGCATCGATCTGTCCTTCCGGCGTGCGCAAAACTAAAAAGCCCCCGCCGCCCAGATTTCCGGCACGCGGACAGACCACTGCCAGCGCAAACTGGACGGCGATAGCTGCGTCAATTGCATTGCCCCCTTTTTCAAATATCGCATGCCCTGCCTGCACTGCAAGCGGATGGGCGGCAGCGATCATATCGCCGGTAGAGTAGGCCGTTTTCTGGGCGGTGTAGGAGGGGATTTCCCTACAAGAAATTAATAGAAAAAGGAACGAAAACAGGAGGTAGATAACTGACTTTGTCATGGCAATTTCTATTAAACCGCGAAGACGCAAAGGACGCGAAGAAATCTGTCATTCGCAATGGCCAGAATTGCCAAAGTTAGACCTCTTCGTGTCCTTTGCGTCTTCGCGGTTTACAAAGTAACCTCCACCCATCGTCCGGCCTCATGGGCGTGGATCTGGTCGTCGTACATAGCCTCCACTGCCGTGGCGGGCAAATAATATCTACCCTGGTACGCGGCGTTGAGCCTTATGCGGAAGATCTGCGTCTTACCGGGATAAAGGTCGAAGAACGTGTACACCCGGTCATCGCGGATATCCTGATATTCCGGCCGGGACGTATTGTTGAAATACTCCAGGTCATCCATGCGGGAGTTGATGATCTCCCAACCGGAAGGGAATACCTGGTCGATGGCCATTTCGTAGTAGGCATAGCTGAACGGGAAGTTGGGGTGGGTCACCGATACTTCGGCGATAAAATCCGTGCCTTGCTTCAGCTGGCTGACATTGAGCGGCGTACCGCTGGTCGTTTTATAGCTCACCTGCATATTCACATTTTCATTGGCGCTCGACTCCTTACCGATCAGCGGCTGGCCGGAGGAGATGACCCGCACGTAGAGCATGCCGTTGGAGGTGTTCTTCAGCTTCAGGTTGCCCGCCGTGCCGCTAAGCGCGACTTGCATGACCGGGCTGTCGGCGCCGGCATCAGTCGCCGCTTGCGCGTCCATCTGGTATTGGAACCGGATCCCGCTTGCCGGCGGATAGGCCGCAGCGTATTTACCGATCCCGATCAGGGAATACCCGATCTCCTGGGTGCTAAACCAGCGCATTTTGCCGACCTCTTCCGCCAAAACCCGCACGAGCTTGGCCGCATCTTCCTTGCGATCGAGCTGTACCAGCGTTTCGAGGATCATCGCTTTGTCGCGGGTACTGGATCCATAAGAGCCCGCCAGTTCGCGGTAGTCGGCGACATCGGTGCCGAGGCCGTCCAGCATTTTGGTGGCGACTTCTTTTTGCCCTGCCAGCGCATACGCCGCTGCCAACCGCCACTTGGCGGTGGGATTCAGCTTGGCCTGCTCGCGGAGGCGGTTCATGGCGCCCATTTCCGGGTCTTTGGCCAGTGCGAGGGTATACAAGCGGTAGGATTGGGTCAATTCATTGGTGCTGTAAGAGTAGAATCCCTCCTGGTTTTGTTTGGGATCCCATAGCTTGGCCAGGCGCTTCTGGCCGGTCTTCCAACGGTCGATCATGCCGGAAGGCACGTTATATCCCAGTTTTTGGGCTTCCAGCAAGAAGTGGCCTGCATAGGAGTTGGACCAGTGGTTGACGGTATTTCCGCCGGGCCAATAGGTGAAGAGGCCTTCTGCGTTTTGGAAATTACGCAGCCGGTCGACGGTAGCCTGCACGTTTTTGGCCACCTCTTTTTTCTGCTCGTCGGTGAGTTTTAGGAGCCGGTCGACGTAGAGCTGCGGGAATCCGGAGGACAGCGTTTGTTCAATGCAGCCATAGGGGTAGCGCAACAGGTAATCCAGGTGCCGGCCCAGGTTGATGGCCGGCAGGGTAGACACCTCCAGGATTGCGCTATTAGTGCCTGCCATTCCGATGGGTTCATAACTCAGGTTCCATTCCTTCCCGGCATCGACAGTGGTTTGGTCTACTTTGGTGACAAACGGGTTGGGGTTGCGCACCTGCAATTCGATTTCGTGCGAGGCTGCATACTTGCCGCCCTGTGCCTTGATCGTAAATTTGGCGACCCCCACTTTTTCACCGACCGACACATCGAAATAGGCCATCTTTTCCCCCATTTTGGCGAAGGTGATGGTTTGCGTCTTGCTGCCGCCCCATTTCACAATACCGCTCGATTCTTCTACGGTGACGGTCACCTGATTGATGCCGTCCTCCATGGCAAATACATTGACGGGCAGCCGCAGTGATTCACCCGGGCTGAGCACCCGTGGGAGGGTGGCCAGCAGCATCAGCGGCTTCTTCACCGGAATGGTTTGTTCGGCACTGCCGTATGCCCCGTCATCTACAGCCACCACCATGGCGCGGACGGAGCCCACATAGTTGGGCATGGTGAATTCGTGTTTGGCTTTTTTCCCTTTTGCGAGGTAGAAAGGCCCTGCGCGGAGCACGACGGGTTTAAAGCGCTGTGCGCCCTGATCGGCCGCGGGAGGTGTTATCTCTGCGCCGTCACCCCCTATGCTGAGGAGCCGTTCGAGCGAGCCGCCGTAGGCGCCCAGGACGTAATCGTAGACATCAAAGGTTTTCACGCCGAGGGCTTCGCGTGCATAGAAAACGTCCCACGGATTGGGGGTGTTGAAGTTGGTCAGGTCGAGTAGTCCGTCGTCGACGATAGCAACGGTGTAGGCCATAGCCCGGCCCTTGTTTTCAGATACTTCCACCGAAAAGGTCTTTTCCGGCTCCAGGGTTTTTGCTACGGCAATTTTGGGTTCCAGCCGGGTTTTGGGGTCTTCTACCGTGATGGGCGTCACGCCATACATCCGGATCGGAAGGTCGTTGTTGAGTTGATTGTGGGGCTGGATAAGCGACACATGGGCATAAACGGTCGGGGTCATCTCCGCAGTGGTCTTAAACGAAAAGGTATTTTCCCCGGCTTTGGCCTGTTCCCAGAATGATTTGATAACCCGCGAACCGGTTTCCAGGGTCACCAGCACGCGGCTGTCGGCGCTGGCGGGGACGCGAAGTGTAACGGTCTCGCCCACCTCATACTTGGGTTTGTCGGAAGTAAAGGTGATCATGGCAGCCTCTTTGGGGCGGCCGCCGTCTTCTTCATCGTACCAGGGGTAGCCTGCGTAAAAATAGGTGCCTGCGCAGTGCCCGCTTTCCTCTTCGCAGACCCGGACCAGGTAACGGCCCCATTCTTCGGGCTTCACCTTCCAGGAGGCTTTTCCTTTGCTATCGGTCGTCACTTCCGTTTTTTCCAGGGCGTTAAAATGCGTACTGCTGGAATAATCGCCGTGGTAGTCTTCGTAGTTGGACCACCACCAGCGCCAGTCGACGCGGTAAAGGCCTACGTTGAGTTTTTTATTCGCAAGTGGCTTGCCATCCGTGTCTACCGACACGAAAGCCAGCGGCACTTCATCCTTGACATCGTATTGATAATAGCCTTTCTTTCCTTCTTCCACCCGCACGCCGGTATAGGCTGAATAGGGGTGGAAAGTAACGGATTGGTTGTTGGTACTGAAGTCGCCGCCTTGTTCAAACACGCGGGTTTTAAATCGTGCCTGCATTTTACCGGCTACTTGTGCGTTGCCGAGGAGGTCGGTGGTCAGGCGGGCGGAGCCATTCTCGTTGAGATTTTGATCAAAAACCACCTGAGGTTCCTGCCGGGAAGTGCGCCGGGCCGGGTCGTCAAAGACAAACCCCGGATTGGAAGCGAACGTGGTGGGTACCGAAACCAATTGAGCTTCCACTACAGCCCGCAGGTTTTGGGCGGGAGCGCCGTGTAGCCAATTGGCTTGCATGGAGACAGAAATGGGGCCCTGGCTGGCATAAAGGACGTCCTTGCCAAAGTCCAGCACGATCTTCAACCGGTTAGGCTTGATCGTTTCGATTTTTAGCACCTTGTCGAACCTGGCGCCACCGGCCATCACCTTGGCAATCCAGTTGCCAGTAGGTACATCGGGGGTAGTACGCACGTAGAGAGGATAAATACCTCCCTTATTTTCCGAAGTGGTCCGTTTTTCAAATAATTGCCCTTTCGGATTATAGAGTTCGAAAGAGATCGGGTAATCGTCGGGAAGTTGGGCGGTCTTATCTTCCAGAATGAAGTTCAAATACAGCGAGTCGCCCGGGCGCCAGACGCCTCTTTCCCCGTAGATCATCCCCTTCAATCCTTTCTGGGAGGTGGCGCCGCCTACGTCAAACCGGCTGAGCGACAGTGCGTTGCCGTCGCGGATTTTAAGATACCCCGATTGACCTCCTTTTTTCGCGATGGCGACGAAGCCACGTCCTTCGATCTGGGTCTCTGCAATCCCCTGGTCATTGGTGGTGGTTTGCTGAATCAGCTGCTGCTGATAGTCATAGATCTCTACTACCGCCCCTGAAACCGGCTGAGCGGTGCGAAGGTCCGTCACCACAAAGAATGCCGACTGGTCCTGGCCCGTTTTGGCGATGATGCCCAGATCGGAGGCGATGATATTGCGTTTGGCGAAATTTTCGTAGTTGTAATAAGCCGGAAAACAGGGATTTTCCCGGTGTTCCCAGGTATAACCTTTGTAGTACCCATCGATCCCGTACCAGCCTCCCATGATACTCTTCACCTCGTCTTCACCCCCCCCATAAGGCCCGGAGTCGTCATAGTAGTAGTAATCCTCCTCGTAATACTCCTCGTCGTCTTCCTCGCCGGAGGCTTGAACGGCTGCGTCTGCAGCATCACACGAATAATTGCTATATTCCTTCCGGAAGGCGATGCGGACCTGATAGATCGAGTTGGGGTCTTGTTGGATCAGTTTACTCAGGTCCAGGGCATACCGGGTCCATTCCGCTGCATTGCTAACCGGGTTCAATCCTTTCAGGTCTACCTTTTTTTGCAGGACGATGCGTCCTACCCGTTCCAATTCCCCGTTTCCGTCGAGTTCATTGGATTGCAGGAACTGCAGGATGTTGTTGTGGAAGATCTTGAACACTTCGACTTCCACCGCGCTGAGGTTGATGGCTTCGAAAGGAAAGATCAGGCCATCGGAATTGGGCATAATAACGCCATTGCCCACGAGGCGGACCATCGGTTTTTCCTGTTCAAAGTTCAGCTGCCAGACCACCGGCGCGCCCATTGGCTTGTTGAGAATATTGCGGACACTGCCCTCAATACGGATAGCGTGTTGACCTGCCAGCCGCGCGGAAGGATAAATGAAGAGGCGGTTGCCGTCGATGGTGGTTTTCAAGTCTCCGGTTGCATCGGCTATAGTTACCAATCCTGCCAAATTCTGGGTGGCCAGCAGCGGATCCGAAAAATTGACGGCGATATATTGTTGGGGGTATTGATATACCTGGACATCGGCTACTTTGAAATCGCTCAGGCTGGGTACTTCCACACTTTTTTCCCCTTTGAAATTGATATCGAGGGGCTTGCCGTTCCAGCGGAGGATCACCTCGCTTGCCTGCTCTGTGCGTTTGATATCTCCGACAACAAATTTATGCCGGAGCTGATCGCCTTCATGTTCCCAGCGAATGGGCAGATTTTTCCCGTTCTGCTCGGCATTCAGCACCTCTTCTATGGGCCCGGCATCCACCACGTCGCTGGTGCGAACCCAGCCGATCAGTTCCTGGTTTTCGAGCTGGTCGGGGCTGGTAGCTTGCAACACCTCCACTTCTACTTCGAAAAAGAGTTCTTTCGTTTCGAATTCAAATTCAAAGCGCTGGGCTTCTTTGGGCACCCGCTTAAAAATGCGTTGAAGGTCAACCGTGGCCAGGTAGCCTGTTTTAGCAGGTAAATTGGCATCTGGTTGAAAGACCAGGGTATATTCATCCGACCAATAGGCGTGACCTTTTATGGAAGGGGAAAATTCGATTGGGCTGGTTTTTAACGTGCTACCGATCTGATCGCCTTGCGCGGCTACCTGTGCAAAGCGCACCTGGATCGTAGAGGCATTGGAGATCACGCCCGAGGTATAGCCATATACATAAGACCGGATCAGGTCGTTAATCGGCTCTGCGGTACGTTTGTTGTTACAACCAGGAGAAAAAAGGAGCATAAAAGGAAGGAGCAGGAAGAGAACTCTCCACGAAATCGGATGCCTACGCATGGGGTGTGGTTTTGTAGGGTGAATGAACTATTGGTTAAACGTCTTACCAGACTCAAAATTACTCAAAATTGACGAAGAACCGAAAACATTGCACATATGAATCTTCGTAGTCATCCGAAGGATTTTATTGGCGGGAACAAAAAAAGGACAGGTGGCAAACCTGCCCTTTTTTAACTGGGTTAATTTACTTTTTATTGTTAGCCGTAAAATCCTTCCGGATAAAAAATAAGGGTTATCCAATTTGGTATAGGGCTGACGGCTAAAGTGCGGCTAGAATTGCGGCAAATTCTTCCTTGGTTTTGCCAAGTTTGACCTGAATTTTGCCGAGCATCTCCTCTTTTTTGCCCTGTTCAAACATCAGATCATTGTCCGTCAGTTCAGCAAATCTCTGCTTGAGTTTGCCTTTTTGCTTGTGCCAGTTTCCTTTTACTTCAGTGGTATTCATTTTACTGATTTTTTAGATTGTGAAGGAATATTCACGAAGCAAAGGTGATTGCTTTAATCCTGGATAGCATTACATATTTACGGGTAAGAGTTATATATTTCACACATCACATCCGCTCCATATACCAATTCAATTCCTTTTCCATTTTTTTGTAGCGGAAGATAGTCGTGATGATTTTTTGCAGGCGCACGAAGGCCGTTTCGCTCTTTACGACGTAATCGAAAGCCCGGTGGTGCATGCAGTTGATTGCCACATCAATCTTATCCTGGGAGGAGAGCATTACCACGGGAATATCCGGGTTTCGGGCTTTTATTTTGTCCAATGTCTCGATTCCATTCATGGCATTTTTCACGATTCCGTCCAGATAGTAGTCTAAAATAATGATGTCTGGGTTGTTTGGCAAATGCTCGACACAAAGCTCGCCCGTCGGGTAGGTCTCCACGTCAAAATCAGCATGATGGAGGAACTCGATGGCTAATAATTTCAAATAAACGGCGTCGTCATCTACCAAAAAGAGTTTTATTTTAGGTTCAACTTTCATCCCTGTGCATTTTTGATCCGATGAAATTCTTCTTCCAATTCCTCGCATGCCTGCACACAGACGTTCTCCAATTGCAAAACCAGGTCAATAATCCCTTCTGACTGTTGCTGTGCCCGTGCATAGTCCTGCACTTTTTTGGCCATGCTTTCAAAATCCGCATTGATGCCCATGATGGAAAAGGAGGGTATCATTTTATGCACGGTGGCATATAATGCGCTCCAGTCTTCATCCTGCAGGTTTTGCTTCATGGAGCTGATTAAGGGTGGGGTTTGTTCCAGGTAGGCTGAAATCATTTCCATAATTAACCCGGAATTGTTTTTTGTGCGTTGAATCAGGTACCCCAGGTCCGTGCATTTCAACTTGGCGACTTCATTGCCTTGATTGCCTTCATTTATGATGGGCAGCGTAGGCTTAATGACCAAACCGGCTATTTTACTGTACAACAAGCGCTCATCCACCGGCTTTGCGATGTAATCATTCATGCCCACCTCCTTGCATTTCGCCAAATCAACGGTGGTGACGTCGGCAGTGAGGGCGATGATGGGGATTTTGGAATGCAACTGGTTACGGATGTATTCCGTCGTCTCGAACCCGTTCATTTCGGGCATGTGCAAATCCATCAAGATAATATCGTAAGAATTGGTTTGCATTTTTTCGATGGCAATTCTTCCATTGTCGGCAATGTCCAGTTCAAACCCGAAATCGTCCAGCAGCGTTTTCATCAGCAATTGGTTGAGCGCCATGTCTTCCACGACCAATACTTTGATGCGGAGAGGTTCCATGACCTGTTCCAAGGATACTTGCTCCAATTCAGATTTGTCGCTTGTTTTTTTGAAGTCCAATACGAACCCAAAAACAGAGCCTTCGCCAACTTTGCTTTTTACCCAGATGCTCCCGCCCTGCTGTTCCACCAATTGTTTGGAAATGGCAAGCCCCAGCCCCGTCCCTCCGAACAACCGCGACGTGGTGCTCGAAGCTTGTTGGAAGTTTTCAAAAATCTTTTCTGTCTTGCTGTCCATTATCCCGATGCCGGTATCCGCAATGGTGAATTCGATGGTAGCATTTTCTTCATCTTCATGCAACAGCCGCAAACTTACCGTGATGCGCCCTTTCGAGGTGAACTTGACCGCATTGCTCATGAGGTTTAAGATAATCTGGTGCAGGCGCACCGGGTCGCCCACCAATACTTCGGGGATGTTGGTGTCGTATTCTTTTACCAGTTCGAGGTTTTTTTCCTGGATTTTCGCTTCGAACAAATGCAACATGGCAGATATAGACAGCGCCATTTTGAAGCGGATTTGCTCGAAGGTCATCTTCCCTGCATCCACTTTTGCCAGGTCCAAAATATCATTGATCAGCACGATCAGCGCATCGCCGCTCAATTTAATGGCAGTCAAATACTCCTTTTGTTTTGCCGACAATTCCGTTTTCAACATCACTTTCGTAAACCCGATAATCGCATTCATGGGGGTGCGTATTTCGTGGCTCATGTTCGACAAAAACTGCTGCTTCGACATCATGGCGTCTTTCGCAATTTGCGTAGCAATTTCGGCTTTATTTTTTGCTTCTTCGGCAATTCCCGTCGCTAATTCCGCAAATACTTTCGCCTCTATCAATTCTGTTTCAAATCTTTTTTGTTGAGTAATATCCCTTGATACCACCACGGCGCCCATCACTTTCCCTGTTTCGTCTTTATAAACAGAGCCGTTGAACAACACATCTGTCAGCTTATGATCAATGATGGTGAGCGGGTAATCTGTTATGAACCCCTTTTCGAACACTTCCCGATACACGTCCCGGGCCTTTTCAGGCTCCGTGAAATAATCGAAAAAGTCGGTGCCGGTGAGGGCTTCACGGCTTACGCCCGTCACATCAACGGTGGCCTGGTTCATGTCCGTAATCTTTCCTTCGGTGCTGATGGTTATCAGCGGGTCAAGGCTGGCTTCTATCAGGCTCCGGGCGTATTGTGATTCCTTTTTTGTTTTTTCCATGTCTTTCGGGTGATTGCTGGAAATTTGAAATTGCGCTGCAAACCGGATTTCCGAAATCTCAAGATTTCTGAAATCTTTGCCGGGAATTTTCTAATTTCCAATTTTCTAATTTCCAACTTCCTCGATGGGGATTCGCCTTTTGTCTTTCAATTGTTTGAAATGAGTAGGGGTGAGCCCGGTGGTTTTTTTGAATTGATTGGACAAATGCGCTACACTACTGTAATTCATTTTCCAGGCGATTTCCGAGATGGTCAGCTCGCCGTAAATAATCAATTCCTTTATCCGCTCGATTTTGTGGGCGATGATAAATTGTCCGATGGTAGTGCCCTGTACTTCCGAGAATAAATTGGCGAGGTAGGTATAATCGTGATGCAATTTTTCGCTTAAATAATCGGAAAAGTTCGTTTTAAGGTTTTCGTCCATATGGTGCACCATTTCCACAACGGCGTTTTTTATCCGCTCAATCAAAATGCCTTTTCGGTCGTCCATGAGTTCAAGGCCGGTAAGGAACAAACCTTGTTCCAGTTGCGTCAGTTGCTCCGCAGAAAGGTCTTCCATGATATCCACTTCGCCGAGGTCAACCACTACGAAGTGCAGCCCAAGTTTTCTCAACTCTTCTTTCACCGCCAGCTTACAGCGGTTGCTGACCATGTATTTGATGAATACTTTCAAAGAAATTCCTTTAAACGTACAACGTTCCCAATTATAAAACAGCCGCGCGTTACACAAAGTTTGGGAAAGGATCCCTCATTCACACCATTCGTGCGCCATACCAAGCAGGATATGGATTAGCCCTCCGGCATTGAACGCAACAAATCCAATGAGCCAGCCAAGGACCAATTATATTTCACTGCAATAGGGTTTGTGCAAAAGTGGGTATTATTAAGCGGGCAGGTATTACATCATTCGGGGAATGTGTTACATTATTCACACATTTATGTTTTCAGGCCGCACTACTCGCAAACCACTTTTCTTTGAGTATAATTGCCGCCTGAAGCGGCAATTATGTCTTTAAAACGCATATCTCCGCGTAACGTAAGTTATTTATTGGGTGTAGGGCGTTTAATCCGTGGCAATTTTTTGGCAATTTCCTTGAAATCCAGTTTCAACTCCACCAGAGGAGGCATGGTGTCGCCCAGCAAAAAACCCCAGGATTTCAGGGGTTCGATGCGGTCGAGGAGGAGTTTGACGATTGCCGTGAGGGGAATGGAGAGAAACATGCCTGGAATGCCCCACAAGGCTGCTCCTACGATAACTGTAATAAGGGATATAAACGCATTGAGCTGGACTTTCGATCCAACTACCTTCGGGACGATGTAGTTGTTGTCTATCAATTGGATGAACGTGTACATCCCCAACACGTATAGGGTATAAACAGGAGATTTGGTCATCAATGTGATGACCGAGAATAAAACCATGGTGATAGCTCCTCCCAGATAAGGTATGACGTTGAGGAAAGCTCCGAGAATACCGAACAAAATGGCGTACTCAATTCCGAGTATCAAAAGACTGGCGGAATTTAGTACGGCGACAATGGCAAATTCTGCAAAAAGCCCGACGATGTATTGTTGAATAACCGACTTGGTTTCGGACAGTATTTCAGTTATTTTACTGTTATTTTTGGCGCCGAATAGCCGATGCATAAATTCGACCAGGTGAGGTTGATAAAACAGCAACATGAAGATGTAAACAGGCGTTAAAAAGATGGTTGTCAATACGCCGCTCAACGTCGCAAACGTAGTGCCAATTGCAGCTCCGCTATTATTAATTATCGTTTCCTTTGTATTTTTAATCCATTCGTTTATCAGGTGTGTGCTGATATTGGAAACCCCTGAAATCCGCGCAATGGCCTGATTGAGCAGCACCTGAAACTTATCCACCAATTGGGGCAACGCCTCGCTGAACTTGCTTGCCCCTAAAAAAACAATGCAACAAGTGCCGCAGCTACTATACTAGCAACTGCCAAAACTCCTGCAATGGAAATAACCCGATTTATTTTCTTTTTTATCAAAAAATTCACCGCCGGTCCCATTAGGATGGCGATGATGCCCGCATAAATTAAAGGAAGAATGATGTCCTGTGCAATGGACAGCATGCGGATAAAAAAATAAAAGCCGATAATGAGGAGCGAAGCCTTTGCATAGAAAGGAAAGCTGACGGGCTGCTTGTTCATGTCAGTTTCGGGAAGCAGGTTGTTTCGCCCCGTTTTTTTCGGCATCAGGTATCCCATCCCACGGCATGCTCTTGATAAGGTTCAATATTGCTCCCCCCACTGATTTGACGTCATCGGGATGCTTGGCGACAAAGTTTGTAATGCCGTACATCAAGACGGAGCCGAGCAGTTTTTTCAAGGGACTATGCGACTCGCCTACAAACAACGTTTTGGAAAGATAACCGGCGGTCAGCCCGGCAGCAGTACTGATTAAATTGTCCGTTAAATCCTGGGATTCTACCACTTCCATGAAAGTGCTTTTAATAAGGTTGATGGGCTTTACGTTCTCGTAGGCGAGGTAAAAATGTGTTTTCATGGTTTTTCCTTCTTCCGCCTGCCGGCTTTCCAATTGAAGGATGGCATCTCTAAGATCTGTCGAGGAGGTTATTTTTTGCATGGTACACCTTTTTAATCAAGGGCTTCTTTGATGATTAAGCCACTAACTGTTTTTTTTATCCATGCAGGGAGGAAAAAATACAGCACGGCTGCAACCAATAAATAAAATGCCGCCACGATAAAAAACCCGTAATAGCTTTTTCCAAACACATCACCCAGCAAGAGTGCGATGCCTATGTTAAAAACAAGCGCAAACAGGGAAACTGCCAGGATGACGCTCAGGCGTGATACCAGCGAAGTAGCTACAAGGGTGGTGGTCTCCAAGGCTTTGAGCTTTGCAAGTTCGAAAGTCGTTTTGCCATACACTTCCGCACTTCCCAATAAGGATTCCATTGAACTAACGGGAGTTTCCATGTTTGTATTTGTATTTTTGGATTGGCAATTTACTTTGCAGGATGTGCCTCCCGGTTATTTCCGACAACCGCTTTTGCTTCCAATTTTTCCGCCTTTGCCTCTTCGTTTTCCGCCATGTGGGCAGCATTTTCTTTCATTTCTTCAAATTTCTTGGTAACGCTTTCAATGAATTCATTGAATTTTTCGCCCAGCCCCTCTAAGTAGTCATTCCCCTTTTGGGAAATCTTATGCCGGGTAGAAGAACCTTTGTCGGGAGCCAACAAGATGCCCAAGGCAGCTCCGGCGGCTACACCTGCCAAAACACCCAATAATATTTTTCCAGAATCCATGATTTGGTTGTTGTGATTGTGATGTGGAATATTTCCTATTTACAAAGGTGGGCATCTCCTTACTGGTATGCGTTATACATTTATGGTAAAGCTTTACATCATTCACACATTATATCGTTTATACTGAAAAAAAAAGTGGTTTGCCAGCCTTCGTCTGACAAACCACTTACGAATAGTGCGGCCGCCGGCCGCACTACTCATAACTCAATTTTCCTTGAGTAAAAGCAACTAAAAACTAAAAACTAAAAACTATTAACACCCTTCCTCCTCTTGTACAGCCGGTTGCTCCAGTTTGGGTCTATTCTGGGGGACGATCACCTTTTGGCGTTCCTGCACAGCAGGTTTGGAAGCAGGAGCGATCGATTGCTCTGCATCCTGGATAGCCTTGGAGAAAATATCGGCATAGTCAAATCGGGCCGTTTCGTCTTCCAGTTTCAGCCAGGAGGAGTCGGAAAAATCGGCAAAATAGGTCAATCCGCCCTGCAGGACGCGGATATTGGAATACCCCAATTGTTTGAGTATCATCCAGGGGGCATTAGCTTCCAGCTGAGTGTTTCCGTAAAGGTAGTACGTCGTAGCATCGTCTTTCCAGATGTCTTCATACTCGGCATCCAGGATATGCTGGGTAGGCACATTAATGGCGTTTTGAAGGTGGCCGTTGGCAAATTCGGCAGGAGAGCGCACATCAACTAAAATAAGCGAGGCACCTTCGTTTTGCACCTTGTTCAATATTTCCTCCGGCATAACCACGTTGTCGGACATCAGAAAGGCCTCTACCGTTTCCTGAATGGATAATTCAAAGTGATCAGCTCGATTGCTGCAGGAAGCCATGACCAGGCAGGCAGCAAAAAATGATAGGAGGCTCAGTACTCTGGATTTCATATTCCAATTGTTTAGTTTTCAGTTTTCAATTTTCAGTTTTCAATTTTCAATTCAGTATTTCACTGAACATTAAAAACTAAAAACTAAAAACTTCAAAATCAGCACCCTTCTTCTTCCGCCTGCACCTCCACCTTCCTGGGTTGCAGGGGCACGGTTTTTTCTGCTACAGGGGCCGGTTGGGCTTTCTTTTGTTCCAAAAAAGGTTCTGCTTCCATCGATTTACTTCCACCTGCAAAATACAAGCTAGCCGCTTTTCGGAGCTGATACTGTTCAAATGCAGCGCTGGAAGCGGTGGCCGGGGGTTCCTGGGGGTTCAGGATGGTAGCGGTCCATTCGTTCAGGCCTCCTTTGAGGACAAAACTATTTGTACATCCCAGCCTGCGGCTAATCATCCAGGCTTTTTCCGCCAATACCGTTCCGTTGGAATAGAAAACTACAAAATATTCCTCACAATTGAGTTGTGCCTGGTCTTCCGGACTCAACAGGTTGCCCAGTGGAATATTGATAGCGCCGGGAAGGGAATATGCATCATACTCTTCATGTGAGCGGACATCCACCAGCAGCAGACTGGGATCCTTTTGGATCAACCAATCCGCCAGTTGGTCTGTGCTGGCAAAACGCCATTGGTCACTCAGCTCAGTCAACAAGGCCTCCGGCGAAAGGGAGTGTTTGCGATCATCCCTTGAGCAGCTGGAGAGAAAAAATAATAGCACAAAGGCTCCCAAAAAATATCGGTTCATGTGTTATTAATTAAAATATACAACAAACAACAATCAATACAACCACCTCGTCGCCTCTCCCGCTTCCACCATAATGATCCGGAAAATCAATCCTCCGGTCAGGATTAGTATGGCGGGCAAAGCGGCCGGAATTTTCAGGCCCCTCATTTCCAGCACTTCCAGTGTAAATGGAAGCACGAGGCCCATTCCAACCACCAGTCCCCAGAATGGAAGGGCGTAACTGCCATGTAGAAACAGGGCGGCAGCCTCCAATTGTACTTCCGGACCGGCCAGAAAGCCCATAAATAAATGGACGATCAGGAATAACTCAATACCGATCAGGATCAGGTCGATCTGGGTGAACAGCTTTCGTTCCAGGTGCAACCGGGACATCCACATGATGGTGGCAGCTCCGGTCGACAGACCTGAAGTCAGGAATAAGGGACCCAACAAGGCTGTATTCCAAAGTGGGCGGGCATTGAAGGCAGAAAGCAAAATGCCGGTGTACATCCCCAGAATAAGGGCATAGATAAGCATTACCCATGCTAGTGGCGTCCGGTACTTTATGATCAAATTTTCAAGCCGGTCCAATAAACCCCATTTCCACTTCCAGGTAGGAATGAGCTCCTTCAAATAGCTGGCCGACCACAAAAGAGACAAGGGGGTGATCACCATTAAAGTCCAGGCGCCCCAGGACATGGGTGATTCGAGGCGGATTGCCGTATACAACCGCCAAAAATACCACCGGTGCTTCAGGTCGATAAACAGGAAGAAAAGGCCCAGTACCAAAAGGAAGGGAGCCAGGAACGTAGACCACTTAACCGCGGTGGGTAACGCGGTTTCCCTTCCCGGATATAGTATACCGCAGAAAAAAACAGAATGCCGGCCGCCAACCCGCCCAAAAATAAATAGACGGGAATGGGCCAATGCCATAGGTTCAAATGCGGATCAATATGGGGAAGATTACGCCCACTAATGATAAGTTCTTCTTTCATGATCTATTCAATTCAGGATTGAATACGTGAATATTTGACCTGCAAGGATAACTTTTGCCTCCTTGCCGGCAATTGTTCTTACAATAAATAATACACCTGAGGTTTGGTCCCCGCTTCGGGGGCCAGTACCTTATATTTCCGGGTAGCCAATAACCTGGATACCTCGCTGGAGGGGTCGTCCAAATCGCCGAAATACATGCACTTGGTGGGGCAGACCGATACGCAAGCAGGCTGCAATCCCTTGCGGATCCGCTGGATGCAGAAAGTACACTTGTCGACATGTCCGTCCGGATGCGAATACCGGGCGTCATAAGGACATGACTCGATGCAGGCCCCGCAGCCGATGCACATATTGGCAGTCACTAATACGACTCCGCCTTCCACAATATGGCTGGCGCCTGTAGGGCAGCAACGCACACAGGGTGCATTATCGCAATGGTTACACCGTTCCGAACGTATTTCCATCTCCAGGTTTGGGTACGTACCATGTACCGTCTCTGTAACCCAGTCTCGGCAATAGCCAATCGGGACGTTGTTTTCTATCTGGCAGGCTACGACGCAGTCGCTGCAGCCCACACATTTCTTGGTATCAATCGCCATGGCGTATCTCATGATTCGACGGCTTTAATGGGTTCATCCAATAAAAAGGTCACAAAGTTGCCTCTCAACCCGGTCCCTCCCATTATGGGATCGACCATGACCTGCGTGATCATTTCGGTGTCGCTCGCTCCCTTTCCAAAGGCACGGCTCAGTTCCTTTTGTGTTTGTCCAAAACCGTGTACCATATACACCGAATCCCACCGGATACGTTCAGTGATCCGGATCTTGATCGGGAAAGAGGACACCGCGTTGTCCTGATTTTTTAGCCAAATCTTTTGCCCGTTCTTCAGCCCCCAGATTTTCGCCACTTTGGGGTTGATCCAGATATCGTTTTCCTCCATAAGATCGGTGAGGTTTGGATTGTTGGAGGTGCGGCTGAACGTATGCATGGGCGCTCTGCCGTAAATCAGGCGGTAATAGCCTTCCGTGGGTTCGGGGTGGGCCGTGTAGTTGGGGAGGGGATCAAAGTCGAAATGCTCGAATTCAGCTGAATACAACTCGATCTTTCCACTGGCGGTGGGGAACCGGTAGTCCTGCCCGTCTTCCAGGTAGAGCGGACTGGTTCGTTCAAATTTTTCACACCTATCCTTTGCATTTCCTCCAATGAGCTGTTGACCTGTTTCAACTGCCAGTTAAGCACTTCACTGAAATCCTCATAGGGGAAATAGGGGCTCAGTCCCAATTTTTCGCCTAGTTGTTTGGTGATCCACCACGATGGTTTGGAATCACCGAGGGGTTCTGCCACCGGCATGCGAAGGGCAAGATAGGGCTCCCGGTGCGGCGCTGTGCGGATCTCGTCATACCGCTCCAGATAGGTGCATTCCGGCAGGATCACGTCGGCAAACCCGGTGATTTCCATGGGCATGGTGTCGACCACCACAAGGAATTCCAGGGAATCGACGGCTTTTTGCAGGAGTGGCTTATTGGGCATGGAAACCGGGAGGTTGGTGCCGGTCACGACCCATGCTTTGATCCGGGAATCTTTGCCTTCTTCCGGAATGGAAGCTTCGACAATGGCATTGGTTACGCCTGAATCGGCAAAGGGGAAGCGACCATCCAGCGTATCCCTCCACGCCCATTTCGGTTTTGGATATTCCGGATACGGGTAGCCGGGCAGTTTCATACTTTCCTTGAAATAAAAACCTCCACGGCGGCCCCACGATCCCAACAGGGCGTTCAGGATCGCAATGGCGCGCGAGCGCTGCGTATCATCGCCATACCAGGTGACGTGCCGCCCCGGATGTACGATGGTTGCCGGCGCCGCGTTGGCCATGGTACGGGCCGTTTCACGGATCACATCCGGCTTGATCGTGGTTATGCCGTATGCCCATTCCGGTGTGAACCGGCGCACATGGTGCTTGAGTTGCTCGAACCCATTAGCGTATTTTTCAATGTATGCCTTGTCATACAAGTCTTCATAGATCAGCACATGCATCCAGGCCAGCAGCAGCGCAATGTCTGTGGCAGGCTTGATCGGCAACCAGTATTTAGATTTGCTTGCCGCTGTCGAATAACGGGGATCTACGGTAATGATGTCCGCTCCCCGGTCAATAGCGTCTGACATTTCCTGAACCTGCCCATTGTGCATGTTTTCCCCAATATGGGAACCGATCAACACCAGGCAGCGGGTGTCGCGAATATCCGTTGGTTCGGGTGAACCTACCGCAAAACCAAATGTGGCTTTGAAACCGGCATCCCGCGGCCCCCGGCATTGGGCGTAGGAAGGTTGGGCAATTGTCTGTGACCCATATGCCTTGAATAAATGCTCGAAAAAATCGCCCGAAGAGCCATGGTTGAACAGGGCCACACTCTCCGGCCCGTTTTTCTCCGCAAGCTGCTTCATCTTTTCGGCAATGAGGCTCAGTGCCTCCTCCCAACTGGCCTTGCGGAAGGTCTGCTTTCCCGTTTTCCGTTACCCGGATCAACGGGGTGGTCAACCGGTCTGTGTCATAATACATCCCCAAACCTCCTGTGCCGCGCGGGCATAACCGGCCATTGCAGTGTGGGTCTATTTCGTTCCCAACCACCTTGAGCAATTTTCCTTTCTGGTCCTTGCATACCCAACCGGCACATTTCCAAAAGCACACTTCGCAATAGGTAGGAAGCCGTTTCACTCCCTCGGCTAATACGCTGTCCCACATCGAATTACTTCTCAGAAATTCAATGCTACCGCCTCCAATGGCCAATCCTGCAAGGCCCAATCCGGTGATCTTGATAAAATCCCGCCTTGTTTTCATAATAATATGAATAATTGTTCATGCAATGAATAAGCTAAAATAAGGCCCCTTCTTCCCGGTTGCGTAATGATTTTCTTCACTGCAAGGGATGACAAATGTCAGCGCATGTAAAATTTAGAATGTTATTATAAATGTCTATTTTCAACCCCTTCGTTACTCGAACATACCTGCCAAATGAACCGGAATGTCCTTCCGTAATATTCTTGTTGTTGCTGTTTTTTACTCGGTCTACTGGTGTATTGGTTGGGCGCAGTGGTCCGCGATAACCGGATCGCAGCCATGCAACCCCGGGCCTTATCGGGCGAAAAAGAAACGTGTATAGGTTGTCATGCAGGCATGAAAGGCTTTTCTCCTTATCACGATCCCGCCGTTATCGGCTGTGCCTCCTGCCACCTGGGCAATCCACGGGAAGCCGACGAAGGGCGGTCCCACAAAGGGATGGTGCTCATCCCCGGCAACATGAGTGATGTGGCGCAAACCTGCGGTACGGCCAATTGCCACCGGGATATTAGTCGACGGGTCGAGCATTCGCTCATGACCACCATGGCCGGCGTCATTTCGGTCGATCGGTTCGTTTTTGGAGAGATCGATACCCTTTCCGCGTCTGCCCATGTGGCTAGCCTGGGATACTCACCTGCCGATCAGCACCTTCGGCAACTCTGCGCTTCCTGCCATCTCGGCAATGAAAAAACCGTGTATGGACCCATCACGGAACGATCCCGGGGTGGAGGCTGTTTGGCCTGTCACCTGAATCCGGCCTTGGCCACCGAGGTTTTAGCAAAGGCCGATTCACTAAGTCATCCTTCTCTAACCGTTGAGGTGACCAACGAACACTGCTTCGGCTGCCACAGCCGTTCGGGTCATATCGCTGGGCTACGAAGGCTGGCACGAAACCCTCCTGACGCCAAAGGAGGTCGTAGGGGAGGAGGGCTACCGCGTACTCGATGACGGCCGTGTGCTGCAGGGGATGGGGAGTGACATCCACCACCAGCGGGGTATGGACTGTAATGATTGCCACAGTGCCACTGGGTTAATGGGAACCGGAAAAGAATACTACCACAAAGAAGAGGCAGTAAAAGTCCATTGTGGAGATTGACATTTTCAGGAGCCGATCCAGTCGGTTGGCTGGGAGGGATTGGATGAAGAATCCCAGAAAATCCTCGGTTTGCGAAAACTGCCCTACCAGGGGTACCGCTTTCTAAGGGGGGAGGATTCGGGAGAAATTTACTGGAATATATGGGTAGACTCCCTTGGGCAGGCATTTTTAGTGAGTAAAAATTCCGGAAAAAAAAGACCCTTAAAATCTCCTGTGGCCACCTGCACGAGAGGGGAAGCGCATAAGGATGTCACTTGCTGTACCTGTCATACCGCCTGGGCGCCCCAATGTGTGGGCTGTCATACGGCATATAATCCCGACGTGCAATCCTATGACCTGCTAGACAAGGAAAAGAAAGCGGGTAAATGGGAGGAATTTTTAGGCGGATTCATGGCTGACCCACCGGCGTTAGGGGTAATAGAAAAATCCAAATTGGACGATACACAAGTGCGTACGATTATGATGTTCATTCCGGGAATGATCATGACAATGGATGCCTCCCTGTTTCCTGGCAAACAGGAGAAAGCTGAGTCTTTTCACAGGCTCTTTGCCCCTGCAGCACCTCACACCACCTCAGCCGTTGGCCGCACTTGTGCGTCTTGTCACCTGGATCCCCTCGCTATTGGCTACGGCAGGGGGAAAATTGGACTACCGGGATGTAAGGGGCAAAGGGCGCTGGTTTTTTACCCCGAATACGCTGCTACTCCTCAGGACGGACTCCCCCAGGATGCCTGGATCGCCTTTTGCAGGAGCCGGCCGGTCAGCTCACTACCCGGCCAAATGCCAGGCCTTTTACGCTGGTGGAGCAGCAGCGTATCCTCGCCGTCGGAGCCTGCCTCACCTGCCATGCCGGCGATTCGGACGTGATGCGGCAAGGGTTGGAGGGGTTTGATACGGTGCTGAAGAGCCTTTCGGAGCAATGCCTGCTGCCAGAATAGTTTATGAGTTTATAAGGGTATGAGTTTTTCAAAAACTCATACCCTTATAAACTCATAAACCAAAACGAAGAAGTCCTGCCCGCGCCTCCACGCAAAGCAGGACCTCTTGCCAGAAAAACTAAAGTTTAGTTTCCCTTTCTTCAAAAATATAAATCCATTGGTAAATCACTGTGCTACGGGAAGCGTGGCGATCCATTCATTGTAGGCGCCGTCATATACCTTCACATTTTCAAAGCCCAGAATGTCTTTGAATACCACAAATATCGGTGCAGCGCGAACGCTGGTCTTGCAATAAGCGATAATCTCCTTATCTGGGGTGATGCCTAGTTCTTCCACCATTTTCCGGACTTCCTCCTCCGACTTAAAGGCGCCGGTATCTGTAAGGAAAAGTTTGTATTCGAGATTCATAGCGCCGGGGATGTGTCCTTCACTACCACTTTCGGTCCCATTGTATTCTCCTTCGCTACGGGCATCAATCAGGACGATACCGGGGTTGTCGGGTGCTTTACTGACCATTTCCAGGTCGGCATAGATATCGGGCTGAAGGGTAGGGGTAAATACGACCGGTTTGAGTTCCGTAGGGGTGGTGGTCAATGGGATGCGCACTTTGCCCCACTCGTTCATATCCTGATGCAACATGTTTACGTGTTGGGCGCCCATATATTTCAAGATCCAGTAAATCCGGGTATTGTATTTTTGGGATCCGTCATCATAGATTACGATCTCGCTATTTTCGGAAATTCCTTTGCTTCCCAGAAAGGCAGCCAGTTTATCGGGAGGCAAAATGATCCCGTCAATCACATTATCGCTTTGATACAGGTCGAGGTGGTTGAGGTAGATTGCTCCTTTAACGTGGTTGGTGGCATAGGATTTGGACTTCCCGGCATCGATGATAACCAGATCGGGGTTGGTTTTCATTAGTCCCAAAAGTCTTTTGCCGATATGATGTCTATCTGTGCGACCAAGCCGTATGCCAAGCTCAGGATCAGGGCAACGACAAGGGAGAAAATTCTATTTGTTTTCATTTTTTGCGAGTTTATGATATGGAAAAGGGGGGCGCCGAAGCGCCCTGTTGGGGATTATTTGGTTAGAACTCAATTTGCACCTGGAGCAGGAGCTCGTCGTTGGGCACCTCTACTCGTGCGCTTTCTTCTGCTTTGTACAGGTAGTTGATCTGCAGGCGCGTCCGGTCATTGAAGAAATAGTTCACGCCATAGGTGATTACGTTTTTGATATCGTCGGTATAGTCTGCGTCCATGTTGGGCTCGTAAGATTCATACCGGACGACGGGCTGGATTTTCCAGGGGGTCATATAGGCGGCCTGTGCGAAGAACCCATTGCGGTTGATAGAGCCCTGGTGTACTTCTACTTCACCTCCACAACCACCACCGGTGGTATAAGAACCTTTATCGGTCCCTTTCACGTATTCGCCTTGCAGGAGAATGCCCTTGTATTTAAACTCGAGGTCAAGCCCCATGCGCGACCTTTCGTCATCTTCTTTGATCCCTTCAATCTTTGGAGGTTGTTTGCCAAACCGGTAGCTCGAGCCAATGGTCAGAAACTCAAAAGGATGGAAAGTCAGCCGGCCTATGAGGTCTTTTTTACCGTTGTCGTCTTTTACGTTAATGCCTGTGCCGTTCATAATAGCCAGGTTGTACCCGAACAAGTTTTTGGTTTTGGACCCAAACACACTCAGATCGCCCGTACCGCCAAACACCATAAAGCCCAGGTCGCGGAAAGGGTTCACCAGATCGGTGACCACCAGCGAACGGTTGATGGTGTGCAGTTTGTGGCAAGGGGTAAGCAATTCGAGTCCAAACGGCGACTTGAACTGGCCGATGGAAGCGTTGATATAAGGTGCAAACCGGCGATAGGAAATGAAGGCGTCCAGGATATATGGACCGCCAAAAGTGGGGCTGAATTCAGCCATGAAATAATAGCTGAAATCGTAGGGGATGACCCCGGTGACACCTAAACGTGCCCTGTTGAAATAAAAGCTGTTGGTATTTAAGCTGTTTCCCAGGATGTCTTCTCCGAGAAATTGGTATTCCGCCTGTGCCTGAATGTATCCGATCACGGTTATCCGTTCATCAGAGGAAGGCTCCACACAGCCTTGAGCGTTTACCAGGGAAGGGAGGAAGAACAGGGACGCTAAAAGAATTAGCATTGACTTTTTCATGGCAAGTAAATTGAAATGAAAAAAAACAAAATAAAAGGGAAAGGGTAGAGGCCCTTTCCCTTCAACTCACCATTACGGTATCGGGTCGAAAAATGTACCGTCTTTATCGTAGTAACCAAAATGCAAATTGCTTCCGGAGTCAGCTCCCCCCCAGGCACCCTTTGTATAGCTCGGATTGGCCAGCAATGCAGAGGGAATAATGGCGTTGGCGCCATAGGAAAGGCTCTTGGCATCATAACCCATTACGTTGAGCCATGCGCTTGTGATGGAGGATGTTTGCCCGGTATAGCAATAGGTTACGATCGTTTTGCTGGGATCCAGGTATTTTAAAGTGGCAAGGCTCAAATCTTCGTTGATCCGGTATGCGCCATTGATGTGGCCAAAGAGATCCCAAGCAGCCTGGGTCCAATAATTATTGATGAAATAATTGGAAGGAGTTGCCAGCACATCGTCTCTGGAAACAGACCAGGCCGAGTTGGCAAGCATGTCATTGATCCGGGCGTCCAGAATCTTTTCGCCTTCCGTTTCAGTGGTTGTCAGCGTCGGGAAAGTCGTAAAAGTTACGTTTGCAATTGGGGTGCCGGAGGTCACCCAATTGGGAGAAGCGTAGTCTGTTACTTTGGTAGACCATTTGGAGCTGAAGTTGGAGTGCCAGGAAGACATACCCCACTTCAGGGTGTAGGCCTCATAGCCTTTTAAGCGAAGCGCAGCCACTGCACGACCTGCCGTTTGCCCCGAATAGCAAGCTACCAGGATCGGTTTTCCAGCGGCTTTTGGCCCTTCAGCTAAAATGTTGGCCAGTGTGACATTGACGGCATTTTTAATGTGGCCTGCTTCAAAGTCAGCTGCCTGGCGAATATCAATAACGTAATAATCCGGGATCGAAAAGTCTACCGGATTGACATTGAGTGCGGAGCCAGCCTTGGCAAAACTGCCGTTGATCACCGCCAGGTCGAGATTGTTGTCATTCATGTACTGAGCCAGTACTTCAAACTCATTTACGGTGGGGTCTACAGGGTCCTTTTTACAGTTAGTGAATACGAGGGCTACGATTAGGCCCAGTGCGAATAACTTCAAAAAGTTTTTCATGGCAAGAAAAAATTATTGTGAAGAAATAGGCGCCGAATTTATGTGAATAAAATAAAATTTGGCTTATGTGTTATTCAGCACAAGGTCGGCGCCGATTGAATTGACTATGTATTATATGAACATCTTTTCATGTAAAATTGATGGTTCAAAAATCCAACTCAAATCCCATAGTAAAAATGACGTTCGTTAGTGAGGAATGGTGATTTTTATCATTGTAAATAATTGAAAAAGAGTTTATTATGTAAAATTTATATACTCCAAATTTTCTGGCAACCCAACCCTGTATTTGAAAAATGAAACAGAGTGCGCCCCTTTTCTGTTCGGTATAAAATTTTGTAATTGATTTTTTCGTCATCCCCTCCTGCTGCTTTCTCTTGGGCGCCAGGACCAAAAGCCGTCGATAGTTACCACTTATTTGGTCAAATACCGATAAGCGTACCCGCTGCAGGCACGGATTTGCAAAATTTTGATTTTAATGCAGAATTTTATTTTGATTCATGTCGAGTCCCTGGGATTGGGCGGGCAACTGCGGGTAAAATAGAAAAGGCGACGTAGCGATACGCCGCCCTTACTAAAGATAACAGCTGTATGACTGCTCTTGTTATCTCAGCAAAAGTTGGTCGAGGTAAGGAGTACTCGGCAAGGAAGCTTCCTCTTCCTTCAGACTCTCGATCCGGATCTGCCTGATCCGTTTGTTGACCAATGCGGCCATTTTGGGGTACAGGGAACGGAAGCGCTCGTCCACGGGCTCGTAAAACCCGCTGCCGAAGAACTCAATGTCGTCGTTCCAGGCGCCAAAATCCTTCAATACTGCTTTCATTTGTACGAATCCCTTATTCCCAAAATGGAATGCACAGCTACAGGCGCCGTCCGGACAAGCCAGGCCATAGCCCCAATGCTGTCCTTCTTCGATCAGTTTTTTCCGGGCGCCCCGGAAGTAAGGCTTGTCAAAGATATAGGAATCCATTGGCTTCCATCCGCCATCGATCGAGATCTCGAGCCAGGAATGGTTGGCCGTTTTGGGCAAGACCCATCGCATATATCCGGGAATTACGCCGCGAAAAACGTGCAGGTCGATGGCCCCGTAATGGATTCTGGAGGGGATACCTGCGACATCCAATAAGGCTTTGAAAAGTGTGGTCTTGGAATTGCAGACGCCCACTTTTTCCGATACCACCTCGGAAGCTTTCATGTCTTCCAGCCGGGACGGAAACCCGAATCGGATTTCATCCCGGACAAAATAGAACAAGCTCTTCACTTTTTCCTCGTCCGATTCTGCGCTTTCCGTCAATTGGAAGGCGATTTCCCGGATTTTCGGATGGCTGGAATCAGCCAGGTGATCCAGTTTTCTCATACTTCACAGGTTTTCCCCATGTTGCGCCTTTTTGTGGAGATTTCAAATGAGAAAAGTCAATGTGGGGGTTGATTTTTTCCACATACCTCCTTTTTCTGCGGCTTGTATAACCGATCCAAACCTATTACCTTTGCCCCGCATTGGCCCTATAGTTCAAGGGATAGAACGAGAGTTTCCTAAACTTTAAATCCAGGTTCGAGTCCTGGTAGGGCTACAAGTAATCCAACAATAAAAGCCCGGCATCTGGACGATTATGTGGGAGATACGGCCACGGCAAGTATTGTAGTTTCTGTTACTCCTATACCTACGGCGATGATCAGCTACGAAGGTACGGCCTATTGTACTTCTCTGGGCACCCCGCAAGCAGTGACTTTGACCGGGACGGTAGCAGGGGTCCAGCCGTCTGCCTATTACACCGTCGTCGAATTGATCAATGGACAAACCGTGTTGTTGGAAGGAGGCGTTACATTAATTCGGTAAAACATTACCCGATTTTTTGTACATTTCCTTTTCAAAAGCGCCTTTTATGGACCTCGAATCTTTCCGCATCTATTGTATGGCCAAAAAGGGAGTCGAAGAAACATTCCCTTTTGACGAAGTAACCCTCGTATTTAAAGTCATGGGTAAAATGTTTGCCCTTACCGGGTTGGATAGCGAAGTCTTTACGGTGAACCTGAAATGCGATCCGGACTGGGGGGTGGAGTTGCGAGAAGAACATGAAGAGATCACCCCGGGCTGGCACATGAGTAAAATACACTGGAATACGGTAGATTTTGAAGGCGAACTGGGAGAAGCATTACTTCGCAAATTGATCGATCATTCGTATGACCTGGTCGTAGCAAGCTTGCCAAAAAAAATGCGACTAGAACTGGAGGAATTGGAATGACACCTGCAAAACAATTCGATTATTTGATCGTGGGGCAGGGACTCGCCGGCTCCCTGCTGGCTTTCTTTCTCCACCAAAAGGAAAACGCCTGTTGGTGGTTGATCCTGGCCTGGAGAATACTGCTTCCAAAGTAGCAGCGGGTATTATTAACCCCATCACCGGCCGCCGGTTTGTGAAAAGCTGGCGCATAGACGATCTGGTGCCTTTCGCCCGGCAAACTTACCTCGATCTGGAGGTTTTGCTGGGTGTGCCTCTTTTTAAATCCCGGAATATTCTTCGCACTCTCCATAATCCCACCGAGCTTAACCACTGGATGTCGCGCCTGGGCGACCCCGGCTTTGAACCCTATATGCTGCCCGAATCAGATCCCGGGCGTTGGACTTCCCTGATCCAAGCTGTCTATGCGTTTGGCGAAGCGACCCAGGCCGGGCAGGTGAACCTGAGCGGCTTGCTCCTCCATTTCCGACACTGGATCCAAACGCATCACCTCCTGATAGAAGATGTTTTCGATTACGAAGACCTGGACCGGTCTTCCGATATGCTCCGGTACCGCGATTGGTCTGCTCAGTCTATAGTGTTCTGTGAAGGGTACCAGGCAAAACACAATCCCTATTTCGGCAACCTGCCCTACGAGGGGGCAAAAGGGGAGGTGCTCCATATCTCTTTGCCAGGTCCTCAACCCGATAAGATGTTGCGCCACCATTTCTTTCTGGTGCCACAAGAAGATGGCACCTATTGGGCGGGGTCCAACTACATCTGGCGTTACGAAAATGACCAGCCTACGCCTGAAAGCAGAGCCTGGCTGATCGGACAACTGGAAAAGGTCCTGAACGTACCCTACGAGATTATCGACCACAAAGCCGCCATTCGTCCCACGGTTAAGGATCGAAGGCCGCTTCTGGGGGTACACCCTGAATTCCCCAATATCTTTATTTTTAACGGATTGGGGACAAAAGGAGCTTCTCAGGGCCCCTTCTTCGCCCACCACATGGCTAATTACCTCACAGCTCATTCACCAATCGATCCAGAGGTAGATATTCGCCGGTTTCATGCGAAAAACCACTAATCATACGTTAAATAAAGGCCTGGACACGTCTTTTTACCAATTTCAAACATCCTTACCTCCAAACAACCCGAAAAATGAGAAAACCGATCCTCCTGGCGCTTCTCGCCGTCTTTACGCTCACTATTTTATACAGCTTTCATAATCAATCCCATTTCAGCCACATGTCTCCAACTCCTCCCGATGATTACGAATCCGAGTGGAAAATTATTGATTCGTTGGAAAATCAGGGCCTGCCTAAATCAGCCCTGGAAAAAGTCGAAACTCTTTATGAGCGGGCCAAAAAGGAAGAAAATGCCCCGCAGTTAGTCAAAACCCTGCTTTATAAAGGCAAATACATCATGCAATTGGAGGAAGAAGGCCAGGTGGCCTCCATCCAAATGCTGGAAAAAGAAACAGCTGCCGCCGAATTTCCCGCCCAACCCATCCTTCAATCCATACTGGCCGAGGTCTATCAACGCTACCTCAGTGATCAATACTGGCGATTGGCAGACCGGCAGTCGACCTCTGAATTCCAACCCGATGATATTCAGACCTGGACTGTCGACCATTTTGAGAAGCGGATCGGGGAGCTTTTCTGGGCCTCCCTGAAAAATAAAGACCTGGTTAAAACCCCCATTTCCGGATTCACAGCCATTACCACCCCCGGAAATGAACAAGACGAGCTCCGTCCCACACTTTTCGACTTCCTGGCCCACCGGGCAATCGATTATTTCATGAACGAGCAAAGCCATCTGTCCCAACCTGCATACCGCTTTTACATCGATCAGGAAGAGGCCTTCGCCGATGTGGAGGTGTTTGTCCGTACTTCTTTTAACACCCCCGATACGGCCTCGTATCACTACCAAACCATATTACTACTCCAGGACCTGCTGCGCTTGCGCATGCGCGATTCCAAAAACACCGCAGCGCTGCTCGATGCCGACCTGCAACGTCTGCGTTTCGTCTATGATAAAAGCGTGCTGGATGTCAAAAAAGAACGCTACCTGGAAGCGCTTGACCGGTTGCTCGACCAACATGCCAAATCGCCCCTGGTGACTGAGGTGCTCTATCTCAAAGCCTATTATTACTATCAGGAAGGTTTCCTGGAAGAAGATCAGGCTGATTCGCCCAAGGCTGACTATTGGAAAAAGGCCCATCAGCTCTGTGAAGACGCCATTGAACGCTTTCCGGCATCGGTGGGCGCCTCCCAATGCAAAAGCCTGCTCAGAACCCTGGAGGAACGCGAACTCCGCTTTCAGGTGGAGTGGGTAAATATCCCCGAACAACCTATTCTGGCCCGGGTAGATTTTCGCAACCTGTCGCATGTCTATGGCCGGGTGATCCAAATGAATGAAAAACGCAAGGAACAGTTTGAAAAAGCCCAGGAAAAAAGCTCCGAAACGGCCCTCAACTACCTGAAAGACCTCCCACCTACCGCTTCCTGGGATTTCGACCTGCCTGCTACCGGGGATTACCATTCCCATTCGGCAGAACTGAAGATGGATGCCCTCTCGCCAGGAAAATACCTGGTAATGATCTCTTCTTCCTCAGATTTTAGCATGGACGGGTATACCGGGTATGTGTTTACCCATGTATCCAACCTGGGTTACTGGGAGCACAGAGAGGAAGGAGGGAAGCTGGCTTTTGTCGTGTTCGACCGGCAAACAGGCGTCCCTCAGGAAGGGGTGACCGGCGAATTTTGGCGCCGGAATTACAATTCCATTTTCCGGAAATATGAATGGAAAAAAGCCGGCAGCTCCAAATCGGATGCCAGGGGATTCTTGCGCCCGGATGTCGAGGAGAAGAATGATTACTACAACTTGTTGCTCCGCAATGGGAACGATACGCTCTACCTGGAAGATGGGTTCTCCACGTATTATTATAGCCGAACCAAGAATACGTATCAACAAACCAGCTTTTTCCTCGACCGGTCTATCTATCGTCCCGGGCAAACCATCTATTTCAAAGCGCTGGTCCTGGAAAAAAATGAATCGGGAATGCCCCGTATCGTGGCCAACGCTCCGGTGACGATCAAAATGCGGGATGCCAATTACCAGGAAGTCGGCAAACTCGAATTGCGCACCAACGCCTATGGCACGGTAACCGGCACCTTCAAAGCGCCTGAAGGGGGCTTATTGGGCAGCATGCATCTCGAATCCTCCAGCGGCAATACCCGGCAGTATTTCCGGGTAGAGGAATACAAACGGCCCAAGTTCGAAGTGACCTTTAAGGATATTACGGAAGCTTATCGCCTCGATGACGAGGTGAAGATTACCGGTCACGCCCTGGGTTTTGCCGGCAACAATATCGACGGCGCTGATGTGAAATACCGGGTGGTACGCGAAGTTTCATACCCCTGGTGGGGGGGATGGTACCGTTCTTCCCGGCCGTCCGGCCAATCGATGGAGATCATTAACGGAACGCTTGAAACCGATGCCAATGGCCAATTTGTCATCACCTTCCAGGCTAAACCCGACCGCTCCGTCGATCCCAAAACCCAACCGCAATTTACTTTCCGCGTGTATGCCGATGTGACCGATATAACGGGGGAAACCCACAGCAGCGAAAGCTACGTGTCGCTGGGCTACCTGGCACTGAAAGCGGCCATCACGCTTCCCGACGAAATGTCGGTTGAAGACTTGCAGACTATTCCCATCCAAACCCAAAATCTGCAAGGGCAATTTGAACCCGCGAAAGGGACTCTGCGCCTGGACCTGCTACAAACACCCGATCAACTCTTTGCCAACCGCTACTGGAATGCGTCAGACATGCATATGATCCCGGAGGCGGAATTTCGCAAAGATTTCCCCCAATACGCCTATGATCAGGAGGATAAGATCCAAAATTGGAAGGTCAAAAGGATGGTCCTCGAAAATCCATTTAATACGGCAGAAAATACGTCCATGTCTCTCGGAAGGGTTCGTCTGGAACCGGGGGTGTACCTCCTTACCCTCCAAACGGCCGATAAATACGGCCAGAAAGTAGAGGTGAAAAAGTGGGTGACCCTCTACGACCCCAGTGGCAAGAAAATGGCCACCAACGACTGGGGTTGGGTGCACCTGGAGAAAAATACCCTCGAACCCGGCGAAAAAGCCACCTGGCTGATCCAGTCTGCCGTAAAGCAGATTAAAGTGCTTTTTGAAGTGGAACGCGAAGGCAAACTCCTCCGCAGCGAATGGGTTGATGTAAAAAGAGCCGCTAAACTGACGCAGGAAATTCAGGAGGCGGACCGGGGCAATATTCAGGTCCATATCCATTTTGCAGGCCTGAACCGGTCCTTTGACCTAACCCAAACGATCGTGGTCCCCTGGACTAACAAGCAGCTCAAGGTTGAACTGGCCACCTTCCGCGACAAGCTCCTTCCTGGATCGGAAGAAGAATGGCGGGTGAAGATCAAAGGCCCCAAGGGCGAAAAAGTGACGGCAGAAATGGTTGCCGCGATGTACGATGCTTCGCTGGACCAATTTGCGGCCCATGATTGGGCTTTCCAGCCCTATCCTTCCAGAAGTAGCGGCACGATGAGCATCCGCCCTAAAGGATACGAGGCGAAAAGCGCCAATTACTTGTTTTATCCCAATCAGCCGTGGGAAGAAGTATTATCCCGTACCTACCGTTCCTTGAATTGGTTTAATTACCCCTTCTACCGGTATGAAATAATGGCATCGCGGGCACTGGATGACAGTGTTGAGTTCACGAATCAATCAATTGAAGCTGCGCCCAAAATGGCCATGAAGATGGATGCGGATGGAGTCCCCGATATGGAAGATTCTATAGCCCCGTCACCGCCACCACCACCTTCTCCTTATTCGGTTGAGGAGGGAAATCAAGCGGAAAAACCCGAAGCCTACAACAAATCAGAGCCACTGCCCGTAAAAGTTCGTACAGACCTGGATGAAACCGTCTTTTTTATGCCCGACCTGATGACGGACGAAGAAGGCAACATCATCCTCCGGTTTAAAATGAAAGAAGCGCTTACCCGCTGGAAACTCCTCGGCTTCGCCCATACCCTCAACCTGGAATCGGGCATCCTGCGCCAGGAAGTGATCACGCAAAAGGAACTCATGGTGCTGCCCAACCCGCCGCGTTTCTACCGCGAACGCGATGAGATCGAATTTACGGCCAAAGTAGTCAACCTGACCGACAAAACACTTCGAGGAAATGGTGAACTGCAGCTCCTCAATCCATTGAATACCACACCGGTATACAAGTGGCTGGACAACCCGCAGTTCAACCAGAACTTTACCGTCGAACCCGGACAATCCGCCCGCCTCGCCTGGCGCTTTAAAGTCCCTGATGTAAATGAAGTGTCTGTTATCGAGCATACCGTGGTGGCCGCAGCCGGCGACTTTCAGGATGCCGAACGCGCCGCCGCCCCCGTGCTGTCCAACCGCATGCTGGTGACGGAAACCCTGCCATTGCCAGTGAAAGGGGAGCAAACCCGCACCTTCGTCATGCAAAGTCTGGCTACCAATACCTCTACGACCCTGGCCAACCAGCGCTTTACCCTGGAATTTACTTCCAACCCAGCCTGGTATGCCGTACAGGCTTTACCATACCTGATGGAATATCCATACGAATGTACGGAGCAGATTTTCTCCCGCTTCTATGCCAACAGCCTGGCGACCTCCGTGGCCAATTCCCACCCGAAAGTCAAAGAGGTCTTCGACAAATGGAGGGATACACCGGCCATGGAGAGCAACCTGACTAAAAATGAGGAACTCAAATCGGCGCTCCTCCAGGAAACCCCTTGGGTGCTCCAGGCCCTTAGTGAGGAGGAACAAAAACGCAACATCGGCCTGCTGTTCGATCTCAACCGCATGGGCAAAGAACAAGCCGCGGCCCTCGATAAGATCCGTGAGCGCCAGCTTCCTGGCGGTGGGTTCAGCTGGTTCCCCGGCGAACGCGACAACTGGTATATCACCCAGTATATCGTAGAGGGAATGGCACACCTCCACAATCTGGGCGTAGCCAGCATTGTCGAAGATCCCCAAACCTGGAATATGGTAAAACCGGCCGTAGGGTATATCGATCAGCGAATGGTGGAGTGGTACCGCGATCTGGAAAAATCGATTGGCAAAGACAAAGAGGAGTGGGAAAAGGACCACCTCTCTCCAATTGTCATTCACTACCTATATACCCGCTCTTTTTTCCTCGCAGCGAATAGTCCGACCCGGATTCCGCTCGATGGAAAAATAGAAGAGGTCTATCAGTACTGCATCCAACAGGCCGAAAAGTACTGGCTCAACAAAGGTATTTACCAGGAAGGGATGCTGGCCCTGGCGCTGCACCGTTCCGGCAATGAAACGCCTGCTCAATCGATCATGCGCTCGCTCAAAGAACGCGCGCTGCTGCACGAGGAGTTGGGGATGTATTGGAAATTCAACCGGGGCTATTTCTGGTATGAGCACCCCATCGAGACCCAGTCCCTGCTCATTGAGGCTTTCGACGAGGTAGCCAAAGATCCGGCATCTGTCGAAGCCATGAAGATCTGGTTGTTGAAAAACAAGCAGACTAACAACTGGAAAACCACCAAAGCTACTGCTTCTGCCGTATATGCGTTGTTGCGAAGCGGCGACAACTGGCTCCTTTCCGATGAACCGGTGAGGATTACCCTGGGTGTGAATCCAAGTAAGAAAACAGCCATCTGGAATAAGGTCATCGGTCAGGCACAACAAAAAGCGGAAGCTGGCACAGGCTATTTCAAAGTGGGCTTTGACGGAGAAAATGTCGATGCCGAAATGGGTACGGTGACCGTCCAAAACCCCAACAAAGTCATCGCTTGGGGAGGCATTTACTGGCAGTATTTTGAGGACCTGGACAAGATCAAGGGATTTGAAGAAACGCCGCTGACGCTCAAGCGCCAATACTTCGTAGCCGAACTGACGGATACCGGGGAAAAGATCAGGCCTTTAGCCGCCGGAGAAGCGCTCCATCCAGGCGATAAAGTCGTGGTTCGGATCGAACTGCGTGTAGACCGGCCGATGGAATATATCCACCTCAAAGACATGCGCCCCAGTGGTTTTGAGCCGATCCAGGTGCTGAGTCAATACAAGTGGCAGGGTGGCCTGGGGTATTACGAAAGCCCTCGAGATGCCTCTACCAACTTCTTTATCAGCTATTTGCCTCAGGGCACCCACGTGTTTGAATATCCGCTGCGCGTGGTGCATAAAGGCGATTTCTCCACCGGCATCACGACCCTGCAATGCATGTATGCCCCGGAATTTTCAAGTCACTCGGAAGGAATCCGGGTAAAAGTAGAGTAGGGGACTCCGGGCCTCCTGTCGGTGGAAAACGGGCAATTGTCGATAAGATTGAGTAATCTGCGAAAGGTTGAATAAGCTTGTAACGCATTTAAAAATAATTCCCTTTAAACATGGAATCATTAGGAAAAGAAATCTTTCGTTTAGCCACTAAAACCGTTAAGAAAACGATTATGAGTACGGAAAAGGAAAAAAGCAACCAATCGGATGAACGGAGCAAGCATGCCGACTCCATTATCCGCAATCACGTGATCTGGTCGATGGGTGCTGGGTTTATTCCGGTGATCGTTGCCGATGTAATTGCCATCAGCGCATTACAGCTGGACATGATCCGTCAAATGTGCAGGGTATATGAGATCGATTTTTCTGAAACCCAGGGAAAAGCTATTGTCTCTTCGCTAACCAGTTCCACTATAGCCCGGGTAACAGCCGGAAGATTGCTCAAAATCATCCCCGGGGTAGGTAGTATTATAGGCGGCGTCACCTTGTCTGCTTTTGCCGGTGCATCGACGTACGCCCTTGGAGAGGTATTCAAAAAACATTTCGAAACCGGCGGGACGATCCTCGATTTCGATACCGACCGCCTGAAAAAGCTCTACAAAGAGAAATTTGAGAAAGGGAAAAAGGTTGTCGAAGATTGGCGCAAGCAGGAAGCTGTAGTAACTGGAGATGAGTGGGAAACCGCTGCTTCTGAACCTGCTACCCCAGTGGCGCCTTCTGGTGAAGCTATTCTTGCCCGCCTCAAAGAACTGGCAGCTTTGAAAGAACAAGGTGCGATCAACGAGGAGGAGTATGAACAGATGAAAAAGAAGTTGATCGATCAGTTTTAATCCTCGCCGGGCGCCCAACGGGCAATAGGCGCGACATCCTGGGTGGAAAACTGTCCGCGAAGGTATTTGTAATACCCGGCCACAGCGACCATGGCGGCGTTATCTGTCGAAAATTCGAGTTTCGGCAGGTATACCTCCCAGTTGTTTTTATCGCCGGTTTCCTGTAGTATTTTTTCGCAGGTAAGAATTTGCAGATACGCCGCCTGCAATAGCGATATGCCGGATCCTGGTCTCTTTGGCCGCTTTGGCGAGCCGTTTGACCAGGATCTGGACGATCTTGTATTGGATGGAAGCACAGAGATCGGCCAGATTATCCTCGATAAACCGGGGATTTTCGCTCATTTCCTTTTTTAAAAAGTACAAGATGGCCGTTTTCAGGCCGCTGAAACTGAAGTCCAACCCTTTTAACTGAGGTTCGGGAAAGTCAAAACGCACGTTTCCTTCCTGCGCCAGGCGGTCTATCTGCGGGCCGGCCGGATAGCCCAGCCCAAGCAATTTCCCTGTCTTGTCGAAGGCCTCACCTGCCGCATCGTCCAGGGTTTCTCCCAGCACAGTCATTTGGTGAAAATCATCTACCCGGAGTATTTGGGTATGGCCTCCGGAGACGGTCAGGCACAGGAAGGGGAAAGGCGGATAAGGGGGCTCTGCAAAATGGGCCAGCACGTGGGCTTCCATGTGATTGACCTCGATAAGCGGTAGATCCAGACTCAATGCCAGCGCTTTGGCAAATGAAACGCCGACCAGCAGGGAGCCCAGTAAACCGGGCCCTCTTGTAAAAGCCACCGCCTGGAGTTCAGTTGGCAGAAGCCCCGCTTCTTTCAAGGCCCGGTCCACAACCGGAACGATGTGCACCTGGTGAGCCCGGGAAGCCACCTCTGGCACCACGCCGCCATATTGCTCGTGTATTTCCTGATTGGCCACAAAATTGCTCAATACTACGCCGTTTTTAAAGATTGCCGCTGCAGTATCATCACAGGATGATTCAATGCCCAGAATGGCGATGTCTACCATAAAAACATGGTTTTTTACCCTTTATTAAGTATTTGGAGTAGGGCGGCCGCCGGCCGGCCTACTCCAAATACACTTCAGTCATCAAAATCATTTGGGAGTAGGGCGGCCGCCGGCCGGCCTACTCCAAATACACTTCAGTCATCAAATCATTTGGGAGTAGGGCGGCGGCCCTCTACACCAGTCCAAATCAGGGAAATCTTTTGTTACTTTTCCCAAAAAAGTAGTCTGAATTGTAAGCTGGATTGCAAGGTAGCGATAAATCAGAGAAAAAATCAGGCGTGTCTGCTTATCATATCGCATATTCAGCTATATTTAAGCGATAAATGCTTTGTAACAAAAGTACTTTAATGTTCTTTATAAGGATATCTGCGGCCGCAGATATCCTTATAAAGACTGAATGGGCGGGCGGCGCCCGCCCATTCAGTCTTTACAAACTTATTTAAGTTACACTGTACTAAATAATATATGTAAAAATCCATTACCCATGGCGACTAATCTCAAAGAAAGACAAGCAGCGGAAAACGGCAAGGGCGGCCTTTCCACGGCCACTGGAACGGGCTCTAACACTTGTGTGATTTCAAAAGATACCGTTATTGAAGGCAACTTCTCAGCAGAACAGGATGTGCGGATCGATGGAACGATCAAGGGCGATGTGCGCTGCACCAAACGGATCGTTATCGGGGAGACTGGAAAAGTAGTCGGGAAGGTGAATGCCGAATCTGCTGTGGTTATGCGCGCTATAAACGGCGAAATAGCTATTCTCGATTTGCTTCAGCTCAAAGCTACGGCCTTGGTAGATGGTAATCTGCAGGCAAAATCCATCCTCGTAGAAGAAGGTGGAAGATACCTTGGTGAATGCCGGGTGGGCACCAAATAAACGCTTCGATTTCTCATTTTTTTTGGCTTGATTTAAAAAAAGGCAAAAGGATAGCTATCCTTTTGCCTTTTTTTCGCATCTAACCTAGAGATTGAAGAGGGGATATACCGTTATTTTCCGCAAAATTCTTATCATTGCAGCAAAACAAAACCCAGTTATGAAATTGGTCATTAACCTCCTTTTGCTACCGCTCATCGGAGTGCTGATTTGGGTCCTTATCGGGAGCATCCGTGAACCTATTCACTTTCGCGCCGAAAAGGACAAGAGAGAACGCGCAGTGATCGATAAATTAATGGAGATCCGAAACGCTCAGGAACTGTATCGGTCCATCACCGGCAACTTTGCCGGGAACTTTGATACCCTGAAATATGTGCTTTCCTCCGACTCTTTTCGCATCATTCAGGTATTCGGCGACCCGGATGATCCGAACAACACGGAAGCCATTCGCTACGATACGATCTATCGTTCTTCTGCCGATTCCATAAAGTACATCGGGATGAATCTGGATTCCCTTCGCTATGTGCCCTACGGAGGAGGTGCTGTATTTGAAATTCAGGCTGATACCTGACCTACCAATCTACTCTTGTGCAGGTGGTAGAAGTGGGAGTCTCCCGGAAAGTATTTATGGGCACCTTTGCCGATATTAAATACAGCCGATACGATAATTCTTATGACCCTGAGAAAGTCATCAAGTTTGGTGATATGGGGGCTCCAAACATTTCCGGAAATTGGGAAAGATAGACCTCGAAGTTTTCGAAGACAAATTCCTGAAAAAATACTCGATCTATTACGAACTGTCCATCCTGATTGGGGTGGACAGTTTGTGTTATTCTATTACTGATAAGTACCAGCAATTCCTGGGATTACGCAAATATTCCTACCCACAGCCCCTTTCTTCCTTTCGGGACCTGTCTGATCCCGTAGCGGCCATCATTCAGGAAGATACGCATTTGCGCAGGTCCTACTCCAGTGTCCGGCTGGGCTTTTTTCACCCTTATCTGGCATTGGTGCCCAACAGGCTCTACAATGAAAAAGAACAGCGAGCGTATCTGGAAAAAATGCTTCGCCTGGAGCCGGATGATCAGTTGCTTTCCGACGAACTCCCTTTTGCCGATGCGATGGGGGTTTATCCGCTGAGCAATGCCTTGAAACAACAACTGATCCTCCAGTTTCCAGGCGCCTTATTTTGCCACGGGGCTTCTGCGCTTTCTAAAACCTTTTCCTCACTTCATCTCCAGCAGGCGCCTAAAAGGGTGTTTTTCAACCTGCGGGACGGTATGGTGCAGGTATTTGCTTTTGAAAATGATGACCTGCTTTTTCTCAATACTTTTTCTTTCCTGGAAAGTACGGATCTCGTCTATTACCTGATGCTGGTTTATCAGCAGCTTTCCTGGAAACCGGAGGAAGTACCCCTCTGGGGTATTGGCCTATTGGTGGAAGATTCAGCCATTTTTCGGAATATCCGGCGGTATTTTCCTTCTTTTCAACTCCTGGTACTACCTCCACAAATGTACCATTTCGGTCCCCGGTTTGAATTGGATATGCGAAAACATTGGTTCTTCGACCTGTTTAGCGTAGCTGCAAACGGTTGAGGCCACCCCCGGGAATTCCCAAAATCAGAATAATTGGCGTATGCGGATCATTGGCGGAAAATATAAAGGACGGAGGTTTTACCCTCCGGCTGATAAATGGCCGACCCGGCCTACTACCGATTTTGCCAAGGAAGGATTGTTTAATATCCTGAACAACCGGCTCGATTTTGAGTCCACCAAAATGCTCGATCTCTTTGGGGGAACCGGAAACCATTCGTACGAGTTTATCTCCCGGGGCTGCCGGGATGTAACCTATGTCGATAAATTCCCCCCCTGCGTCAGTTTTGTGAAAAAAATTGCCCTGGACTTGGGTATTTTAGACCACATCCGCATCGTTAAGGCGGATGTGTTTCGTTTCATTGCGACAACCCCGGAACAATACGATTATATTTTTGCCGGACCACCCTATGCCCTCCCTGCGATCGATACGATTCCCGATCTGGTATTCCAGCATGGCCTGGTTAGAAAAGGAGGCCTTTTTGTGATGGAACACAACCCCAATCATTCCTACCGGCAACATCCGAATTTCCGGGAGGAACGGCACTATGGAAAGACCATTTTTACTTTCTTTGGCAATCCAGAAGAAAAAACTGACGACGATACCAAAAATTGATTACATGAAAGCGAGCTACTTGTTCCTGCTGATTTTCTTGCCCTTTTTTCTGGGCGCGCAAACCAACCTTTCGGGCACCTGGAAAGGAATCATTACCCAGGATGAAGGCGGGTACCGCAGCAATTACGACATGGAATTGGTGCTAAAACAGGAAGGCGACAAAATCACCGGACGCTCCACCGTCCGGGTAGATGATATATATGCGGTTATGGAGTTGGAAGGAGAAATCACTTCCGGCGGCTATTTGCGCTTCCAGGAGTCTCAAATTGTCGATTCCAAAAAGGTGGAAACCCTCGAATGGTGCATCAAACGCGGCCAACTCCTTCTTAAATTCGAGAAAGACGAATGGAAACTGGAAGGGTTTTGGCAGGGGTCTACAAGCTTCAGCACCTGCATCCCTGGTAAGATTTTTCTGAAAAAATCAAAAGCAAGAGCCTGACCAGGAACTTTCCCCTATTCCTTCCTTGTTGACCATGGTAAATGAAAGAGGCTGTCCTCCTAAAAGAATATAATTATTGTTTCAGAAGGAGCGTAAGCGATTTATAAAACAGCCTCTTTAAATTTCAGGAAATCGAAAGGTATGAAATGGAGGAAATTAGACGGCACCAGAATTGAAAAGCCCTTGCTCGATGCAGTGGAAGAAACCATCGTGCGTGAAACCGAAGCAGGCTACCGCTTGAAGGTCTGTATTGGAACCGACTCCCAGGTCCGCAGTTCGATCATCGAATTTGCAACGGTCATCGTGTTCCTTCGGGAGAAGAAAGGCGGTTTCATGTATATCCACAACCACAAGGTCGAAAAGCCCATGTCACTCAAAGAGCGCATGATCACCGAAGTTGCGCATTCAGTTGATGTGGCTTATAAACTATGCGACCTGCTCGATCGGTACAAGGTCGAACTGGAGGTGCATGCCGATATCAACACAGACCCCCTTTTTCAGTCCAATACTGCATTGAAGGAGGCGATGGGCTATATCCTGGGAATGGGCTTCGTCTTCAAAGCCAAACCCGACGCTTTCGCCAGCTCGTCCTGCGCGGACAAGGTGGTGTAAAATAAAAAAGGCGGAGCAGTTGCTCCGCCTTTTTTTGTTATACGATCCCCTTTTCTACAAGGTATCGCTCGGCATCGAGCGCCGCCATACAGCCTGTACCTGCCGCCGTTACCGCCTGTCGGTATACTTTGTCGGCCGCATCCCCACTGGCAAACACTCCCTCGATCTTGGTATGCGTGGTGCCGGGCTTGACGAGCAGGTAACCTGTTTCATCCATATCCAGCCACCCCTTGAAAATATCTGTGTTGGGCTTGTGGCCGATAGCCACAAAGAAACCGGTAACGGGCAATACCGTCTTTTCCCCGGTCTTGTTGTTGACAACCCGCAATCCTTCCACGCTTTCCCCGCCAAGCACTTCTTCAGCTTCCGTATTCCAGTGGACCACAATGTTGGGCGTGTTCATCACTCGTTGTTGCATGATCTTGGACGCACGCAATTCATCCCGGCGCACCAACAGATGCACTTTAGGGGATAATTTGGCCAGGTAGCTGGCTTCTTCAGCAGCAGTATCTCCCCCTCCGACAACGGCCAGTTCCTGTCCCCGGAAGAAGAACCCGTCACAAACGGCACAAGCCGATACGCCTTTGTTCATCAACCGCTTCTCCGATTCCAATCCCAGCCATTTGGCGCTGGCGCCCGTAGAAATGATGACGGTATGTGCTTGCATCTCTTCCCCGCTTTCTGTCCAAACTTTGTGCACAGGACCGGAAAAGTCTACTTTTTCGATCAATTCATAGCGTACATCGGTTTCGAAGCGCTCGGCTTGTTTTTTGAAATCCTCCATCATCATGGGCCCGTTTACCCCATCCGGATAACCGGGGTAGTTCTCCACCTCGGTGGTGATCATTAATTGTCCGCCGGGATCTTGACCGGTAAAAAGGACGGGAGACATGTTTGCACGCGCAGCATAAATAGCAGCCGTATAGCCGGCAGGGCCGGAGCCTATGATGAGGCATTTTAGTGGTTCTGACATGGTAGTTGTAAGGTTTTTTCGTTAAACGGAACAAAAATAGGAATAATGCGGTTGCATAGTCAGTTACATTTGTCACATAACTGCTCATTGAATCTTCCGATTATGTTCACGCTCCTGTATCCATTGAGTTTTTTGGCGGCTTTGATCACGCTCTCCCTGTGGTTTTATTTTCAACAAAATAAAGGACTGAGCCGATTGCTTCGAGTCGTTTTTTTCCTTGTACTGGCCGTATATGTCGTGTCGCTCGGACTTCAATCGGGTTCCTGGGATGCGAAATGGACCCTCCTGGTCAGAGATATGGCGATTATGGCGGTGGTACCCAGTTTGCTGAGCCTGGTACGCAATCGATCCTGGCTGTTTTTTGCCCTGCTTGGCGCCGGTATTGTAAGCATGATGCTCGTCTGGAACCGTTTCGATGATAAATTGACGGCCTCCGAACCGGAAGGAGAATGGGAACTCTTATTGGAACTCAAAGAGGGGAGCCAACTGGATCAATTGGATAAACTGACCCACAAATATGGGTTGCTATATGAACGGGCCTTTCTCCCGCAGCATCCTTTAGACACTGACCTGGACGACTACTTTCTGGTGGAGATCCCCGAAAACAACGAAGACCAGCTGGATGCCATCTCCACGGCATTCCTGCAGAATGCTGCGGTCGACTGGGTGGAGAAGAACGATATCATACAAGTGGCGCCTATGGTGGAAGTGCCCACTCGCACCAACCCCCAGAAAAAATATGGGGTCAATGATCCCGGGCTTGATTTTTTATGGGGATTTGAAGAAATGGACGTGGCTGGCTTGTACCAGTTTTTCCGTGAAAGCGGGGTGCGCCCGGTGAAAAAGTCGCTTATCGCTATCCTTGATACCGGCGTGGACGGCAGTCATGAGGACCTTAAGGGCAATTTTCAATCTACCAACGCCAAATACAACAAGGACCGGGTAGGGCATGGCACCCACTGTGCCGGTATCGCCGCTGCGGTGTCCAACAACGCGCTCGGCATTGCATCCTTCTCCCCGGATAATAGCTTTTATTCAGTGACCAGCATCAAGGTGCTGAATGACTTTGGTTCGGGTACTCAGGCCGATATTTTGAAGGGCATTATTGAAGCGGCAGACCTGGGAGCGGATGTGATCTCCATGTCTTTGGGTGGCAGATCAGATGACCAAAAGCAATTAGCCTATCAAAAGGCGGTTGAATACGCGAATAAAGCCGGCGCTATCGTGGTAGTTGCCGCGGGTAATGACGGCGCTTTCGCTCGCGATGTATCCCCGGCCAATACCCCGGGGGTAATCGTGGTCAGTGCATTGGATACGCTGCTCCAGCGCGCTTCGTTTTCCAATCGCATAACCGGGTTGTCCATGCCGCTGGCTGCTCCTGGGGTGAGTATATATTCCACGGTACCGGGCAACAAATACAAGACCTTTAACGGCACATCTATGGCCACCCCTTATGTTGCAGGGGTAGTCGGTTTGTTGAAGGCCTTCAAACCCGCATTGACTACAAAAGAAGCCTGGGAAGTGCTGAATAAAACCGGTGCTGCAACGAATACCCCGGAGGAAACCGGCGCCTTCATCCAGCCGGGGAAAGCCATTCGCAGGCTACTCGATCTCTGAAACGGGGGGATCCTTTGGGGCTTCTCCTTCCGTTTCCGGAATGTCCTCTTTGCGGGCCTCGTCCTTGAGGCTGCGGTTATAGGTCGTAATGATCCGGCTCGCAATTTTCCGGGCTTCCTGACGCGGATTGCGCCAGCAAAGTACCGACCATGCGTTTTGCACATGGACTCCTTGTTCCTGCAGAAGTTTACGAATTTCCCATTCCCACGTATAAGAAGTATGCGCTTCCCGGCCCAGAAACAGGTCGGCCACCACGGCTCCCCTGAATTCCGGTTCTTTGCCGTGTTGTAGCAACACCGGCAGGTGGTGTGTCTCCGCCGAAGGAAACTGCCTGAATTCCCATTCATCAAAATAGCTCTGAAGCATGGTCTGGATCTCCTGATTGAATACGGGGACCGGAAGCGGTTCGTTTCCGGAGACCGGGCGGCGCTCATGCTGCGTTTGCGCCTTCAGAAATTTGGAGAATAATCCCAACTTGGGATCGGTGAGCTGCCCCTCTGTAAAAGAGTGAAGAAGAACACCCGACTGAAAGGTGGATTGAGTTAAGGCCTGCATGGATCGCTGCCAGCCGGGGGATTCAAAATAGGATATGTCGTTCGGCAGCGCACCCTGTACATTCACTGGTCCGAAGGTGGTGGACACTAAATATTGATCAAAGGAAGATCCCAGAAACTCGTCGATATGAAAAACAGCCAGCCCATTGCGCTCGAGGCTCCGAATCTTTTCACTGCCCTGAAGGTTGCGTTGCTTGATCTGGAGCAGGTAGGTAGCGATGAGGTCTCTTTGTTCCAGGGTTAGGGTTAGAATAGCCACAGAGGGAAACGTCCGGGAAGGTGTCGGGCGAATCTCATTGAGCAGGCGAAGTACCTCCTGAGCCTCGGAATCATTGGTGTGAATGGAATGGTCATATAGGCCCGAAACCGAAACGACCTGGATGGGACTTGCGGTTTCCGTGGAGGACGTGTGCGGATACAGGGTGTCGGGTATGCGGTAGGGAGGCAATTTTTCGATGGGGTAAACAGGCCATCCGTTATCCCGCAATTGTGCCCAAACTTTTCCGGTCGGATTGCCGATAAATACCCAGCGTTTCACTTTTGGGGCAAGAGCCTCCCAGACGGCAGGGTCGATCTCCTGGTGTTCCCAAACCACTACCCAATCCAGCTCCGGGCTGTTCTCCTGGTGGTACAGGCTGGCGGCCAGGGAGTCGGACAACATCCAGACCGGGTAGAGGTCGTGGATGAAATCCCAATTGCCGGAGAACCATCCAGCGGGTGATCCTTCCCGTTTTCCTTTCCCGAGCCAGGTTTGAAAACCTGGTTTGTTTTGTCTTTTCCAGGCTTTAAAGACCTGTTGTTGTTTTTCCAACCAAAGCTGCCGGATCAAACCAGGCAGAAAACTTTGCAGGGATGTCCACGCTTCATTGAAGACGCGGAGTGCCTGATCATCGGTAGGAAGGTCGTCGGAGAAATTACGGTGGAGGCAGTGGTGGAAGTACCAGCTTTCGAAGGCAGAGATCCAGTTTTGGGGCTTCACCTTGATCAGCCCGCGCATAAGCCGTTGTTGGGGATCACTGAGCTGCAACCAGTTGCGTTGCCAATCGTAGAACGGGGCGAAATCTCGAAGGTTGAGCCGGGTGATTTCCAGCTTCTCGAGCAGGCTGTCCAGAAATTTTTGTTTTTTGGGAATAGTCAGCATATTGGCGTCCATCGTTTCGCCGTATAGTTCAGCTGCGTTAAAGGCGGTAAGGGCTTCATCGATGGTGTCCTCTAATTGGGCTATTCGTTCCTGGAATCCCACTTCCGGATAGACGGTTTTTTGATTAAGGCGGGACACTTCTTCCAGCACCCGGTCGCGGATGTGTTGCCGCCAATCGCTGAGCATGGCTTGGAAGCGGGCCAGGTTTTCCCGGACCTTGGCCATGCTTTTGGATTCAGTGGGCGACAAAAATTCCATTTCGAAATAATTGTGCTCCTGGTGGTGGCGGGCAAGTACCTGATAGGATTGGGTCACTTCTTCCTTTGCGAGCGCCAGGGCCTTGGTTCGGGCGTTAAAAAGCCCCTTTAGCCGCATGGAGGAAGCGCCTGACTTTTCAAATGCCTCGCCATACTTGTTTGAATAATCGGAAAACAACTCCTGCACCTGTTGCAGGCGGGCATTGAGCGATAGAAATCCATGCTCAAAATGATCGTTCAACTTCAGGGCATAGGCATCCGTCTGTCTCAATACTTCGTGGTTCAGCTTTTCGAACTTATCTGTAAACTCCCGGATGGAATGCTGCAGTCGTTCCAGGCAGGGTTCTTTGTCAAAGTTCAGGATCAACGAAGGGTGCAGGGCTGTCAACGGGTGTTTCAGGGTGTTGACTTTATTGTACAGGGGGATACTCCGGTTAATTATTTTCTTTAACTCCTCGTATTCTTCATACTGAAATAGAAATTCCTGCGTGGTAAGCTGATTGCTGAGCAGTTCCTTTCCCTCGATGGCCGAACTTTGGAGGAAGAGCCCCACGAGGCCGGTCCAGGTATAGGGTCCAAAAACGGGTTTTTGCAGCGCCTGGTAGGCCCGGTCGAGCTTTTCCTTTTGTCGCTTTCCCTTGGCCAGTGCCATTATATAGTCATTCTGAGGAAAAGACACGCTTGTTTCTTCTTTATCAGCCCGGGCTTTCAGTAATTCTGCCAGGAGATAGGCGTCTTGCCCCGGGTCCTTGAGCAGAAAATTTAGCCAGTCGAGGCCCAGGACAGAAAGGGCCGATTGAAATTGGGAAAGCCGGCTGAGCCGGTCGGAAAGGACCAGGCAGCGTTCGCCGTTGCACAGGGCATTGTGGAGCAGATTGAGCACCCAATCCTGCGTCTGCTGTTCCGCTTTCATTTCCACAAGGGTTGTCCTTCCGGCATGTGCCCGTTCCCAGGCGGTGGCTTGAAAAGGAGAGAACAGAGACCGTTCAAAGGGTTGTCTGTTTTCTCCTTCCTCGAGGTGATCTTCCTGAACAGCCTGGAAATCCTCCTTTCTTTCCGAAAGAAAAGCCGGTTTAAAGGCGCCCAATACCATGCAGGGCAAGATAACGCGCTGCGTTGCCAGGTCGCCAAGCACTTCCAGCGGGGGGATAGGGAACGGCTCCGGCCAGGACTCCTGCCAGGTCGTTTGGAGCCAATCGGCTAGCTCTTTACCGTATGTCTGGATGCCCTTCAAAGAAGGAGGATCGGAAGGAGACCAGGGCACTTCCGGCGCAGGTGCTTCAGTAGAATGAATAAGGGAAAGTAGCGGATTGCGCATCGGAACCCGGCCCGGAAGCGATCTAAGCGTCCAGAAGTTGGGCCGGTGCAGGTCAGGATCAAGGCTCACAGGCCAATAAAACAAGGGCGCCAAACTGACGGAGGATTCCTGTTTGGATAGAAAGAGCGGAAATCCGATTGCCATACACCGTTGACCGGCTATGCGTTCCCAGTTACGGGATTCGAAAAAGAGATGGTGTAATTTTTCTCCATACTGCGCATGGCTTTGGAAGGTAATTTCCATATTGCCCGAAATCAATTGCTGGGTGAGCAGCCTGGCAAATTTTTTTTCTTCCGATTCCAGATGACAGATATCCAGCATGGAGCGGTAAAATGGAAAGGCTTCCATATAAGCCACCCCGTTCTTTGGCAATTGATCCTTCTTCATGTGTGAGGCTTTTTCCCTAATTGCCAAATATACACATTTCATTTCATTGAAATGCCCGTATCTGACTCCCTATATCCCACGCAGGAAGTGTTTTTTGACAGCTGCCCGACATTCCATAATCGCAGAACAAATTATCTTGGGAAAGAAAATCGAAATAAAGTGCAATCCCTTGAAAAAGTGTGAATTATTGATTTTTTTTTTAGAAATTAGCCGGTAAGAGTATGAAATGGCGGACTTGAACAAACAATAACATACCCTCTCATGACGCCCCACATCGCAGTAATAATTACAGATGCAGCACGCAAGATCCAATGGGTAAATGATGACTTCACCCATATTACCGGATTTTCTTTCCAGGAAGCGGTGGGTAAAAAGCCCGGGCAATTGTTGCAGGGGCCGCTTTCTGAACCTGAGGCTGTGAAGCGTATCCGCAAAGGATTGGAGGGTTTTATCCCGTTTCAGGAGGAGATCACCAATTACAGGAAGAACGGAGAAGTGTACCGTTGCCGGTTGGTTATTCACCCTATTTACAATGAGCACAACGACCTCACGAACTTTATTGCGTTTGAAGCGGATGCCGAGCAGGTGGAAGACTTGTATTTACCTATGCTGGAATTGAAAAATAAATACCAATCCAGCAGTTTAAAAGGCCAGGAAGGAGCAGAGTTATACAGCAGCCTTAAACAACTGGTGCAGGAAGGCCGGCTGTACCTGAACCCGAAACTGAGCCTGAAAGATCTTTCCGATGCCTTAAATACCAATACCAAATACCTTTCCCAGGTTGTCAATCTCCATTTTGGCAACAACCTCCAGGTCTTTATCAACCAGTTTCGTATCGAAGAAGCCAAGCGAAAGCTATTGGAAGAGGAACTGTCGAATCTGACCCTCTACGGCATTGCCATGCAGTGCGGCTTCAAAAATAAATCGACCTTCTACAAGGTTTTTAAACAGGCTACGGGTAAAACGCCCCTGGAATATATTCGCCAGCACAAAAAGAAGGAGTTTATCCAGCAAACCAGGAACCGCTAGGGCGGTACCGCGCTATTGCGATTCCTCCGGCGCTACGATGCCTCCACTTACTTTTTCTCCGTTGCGGTATTCGTATTCTACCGTGATCTTTCCCTCTTCGTTATAATAGCGAACCCAGCCGTTTTCCACTCCGTTTTTGAACTCGGCAGTGCGTTGTTTGATGTCGGAGTTTTCAAAGAACAAAGTGTAGGGACCATCTAAAACCCCGTTTTGATAATAAAGCTCTTCAGACAGGCGGGTAAAGTTGTACTTGGCAACCCGTCCGTTGAGCTGGTCGTTCAGGTATTGGGCTACGATGATAAATTGGCCGAATTCGTTGACCTCCATGTAAGGTCCGGTACGTACTCCGTTTACATAGGTGGCGATTACCTTGGGAAAGTTCTTTATATCCCCGTGGTAGGTTACCCAGGTTCCGTTTTTCTGGCCGTTGAGCAACTGTCCTTCTTCCAGCAACCGGTCGCCCACCATTTTATAGGCTCTTTGAAAAGAAGATCCCGGTATTTTTTCCAGGGTATACCCGGTAAAATCCCCGCTGGTCTCTACGTTTTCTCCATTTTGGCAAGCCGTGCCGAGCAGGCTCAGCAGGCAAAAGGCAAGTGTTAGTCTCATATGCATAAGTATTTGGTGAATGATGAGTTAGAATCCGATACTCAAACGTACGGCTTTTACTACATTTGTGTTTCCAAGATGGAGACCGAATGAAAAGAAGTACCCTGATTCTTTTGTTTTTTCTTATTGCCCTGCTTTTTTGGGGGGTGCGTTATTTCTCCCAACACCGGGATCCCATTTTTGAAACCCAACTCATCGCTATCGACACGGCAGCGGTCACGATGCTGTCTTTTTCCCCCGGAGAAGCGCCCGACAGGGAGGTGCTGGCAAAACGGGAAGGTAAAACCTGGATCGCCTCCCTGGAAAATCGTGCGGTCAAAGCGCCGTTTTCTACCATGGACAGCCTGCTTGCTTCCCTGGTCCGGATCGAATCCCACCATATCGTCGGCAAAGGACCGGACGTGTGGGCTGCCTGCGGCCTGGAACCTGGGGAAGGGACCCGTATTCGGATTTTTCAAAACGAAAAATTGCTCGAAGATTTCATAATTGGCAGGTATGATCCGATTCAAGACGGGGAGGGGTACACCTATATCCGGTTGTCAGATGATGAATCGGTTTTTGCGGTACAGGGCAACCTGAAATCAAAGCTATGGCCGGGATTTGAAGCGTTCCGGAGTAAAAATTTCCTCGAACTTGACCCGCTGAAGATACAAGAGATCCGCTGGGAACCCTCGGGGGAAGATAGCGCGCTGGTCTTCCATCGCCAGGATACCGGCTGGGTATTTCCTGGAAACGCCTTGGGTATGGGGCCACAACTGGATTCCTTCCTCCGCCACATTCAAGGGCTTCAGGGAACGGCATTTGCAGATGCATTCGACCCCGTTTCAAATGCACAATTGCTGGAGGGACGGATTACGTTCTTCGCCACCGATTGGGAGGCGCCGGTAGAAGTATCCTATTACCGGGATAGTACGGAAGTGAAAGCCTTTATCTTTTATTCTACCTGTAATCCGGATAATTTCTTCGGCAGCGATTCAAGCGAGTTGTTTCAAGTGCTCGTCCGGCCGTTCTATTCTTTTTCCGATTTCCCCCAGAGCGATTCCACCAGCCACTGAATACAGCCCTCTGGATCGGAAAGCATAAATGGACGGGATGGATCAGGGATGTATAGCTGCATATCTGCATGTGGGTGCCCTTGCCGAAGCAGGCGGTTTAGCAAGGCGGAAGCAGGACCTACCGGTAAATCGTAAAGATCCCGGTGGTGGTCGCGGAGCTGCGCCTGAAAATCGTCCGGATAATAGAGCCTCAGGCTTACGGGAAGCAAAAATTGTTCTTTTCCCACCTGCGCATTCCCCATGAAAAAAGGCGATCGACTGGCAAAGGTTGTAAGGAGCGAGTCGGGTGCACCGCCCAATTCCCGGGTTATCCTGTCGAGTATCACGGTTGCTTCTGCGATGGCTTCCGGTGAAGAATTGCGGTTCAGGTCCCGTTCCGCACTTTCCCACCAGGCGACCAGTTCTACCGGCGCATTTATCGCAAAAACTGCCTTGGGATGGTAGGGGTAAAATTGGGGCGCAGCCCAACATTCCTCGGTAAATTGAAGGGCTAAGATCCCTCCTTCCTTTATGCCGCCAATCGCTATTCTATCCGCGGCAACGCCAAACCGATGCGCGGCATCCTGTAAGATCACATTCAAATACCGGAAAAAGGCAGGGGTGAGGAGCAACGCTTCCGGATGCGGAGGCGCCAGGAGCACAAAGCCGGCTTCATTGGCCAGGGCGGAAAAAACAGAGTCCCGGAATACCGATTCGGGGGCTTGCCCTGGGCGGGGAATGACGAGCAAAAGCCCCTTTGTGGTGTCTTGGGGCACAGTGGCGTAATAGCCATCCGAGTCATTTTTGCCGACCGAAAAGAAAAGGGGCTGTGCGGCAACTTGCCAGCCGGCAAGACACAGCAAAAATACAATTGTTCTTTCCATAGAGCCGTCGAAGTGTTTATGCCATTATGGGTTCCCGCTGAGAACCAAATTGTTTCAACACTTTGAGGTGCGAGATCAAGGCCTTGAAGAGGGTAGGGTTGTCGTGATAGGGCAGGTTAAACTCCCACGCCGTCTTTCGCACGATCTCGGAAAGTGCCTTGTAATGCACATGGCAAATATTGGGAAAGAGGTGGTGTTCGACCTGGAAATTCAGACCGCCCACATACCAGGAAACAAGTGGGTTTTTCCGCGAAAAATTGGCCGTGGTTCGCAATTGGTGGATCGCCCATGTATTTTCCATCGTACCTGTGGGGTTGGGTTTGAAATGAGAAGGTCCTTCCACTACGTGCGCCAACTGGAAAATCACGGTAATGACAAACCCGGAGACCATCAGCATAAGCAGGAATCCCAATATGATCAGCCACCAGGGATTGGGGGAGACCAAAATGGGGAGGACGATCACATAGGCAAAGAAAAAGAGCTTCCAAAGGATCAGCTTCATCCATTCTTTTGCAGGTTTGCCCCCGTTTTGTTGGGTAAGCCCCGTTTTGTTATACCGGTTGAGCTGCACGAAATCTTTGTCGAGCACCCAGCCCAGCGTAGCCAGGGTATAGAGCGCCAGGGCATACCAATGCTGATAGCGGTGGATTTTCAGGTATTTGCCATAGGGGGACAACCGGAGGATGGGTTTGTCGTCAATATCTTCATCCAGTTCGTAAATATTCGTGTAGGTGTGGTGCATCACATTGTGCTGGATGCGCCAATTGAACGAGTTGGCGCCAATAAAGTCCATGGTATGACTGAGCAAGTCATTCACCCATCTCTTCTTGGAATAAGCGCCATGGTTGGCATCGTGCATGACGGACAACCCGATCCCGGAGAGCCCAAGCCCCATTACGAACCAAAGCAGCAGGCTGCTCCAGCCGCTGAGCCACCCCATTAGCAGGGCGAAATAGGGGATCAGGTACATGGCGAACATCGAAATGGTCTTGATCACCATATAGGAGTTTGCATTTTGGGACAAATGGTTCTCCTGAAAATAGTCATTGACCCTGGCCCGAAGTGTCTGATAGAACTGCGTGGGGTCTTTTTTGGGAAACTTGACAAATGTTTGCATAAGAATAAGTTGAATGCCTAAAGTCGAGTTGGAAATGCGTTAATGCAATGCCTCGTCTATTCGCTGTAAAAATCTTTTATGAAGGAAATCACTTAATACCTGGTCGATCGGCTGGTGATCACCCAGCGGCGCGTCCTTGATCTTATAGATCGTGTCGTTGAGTCTGTTCGGGGAGATGGAGCGGCGGATGGGTTGATTGGAGTAGTATTCCTTCCGGTGGATGTTGTTCGGTAATTCAGGTCTTTGATCCAGTACTTGTGCGGCATACACCCTTGGCGTATCATTGCCTTCCTGCCACTTTTGCAACCCGGACTCATCTTTGAAAAACCACCAGGCTCCGGGTCCCAAAATATGCCAATGTACCCCGTAAAGTTCTTTTTCTTCATCGAACAGGATGCTTGGCCAATTGCCCTTCCGATCCCAGGGGAGGTAGGTGAAATGTTCTTTTCCGGAGGCAGTCGGCATCAGATCTTTCGGGTCCATGTGCTTAAAATGCTGAGGAACCGGATGCGGATGATACCATACCCCACCGCCAAAGATCGCAAAGTTATTTGCGTCAATTATTTTCTTGTAATAGCTCAACACAGGTTCGAGCGACTTTCCATACACACACAACCAACACTCATTCCCTGGGTAAAGTTGCAGAAAAAGGTCCCTTCTAAAATGCTCCCAGGCGGTTCGCCAGCTATCTACTCTTTCGGATAACCCGGGTTGATAAGGAGCAAATCCGGCACAGGCAAGCGAAATTTCCAGTTCCAATGCTTCGATTTCCTTTTTATCGACGGTCACCCAGGTTTGTATTTGGAGGTACTGGTTATATTGCTGAGTCTTTTTGGCATTGCTCCAAAATTTTTGGGGATTCTCCTCTTTTTCCAGTTCCAGAATGGCCAGTTCGTTCGACAGTTTCAGGTACACGGAGCCTTCTTCCAGTTTTTGCACCTCCTTTCGCTTGTCGGAAGAGAGGTTGGCCAGGTTGAATTTTTCCAGTTCTTCCATGAGCAGATCCATGCTCAGTGGATCCGTTTCACCGTCTACCACTAATTTATCCTGATCTACCCGCACTTTTACCAGCACGTGGTCGAGTGAGTCGCGTTGGTTGAGCAGATTGGCCAGGGGAATGGCCAATTGAGTCTGTATTGTTCGCTGCAGGTAACGTGCGCCGTACAAGGGGTTGTACCCGGTATCCGCCAAATAATCCAGCACATCCGGGGCAATATCCAGGCTCATCTTCCGGCCGTTGATGCCTTCCCGTTTTTTCAGTAGCTCAATCTCTCTGTGCACCACCAGGCGCATGGTTTCTTTCGATAATGGCTGGAAGGAGATTACCTGGTCTATCCGGTTGAAGAGTTCCGGGCGGAAAAAGCCCTGGACAGCGCTGAGGAAATGTTGATCGATGACGCCCTTTTCCAGGTTTTTTTTCCATCCGATGCGGTTGACCTGAAGGTTGGCGGCGCCGATATTGGAAGTGAGAATAATAATGGTGCTGCAAAAATTGGCGATCTGTCCCTGGCTGTCGGTCAGGCGACCTTCGCTGAGCACCTGGAGGAGGTTGTCGAAGAAATTGGCATGCGCTTTTTCAATTTCATCAAACAAAATGACCCCAAAGGGCTCGCGTCGCACCGCATTGGTCAGCAAACCTTCGGCTTCGGGGCCGGTTCCGATAAGCCCTTTGACCGCAAGGGCGGTAGAATACTCGCTCATATCGAAGCGGGTCAGGCGGTCGCGGCTGCCAAACATAAATTCGGCCAGCACTTTGACCAGCTCCGTCTTTCCCACGCCTGTAGGGCCTACGAACAGAAAAGAAGCGATCGGCTTGCCGGTACGGCTCATCCCCGTTTTTACGGATGTAAGCACATTGACAAGGCTATCCACCGCCTGGTCTTGCCCGTACACATTGGATGCCATACCGGATCTGACCTCGTCAAAATTGACCGGAATAGCCGGGTCGACCATAAACGGAGGCATGCCGGTCTCCAGGCAAAAATGGTGGATGATCTCGCTCTTGTTGAGCACCAGTGGCGTCCGTTTTTCTTTCTGTAAAGCCTTTTTATGCATTAGCAGGCTCTCCAGAAATCGAATGGGCTTTCCGGGAAAGCCGGCATAGGGTGTATATCTTTTGTTGAGGCGGATCAGCTCCTGAATAGCCTCGTTTTGGAGTTCCACTTTTTGATCCTTCGCAATATCGCTGACCTTTTTGAGGATGATCTCTTCCAACCCCTCCCTGGGCTCCTCCAATTGCAGCAACTGAAAATGGGGCAGAAATCCCGGGTTTTTCAACTCGATCAAGGCTCTTTCTTCGGAGGTGCACTCCCCGATCAGGGTAATCTCTCCTCTCCCGAGGTAGGGAACCAGGTAGTCGGCGATACTTACTGTGTTGCCCACATATTTGCCCACTTCAAACAACTCGTGCATATTGCGCACGAAGAGGATAGCTTTGCGCGTTTGGAGTTCCTTGCACAGGTTGGACAGATTGTCCTGCCATCCCACCTCCTCGCTCAGTTCCTTGATCATCATGGAGGCAGTAGTTTCCCAGATCTCTTCCTGGATGCCGAGTTTGACCTTTTGTCGGATGAGTTCCCAAACCAGCGCTGATTTTCCCACGCCACGCGGCCCGAGGAGCACCACGTTTTTCACGTAAGGACTCTTGAGCGTGCGCACCAGCTTTTTCAGTTCTTCGGCTCGTCCATAAGTGGCATGTGCATCTATCTTTGGCTGATGTGCCAATCTGTTCAGCCAACTTTCCTCTTTGGGCGTAGGGTTGAGCTCTTGTTCTTTGGGGGTGGGGAAACTCAATTTTACCGGGGTGTCGAGGATATCCATCGCGTCGTACCAGATTAGGGATACGATCCGTTGGAGGTGATGAAGGCGGTTATTTCTGGATATGTCCAACCTGATCACCTCTTCCAGCCCCTTTTGCAGTGCTTCCTCCGTTTCGCCCAGCGCTTCACTTCCCATCACAGGGGCCATTCCCCAGTAATGCCCATTGGCCAATTTCCGGTACAGGTATTCAAACTCCAGTTCAAAACCGGGATAGGAAAACCGGTCGGGAGAGGCGTCAAATTCGATTTTCAGCTTCTTTCGCAAAAAAGGGCCTTCCTGATATTCGTGCAGAATGGACTGAAATCGACCTTTATTCAGCAAATGTTGTTGAAAAGAGGCAGCATAGCTTCCCGCCAGGTCCTTGAGGTCGGCATTGATGCGAATAGCTTGCTTATCCAGTAAGGGCATCCAGATGTCCCCACCAGAAATAAAATGCAATTTGACTGCCTGAAAGGGTATGGTTATTGAGTATGCCATAACAGTAAGCGCGAATATACGAAGTAGACCGACAAAAATTTTGATATTACCTTCGCAGTTTTTTATATTGCTCGGTCAACGAGATGAAACGCACCGACGCCATTTATTGTTGGTCATAAAAATGCAGGACCCTTTACTAAAAATATGGCTTTAAGCGATCCACATACGGACCCGAAAAAATTCAAATTCCGCGAGCTCAAAGTGTATGCTTCGACGGAATGGCTGGCTGATAATAAGAAAAAATACCGGCAGGTCTTCGATCGTTTCGAAACCTCCTATATCTATGCCGAGTTGTCTTTTTACAACAAACGCTTTGACGAGGAAGATTGGGAGATCGATATCGAGCTAAAGTGCTATTCGCTCAAGCGGGGAGGGCGTAAGGAAATGTGCGCCTTGCAATTTCGCAGAAAAGTGAGCAAGTACGACAACGTAGTCTACATCCGGGAAGGGTGGGGCAACAAGACCGAAGGTGCTTTTTGGAAAAAAGGAACCTATTGCTGGGAAGCCTGGATCGAAGGCGAAAAGGCCGCTACCAAATACTTTTATGTAGAGGATGCAGGCAGGGAATTTTATAAAGGCGAAAATCCATACCTGGCTGTGCATTCCCTTCGCCTTTATGAAGGGCCTTATGACGATGTGCTGGAAGATGACCGGCTTTTCTACAGTTCCTTCAGCGCAGAGGAAACCCGCTATATTTACGCCGAAATCGTATTACAAAATCTGATCCCCAACCGGAGTTGGCACTGTGAGCTGTTTACCAAATTCTATAACGATGCCCGTGAATTAAAAGGGCAGGTAGTACGACTGCAGCGTATTGAAGCCAAGGACGAATTTATCCGGATTACCGCAGGCTGGGGCTCCAACGTGAAAGGCTCCTGGCGCGAAGATCAATATACCGCCGAGATCATCTTTATGGACAAAATGCTCGCCGCTATCCCGTTTGAAGTGAGCGACTTTTTTGAAGAAGGTACTGCGCCTATCTTCCTGCCCAACAGGGAAGTTGCCGTGCCCTTTACCCAGGATGGAGATTTCCATGCCACGTTTGAAGAGGTGATCAGTAAACTGGATACCCTGGTCGGGCTGCATCAGATCAAAAAACAGGTGCGCGATCACGCTAAATACATCAAGTTCCTGCAACTCCGCAGGGAAAAAGGGTTTGAGGAAAAAGAAGAGATCGACGTCCACTCGGTTTTTATCGGCAACCCGGGTACCGGGAAGACAACCGTAGCCAAAATGATGGGGCGTCTCTACCAAAAAATGGGCCTGCTCTCCAAAGGGCATGTACACGAAGTGGACCGGGTCGATCTCGTGGGCGAATATATTGGCCAAACAGCACCCAAGGTGAAGGAAGCGATCGAGAAAGCCCGCGGAGGCGTCTTGTTTATTGATGAAGCGTATTCCCTGGCACGTTCTAATGACGATACCAAAGACTTTGGACGCGAGGTGATCGAGATCCTCGTCAAGGAAATGTCGAATGGAAAAGGAGACCTGGCGGTGATCGTAGCCGGGTATCCTAAGGAAATGCAGCATTTCCTGGATTCCAACCCGGGCCTGAAGTCGCGATTCAAGTTATTCTTTGAATTTTCCGACTACCTGCCTCAAGAACTTTCTCAGATCGCCGACTACGCGTGCAAAGAGAAAGGGGTTGAGCTGGTCCCTTTGGCAAGGGAAAAGGTCGACGAAATGATCGTAAAGGCCTATCGCAACCGGGATCGGACCTTTGGCAATGCCCGGTTTGTATTTGACCTGATCGAAAGTGCGAAAGTAAACCTGGGCTTGCGTGTCATGTCACTGGAGTCTCCCAAAACACTGCCCACAGAATTGCTCGGACTCATTGAAGCAGAAGATGTGGATCGCATCGAGTTGGGCAAGAAGCGGGAACTGCCGCATATTCCGGTCGATGAGAAATTGCTGAACGAAGCGATAGAGGAACTCAACCATCTGATCGGGATGCAAAACATCAAACGCCAGATCAATGAGATGGTCCGCCTGGTTCGCTATTATCGCGAAACGGGCCGCGATGTGCTCAATAGCTTCTACCTGCATACCGTTTTTATCGGCAACCCGGGTACCGGGAAAACAACCGTAGCCCGTATTCTGACCAAAATTTACAAATCGCTCGGCATCCTCGAACGTGGGCACATGGTCGAAACGGACCGCCAGGGATTAGTCGCCGGCTATATTGGCCAAACGGCCATAAAAACTGCCGAAAAGATCGAAGACGCCATGGGTGGCGTCTTGTTTATCGATGAGGCGTATGCGCTTACCCAAAAGATTGGAGGCGCCCATGGAGACTATGGCGATGAAGCCATTCAAACGCTCCTCAAGCGGATGGAAGACAACCGCGGCGCTTTCTTTGTATTCGTGGCCGGATATCCCGAAAATATGGAGGCTTTCCTGAAAGCGAATCCGGGCTTGAGCTCCCGGTTCGACAAGATCCTTAAGTTCGAGGATTATATGCCGGAGGAATTGTCCCAGATCGCCATGATGATGCTGGAGGAGAAAGGGATCGTGCCCTCCCCGGAGGCAGAAACGCATTTGAAGAATTACCTGAGTTTCATCTACGATCTTCGCGATAAGTATTTTGGCAACGCCCGTACGATCAGGTCGATCGTGGAAGAATCGGTCAAAAACCAAAATTTGCGGTTGGCTGCGCTGCCATTGGAAGAGCGTGCGCTTCATTCCTCTCATTTGCTCACGCTGGAGGATGTGCAGCACCTGCGCCTGGATAAGGAAGACCTCATTTTCGATCGCCAACGTATTGGATTCAAGCGTTCTCAACCCGTGCCCTCCCCAGATGTCAAAGCCCCCCCCAGCGCCCCCGTCGCCAAGGCTTCCAAAGGGAAGGAGCCAAAACAAGATGACAAGGGTGCAGAATCTCCTGCCTGAACAGGACGACGCCCATACTAAAAAGATCAATCGTCATACGAACACCCGGAAAAGCCTGGATCTCCTTCCAGGCTTTTTCCATTTCTGCCGACCAGTGAATATCTCCAATAACCCAGACCGTGTGCGCATGTGTGTAAGGCAGGCACTGGTTCAGATAGGCCAGGGTACCCTCCCGCGAATGGTCCCCGTCGAGGTATAAGTGGTCGAGCCGGCCCAGCTCGGCCAATGCTTCGGGAAGCCGGTCGGCAAAGGTGCCGATACGCAACTCGGCCGGACAATGCAGCTGTTGGAGGGTTTGTTTGGCCAGACGGGCTGTTTCGGGACAACCCTCCAGGGTGATCATACGGGCCCCGGGGGCGGCGGCCCACTGATAAAGGGTCGAAATGCCCAGAGAGGTACCCAGCTCGAGCAGGGTAGAAGGACGGCCAAACCGGACGATTTGGAAAAGCCAGCGGCAAAAGGGGGGAGGGGTGGCTACCGTGCGCGCCAAATCTGCGATTTTTCGCTCGTTGCCCCCCAGCAGGCTGGAACCCGCGCCCCAGTCTTGTACCGTGATCTGACGGTTATCCTGCAGCCACTGGCTGCGCAGGGTTTCCGCCTCCGAAAAGATGTAGTACCAGCGATGATCTTCCAGTACATCCCGGGCAAAAGCATAGGCGAGGGGGCTATGCAGGTCGTAGAGCGTTTGCGCTTTCCGGAAATACCGCAAGAATCGCCGGATGCCGGCCAATTTAGTTTGGATATTCGTATTCATGTCCCCGAAAAATAACCTTTCCCTTCCGATTTGCTGCCTTTTCCTAAAAAAAGCCGTTAAATCCAGGTTAAAAACACCGGAGGCGCCTGTTTTGGTGTACTATTTTGAAAAAGGAGGTCGTTTAATGCCCATGAAACGAATAATCCTGCTCTCGATCCTGGGGCTCCTGGCCATGCAAGTTGACGCCCAATCCTACATCACAGCCATTGGCGCCCGTGTCGGAACCGACTGGGGACTGACCCTGCAACAACGATTGACGAAACGACTGACCATTGAGGGAATTGCTGAATCCAGCTTTTCAAGGGATGAGACCATGCTCACCGGTCTGGTGGAAACCCACCTGCCGTTGATTACCCGCCATTTCAATATCTATGGCGGCGCAGGGATTCACAAAGGATGGTCTACCAACCAGCGGGAGTTTGTGGAAGATCCCTATGGAGTATCCTTTATCGGAGGAGCCGAGCTGACCCTGGGGCGGTTCAATCTATCCTATGATTTTAAACCCGCCCTCAATGTCGTCGGCGGAGCACGAAAGTTCTATACCACCCAAGCTTTCTCCCTGCGCTTTGTACTGATCAAGGACAATATTTTCTACAAAGGCAACAAGAAGAATAATAAATGCTGCGGCAAGGGTAACCGATGGTAATTACTCTTAAATAAAAAAGGCCAAACAAATCGTTTGGCCTTTTTTATTTAATAATCTTTCTCTTTCCCAATCGCTTTCTTTTCCAGCGTCAGGGCCTTTCCATTATCTCCTTTAGAGAACGTGATGCTTTCAATCTTGTCTCCATTGCGGGTGAACTTCCCGGGGCCTTTCATGGAGCTGAAGTTCAGATTGGAAAAATCTACCTGAATATTGGACAACACCTCGGGAACTGTCTGGGAAATGCGAAGCATCAGCGAATCTTCCTGCGTGGGCAGTGGACCTTCCAGGGTAAATAACTGTCCCATCAGGATACGATTGTTGAAGCCGAGGTAGAGCACGTGCGAGGAGTTGGCGCCACTTTGCACATAGCTGCCTATCATGACGCTGCCGTTGATGTCGCTCGACTGGTTGATGTCGCTCGACTGGAAGATAACCATGGAACGATAGTCGAAAGAGCCGCTTTCCTTTCCCGGATAATTGTGGCCAATACGGGCAGTGATTTTCCCTTCCGGGCTTTTAGCGATATAAACGGCATAGGTCATTTTGGCTTCATTCGTGCCGCCCACCGCATAGAACGCATCCTCCGGGATCTCGTAGTCTTCATATTTTTCCGGGAGAATCTGCGTACAACTTTCAATGGTACCCACGAAAGCAGTGTCTTTATCCACGATGGCATACACATCGTGGTGTGGGATCTTATCTTCCGGTTGAGAAATGTTTTTGCAGATCAGGGTATACACAATATCCGACGGTTGTGTATCGGTAGGTTCCTGTACTGTTGTGGAGCCTTCATTCTTGCAACCCCAGGCAAAGGTCAGCAGGAGGGCTAAAGACAAGTATTTAGTCATTTTCCGAGTTTTGCTGCGAATTTAAGGCTTCGCGGGAGAAACTATCAAAATATTCTTCATCCGATTGTGTCGGGTTGAGATTTTTAAACTTTACTTCCAGCTTGTACTGGCGGTTCATGGAATTGATCAGCGGGCCAAGCATGAGTTGCATGATCTCTACGGCCTGCGCTTTTGACTTGTCCATGACGTCGCTTTCCAGCGCTTCCCGTCTGAATTCTTTACGCAAAAGGTTAAAGTTTTTGTTGAAGTCGACACTTTTCACTTCCCGCAGCCAGCCGATATCCAGTTTCTCAATTTTGGGATAGACCTCGTGGGAAAGGATTTCCGGTTCAGGGAGGGTCACCGTGACAACATTGGTGCGGGGGTCCAGGTTGAGTTGGAAGTATTTTAGGAGATCAAACCCAACCTTCAGCACGCTAATGGCGATGACCTCTAATTCAGTAGTGGACACACTAAATCCCCAGAGCTTGGTTTGCATCTGTTTGTTCAACCCTTTTTTGTCCCGGATCTCCATGGTGGCGAGTTCGGCGGTCACGCGCTCCACCCGCTTTTCGAGGAATCCCTTTGATGCCGTAAAGTCCCTGATGGCGGCAGTTTCCTGAAGCCGGTCCATCATGGGTTGAAGCGCCTCGGTCAGCGCAACCCCGCAGGGTGAATCCACATTCCGGCCGTAGACGAAGAGCTTGCCCTCGTCGGTTTCCAAAATGCTGGAAAAGATCAGGTTAGTAAGGAAACAGGTGTATTTGGACGAAACTTCTTTGAGGATAGCTACCGCATCGGTCGATTCGCTGTTGTACCATTTTTGATACAGTTCGCTGGTCGTGTCCTGCATGGCGGTAAATTCATTGAAGTACAGGCGGCTGATATAGGGGTGGTGCTTATCGTAAACCTGATGTACTTGCAGCTTTAGCGAGTCAGACAACCCCATCCGGTTGGCTACGTGGTCGAGCAGGGAGAGGTTGAACTGGTAGATCAAATCGTTAAATTCCCGGTTGTACCGGTAGGGATTGCTGAGAATGGACAGGGCGTTTTCCGTATCCAGTTGCGGCTTGAAATCAGCCGGCATGTATTTGATCTGGTATTCCTTTGGAATTCGGGTATAGGTGCCCTTGTTCTTTTGAAACAAGGTAACCAAAAGCACGACAGCCAATAGCAAGGCTGCTATATAGAAAAATAATTGCCTTGAAGAAAGACGAGGCCGTTTGGCCCCTGGAGCAGAAGTGGGAGTTTTTGGCCTGGCTGACATGGATAATTAATTTATTTGAGCAAGAATTGGGCGGGCGCCGCCTATTCAATCTTTATAAGGATAACTGCGGCCGCAGGTCCGCAGTTATCCTTATAAAGAACATTAAAGTACTTTTGTTGCAAAGTACTTATTCTTTCAACACTTCCCGGGAGATTACCAGTTTTTGGATCTCAGAGGTTCCTTCCCCAATGGTACACAATTTAGCATCCCGATAGTATTTTTCAACTGGAAAATCTTTGGTATAACCATAGCCTCCAAATACCTGAATGGCATCGGTGGCTACTTGTACGGCGATTTCGGAAGCGTAGTATTTGGCCATGGCCGAGATCTTGGTGGTTCGCTCTCCCTTGTTTTTTAACTCACCCGATTCGCGCACGAGCAGTTCTGCCGCATGGGTCTTGATGGCCATATCTGCGAGTTTGAAGCTGATGCCCTGGAAATTGGCGATCGGTTGGCCGAACTGGTGGCGTTCTTTGGCATATTTTACGGAAGCTTCATAGGCGCCTTTGGCAATCCCCAAGGCAAGTGCCGCAATGGAGATGCGGCCGCCGTCCAGTATTTTCATAGCCTGGATGAATCCTTCGCCCTCTTTGCCCATCAGTTGGCTTTTATGAATGCGGCAATTGTCAAAGATCATTTCTGTAGTCTCCGAAGCGCGCATGCCGAGTTTGTTTTCTTTCTTTCCTCCATAAAAACCTTGGGTGCCTCGTTCGATAATGAAGGCGGACATCCCCTTGCTGTCCAGCAATTCGCCGGTTCGTGCAATGAGCACCGCTACCTGGCCTGATTTTCCATGAGTGATCCAGTTCTTGGTACCATTGATTACGTAATATTCACCGTCTTTTTCTGCGACACAACGCATGCGGCCTGCGTCACTTCCCGTATTGGGTTCGGTGAGCCCCCAGGCGCCGAGCCATTCTCCGGAGGCGAGTTTCGGGAGGTATTTCTGCTTTTGCTCTTCTGATCCAAACTGTAGAATGTGATTGGTACACAAAGAGTTGTGCGCAGCGAGGGAGAGGCCTATCGAGCCGCAAACCTTTGCAACCTCTTCAATGATCGTAATATATTCCTGGTAGCCCAGACCGGCTCCTCCATATGCTTCGGGAACGAGTACCCCCATAAATCCATATTCACCCATTTTATGGAACAAGTCAATTGGAAACACCTGCTTTTCATCCCATTCCATCACATAGGGGCGGATGTAGGTCTCCGCAAAATCCCGCGTACTGCTCTGTATCATGGCGAGGTTTTGCAATAATTCATGTTTCATGGCTAAGTATGGTATTTGGTTAGGCAAATATTGAGGCGCAAGATAACCAAAAAGGCGCTAAGCCCCCTTGGGAACTTAGCGCCTTTGCGAAATTATCTTAAAATTCGGGAGGATTTCCGCTTTTACGGATTCATTCTGGCAAAGATCAATCCGGCGATAGCAGCCTGCACAAAGCCGTAGAGCAACCAGGTGAGGACCATTGGGACTGTGACGGCCAATGCACTAAAAGTGATCAGCATTGCCGGAAGCGAAGCTACCAGGGTATAAACCAATCCCAATTCCAAGTCCCGAACGATGAGGGACCCGTTAAATTGTTCCTTGAAACGGTCCCAAAACCAAGCCAGTGCCAGCGCCAGGATGAAGGGATGAATGTAGAAAAGCCAATTGTAGTTTCCCTCCTCGCGGAACACAGGGCTGTAGTACTGCTCCGCTAAGTTGGGAAATAGATAAACTGCGCCATAAAGCATGGCAAAACTCAAAATGAGCAGCACCACACCTGCAATTAGTCCGGGAACGAGAATTTTCTTGGTCATCGTTTTTCGTTTATAGTTTTTCAAAAAAAGTTCCTCTAAAATAGAATTTTTTTGTCATTCACCTAAATAACTGTTAGCGGATCAAGGTTATATTTCCTTTCCGGATGAATTCCTTTCCTCCAAAGCACAATACCCGAAGGTAATACCCATACACATCAGGAGGCAATACCTTTTCCTTGTAGGTGCCGTCCCATCCACCGTTAGTATCCTGGGTTTCAAAAACCTTTTCTCCCCATCGGTCGTACACGGCCAGGTAGACTTCATCGATGAAATTGCCACGCACCCGGAATACTTCATTTTTCCCGTCTCCATTGGGCGAAAAACCGCTAGGGATGAAAATATAGGGTTCCTCGCATAAAGGCTCTACCACGACCACCCATACCGCCGCCCGGTTGGAGCACCCGTCCGGAGTCAGAATCACCACTTCATAGAGCGTCGTTTCCGTAGGAGAGGCTACCGGGTTGTAAATGCCCGCGTCTGTCAAGCTGCCGCTGGGTGACCAGAAGTATTGCAGATTGGGGTCCGGGGTCGTAGAGCCGGTTATGGCCAGCAACTGACTGCTTTGCCCCGCCACAATGGTGTCGGGGTCGGCGGAGACTTGTAAAGGAGGCACATAATCGAAAATGTTGACCTGCACCTGGCCGGTATCCAGGCAGCCGTATTGATTGCCCGCGATGAAGGTGTAGGTGGTCGTGGTTTGTGGGCTTACCAACGGTGTAGAGGTGCCCTGGCCCGACAGTATGCCCGTATTTGGGGCCCAGCTAAATGTCAGCACATCTTCCGGATACAAATTGATCGCGTTTATCTGCACGCTGTCGCCAATGCAAATAGTGAGCGAAGGTGGCACAGCGAGCGCTACGTCATAATTGCCGGCCAGAACGGTATCGGTTAGCACACATCCAAACGCATCTTCCGCCTGGACATAGATGGTGCTGGGACGGCCAGGAGATAGGAGGGTGAAATGGTCCCCATTGCCAAGAATCCCTGAAAAGTCCGGTGTGTCTGACCAGACAATGGATACCGCCGCATTGCTTTGGGCCTGGAGCACTACAAGCGGCTCACAAACGATGGTATCGGTAAGGGCATACCAATCGAAGGGCGGGGGTACCAGGACCGTGACGGATCGAACCACCGAACAGGTGTCGGGGCCATTGGGGTCGGTGATGGTCACCGAATAGGTCGTGGTTTGATCCGGATTAGCCAGCGGGTTAGGATTATTCACGGCCGAGAGCCCCTCCGGCGGGGACCATTGATAGGTCCAGTCAGGGTTAAACCCGGGATTGAGCTCAGTGGGTTCATGAAAACAAACAAGGACAGTATCCGGGAGGATCGGATCCAGTAACTGAATATCCAGGGTCTGTACAAGGGTATCCATGCAGCCGTCAGATGATTCCATAATGAGTTGTACATCAATCTGCTGACTCTCGTAAACTGTCACTGAAGGCATTGGGGCTTCCGAGCTTTGCCCATTGCTGAAATACCACTGTTGGCTCAAAAAACTTCCCTGGCTGTTGGTCGACAGGTTGTTGAACAGCACCACCACCGAATCCTGACAGACCGGGAAAATCCAATCGAACGCCAGTTCAATGCCCGGATCACCCACGTATACGGGGAAATAGGCAGTATCCTGGCAGATCACTGCAGTAGGCAGGGTCAGTATTACCATATACCAGCCAGTATCGGGATATGTGTAGTAGGCCGAGGGCCCGGACGCACCTGCACCCGGATTGTCCGGATCGCCGAAATTCCATTGCACAATGGAGGCATTTGGACCGGTATAGTCGAATTGGATAGCAAATCCATTGCATTGCTGAAAAGCTAGCCCCGATTGGATGTCGGTGGTATCGACCGCAGTGAGTGGAATGGTGTCGAGCCGGGCACAATCCCATTGATTAATACTCTCCAGGTAGAGGATGAATTCACCCGGGGTAAGGGGCAAAACATGGGTGTTGGAAGTGCCCTGTCCAGACAGGATCAAGCTGTCGGGGGACCACAGGTAGCTGACCATATCATCCGGGTCTGTATTTTCCACTCCGAGTTGGAGTGTATCACCCAGGCATATATAGGCCACAGAATCGATAGACAGGTTTACTCCGTTTCCGGTAATATTCACTTCTCCCTGGATCGCACAGCCGAAAGCATCGCGCACCAGCAAGTAGTAGGTAACAGCCCCAAATGGTTCGACCTCAATAGAAGGCGTCAGCCCGATCAGCACGTCAAAGTCGGGGTCCTCTGCCCAATAATATTCGAGGCCTGTATTGGTTTCGGCAGTCAGGGTCAGGACAGGATCACAGACAGTGGTATCCGGAGGCAGCAGGAGGGTGAGCGGTTCGGGTACAACTACCAGGACTTCTTTTTCCGCCGAGCAACCTGTAAAATTGGTTAGGAGCACGGTGTACAGGGTAGTGGAATCGGGACTGGCAAAGGGGTTGGGGGAGACGGGATTGCTCAGGGTGGAACCAGGCGACCACACATAGGTCAGCAACGGATCGAACAAGGGATTAAGCGGTATGGAGTCGCCCAGACAAACGATCAGGGAGTCGGCAATTTCTTCTTCGATAAGGAACGCGGGTATCCACTGTGCTGTTTCGTGCCGGCAACCGTTGGCTGCAGTAACGATCAGGGTGACCAAGGCATTCTGGTTCTCATACAAGACGATCACCGGGTTTTGTTGAGTAGACACGATCATTCCGCCCACATCCCACATCCATCCCACGATGGTCGACGAGGTATCGATGGAAAGGTCTGTAAGGGCAATGACGATGCTATCGGCACACTCCAGGATCTCGTATTCGAAGCCGGGTAAAATGGAGTTGGGCAGCAGCGTGATGGATTGGTAAAACGTATCGGCACATATATTTCCGGGCTCTGCGATGAGCATGACGGTATAGGTGCCGGTATCGGAAAAAGCGTATAGAGGGTCAACCAATGGAGACGTAGCGCCCGGGTTGCCAGGGTCATTGAAGTACCAAAGATACTCGTCGGCATTTAAACTCAGATTTTCAAAGGCCACATTGAGGTCGCCGCACTGAATCTCCGGAGCAAAGAAGGAGGAGATGGTTTGCCCACATTCCCCCACGTTATACTGAAAATCACGGCGGGTGGTGGAAATGAGTTCTCCGTCCCGGTATTCATCCACACAGATGCCCACCACGAATTGTCCGATGGTATTCGGCAAACCGGTCAACAGCCCCGTTTGGGAGTTGATGGTCAAAGGCGCGCCGCCTGTAGATCCGTTGAGCATGTTCAGCAAATTGTAGGGCGGATCGATCCATACGACGGGGTCGTAGGGCGGGTTGTATGGAGGTTGGGGCATTGGATCCGCCGGTATGGCTCCATTTAGCGGGGTGCAAAGGGTATAGACGATGGAGTCGCCATCGATATCATAGGCCGATTGATCGAAGCTGATGGGTTCATTTACACATATATAGATCGGCGGCCAGGTGTTAAATTTTGGATTGCTGTTGCATTCCAGGAGCGCCTTTTCGGAAATGAAAACGCTGTAGGTGGCGCCGGTGCCCAGTGGATCGACGATATTGGTAAGGGTCATATTCCGGCAGCACCGCTGGTAGGCAAGGGTATAGCCCCCGATTTGGGGCAGAAGGGTCACTATTGTCGTATAAGTAGTCGTATGTACACAGACATCCGGAGGCGCCACAAAGCACTCACTCGAAAGCACCGGATCGAGCGTGTCGTTCAGGTCGGGATCGAAGGGGATAAGAATTTCATCCAGCAAGAGGTTGGTTTGCCCATGGAAAATTCCGATCGAAGCAGGATTGTCGAAAAAAGCGCCCGGGCTTCCGTTATAGCAGTCGCGAAAGATCGTCAGGGTAATCTCGTATTCGTCGTTGCCCAGACAGGTATAATTCATTTCCCCCCCGACAATATGTGTGGCGTGGAGTGCAGTGACGATCCAAAAAAGCAGAAGCAGGATAATACCAAAACGGTGCATACGAAATGATTCGGGTAAATGATGGAGGAAGCTCCCCATTAAAATTATAAATTCCCCCTCCAATTCCAACCTTTTATACTAGTGGACTTTAAATAAAAAAATGTTGGATGCAGGGGGGAGCGCCGCCAGAGGCGATTTAGTGCTTAAAAACCACTAGCTTGGGAGCTCTTTTTTATAAACAGTCAGACTCATGATAATTCATTTCACAGGATATTGGAAAGGGGTTTTGCCCCTGCTTTTGCTGGTCGCTTTCGCTGCCGCTTGTCAATCCGGCAAGAAAGAGCCTTACACCAACCGATTGATAAATGAACGGAGCCTTTACCTCCAGCAGCATGCCCATAACCCGGTAGACTGGTATCCCTGGGGGGAGGAAGCTTTTGAAAAGGCCCGTGTGGAGGGAAAACTATTGCTGATCAGTATCGGCTATTCCTCCTGCCATTGGTGTCATGTTATGGAAGAAGAGACTTTTTCCGATACATCCGTTGCCCGCTATATGAATCAAAACTTCGTTTGTATCAAGGTGGACAGGGAGGAGCGGCCGGATGTTGACGACATATATATGACGGCCTGTCAGTATGCCAGCAAACAAGGCTGTGGCTGGCCTTTAAACTCCTTCGCCACTTTCGATGGACGGCCCGTATGGGCAGGTACCTATTTCCCCAAAAAAGAATGGGGGGATGTACTCAAGTATTTCGCGGATCTCTACCGAAATGAGCCCCAAAAAGTGGTGCAATACGCCAATGAACTAACCCAGGCCGTCAGCGATCTAAACATTGCCCGTCAAGGGGCGGAGGCGCATCCGCTGGACGAATTGACCCTACAGACCCTTGCGGACAAGTTCAAGGAAGCATCCGATAAACAATTGGGCGGGCGAAAAGGCGCGCCGAAATTCCCTATGCCCAACTCCAATGCGTATTTGCTTGCCTACTATCATTTTTCGAGAGACACGGCACTCCTGAAGCAGCTCTACACCAACCTGGACCACATGGCGCAAGGGGGCATTTACGACCATCTGGGGGGCGGCTTTTCCAGATATTCCACCGACATTTTCTGGAAAGTTCCCCATTTCGAAAAAATGCTCTACGACAACGCCCAGCTGATCAGCCTGTACAGCCAGGCTTATCGCCTTTCCCATAACGAAGAATACGCCAGGGTGATCCGGCAAACCCTGGAATTCATGAAGCGGGAGATGACTTCACGGGATGGTGGGTTTTACGCTTCACAAGATGCAGACAGCCAGGGGGAGGAAGGCACGTTTTATGTGTGGACGGTGGAAGAGGTGTATAATGCGTTAGGGGATAAAGCCTTGGCGGACTTATTTCTGGATTATTACCAGATTACGGGAAGAGGCAATTGGGAAAAGGGCAAAAATGTGCTCTTTGCAAAAGGATCGGAAGCTGCCTATGCCCGGGAAAAAAGGCTCGATGAAACGAAGGTCCGGGCCGACCTGGCAAAGGCCCGGGAGCAACTTTTCGAACTTCGGGCAAAACGCCCGCATCCACGGCTGGATGACAAAATTGTCGCCTCCTGGAACGCACTGATGCTGGAAGCCTACATCGAAGCGTGGTGGGCGTTGGGAGAGGAGTCGTACCTGGATGCGGCCCTTCGAAATGCCACCCTTTTACAAGAAAAAATGCGTGGAGAGGACGGAGGATTGTTTCGAACCTATGCCAAAGGAGAGGCTTCTATTCCTGCATTTCTGGACGATTATGCCTTTGTAATCCAAGCTTTTACCAGCTTATATGAAGCGACCTTCGACTTGCGATGGCTGGAGGAAGCGCATGCGCTGTTGAAATTGGCTGACAGCCGTTTTTGGGACGAAACCAAAGGCATATACTACTATGCAGCCGATGCACACACCGGACTGATCACGCGCAGGGCGGAGATTAACGATAATGTGATTCCGTCTTCCAATTCGGCAATGGCGCGCAATTGTTTCCGGATGGCTCGATTTTATCCGGAGGAAGGCTATGAAGTCCGGGCCCGGGCCATGTTGGACCAGGTTTGGCCCGGTGTGTCGAGAGGCAGCGATCTGACTTATTTCTCCAACTGGAGCCGCTTGTATCTGGATTTCCTCCAACCGCCCTATGAAATTGCAGTTGTCGGCCCCGATATGGCGCCCAAGCGGGATGCCCTGCAGCGAGGCTATCACCCCAATGCAGTGTGGATGGGCAGCGAAAGCGAAAGCCAGCTTGATCTACTGAAAGGTAAATACCAGGAGGGGAAAACCCTGATCTTTGTCTGTCGCAACCGGGTGTGCCAGCTGCCGGTTGCGGATACAGAAACCGCCTTGCAACAGATTGAACGCAATTGAGAAAAATAAATTAACTTTAGCCGACCATTTAACAAAACGCAAATCGACCCATGAGATCTACCCTGATCGCCACACTGTTGCTCCTTGCCTTTTTGGCATGTAATAATGGCCCCGATCCTGAAATGAATGCCATTACCGTTCTGGAGAAAGAATTGGAAACCAATGCTTCTGCCGATAAGATTGAAGCGTTGATGGGATTATATGAGCAATATGTGGCAGCCCATCCGGATGAGGTGGAGGCCGATGCGCAGTACCTGCACAAGGCCGCTTATGTGCAATACACCGGACACCGGTACGCTTCCGCCGTGAAGTATTTGAAGGAGGCCCTTCGCAACTTTTACCCCAGCACCAAGACCCCTGATAATGCGTTATTCCTGGCTTCCATCTATAAAAATGAAATGAAAAACCCGGAAGTGGGCAATGCGGCTTACTACGCCTTTCTCCAGGCCTTTCCCAATCACGAAAAGGCCTCTTTTGTGCGGGATAGCGTCCTGACCGACTCTATGGACCTCCATGCGGAGATCGATAGCTTGCGGTCCCGTATCTATAATGAAAATACCAATCGCTACGACGCCCAGGTGTCCAACGAATTTATCGGTACCTGCGAGGTTTACGGCTTGTTGTTGCCGGAAGATCCGAAAACCCCTGATCTGGTTTTTGAAGCGGCCCGCACCGCAGGGTATATCCGTTCTTTTCCCAAGGCAGTAGAATTGTACGACTGGGTATACACCCGCTATCCCGATTACTCAAAAGCCAGTCAGGCGCTCTTCATGATGGCTTTTACCTACGATAATGAGATGGGTAATGTGGACAGGGCCAAGGGGCTCTACGAAGAGTTTTTGCAAAAGTACCCCAATGATGACTTTGCCGACGATGCCCAGGCGCTTTTCCAAAATTTGGGAAAATCGGAAGAAGAAATATTGAAGGCGTTACAGAAGAAATAATTTCAGTTTTTAAACCAACCGGACTTCCTTCCGTTCAAACGGATTCAATGCTACGCCTTCCACTGTGGCTTCAGCTTCCACCCGGTATTGGGATTGGACGCCTTCCAGCCATTTAGCCGCTTTGACAAATTTCCGGCTCAGGAGATTGCGGTCTTCGAGTTTGTCCATATCGGACTGAATAATGGAGAAGGGGATCTCAAACTTCAACTCGGTACTTCCTTCTGCGGGCACTTCAATGCGGCGATGAATGGTCGTTTCTCCCAACAGGTATTCGTCCGATCGCTTTTCTTTTCCGCGCCCCCGCACGTATCGCTCGATCAATACCAACTTCACGGAGGTAACGACTTGGGCGTTTTTGGAAAAAAGACGAACCCGTCCCGGGAGCGATTTTCCGCTTATTGACCATTCTTCAGGCAGGATCAGCTCCAGTTTGGTGCCTTCAATGCCGAGCCATTTTTTAACTTTTCCAATCATAGTTTGGTGATTGGTCCCCGATAACTATCAGGGGGAGGTGATTGGTGACTTGTCCCCAACAGCTTTGGGGATTGATAGGCTAAATATGGTGGGGTTTGCACGATTTCACCACATTATTCTACCAGTAGCAGTTCCACGCCGACCAATTACACCAGTCGCTTGTGCCAGCTTTCGCCCAGCGGTTTGATCCAGGCTTTATCAAAAGTTTCTTTGTTGCTGACAAGGTTGTCGAATACCAGGGTTTCATCGTTGATGGCGCCCGATTGATAGAGCCGGGCAAATTCGTGACTGGGCACGGTACGCACTTCGTCTCCTTGCCGGAAAGCAAAAGTCTGGCGGTCAAACAGCTCGACTCCAAAGTTGCGCTCTACTAGTTTTGGGAAGTATACCGACCGGTCGATCGAACAGCCACTGGCGCCTGCCTGGTTTTCATCGACCATGAGTACGATAAACCGATGGAGGTATACAGCCCCAAAAGACTTGAGCTTGACGTTGTGGCTTACCCATTCATCGGCAAAGGTCTGAATCTGAGGTTCTAATTCTTTGAGCTCGGCATCTGTAAAAGGGCGGTTGCTCTGATAGATCCAAACCTTGGCATCGGGCGGGAGGTCTTTGTAGGTTACCATGTGAGATTTTATTTCTTTTTTAGTATCAAGATATACTCAAATCAATTTTCAGTAAAGTAGACAAATTCGCTTAGGCGCTTGTTTTACCAGTTCAAAAAAATTTGGCGTAAGTATAATATTTTACCTGAAAGTCACTTTGTTTATACCCCTATTGTTTATTTTTATCACCTCAAATGGCTATTTCTTTGAGACTTAATTGTTTTTATTTAACTTTGACTGGAGGTACTTTATTCTCGTGGGTGGGGTATTGCCCCGCTGTCCGTTTCGTCTTTCCCTTAAACCGAGTTAAAAAACGATCGAATTGTTCCTTTAATTAAGTAGCAATTGCTTTTGTGCAATTTTAGCTGCGGTACTACAAATTTATAATCTCTTGAAAATGAAAAAACTGCTACAACTCGTAGTTGCCGTCTTACTCGTAGGATTGGCTTCCTCTCCATTCGGATTTTCCCAGGGTGTGTGTTATGAGTTAGGGACACCAATCGGGACACTTACACCCGTTCTCAAAAACGTTACCGGAGTTTGTCCGACCCCCCCTGTGGCCACCACCATTTGTGATTGTCCAACCGGCTATATTGCAGTGGGTTACCAGGGGCTGGAAGGGAACATGTATGGCGCAATGGTGCTCAGCCAATTCAGTTTGCGATGCAAACAATTGAACCCGGATGGTACATTGGGTAATACTATCGTGGTAACCTGTTCGGATGGCACGGCAAGTGGAAACACCCCGGATGGACCGATAGATGCCGCAGCTGGACAAGTGTTGGTCGGCGCTCAGCTGAGGATCGGATGTGCGATTGATGCCTTAATCGGGCGATCAAAGCTACTGTCTGACGTGATTTTGGGATTGCCCAATACTACGAGTAACACCATGCAGTATATCGGTGGAGCCGGCGGTAGTTTGGGCCCACTGCAGCATGTGCCCAATGGCAATGTGATTGTAGGCATGCAGTCTTATGAAAATCCGGATAATAATATCGCTGCAGGTGTTGCCTGGAGATATGCACCCATCCAAAGTTGTCCGGTGATGGCTTGTGGGATCAATACTATTTCGGTGAGCAATATTTCTGCCTGCAACAATGGAGGTACCTCCAATCCGCTGGATGACACCTTCACGGCGAATGTCACCGTGTCCTTTTCCAACCCACCTGCTACGGGTACGCTGAACCTGAGTGGGGATGGTACCGCTTCCATCGCGGTTGGCTCCCTGGGTGCAGGCACACATACATTTACCGGCGTGACGATGAGTGCGGATGGAAGTTTGATCAGCCTGACTGCTGGTTTCTCTGCCGACCCCACCTGTACATTGACCAACCCTGAGGCCGGAATGGCTCCTGCGGCTTGTTCGGTTGCAGGAACGGAGTGTATTATTAGCGCGATAACCCTCTCCAATATTTCTGGATGTAATGATAACGGCACCCCTGCAAATGCCGCAGACGATATTTTTACTGCTGACGTGACGGTGACCTTTTTCGATCCGCCCACTTCCGGCAATCTCAATCTGTTGGGCGACGGATCCGCTTCCGTACCTGTAGGTTCTCTGGGGCCTGGCACCTACACCTTTAGTGCAGTAACGATGGTGGCAAACGGAGGAGATATCAGCCTTTCCGCTATTTTTTCTGCCGAACCAACTTGTGTGTTTACGAATCATAATACGGGTACCGCGCCTACTTCCTGCTCGCTGCAGGCACCCACTATTCCCACCATGTCGGAATGGGGCTTGATCCTCTTTGCCCTGATCCTATTTACCCTAAGCGTAGTGTTCGGCACCCGGCAAATACACGCCATGGCTATGGGAGGCTCCGGAGGAAAGGTTTCGGGTAGTACGTCATCCTGGAAACTGCCTTTTGACCGGACATCCTACTTCCGCATTTTACCGATCGTGTATTTGGGCATTGCGGTGGTCTTTACCCTGGCAGTGGTGTTGTTTGGGTATGAAATGACTTCGGCGGATGTACCTGGCAGTCTGCTTGCAGGACCCATCATTGCTTATTTGGTCCATTTTGTCAAGGGCTCTAACAAGGGCTAAAAACGATAAGTTTTGGGACAAGCGCTTTCAGAGTTCTTGTCCCAAAACATTTCTGCTCTTTTTAAGCGTACTAACGAATTAATCATCCTACTATGCAAAAACTTCTATTAATTGCGTTACTCCTCCTGTTCGGACAACTGGTAGGGGCTCAAAATAATTCCATCAACTTTGACGGGACGGATGATTATATCCAAACGACGGCTCCTGGCGTAACAGGCTCCGGGGCAAGAACCGTAGAGGCTTGGGTGAAAACAACCTGGAGCACCACCCAACGAGTGATTGTGGACTGGGGATTAATGACTCCAAACGGCTCCCGCTATACTGTCAACATGCTTAACGGAGGACTTCGGATCGAAGTAGGGGGCAACGGCGTCACTACGGCTACGTTGATCAATAACGGTAGCTGGCACCATATTGCGGCTACCTACGACAATACCCTGGCTACGGATAAGCACAAGCTGTATATCGATGGCGTGTTTATTATCGGCTCCAACCTGACCGTTGCAGCGAATACGCTTCCGGGAAACATTATCATCGGACGCAGGAATGATGGGATAAATTATTGGCAGGGAAATATTGACGACGTGCGGGTTTGGAACGTGGCGAAATCGGCTGCTGAAATTGCAGCGGGTATGAACACAGAAATGACGGGGCTTGAACCAGGTCTGATCTTTTATTCCAAATTCGACGAAACCACGGCAAGCTGTGATGTGGTGGATTGTTCCCCCGGACAACACCACGGCACGAGGATAGGGTCCACAGGTACAAATAACCTGCCGCAGTATAGTGCGGATGTCCCCGCAGGCGTAGCAGATGCTCCCTGTGGAATTTGCCTGACCAACTGCCTTGTCACCTGCGATATTTCGGATGTTTCTATTTCTAACTTGTCCGCCTGCAACGACAACGGGACGCCTGCTGATCCATCCGATGATACCTTTACGGCGGATGTGACGGTTGACTTTGTGTTAGGCCCCGGATCCGGAACCCTGGATATCAGCGGGGATGGATCGGCTTCCGTTTCAGTCGCCGCGTTGTCGGGATGCACGCATACGTTTTCCGGTGTGACCATGAGTGCGGATGGAAGTGTGATCAGCCTGACCGCTGCATTCTCCGCAAATCCCTCCTGTACGTTGACCAACCCCGAGGCTGGAATCGCTCCGGCATCTTGTTCCGCGGCCCAACCTCCTTCCTGTTCGGTCGATGCCATAACGGCAGCTAATTTCTCCGATTGCAATGATGGAGGCACCCCTGCCAATGGAGCTGATGATACGTTCACCGCAGATGTGACCGTGACCTTTTCCAATCCTCCGACCACCGGTACGCTAAACCTCAGCGGAGATGGCAGTGCATCTGTGCCGGTAGGCTCATTGGGCGCAGGTACTTACACCTTTGTGGGCGTGACTATGAGCGCCAACGGGGGCGCTATCAACCTGACGGCTGCCTTCTCAGCTGATGCCGCTTGTTCATTGACGAACGGCAATGCGGGAACTGCTCCTGCAAATTGCTCGCCTTTGGCGCCTACCATTCCCACCATGTCGGAATGGGGCTTGATCCTCTTTGCCCTGATCCTCTTTACCCTAAGCGTTGTATTCGGCACCCGGCAAATACACGCCATGGCCATGGGAGGCTCCGGAGGAAAGATATCGGGAAGCACGGCATCCTGGAAACTGCCATTTGATCGGACGTCTTTCTTCCGCATATTACCACTCGTGTATTTGGGTATTGCGGTGGTCTTTATGGTGGCCGTAATACTGTTTGGGTATGAAATGACTATAGCGGATGTGCCGGGAAGCCTCTTGTCTGGGGGCATTATTGCCTACCTGGTTCATTTCATTAAGCAATCAACTTAAATAAGTTTATAAAAAGAATGGGCGGGTGGCATATTCTAAATAATAAGACACTGCGGCCGCATGGCCGCAGATATCCTTATAAAAAACATTAAAGTACTTTTGTTACAAAGTACTTAGCTTTCATAATTTCCTCCCATGCCGAAGAAAAAAAAGAAGGGACCTCCTTCACCCACTAAAAAGTCTAACTCCGGGATTTCAATGCGCACGCTTTTCCAGCAGGCCAGTCTTTGGGTGCAAGCCAGGCATCCTGTGTTGAAATTCTTGCTGGGGTTTATCGGTTGCATGGTACTTTTCTATATTTTCTACTATTCTGCCCTTTACGGAAACCATCTGGAAGGCCCATTTTTACATGCACAAGCGAGTATCAGCAACTTGCTATTGCGTCTATTGGGACAAGGAACGGAAGTTTTCGGTTCTTCTATTGCCGGAACGGATTTTTCGGTCGACCTCAAGAATGGATGTGACGGGCTGGAGGCCATCGCCATTTTTATCAGCGGGATACTCATCTTCCCGGTGTCTTTTCGTCTAAAGGCCCGAGGCATAGGCTGGGGGGTATTTACCCTGTTGATACTCAATTTGCTGCGCATCGCGGGATTATATCTGGTTGGGCTTCATTTTCCCCCTGCGGTATTTGAAGTATTTCACGTGCAGGGAGGATTTGTTATTTTTACCATGATCAGTGTCATTCTCTGGTTTGCCTGGATGAATTGGGCAACCAAACAACCTCCACCTACAACTGAAAAGGAATGAGTGCTTTCCTCCGTCCTGCTTTAAAGTTCTTTTTGGCCTTCTTTCTGCTATACGCAGTGCTAACAGGGATAAGCCTGATCCCCCAGGTTGGTTTTTTTTGTAACAACCTGTATCAACAGCCAACAGAGCCCATTCTAAAAAGACTTCTGTCAAAAGCCTATTTGCAACTCAAGACGGATGGCACGGATCCGGATACCATCTGGATTGAATATGCTTCGAAAAAGCTTGTGATGGAACAAATGACGCAGGCAAAGGAAGGCCAAAGGTCCGTGATGGTGCAGGGAATAAATTCGTATGTCCAGTTTTACAATCTATTTCTGACGTTCTATCTCTTTTTTATCGCCTTGATGGTCCTTTCCCCGCTTACTTTTTGGACGAAAATGGGGCGAATGGCGATTGGGACGGTCATTTTTTATGGGTATACAGTTTTTAAGGTCTGGCTTCAGCTAATGAGTACGTTCAACGAGCCGGAAATTGCCATCTACAATACAGGAGAATTTGCCCTTCGGATCATCCGGTCAACCTTGTCCGGGATGACATTGGGGGTCAATATCCTGGTCGTGCTCGTTCTGTGGATCGTGCTCGTGTTCAATAAAGATAATTGGGCGGCTTTTATGCAGAAAGTGGCGAGCATTCGGTCATAAGCCCTTGTTTTGGACAATCAACTCCACCAAATCGTACACCATTACCTCTTCCTGTTTGTCCTTGGCCTTGACTCCATCCGTCATCATGGTCAGGCAGAACGGGCAGTTGGCGGCGATGATCGTAGCGCCCGTTTCAAGGGCCTCCTCCGCGCGTGCTTCGTTGATTCGCTGCTTTCCGGGCTCGTCTTCCTTAAACATCTGAGAACCGCCGGCGCCGCAACAGAGGCCGTTGGTTCGGCAACGTTTCATTTCCACGAGCTCCGCATCGAGGGCTTCCAATACCGAGCGGGGTGCTTCGTAGACCCCATTCACCCGGCCCAGGTAACATGAATCGTGATAAGTGATCTTTTTGCCTTTAAAAGTTCCCCCGCCCTCGAGTTTGAGCTTCCCTTCATTGATCAGTTGCTGCAACAACTGCGTGTGGTGAATGACTTCGTAGTGGCCACCATACTCCGGATACTCATTTTTCAGCGTGTTGAAACAATGGGGACAGGCGGTCACGATCTTTTTCACCTCATAGCCATTGAGCACCTGGATATTTTGGAAAGCCATCATTTGGAAAAGAAAGTCGTTGCCGGCGCGGCGGGCAGGATCACCGGTGCAGGTTTCCTCCGTACCCAGCACCCCAAAACTCATCCCTACGGCATCCAGTATTTTACACAAAGCCACAGTAACCTTTTGGGCACGATCGTCATAACTACCCGCACAGCCTACCCAGAATAAGATCTCGGGTTGTTTTCCCTCTGCGGCCCATTCGGCCATGGTTTTTATTTTCATGGTTAATGAAGTTTACAAGGTTTATTTGGGTTATTTCGCATCCTGAATCCATTGATCCCGCCCGATGGACATTTGCCAGGGCGATCCTCCATTCTCAATGCTCGAAAACATCGGCATCCAGTCTGCAGGTCCTTTTGATTCGGTGAGGATCTCGTATCGACGCATTTTCAGAATAGGCTCCATCGGATTGATCAGCACCGGGCAAGCTTCCACACACGCATTGCAGGTGGTGCATGCATTGAGTTCTTCCGGTGAGATATGATCAAATAAGGACTTGCCATCCGAGAAATTTTCTTTTGATAAGGAAACACCCTCCCCACGAAGGTCTTCGCGGATATACTGCGAATCTTTGCTGTCGAGCTTATGGCCAACCTCTTCCATCCGGTCCCGGATGTCCATCATGATCTTCCGTGGCGATAGCTTTTTGCCGGTCAGGTTTGCCGGGCAAGAAGCCGTGCAGCGGCCACATTCCGTACAGGTATAGGCATCGAGCAGGTTTTTCCAGGAAAGGTGGAAGATGTCCTTGACACCAAAGGTCGGAATCTCTTCGTCCATGGCCACCTCACCGGCTTCCGGATTGAAAAAGCTCTGTACAGTCCGGGTGACCTCGGGCATGTTCTCCATTTGTCCGCGAGGTGTCAGCCGGGCGAAATAGGTATTGGGGAAGGCTATTATAATATGCAGGTGCTTGGACTTGGGCAGGTAGTTTAAAAAGACAAAGACCATCAGAATATGGAGCCACCAACCGAAGCGTTCAATAATATGCAGGGAACCCTCCTTCAGCCCGCTGAAAAGCATGGGCCCCATCCAACTGCTGACGGCCAGGTTGCCGGTATCATGGTAGTGGGAAGGATTGATCTGCTGGAGCAACGTATCGGCTCCGTTCATGCTGAAAACACTCACAATGAGCAGGAGCTCGAAGAGGAGAATGAGGTTGGCATCGAGGAAGGGCCAGCCTTTCATCTCTGCCTTGTGAAAACGAGGCAACTTGAGCAGGTTTCTTCGGGCCAGGAAGATGAAGGTGGCCACAAAAGCCAACAAGCTGAGCACTTCCACAAAACTGATAATAACGGTGTAGACCCCGCCCAAGCTGGGGGCGAAAAAGCGATGTACGCCGAAAATCCCGTCAATGAAAATTTCGATCAGTTCCACGACGGTAATCAGGAAAGCGGTGTAAATAAACAAGTGGAAAACACCGGCGACCCAGTTGGTGAACATCTTTTGCTGGCCAAAGGCTACCAACAGGACATTTCGCCAGCGCTGACCTAAATGTCCGCCTATTTTTTCGTCCTTTCCCAGCAATATATTTCTTCGTATTTTTCCGAACTGCCAGGCTCCGTACCCCAGGGCTCCCAGCGCCACCAGTATGAATATGAGTTGTTGAATCATGGCGCAAACAGGTTGTTTAGCGAATTTTCGCAAGATACCAAAAATGGCGTTTTTAAGTTTATAAGGGTATAAGTTTTTAGCCAAAAACTTATACCCTTATAAACTTAAAAACTGATAAAGGATTAATTTCGCTTCAAAGCTTATTTATGAAAATCCTCGACCACTGGCAAATTCAGCAAAAGATAAAGCGATTGGCGTTTGAGATCCTGGAGCATAACTACGGCGAAGAGGAGATTATCCTGGCCGGGATCAACAATAACGGCATGGCCTTCGCAGAACTGCTCTTTGCCGAATTGCAGGACATTTCCACGCAAAAGATCGTGCTCACCCATATCCGGCTCAACCCTGCTGCACCTACCCAACATCCCATTCAATTGGATCTTCCTGTCCAGGAGCTTCAGGGAAAGGTCATTATCATAGTCGATGATGTAGCCAATACCGGCCGCACGATCTTCTATGCCATCAAACCCATTTTGGACGTGTTGCCAAAGAAGGTAGAAGTAGCTGTACTTGCCGACCGCACCCACAAATCCTTTCCCATTCGGGCCGATTATGTGGGACTTTCCCTTGCCACGACCTTGCTCCAGGACATCGATGTGCAAATCCGGGAGGTGGAGGAATGGGCGGTATACCTGGGGTAAAGTGAATAAACGCGCAAGCGGTTATTCACTTTTTCATAGCTTTCTGCTTCATCCCCGCCTGATCCAGTATCAGGTGAGTCACGGCGCCCGATTCATCTTCTACAAAGGTGATGTATGCTTTCACCTCCTTGAGGAAATACTCCATTTTCGATTTTGGGAAGAGTTCGAACGTGGGTTGTCCGGTAACCTGGGCAAAGAGATGCGCCCCGTCATTGATAATTGTGATATCGACCGTCCCCAGTGCATAATCGCCTGAAAACCGTTCGTAGATAGCAGGGTCCACATTGGCGACCGCCTCCTGCTCCACTCTTGGCACTTTGAAGGTTTGTCCGCCCTGGGTATGCAAGGCATGGGTGACGACCCCATTTTCATCCCGCACAAATTCGATCTGAGCATCCACGACCTTCCAGAAAAAACGGGTGTCGGTTTGAGGGAAAATCTCATTGGCTGGTTGATAGGCCAGTTTGGCGAAAAGCTGATCCCCCTTCCGGGTAATCACCATAATGGCGCCTCCTGGGTATTCGTAGTTGCCGGCATAATCGTCGTAGAGGTCGGCGTTGGTGATCTCTTTGACCGAATAGGAAGCTTGTTTGGCCAGGCTCTCCCAGGCAAAGAGCTCTATCAGGTCGTGGGTGTAGGCATCCGGACTTTTGTCGATTACAGGCAAGCAATTGGTCAATACGGTTACGGTGAGGTTTTGCTCCGGCAAGCGGCTTAGGTTGGTGAGGAAGCCGTGCAGGCCTCCGCCGTGAGATATTTCTTCCACTCCTCTGAACTGGCTTATTGCCCAACCGTATCCATACCCACCCATGCCCAATGCATCGGGTACTTCTCCATTGTCGAGTTTGACAGGTGTATGAGCGGCTTCCAGTGTTTCTTTTTTCAGGACTTTCCCGCTGAATATCGCTTCATTCCATAGATACAGATCGCCTACGGTAGAGTAGAGATTGCCTGCGCCACCCGCCCAGGACATATCCCAATCCATGGACAGGTTGACGCTGTCGTTTTCAAATGCATAACCCAGGGCTTCATTTTTTGGTTTTTTGGCGTTGTCGCAGACCCCTGTCTTTTTCATGCCCAATGGGTCGAAAAATGTCTTTTTCAGATACTCATTGAAGGACATCCCCGAAACCTGCTCCACCAGATAGCCCAGGATGAAATACCCCGAGTTGTTGTAAGCCCAGTTGGTGCCCGGATCAAAGTCGTATTCGTATCCTTTGATCTCTTCGATCAGGTCTTTCCAGGCAATAGGGGACACGACCCGGTCTATAAACATAGGGGTGTTCGTAAAGCTGTGGATACCCGAGGTATGCGTCAGTAAATGGTGGATAGTGACTTCGTCGCCCCTTGGAAAATCGGGGATGAATTTCGACAGCTTGTCGTCCAGATTCATCTTTCCTTTTTCAACTAAAGTCAATATGGCTGCAGAGGTAAACTGTTTTGAAATGCTACCGATCCGGAATTTGGTGTCTGGCGTTACCGGAATCTTCTTTTCTACATTGGCATAGCCAAATCCATGTTGGTAGAGTATCTTGCCATTCTGCGCCACCAATACAGCCGCTCCGGGCTGTGTGCCTTCCGATAAATCCTGAAACAGCTTATCTACTATTTTTTCTTTTGCGGGAAAAGGGATCTCTGTGTTGGCGCCGTGTTTCACGAGTAAATCGGCTATTTCTGTCCGTCCCTTTATCTGGGCGGCTTGCCAGCTTGTCAGGCCGTATTTGCCGGATTGATTGGGATCGGCTTTATGGTCGAGCAGGAGTTTAACATTGTCCAGTTGCCCGGCCATGACCGCATTTTCCAGAATGCTGGATAATTGATCTTGTGGAAGGAAGTTCAACGAAAATCCCCAGTCCAGGATATCGTCCTGCACCCGGAGCAGTAAGGTATTTTTCCCTTTTTGAAAATTAAAAACGACGAGGTCCTCATTCGCCAGGTGGGGGCGAAGGGCAAATTTGTCGTGGATCAATGTGCCGTTCAGCCAGATCTTGATCCCATCATCGCTGCCCACACCGACCAGTCGTTCCCCGGCTTCGGGCACGTCTATTTCCGCATAGGCATACGCAAAGACATAGTCCGGTTTTTCGTAGAATGCATCGAGGTCGATGTATCCGTCTTTTCCTTCCACTTGCTGCCATTGGAACAACTTCCCTCTGTGCATCAGACTCAACCCCTCTTCCAGGTCTGAAAGCTGATCGGGGGAGATCAGGTCGTTCTCAAAGCTAGCTAGTTCCTGTTCTTGGGTGGGTTTATCAGTCCCTTCCACTACCGGGAAAGGGCCGAGGAGGAGGTAATGGGAGCTCAGTGATTGGGTGAAGAGTGAGGAGTGAAGGGTGAGGAGTGTCAAGAGAATAATAAAATGAGATCTCATGGTGTGTGATTTTTGATGGAGGTAATGTCGATAGGTTAAGGAAGTCGGGCAATTTTTTTCTACAAATAGGCGGGATGCAAAGATGAAGGAAGGCTTGCAGCGGGGGGGCAAAAACACTATCTTGAGACGAAGAAAATCACCTGTCATGAAGAACCTGATCATACTGGCTGCATTATCTATTGGAGCCTCTGTGGCTTTTTCCCAAAACGTCCTCATCAGCGACCAGCAAAATCCTTGTGAGCCGTCTATCATACTGGATCCGGATAATCCGGAATACGTGGTGGCAGCTACTGTACTGGACAATTACTACGTCAGTGCAGATACGGGCCACACCTGGACGGAATACGAACTCCACTCTTCCTTTGGGGTGTGGGGTGATCCCGCATTGGGCGTGGATACGGCAGGTCATTTCTATTTCTTTCACCTTTCCAACCCCTCGGTCGGTTCCTGGATCGACCGGATTGTATGCCAGAAGTCAACCGATCAGGGGGTGAACTGGAGCGATGGGTCCTTTGCCGGACTGAACGGCAACAAAGCCCAGGACAAGCACTGGTGCGCCATCGACCGTTCCACTAACTACATCTACCTGACCTGGACTCAATTTGACCAATACGGCAGTACAAATCCAGCCGACAGCAGTATCATTCTTTTCTCCAAATCATTGGATGGCGGCCTCACCTGGACCGATGCCAAACGCATTAATGAAGTGGCGGGAGATTGCACAGACTCCGACAACACGGTGGAAGGCGCGGTGCCGGCGGTGGGCCCCAACGGAGAGGTCTATGTGGCCTGGGCCGGGCCCGAAGGAATTGTCTTCGATCGCTCGATCGATCAGGGGGAAACCTGGCTTGATAAAGACATTTTCGTCGATCCCATGCCCACAGGCTGGGATTACGGGATCCCGGGCATTTATCGCTGCAACGGGTTGCCCGTGACGGACTGTGATATCAGTGGAGGCCTGCACCACGGGACGATCTACATCAACTGGTCTGACCAACGCAATGGCGCCGACGATACGGATGTGTGGCTGGCCAAATCGACCGATGGGGGGGATACCTGGCAGACCCCGATCCGGGTCAACAACGATGGGATAGGGAAACAGCAGTTTCTCACCTGGATGGATATCGACCAGACTACCGGTTATTTATACTTTGTATTTTATGATCGGAGGAGCTATGCCGATATGTCCACCGACGTCTACCTGGCTCTTTCCACCGACGGTGGCGCGACTTTTATCAATAAAAAAATCAGCGAATCGCCTTTCGTGCCGAATCCCGGCGTCTTTTTCGGCGATTACAACAACATCGTCGCCCACAACGGGATCGTCCGGCCGATCTGGACACGGTTGCAGGATGGGCAGCTGAGTGTGTGGACCGACCTCACTACCACGGAAGAGCTACTCGTGCAAACAGATGAGTCGAGGCACGGGTCGTTTGAGGTAAAAAACTTCCCCAATCCCAGCTCGGATGTCGTTTATTTTTCGTTCAACCTGCGCAAACCATCTGTGGTAGACCTCCAGCTCTTCGACTCGACCGGCAGGGTCATCGCCACGGTCATTGGTCACGAAAAATGGGATTTTGGCAAGCATGTGATGCCTGTTGATCTCCATCAATTAAACCTGCCACCCGGCAATTATTACGGCAAATTGCTGATCGATGGGGAAGAGGTGGTGAAGAAGATGATCGTGGTGGATTGAAGGGGTATCATTAGTTTTATTCAAGTACGACCAATCTCTTCAACTCTTCATTCGACAGATCCCCAATCCATTTTTCCCCGGAAGAAACGGTCAGGTCGGCCAGTTCTTTTTTGTGTTGGAGCAGCTTGTCGATCTTTTCCTCAAACGTGCTTTGGGTGATGAAGCGGTGCACCAGCACATTGCGGTGCTGCCCGATGCGGTAGGCGCGGTCGGTGGCTTGATTTTCTACGGCGGGATTCCACCAGAGATCGTAGTGGATGACGTTGCTGGCCGCGGTGAGGTTGAGCCCGGTGCCACCTGCTTTGAGGGATAAAAGCATGAGGCGTGTGGTCCGATTGTGTTGAAAATTTTCCACCATTTCATCCCGCCCTTTGCGGCTTACGCCTCCATGGAGAAAGGGCGTTTCAACACCAAATTCGGCTTTCAGCATTTGCACCAGCAATTGGCCCATCTCCTGATATTGCGTAAAAATGAGCGTCTTCTCGTCGCCCTCAAGTATCTGGCGGAGCAAGTCGATCAGCAAGGTGGCTTTACCGGAAAGGGTAGGGGTGGCCACCCCTGTTTTGAGGAAATGCACCGGGTGGTTGCAGACCTGCTTGAGTGCGGTGATCAGTTTCAGCACCAATCCTTGCCGGTTGATACCATCGGATTGTTCGATGGCTTCTAGGGTGTTATCGAGCACGCTTTGGTAGAGTGCCGTCTGCTCGGAAGTCAGCTGGCAATATTGATTTTGCTCGATCTTGTCGGGTAGATCGGGGATGATCGATTTATCGCTTTTGAGGCGACGCAGGATAAACGGCTCGGTAACCCGCCGGAAGCGTTCCAGTTGCCGGTGATCGCGATCTACCTCGATCGGACGGGCAAACTCTTCCTTGAAATGATTGAGGTTGCCCAGGTAGCCTTTATTGGTGAAGTCCATGATGCTCCAATACTCGCTGAGGCGGTTTTCCACAGGCGTGCCGCTCATGGCAATCCGCACCGGCGCCTCGATCTTTTTGATGGCTTTGGTTTGTTCGGTTTTGGGATTCTTGATATTCTGTGCTTCATCGACGACCACCACCAGCCAGGGTTTCTTGTGGAGGGTGGCGGTTTCGCTGCGCGCCACCCCATAGGTGGTGAGTAGCACATCTGCTTCTTTTAGGGGCTGGAGGCTCCGGCCCGGCCCGTGGTAGATGTGGGTTTGGAGGCCTGGAGCAAAGCGGCGGATTTCTTTATCCCAGTTGGTCAGCAGGGTAGTAGGCACGATGACCAATGCCTTTTTTTCGCCCAATTCGTTACTTTCCTTGAGCTGCAACAAGGTGGCAATGACCTGGAGGGTCTTCCCGAGGCCCATATCGTCGGCAATGAGGCTCCCGAAGCCCAGGCGTGCATTTTTGTACAACCATTCGTAGCCCCGTATCTGATAAGGACGAAGCGTAGCTTCCAGGCCCTTGGGCAGCGCCATACCTTCACCCCGGAGCAGATCCTGAAGTATTTGCTGCGCTTTGCGGTCGAGTTTGACAAAAGCGCCCTGATATTCTTCTGTTAAGGCTGCCTGTAAGAGCTGAGGACCACTTAGGGTGGGCGGAGCATCGAGTTTATTGATCAACGCCTTGACTTCATTTTCATCGAAATACACGAATTGGTCGTGCAATTTGACGATGCCCGATAGCTTTTTCACTTGTTACAAAAACTCCTCCGGGCTCAGAAGTTGATCGCCGAGCGCTACCTGCCATTGGAAGCGGAGCATATTCTCCAGACTGAGGAATGAACTTGCCGTTGCTGTTCCGTTATCCGAGCCCTTTAGCTGCATGGATAATTGGGGCCGGATCAGTTTTCGAAGAGCCTTGGGCAGCAGCACCGTGATGGCGAAGAGGCGAATGGTAGGCAAGATATTCAGCAGAATGTCGACGAATTCTTTGGGGTTGAAGATCAGGTCTTCCTTCCCTTTTGAGGCAGTCAGGAGGCTGATTTGAGGGAAATAATCCGACAAGTGTGACAGATCGCGGAGCGCTTCCAACCGGATGGCTTTGTGGGTGTCGTCGGCAAACAGGTCCCGGAGTGAAATAGGCGCTTCGAGTGATTGGGTTTTATCTTCAATAACAATTTGCACCCGGAAGGCGCCATCGAGGTCTTCGACCAGGATGACCGGCACATAGTGCTTATCGGTGATGTAGAGGCGGTTGAGCCAAAGCTGAATGGCCGAGGGGTGTTCGCGGGTTTCAAAATGATCAAAGCGCGTGACCTTTCCGGTGAAGAAGAGCGACAGCATGGGGTCTACATCCCAAAGGTCATGTCCTTTTTGGACGAAATAGTTGATAAAAAGGGAGACCAGTGCGGGGAAGGCATCTTCCTCGGTGGGCGACCATCGTTTTTGATAAAATTGGTAGCTGAGGAGGGTAGTCGGCGTCAGCATTTCCACGAGGTCTGCGATTTCCCAGACATCCTCCTGAAGGTAGGCCGGCAGCCAACGGATGAGGAATTGCCCCTTCTCCAGTTCCAGCAATTGAGGAATATAGGCACTTTTTTCCGCCAGTTTTTCGGCCAGGCGAAAGGTGAGGATCAGCCCCCGCATCTCTTCCGAAAGGTGTTCCATCCGGCCCAGCGGCGCCTGGCGGAGCCATGCCACCAGGTCGTCGAGCTCGCGGAACGAAATACATGGGTCGCCTTTTTCATCGGTGCAATCGCATTGAAGGAATTCCAGATGATGATTTAGCACGATCTCTATCTTCTCGGTTTGTTCCAGCTTGAGATCCCAATCTTCCTGCACCTCAGCAGTTATTGATTTGGCTACCTTGGAATAGACGGATCTCAGAGTTTTCCCAAAATCGCCTTCGGGATAAAAAACGGCATTGGGCGCCAGGACCCGGAGCAGTTGATCGCGGCAATCGGGCAACTTGGAAAAATCGATATCCGAAAAAAAACCGTCATCCCAAACCTGTGTATCGGGCCAGATCTGGTAGGGTTGGATGAGGCCGGAAAAGAGGGGGATAGAGACTCCCTTTTGACCGTTGGAGGTATAGCCTACCCCTGCTAATCCCTGAAACAGGTCGAAATCATGCAGTTCGAAAGCCAGAAAGGGATTCTTGTCGATCTCATTGGCCACGAGGTAGAGCACTGCAGCCATGTGTTTGCAGGGCACGGCCCAATCGGGACAGGAACAATGTCCGTCGAGGTCGTTCCAGGAGCGAGGAAATATGCGGATGCCCTGGTCGACACAGGCCTGATAAAGTTCAGGCGGCAATTCCCGGTTGAGCAATTTGGACAAAAAAAGCGGGTTGGCCGTGACTGCCTGTATGATCCGTGCCTTTTCATTGGCGGTGAATAGGGGAATTTCAAGCTGTACTTTATAGGGGCGGGGCCGGGTGCCCTGCACCTTTGCGGAAATAGTATTTTCCTCGATCTGGATATCCCTTACGGCCCCTTTATTGGCGTAGGTTCTTCCCCGCGGGAGTCGGTTGGAGTAGTCGATATGGTGGAGTGCATGGAGCCATTGCTCACCCCACCAGGTATTGCCGTAGGATTTTCGCATGAGGATCCGGTCAATTAGGCTGGAAAGTTAAAAAACTATTTCCCTTTGTAAAGGTTTCATCTTAGATGAATGGCGAAAAGGTACCCTGTTGGGTCCGTGTATGAGATTTAGCACTTTTATGTAAAAAAATCCGGGTATTTTGGGTAAATTTGCGCCGCCACCCTTCGAAAGTAAATTTAATTATTAAAAAGTATAAATTGATACATGGGTAAATCGCAAGAGTCTTTCAGCAAGAAAGAAAAAGAAAAAAAACGCAGAAAAAAGAACCAGGAAAAGTTGGAACGTCGGGAGCAGCGCAAAGTGGAGAAGGCCGAAGGTGGTACTAAGACCTTTGAAGATATGATCTCCTACGTGGATGAAAACGGCCATTTTTCCTCCACTCCACCCGATCCTTCCAAACGAAAAAAGATCAAGGCTGAAGACATCATTATTAGCGTACCTCCAAGAGATGACACGCCTTATGAAACTGTTCGCAAAGGGCAAGTGAAATTTTTCAACAATGAAAAAGGCTACGGCTTCATCATTGACGCAGAAACGGAAGAAAGCATCTTTGTACACGCTAATAGCACCGATGGGCCTATCCAGGAAAACGACAAGGTGACCTTTGAAGTTGAAATGGGGCCTAAGGGCGCCAATGCGGTGAATGTGAAGCTGGTGCAGTAAAAAAACTGTCTCTATAAAAAAGCCCGAAGGTTGATGACCTTCGGGCTTTTTCCTTTTTAAAAATGTCAACTCCGTTACTCCACAATCACCACCCTTTCCGTCCTCGTCTCTCCCGCCGTCTTTAACACCACCAAATAGATCCCCGCCGACAACCCCGTCGCATCAAACGTCCTATAGTTCGGACCAGCATCGAGGTATCCATCGATCAGGGAAGCAACCAGCTCCCCTCGGGCATTCATCAGGTACAACCGGGCGTACCCCGGGTCGGACAGTTCAAACTGCACCGTCCCCTCCGTCCGCGTGGGGTTGGGAATCACCTGCACCCCCCGTACCCGTAAAGTCGGCATACCTGCCGACTCCTCTGGTGGTGTCAGTAAGGGCGAAAAATCTTTCGCCCCTTCTTTCGCCCCTACGGACGTTCCCACGTTCACCACCAACGGCGGCATCTCCGGCGTACACTCCTTGATCAACGCCCATAAATTGGACCCTCGCTCGGCCGTAAAATCGGGCAACAGGGATACCTCATCTCCGGCCTGGAATGTGACGGTACTTCCATCGGCTACCGTACCGGAAGACGTGACGAAATCGCTGGCCATGTAGAGCCCGGAAGGAACGTTGCCGGGCAGGTTATAGCTGACATGGCAAGCATCCAGCAGGGCGAAGTAATCGCTGGAATACATGCCGCGCCCGTGTGTGGCGGCAGTAACCATTTTGTCGGATACCCTTGCTCGCAGCATATCAGTGCGCACGTTGGCGAGGCCCGACTCGTTGGTCGGATACCAGACGGTGTTGGCGCCGTCGAGGTCTTTGGCGTACCAGACGCCCAGCTCAGTGGCCACCATCGCTTTGTCGGTTTCCCCGGGCCAGAATATGATCCAGCGGATCGGCATGTCGGGCAGGTCGCCTTCGATCGAATTCCAGGTCGTGCCGCCATCCGGAGATTCCCAGACGCTGTTGACGCCGTAGTTGCTGAAGGTGATCAGGATGTGGCTTTCGTTAGTGGGCTCCACCGTGATGGAGGAGATGAAGCCACCTACGGGCGGGTTATTTAATGCAGTCACTGTGGCGGTACCTACTTGATCGGCATTGTCGACCTGAAACAAGGCCCCATTCCACGTGCCCATATAAACCCGGTTGGCCACGGTGGGAGAAATTTCAAAGGCAGACACGATGTTGCCGGCAAAAGCCGGGATCGTATCGCTTGAGTTCGTATTGGCGCCTCCCACATCCGTCACCCGGCCGAAACGGCCTCTGGTGTCGGAGTAATAGAGAACGTTGGCCGCATCGTCGTATTCGGCTGGCGTGATGAAGAGTCTGGAAGAATTTCCGGGCACGATGTTGGAAAAGGACCCCCCGCCGTCCGTCGATACGTTGAACGAACCGTCCTGCGTAGAGGCAATCCAGGTCATCGGGCTATCCTCGTCGATAAAGGCCCAACCGCCATCACAGCAGCAAAGCACGCAGGTCGTAGAGTTTACGCCGGCCGCAGAGAATACCGGCGTAGCGTTGTCCTGCGTACCGCCCAGCATGACGTTGGAACCCACATCGGGGTGCATATCTACCGCAAAAAACTGGGTTACGTTGTAGGTGTTATTCTTGTCGGCGACCGTGGGCGCTGCAGCATCGGCATTGGAGAATTTATACATCCCGCCGTCGCTCCCCACCAATAGTTGGGAGGAATCGTTGGGGTAGTAAACCAAGGCATGGTGATCGGAATGGCCACTGCCTACTCCGGCCCAGTTCATGCCGCCGTCGGTCGACAGAAACAACCCTACACCCCCAGCCCAAACGCGGTTGGCATTGGTGGGATCTACTGCGAGAATGAGGTCGTACCAGGCTTGTTTTCCGAAACCTGCCGGGCAAGTTCCGGCAATCCAGTTGCCACCAGAGTTGGTAGTCTGGAAAAACGACAGGCAATTGCCGCTGGTAGCCGTAGTGGTATCCGCAAAAATGACATAGGCGACGTTTGGGTTGCTCGGGGCACAGGCCAGCTCTACCCGCCCGAAATTCTGAGTAGGTAAGCCTGTGTTAATGGGATTCCAGTTGGATCCATTGTTGGTCGACAAGTACACGCCATCGGCAAAAGTGCTTGCATACATGTCGCCGTTGGCGGCAATCTCCAGGTCGGTGATGAAGTTGCTGGCCGCCCCAATGTTGATGGTAGGCCAGGTGGCCAACAACGGGTTGAAGAACCGCAAGCCATTTGTTGTAGCGGCGAACACCGTTCCGTTGTTGTCTACTACGATCTTGGCGATGCAGGGGTTGCCTCCTCCGTCCATGTTGGGCATGCGCTGCCAGGTGGCGCCTCCATCGGAGGAATTCCAGGCGCCCAGGCCTTGTACGGCATCGAAGTTACCCCAGCATTCGCCTGTCCCAAAATACAGGTTGTTAAAATTGGTGGGATCCTGGGCAATGCTAGACAGTGCCAGGTTTTGGAATAAATCATTGATAGGTACCCAGTTGGGCGCAGCCGCATCGATGTTGTTGGTGCGCCAGAGGCCACCGGATACGCTTCCTGCCCAAACTGTTTGACCCGAAGGGTCGTTGGCGTCTACCAATATGCCCCGGGTGCGGCCACCCACATTGTTTGGACCTCGTTCTTCCCAGAAAATGGGCAGGTCGTCAGGCGCACGCATCGAGCGTTTATCTTGAGCGATTTGGAAAGCTTTCAGCATGCGCTGATGAGGTACTTCGTTGAGCGCGGGATCGCGCGTCATGAGGAATTCCTGGTAATAGCGGCGTTCAATGGTCTGCGCCAGAGATCCTTCTTCATCCTCTCCTTCCGGTAGGGCTTTCGGCGGCGCCTGCAAGACCAGCAGGCTTACCCCCAGGCTGAGCGCCAGGCCTACCCATAGGATAAATTTATAGGTCATGAAATTTTTCATGGTTCCGGTTTTTTGGTGGACAATGGGGTTATTTCTCTAATTGCTCCAAACGAGCTTTTAATGCTTCGTTCTCCTGCTTCAAGGCTTTCAACTCCTTGTCCATCTCGATCATGTGGAGGAAGAGTTCCTCGATCTTCTCTTGCTGCTTGACGGTGATCTCCCCAATCTCCAGGCCATTGGCTTCCACTTCTTCGGTAGAAGGCATATCGGGCAGCTTACAATTTTCTTCGATATAGTTGGCTACTTCATTCAGGCCTTGGAGCGGATAATCATGGGCAAATACATGATCGGCCCAACCGGTGCGCACGCGGACCTCCTCTGTCAGGATACCACCTGCGGCAAACAAGGTATAGGGGGTCAGGTCGGAAGCGCCCAGGGAGGTGGGCGTGCTGGTCGTGCCGATCGCCAGTTTACCGGTGCCGGTAAGCATCATGAGGTTGTTCAGCCCTCCGCCCGTATCATCGGCGCCTCCGCGCCAGAAGAGGGTGCCGTCATCTTCCAACGACAATTCCATGTCCATTCCATCCGATCCGATTCGTTCAAACCGCTGCACGGGATTTGTCGCATTCGAAACGGTGAACTGCTGGTCTGGCGTATCGGTGCCGAGCCCCAAACGGCCCTGGTAGGTGAGGACCATCAGATTGGTCAATCCTGGGCCGGTATTGTTGGCTCCACCACGGAAGAAAAGATTGCCTCCGGTGCCGGTGTAGAGTTCAAAATCGCGTTCGCCTGCGCCCGCCTGGTCGAAACGGAATACAGGAGCGGTCGGTGCAGAGATGGTCATCAATTGGTCGGGGGTATCGGTGCCAAGGCCCAAGCGACCCTGATAGGTGAGGACCATGAAGTTGGTCAACCCTGGCCCGGTGCCATCTGCACCGCCGCGCCAGAAGAGATTGCCATTAACCCCGTTGAAGAGTTCAAAATCGCGTTCTCCGCCGTTGGAGCGATCAAACCGGATAACCGGCAGGTCGGGGTGCGATACGGTAAATAACTGTTCGGGCAGGAAGGTATTGACGCCCACATTTCCATTATCGCGGATCGTCATGCGCATACGGTCTCCCGTGCGAAATACCATATTGGCTGGAAAGGTGTTATTGGTCACCGGACCGGTGATCCAGGACATAATATTGGCGCCGGTATGCCAGTATTCCGTGCCGGTCACCCGGCCTCTAAATCGAACCCAGGCTAGCGTATCTCCTTCATTAACAGGTGAATAAGTGTAGGTTGGGTCATACCCGTTGTGGCGGTGAAAATCCTGAATGGGCTTGACGCCGCTGTAGTTTTGCGCAAACAGTGAAACGGATTGAAGGGCCAAAAGGGCCACAAGCACTAAAAGGGTAAGCAGATTACTTTTCATGATATGGGCTTTTTGAGATGAAAAAATCGAGCATAGCAAAAGCAGGCCAACAGGTTGGCGAAATAGGAAAAGAAGGTCCAAATAGGGTGGAAGGATCGGTTTTTTGGGGCGTCCATCCATGAGCAACAGATTTTGGACAACTAAGTACCTTTTATTCAGCACTCAAGTAGTTAAATGTACGAAAGAATGCATTCACAATCAATACTGTGTGGGCAAACCATAAAAGGTAAACATGATTTCTCCAAATCTGTATTTTCCCCGACAATTCGGAACGAATAAAGTGAAGAACATCTCGCTACGCTCTTTACCACAGATTTTGAGGGGGTAGCGGAACCTCCTTATTATACGCGACAAAGATTTCTTCGATCTTGTATTTACCTCCTCCTCATTCGGATACACTAACCAGGTAGCGTATTCCGAGATCGCGATTGTTGGGTTCCCCTCCGAATACCGTTTTTCAATCTTTTTATTTCAAAAACCTCCCTGCTCCAAGGCGGATAGATGGCGTATTGCCCAACCCCCTGGAGCGGACCAAATGTATCAATCATGTCCAAAGAAAAAATTCCCGCCGCAGCGAAAAAGGGGGCCTTCGTGAAAGAACGCACCTCCTTTAAATCGTTGCAATTGATCAACCCGAACTATTTCGGCAACCTGGCTGGTAGTGAATTGAAGGTGGTCCAGCCCATTCAATTCAATACCTATTACGAACAACTGATGTGCGTGGGGTATCAGCCCCAGCAGGAACAACTGGAAGCTGTTGTGCACGTCAAGCAACCCTCTGGTTACGGAACCGGTATCTGCGGCAACGGCACCACGGAGTATGTGCGGTTCTACCTTTCCTTCGATGGGGGGGCGACCTGGAAAGACCAGGGTGTGACAGGCTTCAGAGTGTTCAACGTACCTGAAGGTACAGCCGGAGGCAAAGATCTCGAATATGCTGCGTCCTTGAAAGTAGATCCACCCTCCAAATGGTGCGTAATGGATCCGCTGATCAAGATGCGGGCCATCCTCTCCTGGGAAACGGAGCCTACCGCCAACGATCCCGATTACATCCCCGTGTGGGGTAACCGCCTGGATGCGGATATCCTCGTGGAACCCTTTCGGTTTGTATTTCCCGGCGATATTTTTGAGTTACCGGAACTCAAAGTCCCGCCCTTTTTAAAAGAAGTGCTCGATCCCGAAATTCCGATCCAACTGAAAAAGAAGGAGCTGTCTCTGCCCGAACTTTCCACCCTTTACAAAGACAAGAAAGTGCCCGTGCACCGTTTCGCCTTTAAGGAATTGAAAGCCGGCCTTCTGCCTCAAATTTCTCCCGTAACCAAAGCCAAATCGCTGGAGCAATTCCTGCCCGGCATGAAGATCGATCCGGATATCTTCAAATGGATAACTCCGACCGATGGCAATACAGACTTTGAAGAATTGACCTGCATCGGCCTGGATCCTAATCTTCCAGATACCCTGGTCGGTATTGTCAAGGTGAAATTGCCCAACGGTTACTCGGGTGGGCCGTGCACGACGGGGAGCAAGGAATACGTAACCTTCCATGCGGATTTTGACGGAAATGGAAGCTTCGAAACCTGCCTTGGCACGACCGAAGTGCGGGTGTACGACCTGGCCAAGTTGCCCAAAGATGGCGTGTCCTACGCTGTGCGGCTGCCGGTAGATCTGTCCAAGTAGCGCCAGCCCTGCACGAAAGGCACCAAGGTGGTGCGCATCCGGGCAATTCTGTCCTGGGCTTCTGCAGCCCCTTGCGGCGATCCAAACTATGTGCCCACTTGGGGTAACCGGGAAGAAACACTCATCTTTATTTCTCCCACAGGCGCCGCATCCGGCAAAATTGCGATCCTCGGTGGGGTAGCTACTTCTCAGATCCAGAACGCCACTGGTATGACCGTTCCGGGCGCTGTTTTTGCCCTGAACAACCTGCAACTCGACGCCTATGGCCGTTCCTGTGCTTTTGGTGGCCGTGTGTCGGTACAAGGGCTTCCTGTGGCCGGACATACCTACAAAGTGGAAGTGACGCCCGCAGGCGGAGGCGCACCCACGGCAGTGGTTACCAAGCTGTTCCTGACTCGCGGTGACGGTACCACACACTGGCACAACGCCGATCCAGGCACCGGACGCTTCGCCTACCTGCCGTTTACGGAGAACGTGAATAACCTCCTGGCCCAGTGGGATACCTCAGGTAGCGATCTTTGGGATGTGCGGCTCAGCGTATACGATGCAGCCAGCAACCTGGTGAGCACCGACACCCACCGTATCCAATTGGACAACGTAGCTCCGGATGTATCGCTGGCCATTACCTCCGGTACCGGCAGTTGCGGCAAGTTTCGGGTAGGCGATACCATCTCGGGCATCTTCGTAGCGCGTGACCTGAATTTCGGGTCCTACACTCTCTATGTCGAGCCCAATGTCAACGATCCGGGAGAAGCGATCCCAAGCCCCTCTTCCGGCATCGTGCAGACCGCCCTCGCCGGCGATACCTGGTCGCTCGATACCACAGGTATGCGCCCTTGCGGCTACGTGCTCCGGCTCGTAGCGTACGACCGCGTGGTGATGAACAGCCAGTCAATAGGCCACCATATTCCGACGAGTGTGGGCTTCTGTCTGGAATAATGTACAGGATGGTAACATGAGTTTTTTCCCGAATTTTCAGTGATTGAAAATTCGGGAAAACTCATGTTTACTTCTTCACCAAAATCTTGGCCTTCTCCCCAACCGCAGTATAAGTGCCCCAAAATTGGAGCGTACCGGTTTCTATCTGTTCTTTCACCGCTTCAGGGGCGTCTTCAAAAGAAACTGGGCTGTTTTCATTAAACTGTTCCACAATATTGCCCTTGAAATCTTCCTGGGTGTAGGGCTCTCCCTCTAAAGCGGACGTATATACCCATTCCATTTGCTGTGGAACTGCCTCACTCTCTTGTATGGGGTCAATACTGGTAAATGGGGTATTTATCAAGTCTTCAAAAACAAGGTCATTGTAGGCCTCCTTTATTCCTTCAATGGAAGTAAATAGAAAGGGCGCCGCTTCTTCCGGGTGTTCGGCAATGTCGATCGTATAAGGGAAAGGAATATCGGTTCCGGGGTAGGTGATGATCACATTTCCCATTTCCTCCTCTTCTACAGGCTGGAATCCTGAACTGGGTGGAGGCATATCGCCTGGACGCAGAAGTGGCCCCATATTGTCCGGAGTGATCCAGGTGGTAATGTCCGGACCGGCTGTCCCTTCGGGCAATGCAGGCCGTCTGATGTGGATGCAATATCCGTCCAAAGGAATGACCAGCGTTTGTTCGGCGCCAGTTCTACATCCACCAGGTCAACGATAATGTAGTCCTGGTATTCACCCACCACGCGGGTTATGGCCGGGCCGACCTTGAACCGCTGGTTCTCCTCTGTGGGATTGTATGCCGTTAACGTGAGGACATGCCCGGTGGTTCGACCTGTTCCTACCACGGTGACCTTCAGTCCTGGATCGCTCATGAAATATTGCTCCGGCGCATATTGAAACCGCACGGAAGTAGTATCATTGCGTGCAACCTGGTCTCCCTCCGCTTGCACCCAATACTGCAGGGTATACCATTGTCCGGGAATAAATTGGAAATGGCCAAAAGTAGCTTCCACCGTATGCGCAGGTTGTAACTTTGGAAGCGTGGCTACGCCCGACCAACATCCGGGAGGTACGCCGGCTTCCCAGCCGGAAGCCAACAGGGATTCCTGCCCTGCAGGCACGATCCGTGCACGCACTTCGCAGTCTACCTGGTTTTGCCCGACATTCGTCACCTCCACGCTTGGCTTCACTGTTTGAGCCCAGGTTTTTTCAGGAATGACCGCCTTATTGACTGCGGCGTCTGCGGACCAGCCTTGGGTTAGGGCCCCGGTGGATCTTCCAAATGTCGGAGGCGGTTGGGGACGCATTTCTTTCGTAAGGAAGGGTAAGGTCAAACCAGATATTGTCGCAGGGTTGAAGGTTCTCCAGAATGCGTCGTTGATCGGGTGGAAGCTCCACTTCGAACCCGCGGGGATACCCAAATCGTTGGAGCCAATGAGGGTAATTAACCATTTGGCCATTGACCTCCCTGTCCAGCAGGCTTCTGAGCGAAATCCGGATAGAATGCCCGGTCTTACCTTCCACATGCGCCCGTACCCGCACGGTCTGGTTGACTTGCCTGGGATTGACCAGGCGTATCGATTCATCCGGGTCGAGGATGTCTGCCTGGGCCTCCAACCAGGTACAACGCACAAAAGGCGGATCCCTTGGCAGGTCTTCTTCCAGATCCACCGTGTGGCAATACTGCCAGGCAGGGTTCAGTACATGCACCTCATCCCTGTCATGGACATGTGCGCGGATGGGGATGCGCGGAGGATTGTCCTCCAACGCAATATCGCTGCGCAATTCCAGATCCTCGTCGGGGGAGGAGAAAAGGGCAGTTCCGCTTATCCACTGGCAAGCCCGCAGGCGGTTTGCAGGGGCATGTTCGCCCAGGTTTAGTTTCATGATCTTCCCCCGCATGGAAGGAGGGTCGTAAAACTGCACCTCTACTTGTCTGGTACGGCTCCTGCCTTCATTGCGTTCCACGTGCGCGAGAAAACGTTGTTCGCCCCTGCGCCAGCTTTGAGGGGTTTCGCCTTCCCGGTAGTCTACAGGCACATCTTCAGCCGCTTCTCTGGCCGCCCGTTCAATGGCATCGGCCATTCCGGTGCCTGGCCTGGATTCCGCCAGTCCTTCCATAAAACTTTTCAACCAGTCGCCCTCGTCGACTACCCTGGCAGGATCGCGGACAAAAATGTTGGAATGAGTCACTTCATTGCCGGCTGAGCTGGTATACACCGATTGGACGTGCGCTTCTTCGAGCAACCGATCTACAAAGGAACCGCTGTGGCAGGCAAAGATCACGACGTTGATCTTGCAGCAACACTCTACGGCTGCGCGGCCCAGCGCTTCTTTCAATTCCCTGGCCGAAATACGCCTTCCTTCCTTGGTAAAGGAAAAAGTCTCCGTATCGCCATGGCCGGCCATCACGATGTTGATCTCATCGCCGCATCTGCATTCGATGCCCGCCAGCGCGTCCAGCAACCCTTGGCGGGTATCTACCCGTTGCCGTTGGCTGCCTGGGTCAATTCGCGCCATTTCGCGCTCTATTCGATCAAGCCGGTCGTCAAAAATGCTGTCTATATGGCTGGTTGCACTCCCGGGTGAATAACTGCCATCCACGAAGATACCATGACGGGTTCCTTGAGAAAATAAAAGAGGGTGCAGGCATAATAAAGTAAAAATCAGGAATATAGAATTTTGAAAAGTTTTCATTATTTGGATTTTTTGAGGTGTACATCCGAATAAATAATGAGCTCGAGATCCATCATTTCCGCTTCGCTCATGAACAGCGATTCTCCGTTCAGTTTGGGCCACCATGCATGCTCGACAATCTCGACATCTCCCGTTCGGGCGCCGATAAATACATAGCGGGTTGGATGGGCAAACAGGGCGAGCGGGTCGTCGTTTATCCACGCAAACCAGGCAGGTTCCTGCATTTCATGGTTGAGATCCCCGTAAAAGGGGGCTATGATATCCCCCGGTTGAAGAAGTGTTTTTACCAGAAAGGCCGTAATGGTATGATTGCTCGTTGCCGGCACGATGATCTCCTGTAAAATGATACGTGTGGCGTCTTCTCTCGTGAGCAGGTCGTTTTGGGAAAACCCGGTAGGGATAAAGAGACAGGAAAGGAGCAGGATTGTGAAAAATGATGACGTTTTCATAGAATGGGTTTTCAATGGTTAAAAGGGGAATGGCACAAGCCCTTAATTTAACCCATTTTTACCCTTGAGTCAAGGATAAATAAGAATGGATTATCTTTATCCTTTCAATCCCGTTAATCCCATTCAATCCCGTCCAATCCCCTTTAATCCCTAATTCTTTCTGTCTATCTAACCTTAACTCTTTTCCAATATGGACTACCTAAATACCAACAAAAAATCCTGGAATATCCAGGTTGACGTCAATTTCAAATCTGATTTTTACGACGTGCCCGGCTTTCTGGCAGGCCGCAATTCCCTGAATAGCATCGAACTCGAACTGTTAGGTGATGTGAAAGGGAAAAGTATTCTCCACCTGCAATGCCATTTTGGGCAAGACACGCTCTCCCTGGCTCGCATGGGGGCGCAGGTGACAGGGGTAGATTTTTCAGAGCAAGCCATTGAAAAAGCCCGTTCCCTCGCCAGCGAAATGCAACTCGACGCCGAATTTATCTGCTGCGATGTGTATGGGTTAAAAGAGATATTGGACAAAAAATACGATATCGTATTCACCACCTACGGCACCATTGGCTGGTTACCGGATATGGATCGCTGGGCCGATATTGTCTCGACCTTTCTTCGGCCGGGTGGCCAATTTGTCTTTGCCGAATTTCACCCCGTTGTCTGGATGTTCGATGACGAGTTTGAGAAAGTGGCCTATTCCTACCTGCAATCGGAGATGATCCAGGAAGAAACCTCCGGCTCCTATGCCGACCGGAATGCCGACGTCAAGATGGAGCTTATTTCCTGGAATCATGGCCTCAGCGAAGTAATGAGTAGCCTGATCCGGCACGGGATCCGTATCGATCAGTTTCATGAATACAATTATTCGCCCTACAATTGCTTCAAAGGCACCGAAGAGTTTGAACCCGGAAAATTCCGGATTCAGAAGTGGGGGAATAACTTGCCGATGGTGTATTCGTTGTTGGGGGTAAAAGAGTGATTAACCGCAAAGGCTCTAATTGCGCTAAGTCGTCTGGCTTTGGCAATGCCAAGAATTACTCAGGCACAACTACTTAGCGCCCTTAGCGCCTTCGCGGTTTAATAGCAATCATTGGGTCACAACTAGTTTCTTTCCAGCCTTTCCTTTCTTCGTTTCCACTTCCACATAATAAACCCCAGGCGGTAACGAATTCAGCGGAATATCAAACTCCAGTGCACTTGCCTTGGCCTCCCAAACTGTTTTCCCAAACACATCCACCAAGCGGACGTTGACGGGAATAGCCCCGTTCACCTTCACTTTCGTGGAGGATTTCGCCGGATTTGGGATCAATTGTATGCCCAGGCTTTCGGCCTTTTTATCATCTGTAAAATTGGGACCCAGTTCCACAGTCACACAATAGGTGTCCGTGCAAGTGCCGGCTAAATTACTGATCGTCAGACAGATCACATATACCCCCGGATCATTGTAGACATGCACCAGAGAGTCGAAGTAGCCTGTGTAGGTAGTGCCGTCACCCATGTCGAGCACCCAGCTTTCGGCATTGGTGGACAAGTCGCTCAGGATCACCTTGTGCTCGTTTGGAATTACGGAATAGGAGAAAAGCGCCTCACATTCATTGATGGTGCAACATGGACCTTTTGTCCAGGAGGTTGCGCCCCCGTAGTACAACGCGTAGCAGGAATTCTCGTAGGTCACCCCGTCACATCCACACACCGGGTCAATGTTGTCAGGACATGGAGTATTGGGATTTACCCAACTCGGATCATAGCAGTCGGTGGTACAAGGGCCGGGCGTCCAGCTTGTCACGCCGTTATAGTATAGCGCAATACAGGAATTGGAATACGTCACTCCATCGCAACCGCATACCGGGTCGTAAATGGCAAAGCAACCCATGGTCGTATCGATAAAACTGGGATCAATACAGAGGAATTCGGGCACGACCACCGTGTCGCAAACGGCGCCATGGCAAGTAGACCCGTTGGAGGTCACTGCCTGCACCGCAAGACAAACCACGTATTCACCAGGTTCGTTGAAATTCAGGGTGAAGGATTCTCCCTCTCCGGTGACCCCATTGCTAAAGCTCCAATACCAATCCGTGATCACCCCATCCGGAAATTGGGAGGTGCTGTTAAAGGTCCAAACGGTAAGGGAACCGCCTGAGTTAAATCCATAAAAATCTACAAACAGGCTGTTGCACACACTGCCACAAGGGCCGGGCGACCAGGAAGTAACACCCCCGTAATTGAAAGCCTCGCAGCTATTGCCATAGGTTTCGCCATTGCACCCACAGACCGGATCAAAGAACAGCGGACAAGGCACGCCGAAGTTAATCTGGCTTGAATCGACACAAAGGGCATCCACATGGAAGGCTTTGCAGACGGTGCAGTTGTCGTTATTCAGACCGGGGTAGGTCGCACAGAGAATGTGGTCGCCAGGTTCGGCGAAGGTCTGGATGAATTCGGGTCCGGTGTAGATTACATTGCCTCCGTCGAGCAACCATACGACCGGGTCGGGGAGTTGGGGGTTTACCGGATCGGATTGCAGCCAGGCGTGAAGCTGCACGCCATCGAGTTCATAGAAGATTTGCCAGGAACAAGTGTTCGGACAACCGCCGCCCACCTCCAGCGTTTGGCAAAAAGTTTCTTCACAAACCTCCCCGGTGGAGGTAACGCCGACGGCAGTCAGGCAGACTGTATAGATACCCGGTTCGGGAAATGTATGTACCGGATTTTGTTCCGGTGAACTGGTACCGTCCCCGAAAACCCATTTCCACTCCACCAATTGCCCACTTGCAAAAAGAGTGAGGTCATGAAAGTACAGCGTCAGGGAGTCATTGGAGGCGATATTCCAGTTGAAATTCACATTGAGGGAGTTGCAATTGACGGTTCCGCAGGGGCCGGGCGTCCAGGACGTCACCCCGCCGGTGGTCACTGCGACACAAGGATTTTCGTAGGTCTCCCCATTGCAGCCACAGACCGGGTCGTATACCGCCGGACAGACCGCGGTGGGGTCGATCAACGAGGGGTCGACGCAGGGGCAGAGGCCCACCGTGATCCACTCGCAGACGGTGCAGGGGAAGCCGTTCCAGGGGTAGACGGCGCAAAGATAGTAGGCCCCCGGGCCTGGAAACGTATAAGTGATCTGTCCGCCCGTACCGATGACCTGGTTATTGCCGTTGAGGTACCATTTGGTATCCTCCGGTGGCAGGACGGGCAGGATGCTGGTCAGATGAGCGTCGACGGTGAGATCGTTGGTCGTGTTGGTGATAAAAAAGGAGCAGGGCTCGATCTGGGCCTGAATAGGAGAGGAGAGGCTCCAGAAGCCGACCAGGAGAAAAAAGGCGTAGAATCGGTTCATGTCAAATGGGATTTTGATGAATAAAAGGCGGGGCACTGCGATAACATAAAGGAAAGACGGGGAAAAAGAGCAAAATGGTTGGGAATGGGGAGTCGCAGATTTTTGGCCGTTTTGTACAATTTTTTCTGGAATAGAAAGGCTTCTTTGCCGGATCATCAAAAGAAAACACCATGAATGCCCTCTTTCTTTCCGCCAACAACGGTCTTCACTTTGCCTGGTACGACACCCAGTATGTGAGTGCAGGGACTATTAAAGATCATATGGCAAAGCGTCCTCCTTATCCTTTTACGATCGTACCGTTAAAAGGCAAGACCCTGGGAGTTCACGATTTGTTCGGCATTTCCTCCAACGACGACATGCACTTTGCCTGGTATATGGAACCTGATTCGAAAAAGCTGGACTCATTCAAGTATTTTTGGGTTTGTGCGGGCCCCAGTAATGCATTGGGAACCAAACGCGATTGGTATTCATCCGCACTTCCCAAAGGTGCGCACCGGGACAATCTCCTTTTTATCACCAGCAACAACCATATGCATTTTGCCTGGTTCAGGAAAGGGGAGGAACTATGGGTCGGCCGAGGGGTCAGTGATAATCTTGGAAAGCACGACATCCAACACTGCCTCCTGCCGCCGGATGTAAAAATCGGACATATCCTGTATCTGGCCTCGGACGATAGGCAACATTACGCCTTCCTCAGAAACGGCCTCTACCTGACCGGTTCGAGCGACCGCCTGGAACGGCCCCGGGGTGGGAGTATTTATGATTTGGTGGAATTGGGAGACTTTTTGAAGGTTTGAGCAATCGCAAGTAGTTTTTGATCAAAAATGGACTGGTGCTTTAAATACTTGCGGAAAATTGTTTTGAGTACTGTAAAAAGATTATTACTAATTGTAAAAAATTCTTTTTCATAAAAAAGGCTGTATTTCCATAAGAAGGTGATCGAGATTATAGGGATTTTCTTCTTGATGGACTAACGGCTTGCAATTGCTTTAATGATAAGGGCCTATCGGTGGCTGCTATTCAGCTATTTATATTCGCTCACCGGCTCATGAAGAAGATTTTTTCAAACAAGTCCATTTTGCCGGAATTTCAATAATATAACAGGTCCCCGCTTTGTTAGTAGCTCCCACACCCCATGTTAAAAACGGAGCAACTGACCCAGGAATATAATTCGGTGGCATTTGGCGTTCCATCGCGATGAATTTCATTTTTGCATTTTTGGCCGTTCTGTACAATTTTTCTTTCTTCTCGGTTCATAACTTGCACTTGGATAGATTTCACACTTCGATGGAGGAAGACCATTGTGTTAACCAATAAAATTCCCATGCATGTTTTTAACTTTTCTCAATTCCTCAAATTTCCTCTCCTCCGGATTGGTGCCTAGCAAAGCAAATCTATTTAAAGACAATTCAAATTAGTCTTTTTAAATCGGAATTATCATGAAGTCAGAATTCAACAAAAATGGAAAAAATAGATCCCGAAGGGGTATTCTACTACTCTTCTTTTTAGCATTGTTGATAATGCCGGGAATCCAGGTGTACTCGCAAGAACGACCGGAAAAGGAAGTTCCAGTAGGGAACAAATTCGTGAGGTCCGAATTTTCTACGACAGATGTCACGTGGAAATATGCAGTAATCGTCCAAGTAAAAGCAAGCGATCGGATTTCAAAGGAAATGCGCCAATATTTGGAACAAACTTTGCGCATATATTACTTGGAAAGAGAGCCGCGAGAGTTGGCCATAAAAAAGAATAAGACAGATAATGAAAAACTAGTTTCAAGAAATATTAGTAAAGTTCGCGATGATGAATTGATTTTCTGGATGGATAAAAAGATGCAGCCTGACTCTTCTAAATATGAAATCAGTATAGACGTTATTCCCAGAAACACCAAGTTGGACCCCGATCGTTTCATATGGACCTGGTCTGACGCCTTCGAGGCTGTTAGACCTGGAGTTATTGCTCTCAAGGAGGGACATCAAAAGACAAAGTTCCCTTACGATGTGATTATAGGAATCGTTGAGTTCCCTCTTCGGGAAGGAACAGCAGGCAGGGTCACCGGCTGCCTGAAATGTGAGGCACCCAATATTGGAACAAGCACTGTAACCAACCCCATTCCTTATGCCCGTATCCAATATGGTGATTATGAAACGGTGACGGATGCTACAGGCAACTTTGAATTTGTACAAGAATTTAACGGAGTTCCATCTGGATTGACGATCATTTACGATTCTGATGTGATTGGAACAGGAGGTATATCTTCGGGATTGCAAATAATGAATGAGCGGCACCGAACTCGCGAAGAAGGGGTAGAACTACCAGTTGGGACAACAATTAACGACCATTTAGACCTTGGTAATATCACCGTGCATGGAGGGGATTGTGAATTATGGCGTCTAGGCGTGGAAACCTTGGATGATTATCATACTTCAGTAGGATCCTCCCCTCCTGCAGGCCAGTTGCGTATAAAACGATGGGGGGGAGTGAATGGAGGCACTCCGTATACTTTTTACGATTACATCGTTCTCTCCAAAGATTATGTAGAAACTTCAGACAGTAATGACCGCACTGAAACCATTCGGCACGAGTTTAGCCACACGGTCCGGCATGTAGCGGATGGAAGTGAAGCACACTGGAATTGGGATAATTTCCGGTGGGCTTATGCGAGAGTTCACGGTGCAAGTGATATCACCAATAAACAATTCGCCTTCAATGAAGGGTGGGCTTATTATTGGGAGGCTGTTTCCCGAAACACGTCTGTGAACCTATTTGGAGCGCCAGGTGCAGGTAATGAGGAATGGAGTGAGGCGCTAATAGGTCAATATCTGATGGAATTGGGGAAGGAAGCCACCCGCGCTCAAATGGTTCAGGTTTTAATAGATAATCCTGGTGAAATCCACTCGCTGTGGGAATATGAGCAAAAGTATTGCGAACTAATGGGCACGAACAAATTCTGTTCTGATGGAGTCCCTCTCCGGCAAAAGCCGCCGGAATGCCCTCCTGAGTACATCGATGATGGGGCCACCTGCCGGCTCGACAATATCCGGGCAAAACCTTCGTATTTACGGGGCGCTGGAATAGTGCCCGTTGATTGTGGCCCCGGGTATGAGTATGATGCCGGGTTATGCTATCCTTTATGCCGGGAAGGATACGTGGGGGTTGGTCCGATCTGTTGGCAGATTTGCCCACCCGGTTACGATGACGACGGCGCTACCTGCCGACGGAATGCAAGAATCATTGGATCGGACAATTCAGCCTGTCCCTGGTGGGATATTTGTGGGGTAGCTTTAGCCTCGGGATGTTCTCACTGCCCTCCTGGTTACCAAAATGATGGATGCACCTGTAGAATCGATGCCCATATATTTGGGAAAGACAGTTACGGGCGCGGAGTAGGTATCGTTCCTACCCGTTGTCGGGATGGCATGGTTTACGATGCTGGTCTGTGCTACTTTCCTTGTCTGCCGGGCTACTTGGGCATTGGTCCGGTATGTTGGGGTTCTTGTCCATCCGGATGGGATGACCACGGCGCTACCTGTTACCGCCCCCCACATATAATTACGAAATATTAAAGCTGAACATTACTACCAGGCAAACGTGCGGGCCAAAGGTCTGCACAATCGACTGTTTTTCATGTTACTCGGTTACTTATATTTCAAAACACCCAAGATTCATGGAACCTCGAATTGTTTATGATCAAATTATCTTCAAGGCTTCCCATAATTCGTATGACAGGGATGAATCTATTGCTGAACAGCTGACGTTCCATCCTTCAAGCCCACACAATGGAGGATGTATGGCGCTTGAATTCGATATATGGCGCCATTCTTCGCCTTTTATTCGCGATCAACGTATTTCCGATAATTATTTCATGGTCTCCCATACCGGTACGGGGGGAAGTACCCTTGCCAACTATTTGCGTCAGATAAAGTCGTGGCACCACCGTACACCCAACCATCCTGTGATATTGATTACCATTGACATCAAGAGCAAGGAAGGAGGCTATAGTAATTTTCATGACGAAATAGACACCTATTTAAAATGTCATTTTGACCAAAACTTGATTTTCTCGCCCAATCGCTTGATCAAAGACCATTCATTGAGCCTGTGTGAAAATGTCATTTCGAAATGGCTGGCCATTGTTCTCTTCTAGCAAGTTAAAACACAAATTCATTTTTGTTTGAGCGGCAATAGTGACTGGAAATCAACTTATGCAAATACGAATTTAAGTGCACGTATTTGTTTTAGCGACCAGGATTTTTCGGGCGCCGATTTGTCCATTCGCCCTCTAGATAAAGGTAATATCGTGTTTTTCAATTTCCATATATTTCATATGCACCGCGGCGTCTGGATGAATACCATACCGCGCTTTGCCGAGAAGCATCTCATTGTGCGCACCTATGTTGCAAACAGTGAAGAAAATTGGAGAGATTGTATACAAGCAAACGCAAGCGCAATTGCCACCGATAAAATCAACGATCATTCGTGGTGCAAAGTAAGCAATGAGCATCCATACCGCGTGAAAGTGCCCAATTACGACAAACGGCTGATAAAAAACAAGGCAAACAACTCCTACCGCACCGACAGGGCTACGATCATGCAGAAGAATTACGAATCTCCGGACTGTACATTCATTTTTGAAAAACAAGTGGGCGAAAATATCTATGCCATTCGAAATGCCAAAAACGCCTCCTACCTGGATTGTACCATCACCACAATGGCAAGTCGAGTTGAAGGAGACTGCCAGCGATGGGAGTTAATTGTTCGCAATGAGGCCGCTCACGAGTACTATATCAGAAATTGTAAAAACGGAAAATACATGACCAAGAGAGCCTCCCAGCTTTCAGGAGGAAAAGGTTACGATGAGATATACATCATAAAATCTGTTGAATAAGCAAATGAACAATATTGAAAGCGAGATTTTTGCGATCCACAGGACCGCAAAATCTCGCTTTCAATAGAATAAATTAAAAGCCATGAAAAAGCATCCGATTGTATCCTCTATAGAAGCAGCTTTTGTCTTTTTAGTGCTTCAAACTTTTTCACAAATCGCGTATCCACAGAGTACTGATTGTGTGCCATTTCCGAATCCGGAAGAGATTGTAGATGTGGCTATGTGTTCATATTCCAATGAGGTTTATACTTGGTTCTCCACTGGGATGGTAGCAAAGGGTTCGTTTTCTGATTTTGACCTATATCAACATCTTTTTCCTTACAATCTTCCACAAAATAAATATCCGAGGAATATTGTCGGAATAGGTATTAGAGAACAAGATCCAACTGCTTTGGGGGGCTCAGGTTCTCCCTCTGTGAAAGTATATGTTTGGTATGATGACTCTACTTATAGTATTGGTTCCCCGGAAGATTTGGGCAAATACAGCAATGAGCTTAAGCCTTATACTTTGCCTGCCGGATATGGGACGGACCAAATCGTGGGCATGAGCATTGATGATGACATGAACAGATTTGGTGTGTTTTTTAGTGATGGAACGAGCTGTGCAGGAGATTCGCCCAGCAGATTGAATAATTTTAGACCCCTGAACAACTATATATCATTACCCTCGCCCTACACTCCAAATGATATTGTTGGCATGGCCACAGATGGTGTCATTGATGATGAAGGTGAATATGCAGAACATGTCTATGGAGGGAATTATAAGGGAAAAGATTTGCACTTCTTTTATTTTTCGGGATGGAACGTAAGTGTAGTATATGACAATAAACCGACTAAATACCTGGGTAGATACATACGGTATTATCTCCCCAAATGACCCCATTGCCCAACTCAGAACCATGCCGGCCACAGTGGAAGATGCGAACCGGGAGTTTCCCGAGCGGAAAGGGAAACTGATCCTGGCGTGGGTAAAGTATTTTATTGATACGTCACGACCAGGTCCCATCCTCCCTTAATGGAACTCCAATGGTGATGCACAACAGGCGCTTAGTATGATTGGCGCCTGTTTGTATATGCTTGGGAAATCAGAGGAGTTTTCTGATGATGAATGGAAAGGAACACGTCAAAATCTGGGAACATTCATTCAGAATAATTTACGAGATTATAAAAAGGAGAATAATACTTTTTTTGATTTAACTGGGTTGGGCTATAATTTCAGAACTGATCTCCATGTTTTTCAAGATGCTGTTGAAAATTATTTTTTTGAAATCCATCCTTTTCAGGAGGTGGGAACAACGAGAAGGGAATTAGATCCAGTAGGAAAGACAAAAAAGGGAAGTAGAAGCGGTGACTATGATATGACCCTGGTTTATTTAGCCAATTTTCTTTATACCTTCAAGGATATGAAAATGAAAACTCCTTATGGTGGAAAGAATGAGGATGGTTATTTGCTGACAAATGAAATGATCTATCAAGCGATTTCACAGGAATACAGGGGACCGGCTAATCAGCTAAATATCCCCGGATGGACATCAGTTGCAGAAGGTCTTCCTGGAATAATTAATTACAATGGAGAACCAGCTCCTTTCACTTTTTCTATGAATGATTATTTTAGGACCAAGCAAAGAGTTTGTGTGGAAGGCGTCGATGGATTGAATGTATATGATGACAGAGGATTTAAAAAATTGGTGGCCCTTATGCCATGTGAGTCTGAGAGTTGGTATAATGCTGAATCAGAAAACCATGTTTTATTGGAGTATACCTGGAATTATTTAATTTCCAATTGGATAATGTGGCAGGGCTCTTTGAAGGAAGGGGATGAGCGCTATGATCCCAGGATTACAGCTATTTTGAAGGACAAAAATATTGATGATTTTCTCCAAAATGATTACGCATGGTGGTTGGATCGAATGTTACAAATAGTAGGCCGTACGGTGCATAACGGTTTATTTGAATCGAATGCAAGACCTTATCAAACTATTTACTTGAATGCCTTACTAACCTTGGCTGCTCATGCGGATAACCCATCAATTTTACCCTTCTCCGGTCAGAAAAGCGGATCAATGCCTAATTTTGAAAATGATCAAAAAAGAGTGGCACTTGGGGCTAAAAATGCATTATACGCCATTGCCGCAAAGTTTGCTTTTCAATCCTTTGAAGGTAAACGGTGCCCTCCTATGCGAAGAGAGGAGGGCAGGAAGTTCTCTGCTGGGTTTTACCAATCTGATAAATTAGTAGATATTTTTGGCGCCCTGACGGGGGCCTATGTTTTCAGCCCATGCCGGTATTACTATAGTGATATTTATCATACTGGAACTGATGCTTTTTGGGCGGTTATTACCGAAGGAAACCTTCCTAAAGTCCCTATTCCTCATGCAATTCACGATTTCATGCTAAATAAACACGGCGGCTATTTTTCCAGAATGATGGACTATTATACAGGTGGCCATTATCAAATGGGAGAAGAATTAGCTTCTGATCTTGGAAGTCCTAAATATTTTATACAAGATAATAATGGCAAAATGATTCCATATAGGGGGGAGGATTTCAAAGGAAATCCGGAGTTATATTTTTGTACAGATGATTACCTGCTGAGTGCCGGAGGAAAATTCAGACATTTTTTTGATTTACACAGTGGTGATATCAAGACTCTTGAGATATGGTTAAATCTTTGGGAGGTTGAACAAGCTGCCAGAGTTTATGATTTCTTCTCGAAACCTACTATTGTGATTACCAAAGGGGATATCGGGGGAAAGAACTGGGAAACAGGTGAGGGAGATAGATATCTAAATGTCGACTCGGCTCAGGAGGAAGTGCTATTGTTGCTTGGTGATTCCGGTGGCTCAAAGGATGTATCAAGTGGTTTTGCTTTCAGTAATAACCTTTGGGTGTATAAAAATTTTGTATACGGTTATGAGCACAAGGAAGACGCCACTGAGGGGTATTCTAAAGAATGGCCTCAGAGGTATCCGAAAAATTGGAATCAGTTTATCTATAATTCAAATGACCCTGTATTTCAGATCGGGGCAGGTGGATCTTTTAAGGTATTTGACTTCACTACTTTAGAGGCCAGAAACCAGGCCCTATCAGGTTATTATGTAGTCATGGGAAGGTATATAAAAGATAGTGATGAGGAACAATTCACTGAATTTCGGAGAGGGTTTGTCGAGATTGTTCCTGGAAGGCTTTATCCAACACCCGCAGAACTAGTCCAAAACATTACGCAAAGAAATACAAGTATAAAAGACAATTTTAACCTAGCCCCAAGCAAATCTGTTTATTACGTGACATCTACAACGAATGAGCGACTTAAACTATGCCCTGTCTTGGGTGCGTATGAAAGAGGAGGGTGTAAGTTCGGTTGTATTTATCACTGGGATAGTTCCCGACAGGGAATCCAAGAAGTGGCAAAGCAAGGACCAAATGGAAACTGGGAAAAGGTATCTTTAGAAAAAGATTATATCGATTTTAACGAATTAAAGTCAATCCCCCTGATCACCGTTTGGGCGCAAAATCTGGGCCGTGAAGGAGAAGGAATGGAAAATTACCTTTACGCTGAAAACCCTGAAAGCGGTACCATTCTTATCCGCAATCCTTATATCGGGTGCAGCTCTGATCCAATAGAAAACGCATTTATCAAAATCGACTCCAAAGACTACCGGAACCCCAAATTTGAAACCTTTGGTGAAGGATGTTTTGTCGATCTTTATTTGGAAGAGATTTCAATCCTTTCACCCTCACCTCTGACTGCCGGAAAACCTGTCGACTTACGATTGCAAATCATTTTCGAAGGTAATATCTCGGTAATGACAAAAGGCGTCGTTGCCGTGGAAGGAACCGGCATTCGAAATGAATTTAATATTCCGAGGCTATATCCTTCAAAGACAGGTCAGGATACCATGGTGTTTTATAATACCTCGGTTACTATCCCTCAAAGCGGTGATTTTAACATTACGGTCACGATTGACGATCCGAACATCGTTCTGGAAAACGATGAATTGAACAATAGCAGAAAATTTGCTGTAAAAATAAATCCAAGCCCGCCTATTCAATGCCTGGATATAATGAGCTGCCCTGATTTGTTGGCTATTCCTCATAAAATGGCTGTCCCAGACAAGAGGGGGAAATCATACATTAAAGTCGAAAAAGACAAATTGCTGGTGATCGTCAAAAATGAGGGAGGCAAGCCGGCCGGTAGTTTTATTACCAATCTCCGGTTTGATAACAGATTCTTGTTTTTCAATATAAATCGTTATTCGGAAAACATCACCATCGATCAGCTCGCCTCAGGAGAGCAAACTGTGATCGGGTTCCCCATGCCCAAAGAGTCTATTCTCTCGCAAAAGGGTGGAAAATTTACCCTTACCGTTGACGCCAGAGATATGGTTCGGGAGTTCAAAGAGGATAACAATAAAGTACAAACTCTATTTGTGGGGAGATAAAAAATTGCTACCACATACGAGTAGTGCGTCTGCAGGACGCATTACTCGTAAACCGATTTTTACTATTACACTATACACAACTGATCTTTCTATGGCGAAAAATCCGATACTCCTCCTTTTTTTCGAAATCCCATTGACATAAATCATTGCAAGTTTGCAACTTGGAAAATAGCTTTAGTCCACAATTAGCACAGCCATGGCCCTAAAGCTATTTTTCCTCCCCGCTCCGGCGCTCCGGCCTTTTGTGTCGCATTATGATATCATTGCTCCAGAAGGAGAATTTCCTTCAGGATTTATCCCTCCGCAACTTTCTTCGGGCTTTAGCTTTTGCAAATTTCAAACGAGTGGCTTTCAGACGGCGAATGAAAAACAAAGTCAAAAATCGATCCCTGCTTCCTTTATCATTCCCGTGCATACACAGTCTTTTACGGTGGATTTGAGCGGACCGTCCTGGGCTTTTGGCGTCCACTTTTACCCCGGCAAATTCCACGATTTCTTCGGCTGGCCGCAGGACCTGTTTACCGAGGAACAGGAGGCGGTGCGGCCCGATGAGACGGATTTCCGAAAAGACTTTCTCGAATTGGAGGAACAGATCCACGAGGCCAAAACGCCGGCGGAACAAGCCGCCTGGACAGACTCGTTCCTTCTTCGCCATTACCCGCGCCATCCGGTACTATCTCCCGCTATTGACCAGGCTTTGTCGTTTGTCCGCGAAGCAGGTGGCGCCATCCACTTGTCGGAACTGTTGGAGCGCTCTTGCCTCAGTGAGCGCCATTTCCGCCGCCGCTTCAAGGAACATACCGGTTTGCAGGCCCATACCTACCTGCGCATCTACCGCTTCTACCAGGCCTTTTGGCGACTGCCATCCGGTCGCTATCCCTCCCTCACCGACCTGGCTCACGAAGTGGGCTATTTCGACCAGGCCCATTTTATCCGCGATTTTAAATTCTTCACCGGGCAAACTCCCCGGGAGTTCCTCCAGCAGCATGCATCCGTGACGGAGCAGTTTGCCTGGGACGTGGAGTCGGAGGAATTTGCCGCCCCGTAAGGGGATGTTTTTTACGCATCGCATTTTTGGCCGTTCTGTACAATTTCCCCTCCTTCCAACCCACTACATTGAAGCGTCAAAAGTCGTGTCCGAGCAACGTCTCTCGCAGAGTACGCTGTGATAGCTATCTCCCCTGTATATCACCAAAACCAAAAATCACTCGTCATGAAAATGAACCTTCTTTCCCTGACCTTCTTCCTGGCGGCAGCCTTCCTGATCACGGCCTGCCAGAAAGATAACTTTGCGCTTCCCGGCGATGAAGACGTCGACCTGCGCGTGAATTGCGACCCCTGCGAGGGGGATGTGATCTTCGGTCCGCAAACCTATGGGCGGGTCAATGGCAAGCCCGTCGCTATAAACCGCATGTTTAACATGGGCGAAGACGCGGATATCTGCCTTACCGTGACCACCTACGGATTGGCCTCCGCCACGGTGGAGATCGATGGGGTGGAAGTCTTCAAGCCCAGCGACTTCAAGAATGGAGAGGTGACTACCTTGCAAGTGACTACCTTCCTCTACGCAGGTGAACACAAAGTGACCCTTATCCTGAAAGGCAAACCGGGCGGGGCAATTACCTTGCTGATGAAAGGGTGTATCACCCAACCCCCACCTCCTATTCTTTGCTCAGAGCAGGCAAGGCAGGCTTGTGAGATGAATCTCTGGCAGGTGGTGGCGGTTAACCCCTCCGAAGGCACCCTCGTTTGTACCCGAGATGGAAGGACCGCCGATAACAACTGCGACACTTGCAGCGTTTACGGTATTTACGTTTGGAAAGACGGGGCCCCCGAGCATTTTTGCCCGGAGGATGGGACATTTACGTACCATACTCATGCTGGAGATGTATATTCGGGGCATTCTCCATGTATATGTGGAGATAACTTAACTTTATGTGCCAGGTGGGATATGCATGATTGTATTCCGGATCCATAAGGTACCAGAAGGGTTGCGACACCTCGCGGCCCTCGTTCCGTTTCCCCTAGTGAAGGACTTCAACGCTTTACCCGCATTGTGACAACGGAAGGTAAAGGAATTATCAGCTCATGTCATATTGGAGTTTTCCGGGATCGACTCGAAAATCAGGGTTTTTTCTCTCCGCATAAATCCCACCTGGTGAACCTGCAATACATTCGGAAATTTCTCCGGGAGGGTACCCTGGTTATGCGAGACGGCTCGACGGTACCGGTGGCCCGGCGGCGGCTGACTTTTCTGGAACAGATAAACATTTGTAAGCAAGCAACGGTGGGTTTTACGAATCTTCACCCTTGGTTAGGGTAGGATGCCGATCGTTCAGCAAGGGCTGCCTTTCGTCTGATAGGTTTTGACCAATTGGCGGAAAGGATAGAGCTTATTAGGGGAAATACGGTACAAAAGAGTAATCTGATTTTCCAAATTTAAAAGAATTCAACCATGAACGCATTATTCCTTTCTGCTAATAATTCGATGCATTTCGCGTGGTTTGACGACAATAGGGTGAGTGCAGGGACCATTTCCAACCACTGGAAAAAAAGGTCGCCTTCCCGTTTTGAGATCAAATCTTTCAAGGGCAAGCCACTCAAACCCCAGGACCTGGTTAGCATTTCGTCCAACGACTCGTTACATTTTGCCTGGTACTGGCAGGATAAAGGTAAATGCGATCCTCAATACGCTTTGTGGGTATGCCAGGGACATAGTAGCGGCAACATACTGGGCGCCAGGCGCGATTGGTACGAATCCGCACTTCCCAAAGGTGCGCACCGGGACAATCTCCTTTTTATCACCAGCAACAACGACTTGCACTGCGCCTGGTTTAGAAAAGGAGCGGAGCTTTGGGTGGGCAGAGGCCCTAGTGAATGTCTTTACAAGACCGATGTGTATCACTGCCTCCTGCCTCCAGATGTCAGTGTGGAGCACATTTTATTTATGGCCTCCAACAATAAATCACATTTTGCTTTTCTGAGGAACGGCACCTACCTCACTGGAAAAGGCCGCAAACTGGAACGCCCCCGGGCGGGTGGCAGTTACGATTTGGCAGAACTAAGGGATATGTTGATGGTTTGAGGAAGGCGTCGATAACGACGGCACGGGCATGGGGCCGGCCGATGTGGTGGTGTGCCTTACCAGTGGGGAAAAATTCGTCGCCTCTTTTTTTTCCTACGACCAGATCGCAGAACTGCGGCGGGTGCATCAGGCCAGCGGTGAATTTCTGCACGGGGCCTACTTCTGGAGTAAAAACCTGGTACTGGTGCAGGACCAACGGATGACGACCGTTCACCGGATCATCCACCACCTGCTGGAGGAAGGGGAATTTAGGGAGGTATTTGAAGAGATTTGAATAGTATTTTGACAATATTCAGGAAGCTTGAGTGCCTAATTAAATGTTCTTCCACCCAAAATTTTATTCTAAAACCTAACACCATGCAGGAAGAATATCTAAGCCAGGCTCAAAACCAACTAAGTCAGGGCAGCGTAGAAGATACCATTAACTTGCTTAAGGCAAATGTGAAGGATGAAGATATGCTCACCCAGATATTGCAATTAGAAATAAGGTTTAACGCGTTAATCAAAAAGGTTAATGCGGGAACTATTGATCCCGGTGACGCGCAACTGGAGGAAAACAGGATTAGTAATTCTATTCTGCTGATCATCACTAATCTGGCAAAAGGGAGGACTAACTTTACCCCGGAGCCGGTAAGCCGGAAAAGTGCTAATCTTAAATGGATTGTTCCGGGTGTTTTAGGGGTAATTTTAGTCCTATTATTCTTTATTTATTATCCTCCAGGCAACCATTCAACTTCCTCCGTGCCTCCTGGCGACAATCCAACCGCTCCCGTACCCCCTGCCGAGAATCCAATCCCTCCAGATCCATGTGAAAATATCAAGTGCGAGAATGGGGGTAAATGTATAGATGGCAAATGTGATTGTCCACCGGGTTATTCCGGAAGTAGATGTGAAACGAAGGTTCCAATATACCCATCGAAGATGCTTAATGGGGTAACCTGGATGACAGTCGACCTAAAGAAGCAGGTCTCCTCAGATGCTTACAGGGCTGTAGGCGATAGATATTTTTATAAACCATCCATTCGACATAGTTTATGTCCGGATGGTTGGAGACTACCTTTCGCGGGTGAGTTTTTTCAACTTTTCAATACTGGGAATAGTCAACAAAATCTGTTGCAACTCAACTTCACTCAGACAGGTAGAGTGGATGGCAATCAATTGACCAATCTCCAGCAATTTACCTACCTGGTCGATGGCGGAATTGTATCGTTCACAAAAGAAAATATTGCTCAAAGTGTGACAAGCGGGGAAGGATGCTCTATCCGTGTCGATGTGTTAAAGAGTAAAATGCTCTGGGCACAAAAAGCTCTGATTTGCTCGGTCTATGGCGCTGAGACAAACTTATTATTAATAAAAAAATCCTGCCCATCTATCTTTCATCCTGAACATCGTGTTTACCTCCTGTAAAATCCTGAGAATCCTTCAATATTCCACAAATCCTTTCCACATAAACCCCCATCTCCTTCGCCTTATACTGCACGATATACCGCGGATGCTCTACCGCCACGACCCTGTCAAACAGCTGCAATTCCTCGTTTAACCCTTTGATGAACCCATAGTTCTTCCCCGTACCCAGCACGAAACACACATCCGTGTGGATGCCGAAATCGAGCTGGGTGCGGAGGGTTTGTTCCATGAAAGGCCGCACGGCCTTTGTCAGCGCTTTGCTGTCGTAGTAGTTGTAATTCACTTCCTTTCCTTTATCATTCTCTTTCACAAAGCCCAGCGGGCAGATAGACGTGATGTAGAAATCGCGGTAAAACGCCTCCACCCCGCCGTAGGCGTCGATCAACTCGTAGACGAATACGGAAGAGGGCTCGTGGGTTTTCAGGCCATTGATGGTGAGCCCGCAGTGACTCTCCAGTCGTTTGGTGTCGGTGAAGGGGATGCCGGTCACCCCGGCCCCGTGCCTGCCGGGGTTGATGCCCAGAATGAGGTGGCGCTTGCGGTTGTCGTCGTAGAATTTATGGTAAAATTTTTCGGAAGTCTCCCGGGCTGTGGGGTTTTCCTGGAAAGGATTCATGATGCGGATGCCCGCGGGGAGGGTTCCCTCGAAGTGGAGGGCGCGGTTGAAGGCGATGACGTGGTCGGCGAAAGACATAAGTGAGTGGAGAGTTGAGAGTGGAGAGTGATGTTGCTGCGCGGTTGCGAAGCAACCGCGCAGCAATATCACTCTAAACTCTAAACTCTCCACTAAATAACCAATCATTCCGGCAAAAAAACGCCTATTTTTAGGCCCACAAACCATATCTCCATGGAAATCGCCAACCTCCGAAACGAATACCGCCTGGCTGAACTCACCAAGAAAACGCTGCTGAGCGACCCTTTCCTCCAGTTTGAAAAATGGATGGAAGAGGCTGTAAAGGCCGAATTGCGGGAGCCTACGGCTATGGTACTTTCCACCGCCGATAAAGCCGGGGCGCCTTCCGCCCGAACGGTGCTCCTGAAAATATACGACCGGGAAGGGTTCGTGTTTTTTACCAACTACCAAAGCCGCAAATCGCGGGAAATAGGGGAGAACCCCCAGGTAGCGCTCCTCTTCCCCTGGCTCGACCTCGAACGCCAGGTCATCGTCATGGGCACGGCCGAACGGGTGTCGACGGCAGAGTCGATGAAATACTTTGCCTCCCGACCTCGGGGCAGCCAGCTCGGGGCCTGGTCGAGCGCACAGTCCTCGGCTATTTCATCCCGCAAGCTTCTCCAGATGCAGTTTGAAAAGATGAAGGAAAAATTCATGCACGGTGAGATCCCACTGCCCGACTTCTGGGGGGGGTACCGAGTCACCCCACACCGGTTTGAATTTTGGCAAGGCCGTCCCAACCGCCTGCACGACCGGTTTGAATTTGTGCGGGAGGCAGGTGGGGAGTGGAAGATCGATCGCCTGGCGCCTTGACCGGACTTGCGAAGTAACGTCTTTCTCCAAATAAAGTTTCTTCTGAACCAAAAACTGCTCTATATTGCGCAATATTTGGCAAAATGGGCTCGGGGTATTCCAGTCCGGCCCCTATATTTGTTGCAAAACCATAAGGGAAATGGATACAGCTTCCATCACAAAAAACAACGCGGAGTTTAAGGAGGTCCTGTTTGAACGGCTAAATAATTTTTTCAAAGAGTCGGGCCGCTCTAAGAAAGCTAACTGGGAAATGACCCTGAAAGTCACCCTTGCACTGGTTTGGTGGATCGGAAGTTTGGCGCTGTTGTACATCCTGAAATTGAATTATTGGCAGTTTCTGTTGCTTTATATCTTCCAGGGGCTTGGCCAGATTTTCATGTTCCTCAACATCGCCCACGATGCCAACCACAGTTCGATTTCCAAAAAGCGTCTGGTGAACAAGTCGCTGAGCTATGTGCTCGATGCTTGTGGGATCAGCTCCTACATGTGGCGGGTCATGCACAATCAGGGGCACCATTCGGTGATGAACGTATATGGAGAAGATGAGGGCATCATTGCCCACGGCATCTTCCGCTTTTCGCCCCATGCACCCTGGAAAAAAATGCACCGGTTTCAGCATATCTATGTGTTCTTCCTGTATGGGATCGCCTCTTTGGATTTTGTGTTCGTGAAGGACCTGGAATACCTGCTACTGAAGAACAACAAACACGTACATGACGTCAAAATCCCTTTGAGCGAATATATCACGATCATTGGAAGCAAGATTTTATACCTATTCTATATGATCGTCCTTCCGACGGTACTTCTTGGTTTCCCGCTTTGGAAGGTTATCCTTGCATTTTTGGTCACCCACTTCATTATGGGGCTGGCAGCTTCCTGGATTATTCAAACAGCCCACCTGCTCGAAATAAACCAGTTTCCCAAGACAAAAGACGAACACGATTTTATAGATCATATTTTTGCCACTACTACTGATTATTCCACGCGCAGCCGGATAGCCAATGTGATTTGTGGAGGGTTAAACCACCACGTGATCCATCATATATATCCGCATGTGGCACATACCCATTACCCCAAATTGACCAAAATTGTGAAGGAAACGGCGAAAGAATTTGGCATTGAATACAGAGAAAACAGAACGATGTATGGAGCTATGGTCCATCATTTGAGGCTGTTGAAACAATTGGGAAATCCTGCCTGATTTCATTCCGACTCTCCTGATCCCCAAGCGCGGTCCCTTTTGGGGAGTGTGCTTGGGGTTTGTTATTTTATTGTCGATTGCTGGTTTTTAATTTAACTTCTTCCTTTTTATGAAATCTATTTTTGAAAGACTTGATTACTGGGCAGCACAAACCCCGGATAAATTGCTCTACTCTTTTTTGGATATCAATGGCAATCAGGTAGATAAATATACCTACAGCGAGTTTATCCACCGAACGAATGCCATTGCTTCGAGTCTCCACAACGAATACCATTTCAAAAAAAATGACCGCATCTTGCTGGCTTACCCTCCCGGTCTGGAGATGATATGTGCGTTCTATGCCTGTGCCAGACTGGGACTGATCCCCGTGCCTGTATATCCGCCTACCTCAAGCGGGTTTGAGTCTTCCCTGACGAAAATGACCTATATCGCCAAAGACTGCCAGGCCGCAGCGATATTGACGAGCAGGGATTATTACTGGTCCATGAAATTGAATTTATCCCGCACGAATATCGCCGAGTTCGCCTTTGGGGAAAGCTATATTTCCAAGTTGAACTGGATTAACACGGAAGACTTCAGGGAAGTCAATAAAAACGGATTCCCGGAAGGCTACTCTGAAATCCTGTTCCTCCAATATACCTCAGGCTCCACGAGCAACCCTAAAGGGGTTATGGTTTCGCACAAAAATATCCTGCACAATTGCGACCTGGCAGCCGACCACGTGCCTAACGGGGTTTCCTGGCTTCCCCAGTACCACGATATGGGCTTGATCGGGTATTACCTGTTTACTGCTTTGAAAGGAGGAAACACGTACGGATTCTCTTCCATGGATTTCATCCAACGTCCTTCCCTATGGTTGGAATCGATGTCCAAATACAAAGCCACCGCTTCTTCCGCGCCCAACTTCGCCTTTGATTATTGCCTCCGGCCTGGCAAAATCAGCGAAAAAACCCTTGAAACGCTGGACCTGAGTTCGGTGGAGTATCTGATGACAGCCGCAGAGCCCGTTATTCCTTCTACGTATACACGGTTTTTGGAATTTTTTAAGCCCTATGGACTGAACCCTAGCGGTTTTTTTGCCGCATTCGGATTGGCCGAGAATACGCTTGCCGTATCCAATAAAGGGCGCACTTTTGTCTCTGTTGACCTTAACAATTTCAAGCAAAATAAATTAAAAATCCTCCCGCAGGTATCTGAATCTGACACTTATACGGAAATCATGAGCTGTGGGAAACCCCTGGGCGATATTACCGTCAAAATTGTAGATCCGGAAACCCGTCATGGCCTCAAGGAGGAACAAATTGGAGAAGTGTGGCTTTCTGGCGATAGCAAATGCATGGGCTATTGGAAAAAGCCGGAATTGACGAAAGAGATGTTCCAGGCAACAATAGTGGGTGAAAACCAGAACGCCAATAACTACCTCCGGACTGGCGATATCGGGTTTATGTATCAGGATGAGCTCTACATTTGCGGACGGGCAAAGGATATGATCATCATTCGGGGGCTCAATTACTACCCGCAGGATATCGAAAAAATTGTGGAAGAAACAGCCTCCCAGTATGTGCGGCATGGATTTGTAGCGGCATTCGATGTGTTTGAGGAAGAAGAGAAACTGGTGGTAGTGGTTGGAGTGAAAAACCCCAAATCGCTCCCCGATCCGGTTAAAATCGTGGACGAGATCAGGAGGGGGTTAAATGTCCAGACACACGCCATTATTTTTATCTCCGCGAAAGAAATTCCTAAAACAAGCTCAGGGAAAATCATGCGGCATAAGGCGAAGGAGCTTTACGAAGCAGGCAAGTTGAATGTGCTTCAACAATTTTCCGGGGCCAAGGAGGCCGAGTTGTTCAGTGAAATGGAGCAGGGTGATTCCCCGTTTGAAGAATTAAAGCGTAAATACGGCTTGCAAGGTACCGAGACCTATTCGCTCGGTAAAGCAGGATTGGAATCTCTTGACCTGGTTGTGCTGATGCACGACATCAAAGAGCTTCTCAAAGACAAAGGCGCCGATGAGCTGGCCAAGCAAATTGACATCCGGCTTATCCAGGAGATTAGTATCCTGGAGCTGTTCGAGCTGGTAGACCAGTTTGATAATTCTTCCGCCCTGGCGATAATACGCCTGAAGAATATGTTGGGCAAGCTGCAAAAAGAACACCAGGCGTTCGAACGGAAGATGATGTTGAGCGATGTGACGCTCACGTTCGATCCGCCCACTCCTTCCTACGATCTGTCGAAAAAGACGACCGATGTGCTGTTGACCGGCGGCACGGGCTTTTTTGGACCGTTTATCCTCAAAAGCTTGCTGGAGCAAACGACCCACAGGGTCTACGTGCTGGTGAGAGCGTCTAACGAAACCCAGGGCATGGAGCGTTTGGTCTCAGCCATGGAGTCCCTCGGCCCTATGTCAGCAGCATTCACCGAAATGTTTAAAAACGGGTAATTCCCGTTTGCGGAGACCTCGGCCAGCATCAACTGGGCCTGACACGGGATATGTGGAATTTTCTGGCTGAAAATGTGCAGGAGATATACAATAATGGCGCGGTCGTGAACTATCTGTTCAACTACGACAAAATGCGCAACATCAATGTCATCGGTACCAATGAGATCCTGAAGCTGGCATTCGAAGGCCCTGCCAAGGTCTTTAACCACATCTCCACGACCTTCATTTTCGGGTGGGCTGTCAAGGATGTGTTATATGAAACGGATTCCAACGATGACCTTGACCTTCTTGACTTCGGCTATAGCCAGACCAAGTGGGTGTCTGAACAAATCGTGAAAGATGCCATGAGCCGCGGCCTGATCGGACGGATCTTCCGCCCGGCACTGATCACTCCCTCCATAGAAGGCGGTGGACATAACTTTGACATTTCTATCCGACTGCTTGCGTTCATGATCAACAACGGCATTGGGGTCGATACGCACAACCAGGTAAGCTTTACCCCTGCGGACGTCGCCGCCAATAACATCGTGGCTATATCCAATCTGCCGGATACGGCCAACAAAACATACCATGTCGTAAGAGACCATTACTCGAACATGATGGACATCACGAACATCATCACACAGAAGACAGGCAAGGAATTTAAAATCTTCAAATTGAAGGAGTTTGTGCCGGAGGTGATCGACAGATGTTCCAAAGATGACCTGCTTTTCCCGCTGTTGGACTTCCTGGTCCGATCAGTCGAAAATATTTCGACTATGGAATTCAAGCTCTATGACAGCAGCAACTTTAAGCAGTCGAGGGACAGGTCGGACTTCGGAAAGCCGGACCCCACCTTAGAGGAAACAGTAGACGGGATTTTGCGCTTTTTGAGAAAAAACGAAATTATCACGGTTTAAATCCGGGATTTACCACCCTAGCGCTTCCACCATCTTGAAGTAGAGCTGGGTGTTGTCGTAAATACCGCGGAAAATCTCGGCACCTGGCCCGTATGCATAGACCGGCACGAGTGCTGCTGTATGGCCGTTGGTGGTGAAGGCGAGTTCTACTTTCTTAAATTTCGACCCGGGTTGGATGGCAACCCCACCACATTCGTGATCGCCGGTAACAATGACGAGGGTTTCGCGGTCGTTGGCGGCAAATTTCAGTACTTCCCAAATGGTGGCGTCAAAATCCTGGAGTTCGCCCAGCATCATGGGGCCATCTTTGGCATGTCCGGCCCAATCGATTTGGCTGCCTTCGATCATAATGAAAAAGCCCATGTCGCTCCGCTCCTTCAGAAAGGGTAGGGACAAGTGGGCTGCATAAGGTAGGTAATCCCTTCCTTGCATTGCACTAACCGGTTGATTGTCAGACGTAAAGAAAGCGAATGGAGCTTTTTTGTCGATAGAGCGAAAGTGAAACAAGTCGGTGTCGAAATAGGAATTGACGGAATAGCCTTTGGCTTTTAGTTCTTTGACCAAATCCCTGTTATCATCGCGGCGTTCGAAATAGCGTTGGCCGCCGCCTATAAAAAGATCAATATCTGTGTTTAAAAAATCAGCGGCAATTTCTTCATTGAAGGTGCGAAGGGGTTCATGCGCAATGAATGCGGCGGGCGTGGCATGGGTGATGGGCGAGGTGGCAATCAGTCCGGTAGACATACCCCTTTCTTCCGCTTGTTCGAGGATGGAATGGCAGGGGATGGTATCGCTGTCGACGCCTATAGCCGCATTGTAGGTCTTGCAGCCACATGCAAAAGCGGTGGCGCCGGCGGCAGAGTCGGTAATGAGGTTATCGAAAGCAGTGGCCTTATGCAACCCAATTACCGGGAAATTCTCCAGGCTGGATTGGTTGCCGTTTTGATAGGTCATGGCGCTCATTTGACTCAGGGCAAAACCATCGCCAATCAGCAACACGATATTCTTTGGCCGGTCCGCAAAATCACGAACGACTTCGGCCTTTACCGTGTTTGTTTGTCGCTGGCAGCCAATCACCACCAGTAACAACATTGAAATTGCTGTACCCTTAATATAAGCCAAAGTCATGTTATTTCTCTTGAGGGCGAAATTTAACAATTAATTCATCGAAAGTTTGCGACTATTTATCGAATTAATCGTCTTTTGGTGCAGCGGAACACGAATTTTAGTTGTCTTTTGCCCACATAACACCCAAGAAATGAAAACGTCCTACACACTTTCAGCGTTACTTTTTAGTGGTTTTTTGGTTCTACTGTTCATTCCCTGGTCCAACCAGGGCAGGTCGCTTTCTATCCAGCCGCGGTCCATTTTCGAATGGCTCGAACAGCCGGAAGTGCTAAAGATTACCATGGAAACAGACCTCCATGCTCTGATGGATGACCCCTCTAACGACACGTATCAACCGGCTTTATTTACTTTCTGGGATGCCATGGGACAACAGCAGGAATTCCTTACCGAGATCAAGCCACGTGGAAAATATCGCCGACGGGTGTGCGACTTCCCTCCGCTGAAAGTAAAATTCCCCAAAGATGAATTGGCCAAACGCGGATTAGGGGACTACAATACCCTGAAACTGGTGACCCATTGCTTGTCTGACCAGGCAGATGGGAAAGACAACCTTCTGCGCGAATACCTCGCATATGAATTTTATCAGGAGCTCACCCCTATGAGCTACCGGGTGAAACTGGCGGAGATTACGTATATCGATTCCAAAAAGCGGAACAAAAGTATAACCCGTACCGCGTTCTTCCTCGAACCCACTGATGAACTGGTAGACCGCCTGGACGGAGAGGAAGTGGAGAACTTCGGCATATCCATCGACCAACTTGAACCCCGCAATTCCCTGGAAATGCGCACGTTTGAATATATGATCGGCAATTCTGACTGGGATGTGCCCAATTTGCGCAATATCAAACTGGTGCGCCATAAATCGACCGGCGACCTCTTTGCCATCCCCTACGATTTTGATCTTGCCGGCTGGGTAGATGCCTCTTATGCCGTTCCCAATACCAATATTGGCCAATACGACGTCAAAGACCGCTTCTTCATGGGCAATATGCCCTCCCTCGAGGCCTGGAACCAGTGTCTCACCCGATTTGAGCACGCCCGGAACGATTTGGAGTCCCACATCCAATCCATAGATGGCCTTTCCTCAGGCGCTCAACGCGAGCTGCTCCGCTACCTGGAGACCTTTTTCAACAGAGACGGCAAACGCCTGGCCAAGCTCATGCAGCTGGAAACGGAAAGAGCTTAGTAGGAGTTTTTAGTGTTTAGTGTTTAGTTTTTGATTTACCTCTAAAAACTAAACACTAAACACTCAAAACTAATACCCATACTTGCCTTTCCACTGCCCCTTCAGCCTGGCCTGCACCTGTTGTTCCGGCTGATTGTTCCCCGGATTATACAGGCATTTGCCGCTGATCTCTTCGGGTAAATACTCCTGGGTCACAAAGTTGCCCGGAAAATCGTGGCTGTATTGATAGCCCTGGCCGTAGTCGAGTTTTTTCATCAACCCGGTGGGCGCATTGCGGAGGTGCAACGGCACGGGAAGTGCGCCGGTTTCCCGCACCAGTCCCATCGCCTGATTGATCGCCATATAGGCGGTATTGCTCTTGGGGGAAGTAGCCAGGTAAATAGCCGCTTGTGAAAGAATGATGCGGGCCTCAGGCATGCCGACGGCTTGCACAGCCTGAAAAGCAGTGGTGGCCATAAGGAGGGCGTTGGGATTGGCCAGACCGATGTCTTCCGATGCGGAGATGATCATGCGCCGGGCGACGAATTTGATGTCTTCGCCACCTTCCAGCATGCGCCCCAGCCAGTAGACCGCCCCATTGGGGTCGCTGCCCCGGATAGATTTGATGAACGCGGAGGCTACGTCGTAGTGATACTCCCCGCCTTTGTCATAGAGCGCAATATTCTGCTGGATCTTTTCCTTTACAATTTCGTCTGTCAGGATATATGGCTCCCCTTGCACCGCGTCGGAGCAGGCGAGTTCCAGCACATTGTATAGTTTTCGGGCATCGCCTCCCGACAGACTCAGCAGCGCGTCGTATTCCCTGATCTCAACGGTCAATTTTTTCAACTCCTCATCTTTCTCAAGAGCCCGGTGAACCAGTTCCTTCAGGTCTTCCTCGCTCAGTGGTTTCATCACGTAGACCTGACAGCGGGAAAGAAGTGCGGAAATCACCTCAAACGAAGGATTCTCCGTCGTGGCGCCTACCAGGGTGACGATCCCTTTCTCCACCGCACCCAGCAATGCATCCTGTTGTGACTTGCTGAAGCGGTGGATCTCGTCGATGAAAAGAATAGGGTTGGGGCTGTTGAAAAAACGCTGCGATTGCGCTTTTTCAATCGTGTCGCGAATATCTTTCACCCCTGAATTGATGGCGCTCAGGCTGTGGAATGGCCGCTTAAGCTGGTGAGCAATGATGTTGGCAAGGGTAGTTTTTCCGACCCCGGGCGGTCCCCAAAGGATGAAAGAAGGCAAATTGCCTGATTCAATGGCGCGGCGCAACACGGCCCCTGGTCCGACAAGGTGCTGTTGGCCAACGTATTCTTCAAATGATTTGGGACGCAAACGTTCTGCAAGTGGCTGCATGGAAACTTTTTTTGAATATATTCAACCTTCACCCAACCTTTATACCGTATTTTTCGTGAACAGGGGTGAAAGATCCTTATTACCAGAAAAGATAAAATTTTCCTACATGAAAAAGTTCATATTTCTACTTTCTTTCCTTCTAGCGGGCTTATGGGTCGCGGCCCAGCCCTATACCATCTCCATCGCCGGCACCGTGCTCGACACGAACGGCGATCCGGTGGAGAATGTACAGATCATTATTGCTAGCGACTCCGTACCCGGCGCCCCCTTTTATTTCAATACGGTTTATACCGACGCCACCGGCTCCTATGCCGACTCCTTTACGACCAACAGCACATGGGGGTTCCTGACCGTGACGATGGTGAATTGCCCGAACGTACCCACTGAAACCCTTGCTTTTGTCTGGCAAGCGGGCAATTTCGCTGCCGTTGCCGACTTTGTCTATTGCGATGGCAGTGGAAATTGCGGGGTGGCTATCGAAGCTGATTCGACCTTCTTCGGTATGCAGCTTACCGCATTTCCTTCCGGATCGGCTCCGTTTGTGTACGCATGGAGCACAGGAGAAACCACGCCTTCTATTCTCGTTTCCAATCCAGGAGCCTATTGCGTTACAGTGACCGATTCCAACGGATGTGAAGCGGAAGCTTGTATCGTGCTGCCCGACCCGCAAAACTGTTTTGTGGTGATCGAAGCAGACCCGTCCGGCGGACTGACGGCATGGGCCCAGGGTGTGGCGCCTTTTGCGTACCAGTGGAGTAATGGGGTTACAACTGAAACGATCTTCCCTAATGCCCCTGGGCAATATTGTGTGACGGTCACCGATGCGACGGGCTGTGTTTCTGAAGCTTGCTATTGGTACCAGGGCGGCGGCGGCGATTCCCTTTGCTCTGTCTTCATCATCCCACAGCAGATACCGGGTACCATCACCTACAACTTGTCCGCTATTGCTGATGGGGAAGCCCCGTTTATCTATAGCTGGAGTACAGGCCAAATCGCCCAAGACATTATTATTTCCAGTTCAGGTACCTACTGCGTGACCGTGGTAGATGCGACCGGCTGCGAATCCTCCGAATGTATAACGATCCAAATTCAAGGGCAGAATTACCAGATCTCCGGTTATGTCTCAGGCGATTCGATCGGTCAACCTGGCAACCTGGTTGGTAAGGTATACCTCATTCAATACGAACCCAATGCGGGTACATTGACTGCGGTCGACTCGGTCGATTTTGCCACTACTCCCGCCCTGGGTGGATTCTATTCTTTTGGAAATGTAGCCCCTGGAAATTATCTGGTCAAAGCATTCCTTACCCCAGGCTCTTCCGGATATGAGAACTTCCTGCCGACCTACCACTTCAGCCACCTGTATTGGGACGAAGCGGATCAGGTGATAGTCCCCAATAACGGTCAATACTACCATATCAGCCTGATTCCGGGCGCTAACCCGGGCGGTCCCGGCTTTATCGGTGGACTCGTCAGTGACGGCGCCAATATATGGGGCGGTGGAAACGAAGAACGGGGAGGCGAAGGCGATCCGATGCCGAATGTATCCATCCTCTTGCTGGATGACCAGGAAGCTCCGGTGACACACACCCTTACCCATTCGGACGGCAAATTCGGTTTTGAAAACCTCGCCTGGGGCACCTACAAAGTAGTGGTAGAGATCCCCGGTTTGGAGCAGGGCGTGAAATGGGTGACGATCGGACCGGACAACCCCGCCGCCAACATCTCTTTCAGTGTCGGGGAAACGGGTATTGTATTGGCCGTAAAGGAAATTGCCGAGCAGGTTGAATCGCTTGCCTATCCCAACCCGGTCAAAGACCAGCTCTCGCTTTACTTCTTCCTCGAGCAACCCGTGCAGGGCCAACTCACCCTGACCACCCTCGACGGTCGACTGGAAGTCGTACAACCCCTTGATCTGCAAGGCGGTGGGCAAATCATTCCGGTTGCCGTCCAGCACTTGCCTGCTGGAATATATATCTTGCAAGTGACCACGGATGGCTGGATGGTAAGCCATCGGGTAATCAAAGAATAAATTAAGAAAGGAGGATGCCGGTGGCCATCGGCATCCTCCCTTCCACTTTTTCCTATGCAGATATCCCAGGACCTCCTCAAAGGCTGCAAAAAAGGCGACCGGAAAGCACAGTACCAGCTTTTCCGGCTTTGCGTTGATGTGCTGATGGGAGTTTGCCTGCGATACCAGAAAGAGGAATCGGAAGCCATGGCTTCGCTGAACCTCGGATTTTTGAAAATACTGAACAACCTGGACAAATACCGTCCGGAGGCGCCTTTTGAAGCCTGGATCCGGCGCATCATGATCAATACGCTGATCGATGAGTTCCGGAAAAACAGGCAGGTGAAGGAGTTGATGGAATACCGGGATTTTTCCGAAGAAACTAATACCAATGACTGGGCGGATTACAACGATGCGGAGCACCAACTGCAAGCAGAACAGTTAACAGCAATGCTGCAGGCCCTGCCGGCGATGAGCAGAAAAGTATTCAACCTCTTTGCGATCGATGGGTACCCGCACCAGGAGATAGCAGAAATGCTGGGTATCAGCGAGGGCACCTCCAAATGGCACGTCAATTATGCCCGGAAACGTCTGCAGGAAATGGTAAAGGAAACGCTCTCGGATAGCCGGGTGATTTAATCAGGATTAAGCTTCCAAGTTATGGCAAACGATTTAGACAAGCTGTTTCACGATCAACTCCACGACCGCTCCTTCGAGTGGAAGGAAGCGTATTGGGAGGCGGCTGAAGCGGCCATTATTGCAGCGGAACGCAAACGGCGTCGCCGCTTCCTGTTCTTCTGGTGGATCGGGGGCGTAACGGCGGTGCTCGGATTTGGGTTGTGGTGGGGATTGAGGCATACTCCCGAAGTAAACTTCCGCAAACCACTGGCCATCAATAGCGCTGCGGGAGTTTTGCCGAAAGAGGAGGATTGCCTTACACTGGATGAAACGCCGGCCGTTCCGCAGCATGTGGATCCAAGAGGAGAAGAAATTCCTGTTTTTCAAAAAAGCGAAGTTCCTGATAATAGAACCCTGCGAGTAAAATCCGATGCCAAAATTCCAGCTGCTTCAGGACGGAAGATCCAGGAAGACGCCAAACTTCCAACTACGGTTGCAGCGAATGCAACGGCGCCTGTTTCCATCCTTCAGGCATTGCCGGGCCTGCCTTTCGAGGTGTGGAGAGAATGGACGCTTCCTTCCAATGAGGCGCCGGTTGCGGCAGACTTACCCGCCATTCAGCCTGCCGATCGCCGATGTGCCTGGCGGGGTGGCGCAGGGATGGGCGTCCAATTGGGCGGGCTTCCCACGCACGCACTGCCCGGAATCTGGGCCGGAGGGGTGATACAGGGGAAACTGCTGGAAAAATGGGGCTGGACGGCCGGATTGCAATACGCAGTGATGCAGATCACTCCGGAGGAAGTGGGACGTACCGCGCAAACCACCCTGGGTTTTGGGGCTACGAATACACAATATGTCAGTGAAGCCCGTTCGGCACACCAACTCGCCGCCCCCGTAGGCGTATTTCGACGGATGGGCAGGAAGGTGCAACTGGAAGCGGGCGCGCTGCTTTCCTACCGACTCGCCCTGAGGGGAGTGGTAAACGAATTGACTTATCCGAAGCCCTGGGAACGCACTGCACAAGAAGACGCAGATTACCTCCCTCGCCTGAGCAGTTATTTCGATGACCAGGCGGCGGGGCTGAATACTGAGTTTCCCTTGGCGGAGCGAAGCACCGTTTATGCCCGTGGATGGTTGGAACCCGGCAGTAAAAATGCCTTTAGCATACAGCCCTACATAGGCGTACAATATAACATCGGCGCCCGGTTTACCCTGACCGGAAGGGTTGCATACCCAGGAACGGTATCCTTGGGGGCCTTTTATTGGTTGCGCTGAGCACTACCCAAAAATTGACAAACGTGAATAGGCAAATAAAATACAACCTGATCTTAATGGCGGCGATACTACTGGCTGGTAGTTGCCGGAAAATAGAGCTGCCGCCCCCGGTTACGGAGGATCCCGTCTTCAGCCTGGACCTCAACTGGGCAGGTGGTACGGAGTTGAACCTGGCAGCCGGAGAAAATCGCTATTACCTGCATACTGCTTTTGAAGCCGACAGCCTACATGTCTTTGAGTTTTCAGGCCGTTTTGCACAGCTCGATTGCCTGGATCAGTGCGAGCCCTCTTTTGCGATCTATTTCCGCGATGCACAGGTTACCCAGGGCAATGACCCGGATTCTCCAGATTTTTACAAAACCAGCAAGCATTCGATTTCCGGGACCCGGTAAGCCCTGCTTTTGACACGCTTATTACCTACCTGGTTGGTTTTCAGTCTACCTCTCAAACCGGGGGCGCCCAACCCTTGCTTATCTGGACTTTTGACGATTCGCTAACGGTAGTTGGGCAGGCTGTTGAAATCGTTCGGAGCAATACCCTGTCATTTAACGCGTGTTTGGAATTGGACGCCAATGGTACAGGTTGTTATGCCAGACAATGCCAGCTTGTGCGATTGGACAGTTTCCCCGGGTTTTCAGCCGTAATCGAATTCGATTCCAATATGGTGGCCTTAAAGGCCGTGCCTATTGGTGGCGTACCCCCATATAGTTATAGCTGGGATAATGGGATCACTTCCTCTACGAATCAAGCGATTCAGCCCGGGGGTATTTTTTGCGTGACTATCACGGATAATACATCTACAGAGGCTGTTAGCTGCGTACAGGCTGCTTTAAATCCCGTAGGGAATTTGCTCTGTGTAGCAAGCTTTGTCTATCAATCTAACGAAGAGAGCGAGCTTATCCCTATTCCTGGCGATTCCCTTCAGTTTAAGACCGTCATTTTGGAATACGTGGAGGACGGAGTGGTTTATCGCTCCGATCGCGCCCCCCAGCCATCCGGTTCCTTTTTCCTGATCGACTCGGTAGAGCCCTATAAACCCAATGAAAACAATCAACCAACCCTTCGCATAAAGGCGCGATTCTCCGGTACCTTGTGGGCTGAAAACGGGGATTCAAGGCATGTAGATGAAGCCGCGGTGGTGTTTGCGGTAGCTATTCCATAAACTCAAAAACTATTCAAATACCCCGGATCCACTTTCGCCCCCAACGCTTTCGCCTGGTTGGCGTCTTGCAAGGCGCGAACTTTATCTCCCATATCCCGGTACAGATAAGAGCGGGTAAGGAAGTAGACTCCATTCTGAGGCGATAGTTGAATAGATTGGGTGATCAGCGCTTCCGCTTCAGGGAAGCGTTTCAATTGTTGCAGTACCTGCCCCTTGAAGTTGAGGATATCCGGATTGCCGGGAGTGAGCTTAAGTACCCGCTCGAGGTCGGGGAGGGCGCCTTCAAAATCTTTGACCGTATACCTGATCAATGCCCTGTTTCGAAGGGCATCCAGAAAATTGGGATCCATCTCTATGGCCTTGTCGAAATCTGCCAGGGCGAGGTCGTATTGGCCTTTACTGGCATAGGCAGCGCCCCGGCTGGAGTACGCTTTCTGGTTACCCGGGTCTAACTCAATGGATTTGTTGTGATTTTCAATAGCCAGGTCGTGCTGGCCGGCATTAAAATAGATATTACCCCGGTTTAGGTAAGCCTTTGCGTGCCCGGGATTGGCGATGATCGCCTGATTGTAATCAGCCATGGCGCCTTCGGTATCACCCTGTATCTTTTTGGCCAGTCCCCGGTTGGTGAAAGGAAGAGCCAAGGCTGGGGAGTACTTTCCGCCTTCCTTTGGTTTTCCCTTTTCAATGGCGTCGGTGAAGACCGTGATGCTGTTTTTCCATACGCCGCAACGTTGGTAGGTCATTGCAGTGAGCACCAGTCCATAGACCAAAAGGCCGCCGTACACCAAGGTTCGGTTGGCCGGTTTTTTATCCACCAATTGAGTGGCCCACCAGGCCAGGATCAGGAAAAAACCGATGGTAGAGAGGTAGATATAGCGGTCGGCCATCATGACATCCCGTACGGAGAAAATCTGGGATAGGATGGTTAGTACGACATTTACCAGAAAAAAGGCCAGACCAAAAACGATTAACCGTTGGTCCTTTTTCCAGGCGTAGAAAAACCCCACAAGCATGGCCAGAAAAAGGAAAGGCGTGAGGTAATAAAATGCCGGCGTATTTCCCAGTGGCGGGTAAATATAGTAAGTTGAAAGGTCGACGGGAAGAATATGCTTCAAGGTGTATGCAGTCAGGGCGTAGCTGGCGAAAAGGGTACGCTCCAATATGGTGTATGGAAGTGCCTGGTCGGTCCCTCTCATCTCATCTGCCACGTTCATCGTAACGAGGCCAAAAATGAGGGCGACGATGAAGAATGGTACTTTCTCCAGAATTACCTCCTTGCTGAGCAAGTTTCGGCGCTTGACGTAATCAATCCCCAGTAGCAAGACAGGCAATACAACGGCCTGTTCTTTACACATGCAAGCGAGGGAAAATAATCCCAGTGAGAGAGCCAACTGACTCCATTTTCGTTTGTCCAGATAGTGGAGGTATACCAGCATGGAAGCCAGGCTAAACAGCGCATAGGAACCCACCTTCATAGAACCTGCCATCCAGGCCACCGATTCGACCTGGAGCGTATGAATAGCAAAAAGCCCGGCAGTGATCAACGCGAGGTCCTGGCGGGAGAAGAGCTTTTTCACAAAAAAGAAAACGAGGAGGACGTTGGCCAAATGGAATAGAATGCTAATAAACTTAAGCGGCCCTGGATCTGTTCCCAGGAGTTTCATCTCCAGGGCCATGATGGTCATAGCGACAGGGGAGTATTGGTTTCCGAAATAGGAGGTGAATAGCGTTTTTACATTGGCCCCGTTAAAATCGGTGATCAACCGGTTGTCGGTGATGTAGAAATCATCGTCGTAATTGATAAATTCAGCTTGAAGCACAGGGGAAAAAGCGATAAATCCGATTACCAAAATCGCTGCGATCCAAATCCACTGGGTAGAGTTGAAGGAACCGGAGGAGGTGGCTGTTTTTTTTGCTTTCGCAGCTTTTTGTTTAGGGCTTTGTTTCTTCTTCTTGGGCTGGCTCATGCTTCGAGGGATTTATGGGAGGGGAGGTGATTTGATCTTTGATGAAATAAAGTGGACGCCCTTCACTTCATTAAATATCCTTGCCAGGTATTCACCGATGATACCGAGGTTGATCAGGAATGACGACGCTAATATGGATTGAATCGGGCATTAATGGCACTGACTTAATCCACTCGCTCGAATACATACCGGAAATGGTCGAACAGTTCCCGCTCAAAGCACCGCCGGTTAGGGGCATATCGAAGAATATCGAGCATGTACCGGAATTCGGGATCGAAAATGTATTTGGGAATCATTCGCATATAGTACCAATACTTTACGAGGTTAAATTTCTTGTAAAGCCTGGTCCATTCCTGGTTGGTTTTTACGTAATCGAGCCGCCCGCTGCTGTGTTCGATCAATTTGAAGTGGGGTTGTGCCGCTTCGATCGTTGATTCGTCCATATAGGGTACCCAGGATAGCGGAAATTGCTTGACCATCAGGGCCATGGTATACTCGTCAGAGTCCTTGGGCGCATTGATATCCCAATTTTCCCGGGGCACTTCTTTAATCCGCCTGCCGAAGGTCATGGTTTGCATGTAAAAACGTCCACCGACGGGGATAAGCGCTCTGACCTGCTCGAAAAAACGGCGGTAGATATCCATTTGCTTGCCCTCCAGGTATTCTTCATAGGAGCACAGGTGTTCAAAACTTCCAAAGGCAGTGGCTGCGTCAAATGGACCAAAGGTGTCGGGTTTAACCTCCCGCATATCCATGTGATGTACCGCCAGCCCGGTTTCCTGGTTGTGTTTTGCCTGTCCTCTCGACAAGGTTACCCCTACGCCTTCTGCGCCAACTGTATCTTTTACATACCGCAGCCAACCACCCCAGCCACAACCCAGGTCGATCACTCGTTTGCCGAGGGCAAGCCCAAGCATATCCGCTACATATTTACACTTGGCGGTTTGGGCATCTTGCAGGGACATCGAATAATCGCCCATATATCGTGCATTGCTGAAATGAGCGTTTTTGCCCAGACTGAGCTGAAAAATCTTGTCGGGCACCGTGTAGCAATAATCCATTTCCTCCGCTTTGGAAGTTACGGAATCCACGCCTTTGCTTTTCTGGGTGTCGGTGGTGGGTGGAAGTACTTTTTCGATTGATTCAGCCATTGGATATTTTTTTTTTGGTTAAAGGCAAAATTGCCCCTATAAAGTTACATAAAAAACCTTCTTGGTGTCTATTCCCTCAATTTTGCGAAAAATAGTACCTTTTCAAAAAAAATCGGGATGCGAATATTTCTTTTCTTTTTATTCATGGGTCTTTCCACTCAGGCCTTTACCAACGCGGCGCAGCCGGGCATTTGGAATGCTGGAGGCGCCGGGACGTTTTTTCTGCTCTATCCGGAAGACAGCCTGTCTTTCCAGCAGATCCAGATGGTGCAGGAGCAGGTGAAAATCCAGCTTTACCAAGGGTTTGCCGTGGTAAAGGGCGTCTACCAGATGCATAACCCCACCGCCGATACGCTTTTCATGCGGGTAGGGTATCCGATCAATGCTTCTTATGCCCCGTCTAACGGGTACCGGCTCACCCAGGTACGCTTCGACGACCTGTATGATCTTCGGGTGCTGGTGCGGGGAAAGCCCGTGCAGGTGGCCCTGAGTGAAGTCGAGGTGAACGCCCCGGGCCTGGATGCAGGGGGCAATTGGTATGTATGGGAAAGCCGGTTTAACCCGGGGGAGATCACTACCCTCGAGGTGAATTTCGTGGTGAATACGAACGATGCCAGTGTGCTGGAAGGCTACAATAAGGGCCATTACAATGCCTTCATCTACTTGTTGGAATCGGGAAGCACCTGGAAACAACCCATCGGGAAAGGCGTCATCATGATCCAACTGATGGATGGGCTCACCATACAGGATATCCATGGATTAATCCCGGCCGGTCGCTTCCAGGTCAACGAGGAGGCAAACCTCCTGATGTGGAACTTTGACCAACTGACACCCACCAATCAGGACAATCCGATCATCACGTATGGGAAGCGCCGGGAAGCGTTTGACTTCGCCGCGGTGTTATCTAATGGGGCTCAAGATTACTATCGGACTATCCACCGCATGAATTCCGGCCAGGTAGCCAATATGGCATTGCAGCCCCATGATTTTGGAGATCCGTTCGATCCCGGGACCTCCACGGGAGGCGTCGTAGTGGGTATACTCTTCTTTTTGTCGATGTTTGGAATCCCGCTCTTGCTGATCATCGGTGTGCTAATTCTAGGTGTATTTTTGTATCGTAAATTTCGCAAACCCTCGAAGCTATGAAAACCCGCATTATTCTCTTATCAGCTCTTTTTCTTCCCTTTCTTCTTTTCTCCCAAACCAACCCGGAGAAACCGGTAGAATCAAAGATCGACTCTGTGACCGTCTTCCTGGAAGGCGCCCAGATACACCGCTCCGGACAACTGGAAGCGCCGATCGGACGCAGCAAATGGGTGCTTAAAGGCCTTTCGCCTTTTATCGACCCTCAAAGCATCCAGATCAAGACCAATTCGGAATTGATCCTCTTGTCGGCTAATCATCGGCTCAATTTTCTTGAAGTGGAAGACAAAGGAGCTATGCAGCAGGAAATACTGAGTTTGCAGGATAGCATCCAGGTTATCAATGCCCTGGTAAATACCCTGGCGGAAGAAGAGCAGTTGCTCAAAGCCAACCGGTCCATCGGAGGTAGCCAGACCGGTATAAAGCCGGAGGATCTCCAAACGGTCAATACTTATTATGTAGAGCGGATCAAGGCTATCCGGCTTAATACACTGGCATTTCAAAAAAGGATCACCGCACACAATGTCCGGATACAACAGTTGCAAAACCAACTGCAGCAGAACAAGAAAGATCCCGAAAAGGCATCGGGAGAGGTCGTGTTTGAACTCGAATGCAAACGCGCTCAAAAAGCACAGATTGTGGTGTCCTACATCGCCGGCCAAGCAGGCTGGTTTCCGCTCTACGACATTCGCGCCAAGGATGTGAACAGCGATATTGAGCTTGTCTATCGCGCCCGGGTGCACCAAAGCACGGGCGAGGATTGGAAACAGGTTAGCCTAACCTTCTCCAATGCAGATCCAAGCGCCAGTGGCGCATTGCCTGACTTGCAGCCCTGGTATCTGAGCTTTAACCAGACTTACCGGCAACAACCTTCCGCATACTACGACATAAATCCTGGTTCCGGCGCCGGAGGCCAGGTAAATGGAAGGGTAATGGACAGGCAAACAGGCGAGCCACTTATTGGCGCTACTATTATGGTGGAAGGAAGCACCATCGGGACGGTGACCGATTTTGATGGCAATTTTATTTTGCCCGTGCCCCCCAATGGGCAAATGCTGAAAATCACCTACGTGGGTTTTTCGGCAGTTACCCAGCCTGCGCAACCATTTGTATCAGTATATATGGATTCTGGTGTGGAACTGTCGGAAATGGTGGTAACCGCATACTCCAGAGGTGACAAAAGCATGGTGGCGGGAGCCAATCAAAGCAAATCCGAAAAATATACCGTACCCACCACGGTCATCGAAAACCAAACCAATGTATCATTCCGGGTCGATTTACCCTATACCTTACAATCGGATGGGGAAGTCTACACGGTAGATCTTACCAGCTATTTTGTTCCAGCTTACTACGAATACCAATCCGTACCCAAGCTCGATGAGAGCGCCTTTCTCATCGCCCGCATCACCGATTGGGATCAGTATAATCTGTTGGAAGGCGAAGCCAATCTCTTCTTCGAAGACACCTACGTCGGCAAATCCATCCTCGATGTACGTTACCTCACCGACACCCTCGATATTTCACTCGGTCGCGACCGCAATGTGCTCGTAAAACGCACCAAAGTGGTCGACTTTGCCAGGCGCCGCTTTATCGCTTCGAATAAGGTGGAATCGCGAAGCTGGAAACTCGAGGTGCGCAACAACAAATCCCAATCCATCAACCTGCTGGTGTACGACCAGCTCCCCATTTCCAAACAAAACGAGATCGAGGTCACTGCAAAAGAACTGGCCGGCACGCAACCAAATCCCGATACCGGCGAGTTGCGGTGGTCATTTAACATAGAACCTCGAGGTAAAAAAGAATGGACCTGGGGATATGAAGTCAAGTATCCAAAAGACCGGGAGTTACTTTTGGAATAAAATTTTAACCGCAAAGACGCTAAGGACGCAAAGAATTCGAGTTTTGACAACGGATATTCAGCAATAATTAGCTGACCTCTCTGCGTACTTAGTGTCTTAGCGCCTTTGCGGTTTTATTATTTTTTGAAAATTGGTAACTATGAAAATCTCCGGCTTTACACTCGCAAAGAATACGAGTAAACTTTACTACCCGATAAGGGAATCTATCCAATCCATTCTCCCCATCGTGGATGAGTTTGTCGTGGCGCTTGGCGATTGCGACCCGGACGACACGACGGAGGAACTGCTCAAGAGCATCGGTTCCGACAAAGTGAAGATCATCCACACCGTATGGGATATTGAGAAATACCCGCGTGGCATGGAGAATGCGCATCAGACCGACATCGCCAAGAATGCCTGCACGGGCGACTGGCTTTTCTACCTGCAGGCCGACGAGGTCATTCACGAAAAATACCTGGATGCCATTTATGCGAAATGTCAGCAACGGCTGGATGACCCAAGGGTGGAGGGCTTTTTGTTTCGCTACAGGCACTTTTTTGGCGATTACGACCACTATTGCGACCACCACGGCTGGTATCCGCATGAGATCCGCATCATACGTAATGATCCGGAAATTCATTCGTATATCTCCGCGCAATCATTCCGGCGTATTCCCAATTTCGACGGGCTGAACTACCGGCAGAAAGAAGGCACCCACAAGCTGCACGTCGAGCCGATCGATGCCGAGGTATACCACTACGGCTGGGTGCGTCCACCGAGCTACATGCAAAAAAAATCCAAATCGCTCGATACTATCCATAAAGGCGCGGCAGCCATGGAGGAGGAGTACAAAAAACGGGCAGCCGCCTACGACTACGGCAATATGAACTTGTATCGAAAATTCACCGGCACGCATCCTCAGGTCATGGCCGGTTTTATCAGCCGCTTTAACTGGGCCGACGAGTTGCATTTTGAGAAAGGGTACGTACCCCAACGCAACCCCATGAAGCATGAGCGGTTTAAGACACGGGTGCTCACCTGGATAGAGCGGAACCTGTTTGGAGGGAAGCAGTTGTTTGGATATTCGAATTGGAATTTGGTGAAGGGGATTCAGTAGGCAGTAGGCAGTAGACAGTAGGCAGTAGGCAGTAGGCAGTGTGCAGACTGCACACTGCCTACTGGAAACTGTACACTTCGCTATTTCTTCAGGTACTTCACCGGCGAATCGGTATTCATAAAAAAGAACGACCACATATCCGCTTGTTCGTCAATGATCTTGCTGGTGGGTTTGCCTGCACCGTGACCGGCATCGGTTTCGATACGGATGATGACGGGCTTGTCGCCGGCCTGGTCTTTTTGCAACTCGGCCGCAAACTTGAACGAGTGGGCCGGTACCACCCGGTCATCGTGATCGCCGGTGGTGATCATCGTGGCGGGGTACTCGGTGCCTGGTTTCAAATTGTGGAGCGGTGAGTAGGCCAGGAGGTTTTTGAAGTCCACCTCGGATGAATCGGCACAGCCGTATTCCGGGATCCAGCCTTTACCTACGGTAAACCGGTGGTAGCGGAGCATATCCAACACGCCTACAGCCGGGAACGCTACGGCAAAGAGGTCCGGACGCTGGGTCATGCATGCGCCGACCAACAGGCCTCCGTTGGAACCACCGCTGATGGCCAGTTTTTCCTTGGACGTATATCCTTGTGCGATCAGGTATTCTCCGGCGGCGATGAAGTCGTCAAACACGTTCTGTTTGTTGAGCAGCATCCCGGCTTTGTGCCATTCTTCGCCGTATTCGCCACCTCCACGCAGGTTGGGAAGGGCAAACACGCCGCCATTCTCCAGCAATACGATCCGGGAAGTACTGAAATAAGGCGTCATGCTGATGTTGAACCCCCCGTAAGCATAGAGGAACGTGGGATTTTGACCGTTGAGCTCCAGGCCTTTTTTGTGTACGATAAACATCGTCACATCCGTGCCGTCTTTGCTCTTATAGGTCACTTGTTTCTCTTCGAAATCAGCCGGGTCGAAGGTCAGTTCCGTTTTGTAAAAAACAGAAGATTCGCCGGTGGGCACATCGTATTTGAAGATGGTGGGCGGGTAGACAAAAGAAGAGAAGGAATAGAACAGCAAATTTTCGTCTTCTCTGCCGCCAAATCCACCTGCGGTACCAAGGCCGGGCAGTTCAATAGCTTTCTTGTTCGTTCCGTCATAATCGTACTGGTAGATCCGGTTGGTGGCTTTTTCGAGGTAGCTGGCGAAGAGTTTCATCCCACCGGTATTCACGCCTTCCAGGAAATTATCCGATTCGGGAATGACGTCCGTCCAGTTTTCCTTTGCCGGTTTTTTGGGATCTACCGAAATGAGGCGGTAGTTCGGTGCATCGATGTCCGTATGCACGAGAAATTTCCCTCCGGTATGCTGCACCACGGTGCTCTTGTTTTCATACCCTCCGAAAAGCTCAACAAAAGGACCGTCTTTTTCAAGGTCTTTATAGTAAGTCGCAAATCCGTCGGTACCGGGTTGTTTGTAAAGAATGAAGTATTTTTCATCTTCCGTTACAGTGCCGAAGTGGTAGATGTTGGGATTTTCAAAGTCGCGGTAGATAAGCTTATCTTCCCCTTGGTTGGTGCCGAGTTTGTGGTAGTATACCGAGTGGTTTTTATTATCGCCGGAGAGTTCACTTCCGGAGGCGGGTTCGGGATAGCGGCTGTAGAAAAAGCCGTCTTTCCACCAGGATGCGCCGGAGAATTTCACCCATTTGAGCAAATCGGGAAGCTCTTGCTTGGTGGCGATCTCCATGACGTGCAATTCCTGCCAGTCGGAGCCGGCTTCATTGCGGGAATAGGCCACGTAGCGGTTGTCCTTGGAAATGCCGACCAGGGCAATAGCTACCGTTCCATCGGCCGACAGGGCGTTGGGGTCCATAAATACCTCTGGTTCTGCATCCAGGCCTTTCTGGAAATAGATCACCGCTTGGTTTTGCAGGCCGTCATTTTTGTAGAAAAATAATAATCGCCTGCCTTGAACGGGGAGGACAATTTCGGATAGTTAAACAGTTCTTCATAACGCTGCCGGATAGCCTGGCGGTAAGGGATCTGCTCCAGGTAGCCGTAGGTCACCTCGTTTTGGGCTTTTACCCAGGCTTCCACATCGGCAGCGGTGTCGACCTCCAGCCAGCGGTAGGGGTCGGCCACATCGGCGCCGAAATAATTGTCTACCTGGTCATCCGTTCTTGTTTCCGGGTAATTCAGTTTCATAGCGGTTTCTTTTTGTCCGGACTGGCAACTGGCAAGCAGCCCGCCGGCAAAAAACAGGAAAAGTATCTTTTTCATAAAAAAAGGTATTGGTGGAAAAGGATGTCAATATGACAAAAAGGAAAGGTATGGATTCTCCAACACTTGGCCCTTTTTAAGGGATAAGGGCCTATAAAAACTCGATAAACGATAAATGATAACCGATAAACGAAACTTAGTTCCTCAAATACGACGCCCCGTTCACATCCAATATGGCGCCGGTGCAAAACGTCGCTTTACCTGAAGCCAGGAACAGCGCGGTTTCGGCGATCTCTTCGGGCCGGGCTACCCGGTTGAGCGGACTTTGAGCCTTGGCGGCCTGGCCCTCTTCCTGTTCGAGAAAATGGGCGATCATTTTAGTTTCCACAAAGCCAGGGGCAATTGCATAGACATAGATCCCGTAGGGTCCCAGCTCCTGAGCCAACGATTGACTCAGGGAGTTGAGTCCGGCTTTGCTGGCGCCGTATGCCGTATGCCGCGGCTCTCCCCGGAAGGCGCCACGGGAGGAGATGTTGATAATGCTGCCGCCCCGGTGGGAGATCATGTGCGGCACGACCTGGTGCAGAAGATTAGCCGGACCTATCAGGTTGGTGTCTATCGTTTCCCGCCAGACGGACTGCCATTTGGCGTAGCTCGCCTCATCGATGGGGTGCTCCACAAATACCCCTGCATTGTTGATGAGGATATCGATCTGGCCAAATTCCTTCATCACCGTATCGACCAATTCTTTGACGGCTTCCGGGTCGCAGATATCCGCTTTGAGGGCCATATGCCCCTTCCCTGGCATATCGCGAAAGGTTTGGCGCGCCGCCTCGGAATTGCCATGAAAGGTAAAAGCTACGCGCGCGCCTTGTTGTGCGAACGCATTGGCAATCGCTTTACCGATGCCTCTCGAGCCCCCGGTGAGGAGCACGGTTTTGCCGGAAAATAAATTTTCTTCCATATCATCTATTTGTAAAGACGCCATACCTGGGGTTTTTAGTGAAGAGTGAAGGGTGAAGGGTGAAGAGGCACCCTTCACCCTTCACCCTTCACTCTTCACTAAAAAAAGCCCCTCTGAAGATATAACACTCCGGAGGGCTTCGGTTTCAGTCAAACCCTGGGATCAGGAAAGGGCTTTCTCCACCTTTTCAGCCAGCGCTGCTTTGCTTATTGTGCCGACATGGCGGTCGAACAGTTCACCATTTTTGAAAATCATAATAGTGGGAATACTGCGAATGCCGTACTTCATGGAGATCTGGTAGTTGTTATCTACATCTACTTTACCAACTACTACTTTGCCTTCGTACTCCTTGGCGATTTCTTCGATTACGGGAGCAACCATTCGGCAGGGACCACACCATTCTGCCCAAAAATCGATTACTGTAACTGTCTCGGGGGCCAACGCTTTTTCTTGAAAGTTGGCATCTGTGAATTCCAAAGCCATGAATCCGGTATTTAAGTTATTAAATGAATCAGGTTAGGTAACAATCTTACCCCCAAATGAGTTTGCAAATATACGCATTAAGTTATTTTCGCGGTCGTATAGCGGACATTCTTCAAATTTCGGTACATGAAAAAGTATACCTGGTTGTGGCTTTTCTTGCTGGTCCTGGCGCTTCGGGCCCTATTGTCTGCGGCACAGGTGGAGTTGCTTTACAGCCGCCTCATTTTCCCGCCTATCCGGGTGCTGCAAGGACTGATCAGCAGCCTGAGCCCTGTCCCCTTAATCTATCTCCTGCTGTTGGGACTGATCGCTGCGTTGGCCTGGCGATTGCGCAAGATGGGTCATAAAGGGCTTTTCCGGGTGTTGGTGTCCGCACTGTTTTCGCTTGCTTTTTTCTTTCTCGTGCTTTGGGGATTGAACTACCAACGGGTTTCCTTCCAAAAAGAGGTAGGCTTGGTGGCTCATCCGCTGAATGAGGAGGCATTGCAGGAGGAATTCGAATGGGCTACCCGACAAATCCTGGAAAGCCGCGGAAAACTGACGTTTGTCATGGACCAGGCCGTTCCGGAGTTTTATGCCTTCACTGCGTTGGAAAAACAGATCTATCCCCGGGTAAAATCGGTGATTGGAGCTTGGGGCTATCCGGTCAGCGGAAGGGTTCGGGCCCGGATGATCTACCCCAAAGGCATTTTAATGCGGTTCAGTTCCACCGGCGTATACCTGCCCTGGACAGGAGAAGGCCATGTCGACGCGGGGCTACACCCGTTAAACTGGCCTTTCGTGATGGCACATGAATTGTCGCATGGCTACGGTATTGCCAATGAAGGCGTGTGCAATTTTCTGGCCTACCAGGTTTGCAGCACCGATCCGGATCCCTACATCCGCTACGCCGGGATGCTCTATTATTGGCGGTATACGGCTTATGAAATGCGGCGCTATTGTCCGGTGGAATTTAATGCAACGATCGAGACCCTGCCGGAAGGTATACGCCTCGATCTGCAGGCTATCCGGGAGAACAGCGCCAAGTATCCGGATTTCATTCCCCAATGGCGGGAGGTGGTCTACGATTCATTTTTAAAGTCCCAGGGCCTTAAGGAAGGAATAATGAGTTATGAAACCGTTTTGGTGCTGGCGCATGCCTGGAGGAAGTCGGTAGGCAGTTTGCAGTAGGCAGTCTTCAGTTTGCAGTAGGCAGCTGGGGAGATACTAAAAGCCTGCAAACAGGCGTTTTTCGAGTGTAAAACAAGGAATTGTAAACCTTTTGTTGTATTTTTATAAACAAATTTCTTTAATTGCACCTATTAGTTTAAAGTGGAAAACAAGGTATTTCCTACTCTAGTGAAAGGGAAGCTGATTTGTTGCCCGAAAATTCAATTTTTTCCTGTTTAGAAAACAAAAGTGATAGCATAACATGAGCACTCTTTTTAGATCCATCTTACTGAGCTTACTACTACTACCCGGTTTTTCCGGATTAAATGCACAATCGACACTAAGCAAAGCCAACAAACAATACGAGTTACATGCGTACAACCTAGCTGCCAAGTCTTACCTTGACATCGTGGAGAAACAGCCGAACAACACGGAAGCGCTTTCCAAATTAGCGGATTGCTATTGGCATCTCAACAAAATGGACGATGCCAAAGCGTATTACCAGCGGGCAATCGATACGGAGAAAGCAGACCCAAGAACGTATTTAATGTATGGGCAGACGCTAAAGTCTATCGCACAGTACGAATTGGCCAAGAAGCAGTTCCAGGAATACGCCAAAACCTACCAACTGGAAGGCAGCCACTTCATCGAAAGCTGCGACTTTGCCCTGGGCAACCAGCAGGTATTAGCCGATTTTGAAGTGACATCCGAGTTGATCAACACGACTTCTACTGATTTTGGACCGACCTTTTTCTTGAATGATGTGGTATTTTCCTCCTCCCGGATCGATATGAAACGGGCAAACGGCAGCCAGCAATCGGATTGGACCGGAAGCGCAAACAATCAGTTGTTTATTTCTTCCCGCGATCAAAACTCCGTACTGACCCAACCCTCTTTCCTCCGTTCGGAACTTCGCAATATTTACAACGAAGGCCCGGTTTCCTATTCACCGGATGGCAGGTGGGTGGTCATTACCAAAAATAATTTTGTGGACGGTACCCGGCAAATCCCTTCCAGTGGATTGGAATTAAGTCTGTATATCGCCGAAGTCACCGATAAGGGCGACTGGACAAACCCCTTGCCTTTCCCACATAACGGATCGGGATATTCCAACGGATTTGGCAGTTTTTCACCGGATGGCAGCGCCCTCTACTATGCGTCCAACCGCCCGGATGGCTTTGGTGGGTACGATATTTTTGTTTCCAACAGAGTAGGCAATTCCTGGTCCACTCCTGAAAACCTGGGACCTGCGGTCAACTCCGTAGGCGACGAGATTACGCCCTATTTCAACGGAACTTACCTGTACTTTGCCTCCAACTGGCATACCGGCTTCGGCGGGTTTGATATTTTCAAGGCCCAGCGCAGCTACAATACCTGGGGATCTGTGGAGAATTTGGGCACAGGGATTAACTCCCCACGCGATGATTACGGCTTTATCTTTGACGAAGCCAATAACATCGGTTACCTCACCTCCAACAGGGTTGGTGGAAAAGGCCTCGAAGATATTTACCGGGTGCAAAAGAGCCTCGACAATATCGTGTTCTACGTGATGAACGCGTCCAACCGGACGCCGGTGCCCAATGCATTGGTCGATTTGACCTCCTGCGGGCAGGGCCGGTTTATGACCGATAACAACGGTATGTTTACCTTCCGCACCACCTCCGGCTTAAACTGTAACGTGGAGATTGCCAAAGAAGGATATGCCAACAACACCTTGAGCGTTACGACCCTTGGTGGCCAGCAAGGCCGTAATTTTGAGGTCTTTCTCAAAAAAATAGGGGAAGACTATTTCGGCGGGATCATCAATGTGCAAACCGGCCAGCCGATAGCACAGGCACTGGTGCGCGCCATTAGCCAAACCGACGGCTCCTCCCTGGAGGCTTTCTCCGACGACAGAGGTGGATATGCGCTTGGACTGAGCCCCAATACTTCTTATATCATCCGGTACTCCAAGGGAGGTTTTGTGGATGTAAACCGCACCCTCCGCACCGGAGATGGAAAGGATAAGAATATTTTGGGTACTATTTCCATTTCGCCCAACACGGCAATTTCAAACGTGCCCGACCAATACAATATTCCGGGTAGTGTGCCCAGCGATTATAATGTAAAGAGCCCGCTTGTCACAGAAGGATATGCGGTGCAGGTAGCGGCCATAGCCCTCGGGAAAACCGTGGACCTGGTCGGTTATCGGAATAAATTAGCTGATTTTGGCACTGTATATGTGCAGGAGGAAGGCGATCATCAGAAAGTGCGCCTCGGGCCTTTTGCTACGGAAGATGAAGCAAAATCCGCCCTGAAACAAGTAAAAACGAAAGGATATAAGACGGCCTTTATGGTGCGTCAGGCAAATACTTCCGGGAATGATTTAGCTCCGAAAGGCGGAGTGCCCGCTGCTTATTCCGGTGGCGAGGCTCAGTCCCAGATCATGGTCCAACTGGCCGCCTATAAAGATGCCCGCAACTTCGAAGATGCCAGCGTGCAGGATATCGGGGTAGTGGAGAAGCGGATAAAAGGTGATTTTACCATTGTACTTCTCAGTGGGTATAATACGAAAGCGGAAGCGCAAAATGCGATGGTAGCTGCCAAGAAGCGCGGGTTCCCCGGCGCTTACCTCGTGGCAGAAACAATCCCCGGAGAATTTGTACGGGTAGATTAAGCGCGTGCTTGCATTAACAAATTAAAGTGGGGGCGTGTCGTAGGGCACGCCCCTTCTTTAATTTAAGGCCGAAGGAAAGGCAGCGCCCCAACCACGCCTTTATGGGTTTGGATCACTACCGAATACCAGCCTCCGGCGCTCAACCGGCTGCCTTCCAGGGGCAACTCATGTGATCCGGCCTGCAACAAGCCTTGAAAAACGAGGGCTACCTGCTGCCCCTGTCCGTTTACTACTGCCAGGGAAAGTTCCTGAGGTGCATCCAGTACGATCGAAACAGTGGCCTGGTTCCCTTGTAAAATGGTTGGGTACAGAGAAGCCTGCAAGCCATCGACATGGGCTAATTCCGTGTTGGAAGATACAGTGGGCTTGGCGTCTATGGCCCACACGTTTACAACCAGGTATTTGCCGCCTTCTTCCTTCCAGATAATGCCAACAATATCAAGGTTGTCGATATTATACGCACTGGTCGACACGGTATAGGTGGAAGTGTATTCGGTGCCGGCGGCTACAGAACCGTTAAGGAGCAGGTCTCCAAAGGTAGTGGGAGTGGCGGCGCCACGGAGGATACGATCATGGGCTACCGTTCCGATTTGGCTGGCCTGGATCTCCAACACGTTGTCTTCCACCAGGTAAATCCCCAGATAATAGGCGCCATCGCCATTCTGGAAAAACCGGGTCCGGGTTTGAATATCCAGGTTATTGCCGTTCCAGGCTGTTTTCAGGCCCACATTGGCCAAGGGGGCAGCCTGGTAGTTGTCGTTCACCTTGGTTTGCACGACCGTCAAGGCACTTGGCAAATTGGAACTGGTTACGTTTTGCAATTCATTATTGACAAAGAATTTGGGCTGACTGGAGCTGCCGAGATTATTCACAAAGGCAATGGATGTGGGGTTTTCCAGCTTGCTGCCCCCAAAGTGCGCAGCTACCAGCACCGACTTAGCGGAGGTCGTAGCGAGAAGCGACTCGAAGAAATCCCACCCCCAGGAGCCGCAATACGGGCACCAGGTGGCGGTACGTTTGGTGATCAGGGTTTGCTGCACCTCTGCAACTTCTTGTGCCGCAACTGATTGGATGTTTAGTGCCAATACTAAACTCAGAGAGAATAAAATTTTAATTTTCATAATGGATGTTTTAGTCCTTTTCAAACCGAAAATGCCAACAAGAAGTTGATTCGGGAAGCAATTTAAAGGATTCGTCGATCCGATGCCCGATAATCCAGGCGATTTGACCGCTACATTCCAAAATCCACACTTTTTCCTTGTCAAAAACAGATAGTTTGAGGTCGGAGAAAAAATCCTGGAGTTTTTTCCGCTGCCCGTTCATGCCGAGGGGACGGAAGGAATCGCCTGCCTGCCATTTTCGAAGGTGTAGAGGGAACTGGATTTGGCGGGCATCCAGCACCGCCTCCCAGGCTGAATCGGGGAAATCGGGTGGGGGAGCGGCCAGTTCTTGCAGATATAGGGTGCCGCCTGGAACAGATACCTCCTCCATCTCCAACGGAATCTCGATTTTGCCGGGCACATGCTCCGGCAATGGCTCGAGGAGCAGCACCTCCCGGTCGCTCACCAGGCAGTGACTCGGCGAGTACCAACGCTTCCCCGGCTGGAGCTTTTCCTTCCGGAACAAGGATATAAACTGGACGCCTCGAAATCCATAGGGCGCTAAAATCTCGTACAAAAGGGTAGGGGGCGCCGGACTGCGAAGCAACTCCGCCCAGGAGATCTGAAGTCCGTGGTCGGTTGGCTGCACGACCCTGGCTTTCCACTCCTGAATGGCGTAATCAAAAAACAGTTCGGCCTCCCGGATATGCTGCATGGTGCGCCGTGCCGCCGCGCCAAAGTCCGGATTGATGGATTGCAGCACCGGCACTACGCCATGGCGGATCTTGTTCCGGTCGTAATACAACTCCTGATTGGACAGATCTTGCCTGTATTCCAAATGGTTGGCGTGTAAATAGTCGAGGATCTGGGTTTTTCCGGTAAATAATAGCGGCCTGATCAACTTTCCCTGTATGGGCAGAATACCGTGCAGCCCCCGGATGCCGCATCCTTTAGCCAGGTTGAACAGCAGGGTTTCCACCGAGTCGTGGAGATGGTGTCCGGTAGCGATCCAGTCATACCCCTCTTGTTGGCGCACGTTTTCTAGCCATTCGTAGCGGAGGTCGCGGGCCACTTCCTGAATGGATTTTCCCTGCGCTTCCGCTTCACGCCGGGTATGGAAAGAAATGGAGTAAAAGGGAGCATTCATGGTCCGGGCCAGTTCCCGCACAAACGCCTCCTCCGCATCCGCAGCTTCCCCGCGAAGCTGGTAATTGCAGTGTGCCACCCCGATCTGGTAACCCAATTGATGAAGTAAATGGCTCAACAACACCGAATCAGGCCCTCCACTCACAGAAAGCAGTATCCGGTCAGAAAATGCACATAGCTTTTCCTGTTCAATATAAGCCACCAGTTGTTGCTGTAAATCCAGATATCCCATTTTACTTGCTGATGATTTACGCAGGAATAACTCGGGAGATGTTCTTCACTGTTCACCCCGGATTTTTATATTGATGCGTAGCATAAGTATACATACATGCTCAAAGATAATTCAGAACCCAAGGCCCTAGGCAATTTTTGCCCATATTTCCATAGATAGTGTAGATTTTACATCTATATTTACGAGTTGTTACCTAATCACAACTGCGCATGCCTTCCCAAAATCCCCTTACTTCTTGTATTTTTGACCTGGATGGGGTCATTGTCGATACCGCAAAATACCATTTTCAAGCCTGGCGTCGTCTGGCCAATGAACTGGGGTTTGATTTTGATGAGCATGCCAACGAAGGACTCAAAGGAGTAGGCCGGATGGAGTCGCTGGAAATCATCCTGGATTGGGGAAATATTCAACTTTCGCAGGAGGAAAAACAGGCATGGGCCGACCGAAAAAACGGCTGGTACCAGGAATTGATCCGCCAAATGAATGCCTCCGAGATCCTGCCGGGCGCTATGGAATTTCTCGAAGAGGTAAAAGGCCTGGGCAAGCACATAGCTCTGGGGTCAAGCAGCAAAAATGCCCGTACTATTTTGGATTATATCGGACTGGGTGAATACTTTGACGTAGTGATCGACGGGAATTCCATTACCCGCACCAAACCGGACCCTCAGGTTTTCCTGCTCTGCGCGGAGGGGCTTAACCAGGCGCCGGCAAGTTGCGTGGTTTTTGAAGACGCCCAAAGCGGAGTGGATGCTGCAATTGCCGGAGGATTTTACGCAGTAGGCGTCGGAAAACCGGAATCGTTGGGGCATGCCCATTTGGTGATCCCGGGCTTCGTAGGGTGGGATTGGAATCGTATTGAAAAATATTTAAATAATAAAGGGATTTGAAGGGATTGGAGAGGGATTGAAAGGGATTTGCAAATTATTAATCCCTTTCAATCCCCCTAAATCCCCTAACAATCCCCCTTGACTAAGAAATGAAGCAATATCTTCAACACAATGAATGGCTGATCATCGAAGAAGGATGGAATCCAGCCAATCAGCGCATTTCAGAAAGTAATTTCTCGTTGGGAAATGGCCGGTTTGGCCAGCGCGCCAACTTTGAGGAAGACTATACCGGCGATTCCCTGCCGGGCAACTACGTAGCGGGCATTTATTACCCGGATAAAACCCGGGTGGGATGGTGGAAAAACGGCTACCCCGAGTACTTTGCCAAGGTGTTGAACGCGGCCAACTGGATCGGTATCCGCATCGAAATCGATGGCGTGGCGCTCGATCTGGCCCATTGTGAGGTCCGGTCGTTTCGCCGGATACTCCACATGCAGCACGGCTACCTGGAGCGGTCGTTTGTCGCCAGAATGAAGTCGGGGCAGGAAGTCGAAGTGAAAGCCATCCGGTTTTGCAGCATTGCCGATGATGAAACGGGCGCTATTCGCTATTCGCTCAAAGCGTTGAACTTTGGCGCCAAGCTGGAGATCACGCCCTATATCGACGGCGACGTGGTCAACCAGGATGCCAATTATGATGAAAAATTCTGGAAGGAAGTGGCGCAACACGCCGGCACCGATGCCGGGTATGTGCTGGCGGAAACCAAGAAGACGGCTTTTCAGGTAGCAACCGCTATGAAGTTTGGGATATATGTCGATGGGAAGAAAGTGGAAGCAAATCCCTATCGCCTGGAAAAGGAGAAATACGCCAGCTGCACGGTGCAACTGGATTTGGAGGAAGGGCAAACCGTGGTGGTGGAAAAATTCGCGGGGATTGTATCGTCCCTGAATTTTGAAAAAGACCAACTCGTCGGGGCTAGCCAGGGCGCAGCCGACCGGGCCTATGAGCTGGGTTTTGACGCCATGCTTCAAAAACAGGCACAGGCCTGGGAAGCCAAATGGGCAGAAGCTGATATCATCATCGAGGGCGACGTGGCGGCCCAGCAGGGCATTCGTTTCAATATTTTCCAATTGTACCAGACCTATACCGGAGAGGACGAACGACTTAATATCGGTCCAAAAGGGTTTACCGGTGAAAAATACGGAGGCAGTACTTATTGGGACACGGAAGCCTATTGTTTGCCATTCTACCTGGCTACTGCCGACCCCCATGTGGCACGCAACCTCCTCATTTACCGGTATAAACAACTCGGAAAAGCGATCGAGAACGCCCAAAAGCTCGGATTTAAAGACGGGGCTGCCCTGTATCCGATGGTGACCATGAACGGGGAAGAATGCCACAACGAGTGGGAGATCACCTTCGAAGAAATTCACCGCAACGGGGCTATCGCCTATGCGATCTACGATTTTATCCGGTATACGGGAGAGAAAGACTATTTGGTGGACTACGGACTGGAAGTCCTGATCGGTATTGCCCGGTTTTGGGCGCAGCGGGTACATTTCTCCGAGCGCAAGCAACAGTATGTGATGCACGGCGTGACCGGTCCCAACGAATACGAAAACAACGTCAACAATAACTGGTATACGAACTATATCGCCATTTGGTGCCTGCGCTATGCTGCGGAAGCAGTTGACTATGTCAAGGAAAAAGCGCCCGGAAAATATGAAGCCCTGACCGATCGCATTAAGTTTCATGAATACACCGAAACGGGGCATTGGAAAGAGATCTATTCGCAGATGTACCTGCCCTACGACGAGCAATTGGGCATTTTTGTACAGCAAGATGGATTTTTGGATAAAGACCTGCTGACGGTGGATGACCTGGACGCCTCGCAGCGCCCGATCAACCAAAAGTGGTCGTGGGACCGGATCCTGCGCTCAGTTTTTATCAAGCAGGCCGATGTATTACAAGGGTTGTATTTCTTTGAAGACCACTTTAAAGAAGACGCGATTCTCCGGAATTTCGACTTTTACGAACCCCGCACGGTGCATGAATCTTCCCTTTCCCCTTGTGTACACGTCATTCTGGCCTCCAAATTAGGAAAAGAGGAGAAAGCCTATGAAATGTACCTGCGCACCGCCCGATTGGACCTGGACGACTACAACAATGATACCGAGGATGGCTGCCATATCACCAGTATGGCAGGCACCTGGATGTCTTTCGTCAAAGGCTTTGGCGGGTTGCGGGTTTACAACGGCCGGCTTCACTTACGGCCCTTCCTCCCAAGTAATTGGACGGGGTATTCCTTCTCCATTCGCTTCCGGGGCAGTTTCCTGAACATCCGGGTCAACAGGGAGGAGGTATCCGTAAAAAACAATAGCGAGGTTGTAGCGGCACTGGTCCTGTTCGGGAAAGAGTTGGAATTACCTGCAAGGGGAGAAATAAAGAACCCCCTCCACCACACAAAATAAAAGAGAGGAATCCCTACATTTGGAAAAAATAACCGGTATGAAACGAATTTTCTTTTTCTTCCTGTTGATGTCGGCCATGGCCGCTTGTAAGAATGAACCTAAAGCTACGGCAACCGGCGACGAAACCTCCGTTACCCAAACCCGTCCGATCACCCCTCCGGAGGGTGGGCCTATCGTGGGGCCCAAAAAACCGCCCAGCATGCAAACAGAAATGCTGATTGGATTTCTCACTACCGACTATTGGTATATAGAAGCCTATGTGAAGATCAACGACCGGGATTCCGCTTTGGAGAACCGGGGACGTTGGTACCGGTTTGCACCCGATGGCACATTCGTTAGTGGCAAGTACAAAAAACAAGACGCCAAAGGCATTTGGACATTCGATCCCCAAACCGCGCTTATTTATGTCGATTCAGAAAATGACGCCCAGGATGGAGAATGGAAAATCCAAATGGGGAAGAGTGGATCCGTCATGATCTGGATCGGAACCGAACGGTTTTTACAGAATAGCATCCAGATCAAATTGGAAAACTACCTCGAATTGATGGCTGAACTGCCATCGCCCAGTCATTAACCTGGTTTAAAAAACATACTATGATCCGTTCTTTCTTTTTGTGGCTGTTTCTTGGAGGCTCCCTTGTCTTTGTATCCTGCGGAGAGGGAGGAACCTCTGAAGCAACGTCATCCGAAACTGCGCAGGAAAACAATCTGGGAATAGCTTCTGCTGCCCAGCGAATGGATTCTATCCCCTTGCCGCTCGTTTCCGGATGGATACCGCCTGTGCAATTGACCGGAGTAGAGACCGAGGTGCAGTTGGACAATTTCTTTTCCGATCCTTCTCAAATCGATTCCATTTCCACCCCTCCGGGTATTCGGGCACAATTGGCTTCCGATAAAAAAGCACTGGTGCTCACGATCGATGGCGACCCGGCTTTACTTTCCACCCTCTGTATCTGGGCAGGAGGAGAACCCTATGACCTGCTGCTGAAATACCCCACTAAAATACATGCGACGCTTCGTTTGCGGGACAGTAGCTACAAAAAAGTACGGGTTAAAGGAGAGATGAATAATTGGGATGCACAGTCGGCGGAGATGAAGCTGCAAAACGGGATTTGGGAACATACCTTCGAACTCGAACCCGGCGATTATCTCTACCGGTTTGAGGTAGATGGAAAAGAAATCCTCGACCCGAAGAATCCGCAGAAAGGCGAAAGTAACAGCGGTGGCACCTATTCCAAGCTTTCCCTGAAACAAGCCAATGCGGCAAAAATGCCGAAGCTTCGAACCATGCGTACCAGCGATCAATCCATTGAATTAGAATTGAGCAATCCCGGAGCCGTTTTTGCTTTTTGGGAAAACCACCTGATCCCGACCCGTAAGGAAGGGGGCAAGATTACCATACCCATTCCCGAGGAAGCAGCTTCCCGTGGGGAGTCCTTCATTCGTGTTTTTGGACAAAATGAGACAGGTACTTCCAACGAGTTGCTTATCCCACTCCAAAATGGGCGCGTAGCAAACGATCCGGCCGGCGAAAAGTAGATGCATTCAAAAATAAACCACTATGAGAATTTTTCTGAACCTACTTACCTTCTCGCTGCTGGCCGGCTTGTGCTTTCCCGCCTGTAGTGAAGGCCCCTCTAACGAGGAAATGACCATGGAAGACACCATCAAAGACCCACTTGACTGGGTGAAGCGCGCCAACATATACGAAGTAAATATCCGTCAATACACACCGGAAGGCACGTTTAACGCCTTTCGGGCACACCTTCCTCGACTGAAGGAAATGGGCGTGGATATCTTGTGGCTGATGCCTATTTATCCCATTTCCAAAGAAAACAGAAAAGGAAGCCTGGGCAGCTACTATGCGGTGACCGATTATACGAAGGTCAATCCCAATTTTGGTACGCCGGCAGAATTCAAGGCGGTGGTGGACGAAGCCCACAGCCTGGGCATGAAGGTCATTCTCGATTGGGTGGCCAACCATACGGGGTGGGATAATCCGTGGATCACCACGCATCCCGACTGGTATACCAAAAACGACAAAGGGGAGATCACCGACCCCCTTGGAAAGGATGGTAAATCTTATGGATGGACCGATGTAGCAGACCTGAATTTCGACAATGTGGAAATGCGGCAGGCCCAGATCGATGCCATGAAATACTGGGTGCGGGATATGGATGTAGATGGGTTTCGCTGTGATGTAGCCTATGAAGTGCCCGATGATTTTTGGGTGGAGGTGCGTGCTCAACTCGATTCGATCCGCCCCGTATTTATGCTGGCCGAGGGAGAGGTTCCAGCGCATCGGAATTCAGGCAGCTTTCAGATGTCTTACGCCTGGACTTTACACCATATCATGAATGCCATTGCGAAAGGCGAAAAAGACGCCACGGCCATTGCAGAGTGGCTGAAGGAAGACCGGCCCAAATACGAAAAGGGTTTCCACATGCAATTCATCACCAACCACGATGAAAACTCCTGGAACGGAACGGAGTTTGAGCGCCTTGGAGAAGGCGTGGAAACCTTTGCCGTGCTGGCCTTTACCTTCGATGGCATGCCCCTTATCTATTCGGGGCAGGAAGCCGGGATGAACAAGCGCCTCCGCTTCTTCGACAAAGACACCATCGATTGGGACGGCTACCCGATGCAGGCTTTTTATTCGACCCTGCTCCAGCTCAAGCACGACAATAAAGCCCTCTGGAATGGAGATGCTGGCGCCGAACCGGAAATTTTATCTAATTCCAACGAAAAAGCCGTTTTTTCCTTTATGCGGGAAAAGGACGACGACCGCGTCGTGGTTGTACTCAACCTGACCAGCGAGCCTCAGGAAGTAAGCCTGAGTGGCGATGATTACGCAGGCGATTACACCAATGTATTTGCCAATCGCAGCCTCATGCTTACGGAAGATATGGTCTTTCAGCTCAATCCCTGGGATTATCTGGTCCTCGTAAAATCCGAGTAGGGGCGAAAAATCTTTCGCCCCTACTCAGGGCGAAAAATCTTTCGCCCCTACTTCAGGGCGAAAAATCTTTCGCCCCTACTCAGGGCGAAAAATCTTTCGCCCATATATACCCTTCACCAAACAAAACCACCATGCAGACACCCAAAAAAGAAAAACCCCAACTCAGTTTCTGGCAGATCTGGAATATGAGTTTTGGCTTTTTAGGTATCCAATTCGGCTTCGGCCTTCAGAATGCGAATGTGAGCCGGATATTTGAAACCCTTGGAGCCAACATCGACGATATCCCCATCCTTTGGGTGGCTGCGCCGGTGACGGGACTGATCGTGCAGCCCATAATAGGCTATTTGAGCGACCGCACCTGGCATCCCACTTTTGGACGCCGTCGTCCATTCTTTCTGATTGGAGCTATCCTGGCTTCCATTGCCCTTTTCATTATGCCGAATTCTCCGGTGCTCTGGATCGCAGCAGGGATGCTCTGGATCATGGATGCCTCTATCAATATTTCGATGGAACCATTCCGGGCTTTTGTGGGCGATAATCTCCCGGATAGTCAACGCACCATCGGGTTTTCCATGCAAAGTTTTTTTATTGGTATCGGGGCGGTGGTGGCCTCTGTGTTGCCCTGGGTATTGACCAATTGGTTGGGGGTAAGCAATGAAGCTCCGGAAGGCATCATTCCGGATTCGGTGAAATGGTCTTTCTATCTGGGCGGACTCGTATTTTTCCTGGCGGTACTTTGGACTGTACTTAAATCCAGAGAGTATCCACCGGAGGAGTTGGCTTCTTTTGAGGAAAGCCAGGCTAAGGAGGCCTATAGTTTTGCATTGGAATCGGATGAAGCCTTTGCCGCCAATGGGAAAAAACAAGCAACCTGGGGAGGGGTGATCCTGGCGATAGGGGCCTTGTTCACATTTTGGCTGTTTCGGCAGGAGTTGGACAAACAGCTCTATATCCTTTCCTTTGGAATTACGTTAGTGGGCCTTTTATTGATCGTTTCCGGGTTGCTTCAACAGGCAGGTCGAAACACGAATGGGTTTGTAACCACCGTAAACGATTTTCAGTGGATGCCCAAAACCATGAAACAACTCGCGGGGGTGCAGTTTTTTTCGTGGTTTGCACTTTTTTCCATGTGGATATACACCACAGCGGGGGTTACGAGTGCCAAATATGATATGCATCTGAGTTCCGATCAAGTCGGGCAATTGACCCAAATTGCCGAAACACTGGTAGTGGATGAAACCGATAAACTCGATCGGATCAAAGAGGAACTGAGTGGATATACGGATAAGATCAAGGAGGGGGCATCGGAGGTTACGTCCTCAGTTAGCCTCGCCAACTTTTTTTTGCACGGCCATATCATACCGGAAAAAGAACTCTTGTCGGCTTTCAGTGCAGGTATCCAAAATGTAAGTGGAAATCCGGAAGGCCTGGAAGCAGCCAGAAAAGAATTGTCGGAACTCAGTGCGCTCTATGCAGATGACAACCCCGGTAATGACCAGTTGATCAGTTATTCCACTTTCGATTTTATCCAGAAAAACCAGGAACAGGTATTGGGAAATACGGGGGCGTTGGATCAAACCAAGCTCAGTCTGATCTCCCGATTGAAATTTGTTCAAAAGGAATATAACGAAGGGGCCAACTGGGTCGGGGTGTGTTTTGGCGTATACAATGGTTGTGCCGCCTTATTTGCCTTTCTGTTGATCTTTTTGGCGAAAAAAACCAGCAGGAAAACGACCCACTCCATTGCGTTGATCGTAGGGAGTCTGTCCTTTCTTTCTATTTTCTTTATCCAAAATCCGATGTTATTGCTGATCCCTTTTATCGGTATTGGACTGGTGTGGGCCAGTATCCTGGCGATGCCTTACGCTATCCTTACCACCGCATTGCCGTCCAATAAAATGGGCTACTATATGGGGGTCTTTAATTTCTTTATCGTGATTCCCCAGATTTTGGCTGCCACTTTTCTCGGATTTTTTGTACGTCAGTTATTTCACGGGGAAGCTATTTATGCCATGTTTCTTGGGGCAGCTTCATTTTTCATTGCGGCGATTTTAGTCTTTTTTGTAGATGATAAAGGAGAGCCGGAGCGGTAATTTTCTCATGAGTTCCCCGATTTTTACTCAAACCGAAATTTTCTTCAGCATAACCGATTGAAAATGAACGGTAACAAATTCGTTGGTTTATTTTTTTTCCTTTTTTACTCGATTTCCTTTTTTGCACAACCCACCTCGATCTACACCGACGATCCGGCCCAGAAACTCCCGGTGGGGGTGGACAAACCCGACTACGGCATCATCCCCGCTACCGGAGGTACGGTCGATCAGGTGCGGGTGGAACCGCCGAATTGGTGGGTGGGCATGCATATCCCTCAGGTGGAGGTGTTGATCTACGACCAGGACATCCGGGACTTTGAGCCGACCGTGCAATACCCGGGCGTATCCATCCGGAAAGTGACCCGGCTGCAAAACCCCAACTATCTTTTTGTGGAATTGGAGATCGGTCCGGGTACCAAGCCGGGGAAGTTTGATATTCTTTGTAAAAAAGGCGCTACCACCAAAAAATATCCTTACGAACTGCGGGCGCGCAGCCATGCACCTGGTCGTATACAAGGGCTCCAGTCTTCCGACTTCATCTACCTCCTCATGCCCGACCGCTTTGCCAACGGCGACCCCTCGAACGACAGCGTCGAAGGGATGACCCAGGAGGGCGTGAACCGCGACAAGATGTACTTCCGACACGGCGGCGACCTGCGCGGGGTGATCGATAAGCTCGATTATCTCAAATCGCTGGGCGTGACGGCGCTTTGGCTCAATCCCGTGCTCGAAAACAACCAACCCTACGAGTCCTACCACGGCTACGCCATCACCGACCACTACCACATCGACCGCCGGTTTGGGTCGAATGACACCTATCTGGAACTGGTGGAAAAAGCCCACCAGCGCGGCATCAAGATCATCATGGACATCGTGCCCAACCACGTGGGAGATCAGCATTACCAGTTCAAAGACCTGCCCGATGCAACCTGGATACACCAGTTTCCCGAATTCACCCGCACCACCTACCGGGCCCCCACGCTCATGGACCCCTATGCCTCGGAAAAGGACCGGACTACCATGTCCGACGGCTGGTTCGACCACCACATGCCCGACCTCAATCAACAGCATCCGCAGGTGGCGAATTACCTGACCCAAAGCTATTTGTGGTGGATCGAACAATCCGGCCACGACGCCTACCGGATCGACACCTACGCCTATCCCGATCAAGCGTATATGGCAGCTTTGGGCAAGCGATTGGAGGACGAGTACCCCGGCTTTTTCTTTTTCGGAGAAACCTGGGTACATGGTCCGGCGGTGCAGGCTCAATTTACCGAAGACAATCACCTGCGGGAAGGTTACAACGCCCACATGCCCGGCGTGACCGATTTCCAGTTGCACTACGCCATCAGCGAAGCCCTCACCCGTGAGCAGGGCTGGACCGAAGGCGCCGCCCGGATCTACTACACCCTGGCGCAGGACTTCCTGTATGAAGATCCCTACCGCAACGTCACCTTCCTCGACAACCACGACCTCAGCCGGTTTTTCTCCGTAGTAGGGGAGAACCCCCTTAAATTCAAAAGCGCCCTGGCCTTCTTGCTCACCACCCGCGGCATTCCGATGATCTACTACGGCACCGAGATCGGGATGAAAAACTTCACCGATCCCGACGGCAAGGTACGCGAAGATTTCCCCGGCGGCTGGGAAGGCGATGCCGTCAATAAATTCTTTCCCTCCGGCCGCACCGCCCAGGAGCAGGAGATCTGGGAGTACATCCAAAAGCTGGCCCAATACCGTCTTCAAACTCCCGCCCTCCAGGATGGTCGCCTCACCCAATTCGTCCCCGTCGACGGCATCTACGTCTACTTCCGCCACGATGCCCAAAATACCGTGATGGTGGTGATGAACACCCACGAAAAAGAAGTGGTAGTCGATACGGCCCGGTTTCAGGAGCGGATGGGTGGATTTACCTCCGCCAAAGAGGTGGTGACCGGAGGTGTGATGACTGATTTGAGTCAGATACGGGTGCCGGGGTATACGGCGTGGGTGTTGGAGTTGAGGTAGGAGGTGGGACGAGGAGGGTATATTTGTATAATGGCAAGGAGTGGAATGAGGATTTAGGGCTGAAGTGGTATGACTATGGGGCCAGGTGGTATGATCCAACGATTGGGAGGTGGAATGGGGTGGACCCGTTGGCGGACAAATATGCAGCTTGGAGTCCATACAATTATGCGCTAGATAACCCAATTAGATTTATAGATCCGGATGGGATGGGTGTGGAGGATGATTTTATTTTTAATACACAAGGCCAGCTTATTGAGAGAATTCAAACTAACCAACCTGACAGATTTTTTGTCCATGACGGTTATAGGGTTGAAGAAGACGATCTTAATTTCGTCCCAGTCCCTGTTTATAATGAAATCACACTTGACAGTGACCTCGGGTATATGGCAAGGACGATTTATGCAGAAGGAGCTGGCCAGAGCGTAGAGGCAAAAACAGCTTTAGGGGAAGTGATACGTAATCGTGCAGATGATACTACACCTTCAGGACCATCCAACAATTATAACGCACAATTTTCAGATGTATCAACTTATGAAGAAGTTGTGACTCAGTCAGGCCAGTTTGAATCTGTGGCGACAAATTCACCAAGGTATGCAAATCCACTTGAACACATTGGGGGTGATGGACCTGGAGGAAGTAACCGAAACGAAATTAGAACTACCGCCTTTGTTGAAAGCATGGGGGCAGCAATTAGAGTGGATCGTCAAAACACAAATACAGCCCAAGGCGCAACCTATTTTTTCTCTCCATATATTTCAACTCCTGGGTGGGCTAATACGATGACTCAAGTTCAGATACAAGGGGTTGATGATAATGATTTCAGATTTTACAACTACTAGCAATGAAGCCTCAACAAATAATTGGAATAATTTTCCTCTATTTTTTACTTACAATACTGGGGTGTGGGAATTTTTCTTCAAAGGAAGAGCCTTTAACTGGGAGCTTCAAAAATGAAAATACTGCTCCTGTTGAAATTGACACATTATTTTTTGACAATGATACTATTGTACTTGCCAACTTAGTTGATGAAGGAAAAGGGGCAGTTCTCAAATGGGGGGTAAAAGGAGAATATCTTAACACTGGAATAGACACGCTACCTTATTCGAATTCCGAGTTTGGAACAAGTTATAAAGAAAGGAATTACTATGTGATTAGGGATGGCTGTGGGAGCGGTTGTAATTACATGTATATAATGCCATTTGTTGCGGGCTCAAATGGTAGATTGTTGTTATTTCCTTTATTTCTTGATTTAGAAATGCATGTTGTTGTATACCAGGGAGGTAATTACACCGAATTAGCAATAATTGAAAATATAGATACAGGGTCGATTTTTAAAGTAGAAGAAGAGTTCGATAGAACCCAAAGACCGTATTCCTTAGCGATTGACACATTATTTTTAAAAGGAGAAGAGTTGAAAATCATCTGGTACATGAATGACGGTAAAAAAGCATCTAGGGTCATTAATATAAATGAAGTTTTAAAATAAACCCTGCCGGTCAGAGTGTTCCTCGTTTCTGCCAATCGGCTCCGCTACCGCTCTACCTCCCTTCGTGGGGACCTCTCGCCGTCCGGTCCCCAAACCCCCGCTGCACCTCCTCCCTTCGGGTAAAACAAGCCGCTCCTGTCATCGCCGCTTGTTTTACC
>JADJTT010000014.1 GCA_016711045.1 Saprospirales bacterium
GATTCTATGTGCCGGAAGCCACCGCGGCCGTGCTGACCATCTGGGATGTACAGGGACAACAATTGTACAAGCTGGAAGGCAAGTATGACAGAGGCTACCACGAAGTACGAATTGACGATATGCCGGCTACGGGTGTCTTGTACTATCGACTGGATACACCTGCCTTCACGGCAACACGAAAAATGATACAGACAAAGTAACGTTAGACACACACTATGAACCACTAAATTTGAAGCCACTCACATCCCGTGAGTGGCTTTTTTTTTCAAAAACGAGCAAGAAGGTTTGTACTTTTTATGATTTGTAGTATTTTTGAAACACAAGTTGTTTTTTTGATACCTAATCAGTATTTTATTTTAAAAAATCAACTTTAGTGCTTGTCGAACGGAATATTGTGCTAAATTTTTGCACATTTCGTTGGCCGAGCACTATGTAAAGAAAGATCCATTTGGTCTTTCTTTATGGATTTGCTTTATTGCGCTAACACTGACAAATTAAAACTCATGACCCAAATGTCGCTTCCACGACTTTGGACTAATTTTTTTTATTCAGGACAACTCCATGTTGCCCAGCCTCTTTCTTATGGGGCTTACCTCTGTATCGATTTCCCAAAACGTATAAACAATAATACCGGCAAAGGCAGTACAAGCATTTTGAGCTTGTACTGCCTTTGTTTGTTTTGCCATATTCCGATTGCGCTTAAACAATTATTAATTCATAAAACTTTCGATCTCATGAGAAAAACGAGATTTAAAATGATGTTGGTTGCGGCCTTTGCAGCTATTGCCATGCTGTTTGCAGGGGCAGGACAGCTGCAAGCCCAAACCGATGGGGATGGCGACCTTCTGGCCTTGCCAACAGGAAGCTTTGTTAGTCAAGGGGAAGCAGAATTGCTTCTGATTACACAGGTAATTGACCTGAAGGGATTTATTGAGACCTTAATTCCTGGGACAGTTACCTACAAAACGACCGAACGGGCTATTTTTTATTACAGTGTCATCCAGGATGGAGTTGTCTCCGGGCAGAATGTCCCGGTTGCCATTGTTTTGGGTCTGGAGAACGTCTCTCAGGACATGTATGGCGCTACCCCGGCAGAGCTTTTTGGGCTTCGTCAGAATGCAATAAACATGCTCAGCCAGTAGGCGTGAAAATGATCTAAATCCATCAAAACAAAAATGTAACTCATGAAAAATAAAAATAGTACACAAACACTGGCAACCAGCATGGTAAAGTGGGTCCTGGCGATGGCCATTCCCTTCCTGCTGGGGCAAACAGTCCAGGCGCAGACGGTGTTCCCCTGCGAAACTTCCGCTACGTATGTCGAGGCTTTTGGCCAGGCAGGAACTACTTTCCTGGGCAGTGGAGATGATTCGAACTATACGTTGGCTCTTCCTTTCACATTCAATCTTTTTGGCACCAACTATACCTCTGTGACAGCGGGTACCCATGGGTATCTTGGGTTTGGCGGCACACGGGGCCTGGGTAACGTGGACGTGCCAACTACCCTTACCGGTGGCGCCATGTATCCCTATTGGGATGACCTGGATGCGGGTCCTACCATCCCCAATACCGGCATTTATTACCGGACAGATGGAGTATCCCCCAACCAGGTATTCACTATTGAATGGTACCATGTAGGGCACTTTGGCGATGTAGCCGGCCAATATGTAACCTTCCAGGTGCAATTATTTGAAACGACCAATGCGTTCAAGTTCTGCTATGAAGACGTATTTTTCGGCGGCACCCAAACGGCGTTTGACCGCGGCGCCAGCGCTACGGTAGGGGTTGAAGGCGTTGGGGTGCAGGCTACGCGCCCATGGGGCAGGTTCAGTTTCAATGCAGCTGCATTGAACGACAATACCTGTATTGAATTTTTCCCTGCATTGGCTTGTACGCCGGTACCGAGCGGTACGCTCAACTTGAGCACCAGCCCCACCAACTGTGAAGTGAATGCAATTGTGCCCGTGCCGGTTTCTTCTCCAGCAGGGTGCGCGGCCAACCTGGGCTTGAAATACAAGGTAGGCAGCAGCGCGTTTGTTACGCTCAATCAGCCTTTCCCGCCAAATGTGGTAGTGCCCGGACTGGGCCAAGGGCCGCATACGGTCACCTGGCAGTATTTTAGCCCGGGCTGTCCGCTGGTAGTGGGGCCAGCTGTTACCCAAACGATCAATGTGGCGGACGAGATAGATCCGATTGCGATCTGCCCGGCAGACATTGTCGTAAACCTCGATCCGGGGCTTTGCGCGGCTTTTGTGAGCTATACGGTAACGGGAACAGACAACTGTCCGTTCACCGGCCCCAGCGGCATGGTCAGCACGATCAACGCCTCCAATAACAGTGGTAGCGTAGGCGGTATGGTCTACTTTGATATTCATAACCTGTCAGGGGGCAACCTGACGATCACGGAATTGGGCATGCGGATCACCGCAGCCACCATGGTCAATATTTACCTTAAACCGGATACCTACGTGGGTAGTACCGGGAACGCAGCAGCCTGGACCCTGGCGGGAACAGCCGATGCAACGGGTGGTCCGTTTACCCCGTCCCTGACTCCTGCGCCGACCAACTTCATCCTTCCTCCAGGCAACTGGGGTGTCGCGCTGCATACGCTTACGGCCGGCAACCAATACACCAATGGCACCGGTGCCAACCAATTCTTTACCGATGGTACCGTTGAACTTAGCCTTGGTGCCGCTTCAAATACGCCCTGGGTCGCTGCGGCCTTCACCCCTCGGGTTTGGAACGGTTATGTGACTTACCAGAGTCCGAGCGTAGATCCCGAACCTGTACAAACCTCAGGTCTTCCCTCGGGCATTGAATACCCCATGGGTACGGTTACCAACTGCTTTAGCATTACGGATATTCAAGGCAACGTCGGCACCTGCTGCTTTGACGTGACGGTACTGGAATACCAGAACCCGACTGCCACCCTGGCTTGCAACGACAACGTACAAATCAGCCTCGATGAGACGGGCTGTGTAGAAGTACTTGCTGACATGGTATTGGAAGGCGGCCCTTATGGCTGCTATGATGACTATATCGTAGAAATTTTGAACCAGTTTGGTTTCCCCACCGGCAACCAGGTTTGCTGCTCGGATGTAGGGCTGACCAAGACGGTACGCGTCACGGATCCCGATACGGGCAACAAGTGCTGGGGCTCGCTGACAGTAGAAGACAAGTTGCCGCCGATCATTGAGTGCCTCAATTTCGATATTTCCTGTACCCAGGATTTCCCGGATCATCCCCATCCGGAAATATCCATTGGTTCGCCTCCTGCAACCCTGGCCACGGTCAACGCGCCCAACAACGGGAACTCCTCGGGTGGTATGGTATGGTTTGATGTGGAAAACCTGACCGGCGGCGATGTGACGGTAACCGAACTCGGCGTGAACGTCTCCGGTGCAACCATGGTCGACGTTTACCTCCGCCCCGGCACCTATGTAGGGAACACCGGAGGTCCGGCAGGCTGGACCCTGGTGGCTCAGGCTGATGCAACCACCGGTCCGTTTGCAGGTGCGGTTATCGGGGGCCCGGTAATCACCCCGGCGCCGACCAACTTCGTTATTCCTGCTGGCACCTGGGGTGTGGCACTGCACGCCCTGTCGGCTGCACAAAGCTATACCAACGGCACCGGCGCCAACCAAAGTTTCACCGATGGCAACCTCACCATAACACTCGGTTCGACCGCAAACACGCCCTGGGGCGCTGCGTTCACACCTCGGGTATGGAACGGTTACATCACCTACTCGAGCCTGTTTGAGGCTGACTTGATCGAACCGACCGACAACTGTGAAGTAGTCGATCTGAGCTTTGTCGAAACCATCCAGAACGGTACTTGCGACGGAGAGAGCCAGACAATTACCCGCATATGGACGGCTACCGACCAAAGTGGCAACCATTCCTCCTGCACACAAACGATCACACGCAAACGCCCGACTTTAGCCGATATCGAATTGCCGCCTTCTTATGACGGGGTCAACAATCCTGCACTGGATTGCTCCGGCAACGGTTGGGATACCAATGGCAACGGCTATCCGGATCCAAGTGAAACCGGAGGCATCACCATCACCGGCAACCCGTTTGTGAATGAGGATATCTGCGAAATGACCGCTACATATGAGGATATAATGATCCCTATTTGCGAAGGAACCTTCAAGGTAGTGCGCAAGTGGCTGGTCATCGACTGGTGCACGGTTGAACAATTGGCCTACGATCAGGTTATCAAAGTGGCTGATCAAACCGGCCCGACGGTTGTATGTCCGACTGGTCCGCTGACCATCAATGTATATCAGGGTACTTACAGCACGAGTGGTCCGCACGACGTGTGCAAAGGCAATGTGGTGATCCAGCCCCTGGAGGTGACGGGCGACGATTGCTCCAGCGTAAATCCGGCAAGTTACAAGACCGAACTGTGGACCCTTGGCGCAGGCACCCTGCTCCAGTCGATCACGGGCAACGGAGGTACCTTCACCAACGTAGAACTGATCGCGGACAACCCGCCGACCAACAACGCACAATACACGGTTCGTCACACCTTTATGGATGTGTGTGGCAACCAGAGCGAATGCATCTACAACATCACCGTAATCGACAAAGTACCGCCGGTGCCGATCTGTGACGAGATCACGGAACTGGCCCTGACGAACAGCGGTGGTTCGGGCGAAGGCTGCAGCATCCTGCCGGCCAAAAACCTGGACGACGGTTCATATGACAACTGCGGCGATGTATTCTTCTATGCAGCCAAGATGAATCCGTTCCTCACCCCGCCGTACTTCTACCAGTACTACAAGACGCTGGAATATTGCTGCGACGAAGTTGGGGACAACATGGTGATCGTACTTGTACTGGATTTCGATCCGACAACGGTACCGGGCGCTACGCTGCCCGATGGTTCGGTGTTCCTGTTCCCGGGCAACCCGATCTTCGAAGGTTCCTTCAACACCTGTATGGTGACCGTAGGCGTAACCGACAAGATCCCACCTGTGACCCTGTTCTGCCCGGCCAACCAGACGATCAACTGCGATACGTATCTGAATACCTACGCTTCCGGCGTGAGCCAGGGCGATTACAGTGTACTGGCCGGCTTCGGCTTCCCGCAGTTCTTCGACAATTGCAACTACGATGAGGTATACACCGTTACGGTGAACCTGAACAACTGTACCGAAGGTTCGATCACGCGCAACTGGACGGCCAGCGATTCAAACGGCCAGGTTTCCTGCACGCAGACCATCACGGTCACCCACAAATCTGACTGGGTCGTTGAATTCCCGGCTGATTTCACGGGCCAGTGCACCAACGGCCAGTTGCCGGATACGGGCGAACCGAAGATCTTCCACGACGAGTGTGAATTGATCGGCGTATCGCACGAAGACCAGCTCTTCACGATCGTACCGGATGCGTGCTACAAGATCGTACGTACCTGGAACGTGATCAACTGGTGTATCTATGACGACTTTGGCTACGATGCATACCTGGAAACAGGCCATGCAGAATGTAACCTGAACCAGGATTGGGATGGCGACGGCGACAAAGATTGCCGCACCTTCCGCGATGGATACAACTCGACCGGCAACCCGGGCACCCCTGACGGCTACATCAGCTACAAGCAGGTGATCAAGGTGATCGACAACGAGGCTCCTGCCTTCACGATCCCGGCGATCGACGGCTGTATCACGGATACGGATTGCAACACCAATATCACGCTGCCTTACCCGGATATCACCGACGATTGCTCCCTGGCAAATGAGGTGACTATCACGGGCGACTTCGGTACCTTCAACAATATCACGGGCGACGTAACCGTAGCCAACGTAGGTGTAGGCGAATACGATGTAACGTATGCCGTAACCGACAACTGTGGCAACACAGGCTATCAGACGATCACGGTAGTAGTGGAAGACTGCAAGAAGCCGACTCCGCTGTGCGACAATGGCCTCGTGGTCGAGATCATGCAAACGCAGATGGTGGAAGTATGGGCCGATGCATTTGACGAAGGTTCCTTCGACAACTGCGGTCCGATCACCTCGTTCAGCTTCTCGCCGGATGTAACGGATCTGACCCATATCTTCACCTGCGATGACCTCGGTCAGCAGCCGGTACAGATCTGGGTAACGGATATCTATGGCAATCAGGATTACTGCGAGACCTTCATCGTGATACAGGATAACATGGGCTTCTGTGGAGGCGGTGTACCTGCCGTAGTGGCCGGTGCAGTAGCTACTGAAACCGAAGCCGGTGTGCAGGGCGTAAATGTAGAGGTGAATGGCGGTATCTTCAGCCAATTCACCGACCTGTCCGGTAACTACACCTTCAACCTGGTTGCAGGTGGAGACTACACCGTCACGCCGATGTTGGATCTGAACCCGAGCAACGGAGTAACTACCTGGGACCTCGTGCTGATCAGCCGCCACATCCTGGGCATCCAGCCGCTGGATTCTCCGTACAAGATGATTGCTGCCGATGCCAATAAGTCAAACAGCGTAACTACGCTCGACATGGTACACATCCGCAAGGTGATCCTGCAGATCGAACCGGGCTTCCCGAACAACACGTCCTGGCGCTTTGTCGACAAGGACTTTGTGTTCCCGAACCCTGCGAATCCGTTTGCAGCTACGTTCCCGGAAGTGATCAACTACAACAACCTGACTGCAGACGACCTGAATGCGGACTTCGTAGCGGTGAAAGTGGGTGATGTAAACGGCTCTGCCGCCACCAGCCTCAACGGCGACGTAGAAGACCGCACGTTCAACGGCTCGATGAATATTGACGTACAAGATCAGCAACTGAAGGCTGGCAAGACCTACACGGTTGACTTCACGGCAGAAGCCATCGACCTGTTGGGCTACCAGTTCACCCTGAACTACAACACCGAAGCTATCGAGATCCAAAACCTCGTGGCTGGTGTGGCCGGTGAAGAGAACTTCGGTATGCTGCTGGAAGAAGGCGTGCTGACGACCAGCTGGAACGTATCCGAGGCTCGTGCCCTGGCACAAGGCGAAGTACTGTTCAGCCTGGTAGTGAAAGCCAATGCAGATGTGGCATTGAGCGAAGTGTTCGGCGTAAGCTCGACTTACACCGCAGCTGAAGCCTACGGAGCTGATGGTGTCCCGATGGCTATCGGGATGATGTTCAACGGCACAGAGGCAACCGGTTTTGCCCTGTACCAGAACGTACCGAACCCGTTCAAGGGTGAAACGGTAATCGGCTTTACGCTTCCGGAAGCAAGCACCGCTACGCTGACGGTAATGGATGTATCCGGAAAAGTACTGGTCACAGTGGCAGGTGAGTATGCAAAAGGCTACAACGAAGTACGCCTTGGTAGTGGCGAAACATCTTTCGCCACTGGTGTCCTCTACTACCAATTGGATACGCCGACGCACAGCGCAACGAAGAAGATGGTTATCATCGAATAATACACGGTCGTAAGGGCGAAAAATCTTTCGCCCGGCCAAAAATTAAATCGGTTTTTGGGATTAGGCCCCTCTCTGCTTCGGTAGAGAGGGGTTCTTTTTTTGCTGAAATGTTTTGGCGATCCCAAAAATAGCTTATATTTGGCGCATATTATCCAAATGTCCAATTTCCCCAATTAGCCGTTTTCCATTTAAATCAAGCTTCCAATAGGAATGCTTGAAACTTTAACCTATTGGTTATCAATAGTTTTTTTTGTGATTTGCGCTTTTCTAACAAATTAAATGCTCAGTATGCAAAGGGCTCCTCTACATTGTCGGAGGGAATCTCGGAGCGGTGATATGTCGTCAGAATCGACCTTCTTGGAGAGGTCCTGTCGTTGTAGTATACCTTATTGTGAAAATACCCTCAAGGAGGGGAAAAAAACAGTACAAGGCTGAGTGCCTCATACTGTTTTTTTTTTGTTCAATGCGCTATTAATATTATTAACAAAAACATTCAATCTCATGAAGAAAACTATTTCAGAAGTGCAAAAAAGCACTTTCTCCGTTATCATGAGCATGTCGCTCTTCGCCTTAATATTCCTGTTTGCAGGGATAGGGCAGGCTGCAGCTCAAACAGATGCTGCTGTAGCAGCCTCTCCATATGGGGGCAAGATATTTAAGTCCGCCCCTGTTGCCTCAGAGGCGCTCCAGGTAGAATTGCCGGCATTGTACACCCAGCTCAGTTTATTGGTAGAAGGAACGAAAGCGCACAAGCGCAAAGGACTGGAAATATTGTGCTACAAAGGAATATTGAGCGATGTTACCGGGGGCGCCCAGGTCGCAGTCGCTTATGAAGAAAACCTGGCCATTTTTTCCAATGCATTAAATATGGCTGATCAAAACGACTTGAACTTCCTTCGGAGCGTTCAATCCACCTTGTTCAACCTATTGACTAATTGAGGAATTTCCCTTGCTACTAAAAAAATGAATTCTCATGAAAAAAATAAATTACCCTTCCACCTTCTGGATGAGGAGTGGCTTGGTGGTGTTAGTTCTCTTCAGCATTTCAGGGCTCACTACACTGTGGGGTCAATGCACGAACACCTCTGCTTACGGAACGGCCAATGCGCCGACTGATCCCATCCTGGTAACGATTACTACCTGCAATTTTGGAGGTGAGTATGCTACGATCAATAATGCGCAGGCCGGAGCGAGCTATCAGTTTACGGGCTCGAATAACTCGTTCCTCACCGTACATCAAGGCACTCCTTCCGGAGCTGTGCTAGGTTTCGGATTTAGCCCCATAACCGTGACTGTTACGGCTACAGGCCCGGTCTACCTGCACGTCAATACGGATGCAAGTTGTGGAACGGATTTTACTTGCCGCACCACCACGGTCCAATGTATGTCTTGTGGAGCGCCTCCGCCTCCTCCGGCCAATGACTTGTGTGCCAACGCCGAGGCGATCACGATTCCTTCCGCTACTCCTGGTACCACCGTAAATGCTACTGGTCCGGATGCAATAACTTGTGTGACAACCAATAGTGCCCCAGGTGTGTGGTACAGTTTCAGCAATTATGTGGGCAATGGTTCCAACCGGGTCATTTTGAATACCTGTACAGGTACTACGTTCGACACCAAACTTTCCGTCTTCACAGGAGGTTGCGGGGCATTAGCCTGTGTCACCGGAAACGACGACTTTTGCGGACTCCAATCCCAGGTTTCCGTGACAACGGTGGGCGCTACTACCAATTACCTGGCCTTGGTTCATAATTACAGCGGCACCACTGGCGGCCCATTCACCTTGACGGCAACTCAATTGCCTTCGATCACGAATATTGCAGTGGGTGGGGTAACTGCCTCTGACCCTGTCTTGTGTGAGTTTACGGTAAATCTTATCGTCAGCTATTTGAATCCATCAGGGAACTTGGTGATCAATGGGCAAACCTTTACACCAACGGGAAGCCCTCAAACCGTTTCCCTCACACTACCTTCTTCGGGTGGGCCGGTTAATATCTCCGCTGCATTTTCCGGAGATGCAGGCAGCGCCATTTCGATCCCGGCGTTGCTCGTAGCCCCGGATTGTCCCTGTCAGGTGATCTGTCCTTCAGATTATGTGATCAACCTGGATCCAGGACTTTGCAGCGCTTTCGTCAATTACGACGTGACCACGCAAGGGTTCTGTTTTAATGATCAACTGGTAGTTGGTTTCGTAGGTTCATACGACATTTCCAACTGGACATCTTCCCTTACAGGATCAGGTGGTTCCGTCAATACCAGCAGCTTACCCAACAGCGTGACCCTGGTAGGTCCGGATGGTTGTGGACTTGCAAACGTCTATACCAGACTCACCATAACGATCCCGAGTTCGGGGGCCTTCTCTTTCAATTGGTCTTACACGACCGTAGATGCGGCCTTTTATGACCAACCCGGGTACATTGTCAATGGGGTGACCACCACCTTGTTAAATACCTTTGTTCAGGCCGGTTCAGGTTCGGTGAACTTGAATTTAAATGCAGGCGATATATTCTCCTTCCAGGTGCTTTCACTTGATTGCTTTGCAGGCCCTGGCAACCTGACCATTTCCAACCTGCAGGCATTTAGCAGTACCCCATTGGAGCCGGAGCAGACTGCCGGTCTGCCCAGTGGGTCCGAGTTTCCTATCGGGACGACGCCCAATACATTCGAGGTGCCGGACGGACTGGGTGGGGTATCCACCTGTACCTTCAACGTCACGGTGCTGGAATATCCGAACCCGACTGCCACGCTGGCTTGCAACGACAACGTACAGATCAGCCTCGATGAGACGGGCTGCGTGGAAGTACTTGCTGACATGGTATTGGAAGGCGGCCCTTATGGCTGTTATGACAACTACCTGGTTGAAATACTGAACCAGTTCGGCTTCCCCATCGGCAACCAGGTTTGCTGCTCGGATGTAGGGCTGACCAAAACGGTACGCGTCACAGATCCCAATACAGGTAATAAGTGCTGGGGCTCGCTGACGGTTGAAGACAAATTGCCGCCGATTATCGAGTGCCTTGATTTTCAAATTTCCTGTACCCAGGATTTCCCGGATCATCCGCATCCGCAAATATCCATTGGTTCGCCTCCTGCAACCCTGGCCACGGTCAACGCCCCCAACAACGGGAACGCTTCAGGCGGTATGGTCTGGTTTGATGTGAATAACATGACCGGTGGCGACGTGACGGTAACCGAACTTGGCGTGAACGTCTCCGGTGCAACCATGGTAGACGTTTACCTCCGCCCCGGCACCTATGTAGGTAACACCGGAAGCGCCACTGGCTGGACCCTGGTGGCTCAGGCTGATGCGACGACCGGTCCATTTGCAGGTGCGGTTATCGGGGGCCCGGTAATCACCGCGGCGCCGACCAACTTCGTTATTCCTGCAGGCACCTGGGGTGTGGCACTGCACGCCCTGTCGGCTGCACAAAGCTATACCAACGGTACCGGCGCCAACCAAAGTTTCACCGATGGCAACCTTACAATAACCCTTGGTTCGACCGCAAACACGCCCTGGGGCGCTGCGTTCACGCCTCGGGTATGGAACGGTTATATCACCTACTCGAGCCTGTTTGAGGCCGACCTGATCGAACCGACCGACAACTGTGAAGTGGTCGATCTGAGCTTTGTCGAAACCATCCAGAATGGTACTTGCGACGGCCCGAGCCAGACGATCATTCGGGTATGGACTGCTACCGACCCGAGCGGCAACCAGGCTAGCTGCACACAAACGATCACACGCGAACGCCCGACTTTAGCCGACATCGAATTACCGCCTTCTTATGACGGGATCAACAATCCGGCATTGGATTGCTCCGGCAACGGTTGGGATACCAATGGCAACGGCTATCCAGATCCAAGTGAAACCGGTGGAATCACCATCACCGGCAACCCGTTTGTGAATGAGGATATCTGCGAAATGACCGCTTCGTATGAGGATATAGTGATCCCTATCTGCGAAGGTACCTTCAAGGTGGTGCGCAAGTGGTTGGTCATCGACTGGTGCACGGTTGAACAATTGGCCTATGATCAATTTATCAAAGTGGTAGACCAAACTGGTCCGAGTGTAGACTGTCCGGCTGGCCCGCTGACGATCAACGTTTACCAGGGCTACTACAGCCAGGGTGGCCCGCACGCGGTCTGCACGGGTAACGTAGTGATCCCGGCGCTGAATGTTTTGGGCGACGATTGCTCCGGCCTGAACCCGGCAGGGTACAAGACTGAACTGTGGACGCTTGGCGCAGGCACCCTGCTCCAGACGATCAACGGCAACGGGGGTACCTTCACCAATATTGAACTGATCGCGGATAACCCGCCGACCAACAACGCACAATACACCGTTCGCCACCTGTTTTTGGATGGTTGTGGCAACCAGAGCGAATGCATCTACAACATCACCGTAATCGACAAAGTACCGCCGGTGCCGATCTGTGACGAGATCACAGAACTAGCCCTGACGAACAACGGTGGCTCAGGTCAAGGCTGCAGCATCCTGCCAGCTAAAGACCTGGACGATGGTTCGTACGACAACTGCGGCGATGTATTCTTCTACGCTGCCAAGATGAATCCGTTCCTCACCCCGCCGTACTTCTACCAGTACTACAAGACGCTGGAATTCTGCTGCGACGAGATCGGTGACAATATGGTGATCGTACTCGTACTGGATTTCGATCCGACAACGGTACCGGGCGCTACGCTGCCCGATGGTTCGGTGTTCCTGTTCCCGGGCAACCCGATCTTCGAAGGTTCCTTCAACACCTGTATGGTGACCGTAGGCGTAACCGACAAGATCCCGCCTGTGACCCTGTTCTGCCCGGCCAACCAGACGATCAATTGCGATACCTATTTGGATAACTACGCTTCCGGCGTGAGCCAGGGCGATTACAGCGTACTGGCCGGCTTCGGCTTCCCGCAATTCTACGACAACTGCGACTACGACGAAGTATACACCGTAACGGTGAACCTGAACAACTGTACTGAAGGTTCGATCACACGCAAGTGGACGGCCAGCGACGCCAACGGTCAGGTTTCCTGCACACAGACCATCACGGTCACCCACAAATCTGACTGGGTCGTTGAATTCCCGGCTGATTTCACGGGGCAGTGCACCAACGGCCAGTTGCCGGATACGGGCGAACCGAAGATCTTCCACGACGAGTGTGATGTAGTCGGCGTATCGCATGAAGATGTCATATTCACGGTCGTACCGGATGCGTGCTACAAGATCGTACGTACCTGGAACGTGATCAACTGGTGTATCTATGACGACTTTGGCTACGATGCATACCTGGAAGCTGGACATGCAGAGTGCAACCTGAATATGGATTGGGATGGCGACGGCGACAAAGATTGCCGCACCTTCCGCGATGGTTGGAACTCGACCGGCAATCCGGGTACTCCAGATGGTTTCATCAGCTACAAGCAGGTGATCAAAGTAATCGACAACGAGGCGCCTGTCTTCACGATCCCGGCTATCGACGGCTGTATCACCGATACGGATTGCAACACAGACATTACGCTGCCTTATCCGGATATCACCGACGATTGCTCCCTGGCAAATGAGGTGACTATCACGGGCGACTTCGGAACCTTCAACAACATCACGGGTGATGTAGTCATACCGAATGTAGAAGTTGGCGAATATGAAGTAACGTATGCCGTAACGGACAACTGTGGCAACACGGGTTATGAGACGATCACGATTGTCGTGGAAGACTGCAAGAAGCCGACTCCGTTGTGCGACAATGGGCTCGTTGTGGAAATCGATCCTCCTGGACCACTGCAAGTTGAGGTTTGTGCTATCGCATTCGACGAAGGTTCCTTCGACAACTGCGGTCCGATCGCACACTTCAGCTACTCACCTGATATCAACGATGTTTGCCGGATCTTTACTTGTGATGACCTCGGTCAGAACCCCGTACAGATCTGGGTAACGGATATCTATGGCAATCAGGATTACTGTGAAACATTCCTCGTCTTGCAAGACAACCTCAACTTATGTAACTCCGCAAATGGTCCGATCCTGGCCGGTGCGGTTGCTACGGAAGGCCAGGCTGGCGTAGAAGGCGTGAATGTAGAGGTGAACGGTGGTATGTTCAGCGAATTCACGGATCAGGCCGGTACCTTCACCTTCGATGGTCTTGCTACGGGTGGTGACTACACCGTAGCTCCGGCACTCGATGAAAACCCGAACAATGGGGTAACTACCTATGACCTCGTGCTGATCAGCCGCCACATCCTGGGCATCCAGCCGCTGGGTTCTCCGTACAAGATGATCGCTGCAGATGCCAACAAATCAAACAGCGTAACTACGCTCGATATGGTACACATCCGCAAGGTGATCCTGCAGATCGAATCGGGCTTCCCGAACAACACGTCCTGGCGCTTTGTCGACAAGGACTATGTGTTCCCGAACCCTGCGAATCCGTTCGCAGCCACGTTCCCGGAAGTGATCAACTACAACAACCTGAGCTCGAACGACCTGAACGCGGACTTCGTAGCGGTAAAAGTGGGTGATGTGAACGGCTCTGCCGCCACCAGCCTCAACGGCGACGTAGAAGACCGCACGTTCAACGGCTCGATGAATATTGACGTACAAGATCAGCAACTGAAGGCTGGCAAGACCTACACGGTTGACTTCACGGCACAAGCCATCGACCTGTTGGGCTACCAGTTCACCCTGAACTACAACACCCAGGCGATCGAGATCCAAAACCTCGTGGCTGGTGTGGCCGGTGAAGAGAACTTCGGTATGCTGCTGGAAGAAGGCGTGCTGACGACCAGCTGGAACGTATCCGAGGCTCGTGCCCTGGCACAAGGCGAAGTACTGTTCAGCCTGGTAGTGAAAGCCAATGCAGATGTGGCATTGAGCGAAGTGTTCGGCGTAAGCTCGACTTACACCGCAGCTGAAGCCTATAACGGCAACAGCGAACTGCTCAATGTCAACCTGATGTTCAACGGCACAGAGGCAGCTGGTTTTGCGCTGTACCAGAACGTACCGAACCCGTTCAAGGGTGAAACGGTAATCGGCTTTACGCTTCCGGAAGCAAGCACCGCTACGCTGACGGTGATGGATGTATCCGGAAAAGTACTGGCTACGGTAGCTGGTGAGTATGCAAAAGGCTACAACGAAGTACGCCTTGGTAGCGGCGAAAGATTTTCCGCCACTACTGGTGTCCTCTACTATCAATTGGATACGCCGACGCACAGCGCGACGAAGAAGATGATTATCATCGAATAATCGGTAAGGGCGAAAAGTCTTTCGCCCCTCCAAGACTTAAATCGGTTTTTGGGATATGCCCCTCTCCGTTTCGGCGGAGAGGGGCTTTTTTATTAAGTACAGTGTAACTTAAATAAGTTTATAAAACCTGGTAGCGCAGGCAGAGCCCGCGCTACCAGGTTTTATAAACTTATTTTGTCACATTACTTATTTTAAAAGATCAGCCACATCCCAATAACCGAAGCAATCAGCAGCAGCGTAAGCCACATATCGGGATTGCTGGTAGAAAAATTTGCTTCTCCCGGTTCAGGGCGTTTGTAGGTTACATTTACCAGCTTTTCGGCAGTAGGCGCCGGGCTGGTGAGGCTGACCAGAATCATAACGATGGAAGACAAGAGGAACAGGAAAACGGCGAAATGCAGGAAATTCATGGTGGCCATTCTGTGCAGGAAACTCCCATCCGCGAGCGTGATTGTACCATCCGAGCTGAGCACTTCCAATGCCAGCCGGCTCATGCCCAGGATAAAACCCGTCCAGAGCGCCCAGATGGCTCCGCGGGCATTCAGGCGGGGAATGAACAGGCCGAGGAGGAACGCCGCGGCAATAGGCGGCGAAATATAGGCCTGGATACTCTGGAGTACTTTGTAGAAACTATTCTCTCCCGAACTAAGCATAGACCGCAGTACAGGTATCCAGGCAAGGCTCAGGAGCACCAGGATGCCTGTAGCTACCTGGCCTACGAATACCAGCTGTTTTTCCGTGGCCAGCGGCTTCCACTTCTTATAAAAGTCGATCGTGAATAGGGTAGAGCAGGAGTTGAACACAGAGGACAGAGAACTCATCAAGGCCGCCAGCAATCCAGCCAAAACCAGGCCTTTGATCCCTTTTGGCAGGAATTGCGTAACCATAGCCGGAAGCGCTTCGTCTGGTCTGTTGAGATGGATGAGCCCTTTCTGCGTCAAAGCAAATGCGATGATACCCGGAATGATAAAAATAAACAAAGGGGTAAGTTTCAGAAAGCCGGCGAAAATCGTCCCCTTGCGCGCATTGGAGATATCCTTGGCAGACAATACCCGCTGCACGATAAATTGGTCGGTGCACCAATACCAGACGCCCAGGATCGGGGCGCCAAAAACAATGCCGGTCCACGGATAATTGACGTCGCTCCCCGGTCGCCAAAGGCTGAAAAAGTGTTTGGCCTCGAGATTTGGGGTTGGCTTCTGCCGCGGTATTCAGGGTTGCCAGCATGCCGTCCCATCCACCTAGTGCCTGCAGACCGAAAATGAGGATGGCAATGGCGCCGGCGAGGAATACGAACATCTGGATCATGTCTGTATAGATCACGGCTCGCAACCCCCCCAACACCGTATAAACTCCGGTGGCGAGCACTACGATGATCGCACCGGTCCAGAATGAAACACCCATTACCTCAAATACCAGCGCGCCGGCAAAGATGGTCAGGGATATCTTGGTCAAAATATAAGCGATAATGGACACGATGGAAAGGTAGTTGCGGGCACTGGAAGAGTATCGGCGCTCCAGAAACTCCGGCATGGTAAACACCCCGCTTTTCAAATAAAATGGCACGAATACCCATCCCAGCAAGATCAGAATAAGGGCTGCAATAATTTCGAATTGCCCGGCAACGAATTCGCCTTTGGCGCCAGATCCCGCCAATCCTACCAGGTGCTCGGAACCGATGTTGGAAGCAAACAAAGAAGCCCCAATGACAAACCAGCCGACGTTTTTTCCGCCCAGAAAATAATCGGATGACCCGTAGTCGCCCTTCTTCGCACGGCGCTCCTGAACAGTCACGTACCAGGCGAGCAAAAACACCACCGCAAAATAGGCCAGCACAATAAGGCCGTCCAGCATAGAGAGGTTCTGAAACATGGTCTTTCTTTTTAATTTTTGATAATACACTAAATTTAGAATTTTGCAGGAACTTTGGGCCCCGGATCGAATTATTAATTTTAGATTCCCAAATTTCACCCGCATGACGACCAATAAAGAAATTGCCAAATCCTTTCAACTACTCGGAGAACTGATGGAACTACACGGGGAAAATCCCTTCAAGATCCGTTCCTACCAAAACGCTTACCTGAACCTCCGAAAAATGGACCAGCCGCTTTCCGAACTTTCGGAAGCCGAACTCTCCGCACTGAAAGGCGTGGGCAACGCCATCAGCGGCAAGATCCGGGAATTGGTGGAGACGGGAAAAATGCAAACCCTCGAACGCTACAAAGCCCAAACGCCTGAAGGACTTCAGGAAATCCTACAGGTACCTGGACTGGGGCCCAAAAAGATCCGCCTGCTCTGGAAGGAACTTGACATCGAATCCATCGGCGAATTGCTGTACGCCGTCAACGAGAACCGCTTGCTGGATCTCAAAGGCTTCGGCCTCAAAACCCAGGAGGACCTCAGGCAGAAACTCGAATTTTTTCAACATACACGGCATTTGTATCACTATGCCGCCGCCTGGACGGAGGCAGGTAAGCTGCTCGAAACCCTTCGAAACCAACTGCCCGGCCGGCAGATCGAACTGACTGGCGCCATCAGACGAAAAAATAATGTGGTGGATCGGATCGAATTCCTGGTAGAAGGGGAGGAGGCGGACGCCTCTTTTCTGGAGACCTCCTTTCCGGTGCATATCCACTTCGCTCCGGCCAACAACTTTGGAACGGCCTGGGTGAAAACCACAGACGGCAGTGATTTTTGGGATCAATTGGCTGCCTCCAACCCGGATCAGCCCACCGAACAGGCCCTCTTCGCCGCCGCCGGACTGCCTTTTGTCGAACCCGAACTGCGCGATATCCCGCATGCCATTGATTGGGCCCGAAAAGGAGCAATGCCGCAGCTGGTCGAAGCGACCGATCTGAAAGGCCTCGTTCATGCCCACTCCACCTATAGCGACGGGATGCACTCCCTTCGGGAAATGGCGATCCACGCCAGGTCCCTTGGCTATCAATACCTCGGCATTACCGATCACTCCCAGTCAGCCTTTTATGCCAATGGCCTCAAACCCGACCGGGTGCGCGCGCAATGGGAGGAGATCGACGCCCTGAATGCCGAATTGGCGCCCTTTCGCATCTTTAAAGGCATTGAAAGCGATATCCTGAACGATGGCCGCCTGGATTACGAATCCGATATCCTCGATGGCTTTGACTTTATCATCGCCTCCATCCACTCCAATCTCCGCATGGACGAAGAAAAGGCCACCCAACGCCTGATCACAGCCATCGAAGATCCGCATACCCGCATCCTGGGGCACCCCACCGGCCGCCTCCTGCTCAGCCGCACCGGCTATCCCATCGACCACAAAAAAGTGATCGACGCCTGTGCCGCCAACGGCGTCGCTATCGAACTCAACGCCAATCCCTACCGCCTCGATCTCGACTGGACCTGGATACCCTACGCCCGCGAAAAAGACGTCCTGATCGCCATCAACCCCGATGCACACAGCAAAAGCGGTATGCTAGACATGCACTTCGGTCTCTGCGCCGCCCGAAAAGGAGGCCTGACAGCCGAAGGATGTCTCAATGCGCTGTCAGCGGAGGCATTTAATCGCTTTTTTTCAGAGTAGGCGCCAGGTATGGCGCTTCTACGCCTTCACTCTCCATTCTCCACCAATTTAACATCTCATTAACAAAAATTGAAAAGCGGTTAACAGGGGGTATGAAGGGAATCACTAATTTTGTGGTGCGAAAATCAAACATTCCCTGAACAAAACAGGGGATTTATGAATTATTGATCAAGAACACTTTGCAAAAATTTTAAGAAACATGATGAATCGATTCAAATTTGGCTTGTTGGCGCTGGCGATTGTCGGCTTTATGATGAGCTGCAAAAACGACAGCGATGTACGCGATGCAGCTGCTCAGAGTGTAACCGCTACTGATGCTACGCAACCCGGGCTTCAGCCCACTTCGGATGCATTGGCAGAAAATGCGGCTGCTGGACAGGAAACGGCTACCGTACCTACGGGTCCGACTACTTCCGTTCAATATTCGGAAACGGAGTTTGACTTTGGTACCATTGACCAGGGCGATTTGGTGACCCACGAATACAAATTCAAGAACACGGGTAATGAGCCGCTGATCATCAACTCTGCCAAAGGCAGCTGTGGTTGTACGGTTCCTTCCTGGCCCAAAGAGCCTATTGCTCCGGGTAAGGAAGCGGTGATCTCGGTTCAATTTGATTCCAAAGGCAAGAGTGGCGCCCAGAACAAGAAGGTGACCATCACAGCCAATACCAACCCCCAGCAGTCTTTCCTCTACCTGAAAGGTACGGTGAATGCCCCGCAGGGAGCGGCTACGGGAACTCCGGCTCAGTAATAATAAGCCAGATTTCTGCAAAAAAGGTGCAGCGGGTTCCCGTTGCACCTTTTTGTTTTCATACAAACCCCTACCTTTGTGCGTAGACAGCCACCAAGCATGAAGAAATATTTTTCCCTCGTCACATTTGCACATACCATCTTTGCACTGCCTTTTGCAATGGTAGGTTTTTTCCTGGGACTGCAACACCGCTCGCAGCCTGGGTTTCCTTTTCGGGAATTGATCCTGGTGCTCCTCTGTATGGTGTTTGCCCGCAGCGCCGCCATGGCGTTCAACCGCTATGCCGACCGTGGTATCGATCGTAATAATCCGCGAACAGCGGGAAGAGAAATTCCTTCGGGGGCCATCTCCCCGCAAGCTGCGTTGTTCTTTGTGCTGGGCTCCGCTGCCCTGTTTATCCTGGCTGCCTGGTTTATCAACCCCATCTGCTTTTACCTGTCGCCCGTAGCGCTGGCAGTTGTGCTCGGGTATAGCTACACGAAGCGTTTTACGCCTTTGTGCCATCTGGTATTGGGGCTGGGGCTTTCCCTGGCGCCTATCGGGGCCTACCTGGCTGTCACGGGGGTGTTTAATCTTATTCCCCTGCTGTTTAGCGGGGCGGTGTTGTTTTGGGTGTCGGGTTTTGATATTATTTATGCCCTTCAGGATGAAGAGTTCGACAAATCGCAACGCCTGTTTTCCATCCCCGTGGCATTGGGCCGGCGGGGAGCGCTCAACCTGTCGATCGTACTGCATATTATCTGCGCGGCATTCATGTTGGCTGCCGTCTGGATGATCTCCCAATCGCTTCCGGACTTTGGCTGGATCTATTGGACGGCTACCACCATTTTCCTGGCCATGTTGGTCTACCAGCACACCATTGTGTCGCCTACCAATTTGAGCCGGGTCAATCGCGCTTTTTTTACGACAAATGGATTTGCTAGTTTGATTTTCGGGGTGTTGTTTATCCTCGACATATATATATGAGGAAGATTGCTTCCATAGGATTTTTTTTAAGCTGTTTTTTGGCTTTCATTCCATGGGGGCAGGCTCAGCAGCGGTCGCAATTTACGCACTACCTTTTTCAACAAATCGCCTACAACCCGGCTTATGCGGGCGCAAAAGGCTACCTGCAGAGCGGCTTGTCGCTTCGCTCCCAATGGATGGGCCTGGAAGGGGGACCTCGCAGCGCTTTTTTTAACGTACACAGCTCGTTGCGCAATAAGCGGTTGGCGCTCGGCCTAATGGGGCAGTCAGACCGGACAGGCCCGTCCAAATACACCCAAGTTCAGGCGATCTATACCTACCGGATCCATCTCGAAAACATACGGATCAGCGCCGGGGTGCAGGCCGGTATGGAAAATTACCGCGTCGACTGGAGCCAACTCGACCTGGAAAACCCCGTGGACGACGCCTTTCCAATGGAGCCTTCGTCCTGGTGGAGCCCCATGATCGGGGTAGGGGTGATGGCCCAGGGAACACACTGGTATGCTGGACTCTCCTGTCCTTCCCTGTTGGAACAAGCCCTTTTTTATGAAAGCGCCAACGCGTTGTTCACCCGCCGCCTGCGCCACCTCTATGCCATGGCCGGCGCCGAGTGGGAAGTCAATGCCGACTGGCGTTTCCTGGCGGCCACCCTGTTCAGTTCGGTATGGGCGAAAGAAACGGCTTCCGGTCCGGCCTCCTGGGATCTATATGGCTCTTTTTTTTACAGGGACTTGTTTTTGGCAGGCATGTCTTATCAGACCGGTATTCCCTTCTGGAAGCCTGGCATGGGCCTGGGGCAATCCGGAGGCCTCTTTGCCGTTTTTCAATTGGAAAATGGGCTGCGGTTCGGTCTTTCTTTTGATATCCCCTTTTCCAGGCTCGCCCAGCCTGCTTTTGGGTCGTTGGAATGGACGATGGGGTATGAATGGCACGTCCGGGCGCGTCGGGTCGCCACACCCCGGTTCTTCTGGTAATCCCAAACATAACGGATCAATGATCAAGCACCTCCTACTAACGCTACTTTTCCTTTCTGCCACCATCCTGTTGCCCGCGCAGGCAGGACTGCTCCGAAAGGCGGAAAAGAAGATGGACGCCCTGGATTTTCAGGCAGCTATTTTGCAGCTGGAGAATGGATTGGGAAAAAAGCCCACTCCCCCTGGTGCGGCTCTGTTGGGCGAATGTTACCGCCGTACCGGTAGGTTTGAGGAGGCGGAGACCTGGTTTCAAAAAGTAGCTGACTGGTCGGAGGTCCGGCCCCAATTTATGTTGAGCTATGCGCGCACCTTACAGCGCAACGCGCATTATGAGGAAGCGGCAACGTACTACACGCAGTACCTGGGACGGGTACCCAACGACCAGTTGGCAAAGGCGCAGGTGGAAGCATGCCGCCATATCCGCGATTTGCAGGAGCGGGGAATGGGATGGTGGGAAGTGCAACCCTTGCCGCTCAACTCCGAATACCGGGAGTTTTGTCCCGTTTTCTACGAAAATAACCTGGTTTTTTGCGCCGACCGCCCTACAGAAGGCTTGTCCAATTACCAGGATGCCTGGACAGGGGAGGGGTTTCTCGATATCTTTAAAGTGGTGCGCAAAACCCTGGATCCATCCTTGTGCGCTTCTTATTCCTATGGCCCCCCAGCGCTGTTCAATACCGCCATGAGTTCCCGCTATCACGAGGCCTCCGCCCATTTCTCCTCCGACGGGGAAGTGATCTATTTCACCAGCAACGCCCCCGGCTCTGGTAAGCACCGCGACGATTCCGGACTGCTTCGGCTCCGGATCATGTATGCCCGCAAATTGCCGGGACACCGGGGCTGGACCGAACCCTTGCCTCTTTCCATCAATAGCGAAGAATATTCCGTGATGCACCCCTGCCTGTCGGCCGACGGGCGACGCCTTTTCTTTGCTTCCGACATACCGGGAGGATATGGAGGACTCGATCTCTATTACGTCGAAGAAAACCAGGGCGTATGGGGGCCGTCCATCAACCTGGGCCCTGCAATTAATACTCCAGGGAATGAGGTCTTTCCCTATTTTGCCCCCGATGGCGCCCTCTATTTCTCCTCCGACGGATGGGGTGGATTGGGTGGATTGGATATTTTTTCTACCCGTCTTTCTACCGAAGGAAATACGGCCCCTCCTTTTAATCCGGGCTTTCCCCTGAATTCCCCTGCCGACGACTTCGGCTTTATCTGGGAAGAAGTAGACCACTGTGGCTATTTTTCGAGCGACCGCCCCGGGGGTGCAGGCAAAGACGACCTCTATGTCTTCCGGCGCATTGCCCATCCCATTCATCTGGAGATCGTGGATGCCGATTCCGGTGTTTTCCTGGGAGGAGGCTTCCTCTCTTCCGGTTGCCGCCCGGATAGTCTTCAGGTGCTGGACGGGCAGGCAAACTGGGAGATCCCGCACAATGCCTGTTGTGAGCTGGATGCCCGGATCCCCGGCTATCTTCCTGCCATGACCCGCCGCTGTACCTATAATCTGCCTGCCGGAGAACCCCTGCACCTTACCATTTCCTTGAAAGCCCAACCGGTGTATACGTTGGAAGGGATCGTATTTCAGCATACCAGCGGACTCCCTTTGGAGGAAGTACAGATCCATTTGGTCGACAAAGAAACAGGAAAGGTGGTGGCCAATTACACCACCAATTTTAGCGGCCGGTTTGAGATCCCGCTGGAGGAAGGGATCTGCTACCAATTGCGGATTTCCAAAAACGGGTATTCGCCCCTGAATGCGGATGGGCCTTGCGTGCCCCTTCAGGGGAAATCGGAAACCTACAAGTTTAAACTCTACATGAAGGGGATCGGCGAAAACGGAGGAAGCTGGTTGGAAGGCGGGAAATAGAATTTATCGGCAAACCCTCCCCGTTGATCGAGAAGTTGTCCACTTTTGGTAGAGCACTTTTGGAAAGTTAAAGAAAAATATAAAGATTTGAATGTTCGCGCTTGGCAGCGTCAACATTCAACATAAAAATGAAAATTTATCATGGAAAATCAGCCCCTGGATAACCCCCAACAATTAAGTGAACGCGACGAACGGATGTTTGCCACCTTTGCACACCTCGGCATGATCGCCGGTTTTGTCTTCCCGCTTGGGAATATCATTGTTCCCCTTGTCATCTGGCTCACCCAGCGCGACAAGTCTGATTTTGTAGATGCCCACGCCAAGGAAGCCCTCAACTGGCAACTTACGGTGACGATCCTTGCCTTTGGCGGCATTATCCTCTCCATGCTCATCATCGGGATACCCTTGCTCATCATGCTCGGCCTGGCCTGCCTGGTATTCAGCATCCTGGCAGCCATCAAAGCCAATGAAGGCTCGATGTATGCCTATCCGTTTAATTTTAGAATCATTAAGTAATCGATTAAGAAAGGCGCTTTTGCGCCTTTCTTAAATATCTTTATTATGGACCATCTCCTCGACGACTACCTCCCCTCCGGCGAACCTGAATACGCCCCGTTTTTCCAGCGTGCCATTGCTTTTTTGCTCGACATGCTCATCGTAGGTATTCCCCTCGGCATTTTTATGACCCGGGTGGACGGCGGGCCTTTTGATATAGGCGCACTACCGTCCTTTGCCACTACCTTGTTGATCTGGCTGTATTTTGCAGTTCAGGAAAGTTCCTGGAAGCAGGCCACTATCGGCAAGAGCGTGATGGGCCTGAAGGTCACCGACCAGCACGGCGAGCGCCTCACCTTTGCCCGCGCCACCGGACGGCATTGAGGGAAGATCCTTTCTTCTGCGTTCCTCGCCATCGGCTATATTATGGCCGGATTTACGGAAAAAAAGCAGGCTTTGCATGATATGATTGCGGGGACGTTGGTGGTGAAAAACTGACCACCCAGTCACCCACCAGTCACTAGTCACCAGTCACTAGTCACCAGTCACCAGTCACTAGTCACCAGTCACCAGTCACTAGTCACTAGTCACCAGTCACCTCCCTCAACAAAAACACATACACCGGAAAGTGATCACTATACCCGCCCAGGTAGGTATCCCCGGCGAAAGTGCGGAACGGGTAGCCTTTAAAGTTGCCCGATTTCTGCACCAGGAAGGGCTTGTTGAAGACACGGGCCTGGTAGAAATTGTACCCGCCGGTATCCTTGTTCACTAATCCATACGACACCATGATCTGGTCGAAGAGGTTCCAGGCATCGTTGTAGGCGAGGGTGCCGTTGCCTTTGGCGTAGAGGTCCCACATGGGGTTGAACAGGCCCCCGGCGCGCACCTCATCGGCATTGCGCTTGGCCCGGAGGACATTCTTAACACTCGGGCTGATCGGGTCGTCGTTTAAGTCGCCCATGATCAACACTTTGGCGTTGGGGTCGGCGGTGCAGAGCGAATCCACCACATTTTTGCAGAGCAAAGCCGCCATCTCCCGCAAATGCTGCGTGGTCTTCTCCCCACCCGAACGGGAAGGCCAGTGGTTGACAAGGATATGGATCAGCTCCCCGTCGAACAGGCCGCTGACGAAGAGGATGTCGCGTGTAAAGCGCACCACGCCGTTCGATTCATATGACCCCATGGGGATGGTCCGGCTACTCAACACCTCAAAATATTTGGGGTTGTAGAGCAAGGCTACATCGATGCCCCGCCCATCGGGTGAGTCATAGTGTACGATTTGGTAGTTGCGGTCTTTCACCTGTGCCTGACTGGCAAAATCTTCCAATACCTTCCGGTTTTCAACCTCCGCGACTCCGAGCAGGGCCACGCCATCTGGCGTTAGCTCCGTGCCCAACTGGGATACCACCTCGGCCAGGTGCGAAAGCTTCTCCGTGTAAATGGCCGTCCCGTAGCGTTTGGGGCCGTCTGGTGTGAATTCCGTATCCGATACATCAGGCGTGTCGAGCGTGTCGAAGAGGTTTTCAAAATTGTAAAAACCGATGCAGCCTACTTTGTAGGATTTTTCTTGTGCAAAAACGGAAATTGTGACTCCAAGGAACAGAAAAATGATTGGAAGGGCTCTCATAGGAAAATTGACTTGGTGAAAAGACTTGACGAAAGTAAGTATTCGCAGTTTTCTGACAAAAATAAATGAGTCCGGACGCTCGGAAATCCATAAAACTCCTAATTTAGGCCATCTTTTTAGACACGATCGTTTAATGCTGTCTTTATGAATCGAATCCTTACCCTCTTTTTACTCCTCGCCATTCCCTTTCTTCTCCCCGCTCAAATCATTCTTTTTCAAGGAAAAGTCGTCGAACCCAACACCGGCAAGCCGCTGGAGGGCATCCTGGTCAGCACCGACTATGAGGAAGTGACTACCGACAAAGACGGCGCCTTTGAAATGGAACTCTCTGCGGATGTTCGCCGGGTCGTTTTTCATTTTATGAAGAATGGATACGACTTCATGCAAATCGATTATGAAGTAAAAGGAATGGAGGTACAGGACCTGGGCACGATCCAGCTTTCGCTCAACGGCCAACAGGCCAATGAATTGCAGGCTAAAGAAGACCAGATCCCTACTGTCGTTATCTCGGAAGATGACCTGGATGGAGGCGATGCCAACACTCAGGATATTTCGGGCCTGTTGACCGCTTCCCGCGATGTCTTTGTGGCTGCGACCTCTTTTACCTTCGGTCCCGCCCGCTTTCGCATCCGGGGCATTGGAGCGGAAAACACCTCCGTGTTGCTCAATGGTGTGCCAGCGAACGACCTGGAAAGCGGACAGGTGTACTGGAGTTCCTGGGGTGGCCTCAACGATGTGCTGCGCTACCGCCAGACCGACATCGGGCTTGGATCCATGGAATACACCATGGGCGGAATAGGAGGGGGAAGCTCCATCGATACCCGGGCAACCACCCAGCGCAAGCAGCTTCGGGCTTCTTACGCTATTTCCAACCGCACCTATCGCAATCGCCTGATGCTGACCTGGTCGAGCGGACAACTGAAGAACGGCTGGGCTGTATCGCTGTCCGGATCGCGCCGCTGGTCGGAAGAGGGCTATGTCGAAGGCACCTTCTATGATGCCTGGTCCTACTTCGCCTCGATCGACAAACTGATCGGCAAAAAACACCAACTAAACCTGACAGCCTTTGGCGCCCCCATCAAGCGCGGACGTTCCAGCGGTTCCATCCAGGAAATGTATGACCTGGCGGGTAACAACTACTACAACTCTTATTGGGGCTTTCAGAATGGCGAAAAGCGCAATTCCCGGGTGGCCACTATCCACCAACCTATGTTTATCCTGCGCCATGACTGGAAACTGGGCGAAAAAACAAACCTGACCAGCGCGATTTCCTACCAGTTTGGCCGCAACGGCAGTACGGCGATCGACTGGTACAATGCCCGCGATCCGCGGCCGGATTATTACCGGTATCTCCCCAGCTATGTAATCGACCCGGACCAGAAGCTCCTGGTGGAAGAGGCTTTCCGCAACAATGAATCCACCCGTCAGCTGGATTGGGACTACATGTATAACGTGAACTACAACAGCCAGGAAACAGTCGAAAACGCAAATGGGATAAAGGGCAATTCGGTATCGGGTCTGCGCTCCAAATACATCGTCGAAGAGCGCCGGTACGACAGCAAGAAATACAATTTCAACACCGTTTTTCAGCATTTTCTGACCGATCACATCACCCTGAACGGGGGCCTGGGCTACCAGATCTTTCAGGGCGATAACTATAAGGTGGTCAACGACCTGCTGGGTGGGGAGTTTTACCTCGACATCGACCGGTTTGCAGAAACGGATTTTCCCGATAATCCCGATGCCAAGCAAAACGACCTCAACACGCCCAACCGTATATTGAAGGAAGGCGATCGATTCGGGTACGACTACGACCCCAATATCCGCAAAGGCAACGTGTGGGGCCAGGGCGTATTTTCCACTTCCAAGGTCGATTTCTTCCTGGGTGGCGAATTGTCGTCGACCACCTTCTGGCGTCACGGCGATGTCGTCAATGGCCGCTTCCCGGACAATTCGTTCGGCGACTCTGAAAAGCAAAAATTCCAGAATTATACCCTGAAAGGCGGAGTGACCTACAAGATCAGCAACATCCACTACTTGTATGCCAATGCCGCCATGCAGACGCGGGCGCCTTTTTTCCGCAACTCCTACATCTCCCCGCGCACCCGCGACCAGGCAGCATCCAATCTGGTCAGCGAGAAGATCCAGTCGGGAGAAGCCGGTTATATGCTTCGCTCGCCTCGCGTTAAAGCACGGGCTTCGGTGTATTGGGCACAATTTCAGGACCAAACCCGCACCATCAGCTTTTACAACGACGAAACCATCGTAGGCGATAATTCCGAAGACCTGATCGACCTGGGCTTCGTCAACTTTACCCTCTCGGGTATCGATTCGCGGCACATTGGTACCGAGTTGGCTGTCGAGTTTAAAGTGAACTCAGCCCTGACGCTCAACGGCGTAGCGGCGCTTGGACAGTATATCTACACCTCCCGTCCCACCGCTACCATCGTCAACGACAATAATCCGGACATCGCCATCACCGATCGGGTGATCTACCAAAAGAATTTCCGCATTCCCGGCACGCCCCAGAATGCCTACACCGCCGGCATCAATTACAGTGGAAAGAAATACTGGTTTGCCAACCTGAATGTCAACTACTTCGACAACGTCTGGATCGATTTCAACCCCAACCGCCGTACCGAAGAAGCCATCTACGATGTGGAGCAAGGTTCGGATTCCTGGACTAATATTCTGGATCAGGAAAAAGCCGCTCCGGCCTGGACCGTCGACTTTTTCGGCGGAAAATCATTCAAGATCAAGGACATGTTCCTCTACCTCAACGTAGGGGTGAGCAATTTGCTCAACAACCAGGACTTTGTCACCGGTGGCTACGAGCAGCTTCGTTATGACTTTGTAACGAAAGACCCCGACCTCTTCCCCTCCCGGTATTTCTATTATTTCGGAAGGACTTACTTTATTAACTTGAGCCTGCGCCTTTGATTTTCAGAGGGATTAATGGGATTGAAAGGGATTAGAAGGGATTATGCAAATCCAATCCCTTTCAATCCCTCCTAATCCCATTAAATTCTTCATCTCCCACAAGGAAATTATACCAATGAAAAAGACATTTTACTTCTTCGGACTTCTCTCTTTCTTATCCTTTTCCATCCTCACCTGGCAAGGCTGTGTGAAACTGGAATTTGACAATCCCCCAGCCACAGCACTCTGTGAATGGGTTTCCACCACCACCATTGCCGAACTGAAAGCGATGTATCCAGGTTCCGACCTGGTGATCCAGGACCCGCTGATCATCGAAGGGGTAGTCGTAGCCGATGATTCCTCCGGCAATTTCTACCGTGCCCTGATCGTCCAGGATGCTACGGCCGGCATTGAAGTACGCTTTGCCGGTACAGACCTCTACAACGATTACCCTATGGGCCGTAAAGTATTTGTCAATTGCCAGGGGCTGACCTTGTCCAATTACAACGGGGTGTTGCAACTGGGCGAGATCCAGGCAGCCCTGATCGACGACTACATCTGCCGGGGCGCCAAGAATCAGGTCGTGGAACCGGTAGTGGTGACGATCGATCAGTTGAATGCCAGTTATATCGACCGGCTGGTGCGTTTGGAAGGCGTACAGTTTGACGCTGGAAGCGCAGGTGTGACCTATGCCGATGGGGTCAATTTTTTATCCGTCAACCTGACGCTGATGGAATGTGCCAGCGATGCGACTATCATACTTCGCAGTAGCGGATATGCCGATTTTGCTACCAAGCTAACCCCAACCGGCAGCGGGTATGTCGATGCGATCTACAGTGTGTATCAGAGCGATAAACAACTGTTAATCCGCCATGAGCGCGATGTGCAGATGGACAACGCGCGGTGCGAGTCGCTGCTCAACGAATCCTTTACCGGGGTTCCCACCAACCAGGATCTTAACCTGCCCGGATGGACCAATATAGCCGTCAAAGGTACCCGCTTGTGGAGAGGGGCTTCCTTTAGCGGTAATTTTTATGCCCAGGCAACCGCGTATCAGGATACCAACAATGAAATGGAGACCTGGCTGATCACCCCACCGATCAACCTCGATAACCCGAAAACCCTTTCGTTTGAGAGCGCGATGGCTTTCTTCAACCATGATGGCCTGACTGCGCTGATCTCCACCGACTTTTCCGGCAATGTAGCCACTGCTACCTGGACGCCCCTGAGTTGCAACCTTGCAGGCAGCGGCAACGCCAATTATGACTGGGTAGCTTCCGGCCCCATCGACCTATCCGGCTTTTCCGGTACCGGGCACGTGGCTTTCCGCTACATCGGCAATAAAACCAGCCAGACGACTACGTTCCAGCTCGATAACGTTCGCATAGTAGAATAATTAAAAGAAATGCAGGTGCCGATGGCCACCGGCACCCGCATTTCTTTTAATTTTACTACATGGTTCCCCACAAACTACTCCTATGCTGGCTCCTCTCCGGGCTGGCTTTTACGCTTTCCGGACAAGTCTGGATCGGCATAGCCCGCATTCAATCTCAAGGCACTACCGTGTCGGTAAAGGGCATTGCCCTGAATGGGCCGGAGTTGGGCGATATCCGCTATATTCAGGATGAGACCGGCGCTATCGCCTTGTATCCCGGCTCGGGCTCGGCGCCGGGGTTGGAAAACGTGCAGGCCGGCGATGAAGTACTGGTGACGGGAGTGTTGGATCCCTATCAGGGCTTGCTGGAGATTTCTCCGATACTTTCCCTGGACGTTCTTTCCTCCAACAACCCGTTGCCAGAGGCAAAAATCATTTTCCCGGGCGGTTTTTCCGATCAGATGGAGAGCGAGCATGTGCGCCTGCAGTGCGTCTCCTTTCAGGCTGCCGGATTCTTTGAAGGCGACCACCTCTATTCCATCAACCACTACGGGGGCATTGGGTATAACCTCTATATCCCGGATGGACATCCGTTGGTCGGGAAGCCCATTCCTGCTACTCCCGTTGAAATGACGGGTATTCTTTCCCGATACAACACCTTTCGAATGCTGGTCAGAGGAATGGAAGACCTGCCCGAATCGCCTTGTATGTATTTTACCACGGAGGTTTTTCCGGCAGAGATGGAAACGAATGCCCTGGGATTATTCTGGAAGACCAATGTGCCCTGTGCCTGTTCGGTGCGGTATGGCCTTACCCCGGCTATGGGGAGCACGGTTTCGAGTGCCGACCTTTTGCCGGTGCATTCCTTTTCGCTGGACAATCTGACCCCTGCCACCGCTTATTATGTGCAGGCATCCTGCCAGTTCAACGGAGTAGAGGTGCCCTCCCCGGTGCGCATTTTTTCCACAGTATCGACCTCTTCCGGCCTTATCGAGGTCTATTTCAATAAATCGACAGATCCGCTGTTCTCTACGGGCACATTTCCGGCAGGCAGTTCTTATCAGGCACTGGAGGCCGCCATGCTGGCGCGGATTGATGCCGCCAAAGAAAGTATCGATGTGGCGGTTTACAATGCCAATATTACCGACTGGATCGACGCCCTGAAGGCAGCGCATAGCAGGGGCGTACAAATTCGCTATATTTTTGAAGATCAGTCCACAAACAGCGCGCTGTCGGGATCGCTGCCCTTTCCGATTATGGCGGGCAATGCAGATGCCCTGATGCACAATAAATTTCTGGTCATCGATGCGGAATTGCCCGACGAAGCCTATGTGATCACCGGCTCCATGAACTGGACCAGTAGCGGGTGGAAGACGGATTTTAACAACCAGTTGATCATACAAGACCAGGCGCTGGCACGGGCTTACCGGACAGAGTTCGAGGAAATGTGGGGATCCAGCGGCTTGATGCCCAATATTCAAACCTCCCGGTATGGGCCGGCAAAACTGGAAAATACGCCTTCTGTATTCAAGATCGGCGGCCGGGTCGTGGAGAGTTTTTTTACCCCCTCCCAAAGGCTGGTCCCCCTTCTGGTCGACCGCATCGGTTCGGCGGAGACGGATCTCGAGTGCGGCTTATTCATCCTGACCCGGGATGAATTGGCTGCCGCCGTCAAAGATGCCTGGTTTGATGGGGTGGATGTGCGGGTTATTATCGAGGACGCCAATATCTCCGGTTCCGATTTCAACTTCTTGCTAAGCCAGGGCGTACCGGTGCAGGCACATAAAGACTATGGCCTCTTTCACCACAAATACGCCATAATTGACGCGGACTTGCCCGATTCAGACCCCATGGTAATTACCGGTTCTTACAATTGGACGGCAGCTGCGACCAACGAGAACGATGAGAATCTGCTGATCATCCACGATGCGACGATCGCCAATTTATTTTTGCAGGAGTTTGAAGCCAGGTGGGAAGAGGTAGTAGCGACAACGGAGCTGGGGAATCCATCTGATGGCTTCATCCTGTTTCCAAACCCCGCTTCGGGGGAATTTTGGGTTCGCTGGGACGGGCCTCATTCAGAAGAAGCCTTTTTTCGGCTTTGGGATGGGAAAGGCCAATTTATCAAAGAAATGGACGCGGGGCAATGCGCGGTAAGCGGCCTGAGCCCCGGTATATATTGGCTTACCTGCCACCTGCCGGATGGAGAAACGTTTTCCAAAAAGATCCTCATCCATTGATCAATGCCTAAGGATCGATTTCGCTTTCAGCAGTTTACCATCTTGCAGGATCGTTGCCTGATGAAGGTCGGTACCGATGGCGTATTACTGGGCGCCTGGACACCGGTGGAAGGCGCAAAGACGATCCTCGACATTGGAACCGGTACGGGGCTGATTGCCCTCATGCTGGCACAACGAGCGCCCGGGGCCCTCATTCATGCGGTAGAACTGGATGCCCCAAGCGCGGAGCAGGCGGCCGAGAATGCAACTGCCTCGCCCTGGGGCGACCGCGTATCGGTCATCCCGCAGGGCATTCAGGAATATGCCTTGCATGCAACTACCCGGTATGACCTGATCGTAAGCAATCCGCCTTTCTTCTATGGCGGGTTGAAATCGCCCAGGGCCGAACGTAACCGCGTGCGGCATGCGGAAACCCTTACGTTTGGAGAGCTGCTCAAGACCGTCGCCCACCTGCTGGCGCCGACCGGCCGTTTTTGTGTGATCCTTCCCCAGGCAGAAGGCACGGCCTTTCAACAAATTGCCTTGTCATTTGGCCTGTTCCACACCCGCATCCGGGAGGTATGCGGCAGATCCGGCAAACCGGTGGAACGGCTCCTGCTTCAATTTGAACGGGAAAGTCGCCCCGTACTTCGGGAACCGTTGCTATCCATTTATGACGAAACCCCTGGAATCTGGACGGAGGCGTTCAACGCGTTGACAGGAGGGTATTATTTGTAGGGTGAAAAATCTTTTCACCTTACATCTGCCGGCACAAAAAAAAACGGGAAACTCCGCAAGCGCCGAGCTTCCCGTTTGTTCCCAGGACTGGGAGTTTTTGGGAGGGATGGTTAAAATAAGCCCCGGAATGGGGTAAAACAAACTGAAGAGGGGATCCCAAAGGGGATTTCTATCAAGATTGTTCAGTTTCCTCCAAAATTTTCAATGCCAAGTCCCATATCCGAGTATCTTTCAAATCTACTGCGCCGCCATTTGGGCCTGGTTCGAGGTGAAAATCGACTACATCGCCTTCGTCATAGTGATCCCCGCCGAAATAATTCCGTACGGTCTGCTCGGAAAGGTCCAATTCCTTCGCAATGCGACTGACGCTTCCGGTAGGGAGGCGATGCTTGATTTCTCTCAGTTCATTGAAAGTAATTACCATTGTGTTGTTGTTTTAGTGAAGCAATGCCAGGGGCTAACCCTATTGTCTGGAAAGTTAAAAAAAGCTGCATAAAATTCAAAGTTCATTATGGGGTAAAGCCACTTTTTTTTCTTTTTCCCGTTGTTTTCAAAGGCTCTGAAAAGAATAAAATATTTTTGTATAATAATTTTTTAAATTTGAAATTATTGTACCTTCACCTTAAATATCCACTCCAGCTTTTCTCCGGTGCGCATACCCCGGAGTAGGGCATATTTCCTATTTCCAATTTTAAGTGACATCTACCCAACATTTCGAAGGTAAGCCCTCCCGGGATTGGAGTTCCCGGGGGGGCTTTTTTTAAATTTTCAGAGTATTCAGGTACCCCAATTTATAAAAATCGAACAAGCGCAAGCTTGGGTGTTTGGTGCCAAACTGCCATTCCATCGCTTTTCTCCCGAGGATGAACAAGCCGGCGAGCAACCAGGATAAAGGGCGGAGTTTCCAATAGGCCTGGAGGAGGCGGGAACCCAACTCCGGATTCTTTTTGGCGAGATAGGCGAGGTTTTCAATGCCCTGCCGGGTCTTTTTCAGGAAAATATCAGTGGGCTCTACATCCAGGTGCAACAAGGCTGTGTCGATGTGGACTACGGGAATGTTGCGCTTGCGAAGCTCATACCCGAATTGGGTGTCTTCATGCCCGTATTGCCGGAGGGACTCGTCGAGCAGGATATCAAGAAACAGTTCCCTGGGGCAGAGAAAATGAAAGGTACAGAACGCGTCGTAGGGCAGGCGATTTCGCTCGGCGGCGGGCCGTTGCTCGCGGGTACGGCCATAGTGCCAGTGGAAAAAACGGGTTGGATCCGTGGGAGGAGTGTCTTCGTACGCCCGGGTACCCACCACTACCTGGCCTGGTCTGCAGGCAGTCAGGTAGGCTGAAAGAAAGTTGGTACCAACAGGCATTCCATCGCAATCCATGAAGAGCAGGCAGGGAAAATTCGCTTCCTGGGCCAACCTGTTTCGGATTTGGGCGCGCCCAATGTTTTTAGGCAACTCTTCATAGCGAACTCCCGTCCAGGTGCTTATTTCCCTGTTTTTTTCCCGCCAGGCCTCCGGAGAACCATCGTCCAGGCAGATAATCTCCCATGCTTCCGGTAGCCGTGAAGCTTGTTCCAGCAAAGCTTGAACGAGCGGACGGACGTCAAATTGGTATACCGGAATTAAAATCGATAGCATGAGATCGGGACAAAGCCCTATTTTTACAGAAATTTTTGTAAAGATACCCTGAAAGAAGAAGATTTTCTTACTTTCAAATAGAACTGAAAGTTTCGAAAGTTGTTATCACTGGATATTATTAACGTAAAAGGCGTTCGGCGTTGGTAGTTGCCTTACTAAAAACAACCTGTTATGCAAGATAACACACAGATGGAAGTCCTGCTAAACGATGCGGGATTGGACCCCAACCTGAAATCCATTGCGGAGAAAGTCAATCAGGGGAACGCATAAATGAAGCGGAATGCCTCTATTTATATGAATATGCGCCCTTGTCCTATACGGGGGTGTTGGCGAATTTTATCCGGGAAAAGAAACATGGAGATAATACCTATTTCAACCGGAACTTTCATATAGAGCCTACCAATGTATGTCTGTACACCTGCACCTTTTGTTCTTACTCGCGCCTGATCAAGAAGCGGGAAGAGGGGTGGGAATACTCCCTGGAAGACATCCTGAATATTGTCCGGAATTACGACGACCAGCCCGTCACGGAGGTTCATATCGTCGGAGGGGTATTGCCGCAATACGACGTGGAGTTTTACAGCGAACTGTTTCGCCAGATCCATGCCCACAGGCCTTCTCTGCATGTCAAGGCCCTCACACCGGTGGAGTACCACTATATGTTCAAAAAAGCGAAGATGGATTATGCCACGGGCATGCGGCTCATGAAAGAGGCGGGCCTCGACTCTATGCCGGGTGGCGGCGCAGAGATCTTCCACCCCGAGATCCGCGATCAGATCGCAGGCGGAAAATGCTCGGGCGAACAGTGGCTGCAGATCCACGAAGAATGGCACAAACTGGGCATGCGCTCCAATGCGACCATCTTATATGGGCATATCGAAAAATACGAACACCGGGTGCACCATATGCAGTTGCTGCGGGAATTGCAGGACAAAACCGGGGGCTTCCAAACCTATATTCCGTTGAAATTCCGCAATAAAGACAACCAAATGTCCCATGTGCCGGAAACCACCGTGGTGGAAGACCTGCGCAATTATGCCATCAGCCGGATCTACCTCGACAACTTCGACCACCTTAAAGCCTATTGGCCTATGATCAGCCGCCAGGTGGCGCAATTGTCGCTCTCCTTTGGCGTAGACGATATCGACGGCACGATCGACGATACGACCAAGATCTATTCGATGGCCGGTTCTGAAGAACAAACCCCGGCCATGAGCACCCGCGACCTGGTCGATTTGATTAAAAAAGTGGGCCGGAAGCCGATCGAACGCGATACATTGTACGGGATCGTGCAGGACTATTCCGACCATGTTTTTGAAGGAGAGGAAACTTTTAAGGGATATTTCTCGTTGCCAGTAGTCGGAAAGTGATTTGGTTGTAGCGTTTATAAGGGTATCAGTTTTTTATGGAAAAACAAATCTATATCATTCGACATGGCGAAACGGAATACAACCGCAAAGGCATTGTACAAGGTAGCGGGATAGACTCGGACCTCAATGACCTTGGGCGCTCACAAGCCTGGGCATTTTACGAACACTATCAGGATCACCCGTTCGAGGTAGTGCTCACTTCCCGGCTTAAACGTACCCATCAGACCGTAGAACCCTTTTTGCGACTCGGATTGCCCTGGGAGCAATTCGAAGAGATCAATGAAATTTCGTGGGGCGAATTGGACGGAAGTCCCAGTTCGCCGGAAATGCATGCCATATACCGGAAAGTGGTAGGGGAGTGGCGAAAAGGAAACCTGGCAGCCCGGCACGGCGATGGAGAAAGTGCCGAGGAAATGGGCGCCCGCCTGCACCGCTTCGTCACCCACCTGCGGCAACGCCGGGAGGAGCGGGTGCTGATCTGTTCGCACGGGAGAGCCATTCGCGCCATGATCTGTTTATTACTGGAAAAACCGCTCAGCCAGATGGATGCGTTTGGACACGAAAACACTGGCCTTTACCAATTGAACTTCAGCGACGGGGCTTTTCACCTGCAACTGGCAAACGACACCCGGCACCTTCATACCGTAGAACGCTAACTATCCATGGAGCCATTAAATGTAACGGCAGTAAGTTACCTCAATACCAAGCCATTTCTGTATGGGATTTTTCGCAAAAAGATGGATCATCTGATCCACCTGGAGCTGGATATTCCCTCCGTTTGCGCGCAGAAGCTGGCCAGTGGAGAAGCCGACCTGGGGTTGGTGCCGGTAGCGGTATTACCCAGTTTACCTACCCCGTACCTGATTTCCGACTATTGCATCGGCGCAGTTGGCGCGGTAAAAACGGTGTGTGTGTTCAGCCATGTGCCGATCGAAAAGCTAACCCATCTGTACCTGGATTATCATTCCCGCACGTCCGTAGAACTGGTGCAGATCCTGATGCGGGAATACTGGAAGGTGGCCCCGGAACTCATCCCTGCCCAGCCGGGTTTCGAGCAGCAGGTCCGTGGCACCCATGGCGCGCTGATCATTGGAGACCGGGCCATCGGGTTGGAAGAAACGTACCCGTATGTATATGACCTGGGGCAGGCCTGGATGGACTTCACCGGGTTGCCATTTGTGTTCGCGGCCTGGGTGAGCAATAAGCCACTCGATCCCGAATTTATCGCCGAGTTCAACCAAGCCCTGCTGGCGGGCATCGAATCCATACCTCAACTCATTTACCTCATTCCGTCCCCGCACCCCAACTTCGATCTGCAGACTTACTTTACCCGCTATATCAGCTACCCGCTCGATGGGGAAAAGCGAAAGGGATTGGAGTTATTCCTCCGCTATCTCGACCCGCGCTTTGCAGGTGTACACGACGGGATGCTGGCCTGGAAGGATTGATTCCTTTTTCGCAACTTTTCAGCGTAGAAGCCGTTATCTCCTAAAAACGCGCATGTACAAACTATTTTTATTGGCAGGGATCACCGGGATGGCCTTTTTGGCTTGTTCTTCCAGTGCTTCTCCTGTATCTGAAGAAGCAAAATTTACCCCTATGACCTCTTCCTTGGATTCCATTCCTGCGGATCAATTGGACACAGCCACGCTGGGCGGCGGCTGTTTTTGGTGTGTAGAAGCCGTGCTGCAACAAGTGGAAGGCATCTATTCCGTCGTCTCCGGCTATTCCGGGGGCAAAGCCGATGAAGCTGATTATGAGACGGTCAGTTCCGGACTCACCCGCCATGCCGAGGTCGTGCAGGTGTACTTCAATCCACAAGTGATCTCCTTTGAAGAGGTACTCGAGATCTTTTGGAGTACGCACAATCCAACCACCCCAACCGGCAGGGCAATGATGTGGGGCCCCAATACCGGTCGGTGATCTTTTACCACAACGAGGCCCAAAAAGCGGTGGCCGAACAATCCAAAAAAGAAATAGCCACTCAGTTTTGGGACGGCCCCATTATCACCGAGATCAGCCCATTCACCGGATTCTGGGAGGCAGAAGAATACCATCAGAATTATTACGAACAGGTGGGCGACCGCAATCCCTACTGCACCTATATCATTACGCCCAAAGTGCAGAAGTTGAAAAAGCTGTATAACGATAAGTTGAAAGAAGCGTATCGACAGTAGTTGAAGAGCCGGCATCGGGCCGGCTCTTCAACTTTTCTATTATAAAAGACAATTATCATTGGCTGGTCTGGGAAAAATTCCTAATTTCCCGCGTCTTTTTAACTGAAACCTACCAATAGCCATGATCTTAGGAATTCCAAAAGAAACGAATGATAGACGGGTGGCCTTTGCCCCCGCAACCTTGGCCAAGGCGGTCAAGGAATTAGGTGTAGAAGCCTGGGTGGAAACCGGCGCTGGAACAGCGTCTTCTTTCCCTGATGCTTCCTTCACGGATACGGCGAAGGTCGTTAGCCGCGCCGAATTGCTCAAAAATGCAGACATCATCGTCAGCATCAATCCGCTCCCGGAGTCGGAATGGAAATTACTGAAAAAAGATGCGATGGTCATTTCGCGCTTTGAGCCTTTCATCAAGCCCGAAGTGGTCGGTAAACTTCAGGACGCCGGCCTTCGTGCCTGTAGCCTGGACATGATCCCGCGTACCACCCTGGCTCAGTCCATGGACGTGTTGTCTTCCCTGGCTTCTATTGCAGGCTACAAAGCCGTGTTGGAGGCTGCACATTTCCTTCCCCGCTATTTCCCCATGCTTATCACCGCCGCAGGTAGTGTGAAACCTTCTACGGTATTGGTATTGGGTGCAGGGGTGGCCGGCCTCCAGGCTATCGCCACCGCCAAGCGTCTCGGTGCCATTGTAGAAGCCTCCGATACCCGCCTGGCGGCAAAAGAAGAAGTGGAGAGTTTGGGCGGACGTTTTATTATGGTCGAAGGCGCATCAGACGACACTTCTGCCGGTGGCTATGCCGTCGAGCAGTCGGAAGACTTCCTGAAGCGGCAGCGTGAAGAAGTGCAGGCGCGGGCTGCAAAGGCCGACGTTATTATCACCACCGCGCAGGTGCGCGGCCGCAAAGCGCCCATGCTGCTTCCAGCGGATACCGTCAATAAAATGAAGCCGGGCTCCGTGATCATCGACCTGGCAGCCTCTACTGGCGGGAACTGTGAGCTGACCAAAGACGGGGAAGTCATTATGCACAACGGCGTGATTATCGTTGGCAACTCGGACCTTTCCCAGGATTTGCCGCAAGATGCCAGCTTCCTGTTCGGCAACAACGTGCTGAACTACATGAAGCTTTTTGTCAAAGGCGGTGAGTTTCAAATTGATGAATCCAATGTGATTATTTCGCAGTCCTTTATTACGGCTGCAGTGAACGCATAGTTTTTTGTTCTCGCAACTACAATCATCGATTCAGGGGGAGGCGTGTAGATCGCGCTTCCCCCTGTCGTTTTTTGTTCAAAAAAATCAAAATATCATTATATTTGTATATCCACATCTGACACCCGGCCATTGGGTGTATATCCCTATTGTATGAAAACTACTTTCACACTCCAATTCCTGGAAGAATCGACCGAAACCATGCGCGCCATCGCTCACCCGATCCGGATCGCCATCATCGATCTGTTACACCGGAATGGGAAAATGTCAGTGACGGAGATTTATGAAAGTCTCGATATTGAACAGGCCGTGGCTTCCCACCACCTTCGGATACTGAAGAGCCGCAACGTGGTATCCATGCAGCGCGATCAAAAGTTTTCCCTTTACTCCCTGGCCAATCCCGGCTACTTCGATATTGTACAGATCCTGGGTAACTTAACCTGAAAAAGCAGATTTAAAAAAAAAAGGCCGGCGCCAATGGCGCCGGCCTTTTTTTTTAAATCTATTTTTTATCGCTTTGCTTGACTATTCTTCTTCATTTGCGCTTTTTCGCCACTTTAAGTTTCTCTATGATCTTTTGTGGAAAAATATTTTTCGGATAAAATACTTGGCATATCTAGATAATTACATACTTTAGTATAGGATTATGTATTAGACGTATCAAAACAAAACGATTTTATCAACTTAAACCGCACGCTTATGAGCCTCCAACAATTACGCAAAGCGATGGCCTTATGTGCCTTCTTTATGATGGGCGCATTGTTTTTACAGGGCCAAAGTGAAGAGGTGGACCATTCCTACAAGCCATTGACCCTCAAGCTCAATGACAGTGGTTCCAAGTACATTCGCTTCATCGTCTGGAATCAGGTATGGGCCCAAACCAACAACCTGTCTGTCGATGGGGCCAAGACGCAGATCACGCCCTTTATTCGTCGGTCTCGTTTTTTGGCCTACGCACAGGTTTCGCCGCGCTTTCTGATCCTGACTCACTTCGGGTTGAACAACCTCACCCCCGGCAATTTAGACCCGCTGGGGAATGGGGGGGATGGACCGCAACTGTTCCTGCACGATGCATGGACGGAATTTAAAGTAACGAAAGGCGATGAACTCTACATCGGCGCCGGCCTGCATTATTGGAAAGGCCTGACCCGTTTGTCGAGCGCCAGCACCCTCAATTTCATGACAATGGACCAGCCGCGTCCGTTTGCACACTGGCATTCTCTGGGTGTCACCGATCAGTTTGCCCGCCATTTGGGTATTTATGCCAAGGGCGCGTTTGGCAAGCTGGACTATCGGCTGGCCGTCAATTCCCCGGCCCGGGCCACATTGGGCGGGGGCGTCAGCTATGGTCCGGACAAGACGCTTGCCTACACAGGTGTAAGTAATACCGACAAGAATGGCGACCCTACCGGCAACACGATTGTAGAAGGGTACGTTCGATACAACTTCATGGATAAGGAGTCGATCAAACTCCCCTACAATGTCGGTACTTACCTGGGCGACAAAAGGTCTTTGCCGTGGGCGCCGGCTTTTTTGCCCATCCAAACGGTATGTACAATACGCTTACCGCTGAACATTCAAACGTACTGCACCTCGCTGCAGACGTCTTCCTGGATTATCCCATCGGAGGAAGTGGCAATGCCGTCAATGCCTATGTCTCCTACATAAACTTCAACTACGGCGAAAATTTTGTGAGCCGCTGGGCCGGTACCGGAAGCGTGATCTATGGACAGCTTGGGTTTTACTTGAAATCTGCCAAGCTCATGCCCTACGTGGCCTACCAAAGCGCCAGCTACGACGGGTATGCCGATCCGGTCTCCGGATTGGATGTGGGGCTGAATTATTTCATCCTGGGCCATAACGCCAAGCTGACCTTGCAATACCACTCTCTGACCAACGATTTTCGGGATGCTGCATCAGGAGATGTGAAGCAATTGCAGATGCAAGTTCACTTTTTCCTTTGATCGGAGGCTATCCATTCTTCACTTAATAAACCAACTTTTTATGGCTGATTCAGACAACAAACTGGTCAAGTACTGGAAGCGGAATCTGCTCTACCTGGTGGTATTGCTAAGCATCTGGTTTCTGGTTTCCTACGTATTTGGGATCTTCTTAGCCGATTCGCTCAACGGCATTCGAATCGGAGGGGCAAAATTGGGCTTTTGGTTTGCCCAACAAGGCTCGATCTATTCATTCGTCATCCTGATCTTCGTCTATGTCTGGTTGATGAACCGGCTGGACAAGGAGTATGATGTCCATGAAGATTAATCTCAATTCCAACTAAAAAAACAGCATTATGAGTGTTCAAACCTGGACTTTTATCATAGTCGGTCTCACCTTTGCGCTCTACATTGGTATCGCTATCTGGTCGAGAGCGTCTTCAACCAAGGAATTCTACGTCGCAGGGGGAGGGGTACACCCGATTGTCAACGGGATGGCCACCGCTGCGGACTGGATGTCTGCTGCATCTTTTATCTCCATGGCCGGTCTGATCTCTTTTATGGGATATGACGGAGGCGTTTACCTCATGGGGTGGACCGGAGGCTATGTCTTACTAGCCCTCTTATTAGCCCCCTATTTGAGAAAATTCGGCAAATTTACCGTGCCCGACTTCATCGGCGACCGCTACTATTCCAATATAGCGCGAACGGTGGCCGTAGTCTGTGCGATCATTGTGTCCTTTACCTATGTAGCAGGTCAGATGCGCGGGGTAGGGGTGGTATTCTCCCGTTTTCTGGAGGTTCCCATCAACACCGGGGTATACTTCGGTATGGCGATCGTTTTCTTCTACGCCGTTTTGGGTGGGATGAAGGGAATCACCTACACCCAGGTAGCCCAGTATTGTGTATTGATCTTTGCCTACATGGTGCCTGCTATTTTCATTTCGTTGAGTATAACTGGTCATGCCATACCTCAATTGGGTTTTATTGGTAAGGTGACGGATGGCTCCGGCACATTCCTGTTGGATAAGCTGGACCAGCTTAATGTGGAACTGGGCTTTGCCGAATACATGGATGGAAGCAAGAAGATGATCGATGTTTTTGCGATCACCTTTGCGTTGATGGTCGGTACGGCTGGGTTGCCGCACGTAATCGTGCGTTTCTTCACAGTGCCTCGCGTCAAGGACGCCCGCTTGTCGGCGGGTTGGGCCTTGTTGTTTATCGCGATCCTGTACACCACGGCGCCGGCTATTGCTGCGTTTGCCCGCACCAACCTGATCAATACCGTCAGCAATCGTCCGTATTCGGAGATGCCCGAATGGTTTAAGAAGTGGGAGGTAACTGCTCTGCTTGGCTGGGTGGACAAAAACAACGATGGAGTCATACAGTACTCAAAGGGCACGGCTATAGTAGGTAAGGGCCCTGTTCAGGAAAAAGAGAACGGGGTGGCCGTGCGTGGAGCAAGCGGAGAGGTAGTGGTCACCAATGCGGATCCTGCCAATCCGAACGAATTGTACATCGATCAGGATATTATGGTGCTTGCCAACCCGGAAATTGCGGGCTTGCCGGCATGGGTTATTGCCCTGGTCGCTGCCGGTGGTTTGGCTGCGGCTCTTTCCACTGCGGCGGGCTTATTGCTGGTCATTTCTACCTCGCTTTCCCACGACCTGATCAAGAAACAGTTTCGTCCCGATATTTCGGAGAAAGCGGAATTGTGGTGGGCCCGTGGAGGTGCAGCGATGGCTGTAATGGTCGCCGGGTACTTCGGCATCCATCCTCCGGGATTTGTGGCGGCCACGGTGGCACTGGCTTTCGGACTTGCCGCCGCCTCGTTCTTCCCGGCTATTATTTTGGGTATATTCGACAAGCGCATGAACCGCGAAGGCGCGATATCCGGTATGGTCGTAGGTATTACCCTGATGTTGTATTACATGCTCAAATACAAGCTGAACTACTTTGGCGGGGGTACTGCGGATGACTGGTGGTTCGGTATTTCACCGGAAGGCTTCGGCTCAGTAGCTATGTTTGTCAACATGATCATCTCTCTGGTGGTTTCGCGCCTGACGGCACCCCCACCCGCAGATGTACAGGCCATTGTAGAAGATATTCGTATTCCGCGCGGAGCCGGTGAGGCGCAGGCCCACTAACTCCGCCGTGCATGCTAACTATTGTGAAATGAAACTACAACTTGGACAGAAGGCCTCCGATGTTTTTGTAGTACTCTACATTGGAGGAACCCTTTTCCTTCGATTTATGCTGGAGCCGCAATTAAGGGGGCATTTTCTGGTCTCTACGGGGGTAGGAGCCTTTGCACTTCTTTTCCTCTGGGCGCTGGCAAAAAGCCGGATCATCAACCCCACTTGGTTTGGGTTGGTGAAGAAGAAAACTTCGTAACCTACATGTAGTTTTTCACAATCCATAAGGTGGTCTGAAAGAGATTTCAGGCCACCTTATTTTTTAACTGGGGGGGGCCTTTAAAATCTTGGATGCGTTATGCGTAACTTCTGTTAAAATGCCTATTTTAGAGCAGGAATCCCTTTTACATGAATAACCGAAGCAAACGTACCCAAAATGACCGGCAGGGAAGGCTGATCGGCTTGTTTCTGATCGGACTGTTGCTTTTTAATTTCCCCCTCCTGAGCATTTTTGGTAAGGGAGAAAAATGGGGTTCTATCCCCGGTTTGTTCATCTATATCGGCGTAGTTTGGATCGGGTTGATCGTGGTGGTGTATTGGCTGATGCGGGATATTTCACGGGGACCGGAAAAGCCCGATAAAATCCTTCCCAAATGAGTCCGTTGCTAATCATTTTGGTATTGACGGGGTATGTCGGGCTATTGTTTCTCATCGCCTATTACGCGGATCAGCGTGCTGCCCGCGGTGCCAGCCTGGTGAAGAACCCATTGATCTATGCCTTGTCACTGGCGGTTTATTGTACGGCCTGGACCTTCTACGGCAGTGTGGGCCGCGCGGCGGAGTCCGGTATTGGCTTTTTGCCTATCTACCTCGGCCCAGTCTTGTTTGCACTACTTTGGTGGATTGTCCTTCGGAAGATCATTCTGATCAGCAAAAGCCAACGGATTACCTCTATAGTAGACTTTCTTTCCTCCCGGTATGGGAAAAGCACCTGGTTGGGCGTTTTGGGCACTATCGTGGTGGTAGTGGGCATCATTCCCTACATTTCTATTCAGTTAAAAGCCATTACCTTTAGTTTGCAACATTTGACCCATGGGGGCAAGGTGCCGGGGCAGGTGTGGGAAAACCTTCCCGTCTATCTCGATCCGGGGTTGTTTGTGGCTGTAGCGCTCGCCCTTTTTTCCATTTTATTCGGCGCCCGCAACCTGGATCCCAACGAACGGCACGAAGGGTTGGTAGCGGCGATCGCTTTTGAATCGATCTTCAAACTGGCCGTTTTTTTGACAGTCGGACTATTTGTGACCTTCGGGCTTTATGACGGATTTGGGGACCTGTTCCGGCAAGCCTGGCAATTTGAAGACATTCACGCCCTGCTGGATTTCGAACATGCCGGGATTGACTCCATGAACTGGTTTTGGCTCATGCTGTTATCGCTGTTTGCCGTCTTGCTTTTGCCCCGGCAGTTTCACCTGGCCGTAGTCGAAAACACCTCTGTAGACCATATCGGGAGAGCGGCATGGTTGTTTCCGCTTTACCTGTTGCTCATCAATGTATTTGTGCTTCCCATTGCTTTTGCAGGCAAGATGCTCATTCCTCCCGAAATGGCAGAACCCGACCTGTTTGTGGTGGACCTTCCCCTTTTGAACGGACAGGGATTTCTGGCTTTGTTGGCGGTATTGGGCGGGTTTTCAGCAGGTACAGGCATGGTCATCGTGTCGACCATTGCATTGAGCATTATGATCAGCAACAACATGGTGGTGCCCTTACTCCTGCGCACCTCTACCGTCCGGGAAGGGTGGGTCGACGATCTATCGAAAAGGCTGTTGGGCATACGCCGGATCAGTATTGCCATCGTGCTGCTGGTTGCCTATGCCTACTTCAAATGGATCGGACAGCGGTACACCCTCGTATCGGTGGGGTTGATCTCCTTTGCCGCTGTGGCGCAGTTTGCCCCGGCTGTTTTCATCGGGCTTTACTGGAAGCGGGCAACCCGCATGGGTGCGATGGTAGGACTGGCCCTGGGTTTTCTGACCTGGTTTTACACCTTGCTGCTGCCTACCCTTGCCGAAGTGCATTTCATGGGGGTGCATATCGTCGAAAGCGGTCCCTGGGGTATTTCCTGGCTCCGTCCGGATGCGTTGTTCGGACTCAAAGGTATGGACAACATTACCCATGCCGCCTTTTGGAGCCTCCTGTTAAATACGGGTGGCGTGGTGCTTGTATCGCTGTATTCCAGGCAAAACACCCTGGAAATCTCACAGGCAGACCTTTTTGTAGAGATCTATAAGTATCAGACCGGCTCGATAGATTATGACGTCATGCGGCGGCAAGCCACCTTGCAGGACGTCACCTTGTTGCTCAACCGTTTCCTGGGGGAGCACCGGGCCAATACCCTGCTTGGATCCTATTCCCGCACGTTTTCCAAAGACCTGAGCAAGGAGACCATGGCGGATGCAGACCTGATCAATTACGCCGAAACGCACCTGGCGGGAGCCATTGGAGCTGCTTCCGCCAAATTGATCATGCGAACCATCGCCAAAGAAGACCCCATCAGCCTGGAAGAAATGTTCCGCATACTCGAGCAGACGCAGGAATTCATTCGATACAGCCGGGAATTGGAACATAAATCTGCTGAATTGCAACAGACCACCCGGCAATTGCGCCAGGCGAACGAGCAACTCAAAGAACTCGACCTGCTCAAAGCCGATTTTATTACGACCGTTACCCACGAGCTTCGTACGCCCATCACCTCTATTAAAGCACTTTCAAAGATCCTTCAGGAAAATCCCGATCTCCCCACGCAGCAACGCCGCGAATTTCTCGGTATCCTGGTAAGCGAAAGTGAGCGCATCAGTCGCCTGATCAATCAGGTCCTGGACCTGGAGCGAACAAGCGTAGAAAATGCCGAATGGAAAATTGAACCGGTAGAGCTTACGCAACTAATCCGCCATTCTTCTGCCGGCTTTCGTCAACAATTGGAGGAAAAGCAAATTCAACTGCATCTTGATTTGCCGGATGAAAATGTGTGGGTTTCTGCGAGTGTAGACCCACTCACCCAGGTATTTGTCAACCTGCTCTCCAATGCCCTGAAGTTTTGTGAAGCGGGAAAAGGCGTCATCCATATTGGACTGGACTCCGGAAAAGACCAGGTGGTGGCTTTTGTAAAAGACAATGGATTTGGCATTGACCCGAAAGATCAGCAAACAATATTTGGTCAATTCGTTCAGGTAAGTAATAATGAGCGGGGGAAACCCACAGGTAGTGGGTTGGGCCTGTTCATCAGCAAAAGGATAGTAGAACGATACGGCGGGCGGATTTGGGTGGAAAGTGTTCCAGGGGAAGGAGCTACCTTTTTTATCTCCCTGGATGCCAGTGCGCCGGCCTGAATTACTCCAAATCTTATTTGGAAAATGGGTGGAATTTTTTTCGCCCGTTAATTTGTAATGTGCGCTACCTTCCGTAATTTCGACGTATTAAGGTAGGAAACAAAACGAATTATTTTTGTTGCACTACTTCGCCACTTCAGCCTGAACACATGGGCCAAATAAAGTCAGCCAAAATACTTCTCGTCGATGACGAGCCCAATATCCTGGTGCCGATCGAGTTTCTTATGCAGCAACAGGGGTTTGAGGTTCGCAAAGCCTTCAGCGGCCAGGAAGCGCTCGATATCCTGCCCGGTTACAAGCCGGACGTGGTGGTGCTCGATGTGATGATGCCGGGCATGGATGGGTTTGAAGTAGCAAAGCGAATCCGGAAACTACCCGGCTTACGCCACACCCGAATCCTTTTCCTCACCGCGAAAGGCGCCGAAGAGGACCGGATGAAGGGCTATAGCACCGGGGGGGAAGTGTACATGACAAAACCTTTTGATAATGACGAATTGATCCAGATAGTGGCAGAAGTGCTGGAATTCGGCTAAATGTAAATTTTTTTGCTTGAAATTATGTAGATATTTAAATATATTAATAACCTACAAGACTCATCGACAAAATTATAAGTTATGGCAATGCAAATCAACACATGGGACGAATACCAGGATGCGTACCGCATGAGCGTGGATGATCCCGAAGGCTTTTGGGCTGCACAGGCAGAAACTTTTACCTGGCGCCGGAAGTGGGACAAAGTGCTCGACTGGAATTTCAGAGATCCGAAAATTGAATGGTTTAAAGGGGGCAAGCTGAATATTACGGAGAACGCCTTAGACCGGCATTTGGAAACCCGTGGCGATCAGGTAGCAATCCTATGGGAGCCCAATAACCCGGATACGCCGGTGCAAAAGTTCACCTATCGCCAGCTGTACCATGAAGTATGCAAAGCCGCAAACGCGCTGAAAGCCATTGGCATCAAAAAGGGCGACCGGGTTTGCTTTTACATGCCCATGATTCCGCAACTGGCCATTGGCGTACTGGCTTGCGCCCGTATTGGCGCCATTCACTCCGTCGTATTTGCGGGATTTTCCGCATCTGCATTGGCCGATCGCATCAAGGATGCCACCTGCAATATCGTGATCTGCTCGGATTACAACGCCCGCGGCGCCAAGAATATTCCGGTGAAAGCAGTGGTAGATGAAGCCATCGCCATGGGATGTGACAGCGTGAAAACCGTGCTGGTTTATAAACATACGGATCAGGAAGTCAACTGGAATGAAAACCTCGACAAATGGTGGAGCGAGGAGGTCGACCATCAGCCCGACGAATGTCCGGCAGAAGAAATGGATGCGGAAGACATGCTTTTCATCCTCTATACCTCGGGTTCTACCGGTAAACCCAAAGGCGTCGTACACACCTGTGGCGGATACATGGTATATACTACCTATTCCTTCCTCAATGTATTCCAGTACAAACCGGGAGATGTTTTCTGGTGCACGGCCGATATCGGCTGGGTGACCGGCCACTCGTACATCGTGTATGGTCCGCTGCTGGCAGGAGCCACTTCCCTCATGTTCGAAGGCGTCCCCACTTACCCCGATCCGGGACGTTTCTGGGAGGTGTGCGAAAAGCATCAGGTCAACCAGTTTTATACTGCCCCCACCGCTATCCGCGCACTGATGCTGGAGGGCGAACAGTGGCCCAACAAGTATGAACTGAAGTCGATCAAGGTATTGGGCTCGGTGGGTGAACCCATCAACGAAGAAGCCTGGCACTGGTACGACGAAAAAGTGGGCAAGAAACGTTCGCCCATTGTCGACACCTGGTGGCAGACCGAGACCGGCGGGATACTGATCTCCCCGTTGGCAAATATTACGCCGCTCAAGCCCTCTTATGCCACGCTGCCCCTCCCGGGAGTACAGCCGGTGCTATTGACAGCAGAGGGCAAAGTGATCGAAGAAAATGAGGTAGAAGGCCTGCTCTGCATCCGATTCCCCTGGCCCGGTATTCTACGCACCACCTACGGTGATCATGAACGCTGCCGGCAGACGTACTTCTCCACCTTCCAGGATTACTATTTCACGGGCGATGGAGCCCGCCGGGATAAGGATGGGTTCTACCGGATCATTGGCCGGGTTGACGACGTGATCAACGTATCCGGGCACCGCCTCGGAACGGCTGAGATCGAAAGCGCCATCAACCAGCATAAAAACGTGGTGGAATCGGCCGTGGTAGGCTACCCGCATGAAATCAAAGGACAGGGCATTTATGCCTATGTAATCCTTGGAGAAGGAGTGACCGATGAGGCGGCTTTCATCAAAGAAGTGCGCGATGTGGTGACCAAAGAGATCGGACCGATCGCCAAACCCGACCGGATACAGATCGTTCCGGGTCTTCCCAAGACGCGCTCGGGTAAGATCATGCGCCGGATCTTGCGCAAAATTGCGGCCGGCGATACCTCCAACCTGGGAGACGTCACCACCTTGCTCAACCCTGAAGTGGTAGATGTAATCAAGGAAGGAGCGTCGTGAAAGCCCTGGTATTAATCGCAGCGGATACGCCACCTACCATCCAGGAAATTCCGGACCCCGTTGCCCGGGATGGAGAGGTGGTGGTGGATATCGCCGCAGGAGCGCTCAACCACCGGGATGTGTGGATCATGAAAGGAAAATATCCGGGTATTCGCTATCCAGCCGTGCTGGGCTCCGACGGAGCAGGCTGGCTGGATGGCAAACCGGTATTGTTGAATCCGAGCCTGCAATGGGGCGATAACCCGGCTGCGCAGAGTAAAGATTACCATATCCTGGGATTGCCCACCCAGGGCACCTTTGCTACCCGCGTGGCTGTACCCCGCGCCAATGTGCTGGAGGCGCCTGCCCATTTGAGTATGGAACAGGCAGCCGCAATACCCTTGGCCGGCCTGACCGCCTATCGCGCCCTTTTCTCCCGGGCAGAACTCCGAGCCGGCGAACGGGTGTTGATCAGTGGAATAGGCGGGGGAGTAGCTTTATTTGCCTTTCAGTTTGCCCTTGCCGTCGGGGCTGAAGTATACGTAACCTCCGGATCAGATGAAAAGATCGGGAAGGCTATGGAAATGGGTGCAAAAGGTGGAGCTAATTACCGGAAAGAAGAATGGGTCCGGCAATTGAAAACCGAGGCCGGCGGATTTGAAGTGGTCATCGACAGCGCCGCAGGTCCCGGTTTTCCGGATCTTATTTCCCTCCTCCAGCCGGCAGGCAGGATCGTCCTGTATGGGGGTACCCAAGGGGCGATTCCCAGCCTCAATCCCCAGCAAATATTCTGGCGCCAGATCAATATCATGGGCTCAACTATGGGGCATGCCGATGAATTTGCCGACATGATTGCCTTTATCGACCAGCACCGGATCGTGCCGGTTGTCGATGCGGTCTTTCCGCTTTCGGAAGGACCAGCTGCCTTCGATCGCATGGCAAAAGGCTTGCAATTTGGAAAGATCGTGCTTCAAATTGACGAGTCTTAAATTGATAGACAAAAAATAGTATAAACATTCGCGACCCCGGGTCGCGAATGTTTATACTATTTTTTGTCCAGGTACTTAAATTGTTTATTTGTTAACCAATAGAAACCGAAATTATGAGCTACGCAGCCGAATACACCCGCAGCCTCCAGGACCGGGAAAACTTCTGGTTGGACCAAGCGAGCAAGCTGGATTGGTTCGTGCAACCCGAAAAAGCGCTTTCCGTCGATGACCAGGGCCTTTACCGCTGGTTTAAGGGAGGGAAGCTCAATACCGCCTATTTGGCGTTGGATTACCACGTAGCTAATGGCCGGGCCGAGCAGGCTGCCTTGATCTACGATTCACCGGTGACCGGCCGGAAAATAACCTATACGTACCGGGAGTTGCTGGACCAGGTAGCCCGGTTTGCCGGCGTGTTGAGCAAGCTGGGAGTGGTAAAAGGCGACCGCGTAATCATCTACATGCCCATGATCCCACAAACGCTGGTGGCCATGCTGGCCTGCGCCAGATTGGGCGCGATCCACTCCGTCGTATTCGGCGGATTTTCTTCCCATGAGTTGGCCATCCGCATCGATGACGCCAAACCGAAAGTGATGGTGACTGCCAGTGGTGGATTGGAGATCCAGAAGGTAATTCCCTATAAGCCCATGGTCGATGCTTCGATCGAGGAGGCTGTCCATAAGCCGGAGCATGTGGTGGTATATCAGCGCGATTTTGTGGAGGCCCCCATGCAGGAGGGCCGCGACCTGGACTGGGAAGCGCTGGAGGCAGATGCGACGCCGCACGGATGGGTGGAATTGGATGCGACCGATCCGCTTTACATCCTTTATACCTCCGGTACGACCGGCAAGCCCAAAGGGGTGGTTCGGGACAACGGCGGACATGCGGTCGCACTCACCTACAGTATGCGGGCTATTTACGGGGTAAAACCGGGAGAGGTCTATTGGGCGGCATCGGATGTGGGCTGGGTCGTAGGCCATTCCTATATCGTCTACGCGCCCCTGCTCTTCGGGTGCACGACGATCCTGTACGAGGGCAAGCCCGTCAAAACGCCTGATGCCGGCGCCTTCTGGCGCGTGATGGCCGAACACCGGGTAAGTGTCTTCTTTACTGCGCCCACGGCCATCCGGGCTATAAAAAAAGAAGATCCGGAAGGAAAATTAGCGGGGCAATACAACCTTTCGGCGCTGCGCTATATCTTTTTAGCGGGTGAACATTGTGACATACCCACATACGAGTGGGTAAACAATATATTGAAAAAGCCGGTGATCGACCATTGGTGGCAAACGGAGTCAGGCTGGCCCATGCTGACCAATCCGGCAGGCACGGAACTTTTACCTGTTCCGCCAGGCTCCGCCGGAGTGCCGGTTTGTGGGTACGACATTCAGATCCTCAGCCCTTCAGGCGAAGAACTGGGTCCTCACGCGGAAGGCGCTGTGGGCATTCGACTTCCCTTGGCGCCGGGATGTCTTCCTTCTCTTTGGCAAAACGACGAGAATTTCAAACAAAGCTACCTTACCCTGTACCCCGGGTATTACGCTTCGGGCGACGGAGGATACAAAGATGAAAACGGTTATGTGACCATTACCGGCCGCATGGATGATATCATCAACGTAGCAGGCCACCGCTTGTCGACCACTGAAATGGAAGAAGCGGTAGCCGGACATCCCGCGGTGGCAGAATGTGCAGTGATCGGAGTGGCCGATGCCATGAAAGGGCAGATCCCGATCGGGTTTGTAGTGCTGAAAGACGGCGTCACCATCGGAGATGAAGAACTGGAACGCGAACTGGTCCAACTGGTGCGCACCAAAGTGGGCCCGGTGGCTGCCTTTAAACAGGCGATCGTGGTAAAACGCCTGCCGAAAACCCGTTCGGGCAAGATCCTTCGCAAGATCATGCGGGCAATGGCAGATGGAACACCCTTTCAGCCGCCTTCCACGATTGAAGATATGTCCGTACTGGGCGAACTGGAAGAGCGGATCCAGCCAAATAACCCGCCTAAAGCCTAGCCCTGTGATCAGTGGCTGCGCAAGAAGATTTTTTAATTCGATTTGATGGTTCGGCGGGCGCGTTCTGCGCGTCCGCTACTTTTGTGGGGTCACCCCATCAAAAGCAATTTTTCCTTGTGCGAATAATGGTCCAGGAGCCGGTTAACTACCTTGGGAATGTGCACTTTTAATTCCTGCAACAGATCGGCCACCTGCGGCGCCCGGTCGGGGTGATCCCGCAGGGTGTTGATGTGTTCGGATAACAATTGGAACAGGCTCTCCTCCTCCAGCATCAGCTCTTTGTATTCGGCAACGGCGTTGTACCACAGCAGGGTAGGGAGGTAGTTTGCCCGGCTTTTATATTTTTTCTCCAATTCCAAAAGACGGTTTTGCCGGATCAGCCGGATCATCTTCTTGTAATCTTTCATTCCCAAAAGGGTTTCCAGGTAGGCGGTGAAGAAGATGTGCCAGCGGTATTCAAAGATCTCTTTCTTGTAGGCCCGGAGGAAGGAGCTGGCGTAATTCTCAGCGTTCTTGAACCGCTCGTTCTTGTTCAGGCATTTGATGAAGAAGGCCACAAATCCGACCTTATTGTGAAAATTCTGGGTCACCTTCATCTCCGGGTAGGCTTCCCGCATGATCCGCAAGGCTTCCTCTTTTTTGTCCTGCCGCAAGAGTACGGCTGCCAGGTTGGTGGCGTAAAAGAGGTAGTCGTGGTTTTTGCTTCGGATGGACAGGTAGCCGTAATAGGCCGCCTTATCAAATTCCTGGAATTTGGAATGCAACAGAAGCCGGTTGCTGTAATAGTTGAGCAACAACCGCTTGGAGTAATACCGTCCCTGCCGGAACAAGGTATCCAGGTAGTCGAATTTCTCCAGCAAAGGCTCGAAATTGCGGTAGTTGAAGCCGATAAAGATAAGGCGTACCAGCGCCAGATACCGGTTGTGGCCATCCAGTTGCTCGTCGAAAAATACATCCGAGAGCCATCGCTCCCATTGAATGGATTCGGCGCTATCGCTGGCGTATTGATTTACGATATCTACGGTGGCCTGGTGCAGTTTTTCATTGATGGCCCGCGAATGCTGATAGGCCGGATCGTATTTTTTGACAAACTGGTTGGCCAGCTCATGGTCGGCGTAGCGCAGGCGAATGAGCAGGAAATGCCGGTAGTTCTGGACCAGTTCAAAAAATTTGACAAAATAGAAACCGGGGTGCTCGTATTGCCGGATGGCGCGCAGCAGCTGCTTTTCTTCTTCCGGCAAGATGCTGTCGGCCATGATCTTTTGCTCTAACCCACTCATCCACTCGAAGTGCGCATCCACGTCTACGGCGTTCAGCCGCTCGGTGATCCAGGTTTTCAGGTTGGAAAACTTACGCTTATCGACCTTTTCGTCGAAGGGGGTAAACTGGAAAATATGCTGGCAGTTGTGGTCGATCTCTTGCAGGATCTCCAGCCGTTTTTCGTCCTCAAACTGCTGAACGCTCAGCAGATAAGCCGTTTCGTGGGGAAGCAACGAGTCGGTGAATTCGTTAAATTTCTGCAGCTTGTTTCGCATAAGAATCCGGGGAAACCTTGTGAAGCAGAAAGTTAACTAAAAATAATTACAAAGACAGTCCTCCGTCGATCGACAAGACTGTTCCGTTGATGAAACCAGCCTCTTCGGAAGCCAGGTAGGCGTAGGCAGCGGCGATTTCCTCGGGAGTACCCAGGCGGCCAACCGGCGTTTTTTCCAACAGGCCATGGAGCACATTCTCCGGGATGACGCCCATCATATCGGTAGCCACGAAGCCCGGCGCCACCGCATTGGCGGTAATGCCTTTACGGCCAAACTCCCGGGCCCATACTTTGGTCATGCCGATCACGCCCGCTTTGGTCGCGGCGTAGTTGGTCTGCCCAAAGTTGCCGTGAAGGCCCACGATGGAAGAAGCGGTGATGATGCGGCCGTAATTCTTTTCCGCCATGTAGGGATATACTGCTTTGGTGCAGTAAAACACACCGGTCAGGTTGACGCTGATGACCAGGTCCCATTGTTCTACCGTCATTTTCTTGAGGGTGGCATCTCTCGTAACCCCGGCATTGTTGATCAGGATGTCGATTTGTCCGTACTGGTCAAAAACTGCTTTGGCTGCAGCTTCTGTGGCGGCCAGGTCTGCCGTATTTACCAGAAAGAAGGTGACATCGTAGCCTTCGGCGCGAAACGCAGCAGCTACCGATTCTCCTTTTTCCTTATTGATGTCCCAGATAGCCAGCCGGGCGCCTTCTTCCAAAAAACGGCGGCTGGTGGCCAACCCAATTCCGCTGGCTCCTCCAGTGATGATTGCAACTCTGCCTTGAAAACGGTTCATGTCGGTGTGATTGAATGGTGAGGGGAATGGATGATTGGTGCCCAAGTTACTCAGGTTCCGTTTTCCTCGGGGCTTTTCACTGTCTTTCCAGTGGGTGGACTTTAGCTAATAAAGTAGTCTAAAAATATTTTAAATAATTGATTAACAGATTTTTAGTGCTTTCAAAAAAATGCCTTGACTAAGGAGGGGCTATAGACTTTTTGGAAAAAAATCCTTATTTTTACATTTAAGTATATAGATAATTAATTTGTAAACACTGCGGCCGCCGGCCGCAGTGTTTACAAATTAATTATGTCAGAGAACTTAATTCCATTTTAAAGACCAACACCATGAAAGACGTATATATCGTATCCGCGGTACGGACCCCAATCGGGAGTTTTGGTGGGATTTTCGCAAACGTCACCGCCGTTCAATTGGGCGCTGCGGCTATAAAAGGCGCCCTGGAACGGGGGGGAGTTGATCCCGGGCTGGTACAGGAAGTATTTATGGGCAATGTCATTTCGGCTAACCTCGGTCAGGCGCCGGCGCGGCAGGCAGCCCTTCAGGCCGGGATTCCCAACACCGTACCCTGCACCACTGTCAATAAAGTGTGCGCTTCCGGCGCGAAGGCGATTATGTTTGGCGCCCAATCCATTCAATTGGGGCTGAATGAGGTCGTAGTGGCCGGGGGAATGGAGAATATGAGCCAGATCCCTTATTACCTGCCTTCTGCCCGGTATGGATACCGCTATGGAAACGGAGAATTGGTCGATGGGCTGGTGAAAGATGGCTTGCTGGATGTCTACAATCAATGCGCGATGGGCGTGTGCGCGGATGCAACGGCCACCAAATTCCACATCACGCGGGAGGAGCAGGATGCCTTTGCAATTCAATCCTATAAGCGGTCGGCAGAAGCGACACAAAGCGGTGCGCTGAAAAAAGAGATTGTCCCCGTGGTGGTTCCCCAACGCAAAGGCGATCCTTTGGTGATGGAAGAGGATGAGGAATACAAAAAAGTAAATTTCGATAAGATTCCCGGTTTGAAACCGGCATTTACCAAAGATGGTACGGTTACGGCGGCCAACGCCTCCACCATCAATGACGGGGCAGCGGCCCTGGTGCTGATGAGTGGGGAGAAAGTAAAAGAACTGGGATTAAAACCCCTGGCTCGAATCGTCTCCTATGCCGATGCCGCGCACGAACCCGAGTGGTTCACCACCGCCCCCGGCAAAGCAGCCCCGATCGCATTGAAGCGGGCAGGGCTGAAGCTGGAAGATATCGACTACTTCGAGGTCAACGAGGCCTTTGCCGTAGTGACGCAGGTGTTTATGAAAGAACTGGGTATCTCCGAAGATAAAGTGAATGTGTTTGGTGGCGCGGTATCCATCGGCCACCCGCTCGGCGCATCCGGCGCGCGTATCACCACTACGCTGGTCAATGTGCTGGGCCAAAAGAAAGGTCGATACGGCATGATCGCTATTTGCAATGGCGGCGGTGGCGCTTCGGCCATGATATTGGAACGATTAAATTAATCGGTGACGGAACCGGGGTGAGGCTCGTTCATGCCCCCCGTTACTGGAAAAGATATTTTGGTCTTTATTTGGTTTTATTTGGTTTAGGCAGGAAGGTAGGGTTGGCAGTTGCCACCCTACCCCTTTTTTTAGAGGGATGCGGATATTGTCCGCATCCCTCTATTCGTTAAGGTCAAGGGGTTTGGTAGTGTTCGCTTTGTATTGTTAATCAAGTGTTTGTGTCGTATAAATTTGATTAAGCCTATTAAAGTCAACCTTTTTTCATAAGAAGGGTGTATTGCCGGTGGGGTAAACTGCACCTACCTTTGTAGCATCAAAAGAAATTCCCTTTCCTTCACTCAAAAAAAAATAGAATCATGCCAAAGGCAAAAGAAAACTTCGGGAAAATTGTAGAGCAGCAGCAAGACCTCATGGACAAGATCACTGCGAACACGAACAAGATCTATGAAATGTTCACACTGGAAGAGACGGACACCAAAGAGGGACGTGAATTGATAAATGAATTCATCAAGCGCAACCAGCAGTTGATGGAGGAACAGTTTCACCCCGACAACCTGGAGAAATTCTGGGAGAAAATGCCGGAGCAGTATAGCAAGGTCATGGAAATGCAAATGGATTTCTACAACCGCACTTCCGATTTAATGAAGCGGGTGACGGAGAAATACGCCGTCCAGAATCAGCAAAACTATTGGAAGAAACTGTCGGAAGTGTATATGGAGAACTACCATGCGATGATGGAAACTTCTACGAACAGCTTTAAAGCATTCCAGGAGTTTTTTAATAATTAACCCTTCACTCTTCACCCTTCACTAAAAGAAAAGCAAATGAAAAAGGGAATCGACGAAATGATGGAGAACCAAAAGAAAGCTTTTGACTCCTGGAAAGATTGGTCCGATCAGTGGATGAAATCCATGCCTGGTATGACGCCGCCATCTTCCGGTAAAGACTTCTTTGTACCCTGGATGGAAATGCAGCAGAAGTGGATGGATGAGACGATGAAAATGGGTAACCTGAAAGGATCGACCGAGTCAATGCCGGAGCAGTGGAAAACGTGGATGGATATGCAGTCGCAGGCCTCTGAAAAATGGATGGACTTTTACCGCGAGCAGGCCAAACAGTTTGGCGTATCAGTCCCGGGCATTAGCAGCTTTACCAAGGCTCCATTTGTAGAAATGGGCCCGAAGCAATGGCAAACCTGGATGGAAGAAAGCAACAAGTGGCTGAAGGAAAATATCCTCGAAAAGATCCCGGCCAATATGAAGCCGCATTATCAGAATTTCACGGTGCTCTACGACGAGATGGCCAAGTACTGGGAAGGCGTGCAGCGGATGATCCAATTCGGTTCTTTCTCCAAAGGTACCACCGACCAGTTCTTCACCCCTGAAGCATATCGCCGGGTAGTAGGCCTGTTTTTGGGCTTCAAACCGGTGGATAACGTCGCCAAATTGGTGGAGGACGTCAATAGGTTCTTCGAAGATTATATCGCTTCCATGCAGAAGATGACCCCTGGCACCCATGACTTCATGGACAGCTTTACCCGTTTCTTCCGCGATTGGGGACGGCAGAGTGGCCATCCGGGTCTTCAGGCTGTTGCTGAAGTCACCAATATGATGGAAAAAGGCATCAATTCCCTGTATCATGTAGCTGGTCCGAGCGAAGAGCTCGCCATGGCCAAACTGCTGAAAGATGTACAGTTTGCCTATACCGGCTTCGTCATGAAATCGGCCGAAATGCAACAAATCCTGCTCGACGCCGGTCAGTTTGCCCTCCCGGATACGATCAAATCGTTCTACGACGAATTCCAGGAGACCAAGAAAATGCCTAACTATACGGAGTTTTTTAACCGGTATGCCAACCATCTGGAAGACTACCTCCTCGAAGTTTTGGAATCCGATGAATATTCGATACTACAGGCCAATGTATCCAAATCGGGTATTGCCGTGAAGGCCAAAATGGATGAGTTGATCGAACTGGCGTTCGATGACTTTCCCTTCCTGATGAAATCGTTTGCCGACGAAGTAGCCCAGGAAAATACCAGCTTGCGCCGCAAGGTTCGCGACCTGGAGACCCGCCTGTATGCGATCGAATCGACTTTCCACGGTGGAAGCGCCATGCAAAAGACTACGGCAGAACCACCTAAGCCGAAAGCAGAGGCTCCGAAGCCAGCGACTCGCAAGGCCAGCAATTCAAAAAAAACAACGGCGAAGTAATCACTGAATAGATTTCCAACTTATGGCAGAACAGCATATTTCAGACCAACTACTTCAGCAAGTCGATACCGCAACCGATGCGATCCGCAATATCTCCGATATCAATACCATTGATATTGCAACGGCCGAGCGGGATGTAGTGTGGCAAGACGGTAAAGTGAAGCTTTACCATTTCAAACGGGAGGGAAAAGCCAAGGCGAAAACGCCTGTGCTGATCGTCTATGCGCTCGTAAACCGCTGGGAGATGATGGACCTTCAGCCCAACCGGAGTTTCGTGCGCAAGCTCCTCAGTGAAGGAATGGATGTATACGTCATCGACTGGGGCTATGCTTCCCGGCTCGACCGCTACAAGACCATCGAAGATTATATCATGGGAAATATAGGCGACTGCGTGGATTATATCCGGCGTAAGGACCAAATTCCCAGTGTGAATCTGTTGGGCGTGTGCCAGGGCGGCACTTTCTCCGTGATCTACTCGTCGCTTTTTCCTGAAAAGGTAAAGAATCTCGCCACGCTGGTAACCCCGGTAGACTTCGACAACAAACAGGGCTTGCTCTTCAAATGGGCTAAAGACCTCGATGTGGATGCGATGGTCGATGGGTTCGGCGGTGTGATCCCCGGCGAATTTCTGAACACGGGCTTTGATATGCTCAAGCCCATGAACAAGACCCGCAAATACTTGTCCTTGCCCGACACGCTGAAAGAGAAAGACAAACTCATGAACTTCCTCCGCATGGAAAAATGGGTAGCTGATTCACCCGACCAGGCAGGGGAGACCTACCGCCAATTTATCAAGGACTTTTACCAGAAGAACCTCCTGATCAAAGGCGAATTTGTGCTGGCCGGTCGCAAGGTGGATTTGAAAAATATCACCATGCCCGTGCTTACCATCTATGCCAAGGAAGATCACATCGTACCGCCAGATACGACAAAGCCTCTCCACGAAAAGGTGGGTTCCAAAGACAAAGAACTGATGGAATTCCCCGGAGGGCACATAGGCGTATTCGTCGGCGCCCGTTCTCAAAGTATCCTTTCTCCGGCAGTAGCCAGCTGGTACATTAAACGAGACGCTTGATAATAAAGAAGGCCGGCATTGCGCCGGCCTTCTTCATTTAATGGACGTGCTGTCCGCCATTAATGGCATAATTAGCTCCGGTGATAAACGCAGCTTCCTCAGAAGCCAGGAAGGATACCAGGTGCGCGATTTCTCCCGTACCACCCAAGCGGCCCATCGGGATGCCTTTAATGATCTGTGCCCGCACTTCTTCCGCCACGGCCATGACCATGTCGGTGGCGATATAGCCGGGGGAGATCGTGTTTACCGTGATGCCTTTGCGGGCTACTTCCACGGCCAGGGTTTTGGTGAATCCGTGCATGCCCGCCTTGGCTGCCGCGTAATTCACTTGCCCGAACTGGGCCCGCTGCCCGTTTACCGAAGAGATATTGATAATGCGGCCGTAGTGCTGATCGACCATGGGTTCGATTACATGGTGACAGCAATTGAACACACTGTACAGGTTGGTTTTCAATACGATATCCCAACTTTCCGGCGTCATTCGTCTAAAGGCGCTATCGCGGGTAATACCGGCATTATTCACCAAAATGTCGATCACCCCGATCTCTTCCTGGATGCGCTTCACCATGGCGCCCACCTCTTCATAATCGGCTACATCTGCCTGATACATGGCAGGCTCGTACCCTTCTGCCTGCATTTCCTTCAGCCATGCCTCCGCCTTCTCCGGACTCCGGTAATTCGCAATTACCCGATACCCGTCGTCTAACAGGCGTTTGACCATATGGGTGCCCAGTCCGCCTGTGGCGCCTGTGACGAGTGCTACTGTGTGTTCTGTTTGTGTCATATCGACTGTTTTTTTATAAAAATAGGATTTTAGTTTATAAGTTTATAAGGGTATACTGGAGAAAAAGTGATTTGACGGCCGTCGGCCGCACTAGTCACAAACCACTTTGTTTCGAAAATAAACTTATAAACTTCCCTACATGGCTTCCCCGCAAATGGTATGGGCTACAGCCCTCCTGGTGCTCCTGCTCGCCGCGTTGATCCTGTTTTTCGTCGTGCGTGGCGCCATGCGCACCACTTCGATGGCTGATTATGCCCTGGGTAGTATCCAGTTTTCGCCGGTGGTGGTCGGCTTGTCCCTGGCGGCTTCGATGACGAGTGCGGCGACCTTTATCATCAACCCGGGCTTTATCGCGCTGTATGGATTGAGCGGGGTGCTGGCCTATGCCATTGTGCTGCCGATCGGGATTTTTATCTCCCTGGTGGTGCTGACCAAGAGCTTCCGACGCCACGGCGCCACCGTGAAGGCCCTGACTATGGCGCAGTGGATCGGCAAGCGATACGACAGCAAGGGTTTTGCCCTGTTCTTTGGCGTATTGTCCCTGCTTCTCCTCACCTTCATCGTGCTGATCTGTGTGGGGATGACGAAGGTCCTTTCCCAGGCCCTCAATGTCCGGGAACTCTATGTGCTGCTCGGCCTGGTGGGCTTTGTATTCGGATACATGATGTTTGGCGGGGCCAATTCCATGGTCTACACCAACGCCATCCAGGCCATCCTCATGATCGTAGTAGCGTTCATATTGCTGGGTTCCGGCTACGAACATTTTAGTGAAGGGGTGCATGGCTTTCTCGATCGCCTGGCTGCGGTAGATCCGGTATTGACAAAAGCGGTCAACCCGCAGAGCTTCCTTTTTCGCGATTATTTTGAGATCATCTTTTGCTCTTTTATTGTGGGCGTGGCCATCGTTTGCCAGCCTCACATCATCACCCGGTCTTTGCTGTTGAAAAATGAATCGGATGTGAACCGGTACCTGTTGACGGGTATTGTCGTGGAAGTCCTTTTCTTTTCGGTGGTCTTTGCCGGACTTTATGCCCGCCTGGCCTTCCCGGACCTCACGCTGAACGGGGAGCGCATACCTATGGATGGCATTATTCCGGCGTATGTGGTGGCGGAGTTTCCCGTCTTTTTGGGGCTGATCGTCGTGATGGGCTTGCTGGCTGCCGGACTTTCCACCCTGGAGGGCCTGATCCAATCGCTTTCCAGCACGATTACCTCCGATATCATCGAACCGCTGGCCGGCAAGCTGCTCGGCACAGAAGAAACACGCGGCAAACGGCTGGTCGTGCTCAATAAATTGGTGATCGTGGGACTGGCGGTGGTTTCGGTACTGCTCACGTACCAACAGTTGGTGAAACCCAACCTGAGCGTGGGTATCTTTGCGCAGAACGGGGTCTACGCTTATTTCTCGGCCGCCTTTGTGCCCGTATTGATGGGTATTTTCCTCAAAGACGTGCCCCGTATTGCGCCCATTGGCGCCTCCGTGACAGCGGTGTTGGTCCATTTTGGCTCCTACTACGGTGGCTTCACCTGGTATTTGCAGGACGTGGTCCGGAACCCAGCCGTAGCCGCCACCTATGCGATTTTGGCCTCAGTGGTAGTAGGCACTCTGTTGTATATATTGTTCCGAAAAAAAGCTGTCCTACCAGCCCCATTAACTAATCCCGATGGTTATCGGGACTAAAAACTAAAAACTGAAGACTCTCCCCCTCCCCTCCGGTCTCGACATCGCCTATGTCGACGAAGGCTCCGGCCCGCAAACCCTGCTGTTGATACACGGCATGGGCAGCAATTTGCTGGGTTGGCAGAAATTGATCGCCGGGCTCCGCGGGCAGGTGCGCTGCATTGCCTTCGATTTGCCCAACTATGGGGGCTCCACCCCGGGTAATTTTTCGTCGACCATGTCCTTTTTTGCCAAAGTCGCCTGGGAATTTGCCGATCAATTGGGGCTATCCAGCCTGGCGCTGGGGGGCCATTCGATGGGGGGGCAGATTGCCATGATCATGGCCCTGCAGCGGCCTTTTGCGGTGGAAAAACTGATTCTATGCTCCCCGGCTGGTTTTGAGACTTTCTCGGAGCCGGAGCGGATGGTGCTAAACAACATCTATGCGCCTCAGCTGCTTATGGCGCTGACCGATGACCAGATCCGCCAGAATTTCTATGCCAATTTCTTCCGGTTCCCTGCCGATGCGGAATTTATGATCCAGGACCGACTCCGCATGAAAGAGAGTGCCCAATATGAGTACTACTGCCGCATGATCCCCAAATGTGTGACCGGCATGCTCGACGAACCGGTGTACCCTTTTCTGCCCTCCATTCAGCAGCCCACCCATATCTTTTACGGCCTTCAGGATCAACTCATCCCCAATCGCCTGGTACACCCTATGATGCAGACCAAACAGATCGCCCGCCGCGGCGTGCGTAACCTGCCAAATGCCCACCTGCATCTCCTCGACCAATGCGGTCATTTTCCGCATTGGGAACAGGCGGATAAGGTGCTACCGGTAGTGCGGAAGTTTTTGAGTTAATAAAGTCCACCTGCCTGGAAATTAATTTCAATCTTTTGTAAATCAATTTTTTAAGGCAAATATTTCCCTGAAATCCCCACTCAGTCAACCCCTGTTTTTTGCGCTTTTCGAGCCGAAATTTCTTGGGCGACCCCTATCTTTTACAAAATTTACGTGTGTAATCATTGAATTGAAATTGGATTGATTAGGGCGAGTGTTTTATTTTCAGAATTTTATTTCACTGAAAAAATGGATAACCTGCGGAATGCCAATATCATAAGCACGGGCGCCTATGCCCCGGACTGGGTGCTGCCCAATGCACTTTTCGACGAATTGTTGGGGGAGGAGGTGGACACCTGGCTGCGGGAAAACGTTCATATATATGAGCGGCGCTGGTGCCGGGAAAACGAGAGTACTGCCGACCTGGCCGAACGGGCCGGAAAGCAAGCGCTGGAACGGGCAGGGGTGGAGGCAGGGGCGGTGGATCTGGTCATTGTGGCTACCGATACGCCTGAGTTTGTTTCGCCATCCACCGCATCGGTGGTGCAATACCGGCTGGGTGCAAAAAACGCCGGGTCTTTTGATATTAATACGGCCTGCGCAGGGTTTGTGACGGCACTGGATATGGGCGCAAAATACATTCGGGCTGATGAGCACTACCGCTACGTGCTGATCATTGGCGCATACGCTATGAGCAAGTACCTGAATAAATCCGATAAGAAGACGGTGACGCTGTTTGCAGACGGCGCCGGCGCGGTCTTGCTCGGTCCGGAGACACGGGAAGGTTTTGGTCTGCTGGCCAGTCAACTGATCTCCGAAGGTCAATACAACGGGTGGATGGGGATCTACGGCGGTGGCGCACACATGCCGACGGATGAGAAGGTGCTCGCCAATCACGACCATCAATTGAAATTTGTGCAAAAATTTCCGCCTGAACTGAATCCGGAACACTGGACGGCCATGACGCATACGCTGAGTCAGCGCATTGGAGTCCCGGTTTCGGAGGTCGACCATTTTTTTATCACCCAAATCAATATACACAGCATTTGGGAGACGCTCGACCGGCTGGGCGTACCGCGTGAAAAGGGACACACGATCATGCACTATTACGGCTATACGGGCTCGGCCTGCATCGGTATGGCCATGAATGATGCCTGGGAAAAAGGGATATTGAAAAAAGGAGACCTGAGTTATTGTATCGGTTCGGGCGGGGGATTGGCGTTTGCCAGCGCCGCCATCCGGCTGTGAGACATTGAAGGAATAAAAAATGAAACAACTCCAACAAGACTGGGCTTCCAAATGGGCCGTGTATAGTCCCGACAGGGAGGCGTTCAAGGAATACGAAACCGGGCGCACCTGGACCTACGGGCAACTCAACCGGATGGCCAATCAGGTGGCGCACCATTTCACAAAAGATCGCCACCTGCAAAAAGGCGATCGCATCGCCGTGCTGGCGGAGAACTGCCTGGAGTACATCCTGCTCTTTTCAGTAGCCCAAAAAACGGGTATCGTGCTCGTTCCCCTCAACTACCGCCTGGCGCCGGCGGAGATCGACTACTTACTGAATGCCGCTGATCCACGGATGATTATTTGGGAGGAAAAATTTGAAACATTGCTTACTGCGGCGCCCCATTTTGAAGGCATTGAGCAACATTTGCCGATGGGCGAGTTTTCGGGATTTGCGGATCCACATCGCGAAAAGGGTGGACTGGATCGCTTTGAGCCGGTTGAGGTAGAAGAAGACGATCCGGTATTTATCTTGTTCACTTCCGGCACCACGGGCTTTCCCAAGGGCGCCCTGTACACCCACAAGATGTTGTTTTGGAACAGCATCAATACCGCGATGAGCCTGATCCTCAACACCGAGAGCCGCACGATCAATGTGATGCCGCCCTTCCATACGGGAGGCTGGAATGTATTCACCACGCCTTTTTTCCACCACGGGGCGTTTATGGTGTTGATGAAAAAATTTGATCCGGAAGCGGTATTGCCCCTGCTGCAACGCGAACAGGCCACCATCTTCATGGGGGTGCCGACCATGCTGAAAATGCTGACCGATCTGCCCGGGTTTGACGAAGCCGATTTTTCTGCACTCTACTATATCATCGTGGGTGGAGAACCTATGCCCATCCCCCTTATCGAGCGCTGGCACGAAAAAGGCGTAGCCATTCGCCAGGGTTATGGACTGACGGAGGTAGGCCCCAACCTGACCTCGCTCCATCAACGGGACGCTATCCGGAAAAAGGCTCGATCGGGCGCCCGAATTTCTACGTGCAGATCCGGATCGTCGATCCCGAGACCGGCGCCGAATTGGGCCCCAACGAAGCCGGGGAATTCCTGCTCAAAGGCCCTATGGTGACTCCCGGTTATTGGAAGAATGAGGAGGCCACCCGAAAGACCATCGAAGACGGCTGGTTTCACACGGGCGATATGGTGGTCCAGGATGCAGAAGGGTATCTCTATGTGGTGGACCGCATCAAGAATATGTTTATTTCCGGCGGCGAAAACGTATACCCGGCAGAAGTGGAGCGCGTGCTTATCCAGCACGAGAAGGTAGCAGAGGTCTGTGTGGTTGGCGTTCCGCATGAAAAATGGGGCGAAGTCGGCCGTGCCTTTGTCGTCCGTAAATCACTAAGCCTGGACGAAGCCGACCTTCTCGCCTTTTGTCAAGGCAAACTGGCAAAGTTCAAGATCCCCAAATCGGTCGTTTTTCTGGAAGCATTGCCGAAGAATGATACGGGGAAGATTAATAGGATTCTTTAAAAAATTCGTGATTATTTAATTTTAAAATTCAACAACGTATGAAAACACTGAAATGGGTAATTCTTTCCCTGGCTTTAGTAACCGTAGCTACTACCTGGTATTCCTGCAAGGATGAGGAAATTGCTACTTGCGACGACGGCATCATGAATGGCGACGAAACAGGCATCGACTGCGGAGGCACTTGTGCTCCTTGTCCGACCTGTAATGATGGCATACAGAACGGCGATGAAGAAGGCGTAGACTGCGGTGGTCCCGACTGCCCGGCTTGCTATGTAGCCCTTCAGGATACCAGATGGCAGTCTTCCGGCGCCAATGTGGCCCCCTTGCTGGTGGCACTGTTCCAGACAGACTCCATTTATGCGGAATTCGGCGGCGACTTTACCTACAAGGTGGAGCAATTTGATGCCCTTGGTGCAAAAACGGAACTTACCGGGACCTATTCGCAAGCAGCATCTTCTGTGACCGGTATCTGGACGATTGTCCTGAACCAGACTACACCGACGGCCATTACGGCAGAAGGTATTTTCCAAATTACAGGAAACGAGATGAAATACGAGATCGTACAGACCAACCCGCCTGCAGGCACCCCGCCGACTCCTGAAGCCGGGTTTGGCAGCACCAATGCCGGCGCACTTGGCACGATCAACGTGCAGACGTATGTGAAACTGTAAACAGTATGCAGTGTGCAGTTTTCAGTTGGCAGTTTTCAGTTGGCAGTGTGCAGTTGGCAGTGTGCAGTGTGCATCATACTGCCTACTGAAAACTGCCAACTGTCAACTGTTAATAAAATTTTCAAAAATGAAACCCAGCCTATTTACACTACTAATGCTTCTCCTGGTTTCCTGCTCTTTATCCGCCCAACTCCCCCCTTTCTTCGGGCAATTGGACCAGAAGCTTCCCGAAAAAGCCGACCGGGAGTTTCAGTTCCTGGCGTTTTATTACAACCATGGGATGTTCACCAATATGTATCCCAAAAATGACTTTTTGAAAGGGCAGATCATCGGACGATTATATGGGCAAAACACGACCACGACCAGCGATTCGTTGCGGCCGTTCTTTTTTGAGCAGCGCCTTTTGCCTTTCTTCATTTATCAACCCAAATTATTTAACGGCAAAGCCATACTCCGGGCTTCCTTCGAGATCGACTGGACCTGGGGCGACGTGGCATATGGGGTAGGGGGCAACTTCGGTTCGGCGCCTTCGGCCGATCAGGTCAATATCCAAACCCAGAATGTGGAGTTGGAGCTCATCCCCGCCAAAGGCTGGGCCGTCAACCTCGGCCTGCAGCGCATGTACGATACACCCTACAACCCTTACCGCACCTTTTTTGAACAAATGACCACTACCGGCTACCGCCTGATGTATTGGGGCACCGATGGGGTGGGGATCACCGTGCGGCACGACAAAGACTTTTCCCACATGAAACTGGGCTATTACCAGTTGTACGAAAACAACGTGGAGGAGAACGACGACGTCACCCTGACGGAATTCACGTATTTGCAAAACCTGGGCTGGAGTGTCGACTGGGGTGGATCGGTCTACTACGTGCGCGACCGGGCCAATGGAGAAGGCGGTCCCTCCGTGTTGGGACAAGGGCTCAACAGCATCCTCAATGGCTATAACGGCACCTACCGGTTTCCGTTTGGAGGCGACCCCTACAAAGCCGATATAGTCTGGCTGGGCACTTTCTTTGGCTACAACAGCCATTATATGATGGGCCCTTGGTTTGCCAACGGCTTTGTAAATGTCAATCTGGGCAACGCCCGCACCTATGTGGGTGGAACGAAGAATCGGGACATTTCCATCCTGGGAGTGGGCGCCAATCTGCGTGCCGGCTACCGGTACGGCCAAACTACCAACGACGCCATCACGGTGGATCTGCTCTATACCTCCGGCAACAAAAACGGGATCTCCGACAAAAAATATACCGGCGTGCTCACCGGAAATATGTGGGGTACTCCTGCGGGCCTCTATATCAGTCATGGCGGTTACCTGCTCTTCCCCCACGCCAATGTGGTGAACCGCTATATTTCCGCCATCACCGACATATCCAACCTCGGCTACGGGGTAGCGGGCGGTACGCTCAACCTGAGCCATGACTTCATTCCGCACAAAGTGCAGGGCAAGGTCGGCACCGCTATCGCCTGGAGCAATATTGCTTCTCCCAACGCCGGTAAATTTATGGGGGTGGAAGCCAACGGAAAGGTCGGTTACCAGTTGGGGCCCTTCATGAGCCTGGAATTGCACGGCGCCTACCTGTGGCTCGGCGATTTCTACGACAGCCGGACGGTCAACGGCGACCAGCCCGAGCGGCCGGTGAATCCGTTTACGGCGTTTTTGGCATTTCGGTGGCTGATGTTTTAAACAGGATTCATCAGGATGGTTTTAGATCAACAGGATTAATTTCAGGATATGAAAAAGCTATATTTCCTAGGTGTTGTTATTTCGATGATCCTATCGGCTTGTGGGGTGCAGAAAGAGCTTACACCCTTGCAGTCGATGGATGAGTTGCCTTATCCCTATGAGGTCAAAAAAGTGGAACTCCCGGAGGGGATTAAGGTAGCCTACGTAGATGAGGGGAAAGGGGACCAAACCCTGGTGTTTATCCACGGGTTGGGTAGTTATTTGCCGGGGTGGAAGAAAAATATAGAAGGCCTTAAGGGGCAATTCCGTTGTATCGCCATTGATCTTCCGGGGTATGGCAAGAGCAGCAAAGGCAAATACGAAGGAAGCATGCGTTTTTATGCAAAAATAGTAGCGGAACTTATCGACGAGTTGAATCTCGGCAAGGTCACCCTGGTGGGGCATTCGATGGGTGGGCAGATATCCATCGTCACTGCGCTGGCGTATCCCGACAAAGTGGATAAACTCGTGCTCGTGGCGCCGGCGGGATTCGAAACATTTACCAAAGGGCAGCGGCAATGGTTTCGGGAAGTGATGACAGCCAATGGCGTTAAGCTGACCACGGTGGAGCAGATCAAGATCAACCTCGCCTACAACTTCTACCGGATGCCCAAGGATGCGGAGTTTATGATCACCGACCGGATCAATATGCGGACGGCAGCGGATTTTGATGCCTATTGCTACATCATTCCCCAATGCGTGCAGGGCATGGTCGACGACCCGGTGTACGAGTTTTTGCCGCAGATCCAGCAACCGACACTGGTTCTATTTGGTGAAAACGACAACCTGATCCCCAATCGCTTCCTCAATCCCGGCGCTACGGAAAAAGTAGCCCAGGATGGCGCAGGCCGTATTCCCCATGCTACCTTGCATATGGTGCCCAAAGCGGGGCATTTTGTGCAATTTGAGCAACCGGATGCGGTGAATGGGTACATTTTGCAGTTTGCAAAGGGCAGTGTGCAGTAGGCAGTGTGCAGTAGGCAGTGTGCAGTATCCAGTGTGCAGTAGGCAGTGTGCAGTATCCAGTGTGCAGTAGGCAGTCTGCAAACTGCCCACTGCAAACTGAAGACTGCCTACTGGATTCTGTATACTGCCCAATTTTCTATAAATTGCGGCACTTTTTAAGTTTATAAAAAACGGGTATGCGGAAAACCATTTTCGTTGCGGCCACAGGGCAACATGTCGGTAAAACCACTTCCACGCTGGGCCTGGTGGCCAATTTGAAGGAAATGGGGATCAATGTGGGGTATTGCAAGCCGGTGGGGCAGCAACATGTCGATATAGACGGGATGATCGCCGATAAGGACGCGGTCCTTTTTGCCGAGGTATTGGGGTTTAATCTGGATCCGGTGCTGCACAGTCCCGTCATTTTGGGCGATGGCATCACTGCGGAGTTTATTGACCATCCGGAACAATTTGAGTTTCAAAAACGCCTGGACTATGCGGCGGCTGAACTGGCTCGCCTGCACGATGTAGTGGTATACGAGGGTACGGGCCATCCCGGGGTGGGTAGTGTGGTAGGCCTCTCCAATGCAGATGTGGCCCGTCGGTTAAATTCTTCTGTAGTCATGATCGCGGAAGGAGGGATCGGCAGTACGGTCGACCGCCTGGCCTTGAGTCTCGCCATTTTCCGGGAACAAAACGTCCCCATCATCGGGGTGATCATCAATAAGGTCTTGCCGGAAAAACTGGAAAAGATCCAGCATTACCTCGGTAAACGGTTTGCTCAAATGGGCCTGCCGCTGTTGGGCGTCGTTCCTTATGACAAATCGCTTTCCTTTCCCATTATGGAGACCGTCAAGCAGGCGGTGCGGGGACATGTAGCCTTCAACGAGGAAAAGCTAGGCAACCGGGTGGAGGAGATCGTCTCCGGTTCGTTGATCGGCACGGAAGAATTGAAGTCTTTCCAAAATGTGTTGCTGGTCGTTAGCCACAAGCGGCTCGAAGAAGCCATTGGCAAGATCAAATGGATCACTGCGGCCCGTGGGCTAGATGAGTCGCCGCTCTCCGGAGTGATCGTCACCGGCGATGGGCGCCATGAATTTCCGGTGGAGCAGTCGGGTGTTTGTATGGAATACTTCATGACCCATGAGATCCCCGTATTGACCACTGCCCTGGATACCCTGGGTTCCGTGATCAAAATCAGCCGCATCGAGGTCAAGATCAATACCCGCACACCCTGGAAAGTGCAGCGCGCTGTGGAGTTGATCCGGGAGCATATTCCCTTGGATACCCTTTTAGGGGTGTAAAAACTATGACTCGCATCGGCCTTCTCTCCGACACCCACGGGTACCTGCACCCATCCATTTTCACGCATTTTGCCGAATGTGAGGAAGTGTGGCATGCCGGAGATATCGGTTCGGTAGAGGTGGCCGACCAGTTGGAGGCATTCAAGCCATTTCGAGCCGTGTACGGCAATATTGATGGCGGGCCGTTGCGCCGCCGTTATCCCGAAGACCTTCACTTCACCTGCGAGGGGGTAAAAGTATACCTCACCCATATCGGGGGCTATCCGGGCAAATACCCGGCACGCATCAAGCAGGCCTTTGAGGTCGAGCATCCGGGGCTATTCATTTGCGGCCATTCCCATATCCTCAAGGTCATGCCCGACCCAATTTACCAGTTGCTCCACATCAACCCTGGCGCCTGCGGCCGGGAAGGCTTTCACAAGATCAGTACCCTGGTGCGGTTCAGCCTGGCGGAAGGGAGGGTAAAAGACCTGGAAGTCATAGAGTTAGGCCTCAGGGGGCGGATGTAGAAAAAGCCTGAAGCGGGCGTTTTTTATTTGCATCAAAAAGGCAATAATTAATACTTATTCGTACTTTTGGGATGAATTTATATCTCAACGAAAAAGTCAATCTCCTCAAAGGCCAATTTTTGTCTCAGTCTCTTTTTGCTACATCCTGTTCCCAAAAGGGGCAGGGCACACTAACAAATTAATCTCATCGAAAATGAAACGAACCTCTACCTTCCGTTTCGGAAATGTCGTGCATTTCTGTTTGCTCCTTGCAGCAATTTCACTTTTCTCCTTAACTAGTTCTGCTCAAACTGTCCTGATCAATCCAGCGGGAGATGGCGGATTTGAAAATGGTTCTTCCTTTGCCGCAAACGGATGGACAGTTTCAAATACCCCTACCAGCCCATACAATGCCTGGTGGGTAGGTACGGTTCCTGCGCAATTTTCGCCCAGTAATTGTGCGTACGTCTCCGACGACGTGGCGGGCGCAACTTACAATTACAACACAGGTCAAGGGAACCAGATCCATTTTTACCGGGATGTGACCTTTCCCGCCGGCGAACCGGCTATTACCCTGACTTTTCAGATAGTGGTAAATGGGGAATCAACCTGGGATTTGCTTCAGGTTTCCATGGCGCCAACCAGCGTAATCCCGACTGGATCCAGCACCTATCCTGGTTCAGGTTTGACCGCCATTGTTCCCGGCGCTACCTTGATAGGTAATTACAATTTATTGGGTACCAGTGTGCAAACCATCACCGTGACAATTCCTCCCTCGTTGGCAGGTAACTGCTCGGGCCCTAATACCATGCGCCTGATATTCTCCTGGAAAAGCGACACTTCGGCAGGCACACAGCCGCCGGTTGCATTGGATAATATTTCTCTTGTAAGCGCGCCGCTATCGCCCAACCCGGCAAGCGGACCCTTCACGATCAATAATACCCTTCCTACGGGGGGCGTCAACTTCAACTCTTTCACCGCCGCCATCAACTGGCTGAATGCAGCTGCCGGATGCGGCCTTTCCAACCCCTTGGTATTTAACGTCTCCGCAGGACAGTCTTTTGCCGAAAACACGCCGGCTATCACAGCAAGCGGTACGGCTGCGAATACCATCACCTTCCAAAAAACAGGTGCAGGGGCCAATCCAGCTATTAACCCGACGGGTACTACTGCCCTGACCGATTTTGGCATTTGCATTTCGGGGGGCGACTACATCACTTTCGATGGGATCGATATCAATACTCTGGGTTTAACTACGGTGGAATTTGGGTACCTGGTCCGCAACGCTTCGGCAACAGATGGGGCTCAGAACAATACCGTCCGCAATAGTACGATTACCATGGCAAATACGAATACCTCGTCAAGGGGTATTCTCCAGACAGCCACCACGACCGGTGGTGGGTTTACCCCCACCAGTGCGGCAGGGGCTAACACCCAGAATATTTATGAAAACAACTCCGTTAACACGGTGCATACGGGAATTTACCTGCTGGGAACGGCGACTTTCCCGGATATGAATTGCCAGGTCAGGAACAACACGGTTGGCGGCCCCGCTGCCAATGATATCGGAGGCGCTACGGTATCCCAAAGTGCCGGCGTCCGTGCTGCCAACCAGAGCGGTGCAATGGTCTTCGGAAACCTGATCCAAAACGTAGGCGTTGGTACCATCGTCGATGGCATCCTTTTCGAATTGTTCCAGGGCAACTGCCTGGCGTATGATAACATGATCCAGAACATTGTCAATACGGGAACAGCTTCTACGTCGACTGCTTCCGGGATCCGGGTGACACATGCGACAACCGGAACCCATAATATCCGCATTTATAACAACATGATCACTGGGCTTACCTCGGCATACACCGGTGCAGCCACAGCTACCCGGGTGATCAGAGGGATCAATATCACCGGTACGGGAGGGGCCACTACCCAAACATACGATATTGTCTACAACAGTGTGCGGCTAGACGCTTCGGCTTCTCCCAACGTATCGAGTTCCTGTTTTGAAATAGCCACCACCAGTGGCCCGGTTTTCAATATTCAAAACAACATCTTTGCCAACTTCACCGGCGCTCAGAGCGGCGTAGCGGTGCATTTTTGCTGGCGCTCTACCTCTGCTACCGCAATAGGTAATACGGGATCTGTATCGAACTACAACGTGTTGTACGTGGCCAATGGCACCAATGGCTATACCGGCCAAGGCAATACGACCAACTATGCCACGCTTGTAGATTGGCAGACTGCTACCGGCCAGGACCTGAACAGCTGGGCACAAAACCCGCAGTATATCAGCGCTGCCAACCTGCATATTTCTACCTCTGCGGCTACTCCGGTGGAAGGCCATGCTACCTCCATCGCTTTTGTAACCCTGGATAAGGACGGGGATGCGCGAAATGGCTCGACCCCGGATATCGGGGCTGATGAAGGCAGTTTTACCCCGTTGATGAACAACGACATGGCTGCACAGTCATTCGTTGTCCCTGCCAATGGTGGCGCCGTCATTGCGGGCAATAACTTCACTCCTTCTGCTGTGTTTGAGAACGTCGGCGTTTTGACACAAAACGCTGTTCCGGTGCGCTTCCGTATCCTTGGTCCCGCGCCTTCAATAGCGGAGATCTATAACCTGACTGCCGCCACAGGTGTCTTGTCTCCGGGCGGGTCCCAAACGGTGAGCTTCCCTCTGACCAACATTGCAGTCACCGGTATGTATACGATGATTGCCAAAGCAGAACTCGTCGGCGATCAAAATACGGCCAACGATGAGATCACTGGCTCTTTTGAAGTAGCAGGTCCGCTCAATGGAGTTTATCCGGTAGGCGCTGCTCAAACACCTCCGTTCAACACACTGAGCAATGCCATAGCCCGTCTGAATGCCGTCGGTGTTTCAGGGCCCGTTACGTTCCTCCTGACGGATCCGACTTATCCTTCGGAAACATTCCCGATCGTGATCAACCAATTTCCCGGCGCACGCCCGGTGAATACATTGACGATCAGACCGCAGGGTACCACGACCATCTCCGGTTCGTCAACAAGCTGTCTGATCACCCTGCTCGGCGCTGATTATGTGATCATTGATGGGTCTAACTCAGGCGGCACCGACCGGAGCCTTACGCTGGAAAATACGTCCACTTCCGCTAGTACAGCAGTGGTTTGTGTAGAAAGCCTTGGAGCGGGTGCTGGCGCTACTGACGACGCCATTAAGAACACGAATATCATTGCAGGAAGTAACGTGACTACCTCCACCTTTGGTATCTATAGCGCCGGGACCACGGTAAGTACAGCGGGTACAGGCGATGACAACGATAACCTGTTGATCCAGAACAACAGCATCACACGTACTTATTACGGCATTTACACCCGTGCTACAGGTGCAGCCGGGGCGCATGACGGGTTGCAAATAATCGGCAACTCCATCGGTTCGAATAACCCCAGCGATTATGTCATTTATCGCGGGGTAATCGTGCAATATGCCAATGCGCCAGTTATTACGCAGAACACCATTTTCAACCTCCAGACGACCAATAGCCTCAGTATTGCAGCGGTGGACCTGGCTGCTGGCGTGATGGATGGACAGGTGACCAGGAACAATATCTCTGGGATCTACAGCACGAGCTCCGGAGGATGGAGCGCTTATGGCATATTAATCTCCACCACAACTGGGACACCGAACAATAACCTGATTGCCAATAACTTCATCTCCGATATTCTTACGGCCAATTATTCTACTACCAGTACTACTTTTAATGCGTTTGGTATCCGACTGGCAGGTGGAACCAACACAAAGGTGTATAATAATACGATACACATGTTCGGTCCGGTAACTGCCGGTACTAGTGCTGGATCATCAGCTAATCTATTGGTGACCACCACATCGGTAACAGGTCTGGAAGTAAAAAACAACGTTTTTGTCAATACGCAAGAATTCCTTACATCGGTTTCAGCTGCGTTGAACATTTGGGTGCCGACAGGCTTTGCCTTTGCGGCTATCGACAACAACGACTATTACGGTGTAAGTGCGGGTAACACGATATATGGCGTAGCCAAAGTCGGAACAGTGACTGGAGCGCCTACCCATCTGACCCTGGCCGACTGGCAGGTATATACCGGACAGGACCTCAACTCGGTCGCTGTAGCCCCTGTGTTCGTTTCCAATACGGACCTGCACATGCAGACTACCCTCAACCCAGTGATCGACGGGGGCGCCATGCCTTTGGCTGCCGTGCCGGTTGACTATGACGGGGATGTGCGTGATGCAGTCGCATCAGATATCGGCGCCGATGAATTTTTCGACTGCACCGATCCTGCCAATTTCGTCAACGTACAGATTGCAGCAGATCCGGCCAACGCAATTATTTGCGGACAAGGCAGCGTGACCCTAACCGCTAGCGGCGCCAATACCTATGTTTGGAGCCCTGCCACCGGATTGAATACTACCACGGGGCCGCAGGTGATCGCATCGCCGATGTCCACCACCACCTACACAGTGGAAGGGACCAATACGACGACCGGATGCACCGGGACGGCTCAAAAAACCGTCAGTGTATTCGCGCTGCCAAACGCACAGATCACTCCTGCAGCGCCTGCTATTTGCCTGGGTGGCTCGGTACAACTGACGGCCAGCGGCGGGACTTCCTATGCCTGGAGTACCATGGAAACGAGCCCATCTATCACTGTCTCTCCGGCCCAGACTACCACGTATTTCGTGGCAGTTACCGATGGGAACGGCTGCTCGAATTCGACTTCCGCTACCGTTACTGTCAACAATCCGCCGGTTATAGAAGCGCTGATCACCGAACCGACAGCTTGTACTTCTACCAACGGCGCCATCAACCTGACCATAACCGGCGCCTCCCCCTACACGTTCAACTGGGCAACGCCCAACGGAACTGGTCTTGTTCAAGGACAGGAAGACCAAACCGGTCTTGGCGTAGGTACCTACTACGTGACAGTGGAAGACGGTAATGGTTGTGTGTCAACCGGAGCATATACCTTGCTCGGACCTGGTGGTTGCGATGTATGCCCGCTTATGGGCACACTGACTACCAACCCTGCGCCTGCAGCTTGTGCGAACGCTTCAGTAGACCTGACAGATTCCGGCCTGACAAATATGGGTGTCTCCTACGGCGTGCACTTTAAATATTCTACCTCGCCTTTGGCGGATCCTTACATCGGTGGGGTTACCATCGCCATTGTGCCCAATAGCGGCCTGACCAGCTTAGGCTCTGTTGCTTCGACGACTACCTCTTTCAGCGCAGCCAACACATATTACTTATACGCTATTCTCGATCCGCTCCCACTTGACCCAACCTGCCGGCCGTTCGCTACGACTTCCCTGGTGGTAAATCCCAACCCGACAGTCAATGCGGTTTCCAGCCAGGTGGTTTGCAATAACTCCGGTACTACGGCGGTCACTTTTACCGGCTCGGTAATGGGCACGGTTTACAACTGGACCAACAACAACCCCTCCATTGGCCTGGCTGCCAGTGGCTCGGGTAACATACTCTCTTTTGTAGCTACTAATAACGGTACTGCTCCGGCGGTGGCCACCATCATCGTTACTCCGGAATATTCCAATGCCGGCGCAACCTGTACGGGACCATCTACCAGTTTCACCATTACCGTAAACCCGACCCCGACGGTTGCCGATCCGGCTGATCAGGTGCTCTGCGCCGGCTCTTCCACTTCGGTCACCTTCGCCGGCACGGTGCCGGGTGCGGTTTACAACTGGACCAACAGCAACACGACTATTGGCTTGGCTGCCAGTGGTTCGGGTAATATCGGGACCTTTACCGCAACCAACAATACCGGGGTAACCCAAGTAGCCACGATCACGGTTACACCTTCTTATACCAACGGCGTTACCTGCACAGGTGCTTCGCAGACATTCACTATTACGGTGAACCCGCTTCCTGCCATGAACCAACCGGCCAACCAGGAAGTTTGTGGTGGCAGCCTCACGCAGGCGGTGACCTTTACTGCGGTTTCGGGAACTACGTTTAGCTGGACAAACAACAACACCTCCATTGGCCTTGCTGCCAGTGGCACAGGCAATATCGCAGCCTTTACCGCAGTCAACAACACTGGGGTGGTTCAGGTAGCTACCATTTCGGTATCGCCTACTTATACCAGCGCAGGTCTTACCTGCACCGGCAACGCGGTTACCTTTACCATTACGGTCGATCCGCAGGCTACGGCCAATGTGGGCGCCGATCAGGTGATCTGCCAGAACCAATCCGCTAACCTCACTGCTACCCTTGGCGGCACAGCTACCGGTGGCACCTGGAGTGGCGGCGCCGGTACGTTCGGCAATGCGACCTCCCTGACTACCACCTATACTCCGGCTGCCAGCGAATATGGCACGACCATTACACTTACTTTTACGACCAACGACCCGGCAGGTCCGTGCCCGGCAGCTTCTGATGCGCTTCAGCTTTCCATCAATACGCTGCCTATCGTCTTCGCCGGTCCGGATACGAAGATCTGTGAAGGCGATGTCCTGAATCTGGGTTCGCTGGGCGCTTCTATTATTGCCAACGGCAGTGGAGTGACAAGCGGGACCTGGAGCACAACCGGTACCGGTACATTCCAACCAGATATCAACTTCCCGCCAGGCGCCACCACCTATGTACCCAGCGCGGCTGATGTGGCTGCCGGGCACGTAACGATCAAACTGACCAGTGGGGATCCTTCCGGTCCTTGCAGTTCGGTGAGCGATGCGTTTGTATTGACCTTTAAAGGACCCGAACCAGTGGCATGTAACGACCTGGTCCAGATCTCCCTCGATGGAGATGGCGTTTCGGAAGTAGTTCCTGATATGGTACTCGAAGGCGATTACGACTATGAATTCTTTGTCGTAACCCTCTATCTCGGTGTCAACGCCGTTGGTAATACTGTCGACTGCAACGATATCGGAACGATCTTCGTGGCTCAAGTGACGGATATCTGCACAGGCAACTCCTGCTGGGGTACCGTCACGGTCGAAGACAAATGGGCGCCGGAAGTGCTTTGCAACGAAGTGTCCATCAACTGCTCGGTTGATTACGACAATGTACCGTTCCCGATTGCTACCGACAATTGCGATACCAATCCGGATGTGGAACTCGTCGGTCAGACTATTCTGGATGACGAACTCTGTACGGAAAATGTCGTGATCGTTTTGCGCGACTTTATCGCCACCGACAACTACGGCAACCAGTCTGCGGTTTGCACGCAAACTATTACGATCAATCGTCCGACTTCTGTGGATTTCCCGAACGATGTCCAGTGGGAATGCACGGTTTATAACCAGAACCCGAGCGTGGCAGACGCCACCATAAACGGTTCCGGCATCCCGGGTAATATCGACGGTGAATATTGCATGTATGCGTACTCGCATTCCGACCAGACACTGGCGACATGCGGAACCACCTTCAAGATCGTTCGTACCTGGACGGTACTCGACTGGTGCACAGGACAGGTGGTTACTTCCAACAATCAGGGTGAGGATAATATCCAGATCATCGTGATCATGGACTCAACACCTCCTTCCATCACCCTGGCCCCATTCAACGTGCCTGCCAACATCGCGGGTGTGCATCCACAACCTTGTACTTCCACAGGCTATCTGCAGCCTGCTGACATCACCGATCTTTGCAATACCTGGACGGTACGCATCTTTACGCCTGCAGGAGAAGCCAACTACGTCAATGGCGTTGATGGAAAACAAGGTGGCTTTATTCCTTACCCTGGATTGGGAATCGGTACCCACATCATCCATTACCAGGCTGAAGATGCCTGCAATAATATATCCGACTTGTATGTCACCATCTCGGTGATCGACAATATCGCACCGGCAGCCATCTGCGATGAGATCACGGATGTGAACTTGTCGTCCGATGGACTTGCGATCGTGAATGCGACTACTTTCGATGACGGATCGCACGATAACTGCTGCCTGGATTACTTCGAAGCCCGTCGGATGAATGGCGACTGTGCCGGCAATTTTGACGACTTCGGACCTACGGTTGAGTTCTGTTGCTCGGATGCCGGACAGCCTGTGATCGTGGTATTCCGTGCCTATGACTGCTACGGCAACTTCAATGACTGTATGGTTACGGCCAATGTCAACGATAAATTGCCGCCGAGTACGATTTCCTGCCCGGCTAACCAGACGATTACCTGCGACACGTACATGCAGAACTATGCTGCAGGGGTGGAACAAGGTAACTACAGCGTGCTGGCCGGCTTTGGGTTCCCGACCTTCTACGACAATTGCGACTATGATGAAGTATACACCGTAACGGTTAACCTGAATACTTGCGGAGCGGGCACGGTCGTACGCAAATGGACAGCCAGCGACGCCAACGGTCAGGCCTCCTGTACGCAGACCATCACAGTGACCCACGTGAGCGACTGGGTCGTTGAATTCCCGGCCGACTTTACAGGCGAGTGCACCAACGGGCAATTGCCGGATACGGGCGAACCCAAGATCTTCCACGACGAGTGTGAACTGATCGGCGTATCGCATGCCGACCAACTCTTTACGGTCGTACCGGATGCGTGCTACAAGATTGTACGCACCTGGAACGTGATCAACTGGTGTGTCTATGACAACTTCGGCTACAATGCATACCTGGAAACAGGCCATGCAGAATGTAACCTGAACCAGGATTGGGATGGCGACGGCGACAAAGATTGCCGCACCTTCCGCGATGGATACAACTCGACCGGCAACCCGGGCACCCCTGACGGCTACATCAGCTACAAGCAGGTGATCAAGGTGATCGACAACGAGGCGCCAATCTTCACGATCCCGGCTATCGACGGTTGTATCACGGATACGGATTGCAACACCAATATCACGCTGCCTTACCCGGATATCACCGACGATTGCTCGTTGGCAAATGAGGTGACCATCACGGGCGACTTCGGTACCTTCAACAACATCACGGGCGATGTGACTGTCCCGAATGTAGGTGTAGGCGAATACGATGTAACGTATGCCGTAACCGACAACTGTGGCAACACGGGCTATCAGACGATCACGGTAGTAGTGGAAGACTGCAAGAAGCCGACTCCGTTGTGCGACAATGGCCTCGTGGTCGAGATCATGCAAACGCAAATGGTGGAAGTATGGGCCGATGCATTTGACGAAGGTTCCTTCGACAACTGCGGTCCGATCACCTCGTTCAGCTTCTCGCCGGATGTAACGGATCTGACCCATATCTTCACCTGCGATGACCTCGGTCAGCAGTCGGTACAGATCTGGGTAACGGATATCTATGGCAATCAGGATTACTGCGAGACATTCAGCTATGACCTCGTGCTGATCAGCCGCCACATCCTGGGCATCCAGCCGCTGGGTTCTCCGTACAAGATGATTGCTGCCGATGCCAACAAGTCAAATAGCGTAACTACGCTCGACATGGTACACATCCGCAAGGTGATCCTGCAGATCGAACCGGGCTTCCCGAATAACACGTCCTGGCGCTTTGTCGACAAGGACTATGTGTTCCCGAACCCTGCGAATCCGTTTGCAGCTACGTTCCCGGAAGTGATCAACTACAACAACCTGAGCTCGAACGACCTGAACGCGGACTTCGTAGCTGTGAAAGTGGGTGATGTGAACGGCTCTGCCGCCACCAGCCTCAACGGCGACGTAGAAGACCGCACGTTCAACGGCTCGATGAATATTGACGTACAAGATCAGCAACTGAAGGCTGGCAAGACCTACACGGTTGACTTCACGGCACAAGCCATCGACCTGTTGGGCTACCAGTTCACCCTGAACTACAACACGCAAGCTGTCGAGATCCAAAACCTCGTGGCTGGTGTGGCTGGTGAAGAGAACTTCGGTATGCTGCTGGAAGAAGGCGTGCTGACGACCAGCTGGAACGTATCCGAGGCTCGTGCCCTGGCACAAGGCGAAGTACTGTTCAGCCTGGTAGTGAAAGCCAATGCAGATGTGACATTGAGCGAAGTATTCGGCGTAAGCTCGACTTACACCGCAGCTGAAGCCTTAACGGAGCTGATGGTGTCCTGATGGCTATCGGGATGATGTTCAACGGCACAGAGGCAACCGGTTTTGCGCTGTACCAGAACGTACCGAACCCGTTCAAGGGTGAAACGGTAATCGGCTTTACGCTTCCGGAAGCAAGCACCGCTACGCTGACGGTAATGGATGTATCCGGAAAAGTACTGGTCACAGTGGCAGGTGAGTATGCAAAAGGCTACAACGAAGTACGCCTGGGTAGCGGCGAAAGATTTTTCGCCACTACTGGTGTCCTCTACTACCAATTGGATACGCCGACGCACAGCGCGACGAAGAAGATGGTTATCATCGAATAATACACGGTCGTAAGGGCGAAAAATCTTTCGCCCCCCGACGACCATCATGAAAAGGCCCTGGGTTTTCACCTGGGGCCTTTTTTTTACCCTAATGCCTGTTCCAAATCAGCCTGAATATCCCCCACATTTTCAATACCCACCGATACCCGAATCAACCCGTCAGTGATGCCGTTTTGCAGGCGTACTTCTTTGGGGATATTGAGGTGAGACATAGATGCCGGATGGAGGATCAGTGTATCTGTATCGCCCAGTGTAGGGGCCAGGGTACAGAATTGGATCTTTTTCATGAAGGCTATTCCAGCTTCCAGGCCTCCTTTTAATTCAAAGCTCATCATGCCCCCGAACTGCCGCATTTGCCGGGTAGCCAATTCGTGATCGGGGTGGGAGGGGAGGCCGTTGTAGTTGACCCGCTCCACTTTGGGGTGTTGTTCCAGCCATTCAGCCAGGTGTTGGGCATTCTGGCTGTGGCGATCCATCCGGAGGAATAAGGTCTTTAACCCATTGTGTACCAACCATGCATCCCAGGGATTGCAGTTGGTGCCGGCCAGTTTCATGGCCTGCCAGGCCTTTGTTTGCAGCCATTCCACATCTTTGGCCACAATAATCCCGGCGATGGAGTTGCCATGGCCATTGAGGAATTTGGTGGTGGAGTGGATAATGATATCGACCCCTTGGCGAAACGGTTGTTGCAGGTAGGGGGTACAAAAGGTGTTGTCGGCCGCTGTATAAACGCCGTATTGCTTTCCGAGCCTGGCCAGGGCCTCCATATCTACGCAAGCCATTGTCGGATTGGCTGGGGTTTCAAAATAGAGCAGCTTGATGGATGGATTCGCTTTCAGCATCTGCTCCACCCCTTCCAGATCGCGCAGGTCGGTAAACAGGGTTTCCACCCCAAAGCGGCCGATGATCTTGGTGAACAACTCCGTGGTGCCCCCATATAAATTGCCTTGGGTCAGGATCTTATCCCCGCTTTGCAGCAGGCCTAATACCATTGTCGAAATTGCCGCCATACCGGAACTGACCATCAGTCCGGCTGCTTCTATTCCCAGGCCATGGGATTCCATAGTCGCAATTTTTTCGGCTACCACTTCGATCGTAGGATTTCCATACCGGCCGTACACATGCCCTTTTTCCTTACCCGTAAAGATATCGATCCCCTGATCGATGGAGTGGAAGGAAAAAGAAGAGGTGGCGTAAATAGGCAATATGTGCGGGTCAGTGGTCCGTTTTTCCGGTCTTTCCTTGACGCACAGCGAATCAAAATGAATGGGATTGGACATTGGAATAGGTTTTGAGTGGAGCAAAATTGGCTTCAGGGGTAAAAATAGCAACTCACAGCCCTATTTTTACGTTTAATAGACCGTGATTTGGTGTTTAGTACAGTGTAACTTAAATAAGTTTATAAAGACTGAATGGGCGTCCGCCGTCCGCCGATTCAGTCTTTATAAAAAACATTAAAGTACTTTTGTTACAAAGTACTTAATCCCTCTTAATGGAGCTTTACAAAGAAGATAGTGTGCAAGACGATATAACCCATACCTTTTCAGATGAGTACTACGACTTCGAGGAAATCCTGGTCGATAAGGGCCAGGGTATGGTACGGATCGACAAGTATCTCGCTGACCGCCTGATGAAGGTATCGCGCAACCGTATCCAGAACGCGATCCGGGTGGGCGCCGTCCGGGTGAACCAATTGGAAGTCAAACCCAATTACAAGGTTCGTCCGCTCGACAAGATCGAAATGATCATTCCCCGTCCGCCGGATGAAGGCGGGCGGCCCAAGCCGGAGCATATACCCCTGGATATCATTTATGAAGACGAAGCCCTCCTGGTCCTCAATAAACCGGCGGGTATGGTGGTGCATCCCGGAGTGGGAAACCGCACTGGTACCCTTGTAAATGCGTTGGCTTATCACCTAGCCGATCATACCCTGCCCGTAATGGAGGGCAATCAGGAAAACCGGATCGGGTTGGTGCACCGGATCGATAAAAACACTTCGGGCTTGCTCGTAGTGGCCAAGACCGAGTATGCCATGACGCACCTGGCCAAACAATTTTTTCACCACACCATCGAACGCCGCTATGTCGCCCTTGTGTGGGGAGAACCCGAACCCGATGCGGGAAGCATCGAATGCAATATCGGCAGGCATCCGCGCTTTCCGACGATGCGGTACTGCTTTACCGATGATTCGGAAGGCAAATGGGCCCGCACCCACTACCGGATCCTGGAACACTTGTATTACGTGAGCCTGGTAGAGTGCAAATTGGAGACCGGCCGTACGCACCAGATCCGGGTCCATATGAAACACATCGGCCACCCGCTGTTTTCCGACGACACCTACGGAGGCGGAGAGATCCTGAAGGGTACTGTGTATAGCAAATACAAGCAATTTGTCCAGTCGTGCTTCCAACTTCTGCCCCGGCATGCCCTTCACGCCCGGTCGCTTGGATTCGTACACCCGGATACCGGAACCTGGATGGAGTTTGAGTCGGATCTACCGCCTGATTTCGATGCTTGCCTGAGTGCCTGGCGCACGTATGTGCTTGAAAAAAAGTCCAAACTAAACGAAGGCGCCCATGACACTGAATGAACGCATTGACCTGCTTGCCCGTCTGGGGCGACACTTGGAAGGCGAAGACGAATACCTGCAGGCGGTCATGCACCGGACGGAATTTCACAATCCCTGGTTTACCAAGGCCAATCAGGCAAGCGCTGTTCAAGCCATTGCGCGGGAATTTCTCCGACGGGAATTGTTGGAAAACTGGGCTTCCTGTTATCCCGTTTCCGATACGCCTAGCGGAAAGACCGTTGGCATCGTCATGGCGGGAAATATCCCTCTGGTGGGGTTCCACGACTGGCTTTGTGTGTTCATAGCCGGACACCGGGCACAGGTCAAACTGTCGGATAAAGACGCCTACCTTTTTCCCTACCTGATCAAGTTACTTCAGTCCTGGCAACCCGCAATGGGAGATTGGGTGGAAACGGTAGAAAAGCTAAAGGATTACGATGCCGTCATCGCCACGGGAAGCAATAATTCGGCCCGCTATTTTGAGGCCTATTTTGGAAAGAAACCCCATATTATCCGGCGCAACCGGAATGGGGTAGCGGTGTTGACAGGAGAAGAATCGCCGGAAGAATTGACCCAACTGGGGGCCGATATATTTTCCTTCTACGGCCTTGGCTGCCGCAATGTGGCCAAGATCTACGTGCCGGAAGGATATGATTTTGACCCTTTATTGGAAGCTTTGCACGAATACCGGGAGATCATCCTGAACGATAAGTATAAGCACAACTTCGACTACAACTATGCCTTGTTCATCCTCAACAAGGTACCGCTGAAGGCCAATGGCTGCATTTTAATGAAAGAAGACCACTCCCTTGCCTCGCGGATCGCTTGTCTGCACTACGAGTATTACCGGGATTTGGAACAGGTAGCCCGCGAATTGGATAGGCGGAAAGAAGAAGTGCAATGTGTAGTGGCCCGGTCGGGCTTTTTGCCGCAGCCTGCGCTTCCTTTTGGTTCCACCCAACAACCAAGCCTACATGATTATGCAGATGGGGTGGATACGATGGCGTTTTTGGTAAAATTTTCGTGAGCGGTGAAAGGTAAACGGAATTACATCCGCTCACCCTTCACCCTTCACTCTTCACTCTTCACCTAAAATCACCTAAACAATACCTTCTCTGTAACAATACCTTCTTCAAACCGCACTTTCGCCAGATACATGCCGGACGGCAAACTGCCACGTTCGACGGTGAAGTGGTTGTGGTTGATCTGGAGATGCGTTTCCATCAGTCGGCCGCTTAGGTCGTACAGCAGGATATCGAGCATCGGGCGCCCGGGCATGCTGGAAAACTGTACCTGATCCGTGGCCGGGTTCGGCATTATATTCAATCCAACTGATTCGGAGGAGACTACCTCTTTGGTGCTGGTATTGATTGCACAAGGCAGATCCAGTGCGTAGCAGGCTCTGGGCAGGAAGTAGCCCATGATCGTATCGACATACGCCATCCCCTGCGTTTCAGACATGAACGGATTGGTGGCCAGGCCGAGTAGGTTGAGCGGAATGCCGGGAATAAAGTCGCAGAAAACCGTATCCCACTCGGATTGAACCCACCACTCCCAGGGCGCCGTCACCGTAATGGAGTCAGCCGGGTTTTGCGGATTGAAAATGGCGGGATAGATAAAGGGGAAGAGGCCGTCGGCTCCATCATTTTCTTCATTGGCCCGATCGGTATACACCTTGTAGGGTGCAAACAACGGATCGCTCCATGGAATATTGGCAAATACAGCGTTGTTGCCAAGCTCTTTTGCCTTTTGCTGAACGGTGTAACTACCTTGCACTTCTACTACCAGGTCGCCCGTTGTTGGAACGATCACTATGCCTTCTTTATACGGGGCGAACGAGTCGTTGGTAACATGGTAGGAAATCATGGGCAGATCTGAATCGTCCAGCCAGGATGTATCGGCCAGCGCGCCACCCATATTCACGCAGAGTTGGAAATCGGAAGAATATCCTGGGTGGTTGATATAGCAAAGCGTATCGCCTACCGTAAAAGGCGGTGGTGCACCAAATGGAACGATCCCCACCGAGGTACCCCAGATATCGCCATTTACCTGTGGGATAACCATGGGTACGGGAATACCCATGAAATCAATGGTAAACTTGGGTAGCAGGATATCCTCATACTTGTCGAGCGTAGCAGCGGACAGCGACATGTAGCCGCCGGTTCCCTGTCCCCATACCGTGATCCGGGAGGTATCTACTCCATACTGGTTGGCGCCTTCGGCATAGTCTTTTTTGAAATAACGTACACAGGTTCTCGTGTCCTGTATACCTCGGAAAGCGGCGTTAAGTAATTGGTAAGTCCTTTCGTCCTGGGTAGTAGCTGAAGGATTCCAGCCTAAGCGATAATCGGCAGCTGCCACCACATAGCCTCTCTTGGCCAGGCGGGTGCAAATCTCCTTCAAGGCAGCGTCTTCCAGGTTGCCGGTCGTGCTACAGAAAGTAGGTTGAGGCAGAAAGTTGCCGGTGTGGAGATAAATGATCAACGGGCGTTCTGTTTCGGTATCGCCAGCGGGTTCGTACACATTCATTCTCAAGGCCTGAGGAACGGCTTGCTCAATACCTGGTACCGTGAGATACAAGACAGTCGCATTTACACCGTAGATCACGTTGTTGGTGACGGTGACATCGGTAAATACCTCATCCAGGTAACGTTCCTGCGCTTGCGCAAACGTGACGGTGAGGCATAAAAGGAGGGTCAGAAAGTAAAAGATCTTCCGCATAAGCATTGATTAAAATTTGGTTCACTAATTAATAAAAGATGAAGGTTCGTCTTTAAAGGTTATTAGAGCTTTCTATAATCATACGTAATGGACAGATAAGCCATACGCCCGATCCTTGGACCGCCGTAAGCCTGGTATACCTGGTTGTCCAGGAGGTTGGAAGCGCCCAGCTTGAAGGTCGTGTTCCATTTTTCCACCCGGTAGTTCACCTGGGCATCCAATAGGGCGTAGGTGGGGATGAAACCGGTGAACTGGGGCGATCCTTCGAACACAAAGCCTTGTATCCACTTGTAATTGACGTTGAATCCAAGCGTTTTGACCCGCATTTTGCCGATCCGGAAGTGTACGTCCCGGCCTGAAACACCGAGGTTAAACTTGTGCTCCGGGGTGTTGAAGGCCGGAATGATAGGGTCGTCTGCAAACTCTTTGTTGAGCTTATTCCAGGAATAATTTCCCGAAAACGCGTAGTGTTCCCAGAAGTAATAATTTAAGCCGATCGAAAATCCCTGGGTGGTAACCTGGTTGTCCGAGTTGGCAGAAAACCGGTACACTTTGGTGTTAACGGGAAACCCGAGTTCGTTGAAGTCGGAATCAATACCGAGCCTGTATCCGATAAAATGCTGGTAGAAACTGTAATAGTAGGAGGCATCTACATACAAGCGGTTGAACAGGGTGGTCCGGTAGCCGGCCTCCAGGGTGCGCACCTGTTCGGGTTGTACGCCGTGCAGGCTGAAATATTCAAGGGTATCCAGGGTTTGGGTATCCAGGTAGTCCAGGAAAGAAGGCACGGTGATGATGCTATCCACCCCGTAAAGATTGCCGGTTAGCGTAGCCGGCCCGACGTTCAGCAGCAGGTACTGATCGGTAAGCGTCGGGTTGCGGATGGCGGAGGAAAAGGAGAGACGCAAGTAGTTTGCAGGTTTGGGTTTGAATACCAGCGAAACAGCCGGGCTGGCCAACCATTGGAAGTTCTGGTTCTTGTCTACCCGAAAGGTGGCATTTAGGGTAAGGCGTTGGTCGATAAAGTGTTCCTCAATCCCCGCATAAGCGCCATATTCATAGTTGGTAATCCGGATCCCTGCCGTGTCGGAAAATATGGTGCCATCCGAGATGGGGGTATACAAACGGCCGCTTCCACCTACCACGATGCTTTCTATGAAACCTGGTTTGAACTGATACTCGCCCTGAAGGTGGTAAAGCGCGGACTTGTCGTAAAACTTGGTGCCGCCCTCCACCTCATTTGATTTGGCGGAGGTGATCTCCTTGAATGCTGCTTCAAATTCGGGCGTGCCTACAGTGAGGTGCGGGGGTTTCCCTCCTCCGCCCTGGTTGGCGCGTTTTTCCGCCAGGGAGTGCCAGTAAGCAAGTGAATCGGCGTTGTCGATCAGCCATTGTTCGGCGCCTGCATAATCGAAGGTAATGATCGGGACGCCATTTTCACCGTATACGATATTCCCCAACGAATCCTTCAGGAATTGCAATTCGGGATACCCCATGTCTTTGATTTTCGGCTCGATGTTATTGCGCCAATAGTTCACGTAGAAGATAGCCCAGTCTGAGTTGCTCATGGAGCGTTGCTGGAGTTTCAGCGCCGTAAAATAGGGGTCGTATGAATTGCCTGCATCGTCGTGGGTGGAATAAGCCCGGATGAAGTATTTCCCCTCTTTGCGCAATTCAAGCCGGTTTTGGAAAAACAGGATCCCGCGGAGACTAAACCGGTTATCGCCCTGATAGACGGTCGTACCCGACCCGAAGCTGCTGGAGACAATAAACTCCGGCGATTCTTCCAGTTTGGAGGGCTTGGTGCGAAAGTGCAGCGCCAGATTGGCCTTGGTATTTCGGGTGTCGTAGTCGACGAGGTCCACCTCTTTGTAGCCTGTCCGGTGCCACTGGCCTAGTCCGATAAATTGCCAGGGGCTCGTTTTTCGCCCGACAGATCGAAATACCGGCTGTACTCATCGCCGTAGATATTCACCGCATCAAACCGGCCGGGGTTTTCCACTCCGGTGCGGGTATTATAGACAGGGTCGTAGTTATCGGCTACCCAGTCGTTGGCACGCAGGTAGGAGAAGTTGAACTTATAGCCTAAAACCGGGTATTTCTCTTTGTTGCGCACCACATCGGCATAGCGAATTGCTGTTTCCAGGAGGTTGCGTTCGCCTCCTTTTAATTGCACGGATAGTCCGGTAAAGGTAAAAGGGTTTTTCGTCCCCATGCTGATCACGCCATTGAAGGCATTAGGGCCGTAAAAGGCAGAACTGGCCCCCACGATCAGGTCGACCTTCATGACATCCAGTTCGGAGGAGCCTAGAAAATTGCCCAGGGAAAAATTGAGTCCCGGGGCCTGGTTGTCGACGCCGTCGATGAGCTGCAGCGACCGCACCGGACTGGTACTGTTGAAGCCCCGCGTATTGACGATCTTGAAGCCCAGACTGGCAGCGGTGAGGTCTACGCCTTTCAGGTTTCCCAGCCCATCGTAAAAATTATCGGAGGGAGTCTGCCGGATGGCCAGCACATCGATCGATTAGACTGTCAGCGGTGCGGCGCGTTGTTTTTCAGATATCCGCTGTCCCTTTATTTCGGAGGTGACAAGGGTGATGGAGCTTGTATTTAGCTCAAAGGACAATTTGGTGGAAGGTTCCTTCACTTCGTATTTCTCTTCTTCAAACCCAATGTAAGAAACCAGCAATATCAACGGAAATTCCTTCCTGGTCTTCAACTCAAAAGAGCCGTCGAAATCGGTGACGGTGCCTTCTGTGGTGCCCTCAATCAGCACACTTGCCCCGATCAAAGGCTCCCCGGATGCTGCATCCAGGATTGTTCCCCGCAGGGTTTCCTGGGCTTGTGCCAGGGTTACGCCCATAAATCCACTAAGTAGCAAGAGAAAGAGTCTTACTTTCAGGTATTGGAAATTGCCCATACTTTCGCTCTTTGGGTGACAATAATATTTGGTCCAAAATAGGGAATCCTCGACGTTTTCTAAGGTTTTTTAGCTGGAGTAAAGATATATTTTTTATCCCAACCCAAAGCGGAATTTTATTCGGGCGGGTTCCCTCAGAAGAAAAGGGTGGCGAGCGATAAGGCAACCCCAGCAAGGATTGCACCTAACTTGAGAAAGGATATCCGGTGTTTATGGGAACCATCGGCTTCGAAAAGGATCGTGGTGGAAATATGCAGAAAAGATCCGATAACCAGAGAGATCAGGATCTGTTCTTCTTTGGCGCCCAGGTGAAAACTACTGGCCAGCAACGCGCCGGCGGGCGACATCAAGGAGAAAAATACCAGACAACCCCACACGGTCCAGGACCGGAATCCCGACCATTGGAGCAACAGGCCCAGGGCAAAGGCTGCCGGGGCCTTATGCAGGATTATTCCAAACAACAGGTGGTCTGAATTGTGGCTGTGCCCACGGTGTTGGAGGTAGTACTGGGCATATTCAGCCAGCGGCATTCCTTCCAGAAAAGCGTGCAGGCATAAGCCGGCCATGACTGCAAATGCATAATTCCACGGCGCTTTGTTGTGGGCGTGGATATGTCCGTGCTCCACTCCGCCGGATAATTGTTCCAGCATTAGTTGTATGAAAAAACCAAGTAAAACCCAGTATCCGGGCTCGATCTCTTGTTGTGCATATACACCGGGGAGGAGGTGCAAAAAAGAAATACCCAGGAGATACGCCCCGCTAAATGACAGAAATATCCGCAACCCGTTGGCAGGGAGCCGCTTGAAGAGAAAAGACAGGCCGCCTCCGGCAACCACTATCAATATGAGGATGCTATATTCGAAAAAACTCATGGTATGCGTTTCCAAATGAAGGTGGTGCCTGCACCGATCAGGCACCCTAATAAGCCTCCGGCCACCACATCCAACGGATAGTGGAGACCGACATATACCTGGGCATAAGCAACCCCAAAGGCCCAAACAAAGAACAACCATCGCCATCGCCGGAAAAACACGCCCAGGGTACCTGCGAAAAAGGTGGCCAGGGCAAAGTGGTTGGTGGCGTGATTAGAGGTAAAACTGGACCCGCCTCCACAGGGCACCAGCAAGTGCACTTCTTCCATGATGTGTGCCGTCTGACAAGGCCGGGGGCGCTGTACCTGCTTTTTGATCAACCGGTGACTGATCATATCACCGGCGCCCACCGTCAACGCCAGCAACAAGACCCACCACACGCCCTTCCAATGAAATTTATAAAAGGAAAAGACCATTAACCCTGCATACAAGGGAATCCAGGTAAATTTATTCCGCCAAATCGGCAACAACCAATCTAGAACAACGGATTGGCCGTCCCGGTTGATCAGGAAGAACAAGGATTCGTCGAATTGTAGGAGGTGGCTCATGCTTTTCGGGCTACGAGAATTAAACGGTCGGAATGATCCCGGTCAAAAGGCTCCAATCCGTAGTCCCCAAAAGTGGCTTCCAACTGGAGAGGTGTTTCGCCAAAAAGTTGCACAAAGTCGTCCATGGTAAAGGCCCGCACGCGCTCCGAAAATTCCATTTGCTTGCCTTCCGCCTCAAAGGCGATCGTTTTGATGATGTATCCTTCCTCGTCCACTCGCTTGCGGATCGTGAACGTATAGTGGTCTATTTCTTTAATTTCCAGTGGATTGAGTTGATTGATCACTTTTTCTGAATTAAAAAAATCCAGCACAAACCTACCGCCGGATTTCAATCCCCGGGCGATATTCTGAATGGTACGGCGATGATCGCGTTCCGTTTCAAAATACCCAAAACTGGTGAAAAAGTTGAAGATGTAATCAAAATAATTGATCCGGTAGGGGAGACGCATGTCGTGTTTGAAAAAATTCAGGTGCGTACTCTCAAACTGGCGGGCGTAAGCGATGCTTTCTTCGGCGATATCCAGGCCGGTGACGAAGTACCCTTTTTGGGCCAGGTAGCGGGAGTAACGGCCTTTTCCACATGCCAGATCGAGCACCAGGGCGCCCGGTTGGGGATGTAAATAGCTCAGCAGGGCATCGATAAAGGCATGCGCTTCCTTTTCATCCCGATTTTTGTACAAAATATGATAGTAAGGAGAGTTGAACCAAGTTTGGAACCATTCAGTTTGTATTGTACCTTGCATCGAAGAAACAGGAAAGGATGCGGGGTGTCGTTTTGCGGCACCCCGCATCCTCAAATTTTTATACTTTCAAAAAATGATTGGCAATGCAAGGTTAAAAAATTTCCGGCAAAGGGCTATTTTTTTAATTTTGTGCCAACCAGGAAGAAACCCTGTTAAATAAATCAAAATCTTTCCCCTTGACACTTATCAAATCGATCTCCGGAATTCGCGGGACCATTGGCGGCCCGGCCGGCGATAACCTCACTGCGCAGGATATAGTGGCCTGTACGGCTGCTTTGCTGCCTGGATGCGCAATACAGGCCGAAAACCATTGGCTGTGATTGGACGGGACGGCCGAATCTCCGGCGAAATGGTTAGCCAACTGGTCGTGCAAACGCTTCGTTTAATGGGTGTCTCAGTGATCGATCTCGGTCTTACCACCACGCCTACCGTAGAAATTGCCGTGCCTGAAGAAGGCGCCGGAGCCGGTATCATCCTCACCGCCAGCCACAATCCCAAGGAATGGAACGCGATGAAGTTCCTCAACGAACAGGGCGAATTCATATCCCAACAAGATGCCACCGGGTTTTTGAGCCTGTTGGACGACCCCGGCTCTATTACCTACGCTGAGGTGCTCGAATTGGGCGCCTACCGCGAGGATGGGACTTACCTCCAAAAGCATATCGATAAAATCCTCGCATTACCCCTGGTCAATTTGGATGCCATCCGGCAGAAAAACTATAAGGTGGTCGTCGACGGGGTCAACTCCTCCGGAAGTTTTGCCGTACCGGCATTGCTCCAAGCGTTGGGCTGCGAAGCCATTGTACTCAATGCCGAACCCAACGGACACTTTGCCCACGATCCGGAGCCGCTCCCCGAACATCTGGAAGAACTCTCGGCCGCAGTGGTACATCACCGCGCTACGCTGGGTATTGCAGTCGACCCCGATGTCGACCGCCTGGCTTTTGTCTGTGAAGACGGCGAACCATTCGGGGAAGAATATACCCTGGTAGCTGTAGCTGACTATGTGCTGAAACATCAACCTGGCAATACCGTTTCCAATCTTTCCTCCACCCGCGCCCTGAAGGATATAACCGAAGGCTATGGAGGCCAATATTCAGCCTCCGCCGTAGGGGAAGTAAACGTAGTGGCTCGTATGAAGGAGGTCAATGCCGTGATCGGTGGCGAAGGCAATGGCGGCGTGATCTACCCCGAACTGCATTATGGCCGCGATGCCTTGGTGGGTATCGCACTTTTCCTCAGCCACCTCGCTACCTGCGGGATGGGCGTCCATGTCCTGAAATCCCGCTATCCGGCATACACCATCTCCAAAAACAAGATCAAGCTCACACCCGATATCGACCTCGACAACCTCCTGGTGCAGTTGAAAGGCCGCTACCACGCACACCAGCTCAGTACTGAAGACGGCCTCAGGATCGATCTCGATAACGGATGGATCCATCTTCGCAAGTCCAATACTGAGCCCATCATCCGCCTCTACACAGAGAGCCACTCCCAGGTGATCGCCGACCATCTGGCCAATAAGGTGAAGGCGGATGTGAATGAAATCCTTAAAGGGAGCTAAAATTGCGAGTATACTTTGACAACGCGGCAAGCACACCCATAAGTCCAGAAGTCATCGAAGCGATGATTTCCGTAATGAAGGCCAATTATGGGAATCCTTCCAGCATCCATGCGGAAGGGCGACAGGCTCGTGCCGCGATCGAAACGGCTCGCAAGACGATGGCCAAATACCTGGGCGCCTCGATTGGGGAAATTTTCTTTACCTCAGGCGGCACAGAAGCCAACAACATGGCCATTAAAGGCGCTGTGCGCGATTTGGGGTGACCCGCATCCTGACTTCGCCCACCGAACACCACTGCGTGCTCCATAGTGTCGAGTTTTTGGAGAAGCAAGGTGTCGCCGTCGTATGGCTACAGGTGGACGCCGCAGGCAGGGTAGACTACGACCAGCTGGAAAACCTGCTCCAGGACACGACCCACCGCACCCTCGTTTCCCTGATGTATGCCAATAACGAGATCGGTACCCTGCTCGATTTTGAGCGCGTATCGGAGCTTTGCAAGGCCCATGGCGCACTTTTTCATTCCGCTACCGTACAGGCCATCGGGCATTTTCCTATTGACCTGTCGAAGACCTATGTCAGTTTTATTTCAGGCTCAGCACACAAGTTTCATGGACCCAAGGGCGTGGGCTTTTGTATATGAACGCCGACAACATCATCCAGCCCTACATCCACGGTGGCTCACAAGAGCGCAACATGCGGGCCGGCACGGAGAATATTCAAAGCATCGTCGGTATGGCCAAGGCCCTCGACATGGCTTGTACCGGGATGGATGAACGCCGGGAGACCATCGAGTCCATTCGCCAATACCTCAAAGACCAGCTTCTGGCGCATTTTGACGGCATTCAGTTCCACGGCGACCAGGACCGCTACCTCTATACGGTCCTGAACGTATCCTTCCCGCCTTCTCCCAAAGCAGACCTCATCCTGCTCAACCTCGACATCAATGGCATCAGCGCCTCAGGCGGTAGCGCCTGCGCTTCCGGCGTCGATGTAGGCTCCCACGTGCTCACCGCCATCGGCGCCGATCCCGACCGCAAGGCGATCCGCTTTTCATTTTCACATTACAATACCAAAAATGAGGTGGATTTTGTGGTGGAGCAGCTTGGTAAGTCAATTGTCTAAACGTTGATTCAATACCATCTCTTTGCATTCCACAAATACACGGCTCCATCTCCCTGATTTCCCGACTCACAGGAAATGAAAAACTGCCCGTCTTTGAAATAGCAGATCCCCTCCATTTGCAGAATTCGGGGAATTTCTACCCGTGTTTTTTGCCCGCTAAAAAAATCGGTCCCGGGATATTGAGACAACAACCACACGAAAGGGTGGAAGGAGCGGACCAGGAGGTTTTCTTTCACCTGGTAGCCCAATAAGGCGACCACGTGGTTGTCGGGATCATAGTCGGCGGCAGTGATCCCGCCATCGGTGTTGAATTGGTCTTTTAAGCGCGCAGCATAGGTGCCCGGCATTTTGGGTAAGGCATACAAGCGGCATTGCTGGTCGAGGTGGTTTTTGGAAAAAAGGTACAGGCTGTCGCCCACGCTGATCATAGCCTCACAGTCAAAATCGTGTTTGTAGGCGCCCGGGTGGTAATTGGTCTGGTCGGGATAGTAAAAATAGATCGGTTCGGCCGGGACTTTTTTCGTTGGGGTAGCTGACAGGCTGTCTTTGGCCACCTTGTAGATCACCAGATCATGCCGGCTACCCGAGTTGTTGCCGAAATCGCCGATATAGATGAATGCCTCATCCTGGGCGATATCTTCCCAATCCCTGGCGATTATATCCTTGATCTTCACCGTGCGCAGCAATTCTTTTTTCGTAGTACTCACCTCATAGAGCTTCGGCCCATCACCGCTATCGTTATGCGTCCAGAGGCTTCCCCAAAAGATAATGCCGGAGCTTTCGTCAATATTGCCGGGCAGGGCGGCGCATACGAGCAGCGAGTCTTCCACCGGGTAGATACCGGGAGGTGGTTCTTGGAGGGGATCACAGCCGGACCCAAGCGAAAGGACCAAGACAAAAAGTATTGGAAACTGGTTTTTCAATAGTTGATATGTTTTCGGTTCATTTTCTTTTAAAAACAGTACTATTTTCCAAGTACGCAACATCAGTTATAGAAATAAATATCGAAAGCCGGCTCCATATTGTGGCCATGGGCTGTTATTTTGCAACTTACTGGGAAAACCCAACTACCGGATGATGAAGAAGAGTTATTGGTATATGGGATAAATGGAAAGACAACCTGAATAGCTATGCGCATTATTCTCTTTCTCTGGCTTTTTTTTGCGGGGAATACACTCCTCGCCCAATCGGACACGCTGGCCCCCAAGTCCTTTTACCTTAAACTGGGCGGCGGCCTGGCCCGGCAGGCGCTGCGCGATCAGGCGATGTCGCCCTTGCTGTACAGCGGCTTTCAGGGCGCTTTTCAGATGGGTTTTGACGCGTATCGGCCAAAAGGGATGCACAGGCTTGACATCATTTTTTGGTACGGCCCTACTTCTGCCCGCAGCGGGCGTACCACGCAGAACTATTCGTTTGCCATCAATGGCGGGTATTTGCGGCCTTTGCGCGGTGGCCCGGTTCAATTGGGAGGTGCGTTCACTACCTGGGGCAGTTTTCGCGAGCATCAAACCCTGGTCAATTCTTATTTCTTCTACGATGTCTTTATCGCCGTAGGCCCCACGGCGGCTATGGTGCGTGATTTTCGGGTGTTCAAAAAACAATGGCAACTGGATGGGCAACTGATTATTCCCTTATTGGTGCTGGGCGCCCGGCCCGCTTATTCGGGCCTGGAATCCATTCCCTTTACCCACGACGACTTTCCCAACCTGAGATATGTCCGGGTGGGTTCGCTTGATCTAGTGCAAAATATCAAGCTACGCCTTGAAATTGTGCGCCCGCTCAAACACGGAAACAGGCTGGGGTTGCTCTATTACTGGGATTTCTACCGCACCACCGTTTCCCCGCAACCCATTACCCAATCCATGCAATCCCTTCAAATTAACCTCCATGTACGTTTATAAAAGCTTGTTGCTGCAGCGGCCCTGCTATTTACTTCTTGTGAGGTCCTGCTATTCGAAAAAGATTCGGAAAGCGATCCCTACCACAATTTTGAAGCCTTGTGGAAGGAAGTGGACGAGGGGTATTCCTTTTTTTCCTTAAAGCAAATCAACTGGGATAGTATTTACCAAGTCTACCGTCCACAGGTACAGGCAGATATGGGGTCGGAGGAACTATTCAATCTCTTTTCCGATATGCTTTACACCCTTCGCGACGGCCATGTCAACCTGATCAGTCCGTTCAATTTCTCCCGCAACTGGGAATGGTACCTGGGCTATCCAGCCAACTTCGACGCCGATTTGCTGGAGCGCGAATACTGGAAAGACGAACAGTGGTATACCGGTCCGTTTGTGCATACCTTTCTCGACTCCACAGTTGGCTACATCCGGTACGCCAGTTTTAGCAATACGATTGGAGCGTCTCAACTTGACTTTGTCCTCGACCGTTTCAAGGACACCAGAGGCCTGATCATCGATGTGCGCGACAACGGTGGAGGTTCAACATCCAATATTGACCTCTTTGCTTCCCGCTTTGCCGATGAAAAACGCCTGGCGTTCACCTATGTGGTGAAAACCGGTCCCGGCCACGACGATTTTTCCGAACCCGCCCTTTCCTACATCGAACCGGATGGAGTGCAACAATATACCAAACCTGTTGTTTTGCTCACTAACCGGAGTTGCTACAGTGCAACCAATACCTTTGTAGCTACGATGAAAGCTTTCCCCCATGTTACAGTAATTGGAGATTGGACCGGTGGGGAGGAGGCATCCCTTCCAGCGGGGAGCTACCCAATGGGTGGATCGTCCGGTATTCGGCTACCCAGACCTTTCTGCCCGACGGGTTTAATATTGAAGGCGGCATTCCGCCGGATATCCGGGTGGATATGGCCGAGGAAGACCGGTTGAACGGAAAGGACACCATATTGGAACGCGCGTTGGACTTTTTGTAAAAAAACACCCATAAATAATGAATCACACATTCGACATTAACTCCATTCCGTCCCAAAAAGGACGCACAGCCATAGTCACTGGCGCCAATATCGGCCTTGGATACGAAACGACTTTAGCCCTGGCACAAAAAGACGTGAAAGTGATCATGGCTTGCCGGAATATAGAAAAAGCAGAGAAGGCCAAAGCGCAGATCCTGGCGCAAGTGCCCCAGGCTGAGCTGGAGGTTATGCAAGTAGATCTGAGCAAGCTCCAGTCGGTACGGGATTTTGCCGCATCCTTTTGAAGAAATATAACAAATTAGATCTGCTCATCAACAACGCAGGGATTATGATGCCGCCCTATTCGCGCACGGTTGATGGGTTTGAAAGCCAGATGGGCGCCAACTATTTTGGGCATTTTTGCTTACCGGTTTATTGCTGGATACGATTAACAGTACCCCAAATTCCCGGGTTGTGACGCTCAGTTCCAATGCCCATAAATCGGGGATGATCAATTTTGAAGATTTGCAAAGTGCGCAAAAGTATTCGGCAATGGGCGCTTATAGCCAGAGTAAACTGGCGTGCCTCCTGTTTGCGTATGAATTGCAGCGGAAGCTGGAAAAGGCAGGCATTAAAACGATTTCGGTAGCCGCGCACCCGGGTGTTTCCAATACGAATCTGGGGCAATACCTTCCCCGTTGGGTTTGGATCTTAGCGCCCCTCCTTGTCTTCTTTACCCATTCCCCAAAAAAGGCTGCAGAGCCCACGCTCTACGCGGCGTTGGGCACAGATGTCAATGGCGGCGATTATTTTGGCCCGGGTGGATTCAATGAAACGAAAGGTAGAGCGACCAAAGTAAAATCTACCGACCTGTCGCACGATCAGGAATTGGCCGGGAAGCTATGGAAAGTGTCGGAGGAATTGACCCAGATCTCCTATTTGTAAACAATCGGCTTTGCGTCGATCCGAGCATTTGAGAGGATACAGCGCGTCGCAGGCGCGCTGTATCCTCTCGTAATTATGTTTTTGCCCTGGACAAAGAAACAAACGCTTAGATGTACATTCAAAAAAACTTCAACTTCAAAGGAGTCATGCAATTTAGCGGGATGCATCTTGTATGGCTTACGGCTTGGGCTGCCATCGTGACGCTTGGGTATGAAAACACACAGTGGGATATCCTTTTTATCCCGTGGTTGCCGCTATCGGTGATCGGTACGGCGGTTGCTTTTATATCGGTTTCAAGAACAACCAGGCCTACGACCGGCTTTGGGAGGCCCGCAAAATATGGGGCGCTATCGTCAACAGCAGCCGATCCTGGGGCAGTGCGGTGAAGGCATATATCTCCGATCAATTTGTGGAGACCAATATCCCGGGGAAGAATTGCATTCCCTTCGGACCAAATTGATCTATCGCCATATCGCCTGGCTGTATACACTCCGTAGTCAATTGTTGATCCCTGCCCCCTGGGAGCATATCAACCAGAATGCGCACATCGCGAGGACGACCGAAAAGCGGATGAAATACTATGGTCTTGGACTGTTGGACGACGAGGTGACCAAGGATCAACTCGAAAATTTCCTGGATGAGGCGGAATATGCCCGGATGATCAAGTACAAAAACACCGCTACTCAGCTTATCGACCAGCAATCGCAAGACCTGGTTCAATTGCGGGGTAGAGGGATCATTGAAGATTTCCGGCACATGGAACTGCAGAAGATCCTTCAGGATTTTTACGAACATCAGGGGAAGTGCGAACGGATCAAGAAATTTCCGTTGCCACGCCAATACGGCAGCATGAGCGCCGTATTTGTGGGCATTTTCATTTTTCTCCTTCCCTTTGGGATGGTCTCCGAATTTCACGAATTGGGGGATTGGGGAACCTGGATCTCGATTCCATTCACCGTATTGGTATCCTGGGTGTTTTTGATGATGGAATTGGTGGGCGATTATTCCGAAAATCCCTTCGAAGGCTTGGGCAACGACATTCCGATGTTGTCCCTCTGCCGAACGATTGAAATTGACCTGCGGGAAATGTTGGGAGAAACCGAAATTCCGCCAGCTATCGAACCCGTGAATGGGGTGCTGATGTAAGGGCCAAAATCCCTATCTTGTCTCCAAATCTCCCCATCATGAAAATAGCCCTGCTCGGATACGGAAAAATGGGCCGGATCATCGATCGCCTCGCCTCGGAAGAAGGCGGTGAAGTGGTGTTGCGGATCGATCGCGACAACCAGGAAGATCTTGCGCAATTGCATTTGGCCGATGTCGCCATCGAATTTTCTCAACCTGAAAGCGCAGTGGACAATTTCCGGCGGTGTTTCGATGCCGGCGTGCCGGTGGTGAGCGGCACGACCGGCTGGACAGACCGGATGGGGGAAGTGCAGGCATACTGCGAAAAAACAGGAGGCGCTTTCTTCTACGCGTCCAATTTCAGTATCGGCGTCAATGTTTTCTTTGCCCTCAATCGCTTTTTGGCCGACCGGATGAACCATTTACCTGCCTACGACATCCAACTGGAAGAAACACACCATACGCAGAAGCTGGACGCGCCCAGCGGCACCGCCATCACCCTGGCCAAGGATATTCTGAGTAGGGTAGAGCGGAAAGAAACGTGGGTCAACCGGGAAGCCAGCGGGAAAGAGGAACTCTCCATCCTGTCGCACCGGGTCGATCCGGCGCCGGGCACCCACCGGGTGGTATACCGGTCGGGTATCGACCAGATCGAGATCCGGCACGAAGCATTCAGCCGGGAAGGATTTGCACGCGGAGCGCTGCAAGCTGCACGCTGGCTTCAAGGACGTAAAGGCTGTTTCGGTATGAATGATCTTCTTGGCTTTTAACTCTATCACATTGATGCGATACGTAAAACCTGCGCTCCGATTCACAGGCCTCTTTGTAGGGCTTGTACTGATCTATTTAATAGCCCTCCTGGCTTATGGTACCTGGACCGATTTTCAACCACAGGGCATAAAACCGATAGAGCCCATTCGTCCTGCAGCTACTGCTTCGATCGAAGACAGCGTGCTGTCGGTGGTGATTTGGAATATCGGATATACCGGACTCGGAGAAGAGTCTGATTTTTTTTACCATGGAGGAGCCGGTTTTTTGTTCGCAGGCGGGAAAATGGTTCGGCCGGATAGGCCGGTTGTGGAGAAAAACCTGGCCGGGGTGGTCAATTTAGCCCACAACACTAAGGCCGATTTCTTTTTGTTCCAGGAAGTGGATTCCTGTTCCAAGCGGAGCTATTTTCTAAACCACCTCGATTCCATCGGGCAGGCCTTACCCGGATTTGGGACCTATTATGCGGTGAATTATAATGTAAACCGGGTAGCCATTCCGATCTTTGAACCTTGGCGGGCTTATGGCAAAGCCCACAGCGGACTGGCTACGTTTTCCAAATATGCGCCCTCCTCCGCCGAAAGAGTACAGCTTCCCGGCAATTATGCCTGGCCAAACCGGATCTTTCAACTGGACCGGTGTGCAGCTGTATTCAGGTATCCCACGAAAAATGAAAAAGAGCTGGTGTTGGTGAATATCCACAATTCGGCATTTGACAAATCAGGAAAGATCAAGGCCCAGCAAATGGCCTATTTACAGTCTTTCTTTTTGGAAGAGTATGAAAAAGGCAACTATGTGCTAGCTGGAGGTGACTGGAATCAATGTCCGCCTTTCTTTGAATTTGACAGTTTTATGCCCGGAAATGCGCAGGGTCACTCCCAATTCAATATCGATCCTGCTTTCCTTCCCGAAGAATGGCGCTGGGTATACGACCCCATGACGCCTACCAACCGAAAAACGGATAATCCCTATGTGAAAGGCGAATCTTTCATCACGACAATCGATTTCTTCCTCATTTCCCCCAATATCAAAGTGCGGCAAGTCCGCGTTATTAATCAAGACTTTCAATTTTCCGACCACCAGCCGGTATGGATGGAGGTGGAATTGCTTTAATTTTCAGTTTTCAATGTTCAGTTTTCAGTTGCAACAACTGAAAATTAAACACTGAAAATTCAAAACTCCTAAATTATGAGAACCTCAATTTTTGTACTCTTCATCGCATTACTTGGGCTCTTTTCCTGCCAATCCAATTCGACACCCGGACAGCAGCAGGAACTGCCGTCTGCACCGAACAATAAGGTAGATGCGCCGGAAATCCTGACTGCATTGTTTACCCCCAATACCGGCGTTTTCCGGGGCATGGACTTTGGAAAAGACCTGGCTGCAGCCACCGCACAGGAAACCGCCGAACTGGTAGAACAAATCGATACAAAAGCTACCTACTCGATCGATTTTAACGAACAGGAATTTGCCGATTTCCGGTATGTGACCAATGGAGCCAACCTCGTCAAAATGGAGGTGGATATCTATGCGGCCACAAACGAATCGGCCGTCAACTATTACAATCAGCTAAAGGAATTTTTTGACGCCAAGTACCTCGCCCGAACAGGTAATCTATGGGACGGATCGGAAGGAGGCGTAAGTTTTACCGCTTTCCTGAAGCTCCTCGAGGAAGAAACCGCCCCAGGCGTATTGATCGTTTGGGAAGCAGGGAAGTAAAACGTAAGGTGAAAATATTTTTTCACCCTACTATTCACTTTTTAAAATTACATCAACAATGAAAATCAAATTCATTTTAAGCTTCGCATTCATGTTTAGCCTGCTGGCCTATCAGCCGGTTTTCTCTCAAGGCGAACCTGTCAATAAGCAGCCGCAGACGGAAAAAGTAGATAAAAACGCCAGGCGGAAAGTACGCGAACAATCGCGCGAACAGGTAGAAGCCGAGCGTCAAAGCACCCAGGAAAAAGCCCAGGAAATCCGTACAAAAGAGCAGCAAGAATACAAAGGACGTCCTGAGGGCCGTGACGATGACGACATGGACAAAGAGAAAGAGGGCCATGAGAGAATGGAAGGAGAAAAAGAAAATGTAGAAAAGGGCAAAAAAGACCATGAAGGCCATGACATGGACAAAGATATTCCGGATGAGGCCCGCGAAAATCACCTGAAAAAGGAAAATGCAGAAAATAAAGTGGAGCGTAAGACAGAGAAAGCCGAAGACCAAAAAGGCAACGCACCCGAACACGCGAAAAATGACGAAGCAAAGGGGAATCAGGTAGAGAAAGCCAAAGAGAAAGGGGGGAAGAAAGACAACTAAATTGTAATAGTGTTCAGTTTTTAATTTTCAATTTTCAGTTATTTTTCACGAATAACTGAAAATTGAAAATTAAAAACTAAAAACTAATTTCTCAATTTCCTCCCGTTTCTCCATCGTAGCCCGGTAGCCGATCTCCAGGATTTCCTCCCATTTACCGAATTGGAAAATATGGTAGTGGTACAATTCAGGCGCCTCGATCAGCACCTCCACCTGGTCGCGCCAGGGTTTGGTATTGTTGATGACGGAGAGGTAGAACGAACGGATAGCAATGGCGGTCATGGATAATCCGCTCGTCAGCTTTTTGTTGGATACCGGAATCTGGGGCATGAGGTTGACGCCGATCAGGTTGCGGCATTGGCTGCGCAGGGCAGGCACCGGAAAATTCATCAACAGGCCGCCATCGACATACAAGTGGCCGTCGATCTCGATAGGTTGGAAGACGAGGGGAATGGCGCAGGAGGCCATGACGCATTCCCGCAGCGGGCCTTCCGACCAAAACTCCGTTTCCCCACTATTGAGGTTGGTCAGTCCCAGCACCAGCGGTTTTTCCAATTCCTCGATCCGGTTGGTAGGAATGAAGCGAGCAAGGTGATCCCGGAGATAGGAGAGGCTGAGCAGTCCGGAGAATGCCACATCTGGAAACAAGACCCTTACCAGACTGGTACTGTCGATAAATTTACGCATCCCTGCGTAGTCCATTCCCGAAGCATAAAGGGTTCCCACGATAGATCCGGCACTTACGCCGGCCACTGCTTCGGGAAATACCCCCATTTCTTCCAGGGCTTTGAATACCCCCAAATGGGCATAACCCCGGGCGCCTCCTCCGGAGAGGATGATGCCGAGGTTATGGTTAAAAGGTTGATTTTCAGATTCTAAGGTCAATTTTTTGGTTTTTAAAGAAAGACGCCATCTTTCAAAGTTCAAAGATGGCGTCTTTCTTTTTCAAAGATGGCGTCTTTCTTTTCAAAGATGGCGTCTTTCTTTTTCAAAGATGGCGTCTTTCTTTTTCAAAGATGGCGTCTTTCTTTTTCAAAGATGGCGTCTTTCTTTTTCAAAGATGGCGTCTTTTCTTTTTCAAAGATGGCGTCTTTTCTTTTTCAAAGATGGCGTCTTTTCTTTTTCAAAGATGGCGTCTTTTCTTTTTCAAAGATGGCGTCTTTCTTTTTCAAAGATGGCGTCTTTTCTTTTCTCTTCTTTTGAATCCTTTACTCCACCACAAACTTCCTGCTCGCAACCCCGCCTTCCACCCGTGCCTGCAACAAGTACATCCCTGTTTGCAAACTACTGATGTCGAATCCATTGGATGGCATACCTTCCCACTGTAGCAATTGCTTGCCGAACAGATCAAAAATGATCCAGGACTCCACCGTTGCCTCCGTCTGCACAAAAAGACGCTCGCCGGCTGGGTTGGGATACAATCGGAGTTGCAGGTCTACCACCCGATCGTGCACGCCGGTGGAAATGATATCCTCTAAAGACCGCGGTAGAAACTGATACCCGCTATTGCAGGTGCCATCACTGTCGAACTGGCTGCCCAGCCCGATCGCATTGAATGTGCCTGTCGGGGCGGGCAGGCTGTACAGATCCACATCGTTGTCGATCCGCATTTGGTAGTTGTTTACACCGTCTGTCACCTCCACATTGAATCCGGGACCAGCTCCCGTCCATTGCCCGGGATCGACCAGGTTGAGGTTGTTGAATTGAAGTAGTTCGCCTTCATGAGCCTCGGTCATCGGACCGATAACTACTTCAGGGGTATAGGGCGTGTTGCCACTGGATACCAACCACAGCGTGTCGGGATCGACTTGGGTCAGGCAGCTGAATGTCACAATTGTGCCACGTACAATTATTTCGTCGTTTTCATTGACCGTATATCCAAAGGGATTGCTGCTGAATACGCTAACGCCCCCAGTGCCGTCATCCAGGAAGAACTGGATGCTTCCTCCTCCGTTAAAATCGCCACTGGTTACAAGGCCTTGCAATTGACATTTTACGTTGAGTGAGTCGACATCTCCGTTCCCATCTACCGTGGTCACAACGCCTATGTCATAAGGCGGATATTGGGTCGGGTTGATGATGCCCCCGATCAGGTCGTCGGTGTAGCGCGGGTAGATCTGATACCCTTCGGTGAAAGGGGTAGCGTTGTCAAACTGCCAGCCCAAACCGATCAGGTCAAACGTGCCGCCTGGAGCTGCTGTGCCGTAAAGGGTACAGTCGTTGTCAATTCGCACGGAATAGTTATTGACGTCATCCGTAAGATCTACGTTGAAACCGGGGCCGGACCCCGTCCACTGCCCGGGATCTACCAAATGGACGCCGTTGATCCGCACCAGTTCGCCTTCCGTAGATTCATCAAAGGAAGTAACCACCGTGGGGTCTTCAAGTGTATTGCCGGCGGAGACAAATAGGATCATATCCGGGGCTATTTCCGAAAGCCCGCTAAACTGCTCAATCGTACCCTGCACAATGATCTCGTCGCCTTCCGTCACGTTGTATGAATTGTAGGTAGTACTAAATACCGCAATCCCGCCCGTATTATCGCGCATCATAAATTGTACACCCGTACCACCACGAAAATCGACCCCGTAGACGATCCCCTGCAGTTGGCAAACGACGCCGAGTGAATCCAGCACCCCGTCGGCATCGACAGTAGTGACGGTAGCGATATCGTATTCGGGATAGCTGCTGGGCTCGACCACCGTGATCGTGCCCGTCATACCTGCCCCTACGTGCAAGTCACATTGGTATTGGTAGGTGCCTGGCATGGTAAATGTAAAGTTAAACGTCCAGGGCGCCGTCATGGGCGAACCGCTCAGGAAGCTCTGTGGGTTGCCTGGGTAGGTGGCCGTCGAGCCGTTCACATTGTGTACGCCGCCTGTGTTCTGCCATTGTACCGTTTCCCCTGCGTTGATAGTCAGGTTGTTGGGGTGAAACTAATGCCGGAAGCAATGATGATGTAATCTTGTGCCTGGATGTAAAGCGCTCCAAGCATAAAGCATAAAACAATAATTAATTGTTTCTTCATTTCCTTGTGGTGTTTTTGGTATGAATAATAACCAAATTTAGTGGAAATGATCGGGATAGGACCTGCTTGTCGATTAAATTAGTGTAAAAGAATAGCGATAGGAACTATTTCTAGCTGGCCTCCAGAAAAGACTGGTGCTCATAGTTGCGGAAATCGACGTGGCTGACGCCGGAAACGCCTTGTTCGCGCATATAGACGCCGTAGATCGTATCGACAGCAGCCATGGTGGCCTTGTTGTGGGTCACGATAATAAACTGCGATTCCTTGGAGAACTTCTTGATGATCTTGTTGAATTTCTCGATGTTCGTATCGTCGAGGGGGGCGTCCACTTCATCAAACACGCAGAAGGGCGCCGGTTTGAGCAGGTAGAGCGCAAACAGCATGGCGATAGCGGTGAGGGTCTTTTCCCCTCCCGACAGCTGGCTGATGGTCTGCGGACGCTTGCCTTTCGGCTTGGCGATGATCTCGATATCCGACTCCAGCGGATCATCCGGATTCAGGAGGATCAGGTCGCAATTGTCGTCTTCGGTGAACAGGCTGCGGAATACATCGATGAAGTACAGGCGCGCCTTGTTAAAGGCGTCGAGGAACTGGGCGGTGGCGGTTTCCTCGATTTCCTTGATGGTTTGCATCAGGTCTTCCTTGGCCTTGACCACATCGTCGCGCTGGGTTTTGATGGAGTCATAGCGCTCCTTCATTTCGTCGTAAGCTTCTACGGCCATAGGATTGATCTCCCCGTAGTTGTCTAGACGGCTTTTCAACCGGTCTGCCTTTTCCTGGAGTTCCTCCGTGTTCAGATCAGTGGGCGTCTCGCGCTTGAGCAGGTCGTTGAGCGACACCTGGAATTCGATGTGGAGCCGTTCGCTGAGGGAGGTCAGTTGAAAACGCAGTTCGGTGACCTTGTCTTTAATATCGTTAGCCAGGAGTTGCACTTCCTGTTGCTGTTTGGCTACTTTCCGCAACTGATTTTCAACCTCGTTGATCTCCCCCCGGGCTTTGAAATACGTTTGCTCGGCCTCGGTAAGCAGGCTTTCTTTTTCCTTGCGCTGCTCGTAGGCTGTTTTCAACCCTTCTCCGATTTGTTCGATCTGGTCGTTGTTTTGCTGCATTTCCAGGTCGGAGAGGGTCACGTCTTTTTGGTATTGCTGCAACAGGGTTTGCATCTCCGCATGCTGGCGCTCCCGGAAGGTCAGTTCGCGCTGGATGGTGGTGACCGTATTCTGTTGACGGATAAATTCGATATTGGTTTGGTTGAAGTTCGCAGAAGCCTGGCTGAGTTGTTCGGCCACCTGCCGGTAGGAGCCATCGGCGTGGGCAATCTGGTCCTTGGCGGCTGTGAGCGCCGCTTCCTGGTCCTGCATCTGGCCGCCCAAAGCCTGGTTTTGCTTATCCAGTTCCACCAGCCGGATCGAGATCTGTTCTTGTTGTTGGGTGCGCTCGGCGACGAAAGATTCGAAGTTTTCCAGGCGCGTGGCATAGGTCACTTTCTCCTGGCTAAGCCGGTTGAGCGCCATATTTTCTTCCTGCACTTTTCGCTCCTGAGAACTGGATTTAAGTTCGTCCAGGGTGTTTTTTAGTTGAAAGAAAGCCGAGGAGAGCTCGTTTTCCTCGCGTTCGGCTGTATTGATCGCCGTTTCCAACACCTCCATATTCTTTTTCCGGCCTATCTTTTTTCCTTCAAAGAGGCCGATAGACCCTCCGGAGAGGCTGTATTTGCGCTGGATATAGCGCCCGCTCTTCGACAAGAGCACCACATCGGACTGTGCTATACTTCCCCGGATCTCTTCCCGCTCCGTGACCAACACGTTTTCGAGCAGGTAGCTGACCAGGTTTCGGTAAATAGGGTCGGTTTCAATAAACTCGATCGCCTGCCTGGTATCGGGCAGCATAGTCATGGGGGGCTGGTAATCCTTAAAGACCTCCAGAAGGAAAAAATTGGCCTTTCCCTGCTGGCTGTCGTGGAGGAGCTTGATGGCCTGGGAGGCATCCTGCAGGTCATCCACCACATAGTAGCTCAGGTAGGGATCCAGGTAGTTTTCGATGGCTACACGGTATTCCTCTTGCACGTAAATAATATCTGAAAGCAGTGGAGCTTCCTTCTTCCAATGTTTGCTCTGGCTCAGGAACTTGATCGATTCCGGGAAACCTTCCAGGTTTTCGACCATGCTCTTGGTCAGCTTGTATTCGTTTCGCTTGGCATCGAGGAGCCGGTTGGCTTGCTGGATCTTTCTCGAAAGCGCGTCGATCTTCGCTTCGGTATCGAGTATTTTTTCCTGCCTTTTTTGTTCGCTGGCCTGGAGTTGATCCAGTACTTTCAACTTCTCCTCCTCGGCTTTCTCCAGGTCTGCCACTTTTTTCTGCAAGGTTTGGATCTCCTCCTGCCTGCTGGCGACCTCCAGGGCGTAGCGTTGGCTTTCGGCCTGCATAATTTGAGCCTGGTTGAGGTTGACAGCCCGCTGCTTTTCCAGCTCAAATACCACCCGTTCGGCGGCCTGCTGGTCTTTGACCACCGCATCCAGGTCGGCTTTCATGCTGCCGTGACTTTCCTGGATGAATTTGAGGTTGGCTTCTGCTTTCTCGAGGTTGTCCTCCAGTGTCCGTTCTTTGCGTTTCTCGTCGTTGAGTTGTTCCTGGTAATTTTCAATATCGACCTCGAGTTGCTGGACCTTGCCTTTGGTTTGCTGGATCTGCTCGCCCAGGCGAGACTTATTTTGTTCCAGGAACCCAGTTTTTTGTTCCAGCATCTTTTTGTCGTTCTCCATACCACGGATATGGCCGACAAGCTGATTGAGGTCGCGCTGGCGGTCGGAAAGGTTTTTCTCTTTGTCCAGGTTGGCTTTTTTCTCTGCTTCCAACTGGGATTCCAACTGGCGGGATTGCACTTCAAACTGGCGGTAGCGGTCTTCCTCTGCCTGGAGTTGTTTGTTCAGGTTCTTTTGCCGTTCGACCAGGTGGGAGGATTTCCAGGTAGCCAGCTCGATACTGATTTCCTTATATTGCTCTTTGAGCTCGAAGTATCTTTTCGTGCGTTTGGCCTGTTTCTCCAGCATATCGAGGTTGCCCTGGATCTCGAAGAGCAGGTCTTCGATCCGGTCGAGGTCTTCACTCGTGCTGCGGAGTTTGTTGAGGGTTTCCCGTTTCCGGATCTTGTATTTGGATACTCCAGCGGCTTGTTCGAACATGCGCCGGCGGGCATTGTCCTTGTTGGAAAGGATATCGTCTACCATGCCCAGGGCAATGATGGCATACGAATCCGACCCGACCCCTGTATCGAGGAAAAGGGAGGTGATATCTTTCAGCCTGCAGGTGACGTTATTGAGCCGGTATTCACTCTCCCCGGTCCGGTAGAGTATGCGGGAAATCGTAACGGTCTGGTAATCGGTAGGGAGCAGGTTTTTGGTATTTTCAAACGTGAGCGACACCTGCGCCAGACCGCTAGCCTTGCGGCTTTTGGTGCCGTTGAAGATCACGCTGGCCATCTGGTCGAGGCGGAGCTCTTTGCTCTTCTGTTCGCCCAATACCCAACGAATGGCGTCGACAATATTGGATTTACCCGACCCGTTGGGGCCGACAATGCCAATCACATCCTGTTCGAAGTGGATGGTGGTTTCATTGGCAAAGCTCTTAAATCCTTTTATCTCCAGCGACTTTAACCTCATAGCCTGCAAAAATAATTAAAAACTGGAGGTAAGTGGAAAAATCTCCACGAGGATGTTTGAGAAGGGTGCTCTTCACCCGCCGATAGGCGGCTCTTCACCTTTCCTCGGATTTTCAGCTTTGACCGATTTAGCTTTATACTGGTCGTCGTGCCGCTTTATGTAGGTTTCCAGTATCTGCGTTTTTTCTTCGGGAGTAGTGGTAGGGTTGTCGGTATAATAGCCTTTTTCCCACCGTTGCCGGAAGGCTTCGTAGAGGGTGACGGCACAGGCAACCGATATATTCAGGCTCCCGGCCATTCCCATTTGAGGGATCAGGAAATTACCATCGGTATACCGCAGTGCTTCCGCGCTGATCCCATCGCGTTCATTGCCAAATAACAGCGCAATCGAACGGGTCAGGTCCAGGTCGTAGAGGTTTTCAGATTCCGCTCCCAGGTGGGTACACAAGATGGTTTCGTAGCGTTGGCGGACGGCATGGAAACAGGCTTCCGCTTCGGTAAAGAAATGGATATTCAGCCATTTACGGGTGCCGGCTGAGGTTCGTTTTCCTAAAATTAACCGTTCCTTTTTGAGGTGCGGTTCAGTGTATAAGACGTAAAGATCGTTGATGCCTACCGAGTCGCAGGAACGCATCACCGCCCCGATATTGTGAGGGTCATGCACATTCTCCAGAATGATGGTAAGGTTTCCCTGGCGCCGGGCAGCTACCCGTTCAAACTTTTCCTTCCTGGATTGGAGCATGCTAAAAAATATTTGATTGCTATTTACGCTTCGAAAAGACGCCAGGTATGGCGTCTCTGCGTCAATTCCTCTTCACTCTTCACTCTTCAATCAGTTGCCGGTTGGAAATAGTAATCCTTAAACTCCAGGATATGCACATATTCATTTTCATACCGCCCAAACCGGCGGCGGAAATCATCTGACACCATAGGCATATCGACGATCTTCCTGAATTGATAGGTCGTATAGAGATTGGTGGCGTCTTTTGAATCCAGTCGCTCCAGGAATTTGTCGCCTTCCTCCTTTATTTGATGTACGAAATACCGGACTACTTCATACCCCACAAAGGCTTCTTCCAGAGGTAACTCGCCGAAAGCCCCAAAATATCGACGATTGAACGCTTTAACGGACTCGTCAAAATCATCCGAGTAGAAAGAACTGCTCACATGCACATCGAGATCCTCGTAGAGGTCATAGTCCATAATTTGCTCGAATTCCATCCAGCGGGGCATCCCATAAACCACTACCTCAGAAAGGTTGGTCTTGGCCAGTTTGATCTTGCGGAGCAGGGAATATACGAATGACTCATTTGCCCAGGAGGGAATAATAAAGACCATTTTCTTATCGCTCTGCAAATAGGGGGTCACATCGATGGTATTGTAGTCGGCGGAATTGTCACTGACGATATACTCCTGTAGGCGGGCGGTATCTGCATAGGTGAAAAACGCACGATTAGCATCCTGGAAGTACTGCAGGCGACTCAACTCATCGGGTTGGTTGCGGACCACGAGCACGACCTGATCTGCCGAGTAGCGTTCACGCACGTGATTGGTGATGGCCGTGCAATGGGCTTTCAGGGAAGGATTGACCTGAATAAAATAGGGGTTTTCACTGGAAATGCCGGAAGCGGCGCTATAGGGTGATACAATGGGCACCTCATAGCGTTTGCCGAATTCAGCTACGAGCTTTAAATTGGTGCTCCGGTATGGGCCAATGATAAGGTCCGCCTGCTGAAACCGGCTGTCGGTGCTCAACAACCGGCTGACTTCATCTTCCGAAGCTTTGCTGTCAAAGAGATCGAGCTGAAAGGAGATCCCTTCTTTTTCCAGGTCCTCTATGGCCAGTTTTACCCCGCAATAGAAATGGATAGCCCATTTGGAGGTTTCGTAGAAATTGGGAGAGGATGCGGAATAGCGATCTGACATAAAAGGAAGTAACATGGCGATGTGCGGCCCTTTGCCAGATAAAGGGGTCAGGCCGGGGAGATCGCCCGATAGCGGATCCGGGAGTTGGTCGTCACCCAAAGAGGTGATGGGTGGAAAACGATCCGTAGAAAGCTCTTTCCACTTAATGGTATCCATTTTTTCTACCAATACCGTTACCGGTAACAACTCACCGGTTTCGGGGTCCACTTTTGTTGGCGGCTGGATCTCTCCCAAGTCGTCTTCATTGGGCCGGGTCCCCTGGTTATCAGGAAGCTTTTTGAAGAGTTCGCATGAAGCGAACAACAGGGAAGAGATCAGCACAAACAGCCAGAGCGTGCTATTCCCATTCGATCGTGGAAGGCGGTTTGGTGCTGATATCATAAACTACTCGATTAATGCCTTTGACTTGATTGATGATCTCACTGGATACTTCTGCCATAAAATCGTAGGGCAGGTGACTCCATTCGGCGGTCATACCGTCCAGTGAATTGACGGCACGTAAGGCGATGGTTTTCTCATAGGTCCGTTCATCTCCCATCACGCCCACCGATTGAATCGGTAACAAAATAGTACCTGCTTGCCATATCTGGTCGTAGAGCCCGTACTTCTTTAACAAATTTATATAAATCGCGTCAGCTTCTTGCAATAAAGCGACATTTTCCGGTGTAACTTCTCCCAAAATTCGGATGCCCAGCCCGGGACCGGGGAATGGATGGCGGTTTAAGATATTTCCGGGAATGTCCAGCGCAAAGCCCACTTTGCGCACTTCGTCCTTAAACAACATCCGCAGAGGCTCCACGATCTTAAGATTTAGCTTCTCGGGCAAGCCTCCCACGTTGTGGTGCGATTTGATCGTCACGGAAGGACCATGCACGGAAATCGATTCGATCACATCGGGATAAATGGTGCCCTGCCCCAACCATTCAATGGCCGGAATCTTTTTGGCTTCTCGTTCAAAGACTTCAATAAAGGTGCGACCGATGGCCTTGCGTTTGTCTTCCGGGTTGGTGAGCCCTTTCAATGCGGTGTAAAATTCTTGTTTGGCATCGACTCCGATGACATTCAGGTTCATCTCCTTGTAGGATTCCAAGACCTCTTCATACTCGTGCTTGCGCAGTAGTCCGTTGTCGATGAAAAAGCAGATCAGCTGATCGCCGATCGCGTGGTGGAGCAACGTGGCGGCTACGGTCGAATCGACCCCGCCCGAGAGCCCCATCAGCACATGTTGCCCACCTATTTGGCTGCGGAGGTTGTCTACGGTTTCTTCAATGAAAGAAACAGGCGTCCATTCGTGGTGGCAGCCGGCAATGTTGATGACAAAATTCTGTAGGAGCGTCAATCCGTCCAGGCTGTGCGTCACCTCCGGATGGAATTGGAGGCAATAAACCGGGGCTTCAAATACCCCATCTTTGGCCCTGAATGCCGCCACGTCGATCGAATCAGTACCCGCCAGCAACTCAAACTGCTCGGGAATCTCCATGATGGTATCCCCATGCGACATCCACACCTGCGTGTCTTGCGGGATGTGAGCTAAAAGCCGGTCTTTCTGGAAAAAACGGCTCAGGCGCGCCTTGCCGTATTCCCGCTTGAGCGACCGCTCTACCTTTCCGCCAAAATGATCGGCGATTAGTTGGGCGCCGTAGCAGATACCCAATACAGGCCGCGTGCCAATGATGCGATCCAGGTCGAGCCGGGGCGATTTGGCATCCGTCACCGAAAAAGGAGAACCGGATAGAATGACCGCTTTTACGGTGTCGTCAAGTGTAATGTCGGCATGGAAGGGGAGGATCTCACAGTAGGTGTTCAACTCCCGGACGCGACGGGCAATAAGTTGGGTATATTGGGACCCAAAGTCCAGAATGATGATTTTTTCCTTCATGGGGCAAAGATATGCCAGGATTTTTATCGTTGGTAAAAATTCGGGATTAATAGTGAAGGTGTAGGGTGGAAAAATTTTTCCACCCTACTCTTCACCAATTTATTACTAATTTACTTCCTGAAATCAGAATGTATGGATCTTTTCCGGAAATTGCTTTGGCGCTTGGATAACCGATGGCAGCTTTTCGCAGCCGGACTGGGCACAGCTATTGGCCTGGTCTTGTTGCTGGGCGCCGTGCAATTGTATCTGGATGTCGAGTACCTCTTGCACCGGGATGCGGGCGCCGATCCGCGCTACGTGCAAATTAACAAGCGGGTCAGCTTGCTCAATACACTGGCTGGAGCTTCTACTTTTTCGGAGAAAGAGATTGATGAGATCCTGGAGAAGCCTTTTGTTCAATCGGTCGGCGTGCTGACCTCGAATGATTTTCGGGTAAGTGCAGCGAGTGAGAATCTGGGACTCTACACCGAATTGTTCTTCGAAGCCGTGCCGGATGCCTTCCTCGATGTCCGGGAGTCCCGGTTCCGCTGGGCCCCCGGCGATAAAGAAATTCCGATCCTGTTGTCGCGCGACTATCTGGCGCTCTACAATTTCGGGTTTGCGCCCAGTCAGGGGCTGCCTCAACTCACGCCCGGCGCTATTCAGCGGGTGGGCTTCGATATCAATGTGGGCAATGGCCAGCGCCGGACGCAGTTTAAAGGGCGAATCGTCGGGTTTAGCGACCGGTTCAATTCTATCCTGGTACCGCAATCCTTTATGAACTGGGCCAACCAAAATTTTGGCGATCCAGCATCTCAAAAAGAGCCTTCCCGATTGGTACTCGAAGTCGACAATCCCCTGGCTTCCAGCTTTCTGGATTTTGTGGAAGACAATAACTACGAACTTAGCACCGGAAGACTGGTGGGGGGGCAGATCCAGGCTATGGTCGCTTTTTTAGCCCTGGTCATCCTGCTTGTCGGCGGGCTGATCTTCGTGCTTTCCCTGCTCATCATCCTGCTCAACTTCCGGCTGGTGATCATTCAGGCCAAGGAAGAGATAGATTTGCTACTCCAATTGGGCTACTTTCAAAATCAGGTCTATTCCTACCTCAACCGGAAATTGATCAACTGGTTTTCGTTCACCTCCTTTTCCGGCTTTATCCTCCTGCTTTTGCTCCATTGGGTACTGGCCCGGTCGGCCCAAGCCCAAGGCCTGGAGGTACACCCACTCATCCATCCCCTCGTCTGGCTGCTGGCCATCCTGCTCTCTGCCGGCTTCATTTATCTAAACTACTGGTCGATAAAGAGGAATGTGCGGAGAATAGGGGAGTTGTAGTAGACGTTTATAAATGAAACGGTGTGTAGCATCCGTTTTGTAATTAAGGTCACAGAAGTTTGTACAGACTCGCGGTATCTTTGCGGAAAATAGTTACGAACATGGCAACAGTTAAATTAACCGCAGACAAATTTAAAAGCGAAATTTTCGACTATACCGTCGAAAAGGAATGGAATTTCAAAGGAGAAGTACCTGCGATCATTGATTTCTACGCAGATTGGTGTGGACCTTGTAAAATGGTAGCGCCCATCATGGAAGAATTATCCGACGATTATAAGGATAAACTAATCATTTATAAAGTGGATACGGAGGAAGAAATGGAGTTGTCGGGTATTTTTGGAATACGAAGCATCCCTTCTATCTTGTTCATTCCGGTGGAAGGTCGCCCCATGATGCAAGCTGGTGCGCTGTCCAAAGCCGCTTTGAAATCCATCATTGACAAGGAATTGGTCAAGAACTAAGTATACTATACTTTGGACTAGTGCGGCCGCCGGCCGCACTAGTCCAAAACCACTTTATTTCTAGTATAGTTGAGTAGCCGGCTTAAAAGCCTTATAAATGTTGGGATTAGACCCTAAGCGAGCCACGGAACGCCCTGGCAGCATAGTAAGATTGAGCACCGTTGTGATACACGAAGACATTGCCGTAGCGGAAATCCGCAAAGAGGGCGCCACCGAGTTTTCTAATCTCAGCAGGTGTTTTCACCCAGCTCGATGTTTTTGCATCGAAATTTCCAAGTTTCTGCAATACTCGATATTGTGCTTCCGACAAAAGTTCAATGCCCATGGAAGCAGCCATGTCAATAGCGTTATTTTCCGGTTTATGTTCTTTCCTTGACTCCTGCCCTTCACGGTCGTAACAGACACTTCTGCGGCCAGCAGGACTTTCCGGGGCGCAATCATAAAAAATGTATTCCCCTGTCTTTTCATCAATGCCTACCACATCAGGTTCGCCACCGGTTCTTTCCATTTCATGGAGCGACCACAGTTTTCATCCCGATTGCTATCCGGATTACCCTCCAGTTTCGCTTGTACTTTTGCCCATTCAAGCCCTTTATGTCTATTCATGTTTTTCTCAAAACGAGCTTTTAATGTGCGGATAAGTTCTTCATGTTGTGCGGGTGACAACTCCTTTTTATTTCCTATTGTCATAATTATGTGTTGCTCTGATTTGGTTACAATGTCTTGCTTTTTAATTCACTATATACTGAAATAAAAGTGATTTGACGACCGCCGGCCGCACTACTCGCAAGTGAATTCAACGCCGGTTTATTCGTCACCTTGTTATTCTTAAGAACCAGCGTGCACCCCGTTGAGGGAGGGGCATCATTTTTCTGAAAAATTAGTTGAATAGTTAAACTTTTTGGCAAATTTACCCTTATGTTAACAAAAAATTGATCGTATTATGGATAACAACAAAAGTAAGTGCCCGTTTACGGGTGGAGCTCTAAAAGGCAGCGCGGGTGGTGGCACGTCAAACCGTGAATGGTGGCCAAATCAGCTGAAGCTGAACATTCTCCGGCAGCACTCCTCGCTCTCTAATCCGATGGGAGAGGCGTTCAACTACGCGGAGGAATTCAAGACCCTCGACCTGAATGCCGTGAAGAAAGATATCTTCGACGTGATGACCACTTCGCAAGACTGGTGGCCGGCCGACTGGGGTCACTATGGGCCGTTCTTTATCCGGATGGCCTGGCACAGCGCCGGTACGTACCGCATCTCCGATGGCCGCGGTGGGGCGGGCTCCGGCACCCAGCGTTTTGCGCCACTCAACAGCTGGCCCGACAATGTGAACCTCGACAAGGCACGTTTGCTGCTCTGGCCGGTCAAACAAAAATATGGCCGTAAAATTTCCTGGGCTGACCTGATGATCCTCGCCGGCAACTGTGCCCTTGAGTCGATGGGCTTCGAGACCTTCGGGTTCGCCGGCGGACGGGAGGACGTCTGGGAGTCGGAGGAAGACATTTATTGGGGGTCTGAAAGTGAATGGTTGGGAGACAAGCGGTATACTGGCGACCGCGAACTGGAGAATCCGCTGGGCGCCGTGCAGATGGGCCTGATCTATGTGAATCCGGAAGGTCCGAACGGAAATCCTGATCCGCTTGCCGCCGCCAAAGACATTCGCGAGACCTTTGGCCGTATGGCGATGAATGACTATGAAACGGTCGCGCTTATTGCCGGCGGACACACCTTCGGCAAAACCCATGGCGCTGCCGATCCAACCAAATATGTGGACCGGGAACCTGCCGCTGCAGGCATTGAAGAACAAGGACTGGGTTGGAAAAACACCTTTAATAGCGGTAAGGGAGTCGACACCATTTCCAGCGGCCTCGAAGGCGCATGGACTACCACGCCAACGAAATGGAGTAACAACTTCTTCGAGAACCTGTTTGGCTACGAATGGGAACTGACCAAGAGCCCGGCCGGTGCACATCAGTGGAAACCGAAGGGTGACGCCGGTGCTGGGCTTGTACCGGACGCGCATGACTCGTCAAAGAAGCACGCGCCATTTATGCTTACGACCGATCTTTCCTTGCGTTTTGACCCTATCTACGAGCCCATTTCCAGGCACTTCTACGAGAATCCGGATGAGTTCGCCGACGCCTTCGCGCGCGCCTGGTTCAAGCTGACCCATCGTGATATGGGTCCACGTGCGCGTTACCTCGGACCGGAGGTACCTGCCGAAGAGCTTATCTGGCAGGACCCGACCCCAGCCGTTACACATAAACTGATAGATGAGCAGGACATCGCCACACTGAAGGCCAGGATACTTGCTTCAGGACTGTCTGTGTCCCAACTGGTATCTACCGCCTGGGCCTCCGCATCCACCTTCCGTGGTTCCGACAAGCGCGGTGGTGCGAACGGCGCACGTATTCGCCTGGCGCCCCAGAAAAATTGGGAAGTGAACAATCCGTCGCAATTGGCGAAAGTGCTGGAGACGCTGGAGGGTATCCAAAAAACGTTCAACAGCGCACAGTCCGGCGGTAAGATCGTTTCGCTTGCCGACCTGATCGTGTTGGGCGGATGTGCAGGCATCGAGCAGGCGGCAAAGAATGCCGGTTATGAGGTGAAGGTGCCTTTCACGCCGGGGCGTACCGATGCGTCGCAAGCACAAACCGATGTGGAATCGTTCGCCGTACTCGAGCCGAAGGCAGATGGGTTCCGCAACTACATGAAGGCCAAATACGAGGTGTCGGCAGAGGAAATGCTGGTTGACAAGGCACAACTGTTGACGCTTACTGCCCCTGAGATGACGGTACTCGTTGGCGGCATGCGCGTGCTGAACACGAACTTTGATCAGTCCAAACACGGTGTGTTTACCAAGCATCCAGAGGCGCTCACCAACGATTTTTTCGTGAACCTGCTCGATTTTGGGACGAAGTGGACCGCGACTTCGGACGCTCAGGATCTGTTTGAGGGGCGTGATCGTTCCACCGGCGCGCTCAAGTGGACTGCCACCCGGGTCGATCTGATCTTCGGTTCGAACTCAGAGCTCCGTGCCCTCGCTGAAGTCTATGGATGTGCCGATGCTAAAGAGAGGTTCGTGCAGAATTTTGTGGCGGCCTGGGCCAAGGTGATGAACCTGGATCGGTTTGATCTGGTTTGATTTCAGCGCCGTTTGGCAAATAATTTAGGATGAAAAGGTGGTCTGGCAACAGACCACCTTTTTTATTTTTTTCGCCGGTCTTTTCCTGGATCGCCCAGCTCCGTCTATAGTTCACTTGGCTCAATACCCATCATCCTCAATTTCAAACTCCGCATCCTTCTCCCAAATCTCCATCTCACAAGGCTTACAATTAAATTTCAACTTATACTCCACTTCTCCATGCTTCAGCACCAAAGGTTCCACCACCTTTTCACCCATGGTAGCCTTTTGGAATCGGGGACATTTTCCCAGCTCGTATTTTACGCAGTATTTCGTCGTCATCACCCGCGACTTGCCAGGATCCCATTGTAATTCAAACGCTTTTTCAATTTCGGTTACGCCATGTCTTTTATAGAATTGCCGGGCCAGTTTATTAGAAACATTATAGGTGAAGTCCAATTCAGAAATGGGATAGGGATGATCCGTTTTCGTGATTTGAAATTCTTCCCGATGGTATTCTTTTACTCGAATGTCTATCAGTTGCGCCAATACCACCCTTCTGATTTCGTTTATTTTAGAGATAGGTAAAAACCAATTTTCAGAAAAATTAATTTTTATTTCATCTACAATAAAAGGCGTATTCCCTGCTTTAGATAAGTTGTTTTTTATGTTAGGAATAATTGATTCATCGTTTTTAGTCAACTCTTTTTCCACTTCCATTGTCGAAATACTTTCATGCCCATCTTCATCAATGGCGGTCAATGTAAAACCGTTGTTGGTTTCTGAGAAGGTCAAGGTGACCCCAATTTTACGGATTGCACTATCTTCCCTTTCCAACAGTTTGTTAAAAGAAGCGTCTGAATTTCTATAAATCAACGTCCCCACCGGAAGTGGCCTGAAGGTGTTCGGAACTACCACGTCATTAATAATGATATTTACCCGGTCTCCATCCGCTTTCCCTTCTTCATTCACAAAATAAAGGCCATCGCCATTGTTCAATAGGTCGTAATTTTCAATGACATAGCCATTTGCTTTTACTTCCAGCAATTTACCAATAAATTGTCCCTGCGATTTAGGCGTTTCCCAGGAGCCGATCTTTTTATCTCTTTTATTGACAAAATAATCGGTATACCCTCTATTAAAACTCTTATCCATTTCTGGATCGAAACTATAAAAGGTCCTGCCGGAAGATGCTTTCTGATATTTATCACTGACTTCTAAAAAGGCATCCAGTCGCTTCCGCAAATAAGACACATTATTTTTGACATACACAATGTCCTTCAATCTTCCTTCAATTTTAAAAGAGGTCACCCCGGCTTCAATCAAAGCCGGTAGTTGGTCGCTCAAATTTAAATCCTTGATAGACAACAAATGTGTTTCCGTCATCAGGGTTTTGCCAGTGCCATCAATCAGGGTGTAAGGCAGTCTGCAATTTTGTGCGCAAGAGCCTCTGTTGGCGCTACGTTCCCCATTGGCCACACTCATGTAGCAATTGCCGCTGAAAGAAACACAGAGCGCCCCGGAGACAAAGAACTCTAATTCCACATCCGTGGTTTCACTGATTTCCCTGATCTGATCCAGGTTTAATTCTCGTGCCAAGATCACTCGTTTCATCCCCGCATCGTGGAAGAATTTGATATGCTTCGGATCCCTGTTATTCATCTGTGTACTCGCATGAATGACGATGGGCGGCAAGTCCATTTCCATAATGGCCATATCCTGAATGATGAGGGCATCGACGCCAATATGGTATAGGTCGTGTATTAAACGTTGGCAAGTTTCCAATTCATTTTCATAAAGAATGGTATTCAGCGTTACAAAGACCCGGGCCTTAAAGAGGTGTGCGTATTGAACCAATTCAGCAATGTCCTCTACAGAATTGGTGGCATTGGTACGGGCGCCGAATTGAGGCGCCCCGATGTAAACGGCATCAGCGCCAGCGTTGATAGCAGCCATCCCCTGGTACAAGTTCTTGGCGGGAGCTAGGATCTCGACTTTCTTTTTCATGGGGTAAAGATAGTGTAAAACAGTAGGTTTTAGCGTATGTAGTTTGGGACTAGTGCGGCCGTCAGTCTACATAGAATTACAAAACCAACAGACCTGACTCTTTCAAATTGTTTATAGGTTTCGAATACCAAAACAATTCAAAATGTTCAAAATGCATTTCGAAATCAGCTTTTAACTCCTCAAAAGATGTTTGCTTTTCAGAAGCCGGTGTTAACGTTTCCAGGGTATCTATCAACCAATTGCCGGGTTCTTTTTCCAGGACTAATTCGATGCTTTCTGTTTTTGTGTGAAACACTAATTGTAATAAATGCCTGGTCTGTCCCCTTTTAGTTTTGGTAAATTCAGCAACCAACGGCGTATTTCCCAACCATACTATTTTTGCAGTGGGTTTGGTGGTTACTATGGGGTCAGAAGTCAAGCAGTTTTGAATGTAATCCGGATCAATGGTGGTGCGTGGAATTTTAAAATCAAACCAATCCTGTAACGGGATCTCAAAACCAATTCCATGCATGAAATTAAATAGGGATTTTTTCAATCCGTAGCTAAATTGAGCATGATCAATCCCCGTTGAATCTATAAAGTCTATATCATTATTGGCAAACGTAATATCCTTGTAACTGGGGGTAATTCCGTATTCAGCAGGATTCATTCCAACCGGACTGTGCGCAGTCAATGCAAATTGGTGCCAAAAACCGGATTGTAAAATGCCAATCTCAAATAACTGACGCACCATTTCTAAACTATCAACGGTTTCTTGTATAGTTTGTGTGGGATATCCGTACATTAAATACGAATGTACCATAATGCCTGAGTCCGTAAAATTGCGTGTTACTTGTGCGACTTGTGCAACGGTGACCCCTTTATCAATTAATTTCAATAAACGGTCAGAAGCCACTTCCAATCCCCCGGAAACGGCAATGCACCCGGATGCTTTTAGTAAAAAGCACAGATCTTTGGTAAAGTTTTTTTCAAAACGAATATTTGTCCACCAGGTTACCGTGAGTTTTCTTTTTAGAATTTCCAGCGCCAATGCTTTCATTAAAGCCGGTGGCGCCGCTTCGTCTACAAAGTGAAATCCGGATTCTCCTGTTTGCGCAATCAAGGTTTCCATTCTGTCCACCAACATTTTGGCAGCAATCGGCTCGTATATTTTTATATAATCTAATGAAATATCACAGAAAGTACATTTTCCCCAATAACAACCGTGCGCCATGGTGAGTTTGTTCCAACGCCCATCACTCCATAAACTGTGCATCGGATTGGCGATTTCCATCACGGAGATATACTTGTCTAACGGTAAGTCAGCATAATCCGGCGTACCTGTTTCGCTTTGCTTGTAGTCGCATTTTGTAGATTGATTGTGGTACGCGACCGCATCATTTTCCAGCAAAAAGGTTCTTTTAAATGCGGTGTTCGGGGAGTTTGAGGTGACATGCCGGTATAAGAGCTCAATCGGCAATTCGCCGTCATCCAGGGTGATGAAATCGAAAAATTCAAAAACCCGAACGTCTGTAATGGAGCGCAATTCAGTATTTGGAAAACCACCGCCCATAGCCACTTTAATTTCCGGGTAGTTTGCTTTCATAAATTGCGCACAGCGAAAAGCGCTATACAAATTACCGGGAAAGGGTACGGAAATACAGACCAATTTTGGTTGGGTTTCCCGAATGCGTCTGGTTAAGATTTCTATCGTAATGGTATCAATAAACGTAAGAGCTTGTTGCAAATGCGCATACAATTCATCAAAAGAATTGGCACTTCGCCCCAGGCGTTCTGCATACCGACTAAACCCGAAATTTTCATCGATACATTCGATGATGAAATCTGATAGATCTTCCAAATACAAGGTTGCAAAATGCTTTGCTTTATCTTGTACTCCCACAGCGCCAAACGCCCAATCCATATCATCTAATTGTTCAAAACGAGAAGCCTGAGGCAGGAAGTTGTCCGTACAAATTTGCCTGGCAAAGGTTTGGTTTTTTCCTTGTAAAAAAAGGATCACCTCCTCTAAATGTTGTAGATAATCTTCTCTTAACGTATAGATGCGTTGAGCGTTTTCCGAAACAATACGATCGTTGTCAAGAGCGATTTCAAAGATTTCTGCAAACTTTTTTTTAGTAAATAATTCAAGAATTACTTCAATTCCTAAATCCATTTGAAAAGCAGAAATACCTTTTGTGTTTAAAAAACCTTTTAGATATGCCGTTGCCGGATATGGCGTGTTTAATTGCGTAAACGGAGGCGTAATAAGTAGAAGGTCTTTCAAAAGATGTATTGTTTAAGGTGTAAAGGTAGTCAAAAGTAAATTTATACCTATACTCAACCGCAATAGGTTTTGTGCAAAGTATAATCAGGTTTAGAATGCTGAGAAAAGTTTAGAAGGTTTAGTCTAAACTTTCTAAACCCTTTTGACCATTTGCACAAACCCTATTGCAGTGAAGTATAGTTGGGGTGAAGATAATGTGTGAATATTGTAATTTATTTAAAAAGTTGTGTAACACACATATGGTTAAAGTTGACCAACTTATACTTCAAATGATTCATAGAAAAGTTATTTTATATAAAAGATAGGAATGAAAATACCTTTTAAAAGTATCTATTCAATTCTAAAAAAGGCACTTAAAGTATGGTGGGTAAAAGATCCGTTTCGCGAAAGTGCAATAATTGCCTATTACGCGATTTTTGCGTTGCCTGGGTTGCTGGTGGTTATTATCACATCTGCCGGGTATTTTTTTGGAAACGACGCTGTAAATAATCATATAACAGTCCAGTTCACATCTACAATGGGCGTTGATACTGCCGAGCAGATTCAGAATATTATTTTGCAGGCCAGTGAAGCAAAAAACTCAGTCTTGGCAACAATTATCGGAATTATTATCATGATTGTGGGCGCCACAACCGTTTTCGCACAGTTTCAAAAATCATTAAATAGCATATGGGAAGTTAAGATTGATAAATCGAAATATGGCATTTGGAGTTTTGTCAAGATTCGTTTGTTTTCATTCGGGCTAATCGTTACAATTGCGTTTTTACTTATTGTTTCACTTGTTGTTTCCGCTTTGCTTTCTGCTTTTGGCAATTGGTTGTCGGGTAATTTTTCTGAGACATTTTTGGTGATGCTTCATGTGGCTAATCTCGGTTTATCTTTTATCATTCTTACAGTTTTGTTTGCATTGATGTTCAAATTTTTACCCGATGCAAAAATAAAGTGGAAACATGTTTGGATTGGTTCTATCGTCACTACATTTTTATTTTATATAGGAAAATTCGGTTTGGGATTATATTTTGGAAAATTAAACCCCGGCGATGGATATGGCGCCGCAGGTTCGATTATTTTAATAATGCTTTGGGTTTCATATTCTTCAATGATTGTTTTCTTCGGCGCCGAATTTACCCGCGCCTATGCCGATTTTATTTCGGGCAGGGTTGTTCCAACAGAAATCGCAAAATCAGATTTAAAAAATTGCAGCCCGTAAAAATGGGAATGATGTAGCACATTCTCAAAATTGTGCTAGATCCTCTTACTGGAAACGCCTGACCTTTGGATAAGAGATTGAACTGTTAACATGATAAAATGAATCTATCCTTCCAAAAGCTGTTTTACGCTATAGCTACTATATTTTTACTCTTTGCAATACTGGTTTTTGCGAAACCTATTCTCATTTCTTTAAGTATTGCTTTGCTTATTTCATTCATCCTTCTTCCGGTAGTGAAAAAGTTTGAGAAATGGAAAGTTGGTAAAATATTCGCTGCTTTTCTCTCCATTTTCGCTATGATTTTGATAATAGCAGGAACCATTTTCTTCTTTTCAACTCAAATTATCAATGTAGCGCAAGAATTTACTCATTTTCAAGATAAAATCATTCTTGCTTTTGCTGATGTGACGCTATTTATCAATAACCATGTGAGTTTTATGGAAAACCTGGAGAAGGATGAACTTTTTAACCGAATGAAAGTTTGGCTCACTGATTCGACAGGGTTTTTGGTAAGTAAAACGTTTAGCAATACAGCAACTTTTATGGCCGGACTGTTGGCAACAATTGTATTTACTTTTCTATTCCTCATATACAGAAATGGATTGACAGAGGCATTTTTGACTTTTTCGCCCGAGAACAAACGCGAAAGGGTGTTGAAAATGTTTAAATCGGTTCAGCAGGTTGGACAAAAATACCTGTTTGGGATGGTCATTCTCACGGTCATAATTGGATTAGCCAACAGCCTTGGGTTGTTGATTATTGGCATTGACAATCCTTTCCTTTTCGGATTTTTAGGCGCTGCACTAGCTATCATACCATACATTGGGACTATAATGGGAGCTATCATTCCTATGATTTTTGCTTTTGTTTCTTATGATTCTATTTGGATGGCAGTAGCAGTTGCCATTTTATTTTGGGCTGTTCAACTTATTTCCGATAATTTTCTAACTCCTCGTATTGTGGGGGGGAGTTTAAAAATCAATGCGTTAACGGCCATCCTGAGTTTGTTTATTGGCGCTGCTGTTTGGGGACTGGCAGGTATGGTTCTATTTTTGCCTTTTGCCGCCATGTTAAAGGTTGTTTGCGAAGAGTATGAAGAGCTCAAACCAATTGCACTGATCATTGGCGAGAAAAATATAGAAGAGAGCGATGGCCAGGAACAATTTTTATCTCGATGGTGGGAGAAAATAAAAAAGACGTTTTCGAAATAGTACATGAAACACAAAAATGACAAGCTACAAAAAAAATAGTTTAACGCTTAAAGGAGCGGTTGCTCTTGGTACGGGCGTAATGATTGGTGCTGGAATATTTGCTCTTTTAGGTCAGGTTGCAGAATTATCGGGAACATGGTTTCCATACATCTTTATTGTCGGAGCGGTTATTTCTGGGTTCAGTGCTTACTCATATATCAAAGTTTCCAATGCATATCCCTCTGCCGGTGGCATCGCCATGATTTTAATGAAAGCATACGGGAAAACAACGCTCACGGCTGCTACGTCTGTTTTGATGGCTCTTTCGATGATAATTAATGAAAGTTTGGTGGCAAGAACATTTGGATCGTACACCATGCAACTTTTTGATGTGGAGAAAAACTCCATGTGGGTGCCGGTCTTGGGTGTTGCCTTATTGATATTTGCGTACATTATCAACATATCCGGAAACAAGATTATCGGAAAAACCTCACAGTTCATGTCATTCCTAAAAATAGCAGGCATTCTTTTGTTTGCCATTGGAGGTTTGTGGGCAGCTAAGTTTGTTATAGGTGATTTAATTCCATCCGGCACTAATGCAAGTGACTATTCAGTCGCAAGTTATATTGGGGCTTTAAACTATCTCTTCATTTAAAATAAAAACGACGCTATGAAAATTCAATTAAATACAGATAAGAATTTAACCTTACATGAAGCATTTAGTGCGAAGTTAGATGACTTACTATCAGCGGAATTTAGCCGATTTAGTGAACATATCACCAGGTTGGAAGTACATCTTTCAGATGAGAACGGAGGGAAAGATGGGCAGCACGACAAAAGATGTATGATTGAAGCAAGGCTTGAAGGCAAGCAACCCATTGCCGTAACAGCAGACGCTGATACGCATGAACAATCAGTGGCGGAAGCAATTGACAAATTAAAGAATTCGCTGGAAACAATCTTGGGACGAGGGAGGAATCATTAGATTTATGAAACATTCACTGCTGCTGAGATATGTCATTCCGTTTATACAATGGTATGCGCTGATGATATTGATTACTATCGGTATCGATTTCCTACTCCATCACTACCAATTGGCTGGGGTAGGCCGTTATTTGGGCTATGTCGGCACCTTCCTCGTGCTCCTTTCCTTTGTTTATTCATTGCGGAAACGCAAAATAATAGAAACGGGGTCGCCCAAGAAATTGCTTAAGATGCACGAGTATGTGGCATGGGGCGGTTCGATATTGTTGCTCGTTCATGCGGGGATCCATTTCAACGCCATTTTGCCATGGTTGGCCGTAGTGATGCTGCTGATAAACGTGGCAAGTGGCCTGATCGGCAAGTTCCTGCTGAGGCGGTCATTGGAAAGCTTAAAAGCAAGCAGGCAAGCCTTGACGGTCACGGGACTGGAAAAAGAAGCCGTGGATAAAAAGCTTTTCCTTGATTCTATCATGGTGGATGCCATGAAACAATGGCGGACGATACACTTACCTATAGCCTTTATATTCGGCTTTTTTTCACTCCTTCATATCATCACTGTATTCATGTTTAGCAAATGAAAGACCTGATCCTCACTGGAATTGTAGGAGCCTCCGTTTTTATCTTTTTAATGGTGCAGTACCCGCATATCCTGCTCAGTCCCGGCGAAATGTCGCAGGGGCATCAGGACATCGAACAGCAATGCTTCTCGTGCCACCAAGCTTTCGGGGGAATCGAAAACGACAAGTGCATCGCTTGCCATGCCTTGTCGGATATCGGAAAGGATTCGATGCGCCTCGTCACCGGTAGTATTACCATGGGCGAACAGGTGTTGTTTCACAAAAAACTTGATAAATATGCCTGTACTACCTGCCATACCGACCACGCTGGCCTGAATCCTGAATCCGCAAGGAAAGGTTTTGAGCATGAAATGCTGCCGAAAACGATCACGAATGATTGCATCGCTTGCCACCAAAAGCCAGCGGATAAACTGCACCAACAATTGACGGATGCTTGCGCAAAATGCCACACCACCAAGGCATGGGAACTGGAACTTGCTTTCAACCACGATATGGTGCAGCCGGCCGATAGAAACAATTGCGTGGGCTGCCATGAAACACCTACCGATCCTTTTCACCGCACAGTGAAAGGCGACTGTACGAAATGCCACAGCACCGACAAATGGGTCCCTTCTACTTTTGACCACACTGCCTATTTTGTGCTGGATAGCGACCACAATGCTAAGTGCGAAACCTGCCATTTGAGCAACAATTATAACACCTATACCTGTTATGGTTGCCATGAACATACGGCGAACAATATCCTTCAAGAACACAGGGAGGAAGGCATCACCAATTTAACCGACTGCGTATCCTGTCACAAGCGCAGCAATGAATATGAAGGTAGGGAAGGCGGCCGGGAAAAGGGAGATGATGATGATTGAGGTTCTACGCTTTGCGAAGGCGGGGAAATCGAAGCACAAATGTTCAATTGCTCCAATTCAAAATCCGGTAAGTATTTCAGCAACCACTTTCATTGCTTTCGAATCATTTCAACTTTTACAAGCCCGGTATTAATTTCAATTTTTTTCAGAAATTGCTCCTCATAGTAATAATAATTTGTTCGGCCTTTTGAATTGATCTTGCTGTATTTGGTTAGTTCATTGGACTTGATCGCATTGAAGTCGCCGGCTTCTTCTGAATAGACCACGGAGATACCTACGGGCTCTTCAAAGATCATCTTCAGGGCGGAGTAGGTGATCGGCCCATCCAGGGTGCGTTTCAGTTTTCCATTTTTAAAAAAAGAATAGGCATTCCCCACCTTGCGGGTTTCGACAGTTTCATTTACACCGTTCAAGAGTGAATGCACGGTAGCTTCTTGGAGGATGCCATCCATAAAAACAACCCTGGATTGATATTGAAGCTCGACCTGTCTGATGATGATGCGTGTGCGGATGTTGGTCGTGTTGTGGTAAATTTCCTGGTTGCCAATTTGCTCTCGGATGGCGACCATCTCTCCTATGGTCCGATCTTTATATACGACCTGGAAGGTAACGGATTGGGCAGGGAAGGAAGCGCTTTTTCCCATGAAGAATAGCCATACTAGGATCGATAAGGTTGACATGTCATTTGATTTATATCGGTTTTGATTATATACAAAGGTGTACATTCCTTAAGGCATATCCGTTACATAACTTTACTATTAAGTTGCATCATTCACATATTTGAGTTTGTAATTTATGCTAAAAATTAAATGGTCTGCCAGCCGACGGCTGACAGACCATTTGGGAGATCCTTCAAGAACACAGGGAGGAAGGCATTACCCATTTAACCGATTTCCAGGATTTTATTCGTCATTTAGAGAATTAATACCTTGTTCTTTAAGTTTATCTAATCCGTCTTTCATTGCTTTAACTTGTTCTGCTGGGTGTCCTTCCCAAATTGTTATTTCGCCAACAACCTTAAATGGATGTTGTGAACGATAAGATTTTGTCGGATTACCTGGAAATTTCCTATCTGTTAAATCAGGGTCGTCTTCAATTGGTCCTGTTGCTTCTACTAAATAAATCCTTTCACGTCCTTCCCCAAAGGCAAGTTCAGCACCCCAAATAGCGGCATCCAAGGTTGCAGTCAGGAAGATATACTTCGCATTTTTTCTTTGTCTAAAGTTCGAGTTATAACCAACTTCAATAAAGTCTCCAATTTTCATGTCAGCCCTTGTACCGTGGAAGAAAGTCTGAGAAAATGGAGTTGGACATTGTACAGTCGATTTGTGCTCGTCTTTATTTTTTTCCATTTTCACAATTTAGGTTTGATTGTTTCCGTTTAAAACTGTTTATTCAAATTATGATATTCAACTTTAGCCATATAAGGAAAGTATGGCAATGCTTCTATGAGTTCCTTTGCCTTGCTTTCATCTATATTTTGGAATATTAAAACAGCATTCTTTTTTGACACCGAAATAAAGAAACTTTCCAAAATACTTTCTTTTTTCCATTGATTGATGAATTCCATTTCTTTTTTCGGTAATTCAGGGGTGGATTTTATTGTTTCTATTCCATTGTCCGAAATGGTAATTAAGGCTAATATTTTATTCATTTTTTTAAATTTAATTTTATATCTACATCCGATTTAAATGCTTTTCCAGTTGGGGTTATTTTTCAGGTATCTTCATAATAAAATCAACGGTGTAAAATAATTTTCATGCTTTCCACTATTTTTCCATCTTCGGATATTAGGGCTATGTATATACCCTCAGCCAATCGGGAAACATCTAATTGAATTTCATCCAAAGCATTCAGTGTCTTTGTCAGTACCGGGTTGTTGAGGGTGTTGTATAATGTAATGTTAACGTTATTTTTGTTAGGATGTTTTTTTCTAAAAGTAACTGAATTTGATGCGGGGTTCGGGAATACCAAATAATCAGAATCTGAAACTATCGGGAGACGCTCATCTACTCCGACGATCAGACATCCTGGGTAGTTATCGCAATTACAAGCCAAGTCCATTTCATCTTGGGTAAATGGAGTAATCGAATTGTTTACATCAAGATTGTCTGGATGAGAAGCTGTTCTACCGTCACATTCGAGTAAATTATCTTCATAATAATTGGTCATACGAAAATAAACCCCATTATCGCAGTCCCCAGTGTTGTTATAAACGATAACATCTCCTCCAACTTCAATACTACCATGAAGCTTGTAGTTGCTTACTTTCGCACGCATACCAATAATAGCATTATCCCAGAGCATATCGTTTTCTGCAAAGGCCTGTCCTCTAACAATTGCACTGTCAGCTATGGTTCCGCCAATCACAAGTGCATTACCCTTTACTACTGCATTTCCGCTAATAGCTGCATCTTTAACCAATGCGGTATTCTCAATACGGACATTTCCGGAAATAGCTGAATTACCTAAAACCATAGCATATGGGGCAACATAGACTGAGCTATTTACAGAAGCTGAGTTTTCTACCCATCCCATTGGTAGTGCGATAATCAATAACACACTGAGCCTGCAAGGAGTGAATAAGTTCATGTGCAGCAACATGACCGTCCTGTATTGCCAATGGATGAACCCAAAAGGCGCCGATCACCCCATCAACATCACCACCAAAAGCCCATCCTGTAGCTCCGGAAGGGCCAAAGGTATTTAACATCATAACAGGTATTTTATACTGATGAAGATTGGTTCCTGTAATATCTTGAGCAAAACCGAAATTCACGAATGATTCATAAATATTTTCCAGTGGGCTATGTGGATTGGGCCCGTTTATTCCGCATCCACCAGGCCGGCGCCTATTTCGTAATCCGGGCAAAAGACAACCTGGCTTTTGAACGGGTTTACTCTACCCCAGTTGACAAGTCAACCGGTTTGCGATGTGACCAGAAGATCCGCTTAACCGGGTCATTATGCTCATAAACACTATCCGTTACACTTGCGACGCATCAAATATTATGACAAAGAACATGATCAGACCTATGTCTACCTTACAAACCTCTTTGAAGCTCCCCCTCTGCAAATCGCCATCCTGTACGTTAACAGATGGAAGGTGGAGATCTTCTTCAAATGGGTCAAGCTACACTTACGAATCAAACGGTTTTGGGGAGAAAGCCCCAACGCCGTCAAAACCCAGATATGGATCGCCGTCTGCACCTTTGTACTAGTGGCGATCCTGAGGCAAAGGCTCAAAATTCACCACTCTTTGAATGAAATGCTACAGATTTTAAGCGTCTCTGCCTTCGATAAAACCCCTGTCAATCAACTGTTTATGAAAATAGATAACAAAAATCAAGAACCCCCTATTTCTAATCAATTGAATTTCTTTGACTTATAACCGGACACTACTGATTTCTCATATCAAAGAAATAAAAATCATCTCCTTGGTCAATTTTCACACCACCAGTTCCAATATAATTATTTGGGAATTGCATCTCATCGTTATTGGTCAACACAAAGCTTGTCCAATTAGAGGTTGAATTGAACTCAAAAAAATTGAGCGATAATCTCTCATAGCTACATGGTGTCGTATCTCCTCCTTTGATTTCCTCTTTTTCACAGTTCACAAAGAGAAGAACACATGGCAGCAATAATGTAATTGTCCTAATTTTCATCTTTATGCTTTTTTTCGTGGTACTCAACGTTACGCTTCCCGAATGTGCGACGCTTAGGAAGCATTTTCGGGAAGCGATTGTTGGCTGTGTTATTATTAATTCTGACTGATAGAAAACTATATGCAAGTGAAATAATGAAAGAATTCTTTCTATTTTGCCTGCATTTGAAAATTTTATCATAATATTCTTGACGAAGAAATTTTGATGTCAGCATATTTCCATGCCTGTTCAAAGCGGAGCTTTGTTTTATCATAATTCGTTTTATCGCCAAGTTTTTCATAGGCATTCATCAGACCTTTCAACGCCCATCCGTTTTCATGGTATATTTTCAAATCTTCCTCATACACTTTTATAGCATCTTTAAATCTTTCGGCGTCCAATAAGACTGCGCCTAAATGATGGCGAACAGAAAAAAACCAGTCGGGCGGTTCATTGTAATTTAAGGCATCTTCTTTGGCAACTGCTTCCTTCAATAGTGAAATTGCAGCAGGAAAATTTTTTTCTTTTGCATATATCTCTGCCTCCAATGTCTTAGAAGCAATTATGCATAAATCAAACACGCTGTTTATTCCCCAAATGGTCAGATTTTTGATCGTAGTATCGGTCATGATGGTTTTCATTTCGGCAAGATGTCTTTTTGCTTCCGGTATGTTGTTTTGTGAAAGCTGGGCCATCCCTTTTGCATAATGCCAAATTACCGATGGATATTTTAAATCGTTTTCAGGAGCGTGCAATTTCAAGATGTCATTCCACAAACCCAACTTTACCTGCACATACCAGGGAATGGAATAGTAATGCTGCAATGTTGCCCATGCAGGGTCGCGTAATAATTTAACATGAGCGTGGTTGGCGGTTTCCAATGCTCCCTCCATTGCAGGCTTGCTTTCGCCGCTCAATACAGCGCATGCGGACAAAAAATGGTAGTTGTGTGGATAATAGGCAAGAGGGTACACACCTTGTGCATGGCATGCTTCCGTGTATAAACTATCCACCAATACCGCTTTTTCATTGGCAACAACCCCATCATGATAACGCCCGATTCTGATATATGTATGGGAAGGCATGTGAACAAGGTGACCCGAACCCGGAACCAAATCGCTAAGTAAATCAGCACTTTTTTCCCCTGCTTCCGCATGCGACGACATTTCGGTTGCGTGAATGTAAAATGGTTTGCACCCGCATGCTTTGGTTCAGTCTGTAAACATTTTTCAAGCGTTGCCATTACCTCATTCGTCCAGGGCTGAATGCTTCCATCTTTGTTCCACAAATTCCAGGGATGCAAATCCATAAGCGACTCGGCAAAAAGTGAAGCGATATTGGCATCGGCAGGATATTTTTTATAAACTTGTCGCATACCCGCCGCATAAGATGAATCAAGCAGGGAACGGGAAATGGCCGTATCGTTTGAATAGCGGCGCGTTAAGGCTTCAATCAAATCTTTTTCTTTCTGTGTACAGTTTGCAGACAATGATTTGGCTTTTTGAACGGCGTCAAAAGCTCTTTGAAAATTATCTTTCTCCATTCCCGCATTGTAATTTGGCCCTAAGACATAAGCAAAGCCCCACCAGCACATGGCGCATGTCGAATCTTCCCGCGCCGCCTCATAAAACGAACGCGCAGATTCGGCGTGGTTAAAGGCAAAAGACAACATAAGTCCCTGGTCAAAGTATTGCTGAACTTTAGCGCTTTTTGTGGAAATAGGTAAATGGATTCCTTCAAGTTGGCTGAACAAGGGGGCTGTCTTTCCCGATGAGTACCACGATTTATCAATCACTTCCGGCGCACAAAGCACGCCATATTGCGAGATGGAATCTGGATTAGCTGCTTGTTTGTTGGTTTTCTGTTGATTGCAGGAACAGAAAACAATAACAGACCAAAACGTGCAGAGCAGATTACGCATAATTTTAACTTTTTAATTTGTATGGCCGAAGATAAGCATCTTAAAATTCCGAGGATTGTTCTTCGTATTTTCAACTAAGAGTTACAGCTAACGAGATGCTACTCGACATGGTGAGCGTATGCGAACCATGGAAGTGTAGCAAGTGTTAATGGCCGTCTTCTTCGTCAATCAATTCTTCGATATCTTGAATCAAACCGTTGATCTTTGGAAGGAGGGGTTTAATTTCCTCAGGTTGGATATCGGCAAAATCTTCGTAGTCTACCTGTTGTCGGATAGCAAATAGTCGGTTAAACAGAACCCCATCTGCTCGGTCAATTCTGCCAGGCTTGATCAACTCTTGGTTAAATGCGCTTTTGAGTCCTGAATGCGTTGCTGCTGTCAATCCCTTGAATGCCAAATATGCAGATACAACATAGAAACACGAATAGTACATCCGATTAGCCGCTGCATTCCACCTCTCCTCTTTGACAAGGTATTCGGCATCTTCGTAGGATTCCTTTGCGCGCTCAATCCTGTATCGGACCAATTCTTCCTTCGAATAACTCATGCCCGCTTACCTTCTTTTTTGATAATCTGGTAGATAGGGGTGACTGCGCGGTCCTCCCATTCAGACTTGGTGTGAATGATCGTACTGATAACTGAATCCGTTTGAAGTTCCAAATCATACAACTTGTCGAGAATAGATTCCTTCAATTCGGAAGTAAGCGGACGATTGAGTAAAACCAAAAAGTCCCAGTCCGAATCCTTACGGAAATCTCCCCTGGCCCGAGAGCCAAACAAAATGACTTCAGCTTTCGGATCAATCTTTACAACTTCCTGTTTTACAAGTTTTACGATGTTCATTTCGCTTGTTAAATTTCTTCAACCAACCTAAAGATAAGAGATTCGTCAAAGAGTGTCAACCCGTTTTTATTTCCCCCTTTTTATGGCCGCTTAACGTTTTGGCTAAATGGCGTAGTCCCGTTTAGGGGCTATGAACATTTTAGCCTTTGTGTGTGCCCGGCATGGGCATCCTATTCCCTATAAAGATAGGGGAATTTTCTAAAGGGTGAAAGTCCCTTATGCGCAAGTTGCCTCAACCTTCGCCAAGGCTACGGCCGACGAAGGAAGCCGGTGGACATCCAAGCGAGCGAACCGCGACAGCGGGTGGGTGGCCACTTGGTCTAGCCTCGTTTTGCTAGAAGCTAAAAAGTCAGCAGAAGCCATAGTAGGAGCCAAACCACCTCTTCAACGACCCCCGTGTTGGTAGTAGGCGGGAGGGGAGAGGGTAGCCTGAAGGGCTGAACATGGAACAGCTGGAACTTACGCCATCATAGTGAACCAACGAATCCGGACGGAGGATGGATCGCTATACGATGGGGCTAGGGAAGGCAAAACGAACAGAGACGAACATGGAGTACAAGGAACTGATGGGAGCGATCCTGTCGCGGGACAATCTGGTACGAGCGTACAAGCGCGTGGTACAAAACGGCGGCGCAGCCGGGGTTGACGGAGTAGAGGTCGGGCAACTGGCCTCCTACCTGCGTGTACACTGGCCGCGGGTGCGTAGCGAATTGCTGGAAGGCCGTTACCGGCCAGCAGCAGTGCGGGGTGTGGAAATACCGAAGGGTGGTCTTTATGGCTCACCTCTCCCTACTCGATTAGGCGTATGTGCTTCTGTCTATAAATACTTTTGTAATAAGTCATTTGTCAGTTTAAGTAGTTTTACATTATCACCTTCTGTCGTTTTTATTTTCGGAAGTCCTCTTTCTTTTTTCCAAGAGTAACAAGTTCCTTTCTTTTTGTTTGAAACTATGTCATTCAACACAATGAAAATGTTTTCAGCTGATTGCTCTGTTGTAATGCCCATTAATATATTCATTAATTTCACAAAGGCTCTCATTGGTTGTGGTTCGTTTGCCAAAACTTTTGTTTTTACAAGTCCAGGCATATATAAGTTAAGTGGAACTTTGCTTGTCCTATTGTATTCTGTAGCATATAAATTCATAGCCCATTGCCATCTTCCTAAACCCTTTCTCCCTGTAAAATTATTTTTAATTGTCGGGTCATTGAAGTCCAATGGCTGAGTGTCCATTCCAATTACAGAAAGAATTTGAGAATTAGTCGTGTTTTCAAGCACCTTCTCTAACATTTTAATCATCAACACTCTTGAAATATAACCAAGGGCAAAGTTTTGCTCGTTCCCTTCCGCAGTTACAATTCTGTCGTTGGCGATTGAGTTAGCGTTTAACATTAGGAGGTCGAGTCTTGAGTTTGTTTCAAGAAATTTCTCTGTCGCAGATTTTACTTGTGATAAATTAGCTAAGTCCGCAATGAAAGCAGTCACATTATTACTTCCACTTTTTTGTTTCAACTCATTTATTGTCGGTTCGCATTTGGAAGCATTTCTTCCGTTAATTACAACTTCCCAACCTTCTTTTAATAATTTTAAAGCAGTAGCTTTTCCTATTCCGTCTGTTGAACCAGTAATTAATGCTATTTTTTTATTGTCCATATTTTATATTTTTGGGCGTTGTTGCATGAATAGGTAAGAGGAAGGAGGAAATTGGGTCAAGGTTTGTATTTTTGGAATTACCACATTACAAACGTACAACCCTCGACCCATGGCAAAGGTACAAGCAAAAGCGTCCAAAAAGCAAGAAGTAAAGCAGAAAGATAAATACCGGGTTACCAATTGGAGTAGCTATAATCAAAGTCTGGTAAAGCGTGGAGACATCACGATCTGGTTTGATGAAGCCCTGCGGGAAGGCTGGTATTATGAAGGGCCTGATCAACGGGGAGCTCAGTACGAGTATTCGGATGGCTGCATGACCGGGCTGCTTCAGCTCAAAGCGGTATTTGATCTGAAATATCGTCAATTGGAGGGATTTACCAAGTCGTTGGTGAAGTTGATGAGCCTGGATCTAAAGGTTCCGAGTTATAGCCAAATCAACCGCAGGGCCCAACAGATGAAGGTTGAAATAAGTGCCCCAAATCAAGTGGGCCGCTGTTTTTAGTCTTTGACTCGACGGGGTTGAAGGTGTATGGGGAAGGCGAATGGAAAGCTCGCAAACACGGATATTCCAAGCGCCGGACCTGGCGCAAGTTGCATATAGGTGTGGATGAAAGTACAGGATTTATTCACGCCCAGACGCTGACCAAAAATGGTAAAGGAGATGGAGACGCGGAGCAAACTTCCTCCACTAATGGATCAGGTGGAAAGCCCTGTGGACCGACTTGGTGGCGACGGCGCTTATGACACCTATGAAATATGGGATTTGCTCAAGGAAAGAAAAATTCAAGGCATTATCCCACCTCAGAGCTTGTTTGGAGGTATAGGTAGTTAAAAAGTGGAAGTCAGACCGTATCTTGAGAAATCACTACAAGACTCAAGTTATGGTAAAACAATTCGAAGAATTGACTGACTTCCAGTGAGAAGTTATAGAAGATTTATTTCCCGAGCAAGTCATTTGCGATCATTGTTTGAGGACCGTGCTAAATGCTATATTTTGGATATTGCGAACCGGCTCACAGTGGCGGAACCTGGAAAGTAAATATCCAGCATGGAGCGCGGTGTACCATCATTTCAGGAAATGGAAGAAAGATGGGAGGTTTGAAAGGATGAACCAGCGGCTCAACGAAATGGAGCGCTACAGTGAAGACAGAGCAGATGTGCCATCAGTGTGTGTATTGATAGTCAGAGCATTAAATCCAGCCCGTTCACCAGCCTGGAAACAGGTGTAGACGGAGGTAAAAAGATAAATGGGCGCAAACGCCACCTCATTACCGATACGATGGGTTTAATTCTTGGGGTACTGGTAAGTGCGGCCAATTGCCATGACGGCATGGAAGGGATCAAAGTAATCGGAAAAGCCAAAGATCTGCTGTACCGGCTGAAAATTGTGTTTGCCGATGGAACGTATAAAGGTAGTTTTGAAGATTTCGTCCAGGAGTTATTAAAGGCCGGGGTAGAAATAGCATCCCGCCCGCCGAGTGAAAAAGGGTTTGTTCCCGTGAAGATCCGTTGGGTGGTAGAAAGAACCTTTGGCTGGCTCAATTTCTTCCGGCGGCTGTCCAAGGATTATGAAAAAACAGTGGAAAGTTCTGAGGCTTGGATCTTATTGGCCAATTGTCAAATAAAATAACATGAACCGCCGTATACCAGGCCGGTACGTACGGTGGTCCTCCTTCACGTTGTTTCGGCGGATACAATGTGAGAGGGCTGGGGTGAGCTTTATGGCTCACCTCTCCCTACTCGATTAGGCCACGTTTTTATTCATTTCTTGAATTTCAGTCAAATCTTTTGCCAAGATGTTAACAGATTCCTCTATATCGAAATCGTCCTGAAGTCCAAGCCAAAACTTTGCCGAGGTACCGAAGTACTTGCTTAACCTTAATGCGGTGTCAGCTGTAATTCTCCTTTTCCGTTTCACGATTTCGCTAACCCTTGTCTGGGGTATTTTAAGGTCTTTTGCCAGTTTGTATTGGCTGATTCCCATTGGGATCAGAAACTCTTCTAACAAGACCTCCCCCGGATGTATGTTTGGTAATTTTTCCATTCTGTTTTTTTCTATTTAATGATAGTCTGTTACTTGAACCTCGTAGGCGTCATTTCCTATCCATTTGAAGATGATTCGCCACTGGTTGTTAATTCGAATACTCCAAAAATCCTTTAGGCTACCTTTTAATTTCTCCAATTTATTCCCTGGAGGTATTCGAAGATCGTTTATGTCCTGCGCGTTGTTAATCATTCTCAGTTTCCTTCTGGCAATTGATTGAATGTCCGTTGGAAACTTTCTGGAGTAAGATCCATGCCAGATCTTTTCAGTTTCTTTATCGCCAAAGCTCTTTATCATAATAACGCGTCATGTTACTAATGCCAAAGGTAGGTATTTGGTTCAATTCCTCCAAACTTTTTCAATGTGGCTTAACGGCCGTCTGTGAAAAAACCTCCCCCTAAAATACATCCTCTCTACGAATATTCCCACCGAAAAACGAAAGAAAGGCAAAGGAGGTAAAAATTGACTCCTGTGACTTCTTTAAATGCCTCAAATTGCCCAAAATAAGGCTTAAAACGGCCTTGAGCCGTTCCAAAATCTCTTGCAACCCCAACAGATTCACACAGCGCTTGAGGTTGTAGCACGTAAAGATCAGGTCCGATTCGGCCTGGACCTTGGGCAGTGTTTTGAGCAAGGTATAGGTGAAGCCCCATTGTCGTTTTATCGTTCCGTATGGATGCTCCACCAGTTCCTGTCTCTTTCGGTAATAGCTCCAATTTGTTTTCACTCTTGCGTCATTCCGGTCCACCGCATCCTGATATTCGGTCCGCTCGATCAGACGACCATTCTTGCTCTTGGTGCACTTCGATCTGGCCGAACAAGTCGCACAGGCCGGCGTCCTGAATTGCTGGATCCGGTATTGCACTTCCCCTTTGGAGGAGCGAGTGTTTTCCGCTCGTACCAATTTCCGTTGGTATGCAGTTCATAGCCCTGAGGACAGATGTAGTAATTCCCCTGCGCCACGTATTCAAACTTGTCTGTGGTGTAGGCTTCACCAGTCTGCGGAGCGTGCTTTCCCGCGGCTACATAGGTGGTGACCTGTTCCTTCTCACAGCTTGCTATTTCCCGCCCTGTGTGATAACCCGCATCCGCCAGCACATCCACCTGATCGGTCTGACACGCCTCTTTCCCTTCAGCGGCCTGCTTCGACAAGGCGTTCAGGTCATTCTCATTGGTGGTCTCGTTGTGCACGATGAGCTTGTGCTTTTCGTCCACCACCGTCTGTATGGCGTAGCCCACTTCCACGATATTTCGATGCAATACCAGGGCCCGCGCATCCGGATCCGTAGTCGATATTTGCTTCTGACCGCTTTGTTCCAGTTCCCGGCCCAACTTTTCGTATTTGTCGCGCCGATCCATTTGCGTCTGCACTTTTTCGCTGATCACAGCCCAGGCCTCTTTCGTATCCGCCCCCCTTGTCATCCTCTTCGTCCAGACGGTCCATCTCTTCGAAAAATTCTTCCAACCGCCCGTCTATGTAAGCAATCTGCCTGTCGATCTTCTCTTTGTTGAAATTGCCTGCCTGCCGGCGAGGCAGGTGCTTCTTCGAATTCTGCGCCCGGATCTTCGTCGAATCGATCGCCAGGGTCTTTCCTCCAACCAAATCCCAGTCCCGCATCAGGCTGACTAGCTGCCGGAATACGCCCTTGAACGCTGAACGGTTGTCTTTGCGAAAATCGGCGATGGTCTTATAGCCCGGCTGCTGTCTGCCCAGCAGCCACCACAATTCTACATTGCGACCACCTTCCGCTTCCAGCTTCCGGGAGGATCGAACTCCGTTTTGATACCCATATAAATAAAGCTTCAACAAGGATTTTGCCCCAAATGCCGGCCGGCCCTCGTGGCTTTTCCCCAACACTTTAAAACCCAGAGCTTCCAGATCAAGTCCTTCCACAAAGGCTTCGATCACCCGTACAGGGTGATCCTTGGGGATTAATTCTTCCAGACAGAAGAATTCCATCTGAGAACGGTCCATTTCTGGGTGTAGCGGCATGGTAATTAGATTTGTCTTGGTCTCTAAATTTACCAATTATTTTGGGAAATATTGTCGCTTTGGGGAGGTTTTTTCACAGTCTGGCGGGGGTGCAAAACACCGTAGCGGAGCGCATGCGAAGCTATGGACGTATGCACAAAGTGTGTGCCCGGCATGGGCATCCGAGTCGGTATAAAGATACCGAATATTTCTAGAGGGTGAAAGTCCCTTATGGGCAAGTTGCTAAAGCCCATTAGTAAGCCGCAAGGGCGCTCGGAGTGATCCAAGGTCTGAGGCCTCCGCCAAAGGCTATGGCCGCCGGCGGAAGGAAGCGGGACTACAAAAGCTGGTACCGACGAACAGGAATCGCATAAGAGGCTGGATCAGGAGCGTAAGGCAGCACATCGTGTCAAAGCGCGCAGGCAACAACCTGATCTGGTAGATGCGGCGGGAATCGGCGGAAAGCGGATGCTCTTACCCGGGGAGATCTCCGTCGCAGGAAAGGCGGAGAAGTCAGCCGAGGTCATAGTATTCCGGCAAGCCGGAAGAAGGACCGAACATTAACTGCTGGAAGTTACCCCAGTGTACTTAAAGTGAAGACTACCGACCGACCACGGGGTAGAGCCGCGGGTATCGCTGGGGCAAACGGAAAGCAAAATGAGTTTAAGATGGGGCTACTAGACCGGATCTTATCGCGATCAAATCTGAGGCGGGCCTACAAACAGGTTGTAGGCAACGGGGGTAGTAGCGGTGTAGACGGAGTGGAGGTGACCGATCTGGCCGATTACCTCCACAAAAACTGGCTACGCATCAAAGCCGAGATTGAAACCGGGGTTTATCGCCCGCAAGCAGTGCTGGGGTGGAAATCCCCAAGCCGAATGGCGGCACACGGCTATTGGGCATACCCACGGTTATCGATCGACTGATCCAACAGGCCATCCATCAGGTGTTGAGTCCGCTGTGGGAGGAAGACTTCTCAGCCTACAGCTACGGCTTTCGGCCCGGACGAAACGCCCATCAGGCGGTACTCCAGGCGAGGGCCTACATCAATGAAGGCAACCAGGACATTATTGATCTGGACCTGAAAAGCTTCTTCGATGAAGTTCACCATGATCTGCTAATGAGCCTGTTGAGGCAGAAGGTAAAAGACGAACGGCTTTTGAAATTGATCCGGCGTTACCTACAAGCAGGACTATTATTGTGAGGGGTAATGACCCCACGCCCCAAGGGTACGCCCCAGGGTGGCCCACTTAGCCCCTTGTTGTCAAACATTCTATTGAATGAACTGGATCAGGAGCTGATGAGCCGAGGCTTATGTTTTGTACGTTATGCCGACGACTGCAGTATTTTTCTGCGCAGTCTGAGGTCGGCCCGACGCGTCAAACGGTCAATCACCAAATTCATCGAAGGGCGACTTTGTCTGAAAGTGAACGAGGAAAAGACCGGCATTCGCCGCCCGGTGCGTTTTGAATTGTTGGGTTACGGATTTGTCCCGACCTACCGCAAGGAGAGAAGGGCAAGTACAATCTACGTGTATCACCGAAGAGTTTTCGACGATTAAAGTTGAAGATCAAGGCACTTACGCGCAAGACCAACTCAATGAGTTTCGCCGAGCGCATCAACCGGCTCAACGCCCTGGTCCGGGGCTGGACACATTATTTCAAATTGGCAAGTACCTGGCGAAAACTCAAGGAACTTGATCCTTGGGTGCGTAGTCGCTTACGCTACTGTATCTGGAAGCAGTGGAAGAAACCGGATAGGCGAAGAAAGAATTTTATTCGTCTCGGAATTCCCCCGGATCAGGCATACGCCTGGTCTCGCTCCCGGATGGGTGGATGGGCGATCGCTTGCAGCCCGATCATGAAGACTACTGTCACCGTGGAACGGCTACAAAAGCGCAGCTACATCTCTTTTACCGACTACTATCTTAAACTCATCTATGGTTAGTGAACCGCCGTATACGAGGTCCGTACGTACGGTGGTGTGAGAGGGCTGGGATAAGCCGGAGACCTTTGCGGTATCCGTAGGTTTAAATTGAAGGCTTATCTCTCCCTACTCGATTGCAGGTAGTATTTTATTTCAATCTCTCCCTTATCCATTGGGTTATGCCCGTGGAATTGAGTTCTCCTTTTGCCACACTGATGACTAGCTGATATTTTTCTTCTTGAGTTGCTTCCAGGTCCTTGCCTGACTCCATCAGTACCAGCCTCATCAGTAC
>JADJTT010000015.1 GCA_016711045.1 Saprospirales bacterium
AAAAGACAGGCCGCCTCCGGCAACCACTATCAATATGAGGATGCTATATTCAGAAAAACTCATGGTATGCGTTTCCAAATGAAGGTGGTGCCTGCCGATCAGGCACCCTAATAAGCCTCCGGCCACCACATCCAACGGATAGTGGAGACCGACATATACCTGGGCATAAGCAACCCCAAAGGAACCCCAAACAAAAAGAACAAGCCCATCGCCATCGCCGGAAAAACACGCCCGGGTACCTGCGAAAAGGTGGCCAGGGCAAAGTGGTTGGTGGCGTGATTAGAGGTAAAACTGGACCCGCCTCCCGGGGCACCAGCAAGTGCACTTCTTCCATGATGTGTGCCGTCTGACAAGGCCGGGGGCGCTGTACCTATTTTGATCAACCGGTGACTGATCATATCACCGGCGCCCACCGTCAACGCCAGCAACAAGACCCACCACACGCCCTTCCAATGAAATTTATAAAGAGAAAAGACCATTAACCCTGCATACAAGGAATCCAGGTAAATTTATTCCGCCAAATCGGCAACAACCAATCTAGAACAACGGATTGGCCGTCCCGGTTGATCAGGAAGAACAAGGATTCGTCGAATTGTAGGAGGTGGCTCATGCTTTTCGGGCTACGAGAATTAAACGGTCGGAATGATCCCGGTCAAAGGCCCCAATCCGTAGTCCCAAAAGTGGCTTCAACTGGAGAGGTGTTTCGCCAAAAAAGTTGCACAAAGTCGTCAGGGTAAAGGCCCCACGCGCTCCGAAATTCCATTTGCTTGCCTTCCGCCTCAAAGGCGATCGTTTTGATGATGTATCCTTCCTCGTCCACTCGCTTGCGGATCGTGAACGTATAGTGGTCTATTTCTTTAATTTCAGTGGATTGAGTTGATTGATCACTTTTTCTGAATTAAAAAAGGTCAGCACAAACCTACCGCCAGGATTTCAATCCCCAGGCGATATTCTGAATGGTACGGCGATGATCTCGTTCCGTTTCAAAATACCCAAAACTGGTGAAAAAGTTGAAGATGTAATCAAAATAATTGATCCGGTAGGGAGACGCATGTCGTGTTTGAAAAAATTCAGGTGCGTATTCTCAAACTGGCGGGCGTAAGCGATGCTTTCTTCGGCGATATCAGGCCGGTGACGAAGTACCCTTTTTGGAGCCAGGTAGCGGGAGTAACGGCCTTTTCCACATGCCAGATCGAGCACCAGGGCCCGGTTGGGGATGTAAATAGCTCAGCAGGGCATCGATAAAGGCATGCGCTTCCTTTTCATCCCGATTTTTGTACAAAATATGATAGTAAGGAGAGTTGAACCAAGTTTGGAACCATTCAGTTTGTATTATACCTTGCATCGAAGAAACAGGAAAGGATGCGGGGTGTCGTTTTGGCACCCCGCATCCTCAAAACCTATACTTTCAAAAAATGATTGGCAATGCAAGGTTAAAAAATTTCGGCAAAGGGCTATTTTTTTAATTTTGTGCCAACCAGGAAGAAACCCTGTTAAATAAATCAAAATCTTTCCTTGACACTTATCAAATCGATCTCCGGAATTCGTGGGACCATTGGCGGCCCGGCCGGCGATAACCTCACTGCGCAGGATATAGTGGCCTGTACGGCTGCTTTTGCTGCCTGGATGCGCAATACAGGCCGAAAACCATTGGCTGTGATTGGACGGGACGGCCGAATCTCCGGCGAAATGGTTAGCCAACTGGTCGTGCAAACGCTTCGTTTAATGGGTGTCTCAGTGATCGATCTCGGTCTTACCACCACGCCTACCGTAGAAATTGCCGTGCCTGAAGAGGCGCCGGAGCCGGTATCATCCTCACCGCCAGCCACAATCCCAAGGAATGGAACGCGATGAAGTTCCTCAACGAACAGGGCGAATTCATATCCCAACAAGATGCCACCGGGTTTTTGAGCCTGTTGGACGACCCCGGCTCTATTACCTACGCTGAGGTGCTCGAATTGGGCGCCTACCGCGAGGATGGGACTTACCTCCAAAAGCATATCGATAAAATCCTCGCATTACCCCTGGTCAATTTGGATGCCATCCGGCAGAAAAACTATAAGGTGGTCGTCGACGGGGTCAACTCCTCCGGAAGTTTTGCCGTACCGGCATTGCTCCAAGCGTTGGGCTGCGAAGCCATTGTACTCAATGCCGAACCCAACGGACACTTTGCCCACGATCCGGAGCCGCTCCCCGAACATCTGGAAGAACTCTCGGCCGCAGTGGTACATCACCGCGCTACGCTGGGTATTGCAGTCGACCCCGATGTCGACCGCCTGGCTTTTGTCTGTGAAGACGGCGAACCATTCGGGGAAGAATATACCCTGGTAGCTGTAGCTGACTATGTGCTGAAACATCAACCTGGCAATACCGTTTCCAATCTTTCCTCCACCCGCGCCCTGAAGGATATAACCGAAGGCTATGGAGGCCAATATTCAGCCTCCGCCGTAGGGGAAGTAAACGTAGTGGCTCGTATGAAGGGAGGTCAATGCCGTGATCGGTGGCGAAGGCAATGGCGGCGTGATCTACCCCGAACTGCATTATGGCCGCGATGCCTTGGTGGGTATCGCACTTTTCCTCAGCCACCTCGCTACCTGCGGGATGGGCGTCCATGTCCTGAAATCCCGCTATCCGGCATACACCATCTCCAAAAACAAGATCAAGCTCACACCCGATATCGACCTCGACAACCTCCTGGTGCAGTTGAAAGGCCGCTACCACGCACACCAGCTCAGTACTGAAGACGGCCTCAGGATCGATCTCGATAACGGATGGATCCATCTTCGCAAGTCCAATACTGAGGCCATCATCCGCCTCTACACAGAGAGCCACTCCCAGGTGATCGCCGACCATCTGGCCAATAAGGTGAAGGCGGATGTGAATGAAATCCATAAAGGGAGCTAAAATTGCGAGTATACTTTGACAACGCGGCAAGCACACCCATAAGTCCAGAAGTCATCAAGCAATGATTTCCGTAATGAAGGCCAATTATGGGAATCCTTCCAGCATCCATGCGGAAGGGCGACAGGCTCGTGCCGCGATCGAAACGGCTCGCAAGACGATGGCCAAATACCTGGGCGCCTCGATTGGGGAAATTTTCTTTACCTCAGGCGGCACAGAAGCCAACAACATGGCCATTAAAGGCGCTGTGCGCGATTTGGGGGTGACCCGCATCCTGACTTCGCCCACCGAACACCACTGCGTGCTCCATAGTGTCGAGTTTTTGGAGAAGCAAGGTGTCGCCGTCGTATGGCTACAGGTGGACGCCGCAGGCAGGGTAGACTACGACCAGCTGGAAAACCTGCTCCAGGACACGACCCACCGCACCCTCGTTTCCCTGATGTATGCCAATAACGAGATCGGTACCCTGCTCGATTTTGAGCGCGTATCGGAGCTTTGCAAGGCCCATGGCGCACTTTTTCATTCCGATACCGTACAGGCCATCGGGCATTTCCCTATTGACCTGTCGAAGACCTATGTCAGTTTTATTTCAGGCTCAGCACACAAGTTTCATGGACCCAAGGGCGTGGGCTTTTTGTATATGAACGCCGACAACATCATCCAGCCCTACATCCACGGTGGCTCACAAGAGCGCAACATGCGGGCCGGCACGGAGAATATTCAAAGCATCGTCGGTATGGCCAAGGCCCTCGACATGGCTTGTACCGGGATGGATGAACGCCGGGAGACCATCGAGTCCATTCGCCAATACCTCAAAGACCAGCTTCTGGCGCATTTTGACGGCATTCAGTTCCACGGCGACCAGGACCGCTACCTCTATACGGTCCTGAACGTATCCTTCCCGCCTTCTCCCAAAGCAGACCTCATCCTGCTCAACCTCGACATCAACGGCATCGGCGCTTCGGGCGGTAGCGCCTGCGCTTCCGGCGTCGATGTAGGCTCCCACGTGCTCACCGCCATCGGCGCCGATCCCGACCGCAAGGCGATCCGCTTTTCATTTTCACATTACAATACCAAAAATGAGGTGGATTTTGTGGTGGAGCAGCTTGGTAAGTCAATTGTCTAAACGTTGATTCAATACCATCTCTTTGCATTCCACAAATACACGGCTCCATCCCCCTGACTACCCGACTCACAGGTAATGAAAAATTGCCCGTCCCGGTAATAACTGATCCCTTCCATCTGCAGGATCTTCGGAATATCTACCCGCACTTTTTTCCCGCTGAAAAAATCCCGCCCCGGGTATTGATACAACAGCCATACAAAGGGTTGGAAAGAACGGGCAAAAATCCTGTCTGTAACGTTGTAGCCCAGCAGGGCGACCACCCCGTTTTCCGGATCATAACCGGCTGCAGTGATACCTCCATCGGTGTCGAACTGGCCGATCAGGCGGGCGGAATAGTTGCCGGGTGTTTTGGGCAAGGCGTATAGTCTACACTGCCCGTCCAGGTGGTTTTTGGAAAAGAGATACAGGCTGTCGCCCACGCTGATCATGGCCTCACAATCAAAGTTGTGGTTGTATGCCCCGGGGTCGTAATTGACCTGGTCGGGGTAGTAAAAGTAGATCGGCTCTGAATCGACGACGAAGTTTCCCGCTTTCACCAAACTGTCTTTAGAGACCTTGTAGACCACCAGGTCGGTCCGGTTGCCGCTGTTATTGCCAAAATCGCCGATGTAGACATAGCGATCGTCGCTGGCGATATCTTCCCAATCTTCATTGTCGGCGCCATCGACCCAGACGGTGCGAAACAGCTGCTTTTTCGTGGTGCTCACTTCGTATAGGCGTGGTGCGTCACCGCTGTCGTTGTGGGTCCAGATGCGGTTACCGAGGTAAACGATGCCGGAACTTTCGTCGATGTTGCCAGGCAGGGCAGTGCGAACGGTAAGGGAGTCTTCTACCGGGTAGTTGGAGACAGATAGATTACTTTCTGACTTGCAATTCCATTCGGATATCAGAAATAGGGCAGATAATACCAGCGTTGTAAAGGTAGCGGAGGTTTTCAAAAGAGCGATGTTTTTCCTTTTCTTCTAAAACAAAAAGACTCCCACAAAGTGCGTAACTTCCATCACAAAATCACCACTATGAAGATCCTGACCCTTATGATCGCATTTGCCTTCAGCAGTGCATTTGCCCTGGCCCAGGTCCGGGAAGCTGTTGGGTACCCCACCGGCGATGGCCTGGTGACCCAATTGTACGATATGGTCTCTTTTGAAGCCGGCACAACTCCCGACTGGAATGAGGTTCGGAAGATGTTTCTCGATGAAGCTGTGATCACGCTGCGCACCAGCAGGGACAGCCTGAGCGTTTTTTCCGTCGATGGATTTATAGACGATTTCATCCGGTTTGAGGGACAGGTACGTGCCAAAAACCTTGGTTTTAAAGAGACCATTCTGGCGATGAGACCTGTAGTGGTTGGAGATATGGCGCAAGTATTGGTGTTGTACCAGACCGTAATTCCAGGACTGGAGCGCCCGCCGCAAAAGGGGATCGACAGCTTTCACCTCATCAGAAAAAACGGCCGTTGGTGGATCACGTCCATCGTCAATGAGCTCGTTACCGAAGATAATCCCATACCTGAGGAATTAAGCGAACAATGAAACCACTTGATACACCCCGGCTCCATCTTCGTCCCTTTACCGAACAGGATGCCGCATTTATGCTGGAACTCCTCAATAGCCCCACCTGGCTCAGATATATCGGCGACCGGGGCGTGCATACCATCTCCGAAGCACGTGCGTACCTGACAGACCGGGTCATGAAGGATTATGACGAATTGAAATTTGGCATGTACCTCCTGGAATTAAAGGAAGAAGGAATACCTGTTGGTACTTGCGGGTTGATTAAAAGAATAGGCCTTCCCGAGGTGGATCTTGGATTTGCCTTACACCCCGATTTCGAGGGTAAAGGCTATGGCTTTGAATCGGCCTACGCCGTATTGAATCACGCCTTTACCGAGTTAGGCATGAACCGCCTGATCGCGATTACCGTAGCCTATAACACGCGTTCCATCCACTTGCTTGAGAAATTGGGGTTCACACTGGAGGGAAAAACCCAACTACCGGATGACGAAGAAGAGTTGCTGGTTTACGGAATAGATAGACAACCTGAATAGCTATGCGCATTATTCTCTTTCTCTGGCTTTTTTTTGCGGGGAATACACTCCTCGCCCAATCGGACACGCTGGCCCCCAAGTCCTTTTACCTTAAACTGGGCGGCGGCCTGGCCCGGCAGGCGCTGCGCGATCAGGCGATGTCGCCCTTGCTGTACAGCGGCTTTCAGGGCGCTTTTCAGATGGGTTTTGACGCGTATCGGCCAAAAGGGGATGCACAGGCTTGACATCATTTTTGGTACGGCCCTACTTCTGCCCGCAGCGGGCGTACCACGCAGAACTATTCGTTTGCCATCAATGGCGGGTATTTGCGGCCTTTGCGCGGTGGCCCGGTTCAATTGGGAGGTGCGTTCACTACCTGGGGCAGTTTTTCGCGAGCATCAAACCCTGGTCAATTCTTATTTCTTCTACGATGTCTTTATCGCCGTAGGCCCCACGGCGGCTATGGTGCGTGATTTTCGGGTGTTCAAAAAACAATGGCAACTGGATGGGCAACTGATTATTCCCTTATTGGTGCTGGGCGCCCGGCCCGCTTATTCGGGCCTGGAATCCATTCCCTTTACCCCGACGACTTTCCCAACCTGAGATATGTCCGGGTGGGTTCGCTTGATCTAGTGCAAAATATCAAGCTACGCCTTGAAATTGTGCGCCCGCTCAAACACGGAAACAGGCTGGGGTTGCTCTATTACTGGGATTTCTACCGCACCACCGTTTCCCCGCAACCAATCACCCAATCCATGCAATCCCTTCAAATTAACCTCCATGTACGTTTATAAAAGCTTGTTGCTGGCAGCGGCCCTGCTATTTACTTCTTGTGAGGTCCTGCTATTCGAAAAAGATTCGGAAAGCGATCCCTACCACAATTTTGAAGCCTTGTGGAAGGAAGTGGACGAGGGGTATTCCTTTTTTTCCTTAAAGCAAATCAACTGGGATAGTATTTACCAAGTCTACCGTCCACAGGTACAGGCAGATATGGGGTCGGAGGAACTGTTCAATCTCTTTTCCGATATGCTTTACACACCCTTCGCGACGGCCATGTCAACCTGATCAGTCCGTTCAATTTCTCCCGCAACTGGGAATGGTACCTGGGCTATCCAGCCAACTTCGACGCCGATTTGCTGGAGCGCGAATACTGGAAAGACGAACAGTGGTATACCGGTCCGTTTGTGCATACCTTTCTCGACTCCACAGTTGGCTACATCCGGTACGCCAGTTTTAGCAATACGATTGGAGCGTCTCAACTTGACTTTGTCCTCGACCGTTTCAAGGACACCAGAGGCCTGATCATCGATGTGCGCGACAACGGTGGAGGTTCAACATCCAATATTGACCTCTTTGCTTCCCGCTTTGCCGATGAAAAACGCCTGGCGTTCACCTATGTGGTGAAAACCGGTCCCGGCCACGACGATTTTTCCGAACCCGCCCTTTCCTATATCGAACCGGATGGAGTGCAACAATATACCAAACCTGTTGTTTTGCTCACTAACCGGAGTTGCTACAGTGCAACCAATACCTTTGTAGCTACGATGAAAGCTTTCCCCATGTTACAGTAATTGGAGATTGGACCGGTGGGGAGGAGGCATCCCTTCCAGCGGGGAGCTACCCAATGGGTGGATCGTCCGGTATTCGGCTACCCAGACCTTTCTGCCCGACGGGTTTAATATTGAAGGCGGCATTCCGCCGGATATCCGGAGTGGATATGGCCGAGGAAGACCGGTTGAACGGAAAGGACACCATATTGGAACGCGCGTTGGACTTTTTGTAAAAAACACCCATAAATAATGAATCACACATTCGACATTAACTCCATTCCGTCCCAAAAAGGACGCACAGCCATAGTCACTGGCGCCAATATCGGCCTTGGATACGAAACGACTTTAGCCCTGGCACAAAAAGACGTGAAAGTGATCATGGCTTGCCGGAATATAGAAAAAGCAGAGAAGGCCAAAGCGCAGATCCTGGCGCAAGTGCCCCAGGCTGAGCTGGAGGTTATGCAAGTAGATCTGAGCAAGCTCCAGTCGGTACGGGATTTTGCCGCATCCTTTTTGAAGAAATATAACAAATTAGATCTGCTCATCAACAACGCAGGGATTATGATGCCGCCCTATTCGCGCACGGAGGATGGGTTTGAAAGCCAGATGGGCGCCAATTATTTTGGGCATTTTTTGCTTACCGGTTTATTGCTGGATACGATTAACAGTACCCCAAATTCCCGGGTTGTGACGCTCAGTTCCAATGCCCATAAATCGGGGATGATCAATTTTGAAGATTTGCAAAGTGCGCAAAAGTATTCGGCAATGGGCGCTTATAGCCAGAGTAAACTGGCGTGCCTCCTGTTTGCGTATGAATTGCAACGGAAGCTGGAAAAGGCAGGCAGTAAAACGATTTCGGTAGCCGCGCACCCGGGTGTTTCCAATACGAATCTGGGGCAATACCTTCCTCGCTGGGTTTGGATCTTAGCGCGCCTCCTTGTCTTCTTTACCCATTCCCCAAAAAAGGCTGCAGAGCCCACGCTCTACGCGGCCTTGGGCACGGATGTCAATGGCGGCGATTATTTTGGCCCGGGTGGATTCAATGAAATGAAAGGTAGAGCGACCAAAGTAAAATCTACCGACCTGTCGCACGATCAGGAATTGGCCGGGAAGCTATGGAAAGTGTCGGAGGAATTGACCCAGATCTCCTATTTGTAAATAATCGGCTTTACGCCGATCCGAGCATTTGAGAGGATACAGCGCGTCGCAGGCGCGCTGTATCCTCTCGTAATGTGTTTTGCGCTGGACAAAGAAACAAACGCTTAGATGTACATTCAAAAAACTTCAACCTCAAAGGAGTCATGCAATTTAGCGGGTGGCACCTTGTATGGCTTACGGCTTGGGCTGCCATCGTGACGCTTGGGTATGAAAACACACAGTGGGATATCCTTTTTATCCCGTGGCTGCCGCTATCATTAATCGGTACGGCGGTGGCTTTTTATATCGGTTTCAAGAACAATCAGGCCTATGACAGAATTTGGGAGGCCCGCAAAATATGGGGTGCCATCGTCAACAGCAGCAGGTCCTGGGGTAGTGCGGTGAAGGCATATATCTCCGATCAATTTGTGGAGACCAATATCCCGGGGAAGAATTGCATTCCCTTCGGACCAAATTGATCTATCGCCATATCGCCTGGCTGTATACACTCCGTAGTCAATTGTTGATCCCTGCCCCCTGGGAGCATATCAACCAGAATGCGCACATCGCGAGGACGACCGAAAAGCGGATGAAATACTATGGTCTTGGACTGTTGGACGACGAGGTGACCAAGGATCAACTCGAAAATTTCCTGGATGAGGCGGAATATGCCCGGATGATCAAGTACAAAAACACCGCTACTCAGCTTATCGACCAGCAATCGCAAGACCTGGTTCAATTGCGGGGTAGAGGGATCATTGAAGATTTCCGGCACATGGAACTGCAGAAGATCCTTCAGGATTTTTACGAACATCAGGGGAAGTGCGAACGGATCAAGAAATTTCCGTTGCCACGCCAATACGGCAGCATGAGCGCCGTATTTGTGGGCATTTTATTTTTCTCCTTCCTTTTGGGATGGTCTCCGAATTTCACGAATTGGGGATTGGGGAACCTGGATCTCGATTCCATTCACCGTATTGGTATCCTGGGTGTTTTTGATGATGGAATTGGTGGGCGATTATTCCGAAAATCCCTTCGAAGGCTTGGGCAACGACATTCCGATGTTGTCCCTCTGCCGAACGATTGAAATTGACCTGCGGGAAATGTTGGGAGAAACCGAAATTCCGCCAGCTATCGAACCCGTGAATGGGGTACTGATGTAAGGGCCAAAATCCCTATCTTGTCTCCAAATCTCCCCATCATGAAAATAGCCCTCCTCGGATACGGAAAAATGGGCCGGATCATCGATCGCCTCGCTCCGGAAGAAGGCGGTGAAGTGGTGTTGCGGATCGATCGCGACAACCAGGAAGATCTTGCGCAATTGCATTTGGCCGATGTCGCCATCGAATTTTCTCAACCTGAAAGCGCAGTGGACAATTTCCGGCGGTGTTTCGATGCCGGCGTGCCGGTGGTGAGTGGCACGACCGGCTGGACAGACCGGATGGGGGAAGTGCAGGCATACTGCGAAAAAACAGGAGGCGCTTTCTTCTACGCGTCCAATTTCAGTATCGGCGTCAATGTTTTCTTTGCCCTCAATCGCTTTTTGGCCGACCGGATGAACCATTTACCTGCCTACGACATCCAACTGGAAGAAACACACCATACGCAGAAGCTGGACGCGCCCAGCGGCACCGCCATCACCCTGGCCAAGGATATTCTGAGTAGGGTAGAGCGGAAAGAAACGTGGGTCAACCGGGAAGCCAGCGGGAAAGAGGAACTCTCCATCCTGTCGCACCGGGTCGATCCGGCGCCGGGCACCCACCGGGTGGTATACCGGTCGGGTATCGACCAGATCGAGATCCGGCACGAAGCATTCAGCCGGGAAGGATTTGCACGCGGAGCGCTGCAAGCTGCACGCTGGCTTCAAGGACGTAAAGGCTGTTTCGGTATGAATGATCTTCTTGGCTTTTAACTCTATCACATTGATGCGATACGCAAAACCTGCCCTTCGATTCACCAGCCTCTTTGCAGGGCTTGTGCTGATCTATTTGGTCGTCCTCCTGGCTTATGGCACCTGGACGGATTTTCAACCAAAAGGCATAAAACCCCTTGAGCCCATTCGTCCTGCCGCTACGGCTTCGATCCAAGATAGCGTACTATCGGTGGTAATCTGGAATATCGGATACACCGGACTGGGAGAAGAGTCTGACTTTTTCTATCAGGGAGGGGCCGGTTTTTTGTTCGCAGGCGGGAAAATGGTTCGTCCGGACCGGCCTGTCGTAGCGAAAAACCTGGCAGGGGTCGTCAATTTGGCACGCAGCACCCAAGCCGATTTCTTTTTGTTTCAGGAAGTAGATTCCTGTTCCAAGCGAAGCTATTTTCTAAACCACCTCGATTCCATCGGGCAGGCCTTACCCGGATTTGGGACCTATTATGCGGTGAATTATAATGTAAACCGGGTAGCCATTCCGATCTTTGAACCTTGGCGGGCTTATGGCAAAGCCCACAGCGGACTGGCTACGTTTTCCAAATATGCGCCCTCCTCCGCCGAAAGAGTACAGCTTCCCGGCAATTATGCCTGGCCAAACCGGATCTTTCAACTGGACCGGTGTGCAGCTGTATTCAGGTATCCCACGAAAAATGAAAAAGAGCTGGTGTTGGTGAATATCCACAATTCGGCATTTGACAAATCAGGAAAGATCAAGGCCCAGCAAATGGCCTATTTACAGTCTTTCTTTTTGGAAGAGTATGAAAAAGGCAACTATGTGCTAGCTGGAGGTGACTGGAATCAATGTCCGCCTTTCTTTGAATTTGACAGTTTTATGCCCGGAAATGCGCAGGGTCACTCCCAATTCAATATCGATCCTGCTTTCCTTCCCGAAGAATGGCGCTGGGTATACGACCCCATGACGCCTACCAACCGAAAAACGGATAATCCCTATGTGAAAGGCGAATCTTTCATCACGACAATCGATTTCTTCCTCATTTCCCCCAATATCAAAGTGCGGCAAGTCCGCGTTATTAATCAAGACTTTCAATTTTCCGACCACCAGCCGGTATGGATGGAGGTGGAATTGCTTTAATTTTCAGTTTTCAATGTTCAGTTTTCAGTTGCAACAACTGAAAATTAAACACTGAAAATTCAAAACTCCTAAATTATGAGAACCTCAATTTTTGTACTCTTCATCGCATTACTTGGGCTCTTTTCCTGCCAATCCAATTCGACACCCGGACAGCAGCAGGAACTGCCGTCTGCACCGAACAATAAGGTAGATGCGCCGGAAATCCTGACTGCATTGTTTACCCCAATACCGGCGTTTTCCGGGGCATGGACTTTGGAAAAGACCTGGCTGCAGCCACCGCACAGGAAACCGCCGAACTGGTAGAACAAATCGACACAAAAGCTACCTACTCGATCGATTTTAACGAACAGGAATTTGCCGATTTCCGGTATGTGACCAATGGAGCCAACCTCGTCAAAATGGAGGTGGATATCTATGCGGCCACAAACGAATCGGCCGTCAACTATTACAATCAGCTAAAGGAATTTTTTGACGCCAAGTACCTCGCCCGAACAGGTAATCTATGGGACGGATCGGAAGGAGGCGTAAGTTTTACCGCTTTCCTGAAGCTCCTCGAGGAAGAAACCGCCCCAGGCGTATTGATCGTTTGGGAAGCAGGAAAGTAAAACGTAAGGTGAAAATATTTTTCACCCTACTATTCACTTTTTAAAATTACATCAACAATGAAAATCAAATTCATTTTAAGCTTTGCATTCATGTTTAGCCTGCTGGCCTATCAGCCGGTTTTCTCTCAAGGCGAACCTGTCAATAAGCAGCCGCAGACGGAAAAAGTAGATAAAAACGCCAGGCGGAAAGTACGCGAACAATCGCGCGAACAGGTAGAAGCCGAGCGTCAAAGCACCCAGGAAAAAGCCCAGGAAATCCGTACAAAAGAGCAGCAAGAATACAAAAGGACGTCCTGAGGGCCGTGACGATGACGACATGGACAAAGAGAAAGAGGGCCATGAGAAAATGGAAGGAGAAAAAGAAAATGTAGAAAAGGGCAAAAAAGACCATGAAGGCCATGACATGGACAAAGATATTCCGGATGAGGCCCGCGAAAATCACCTGAAAAAGGAAAATGCAGAAAATAAAGTGGAGCGTAAGACAGAGAAAGCCGAAGACCAAAAAGGCAACGCACCCGAACACGCGAAAAATGACGAAGCAAAGCGGAATCAGGTAGAGAAAGCCAAAGAGAAAGGGGGGTTTTCACGAATAACTGAAAATTGAAAATTAAAACTAAAAACTAATTTCTCAATTCCTCCCGTTTCTCCATCGTAGCCCGTAGCCGATCTCCAGGATTTCCTCCCATTTACCGAATTGGAAATATGGTAGTGGTACAATTCAGGCGCCTCGATCAGCACCTCCACCTGGTCGCGCCAGGGTTTGGTATTGTTGATGACGGAGAGGTAGAACGAACGGATAGCAATGGCGGTCATGGATAATCCGCTCGTCAGCTTTTTGTTGGATACCGGAATCTGGGGCATGAGGTTGACGCCGATCAGGTTGCGGCATTGGCTGCGCAGGGCAGGCACCGGAAAATTCATCAACAGGCCGCCATCGACATACAAGTGGCCGTCGATCTCGATAGGTTGGAAGACGAGGGGAATGGCGCAGGAGGCCATGACGCATTCCCGCAGCGGGCCTTCCGACCAAAACTCCGTTTCCCCACTATTGAGGTTGGTCAGTCCAGCACCAGCGGTTTTTCCAATTCCTCGATCCGGTTGGTAGGAATGAAGCGAGCAAAGGTGATCCCGGAGATAGGAGAGGCTGAGCAGTCCGGAGAATGCCACATCTGGAAACAAGACCCTTACCAGACTGGTACTGTCGATAAATTTACGCATCCCTGCGTAGTCCATTCCCGAAGCATAAAGGGTTCCCACGATAGATCCGGCACTTACGCCGGCCACTGCTTGGGAAATACCCCATTTCTTCCAGGGCTTTGAATACCCCAAATGGGCATAACCTTGAGCGCCTCCTCCGGAGAGGATGATGCCGAGGTTATGGTTAAAGTTGATTTTCAGATTCTAAGGTCAATTTTTTGGTTTTTAAGAAAGACGCCATCTTTCAAAGTTCAAAGATGGCGTCTTTTCTTTTTCAAAGATGGCGTCTTTCTTTTTCAAAGATGGCGTCTTTCTTTCAAAGATGGCGTCTTTCTTTTTCAAAGATGGCGTCTTTCTTTTCAAAGATGGCGTCTTTTCTTTTCAAAGATGGCGTCTTTCTTTTCAAAGATGGCGTCTTTTCTTTTCAAAGATGGCGTCTTTCCTTTTCAAAGATGGCGTCTTTTCTTTTCCAAAGATGGCGTCTTTCTTTTCAAAGATGGCGTCTTTTCTTTTCTCTTCTTTTGAATCCTTTACTCCACCACAAACTTCCTGCTCGCAACCCCGCCTTCCACCGTGCCTGCAACAAGTACATCCCTGTTTGCAAACTACTGATGTCGAATCCATTGGATGGCATACCTTCCCACTGTAGCAATTGCTTGCCGAACAGATCAAAAATGATCCAGGACTCCACCGTTGCCTCCGTCTGCACAAAAAGACGCTCGCCTGCTGGGTTGGGATACAATCGGAGTTGCAGGTCTACCACCCGGTCGTGCACGCCGGTGGAAATGATATCCTCTAAAGACCGCGGTAGAAACTGATACCCGCTATTGCAGGTGCCATCACTGTCGAACTGGCTGCCCAGCCCGATCGCATTGAATGTGCCTGTCGGGGCGGGCAGGCTGTACAGATCCACATCGTTGTCAATGCGCATCTGGTAGGTGTTGACGCCATCCGTTACATCCACATTGAATCCGGGACCAGATCCCGTCCATTGCCCGGGATCGACCAGGTTGAGGTTGTTGAATTGAAGTAGTTCGCCTTCATGAGCCTCGGTCATCGGACCGATAACTACTTCAGGGGTATAGGGCGTGTTGCCACTGGATACCAACCACAGCGTGTCGGGATCGACTTGGGTTAGGCAGCTGAATGTCACAATTGTGCCACGTACAATTATTTCGTCGTTTTCATTGACCGTATATCCAAAGGGATTGCTGCTGAATACGCTAACGCCCCCAGTGCCGTCATCCAGGAAGAACTGGATGCTTCCTCCTCCGTTAAAATCGCCACTGGTTACAAGGCCTTGCAATTGACATTTTACGTTGAGTGAGTCGACATCTCCGTTCCCATCTACCGTGGTCACAACGCCTATGTCATAAGGCGGATATTGGGTCGGGTTGATGATGCCCCGATCAGGTCGTCGGTGTAGCGCGGGTAGATCTGATACCCTTCGGTGAAGGGTAGCGTTGTCAAACTGCCAGCCCAAACCGATCAGGTCAAACGTGCCGCCTGGAGCTGCTGTGCCGTAAAAGGGTACAGTCGTTGTCAATTCGCACGGAATAGTTATTGACGTCATCCGTAAGATCTACGTTGAAACCGGGGCCGGACCCCGTCCACTGCCCGGGATCTACCAAATGGACGCCGTTGATCCGCACCAGTTCGCCTTCCGTAGATTCATCAAAGGAAGTAACCACCGTGGGGTCTTCAAGTGTATTGCCGGCGGAGACAAATAGGATCATATCAGGGCAATTTCCCCGATAGTCCGCTAAACTGCTCAATCGTTCCTTGTACGATGATCTCATCGCCTTCGGTCACGGTGCAGAATTGAAGGAGGTACTGAATACCACGATTCCGCCCGTATTATCGCGCATCATAAATTGTACACCCGTACCACCACGAAAATCGACCCCGTAGACGATCCCCTGCAGTTGGCAAACGACGCCGAGTGAATCCAGCACCCGTCGGCATCGACAGTAGTGACGGTAGCGATATCGTATTCGGGATAGCTGCTGGGCTCGACCACCGTGATCGTGCCCGTCATACCTGCCCTACGTGCAAGTCACATTGGTATTGGTAGGTGCCTGGCATGGTAAATGTAAAGTTAAACGTCAGGGCGCCGTCATGGGCGAACCGCTCAGGAAGCTCTGTGGGTTGCCTGGGTAGGTGGCCGTCGAGCCGTTCACATTGTGTACGCCGCCTGTGTTCTGCCATTGTACCGTTTCCCCTGCGTTGATAGTCAGGTTGTTGGGGGTGAACTAATGCCGGAAGCAATGATGATGTAATCTTGTGCCTGGATGTAAAGCGCTCCAAGCATAAAGCATAAAACAATAAGTAATTGTTTCTTCATTTCCTTGTGGTGTTTTTGGTATGAATAATAACCAAATTTTAGTGGAAATGATCAGGATAGGACCTGCTTGTCGATTAAATTAGTGTCAAAAAAGAATAGCGATAGGAACTATTTCTAGCTGGCCTCAGAAAAGACTGGTGCTCATAGTTGCGGAAATCGACGTGGCTGACGCCGGAAACGCCTTGTTCGCGCATATAGACGCCGTAGATCGTATCGACAGCAGCCATGGTGGCCTTGTTGTGGGTCACGATAATAAACTGCGATTCCTTGGAGAACTTCTTGATGATCTTGTTGAATTTCTCGATGTTCGTATCGTCGAGGGGGGCGTCCACTTCATCAAACACGCAGAAGGGCGCCGGTTTGAGCAGGTAGAGCGCAAACAGCATGGCGATAGCGGTGAGGGTCTTTTCCTCCCGACAGCTGGCTGATGGTCTGCGGACGCTTGCCTTTCGGCTTGGCGATGATCTCGATATCGACTCCAGCGGATCATCCGGATTCAGGAGGATCAGGTCCGCATTGTCGTCTTCGGTGAACAGGCTGCGGAATACATCGATGAAGCAGGCGCGCCTTGTTAAAGGCGTCGAGGAACTGGCAGTGGCGGTTTCCTCGATTTCCTTGATGGTTTTGCATCAGGTCTTCGCCGGCTCCGGACCATCGTCGCGCTGGGTTTTGATGGAGTCATAGCGCTCCTTCATTTCGTCGTAAGCTACACGTATTGCATAGGATTGATCTCCCCGTAGTTGTCCAGGCGGCTTTTCAACCCGGTCTGCCTTTCCCGGGAGTTTCTCCGTGTTCAGATCAGTGGGCGTCTCGCGCCGAGCAGGTCGTTGAGCGACACCTGGAATTGATGTGAGCCGTTCGCTGAGGGAACAGTTGGAATGCAGTTCGGTGACCTTGTCTTTAATATCGTTAGCCAGAGTTGCACTTCCTGTTGCTGTTTGGCTACTTTCCGCAATCACTTTTCAACTCGTTGATCTCCCCTGGCCTTGAAATACGTTTGCTCGGCCTCGGTAAGCAGGCTTTCTTTTCCTGCGCTGCTCGTAGGCCGTTTTCAACCCTCTTCTCCGATTTGTTCGATCTGGTCGTTGTTTTGCTGCATTTCCAGGTCGGAGAGGGTCACGTCTTTGGTATTGCTGCAACAGGGTTTGCATCTCCGGTACGCTGGCGCTCCCGGAAGGTCAGTTCGCGCTGGATGGTGGTGACCGTATTCTGTTGACGGATAAATTCGATATTGGTTTGGCTGAAGAGCTCAATGTGGTTATTGAGTTGTTCGGCCACCTGCCGTAGAGCTATCGGTGGGCAATCTGGTCCTGGCGGCCGTGAGCGCCGCTTCCGGGTCCTGCATCTGGCCGCCCAAAGCTCCACCTCTGTTTATCCAGTTCCACCAGCCGGATCGATCTGTTCTGTTGTTGGGCAGCGCTCGGCGACGCAAAGATCTGAAGTTTTCCAGGCGCGTGGCATAGGTCACTTTCTCCGGGCTAAGCCGGTTGAGCGCCATTTTCTCTTCCTGCAATTTTCGCCCCGAGAACTGGATTTAAGTTCGTCCAGGGTATTTTTTTAGTTTTGCTTGTTTATAGGCCTCTGTTTTCCCTGCGTTCGGCTGTATTGATCGCCGTTTCCAACACCTCCATATTCTTTCCGGCCTATCTTTTCCTTCAAAGAAGCCGATAGACCCTCCGGAGAGAGCTTTCGTATTTGCGCTGGATATAGCGCCCGCTTCGACAAGATAACCACACCGACCCGTGCTATACTTCCCGGGATCTCTTCCGCCCGTGACCAGCACGTTTTCGAGCAGGTAGCTAAACCAGGTTTCGGCAAATGGGTCCGTCTCAATAAACCACCGCCTGCCTGGTATCGGGCA
>JADJTT010000016.1 GCA_016711045.1 Saprospirales bacterium
AAAATAGACTATGCCAATATTATCCGGCTTCGGCCTCAAAAATTTCCGCGTTTTCAAAGAAGAAACCTTTTTTGAATTGGCTCCGATTACATTACTTACCGGAACAAATAGTTCTGGAAAAAGCTCTCTATTAAAAGCCCTCCTCCTTTGGCAGGATTTCACAAAGAAAGCAAATGATCTTCAGTTGGATTTTTCCGGGCCGGATCATAAACTTTGGCACGTATGAATTGCTCTACATCGAAATTCAGGATAATGAAATCGTCTTTATTCTAGAGATTGATAATTCAGATATTTTAACAAATAACAACTGGGTGCTAGAAGAGTTGAAAGGCTATTCATTTCGATTTCAGGCACTTGCAGAATGAAGTTGGTTTTCGAAGGGCCCCATGGGAGAAATGGGAAAATTTAAGTCCATTTCCCTGCAGTGCGGGAGGAAAGAACAATTATAGAAGTCAATAAAAATAATTCCAGATTTGACTCAGATTGGTTTTTTGAATACTTATAGTCAATATGCAAATTCGTGTGGTTGAAGGTTTTGCATCGATACGTATTTTTCCAACTGAAGGAGAAAAGGTCGAGTATGATAATAAGCCGGAAAACTTTTCTGAACTTTTAGAAAAAATTAATGAAGGGATATTTCAAACGGAATTTCGGTAAGATTTAAAAGCGCTCTATTCAGATGAAGAAATTATAGAGTTTGAAAAAAAACTGTTGACTTTATTCGTTGAAAAGGCTGGCAGAGGTTGGGACAGTACAATTGAAGCTGAATACGGATTGGAATTTAAAGACTCATATCATTTTGAGAATATGCTAGCATTTCCTATTATATTAAGTTCATTCAAGGAAGAGATCACAATTGAAAAAACATCCAAGCTGGATGAAAAAATTGAAAAAGCTTTGCCATATCTTGAACGGCATAAATATTTGGTGAATGATTATTTCGTTTATTACCTTTCGACAGTTTCAAAAACCTGCACTCGATTTGGACGTACTTTGAAAATAAAAAATTCAGGCTTATTGAGGCTATTAGGCTACCTCCCACCAACGAATTTATACAAACCAGTCTCAAGGGGGAAGTTTTAACTCATTTTTGGTGGAATTGAGGAACCATCCGATGGACGTGAGGCGAGAGGATTTTGTTAATAAATGGATAAAAGAGTTTGGTATAGGTGAAGAAATTTCTATCAAAGGAGCAGAAGGTGTTCTTACTTTTTAGTTTCAATTAAACAAGGCAAGGAATGGGTGAATTTGGCTGATTTGGGGTATGGAATTACCCAGCTTGTTCCAATGATCCTAATGATTGGTCATTATGGGTCTAATAACCAGAAATTTGGATCCAATAATCATATCTTCCTCGTCGAGGAGCCCGAAACCAATTTACACCCTGCCTTTCAATCCAAACTCGCCGATTTTTTCGTCGATGCCATGAACACCTTCAAAGTCCAGTTCATCATCGAAACCCACTCCGAATACCTCATCCGCAAACTCCAGTACTTCACCGCCAAAAAGGAAATCACACCAGCCGATACCTCCATTTACTACTTCTACGAACCCGGTAAAGTGCCGGAAGGAGAACCCCAGGTAAAAAAACTGGACATCCTCGAAGACGGCCGTCTCTCCGGTACTTTCGGCCCTGGCTTCTTTGATGAAGCCGACAGCCTGGCCATTGATCTGTTTACTCTTCAGAACCTCAAATCGAATTGATTATGAGCGAACTGAAGATATTCGCACAAAAGGCCTTCCTGGATCATTTCTTCCAACAAAAACCAGTAGGCGACATTGAGGAGGAAGAAGACAAAGTCATGGCCTGGTTGGAAGCAAAAAGACTACTGGGGAGAAGTGAGATCGAACTGGATCTGGACCTGGATACCCTGAAGAGCCTCCTCTCTGAAAACCTTCCTTTGCTGAGCTTGCATAAGACCGGCGCCTGCAAATTGGTACCTAATTCGGAATTTTTCAGGAAAGCACTGGAGGATAGTGCGGAATACGCCCAAGCCCCCAGCAGAGTGGTTTTTATGCTAGACAGAAAGGCCGAAGATTGCCGGCAACTGAAAACGGAACATGGTTTGTTTTTCCTTGGCACTGAAATGGAAATCCAGGAGTTCCAATCCCTGGTAGAGCATATCGAGCCCTTGGTGATCAAAAAGGGGAATGTAAATCCCGGCCCCAAACAAAATTGGTCTTTCCTAAAAAAGGTGAGCTACCCATCCAATGCCCTGATCATCCAGGATAATTACCTCTTCTCGGGGTTCTACGAGTGCAATTTACCCCACATCCTGGATAACCTCCTTCCTGCCCAGCTCAGCAGGTCTGACTTTCATCTCACCATCATCGCCAGTGAGAAGAGTGGGGTCGACCTGGAGAAAAAATATGCCGATCTCCTGAAGATCATCCAGGACCTCAGCCGCCCCTATACTATCCGCTCCCAAATCTTCACTACCAACAAGCTCCACGACCGCGAGCTTATTACCAACTACCTCTGGATTAACTCTGGCTTCGGGTTTAACATTTTCAACTACAAGGGCCAGGGCCGCCAAACCACCTTGTCCTTCTATCCCATCGGCCGCACCCCTGGCAAAAAACTCGATACTGCCCTCGCTGAATCTTCTTCCGAGATCCTCCAAATTTTCCGAAAGATCGTGGATGAGATGCCCCAAAATGGCATGATGGGGTCAACCCCGGTAGCCGTTGGCGATCTTTCGTTTCGCAACCGGTTGTTGGAAGATGGAGTGGTCAGGAAGTGATCACCATCCGGGAAAACGCAAGGCATTCCTCTATACATCATGACGCATTCCGCCATCGTGAACGTAGTTCTTTCATTTTGCAGGAATGTTGACTAAATCCAATCCCTACACTGGGCCAATTAACGTTAATTGGCTCATCATACTGCCCTAATTAGGGCTCCCTCAAAATATTTAACCTACCCGCAAAGTCTTGATAACCATTAAAATGTGTTGTAAAATAGAAGCTGAGATAAGCGGCAAGTGCAGGGGGAATCCGTAACTTCCATCAAAAAACGTGCACTTTCATGATCAAGTATACTCCTGCCTCAGAGCGGACATTGGCCTAGTTTCGTACGCCATTTGAACAGAAGTTGTCGCCGGAAAACCGGTGGGTGCGAATGGGGGAACCTCAGATAGCCCAAGTGTCCTTTTCGTGTCTGAGTACCGATCAGGGGCGGGCCAAAGTGGGTTTGCGGGTCATACTGGGGCCCCTGATGGTCAAGCATACCGAAGGCTCTGTGCATTCTTTCACGACCTAATCTCCTCCATATACTTCTGATAGCGCCTTACCGCTCTGGAGAATGCTCCTGATCCAAATGCATCGTACAATTCATCCGATAAGATTTCCATGGCGGCTTTGTCTTCTTTCTCCAGCCATTCCAGCAATTCGATCTCCTGGAGATAGAGTTCTCTGATCTCTTGCAGGGTCAATTCCTGGTCTTTCAGTTTAGCGTCTTTTTGTAAAGTCATCCTTCGGGCTCGGTTCGCGGTAATAAGGCGTTCCAGTTCGAACTGAAGCCTCTCCTGTGCTTCTTGCTGGTGATTTGTTATAGTCAGGCCTTCTTCGTGTTCCTGAATAGCGTAATAATCAGTAAAGCGGAGGGAGTATTTACCGACCATAGGAAGGCTCTCGACCAGCCCGAAGAGGAGGAAGAAGCAGACGTAAAAAAGCAGCACGGTATTTTCTCCTTTGGTAAATGCCAAATGGTGCAGGAGCCTTACTCTGGTAAGTAACCCCGTGCTTTCAAATGAGGGAATAGCGTTGAGTTCCTTTTGCAACTGGGCTTGCAAGTGGCGCTTCTGTCCTTCGATCTGCCGGATGGAACCTTCAATTTGCTGGATCTCTGCTTCGGCTAGCCGGGTTTTCTCCGCAACGATCCGTTCCAGGTTTTTGTAGATGGTGTCTACCCCTCGTTGGCGACTGCCGCCGGTGCCATCGGCTTCTTCCTGGAGCATTCCCTGCCAGGCGATTTTTTGGTCGCGCAGGTATTGGATCCTTTGCAGAAGATTATTTTCTGTGGACTGGATCTCATCCATTTGAGGTTGATAGGCTTTCTGCACTGTGCTGGCTTGTTGCCGGGATTCCAACAGATAGGCATCCTTCAGGTCTTGCTTTAGTAATTGAATGTCGAAAAGGGTTGAGAAAATAACAGCGGTTGTCAACAGGGAGACCATGCGCACCCCTACCAGGGTCCTGCTGTGCTTCCCGTTGACGATGATCCGTTCAAAACAATAAAAAAATAGGACGATGAGAGGGAAAGTCAAGAACGCAGTCCCGGTATGAAGGTGCAATACATGATGCAAGATCAGGCTCATAAGGAAGGCGTTCACGGCAGGGACGAACGCCATGACAAAACCAAGAAGGCCTGCTTTCCTTTGCGTGGCGACCGTACATTTACTGAGGACATCGGCTGACAAGCCGGATAAGGAAGTCCAAGTGAAAATCTTTTTCATAGTATGTTCAATTTTAATGGATAATGGTGTTATTCAGGGAGTCAGACTTTTCGTTCAGCATATGCGAAAGTATCGAGTATCGTGTCGTATTGTTCGTTCCACCGGTTCAGCTCGTGGGTAATTTGCTCCAGGATTAGCGACCGGATTCGTTCTTCACGATTGTCTGCCTGGCGGAGTTTTTCTTCCATCAGGTCCCAAAATGATTCGTTGAGTTTTTCCAGCGATCTACGAAGCTGGAGGCTGTGCTCGGTAAATTGTATGCCAACAGAAACCTGCAGGGAGGACCTTCCTGTGAGCAGCAGACTGTTGCATACTTCCCGGATGAAACTCAAATGAGCTTCCCGGATGGCCTGGAGTGATTGGTTGCGTGTTTGAAGGGCGCTGTCGAGCGCTTCCTGCTGACGTTTCCAGAAGACTTCCAACTGTTCTCTTTCGCCTTGAGACAGCATCAACCTCTGTGACCAATTGGCTTGCTTCTGGCATAGCTGCCCGATCTGTTTAATCAACATTTCTTCCTGGTGCTGGACAAAATCCGTTTTCAAAACCATGTCGAATTGCAGTCCGGGCAATTCGTTTTTTACGGATTGGGTGTCGGGGAGGGAGGAGGTAATGGATTGAGGTTTCATAAAATTTTTGTTTATCTCTTGCAAAGATGATGGCATATTCAAGCAACTTCAACCAAAAGAATCTGTGGGACGATTCAAAAATTGGTACTATTTGCTCGAAAATTGGGAGATTTTGGTGACTTTTGGGAAGTAACCAGTTAAACACCATGGACAGCTACCCTTTTTATAATTGGCCAGAAGATGAGTTGCGTGAACTCCTCAATAAAGTGTTGGAAAAGCTTCGCCGGGAATATAAAAAGTGGAAAGGCAAAAATCTCTCGCAACGTAGTATTGCAGATCAGGCAAACGTTGATTACTTCGCAATTTCCAAAGCCAAAAAGGAGGACTCCCATTTCTCGGGACAGTCCATTTACAGAATAATTTCGGACATTTCAGATAACTTTCAAATTGAGTATGACCGGTCAGGGAATATTCAAAAGATCGGCAAATTTCAAGACGAACGAGCAGATGCCTCAAATGAATTGCATTTTATTTATTATTTTTTGGGAAGAAAATTCACTCCGAATGAAGAGCCCAAAAGAGCTGTCGTTCGAATTGATCTCGATTCGGAGGAAGTAGAACTAACTATGTACAAGACCACGCCTCGTGGACCAAGGATGCGCTATAGGGGTGAGGTCAAAGTATTCCCCAATAGGGAGTTTTTTCTAATATTTCAATCAAGGGAAAATCTGGAAAAAGGCTATGTCGAAGAAGTTCCAGGGCTTTGTTGTTTCGCATTAAATGGAAGTTTAGTAGATGAGGATTGGTATTTGGGTGTTTATACAGGCACGGATGCTAGAAGTGGCCTTTGTCTTATGGCGCGAAAATCCCCATCTGAATTGGAAGAAGCCATTCGGACAGAAGAAACACCTCCTTTAGTTTCCTATTTACTGAGTCATCATCGACTTAGCGTAAAAGAAGGGCCCGACAGAATACTAGATGCAAAAGATACGCTCAAGTCTATTTCACAGTTTGAAGGGGTTTATGACGCATATTTGCTTGAGGTCCGAAAGGACAGAGAATTTATTCACAAGTTGATCATTAAGATATTTGATGGATGCTGGATCCGCTTCTATTCTAAAATAACGGGAGAATACACGGGGATTATTCACCAAATTTTGAATAATAAATTCCTGATTGCTACGTTTGGCTATCAATCAAAAGGAGGGTACTATGATTTTAGTATTATTCTTGATGTGGCCCCTACTTCCATAAATGGTGGATCACAAGAAGAATATATGCTTGGGATTTATGGAGGTATGGAGCAGCAAAATAATGTTCCTGTCGCTGGGCGTATTCTTCTTCGAAAGTCGGAGAACGCATATGAGAAAAGTCACCGCATGCAGATTCCATTGTATGTAGAATCTGAATTAAAAGCCATTTTGACTAAGGAGCCGGTTTTAAAGCCTTTTTGCGGGGGAATTAGATCAATATGTGGATGCGCCCGTGATTATTGAGAATTTCCCTTTGCTTTCTAAATACCCGAATGCGTTGGAGAAGCCGGTACAAAGTAAAGTAGTCCATTTGGCAGGTTTTTATCAGTGTTTTCATCTATCTAGCGATAAACGAAGCATTCACCATAGCCCTATTGAAATTAAACCCAATGGCGATGTCATTATTGATGACAGGACTGCCGAGGAGAAAGCCCAGGGGATTGGAGGGCATATTTACTTTGGGAAAGCATTTCATTTTTGTAATGCGTTCCTTGCCCTGTCTATCCGAAAGCGAGATGATGAAGATTTTCACCCGCACCTTTTATTCCACGTAGCAAGTTATTACCGAGAACAAGTCTCGCATTTTCATGGAGTTTCGACCTCCATCACAAGTAAAAACACCTTGCGGGCCAGTAGGGAGGTTTTAATGAAAATGGAGGGAAATTTTGAAACGGAGCACTCCAGTAGAATCCCCATCCCTCTAAATGGGAAAGAGGAGCCTTTATATGATAAGTTAAATGAAGAATACGATGGTTTGGCAAATTTCTTAACAGGAAATGCGCATAATCTAATTGTTCCGAAACGCGATCCTAACTCCCCGTTTGAGCGTCAAGAAAATTATGGAATGCTGTACTTTTCTTCTGCCTGTTATTTTGCAGCTAACAACGACCCTCAAAATGCCCGCAAGCAGTTGGAAAGAGCTTCCAGCATGGATTTCGAGATAAAATCCTTCTGAGAAAAGAGTTGAATGAAGGGATGCTTTCCGATCCAACAATCCGTCTTTTTATTGACCCTGATAACTTGAGAATCCTGTAATTTTTCTTTCAACCTAAAGGATGTAATCCAATTTCAGGATTACTTCCCCCAAAGGGTGTACTTTTTCGGGCCGAGTCACCAATATCCAATCTGCAAAAAAACACTATGCCCCCACCTGCTCCTCGCTTTTTTTAACCTTCTCGGTAGAATACCTTGCCGGAAGACGAACTCCCCTCCCGGAGGACTGATCTCTGCAATTTCAAGAAATTTTCCATGTAATTTCAAAATTTAGCTCGTGTAATTTCAAAATTTAACTGTAAATTGCCTAAAAATCAATGAGATGTCCATTGTCAAACGGCAAATAGAAAAACCCTTCAAATCGCTCCTCACCAAGTACCCCATTCTGGCGCTCACAGGACCCCGGCAGTCCGGGAAACCACCCTGCTGAAACATATTTTGCCAGACTATCGCTATGTATCCCTGGAAGATACAGGCTTGCGCAGCTTTGCTTCCGAAGACCCTATTGGCTTTTTGAAGGAGTACCATTCCAACGTTATTTTTGATGAAGTACAGCGGGCGCCAAATTTGTTTTCCCACCTTCAGACCATCGTGGATGAAAGCGGACAAATGGGGCAATTCGTCCTCTCAGGTTCTCAAAATTTCCATTTGCTGGAACACATCACGCAAAGCCTCGCTGGGAGAGTTGCCCTTTTCAAACTCTTGCCCTTCGACACGCAGGAACTAAAACGCGAAGGCTGGTTGCCTGCCGACTGGCAGTCGGCTATTGTGAAAGGGTTTTATCCTGCTATTTATAATAGGGTTCTAAACCCCTCTGTTTATTATGCCAACTATTTGCAGACGTATATTGATCGAGACGTAACAGCGCTGTCCAATGTGCATGACCTACGCCGGTTCCGGAATTTTATTGGCCTCTGTGCCGGCCGTACCGGGCAACTGCTCAACCTGAGCAATCTGGCTAATGAATGCGGCATCAGTCAGCCAACCGCAAAATCATGGCTGTCTATCCTGGAAAGCAGCTATATCGTTTTTTGCTGCCGCCTTATTACGAAAACTTCAGCAAGCGCATCGTGAAAACCTCCAAACTTTATTTCTACGACACAGGTCTGGCTTCTTTCTTACTCGGTTTCCGGCAAAAAGAAGACCTGGAAGATCAAATGCTCATCGGCAGCTTGTTCGAAAACCTGGTCGTCTCTGATATTTTAAGAAAAAACCACCACCAATACCTGCTCCAGGAGTACTGGTTCTGGCAGAGTTCGTCCGGCCATGAGGTAGATTTGCTGACGAAAAGGGAGGCCGCTTCGATATTATGGAGATCAAATCTGCACAAACCATCCTGCCCAAATCTACAAGGGCTTGGAATATTTCTCCGAAATCTCCAAAGACAGGTCAACACCCGCACGCTGGTATACGGAGGGGAAGAAAGCCACGACAGAACCCGGTATTTAGTGAGGAAGTGGGATGAGGTGTAAACGAAATTATTTCAACCACCACCCTCCCCCCCCTCCAACTAACCACCTTCCCATAACTCCTCCCAAAAGTTGGTTTCAGGCATTCCGGCTGCTCCTCACCGAGCTCAAAGGCAAAACGCCAGGTATTTCTGGAGAAAACCAGTACGCGCAAGACGCTCTTTCTGACTACACGCACTAATTTTGGGGTAAAAATAAGGAGCATTACCTCGGGGCCGTCCAATATCAATCTTAAAAACACTCATTCTCCGTACCCACGGGTACAATCCTCCTCATTGACGCACACCTCGATGCGGTACTCTCCAGGTTCATTAAACAATGTCAGAGAATGTCCTCATAGTATTCACCAAAAAGGAAAGAAGGGATGTCAATGGTATGTACCTGGACTAGGTCCCAGTTCAGTACGGTATCGGGTATTTGTAGAATATGGAAATTTTTGCCTGGGTAGGGGGAACCATCTCTTGCTTGTTATTATCACAGGTTTCGCCCAAAGCGATCACTTTTACTGGAATAGTGAGTGGCATGCCGGCTACAACTGTAAATACGCCTCCAAAAGAGGATTCCCCAATCAGGTCATGGATGATCAGTGCACAAGGATCTTTTTTGCAGGCACTGTGTGTCAAAAATAAAAGCGCTGTGCCTAGCAGGGCACTGATAAATTTGAGGTAATTCGATTTCATAGGGCAAAAATTTAAGAAATAGGGCGATGTGTTAAAAAGGGTTATTGATTGGCGTTGAAAATGGTGCTTACCTCTGTCGGGGTAATAGCCTGGTTGTAGATCCGGAAGTTGTCCAGTTTTCCGTTGAAAAAGGGATAATTGGAACCCGTGTAATAGGATCGCCCTACGTAACACCCTTGCTGATTCGCTGAATTCCAGCCACTGAATAATTGCCCTGGGAATTTTTGCTGGCCATCGATGTACAAGTATTGTTCCCCAGATTTTATTGTAATTACATAATGGTGCCAGACGTTATTATCCATATAGAACCCGGCATTATAATTCATCGTGTAACCATCCCAGACAAAAAAGTTATTGTCTATTCTCAAATAATCATTATTGCTGGTCACACTTCCCGTGAAAAGATACCCATTCCCGGTGCCGGTTTTCATCCAAAAACTAAATGAAATTTCACTCAGGCCAAAGGTGGGATTCTGCGGAAATTGGATGTAATCCTGCTCCGTGGCCATGAAATTCAAACTGCAACCTGAAGTGCCAGGAATCACATCAGTCGAAAACCCAGGCCCAAATAGATCGCCTGAATATCCACCCGCCAGATTGACGACGTTAATACCCGAACATTCATTATACCTCGTATAAAAACCATTCCACTTGTCACCACATACGGGGATATTACCGTGAATTGAACTCCATTGGGAAAGTTCCAATCGTTCCCCTGGTCGTCGCTAACCGAAACCGGAATATTGACAAAGGTATTCCAGGCCACATTGCTGCCTATTTCGATCTCCACTTCCTTTACCTTTTGGGTTCCGGATGGCATGGAGCCATAGCTGACAGGAAGGGGTGTATTGATGGTGTAATGCGGGCTACTGCCTATGCTGAGCGCTACCCCCGTGGCATCGGCATTGCCGGCATTTTTCAGGGTGAGGGTGATCGTGACGGTCTCTCCAGGGTTGATGTTGCCTGTTCCGTTCGGTTCGGTGAGCACTACATTTTGGATAATGATCTCCGGGGCTGGAGGTGGAGAGATCGTAAAAGAAAAGTTGGTATTATCTACCCATTGGAAGCTCCCGCTATTTATTTCGGAAGAAAAGGTCACAATATCTCCTGCCGATACCAGATTGGATATCTGAATCTGAACTTGCTTACTCTTGGTTCCATCTTTGGCGATACTCCCGAATAGCACCGGTTGCGCCCCTACGATGGACGCATCGGGGCTGAAGAAATTAACCCTCCACATTGTCGGCGGTAATTTCTCCATTATTTTTCAGAGTAATATTGTAGGTCACCAACTCACCTGGTTGGCTGCCCGGAACCGTTGGCATCGGCTACCAGCGTGATGGCCTCAATGTCGACCTTGGGCTCCGGAGAAGCCGCCACGGTGAACGTGAAGGTCGTGTTGTCTGTCCATTGGAAACTTCCACTGTTGATCTCTGCATTGATCAATACCACATCCCCGGCAGACACAAGGTTGGAAACCTGGAGTTGTATCTGCTTGCTTTTTGAACTGCCGGGCAGGAGAGTGCCAAAGTCGACAGGCTGATTGCTGATCACGGTCACATCTCCGCTACTGAGGATGAGGTTGACGTTTTCGGCCGCTAGTTCGCCTTCATTTTTGAGCGTTATATTGAAGGTCACTTGCTCTCCCGGGTTTGGTTCACCTGTTCCGTTCGCGTCTGAAACTAGATAAAAGGTGTCGATAGTTACAAGCGGTTCAGGGGCTACCAACGTGGTGACTTGTTGAATTATCCCGTAGCCGTACCCAAATTCATTTTGGGCAAAAGCCCGGGCAAAGTAGGTCTTATCGGATTCCAGATTGGGAATTACATGAATGTATGGATGAGATTGTGTCAATGCAACTGGCCCTGCTTCATATTTGCCTTCATTTTGGTCAAAGGTCAAGGTGGTCGGGCTGGACTGGGTAGTCGACCAGATAAATCCGTGGTTTAGCACGTCCTTCCCCTTGAAGTCGATGATCCGGCCCTCCATGAGGAAGGAACCAGACATAACGTTTTTGCCGTATCTACTACTGTTGGGGGCTCTGGGTCAAGCGTAGTGAAGGGAAAATGATTTTGCGGTATACCCATAGGTCTCCACCCCGGTAGTTTTGTTTTTCTTTTTGATGAAAACCTGGGCATTATAGGTCGTTCCGGGCTCCAGTCCGGTAATATGGCTGGTGAAATCACCAAGGGTGGTGCGCTCTTCTCCTGCCGCGCCCACCCCATCATTATTTTCGATGGTGGGCAAAGCCGTTGTTTTGGAAACCACGTGTCCGTAATCTGCAATAGTGAAGGACTCTGCGACTATTTTGGCAAATTCAGCCTTGATTTTTACATGCGTGTGGCCATATTCACTAACCGCACCATTTGAAACCCGCACACCTTCGATTATTAAATAGGTGGTATCAATGGTGGGATCATCAATGGGATCTATAATCAGGTCTTTTTTACAGGAAGAAGACATACTGACAGCTAAAAAAGCGCCGATGGCAATAAGGAGCAGGAAATTTTTCATGATTTTTCGTTTTTAAAATAGGGTAATATGGAACGCGCCCCCCAAGGTAGTGGCGCCGATGGTTTTTCCGAATTGTAGGTCGTACGTGTCGAGTTGGGTGACCCTTTCGGTGAATAGCTCCACTTTGAAGCCCCCTTTCCAAGAAGGAACCCCATCCCGTACAGACCTGTGATTGCATCGTTTTGATGTAAAAACAGGTTGTGGGTAGTTTTTGGGGGATTGGCGGGATCAGGGTATTCATACATAGGGGCATAGAGCCTGTTGAATTCAGCGCTGCCATAGATATTTACCCGGAGAAAACCCTTACCTATCTGGATCCTCAAAGTGGCCGGAATGGAAATGTAGGGAATAGTGGATTGGTTTTGGCTAAATCCGAAATCCCGGTAGCTGGCTCCTGTCTCCAGGGCGAACGACCATTTTTTGGGAAACCAGAACCAATAGCCAAAACGCGCGCCAAAATTCCATTTGCCCGAATAATCATCCTCCAGCCCCAACGCATTGGTAGTAGCTGCTGAGGTGATATTCATCGAACCGTATGGAGAGAAATAGAAACGCTTGGTCTTGCTAAGGTAGGGCGGTTCCTCCCAGTTATTTCCAACGGCTACATTCCAGGCAACCAGGAGCGTAATAATGCAACAGAACAATCTCTTATTACTCATATTTTCCGGATGGTAACGGTTCTGGAGAGAATCCGCACAAAGGGTTCTCCTTCTCCTCTTTGGAATTCCGGATTCGGCAGCACTTTAATGATCAGCGGTAATTTGACGTTATTCTTCAACCGGAACGACTCCTGCATTTTCTTCTGCCGATTTATTATTGTCTTCGTACCGCTCCTCATTGGCATTATTGTCGTCGCAGAAGGTTACGAGCTGGTAAGTTCCGGGTTCATCAAAAGAAAAAGAGTACATTTCTTCAGCTCCATCCCCAGGTAAAATTTCGGGCACATCAAATGGGGAGTTCTTTACATTTTGGGCGTAAGATCCGTTATTGTTTATATCATAATCGATCTTGATGCGGCTTTGGCTCGCCTTGGCCGAAAGGGTTTCCAGAATGTCTCCTCTACATGCATTCGCTGTTTCGGGAAGGTTTTTAATGAGGTTAGGAATGTTAAAAGGGGCTCCAGCCACTACAGTTAAAACGCCATCAACGACAATTTCGGTGACCATGTCGCAAAGCGCAAATCCGCATTCTTTAGAGCACTGAGAATTCGTTAAAGTCAGGGGTGAAAGCAACACGACGGCGAGAAATAAAGGAAATTTTTTCATGTCAGCAAGGAGGATTTGGTAAAAAATAGCCTTAAATATATTTACATTGAATGAATTTTAAATGAATACCTAATAAAAATAATTGTCTTACAGATTATTAAATCGCTCCGACCCACCACCTTCCCAAAACTCCTCGCCTAATCCTCCTTCCCACTTTTCTACCCTAACCCATCTAACACCCCCCATATTAATCGCCAACGTTTCACAGGTTGGTCATCGGGATCTGCGTGAAACATATCTTCCACTTCTTGTCTGGAAAACTCCCCTCCAACGCTTCGAAAACCTCCAGAAAAGGTCCTCGCCTGACTTCTTCAAAATTGATCTTTAAGTTGTGCATCCCAGATCTTTTGAGCCGTTTCATAATTCCTGGCATCCCCGCTTGCGATCAGGTCGCCGTATACCAACAACGCAGGGACTGTTTGGGGGTGGTTCCTCCGCTTCAGGGAAATTTGGCCAGAATCGCTGAAAACCCACACATCCCCTTGCTTGTCTGGAACCAACCGAAGGGCTTTCAAAAAACTGGCGGCGCCTTAGATCGGTATAGACCGTCCATGCTTCCGGGCGCAGGTATTTGGTCATCAGGTAGGCGGCGGGCTCTCCTCCCCATTGAATGCCTGGTGGCAGAGGTAACTCCTGCCACTTTTCTTCCCGGGCAAACCGGTAACGCCCTAGTAGCAATCCAGGTTTCAACTGATCTGTGTAGGCTGGTATCCAGCGCTCCAAAAGGGCTTTTCGTTGATGAAGCCGCCACCCTTTTTTTCCTTGTTTTAGCAAAAATCCTTCCTTATAAAGTTGCTTCATGAGCTGGCCCACACTTCCCAGGGAAATGTCTAACTCTTCTGCCAATTCCCGGTATGGACGCCCTTCTGCTTCCGGGGTGTGGAGCAGATGGAAAATTAGCCGAATCCCCGTTTTGGTAAATAGCTGCCGCTTCTCTTTTGCAAAGAATGGGTAGTCCTTTTGCCCTTCTACCAGGAGGAATAATTTACCGGTTTTTAAATACATATTCCCAGCGGTGTCCAGGTAGTTCACATGGAACGCGCGCAATTTCTTGCGAATACCGGAGGATATCTTCCCGGCGATGACTAGCAATTTCTCGTGATTGGCTTTTGCCGCAAATACTTCTGCCAGCCGTGTCTGGGACAAACTGGCTATCAATAGCACCGGAAACCTTTCCTGGACCTTTTTTTCGGCATCTGTTACGTCTAGTTGCCCTTGAATCCCGGTTCCTTTTTCATGCCAATTTCCGAGGAGAGAAGTCAGGGCTTCCATTTTTTCAAGTGCAGGGGCGATTATTTTTTGACTTTTGTTCATAATTTATTTTTGTTCACAAATCTGTGAACATTCAAAAATAATGAACATTATTGGAAAAAAGCACCCCCTCCTCCACTCCCTCTCAATTTCCCTCCTTATCCTCTTTTTACTGGTGCATTTAGCCAAACGATTGCTTATCTTTGCAAAATTAAAATGTGATCGGCACGGGAATCCGCTGTCGATCTTGTTAAATTTATCCCATACGAACATACAACCGAGAAACACATGCGAAGAAGCGTATTCCCATTTGCCGTATTTATCTTACTCACCTCCCTCTCTGCTGCCGCCCAATGCGACGGCACGCCACCTAAAGCGGAGGAGTACAGCGCTCAGGCGCTCCAGAAAACAGCGTACCTGTCAACTTACATCCAGCTCATTTGCGACAACAAAACCACTATCCTCAAATCGAAGGGGGCAGTCGACCTGGCTTGTAAGCTCTTTCTCGATGAAGACCGGGTCGTGCAGGTCTCCAGCAGCAACCGCGAACATGTACACGAGTACAAGGTCCGCGATTATTTCCAACACCTCCAGCTGCTCGGCTATACCAAGGTGGAGATCAAATGGGTGGAAGTAGGCTATGTGAGCCAACTCCGCAAAGGGGTCGACGGCAATTTCTATGGCGTCATTACCATCAAACAAAAATTTACCGGCTATAAAATGACATTCCGGCATACCAGGATATCACCGAAAAACACATCGAGGTGGTCCTCAAACAGGTGAGCGTGGCCCAGGCAGGAAATATGCTTAAATGCTGGGACGTTTTACTCGGCGATATCAACGTGGAAGAAACATGGCAAGACTAAAATACGTACTCCTCTTTTTTATTCTCCTCACCTTTCCCTCCTTCTTCCTCTCCCAACCTTCGGACGATTGGATTAAGGAAAATTTTGTGGTGGAAGTGCATACGGTCGACGATTTCATCGACCGTTTCAATGGGGACGTGGACCAGCGGGTGCTCGATAAATGGTATCAGCTTTTTCAAAAAGAATATCTCCCGCAAAGAGGTCATCTATAGCTTGTTCAACCTCCGGAGTACCGATTGGAGCGAAAGCCAGGTGGAGGCGTTTATCAATCAGGCTGTCGACAACCAATGCCCCACTTTCCTGGATTTTGAAGCGGATGGCTGGTACGCCAAGGTCAATTGTGAGGTGAACTTTCAGGGACAACCCCGGCAGACAAGCCTCGTGCTCAAAATACGAAAAGACCAGGCCACCGGCGGACTGGAATGGGTGATCGTCTCCATGCTCAACCCGGAGCTTTTTTCCGAATTTTGCCCGGAACGCTTCCCTTTCGCCAAAGCCCGCCGCACCACTTTCCTCAGCCCGATGAGCCACGGCACCAACTTCGGCGCCCTCAAACGCATCTTTGAGGAAAAAATAAACCTGACGGATTGTATGGAGTTCAACCCCACAAATGATCTCCTCAATACCCTCGCCTGGGAAGTATACTCCGGCAATTTTCAACTGACCAGGATCAATGCCGTCGAGTTTCACTTCTTTCAGGTGCCCAACTGGATCTTTGTGATCAAACAAGTGGCCCGCGAAGATTTTAATACCGGATGGCTTGTCCCTGAACTCTACGATGTCAAGGAGTTGGATGTGACAAACTATAAAAAGGAATGTCTCAACTTGAAAGGGGATTAGAGGGATTGGAGGGGATTGATTCCCTTTCAATCCCCTCCAATCCCTCATTTAATTCGCTTAGAAATAAATAGGGTGACTCAAAAACAACTTTCATACTACTTCCTTCTTCTCCTTGCACTCCTCCTTGGGAGCGGACAGACTGCCTATGCCCAGATGGATAAACTCACTCAGGCCGATTGGACGGAGATCAAAGGACAGGCGTTTTCACTGGTAGATTACTACGCGCAATTGCTCAACAATATAAGTATTGAAGAAATCCCCGAAACCCAGCAGAATAAGCTGATCGCCAACGCTTACGACCCGGATTTCCCTCGGGCAGGCTTTGCAGACGGGAAGGTGCAGATCGAATACGACCTGACGCCCTCGGGGTTTCAACGGGGCTCGGGTAGTTATCAGGAGGTGTCCGATTACCTCCGGGCATTTACGTTGCTCTACCTGCCTCAAGGGAAGATCAATTCGGTCGAAACCAAATTTCTGGGTTGCCGTACTTTTGAGGAAAGCTATCCGGGTGTGCAAGTAATCTTTGAATTGAAATTTGCAGGGGTCAACAAAAGAGGCGAATCGTTTGGCTCCACCCAAAAGACAATGGAAACCATCGCCAAACGCGAAAACGGACAATGGCGCGTGTATATCAACGGGATCACCCATTTCTCCGGCGCCCTGGATGAATACGCGTGCAAAGATGCGTTTGAACTGGACTCCGATACCGATGGCGTACCCGATGCGATCGATGAATGTCCGTATGAATTTGGCTTCCGCACCATCTCCGGCTGTCCCGACGACGACCTCGACGGGGTGCCCAATAAATATGACCCTTGCCCCAAATTGGCAGGCCCGAAAGATTCGGAAGGTTGTCCCGATAGCGACAATGATGGTCTCCCGGATCATCAAGACGACTGTCCCTATGACGCCGGGTTGGTAAAATACAAGGGCTGCCCCGATAGCGATGGGGATGGCGTGTTGGATAAAGTAGACCGATGCCGCTTCACGCCCGGTCTGGTGGAACTCGACGGCTGCCCGGATAAGGACGGAGACGGCATTCCCGATATCGACGACAAATGCCCCGATAAACCAGGCGTGCTCGAATACCGAGGCTGCCCCGAACCCGATTTGGATGCCGATGGGGTGCCAGACAGCCTGGACGAATGCGTAGATGTGCCCGGTCCTGTCCGCTTGAAAGGCTGCCCGGACGGGGATGGGGACGGGGTGTTGGATAAAAATGACGATTGCCCCACGGTTTTTGGCTCAATCAAGGCCAACGGCTGTCCGGATAAAGATGGCGACGGGATTCCCAATATCAGTGACGCCTGCCCCAAAAGAAAGGGACTCCCCGAGAATCAAGGCTGCCCCGGCAGGCAGACCCAAAAAGGTGATTTTTTGGGGAATACCTATGTGGCCGTCAACTACGAGTTGTTCAACCGCACCGGCTTTCAGCTTCGCCCAATCAGCATGGAGCATTCAGGGGTTGCCCTCTATGCGCCCATCGGCGGCTATTTTTTCGGATATACAAAAAATGATACACCCAGGCCTGCTCCTGCGTACAGCCTCTATCAATTGAACCAGATGTGCCAGGAATTGGAGGGCAAAGGCTTTACCGTGGAGAAACCGACGCTTCAGGGCTTTAAATTTTCCGGCAGCTTCTACCACGCAGGTGCGTGTGTAGGACCTTTTTACAAAATAAAATATCTGCGCCACCTCTTTTTCACTGCCGGCTTAACCTTCATGAACGGCGCTGCCTGGGAAGAATATACGGGCGACTTCAAGGGCGCATTGACTCCTTCCTACGGCGAAAATAACTATGCAGTGAACCTGCATGAATTCGATCAGGAAACTCGCCTGGAAACCGGCATAGCCCTCGTCTTCCCGTTTGTGCATACAGAATTGACCTATTACAGCTACCTGAAAACGTGGTCCTGGAAAGCAGGCGTGAATATCCCTCTAGGGTTGATCTTTAAATAAATTTGCGTGTATGATCGAATTTTGGCTCAACGATCAACACATCCGCACGGCATTGCCGGCGGGCTTGCCCCTGCTGGATTTCATTCGCTACGAAAGCGGACAGACCGGCGCCAAGGTGGGCTGCCGGGAAGGAGATTGCGGCGCATGCCTCGTATTGGAAGGACGCCTCACAGCCGGCGCCCTGCACTACCACAGTATCGTATCCTGCCTCACGCCCCTGGCTAAGGCGCACGGGCGCCACCTCGTCACCATCGAAGGACTGGGCGCCGCCGCCCCGACTCCCGTGCAAAAAGCCCTCGTCGATCACTCCGCCATTCAATGCGGATTCTGCACCCCCGGTATCGCCATGGCCCTCACGGCCCTTTGCTTATCGGACGAAGACCTCACCGAAGACCGCGCCCTCGCCGCCCTCGATGGCAATCTATGTCGCTGTACGGGCTATCAGTCCCTCAAGCGGGCCGTGCGGGAACTCCTCCTCATCCTGCCCATACGCCCGGAAGACCGCCCCATCTCCTGGCTCATCGCCCATGGATTTTTGCCTGCTTATTTTTCTGAAATGACCGAACGGCTGACACGCATTGCCGCCCCCTTCATTTCCGAAAAAGAAAAGACCCTGGTGGCAGGCGGTACCGACCTTTACGTGCAGCGCCCCGACGCCCTGCTTCAGTCGGGTGTCACATTTTTCCAAAACGCCCCCGAAAGGACCGGGATCCGGATAGAGGAATCCCGTTGCACCATTGGCAGTGAGGTCACCTCCACAGCGATCCTTCAGCACCCGGCCCTTCGTGCGCACTTCCCTCGATTGGAAGCATACGGCCGGCTCATCGCCTCCACGCCCATCCGCAACATGGGCACCCTGGGCGGCAACCTGGCCAATGCCTCGCCCATCGCCGACTGGGCCATTTTCTTCCTGGCGCTCGACTCCACCGTGGTGCTGACTGGCCCTGCCGGCGAGCGCGAGCTACCCCTCCCGCACTTTTTCCAGGGCTATAAAAAACTCGACCTCCAACCCGGGGAGCTTATCGCTGCTCTCCGATTCGAGCTGCCAGGGCCGGATACCTTTTTTCACTTCGAAAAAGTCAGTAAACGCAAACACCTCGATATCGCCAGCGTCAATTCCGCACTGAGCATTCGCCTGGAAGAGGGGATCATCGCGCAGGCTCGCCTGTCGGCAGGAGGGGTGAGCCCGGTGCCACTCTACCTGGAAAAAACCTCCCATTTTCTGCAAGGCAAACTCCTGAACGCTGCCACGCTTCAACAAGCACAAGCGCTGGCTCAGGAGGAGATCAGCCCGATCAGCGATATCCGGGGCAGTGAAACGTATAAACGATTGTTGTTGCGCCAGCTTTTTACGGCGCACATTCACGAACTCTTTCCCGAAGTCCATGAAGCACCTTGATTCCATCGCACACGTCACGGGGCGCTCGCGCTACCTCGACGATATCCCGGAGCAGAAAGGCACCCTGCATGCGGTGGTGTTCGGTTCGCCCGTGGCCCATGGCAGGATCACCGGGGCAGACCTGACGGAAGCTGCGCGTCTCCCCGGCGTGGTCGCCATTTTTTCCGCAGCCGATATTCCCGGCGAAAACCAGATCGGCGGCATTATTCCCGACGAACCGCTCCTGGCAGACGGAACGGTTCATTTCCGGGGCCAGCCGGTCTTTGTTATCGTGGCCGAAAACGACTTCACCGCCCGGCAGGCCCGGTCGCTGATCCGCTTCGACTACGAACCCCTTCCCATTTGCACCGATGTGCAGGAAGCATTTGAAAAGCAATCCTTCCTCTTTCCTCCCCGTACCTTCCAGCTGGGCGATGTCGATGCCTGCTGGCCGGACTGTGCCGTGGTGGTGGAAGGAGAAGCGGCCACCGGCGCCCAGGAACACCTGTACCTCGAGACCCAGGGCGCCTACGCGGTTCCACTGGAAAACGGGGCCATGAAAATTTACTCCTCCACCCAGGGTCCCACGCTGACCCAACGCATCGCTGGCCGGGTCCTTGACCTGCCCATGCACCAGATCGAGGTGGAGGTGGGAAGACTGGGCGGGGCGTTCGGCGGAAAAGAAGATCAGGCCACGGCCTGGGCCTGCCTGGCTACCCTCGCCGCCTGGCGCCTTCAACGGCCGGTAAAACTGGTGCTGCAGCGCCACGATGATATCTACATGACCGGCAAGAGACACCCCTATCGGTCGCATTTCAAGATCGGCTTGTCGAAAGACCTCCGCATCCTGGGCTATGAGGTGACCTTCCTGCAAGACGGCGGCGCCGCAGCCGACCTGTCGCCCGCCATTTTAGAACGCACGCTGTTTCATACCACCAACGCCTATTTCATTCCCCACGTGAAAGCAACGGCCTATAGCTGCCGCACTAATGTGGCGCCGTATACGGCTTTCCGTGGTTTCGGAGGTCCCCAGGCTTTGTTTGTGATAGAAGCGGCCATAGCCAAAGCTGCGTTCGAACTGGGCATTCCCGCCTGGCAGATTCAGGAAAAGAACCTGCTGGCCGAGGGCGATGCATTTCCCTACGGCCAACTGGCCGAAAAACCCCACGCCCGGGCTTGTTGGGATACAGTCAAAACGGCTTATGCACTTCCCCTCCGGGAAAAAGAGATTGCCGAGTTCAACCGGCAATCCACCTGGCTGAAGAAAGGCCTGGCAATGATGCCGATCTGTTTCGGGATCTCTTTCACCAAAACCCCCATGAATCAGGCCGGCGCCCTGGTGCATATCTACCAGGACGGCAGTATCGGCCTCAATACCGGCGCGGTAGAGATGGGGCAGGGCGTCCATACCAAGCTGGTGCAGGTAGCGGCTAAGGCCCTTTCCGTGGCCCCCCACCGCATCAAGATGGAGCCCACCGACACCAACCGGGTAGCTAACACCTCGCCCACCGCCGCGAGTTCAGGCGCCGACCTCAACGGCAAAGCGGTGCAACATGCCTGCGCGCAGCTCCGCCAGCGGCTGCACGAAGCTGCGGGCAAACTCCTGCAGGCCGACCCGGACGCGATCGATATCCGCGAAGAGCAGGTCTGGCTGTCCGGTAAACCTACCGATCTCCGATGGGCGCAGCTTATCGCCGAGGCATTCCTTCAGCGGGTAAACCTCAGTGCGCAGGGGTATTACGCCACGCCGCATATTCATTTCGACAAATCCATCGAAAAGGGGAGTCCGTTCGCCTACCACGTGTACGGCGCTGCCCTCATAACCGCCACGGTCGACGTGCTCCGCGGACGCTACGAGCTCGATAGTGTGGAGATCGTACACGACTTCGGCAACAGCATGAACCCCGCGCTCGACCAGGGACAACTGGAAGGCGGTGTGGCCCAGGGCATCGGCTGGCTGACCCTCGAAGAAGTGCGCTACAATGCTGAAGGGCGCCTCCTTGCCGACTCCCTTTCCACCTACAAAGTACCAGACATGGGCAGCGCCCCGAAGCGCATCGACTATCAAATGTTGCAAGCAGAAGGCCCTCCATTGGCGATCCTGGGATCAAAAGCCACCGGAGAGCCGCCCTTCCTCTACGGCATCGGCGCCTACCATGCGCTGGTCAACGCCATGCAGGCATTCCGGCCCGGTTTGCAGCTCGATTTCGAAGCGCCTCTGACGCCCGAACGCGTGTTGATGGCGCTTTATCCACCTGAAAAAGAGCAGTCGTGACCTGGCAATACACCCCGGCCAACATCCTGCGCGGCGCCCTCATCTACACGGCAGGAGACACAGTTGCGGCCCTCCTGTTGGGCGATTTCATGTGGAGTCGCCTGTTGGGTATTTCCCTGGTTGGGGCTACGTTTTATGCCCTGGAAATTCCCAATTATTTCAGCTGGATCGAGCGGCGCGTAGCGGCGCGCACGGGCATCTTGCCGGCCCTCCACAAAACGGCGTTGGCGATCCTCTATTTCAACCCGCTCTGGATTGCCCGCCACCTGTTTTTTATCGAGGTGTTTTCCGGCCATTGGGCCACCTTGTCGTGGGATCTGTTGCGCATCGCCTCCTTCTCCTTCTTGGCGAATATTCCGCTATCGCTCCTGGGTAATTATGTGATCCAGAACGTCGTACGCCTGCCGTGGCGCTTTTTCGCGAGCGCGGTGTTCTCGGCGTTGATGGCGATATATTATGCGCTGAGTATGGTTTTATTTTGAAAATTAGTAACCGCAAAGGCGCCAAGGACGCAAAGAGGTTCAGCTTTGACAACAAAAGTGAATTTGTAAAGCAAGATTTCTTTGCGCCCTTGGCGCCTTTGCGGTTAAAAAAGAATACTGAATGAAACTGTGGACTTTCATTTCCGCAAAACTTCAATCCGGTCAGACGGTGCAGCTGTTGGTTGTTGTCGAGAGCAGGGGTAGCAGCCCCGGGCGACAGGGATTTAAGCTGGCGTTGGCGGCAGATGGGAGCTGGATCGGCACCATCGGAGGAGGCGTCATGGAACATACGATGCTGGAAAAAGCGGCTGAACTGCTGCGCGAAGGCGCTCCACATCCGGTGCTAGTGTATCAGAACCACCATCCGGACGCTACGGAACATGCATCGGGGTTGAACTGCATGGGCAATCAGCGCATCGCCTTCGTGCCCCTTGGCGGGGCGGAGCTATCCATTTTAGACAGGATAATAGCGGCCGTGGAGGAGGGGCGCCGGGGGTATTGCAACTCAGCCCGGAGGGCCTGAATTTTCAGGAAGACACTTCATGGGCGGAAGGGCTGACGTTTAGGAGGGAGTCGGATACCGATTGGCTGTACGAAGAGCCGGTGGCCGATCCGCCCACCCTCTATATTTTTGGAGGCGGGCACGTGAGCCTGGCGTTGAGCCGGCAGTTCAGTTTCCTGGGCTTTCGCATCGCCCTGTTTGACGACCGGCCGGAGTTGGCGTTTTTTCGGGGTAATCCGTATACCTGGCGAAAAGAAGTAGTAGATTATCAGGACATCGGGCACCTCATCCCGGAAGGCCCGCAGGTTTACGTAGTCATCATGACGGCCGGTCATGCCAGCGATGGATGCGTATTGGAGCAGTTATTGGAAAAAAACGTGCGCTACCTGGGGATGCTGGGCAGCAAAGCCAAGGCGCACACGCTTTTTCAACAATTTCGGGAAAAAGGCATTCCGGAGGAGGTGCTGGCGCGGGTATACACGCCCATAGGGTTACCGATCCGGAGCCGCACGCCGGAGGAGATCGCGGTCAGTATTGCCGCGGAGATCATTCAGGTGAAGAATTTGAAAGGAAAAAATTAAAACGAAAGCATTGCCCAAATACTGGCCAACCGGCTCTTCGGCCCTTTGACGGGTTCTCCGGATTTCAATTCGTTATTTTCCACAAACGTAAGGGTACGGTCATCGAGATTGAAGGCGCAAAGAGCGCCGAGGCCGAGGCGCATGTAGGTGCTATCGGCATACACACAACCGTTGTCGAGGCCCAGAAAATGGTGGGTGTCAAGGCTGCTGTGCTGTTCTTCGATCTCATGGTGGAACAGCGGAGTGTGTCCGTGTAAAATGACCCGGTCACCCAGCCATTCGTGGTCGATTTGGGCATACCAGTCGCGGGTCCAAAGCAGGGCATTTTTATTGGCAAAGGGGTCTTCAAACTGAAAGTCGAGCCCGGCATGCACGAGGATGTAATTATCTACTTCGAGGTAGAAATGCAGGTTGAGAAGAAAATCAATATACTTTTTGGGAACGTCGTGTGCTTGCTTGACACCAAAGCTTTTCAGGGTGGTTTTGCCCCCATTGGCGAGCCAGAAGGAATGGCTGACAGTATCCAGCATGGCATCCAGCATCATTTGATCGTGGTTGCCTCGCAGGCAGTGTACTTTATAGCCGGCTTCCTGCAGATCCAGAATGTAATCGATAAGGCCTTTGCTGTCGGGGCCACGATCAATAAAGTCGCCCAGAAGGTATAGTTCATCCTCCAGTGAAAAGGCTATCTTATCTAAAAGTTTCTGAAAAGTGTTCAGGCAGCCATGTATGTCGGTAATGGCAAATCGGCGCATAGTTTTCTCAATCTCTTTTGAATACGTAAGTTTACATAAAACATCGCAAGTGGGGAAAAGGATATTTCAGTTTTGTCGGCCCCCATGCGGATTCTATATTTAAGAATTTATTAGTTAAGCATTCTCGGAGCCGCGCGGCTCCGAGAATGCTTAACTAATAGTTTAAAATGTGTAGGTATGAAACGAAGAACCTTTCTCCACCTCTCCACTTTTGGCGGATTGGCCTTACCCGGCCTGACACTTGCCGGTTGCATAGACAAAACGCCTTCTATGGGAGAAGAATCAACGGGTATTTCCACATTTGACCTGGATGAAACCTCCATTGAACTGCTTGGGCAGGCTATGGCGGAAGGACGGCTCAGCGCCAGGGCTATCACCGAGAAATACCTGGCTCGGATCCGGGAGATCGACCAGGGCCCGAACGGGCTAAACGCCGTTATCGAAGTGAACCCGGAAGCCCTGGCCCTCGCGGATACCCTCGACCGCGAGCGAGCCAACGGAAACCTGCGTGGTCCGCTGCACGGAATACCGGTGTTAATAAAAGACAATATCGACACGGCGGACAAGATGATGACCACTGCCGGCGCCCTGGCGCTGAACGGCAACATCGCCAGGCAGGACGCCTGGGTTGCAGCTCGATTACGTGCAGCCGGGGCTATCATTTTAGGAAAAACCAACCTCAGCGAATGGGCCAATTTCCGGTCTACCCGTTCGTCCAGCGGCTGGAGCAGCCGCGGCGGACAAACCCGCAATCCCTACGTGCTGAACCGCAATACCAGCGGTTCCAGTTCGGGATCAGCGGCAGGGGTGTCGGCCAATTTGTGCGTCGTGGCCATCGGCACCGAAACCAATGGCTCGGTGATCTCGCCGGCCTCGATATGCGGCATTGTGGGCATCAAACCTACGGTAGGCCTGGTGGGGCGTTCGGGCATTATTCCCATTTCCCATACGCAGGATACAGCAGGCCCGATGGCCCGGTCGGTCCGGGATGCGGCCATTCTGTTGGGGGCACTCACCGGCGCCGACCCTCGCGACCCGGCTACGGTGGCGAGTGAAGGGAAAACCCATCCGGATTATACGGTCTTTCTCGATCCCCAAGGGCTAAAAGGGGCACGTATCGGCGTAGACCGGAGCGCATTTGGTTTCCACGAAGGCGTCGATCGCGTGATGGAAAAAGCGATGGAGTCGATGCGAGCGCAGGGCGCTACCCTGATCGACCTCGAGCGGGTATACGAGGGCGATACCGGCAATGAGGAATACCAGATCCTGCTCTACGAATTCAAAGACGGGGTGAATAAATACCTGGCGGGGGTACCGGACGGAGTGCCTGTCCGCTCCCTGAGGGAGGTCATTGAGTACAACCTGGCTCATCCCGAAGAAAACCTGGCTTGGTTTGGGCAGGAAATATTGATCCAGGCCCAGGAAAAAGGCGACCTGACCACCCAGGAATACCTGGAGGCGCTGGAAAAGGTACACCGGCTGACCAGGGAAGCGGGTATTGATAAAGTCATGGCCGAACAGCAACTGGACGCCATCCTCGCGCCGGCCGAAGGTCCGGGCTGGACCACCGACCTGGTAAATGGCGATCGCTACATCAGTGGAGGCAACGGCTACGGTACTGCAGCTATGGCGGGATACCCCAGTATTACGGTACCCGCCGGCGCCGTGCATGGGTTGCCCATTGGTATTTGCCTCTATGGAAAAGCCTGGACGGAACCTACGCTCCTGAAACTGGCCTATGCATTTGAGCAGGCTAGTCCTTCCCGCCTGGCGCCGTCCTTTTTACAGGAGCTGGAGTTTGGGGGATAACCCGCTATTTATCAGCGCTTTTCACCAAAGGCCATTTTTTTTCCGTAAATTGCGGTGCTTTTGGAACTTTTTAACCATTTAATGACCTAAGTGACCGGGTGACTTACTCACCCGGTCACTAGCCAATTAACTAGAATAACACTCGACAATTTGAAATTTTCAGAATTCGGACTTGACGATTCACTCCTGGAAGGGTTGGAAGCCATGGGCTTTGAAGATGCCACCCCTATTCAGGAACAATCGATCCCCTTCTTAATGGCGGGGAAAGATATTTTGGCCTGCGCCCAAACCGGCACGGGGAAAACGGCTGCTTATATTTTGCCTCTCCTCCACCATATTACGCAATCTAAATCACCGGGGATAGACACACTGATCCTGGGCCCTACTCGGGAACTGGTCATGCAGGTTGATCAACAGCTGGAGGGATTTTCCTACTTCACCAACACGAACATGATCGCCGTTTACGGTGGACGTGACGGGCATTCGATGGACCAGGAGAAGAAGGCCCTGAAGGCGGGAGCTGATATCGTAGTGGCTACGCCAGGCCGCTTCATCGCCCACCTCGACCTGGGCAATGTAGACCTCAGCACGGTCAAGCATTTGGTGCTCGACGAAGCTGACCGGATGCTCGATATGGGCTTTGCGCCCGATATCATGAAGATCGTCCACCGGATGTCACGCGACCGGCAGACCATGCTTTTTTCGGCTACTATGCCCAGTGATATCCGCCGCTTTGCCAAGGAATTGCTGCGCGACCCGGAAGAGGTGAGCATTGCCATTTCCAAGCCGGCCGAAAATATCATTCAAATCGCCTACGAAGTTGAAGATATCGCCAAACTCAAACTGGCGGAGTACCTGCTGACCGGGAAGAAAAACCTGAATCGCGTGCTCATTTTCGCCGGCACCAAGAAGATGGTTGCCGAACTGGCACGGCGCCTCAGCAAAGGGGGACTGAAAGTGGAGGCCATCCACTCCGACCTCCTGCAATCGGAGCGCGAGGAACGCCTCCTCGCTTTCCGCAACGGCACCCTGCCCATCGTCGTAGCTACCGACGTGCTATCGCGCGGTATCGACGTCAAAGGTATCGACCTGGTGCTCAATTTCGACGTGCCTTCCGACCCGGAAGACTATGTACACCGGATCGGTCGTACCGCCCGTGCAGAAGCCTCCGGTATTGCCATCACCTTCATCAACCGGAAAGATTTCCGCAATTTCGACCGCATTGAAGCCCTCACCGGCATGAAAGTGCGCCGGCAGGAATTGCCAGAAATACTAAAATCCGGCGCATCCGTCCGCGGACAAGGTGGGGATCGGGAATCTGGCAGAGGTGGCGGCCGTGGGCAAGGTGGCGGCAGCCGCCCCCAAGGCCAAGGCCAGCAGGAAGGGCAGAACAAACGCAAGCGGCCCCCGCGTTGGAAGAAGAAGAAAACGGAATAGTTTTCTTCTATCAAACCTGCAAAATACAATCACTATGGGGAAAACGAAGCTACAGACTGCCATTCAATTCACCAAAAATCTCTTTACTACCGGCGCCTTTACGGAGACGAGCAGAGGGGTGGAGCTGGAGATTTGCACGAAACTGCCACAGGGCCCAAACAAAGTCGTCGTCGAATTTGGAATGGGGCATGGCAATATTACGAAAGAGATCCTGCGTAAGATCTCCCCGGATTCCAAAGTGTATAGCTTTGAAGTGAATCCGGAGTTCTGTGAATACGTAAAAAACGAAATTAAAGATAAACGGCTGGTGGTCGTCAACGACTCGGCTGAAAATATGAGCAAGCATATCGAAGGAATGGTTGATGCCTTTATTTCTTCCATTCCTTTTACGTTCATTCCAAAAGAGGTGGGAGATGAAATTATCAGGCTCTCTTTTGAAAGCACAAATCCCGGAGGCTATTTCAGCCAGGTGCTTTATTCGGGATTTCATTTTAAACGATTTGAGAAGGTGTACGACGAATGCCACATGAAAGTATTACGGAATATCCCGCTAGAGTTCATTTACCATTGTAAAAAGCATTAATCGCCCCCACCTACCGCACCAACGTCAAACTTCCATTAAACACCAACACGATCCCGTCCGCAAACTCCAGCTCGGCCAAATACCCGAACACAGCCGGATTCATCGCTTTCCCCCGGAACGTGCCGTCCCAACCCTGACTGAGGTCGTTGGGCCTTAAGTCCAACCCCTCAAACACCTTTTCTCCCCACCGGTCGAAGATCATCAGACTGCGAATACGCACGACCTCGGGCCCTGCAAAAATCGTAAACACATCGTTGACCCCATCGGCATTCGGACTGAACAAGTTGGGAATGTAGACCCGCTGATTGCGCACCACATTCACCACCATACTGGCCTGGGCCGTACAACCCAGGGTGTCGGTGACAATAAGCAGATAGATGGTGGAAGCTCCCGGCTGGACAATGGGATCCGGGCAATCGGTGCAACTCAATCCTTCCGGTGGACTCCAGGCGTAGACATACACCCCACCCTGCGGTGTCACGGTGGCCGATAGTTGCTGCGATTCGCCCAACGCCAGGGTCAATCCGGACGGAAGCACTACATTGACTGGCGCCGGCTGCCCAATAGTGAAAGGCATCTCCAGGATACACCCATTGGCATCGGTCACCATCAAATTGTACGCCCCCGGAAGCAGGTTGCTTTGGGAAACATCGCCCGTTGGTCCGTTGCCCCAATCATACACGTACGGAGGTAATCCGCCGCTCACCGTAGCGCTGACAGCTCCTTCCGCCACCCCCGGACAAGCATCTTCCGTCATAAGGCTGATATCCAGTGAGGGAAGCACGGTCAGGGTGATGCGATGGGTGGAGTCGCAGCCATCCACAGTGTTAAATGCCTGGGTATACGTGCCGGAAGTAGAGACGAGTATTCCGAAAATAAGCAGGCTTTCCCCGCCGCAAATGGTGAATGATTCAGAAGTGGCCACCGTATCCAGCACGGTCAGCACAATGGTGTGCACCGAATCGCAGCCATTTTGTCCAATAAATGCCTGTGAATAGTTACCGGCCACACTGGTTGGCACCCCAAAAACATCGACCGATTCATTGGCGCAGATGGTGTACATCTCGCTTGTAGCCAACGTATCGAGCACCGTCAACTGGATGGTGTGGGTCGAGTCGCAGTTGTGGACATTCTGGAAGGTTTGGGAATACGTGCCGGGGGTATTGACGGGGGTGCCAAAAATATCGACCGGTTCGTTGGCACAGGTCGTCAGCACTTCGTTGGTCGACGAGGTATCGGCTACCGTAAGTACGACGGTGTGCGTCGAATCACATCCATTCACGCTGGCGAATAACTGGCTGTAGGTTCCGGCCACCGAAACCGGCGTCCCAAAGATCTGGACCGATTCGCCCTGGCAAATGCTCCACATTTCCTGCACATTCAAGGTGTCGAAAACGGCCAAAACGACAGTGTGTACCGAGTCGCAGCCGTTGAAACTCGTCGCCGTCTGGCTGTAGGTGCCGGCCACCGTGGTAGGCTGACCGAACACGACGACGGGCTGATCGATGCAGGTGCTGCTATTTTCAGTCACCGCCGTGGTGTCGAGTACCGTCAGCACGATAGTGTGGACGGAGTCACAGCCGTTCTGCGCGGTGAATGTCTGCGAATAACTTCCCGCCAAATTAGTTGGCACACCGAAAACATCGACCGGTTCATTGGCACAAGTCAGGAGCATCTCAGCCGTCGCGAGGGTGTCGAGCACGGCGAGTTGGATGGTGTGGGTCGAGTCGCAGCCGCTTACATCCTGGAAAGTCATGACATAGTCCCCAGGCAAATTGACGGATGTGCCAAAAATATCGACGGTTTCGTTGGCACAAATGGTGAGTGCTTCTGTGGTCGTCTGGGCAGGGAGCACATCGAGGGTGAGGGTTTCAACCTTTACACAAGTACTGGAGGAATCCACATAGGAATAAATGCCACTGGTATTCAGCGTTTGGCCGTTGAAAACTACAGACGAATCGGCGCAAATGGTAGCCGCTGATGCCGTAAAAATAGTATCAGTCGCCTCCACCAATGTAATGGTCGACAAGGAGTCACATCCGTTGAAACCGGTGAGCAGGCCGGTATAGTCGCCCACCATGGAAACAGGTTCGCCGAAAAGGACGATCGTATCGCCAGGGCAGAAAGCAAGCGTGTCGTACGATTGGGCGGAAGAGTATACCGTGATCCACACCGTATCGCTCTGCACCCCTCCACAGCTATCGATAGCCATAACCCAGTGCGCGCCGGGTTCGAGGGCCGTGTAGGTGGACTCGGTCGATCCATCCTGCCACTGGTAACTCGCAAAGCCGGGGCCTGCATCGAACCCCACTACTCCAAAGCCGCACATAACGGTGTCGGGACCCAGATCGAGCAGCGGCGGCGAATAGACCACGCTGAAGCTGCCGAGGTTGTCGCTCACATCGCATTCCAGTCCGTCGTAGCCGATAGCAGTTTGATCATTCACCCAAGCGAACAGGGTCGTATTGGGTCCTGCAGCCACGTTGACGGTCCAGGTCAGGCAGTTGTTCAGGGTCAGATCGCCCGGAAGGCTAAATACACCGAGCAGGTTTGCAGGACCAGCCGTCGGATCGCTGTCGTAGAAATTCACCGGCGTACCGGCGTAGAGGATTCCCTCACCTTCATTGCACACCTCGACCATCACGCTCAGCGAATCGCCGTTGCAGGTGCCCACTATTACCTGGAAGAACGCGTCGGGCGCCACGAGGCAGGAGTCGATGCAAGTAGTTTCGCATAGCACTTGTTCGGGCAAGCTGGCAGCCAGGAAATTGGACCCTGGATCGGCAAGCGGCCAACTGATGGGATACACCGAAAGCGGATGCAACCCCTGGTAGGCATTCGGGAAGGTTGTTTGTGCCACGTTCAAGTCCTGTATGAAATCGCAAGAGTCGGTGGTAAGGCCGTCGAGGGTCAGGCGGGCCAGGAGCACATCCATCCCACCCGGACCGAAGTTGTTGATGGAGCCGGTGAGGTAGAGCAGCCCACCCTGGTAGAGGATGTCGTATCCATATTCTGATCCATCAGCGCCGTATTGGCGCGCCCATTGGAGGTTGCCGTTCTTGTCGGTTTTGAGGAGAAAAAGGGCATCGTTGTCGCCTGAAATATTGTAGGTGCCAAGTGCGAGGTAGCCGTCGGGCAGGTTGATCAGTCGGAAAAATCGTTCGGAGTTGCCGCCGGGAATGTCGAATACCTTCGCCCAAAGGACGTTGCCGGTATAGTCGGTCTTGAAAAGCTGGAGCTCTACGTCGGTAGCGCTGGTACCGTTCAAGTCGCCGAAAGAAGGAATGACCAGTCCGTTATCGACCACGAGATCGACGGAATAGAGGCGGGCGTTGAAGTTGGACGTGACGTCCACCAGATAAAGGCGCGACCAAAGTTCATTGCCATTCAGGTCGAGCTGGCTGAGCCCGGGGCGCATTTTATTGGTGCCGCCTCCGGCGAAATTATAGCGGCCGGTGGCATAGATGGAGTTGGTATGGACCACTATTTTGGAAAAGGTCTCGCAGCTGCCCAGGTGGTAATTGTTGATCCAGACCTGGTTGCCGGTATTTCGGTCGAGCGCCATCAGCACGCCGTCGCAGCCGGCTCCCGGGGTGTTGTTGGGCGAGGTTTGGCCAGCGACGAGATAGTTTCCCCCAGGCCCTATTTCCTGGATACTGAGAAAACGGCCGGAAGAGAAGGTAGTCGTATCGGTCTGCCATAGCCAGATGAGCGCATCGTTCAGGTAGTCGTATTTAAACACAAAATTGGCGGTCGTATTGACAGGGGAGATCGCGGTACCTGTGCCGATCAAAAACTGATCGGAGTCGATCAGCAAGTCGGTGATCTGCTCCTTTTCCAGCGGGGTGCCTTTGATCGTGCGTTCCCAAATGGGGTGTGCATCGGCGTCGAGCAAGGCCACCATGCTGCTGTCGCCCATCCGGCCGCCGAGCAAGAATCCGCCTCCCGGCTCGGGGATGATGCGCTGGCCCAGTTCGGGGCCCAGGTCACCCAGTTGTTTGACGAAGGTGGTGGAGCAGGGGAGGGTGTCGAGGCAGGAGCATCCAGGGAGTTCCATGATTTCCGACTCGATCCCCTGGGTAGCCATATTGGCCTGATTCCATAGAAAATCCTCGTCGGATATCACCAGGGAAATGGGCTGATCGTAATTATATTGGATGAAGTTGGTCGTAATGATCAGGTCGTTAAACAGGGGGCAGTCGTTGTTTTGTAAATCCGGATTCAGCGGAATTTTTCCAAAAAGGATATCACTGTGCCCAGGCGTATCAAATTCCTCGGTATGTCCCGTAAAATAGATAGCGTTGCCACTGATAATGGACGACAGGCTCCAGTCGTAAGAAGGGGTGCCTACCCCTTTGGCCCAGAGCACGTTTCCGGCTTTGTCGGTGCGGATAAAATAGATTTCTTCGACTCCATTTTTCTTATAAAATCCTTGCAGGACATATCCGTCGGGCAGTGGGAGCAGGTTTCGGGCAAATACTTCCGTGCCTCCGTTTATGGTATAACTTTTTCCCCAAAGTAAATTTCCATCCAGGTCGAGTTTGAAGAGATGGGCGCCTGCACTGGTCAGGTTGCTGCCCGTAAGGGACCCACGGCCCAGGGCGACGACCGTATCTCCTTCCCAGACGAGATCTTCGGTATACGTGCGGGCCAGTTGGTTGGGGGTGTTAAAATAGACCCGGGCCCAATCCAAATTTCCGGATAGATCGGTTTTGAATACCGAGGCCCTGATTTTATCCAGTCCGCCGCCGCTGTACCGTTGGGCGCCGGCCAGGTAAAGATCATTCCCAACCAGCGTATGCCCCAGGAAGTGGTCGCTAGTGCCACCCAGGTCAAAGTGTCTTTGCCACAGCGGGGCGCCGGTGTTTTTATCCATTTCGAAAAAATAGTTGTCGTTACCTCCGACTTCCACCAATCCGTAGGCAATATAGTTTCCATTGGTGGGGTTTTCCAGCATACCGTCGATGCGGGGGTACAATGGGGAAGCCCAGGTTCGAAACCATACGAAATCGAGTGTACTCAGATCAAATTTTGCAAGGTAATGCGCGTTGGGTACTACAAATTGATCGCGGCCCGCAAGGATCAGATACCCTTGAGAATCGAAAAACATGGTGCGGACGAACTCCTCCGAATTGGGGATGGCGTCAAATGCGCGTTCCCACAGGATGGAGCCGCTCGCATCAACCTCCAGAAGGAGAGATTGGGTGTCATCTCCGCCGCCGAGCAGGAAATTGCCGTTTGGCGCCTGGATTATGTAAAAGCCCCAATTCAGAAATACCTTCGCTTCCTATCGTTTTGATGAACCCGGATCTCGCAATCGCTCTGCTGGGTAAAAGCGAAAATGAGCTGGCAGTATTGGTCATTGCATAGCCCATTGTCTACATCCAGGCAAATTGTGTAGGCGCCTTCCGAAGGAAATACATAGGAAAATGACTGGGTATTGGCCACTGCCACCCCATTTACAGACCAATTGAAGTCAGTACCTCCTGAACTGTTGTTCGCAAAATTGACGATCTCTCCCGGCGCCGGGAAAAGGTTGGTGGGTTCAAAAGACGCCACCACCGGACAGATCACCTCAATAGTATCCTGTACCGAGTCGAAACAATTGGGATCGGCGTTGGTGGTTTCCAGGGTGACAATGAATGTGCCGAGGTTGTTGAAGGTATAAGACGCATTCACGCCATTCCCAACCGGCACCCCGTCGAGGAGCCACTGGTAGCTGGAAGCGTTGGTGCTGGTATTGGTGAAATTGACGGTGGTGCCGATGTCGATGAGATTGGCCGAAGAAGAAAAACCAGCGGTAAGGGCACTGAGGCATGGATCCTGACAACCATCCGAATCGAGCAGGCTGTAACGCACGTTGTCGATATGCCAGGCCATCCGGTCGGCCTGGCCCTGTGTAAATGCCGAGTAGCAATCCCAATCGCCGTAGTCCATATAGTTCCAGTACATATCGGGCTGGTCGGTGGCAAAGCCCGATTGGGTATCGGTGGTGCAACTATTCACCGAGCCACCGCAGGGCACCGGCACGGTCGACTCGTCGGGTGGAGTGTCGCATACCCGATCCCCATCTGCCAGGCAGTCGTCGTTGGCACACCCCCCTTCGAAGGTGTGGTAAAGCCCCAGATAGTGCCCCATTTCGTGGATTTGCACGCCGGAGTTGCCGTTGGAGCTTCCAAACCATTTGGCCTCCATTACAATACCATCTTTTGCCCCACCGTGTGCAGCGGGGAAATAGGCATAACCGGCCACCGCACACCCGTTGTTGTTGCAGATCTCCCGCACCAGCCAGATGTTGATATAGCGTAAAGGATCCCACCGGATAAGATCCTTGAGTGCGAGGTCCTGGGTCGTGTAGTCCAATTCGGTAAGGGGCGATTGTACCCGGTTGATACCCGTGGTGGCGTTCCCGTCCGGATCGCGTTGGGCCAGACAAAACTGGATCTGGGTATTGACGCCGGTGGCCTGGTCGTAGTATCCGGTATTGGCAAATGCCTCGTTGAGATGTTGTATTCCCTGAAGTACCAGGGCGTCGGAGATGTTTTCGGCTCCGTTATCGTGGATGATGTGCACGACAACGGGGAGGACGAAAGGAAGTTGTTGCCCACGTGTGGGTATTCCTTTTGAAAGGTATTCGGCATACGCCTTTTCTGTCAACTCAAAAACATCGCGCAGCCCCGGATTTTCCTGAAAAAAAGCTTCCCGAAAATAGTTCGATGCACAAAAATCAGCATCTGGTTGCTCCCGTGCATTGAACAGAAACAGCAGAGGCAACAAGAAAAAGAGGGAATATATTTTCATGTCGCGGGTTTAAGGGGGGCGTTGACAAAAACTATTTCACCATAGCGTACCGGCTTTTGGGTAGTTTCTCACTAAACGTATTCATGGACCGGAACCGGCCGCGAACCCCAGGCCTGCTAAATAAGGCTTTTATCAGGAAGATGAGAGTCTTGTGCAGTTGGAACGTTTTTAAGGAGCGCAAAAGTCGAAGTGCTTCAGGCGCTTCGGTGGGAAATTGTGCGGCGTGCACCAAATGGTCGTTTTCAAACAGGGCCCGGCTGCGTTCTGTGGGAGGGAAACTCCGCTCCAGTTCGTTTTTGGTGTCCCGCACCATGATATTCACCCCATTCCACCATCCGTTGCGGGCTTCTTCTAATGTTTCGCCTTTGAGATTGTAAGGATGGGCGGGGGAATAGGACTCAAACAAGAGTTTGAATTCGGGGTAGGTTTGCAAAAAGTCGCGATTGGCCTGCCGGACATGCTGGTAGTCGCAGTCATCGACCACGATCACACAATTGTCTGCCAGATAGGGCTGAATCAGCAGCAGGCACATCAGTTGGCTGCGGTAATCATGTGGCCCATCTACAAAGTAGAGCCCTACTTTTTTACCATTCAGGTGGGTGTCCAGGTTTTCCAGCGCATCTTCGTAGTCCTGGTTGATCAACCCGGCATTGGAGATGCCTAGTTTTTCCATCCGGTTATTTACGATCGTCAAGTTTTTGTGATCCGGATCGAAAAAGGCAAAGTTGTCAATGCCGTAGGCAGTTCCGACCTCCAGGGCCTTCGCTACCGACAAAAGGGTCAGTCCCTGATATACCCCAACTTCGAGGTAGCACTGATCAGGGGTCACGAGGTGCCTGCCCAATCGTTGCAATGTTCCGAAAAGTTTTTTGCCTGAGTAGCCGGTCAGAATTTCGTTTTCAAAAAGAGGACCGTTTTCCTCGGCATCCCGGATGTCGTTGATGAGCGTTTTCAAATCTGCCATGGTAATTTTTTAAGGCGCTTAAAAATAGGAAAATTTACCATAGCATACCCTCTCAATCACACCCTAAATCCGCCCTCGACTGCGGATCGTTGTTGGGAAAGCAATTTCCCGACACGATGAATGTGGGCTGATAACGCATGAGGTCCGGATCGTACAGGGCGTGTTCCAAAAAGGCAGTGATGTCGCTGACCTCCTTGCTGCTCAGCCCGAGAGGCTTGAAGCCGGATGCCAACTGGGATGAAGGCACGGCCGGGTTTTCCGATACGCCTGCGTTCAGGTATTCCACGACGGCGCGGATGCTGCGAAAGCTGGCGCCGTGCCCATAGAAGGGCGAATCGGCCAGGTTATAGAGCTGGGGTACTTTGAACTTATAGTTGTCGGCCGGATTGTTGGTGAAGCCTCCGCGTCCCTTGTTCTCCACACTGTTTTCATCGGACTTGAACGTGGGCTCGGGGCATAGATACAGATCTTCCATCCCGATCGCGTCAAACTCCATGTTGGCCAGCGACGGACCGTTGTGGCAACTCGCGCATTCGGCTTTGCCGAAAAAGAGCAGAGCGCCGCGTTTTTCCTCCTCCGTCATAGCCGTATATTTCCCCCGAAGCCAGTCCTGAAAAGGCGCTTTATTGGCCAGCACGGTACGCTCGAAAGCACCGATGGCCAGCCCCGCTGTCTGGCGTGTATAACGCTCGGATACGGGCACATCCGGAAAGGCGGCATCGAAAAGCACCCCGTAGGAGCTGGTCGTGATAAAGGGCTTCTCAATCATCATCCGATGCACGTTGAGCCCTGCGATGGCCTGGGTTTCCAACCCTTCATACCCCAGGTTGTTGGTTTCCTTGGGCGTGCCTGCCGTCCAGGAATCCTGAGTGCCGGCATTGAGGCCCACCGCCCCGAACTGCCCGTTCCACAGCATGACCTGCTGGTAGGCCGTATTCAATACCGAAGGCGTCCGGATAGGCTGCACATCGACTTCGGTCGCTGTGTAGTCGCCGTTTTTTGTCCGGTTGAAAAAGCCGACGCCCCCGTCGGAAATGCCCTGGTGGCGGCCTGCCTGGAAGCCGGCAGCGGCAAAATGACAGCTGGCACAGGAATAGGCCTCCATGTTCTCGGCATGCATGGGCGCCAATCCCAATGCCGTCTCGTGGTAGAGCAGTTGTCCCAGCTTTACCTTGTACGTACTGAGGGGATTGTTGGGGTCTTGCGGTATCTGCTCCAACCGGTCGGATGCGGGAAGAATGTAATAAGCCGAACCTTTTCCTCCCGAAGCGGCATCCAGCGCATCGAGAAGTTGCAGGTTCAGGTCGTTGGCAGAATTATCCTTGGCACAGCCCATAGCTGTAAGGATAAAACCGGCACATAAGAGGGTGACATGGATTTTCATATGCTCATCTGTTTGATGCCCAATGTAATCCAGTTTTGGAAACTGGACTACATTTCTGCGAGAAAGAATTTCCGACCGGTGAAAAGTAGTTATCTTTCGTGTCTTATTTTCCAAATTTTAACCCATGAGAAACCTTGCACCCATTGGTCTTTTCTTTTTTTTCCTCTTTACCGGGGGCTCCTCACTCTCTTCCCAAACCCTGATCGGCAATTGGTACGGACTTCTGAACCTGCCCGACGGCCCCACCCGGGTCGTGCTCCATGTGATGGACGAAGGAGGCGTCTACACCGCCGGTATCGACAGCCCCGATAAAGGCATATTTGATGTCCAGGTTGACGAACTGGGACTCTTCGACAGACAACTTTCCCTGCGTGTAAAAGCGCATGAAGCCAGTTATACAGGGCGCCTTGATCTATCGTCTTCCTTTATCAACGGGGTTATGACGATGAGCGGGGAGGATTACCCGCTGACCTTTCAACGGAAAAAGATCGACGCACCGAAGGGCAGCGCCGATTGGCTTACAGAACGCCTTACCAAAACGGAAGTGATGATCCCCATGCGGGACGGGACAAAGCTGTTTACCTCCTACTACCTGCCTAAAGACCTTTCCAAAAAATACCCCATCCTGATGATCCGCACGCCCTACAACTCGGAGCCGAGTGCGGAAGGTATCAATGTACGCATACTGAAGACCCTCACCCACCTCATCGAGGCCGGCTATATCATCGTTTTGCAGGATGTACGTGGCCGCATGCAAAGCGAAGGCACGTTTGAAGACGTGCGCCCGTATATTCCGGAAAAAAAGACAAAGAGCGATGTCGACGAAAGTAGCGATACCTACGATGCCATCGACTGGCTGGTCAAAAATGTGCCCCACAACAACGGCCGGGTTGGGATCTTCGGCATCTCGTACCCGGGATTTTACGCCACGATGTCGCTCCTCGATGCCCACCCGGCTCTCAAAGCCGTGTCGCCACAAGCGCCGGTGACCGATTGGTATATTGGCGACGATTTTCACCACAATGGCGCTTTCTTCATGATGGACGCCGTATCTTTTTTCTCGGGCTTCGGCCTGCCGCGGCCTGCACCGACCCGGAGCGCGAAATGGGGGTTCCCCTGGCCCAATCAGGACAACTACCAGTTTTTTCTCGATATGGGTCCCGTGCGCAATATCACGGAACGTTATTTCGGCGATTCTATCAAATTCTGGAACGATGCGATGAGGCATCCCAACTACGACGATTTCTGGCAGGCCCGCAACCCGCGGCCGCATTTGAAAAATGTCAAACCTGCCGTGCTTACGGTGGGAGGTTTTTTTGATGCGGAAGATTGTTTCGGCGCCCAGCACGTCTATGAAGCCATCGAGACCCAAAATCCGGACTCGATCTCCAACCGCGTGATCCTCGGTCCGTGGTCGCACGGGCAATGGGAACGGGAGCCGGCCAACCACCTCGGCAATATCTACTACGGCTGGAATACGGGCGACGATTTCAAGAAACTCGAGCGCCAGTTTTTTGATTTCTACCTCAAAGACGAAGGCACGATGGATATTCCGGAGGCTACGATCTTCCTCACCGGCGCCAATAAATGGCAAGGTTTCGATGCCTGGCCGCCGAAAAACGCGGTCGATAAAAGCCTTTATTTCCACCCGGCCGGCGGACTGTCATTCGAGGCGCCCACCGGCACTAACGCCAGTTTCGAAGAGTATATGTCCGACCCGATGAAGCCGGTGCCCTACACCGAAGACGTGCACCTGCACCGCACCCGAGAATACATGACCGACGACCAGCGCTTTGCCGCCCGACGACCCGATGTGCTGGTTTTCCAAACCGGTATATTGGAAGAAGATATCACCCTCACAGGCCCGCTTACCGCCGACCTGTGGGTGAGCACCACCGGCACCGATGCCGACTACGTCGTCAAACTGATCGACGTATTTCCGGATACCCTCCAGGCGTATCCCGAAAACGAGAAGGGCGTGCCCATGGCCGGCTACCAAATGCTCGTGCGCGGGGAGGTCATGCGCGGCCGCTACCGCAACAGTTTTGAAAAGCCCGAACCTTTCACGCCGGGAGAAGTCACCCGGGTCACCTACACGCTGCCAGATGTGGGGCACACGTTCCAGAAAGGCCACCGTATCATGATCCAGGTGCAAAATTCGTGGTTCCCGCTCGTGGACCGCAATCCTCAAAAGTTTGTCGATATCTACCATTGCGGGCCGGAAGACTTTCAGAAAGCGACGCACCGGGTGTATTTTGATGCGGAAAGGCCGTCGAGGGTAGCGGTGAAGGTGTTGAGGTAGTAGTGTTTTCCCGATAGCTATCGGGATTAGTTTTTAGTTGGATTAGGGGGAGTATTCAGATCATCGGGTAATAATAAAGTCAACTACTCCATCACCTACGAGCTCTTTAGGGTCTCCCGGTCGTTGCTTCCTATGCCTGTCTACCGGGCCATAGCCCAGCAGCGGACAACCGCTCAACCGGTGGAAGGCGTGCAGCAATTTCCCGGGAAATGAATCAACGGAGGGGAAGTGAGTTTGGACAGAGAAATCGGCATGGGTGATTGCGGGAAAATGGGACTTTTCCGCCCGGCTCTTTTCCACCCATGGCCAGCCAAAGTACCGCGGCGGAACCGGGTGCCGGTAGGATTCGAGCAACTGGAGCGAGAGGTGCCTGGCCTGGGGGGATGCCTTCATTTCCAGGTAAGCCGACGCTTCGGGAGCCAGCGCCAGGGTATCCAACGGAAAATCCAGGCTCCCCCGGTGGAGCTGATTGACGCGATTTTTGACGTCTTTCCGGCGGGGGTCGGCCAATAGGAAGCGCTCGCGAATATTTTTACACCAGCACAGCACGTATCCTTCGGCGAGGTGTTTGGCCATATCTGCGATCACGGCTTCTTCTTCTGCCCTGGCAGGCTCGGGGCGGTCCATCCCTTTTCCGAAATGAATCTGGTCGAACAGGCCGGTCCGGGCGAGCATGCCCACTATGGCCGGCGTCAATGCGTGGCGTCCGGATAAATACAATTCCTTCATGCCGGATAGATGCCTTACGCGGGCAGCCAGGGCAAAGACCAGGTCTTCTACCACCCGTTGAGCCGCGAGAGCCAGGTCTAAATGGTCTTGTGACAGGTTTTCGGGCCGCTTCGGCGTTGTCAGGCCAAAAAGTATTTTCCACTCTTTCTCATGGGGCAGGATCAGGTCTTTATTTCGCCGGAAATAGCGTCCATCCAAGCTCATTCCGCCATCCGGGGCCATGTGCACCAACCGCTCCTGGATCAGTTCGTAGAAATGGAAAAAAGTGGCGCTCTCCGGATTGCCGTAGGTGGCCAGGTGTGCCAGATCTCCGGCATCCGGCAGGTTCAGGAATTGACAAAAAGTAGAAGTCAGACAACCCGGAGAATGCGGGAACTCATAGGAGGTATACCATTCGACCGATTTCGGCGACCCTTTTCCCAACAGGACCACAGGTTTGTAGGGCGCCTCCCCGATGAGGAGGACAGCGCCATCGCCCGCTAGTGACGTGGGAATGATTTCGGAAAGATCCGTTTCGTAAATGGAACCTTGACGGGAAAATGCTTTTGCCAGGCTGGACAGTTGTTTCATTTCAAATCGGTTTCTGAACACGCAATCTGTACAAAACCCGATTAAGGCGCAAGGGGCAGCCCGTAAAACCTTTGTCGGCCGGTTACCATTTGTGAATTCTCCGGAAAAAAAACACCCTGCCAGGACAGGCAGGATGTCATTAATCAATCCCATGAACTATCCTTGATGGTTTATCGGGATAGCTTAGGGGAGCGGGTTGTCATTTTTGTTTTTTTTAGTAAACACAATGGCCAAAATAACCGCCGGAATACCGATCAAAACCAAAACAGTTAGGCCCATAAGTACATTGGCCTGGAACCAGTCAATCAGGAACAACATAGGCAATAGAATTTCTATGTTGCGATATTAACCCGCTTCCCCGAACAGTTCTATGATGATTGTCAGTAATTGCAGGTGATTAAAATCACTGCTTGGCCACCGTATCCAACTGATACTTTTCAATCAACTCCAACAATTTTTCGGAGTATTCGGGGTCGGTGGCATAATTGCAGTACCACAATCCATAGGCCCAGGCCTCCAGATTGTCTTGTGGGATCCGAAACAGGAAATCATAATTGGAACGGGTGCGCAGGAAGGTTCCGAAGTCGACATAGCTGTCCTTGATGAAGGTGTATTTCCGGAAGCAATCCATCAGTTGGAGCCAGTCGCCATTCAGGTATTCATACGTGTATTTGCAATGGCTGGAGCCAGCCCAATCCGTTGCCTTGATGCCAAAGTGGTTATTGCTCTTTACGGCCAACTCGCTAGTGCCCCAATCGCTCTCCAGTCCCGCTACCGCGAAAATGATGGGGATGGGAATGCCTTCCTTTTGATTGAGCTCGACCGCAAGGTACCGGTACTTGGTCAGGTAATTCTGCACTTTCCAGGGGCGCTCCATTTTCACAGGAGCCTGAAAACTGAGAAAAGGCAATATGACCACTAACATCCAGACGGGGGGATAGATGTCCTTTTTCATTCTGTGTTGATTTAGGTTTTAGGGTCGCACCACTTACTTTAATCTTATCCGTTCATCCCGGTTTGCCAATTCCCAGGTGACCTGGAATATGAGCTTGCCGATATGCTCCATTTTATCGAAAAGGATCTTGTCGGCATCGTCGGTGGGTTGGTGGTAGTCTTCGTGGATGCCGCTGAAGTAAAAAATAGACGGAATACCCTGCTCGGCGAAGTTGTAGTGGTCGGAGCGATAATAATAGCGGTTGGGATCGTCTTCGGCGTTGTAGGTGTAATCGAGTTCGAGGTTGGTATACCGGCTGTTCATCTCCTCATTGATCGCGTGCAGGTCGTCGCTCAGGCGGTCGGAGCCGATGACATAGATGTAGTTGGGGTTGTCGGCGTGTTTTTCATCGGTGCGCCCCACCATGTCGATATTGATGTCTGCGATCGTATTTTTGAGGGGAAAAACGGGATTTTCCACGTAGTATTTAGAGCCGAGCAGCCCTTTCTCTTCTCCGGACACGAGCATACAGAGCACGCTACGCCGCGGGCCATATCCTTCTTCTTTGGCCTTGACCAGCGCCTGGGCTATTTCGAGCACTGTGGAGGTGCCGGAGGCATTGTCGTCGGCGCCGTTGTAGATGATGTCCTTCTTTTTGCCCAGGTGGTCGTAGTGCGCGGTCACCACCACGAGTTCGTCCTTGAGTTTGGGGTCGGTGCCCTCTATATACCCCAGCACGTTTTCGCCGATAATCTGGCGCATGCGCTTTTCCTGGGTCAATACCAGGTCGCATTTCAGTACGATCGATTGCGAAGCGCCGGTCTCCAGGATACGGTCGCGGGCTTTAATGACTTTTTTATATTTCTTGCCCATGATCTCCTGGGCGATAGCAGGCGAGATAAAGACATTGTTGGCGTAGTTTTTTTCGGGCTCTTCTCCCCGTCCGATGCGGAAGCCGGGGCTCAGCAGCAGGCGGCGTTGGTCGGCGATGGTCTTTTGGATCTGCCAGTCGATGAGCAGGATACCGGCCGCGCCCCATTTGCGGGCTGTTTTCAGCTTCAGCCGCCAGTTGGTCGACCACTCCGTCAGCTGCCGGGTGCCGGTGATCCAGGAGGTGCTGTCCGCTTTCAGGGGTTCGCCCAGGTAGACCATCACGACCTTCCCCTTTACATCCACGCCCTGATAATCGCTGTACCGGGTATCATCGATCCCATACCCGAGAAAGACCACTTCCTTGAACTCCTGTGTCCCCTTATCCGAATTGGTGGCTGGAAACGCCACATAGTCCCACAAATGGCGGAACTCGGATTTATTCACGCTCAGTGCCACCTGGTTCCAGTTTTCGGCCGTATAGGCGATCTGCTGGTAGTAGGAGTTGTTATCCCCGATCGGCGGCAGCCCCAGCGAGTAAAAATAACTGGAAATATAGGCAGCAGCCTTGCGCTGTCCTTCTTCACCTGTTTCACGCCCCTCAAATGCGTCGGAAGCGAGAATATCCAAATGGTGCTTCATGTCTGCTGCCTGAATGGTAGCGCCCAACTCTTCGGCATGAGCCTGGGAGAAAGAACCCTGGGCCGAAAGTGCCTGCGGGGCAAACAGGGTGAAGGAAATAAGGAGGATAGTGGTGATGCGGCGCATTTGTGTATTCGTTTATGAGGTTTATAAGGTTTAGGAGGTTTAGTTCTAAACTTTTTAAACCTCCTAAACCTTATAAACTATTAATTACAAGCAATCTTCTCCACCCGTCGTTCATGCCTTCCCCCTTCAAAATCTGTGTGAATGAAGGTACGGGTGATGGCGAGCGCGAGCTCGAGGGAGATAAACCGGGCCGGGAGGGCGAGTACGTTGGCGTTGTTGTGTTGCCGGGCCAGGGCGGCCAGCTCTTCAGTCCAGCAGAGTGCGGCGCGGATGCCCTGGTGTTTGTTGGCGGTCATAGCTACTCCATTGCCGCTGCCACAGATGACAATGCCCAACTGCGCCTTACCTTGCTCAACCAAGTCGGCGACCGGGTGCACAAAATCGGGATAGTCGACACTGTCCGCCGAATTAGTACCAAAATCGCGGACTTCATACCCTTCTTCTTTCAACAACGCAATGATGGCATCCTTGAAGTCGAAACCTGCATGGTCGCAGCCGATGGCTATGGTTTTTGATGTCATTTTGGGAGGGTTTATGAGGTTTATCAGGTTTATGAGGTTTATGAAGTTTATAAACCTCATAAACCTCACAAACCTTATAAACTAAATCAATTCGGTAGCCCCTGCGGCGCCTGCGGCTCCAACTGGAATGGCTTAAACTGCTCCTCCAGTTGTTGCTTAAACTCCGTATCCCCGGCTTTGGTGACCGCGGAGATCAGCTGGTCCTTGGTGCGCAGGGACATGAGGTATTCCTGTTTGAAGCCGTTTTCCAGGTCGTCCGCGGAAAGCGATTCGCAGAACAGGAGGTAGTCGAACGTTTCTTTGGCCAGGATTTCGAGATGCGGTTTGGCCTGCTCATAGGCGCCGGCTTCTACCAGGATATCTAGGAAACGCATGGTCTTGAAATCGTAGGTGAAGTTCATATTCGGAAATGCTTCCAGGTACTTCAATACCAGGTTTACAGCCCGGGTATCGTCGCCCTTGTCGAGCATTTTCTCGGCGGTGCGCAGCATCACGAGGTGGAAACTCTGCACGCTGGGCGCATAGCTGCGGTCTACAAAGAGCCGCATCTTGTCGAAGTTGCCCCAGCGGAATTTCTCCATGACATTTTTGTAGACGAAGTCTTCTGCAATCCGACCTGCCCCGTAGACATCGCCGAAGATCCGGCGGTCGAGATTGGCGGGGGTGCGTACGGGCACGATGCGCAAGCCCAACCCTTCGAGCTGCATATACTCTTGCAGACCAAAGAACTTCTCCGACCGGCAGGTCACCGAGAAATAAACGGGCCGTTCGTTGATGTTGGAGGCGATGACGTCGAGCACCGCCAGCTCATCCTTGATCAGGAAGTTCTTGTTGGGACTGAGCGTGATCGGAATGCGGTCGACCACTGTCTGGGTCGAATCATCGGCAGTGGTGATGCCCATTTGTTGGGCTTTATTCAGATCGATCGGTATGTAGAACTTGCGCGTGGGCATGTACGTGCGCGCCTGTCGCGAGTTGGTCGTATTTTTCACCTGGTCGGTGCCGATGAACTTCAGCAATTCGATCGCGCTGATCTCCGGATCCAGGTTCGGATTGTAATCCTTGGTCTGGCGCGGATTGTAGTAGGGCGTGCTGTTGCGGTTGCTGCCACGGTAGGCCTCCGGCGTGATCGTCAGTTTGAGTGGCTCCGATTTGCCGACTTTGCGGCGCAGCTGCTCGATATACCAATCGACCGCGATGAGGCTGAGGTTGACCACGCGCACATCGGTGCGGATGTTTTCCACCTCCTGGGCGTACCAAAGCGGGTAGGTGTCGTTGTCGCCATAGGTGAAAATGATCGCGTTGGGTTCGCACGATTCGAGGAAGTTGGCCGCATAGTCGCGGGAGGCTTTATGGTGCTGGCGACTGTGGTCGTCGAAATTTTGGGTGCCCATCAGCACGGGGGCGGTCAATACCAGCAGGGAGGCAAGGGCTGCCGCCGGGATACCGCTCAACTTGGTCCGTTCGCGCATCGCCTGGAATATGGCCAGTACACCCATCCCGATCCAGATGCAATAGGTAAAGAAGGAGCCGGCCAATACGTAGTCGCGTTCGCGCGGCTCATTGGGCGGCTGGTTGGAATAGATAATGATCCCGATACCTGTGATGATAAAGAGGGCCATGAGCGCTAGTCCGTCGTCCCTTCGCCTGCCGAAATGGAAGAACAAGCCGAGGAGACCGAACAGGAAAGGCAGCATGAAATACTTGTTGCGGCCCTGATCGTTGCGCATATTTTCGGGCATGACATCCTCGTTGTAGAGGCGCGCCTCGTCGAGCGGCTTGATGCCCGAAATCCAGTTGCCGCTCTTGGGGTCCCAGGAAAAGTAACCCTGTTCGCCGTTTTGGCGGCCGGAGAAGTTCCACATAAAATAACGCGAATACATCCACCCAAGCTGATAGCGAAACAGGAAGGCGATATTTTCCAACTGATTGGGTTTGCCGGTCTTTCCGCCCCGCCACGCTTCATAGACGGCGTCGCGTTGCATGCTGGCGTCGCCCATGCGCGGGAAAAGCATCATGTCATTAGGGCGGTATTTGTACGATACTTTTTGGTCCACGACCTCATAGCGGTCGCCTACCAGGCCGTAGCGATCCTTCACTTCCGAATCGTAAGGCTGGGCGCCGTACCAGGGCCCGTAGAGCAGAGGCCGTTCGCCGTACTGCTCCCGGTTGAGGTAGGGCAGAAGGCGCATGGCATCCGTCGGCGCATTCATATTGATGGGCGGGTTAGCATTGGCCCGGATGACGACCATCCCGATGATGGAAAAACCGATCGTCACCATCATGGCGCCCACGGTAATGACCTGGAGCATGCCGTTATTTTGCTGATGCGACAGGTAGATACCCGTCGTAAAGATGCCAGCTACGATCAGGAGGGTGAAGACCAGTCCCGAGTGTACCGGCAGCCCCAAACTGTTGACGGAAAATAGCTCCATGGAAGCCCAGAGCTTGGGTATGCCGATGATGATGAATACCTGAATACCCATGATGATGGCCACCCCGATCGCCGCAGCGATGAACATGCCCAGCACGGTTTGTTTCTTATACCGCTTGAAATAGTAGAACATGGCCAGGGCCGGAAACGTCAGAATGGTGAGCAGGTGCACACCGATGGACAGGCCCGCTGAATACAAGGCAAAGATCAGCCAACGGTCGTGGATGTGCTCGTCGGGCAGCATATACCACTTGATCGCCGCCCAGAGGGTCATCGCGGTGAAGAATGTCGACATGGCATACACTTCGCCCTCTACTGCGGAGAACCAGACAGAGGTGGTAAAGGCCATAGCCAATCCGGCTGCCAACCCGGCGCCGGCCAGGGCCAGCGATTCGCCTTCACTGGGTTCTTCTTCCCGGCCTACCAACGCCAGCTTGCCCAGCATGATCGTCACCCAGGCGATAAACATAGCGCCGAATGCCGTCAGTATCCCCGACATGAGGTTGACGGAAAAAGCGATATCTTCCGGATTATCGGATAACAATTCCGCCGCATAGGTGAACATCCGGCCAAACAGCAGGAAAAACGGCGCTCCCGGAGGGTGCACCACTTGCAGCTTGTAGGCGCCTGTGATAAATTCACCGCAATCCCACAGACTTCCTGTGCGCTCGGCGGAAAAAAAGTATACAATGGCCGCAATTGCAAATACCAGCCAACCGGAGATGTTACTTAAACGTTTATAAGTCATGGATTTCCAAGTAGTGTTTTTACAAGATTTGCAAAGGTACTAATTATAGTTTATTAGGGTTATGAGGTTTATAAGGTTTATAAGGTTTATAAGGTTTATGAGGTTTATGAGGTTTATAAGGTTTATAAAGGGAGGATGCTCATAAACCTTATAAACTTCATAAACCCTTTTTCCTTACCTTTATTTTTTCAACTATTCCCGACAGTCATGTTCAAACTACTCATCTACGGCCTACTCGCCTACTTCGGCTACCGGTATTTCATTCAACCCCTGCTCGACCCGCCCAAAGACCTGCCCCGGCGCGACGACCCGGACCGGATCGAAAAGAAGGGGTCGCGCTTCAGCCAGGAAGAGGGTGAATTTATTGGCTACGAAGAAAGTGACGAATGGAAGAAGCATTTTCCTTTCGAATCGGCGACCTGGTTTTGTACAAAAATAACCAGTTGATCGCGTTCAACAAACCCCCGGGCCTGCCGACACAGGAAGATAAGACAGGCGATAAATCGCTGGCTTCGCTGGCGGAGATCTACTGCAAAGGCGAAGTCAACCTCGTGCACCGGCTCGACCGCCCGGCTAGTGGCGTCGTGCTCTTTGCCCGCACGCATTCGGCCCTGGTCGATATCAATGAGCAGTTCAAACAACGCAAAGTGCAGAAGACCTACCTGGCCGTCGTGGGCAAGGAACCGCCCAAACCGGAGGGTACGCTTATACACTATTTGGAAAAGAACGCGCACCAGAACCGCACTATTGCGCATGTTAACGAAGTGCCCGGCAGCGATTATGCCGAGCTTTCCTACCGCCAGATCAGCGCCAGTGATAATTATTTTCTATTGGAAATTGACCTGCATACGGGCCGCCACCACCAGATCCGCGCCCAGTTGGCCGCTATCGGCTGCCCGATCAAAGGGGATAATAAATATGGTTTTAAACGCGCCAACCGCGACCGCTCCATCCACCTCCATGCCTGGAAGCTCTCCTTCGAACACCCCGTGACCCGCGAACGGGTGGAGATTGTAGCCCCCGTGCCGGAAGAGGCGCTTTGGAAGAGTTTTTAGTTTTTAATTTTCAATTTTCAGTTAGTACCGTGTGTACTAACTGAAAATTGAAAATTAAAAACTGAAAACTCTACTCCAGGTATTCCACCAACGTCTTCACCTTCATCCCTTCCATTCCTTCTTTCTCCAACTCCACATTCAACGCGTCCATGCGGGTTTTAAACGCATCGAATTGGCGTTGTACGTCGCCCATTTTTTGTTCGAGCTGGGTGGTTTTCGAGATTTGCCGGTCGGAAGGCTTGCCGGGGAACTGGCTGATGCCGAGGTAGAGCGTGGAGATATCCTCCCGGATATTGGCGCCTTCATCAATATAGAAGTCGCCTTCGAGGGAGACGAGGGAGTTTTTCAGCGCCTCTGCCTGCGTAGCAAATTCGGCCAATTGGGTGGCCAGCTTTTTCTTGGTCACCTTCCCCTGAAGTTCGGAGGCCTGGGTATGCATGGCTTCGAGCATGAAATAGATATAGCCGCACTGGTTGGTCAGGTTGTAGAGCCGCATCTGGGTTTGGTACGCCAGCTTGCGATCGGCAGGGGGGTAGGTGGCGTCCGCCTCGGGATCAAAAATGAGGTCGAAGGTGGAGGTGTATTCTTCCTTTCCTTTGTTGATCACCACTTTGTATTTCCCTTCGGGTAAGGTAGGCGGGAAAGCCGACCCAAACAGCGCACTCCGGTTGTTGGTCGGCGCAGCCTTGGGCATGGGCAGCCGCGTCGGCAGGCTCACGATATTGATACCCGCGCTCTTGCCGCCGGGTAGCTCATTGATCAGTGCGCCGTCGGGCCCATAGACGGCCATGCTCATCTTGCCGATGGTATGGCGTTTCCGCAAATAGTACGTGATGGAAGCCGATTCGTCCGGATTTTCTCCGGAGAAATTGCCCGCGCCCCCAAACGGACGCCCGTTTTGCGCCAGGCGCAGGAACGTGGGACCGGTCTCGAAAAAGTGAAAATCGCTGGCTACGACCTCCGGCGTGATCTGGCGGATAGCCGTCAGGTCGTCGAGGATGTATATGCCGCGACCGTGGGTAGCGATGACGAGCGCGTTGTCGCGCGGGTGGACCGCCAGGCCCATGACGGCCGTTTTGGGCAGGTTGTTTTCAAAGCGCTTCCAGCTGAGTCCCATGTCGAGCGAGATGTACAGGCCAAATTCGGTGCCGAGAAAGAGCAGGTTGGAGGCCTTGAGGTCTTCGCGCACGATATGCGCATACCCCTCGATGTCGGGGGTGACGAGGCTGGTCCAGGTCTTGCCCAGGTCGGTGGTTTTGAACACGTAAGCCGCCTTGTCCCCGTGGCGGTGGCCATCGAAGGTCACGTAGCAGGTGTTGCGGTCGTAGTGACTGGGCTCTACCGAGCTGCACCAGATGAAGGGCGGCAGGCCGGCGATGTTGGGCGCTACGTTGGTCCAGGTTTTGCCGCCGTCGGTAGTCACTTGCAGATTACCGTCGTCGGTACCGGCCCAGATGACTTTCTCGTCGCGGGGCGACTCGCCGATGGCGTAGATCGTGGTGTTGTTTTCGGCAGCCGAATTGTCGATCGTGAAACCGCCCGATTTCTTCTGACGTTGTCGGTTGGGGTCGTTGGTGGTGAGGTCGGGGCCGAGGCGCGACCAGGAATTGCCCCGGTCTTCGGTCATGAACAGGAACTGGCTGCCGTAGTACATCCGCTCGGGGTTGTTGGGACTGAGGTGAATGGGGCTGTTCCAGTTAAACCGGTATTCGGGTTCTCCTTCTTCGGGAATGGGTTTGATATCTTTCGTCTGGCCGTCGCGGCGGTTGTGGCGCACCAGGTTGCCACCCTGCGATTCGGAGTAGATGATGTCGGGATCGGTGGGGTGGGGAAAGGAATAAAAGCCATCGCCCCAGTTGGACAAGTTCCAGTCGCTATTTTCCACGCCGCCGGGACTGGCGGAGGGGCCGTACCAGGAGCCGTTGTCCTGCAAACCGCCATACACGTTGTACGGTTTGGCGTTGTCGACGCTGACGTGGTAGAACTGCGAAATAGGCAGGTCCATAAACATTTCAAACACCGTACCTCCGTCGAGTGAGCGATACGCGCCGCCGTCGGTGCCGGTGACCACAAACTTGGAGTCCATGGGAGCTACCCACACGGCATGGACATCGGAGTGCACCCCGCTGCCCACGGTGCGGAAAGTCTTGCCTCCGTCTTCGCTGACGGTGAGGTTGAGGCCGCACTTGTAGATCTTTTGAGGATCGTTGGGATCGACTACCAGGCGTGCGAAATAGAAAGGCCGCACGGTGATGTTGAAGTCGGTGCTCATAATTTTCCAGGATTGGCCGGCATCGTCCGAGCGGTAGAGGCCCTTGCCTTCTTTCTTTTCCGATTCTACCGTGAGATAAACCACATTGGGATCGGAAGGCGCTACGGCTACGGCCATACGCCCCAGTTGCCCTTCGGGCAGGTCTTTGGTAAGACGATTCCAGGTCTTTCCGCCATCGGTGGTTTTATACAACCCGCTGCCGGGGCCGCCCGACTGGAAGAAATCCGGCGACCGGCGGTGGTCCCACATCGCGGCGTAGAGCACGTTGGGGTTGGTGGGATCCATGCTGATATCTGCACAGCCCGTATTGGCGTCGACGTAGAGGATGCGGGCCCAGGTCTGCCCGAAGTCGGTGGTCTTGTAGAGCCCCCGGTCTTCATTGGCGTCCCACAGATGTCCCTGCACTGCCACATACACCGTTGCCGGGTCGTTGGGGTCGAGAATGATATTGGAAATGCGTTCGGAATTTTCCAGTCCAACCACGCTCCAGGTCTTGCCGCCGTTGGTGGTGCGGTAGAGGCCGGTGCCTACCGAAGTGCTATTGCGCACCCAGGGTTCGCCCGTGCCCACCCAGATCGTATCCGGATGTGCCTGATCGATGGCGATATGGCCGATCGATTGCGGATGGTCGTCGAACATGGGCTGGAAAGTGGCGCCACCGTTATTTGTTTTCCAAACGCCTCCGTTCGCCGCGCCGATATAAAAAACACGGTGATCGCTATTGACCCCCGTGATGGAAGTGACCCGTCCGCTCATCACCGCCGGCCCGATACTACGCGCCCGCAAGCTCCCGAACGGGATTTGGAGGGGGGATTGAGCAAAAGTGGTAAGTGTGAAGGAGAGGAGGAGGGTTGTTAGTAGGGATGTTCTCATTGTGTTTTATTTTGTGTACAGCGTGCGTTGCAGTATGCAGCGATAACTACGGGATCAGTTGGCAGTATGCAGGTGCAGTGTGCAGTTTGCAGAAAAACTGCCCACTGCCCACTGCCCACTGCCCACTGCCTACTGCCTACTGCCCACTGCCCACTGGTATTTTATTTCTCCGGAAACGCAAACGCTTCCTTCGTCAGGTCTTCCGGATTGAACTCCACTTTCTCCGTCACCATCTGCATAGCGACTTGTCCGTTGAAGCGCTGCTCCATGGTGTAGGCGATGAGTACGCCCGTGCCTTCCACTTCCTGGTAGTCGCTGAAGTAGGTCTCTACCGCCTGGCCTTTCATCTGGCCGGTCTGGAGGAAGCTGCGCATCATGATGGGCACATAGTTTTCGGCGTCGATGAAGTGATATTCTTCCCGGCCTTCTTCTTTCACCAGCTTGAGCTTGTAGCACTCGGTGCCTTCGATCTCTTCCTTGCCTTCCAGGTCGACGGTGTAGCCTTTATCCCGGTAGTTGATAAAGTCGCTCTCGAAATGCTGCATAGCGGCTTCTTTGCTTTCTTCCTCCGTACTCTTCTGCGGAGCAGTGCCGCCGGCAAAAGGATTGAGGCCCCAGGCCGATTCGCCGTCGTAGGCTTCAATAAATTCTTTACCCATTACATCCGCCACCACTTTTGTCAGGTTGGGACGCATGGAAATAACGGTAAACGGGTAGTTGACGCCCATCTGGATAGCCTTACCCGTGACGCGCATGGAGTTGAATGAGGTCCACGCATCGGTTCCCCCAATCGTTTCGAGGTATTTGCCGATAACTTCATCAGCCGTTTGAGCATGCGAAACGGCACTTGCCGACAACAGAATGCCGACTGCAAGCAAAAGCGATTTGATTTTCATAAGTACAGGTTAATTTTGATGTGATGCAAAAATGTGATTTTCACTTTAAGAACAAGGATTTTTTTTACGAATGGTTCGTTTTTATCGGTGAATGACAGTCTTCAGTCCCGATAACTATCGGGATCAGTCTTCAGTAGGCAGTGTGCAGGTTGCAAACTGCAAACTGCACACTGATCCCGATAGTTATCGGGACTGCCCACTGCAAACTGCCTACTGCCCACTGCAAACTGCAAACTGCAAACTGCATTTTTCATACCTTTGCTCCAAGAAAAAAACAACCATGTCCAACGACCAACCCAAACGTACCGAAATCAGCGAAATCGGTGAATTCGGGCTTATCGATCACTTAACGAGAGGCCGGAAAACCGTACAGCCCTCTACCCTTTTTGGCGTGGGCGACGATGCCGCCGTCATCGATAATGGAGACCACCTGACGGTCGTTTCCACAGACCTGCTGGTAGAAGGCGTGCATTTCGACCTGATGTACTACCCGCTCAAGCACCTCGGCTACAAGGCGGTGGTGGTCAATTTATCGGATATCTACGCAATGAATGCCATTCCGAAACAGATCACGGTGTCGATGGCGTTGTCGAACCGGTTTTCGGTAGAGGCGGTCGAGGAGATCTACGCCGGTATCTATGCCGCTTGCGATCATTACGGGGTGGACCTGGTGGGGGGCGATACCACTGCTTCTCCCCGCGGCCTCCTGATCAGCATCACCGCCATCGGGCAGGGGGAGCGCGATAAGCTCACCTATCGGCATACCGCCAAAAAAGGCGATATCATCTGCATCACCGGCGATCTGGGCGCGGCATACATGGGCCTGCAGATCCTGGAGCGGGAGAAGCAACTCTACCTCGACAATCCCGGCATTCAGCCTGCGCTGGAAGAAAAGGCCTACCTCGTGGGCCGGCAGCTCAAGCCCGAAGCGCGCCGCGATATGATCGAGCAGTTTGCCAGCGCCCGGCTCGTGCCCACCGCTATGATCGATATTTCCGACGGACTCGCCTCCGATCTCCTGCACCTTTGCAAACGCTCCGGACTGGGCGCTTTCCTCGAAGAAGCCAACGTGCCTATCCATACCGAAGCCCAGCTGCAGGCGCTCGATTTCAAGCTCGACCCCATCACCTGCGCCCTCAGCGGCGGCGAAGATTACGAACTCCTCTTCACGATCGACCCCAAAGATGTCGAAAAAGTGAAGTTCATGTCCGACATTTACATCGCCGGAGAGATGACAGACGCCCAGGATGGCGTTATGCTTCATACCACCGGCGGCAATGTACACCCCATCACCGCTCAAGGGTGGAAGCATTTTTGAAGTTTTTAGTTTTTAGTGTTCAATTTTCAGTTATTAGCTGGTTGACCACAAAAGACAAAAAACTGAAAATTAAAAACTGAAAACTAATCCCGATAGCTATCGGGAAAAAACTAATACCCCCATGCGCTCAATAAAAAACCCACTCCTCTTCGCCACCCTCGCCACCCTCCTCTTCCTGGTTTCGGCTTGCAACAACGACAAACCCGACACCCCGGAAACACCCGTCGACGTGCCGGCCACAAAGGCGTATAAAGTACCGGCATTCAACGCGGACTCGGCGTATGTGTATGTAAAAAAACAAGTCGAATTCGGCTCCCGCCTGGTCAATACACCGGGCCATACTGCCACGAAAGAGTGGCTGGTCGGGCAGCTTAAAGGCTACGGCCTCGACGTCATCGAGCAGGATTTTCAGGCGACGGCCTATACGGGCACGGTGCTCAATTCCACCAACATTATCGGGCGCTACAATCCGGATGCGAAGAAGCGCATCGTGCTGGCGGCCCACTGGGATACCCGCCACATCGCCGACTCGCCCATCAACACCGACCGCGTCGACGAGCCCATTTTGGGTGCGGACGACGGCGGTAGCGGGGTAGGCGTATTGCTCGAAATTGCCCGCATGCTCCAGGCCAATCCCATCGACGCCAAGGATCTGGGTGTCGATATCATCTTCTTCGATGCTGAAGACCACGGCAACTCGGGCGGCGACCACCGTTCCTACTGCCTCGGCGCACAGCACTGGGCCAAAAACCCACACGTGGCCAACTACAAACCCCGCTACGGCATCCTCCTCGATATGGTAGGCGCAGCAGGGGCCCGCTTCACCAAAGAGCGCGTCTCCATGAGCTACGCGCCCGACGTCATGAATAAAGTCTGGCGCCTCGCCCAGGGCATGGGCCACGGCAACCTCTTCGTTGACATCCCCACCACCGAGCTCGTCGACGATCACTTTTTCGTCAACACCATCGCCGGCATCCCCATGATCGATATCATCAACCGGCCGGCCACCACCGAGACCGGTTTCCCCGCCCATTGGCATACCCACAACGACACCATGGACATCATCGACCGGGGGACGTTGAGAGCGGTCGGGCAGGTGTTGGGGGCGGTGGTTTATCGGGAAGCGAGCGGGACGTTTTAGGGTTTAGGGAGGTTTATGAGGGTTTATGGGGTTTATGAAGGTTTATGAGGTTTATAGGGTTTATGAGGGTTTATGGGGCTATTTTAGGGAGGAGATTTGTGATTTATGGAGTGCGTTGATTAGATAGGAGGTTTCTTGTGCTTGTTTACGTAATTTTTTATAAGTGTCTTTGTCAATCAAGCCAAATTCATAGGCGAGTATTAGCTGGTTTACGACCTCCAAAAGGCTGGAAAAGGCTATTACAGAAAAATGGGCTTTGTCTTTTGGGGATTTCCGCCCGCTGCCTTCTGCGATATTTGAAGCAATTGAAACTGAAGCCCTTTTGAGTTGTTGCGACAATCCAAATTTCTCGTCTTTTGGAAATGTGTGTGTGACAGAATAGATGGTTTTTGCAAATTCTTTTGCTTTTACCCACGCTTCCAATTTCTCGAAAGAATACGTTAACCAATCCATTTACATTATTTTAGAGGTGAAAAGGGCCAATTTATTCCCCCAAACTCGCATTCCAAAATAAACCCATAAACTTTACAACCCCATAACCCCTATAAACCTCATAAACCCCATAAACCTCATAAACCTTCATAAACCTTCCCAACTCATGCTTCCAGACAAATACCTAAAGAACTACATCGGAGGCTCCCTCGTTCCTCCAGTTTCGGGCGAATACCTCGACAACACCAACCCCGCCATCGGCAAGGTCTACTCCTACATTCCCGACTCGGATGAGCGGGATGTGCAGAAGGCGGTGGAAGCGGCGGAAAAAGCCTTTCCCGAATGGTCGACTTGTGGGGTGCGGAAACGGTTTCGGATATTGATGCGGGTGGCGGATATCATCGAGCAGAACCTCGAGGAGTTTGCCAAGGCGGAGAGTGCGGACTCGGGGAAACCGGTGTCGATGGCGGCGACGGTGGATATACCGCGGGCCCATGAGAATTTGCGTTTTTTCGCGACAGCGATCCTGCATTTTGCAGGGGAGAGCCACCACATGGAAGGACAGGCGATCAACTACACCCTGCGGCAACCGCTGGGGGTGGTGGGGTGTATCAGCCCGTGGAACCTGCCGCTGTATCTCTTTACCTGGAAGATCGCGCCGGCGCTGGCGTCGGGCAACTGCGTGGTGGGCAAGCCCTCCGAGCTGACGCCCATGACGGCCTACTTGCTCAGTAAAGCCTGCATGGAGGGCGGACTGCCTCCCGGCGTGCTCAATATCGTGCACGGCCTCGGGCCCAAGACCGGGCAGGCCATCGTGGAGCACCCGAAGGTGAAAGCCATCTCCTTTACCGGAGGTACCGCTACCGGCCGCAAGATCGCGGAGACGGCGGCGCCGGTGTTCAAGAAACTATCGCTCGAACTGGGGGGCAAGAACCCCAATATCATCTTCGCCGACTGCGATTTCGACCAGATGATGGTCGACACCCTGCGGTCGTCGTTTTCCAACAACGGACAGATCTGCCTCTGTGGCTCGCGCATCTATGTGGAGCGCACTATCTACGAGCGCTTCCGCGACGAGTTTGTCAAACGCACGCAATTTCTGAAAGTGGGCGATCCCACCTCGCCGGTCAGCGATCTCGGGGCCCTGGTGTCGAAAGCCCACCTGGAAAAATACAAGGCTACCTGAAGCTGGCCGAAGTGGAAGGCGGCACCATCCTCTGCGGCGGCACGCAAGTGCAGGTGGGCGGCGAATGTGAGGAAGGCTATTTCCTGCGTCCCGCCGTCATCGAAGGCCTGCCCATCAGCTGCCGCACCAACCAGGAAGAGATCTTCGGTCCCGTGGTGACCCTCCAGCCTTTCGACACCGAAGAAGAAGCCATCGCCCTGGCCAACGGGGTGCAATACGGCCTCGCCAGCACCGTCTGGACCAGCAACCTCCAGCGTGCCCAGCGCGTCGCCGAACGCTTGCAAGCCGGGATCGTCTGGGTCAATTGCTGGATGCTGCCCGATCTGCGCACGCCATTTGGCGGCGTCAAGCACAGTGGCGTAGGGCGTGAAGGCGGCTGGGAAGCGCTCAGGTTTTTTACGGAGGCAAAGAATGTGTGTTTGAAGTATTGAGACTGAACTATTCTGGCGTTTTTGAAGTTTCTCTCCACAATAGGTATCTTTATATAAATGCTCATCCAATGACGTATTACGTGAATGTCAAGCCTGACAATTTAAAAGACTTTTTGCAAATCATAAAGTCTCTAAAAAACCTGGGGGTGATCGATTCTTTTGGATCGGTAGGAGAACTTGGGTTAGAGGGAGAACCTATTTCCACAGAAGCGCTTATTTCGGTGTTGGAAGTTTCCCGGAAAGAAGCCAGAGAAGGAAATACGTTGAGTGGTGAAGAAGTGAAAAAACAAGTTGCGAAGTGGACCCAAAGGCCTTAGTTAATTGGACTTTTTCGGCCCTTGAGATGTTGGCTGAAATTCACGATTATTTAGGAGCAATTAGTGAGCCTATAGCAGATAAGTATGTGGGTGATTTGGTAGGTCATGTGGCGAAAAAATTGGAAAAACACCCTGAATCTTGTGCCCCCTGTAGAAATCCAAAATTGAGTGTATTGGGCTACAGGTGTTGCAATTTCAAGAACCATATCATCATTTATGAAATTGAGAATGAGGTTGTCAACATTCTTGCTGTAATGCATACCAAAAGGAATCCTAAAGACCTGGAAGATTTAGGTTAGTTATTCGTGAAGAGGCGCCTATCGGTTCGCTTCACTCTTTTTCCTTACTTTTGCCGAAAATCACGACAAACAATGAAAAACAACACCCTTTTAATCTGGAATATCGCCCTGACCCTCCTGGTCGCTTTTTTATTGGTGAAACAACTTTCGCCTGCGAAGATCGCGGACCCGGCGGATATGGATCAGACTGAAGCGGCGGCCCCGATGCACATCGTGTATGTGAATGCCGATACCTTGCTGGAAAAATTCACCGAATTCAAGTCGCAGCAGGAAGCGTTGGCGGCGAAGGAGCAGGACCTGGACACCAAGCTCAAGACCCGCGGCCGGTCGCTGGAGCAGGAGTTTAATACCGCGCAGCAAAAGATACAGCAGGGCCTGTTGACCCCCAACCAGATCGCCGCCGAAGAGCAGCGCCTCATGGGCAAGCAGCAGAAGCTCATGGAAGACCAGGAGAAAATGACCAAGGAGCTGATGGCCGAGACCGAAGCCCTCAACAGCAAGCTCGAGACACGGCTCAAGAACGTGCTCAGAGCCGTGCGCGATGCCAATGGGTATGATTTCATCCTGAGCTACGGTCCCGGTACCGGTGTGCTGATGGTGAATGACTCGCTCGATGTGACGGAGCAGGTGTTGGTGGAGTTGAATGCGGAGAAGGGGCAGGAGTAGGCAGTGTGCCTCCTTATGGCTTTATTCGGCAGGGTTGAAAATTTGGAAACTTCCCTTTAACTTACCGATAAATTGAGGTTTATGGTAAAAAAGACGATCGAAGGGATCCCATTAATTGTGAAAGATACTGTTGATAAGGTTGATGAAGCAGCCAAGGTGATCCTGTTTGGATCCAGAGCCCGAGGTGATTTTCATACGGATTCTGACTGGGATTTTTTGATCTTGACCAAGAAAAAGGTTTCCCGGCAATTGCAAGATGAAATCAGAGAGCTCCTGTATGATATAGAGTTGAATACCGAACAGGTAATTACCTCTGTTATTGAGAATGAGGAAATTTGGATGGAATATCAAGAGTCGGAATTTTTCAAGAATGTGGCAAGGGATGGTATTGAGGTAATTCCCCCAAAAGCTGCTTAATGAGTTATTCGAAAGAAGAGCTGGCAAGGTACAGACTGGAACGCGCCAATGAATCCATTGAGGAAGCTAACCTCCTGGCACAGAAAAGTCATTGGAATACGACTGCTAATCGCCTTTACTATGCTTGTTTTTATGCGGCATCTGCTTATCTCGTGGTAAACGGGGTGGAGGCCATTACACATAATGGGGTGAAAACGGCATTTAACAAAGAACTCATTAGCACTTCAATCTTGCCAAGGTCCTTCGGGCTCCTCTATAATAAGTTGTTTAACCTGCGGCAGGATGCAGATTATAGAGATTACAAAGATTTGTCGGAGAAGGACATTTTTCCGTTGATCCAGGAATCAGCAGATTTAGTGATTCGGATTGAGGCATTGCTAGTCCGATAATTTTTCCCTCCATTATTGCCACATATTTTCCAGAAAAGAAAAAACAGGCATCCCCGATAGTGATTGGGATCAGTGTGCAGCAGTAGATAGTAAATCGCAAATTATATATAGTTCGCTCGTGAGGGTCTCCGACCCGATACGCGTTGTCTGCAAGTCTCCTGACTTGCCTTGACCTGTTTTTTCAGCCTAAGGCGCCTGTTTCATTTGTTTACGCAAGTCAGGAGACTTGCAGACGGTACATTTCGGGTCGGAGACCCTCACGAGCGATCCCGGTAGCTATCAGGATTGTTCTGCCGTAAACTGCACTTTCGGATGTGCATTTTTAGGTGATTTTTGCACTTTCGGATGTGCAAATTTGAATATCCACTAACTTGACATATCTTTTTGCCGATTTGTATCGAATCAAGCACCCAGGTATCTCCGCAAATTTCCACCGATACCTCTCTCTTCATTCTCAGATGTCTTCTAAGGCCTACAGCAGATGGGCGACAGGACGCTTCTTACCCAAAAAAATCAACCACCAATCCCTCCACCCACTCCGTCCGGATCTCCGCTCCTTTCCGGAAGGTTTGCATCTGGGCATAGCCCTCGGTGGAGGGCCCGGTATATACCTCCACGCATTCGGCTTCGAGGTTGACGATCCAGGTTTCGGGGATGCCGGCGGCGGCGTAGAGCGGCAGTTTGACCAGCCGGTCTTTGGACAGGGAGGAGTCGGCCACTTCGATGAGGAAGAGGATATCTTCCGGGCGGGGGTGGGCGGTTTTGAACGTTTCCGGTTTGCGTTTCGCCACGGTCAGGTCGGGTTCCGGTTCGGAAAATTCATCGAGGGATACCGGGTTTTGCACCCGGACCCAGGCACGTTCGTGCAGGTGCAGGATCAGCCATTGCATGAGCTGGTCCACGATGAAAGCGTGTTTGTGGTTGATAGGCGACATCTCTACAATTTCTCCATCCAATAATTCGATGTGTTTCCCTGTGGGGAAAAATTGCAGCTCCGCCATGCGGTGGTAGTCGGCCACCGAAAAGCGGTATTTTTTTAAGACCGGTGCGGTTGTCGTGGTTTGTTCGGTCATTTTTCCGGTAATATAGAGGAAGTAAGCGTCTTCTGCGCTTACTTCCTCTTTAGTATTTGTCAGGAAGATACGGAAAAAATGGGTGGGAGGCAAGGGGGTGCTACAGTCTTCAGTGTGCAGTAGGCAGTTTGCAGACTGCCTACTGCACACTGAAGACTGTTTAATAAAGAAATCCAAACAACCAAAGCGGAATGGCCTTTCCCACAGGATATTCCATATCATCGCGGACAGCGAAGCTATTGGGGAGGTCGGCGATCTGGTGGTGGGTCTTTTGTTTTCCTCCAATTTCAAAGGTAAAGCGATTGTCGACCAGGAAATCGCCTTTTTCCGGTACCCGAATGTCGTGTTGACATTGGAGCTGATTTTGGAAAAAAGTTTCCCGCAGGTTGCCCTTGTTGGGAGTTGTGGGGGCGAGGGCGAAAGCCAGGTTGGTATTTTGCAGATAGATTTTTTCTGGCTTTTGCAGCATGGACAATCCGGCCCCGGGGGGATGAAGCATGCGGATCAATCGGGCATTTTCGAGGTAGATCAGGTAGTTGAGAACGGTATTGCGGTGAATGTCGGCCTTATGGGCCAATTGGGTGAGGTTCGGTTTAAACGGCACGTTGGAAGACAGAATAAAAAGCAATTGGAGCAGCTTTCGGGCATTTCTGGGATCGAAACCTTTCACGGCAGCCATATCGTACTCGATCACGACCCGGACCATTTGTGCGAGGCGACGATGAAATCCTTCCCGGTCTTCCATAAAAAAGGGATAATAGCCAACGGACAGGTAATCTGAAAAATGGGCCAAGGGGCGGAAGTCGGGAGGGAACAGATCTGTCACTTCCCCGCTATATTGGAGCAGGCCGTCAAAAGGGATGGGGTCGAAACGTTGTATGCCGGAAACATGCAGGTACTCGCGAAAGGAAAGCCCGTGCAATTCGTATAGCAGGGCCCTTCGACTCCAGGTCCCCTTCTTCTTTAGCCAGGTCAATAATTGAAGAGCCTGTGAATACGATTTGCAGGTCGGGATAAAAATCGTGGAGGTTTTTCACCTCTCTCGCCCAGCCCGGATATTTATGGACTTCATCCAGGAAAACCACTTTCCCGCCTTCCCGGTAGAATTGTTCGAGCAGGGGAGAGAAAGGGGTTTGGGTAAAAAAGAGGTCGTCGAGGGAGAAATAGGCTGCTTGTGTCGCAGGCAGTCCCAGGGCGCGCAAGCGTTGCAGCATCAAGACTGTTTTCCCCGTGCCACGAGCCCCTTTAATGCCGATCAGCCGGTTGTTCCAGTTGATGTCTTTCAGCAGGTAACGGCTGAAAGACATCGGAGTTTTGCGCGCTAGCGCTTCGGATTTGGCGAGTAAAGCTTCCATTTTGCACTTATGAAAGTGCAATTTATTGTTTTTTTTGCACTTTTGAAAGTGCATTTCAAGCTTTCAACTAAAAAAATCAGCCATCAATCCCTCCACCCATTTCGTACCAATCGACTCTCCTTTTTTCACAGAATAAGTTCAAAAAGTGTGGGTTTTTCCACATTTTTGTAACTTAAAGCGTGATGTTGTGCACTTTAGACGAAGTTTGACGGGAAAGACGCTGATCGTTTTGGACGAGATACAGGAATGCAACGATGCGCTGAATGCCCTGAAATATTTTTGTGAAAACGCGCCCAAATACGCCGTGGCCTGTGCAGGCTCATCCAGGTGGGACTGGCCGTCAGGGTCAACCGCTGTACCGCGCCGCACATACCGCTCCCGGCCTATGACGATCTTTCCGCTTTCAAGTTGTACCTCCTCGACGCCGGCCTCCTGCGCCGCCTGGCCGGGCTCGCCCCGCTGGCCTTCATGGAAGGCGTGCGCCTCTTTGTAGAATTCAAGGGCGCGCTGACGGAAAATTACATCCTCCAAAGCCTGCTCTCCCAATTTGAAACGCCCCCGCTACTGGACCTCTGACGGACGGGCCGAGGTGGATTTCATCCTGCAACACGGCCGGCACATCCTGCCCATCGAAGTGAAATCGGACGAGAACGTCCGCAGCCGCAGCCTGCAGGTCTATCATCAGAAATACCAGCCTCCCGTCCGCATCCGCTACTCGCTCAAAAACCTGTCATTCGACGGCGGCCTGCTCAACATCCCCCTGTTTCTGGCCGATTGCACGAAAGCGTTGGTGGAGGAGGCGCTGCGGGAGGGGAACAGGCAATGATCCATACATAATTTACTGCCTACTGATCCCGATAGTTATCGGGACTGCCTACTGTAGACTGCCTACTGTAGACTGCCTACTGAAACACTCTCACCTATTGCGAGTCTCCACATTTTGCCGTATTTTGCCTCCCGAATCAGATAGGCCCTACCCCCAATTATTGAGAAAACGAGGTTTGTGAGTTTGTTAATAAGGACAAGTTTGCAAGCCCTATTTGTATTTCGGGCGGATGTAGTGCGCTCGAGGGTGGGGAGGGGCTTTATTATTTTATTTTTTTATCCTAAAACTTTAGGTTATGATGTGGTATAGGGAATGCGCATGGTTATGCCTTTGGATTTATTGGCTTTTTGGGTTTGTTTGCAATAAGTGTTCGGCGCAAACGCAGACCTTTACCACAACTGGGGCCGGTCAAT